>CAVQIV010000014.1:0-98240 GCA_963712665.1 Thermoanaerobaculaceae bacterium | reverse complement strand
GAGGAGGACGGAGCCCCGAAATGATTGCCGCGGTCCGCTCCATCGCCCTCTTCCTGCGCACCCGGCCGCTCCTGGGCCGCTGGGCTCTGCGGATGATCCCCGACGTCCCGTGGACGCTGCAGGTGGAGGGGATCGGCCCTTTCCGCGTCCGCCTGCGGCGCAACCGCTCATGGTGGCTGCGCAAGCCGCTGGAGAGCGAGAGCTTCCCCTTCGCCATGCTCCGCCACCTGGTGCGGCCGGGCGACGTGGTTTACGACTGCGGCGCGAACCTGGGGCTCTATGCCCGCTTCCTCGTCTCCACCCTGGACGCCGGCCGCGTCGTGGCCTTTGAGCCCGCGCCGGACAACCGGCATTTCCTCGCCGCCAACCTCGCCCTCGGCGGCATCGCGGACAAAGTCACCGTCCTGCCGGTAGCCCTCGCCGACGAGGACGGCATGGCCGAGTTCCAGGTGGACGACGTCCAGACCTCCTCGGGGACGCTGAGCAAGGTCACGGGCGGAGAAGCGTCCGTAGGGCGCCGGAACCTGCGGCTCGGACCGCTGACCGATCAGGTCCTCTGCCGGCGGCTGGACACCCTCGTGGCCGAAGAGGAGCTGCCGTTGCCGGACGTCCTCAAGATCGACGTCGAGGGCGCCGAGGGTCTGCTGCTCCGAGGCGCCATCGACCTTCTCCGGGAGCGCAGTCCCCGCCTGCTCATCGAGCTGCACGGCGCTGAAATGGCCCGCGACGTGGTGACCCTTCTCGACGGGCTGGGCTACTCCTGCGTCGCCAGGGTGGCCCCCCATGTCCACCGGGAGCGCTATGGTCCGGTCGGCCCCCTGGTGCTCCCGCGGGTTGAGGGCCTCTACGACATCCACTTCTTGGCAGCCTCCCGCGACCCAGCGGACCTGCCTGGCTCCTGGAAGGAGGGGGAATGAGCGCGCCGGGCGTTTTCCTCGCCAAAGCCGAAAGACGGATCCTGGGCCTCTCCGCCTTTCACGCCGACGCCTCGGCCGCCGCGGTCGTGGCCGGCCGGCTCGTGGCCGGCGTCGAGGAGGAGCGCTTCCGGCGGATCAAGCACTGGGCCGGTTTCCCCGAGCAGGCCCTGCGTTTCTGCATCGGCGAGATGGGCGGGGTCCTGGGGGAGGTGGACGCCCTGGCCGTGTCGCGGCAGCCCCGGGCCTACCTGCTGCGCAAGGCCTTCCTCGCCCTCTCCCACCCCCGCAGCCTGCGCCGCGCCGCCTCCCGAGCCCGCAACTTGGCCCAGGTACGCTCGCTGGAGGAGCGGATCGCCGCCGATCTCCGAGACCTGGGAGGACCGGTGCCGCAGCTCCACGCCGTGGAGCACCACCTGGCCCACGTCGCCTCGGCGTTCTTCTGCTCGCCTTTCGAGGAGGCGATGTGCCTGTCCGTGGACGGTTTCGGCGATTTCGTCTCGACGATGCTGGCGGTGGGACGGGGACGTACGGTGGAAGTCCTGCAGCGGGTGCACTTCCCGCACTCCCTGGGGCAGCTCTACACCGCCGTCACCCAGTACCTGGGTTTCCCCGGCTTCGGCGACGAGTACAAGGTCATGGGCCTCGCGGCCTATGGCGAGCCCGCCTTCGCCGAGCGGCTGGGCCGGATCGTGCCCGCGCGGCCGGACGGCACCTTCGCCCTCGACCTGCGCTACTTCCGCCATCTCTCCGAAGGAGTGGACATGACCTGGGAGGACGGCGCGCCCGAGCTGGGGACGATCTACACTCCGGCCCTGGAGGAGCTGCTGGGCCCGGCCCGCCGGCCCGGCGAGGAGCTGACCCAGAGGCACAAGGACCTTGCCGCGTCCCTCCAGCAGGTCTACGAGGACCGCTTCTTCGCTCTCGTGCGCGCGCTTGGAAAGAGGACGGGGATGAAGAAGCTGGCTCTGGCGGGCGGCTGCGCCATGAACTCGCTCGCCAACGGCAGGCTGTTCGAGCGCACCGACGTCGAGGATGTCTACGTCCAGGCCGCGGCCGGCGACGCCGGCACCTCGCTCGGGGCGGCGCTCTACGTCCACCATGCCGTGCTCGGTGCGCCCCGGGACGGCTTCGTGATGGAGCACTCCTACTGGGGGCCGGCTTATGGCGAGACGGAGATCCGCCGGGCGATCACCGCGGCCATTCCAGGCTCTCAAGGGCAAGACGGCCTCTGGGGCGAGATCCGGATCGCGACCGTCGCCGACGAGGATCGCTTGACGGCTGAGACCGCCGAGGCCATCGCCGACGGCGCAGGTGGTGGGCTGGTACCAGGGGCGCTCCGAGTGGGGGCCGCGGGCCCTGGGCAACCGCTCGATCCTCGCCGATCCCCGCCGGGCGGACATGAAGGAGGTCCTGAACTCGAAGATCAAACGGCGGGAGTCCTTCCGGCCGTTCGCCCCCTCGGTGCTGAGGAACGGACCGGGGACTGGTTCACGATCGACTATCCCGATCCATTCATGATCAAGGTGTATCCCATCCGGCCGGAGAAGCGTCCGCTGCGTGCCCGCCGTCACCCACGTGGACGGCACCGGCCGTCTGCAGACCGTCGCGCAACGGGCGAACCCCCGCTACTGGAAGCTGATCGCCGCCTTCGAACGCCAGACCGGGGTGCCCATGCTCCTCAACACCTCGTTCAACGAGAACGAGCCCATCGTCAATGCTCCGGCCGAGGCCCTGGACTGCTTCCTGCGCACGCGGATGGACCGGCTGGTGCTCGGGGACGTCGTCCTCTCCCGGGCTGCCGCGCCGTGAGGATCCTGATCGTCAGCCATCCGCCGCTCTCCGCCGAGCTCGGGGCCGCCCAACTCGCCCTCAATCTGGCGGCGGCCCTGCGCGAGCGGGGGCACGACGCCGCGGCCTGGTCTCCCGCCCCGCTGCCGCCGGACACCCGCGGGTGGAACCTCTGGCGCCGGCAGACCCGTGGCATCGAGCGCTTCGCCGAGAGCCATGGCCCCTTCGACGTCATCGACACGCCGGCCATCTCCGCCAGCCGCCGTCTGGCCCGCTGCGGGCGCCTGGTCGCCCGTAGCGTCCAGCCGGAGCTGCGTTACCTATGGGAGGACCTCCGGGGAGATCTGGCCCGGCGGCCGTCTCCACGCGCCCTGGTCAACACGGCTCTGGCCTTCCCCCGGGCCGCGGACGTCCTGGGCGGCTGGCGCCGGGCGTCGCGGATCCTCTGCATGGGGACCCATGAGCTGGAGTGGATGCGCCGCCGGTTTCCCCGCTGGTCCGGCAAGCTGAGGCTCTACGTCTGCGGGCTCTCGCGGGACGAGCAGGAAGCCCTGGCCGAGGTCCGGCGCAACCGCCAGGGCGCCCCTCCAGGGCCCGGCGTCCGGTTCCTCTGGATTGGCCGCTGGAGCCACCAGAAGGGAGCAAGGCGTTTGGTGGCCTTCCTGCGGGAACGGATGGCGGCTCACCCCCTGGACACCTTCACCGTCGCCGGCTGCGGTCCGGCCGCTGAGCGGCACCTGCCTGCGGCGTGGCTCCGCACCGGCCGGGTGCGGCTCATCCCTCAGTTCCCCCGCACGGCGCTGCCGGGTCTGCTGGCATCCCACGATGCCGGGCTGTTCACCAGCCGAGTCGAAGGGTGGGGATTGAGCCTGACCGAGATGCTGGAGTCCGGCCTCCCCGTCTACGCCACGGAAGCAGGGGCGGTGGCGGACCTGCGGCCCTACTTCCCGGAATCGCTGCGGCCGTTCCCGCCGCCTGCCGAAATCGCGCCCGCCAGCCTGGAGGACCTCCGGGCCAGCGGCTACTACGAGCGCTTCTCCTGGCCCGGGATCGCCCGCTCGTACGAGGAGCAGGTCCTCCTCTCGTGAAGCCGCTGCTGCGCGCCGCCCGCCGGGCGGGAAACCGGATCGCCGCCGCCGCCCTGGAGGGAGTGGTGAGGAGCGCCGCGCTCCGCGTTCCCACTCTGCCCGGGCCGCCCCGGCCGCCGGGCTCGATCTTCGTGCTGCGCAACAACGACGTCGGCGACCTGCTGGTCGTGACCCCCCTCTTCGAGGCCCTGCGCCGCCTCTTCCCCGAGGCCCGGATCGCCGCCGGAGTGGGGAGCTGGAACCGCGACGTGCTGCAGGGCAACCCCCATCTCTCCGAGGTGCTCCCCGTCAACGCCCCCTGGTTCAACAAGTACCAGGCCCGGGCCGGGACGTGGGGACGGCTCTCCTACCTGCGCTCCTCCCCGGAGGTCCGGGCCGTGGCCGAAGGCCGTTTCGCGGTGGGCATCGACGTGCTCGGGAGCGCCTGGGGCTCGCTCCTCCTGCTGCAAGCGGGAATCCCGTACCGCCTCGGCGTGCGGGGCTACGCGGGGGGTCACTCCGCTGTCCAGCAGGCGGTCGTCTTCGATCCCAACGAGCACGTGGGGCGGTCGGCCCTGCGCTTCGCGGAGCTCCTGGGCGCCACGGACCTGCCACCGGCGCGGCCCCAGATCTTCCTCACTCCGGAGGAGGTTGGGGAGGCCGAGCGCTGGTGGGCAGAGGCCGAAGAGGGGGGACGCCGGAGGCGGATCGTGATCGCTCCCGGCGGCGGCCTGCCGGAGAAGCGCTGGCCCGCCGCGAGCTTCGCGGCGGTGGCGTCGGGTCTCCCGCGGGACGCCTCGCTCCTGGTCCTGGGAGGACGGAACGAGGACGACCTCGTGGCACGGGTCACGGCGGCGGCGACACGCGCCCGCTCGCTGGCAGAGACCCCCGGCCTGCGGAGAGTCTTCGCGCTGCTGGCAGCTTCCGACCTCGTGGTCACCAACTCCAGCATGCCCCTCCACGCCGCGGCGGCGTTCGGCAGGCCTGCGGTGGTGCTCCTGGGCGAATCCTTCTCCTCGGCGCGCCAGCACCAGGCCCAGTGGGGCTACCCGGGCCTCTCCGTGAGCCTCGGCAAGGAGCCGGGAGTCCGCGACCGCCTGTGGACCGCGGAGGAGGCCCTGGATGTCCTGCGGCAGGAGCTGGCGGCATGAGGGGCTTCCCCGGCAGGCTGCGGGCCCTGCTGGAGGTCCCCCTGACCCGGCTGCCCGGCCTCTATGCGCGGCTGATCGCCCGGCGGCGCGAGCCGAACCTGGAGAAGATCGTCTTTCTGAGCCTCGTGCGGCGCGGCGACACCGTGGTGGACATCGGGGCCAACACCGGCTACTACAGCCTCCTCTTCTCCCGCCTCGCGGGCGCCCGGGGGAACGTGCACGCTTTCGAGCCCGTGCCGCCGACGTTCCGTGAGCTCGAAGCCAACGTCCGGCACGCCCGGCGGGCCGGCAACATGGTCCTGAACCGTTGTGCCCTGTCGGACACGGCCGGGACGGCGACGCTGTACATGCCGGGTGACGACCACGGCCAGGCCGCTCTGACGCGCCACACCTTCGGGTCGTGGACGGCCCAGGCCTCCGTCCGGACCTTCTCCTGCCCGGTCACCACGCTGGACGCGTACCTGGCGCCGCGGGCGGTTGGCGCTCCGAGCTTCGTGAAGTGCGACGTCGAAGGAGCGGAGCTTCCGGTCCTCCGTGGGGCCGCCGAGACGATCCGCCGCTTCACCCCCCTGCTCTTCCTGGAGGTCAGCCGGCACTGGTCGGCCGGCTTCGCCTATGAGCCGGCGGACGTCGCCCGCTTCCTCCAGACCTTCGGGTACTCTCGTTTCTTCCTCGTCACCGACAGGCTTCTCCCGGTCTTCGAGGTCCAGCGCGACCTCGCCCCGGACCGGCTTCCGGACGCGGCCAATCTGCTGTGTGCCCACGACCGCCATGCGCGGCGCCTCGCCCGGCTGCGGCCGTGGCTGCCATGAGCAGATGCTGTCGTGAGCAGATGCTAGAATCCCCGCTCCAAGAGCGAACCAGGCTGCTCGCCCAGGCGCCCGGCCCGCGGCTACATCCGAGCATGAACCCACCCGGCCTCCGCTCAAAGTCCGCCCTCTCGGGGCGGTTCGCGCCCTACGCGATCGTCCTCGCGCTCACTCTCGGCGCGTTCCTGGCCGCGACCCTGGTGTCCTACCGGATCGATACGGACACCGGCTTTCAGCTCCGGTCGCTCCAGCAGTGGACGCGGGGCGAGTCTCCCAACCCCGGCACCCTGCGCCTGCCGGACCCGCGCGACCTGAGCCGGGACGACCGGGTCTGGAGCAGTTGGTGGCCTCCGGGCTTCCCTCTCGTCTATGCCCCCCTGGTGGCAGCAGGGCTGCCGCTCGCGGCCGCTCTGCGGATCACCAGCTTCCTGCTCTTCCTCGCCGGCTCTCTGGGCTGGCTGCGGCTGGCCGATCGTCTCGCGCCGAGCCGCCCGGTCCGGCTGCTCTATGCCCTCTCCCTGGTGGGGTACGCCGTGACCCTCGGCGGCGCCGCCTCGCTCCGTTCCGCCGACATCCTGGCGTTCGCGGCAGCCCCCTGGCTCATCGCTCTCACGCTCCGGCTGGGGGCTGCGAGGGCCTCCGCACTGCAGTTCCTTCTCGGCGGCTTCGCGCTCGGCCTCAGCTACTGGCTGAAGTACTCCCTGTTCCTGGCCGTGCTGCCCCTGGGCGCCTGGCTGGCGTTTCGCGTCGCCCGCAGCGCACAAGCCTCCCGGCCCGCCCGGGTCCTGCGTCTCGCCGTCCTGGCGCTCGGCTTCGCGCTGCCGGTCGCCGGGCTGATCGCCCTCAACCTGACGCAATCCGAAGGGCTCGTGGACAGCGCCGCCGGGAACCGTTCGATCTCGCGGCCTGAGGACCTCCAGTCGGTCCGCGCGTTTCCCATGGCCGTCGCGCTGGCGGGGGCCCCGGGGCTGGGTTTTTTCCAGAACCACATGTGGATCACCTATCTCGTGTACTTCAGCGATGCCCGGTTCCCGTTCCTGCACGGCCTCGCTCCCCCCGACCGCCTCCTGCTGGTCTCTCTGCTGGGGATTCCCGGCACCGCCGCACTGGTCTGGGGCCTGGTGCGGGAGCGCCGCCGCAAGCCCGGCGACATAGCTTCCCTGGCGCTGGCGGCCACGGCCGGCTTCTACCTCATCCTCACCGTGGTCTCGCTGGTGATCCGGTACAACTACCTGGCCAACGAGCCCCGGCTGGCGGTGGGGCTCATGCCCTTCACGCAGTGCTTGGCGCTCTCCGGATGGCTGTCCCCGGGCGACCGGCCCACCTCCTGGGGAGCGCGCGGCGCCGTCATCCTGCTGCTGGTGACGCTCTTCGCCGCGCCCCTCGCGTTCTGCGCCGCCAACTTCCTGAAGAACGACCTCGGGGACCGGCTCGACCCGCCCTACGTCGCCTCCGCCACCGGGCTGTTCATGCCCGAGATCTCGCCGCGCAACGCCCCGGACGTCGAGGCCCGTGTGGCTGCGGCCCTGCGCTCGCCGCGCGACGTGGTGGTGCTGGCCGGCCCCCCCGGGTGGGGATCCTCTTTCATGATGTGGCTCGAGCTCCCCCAGCGGACGCTCCCGGTGTCCACCTGGGACCTCCCCCTGGGAACCCGCTACCTCGACGCGGCGGAGCTGCGCGGCACCCGTCCCCTGGTCTCGTCTCAGGACCTGCGCGTGGTGCTGGTCCTCTCGCACAGCCTGCCGGAGGAGGTCTGGCTCCCCCGGCTGCAGGCCCGCTTTCCCCAGGCCCGGAGCTGGCAGAGGGTTCCCATGCCGGCCCATGCCGCCGTCGCGGTCTGGCGCGGCGACCTGGAGGCCCGATGATGGCGGCGCAGAAACTGGTGCGCATCGCCGTGCTCGGCGCCGGCCACTGGGGCCCGAACCTGATCCGCAACTTCCACAACCGCCAGACGAGCGAGGTGGCCTGGGTCGTCGATCGCGATGCGGCCCGCCTGGCGCTCACCCGCAGCCGTTATCCCGAGATCCGGACGACGCAGGATGCCGCCACCGTCTTCGCAGACCCGGAGGTCGACGCCGTCGTCATCGCCACCCCGACCGTCACCCACTACGAGCTCGCCGCCGCCGCCCTGAGCGCAGGCAAGCACGTTCTCGTGGAGAAGCCCATCGCCACCCGGCTCGCCGAGGCCGAGGAGCTCTGCGCCTCAGCCGAGCGCGGCGGCCGGGTGCTGATGGTGGGCCACGTCTTCCTCTTCAACGCCGCCATCCGGCGGGTCAAGGAGCTCCTGGGCCAGAGCACGCTGGGGCGGGTCTTCTACCTCTCCATGATGCGCACGAATCTCGGGCCCATCCGCATGGACGTCAATGCCGCCTGGGACCTCGCCGCGCACGACATCGCCATCGCCAACGACTGGCTCGGCACCATCCCCGTGGCGGCTGCGGCGCACGGCGGCTGCTGGATCAACGAGGGAATCGAAGACGCCGTCTTCGCCCAGCTCTGGTATCCGGACGACATCATGGTCAACCTCCACGTCTCATGGCTCAGCCCACGCAAGGTCCGCGACATCACGATCGTGGGAGAGAAGGGAATGCTGACGTTCGACGACATGAACCTCTCCGAGCCCCTGCGCCTCTACGACAAGCAGGTCACCGACCAGCGGTCGCCCGGCTTCATCGACACCTTCGCCTCGTTCCGCACCAGCATCCGCGAAGGCGACATCCTGATCCCCAGGGTGCCGGTCAACGAGCCCCTCAAGGCGGAGTGCGATCACTTCCTGGAGTGCATCGCGACCGGCTCCCGTCCGCTCTCCGACGGCTGGAGCGGCGCGGCCGCCGTGCGCGTGCTGGCCGCGCTCGAACGCTCGATGCGCAACCACGGCAGCCGGGAGGCGGTATGAGCCCGGAGCCCATCCCCCTGGTGGACTTGAAGGCCCAGCACGCCGAGATTGCCGACGAGGTGGCCGCGGGCTTCGCGCGGGTGATCGCGGACACCGCCTTCATCCTCGGTCCCGCCGTGCGCGAGTTCGAAACGGCGTTCGCCCGCTTCAGCGGCGTATCCCACTGCATCGGAGTCGCCAACGGCACGGACGCCATCGAGCTGGTCGTGCGGGCGCTCGGCCTGGGCGCAGGCGACGAAGTGATCGTGCCGGCCAACACCTTCATCGCCACGGCCCTGGGCGTGATGCGGGCGGGCGCCCGGCCGGTCCTCGTGGACTGCGACGCCCACCACCTGCTCGATCCTGGTCGCATCGAAGTCGCCGTCACGCCGCGGACCCGGGCGATCCTCCCCGTCCACCTCTTCGGCCAGATGGCGGACCTGGAGGCGATCGGAGAGATCGCCGAGGCCCACGGGCTCGCCGTGATCGAGGACGCCGCCCAGTCCCAGGGCGCGCGCCGCCACGGCCGGCCGAGCGGCAGCTTCGGGATCGCCGCGGCCACCAGCTTCTATCCCGGGAAGAACATCGGCGCCTACGGCGACGCCGGCGCCGTCGTCACCTCCTCGGACGAGATCGCCGGCCGCATCCAGAAGCTCCGCAACTGGGGGAGCGACCGCAAGTACCACCATCCCGAGATCGGCTTCAACTCGCGCCTCGACACGCTGCAGGCCGTGGTCCTCTCGGCCAAGCTCGCGCGCCTCGCGGACTGGAACGCGGCCCGGCGCCGGGCCGCGGCCCGCTACGACGAGCTGCTCGCCGACCTGCCCGAGGTCGAGACGCCGCTCACCCTGCCGGGCAACGAGCACGTCTGGCACCTCTACGTCGTGCGCGTGCCGCGGCGGGACGCGGTGCTGGCGAGCCTCCAGGCGGCGGGGATCGGCGCGGGCATCCACTACCCGGTCCCCCTCCACCTCCACGGTGCCCTGAGCGATCTGGGGTACCGGCAGGGAGATTTTCCCGCCGCGGAACGGGCGGCGCGGGAGATCCTCTCCCTCCCCCTCGATCCCCATATCACTCCGGAGCAACAGGAGCGGGTGGCCGAGGAGCTCCGCCGCGCCCTGGGCCGGCCGCAATGAGGGTCCTGGTCACCGCCGCCGGCTCGGGGCCGGGGGTCGCTGTCGTCAAGGCGATCCGCGACTCGACCGGGCACAATCCCTTCGTCCTCGCCGTGGACATGAGCCCGCGGGCGGCGGGGCTCTTCCTCGCGCACGCGCAGGCCCTTGTCCCGGGCGCCACGGACCCGGCCTATGTGGACCGCCTCCTGGAGCTCACCATCCAGCACGGGATCGGGATGGTCATCCCCATCTTCGACACCGAGACTCCGGTCCTCGCCCGTGAACGCGAGCGCTTTGAGCATGCCGGCATCCACGTGGCGGTCAACCCCCTCGCCTGCGTGCTCGCGGCCAACGACAAGGCCGAGTCGTTTCGCGTCTGTGCGGCGGCGGGGATCCCCCAACCGGAGCGCTTCGACCCTCCCGGCAGCGCTCCGGCCGGGCGATTCCCCCTCATCGGGAAACCTCTCCACGGCGTCGGCGCCAAGGGGATCCTGCGCCTGGACGATCCGGGCGACCTGCCCTCCCGCATCGATCCCGCGGCTTTCATCTGGCAGCAGTGGATCGCGGGGGACGAGTTCTCCATCGACACCTTCGGCGATCCCGATTCGGCGACGTTCGTGGCCGTGCCCCGGCTGCGGCGGATCGTGAAGGCAGGGCAGATGGTCGACGGCGAAACCGTGGCGGACCCCGAGCTGATCGCTTTCGCCCGCCGCGTCTGCCGCGCTTTCGGAGCCCGCGACGTCTGCTGCATCCAGGTCCTGCGCGCTGGGGATGGCCATCTGGCCTTCGTCGAGATCAATCCGCGCTACGGCACGGGCGTGTCGCTCTCGATCCATGCCGGCGTGAGCTTCCCGTACCTGCAGTGGCTCTCCGCCCATGATCCCGCGGCCATTACGCCCGAGATGTTGCGCTTCCGCCCGGGGGCGAGCGTGGTGCGGTACTGGGAGGAGATCTATCCGTGAGGGCCCTGTTCTTCGTGCCGGTCTTCAACCAGGTCCGCGAGCTGCCGCGCGTGCTGGACGAATTCGCCGCGGCCTCGCTCCCCGAGGTCTCCCTGCTCCTCGTCAACAACGGCTCCAGCGACGGCTCCGAGCGCCTGGTGCGGTCCAGCGGGCATGCCTTTATCGACCTCCCCCGCAACGCCGGGGTGGGCGGCGCCAACCGGCTCGCCCTCGACTGGGCCCTGGAGCGGGACTTCGAGATCTTCGGCGCCATGGCTGCCAACGGCAAGATGCTGCCGGCGGAGATCCCGCGCCTCCTCGCCCCGATCCTCGCCGGGGAGGCGGACTACGTCACGGGCAGCCGTTTCCTTCCCGGGGGCGGCTCCCCCAACCTGCCGCCGTTCCGCCGCCGCGCCATCCCCTTGGTGAACCTCTTCGCCCGCCTCTGCACCGGCGCGCGCCTGAGCGACGCGACCTGCGGCTTCCGGGCCTTCCGGCTGGAGATCCTCCGCCGCGCCGGGTTCGACTGGCACGCGCCCTGGCTCTCCACCTACGGCCTCGAGTACTACCTCTACGCCAAGGTGCTGCTCGACGGCCGCCTGCGCTGGACCGAGCGGCCGATCACCATGCGCTACCCGCCCGCCGGCCCCTACACCAAGATTCGGGCGGGCCGCGACTGGTACGCCATGCTGAAGCCCTGGCTGGTGGCGCGGCTTGACGGACGGGGGTTCCATCCGGGATGAGCGGCGGCTGGATCTTCCTGGACCTGGACGGTCCGCTCCTGGACGTCTCGCCGCGCTATCACCGCGTGCACGCCGACCTCGTGCTGCGGCGCGGCGGCCGTCCTCTCGCTCCGGAGGCCTACTGGCAGGCGAAGCGGGACCGGGTGGCCGAGCAGCAGATCCTGGAGGGGGCCGGCCTGTCTCCCCAGCGGGCCGCGGAAGCCGCCGCCGCCCGGCTGCGCTGCATCGAGAGCCGGCGCTATCTGCGCTTCGACCGCCCCTGGCCCTGGACCGTCCCCACCCTCGCCACCCTGGCGCAGAAGGCTCCGCTGCTCCTGGTCACCCTCCGGCGCCGCGGCGACCTCCTCGCCTGGCAGCTCCGGGAGCTCGACCTCCTCCGCCACGTCGGCCGGGTCGTGGCCGGCCCCGGAGACGGGACCGTGGAAGCCAAGGCGAGGCTCGTGCGGGAGGCGGGGATCGCGCCGCCGCCGGGATCGCTGATCGTGGGCGACACCGAGATCGACGTCGCGAGCGGCCGGGCCCTCGGCCTGCGGACCGTCGCGGTGCGCAGCGGCATCCGCAGCGACGCGCAGCTCGCGCGCTGGGAGCCCGACCTCCTGCTCGACGACCTGAGCCAGCTCCCCGGCCATCTCGCCGCCCTCGGCTGGCCCTGAGACGCTTTGACCTCGCCCTTGCCTTCGTCGTACTGTTGCGCCAGTTTCAGCGCCCGGCGTGTACCTGGACGGCTCCATGACGTCTGATGCCAGCTCCGGCCCGCGGGTGGGGGTCGTCATCACCAACTGCGACACCTGGAGCCTCACGCTGCGCTGCCTCGACCGGTTGGCGCCCTTCCGCGCCTCCCTCTCCGACGTGGTGGTGGTGGACGACGCCTCGGTCACTCCGGGTCCGGAGCCCCTGCCTCACGGAGCGCGGCTGCTGCACAATTCCGAGCGGCAGGGCTACGGCCGGGCCCTCGACCGGGGGCTCCGCGAGCTGGAGGCCGACGTGGCCGTGATCCTCGACTCCGACGCCTATCCCCTGAAGGATTTCACCGGCGAGGTCCGCAGTCTCTTCGGCGCCGCTCCCCGCCTCGCCATCGCCGGCTTCCAGACGGTGGACGAAGAGGGGCGCCCCACCGGCTCGCACGACGCCGAGCCCGGCGTGGCCGGCCTCGTGCTGGGCCAGCGCCTCAACTCCCTCTGGTCGCGCTTCCGCTTCTTCCTCCACAGGCGCGGGCGCGGCCCCGTCTGCATCTTCAGTTGCGCCATGGCCCTCCGCAAGGAGGCTTTCGAGGCGCTGGGCGGCCTTGATCAGGGCTTCGATTTCCTCGATCTCGACACCGATCTTTCGATGCGCGCCCACCGCGCGGGGTGGAAGGTCGTCTACGAGCCGGCCCTGGTGGCCTTCCACACGGGGTCGGGCTCCCCCCAGAAGACCAGCGAGCGCGTGCTGCGTTTCTACAGGAACCGCTGGCGCCTGCTCCGGAAGTTCGGTAAAGTTCGTTATCCTGGCCTCGTTCGCGCACTGATCCTGGGCCGCCTCGGCGTCGAGCTGCTGGCCCTCCGCCTCGCAGGCCCGCTGCTCGTCCGGGACCCTGAAGCCTTGCGTGACAAGCTCGCCGGCCGCCGCCGGATCCTGGAGCACGTGAGGCGCGAGTTTCTTTAGCACGAAGGAGAAGCCACCAAGGAGAAGCAAGACCATGGATTGGAATGTGAAACAGGTCCTAGTGACGGGCGGCGCTTCTTTCATCAGCTCGCACCTGATCGATCTCCTTGTGGAGAAGGGAGCGCGCTCCATCCGCGTCGTCGACGACCTGTCGAGCGGCCGGCTGGCGAACATCGAGAGCCACGTCAAAAGCGGTGTCGTCGAATTCCACCAGGCCGACCTGCTGGATCCCGGCGTGCCTCAGCGCATGGTCGAAGGCATCGACGTCGTCTTCCATCTCGCGGCCATCCACGGCGGACGCGGCTTCGTGGACCTCCACCAGGCCGCCTGCGCCCAGAACCTCGCCATGGATGGCATGCTGATCAAGGCCGCGCACGAGGCCGGGGTCGGGAAGTTCGTCTTCGCCTCCTCGGGCTGCGTCTATCCCAATCACCTGCAGAGCGACGTCACCCAGGAGCTCTACCTCACCGAGGAGATGGTAGGCCCGCCCTACGACGCCGACAACATGTACGGCTGGGCCAAGCTGATGACAGAGATGACGCTTAAGGCCTACGCCCGGGACTTCGGGCTCAAGTCCGCCTCCTGCCGCTTCTTCACCGTCTACGGCGAGCGCGGGGTAGAGAACCACGCCGTCATCGCCATGATCGCCCGCGCCTTCGTCCGCCAGAACCCCTTCGAGGTCTGGGGCGACGGCACTCAGATCCGCAACTGGACCTACGTCGGCGACATCGTCAGCGGCATGGTCGCGGGCCGCGGAGACGATCGACGACGGCACGGCGGTCAACCTGGGGACGGAGGAGCGCACCCGGGTGATCGACGCCGTGCACGAGGTGCTGCGCTACACCGGCCACGACGCCGAGATCAAGCTGCTCCCCCACATGCCCACCGGCCCCCTGAACCGGGTGGCCAGCAACCGCCTGGCGCGGGAGCTCCTGGGCTGGGAGCCGCGGATGAAGTTCATGGACGGCCTGCACCGCACCATCGACTGGTACTTCTCCACCCGCGAGCGCGAGAAGGTCAGCGGTTACCTCCAGGAGATGCTCACGGAGCGCTGATCCGGCCGGCTCACCCCATGCACCGGCTGGTCTATCTGTGCGACTGGCTGCCGCCGGACTTCGGTGCCGTGGGGCAGTACAGCCTGCTCTTTGCCCGCGAGCGGGCCGCCCAGGGGGAGGACGTGGTGCTTGCCGGCCTCTCCTCGACCGCGGCCTCGATCGAGGAAGAGCAGCCGGGCATGGGCCGGCTGCGCATCGTCCGCCTGCGGGCCCCCGTCTACGACCGCTCGGACCTCTATGGCCGGGCCCTCTGGACGCTGCGCACCAACCTCTCCCTCCTCTGGCAGCTCCGGCGCGAGATCCGCGGCGCCGACGAGGTGCTGTTCACGGGCAGCCCGCCCTTCCTCATCCACCTCCTGGGGCCGCTCAACCTGCTGCTCTCCCGGCAGCTCACCTACCGCATCACCGACTTCCATCCCGAGTGCCTGATGGCCGAGCGGTCCGCGCAGGGCCGTCCCTCGGCGGCGCTGCGGCTCTTCTATCGCTGGACCGTGGCCCTGCGCCGGCGGATCGACCGCTTCGAGGTGCTGGGGGAGGACCAGCGGGAGAGGCTCCTCGCGATCGGTATCCCCCCGGAGCGGATCGTGCTGAAGCGCGACCCTTCGCCGGTCGAGATCCCGGCCGGCACCGAGCCCCTCCCCACGCCGCCCGAGCTCACCGGCCGGGTGATCCTCCTCTACTCCGGCAACTTCGGCGTCGCCCACGACCACGAGACCTTCGTGGCGGGCTATCGGTTGCACCACCGGCAAGGCTCCGGCCGCGTGGCCCTCTGGCTCAACGCCACGGGCGCCCGGGCGGACCGCGTAGCCGCGGCATTGCAGCAAGGGGATCTGCCCTTCCACCGCAGCCGTCCCCTTCCCCTTGAGCTGCTGCCCCGTCTCCTGGTGACCCCCCACGCCCATCTCATCTCCCTGCGCGACGAGTTCGTGGGCTACGTGCTCCCCTCCAAGATCTATGGCTGCCTCCAGTCCGGACGAGGACGTCCTCTACGTCGGCAGCCCGCGCTCGGATGTCCACCTCCTCGCCAGCCGGGACCTTCCCCCCGGACGCTACCGCCGGGTCGACGTGGGAGACGCCGCGGGGGTCGCCCGCGCGCTGGAAGAGATCGCCGAAGATGCCGAAAAGAAAACGTAGAGCGAGACAAATCCCGAGATTTGCGGTAAGATCCTCCCAGCTAACTAGCGATCAGTAGAGCTTTTTCGGGCGCGCCTACGGGTCGCCGATCGCACGGAGCACCGCCGCATGGATGGAATCCTGCTGTACGCTTTCGGCGCCGCCTTCGTCGCCGCCCTCGCCACCAATCTGATGGTCCCGCCCGTGACTCGTCTGGCGGTCGCCCTGCGCGCCCTGGACCACCCGGGTGATCGACGGGTCCAGGCCGGCTCCGTGCCGCGCCTGGGTGGAGTGGCCATCGCTCTCGGCCTGGTGCTGGGAGGCAGCGTGGCGCTCGTCCTCTTGGGAGGCCGGATCGGCACGGGCGTCGGCCGCGGCGAGATTCTGGCGCTCGCGACCGGCACGGGCATCGTCTTCCTCGTGGGCGTCATCGACGACCTCGTCGGGGTCTCGGCCGCCAAGAAGCTCGTGTTCCAGCTCCTGGCGGCATGGCTCCTGGTGCGGGTCGGCTGGTCGTTCGAGGTGCTGCGGCTGCCCGGCCTGGGCGAGATCCACCTCGGGCTCTTCGGCGGCGTGGTGTCGCTGCTCTGGATCGTCGGCGTCACCAACGCCATCAACTTCATCGACGGGCTGGACGGTCTGGCCGGCGGGGTCGCCACCATCATCTCGGCCTCCTTCCTCGCCTACGCCATCCTCCAGGGCAACCCCGGCACCGTCATCCTGATGGCGGCCCTGGCCGGCTCCTGCGTGGGCTTCCTGCGCCACAACTGGGAGCCGGCGCGCATCTTCATGGGCGACTCCGGCTCCCTCACCATCGGCTTCCTGCTCGCCACCACGACCGTCCACACCTCCCTGAAGGCACCGGCGGCAGTGGCGATCCTGGTACCCATCCTGGCGCTCGGGGTGCCTGTCATGGACACCCTGCTGGTGATGGTCGTCCGCTTCCTCGACCGCCCCAAAGGCCCCTTCACCACCCGGTTCCTGCGCATGTTCCGGGCCGATCGCAACCACCTGCACCACCTCCTCGAGCACTTCGGCGGCGCCCGCTCCCGCATCGTGGCGGTGATCTACGCCGTGGTCCTCTCCTTCTGCGCTCTGGCGCTGGTGGTCGCCGTCACCGGCCAGACCAACCTCGGGGTGGCCCTGGTGCTCCTGGAGTTCCTGGTGGTCCTGGCCATGCGGCGGCGAGGCCTCGCCATGGAGGCACAGCGCCTCGCACGCCTGCAGCGCGAGGAGATCAAGACCGAGCTGGGCCTGCCCACCGAGCCGGAAACCGCCTCCGTCCGCCGCATCGCGAGCTGAAGCGACGAGTCGCCGTATACAAAATCACGGCGTCTCGTTCGCCAACGCCTTGGAACGAATACGGCGCGGCAACGCAAAACGTGACGCCGTGGCGGGATTCAAGACGCGCCGTCATAAAACAATCTGCGCCGAGGAAGACGCGACGGCGCGGCGTACATGAAAATCCCGCATCTCGTTTTCCGTTGCCCTGGCGTGAATACGGCGCGGCGACATACAACAAGACGCCGTGGCAGGAATGAAAACGCGCCGTCTCGTACGAGACGCGCTGGCTGAAACAGCGACGGCGCACCGTGAACAGGAACGCCCTGTCTCGTCTTACGCCGGCCTGGAAAGAACACGACGCCGCAGCGTAAAACGAGACGCCACGAAACGAGCCCGGCGCGCTGGCTTGTACAAGCTGCGCCATCGCAAAACGAGCTGCCCCGTCTTGAACGACGACGGCCCGCCGTAGACAAGACCGTCCCGTCAGGAACGAGACGGGGCGTCGTTAAACGAATCCGCGCCGAGAATGTGGCCGGCAACCTCCGCCAGCCGCTCGAATCCTGAAGGGTAGAGAAGCCGCCGCACAGGAACGTTCCGCACCAGCCGGGCCAGTCTGTCCAGCCGGGAAGGCTGCAACCCCGCCGCTGCCATGAGGCGGGGGGAGAAGGAGTGGCGGACCAGCTCGATCAGCGCTTCGCCGCGGGAGACTGGCTGGATCTCCACGGCTTTTCCCTCCACCCGCGTCGCCAGGTAGACGCACGCCAGAGGCATTGAGGCGTCGCAGAACGATCCGAACCCTCCCTCCCCAACCGCGACGCTCCGCTTCTCGGAATCCCCCTGAACCCGCGGCAGGTCAGCGTAGCTCCCGAGGAAGTGCTCGGCTTCGTCCGGCCACATCCGTATCAGGGGATAGGACGAGCGCGCCTCCCAACGACCGTCCCCCTCTTCCAGCGCCAGCACGTCGTCCGTCAGCAACGAAGCGCCGGCCGCGATCATCCCCGCGGCCAGCCCGCTTTTGCCGCCGCAGTGGCGGGAGACGAAGGCGATGGCGCGGCCGCCCACCGCGACCGCCGACGCATGGAAGGTCGGCAGGCCGCGACACTCGAACCAGTAGGACAGGACCGGTCCGAGCAAGCGGAGCTCCGCAAGACCGCTCGACCAGTCCGGAGAGTATCCCTCGATGATATCGGATCGGACGAGGAAGTCGCCCGCTCCAGGGAAGCGGAAGACCTCCCCTTCCGGCTCCTTGTAGAGATAAGCGAGGCTCTTACCATCCTTGCCATGCAGGATACTCATATAGATGGGAGGTTCGGCCTGTCGTTCCGGGGAGAGCAGAGGCCGCGAGGAGATGAAAACGGAAAGTGCGGCAGGACCCTCGTCCGCCAACAGCCGGACGGTGAACGGAAAGTCGCCAGCGATCGTCAATCCAAAAAGCCGGCTGCTCCATCGCGCTGAGCGAGCCGGTTCAGAGCGTTTGGAGCCTTTCAGCTCACACGCCTCCGCTGCCCGACCCATCGTTGTTTACGTCCTCAAAATCGGAAAGAGTCGAGCCTGTCAACTCAAGGATAGATCCCCATTCCTGAATCTGCGGACCTCCATACGGCTTCTTCGGTGGACTGTGTTCGGAGGACTGAGAAACGCAGCCGCGCTCCACAGTCGTATCGAAATCCTTGGTCATAGGGAGAACCTTTCCTGAGAATCGGATGTCCATTTCACTCCCTCAAGCAGCAACTGTACCCGTTCGGGTTCTCTGCCTCAGGATCACTTCACAGCGCCTCAGCCAGATCTCAAGTGAAAGGGCGCGCCAGACAACTCCCCTAGGCGCGCCCGGTTCCCCGCTCACCAAACCTCGATAGGCGGAGCGCAACCGCTCCCCGTCCAGAATTCCGAGCTCGGCGGACCGTGGCTCGCGCAGGAGATCCTGGATCTCCCCGGCCGCCCGCTCAAGAAGAAGGAAATCAAGAAATCGTGCAAACCGGGTCCTCACCATCCGGAGACGGACTCTCTCGGGGAGGATCCCGGCCATGGCCCGCCTCAGGAGGTTCTTGGGGCAGCCCAGCCGGAACACCTGCTCTCCAGGGATCGCCAGGACGTATTCGAAGAGCCGCCGGTCCAGGAAGGGATGGCGTACCTCGAGGCCGGAGGATGGGGTGCTCCGGTCGTGCCAGTTGGCGACCCGCCAGTACCAGGGGGTCTCCACCAGGTTGCTGTACATCTCCTGCCGCGCCGAGCTTGAAAAAACCCTTCGCGCCCTCGGTCTCCCGTTCCGGCCTTCCCCCTGAGTACGAAGCAGGAAGTCGGGATGGATGAGGGAGGGAGGGGGCTCCCGCCGGCCCCCCAGAGCTAAGGTGAGGCGGCGCTCGAAGCCGGCCGGCAGGTGCGGCCGGCCGAAGTAGCGGTAGAGCAACCGCAGCACTGGCTCGCGCCGGCTGCGCGCATGGCGCACGACGTCGCGGACAGCTCCGAAGTCCCCCCGTCGCAGGCGTTCCGCGTAGGCCAAGGCGCTTCCCCTGAGGAGATCGTCCGCACCATGTCCCATCAGCAGGACCCGGCCGCCTCGCGCCACGATCCGGCGGTGGACCTCTCCGAAGCAGGTGAGCCAGCCGAAGAAGGGGGTGTCGGGGCTCAAAGGGAGGACCGCTTGCGATTCGAGGCTCAAAAAGCGCTCTGCCGCAACCGACTCGACCGCGAGGCCCAACTCCTCCTCCATCGCACCACTGTAGGCCCGCTCGTCACATTCGGCGGCGCGGTCGAAGATGAAGGTGTAGGCGCGGATGCTGTGCCCCGTCCGCTGCGCGAGCGCCGCCACCGAGGTCGAATCGAGGCCGCCGCTCATGGCCACCCCGGCGAGAGCCCCCGCGTCGCGGAGACGGTCGGCCACCGCCTGCCGGAGGATGCCCAGGAAGTGGTCGGCGTACTCCTCGTCCCGACCATACCGGATCTTGGCAGGGCCAGGAGACCAGTAGCGCTCCACCCGAAGGGTGGTGCCACTCTCAGCGCTCAGACGGTGACCGGGCGCCAGCTTGGAGATGGCCGCAAAGAAGCTCCTCTGCGGATCTTCGGCCTCACCGGCCAAATAGGCGGCGATCTCTTGCTCGTTATAGTCATCGGGGACCACCGGATGCAGGAGAACCTGGATCGCGTCCGAGGCGAAGATCAGGAGGGAGCCCACGCGCGCATAGTGGAGCGGCTTGACTCCCAAAGGATCGACGGCGCAGAGGAGCCGCTTGCGGGCGGCGTCCCACAGAGCGAACGCGAAATCGCCGAGGAGATGGTCGACGCAGGCCTCCCCCCATTCGAGGTAGGCGGCGAGGAGCAGACCAGCGTCCGATACGGCCTGTCCTTCGACCGGTTCGAGCCGGCCGATGAGCTCCGCCCGGTTGTCCAACCGCCCATCCATCACGAGGCAGACCTGGTGCTGCACATCGAGGAGCGGCTGGTCCAATACTGCCTTCCCAACCGGAGTCCGAAGCGCTTGGTGGGCGAGCCCGGCCTCTCCCAGGAAGCGGTAGGCGATTCCTCCGGGGGCCCGGTAGGAAGAGGACTCCGCCATGTGCCGCAACGGCTCCGGATCGACCCGGGGCTGCGCGAAGTCCACGATGCCGCAGAGGCCGCTCATGATGCTTTGACGAGCCCCCTGGCGGCCAGCAGGTCGACGAAGCGTGCGAGATCCTCCCGCAACTGATCCTCGGCCACGTCGTACTCCGCGAGGAGCTCCCGGAAGACGGGCTCGACCTCCCCGTGAAGGCGGAGCAGCGACCACATGCGGGTGCCGACCTCGTTCAGACCGAAGTACTTGCCGCTGTCCGTGGCCAGGAGGATGGCCTCGCCGTCGAGGTCACGGAACAGCACAGTCTCAGGTACGGCCACGCGGGTCATTTTCATCGACATAGGACTAACGAGAAAGCCTCCCCCCATTATAGAGGTGTTGGACGAAAACGGGCGCTCCGATCCTGCTGGAGCGCCCGGAAAGCCGGGAGGGACCGCGCGAGGCGGGCCCTCCCGGGGGAGTGGTGCGTGGGATCAGTTGCGGTGCGGTGCGCACAGGTTGCCGTTGTTGTAGGAGTCGAGCTGCGACGCCAGGGACTCACCCACCTGCCCGTCGGCGCTACTGCTCGACACGTGGCTGCCCACCGGGTGCTGCGCCATCCAGGCGTCAGCGGCCTGGATGACCGGGAAGATGCAACTGATGTTGTTGCTGACCAGGGCGTTGAGCTCGGCCGGGACGAGCTGATGGAACAGGGAGATCGACGCGTCTCCCCCGACAGGGGTCCCCAGCCAGGTGATGGCCTGAGCCTTGGTGTAGGTGATCCCGCCGATGGTGATGGACTGGACCGGCCAGGCATCCGGGTGGTTCTTCCAGTACCCGAGAGTGCCCGTGCCGCCGGCCGTAGCGCTCGGGAAGTGGTACCCGAAGTCCACGTCCGTACGGCTGGCCGTGAGGCTGAACGTCGCCTGGTTGGCCGAGGACACGCCGTCGAGGTCGTAGGTCTCGGTGAAGGTGGTCGAGGGCAGCGAGCTGGTCACGATCTTAACCGTGTAGGTGCCCGCGACCAGGCCGGTGAAGCTGTAGTTGCCGCTGCTGTTCGTGGTGGTGGTGGCGATCACGGTGCCGCCGCTGTTGAGCAGTTGGACGGTCACGCCGCTGATCCCAGGCTCGTCCGTATCCTGCTTGCCGTTGCCGTTGGCGTCCTTCCACACGCGGTCGCCGACGGTGAGCGTGCCGGCGACGGGGCGATAGCCGAAGTCCACGTCCGTACGATTGGCCGTCAAGTTGACCATGGCCTCGTGGGGCGAAGCGATGCCGTCGAGGTCGTAGGTCTGCGTATAACCGGCCGGCAGGGTGCTGCTGACCACCTTGACGGTGTAGGTGCCGGCGGCGACGTTGGTGAAGCCGTAGATGCCGTTGCTGTCGGTGACGTCGGTGGCGATGACGGTGTTGCTGGCGTTCAAGAGCTGGACGGTGACGCCGCTGATCCCGGTCTCACTGGCATCCTGGACGCCGTCGCCGTCCGTGTCCTTCCACACCCGGTCGCCGAGCGAGAAGGTCTGGGGCGTGCAGCCGGCATCGATCTGCACCGCATCCACCTTGAAGAGGTCGTCGCTGCCACCGAAGTTGTTGCTGACCCGGAAGCGGATCCGGGTGTTGCTGGCGATGTAGGCCGAGATGTCGTAGGTCCGGGAGCTGATGTACGTGCCGGAGAAGCCGGTCAGCGTCTCCAGCGCCGTATAGGTGGCGCCGCCGTCCTTCGACACCTCGATGACCACGGCGTCGTCGGACTCGACTCCCTTGACGTGGAAGTCGACCTTGAGAGTCGCCGACGCGAAGCCCGAAAGGTTGACCTGGCGCGCCGCGCTCGGCTGGGTGCCGGTGTCGGGGCTGTCGCGCAGGATCAGGTACCCGGCGTAGGGGGTGCCCACGGTGACGTTGCCGCTGCTGACCCCGCTCCCCGCCACGTCGCTCTCGATCCACGCGCCGCTCCAGGAGAGCGTGCCCTCGTTGTTGGAGAAGCTGTTGGTGGTGAACGTGTCCTTGAACGAGCCGCCCGTGCAGGCCGCGAGGCGATAGCCGAAGTCCACGTCCGTGCGGTTGGCCGTCAGGTTGAACGACGCCGTGTGCGGGGTCGCCACGCCGTCGAGGTCGAAGGTCGGCGTATAGCCTGAGGGCAGGCTGCTGCTGACCACCTTGGCGGTGTAGTTGCCGGCGGCGACGTTGGCGAAGGTGTAGTTGCCGTTGCTGTCAGTCGTCGTGGTGGCGATGACGGTGTTGCTGGCGTTCAGGAGCTGGACGGTGACGCCGCTGATGCCGGTCTCGCCCGCATCCTGGACGCCGTCGCCGTCGGTGTCTTTCCACACCCGGTCGCCGATCGAGAAGGTCTGGGGCGTGCAGGTGGCGTCGATGCGCACCGCGTCCACCTTGAACAGGTCGTCGCTGCCGCCGTAGTTGGCGCTGATGCGGAAGCGGATGCGGGTGTTGCTCGCCATGTAGGCCGAGATGTCGTAGGTGCGCGAGGTGACGAGGTCGGTGGTGGTGTAGCCGGTCAGCGTCTCCAGCACGGTGTAGGTGGCGCCGCCGTCCTTCGAGATCTCGATCACCGCCGCGTCGTCGGGCTCGACCTGCTTGAGGTGCAGGTCGACCGTCAGCGTCGCGGCAGCGAAGCCCGAGAGGTTGACCTGGCGCGCCGCGCTCGGCTGGGTGCCGGTGTCGGGGTAGTCGCGCAGGATGAGGTAGCCGGCATAGGGCGTGCCCACGGTGACGTTGCCGCTGCTCACGCCCGTCCCCGCGGTGTCGCTCTCGATCCACGCGCCGCTCCAGGAGAGCGTCCCCTCGTTGTTGGAGAAGCTGTTGGTGGTGAACGTGTCCTTGAAGGTGCCGGCCGTGCAGACCTGAGCACGGTAGCCGAAGTCCACGTCGGTGCGGCTGGCGGTCAGGCTGAACGTCGCCTGGTGCGCGGTCGCGATGCCGTCGAGGTCGAAGGTCGGCGTGTAGCCCGCGGGCAGGGTGCTCGAAACCACGCGGACCGTGTAGGTGCCGGCGCCCAGGTTGGAGAAGGTGTAGTTGCCGTTGCCGGCCGTGGTCGTGGTGGCGATGACGTTGCCGCCGCCGTCGAGCAGTTGGACGGTGACGCCGTTGATCCCGGTCTCGGTGCCGTCCTGCACGCCGTCGCCGTCAGCGTCGTTCCATATCCGGTCGCCCACGGAGAGGGTGCCGCGGTAGCCGAAGTCGACGTCGGTGCGCGCCTGGCCGGCGGTCAGGGTGAAGGTGGCGATGTTGGCCGTGGCGATGCCGTCGAGGTCGAAGGTCGGCCCGTAGCCGGCGGGCAGGGTGCTGCGTGACCACGCGCACGCTGTAGGTGCCGGCGGTCAGGTTGGAGAACGTGTAGTTGCCGTTGCCGGCCGTGGTGGTGGTGGCGATCACGGTCGTGCCGCTGAGGAGCTCGACGGTGACGCCGTTGAAGCCCGTCTCACCAGCATCCTGGACGCCGTCGCCGTCGACGTCGTACCACACCCGGTCGCCGACCGAAGCCGTGCCGCGGTAGCCGAAGTCCACGTCGGTGCGGCAGCGCCGGCGTTCAGGGTGAAGCTGGCCTGGTTCGCCGTGGCGATGCCGTCGAGGTCGAAGGTCGGGCTGAGACCCGCCGGCAGCGAGCTGGCCACCACGCGGACGGTGTAGCTGCCGCCCAGCAGGTTGGCGAAGGTGTAGTTGCCGTCACCGCTCGTGGTGGTGGTGGCGATCACGTTGTTGCTGCTGTCGAGGAGCTGCACGGTGACGCCGTTGATGCCGGTCTCCCCGGCGTCCTGGACGGCGTTGCCGTTGGCGTCGTTCCAGAGGCGGTCGCCCACCGAGGCCGTGCCGCGGTAGCCGAAGTCGACGTCGGTGCGCGAGGCGCCGGCGGCGAGGGTGAGGGTGGCCTGGTTGGCCGTGGCCACGCCGTCGAGGTCGAAGGTCGGAACGACCCCGGCCGGCAGCGTGCTCGGCACGATCTTGACGGTGTAGGTGCCCGGCGCCAGGTTGCTGAACGTGTAGTTGCCGTCACCCGCCGAGGTCGTGGTGGCGACCAGGGTCGCGCCGCTGAAGAGCTGGACCGTGGCGCCGTTGATCCCGGTCTCGCCCGCGTCCTGGATGCCGTTGCCGTTGGTGTCGAGCCACAGGCGGTCGCCGATCGAGCCGGTGCCGCGGTAGCCGAAGTCCACGTCCGTCCGGTTCTGACCGGCGGCGAGCGTGAAGGTGGCCTGGTTGGCCGTGGCGACGCCGTCGAAGTCGAAGGTCGGCGTGACCCCGGCCGGCAGCGAGCCCGGCACCACCTTGACGGTGTAGGTGCCCGGCGTCAGGTTGTTGAACGTGTAGTTGCCGTCACCGGCCGTAGTCGTGGTGGCGACCAGGGTCGCGCCGCTGAAGAGCTGGACCGTGGCGCCGTTGATCCCGGTCTCGCCCGCGTCCTGGACGCCATCGCCGTCGGCGTCGATCCAGACGCGGTCGCCGACCGAGCCGTTGCCGCGGTAGCCGAAGTCCACGTCCGTGCGGTTCTGACCGGCGGTGAGGGTGAAGGCCGCGATGTTGGCGGTGGCGATGCCGTCGAGGTCGTAGCTCGGCGTCACGCCGGCCGGCAGGGTGCCGGAGACCACGCGCACCGAGTAATTCCCGGCCGCGAGGTTGGAGAAGGTGTAGTTGCCGTCGCCAGCCGTCGTGGTGGTGGCGACGACGTTGCCGCCGCCGTCGAGGAGCTCGACGCGTGACGCCGTTCATCCCGGTCTCGCCGGCATCCTGGACGCCATCGCCGTCAGTGTCCTTCCACACCCGGTCACCCACGGAAGCGGTGCCGCGGTAGCCGAAGTCCACGTCCGCACGGTTGGCGCCGGCGGCGAGGGTGAAGGTGGCGATGTTCGCCGTGGCGATACCGTCGAGGTCGTAGGTCGGAGCGACCCCGGCGGGCAGCGAGCTGGTCACGATGCGCACGCTGTAGGTGCCGGCCACCAGGTTGCTGAAGTCGTAGTTGCCGTCACCCGCGGTCGTGGTGGTGGCGATCACGTTGCCGCCGCCGTCGAGGAGCTGGACGGTGACGCCGTTCATGCCGGACTCGCCGGCGTCCTGAATGCCGTTGCCGTTGGTGTCGAGCCACACCCGGTCGCCCACCACGCCGGCGCCGCGGTAGCCGAAGTCCACGTCCGTACGGCTCTGGCCAGCCCCCAGGCTCAAGGAGGCGACGTCCGCCGTGGCGATGCCGTCGAGGTCGTAGGTCTCTGTCAGGCCGGCGGGCAGACTGCTGGTCACCACCCGCACGGAGTAGTTGCCGGCCATCAGGTTCGAGAAGGTGTAGTTGCCATCGCCGCTGGTGTTGGTGGTGGCGATGACGGTGCTGCTGGCGTTCAGCAGTTGGACCGTCACCCCGTTGAGGCCCGTCTCACCACCGTCCTGAGCGCCGTTGCCGTTGGTGTCGAGCCACACCCGGTCGCCCACCGAGGCCGTGCCGCGGTAGCCGAAGTCGACGTCCGTACGGCTGGCGCCGCCCGTCAGGCTGAAGGAGGCGATGTTGGGAGTGCCGATGCCGTCGAGGTCGTAGCTGGGAGCCACGCCCGCCGGCAGCGTGGCAGCCACCACGCGCACCGAGTAGTTGCCGGCCGTCAGGTTGGAGAACGTGTAGTTGCCGTCACCGCTCGTGGTCGTCGTGCCGACCACAACGTTGCTGGCGTTGAGCAGCTCGACCGTCACGCCGTTGAGGCCCGCCTCACCCGCGTCCTGCACGCCGTCGGCGTTGCTGTCGAGCCACAGGCGGTCGCCCACCGAGGCCGTGCCGCGGTAGCCGAAGTCAACGTCCGTCCGGCTGGCGCCGCCAGCCAGGGTGAAGGAGGCGATGTTGGGTGTGGCGATGCCGTCGAGGTCGTAGGTCGGAGCCAGACCCGCCGGCAGGGTGGCAGCCACCACACGCACCGAGTAGCTGCCGGCCGTCAGGTTCGAGAAGGTGTAGTTGCCGTCGCCGCTCGTGGTCGTCGTGCCCACCACCGTGTTGCTGGCGTTGAGCAGCTCGACCGTCACGCCGTTGATCCCCGTCTCACCGACATCCTGGACGCCGTTGCCGTTGGCGTCGATCCACAGGCGGTCGCCCACCGAGGCCGTGCCGCGGTAGCCGAAGTCAACGTCGTCGCGCGCCTGACCTCCAGCCAGACTGAAGGAGGCGATGTTGGGCGTGCCGACGCCGTCGAGGTCGTAGGTCGGAGCCAGGCCCGCCGGCAGGGTGGCGGCCACCACCCGCACCGAGTAGTTGCCGCTGTCGAGGTTGGAGAAGGTGTAGTTGCCGTCGCCGCTCGTGGTCGTCGTGCCCACCACCGCGTTGCTGGCGTTGAGCAACTCGACCGTGACGCCGTTGAGGCCGGTCTCACCCGCATCCTGGATGCCGTTGCCGTTGCCGTCGATCCACAGACGGTCGCCCACCGAGGCCGTGCCACGGTAGCCGAAGTCAACGTCCGTACGGTTGACGCCGGCCCCCAGGGTGAAGGTCGCGATGTTCGGCGTGCCGACGCCGTCCAGGTCATAGGTCGGAGCGAGGCCCGCAGGCAGGGTGGCGGTCACCACGCGGACCGAGTAGCTGCCGCCCGCCAGGTTCGAGAAGGTGTAGTTGCCGTCACCGCTGGTGATCGCCGTACCCACCACGGTGTCAGAGGCATCGAGCAGCTCGACGGTCACGCCGTTGAGGCCGGTCTCCCCGGCATCCTGGACGCCGTTGCCGTTGCTGTCGATCCACAGGCGGTCACCCACCGAGGACGTGCCGCCGTAGCCGAAGTCGACGTCCGTACGCGCGGTGCCGGCGTTCAAGGTGAAGGTGGCGATATGCGGCGTGCCGGTGCCGTCGAGGTCGTAGGTCGGCGACAGGCCCGGAGGCAGCGTGCCGGAGACCACGCGGACGCTGTAGGAGCCGCCCAGCAGGTAGGAGAAGGTGTAGTTGCCGTCGCCGCTGGTCGTGGTGGTGGCGATGACGTTGCCGCCGTTGTCGAGGAGCTGGACGGTGACGCCGTTCAAGCCCGGCTCACCCGCGTCCTGACTGCCGTTGCTGTTGAGGTCGCGCCACACGCGGTCGCCAATCGAGGCCGTACCGCGGTAGCCGAAGTCGACGTCGGTGCGCGACGTGGCAGGGGCCAGGGTGAAGGTGGCCGCGTCGGGCGTCGCCACACCGTCGAGGTCGTAGGTCGGAGCCACGCCCGCCGGCAGTGTGCTGGTGACGATCTTCACGCTGTAGGTGCCGGCCCCCAGATTGTTGAACGTGTAGAGGCCGTCCCCTGCCGTCACGGTGGTGGCGAGCAGGTTGCCGCCGCCGTCGAAGAGCTGGACGGTGGTGCCGTTGATGCCGGCCTCGCCCGGATCCTGAATGCCGTCGCCGTTGGTGTCGAGCCACAGCCGGTCACCCACCGAGCCGGTGCCGCGGTAGCCGAAGTCCACGTCGTCGCGCGCCTGGCCGCCCGCGAGAGCGAAGGGGGCGATGTTCGGCGTCGCGACGCCGTCGAGGTCGTAGGTCGGAGCCACGCCCGCCGGCAGCGAGGAGGTGACGATGCGCACCGAGTAGTTGCCGGCGTTCAGATGCGAGAAGGTGTAGTTGCCGTCGCCGCTCGTGGTCGTGGTGGCCACCACGTTGTTGCTCGCGTCGAGCAGCTCGACGGTGACGCCGTTGATGCCGGCCTCGCCCGAATCCTGGATGCCGTCGCCGTTGGTGTCGGTCCACACCCGATCGCCCACCGAGGCCGTTCCGCGGTAGCCGAAGTCGATGTCGGTGCGGGCCTGGCCCGTGGTCAGGGTGAAGGTGGCGATGTGCGGCGTGGCGATACCGTCGGCGTCGAAGGTCGGCTCCATCCCCGCCGGCAGGCTGGCGGTGACGACGCGCACGGAGTAGGTGCCGGCCACCAGGCTGGAGAAGGTGTAGTTGCCGTCGCCGCTGGTGATGGCGGAATCGATCACGTTGTTGCTCGCGTCGAGGAGCTCGACCGTCACCGCGTTGAGGCCCGGCTCGCCCGCATCCTGGACGCCGTCGCCGTTCCTGTCGTCCCACACCCGGTCACCGACCGAGGCGGTGGCGGGAGTGCGGTAGCCGAAGTCCACGTCGGTGCGGTTTTCCCCGGCCCCCAGGCTGAACGACGCGATGTTGGCCGTGCCCACGCCGTCGAGGTCGTAGGTCTCGACCAGGTCCGGCGGCAGGGTGCTCGTCACCACGCGCACGGAGTAGTTGCCGGCCGCGAGGTAGGAGAAGGTGTAGTTGCCGTCGCCGCTCGTGGTGGTCGAGCCCACCACCGTGTTGCTGGCGTCGAGCAGCTCGACCGTCACACCGTTGATGCCGGGCTCGCCTGAGTCCTGAATGCCGTTGCCGTTGGTGTCGTTCCACACCCGGTCACCCACCGAGCCCGTGCCGCCGTAGCCGAAGTCCACGTCAGTGCGGGCGGTGGCGGCGTTCAAGGTGAAGGTGGCGATGTGGGGCGTGCCCGTGCCGTCGAGGTCATAGGTGGGAGACAGGCCCGGCGGCAGGGTGCCCGAGACCACGCGGACGCTGTAGGTGCCGCCGAGCAGGTAGGCGAAGGTGTAGTTGCCGTCGCCGCTCGTGGTGGTGGTCGCCATGACGTTGCCGAGGCTGTCGAGGAGCTCGACGGTGACGCCGTTGATCCCGGCCTCGCCCGCATCCTGAGCGCCGTTGCTGTTGGTGTCGCGCCACACGCGGTCACCCACCGAAGCGGTGCCGCGATAGCCGAAGTCCACGTCGTCGCGCGACTCGGCGACGGCCAGGGTGAAGGTGGCCGCGTCCGGCGTCGCGAGGCCGTCGAGGTCGTAGGTCTGGGCCACGCCGGCCGGCAGCGTGCTGGTGACGATCTTGACGGTGTAGGTGCCAGCCGTCAGGTTGTTGAAGTGGTAGATGCCGTCGCCCGCTGTCACGGTGGTGGCGATCAGGGTGGCGCCGGAGAAGAGCTGGACGGTGGTGCCGTTGATGCCGGCCTCGCCGGGATCCTGGGCGCCGTTGCCGTTGGTGTCGAGCCACAGCCGGTCGCCCACCGAGCCGGTGCCGCGATAGCCGAAGTCCACGTCGTCGCGCGCCTGGCCAGCCGCCAGGGTGAAGGAGGCGATGTTCGGCGAGGTGGCCACGCCGTCGAGGTCGTAGGTCGGAGCCACACCCGCGGGCAGCGAGGTAGCGACGACGCGCACCGAGTAGTTGCCGGCGTTGAGGTGAGCGAAGGTGTAGTTGCCGTCGCCGCTGGTGGTCGTGGTGGCCAGCACGTTGTTGCTGGCGTCGAGCAGCTCGACGGTGACGTTGTTGATGCCCGGCTCGCCCGCATCCTGGCTTTCGTTGCCGTTCCGATCGTCCCACACCCGGTCACCCACCGAGGCCGTGCCGCGGTAGCCGAAGTCGATGTCGGTCCGGGTCTGCCCCGAGGTCAGGGTGAACGTCGCGATGTTCGGCGTGCTCACGGTGTCGAAGTCGTAGGTCGGAGCCATCCCCACCGGCGGGGTAACGCGGACGGAGTAGGTGCCCGCGTAGAGGCTGGAGAACGTGTAGTTGCCGTCGCCGCTGGTGGTGGCCGTGGCCACAACGTTATTGCTCGTGTCGAGGAGCTCGACGGTCACGCCGTTGAGGCCCGGCTCACCCGGATCCTGGGTGCCGTCGCCGTTGCGATCGTCCCAGACCCGGTCGCCGACCGAGGCGTTCGCGGGGCTGGCATAGCCGAAGTCGATGTCGATCCGGTGGGTGCCGCCCTCGAAATCGAGCGTGGCGGCGTCCGGCGAATCGGGGACACCGTCGAAGTCGTAGGTCTGCGTCAGGCCCGGCGGCAGCGTCGCGGTGTCGATCTGCACTATGTAGCTGCCCTGCACCAAGTTCGCGAAGGTGTAGTTGCCGTCACCGCTGGTCACGGCCGTGGCCAGGAGCACCGGAGTCGCGCCGTTGTTGTCGAGGAGGTAGACGGTGACGCCGTTGATGCCGGGCTCACCCGCATCCTGCGCACCGTTGCCGTTGGTGTCGTTCCACACCCGGTCGCCGATGGAGCCGTCGACCTGATAACCGAAATCGACGTCCAGCTTGTTGCCGCCCAAGAAGGTAAAGGATGCTGTGTGGGGTGTGGCCACGCCGTCCAGGTCGTAGGTTGGAGTCAGTCCGGGCGGCAGGGATCCAATGCCGCCGGAGGTCTCGACGAAGACGGTGTAGTTGCCGGCGTTTCTCCCCTCGAAGAGATAGTTGCCGTCGCCGTCAGTGGTCTGGACGTCTTCGCCGCCGTCGGAATCCAGCAGGTGGACGTTGACGCCGTTGATGCCGGGCTCGCCCACGTCCTGCACGCCGTTGCCATTGTAGTCGTTCCACACCCGGTTCCCGATGGACCCGGCGCACTGGGTTCCGAAGTCATAGGTGAGGACGTTGGCGTTGGTGACGGTGTCGGTGATCTCGCTGGCAGTCGTGAACTTCTGGCAGTCCCGCAGCGCACCCTCGGTGGAGAAGTTCTCCGCCGCGACTCTCACCTTGTAGGTCTCGGCCTCGGCCTCGAACGCGTAGTGGCCGTCGGCGTCGGTGATGGCGACGCCGACCGACTGTCCATCCGCATCGATCTGCTCCAGGACGACGTTGGGAGCTCCCAAATCGTCGGGATCCCGGAGGCCGTCGCCGTTCCTGTCGAAGAACACTTCGTCGCCGATCAGGAAGGGGCGCAGGGGAGTGCAGGGAACACCGGCTTCATCCACGCAGAGAGCTCTGCCAGGAAGGAGCAGAGCGTTCAGGTTCTGCATGTCCACTCCCTGCATGCGGACCTGGTAGGTGCCCGGTGGGATGGGCGCAGTGGCGGAATAGTCCATCAGACTGCTGTTGAAAGGATCAGTCGAAACCTTGAACTGCTCCCACTCCTGGTTGCCCGAAGGATTGTTGTTGGCGAAAGTGCGAGTGTCGGGAAAGATCAGGTCGTAACGCACGGAGGGAGGCTTCGAGAGATAGATGCCGCTGCTCGCGGGGTTGCGATCGTCCGGCGGATTGCCCGTGGTGGTAGTCGGCGATCCCACGGCGACCCCCTCGGAGAGGGTGTCACTCGTCGACCAGGATGGGAGGAAGGGTGCGTTCGGGGTGTCTGGATCGTCGGTGTCCTTGTCCGTGCCATCGAACTTGCCGCGATCGAGGTCTCCGTCCCACACAGTTATATCGTGCTGGGTCACCGGCTCGTCGAAATAGAAGCTGAAGCTGCCGTCGTAGGTGGTGGGAGTCGCAGCCGGGAAGTTGGGGTAGACGATCGAGAGGTCCCCGACTCCGGTCGTGATGTTCCCTGTCAAGGCGGCGATATAGGAGAACGGCTTGGGCGACGGGAAGAGAGACGATCCTCCCACCTGCGCGCCACCTGTCCGCACCTTGAATGCGTTGAGCGTCAAGGCGGGCACCGTCAACTGAATCCGCAGCAGGTAAAAGTAGTTGCCGCTCGGGGCCTGAGCCACAGCACCGGTATTGACCGTGAAGTCGATCCAGGCGTTGTCCGGCATGGTGGTGGACAACTGGACCGGCAGGCCGGAGAGCGGCACCACCGTCGTGGCTGAGTGGTCCCGGTTGGGATCGGCGTAGAGCGTATAGCTGAAAATTCCGAGGCTGCTGGTGTCCCAGTGCGAGACGCCAGCGAGGTCGAGACCCCGCGACTCTCCGTCGAACAGGCCGACGGTGAAGGTCGTCGTCCCCGCGGGAACCGAGATCTCCAGATCCATCGTGGGATCGCTCAAGGTGACCAGGCCCGAGCCATTGGCGATCGCCAGGAAGCGTCCGTCAACCGAGCTGCAGCTCGGCAGGCATTTGAAGACCTGCGCCTCGGCCGGAATCGCTGAAAGCAGACCCAGCGCCAAAGCCGGAATAGCCAACAGTGCATTTTTCAATCTGAAAGAAGACATGGACCTCTCCTCCTAAAGGGATACGACACCCACTTTGACTCCCCGAAAAGAAAGCTGCCCATATAAGGTGCGGCAAACCCACCAAACGTGGACAAGACGTCAGTTGGTCTCACTCTGCATGGCCGGCGTCAGGAGATCGTCAGAGGATTCCTGACGGGTTCGATCGGCCGGCCGGCCGAGGGTCCTTTTTCCAATGAGACCTCGTGAGCTTATGGAGATAAGGTAACGATCCGCATTACGGGGATCGGCGGCCGGGGCGCAGCCGGGCCGTCAGCTCAGCGTCAGGAAATCTCGGGTAAACTCCTCCACTGTAGATCTGGATCCGTGGCGAGTGCGTATCCCGGGATATGGAGCCCGGCGACATGGGAGCCCTGGGTCCTCGCGCGCGGGGATGAGAGCTTGAGCAAGATCCGTGTACGGCTGTTGGGAGGATTCGAAGTGTGGGCCGGCGACCGGCAGGTCACCGGCTTCGAGTCGCAGAAGGTGCGGGCGCTGCTGGCCTACCTGGTCTGCCACCGTCAGCGGACGTTCAGCCGCGACCACCTGATCGGTCTGCTGTGGCCGGAGCGCGATCCGGAAACCGCCCGCCACACCCTGCGCCAGGCCCTCTACAACCTGCGCTCGACGGTGCCCGGGGGCGGGACCCAGGGTCTCGTCCAGAGCCGCAACCTGGAGATCGGGCTGAGCCCCGAGGCCGACTGCTGGCTCGACGTCGAGGCCTTCGAAGAGGCTCTGGAGGGGGAGTCGGTCGATCCCCAGCAGCTCTCGGCCGCGGCCCAGCTCTACCGGGGGGAGTTCCTGGCGGGCTTCTTCGTCAAGGACAGCCCGGCTTTCGAGGATTGGCTGGGCACCCAGCAGGTGCGCTTCCGCGAAGCGGCGGTGGAGGTGTTGCAGCGGCTCATCGAGAGCTACCGCCGGCGGGGCGAGTACCGCTTCGGCGTCCACTATGCCCGCCGGCTGGTCGCTCTCGAGCCGCTGCTGGAGGAAGCCCACCGCAACCTGATGCGGCTCCTGGCCCTCTCGGGCCAGCGCAGCCGCGCCCTCGCCCAGTACGAGGACCTGACGCGGCGGCTGCGGGACGAGCTGGCGGTGGAGCCGGCGGAGGAGACGCGGCAGCTCTACGACTCCATCCTGGCCGAGGCCCTGGAGGTGAAGACGGAGGCCAGCGATCCCGAGCCCATCGGGCCGATCATCCCCCTGGTGGGCCGCGGCCCGACCTACGGGCTGCTGCGCGAAGGGTGGCTGCGGGCCCTCGCGGGCAAGGTCCACTTCACTCTCCTGACCGGCGAGTCGGGCGTGGGCAAGACCCGGCTCCTCAAATCGTTCCTGGACACCACTACCTCGCAACGCCGCGGCCGGGTGCTCAAAGCACGGTGCTACGAGCTGGCCCCGCTCCAGGCCTACCAGCCGTTCGCCGAGGTGCTGCGCAGCGTCCTGGCGGATGCGACCGACGTCGCGGAGCGGGCTCTCGCCCGGGTGCCGGCCGCGGCACTGGCGGACCTCGTCCGCCTCGCACCCGAGCTCCGTGACCTGCGCCCCGACCTGTCGCCGCCGGCTCCGTCCGACGGCGCGGACGGCCAACGGCGTCTCTTCACCGCCTTCGGCCGCTTCCTGGAGGCGCTGTGCCGTCAGGGGTCCAGAGGGGAGGAGCCGGAGCCGCTGATCCTCTACCTCGACGACCTGCACCTGGCGGACCGCGACTCTTTCGACCTGCTGGCCTTCCTCACCGCGCGGCTCAAGGGCCCCATCTGGATCCTCGCCTCCAGCCTCGGCCATGCCCTGGAGCACGAACATCCTCTGGGCCAGATCTTCCGGCAATGCAAGACGAACGGCATGGGCACGCGCCTCACGATCGACCGGCTCGCTCCGGACTCCCTGGAAGAGATCGCCGAGTCGCTGGTGGGAGAGGCCGAGGCCCTGGAGCTCGCCCGGTTCCTCGCGGCGAAAAGCGGCGGGCTCCCCCTGGCCGTGGCCGAGATCATCAACCTCCTCTGGGACGAAGGGGTGCTCACGGCCCAGGGAGCGGGACGCTGGAGCCTCACCCGCCCGCTCGCCGGCCTCGACCTGGCCGCGGAGACCCTGCAGGACCTGATCCGCATCCGCCTCCGCCGCCTCCCCAACTCCACGCGCCGCCTGGCCACCCTGGCCGCCGTCATGGGGCGCAGCTTCGACGCCCATCTCCTGCAGGAGGCCGCCGACGAGCACGTCGCAGTGGTCGAGGTGGGATTGGAGATCCTCCTGCGGCGATGGCTCATCCGGCAGTTCTTCCACTCCTGGACGAGCGGCCGGCAGGAGGAGGTGCTCGCGATGTGGGCCCAGGGGGCGCGCCGGGGGAGCTTCGAGTTCGCCCACCGGGAGATCCGCCGGGCCATCCTCGACGAGCTCAACCCGCTGCGCCGCCAGGTCATGCACGCCCAGGTGGCGGAGGCCCTGGCGCGACTCCGGGGGGACCGGGACTGCGAGTCCCTGGCCTATCACTTCATGGCCGCGGGCGAGTGGGAGAAGGCCCTGCCGGCGCTGGAGGGGGCCGTGGAGCGGGCCCTCTCCCTGGGCGCCGAGGACACCGCCCGGCGCTACTACGATCAGGCTGTCGAGGTGCTGAGCCGGCTGGTGGCCACGGCGCGCAACGACGCCCAGGCCGAGCGCTGGCGGGAGGAGCGGGGCCGGTTGCTGGAGCGGATGCGTGGTACGATTCCCGATCAAGTCAAAAAGCTTTCACTGTGATCGGTGGAGCGCGCCCCTGGGTGCGGCCTTCACGAAAGGAGAGGAATGATGACACGCTCGATCCTGGTCTCGGCACTGGCTCTGACCGCCCTCCTGTTGACGGGGCGGGCCCAGGCCCAGAACCAGACCGACAGCAACCAGAGCCGCTACGCCCTCGCCGTAGGCGTCGGCCTGGTGGAGCCGACGAACGAGGTGGAAACCTACTACATGGCCGCGCTCCGCATCCGCGTCAGCGGGCGTGACGACAGCGCCAATCAGCAACGCGCCACCGGCGACGCTGGGGTCGCCGGCTACGTCGAGCCCGAGGTGGGCTACTGGAAGGCGAGCGGCGACAACGTCAAGGGAGACGATACGCTGCTGGGGGTCAACCTGATCGGCGTCGTCCCCTTCGGCTCGGTGGACAGCTTCTTCGGCATCGGCGTCGGCGTCCACTCCGTGGACAAGTCGCTGCTGGAGAACGATGCGCGGCTCTCGGGCACTGCCACCAAGTTCGGCGCCAACGCCCAGTTCGGCATCGACCTCTTCATCAAGGGCAAGCTCAGCGTCTTCGGCGCCGGCCGGTTCGACCTCGTCCAGGGCTCGCAGGACAAGGTGCAGAGCAAGGTCTACCTGGGGTTGCGCAACCGCTTCTAAGGCTTCAAAGGAGACGGCCGGCCCGGGAACCGGGCCGGCCGCTCTATTTCAAACGACGGCGGGAAGCCCGCCGGCGGGTGCCTCCTAGTACATCCCGCCCATGCCGCCGCCCGGCATGCCGCCCGGACCGCCGCCCTTCTCGTCCTTCTCCTTGATCTCGGAGACCATGGCCTCGGTGGTGAGCATCAGGCCGGCGATCGACGCGGCGTTGAGCAGCGCGGTCTTGGTGACCTTGGCCGGGTCGATGACGCCGGCCGCGACCAGGTCCTCGAACTTGCCGGTGGCCGCGTTGAAGCCGCTGTTGCCGTTGGTCGACAGGAGCTCGCTTGACGACGACCGAGCCCTCCTCGCCGGCGTTGATGGCGATCTGGCGGGCCGGCTCCTCGAGCGCGCGGCGGACGATGTTGACGCCGACCTGCACGTCGCCCTCGGCCTGGATGCCTTCGACGGCCTTGATGGCGCGCAGCAGGGCGACGCCGCCGCCGGGGACGATCCCCTCCTCGACGGCCGCCTTGGTGGCGTGCATGGCGTCCTCGACGCGGGCCTTCTTCTCCTTCATCTCGGTCTCGGTCGCGGCGCCGACCTTGATCACCGCGACGCCGCCGACGAGCTTGGCCAGGCGCTCCTGGAGCTTCTCGCGGTCGTAGTCCGAGGTGGTCTCCTCGATCTGGTTGCGGATCTGCTTGACGCGGCCGGCGATGGCCTCACGCCGCTTGGCGTCGTCCGAGTCGGTGACGATGGTGGTCTCGTCCTTGTCGATGACGACCTTCTTGGCGTCGCCCAGGTCCTCCCAGCTTGACGCTCTCGAGCTTGATGCCGAGGTCCTCGGTGATCACCTTGCCGCCGGTGAGGATGGCGATGTCCTCGAGCATGGCCTTGCGGCGGTCGCCGAAGCCCGGCGCCTTGACGGCGGCCACGTGCAGCGTGCCGCGCAGCTTGTTGACCACGAGGGTGGCCAGCGCCTCGCCCTCGACGTCCTCGGCGATGATGAGCAGCGGCTGGCCCTGCTTGGCGACCTGCTCGAGGATCGGCAGCAGGTCCTTCATCGAGGTGATCTTCTTCTCGTAGAGCAGGATCTTGGCGTTCTCCAGCACCGTCTCCATGCGCTCGGCGTCGGTGACGAAGTAGGGGGAGAGGTAGCCGCGGTCGAACTGCATGCCCTCGACGACCTCGAGGGTGGTCTCGAGGCCCCGGGCCTCCTCGACGGTGATGACGCCGTCCTTGCCGACCTTCTCCATCGCCTCGGCGATGATGCTTGCCGATCTCCGCGTCGTTGTTGGCGGAGATGGTGCCGACGTGGGCGATGTCCTTGCCCTCGACCGGCTTGGCCAGCTTGTCGATGCGCCTCGACGGCGGCCTTGACGGCCAGCTCGATGCCGCGCTTGATCTCCATCGGGTTGGCGCCGGCGGTGACGTTCTTCGAGCCCTCGCGGTAGATCGCCTGGGCGAGCACGGTCGCGGTGGTGGTGCCGTCGCCGGCGACGTCGGAGGTCTTGGAAGCGACCTCGCGCACCATCTGCGCGCCCATGTTCTCGAGCGGATCGCCGAGCTCGATCTCCTTGGCGACGGTGACGCCGTCCTTGGTGATGGTCGGCGAGCCGAACTTCTTCTCGATGACGACGTTGCGGCCCTTGGGGCCGAGGGTCACCTTGACCGCGTCGGCGAGCTTGTTGACGCCGCGGAGGATCGCCGCGCGGGCGTCGCCGGAGTAGGTAATCTGTTTAGCCATGTCTTTCTACCTCCTGATTGCTATCGATGACCTAGATGTCTGGAATGAAAGCGTGGAAACGTCACTTCTTGCCGTTGCTGTCGACGACGGCGAGGATTTCGTCCTCGCGCAGGATGACGTAGCTCATTCCTCGTCGATCTTGATCTCGCTGCCGGAGTACTTGCCGATCGAGGATCGCGGTCGCCCTTCTTGACGTCGATGGGCGAGCGCTTGCCTTCGTCGTTGACCTTGCCCGGGCCGACGGCGATGACCTCGGCCTCCTGCGGCTTCTCCTTGGCGGTGTCGGGGATGATGATCCCCCCGCGGATCTGCTCTTCAACTTCGACGCGCTTCACCAGAACCCGATCTTGCAGCGGACGGATATTCACGGCTTCTACCTCCTTGAGCGTGGTTGGATGAGGAGTTGGCTCACCGCCGGTTGTTAGCACTCAACGGCGGTGACTGCTAACAGTGTAGGCAGAGTCCAGCAGCATGTCAAGAGGTGGAAGACAGTTTTTTCAGGCGGGATTCAGGGGCGCCCAGCGGTCCGCCACGCCGCGGCCGTCGCCCAGGGGCACGCCGTCGCGCTCCACCCAGGCGTGGGCCCGCATCTCGCCGCGCCGGCGCTCGACTCCGATCCGCAGCTCCGCGGCGATGCCGTGGCGGCCCAGCAGCCAGCGCAGGCAGAGGGCCCGCGGCAGGCAGCGCATGGGATAGAGGTGATGGCGCGCCGCCGCTGCCGTGGCCCAGACGAGCCCCGGCACCCCCCCCTCCGCTGCCAAGGTCCGGGCCGCCCCGGCAGACACCGCGAGCCAGCGCTCCACCCGCTGGAACGGCAGCAGCCGCAGCCCCAGGTCCGCCATCAGCAGCACGAGCCAGGCCCGGGCGAAGGCCCAGGCCTCCGTGGCCGTGAGGCGGCGCAGGCGGCGGAGGACCCCTTCTCGGAGCGGCGGAGCGGCGAGGTCGGAGACGGACATCGCGGCCATTATCCTCCCTCGGAGCAAGATTGTAAAAAGATCCTCTCCTTGACCGTGCGCACGGGAAGAGCGCTCCGGCGCTCAGGAGCTGCGCAGTCGCTGCACCGATCTCCCACAAGCTGCTCAAATCCGACTTGATTTCGACTTGAACCTGCGCTGCCGCACAGGGATTGTGGAGCCGATTTGATCGTTTTGAGAGCAGCGTGCTTCCAAGGTACGAATTGCAAAAAATTCCCCCCTGAAAACGTTGACACGTGCATTTTCTGCCTGTAGGGTCCCCCCCACAAATCTGGTAGGCGAGACCCCTCGCCACTGACAAGTCGCCGATGGACCGACCGCCCGGCCGGCCCGTCACCCCGCCATGCAGGGTAAGTCCACTCCCTTGCCTGGAAGGGTCATCGAACAACCGGGAGAGGGAGATGGTGGTGGACCGCTAGGAGTCTGTTAGATGTGCTTTCCGGAGGGCTCGCGTCGTCTCGTTTTCGTCCTCGCAACCTTGATCGCCTGTTTCACCGCCCCTGCGCTGGCCGCGCCGGTCGCCATTCCACCCCAACTCCTCCTCACCGTTAGTGACACCGCGGGAATCGCCCGCAGCAACGAGGTCGTCCGCTCGGGCGTCCCCGTCCCCAGAAGCCTCAACCTCCTCGGCACCTCCGGCCTCGCCGTGGTCGACGCTTCTGGCACGAAGGTCCCTGCCGAGCTCGAGGTCACGGGGCGCTGGAACGCCGGCAAGAACAACGCTTCGGCGCCCATCCAGTGGCTGCTCGTCACCTTCCCGGCCTCGGTGGGGGCGAATGCCTCCGCCGTCTACCGCGTCGTCACCGATGGCTCGGCCGGGCCCAATCCGGCGCCGGTCCGGCCGCTGACTCTCACGCAGAGCGGTAACGCAGTGACGGTGGATACGGGAGCAGCCACCTTCCGCCTCGGCCTCAACCCGGACCGGCTGTTCGACGAGGTGGTGCTCGCCAACGGCACCCGGCTGATCGGCGGCGGCAGCCTGACGCTGCGCACCCGCGGCACCGACTACGGCCACCCGGCCACCCGCCGGGTGTGGGTCGAGCACCAGGGCCCGCTCACCGCCATCGTGGTGGTGCAGGGGGCCTACGACGCTCCTCCCTCAGGGGGCGGCGTGGTGAGCACGCGCCGCCGCTACGTCTTCACCGCCGGCTCGCCCACGGCCATCGTCCGCCACGTGGCCAACTGGGAGGGCAACCTCGCCGACGCGGGCTCCACCATCACCGCCGCCGGCACGCCTAACGGCTTCCCCGTCGAGCGGCTGAGGGACGACCTGGCGGTGGAGTTGGGCGGCACCCCGACGGTCACGGCCGTGGGCGGCTTCGGCTCCCCGGCGGTCACCGGTGCCGTCGATCCTTCACAGAGCGCCTGGGTACGGCAGCAGCTCCGCGCGAGCCGCACGGCGCCCCTGCGCTTCGATGTGGCCGTGGGCGGCGCCACCGCGACCGGGGCCAAGGCGGACGGCGGCGTGCTGGCGGCCAGCGGCCCGCGGGGCACGGTGGCCATCGCCCTCAACCACATGCACCGCTACGAGCCCCAGGCCCTGCGCCTCCTCGCCGGCGGCCATCTGGCGATCGACGTGGCGGACGACAAGGCCTGGCTCGCCAACCACCAGGGCCTCTTCGCCACCCTGGCGGTGACGGCGCTGCCCACCGCCCCCGCACGCAGCGATCTCGACCGCCTGGTGTGGGCGCCCCTCAACCGGCCGCTCCACGCCTGGTCCGCGCCCGAGTGGTTCGCCGCCTCCCAGGCGGTGGACGAATTCCCCGTGGGCACCCTGCCGCCGGACCTCGCGGGCTACGACACCCTGGTGCGCTCGGTGCTCAACCGCACCATGCAACAGATCGACGTCGTGGGCTTGAACGGCCTCATGACCTTCGGGCTCTACCCGCGCTACTGGGGGACTCCCGACGGATACAACGAGGTGGGCTGCGGCGCCAACGACGACCCCACCCCAGGAGAAGCCTCGGACGACGTCTTCTGGTGCACTGCCTGGACCGACTATCACAACACGGTGAGCACGGCCCCCATCTGGGCCATGCGCACGGGCGAGGTGGAGTGGCTCGACGAGATCGGCTTCCCCGGCGCTCTGCGCACCCTGCACACCCAGATCATGCAGTGCAGCCCCACGGAGCGGTGGTTCTACTGCGGCCAGGCGCCGGCCGGCTACGGCGGCTACCGCACTGACTTCAACAGCTCCCACGCCTACTTCGAGAACCTCTACCTCTATTACTGGTTGACCGGCGACCAGACGGTGATCGACATCCTCCAGCGGGGCGGCGACAGCATGCGGCGGTGGATGTGCCCGCAGCGCGGCACGGGCCCGGTGTTGCAGCCGAGCGCCCCCACGGGCGCCGCCTGCGCGCCCGACTATCCGATCACGGCGGAGAACAGCGTCACCGGCCGGGCCCCCCAGCAGTGGCTGGCCGCCTTCCGCTTCCTCGGCCACGCGAGCGACGACGCGAGCTTCCTCGACGACTTCAGCTCCCACCTCGCCCGTGGCGTCACCCAGCTCTACGCCGACCTGGTGCGCAATGGCGTCCACTACGGCTTCTGGGGCGGTCCCGACCCGTTGACCACCCCGGGCACGTACACCACGGACTCGCAGTGGACGGTCGGCATGTACGACATGCACTACCTCAATCGCCTGCAGCTCGAAACCGGCGACGCTCCCCTAGGGGTCCCCACGGTGAAGCCGAGCCAGGTGATCGCCAACCTGGCCCATACCTTCAAGGACATCGAGCCGGCGGTGATCGGCGACGGCACGGTCGCCGGCCTCTGGGCCCGTCTCCTCCAGTACACCTGGACGGGGAGCCGGCTGGGCGGCGCGCTCACGGGCGTGGTGGGCGCCGACCGTGAGCTCTACAACCCCGAAAAGGTTGGGGCCACGGCCCTCCTGATCCGCGCCGGCCAGGCCGAGAGCGACGCCGTCCCTCATCGACTTCGGCCGCCAGCTCACCCGCTTCACCATCACCTCCGCCATGAACGAGCAGGCGCCCCTGGGCAAGCTCGAAGGGCAGGACATGACGCGCCTCCACGATGCCGTGGCCCTGCTCACGCAGGACGGCTCGACGCCCACCCCGCCGAGCCCGCCACCTCCTCCCCCGCCGCCGGCGGTGCCAGCCGCACCGACCGGGCTGACGGGCCTCGCGACCTCCACCACCAGCGCCCTCCTCTCCTGGATCGACGCCTCCAGCAACGAGACCTCGTTCCGCGTCGAGATGCAGACCGGCACCGCCGCCTTCCAGGAGGTCGCCACGGTGGGAGCGAACGTCACCAGCCTCCGCCTCTCCTCGCTCCAGGAGAAGACCACCTACCAGTTCCGGGTCCGCGCCGCCAACGACGCCGGTTTCTCCGGCTACTCCAACGCGGTGCCGGTGACGACGCCGGGCACGACCCCGACCCCGCCACCGCCTCCTCCCTCCGGCACCCCGCCGGCGGCGCCCACCGAGCTCACCGCCCGCTGGCTGGGCAACGGCGCCGTGCTGTTCACCTGGAAGGACAACTCCAACAACGAGGTACGTTTCGAGGTCGAACGGATGTACAACGGCGGCTGGGTGCCCGGCGTGACGGTGGACGCCAACGTCACCACCGCCACCGTCACGGGCCTCAAGTCGAACGCCTCCTATACCTTCCGGGTCAAGGCTACGAACGCCGCCGGACAGGTGACGATCGGCGCCATGGTGAACATCAACACGTGGTTCTGATCCCGCTGTAAGGTGGGACTGCAGGGCGGCCGGGCTCCCGGCCGCCCTTTTCGGCCGGGTATATGAATCCGCTCTCGATTCATATGGAGAAGTGGCAAAAGGTCTTGGAGCGCCACCGATTCATATACTTTGTCTCTCGGAGTATATAGGGGAGCTCTGGGACCAACAGGGAGCGCGCTCTCCCTATATGGCCATTTTTTTGGACTATATAGATTCGGAGCGACCCGGACTTCCGGCAGCTCGATCTATATGGAAATTGTAGGCTCCTATATAAGCCTTGGCTCCTCCAGGAGTGCAACTCCCGTTTTCATATGAAATCTTCGAGGAAGTATATAGCCTTGCTTCTCCCCACCTTCTGGAAACGGCCTGGTCATATAATCCTGGCGAGGAAACCTATACCCGACCAGCGCCCCTAAGGTCTCATCTCCCGGCACGGGTCTCGCACCTCGCCGCCGCATGCGCCGTCTCCTCTCCCTCCTCGTCCTGGCCCTGGCCTGCGCCCCGGCGGAGCCTGAAGGGCCGAGGCCGGCCCGGTGGAACTCGGACCGCACTTATGTGGATTACCTGCGCCGCGCCCCCGAATTCCAGCCCGTGACGCAGAGGGTGGGCGTTGATCGCTGGGATACCTGGCTCTACATACCCTGGCGCTACCGCTGGACGATCGGCACGGGCGACGAGGGAGGGCGGTTCTGCCAGGGCCATGGGATCAACGGCGGCGTCACCGACCACGGCGAGGGTCCCTTCGCCTGGTTGGAGCGGTGGGGATTGCGCTTCTACAACGACCACACGGCGGGCAAGGGGGATCTCTATCTCCAGCCCGGGAGCTTCGAGACCGATGTCCGGAATGGCCGCGCTTTGCGTCCCCGCCCCCTCGATGAAGCTCTCCTCGCCCGGCTGGAGGAGACGGTGGCGCAGCGCGTCCGTGCGGTCCGTGCCAGTCCCCAGCGGGTGGCCTACGCCCTGGACGACGAGACCTCCTGGGGCTCGTTCGTCCGCCCCCTCCCCTGGCGGGTGAACGCCGACGACGGCGCCTATGCCCGTTGGCTCGATCACTACTACGGCGCCAAGGCCCCACCTCCCCGCTGGGTGACGCCGGACGACGTCCTGCCCGAGCTCGGCAAGCCTTTGCAGGAGATCGACCTCTCACCCTTCCTCGATCGTATGACCTACAACGACTCGGTTTGGGCCAACTTCCTGGGGAAGCTGGTCGAGCGCTGCCACCGGGAGGACCCGGCCACTCCCTGCGGCATCGTGGGTGCCCAGGGCCCCAGCCTCTGGGGAGGCTACGACTACGCCAAGCTGGCGAAGAAGGTGCAGTTCATCGAGGCCTACGACGTTGGCTCCGCGCCCGAGATCCTGCGCTCCTTCGCGGGCGCCCTCCCCCGGGTGACCACCCACTTCCACCGGGATCAGGACGGCAGCGACTCCTGGCTGGCCTGGCACACCTTCGCCCACGGCCAGCGCGGCATGATCGGCTGGGTGGATGAGGGCTGGTTTACAAACGGCCACCCTCGGCCCTGGCTCGACCGCTTCGCCCCCACCCTGCGCGAGCTGGGCGGCGTCCAGGGGCCCAAGATGGCGGGCGCCCGCTCGCTCCACGACGGCATCGCCATCTACTACTCCCACCCCTCCATCCAGGTCTCCTGGTGCCTGGACGCCGAGGCCCACGGCCGCACCTGGCCCAACCGCCTCGACGACGCCCGCCTCGGCACCTCGCACAACGTGCGCAAGGCGTGGGAGCTGCTGCTCGCCGACGCCGGCCTGCGCTACGACTTCCTGGCCTACGACCAGGTGGCGCTCCACGGCGTGCCGCCGGAGTACAAGGTCCTCATCCTCCCCGCCTGCTACGCCCTCTCGGACGCCGAGGCGCGGCGGATCGCCGAGTTCGCAGAAGGGGGGGGCATGGTGATCGCCGACTTCGCCTGCGGCCTCTTCGACCCCCACGGCCGGGGGCGGGAGCGCGGCGCCCTCGACTCCCTCTTCGGGGTCGCCCACGACGGTCGGGAGACGCGGGCCGACTTCTTCGCCGGCAAGCTCTGGGTGGAGACGGACCAGGACGCGGACTACGGCTTCAAGCGCTACCGCGACCTCTTCGCCACGCTGAAGCTCCGGCTCGACCGGGGGTACGCGGTGGCGGAGCGGCGGCTGCCCGTGGGCACGGAACGGACTGCCGGGCAAGGACGGGCCGTCTATCTCAACCTCTCCCCCCAGCGCTACCTGCAATACCGGCAGGAAGGGAAGGCCGGCGAGGAGGAGAGCCGCCCCTTCCTGGAGCCCGTCAGCCGCGCCGGGGTTCACCCCTGGATCGAATGGACAAGCGGCGGCCGGCAATCCCCGGTCCCCCTGGAGGCGACCTATTGGTCGAAAGGGGGACGCACCCTGGTCTTCGTGCTGCAGAACGTGCCCATCGCCAGCAGCTCCACGGGCGGCGGCGGACCCGAGGGGCTGGCCGCGACCGCCATTCCCCTGGAGGTCCGCCTCGCCGCTCCGGTCCGTGACGTCCGGGACGAGCGCACCGGGCGCGGGCTCTCCGACGGCGACCGTTTCACCTTCCGGCTGGACACCACGGCGGCCGTGTTCTTCAGCTTCGCGGGATCGCCGCCGGATGGCACGCGTTCTGCAAAACCCGCGGGGCCGCATCCGTAGGCCGCTGCCGTTGATCCACGGAGACTCGCGAGCATGACCGATCTCGTCTACATCATGGGGCATGGCTATTCGGGCTCGACCCTGCTCACCTTCCTCTTGGGCTCCCACCCGGGCATCGCCACCATCGGCGAGCTCGGGATCGCCCCGAGGGGCAAGACGCCGACCCCGGAGGAGTACTTCTGCTCCTGCCAGGCCCCCATCCTGGAGTGCGACTTCTGGCAGCGCGTCACCCGCCGTATGGCAGAGCGGGGTCACCCTTTCGACATCTGGGAGTCGGACCTCGACTTCCATCGCAACGGCGGCGGCCTTTCAGACGTCGTGCTGCGGGCCGTACAGCGAGGGCCGGTGCTGGAGACGGCCCGCAGCGCCGCGCTGCGCGTCCTCCCCGGGGCCCGCCGGGAGATGAGCCGGGTTCTCTCGCGCATCGAGGCCCTGGTCGAGACCGTCCTCGCCATCCAGGAGCGCGGCGTCTTTCTCGACAGCTCGAAGCGGCCGGAGCGGGCCGTGTTCATGAGCCGGGTGCCGAGCTTCCGCATGAAGGTGATCCACCTCGTGCGGGACGGCCGCGCCGTCTCCTGGTCGTCGATGAAGAACTTGAAGATCGGTCCCGAGGAGGCGGCCCGCTCCTGGGTGGCGGACAACCAGGGCTCCGAGCATGCCCGCCGCTACTTCTCCCCCGACCGCTGGCTGACCCTGCGCTACGAGGACCTCTGCGCCGCTCCCGAGGCGACCCTCGACCGCCTTTACGAATTCATCGGCGTGCCGGCCAAGAACGGGCTGCACGACTTCCGCAGCTTCGAGCACCACATCATCGGCAACCGCATGCGCCTGGACTCGACCTCCGAGATCCGCCTCGAACGAACGCTGGAAGCAGGCCCTGACGCGGGAGCAGATGGCGACCATCGAGCGGCACGTCACCCCCCTCAATCAGAAATACGGCTATGGCGCTCTCTGAGCCGCGGGGCGTGGACGCTCCCGCTTCCATCCTTATAGATAAAGGACGGCGCGTGCGCGTCGCCCTGGTAGGCGCTGGCTACGTGGCCCGCTTCCACCGCGACATCCTGGCGGAGATGCCGGAGGTGGAGCTGGCGGCCCTCTGCGATACCGATGGCGAGCGGGCCCGCGCCGCCGCCCGCCAGTGGGGGGTGGCCGCGGCCGTGACCTCCATGGACGAGCTGGCCGCCCTGGGGATCGACGTGGCCCACGTCCTGGTGCCTCCGGACCTCCACGTGCCCGTGGCCCGCCGGCTCCTGGAGATGGGGATCGGCGTCCTCCTGGAGAAGCCCGCGGCCCTCTCCAGCGTCGAGTCGCTCGAATTGCAGCGCCTCGCCGAACGCCGGGGGCTCCCCCTGGGGGTCAACCACAACAACCTCTATCACCCCGCCTTCGTCCGCCTGCTGGCGCGGGTGCGCGCCGGGAGGGTGGGCCGCGTCGAGCACGTGCGGATCTGCCTCTCGGTGCCCCTCGCCCAGCTCGAAGCCGGCGACTTCTCCCACTGGATGTTCCGCGCGCCGGAGAACATCGTCTTCGAGGCTGCTCCCCACCCCCTTTCCCAGCTCCATGCCCTGATCGGCCGGGTCCAGGAGGCGAAGACGACGATCCTCGGCAGCCGCGAGCTGCTGCCGGGCCAGACCTTCCACGACCGCTGGCTGGTGGCCGCCCGGGGCGAGCAGGGGACGGCCGAGATCTACCTCGCCTTCGGCCAGGGCTTCAACCGCTGGACCCTCGAAGTGCTGGGCTCGGACGGCTCGGCCGAGGCCGACCTCGGCCACAACCTCTTCTCCTGGGAAGAGAAGACCCCCTGGCTCGACTTCTGGAACGGCTTTCTCGCCGGCTGGCGCCGCTCCCGCTCCCTGGCCCGCGACGCCGCCGGGGGCGTGGTTCGCTACGCCCGTTTCACCCTCGGCATGGGCCGGCGGCAGGACAGCTACTTCGCCGGCATGCGCGGCTCGGTCCAGGCGTTCTACGACGCCCTGCGGACCGGAGCCCCGCCGCCGGTGGACGGCGCCCAGGCCGCCGAGGTGCTGGAGTGGTGCGAAGCCATCGCCGCCGAGGCGGAACAGGGAAAGGTCGAGACCCTGCGCCCGGCGAGCCTGCCCAAGCCATCTCCGGCCCGGCCCGGGGAGATCGTGGTGCTGGGCGCCACCGGCTTCATCGGCCGGCGGGTGGTGGCCCGGCTGCTCGAACGGGGCCAGCCCGTCTCCGCCGTGGTGCGGCGCGTCCCACAGCCTTCCCCCCGCGCTCACCGAGCCCGCGCGGGACGGCCGGCTGCGCCTTCTCCCCGGCCGGCTGGAGGACCGGGAGGCCCTGGCCGCCGCCTGCCAGGGAGCGAAGACCGTCCTCCACCTCGCCACGGGCGGCGGCGACTCCTGGGAGGCGATCGAGCGCTCCATGGTCCAGGGCTCGGTCGCCGTAGCCGAAGCCGCCCTGGCCGTCGGCGTCGAGCGTTTCGTCTACGTCTCCTCCATCGCCGCCCTCTACCTCGGAGGGGACGACGGCGTGCCGCTGATCGAGGATTCGGCGCAGATCGATCCCCAGCCCGAGGGGCGGGAGATCTACAGCCGCGGCAAGATGGCCGCCGAGCAAGCCCTCCTCAAGCTCCATCGCGAACGAGGTCTGCCGCTGGTCATCGTCCGCCCCGGCATCGTGCTGGGCGAGGGCACCCCCCTCCAGCACAGCGGCCTGGGGCTCTGGGTGCGGGACAACCACTGCGTGGGCTGGGGCCTGGGGGATCACCCCCTGCCCGTGGTGGACGTGGACGACGTAGCCGAGGCCCTCGCCCTCCTGGCGCTCCACGAGGGGCACGACCTCGACGGCCAGGCCCTGAACCTCTGCACCCGCACCCCGCTCACCGCAAGGGAGATCGTGGCGGAGCTGCGGCAGGCCACGGGCCGCGACCTCCACTTCCATCCCCGTCCCCTCTGGCTCAGCCAGTGGATGGAGATCGGCAAATGGCTGATCAAGAAGCTCGGCCGCCGGCCGGGAGCCACCTTCCCCTCCTACCGCGACCTCAAGACCCGGGCCTGCGTGCCGCCCTTCAGCTCCCGCACCGCCCGCGAGGTCCTGGGCTGGCGGCCGGTGGAGGACCGGGAGGGGTTTTTGGAGCGGGCGGTAAGGGTTCATGCGAAGTAGGAACACCGCCCCTCCAGGGCGGGCCCTCACTCCCCCAGCCCCTCTCTCCCAGCCTCCCCCCCGTCCGCCGGGAGAGAGGGGAGCGGTTAGTCCTGAAAAAGCAAAACCGGCTTTCTTCTCTTCTTCTTTAGACAAACCCCTCCCTCTTCTCCCGGCGGACGGGAGGGAGGCTGGGAGAAGAGGGCCGGGGTGATGAGGGCCTTCGACGACGGGGGCACCCTCCGATCGTTGTCAAGGACGGGATCGGCGATGACGCTCCTCCACGTCTTCTCCAACTTCGTCCCCTCCGGCCCGGAGATCCGCACCGTCCGGCTGATCGGCGCCCTGGGGAGCGAATTCCGCCACTCGATCGTCTCCATGGACGGGCGTACGACCGCCGCGGCCCTGTTGCCGGCCGGGGTGGACGTGCGAATTCTCCCCCATCCTCCCAAAGCGGGCTCGCTCGCCACGGCCCGGCGGCTGCGCCGGCTGCTTCTCGAGGAGCAGCCGGACCTCGTCCTCACCTACAACTGGGGGGCGTTCGACATGCTCCTCGCCGCTCGCAGCGTTGGCTTCCGGCGGGTGATCCATCACGAGGAGGGATTCAACGAGGACGAGGCGGAGAGCTTCAAGCTCCGGCGCGTGATCGCCCGCCGGCTGGTGCTCCCGGGCGCTCATTGCGTCGTCGTCCCCTCGCAACGGCTGCGCGAGGTCGCCATCGAGGTGTGGGGTCTCGCCCGCGAGCAGGTGCGGCTCATCCCCAACGGCATCGTCCCGGCCGCCTTCCCGCCCGCGGACGGCAATCCTTCTCTCCGCCAGGAATGGGGCCTCCCGGCGGACGCCCTGGTGGTGGGCACGGTCGGGGGGCTGCGGCCGGTGAAGAACCAGTTTCGTCTCCTCGATGCCTGCGCCGCGGCCGGCCCCGGCGTCCACGTCCTCCTCGTGGGCGAGGGGGACGAGCGGCCGGCCCTGGAGGCCCGGGCCCGGCAAGAGGATCTCGCAGGACGGGTCTGCTTCGCCGGCCATCAGGCCGACCCGGCGCCCTTCCTCCAGATGATGGACGTCTTCGCTCTCACCTCGGACAGCGAGCAGATGCCCGTCTGCCTCCTCGAAGCCATGGCCGCCGCCCTCCCCGTGGTGGCTACCGACGTGGGCGACGTCCGCGCCGTGCTCCCGCCGGAGCAGGCTCCGTATCTGATAGCACCGGGACCGGAGGCCGCCTCCGGTCTCGCCCGGGGGATCGCGGACCTCGCCCTCGACGCCGCGGCGCGGCAATGCCTCGGGGCCGCCAACCGCCGGCGGGTGGAGGCGAGCTTCACCTTCGACGGCATGTGCGCCGCCTACCGGGAGGTCTACCTCTCTGTGCTAAAATCAGTCCCCTATTGAACGAAGACCCTCCCAGTCCGCACGCCGCCCCTTTCCCTTCCGGCCAACAGCAGCCCCCGAGCCCAGGCGCCCGGAGAGGTCTGCCCGCGCGAGGTGACCGGCCGTGATCCTCGCCCTGATCGGCCCGGACTCCCCGGCCGAATCCAGCATCTCGACCGGCTGGGGACTGCTCCTGGGCTTCCTGCTGGTGGCCTTGAACGGCTTCTTCGTGGCCGCCGAGTTCGCCCTCGTCAAGGTGCGGCCGACGCAGATCGAGCCCAGCGCCGCCGAGGGGGATCGGCGAGCCAAGATCGTCCGCCACATGATCCACCACCTGGACGCCTACCTCTCGGCCACCCAGCTCGGCATCACCCTCGCGAGCCTGGCCCTGGGCTGGGTCGGCGAGCCGGCGTTCGCCGGCATCGTCAGACCCCTCGCCAAGCCCTTCATCGGCAACAACCCGGCGCTGCTCCACTCGATCACCGTGACGGTGTCGTTCCTGCTCATCACCATCCTGCACATCGTGCTGGGCGAGCAGGCTCCCAAGACGGTGGCCATCCGCAAGGCCGAGGGGGCCTCCCTGCTGGTGGCCTACCCCCTCTACGCCTTCTACAAGGTCACCTACCCGGCCATCTGGCTGCTCAACCATGCTGCCAACGCCCTGCTGAAGCTCGTCGGCATCCAGCCGGCCGCCGAGGGGGAGCTCGCCCACGACGAGGAGGAGCTGCGCCTGCTGCTCTCCTCCAGCAACGGCGCCCAGCTCTCCACCCAGAAGAAGGAGCTGCTGGACAACGTCTTCGAGCTCTCCCACCGCATGGCCCGGCAGATCATGATCCCCCGCCAGGACGTGATCTACCTCTCCACCACCAAGTCCCTGGGCGAGAACCTGCGCCTCGCCCGCAGGAGCGGCCACACCCGGTTCCCCCTCTGCGAGGGCGACCTCGACCACGTCATCGGCCTCATCCACATCAAGGACATCTTCCAGCGGGATCGCAACCTCCGTTCGCTCCAGGAGGTGGCGCGGGAGATCTCCTTCGTCCCCGAGACGCTGACGCTCGACCGCCTGCTCAAGCGCATGCGCACCGAGCGCTTCCACATTGCGGCCGTGATCGACGAGTACGGCGGCGTCTCCGGCATCGTCACCCTCGAAACCGTGATCGAGGAGATCGTGGGCCCGATCGAGGACGAGTTCGACGTCGAGAAGCCGGAGATCCAGGAAGCCGGCGACGGCGTCTATCGGGTCTCGGGCGGCATGCTGGTGGAAGATCTGGAAGAGGCCCTGAAGGTGGAGCTCAGCGACCGCGACGAGGACACCATCGGCGGCGTCGTCCTCTCCGAGCTGGGGCGTAACCCGGTGGTCGGCGACAAGGTCGAAGTCGGACCGGTCACCATCGAGGTCCTGGAGGCCCAGCACAACCGCATCAACACGGTGGCGGTCACCGTGCACCAGCCGGAGACGGTGCCGCCTGAAGAGAAGGGGTAGAGGCTTCGGCGGGCGAAGCGTCCAGTGGCAGGCTGGAGAGGACAACGCGCGTCGATCTCGATTCAGCGGGCGTCTCGCGCCACTCAACCTCTACACCCTTCTTCGCCACGTGAATGTGCACGACGGCTCCAAGAGCATCAGCGAACTTCGCCATGGTCTCGATTGTGACGTTCTCATTCCCGCGCAGCACCTTGCTGATTTGAGCAGGAGAAACACCCAAGCGTGAGGCCAAAGCCTTGCCAGAAACTTTCTCCAACTTCATGAGGCGGGTGAGAGACAGGGTAAATTGCATGAGAGAGTAGCTCTTCCAGTAACCCACGCCTGAGCGGACGGATTCCAGGAACTTCCGATAGCCAGCAACTTTACTCATGAGGTCACCTCCATCCCACAAATTCCAGCTCGCCCTTCTCTGCAAAATACCGGGCACGCTCTCTCAGAGCCCGCTCCAGATCCGCCTCTGGCGTGCTGCTTCCCGTCTTATGAAAAGCGTTTGTACAGACGACCACCTCGCCATCCAAGAAGCCGTCGAAGAAAAATACGATCCTCAATCCAACGTGCCCTCTTCGTGAGATATCCTTGTCTGCCTTCAGCTCATAGAGAAGGTCACGATAGAGCCTCTTGGCCCTCCGCGGATCATGGAGTGGTGGCCCCCCGTTAGGTACCTCTTCGAGAAGGAGCGCTGTAATCGTCTCGACAAGGTCGGGGTGCTCTAACCGGGCTGCGGTCAACGTCTCCAGGACCGGGCAGTTTTCGTCGTCGTCGCACATCGCCCAAACGTCGTACTTGCGGCCTTGGGCAAGGTGCAGGACTTTCATGAGATTAACCTATGGGTTGATGTCTGTCAAGGTAGGGTTTCTGCATCCCCGTCGTGCCGCCGTGGGCCGTGGCACAGAATTCTACGTCTTTTTCAGCTTAGCAGGGAAGTTAGTCCCCCCGTCAATGGCGTCGACGCATGTCCGCTCAAGCACGGGAACCTTTCCCCTCCTCCCGCGTTATGGTTGTCTGGAGAGACGAGCCAGCCATGAGCATGCCGATGGTTCTGGAGCAGCCCAATGATGCGGAGTTGATGGTCCGGGTGCGGGAGGGGAACCGCGAGGCTTTCGCGGACCTGGTCGACCGGCACAAGGACGCGGTGGTGAGCTATCTCACCCGCCTCACCGGCAACCGCGATCGCGCCGAGGACCTGGCTCAGGAGACGTTCCTGCGCCTGTTCCGCTCCGCCCGGGACTACACCGAGCAGGGCTACCTCCGGGCCTATCTCTTCCGCATCGCCACCAACCTGGTGCGGTCGGAGGAGCGGCGGGAGCGGCGGTTGCGGCTTCTGGCGCCGTTCCTGCCGCGGGAGGAGCACGCCGAGCCGGCCGCTCCGTCCGGCATGCTCCACCGGGAGATGCTCCGCGAGGTGGCCGCGGCCGTCGCCAGGCTGCCGTTGCGCTACCGGGTGCCGCTCGTCCTCCACGAGATCGAGGGCTGGTCCTATGTGGACATCGCCCAGGAGATCGGATGCCGGGAAGGCACCGTGAAGTCGCGCGTCCATCGCGGACGCCTGCAGTTGAAGCAGAAGCTCGAGCCTTATTGGAGTGGAGGTACGGCATGGAAGACGACCGGCAGACCCGGCAACCCCGGCAAATAACCGAGATCCTCCGCGAGCTGCCCAGCGAGCAGGCCCGTCCGGGTTTCACGGCCCGAGTGCTGGAACGGCTCGACGCGGCCCCCCGGGCCATGGCTCCCCGCTGGAGCTTTCGGCTCGCGCTGGCCACGGCGGCGGTCGTCCTCGCGGCGGCCGCGATCCCGGCCGGCATGGTGATCCAGAAGTCGCGAGACGCCAACCAGGCCCGGCAGGCCTTGCAGGAGATCCGGGCCGAGCATGGACGATTGGAACAGGAGCTGCGGGAGATGACCGAGCCGCCCGTGGTCTACCTGGGAGGCGACGAGAACGTCGATCTCGTCCTCGACCTGGGGAAGATGCGGAACGCCGAGGCCGTCGTGCCCGTGGCCTATCGACAAGACACTTTCTGATCCCAACGGATCCCAACGGATCCCAACTGATCCCCAACTGATCCCCAACTAATGACAGGAGGATTTTCGTGATGCGCAAGGAACAAGGGATTCACGTCCTCGCCTGGGCCCTGGCTCTGGGCCTCGCCCTCTGGACCGGCGCGGCGAGCGCCGTCCGCGCCGACCAAGGCGAGGGCGAGGGCGACGGCAAGAAGGTCGAGAAGCGGCAGGTCGTCATCGTCAAGGACGGCAAGACGCAGGTCTACGAAGGTGATGGTCCGATGGTGCGCCGCGGCTATCTCGGTGTGGGGCTGACCGATCTCACACCGGAGCTGCGCTCCCACTTCGGGGTGCCCGAGGAGTCGGGCGTGATGGTGTCCAAGGTGGAGCCCGGCAGCCCGGCCGAGAAGGCGGGGATCAAGGTGGGCGACATCCTCACCTCGATCGATGGCAAGGCCGTCAAGTCGAGCTGGGACGTGCGCGGCAAGATCCGCGACTACGACGACGGCCAGCAGGTGCCCGTCGAGGTCTGGCGCAACGGCAAGGCCCAGAACCTCTCGGTGGGGATCGTGGAACGCGAGCGGCCGGAGCTCGACATGGGACCGTTCTTCCAGAAAGGGGAAGGCGGCGTGCTGCTCAACCTGGATCACGAGAAGCTACTCAAGCTCAAGGATCTCAAGGACCTGCCCAACCTCAAGGAATGGACGGACGAGAACGGCCAGCACGTCATCCACCTCCAGAGCCGCACCTCCAACCGCGAGGCCGAGCTGGAGAAGAGGCTGAAGGAGCTGGAGAAGCGGATCGACGAATTGCAGAAGCAGTTGGAGAAGAACAAGAAGTAGGCGAAAAGAACACGGACGGACACGGACGAGCACGGACCGCGCCCGTCCTTGTCCGTCCGTGTCAGTCCGTGCTCGTCCGTGCTCTTCAGCTCCCCCCCCGCCCGGCTACACTACCCGGGTGACCACCATCCGCCAGCTCCTTGCCGAGGCCCGACCGCGTCTGGCGGCGACGCCCTTCGGCGCTCCTCCCCGGGAGGCGTTGCTGCTGCTCGGGCATGTCCTCGGTTTCTCGGAGGCGCAGACGCTGGCGCGGGGGGATTCGGAGGTCCCTGCCCGGGCTGAATCCCGTTTCCGATCCCTGCTGGAGCGCCGGCTCGCGGGCGAGCCCGCGGCGTATCTTATGGGCGAGCGGGAGTTCTACGGCCGGGTCTTCGCCGTGGACTCGCGGGTGCTCATCCCCCGGCCGGAGACCGAGCACGTGGTGGAGGAGGCCATGGCAGCCATCCCAGCCATCACCGCTGCGCTGCCGGCGCGTCCCCGGATCCTCGACGTGGGCACCGGCTCCGGATGTCTGGCCGTGACCCTGGCGCTGGAGATCCCCGGCTCCTCTGTCGTGGCGACCGACCTGTCGCCCGGAGCCCTGGCCGTGGCGGCGAAGAACGCCCGCCGGCTCGGCGCCCGGATCTCGCCGCTGGGAACGGACCTCACGGCCGGGCTCGATCTCTCCCGCTTCGACCTGGTGGTGAGTAATCCCCCCTACGTCGATCTCGAGGAGGCGCCGCTCCTCTCGCCCGAGGTTTGCAATTTCGAGCCCGCCCTGGCACTCTTCGCTCCCGGCTCCGGGGATTCCATCCTCGCCCGTCTCTTCGCCCAGTGCGCGGCGCTGCGTCCCGGAGTATCCTTGGTGGTCGAAATCGGCTACGGACAGCTCGACGCCGCCCGCCGTCACGCCGCGGCTTCGGAGCTGGAGGTCGTGCGCGTGCGGGCGGACTACGCCGGCATCCCGCGCGTCGTGGTGCTGCGCCGGCGCCCACCGGGGAAGGGCTGAGGAAAGGTTGGGGAATGGACAAGTTTCACATCGTCGGGCCGACCCGCCTCGCCGGCCGGGTGCAGGCCTCGGGCGCCAAGAACGCCGCCCTGCCGGCGCTGACCGCGAGCCTGCTCACCGACGCGCCGCTCACCCTGCGGCGGGTGCCGCGCGTGCGCGACATCCGGACGCTCCAGAAGCTCCTGGATCACCTCGGCATCGTCACCGAGGAGCGTGAGGGAGCCCTCGTCCTCCGGCGCGAGCGGGAGAGCGCCGATCACGACGCTCCCTACGATCTGGTGAAGACCATGCGCGCCAGCGTCCTCGTCCTCGGGCCGCTGCTCGCTAAGGCGGGGCACGCCCGGGTGTCCCTGCCCGGCGGCTGCGCCATCGGCGTGCGGCCCATCGATCAACACTTGAAAGGGCTCACGGCCATGGGCGCCGAGGTCCAGCTCTCCCACGGCTACGTCGAGGTCTCCGGCAAGCTGAGGGGGACCCGCTTCCGCTTCGACATGCCGACGGTGACCGGCACGGAGAACGTGATGATGGCCGCCACCCTCGCCCACGGCACCACCGTGCTGGAGTGCTGCGCCCGCGAGCCCGAGGTGGTGGACCTCGCCAACCTGCTCAACGCCATGGGCGCCCGCATCTCCGGCGCCGGCGAGGAGACGATCGTCATCGACGGCGTCGAGAGCCTGGGCGCCGCCGACCACACCATCATCCCCGACCGCATCGAAGGAGGGACCTACCTCATCGGCGCGGTGCTGACCCGAGGCGACGTGCTGCTCGAAGGGGCCAATGCCGCCGATCTGGCGCCTCTCTTGGACAAACTGGCGGGAGTGGGAGCGAGCGTCGAAGCGAACGCTGAAGGCATCCGCGTCCATTGTTCGGGCGACATCCAGTCCCTCGACCTCGATACCGCGCCCCACCCCGGCTTCCCCACCGATCTCCAGGCCCAGTACATGGCCCTCATGACGCGGGCGGACGGGGTTTCGACGATCAGCGAAACCATCTTCGAAAATCGCTTCCAGCACGCGCCGGAGCTGGCGCGAATGGGTGCCGACATCCGGGTGGAAGGCAATCACGCCCGGGTCTACGGCCCCAAGAGGCTGACCGGTGCGGGTGTGATGGCCACGGATCTGCGGGCCTCGGCCTGCCTGGTGCTGGCCGGCGTGGCCGCGGAGGGCGAGACCGTGGTGGACCGCATCTACCACCTGGACCGGGGCTACGAGGGAATGGAATTGAAATTGCAGAGTCTCGGCGCACGCGTCGCTCGCTGGTCCGTCCCCATGAGCTGATTTATCCGGGATCGGACCGCCGGCGCCGCGGGCGTTCCGGATGTTCGCTACTCTCACTCTCGCGCTCGCCATCACCGTCACGGATCCCCGGCCAGAGCTGGTGGAGCTGCAGCTCGCCGGCAAGCCGAAGGAGGCCCTGGCGCGGGTCGATCAGGAGCTGGCCCGGAGCCCCGACACCGCCCATCGCCTGGGCCTCGACGTCCTGCGCGGCGACCTCCTCGATCGTCTGGGCCGGCCGGACGAGGCGAGCGAGGCCTTCGCCCAGGCCCTCAACACCACTCCCGCTCTGGGTCTTTACAGCCGTTACCGTCTGGCCGTGGACCACGACCGCATGGGCCATCCCGAAGTGGCGGCGGGCCTCGTCTCCTCCGTCACGGCCGGCAATCCCGGCTCGCCCCTCATCCCCGAGGCCGTCCGCCTCTTCGTCCACGTCCTCTCCGAAGGGGGCGACTGCCAGCTCCTCCGCGGGCTGCGGCCGGAGCGGCTGCCCGTGCCGCAGCGCCGGCAGATCCAGCTCGCCCAGGGGGAGTGCGCCCTGCGCACCGGCTATCCCGAGATGGCCCGCAGCCTGATGGTGACCCTGCTGGAGGAGAGCCGCGAGGACGACTGCGCCCGGCGGGCCGCCGACCGGCTCTCGGGTCTGGTGGCCGAGGCCGAGCGCGGACGCCTGCCCATGCTCCTCGGCAACACCTACCACCAGCACAAGGACTACGACCGCGCGCTGCGCCATCTGCAGCGAGCGGGCAAGAAGGACGAGTCCCTCTCGGCCCGGCGACGCCTACGACACCCAGGAGCTCATCGGCCAGGTGCTCCTCGCCCAACGGCGGTTCGCCGAGGCGTCGATGGCCTTCAGCAGCCTCGTCCCGCTGGCGCGGACGCCCGGGGAGAAGGCCCGCGCCCTCTATCAGGAGGGGAAGGCCCACGAGCTGCGGGGCGCCTGGCCGGCCGCCGCGGCGCGCTACCGCCAGGCCTGGCAGGCGGATTCCCAGGGGCAGGACTGGGCCGCGCCGGCCATCCTCGGCGCTCTCCGCCTGGAGTGGCGCAACGGCGCCGAGGCTTCGGCCCTGAAGCTCTATCGCGAGCTCGTGACCCGGAAGGACTGGCGCGTCCAGACCGCGCGGGCCAGTCTCTTCCTCGCCGCCTCCGACCTCGCCCGGGGCCGGGCGGACCGCGCCCGGCCCTGGCTCGAGACCGCGGCCCAGACCGGCAGCCGGGACGACCGCATCGAGGTCTCCTACTGGTTCGGCCGGCTGGCCGAGCTGGAGCACGATCCGCGGGAAGCCGTGAATCGCTATCTCGAGGTGCTCCGCACCGATCCCTACCACCCTCTCGCCCGCGTTGCCCGGGCCCGCCTCGCCGCCGAGCCGCTGAGCCGCACCACCTTCGTCGAAGGGAGACGCCTCGCGGGTCTGAGCCGTGCCGACGACCTCTACGGCGCCTGGCTCCTCCTGGGAAGCAACGATCCCGGCGGCCGGGCGGCCCAGCGCAAGCTGGAGCAGAAGCTCCTGGCCGACCGGATCACGGCGCCCTATCTGAAGCTCACGGAGGTGCCGGTCGAGCGCTGGCCGTTGTGGAATCGCGATCTCACGAGCCCCGAGGAGATGCTGCTGGCCCTGGGCATCCTCTCCGCGGGAGCGCCGGCGGTGCGCCAGCACTTCCCCCTCTCCGATCCCAGCCTGGCCTATACGGGCAGCCGGCTGCTGGCCCGGGGCGGCGAGGTCGCTCAATCCTTCGCCCTCGCCCAGTCCCTGCGCGAGCGGACGCCGGGCCGGCTGCCGCTCGCGATGCAGCCCCAGGACTACCGGCGGCTGCTCTATCCCATCCCCTATCGCGAGCACGTCCTCGCCCAGGGGAAGATCCGCAGCGTCGATACCGACCTGCTGTCGGCCGTCGTGCGGGAGGAGACCCGCTTCGACCGTCCTCTCTCCCCTCCCGCCATCGCCGCCAGCGCCACCCGGCTCGCGGCCCAGCTCAAGGCCTTTGGCAACGACCTCGTCTCCTCCCTCGCCGGCCAGCACGCCGGCGAGCCCCAGGCCCAGGTCTGGAAGAGCTGGTGCTTCACCCCGAGCCCCGACGAGTACTACACCAAGATGGGCAGCCGCGAGACCCGCGACTACGTCACCCGGGTGCTGGAGAGCCAGGGGCAGTACGCAGAGCTATACTGATTCACCTGATGGCCAGGAAAGACCCGCTGGAGGCGCTCCGGAAGCTCTGTCTCGCATTGCCCGAGGCCACGGAACGGCTCAGCCACGGCGAGCCCACGTGGTTCGTGCGCGGCAAGAAGACGTTCGTGATGTACTCCAACCATCACCACGACGACCGGCTGGCGTTCGTGTGCGCGGCCCCGGACGGGGCCCAGGAGACGCGGGTGGGGGCGGAGCCCGAGCGCTTCTTCATCCCACCCTACGTGGGCCATCGCGGCTGGCTGGGCGTGTACCTGGACGTGCCGGTCGATTGGGACGAGATCGCGGACATCGTCGTCGACGCCTATCGCACGGTCGCTCCCAAGCGCTTGGTGGCCGAGCTCGATGACCTCAGCGGGGAGTGACCGTCACGGTCACGTCCCCGTTGCTCCAGGCGCAGTTGTTCCCCGGATACACGTCCTTGGGATCGCGCAGGTAGAAGGCGAGATAGTAGGTGCCGGCCGGAGCCTTGGGGGGAACGCGCAGGCTCCCCAGGCTCACTTTCAGCGTTCCGCCCACACGCACCGTGCCCGGGACTCGGGCCCGCTTGAGCAGCACGGCGCCGTCGAGGCTCAAGCGCTGGGGCGCGAGGTAGACCTCCACGGTAAGATTGGCCAGGGGCACGGTGCCAGGGTTCTCGATCTTGATCGGACCGCTGAGGCTGACGCTGCCGCCGGCACGGACGGTCGCGGGCGATGGCAGGGCGGGCAGGGCAGGGAAGTAATCCGGCAGGTCGAAGCGGCCGCTCAGCGTGACGTAGGAGCTGATGAGCCCGTCCCGCAGGGCCCGGCCGGGCGGAAAGGCCTTGCGCACGGCGGCCGTGTCGTCGGCGAAGAGCTCCGCCACGTAGTAGACCTTGGACCGGTAGTTCATCACCGAGTCCCAGGTGACGTGCTGGGTCTCCCAGGGGTGCTCGAGCCCCCAGACGTGGCCGAGCTCGTGGAGGGCCACGTCCTTGAAGGAGAAGGGCGCGCCGCTCGTCAGCCCCTCGACGTCGTCGACCGTCCAGGCCTTGGCCGGATTGAACGCCACGTCGCCCTCGACCACCACGCCGTCGGTCTCGCGCCTGAAGGTGACGGCCAGCACTCCCTGGGGGAACTCTCCCCATTCGAAGCCGAACTGAGCCTTCATCTGCTGATCGCCAGGGAATCCCGTGATGTCGGAGATCCCATCGCCATAGGCCCAGGTGCGCGTGGGCGCGGCCGAGACCCGGAAGAGGTCGCCGGCATAGAGGTTCCAGTAGGCCATCTCCTGCTGATCCCAGGGAGAGAACTCGGAATCGGTCAGGGGATTGATCACGATCGGCGGGTTCGCCCGGGCGAGATAAACGAACTTTTCAGGGAAGGTAGAGACGGGAGGGAGCGATCCCGCAACCGGAGCAGGCGCCGCCGCCGGATCCCAGGTCTTGGCCGGGAGAGATCTCGTGGGGGGGCTCGTGGGAGGTTCAGGCGGAGGCGGCAGCGCCTTGGCCGCGAGGGGACGGACCGCGGCGATCAGATCGCTGAACCGCACCGGCCGGCCGTCGAGCACGAGCGGGGTCCGGCTCTCGCCAGCGGCGGCGAGGCTTTCACCCGTGCCAGCGATCTCACGGAACATCCCCTGCTGGGCGCCGGTGATGGGCGTCAGGCTGGGACGGTCGAGATCCCCGAGGAAGAGGAGATAGCGGGCGCCGGGATCGAGATGGACGGTGAGACAGGTCGCGTCCGTGACGTTCCCGAGGGTGCCGCCGGGTATCGAGACGGAGATCCGTTCCGGAGCCTGACCCCGGAGACGGTCCTCGACGCGCAGCGTGTAGTCCGTGATCAGCAGGGTGTGCTGCGGATTCCATCGGATCTCACGGCTCTCGACCACGGCGACGACGACGTGGGGAGAGGCCGCCGCGAGCTCCGGCACGCTCATCGACTCGACGTGGGCGGCGAGGACGCGCGGGAGAGCGACGAGGATGAGAATCGCCACCCCGAGCCTGGGGACGAAGCGCCGTGACTCTTCCATGGATCTTCTCCCTTCGGAAGAGCCCTCCATCGGAAACTCCCACCTGGAGAACGACCGCCTTCAAAAATACTCTTTTATTATAGCCGCTATTCGAAATCGTAGTCGAGCGTGACGGTACCGTCCGGCCCGTGCGGAGCCTCGAAGCCGCCGCCGCCGCGCAGGCTCTTCAGGTCCCCGGTCCCACAGCCCGTCACCACGAACCACCCGGCCTTGGCCACGCCGTTCTCGAAGGTGCCAGCGAGCTGGAGCACGCAGCTCCCCGATCTCCCGCCGACCTTGCCCTCGATGCGCTGCAGCCCGACGAAGGTGGCGGTGCCGTTTTCGCGATAGGCCATCAGGTACTCGACCGATCCTTCGCCTTCGATCACCCCTTGGAAGGACTGGGTGACGGTGGCGCGGGTCAGCTTCGCCTGGCCGCCGATCTCCTGGTAGGGTTTCTCATCCCAGCTCTTGACGTGAAACGTGCCCGTTGCATGCGTGCTCATGGCGGCTCCTTTCGTCAGGTTCGCGAATCGACCTCGGGCACCGGCTCGTCGCGCACCTTCGGCGGCTCGAGCTCGGGCAGGGCCGATTTGGCAGTACCGGGGAGGGTGGCGTCGAGATGGTCGCGGAACTCGGCGCTGTAGATGTCCAGCACGGAGAGGAAGAGGGCGGCGATCATGGGACCGATGATGAAGCCCATGGGGCCGAACATGGCGATGCCGCCGAGGGTGGAGAAGAAGACCATCAGGTCGTGCATGCCCACCTCCTGGCCGACCAGGCGGGGACGCATGACGTTGTCGATGTTGGAGATGATGATCATCGTCACCAGCAGGATGCCGATCCCCTGCCAGACGTGGCCGGTGGCGATCTGGATGAAAGCCGCGGGGTAGAGCACCACCCAGGCGCCCACCAGCGGCACGACCGCCATCACCGTGGCCACCATCCCCCAGAGGATGGGCGAGCCCACGCCGAATATCCACAGCGTGAGCCCCGAGAGGGTGCCCTGGACGAGGGCGATGAGCAGCGTCCCCTTCACCGTAGCCCGGGCCACGGAGGTGAAGCGGTCGGCGATGGCGTTCTTGTACTCCCGGTCGAGGGGGATGAGGGCGCGCACCCGGCGCAGCAGGTCCTTGCCGTCGCGGAAGAAGTAGAACATGGTGAACAGAGTGGTGAAGAGCAGCACCACCACCTGGATCGTCCCCCGCGAGGTCTTGTTGATCAGCGACGCCACGAACCCCCCGGCCGACGACGTGACGTTGCGCAGCGCCGTTTGCCAATCGAACCTGTCCAGGTGGAGGTCGCGCACCACGGGCAGGGACCGGAGCCGGGCCAGGGGGCCCGCGGCACCCTGCTGGAAGAGCTCGCCGATCTGGACCTGGGAGTTCTTGTAGAAGTCGATGGCCTCCCGCACCACCAGGTCGGCCAGCACGAAGAGGGGGACGATGAGCCCCAGCAGCAGGATGAAGCAACAGGTGAAAGCCGCGAGCGTCCGGCGGCCCCGGAAGAAGCGCACCAGGGCCTCGTACATGGGATAGAACAGCGTCACGAACACCGCGGCCAGCAGCACCGGCACGAAGAACGTCTGCATCATGCGGCAGAAGACGATCGTGGTGCCGACCAGGAGGGCGATGAAGAAGTAGCGGCTGAGCCTCTTCTCGTTCATGGGGCGGTCGTCCATGGCTGGCGGTCATTCTTTCACGATACGAGTCAATCCGGGAGGTGGCCCGGGGGTTGCATTGAGGGGACGCCATGCAGAGACTGGCGAAGCTTTTCATCCCGCTCCTCCTCCTCATCGCCCTCCCGGCCGCCGCCCAGAAACCGGCCCCGGCTCCGGCGCAGACTCCGATCCCCACGCAGCCGCTCCCGCCGCCGGCCCCCGCGCCGACTCCTCCCCTGGCCTCCACCCCCGCGCCGGCTCCGCCCTCGGGACCGGGCCAGGGCGTACGGGGCAATCCGTCGCCGAACACTCCCGGAGACGTCCAGATCCTCCTCGACCGGGCGGGTTTCTCCCCGGGCGTGATGGACGGACGCTGGGGATCGAATTCGACCAAAGCCTTGACGGCCTTCCAGTCGGCCCACGGTCTGCCGGCCACGGGCAAAGTGGATCCGGCCACCTGGCAAGCCCTCGTAGTCGGCTGGCGGCAACCAAGTGATTACGACGTACACGCTCACGCCCGACGACCTCAAGGGTCCTTTCCTTCCCATCCCCGAGGAGATGGAAGCGAAGGCCAAGCTTCCCGCCCTGGGCTACAGCTCGCCGCTCGAAATGCTGACCGAGCGCTATCACTCCACCGAGAATTTCCTCCGGCGGCTCAACCCCGGAGCCCGGTTCGACGCCGCCGGGCAGGCGCTCAAGGTGCCCAACGTCCGCCAGGTCGCGCCGCCCGAGAAGGGCCACCAGCCCCCGGAAGGGACGCAGGTCGTGGTCTCGAAGAGCAACAGCACGCTGACCGTGCAGGGGCCTCAGGGAGTCCTCTTCTTCGCTCCCATCACCGCTGGCAGCGAGCATGATCCGCTGCCCATCGGCGACTGGAAGGTCAAGGGAGTCGCCTTGAATCCCACCTTCAACTACAACCCCGACCTGTTCTGGGACGCCGAGCCGGGCGAGAGCAAGGCCAAGATACCCGCGGGCCCCAACAACCCGGTGGGAGTGGTGTGGATCGACATCTCCAAGGAGCACTACGGCATCCACGGCACGCCGGAGCCGAAGATGATCGGCAAGAGCCTCTCCCACGGCTGCGTGCGGCTGACCAACTGGGACGCCCTCACGCTCGCGGGGCTGGTGAAGCCGGGGACCCCGGTGCTCTTCCGGGAGTAGACCCGCTCCCCATCCTCTCTATATAAGGACGGAGACATGGCCACCGGGGCGAAGAAGCCGGGGAGCTGGAAGGTCCCTCTGGCGGGACTGGGGGGATTCATCCTCGGCGCCGCCACCGTGCTGCTGGTGGTGATCCTCTACGGCCGCATAACCGGCACCTCGCCGGCTCCGCGCATCGTCTCGCCGCCCCCGCCCGGGACGACCCCCTCGGCAACTCCAGCTCCAGTCCCCACCCCGGTGACAGTCGCCCCCGGAGCGGAGAAGCCGCTGGCCCTGGTTCCTCCCCCACCGGAGGTGCCACCTCCCGCGGACCTGACGGCGCGGCACCTGCTCATCCCCGTCCAGGGAGTCCTTCCCCAGGGCCTCCAGGACACTTTCGACGATTCCAGGAGCGAGGGTCGCATCCACGACGCCATCGACATCATGGCCCCCCGCAACACCCCCGTGCTGGCCGTGGAGCCGGGGAAGATCGTCAAGCTCTTCACCAGCGACAAGGGGGGATTGACGATCTACCAGTACGATCCCACCGAGATCTACAGCTACTACTACGCCCACCTCGATCACTACGCCCCCGGCCTCGCCGAAGGGCAGCAAATCGCCCGCGGCCAGGTGATTGGCTACGTCGGCTCCACAGGCAACGCCTCGCCCGACGCTCCCCACCTCCACTTCGCCATCACCCGCCTGAACCCGCAGAAGGAATGGTGGAAGGGGGAGGCGATCAATCCGTATCCGATTTTGCGCGGGGGGCGGTAGGAGTGTCGAAGTCATCCGGGACCGTGAACGCCCCGGCACAGAGGCCGAACGCTCGCCGACCGGCCCCGAGGGGTTGACACGGTTCTGCAAAGAGGTGTAGAATTAGAGTCAGTGTGGCAGTCAAACGCGACGGCGTTCTTACTTTACGTGTTTGGCACTAGGAAGATCATGGCGAAATTGAAAGCCGACCCTGGTTTAGTGAGCGTAGCGGATGTGGCGCGGCCTTCGTCCGAGAGCGCCAGCAAGGACGACCTTGAAGCGCGCGCGCGCGCTGGAGCTCCTCTCAGCAGGTCGGCCGAGTTGACTGCGTTAGCCCACAAAGTCGCATCACGCCGGCATCTTCAGGACGCCGAATTCTCTGATAGCTGGGTAGAGAAGCTCGCGGGTGATTTGGCGAAGTTCAACGATTAAGGTGCATGCACCCGCAAGACTGCCCTGTCTTCGAGTACGCTGATCACTCCGACAAGGACCGTCTCTTTGCGGACGCGGTGAAGGCTGTGTTACGTCTGCTCCAGAACAGGAGCTTGTTGCCGTTGGCGACAGATACTCGGTTCGTCCATGCACAGCTTTTCAGAGGTCTCTGCCCTGTTGGTTTTGAGTACTACGCTGGACACTATCGGGGTGAGAACTTTCGCTGTCTGAAGCACTACAGCGTCATCGTTTCCATGGACCCGCGCGTAGGTACGGCTCCAGCTCTGGTTGCTCCTCAAATGCAAGAGCTGGCCCTGTCGATCCGGTCTTCCATGGCAGCGGTCGAAGCGGCACACGAACTCCCTTCCATTCGCTTGAGCGCGGGCGACAAGATCTTATTTTCGGTTGCTTCTGCTTGTAGCCTATTTGTGGACTTCCTGACCATCCATCCCTACGCAAACGGCAATGGCCATATCGCGCGGTGGCTGCTCATTGCCGTCTTGCGACGCCACGGCTACCGCCTTGACAACTTTCCGGTAGAGCCCCGGCCGCCTGACCCACCGTACTCGGACATGATTTCTCGCTACCGTGACGGAGATATCGAGCTGCTGGAACGTTACGTCCTCTCAAGATTGTCGTAGCTCATGGAGAAGAGGGCCGGAGCAGCCTTCAGTGCTCCGGCCCGCCCGCGAACTTCTTCTCCCCGGCTTCTACCGCAATCGGCAGCTTGTTCTGCGGCGGGGGCAGGGGACAGGTGGCGAAGGCGCAGGGTGGGTTGTAGGCGGTGTTGAAAGTCCACCAGGACTTTGCCGTCCTTGGGCGGATCGGTGTCGAGGAAGCTGCCGGCGCCGTAGGTCTGCTTGGAACTCTAGTGGACCTTCTGGGGGATCGAGCACATACTCCAACCTATGAAGTCACTACTGATAGAGGTAGACGACGAGCTGGCGAGCCGCTTGGAGCGGGTTGCTCCCGCCCGCTCTCGCCGTCGGTCGGAGCTCGTTCGAGCAGCGATTTTGAAGGCACTCTGGGAGGCCGAGGAACAGGCCACGGCCGAGGCGTACGCACGCCAACCTGACAGCCCCGATGCAGCGTTCGATCCGACCGTCTGGGAGAGCCGCGGTTTCCCGAGCGAGCGATGAGGCAGTATGAGATCTGGTGGGCCGACCTTCCACCTCCAGTGGGGCGGCGGCCCGTCCTGCTACTGACGCGGTCTGCGACACTCGAAGCCATACCCAGCCGCCAGAAAGCCTGTATACTCTTCGTGGCTCCTTGACAACCGATGGACCCTCTCAACGCGATCAGGATATGGTAATGACAGGACAGCCCTCGCCATTCCATACTTGGGATGACTGAGAAAGGCGACTCCGGGGCCTCCCGCGCCGGTTCTGGCGCTAACCTCCCGAGAGGCCAAAAACCGGGGGAGGTTAGCGGAAATCCCAAAACCGGGGCTAAGTTGAACGAGATGAAAGACTTAGACGAAATCCGCCGAGTGGTAGCCAGGTGCAGAAATGCAGCCGCGGAAGCCCCCGCGAGGGAGGTTAGCGGAATGGTCACCTTAAGCCGTTTGTTTGCAGATGGTTAGAGAGGCAGGTGTCGCAAAGAGGTCAGGACCCTTCGGGGGATTGAGACAAACTATGCGAAGGTTTCCTTCGAGGAAGAAGATATCTCCCGTCGCAAAGAGGTCAGGACCCTTCGGGGGATTGAGACCTATAAACCATCAAACAACCGGCGCCTGATGGATAGAACGTCGCAAAGAGGTCAGGACCCTTCGGGGGATTGAGACAAATCTTGCCATCTTTGAAACGCGCCAGAGGGCCGAGGGTCGCAAAGAGGTCAGGACCCTTCGGGGGATTGAGACTTCACAGGCCCAGGCGTCTCTGAACGTACCTTCGTGGACCGTCGCAAAGAGGTCAGGACCCTTCGGGGGATTGAGACTCACCAACACGAGACCAACGATCTTGTTGCGCATCCTAGTCGCAAAGAGGTCAGGACCCTTCGGGGGATTGAGACAATCTCTCCACCCCGCAATCCACTTTTGAAGGATACTCATGTCGCAAAGAGGTCAGGACCCTTCGGGGGATTGAGACAAGTTCTCCATGGAGCCGACACGAGAGATGACCCGCGGGGTCGCAAAGAGGTCAGGACCCTTCGGGGGATTGAGACAAGGTGATGGACAGCCAAATCGTGATCTGATCGTGGAGGTCGCAAAGAGGTCAGGACCTTTCGGGGGATTGAGACTGAAGCTGCGCAACGTTGTCGTCGGCGACAGGATTTGTTCGTCGCAAAGAGGTCAACTCGGTACGCCGTGGCCGGCGGCGATCGCCGGGGTTGCAAGCGCCGAGAGCAGGAACAGGAGGACGAGGACACGGAGGCCGGTCCTATGGAGCATAGGGGCTCCTTTCGGGGTGCGGCGTCCGGGGCTCCGTACCGGCATGGAACGGAGGGGCCGCACTGTCCCTCTAAGTGTGCTCGTGGTTGTCGAGATGCAGACCGTCGTCGACGGATGCAGACCGTCGTGAATCGCGGCAGACTGTCGTGGACAGCGGCAGATCATCGTGAATCGCGGCGGGCCGTCGTGGCTAGAGGCAGGCCGTCGTGAATCGCGGCAGATCGTCGTAGATTCCGGCGGGGCATCGTGAATCGCGGCGGACCGTCGTGGATTCCGGCAGGCCGTCATGAATCGCGGCAGACCGTCGGCGAGCGCGGCAGACCGTCGTAGACTCCGGCGGGTCATCGTGAATCGAGGCAGATCGTCGTGGATCGCGGCAGACCGTCATGAATCCCGGCAGACTGTCGTGAATCGCGGCGGGCCGTCGTGAATCGAGGCAGACCGTCGTCGAGCGCGGCGGGCCGTCGTGGATTCCGGCGGGCCATCTTCAATCCCGGCGGATGAGATTAGGATGGGCTCATGCGCGCGAACCTCCTCCTGTCCATCCTCCTTTTAGTCTCCCTCGCGGGCTGTCTCTCTCCCGGAACCCTGCCGCCGCTCGACCATGCGCCCCTGCTGCGGGCCAAGGCGGCGACCTCGCTGACGCCGGAGGAACCGGTGCTCGGGGTCCAGATCGGTGACGACCTGCGGGCTTATCCTCTCCGCGTCCTCGAAGGGCACGCCGTGGCCAACGACACCATCGGCGGCGTCCCGGTCGCCCTCGGCCTGGTGCCGCCGCTGCGGCTCGGCCATCCTCTACCGTCGGGATACGCCGAAGGGGACGCTGACCCTGGCCGCCTCCGGCCGCTTCCAGGACGGCGACCAGGTCCTCCGGGACCAGGAGACCGGCACGCTGTGGAGACAGCTCACGGGCAAGCCGGTCGAGGGCTCCCTCGCGGGCTCAGGTGTCGAGCTCCAGCCCCTGCCCGTGGTGCTGACCACCTGGGAGGTCTGGCTCCGGGTCCACCCCGAGACGCGGGTGGTGGAAGCCAGCGGGAGCCCGGGGACCGAGCCTTCCTCGGATGAAGCTCCCTCGGTCTTCGGCCTGGTGGTGAACGGCACGGCCAAGGCCTATCCCATTGAAGCCCTGGTCAAGGCAGGCCTCGTCAACGACGAGATCGCCGACCGCCCGGTGCTGGTCGTCTGGGAGCCGGGAGCCGACGCGAAGAACCGCACGATCCGCGCCTACGATCGGGGCGACCGCATCTTCGCCCGTTCCGAGCGGGCCTTCCTGGGAGCCGTCTTCCTCAACGACCAGAACGGCCGCGCCTGGCGTGTCGGCGAGGACGCCCTCACCTCGCCGGACGGCAAGAAGCTCGTCCGGCTGCCGGGTTACCTTTCTTATAAGGATGGGTGGAACGCGGCGCATCCGGGGACGCTGACGTTCGGTGAGCCGAAGTAGCCCCACCGGGCAAGCCTTTTGCAACTGGATCGAGCCCCGCCCTTCCGCAATCCGGAGTGGCGTCGCTCGCGATGCGCCGACTCAAGCCGCAGAACCTCTGGAACGTTCTCAAGGAGGTCTTCGCCAACTGGACCAAACACGAGGCGGCGACCCGGAGCGCGGCCCTTGCCTATTTCTCCGTGTTCTCCCTGGCTCCCATCCTCATCCTCGCGAGCTCCCTCGCCGGCTGGGCGTTCGGCGCCGACGCGGCGCGGGGGCAGGTGCAGCGGGAGCTATCCCGGTTCATCGGCCCCCAGAGCGCGGAGGTGGTGGAGCAGATCGTCGTCGCTGCTTCCAGGCCGCGGACCGGACGGACTGCCGCCCTGGTCGGCATCGTGACGCTGCTGATCACCGCCACCGGCGTCCTCATCCAGCTCCAGGACACGCTCAACACGGTCTGGGAGGTGATCCCCAAGCCGGGCTTCTTCCTGAAGCGCCTGCTGCTCAAACGGCTGCTCTGCTTCGGGCTGATCCTCAGCGTGGGCATTCTGCTAGTGGCCTCGGTCGCCGCCAGCGCCGGCCTCACGGCCCTGCAGAAGGTCCTCGAGGCCCGCCTGGAGGTCGGGCTGTCGACAGTTCTGGGGGGGGCCGACGTCCTCTTCTCCTGGGTGTTGATGACGGCCATCATCGCCCTCGTCTTCCGCGTGCTGCCGGACGTGCAGATCGGCTGGCGCGACGTGGCCTGGGGCTCGGCGATCACTTCCATCCTCTTCCTGCTCGGCCGCTACGTCATCGGTTTCTACCTGCAACGGACGGGCATCGCCTCGACCTTCGGCACCGCGGGCTCGCTGGTGCTCATCCTGATCTGGATCTACTACTCCTCGCTCATCTTCCTGCTGGGGGCGGAGGTCACCCGCGTCCATTCCCGCCGCTACCGCGAAGGACGCGCGCCAGCGATCCCCGGCGCGGTGCGGGCAAAGACCATCACCGTCCCCCTCGAGGCTTCGAGGTCCTGATGCGCAAACCCCGGTTGGAGCGGTCTTGCTTTTCTCCCTCTTCTCCCGGTGAGGGGGGTGGGCGGGGACGGGAGAAGAGGGCCGGGGTGATGAGGGCTCTTCTGGTTCTGGGGCTCCTCGCCCTATCCCCAGCCCTGCACGCGGCGGCGCGGGTGAAGGTGGAGGTCGAAGGGGTGCCGCGCCGGCTGGCGCAGAACATCCACTCGGCCTTGAGCCTGGAGCAGACCGACAAGGACGACCTCACCGAGGAACGTATCCGCAGGCTCCATGCCGAGGCTCCCGGGGAGATCGCGGAGGCCCTCCAACCCTTCGGTTACTACCGGCCGCAGGTCCGCTCCGAGCTGCGCCAGGAGAAAGACCGCTGGATCGCCCACTATGAGGTGGACGCCGGCCCGCCGGTCAAGATCGCGAGCTTCGACTTGAAGATCACCGGCGCCGGGGCGGACGACCCCCGTTTCCAGGCGATCGCCGCGCGCTTCCCTCTGCGCAAGGGAGAGATCCTCTATCACCCGGACTGGGAGCGGGGGAAGAAGGAGCTGGTGGATCTCGCGGCCGAGGAGGGCTACCTCGACGCCGCCTTCCAGGCCAACGAGGTGCGGGTGAGCATGGCCCGCTACGAGGCCGACGCCGTGCTCCACTACGACACCGGCCCGCGCTACCGCTTCGGCGAGGTGCGGTTCAATCAGGACGTGCTCAACCGCGGTCTGCTCGAGGGATACGTGAATTTCAAGCGCGGCGAGCCGCTGGACGTCAACAAGGTGCTGGAGCTGCAGAACTCGCTCTCCGACAGTCCCTACTGGGGCCGGGTCGAGGTGGTGACCCGCCAGGACCAGGCCCAGGGGCTGGAGGTGCCGGTCGACGTCAATCTCACGCCCAGCAAGCCCATGCGTTTCTCCGGCGGCGTGGGCTATGGCACCGACACCGGTCCTCGCGCCACGGGCGCCTGGGAGCTGCGGCGCCTCAATGCCAAGGGGCATCGCGCCCTGGCCGAGATCACGGTTTCGGGGATCGAGCGCAGCTTCAAGGGGAGCTACTTCATCCCCGGCGCTTATCCGCGCACCGACGTCCTCTCCTTAAACGCCGCCTATGCGCGGCAGGACACGGATTCGTTCATCACCGACACCGGCCTGCTGGGCGCGACCCTTACTCAATCGCGGGGCGGCTGGCGCGAGGCCTACTCGCTGAACTTCCAGCGCGAGAGCTTCACCGTGGGCCTCGACCAGGGGGTCACCAACCTCCTGGTGCCGGGCGCGAGCCTGGAGCGGGTGAAGGCCGACGACCGGATCTACACCACCAAAGGCTACCGCCTGTTCTTCTCACTCCAGGGCGCCTCGCCGCTCTCCGACGCCTCGTTCCTTCAGGGCTCGGTCGAGGGCAAGCTCATCCGCACCCTGGGCGAGCGCAGCCGCGTGATCGCCCGCACCCAGTTGGGCTACACGGAGACGAACGAGTTCCGCGAGCTCCCCCCGACCTTCCGCTTCTTCGCCGGCGGCGACCGCAGCGTGCGGGGCTTCGCCTACCAGGCGCTGGGACCCAAGGACGAGGCGGGCAACGTCATCGGCGGCGAGGTGCTGGTGGTGGGGAGCCTGGAGTACGAGCTCCGCTTCCTCGGCAAGTGGGGAGCCGCTGTGTTTTACGACACCGGCAATGCGTCGCAGTCGTTCGGCGGGCTGGGGACTCTCGCTCGTGGCGCCGGGTTCGGCGTGCGCTGGCGTTCGCCCATCGGTCCCATCCGCGCCGACGTCGCCTGGGCTCTCTCCGAGCCGGGCACCCCCATTCGTTTCCATCTCAACATCGGACCGGACCTGTGAGCGACGAGACCCCGACCCCCGAAACCCCCGAGACCCCGACACCCGCTCCGGCTTCTGCGGCTCCCGCGCCCAGGAAGCGGCGCCGTTTCCTGCGCTGGACGCTCGGCCTGCTTCTCACCCTCGTCCTCCTGGTGATCCTCGCCGTGGCTGGGATCTGGTACGGGGTCTCCACGGAGAAGGGGACGCGCATCCTCCTCGGCCGCCTGGCGGGATTCATCCCCGGCGAGCTGACGATCGGCTCCCAGCGCGGCCCCCTCATCGGTCCTCTGGATCTCCGGGACGTCCATTACAAGACGGATAAGATGGACGCGAGGATCGGCCACCTCGCCCTTGCCTGGAACCCCCGCAAGCTGAAGAGCCGGCAGCTCGACGTCGAGAGCCTGCACGCGGAGAAGATCCGCGTCGTCCTGGCCCCTGGCGACGGCAAGTTGGTGGACATCCACCTGCCGGTCAACATCGTGGTGCGCGACGCGCTGATCCGGGACGTGGAGATCTCCCAGCCTGGCCAGCCCCCCTTCCGGCTGGATCAGATCGCCCTCGACGCCCGGAGCGACCGGCTGAGCAGCGTCCTCCACGTGCGCAGCCTGCGGGTGGACGGCCCCACCTTCCGCCTGCGGGCCGAAGGCGACGTGACTCCCGTGGGCGCTTACGCCCTGAACCTCAAGGCCGACGCCACTTATGACGATCCTCAGTACCCGCCCTTCGTGGTGGCCGGGACGTTCCGCGGCACCCTGGAGAAGCTGGGGATCGACGTGCACCTCGCCCAGCCGTTCACGGCCCGGGTGAGCGGCGACGTGCTCACCCCCATGCGCGAAGTGGGGCTCGACCTCGCCGCCCACGTCCAGGGCTTCGAGACGAAGGAGATCAATCCCGCCTGGCCCGTGGCCCGGGTGGCTGAAGGGAACTTGAAGATCAAGGGCCAGCTCAACGACTTCATCTCCGAGGGCAAGGTGGCCGGCTCCTATGAGGACGTGGGGAGCGGCGTCGCCACCTACCGGCTGGCCCGCCGCGGCACGGACTACTACTTCGAATACCTGAACGTGAAGACCGCGAACGGCTCCGACCTCACGGCCAAAGGCACGGTCGGCACGGCGAAGAAGGATCTGGACCTCGACCTGGTGGCCGACTGGCGCCGCTTCGTCTTGGCCTCTCCAGGGGGGCGCGCCCGTGGTGGTGAGCCGCCAGGGCGACGCCAAGCTCCGCGGCTCGCTCGCCGATTACAAGCTGGATATGAACGCCGACCTCGCCGGCCCCGGCATTCCCCCGGGCCGCTGGGTGGTCTCCGGCCGCGGCACCCAGGAGAAGATGGATCTCCGCTCCGTGCGCGGTGACGTGCTGCGGGGCCGCCTCACGGCCGTGGGCACCGTGGCCTGGAAACCCCAGGTGTCCTGGCGTCTGAAGGTGAACGGCAACGATCTCGATCCCGGGGCCTACGATCCCCAGTTCCCGGGCCGCGTCACCTTCGCCGCCGACCAGCGAGGGCACCCTGCGCAACGGCGAGTCCTTACGGTCAGGTGGACGTGACGGACCTCGAGGGGAACCTGCGGGGCAACCCCCTGGCCGGCTCGGTCCACCTGGAGCTCGCGGGCAACCGCTACAACCTCCCCCGGCTCGACCTGCGCTCCGGCTCGGCCCGGCTCGCGGCCTCCGGCACCTTCTCGAAGACCGCCGGCAATCTCGACTGGAAGCTCGACGCTCCCAACCTCGGCGAGGCCCTGCCCCAGGCCGGCGGCTCCGTCGCCCTCCAGGGGAACCTCTCGGGGCCGTGGCAGAGCCCTCACGTCCGCGCCCAGGGGAACGGCCAGTCGCTCGTCTATCAGACCTACACCGTCGCGACCCTGGCGCTCAACGCCGACGTCGATCTCGCCACCCAGGGTCCCATCCTCCTCGACGTCAACGCCACCAACGTCGGGATGGGCGACCGCCGCTTCGAGACCGTGGCCGTCAACGGCCGGGGCACCCGCCAGTCCCACGCCGTGACCCTCGCGGTCAAGGCGCAGGAGGGGAGCCTCGATCTGGGATTGGCTGGGGGACTTCAAGGCGGTGATTTCCAAAAAGCAGTCACTTGGAACGGCAAGATCCAACGCCTCGATCTGCGCAACGAGCAGACGGGAACTGGTCGCTCGCCGGACCGGCCGGTCTCACGGCGAGCACCACTGGAGCTTCTCTCCAGGGCTTCTGCTGGACCTCGGGCAACGCCCGCCTCTGCGCCGACGGCCAGTGGAGCCAGGCCGGTCCGTGGAATGCCTCGGGGACGATCGCCGACCTCCCCTTCTCCCTGGTGAAGCCCTTCCTGCCTCCGGACCTCACGATCACCGGCGCCGTGAACGGCACCTTCCAGGGCCAGAGCGCCCCCAACGGCTTCGTCACCGCCAAGGTGGACCTCCGCCCCGGCCCGGGCGAGGTGCGCTATCCCGCACCGAACGGCAACACAGTCCACATCCGCTACGACCAGGGCACCGTGGCGCTGACCGCCGGGGTTCCGGGCCAACCCGGCCTCGCCGCGCGGGTGGCTCTCAACTTCCCGGACACCGGGAAAGTCGAGGGCACCTTGAGCCTCCCCCAGTACAACGCCCTGGGCGCGCCCCTCCAGCAGCAGACCGTGGGCGGCCACGTGGTGGCCAGCTTCGCCAACCTCAAGCTGGCCGAGGCCTTCGTATCCGACCTCGAAAACACCAAGGGCACGCTCACCGCCGACCTCACCCTCGGGGGCACGGTCGCTACGCCGCGGGCCACGGGCGCCGTGGAGCTCAACGGCGCCGAGGTGGACGTGCCGAAATTCGGTCTCCAGTTGCGGAAGATCGAGCTCGCGGCGAGGAGCCAGGGCGACAAGGCCCTCCAGATCCAGGGCTCGGCCCAGTCCGGCGGCGGCAACGTCACCATCGCGGGCGATGTCCCCCTGGATCAGCGACCGGCCAAAATCACCATCGAAGGCCGGCGCTTCGTGGTCTCCAACAGCAAGGAGGCGCGGGTGATCGTCAATCCCCACCTCCAGATCACCGCCCAGTACCCGAAGGTGGACGTCACGGGCGACGTCGAGGTCCCCGAGGCCGCCATCAACCAGCAGAAGGGGCGCCGCGCCGCCGTCAAAGCCTCCCAGGACGTCGTCGTCATCCCTCCCTCCGAGGAGCAGACGGCCGCGGCCAACCGCCAGGCCCTGGAGCTCAACGCCCGCGTGCGGGTCATCCTGGGGGAGAAGGTCACGGTGGCGGCCTCCGGCTTCACCGGCAAGCTCACGGGGAGCCTCTTGATCATCGAGCAGCCGGCCAAGCCTCCCGTGGCCGTGGGGGAGCTGGTGGTGGTGGACGGCGTCTACAAGTCCTACGGCCAGGACCTCACTCTCGACCGCGGGCGCGTCATCTTCGCCGGCGGTCCGCTCGAAAATCCCGGCCTCGACATGCGGGCCTATCGCAAGGCCGCGGACGGCACCATCGCGGGCCTCATCATCAAGGGCACCCTCCGCAATCCGCAGACCACGATCTACTCCGATCCGCCCATGAACGAGAGCGACGCCCTGGCCTACGTGCTCCTGGGCCATCCCCTGGGGCAGAGCAACCCCCAGGAAGGGGATATGGTGGCCAACGCCGCGAATTCGCTGGGCCTCAAGGGGGGGAACCTGCTGGCGAAGAAGATCGCCGCCCGCTTCGGCCTGGAGGAGGCGCGCATCGAGAGCACGGGCGGCCTCAAGGAGGCTTCGCTGGTGGTGGGCAAATACCTCTCTCCCCGCCTCTACGTGACCTACGGCATCGGCCTCTTCGAGCCCATCAGCACCTTCCGCATCCGCTACATCCTCGGCCGCACCTGGAGCCTCCAGGCCGAGCAGGGGACGGGCACCTCCGCCGACTTCCTCTACGAGATCGAGCGCGGCAAGGGCCTCGCCACCCCGCGTCCCGGCCGCAACGACCCCAAGGAGCAGGTGCCCGCACCTGCGACGGGTGCGGACCCGGGATCGGACGGGGGAGGATCGTAGAGAGTGTCGTCTCCAGTGTCTCGAAAGTCGTCCTATCCGCCCGGGCATGAATGCCAGGGCTAAGAACAACGCCGGATGAATCCGGCTTAAAGCCCCCTTCAGGGGGCGCTGTTCCTAGCCCTGGCATTCATGCCCGGGCGGGGTGGCGGATTCGAGTTGTCGGGACACCTACAGCCATTTTTGATACAGCTCCGGCCGGCGATCGCGCCAGAAGAGCCGGCGGGCGGTCGAGGCCTTGCACGCTTCGAGATCGAGATCGGCGATCACCAGATCCTCCTCCAGGCTCTTGCCGCGGACGAGGACCCGGCCCTCGGGATCGACCACGAACGACTCGCCCGCGAAGTGGAGCTTCCCCTCCTCGCCCACGCGGTTGGCGAGGACGGCGAAGTAGCCGTTCTGGAACGCCGCCGTGCGCACCTCGGCTTCGTAGAGCCCTTCGGGCCATTCGCCGACCGTACCCGCCTGAGGGATCACTACGATCTCCGCGCCCGCCACGCCCAGCGCCCGCATCACCTCCGGATAGTGCCGGTCGTAGCAGATGGCGACGCCGATCCGTCCCACGCGGGTGTCGTACACCGGCACGCCCTGATCGCCGGGATGGTAGTAGTCCCTCTCGTGGAACCCCTCGTAGTCCGTGATGTGGATCATGCGCGTGACGCCGAGGAGGGTGCCGTTGGCATCGAAAACGGGGGAGCTGTCGAACCGGCGGCCGCCCTCTCCCAGCTCATAGAGGTTGAAGACGGTGACGAGGCCGAGCGCCCGCGCCTTGGCGGCGATGAGGCTGGAGGTCGGCCCGGGGATGGGCTCCGCCAGGGCCAGGGCCGTCTTGTCCCCCGGAATTGGGGGAAGAAGCGGTCGAGGACGACCTCGGGAAACGCGACGAGGTCCGCCCCGGCGTCGTGGGCGGCGTCCATGGCCTCGACGGCCCGGGCGAGGTTCTCATCCCGATCGGGTGAGGCCGCGAGCTGGGCCAGGGCCACGCGCATGGTCGTCAGCTCCGGGGCGAGCGCTTCTTGAACGACCAGGTGAAGACGAAGCGGGCCACCTCGGTGCCGTCCGCCGCCCGTCCCACGGTCTCCAGGCGCGCCGTGGCCGGCTCGCCCGTGCGCAGAGTGTCCGCCACGGCCGCGAAGGCCTTGGCCCCCTCCTCACAGGTGAAGGCCGTGAGCCCCGTGGCCTTCTTGCCGAACGTCGCCTCCAGATTGACGATGAGGAGCGCCACCGGGCCCGGCGCCAGCTCGACGGCCATCATGGCCGGCGCCCCGGTCGACATCTCGGCGGCCATGCTCAAAGCGGCGAAGTAGGTGGAGCGAAAAGGATTGGTCGTCCGCCACCCGTAGGGCACGGTGACCACGCACCGCTCGCGGTCGAGCTCCCGCACCTTGAGCCCGCCACCAGGGCGAGGGGAGCTTCGCCAGCATGAACGCCCGCATCATGAAGGGGCTCAGCATGCGCGAGCGGAGCTTCTCGGCAGCCGGCGACGACGCCGGAGCGGACGAGGCGGTGAGGGATTCGACCGATTCGGCCATGGGGGAGTCTCCTCTGGCCGGAGACTATAGCGCGAGAAGACCCTCATCACCCCGGCCCTCTTCTCCCAGCCTCCCCCCCGGCCCGCCGGGAGAAGAGGGAGAGGTTAGTCGAAGAAGAGAGAGAAGACTTTCCTGCTTTTTCAAGGACAAACCGCTCCCCTCTCTCCCGGCGGACCGGGGGGGAGGCTGGGAGAGAGGGGCTGGGGGAGTGAGGGCCTACTTCGGCGGCGTGACCGTGACCTTGGGGACCTTGATGTCCTTCTTCTCGGTCTTCACCGTGACGTCGGTCGGGACCTCGATCTGCTTGGTCTCGGTCTTCACGTCCACCTTCGGGCCCTTGACGTCGTACTTGGGAACCTGCCCGCCCTTCACTTCCACCTCGGGCATCTTGCCTTCCTGGGTCTGGGTGACCTTGCAGCCGGTCGCGGCGACCGACAACAGTGCCGCGATCAGCAACAGAGGCAGCGCCACCTTCTTGCGGGATGTGCGGCTCATGATGGTTCTCCTTTGCGTTGACGTATGCTCCAGTCGGTTCTTGGTTTGACTCCTGGTCGACGGAATGAAACTGCAAGGTCCGTTCCACGTTCGCCGGCTAGCCGCGGGCCCGCCTCCGGGGAGCGTCGAGGGTGACGTACTCCAGCTCCTGCCCTTCACGGGCCGCCCGCAGCATCAGGGAGCCCCGCTGCATGTCGCCGGCTCCCGCGAAGATGCGGGGGAAACGGAGATCGTCGCCGAAGACCGGCGCCAGGAGGTCCACGTACTTGCCGGTCGCGACGCTCCCCAGGAGGACCACCCGGACGGGCTCCGGCATCAGCGCGCGGAGCTGCCGGGCATGGTCGCGCAGGGGCTCGCAGTAGTCCGGGTTCTTGAGGTCGACCGGCGTGCGCATCTTCGCCAGGCGCTCGCGGTCGAGGCGCCAGGAGGGTGGTACCAGCCCGAAGCCGGGAGCGATCACCAGGATGCCGTCGTCGGGCGTGCCCACCCCGAGCCCCGGCGGCGGGGAGGCGAAGCGGCGGGCGTAGGCCATCTTCCCCCGGAAATAGAGGGAGCTCAGGAAGCTGAAGGCGTCCCCGATGGGCACTCCCTCGGCGCTCCGGAAGCGCACCGCGGTCTCGATTCCCGCATCCTTGGACGTAAGCTGACCCGCCCGCACGCCCGACAGGCTGGCCGGGGAAAGAAGGAACACCGTGGGCTCGCGGTTCTCGATAGCCATACCGTTATGCGAACGGCGAGTGAGGGGTTCTTCATTCCCGGAACCCTCACCCCTGTCCGGTCCTCATCACGTCTCCCCCCGCCCAAAAGCCCTCACCCCCTACCCCCTCTCCCGCCCCCTCGCCACCCCCCTCGCCGGGAGAGGGGGTCCTGGTTGAGGCGGTCTTGCTGCTCTTCCGCGGCCTTCTTGTCCTTGCTGTCCTTCCCGTCCTTTCCTGCTTGTCTCCCTTTTCTCCCGGAGAGGGAGAACCTCGCTGAGTGATCTTTCCTGTCCCTACTGTCCGTGTTCGTCTCGTCTTTCTCCCTCTTCTCCCGGGGTGGGGGGTGGTGAGGGGGCGGGAGAAGAGGGCCGGGGTGATGAGGGTCTTGGCTGGGGGGAGCTCTAGGCAGGTTGGCGATTTGGAGGAGAATATACGGATTGAATGGAGGGTAGGGCTTGCCTGTACACAAAATGATCGCCCGAGAGTTACGCCAGAACGCGACCCCGGCCGAGAAGGCGCTGTGGGAGCGACTTCGGGACCGGCAACTCGTCAGCCTCAAGTTCCTTCGCCAAGTTCCCATAGGATCCTTCGTCGCGGACTTCTGCTGCCGAGACCGCCGGCTGGTGGTGGAACTGGACGGAGACATCCATGCGACGGACCAGCAGTCAGCCCGCGATCGGGAGCGAGACGCCTACCTCCAAGGCCACGACTACGTGGTTCTCCGCTTCCCCAACGAACAGGTCCTGACCGACATCGAATCCGTGCTGAGGCGTATCTCTGACGTCGCCCTCATGGCGACACCGCACTGGCACCGTTCTACGGAACGCAGCAAGTCGAAAACTCGGACAAGTTCCCCCTCTCCCGGTGAGGGGGGTGGGAGGGGGCGGGAGAGGGGGCCAGGGGGTGAGGGCTTCGGGGAGGGGGGCAACGAACCGTGACCACCACCTTCCCTTTCCGCCCCTGGGTGCGGAGCACCAGCCGGCGGGCGTTGCTCTGGGGAGTCGCCGTGGTGATTGCCATCGGCATCGCCGTCCTCTTCCTGCGCTCCGGGGAGCGGGAGGCCTGGGGACGGGCGTTCGGGGTGATGCTGGCGTACAGCCTGCTGTTCTGGGTGAGCCTCATCAAGATCTGGTGGACGGCGGGCAAGCCGGCGGTCTTTCTCGACGACAACGCCTTCGCCTATCAGCCCCTTCATACCTTCCGACCCCGGCGCGTGCCGTTCGCCCGGATGCTCGCCTGCAATCCCCGTCCCGGCACCGAGGCCCTGCGCTTCGTGGTGGAGAAGAAGGGTGTGGCCCGCGAGCTGTTCTTGAACCTCGCGGTGGTGAAGGGCCAGCACCGGTTCCTCGATCTCCTGGGCGAGCGCCTGGAGGCCGCCGGCCTCGCTCCCGTCCCCGGCCGGGAGCACGCCTGGCGGCGGCCGGACTGGGAGGACCCGGGGACGTCCCCAGGCCCTCAGGTCTGATAGATCCTAGATCTGATCTAGTTGGTGGCGCAGGTGAGCAGCGAGCCGGCGTTGGCGCAGATGTGCTTCATTTGCGTGGCGCTGTTCAGGCAGGTGGCGCCGCCGACGCCGCCGAAGTGGTGGATGCCGATCACCCGGCCGGTGCCGGCGTCGAGGACCGGCGAGCCCGAGGAGCCTCCCTCGGTGTCGCAGCTATAACCCATCTGGGTGCCCGCGGCCGAGCCGCCGTAGGTCTGGTTGATAGTCGAGACGTCGCAGCGCAGGGTGTGGGCCGTGTCCTTCCAGAAGGCGATCTTCTTCACCACGCCGGCGGGATGCTGGGGGAAGTTGAGGACCATGACCCACCGTCGGGCTCTTCGAGGTGGCCGTGTACTCGCCCCAGGTGGCCTCGGGGTTACCCTGCAGGGTGAAGAGCGTGTAGTCGAGGCTGTTGACGGAGTTGGTCCGCAGGAAGGTGCCGCCGGCGTAGGTGGTGGTCGTGGCCACGGTCGAGCCGGTGCAGGTGGTGGTCTGGTAGTTGAACCGCGCCTGGACGGTGTTGACCTCGGCCTGGGTGGTGAAGCAGTGGTTGTTGGTCATCATCGTGCTGCTGTTCGAGCCGGCCACCAGCCAGCCGGTGCAGAGGAAGCTCGAGCCGCCGCTCTGGAACGACAGGCGGGCCACCGGATTGACGTTCACGGTCGTGTGACAGGCCACGTTCTCCTTGCCGTCGGTGCCACAGATGACCTTTTCGAGCGGAGTGCCGTCCTCATTGATCGGGGCCGTGCCATGGGCGATACGGTCGATGGCCACGCCGAACCGGCCGCGCGCCTTGACCCGGTTGCCGCTGTGCAGCTCGACAAGCGCCGTGTCGGACTCGATGATGAACGACCAGAGCTCGCCCGTGCCCCGGGGACCCTTGGCGGTGTAGGTCCAGTACTCCTCCCCGTTCGGGTTCGATACCGTCAGGTAGTCGCCGTCCGGCAGGTTGAGCTTGTTGAAGTGGACCCGCAGGAAGGTGGCGCCGGGCGAGAACACGGTCTCCGACCAGGTCACCGGTCTCTCGGGCCCGCCCACGGGATAGGCGGCCGGCGTCGCCGCCCGGTACTCCAGCTCGTCGCCCACCTTGATCCTGCCCTGCGCCTGCGCGGCCACGGCTCCCAGCAGGAGCGCGGCTCCGGCCATCACGGAAACGATCCGTTTGCCTTGCGACATGGCTTCCCCCTTTTGAGCAAACCTCAGCCAACTCCCTGTTGGCCAGGTAACGATGTGAAAAATTGATTACAAAAGGATGGGTACAGCAGCCCCCTCCGGGCGGGACAAAGAAGGGGGCGAAATCCGGGGAAAGCCGGGTTTTTCTGCTCCTACCCCGCGCCGCCGACCTGCCGCACCACCTCCTTCGGGTGATCGGCGACGGCCGCGGCGAAGGCGTCTGTCCAGCCGGCCGTCGAGGCGGACGAGGGTCAGCTCGCCGTGGTCGAGAGCCACCACGAAGAGGTTGCTCAAGCCTCCGTCGGGGGTGGTATGGAGGAAGATCCAGGTGCGCTCGTCGTTCTCCCGGGTGCGCACGGCCAGGGTCCAGCCAGCGCGGGCGAGGTCGCGCTCGAATCCTGCCGTGACCTTCGAAGCGGTCGAGGTCCGGCAGGGAGGTCACCTTGTAGGTGGCTACCTCCACGCGGTGGACCTCGTTGATCATCTGCAGCTCCTGTTCGTCTTCGTCGTGGGCGGCCAGGCGGACGAGCCCGTGGATGAGCCCCATGGAGATGCGGCCGAGGCGGATGTGCTCTTCGAGCTCGAACCGGGCCTCGGGCACCCGGCGCTGGATCTCCCAGCGCACGGCCTCGACGGAGGGGGCGCCGCCGGCACAGCCCGCCGCGAGCCCGGCCAGCGGGAGAAGGGAAAGCAATGGGATGAGACGGGTCTTCATGGGTCGTTCCTCCCTGGATAGAGATTCTGGTCACTTCGGCTTCTTGCCGCCCTGCACCTTCTCGAGCTCCGGCACGTCTAGCTTCTGGCCCAGGCGGCCGATCTGATCCGGATCGATGCGGCCGGCGATGTTGATCACTGCCGCCTCCTCGCCCGGCTGGAACGAGAGCACGGTCAGCCCCACGATCTGGCCGTCCTGCTCCTTGAGATAGATGTAGGTCTCTTCGCCCTTTTCCTTCACCCGCAGGCTGGCCTTCCAGCCCCGCTCCTCCAGCCAATGGACGGCGCGGTCGATCTTCGCCTTGACCGCTCCGGCGTCGATGCCGACCAGGGGGAAGACCTGGACGTTGATCGAGCGCAGGTCCGCGACCATCGACGAGAAGGCCGGGTCCTCCTTCTTCAGGGCGGCCGCGACGAGCCGCAGGATGGCCCCTTCCAGATTGATCTCGGCGCTCAGCTTGTCCTGGGGGAACAGAGTTCAGCTCGGCCAGGGGCACGAACCCGGGCGCCGGCGCCGTCTGCTGCGCCAGCAGGGCGGAGGAGACGAGGAAGAGGACGAGGGCGAAGCCCGGGATGATGGTCTTGCGCATGTCAAAACTCCTTCTGAGGCTGCCCGCCCCGGCCGGGGGCGGGCTCCTGCGTGGCAACGCCGAGCGAGAGGCTCCGGGTGGCCGGACGCACCAGGCGCCGGGCGAGCACGTCGTCCCGCAGATCGAGACCGGTGCGGCGGCTCACCTTGCCGATGTAGGCGAGGGCGAAGCGAGCCTCTGCGGTGGCCTGCGCGATCTCCGCGGCATTCGGCTGGCGGGGTTGCCGCGGTTGCTGCTGGGAGCGGATGAAGAGGGCTCCGCCCGCCAGGGCGAGGACCAGCACCGCCGCCGCAGCGGCCACCCTCAGGGGGAGGCCGGTCCGGCGTGGACGGGAACGGCACCACCTCCCCCCCTCTCGTCGCACCCGCTCCAGGACCTCAGGCGGGCAGTCGAGCTGGGGGAGAGAGCGCAGCTCCGTCTGGATCCGCTCGGCCAGGGCCAGCTCCGCGGCGCACGAGCGGCAGGTCTCGAGGTGGACCCGCAGGCGATCCGCCGTCTCCTCCGGAAGGTCGCCGTCCACGTAGGGCTCGAGCAGGTCGAGGGCATCGTCGCAGTGATTGCAGGGCAGGACGTCTTCGATTCGATTCATGCTTCTACCTCCCGCAGCCGCTCGCGCAGCTTCTTGCGGCCCCGGTGCAGATGGACCCGCACCGTGACCTCGGGGATGCCGAGCGCCTCGCCGATCTCCCGGTGGGCCAGTCCCTGCACCTCCCGCAGGATGACGATGCTCTTGTACGGTTCGCCGAGCTCACCCAGGGCCCCGAGCAGGCGGCGGCGGAAGTCCGCGGCCTCCGCCCGGCTCAGGGGATCGGGCTCAGCGCTCGCCAGCTCCCTCGTCGCCTCGTCGTCCAGGCTCGTGGCCATGGCGTTCGTCGTGGCCTCGGACCGCCTTCGCCGCAGCAGGTCGTAGCAGGCGTTGCGGGTCACCCGCAGCAGCCAGGAGCCGAGGCGCTCCTCCTCGACGCCGGCCTGATGACGCCATAGCCGGAGCAGCACCTCCTGAGTCACGTCCTCCGCCTCCTCCCGGTTGGAGAGCAGGTAGCGGGCGAAGGAGTAGACCCGGCGGCGGTACGTCCGGGCGGTGTCGTCGAAAGCCGTCAGCATCCAGAGGGGAAGACGCAGGGGAGGCCCCGAACGTTTCAGGGCTCCCCGGGAAGGGCTTCAGGCCGGCTTCGCGCCGAGCAGCCGGGAGGGCAGGAACAGCAGGGCCTTCAAGAACGAGAACACCGCCTCCAGAGTGATCCCCACCAGCCGGAACGGCAGCGACAGGAGCCACACGAAGGGATAGAGGACGAGCGCCAGCAGGGCCAGGGGCCAGCAGACGACGAGCAAGAGCAGCCAGAGGAGAAGCTTCAGCATGACCGGGAGCCTCCTTCACTCCCGAATTTCACTACGCAGCCGGGAGGAAGGAGGTTTCCGGTTTCGTGCTGAAGCCTACGGGTCGACGCAGACGTAGTGGTCGAAGCGATAGAACTGGGTGATCTGGCCGGAGCCGTTGCAGCCGCCCTGGCAACTGGAGAAGTAGTTGCCGACGACCGTCCGATAGGTGGAGTCGCTGTAGTAGGTCGTGATTCCGCCTGTCCCCTTGCAGGCGGCGGGAACAGCCTCGACCGGCGGGGCCGCGAGGGCAAAGCCGCCGAGGAGGAGGGCGGAGCCGAGGAGCAGGGAGCGTGGGGAGAGGGACTGGATGAATTTCGGCATGGTACGGTCCTCCTGAGTCGTTGATCGGGCCCTTGTTCGAGGGCTTCGCCATTTTATAGCAAAGTGCGTATTGACCCGTCATCGCCCATGATTACACCAGACTTTCAAAAGCCGCTTTTCTCCTGCCTCTTCCTGTTCCTCCTCCCTGCCACCCCTTCGTTCGATCGCGCCGTCCAGCTCCACACCGCCGGCCGGCTGAAGGAAGCGCTTCAGAAGTACCGGGCGGTCGCGGCGGGGACGGGGAGGTCCGATCCGGCCTTGGCAGGGGCGGCGCTCAACAACGCCTGCGTTATCCAGATGGATCTGGGGGAGTACCGTTCGGCGCTGCCGGATTGCCGGGAGGCCCTGCGACTGCGCCGCACCGAGGGGGTCCCGGAGGCGATCGCCGAGACGCTCAACAATCTGGGATGGGTCCTCCAGGGACTGGGGGAGACGGCCGAGGCGGAGCGCGACTTCCGGGAAGCACTGGTGATCAACCACCGGCTGGGGCACGCCGAGGCTGAGGTCATCAATCTCTCGAATCTCGGGTCTCTGGCCATCGCCACCGGCCGCTACTCCGTTGCCCTGGACCTCCACGCCCAGGCCGAGGCCCTGGCTGCGCGGCACCGGGGGGAGCCCTGGGCCGCGGGACAGGTGCGGATCGCCCGGCTCAACCAGGGGGTGGTGCTGGAGAAGGTGGGAGCCTACCGCGAGGCTCTCGACCTCTATAAGGGTCTCCTGGCCGAAGGCGGTGAGACGGACCCCAGCCGGCGGGCTGCCCTGCTGGTCAACACCGGGGTGATCTACAGAAACCTCGGAGATCCCGTGCGGGCCGAGACCGCGTTCCGGCAGGGGATCGAGGCCTACCAGAAAGCCGGGGACACGGCGGCGCTCTCCAACGCCTGGCTGAACCTGGGGCTCGCCGAGCATCTGAACCTGGAGCGGCCCGGAGGAGCGGAGGCCGCCTTCCGCGAGGCCCTGCGCCTGGCCGGCGAGAGCGGCGACAAGACGGAGGAGGTGCAGGACCTCTTCTATCTCGGCCGGCTCCTCCTGGAGCGGAACCGGCTGGACGAGGCGGCGGAGATCTTCCACCGGTGTCTTGCCGTGGCCGAGGCGAGCGGCTCGGCCGAGGGGCGGTGGTCGGCCCGCGAGGGGCTGGGCCGGATCGCCCGGGCCCGTGGCGATCTGCGGGGGGCTCTCGGTCACTTCGAGCGGGCGCTCGACGAGATCGAGCACGTGCGCTCCGCCATCGCCCGACCCCGCCGGGCCGGATACTTCGGCGACAAGCGGGCCGTCTATGCCGCGGCCGTGGATACCCTGGGCGAGCTCGACCGGAGGAAACCCGGGAAGGGCTGGGGAGAGCGGGCGCTCGAGATTGCCGAGCGCGCCAAGGCCCGGGACCTCCTGGACGCCCTGGGAGCGGGCCGGCGACCGGCGGCTCCCCTCGGTGCCGAAGCCCTGCGCTCGCGGGTGGGAGAAGAGGGAGCCGTGCTGGAGTACTTCCTGGGGGAGAAGGACCTCTTCCTCTGGGTGATCCGCAGCAGCGGCGTCCGTTTCCGCGACCTGGGGCCTCATCGGCCCGTGCTGGAGGCCGTAGCGTCCGTGCACCGCGCCCTCTCGCGAGGAGAGGCGCCGGCCCCCACAGTCCTCTCCGGCCTCTCCCAGGTGCTCCTGGGCCAGGCCGAGGACCTCCCCCGGCCCCCGCGAGACACTCCCCTGCGCATCGCCCCGGACGGCGCTCTCCGCTATCTCCCCTTCGAGCTGCTGGAAAACCCGCGGGACCGGAGCGTGCCCCTGGTCGAGAGCTCGACCGTGAGCTATCTCCCCAGCGCCTCGACTTTACGAAGTGGGAGAGGCCCGGAGCTGGAGGGCGTTCGACTGCTGGGGATCGGCAATCCCCTGCTGTCCCGATCCGGATCAGGACCGGCCGGTCCCCGCGAGCTGCTGGTGGAGCGCTTCAATCTCGCCCCCCTTGCTGCCGCCGGGCGGGAGATCGGGACCGCGGCCCGGCTGCTGGGCGGCCAGAGCGTCGAGATCACCGGAGATCAGGCCACGGAGGCAGCCTTCCGGCAGGCCGTGGCCCGGGGAGCCCGAGTGGTCCACCTCGCCACCCACACGGTGATCGACGAGCGGCCGGGCCGGGGGGCCGCCATCCTCCTGGCTCCCGAGAGTGGTGATGATCGCGACGATGGCCTTCTGACTCCCGACGAGATCGCCAAGCTCGACGATCGCTCCGCCTTGACCGTCCTCGCCGCCTGCCGCACGGCCCTGGGTCCAGGCGAGGACGGCCAGGCCCTCTCCTCCCTCACCGGCTCTTTCCTCGCCGCCGGCTCGCAGGCCGTGGTGGCCACCCTCTGGGACGTGGGAGACGACGCCACCGCCGCCTTCATGGAGCAGCTCTACTGGGAGCTGGCCCAGGGACTCCCCCCCGATGAGGCCCTGCGGGAAACCAAGCGCCGCTTCCGGGCCGATCCCCGCTGGAACCGGCCCGACCTGTGGTCGGGCTACGTGCTGGTGGGCGAGGCTCCGCGGGTGGTGCCGCGGAGGATCCCTTGGGGGTGGGTGGTGGGGGTGATCGGGATCGCGATCCTGGCGTGGATCGTCCTGCGGAGACCTACTGAACCGCAATCCCCCCGTTCTCCATCGCCACCTTGAGCTTCTTCCCCTTGCCATTGACCAGCCACGTCCCCGCGGGATCGAAGCGGAACGGCGAAGTGGAGCCGATCGAAGCTCCAGCAGAGATCGGCATCGTGATGCCTACAATCGTCCCTGGTACGGTGTTGAACGACGCATCGGGGGATTTGAAGTCCACCACCAGCCGTCCGGGCCGGGAGGTGTCCACCGTGTAGGTCACCCGGCCGTAGCGCGGATCGATGCGGACGGAGGGAGCGCCGCCGGCGATCTGCGGATCCCAAGTCAAAGTGATGCGCCCGCCGCCCACGGCGAAGGGCTCGAAGGTGTTCACCCCCAGCTCGGCCACCTCCCCGGGCTGGACCTTGTCGCCATCCGCCTCCAGCTTGTAGGCAGCCTTGGGCGAGCGCACGGTGAGCACGTCACCCCGGGGCGCCAGGGTGATGGGCTGGCCGGCGCTGTCCGTGAGCTTGGTCGGAATGGGATCGATCGTGAGATCGAACGTGTCCCCAGGCTTCACCGATGGATCGAGGCGGTAGAAGAACACGGCGAGGGGACCGTCGGCCGCGTTGACCGAGCCGGAGGGGGACTGGAAGCTCACCTGCGTCATCTGGCTGTCCGCAAGACCCGAGAGGAGCGCCTGCGTCACCGAGTCGCCCTGCGCGCTGTAGACCACGGCGGAGAGCAGAGAGACGAAGGGGCGCACGGGCTGGGTGAGCTCCTCCAGCGTGAGGCCGAGTGCCTTTCCCGGCTTCGGCCGGCGGACCACGCGGACGGTGACCTGACCCTGACGGATGGGCCGCGGAGCATAGGTGCGCAGCACGACCGCCACTACGCCGCCCGGCACGCCGATGGCCGGGTTCACCCGCAGCACGAGGTCCTTGTCCCCCCCGCCGCGGTTCCCATTGCCGCCGCTCCCGCCATCATCGCTCCCACCGCTGGCAAAGACGGATTGAGCGGGACCGGCGAAGAGGACAGTCACCAACAGAGCGGCAAGAACGGCTGAGAATCGTCTCCGGGTCATGACAGCACCTCCGGGGCCAAACTAATCCTTCCAACCTTACAGGAACGTTACAGCGCTGCTGATCCTTCCGGCGCCGATCCTTCCGGCGCCGGTCGGGCCCGGAACCGGACCGGCTCCGAAGCCCCCAGCCGCTCGCCAGAGGGACCGAGCGCTTCGACGCTCCACACATAGACCACAGCGCGATGCAGAGACCGGACCACCTCGGCCGGCAACCGGGCCGGGGGAGCCAGGACCGTGCCCTCCCACAGGACCGTATCGTCCACCGCCGAGAGGCGCACCCGGTAGGAGCTCGCCCCCGGCCGGGGCGTCCACCGCAACTCGGTGGGGATGCCGGGCACCTCACCCACGGGAGAGACCGCCTCCACCTCGCCGCCGCGCACCACGCCCCCCGAGGGCGGCGCGGGCAGGGGAGGGGCCGCGGGCCGGAAGAGCTGATACCCCAGCCCCACGGCCAGGATCACCATCGCCGCCGCGGCCAGCCGTCGCCAGTCCCGGCTCCGGCTCGGCACGGGAGCTGCCTGAGAGGTCTCCCGCTTCGGAACCCGAAAAGGCACGACCCGGGCCGTTTTTTTCACGGGCGAAGCCCCTTCCAGACGGGAGACGACGAAGTCCACGTCCTCGAGAGCGGACGCCTTCAGCCTCCGCTCCAGCGTCGAAGGCCTGGGCAAGATCCCGCTCGGCCGCACAGGCCGGGCAGCGTGCGGCATGGGCTTCGAGGCGCCGGCGCTCCTCGGGCGTGCGATCGGCGAGCTCCTCCTCGAGCCAGGACTCGGGAGGCGGGCACCCGGCGGCCGGATCGTCGTAAGCAGCGCGCAGCCACTCATCCAGAGTCAACCGCGGAGCATGATCGGTCATGAAACGGTACCTCCGGCGGACTGGCGAGCCAGCCACCGTCCGAAACGGCGCTTCAGCTTCCGCCCGCCGCTGACGATGAAGGCTTTGGCGCCCGACTTGTTCTGCAGGTTGAGCATCTCGGAGATTCCGGCGAGGGGAACGCCGTCCACATAGTGAAGATAGAGGACCTTGGCTTCGAGCGGCTCCAGGTCCCGCTCCATGGCCTCCCGGAACGCAGCCAGGATCTCCCCCTTCTCCACCACCTCATCCGCCCCCGGCTCAGGAGCGACCGGCTCCGGCATCCCCTCCTGATCCAGCGGCTCCGTCTCCCGCCGCCGGGCAGCCACCCCGCGGTTGATGGCCACACTGCGAGTCACGGTGTAAAGCCAGGTGGAGAACCGGCTGTCCCCCCGGAACCCGTCCAGCCGCTCATGGACCCGCAGAAACACCTCCTGAGCCAGATCCGCCGCCCCCTGCCGGTCCCCCGAAATCCGCAAACACCATCCCGCCACCTTCGGGTAGTACCGCCGGTAGAGCACGGCAAGACAAGCGTCAGCCGCGCCGGACTCCCTGCGCGCCCGCTCAATCAGCTCCTCGTCGCTCAGGCGATCCAGATCCATGGGTGGCGAAACTCGGAAAAGATGCCTCGGGAAAGGGGAAACCTTCCCGCGAAGAATATCCGAGCCCGCACCCACAGGGCCAGCGAAAGGCAGCGGAAGGGCAGCGGCGGAGGTCATCAGGGGATTGGACAGCGGAGGAGGGCGGCGGGAACAGCCAGATCGCGATCCGCCACCCGTGGTAGCGTTGTGTTGAAGGACACCGCCATGAGCACCCCGAATCCCACCCTGCCGCCGGATCGCCTGCCACCGACCACGGAGACTCTCCTGGACGACGCCACGCGGCCCTATTTTCTCTGGTGGACGGACACGACGGTCCGCAAGCTCAAGGAGTACCTCGCCTCTGCCGATCCAGAAGAACGCGCTTACTGGATGGGCGCCCTACTGAGGGAAGCCAACACCCGGGACGTCTGGCTATTCGTCAATGCCGCCGACATCCGAGCGCTCTGGCCCCGCCTGATCCGCTATCTGGGACGTTCCCGGCAAATGTGGGCCTGGCTGCTCCAGCTCCCCCCGCCGGAGTGGCCGCCGCTGAGCCAGATCCGGGCCGAGAATGCGTAAGACGTTCGATCGCCGGGTCGTCCCGGACTTCGCTCTCGACTTCGTCCGCGCCTGCCAGACGCGTATCCCCTGCCACTTGGGCGGCGGCGCGGCGCTCGCCGGAGCGTATCTCGGCCATCGGACGACGGGAGACATCGACCTCTTTGTCCATGACTCCGAGGGCATGCGCACCCTGGTCGGGCTTCTCCCCGACGCAGCCGCTGAAGCTGGGGTCAGCGTCGCTCTACTTCGCGACGTGGGCCACCTGGTGCGCGCTCAACTGGAGGCTCCGGACGGAAATCGTATTGAAGTTGACGTCGTCCAGGAGCCCGTGGCCGACATCTCGGCGCCACCGCCGCCACTCGAGGGAATCGTGATCGAATCGCTCCCCGATCTGCGGGCGAGCAAGCTGACCTGCATCCTCTCGCGTTCCGAGCCTCGCGATCTCGTCGACCTCTACTTCCTCGATCAGGCCGGGTTCCCTCCCGAGCGTGATCTCGAAATCGCCTTGCGCAAAGACGCTGGAATCGATCCAGGCGTGTTGGCCTGGCTTCTCTCGCAGTTTCCGACGCATCCGTTGCCCTCGATGCTCGAGCCGCTCTCCTCAGAACAGTTGGAGAAGTTTCGGGACGAGTTGGCCGAAAGGCTCAGGCGTAGCGAGGTCAAGTAAAGTCCGGCGTCAGCGGTGTACCGCTTGGGCCCCCACCTCACTCGCACCCTCCCCCGGCTCCCGCAGCATCGCCAACAGCTCCTCCCGCGTGAAGATCTTCGCCAGCTCGGGCGAGTCTTCCTGGACGACGCTCGCCATCACCTCTCGCTTCTTTTCGATCAGGGCGGCGATCTTCTCTTCGAGCGTCCCTTCGGTGACCAGCTTGAAGACCTGCACGGCTCGCTTCTGGCCCAGACGGTAGACGCGGTCCGTGGCCTGGTCCTCCTTGGCCGCGTTCCACCAGCGGTCGTAGTGGATCACGGCCGAGCCGCCCACGAGGTCGATCCCTGCGCCGCCGGCCTTCAGGCTGCCCAGGAAGACTCGGCAGTTCGGATCGCCGTTGAAGCGGTCCACGATCTCGCCGCGGTTCACGCTCGCTCCCGTCAGTCGCACGAAGACCACGCCCAATCCCTCCAGGTGGCGGGCCATCAGCTCGATCATCCCCAGGTACTGGGTGAAGACCACCACCTTCTGGCCGCTCTCCAGGCACTCCGCGAGGATCTCCTGGTAGAGGTCCCATTTGCCCGAGACCAGCTCGCCGGCGCGGCCGAGATCGCCCAGGGCCAGGGCCGGATGGTCGCAGATCTTCTTCAGCAGGTTGAGCACGGCGAAGACGTGGAGATAGGGGAGGCGGCCGTCCACCGCCCGCTCGATCTGCCGCGCCAGCTCCGCTCCCCGGCCCTCGACCGCCTCGCGATAGAGCTTCACCTGATCCTCCGACAGGGCGCAGGTGCGGACGTCCTCGATCTTCTCCGGCAGCTCGTCGAGCACCGAGGACTTGAGGCGCCGCAGCAGGAACGGCGAGACCACCCGCCGCAACTCGGTCAGACGCTCCTCCGGACGGGCCGTCTCCCGCTCATACCGCTCCTCGAACCTGGCGTCGGTCCCCAGATAGCCGGGGAGGACGAGATCGAAGAGCGCCTTGAGCTCGGCCAGCGAGTTCTCGACCGGCGTACCCGTCAATCCCAGCTTCACGTCCGCCACCAGGTGATCCGCGGCCTGCCAGCTCTGCGTCCCGCGATTCTTGAGGTTCTGGGCCTCGTCGAACACCGCCAGCGAGAAGGGGATGGCGGAGAGCGCCTCGGCATCCCGACGCAGCACGCCGTAGGAGGTGAGCAGCACGTCGCCCGTCTCGAGCCTCCCCCGCAGCCGGCGCTGGACCCCGTGATAGATCACCGGCCGCAAACCCGGAGCGTGGCGGTGGATCTGATTGCGCCAGTGCGAGAGGACGCTCGTGGGACAGGCCACCAGGAACGGCTCCGGCGCCTCCCCCCGCTCCAGGAGGGTCGCCATCAATGCCAGCACCTCGAGGGTCTTGCCCAACCCCATGTCGTCGCAGAGCAGGCCCCCGAGACGGTTCTGATGCAGGAAGAGGAGCCAGTCGACCCCGAGACGCTGATAGGTGCGCAGCTCGGTCGCCAGCCCCTTCGCTCCCGTGAACCGCGCCGCCGGGCGCAGCTCCAGGAGGCGCCGGAGGCGCTCCACCCCGTCGCCAACGCCCACCACCTTCACCGGCCGGCCGCTGGCGGCCTGGAGACGCAGCAACTCGCTCGCAGGCAGACGGAAACGATCCTCCCGCGCCGCCTCGGCCAGCCGGTCCAGCTCGCGGAAGGCCGGCGCATTGAGATCGATCCAGCCGCTCGCGGTCTCCAGATAGGGCAGTCCCTCGGCCTTGGCTTTCAGAAGGTCGATCAGCGAGATCGAATCGCTTCCGAAACCATATTCCAGGGCCAACCAGAACCAGCTCCGCGCGAACGCCGCCTCCAGATCGAGGACGGAGACCTCGATGCGATCGACCTCCTTGAAGATCCGCCGGTCCCGCAGCGGCTCGTCGAGCACCAGCAGCCCGTCGCCCAGGGCCTCGGCGTGCTCGGCGAGGAAACCCGGCACCTGGCTGCGCTGCAACCGCATGTGGACCGGAGCCTTGAACTTCCGCTCCCTACCCTCCCGCTCCAGCTCAGCGAGCACGCCCAGGCTCTTGATCCACACCAGGTTGCCGTAGCGGAACTTCTGGAAATCCCGGCGCTCGAAGAACTTCTCCTCGCCGTTCGCCTGGAGGGCGCGGATGACCGGCCGCACCTCCAGATCGAGCTCCGTCTCCTGGGTCACCCGGAAGATGGAGGTCAGGGGGATGGGCCGGACGCCCAAGTCCTCCTGCTCCGGATACTCGGCGGCCAGGAGCTGGAGCGCCGCCCGCACGCGATCGCGAGGCACGGCGAAGCGGACGACCGGCTCGCCGTCCGGCCGGCGATAGAGGAAGGTGAAGTCGCCCGTGGTCTCGTCGATGGCGGGATGGAAAGTACCTCTCCCCTCCCCCACCGACTCGACCTCGCGCACGCAGTGATAGGCCAGGCGATGCCAGAAGCTCTCCTCCCACGTCTGCCGCTGGGTCTTCATCCCGGCCTTGAAGAACATCCGTTCCTGCTCCGTGGCCTGGAACAGGGCCAGCCGTTCCAGGAGACCGGCGCGGTCGAAGATCCCCTCCTTCTCGGGATCGGCCTTGCCCGTCCGCTCCAGGAAGCGGAGCCGGGCCGGCGAGTCGTCCAGATACTCGGCGAGCACCTCCCCGGCCGGCGAGGTGACGCGAATCACCGGCGCCGGCTCGCGCGGCACCCGCAGCACCCGGACCTTGGCCGAGCCTTGAGGATTCCCCTCGAACAGCAGCCGCGCCACTCGGTACCACACCGAGACCTCGAACGCCGCCGCCCAGCTCTTCGCCGCAAAGGCCAGCCCCACCTCGGCCACCGCCCTGGAGAGATCCTTGAGATGGTCGCACGTCTGCTTCTTACTCGCCGGACAGGTGCACGATCGCAGGGTGCCGCTGCCGGGAACCTTCTCCACGTAGATCGCCGTGTGCTTCTCCCCGGGCCGCTCCGGCACCAGGCCGATTCCCGAGCGATGGAACTCGAGGTTGCTGAAAATTGTCATGATCGTCTCAAAGCAAGGTAATTTTCCTGGAGTCTCACACGCGAGCGGGGGATTCTAGCACCCTCGTCCCAGCCGCCATAGATGTGCTCCTGAGGTGGAAAAATCCACCCACGAGGCCTCTCTCCTTACCCTCTTTAAGGGAGCGGCTCGCTCGCGGTTGCAAGGATGCCGGCCGATTCGCTAGGCGGGTCTTTGTCGTAAAAGATCCCCGCTCACGCCACAGATGTGCTTCCAAGGTGGAGAAAATCCAAGTAGCCTGTTAGCGCAGCCGCCCCGAAAGGGAGCCCTGCCATGTCCATCCGTCGCGTTCTGACCCCCTTCGCCCTGTCTGTCCTCCTCCTCTCCTCGCCCCTCCTCGCCCAGTCCCACCGTCCGAACCCTCCGACCCCGGCCACATCCGTCGCCAGCCTTCTGCCCCGTCTCCGGGATCTCGCCACTGCCTTCTGGGCTCGGGTCGTCGGAGTCCAGCAGAAGAGCGGCTCCAGCCTTAACCCAGACGGCCTCACCGGCCCCAACAGCGGCTCCAGCCTTGACCCGGACGGCAGCACCGACCTCGGCTCCAATCTCGATCCGAACGGGAGGACTTAAACCCCTAGATCTATAATCCTGGGCCGGAGAAAACCCTCCGGCCCCACTTTTTCCCGTCAAGGTGCCCTCTTTCTCGCCCCTTCGGCACCTAAGATAGATATATGGCCGATCAAGAGCGCGAAGGGCTCGAACATCCTCATCTCACCCCAGAGGAGCTGGATCGCCTGCTCGCCGTCGACCGGACGGCGGAGCAGAACCGCAACCTCTTCCACCAGATTTCCGTCTGTCCAGGCTGCCGGGAGGTGGGAGGCTATCTCCTGGACCTGTTCCGGTCTGGCGTCCTCTCCCTGCGCTTCGGCGTGGTCGAGATCGCTCTGGCGCGGTCCAGGGTCGAAGCGCCGGATCTCTGGCACCGACTGGAGCCCCTCTTATCTGAGGAACGGCTACGCCTCGTCCGCTCCGATCCCGCCTTCGCGAGCTGGGGTCTGTGCGAGTTCTTCTGTTGCGAAAGCCGCCGAGCCGCTCCGGGGATGCCGTTTTCTCCATCCATCTCGCCGAGCTGGCGGTGACTGTGGCTGATTCCCTCGAGGATGGCGGACCCACTGAAGACCGCTGGCTCTACCAGCTCCGGGCCTATGCCTGGGCTCACCTCGGAAACGCTCATCGCATCCAGGGGAATCTCCTGGGCGCCGATGAGGCGTCTCCAACCTCTCCGAGCAGTGGTACGGGGCCGGAGAGGAGAGCGTCGGGGATTCTCTCGGGTATGGCCCCGCAATCCTGGATCTGAAGGCTTCTCTTCGGAGTGATCAGTGCCGGTTCGAGGAGGCAATCCTCTTGGTAGACCGGGCTGTCACCGAGTATCTCCAAGGCGATCCCGAGCATCGAGACCGTCATCTGGCCGGACGTGCCCTGGTCATGAAGAGCCATATTCTCACCGATATGGGAGAACCCGAGGCCGCCATCGTCGCCCTACGCGAAGCGGAGGGGCTGGTGACCCGTCCGGGATCCCCCGAATTGCCTACTGTCTCCGCCACAATCTGCTGGACAACCTGGGACGGGCCGGCCGCTATGCCGAGGCGAAAGCGCTGCTGCCAGAAGTCCGGGCTTGCTGCCAGGAGGCGGGAACGGGACTCGATGCTATTCGCCTCCGCTGGTCCTAGGGCCGCATCGCCGCCGGCTTGGGCCGGACCGAGGAAGCCCGCCGGATCTTCGAGGACATCCGGCACGAATTCACCTCCCGAGATATGACCTACGACACCGCCCTCGTGACCCTGGAGCTCGCAGCCCTCTATATCGAGGAAGGGAGAACCTCCGAGGTTCGCGACCTGGCCCGGGAGATGATCGAAGTCTTCCGCGCTCAGGACGTCCACCGCGAAGCCCTCGCCGCCCTGGCCGTCTTCCACAGCGCCGCCGTCCTGGAGACGGCCACGGTGGAGCTGACCCGGGAGATCGCCGGGCGGCTGGAGGAGAAGCGACGGCACCGTGAAGACGCTTTGCCCATTTGGTAGACTGTTAGCTCGTGCTCCGGTCGCGCAGATGGGCTGCGCGGGAGGAATTGTCATGATGAGAATCCTTCGCACGGCCAGCCCGCGCATCGGCTGGGCCGCCCTGTCTCTTCTCGCCTCTTGTTCGACCGTGGAGACCCGGCTCGAGGATCTGGCGCGCAGCCCCAACTCCATCGCAGTGGTGAAGGACTCGCAGGGCACCTACTGGGCGCTCCCCGGCTCGGCCCTCAAAACCGTCGAAGAGACCCGGGTCACCCTGACGGCCGGTCAACTCGTGGCGTACTGCACACACGCCGAGGGACCGCCGCAGAAGATCGCCGAAGGGCTCGTCCAGTATCGCGACCGGGGACCGACCGGCAGCTTCGGTTTGACCGAGGTGAGCGAGGGCGCTACGAAGGTCACGACCACCGGTCCCGATGGCAAAGTCACGACCCACGTCGAAGGCGAGCCCTGGAAGATCTCCGGCTGCGTTGCCGGCGACAGCATCGAGGGGAAAGAGATCGCAGTGGCGGAGATCCTCGAGATCATTCCCAAGCCGTGACGCCTGGCCCGGCCGCTCGAACCGATCCTCCGCGACTCATTCGGGCTCCAGGCGTTGGATTTCCGCAAGGAGCTGTCGCAAGAACAACAACTGATATCGGTCCTTTGGGCGATCGGCATGCTCCCTGAGCTCAGTTGCCATTCTGTGCGCGGATCCGGATGACGGTGTTGATAAAATCCTGGGCAGCCTTCAGACGCTCCGTCGGCGTCAGCTTGAGCTTGTCGCGGATCTGACTGACATCGCCCCAGTCCAGACCCCACTCCGACACCTCCAACTGGTCGTAGTCGGTGGGTATACCTTCCATCTCCGGGTCCATGACCCTGTCTCCCCGCTGGTCCATGACCGAATCCTATCAAAGATCCCCCCGCGAAGCCCCGCACCTCCTCCATACTCTCTCCATATTGCCCGTGCATCCTCGCCCGTGGAAAGGAGATGCACTCATGAACAACAGCATCTTTCGTTGGTTCGTCCTAATCGCTGCGCTCCTGCTCGTCGCCGCGGTCGGCTTCTGGGCCTATCAGGCGGGCGTGACGCATGGCATCGCGCAAAGCAGTAAGATCGTGGCTCCTACAGCGGGACCGTACCCCTATCCGTATCCGTACTACGGCTGGCATCGGCCCTGGGGCTTCGGGTTCCTCTTCGTGCCCATCCTGTTCTTCATCTTCTTCGGCGTCTTCGCCCGCGCCCTGTTCTGGCGCCGCGCCTGGTATGGCGGCGGTTATGGACCCTGCGGACCGCGCGGACGTTTCGAGGAATGGCACCGGCAGGCTCACGCACGTGAAGGCGATGCCCCTGCGGCGGGAGGCGCTTCCGAACGGTGAAGACGATCCTGGTGGTCGACGACGAGCCGCAGATCGCCGGGATCGTGCGCGATTACCTGCGGCTCGCCGGATTCGACGTGATCGTCGCCGGCGACGGCGTCCACGCGCTCGAAGCGGCGCGCGGACGCCGTCCCGATCTCGTGGTCCTCGACCTCGGGCTTCCCGGCCTCGACGGTCTCGAGGTGGCGCGCGCCCTGCGCAAGGAATCGGAGGTGCCGATCATCATGCTCACCGCCCGGGTCGAGGAGGACGACCGGCTGCGCGGGCTGGAGATCGGCGCCGACGACTACGTCACCAAACCGTTCAGCCCGCGCGAGCTCGTGGCCCGCGTTCGCGCCGTGCTGCGGCGGAGCGAGCGGCAGCACGTCGACGGCGACCTCCTGCGCGTGTCCGACCTGGTGATCGACGTCGGCCGCATGAGCGTGCGCCGCGGCGACGAGCCGATCGATCTCACGCCCACCGAATTCCAGGTCCTCGCCACCCTGGCCCACCACCCCGGCCGGGTGTTCACCCGCGCTCAATTGCTCGACGCCGCGCGCGGCACCGACGCCGAGGCGTACGAGCGCGCCATCGACAGTCACGTGAAGAACATCCGCCGCAAGCTCGAGCCCGATCCTCACGCGCCTCAATACCTGGAGACCGTGTACGGGATCGGCTATAAGCTGGTCGAGGAATGAGGAGATACGGTCCGCCGCCGTGGCGCTGGCGAGACGGCCCGCCGTCCTTCGCGGGCCACCGCCGCAGACCGCCGGCCTTCGTGCGGCGCATGGGCTGCGCCTTCGCGGCGCTCATCGTGCTCGCCGCCCTCGGGGCCAGCACCCTCGTCTCGCTGCTCTGGCGGTCTCCGCATCAGGTAGCCACGCTCTCGGCCGCGGCCGTCGTACTGATCGCGGCGCTCACCCTCGTCTTCCGGCGCGCCATCCGCCGCGTCGGCGGAGCGTTCGCCGAGCAGGACCGCCTGCGGCGACAGCTCATGGCCGACGTCGCCCACGAGCTGCGCACCCCGCTGGCCATCCTCCAGGGCCGCGTCGAGGGCCTGATCGACGGCGTCTACCCCCGCGATGACGACCACCTCACGGAGCTGCTCGAAGAGACGCGCCACCTCTCGCGACTGGTGGAAGACCTGGGCACCCTCGCGCACGCCGAGGCCGGGGCCCTGGAGCTGCGCAAGGAGACCGTCGACCTCGGCGATCTCGTCCGCGACGTCGCTGCGTCGCTGCCGCGACCGATCATGGTCGTCGTGCCCACGGATCTCCCCACCGTCGAAGTCGACCCCGTGCGCATCCGCCAGGTGCTGCTCAACCTGCTCGCGAACGCGCTCCGCCACACGCCAACCGAGGGCACGATCGCGATCGAAATCCAGGCCCGGCCGCAGCAGATCCTGATCCACGTCCGCGACAACGGCTCGGGGATTGCGCCCGAGGATCTGCCACGCATCTTCGAGCGCTTCCAGAAAGGGAGCGACTCGCGCGGCTCCGGCCTCGGCCTCGCCATCGCCCGCAAGCTGGTGCTGGCCCACGGCGGCGACATCGGCATCGAGAGCGAGCCGGGAAAGGGCACCGAGGTGAGGGTCTCGCTGCCGCGATAGATGGCCGGCGCTGCTGAGAGGGTGTCTCAAAAGTCCGCGCTGACTTCGGCCGCATGTCGGCGACTTGAAGAGATCCCCGAAAAATTGCGCCAGGGAAACAGCCCCCTCCATTCCCCTGGCGCACTCTGTCCATCAATTGTCAAAGAGCCTGAGTCAAAAAAAGCGGGGAGGGGATCGCCTCCCCTCCCCGCGCGCTCTCAGGGACCGGTAACTCCTCCTACGCCTTGGCCTGAGGTGCCGTGCTGGTGCCCGTGGTTGACGTCGTCGGAGTCGCCGGCTGCGACGGCTCCGTCTCGGAGCTCGTCTTCTTCGCCCGCGGCTTGCGATCGGGGCCGCGGGGCCGGCGGGGCTTGAGGCCGAACTCGATCAGCTTCTCGCTGCGGAACCCGTGGACGGTGCGCAGCGTCGCCCCCAGACGGTTGCGCAGGTCGTCACCGGTCGTCGCCAGCTCCTCGCGGATCCGATTGATCTCCTGCGACTCGGCCTTGAGGGCCTCGATGCGGGCGTTCAGCTCCTCGGACCGTGCGATGACTCCCTCGAGCTGGGTATGCAGCTCCGTGAGATGAGGCATCTCGGTCAGCAGGGGTTTGAGAGCGGCGGCGATCACCTTCCATCGCGCGATCCGCTCGGGGAGGGTATTCCCCTTCGTAGCCATGGTACTGCTCCTTTCTTCATTGACTGGGAGGGAAGATCCCCTTCCAGTCGGGTTAAGGACACGTGCCGCCCCCGGCCAATTCCGGATTCGTGCACGTCGGGACTCGACTTGAGCCCCAGGACCTTTTACTGCGACGACAGCGGGGACTGTAGCAGGGAGAAATCGGCCTGTCAAGACCCAAAACGAGATTTTGGGGTCGAAATTTACGGCCTAACCATCGTGTCACACCTGAAATAGACTTCTACCGGCAGAAATACTCAGCTCTCATTCTCAAAAGACCTTTTGGAGATGGCAAAGGTCTTTTGCTCCACACAAAGACTCAATTCTCAGAGGAAAAGACCTTTTGTAGACGTGAAAGGTCTTTTGCCCGAGGAAAAACTCAATCCTCCGGGGAAAAGGCCTTTTGCCTGGTCGCGGAGGTCTTTCCACGGAGAATTGACTCAGTGCCGCAGGGGGAAAGCTTTTCCCGGGTTCCCGACCGCAAATTCAGTCCCGAAAAGTCTTTTGGGTGGGGAGAAAGGTCCTTGGCCTCGAAAGCTCATTCGTCTGACGCGCAGATCGCGTCCGGTGGCGACCGGCACTGCTCGGCACCCGGGGTATTGACGAGCTTTAGGAACCAGCGTACGATTCGAGCGACCCGAAGAATGAAGAAGATAGACAGGCCTGAAGCTGTCGGGGGCGGAACTAGGGAGGAGTCGCTAAGGACTCGGCGTAGAAGTTCACAGTGAGGCGCCCGAATATGACCCTCGTACGCACGAACTGGAAGAGGCATCAATGACTGTCACCACAGTTCCTGACCCCAACACCCACTGCCGACTCAGTCATGAGGCCCCATCCGCGATCGCGAAGCGTGGCTGTGT
>CAVQIV010000013.1:0-753419 GCA_963712665.1 Thermoanaerobaculaceae bacterium | reverse complement strand
AGGATCACCCGGCCGACGGTGGTGTCGATCAGCTCGCGGTCGAGCTCCTCGAGCTCGGCGTGCACGATGTCCTGCTTGTCGAGCTGCGTGTCGAGGTTGATGTAGGGGCCGCTGTAGCGCACCTTGATCGGCGAAAGCGTCTCGACCTCCCCGCCGTCCAGGGCGAGGAGCACCGAGTCGAAGTCCGGGAAGATCCGGCCCTCGCCCTTGGCTCCCGCCTTCGCCCAGCGTCAGGTAGTAGCCGCCGAGCACGAGGTCCTGCGACGGCACCGCGAGCGGACGCCCGTGGGCCGGCGACAGGATGTTGTTGCTCGCCAGCATCAGCACCTTGCTCTCGATCTGCGCCTTCGGGCGACAGCGGCACGTGGACCGCCATCTGGTCGCCGTCGAAGTCGGCGTTGAAGGCGGCGCAGACCAGCGGGTGGATCTTGATGGCCTTGCCCTCGATGAGCGTCGGCTGGAACGCCTGGATGCCCAGACGGTGCAGCGTCGGCGCGCGATTGAGGAGCACCGGATGGTCCTCGATGACCTCCTCGAGGGCGTCCCACACCTCGTCCACCTCGGCCTCGACCATCTCCTTGGCGGCCTTGATGGTGCCGACCAGCCCCTTCTCCTCGAGCCGGTTGTAGATGAACGGCTTGAACAGCTCGAGCGCCATCTTCTTGGGCAGACCGCACTGGTGCAGCTTGAGCTCGGGGCCGACGACGATGACCGAACGGCCCGAGTAGTCCACGCGCTTGCCGAGCAGGTTCTGGCGGAACCGCCCCTGCTTGCCCTTGAGCGTGTCGGAGAGCGACTTGAGCGGCCGGTTGTTCGAGCCCTTGAGCACGCGGCCGCGGCGGCCGTTGTCGAACAGGGCGTCGACCGCCTCCTGGAGCATGCGCTTCTCGTTGCGCACGATGACCTCGGGAGCGCGCAGCTCGAGGAGCTTCTTCAACCGGTTGTTGCGGTTGATGACGCGCCGGTAGAGGTCGTTCAGATCGCTGGTGGCGAAGCGGCCGCCGTCGAGCGGCACGAGCGGGCGCAGCTCCGGCGGGATGACCGGGATGACGTCCAGGATCATCCACTCCGGCCGGTGGCCCGACCTGCGGAAGGCGTCCACCACCTTGAGCCGCTTGGCCGCCTTCAAGCGCCGGATCTGGCTCGTCTCGGTGCGCATGATGATGCGCAGCTCCTCGGCCAGCTCGTCGACGTCGATGCGCTGCAGCAGCTCCTTGATGGCCTCGGCGCCCATCTTGGCGGTGAAGGCCTCGTCGCGCGTACTTCTCGCGCACCTCGCGGAAGCGCTCCTCGGTCAGAAGCTCGCGCTCCTTGAGCTCGGTCTCACCCGGATCGATGACGACGTAGCTCTCGAAGTAGAGGATGCGCTCCAGGTCGCGCAGGCTGATGTCCAGGAGGTGGCCGATGCGGCTCGGCAGCCCCTTGAAGAACCAGACGTGGGACACCGGGCACGGCCAGCTCGATGTGGCCCATGCGCTCGCGGCGCACCCGCGAGCGGGTGACCTCGACGCCGCACTTGTCGCAGATGACGCCGCGGTGCTTCATCCGCTTGTATTTCCCGCACAGGCACTCCCAGTCGGTGATCGGGACCGAAGATCTTGGCGCAGAACAGGCCGTCGCGCTCCGGCTTGAAGGTCCGGTAGTTGATGGTCTCCGGCTTCGTCACCTCGCCGTAGCTCCAGGAACGGATCTTCTCCGGCGACGCGATCGAGATCTTGATCGCGTTGAAATCCTTGAGCGACTGTGGCTTGTCAAAGCTGCTGAATGGTTGCAACTGTCGTTCCTCCCTTCGACCAATTAGACCTTGAGGAGCTCAACGTCGAGACAGAGGCTCTGGAGCTCGCGCACGAGGACGTTGAAGGACTCGGGCAGCCCCGGCGGCTCGGGCACGTCCCCCTTGACGATCGCCTCGTAGACCTTGCTCCGGCCCTCCACGTCGTCGCTCTTGACCGTCAGCAGCTCCTGGAGGGTGTAGGCCGCGCCGTAGGCCTCGAGCGCCCAGACCTCCATCTCGCCGAAGCGCTGGCCGCCGAACTGCGCCTTGCCGCCCAGCGGCTGCTGGGTGATCAGCGAGTACGGTCCGATCGAGCGGGCGTGGATCTTGTCGTCCACCAGGTGGGACAGCTTGAGCATGTAGATGTAGCCGACCGTCACCTTCTGCTCGAACGCCTCGCCCGTCATGCCGTCGTAGAGCGGCGTCTTGCCGGACGAGGGCAGGTTGGCCTCCTTCAAGAGGTCCTTGATGTCGCTCTCGCGGGCGCCGTCGAACACCGGCGTGGCGAACTGAAGCCGAGCACCTTGCCGGCCCACCCGAGGTGGGTCTCCAGGATCTGGCCGACGTTCATACGGCTGGGCACGCCCAGCGGGTTGAGCACGATCTCGACCGGCGTGCCGTCCGGCATGTAGGGCATGTCCTCCTCCGGCAGGATGCGGGAGATGACGCCCTTGTTGCCGTGCCGGCCGGCCATCTTGTCGCCGACCTGGAGCTTCCGCTTCATGGCGACGTAGACCTTGACCAGCTTGATGACGCCGGGCGGCAGCTCGTCGCCCTTCTGGAGGAGAGCGATGCGCTCGTCGTTGACCCGGTGCAGGACCTCGATGTGCGAGTCCGTCTTCTTGTAGATGATCTCGACCGCGTCGATGAGCCGCCGCTCGTCTACGGTCAGGCGCAGGATCTCCTGCCGGGTGAGCCGCTCGAGCACCGCCACGGTGATCGTGCTCGCCCGTCTTGAGCAGCTCCTGGCCCGTCCGCGACCTGACCGGCGCCGTGACCGGCTTGCCGACGAGCAGGTCGCTCACCTTCTTGTTGCGCTCCTCGGTGAGGATCCGCACCTCGTCCTTGATGTTCTTCTCGAGACGCGCGATCTCCGACTGCTCGATCTCCTTGGCCCGTACGTCCTTCTCGACTCCCTTGCGGGAGAAGATCTTGACGTCGACGATCGTGCCCTCGATGCCCGGCGGCACCTTGAGCGAGGCGTCGCGCACGTCGCCCGCCTTCTCGCCGAAGATGGCGCGCAGCAGCTTCTCCTCGGGGGTGAGCTGGGTCTCGCCCTTGGGCGTCACCTTGCCGACCAGGATGTCGCCGGCCTTGACCGTGGCGCCGATGCGCACGATGCCGCTCTCGTCGAGGTCCTTGAGCGCCGACTCCGAGACGTTGGGGATGTCGCGAGTGATCTCCTCGGGTCCGAGCTTGGTGTCGCGGGCCTCGATCTCGAACTCCTCGATGTGGATCGAGGTGTAGTAGTCCTCCCGCACCAGCTTCTCGGAGATCAGGATGGCGTCCTCGAAGTTGTAGCCGCGCCAGGGCATGAAGGCCACCAGCACGTTGCGGCCGAGCGCCAGCTCGCCGAGCTCGGTGCAGGGACCGTCGGCCAGCACGTCCCCCTTCTTCACCCGCATCGCCCTCGTAGACCACCGGCTTCTGGGTGATGCAGGTGTTCTGGTTGGAGCGCCGGAACTTGATGAGCTGGTAGATGTCGGCGCCGAAGTCCTTGGTCTCGCCGGTGTCCAGGTCCTCGCCCTCGACGCGCACGATGATGCGCTCGGCGTCGACCGAGTCGACGATGCCGCCCCGCTTGGCGAGCACCACCGCGCCGGAGTCCTGGGCCACGATGCCTTCGAGGCCGGTGCCCACGATCGGCGAGTCGCTGCGCAGCAGCGGCACCGCCTGGCGCTGCATGTTCGAGCCCATGAGGGCGCGGTTGGCGTCGTCGTTCTCGAGGAACGGGATGAGCGCCGCCGCCACCGACACGAGCTGCTTGGGGCTGATGTCCATGTAGTCGAGGCGGTCGCGCTCGACGGTGACGAAGTCGCCGCCGGCCCGCGACGACGACCCGCTCGCTGACGAAGACGCCGTTGTCGTCGAGGCGGGAGTTGGCCTGGGCGATGATGTACTTCTCCTCCTCCCACGCCGAGAGGTAGAAGGCGTGGGGCTCGGCGTCGACCAGCCGCTTGCCGGCCTTCTCCAGACGCGCGTTCTCCGCCGCCAGCTCGTCACCGGTGATGATCTGGCCGAGGCGGAACGCGCCGTCGCCGACCTTGAGCACCCGGAAGTGGTTCGAGCACGCGGCCGTTCTCCACCTTCTTGTACGGGCTCTCGATGAAGCCGTAGTCGTTGATCCGGGCGTAGGTGGCAAGCGACGAGATGAGGCCGATGTTCGGGCCTTCCGGCGTCTCGATCGGGCAGATGCGGCCGTAGTGCGTGGAGTGCACGTCGCGCACCTCGAACCCGGCCCGCTCGCGCGACAGACCGCCCGGTCCGAGGGCCGACAGGCGCCGCTTGTGGGTGACCTCGGAGAGCGGGTTCGTCTGGTCCATGAACTGCGAGAGCTGCGACGAGCCGAAGAACTCCTTGATCGCCGCGATCACCGGCTTCGAGTTGATCAGGTCGTGCGGCATCGCCGAGTCGATGTCCTGGTGGACCGACATCTTCTCCTTGATCGCCCGCTCCATGCGCACGAGACCGATGCGGAACTGGTTCTCCAGCAGCTCGCCCACGGCGCGCACGCGGCGGTTGCCCAGGTTGTCGATGTCGTCCACCCGGCCCACGTCCTTCTGCAGCCGGAGGAGGTACTCGATGACGCGGAAGAAGTCGTCCGCCGACAGGGTCTTCTGATCGACCGGCACCTCGGTGTCCAGCTTGATGTTGAACTTGAAGCGGCCGACGCGCGAGAAGTCGTAACGCTTGGCGTCGAAGAACATGCCGTAGAACAGCGACCGGGCGCTCTCCAGGGTCGGAGGATCGCCGGGGCGCATGCGCCGGTAGATCTCGATCAACGCCTCCTTGGAGTTCTTGGTGGTGTCCTTGGCCAGGGTGTTCGACAGCGTGGCGCCCGCCAGCTCCCAGTCGGGGAAGAAGACCTGGACCGGCGTCGAGTTGCGGCCGTCGAGCCGCTCCTCGATGTCCTCGGGCACCAGCTCGTTGGCCTCGAACAGCACCTCGCCGGTGTCGAGATCGACCACGTCGGCGATGAAGAAGGCGCGCTCCAGGTCCTCCTGCTCCACCTCGAAGGCGAGGGTCTGGCCGGTGTCGAGCTTGCCGATGTGCTCCTTCGACAGGGTGATGCCGGCGAAGATCGGGATAGACCTCACGCCGGCCGCGGCTCTGCCGGTCCTTCAGGCGCTCGGGCTCCAGCACCTTGCGGCGAGACGTGGAGGTTGAACTTGCCGGCGCCCTCGGAGGTCAGGCCCACCGGGGTGTAGAACTGGCGCAGGATCGACTCGTCGGCCTCGAGGCCCAGGGCGCGCAGGAACACCGTGCCGTGGAACTTGCGCTTGCGGTCGATGCGCACCGACAGGACGTCCTTCTGGTCGTACTCGAACTCCACCCAGGAGCCGCGGTAGGGGATGATCTTCGACAGGTAGGAGCGGGGCCCCTCCTTGGTGAAGAACACGCCCGGGCTCCGATGGAGCTGGGAGACGATGACGCGCTCGGTGCCGTTGATGATGAAGGTGCCGTTGTCGGTCATCAGCGGGATGTCGCCGAAGTAGACCTCCTCCTCCTTGGCGTCGCGCATCATGCGCGTGCCCGTCTCCGGATCGCGGTCGTAGACGAAGAGGCGGAAGGTGACCTTGAGCGGCACGGCGAAGGTCATCCCCCGCTCCTGGCAGTCGGAGATCGAGTACTTGAGCTGGAGGTCGACCGGGTTGCCGCAGATGTCGCACTTCGTCACCCGGTTCTTGTTCACGAAGCCGCACTCGGTGCAGGTGACCGTCTCCTCGTGCGGATGGTCGGTCATGATCTTGGCGCCGCAGTTGGTGCAGGTCATGCGGAGGTATTCGAGCCCCTTGAGCTCGCCGCACTTGCACTGCCAGTCGCCGATCGAGTACTTGACGAAGTCGAGCGAGCAGGTCTCGCGGAAGTCGGAGAACGGGAAAATGCCGGTGAACACCGACTGCAGGCCCTGGTTGGCCCGCTCCTCGGGCAGCAGGTTCATCTGCAGGAAGCGCTCGTAGCTGCGCCGCTGCACGTCGATCAGGTTGGGAATCGGCAGCGACGTCTTGATCCGGGAGAAGTCTTTCCGCTGGCCGTTGCGCGTTGGAATCTGCGGGATGGGAAGCGTTTCCATAGGGGTCTTGCTATCTCCTCGTTGCCTTGGTAGGTCTACTCGGCAACCAACGTCGTCGTGGGGGTGCTCAGGCTCCTGTTCCGGAAGCAGGAGACACCATGCCCGGCCCTCCGCTCGCCCTGCGGAAGGTCACCGGGCATGGTGAACAAACTCCAGAACCGCCCCGCGCCCCGGTTTAATTCCAGGGCCGGCGCCGTTCCGGCAACCGATGATGCTCGCCGACTTGGGGTCAGGTCCCGTCGAGGTGAGCGCGTGGCGTTGCTCCTCGTGCGCCGCGCTCACTTGATCTCGACGGTGGCCCCGGCCTCTTCGAACTTCTTCTTGATCGACTCCGCCTCGTCCTTGGAAACCCCCTCCTTGACGGTGGCGGGAGCGGACTCGACGAGGTCCTTGGCCTCCTTCAGGCCCAGGCTCGTGACCTCGCGCACCGCCTTGATGACGTTGATCTTCTTCTCGCCGGCGGCCTTGAGGACGACGTCGAACTCGGTCTTCTCCTCGACGACGGCCGCCGGAGCGGCACCACCGCCCGCCGGAGCGGCCACGGCCGCCGCGGCGGCGGAGACTCCGTAGTGGTCCTCCAGAGCCTTGACGAGGTTGTTCAGCTCCAGGACGGTCAGCTCGTCGATCTGCTTGATGAACTCTTCGGTCGCGATAGCCATGTTCTCTCCTTACGCTTCGTTCTCTTCTAGGTATCCTCGGAGGCTCTAGACGTTCCGGAGCCTGCCTCTTCCCTTTTGTTCCGGATCTGGTCCAGGACCATCACGAACGACTGCGGCACGGCGGCCAGCACACGGGCGAACCGGGTGATCGGCGACTGCAGCAGGAACAGGAGCTTGGCGATCAGCGCCTCGCGGCTGGGCAGCGAGGCGATGTCCTTGATCTGCTCCGCCGCGATGGCCCGCCCCTCCACCAGCCCGGCCTTGAACTGCAGGGCCGGCATGTCCTTGACGAGTCGGTCAGGGCCTTGGCCAAGGCGACCGGGTCCTTGTCGCTGAACACCACGGCCGTGGGGCCCACGAAGTGCTCCTTGAGCTGGGCCAGGGCCTTGCTGTCGATGGCGCGCAGGGCCAGGGTGTTCTTCACCACCACGTATTCGCCGCCGGCGTCTCCGCACCCGGTTGCGCAGCTCGGTCACCTGGGGCACGGTGATCCCCTGATAGCCGAGGAGGAAGGCGTGCGGCGCCTTGGCGAGGCCGTTCTCGTACTGCTCCAGAAGCTGCTCTTTATCGCTGCGGGTCAAAGGCATGGTTACTCTCTCCTTACTGCGCTCCTAGGCCTCGACGGCGGTTAAGGCGGTCTCGTCCACCTTGATTCCGGGGCCCATCGTCGAGGAGATGGCAACTCCCTCGCACGTACTTGCCCTTGGCGGCGCTGGGCTTGGCCTTGATCACGGCGCCGATCAGGGCCTCGGCGTTCTCCTCGCAGGCGGTCGGGGCCGAAGGAGAGCTTGCCCACCGGCGCGTGGACGATCCCCGTCTTGTCGACGCGGAACTCCACCTTGCCGGCCTTGATCTCCTGCACCGCCTTGGCGACGTCCGTGGTCACCGTGCCCGCCTTGGGGTTGGGCATCAGGCCGCGGGGGCCGAGCACCTTGCCGAGCCGGCCCACGACCCGCATCATGTCCGGGGTGGCCACCACGGAGTCGAACTCGAGCCAGCCCGCCCTCGATCCGCTTCGCCAGCTCGTCGCCGCCGACGCACGTCGGCGCCGGCCTCCTCGGCCTCGCGGATCTTCTCGCCGCTGGCGAACACCAGCACGCGGGCGGTCTTGCCCAGGCCGTGCGGCAGCACCACGGTGCCGCGCACCATCTGGTCGGCGTGCTTGGGATCGACCCCCAGACGCAGGGCGATCTCCAGCGTCTCGTCGAACTTCGCGAACGCGGCGTCGCGTGGCGAGCCCGATCGCGTCGTTCAGCGGATAGGGGCGGGTCTCGACCTTGGCCGCCGACTGCCGAAACTTCTTTCCATGCTTGGGCACGACTCAACTCCTTCCCAGGTCTACCCCTGGATCTCGATGCCCATCGAGCGGGCCGTCCCCTCGATGGTCTTGATCGCCGCCTCCAGGCTCGCCGCGTTCAAATCCGGCAGCTTGGTCTTGGCGATCTCCTCGACCTGCGCCCGGGTCACCTTGCCGATCTTCTTCTTGTTCGGCTCGCCCGAGCCCTTCTCCACCCCGGCCGCCTTGCGCAGCAGGATCGGCCGCGGGCGGCGTCTTGGTGATGAACGTGTAGCTGCGGTCGGCGTACACCGTGACCACCACCGGGATGATCAGCCCCGCCTGGGACGCCGTGCGGGCGTTGAAATTCTTGCACGAAATCCATGATGTTGACGCCCGCCTGGCCGAGGGCCGGCCCCACCGGGGGAGCCGGTGTGGCGGCACCGGCGGGAATCTGCAGCTTGATCTGTCCGACGACTTTCTTCGCCATGGTTGTCCCAATCCCCGCTTGAGCGCAGCGCTAGAGCTTCTGCACCTGAGAGAAATCCAGCTCGACCGGCGTCTGCCGGCCGAAGATCGTGACCATCACCTTGAGCGTGTTGCGGTCGAGGTTGACCTCGTCGACCACGCCGGTGAAGTTGTTGAACGGGCCGTCGGTGATCCGCACCGGCTCCGCACTTCTCGAACACGTACTTCGGCTTCGGCTTCTCCTTGGCCGTGACCACCTGCTCGAGGATCTTGTTGACCTCCTCCTCGGAGAGCGGCGTCGGCTTCTTGCCGGTGCCCACGAAGCCGGTCACCTTGGGCGTGTTCTTCACCACGTGCCAGGCGGCGTCGGACATCTCCATCTCGACCAGGATGTAGCCGGGGAAGAACTTGCGCTGCGTCTCCTTCTTCTTCCCGCCCTTGTACTCGACTACCGTCTCGGTCGGAATGCGGATCTCGCCGAAAGCCTCCCCCATGCCCAGCGCTTCGGCGCGCTGGCGCAGGGTCTCCTTCACCCGCTCCTCGAACCCGGAGTAGGTGTGGACGATGTACCACTTCGCGATCGGGGCTGCCCTGCTCACTCATCGGAACACCTTGAGACGATGCCTTGATAGGCGTAGACGATCAACTGGTCCGCGCAGGACAGGAAGATCGCGAAGACGACGCTGGTGACGATGACCACGATGGTCGTGGCCACCACCTCGTCGCGCGTCGGGAAAGCTGACCTTCCGCATCTCGGAGCGCACCTCCGACAGGAACTCCTTGGCTTTGGTCCACCAGTTCATTGCAGCTCCGATTCTTGCGATCCGTTCACGAAAGATTTGGCAGGCCAGGAGGGATTCGAACCCCCAACCCTCGGTTTTGGAGACCGATGCTCTACCGTTCGAGCTACTGGCCTGTGCTTCGACTCCTTGTGCTCAGGCGATCCTCCAGGCGATGACTAGGAGACAATGTCGGTGACGGTGCCGGCGCCCACCGTGCGGCCACCCTCGCGGATCGCGAACCGCACGCCCTTCTCCATCGCGATCGGCGCGATCAGCTCCACCTCCAGGTTCACGTTGTCACCCGGCATCACCATCTCCGTCCCCTCCGGAAGCTTCGCCACCCCCGTCACGTCCGTCGTCCGGAAGTAGAACTGCGGACGGTACCCGTTGAAGAACGGCGTGTGACGCCCCCCTCCTCCTTCGTCAGCACGTACACCTCGCCCTTGAACTTCGTGTGCGGCGTGATCGAGCCCGGCTTCGCCAGCACCTGACCCCGCTCCACGTCGTCCTTCTTCGTGCCCCGCAGCAGCACGCCGATGTTGTCGCCCGCCTGGCCCTGGTCGAGCAGCTTCTTGAACATCTCCACGCCCGTGACGATCGTCTTCGCCGTCGGACGGATGCCCACGATCTCCACCTCGTCGCCCACCTTCACGATCCCGCGCTCCACACGGCCCGTCACCACCGTGCCGCGACCCGAGATCGAGAAGATGTCTTCGATCGGCATCAGGAAGTCCTTGTCGACCGCCCGCTCCGGCAGCGGAATGTAAGTGTCCACCGCATCGATCAGCTCGATGATCTTCGTGCCCCACTCGCTCGCCGGATCTCCGCTCTCCAAAGCCTTCAGCGCCGAGCCGCGGATGATGGGAATGTCGTCCCCCGGGAAGTCGTAGGAGGAGAGCAGCTCGCGAAGCTCCAGCTCGACCAGGTCCAGCAGCTCCGGATCGTCCACCATGTCGCACTTGTTCATGAACACCACCATGTACGGCACGCCCACCTGGCGCGCCAGCAGGACGTGCTCGCGCGTCTGCGGCATCGGACCGTCCGCCGCCGACACCACCAGGATCGCCCCGTCCATCTGCGCCGCGCCGGTGATCATGTTCTTGATGTAGTCGGCGTGGCCCGGGCAGTCGACGTGCGCGTAGTGGCGCTTGTCGCTCGAATACTCCACGTGCGCCGTGGCGATGGTGATGCCGCGCTCGCGCTCTTCCGGCGCCTTGTCGATCTGGTCGAAGGCCACGAAGTTGGCCAGGCCCTTCGAGGCCAGGACCTTGGTGATCGCCGCCGTCAGCGTCGTCTTGCCGTGGTCCACGTGGCCGATCGTCCCGATGTTGACGTGCGGCTTCGAACGATTGAACTTCTCCTTGCCCATGGCGCTGTCCGATGCCTCCCTAGGAGATGGTGTTGTTGTCGAGTTTCAACCCGTCCTCCGGCGAGCGGAGGTTCATGGAGCCCACGACCGGATTTGAACCGGTGACCCCTTCCTTACCAAGGAAGTGCTCTACCCCTGAGCCACGTGGGCTTGAGACACCCGTAGATTCGCCCGAAGCCGGTGCCTGGGCGTCCCCGACGGTCAAACCGCAAAACTCTACCTCTTCTTCCACTTCGTGTAAAGCCCCTTCAACCGCGGGTGACGACCTTGCAGGGAGCCCGACGAGGGCGTCCCGGGAAGGACGCCCGAGGAGAAGGACATGCATTGTGCCAGAGCCGCGCCGCCTTGTCTAGGGGTCTTGTCTAGGGAATCGTTGGCCAATTGGCTGAGACCCTTCGCGCTCGAACAGCCACCATCGCCCCGACCGCTTCAGGCTCAAGCCCAGCTCGGCCGGCTCTCTGCCGCCGAAGGCGTCCGCCACGTCGGCCAGATCCCCGCGTAGCAGGAAGTAGCGGAAGCGGCCGGCGTGGCGATCGTAGACGAAGAGCTGCGGGCTCCACTCGTTCCACTCCGAGAGCAGGTCGTCCCAGCTCCGTCCGGGGCGGAAGCGGGCCGAGGTCTGGAACAGCTCGGCGAAGGAGAAGAGGATGCGCCCGCCCTTCTCGGCCTGGTAGTAGGCAGGGAAATGGAGGTAGACCGGCATCGTGGGCCAGCTCGCGGAGCTGCGCTCGTAGATCAGCCCCGCCAGGTTTTCCCCCGGCTCGGTGCCGGCCAGCAGCTCGGATAGGCCAGCACTCTCGTCGCGGAAGCGGAAGAAGTTGTCGAGGGTCTGGCCGAGCTGGAACACCACCAGGGCCGCCGCTGCCCAGACCACGAGCCGCCGGCGGTCCGGCCGCGGCACGGGCAGGACCGTGACCGCCACCATGGCCGCGAAGGGGGCGATCCGCTGGGCGATGAGGTAGCCGCCCCGGAACTCCGGGAGGATCAGGTAGAGGAGACCGATCCAGGCCGCCAGGGTGGCGAAGCGGGTGCGGAACAGGAGGTCTCCCTGCGCTTCTCCTCCACCTCGCTGGCCCCGGAAAACGAGGGCCAGGAGCGCGAGCGCCAGCAGCAGCCCGTAGGACGTCCAGGCCTTCCAGTCCGCCGTGGGGCCGAAGAGCAGCCCCGGGACGCTGCCCAGCTTCTGAAGAACCGGCAGCCGCACGGGGGGCGCCTGGCGCATCCGCTGCTCATAGGCCGTGATTACCCCGGCGGGCGAACGCAGGACGCCGTAGGCCATGGCCGCCAGCCCCAGCGCCAGCCCCGGGACCAGCGCCGAGAGCCACAGCCCCAGCCGGCGCCAGTCCGGCCGCCGGCAGAGGGCGATCCAACCCACGGCCCCCGCAAAGAGCAGGAGGAACTGGAGGTGGACCGTATAGAAGAGGACGCCCACCCCCGCGAGCACCAGCCACGAGCGGGCGGTGAACGGCCGGTCGAAGAGGGCGTCGGCCAGGGCCACCCCTCCCAGGGCCAGGGGATAGGCCAGCAGGTTGTCCACGAACCCCCAGTAGAAGGCGTAGTTGTAGGTGAGGGCCAGGGCCACCAGGGCATAGACCGTGGGCCGGCTCGTCCGGCGGCAGAGGGCCACGGCCGCCGCGCCCACCGCCACCAGGGACAGGGAGACCACCAGCCGGCCCGCCACGTTGATGGGCAACACCCACGCGAGCCCTGCCACCAGCAGCTTGAAGAGCCCATGGGGAGCCCACAGGGCCAGCTCATAGGTCTCCCGGAACCGCCGCGCCGGATCGCCATAGAAGCGTAGGATCGCCGCCAGAGCGAGCTGCTGCGGGTAGTCCACCATGGGCGGCAACGGCGTCACCCACAGCGGCAGCACCCACAGAGCGGCAAGGCCAAGCCTCGCTCCCAAACGTCCTCCTAAAGATTTAGTTGACATGGCGCCCGAGCGAGAGTACCATCCTAATTTGTTAGGAGGTAATGACCGATGGCGAGAGCGAAGACCACCGCGGAGCCGCTCACTCCGCTGGAGCTGGAGATCATGAAAGTGCTCTGGGAGATCGGGCCGGCCGCCGTGCAGGCGGTCCAGGAGCGGCTGGCTCCGGATCGCAGGCTGGCCTACAACACGGTACAGACGATGCTCAACGTCCTCCAGCGCAAGGGCAAGGTGACCCGTGAGCTCCAGGGCCGTGCCTACGTCTACGCACCCGTGGTCAGCCGCGTGCAGGCGGCCCGGCAGGCGGTGGGCGATCTGGTTCACCGCATGTTCGACGGCTCGGCCGAGAGCCTGGTTCTCAGCCTGGTGGAGACCCGCCAACTGACGCCGGAGAAGCTCGCCGAGTTGTCGGCGCTGATCGACCGGAGTGAGGAAGAGGGCGATGGGAAGGATTGACGGTCTCATCCTCACCTTCCTGCTCAATGCCCTCTGGCAGATTCCCACTGCCGTGGCCGCCGGGCTCCTGGGCACGCGGCTCCTGCGCCGGGCTCCGGCCCGGCAGCGGCACGCCCTCTGGCTGGCGGTGGCCGCGGCCTGCGTGTTGCTGCCAGCCGCGAGCCTGCTGCGCCCGGCCTCTGCTTCGTTGCCGGCGAGGGTCGGAGCTCCCATCGTTCCTGAGCCCGCCGCCGTCCTGGAATCGTTCTCCCCCGCCGGACGGCGACCCGCCCGCTACGCTCCCGACCTCGGGGCTGTGGTGGTCGTCGGCTATGGTCTCCTGCTCCTCGTCCGTGGAATTCGGCTGGGACGCACCTGGAGTCGCACCCGCGATCTGGCGCGCCGGTCCGTTCCCCTGGAGATCCCGGAAGGGATGGCCCCTCTGGTGGCCCGCTGCCAGCAGGCCCTGGGGATCGCCCCCGTGGCCCTCCTCACCTCCGGCGAGGTCTCCGGACCGGTCACTCTGGGGGCACTGCGGCCGGCCATCCTTCTCCCTCCCCGCTTCCTCGACGAGGCCTCCCTGGAGGAGACGCTCTCGGCCCTCGGCCACGAGATGGCCCACGTGCGGCGTCACGACTATGCCGTCAACCTCCTCGGCGAGGCGCTGCTCCTCCCCGTCGCGTTCCATCCGGCGGTGCGCCTGGTGCGCCGCCGGCTCGCGGAGGCCCGGGAGACGGCCTGCGACGAGGCGGTCCTGGAGACGCTGATCGGGCGCCGGACCTACGCCCGGTCTCTGCTCTCCCTGGCCGCCGGCATCGCCGGCCTCCCCCGGCCCTCCTACACCCTGGGCGTCGTCGACGCCCACACTCTGGAGGTGCGTATGAAACAGATCCTCGATGACCGTCCACGGCCGGGCGCACGCCGGGCTCGAGCCCTTCTAGGAGCGGCCCTGCTGCTCCTGGCGGGGATCGGCACCGCCGCGGCGGCGTTCTCCGTCGAGGCCGTCGCCGCCGCAGGCGACCTCAAGCCCTTCCTGGGGACCTGGCGCGGCGAATGGATCCCCGACCCTGACAACGGCAACAAGGTCCCCGCCCTCGACCTGGAGGTCCGGCCCGACGGGCAGATCGTGGAGACCTGGTATGTCGCGCGGCGAAACGAGGACGGCACCACCCGGATGGAGAAGTCCATTCATCCAATCGCCCGCTACAGGATCTCGGGCCGGACACTGATCCTGACGAGCCGGATCGAGGGCTTCAAGATTCTGGATCGTCCGCCGGCAACGGCCGAGATCGAAGAGTCGCTCGAGTTCCAGAGCGGGGACGCCGCCGTGTTCAAGTTCCTCTCCAACTCCTACTTCGCCGAGGCCAAGCGCCTCGGCGAGCCGGTCCCGCCACCCCCACCGCCCATCCCGATGAAACGCCAGCCCTGATCCGGCCCCGTCCTGCGAGGAGCCGGCCTGACCGGGGACATGTCCCCGCACGGGAGAGGTGTCGCCGGAAGCGGGCGCTCTGATCTCGCTTCCGGCGACGCCCACGCATGAGAACCGAGATGTAATCCGACCCTTCGGGACTGGCGACCCTCTCGCCGGTCCCCGGTGCTACACTCCCCCGCCGGACTCCTGAAGAAACCAAGGAGGGGACTGCCCCATGGCAGACCTGGACGGCGTTCGAGAGACGAAGGAATTCCACACCGACGTGCCGCAGCGGACGGAGGGCTTCTTCCTCAAGGGGTCCAGTCACTACGACTGGGGGCTCAAGAACCGGCTGGGGCGGATCTTCGATGCCCATTCGGGCAACACCGTGATGCTGGCCTTCGATCACGGCTACTTCCAGGGTCCGACGACCGGCCTGGAGAGGATCGACTTGAGCATCGTGCCGCTGATCCCCTGGGCGGACACCCTCATGCTCACCCGTGGCGTGCTGCGCAGCCTGATCCCGCCCGCCTCGCACTCCGCCATCGTGCTGCGCGCCTCGGGTGGCCCCAGCATCCTCAAGGAGCTGTCGAACGAGGAGATCGCCGTGGACATCGAGGACGCCATCCGCCTCAACGCCTCGGCTCTCGCGGTGCAGGTCTTCGTGGGCGGCGACTTCGAGACGCAGTCGATCCACAACATGACCCGGCTGGTGGACGCAGGGATGCGCTACGGCATCCCAACTCTCGCCGTCACCGCCGTGGGCAAGGAGATGGTGCGCGACGCCAAGTACTTCCGTCTCGCCACCCGCATCTGCGCCGAGCTCGGCGCCCACTACGTCAAGACCTACTACGTCGAAGAGGGATTCGAGACCGTGACCGCCTGCTGCCCGGTTCCCATCGTCATCGCCGGCGGCAAGAAGCTCCCCGAGCTCGACGCCCTGACCATGGCCCACAACGCCATCCAGAGGGGCGCCAACGGCGTCGACATGGGGCGCAACATCTTCCAGTCGGAAGCCCCGGCAGCGATGATCAAGGCCGTGCGCGCCGTCGTCCACGGCGGCGAGTCGCCGGCCCAGGCCTTCGATCTCTACAACAGCTTGAAGAACGAGGGGTAAGGCTCGTCGAGAATGAAATGGAGCGGGAGACGGGATTCGAACCCGCGACCAACAGCTTGGAAGGCTGTGACTCTACCCCTGAGTTACTCCCGCCTGCTTCGGACGGAATGGTGGAGGCGGGAGGATTCGAACCTCCGTAGGGCGAAGCCCGGCAGATTTACAGTCTGCTGCCATTGTCCACTCGGCCACACCTCCAAAGAACGTCTCTCGCCGGATCGGGGTGGAGCCGGCACCCGGATTTGAACCGGGGACCTACTGTTTACAAGACAGTAGCTCTACCCCTGAGCTATGCCGGCGGGCCAAGGCTCCCAACCCGTCCGGGTCACCCCGTATTCCAGGAGCCGGGAGAGTTTAGCCTCTCCGCCGTCTGGGATGCAAGCGCCAGGATGCAAGCGCGAGGATAGCCTACTCCGCCGGCCGGCTCCGCTGCCGCACGGCCTCGTAGAGCACCGCCGCCGCGGCCGTGGCGATGTTGAGCGAGTCCACCCTCCCCCGCATGGGCAGGCCGATCATGCGATCACAGATCTGCCGGGTGCGGGACCGCAATCCCTTCTCCTCCCCTCCTAGGCAGAGGACGACCTTGCCTGTGAGGTCCACGTCCCAGGGCGGATCGCCCGCGGGATCGGTGCCGTAGACCCAGTATCCCGCTTCCTTCAGCCGCTCCAGCTCCTGGCCTGAATTGGTGATGCGCTCCACCTCCAGCCACTCAGTGGCCCCGGCCGAGGTCTTCGCCACCGTGGGCGAAACCGGCGCCGAGCCGCGGTCCCGGATCAGCACCCGGCCGACCCCCACCCCCTCGCAGACGCGAAGCAGAGCCCCCAGGTTGCGAGGATCCTGGACGTCCTCCAGCAACACCACCAGCTCAGGATCGCCCCCCGTCTGAGCTGACGGCGCCTGCGCCCGCACCTCGGCCGCCATGCCGTTGTGGGCCGCACCCGCGATCGCCGTCAACGCCCTCTCCGGCACCACCTCGAACGGCACCCGATGGCGCTCGCAGGCCTCCGCGATCTCCTCCCGGCGCCGCCCCGTGCGAGTTGCCGAGACCAGCACGCGCACTACCTCGTGAGGTCGATGCCGCAGGGCTTCGCGGACGGGGTGGTAGCCGTAGAGGAACATGGAGGGCATGCCAGGTCGTGGAAAGGACCTAAAGGACTCAAGGAACAGGCTTAATTTCCTTTGTGTCCCTTGGGTCCTTTCTGTCCTTTGAGTCCTTTGGGTTCTTTCCTTGGTCCCCGGAGGCCTCCCTACACCTCCATGATCTGCTGCTCTTTCTTGTGCAGAGCGGTGTTGACCTCAGCGATGTAGTGGTCGTGGAGCTTCTGGACCTCGTCTAAGCCGCGGCGCTCGTCGTCCTGGCCGATGGCCTTGTCCTTCTCCATCTTCTTGAGCTTGTCGTTGCCTTCGCGGCGGGCCTGGCGCACGGCGTTCCTGGCGTGCTCGGCCAGGTCGTGGGCCTTCTTGACGATCTCCTTGCGCCGCTCCTCGGTCAGCGACGGCACGGGGATGCGGATGATCTTGCCGTCCGACGACGGGTTGAGCCCCAGGTCGGACTTCATGATCGCCCGCTCGATGGCCGAGCTCTGGCTCGGATCGTAGGGCTGGGCCACGATCATCGTGGCATCCGCCACCGACAGGTTGGCCACCTGGTTGAGGGGCACGTGGCTGCCGTAGTAATCGACCGTGATCCCCTCCAGCAGCGACAACGAAGCCCTCCCCGTGCGCAGGTGCTTCAGATCGCCGTGGAAGTGCTCCAGGGCATGCTTCATGTGGCTCTCGACTTCGCTGAACACTTCTTTCATCGGGTTCCCTCCTCTTCGACCCTGGGCGGGTACTGCAAGCCGGCCGGGACGAAATCTTCCCCCGGCCGGCCGAGAGCTGTCAATCCAAGAGGTTAGCCCAAGAGGCCAGGTCAATTCCGGACGATGGAGCCCACCCGTTCGCCGCAGACCACCCGCCGGATGTTCCCCGCGGTCATCAGGTCGAAAATGGCGATCGGGATGCCGTTGTCGCGGCAGAGGCTGATCGCCGCGGTGTCCATCACCTGGAGGTTCTTCTCCAGGACCTCCTGGTAGGTCACCTCGGGCAGCAGCACGGCGTTCGGGTTCTTCTCCGGGTCGGAGTCGTAAAGGCCGTCCACCTTGGTGGCCTTGAGCAGGATCTCGGCGTGGATCTCGTTGGCCCGCAGGGCCGCGGCCGTGTCCGTGGTGAAGAACGGATTGCCCGTGCCCGCCGCGAACAGCACCACCCTTCCCTTCTCCAGGTGGCGGATGGCCCTGCGGCGGATGAACGGTTCGGCCACCTCACGGATGTCGATGGCCGTCTGCACCCGCGTCGCCACCCCGCGCTTCTCCAGAGCATCCTGCAGGGCCAGGGCGTTGATCACCGTGGCCAGCATCCCCATGAAATCGCCGGTGACCCGGTCGATGCCGCGGTGGCTGGCGGCAAGGCCACGGATGATGTTGCCGCCGCCCACCACCACGGCCACCTCGACTCCCAGCCCGTGGATGCCCTTGATCTCCTGGGCGATGGCCACCACCACCGCTTCGTCGATGCCGAAGGGCTGCGAGCCCATGAGGGCCTCGCCGGAGACCTTGAGGAGGACCCGCCGGTAGCTGGCAGACTCCCCCGAAACCGCTCCTTCCATCAGCGGCCCGCCGCCTGCGCCGCGACTTCCGCGGCGAAGTCGTCCGACCGCTTCTCGATCCCCTCGCCCAGCTTGAAGCGGGAGAAGCGCCGGACCTGGATGTTCTCGCCAATCTTGCCCACCTTCTCGGCGATGAGCTGCGCCACCGTCACGTCCGGATTCTTGACGAACGGCTGCTCGAGCAGCACGAACTCGGAGTAGTACTTCTCCATCTTGCCGGAAACGATCCTCTCCACCACGTTGGCCGGCTTGCCCGAGGCGAGGGCCTGATCGGTGAAGATGGTCCGCTCGCGCTCCAGCACGTCGGAGGTGACCTCCTCACGGCGGACGAACTTCGGCTCGGCGGCGGCGATGTGCATGGCGATGTCGCGCACCAGCTCCTGGAAGGCGTCGGTGCGGGCCACGAAGTCGGTCTCGCAGTTGACCTCGACCAGCACGCCGAGCTTGCCGCCGCCGTGGATGTAGGAGCCGACCGCGCCCTCGGCCGTGACGCGGCCCGCCTTCTTGGCCGCCTGGGCGAGGCCCTTCTTGCGCAGCGCGTCGACCGCGTTCTCCATGTTGCCCTTCGACTCGTTGAGGGCGTTCTTGCAATCCATCATTCCGGCGCCCGTGCGTTCCCGGAGCTCTTTGACCAGCTGGGCGGTGATTTCCATGACTACGTATCTCCTTGCGAACCGCTTTCAATGCGGATTTGTAGAATGCGAATGGACAAAAGAAAAGGTCAGCTCGACGCGCGTTCGACTGACCTCATCCTCCGCGCCGTCCGGAGGTGAGCCGGCCGGCGCGCGTTGCTGATCTCGAGCGTCAGTGGGCCGGTACGGCGCTCGCGGCGTCCTTGTCGTAGACCGGGATCGGCGCGCCGCCGTCCTTGGAACGCACCATCATCTCTTCTTCCATCTTGCCGGCGCCGGCGAGATAGGAGTCGGCGATGCGCGACGCAAAGAGGCGGATGGCCCGGATGGCGTCGTCGTTGCCCGGGATCGGAAAGTCGATCAGCTCGGGATCGCAGTTCGTATCGACGATGGCGATCACCGGGATGCCCAGCTTGTTGGCCTCGGAGACGGCGATGTACTCCTTCTTCGGGTCCACGACGAAGAGCGCGTCCGGCAACTCGTCCATCTCGCGGATGCCCTCGAGGTTCTTCGCCATCTTCTCCCGCTCGCGCTCCAGCCGCAGCCGCTCCTTCTTGGTCAGCGGGCTGTTCTCGTCCGACATCCGGGACTCGATCTCCTTCAGCCGCTGGATCGAAGTGCGCAGGGTGACGAAGTTGGTCAGCGTGCCGCCCAGCCAGCGGTTGGTGACGTAGAACTCACCGGAGCGCCGCGCCTCCTCGGCGATGGCCTCCTGCGCCTGCCGCTTCGTGCCCACGAAGAGGATGCGCTTGCCCTCCGCCGCCAACTGCTGGACGAAGCTCGCCACCTGGTTGAACAGCTTCAGGGTCTTCTGCAGATCGATGATGTAGATGCCGTTGCGCTTGCCGAAGATGTACTGCTTCATCTTCGGATTCCAACGCCGGGTCTGGTGACCGAAGTGGACACCGGCCTCCAGCAATTCCTTCATGGTGACTTCTGCCAAGCGATTCTCCTTCTGGGACTGCTAACGCTTGCTGAACTGGAACCGAGCCCGAGCGCCCTTCTGGCCGTACTTCTTGCGCTCCTTCTTGCGCGGGTCGCGCGTCAGGAGGCCCGCCGACTTCAACCGGTCGCGCAGCTCGTGGTTGTACTCGAGCAGGGCGCGCGAGATGCCGTGCCGGATGGCTCCGGCCTGGCCCGCGCTGCCACCCCCGGCCACGGTGACGGTGATGTCGAACTTCTCCACCGTCTCCGTCAGTTGCAGGGGCTGCTTGATGATCATCTTCAGTACTTCGTTCGGGAAGTAGACGTCCAAGGTGCGGCCGTTGACCTTCACCTCGCCGGCCCCCGGCCGCAGGTAGACGCGGGCTGCGGCCGTCTTGCGGCGTCCGGTTCCGTAGTAGTTGACCTGGCTCAATTCCATCTCTCCTTATGATCCGGCAGCTCTACAGCGCCGCCGCGACGTCGAAGGTCTCCGGCTTCTGCGCCTGATGCGGGTGCTCGGCGCCGGCGTAGACCTTGAGCTTCTTCAACATCTTGCGGCCGAGGGGACCCTTGGGCAGCATGCCCCAGACCGCCTCCTCCACCAGCTTCGCGGGCCGGCGCTGCCGCCGCTTGCCCGCCGTCTCGGCACGCATGCCGCCCGGATAGCCGGTGTAGTGGTAGTAGATCTTCTTCTCTTCCTTGCGCCCGGTCAGCACCGCCTTCTCGGCGTTGATGACGACGACGAAGTCGCCCGTATCGATGTGCGTGGCATAGGTCGGCTTGTGCTTGCCCATCAGCAGGCGGGCCGCCAACGAGGAGAGACGCCCCAGGGGGATCCCCGCGGCATCCAACACGTACCACCGATGCTCGATCTCGGCGAGCTTCGGGCTGTAGGTCTTCTTCAGCATCTCAATCTCTCCAGGTCGGTTCCCAAGGTCGGACCAGGGCTGGGAAAATCTGCCTCAGCGCGGCGGACGAACCCCGCCTTCGCGACGCAAAGGACCCACATGGTAGGGCCGGACACGAGGATTGTCAAGAGGACTGAGGGAAATCCTCATTCCCGAGGGACCCACTGTACACCGCCCGCAGCGTTTCCGGGTGGATCAAGGCATGAAGAGGTCGCGGGCTCGCACCGAAGTCAGGCTACCGGAAACAGGGAATCCACCTTCAGCCGGAACCCGGGGAGGACGGAGGACCAGACCTCCTCGCCTCTTCCACCCCGGCAGAGCACGACATACCTCCCCTGCCGCAGAACGTGGACCACGACCCGCCGTGCATCCGGATCGAGCATCCAGTACTCTGGCACCCCGGCGTCCTGGTAGGCCTCCAGCTTGACCTTCTGGTCGCGGCGCCGGGTTCCGGGCGACAACACCTCGGCCACCAGGTCCGGCACTCCCTCGAAGTTCATGTCCTCCCAGTGCGGCTGGTTGCCCTTCCGGAAGAAGATCACGTCCGGCTCGATCGGGGTGGCGATGTCGAAGGGAAGGAGGACGTCGAAGGGAGCTGAGAGGACGAGGCCGAGGTCGTTTTCCCGGACGAACGTCTTCAGGGCGAACGAGAACTCGCCGCTGACGAACTGATGCTTGAATCTGGGCGCCGGTGACACGTAGAGGACCCCTCGAATGACCTCATATCGCTGGCCGTCGTCGGGTAGGCGGAGGTAATCCTCGTACGTCCACTCCCCCTGCCGGGGCCAGTCCTGCCCTTCTTCGATCCAGGGAAATGCGTAGGCTGGTTCGGTCATCGATGTCTCCTCGCGCCGAAGTCAGGCTACCGGTCGCCGCCGGAGCCGTCAAGCCGCGCCCCAGGTGTCGAGGAATTGTAAACCAGGTTCATTCCTGGCGCCAGATGGAAGAAAAAGAAGCGGAGTTAGCAGGCCGGCGGGGACGCCGGCGGTCCCAGGGGGTGGTTGTCCCGGAAGTGTCTGCGGGCTCCGGGCGTCCTCGGGTACACTTCCCCCGCTGATGGAATCGACCGCCGCACCTCTCGACAAGTCGGGCCAGGCCATCCGCGACATGTTCGCGGGGGTGGCGCCCCGCTATGACCTCCTCAATCACGTCCTCTCCGCGAGCCTCGACTTCGTGTGGCGGCGGCGGGCGGTGGAGATCCTGGGCGTCCCTCCTGGCAGCCCGGTGCTCGATCTGTGCTGCGGCACGGGCGACCAAGCCGTGGCCCTCAAGAAGCAGGGAGCGCGGGTGGCGGCGGCGGACTTCTGCGTGCCCATGCTCGCCATCGCCCGGAAGAAGTTCGGCCGCTTCGGTACGCCTCGCCCCGCAGCCCTGGCCGCCGACGCCCTGGCCCTCCCCTTCCCCCCGCGGCACTTCCAGGGGGCCACGGTCTCCTTCGGCCTGCGCAACGTCGCGGATCTCGACGCCTCCCTACGCCAGCTCGCGGGCGTGCTCCGGCCCGGCGGCAAGCTGGTGGTCCTCGAGTGTGCCATCCCGAAATGGCAGCCGCTCAAGGGCCTCTACCTCTTCTATTTCCTCCGCCTCCTCCCCTGGATCGGCCGGCTGCTCTCGCCCCGGGGATCGGCGTACACCTATCTCCCCAACTCGGTCCTGAGCTTCCCCCAGCGCCAGGAGCTCCTCGACCGCCTGGCGGCCGCAGGCTTCACGGACCTGGCCTGGGAGGACCTGTCGGGAGGCACCGTCTGCATCTATCAAGGAAAGATCCCGCTATGACCCAACTCCTGGACGGCAAGGCCGCAGCCGCCGAGATCCGTGCCGAAATCGCGGCGAGCGTGCGCGAGATGGTCGCGGCCGGAGCCCGGCTGCCCCAACTCGTGGCCGTGCTGGTGGGCGACAACCCCGCCTCCCAGACCTACGTGGGCAGCAAGGTGCGGAGCTGCGCCGAGGTCGACATGCTGAGTCGCACGCTACGTCTCCCCGCGGAGACCTCCGAGGCCGAGCTCCTCGCCCAGATCGACGAGCTCAACGCCGACGACGCCGTGGACGGTATCCTGGTGCAGCTTCCCCTGCCACCCCAGATCCACGAGAAGCGCGTCCTCGACCGCGTCTCGCCCGACAAGGACGTGGACGGCTTCCACCCCATCAACGTAGGCCGCCTGTGGTTGGACGAGGAGGGCTTCACCCCCGCGACCCCCACGGGCATCGTGGCCCTGTTGAAACGCAACGGCATTCCTCTCGCGGGCCGCCGCGCCGTGGTGGTGGGGCGCAGCGCCATCGTGGGCAAGCCCATGGCGGGCCTCCTCCTGCGGGAGAACTGCACAGTGACGGTCTGCCACTCGCGCACCGTCGACCTCCCCGCGGTCACCCGCGAGGCCGACGTCCTGGTGGCTGCCATCGGTCGCCCGGCCATGATCGGGGCCGAGCACGTGCGCGAGGGAGCCGTAGTGGTGGACGTGGGCATGACCCGCCTCACCGACGCCGCCGAAACCGAGCGTCTCTTCCCCGGCGACGCGGCGCGGCGTGAGCAGGTGGCCAAGAAAGGGTATACCCTCATAGGGGACGTGGACTTCACCCGCGTGGCACCGAAGGCGTCCGCCATCACCCCGGTGCCCGGAGGCGTGGGTCCCCTCACCGTGGCCATGGTCCTCTTCAACACCTTGAAAGCCGCCCGCCGCCGCCAGGGTCTGCCGGTCCCATCATGAGCTCCCACGCCCTTCGCGTCGGCTTGACCGGCGGTATTGCCAGCGGCAAGTCCACCGTGGCCGGCTGGCTGCGCGACGCGGGCTTCCAGGTCGTGGATGCCGACCTCCTGGTGGCCGAGCTCCACCAACCGGGGGGCGAAGGGGCGGAGGCCGTGCGCGCTCTCTTCGGACCCGAGATGCTCAACGAGCAAGGCGGCGTGGACCACACCAAAGTCGCGGCCCGGGTCTTCCAGGATCCCCAGGCACGCCTCGCCCTGGAGTCGGCCATCCACCCTCTGGTGCGCAAGAAGTTCGAAGAGCTGGCGGACAAAGCCGAGGACGTCATCATCCTCGAAGCCGCCCTCCTGGTCGAAGCTGGCTACGCCCCGGGCTTCGACCTCATCGTCACCGTCGAAGCCCCCTGCGAGCTGCGCTACCAGCGCGCCGTCTCCCGCGGCCTCGACCCCGACTCCGCCCGCGCCCGCCTCCTCGCCCAGGGCGACGGCGACCAACGCCGCTGCGCCGCCCATCGCATCCTCGACAACTCCGGCGACCTCGAACACCTCCGCCGGCAAGCAGACGATCTGATGGAGGAGCTGCGACGGCTGGCCGAGGAGCAGTGAAGCCCTTCGTCCTCGTCACCGGCAATCTGGGCAAGATCGCCGAGGCCCGGCTCGCCCTGGGTGGCGAGGTCGAAACCGTCCTGCTCGATCTGCCCGAGGTTCAGTCCCTCGACTACCTGGAGGTGGCGCGCGCCAAGGCGGACGAGGCCTGGCGACAGGTCGGCCGTCCCCTGATCGTCGAGGAGGCCGGGCTCGATCTCGCGGCCCTGAACGGCTTCCCCGGTCCCCTCGTCAAGTGGATGCTCAAAGCCGTGGGCGCCGAGGGGCTCGCCCGCACCGCCGTTGCCCTGGGGGATGTCCGCGCCACGGCCCGCTGCTTCCTTCTCTATAAGGATGGGGATCAGGAGATCGTGGCCGAAGGGAGGACCGAAGGCACCCTCGTCCTCCCTGGCCGCGGCACCCATGGCTTCGGCTGGGACCCGGTGTTCCTCCCCGAAGGCGCCTCCCACACCTTCGCCGAGCTGACCGGTCCCGAGAAGGATGTCGTCAGCCACCGGGGGAAGGCGTGGAGGGAGATGGTGGATCGGCTGGGACAGGGGTAGGCCGGCACCGGCTTATACTGCCGGAGATGACCTGGATGAAATTGCCGCTCGTTCTATTGCCGCTCGTTCTGGCGACGGCGGTCCTCCTGTCCTCTCTGGGCTGCGTCTCGCCGGCGGCGGCTCCGGCAGCCGTCCGTCCCCCGGTCTCGTTGCATCCCAATCTCGTCGTCGTGCTTTCTGATGACCAGCGTTGGGATACCCTCGGCGTGGCGGGCAATCCCGCCATCATCACGCCCGTGATGGATGGAATGGCGCGCGAGGGCGTCTACTTCCGGCAGGCCACGGTCTCGGTCTCCCAGTGCCACCCGGTCCGCGCCAGTTTGCTCACCGGCCTGCCGTCCTTCCACCACGGCGTCTACTCCACCAAATATCAGGAGCCCAGAGTCGCCGAGACGCTCTGCCAGCGACCGACGGTGGCGAGCCTGCTGCGGAATGCCGGGTATCACACCGTGCTGGTCGGCAAGTGGCACGTCCCCCCGCCTCCCTGGCAGTGCGGCTTCGACGAGGTGCGGACCTGGTTGCCCGAAGGCGGTGCGTACTACCGCGATCCCGAGCTGGTCCAGGGGACCTCCGCCGAGCACAAGACCGTCCCCGGCTTCACGCAGGAGATCTTCGCCGACGACGCCCTGGAGTTCCTGCACAGTGAGGCCGCCCGCACCGGCCCCTTCCTCCTCTGGCTCGGCTTCACGGCTCCCCACCTGCCCTACGAGCCCAACCCGGAGCGGATCCAAGCGCTCTATGCCGGCCGCAGCGCCGAGGAGCTCCTGCCGCCGGGCTTCCCCCGCGACGTCAAGGCCAACGACTGGCGCCACTACGACGAGGCCGTGAGCCACCTCGACGAGCAGCTCGGACGCCTGCTCACCACCCTGCGCGAGACCGGGCTCGCCCAGCGGACGGTGGTCGTCCTCCTCGGCGACAACGGCTACATGATGGGCGAACGGGGCATCGGCGGACCCGACTCGGGCGCCGACGGCAAGCAGGTACCCTACGAGAGCTCGCTCCGGGTCCCTCTGATCCTGATGGGGCCGGGGACTACCGCAGGGTCTCGTCTCGGACCTCCCCGTCTCGAGCCTGGACCTGCCGCCGACCCTCCTCTCCCTCGCCGGGCTCCCGGCGCCGGACTCGTGGCCCGGCCGCGATCTCCAGGCAGCTCTCGCGGGCAAGCTCGAGATCGACGAGGCCTTCGCCGAGTGGTCCGACGAGAAAAGTGAGAAGTTCGGCCGCCTCGCCTTCCGCGCCGTGCGCACCCCGAAACACAAGCTGATCCTCTGGAAGCACCCGGCGAGAAGCGACGAGCTCTACGACCTGGTGGCCGATCCGGCGGAGGCCCACAATCTCATCGCCGACCCCGCGTCGCAGGAAGTGCTGCGCGACCTGCGCTCCCGCCTCCGCGCCTGGATGCAGCGCAACACCGACCCTGCCCTCTCCTGGCCCGCCAAGCTTTGAGAAGGCGGAGCGCCGCCGCCCAAAACCCTCATCACCCCGGCCCTCTTCTCCCGTCCCCTCGCCACCCCCTCACCGGGAGAAGAGGGAGAACAGCCAGAACGCCGCAGCCGGGTACCCCTCTCCCGGGGAGGTGGATGGGGTGGTCGGGAGAGGGGCAGGGGTGAGGGTCTTGGGCGGGGGTGCCTGTCTCCGGGGGCTACTCGTCTTCGTCGTCGCCGACCACGAAGAGGTGGCCGTTGTTCTGCGTCAGGATCCTGCCGTCGCCGTCGATCGAAAGCGGCGTATAGGCAGCGCCGATCGCAATCTGGAGGAAGAGGTGATCACGCAGCTTGCCGTTCGGTCGGATGACGTAGAGGTTGCCGTCCTCGCTGTTGACGAAGACGTTGCCCTTGCGATCGACCGCCGGGGCGTTGACGCACCACTCGAAGCCGGCCGGGTGATCCGAGACGCAGGTCACGTGGCCCTGGGCGTCACGGGTGCAGCTCCGGGTGTTGGTGCTCTGGAAGCGCCACTCCGGCTCCAGGTTGCTGTTGAGCCGGGTGATGAAGAAGGCCTCCGGCGAGGCCGGGTTGCTGGCGGTGCGGTCCGACGGGCAGAACTGCTCGACGGAGCAGTAGGAGCCGATGCCGTTGTAATGGTTGTCTTTGGTGATGATCGAGTAGGTGCCGTCGTGCAAGAAGACCGCCGGCGTCTCGTCGGAGCCGAAGGGATAGGAGGCCAGGAACTGTCCGCTGGAGCTGAATTTCATCAGGTGGCCCTGGAAATAGGGGTAGCGGGTCAAGGCGCCGTAGAGGATGGCGCCGTCCGGCAGCACCACCGGCACGGAGGTCGCGTCGTCCTGCACGCGGCCGGCGCCGCCGCGGTTCTGGGTCGGATCGACGCCGGTGTGGGCGCCCGCGCGGCAGCCACCGGGCGTGCCGTTGGGCGGCAGCGTGACGTTGCAGCCGTCGAACAGGCGGTTGGCGAGCGAGGAAATCCATTTGGGCGTCAGATCGGGTTTGATGGCCACGAGATAGGACTCCCGGTCCCAGAGATGCGCGACGGTGACGATGTAGAGGGTGCCGTCCGGCGCGATGGCAGGGGCGGAGTTCGCGGGGACCCGCTGGGCGCCGCAGGTCACCGTGCCCGGCACGGCGTCCGGGCTCGGGGGCCACGGCAGCTCGGCGTTCTTGAAGGTGCCGAGGCATTGGTCGTTGGCGCCGGGCGCGCCGGGCGTGAGCGAGGCGATGGTGGCGGTTTTGAACGTATTGTTGGGCGAGACCTTCACCAGGTACGAGGCCGGCGGATTCACGATCCAGGGGTTGTCGTGATCGACCTTGAGGGCGTTGTAGTAGACGTTACCGGCGGCATCCGCGACGAGGGGGCCGGCGACGTAAGTGTCCGGGTCGAGCGTGGAACCGAAGGGCTGGATACGCGCCACCAGGTGGCCATCGGACTTGGCGACCTTGAGGATCGAGCCGCCGAAGCCCGGGACGTAGACGGAATTGCCCGCCAGGACGGCGTGGAAGACGGGTTCGTCGAAGGCGCCTCGGCCGTTCACGAAGCTGCCGAAGGGCAACGGCTTCCAGTCGCTCTCGAAGCTCCACGCCTCCGACAGGTGGCCATGCGTCCGGCGCAGCTTCTTCTCATTCCAGATCAGGGTATTCCGGGTCACGAGACCCGTGAACGTCCCGGTCTTGAATTCCATGTAGACGTCGTCGCCGTCGGTCAGCGGCACCTGATAGTGGACCGTCAGGACGCCAGGCCCTTCAGGATCCGTTTCTATGGCCTCCGCGAATGGATCGTAGACCACGTCGTCGAGCAGCTTCTTCGCGTGCTGCCCCGGGACGTTCACCGCTCCCGTGTGCTGAGGAGTCCGGCCCCACTGCGGCCAATCCTGGGACCAGCCGGGCAGGCTTGACGCGAGGCCGAGCAACAGGGCGAGGCGGAACGCTTTATCCATGAGACTGTCCTTTCTTGAGGGGTTGAGAGAGGCGGGCTACACGGAGAGAAACGCCGGCGCGGCGGCTTTCCCCTCATCGCCGCCGATCGGTGCGACGGTTTGGATCGCAATACGACGGGGCTCCGTTCGGCTACGGTCCTGGCGAGGCTGGCGGCGATCGGCTAAGCTTCGGCCAGGGTGATTTTTGTGAGCGCTGAAGCCATCCCCGAATCCACGTGGACGCGGTCCGAGCGGTGGGCCTACGCCGTCGCGTGGCTGCTCTACCTGATCCTCTACACGGCGGCGTTCATCGCCAACGGTGTGCCGCCGGGGTACGCGGCCCGCAACGCTCTCGCGAACGTGCTGCCCGGCGTGCTGCTCGGAGCGCTGGTCCTGTGGCTCCCCCGGCGATTGCCGTGGCCCGAGAGCCGCAAGGCGCGCTTCTTCGCGGTCCATTTCGGCTTGCTGATCGCCTTCATCCTCTCGTCCGCCGCCGGATGGGTGGCGTTGGTGCGCCTCGACGCGCTGCTGTTCCGGGAGCCTTTCAAGGGGATCAACTGGGGCATCGCGCCACTGCGGATGCTGATCGACCTGCTGATCTATTGCACCCTCGCGGGGCTCGCCTACGCGCGGCAGAACGCCGCTACGGGCCGCGAGCAGGCGGCGCGAGCGGCCCGCGCGGAGGCGCTGCGGGCGCGAGCGGAGCTGGAGGCGTTGCGGAGCCAGCTCAATCCGCACTTCATCCTCAACACGATTCATGCGCTGATGGGGCTGGTGCGGCGCGAGCCCGCAGTGGCGGAGGAGGCGCTGGAGCGGCTGGGCGATCTCCTGCGCTACGGTCTCCGCATCCAGCGCGAGGGCCTGGATCAGGTGGCGTTGCGGGATGAGTGGGCCTTCGTCCAGAGCTATCTGGACCTCGAACGCCTGCGGCTGGGCGAGCGTCTGCGGGTGAGCTTCGAGGCGGCGGACCCCGCCCTGGATTGCCAGGTGCCGAGCTTCGCGCTCCAGACCCTGGTGGAGAACGCGATCCGCCACGCCATCGCCCTGCGGGCCGAAGGGGGCCTCCTCGCGATCCGCGTGCGGCGGGTGGAGGACCGGCTCCGGATCGAGGTGGAGGACGGCGGGCCGGGCCCCCTGGCGAAGTTGCCGGTGGAGGGCAACGGGCTGGGCCTGCGGCTGTTGCGGGAGCGCTTGGCTGCGCTCTACGACGGGCAGGCCACCTTGAGCCTTCACCACGCGGCGGAGGGAGCGTGCGCGGCGCTCGAGCTCCCGGCCCGGTGGTCGCCGGAGGAGCCATGAGCCGGGTGCGGGCTCTGGTCGTCGAGGACGAGCCCCATGCGCGGCGGAGCCTACGCGAGTATTCCGAAGGGGTCGAGTGGCTCACGCTGGTGGGCGAGGCCGGGGACGGCGCGGAGGCGGTGCGGCTCATCGACCGGCTGGAGCCCGACCTGGTGTTTCTGGACGTCCACCTGCCGGAGCTCTCGGGTCTGCAGGTGATCGAGCGCATCCGCCACCGGCCGGAGATCGTGTTCACCACCGCCTACGACCGCTTCGCCCTCGCGGCGTTCGAGGTGGGCGCGCTGGACTACCTCGTCAAGCCTTTCGGCCGCCAGCGCTTCCAGACCATGCTCGAACGCGTGCGCCGCCGGCTGGCCGAGCCCGCGGTATCATCGGCGGAGTGGGCGGCCGAGCGGGCGCGCGACGCTCTCGGTGCGCCGCTGCGCCGGCTGTTCGCCCGCGCGGGGGACCGCATCGTGCCGATCGACGTCCAGACCATCCAGCACGTCCAGGCCCAGGGGGATTACGTCGAGGTGCACAGCGACGCAGGTCGCCATCTCCTCCACATGAGCCTCGGCGAGCTGGCGGCCCGGCTGGACCCCGAGACGTTCTGCCAGGTCCATCGCTCGCACCTCGTGAGCCTGGCGGCGGTCGAGCACATCCGTCCGTTCGACTCACGGCGGCTCCTGATCAAGCTGCGGAATGGCACCGAGATCCTGGCCAGCCGCTCCGCCTCCGAGCTCCTCCGGCGTCTCGTCCGCTGATCTCCTCGCCGCTCGCCGTCCGCACGGCCCGTTCGGCGCCGCCCGCGGCCGCTTCGCCGATCCGCCCGTGCCCGCCGCCCCCGCCCATGAAACCGTGGGGGAAGGACAAAGGAGGACGACGATGCGAGAAACTCATGGATTCCCTTTTCTGATCACCGCCTGCCTGCTGATTCTTGCGGTCGCCTGCCAGACCGCGGCTCCCGTCCATCCCTCGAATGAAGCCGGACGGCAGCTCGCGGCGGCAAAACAGCAGATCATGGCCGCCGACTACCGTGCGGATTTCGCGGACTTGGCGCGGCTGCGCGAGGAGGTTTTGCGGTGGGGCGCCGATCCCGCTCTGGGCTATCTGGCGCATTATTGGGCGGGGTTCGCGAGCTGGCGCATCGCGATCAACGGCGCCAGCCATCAGATGGGCGTCGAGGATCTCAAGGCGAATCTTCAGAAAGCGGTGGCGGATTTCGAGGCTTCGATCCATCAGAAAGATGATTTCGCCGACGCCTACGCCGCTGCGTTTTTGGCGGATGGCTGGCGGACGGCGATGTCTGTCGGCAACGATCCCGCCGCGATGCGGGAGCAAGTCGTGCGATTACGTCCACTTTTGAAACGGGCGAAGGAGCTGGCGCCGGACAATCCGCGTGTGCTGTCGGCGGAAGCGAGCACATATCTCTACTCGCCGCCCGAGAATGGGGGAAGCGTGCAGCGCGCGTTGGAGATCTACCGCCGGATGAGCGAGGTCAGCCCGGCGGTGAGCGACGCGAGCTCGCCGCTGCCGGACTGGGGCAAGCCGGAAGCGCTGATGTCCCTCGCCTATTCGCACTTCAGCCAGAAGCCACCCGACCTCGCCGCCGCCAGCGAGGAGGCCCACGCGGCGCTCCGCTTGCAGCCGGAGTGGGCCTACGTGCGGGACGTGCTGTTGCCGCAGATCGAGGCGGCGCGGCGGAAGGCGGGGTGAGCTTGCGTCGCTGATCCGGAGCCCGAGGCGGACCTTTCAGCGGCGCTGGTAAGATTTGCGTCCTCTGGCCGTATTCGAGAAGAGAGGCCAAGGAGGAGCTGACATGAAAGACCACCCCGTTGAAGCTTCGCCCCGAGCTCTGGCAAGAATCGGCGGCGTGCTGTACCTCATCATCATCGTCATAGGCCTCTTCGGTGAGGCCTTCATCCGGGAGAGACTCGTCGTCTCTGGCGATGCAGCGGCCACCGCCGCCAACATCAGGGCGCAGGAGTCGCTGTGGCGCTTCGGCATCGCTGCCGAGCTCTTCCTGCTGATCTGCGCCGTTGTCCTGGCCGTGATCTTCTATGTCCTACTGCGGCCGGTCAGCCGGGATCTCGCTCTGCTGGCGACCTCCTTCAACCTGGTATCGATCGCCCTGGAAGCGGCCTACGCCCTGCATCTCCTTGCGACGTTGTTTCCGCTGGGGAATGCCGGATACCTCAAAGCCTTTGGACCGGAGCAGCTCGACGCCCTGGCGAGCCTGTCGGTCAAATCGCATAGCTATGGCTTTGGCGTCAGCCTGATCTTCTTCGGCTGTTTCTGCCTCGTCTGCGGATACCTGATCTTCCGATCGGGATATCTTCCCAAGACCGTAGGCGTTCTGATGCAGATCGCAGGCCTGAGCTACCTCATCGACAGCTTCGCACTGGTTCTGTCCCCCAACGTCGCAAATCAGATGTACCCCGCCATTCTGGTTCCTGCCTTCATTGGGGAGACATCCCTCTGCCTCTGGCTTCTCGTGAAGGGTGTAAACCTAGAGAAGTGGCGCTTCAGAAAGGTAACGGAATGAGCTCATCTCCAACCACCATCAGCTTCGTTGCAGCGGTGCCAGGGTTCACGGTGCCGGACCTGGTACAGACAGCCGAGTATTACCGGGACGTCCTCGGTTTCCAGATCGCCGGCTATTGGGATGGCGAAGGCGTCAGCCTCGTCCCGGAGACTCCTCCCGTCTTTGCGATCGTGCGGCGTGACCAGGTCCAAGTCTTTTTCAACCGCGCCGATCAGTCCGACGTCCGCACCGGCCGGGCCGAGGGTGCCTACGACGTCTACCTCCGCGTCGTTGGGATCGATGCACTGGCCGAAGAGCTGCGCACGCGGGGTGCCGACATCCTCGACGGTCCCGAAGACCGGATCTACGGTCAGCGCGAGCTCGTGGTCAAAGACTGCAATGGCTTGATCCTGGCCTTCGGAGAGGATACGAGCCAGCGCGCCACCTGACCTGCCAAGGGCGCCCACAGCGCCAGTTTCGTCTCGCCAGCGTTCGTCGTCGTCTCGCCGACGTTCGTCATCGATCGGCCGGCGTCGGCCAACGACTCGCCGACGTTCGTCGTCCTCTCGCCAACGCCCGCCATCGATCGGCCGACACTGCGCAACGACTGGCCGACGTTCGTCATCGTCCGGCCGACGTTCACCGGAGTCCGTTCATCGTCGGCCAGTGGCTCGCCGCTGCCGGCCGGAGGATTGCGACTGTCGGCCAGAGGATCGCAGACGCCGGCCAGCCGGCTTCGGAGACATCCCCATCGACATTTCCCTCCTCTCTGCCTTGGACGGCCGGCCCGCCGCCGACGTAAGAAGATCCAACCTCCGGAAGAGTCGTCGAGCGAGAGCAGCGAGGAGGGGAGACGGGGATCTTTGACAACTGAACCCGCCGGGGGGCGGCTTGTCGAGCCGTAGCTCCCGGCCGATCGTCTTCGGACGATCCCCGGAACGGTCCGCAAGGGCGGTGGTCCGTTCCGGAGCCCTGGGCCCGCCGCACGGCCAGCGGCCTGGCGCCAGGGCAAACGCCGGGGCTCTGAGCGATCCGGGAGAGCCCCGGTGTCTCGATTGTCCTGCCGGCTGGCGACAAAACCCCTGAGTATGCATATCGCTCCAGAGTATTGACGGAGTTTAGGAACCGGCATATGATTCCTTCGACCCGGAGAATGAAGAAGATCGACAGGTCTGAAGAATCCGGGGCGGAGCCAGGGGTGGGTCGCTAAGGACTAGGCTGAGAAGTTCACAGTGAGGTTAGGCGCCTGATCTATCATCGTCGGAAAGGCCAGATCCATGACGGACGAATCATCCCCACCACCCTCTGAAACGCCCACCGCGAAGTCACCTCGCTCCCGTAAGTCGTCTAAGGGTGACACCTTATCAGCGAGTTCACCGGCCAAGAAGTCTTCCGCCCGCCGGATGCGTAGTTTTCCTGCGTCCAGCTTTGAGGAAGCGCTTGTTATTCCACGAGCCATTCAGCAGTTCGCCTCGGGCCAGAAGATCAGACGCCTGACTCTCTTCGACCATCTTAATAAGTCCCCAGAGAGTGGCCCAAGCCGACAGTTGATTAGCAACTCAAGTCGCTACGGCCTCATCAAAGGGAATCACTCATCTGAGTACCTAGAGCTCACACCTGAAGGTGCCGTTGCCACGGACTCAGAAGCTAGTCGCATCGATCAGCTCAAGGCGAGATTCAAGCTAGCGATTCAACAAGTCCCCCCCTTCAATCTTCTCTACGATCGCTTCAAAAACTCGAAGCTACCAGCGCCAGCAGTCATGCGGGATGTCCTTGCCGAGGCCAAGTACGACGACGACGAAACCGCGGAGTGTGTGGACACCTTCATTGTCAATGCGAAGTATCTAGGCCTCCTCAGGCCAGTCGCAGGCGCTGAGCGCCTCCTACCTCTGGAGTACGTCCTCGAAGAACACGCCTCGGGCGCTCCGGCATCGTCAATAGTCGAACCGCCCGTAGAGCCCATCCACTCGGGCGTCTCGCCGTCTCTCCCGTCGCGCCCAAAAGCGGACTGGCAGGATCTGTGCTTCTACATCGCCCCAATTGGCGAGGCAAACAGCGAGATACGTCAACATTCCGATCTCTTCTTGGGCTCCATCGTTGAGCCCGCACTCCAAGAGTTCAAGCTACGCCTCGTTAGGGCTGACCAGATCGCTGAGGCAGGCATGATCGGTAGGCAAGTTGTTGAGCATGTCGTACATGCAAAACTTGTGGTGGCAGATCTATCATTTGGAAATCCCAACGTATTCTATGAACTCTCGCTAAGACACGCCTGCCGCAAGCCCACCGTTCAGATTATTCGCGCCGTGGACAAACTCCCATTCGATCTGGAGCAGTACCGAACCATTCGCATCGACACTTCGTCCATTTACACCCTCGTCCCCCAGTTGGACACATACAGGGCCGAAATCGCGAATCAAGTTCGCACCGCCCTCGCCAATCCCGACGCGGTCGACAACCCGATTTCTGCCTTTTTACCTCTGCTCAGAGTCACGTTCGGCACGTCCTGAGCACGGCGCCTAGCCCCTCGTTGCAGCGGTGACGCCTGCAGATAAGGTGCCGCAGATCAGGTGCCAGGGCATTCCTGGATCAGCATGCCGATCAACTGGAGTCGCCCCCGTTTGAGCCGTTTGAAAGCGGCCAGAAGTGAGACTAAAGTCGATTTAGAAGACCGCAGTGGCCGGTCCAGGCACACCTCCTCCCAGCGAGCGTCAAGAGCTCGGAAAGTGACCCTCCGGTGGGTGGTGAGGCTGGCAAAGAGCGCAGGCGAGAGGACTATCCCGCCACGAAGGGCAGGGCCGGTGGGAAACTGCCGGCTGGGAAGACAGCGTTGCGGTCGCCCTGGCGCAGTTTCTCGGCGGCTTTTCGGAAGGCGGAGACGAACCAAGCGTAGGCGTCGTAGAACGCTTTGCGGGCAGCCTGGGTTGCGGCGTGAACCAGAGGCGCCGGTGAGCGGACGATCGACTCCGGACGATGTTGCGGATCCTGCTTGAGGATCGCGTCCACTCCCAGCACGGAAATGCCTTTGAGGTTCCTCGCGAGAGCGGCGTCGCTCTCGATCTCCTCGACCAGGCCCGCGATCCGTTCACGATAGACCTCGGGCGGCAGGTGCGCCCAGCAGGGGATCGGCGAAAGGATCACGGATCCTTCCTCGGCGAACTGCCCCGGGGTGATCTCTTGCCGTTGGTTGCGGGCGGCGTACTCCCGGGTGCGATCGAACCAGGTCCCCGTAAGCGGCGTACCGTCGATCAGAGCCGCCGCAGAGTGCACACCCGGCCACTCCCGGACCCGTTCAACCAGATTCTCTTTGACCGACTGCGCGAGCACGTACGAGAGTCTCTCGATCTGGGCGCGGTCTTCCTCGGTGACGACCGTCATCTCGTAACGGCGTTCGAAGACCGGCCCGCTCCAGCCAGTGAGGCGGTTGATCTCCCGCGCGAGCTTGGATTTGAAGTCGCGCATGAAGCTCGCGAGCTGGCGCGCACTTTCAGGGACAGCGAGAATATGAAGATGGTTCGAAAGCACGAAAACAGCGTTGAGGATGAGGTGGTGTTGTCGCTGGACTCGGCCCAGGATGCCGAGGAAGAGGAGGTTGAAGTCAGGGCCGGGCTTGAACAGGAAACGTCCCTGGACGGTCCGGCAGGTGATGGAGACGAGGGTGTTCGGGGCGGGTATGTGACGAAGTTTTCTGGCCATACCCTATAAAGACGGAAAATCTCGCTCGCATCTTGCAACGATTTTCAATCGTCGTCTACAGGAACAACGAATGGACTGAACAGGCTCTAAGAACGACAACAAGCCTTGCCGATCCGGTCTTCTGCCTGATCTTCGAGGCTAGGGCTCCACCAGAGGTTCCAGGATCTTCCTGTGCTGGCTTCCAGAACGCGGCGCCTCCTGGCGTAGGGCGTTCTTCGCCTGGAGGGCAGGGGCGGCGGGGTCCGGAGGGGTGGCCCCGCCGCCGGTGAGGTCTTACGACCCTGCTACTGGGCGTAGATCGCAATCGCCTGCGGCACAGCCCGCGTGGTGGCGATCAACTGCGAGCCCGCGACTACGAGCCCGGTGCTCCCTCCGCCGTCGAGCTGCATGGTCGCCGTGGCACCGAAGGCGCGCAATGTGCTGTTGCCGTCGGTGAGCCTCGCGAAGGCGCTGCTGTAGAAGAGCACGGTCTCGATCTTACTGTCCCCGTTGTCATCGCGGACTCCCACCATGGTCCTCGGCACGAAGCTCGATGGACTCTTGCAGCAGGTTGGATTGAGACCTCCGATGAGGTCGGGGAAGTTTGGATCGGTGAACTGTGAGAAGGCATAGCCTCCGGCCGTCGCCCGGTCTGTGCCGTTGTTGAACCGGAAGGTGAAGGTATTCCCAGGGAACTCGGAGGCGGCGGCGCAGTCCATGGCGTTGGACTCCACGCCGTAGCCGTAGCTGATGATGGTTCCGTTCTGGCGTAGGCCAAAGGCGATGCCGGCGGGGTTGGAGCCGGTCGCGAAGAACGTACCGTTCAGCAGCACGCGCAGCCCCCCGGCCACACCGTTGGCCGCGTTCCAGTGCGAGCTGGAGGTACAGGCTCCCGAGCCACCCGTACAGAGCACGCGCGTGCCCACTGTGGAGCAGGGGCTGACTCCGCCGAGCCCCCCGATGATGCTGCGGAGGGTGGCGAATCGTAGATCCACGACAGTGACGAAATCCGGCTGGCCGCCTGCGAAGTCTTTGCGGTAGATCCGGATCGCGGTACCCGTGCCTCCCGAGCCCGAGCCTTGCCAGGAGTTGATCAGGTTGAAGCCCGAGGGTACCGTGATCGCCTGGAGCGGCAGGCTCGTGGCCACCACAGCGAACAGAACGAGCGAAAGGGAAGGGGAAAGTTTCCGAAGCACGATTTGCCAACGGGGACAACGATTCATGAGATCTCCTTTCAAGTGCGGCGACTTCACGCCGAAATCAGTCAGATCCACCTTCGACCGTGCACAGGGGGCGAGACGTCAGAAGAAATTGCAGGTGTTGGCCACCGGCGTCCCCCGTGCCAGGCACTTCTCCTTGCATAGGTAGTAGGCGCACGTAGAGCTGTTCTGATCGCAAGCTGTCGCGCCGTCGAAATTGACACAACTGCAGGTGGTGGCTACCGGCGTGCCGCGCTGCAAACAGAGATTGGCGCAGGCATACCAGGCACAGGCCGAGCTGTTGAGGTTGCAGTGACCGATCGTCTCGTAGGCTCCGCAGTTGCCGCTGCAGGCATCGCGAATGTTGGTGCCTACCGGGAAGCATCCGGTGAATGCTCCACCGTTGCAGACAAAAGCGTCGCAGGCGTTATTGGCGTAGCTGGCGCTGCACTCTGTGGCGGTGGTGTAAGTGCCGCAGAGGACCCGCCGGAAGCGGTTCCAGGAGTCCCTGGGCAGGTGATTGGAATCGACGAGGCCGTAGGCTGGGTTGGTGGGGCCGAGAGGTCCGAAGATACGATCGTCCCAGGCGAACCAGAAGGCTGCCGCCACCTTGGTCGGTCCCATGCCATCGAGAAGCGCATAGGCGCGCCTGAGATACTCGGCCTTTCCCGCTTCACCGCCGAAGCTCTGCATGTCGACTTGGGAGACACCGAACTCCGTCACCCAGACGGGCTTCGACCGCCCGATCGAAAAGACCGTATTGATCACAGCTTCTATCTCGCCGCGGGTGAAACGGGTGGGGAAACCATCGGCCCGCCACTCATAAGGGTGGAAGCCCACTCCGTCGTAGAACTGCGCGGGTAGATTTGCGATCGTGGTCTGGAGGTAGGTCTGCCAGTTGGCATTGTTGCCGGCGAGGCCGCCGATGATGATCGGCTTGGTGGTGACCTGGCGCAGTTGGGTCGAGGTGGCCTGCACGAGTTGGGCAAAACGCGTGGCGGGCATATTGAAGTTGATGTTCGCCTCGTTCCAGATCTCGTAAGCGCCGATGACGGAGTCGTAGGTGACCGCGAGGCTGCGGATCGCCGAGGCAAAGGTGTTGATGTAGCTGCTCCATGCCGAGTCGGAGGCGGTCGAAGCTGGCGGGATGACGTTGATGGTCTCGTGGTTGAGGACCACCAAGATCTTCGCCTGTCCCGAGTAGCGCGGCGCCACGGTCGAAAGGCGCGATTCAAGGCCCTTGTAGACTGCGGTCCGTACCCAGCGGGCCCCGAGGTCCACCACCTGAGCGCGTTGTGGCGCCTGGTCGTCATTCCGGGCGTTGATGCACACTCCAAACTGTGTCCCGGATGCGCGCGCAGCGACGGGAGCCAGGGCGAACAGGACGAGGACGGGGATAAGGGCCTTTGATAGAAAATTCTTACGGCGGCAGATTTCCCTAAGCATAGAAACTCCCTTCATACTCCGGCCGCCGGAATGGCGGACCGGCTGTAAGAGATGGATGTGTGCCGGGGCGTGCTGCCCCGGGGTCAGGTCACGAGGTAGCTCAATGCAAGGAGGCTGGGAGGGCGGGCTTTACAAAAACTGGCTCTAACCATGGGCTGATCCCCTTTCGGAGACTTTGCCCTCGCTTCAAACCATCAGAAACGGCATACGACCCCTAACACCATGGACAGTATACTAAAGGCAATGCGATTATTCCGTAAATCTTCTGTAAAACCCATCTGGAGCTGCGAGCATGGGCGTCCACGCCGTAGGCGTCCTAGATGTCCGGGGCTCCCCTCCTTCTTGGTATGGAAAGAGGGGAGCCTGTCTCTGGAGGGGACTAATCGTCGTCTTCGTCGTCGCCGACCACGAAGAGGTGGCCGTTGTTCTGCGTCAGGATCCTGCCGTCCTTGTCGATGGAGAGCGGGGTGTAGGCCGCGCCGAGGGCGAGATCGAGGAAGAGGTGATCGCGCAGCTTGCCGTTCGGGCGAATGGTGTAGAGGTTGCCGTCCTCGCTGTTGACGAAGACGTTGCCCTTGCGGTCGACCGCCGGGGCGTTGACGCACCACTCGAAGCCGGCCGGGTGATCCGAGACGCAGCTCACGTGGCCCTGAGCGTCACGGGAGCAGCTCTGGGTGTTGGTGCTCTGAAAGCTCCACTCCGGCCTCAGGTTGCTGTCGAGTTGGGTGATGAAGTAGGCCTCCGGGTTGGCCGGGTTGCTGGCGGTGCGGTCCAACGGGCAGAACCGATCGATGGGGCAGTAGGAGCCGAAGAAGCCGGAGTAATGGTTGTCCTTGATGATGATGGAGTAGGTGTCATCGTGCGGGTAGACCGCCGGCGTATCGTCCCAGCCGAAGGGGTAGGAGGCCAGGAACTGACCGCTGGAGCTGAACTTCATCAGGTGGCCCTGAAAATAGGGGTAGAAAGAGAAGGCACCATAGAGGATGCTGCCGTCCGGCAGCACCACCGGCACGGAAGTCGAGTCGTCGAACACGAGGCCGGAGCCTTTCCGGTTCTGCCACGGGTCGACGCCCGTGCGAGCGCCGGCGCGGCAGCCGCCTGGCGTGCCGTTGGGCGGCAAAGTGACGTTGCAGCCGTCGTTGAGCCGGTCAGCGAGCGAGGCGGTCCACTTCGGCGTCAGGTCGGGATTGACGGCGACGAGAGAGCCCTCAAAAAAGTTGAGGTGCGCGACGGTGATGATGTAGATGGTGCCGTCCGGCGCGATGGCGGGAGCGGAGTTCGCAGGCACCCGCTGAGCGCCGCAGGTCACCGGGTTCGGCACGGCGTCCGGGCTCGGCGGCCACGGCAGCTCGGCGAAGCGGAAGTTGCCGCGGCATAGGTCGTCGGCTCCGGGTGCACCGGGCGTCAGCGAGGCGATGGTGGCGGTCTTGGCCGTATTGTCGGACGAGACCTTCACCAGGTACGAGGCCGGCGGGTTCACATCCCAGGGGTTGTCGTGGTCGATCTTGAGGGCATTGTAGTAGACGTTGCCGGCGGTGTCCGCAACGAGCGGGCCGGCGACGTAGGTGTTCGGGTCGAGCGTGGAACCGAAGGGCTTGATGCGCGCCACCAGGTGGCCGTCGGACTTGGAAACCTTGTAGATCGAGCCGCCGAAGCCCGGGACGTAGACGTGGTTGCCCACCAGGACTGCGTGGAAGACGGGCTCCAGGAAGGGGCCTCTGGCACTCGCGAGGATGAAGGGCAACGGCTTCCAGTCGCTCTCGAAGCTCCACACTTCCGACAGGTGGCCGTGCCTCCAGCGCAGCTTCTTCTCGTTCCAGATCTGGGTGTCACGGGTCTCGAAGCCCGTGAATACCCCCGTCTTGAATTCCATGTAGACGTCGTCGCCGTCGGTCAGCGGCACCTGGTAGTGGACATGCAGGTGGCCTGCCCCAAAGGGATCCGCTTTCTCAGCCTCCACGAGCGGATCGTAGAGGATGTCGTCGAGCAACTTCTTGGGATGCTGCCCTGTGATGTTCACCGCTCCCGTGTGCTGCGGACTCCGGCCCCACTGAGGCCAATCCTGGGCCCAGCCGGGCAGGCTGGCCAGCAAGAAGACAGCGAACAACACCAGCGAGATCCTCCGCGTGGACATGGAACCTCCCTCCCAGGTCCTTCGGGGAAGAAGTGCGCGGCCGAGCCACGGGACGAGTTGGAATGCCTTATTCATAACGAGATCCTTTTTTGTTTGGTTAGTGGTTCAGTGAGTGGAGTACGACGGGGAGAGAACGTCGACGTGGCGGCTTTCCCCTCACCGGGCGCCCCCGTTGACGAGTCTTAGAAATCAGCGTAGACTCCAACCCCCACGGAATGAATAACTTCTCTGGGACCCCGGCAGGCCCAGTGGGATGGGCGCTGACGATATGCACTGCCGGATGACGAAGTGAGGGCGGATAAAGGTTGAATCTACGGCTGGGCGCTTGCCCATTCATCAAGGGAAGGAAGAAAAATGAAGAGACAAATGATTTTGTGCCTCATGATCATTTTGCTGTGTGCTACAAGCGGCGTTGCTCAGTCCTCCAGTAAACAGACAAGCTCAACGCCAAGCTCGGCCGCCGTAACCGATATTCGGAACGTTGATTTCCTTAACTTCACCTACCATTCCTCTCTTTGCTCGCAGGAATATGGAAGAAAGGGTATTGGCAAGACAGTTCGCGTAAGTAACGGCGAATTCAAGAATAAGAATGTCTATTTTGCCGTTGCAGGCAATAAGCTTATTTATGCAGACGTGACGGGCGATGGGCGTGAAGACGCCATCGTACCCATCGACTGTGGCGCAATTACGGCCAACTTTGCTCTCTCTGAAGTCTATATCTACACAATCCAAAATGGACACGCCGCCTTACTTGCAGAGATTAGCGACAAGGACATGGAGCGGGATTATCGCCACCATTACCCTGATGCTGAATCTTATTGGGGGGTTAATGAAAACGGCTTAAGGGTAAAAAATGGTAACCTCGAAATTGATGTGCTTGCAGATGGCCCACATGCTTCCCCGAAATATGTCGTGACGCTGGAATATCGTTTGAGTGGCGAGACTCTTCGCTTAATTGGAAAGCCACAAAGAAGAAGTTTCGGACAATAAATTGTCACCGCCATGCGTGTCGTGGCGGAGCTAGAAATACGCGTACGACGGCTCGTCGATCCTCAGGATGACCTGTCTATCCTTATTCTGGGCCGGATTATCCTTATCTCAGGCTGTCTATCCTTATCTCGCCCTGCCTATCCTTATTCTGCGCTGCATATCCTTATCTCGGTCCGTCTATCCTTATTTTGCGCCGGATATCGTTATTTCAGACTGACTATCCTTATTTCGCGCCGGATATCCTTATTTCGCGCTGCCTATCCTTATTTTGCGCTGAACATCCTTATTTCGGCCCGGCTATCCTTATTTTGCACTGGATATCCTTATCTCGAGCTGACTATCCTTGTTTCGCGCTGGCTATCCTTATTCTGGCCCGTAGATCCTTATTTCTGGCTGCCGATGCTTCTTTCGGGCGGCCGATGACTCGACAGGGCGTCCTAGATCCCCACCCCCGCCATCAGCCATAGCATGATCGCCTTTTGCACGTGCAGGCGGTTCTCGGCTTCGTCGAAGATGCGGCTCTGGGGGCCGTCCGCCACTTCGGCAGCCACTTCTTCGCCGCGGTGGGCGGGGAGGCAGTGGAGGAAGACGGCTTCGGGTTTGGCGTGGGACATGAGGGCGTTGTCCACGATGTAGCCGTGGAAGTCCTTGAGGCGCTTCTGGGCTTCGGATTCCTGCCCCATGGAGGCCCAGACGTCGGTGTAGATGGCGGAGGCTCCTGCGACGGCTTCCCTGGGATCGTTCGTGAGAGTGATCCTGGTGCCGGCTTCGTTGGCGTCTTCCAGGGCGAGGCTCGCGTAGTGGGGCTTCACCTCGTAGCCGTGGGGGGAGGCCACGGCGATGTCCATCCCCACTTTGGGGGCTCCGAAGAGCAGGGAATGGGCCATGTTGTTGCCGTCTCCCACGTAGGCGATCTTCTTGCCGCGCAGGGCTTCCAGGCTGCCGAAGACTTCGGTCAAGGTGAAGTAGTCGGTCAGGCCCTGGCAAGGATGGAGATCGTCGGTCAGGCCGTTGATCACCGGCACGGAGCCGTATTTGGCGAGGTCGGTCACGGTCTGGTGGGCGAAGGTGCGGGCCATGATGCCGTCGACGTAGCGGGAGAGGACCTGGGCCGTGTCCGCGATGGGCTCGCCGCGGCCGAGTTGGATGTCGCGGCTCGAGAGGAAGAGGCCCTGGCCGCCCATCTGGGCCATGCCCACTTCGAAGCTGACGCGGGTGCGGGTCGAGGATTTCTCGAAGATCATCGCCAGCGTCTTCCGGTGCATGTGGTTTTCGTACGTCTGCGGATTCGCCTTGACGTCCGCGGACAAGCGAAAGAGGCCGGCGACTTCGGCGGCCGTCAGGTCGTGGATCGAGATCAGATGACGGGGCATGGAATCTCCTGAAAAAGGGCTCTATCTCGTTGCTGGTCTGAATGCGTTACGGCGCCGGTGGCCCTCATCACCCCGGCCCTCTTCTCCCAGCCTCCCCCCGTCCGCCGGGAGAAGAGGGAGAGGTTTGTCTTAAGAAGAGACAAGGAGAAAGCTTCTTTAGCCCTCTCTCTCCCGGCGGACCGGGGGGGAGGCTGGGAGAGAGAGGGTTGGGAGAGTGAGGGTCTTTTCACAGCGGGTCCCTTTCGAGCGGCATGGTCATGCAGCGGGGGCCGCCGCGGGCCCGGGAGAGCTCGTTGGAGTAGAGGGCCACGACGGTGGGGCCTCCCCCCACCAGGTCGTGCTGGCCGGAGAGGGCTTCTTCCTCGGAGAGGACGCGCCAGCCGCGCCGCGCCAGCTCTTCCAGGGTCTTGCGGTTGCGCCTATAGAGAAGGATGAGGCCCGGCGCCAGGGCGAAGGCGTTGGCGCCGTCGGTCCACTGCTCGCGCTCCTGGTCGATGGCCTCGTGGGGGCCGCCGCAGGGCACCACGTCCAGCTCCAGCCCCAGCTCCTTCAGCACTTCGAGCAGCGAGTTGCGCAGGGTGAAGGTCAGGTCCTTGGCGTGGAGGTCGATCGAGTAGACGTGGGCCGCCTCGGGGCCGCCGGGGAGGATCACGGGCACGTGGACGAGGCAGAGGTTACGATCGATCAGGGTGAAGACCGTGTCCAAGTGCATGTAGGAGCGCTTTCTGGGGAGCTCCACCATGATGAGGTGGCGGAACGAGGTCTCCACTCGCCGCAGGTAGCCGGCCAGAACCTCGATCCCCCTTCGGTTGGTGCGCTCGGAGAGGCCCACGAGGAGGATCTCGGGGCTGGCCACTAGGACGTCTCCCCCTTCGAGGCTCGGGTACGGGAAGTAGGGATCGTGCTGCGGCGCGCCGCTGGGCGGCACGTCGATCTCGTAGAGCATCTCGCGGCCGGAGAGGGCCGGGTGGTGCTCGAAGAGGGTGCGGGAGAGGAGAGGCTCGCGTTCGCGGGCCGGGGTGGCCATGGAGGAGATGACGACGCCGTTGCCCATCACCACCTGCGGGTCGCGCATGAAGAAATAGTTGGGCACGGGATAGAGGTCGAAGAAGACCTTGCGGCCGGCGTCCGAGACCTCGGCTGGGGTGCGGATGCCCTCGACCAGGGCCGCGGCCAGCTCCTGTGGCGGGAGATTGTAAAGCCGGCGCACGACGTTGAAGGGCGCGCCGTACTCCGCTTCGAGCTCCGCGAGCAGCCGCTTGCGGACCTCTTCGTCGCCGAGGACGTCGGCCAGCAGGTCCTGGGCATCCAGCACCTCGACGCCCGCCTGCCGGATGACGCGGAGGAAGTCGTCGTGCTCTTCACGCCCCTCGTCGCCATCCAGGATGTCGTCGAAGAGCAGGCTTTCCATCATGGAAGGCACCATCCAGTCGATCTCGCGCCCGGGCCGGTGGACCAGGACGCGCCGCAGGCGCCCGATTTCTGAATCGACTCGGATCGGCATGCTGATACCCCAGGCAGGTGCACGCCCGGAGAGCGGGCGGCGGCGCATTGTAACATCCCTCTGCGACCCGGCTGACCCAGCCGTCGACAGCGCCCCTTCGGGGCGTCCCTCACTCTCCCCAACCCTCTCTCTCCCAGCCTCCCCCCCGTCCGCCGGGAGAGAGAGGGCTAAGAAAAGAGCTGCTTCTTGTCCTTTTATCTAACCTCTCCCTCTTCTCCCGGCGGAAGGGGGGGAGGCTGGGAGAAGAGGGCCGGGGTGATGAGGGCCCTACGGCGCGGAAAAGCCCTCGGCTGAAGTAGACTTGAGCCCTTCCGGTTTGGGAAGGCCCTATGCAACGCCGGGCGTACCTCGTGGTGTTCTTCGCGCTGGCAACGGCCGGCCTGGGCTCGCTCGCATCTCCGGATCCTCTTCAGCTCTCCCCGGGCACGGCCCTGGAGCGCGTCTTCACCGCCGGCGAGTCCCAGGTCTTCAACGCCGACCTCGTCGCCGGACGGCTGTATCTGCTGACTGTCGAGCAGCAAGGAATCCACCTGGTCGTGGACGTGCGCGGGCCGGACGGCGGGAGCCTCGCCGCAGTGGATTCCCCTCTGGACCGCTGGGGGATCGAGGGCGTTCTCCTACACCCCTCCTCCACCGGCTCCTATCAGATCGAGGTGCGCGCCGAGAAGAAGGGAGTCGGACCCGGCCGTGGCGAGATCCGTCTGGACGAGATGACAGAATCCGCCCCGGCCGATCGCGAAAGGATCGCCGCCCTGGCCGCGATGACCCAGGCGGGCATGATCCTGCGACGCGAGCCCACGGGCAGTCTCGACAAAATCCTCGCAGCCTTGCAGGAAGCCCGCGGCCACTTCCAGGCCGCTGGCGACCGGTCCGGCGAGGCCGAGGCGGTCTCTGCCCTCGCCGCCGTCACTCATCGTCTGGGCAAGCAGCGCCAGGCCGTGGATCTCTATCGCGAAGCGGTCTCGCACTGGCAGGAGCTCGGCCGGCCCGAGCGCGAGATGATGGCCTGGAGCGACCTCGGGCTCACCCTGTGGGAGATGAGCGAGCTGCCCGCCGCCGACGAGGCCCTCGCCCGCGGCCTCGATCTCGCACACCGCCTCGGTCTGGCCTATCCCGAAGCCGATTTGCGCAACAACCAGTGTCTGGTCCTCCACGCCCGGAGCGGCGTCCAGCCGGCGCTCGCCTGCTACCGGGAGGCCCTGGCGCTTTTCCAGCAACTCGGCGAGAGGAAGGACGAGGCCGCGGCGCTCAACAACCTCGGCTTCGCGTCGTTCAGCCTGGGCGAGCCGCAGCCGGCTGAGGAAAGCTACCGGCAGGCGCTGGCGATCCGCCGGGAAATCGGCGACCGGGCTGGAGAGGCCCAGGCGCTCAACAACCTCGCCGTTCTCTACCGCAGCCTGGGGGAGATCGACGAAGCGCTCAAGGCCTACGGCGAGGCCCGGGAGATCCTCACGGCTCTGGACGACCGCCGGCAGGAGGCCGCCACGCTGAACAACCTGGGGGTTGCCTACAGCGCCATCGGCGAGACGGAGCGGGCCCGGCTCTATTTGACCCAGGCCCTGGCGCTCCGCCGGGCCGTCGAGGACCGGCGTGGCGAGATCGTGACCCTCAACAACCTCGGTTTGCTCGAGCGTATGAGAGGGGAGGCCGATAAGGGGGCCTCCTTCTACAGCCAAGCTCTCGCGGCTGCCCGCGCCGCGACCGACGCGCGGAGTGAGGGGATCATCCGCAGCAATCTGGGAGAGGTCCAGGCTGCGGCCGGCCGCTCCGCCGAGGCGCTCGCCGACTTCGACCAGGCCCTCGCTCTCCACCGCCGGACCGGGGACCGATCGAACGAGGCCGTCACCCTGATGCGAAAGGGAAAGACCCTGACCGCCAGCGGGCAGGCCGCGCAGGCCTTGCCGCTCTTCGAGCAGGCCCTCCTCGCCTCACGCGCCTTGGGCGACCGCATCAATGAGGCCTTGACCCTCGCCGCGCGGGCCCGCACCTTGCGGGATCGGGGGGAGCCCGGCGATCTCGAAAGTGCGGCGAGCGATGCCGAGGCGGCCATTACAGCCCTCGAATCGCTCCGCGCGCGGCTGGGCAATCCCGAGCTTCGCGCCGTCTTCCTCGGCTCCCGTAGCGACATCTACGAGCTTCGCGTCGACGTCCTGATGCGCCTCGCCGCCGCCCGCCCCGGCCAGGGCTTCGATCGGGCCGCCTTCGAAGCGAGCGAGCATGCGCGTGCCCGCTCGCTCCTCGACGTTCTGCTCGAGAGCGGTGCGGAGATCAGGACCGGCATCGACTCAGGCCTCGTGGCGCGGCAGCGCGACCTCGAACGCCGCCTGGCCCTGAAGGCAGACCGCCGCCAGACCCTCCTCGCCCGTGGCAAGGCAGACCAGGCCCCGTCTCCGGAAATCAGGACTCTGGAGATCGAGAGCGAGCAGATCCGGGCCGAGCTCGACAACCTCGACGCCGAGATCCGGCGCAGACACCCGCGCTACGCCGATCTCACCCATCCCGGGGCCGCGAGCCTGGAGGAGATTCAATCTCTTCTCGACTCCGGGACGCTCCTTCTCGAATATTCCCTCGGACGCGAACGTGGCTATCTCTGGGCGGTCGATGCGACGGGGCTGCGCTCCTTCATCCTCCCCGGTCGGGAGAAGATCGAGAGCGCGGCCCGCGCCTTCCATCAAGCCGTCAGCACGCCGGGCGGCGAAGACAGCCGGGCACGGATCGGGCGGACGCTGAGCGGAATGATCCTCGGCCCCGTGGCCGGCGAGCTCGGAGATCGTCGTCTGGCGATCGTCCCCGACGGAGCCCTGGGATATATCCCCTTCGACGTGCTCCCCGAACCCGGGCAGTCGAATCCCGTCCTCGTTCGGCATGAGGTGGTTGAGCTGCCGTCGGCCTCCGTCCTCGCGGCGGAGCGACGGGAGCTCACCCGCAGGCCGCCGGCCGGCGAGCTCGCCATCGTGCTCGCCGATCCGGTCTTCCAGCCGGACGATCCCCGGATCGCAAAAAGTGGACGGAAGGTCTCCACCGCGGTCCCGGCCGCGAGCGGTCGGCGGGGTGATGGCTCGGACTCTTTCCTCCTGAGCCGCCTCCGCTTCTCCCGCCAGGAAGCCCTGGCGATCGCCTCCCTGGCTCCACCGGGCGCGGTCACCACCAAGCTCGATTTCGCGGCCGACCGCGACCTCGTCCTCTCCGGAGGCTTACGCGATTTCCGGTACATCCACTTCGCCACCCACGGCGTTTTCGACGCGGAGCGGCCGGACCTCTCGGGTCTCGCCCTGTCCCGCGTCGATCCGGCGGGCAATCCCCGCGAAGGGTTCCTCCGCCTGCGCGACATCTACGGCCTCGACCTGGCCGCCGACCTCGTGGTGCTCTCCGGCTGCCAGACGGCCTTGGGCAAAGAGATCCGCGGCGAAGGGCTCCTCGGGCTCACCCGCGGCTTCCTCTACGCCGGAGCGCCGCGGGTGGTGGCGAGCCTGTGGTGGATCGACGACCGGGCGACGGCCGCGCTCATGTCGGCGTTCTACCGTGGTCTGTGGGCCGAGGGCCTGCGCCCCGCCGCGGCGCTCCGCAAGGCCCGCCTCTCCCTGGCGCGCCAGCACCGCTTCCGCGATCCGTCCTACTGGGGAGCCTTCGTTCTCCAGGGAGACTGGCAGTGAGGGAGACTGATAACTGAAAAATCTTGAGATCCCTGTCGCTCTACCCTCACCCTACCCTTAAACGTTCCATTCACGACAAGGAGAAACGGATCATGACATTCGACGAATACGAGAAAAGGAAATGGAGAATCACCGCCAATGGATCTGAGGCGAAGTGCAAAGAAGGCGACATCGTCATCTTTGACGGCGGGGATGACAAGGTGAACGTCAGATGCGCAACCAAAAGGTACGGCGACGGACAGTTCAAGAGCCCCCAGGAGGGCGAGCAGGAGGGCACGATCGAGGTGGACGGCTACGTGATCCGCATGGAATCCACTAATGGCAAGCGCCGGATCACGTTCGAAAAGGCAGACCAGCAGGCGTTCGCAGGGTCTTGGACGGCCGAGGACTACGTGCCGCCCGGGTCCGCGTCTGAACCGGCCGGCGAGTAGGGCCTGCGCCTCTCTCCCTCACCTCTTGGGGCGGCCCGGCGAGTGACAGCCGGCCGCCCAAAAAAAAATTGGAACAAACCGCACCGGTGCCTCACTCCTGAGATGAAGCGACTCGCGAGGCGCGAGACGCAGGCGGGCGACGAGCCCTCCGGATGACAAATCCACTTGAAGACGAGGAGAGAATTCTATGAGCACCACCGAGAAGACCGCTACTGCCGAGAGCACCGCCACCGCCGAGAAAACCGCGAGGATCACCGTGATTCAGGCAGTCTATGGCGCGACGAGCGGCAAGCAGAATGTCACGAAAGATGTCACAGGAATTGTGCAGAGGCTCGTGGATCGGGGGATTACCTCCTTTATCGCCAATAATAAAACCTTCGAAGGTGATCCCATTCAGACAGGCAAGCACTTCGCGATGACCTATATGGTCGGCTCGAGCAGGTTCGCGTTCGCCTGCCAGGAAGGTCAGGAGGTAGGCTTGAGGACGAGAGAGCTTCCGCGAGGACCGATCACTGTCATCGGGGCGTCCTACGGCGCGTTCAACAACCAGAACCCCACGATGGGAGCGAGGGACGTCACCGCCATCGTACAGGAGCTGCTCGACCTCAACGGGACCAGAGAAGTAAAGTTCACGCCCAATAATGAGCTCTTCGGTGATCCCAATAAGACCACAAAGAGCTTCGGCATGATCTACGCCCCCACCGGGAACCTGAATCAAAGGAAGGCGATCGCCCTCCGGGAGGGTCAGGACGTGACGGCCAGCGTTTGAAGCCGCCCTGCCGGTCCCGAGGCCGGGGGAAGCCGAGCCCTGCGCGCCAGGGGCTCGGCTCCTCCCGGCCGTGCCATGTGCGTTGCACCTCGAACCGCAAGGAGATTCCAATGAAAATCTTTCTCAATAGTCTGATCCCCCTGTTGGCCGCCACCCTCGCCGGCGCGGCGGCGCTCCCCGCGCAGACCGCCTCGCCCGCCTACAACAAATCGCAGCAGAAGGGCTCCCACAATACCGAGCAACGCGGCGAGACGCTGACCGAGGCCCTCCATTTCGACAGCAACAAGCCCTACGAGGGTGGCGTCCGCAACTTGGAATTCGACCTCGTCCTGTCCAACGAATTTCTAGGGTCGGACGACGACTGGGCGAGCACGCTCCAGCACGACGGCGCCTATGATTGGAAGAAAGCGACCCTCCGCGACGCCCTGTTGATCCTGCACAACTGGCACCTGGCGGACCCCAGCCACGACGTGGTCACCGTCAGCCTCGACCTCAAGAATGCGCCCGGCGACGACGTCATCTACACCCGCAAGGTCGAGCAGACCTTCGTCGAGACGCTCGGGAGGGAGAACCTCTACACCCCGGGCATGCTGCAGGGCAACGCCAAGACGCTCCTCGACGGCGCCCTCGCTCAGGGGTGGCCCACGATCGACAAGCTGAAGGGCAAATTCATCCTGGTCTTCACCGGCGCGGATTCCGATAAAGATGACCCTGTGACACGGCGTCGGGAGTACCTATCCACGGACACGAAACAGCGCCTGGCGTTCGTCGACGTCGACCAGCGGAAGGCGGGCAACGATCTGAGCAAGCCTTCGTACACGAACGGCAACCGGGTGTTCATCAACATCCAGTTCGGCCGGCCGGGCTGGTGCGATCTGGCAGTCGCGGCGCCCAAGGCCGGGTTTGCCACCCGTGTCTATACGCTCAACAACGAGAGCAATTGGAACACAGCGCTGCGGGCGGCGGTCAACATCCTGGCCACGGACAAGGTGAGAGGTCACTCCTGGGCCAAGGTGGGCAATGCGCCCATCGTGCCGGCGCCGGTGCCGGGCAAGTGCGGGTCGTAGGCAATCCTCAGAAAGCTGGAAAAGGGACCTCAGGGACAGCAGGGACAACAAGGACAGAAAACCACAGATTTCTTGTTGTCCCTGTTGTCCTTGCAGTCCTTGCAGTCCCTGAAGTCCCTGTTGTCCCTTTTCACTCAATCCGCAGCGGGAAACTCCCCACCGAAACCGGCGCGCCGCTCCGCGGCAGGCCCTCGACCTCCAACCGATAGGCACCGGGGGAAAGCGAAGTCGAGTGAACCGTGATGAGAAGAGCCCCGAGATCGTTAAGGGCGAGGCGGGGGGCTTCGAAAACCACAGCGCCCCGATCTTTCGAGAGCGTCGCCCGGTAGGCCGGATAATCCGTATCCCCAGGCTCCACCCAGAAGGCGACCCAACCCGACTTTGCAGGGAGCTTGAGGGTGCGTACCGGGGCGCCACCACGCACCGGCGTCAAGGGAACAATGGGGAGGTTCGCCTGGGGCTGACGGTCTGCCGCCATCTCCCGGGCCAGGGCCTCGCGCTTCTCCGCCTCGGCGGCGAGGTCGCGCCGGGTCTGCTGAAGCTCCCCGGTGACCACGGCAAGACGATCCGTAGAGCCTTTCTCCACTTTCGTCTGGGTGAGATCAGAACGCAGGCGCTGGACCTCGCGGAGCTCGAGCCAGGCCGGCAGAAGGGCGACGACGAGCAGGGCCGCTGCCGCCAGAGCCCATCGCGGCGAGCGGCTCCAGCGGGGAGGACCGGGGGCTCGGACCGCCGCCTCCTCGGCCAGCCGCCGGAGCCCGCGCTGGAGGCGCTCAGCAGCCTCGACCCGGGCGCAACAGGACGGGCAGTCGAGATAGTGCTCCTCGAAGCCGGCAGCCTCCTCGGGCGGCAGGCGGCCCGTCACGTAGCGTTCGGCGATGTTGCCGGCGTCGATGGTCTGGTGGTCCATTCGTTCCCTACCCTATTTGTTTTGTGTAATATCGCCGCCGATCCTTCCCACAATTCTCTGCGCTCCCGCGAAGAACCGCTGCCGCTTCTCGGCCCGGTCCCAGAGCTCCCGCAGCCGCTCGCGGGCACGGAACAGGACCTGATGGAAGCGCTCCGGCTCGATCTCCAGCTCCGTGCAGATCTCCTCTTTGCTGTCGTCCGAGAGATAGAAGCGGAGGAGGAGCTGGCGGTCACGGTCGTAACGGAGCTCGTCGAGGAGCCGCCGCACCTGCCGCGCTTCCTCGTCGGCCAGGACCCGGTCGAGCGGCGCCGGTCCCCGATCCGTGAGGGTGAGCTTCGGGCGCGCCCCCTCGTCCTCCTCCCTGCCGTCGTCGAGAGGGCGGTAGCGGGCCTCCTTGCGGCGGTCGGCGATGAACAGGTTGCGCGCCGTGCTGCGGATGAAACCGGCGAGCTTCTCAGGCTCCCGCACCTCGGCGCGACGGATCTTTTCGAGCACCAGCGAGAGAGTCTCCTGGTGGAGGTCATCCGCCAGGGCCGGATTCTGGACGAGGCGGCGGAGCATCAGGAGGAGACCGTGGCTGAAGCGCGCCACGAGCTCCGCCTCGGCAGCGCGGTCTCCGGCCTGGATCCGTGCCACCAGCCGGGCGGGCTCGTCTCCCGTTCCGCCGGTTCCTTCTGGAGTCGGCAGTGTCCCGAGAATCAAGGGAGAGAGGACGCAGACCACCTGGGACCAGAGGAGGGAGAGCATCTCGGTGCGATGAAGAATACACAACTGGCGGGCGTGACGATAGGCGGTGGCGTATTGTAGAAGGTCCGGAAGCGCCCGCCTATAATCCGCCCGTCTCCCCGGAATGATCCGAGAGACGACGAGTGGAGGTGGTGCGATGCGGAAGCTTTTGTTCGTGGCCATCCTGGCAGTGATGGCGCTGCAGTCTCACAAGGCCAAGGCGATGAGCTGTTACGACGAGTGCTACCAGTCGTACCAGACCTGCCCCGTCCAATGCCTGGGCACACCCGCTCAGTGCTCCGACGGCTACCAGGTCTGCGTTGACTCCTGCAACCGGGGTGTGGGTCCCTGGCTGATCTGCTAGACGTCTTTGCGGCTCCCGGCGGGGGAGAAGCGTCCTGCTAGAATCCCTCGCCATGCTCCCCGAGACTCCGCAGAATCCGCTCTACGAACGCTATGCCTCGCCAGAGATGGCGCGGATCTTCTCCGCCTCCCACCGCTTCCGCAGTTGGCGGGAGCTGTGGATCGCCCTCGCGGAGTGCGAGCGGGAGCTGGGACTGCCCATCACCGCGGAGCAGATCGAAGCCCTGAAGCGGACGGCCGGGGACGCTGACCTCGACCGGGTGGCCGAGCTCGAGCGCCGCACCCGCCACGACGTGGTGGCCCACCTGCGCCACTACGCCGAGCAGGCGGACCGCGTCCACGAGGGAGCCGGGGGGATCCTCCATCTGGGGGCCACCAGCGCCTTCATCACCGACAACACGGACGTGCTGCTGATCCGCGAAGCCCTGGAGCTGCTGGCCGGACGCTTGGCCGCGACGATCCGCGAGCTGGCCGCCTTCGCGCGCCGGACGCGGGCCATCCCCACCCTGGCCTACACCCACTTCCAGCCGGCCCAGCTCACCACCGTGGGCAAGCGGGCCTGCCTCTGGCTCCAGGACTTCCTCCTCGACCTCTCGGAGGTGCGGCACCGTCTCGCCAACCTCCGCTGCCGGGGGGTGAAGGGAACGACGGGCACCCAGGCGAGCTTCCTCACCCTGTTCCATGGGGATGGCGCCAAGGTGCGGGAGCTCGATCGCCGCCTCGCCCATCGCCTGAGATTTAAGGAGAGCTTCCCGGTGACGGGACAGACCTATACGAGGAAGCAGGACAGCCAGGTGCTCCAGACCCTCGCCGGCATCGCCGAGAGCGTCCACAAATTCGGCACCGATCTGCGGCTTCTTCAGGGAGTAGGTGAGCTCTCCGAGCCCTTCGACGCCGAGCAGGTGGGCTCCTCGGCCATGGCCTACAAGCGCAATCCCATACGCGCCGAGCGGATGTGCGGCCTCGCCCGGCGCCTGATCACCGATAGCCTGAACGGTCCCCTCAACACCGCCACCCAGTGGCTGGAGCGAAGCCTCGACGACTCAGCCAACCGTCGCCTGGTGCTCCCCGACTCCTTCCTCTGCGCCGACGCCATCCTGGGTCTCGCCGCCCACATCTCCGGCGGCATCGTGGTGCGCGAAGCCACCATCGCCGCCCGGATAGCCCGCGAGCTCCCTTTCATGGCCACGGAGACCCTGCTGATGGAAAGCGTGCTGCGAGGTGGCGACCGCCAGGAGCTCCACGAGAGGATCCGCGGCTACAGCCTGCGCGCCCAGGGGATCGTGGAGACCGGCGGGGACAATCCCCTCATCGGCCTGATCGTGGACGATCCCGATTTCCGGCTGACTCAGCAGGAGGTGGAGCCCTGGCTCGACCCCGTCGCCTTCACCGGCCGGTCAGCCCAGCAGGTGGATGAGTTCCTCGGTGAGGTCGTGGAGCCCGCTCTGGAAGGGACCGAGGCGGCCGAGGTGGCGGCTCCACGGGTGTAGACAGGCGTAGACCAGGCGAAAATTCACACTGTGGTAACATGCGCACCAGCGCCACGCCGTACAAAGCGCTACTTGGCCCCGTGCTCTCACGAAGATGGCTCGTAACCACCTTACGGAGAACCAAGACCATGCGTCCATGGATTGTGTCCCGGCTCGCACCTGTTCTTTCCACTACGCTTTTCGCTTCTTCTCTCCTCTGCCTCCTCCTCCTGGCGGCCTGCTCCGGCAATCGCAAGGCCTCGACGGTGCCGACCGTCGGCATTCCGGTGGAGCGGGGGATCGCCTCCTGGTACGGCCCGAAGTTCAACGGCCGCCGGACGGCCAACGGCGAACGCTACGACATGAACGACAAGACCGCCGCCCACCCCTCACTCCCCTTCGGCACACGGTTGGGTGTACGCAATACCCGTACCGGCCGTGAGGTCACGGTGCGGATCAACGACCGCGGTCCGTTCAGCAAGAGCCGCATCATCGACCTCTCCTACGCCGCGGCCAAGGAGATCGGCGTCGTGGGCCCCGGCACGGCGAGCGTCGAGCTCTACCTGATCCCGGCCGAGGGCGCGCCGCTCCGCTACACCGTGCAGGTGGGGGCGTTCAGCGAGCCGGAGCGGGCCGTCGCCCTGCACAAGGAGATCGCGCGGCTCTATCCCGAAGCCGTCGTCGACTCCGACGGCACCTGGAGCCGGGTGCAGATCGGCGCCTTCGACGACCGCGACCACGCCGAGGCGCTACGCCGCGAGCTGGCGGTGATCGGCATGCCCGCCGTGGTGGTCTACACCCGCTGAGGCAGGACACCAGCGGGGACCCCGGGGGAATTCCCTTCCCCAGGCAGGCGTTATAGAGTGTCCGCACAGCCTGCAAGGACGACTCCTTCGAGGAGGGTACGATGCGAGAACGACCTCTCCAGCGCGCCAAGATTTTTCAGCCCGACCGCCCGTCGCGGCTGAAGGTGGCGGGCTTCGTCTGGGTGGCGGCCCTGGCCTTCCTGGCCTATCTGGGGGTGGCGATCGCCTCGGGAGCCCGGGAAGGAGGCCCCAGCTTCTTCGGCGTCTTCGATCTGCCCGAAGACCGCGCCGGCATCCCCCTCTCCCGGCGCCCGGCGATCGGCCTGGCCTCCTGGTACGGCTCCCAGTTCCACGGTCTCGAGACCGCCAGCGGCGAGACGTTCGACATGAACGCCATGACCGCCGCCCACCGCACCCTCCCTCTCGGCACCCGCGTCCTGGTGCGCAACCTCAGGAACGACCGCAGCGTGGTGGTCGAGATCAACGACCGCGGCCCCTACATCCAGGGCCGCGACATCGACCTCTCCTACGGCGCCGCCCAGGCCCTCGGCATGGTGAGCCCGGGGGTGGTGCGGGTGGAGATCACGCCGCTCTAGCCTCTCTGGAAAAGGGAGCGTGGCTCCCTACCCGCCTCGGCACGCACCTCTTCCTTATAGAAGGGAGAGGTAACGCACGAAATCATGCTGGCAACCCGTCGCCCGGACGCCTGCTCTCGGGATTGCGCTGGTGCGGGGAGAGCGTGGCTGGGAGCCGACGCCTCGGCGTCACAGTAGAAAGGAGAGGATCGATGAGAAAGAATCCGTTCCTCATACGCTGTCTGGGTCTGGGAGCCGTGCTCGTGCTTCTTGGTACTGGCTCCGTTCTCGCTGTCAACGTCAACGTCATCCCCGCGGGGGTCGACCTCTGGGCTACCGCCGGAGGGACCACCCACACGAGCTTCGCGTCCGATCCCATTCCGGCGGGCTTCTTCTGTCCGGACTCGAAGCCTTTCACGGGCCGCATCGCCTTCCAGGGATCGCCTCTGGCCGTAAAACCTGCGGCCAGTCTGGATGGGGCCGACACCATCGTCCGGCGGCTGGACGACGCGGCCTTCAATGCTAACCCAACTTCCACGGTCGACAGCCCCGCAGGAGCCAAACTGGTCGTCTTCTGGGCTGTAAGTTATTGATTCCAGGTGTGGCGAGGTGGCGATTGCCGGAAATAGTGACGAAACCAGAGGCTCCCGGGTTTCTGATATAGAAGCCCTGTGTTCATCCGCAAGACGACTAAATGTTACAAGGACAAGACCTACACCAACTACCTGGTGGTCGAGACCGTCGCCACGCCTCAGGGGCCCCGGCAACGGACGATCTGCTCACTGGGCAACCTCGCGCCGGGGCCCCCAAGTAAGTGGCCGGGCTTGATGAGTCAGGTCGAGGCGGACCTGTCGGGGCAAGCTTGCCTGGAGACGGAGGACTCGCTGGTCACCGAGATCGCGGCCCGGGTCCGGCAAGCCTCGAGTCGCCAAGACCTGGTGTCTGTCCATACCGACCAGATCCGCCAGGAAAAGCCCCGCGAGGCGGGACCGGCCCATGTCGGCCATCAGATGTGGCAGCGCCTGGGGCTTGACGACATTCTGGAAGAGATGGGGCTCTCGCTCAAGACTCGGCGACTCACCGAGATCATGGTCTTGAATCGACTGGTCGCTCCGTCTTCGGAGCATGCCATGCCGGATTGGGTCCGGCGTACGGCGCTGGGCGATATCTTGGGAATGGATCTTGAGGAGCTCACCGACGAGGCTCTTTATCGCAATCTGGATCGTCTCCATCCCAATCGAGGTAAGATTGAAGCCGCTCTGGCGACGCGGGAGAAAACGCTTTTCAATCTCGATGACACCTACTTCTTCTACGACCTGACCTCAACCTATTTTGAGGGCCAGTGTGAGGGAAATCCTCAAGCAAAGCGCGGCTATTCGCGCGACCAGCGGCCGGACTGCAAGCAAGTTGTCATTGGCCTTGTGCTCGATCGAGAAGGCTTTCCCAAGGCCCATGAGATCTTCGATGGCAATCGCCAAGATCGATCTTCGGTCGATGAAATGTTAGGAATTCTGGAGCAACGGACCGGACGCCGAGGTGGAGGCACAGTGATTGTGGATCGTGGCATGGCCTTCGAAGAGAATCTTGAGCAAATTCGCGCCCGTGGTCATCACTACGTGGTGGCCTGCCGACAGTCGGAGCGCCTGCAATGGCTTGACGAGTTCGAGCAAGAACAGGATTGGCAGGAAATCCTGCGAGAGCCTTCCCCGACCAATCCCGCTCAAAAGAAATCCCAGGTGTGGGTCAAGCGCCAGGAGACAGCCGACCAGTTCTACATCCTGTGCCGCAGCGAAGGGCGCCAAGCCAAGGATCGGGCGATCCGAGACAAGCAGGAGACGCGGCTGTTGGCCGACCTCGGCCGGCTTCAGAAGCGGGTAGCCAACAAGCGGATCGACGAAGCCAAGATCCATGAGGCCATTGGCCGCCTGAAGGAGCGCTATCCGCGGGTGGCTCGCTACTATCCGATCCATTTCGATCCCGATCTGGGGCAGCTGAGCTGGCAAGAGAATGCCGAGGCCAAAGCCCGCGCTGTTCTACTCGACGGCGCCTATCTGCTCAAGACCGATCGCAAGGATCTCGACGCCGAAGAGGCCTGGCGGATCTACATTCTGTTGACTCGAGTCGAGGACGCCTTTCGCGATCTGAAGAGCCCGCTCCGGGAGCGACCGATCTTCCATCAGCTCAAGAATCGAGTCCAGACCCACATTTTTCTCTGCGTGCTGGCCTACCATCTGCTGATCAGCATCGAAACCAGCTTCCTGCGAAAGCAGATTCACACCTCGTGGGCGACTCTGCGCGATCAGCTCTCCACCCATCAGGTGGTCACCGTGGTGCTCCCGACGCCGGAGGGTCAGCTGCTCAAGATCCGAAAAGGAACGACCCCGGAGAAGCAGCATCAGCTCATCTACGACACCCTCGACATCCCCCATGAGGTCATGGCGCCCATCAAAATCTGGCTCCCCAAGTCGTAGATAGTGACGAAAAACCAGGGCCGCTCTTTATCTGTCAATACTTTACCGCGCAAAGTGTGGAAGTTGGGCTAAGGGTGAGGCGGTCACCCGCATCCAACTCATGGCGCTGTCCCTGGCCAGCGTTTCTCCCCTCGACAGCGGCTGCGGTCTCTATGACGTGAAGGCCTTCCTCGAGCCCGGCGAGCAGCCGACGACGAATATGCGGATCGTGCGGACGGAGAAGAACGGCGGCACCTACAACGCGCCGCTCTCTCTGAAGGTCCGCCTGGTCTTCACTCCCGTGGGTGGTGACCCGAGCAGCCGCCGCGAGCTGACTCGCCCGGTCACTCTGGGCCCGGCCAGCACCGCGGTCTGGACGTTCGCCGCGAAGCCGGCCTATCACGGCAAGGTCATGGTGGACACCGACGGCGACCACAAGCCGGACACCGTCCTACCGAAGGCCACCCAATTCGTAGCCGGCGTATCCCCCGCTGCCGCAACGAATCCGGTCATCCTCCCTGCGGCCTGCAGAAGGTGGCCCGATGCACATGGCTGCCCCGCGGGACAGTGCCTCCATCAGTCCTGCCATTGCAATTCCAATCCCGAAACCTGGGACCCCTTCGATGAAGGCACAGGCTGTCCCTATTTCCACTGCCTCTGGGTCTGCATCCCCTGCGGCGGTGCCGCCTCGGTCTCTACGGCGAGATGAAACCTCTCGGCGGCGATCCCCCGCAGATCGCCGCCGTTCGATGACCAGCTCGTGAAGCTCCATCAGCGCGAATGGCGAGCCACGTAAGCTAGCAGCACCTTGTCCATTCGTGCCTGCCAGCCTTCTCCAGTCGACTTGAAGAACTCGACGACTTCAGGGCTGTAGCGCACCGACAGCAACTGTTTCTTGATTGCAGACTTCGGCCTTCCGCGTACCGTACGCATCGGCACCATGGCTTGGAGTTGCTCATCCGTCAGAGGCTGTGCATCAGGATCCGCCTTTGCGGCGGCAACGATTGCCGCATCCTCTTCAGGCGTGGGCATCCTCACGACTGGCCGCTTAGATGTTTTCGACATAGTGCTTCACCTCGCGGCGCTCGGCTCGGCGCAGGCTAATAATCCGCAGCACCTCGCCACAATCCACAAAGGCCACGTTGTACAGGGTAGCTCCTTCAGGCGCGAGCGCGATCATCCGTATCTCGTCGTATTCAAACCGATCGTCTACCCATACCAGTGCAGCATCCCAATCGAGCTTGCCTGCCAAGGCGAGAGACACGCCATGCTTGGCCAGATTGGTCGCGTCCTTGGCAGGATCGAACTCAATCAGCATGATTATTGTAGCTACAGAAAATGGAGGCTGTCAAGCAACCCTGTACGCTCACCCCAGCTCAGCCAAAAACACCTTGATCCCCTCGTCGAGCCGCCGGCGATCCTGGTGGCGTTCGAGGGCGATCTTAACGAGGCGGTCCACCAGCTTGGGGAGGGGAACGCCGGAGAGGGCCCAGAGGCGGGGGTACATGGAGATGCTGGTGAAGCCGGGGAGGGTGTTGATCTCGTTGACGGAGAGGCCGTCCTCGCTCTCCCCTTCCAGGAAGAAGTCGACGCGGGCGAGGCCCACGCCGCCGATTGAGGCGAAGGCCCGCACGGCGTAGTCACGCAGCTTGTCCGCGATCGCAGCGGGAAGATCTGCGGGCGCGACCAGGCCGGCCGAGTCGAGGAGGTATTTGTCCGCGTAGTCGTAGAAGTCCTGGCTGGGGACGATCTCGCCCACGGCCGAGGCCTGGAGGTCGCGGTAGCCGAGCACGGCGCACTCCAGCTCCCGTCCCTTGACCCCGCGCTCGACCAGCACGGTTTCGTCGAACTGGAGGGCGAAGCGGATGGAGGATTCGAGGCAGTGGGGGCTGTCCACCTTCTTCACCCCGACGCTCGAGCCGCCGACGCTGGGCTTGACGAAGAGGGGGAAGGGGAGCCGCTCGCAGCGCGCCACGCAGCCGGCGGGATCGCACTCGAAGTCGGTGCGGCTCACGGCCTCGAAGTCCACGACCGGCACGCCCGCGGCCTGGAACTGGCGCTTGGCGAGGACCTTGTCCATGGCGAGGGCGCTGGCGGTGACGCCCGGCCCCACGTAGGCGAGGTCCAGCATCTCGAAGAGACCCTGCATGGTGCCGTCCTCGCCCCAGGTGCCATGGACGATGGGGAACGCCACCTCGATGCCCGAGGCCAGCAGGTGGCGCAGCGTGGGAGCGATGGGCACGCCCACCGGCGGGATCTCCTTCATGTCCCTGCCGATCACGGCCTCGGCGGCCTCGGCGTCGATCCAGCAACCGTCTTCGGCGATGCCGAGCGGCGTGACCTCGTGCCCCGCCTGCCGCAACCCTTGAACCACGGTGCGCGCCGAGCGGATCGAGACCTGGTGCTCGACGCTACGACCTCCGAAGACGACTCCGACGTGGGCCATGAACGAGATCTCCTGAGAATCACCGTCACCCAGAAAGCCGGGCGGGGCGTCGGGATCTTAACCCGTCTGGAGAGGAAATTGGGTCCGCCCGGCGGAAGGGAGGGTATATCGTACCCCCCATGGCCACGGGCATCGACTTCCGACGCTACCGCAAGGTGCGAAGCTTCGTGACGCGCGTGTTCGTGCACGTCATGTGGTGGGACGTGGTGCTCAACGTCCCGGGCCTGCGGCGGTTCCGGCGGCCGGCGCTCCCACGGTATCAGGTGATCGCCCGGCGGTACCGGATGCTGGCGGCCGAGATGGGCGGGGTGCTGATCAAGATCGGCCAGTTCCTCTCCACGCGGGTGGACCTACTGCCCGCGCCCGTCATCCACGAGCTGGCCGGCCTCCAGGACGAAGTGCCGCCCGCGAGCTTCTCGGCCATCGTCGCCCAGATCGAGGAAGACTTCGGCCGGCCGGTGGGCGAGGTCTTCTCATGGATCGATCCCGCGGTCCTGGGCGCCGCCTCTCTCGCCCAGGTGCACGCCGCCCGCCTGCCCGGCGGCGAGGCCGTGGTGGTGAAGGTGCTGCGGCCCGGCATCGACGTGCTGGTGGAAACCGACCTCGCAGCCGCTCGCCTCGCCCTGCGACTGCTCAAGCTCTGGCGGCGCATGCGGGCGCGGGTGGACTTCGACCGTCTGGGCGAAGAGCTCACGGTGACCACCCGCTGCGAGCTCGATCTCGCCGCCGAGGGGCGCAATGCCGAGCGCTTCGCCGAGGACTTCGCGGACGATCGCCGCGTCTACATCCCCAAGGTCTTCTGGCCGCAGAGCGCCCGCCATACGCTGACGCTGGAGAACGTGGCCTATCTCAAGATGGCCGACCTCGCCGCGCTCGACGCCGCCGGCATCCGCCGCACCGAGGTGGCGCGGGACCTCTACCGTATCTACATGGAGCAGGTCTTCGTGCATCACTTCGTGCACGCCGATCCCCATCCCGGCAACCTCTTCGTCCGGCCCCTGCCCCTGGAGGGCGAGAGCCCCTTCGCTCCCGGCGATGCGGTGCCGGCGCCTCCAGGCGGTATCGCCCGGCCGTTCCAGATCGTGTTCGTGGATTTCGGGATGGTGGCCGTGATCCCGGAGCGGCTGCGCGTGGCCCTCAGGGAATACATCATCGCGCTGGCGACGCGGGACGCGGCCCGTCTCGTCCAGTCCTACGTGGCGGCCGGGGTGCTCCTGCCCGGAGCGGATCTGCGCCGGCTGCAGGCCGTGCACGAGGAGCTGTTCACCCGCTTCTGGGGGGTGTCCATCGGCAATCTCACGGGCATGGCCTTCTCGGAGGCCCGCTATTTCGTGAGCCAGTATCGGGACCTGATCTATGCCCTCCCCTTCCAGGTGCCGGTCGACCTCCTCTTCACCGGCCGGGCCCTGGGATTGCTGGCGGGCATGGCCACCCTGCTCGATCCGGAGCTGGACCTGTGGGCCGAGACCATCCCGTTCGGCCAGAAGCTCGCCGCCGAGGAGCTCAAACGCGACTGGCGGGGTCTGATCCGCGAAGGGCTGCGCCAGCTCCAGGTGGCCCTCGGCCTGCCGCGGCGGCTGGAGATCGTGCTCAACCAGGCCGAGCAGGGGACGCTCATGGTCCAGACCGCACTGGCGCCGGAGGCCCGCCGCACGGTCCTGCGTCTGGAGCGCTCCGTGCGCCAGATGGCCTGGATGATGGTCGCCGCGGGTCTGCTCATCGCCGGTGCGGTCATCCACAGCACCGGCGAGACCATCGGCATCTACATGATGGCGACCTCGGGCCTGACCTTTCTCTGGGGAATTTTGTCGAAGCGATGACTCTGCGCCCAGCCGTGTTGCTCCTCTTCGCGCTCTCGCCTCTCGCCGGCTGCCGGGACCGAGGGCCTCTCCACCCCGCCATGGACTCGCAGCCGGCGGAGATCCAGGGCTGGGAGGCGGGTCTCGCGGCCACGGGCGCGGAGCTGGCGGTCACCGGGAACCAGAAGTTCTCCGGCCCCGTCTCCTTCCGTTGCGTGCTCCACGACGAGGGGGGATTGCAGATCAATTTCAGGACCGGCGATCCCGCGCTGCCGGCTGTGGCCTTGCGCATCGCCGAATACCGGCAGGGCGGTGACTATCCGGGAGAGCTGTTCCTCACCGGACGTTCGGGCACGGGCGCCCTGGTCACCTCGCGGGGGACCGTGGAGCTGCGGCTCGCTCAGCAGCCGCCGGCGCCTGGCGCGGAGGGGGTGCTCCAGGTCAGCGGCTCGTTCCAGGGGACCTACCGCGGGGAGGCGGGGAGCGGCTCGATCGAAGGGCGGTTCGGCGACTGTCTCTACAGCCGTGTCCGCGGCATGCCGGGAGCACCAGGCCCCGGCGCGCTGCCTCCTCCCGTGCCGGAAACCAGCGAAGGCATTGGAGAAGATGACGCGATGCCGTAGAATCTCGACTTGCCATGGGAGACGACGAGATCGAGGAGCTGGAGATCCCGCCCGAGGATCCGACGGAGTTCCTGGAGCGGCTGGACGAGGACCTGGACGATCTCGGCCCCGGGGATCATCCGCCGAGCGGTCCTCCCTTGAGCCGGCGGGAGATCGACTCGCTGGTGGACCGTGCCCTCGACGAGGAGGTGACGCGGCTCGGCGGCGGCTCGAAGAAGAAGAAAGCGGACTGAAGAAGAAAAAACGGGGTTAGTTGCCGGCGGAACGCCGGCGCTCCCAGGGGGTGGGCTCCCGCGCCAGCAGGGCTACGGGGAAGCTCTCGAGGAGATCCGATACGGGGTGGCTCCCCCCTTCCAGGCATTCTCCTGTCAGCTCATTTCGCCAGGAGCCTTCGGGTAGCTCGACGGTGGTGTTTTTCCAATCCCTGTCGAGCCGGAGCAGCAGGCGGGGGACCAGCGTGGCCACCTCTCCCCCGCGTGTGAAGCCCAGGGCGTGATCGGCCCGTCCTCCCTGGATTCGCAGAGGCTCGTAATCCCCTTGGGGACCGAACGCCTGCGGCCTCTGCCGGCGGAGGTGGAGCCCCTGGTGGATCACCCAGAGCTTGGGCAGGCCATCGTCCATCCGCCGCAGGATCTCTTCGGGGGCCAGGCCCTGCTTCAGCTCGGCGAGGAGCCGTCGGCGGAGACCGTAATCGACCGGGCGGCGGTTGTCCGGATCGACCAGGGAGAGGTCCCAGATCTCCGTCCCTTGATAGAAGTCGGGCACGCCGGGCGCCGTCAATTTGAGGAGCGTCTGGGTCAGGGAGTGGATGCGGGCGGGCTCGATCAGGGGGGCTATGAAGGATTCGAGGTCGGCCACGAATCCGGGATCGGCGAGCACGGCCTCTACAAAATCCCGCACGTCCTTTTCATAGTCCGCGTCCTGCCGGGTCCAGGCGGTGTGAGCTTTGGCTTCCCGGATCGCCTTCTCCATATAGGCGGTCAGACGTTCGACAGAGATCGGCCAGGTGCCCACCAGGGTCTGATAGAGGAGGACCTCGGCGTTGCGGTCCGGTCCCGGCCGGCGCTCGCACCAGCGGCGCACGGTGCGGCCCCACTCCTCGGAGATCTCGGAGAGAAGGCTGATGCGCAGCCGTACGTCCTCGCTGCGCTTGGTGTCGTGCGTCGAGGTGGCGAGCAGGGCCCGGGGCCATTGCCGCTGGGCTTCGGCACATTTCCGATGGAAGCCCTCTGGGGAGACGCCCCAATCCCCGGGACTGCCGCCCACCTCGTTGCGGGAGGTCAGACGGTGGAAATTGTAGAAGGCCGTGTCTTCGACCCCCTTGGCCATGGCCGGGCCGGTGAGCTGCTGGAAACGCATGATCAGCTCGTTCTCAGGCAGCTCGCTCTCGGACCCGCCGCGGACCTCCAAGACGAGGACGGCGCGGAAGAAGTCGAACAGTTCGGGATCGAGATCGGGGCGGTGGGCCCTGGCTGCGGCCACGGCTTCGTCTACGCGCCGGCGATCCTCCTCGCTCACTTCTCCGGCTTCGGCGCGCACGTAGGTGCGATAGACGGGGAAGCAGGCCGCCAGCTCCGCGATGGCCTGGCGCAGCTCGAAGCGGGTGAAGTCCCGGTACCGGCGGTGGCGCTCGCAGACCTGGAGGAAGACCTCGGCCAGACGGTTGACGTCGCTCGCCAGCAGCTCCGTGAGCACTTGGAGCTTCTTCTCCCGCACCTCTTCGGACCACTCGGCGCTCTCCCCCGTCAGCTCCGTATAGAGATCCGTGAGCGGCTCCCGGCCCGCGGGATCGACGAACAGGCCGCCCACACAGTTGAGGAAGTCGTAGCCGGTGGTGCCGTCCACCGGCCAGTCTCCACGCAGCGCCTCGCCGGGCTCGAGGACCTTCTCCACCACGATCCAGGCCTCGGGCGCCGCGCGACGCAGCCGTTCGAAGTACTCCCGGGGATCGCGCAGGCCGTCGGGGTGATCGATGCGCACGCCGTCGAGCACGCCGTCCGCGAGCCAGCGCAGGATGAGGCCGTGGGTCTCGGCGAAGACGCGCTCGTCCTCCATGCGCAGCCCCACCAGGGTGTGGACGTCGAAGAAGCGGCGATAGTCGAGCTCGCGGCCGGCCGTGCGCCAGAAGGCAGGGCGGTAGTTCTGGGCCTGGAGGAGAGTGTCCAGCCGGTCGGGATCGGCGTTGACGGCCGCGACCACGGCGTCCACGGCCGCGGCGATCTCATGCCGTTCCTCGCTGAGCCGGGCGAGCTGGCCGGCCAGCACCTCCTTGTCCCGGTGCCGGCGGGCCACGCTCTCGCGGTCGGTGGCGGTGGCGAGGGGGAGGGAGCCCAGAGCATCGGCGATGAAGGAGAGGTCGGGCGAGCCGCACCTGCGGGCGGCTTCGGCCAGAAGGGTGTCGAGGGAGCTGGGAGCCACGGGCATCCGGTGATCGTGGTAGTGGATCTCGAACTTCCCGCCCCGGCGGACCAGCTTCAGCTTGCCGGCCTCCAGCACCCGGCCGTAGTGATCGCCCAGGATGGGGAGGAGCACGGTGTTGCGCAGCCGGGCCTGGGGAGGGTCCCAATCGACGTCGAAGTAGGCGGCGTAGCGGCTTGACGGGCCGTTCTCCAGCACGTCCCACCACCAGACGTTCTCCCGCCCGGTGATAGCCATGTGATTGGGCACCACGTCGAGCACCTGTCCCAATCCCACGTCCCCCAGCCGCCGGCAGAACCGCGCATGGGCCTCCTCCCCGCCCAGCTCCTCGTTGACCCGCGTGGGATCGACCACGTCATACCCATGCGTGCTCCCCCGGGCCGCCTGGAGGTAGGGCGAGCTGTAGACATGGGTGACCCCCAGATCCATAAGGTAGTCCGCGAGGGCCGCGGCCTCCTCGAAGCCGAACCCGGGGCGGAGCTGGAGGCGGTAGGTGGCGAGGGGGACCCGAGACACGGCGGGGGACTTTGCAAAGATTACGCCGCGCCCATAGCACTCCGCCGTGATGAGGCGCAGCCCTCCAGCAGCGCAAAACTCATGCACATGTAGGAATCGATCGATAATCCGTTCTCTCAAGAGTGTCTCTTGACAGTCGGGCCTGAAGATGTTTAGCTCGGGTCTCGTTGGCGCGAGCTCGCAGGCCGCGCGGTTGAACGTTGACAGGTTCCGGGCCTTCTCTTCTGATTGTAGGAGGTAGTCTATGCCCGCCGTTACTCCTGGTCGCTTCAACATTCTGCAGCAATCACCTCACGATTTGAAACCCCTTGCGGCGTCCCAGCCGGCAGCGGCAGGTATGACGAAGTGGGTGCCCTCCCACTACAACATCCGCGCCGTCACAGGAGATGGCCGCCTGGTGTTGTGGAATACCTATCGCGGTACCATGAGCGTCTTCGAGCCCGAGCAGAGGGCAACCATCGAGGCGATGCTCAAGCGGCGGGGGTTCGAAGCGGAATCCGAAGGGATCGTCAAATATCTCTTCGATCGCGGATTTCTCGTCAAGGAAGGCACGGATGAGTATCGCCGGTTTCAGTTGGGTTTCGGTCAGCAACACTACCGGACCGATACGCTGCAGCTCATCCTACTGGCTTCAGAGGACTGCAATTTCCGCTGCCAATACTGCTACGAAGAGTTCGCTCGCGGCACCATGCAGCCGGCGGTGAGGACCGGCATCAAGAAACTCGTCCAGCGGCGCCTCGAAGGCCTGCGGAATCTTTCGGTCAGTTGGTTTGGAGGCGAGCCCCTGTACGGCCTCCAGGCCATCGAGGACCTGGCGCCGTTCTTTCTCGAGACTGCGAACGCCCATTCCATCCGCTATTCCGGCAGCATGACGACCAACGGCTACCTGCTGACTCCGGAGGTCGCAGACAAGCTGCTCGCCTGGAAGATCCACCTTTTCCAGATCACGCTGGACGGGCCGCCCGCAGATCACGACCGCAGCCGTCCGACCCGGGACGGGCAAGGCACTTTTGCGCAGATTTTTGACAATCTGAAGTCTCTCAGCCGCCGTTCGGATGACTACGTGGTGGACGTCCGTGTCAATTTCGACCGCAAAAACTACCCTCACCTCGAAGAGCTCCTCGACCTTTTACAGAATGAATTCAAGGCGGACTCCCGTTTCCGGCTTCGCTTCCGAGCTGTAGGACAGTGGGGAGGGCCCAATGACGACCAGTTGGAGGTGTGCGGCACGGAAGAGTCCAATGACATCTACATGCAAATGAGAATGGAGGCGCGAAAAAGAGGACTGAGCGTCAGCGAAGACCTCCGCCAGGTCCAGGGCATGGGCTCCCAGGCGTGCTATGCCGCTCGCCCCTACAACTTCATCGTCGGCGCCACCGGCAAGTTGATGAAGTGCACCGTCGAGCTCGACATGAACGATCGCAATGTAGTCGGGCACCTGACCGAAAACGGCGACCTCGTGCTCGATCAGGACAAGCTCGCCCTGTGGACCGAGCCCGCATTCGAAAACGACTCGAAGTGCCATAAATGCGTGATCCTGCCGGCCTGCCAAGGCGTCTATTGTCCGTTGATCCGCATCGAGAGCGGCAGGTCTCCCTGCTCGTCCCTCCGCCTCGGTGGCAAGAAAGAGCTGCGGGCGACTGCGGAGAGCTGCGGCAGCGGAGTGCGACAAATCGTCGTCGAAGCAGGAGCCGGGAATGCTCCACAGTGACAGGTTCCTCCGGCCTCCCCACACAGGAGAGGTACTCTGAAGCAGAGGTCATCAACGAGAAAGGAGTGGCGATGCTAGTCGAGATGAATCCCAGTGGGACGTCACAGTTCGTGATCACCGAGCTCGATGGGAAGATTTTGAGCGCCGCGGGCACCGGCGCCGAGGTCAACTGCCCCGCCGAGGTCAACTGTGGTAGTGCGGAGGTCAACTGCGGTGCCGCAGAAGTCAACTGTGGCAGCGCAGAGGTCAACTGCGGTGCCGCCGAGGTCAACTGTCCGGGGGGATTGAGAGGTTAAGGCCGTAAGCTTCGCGGGACCGCCCATCCCTCCGATCAGATCGGTTGCGATGGGTCGGTCTCCTTTTCCATCTCCTCCTCAGGCACGGCTTCGCGCTGCAGGAACAGCACTCCCAGAGGCGGCAGCGTCAGCGTCAGCGAGCAGATGCGGCTGTGGCAGGGAACGGCTTCGGCCTCCACCCCTCCCAGGTTGCCCACGCCGCTGCCTCCGTACTCGGTGGCGTCGCTGTTGAGGAGCTCCCGCCAGAAACCGCGGCTCGGTACGCCGATGCAGTAGCCGTAGCGCACCACGGGCGTGAAGTTGAAGACCACCAGCACGGGCTCGCCCGGGCTCTCGCCATGGCGCAGGTAGGCGAGGATGCTGTGGTCCGCGTCCGAGCCGTCGATCCACTCGAAGCCCGCGGGATCGCAGTCGAGCTCGTGCAGGGCCGGCTCGGACTGGTAGAGGCGGTTCAGGTCCTCCACCCAGAGGGCGATGCCGGCGTGACGCTCGTCCTCCAGCAGATTCCAGTCGAGGCTCGCGTCGTGGTTCCACTCCCGCCCTTGGGCGAGCTCAGCCCCCATGAACAGCAGCTTTTTGCCCGGCTGCGACGTCATGTAACCGTAGAGCAGCCGCAGGTTCGCCAGCTTCTGCCAGACGTCGCCCGCCATCTTGTTGACGAGCGACCCCTTGCGGTGCACCACCTCGTCGTGGGAGAGGGCGAGGAGGAAATTCTCGCTGAAGGCATAGACCGTGCGGAAGGTGATCTCGTTGTGGTGGAAGCGCCGGTGGATGGGATCGCAGGCGAGGTAGGCAAGGGTGTCGTGCATCCAGCCCATGTCCCACTTGAAGTCGAAGCCCAGGCCGCCGACCTAGGTGGGGCGCGAGACCAGGGGCCAGGAGGTCGACTCCTCGGCGATGGTGACGGCCGTGGGGGCCGCCTCGTCGACGGCGTCGTTCAAGGTGCGCAGGAAGGCGATCGCCTCCAGGTTCTCCCGGCCGCCGTGCAGGTTGGGAATCCACTCCCCTTCCTTGCGCGAGTAGTCGAGGTAGAGCATGGAGGCCACGGCATCCACCCGCAGGCCGTCGCCGTGGTAGCGGTCGAGCCAGAAGACGGCGCTGCTGACGAGGAAGCTCCGCACCTCGTTGCGGCCATAGTTGAAGATGCAGCTCGCCCAGTCGGGATGGAACCCCAGGCGCGGGTCCGCGTGCTCGTAGAGATGGGTGCCGTCGAAGAACGCCAGGCCGTGCTCGTCGCTCGGGAAGTGGGAGGGCACCCAGTCGAGGATGCACGCCGATCCCCTGCTGATGCAGGGAGTCGACGAGGAACATGAAGTCCTGGGGCGTGCCATAGCGGCTGGTGGGAGCGAAGTAGCCGGTCGATCTGATAGCCCCAGGAGCCGTAGAACGGGTGCTCCATGATGGGCATGAATTCGACGTGGGTGAAGCCCATGCGTTTCACGTGCCCGGCGAGGAGCGGCGCGGCTTCGCGATAGGTGAGCGAGCGGTTCCCCTCCTCGACCACCCGGCGCCAGGAGCCCAGATGGACCTCGTAGATGGAGATGGGCGCTGCGAGTGACTGCCGGTCCTGCCGGCAGGCCATCCAGCCGTCGTCCTCCCAGGCATAGGCGAGGTCCCAGACCACCGAGGCCCGCAGAGGCGGCGTCTCGGCGTAGAAGGCGAAGGGATCGGCCTTGTCCACCCGGTAGCCGTTGTAGCGGGAGATGATGTGGTACTTGTATCGCATTCCCTGCGTCACGCCCGGGATGAAAGCCTCCCAGATGCCGGAGCCGCCGCGGGCCGTCATGAGGTGGGCCCGCTTGTCCCAGAGGTTCCAGTCGCCGATCACCGAGACCTGAGCCGCTTGCGGGGCCCAGACGGCGAACCAGACCCCTGCGACGCCCTCCTCCGTGCCGAAATGGGCGCCCAGCTTCTCGTGGAGCCGGAAGTGGGTGCCTTCGTTGAAGAGGTAGAGGTCCTGCTCCGTGAGGAGACTGCTCATCGCCGCCTCCTCAGCTCGTCCACCCGCTTGAGCGGCTCCACCACGTCGGCGCGGGTGGAGAATTCCTCGAAGGAGAGCCTCGCCTTGCGCTGCCAGTTGGGTTTCTCGGTGTGGGTGCCCGGGACGTTCTGCGGCTCGGTCTCGTGCCACAGGTCCTCCAGGTTGACCAGCACCAGGCGGGCCGGGCTCGCGGCCAGGATCTCCAACTGCCGGCGCAGGATTGCGTCCTGGGTGGCGGTGCCCCGCCCACGCTCCTCGGGCGGCAACGCCTCTTCGAGAGCCCGGCGGATCTCCGCCCGCCGGTGGCGCTCGGCCTGAGCCTGCTCCGCGGAGAGGAAGCCGAGGCTCTGCAGCTCGTCGATGTCTTTGCCTTGCAGGAACGCCTCGAAGGTGGGCATGTCGTGGGTGTTGAGGCTCGCCGCGGTCTTGGCGGGCGGCTGGCGCAAGCCCTGGCTCCCCGGCTGCAATTCATACTGGAGCACGTACATGCCGTGGAGGTCGTGGCGGTCCAGGGACTCGTAGACCTCGGGCGGCACCGTGCCCAGGTTCTCGCCCACGATCAGGGCCTGGTGGCGATGGCTTTCGAGCGACAGCACGGCGTAGAGCTCATCGGCCGGATAGGTGACGTAGACGCCGGCCGCGGTCTCCAGGCCGCGGGGGATCCAGAACAGCCGGTGGAGCTGCATCACGTGATCGATGCGCAAGAGGCCCGCGTGCTCCAGGTGATGGCGCAGGCAGTCGATCAGATGGTCGTAGCCCCGCTCGCGCAGACGCTCGGGCTGAAGCGGGGGAAAGCCCCAGTTCTGCCCCTGAGTGAACAACGTGTCCGGCGGCGCGCCGGCCGACGCCTCCAAGGCGAAGAGGTCGCGCTCCAGCCAGACGTCGAAGGCGCTGCCGTGAACGCCGAGAGGGAGATCGAGATAGAGGCCCGGACCGCGCCGCCGGGCCTCGTGGGCCATGGCGCTCATCTGCTGCTCCGCGGCCCACTGGGTCCAGAGATAGTAGCGATGGTCCTCGTCGTCGTAGTCGGCGGGGGCGAGGGTTCCCTCACGGAGACGCTCGGGCCAGTGCTGCCAGGGCTCGCCCCGGCGGTCGCCCACGGCGCGGAAGGCCGAGTAGGTGTCGAGGTTGGGCTTGCCGGCCACGAACTGGGCGAACTCCTCCTCGCGCGATCCAGGCCGGGCGAAGAAGCGGTGCGCCAGCTCCTCCAGCACCCGCCGCTTGAGAGCCATCAATCGCGGGTAATCCACCCGGGTTCCTGAACGCAGGGCCTCCACCTCACGCTGGAACTCGGGGGATTCGACGAGCCTGCGGGCCGCGGCGCAGTCCTCCATCTCCGGCAGGCGGCGGGGATCGACATAGAGCTCGTTCCAGAACAGACGGGAGGCCGGCGCATAGGGGCTCGGCTCCAGCGGCTCGTCGAGGAAGGCGGCGAGCAGGGGGAGGGTGGCCACCACGCCGCCGCCCAGCCCCGCCGTCCACTCGGCCAGGGTCTCGAGGTCCGAGAAGTCGCCGGCCCCCCAGCTTCGCGCCGTGCGCAGGGCGTAGAGGGGGAGGAACGCCCCCCACAGGGGCTTGCCGTCGCCCGTGAAACAGCGGGTGGGCGCCGAGAGGATGAGCGACCGGGCGCTGTGCCCGCCCACCTCGACCGTGAGGTGGTGATAGCCCGGCGGCAGCGGCTCGGAGAGGGTGAGCCGCCGGCCGGGCCGGTCGCTGCCCTCGGCGGGCCGGGTCTCGGGGAGGCTCGCGAGGTCCACCATCTGGGCCCGCCGCTCGCCGCTTTCGAGGTCGAGATGGTAGGCGAGCGAGCCGCCGGCTGTGCCGGGGCGCAGCTCGAGGCTGGGAGGATGGCCGTCCCACGCCACGATCACCGGCTCCAGCAGCCGGCGGGCCTGCTCCTCCCGCCGCTCGGCGAGCGCCTCGGGCACGTCCCCGAAGCCTTCGACGGGAACCTGCAAAGCCCGCAGCGTGGCGAACAGGGATTCCGGGCTCGCCTCGACATAGCGGCCGAGGGCGTCGTGATGGGCGGTCTGGATCCCGTACATCCGGGCCAGCGTCAACAGGTCTTCGATCTCGGTCGGCAACTTCGTCCCCGGTTTCTCTCTCGGTCTATCAGCCGGCGGCCAGGATCTGGTGGATCCCCTGGAGGGGGATGCGGACCCAGGACGGCCGGTCGTTCAATTCATGTCCCAGCTCGTGCAGCGCCTTGTCCAGCATGAAGGCGTCGAGCAGCAGCGCCCGGTCTTCGGTTGCGGACGGAAGGAACGACGCCCCTCGCGCGCGATCGAAATACGCCCCCAGGAAGGCCGCGGCCACCCAACGTTCCCAATATAGGGCCCACCGCTCCAGCTCCGGCAGCAGCTCGGGTGAGGCCACGCCGGCCGACGCCTCCTCGAAGAGCTTGACGTAGGCCGCGTACTGAAACGAGCGAAGCATAGCGGCAACGTCGCGCAAGGGCGAGCGTTTGAGGCGCCGTTCCGACAGCGACCGCGACGGCTCGCCCTCGAAGTCGAGGAGACAGAAGTCGCGGCCGGTGTAGAGGACCCGCCCCAGATGATAATCCCCATGCGTGCGGATACGCTCGGCCGTAATTCTACGGGAGAGCAGCCGCTTGAAGCGCTCGACGATCCGCTCCTCCTCTTCCAGCAGCTCCCCGGCCGCGTTGCGCTCTCCCTCTGGCAGCGTGGCGAGACGCTGGCCGAGGAGCCGCAGGCTCGTCTTCGCCCGCGTGCGCATGGAATCGTAGAGCGACCGCTGATAGAGCTCCGAGAACGGCTCGGGCGTGAAGTCCTTGCCGCGTCCGGAGGCGAGCGCCAGGTGCAGCTCGGCGGTGCGCTCCCCCAGCAGCCGCACGGTGGGGAGATAGGTGCCGATGCGATCGAAGACCTCGGGCCCGGAGGCATGCTCCGCCAGCTCCACCAGGTTCCCGGCCGGCACCTCGGCCACGCCGCGCTCGCCCTGGCCCCAGCCGGTCATCACCCGCAGGAAGTAGCGGCCCAGCGCGTCCTGGGTGAAGCTCCAGGCGTCCCCCTCGTTGGGGATGAATTCCTGGAGCATGGCCACGGTCACGGGCTCGGAGCGCCGGTCCCGGATCTCCAGCCAGCCGGCCACCCGCGGGGCGTGGCGGAAGTCGGTCTCCTCGGTCAGGAAGCGGCCGATCTCGAGGTCGGGATTGATCCCCGCCTCCAGCCGGCGGAAGAGCTTGAGCATCAGCCGGTCGCCGAAACGCACCGAGGTGTGGCTCTGCGCGACCCGCAGGGGCGTGGGCTCCAGGTCGCCTTCGCCCCGCAGCCCGGCGAAGACCGGCGAGGTCACGGCCGCCAGCTCGCTGCTGCCGTCGCGGGAAGCGCTCCCCGGTCTCGAAGGCTGCCAGGAGCCGGCGGTCGAAATCCGCATCGAACATGGGATCGTAGAGCAGGCCCGTGCCCGGCGCGAACGCGAGAGGCAGGGCATAGCTCTCCGCCTCGCCGTCCGCGAATTCGACCCGGAGGGTGGCGAGCACGGCCCCACCCGCGAGCGGAAAGACCTCCGTGATCTCGACCCCGCGCACCAGGCGTGTCCTGGCGGTGAACCAACTATAGGACGGCAGCACGTCGAGCAGCGCCGCTTCCAGCTCCCGCCGGGCCGGGCCCTCCAGGGCGCTCGTCCACGACCCTGCGAGGGTGAGCACAGGGAGAGGAATCTCAACCGACGTGGCGCTCTCCACTCGCTGCCGGGGCTGGACGAGCCGGGCCGGCTCCTCGACCAGCGAGAACCAGAAGAAGGAGTGGGGGCTCAGGGTGAGGCCCCAGCTCGCCCGGGCCGATCTGCGGGAACGCGCGAGCGGCCGAAGAGCTCGACGGGGGTCAGGCCCACGAACTCCGGGAGGTCCAGCTCGGCGTGCTGGGCGAAACGCGAGAGGTTCGCCACCACCAGCAGCGTCTCGTCCTCGTGCCGGCGCAGGAAGGCGAGCACCCGGTGGTTCGCCGGCTGCAGGAACTCGATGCGTGCCGCGGCCGAAGGCCTGGTGCCGCTTGCGCAGCGCGATCAGCCGCCTCATCCACCACAGCAGCGAATGGGGATTGCCCTGCTGCGTCTCGACGTTGACCGCCTCGTAGTGGATACTCGGGATCGATGATCACCGGCAGGTAGAGCCGCTGCGGATTGGCGCGCGAGAAGCCGGCGTTGCGGTCGGCGCTCCACTGCATGGGCGTGCGCACGCCATTGCGATCGCCGAGATAGATGTTGTCCCCCATGCCGATCTCGTCGCCGTAGTAGAGGACGGGCGTGCCCGGCAGCGAGAACAGCAAGCGCGTTCATGCAGCTCGATGCGCCGGCGATCGTTGCCCAGCAGCGGCGCGAGGCGGCGGCGGATGCCGAGGTTGATCCGCGCCTCGCGGATCGCGCGGCATAGACCCGGTACATGTAGTCGCGCTCCTCGTCGGTGACCATCTCCAGCGTCAGCTCGTCGTGATTGCGCAGGAAGATGGCCCACTGGCAGGTCTCCGGAATGGCCGGCGTCTGCTGCGAGGATGTCGATGATCGGGAAGCGGTCCTCCATGCGCAACGCCATGAACAGGCGCGGCATGACGGGAAAGTGGAACGCCATGTGGCACTCATCGTCGCCGGTCGCCGAAATAGGCGACCGCGTCCTCCGGCCACTGGTTGGCCTCGGCCAGCAGCATGCGGTCCTGGAACTTGCGCGTCCACATGTGGCGCGCAGCTTCTTCAGGAAGTCGTGCGTCTCGGGCAGGTTCTCGCAGTTCGTCCCTTCGCGCTCGTAGAGATAGGGCACGGCGTCGAGCCGCAGGCCGTCGACGCCCATGTCCAGCCAGAAGTCGAGGACCTTGAAGACGCTCCTCCTGGACGGCAGGGTTGTCGAAGTTCAGGTCCGGCTGGTGGGAGTAGAAGCGGTGCCAGTAGTAGGCGCCGGCGACCGGGTCCCAGGTCCAGTTCGAGGTCTCGAAGTCCTTGAAGATGATGCGCGCGTCGGCGTACTTCGTATCGGCGTGTCGCTCCACACGTAGAAATCGCGCTCCGGCTGCCCGGCGGCGCTCGGCGGGCGCGCTGGAACCAGGGGTGCTGGTCCGAGGTGTGGTTGATCACCAGCTCGGTGATGACCGTGAGCCCGCGCGCATGGGCCTCGTCGAGGAAGAGCTTGAAGTCATCGAGCGTGCCGTAGGCCGGATGCACGCTCGTGTAGTCGGCGATGTCGTAGCCGTCGTCGCGTCAGGGGCGAGGGATAGAATGGCAGCAGCCAGAGCGCCGTCACCCCGAGGTCCTGCAGGTAGTCGAGCTTCTCCGTCAGCCCCTGGAAATCGCCGCGCCGTCGCCGTCGCGGTCGTAGAAGGCCCGCACGTGGAGCTCGTAGATGATGGCGTCCTTGTACCAGAGCGGATCGCGCTCGCCGTTGGCCATATCCCCATCTCCCTCCCGCGGGCTCCTTTGCAAGATGGCTACCCGAGGGCTCCGCCGTGAGGAAGGAGGTTTAGCAGAGTAGGGGGCGGGGAGCAAAAGGCGGTATCCTTGAAGGATCGAAGGACGGTTCGTCCTTCAGAGGAGCCTGAGCTTGGCCAGATTACCGTATCTCTGGGACTACGACATCGACGAGGCGACCTTCGAGGAGATCCTCGCGGGCCGGAAGACCCTGGGTCGCTTGGACCGGGACTGGGCAGCGGTCCGGCTCCTCGAGCACGCCCCGTACAAGGAGATCGTCCAGCGGCTGGGATATCGCTCCCTGGTCGAAGACTGGCCCCGCTGGCGCCCGCGCATCCGGTCGGAAGGCCGGAGGCGCGGATTCGATTTCCTCGCCTGGTGGCTGCCGGAGAAGCATCCGGAGCTGCTCTAGCGGATCTCAGCGTGGACAGGTCCTTCTATTTCGACCGCCTCTATCCTTTTCAGGACGAGGTCCTGAAGGTGGTGAGCGGCCTCGACACCGGTCTCTATCTGACAGGCGGCACAACAGCCTCCCGCGCCTACCTGAACCACCGGTTCTCGGACGATCTGGACTTCTTCACGAACGACAGCCCCGAATTCGAGCTCTGGGCAGGACGGCTCCTCCAGGGCGTCCAGAGCCGATGGCCCACGACGGTCGTGCAGCGGGACCTGCGCTTATCGTTCGACGGAGAGCCATCTTCTCTGACCGTCTAGCACCTATTGGCCGGGCCGCGTCCGCTGCATAGTTAGACTTCCGGAGGAAACGCCGAAGTAATAGACGCATTCGGCCAAATTTCAGTCACCCTATCCAAGGATGGAACAGGGTTTATCACATGTACTTCGCGCAGATGGCAGCCAGCCACACGTAACAACTCACGTACCGCTTGGTCGTGAGGGTTGAAGGAGAAGCCAAAAACAACAAGCCGCTGGGCTCGGTGCAGGATCGCTTCTGCCACCTCCCAGACTGGGGCCAATTCGCAAGGCGGCGTCTTCTCTGGTCCCGGTGCCACAATCAGAGCACTACCTGTCACCCCACGTCGTCCATCGGTGTATCTGAGTTGCTTGTCCCACGAGATACTTCCGTGTAGTTTTGCAAGTGTGATCGAGCCTTGCAGGAGCACGGGGCCTGGGCGTCGAGGGTGCGCACCGGGGCCAACCAGTGCCTCTCCTACTTCTCCATAGTTGAAGCGTCGACTACCGAGAGCGTACTCTACCAGTAGATCATAGTTCGTCGTTACGATTCCACCCAAATGATCCAACAAAAGCGTATCGAGGAACTGTCGCGCCGTAGCAACTCCAGGTAGCGATGCTTTGTATGTCTCGTCGATTTGAAGAGTTCGCCGCTTTCTTTGCTGATACCAGATGAAGGGTTCCGATAACCGACGTGTTATATACCACAACAGGCAGTCACGCTCGCGAATACTTCCTGTCGACAGTACATGAGCGACGAACTCCTCGGCATGGCCGGCAGGGTGAGTTGCGTCCCAAGTATCCTTCGCGCGCTGCACGACGACCAACTTCTTCTGGTCGGTAACCGAGGTGCTGAGGCTAAAGTCGAACAGTTCAGCGGCGACTGGGACGTTCGCTGCCCACTTGGAAAAGCCCGCGCCCAGCAAGAGAGCTGCTTCCGGTTTCATCACAGGATTAGTCTGCCAACGCCTGTGACGGTGAGTGATGGCGGGAACCGCGCTGTTTGCGGTTGGCCGCCGACTCTTCTTTTGACCCTGCCATACCGCCACTCCGCTTCTATGGCCCGAACGCGTTTAGTAGAACGCTTAGGAGCGATCCGATTGCGGCGGCGCATGCACCTGCAGCTGCCCACCAAGTCCGCTTCGCAATCTTGGTCGTCTCCTCAGTGTACTTCCGTAGAAGTTCACGGCTCCGAAGGTCTAGCACCGCCTGAGCGACGTGGGCGCGGTAGTCGGTGTCGCCCTTGGTGAGCCATCCGATCAGTTCGATATCGTCTCTCACCAAAAAGCTCTTGACGAGGTCCGCATTCGGGAAGTCCTTAGGTACTTCATCGCCCATAAACGCCCTCCTCGCATTTAGAGAGCCGCGGGGCTACTTGGCCGGTCTGGCCCCGCCGTGTGCTCCGATGGATCGCCGCTAGCGCTGGAACCCACAGATGCCAGCAAGCGCCTGCTCAAAGTCCGAAGCGTCTAAACCCTTGGACTTGAGAGCGGCAATACGCTCCTCAAGTTCCGTTGCGGAGAATCTTTCCGTGGCAGACGGGTCAATGGGGGTAGGTGCATTTCGTTCTGCAAAGACCGCTAGGTCTAGGCGCTCATTGCCGTGAACTGGACCTGCCCCGAATCTCCAGTTCGAGGTGCTTGGATTGTCGTTTCCCATGGATTGTGTTTCCTCTTTCACTCGACTCATCACCGACAGTCAAGACTTCAATCCTGTCAATTCGCCCAGACGGCCAACGCTGGCGCACTTCACCGGCGGACGGCGAAGCCGGCCGTCCGCGTGCAAGTGCCGGGTTGGGCGGTTTGCACGGATTAGTCGCATCCCGGTCGATCTGCTTGGGGTTGGTTTGCATTTGCATTGTACGTAACAAGCCAGATTTCATGCGACGGCGCAACCTGCCAGCGGTGATCGATAGCGAGACCACGCAGGAATGCTAGGCGATGATGCCCTTCCAAAAGGTGATAGCGAGAGAGGGATTGGCCCGAAGGCCGTCGTAGCCCGTGAGTGTTGTCAAGTACAAGCGGCGGGCTTGGCCATGTTCCGGTGTTGATCATGAATGCACCAAGGGAGTTCTGCTGGATTTCTGGGAACTCGAGTAGCTCTCGCGTCCAGTAGTCCATATCGCGCTCATTACTGCTAACAACGAGGTCAAGAATCTTAGCGGTCTGCCACTCTTCGCGTGAGAAGCGAAATAGCCTATAGTCAAGCCAACCAAAGAGGATAAGTGCGAAGCTACCATGGCGAACGAACCAGTCAGCAAGGACCTCGTCAGGGAAGTGAGGCAGACGGGAGCGAAGGCGTAGCAAGGTATCCTTCGTCTGACTCATTTGAGGACACGCGCTCCAGGAGTCTGTTGGTCTCAAGTACGGGGTCCATATCGAGCCACCCACGGCGTATGAGATCAGCGGCAGGTCACGAGCGCCCAGCAAGCGTCTCTGCCCTCAGGGCCAGGGCGGCTCCCGTCCAGAACATTGTAGTGAAGTGAGCCTTCAAGCGCGCTGTTTTGAAGAATCCCGTTTGCAGAGTAGCCTTAAGAGCCGGTCGGACCTCGCGGAGAAAGTGCTCGCTCTCGACTTGGCTAGAGGCACCATGAACTTCCCTGTCGAAGTCCTTCATGCGCATCTCGGCAACCGGTGCCCCCTCGAGAACGTCGTTGATGATCAAGTTGGCGTCGAGCAGGGCGACCCGCGGGCGAGCCGGGTGACTGAAGAGGAGGAGATGAGAGGTTAGGCCAAGGAGCTCCATGCGTTGAACGAGGATGACGAGGTGGGATCGGCCCGGTTCGGGAAGGTGGTCAACGGCCGGGACCTGGAAGAGTTGCGGGAAGAAGTTAAGCAGTTGAATGAAGCGAGAATTCGGCAGGCCTGCGCCAATGTCTCGACCGAGAAAGAAGTTGCTGACCCGAACGGCCATTGGCCTCAGCGATTCGAACGCGCGTTGGGCAGTCTCAAGCTGAGGACCCTCGAGACGAACGGTAACTGACTTGCCCATGGCCTCGGCGAGACGGCGGTTCCACAGATCGGCGGAGCTATCGAATGACTCCAGAAGTGGCAACATCTCCCCCTCCTTGAACGCTCGCGGCCGACAGAACTCGACCTGCCGCCCCAACCGTCCGCTTCACCGACCGTAGCCAGCGAAGCGGTCTGGATTGACCGACAGGTCATCCGGCCCCTCGACACAGCCGGCGAGGTCTTCGGCAAGCGCCGCGAAAGACGTGCGGCCGGCAGAGCCTTTCCTGCCGAGGTAAGCGGAAAGGGCTTCCCGGATCCGTCTCAGCGAAAGCATCTTCTTACTCATCCATCCGAAGGTAATACCCACTCCCTGCCCCAGTCAAGCGGAGACTGATAAGCTAGCTCGTGTTCCGCCCCACTCCCCAAGGTCCCCTCACCCGCCTCCGCATGGCCTCCACCTTCCTGGGCCGGCCGGTGTACGAGGTCTCGGCCTACGCCTTTGCGGACCTGCTCATCGATAGCGGGCCTCCCCAGACGGCGGCGCGGCTCGTGGAGTGGTGCCGGGGGCAGCCGGTCAAGCGGGTGATCCTCACCCATCACCATGAGGATCACGTCGGCGGCGCGGCGGCCCTCCAGGAGGAGCTGGGGCTGCCGATCTTCGCTCCGGCGAGCGCCGTGCCCATCCTCGCCGAGGGTTTGCGCATGCCGCTGTATCGAAAAGCCGTGTGGAGGACGCCGCGACGGTTCCGTGCCGAGCCGCTCGGCGAAACCGTCGAGGGCGAGGGCTACCGGCTGCAGGTCATCCCCACTCCCGGGCACGCTGCCACCCACGTCTGCCTGTTCGATGCGGAGCGGCGGTGGCTGTTCTCGGGGGATCTCTACGTCCACGAGCGGGTGCGCTATCTGCGGCGCATCGAGCGCGTCCGGGAGCACATCGCCTCTCTGCGGCGGGTGCTGGCCCTGGAGCCGGAGGTGCTGATCTGCGATCACGCGGGCATCCTGGAGAACGCGGCCGAGCGGCTGGCCCGCAAGATCGGCTGGTGGGAGGACCTGGGAGAGAAAGCCCGGGCGCTTGCGGACCAGGGACTCGCCGTGGACCAGATCGCCCGCCGCCTCCTCGGACGCGGGGGACTCCTTCCCTGGCTCAGCTTCGGCGATTTCTCGCAGGGAAACCTCATCCGGGGGCTGCTCGAACCCTGAAACGAGCGGGGCGGAGCTTTTCCCCAACGGGGAACGACCCCGGACCAACAGGGAAGGCGCTTGGACCAACAGGGAAGGCGCCCGGACCAACAGGTACGGGCCTCTCCCGAGCAGGGAAGGCCCCCGGACCAACAGGGAGAGGCCTGTACCTACTCGGGAAAGCTCCCGGACCAACGGGGAGAGGCCTGTACCCGCTCGGGAGGCCTCTGTCCCTCAGGCGGCGACCGCCACCTCGTCCATCACAACGCCCACGCCGACACCGGCGCCGACCTCGACCTCTTCGAAGCGGGCGGTGAAGTGGCGTAGCACCTTGGGCGCGAACGTCATCCGCAGGCCCTTGAGAGAGTGGCGCTGGGCGCGGATGTCCTCCAGCACGCCCGTCACGTACTCCAGGTGCGAGTTGGTGAAGACGCGCCGCGGCACGGCCAGGCGGATCAGCTCCATGGGCGCCGGGATGAGCTCGCCGGTCACCGGATCGTCCTTGCCGAACATGACGCTGCCGATCTCCACGCCGCGGATGCCGCCTTCACGGTAGAGGGCCACGGACAGGGCCTGGGCCGGGAACTGTTCTTGGGGAATGTGGGGCAGGAGCTTCCTGGCGTCGATGTAGACGGCGTGGCCACCCGTGGGCTGCATGATGGGGATGCCGGCTGCCGTCAGCATGGCGCCGAACTGCTCCACCTGGTTGACCCGGAAGCGGAGGTAGTTCTCGTCCAATACCTCGCGCAGGCCGCGGGCCACGGCTTCGAGGTCGCGACCGGCGAGGCCGCCGTAGGTGGGGAACCCCTCGATGACGATGAGCTTCTGCTTCAGCACTTCGAGCAGGTCCTCATTGCGGGTGGCGAGGAAGCCGCCGATGTTGGCGAGGCCGTCCTTCTTGGCGCTCATGGTGCAGCCGTCGGCGTAGCTGAAGATCTCGCGCACGATCTCGGCGACCGAGCGGTGCCTCTGCCCGGCTTCGCGCTGCTTGATGAACCAGGCGTTCTCCGCGAAGCGGCAGGCGTCGATGTAGAACGGAACGCCGAACTCCCGGCAGAGACCCGAGACGGCCCGGATGTTGGCGAGCGACACGGGCTGGCCGCCGCCGGAGTTGTTGGTCAGCGTCAGCATGCAGACCGGGACGTCGTCACCCCGCTCCTCGAAGAGCTGGAGCAGGCGGACCAGGTCCATGTTCCCCTTGAAGGGATGGGGATTCTGGGGGTCGCGCCCCTCGGCGATCACCAGGTCGACGGCGGTGCCGCCGTTGACCTCGATGTTGGCCCGGGTGGTGTCGAAGTGGCAGTTGTTGGGGATGATCATCCCCGGCCGGGTGAGCAGAGTCGAGAACAGGAGGTTTTCGGCGACCCTCCCCTGGTGGACGGGGAGGAAGTGTGGGAAGCCGAAGATGTCCTGGATGCTCTCCTGCAAGTGGAAGAAGTTGCGGGCACCCGCATAGGCCTCGTCCCCTTGCATCATGCCCGCCCACTGCCAGTCGGACATGGCCGAGGTCCCGGAGTCGGTGAAGAGATCGATGAAGACTGCTTCCGAAGGGATCTGGAAGAGGCTGAATCCCCCTTTCGCCAGGAGTCGCTCGCGCTCATCCCGGGGCAAAAGCTGGATCTTCTCGACGACTTTGACACGCCAGGGCTCAGGCAAGACTCTGCTCATCGGATTCTCCCCCCATGTGAGTGCCGCCTTGGGAGACGGCGAAAAAATAAAAACTTCAAAGGCCCTTCGCGCCGAAGAGGTGGGCTTCATGGCGTCGGGTTGTTCCTATAGTGCCACAGAGGGGGGTAAGCGGGACAACCTTTCGCGAGATTTTTTTGTGACAAGATTGGGAAAGGGTGAAAAAGAGGCGGAAAGAGGGCCCATCCTCTCCACTCTCCAACCTCTCTATAATGGGATCCATGGACCCCGAGGCGATCGAGACCCGGCTGCGCCAGTTCTTCGCGAACGACCGGGAGTTCGTCGCCAGACGGCTCGCCCAGATCGAGACCTGTGTCTATGATCTGTGGACCCTGGCTCGTCCGGAAGAGATGCGGAACGATGTCCGCGAGGAGCGTTTTATCGAACGCACTCTCCAGATGGCCATTCAGGCGGCCCTCGACGTGGCGGCCTACATCGTCGCCGACGAGCTCCTGGGCGAGCCCCGCTCGAACCGCGAGCTCTTCGAGCTCTTGGAGCGCCACGGCTGGATTTCCGCCGACCTGGTGAGCGAGCTCCGCCGGATGGCGAGCTTGCGCGACGTCCTCGTCTATGGCTACAGCGACCTGGACCTGGGCATCGTGAAAGAGATCGTTCGCCATCACGTGGGAGATCTCCTTCGCTTCGTGGAGGTCGTCCGGGAGAGGCTGTAACTGGCTCCGGGGGCGGCCCGGGGATACCATCCCCGAGCCATGTCCGACTCCTCCCCCCTGATCGAGTTGCGCGACCTCACCAAGGCCTACGAGGAGGGAAGCCGGCGGCGGATGGTGCTGTGCGGGGTGAACGCCTCCTTGGCCCGGGGGGAGCTGGCGGTGCTCGTGGGGCGCAGCGGCACGGGGAAATCCACCCTGCTCAACCTTCTGTCGGGGATCGACCAGCCGGATTCGGGCGAGGTGATCGTCGACGGCGTCTCCCTCTCCACCCTCTCCGAGCGGGAGCGGACGCTCTTCCGGCGCGACCGGATCGGCTTCGTCTTCCAGTTCTTCAACCTCATCCCCACCCTGACCGTCGAGGAGAACCTCCTCCTCCCCCTGGAGCTCAAGGGAAAGGTGAGCCGGGAGGAGAGGGGTGCCGCCCTTCATCTCTTGGAAGAGATCGGGCTGGCGGACCGGGCGGCGAGCTTTCCGGACCGCCTCTCCGGCGGCGAGCAGCAGCGGGTGGCGGTGGCGCGGGCCCTGGCCCACGATCCCCTCCTCGTCCTCGCCGACGAGCCCACGGGCAACCTCGACCTCGAAACCGGCCTCCAGGTTCTGGAGATCCTCGACCGGCTCACCCGCCGGGCGGGCAAGACCCTGGTGATGGTCACCCACAGCCCCGAGGTGGTGGGCCTCGCCGACCGCGTGTTCCGCATCGAGGACTGCCGGCTGGTGGAGAGGACGGGCGAGGCGTGAGCGAGCCCTCCACCGCCGGCTTCCCCTCCCCCCTACTCTGGCGGTCGAGTCTGCGATATCTCGTCCGCCATCCCTGGCAGTTCGGGCTGGCGGTGCTGGGGGTAGCGCTGGGAGTGGCGGTGGTGGTGTCGATCGATCTCGCCAACGTCAGCGCCAAGCGGGCCTTCACGCTTTCGACCGAGGCGATCACGGGGAAAGCGACTCATCAGGTGGTGGGTGGACCCGGCGGTCTTCCCGACGAGGTCTTCCGCCGTCTCGTCGTCGAGGCGGGGATCGAATGGGCGGCGCCGGTGGTCGAGGATTACGTCACGATTCCTCGCGAAGAAGGGCAACCCTCGCGAACCCTTCACCTGCTGGGTGTCGATCCTTTTTCCGAGGCGCCGTTCCGGGCCTACCTGAGCGGTGCGCCCGGGGGATCGGGCACGGACCGGGCGTCGGTCGATCTCGGTCCCCTCCTCACCCGGCCCGGAGCTGGAGTGCTGCCGGCGGCCACGGCCCGCGAGTTGGGACTGCGAGTGGGCGATGCGTTCATCGTGCGGGCAGCGGGCGCCGAGAAGCGGATCGAGCTGGCCGGGACTCTGGAGCCCAAAGACGAGAACACTCGCCGGGCCGTGGCCGATCTGCTGGTGATGGATATCGCCTCTGCCCAGGAGCTGCTCAATCGGGTGGGGAGGCTGGATCGCATCGATCTGATCGTCCCCGAGGGAACAGAGGGCCGGCGCCTCCTCGCCCGCGCCGCGGCCGTGCTCCCCGCCGGAGCCCAGGTCCTCGCGGCCAGCGGCCGGACCCGGACGACGGAGGAGATGACGCGGGCTTTCCGGCTCAATCTCACGGCGCTCTCCCTGCTGGCCCTGGTCTGCGGCCTCTTCCTCATCTACAACACCATGACCTTCTCCGTGGTGCAGCGCCGGGGGCTCATCGGCACCCTGCGGGCCCTCGGGGTGACCCGCCGGGAGGTCTTCGTCCTGGTGCTGGGGGAGGCGCTGGTGGTTGCCCTCCTCGGCACCGCTGCCGGTTTGAGCGCGGGCGTGCTGCTCGGCCGCGGGCTGGTGCGATTGGTGACGCGGACGATCAACGACCTCTATTTCGTAGTCTCCGTGCGCGAGCTGACGGTGCCGGTCACGACGCTGCTGGAAGGAGCGGCCATCGGCATCGGCGCCACGCTCCTCGCGGCGCTCGTCCCCGCGCTCGAAGCCACCCAGGCGCCGCCCCGGGCGGTGCTCAGCCGGTCGGACCTGGAGACGCGGCTGCGCCGGGCCCTGCCGCGGGCCACGGCCTTGGGGCTCGGGCTTCTGATCCTGGGCGGGCTCCTGCTCGCGCTGCCGGGTGAGCTTCTGGAGGTGAGCTTCGCCGGCCTGTTCGCAGTGATCCTGGGCTGTGCCCTCCTCGCTCCGGTCGCGACCGTCGGGCTCATGCGTCTGCTGCGGCGCCCCCTGGGCGGTCTCCTCGGTATTCTGGGAAAAATGGCCGCCAACGGCGTGGTCGCTTCCCTCTCGCGCACGGCAGTGGCCATCGCCGCATTGGTCATCGCCGTGTCGGTGACGGTGGGGGTCGGCGTGATGATCACCAGCTTCCGGGGGACCGTGGTGCGCTGGCTGGAGATGTCGCTCCAGGCGGACATCTTTATTTCTGTGCCCTCCCGGGCCGGCGGCTTCAGCGGCACGGCGATCGATCCCGAGGTGGCCCACCGGGCCGCGACAGTGGCGGGCGTCGAGAGGGTGAGATCCGTCCGGAGAGTGGAGATCCCCTCCCCCTCCGGCCCTCTGCGCCTGATCGTGATCGGTGCCGACGTGACGGGAATCCGCCACGCCTTTGAGCTCAAGGATGGGAGCCCCGGCGAGTCCTGGCCCGCCTTCCAGGACGGGGGCGCCGTGCTCGTCTCCGAGCCCTTCGCCCATCGCACGGGCGTGGGCTTGAGGGACACCGTGCGCCTGCGCACGGAGCGGGGGGACCGGGACTTTCCCGTGGCCGGCGTCTATTACGACTACGCCTCCGACCGCGGCATTGTATTGATGAGCCGGCGCACTTACCTGCGCTGGTGGAACGATCCGAAGCTCTCGGGCTTCTCCCTCGACCTCGCGCCCGGAGCGGACCCGGACCGGGTGGTGGAGCTCCTACGGCGGACGATCGGAGCCGAGGGGGGGCTGGTGATCCAATCCAATCGTTCGCTCAAAAAGATCTCGCTGGAGATCTTCGACCGCACCTTCCTCATCACCGGAGTGCTGCGCCTGCTGGCGGGTTTCGTGGCCTTCATCGGCGTCCTGTCGTCGCTGATGGCCCTCCAGCTCGAGCGGGCCCGGGAGCTGGGGGTCCTGCGGGCGAACGGCATGACGCCCGGGCAGGTCTGGCAGCTCGTGACCTCCCAGACCGGGCTGATGGGACTCGCCGCGGGCCTCCTCTCCATCCCTGTGGGGCTGACGCTCGCGGCGATCATGATCTACGTCGTCAACCGCCGCTCCTTCGGCTGGACGATCCGCATGGAGGTCGGCCCCCAGATTCTCCTCGAAGCCCTGGCTCTCGCCCTCGCCGCCGCCCTGCTGGCGGGGATCTACCCCGCGTTCAGGATGTCGCGGACGTCGCCAGCGCTGGCGCTCCGGGAGGAGTAACGGATCCTTGCGTCTATCTTTCCAGAAGACAGGCCACCAGGAGTTGACTTGTCGCGCCCTTCCCTCTATACTCTGAGCACTGGGAGACTGCCATGAACGGGAAGACGATTACCATCAGCACCCGCAGCGTAGGTAAGACCACGAAGACTCGGGAGAGAACGACTGGGAAGAGAGTCTTACATCCCGAGAAGCCGGCCAGCCAAACCTCTGAAGCACACCGGGGAACTGCCGCTGACGTCCTCAGCGCCTTTGCCGAGCTTTACCGGCAGCTCTAAAAGCGTGGCCGGCACAGTCGACCCCGCAGTCTTCATCCAAGAATTCTTGAGCAGCTTCCTTGAGAGTCGACTTCTTCAAGGCGATCTATCGACGGATGAGTATCACGACCAGCAGGCCGCCCTCCGCAAGGATGACCTGCTTGGTACCTTGAGTCGGAGGCTCTTCGAGAACTCTCCGGAGCCCGTGGATTTCACGAGGTATGGACCCCTTCGTCTCATTTATTTGCGAGAGCCCGATGGTAGCGAGTTTCCCTTTCTCCAGGGGCTCATCAGGAGCGGTTCGCCTTCTCCGAGGAAGCTCACCTGCTTCGTGGGGCATCGTTTCTTGCCGAACATCGAGAAGTCTTTGAGATTCAACCTCGTCCACCTGCTGGAGCCTTATGGCATCCACCTTCGGTGGTCGGGGTACGACCTGAATGCTCGCGATGTCTTCCATGATGTCGTCTCCGGAATCCGGCATGCAGACCTGTGCGTGTTCGACAATTTGGGGACCTTGAACAAGCCCAACGTCTACATCGAGATCGGCATCGCCCATGCTTTGGGTGTGCCGATGCTGGTCTGCGAATATACCGGCAAGGCGAAACGGGTCCCCGACACCAGCAGCGTCCCTTCCGATCTCCAGGGATTGCTCCGAATCCAGTACCAGACGTATCAAGACCTGTCGCGACAACTCCACTTCCGGCTTCCAGCCTTCCTCAGGGAGACCGTGTTTCGTCGTTCTTCCGGGACTTCATGACTGGACGAGCTCGAAGGATTGGGTGGAGCTTGATCCCGGTGGTGCTTGTCATCGCCATCTATCTCCTCGCCCGCCCCCAGCCGCCCCTCGATCCCAGAGCCTCCCTCTCCGTCGCCGGGGCGTTGCGTTCCTCCAGCAACGAGGGCTACGCCCGTGCGATCGAGCCCCGGGAGTTTCACTTCCCCGCCGACCATGGGCCCCATCCGGAGCTCCGCACGGAATGGTGGTACTACACGGGAAACCTGGAGACCAAAGAGGGGAGGCGCTTCGGGTTCCAGCTCACGTTCTTCCGCTCGGCCCTGGCACCGGAGATGCCTTCCCGGCAGTCTGCCTGGGCCACTCGCCAGGCGTGGCTCGCTCACTTCACGATCTCCGACGTCGAGGGCGGGCGTTTCCACTCTTTCGAGCGGTGGAGCCGGGGGGCGGTCGAGCTCGCGGGGGCCCGGGCGGAGCCGTTCCGGGTGTGGGTGAAGGACTGGACGGCGGAGGCGGCCGGGGGACACGCCCCTCCCATGCACCTCACGGCCTCCGAGGGGGATGTGGAGATCGACCTCGTGCTCCAGCAGGGCAAGCCCCCAGTGCTCCAGGGGGACCGCGGGCTCTCCCGCAAGAGCGCCGAGAGCGGCAACGCCTCCTATTACTACTCTCTCACCCGCATGCCTGCCGCAGGCGCCGTCCGCCTGGGCGGCGAGCGCTTCGCCGTCAGGGGCCTTGCCTGGATGGACCGAGAGTGGAGCACCAGCTCTCTAGGCCAGGATCAGGTGGGCTGGGATTGGTTCGCCCTCCAACTCGCCGACGGCTCGGACCTGATGCTCTATCGCCTGCGCCGCACGGACGGCGCCGCGGATCCCGCGAGCAGCGGCACGGTCGTCTCACCTTCAGGCGCGGCTCGGCACCTCGGGCTTGCCGAATTTCGGATCGAAGCCTCCGGCGAGTGGCGGAGCCCGCGGAGCAATGCCCACTATCCCTCCCGGTGGCGGGTGCGCGTCCCCTCCGAGGGACTGGACCTGGAGGTCCGGCCCCTCCTTGCTGACCAGGAGCTGGACGTCTCCTTCCGCTACTGGGAGGGAGCGGTGGAGATCGCGGGCACACGGCACGGGAGCCCCGTCCGGGGGAGCGGGTACGTGGAGCTCACCGGCTACGCACCCCTGAAACCCCGGTAACAACGCTGCCCCTCCGGACGTTGGGAGGGTGTGCGCGCCTCCCTTCAAGCGCGCACGCCACACCCGTGCCGGTGCCCTCCGTCAGGGGACGGAGAGAGCCTCCTCATCCTCTTCCTACGGATGGGCACCGGCACGGTTTCTCGTGAGATGATTCGAGACCAGTCCTCAAAGGAGGTTTTCCGATGAAGAAGCCCTTGCGTTTCCTGATGCCCGGCCTGATGGCGGCGTTCCTCGTCGCCGTTCCGCTCTACCCCAAGCCTCCTGCCGCCCCCCAGAAGCAACCGCGGCAGTACACGATCGACCAGTTCCTCGCCAACACCGCCTACGGCGGGGCCACGTTCTCGGCCGACGGCCGCAAGCTCCTGGTGGGCTCGAACCAGACCGGCGTTTTCAACGTCTTCGCCTTCCCTGTGGATGGCGGCAAGCCCGTCCAGCTCACCGACTCGAAGGTGAGCGCCCTCCAGCCGGCGGGCTATTTCCCCAACGACGAGCGATTCCTCTACGCGAGCGATCAGGGAGGTAACGAGCAGACCCATCTCTACGTCCAGTCGCCGGACGGCAAGGTCCGCGAGCTGACGCCGGGCGACAAGCTGCGGGCTGAATTCCAGGGCTGGGCCCCGGACGAGAAGAGCTTCTTCTTCACCACCAATGAGCGCGACGCGAGCGCCATGGACCTCTACGAGATGTCGGTGGACGGCTACGAGCGCAAGCTCCTCTACACCAACGACGGCGGCTTCGTGATCGGCGCCATCTCTCCGGACCGCCGCTGGATCGCGCTGGTCAAGGTCCTGACCAACTCGGACTCGGACGTCTATCTCTACGACCGCACCGCCGGCAAGCTCACCCGGCTGACGCCGGAGACCCCCAACGAAGAGGTGGCCAACGGTCCGCAGGTCTTCAGCCGCGACAGCCAGAGCCTCTACTACACGACCGATCAGGGATCGGAATTCTCCTATCTGATGCGCTACGACCTCGCCACGGGCAAAAGCATCGAGGTGCTGCGTGCGCCGTGGGACGTGGCGGGAGCCGGCCTGTCGCGCGACGGGCGCTTCCTCACGGTGACCATCAACAATGACGCCCGCACCGAGCTCAAGGTGTTCGACGCGGCCACCCTGAAACCCGTCGCGCTGCCCACCTTGCCGGGCGCCGACGTCACCGGCGTCGTCTTCTCCAAGGACAGCTCACAGATGGCCTTCTTTGCCGAAGCGGCCGGCCCGCGGAATCTCTACGTACGCGATCTCAAGGGCGGCAAGATCCGCCAGCTCACCCACGCGCTCAATCCCGCCATCGATCCCGCCGACCTGGTGCCGGCCCAGATCGTGCGTTTCAAGTCCTACGACGGCGTCGAGATCCCCGGGCTGCTCTACAAGCCCCATGGCGCCTCGCCCGCGAACAAGGTGCCGGCCCTGCTCGCGGTCCACGGCGGGCCGGGCGGGCAGTCGCGGGTGAGCTACAGCGGCTTCCTCCAGTTCCTGGTCAACCATGGCTACGCCGTCTACGCCATCAACAACCGGGGCAGCAGCGGCTACGGGAAGACCTTCTTCATGATGGACGACCGCAAACACGGCGAGTCCGATCTCGACGACTGCGTGACGAGCAAGAAGATGCTCGCCGCCACCGGCTGGGTGGACGGCGACCGCATCGGCATCCTCGGCGGCAGCTACGGCGGCTATATGGTGCTCGCCGCCCTGAGCTTCCGGCCCCAGGCCTTCGCCGTGGGGGTCGACCTCTACGGAGTCTCCAACTGGCTGCGCACGTTGCAGAGCATCCCTGCCTGGTGGGGCCCAGCGCGCGACTCCATCTACAAGGAGCTCGGCGATCCGGAGAAGGACGCGGACTACCTGCGTCGCATCTCCCCCCTCTTCCACGCCGACCAGATCGAGCGCCCGCTCATCGTCCTTCAGGGGGAGAACGATCCGCGGGTGCTGAAGAAGGAGTCGGACGAGATCGTCGAAGCGGTGCGCAAGAAGGGGGTTCCCGTCGAGTACATCGTCTTCCCCAACGAGGGGCACGGCTTCAGCCGCAAGGAGAGCCAGGAGAAGGCCTATACGGCCACCCTGGAGTTCCTGGACAAGTACCTGAAGGGGGCCAAGGCCGCGCCATCAGCCCCGTAGCGACTTCATCGGACGGATCGGTCCGCTTCCGCCTTCACCGCCGCCTGCTGGCCGACGCCGGGCACGGTGGCGAAGCGGATCGGCTTCAAAGGCTTCAAGCCCGCTTCGCGCTGCCAGGCGGCCATCTCGGCGAAGGACCAGGTGCCGGAGCGGCTGGTGAGGGCGAAGTAGAGGTCGAGGAGGGCGCCGATCTGGCCGGCTTCCTCGGGGGAGACGGGGCGGTAGAGCTCCTGGATGACGAAGATTCCCCCCGGCCGCAGGGCGCGGGCGATCCGCTGCGCCAGGGCACGGTTGGTGGCATCGTCGAAGTGATGGACGAGGCTGGAGACGAGGATCACGTCCCAGGCTTCGGTGCCGAGGTCGTCCGTCAAGGCGTTGCCGGGGCGATGGACGACGCGGTCTCCCATCCCCTCCCGGGCCAGCAGGGGCGCGGCGTGCTCCACGGCTTCGGGGAGCTCCAGGACGACCGCCCGCAGGTCCGGGTGCCGGCGGCTGATCGCCACGGAGAGGAAACCGTGGGCGCCGCCGATGTCCAACAGGTCCCTGGCACCTTTCGGCACCGGGGTCCGCCGCCCCACTTCCGGGGCCCAGGCCGCGGCCACGGAGCGCATGCCCCGCTGGTAGATCCCCCACTGCTCGCGGGTGAGCTCGGCGTGGAAGTCCAGCGGCCGGCCGGTGTGCACGAAGTCACCGAGGCGCGCGAGGGAGTCCCATTCGAGGAGCTGGAACAGCATCTTGTCCCGCAAGGACTGGGGGGCATCCGCCAGCAGCCACTTGCGCGCCGTGGCGGAGAGGGAGTAGCGGCCGGAGTCGCAGCGCAGATACTCGCAGCCGGCCAGGGCGTCCAGCAGCTTGCGGGTGGCCCGCGGCTCGCCGTCGCAGCGGGCGGCGACCTCTTCGGCGGTGAGCGGTCCATCCTTCAGGGCTTCGAAGACGCCGAGCCGCGTCCCCTCCATCACCGCCCGGGCCAGCAGCATGGCGACGTGGGTGTCCAGCAGCGGCTGGGGCAGCAGGCCCAGCTTCGCGCCCAGCCATTCGGCGAGGCTCTGGGGGATCCCTCCCAGCTTCATGCCGGCAGTCTATCCAGATGAAATCGATCTTCCAATGTTTCAGATTTTTTCAGGATTTCTGGAAGATTTTTTGATGGCTGAATCGATCGACTTTCCGACAATTTGAACGTCGCTGATTTCTCGACGGAATCGGTGATTCCTCTCGTGTCTCGATTTTTCCCCGAGACGCACCCCCTATTGATGAAGGTTCAATCGCTTTTGCATCGGCGTGCGGACTTTCATCAGCCCGGCGACGGGAGACGGCCATGGCGTCTCCTCGCCTGCCGGTGGAACCGGTCTCCTTCTTTGTCACGCCAGCCGCGCCGGGGAACACCGCGCAGGTCAGGAGCGGCCGCCACCACGGATCGCCGACGGAAGCCTGGTCTCGGAGTCGAGCGGCTGGTGGGCATGGAGGAGCAGTATGAAGAGAACGAATCGGATCAGCATCGGTGCCGGGCTGTGTGTCGTCCTGCTGGCGGTGGCGCTGGCCGCCCCGGCGGCAGCCCAGAACGTGACCAAGGGGAGCGATCCCTGGTTCACCCGCGGCGACGGCTCGTCCAACGCGGCGCTCAACCTGCCGCTCGACTACTTCGGGCCCGGCTGCACCTTCCAGGGCACGGTCACCCTCAAGGGCGTGCCCGTCGCGTCGACGCCGTCCGGCGCCTTCGGCAACGGCGACACCATCGTCGAGCGGCTGGACGACGCGGTGTTCGATGCCAACGGCAACGCGACGGTGCGCATCGCCGTCCGCTCCCTCCGCTTCCAGACCACCCAGGACCTGAGCACGCCGTGCGGCACGTGGAAGGCTGAAGTGAAGCTGAACAATCCTCAGGCGTTGACCCGGATGACGCTCAAGCGGACCGGCACCGGGGGCGGCACGTTCACGGCTCCCATCTCAGTGGCGACCAACTGGGTGTTCACCAACAACTCCACCGGCCAAGTCGTGACCCTGCCCACGTTCAACACGCTCGATTCGCCGACTCCCATTCCGTGGAAGTACGGCTCGTGCCCCGGCGCGGCCAAGACGTCCGGCCCCGTGACGGTCGACACCAACGGCGACGGCGTCCCGGACACCGTGATCAACGGCACGTCGAACGCCACCGCCGGACGCGATTCGAGCTGCGCGCTGTTCAAGCCCTGCCGCAACAAGAACGTCGATCCCGCCACCCACTGCTATGAGGGCGCGAGCTCCATCATCATCGTGGACCCGGGTCCTGATCCCATCCCCGGCGATCCCGTCCCCGTAGAGCACTAGTCGACCTTCCTCAGACGCCCTCTCCAGCCCCTCTCCCGTGGGAGAGGGGCTCGGCCTATTGGAAAACAGGCGATCGATGGGATCAGGTGCTCAGCTCACTTGCACGTCTTGGCTCCGGCCGGCCCCTTGCAACTGTTCGAGCAGCACTGGCTGTTGCTGGTGCAGCTCGCGCCCACGGGGCTGCAACTACCGCCGCCGCTCGGGTTCAGGAAGGCAGCGAGAGCCGGGAAGCTGACGGCGAAGGCGCCGTCGACCGTGGCATTGTGCGCGGCGTCGCAGACGTCGTTGAGGTTGGTGCCGCACGCGCCGTAGAGCTGGCCGACGATCTGGCCCGCGGCGTTGAGGACCGGCGAGCCGCTGCTGCCGCCTTCGGTGGCGCCCAGGGTGTCCCGGCTGTAGATGAAGTTGCCGCGCGCCAGAGAGCGGCAGGTGGGTTTGCTGGTGTCGACCACGCCCTCGGTGTAGGCCTGGGGCGAGCCCTGGGGGTGGCTGATGCGGTAGAGCGCCAGGTTGTTGGTGTTGGCGACCGCCGTGCTCAGCCAGCCGAGATAGGTGGCGACGCCGTCGCGCGTCACCGGCGCCGAGGACAGTTGCAGCAGCGTGTAGTCGCTGGTCGAGCCAGTGGCCTTGATGGTGGCGCCCACCGTGTCGCCGGTGTTGTTGTAGGGCTGCGTGCAGTTGGGATTGCTGCAGGTGGTCTCGTAGTCGAAGTAGGTCTCCAGGCTGGCGGCTTCGTTGCTGCTGCTGATGCAATGGTGGGCGGTGAGGAAGAAGGGGATCACCGAGGTGGTGACGGTGTCCGCGACGAGGCCGCCGGTGCAGATGAAGAACGAGGCCCCGGACTGGAACAGCATGGTCGCCACCGCGTCCTTGGCGGTGCTGACCACGGCGCTCGACTGGCACGCCGCGTTGACGACGCAGGCGGCGTTGGCCGAGCAGAGGTTGCCGGCCTTGGCGATCGCGCCGAGGTCGTCGGCGTTGAACACGCCCTGGGGCTGATAGCGGGGAGCCACGAAGCGGGCGCCCATGACGCCGACCTGTTCCAAGGTCAGCCGCGGGGCGCGGCCGAGGTCCGCGGGAGCGTGGATCTGGACCAGCAGCTTCTCGCCGAAGACCGTGTTGGTGTGCAGCTCGCCGTCACCCAGGGGGCCGCGGCCCGTGTAGGGGCCGAAGGCTTGGCCCTTGAGGTTGTAGACGTAGAGCTCGGCTCCGGCCGGCAGGTTGAAGTCCGTGAGGTGGAGGCGCAGGGCGGTGGCGCCGGGCACCTGCACCTCGGCGGTCCACACGAAGCCGTTGCTGCCGGTGCCGCGGGCAGCGCCCAGGCTGAGATTCGCGGTGCTCTTGCCGAGCGCGCGGGCGGCGGAGAAGTCGAGGACCATCCCCACGTCCTTGGCCACCCCGACCAGGTACTTGCTCTCGATGCGACCGGGATCGTCGATCCGGTAGCGCTCGGCCGCGGTGAGCTGGATGACGATCGGCCGGCTCATCGCCTTCTCGACCTGCCCGGCGGCGAGGCGCTCCTGCAGCCCCCGCATCTCCACGGCGCGGGCGCCCGGGTCTCGCGGGGTGCCCACCACCTCGGGGCTCGTCTGCGGCCCCAGGGTCGAGAAGTCAAAATCCGGGGGAGCGGCGAAACCCGGAACCGCCGCCAACGCCAACGCCATCACACCTGAACAAACGATACGTTTCATTAAAACCTCCTTGTTCCCCGAAATCGAGGATCCGCAGGATTCATCCGCCCGAACGGCCGGCCGGAGAGATGGGCCAAGTTCATGAAAAGCAAAAATGACTGCACCGTGCTTTCACTTTGTAAGGTGCCGTCTCGCGGCGGAATGGTAGACATCCACCCAGGGTGGGTCAAGAAGAGTGGATCAAGGGTAGTGTCCTAGTTTGAAATTCCCTTCCGGTACGGTCCCCGCTTCGCTGCTACGGGAGCGGGGAGGAGCGCCACGAGGTCAGCGATCTCCCACACCCGCGTCGTCACCCCGGCAGCCATGGCGGGGGTGACGCGCAGGGAGCGGTGAATCCGGCACAGGTTGTAGTGGGCATGGAACAGGCCGATGGCGGCCGTGTGGTTCTCCACCTTCTTCGAGAAGGCGTTCGTCAGGCGCGTGAACCGCCGGACGCTCATCCGGATCGTGAGGTTGGCCCTCTCCACGTAGCTGGTGGAGACGTGCGCCGCGTCGGGGCATCCGGTGACGGCGTGCTTCTGGGTCCCCAGGCAGGCGGCCGGGCTGTAGCGCACCTCGGGACCTTCGGGAGCGGAGCCGTAGACCTTCACGAGCTGGGCGAAGTCGATGGCACCCGCGAAGGCGTCCTCTACGGCCTGGAGGTACATCTTGTGCCCGTCCGTGGTGAGCTGCACCCGGTTGACCAGCCGGGAGGCGATGTCCTGCATGAACTCCGTGGCGCAACCTATGTCGCGCATCCCCACCAGGAAGGCGGGCATCAACTTCGTCTCGGCGTCGATGCAGGTGAACGTCCAGACATCGCCAAATCCAAAAACTCCCTTCTTGTCCTGCGGAACATTGCGCTCCTTGGAGTAGACAAAGTTCCAGATTTCGTCAATTTGTAGCCGCTTGCAGGTAAGATTCCTGAAGTTTTCGTCCATGTAGCCGGCGCACGCCTTGCCCAGCTCCACGCCGAGCTTCATGACGGTGTCCTTCGAGACATCGCACATGCGGGCGGTTGCCCGGACGCTGACACCTTCCACCAGGGCAGAGATGATCTGGACTCGCTTCTCGGCGCTGAGGACGTTTGCCATAGTAGACATTATGCTTGACTACGCCTTCAAAGTCAATAGGTAGAGTAGGGTAAGTTCAAAGAAAATCGCGGCGCCGGAGGCTCCCCCGGCGCCGGTCCAGGCGTAGCTACGCCTTCCGGGCGAGGTAGGGCCACATCATTCGCCAGCTCTTGCTTGGATAGCGGTGCACTGCATCCTCCTTTCGGGGCTTGCAGCGCGGGCGGGGCGGGAGATACACTTCCCCTTGTCGGAGTCCTGGACCGCTCGCGTCTCGGCCTCTTGAGATCGCCAAGGGCCTGAACCCCTTGGCGATTTCCATTTTCAGGTGTCTTCAGCCGCCTGCATAGGGGAAGGTAGAGCTTCTTTGTTATTTCCCCGGGAAACTAAGGCGCGCGCCTATCCTCCCCGGGAAACTAAGCCAAGCTCTTAGTTTCCCCTCCCCAGGAAGTCAGAGATTGGCCATCAAGAGCAACTCTCGATAGCCGCTCTCGCTCATTCGCCGCGCCCGTTGGAGAGCGTTTTTGGCGGACTTCCTCTGGTCGCTGTGGCTTTTGAATAGGCGCCGCCCCATTTCGCCGAGTGAAGCACCGGCCCGCTCCGCATCCAAGAGTCGTAAGTACAGGCCGAATCGGGACCGATCTACGCGCACCTTGGCTTTGTACTCCTCCCAGGGCAACCCCGCTTCTTTGATCGTCTCTCGACAGCGCATGAGCGTCTCTTTGGCTTGCTCTATCTGAGCTTCCAGTGGGAGAGTGAAATCGAAAGAGAGGCCGATAGAGCGGGGGTAGCCAGGCCAAGGTCGATCCTCGCGGACGGGCTTGTTCCACTCCTCAAGAATGGTGACGCCCACGGCCTCCCACCATGAAATTGTGTTCGTCGTTTCCACTGCCGAGAGATCAGGATCGAACGCGTTAACGAGGCCGAAACCCCTGGAGGCCGCATCGTAAGCGGCGGTCATAGCATCCAACTTTTGTTCGCTCTCCTCAGAAAGGATGAATGTCCCAGGTCTAGCCTTCGCCCAGTCTTTTGCATGGAAAGCAACCCAGAAGTTGTCCCAAGCCAAGCTATAGGCGGGATTTCTACGAAGAAACTCCCACGCCCAATCGTGGAGCCGGAGTCTTTCCGTATAGGCGTAGTCTTCAGCCTTGCGCCAATCCGCCATGCGCACCCCCCACAGGTGCATCCCACGGAGAAAGAGAGAAGCTGGCGCGGCGGTCCGGTTGTGGGGGACCGGCGTTCGGGTCATGACTCCCTAGCCGCGCCTGTAAGGGAAGATTCTACCCCTTCTTCTTCGGGGGGACGTTTCCCGGGCTTGGCGCTGCGGTCGATCTTTTCGAGCGCCTTCTGGACCACGGCGAGACTCTTCATTGCTTGAGCGACGGCGGAGCGAATCGCGCGGGTGTCTGCTGCTCTGCGCGCCGCTTTGCGTAGCTTCTTCGGCCCCTTCGTCTTCACAGCTTTCTGACCGGGCGAAAGCTCTTCATCCTTGGGCATAAGTCCCTCCCTTTAGAAGATCGTCATCCTAGCGCAGAAGCGACAACCTGGACGCGGAAAGGGCCAGTCCCTCGCGGAACCGGCCCCCGGTGCTACGTCGCTTCGTGTTACTGCCCGCTAGGCGGGTTTCTTCCCCCAGCGCTTCGCGGCGGCCTTCTGGGCGATCTCGCGGCGCCGCTCGGGGGTGAGCTTGCTGGCACGGCTCGCCCCGCCCTTGACGCCGCCCTTGCGCTTGGCGATGGTGGCGGGATCGTTCTCAGGAAGCGGCTGCTGTGGCGCTTCCCCGCTGGCCTCTTGGAAAACCTGATGGGCAAGCTGAAACGGATCGCGTGGTCTCTTGGGACGCATGGGCATTCTCCTAAAGTAGCACGGGCGGCCCGTCGAGGCGCCGCCCGCTTCAGTTACACGTCCTCCCGCTGGTGTCGTTCGATGGTTGGGAGGGGATCTTCGATGGGCTCGGCTCCGCCCCAGCGCACCCAGAGGCGCGCCAGCTCGGAAGCGAGGGAACGGCACTGCGCGGCGGATCGGAGCGTGGCGATGATCCGCCCTGACGGGAAGTAGACCAGGGTGTAGAAGTCGCTGTAGCGGTCCGCTCCGGCGTTCGTGCCGCGGTAGTAGGCGAAGGGGTGAGAGACGGCGCCCGCCACGGATGTCATCTCCTCCAGGCCGGTGAGACGGACGGAGAAGTCCGCCCGCCGCCGCCAGCCCATCGGCACCAGCTTCCCCGCCCGGGCCGCGGCCTCCAGGTAGCGGTCCGCCGCTTCGGCGAGCCACGTGCCGACCGCCCTGTGGCCCTCCCCGTCGGCCGCCCGCTTCCATCGCACGGACTGCTTCTCCGTGGCCCGGACCGTGAAGACGACCGTCTTCAGGTGCGCCACTTCCCCAGCTCCTCGTTCAACCGGAAAGCGAGGTCGGAGAGGCCGGAGGCGATCCCACCCGCGAAGCGGGACAGCTCCTCAACGTCCGGCGGGAGGGAAGAGTCCCGGTGCTCGTTGAAGACGGAGGTAAAGTAGCCCTCCAGGAACTTCAGCTCCGCGAGACCAGCAACCATCTCCCAGCGGGTCTCAGGCTCCGGCAGCTCGCTACCCTCCTGCTCTACCTCCAGGCCATAGCTGTAGAGGAGCTGGGCAACGCGTTGCAGGGCTTCGGAGTCCTCCCGGCCGAAGTAGCGCAGGAAGGTGAACCGGAAGCCCTCCCACTTCTCCCATTGCGAGGAGAAGGGTGGATCGGACGACGGGGGATCGGGGAGAACCGGCATGGGCCGGCGGGGCGGGGTGGGGCTGCTAGACTTCTGGGTCAGCTCGGGCATGGACTTACCCTCCTTGCTCGGGTCAGGTCCGGCGGGGCGGGTCACAGCGCTCCGTCGGGCCGCTTGTGTGGGATGGGGAGGTGCATCCCTCCCCTACGGGGAAGGACGCTACAGCAGGTCAGGCGGGGATGGGGCGGTCAAGAGGGCCAATTTCAAACTAGGACACTACCGGATCAAGACGAAGCCGGGAGCCCTCGCTCAGCGCCGCCCCGCCATGAAGCGCCGCAAGGCGCGGTTCACCAAGACGGGATCGCCCGCGGCTTCGGGGCCGAAGGCGATGCCCACCGTCTCCCCCTCGCGCCAGGTGACGGTGCCGCTGACGTCCAGGATGCCGGGCTCACCGGGCTGGCCGAGACGGAAGCGGACGAGGAAACCGGTCTGCCAGCTCTCCGGCACGCCGGAGAGGCCGACGCCGCCCAGCGAGAGGTTCTCCAGCACCACGGACAGCCTGGCGCCGTCCTCCAGCTCCAGCACCGCGGGCACGCCCAGCCGGATGCGCACGTCGCGCTGGCCGGCGAGCCCCAGGAGGGCGGAGACGTTCATGCCGTGGCGGCGGATGACCTCGGCCCGGAATTTGAGCTCCAGGGCCGGGATCTCGGCCAGCAGATTGATGAGGTCGGGCTTCTCCACCCGCAGCAGCACGGTGGGGGCCGCGGTGCGGGCCGAGGCATAGCGCCGGGCCTTGTCGTTGAGCAGGCCCATCTCGCCGAAGAACCCCCCCTCCTCCAGGCGGGCCAGCACCTGCTGGGGCTTGCCCTGCACGTCGCGGAACACGGTCACCATCCCCTCCCTCACCACGTAGAAGGCGTCGACCGGATCGCCCTCGCGGAAGATCAGCTTGTAGGCCGGGTGGCGCTGCTCCTCCATCAAGTCCGCCAGACGCCCGAGCTGCCCGTCGTCGAGCTCCTTGAAGAGGCTGATCCGGCGCAGGAAGTCCTTCATCCCTGAAGCTCCTTGACCAGCTCCTCCAGCCGGCTGCGTTCGCCGGGGTCCCGCTCCAGGTTCAAGGCACGGCGGAAGCAGCGCAGGGCTGACTCCTTGTCGTCCAGCTCATAGAGATAGATGGCGCCGGTGGTCTTCCACAGGTCGGCGCGGTTGGGGGCGAGGCGCAGGAGCGTCTCGTAGAGCAGGGCGGAATCGCGGAAGCGATGCAGGTCATAGGCGGTGCGGGCGGCGTTCTCGAGCGGCACGGGGTTGGCGGGATCGCGCCGCGCGGCTTCGCGGAAGTCGAGGAGCGCCGGCTCGAGGCTGCCGCTCTCGGCGCGGTTGACCCCCCGCTCGAGGAAGATGTCGGGCTCGTGGGCGCCGGCGCGCAGGGCGGCGTCGAGCACCGCCAGCGCCCCCTTGCGGTCGCCCCGCTGGCGCAGCATGCGCGCCAGGTTGGTGGCCGCCATGGACTGGGCCGGATCGAGCGCCAGGGCGCGGCGGTACTCCCGCTCGGCCTCAGGCTTGCGCCCGAGGTCGAGCAGGCAGCCGGCGGCATCGGCGATGGGCACGGCGTTGAGATCATTCTCCTTCGCCGCCCGCTGAAAGAGGTTGAGGGCCGATTCGAGGCGGCCGGCCTGGCGCAGGCAGAAGCCGGTGAGGCTCAAGGCCGGGAAGTTGTGGGGATCGCGCTTGACGATCGCCTGGAGCTCCGGCAGCGCCTCGGCGCAGCGACCCTCCTGCACGGTCTGGGTGGCGCGGTGGAGGTCGCGGGCGAGGTCGACCATGGACCGCGGATCGGGGAGGCTCACCGTCACCGGGCCTTCGGCCACGCCGCCCAGGTAGCCGAGGCTCGCGAGCTGGCGGCGCTGCTCCTCGGAGAGCACGTTCTCGGGGCGCACGGGGGTGTGGAGCTTCTCTCCCTGACCCGTGAGGAAGGAGATGAGCCGGCCCTCCCAGGCGCGCGCCACCTGCGGCTGCCCGGGCGCCAGGTCGCGGGTCTCGCCGGGATCGGCTTCGAGGTCGTAGAGGCTGCTCTTCGGCGCCTTGAGATAGAGGAAGCGGTCGCCGGCGAGCGAGCGCAGCGGATACCACTTGTAGGCGAAGAAGGGGAGGAAGCTCTCGGTGTAGGTCTGGCGGGAGCAGGTGCCCCCGGCAGCACCGGCGCCCCCGGCCGTCAATGGCAGCAGGCTCTGGCCGTCGAGACCGGAGACCAGCGGCGCGCCGGCCAGGGCGAGCAGGGTCGGCGTCACGTCCGCGGTGCGCACCAGGCAGTCGCTCACCCGGCCGGCGGGCACGTCCGGACCGGCGAGGAGGAGGGGCACCCGGCGGGCGGCACGGTTGAGCAGCAGGCCATGGGTCATCTCGCCGTGCTCCCCCAGCATCTCACCGTGATCGCCCACGGCCAGCACGTCCGTGCCCGCGGGCAGCTTCTTCAGCAGCTCGCCGATCTGCTCGTCCATGTAGGAGATCTCGCCGTCGTAGAGGCGGTGGGGGCCGCGGGCGGTATCGGCGAAGCGGGTGGGCGGCCGGTACTCCTCGTGCGGATCGTAGTAGTGCACCCAGAGAAAGAAGGGGGATTTGAGCTTCCCCATGGCGGCCAGGGCGGCGGCTGTGGTAGCCTCCGCGCCGCGTTCCGAAACCAGAGTCCCCGCCGCGTAGCCGGCGCCCAGATCGTCGTCGTAGAGGCGGAAGCCCTGATCGAGCCCCTGGCGGCGGGCCAGGACCACGGCCGAGACCACGGCAGCCGTGTCGTAGCCGCGGGCCGCCAGGCGCCGGGCCAGGGTCTCCACCTTGGGCGACAGCACGAAGGTGCCGTTGTCGCGCACGCCGTGGCGGGGCGGGTAGAGGCCGGTCAGGATCGTGGCATGGCTGGGCAGGGTGATGGGGGCGGCAGTGTCGCAGCGGGCGAAGCGGGTGCCGCGGGCCGCCAGCGCGTCGAGGTTGGGGGTACGCGCGTCCTTGTAGCCCCAGGCTCCGAGATGGTCGGCGCGGGTGGTGTCCAGGGTGATGAGGACCAGGTTGGGCGGGGTCCGTTTCGCCGTCGCGGCTGGTGCCGCGGCCCCCGGAACTGCCCCCAGGACGGTCGCCAGGAGGGGGCCGGCGAAGGCGAGCGCGATTTCCTTCACGCGGGAGTAGCGCTTTTGCCTTCGCGAGGCACTCTCATCACTAGTAGCCATGTCAGTCATGTCAGAAACACCAGGAGCAGGTGGTAACGGTTTGGTCTCCGGATCGAAGCCGGGAGTATAGCAGCCGCAGGAAACCGATTTTTCTGGTTTACCGTCGGACCGGAAGGCTCCCTTCCGGCTCCGTCCCACTTTGGAGGTGCGGTACCTCCAAGCTCAAGTGTCCCCAAGAGGAGGGGGATGAAACATGGCCAAATGTCGTGTCCTGCTGTTTTCCTGTCTCTTGTTTTCGTTGCTTGCCAGCGCTTTCTTCGCCAGCCCGGCCTCGGCCCAGGTGGCGAAGCAGAGCAACGACGTCCTGTCGTCGTTGTCGTTCACTCACGAAAAGCTTCTTCCCTCACAGCCCGTCGAGCCTCTAGAAAACGTCCAGAGCTTCGTCGGTCCCACCCTGCAGAACGGTTGGGCGGTCTTCCTCATGGGCGCCAATTCGGGCTGGCAGGCCACGGTGGACGGCCGCACGGGCCAGGTCGCCCTCGCTGAGGGCGGCAACGTCGCCTGGGTGCCGGGCCGCGGCAACTCCCTGACCAACAACGACATTGCCCACTTACTCGGCGGCCGCGCCAAGCCGGACCTGGCGGTGATCGACTCTCTCGCCCGCAACTACATGCCGCGGGTGGCCCTGTTGCTCGGCGTCGACCCCAAGACGCTGGTCCTCTCTCAAGGCCGCTCGGGCCAGCCGGCCAGCTACCTCTGGTTCGCGGACTACGACATCGTGCGCGAAGGCATGCCGATCGAAGGCGCGCGGGTGGTCTTCCGCGTCAACAACGGCAACCTGATCCAGTTCGGCACGGAGAACCTCCCCTACCGCGGCGCCGTCGTGCCGCCCACCAAGCTGACGCGTGACGCGGCGCTGGCCGCCCTGTCGCAGTACATCGGCAGCTTCGGCGTGGCCGACTCCTTCCGCGACAGCGGCAGCCTCCACCTGCTGCCAGCCAACCTCCCGAACAACGGCTTCGCCGAGGGCTTCAAGTTCGGCCAGGGCCGCGGCATCGCCAAGGTCTGGCAGTTCATCTTTCACCGCGACGGCGTGATGGGCACCTGGCAGGCCCGGGTCGACGCCGCCACCGGCGAAGTGCTGCAACTGATCGACATCAACGACTACGTGCAGGCGCAGGCGACCGGCGGCACCTACCTCAACTCGCCGACGACCGGCAGCGAGGTCGTGCGCCCGGCGCCGTACACCAACGTGTCGAGCGGCGGCTTCACCAACTCCGCGGGCCTCTACAACTTCACCAGCGGCACGGTGACCTCCACCCTCTCCGGCCAGTACGTCAAGATCACCGACACCTGCGGCGCCATCTCCCAGGCGTCGGACGCCTCCGGCAACATCGCCTTCGGCACCTCGACGGGCACGGACTGCACCACTCCGGGCCACGGCGGCGCGGGCAACACCCACTCCGCGCGCGAGCCAGTTCTACCAGGTCAACCGCATCAAGGAAGTGGTCCGCGGCTGGCTGCCCAGCAACACCTGGATCAACCAGGTGCTGACGGTCAACACCAACCTGAACCAGACTTGCAACGCCTACTGGAACGGCTCGACGCTCAACTTCTTCAAGTCGGGCGGCGGCTGCAACAACACCGGTCAGATCGCCGGCGTCTCGCTGCACGAGTTCGGCCACGGCATCGACCAGAACGACGGCACCGGCACCGCTCCTGAAGGCGGCACCGGCGAGTCCTACGGCGACACCACGGCGGTCATCGCCCTGCACACCTCCTGCATCGGACCCGGCTTCCTGGCCAGCAACTGCGGCGGCTACGGCGACGCCTGCACGGCCTGCACCGGCGTGCGCGACGTCGACTGGGCCAAGCACGTCAGCAACACCCCGGCGACGGTCTCCAACTTCACCCAGGTCCGCTGCGGCGCCGGCTCCGGCCCGTGCGCCAAGGAAGTCCACTGCGAGTCCTACGTTCCCTCCGAGGCGATCTGGGACTTCGCCAACCGCGACCTGCCGGGCGCCGGCACCGGCCCGGCGTGGACCACGCTCGACCGTCTCTGGTACCTCTCCCGCAACACCGCCACCAGCGCCTTCACCTGCAACCACACGGGCACCTTCACGTCGAACGGCTGCGCCGCGGGCAACTGGTGGAAGACCATGCGCGCCGTGGACGACGATGACGGCAACCTGTCCAACGGCACGCCGCACAGCGCCGCCCTGTTCGCGGCCTTCAACCGGCACGGCATCGCCTGCACCACCGACGCCGGCGCCTCGACGTCGTTCTCCGGCTGCACTGCACCGGCCACGCCGACGCTCACCGTCACCGCCGGCAACAACTCCGCGGCGCTCTCCTGGACGGCGACCGGCGCGGTCTACGACGTATTCCGCAACGAGGCGGGCTGCAACGCCGGTTTCACCAAGATCGTCAATGCCGGCTCGGCCACCTCGCTGAACGACACCAACGTCGCCAACGGCCTCACCTACTTCTACCAGGTGACCGCCTTCCCGACCGGCAACGAGTCCTGCGCCTCGGCGCCCTCGACCTGCATCTCGGTCACTCCGACCGTCACCACGACCCCGGACTTCACGATCTCGGCCTCGCCGAGCTCGACGTCCATCGTGCAGGGAGCTTCCGGCAACGTCACGGTCACGACCGCGGTCTCCGGCGGCTTCAACTCCGCCATCGCGCTCTCGGCCTCCGGCCTGCCGGCCGGCGTGACGGCCTCCTTCAGCCCGGCCTCGATCGCCGCCCCCGGCTCCGGCAGCTCGACGCTGACCTTCACCGTGTCCGTGGGCGCCGCTCTGGGGACTTCGACGATCACCATCACGGGCACCGGCGCTAGCATCACTCACACCACCACGGTCAACCTGACTGTCACCAGCGTCCCGACCCCCAACTTCACCATTTCGGCGTCGCCGAGCGCGGTTTCGATCGCCAAGGGCGCGTCGGGCAACTCGACGATCACCACCGCGGTCTCCGGCGGCTTCAACTCCGCCATCGCGCTCTCGGCCTCCGGTCAGCCGACCGGCGTGACCGTCTCCTTCAGCCCGGCCTCGATCGCCGCCCCCGGCTCCGGCAGCTCGACGATGACCATCACCGTCGCCTCGACGGCGGCTACGGGGACCTCGACGATCACGGTCACCGGCACCGGCGGCGCCCTCACCCGCACCACCACGGTCACCCTGACGGTGACCGGCGGCGGGGTGACGCAGCTCATCGGCAACCCCGGCTTCGAGAACGGCTCGGCCAATCCGGCGCCCTGGACGGCTACCGCGGGAGTCATCGATAGCACCGCGAGTCAGCCGGCCCACTCCGGAACGTGGAAGGCGTGGCTCGACGGCTACGGCACGACCCACACCGACACCCTTCTCCAGACGGTGACGATCCCGTCGACCGCCACCAGCGCGACCCTCGCCTTCTGGCTCCACATCGACACGTCCGAGACGACCACCATCACTGCGTTTGACGTCCTGCGGGTGCAGATCCGCAACACCTCGGGCACGGTGCTCTCGACCCTCGCCACCTACTCCAACCTGAACAAGGCCGCCGGCTACTCGCAGAAGAGCTTCAACGTGCTCTCGTTCGCGGGTCAGACCGTCCAGATCTTCCTCACCGCTACGGAGGACAGCTCACTGCAGACCTCCTTCGTGGTCGACGACTTCACCTTGAACGTCCAGTAACCCGAGCCCAGCAGTCGCTCGAAGACGGCGCCCCTCTCCCTCGCGGGGAGGGGCGTTTTTCTTTCCGGGGGGCACCGGAGGGTGCCGCGTTCTTCACGCGGGAGTAGCGCTTTTGCCTTCGCGAGGCACTCTCATGAGTAGTAGTCATGTCAGTCATGTCAGAAACACCAGCCCGCAGGAAACCGCTTTTTCTGGTTTACCGTCGGACCGGAAGGCTCGCTTCCGATCCGTCCCACTTTGGAGGTGCGGTACCTCCGAGCTCACGGTCCCCAAGAGGAGGGGGACGAAACATGGCCAAATGTCGTGTCCTGTTGTTTTCCTGTCTCCTGTTTTCGTTGCTAGCCAGCGCTTTCTTCGCCAGCCCGGCCTCGGCCCAGGTGGCGAAGCAGAGCAACGACGTCCTGTCGTCGCTGTCCTTCACCCACGAAAGGCTGCAGCCGTCGCAGCCTGTCGATTCCCTGACCGCAGTCGAGGGCCAGGGTCTCGTCGCTTCGACCCTGCGGGATGGCTGGGCGGCCTTCCTCATGGGCGCCAATTCCAACTGGAGTGCCACGGTGGACCGCCGCACCGGCCAGATCGCCCTCGCCGAGGGCGGCAACATCGCCTGGGTGCCGGGCCGCGGCAACTCCCTCACCAACGCCAGCATCGCCGGCTTCCTCGGCGGCCGCGTCAAGCCGGACCTGGCGGTGGTCGACGCCCTCGCCCGCAACTACCTGCCGCGGGTGAACGCGCTGCTCGGCGTCAATTCCAAGACCATGGTCCTCTCTCAGGGCCGTTCGGGCCAGCCCTCCGACTACCTCTGGTTCGTGGACTACGACGTGGTCCTCAACGGTATGCCGGTCGAGGGCGCGCGGGTGCTCTTCCGCGTCAACAACGGCAACCTGATCCAGTTCGGCACCGAGAACCTCCCCTCGCCGGGCGCGGTGGTGCCGCCGACCAACCTGACCCGCGACTCCGCGCTCGCCGCCCTGTCGCAGTACATCGGCGGCTTCTCCGCGACCGACTCTTTCCGTGACAACGGCAGCCTCCACCTGCTGCCGGCCAACATGGTGGACAACGGCGCCGCCGAGGGCTTCCAGTTCGGCCAGGGCCGCGGCATCGCCAAGGTCTGGCAGTTCGTCTTCCATCGCGATGGCGTGATGGGCACCTGGCAGGCTCGGGTCGACGCCGCCACCGGCGAGATCCTGCAACTGCAGGACATCAACGACTACGCGCAGGCCACGGGCGGCGTCTACCAGAACTCGCCGACCACCGGTCCCGAGATCGTACGGCCGATGCCCTTCACCAACCTGTCGAGCGGCGGCTTCACCAACTCGGCGGGCCTCTACACCTTCCCGGGCGGCACGGTGACCTCGAGCCTGGCCGGCCAGTACGTGCGCATCTCCGACACCTGCGGCGCCATCTCCAAGACGGCGGATGCCAGCGGCAACCTCGCCTTCGGCACCTCAGGCGGCACCGACTGCACCACTCCCGGCAGCGGCGGCGCGGGCAACACCCACGCTTCGCGCGAGCAGTTCTACCAGGTCAACCGCATCAAGGAAGTGGTGCGCGGCTGGCTGCCGAGCAACACCTGGATCAACCAGCAGCTCGGCGTCAACGTCAACCTGAACCAGACCTGCAACGCCTACTGGAACGGCGCGACCTTGAACTTCTTCAAGTCGGGCGGCGGCTGCGCCAACACTGGTGAGATCTCCGGCGTGTCGCTGCACGAGTTCGGCCATGGCATCGACCAGAACGACGGCACCGGCACCGCGCCGGAAGGCGGCACCGGCGAGTCCTATGGCGACACCACGGCGGTCATCGCCCTGCACGCCTCCTGCATGGGACCCGGCTTCCTGGCCGGCAACTGCTCCGGCTACGGCGACGCCTGCACCTCCTGCACGGGCGTGCGCGACGTCGACTTCGCCAAGCACGCGTCCAATACTCCGGCGCACGGTCGCCAACTTCACCCAGGTACGCTGCGGCGCCGGCTCCGGCCCGTGCGGCAGAGAAGTCCACTGCGAGTCCTACGTCCCCTCCGAGGCGATCTGGGACTTCGCCAACCGCGACCTGCCGGGCGCCGGCACGGGTCCGGCGTGGACCACGCTCGACCGTCTCTGGTACCTCTCCCGCAACACCGCCACCAGCGCCTTTACCTGCACCCGCACCACCAACACCTTCACCTCGAACGGCTGCGCCGCGGGCAACTGGTGGAAGACCATGCGCGCCGTGGACGACGATGACGGCAACCTGTCGAACGGCACGCCGCACAGCGCGGCCCTGTTCGCGGCCTTCAACCGGCATGGCATCGCCTGCACCACCGACGCCGGCGCCTCGACGTCGTTCGCCGGCTGCACCGCGCCGGCCACGCCGACGCTCACCATCACCGCCGGCAACAACCTGGCGTCGCTCTCCTGGACGTCCTCCGGCTCGGTGGTCTACAGCGTGTTCCGCAACGAGACGGGCTGCAACGCCGGTTTCACCAAGATCGTCAACGGCGGCTCGGCCACCTCGCTGAACGACACCAATGTCGCCAACGGCCTCACCTACTTCTACCAGGTGACCGCCTTCCCGACCGGCAACGAGGCCTGCGCCTCGGCGCCTTCGACCTGCATCTCGGTCACTCCGGTCCCCGTGGCCTGCACGCCGCCCGGCGTTCCCACGGGTGTGACGGCCACTGGCGGCACCAACAGCGCCACGGTCTCCTGGACCGCGGTCGTCGGCGCCACCGAGTACCACATCCTCCGCTCGACCACCAGCGGCGGCCCCTACACCCAGGTCGGCACCTCGGTCACCACGTCGTTCAACGACACGGGCCTGAACTGCAACACGACCTACTTCTACGTGGTGCGCGCCGCCAACAGCGCCACCTGCGAGAGCGGCAACTCGGCCCAGGCCTCGGCCACCACGGCCGCCTGCCCGGCCTGCACGCCGAACACCGTGCTCTACAACCACAACTTCGACGCGGCCACCGGCCTCGACGGCTGGACCACCGGCACCTTCGTCGCCGGCGGCTCGACCACGAGCTGGCGCGGCGTCCAGACCTGCACCGCCGCCTCCGGCACCCGGATCTTCCGCTACGGCGGCACGACCTGCACGGCCGACTACGGCAACAACAACTTCAACTTCGCGCAGCCGAACGGCGCCTCCGGCATCCTCGTGCCGGCCGGCTCGTCGCAGACCAAGCTGACCTTCGCGCATCGGCGGGCCTTTGAGACCGGGTTCGACGGCGGCACGCTGACCATCTCGGTGGACGGCGCCAACTACTCCATCATCCCGGCGACGGCTCTGACCGGCGCCTCCTACAACGGCACCGCAGCCACCGGCACGGGCGCCTGCCCGCCGGCCGGCGCCGGCGGCCTGCCCATCTTCACCGGCACGCAGTCCAGCTTCGTCACCACCACGGTGGACCTCGAGGCGGCCTGCAACCTCGCCACCGGCACCTCCACCGGCTGCAAGGGCCGCAACGTCCGCATCGGCTTCACGTCGATCACCGACTGCTCGGTGACCGGCGACGGCTGGTTCCTCGACAACGTCCAGGTCACCGCCTGCGTGCCGTAAGACGCCAGGCTTTGATTGACGGTTCCGCGCCCCTCCCTCGCGGGGAGGGGCGTTTTTCATTTCCTGTTCCTCGGGGCTCGCTTTGGCCGGCTGGATGCACTGTACCTAGTATGATCCCGCGTAACAAATCGTTTAATCCGTAGCATTTGAGAAGGAGATCGTCGATGCGCAGGCTGTCCATGATGATGATTGGAGCTCTGATCCTGTCCCTGGCCGCGACCGCCGCTTTCGCCGCCCCTGGCCGTTCCGCACCGTCCTGGCCGTCGCTCGACAAGCAGCTCCGGCAAGCCCATGTCGAGCCCGGTACACTCCTGGAGAAGCTGATCCAGGACAACCAGGAGTTCCAGATGCTGCGTCCCGAGGAGACCAACGACAAGATCCCGGTGCCGCTCTGGCTGCGCGTCTACTGGCGCAAGGGGCACCCGGAGGGCAACTACTCCGCGGCCGACCCGACCGGCGGCTATCCCCACGTCCTCAAGGAGGTCTACGAGTGGATGGTCACCCACCAGGAGCTGCGGCCGAATTCCGCCGACGAGCCGAAAGCGCCGTTCCTCGACGCCGACAAGGACGGCGACGGCCTGGCGGTGATTACGGGCGCCACCACGGTGGGCACCAACTCCCGGGTCTCCGGCGCGCAGACGGTCCCCCGCAGCGAGTCGGACGTCCGCATCAACTACTGGAACCCGCTGAAGGTCATCGCCGCCTCCAACAACATCGGCGGCAGCGGCCAGCAGGCCCAGTACTACTCCAGCGACGGCGGCCTCACCTGGGGCCAGGCCTTCCTGCCGTTCACCAGCACCGACACCTTCCACTCCGATCCCGCCGTCGACTGGACGAGCGACGGCACGGCCTGGTCGGTCACCATCGGCATCCGCAGCCAGACCCTGAAGATGCGCGCCTACAAATCGACCAACGGCGGCCAGACCTGGACCTTCGACAACACCTTCTCCGGCTCCCAGCGCAGCACCGACAAGGAGCTGATGTGGGTCGATCACAGCGCCACCTCGCCGTTCAAGGACTTCATCTATGCCTGCTGGCACAACGGCAATCCGGCCTATGCCAACCGGCGCAACGGCCCGGCTGGCGCCTGGCTCGCCAACCCCGTCCAGGTGAGCGGCGCGGAGACCACGGGCACAGCCATCGGCTGCGACGTCAAGACCAACAGCGCCGGCGATGCCTTCATCTTCTGGCCCGCCACGGGCAACCGCCGGGTCGTGGTCGCCAAATCGACGGACGGCGGCTCCACCTGGCCCACCAAGGTGGTCGTCGCCACCACCTTCGACAGCTATGACATCGGCGTGCCGTCGTTCGCCAACCGCCGCGCCCTGATCTACCTCTCGGGCGGCGCCTACAAGACGGCCATTGTGAACAACGTCTACGCCACCTGGACGGACCTGACCGGCGTCACCGGGTGCAACACCGCCGCCAATGAGCCGGGCACCAACGCCGCTTCCACCTGCAAGACCCGCATCTGGTTCAGCCGCTCCACCAACGGCGGCACCACCTGGTCGGCGCCGGTGATGCTCAACAATCAGGCTTCGCTCAACGACCAGTTCAACCAGTGGATGGGCGTTGACGAGACCACCGGCCGCCTCGCCGTCATGTACTACGACACGGTAGGCGACCCGGGCCGCAAGAAGACCGACGTCTGGTACCAGACCTCCAGCGACGACGGCGTCACCTGGAGCGCCGCCACCAAGATCACCACCGCCCAGACCGACGAGACCATCGCCGGCGCCAACTCCGGCAACCAGTATGGCGACTACAACAGCCTGTCGATCTTCGCGGGCAAGATCTTCCCGTCCTGGACCGATCGCCGCAGTGGCGGCAAGGAAGAGATCTGGACGGCTCCTATCACGGAGCCCTGAGCAGCCATCCCACCAGCTCTGCGCAGGCGGCACCGGAGGGTGCCGCCTTTTTTGCAGCCGCTCCCACCGCGGTCGCAGTCACTCCCACCACGGTCGCAGTCGCTCCAACCGCGGTCGCAGCCACTCCCACCGCGGTCGCAGCCACTCCCACCGCGGTCGCAGTCGCTCCCACCGCGGGCCAACCGGTCTAGAAAGGCGCCCGCCCCCCTCAAGGAGCGGGCGCAATCAGGGCGTCCCGTTAGTAGCTGATTTTCAATTGGTAGGTCGTCCGGGTCGAAGAGAAGCGCAGGACCTGGACGTAGACGTTGATCGCCGAGGCGCCCGTGTTGGTCCAGGACGCCTGGTCCGGGGTCGTGCCGCCGTTCTGTGAGCTCGCCACCGCGCTCCCTCCCGCCGAGTTGTAGATGAAGACGTCGTAGTCCGCCGTCAGGCCGTTGAGGAGCGCCGTCACCGTCTGGCCCGCCGGCAGGCTGAGGCGGAAGTAGTCGTTCTTCTGATTGGTCGCGTCGTTGAGGAAGGTGCCCGAGATCTGGTTGCAGTTGCCGGAGATCACCTGCGCCCCATTGCGGCTGTTGTTCGGCTCCACGTCCGAGATGGCGTTGCAGGGCGAGCAGGGCTGGGTCGTGGCCTGCGCCTGCGCCGAATTGCCCGAGCTGCAGCCACCACTCACCGCCACCACCACGTAGTAATAGGTCGTGTTGCAGGTGAGGCCGGTGTTCGAGAAGGAGGTGGTGGTCGAGGTTCCCACCGCCGTGTAGGGCCCGCCGCTCACCGTGGCCCGCAGGATGGTGTACGAGGTGGCGCCGGCGGCGGCGGTCCAGGAGAGGTTGACCTGCGTCTGCGACACGGCGGTGGCGGTCAGGCCGGTCGGCGCGGACGGCGGCGTGCAGGGTCCGAGGCCATCGAGACCGTCGACGGTCGTGGCGCCGGTGTTGCCCGCGTCGAGCCAGTTGGAGAGGCGGGTGCTGTTGGTGCCACCGCCCGTCCAGGAGACGCTGAAGCGCCCGTAGTAGTCGGAGAGGTTGTCGCCCGTGGCGCCGCAGGCGGACGGTCCGCCGTGGAGCTGGCCGATGTAGCGCCCGGCCTGGCTGTAGAGCGGCGAGCCGGACGAGCCGGGCTCGGTCACGCCCGGCACGGTGAAGGGACCAGGAGGATCGGTCGCCCAGTGGGCCCAGATGTGGGTGCCGTCGCCCGGCGAGGTCGTGCCGCTGTAGCTCGTGGTCGCCGTGGTGGTGGTGACGTAGGTGATCCGCTTCTCATCGGTGTTCGGGTGGTGGATCGAGGCGCAGGGGGTGGTGCCGCTGCACGCGAAGTTGCCCGTCGAACGATCCCAGCCCGCCCAGAAGTGGTTGAAGGCCGCCACCGGCAGGTCGTCGAGCTCTACCAGCGTGAAGTCCGAGGGGGCACTGGAGGCGCGGAAGAAGGAGCCGGTGTGGAACTGGACAAGTGAGCCGTCGCCGGGCGCCCCGCTCGGGGCGCTGCCGGGCGTCCGGCAGAAGGAGTTCTGATAGTTCCAGTAGGCGACCAGCGAGGCCGCGTTCCCGGAGTTGATCCCGCAGTGGTTGGCGGTCATGAAGTACATCTTGCGATCGCCGGCGGTGTCGTTGATGAGCGAGCCGGTGCAGAACCTGGAGCCGCCGGTCGAGATCACGGCCACCGCCCGCATCTGCTGGCGCCACGTGTCGCTGACGCCCAGGCATTCGACGTCCAGATTGCAGCTTCCGGACTTGTTGTAGGAGTCGGCGGTGATCGTGCCGAAGCCGCGATAGCCCTGGTTGATCCAGCCGAGCTTGAGCTCGACGTCCCGCACCTCTTTCTTCGGCACGGTGAGCTCCACGATGAGGTCGTCGGTCAAGACGACGGGCGTCCACAGCTCGCCGTGCTTCTCGTTGTCGGCGGCGGTGAACGGCCTCAGCACCTGGAGGCCGTCCGCCGAGTACACCATCAGGCGGCTACCCGCCGACATCTTGAAGCGGGTGAAGCCGAGGTTCAGGGAGTTCGTTCCCTCCCGCCCGAGGATGCGCAGACGCCAGAGCCACTGGCCGTTGCCGAGGTCCTCCCAGGTGCCGCGCTTGTCGGGAGCAATGGACACCCGCTCCGGGATGGCGAAACGCGGCGCCATTCCCAGCCGCTCCTGCGCCACATCCTCCTCTCCGATCCGCGACAGGTCCAGCTTCGCAGGCAGGACGGAATCCAGACGGTTGACGTCGAGCACCGCGTGCTGAGAGGCGGTGGGAACGACCGACGCGGCATGGGCCACGCCGCCGAAGGCGAGCAACAAGACCAGCCAGGCGAGCCTACGTTTCATACCTTTCCTCCGATCACGAAAGACGATCGCAGCGGCTTGCCGCGAGCACTTACCCAGAAGGGTGCGCGCCGCGAGCTTCCCGGAGCCGGAGGGAAAGAAATGAGCAAGATTGAAACGAGCTCAGAGATACCCGGCCAGCAGATCGAGGGTGCGGGCGAGGTCCGGCTTCAGGGTGAGGATGGGTAGCAGGGGGTCCTGCTTCCTCCGGCTCAGGCGCCGCGGCAGGGTCTTGATGTCGAAGGCGCGGGCGTCCAGCTTTTCGTTCACCTCGCTCCACTCAAGAGGTGTGGAGACCGTGGCTCCGGGCCGGGGCCGCGCGGTGTAGGGGGCGGCCAGCAGCTTGCCGCGGCCGTTCTGCAGGGCGTCGACGTAGACCCGGCCACCGCGCGCCGGGATGGCACGGGCGGTGGTGGCGATCTTCGGGAGGCGCGTCACGATCACCCGCGCCAAAAGCTCGGCGAGCTGCCGGGTCTGCTCGTGGGTGAACAGCCCACCCATGGGCAGCAGGACGTGCAAGCCGCTGCCGCCGCTCGTCTTGATGAAGGATTCGATCGCGATCTCGCCGCACAGCTCGTGGATGGCGCGGGCGATCTCCACCACGTGGGCGAAAGGAGCGGTCTTGGGATCGAGATCGAGGATGCACCAGTCCGGCCGGTCGAGGCTCTGGACGCGGCTCGACCAGACGTGGAACGGGATGGCGCCCAGGTTCACCAGGTAGAGGAGGGAGTCCGCGTCGTCGCAGAGGAAGTAATCGATCTCCCGCCCCGAGCCTTCGCCGCGTATGGCCACCGTCCGCAACCGGCCGGCGGCGGTCGCAGGCGCGTTCTTCTGATAGAACGATTTGCCCGTGATGCCGTCCGGATAGCGGTCGAGCACCAGCGGCCGGTCGTGCAGAAAGGGGAGCATCCAGGGGGCCACGGCCCGGTAGTAGTCCACCAGGTCCCCCTTGGTGTAGCCCTCCCCCGGCCAGAAAACTTTGTGGAGATTGGTGAAGGCCACGGCCGGCTTCTCCGCCGGCTCTGCCGCGGGGCTCGGTTCCGCAGAGGCTTCCTCCGCGTCCTCTTTGTCCTCTTTCTCCTCGCCGGGCCGGAAGCACTCGGCCACGGTCTTGTCGTCGCGCACCCGCAGGAACACGGGGTGGCGCAGGTGGCCGCCCGCCGTCCACTCCTTGTAGCGCACCTCGACCACCAGCTCCGGCTCCACCCAGACCGTGCCCCGGCCCGCGGCCACGGCCACCGGGGGCGTGTCCCGCCGCGCCGGCTCCAGGCGGGCACGGATGGAATCGAAGTGCTCGCGGGAAAAGCCGGTGCCGACCGTTCCCGCGTAGCGGAGCCCTCCCCCCGGGTCACACACGGCGAGGTGGAGGGCACGGAAGCCGGAGCGCGAGCGGGGGACGGGATCGAAGCCCACCACCCCGAAGTCCGAGGAGCGATCGATGCGGACCTTGAGCCAGTCCGCCGAGTAGCCGGCGCGATAGGGGGAATCGGCCCGCTTGCCCACAATCCCTTCGAGACCCAGGGCGGAGACGGCGGCGTAGAGGTCCTCCCCCCGCTCGGGGATCTCCTCGGAAAGCCGGATCGGACCCTCCTCCGCCGTCGCGAGAACGCGCCGCAGCATCGCCTTGCGGGTCGCGAGCGGCAGCGGCCGCAGGTCGAACCCCTCGCAGGCCAGGAGGTCGAAAACGAAGAAGGTCGCCGGGGTTTCCGTGGCCGCGCACTCGGCGTCGAGCGGCCGGGTGCGCATACCTCGGCGCTGGAGGCGGTGGAAGTCGGGCTTGCCGGTCTCGTCGAGCACCACGGCTTCGCCGTCGAGGAGCAGCGAGGCGAAGGGCAGGGCGGCCACGGCGCGGGAGAGCTCGGGCAGGATGCGGGTGGCGTCGAGGCCGCTCTTATAGGAGAGGCGGGCCTCGCCCTGGCCGCCGGCGGCGAGCACGCGATAGCCGTCGTATTTGAGCTCGAAGACCCAGCCGGGCCGGCTGAACGGCGTCTCCCGCGTCTCCGGCTTCATCGCTTTGACGGCGGCGGGATCGATCGCCACCTCCGGCGCGCCGAGCCGCGCCAGCTCCGCCTTGAGCTCGCGGTTGGATGCGGCTTTCTGCTTCGCGTTCGACCTCACGGAGATTTGGTTCTCTCTAAAAATAAAATGGACGACTACCGGCGTCTCGCAAAAATCCTGTACGTTTTTTGTAAAACTTCTCGCCGGGCGCCTGGATTGAATGGTATATTAGGCCCCATGAGCGCGCGACCCTTTGCCTCCGGAATGATTTCCTTCGGCCTCGTCTCCATCCCCGTGAAACTATATTCCACGGGCGAAAGCGCGGCTGGCGTCCAACTCAACATGCTGCATGGAAAATGCGGTACCCGGTTGAAACAACAGTATTATTGCCCCACCGACAACGAAGTCGTTGGACGTGAAGACATCGTGAAAGGTTATGAGTACTCGAAGGGGCAATATGTCCTGTTTACGGAAGAGGAGCTCAAGGCGCTGATCCCGGAGCCGACGAACGCCGTCGAGATCACCGAGTTCGTGCCCTTGGACCAGGTCGACCCCGTCTACTACGAGAAGTCCTGGTACCTCGGACCGGACAAGGGGGGCGACCGGCCGTACCTGCTCCTGGCCGAGGCCATGAAGCGGACAGGCCGGGCGGCCCTCGCCCGCTACTCGGCCCGCGGCAAGGACCAGTTCGTGCTGCTGCGGCCGTTCGAGAACGGTCTCATCATGCAGCAGCTCCGCTACTCTGATGAGTTGCGCTCCTTCTCCGAGGTGCCGGTGGGCGCGGCGGACGTCAAGGAGCCGGAGCTCAAGCTCGCCATCCAGCTCATCGAGCAGATCGCCACCGACGAGTTCCATCCCGAGGGGTACGAGGACAAGCAGCGGATGCAGGTGCGGGCCCTGATCGAGCGCAAGGTGCAGGGCGAAGAGATCAAGGCCGCACCGGTCGAGGCGCCCAAGGCGCAGGTCATCGACCTCATGGCGGCGCTCAAGGCGAGCCTCTCCGCCACGGGCAAAGCCCCGGAGCCGGTCTCGCTCGCCGACCGCAAGCCGGCCCGGCGGTCCACTCACACTCCGGCTGAAACGGCGCCCGCCGCGAGCCGGTAAAGAAAAAGAGCTCGAAGAGGTAAGTCGTCCGAGTTACACTGAGGGCGATGAACCAGCCCACCGCCCTCAGTCCGCCGGGCGCCGTGGAGCGTCTCGCCCCACCCAGCGGTTATTCGACCAAGGACGTCGCGGCCCTGCTCGGCCTTTCCGCCGGTCAGGTCCGCTCCTACGTCCGCTCCGGTTTCCTCGCGCCGCGCCAGGGCCCCCGGGGCGAGTACTACTTCTCCTTCCAGGACCTCGTGCTGCTGCGCACGGCCAAGGGCCTCCTCGCCGCCCGCGTGCCGCAGCGGCGCGTTCGCCTCGCCCTCCAGAACCTGCGCGAGCAGCTCCCGCCGGGCCGCTCGCTCTCCGGCGTCCGCATCTCCGCCCAGGGCCACCACGTGGTGGTGCGGGATGGCCGCGACCTGTGGAATCCCGAATCGGGGCAGGCGGTCTTCGACTTCGAGCTCGACGAGCTGGCGCAGAAGGCGTCGACGCTCCCCCTGCGCACGCCCCCGGCGCGGGTGGACGGGGAGGAGACGGCCGAGGCCTGGTACGAGCGGGGCCTCCTCCTGGAGGACGAAGAGGAGGTCGAGCCGGCCATGGCCGCCTATCGCCGCGCTCTGGAGCTCGACGCCCACCTGCCGGACGCCCACCTCAACCTCGGTCGCCTGCTGCACGAGCGGGGGGACGCCGCCGAGGCCGAGCGCCACTATCGCCTCGCCCTGGCCGCCCGTCCGGACGACGCCACCGCCGCCTTCAATCTCGGCGTGGCTCTCCAGGACCTCAAGCACCTGCGCGACGCGGCCAAGGCCTACGAGGCGGCCCTGGCGAGCGACCCCGCCTACGCCGACGCCCACTACAACCTGGCAGGCATCTACGAAAAGCTGGGCGAGCCCGAGGCGGCGTTCCGGCACCTGCGGACCTACAGGACGTTGACGCAGGGGTAGGCCCTCCATCCAAAACCCGACCCATCGGTCCGCATCCGACCGATCCGTCGGATCGTCTGCTCCTTCCGCGATACACTCCCGCGCCATGAACCAGCGCATCCTCGCATTCGTCCTCGGCCTCGTGGCCGTCTCCGGAGGCGCCATGGGCGTGGAAGGGAAGTGGACTCCCGGGCAGATCCTCGAGCTCGATCCCAGGTGGCTGCGTGAGCAGGGTCTCCAGATCCCGCCCGCAACCTTGTGGAGCCGCGACGGTGGCGGGCTGCTGGAGGCCGCGGTGCGGATCAGCGGCTGCTCCGCCGGCTTCATCTCCTCTCAGGGCCTGCTGATCACCAACCACCATTGCGCGTTCGGCATCCTGCAGCAGCACTCGACGCCGCAGCGGGACCTCATCACCCACGGCTTCCTCGCCGGCGCTCCCGCCGAGGAGCTCCCCGGCTCAGGGACCCGTGCCACCATCCCCCACCGTGTCACCGACGTCACGGCCGAGGTGGAGGCGGCGGTGCCCGCGGGCGCGGACGACCTGGCGCGCTTCCGGGCCATCGAGCGCAAGAAGAAGGAGCTGGTGGCAACGTGCGAGAAGCAGGAGAGCCGCCGCTGCGAGGTGGGGACCTTCGATGGCGGCGTGCGCTACCTGCTCTACGAGAGCCTCGAATATCCCGACGTGCGGCTGGTCTATGCGCCGCCGCGCGCCGTGGGCGAGTATGGCGGCGAGGTGGACAACTGGAGCTGGCCGCGCCACACCGGCGACTTCGCCCTGCTGCGTGTCTACTCCGCCCCGGACGGCCGGCCCGCGGCCCGGGCGGACGGCAACGTCCCCTATCATCCCAAGCACTTCTTCCCCGTCGCCGCGCAGGGGATCGAGCCAGGCGGCTTCGTGATGGTCGCGGGCTACCCCGGCCGCACCTTCCGCTCCTTCACCGAGGCCGAGATGGCCGAGCGGGCGGAGCTCTTCTATCCGGGTCTGGCCGCTCTCTATCGCTCCTGGCTCGACGTCATGGAGGCCGCCTCGGAGAAGGACGAGACGGCCCGCATCGCCCTCGCCGACCGCATCAAGGGCCTCGCCAACAACGAGAAGAACGCCCGCGGCCAGGTGGCCGGCCTGAAGCGCGGTCGCATCCTGGAGAAGAAGACGGCGAGCGAGCGGGAGATCCTGGCCTGGGCAGCCCGGCATCCGGATCAGGCCGGCGCCGTGGCGGCGCACGACGAGCTGGCTCACCTGGTGGCCGAGCGGCGACGCACCTGGGACCGCGACTTCCTCCTCGATCGCATGAAGCAGGGTCCCAAGCCCCTCGACCTCGCCCTCACCCTTGCCCGCTGGGCCGGCGAGAAGGCGAAGCCCGACCTCGAGCGCGAGCCCGAGTACCAGGAGCGCAACCGGGACATCCTCCGTGAGCGCCTCGAACGCGATCAGAAGCGTATTCACCTGCCCACCGAGGCTGCCCTGCTCGCCGATGTCCTCGCCCGCCTCGCCGCCCTGCCCGAGGGGAGCCGGGTGCCGGCGGTGGAGACCTTCCTCGGGAGTCAGCGCGACCGCGCCGCCCTCCGCGCCGCGGGTGGACGACGTCCTCGCCCACACCCAGGTGACCGATCTCGCGGAGCGCAAGAAGATGTTCGACGAGAGCGAAGAGCAGCTCCGCGCCCGGCACGACCCGCTGCTCGACCTCGCCTTCGGCCTCGACGCCGAGCTGCGTTCCCTCAAAGAGAGCAGCGACCGCTTCGACGGCGCGGTCTCGCGGCTGCGCCCCCGCTGGCAAAAAGCCGTGATGGCCCACGCCGGCAAGCCCGTGGCCCCGGACGCCAACGGCACGCTGCGCGTCTCCCTCGCCCACGTGCAGGGCTACGGCCCGCGGGACGGCGTGCTCATGCGCCCCCAGACCACGGTCTCCGGTGTCGTGGAGAAGCACACCGGCGAGGAGCCCTTCGCAGCGCCGCCGGAGCTTTTGGCCGCGGCGCCACAAGCTCCGGCGAGCCGCTTCGCCGATCCGAAGCTCAAGGACGTGCCTGTGGCCTTTCTGGCCGACGCCGACACCACGGGCGGCAACTCGGGCAGCCCGGTGCTCAACGGCCGGGGAGAGCTGGTGGGCGTCAACTTCGACCGCGTCTGGGAGAACGTGGCCAACGATTTCGGCTACAACCCCGAGGTGGCGCGCAACATCAACGTCGACGTCCGCTATCTGCTGTGGCTGCTGGAAGCAACGGGCGGCGAGGCGGCCCGGCCCCTGCTCGCGGAGATGGGGGTGGCGGGGACGAGGAAGTAGTCACCCCACGGGCGACGGCCGGGGGGGCCGGGGGACGGCCGGAGAGCCCGCGGCGAGCGCTACCCGCCGGAAGCCGCGGGCTTCCGCATCCCGGCGGACGCTCTGGAGGTTGGCCTCCGCGGCGGGATCCCTCATCTCGCGCTGGATCTGTGCCAGGACCAGCCGTGCCTCCAGGGCGGGCTCGACCAGGCCGATCCGCTCGGCGTCCTGGATCGCCTGCCGCAGGTCCCGGAGAGCTTCGGCCGGGTGGCCGCCCGCGGCGGTGAGGCGGGCCAGGGGCGCGGCCAGCTCGATCCGCAGCTCCACGTCCTGGCTGGTCTCCAGCAGCGCGCGGGACTGCGCTGCCGCCTTCCAGGCTTCGGCCCGCAGCCCCTGATCCAGCAGAGCCTCGCCCAGCATCGTGAGCGCCAGGGCTTGCCCGCCGTCGATCCCGCGGCCCCGGTTCCAGGACGCCGCCTGCCTCGCCAACGCCGCAGCCTCGCCGGGACGGCCCGCCGCCAGCGCCAGATCCGCCAGGTCGAGACGGATCTCGGCGCTCTGCAGCTCGCCGCCCACCGAGGAGCTGATCTTCAGGGCTTCCTCGAACGACTTGCGGGCCTCGTCCAGATTGCCGGTGGCGAGAGCAGTCCGCCCCAGGTTGCGCAGGGCCCCGGCGGCGAGGGACCGCGCTCCGGTCTCCTGCGCCAGGTGGAGCTGATCCTCGGCGATGCTCCGGGCGGCGGCGAGGTCCCCCTGGTCGTAGGCCAGACGCGCCCGCGAGCCGAGGATGCGCGCAATGCCGATCTTGTCGCCGGCCCGGCGCTTGGCCAGGAGAGCCTGGGTCGAGTGCTCCCAGGCGGTGTGGAGATCGCCGAGCCGGGCCGACACCTCGCTCAACGCGGTCAGCGACGTGGCCGCGAGGTTCGAGTCGCCCGCCTGACGGAAGATGGCGAAGGCCTGCTCATGGTGACTGCGCGCCTCGGCGAGGTCTCCCTGCAGCGTCAGGACGTTGCCCAGGTTGACCAGGGACTCGGCCTCCACCACTGCGTTGGGCATGCCCTGGCCGATGCGCAGCGCCTCTTCGAACCGCACCCGGGCTCCCGTCAGGTCGCCCTGAGCGTAGAGGATCTCTCCCAGACGGTTCAGAACCCGCGTCTGCCACACGCGGTCGCCGATCTCTTTGTTCCAGTGCAGGGACTTCTCGAAGAGCTCCTGGGCCTTGCCGAGATCGCCCCGGTCGCAGTGCAGCTCGGCGAGGCTGTAGAGCTGGGACGCGATACCGAGGCCGCTGCCGAACCGCTGAGCGATATCCAGAGATTCGAGGTCGGCCTTCTCCGCGCCGTCGAGATCGCCCTGGATCTTGAGGGCATAGGCGATGTTGGACAGGGCCATCCCGACCTGCCACTGGTGGCCGGCCTTCTCTGCAAGGTCTCGGGATTCGCGGAAGAGGGGCAGGGCTTCCTGGGTCTGGCCCATCCTCAACAGCGCAGAACCCTGGAAGATCAGAGCCCGGGCGACCAGCACGGTCTGACCGGACTTCCGGCCTTTGGCCGCCGCAGCCTGGGCGGCGCGAAGCTGGGTCGCGAGGTCTGACAAGCGCCCAGCATTGCGCGCCTCCGCCAGGTCGATGCGCGGATCCTGGCCCGCCGGCGGCGGCAGCTTGCGCAGGGCAGCAAGGGTGACCGCGGCTTCGGCACCATGCCCGCCTGCCGTCTGGATGTCGGCGAGCTGAAGGCCATAGTCGATCTCGTCCGGAAAGAAGGTCCAGAGAGAGCGGTAGGTCTCGGCGGCACGGTCCCACTGTTTGTTGGCCTGATAGAGCCGTGCCTCGATGGCGAGCCGCTGCTCGCGCGAGAGCGCGCCGGACAGCTCCACGGCCCGCCGCGCCTCCGCCGCCGCTTTCGCGTCGTACCCCAGGATCGCCCAGGCCTGGGAGAGCGCCGAGTGGATCACCGCCGAATCGGGCTCGGCCGCCGCCGCCTTCTGGAGCGGGCCCAAGGCTCCCGGCGGATCGTAGGCGCGCAGTCGCGCGAGCCCCTCGTTGTACAGACGGGAGACTTCGGGGCTCGCCGGCTGGAGGGCCCGGGCCTGCCGGGCCTGCTCCGGCGAGACCCCGGCCACGCCCAGGGAATCCCGCAGCTTCGAGCCGGTGCGCGTCACCAGGTCGAACAGCCCCGGTTCGGTGCCCGCTTCCCCCAGCACGACCACGGTCCTGGCCTCCGGCATGTGGACCACTCGTAAGTCGAGCCGGACCTTCCCGTTCATGGGGAAATAGGAGCCCAGGACGACGAAGTCGGCTCCCAGGACGGTGTACAGCCGCTCGAGATCCTCCCGGCTCAGGCTGCCGTCCTCCTGGAAGCTGAGGGAGCGCTGGAGCTGGGCCAGGGTCTCGCCCCGGATGACCCGCATGTTGCCTCCCGCCACCAGCTCGGTGGTGAGCATCTCGGGAAAGGCGGTCTCCAGCCACTGGATCTCACCTTTCGGGGAGAGATTGCGGAAGTCGAGGATCACCACGGAGGGCCGCATGTTGCGGGCGGCGACAGCCTTCGTCCGCTCTCCCGTCTCCCCCGGCTGCTGCGGATGGTGCAGTTGCAGGAAGCCGAGAAGCACGGCACCGAGGATGAGCACGGCGATCAGCACCCCCCATCGCGCCAGGGCCGGCCGCCGTGGTTTCGTGACGGCGGCAGGAGCGGCAGGCGGCGCGGGATCGCTCGTCGCGGGCGCCGTCTCCTCGACGGGTGGCGGCGCCGGGGGAGGTGGGATGGAAACGAGGGGGAACGACCCCGTGGAGGAGCGATCGGTCCGGCGCAGCTCTCCCGCGAAGGAGTAACCCCGGCCGGGCACCGTCACCACGTAACGGGGGTCGTTGGCCCGCTCGCCCAGGCTCTTGCGCAGGGCGAAGATATTCTGCGTCAGGTTGGCCTCGGAGACGTGGGTGTCGCCCCAGACCTCGTCGATTAGGCCCGACTTCTCCACAACCTCGCCCGCCTGCTCGAGCAGGACGAGGAGGATCGACAGCGCCTTCGGGGTGATCGGGACCGGCTCGCCGTCGCGCTGGAGGAGGCGGCGTACGGGATCGACGCGAAAGTCGTCGAACTCGTAACAGGTCTTGTCGTCGGAACGAGAAGCCATCCGATTCGTTCAGCCCATCCAGCCCTGGCGACGTGAGATGGGAAAGCGGGGCGGTGAGCGAAGAGTCTACCGCAGGTTGCGCCAAGGCCACAAGCTCGAGCCAACGTCCTTGGCGACGTTGAGACCGCGCACGGCCGTCCCTGCCGTCCTTTATGTCGTTTAAGTCCTTTATGTCTTTTCCTGCCTGATCTCCGGGAACTTCCGCCGGTAATCCTCCCGGCTCCGCTCGATCACCTCGCAGGCCTCGGCCCGGCCGTAGACGGCGGCGATCTCTACGGCTCCATGCTCCGCTCCGGGAGGGCGCTTGTAGGTGAGGAAGTAGTGCTTGAGCCGCTCGACGAGAGCCTCCGGGACGTCCCCGATCTCTCGGCAGTGGCCATAGGCCGCGTCGCCCTTGAGCACGGCCACGATCTTGTCGTCCGCCTGGCCACGGTCGATGAGGCGCAGGCCACCCACGGGCACGGCCTGCAGGAGGAAATCGCCGCGGGAGAAGGCCTTCTCGGAGAGGACGCAGATGTCCATGGGATCGCCATCGCCTTCGAGCGTCGGCAAGTGGGTTTGGGCCTGGGAGAACGCGGCCACCTGCTCACCACAGAAGGTGCGGGGGATGAAGCCGTAGAGCGTGGGGCAGACGTTCGAGAACTGCTGCGGCCGGTCCACCTTGAGATGGCCGCTCGCCTTGTCGATCTCGTACTTGACCGTGTCGGTGGGGACGATCTCGATGTAGGCCGTCACCACGTTGGGAGCGTCGGGACCGATCGCGACGCCGTGCCAGGGATGGGCCTGAAAGAGGAGCCCGAGAAGCTCCCAGGTGCGCTCCCGATCCGTCTCGTCCATGCTCCCACCTCCCGTTGCCGAAAAACCAATCCGAATTCTAATAGGATCGGCCCACCATGCGGTGGCTGGCGGTCTGGCTCCTCCTGACCGGCGTGTACTTCGCCGGCCAGCTCGTGACTCCCCTGCTGACCGGCGGAGACTGGAAGTACACCCGCGAGAGCCTCGCCCACCTCGTCGCCGTCCCCCTGGTCCAAGTGGCGGCGCTGCGCATCGTCGCCCTGGTGCGGCGCCACAGCCGGCGATAGATCCCCCGCGGACGATCAGGACGCCACACTGGCGTCGCCAGCCCCTCCCTCCACCGCCGGCTCGTGGAAGACCCGCCAGTCGTCCAGGCGCAGGGCGGTGAGCTGGCGTCCCCAGACACAGCCGGTGTCGAGCGACGCGATGCCGCGGCCGATCCGCAGCCCCAGGGCGGCCCAGTGGCCGAAGATCACCGTCACGCCGGCGCTGCGACGGCCGCGCACGGTGAACCAGGGGCGGCACCCGTGCGGAGCCTCCTCGGGCGGACCGCTGAAGCCGCCGCACAGGCGGCCGGCCGAGTCCACGGTACGCAACCGGGCGAAACCTGCCAGGGCCACCCGTGCCCGCTCGAAGCCGGTGAGACCCTCCTTCCACCGCTCCGCCGCCCGCTGCTCGAAGGATTCGAGGAGCTTGACGGCGCCATCGCTCCGCAAGCGCTCCGCTACCTCCCGCGCCAGGCGGTCGACCTGCCGCGGGTTCCATTCAGGGAAGAGCCCGGCGTGGACCATCAGCGTCTCCCCCTGGCGGTGGACCAGCGGGCGCTGCCGCAGCCAGGCAAGCAGGTCGTCCCGGTCCGGCGCCGCGAGCACCGCCTCCAGGGTATCGCGCTTCCTGGCCTCCCCCACGCCAGCGGCCCGGGCCAGGAGATGGAGGTCGTGGTTGCCCAGCACGGTGACGACGCGGTCCCCCAGCTCCACGGCCCAGCGCAGGACTTCCAAAGACTTCGGGCCGCGGTTGACCAGATCGCCCACCAGCCACAGGCGGTCCTGCCGGGGATCGAACGCGACCTGGCGAAGGAGCCCCTGGAGGGTCTCGAAGCAGCCGTGGACGTCGCCGATCGCGTAGGTGGCCATGGGGCGTCAGGATCTCGCGGCGGATCGCAGGATGCAACCCTCCAGCCAAGACCCTCACACCCCGCCCAGCCAGGGGTAGCCCCGGTCCTCCCAGTAGCCGCCGGGACGCTCGGCCGTGAAGGTCATCTTCGTCAGGTACTTGGTGAGCTTGTAGCCCAGCTTGACGGGCGAGTAGAGGCGCAGAGGTGCGCCGTGGGCCGGGGTCAGAGCGCGATCGTTGAAGGCGTAAGCCAGGATGGTCTGAGGATGCATGGCGCTCGTGAGGTCCCAGCCGTTGAAATAGCCGCCATCGAAGGTATCGAAACGGAGGTATTTCGCCTCGGCAGTGGGCTCCACCATCGCCGTCAACGTCGTCACCGGCGCGCCCGTCCAGGTGGCAATGGCCGACCAGCCCTCGACACAGTGGTGCTTGACGGTGTAGCGCACCTTCGGCAGGGCCTGGAGCATCTCCAGGGTGAAGCGCATGGGCTTGCGCACCAGGCCTCCCACCTCCAGGGCCCAGGCGGCGGCGTCCTGGAGCTGAGGCGGCGGGTGGAGATGGGAGTAGGCGGGGAACAGCCCCTCTGGAGTGCGTTGCGAGACCGGGTACTGCGGTGCCAGGCGGTGCTGAGAGAAGAGGACCTTCTCCCCCACCCAGTCGTTGAGCCGCGAGGCACCTTGAAGGATCGGCAACAGGGGGCCGCCCTGCCAGCCGCAGGCCGTGGCGAGAGAGGCGGCGCCAGCGGTGAGGCCCAGGCGCAGGAGATCGCGACGGCTGAACGCGCGGTCGTCAGTCATGACTCGGGAACCTCCCCCGGTACCAGCCGGTGATCATCGCCCGCAGCGACGCGGGGTCCACCAGGAAGACCAGGCCCACGTGGACGAGGGTGAAGGCGACGAAGATCCACACGGCCCAGAAGTGCCAGTACCGGGCGAGCTGATAGCCGCCGAAGAGCGCTGTGAGCCAGGGGAGCTGGGCCGGCTTGTAGATGGCGAACCCGGTGAGCACGGAGAGCACGCCGAGCAGGAAGATCGAGGTGTAGGCCATCTTCTGCAGGGCGTTGTGCTTGCCCTGGGGCGGATGCTCCCGGCGCAGCCGCAGGTAATAGAGCTGCATCTGCCAGGCCCGGGGCACGTCCCGCGGCCGGAAGAGGAGCGACCGCCACTCCCCCGACACCGCCAGATAGACAAGGTAGAGGAACCCCGTGAGCACGAACGGCCAGGCCAGGGCGAAATGCCAGTTGAGCCCTCCGGCCAGCCAACCGCCGAGCCGCACTCCCTCCGGGAACGGTTTGCCATCCCACGGGTTCGGATAGTACGGCCCGCCGCGCGGCCCGAAGTGGGGGAAGGCCAGGTAGATCTGCAGCCCGCTGCCGATCATCCCCAGAAGCAGCAGGGCGTTGGCCCAGTGGGCGAAACGCACGATTCCGTGATGCCGCTTGACCAGGGGCCGCACCGCGGGCACCGCCGGCTCCTGAGGCGGCTCGGGCTCGGCTGGGGCGGCCTCAACAGGCGGGGCCGTCTCCAGGGCTGCCGGCTCCGCGACCGGCTCCGGCGGTGACTCGGGCGTGGCTGGGATCTCTTCGGGTGACTCGGTCGTCATGAGAGACTATCCTCCAGTCGCCTTCTATACGGCCGTGGTAGCCCGGCTGGACTCCTCGATGCCGGAAACCCGGCCGCGGCTCCGCCCGTAAAAGCTGACTGGAGACCTTCCAGAGGAGAGATCATGACACGTCTATCCATTTCATTCTTGATCTGCGGCTCGCTGCTCATTCCCGCCTGCGCGGGAGCGCAGAGCGCGCCTGAAGCGAAGAAGCCCGTCCGCACCGTGCACCAGCGCCTCAAGCCCTGCAAGGTCGAGGGTGTGCAGACCGACGCCCTCTGCGGCACCCTGTCCGTGTGGGAGAACCGGACCACGAAGACCGGCCGCAAGATCGACCTCAACACCGTCGTGCTGCCGGCTACGGGCGACAATCCCACGCCGGACCCCGTCTTCTACATCAACGGCGGCCCGGGCTACGGCTCGACCGGCGCGGCCGGCGGGTTTTCGCAGCTTCTCGCCGGCATCAACAAGGACCGCGACCTCGTGTTCGTGGACCAGCGAGGCACGGGCAAGTCCAACCCCCTCCACTGCGACCTGCCCGGCAGCGAGGCCGACCTCCAGAGCCTCGTGCGCGGCCTCTTTCCCATGGACGTGCTGCGCGCCTGCGAGCCCAAACTGGCGGCCAAGGCCGACCTCACCCAGTACACCACCGCGATCGCCATGGACGACCTCGACGACGTGCGGGCCTGGCTCGGCTATGAGCGCATCAACGTCATGGGGGGCTCCTACGGCACCCGCGCGGCTCAAGCCTACATGCGCCAGCATCCGGACCATGTGCGCAGCGCCCTGCTCCTGGGCGTCATGATCATCGATGCCCGGATGCCGATCTACCACGCCCGCAAGGCCCAGGAGTCGATCGACAAGCTCTTCGACGACTGCGCCGCGGACCCGACCTGCCGCGCCGCCTTCCCCACTCTGCGCGCCGACCTCGCGGCCGTGATGGCGCGGCTGGACCAGGGGCCGGTGAAGCAGGCGGTCAAGAACCCCAAGACTGGCCAGCCCGTCGAGCTTTCGATCGCCAAAGGCGCTTTCACCACCACCCTGCGCGCCATGCAATACAGCCCGTTCCTCTCCGTGCGCATCCCCCTCTACGTCCACCTGGCAGCCCAGGGGGATTTCGCCCCCATGATCCTCATGACCATCGCGGACCGCACCGACTCAGGCTGGGACGCCGGCCTCTACCTCTCCATCACTTGCGCCGAAGACGTGGCCCGCATCGATCCCCAGGAGATCCCCGCCATGGTGGCCAACACCTACCAGGGGGACGACCGCATCCGCGACCAGCGCGAAGCCTGCTCCTTCTGGCCGAAGGCGAACGTACCCGAGAGCTTCTTCAAGCCGCTCGATTCACCTCTCCCGACCCTTCTCTTGACCGGCTGGCTCGATCCCGCCACGCCGCCGGAGTGGGCCGCGGAGGTCACCCGACACCTGCCCAACAGCTTGAACGTGGTGATCCGCGACGGCTCCCACGGCCCCGGCGGCCTCGCCCACCTCGACTGCTACGGCAAGCTGATCACCGACTTCATCGCCAACGGCACTCCCTTCGGCCTCGACACCTCGTGCGTCAAGGAGATGAAGCGGTCGGCGTTCCTCACCAAGGACGAGCCGTTGCCGATGGGAGGGGATTGATCGATCCCGACTCCTGCTAAACCCATCCCACGGGGGCAGGATCTAGCCGAGGTAAAGACGGCTAGCCAAGGAGGCCCCCGTGCTGGACCTGGCTTTCAATGGAATCAACGGCGTCACCGGCGAGCCTGTGGTGTCGTCGTCCGACGTAGTCCGTACCCTGGCTCGTCTCCGTGACCGGACGGCCGCGCCGGATTCTTCCCCAGGTTTTCTCAACTGGTTGCGAGGTCTGCTGCGCCGGTCGGGCTCGCCTCACTGGGGGCTTCCCTTGGGAGTCGACGCTCAGGACCCGGCTCAGACCGGTTGGGGGATCGTCTTCCACGAATCCGAGCCCGCGGCGGTGCGCGACGCCCTCTCGCCGTTGATCGAGCATCGCGGCCGGAGGCTCGGCGCCGGCAGGGTGAAGATCCTGGAGTATCGCGCGGGCGAGGACTGGCGCTCGTGGCTGGCCCGACACGGTAGTGAGCCCGGGAGCGTCCTCCCCCACAAGGTGCCCTACTACCTGCTGCTGGCCGGCGACCCGACGCGCATTCCCTTCGCTTTTCAAAACCTCCTCGCCGTCGAGTACGCCACCGGCCGCCTGAGCTTCGACAGCCCGGAAGAGTATGGGCGCTACGCCGCGAGCGTGATCGATTACGAGACCAGCACGGCCGTCCCCAACCAGCGGACCGCCGTCTTCTTTGGCACGCGGCACGACTCCACGACCTGCCTGACCGCCGACTACCTCGTTCGTCCTTTGATCGCAGAGCTGCCCGCGACTCGCGGCTTCACCTCCAGGACGCTCCTGGCCGAGGATGCCACGCACGCCAACCTCGCCGAGGTCTTCACACCCCCTGCCGGGACCGCGCCGCCAGCCCTCGTCTTCGCCGCCGCTCATGGCATTGGCTATCCCCGCAGCCATCCCGAGCAGGAGGCGAAACAGGGCGCGCTCGTCTGCCAGAGCTTTGCCGGCGACGACCGCCTGCACTGCTTCACCGGCGACGACCTGACGGCCAGCGCCCGCGTCCACGGCCTGATCTGCTTCCCCTTCGCCTGCTACGGCGCCGGCACCCCGGAGCACGACGAGTTCCTCCACGAGCCGGGCACCGCGCCCGGCGTGCTCGCCGACCGGCCGTTCGTGGCCCGACTGCCCCGGCGCCTCCTCTCCCATCCTCAGGGCGGAGCCCTCGCCGTCATCGGGCACGTGGAGCGCGCCTGGGGCTACTCGGTCATGAACGCTTCACTTCAGCCGCAGATCCTGCCCTTCCAGAACACCCTGGGCGGCCTCCTCCAGGGCTGGCCCGTGGGGCATGCAGTCAAGGATTTCCGGCAGCGCTTCGCCTCCCTCTCCACCGCTCTGGCCGAGGCCCTGGAGCGCATCGGCTTCGGCGGCACCGTAGACGAGGACGATCTGGCAGCCCTCTGGGTGCAGAGGAACGACGCCCGCAACTACGCCGTGCTCGGCGACCCCGCCGTGCGCCTGCGGGTGGAAGATCTCAAGACCGGCTAAACCAACGCCAGCCGCCCGAGATCTATCCTTCTTTGAACAGCTACGAATCGAATCCGAGCCGGGCCTCCCGGCTCTTCTTCAGGAGGGCTGTATACCTCATGAACCCTGAATACCTCGATTGCGAGCTGTATCTGATGGGTCCCGATCAGGCGAGCCTGACGGTTACCGGTGCGAACACTCCGGCCGTCCGGCATTGGACGATGACCTCCTTGCCAGACTGCGGGCCATCCTCGATCCCCACGAGTACGGCCAACGCTCTTCGAGGCTCTCCTGCCGCCAGACAGCGACCTGCTCTCCGGCTACCATGAAGCCCTGGCCGTGGCGCGCCACAAAGAAAAGCCCCTGCGCTTTCGCCTCCATCTGGCGGCCACGGCTCCACCCGCCCTCCATGTCCTGCGTTGGGAGCTGCTCCACGATCCCAGATGGGCTTCGCCTTGGCTGCTCGCGCGAGGTCGTCTTTTCCCGCTATTCGCCGTACCCAAGTCCCGCGACCCGCGGTAAGGAAAACCCACGCCTGCTCGTGGCCCTCGCCGATCCGAGCAACCTCGCGGACTACGGTCTTCCATCTCAGGACCGGGCAGAGGCACGGCCGTCGATCGAGAAAGCCCTGGCTCCATCTGGCGACCTCATCTTGGAGTTCCTCGCTCCGCCCCGTCACCGCCGCCGCCTGAGCGAACGGCTCATCGACGGACGGCTTTCATGCCCTCCACCTTCAGGCCCACGGCAGGCTGAACCAGATCGGTCCAGCGCCAGCCTGTACCTTGAACGCGACGATGGCAAAACCGACCCCGTAGACGAGGACACCCTATCCCAGATCTTCGAGGGCGCACGCGCCCTTCGGCTCGTCACCCTGATCGCCTGCCACGGCGGCACGCACTCCAGCGAGGAGCCTCTCTCGGGCCTCGGGCCCGCGCCTGGTTCGCCGCGGTGTGCCTGCCGTAATTGCCATGCGGCAGGTCGTGCAGTTTCGCTACGGCCGACGCCTTCTGCCGCCACTTCTATCGCAACCTCGTCCGCAGCGGCTTGCGTAGACCAGGCCGTCAACGAATCCCGCCACCAGCTCAGCCTGACCCCTCATAGCCGCGACGAATGGAGCACGCCAATCCTCTTCATGCGCCTAAAGGACGGCCGGCTGTGGGAGCCGAAAACCTTCGACAAAAGGTCTGAAGCGACCCAGCACGCGATTCCCGAGGTGAAATGGCCGGCTCTGCTCAGTCATCTCACTTGTATCCCCTCCGCAGAGGTTGTGCCCCTCCTAGGGCCCGGCGTGTATCAAGGACTTCTGCCTTCACCCTCTGAGATTGCGGATCGCTGGGCTAGCGAATATCCAGGCTTTCCGCTCGATGGGCGCATCGACCTGCCCCCGTCGCACAGTTCGTGGAGTTCAAGAAGGGTCGCGGATGGCCTCGGAATGAGCTGCCAGGTCTGCTGCAGCCAAGCGTTGTCGAAGCGCCGAAGATGCAGGAACTCAGCCGCTATCAACGCCTGCGGCTCTCCGAGTTCATCGGTCAGGATTGCCGAACGCTACTTCGCCAGCGACCCGGACGAGCCTCATCGGATACTGGCCTCGTTACAACTCCCCCTCTACGTCACCACCAATGTGACAGCCTCATGGCCCCGCCCTTGGCTACGAAGGTAAGACGGCCAACCGTTGAGTACTGCCGCTGGAATCAGGACTTGAACATCTGCCAGCTAGCTATCACAGAATTGAAGGCACGCCCGAAAACCAGTCGTTTTCCACCTGTATGGCAATGGCACGGAACGTATTCAATCGTCCTGACCGAGGACGATTATCTTGACTTCATGCGCGCGATCACATCGGTGACTTACCCTCCACCAGTCAGAACGTCCCTAGAGGCTTCCACTCCATCTCAAGTCAAAACTCACCGGGGCGTGCTCCTCTTCTTGGGCTATGACGTGCGGCGGCTTGATTGCCGGGTCCTTCTCCGCGGCATCATCGCCCACCTGATGCCGCAGCCCGGGCACAGCCGGATCGCCGTCCTCCAGATCGATCCCGAGGAAGAAGACGCCCTGCGGACAAAGAGTTGAGGGACCTATATGGTAGGGTTGCTGCCAGGATCTGAGATCGAAATCTATTGGGGACAGTGTCCGCGACTTCCTGTGCGAGCTGAGCGATCGGCTCAAGGATGGCGGTGTCGCGCTCTCGATAGCTTCAACCCGTACGTGGGGCCCCGTGCCTTCGAGGAAAAGCATGAGGACCTCTTCTTCGGCCGCCGAGAGAGGCCCAGACTCCTGCTTTCCCTCCTCATCTGCGAACGCGTCGTGGTGTCTTCGTCTCTCCCTCGGGAGCCGGCAAGACCTCGTCTCTTGAACGCTCGGCTCGTGCCTGAGCTTCGGCGAAGGCCCTCACCCCCTTCCGGTCGCCCGGGTGGGCCGCCCTTGCCTGCCGGGGATCAAACCGGCCAATGTCTTTGCCTTCAACGTGATCTGCAGCTTGCTGGCGGTCACCGCCGACCTCCCTGCTCTCGCACGCCAAACTCTCGACAGCTTCCTTCGCCTTTCCCTATCAGGCGCTGGGGAAGCCGCCTCAGCCAGCGTCCTGATCCTCGATCAGTTCGAGGAGATCTTCACCTCCCAAGATCGCTGGGAGGAACGCGAGGCTTTTTCCTTCAGCTCCGCCAGGCCCTTCTGGATGACCCTTCCTCTCGTTGGTGCTTGCCTTGAGGGAGGATCTACCTGGCGGGCCTCGAACCCTTTGCAGCCTTCCTCCAGGTCAGCTCAGAACCCGCTTCCGCCTGGAGCGGCTTCGAACGCAACCAGCGCCCTGGAAGCCGTCCGCCTCCCGCTGAAGCCGCCGGCAAGCCCTTTGAAGACAAGGTGGCGGAACGTCTTGTGGACGATCTGGCCCAACTTCATCGTCGCTGAGACAAAAGCACCATGTCCGGCGAATACGTCGAGCCTGTGCAGCTCCAGGTGGTCTGCTGTCGAGCTCTGGGAGAACCTGAGCCAATCGGCCAGGGACAGATTACAGAGGACGACCCTTGAGTTCGGCGACATCGATCAGGCGCTGGAACGCTTCTACGATTCGCTGTCGAGCGGGCCGCGCAGACAGGGTGTGCAGACCGGGAGGATCCGACGATGGTTCGATACGAGCCCTCATTCCACCGACCCGTATCCGCAACCAGGTCAGCCGAGAGCCCGAACCAGCGGCGGACTGCCCAACTCGCTGTCGACCGCTCGTGAACCTCCATTTAATTCGACCGAGGCCACTCGCGGCGGAATCTGGTACGAGCTTGCCCACGATCGTTTCATCGATCCAGTCTGCGCTCCAATGCGAAAGCCCAACCCGCCGAAGCCAGCAGCCTGACAGGAGACGCCAAGGCCTGGCAGGACGGCGCGCGCGACGTCAGCTTCCTCTACCGCGGTCAACGGCTCAAGAAAGCCGAGGAGACGACCGAGGACAGATCGCTGGCGCTCACGAAGCTCGAGCGAGAGTTTCTTTCGGAATCACGCAGAGCCGAGGACGCAAGACGGGTCGACAGACGCAACGACTCCGACTTCTGAGCGCCGGCCTGTGCATCCTCTTGCTTGCCCTGGCAGGGCTTGCCTATGCCGCTTACCAAAAGAACGGCCTCTCCCGCTCCCGCGAGCTGGCGAGCTACGCCCTGAAGGATGACTCGATCCCGACCTCGGTCTCCGGCTGGCCCTCGAGGCGATACGTCAGACAAAAACCGCGGAGGCTGAAGCCGCCCTTCACCGCGTCCTTAACGTCCCCGTAGTCCGGCGCGGCCTCTCCCTCCCCATCGTCTCGGACTCCGCGAGCGCGTTTGCCTTCAGCCCCGACGGTTCGCGCTTCGCGGCCGTCACGGAAGAGAACAGAGTCTCCCTGAGGGACTCGAAGACCGGCCGGCAGATCCTGGCGCTTCCTACGTCTCGCTCTGTGATCACAGCCCTTGAGATCAGCCCGACCGGAGACCAGCTTGCGGTCGGCGACGCCGATGGCATCGTCTCCCTATGGCGTGCCGACACTGGCGCGTTCCTCCGCAGCCTGAACGCTGAGTCTTCCATCAACTCCCTTGCCTTCAGCCCAGACGGCACGCTCCTCGTCGTCGCCAGCAACGCTCCCTCTGCCACGCTCTGGAGCATCGCCACTGGCAAAAGGTTGAGGAGCCTCTCCGACGGCCATTCCGACGCTGTACGGGACGTCGCGTTCAACGCCGACGGAACCTTGCTCGCCACAGGAGGAGACGACGGGCTGGCGATCGTCTGGGAGGTAGCTTCCGGTCACAGGCTCGGCGAACCCCTCCGCCACCCCCAGCAGGTTGCTGCCGTGGCCTTCAGCCCAGAGGGCCGCCTTGCCACAGCCTGCAATGATCGCTTGCTCAGGATCTGGGACGTTCAGGCCAATCATGGGGTTCTGAAGATCCTTTCCGGCCACCAGGACTTGATTCTGGATATAGCCTATAGTCCGGACGGTCGCTATCTGGCGTCTGCAAGCCTCGACAGAAACGCGAAGCTGTGGGACACCCAATCGGGAAGCGGAAGTGCATACCTTCCGCCCGACCGACGCTGTTCAGAGAGCTGTCTTCAAACCTCACCCGATCGGTAACAGGAACATCCTGGCAATAACGGCCAGTGCCACGGTGAGTGGACCGGGAAGCGTGGTTCTTTGGGATATCTTACCGGAAGAGATCAACACGTATATTTCGCCGGCACCCATCGTGGACCTAGGTTTCCTACCGGACGGCACCACGCTGGTGGCCACCGCCCAAGACGGCCAGACCGTCCTCTGGAATACAGCCGAAAAAATGCCACCTGTGCCATTGAAGGCTTCGTTGTCACCAGATCTCCAGATCAAGATGGCCAGCCTTTCTCTCGATGGGCTCCGGCTCGTGTCTGTTGAAACTAAAAGGGAGGCAGACGTAAATTCCAGGTACCTTCTCAGTCTCCGGGATGTCCCTTCGGGAAGGGAGGCCCTGAGGCGCGATCTCGGGAAAAGCTACCTGCCCGCCATCAGCCTCTCGCCGGACGGCAATTTCCTGGCAACGGCGGGAGATTCACGACTGTGGAATCTCCAGAGCGGGGCGGGAATTCCACTTCCTCAAAAAAACTCTCTCGCTGTGGCCTTCAGCCCAGATGGCAAGCGTGTCGCTACCGCTGGGACAGACGAAGTCCAGATCTGCACCGTCTCCGGTAAGCTCATTCGACGCTTCGCTAACCCCTATTCTCCAATTATCCTGGCTACGTTCAGCCCCGACGGCCGGCGACTGGCCACAGCCAGTCTCGATCTCGCAATCCGTCTCTGGGATGTCGAGACAGGCCGAAAGCTACGAACCTTCTCGGGGCATACAGCCGGCGTGACCGCCCTCGCCTTCAGCCCCGACAGCCGGCGGCTTGCCAGCGGTAGCCGCGACACTTCCGTGAAAATTTGGAATGCTGAAACCGGGTGGGAGATTTTCGCTCTTCATGGGCACACAGAAGCCATTTCTGCTCTTGCTTTCAGTCCAGGAGATGGAAGGTGGCTCGCCACGGCGGGAGTCGAAGGCTCTATTCGGTTGGAGCCCATGAAGATAGAGGACCTCATCGGAATCGCTCGCAACCGCTTGCCCCAAGAACGCAGGCCGAATCTGCGCGAGGAATGGCAATGAACACAGCGCCTGGTCGTCCAAGCCCTGATTCTCCGAAGCAGCTCCACTGGCGTAGTCGAATTGCCAGGAAGTGGAATGTCGTATTGATCTTGTTCCTAACCTTTGTCGTCCTCCCCTTGGGGAGTGCCTCTCCAGCAAGTGCTGGCGCCGCAACAGAGTTGTTCAATGTCGCGCTCAGAGCCCAGGACTTTAAAGATTGGAAGAAAAGCGCGGAGTTGTTGGAGCGAGCGCTGAAGAAGCAGCCAGAGAACGGAGAGCTCGTGCGGCGTTATGGCACAATTTACGCGGAATATCTACCCAACTATTATATTGGCCTCGCTCTTTTCCATCAGGGAGATTGCGCCGGCGCCTTGCGGAAATGGGACCTGTCTTTGCGCATCGGAGCCATTCAAACGGCGACGCCAGAGTATGACACGTTGCTACGACTGAAGACCAAGTGTACCGGCGGATCCCATTGAGCCAGCAGGACGAAGGAGAGCTCCGATGCGCAACCCATATTGCCGCCTTACCTTGCTGATCCTGTGCCTGCATGCTTTCGCGGCGGAAGGCCTTCTCGGCCAGACCAATGCCGAGATCAATGCGGGGTTTCAGTTCAATTTCTCCACGCCTGGCGCACGCAGCCTTGGGATGGGCGGGACGTTCATCGGTCTCGCTGACGACGCTACCGCCGCCTACGCCAACCCTGCCGGCTTGACGATCCTTTCCCTGCCCGAGGTATCCCTGGAGGTTCGCCACTGGAGTTTCTCCAACGTCTTCACCAATGGCGGCCAGTTCAATTCGACAGCCAAGGCCCCCGCCGCGGACCTCCACATCGGTCGCGATGAAAACGATCAGAACGGCCTCTCATTCTTCTCCTACGCCTATCCTCGGTCACAATGGGCTGTCGCGCTCTATCGACACGAGTTGGCGAAACTAGGAGCTGATTTCACAACCGAGGGCGCACGTCTTGGAGACCAGGGAAGCCGCCTCAAGCCAACGAACAATGCTCTCGATCTGGACATCGTCAACTACGGCGTCGCGGCCTCCTTCCGTATCAGCGACAGCCTGTCGCTCGGCGGCGGGCTATCTCTCTACGACTTCCATATAACGTCAAAGACCGATCGAATCAGCGCGAACAGTCCAACTCTAGACTTCAGGCCCGAGAATCTGGTCGAAAAGCAGACCCAGAATGGCTCGGATCAGAAGTTGGGCTTCAATGCCGGCTTCCTGTGGACGCTGAACAGCTCCTGGAAGCTTGGCGGCGTTTATCGGCACGCCCCGAGGTTGGACTTCGACGCAAGAAACCTGCCAGGAAAGAAGGCCCCACCCAGCTTCAAGAGCGAAGAATTCCACGCCGGTTTCGACGTTCCTGATGTCTTCGGCCTGGGAGTTTCCTTTCAGCCTACCGAGTTCAAGACGGTCCTCTTGGACGTGGTCCATGTGAGCTACTCCGATTTGACCCACAGGTTCACCAAAATTGTCCCGGAGTCGACCGACTCCTGCACCACTCACCATTGTCGATTCATCATCCATGATGCCACCGAGATCCATGTGGGGTTTGAAAATAATTTCCCTCTCTCGCGATCGTTGATCTCCGCACGGATCGGTGCCTGGTACGATCCAGACCACCGAATTCGCTATGAGGGAGATGAACAGGCCTTTCAAGCCCTCTTCCGCTCCGGGAGGAACGAGATCCATTATGCCGCGGGGCTCGGTTATATCAGTGGCAGCGGACGTTACCAGGTGGATGCGGCGATTGACCTCTCCGCGCGGGTGAAGACTGCGTCGATCTCCGCCGTGATCCGTTTCTGACAAATACGATTGGATAGTTACGACTGCAAAGGAGCCTACACCATGGCAACCCTATCGCGCCTCATCGCCCTGGCCTCTCTCTTGGCTCTCTCCATTAGCATGAAAGCCAACGCGGCCGAAGACTGCAATCCGAGCCACCACTCTTCCCCCTCGTCGCTCCCAGAGTAGCTCCAAGCTTTCAACCAAGGCGGAAGACCTTCATGCCGGCTTCATCGTCAAGCCAGATCGGTCCGATCCGTCTGGTCTGACCGTCCAATTCGTGGACGATTCCTCGGGGATCCTGATCTCTGGTGCTGGACGTTTGGAGATGGCCCGGGCACCGTTTGCGATTCAGAGGCCAAGAACCCTCAGCATACCTACGACAACGCCGGTACATACACGTTCACCTCGGCGTGAGCCGCAACAATGGCCCAGCGCAGACGATCTCAGAGATCTCCAAGATGGTGACGGTACCTCTTGCTGGCGAACCTGGATGCAGCTATCAATTCAACCCCCTTCCAAGCCTCCGTTCCCGCAGAAGGAAGCAGTGGCAACATCGTATCGGTTATCACTTCACAAGGTTGCCACTGGAAGGTGGTGAGCGACAAGGATTTCCTCCAGATCACCTCCTCCCCGGAGGTACAGGCCCAGGCAGTATCAGCTACGACGTGACGTCCAACCCGGACCACCTCACCCGCAATGGGACCCTAAAGATCTCTGGAACCAATGCCACCTTCACCGTCACCCAGGAAGCGGCCCCGTGCACCTATGAATTCGACCCTCCCCACGCCGGATTCCTTCTCTGCGGAAGGAAAGAGCGGCAACAAGGTAACTGTCAAAGCCCCCAAGGGGTGCACCTGGAAGGTGGTGGTGAGCAACGAGGATTTCCTCCAGATCACCTCACCTCAGGACGGTGAAGGCAGCGGCACGGTCGACGTTGTGTATGATGTAGCAGCCAATCCGGATCACATTATCCGCAACGGCTTGCTGAGCCTGGTGGACACCGAGGCGAGCTTCGCCGTGAGCCAAGACCCGGCGGCCTGCACCTACACGATCAACCCATCCAGCAAAGAGTTTCCTAAGGAGAAGGAGGCAACGACACTTTCTCAGTAGACGGCTCCGAACTTCTGTGACCGTAAGGCGGTGGCGAGCAACAATGATTTCCTGAGATCACCCGGCAGTCCAGAGCAGCGGCGACGGAACGAGTCTCATATACTGTAAACCCCAACTGACAACATAAGGCGCAAGCTCTCTGACGATCGTGGGACCGACGCCGCCTTCACCCTGACCCAAAAGCGGCCCTGCGCCTGCATTCGTCTCTCCGCAACCACCACCCGATTCCTTTCTTGCACAAAGAAGTACCGGCAACCGGTGACTATCGAGGCCCCTAAATGCTGCCCCTGGGCGGCCAGAGCGACCAGGATTTCCTGGCGATCAATTCCCTCGGCAGGGCACGGATCCGGAACCCTTGTTACTCTGTCGGGAAAACCGCGTAGCCTCAGTAGAACTGGGGCACTGAAGATCGATAAGTCGATAACGTGTCTTTCCTAGTGATTCAGAAAGGCTGCGGCTCTATTGATCGCATTGAGTACCTATCACAGAGCCAGAAGTGGGAAAGCCGGTTGAAGTGAACGTTCTAAACACGCCGGAGACTGCGATGGATCGCAGAGAGCAATGACGACTTCATCAAGCTCGAAAGCGGAGCGACGGGCAGCGGAAACGGCCAAGTCATCTTCTCCGTCAAGCCGACCGAAAACAACGAGACGGCACCCTGTCGATCGCCGGCAACACTGTGACAGTGAATCAGGAGGGTTCGGCATTAGATCCTTCTTGCCTATTAGCCCCAAGCCCGCGTTCCAGGAATTTGGAGCACCCGGCGGTATCGGCAGTCTGCAGGTGAAAGCCGGGGCAGTTCTTGGACTCAGTACAGACTCAACGTTCCTTAGATTCCCGCGTCCTAGTGCCGGCAGCGGCATCGTTCCATTCTGTGTAGCGGCGAATCGACACGCTCAAAGGAGCGGACGCCTCGCAGTCTCCCCGGAGACCGAAAAGAACGCGCTTCAAATAACCCAGGTAGCTCCCATTGGAGGAGATCCTGCCGGTTCCTGCCTGAAGGACGAACCTCAGCACTCTGCCTTCACAACGGTCGCTTCGAGGTGCGCGTCACCTTCAGCGACTCCCCCAACTATGGAGGCGTCTGCCCACCCCCCGGGGTGGGCCAAAGGGTCAAGTCCCCAATAACGACAGGCGGGCTACTTCAGGTTCTCCGATCCTGCCAACTCCGAGTTGTTGTCACGGTCGACGGCCAGAATGTGGATGACGACAGCTTCTGGGTTTACTCGGAGCGCAGACGGACCTGTCCTGCTTCTACGTAATTACGGTGACCGACACGTGGACAGGAAGGAAAACCTTCTTCTGCGATCTCGACGGCTCCATCCGGAACTTTGATGACACTACGACTTTTACTGATCCCTGATCTGGGCAGCGGACCGGAGATCAGACCGCGAGAAAGCCGGGGGCTCTCCCGCATGGCGCAGAGCCCCGGCGTGGCCCTGGCGCAGAACCGCCGGCCGTGCGGTTGGCCCAGGGCTCCAGAACGGTCCGCCGCCCTACGGACCGCTCCGGGGATCGCCCGTAGGCGATCGGCCGGGAGCTACGGCCCGATGGCCGCCCCCCGGCGGGTTCAGTTTTCAAAGATCCCTTTCACCCCTCCTCGCTGATCTCCTTCGAACGGCTCTTCCGGAGGTTGGATCTTCTTACGTTGGCGGCGGGCCGGCTGTCCAAGGCGGAAAGGAAAGAAAGCTCGGAAGGACAGTCCTCCACCTCGGTTGGCCGGCGTCCGCGATCCTCCGGCCGGCGTCGGCGAGCCACTGGCCGACGTTCGCGAGGCTCTCGCCGGCGTCGGCCATCCCCTGTTCAACGTCCGCGAGCCTCTGGCCGACACCGGCCGGACCCTGAATAACGCCGGCCAGTCGCTGACCGACGTCGGTCGATCAACGACGAACGCTGGCCGATCGACGATGAACGTCGGCCGATCGATGGCGAACGTCGGCCAATCGATCACGAACGTTGGACAGACGAGCTCGCGCCCCCTACTCCCCCCGCAAAGCCTCCAGCGGGTCCACCTCCAACGCCCTTCGCGCCGGCAAGTAGCTCGCGAAGGCGGCGATCCCCGCGAGGACGGCGGAGATGAGGCCGAAGCTCATGGGATCGGTGGGGCTGGTGTCGTAGAGGATGCTCGATATCACCCTTGTGGCGCCGAAGGAGAGGAGGAGGCCGGCGCCGATGCCGACGAGGGCGAGGAGCATCCCCTGGCGGATCACCAGGCCGAGGACCTGCCCCTCCTGCGCTCCCAGGGCCACCCGCACGCCGATCTCCCGCTCCCGCTGGCTCACCGAATAGGAGAGCACGCCGTAGAGACCGATGGCGGCCAGGAACAGGGCGAGAACGCCGAAGACGGAGAACATCCCGCCGAAGATGCGGAACTCCCAGTAGCCGGACTGGCGGACATGCTCCAGCGTGAAGACGTCGAAGACCGGGATGTTGGGATCCGACGCCCGGATCTCCTTGCGGGCCGGCGCCACCACTTGCAGGGGATTGAAGCGCGTGCGGATCGTCAAGCCCGTGTTGCGCGCCGGCGAATAGGCGTAGGACAGATAGGCGGCGGGCTGGATCTTTTTCTCATCCACGCCGTTGTCCTTGATGTCCGGCGCCACGCCGATCACCCGGATCCAGTCAGTGTTCTTGCCGTCCTTCAGCCGGAAGCGGCGCCCCACGGCGTCCTTCCCCGTCCAGAACTTCTGGGCGAAGGTCTGATTGATCACGGCGACGCCGGAGATCCCATACCCCTCGGCCTCGGTGAACGTCCGGCCGCTGGTCAGCTTGAGATCGACGGCTTCGAAGAAGTGGGGAGTCACGCCCGCGAAGAAGATGTTGGGCTCCTCTCCCGGCGGGAAGTCGCGCCCTTCGACCTGGATGCGTCCGCCGTCGCCGCCGCCGCTCAAGGGAATGTTGTTCGACGCCGACACGGCCTCGACGCCGGGGATGGTCTCTAGCCGCCGGACCACATCCTCGACTCGCCGGGTCATGTCCTCATCCTTTTCATAGCGGCCGGCGGCCATGTAGAAGCGCATGGTCATCTTGTGATCGGTGCGCAGGCCCCCCGTCTCCTCCTGGAGCTTGAGGAAGCTCCTCACGAAGAGCGAGGCGCCGACCAGCAGCAGCAGGGAGAAGGCCACTTGGACCACCACCAGGAAGCTCCGCAGGCGATTGCGCCGCACGCTGCCGCCGGCTCCCCGGCCCCCTTCCTTCAGGGACTCGTGAAGGTCGGCCTTCATCGCCTGAAGAGCGGGTGCCAGGCCGAAGAGGAGGCCGGTGAGAACGGCGATTCCCAGGGTGTAGAGGAGCACGGGCCCGTCGATCGTGAGCTGGACCCAGTAGGGCGGCTGATTGTCCGCCGGGATGGAGAGCTCGAACCAGCGCAGGCCCCAGACGGCGAAGAACACTCCCAGGCCGCCGCCCAGGAGGCCGATCACCACGCTCTCGGTCAAGAGCTGGCGCAGGAGACGGAGCCTCCCGGCCCCGAAGGCGGCCCGCACGGCGACCTCCCGTTGCCGCACGGTGGCCCGCGCCAGCAGCAGGTTGGCCACGTTCGAGCAGGCGATGAGCAGCACGCAGATCACGGCCCCCATCATGGTGAGGACGATCAGCTTCAGGTTGCGGCCGGCGAATTCCTCGCGCAGGGAGGTGACGTTGCCGCTCCACCCCTTGTGGCTGTCCGGATTCTGGATCGCCAGGCGTGCGACGAACGCCACGTTCTCCGTCCGTGCCTGCTCGAGGCTCACACCGAGCTTGAGCCGGGCGAAGACGGCGAGGTTGCGCTCGCTGCGCGGATGGTCATGAACGAAGGGCGCCAGGGGGACCCAGGCGAGGTGGTTCTCCGGAAACTTGAACCGGGGCGGCATCACGCCCACGACCGTGTGGCCCGCCGCGTTGATCAGCAGGGTCTTGCCCACGACGTGGGGATCGCTGTTGAACCGCCGCTTCCAGATCTCGTGGCTCAGCAGCACGACGCCCGGTGCTCCCGGCCGGTCCTCGTCCTCCCGGAAGTAATTCCTCCCGAGGATCGGCTTGACGCCGAGCAGGGGGAAGAGGTTCCCCGAGATCGAAGCGCCGATCACCCGCTCCGGCTCCTCGCTGCCGCTGCCCGAGAAGGTGACGCTCCGCTCGGTATAGGCGGCGATCTCCGAGAACGAACGGCTCTGCTCCGAGAGGTCCTGATAGTCGAGATAGGAGAGGCCGGCGCGATCGACGTCGTTCTTCGGCTGCGTCTCGTGGACCACCACGATATGGTCCGGATCGGCATAGGGGAACGGCCGCAGCAGCACGGCGTTGAAGATGCTGAAGACGGTCGTATTGGCGCCGATGCCGATGGCGATGCAGACCACGGCGACGATGGCGAACCCCGGGCTCTTGAGCAGAGTCCGGAGGGCGAAGCGCAGATCCTGGCCCAGGGTATTCATGGAATGGAAATCCCTCCCAGCCGGGCGCGAAGGGCGCAGCAGGCTTTGTGGGTCCCTACGGATCGGATCGAGGGGAGGTTTCAGGAGCCCTAATTCACATACCCCAGCGCCCGCAGCTTGTCGCGGGTCTCGCGATCGACCGGCTGGCCGGGCTCCTCCCCGGCGTCGCGGCGCTGTACCCAAGCGAAGAGGCGGGAGCGCAGCCAGGCGGCTTCGAAGCTGCTCCTGCCGGCAATACCGGCGAGGTTCACGGTCTCCTGGGGATCCTTCACGAGATCGAACAGGTACTCGGGATCGTGAGAGCGGCCCACTCCCTCCCCCAGTCCCCAGCCGAGACCCGTCCGCGGCGCCCAGATCAGCTTGAGACGCCCGGACGTGGCGGTGTAGATCCCACCCTTGACGTTCGAAGCTGCGGCCAGACGGGGCTCTCCCTCGTCTCGCCGCGGCCGGAGGAGCGAGCGCCCTGCGGTCCCCCGAGGTGTCTCGAGGCCCGCGAGATCGAGGAGCGTCGCACGCAAGTCCAGGGTGTCGGTCGGTGCCTCGACCACGGTGGGGCGTAGCCGTCCCGGAGCCCAGAGGACCAGGGGGATGCGCAGCATCTCTTCATAGAGGGTGTAGCCGTGGAGCACGCCGCCATGATCGAGCAGCTCCTCGCCGTGATCGGCGGTGAGGGCGACCAGGGTCTCGGCGGGAGGCGCCCAGGCAGCGAGGTCCGTGAGGAAGCGACCCAGCTCGGAGTCGTTGTAGGCGAAAGAGCCGGTGTAGAGACCGGCAAGCCTCTCCCGATCCGCGGAGCTCATCTCTCTCCGCCTCTGCTTGATCGCGAGCAGGGTCTCGGTGCTGCCGTCGACCGTCGAATCGATCCCCGCTGTGAAGCGCGAACGGAAAGGCTCGGGGGGCTCATAGGGATTGTGGGGATGGATGGTGTGGAGATAGAGGAACGCCTTCGCTCCCGGCGGCAGCGAGCGGACCCAGGCCAGAGCCGCGGCCTGGACCCGCGTCGCGTTGTCGTTGAAGGGCGGCCTCACCGGACCGCCGTAGTAGTAGCTGTCGATGAGCACGTCGCTCGCCACGTGCTCGAACCCCCGGTCCGTGCCGAAGGCGGGACCGACGTGAGGATTGCCGGAGAAGAGACCGGTGCGATAGCCCGCGGCGCGGAGGAGCTCGGCCAGGGTCTTGCCATCCTCGGGCACGAGCTTCCAGCCGCCGCGCGCGACGAAGCTCCGGCCCGTGAACAGGGCCTTGGTGGACGGCAGGGTATCGGGAGCGACGCTGCGATGGGCTCGGCAGGCCATTCCCTCACGGGCCAGGCGATCCGAGATCGGAGAGGCTCCGGCCGTGCTTCCCACGTAGCCAAGCCGGTCGGCCCGCAACGCGTCCATCACGTAGAGCACGATCAGCCTCGGCGGGGCCTTGCGCGGCTCAGCGGCGATCTCCTCACCACCGTTCTTCGTTCCACCGGCAAGGCCCAGGGACTGCCACCTCCCTGCCGGACCGGCCCCGGAGGCTCGCAGGCGGACCCGCACGAATCCCCTGGCACCTCCCACCGGCAGCGCGATCGTCTGCCGTCCACGCCGCCACCATCCCGGGGTCCAGGAGAAGCGTTGAACCACCCGGCCCTCCTCCTGTTCCAGGGTCAGCTCGAAGCTCTGCCCGAAGCGGGGAGACTCCGGCGGCACGAAGCTCCCCACCAGCACCTCGCCGCCCGAGACGGGACGGACCAGATCCACCAGGGAAGCTCCGCTCTGGACGAGATCGGAGCCCTCGACCTTCGCCTCCCCGGCCGCGGCTGGCGAGCGGAGAACGGCGGCCACCACCGCGGCCTGCCGGGATGCAAACGTCAGGTCCACCGGCACCCGTCCCAGCGGCAGCTCTGAAAACGGCAGCCGCAGCTCCAGCGGATCGGAGAGAGGGAAAGTCCCCACGTCCCGCCCACCGGCCCGGACCCGCACCGATCCCTGAAGCGGCTCCGGCCCGGCCGCGAAATCGATCGCCAGCCTCCGGTCCTGCTTTTCGAGATTGACCAGCTCCAGGCGCGCGACCCCGCCATCCAGGGGAGGAATCAGGACCGCCCCACCCGACCGCCGCTCCGCGAACCACCCGGAGAGGAAGCGCCCGCCCTCAGGAGAAGGCGGCCAGGCGACCTCCCGCCGCTCGACCAGCACGTCGGGAGCGTGATCGCCGTCGAGCAACGGCCGTACGGGTCCGGAGGGAATGGAGGGAGCGCCGGAGCACCCGAGGAAGAGGGTGAGGAGCAGGAAGCGGGAAAAGAGGGTTGTCGTCTTCAGTCGGGTACCGGCAGTGGAGGTCAAAGTCCGGACATTTTGAGCTGTCGGATCTCTGCGCGCAACCGGTCCACCTCCGCTTCAGCGGCCCGGCAAGGTGCTTCAGGAGCCTCGCACGGAGCCGCCGGGAGCGCTACGGAAGAGGAGCCACAGGCTGTCGCCGCTCTGAGGCTGAGGCAACCGGGGAATCACCAGGGGGAAGCCGCGGATCCCCGGAGCCTCCACCCGGTGGTGCTCGCGGCCGTCAAAGGCGAAGACGATGGGAGCTTCACCGTCTGGCAGGTCGGGAGAGGCGAAGATCTTCAAGGGATCACTGGCCGTCACCGTGCTCATGTCACCCCCCGAGAGTTCCAGGACGCTCAGGCCGCCGTCGCTCCCCCAGCCGCCGGCGAGCGCTAGGGGGTAGGTCTTCACACCAGGAAGACAAGGCGGGTCCAGGAAGGCCCCGAGCCGTTCTGCGGCTTCCGAGGCGCTCAGCAGCCGGGCGCTGGTATGAAGCTCGTCGGGTGCGTTGAAACGGACGCCATTGCCCACGTTGAAGTCACCCCGATAGCTCCGGCCACGGGGAACGTCCGAGCTCGACGCCGGTTCGAGCTTCTTGGGCGGGCGTACGGAGACGATGGTCCGGCTTTTGGCGGCCCACCGGCCTTGCCGTGCTCCTCCCCCGAGCTCGCGGTACTTCCGCCAGACGAGCAGATCCTGAAGACGCCGGGATTCGCCCCGCCAGCGGTAGTCCTCTTCATAGATCGGGTCCTGCTGGATGTGCTCGAAGCTCGCCTCCTGATCGCTGACCAGGAGCAGGAGGACGTCCCGGCGCTGCGTCACGCCGCGGTCGTGGAGATCGTCGGGTACGCTGGCCGGGATGCCATCCATCTCTCGCACCCAGACATTCCCCCCGGCCGGCAGGCGGCCGGAGGCGTCTTCGAGCATCTTGATGGCGAAAGCCTCGCTGAGCCCGAAGAGAGCGTAGTAGATGGGAGCGCCACTGTGGTTTTCGATGCAGACCGTGAAGCGGCGCGGCTCGTCTTCATTTTGATATTCGAGGCAGAGGACACCATCTGCGATTGAATCCGGCTCCGTCCTGGGGTCTCCCGCAGGCGAGTCCGCACCGGGAGTCGATGGGGAACCCAGCCACCGGAGGGCCGTCATCTGCACTTGGTTGACCAGGGAGTCGCCGGTATTCCCAAGGTCCGCGATGGCTCTCCAGCGGGCGATCTTCTCCAGAGCGTCCATCACCCACCGCACACTCCGGGTGCCCGTCAGCTCGCGCGAGATCAACTCGCGAGCGACGTCCCCATTCCGCAGCCGGAGCCCTTGGGGACTGGCCTCGACCACGACATCAGCTTGCGAGACGTCGACGAGCTTCAGGTACGGAGAGTGATGGACCTGATGTCTCAGGTCCGCAGGCAACGAGTCACCTTTCAGAGCCACGGTCAAGAGCGGAAACTCCAGCTCGGAGACGACGACCGGCAGGGTCATGGCGTCCTCCGGCAGCATCCCCTCCTTGACTTGGATCGCGCTTTCGACGGCGCCGACCTTCGTCACCACCACTTTCCCGATCCGGGCTCCGGTCTTGTGCCCGGTGACAGCGCCCTCATGGAAGACGTCGAGCACCGTATGCTCCTTGATGGCGTGGACCCTGCCGGCATTCAGACGCCAACCGCGATCCTGGAATTTCTGGAGATAGAAAAGAGGAGGGCGGACCGGCATGGCGCCGTCGAAAATCACGGCTTCGAGCTCGCCGTAGGCCTGGGGGACCTGGCCGCTGGCATGATTGCAGACGAGCGTCTTCACCCGCTCGAAAAGGTCGCGGTAGCGAATGTCGCCGTTGAGCTCCTTCAGGGCCTCGATGAGATGGTAGGAGAAACGCCCGCGTGGCGTCCCGTGGGGATCGCGGCACTCGCCGGCCGACTGGTGGTCCTCGCAGGCGGCGAGCAGGACGTGCCGGCCACTCGGAAGGAGGCGCCACTTCTCCGCTCCCCCCAACTCCGGAGGCAACTGCTTCTCGGAGTTGAAAAACCAGTACGTATCCGCAGGCCGCACCCCTTTGGCTGCAGGCCCGGTGCGCCGGACCACCAGCTCTTCGCTGGTGCGAGTGGCACTTCCCGAATGGCAGCTATCGAGGATGATCACCACATGAGCACCGCTCGCAGCCACTTCTGCGATCAGCACCCGCAGCTCTTTGTCCGCGAGATCCCATTCCTTGCGGTCCGGCAGCCGGCTGTCGTAGGCCACGAGAGTGTCGTTCTTGCCATCGGCCTTCAGGTGCCGGTACTCGGGCGGCGCAGGCTCGCGGGAGCCGTGGCCGGCGTAGAAGAAGAGGGCGGTGTCCTGGGGCCCCGCCTGGCCCAGGTGGGCGCGGAAGGCGTCGATGATCCCCCAGCGCGTAGCCTCTTCGTCCACCAGGACTTTCAGATCGAGGCGCTCCGCGGGGATGCGGCCGGTCAGGAATTCCTGCATGGCCGCCACGTCGTTGCGGCAGCCCGTCAAGGCACTGGGAGGAGGAGGAGGCTTATAGGCGTCGATTCCGACCAGCAGAGCGTAGAGCTTGTCCATGATCCGAGTCCCTCCAATCCCACAGACACCGGGCGAGCCTCTTTGGTTAGCCTCAGCGACAGAGCTCAGGACGCTGCGTTCTTGACCCGGTAGATCACGTAGACGCAACCATTCTTGAATGTCTGGCAGGCCAGGAGCTCCAGGTCGATCTGGCGGCTCATCGGATGGAAGACAGGAATGCCCGCTCCCAGGAGCACCGGATGGATGTTGAATCCGACCTCGTCGATCAGGCCCGCCTCGAAGAGCGGCCGGGCGAGCTCACCGCCTCCCATCAGGCAGATGTCCTTGCCCTCCTCTGCTTTCAGCTCGCGGACGAAGGCGGCCACGTCCTCCCGGATGATGGTGACACCGTTGCCAGAGCCCTCCGGGAGGGTGCGTGAGAAGACATAGGTCTTCATCCCCGGATAGCTCCCGTCCCCATGGCCGCTCTTGAGCGCCACCTCATATGTCTTCCGCCCCATCAAGACCGTATCAATGGTCTTCCAATAGTCGGACATGACAGAGGCCACCTCCTCGCCCCACAACAGCCAATCCACCGCATGGTCCGGGCGGGCGAGATAGTTGTCCAAACTGTTCGCACCTCCAAACGTCACCTTGCGCACGGTGGGACCTCCTCTCGGCGGCTTGTAGTCTTTTTACCTCCAGGGCATGATACCAGGAGTCGCTCTGGAAGCGTGCCTCCCGCCGGACACCTCTCCCCATGCCTAGACTGCGTTTCCTTCAAACCGCAGCTCTGGGTCATACCGCGCCTTCCGCAGGTAGGAGAGTAGGTCGCGGGCAAACTCCTCGGTGACCCGCTCGCGCTCTGCCGCCTGCCGGAAAAGCGTCAACGCGGCGAAGCTCGCCGGGTCCTGGATGTGGACCGCTGAACGCGAACAAAGCTCCGGAGAGTGGATTGATTGGCTGTATGCGACTTCGTAAACCAGAACGATTGCCCGTGGCGCATCGGCTCAGAGACCGGCAACGAGCGCCACAGCATGGCCAGGTCGGTGCTCAACTCGGCATCCTCGCAGACGAAAGTGTTGGGGAGAAGGATTTCAAAGGTGTTCGGCGACAGGAGCAGGCACGCGCCGAGAACGTACTGTTCGGAGTAGTCGCGGTCGCCCCATTGCGGAGGATAGTCGAGGGCCAGTAGATGTCGTGAATCTGCACCAGAACCCCAGGTTTGATCTCCGGCAGCACCTCGAGGAAGAAGACGGCCACGTCGGAATCGGTCGTCAGGCGGTGCCCCGCTGCCCAAGTAGTCCCTGATCTGGCAATCTTCTCGGGGGCGTGCCAAGCGCACGCCCCCCTTTTTTTGTCCTCTCTTCGCCGCGGAGAAGCTCTTCAGCCCGGCGGGAAAGTTTTCCGCGCGGCGGGAAAACTTTCCGCGGGATCTGGAAGGTCCCTCCGCTGGCCGGAAAGCTTTTCCTGGCTCTGGGAAAGCTTTCCACGGCGTGGGAAGTCTTCCCGGCGCCAGGAAAGGTTTCCCAGCGCTGGGAAAGGCTTTCCAGCGGCGCGGAAACCTTTCCGCTGGCTGGAGAAACTTTCCATGCCAGAAAAAGGTCTTCCACTCCGCGGGAAAGCTTTCCGCTGGCCCGGAAAGGTCTTCGCGCGCGCGGAAAACTTTCCCGTGGCGCGCAAAGGTCTTCAGGAGCCGCGAAAAGTCCCGCGGGGCGCTATCCTGGCCACCATCTATAATGCTCCTGCAATGGCCGGCTGGGCTCTCGATCTGGGAACCACCAACGCTGGAATCGCGTGCTGGGACGACTCCCTGGGTAAGGGCTCGTCAACTGTTCCAGTTCTTGCCTCAGCCCCGCAGGGGGCGACAGAATAAAGCCTGGCGGCGTAAGCCCCAGGAAACAAAAACCTTCAATCCCCTCCCAAGCCCTGAAGGGGCGACAGCAGATCTTGCCGATCCGGTCTTCTGCCCAAACGCCCGGCGATCGCTCCCAACCGCCCGTGGATTCAGTCCAACCGCCCGATGATCAGAACCAAACGTCGGAGACGCAGTCCAAACCTGAGAAGGTGTCTGCGAAGCGGCGATTCCGTCCGGTCCAAATGTAGACGCCCCGCGGGGAACCCCGTGGGGCGTCTCAGAGGCGGAGAGGACGGTCCCGCCCGCCCCGGTGTGCCCGCGGGGGAGGTGCCTGAGATGTGGAATCGATGTCGCCGCCCCGCGTCGGCCCTACGAGCCCGAGCCCTCCTGGCCCGCCACCTGGATGAGGTTCACCACCGACTTCACTCCCTCGGTGTGCAGGGCGAGCTTCTCGGCTTCGGCGCGCTCGTCCGCGGAGGAGACCTTGCCGTTCAAGGTCACCCGGCCGTCGATCGTGTCGACGTCGATGTGGATGGCGGCGACGTCGGGATCGGCCACCAGGCGGGCTTTCACTTTGGCGGTGATGCTGGCGTCGTCCAGCACCTCGCGGGCCACGGGACCGACCTGCTTGTTCACCTCCTCGGCCCCACGCTGGATGGCGCTCCCCACTTCTTCGGCCCCCTGCTTGAGCTCGTGGCCGGCGGCTTTCAGGTCCTCCTTGGCCTTGTCGCCGTCCACGTGGATGGTGGTCTTCCCATCGGCATCGCGCTGGGAGCTGATGGCGCTGTCGTCGTTGTTGTGGCAGCCGGCCAGCGGGACCAGGAGGAGGCCCAGCGAGACGGCGAACAGGATCGGGAATGCTCTCGTCTTCATGGCTTTGTCTCCTTGTGTGAAACCTCCCCTCCGGAGCCCCGGATAAAAAAAGGGGGAGGCGACTGATCTCTCAAGATTCAGGACGCCTCCCCTTCAGGGAGGGGCCGCGAAAGGCTGTTTCGCGCCGGTGCTGCGTTTTGAACTCCGGGGTGCCTTTCCCCGGGGCTGCCGGTTCACCGTGCTACCGGCCTGCTGATGGAGGTAAGTTGCAGGTTTTGTGCCAGAGCCCTCATCACCCCGGCCCTCTTCTCCCAGCCTCCCCCCCGGTCCTCCGGGAGAAGAGGGAGAGGTTAGTCTTAAAAAACAGTTCGTTCTTCTGCCTTTTCTCGCTCCCCTCTCTCCCGGCGGACGGGGGGGAGGCTGGGAGAGAGGGGCTGGGGGAGTGAGGGACCGGGGGCCGGCTGAGGTCCGACGGAGTTCCCTCCGCGTGTAACCGTTACACCGTCGGCAGCAACGACCGTTCCCGGCGGGCCCGGCGGGCGGGGACGGCTCCGGCGATCCGTTCGATTCCGGTGTAGACGTTGAAGCGGTCGCCGCGGAGGAAGCCCACGAGGGTGATGCCGAAGCTCTCGGCCAGCTCGACGGCGAGGCTCGACGGGGCGGAGACGGCGCAGACGATGGGCACGCCGGCCATCAGGCACTTCTGGAGGATCTCGTAGCTGGAGCGGCCGCTCACCATCACGACGTGACCGGTGAGGGGGAGGAGATCCTCCTGGAGGGCCCAGCCCATGAGCTTGTCGAGGGCGTTGTGGCGGCCCACGTCCTCGCGGGCGGCGAGGAGGCGGCCTTCGGTGTCGAAGAGGCCCGCGGCGTGGAGGCCGCCGGTCAAGTCGAAGATCCCCTGGGCCTCGCGCAGGCGCAGGGGCAGGGTGGAGAGGACCTCGGGCGAGATCTCCGGCCCCCGCGCCACCGGCTCCTTCACCCGCAGCTTGAGCGTTTCGAGGCCTGCCTTGCCGCAGACGCCGCAGGCGCTGGTGGCGAAGAAGTGGCGGTCGAGGCCCGCGAGCTCGGGCGCGGGCACGCCTGCGGCCAGCTCCACTTCCAGGATGTTCTCGCTGCGGTCTGCTTCTTGTGGATCGAGACAGGGAGCCGTGCGGCTCACCTGCTCGCGCGAGGCGATCACTCCTTCGGCGAAGAGGAAGCCGATAGCCAGCTCGGAGTCGGCTCCGGGCGTGCGCATGGTGATCGCCACGGTCTGCCGCCGGCCCTCCTGCACGAGGCGGATCTCCAGCGGCTCCTCGGTCGCCAGGTGGTCCTCCCGCTCCTCCATCCCGCCCGGGGCCACACGCCAAATGCGAGCTCCGGTCTTGCTCCCTTTGCTCAGCCTAGCAATGCGCAGTCCCCGCAGTCCCATGGGATTACTTTCTCACAGACCCGAGGAGACCGAACAGCCGCGGCCAGACGTCGAGCCCCACCCAGGCGAGGACGAGGCCGGCCAGGTAGGAGACGGGCACGGAGGAAGCGAGCCCCGGCTGGAGACGCTCGGGGAGCCAGAGCAGCAGGCCTGCCAGGAGGGCCAGCAGCAGGAGGCCTCCGATCACGATCCCCACCCGGCCGCGGGCGTTGCCGGGCGGCGCGAAGTCGGTCCGGGCCATGAGCGAGCCCACCAGCAGGCCGCAGGGGAGCGCTTCCACCCCGGACGATCCCAGATAACAGGCTCCCAGCCCCGCCAGTCCCACGAGGGGAATCCACAGCCTGCGCCGGGGCCAGTCCAGCGGGAGGGACGAGCCCCCGCCGATCCAGGCGAAGACCGCGCCGAGGATCAGCCCTCCTCCCACGTCCACTGGCAGGTGCACCCCGAGGTAGAGCCGCGACAGTCCCACGGCTATCACCAGCGCCAGGGCTCCCAGCCACAGGAACGGCCGGCGATACCGGCGACAGCGGAAGGCGAAGGCGAAGTAGACCGTGGCCGCGTTCATGGTGTGGCCGCTCGGGAAGCCGTGGCCGCCGCCCGTACGCCGGTCCGACTCGGTGGCGAGCGTCGAATCCAATACGTAGGGGCGGTCGGTGCCGAAGGCGTCCTTGAGGATGCGGTTGGCGAGGATCGAAGCCGCGAAAGCCACGGCCAGCCGCCGGCCGAAGCGGGGATCGACGAGCCAGGAGTAGAGGGTGAGGAGACTCCACAGCAGCGCGCTGGTGCCGAGAGAGGTGATGACGAGGAAGAGAGGATGTACCCCTGGGCCGAAGAGGGCTTGGATGGCGCGGACCGCGTTCATGACTGGAAGGAAGAGGAAGAAAGGGCGGCATGCATCTTGCGTTCCTATGCAATCCGGAGGACGACTCTCATGGCACGCGCGATCTGGAAAGGCACGATCAGCTTCGGTCTCGTCAACATCCCCGTGGGCCTCTATTCGGCCGAGTCGCGGGACGAGATCAGCTTCAGGCTGCTGGACGAGAAGACGAAGTCTCCCATCCACTACAAGCGGGTGAGCGAGGAGAGCGGCAAGGAGGTCCCGTGGGAGCAGACCGTCCGCGGCTACGAGTTTGCGAAGGGGAAGTACGTCGTCCTCTCCGATGAGGACTTGAAGCGCGCGGCGCCCGAGTCCACGCAGACGATCGACATCATGGACTTCGTGGATCTCGAAGACATCGACCCCCTCTACTTCGACAAGCCCTACTACCTGGCTCCCGACGCCAAGGGAGCCAAGGCCTACGCCCTGTTGCGCGAGACCCTGCGCCGCACCGGCAAGGTGGGGATCTCCAAGGTGGTGATCCGCACCCGCCAGTCTCTCGCCGCGGTGGTGGCCCGGGGGGGGTCGGAAGTCCTCACTCTGGAGCTGATGCGCTACGCTCACGAGCTGCGGGACTCTTCGGAGCTCGACGTGCCCCGCGGCAAGTCGGGGGTCTCCGAAAAGGAGCTGCAGATGGCCGAGCGCCTGGTGGAGGGCATGGTCGAAGCCTGGGACCCCGAGAAGTACAAGGACGACTATCGCCGCGACCTGATGAAGATGATCGAGGAGCGGGCCGAAGCCGGCGAGCTCGAAGCCTCCTCGGAACCGGCGCCCAAGCCGGAGCGCCCCAGCGGCAAGGTGTTGGACCTGATGTCCCTCCTGAAGCGCAGCCTCGAGGAGGGAGGACCCGCCAAAAAGCCGGCGGCCCGGAAGAGCGCCAAAAAGAGCGCCGCCAAGAAGACTGCCGCTCGGAAACCCGCCCGCAAAGCGGCCAAGAAGCCCGCCGCCGCGAAGAAGCGCAAGAGCGCCTGAGGGAGTATCTAAAAGTGTCCCGACAACTATCCTCCGCCCCCCCCGCCCGGGCATGAATGCCAGGGCTATGAACAGCGCCCCCTGAAGGGGGTTTTAAGCCGGATTTATCCGGCGTCGTTCTTAGCCCTGGCATTCATGCCCGGGCGGATAGGCAGCTTTCGAGACATCCTCTGAGACCAAGGCCATGGCCCTCGAGGAATACAAGCGCAAGCGGAACTTCAAGGCCACCCCCGAGCCCGAGGGCAAGGTGGTCAAGAAGAAGGGCAAGTCGAAGGCGGCCTCCTTCGTCATCCAGAAGCACGCCGCAACCCGCCTGCATTACGACTTCCGGCTGGAGATGGAGGGCGTGCTGCGGAGCTGGGCCGTGCCCAAGGGGCCGAGCCTCGATCCCGGGGAGAAGCGCCTGGCCGTCCACGTCGAGGACCACCCCCTGGACTACGGCGGCTTCGAGGGGATCATCCCCAAGGGGCAATACGGCGGCGGCACCGTGCTGCTCTGGGACCGCGGCACCTGGAGCCCCCAGGAGGGCGAGGGCGATCCGGTCGAGGGCTACCGCAAGGGCAAGCTCAAGTTCCGCCTCGACGGCGAGAAGCTCCAAGGCGGCTGGACCCTGGTGCGCATGCATGGCCGCCAGGCCGGCGACAACGGCGAGAACTGGCTGCTGATCAAGGAGAACGACGAGACCGCCCAGCCCGGCAGCGGCGACGCCATCACCGAGGAGCGCCCGGAGAGCGTGGAGTCGGGCCAGAGCCTGGAGGAGATCGCCGCCGATCCGGAGAGGGTGTGGGAGTCGAATCGGACGGAGAAGGCAAAGAAAAATCGGACTGATCCGACCGATCGGTCCGATGAGTTGAAAAAGCTCCCCGGAGCCCGCAAGGCCAAGATTCCCGCCGCGGTGGAGGCCCAGCTCGCCACCCTGGTGGACGAAGTCCCCCAGGGCGAGGAGTGGATCCACGAGCTCAAGTACGACGGCTACCGCGCCCTCTGCCACCTGAAAGACGGCGAGGCTCGCCTCATCACCCGCAACGGCAAGGACTGGACGGATCGCTTCGAGTCCGTGGCCCGCGAGGCGGAGACGCTCCCGGCCGATCAGGCCATCCTCGACGGCGAGGTGGTGGTGCTGGAGGCGAATGGCACCACCAGCTTCCAGGCGCTTCAGAACGCTTTGTCGGAGGGCCGGGAGAAGGACCTCGTCTACTTCGTCTTCGACCTCCTCTACCTCGACGGCTACGACCTGCGCCCGGCGGCCCTCGAAGAGCGGAAGACGGCTCTGGGCGCTCTGCTCGCCGGCCGCTCACAAATCCTGCGCTTCGGCGACCACGTGCGCGGCGGCGGCGAGGAGTTCTACCGCCAGGCCTGCTCCTTCGGCCTGGAAGGGATCGTCTGCAAGCGCGCGGACCTCCCCTACCACGGCGGTCGCAGCAAGGACTGGCTCAAGGTGAAGTGCCTCAAGCGCCAGGAGTTCGTCATCGTGGGCTTCACCGATCCCGAAGGCTCCCGCGTGGGACTGGGCGCTTTGCTGCTCGCCGTCTATGAAGAGAAAAAACCGGGTGAGGATCTCGTCTTCGCCGGCAAGGTAGGTACCGGATTCAACGCCCGTACCCTGCGCGATCTGCGCAAGAAGCTGGACAAGATCGTCGTCGACAAGCCGGCGTTCACGAACGCGCCGCGGGGAGCCGAGGCCCGCCGCAGCCACTGGGTGAAGCCCCAGCTCGTGGCCGAGGTGACCTTCGGCGAGTGGACGCGCGACAGCCTCTTGCGCCATTCGACCTTCCAGGGGCTGCGGGAAGACAAGAAGCCGGCCGAGGTGGTGCGCGAGCGCGCCCAGGAGCTGCCCCCGGAAGGCAAGGCGCCCAAGGCAGCGAGAAAGGCCAATATGCCAGGGAGCAGCAAGAAAGAGATCGAGATCGCCGGCGTCCGTTTCACCAATCCCGAGAAGGTCCTCTATCCCGGGCAGGGGGTGACCAAGCGCGACCTCGGCATGTATTACAGCCGGATCGCGGACTGGATCCTCCCCCACGTCTCCAATCGTCCCCTCACCCTCGTGCGCTGTCCCGAGGGGCAGGCCAAGCAGTGTTTCTACCAGAAGCACGTCAACGAGCAGTTTCCCAAGTCCGTCTACCGGGTGGAGGTCGAGGAAGGCAAGCAGACCGTGCCCTACGGCGCCGTCGATTCCCTGGCAGGGATCCTCTCCCTGGTGCAGATGGGCGTGCTCGAGATCCACCTCTGGGGCGCGCACCGCGACGACATCGAGAAACCGGACTACGTGGTGTTCGATCTCGACCCCGACGAGGGGCTCGCCTGGGAACGGGTGGTGGAAGGGGCGATCACCACCCGTGACTTCCTGGCCGAGCTCGGCCTCAAAACCTTTCTCAAGACCACGGGCGGCAAAGGGCTCCACGTGGTGTTCCCCTTGACCCGCCGCGCCGGCTGGGACGAGGTCAAGGCCTTCACCAAGGCCGTGGCCGAAGCGATCGTGGCGCGGGAGCCGAAGAAATACACCGCGAAGCTGCCCAAGGCCGACCGCAAAGGAAAGGTTTTCATCGACTATCTGAGAAACGGCCGGGGCGCCACCTCCATCGCCCCGTTCTCCACCCGCGCCCGGGCCGGCGCGCCGGTCTCCGCCACCCTCTTCTGGGAGGAGCTGGAGACCGACGTGCGGGCCAATACCTGGACCGTACAGAACCTCCCGGACCGTCTCGAATCATTGTCTGGAGATCCATGGGAGGATTTCACCAAGGTCCGCCAGTCGATCACTGCCGCGATGAAAAAAGCGGTCGGAATGAAATAGGAAGCCCCCATGAGCATCAAGATGAATCGAGCCAAGGCCTGGACCGTGGCAACGATGGCGGTCCTCCTCGCCGTCTGCCTGGCGACCGGCTGTGCCAAGAAAGACAAGCCCCTTCCCATCGAGGTGAGCCAGCTCCTGCGCCAGACCGTGCAGGGCAAGGCCCTTCCCGCTTCGCTGCGCGACCAGAAGGAGCTCCAACGTGCCTGGACGGAGCTGCAGGGCTTCTACGGCAAGCATGGCTACCAGCCCGTGTGGTCCAACGCCCGCGGCCCCCGGCAGCAGGCCGGGGAGCTGATCCAGGCCATTCCGCCCCTCGCCGGGGACGGCCTCGACATCCGGCGCTACCAGCCGGAGCGCCTCAGGGCCCTGCTCCAAGAGGTGAAGGAGACGAAGTCGTTCGACGACCCCGAAGCCCAGCGCCGGCTGGTGGATCTCGACGTGGAGCTGACCTACACCTATCTCTCCCTCGCCTCCCACCTCGCCACCGGCCGTCTCCAGCCCGAGAAGCTCCATATCGACTGGTACGCCAAGCCCAGGAACGTCGATCTCGACGCCCGTCTGGATCAAGCTCTGACCGCGGACAGCCCGGGCGAGATCGTGAAGATCCTGCGCAGCCTCAATCCACCCTACGCCGACTACCAGCGCCTTACCAAGGCCCTGGCCGAGTACAAGTCGATCGCGGCCAAGGGCGGCTGGAGCCCCGTGCCTCCGGGTCCGGACCTCAAGGCCGGCGATCGTGGACCGCGGGTGGCGGCCCTGCGCGCCCGCCTCGCCGTTTCAGGGGATCTCGCGGCGCCAGCCAATCCCGGTAATCCCGGCCAGCCCGGCCAGCCATCCGACTCCTACGATGGGACCGTGGCCGCCGCCGTCTCCCACTTCCAGCGCCGGCATGGCCTGGAGGTGACGGGCAAGGTGGATGCGGACACCCTGGCCGAGCTCAACGTTCCGATCGTCGACCGTATCCGCCAGCTCCAGGGCAACCTGGAGCGCTGGCGCTGGCTGCCGGCCACCCTCGGGGACCGCTACATCCTCGTCAACGTCCCCGAGTTCCGGCTCGACGTGGTGGATCACGGCCAGACCCCGCTCTCCATGCGGGTGATCGTGGGCAAGACCCAGAGCCGCACGCCGGCGTTCAGCGACAAAATGACCTACATCGAGCTCAATCCCGAGTGGAACCTGCCGACCGACATCGTCAACGCCGAGGTCGCCCCCAAGGTGGCCACGAACCCTAGCTACCTCGCGAGCCACGACATGGAGGTCGTCAAGGGCTGGGGCGACAAGGAAGAGGTCATAGACCCCTCGTCCGTCGATCTCTCGCAGCTCGCCGCGAACGGCTACCGCCTGCGTCAGCGGGCCGGGGATGAAAATCCCCTGGGGAAGGTCAAGTTCATGTTCCCCAACGAGTTCGACGTCTACCTCCACGACACGCCGGCCCACCATCTCTTCGATCGGGCTGAGCGCGACTTCAGCCATGGCTGCATCCGGCTGGAGAAACCCATGGACCTGGCCGCCTACCTGCTCAAAGACGATCCCAAGTGGACCCCGGAAGCCATTCAGGCCGCCATCGATTCGGGTGAGCACAAGACGATCTCGCTCCCCCGGCCGCTCCCCGTCCACATCCTCTACTGGACGGCCTGGGCGGACGCCGACGGCACCGTCCAGTTCCGCAAGGACATCTACGGCCACGACGACGCGCTCGAGAAGGCGCTCGCCAAGGAGCCGCCCGTGTGGGTGGACCCGGGGACGCTGCGGGAGGACGTGCGGGCGGCGAAATGAGGGGCTAATCCGGCATCGGCACCGGCGCCCCCATCTTCCGATCCCCCCGCCCATCCACCCAGCTCTTCACCACGGTGGCGAGGAGGATCACGCCACCGCCGGCGAGCGATCCGGCCCCGGGCCGCTCGCCGTGGACCAGCCAGGCCCAGATGGGATTGAGCACGGGCTCGAGGAAGAGGAGCAACGAGGCCTCGAAGGCCCGTACCTTCTCCAGTCCTCGGAGGAGGAAGAGGTAGGCGCAGGCGATCTGGAAGACCCCGAGATAGCCGAGGAGGAGCCAGTCCACGGGCCGGCTCGACGCGACCGGCAGCGCCATGGGGAGGCAGCCCACGGCCGCGAACACGTTGCCCCAGAACGCGGCGGCCGGGGCCCACGATCCCCCCGCGTCCCCGCCCGCTCGCCGCCCCAGGTCTCGCAGGCCCATGATGGTGAGCGCCCAGGTGACCCCCGAGATCAGAGACAGCACGTTGCCCAGCAGCGGATTGGGCGCCGTGGCCGAGACCGGGTCGAGCCCGATGAAGAACAGTCCCAGCCCCAGGGCCAGGACCACCATGTAGACGACGTCCCGCGCCCGGATCGGCTCCTTGAGCAACCAGGGGGAGAGGAGCAGCACGTAGAGGGGGGCCGTGGACTGGAGGTAGATCGCTCCCGCCGCCGTGGTGAGCTTGTTGGCGAGGACGAAGAGGATCATCGTCGCGGCATACGTCACCCCCACGCCCAGCACCCGCAGGCTCGGCCGCCGCCGCGCCTCCCGCACCAGCACGAACAGAGCGAGCCCCGCGATGGCCGACCGCAAGCTCGCCACCTGCCATCCCGCGAGATGCACCGCCTTGATGGCCGCCCCGCCGGAGGAGAACAGCGCCGCCGCCGCCAGCACCCTGAGGCGCGAGGAGAGAGGCGTAGGCTCGGAGAGGGGGGAGGAGGGCATGATGACGAGGAATCTTATCCTCCCCGGGACCCCCTGGGAGCGCCGGCGTCCCGCCGGCCAACTTACTCCGTTTTTTCTTGCCCTCGCCCCCCACCTGAGCTAGCCTGTCAAGGCGAACAGGGAAAGGACTCAACCGTCGAGATGCCCGATCACCAACGCAAGATCTTCGTCCTCGACACCTCCGTCGTGCTGTACGACTTCAACGCCCTCCAGAACTTCCAGGAGCACGACGTCGCGATCCCCATCACGGTGCTAGAGGAGCTGGACCAGTTCAAGAAGGGCAACTCCGTTCTGAACCTCCAGGCCCGCGAGTTCATCCGCCAACTCGACAAGCTGTCGAGCCACAACATGCTTCACGAGTGGATCCCTCTGGACGGTCCCGCCCGCGGCAAGTTCCGGGTGATCACCGACGCCGGCACCGGCCTCGACGCCGGCGAGGTCTTCGGCTCGCGCAAGGCCGACCATCGCATCTTGAACGCCGCCCTCACCTTGAGCCAGGCCCACCCGGACCGCCGCATCATCCTGGTGAGTAAAGACGTCAACCTCCGCCTGAAGGCGCGGGCCCTGAACCTCCCGGCCGAGGACTACGAGACGGTCAAGATCAAAGACCTCGACCACCTCCCCAAGGGGAAGAACGAGGTCGACATCGCCGATGGCTCGACCATCGACCGTCTCTACCAGGACGAGTGGCTGCCCGTCGAGGCGGTGCTCCAAAGCCGGCCGCCGGGCAACCAGTACTTCATCCTGAGGAGCGGCTCGAAATCGGCCCTGGCCTACTACAACCCGCGCACCGACCGCATCGAGCGGGTGGTCAAGCCCATCGCCTACGGCATCTCGCCAAGGAACGCCGAGCAGACCTTCGCCCTGCACGCCGTGCTCAATCTCGACGTCCCCCTCGTCTCCCTCTCCGGCGCCGCGGGCACGGGCAAGACCCTGCTCGCCCTGGCCGGGTCGCTGGAGCAGCGGCGGCACTTCCGGCAGATCTACCTCGCGCGGCCCATCGTCCCTCTCTCGAATCGCGACATCGGCTTCCTGCCCGGGGACGTGAGCTCGAAGATCAATCCCTTCATGCAGCCGCTGTGGGACAACCTGGGAATCATCAAGAACCAGTTCGACGAGAAGGAGCGGGAGTACAAGAAGGTGGACGAGCTGGTGGAGACCGAGAAGCTCCACATCGTCCCCCTGGCCTACATCCGGGGCCGCAGCCTCGCCAACGTCATCTTCATCGTGGACGAGGCCCAGAACCTGACGCCCCACGAGGTGAAGACCATCATCACCCGCGCCGGCGAGCGCACCAAGATCGTGCTCACCGGCGACATCTTCCAGATCGACACCCCCTACCTGGACGCCCACAGCAACGGCCTCTCCTACCTGATCGACCGCCTGCGGGGCAACCCGCTCTACGCCCACATCAACCTGGAGAAGGGCGAGAGGTCGGCGCTGGCGAATCTGGCGAGCACGATGTTGTAGGCGTCGTCACCGCGCCATACGGCGCCCTACAGCTTGCGCACGACGAGCTGATAGCCGCTGTGTACGACGGTCATGACGTCGGCCGCTACCGTCAGGAAGGCGTCCAGCCCTGGCTTCGGCGGCAGAACGCAGGTGCTGTCCGGATCGTCCCAGAGATAGTCGTCGAAGACCAGCAGCCCTCCCGGCTTCGCCAGGTGCAACGCGAGCAGTCCGTCCAGGAGCACGTCCCGGGCTTCGTGGCTGCCGTCCACGTAGATGAAATCTGCCATCGCCTCCGGGAGCCGGGAGAGCGCCACGCGGGACAGCTCCTGGATCACCTTGACCTGACTGCCGCGCGGATGCAGGGCGAGGTTTTTTCGCAGGCGCCGGAAACAAAGGGGATCTATGGCTGGATCGATGCAATACAGCTTGCTGGCCGGATGGGTACACAGGTTGTCCAGCCACCAGAGGGCCGAGCGGCCCTCGAGGGAGCCGATCTCGATCGCGACGAGTGGTGTATCTCTCAGAGGAGAGATGAGGCGGCCCCAATCGTCCAGGTGGAGGCTGACGTAGTCGCTCGTGAATTCGTATTCAGGGACATCGATGCTCAGGCTCATGCCAGATCTCCGTGTCAGGTTTTACGGGCAAGTTAGGACGAGCATCTTATGGAATTCAGATCCTATTGCCCATACCCCAGCGCCCGCAGCTTCGCCGTGTACTCCGGATCCACCTCGGCGGGGGCCAGCCGGTCCGAGAGGGCGAGGCCTTTCTGGACTTCGGCGAGCCAGCCCTTGAGACGCGGGGAGAGGGGAACGGCGAGGGAGCGGATCTCGGCGGGATCGGCGGCGAGGTCGAAAGTGCCGTGGCGGGATTCGGCGAGGCGGAAGACCTCCTTGCGGCCGTCGACCATCACTCCCACCTCCAGCAGACCCTTACGCCGGGCGCCCGCCGCTTCCGGGGCGGAAAGCACGGCACCCTTGTGGGCCTCGAACCAGGTGACCCGGCCCCGCGGCGGTGGCGCGCCGGCCAGCACCGGCGTCCAGTCGAAGCCCCGGAAGCCCGGAGGCGCGGGCAGGCCTACGAGGCCCAGGAGCGTGGGAGCCACGTCGAGATTGAGGGCCGGCGCGTCGATCACCGTGCCCGGCCGGATCTTCCCCGCCCAGGCTACACCTAAGGGGATGCGCAGCGCCGGCTCATAGAGGTTGCGGCCGTGGCCCCAGTCGCCGTGCTCCCCCAGGCTCTCGCCGTGGTCCGCCGCGAACACGAAGAGCGTGTTCGCCTTGAGGGCGGGATCGCGGTCGAAGAGATCGAGGATGCGGCCCAGTTGACGATCCACGAAGGCGATCTCGGTGTCATAGCGGTCGGAGGCGGAGACGTCTCCCGCGGCGGGGAGGCCCAGAGGCCGGGCCAGCTCCCCATGCAGGCGGTAGGGAGCATGGGGCTCCACGTAGTGAACCCAGAGGAGGAACGGCCGCCGGCTCTGGCGGGCCTCCTCCAGCCAGGCGAGGGCGGCGCCCGAGAGGTCCTCGGCCGTGGCCTCGTCCCGGAACAGGCCGAGCCAGCGCTTGCGGGTGAAGACCTCCTCGTAGCGCTCGAAGTGCTCGCCGAGGCCCGAGAGGCGGGCTTTCAACGTCCAGTTCCCCACGAACGCCGCGCTGCGGTAGCCCCGCCGCGTCAGCAGCCGGGCCACGGACGGCAAACCCGGCCGCAGCCGCAGCCCATTGCGCGTAGCCCCGTGCTCGTGGGGATAGAGGGATGTGAAGAGCGAGCACAGCGCCGGATTGGTGAGCGGCTCCACCGTCCGCGCCTCCGTGAACCGCACCCCGGAAGCCAGCAGACGGTCGATGTTCGGCGACGTGGGCCGGCGATAACCGTAGGCCGACAGCCGGTCCTGCCGCAGGGTGTCGATGGTGAGGATGACCACGTTGGGGAACCGCCGCTCCGGCTCGGGCTGAGTGGCGGAGAGGGCGGAGGGGACGAGGAGAGAGAGAAAAAAAAGAAGCAGGACGCCCCTTCGGGGCGAGCCCTCACTCCCCCGGCCCTCTTCTCCCAGCCTCCCCCCCGTCCGCCGGGAGAGAGGGGAGCAGGAAGTCCTGAACCAGCCAGAAAAGTCTCTTTCTTTTTTTAGACAAACCTCTCCCTCTTCTCCCGGCGGACGGGGGGGAGGCTGGGAGAAGAGGGCCGGGGTGATGAGGGCCTCAACGCTCCGGCGCGCGAAGGAGGTGAGGGCGGCCCCAACTTTGCTACGCTCCCGGGCATGGAAGAGATCCGACCCGAGAAGACCCCCGGCCCGGCGCCCGAGGTGGAGAAGCAGGCGGCGGCCGAGGCGGGCGAGGCGCCGCGGTGGGGCAAGGGCACGGAGCGCGCCGAGGATGGCCGGTTCCTCGAAGGGCCCCTCTCCCGGTCGTCCGAGCTGCGCCGGCTGATGCGCATCGGCGCCGACTTCATCCGCGGCTTCCGCGGCCTGCATTTCGTGGGGCCGTGCGTCACCGTCTTCGGCTCGGCCCGGTTCCAGGAGGACCACCGGTACTACGACATGGGCCGCGAGATGGGCCGCCGCCTGGGCCGTGCCGGCTTCACCGTCCTCACCGGCGGCGGACCGGGCATCATGGAGGCTGCCAACCGCGGGGCTCGCGACGTGGGGGCCCGCTCCATCGGCTGCAACATCGTGCTGCCCAAGGAGCAGAAGCCCAACCCCTATCTCGACCGCTGGCTGGAGTTCCGCTACTTCTTCGTCCGCAAGGTGATGCTGGTGAAGTACTCCTACGCCTTCGTGGTCCTCCCTGGCGGCTTCGGCACCATGGACGAGATCTTCGAGTGCGCCACCCTCATCCAGACGGGGAAAATCCGCAACTTCCCCCTCATCCTGATGGGTAAGGACTATTGGCAGCTGTTGCATGATTTCATCTGCCATGGCATGGTCAGCGAGGGCACCATTCTACCCGCGGACTGCGACCGCCTGCTGTTCACCGACTCGGTGGATGAGGCCATGGATCGCATCCTGACCGCGGCCACCCGGGAGTTCGGCCTCATCTGGCAGCCCGCGCCGCGCTGGTATTTTGGCGAATCGGGCATGAAGAAAGACACCCACACGACCCCGGCGCCGGCCGCGGCGGCCAAGTAGGGAGATCACGAACCGTGTCGACGACGCTCAAGCCCATCTTCCTGCTGGCCGACAGCCAGCTCCTCTTCTGGCGCGACGAGGAGGGGAAACGCTTCCTCGACCGCGCCCGCACCCTGATCGATGCCGAGACTGACGGTGCCGGTCGTGCTCCCAAGGCCGCCTATCTCGGCGCCTCGAACGGCGACCTGCCCGAGTTCTACGAGCTGTTCCTCGGCGCCATGGCCGAGATCGGCATCCGCGACTGCCGCCAGATCCCCTCCCGGCCCGGCCCGGAGGACCTCGCGTTCCTCGATGAAGCCGACCTCATCCTCCTCGCCGGCGGCGACGTGTGGCGGGGATGGACGGCGTTCTCGGAGACCGGCCTCAAGGACAAGCTCGTGGAGCGCTACTACGCCGGCGCCATCCTCGCCGGCGTCTCGGCCGGCGCCGTGCAGCTCGGCCTCAAAGGGTGGAGTGAAGACTCCGCGGAGGACGAGCCCGAGTTCTTCGACACCTTCCGCCTGGTGCCGTTCGTCATCGATGTCCACGACGAGGGGGCCTGGAGCGGCCTGCTGCGCGCCGTGCCGCAGGCGGGCGAGCATGCCCGGGGCTTCGGCATCCCCACCGGCGGCGGTGCCCTCTATCATCCGGACTATTCGGTGGAGCCCGTGCGCCATCCCTTGACCGAGGTGGAGGCCACCGGCGCCGGCCTGCGCCAGGCCCTGCTCCTGCCCCGCAAGGGACGGGAGGACGGCGCAGCCGAGGGGGAGCCCCAGGTCCTGTCCCAGGAAGAGATCGTCGAGCGCGTGCTGCGGGATATTGGCAACCCTGGCGGTCCCGGCGATCCCGAAGCGGGCGATCCCGTCAACTGAGCCCGCGATCTGATGAAGCTCTATGCGCTGGCGGACCTGCACCTCCGCTACGAAGTGACCCGCCGGGCCCTCCAGGAGCTCCCCGTCCATCCCCAGGACTGGCTCGTGCTGGCCGGCGACGTGGGCGAGACCGAGGAGCACCTGCGCTTCGCCCTCGCGATCGTCACCCGCCGCTTCGCCCGCGTCCTCTGGGTGCCGGGAAACCACGACCTGTGGACCATCCCCAGCAAGCCGGACGACCTGCGGGGCGATTTGCGGGGACAACCCAAGTACGAACGGCTGGTGGCCCTCTGCCGCGACTACGGCGTGCTCACTCCCGAAGACCCCTACGTCACCTGGCCCGGGGACGGAGCCGGCCGCATCCTGGCCCCCACCTTCACCCTCTACGACTACACCTTCCGGCCCGACGACGTGCCGGTCGAGCGGGCGCTCGAATGGGCGGCGGAGGAGAACCTCCTGTGCTCCGACGAGGTGCTGCTCCATCCCGATCCCTTTCCCTCCAAGATCGCCTGGTGCCACGAGCGGGTGCGCTTGACCGAGCCCCGCCTGGCCGAGGCCGCGAGCCGGGGGCCGCTCATCCTCATCAACCACTTCCCCCTGCGCCAGGACCTGGCCGTGCTCCCCCGCATCCCCCGCTTCTCCATCTGGTGCGGCACCCGCCTGACCGAGGACTGGCACCTGCGCTACCGCGCCGAGGTCGTGCTCTACGGCCACCTCCACATCCGCTCCACCCACGACCGGGACGGCGTGCGCTTCGAGGAGTGCTCCCTCGGCTATCCCCAGAACTGGGACGCCAGCCGCGGCATCGAGCCCTACCTGCGCCAGGTGCTCCCCCACCCGGAAGCTGCCGCGAGCCCACCGGCGTCGATGCACCCGGACTTCTAAAATAAATGACATAAAGGACAACAAGGACATAAAGGACGACAAGGACAACCCAAAACACTGATGCCTTCTTGTCCTTGAAGTCCTTGTTATCCTTGAAGTCCTTGAATGTACTTTCTCCGGCTTCTTTGTCACACAGAGCTCCAAGGACACTGGGCACGCTTTTCCCTGTTGGATGCACTCTTACCTTCAGAGGAACTTCTGGGACTTCTTTCTTACAGATTCTTCCTACCCGCCGCCGGCAGACCCTGACGTCCGCCGCGCTGGCGACGGGAGATGATGGAGGTGAGCTGTCAACCGATGCCGTGACGGGGCCTCGAGCGGCGGAGCGTCACGGTCGGAGAGGAGAGGGAAACGATGAAGTCAAGAGGAATCGTTGTCTGCGCCCTGCTGTTGCTCGCCGCGATACCCGCCCTGGCCGTACGCCCGATCGAATACGTCCCTGCCGGTGTGGACTACTGGCAGACGCTGAGCGGCGGCGCCACGGCCTATAATTTCGCCAACAACCCCATCCCGGCCGGCTTCTTCTGCGGCAAGTCGGCGCCCTTCCGGGGCGTCGTCTACTTCGAGGGCGTACCCCTCCACAGCCAGCCGGAAGGCATCCTCGGGACGACCGACACCATCATCGAGCGCCTGGACGATGCCACGTTCGACGGCAACGGCTTCGCCCACACCCGTCTCCGCGGCCGCGCGCTCAACCTCCAGGGCACGGCGCCCATCAAGAATGTCTGCGGTACGTTCAAGGTGACGTCGAACCTCACCGCCGACCAGCCCGAGAGCACGATGACCTTCCATCGTGAGAACGCCATGGGCGGCACCTTCAAGGCCCAGCTCCGGCTGCGGGTGAGCATCAACTTCACCAACGTGGCCACGGGCAAGACCTTCTCCGTGGCTCGCACCGTCGACCTGCCCACGGTCAACGACGTACCCTACGCCCTGGAAAAGGTCGCCGTCGCCTGCGCGACCCCCGCGGTCATCGTCGCCGAGCAGGTACGGCTCGACGACGGCCAGCCGCTGATCACCCGCGAGCGCAACACGACCTCTGACAAAGCCGTCGCACTCGAGGAGCGGGAGCCGGTCGTGTTCGAGCCCGCCCCCTCCCCCACGCCCGTGGTCACGGGCTGCTACTGCAACCCGAACCCGCCGTACCAGTGCCTGCCCACCTATTCCTGGCACGACCCCTGCGCCAACAACCCCTTCTGCGAGCTGCACTTCACCTACACCCCCTGCCAGCTCGGCTACCGGAGTCAGTGCACCGTTCAGGCGGTGCAGGAGGGCTATCTGGGTCAGCTCCGGACCCTCTATGAGCGGGGCTACCTCGTCGAGAAGCCGGAGACCGTGCTGCAGAAGCAGCTCCGCACCGTCCAGCAGATCCAGAAGGATCAGGCTGCCAGCGACCGCGAGATGCAGCGCCAGCAGCAGTAACCTACCCGCCGTTCAAGTCCCCCGAAGGCCCGGACTGGAAGGTCCGGGCCTTTTCCGTTCAGCCCAGCCTCACTCCTCGCCGATCACGGTCTCCACGGCCTCGCGGATGTCGGCGATGAAGCTCTCCTGATCCTCCAGCACCGAGGCCGTGACCTCCAGCGGCGCCTGGGAGGGATCGCCGGACTGGAAGGGCGGATCGGGCGCGTACTGGATGGAGAGCTGGGTCGTCATGCTTTGGGTGGGACCCGAGATCAGATTCACGAGCTCCAGCGCCAGGTCGATCGACGACGAGATGCCGCCCCCCGAGAAGCGGTTGTTGTGAATGACCCAGCGGGGATAGCCCGCCGCGACCTTGAGGTTGGGGAAGAGGGCCAGGTTCTCCCGCTGGCTCCAGTAGGTGGTGACCTCCGCGCCGTCGAACAGGCCGGCGGCGGCCACGATGAACGCGCCGGTGCAGATGGAGCCCGCGAGGCGCGCCTCGCTCCCGGCCTTGCGGACGAAATCCACGTACACGGGGTCCTGCATCACCGTGGCCACGTCGGAGCCGCCCCCGGGCACGAACAGGACGTCGAGCTTCCCCGCCTTGCCGAAAGGTGGCGGTGGGCATCACCGAGACCTTCTCTGTCGTCTCGATGGGCTTCATCGTGGGCGCCAGCCAGGCCACCTCGAATCCCGACGCAAAGGCGAAGACCTGCGTCGCCCCTGCGAAATCCAGCAGCGTGCAGCCCTTGTAGAGCACCATCCCCACTCGCACCGTCGTAGCCATGATCTCTCCTTTCTTTCATTTCCCCACCGCCACCGCCCCGCTCGACACCACCTGCGAGCTTCCACCCCTCGGCGCGGGTGCCGTCGAGGTTAGCGTGGCCAGCCACGAAGAAGAGGCGCGCGGTGTCCGGCCGGGTGGGGGTGGTGCAGAAGCGGTCCTGGAGATAGAAGGGCGGGATGGATTGATAGTAGAGCGTCACCCGCACGCTCGCGGGCTGGGCGCCCATGAGGTCGGCGAGAGGGATGGAGTAGGTCAGCGCATCCCCTCCCCCGCCGCGACCGCCCTGCGACTTGGGTTTGTACCAGGGATCGTCCACCTCGCCGCCCTGGCCGTCCGGCAGCTCGGGGAGGATGTGGTGCACCAGGTCTTCGGCGGAGAGCTTGGGGCTCCCCAGGCCCTCGCGCTCCGCCAGCTCGACGCTCGGCGTCCAGCCGCGGGGGAGGAGGCGGTTGTCCTTAACCACGTCGGCGAGCGAGAGGAAGCTGGTGGTGAGCTTACCCCTAGGATCCCGCACCAGCTCCTGGTAGATCTGCACCTGGTCCTGGCGGGTGATGGTCTGGTAATGGGGCTGGAACGTCTGCTCCGCTGTCGTCGTCGGCTGGCATTCGCTCTGCCACATGAATTCACCCGCGATGGGCTTGCCGTCCTGACCCACCAGCACGCCGGTGGGCGTGGTGCGGCCGGAGGTCCACGAGGCATGGCCGCTCCCGTCCAGCACCTCGAAGGTGAGGAAGGCGCGGCGGAAGCCCACGCCCGAGGGGAACTTGTGCCCCACGAAGCTCTCCACCTGGACGTCCGCCACCAGCCGGTCCCCGGTCGTCTGCACCTTGGTGACTGAAACTCTGGCCGTGCCCGCGTCCGCCTGCTGGAGCATGGAGTTGAACGCGGTCGCGAGGGGCGCCACTCCTTTGCCTCCCAGCATGGGGTCCTGGATGCGGATGCCCAGGACGTCCGGGAACTGCTGGGCGAACTGATTGAAGAAAACGTTGAGCCCCACCAGCGCGTGACGGCCAAAGGGCGACCGCGGCTGGAGATCGATCTCCTTCTCCGGCTGCCGGTTCTCCGTCTGCGGCATGTTGCTCGCCTCCTGGATGGAGGCGATCTTGAAGCGCAGGGTCCCGGGCAGGCCGGGATAGCTGCTGGCCATGTGGCAGTCCTGGCACGACTGGGGCTCGGGACCGCCGTCCCGGAAATCGCTGAACACCCACTCGGGATAGGTGGCCTGCTCGATGATGACCAGCGGTTTCTTCGTCCCCGGTCTCACCCAGGGTTTGTCGCCGTCGAACACCGGCAGCACCACGCTGTGACAGCTACCGCAGACCTTGGACGAACGGATCAGGGGATACTCCACCGGCTTGGCGCCCAGCGAGTGATCCATCGGCACCTGCTGCGGAGCGTTGAAAGGGCCGTGGATGGCGTCCGCCGCGCCCACCTTGAAATCGCCCGTGAAGGTGTGGCCGATGGGCGTCTTCTCCTCGATCTCGATGTGATGGCAGGTGGTGCACGAAACGCCGTCCCGCGCCAGGCCGCCGTATTTCGCATCCTTTTTCTGCTGCTCGGTGGTGGCCTCGAAAGGAATGGCGTTCACGATCTCGCGCGAGAAGAGCTGGCGCTTGACGATGGGCTGGGAATTCTCGTCGAGCCCCAGCAGGTCGGTGTTGTTGCAGATGGCGTTGGCCTTCTTGGGATCACCCTTGAATTGATCGAGACAGAACTGCCGCTGGCCCATGACGCCGTGGCAGTGGAGGCAGAGGTCCGGAGCCAGCTTCGCGAGCGCGGGGTGGACGGTCTGCTCGGTTTCGAGCTGCGAGAAGAACACGGGATCGCGCCCGGCCAGGCCCATGGGCGAGCTTCGCCATTCACCGTACTGAGCGAGGTTCAGGAGATTGGTGAAGGCCGGCTGGCCCACCTGCTGGAGCGTCATGTCGAAGTGCATACCCGTCGAGCCCGCGGCGTGGCACCCCACGCACTGGTCCGAGGTGAGGAAGAGGGGCGGCCCGTCCGGCCCTGAAAAAACGTGATCGTAGACCTCGGGCGGCATGTAAAGATGGGTGATGTCCCTGGGGCCTGGAGGGGCGATGATGCGCGCGCCGAACGTCTTCACGAACTCGGATGAATAGTCGGTGAGCGGCTGGCTGACCCGCTTCACCTCCGGGTTCGGCCACGGCACCTTGTTCCAGACCGGGCCGGCGCTCTCGACCTTCGATTCCAGGTCCTGGAGCGCTTCGAATCGCTCATGGGCCGACAGCGTCTCCACCGCCGGCTGCGGCGGCTCGCCCGTGATGGGCGGCTGATCCTGAAAATAAAATTTGATGAACGTGTCCGGATCGCCGAGCACGTTGTTGAGGCTGGAAAAGGTGAATTCATCCTTCGCCGAGGCGTGGCAGTTGACGCAGTAGTAGCCGAAGCCCATCCAGGGATAGGGGAGGTTGGCCGGCGGCGGCCAGTCGAGCTGTGAGATCTCGGTGGCCTGCGGGTCCCATGAGCCCCAGAACCAGCCGTCCTTGCCGCCCCGGCGGTCGCGCACCATGAGGGCGATCATGTGCGCCTCGCCCTTGGGCACGGAGGGGTCCTCAAGACTCTGCGCCGTGGTGTTGCCGTACATCAGCTTGAGGATCATGGCGCCGTCCGCAATGGGCCGGACGGGCCGCTTGCCGTCCAGCCGGCAGCTCGGACAGCTCTTGCGGCACACCTTGACGAACTTCCTCTCATGCGCCGCGTCGCGCTCGCACATCCAGCGGAAGACGTCCGGCGAGTAGTAGACGACGACCGTGTTGTGGGTCCCCAGGGTGCTGGTGGTCCAGGACGGCAGGTGGGGATCGCCGCCGAGGCCGGCCACGGTGGGACCGGTGGGCCGGACCTGCTTGTCGTGATGCCAGCCCCGGTAGCAGCCTGCCTTGAGGAAGCGGCCGAGGATGCGCTCGTACTCCGACTTGGCGAAGGGAAATCCACTGGGCAGCGGCAGGGGTGCCGTGCAAATTTTCTCCATGGGCGCCGGAGCCTTCTGGGCGGCTAGCGACAAGGCACCCGCGAGGACGGGGACGATCAGGGACCACAGAGCACGCCTGGACGCCATCGGACGAACCTCCTCAGAGAGGTGAAGGGACCACCGGGATTGTCGTAGAGCTCGGGCAGAGGGAGGATAGCACTCCTTCTCTGGCAGGGAACGTGCGTTCCCCGAACCGTGCTCTGGAGATGGTTCCAGGGAGATTGAGAAGGAAGATCACGAGGGCCAGAAACGCCAGCGGCTTTGTAGTCCTCGCCTGTCTCGTCCTCCTCGCCTCGGCGCCTGCCACTGCGGAAGACACCAACACCCTGACCCTGGTGGGCAACGTCACCAACGTGAGCCAGACCACCTATCCCAACCGGCCCACCCGAACCAGCATGACGATCGCCGTCCTGGCCGGAATGCCCGCCGACGTGACGACTCCCCTGCGCCTCTCCATGGAGTGCACTCCGGCCATGGACTGTTACGACCCCTGGTGGCTCTCCACCGGCGGCTGCACCCCCCACCTCGTGACCGCGTCGATCGACTACGAAGGCGGCACCGTCAGCAGCTACTCCTGCTCCAACCCCCAGGCCTACGGCGTCTGCGTCCAGGTGGTCGGGCATCTGTGGAAGGACAGCCAGGGATACCTCATCGTCGTCCCCGAGTCCATCTACTCCCTGCCGGCCGGCGAGTGCTCGTGGAAATCGTGAGGATGGCCCGAGCTGGACCCCGCTCGACGGGTTAGGTACGGGAAACAGGCGGGGTCTATAATCGCCGGGTGGAGCTCGAATGGGATCCGGAGAAAGCTGCGGCCAACCTCAAGCACCACGGAGTCTCTTTCGAGGAAGCCGCTTCGGTTTTTGGTGATGCACTGGCGATCACCTTCGACGACCCGGATCACTCCATTGGGGAGCAGCGCTGGCTGACCTTCGGCTTCTCCTCAGCCGAGAGAGTCTTGGTTGTTTCCCATACGGAACGAGGAGACAAGACTCGCGTGATCAGCGCCCGTGTTGCCACGAGACGTGAAAGGAAGAGCTATGAAGAAGGATAAGCCCGCCCTGAAGGACGAGCTTCGCGCGGAGTACCGGCGCGAAGACCTGGGAGAGGGAGTGCGCGGAAAGTATTACCAGGCCTATACCAAGGGCACCAACCTGGTTCTGCTGAGCCCTGATGTCGCAGCCGCTTTCCCAACCGCCGAGGCGGTGAATGAGGCGCTTCGGTTATTGCTCAAGCTCGCTCAGGATCAGGTACGCCTGACGGCTCCCAGGAGACGGGCCACGAAAGCAGCGGCGCATTCGGCATAACCTCGCTTGCTCCCTGGATCGCCAGGACGACAAGTTCCATGACCGAGACGAGCCCGGCCCCCGCGCGTCCGCCGCAGGACGACGTCCCCACTCTCGTCGCCATCGCCAGCCTGGCCTATGTCTCCGCCAGCATGACTCATGAGGCGGGAGGGCATGGGATCGTCTGCCATGCCGTTGGCGGCCGGGCAACGATCTTCTCCATCTTCATGCAGTGCGACGTGGAGTCGCGCGCCATGATCGCCGCCGGACCTCTGACCGAGCTCGCCGTGGGGGTCCTCCTCTTCTTCGCGCTCCGCTTCTTGCGAGGGGCTCCCCTGGCTCTGCGGTGCTGGCTGTGGCTCACCATGACGGTCTGCCTGTTGCGTCCCGCCGGTTACCTCATCCTCAGCGGGCTGGCGAATTTCGGCGATGCGGCGGCGGTGATGGCAGGAGTCGAGCCGGCTTGGCGCTGGCGATCGGCCCTGGTGGTGGTGGGCGCGGTCCTCTATTACCTCGGCATGCGGGCCGTGGCCTGGAGGCTGACCGATCTCTCCGGCCCTGGCGATCCTCAACGGTTGCGGCGGCTCACGACCCTCCCCTACCTCACGGCCGGAGTGGTCGCCTGTCTGGCGGCGCTCTGCACGCCCTTCCAGAAGGCAGACTTCCTGCTCCTCGCCGCGGCGGCCACGTTCGGAGGGGGCTGGGGTCTCCTCGCGGCCCGCGGCCTGGTGAAGGCGGCCCCCGGCTCTCCCCCGGCTCCATCCTTGACGCGCAGCCCGGGCTGGATCGCCGCAGGGCTCGTGACCGTCATCCTGTTCGTGCTCCTTATCGCCCGCGGCATCTCGTTCTGAGGCCCATCGTCCTCCCTGTGTCACGCTGTGTCACCCGCGGCTGACACTTTTTTTAGGAGTGTCTGACAGAGGGAAACTGTAGCCGTTTGACAGTGACGTCAAGCGGAAAACCGCTCTGCGCGCGGGTTTCTCTTCTTTCTGCAAGGTGGCACGCCCATTGCGAAGTAGCCTGGCGGGAAGTTGTAGTTTCAGCCACCCGGGGCTGCTCCGACACCATGGAGGCTTGGTTCGGAGCCCGCAGCCCCCAGGAGGGGTCAGATGACGACGAAGATCGAGCGCCTGGTACTGGACCATCCGGTTCGCGGAGTGCCTCCCTGCCCTCACGGGTATCCCCTGGTCGGGGCTCTCCCCCGTCTGCTGAACAATGCGCCTCGCTTCTGTACCAAGATGATGCTGGAGTACAACGACCTGGTCCGCCTGGACCTGGGATTCGGGTCGATCTACCTGGTGACCATGCCCGATCACATCCATCATGTGATGGTGGCGAATAGTGACAATTACTGGAAGGGCGACGTCTTCGACCGCACCCGCTTCCTCTTCGGCAACGGCCTGGTGGTCAACGAGGGGGAGGGCTGGCGGCGTCAGCGGCGGCTCATGCAGCCGGCGTTCGCCCACCGGCGGATCGCCGCGCTCATCCCCATCATGACCGACGTGGTGCAACAGAGGCTGGCCGGTTGGGAGAAAGCCAGCGCCGCCGATCAGCCCCTGGAGATCGGCCAGGAGATGCTGTCCCTCACCTTGCGGATCATCGTCAAGACGATGTTCAGCCTGAGCATCGACGACCGGGAGCTCGAGATCATGGCGCGGTGCTTCAACACCGCCCTGGAGCAGATCACCATCCGCATGGCCACCTACTTCCTCCCGGAGTGGCTCCCCCTGCCCCACCAGCGGGCCGCCCAGGAAGCGGTCGCCACGCTGGAGCAGATGATCTACCGCATCATCCACGAGCGCCGGGAGAGCGGCCAGGATCCAGACGACCTGCTCTCCATGCTGCTCTCCGCGCGCGACGAGGAGACCGGGGAGGGGATGACCGACCTGGAGATCCGCGACGAAGTGATGGTCACCCTCTTCGGCGGCTACGAGGCCACGGCCGACGCTCTCACCTGGACCTGGTATCTCCTCGGCGAGCACCCGGCCGTGGACGAGACCATGCGGGAGGAGATCGAGTCGGTGATCGGCAACCGCACGCCCACCTTCGAGGACCTGGTCCGCCTCACCTACACCACTCAGGTCTTCCAGGAGTCGATGCGTCTCTATCCGCCCTTCTGGTTCTACAACCGCACCGCGCGCGCAGAGGACGAGATCAACGGTTACCGCATTCCGGCAGGGGCCCAGATGCTGATCGTCCCCTACGCCACCCACCGGCACCCGGATTTCTGGAAGGTGCCCGAAGCCTTCCGTCCCGAACGCTTCGAGCCTTCCCAGGTCGCGGGCCGGCCGCGCAACGCCTACGTCCCCTTCGGCACCGGGCAGCGGATGTGTATCGGCCGCCACCTCGCCCATCTCGAGATGCAGCTCATCCTGGCCGTGGTGGCGCAGCGCTACCGGCCACGCCTCGCCCCCGGCTGGTACGTGGTCCCCAAGGTGGGCACCTCACTGCGGGCCAAGGGCGGGATGTGGATGATTCCGGATCAGGTGTGACCGGTCAGACCGCCTCTTCCAGACTGACCTCTCCCTCTTCTCCCGGCTGAGTCTGGGAGGAGAGGGCCGCCCGCTCCCGCGCGAACACCACGATCGCCGTGTAGCCCGAGGCCACGAGGCTCAGCACGATCAGGAAGCCCAGCTTCGCCACCGTGGGATTGGCAGAGAGCATGAGCACGGCCAGGCCCGCTCCCACCACCACCACGTTGGCCGCCACGCGGAGGAACACGGCCCCGGGCCCCCCTTCGACCGACTCCTTGTCGAACGCCAGGTGGATGCCGTAATCCAATCCGACTCCCACGCCCAGAGCCAGGAAGGAGGAAGTCGCAACCCCCATCTCCACCCCCAGCCAGCCGGCCGCTCCCAGCACCAGCAGCAGGGCCCAGACGTTAGCCGCGATGCACTTCAAGGTCGGCCCCCAGCGGCCGGAGGTGAGCCCCAGGGCCAGCAGCGAGATCAACAACGAGAGCCCAACCGAGAGCCCCTGGTTGGTGACGATGGATTGGATCAGCACCCGTCCCCGCTCCGCGCTGCCGCCGATGCGCGCGATCACGGACTCCGGAGGGAAGTTGCGGCGCACCGCGGCTTCGAGGGCGCCGTACACCCGCGTGGCCGTGGCGTAGTCGTCGCTCGCCACACCGAACATCAGCCGGGTCGCCTTGCCGTCCCCCGTGAGGAACAGCCGTTCCATGGGTTGCTCGTTGAAGATCCGGTAGGTCTCCAGGAGCCGGGCGACCTCGGCCTGGGAAGCCGGGAGGGCCGGCGGTAGTGTGGCGGGGGCGGCGGGGTCTCCCAGCTCCCACGCCCGGTCGCGCAGGAGATCGGCGATGGAGATCGAAGCCGTCACGGACGGCGTGGCCGCGACCTCCCGCTGGAGCCGCGAGAGCGCAGCCAGAAGCTCCGGCTCGCTCCACGCGCGACCGTCCCGGCGGGAGAGCATGAGATCGAATTGATAGAGCCCCACCGATTCCTTCTCAAACCAGTGGACGTCCTGGACTATGGGGTGGCCGGGCCGGAAGTTGCGCGTCCAACCGTCGGCGATGTGCAGCCGCAGGATGCCGGGGAGGAGGAGCAGGGAGAGCGCGATGGGAAAGACCCGGTTGCGCAGGAACGGCACCGCCGCCTCCAGCGACCACGAACGCTCGCTCCAGCGCGGCCGGGCCTTGACCGGCACCAGGGCGAGGACCGTGGGCACCAGGGTGACGCTGATCACCCAGGAGATCCCCAGGCCGATGCCGGCCAGCAGGCCGAACACCCGCAGGGCCGGCGCGTCGGTGGCCAGGAACGAGGCAAAGCCGATGATGGTCGTGAGAGTGATGGCCGTCAAGGGGAAGAACAGGCGGCGCAGGGCCTCCCAGGCGAGCGCCGGCGCCGGGCGCTCGGGATAGACGGCCCGCAGGCGCAGGAACTCGCCATACATGTGGATCTCGTCCGCGATCCCCAGGACGGTGACGAGCACCGGAATCATGGCCGTCATCAGCGACAGGGGCTGGCCGAGACGCGCCAGGATGGCGAGCGTCAGCACCACCGTCACCCCCGACTGCACCACCGCCAGCGAGACCAGCACCCAGGAGCGGAAGACGATCCAGAAGAAGAGGCCGATCAGCAGGAAGCTCCAGGGGAGCAGGCGCTCGAGGTCGTCGAAGATCGCCCGTCCCAGCTCATTGAGCACGATGTGCTTGCCGATCATCCGCACGCGGTAGGCTCCGGGCCGGCGGGCTTCGAGCTCGCTGGCGGCCTGTTGCACCAGGGGCACGATCGTCTCCACTCCCGCGGCGGAAAAAGCCGGCATCTCCAGGAACACCGTGTGGCGCGACCGGCCGGCTGCAATCTGCCCGGTCACGGCCGTGGCCTCGAGGGCCAGGTCGATCCAGGCGGCGTCCGGAGCGTGGAGCAGGTAGGGCTCGCCCGGCACCGGCTCCCGGTGGAACCGAGCCCGGTACAGCCGGTCGAGCATCAGCAGATCGAGATTGGGATCGGCGGCGAGCCGCGATGCGAAGAACCGGACGTCGGCGCGGAAGCCCGGGTCCGTGACCGTGCCGCGCAATCCCTCGACGGCCAATCCCTCGACGGCAATAATGAGCCGCTCATCCGATCCAAACGTAGAGCGCACCGCCTCGTCCGTGGCCAGGACGTCGCTCCGCTGCGGCAGGAGCTCCAGATCGTTGACCTCGATCTTCAGGTCGCGGAGGGGCAGGGCCAGATAACCGGTCACGATCGCAGCCGCGACGAGCGCTCCGCCCAAAACCCAGCGGAAGAGACCAAGCCGGCGTATCGGCCCCTCCCCGGGACAGAATGCCTCGGCCTCGGCGCCCGGGCCTTCGCCCGTCCATGCGATACCAGTTCGCCGGGGTCCAGGAGATCGCCGTCGCCATCGTCATCGTCCAGCAGCCCCTGGGAGGGAAGGACCAGATCCGCGTCCCGCCCGGCCCGGGCCGGCCCGGACGGCCCAGCGTCAGCTCGCCGAGCCGTTGCGGAGAGAGCGCGCGCTCGAACCAGTGATCCGAGGAGACGCGCAGGAAAAACTGGCATTGCGAGGGATCGCGGGGCTCGGAGACTCCGACCTCGTGCTCCTGCAGAAAGCTGCGGCGCGCCTCCCGGCCTTCGGGGATCGCCGGGGCGTTGCGCCAGGAGGGGACGGCCATGGGAAAGACCAGACCGCCAGGATCATTCACCGTGGTGAAATCCACGGCAGGGAGGGGCTTCGTCCGCCAGGCCTGCCAGAAGATCAGCAGCAGGGCCAGGACGAACAGGACCGCCATCCGGCGCTCCATCGCACGTTGGGAAGCCATGTCGATTCGGAAGGGCGAGGGAGGCCCTGTGCGGCCGGCCTCCCTCGGCCAGGCGGCTTACTGGATGGTCGCCGCCTGTCCAACCGGCAGAATGAAGGCCACCTTGCCAGCGGAATCGACCAACTGGACCTTGGTGGTCAGCGCATAGGCCGTGCCCGAAGGCGGCGGGAACGACGCGACGGACGTGCCCACGAGGGTGACCTGGCCCGCCGAGCGATACTGCTTGCCGTTCACGGCGGCGTTGAGGTAGAAGTTGATCGTCTGCGTGTTGTCCTGCCCCGAGGTGTTGGAGAGGAACGTGCTCTGCTCGGGACGGCGGCTGGTGTCCAGGGTCAAAGACACAGCGCCCAGCCCCGTGACGGTGCCGGTGGACCTGAAGTCGATGACGCCGAAGTTGAATCCCGAACGGCCGTCCGGGGTCTGGATCGGCTGGCCGACCTGGGCCGTGATCTGGCCGCTGGTCTGGGCGAAAATGCCATTGCCCGTGCCCGGCGGATTGAAAGTATGGTACATCGTGGCCGGCTTGACGCAGATCGTGCCCGTCGCCGGCACTGAGATCGCGGCCAGCGCAACCCCTGCTACAGCCAACGCAACAACGGTGATCCCCAACTCTTCCACAGCTTACGGTTCATGCGCACTATCTCCTTTCCTTAGTCTGCAAAGACTCATTCCAGTCTGCCCTTCATTACTCCAGGTGCGAGCCGGCTGAAAAGCGAGCCCGGAGAGGAGCGCCCTCTGCAAGAAAAGCAATTTCGGAGAGTTCTGTGGCGCTCACCGTTCGAGCGCAGCGCGATCCCAGCGCGCCAGATCCGCGGTCGCGGCGTACGTGCTCTGGGCAAAGCTGAGCAGCGCAGCGTCGGGCGATGCCGAGCCGTGCGGACGATCTCATAAGGAAGGATGAACTCCCCGAGATCCTGGCTGTAGAACGCCCCGTCCGGCGCGACCCGCGCCTTCTTGAACCCTGGCGGCTCCGGGTAGGCATAGGCGTAGAAGATGGGCTCCGTCACCGGGCCGCCCCCTGGCCAGAAACCGAGGCTGCTCACCTCGTGCGAGTAGGCCTCCCGCACCACCGAGTCGGCGATGTTGGGGACCGGCCCGTGCTCCGGCGCTTTACGACCGGAAAAGCGCGTCACCGCGAAGTCGAATCCGCCCCAGAAGAAGTGGGCCGGGCTCACCTTGCCGAGAAACCGCGAGCGGAACTCGGTGAAGACGCGATCCGTCTGCACCAGAATGCGCCAGAAGCGCTGCGCCGCGTCTGGATCGTAGGCGGCATGTTGGATGTCCCGCTCGAAGGGGATCGGTCCCTCGATTTCGACCGGAGTGGCCCAGATCGGGATCTCCAGGTCCAGACTCCGGAGCGAAGCGACCGTCGCCGCATAGAAGTCAGCCACCGGTTCCGGCCGGAGAGGGCGCGTGCTGACCCGGCCTTCGCTCGTGGTGATGCGCAACGCGTGATCCAGGAAGTCGAAGTCGATGGCAAAGGTGCGCGTGCCATAGGGAATGGAAGAGGTCGTCAAGCCCCGCGGCGTGACGTAGAGCGTCACCTGCCACCAGTGATTGACAGGTGGAGCGAGCGCCAGCCGTATCTTGCCAACGACCTGGGTCCACATATGAAGCGTGGCATAGGTGTCCTGCCACCCCGCCAGGGGCAGCTCCGGCCAGACGCCGGTGGTGGGTATCGCTGGGTTCGTGCTCATGATCTACAGGATCTCACAGAAGGCCAAAGGACCCAAAGGACAGCAGGGACTGCAGGGACATTCAGGTTGTTGATCCTGTTTTTGTCCTTGATGTCCTTGCAGTCCTTTGGGTCCTTGCTATGTCTTTTCTGCGGCTTCCCCTACCAGCCGCACTTCTGGCCCTGGTTCTGCTGGTCGAGCCAGGTCTTCAGAGGGGCGAAGTAATCGAGGATGGCGGTGGCGTCCATCTTGTCCTGGCCGGTGACGACTTTCAGGGCTTCGGGCCAGGGACGGCTCTGCCCCATCTCCAGCATCTTCGCCAGGCGCTCGCCTGCGGCTTTGTTGTTGTAGATCGAGCAGCGGTGGAGCGGTCCGTTGTAGCCGGCGGCCTTGCAGAGGCCGCGGTGGAGCTGAAACTGGAGGATGTCCGCCAGGAAGTAGCGCATGTAGGGCGTGTTGCCCGGCACGTGGTACTTGGCGCCCGGATCGAAATCCTTCTCGCTGCGGGCCACGGGCGGCACGATCCCTTCATATTTCAGCCGCAGATCCCACCAGCCCTTGTTGTACTCCGAGGGCTTGATCTCGCCGGAGAAGACTTTCCAGCGCCACTGGTCGATGATCAGGCCGAAGGGGAGGAAGGCCACCTTGTCGAGCGCCTTTTTCATCAGCAGGCCCAGGTCCTTCGACGGATCGGGCACCTGGTCGATGAGTCCGATCTCCTTCAGGTACTCGGGCGTGACGGAGAGCGCGATGGTGTCGCCCACGGCCTCGTGGAAACCGTCGTTGGCGCTGTCCTGATAGAGGAAAGGCTGCTGATCGTAGGCGCGCTGGTAGAAGTTGTGTCCCAGCTCGTGGTGGATGGTGCGGAAGTCCTCATCGTTGATCTTGATGCACATCTTGATCCGCAGGTCATCCTTGTAGTCGATGCTCCAGGCGCTGGCGTGGCAGACGACGTCGCGGTCTTTCGGCTGGGTGAACAGCGAGCGCTCCCAGAAGGTGTCGGGCAGGGGCGCGAAGCCGAGGGACTTGAAGAAGCTCTCGCCGTACCGGACCATCCCCTTGGCGTCCGTCTTCTTAGCCTGGAGCCGCTCGGTCAGGTCGAAACCGGGATCAGCGTTGGGCGGCGCCACGAGGTCGTAGACGTTGTCCCAGGTCTGGGCCCACATGTTGCCCAGCACGTGGGCCGGGATGGGCTTGTCGAGGGGAACGACGTCATTGCCATATTTCTTGTTGAGCTGCGCCCGGACGTAGCAGTGGAGCGAGTCGTACAGGGGCTTGACCTGACCCCAGAGCCGGTCGAGCTCGGCCGAGAACGCGTCGGGCGGCATGTCGTACTTCGAGCGCCAGAGGGCACCCGTATCCTTGTAGCCCAGCTCGCGGGCTCCCTGATTGGCGATCTCCACCAGGCGGGCGTAGTCGTTGCGCATGGGGGGCGAGATGGAGTGCCAGCCGGTCCAGGCTTCGAGAAGCTGTTTGGGATCGCGGCTGCTCCCGATCACGTCTTCGAGATCCGGAAGGGTCTTGCACTCGCCGCCGCCGGGTGGGCAGTATTTGCCGGCGCCGTACTGCCCTTCGAGGGAGGCGGCGAGGCGGGTCAGCTCCGCGGTCTTCGCCGGATCGCTGGGCGCCGGCAGCACCAGGCCGCGCTTCAAGAGCTCGATCTGCCGCCGGGTGTCGGGATCGAGCTGGACGCCGTCGAAGCGGCTGGCCTCCTTGGCTAGGGCGACGGCCACGTTGAGCGCGGCCTCGTTGCGCTTGGCGGCGAGGATCTCGGTGTCGTAGGTGATGAAGGTGGACTGCACCCACTGGGCACGGCCGCCTTCGATCGACAGGTCGAGCAGGCGTGCCGAGGCATCGGCGACGAACTTGCGGGCCTCGGCCTCCGTGGGCTTGGCGCCTTTGCCGGTTTTTTGGGCCGAGACCGGGGCCGGGGCGAAAAGCGCCACCAGGAGAACCGCGATCACCAGGATCGGAGTGGCAGGCCGGCGAAACGATAGGGGATTCTTCATGATTCCTCCGCAAAAAGGGGCGGCTCGCCGGCCAGGAACCTGGCGGGCGGCGGATCGGATTGCGGTGCGAGTATAACGGAGAGGCGCTACCGCGCCAGAGCCGCCGCGATCCGCTCGAGCCCCTCGGTCAGGGTGGCCCGGGAGCAGGCGAAGGAGAGGCGCAGGTGGGCATCGGCGCCGAAGGCGGCACCGGGCACGGTGGCCACGCCGGCGCTTTCGAGGAGGTACTCGGCGAGGGCGATCGAGTCCTCGCGGCCGGGGCGGAAGCAGGCCGAGATGTCGGGGAAGGCGTAGAAGGCGCCGTGCGGCGGCCGGCAGCGGAAGCCCGGGATGTCGTTGAGCAGGGGCACCAGCATCTCGCGGCGGGCGCGGTACTCGGCCAACATGATCTCCACGTCCGGCTCGGCATGGAGGAGGGCTTCGAGCGCGCCCACCATGGCGAAGGAGGTAGGATTGGAGGTGGCGTGGCTCTGGATGTTCTCAACCGCTCGGACCACGGCGACCGGCCCCAGCAGGTAGCCGATGCGCCAGCCAGTCATGGCATAGGTCTTGGAGAAGGAGCCCACCACCGCCACGGTCTCCGGGAACTCCGTGGCCAGCGACGCGGCGCTGGCGTGCGCCCCGCTGTAGACGAAGCGCTCGTAGGTCTCGTCGGAGATCACCAGCAGGCCCCGCTCAGCCGCGAAGGTGACGATCTCCCGCAGGTCCTCGGCCGAGACGACTCCCCCCGTGGGATTGCAGGGCGAGTTGATGAGGATGGCCCGAGTGCGGTCCGTCACGGCGTCGACCAGGGGGCCAGCGTGGATGCGGAACCCATCCTCGCCGCAGGTGTGCGCGAACACGGGCCGGGCTCCGGCGAAGCGAATCTGCTCCGGGAAGGTCACCCAGCAGGGCGAGGGGAGGACCACCTCCTGCCCCTCGTCGAAGACGGCGAGGGCGAGCTCGAAGAGGGCGGTCTTGCCGCCGACCGTGATCACCGAGTCCGCGGCCTTCCACGGCGCCCCGTAGCGCTGGCGGTAGGAGTCGGCCACGGCCGTGCGCAGGGCCGGCAGACCGCTGCCGGGGGTGTAGCGGGTGAATCCCTCGGCAAGAGCCCGGGAAGCCGCCTCCACCGCCACCGCCGGCGAGCGGAAATCCGGCTCGCCCGCCCCCAGGTCCACCACCGAGACCCCCTGGGCCCGCAACTCGGCGGCACGCCGCGTCACCTTCAAGGTGGCGGATTCACCGATGGCCGAGGCGCGGGCGGAGAGGTTCACGGGCGCGGATGGTATCACCAGGGTATCCCGCAAGCCCACTTCACGCCCGGCGAAGCCTGAGCTATCGTTGCGCCATCGAGAGCCCAACCCGAAAGGAAGATCCCATGACCGTATCCTCCCCCGTTCCCCCCCCGCCCGGATCGCCGCCGCCTGTCAAGAAGAAGATGAGCCCCCTTGCCTGGGTGGGCATCGGATGCGGCGTCATCATCGTCCTGTGCCTAATCGTCTTTGCAGGGTTCACTTGGTTCGTCACGAAGAAGGCCGACGAGTTCAAGAAGAACCCGGTCATGGCGGCCGCCAAGGTCGCCGTGCAGCTCAATCCAGACCTCGAGCTGGTCAGCGCCGACGAGGCGCACAACACCCTCACCATCAAGGACAAGAAGACCGGAGAGGTCGTCACCTTCAGCGCCGACGACGTCAAGAACGGCAAGTTCTCCTTCAAGAACAGCAAGGGCGAGTCCGCCACCTACGACGCCAGCGGCGGAACGTTCAAGGCGACCAACGAGAAGGGTGAGACGTCCACGATGAACTTCGGGGGGATCAGCGCGCCCCAGAACCTCCCCTCGTGGCTGCCGGTCTATCCCGGAGGCGCCGTCCAGGGGACGTTCGACACCACCTCCCCCGAGGGCCGTTCCGCGGCGTTCACGGTCACCACCACGGACCCGGTTTCGAAGGTGCTGGACTTCTACGAGGCCCAGCTCAAGAGCGCCGGCCTGAAAGTGGATAAATCCACGTTCTCCTCGAACGGCCAGGACGGCGGCACGGTGTCCGGCAAGAGCGACGACGAGAAACGGCAGGCGAGCGTCCTGATCGGCACCGCGGACGGCAAGACCTCCGCCACCGTCACCTTCCAAGAGAAGAAGTGAATGATCAAGCTGGTCCTTCTACGGCACGGCGAGAGCACCTGGAACCTCGAGAACCGGTTCACGGGGTGGACCGACGTGGACTTGACTCCCAAGGGGCTCGCAGAGGCCCATGAGGCGGGCCGGCTGCTCCGCGAGGGCGGATACACCTTCGACGTGGCCTACACGTCGCTGCTCAAGCGGGCCATCCGCACGCTGTGGCTCGCCTTGGACGAGATGGACCTGATGTGGATCCCCGTGCACCGGAGCTGGCGCCTGAACGAGCGGCACTACGGCGCCCTCCAAGGGCTCAACAAGGCGGAGACGGCGGCCAGGTACGGCGACGCCCAGGTTTTGATCTGGCGTCGCAGCTACTCGGATCCGCCGCCTCCCCTCAACCCCGACGACGAGCGCTATCCCGGCCGCGACCGCCGTTACGCCAGCCTCACGGCCGCGGAGCTGCCCCTCGCCGAATCGCTCAAGGACACGGTGGCCCGCTTCCTCCCCTACTGGCACGAGGCGATCGTTCCGGATCTGAAGGCCGGCAAGCGGGTGCTCATCGCCGCCCACGGCAACAGTCTGCGGGCGCTCGTCAAGCACCTCGACGGCATCTCGGAGGAGAAGATCGTGGGGCTCAACATCCCCACGGGAATTCCGCTGGTCTATGAATTGAACGACGACCTGACGCCCATCCGCAGCTATTACCTGGGCGACCCCGAAGCGGCGCGCCAGGCGGCCGAAGCGGTGGCGAAGCAGGGGCAGGCCCAGGGCGCCTGAGAGCCAGGGATTTCAATCCCTGGAGAGGGTCAGTGCTCCCGCTGCGGGGGCCGGCGGGCTGGCGGCGGCTCAGGACCGCTGACGGGCAGCCGGCCGAGCGCGGTCCGTAGGGTCTGAACGGGACTGATCGACGACTCCAGCCCTTCGATCAGCCGGCGGTCGAAGCGCTCCAGGGCAGGCTCGTAACCATCCCGGCGCACCGGGGCCGGTTGCATGAGAGCCCGGATCTTGCGGGCACAGAGGGCGCACCCCTTGAGCAGGTGCGCCACCACCGTCCGGCTCTCGTCTTTGGGGGCGGTGCCCGAGACAAACCGTTTCAGGGTCTCTTCCGAGGGGTGCTCCACGGAACGTCCTCCCAATGCCCCTTAAGGGCTTTATGCACTCCTTGTACGAGTGACCGCGGGAGAACATCCATTTCAACGTAGCGCGATCTCCCGGACGTGTCACTGGCACGAGTAACCGTAACCCGAGTAGCACCCCGTCCCGGTACAACCGGTGGTGATCATGTTGCGCTGGATCACCCCCGTGTTGTTCTTCGCGCGGAAATGGCCTACTCCATCCGCGTCACCTCCCCCGGCATTGAAGAGACTCCAGTCACTGAAATTATAATCGAATTGTGCCGCCGTGGAACCCCTCCCGACATTTAGTTGCGCATTTACATTGGTGTAAGTGTCAAATTTCGACGTATCACCGCAGCCGGTGTAGAACGAAGTGATGGAACAGGCGATCTGATCGTTGTAACCGTGGGCACGTAGACCAGGGCGAGCTTCTCCGGCGTCAGCCGTGCCCGCTCGCCCAACAGGTCTGCCCCCGGAAAATTAAAAGTCAAGTCCCCCCCACGAGGCCGCCGTCCACGGAGAGCACCGTGCCGGTGATGAAGCTCGCGGCGTCCGAGGCCAGCCAGAAATAGGCTTCGGCGATGTCCTCGGGTTTGCCCATCCGGCCCAGGGGAGTGTGGGCGACCATGCCCTGGAGGATCTTCTCGGGCATGGCCGTGACCATCTCCGTGGCGATGAAGCCCGGAGCCACGGCGTTGACCCGGACGTTGTATCGCCCCAGCTCCCGCGCCCAGGTCTTCGTCATGTTGATGACCCCGGCCTTGGTCGCGGCGTAGTTGGTCTGGCCGAAGTTGCCGTAGAGCCCCACGATGGACGACGCGTTGAGGATGACACCCCCGCCGCCTGCGATCATCCGCGGCGCCACGGCCCGGGTGCAGAGGAACACGCCTTTGAGGTTGACGGAGACCACGGCGTCGAAATCCTTCTCCGACATCTCGGCGAGCTTCTGGCCGTCCTTCCACTTCACGAGCTGATGATCGCGGACGATGCCGGCGTTGTTCACCAGCACGTCGATCCGTCCCCAGCGATCGATGATCGCAGCCACGGCCGTCTCGACCGCGGCGGCGTTCGTGACGTCAACCGTCTGGAACAAATCGAACTCTCCCTCGGGATCAGCGGCCTTGACGTCCCACACCGCCACCCGGGCGCCATCCTGAGCGAATCGCCGCGCCGTGGCGCGACCGATGCCGGCCGCGCCTCCGGTGACGATGACGACTTTGTCTTTCATTGCATCTCCTTGCCGTTGGGTGCGCTATGCGCACCGTCCCTAAGACGCCTCTCAGACACCCTCGCAAGGTCGTAGCATATAGATTCGTCCAAAAATCATATACCGCGACCCTCTGAAGGGCCTGGGGGACGCTCAAAGTATATAGAATCTTCGAGCCACTATATGGACCAGCCCTCGGGAGACGCTGTAGAGCCGCTTGCTCCCGCTCGCGGAGCCCTGTTCATATAGAATCTCCAGCGTTTCATATACTCAACGGCCCAATCCATATAGAATTTTCCCAAGTCCATATAGGGAGAGGGGTGTACCCGCTCGAATTTTTCCAGGTTCATATACTGGCTGGGAAAGTACATATACTTTGGGGCGGGGAAACCCCCGTAGGGCGTCTCCGGAGCGGAGGAGACTCTCCAGCGCCGTGGCCGGTCCGCGGCTCATCCAGGGAAGATTTGGGGAGATTGAAGGATTGGAGGGGATCTACCGCTTATCCGCCGGCTCGGCCGTCTTCTCCAGCTTGCGGGGCTTGGCCTTGCCGGGCATCACGCCGTCGCTCATGCGATTGCGGACCGTGACCTGGGCCGAGTAGCTCTTCTCCACGCGCTTGAACTCGTCGCTCTTGAGGTGGCACTTCTTGTACTTCTTGCCGCTGCCGCACCAGCAGACGTCGTTGCGGCCCAGCGCGACCTCCGCCTTCGGCTTGGGTGAGATGAGATTGCGGAACCAGCTTCCCAGGGGCACGTTCGTCTCCAGTTCAGAAAATTGTCGGAAGGCGTCGCGAGGCTTACCGGCGCTGGACCTCGAGCAGATCCACCACCTTCTTGACGCCCGGGGTCTTCTCGGCCGTCCGGAGGGCCAGCGTCTTGCGCTCCGGATCGGGGAGGGAGCCGCGCAGGCTGACCACCCCTTCGGTCGCCTCGACCTCCAGGTCGAGGGCATAGCGGCCGATCTCCTCCAACAGATTCCTGCCCACCCGCATTTCGAGGACGGCGTCATCCACCTCGCGCTCGGCATGCCCCACCGCCTTGCCCACCGCCGTGCTCTCCGGCGACGCCTCGCGAGCCGACAGGTGGTTGTCCACGCTCTGCACGCCCGGAACGGCCTCCGCCACCTCCTCGGCCAGCTCCTGAGTCGAGCGCTTGTCCACAGCCCCGAAAAGACGCACCCGTCCCCGCTTGGCATCGACCGTCACGCCGAGGGCATCCTGCCCCAGCTTCTCCAGCAGAGCCAACTGGACCTCCCGCGCCAGCCGGGCGTCCGACACCTCCTGCTCCCGAATCCCCTCCTCCTCCGCCTGTGCCCGTTCGGTCGGCACGGTCGAGGCGCAGGCGGACAGCAGAGAGCCGAGGACGAGGGCGGCGAGCAGGGCTTTGGGATGGGGGAGCTTCATAGGGGTGCGATCCTCTCGAATTCGACGGAGAAGGGTACCACGGGGAGCAGGGCCCCTGAGAGGCTGTCTGAAGAGGGTGTTCCGGGCGGAATCGCCATTTCCATCCTCACCCCGGCACCCAGCAAACCACCGCCGTCCCCCCGCCCTCCCGCCTCTCGATCCTCAGCCGGCCGCCGTGGGCTTCCATGATCTCCCGGCAGAGCGGCAGCCCTAATCCCGAGCCTCCGGACTTCGAGGTGTAGAAGGGAAGGAGGGCCTTCCTCATCACCTCATCCGTCATCCCCGTCCCCCGATCGAGCACCCGGAAGCGGACGCCGGCGTCTCCCAGGGCGTCGATGGCCAGTTTCACCTCTTCGGGAGGGCTGCCGGACTCGCGGGCGTTCTTGAGGAGGTTGATGAGGGCCTGCTGCATCTGGGCGGGGTCAAAGCGGCCGGGAGTGGTGGGCCTCTCCCCTTCGAGCTCGAAGGGGGCGACTTGGTGCAACTCGGCCAAGAAGGTGCTCCACTCCACCTCTCTCGGGTTGGGTTGGGGGAGGCGGGCGAAGCGGGCGTAGCCCTCCAGGAACTCCTTGAGGTGACTGGAGCGCTCTTCGATGACGTCGAGTGCCGAGCCCAGGCGCTCCGCGTGCTCCGGGGCTCCGGCCATGAGGCGGACGGAGCGAGCGAGCGAGGCGATGGGGGCGAGCGAGTTGTTGATCTCGTGCGAGAGCGTGCGGATGGCCCGCTTCCAGACGTCCACCTCCTGGCGCCGTAGCTCGGGGGTGAGACGCTTGATGAGCACCAGGTCGTGCCGCTGGCCGTTGAGCTCGAAGGCGCGGCGGGCCACGTGGAAGACCTCTTCCTCGCCGCCGCTCTCCAGCGAGAACAGGGAGTCACGGCCGCTCGCCAGGGCCTCCCGCAGGCCCTCGGGACACTCCTCCAGGATCTGGCCGAAGACCCGCCCCTCCAATCGGCCGCGGGTGAAGAACACCTCACGCGCCGTACGGTTGGCGAAGATCACCCGGTCGCGGGCGTTGGTGAGGACGATGGCCATGGGAGTCGCCTCGAAGACCGTCTCGAGCAGCATCTCCCGTTGCAGGATGGCGCTCCTCTCCTCCCGCAGCACGTCGCCCACGTCGTTGTAGAGATCCACCAGCTCTCCCAACTCGTCTTTGCGATCCACCGCCAGGTTCAAGCTGAAGTCGTGGTCCCGATATCCCTGGACGCCGTCGCGCAGGGCTTGGAGGACACGGGTCGAGGGGATCAGCACCCGGTCGAGGATCCACCAGCCCAGGGGCAGTCCGAAACAGACAGCGGCCAGAAGGACAACCCAGGGGGAGGGGATCCACCAGGCTGTCACCACGCAGATGGCGATGACGGCCGCCAGGGCGGCGAGGAAGGCGAGGCGGACTCGGGCGATGAACCGGAGGGGCTTCATCCCCGCAGCCGCCGCTCGACCGTCAATCCGAGCTTCTCCATCTTGCGATACAGCGCCTGGCGGGAGAGGCCGAGGATCTCCGCGGCCTTGGCCACCACGCCTCCCGCTTCCTCCAGGGCGCGCTCGATCCGCACCCTCTCGGCCAGGAGGAGATCGTTGCCCGCGGTTTCGGGGAGAGGAGCGGGAGCGGTGCTGGTCGATACGGCTCCGAGCCCCAGATCCTCAGCGTGAATGGTATCCCCCGAGGCCACGAGCACGGCCCGGCGCAGGGTGTTCTCCAATTCGCGGACGTTCCCCGGCCAGGGATGGCGGACCAGGACCTCCCGGGCGTCAGGGTCGAGACGCCAGAGAGTGCCGGTCGGTGCCGGGGAGAGATCGCGGAGGAATCTCTCGGCGAGAGGGATCACGTCCTCGGGCCGGTCGCCCAGGGGCGGCACCTGGAGCTCGATGACGTTCAGACGGTAGAAGAGGTCTTCGCGGAAGCGGCCGGCCGCCATCTCTCTCCGGAGATCGGCGTTGGTGGCGCAGATGAGGCGCACGTCCACCCGCCGGGTCTCGCTGCTCCCCAGGCGCTCGAAGCGGCCGCTCTGGAGGACCCGCAGGAGCTTGGCCTGCCCGAGGCCGAAAGGTTGCCGATCTCGTCGAGGAAGAGGGTGCCGCCGTCCGCGGCCTCGAAGCGGCCCACCCGCCGGCGGGTGGCTCCGGTATAGGCCCCGGCCTCGGCGCCGAAGAGCTCGCTCTCCAGGAGCTCATCCGGCAAGGCTCCGGCGTTGACCCGCACGAAGGGGCGATCCTGCCGGCCCGAATTGGCCTGGACGATCTCCGCCAGCTTCTCCTTGCCCGCGCCATTGGGGCCCGTGATCAGCACCGGCACGTCCCCCCCGGCCACCTGGAGGGCGAGAGTGACGACCGCGTGCATCCTCTCGCTCGCCCACACGGCGCCGCAGAGGTCGTAGCGCTCGGCGAGGTCTTCCCACGTCCGCTGCGAGCGGCTGCGGAGGCGTGCGTTTTCGAGCTGCAGCTCGCGCAGGCGCAGGAGGTTGCGCACCGAAGCGAGGAGCTTCTCGTCGTCCCACGGCTTGGCCAGGTAGTCCGCCGCCCCCTCCTTCACAAGTTGGACAGCGGTTCAGAGCGAGGTCCAGGCCGTGATGAGGAGGATGGGAAGCCCCGGATCCCGTCGCCGGATCTCCCGGAACAGGGCCACCCCTTCGTCTCCCGAGGTGGCCTCGGGTCGGAAGTTCATGTCCTGAAGGACGACGCCGATCGTCGCCCCGCCGTCTCCCGCGAGGACGGCCAGGGCCTCCTCCGGGCTCCGCGCCGTCACGCAGGGAATCCCCCGGATCTCGAACAGCACCTCGAGGGCGGTCGAGACGGCGGGCTGGTCTTCCACGATGAGGACTTCGAGCGCGGACATTCTCTTATATATACTCCGTCTCTGGTTGTCCCGGCACGATCCCTTTCAAGCACCTTATTGAGGAGTGTCGATAGATCTTCACTCATTCCCTGGAGGTATTACCATGCGGAAGAAGTTGCTGTTCCTGGCCCTGTCGCTCGCGGCGGTCGCGGGCTCCTTCCTGGCCCCCCGGGCCGAGGCCGTCGGCTATCATTCCTGTCCCATCTGTACGACCTACTCAGACGGCTCCCAGTGCTGTGTGAGCTGCATCTGCGACTCCTCCGGCCGGCTCGTGGCCTGCACCGACCACTACTGTCCGCCGGAAGGCGGCATCAACTGATGGAGGTCTCCCCCATGCGCAGAAAGCTGCTGCTCCTCGTCCTTTCGCTGGCCCTGCTCGCGGGCTCGCTCACGACGTTCCGGGCCGAGGCGGCCGGCAACCACGCCTGCCGCTTCTGCACCACGCAACCGGACGGCGCCACCTGCTGCCGGAGCTGCGTCTGCAACGCCCAGGGCATTCCCATCGCCTGTACCCAGGTCGCCTGCGGGCCGGGCGTCTAAACCCCCTTGAGACTCGGAGGAACAAAAATGCACAAGAAGATGCTGCTCCTTGGTCTGGCCATGATCGCCCTCGTCGGCTCCCTGGCCGCGCCGCGCGCCAGCGCCAGCGGCACCCACGCCTGTCCCATCTGCACCACCTACGCCAACTGCACGACGTGCTGCGTCAGTTGCATCTGCGACAACGACACCGGTCAGATCGTGGCCTGCACCAACCACTTCTGCCCGCCGCCCAACGGACCGTGCGAAAAGGACTAGCCCTCACTCTCCCAACCCTCTCTCTCCCAGCCTCCCCCCCGTCCGCCGGGAGAGAGAGGGCTTTAAGAAAACCTTGCTTCTTCTTTTCTCAGACTAACCCCTCCCTCTTCTCCCGGCGGACGGGGGGAGGCTGGGAGAAGAGGGCCGGGGTGATGAGGGCTACACGTTCCGCGTCGCAATCGCCGGCGGCACCTGCGAGGCGCGCAGGGCCGGGCCGAGCGTCGCGAGCAGACCGATCGTCCACAGCAGCGCCACACCGGTAGCGAGCACCGTCCACTCGATCTTCGCTCCTGCGACCAGAGTGACCAGGCCGACGTTTAGGGCGACGGCGAGGCCCAGCCCGAGGAGCGCGCCAGCGGTGGTGACGAGCCAGTTTTCGAACAGAAAGTGACGCAGGATGGCCTCTCGCGTGGCGCCCAGCGCCCGCCGGGTGCCGATCTGCCGCCGTCGCTCGGCTACCGAGAAGGAGGTGATTCCGACGATTCCCAGGGCGGTGACGACGATGAGGAGGATCATCACGAGGTTCAGGGGAGTCACGGCCAATTGAAAGCCGTAGTCATAGTCGGACCGGATTTCGCGGATGGTCCTCACCCGCACGTTGCGACCGTCGTTCGCGCCCAGCAGGGCACGTTCGATCACGGGTACGAGTTGCTCAGCCTTCCCCGGCTCGGCGCGCACCAGATAGGAGTTGCTGCGCCCTGGAAAGAAACAGGCATACTCGTCGATCGACCAGGCGAATGGATTATAGAACTTGTCGACGATGCCGACGATCGTATAGACCTCCGTATGGTCAGGATCCTCGAGGCGCTTACCCAGGGCTTCCTCGCCTGGAAAGATCCGCTCCGCCAGAGCCTTGGTGATGACGGTGCTGAAGGCGGTGCTCCGGGACGCGGAGCTTTCATACTCCTGCGGCGTGAAGGTCCGGCCGCGGATGACGTGGATTCCCAGCGTGTCGAACAGGTGAGGGTCCGCCCCATACTGCTGCGAACGGAACTTGATGTTCGGGCCGCCGACGATTTTGACCTCGCCCGAGCTGCCGCCGCCCCTCCACGGCAGGAAACCCGTGGTGCTCGCCGCGCGGACACCGGCCATCGCGTTCAGCCGGCGCACGTCGTCGTCGATGCTGGCGTATTGGTACGCGTCCTCCTTGAAGGCCGGGGCGAAAGGCTCGCTGACGACCGACAGCAGATTGTCGTCGTCGAAGCCGGACTCGTGGGTCATGAAGGATTTGAGGTTACGGATCAGGCTGAGGCAGTTGGTGACGATCGCCAGGGTGAGCGCCACCTCGGCGATGATCAGGATGGTGCGCGCCCGGTGGTGGATCGCGGCACGGAAAATCGGTCCGAATTCCATGGTCGGTCTCCTCGTTCGGTCCCAGAGCTACTGATTCTTGAGATGTTGGGCGGGCGGCAGCGAGCAGATGCGCCAGGCGGGATAGATCCCGGCGATCGCCCCGGCGGCTAGCGACAGCAGGACGGCAGCCAGCACCATGAGGGCATCGAGTTGGAAGAGAGCCTCGATGTGGGTGATCCGCTCGAAACCCTTGTTCATGACCGCCAGCACACCGGCGGACATCAAAAGGCCGAGCCCGCCGCCGATCAGCCCGACCAGCTCGCATTCGATCAGATGTTGAATGAAGATCGCTGAGCGGCTCGCCCCCAGCGCGCGCCGGATGCCGACGACGGGCGCTCGCGCCAGGAACTTCCCCAGGAAGAGACCGATCAGATTGAGCGACGCGACGATCAGGAAAAGGATGGAAATCGCTGCGATCGCCTTGAAATACGGCCCCACGACCTGCCACTCGGCCATGAGATCGAGGAGCGGCGTCACCCGGTTGTCGAGCGGACGCTGGAATCGTCCGAACCGCTTCTGCTCGCGGGCGTAGGCATCGAGGAAATCATGATAGGCCCGGGCTCGCGCCGGGTCGGGCAGCTCCACCCACATCTGGAGGAAGACGGTCTCCGAAGCATGGAGGAGCTCCAGATACGTGGGATTGCCCTCCATCGCCTTCCAGCCGTCGCGAGCGCCGGCAGAATGGATCTCCATCGGCTCGATCCAGTTGAACGGCATGAAGATCGACTCCGGCTCGCGGGTAGAATTGCCGGTCAGATCATAAAATCGGATCTGAGGGCGCCACGGCGCGAGCACACCCGCCACCCGGAACTCGCGGTCGGCGATGCGGATCGTCCGGCCGACGCTGTCATGACCACCGAACAGCCGGGCGTTCAGGGCATGGCTGATCACCACCACGGCTTCGGGCTTGGCGTCCGCCGCTTTGTCCCACCCCGAGCCGTAGCGGAACGGTACGTCGAACATGGGGAAGAAGTCACTGAAGGCCAGACGCACCGTTTCCTGCGAAGGCCGGATGTTGTGGTCCGCGGAATAGATGTACAGTGCGGCCGGGAAGGACGCGGTCTGGCGCACCGGAATCCGGCTCTTCATGATCTCTCGCATATCGCGGTAGGTGATCTGCGGCGGAATTCCACTCGCCGAGGGATGGGGAGCCACCGGGTCCCAGGAATCCATGCGGACGTAATAGAGAACGCTGCTGCGCTGCGGGATCGGGTCCTGCCCCAGAACGTGAAGAGTGGTGATGGCCGGCGTGGCGACGCCGACGCCCAGGGCGATGCCGGTGATGATCAAGGCCGAGAGCATCAGGTTGCGCCGCAGGCTGTGCCAGGCGAGACGGAGATTGTAGAGCAGCATGGCGGTATCCTCCGATGTCTCAGACGTCTCAGCCGGCCGGCGCGGCAACCTGACGCGACTCGCTGGCCATGCGGTTCAAAGGCAGCGGCGTGATGCGCTCGAGATCCACCAGCCGGCCGTCGGCGATGTGAAGGCGGCGGTGAGCGCGGGCCGCGTACTCGGGATTGTGGGTGACCATGACGATGGTCGCCCCAGCGTGGTTGATCTCTTCGAGCAGGTCCATGATCTCGCGCGCCATCCCCGAGTCGAGGTTGCCCGTGGGCTCGTCGGCCAGGATCAGCTTGGGATCGCCGGCCAGCACCCGGGCGATGGCCACCCGCTGCTGCTGGCCGCCCGAGAGCTGCGACGGCAGGTGGCGCAGCCGCGACGTGAGCCCCACCTGAGCGACGGCGTGCTCGATGCGCTCCCGGCGCTCCTTCGCCGCCAGCCGCCGGTACCGCAGCGGCACGTCCACGTTGTCGAACACATTGAGATCCGGAATCAGATTGAAGCTCTGGAAAATGAACCCGATCTTTTCGTTGCGGATGCGCGACATCTCGCGGTCGGTGAGCTGGCTGACGTCGCGACCGTCGAGCCAGTACTTCCCTTCGTCGAAGGCGTCGAGCAGGCCGGCGACGTTCAGAAAGGTCGTCTTGCCCGAGCCCGAAGGACCAGTGATGGTGACAAATTCTCCCTCTTCGACCTCCAGGGAAAAGTTGCGGAGGGCGCGGGTCTCCACCAGGCCGGTGCGATAGATCTTCGTAACCCCTTCCATCTTCAACATAAAGTTTTCCCTCCTCCGTCAGCGCCGCACCAGCACGGTCCTGGCGCCGTTGAACTGTTGGATTTCGGAGAGCACGACCTGCTCTCCCTCGCGCAGACCCTCCACCACTTCCACTTCCGAGACGCTCATCGCTCCCACCCGGATGGGCCGCAGCGTGGCGAGACCCTCCGCCAGCACGTAGATCTGTCGGCCGCCACCGCTGTCCAGGAATGGACCGCGGGGCACCTTGAGCACTCCGGAGTGCTTCTCCAGCAGGAGCCGCACGGCCACCCGCTGGCTCTGCCGCAGACCCTTGGACACGACGCTCGTGAAGGCCACGGTCCCCTGCACTTGGCTCGCTTGCACTTCGGGCGAGACGGCCGTCAGGCGGCCCGGGATCTCCCGGCCGTCGACGTTGACGAGGGCCGGCGTGCCGGGCAACGCATCGGGTGCATAGCTCTCGGGTATCTGCACCTCCACCTCGAGCTGAGAGAGGTCCACCACCGTCACCAGCGGCGCGTTCGGCGCCACAGCGTCGCGCTCCTGGACGTCGATCGTTGCCACGAGACCGTCGAAAGGCGAGCGGATCGTCAGCTCGCCCACCCGGCGTTCCAGCTCGGCGACCACCAGGCGCTGGCGCTCGATCTGCCGCCGGCGGTCCTGAATCTCGAAGTCCCGCACCTCGTGGCCGAGCCGGCCACCTCCCTCCGCCTGCTCCAGCTCCACCTCGGCCACCCGCACGGCATCCTTGGCACGCTCGTAATCCACCTGATTGAGCAACCCGTCGGCCCGCAGCTTCTCAGCCCGATCGAGATCCCGGCGAGCCGCCTCGAGACGCACCCGCCGCAGCTTCAACGTCTGCTCATCCGCCTGATTCTGCTGCCGGGTGGAGAGGTCCGTCCGCGACAGCTCGGACTGAAGCGACTGAAGCCGGGAAAGCTCCTGCTTGAGAGAGTTATCCAAATCGGGGCTGGCGATCGTAGCAAGCACCTGCCCCGCCTTCACCGACTCGCCGGGCTTCACCGCCAGCGTGACGATCCCCTGCGTCGGGCTGTACAGCTTGGGATGATTGGCCGCCACCACCCGCCCTTGAGCGGACACGTCCCGCTCCAGATCCCCCCGCACCACGGTGGCGATCTGAAGCCGGGAAAGCTCCACCGACTGCTCCGCCCGCGCCCACCGCTGAACAGCCGGCCAAAGAAGAACAAGAGCGACGACCAGGCCTCCTCCCACTGCCATCCAGAGCTTGGCCTTGCGGGAAAGCCCCGGCTCCTTCGCTACGATCTGGTCCATCGAGTCTGTCTCTTGCACCATGGCGCCGACCTAAGGAGCAACCGCTGTGCCACGGGTGGGCGGCGAGGTAAACTGCTGTGGATGAGAGATTTAGGGCATACGGACGGCTGTCCGCAGGCAAGGCAGGTTGACAGGTGTCCGGGCGGAGGGCGGACAGATGTCCGGAGGTTCAGGGGTTTTCGGATTTGGAACGCAGTGCGTTCCGAATTGAGCTGGTCCCGCGAACCCGAACTGTGACGCACTGACGCCTCTCCATCCGGGCTACATCTCCAATGCTTGGGAAGGCTCCTGTAGTACACTGTGCTCATGCGTACGACGTTGACGATCCGAGCCGACGAGAAACTTCGCGCAGCGCTCCGGAAACGGGCGACGATCCAGGGCAAGACCGTCTCCGAAGTGGCCCGTGAGATCCTGAGCGAAGCCCTGGATGAGCGCCCCATGTCTGAACGCATCGGGCACTTGCGCGGACAGCTCGATCTCTCGTCAGACACCACTGACCCGTGGAGTCAGCAGATCCGGGAGCGCAACTGGCGCCCTTGAAAACCTGGCTCCTGGACACCGGGCCCTCTCGTTTCCTACCTCGTGGCGTGGAGAAGGACCACCCCAAGGTCGCAGACCGGCTCGACGCCTTCTCGGGCCAGCTCTTCACGACCACTGCCGTGATCACCGAAGCCATGCACTTCGTAGCAAGGGCCCGTAAGGGGCCAACGCTTCTGGCTGAATTCGTTGTCCAAAGCGGGCTGCAGGTTCTGGACTTCAGCGGGGCAAACGCTTTACGCTCCTGCTGGATCAGCCAGGGACGTGACCCAAACTGTGACGCACTGCGTCACGAATTGAGCTGACGCCCCAGCCGCCCACATCCGGGCTACAATCCCCGGGCCATTATCACTGACCCGAGGGAGACCTTTCGATGAGCGAGACGCTGAACCGTCGTGACTTCATCCTTGCCACCACGGCTGCCGGTCTGGCTGCGGCGGCTCCGCGGGAGCTGTTCGGACAGGCTCCGGCCGTGATCCCGTCGAAGGCTGCCAGACCGGTCGTCATCTCGTCGGCCAATGGGAACGTGTTCAAGAACGGCGGGGACGTGACGGGGGTCCAGAAGGCGTTCGGGATGATCGTGCAGGGGTCCGACGTGCTGGACGCCCTGGTGGCCGGGGTCAACATCCTGGAACTCGATCCCGAGGAGGACAGCGTCGGGTATGGCGGGCTGCCCAATGCGGAGGGAGTCGTGCAGCTCGACTCGTCGTGCATGCATGGGCCACGGCGGCAGGCCGGGGCGGTGGCGGCGCTCGAAGGGGTGCGGACGCCGTCGCTCGTGGCCAAGGCGGTGCTGGAGCAGACGGACCACCATCTGCTGGTCGGCAAGGGGGCGCAGGATTTCGCCCGCAATATGGGGTTCAAGATCGAGGACGACCTCAACACCGAGAGCTCCCGCCGGCTCTGGCTCGAATGGAAGCGCCGGATCGATCCGAGCCACTATCTCGATCCCCAGAAACGCAGTGAGGCGGGCTTCCAGGCGGCGCTGCAGATGGCCCGCGAGGGACTCCTCCGCCCGGAGCACCTCTGGGGCACGATCAACTGTGACGGCATCAACGCCAAGGGCGAGATCTGTGGCGTGACCACGACGAGCGGTCTCTCCTGGAAGATCCCGGGCCGCGTGGGCGACTCGCCCATCCTCGGGGCCGGCCTGTACGTGGACGGCGAGGTCGGGGCCGCGGGGTCCACCGGCCGGGGCGAGGCCAACCTCTACAACCTCTCCTCGTTCTTCATCGTCGAGGCCATGCGCCGCGGTGCCCACCCCAAGGACGCCGGCATGGAGGCGCTTCAGCGGGTCGTCAAGAACACCGTCGAGAAGCGGCTGCTCAACGACCGGGGACGGCCCAACTTTGGTCTCAACTTCTACATCCTCAATAAGAATGGGGAGCACGCGGGGGTGTCGATGTACGCCAATCATTATGCCGTCTGCACGGAGAAGGGGCCGGAGACGCTGCCGACCGAGGCGCTGTTCGAGGGGCAGCCATAGGTCGGCTCATGAAGGCCGCGTCAGCTCTCCTCGTTCTCCTTCTCGGAGCGTCGAGACTGCCGGCGGCCAGGCCGCCCCACCCCATCCTCCTCATCACCATCGACACCCTGCGGGCTGACGCTCTCTCCTGCTACCGGGCGCAGACGCCGGGGACTCCGGCTCTCGATGCCCTGGCCGGCGATTCGGTCGTCTTCCGTCAGGCCCGCTCCCCTGCTCCTTGGACCCTGCCCGCTCTGGCTTCGATGATGACGGGGGTGTCGCCCCAGGTGCACCTCGCCACGGAGCTTGGGAGTCGGGTTCCAAATCGGCTGACCACGATCGCTGAGGTCTTACGCCGGGCGGGGTATCGGACGGCGGCCCTGGTCTCGAGCCCCCTTCTGGGACGGGAGGTCCACCTCGATCAGGGATTTGAGGAGTACACCGCCTTCCCGAGAGCGTCCGGAGTGACTGGGAAAAGGCCGGCCGATCCAGATCAGCTCGCCGGCCTCGCGTCCAAGTGGCTGCGGTCGCATGGCAAGGAGCCGTTCTTCCTCTGGATCCACTTCTACGATCCCCACACTCCCTACGAGCCTCCGGCGACCTATATAAAAGGAATGGCGCCGCCTCCGGGGATGGGGCCGCGCCTCACGGCCGAGGAGCACCTGGCGATCCGCCTCCACCAGCGCGATCCTTCCCCGGCCGAGCGGGAGTGGATCCGCCAGCTCTACGGGGCCGAGGTACGCTGGGTGGACACGGCCGTGGGCTCGCTGATGGCGAACCTCAAGCGCTCCGGCCTCTATGAGGGGACGCTCGTCATCCTCCTCTCGGACCACGGCGAGGAGCTCTGGGAGCACGGCGGCGTGGGGCATGGCCACACCCTCTTCGAGGAGATCCTCCGCGTCCCCTTCCTGGTGAAGCTCCCCGGAGAGGCTCGGCGAGGGCCGGTCGAGCCCCCCGTCTCGACCGCGAGCCTGGCCGCCACGATCCTGGACCTCACCGGCCGTCCCCTTCCCGCCGGCTATTCCGCAGCTCGCTCCCTCGCACCCCTCCTCCGCGGCGAGTCCCTGCCCGCCGAGCCGCTCCTGAGCACAGGACTGCAACGGATCGAAGAGCGGGAGGCGGTGATCTTCGGCGACTTCAAGCTCATCCGCTGGCTGATGAGCGGCCGGCAGGAGCTGTACGACCTCGGCCACGATCCCGGGGAGACGACGGATCTTTCCACTTCACTCCCCGAGAAGACCACCGCAGGCGGAAGGCTCCTCGACCGGTTCGAAGCCGAGGGCGAGCGGGGGCGGAAGGGGCTAGGAATCACCCGTCCCGAGCGGGTACCTCCCGATCCCGAAACGCTGAAGCGGCTGCGGGCGTTGGGGTATGTACAGTAACCCCTAACCCTTACCGCCGCCGGCGGGGTCCATAGAACCGTGAGTCGTCGTACGCCTCGCCAGCGTAGAAGTCCTGGTTCGGAGCCGGAGACCAGCGCGGATCCCAGCGATGCCGCACGCCCGTCTCATACTCCCGGCTGAAGGCCTTGTGGTCATAGGCGGGCAGCACGGCCGCGTCGAGAGCGTCCATCCCGTCCAGGAACACGCGGTCATGATCCTCGTCCAGCCGGGCGAAGCCGATAGGAGCCAGGACGTGATGCCGCAACGGCTCCCGGCCGTCGCTCCGGTCCGGGACCTGAGGCAGACCCGCGGTGCCGGGCACGATGGGCGCGCTCGCCAGGAGGTCGGAATCGAGCTCGACGTCCAGATAGCGGACGCGCATGGCGCCGGTATCCACCAGCAGGTCGTGCACCTTGCCGATGGTCCGGCCGTCGCGGCCGATCAGGGTCCAGCCGCGGACGTCCGGATCCTCCTTGGCGACCTTGAAGTCCTTGAGCTCCTTCAGGGGAGCGATCTGGGTATTGACGGGGTCGAGGGAGGCCGCGCCCGTCCGCGCGGCGGGAACGTCTTCGTGTCGCATGGGGCCTCCCGTCTCCCGTCAGGCGCACCGGGCGCTCGGGACGAAGATCTGATGGCTTTCGAGGACGATGACCTGCGCCGCCCCCGTAAGGGCTGCCGTATGGTCGACATCCCCCTGGTGTCCGCGGTTCCGCAGCGAGGTGACAGCCCAGACGATGAGGGCCAGGACGATCAGAGCGACGAGGATCGCCCAGACGGGTATGCCTTTCTTTCTCTCGATTCGGATCTCAGCCATGGCAGGGATCTCCTTGGGCCGGGCAACAGCCTCTGTGCCGGTGGCTGCCGGGAGGAGGGACCGGAGGCCCGGCTGCGGTCCCTGGGGGGAGGGGTTGCAAGGATTGGGCCGGGGAGGGGGTGCCGATGACCACGCTTCCCAGGTATACTTTGGCCATGGCTAAGGCATCGGCGAAAGGCCGGACCGTTCAGGTCCAGCTTCCAGAGGAAGCCTTCCAACATCGGACCTGGCATCCTCAGGAGGTCGCCCGGGAGATGCGGCTTCTCTGGCTGTTGGAAGAGGTGCGGTCGCGTCGGCTCGGCTTCGGGAAGGCCGCCGAGTTGTCGGGTATCCCGGTCGCTAAGTTTCTCCTGCTGATGGGGAAACATCAGGTCTCTCCCTTCGACTACGACGATGATGAGCTGACTCGCGAGTTGGGCTCGTGATCGTCGTCGCGGACGCCGGGCCACTTATCCACCTCAGCCTGATTGGCAGGCTCGATCTGTTGGCCAGTCTCTATGGGAAAATCCTCATTCCGGATCTGGTCTACAACGAAGTGGTGACTTCCGGTGAGGGACTTCCTGGAAGCCTGGAGGTGGCCGTCGCTGGCTGGATCGCTGTCGAGAATCACGACCCAAAGGCAGACCTCTTCCGCCTGCTGCGAGGAGAGCTTGATGCTGGAGAGGCGGCGGCGATCACGCTCGCCGTCGACCGGCAGGCTGAGTGGTTTCTGTCGGATGATCGACCAGCCCGTCGGGCTGCCGAACGGTTGAGCCTCAAGGTATGCGGGACCGTCGGAGTCCTGGCTGCCGCCAAGCGTCAGGGCCTGGTCTCCCCGGTCGCCCCCCTACTCATCCAGATGCGGGAGGAGGGCGTCTGGCTAAGCGAGGAGTTGGTGAAGAGGGTCCTTAAAAGTCTGGGAGAGTCGGACTGAGAGGATGAGGCCTGGTGGGCTTCAAGGACGAGGACCTGGGCCCGTGCGACCAGCCACAGCATGATCGCCTCAGGGGAGACGGCAGCTAAGCGAGGCGGAAGAGTAGTTTATAATTGCTCCAACCTTCTGAACCATGACCTCTCACGCGCAAGACCAGCCGCCCGCACACCGACCGACGATCCGCGTCGGTGTAACGGGGCACAGAAGCCAAGGACTCGCCGAAGCAGGCTATGATCCTGAGGTCCTCAAAGGATCGGTCCACCAAGCGCTGACGCGCCTTCAGGAGATCGCTCGACAACTTCATCGGAAGGATGACGGCTCCGGAGCCGAGCCCATCCTCTGCGTCATCTCGCCCCTCGCCGAGGGTGCCGATCGCATCGTGGCTCAAGAAGGGTTGGCACTTGGCTATAAGCTCGAGAGTCCCTTGCCGTTCCCGCGCGCAGAATACGAGAGAGATTTTCAATTCGATGGATCCAAACAAGCCTTCCGTGCGTTGCTGAAACAAGCTACTTCAGTGATCGAGTTGGAAGGCACACGCCGCCAAGAAACTAAAGCGTACGAGGCTGTGGGGCGGTGGGTGCTTCTTCACTCCGATGTCTTGATTGCAATATGGAATGGCAAGCCTGCCGCCGGACAGGGTGGAACGGGGCAGATCGTAGCGGAGTCACTTTCGCGAGAGCTTCCAACTTTATGGGTCAGACCCTTAGGGCCAATTACGCTGCTCAGAACTGTCGGTCCTATTTCCTGTGATTCAATTGACAGCTTGCCGGAACGGCTTCATCGAAAGCTGTCAAGCCATAACAACTAATGGATGCCAGAATTCTAATGATCCAAGACTATCCTTCTCACACGCCGCAGCTTGTTGTCCGAGTCGGAATTACGGGCCATCGTCTTGGCAGACTGCCTGGCGAGCTTTCCATCCGGCACCTGATCGAGACGATTGGGAAGGCTCTCAAGTTGATCCAAAAAGAGGCCCGCGACCTGTACCGATCCCACTCTGGCTTATACCAGGATGGATCTCCTCTGTTCCGTCTCATCTTCGCACCGGCCGGAGGGCTCGAGTATCTGGCTGCTGGCGAGGCGATCGATTTGTGCTTCGACCTTCAGATGATCCTTCCTTTCGACCGCAAGGATTACCAGATCAACTTTCTATCCGAAGCATGGCTGGCGCCACTCAATGCCGCCTTCGAAGAGGTCGTCCAGAAGTCTCAGGAGATCGTCGAGTTGGACGGGTCTCCCAGGGATTCAGAGTCAGCCCTCGAAGCTGTCCGCGAGTCTCTACTGCGGCAGTGTGACGTGCTCGTTGCGGTATGGGACGGAGAGCATGGTTATATAGGGCAGGTGGTACGGGAGGCCCTCGCACGGGACTTGCCAGTGCTCCGAATAGATCCCAGAAACGTTGGTCAGATCGTCCTCTGTGAGAGGGGCCTGAAACCCGGCGACCCTCTCAAGATAAGCAACATATCCAAGTTGGCCGACCGACTAGAGACGGTCTTCATCCTGTCACTTCGAACTGATCCGGGGCACAAGAGGCTGCGACGCTTCCTCGCCCGCAAACATCTGAAAGGGTTTGGCCTGTTTCGAAGATTTAGAGACTTGACAGCTCACGAATGGAAGAATCATCCCGATCCTCCAGCAGGCTCTCCTAGAACCCCCTGGGCCTCTCTACCTAGCCCCAACAATACGGTTGAAGCCAAGATCCTCCATCGATTTCGACCCCACTTTAAGCGAGCGGATAATCTTGCTAACTCGTATGGCGATCTCTACCGCAGCTTCTTCTTGATGACCTATGGACTCGGTGCATTCGCGGTTCTGTCAGCTTTTTATGGTATCTATTTCAGGGCTCATGCAGCCTTTTGGATTGAGCTGACTCTCATTTCTGTCATCATCGTTCTTGTCGTCATTGCCCGTTATAGCCATCTACACGAACGTTGGATTGACTATCGGCTGCTTGGCGAGGGGCTTCGTCAGATGGCATTCCTTGCACCACTCGCACGGGTAACTCCGGCCTTTGAGGTGCCGGCCCATCTTGACCATGACGATCCAGGCAGGACATGGTTCAACTGGTACTTCAGAGCCGTCGTTCGGGAGGCCGGGTTGATTTCGACCCGGATGGATCGCAGATTCCTCGAAAAATATCGAGATATCCTCGCCGATGCGGTCGACGAGCAGGTCAAGTATCACGCAAAGAACGCTCACAAGATGCACCTCGTCCACCAACGTCTCCGCGGGGTTGTGGTCTGGCTCCTGTTCCCCGTGACATTGCTGGCGTGCGTGACTCATTTGATCTCGGAGACATGGATTGAGCCATTAATCGGGCCGCACGAGCACGAGAGATTAGATTTTTTCCTAAGCCTTTTTGCCATCGCTTTTCCGGCTGTGGGTGCTGCCCTAGAGGGAATCTCTCACCAAGGCGAACTTGATCGCATCGAACGACGGTCACAGGCGCTTGGGGCACGCCTGAAGGCTTTGCATACCCGGCTTACAGAAACCGAGAAGCCAATCACCTCGAAGGATTTGGGCACTCTGGCCGAGTACTTCTGTCAGATTCAGGTCCTCGAACAGGCAGACTGGCGAGCAGCTTTCGTGAGTAAACCGATTTCTCCCGCCTGATTACGCAATGGCATCCGTCATCCACCCCCTCCGCCTCTACCTCGCCTCGGTCCCCGGGGAGATGGATGGCGAGCGGGCGGTCGTCGAGGGGCTCGTCCTGCCTGAGCTGCGGGAGCGGGCTCACGGGTTGGGGATCGAGATCGCGGTGGTCGATCCCCTCAAGGCCAAGGGGGAGGAATGGGATCTGGCGCGGCGGTTCCGGGAGAGCGAGGGGTGCGAGATCTTCGTGGGGTTGCTGGGAGAACGGTATGGGGAGCCTCCGGCGGCGGTTCCTTTGAGTCTGGTGGCGGCTCATCCCTGGCTGGCGGAGGATCCCGGGCGGAGCGTGGTGGAGCTCGAGATCCTTCAGGGGGCTCTCCGCGAGCCGGGTCGGCGGGTGAGCTTCTTCTATTTCAGGGAGCCACGGTTCACGGGGCTGGTTCCCGCGGAGCAGCGAGGACGGTTCGTTGCTGAGAACGAAGAGGCGGCTTCCCGTCTTGCGGGTCTGAAGGATCGCATCCGGGCTTCGGGGCGACCGGTCCTGGATGGATATCCCTGCGGGTGGAGCGAGGGGCTGGGCCGGGCGGCGCGGTTGGATGGGTTTGCGGAACGGGTGTTGGAGGATTTGTGGCGGGAGGTTCAGGGCACGGTCCGGAGCGAGCCCCTCCCGAGCACGGCGCCGCCTCCTGAGCCTGAGCCCGAGCCCCCGCCTGCCCATCCCCCTCCCGAGAAGGCGCTCCCTCTGCATGAGAACGTCCAGTTCACGGTGTACCGCCCGCGGGTGGTGGAGCCGAGTAGGTGGTTTCCTTTGCTGGCGTTCGCCCATCTGGAGGAGCTGCCGCCGGAGGCTTCCGCCGAGGAGCCGGACCCGGTGGAGGAGGTGCAGAGACAGGCCCGGCAGATCCTGGGGGACATGGCTCAGGGGTATGCGGACGTCAAGCAGGACAGTCGCTATGCCATCCCCCATGAGGCGGAGATCACGTTCGTGCCGGAGATCCCGGGGTTCGAGGTCAATCCGCCCCGGCGGACGTTCCTGTGGCTGGAGTCCGTGCACCGCGAGGAGTTCCGGATCCGTGCCGGGCCACAGCTCGCGGGCACGGCGGTCCGCGGCCGGATGAGCGTGTTCTGGGGGAGCATCATCCTGGCCGAGGTGAGCCTCGCCATCCGGGTCGAGGCCAGGATCGCCGCCGTGTCGCCCCCTCCCGAGCGGACCGCGAGCCGGCCGTTCCGCAACATCTTCCCGTCCTACTCCCACAAGGACGCCGGCATCGTGGAGGAATTCGAGCGCTATGCCCGCTCGCTCGGGGACCGCTATCTCCGGGACGTTCACGAGCTGCGGGCGGGCGAGGTGTGGAACGATCGGTTGAAGGAGCTGATCCAGAAGGCGGACGTGTTCCAGCTCTTCTGGTCGTGGAACGCCTTGAGCTCGCCTTACGTCGAGGAGGAGTGGCGGTATGCGCTCTCGCTCGGCCGCCCCCACTTCGTGCGTCCCACCTACTGGCAAGACCCGCTGCCCGAGGAGCCGGCGCGGAGCCTGCCGCCGGAGGAGCTGCGGCGGCTCCATTTCCAGCTCCTGCCGGGGGGAAAGACGGATTCGGATCTGAACGCCACGGTCGTCTCGTTCCCCAGGCCTTCGGCGCCTGAGGATGCGGATGAGGATCGCGGGGTGATGCACAACATCGATTGGCGAGCGGACGCGGAAGAGGACGAGGGCGACGCGACGGCCGATTCCACCGCTGCGGCGCTGGACCAGGATTTCCTGGATCAGATCCAGAGGGGCATCGTGGAGCCGCCCCCGCCCTCCCTTCCCCCGCTCCCGGCGCCCGTAGCTGCTGCCGCCCGGCCTCCATCTCCTCCATCACCGGCCGCCATGACGTCCTATTCGGGATCGTATGCTCCGCCTCCGGTCCGGTCCGGCTCGCGGAGGTGGATGGGGGTAGCGGCCATGATCGCCGTGGCGGTGATCGGCCTCTCGGTGTTCCTGCTGCGCTCGCGGTCCGCTCCGGAGCCCCAAAGCACGAGCTCGGGTCCGACCCTCTCCGGTCCAAACCCGAATCTCTCGGGGCCGGATCCCGAAGCGACTCCCAATCCCAGTCCCAGCGACGAGATTCCAATCCCGTCTTTCCCCATCATCGATGCCCCCACCTGGCAGCGGCTGGCGGCGGCGTGCCGGCTCGACGAGGCCAGGGCGCGGGAGACGCCGACCCGGATGACGGCGGGCTCGCCCATCGTGCAGGTTTTCTCTTCCGAGGATTGGATCGACGCTGCGCGCGCGCTCGCCCGCTTCTCCAGCCGCGGAGCCTTCATCCTTCCCCGGGAGGAGGAGGGTCACGCCGTGTGCACGGTCGCTTTCGGCCCGTTCCCTTCCGAGCAGGAGGCCACGCAGGCCGCGGCCGATCTCCATGCTTCCGACGGAGTGGACGCCCGGGTCGTGCCCTATCCGGGCTTCGCGAGGTGATGGACTACTTTCCCACCTGTTTCGCGGCCGTCCGTGTCAGGTGGAAGTCGTGGGAGGCCCGCTTCTCGCCTTCGACGTAGGCGGACCAGGAGGTTTCGATCTTGTCCTTGTCCACGAACGTGATCTTGCCGTCGTGGACGTGCAGGTCCTTGTTGGGCTCGAAGTTGGTGCCGCCGTCGAAGGCGAAGACCAGCTCCTTGAGGGTCGATTTCGCGGTGTCGAGCTTGTAGTGGGGTTGATTGCCCACGGCGCAGTAGTGATTGGCCACCAGGTTCTTACCTTCGAGGTAGTAGACGGTCATCATCTCGTGATCGGTGCCTAAAAACAGTATCTCCGTCACGATCGTGCCGTTGGAGCCGACCCGGTAGGTCACCGTGGCCGGCATGTTGTCCTTCCCCGCCGTGCCAGTCCATTCGCCCGCCAGACCCTGGAGCAGGTGGAAGGCGACCCGGGCGTCCACCTTGTCCGAGACGTCCTCCCCCCGGGCGCCCTGGGCGTGGACGCTGGGGAGCGCCGCCAGCGCCAGCAGGGCCGCTGCCGCGAGCCAGCGTCGATTGAATCCTTCGCGTGCCATGTTCATTCTCCTTTCCCTAGGTGGATCGTAGACCAAGAAGCCACTTTCTGGACAGCCTGTTTCTCAGGTTGACACCTTCCCCAGCCGGCGGTAGCCTCCTCCAGTTTCCCGCAGAATCTTTGATATCGATCGGCGTCTGACGTCACTCAGTCGATGATGCCCCGGCAGCGGTCTGGCGCGGCCGGCGGTCTCTATTCAACCCAAGGGAGGAGACGATGGACAATCCGCAAGGCCGGTTGACGCGACGCGACTTCCTGCACATGGTGGGCCTGGCCGGGGGCTCGGCCGCCGTCTACGAGACCATGGTGGCGCTGGGGATGCTCCGCACCCCCGAGGCCTATGCCGGTCCGCCGAAGCTCCCGGCGGGGATCGGGGCGGGCAAGAAGGTGGTGATCCTGGGTGCCGGGGTCGGCGGGCTGGCGGCGGCCCTCGAGCTCCAGCAGGCCGGCTACGAGGTGCAGATCCTGGAGGCGCAGAAGCGCACCGGCGGCCGCAGCTTCACGGTGCGGAATGGCAACGTCATCCCCCAGATCGGTCTCGCCGACCAGGTCTGCCGCTTCGATCCGGGCCAATACCTCAACGCCGGCCCGGGCCGCATCCCCTACCATCACCAGGCCGTGCTCTCCTATTGCCGGGACCTCAACGTGGAGCTCGAGATCTACGTCATGGAGACCCGCGCCAACCTCTTCCAGACTCCGGCCAAAGAGGCGTTCGACGGCAAGCCCAAGAAGAATCGCCAGGTGGCCAACGACACCCGCGGCTACATCTCCGAGCTGCTGGCCAAGGCCGTGCGCAAGAAGGCGCTGGACGACGAGCTCGACGCCGAAGACAAGGAGAAGCTCCTGTCGCTGCTCGTCGCCTTCGGCAAGGTCAATCCCAGGGCCGGGTATCGCTACCAAGGCTCCTCCCGCTCCGGCTTCCGGGTGCCGCCAGGAGTGGACGAACCCGGCGTCTTCGAGCAGCCGCTCATGCTCAAGAACCTCCTCAATTCGAAGTTCTGGCTCCACCGCTTCTACCAGCCGGAGGACTACGAATGGCAGCCCACCCTTTTTCAGCCCGTGGGCGGCATGGATCATTTCGCCGATGCCCTGGCCAAGCCGGTGAAGGACCGCATCGTCCTCGGTGCCGAGGTGGTCAAGATCGTCAATGGTGACAACGAGGTGCAGGTCACCTACAAGGTCGGCGGCCAGCAGATGGAAACGCAGGCCAACTTCTGCGTCAGCAACATTCCACTGCCTCTGCTCCATCGGATCATCGCCGCGGAGGAGAGCTTCAGCAAGAAGTACCGGGATGCCGTGGGGATCGTGCCGTTCGCCAAGACCTGCAAGGTGGGCTGGCAGGCGAACGAGCGCTTCTGGGAGGCGCCCGATCAGGAGAACCAGATCTACGGCGGCATCAGTTGGATCGATCATCCCATCACGCAGATGTGGTATCCCTCCGCCGGCTTCTTCAAGGAGAAGAAGGGCGTGCTCACCGGAGCCTACAACTTCAGCAAGGTCGCCGAGGACTTTGGCAAGCTGTTCCTGGATGCACGCCTGAAGCTGGCCCAGGAAGGGGCCGAGCGGCTCCACCCCCAGTTCGCTCAATTCGTTCCCCTCGATCTCGGGCTTTCGATCGCCTGGCAGCTCGTGCCCTACCAGGAGGGCGGCTGGGCCGACTGGACCTTCGAGGGCGGCCAGCAGCAGGCCTACGACCGTCTCCTCGATCCCGACAAGCAGTTCCGGGTCGTGGGCGATCAGGTTTCCTACCTGCCGGGCTGGCAGGAGGGTGCGGTGCTCTCCGCGCACCACGTCGTCGAGCAGATCGCGGGCGTGAGGCGCAAGGTCGCGCGGCCCGAAGGCGTCAGGGTCCGGCGCCCGGCTTCGGAGATCACGGGGGCTGCGGCGGAGGAGTAGGAGGAAGGGACATAAAGGACTGCAGGGACAGCAGGGACGACAGGGATGGGGAAAACTCGGTATCCTTGTCGTCCTTGAGTTCCTTGCAGTCCCTGAAGTCCTTTTGCGGCTTTCCCGAGAGGAGGACTCTCTTTGTCCAAAGACGAGTTGCCCCCGTTCACGGCGTCTCGGGAGCTCGCCCTCGTCCCGGTCGTAGCGCTCAATGGCATCGTTCTCTACGGCGTCTACGTTCTCGGCTGGCCTTGGGGAACGGTGCTGGTCCTCTACTGGTGCGAGACCCTGATGGGGGCCTGCTTCATCATCCTGCGCATGTTCCTCCATCGCGGGTTGACGCACAAGCGGGGGTACTACCGTCGTGGCCAGCTCACCATCCAGAGATATACCAAGCTGAGCACGCCCTTGGGTATCAAGACCGAAACCAAACCCTTCGGGTCTTTCATCGCCGGGTTCTTCACCGGCACCGTGGTCTTCAGTCTGGTCCAGGGGATCTTCCTCGGATTGCTGCTCGGGGAATTGGAGGACCAGTCCATCACCACGGTCGATTCCGCTGCGGTCAAGAAAGGGCTTACCGCCATGGTCCTGGTGATGATCGGGAGCTTCGCCCTCGACTGCGTGAACCTCAAGGAGCGCCCGTTCGCCTGGATCCGCGACCTGTCCGAGCGTTTCATGGGGCGGATCTTCGTGGTGCACCTCACGGTCCTCTTCGGACTTTTCGCCGTGAAGATCTTCGGGCTCACGCAGTTCCCTTTCATCCTCTTCGCTGCCCTCAAGATCCTGCTGGATCTCGGCGGTGTCTCCAGAAAACCTCGGAAGCCGCAGTGGGAGGAACGGCACGATGAGGAGGTGATGACGAAAGCGGTCAAGGAGGCATGAACCCGTCCCGGGCCTTTGCCCTGCTTCAGGTCCTGGCCTTGAACGGCGTCACCCTCTACGGCGTCTACGTCCTCGGCTGGTCGTGGGGGACGGCTCTGGTCCTCTATTGGTGCGAGACCCTGCTGGGGACCTTCTTCATCACCCTGAGGATGCTTCTCCACCGGCGGCTGACGCACAAGCGGGGGTACTACCGCCCCCAGCTCGGCATCAAACAGAACGACCAACCCTTCACCGCCTTCGTCCCCGAGTTCGTCACCGGGTCTCTCGGCTTCAATCTGGTCCACGGCCTCTTCCTCGCGATCATCCTCGGCTTGATGCTCAAGGACCAGCCCGAAGCTGCCGTCCACCTTCCGGCGCTCGGAAAAGGGCTCGCCGCCGTCGCGCTGATCCTGATCGCGAGCTTCGCCCTCGACTGCCAGAACCTCAAGGAGCGCCCCTTCGCCTGGATCCGCGACCTCGCCCAGCGTTCGATCGGACGGACGATGGTGGTGCACCTCGCCATCGTGTTCGGGATGTTCGGCGTGATGTTCTTCGACATCCCGCAAGCCCCCTTCGCCGTCTTCGCCATTCTCAAGATCCTTCTGGAGCTCGGCGCCCTCTCCGCCGGACGGAAGAAGCCGAAGGAAGCCCCGGCCTGGGCCGCGAGGATCGCCAGGCTGGCCCCGGGGAAGCACGAGGAGTCGTTCGAGGAGCAGTACCGGAAGGATGTTTTGAGAGAGGAGAGATTGGTGGAGGAGGATGAGGAGGAGATGGTGGGGGCGCCGTCGTGATCAAGACCAGCCGCCGTCGCCCGCGCCGTCCCGAGCGTTTTCTCTGCCCCAGATCCTGACCCTCAACGGCGTCACCCTCTACGGCGTCTGCCGCCCTCAAGCTCCTCTTTCGAAGACCTATCTCCGGTCAGACCGTCTTCGCCTATGACGCCCGCATCCGTTCGAGCAGCAGGGCGACCTTCTTGGGATCGCTGTCCTGGAGACTCGGCATCGAGAACGTTGCCTTCAAGGGCCGTGGTCTCTTTCGAGGGATGCCTCTGGCCGCTTCTCAGGAACGAGAGCACTTGGCGCTCGGCCACTAGACCGACGAATCGTTCGAGCGACAGCCCCCGCTCGGGCTGCCAGGAGCGCAAGATGTGGGCGTCGCGGCTGAAGAGCGCGAGAAAGACCTCCTGGGTCTGGTCCTCCACCTCCTGTCTCAGGTCGAGACTGCCAGCGAGGAGGGACCTGCGAGCCAGGAGCGTCCGCGCCACGCGGGCATTGATAACCGGGGTGAGCATGGCGGCGAGGCGGCTCAGGGCGGTCTGATCGCCGGTCAGCGCTCGGCGCGTCAGGGCCGCCCTGTCTTCGGTTTGCATCTCTGGGAGCGGGCGGTACTTCTCCCCTTCACCGCCCCCTCGCCATGGTTTGAGCCATCTCTGTAGCTCCTGCCGCTTCCCGACGCCTAGGAACTCAAGCAGGGAGCTGAGGAGAAAGGATTCAATCGAGGCCCCCGCTCGGTGGACTAGAACGAGCTCCCTGAACCGCCCTTCGCGAACCAGAGCCACCTGGACACGGCGGCGATCGGAAGGGCTTGCGAACAGCGTATCGGGGATTTCGGTCCAGGCGCGCCGCACCTCAGCGATCGCCGGCTGGAGGTCTGCCAACTGGCTCAGGAGATCCTTGGCACGGAGGGCTCGGTCAGAGTGGGCCAGAGCTCCTGAAAGGTCAGCCTCCTGCGGCAGCGGATGCGCGAAGAGAACCCGCTCCAATCCTTCGCGGCACTCCTCCTCGGTTAGAAGACCCTCGAGCTCTTCCGCCGCCTCGCTCCGAATCTCCTCTGACAGCGCAGGATCAAGGAGGATCAGGGAGAGCTGAAGGGCCTCCTTAGAATCAACCTCACGCCTGAGACGACGGACGACCTGATCACGGTCTACGCCCTCAAGGACCTGGAGGTCCTGAGCCTCGCCGAAAAGCAGGCGAGCTTCTTCTGCACGGCGAGGAATCTCCTTTTCAGGGGAATCCGCGTGAATCGAGGCGAGATCCGAGCCCTGGATGAGGAGAGCAGTGCCTGCCTGGGCTGAGATCAGGGCGTCCATGGTCTAGTTCTCTTCCAGATCAATGCCAGCCAGCGCCAGTTTCGTACGCAGAGCCTTCACCCGGGACTTGGCGGGTCCCGCAGGGCGAGAGAGGACGACGCGCGCGAACGTCCAACTGGACATCGGTCCCCAGATATGGACTTCGACGAACTCATCGTCCTCCGGTCGCGCCCCGGGCCGAAGCAGGAGGGAGGCGAAATCTGCCTTCGTTGTCTCCGGGCGCAATCGAGCCGCGAGCTTCGCCACGCAGAGGCGCGCGCGCTCGTTCCACACGGCACGTGACCCTGCAGGAACATTGTACGCCCATCCCTTCATCAGAAGTGCCGAGTTACCCTCCAGAACCGAAGCCCGATGGGCAATCATCTCCTCTCTCAGCACCAGCGAGCATTCGCCGTAGCCAGGCAGACCCATGCCGTCGAGGGACAGTGCGGCGAAGCGGATCTTCTCCTTGTATCCGGGAAAGAGTGCCTCGTCGGCCAGGCGACGCAGAGGGTCCCACACGTCGCCTGAAGGCAGTTTTACTTCGGCTTCAAGGAGTTGGTAGTACGTCGCGTAAAGCTGGCGGTCTGAACTGGCAAGCCTCTCGACTTCGGCAAGGGAACGGGAGAGGACGGCATGGGACGAGCCGGCGGCGGACTCGAACGCGTGCACCGCGTCTCCGCAACCGCGGCTCTCTGCATTCTGGACGGCGAGGAGGTGCCGGACGGCCAGAGCCTTCTGCTCGGTCTCCTGCTCGGCCGCTCTTACGTTGGGAAAGAGACTGGGCCGCGCGCAGTGCGGACAAAGGCTCGACTCCAGAGGCACCGGGTGGCCACAAAATGAACACGGCTGATCTGGCATCTCGGAAATTCTACCCTAGGTAGGCCAAGAGCAGCCCGGCTGTCTCACCCCAGCCGCTTCTGAAAATGCTCTCGCCACGACTCCGGCAAAGCCTCCACCGCCATCACCCTTCGCAGCAGGTCCTGGTCCGGCACGGCATGCCGCTCCACGTAGAGACGGACGATGTCCGTCACCCTGACGTGGCGCTCGTCCTCGTAGATGCGTTCGAAGGGGTCGCCGGCTTCGAGCTCGCCTTCCTTCTCGACAGCGAGGTAGAAGCCGGGACGGCCGCTTTCCAGGAAGCGTTCGACGACATCGTCGCGATCGAATTTCAGGGCTAGCTTGAAGCAGGGTATGCGGGGCTGGGTGACGACGAATTCCGCGGTGCCGGCGCGGAAGCGGTCGCCGATGTGGATCTCGTCCTCCCACCAGCCTTCGGTGGTGAGGTTCTCGCCGAAGGCTCCCCAGGGGAGGTCGGTCAGCTCCAGCTCGTTTCGCCAGAAGGGGTAGTGCTCGGAAGGGTAGGCATAGACCGCCTTGGCGGCTCCGCCGTGGACCGAGAGGTCGGCCTGGCGGTCGCCGGCCAGGTTGAGCTGGCGCACGGCGATTCTCCCGGCGACGGGGTCTTTGAAAATGCCGGTCATGATCCGCCGGCCGCGCCATTCGACGGGCTTGGGGAGCCCCACGTTCACGGAGACGATCTTCATCTCAGAACCTCCGGAAGGGGACGATATCCGATACCGTACGGCAGGCAGCACCTGTCTTACAATCCTGGAAGGAGACGAATGGCCAACGCCCGACTCGCCACCCTCGCTGATCTCGAAACCGTGCTGGCCCTCCATCGGGATTTCTTCGCGGAGGATGGCTACGCCTTCCGTGAGGAGGAGTCGCGGGCGAATCTGGCCCGGCTCCTGGAAGATTCAGGGCTGGGGCGGGTCTTCGTCGTGGAGGAGGGGGCGGTGGTGGGCTATCTCGTCCTCACCTTCGGCTTCAGCCTGGAGTTCCATGGCGACAACGCGGTGGTGGACGAGCTGTACATCGCTCCTGGACACCGGGGGCGGGGACTGGGGCCCCAGGCGCTCGCGGCGGCCGAGGCGGCGTGCCGCGAGCGGGGGATTCGGGCGGTCCATCTCCTGGTCGAGCGGTACAAGACCGAGGTCCAGGAGCTCTATCGCCGGGTGGGGTTCGTGGCGTATGACCGGGTCATCATGTCGAAGGAGATTGAGTAGCCCCTACACCTTCGCTCCCGCCGTCACCAGCATCTCCGCCAGCGCATCCTGCTTGCCTGCCTTGGCGTGGCGGAGTAGGGAGATGCCGTGCGGTCCCTTGAGATCGACCACCTTGGGGTCGTCCGCCAGGTAAGCCTTTACGATCTCGGACTTGCCCATCATGGTGGCGCAGAAGACGTCCATGCGGGCGCCGTGGGCGAGGAGGTACTCGGCGATGGGCTTGTTGCCCATGTGGGAGGCGCCGCCCAGGGCCGTCTCCCAATCCCCTCCTCCCCAATCCCAGGTGGCGTTGATGAGGGCGGGCTGCTGCGCCAGCATCTCTTTGACCATATCGAGATTGCCGTGGCCGGCGATGACGAACTGGCGCACGAGATCGGCGTCCAGGCGGGGTCCCCGATCGGGGATCTGGGTCTGGGCGGACTGCGGCGGGGCGGGCGGCGGGGCAGGCGGCGGCTGGGAGAGCAGCGGAGAGGTGGCGGCAATGGCTCCGGCGGTCATGAGGGCTCCTCCTTTCAGGACGTCTCTGCGGGACAGGGTCATGGGTCTTCCTCCTTCCTTTCCCATCCTAGAGAGGTTGGCAGACCGTCACATGTGGCGCCGGAGGTAGGTGGGGACTATGTCTTTCGGCCTATGCGGCGGGGTGCGGGGCGGGACTATCATCCTTCTCATGATCTCCACGGCTCGTGAGCACCACCGTCTCCTGCGCTGGGGCGGCCTGGGGGTTTGGCTCGGCGTGGGGTTGCCCGTCTGGATGCAGCTCTCGCAGACCACCCCGGAAAGGTTCGTGGGCTGGCTCCCGACGTGGCTCCTCTTCGCCGGAGCCTTCTGGGTGACGGCGGGCGACCGGGAGATCCGCCGCAAGATCGGGTTGGCGCTGCTGGGGTTCCAGGGGGTGTGCGTGATCGTCGTCGTCCTCCTCCTCTGCGACGGCTTCGAGGGGACGCTCCTCGTGCTGGTGGCCATGCAGCTCGCCTCGCGGGTCTCCCGGCGGACGGGCCTCCTCTGGATCGCCATTCAGACTCTCCTTCTGGGAGTGGCGATCAGCCTCCACTGGTCGCTCCGGCCGGCGCTGCTCTTGGCGCCGCCCTATCTCGGGTTCCAGATCCTGGCCTTCCTCGCCTTCGCCGTCCTGGAGCGGGAGGCCCGGGGACGGGAGGAGTTGGCGCGCACCAACGCCGAGCTGCGTTCGGCCCGCGAGCTGCTGGCCCAGAGCAGCCGGGCGGCCGAGCGGCTGCGCATCGCCCGCGAGCTGCACGACGGCGTGGGGCACCGGCTGGTGGCCCTGTCGCTCAACCTGGAGGTGGCTTCTCACCGGATCGAAGGCCCAGGGCTGGAGCCCGTCCAGGTGGCTCAGTCCCTCACCCGGCAGGTGCTGACGGACATCGGCGAGATCGTGGACACTCTGGGCCGGGTCCAGCCCCTCGATCTGCGGCGGGCTCTGGAGGCGATGACGGAGGAGATCCCACGGCCTCAGGTCCACCTGCGGCTACCGGACGACCTCGCCGTGGAGGACGCCGGCGTGGCCCACCTGCTGCTGCGCTGCTGTCAGGAGATCGTGACCAACGCCGCCAAGCACGCCGGAGCCGAGAACCTCTGGCTCGACGTGACGCAGGAGGACGGCGCCATTCAGGTGAAGGCGCGGGACGACGGCCGGGGGGCCGAGGAGATCGCGGCCGGCCGCGGCCTCGCCGGCATGCGCGAGCGGCTGGAGAGCGCGGGAGGGAGCCTGGAGGTGGCCACCCGGCCGGGGATGGGCTTCGCCGTGGCCGCCCTGGTGCCGGTGCGGAGGGGGGCGTGAGCGATCGAGATGTCTTCCGGGTCCTCCGCGTCCTCCTCGCCGAGGACGAGACCCTGGTGCGTCAGGGGATCCGCAAGCTCCTGGAGCTGGACTCGCGCATCGAGATCGTTGCCGAAGCCGGGGACGGCGAGGAGGCCCTGCGACTTCTCCGTGAGACGAAACCGGACGTCGTGCTCCTCGACGTCCGCATGCCCCGGCTGGACGGCCTGGGCGTGCTGCGCGCCCTCCAGGAACAGCTTGATGCACCGCCCTGCCTGGTGCTCACCACCTTCGACGATCGCGAGCTGGTGCTGGAGGCCATCCGCGAGGGGGCCAAGGGCTTTCTGAGAAAGGACGTCTCCCTCTCACAGCTCGTGGGCGCCATCGAGACCCTGGCCGCCGGCGGCACCTGCCTGCAGCCGGCCGTGACCGAATCCCTCCTGCGGGGCTTCCATGCCCGCCCGCCCCTCCAGGCCCCGGCTCCAGTCCTGGTGGAGACCCTGACGCCCCGGGAGACCGAAGTCCTCCGTCTCCTCGCCGCCGCCTGCACCAACCGCGAGATCGCCGAAGCTCTGGGCACGGCCGAGGGGACGGTGAAGATCCACGTCTCCAACATCCTGGGCAAGCTCGGAGCACGCGACCGGACGCAGGCGGTGTTGCGGTCGCTGGAGATGGGGTTGTTATAGAGGATCAGGCTCCGCTTTTTCAGCCCGGCGCTCCAGGGGCTTGAACGCCGCATCGTTGCTGAAAGAAGGCCTTTCCAAAGTGTCGCGGCTGACCGAGGTGGCCTCGTTCAGGAGCGTCCCGAAGCTCTCGAAGCGGACCTCCAGCGCGAGATCGAACGCCTTCGCCAGGCGGCGGAGAGTTCTGAGGCTCCAGCCCGTGTAGGTCGCCTGTTCCATGGCCGAAATCCTGGACTGTTTCATTCCGGCCTTTTCCGCAAGCGTTTCCTGACTCCAGCCGCGCTGAAGGCGGAGCGCTTTGATCTGGAGGGCGATCGAGGAATTCAGAAAAATATCTGCGTAATCGTGCCGAGCCTCCGGATCGTGGAATTCGCTGCGCAACATCTCCTTCGCCATCGTCATTGAGGGCCTCCCATCTTGTGCAGTGTGACACGCTGCCGCCGGTTTCGGTTTGCCAGGATCTCGTTCAATCGCTCGGTCGATTTCGAGTCCTTCAGCAAGGGGCTTTCCTTGCCATCTTTCTTCTCGACACGCTCCACGTAGGTGAGGACCGCCGCCTTTCCAGCAGGGAACATGGCTCGTGCGGAGGGAACGCTCTCTCCAGCCGCCTCCTTGGCACGGCTCAGCTTCTTGTACTCCTCTCGGCTGAGCTCCGGGCCGATGCAGCACCGCGGGCGGAGCGCCACGTTCCCGTTGATCTTGGAGTAGTAGATGCCGGCGGCTCCCTTCTTGAAGACAAGCGTACCGACAGCCATCTCGTAGTCCACTCCTTCGAGCTGAATGAGGAGGGCTTTGAGCTGGCGCTGTTGACGTGATTCGAGAAGCCAGCCTGTCAGCACCGGCTCACCCCTCCCATCGACCCACTCATAGGGTATCACAATTTTCTGATCTCCATGGCATGTCCATCGAAGACGTTGGGCATTTCTACTGGACACGGACCTCCGAAGGCAAGCCCCACCCCCATCCCGCGCCCCTGCAACCCCCCGCCCTCGATTCCGTACGGATATACTCGAAGGGGTCGGTTTCGGCCCGCGGACCCGCTTGTCTGGCGGGAGCCCGACGAGGCCTCGGGGAGGGTCCAGATTGAGCAGGGAACGCGTCACCGGGCGAGACGTGGTGCTCGCCATCGGCGAGAACATGCGGGAAGGCATGGAGCCGCTGGTCACCAAGACCATCGTGCCCAGCATCTATACGGTGTATCTCCATCCCGACGACTACGACCATCTGCGGACGCTGTTCCGCGAGCTGGAGTCGGAGGCGGTGGCGCTGCTCGACGGCGAGCTGGCGCGGCTCAACCGCGGCTCGGTGCCGGCCTTCGCCCGCATGCTGCCCAAGAAGAAGGATGCGGCGCCGGCCGCTCCCAAGTACGTCAGCGCCGAGGGGAAGTGGACCATCCGCTTCCAGGAAGACCCCAACGCCAGCTTGAATCCCGGCGACGTCGAGGTGATCTCCGAGTTCGCCCGGCCGCCCGAGGCGGGGTATGGCGCGGGGTCCAAGACCCACCGCATCTCCACCACCCGCAAGTTCGGCCAGCCGCAGATGACCACCAAGCGGGATACGACGGCAAACATCGACTCCAGGCCCGATGCCCTGGCCCGGCTCGTCTATCAAGACGATCGCGGCAAGCACACGTTCCTCATGGTGAAGGACGAGATCGTCATCGGCCGCCAGGCCCCGGACGTCTGGGCCGACCTCTCGCTCGACACCTCGCTCGACGTGTCGCGCGAGCATGCCCGGCTCCAGCGCACCACGGATGGGAGGTTCCGCATCAAGGACCTCTCCAAGCTGGGCACCACGGTCAACGGCACGCCCGTCCCCAGGAGCCAGGAGAATGCGGACCACTGGGTGGACCTCCCGGACAGGGCCCGCATCGGTCTCGCCGGGGTGATCTACCTGGACTTCGAGAGGACGGCCGGACCGTGACGGCCCTGTTCTTCGCCCGCTGGGTCCTGCTGGTGGCGCTCCTCGCCCTGGGGGCCGCGCTCGCCTTCCTCGCTTTGCGGGAGAAGCGCTGATGGCAAAAGTACCGGCGAAGACGGTGGCCGCTGCGAAACGCCCCCGGGCCGCGGCCCTCTCCGATCCCGGCCGGGAGCGGGGGACCAACGAGGACCGCGTCCTCTGCGACCTCGAGCGGGGAATCTACGCCGTGATCGACGGCGTGGGCGGCGAATCCGGAGGGGAGATCGCGGCGCAGACGGCGCTCGAAATCCTCCAGGCCCGGCTGTCGCGCCGCACGACCGACGCCAGCCGTCTGATCCGTGAGGCCATCGCCCTCGCCAACAAGCAGATCTGGGATCGGGCCCAGGCCAATCCGGCCCTGGCCGGCATGGCGTGCGTGCTCACCGTGGCGGTGGTGGACGACGACCAGGTCACCATCGGCCACGTGGGCGACAGCCGCCTCTACCGGCTGCGCCGGGGGGAGATCAAGAAGATCACCCGCGACCACTCCCCGGTGGGCGCCCGCGAAGACCAGGGCGAGATCTCGGAGGCGGAGGCCATGAGCCATCCGCGGCGCAACGAGATCTTCCGCGACGTGGGCTCCGCCCCCCACGAGCCGGACGAGGAAGGGTTCATCGAGGTCACCCGCATCGCCTTCGAGCCGGACTCGGCCCTGTTGCTGTGCAGCGACGGCCTGTCGGACCTCGTGACCTCCGAGGCCATCCGCGCCGCGGTCGAGACCCATGCGGACGAGCCGCAGAAGGCGGTGAAAGCCCTGATCCACGCGGCCAACGCGGCCGGCGGCAAGGACAACGTCTCGGTGGTGCTGGTCGAAGGCGAGCGCTACGCCGCGAGCGTCCGGGCCGACACCCGATCAACCAACGCTCCGGCTACGACGCGGCCGGACCTGCGGCGAGCCCAGCATGCGCCGTCCCGGTCGCGACTGAGAAGGTTCCTCGGCGCCTTCGTGAGCCGGCCTGCCTTCCTACTCTATGGTCTCGTGCTCGGCGCCTTCGCCATGGGCGCCCTGGGCCAGAGCGGCCTCTTCCCCCTGAAGCTCACGACCGGCGGCGGGGACGTCGTGCGCGTGGGCACCGGCGACGGCGGCACGGCCACCATCACGGAGGCGCTTGCCAAGGCCCGGCCGGGGCAGACGGTGGAGGTGGCCCCGGGCGAGTACCGCGAGACGATCCAGCTCCGCTCAGGGATTGACCTGGTGAGCCGCGTGCCCCGGAGGGCCGTGATCCTGCCCCCGGCTGGCAGCGCCGTCCCCGCCGTCTCGGCTCAGGGGATAGACGATGCCCTCATCTCCGGCTTCCGCATTGCGGGCGATCCCCAGACCCCGCTCCAGGTGGGGCTGCGGCTGGCGGACTCCGTCATCACGATCGAAGGGGTCGAGATCACGGGCGCCGTGACGGCCGGGATCGACGTCTCGGGCAACGACCGCTCCACGGTGCGGGCGAGCTTCCTCCACGACAACCCGGGGGGCGGCGTGCTGGTGGAAGGTAACGCCTCCCCCACCCTGGTCAACAACCTCATCCTCAAAAACGGCCGGGCCCCGGGCACGCCGCCGCGGCCGGGGGTCGAAGTGCGGGAGGGGGCCCGGCCCGTGCTGATCGAGAACCGCTTTGAGAGCAACGGCGGCGGGGGCGTGACCCTCCCAGCGCCGGAGCGGGCCGAGGAGGTCTTCGCCTGGAACTCCTTCGGCGTCACGCTGCGGGCCGAGGCCGTGCGGGTGGCGTCAGCAGCACCTGCGGCCACGCCAGCCCCAACCACACCCCCCCCGGCACCGACACCTGCCCGGACCCCCCGGCAAGGACCGAGAGGGCACCGGTGACGATGCTCGCCGCCAATCAGGTCGGACGCTTCGAGCTACGCGACTTCCTTGGTCGCGGCGCCATCGGCGACGTCTACCTGGCCTGGGATCCTGATGCGAGCCGCGAGGTGGCCCTGAAGGTGGTGCGGGCCAACCGCGCCGATCCCGAGATGCTCCAGGCGGAGAAGAACGGCATCTCTCTTCAAGAGCAGCTCTCCCGTGTGGCCCCGCAGGTGGCCGCGGTCTACGAGCACGGGCAGGACGGCGACTTCTTCTGGGTGGCCATGGAGTACGTGGATGGCAACGACCTCTCCCAGGTCCTGGCGCACGGCCCCCTGGATCAGGACCGGGCCGCGGGCATCGCCGTCCAGCTCTGCGAGATGCTGGAGGTCTGCCACCAGTTCTCGGCCGAGATGGGGGGGCGCAAGGTCTACGGCATCGTCCACGGCGACATCAAGCCCGAGAACATCCGTCTCCAGGATGGCGACCGGGTGCGGGTGCTGGACTTCGGCATTGCCAAGCACCTCTCGCAGACCCGGCGGTTCACCGTCAACCTCTTCGGCAGCCTCCCCTATACGCCGCCGGAGCGGCTGGACCGCGGCGGGGTGGATCGCCACTCCGACCTCTGGGCCCTGGGTGTGGTCCTCTACCTGATGGTCGCGGGCTACTCGCCCTTCGACGGCGGCGATCCCGAGGAGGTGGAAGGAAAGATCCGCTCCGGCCGGCCGCCGGAGCCGCTGCCGCCGGACATCTCCCCCGGCCTGCGGCGGATCATCCTGAGGAGCCTCGACTACGACGTGACCCGGCGTTACGCCACGGCGGCGGAGATGTGCGCAGACCTCACGGCGTGGATCCAAGGCCAGCCGCTGCCCAGCGAGCAGGTGAGGGAGGAGATGGAGAGGGACGCTCCCGAGGATCTGAGCGCCACCCGCCGTACCCGGCCGTCCCTCGACGATTCGGGCTCCTTCCGCTCCGCCGAGACGCGGCGCACCGGCCCGCTCCCGGAGAACGGGCTGGGCGCCACCCGCCGCACGGTCGAGCTGGCCGAGCCGGTGCCGGAGGAGACGCCCCCGGCGCTCCTGGCCGCCGAGCCTCCTCCGGCCCCGCCGCCGGCCAGGGCCCCGAGGTGGCCGCTCTACTTCACCCTCGCTCTCCTGGCCGCGACTCTCCTCCTCGCCTCACAGGCGTGGGTGCGCAGCGAGGCGAGCGCCATTCGTCACGACCTCGCGACCGAGGCCTCGCCCGATCTCGATGCCCTGTGGGCCCGCTACCACCGCATCGCGCCCTATGCCCTGGCCGGCCTGGGAGAGGCGCGCGCAGAGCTCAAGGAAGCCCTGGTGCGATCGGCGGACCGCATCCTGGCCACCTACCGGGGCGACTCCCCGACCACCACGCAGCGGGGGTGGCAGAAGGCCCATGACCGTTTGAAGCAGGCGGTGGACGTGGACTACAGCGACCGCTCGGCGCGGGCCAAGATGCTCTACGCCCAGGCGCACGTGGACCGCATCGACTCCCAGGGGATGAGGGCCAAAGGGCAGCGCAAAGAGGCCCAGGAGAAGCTCCAGGACGCGGTCGACAAGTTCGAACGGTCGGCGAAGCTGGCCCCGGACTGGCCGGACCCCTACCTGGGCCTCGCCCGGGTCTACTCCTACGAGGAGCCCGACCTGCCGAAGCTGGAGGACGCCCTGAGCCACCTCTCGCGCCTCAACTACCCACTAGGCCGCCGCGAGAAGGCCATGCTGGCCGACGGCCATCGCCTCCAGGCCCAGCAGCTCCAGGCCCAGGCTGAGCGAGCGCAGGGGAGCGACCAGGAGAGCGAGCTTCTGGAGGTGGCCAGGGACCACTGCTCCCAGGCCGTCGACCTCTACCGCGAGATCTCCCCCTACGGCGACTCGAACGCCAACCGCTCCGCCGTCCAGAACCAGTTGGCGGAGATCGAGAGCCGGCTCGAGGAGCTGGGATTCGAGTGAGGGCTACACCCGCAGTGCCCGATCCCCAGAGTCGAGGAATTCGGACCGGTCGCGGTGCCGCCGAGGCCCTCACTCCCCCGGCCCCTCTCTCCCAGCCTCCCCCCGCCGGCCGGGAGAGAGGGGAGTGGTTAGCTCTGAAAAAGCAAGAAAGACCTGTCTTTCCTTCTTCAGACAAACCTCTCCCTCTTCTCCCGGCGGACGGGGGGAGGCTGGGAGAAGAGGGCCGGGGTGATGAGGGCTCCGGGACGGCGGACATTGCTCTGTCGGCGAGGTCGCTCGACGTTACAGATGAGGGCCCCCGCATGGCCGTGACCCGCAGCACCGCCGCCGACCGCCAGCGCCGGGACGGCTCTTCTCCTGTCCGGGGAGGCGGTTTTGGCCTGCCCGGTCTTCCGGGCGCCCCGTCCCGCGGCCTGGAGGCCATCCTCCTCGCGGCCGCCGGGCTCGTGGTCCTCCTCGCCCTGATCCTCTCGTATCTCGCGACGGTCAAGCCCCTCGACGGCTTCGAGGCCAAGCTCACCTCGGGCGAGGTGGTGAACTTGAACGCTCTCCGCGGCTCGGACCAGCTCCTGCCCGTGCTCGACGTCTTCGACAGCTCGGCCGAGCGGTCGTTCGTGGCTCAGGAGATCTGGAAGCGAGCCCACCAGGGGGCGATCCCCAACGTCGGCGAGCTGGCGCGCATCCGCGTCCCCGCCTCGGAGATCGAGAGCGACCGCCGTCTCACGGGCTTCCGCGAGCGTCTGGCCCAGGCGCGGCAGCGATCGGGCAATGGCGAGGTCTCCTCCTTGAGCCTCCTCACCCTGAGCCAGCTCCGCCTCGTCAAGCCGCGGCTCGTGGTGCGGACGCCTTCCCAGCTCCGCGCCTCTTTCTGGCTGTGGACGGTCCTCTTCTTCGCCGCCTTCCTCGCCGTCCACCTCGTCTGGCGCCTGCGGCACTTCAACGGCGACCCGCTCCTCCTCCCCATCGCCCTGGTGCTCACCGGGCTGGGCCTCGCGATCATGCTGAGCATCCGCGATCCGCTGCGCGACCTCCCCCTCTTCCTCACCTTCGTCCAGGGAGTGGTGGGCGGCTGCGCCCTGATGATCGCCGGCAGCCTCGTGGACTACGAGCGCTCGCCCCTGCGGCGGATGAGCTTCGTGCCGCTCCTGGGCGCGTTCCTGCTCTCGGCGGTCCTCATCCTCTTCGGCAGCGGCCCCGAGGGGAGCGACGCCAAGGTGAACCTCTTGGGCTTCCAGCCGGTGGAGGCGATCAAGATCCTCATCGTCCTCTTCCTCGCCGGCTACTTCTTCGACCGCTGGGAATTCCTGCGCGAGCTGCCGGAGACCCGCGCCCTGCCCGGGCCCATCGCCCGGCTGGGCATCCCCAAGCTCGAATACCTGCTGCCGCCTCTCTTCGCCATCGCCATGGTCCTGCTGTTCTTCTTCTTCCAGCGCGACCTGGGGCCGGCGCTCGTCCTCGCCTTCCTCTTCCTGAGCCTCTACTGCATCGCCCGCGCCCAGCCGTGGATGGCGCTCCTGGGCACGGTGCTGATCGTCCTCGCCTTCTGGATCGGCTACCGCCTGGGTATCCCCCACACGGTCTCCGGCCGCCTCTCCATGTGGCTGTCGCCGTGGGACAACTCCTTCCGCGGCGGCGACCATCTCGCGCAGTCGCTATGGGCCCTGGCCGGCGGCGCTCTCTCGGGCACCGGCCTCGGCCTCGGGCAGCCGCAGCGGGTGCCGGCCGTCCACACCGATCTGGTGCTGGCCGCCATCGGCGAGGAGCTGGGGTTCGTGGGGCTGGCCGTGGTGCTGGGCCTCTACGTCGTCCTGGTGGTCCGCGGCTTCCGCGCCGCCTACCGGGCGCCGGGGGTCTACAGCTTCTTCCTCGCCCTCGGCCTCACGGTGCTGGTCGCCTTCCAGATCCTGCTCATTGCGGGCGGCGTGGTGGGGGTCTTCCCCCTCTCGGGCGTCGTCTCCCCGTTCCTGAGCTCGGGGCGGACGGCGATGCTCGCCAACTTCCTGATCCTCGGCATGCTGGCCGCCATCTCGGCCCGGCCGGGCACGGGCGAGGAGACGCGACGCTTCCGGGGCGCGGCGAGGTGGGCGGCCATCGCCATGATCGCGGTGCTCGCCGCCATCGTCCTCAAGATCGTGCTGGTGCAGGTGGTCCAGGCCGACCGCTTCCTCGCCCGCGGCGCCCTCACCCTGCAGGGGGATGGCCTTCGCCGCTACCAATACAACCCCCGGCTGGTCGACATCGCCCAGAGCATCCCGCGGGGCAACATCGTGGACCGCAACGGCGTGCTCCTTGCCACGAGCGACCCGGGAGAGCTGGAGCGCCGGCGGGCCATCCTCGAGCGGCTGGGCTCTTCCCTGGAGGTCCCCCGCCACCCCGATCCAGGCGACCGCTACTACCCCTTCGGCGGCAGGACGTTCCACCTCCTGGGGGACCTCAACAGCCGGATCAACTGGGGAGCGCCCAATACCTCCTACGCCGAGCGCGACTCGCGCATCCGCCTCCAGGGCTACGACGACTTCGCGGGGGTGGTGGAGGTGCTGCAGCCGGACGGCAGAGTCACGCGCGAGATCCAGCTCGACTATAGCGAGCTCGTGCCATTGCTCCGCTATCGCTGGCGCCCGGACCATCCGGCCGTGCGGCGCATCCTCGATCGCGATCGCACGCTGCGCCTGACGATCGACGTCCGGTTGCAGCTCAAGGCCGCCGAGGTGCTGGAACGCTACGCCCGGCAGGCGGGCTACGGCGGGGCCGCAGTGGTGATGGATGCGGCGACCGGCGAGCTGCTGGCTTCGGTGAGCTATCCCTGGCCGAAGGGGCAGCAGGGACTGGAGACCCAGGGGACTGGAGACGAGGCCCGGAGCGAGCTGATCGACCGGGCGCGCTATGGGATCTATCCGCCCGGCTCCACCTTCAAGGTGGTCACGGCCATGGCGGCGCTGCGTAAGAATCCCGAGCTGGCGGGGAAGACCTTCGAGTGCAAGCTGCTCCCGGACGGCCGGGTGGGCAATTCCGTGCGGGGATGGGGCAAGCCCATCCGCGACGATCCCACGGACCATGAGCCCCACGGCGAGGTCGATCTCGACAAGGGGCTCGTGGTCTCCTGCAACGCCTTCTTCGCCCAGCTCGGCACCTACGAGGTGGGGCCGGAGGCGCTGCTCGAGACGGCGAAAGCCCTGGGTATCAACGTGGCGCGGCCGAACACGCCGGCCCAGCTCAAGGACGCCCTGCCCCAGGCCTCCTACGGCCAGGGCCAAGTGGTGGCGACCCCGTTCCAGATGGCCCGGGTGGCGGCCACGATCGCGGACGGCGGCACCATGCCCGAGGGGCGCTGGGTGCAGGACGAGAGCAACACCCGCCGGGCCGAGCCCGTGCCCATCCTGGGCTCCGATCTGGCCCGGAGCCTCGCGGGCTCGCTGCGTCGGGTGGTGACCGCGGGCACGGCCAACCGCTTCCTGGGCGGGGTCGAGCCCGCCATCGCCGGCAAGACGGGGACGGCCGAGGTCAAGGACAAAGGCTCCCACTCCTGGTTCATCGGCTTCGCGCCTTACAACTCCCCGGGCGGCCGGAAGATCGCCTTCGGTGTCATCATCGAGCATGGCGGCTACGGCGGCCGGCTGGCCGCGCCCGCGGCGGGAGAGATCGTGAAGACCGCCGCGGAGCTGGGGCTCCTTCGGGCGGTCCCGCCGCAGCCACCGGCGCCATAACCTTGAAATCGCAGCGAGGCAAGGTGGATGAACGACCTGATCGGCAAAATGCGCGACTGGCTCAAGCCCTGGATGAAGGGGGCCTCCCCCCTGGAGATCCGGCGGGCGATCCTCGACGACGTGGAGAGCCGGGTGATCGCCGTGGGCAGCGGCAAGCGGCTGTTCCCCTTCAACCGGCTGCTCATCCACCTGCTGGCCCCCGAGCCCCAGGTGAGGACGGAGCTCGAAGCCGTGGCGCGCGAGGGGTGGAACCTGAAGCAGGAGATCGCCGCCCGGCTGCGGGAGCGCGACTGCCCCGTTCCCTCCGACCTTGAGGTCGAAGTGACCTTCGACGAGACGGCCGGCCCCGCCTTCGGCGAGCGCCGCTTCTGGGTGGAGTACGCCAAGACCGAGGCGGCACCCGCCCCGATCGCCGCCCGGCCCACCCTGGAGATTACCGTGCTCAAGGGGACCGCCACCCAGCGGGTCTACGAGCTCGACGGCGACCGCATCTACCTCGGCCGCCTGGAGGAGGTCACGGATGCGGACGGCCGGGTGCGGCGGCGCAACGACGTGGCCTTCCGCGAGGAGGGGGAGATCAATCACACCGTCTCCCGCGAGCACGCCCGCATCGCCTGGGACGGAGCCACCAACGGCTACTGGCTGCGCGCCGAGCAGAACGCCTCGGGCACCCGCATCTACCGCGGCGGCAAGTCGATCGACGTCAGCGCCCACGACCGCCGGGGCGTGCGGTTGCAGGCAGGGGATGAAGTCCACCTGGGGCGAGCGGTGGTGAAGGTGGGGTTCCGGTAAAACTTTTAAAAGGGCCACCCCCCTGGGAGCGCTGGCGTCCCCGCCGGCCTGCTAACTCCGCTTTCTTCCTTCCATTCAAGAACAGCCGTACCGCAGCCGGCCTGTCGAGGGCGTGGAGTCCATCCTCTCACGCGATCCTCAAACCCGGCCGGCGAAGCTGTCGCGCTCTTCGGCCCCGCTCGTACACGCCGCCACAAAGGCGGCGAGGAAGGCGTTCTACCAGATGTACGCCTGGTTCGTGGCCGCCTTTCGCTCCGCAGCCGAGAAGTTGAAGCAGAGCGATCGCGAGGCGCGCTTCCCGATCGGAAGCTTCCCGCCAGGCTTGCCCTTCGTCGCGGGATAGCAGGACCAAGAGCCGATCTTTGACAGGAGTCCGCCCCACGAAGGGCGATTCGAAAAGCTCCACGGGAAAGCTCGAGAGCACGCCTGGGGAGAGGTGTGTCCAGAAAAAGGCAAGATAAAGCATCAGCGGGCCAGAAGTCGTGACGTCAACGCGCCAGCTTCCCGACCTCGGTTACTTCCGAGCTGCTTCCTTCAATAGATCTCTGGCACTTAGTTCCTGCGCCTCACAAATTGTCAGTCTCCTCAAAAACAGAGTTAACATCCTTATATATTTGGTCGATCTTTGGTTGGAGGCGATCTGCTCTCTCTTCCAGACGCCGTAGATACCATTCATCCCTAAGCGGAATCTCGATTTCTCTCCTCATCTGAAGGATCACCTTACCGGCCTCGGCCTGTGCTTCTAGAGTAGACTTGATGGCCTCCCTGCCCAAACTTTCAGTGACCTCCACATTTCGTTGTGTAAGCCTCTGGAGTCGACCACGTGCAGCGGCGAGTTCATTCGGATCTTCCAACTGCGCTATGTGTTCGGTTTGAGCCGCGATCTCGCCCTGCAGGTGGTGGACACGCAGGCGCAGCGCAAGAAGATCGACTGTGCTGGAAGTCATGAAGTCCCCAAAGTTATCCATCGCTGCGAACGTTTCCTCTGATGCCACGAGCTGTGCCTTGCTGAGGGCGCCGGGAATTCCCTGGAGCTGTTCTAAGAGTTTGGTTATTTCAAGGTCTATTCGGGAAAAGGCCCCAAGGAAGACCTGGCCTTTCGCGATAGCGTCCACTGCTTCAAGATAGACGTCGCGACGAAGGCTCAGCTTTCGCTCGCGCTCTTTCTCCTTGGCGTCATGCCTGAGCTGAGCTCGAAGAGTAAGAAAGGCAATGAGGCCGCCAACCAGAGCGCCAAAGAGGCTACTTACCGCTCCGACATAGGCCCCAATCAGGTTTGCATCCAACGAAGTCTCCTTACGACGGCAAACGCTATAGAAGGTGAGCGAGAGGGAACCGCGCTGTTTGCGGTTTCCGCCCGCTCCACCGCTGGGTTATGCGCCCGGCAAAGATAGGTCTTTCCATAGCTCCAAAGGTGCCTGTGTCCTCCATTGCACATGGCGACGCAATGCCTTGGCTATGGCAGAACTAAACCTTGAGTTAAGCGATTCTGCGAGTTGCCGGGGCGCCCCTGAAAGAATCTCCTCGTGAGTGAAAGCGGGGATCTCTCCCAGCAGTAGGCCAAGAAAAAGTAACCCCGCATGATAGATGTCAACTTGAGGACTGAGAACTCCAAACTCTTCTGGATCAAGGTATTCTGGTGGCAACATCCACTGAGCCAGAATCGTATTGAAGACATCAATCTCTGGGGCTAGGCGGCTTATACCAAGATCGCAGACCTTGAAGACTGTAGCCCCAGGACCCGTAGGGTTCATTTCATTCCGAACCTGTGAGTAGAGAACATTGCCAGGATGAAGATCTTTGTGGACGTAACCGAGCCTGTGGATGAAGTCGAGCGCCTGCAGCACGCAACGAGCTACCGGCAATACCCACATCTCCCCTATGAGTTCAGGCCATGCTATTAGATCATTTAACGACGAGCCACAGCGCTCGAGGATTAAGTAGAATGAGCGCCTGTGCTCAAAAGCATCATGCGCAAACGTAACGTTTGGGTGGCGGAGCCTAAGTAGATTCCCCAGTTCATGCTGCCAACTCTCTCGCACTTGCTCGTAGGCATGGTCCCCGGGTACAAGAACCTTGGCGACAAGCGGATTTCCCCACTCGTCCGAGCAAGCATAAACGGTCCCGAAGTGCCCTACCCCGATCACCTCTCCAATCTGGTACCGGCGACCATGGACTTCGATTATCTCCCCCAGGTCAGGAGGAAGTGATGCGCTCTCAATTAACATCAGGCAATCCTAGCATAGCGACGCAGCAACGCTTGACGCTTGATTCGGCGGCGGGTCATGTCTGCCTCAGGGTGCTCACACCGAGCTCACAACAATGCCTATCGTTGTCGAGGTCTCCCCGGGATAGTTTGCTTCGGCCGATGTATGTCTCTCATTCTATGGGTCCATAGGATTCTATGCCGGTTCCTGATCCACGTCAACGCCGCGACACGGCAACGTAGAAGCGGCCGGGCTCTAGCACTACATCCCCTAAAGCCGTTCCGGATTTCTCCGCCGTTCTTGTGAGAGGGCGGAGGAATCGTCCCCTACAGAGGACAAACCCAGGACTTCGGGGACGTAGTACCAAGTGGACGTGAAAGAGGCCGTCCGGCCCAACGGGCCGAGAGATCCCAGCCCAGGGCTGAGGCCGAAGGCCGATGCCCTGGGTGGAGGAGATGACACAGCGTTGCGGCCTGAAAGGTCGCGAGAGGCTTTTCAATCCCAAACGTAGCGTTCGTCAAACTCGACCTCATAGGCCTTGAGGAATGCACGGAACTCCTCTTGAAACGACTTGACCCGGTGATGCTCGCGTTGATTGCGGATGTAGGCTCGAACGTCTTCGACTTGCGATTGACTCACGGAGAACGCCCCGAATCCCGCCTGCCAGAAGAAGCTCGCGAACTGCGGGCCGTGGCCACGAAGCCAGTCGTTCGAGCTCTTCTTGAGATGGCCGACAACATCGCTCAGACTCGCGGTCCGTGCGAGAAGAAACAGGGCGTGCAAGTGGTCGGGCTCAGTGTTGATTTCGATCGGGAAACAGCCGAGGCCTTTGAGCGTGCCGCCCATGTAGGCATGGAGGTCGGGGCGAACCTCTTCGGGCAGAATTCGCTCCCGGTGTTTCGTTGAGAAGATGAGATGAACGTAGATTTTGGAGAGGGATTGAGCCATAGCGCCGGTGACTCGACCACTTGTCTGCCGATCTGTCAAGATGGGATCTCGCGACCTTTCAGGCCGCAAGAATGGGGTACTTTTTTCTTTCCCAGGGCATCGGCCTTCGGCCTCAGCCCTGGGCTGGGGTCTCCCGGCCCGTTGGGCCGGTGGGTAGATCGACAGACAGACCGGAGCACTCGGCAGCCACATGCAGTTTCGTCCTTCGGCGCCTTGCCGCCAGGATCAACCCCTGGAGCCCCCCTTTCCCCGCCGCCCCTGGTGTAAGATTCCCCCAACTCAACGGAGGCCCCCGATGCCCCGCATACGGATCGCTGAGACCATGGGCGAATTGCACCAGTTTGCCCACACCATCACGCCGGAGACGACGGCCGGGCATGTTTTCCTGGAGTACGCTCACGCCAAGCTCACGCGCTTCCTCGAGGAGATCGACAGGCTCACCGCGGAGCGCGACTTCCACACCGCCCGCAAGCAGGAGGCGACCCGGCGGCGCAACGAGATGCTCGCGGAGGGAAGCCGGCTCGCCACGGCCATGCGGCTTGTCCTCAAGGATCATCTGGGCCCTGACAACGAGCGCCTGGCTGAGTTCGGCATCCAACCGTTCCGCGGCCGGAAACGCGCCAAGAAGCCCGTAGACGCCGAGACGCCGCCCGTGGAGACGGCGGACAATCCCCAGACATAAGCTCCAACCCTTCCAGGGAGCGTCTTGCTCCCTCCGTACATCGTCCTCATCTCCCGGTACGGCGTTTCATCGTACGGTCACTTCCGAGCTGGCACTTAGTTCTGCTGCGGCACTTAGTTCTGCTGCGCCACAAGCTGCGCGTCAGTGGAACGAGCCGCTTCGGATACGCCGAGGTGTATGGGGAAGTGGGGGTGATCGATCTACAGCAGATGCGCCGACGCCGAAGGCCCGCGCATGCCCTCTCGTGAAGCCCGTCGGAGAGCCGGATGCGGGAGATCCGCAAGTCCGGTTCGATGAGCGGCGGCGGGAAACGGAGCCAAGGCCGAGATTGAGGCACCGGCACCAGGCGAAAGCCGCCGGAAACAGCGACTCCCTCGACCTACGGTCACCGCGCCCGCCGCCGACTCTACCCTAGTCCCAGCACCTACGCTGGTTAGGCGGCGCCGACATTGACGGATCGACTCCTACGCCTGTGTCGAATCGACCAAGCGCTTGCAGGCACCGCCAGGACGATCACGAGGCTGCCCATACCGAACAGGCGCAGCATCCCCGGGATCGCAATCGTGAACGCGAGGAAATCCACGTTGCCCGTTTCCCAGAAGACCCACTCGCCGCCGAGCTGCGTGGCGAGGAGGGGCTGACCGGTCTCGAGAATCACGATGCCGTTGCCGGTGGCCGGATTGAAACGTACGGCAGTATTGATCGCCGGCTCGTTGTTGCCGTCATGACCGACTACGAAGCCACCCCTGTTGTTGCTGGCGTACAGGATCGTGCCAAGACCCCAGATGTCTTCCCCGAACTTGGATGCGTGCGGCCGCCACATCTCGGTGAGCGTTGCCGGCGATAGGACGCCGCGTCCGATCGGCTCTCCATTCTTTCCAGGTAGCGCTGGGCCTGAACGAACCGCGTGAGGTCGGACACCGTCGTGTACAGCGACGTAGCCGCAACGGCCGAAAAGCGATAAAGAGTCGTCGGTTTTGAGTCAATATCGTAGAGACGTCGCGAGAGTCGATCCCTCTGTAGGTGTCCAATCAGTATGTCGAGCGAACCATCCCCAAGGGTCGGAATATGACGCGCTGCATGAAGCCCTCGAATGACTCGCCGCTCACTTCTTCGATCAAGAGCTGAAGGATTGCATAGCCGCCTCCCGAGTACCGCCACTCGGACCCGGGCTCGTATCCGACCTCTATCGTGCCGCCGTCTCCGGGAGACACATCCGCGGGTCGCTTGAGGGATTCTTCCAGTGACTGCACGGCCGCGTCGGGCGCGAAGCCGGCGTAGCCAAGTCCGTCGATGAGCCCGGCGGTGTGACTCAGCAGCCGCCGCACCGTCACCTTGTTGTTGTCGAACTTGCTTTCGGGAAGCGTCCACCGGGTCAGGTAGGTGCTAACGGGTGCGTCCAGGTCGAGCTTTCCCTCTTGGACGAGCGCCATCACACCCCAAGCGGTGATCCACTTGCTGAGAGAAGCGGTTTGGAACACGGTATTCACGTCCACCGCTTCGCCGACTGAGACGGCATGGACGCCGTGGACAGAGCCATCGTCGATCACGGCGAACACAGCGTTGCCTGTGTTGCTGGAATCGACGAGCTTGACAGCGGCGTCCATGAACCCGGCCGTGTCGCCGCGAGGAGCGAGTGTCTGACTTCCACCACCCTTCCGAGGTCGCAAAGAACACGACGACGGCCCACAGAACCAGGAGTGCGAGAGTTGCCAGACCGACGCGGAACACAGCTCTTCATTGGATCTTCTCACTCGCCTCGATGCGCTGATCTTGTTCGTGCGACGCGTCGTACACCTCAGACAGTTGCGCGCCGCCAACCTTTAGATTAACCTTTCCCCGGTTCACCCCAGAATGCCTATCGTTGTCGAGGTCTCCGCCGGGACAGCTTGCTTCGGTCGATGCATGTCTCTCATTCTATGGGCCCAATAAACTCTACACCTGTTCCTTATCCACGTCAAGGCCGCGACTCGGCAACGTAGAAGCGGCCAGTTCCTGGGCTACCCCCGGGGTGACCCGGCGGGCAGTCAGGAGGCTATCTGACTGAGCCGGCGAGCGTTTCTTCTCCGACCTAAACGGATAAGCGGCGAGGCCCGGAACGATATACGCGGGCGATATGCATTCCATGCCAAGGAGGGCGGCACGGCATCTCTGTCGAATGAATGCCGGCGGCGCCTTGAGCGATGCGGGCAGCATCGTCGCGGCAAGGACTCAAAGGACAGCAAGGACACCAGGGACGTCAAGGTCACCGCAGTTTCGTCCTTCGGCGCCTTGCCGCCAGGATCAACCCCTGGAGCCCCCCGCCGCCCTGGTGTAAGATTCCCCCAACTTAACGGAGGCCCCCCGATGCCCCGCATACGGATCGCTGAGACCATGGGCGAATTGCACCAGTTTGCCCACACCATCACGCCGGAGACGACGGCCGGGCATGTTTTCCTGGAGTACGCTCACGCCAAGCTCACGCGCTTCCTCGAGGAGATCGACAGGCTCACCGCGGAGCGCGACTTCCACACCGCCCGCAAGCAGGAGGCGACCCGGCGGCGCAACGAGATGCTCGCGGAGGGAAGCCGGGTCGCCACGGCCATGCGGCTTGTCCTCAAGGATCATCTGGGCCCTGACAACGAACGCCTGGCTGAGTTCGGCATCCAACCGTTCCGCGGCCGGAAACGCGCCAAGAAGCCCGTGGACGCCGAGACACCGCCCGTGGAGACGGCGGACAATCCCCGGACATAAGCTCCAACCCTTAGAGGGAGCGTCTTGCTCCCTCCGTACATCGTCCTCATCTCCCGGTACGGCGTCTCATCGTACCGAGGGAGGATCTCGCTCCCTCCTTCCGCTGCTCCGTCGTACGCAGGGAGCGTTTCGCTCCCCCGGGAGATGGCGACGTCGTATGCAGGGAGCATGACGCTCCCCCGAAACGATGCGACGTCGTAAGGAGGGAGCGTCATGCTCCCTTGATCCGATGAGGTGTTGTAAGGAGGGAGGATCATGCTCCCTCCTTACGAGGAGACGTTGTATGGGGGGAGCATCACGCTCCCTCGGTACGAGCAGACTTTGCAGGGAGGGAGGATCACGCTCCCTTCTTACGGGGAGACATCGTATGCGGGGAGCGCCTCGCTCCCTGGGTGGGATGAAGCGCTGTACGAAGGGAGCGTCATACTCCCTCGGTGCGACGAGACGCCCCATGGGGGGAGCGTCACGCTCCCCCGGTGAATCAAGAGATTGTTCCGGGACGGAGAAGGCCTTTCCGCGACGGCAAGAAAAAGCAAAGTTTGATGCCGGCGGGACGCCAGCGCTCCCAGGGAAAAAGGCCCGCGGGACCACCAGGGGAGAGAGGAGTTGGGTGGTCCCGCGGGTCTGGCTGAGAGCCGGCTCAGTTCTTCGAGCCCTGCGCGACCTGGGAGGAACGCGCATCCTCCTCCATCCACTGGGCCAGCACCTTGTCGGGCACCGTCGCCAGGGTGGCGGTGATCGTCTTCTCGGCGCCATCGCGGCGAATCTTGTAGGTGACCTGCTTGCCTACGGCGCACTCTTTCTTCGCCTTGTGGACGGCCTCTTTATCCGTGAACGGGGCGCCGTTGAGGGCGAGGAGCACGTCGCCGGTGCGGAAGCCGGCCTGGGCCGCCGGGCTCTCTGGAGTCACGGCGGTGACGCGATAGGCGCCGGACGCGTCCTTGTCGGTCTTGATCCCGAGCCAGCCATGGGCCGCGAGTTCGGCCTTCCGGGCTTTGGCGGCAGCCACCTTGGCGTCGTGGGCGCACTTCTCGCCGCCGGCGACGGCCGCGGACGCCAGCGCGAGGGAGAGGGCGAGGACGAGGAGAGGGATGGTTCGCTTCATGGAGCGTCCTCCTTCGGGAGAAATGGGGAGGCTGGATGCCAGCTCCCCAGAGATTCCGTTTGCCGATGCTAGCTTCGCCGGGCTTTGTCACAGCAGGGACAGGGAGGCGGAGTCTCCGGCGTCTCCGGTGTCTGCGTCAGCCAATTGGTCACGGTGGCGGACACCGAGAAGGTGAGGGAGAGGGCCTTCTGAGCGCTGTCCCGTACCAGGGTGTAGGAGCGGTCCGCCAGCGAAGGGGTGCAGCCCGCGAGCCCCAGTCCGAGCACCAGGGCCAGGGTGGTGAGGACCTTCCGGTTCATCTCGCGCCTCCTGTCTCCATGGCGGTGAGACTAGAGGCTCGCGCACGTAAACGTCCTCAACGCGCCGTAAAACCTTGCAAAGGGTGTAACCGATTTGTAAACAAGAGGGAGGGCCGCCTTCCGCAGGCCCCTTTTTGCTCTAGACTTCCCCCAGTGATGAGCCTGCCCCCGGCGCTCAAGCGCTATACCCAGTGGATCGGCTTAACTGCCGTCCTCATCCCGCTGCTGGTGCTGCTGGTGCTCCAGTACCGGTCGCTGGCGCGCCTCGATCAGACCGCCACCCTGGTGCACAAGGCCGGGCTCAACAACTTCCTGGAGGCGGTCACCTGGGACGTCGACTACTTCTACCGCACCAACGCCGAGCGGATGCTCAACCTGCCGGCCTCGGTGTTCTCGACCCGGGAGAGTCTCTCCAACGAAGTCGCGCCCCTCTTCAAGAAGAAAGGGGTGGAGGGAGTCAAGCGCCTGTTCGTGGAGAGTTTCCTGAGCAACGACGGGCCTCTTTACTTCTACTCCTCCTGCACCTCCTTCCAGCCGCCCCCCTGGTCGCCGGAGCTGCGCGCCGTCTTCGTGGCCGACTCGCCCTGGGAGCTGCTCGCCCACAAAGGAGCCCGGGTGGAGCGGGTGCGGCTGACGGTCGAGGAGAAAGACCCTGACTACCGCATCCTCCTCTACCCCATCACCGACGACTCCTCCAAGGTGGTGGGCATCGCCGGCATGGTGCTCGACGAGGATTACTTCCGCGACCACGTGCTGCCGAACGCCGTCAAGAAGGCGCTCGCCACCTTCGAGTCCAGCGATCTGGAGCCCATCGTCTCGGTGACCGACGCCAAAGGGCGGATCGTCTACACCAACGGCCCGCTGCCGGGCCGGACCCTGCGGACCATGGAGGTGGAGAAACCCTTCTCACTGGTCTTCACCGACTGGACGATCGGCCTCGCCAGCCGCCACACCACACCGGCCCTGGTGGCGCGGCGCAACTTCCTGCTCAACGTCTGCCTGTCCACCGCGCTCGCCGCCGTGCTCTTGGGTGGCGTGCTCCTCGCCCTGCGCACGGCGTCGCGGGAGATGAAGCTGTCGCGGATGAAGAACGAGTTCGTCTCCAACGTCTCCCACGAGCTGCGTACGCCCCTCGCCTCGATTCGCGTCTTCGCCGAATTCCTGCGCCTGGGCCGGGTCGAGAGCCCGGAGAAGGCCCGCGAATACGGCGAATACATCGAGACCGAGAGCCGGCGGCTGACCCAACTCGTCAACAACATCCTGGACTTCGCCAGCATCGAGTCCGGGCGCAAGACCTACCACTTCGAGCGCTGCGACGTGCGCGAGGTGGTCTGCGCGACTCTCAAGACTTTCAGTGTGCGCCTGCGCCAGAATGGCTTCGACATCGTGCTCCAGGGAGCGGAGAACCCCCTGCCCCCGGCGCGCATCGACGCCGGAGCCATCGCCCAGTCGCTCTCGAACCTCCTGGACAACGCCGTCAAGTATTCGAATGGCAAGAAGGACGTCACCGTCTCCCTGCGCCGCGACGGCGACTGGATCGTCATCTCCGTCACCGACCAGGGAATCGGCATCCCCCGCGACGAGCAGCGCAAGATCTTCGACCGCTTCCACCGCGTGGGCACCGGGCTGGTCCACGACGTCAAGGGGAGCGGCCTCGGCCTCTCCATCGTCCGCCACATCGTCGACGCCCACCGCGGCAAGGTGACGGTCGAGAGCCGGCCCGGCGAGGGGAGCACCTTCTCCATCCACCTGCCCCTCGACCTACCCCTCGACGCTCCGGAGGCCGCACCGCTCGCCGTTCCGGCCGAGGCCCGGGAGCGTCCCTCCGAGGCTTGAGGCAATCGACTGATGAGATCAAGATGAGCGCACACGTCCTGATCGTCGAAGACGACGAAGCCATGTCCGTGGCCCTGCGCGACGGCTTCCAGTACGAGGGCTATGCCGTGACTCTGGCCCGCGACGGCGAGGCCGGCCTCGAGATGGCCACGGCCGAGTCGCCGGACCTCATCCTGCTCGACGTGATGCTCCCCCGCATGACGGGCCTCGACATCTGCCGGCAGCTCCGGGGGAGCGGCAACAGCGTGCCGATCATCATGCTCACCGCCCGCGGCCAGGAGATCGACAAGGTGCTGGGCTTGAAGCTGGGGGCCGACGACTACATCACCAAGCCGTTCGGATTCATGGAGCTCCTGGCCCGGGCCGAGGCCGTGCTGCGCCGCTCCAGGAGCCCCCTCTCCCTGCCGGGATCAGCCACGGCGCTGGAGACCTACCGCTTCGGCGACGTGGTCATCGACTTCAAGCGCCACGAAGCCAGGAAGGGGAGCGAGGCCGTGGAGCTCTCACCCCGCGAGTTCCAGCTCCTCGCCTACTTCATCCAGCACCGCGGCGAGATCGTCACCCGCGAGACCCTCCTGGACACCGTGTGGGACTACAACGCCATCCCCTTCACACGCACCGTGGACATGCACATCGCGAAGCTCCGTAAGAAGGTCGAGGACAACCCCGCGGACCCCAAGCACATCATCACCGTGCACCGGCTGGGCTACAAGTTCACGGGGTAGCACCCATCTTCGCCGCATAGCCCGCCGCCAGCTTCGGCACCTCGACCGTGCGCAGCAAGTCGCCATCGCGCAGGGCCTGCTCGAGGATCTCCACCAGGCGGGGATCGAACTGGTGGCCGGCCTCGCGCCGCAGCTCCTGGATAGCGGCTTCGAAGGGGGCGCCGCGGCGGTAGGGCCGGTCGTGGGTGATGGCGTCGAAGGCGTCCACTACGGAAAGGATGCGGGCGCCCAGGGGGATCTGCTCGCCCGACAGGCCGAAGTAGCCCGGATAGCGGACGCCGGTGCGGGCCCCGTCCCAACGCTCCTGGTGATAGCGGATCAGGGGATCGACGTCGCGCAGCACCTCGACGTCGCGGATGATGCGCAGGCCGATCTCCACGTGCTCCTCCATGGCCTGCTTTTCGGCGGGCGTGAGGCCGCCGGGCTTGTTGAGGATGCACTCGGGCACGCCGATCTTGCCCACGTCGTGCAGCATGGCGCCGTAGCGCAGCAGACGCAGCTCGCGTTCGTCCATCCCCAAGCGCCGGCCCATCAGCACGGCCAGATGGGCCACCCGCTGCACGTGCCCCTCGGTGGTGGGGTCCTTGGCCTCGATGGCCGCGGCCAGCGACGCCACCGTGCGCTCGAAGTCCCGCTCGAGCTGCTGCTCGTGGGCCTGCACCTTGGCGAGCAGCAGGCGGTTGCGGCCGGCGAGCCACCCTCCCCCCAGGGCGAACATGCTGAGCACGCCCACCGTGGTATAGACCGGAGCCAGGGCCTGCTGCAAGGCGGCGGGATCGTGGCCGGCCGAGGCCACCGAGACGGTCAGGTAGGCCACCGAGACGAACGAGTTCACCAGCAGGGCCGCGCCGGCTCCCCCCTGGATGGCGGCCAGGGCCACGGGGATCACCAGCGGGATGGCGAGCCAGTGGGGGAAGGCCCAGCCCAGCCGGTCGACCGTGACGATGGCCACGATGCCGGCGAGGGTCATCAGCACGGCTTCGAGGAGGGCGGGACGGTTGTGCAGCCAGCCGCGGAGCAGCTCCTGGTGTCCCTCGGTCAGCAACAGCTCCGGTCGCAGCCAGAGCAGGGCCGGCAACCCCAGCACCAGAGCGGCCATGAGGTCGCCCGTCCACCAGGTGAAGAGATTCTTGGCCAGCGGCTGCAACGCCCACTGCAGGCGGCCGAGGACGGCGAGCGCCAGGGTGCCGGTCACCGCCGAGACCAGGTTGTTGATCAAGCAGCCATAGAGGAAGGCGCGGCGCAGCCGGGTGGCCGTGCCCCGCTGGGGCTGGCGCAGGGCGCGGGCTGGAATGGCCGCCGAGAGGCCGTTGACCAGGCAGAACAGGATGAGCCCGGGGACCGTCGAGGCCGCTCCCCAGGGGGTGACGAGGACGCCCAGCATCACCCCGGCCACACCCCAGGGACCGAAGGCGGCGGACGCGGCCAGCGACACCCCCGCGGCCGGGAAGAGGAACGCGGCGCCGGAGGGCAGGCTGAAGAGCGAGGAGAAGCGGCTGGCCAGCGCGAAGACCGCAGCCGTCCCCACGACCTGCAAGACGCGGGAGGTCAACCCGCGGGAGATGAAACGGGACTGCCTCACGAGGATTCGACTCCTCTCCCTCCGTGCCGGTCCCTTCGAGCGGAGTATGTGGATCGATCTTGTATACCCCTCCTCGACCCCTGTCAAGGGAGAGCGGCTCTCCCCGTCCGCATGCCAGGGTCCCCCCTGCGCAGTACCGCGGTGACTCATTTGGGTGACCTCGAAGCACTGAGGAAAGAGAAAGTGTCTCTGGAAGCTCCGAGAGCCGTGTTAACCTCAAACTGGGGGTCTGATCGCCGGACAATCGTGATCTTCTGTCTCACAATACGTCCAGCAACCGTCACTTGAAGGAGGGATTTCAGATGCCTCACCCGATCGTCCGCCGTCTCACGGCCGCCGCGCTGTTCCTGATCCTCGCCTCCGCCCCCGCGCTCGCCGCCTCCGGTCCGGCCTCTGCCCACCGGTCGCCGACTCCGCGAGCTCCGGTCGTCATCCTCCTCGACCAGCTCCTGGGCTGGCTCGGCATCCCGGCCGCCGGTCCCCTGCCGGACGTACGCGGCAGGTCCGAGAAGACCGGGAACGGACCGTCCTCAGGGCCCAACGGCGTGCTCGACCCGCTGCTGGGGGTGCTGGAAGACCGGGGAGTGTTGATCGACCCCAACGGCTAGGTGCTCGAAGAGAGGCTCCCAAGGGAACCCGGACAGGGAGCGAGTCTCGGTCCCTGGCAGACCAGACTTGCGTCAAAGGGAGAAGACTATGAGATGATAGTAGGGATACTTTTGTTTTCTGGGAGGGTTCGTTCATGGCTGAAGGAGATCGCGGTGGCAGTCATCCCAGCCCTGCCGATTGGGAGCGTTTCCTGCTCGGTGAGCTGTCGCCCCGTCAGGCGGCTCCTCTGGTGTCTCATCTGATTCGGGGCTGCGAACAGTGCCGCAGGGAGATGACGCCCCTGGCATCCGTCGTGCTCAGCGCCGGACGCGACGTCCCCCTGCCAAGCTCGGACGAGTCCCTGTACGACTTCCCCTTGTTCAAAGCCTTTGCCAAGGCTCGCCGCTATGCTCTGACAGCCGAGGGTGAGAACGCGGAGGTCCACCGCAGTCCCATCCTCAAGGCGGTCCCCGCGCCGGAGATCGTCTCGATGGAGACGCGGGCGGCACTCGACCGGGCCCGGTGCGAGGCTCTCCTGGAACGGTGCCGGGCCCTGCGCTTCAGCGATCCGGAGACGATGGTCCTGACGGCCGGGCTGGCGGTCAATCTCGCTGAGCGCTTCGAGATCACGGCCGCTGGCGACAAGGCTCTCGTCGACCTTCAGGCCCGCGCCTGGGCCGAGTTGGGGAATGCTCGCCGGGTCGCCGATGATCTCATCGGTGCCGAAGCGGCTTTGGGGCACGCGCTGGAGCGGGCTGGGCGCGGCACCGGCGATCCTCTCCTCCTCGCCCACCTCATGGATCTGACCGCCTCGCTCTATACCGATCAACGACGGCTCGATGACGCTCGTCAGCTTCTCGATCTCGCCTTCGCAATCTACCTGCGGGAGGGGGACAAGCATTCTGCCGGTCGCGCTCTCATCAGCAAGGGCATGGCGAGCAGCTATGCCTTCGATGTCGAGGAGGTCCTCCACCCCCTGGTTCAGGGGCTCTTCCTTCTCGACCCCACTCGGGAGCCCAAGCTCCTCCTGGTGGGCGTTCACAATCTCATCTGGTATCTCCTCGAAAGCGGCAGAACGGCTCAGGCCCAGCTCCTCTTCGAGCAGTCCCAGCCTCTGTATGCCCGCTATACCGAGCGGCTCGATCGCACCAAGGTCCTCTGGCTCGAAGGCCGAATCGCTGCGGCGCAGAGAGAGGACGAGCAGGCCGAGCAAAGATTCCATGAGGCAAGGACCCGCTTCGCAGCCGCCGGATTGCTCTATGACATGGCCCTGGTCGCCATCGATCTCGCTGCCTTGTGGCTGCGCGCCGGGCGGACCCGCGAGATTCGTGCGCTCGTCCAGGAGACGATCACGGTTTTCCGGCAGCGCGGGATTGGCCGCGAGGCGATCTCGATGCTGATCGTGCTGCGTGAGGCTCTGCGAAAGGATCAGCTCACGGAGGCTCTGCTCCACCGCACCGCTTCTGAGCTGCTGCGAATAGACGAGCCCATGGTCTGGAGCCAGGGCAGACGTTACTGAGCCGGTTCGACTCTTCGGAGCTCTAGCCCTTCGGTGTCGCCCGGCCTCGGGAGCCCCGGCTCTTCCCTGGGCTGCCTCCCGGCGTCCGTCTTTCCCCTCCAGACTCCTCCCTCTCAGAGGCCTGCTCCGGCGGCTCGGAAAGAGCCGCGCGGACGGCGCTCTGGATGAGCTTCTCCAGCTCCTTGGGGTCCAGGGACGGCGCCGCGGGGGCCGGCGCCGCGCCGAAGCCCAGGCGCTGGAACCGCCGCAGGAACTCCTCCATCACCACCGCGTCCGTGGACGGCCGGTTCTCCGGGTACAGGGTCTGGAAGAAGATGTTGGGCTCCACCTCCAGGGCGTGGAGGATGGCGAGGATGTGCCGGAACTTCAGCTCCATCCTCCCCGTCAGCACCTGGCTGACATACCCCGGCCCAGCCCCGAGCTTCTGATCCAGGTCCTTCCGTGTCAGCCCGGCCGCCTGCATGACCGTCTCCAGCAACTTCGTTGCCCGCCTCACCTCGTCATCGATCGTCATGCCACGAGTCTAACGCATTCAAGAATTAAATAGGATGAGTCAAGGTAGGTTGATGCCTCTCTCTCACAAGCTACCATCCGGAGGCGGGCGGCTCAAGGGGGTGAAATGCCGCGGGTGGATCGCGCATAAGAGAGCAGAGGCGCCCCTTGTCCGCCACGCCAGGAGGCTGATAGGTTTCGACAAACATCGACCCCGAGGGCCCCTTCGATGAGTCTCCGCCTGCGCTCCCAGGTCCTGGTCCTGCTGCTTCTCGTCTCCGCCCCGTCCCTCTACGCTCAGACGGCTTCGCTGGTGGCGGACCTCTCGACCCACCAGCCGGCGTCCACAGGCCAGCTTTCGCTTCCGGACGGTCTCCTCGCCTTCCACGGCAAGCTCGTCTTCAGCGCCTCCGAGGCGAGCTCGGGCCGCGAGCTGTGGGTCTCCGACGGCGAGGACCGGGGCACCCGTATGCTCGCCGACTTCTGCCCCGGCCGCTGCGACTCCCTACCCGAGATCCTCGGCGCCACGGCCACGGCCGTGGTGGGCACCACGCGGGTGGACACCCAGTTGGCCGGCCGGCAGTTCCTGTGGCGCTCTGACGGCACCCGGCAGGGGACCTACCTGCTCCCCTCCGCGGACGATCCTCTCGACCTCGGCTACGCGGAGGACGTCGTCGAGGCGGTCTTCCTGGGCTCTCGCATCTATCTCTCCGGTTGCAACCACGAGCAGGGGTGCGGCCTCTGGAGCAGCGACGGCACGCCGGCAGGAACCCAGAAAGTCAAGAACGCCGATTTCGAGGGTGCGGTCTTCCTTCTGGCCGCCGGGAGCCACCGGCTGTTCTTCGTGGACTATCCGAACACGCTCTGGGTCTCGGACGGCACGCCAGCCGGCACGCACGCAGTCAAAGAGATTCCGAGCGGCGTCGGTCTGATCACGGCCCTGGGCGACCGCGCCATCTTCATCGCCCACGAACCGGACGGCGGCGAGCTCTGGGTGAGCGACGGCACGGAGGTTGGAACCCGGGCGCTGACGAGCTTCGCGACGCCGGACCCCTTCGAGCAGACGCTCTGGCTCAAGCCGATGGGGGGCAAGGTCTACTTCGTGGCCGACGACGTGGTCCACGGCGCCGAGATCTGGGCGACCGACGGCACTCCCACCGGCACCCGGCAGGTCACCGACATCGGCTTCCACGATCCCTTCCAGGCGAGCGAGTTCGATCCCATCGGCCTGCGGGCCACCGATCTCGAGCTCCTCGGCGACCGGCTCGTCTTCTGGGCCACGGACGGCCTGCACGGCTTCCAGCCCTGGTCGACCCGGGGGCTGCCCCAGCCCACCGCTCCCCTCTGTTCGAGCTGCTCGTTCACCAATCCCCGGGCGGCGCTCGTCAAGTCAGGCCCCCGGCTCCTCTTCACGGGCCTTCTGCCGCAGCAGGGAGCGGCCCAGGTCTGGACGACGGACGGCACCACCCCGGGCACGACGTTCCTGCACACGGCCTGCACCAGCCGCTGCGAGAACACCGTCCTCGATCCCGTGGCCTTCCTCGACTCGGCCTTCTTCACCGTCTTGGCCGGGGCACGAACCGAGATGTGGCGGAGCGACGGCACCCCGGCCGGCACAAGCTTGTACGCCTCTCCCTCCTTCGGCTCGCCCCGCCTGGCCGTTCTCGGCTCGAACCTCTTCTACTCGAGCGGCGAGCTCTGGGAGAGCGACGGCACCCCGGCCGGCACCCGCCTCGTCACCGACATCGCCCACGCCAACGCCTCCACGGATTTCGATTCTCTGACCGCCGCGGGACACAATCTCTATTTCGCCGCCTGCGGCGAGAACGGCTCGCAACTCTACGGGTACTCCGATGGCACCGCGAGCGGCACCCGCCAGGCCGACCCCCACATCGGCTGTGTGGGGGTCGGCCCTGCCGCCTCTATCGCCGGCTCATGGCTCTTCCTCCAGCGAGACCTCTTCTCCAGCAGCTACCAGCTCCGGCGCATGTCTTCCGACGGGAACCTCGAGCAGTTGACCCAACTGCCCGGCAACAGCTCCTTCAGCGGTCTTGCCGTCCTCGGCGACCGGCTCTATTTCGCCGCCGGGATCCAGGACGGGCCCTGGGCGATCTGGCGCAGCGACGGCACGGTCCAGGGCACCGTCAAGGTGGCGGACCTACCCCGGCGTTCACAGCGCCTCCTCTCTGACCGCTATCGGGTCCACGATCTGGTTCATCGGCTACAAACCCGATCCCGGCGGCACCACGATCTGGAGCACGGACGGGACGCAGGCCGGCACCCGGCAGGTAGCCGATCTCGGCCGGCGGTTCGTCTCCGAGCCTGAATTCACCGTCGTGGGCTCGCTCCTCTATTTCATCGGGTCGGACGAGGACGGTCATCGACAGCTCTGGCGCACGGACGGCACCCAGGCCGGAACGGTGATGGTCCGCGATCTCGATCCGGAAGGCTTCTTCGCCCGCTCGGACATTTCCGATCTGACGGCCTACCAGGGGACCCTCTACTTCATCGCCAACACCGACGACGACGAGCCGCCCAGCCGCGGCCTGTTCCACTCCGACGGCACCGCAGCCGGCACCGTGCTGGTGAAGGCGTTCGTGCCGGGCGTCGAGTATCCCGACGATCCGCCCCCGATCCACCTCCGGGCCCTCTCGTCCGGTCTCGTCTTCGCCGCCGACGACGGCGTCCATGGTTTCGAGCTCTGGCGAAGCGACGGCACGGCCGCCGGCACGGTCCTGCTGCGCGACGTCAATCCGGGCTCCGCGGGCTCCGGCATCGAAGGCTTCCAGGTGGCCGGGGGCCGCGTCTTCTTCTCCGCCGACGACGGCGCCCACGGCTTCGAGCTGTGGCAGACCGACGGCACGGCGGCCGGCACCCGGATGGTGCAGGATCTCGCGCCCGAGGCCGCCTCCTCCTACCCGCGCGCGCTGACCGTGGCGGAGGATCGCCTCTTCTTCACTGCCGACGACGGCACGACCGGCGAGGAGCTCTGGGTGCTCCCCTTGACCGGCCCTCCCTGCCAGGCTTCGGCCGCGGCCCTCTGCCTCTCCGGCGGCCGCTTCGAGGTGAAGGCCTCCTGGCGCGACTTCGCGGGCCACACGGGCTCCGGCCACGCCGCGCCCCTCTCGGCCGACACCGGCACCTTCTGGTTCTTCGATCCCGCCAACGTCGAGACCATCCTCAAGGTGCTGGACGGCACGAGCCTCAACGACCATTTCTGGGTCTTCTACGGCGCCCTCTCCAACGTCGAGTACACGCTGACCGTGACCGACACCCAGACCGGCCTCGCCCGGCGGTACTTCAATCCCAGCGGAATCTTCGCCAGCGTCGGGGACACGCAGGGCTTCGGTCCCCTCGGCGCCTACGACACGAAGAGGGTGGCCACCAGCGGGCCGCCTCCTCTCGTCAGCGAGCGCCTGGACGCCGCGGCGGCCACGGGCACCTGCGTGCCCGCGGCCGGCCGCCTCTGCTTGAGCGGCAGCCGCTTCGCCGTCGAGGCTTCCTGGCAGGACTTCTCTGGCCACACCGGCAGCGGCACGGCCGTGTCCCTGACCGGCGACACGGGCTACTTCTGGTTCTTCGACGCCGCCAACGTCGAGGCCGTGATCAAGGTGCTCGACGGCAGGCCGGTCAACGGTCACTTCTGGGTGTACTACGGCGCCCTCTCCAACGTCGAGTACCGGCTCACCGTGACCGACACGGTGACCGGCGCCGTAAAAACCTATCTCAATCCCAAGGGGCGCTTCGCCAGCGTCGGCGACGTCGACGCCTTCGCATCGCCTACCACATCGCCAGTCAATGCGCAGGGAGGATCTCATCAGCCATGAATCGCATCGCCTCCGCTCTGCTCGCGCTCGCCGCTCTTGCCCTGGCACTGCCCGCCGCGGCCCAGACCGCGTATCTGGTGAAGGACATCACCCCCGGCAGCCACTATCCGGTGGGCTCGCGCCCCGATTCCCTGTGGAGCTTCAACGGCAAGGTCCTCTTCACCGCCAGCGAGCCCAGCTCCGGCCGCGAGCTGTGGGTGACCGACGGCAACGGCAGCGGCACCCGTCTGCTCGCCGAATTCTGTCCAGGCCCCTGCTCCTCGTCCCCTCTGCCCCTGGGCACGGCGCACTCGCTCCTCTTCGGCGTCGCCTTCCCCAATCCCTCCGATTCTCCCGGCGACCCGCAGGTGGGCTTTCTCTGGCGCTCGGACGGCACCCGGGAAGGGACCTTCCTGCTGCCGGACCCCTCGAACCAGATGGCGCTACCCTTCACGCCGGATGACTTCGAGCCCATCGAAGGTCCGCAGGTGCCCATCGTCTTCGGCCCTGACGTCGCCTACTTCGCGGCCTGCAACAGCAGCGACCGCTCTCACTGCGCCGTGTGGCGAACGGACGGCAGCGCCGCAGGCACGGTCAAGCTGACCGATCCCTCGGGCAGCTTCTTGGCGTCGAACCTCACTCTCGTCGGAGGCCGCCTGTTCTTCTCCGGCTTTCAGAAGCTCTGGATGAGCGACGGCACACCGGGAGGCACGGCAGCGATCAAGGACTTCTCGAACGGCGCTCCGCGCCACCTGACCACGCTGGGCAGCAAGGTGCTCTTCCTCGCCCCGGCCGCCGCTCCGGCGACGGGCGAGGAGCTCTGGGTGACCGACGGCACGGCCGCGGGCACGAAGGCCCTGACGAGCTTCGAGCCCGCGCGGCCCTTCGAGCAGACCCACTTCCTGAAAGCCCTGGGGGACAAGGTCTACTTCGTGGCCGATGACGTCACCCACGGCGCGGAGCTCTATGCCAGCGACGGAACCTCGACCGGCACCGTCCGGATCACTGACTTCGGCTTCTTCAACCCCTTCGGCTGGGAAGCGGACTTCCATGACGGCGGGCTCTTCTCCTGGCAGATCGAGAAGCTCGGCAGCCGGCTGATCTTCTGGGCCACGGACGGCATCAACGACTACCAGCCGTGGTCCAATGGCGGCGCCATCACCTCGACCGCTTCTCTCTGCTCCGGGTGTAGCTTCGGACAGTTCGTGCGTTTCCAGCCGCTCAACGGCAAGCTGGTGTTCCTCACCAACGTCGGCGACGCGACCGGCCTCTGGGTCACCGACGGCACCGTACAGGGCACCCGAGCCCTCAAGGATGCCTGCTTCGTCTGCGGCGATCTCGGCTCCCAGTTTGCCGCTATACCCGGAGCCGTGTTCTTCCAAGGACCTGGGAGCGGAGATCTCCAGTCCTCCCTGTGGATCAGTGATGGCACGGTGCAGGGCACCCGGATGTATGCCGCCGTGGAGCTCACGTTCTTCAGGGACGCTCGGATCTCCGTCGCCACCCTCGGGGGCAAGGCTCTCTTCGGTGCCTGGACCGGCGACCCCATCGACTCCGGGCACAGCGATCAGGAGCTGTGGGCGAGCGACGGCACGCCGGAGGGCACCCGCATGGTGACCGACATCAATCACTCCGGCAACCCGTCGCAGATCTCGCAGCTCGTGGCCGCGGGAGACCACCTGTTCTTCACCGCCTCCAACGACGGCGACTCGAGCTACGTCTGGCGCAGCGCGGGCACGGCCGCAGATACGCAGAAATCCCCATCCCCCGCCTTCAGCGACTTCGGCGTGAAATCGCGGCTGGCCGTGGCCGGCGGCAAGGTGTTCCTGATCCGCTCGCAGTACACGGAAGGCGACCAGCTCTGGAGCGTCGGACCCGATGGGCAGACGCAGCAGTTGACCAACCTGCCCGAGGACTACACCATCCAGGACCCCGCCGCCTTCCAGGGGAAGCTCTTCTTCGGCGTCCAGAACAACTCCCGCTCCTCCGCCGAGCTCTGGCAGAGCGACGGCACACCGCAAGGAACGCACAAGGCCGTGGACCTCCCGGTGCGGACCGACAGCGTGCGCTGGCTCCGGGCCTTAGGCTCCCAGCTCTGGTTCCTCGCCACCCACGACTTCAACGACTCCGAGATCTGGGCGACCGACGGCACGACAACAGGGACGCGCATGGTCCTCGACGGCTTTCGCCATCCGGACGTCGATCCCGAATTCACGCAGCTCGGCTCCCAGGTCTACTTCATCATCGACAACCCGGGCGGGGACGACTACGACTACCAGATCTGGAAGAGCGGCGGCACGGGTCCGGGAACCAGCAGGCTCACCGACTTCCCGGGCCTCAACGCGGTGCGGGGCCTGCCCGCGGGTTTGACCGCGTTCCAGGGAAGCCTCTACTTCTTCGCCCACCTGCCGGACGGCCCGCGGGCCCTCTGGCGGAGCGACGGCACTCCCGCCGGCACGGCCGTAGTCCGTGCGTTTCCGCACCAAAACATCCCGGGGCTCTTCTCCCTCGATACCCCCGAGCTCCCCATCGCCGTGGCCGGCTCCCATTTGGTCTTCGCGATCGACGACGGCGTCCACGGCCGCGAGCCGTGGACGAGCGACGGCACCGCCTCCGGCACCGTTTTACTGCGCGACGTCTTCCCGGGGGCGAACGGCTCGGCCGTGACGAGCTTCTCGGCGGTCAATGGGCAACTCTACTTCGCGGCGAACGACGGCGGCCATGGCACCGAGGTCTGGCGCACGGATGGGACGCCGGCGGGCACCCGCCTCGTCCAGGACGTCTCGCCCGAGGGCGCCTCCTCCTATCCCGCGGGCTTCACCGCCGTGGGGAACCTCCTGTTCTTCACCGCCGACGACGGCCTCACGGGCAACGAGCTGTGGGCCCTCCCCCTCTCCGGCCCCGCCTGCCAGAGCGGCCCCACCGCTCTCTGCCTCAACCACGGCCGGTTCCGCGTCGAAGCGCGCTGGAGGATTCCGGGAAGCTTCGACGTCCCCAGCCAGGACGGCCCCGGCCAGGCCGTGCCCCTGTCGGCCGACACCGGCTACTTCTGGTTCTTCGATCCCGCCAACGTCGAGGCCATCCTCAAGGTGCTCGACGCCACTACGCTCAACGACCATTTCTGGGTGTTCTACGGCGCCCTCTCGAACGTCGAGTACTCGCTGACCGTGACCGACACCCAGACCGGCCTCGCCCGCCGCTACTTCAATCCCCAGGGGCAGTTCGCGAGCGTCGGGGACACCCACAGCTTCGGACCTCTCGGCGCTTACGATCAGAAATTCATCGCCGCTCCCAGCCCGCCGCCCCTGATCTCGGAGCGGATCGATCCCAAGGCAGCCACCGGCACCTGCGTGCCCTCTTCCGGCCGTCTCTGTCTGAGCAACGGCCGGTTCGCAGTCGAGGCGGCGTGGAAGGACTTCGCCGGCCACACCGGCACGGGCACGGCCGTGGGGCTCACGGGCGACACCGGCTACTTCTGGTTCTTCGACCCCGCCAACGTTGAAGCCGTCCTCAAGGTGCTCGACGCCACCACCTTCAACGGCCATTTCTGGGTCTTCTACGGCGCCCTGTCCAACGTGGAGTACACGCTGACGGTGACGGACACGATGACGGGAAAGGTCAAGACCTATAAGAATCCGCTGGGCCGCTTCGCCAGCGCCGGGGACGTTATTGCCTTTTGAAGCGGGCCTTCTGAGATCACGCCTCCGGCGCCGTCACGGCGAGGGCCTCGCGCAGCAGATCCTCGCCGATCACCTCCCGCCGCCAGCCCTGGAGCTCCCGGGGGAGCCGGGGATCGGGCTTCCCCACCGTGAGCCGCATGAGAGCGTCGAGAGTGCGGCGGGGGGCCAGGATCTCCGGGGGGACGTTCAGGGCCGCGGCCTTCTCCCGCACCCGGTCGCGCAACCGGTTCTCCAGATCGCGCACGGCGGGCGAGGGAGGCTTGGCCGTGATCCGCGGCGGCAGCTCCGCCTCGGGCCGGGCCGCGGCCTCTTCCAGGAGCTGGAGCCAGACGGTGGCATCCCGGGCCGCCTGCCGCGCATCGTAGGGGGGAAGCCGCTGGAGCTCCCGCTCGTTTTTCGGCCGGCGGGTGGCGAGAGCTAGGATCAGGTCGTCCTTGAGCACGAAGCTCCGCGGCAGATCGCGCCGCCGGGCTTCGCGGTCCCGCCACGCGGCCAATGTCTGCAGCGCCCCGAGCTGCCGGCGGTCGAGCCGCCCGGCCCCTTTCACCCGCAGATAGGCCGCCTCGGAATCCTCCATGAAGCGGGAGGTGTCCACCAGGGCCGCCGAATCCTCGAACGGCCAGGATAGCCGCCCGAGCTCGCCCAGCTCGGCCGTCAGCCTCTCATAGAGGGGGATCAGATAGGCCACGTCCTCGGCGGCATAGGCGAGCTGGGCCGGGGAGAGGGGGCGAGCGAGCCAGTCCGTGCGGGTCTCCTCCTTGGCCAGCTCGACGCCCAGATAGGCGGCCACCAGCTTCTGATAGCTGAGGAACGCGCCCGCCCCCGCGAGGGCCCCGGCGATCTGGGTATCGAAGAGCGGCTCGGGCACGACGCCGAGAGCGCGGTAGAAGACCTCCATGTCCTCGCTCGCCGAATGGAGGATCTTGATCCCCGGCGAGCGGAAGACCGCCGCCAGGGGAGAGAGATCGCGGGCGGCGAGGGGATCGACCAGCCACGAGGTGCGGCCGTCCGAGACTTGGATGAGCCCCAGGCGATGGAAGAAGGTGTTGGTGCGGATGAACTCGGTGTCGAGGCCCAGAAGCGGCGCCTCGATCCACCCCTGGGCAGCCCCGGCCAGGGCCACGTCGCTGTCGATCGGCAGGTAGGCCCGGGGATCGGCGGTCATAGGCGGGGATTGTACAGGGTCGCTCCAGGGTCGCGGGCTCACGAGGAGGTCGCAACCCGGATACCGTCGCAGAAAACCCGAAAGCTGCGGGAACGGTTCCTTGCGGGAACCATCTTGGCGGCGATGTCGCGAGCAGCCTTCAGCTTCGAGAGACCTCCGGAGTGATACCCAGCCCTCTGCAGCTCTCTTTCCAATGCTTCCCAGGTTCCGCCTTGAATCGCATCGGGATCTCGATATCCAGAACGCTCCCCCAGTGTTCGCGGAAAACGGGGATAAGCGGAGCAGATGGCTTCGACGTCGCCGAAGAACCAGGCCTCCAATTCCTCGATCGCAATCCTGTTGAGGACCTGGAACGTCCTCCCTGTCCCAGCAGCAACCTTGGTCAAGAGTCCCGCATCTCGCGCCATCCTCTCCAGATCGCCCTTGACTTCAACGCAGCTCAATCCGTCTCTGTCGATCAGCACGACCCCGATCCAGCTTTCCGGCAGCCATCTCTTGTAGCCGTGCAGACGTGCAGGAAGCTTGCGCAGGAGGTCCTGCTTGCCCTGATGTGGATGGATTCTGAAAGTTGTCTCAGGACCCAGGATGGCAGGCAGGAGGCACTCCAGAGCAACCTCCGCGGAAGCCTCCTCGACCAGCACCTCCAGATGGCTTGCAGGCATCATCTTCAACCCCTGAGCACCGGGCCGCCGCCGGCGATCAGAGGATCGCCCACCTCGAAGTGACCTTCAAGCCAGAGGTCTCCCAGCAAGGCCCCTTCGTTCATGAACTCCGGGACTCCCTGCATCTCCAAGGCTCTCCTGGCGCGGGTATACCCACGCTCGTCCCGATAGAGGACCCAGACCTCCTTGGCACGGAGAGCATTGACAAAAAATGGGGAATGGGAGCTGACGAGCAGTTGGGTTCGGCGCGTCGCGTCCCGGCATTCCTCCGCCAACTCGGGCAGTAGTCTCGGGTGCAGATAGTTCTCGGGCTCTTCGATACCGACCAACCGAGGTGGATCAGGGTCATAAAGAATTGTGAGATAGGCAAGGAGCTTCAGAGTGCCGTCCGAGACGAATCTCGCCAGGATCGGCTGCTCGAAAGGAGCATCCTTGATCTGCAGCAAGAGCCTGTTGTCAGGCATTACGTCTGCACTGACCTTTTCCAGCCGGGGCACTCGCCGGGCGAGCACCCTGAGAATCTCATCCAGCCTGTCCGGATGCTGTTCCTTCAGATATTGAATGACGTTGGGAAGATTGTCCCCACTCGCCGAGAGACGTTCCTGGGGTCCCGCCTCGGCAAGTCCTCTCGTGCTGTCAGCGCTCAGATAGGAAAGATACCAGCCGGTGATGAACTTCCGCAGAGCAGTGACTCGGGGGTGTCTGGCGAATTGCCCCAGGGTGTTGACGGCAATCATTTCGGTTGAGCTGAGCCTCTCTTCGATGCGCTCGTCCCTTTCGTCCGGCATCTCACCCGAAACCACACGGCCTGCGCCCTCGCGAAAATCGAGAAACCGGAACGGCTGCCCATACGATCCCCGTTTCCAGGCCAGCCACTCTTCAGCGACAAAGGGACCCTTGCTCTGTTCGTCGATCGCCAGGTGATATGTGATGAGCGGAGCCTTAGGGTTCTCGCGATACTTTAGCTCGATCACGATCGGCCCCTGAGTCCCTCGAGTTCGGAGCTCTTTGAACCTCCCTCTGCGATCCCACGCCTTTCTGAGTCCGACCGAGAAGCACTCGGACAGGAAGGCAAAAACGTCGAAGATGGTCGATTTACCGCTACCGTTCGGACCCAGGAATGCCGTGAGGGGCGTCAGATCCTTCAGCTCCAGATCGTACAGCGCCCGGTAGCGCTGTACGCGCAAGTATTCGATGCGAGGGACCTCGTGCCCCTGGCGTCTCGATCTGGTCATGGCTTCACCTCCGAGATCCCGTTCTTCCCGGGCTTAACAGACACACCGCCGCTGATCCTATCGCAAGAAGGCGGTGCCGCCTTCTGCGGGGACGGCTCCAGGATCATCCAGTGTCTCGTCTAGAATGAGCCTCTGTGCGCTGGCAGCCGCGATATACCTTGACCTCGCCGATCGCCCGCAGCCTCATGGAGATCGAGGCGGCCCGGGCGGTGGTGGAGCACACCCCGATTCCCCCTGCGGTGCAGTCCGAGCTATGCCGGCAGGCGCGCATCCGTTCCACCCACTACTCCACCCGCATCGAGGGCAACCGGCTGACCCTGGCCGAGGCCGAACGGGTCGTCGAAGGCAGGCGTCTCCGTCTTCACGGACGGGAGCGCGACGCGGGGGAGGTCCGATGCTACTGGCAGGCCCTGCTCCGGGTGGAAGAGTGGGCCGCCCGGAGAACCCCTCTGACCGAGGAGCTGATCCGCCGCCTGCATGGTCTCGTGGAGCGAGGCGGACGGGCCCGGCCCACTCCCTACCGCGACGGGCAGAACATGATCCGGGACTCGGAATCCGGCGCCATCGTCTACCTGCCGCCCGAAGCCAAGGACGTTCCGATCCTGATGGCGGCGCTGGTCAAGTGGGTCCATCAGGCAGAGGCGGAGCACGTGCCGACACCCATCATCGCCGGGCTCGTGCACTACCAGTTCGTCACCATCCACCCCTACTCCGACGGCAACGGCCGGACCGCCCGGCCGCTGGCTACCTTCCTTCTGCAACAGGGAGGCTACGGCCTCAACGGTCTCTTCTCTCTGGAGGAGGGCCACGCCCAGGACCTCGCGGCCTATTACCGGTCTATCGCTGTTCACCCCCACCACAACTACTACGAAGGACGGGAGGATGCGGACCTCACTCCATGGCTCGCGTACTTTCTCGAAACGTTGGCCGCCGCCTACACGTCGGCCAAGGGAGTGATTTCCTAGCAAGATCCGGGTGGATCGGCGGGCGACCTTCCGCTATATTCCCGCCATGAGTCGGAGCCCCCTCACCTTCCGCCTGCCACTCCCGCGCGGCTATCCCATCCCTCAGGTCCTCAAGTACCTGGGCCGGGACCCGGGCAGCCTCACCACGCGGGTGGAGGGGCGGAGCTTCGCTTTCGGCCTGTGGATCGGCGCCACACCCGCCGCCTTGCGGGTGGAAATCAGGCCCCGGGTCGCTCAGGCCACTCTGGAGGCTCGCGGGCCGCTTCCTGCAGACGCCGGGCCCCTCGCCCACGACCATCTGCTGCGTCTCCTCGGGCTGAACCTCGACCCCGAGCCCTTCGAGAGCCACGTCGCGGCCATCCCTGAGCTGGCCCCGCTGATCGCCGGCCGGCACGGCTGGCGCATCCTTCAGACCCCCGATCCTTTCGACGGCCTGACCTGGGCCATCCTCGGCCAGCAGATCAACCTGGCGTTCGCCTTCACCCTTCGTCGCCGGCTGGTGGAGAGGGCCGGCGCCCCGGCTCCCGGCGGGCTCTTCGCACCGCCCCGGCCCGAAGCGGTCGCCAATCTGGAGATCGAAGAGCTGGCGAAGGTCCAGTACTCCCGGCGCAAAGCCGAGTACCTGACGGGCGCGGCCCAACGGATCGTCGCTGGCGAGCTCGATCTCCATCGTCTGGCCACGGCCCCGCCCGCCGAGGTCGAATCCGCGCTTCTGGCCGTGCGCGGTCTCGGCCCCTGGTCGGCCCACTACGTGATGATGCGGGCCTTCGGCTTCGAGGACTGCGTGCCCGTGGGCGACTCCGGCCTGGTGCGCGGCCTCGCCAAGTTCTTCTCCCTCCCCGACCGGCCGGACGCCGCGGCCACGCGGGAGTTCATGCGGCCCTTCTCTCCCTACCGGAGTTGGGCCACCTTCCACTTCTGGCAAAGCCTCGGAGGTGAAGCTTGATCTGGTATACCACCACCGTCGACAGCCCCTGCGGCCCGTTGATCTGCGTCGTGGACGAGGACGGCAACGTGGTCCGCATCGAATTCGGCCGCGGCCGGGAATCCCAGAAGCTGACCGACCGGATGGCGGCTGAGGGGCATGAGGTGATCGAGGACGCCTCCCGCACCGCCGAGGTGCGGCGGCAGCTCGCCGAGTATTTCGCCGGCCAGCGCCGGGAGTTCGACCTCCCCCTCGCTCCCCACGGCACGCCCTTCGAGCGATCCGTCTGGGAGGAGCTGCGACGCATCCCCTTTGGCGAGACCCGGAGCTACGCCGAGATCGCCCGCGCCCTGGGCAAGCCCGCCGCCACCCGAGCCGTGGGCCGGGCCAACGGTGCCAATCCCATCCCCATCGTCGTCCCCTGCCACCGGGTGATCGGCTCGAACGGCTCGCTCACCGGCTTCGGAGGAGGGCTGGACACCAAGGCCCGGCTGCTGGAGCTCGAAGGGCTGACGCTGCCATTTTCAAGCTAACGCTGCCTGAGATCGCCCCCGCCCAAAACCCTCACCCCTGCCCCTCTCCCGACCACCCCATCCCCCTCCCCGGGAGAGGGGTACCCGGCTGTGGCGGTCTTGCTGTTCTCCCTCTTCTCCCGGTGAGGGGGGTGGGAGGGGACGGGAGAAGAGGGCCGGGGTGATGAGGGTCTTGGGTGAGGGCCTACGGCCCCGGGAACGCCACCGTATCTCCCTGGCTCGCGAAGGTGCCGTTGGGGTTGTGGTAGCTCTTCACCCGGCCCGTCTGGGTGTCGGTCACCGTCAGCGTGTACTCGAGGTTCGAGAGCGCGCCGTAGAAGACCCAGAAGAAGCCGTTGAAGGCGCGGGCGTCCAGCACCTTGACGATCACCTCCACGTTGCCCGGCGAGGTGAAGTAGAAGTAGCCGGTGTCGCCGCTCAGGGGCACGGCCTGGGCGGTGAGCGTCTGCCCCGCGTTCCTCCACGACAGCTCGACTTTGAAGCGCGAGCCCGCGAGGCAGAGGGCCGCCGGACCCGGGACGCAGGCCGAGGCCGCGGCCGTCACGGTTTCCGGCAAGGGCTCCGGGGATGAATCGAGATCGCTGACCGGCTCCGCCGTCGACGAGGCTGCGCTGGCCGCGGCCGGGAACGCCGTCGTGTCGCCGCCGCTCGCGAAACGGCCCGGCGGATTGGTGTAGACCCGCACGGCGCCGGTCACCGTGTCGGTCACGGTCAGCGTGTACTCGAGATTGGTCAGGCCGCCGAAGAAGACCCAGAAGAAGTGGTTGAAGCTGCTGGCGTCCAGCACCTTGACCACCAGCTCGACGTTGGCCGGATCGGTGAAGTAGAGGTACCCCGTGTCGCTCGACAGGGCCACGGCCTGAGCCGGAGAGGCGACGCCGTTGGCCTTCCACGTCAGCTCGGCCCGGAAGCGGTTGTTTCCGAGGCAGAGGAACGGGCCGGCCGTGCACGTGCCCAGCACCTTGGCCGTGGCGACCGGTGTGCCGCTGACCGTGAGACTGTAATCCCCCGGCCCCACCTCCAGCAGCCCGTCGGGATTGAAGAGCCCCACGCCGCCGATCACCGCCGAGCCGCCCACGAAAGCGTAGGCGAGGCTGGAGCTGGTGGGCGACGGTGCGCCCGCTCCCACGGAGCTCGCCGAAGGCACGGCCCGCAAGGCGCCCTCACGGGGACTGAACACCCGCGTGTTGGGAGACGAAGCCCCGCCTCTTTGGGCCATCACGAGGTTGAGCCCGTCGACGGTGGTGCCGCCCGGAAATTGCTGAGTGTTGACGTAGACCTTGTCGCCGGGCACGATGGGGTTGAAACGGTTGCCCACGTAGAGCATGCCATTGGCCCCGCCGCCCGAGATCACGTCCGCGATCGAGATCCCGTCGTCGTCGCTGAAGATGGACCCCGAGACCACGCCCCCCACGTTCTCCGGCCGGGCGGGATCGGTCGAAGGCGAGGCGAGGATCGAGGCGCCGAGCAAGCTGAAGGCGGGCCCGAACGCACCGGAGGCCACCCGGTTGCGGAAGAAGCGGCTGTCGCTCACCTGGAGCGTCGAGCCCACGGCCACGATGGCCCCGCCCCACATCCCGGCCGAGTTGCGGGAGAACGTGGAGCGGGCGATGCGCGCCGCCGACTGCTGCCGCAGGCTGATGCCGCCGCCCGTGGACGCAGGCCCCCGCGCGTCCGAGTCGAGGACCATGGAGTCCTCCATCACCAGGTCGATCATGTCCCCGGCGATGGCGCCGCCGTTGCCATTGCCGTTGCCCACCGGAGTCGACACGTCGCAGTCGAAGAACACCGTGCCGCGGATCTCCACCTTGGCCTGGTTCTCGGCCACGGTGCCGGCCAGGGGGACTCCGGTGCCGCCGTAGACCCGCGGCACGTCGCCGCTCGCCAGCACGCAGCCGCCGGTCAAGGGCGCCGTCTCCACCTCGCCGCCGCCCTGGAGCAGCGACTGGGCGATCACCAGCCGGGCCGGCCGCCGGTTGATCGCTCCTCCCTGCGTGGACGAATCCGGAAAGTCGGAGGACAGGGCCGAGATCGCGCCGCCGGCTCCAATCCCCGGTTTGGCTCGCGTGGACTGGTTGCCGCGGAACACCGAGCCATCGATCTCCACCACCGCCCGGTAGTTGTCCACCGCGCCGCCGAAGTCGGCCCGGTTGAGCACGAACAGCGACTGGTGGATCCGCACCGTGGCCAGGTCCTCGGCGTGAATGGCCCCGCCCGTCGTGGGATCATTGATGGCACAGCAGGGATCGGCTTGCGCCTGATTGGCCCGGAAGGTGGAGCCGGTCACCAGCACGTTCGAGCCCTTGTCCCAGTTGCCGATGGCATAGATGGCCCCGCCCACGAACCCCGCCTCATTGCCCTCGAAGAGCGTGCCGGAGACCCGCAGCGTGCCGTCGAGCACGTAGATGGCGCCGCCGGCGGTGGCCGGCTTGTGGCCGGGGAGGTTCACCCGGTTGCGCAGGAGCTCGCCCCCTTGCACCGTGGCATCGGCCCCCGGCTGCACGACCAGGGCTCCTCCCCAGTTGGGCGAGGAGTTGTCGCGGAACGAGCAGTTGACGAACGTGGCGCTCGAGCCTTCGAGCAGCTTCACCCCTCCGCCTCCGGTGACCGGACCGTTGGCCTGGTTGTTCACGAAAGCGCAATTGCGGAACGTGGCCTCGGCCTTGCCAAGCGTCACGCCTCCGGCCGCGGTGTTCTCGGTCGAGAGGCCGTTCTGGAACGTGATCCCCTCGAAAGTCACCCGCTTGCCCCGGGCGCGGTCCGAGTTGATGAAGCGCCACAGGTTGTTGCTCCCCCCGCCGTCGATCACCACCGTGGCCCCGGCCGCCGCCCGCACCGTGAACCCCTTGCGGGCGTTGCTGATGGAGAAACCCTTGGGCGGAGACGGGTACGTCCCCGCCGCGATCTCGATGATTCCGCCGTCGGCGATCTTCGTCAAAGCCGCCGCGAGGGTCGAATTCTGGGGGACACGAATGAACGAGTTGTTGGCCGCGCCGAGCGGCGCAGCGGCCAGCGCGAGGACAGCGATAGCCCGCGCAAGCGGAGAGATGCGCATCGAAGACTCCTCTTCCATCCCCCGGGAAACGACCACCTCCGGGCGGCACGACCAGGACGAGGGATTTTTTCTATAGCGATTTTAGCATAGCTGCGCTGAAGGTTCCTCGAACGCCTGCGTCTCGATCTGCAGGGTGACGTGGTGCAGGCCGAAGCGTTCGTGGAGCGCGCCGCGGATCTCGCCCAGCACGTCGCAGCCATAGCGGGCGTCCTCCACCACGACGTGGGCGGAGAGCGACTCCATTCCGCTGGTGATCGTCCAGACGTGGAGGTCGTGGATCTCCAGCACTCCCGGCACCTGGGCCATGGCGTCGCGTACCGCGTCCACGTCGATGTGCGGCGGAGCGCTCTCCATCAGCACTCCCGTGGCCTCCCGCAGCAGGGCCCAGGAGGAGTAGATCACCAGGAGGGAGATGAGCACCGACGCGGCCGGATCGGCCCACTGCCAGCCGAAAACCCAGATCAGGCCGCCGGCCAGCAGGGCCTGCACGCTGCCGAGGGCGTCGGTGAGGACGTGGAGCCAGGCGCCCCGCACGTTGAGGCTCTCGTCACGCCCCTCGCGCAGGATCCACAACGAGGCCAGGTTGACCAGAAGGCCCCCGGCTGCGATCCCCATCATCCCTGGCGCGTTCACGGCCTCGGGATGGCGGAAGCGCTGCCAGGCCTCGAGGAGGACGAAGATCGAGATCACCACCAGGGCGACGCCGTTGACCAGGGCGGCCAGGATCTCCAGCCGGTGGTAGCCATAGGTCCGCCTTGAGGTGGCGGGGCGGCGGGCCATGCCCATGGCGAAGAGGGAGAGGCCGAGAGCGGCGACGTCGGAGAGCATGTGCCCGGCGTCGGCCAAGAGGGCGAGCGAGCCCGTGAGCCATCCTCCCACCGCCTCGGCCAGCATGTACACGGCGGCCAGACCCAGCGCGAGCGCCAAGCCACGCCGGTTCCGGTGGCCAGTGCCGTGAGCGTGGGAATGGGAGTGGGAGTGCGCGCCGCTCATGACAAGGAGAGGTTAGCAAAACTGGCGCCTTCGCGGGCCTGAAGCTTGCACGGTCTCTTCCCTGGATTCGACAGAAGGAGGCCTCATGCTCCAGAACCTCTCCAAAGAGCTCCAAGGCTGCATCGCGAACTGCCGGGAATGCCACGACGCCTGCCTGCACCTCGTCCCCCACTGCCTGGGCCGGGGAGGGCGGCACGCCGAGCCCGGCCACATCACCCTGCTGCTCGACTGCGCCCAGATCTGCGACACCAGCGCCGACTTCATGGTCCGCGGCTCGCAGCTCCATGCCACCACCTGCGGCGCCTGTGCCGAAGTTTGCGAGCGCTGCGCCGACGACTGCCAGCGCCTGGGCAACGACGACAACGACGAGATGATGATCCACTGCGCCAAGATTTGCCGCCGCTGCGCCGAGTCCTGCCACCACATGGCGGGAGAGATGGTCGCCACCGGCTGATCCCCCTGGGACCGCCGGCGTCCCCGCCGGCCTTCTCATTTCTCTTGAGCTCCTTACTTCTCTTCAAAGAGGAAAAGGAGTATTATCGCTCCATGGCCGTTCCTTCGGGCCTTCGGGCCTCCACCGCGGCCCATAGATCTCGTAGATCTGGCGCCTTCCTCCTTCCGCTCCAGGCCTCGCCCACCAGCGGGACCCGCCGGAAGGACGTGGCGTCCGCCAGCGCGGCTGGTCAGGACCGTCTGACCAGGGACGGCCATCCCGCCTGCGTGCGGTCCTCGCGGAGCGTCATCCCGCAGGATCCGCCGCTCGATCTCTTTCTTGCCGCGCAGCCTCCTCGCGTGGCCGTACCGGTCCCCGGGCCGGTCCGGGCTCTGTCCTCATCGCCTGGACCGGTCGCCGCGCCCGCGGCGATTCCGGGGGCCGGTTTGTTCCGGCCTCACGCCTCCTGAGCCGCGAGCCCCCGCGCCTCCAGGATCAGCCGGGTCTTCAGCTCGAAATAGCCCAGCTCCAGGCCCACCGGGTAGCGGTGGGGATTGACGAAGCGCTTCACCCCGCCGTGGAAGCGGGCGAGCTGCTCGCCCACCCGGCTGCGAATCTCGGGGAGCCCCGGCGGATCGTAGACCCTCGTCCCCTGGCGGAAGACCGGCACCAGCAGATCCTCACCCGAGGCATCGGACGGGATCACCTTGCGCCGCGTCATGTCCAGGGGATCGACCATCACCGGCGACTCAGGCAGGCCGCTCGGCTCATCCCAGATGAGATCGCCGATGAGCTCGCCGTGATGCGTGTAGCGCCGCACCTGCTGCAGGCCCGGATTGGTCGTCTTCACCGCCTGCTCCGAGAGCTTCACCTTGTACTTCCACGCCTCCCCGGGATCGCGCACCGCCGACAGCTTGTAGACCCCGCCCAGCGCCGGATCGCCATGGGCCACCACCAGCCGCGTGCCCACGCCCCAGGCGTCGATCTGCGCTCCCTGCTCCTTCTTCAGGCTGGCGATGATCGTCTCGTCGAGCTCGTTGCTGGCGAGGATCGAGGCCTTGGGGAACCCGGCCTCGTCGAGGATCTTCCGCGCCTCCCGGCTCAAATAGGCGAGATCGCCCGAATCCAGGCGGATACCCATCATCTCGTGCCCCTGGGCCCGGAGCTTCTTCCCCACCTCGACGGCGTGACGCACGCCCTCCAGCGAATCGAACGTGTCCACCAGGAACACGCAGTTGTTGGGCAGGGCCCGCGCGTACACCTCGAACGCCTCCAGCTCCGAATCGAAGGCCAGCACCCAGGAGTGGGCGTGCGTCCCCTTGACGGGAATGCCCAGCACCTTCCCCGCCAGCAGATTCGACGTGCCGTCGCACCCGCCGGCATAGGCGGCCCGGGAAGCGGCGAGGCCGCCGTCGATCCCCTGGGCCCGGCGCAGCCCGAAGTCGATGATCGGGTCGTCCCCGGCTGACAGGCGCATCCGCGCCGCCTTGGTGGCGACGAGCGTCTGGAAATTGATCAGATTGAGCAGCGGCGTCTCCAGGAGCTGAGCCATGAGGATGGGCCCCGTCACCCGCACCAGCGGCTCCTGACCGAACACCACCGTCCCCTCGGGGATGGCGTCGACGTCGCAGCGGAAGGAGAGCTGCCGCAGGTGATCGAGGAAGCCCCGCTCGAACAGGACCTTGCCGTCATTGCCCTCGAGGCTCCCCAGATACTCGAGATCGTCCTCCCGGAAGCGGAGGTTCTCCAGGTACTCCACCGCCAGGGCAAGGCCGCACGCCACGGCAAAGCCGCCGCCGAAGGGATTCCTGCGGAAGAACAGATGAAACGCCGCCTCCCGCTCCGCCGTCCCCTCCTGCCAATGGGCATAGGCCATGGTGACCTGATAGAGGTCGTTGACGAGCGCCAGCGAGTCCTTGTAGACGCGATCGAGAAGGCTCAAGCGGTTCTCCTGAGTACGAGAGGCTGACTTCCTGGAAGCGTGCAACGGCCTCCCGCGCTCCGGATCATGCCACGCCTCAAGGACAGAGACCATTCCGCATCCAACGGGAGCCCCTGGGACCGCCGGCGTCCCCGCCGGCCTTCTAACCCTAGCTAGCCTCTTGCAACTCTCCGCCCCAGCGTGGTATACATTGACAGTCAGTGACACTCAGGAATGATCCATGCCTCAACTCAGCGCCCGATTCCCCATAGAGCTCGTCGAGGAGATCGACCGCGCGGCAAGCCGGTTTCACCGGACCCGAGCCGAGGTCATCCGGCAGGCGGTCGAGTACTACCTCGATGACGTCGAAGACCTTCAGCTCGGCCTCGAGCGGCTCCAGGATCCCTCCGATCCGATCTTGGACTGGGAAGATGTGAAGCGTGAGCTTCTCGATCAAGATCAAGGCTAGCGCTGCAAAGTCGCTGAGCCGAATTCCCAAAGCCGAGCGCTCGCGATTGATCCAGGCGATCGATCGCCTGCGGCGCGAACCTCTAGCCGGCGGCACTCTCAAGGGAGAGTTCTCCGGCCTGCGGCGGTTGCGTGTCGGTGATTACCGTATTGTCTATGAGATATTGCACGAGCAAGTAACCGTGCTCGTCGTTCGCATCGGACACCGGCGCGAGGTCTACCGCTAACGCGGATGATCCCGAGATCCCGGGCGCGACCGGCTGACTCAGGTCCTCCGGTATTCTGGAAAACCCTGTTCAAGGTTTTGGATACTGCCTTCCTCGCCCAGGATGACGCTGATCCTAAACCCTGGAAATACGGTCCCTTATGGGATCATGCCTCTTGGCATCCCGCTTGCTCTGCTCCATCCGCGCAGTCCCAAAAGGAGAAGACTGATGAGGATGCGGCGGTGCTTGACGGCTGGGCTGATGCTCGGATCGATGCTCTCGATTCTGCTCGGATGCAACCACTCGCCGACCGAACCCACAGGCTCGGTCCGCTTCCAGACCGTGCTCAAGGCCACACTTCCGGGGGAGGTCCTAGACGTTCAAGGGGGAGAGACGGTCCGGGATCAAGCCCGCTGGCAAGCGCTATGGATGGAGCTGCACGGCGAGCTTCCCGCTCCGCTGCCCGAGATCGATTTCAGCCGTGAGACAGTCGTCCTGGTGGTGGTCCCCGGCTGCCAGGCCACCGTGGAGATCTCCGCCATCGAGCGGGAACTGAGTGAGTTGATAGTGAGCGCCCAGGCCAAGTCGTGCGGCATCGCCGTCTGCGCCATCGCGGAATTCGGCGTCCACGTGATCCGGGTTCCTCGCTTCGAGAGTCCGGTGCGCTTTGATGTGCGGCATGAGGCGGGGCTCTGTTGACTCCCCCCACGGCGGCTGCCAAACCGCCCAGTTTCTGGATTTTGTAATCCGCAACCCCGTCAGCAGATTTCCAATCCATATATCCTACTCTCTGTAGTCTTCAAACTCCCATCTTCCATAACCGCCAATCTTGGCAGCCAACTCTCCCCAAGTGTCACCAGAGAAACTACCAATGACTTTCTGGATGGCATTCTTGATACGCTCGAAATCATACTCAAACATTATGACATGGTGCCTCCCCATGATCGGCGGTGGCTTCTTCGCCGAAGGGGTAGTAGGCGTGGTAGGCCACCTTTTGGGCGGCGGCGTTGGTGATGAGGCGGGGAGTGCCCAGGTGGTCGAGGTGCTGGCTGGAGCCTCCCGCCGTAGTGGTGATGCCCGTGATATTGCCATAGGTGTCGAAGGTGTAGGCCTGCTGCTTCTCGTTGCCTCCTCCCATGAGGCCGTCGTGGACTACGCCGCGTACGAGGCGGCTCACCGGATCGTACTGGAACCAGTCGGTTCCCATTTTGGTGATGTTGCCGGCGCCGTCGTATTTGTAGGTTCCCGTACTCCAGTTGGTGGCGGCGCCGGAGGTGGAGATGGAGAGCGGCCTCGCCAGCCATTTGGTGGTATCCACGCCCTGGGTGTCGGTGACGCCGTTGCTGTGGAACACCTGGTTGACCAGACTGTTGGCGTTTAGCTGATCGCGGAGGCGTAACCCGGCACGCCGGTCAGGAAGCCATTCGTGTAGGTGAGTTGGAGGTTGCGTGGGGTGGTTTCTTGGTCCATAGCTTATAGAGGTGTCTGACACGCCCCGTAACTTTCGCTCTTGAACCACGCTTCGAAGGCCCTCAGGCGATTTCCTCAGCTATTCCGCGAGTTCCTCGGGTTCGGAATGGGCATCTCACAATTCTTGCCACCTGCAAGCGCGGCAAGCGAGACTCTACTGCCTGATGCTATCTTCGCCTTCATGTACCTCCACCTCTCTACCATCATATTCACCGCCGCCTTGAGTTGCCAGCGATTCGAGGAAGCTTTGTATCTCTTCTAATCGCGCCTCGGTTGGGACAATTTCATGCCGCGCAAGCACCAGCCAGTTCTCGCCGTCAGCGCCAAGCCTTTCCTCGGTCTGGAAACCCTTTGCTCGCAGGGCTGCGGCGACTTCTTTCGCAGACCTCTCGATCGGGAAGTACAAATAATGCGATACGACATGAGGAGTTGGGGCACCGGCAACCAACCTTTCGCTTGACGCTGGCGGATCGAAATCCATTTCGGGACGCCAACCTTCTGCTATCCTGTTGACCAGGAACTGGTGGGAGAAAATCGCTGCTAACGGAAGACGCCGCTCTTCTTCGGACAGCTCCGACTTGACAGTATCTAGAGGTCCGTCCTGAATAATCCACGTCGAAATGTGCCGGCCAACCCGGGCACCAGCCCTTCGGAACCGGGCTGGCATTCCTGGTGAAGGAAGATGTCCTACGACGTGTGCAAGTCCTTGAGCCACGGCGGCCGTCACAGGATAGAAGATGAAATAGCCGTCATCGAAGACTTGGCTCAAATCAGGAGGTGGTTCGGTAAACACCCGAGGGCAAGCGATGATTGCATCACCGTACTCTTTATCTCTGCCAACATAGTGGATATACATGAAAAAACCTCCGGTATCCTCTAACGCCAAGATGTCTCCGGGCTTTGCGCGATTCCATTTCCTGGTCATGGTATAATATACCCTGTCTTATACAGGAGTTCCAATCCCTTCGCGATCTTGCCAGCATATATAGGGTTGGTTTTCGCGATACTGTTGATGAGATTCAATAATGTTCCTCCATCTCTCGTAAATCCATGTGCCTCGATCAACGCCTGCTCAACTCCCCGGGCATCTGTTCTCGAAAGACCTCTGATCAGCGGTTCAATCCTGAATCCCCGCTTCCGTAGAAGCTCTGCGGCGCGCCGAGGGAGGTTGTTGGTAATTCCGACGTACTGGACTTGGTCTGCCTCGTTGACAGATCGATAGACCGTTGTTCCAATATTCTTGGCGGTTGGCACTATCTTTGAGAGACCAAGCTCCCCCATAGGTGCAGCTTCGCCAAAGCCCATACCCAAGAGGACGCTTAGCTCAATCATGACTCCCTTCTCGATGAGCTTGCCCGTCCTGTAAGCCTTCCGATCTACCTCCGTTGCGACCTGGCAGATCGTCTCCTCGCAGGGCTTCACGGTAAGGAAGTCGCTGAAGTAGAAGGCTTGCTGCGCGTTGATCGCATTGATCAGGAATGGAGTCGGAAGAGAAAATTCGCCCTCGGGATCTGTATAGCCCAGAGAACGGTTCATCACATAGCTGTATCGGTTCCAGCTCTGCGGGACTTCCGGATTGCCCCCGACTGGATCCACACTCGTAAACCGCCCCGTCACCGGGCTGCAGAACCGCGCATGCATGGAATCCAGATCATCCCCCGGTCCTGCCAGGCTCGCCAGGTCGCGCTCGTGGCCGGTGAATTTCAGGCGCTCGGTGTCTTGGTTGAAGGCGGTGGCTTCTTCTCCGAAGGGGTAGTAGACGTGGTAGGCCACCTTTTGGGCGGCGGCGTTGGTGATGAGGCGAGGTGTGCCCAGGTGGTCGAGGTGGAAGTGGCGGGGGCCCGTGGCGGTTTCGGCGGCTAGGAGCTGGCCGTCCCGATAGATGTAGTCGGCGGCGATGCTCCAGAGGGCGGAATTGACGGTGTTGTACTCGCGCAGCACTTTCCCTTCGAGGTCGCGCAGGGTCCAGCGGGAGAGGGTGCCGTCCGTCTTGTAGGACCAGAGACGCTTGTCGTCGGCGGTGTAGAGGTAGAGCCACTCTTCGCTGCCGTTCTGCATCCGCCACATTTTGTTGAAGGGATCGTATTGGTAGTTGGCGCCGTTCCAGCTTGTGAGATTCCCGGCTCCATCGTAGGTGGCGGCGCCGGAGAGCCGGTTGGTGGCGGCGTCCGTCGGCGTCTGCCGCGACTGGCTAGAGCCTCCTGCCGTGGTGGTGATGCCCGTGATATTGCCGTAGGTGTCGAAGGTGTAAGTCTGCTGCTTCTCGTTGCCTCCTCCCATGAGGCCGTCGTGGACTACGCCCCGCATCAGGCGGCTCACCGGGTCGTACTGGAACCCGTCGGTCCCCACTTTGGTGATGTTGCCGGCGCCGTCGTATTTGTAAGTTCCTGTGCTCCAGTTGGTGGCGGCGCCGAAGGTGGAGATGGAGAGCGGCCGCGCCAGCCAGTTGGTGGTGTCCACGCTCTGGGTGTCGGTGACGCCGTTGCTGTGGAACACCTGGTTGACCAGACCGTTGGCGTTGTAGGTGATGGCGGAGGCGTAGCCCGGCACGCCGGTGAGGAAGTCGTTCGTGTAGGCGCGTTGGAGGTTGCGCTGGGTGTTGGGATCGAAACGCAGGGGAATGGCGAAAGCGCGTACCACCAGGCCCGCCATGTCACCACGGGTGACCACGGCTGACGGACAGAAGTTGCCGTTGCCGCAGCCGGAGGTGATCTGTCGCCGCGCTTCCTCGGCGATGAATGCTGCGGCAAAAGCCGTGCAGGGGACGTCCGCAAACGGCGCCGACGTGCAGGCCGGCGGCGACACGCCCAGGCTGGTGATGAGGAACACCGCCATCTGCGCGTTGTTCACCGCATCGTTGGGACAGAAGTTCCGCGGTGTGACGGAGCAGCCGCCGGTGATCCCTCGCCGGAACATCTCTTCCACCCAAGGCGCGAACGGATTGGACCCGCACGGAGTGTCCTGGAAGAGGCCCGTGCAGGGCGGCGGCACGTAGGCCGGCCCCTCTTTGGCGCGCAGCAGGTAGACGGACATCTGGCCGCGGGTGATCGAATCGGCAGGGCAATACTGCAATGGATTGGTGTTGCAACCGGCGGTGATGCCCGGATAGATCGCCTCGATCTCGAGCTTGTTGGGATAGCCCACCGGCACGTCCTGAAAGAGCTGCCGGCAGCCGGTGTTGGTGCAGCGGGGATAATCAATGGAGCTCACCTCTCCCAACGCGTTCCAGGTGAAGCCCTGGGTGAACGATTCGCCCGGCTGGCCGTTGGTCACGAGTTGGGTATCGCGTTTGGAGACCCGGCCGTTCACGCCGCCATAGGTGTAGGTCTGGGTCAGCTCGACGTCGAAGGGGGCCGTGCCCAGCGTCACGTAATTGTGCCGTTTTGCCTGCTCGAGCTTGCCGTTCTTGAGGTTGGCTAATCCGTTGCCGGAAGCATAGAGAAAGGATTTGAGCTGGCGGCCGGAGCTTCCCGTTTCCCAGATCGAGGTCAGACGGCCGGCGCGGTCGTAGAAGAAGGAGAGGTCGTTCGGTCCCCCGACCCCGTCTTCGATCCGGCCGGCGTGCCCCAGCGGGTCGTACTTCGAGTACTTCACCTGCGCGCCCCCCTTTTCGGGGGGGATTTCCGTACTGAGGAAGCCGCGGTTGTCGTAGTTGAAATAACGGAGCTGCGTGGCTTCCGGCGCCGTGGTCTTGGCGATCACGAGACGGTTGCCGACGTCGTAGGTATATTCGCTGGTCACCTGGGCGCCGCCGGGGCCGGAGGGCTCGTTGACTCGCCACAGCCGCCCTTGCCGGTCGTTGATCCGGGTCACGGAAACCGAGGTTTCGGGAACGTTGCCAGCGGCGTTCAACGTCCCGGTGCCGACCTTGAACGTCCGCGTTTCGCTGCGCACCCCGCCATAGGTGAGGGTGACGGCATGCGAGGCGCCGTCCGCCGGTGTGATCGTTCCCGGCCGGCCGAACGCGTCATAGCCGCTGAAGGTCGTCTGCTTCACCGCGGCATCGGCGACCGTGTCCGGCTGGAGCTCGGAGAGCGAAGCCTGGTTGCCCGCGAGGTCGTAGGTGGTGACCCGTTTGCTCCAGGTTCCGTCCGCCATCAGCCGGCGCTCTTTGGCCACCCGCCCGAGATCGTCGAGCTCGGTCTGGGACTGCGTGAGCGCCGTGCAGAACGACAGATTGGCCGGGGAGCAACGGCTTATCTCGATGCGCGCCCGGTTGCCGCTGGTGGCGTTGACGTAGGTCGTCTGGTCCCAGGCCTCGCCCGACGTCTGGGGCATGGCCGCCAACAGCCGGCCCAGGGCATCGTAGGCGAAGCTGGTGGCGATCCCCGCCGGATCGCGGCTCACCGCCACCAGACCGGTGTTGAGATCGATATCCTGATCAATCGACTTGAAAGCCAGGGTGCCGCCCGCATTGCCGGCGGCGTCTTTGTATTGCGCCGTCTGCACGACGCCATACTGATAGGATTGATCGAGCCGGTACGCATTGGTGGCCGGCAATCCCAGGTTGCAGAGATCGGTCGCAAGGCTCAGGGCCTGATTGGTGGCGTCGCCACCGAACCACTCCTGACGAACGGTGTTGCCGACCGCGTCCGGCGTGTTGACGAGCAGCACGTCGTTGGCTCCAGGGCTCGTCCCCATGCCGTAGGTGCGCTGGCGTGAGAGATATACCGTATTGGGATCGAAGCAGAATTGCACCTTGGCGCTTGCGCCCCCTTCGCTCACCACCTGCTCGGTGAAGGTCTCCAGCACCCAGGCGCTACCCGGCAGGACGTTGCCTGGATTGTAGTTGGTGAACGTGCTGCGCTGGTTGCCGCCCCCCGGAAAGTCGCCGTCCGTGGCCACCGTCCGGTAGTGCCCGAAGCCGTCGAAATCCGAGCTGTTGACGTCGGCGAAATGATTGGGATCGTCCAGGTAGGCGGTGCGCTCCGAGACCGGCCGCCGGTTGGTGTCGAGGCAATCGGGGCCGGGGCCGGTGGTCAGATCGCAACGGCTGTCCACGTCTCGCTCATAGCGTACGTACGTCGCCCGCGCCGGAGCGCAGTTGGCTCCCGCGGCGTCGCACTGGAAAACCTGGGTCGAGAGGAACCGGGTGCCCGTGGAGTCCGCCATCGGCAGCTTCGAGAAGGGCAGGCCGTAATCCTTCTGATCGAAAACGGTGGTGGAGGGAAACTCCGTGCCTGGAAACACCGAGAAATAGTGCACGGTCTTATTTCTGAGCGGCGTGACGACCGTGACCTGGAGCTCTTCGGACGGCGGCCGGAAGGGCTGGCTGTGATCGTCGCAGACGTAGGACGTGCTCGCCCAGGGCGAAGGCGAGAGCTGGCTCGAGTAGGTCCAGGTCCCCGCGTCGTGTCCCGCCGCGTCGATGAATTGCCGCGTAGCAATGCCCGCCGTCGAGCTGTGCCAGGAACGGAACGAGCAGCCTTTGATCGGCAGGACGTGCTGCCGGTAGGTGTAGTGGAGCTTCCCCAGGGTGGGCAGCACCAGCTCCTTCAAGAGGCCCGGAGCGTGGCAGGTGTCCGGAGAGCTCGGCGCGTAATAGCTCATGCCGAAGCTCGTGCCGTCGGGCAGCGACACGGTTTGCAGCAAAGGGGCAGTGACGCTGTTCCAGTTGGGAAGCGTGCTCCCGCAGGGCACGGAGATCAACTGCTGTGGCACATAGGTGAAGGTGTACACGGCCGGATCTGCATTGACGCCGAACGCCGTCAGCTCGATGCGCTGCAACAGCCGCTTGTAACGCCCGGAAGAGTCCGGGCCGAAAAACACCCGCTGCTGGCGGCCGTGCTTATCCGTGATCGTCCAGAGATTGCCGTCGGTTGAATAGCTGATCGCCACGTCGGTCTGGTTGTCTTCGAAACGGTCGCGGATCTGCGTCAGCCGCCACTCGGTGGTGAAATCGGCCAGAGTGAAGAGCACGAAGAAGCGGCGGAGTCCATCCGGAGTTTCGATCACCCTCTCCGTGGAGCTCAAAACCGACATGCGGATGTAGCTGCCATCCCGCGTGAAGCAGGTGCTGGTGCAGGGGTCCACCCCGACCGGCCCGACGGTCTGCAGCCCTTGATAGAAGAGATGCTGGGTACCGTCCGGCCCGATGTAGGTCCATTGCCAGGGGTGATTGTCGTTGAAGACGTCGGTGGGGCTGAGCAGCCGGCCGAGCGTCACGCTCCAGCCCATGCCTGCATTGGAGAGCCGGTCCGGGATCGCCTGGCCGTAGATGTTGCCCTGGAACGAGGCCTCCTGAAAGTCCCAAGCCTTCGAATTGTAGATGAGCGAAAGACCGTATGAGAGTCCGCCGCCCACCGGATAGGAGCTGCCGATGGGGAGCCGCACCAGGAGGTTGCCATTCATCACGTTGACGCTGTCGAGATCGCCGAATTGGTACAGCTTGTCCGGCTTGACGCCCCGTTCCAGGCTGGGCACGGGCTGGGCCGCGAGGGCGGAGCCCAGGAGCAGCAGCGCAGCGCCGATCCCAATCTCCCGCCGTCTCATGGCTTGCCTCCCAGGCGCGCCGCCGAGACTTCCATCGCGTTCGGATCCATGAGGATCACCAGGTCTCCCGGCTGCAAGATGGCGGGAGGACCGGGGCTCGTGGCCACGCTCTCCATGCGGGTGAAAGCGAGCGAGATCCCATGGTTCGCCGGCCCATCCTCGTCCTCCGGGGCCCCGTCCCAGACGGTGAGCGCCCAGGCGCCGACCGTGGGACGGGCGACGAAGAGCATGACCATCTCACGACCGGGAGCCAGGGCGCGGTCGAAGCCGCCACCCGCTGCGGCACGGAAGGCTCCCGCCGGGAACGCCGCCTGGCGCAAAGGATAGCCGGCAGGAGTCGCGAGGGTGAAGTCGCCCGTCTTCAGATCAACCGCTGCCCACAGGGATCGCGGCGGCACGGACCGGTCGAGATCGAGCCGCGCCGTGCCATCCTTCCCGGCGGCCGTCACCTCCTCCCGCCGGATGATGAGGCTCCCGGAGCCCGTGTCCTCGCGCGCGACGCTGAACCAGGCGACCTGCTCGCCCGGCGTCATTCCGCTCGCCACGACCGCCGCCGCCTCAAAGTCGATCCTACCCCCCGGCGTGGCCGGCTCGGCTCCCGCCACCCCCGCAGAGGCCAACAGGCTCAGCAGTAAGCTTCCCAGCCACCGCACTGATCCCCGTTCCATTCAGGCTCCCTCCGGCAGCTTGATCCGCAGGTGGATTCTACTTTGGGGCATCGTAGGCAGGATTCGCCAGCGCAAACTAATTTCAGCCAGCGCAAACTGGCCTTATCCATCGCAACACAATCTTAGCCATCGCAATCTAATCTTTGTCGTCGCAACTCAGTCTTAGTAGTCGCAAATTTATCTTATCCGTCGCAAAATGAGATTTGCCGCCGCGAATTGAATTGCGCCGGCGCAACAGAAACTGAGTCGTCGCAAACAGACTTTAGTCGTTGCAAGATAATCTTATCCGTTGCAAAATAGATTGCGCCATCGCAACACAATCTTAGTCGGCGCAAATGAATTTGAGTCGTTGCAATTTAAGGTTAGTAATCGCAAAATTATCTTATCCGTCGCAAATCTATTCTAGCCATCGCAAAAGAAGATTCGCCGGCGCGAAAGAAGATTTGCTGTCGCGAAATAGGATTCGCCGTTGCAAATTAAGTTTAGTCGTTGCAAGAGAGTCTTGGGCAGGCCGTCTGGGGGAAGTTTGCGACGACGGAGCTCCTGGTTTCCCGGCGGGTGCAAATCAGGGTGTCCTGGAGTAGACTGTCGTTGCAAATTCGGTCCATCCCGACAGGAGGGCCGCTGGGCCGTTGCAAATGGGGCTTGGGGCCGGAGACGGCGTTGGCCAGGAGGAGAGTGTGAGCTCACAGCTATCCGTGGCGAAGGTGTTGGCGAACCTGGAGGCTCAGGTGGCGTTGCACAAGGAGCGCGAGGCCTTTCACGCGCAGCAGGAGGTCTTTCATCGCGAGCAACGCGCTTTCCATGCCGCCGGGTATGAGACGGTCGCGAAGCATCTCGAGGCGTTCCGGACGGCGTCCGGGGGTGCGGCCGAGATCGCAGACCGCGTGGAGGCGGCGGCTCAGGCCGCGGCGGTTCCGTCCGAGGTGCCTCCCGAGGAGCTTCGGATGTCGGGGAAGAGACCCCAGCCGGGGCCGCTGGTGATCCGGCTCATCGAGGAGATGCCTCCCGGGGAGGTCTTCGGGGCCAGCCGGGTGGCGGAGGAGGTGAACCGGCGATTCTCCCGGGCTCTCCCGCGGCCCATGGACACCCGCCTCGCTTCGGCGGTCCTGAGACGCCTTCTCGCCGACGGCACGATCCGCCTCGTCAAGCCGGGCAGCCCGCATCACGAGGCGGTGTATAGCAGGAGTTGAGCCCTCATCACCCCGGCCCTCTTCTCCCAGCCTCCCCCCCGAACCGCCGGGAGAAGAGGGAGAGGTTTGTCTTAAGAAGAAGCAAAAACGGAGCTGTCTTCAAGCCCTCTTTCTCCCGGCGGATGGGGGGGAGGCTGGGAGAGAGAGGGTTGGGAGAGTGAGGGTCCGCCCCGAAGGCAGGGGCGCTTACCTCAAGAAGAGCCCAGCTCCCGGGTGAGCAGGATATTCACCAGCTTGGGGTTGGCCTTGCCGGTTGAGCCGGCCTGCTTCATCACCTGGGCCACCAGGAAGCCCAGGATGCCGGTCTTGCCGGCTCGATAGCGCTCGACTTCGGTGGGGTGGGAGGCGAGCACTCCCTGAATGATGGGCTGGAGGTCGGGGCGCAGGCGGTCGAGCTGCTTCTGCTCTTCGGGCGTGAGGGGCTCGGGAGCCTTGGCTTCGGTCTCCTTGGGGATTTTTGGCGATGTCGGCGCCTTCGGCTCGGGCGGCTTGGGTGCGGCGGCTTGCTTCTGGGCTTCCTGGGCCCAGGAGTCCCTCAAGGGGACGATGCGGTTGAAGACGAGGCGGTCGGGGCTCGAATCCACGGGATCGCGGAAGAAGTAGCCCTGCCTTTCGAACTGCAGGCGCTCTCCCAGTGATGGATCCACGGCCGCGGGCTCGAGGCGGCTTTCCGTGAGGACTTCGAGGGAATTGGGATTGAGGGTCGTCTCGAAGCTCCCTTCTTCCAGGTCCGGCCTTTCGACTTTGAAGAGGCGGTCGTAGAGCCTCACTTCGACGGGCACGGAATGTTCCGCGGAGACCCAGTGCAGGGTGCCAGGCACCTTGCGGCCGTCCGGGGCGGAGCCGCCGCGGGTGGCGGGGTCGTAGGTGCAGCGGATTTCGACGATCTCGCCGGTCGCGTCTTTGACGACGCTCTCGCAACGGACGAGGTAGCCGTAGCGCAGCCGCACCTCGCGGCCGGGGGCGAGACGGTGGAAGCCCTTGGGCGGGTTCTCGGCGAAATCGTCCCGCTCTATATAGAGGACGCGCGAGAAGGGCACCTTCCGGCTCCCCTCCTTGGGCACGTCGTGGGGGTAGAAGGGGGCGTCCAGCTCTTCGGTCTGGGCCGACTGATCGGTGGGGGGATAGTTCTCGATCACCAGCTTCAGGGGCCGCAGCACGCACATGACGCGGGGGACTTCGGGGTTCAGATCCTCGCGCAGGCAGTGCTCGAGGAGGGTCACGTCCACGGTGCTGTTCGCCTTGGCGACGCCGATCCTGTCGCAGAAGTCGCGGATCGATTCGGGGGTGAAGCCGCGGCGGCGGAGACCCGCGAGGGTGGGCAAGCGGGGATCGTCCCAGCCGGCCACGAGCTTGCGCTCGACGAGCTCCAGGAGCTTGCGCTTGCTCATCAGGGTGTAGGTCAGGTTCAAGCGGGCGAATTCGGTCTGCCGCGGCGGCTCGGGGAAAGGTAGGGTGTCGACCAGCCAGTCGTAGATCTCCCTATTGTTCTCGAACTCCAGGGTGCAGAGCGAGTGGGTGATGCCTTCGATGGCGTCCGAGAGCGGATGGGCGAAGTCGTACATGGGATAGATGCACCAGGCGTCGCCGCGGTGGTAGTGGGTGGCGCGCTTGATGCGGTAGAAGAGCGGGTCCCGCATCTTCATGTTGGGCGAGGCCATGTCGATCTTGCCGCGCAGCACGCAAGAGCCGTCCGCGAGCTCGCCGGCCCGCATGCGGCGGAAGAGGTCGAGGTTCTCCTCGACGGTGCGGTCGCGGTACGGGCTGTTGCGGCCGGGCTCGGTGACTGTGCCGCGGTAGTCGCGGATCTCGTCTTCGCTCAGGCTGTCCACGTAGGCCTTGCCCATGCGGATCAGCTCCTCGGCGAAGTCGTAGAGCCGCTCGAAGTAGTCGGAGGCGTGGAAGAAATTCTTTCCCCAGTCAAAGCCCAGCCAACGCACGCCGGCTTGGATGGCCTCGACGTACTCCTGCTCCTCGGTCTCGGGGTTGGTGTCGTCGAGACGGAGATTGCAGGTGCCGTCGTTCTCCAGGGCGAGGCCGAAGTTGAGGCAGATGGACTTGGCGTGGCCGATGTGGAGGTAGCCGTTGGGCTCCGGGGGGAACCGGGTGACCACTCGGCCGCCATATTTGCCGGCTGCACGGTCGCGGGCGACCATGTCGCGGATGAAGTCGCGTCCAGGGGTGGAGGGGGTGATGTCGGGCATGGTGGAGGTCCTCGGTCTGTGGGTTCCAGGCGGTCCGGACCGGAGGGCGCCGGGGCCGCGGGGAATTCGGCGAAAGGTATCATAGGGGGCCTTCAGAGGGGCCTGGAAGTCAGCGCTGAATTCGGCGGCTTGCCCTCCGAAGCCCTCATCACCCCAACCCTCTTCTCCCAGCCTCCCTCCCGTCCGCCGGGAGAAGAGGGAGAAGAACTCGGACGGACAAGGACAGGGAAAAGGCGGGGGGTGAGGCTTCGAAGGGTGCGCGGCTAGATTCGGCGCCGGCCTTCCAGACACCGCCTACGAGCCCAGGCCGAGTTGGACCCGGATCGCCTGCTCGATCCTCTCAAGGTCGGAGGGCGACAATCCGCCCATCTTCTCCCGGAGCCGGCTTTTGCTGACGGTGGCCAACTGATCGGCCATGGCCTTGCGTTTCTCTCCCTGAAGCGTAACGAAGGCCTCGCTCGGGTACAGGCGGTCCACATTGCTCGTCAAGGGGACCACCTGGACACGGTTCAGGAACTGATTGGACGCGTCGTTGCTGACGATGACCGCGGGGCGCTGCTTTTGGATTTCTCCGCCGACCGACGGCTCAAAGTTGACCCACCAGACCTCACCGCGTTTCATCCGCCACGTCCCTGAGTGTAGCTTCAGCCCACTCGTGAGCCTCCGCCTCGCGGGCTTCGTCCGCTGCCATTTCCCGATAGGCGGCTGCCAGATCCTGAGGAGCGACGTGGGGACGGACCAGGGTCTCGATGAACTGGCTGATCTTCTGCCGCCCGATCACGCGGTGGAGACCATCATAGACCTGCTCGTCAACGGTGATGGTGAGCTTCTTGTGCACGGGCGCCTCCTACGTATCTATACGTATGTTAGAGACCTTCCACCCACGGAGTCAAGAAGGCCGCGCTGTCTCGCTTCCCCACGCTCCTGCACAGTTGCTTATAGACCGTTCCGTCGCGAAAGGAGCCTGTCCCATGCGCAGAGTCTGTCTCCGAACCCTCATCCTGCTGACAGTATTGATGGCGACCGTCGGCATCAGCACGCCCGCGAGGTCGACCACGTTCTGTTTCATCACCGGTCAGGAGTGCGTCCGCTGCGGCCCGGACCTCTCGAAGAAGTGCACCTCCTACGAGTGCACGGACGGCAGCTCGCGGACCACCTGCACCCAGTGCAGCCTCTTCTGCACCGAGACTTGAGGGGCGATCGGGCCGGGACGGGTTTGCGGTATGCTCTTGCCCGCTTCGCCTCCCGGAGCTGATCGGACCTGAGCGATGCCCGTCTCGGCCACCCACTCGCAGGTCATCTATGACGCCTTGAAGGCGTGCGGCATCCGTCTGCTCTCGGTGCTGCCCGAGACGTGGCTGGTCCATCTCGTGAGCCTGGCTGAGGAGGATCCGGAAATGGTCCTCGTCCGCCTCGCCAAGGAGGAGGAGGGGATCGGGATCTCGGCCGGTGCGCATCTTTCGGGGGTCAAGTCGGCGCTGCTGATGCAGAACCACGGGCTGCTGGCGAGCATCAACGGTATCGTCTCGCTCGCCCAGCTCTATCGCATCCCCCTGCTCATGCTGGTGAGCCACCGCGGCGGCTTCGGGGAGGAGCACCCCTGGCAGACGGAGGGGGGCGGCGTCACCGAGCACGTGCTCGACGCGCTGCGCATCCCCTATCTCACCCTGGAGTCGCCGGACCACGTGGCCGCCCGCCTGCGCCAGGCCCAGGCGCTGGCCGAGTCGAGCCTCAAGCCCGTGGCCCTGCTGCTCTGCCGCAGTTTGATGTGGGAAGACTGAGGCGGGAGGACTGATGCTCCGCATGCTCCGAATCGATGCCATGCGCGCCATCTATCCGGAGCTCTCCCGGTGCGTGGTGGTCACCAACATGGGAGCCGCTCCGGCCGAGCTGTTCTCGCTCGGGCACCAGCCGGGCTTCTTCTATCTCTGGCACTCCATGGGCCTCGCCTCGTCGGTGGGATTGGGGATCGCCTTGAGCCGGCCGGATCTGCAGGTGGTGGTGATCGACGGTGACGGCTCGCTGCTGATGAATCTCGGGAGCCTCACGACGCTCGCCCGCTATCGTCCGGCCAATCTCATTCATATCGTGTTCGACAACGAGGTCCTCCTCTCCGTGGGCCGCAGCTTCACCACCGCCACGGCCACGGGGACGGATCTCGCGGCCATGGCCAAGGCCGCGGGAGTCCCCCGCACCGCCACCTGCCGCACGGAGGAGGAGCTCCGCCAGGCCTTCACCGAGGCCCTGGCGGCGCGCGAGCTCACGACCCTGGTGGCCAAGGTCGAGCCCCAGGGGCCGGCGAGCTACTTCATCGATCTGCACTACATCGAGAGCCGTTTCCAGTTCCAGCGGTATCTGCGTCAACTCGCAGCAGCAGGAGACAAGGGAGGTCAGGCATGAGCATCCTCGAGCAGCTCGCCGCCGCGCTCGACGCCGGAAGCGTCCGCGTCGTCGATCTCACCCAGCCCCTCGGTCCGGAGACCCCGGTCATCGGCCTGCCGCCGATCTTCGCTTCATCGCCGGGCGTGACGATCGAGGTCATCTCGAAGTATGACGAGAGGGGTCCGGGTTGGTACTGGAACACCCTCCACTTGGGCGAGCACACGGGCACCCACTTCGACGCTCCCGTCCATTGGATCACGGGCAAGGACCTGCCGGACAACGCCTGCGACACCATCCCGGCCCGGCGCTTCATCGGTCCGGCCTGCGTGATCGACGTCACGGCCGAGGTGGAGGCGAACCCGGACTTCCTCCTCACCCGCGAGCGCCTCCTGGCGTGGGAGGGCGAGCACGGCCGCATCCCCAAGCACGCCTGGGTGCTGCTGCGCACGGGCTGGAGCCGGCGGCAAGGGGCTGCGGACTTCCTGAACGTGGGACCCGACGGCCCCCACTCCCCTGGTTTCCATCCCGAGACCTCCCGCTTCGTGGCCGACGAGCGGGACATCCTCGGGGTGGGCGTCGAGACCGTGGGCACGGACGCGGGCCAGGCGGGCGGCTTCGATCCCCCGTTCCCCAACCACACGCTGATGCACGGCGCCGGCAAGTTCGGCCTCGCCAGCCTGCGCAATCTCGATCAACTCCCCGCCACCGGAGCCGTGGTCATCGCCGCGCCGCTCAAGATCGTCAACGGCAGCGGCAGCCCCCTGCGCGTGCTGGCGCTGGTGGCGGGGTAGAGTCAAGCGCTCAGCAGTTGAAGAGCGAGCACTCCTGTTGGCAGGTATCGCAGCGCGACCTGGGGGTGGAGTTGCAACTATTCTGGCAGGTGAACTCGGTCCAGCCCCCGTGCACCTGGTCGAGCTGGCCTTCGAGGAAACGCAGGGTCTCACGGTTCAGCGTCAGCTTCTTGACGTTCTTTTTCATGATCTGCCTCCATCTTTAAGAATCTGAAGGATTTAAGGCTGCCATCGGACAGCCTCCATGAATCAAGGGTGCGCGGGAGGACGGCGGCGAGACAAACTGCCCTGTGCTATAGGTATCCCATGCTCAAGACCCAAGGGTACGCCGCCTACTCCCCCACCACTCCGCTCTCTCCCTACAGCTTCGAACGCCGCGAGCCGGGGCCGCACGACGTGCAGATCGCGATCCTCTTCTGCGGCGTCTGCCACTCCGACCTCCATACCGTCCGCAGCGAATGGGAGGGGACCGTGTATCCCATGGTGCCCGGGCACGAGATCGTGGGCCGGGTCGTCAAAGTCGGCAACGAGGTCTCGGGGTTCAAGGCAGGGGACCTCGTGGCCGTGGGCTGCCTGGTGGACTCCTGCCAGCGCTGCGCGAGCTGTGCCGGGGGGCTGGAGCAATATTGCGAGAACGGCTCGACCGGCACGTACGGCGGCGTCGAGAAGGAGACCGGCCGGCCCACGAACGGCGGCTACTCCGACAAGATCGTGGTGAACGACAAGTTCGTCCTGCGCGTCTCCGACAAGCTGGACCCGGCCGCCGCGGCTCCCCTGCTCTGCGCCGGCATCACCACCTGGTCGCCGCTGCGGCACTGGAAGGTGGGCCCGGGCCAGAAGGTGGGGGTCGTAGGTCTGGGCGGGCTTGGCCACATGGGAGTCAAGCTGGCCCACGCTCTGGGCGCGCACGTGGTGCTGTTCACCACCTCACCCGGCAAGGTGGAGGACGCACGCCGCCTCGGCGCCGACGAGGTCGTGCTGTCCAACGATCCCGAGGCCATGGCGAAGCACGCGAACAGCTTCCACCTCATCCTCGACACCGTCTCCGCGCCGCACGATCTCGACGCCTACCTCAAGCTCCTGAAGCGGGACGGCGCCATGGTCCTCGTAGGCGCGCCGGGCGAGCCGCACCCCTCCCCCGCCGTCTTCGATCTGATCCTCAAGCGGCGCACCCTGGCCGGCTCGCTGATCGGCGGCATCCCGGAGACGCAGGAGCTGCTCGACTTCTGCGCCGAGCACGGGATCGTCTCCGACGTCGAGGTCATCCCCATTCAAAAGATCAACGAGGCCTACGAGCGCATGCTGAAAGGGGATGTGAAGTACCGCTTCGTCATCGACCTGGCCTCCCTGCGCCATGAGTGAGCGCGTGGCTGAAATAACCGAAAAGCAGGGCCTGCCCATCCTCCCCTTCGCCTCGCCGCGAACGTGGGAGGAGTGGCTTGCCAAGCACCACAAGACCTCGAAAGGCCTCTGGCTCAAGATCGCCAAGAAAGGGACGGGGGTCGACTCCGTCACCTACGCCGAGGCCCTGGACGTGGCTCTCTGCTACGGCTGGATCGACGGGCAGAAGGGACCGCTCGACGACACCTACTGGCTCCAGAAATTCACGCCACGCACCGCGCGGAGCAAATGGTCGAAGGTGAATCGGGACAAGGTCGCAGCGCTCATCGCGGAAAAGCGCATGAAGCCTGCGGGGCTCGCAGCCGTCGAGCAGGCCCAAAGCCGACGGCCGGTGGGAGGCTGCGTACGACTCCCAGAGTAAAGCATCAATTCCCGAGGATCTGCAAAAGGAATTCGATAAAAATCCCAAAGCCGCCGCGTTCTTCGCCACGCTGGACAGCGCGAACCGATATGCGGTGCTCTACCGCATCCAGGAAGCCAAGAAGCCTGAAACCCGCGCCCAACGCATCGCGAAATTCGTCGCCATGCTCGAACGAGGGGAGAAGGTGCACCCATGACGACCGTCTCGACGAACGTCCCCACCGCCATTCCACCGGATGGACGTGTGGTCTCGAAGTCCGAAGAGCGCAGGGTCATCTTCGCCTCCTCGCTCGGCACCGTCTTCGAGTGGTACGACTTCTACCTCTATGCCACTCTGACGCCGTTCTTCGCCGCTCTGTTCTTCCCCAAGGGCAACGATACCGCGGCGCTGCTGTCGGCTTTCGCCACCTATGCCGCCGGCTTCCTGGTGCGGCCGTTCGGCGCCCTCGTGTTCGGGCGTCTGGGTGACCTGGTGGGCCGCAAACACACGTTTTTGCTCACCATCCTGGTGATGGGCGCCGCCACTTTCGGCGTCGGGTTGCTGCCCACCTATGAAGCGATCGGCATCGCGGCCCCCATCCTCCTCGTCAGCCTCCGTCTGCTCCAGGGCTCTGGCGCTCGGCGGCGAGTACGGCGGCGCCGCGACCTACGTGGCCGAGCACGCTCCCGACCGGAAGCGCGGGGCCGCCACGAGCTGGATCCAGACCACCGCCACCCTGGGCTTCTTCCTGTCGCTGCTGGTGATCGGCCTCTGCCGTGTCCTCATGGCTCCCGAGAAGTTCACGCAATGGGGCTGGCGCGTGCCGTTCCTGGTTTCGCTGGCCCTGCTGGTCTTTTCCATCTACATCCGCCTCAAGCTCGAGGAGTCGCCGGTCTTCCGGCGCATGAAGGCAGAAGGCAGGGGCTCGAAGGCGCCGCTGCGCGAGAGCTTCCTCCACTATCCGAACAACAAGTACGTGCTGCTCGCGCTGCTCGGAGCGACCGCCGGCCAGGGGGTCGTGTGGTACACGGGGCAGTTCTACGCCCTCTTCTTCCTCACCATCACGCTCAAGCTCGACTACCTCACCGCCTACATCCTGGTCGGGATCTCGCTGCTTCTGGGCACGCCGTTCTTCGTCGTCTTCGGCAAGCTCTCGGATCGCATCGGGCGGCTCAAGATCATCCTCGCCGGCTGCCTGATCGCGGCCCTCACCTACTTCCCGTTGTTCAAAGGCCTGTCCCATTCCGTCAACCCGGCGCTCGTGGAGTACGGCGAGAAGAATCCCATCACCGTCGCGGCCAGCGACTGCAGCTTCCACGTCTTCGTCGGGCCCAAGACCCACTTCACGGACTGCGACAAGGTCAAGGACTTCCTCACCAAGGCCGGCCTGTCCTTCCAGTCGCTGCCGGCGGTCGCCGAGCAGTCAGTGATCACCCGCATCGGCCCGGTGGAGCTCGCGGGCTGGAACGAGGACCAGTTCAAGCACGCGCTCGAGCAAACCGGCTACCCCGCGAAGGTCGACAAGTCGCAGATCCGCTACGGAACGACGATCCTGATCCTGACGATCATGGTCCTCTACGTGACCATGGTCTACGGGCCGATCGCCGCCTTCCTGGTGGAGCTGTTCCCGACGAAGATCCGCTACACCTCGATGTCGCTCCCCTACCACATCGGCAACGGCTGGTTCGGGGGGATGCTGCCGCTCCTCGCCACCGCCATGGTGGCCCGGACGGGGAACGTCTACTACGGACTGTGGTATCCGATCGTGGTGGCGCTGATGACCGTCGTCGTGGGCACGTTCTTCCTGCGCGAGACCAAGAACCGCTCGATCGAGGAGTGACGGCCCTCCCCGGGAGAGGAGGAAAGAAGAAGCTCTCTCCTAGCCCGCTTTCCGAGCTCTCTCAGGCTTCACGACTGGCCTTGGTGGCAACGTGACAACACGCCTGTCGCTCTGTGCAGACGCCTTCTGGAGCGTCTCCACGATAGCATCCAGGTCGTAGTCGTGCTGACGTGCGATCTCTTCGCGAATGGCATGGATCTCGTCGACGATGGGGTCGGTTGCCATAGCTAGTCCTCCGTGAGCTCTTCGGGCGTGCAGATCGTCGGCCAGCGGCGCTCTGAGACAAAGGTCGCGCCTATGGGGGCTGACTGAGGGGATCGGCGACGGCAGAGCGTTATAAGACTCTGCTGACGCTCAAGGGGAGCGCAGCGAATCCCAAGGAGATCCCATGAAGAAGCATACGTTGAAGAAGCTTGCCCTCAACCGCGAAACCCTGCGGAGCCTGGACCAGGACAGCCTGCGCGTGGCCGGCGGTGCCCCCACGCCGAAGTCCTTCCGGTACTCCGAGTGCGACACGTGCGGCATCGTCTGCACGGTCCTGACCTGTCCCTGTCCTGTCGAGTAAACCGGGGAGATGGAGCGGGGAGGGGAAGATCCTCCTCGCTCCGTCAAACCTCTCGCCGCTGCCGCCGGCTTTGCCGGTAGAGGCCGAGGGCCACCAGGAAGACGAGGAGAATGGCGGCGAGGCCGATGAGCTCTTTCCGCCGCAGCGACGCGGCCGAAGGAGCGCTCCTCTGCTCCTCCAGCACGACGACGCTCACCGGCAGGGCGCCGGAGCGCAGCACGGTCACCAGGTCCTGGATCTCCGCCTCGGTGAAGCTCCCTTCGATCACACCCATACCCCCGCCGATACGGCTCCGGATCACCGGCGCGGAAACCACCCGTCCGTTGAGCACGATGGCGATCGCGGAGCCGACGTTGGCGCCGGTCGCCTCGCCGAAGGTCTCGGTCGCCGTTGGCTGGAGCTGGAATTCGACGATCGGTTGGCCGAACTGGCCCCGGCCCGGGCGTGCGTTCTTGAAGTCGCGGCCGGTCAGAATCCGCTGCCTCTCGACAGCGTAATATTTCGTGCCGGTCACCTCCCCGTTCTCTCCCCGCACGTCCCCTTCCAGGATCTCCAGGTCCTCCGGCAACTGGCCGCCGTAGTGTTGCAGGATCTCCTCGCGGGAATTGGCGCCGCCGAGGGCCCGGAAGCGAACGAAACGGAACTCGAGCTGCGCGTTGGATCGGATCAGGCGGATGACGCGCTGCGGGTCTTCCACCGCGGGCAGCCGGATGGAAATTTTATCCCCAGGCTCCATCTCGATCTCCGGATCGTCGACCCCGTACTGATCGAGACGGCTGCGGATGGCCTGGACGGTCTGGTCGAGCGCCTCCCTGCGGGCCTCCGCAATCTGCTGCGGCGTCATGTCTCTCTGCACGGCCTCGCCAGTGTGCACCTGGAGCACCAGGCGCAGCTCCACCTCGGGCGGGCCCGCGAACGCGGAACCCGCCCACAACGCCAGCATCAGAGGCAAGGCCCAGAAAGAGGGACGGTTCATAGGTCTCTTCCGTGATTGTACCGCATGGAGGATCAGGCACCTCCCTTCTCCGTCTCCGTCACCAGCCCCACGCGGGTGAAGCCCGCCCGGCTTACTGCGGCCAGCACCTCGCACATCGTCTCGTACTGGAGACTCCGGTCCCCCCGCACGATCACCTCGCGGTCCGGCTCCGCGGTGTGGATCTGGGCCAGGAGGCCCGGGAGGTCGGAGCCGGCGACCGGCGAGCTCCGGACATAGACGGTCCTGTCCGCCGCAACCGAGATGGAGAGCTGGTCCGTCTTCCCCGGGATCGGCGAGGGCTTGGCGGTCCTGGGCAGATCCACTTTGACTCCGGCCTGGAGGATTGGAGCCACGACCATGAAGATGATGAGCAGCACCAGACAGACGTCGACGAGCGGCGTGACGTTGATTTCACTGCGGATGGATCCACGCGAAGCGTCTGGAGACATGGCGGACCTCCCATCGAAAGCAGGGGTTGATCGTCCTTCGTCCCTCCTCCCGGAACGGCCCGGGGCGGGACGGCTCGGGAGGCGCCTCTCATGGAATTTGGACTCCCTGGGCGGCGGATCAGTTCCCCGGTCCGTTTTGCCGGTCTGTCCCGCCATCCGCCTGCCAGCCCACCTTCTCTATTGCGGGGGCCACGCGACCTCGCGCCCCAGGCGGGGGCACCGAAACCTCCTCATGATTCAGAAAGGAGCCCTCCCATGACCAAGAAGCTCTTGTGGTTTGCCTCTGCTGTCCTGCTCACCTCGCTCTGCCTGTTCGTCCCCGCGGCTCCGGCCGCCGCCTGTCCCTCGGACTTCTGCACCAGTGCACAGAGAACCCAGTGCGGCCAGATCTGCCACCACCATGGCATCGGCCTGCTCTGCGACTTCTCCACCTGTACCAGCCAGTGCATCTGCGGCAGCGTTCCGCCAGGCGTCTGACCGGGTCCTCGTGATGCCGCGCCCCCGCCTGGCGCTCTCCAGAGGACCGAACTCGAGCGACTCGAGCGGAGGGGACTTGGACTCCTCTCCAAAAGCGGCTACCCTTGAGAAGGCTATGAAGAGACACTCGCCAGATGAGATGAACGACGAGCTGCAACCCGAGTACGATCTGCGGACATTGCTCCAAGGAGGCGAGCGGGGAAAGTATGCAGAGCGCTACAAGGCGGGGACCAAGGGCTCGTCACAGAATAACCGTTCCAGTTTCTTGCCTCAGCCCCTGAAGGGGCGGCAGCATAAAGCCTAGGGCGTGAGCCCCAGGAACACGAAGCCCTCAACACCTCCCAAGCCCTGAAAGGGCGGCAGCAGACCGCAGAGAAAAACGCATCGCGCGGGTTTGAGACCCTCTCTCGGAGCCTCATCTCCTGCCCTTCGCCAAGCCAGCCTTGTGCAGCCGTTCGATGAAGCTCGGTTTCCGGGCGTGCTCCTCGCAGAGCCGGAGGATTCGGGCTTCGACCTCAGCCGCTCGTCCGTCATGGAGGCCAAGGTCCCGCAGATCGCGGAGCAGCTTCACGGCATCGTCATATCTGCCGGGATGCTTGGTGGCAATCAGCATCTCCACCTCGCGCCAGGCTGCGGGCTCGCGCTTGGCGAGTGAGGTGAAATATCGCTCCCGAGCCTCGGCCTCCTCACGCTCCCGCCGGGCACGCTCGGTGGCAGCCCTCTCAGCCTCTTGGCGCCGCCGTTCCTGGGAGAGCTGCTCGGCCGCAGCCAAGAGCTCGCCCACCGTTCGCCGAGCTTCTCCCCTGCTGCGCGGGAGCTTGCGAGACTCGCGGAAGCGACGCAGCAACTCGGAGCCCAGATGGGGTTCCCTTCCCTTCGCCAGCCGGACGAGCCAATCGGTCTTCTCAGACTCGGGCAACGCCGCGATCCATTGCTTGACTTCCCGGTCGGATGAAGAGGCAGCGATCTCAGGGCTTCGAGCTGCAGCCACCTTGATGAGGTCGCCGTCGATGCGCAGGAAATCGGCGAACGCCTTGAGGGGCCCGGTCTGATCCCCCAAACCGGCGGGGACCGGCGGCTCGGTCTCGTCGTCCTTCAACTCCCCGTTCCATACGCAGAGGAGCCAGGCGAGGTAGAGCGCTCGATGATCGCCAGCCGTGAGGTCGGCTCGCAGCGGAATCAGCGACGAGAGCCAGCCACTTCCGTCGTCCCAATCGCCGTCGTCCCCTTCCTGAGACTCGAAGTCCAGGATCACGAAGTCGCCCTTGACGCGGGCCGACGCGGACTGACTACGGCAGTACAGCTTCGCCATTGCGAGATCGAGAACCCTTCGGGGCAGCCGGAGCGAGAGCTCGTGCGACCCCCAATTCGCCAGGTAGAGGAACGCGTCGAAGTATTTCTCCATCCAGAGGGATGGGTCGCCTTTGAAGCTCCCCCATTCATAGTGGTTCACGAACCGGCTCGCGGTAATGGTGGCGCGCGTCGAGCAAGAGCGCAGCTCACGCATTTCGCTCGCGGTGAGCGGCCGGTCAAGGGCCTGGAACTCATAGTATTGGTACTCGCTCATAATCTCCTCCCGGAATCGGCGCGGAGACACTTCGCAGCTTTTGGCATGCCCTAGAGGATAATCATCTTACACTCTGGATACAAGACCTGGAGCTCCCCTCCTTCCTCTGAGCGCGGTGCTGTAGGCTCAGGACTCGGCATGTACCCGCTCCGGCACCTTCCTCTGTGTGAGACCCCATTCACCACAATCCCCCGGAAGGGGAAGGAGACGATCCTCATGTCGAAGAGACTCTGGAAGCTCGGACTGGCTGCCGCCCTGCTCCTGTCGTTCGCGCCAGCCCTGCGGACGGCTGAGGCCACCTCCACCACCTCTCCCTGCCCGCACATCTGCGGCTACACCTTCGATCCCGTCACCCATTGCTGCCACGCCGGCCCGCAGTTCGACTGCTACGACTACTGCATCACCATCAACTAGAATTACCGCAGGAGGAGACCTATGGACGAGGCCAGGAGCAGGCGTCTCGACGGCTGGAGCTGGGCGATCTTCTTCGTGCGCTGGGTCCTCGGCCTCATCTTCTTCATGGCCGGGTGGTGGAAGACGTTTGACCTGGGACCGCTCGAGCACGCGCGGCGGCTGTTCGTGGAGCCCTACGCGGACACCTGGCTCCCGGCCTGGCTGCTATGGGCCTCCGGGACCGTGATCCCGGTCGTCGAGCTGGTGGCCGGTGCCCTGATGTGCCTGGGACTGCGGGTGCGGGAGGCGGGCCTCGCCTTCGGCTTCATCCTCATCGTGGTCGCCTACGGCCACCTCCTGAAGGAGCCCCTCTTCGACACCACGCACCACATCTTCCCGCGGCTCGTCCTGCTGACTTTCGTGCTCGCGGCGCCTGCGGGGCGGGACGTTCTCAGCCTGGATGCGTGGCTGGGACGGCGGGCGGCGAAAAAGGCGGCCGGAGAAAGGACATAAAGGACGCCAAGGACATAAAGGACAGCAGAGACGAAGAGGTTTGCTCGTCCTTGCTGTCCTTTAGGTCCCTTATGTCCTTTATGTCCCTTGCTGTTTTCAGCCCTACTGCATCGCCGCCATCGGCGACAACCGCGCCGCGCGGATCGCGGGATACAGCCCGAAGGTCACCGCCAGGAGGAGGGCGATGCCCCAGGCGGCGGCGAGGCCGTAGGGGTTCACCACCAGGCCCCAGGGGAACTTGTCGGAGAGGGCACGGCAGAGGGCGCTTCCGGCCAGCGTGCCGATCGAGGCTCCGATCGCGGCCAGCACCACGGCTTCGAGCAGGAACTGCATGAGGATCTGGCCGTCGTTGGCGCCGATCGACTTGCGCAGGCCGATCTCGTAGCGCCGGTCGGAGAAGGAGATCAGCATCACCGACAGCACTCCGACGCCGCCCACCAGCAGCACCGTGCCCGCCAGGCTGAAGAGCACCACGGCCCAGCCGTCCATCTGGCTCTGGAAATCCTGGTAGGCCCGCGCCATCTCGGCGTCGAGGTCCTTCACCTCCACGTCCTCGATGCCGTGATGGGCCTGCCGGGCGCGACCCAGCATGGTGGCCGAGAGCTCGTCGAGGTCCTGCTTGGACTTGAGCTTCACGGTCACCAGGGTGAGCTGGTGGTCCTTGTCCATGCGGTCCATGTAGGTTTCGAGCGGGATGAGCACGCCGTTGGCGTCCTGCCACATCTCCTCGTTGAAGATCTGGCCCCCCGCGAGCACGCCTACGATGCGGTAGGGCACGCCTTCGATCACCAGATCCCTCCCCACCGGATCGCTGCCGCCGAAGAGTTTGGAAGCGAGCGTCGCGCCCACCACCGCCACCTTCGAGTGCCGCCGCTGATCGTCGGCCGTGAGGCCGCGTCCGAAACCCACGGGGCGGTCCATCAGGAACGAGTAGTCGGCGGTGACGCCGTTGACGAAGATGCGCTCGCCGCCGCCGGCCACCTGTACGATGCTCCGCTTGGTGGCGCGAGGGGAGAAGCCCAGGATCTTGGGATGCGGCGCGGTGAGGCGCGGCAGGTCCTCGAAGCGCAGGCCGGTGCTCATGGCGAAACGCTTCTGCTCCTCGGAGGTCTTGGGCTGCCGGGGGCCGAGGAGGAGCGTGCCGTCCCAACTCATGCCGGCGAAACCGGTCGAAACTTTATCTTTGACGCCGTCGAGCACCGAGGTCATCACCACCAGGGCGAAGACGCCGAGCATCAGCAGAGTCAGGGTCAGGATCGAACGCAGCTTGTGCGACCACAGCTCGATGAGACCGCCGGTGACGACCTCCCAGACCAGGGCGATGCGAACACCGAGACTGCGGCGGCGGCGGATGGGCGCCGACGCGGCAGCGGGGACGAAGGCGAGGGCTTCACTCATAGCGCAGGGCCTCCATCGGCGACTGCCGGCTGGCCTTGGCGGCCGGATAGAGCGCGAACAGGAAGCCGAAGACGAGGGCCAGTAAGGTCGCCCACAGGAAGCTCATGGGGGCGAGCGACAGTGGAATACCGATCGACTTCGTGATCACCCACGAGAAGGCGATGCCGATGACGAAACCCGCGGCACTGCCCAGCAGGGTCAGCAGCAGCGCCTCGGTCATAAAGGTTTTGAAGATCTCCCGGCCTGGGGCGCCGATCGCCATCTTGACCCCCACCTCGCGCACCCGCTCCTTGAGCGAGGCGAGCTGGATGTTGACGTTGACCATGCCGCCGCCGATCAGGGCGAGCACTCCCGAGAGCATGAAGATGATGTTGTAGACGTCGCCCTGGCTCCTCTGGCGCTCGAGGCGCTTGCCCACGTCGTCGAGCCGGAAATCGTTCTGCAGCCGATGATTGGAGGTGACGAGCGAGGTCAGCTCCTTGGAGAAGTCGGCCATCGCCGCGAGGTCGGGCACCCGGAAGGTGACGCGGTCCAGGCGGTGGTACTGATCGCCCTCCATGCGCGACGCCACGAGCAGCGAGGGGACGGCCAGGATGCGGTTGCGCCAGGCGAAGATGTTCTGCTGCCCCTCGCGGAAGCGGAAGCTCTTATCGCGGAAGACGCCGATCACCGTCACCGGCACCTCGCCGATGCGCAGGGTCTTGCCCACGACCTCGCCGGTGGGGAAGAAGACGCTCACCGCTTCCGAGCCCAGCACGGCCACCGGCGCGCCGGTGGCATAGTCGTGGGTCGAGAAGTCGCGGCCCTGCTCGATCTCATAGCCGTTCATGGCCACGTAGTCGGCGCCGATGCCGCTGATGTCGCGCTCCTGGTCGGAGAATTCCGAGCGCACCCGCGCTCGGGCATTCTTGACCACGCTGGTGGCGTTGACCGCCTTGGCGGTAGAGATCTGTCCGCCGTCGACCGCGTCGTCCAGACGCAGGCCGAGGTTGGCGGTGTGCAGGGCGCTCGGCGTGCCCTGATAGACGGTGTCGGTGGGCAGGACGTTCAGCTTGTCGATGCCGCCGATGCGGGCAAAGATCCGATCGGACTGCTGCCGCTGGCTGTCGGAGATCGAAAAACCGCCCAGCACGGAAGCGACGCCCAGCATCACGCCCAGGGCCTGGAGGAAGGAGCGGCCGGGATTCTCCCGCAGCTCGATCCAGGCCTCTCCCAGACGCTCGCGGAAGGCGCCGGAGGTTTTCATGCCGCTTTCTCCATGCGGTCGTGCAGGATGAGCCCGTCGCACAGCTCGACCCGGCGCTCGGCCAGGGCGGCGATCGCCGGATCGTGGGTCACCAGCAACACGGTGTTGCCCTGGGCGTGCAGCTCGCGGAACAGGGCGAGCACTTCCTGGCCGGTCTTCGAATCGAGCGCGCCCGTGGGCTCGTCGGCGAGCAGCAACGCCGGCCGGTTGGCGAGGGCGCGGGCGATGGCCACGCGCTGGCGCTGGCCGCCCGAGAGCTCGCCGGGCAGGGTCTTGGCCTTCTGCGGGATGCCCACGCGCTCCAGGAGCTCCAGGGCCCGCTGCCGGCGCTCCTTCCGGGGCACGCCCGCGTAAAGCATGGGCAGCTCGACGTTTCTCAGGATGGTCGCCTTGGGCAGCAGGTTGTACTGCTGGAAGACGAAGCCGATCTTCTCATTGCGGATGGCCGCGAGGTCCGAGCCCGAGAGCTTCTCGACCTGCCGGCCGTCCAAGGCATAGCCACCGCCGCTCGGCGTGTCGAGGCAGCCCAAGATGGCCATCAGCGTGCTCTTCCCCGAGCCCGAAGGACCGATCAGGGCCACGAACTCGCCGCGCTCGATGTCCAGGTCGATGCCGCGCAGGGCGTGGACCGCGTTGCCGTTGCTGCCGTAGACCTTGGTCAGGCCGCGGGTTTCGATGATTTTCATGTCAGTTGTCCTCGTCCTTCTCGACCTTCTTGCGGGTCACGTCTTCGAGCGCCACCTGATCGCCGGGGCGCAGGCCAGCCAGCACCTCGACCCGCTCGAGGGTCGCGATCCCGGCGTTGACCTGGACGGGCTCGAAATAATCCTTCCAGTTCTCAGAGAGCCAGACGAACTTGCTGCGGCCATTGAGAGCCTCGCGGGCCTTTTCGATCTCCTTGGGAGGAAGACCGGGCTTCAGGCGATAGACCACCGTCTGGCCGTCGCGCCGCTGCAGGGCTTCGAGGGGGACCGACAGTGCGCCCGCCCGCCGGTCGCCCAGGATCTCGACGTTGGCGCTCATGCCGGTGCGGAAGGCGCCGTCGAGCTTGTCGAGGGCGACTTCGATCTCGAACACCTTGATCTTGTCCACCACTTTTGCGGCGGGGGCCACGAAGCGCACCTTGCCGGTGAAGATCTTCTGCGGATAGGCGTCGAGCGTGACGCGCACGGGCTGGCCCACGCTCACCTTGGCGATGTCCACCTCGTTCAAGTTGACGCGGATGATGAGCGACTTCAGATCGGCGACGGTGAACATCACCGTGCCCTCGTTGAACGAGGAGACGCCCGAGGTCACGGTCTCGCCCAGCTCGACGCCCTTCTTGATCACCACGCCGGACATGGGCGCGGTCACCCGCGCCTGCTGACTGGAAGAGGCGCCGGAGATCGGGATGCCATGGTCCTCGACGATCTGATAGCGGGACTGGGTGCTGGCCAGGGAGTCCGCGGCGAGGTCGCGCGAAGTCTGGAAGTTCTGCAGCGTCTGGCTCGGGATCAGGCCCGCCTCGAGCAGCGCCTTCTGGGCCGTGAGCTCGCGCTCGGCGTCGCGCAGCCTGATCTGGGCCTGGCTCACCGCGCCCTTGACGTCGGAGAGCGACTGCGCCTGATTGACGTCGGGCTCGACCGTGGCCAGGACCTGACCGGTCTTCACCACGTCGCCCTCGCGCACCTTGAGGCCCTGCACCCGGCCCGACACGGCCGACTTGACGTCCACCTTGATCTCGGGATCCACCACGCCCACCTCACGCACGCTCACCTGCAGGTCCTCCGTCTGCACCTTGCCGAGACGGAACGGCGACTCCTTCACCTCCGGCTTCGAACGGGTGGTCGCCCGGGCCACGACGAGACTTCCGGCCAGGAGCACCACCGCGGAACCAGCAATCACCCATTTCCTCTTGCCCATGAGAGCCCTTCTTTCTTCTCGATCCCGGCTGGGGATCGCTATTTTTGGGGTTTGGTCCACTACCCTTCCGACCCTCTCTACGCAGGAAGGGGGGAAAAGGTTACAGGGGAAGCCTTTTCTCTTGTGGGATTTCTCTCAGCGCTTCTTCAGGTCGCCGATCCAGAAGCTCAGCGTCGCGCCTTCGTCGCCGTCGTCGTCGAGCACCGTCCAGTAGTACTCGACTCCCGGCTGCAGGCGCCGCCTCTCCACCTTGGGGACGGCGACCCGGCCGCCGGTGACGGGGGGGCTGGTCCAGACGTAGCGCTGCTTTTCATCGAACACCTTCACCCGCCGCGGTCTGCCGCCCGGATCGGAGAAGACGAGCTCGGCCGGCGGCGCGCTCAGTTTCCCCGAGGGTTCCCAGCCCGCGGTCGTCTCCTCGCTGCCACGCACGATCGCATCGTGGTGGGCAGGCCGCACGGCGACCCAGATACCCAGACCGAGAAGGCAGAGGGTCAGGGTCGCCGCCAGGGCGAGGAAGGGCCTGCGGTGTCCGGCGGGCCGGCGGATCGTGGGCTCGATCCGATCGTCCTGGCCGAATCTCTCCCACGCCGCGTCGAGCGCGCCCACGGGCAGCGGTTCGGGCTGATCGAAGGCCTCCTGCCGGGCCATCTCCAGCGAGCAGACGGCGCAGCCCGCGGCATGGCGCAGGACGCGCGCGGACGCGGCGTCCCCTGGGCTCTGACGGGCGTGGTAGATCTCTTCGGGCGTCGGGTGAGGTCCAGGGGGCCGCTGCGGAATGAGATCGGTCATGGCGGGTCCTCCAGCAGGCTCCTCAGGCGTCTCCGGGCGTTCCAGATCTGGACCTTGACGGTCGGCACCGCCAGCGACAGCCGCTGGCTGATCTCCTTGTACGAGAGACCCTGTTGCACGTGCAGCAGCAGGCAGGCCCGCATGCCCGCTGGCAGCTTCGCCAGCGCCTCGAGCGTCCGCCTCAGATCCTGCCGGTCCGCGGTCCAGGTCTCGGCTGAAGGGACGTCGTCCGGAACGGCCTCGTTCACGGGCTCCTCCTCCCCCGTCCGTCCCCGGCGACGCCACTCGTCGCGGGCTACGTTACGGGCGATGGAGTAGACCCAGGACTCGAAGCTCCCCTCGCCCCGGAACTGCCCCCTCGACCTGTAGACGGTCCACAGCGCGGTTTGACTTAGATCCTCGGCGTCGGAAGTTTGGAAGCCGCAGGTGCGGAAGAAGCTCCGCAGCCGCGGGAAGTACTCCGCGAAGGTGGCGCGGAACGCCTCGTGCTCGTCGCCGGGAGCCGGAACGGTGGGTTCGATCACGCTTCGATCTCAGCGCAACCCGGCCCGGCTGTCAACGCGCAGCCCGGCCGGTCAGAAGGGAGACTCACCGCCAATCCCCATTCAGCTCGAACGCCGCCCAGGAGTAGGGGTGGGAGAGATCGTGGCCGTGCAGCAGCTCCCGCTGGGCTTCGGCGAGAGCTACGTCTTTCGAGGCTCCGGCCCGCAGCCGGGCGTAGAAGCGGGGCATCAGCGCCGCGGTCGAGCGGTCGGAGACGGCCCAGAGCGAGGCGACGACGGAGCGCGCTCCGGCGTACTGGAAGGCGCGGGTCAAACCGATCAGCCCCTCGCCCGCGGCCTCGCGGCCTAGGCCCGTGCCGCAGGCCGAGAGGGTGACGAGGTCGGTGTCGAGGCGCAGGCGCTCGATGATCTCCCAGGCCTGGAGCATGCCGTTGTCGCCCGGATCGTCGCGGGCCGGAGTGGCCAGGGCCAGGGCCGAGTCGAGGGGGAAGCGGCGATCGAGCAGGGCGTGGCAGGCGAGATGGAGATAACGGGGCCGGACGGGCAGGTGCTCGAGACGCTTCTCCGTGGCGGCGGCGCCGGTGTAGATGAGGGCGTCCTGACCGTAGAGGTCAGCCAGGGCGCGGACCTCCTCGCGGGCTCCCGGCAGCGGCGACAGGCCGGCGCGGTAGCGTCGCAGGGGGGAATCGTCGAGCTTGGCCGTGGCTCCCGGGGCGGGGCGGACGAGCGGGTCGGCGAACGCCACCAGGGTGCCGCTGCCGGGCGGGAGGTCGGGCCGGCTGCGCCGCAGCTCGGCGTAGAGGGTGGCGGAGAGCACGGTGTGGATGGGCTTCCAGTCCACCAGGAACTCCCGCGCGTCTCCGGGCCGGACGAGCGCCGCGAAGGGCAGGGTGTGGAGCGGATCGTCCGGCGAGATCAGGATGCGGTCGGCGCCTTCGATCCAGGGCTCAGCGGGCGCGATCAGGAGATCGTAGAGCTTCTGTCCCTGCACGAAGAGGGCCTCCTCCACCGTGGTGTGCCCCTTGCCGCGGAGGATCAGGCCGCGGAACACGGCGGCCTCGGCGGCGAGATCCTGCCGGCCGATGGGGAGCCGCAGGACCTGGAGCCCCGCCGCCGTGCCCGCCTCGGGATCCGCGGTCCCGGCCTCCGTCTCAGGAGCAATCACGAAGAGGAGCGTCGCCTTCTCGCCCACGGAATAGGAGAGCCAGACGGTGCCCGGGTCGAGGGCGCGCCGCGCTGCCTCGAGGTCCAGGGGCTGGGGATAGCGCAACGAGGCGTAGTGAGGGGAGGCGCGGACGATGCGGGCCACCAGGGCCGAGCGCTGGTTGCGCAGCCGGTTGAGACGGATGAGCAGGGTCTGGAGCTCGGGGCCGGCCGCCGCATCCAGGCGGGCGATCTCCCGCTGGGTGGACTCGTACTCGCGGTCGATCTCCCGCTGCTGCCGCAGGAGAGACACCGGGACGTCGGCGCTGAAGGCGAGGTCGCGCTCGGCGATCTGCGTCAGGAGCATCCGTCCGCGCCAGCGTTCCAGGGTCTGGAAGGCCGCGGACGAGTCGCCGCTCTCGACCTGGAATGCGATCAGGTCGCCATAGAAGTCCCAGAACCGTGCCTGGAAGCCCGATCGCGCTTCCTCCGTGCCGCCGAGCCGGCCGATCTGCGCTTCGAGGGTGTCGATCGCGGCGCTGAGGAAGGGAACCGCCTCGGCGGAGCTCCCGGACTTCCAGAGGGCCAGGCCGAGCAGGTTCAGGCTCTCGGCCTCCATGCTGCTGCGGGGAGCCAGCCGGCGGACGATCGCGAGGCTCTGCCGCGCCCGCGTCTCGGCGTTGCTCGGCCGTCTCCGCTCGATGTCGACGCGGCCGAGAAGGTCGAGGATCTCGGCCTCGAGGACCGTCCCCGGGGCGGCCTGATGCTGGAGGGCAAGAGCCTGCTCGCTGAGGCTGGAGGCCGTACGGAAGTTGCCGTGCTTGAGGGCGATCGCTCCCAGCATCGCCAGGCTGAGGGCCACCTCCTGGCTGCCCGGCGCGATCCGGGAACGGATGGCGAGGGCCTGCCGGACGAAGGTCTCGGCCTCGTCGAGGCGGTCCATCTCCTGCAGGAGATAGGCGAGATTGCTCAAGGTCCGGGCCTCGTCGCGCGAGCCCGGGACCAGCAGCTGCTGGATGGCGAGGGCGCGGCGGAACAGGACGTCGGCCTCGGTGAGCTCGTAACGGTCGCGGGCCACCATGCCGAGATTGGTGAGCACCTCGGCCACCTCGGCGCTCTCCGGCGCGAGGGCCTCGAAACGGCGCAGGGCCTCCTGGTGATAGCTCTCGGAGAGGGCGAGGTCGCCGCGGTCCGAGGCGAGCGAACCCAGGTTGTCGTAGCAGCGGGCCAGGTCCGAACCCTCGGGATCGAGCCGCTGCCAGAGGACCCGGGCCTGGTCGAGGTAGGAGGCCGCCGCCTCGCCGTCCCCCAGGCTGCGGCTCAAGAGGCCCAGGTTGTTGAGCAGCGACGCCTCGTCCAGGCTGTCCGGGGCCCGCTGGTGGATGAGGGCGAGCGACTGGAGGTAGAGGGACTTCGCCCGCGCGGTATCGCCCTGGTACCAGGCGTCGATGCCGAGGTTGTTGAGGGTCGCGGCGTGCTCGAGGCTCCCGGGCGCGAGGCGCGAGCGTAGGTCAAGGGCCTTGCCCAGATTCGTCACCGAGAGAGAGACGTCGCCCCGCAGCCGCGCCAGGCGCCCCAGGGCGTGCCAGGTCGAGGCCTCGGCCAGAGTGCCTGGCGCGGACTGCCGCAGCAACCGCAGCGACTCAGATAGCGCGCTATCCGCCGCCGGGAAGTCGTTGCGGTCGGCGAGGAACACGCCCTGCTCCTGGAAGACCCGGGCGAGGAAGGTGGGGCGGCTGTGCGCCCTGGCCCGCCGCGTGGCTTCGGCCCAGGCCGTCTGGGCCTCGGGCCAGCGCTGCTTGCGGGTGAGACGCCGGGCCCAGGCGTAGGCCTGGCATTCGTCCTCACCCGCGTTTTCAGGAGCCCGGGGGAGGACCTCCACCTTCCATTCGCCGGCCGGCAGCGTCACGGCCGAGACCTTGAGGCCGCGCAGGACCTGGAGCTCCACGGTCCCGCGCGGTGCCTGCTCGACCTCGGCCGCGGCGAAATCCGTACAGGAGCCGAGAGCCCCTCCCACCGCTCCGCGCCGCCAGGAGAGGAGGATGTCCCCCGGCCGCAGCCCTGCCCGCCCTCCAGCCCCCAGGGGCGCCACGGATGCCACGGCAACCCCCGGCGCCGGCGGCTTGCCGGCCCGGGAGCAGGCCGTGGCGAGGACGACGCCGGCCACGAGGGCGGCCCGGAAGGTCCAGCGATGGGCTCGCATCACATTGGGAAGACGATCTGAGTTGTCGATGGTTCGGTGCGCCCGGCGCGGCAAAAGGGGACAACGGAGGAGTATGATCCCGCGGGGGATGCCGCCAAAGCTCATCTTCGAGGACATGCTGGGGCGCCTGCAACGGCGGCGGCTCAACCGCCGTGCCGTGCAGGAGCTCAGCCGCTCCCTGGCGCTGATCGTCGATCGCGAGGCCCTGGAGGCCAGCGTCGCGGCCCGCATCCGCGAGCTCTTCAATCCCGATCGCATGGTCGTCCTGGAGCCGGACGCGGCCACCGCCAGCTTCCTGCCCGGTTTCTCTTTCGGCCTCGGGGAATCCGACCTCGTGGGTCTGCGGCTCGCGGCACGGGGCAAGCTCGCACGCTGGCTGTCGGTCAACGAGACCTGCCTGGTGCTCGATCGCCAGCCAGGGGTCCACGACTACCTCGATCCTGCCGAGCGCGACCTGCTCGACGGCCTGCGGCTGAACCTCTGCGTGCCCATGGTCTCGCTCAACCGGCTGACGGGCATCCTCCTGCTGGGCTCGGACCGGCCCCGCTGGTCGCTCGCCCGCGGCGAGGTCGAGCTGCTCAACCTCCTGGCCTCGCAGGCGAGCCTGGCCTTCGAGAACGCCGCCCTCTACCGCGCCCAGCGCGAGCGCCTCGACCGTCTCCACCGGGCCGAGCGCCTGGCCGCCGTGGGCCAGCTCGCGGCCGGCGTGGCGCACGAGATCCGCAATCCCCTGACCGCCATCCGCTCCACCATGCAGTACCTGCTGCGCGGGCTCGACCCGGGCGACGCCAAGCACCAGTTGGTGGAGGAGCTGCTGAGCGAGGTCGATCGGATCAACAGCACGGTCGGCGGGCTCCTCAGCCTCAGCCGCTCGGGGGAGCTGCGGAAGACGGAGATCGACCTCCTGGAGCCTCTGGGCAAGGCCGTCCAGCTCGTGGCTGCACGGGCCGCCGAGCAGGGGGTGGTGATCGAGAGCGATATTGGAGGGAATGGAGGGCATGGAGAGCATCCTCTGCTCATCCTCGGCGACGCCGGCCAGTTGAAGCAGGTGTTCTTGAACCTGCTGCTCAACGCTCTCCAATCCATGCCCGGCGAGGGGCGGATCACGGTGACGGCGGCGCTGTGGCCGTCCGTCCGCGGTCGTGACGAAGCCCGCTGGGTCGAGGTGCGCATCGCGGATACGGGAGCGGGGATCCCGCCCGATCAGTTGCGGCGAGTCTTCGATCCGTTCTATACCACCAAGCACGACGGCACGGGCTTGGGGCTCGCGATCTGCCACGGCATCGTCGAGCAGCACGAGGGGGAGATCCAGATGGAGAGCGAGGTGGGGACGGGGACCACGGTGTCGATCCGCCTGCCCTGGAGGCGGGAGAAGCCGGAGGGGCCGTGGCCAGCATCCTGATCGTGGACGACGAGCGCCCCATCCGGCGCATCCTCTCGATGCTGCTCCAGGAGCGGCGCCACCGGGTGGCGGAGGCGGGCTCGGGCGAGGAAGCCCTGACGGCTCTCTCCGAGACCGCACCGGACCTCGTGCTGCTCGACCTGCGCCTCCCCGGCATCGACGGGCTGGAGACGCTCAAGCGGCTGCGCGCTCTCAAACCCCGGCTGGACGTGGTGATGATGACCGCTCACGGCACCATCTCCTCGGCCGTCGAGGCCATGCGGCGGGGAGCCTTCGACTACATCACCAAGCCCTTCGACAACGACGAGCTGCTGATGATCGTCGATCGCGCCCTGGAGATGCGGCGCTTGAGCGCCGAGGTCGAAGCCCTGCGCGAGGACCTCGAAGCGCGCTACGGCTTCAGCGAGATCGTGGGCATCAGCCGCGAGATCCAGGAGGTCTTCCGCCTGATGGCCAAGGTGGTGCGGGTGGACGTGACCGTGCTCATCACCGGCGAGTCGGGCACCGGCAAGGAGCTGGTGGCCCGCGCCATCCACCGCCGCAGCCCGCGGTCGCAGGGCCCGTTCGTGGCCGTCAACTGCAGCGCCATCCCGCAGACCCTCGTCGAGTCAGAGTTCTTCGGCCACGAGAAGGGAGCGTTCACCGACGCCCGCGAGACCCGGCCGGGCAGGTTCGAGCAGGCGGACGGCGGCACCCTCTTCCTCGACGAGGTGGGCGACCTCGCCCTGGACGCCCAGGCCAAGCTCCTCCGCGCCCTCCAGGAAAAGCAGATCCAGCGCGTCGGCGGCCGCGCGCCGCGGCCGGTGGACGTGCGGGTGGTGGCGGCCACCAACAAGGACCTGGAGAAGGAGTCGCGGGAAGGCCGCTTCCGGGAGGACCTCTTCTGGCGCCTCAACGTGGTGCACGTGCGCCTCCCCTCGCTGCGCGAGCGGCGGGCCGACCTGCCGCTGCTCATCGATCACTTCGTGGACCGCTTCAACCGCGAGCTGGGCCTGGCGGTCGAATCCATCGCGCCGGACGCCCGCCAGCTCCTCTGCGAGTACGACTGGCCCGGCAACGTGCGGGAGCTCGAAAACACCATCTGCCGGACCATGATCCTCTGTGAAGGCGAGACCCTGACCCTCTCCGACCTCCCCGGCCGGGTGCGGGGCGAGCCGTCCGGCGACGGTGGACCCCTGCACTCGCCGCGCTCGGATCTCTCCCGCTTGAGCCTGGCGGACGCGGTGACCGAGGCCACGGAGCGGCTGGAGAAGGTGATGATTGTTTCGCGTCTCGCCGAGCACCGGGGTAGCCGCACCGTCACGGCCGAGAGCCTGGGCATCTCCCGCAAGACCCTGTTCAACAAGATGCGGCAGTATGGGCTGTCGGCGGAGGAAGCCGAGGAGGCTTGAAAAGATTTATTTCGCCGCCAGCTCCCGCAACCCGCCCCGCATGTAGTCGAGGTAAAGCTTCTCCAGGTTCTCGAAGCGCAGCTCCTCGCGCGAGCGGGTCAGGGCCTGGCGTCCCTCCTGGAGGATGCCCACCCGGTCGGCGAGCTGGCGGGCCCAGAAGAGATCCTGCATGGTGATGAGCAGGGCCTTGCCCTGGTCCCGCAGCTCCTCGAGGATCTCCACCAGCTCGGCCGCCGACTTGGGATCGAGACCGGAGAGCGGCTCGTCGAGCACCAGGGCGGGAGCCCCCTTCATCAAGGCCGCCGCGATGCCGAGCTTGCGCAAGCCACCGGGGCCGAGCTCCGACACCCGTTGATCGAAAGCGGCTTCCGGGAGCCCCACCTCGCGCAGGGCCATCTCGCACTCCTGCCGGCGGGGATGGCGCCGGCCGCCCAGACGGGCGAAGAAGTCCAGGTTCTGGAGCGCCGTGAGCCGGCGATAGAAAGCGGTCGTGTCCGCGACGTAGGCCACCCGGGCCTTGGCCCTCAGCGGCTCGCGCGCCACGTCGATGCCGTCGATCGAGGCCGCGCCCGAGGTGGGCTCGGCAAAACCGAGGAAAAGATTGACGGCGGTCGTCTTGCCGGCGCCCTTGGCGCCCAGCAGACAGTAGATCTCGCCCGCTGCCACCCGCAGATTGAGGGCGTCAAGGGCCAGGGTGCCGTTGGGATAGCGCTTGCTCAGGTCGAGGGCTGCGATCATGGCTCACCCCGCGGATCGTCCCGCATCATGGCGTGAGAAGAAGAACAGGGCCGCGGCGACGAGCGCCAGCGTCTCCCCCAAAAAAATGGCGAGCAGGGGCCGCGCCGCGGCCAGCCCCTGGCCCATGGACCGCTCGCGAAAGACGAAGCGCGGGATCGATCCCGGCGGGAGCGACCGTTGCGACACGTAGTCGCTGAAGAAGAGGATGTGAGGGCTCTCCGGATCGGCCGCGTCGAGGGAGCCCAGCCATCCGGCCAGGACGGGTCGGAAGGCCCGTGCCTGTTCGAGGAAGCTCGCGTCGCGCTCCAGGCCCGTGCCCGTCAGCCGCTCGGCCAGCTCCTCGGTCAGCGAGGCGGGAGAGAAGGAGGCCAAGGTCCTCGCCAGCCGCGCCTGGGCGAGCTTGTGCTGCAGGACCCGGTCACGGATCTTCTCCTTCTGAGCGAAGCGCTCCATCTCCGCTGCCGCCGACTTCCGTTCCCAGGCGAAGCCGTCGGCCGCCGCCCACGTCAACGGTCGCCACTGCCCTTCCCGGCCGGCGTGCTCGCGGGCGATCCGCTGGTCGACCTCCTTCATCTCCCGTCCGATCTCGCTCTCGGAGGGGAGGGGATGACGGCGGTGGGCGAGCAATCCGCCGACCGCCGGCACCACGATCACGGCCGTCACCCAGAACCACACCAGAACGCTGAGGCTGGTCGCGGAGTCGCGCGCCAGGGACGAAACCAGCAGGGCGACGAGCGCTGAGAGGAGGAGACCCCAGAGCCCCACCAGGGCCACGAGGCCGGCCCTGGCCAGGTCCCCGGCCTCGAAGGGGATGCCCCCCAGGCGGGCGACGATCAGACTCAGGACCGCCGCGCCCAGGAACGGCACCGCCAGGCAGCTCCAGATCGCCAGGAGCTTGGCCGTGAAGACCTTCCAGCGAGCCACGGGATAGGTCAGCACGAGCTTCAGGATGCCCGCCCGGCGTTCCCCGCAGACCGCGTCGTAGCCGAGGAGGAAGGCGGCGAGCGAGAGCACCATGCGGATCACGAAGCTCCAGTCGATCGGCTTCGCAAGGGGGAGCCGCTCGTTGCCGCCATGGATGCGGAAGAGCCGGGGGGAAGTCACCCGAGGACTCAGCGCCTGGCTGTAGACGTCAGGTGTGGCCGACTGACCGCCGTCCACCACCAGAGAGAGCCGCCACGGAGGTTTGATCGACGGGTGCAACATCTCGACGGCACGATCGACGGTCAAGCCTGCGAGCTCCCGGGCATGATCGTCCGCCAGAGCCGCCTGCTCCAGGACCTCGCCGCGATATCGCGCCGCCGACGTCACGGCTGCGAGCACCATCAGCAAGACCACCAGGAAGACCGAAGCGCGAAACCGGAACGTGACGGTCAACTGGCGGATCTCATGCCGGACGAGCGTCGCGACGACGCCCTGATCGAGGTTCCAGGCCACAGTGGCTTCCACCGTATCCGGCACCGGCAGGTCTCGCAAGTGCTCCATCGTCGCCTCACCCCAACTCGTAGCGCCGGAAGCGCGTCCACACCGCGGCGGCCGCGAGGACGTTGAAGGTCAAGAGAAAGCCGGCCGCAGCCGCTCCATGACGAAGGGAACGCGAAACATCCGGACCGTGATAGGTGAAGAGGGGCATGTCGTCCAGCGGCAGGCGTCGCGAAGCATCGCGCTGGATCGCCTCCCGGTCCTGGCGTACCCGGGCCGCCACCTCGGGCTCGCTCAGACGACTGAAGAGCGGGGCCACCCTCTCCGGCGTCACCTCCTCGGGAGACAGGCCGAGATAACCGGGCCAGGGATGGAGCCCACCGGGCGGATCGTCGGTAAACCAGCGCCAGGACCGGAACGCGCCCTGGCGCTCCATGTAGATGAGAAGCGCCAGCCGGTAGCGGTGGCAGTCGGCCAGGAAGCGGTCGTATTCGGCCACGGAAGTCCCGGCGAACGACTCGGACACGAAATCGAGCTGGAACGCGGGCGAGATCACGGCCAGAGCCATCCCAAGCCTCTCCCCGGCGCGCAACCTCTCTTCATAGCGCTGCTGGATCGTGAAGACCCGAGCGGCCTGGCGGCTTCCGGCCTGCACCTCGAACCGGTAGTAGTCCGCGAGCGAATCGTAATAAGCGGCGGAACCGTTCCGATATCGGACCGCCCGGTGCTCGCCATTGGCAAAGGAGATGGCGGTGTGGCCGCTGAAAGCGGTGCGGATCGGATCCCGCCGGAGCTCCGCGGCGAAACGCCGGTCCTGCTCGGCCGTAAGCTCAGCGATCCCCCGTTCTGAGCTCCTCCGGGCGCCTCCCGTCTCCACCAGGTCGCCGGCCACCGCCCGGGCCGCGCCGGGAATGACGATGGTGAGGACGAACCAGACGAGGACTGAGAGGCCCAGCGCCCGGGACGTGCTGCGGGAGTGAAGGGAGATCAGAAAGCCCAGCAGCAGCATGAGGCAGAGATAGGCGACGTAGGCTCCCACCAGACCCGCCACGCGCAGCCATTGATCCAATGTCAGGGAGACGCCGGCTTCGAAATGGAACAGAGACAGCGTCACGAGGAGCCCAGCCGCCAGCGGCAGGAGGAGTGTGAGGAGGCCACCTGTGAGCTTGCCGGCGAGCAGGGTGCTCCGCTTCACGCTGTTGGCAAACACCGCCCGCAGCATCCCGTCCTCTCTTTCACCCAGGATGGCGTCGTAGGTGAGGAGCAGAGCGAGCAGCCCCAGGACCACGCTCACGATGGTGGTGAAGTCCACGGTCGGCAAAGAGACCAGGAGCTCATTGCCTCGATAGCCTGCCGTGGCCTCGACGGGGATGGAGAAGAGATGGATCGCCACCTCCGTGCCCAGGCGGGACTCGAAGCCCCGATCGAGAACGCTCAACGGCTCCGGAGGCCGCACCACGACAGGCTGCAGGTAGGAGTACACCGAGACCGTCGCCAGTTCCTGCTGCGCGCTGGCCACGCGCCGCTCGTAGCTCGCCAGCCGGAGATCATAGTCCCGCGCCGCGACCAGGGTGGAAGAGAATGCCAGGACGACCGTCAGCAGCGCTCCCACCCAGAAGCGGAAGCTCGCGAGATGGTTGCGCAGCTCTTTTTTGACGATCGCGAAAAACACTGTTCTCTCCCTTGGGTAGGTCTCCAGATCATTATATATCCGTAGCCTGTGCAGCCTCCGTGCCATCCTTTGAAGACTCACCACCCGCCTCCAGAACGGCGGAGGGGTAGGCCGTTACCCGGACGCGGGTAATCTGTTACCCGGCCTTGCCCCTCTCTGCGGCTTGCCCCCGATCGAAACCTCCACTTTTCCGGACTTTTCAGACCTGGCCCACCCCTTGCACAAGGGCTTTGGCGTCGCTCAGCAGTAACGATCCAATCGAACAAAAACGAAACCCGGGAGGCACGATGCTTCGCACGAGCAGTTACACGATCTTCGTCAAGCTGCCGGATCACGAGGAAGACGTCCTGCTGGTTCACGGCTATACCGGCGCCTACGACCGGGTGTCGAACGAAGTGGCCTCCTTCCTGCGGTCCCGCGAAGCGAAGCGTGCGGCGAAGCCTCTGTATGGAGATTGGAGGGCGGAGCCCGAGGTCGCGGCGACCGCAGCCGTTTCTGATGCGACGATCGACCTGCTGAAGGAGCAGGGCTATCTCACCGAGCTCTCGGTGGACGAGGAAGAAACCTTTTTCTCGCGCCTGGCGGTGAAGCTCCACGAACGCGCGCTGCGCCAGGCGCCGAGCTTCATCTTCATGCCCACCTACGACTGCAATCTGCGGTGCTCCTATTGCTATCAGGACCACATGCGCTCGGATTGCAGCTTCAAGCACCTGCTGCGCTCCATGCGCAAGCCCATCGTCGATCGCATCTTCGCGGCTCTACCTAGAATCGAGGAGTTGCACGGCCTCGGTCCCCAGGCAGGGCGGCGCCGCAACATCGGCTTCTTCGGCGGCGAGCCATTGCTGGCTGCCAACCGCGAGGTCATCGAGCACATCCTCGGGAAAGCTTTCGAGATGGGCGAGGCCGACTTCTGGGCGGTCACCAACGGCACCGAGATCGACGCCTACCGCGACCTCCTCGGCCCCGCCGGCATCGCCCGCCTTCAGATCACGCTCGACGGCCCGCTCCAGGAGCACGACCAGCGGCGGATCTACGCGGATGGATCAGGCTCCTACGAGCGGATCGCCCGCAACATCACGATGGCTCTCGAATTGGGCGTCGCAGTGAGCGTGCGGCTGAACGTCGATCGCACCAATCTCGGCAACCTGCCGGCCATGGCCGACGAGATCGTGGCCCGCGGCTGGGACCGCTGTCCGGGTTTCGGGGCCTACACCTCGCCCGTCCGTGCCGGCAACGGCAAGACCGACGCCAAGACCACCCTCAGCTCCTGGGATCTCGACCGCGCCTTGACCCGGATGCGCGACGAGCACCCGAACCTCCACGTCCTGGCTCGTCCCGACGAAGGGATGCGGGCCAAGGCGCAGCGGATCTTCGCCGACAGCCGAGAGATCCTCCCCAGCCTGCGGCCGAGCTTCTGCAGCGCCCACGACCGCATGTACATCTTCGATCCCTTCGGCGACATCTACACCTGCTGGGAGCGGACGGGGGATCCCAACGTCAGTATTGGCAAGGTGACGCCCGAGGGCGACGTCGAGCTCCGCTTCGATCAGATGCAGATCTGGCGCAGCCGCACCGTGGCCAGCAATCCCGTCTGCCGCCGCTGCCGCTTCGCCCTGCACTGCGGCGGGGGCTGCGCCATCCTGGCCCTGAATCAGAACGGCGCTTTCAATTCCAACTATTGCGACGGCTTCGCCAACCGTTTCCGCACCAGCGTGGCCGAGGCCTACCTGGAGCATGTCTCCGGAGCCGGCCCGGCGAGGGTGCAGGAACGGGTCTGCGATCTGTAAATGGCTGCAATCTCACCGAGAGAGGGACGGAACCATGAAAAAGAACCGTACGACTCACGAGATGACCCGCCTCAACGGTGCCTCGTTCCGCATCGGCGTCGAGGCCGTACGAAACGGCGGGCTGGAGTCGCTGCTGGAAGAGACTCTGTCGCAAGTATTCGGCGGAGACACCATCAATGCGTCTTGCACCGAGTTTACCTGCAACGTGTACGCGCCGCCACCGCCGCCCGGCGGCTGAATCTCAGTACAGGTATCTGATCGAAATCTGGAGATTTAGATCACGTCGATTGATAGCACGAGTTTCAAAGGCCGGCCGGCTTTTGAGTGAACGGCGCGGTAGGTGGTCTACAGCGCCATTGCCAAACAAGGAGACCAAGTCATGATGGACAACGTTCTCTCACTGCAAATGTTGGGCACCCAGTTGGAGCAGGTCTGCGGCCAGTCGAACGTGAGCTGCCCTTCGAATTCCAGTTGTCTCTCTCAGACGAGCCAGGCGGTGAAGCAGACGACTATCGGTAGCGGCGGAACTGTCGCGGCCTGGTAGACGAGCGAACGGCGCAATTCCGCAAATCCGGTCCCCTCGGCTCGACGCCGGGGGGACCACTTCCTGGAGGTTTACGCGATGTTCAGTGACCAACCGTTCTTCGCCTATGCATTCTTGCACCCTGAATTCTACGAAAACCTTGACAGCTACTCCCCGAGCGCTGAATTCAGTCAGCTCGTTTCAGAGCTCACTCCGGAGGACTGGAAGCTGAACATCCGTGGATTCTGGACGAATAGCATCCCACCTGACTACCGCTTTCTCCGCCAAGGATGGAAGATTCATCTCTCGGCAGTGGCCTGGACTGCGCGGGAGACCCTCCAGCGTACGGTTCCGCTGCTGGTCGATCATGGTATCGCCTTCAAGTTCACCTCGGACGAAACCATGTTGAGACTCTCGCTGTCCAAGAACTGGTCGCGGTCCGGCGCTGGAAAGTTCATAACGGTCTATCCGCGAAGCGACGAGGAATTCTTGGAGGTCGTCGAAGGCCTTCATGTGAGGACTGCGGACCTGCGCGGTCCTTATATCCTTTCCGATCGGCCCTACAAGGATAGCCGAGTCGTCTATTATCGCTACGGCGGCCATCTTTCCTCGTCACGAGTGGAACCGACTGGCTCCCTTACCCCTGTAATCGAAGCCCTTGACGGGAGTCAGCAAGTTGATGAACGGACCGGCTACTTCTGCCTGCCTACCTGGGTCCACGATCCCGTATCAGACCGGTCCCTGATTTCTCCACCTAGCGAAGACGGTGTCCTGCTGCACGGTCGCTATCGGGTCCGCAGCGCCTTACGCTTTGGGGCTACGGGTGGTATCTACTCTGCAACCGATACTCAAACGAACCGGGAGGTCGTGGTGCGTGAGGCTCGCCCTCTGTTAGGTACCTTCCAGGACCAGACCGACAGCTTTCAACTTCTTCGCAAGGAAGCTCGCATTCTCAAGCGGCTGGGAGCAACTGGAGTGCTGCCGGAGTTCCTGGACCTGTTTCAGGAATGGGAGCACCTGTTCCTGGTGCAGGAGCGTATCGAGTCCCAGTCCTTGTGGGGATATGCGATCAATTTTTACTTCGGCCGGCCGGACCTATCCCCCGCGGAAAGCTTCGCAATCTTCCGTGAAACGGCTCTCAAGCTCGTTGCCGCGCTCCGCACGGTTCACGCCCATGGCGTCGTCCTGCGCGACCTGACCCGCAACAACACCCTGGTCACTCCCGACGATAGAATCAAGTTCATCGACCTCGAGTTCGCGCACGAGATCGGCACCGAGGATTCCGTGCTCCTTGTCCAGACGCCGGGGTACGCGTCCCCGCAGCAGTTGCGCTCTCTAGAACCGAACTTTGCGGATGATCACTATTCCATGGGCGCCCTCCTGCTTGACATTCTCACCTTCAACGCCAGCGCTCTTGACCTCAACCACGACGGGATCCTCGCCGCCCTCGATCTGACGCTCCGAGACCTCAGGTTTCCAAGTGAGCTGTCATCCGTGATCCGGGGCCTCACCGACCATGATCCGGCGCAACGTTGGGATCTAGACCGGGCCGAAGAGCTTTTACGTCGACTCCCGGAGCCGCAGGACCAGAAGCCTCTCTTTCACCACCTAGGCACCGTCCCAGACGATCTGCGCTCTTCCCGGGACCTGCGCTCCGAGATCAGCGAAACGGTAGCCGGAGTGGCTCGGTTCATCCACGCCAAGACGCGGCTGGCTCGCGAGGACACCCTGTGGCCGAATTCGGCGGAGGTGTTTCTCACCAACCCGGTCAATCTCCAGTACGGCGCAGCGGGAACCGCTTTCTTCCTCTTGCGTGCGGAAGGGCGGGTGCCGGAGGCGGTGCTCGATTGGATCGTGTCACGGGCCGAGAAGGCTCCCTGCCCGCCTGGTCTTGCCCGGGGGCTTGCTGGAGTCGCGCTGCTTCTCCTCGAGTGCGGCCGGACGGAGCAGTGCCTCCAGCTCCTCGAGCTGGGCTCCCGCTCGCCGCTCCTCGAACAGGAGAAAGGCCTGTATTTTGGCATCGCTGGCTGGGGGCTCGCCCAGCTTCACGTATGGCACCGTCTCGGACAATCGCGATTCCTGGACGAAGCCGTCCGCATTGGCAAGCATCTCGCGCAAACCGTTCAGAGAGTTCCACAGGGAGTGACCTGGGCGCTGCCGGAGCGCTCCCCTCATGGCCTATTCGACGGACCGAGCGGAGTCGCTCTGTTCCTGGTGCACTTGGCGGCCGCGACCGCGGAGCAGGAATTCCTTGACCTGGCTCTGGAGGCTTTGCAGTTCGATCTCTCCTACCGGCAGGAGCTCGGCGCCCACTTGTTATGGTATCCCTACGCCAACGCACCGCTCAACGAGCCGAAGTCTCCCCACCTCTGGTTCGGTTCGGCCGGGATCGGTGCCGTGCTGCTCCGGGCTTATGCCGTGACCGGCGACCCCGGGCTGCGCGATTGGGCTGAACGTTGCGCGGCTTCCGTTGCGGAGCGTTATACCAACAAGATCTGGTATGATTTTGGCTTGGCCGGATACGGAGAACTGCTGCTGGATTGCTACACCTACCTCGGCGACGAAAAGTATCTGAACTCGGCCTTCTACCTCGCCGAGGCGTTGCTGCCGCATCGGATTCCCCGGGAAGGGGGCTTCGCGTTTGCAGGCCAGGAGCAGCAGCGGCTGTGCTGTGATCTCGGGTGGGGCGCCGCAGGGATCGGGATTTTCCTTCAGCGACTCTTGGCGCCATCGACTCCGCGTCTGCTGATGATCGATACTTTGATCAAAGCACGGATGGGGGATTCCCGCCTTGCCATGAACCCCGTGCTCGTCGCCGCGAGGTGAGCCATGAAGAGCCAAGACGCCAACGCCGCTTCCGTTCGCCCGGCTCCAGGACGCGTATTCTCGACCATCGGCAGAATCCTGCAATTGGCGCGCCCCTACCGGACGCTCCTGGCTGCCGGCTTCCTGTTGTTCCTGTTCTCGACGATCATCTCGCTGAGCCTGCCCCTGGGCGTGAGGACGCTGCTCGATACCGCCCTGGCGCACAAGGACGGCAGGCTCCTGCACCTGCTCGCACTAGGCCTAGTAGGGCTTTTCGTGGTGCGGTTTGCTGTGGCTTTCGCAGGTTCCTTCTGTCTGTTGATCGCCAGTGAGCGCGTGGCGATCGATCTGCGGACGCGTCTCTTTGAGCACCTCCAGAGTCTTGACATCCAATTTTTCCGCGATTGCTTCCTCGGCGACCTCACCTCACGGTTGACCGCCGACGCTGCTGCTGTACGCTCGGCGGTCAACGAGAATCTCGTGACCTCGGTCCTCACGCTTTTCCAGATCATCGCCGCCATGGCGATCATGCTCATCTTCAACTGGCGGTTGGCCCTGATCGTCTTAATCGCAGCGCCGGCGGCGACCATCATCTCGAATTTCTACGGGCCGAAGCTGCAACGCATGGCGCGGGAGGCGATGGAGAAAGTAGGGCGCTCCGTCGCCTTCGCGCAGGAGATCCTTTCCGGCATCGTGGTCGTCAAGTCGTTCGACCGCACGCGCCGCGAGACGCAAAGGTATGGTGACCTGCTGGCCTCGGTATTCAAGACAGCAAAAGCCTCGGCCAAGCTGAACTCCTTTTTCAGAGCGCTGGTCAACCTGATTACGTCCGGCTCCAGTATCGCCCTCTTCTGGTTCGGCGGCCTGGAGGTTCTTGCCGGCCGCCTCACTGTGGGCGATCTCGTGGCATTTCTCTTTTACTCGCAGACCGTTTCCCAAGGAATTGGCCAGTTGGCGCAGCAGTACGGTGACCTGAGCAGCCTCGTGGGGGCGTCACAGCGGGTCTTCGAGCTCCTCGACCTGAAGCCCGCGATCTGCAGCCGTCCTGGTGCCCGGGTCCTGGAAACCTCCAAAGGCTGGCTGGAGCTCGATCAGGTAGGCTTCGCTTACAATACGGGCCATTCCGTGCTCGAGAAGGTCTCCTTCACCCTCGAGCCGGGCGAGACGGTCGGCATCGTCGGCTTGAGCGGTGCCGGAAAAACCACTCTTCTGCAACTCGTCTGCCGCTTCTACGATCCAAACGCGGGTCGCCTCCTGCTCGATGGCCACGATCTTCGTGAGTTGGAGCTTGGATGGCTGCGCCGCCAGGTGTCGCTCGTCACCCAAGACACGTTCCTGTTCGCTGGGACGATCCGGGAGAACATTCGCTATGGCCGCCTCGAAGCGAGCGATGCGGAGATCGAGCGGGCTGCCCGGCAGGCGAATGCCGAGGAGTTCATCCTTCGGTTGCCGGCAGGTTACGATACCGAAGTCGGCGAGCGTGGCGTCAAGCTGTCAGGAGGCCAGCGCCAGCGCCTCGCCCTCGCCCGCGCCCTGCTCAAGCAGGCGCCGATTCTGATCCTCGACGAGGCTACCTCGGCCGTGGACACGATTTCCGAGCGTCTGATCCAGGAAGCCCTCGAGCGGCAGCGAGCCGACAGGACGACACTCATCGTCGCCCACCGGTTGGCGACGGTCCGGAATGCCGACCGGATTCTCGTCCTCGATAACGGTCACATCGTCGAGTCAGGCACCCACGATGAGATGATGGCCCGGAGGGGACGCTACTTCCGGCTGGTTCAAAATCAGGTAGAGCCCATGGTTGCGGCGACAGCCGCGTGAGGCTGATCATGATGCGAGAGGTGATGACGTTGCTGCGTTCGTTCGTCCGACGCCCGAGCTTCCTGGCAGCCACGGTTCTGCCGCTGGCGTGTGGTCTCGGCGCGGCCGTCGCGGTATTCAGTCTGGTTCAACGCCTTCTGATGGGACCGCTCGGCCTTCCCGAGGCAGACCGGGTTCTGGCGCTGTCACAAAACTTGCCCGAATTGGGGGGCTCGGCGCCGATGTCTGCGGCGAGCATCCTAGCTATCACTGAACACCAAAGCACTTTTCAGAGCCTCGCGTCACTGCAGGTGACCGACCGCACCCTGACTGAGCGGGGTGAGCCGTTGCGAGTCAAGGTCGCCAGCGTCACGCCGTCCTTCTTCGTTCTGGGTGCTACGAGGCCAGCCCTGGGCCGTGTCTTCAGCGCCGAGGATGGTCTCTTGACCTCCGCCCAGACCATGATCTTCGGCAACGGGTCCGTGGCCATCCTGACCGACTCTTTGTGGAAGTCCCGTTTCGGGGCGGACCCCACGGTGGTTGGCAAGAGCCTCGTGCTCGACGGACGCTGGTACCAAATCGTGGGGGTCATGCCCCCCGAGTTCCAGTATCCGCTCGAGGCACAACTCTGGATTCCCCTCGGCTTCGGAGGGGTTGCGCCGCAAGACTTCGGCGGCTTCTATTTCCAGACCATCGCCCGGCTCAAACCCGGAGTCGGCGTGGACAAGGCGCGCAGCGATCTCGGGCGCGTTGCCGCGACGCTGAGACCCGCGGCCCCCAGCATCACTCGCGGCCTCACCTTCGAAGTGGAGAGCCTCCGGGAACGACTGGTCGGAGATCGCCGGATGTCCATGCTCCTGCTCTTTGGCTTGACCTTGGTGATCGTACTTGGAGTCAGCGCCAATACGGCTCAGATCCTCCTGGCGCGAGTCCTGGCACGGCAACGAGATCTCGCTCTCCGCCTGGTTCTGGGGGCCTCGCAGGGCGAGGTGACCGGGCTGGTGCTGGCGGAAGGTTTGGTCTTGGCGCTTCTGGGCTGGGGCCTCGGGATCGCGCTCGCCTTTCTCACCCTGAGCTTCTTCGGTCGCGCTTTGCCACTGCGCTCGCTCGGTCTGTCGAGTCTCGGCCTGAATGGTCCGGTGGTCGCCTTTTCTCTCGGCATCGCGCTGGCGAGCGGCTTGGTCCTCGGGTTCGTTCCGGCTTTCGCCATGCGCAGGAGAAACCTGCTGGCCCATCTCAGGGAGGGAGCGCTGCAGTCTTCACCCGGGCCTCGTCAGCGCCACCTCCACAGGCTACTGCTCGTGACTCAACTTGGCCTTGCTTTGGTCTTGGTTGCGAGCGGAACTTTTCTGTATGCCAGCTTCGCACGGTTGCAGTCTGTTCACTTGGGGTTCGATCCTACGAGTCTCGCGACCGTCGATCTGAATCTCCCCAGCGAGAGCTACGATCCGGCTCGTCTGCGCAGCTTCATCTCCCAAGCCGTGGAAGCGCTGCGCGGCATACCAGGCGTCTCTTCCGCGGCTGCGGGGCTGCGTTTGCCGGTCCTTGATGAAGGAGGAGGAATCTGGTTCTATCCTCCAGACCATAACGAACTGGCTCAGAAAAACCAAGTGGCTGCAACCTTCAATACGGTGACCCCCGGCTTCTTCACTGCACTGCGAGTCCCTCTCCTCGCGGGGCGCGATTTCGCTGCTCAGGACCGGATGGGCGGAGAGCCTGTGGCAATCATCGATGAAGTGCTGGCGCGGCAGTTCTTCGGTAGCGAAAATCCCATTGGCCGGCCCTTGGTGTTGACACCGTGGCCCGACGTTCGGCGGCGCATCATTGGTATCGTCGGGGCCGTAAAGTTCGGTGGCCTCAAGGGAGAGCTGGTGCCCACCGTCTACGTGCCGGTAGACCAAGTTCCTTTGGGGCAAGTTCGGCTGGTGGTGCGGTCGCAGGGTCCGCTGGCGGCGGTCTTGGACGCCGCCCGCAAACGGATCTGGGGAATCGATCCCAGGTTAGGCTTCGATGCTATTGGCACCTATGAAAACCGTATCGGAGTGATCTCGGGCCCCGATCGGTGGGCGCTTCGGCTCGTGGTCGTGCTGGGCGTTCTCGGTTTGGTGCTTTCCGGAAGCTGTATCTACGCGATGACCACGCAACTGGTCAGTCAACGCTTTCGTGAGCTGGGGATACGCTTGGCTCTGGGAAGCTCACCCTCCCGCGTGATTCGTCACGTAGTATCCGAACGCCTTCCGGATGTGGTGATCGGCTTGATTCTCGGGTTGGCGGGAGTGTGGATGATCGGGCGCTGGGCGGGGTCGGTGCTCTTCGAAGTGAATCCCCAGGATCCTGTGTTGCTTGGGGTTAGCGTCGTCATCCTTGCGGGGGCGGCACTCCTCGCACTTTTCCTTCCGGCTCGGCGAGCGGCACGCATCGATCCTATGACGATATTGCGTTGAAGTCTCAGCCCCGGCTCACCGCCCCGTCCGCCCCGCAATCCTGAGCGCCATCTCCAAGGCCTGCTCATAGTTGAGCCGCGGATCGACCTGCGAGCGGTAGGCGCGCCGCAGGTCGTCCTCGCGGATGCCGCGGGCGCCGCCGATGCATTCGGTGACGTCGTCGCCGGTGAGCTCGAAGTGGACTCCTCCCAGGTAGGAGCCGGCCTGGTCGTGCAGGTCGAAGGCGGCTTCGAGCTCGGCGAGGATGTGCTCGAAGCGCCGGGTCTTGTAGCCGTTTGACAGCGTCTCGGTGTTGCCGTGCATGGGATCGCAGACCCAGAGCACCGTTCGCCCGCCCCGGTCGACGGCGTGGAGCAGGGGCGGCAGCTTCTCCGCGATCTTCGCGTGGCCGAAGCGGTGGATGAAGGTCAGACGGCCGGGCTCGCGACGGGGATCGAGGACGTCCGCCAGCTCCAGCAGGCCCTCGGGCGTGATCCCCGGTCCTACCTTGACGGCGACGGGATTGGCGATGCCGCGGAAGTACTCGACGTGGGCGCCCTCCAACTGCGTCGTGCGCATGCCCAGCCAGGGGAGGTGGGTGGAGAGGTTGTACCAGCCGGCCCGGCGGGGCACCTGCCGGGTCTGGGCCTGCTCGTAGTGCAGGTGCAGGGCCTCGTGGCTGGTGAAGTAGTCCACCCGGTTCATCTCCCCGGCCTGCGGGCCGGCCAGCGACTCCAGGAAGTGGAGCGAGTCGCGGATGGCCGCCACCCGGCGATGGTACTCGTTGGCGTGGGGCGAATGCTTCACCCAGTCGAGGTCCCAGTACTCCGGATGGTGGAGATCGGCGAAGCCGCCGTCGATCAGGGCGCGGATGAAGTTGAGGGTGAGCGCCGCCCGCTCGTAGCCGCGCAGCAGGAGCTGGGGGTCCGGCGTGCGGTCGGCCGGGGTGAAGGCGGCGCGGTTGACGAGGTCTCCCCGGTAGGACGGCAGGGTGAGGCCGTCCTTCGTCTCCAGGTCCTCGCTGCGCGGCTTGGCGTACTGGCCGGCGAAGCGACCCACCCGGATGACCCGCTTGCGGGCGCCGTGCACCAGCACCAGGCTCATCTGGAGCAGAATCTTGAGCTTGTTGGTGATGGCCGGGGAGGTGCACTCGTCGAAGCTCTCGGCGCAGTCGCCCCCCTGGAGGAGGAAGCGTTCGCCCCGGGCCGCCTCGGCGAGCTGCGCCTTCAGCTTCTCGATCTCCCAGGAGGTGACGAGCGGCGGCAGGCACGACAGCGCGCGCACCGTCTCGTCCAGCCGCTGGACGTCCGGATAGGTCGGCTGCTGGAGCGCCGGCTTGGTCTGCCAGGAGGTCGGGGACCAGGTGGCCATGGATTCTACGGTCGCCAGTTTCATCGTCATCCGCCACTGTACACCAGGAGCCCGGTCCTCCGGATGCGTCCCTGATGTGAGGCTCTCAAGAGGGAGTGCGCGGGGGGCGAGAATGGGAGACAGCGAATCCGGGGAGTCTCTACTCAGCAAGAGGCGTGCCGGCATGGGCCTTGCGAAAGATCAGGGTGACCCCCGATGGTGGGGGAGGTAAGAGAAACGAGAGGTACTCACATGAAGAAACTAAGAACGCTTCTCTTCGCCCTGGGGCTCTCCTGTACGGCCCTGGTGAGCGTGCCCGCTCTGTCCCACGCCCAGACCGCCTGCACTCTGCTGTGCATCCAGGGGTATCACTGCTGCGTCCAAGGCAGCCACCAGCAGTGCATCCCAGACGCGCAACCCTGTAAGTAGCCGATCCGGGGGCGCCCCGGGTGGGGCGCCCCTTTCCTCCTCGAGACGTCCTACTTCTTGACCTCGAACTCCTGAGTGCCGGCCGAGGTGCCGTCCGCCAGGATCTCCACCTTGTACTTGCCCACGGGCCAGCCGCTGGCCTTGGAGATGTGGAACTCGGTGGCCTCGGGTCCGGTCGGTGTGATGGTGACCTTGTCGTCCTTCACGGACTGCCCCTTGTCACCGTAGGTCCACTTCGCGGTGAGCTTGACGCTCGGAGCCTCGCCCTCACTGTTGACGACGGCATAGATGGTGTCTTTCGGTGCGAAGGTGGTCGTCGCCTCGGTGACCTTCTTGTCCGGGCCGATCGCTTTGCCAAGGTCGATCGAGGTGACCTTGAAGGGGACCGAAGCGGGAGTCGGAGCCGGAGTCTCCACCGGCGCGGGCGTCACCGTCGCTTCGGGCGGCGGAGCCTCTTCCTTCTTCTTACAGCCGAACAGGGCGATGCAGCCGAGCAGGATCAGGGTCGTCGTGCGATGGAAGCGCATGGTCTCTCTCCTCTCCCTCACTCAGAGGGGATCTTGATCGTCTGACCGGGGTAGATCAGGTCGGGATCCTTGATGACGTCACGGTTGGCTTCGAAGATGTGGCGCCACTTGTGGGCATCGCCATAGAAGTGCTTGGCGATCTTCGACAGGCTGTCGCCGGAGACGATGGTGTAGGTCTGGTAGGCGGGCTCCGAGATGGGGGCGGTCGATGAATGGCCGCTCTCCACGTCCGAAAAGTCGGGCTCCTTCTCCTCATTCGCCATACGGTTCCTCCTTTCGAGGTCTAGGCAGAGTTTTGTCCCAGGGTTTCGTGGACATGGCAGGGGGCTCGGGCTCGGGAGGCGTGTCCACAGGCACGTCGAGAGTACACCAAGTGGATTACGAAATGCCTTACGGACCTGAGGACGAAATTTTCCTGTTCCCGCGGCGGGGTCCCGCTGTCTCAAGGGATGAACGCGGGGCTCTGAGATTCGCCGGCGCCCCCAGGAACGACAAGGAGGTTTGTCATGATTCACCGCACGTTCGCTCCCCTCGCTACTCTGGGACTCCTCGCGCTGACCCTCGCCACCACCGGCTGCTCGCGGGGCAGCAGCCCCACGGAGCCCGCTTTCTCAGACCTCGACAGCTCCACGGCCGCGGTGTCCTCCACCGGGGACAAGCGGCACGGCGCCGATGATCCGGCGGGCGACGACCGCGGCGGCCAGGCCGGCCGTGGCGCGGACGACCCGGCGGGTGACGATCGCGGCGGGAACCGGGGTCGTGGGGCCGACGATCCAGCCGGTGATCGCCGCGGCGGACGGCAGCGTCCGGCCCGTGGCGCCGAGTTCTCCGGCGTGGTCTCCGCGGTGGATGGGCAGGCCCTCGTCCTCGCCAGCGGCGCCCGCGTCGTGGTGAACGGCCAGACGCAGTGGAACGCCCGGGGCGATCTCAAGTCCCTGGATCAGGTGGCCTCCGCCGTGGCCGCGGGCAAGCGGACGCGCGTCGAGGGCCGGGGCACCCGCCAGACGGACGGCACCCTCGTGGCTCAGTCGATCAAGGCTGAGACCGGCCGGTAGGCCGTAAGAGAAGGACGGCAGGAAGAACGGCCGGCGGGAGGGGATCCCCTCCCGCCGGCTTCAGGCGTTTAGCAGGTAGCGCAGGAGATCACGGTGCAGGCGATGCCGCAGGACCCGCAGTTCGTGTACTTGTTCGACGGATCGCCACCGGCCACTTCGGCCAGCTTCTCGGTATCCAGACCGCGCAGGGTCTCCTTGCTCAGGGTCAGCTTCTTGAGGTTGCTCTTCTTCATGTTGAGTACTCCTGGTTGTCGTTTCTACTCTGGAGCGCACGGGGCGCTCCCCGTCACAAAACCCTGAACGCGCATCAGCGTACAATCCTCTGAAGGGGCTGTTTCCTCCCCGCGCGTCCGGGGCGGCGAACCCTACCACAGCTCGAAAGGATGGCCAAACCATGTTCAATTGGATCTGGGTGCTGATCCCCGTCACGGCGATTCTCGCCGGGACCTGGAAGGAGTGGATGAAGTTCAAGGCCACCCAGCGCCAGCTCGGCGCCTCCACCGACGAATTGGAGCGCGAGGTGACCGAGGTGCGGAGACTGAACGAAACTCTCCTCGAGCGCGTCCAGAACCTGGAGGCCATCGTCGTGAGCCAGACCTGGGACGTCCTCCACGACCGTGGGCTCGCCCCCACCGAGCGCGAGCTCAAGGTGGCTTCCGTGGCCCACCGGGAGCTCAAGGCCCCGGATCCCAACGTGGCCAACCAGCAGCGGGCCGAGCAACTCGCCCGGCGATTGCAGGGCTGAGCCGGGGTCCGACTTCCACTGCCATTGCGCGAGACCTGTTAAACTCCTGGCGCCCACAACAAAAACAGCGCCGGTTGGCGCCAGGAGGAGATCATGGGACGCGTCTCTCAGTTCACGTTCAATCTCGCAGGCTGTCCGCCTCAGGTGGTGGCCAAGGGCGGCACCATCCAGGAGGCTAACCAGAGCACCTTCCCGGGGCTCGCCGGCAACGGCCTCGCCGTCTATCTGCTGACGCTTCAGCCGGGGGCCGTGCGCATCCCCCACTGGCACCCCGACGCCTCCGAGCTCGACTACATCCTGTCCGGCAAGGTTCGTATCGGCCTCGGCTTCCCCGATGGTGAGTGGGAGAGGTTCGACCTCGAAACCGGCCAGATCGCCATCCTGCCGCAGGGCTGGTTCCACTACATCCAGAACATCGGGGACGACGTGGTGCGCATGCTCGTCATCTTCAACAACAGCAATCCCAACGACATCGGGATCTCCCAGGGCTTCCAGGCCATCCCCAAGGAGGCGCTGGGATTGACGTTCGGGGTATCGGCGGAGCGCTTCGAGGGGTTGGACCTGAACGTCGCCTACATCGCGCCGCAGTAGGCCCTCATCACCCCGGCCCTCTTCTCCCAGCCTCCCCCCCGACCGCCGGGAGAAGAGGGAGTGGATAGTCTTAAGAAGAGGCAAGAAAGAGCTTCTTAGCCCTCTCTCTCCCGGCGGTCGGGGGGGAGGCTGGGAGAGAGAGGTTGGGAGAGTGAGGGTCCGCCCCGAAGGGGCGCCGCAACCAAACCCTTCTCTCATCGTAGATACTCTCTCCGGCGGCCCGGCCGCCCGTGTCGTCCTCTGTCCAAAGGAGCCCTCGATGATCCGACGCTTCGTCCTCCTCTCGATCCTGGCCATCCCCGTGCTGACCGGATCGCCGGCCCGCTCCCAGGAGCCGCCGGCCGCCACCCCGCAGCGGCCCCTCACGGCCCTCCCCTATACGCCGAGCCTCGATTCCACGGTGATGGACCGGTCGGTCGATCCATGCGTCGACCTCTACCAGTTCTCCTGCGGCAAGTGGCTGGAGAAGAATCCGATCCCTCCGGATCGCCCGCGCTGGAGCGTCTACGCCAAGATGGGCAACGACAACCAGCGCTTCCTCTGGGGGATGCTCGAGGAGGCGGCCCGCCCGGTGCCGGGCCGCGATGCCAACACTCAGAAGATCGGCGACTACTTCGCGGCCTGCATGGATGAGCCCGCCATCGAGAAGGCGGGGATCACGCCCTTGAAGACCGACCTGGCGGCCATCGACGCGCTGAAGTCGCGGCCGGAGATGGCGAGTCTCCTCGCCCATCTGCACCAGGAGGGCGGCGGCGGCGGGATGCTCTTCGGCTTCGGCTCCGGCCAGGACCCTCGCAACGCCGCCCAGGTCATCGGCTTCGCCGCCGCGGGCGGGCTGGGGCTGCCCTCGCCCGAGGACTACATCAAGGACGACGCCAAGTCCAAGGAGACCCGCGAGCACTACCAGGCCTATGCGCAGCGGCTCTTCGAGCTGCTGGGTGAGCCGCAGCCGGCAGCGGCCCGCCATGCCGGCGTGGTGCTGACCCTGGAGACGGCCCTCGCCAAGGCCTCCCTCACGCCGGTCGAGCGCCGCGATCCCTACAAGACCGCCCATCCCATGAAACGCAAGGAGATGCAGGCGCTCACTCCCGCCTTCCAGTGGGACGTCTATCTGAAAGCCCTCGGCCAGGGCGGGCTCGACGACTTCAACGTCACCGAGCCCAAGTTCTTCGAGGAGGTGAACAAGCAGCTCGCCTCGGCCCCTCTCGACGACCTGCGGGCCTACCTCCGCTTCCACCTGGCGAGCCAGGCCGCCCCCTTCCTCTCCACCCCGTTCGCGCAGGCGAGCTTCGACTTCTACCGCGCCTACCTCACGGGAGTGAAGGAGCAGTCGCCGCGCTGGAAGCGTTGCGTGGGTTGGGTAGACGATCATCTCGGCGAGGCGCTGGGGGAGGTCTTCGTCCACAAGGTTTTCCCGGCCCAGGCCAAGACCGACACGGAGCGGATGGTCAAGCAGATCCGCGATGCCATGGCCCTGCGCATCGAGCAGTCCCCCTGGATGAGCGCCGAGACCAAGAAGCAGGCGCTCGTCAAGCTCCAGACCATGCGCGACAAGGTGGGATATCCCGAGCGCTGGCGCGACTACTCGGCCCTGGAGGTGCGGCGCGGCGACTTCGCGGGCAACGTCGAACGGGCGGTCGCCTTCGAGACCCGCCGCGACCTCGCCAAGATCGGCCAGCCGGTCGATCGCGGAGAGTGGGGGATCACACCGCAGACGGTCAACGCCTACTACAACCCGTTCATGAACGACATCAACTTCCCGGCCGGCGTGCTGCTCCCCCCGCTCTATGATCCCAAGATGGACGCCGCCCCCAACTACGGCAACACCGGCGGCACCATCGGCCACGAGCTGACCCACGGCTTCGACGACGAGGGCCGGCAGTTCGACGCCCAGGGCAACCTGCGCAACTGGTGGACGCCCGAGGACGACAAGGAGTTCCGTAAGCGTGCCGCCTGTGTGAGCGACCAGTACGCGCAGTACACGGTGGTGGACGACATCAAGATCAACAGCCAGCTCACCTTGGGCGAAGACGTGGCCGACCTCGGCGGGCTCATCCTCGCCTACCTCGCCTGGCAGGAGGAGACGCGCGGCCAGAAGCTCGAGCCCCAGGACGGCCTCACTCCCGAGCAGCGCTTCTTCGTGGGCTTCGCCCAGTGGGACTGTGGGGGCGACCGGCCCGAAGCCCTGCGCCTGAGCGCCCGCGTCAATCCCCACTCGCCGCACCAGTACCGGATCAACGGCGTGGTGGTGAACATGCCCGAGTTCGACCAGGCCTTCAACTGCAAGCCCGGCCAGGCGCTGTACAAAGAGCCGGACAAGGTGTGCCGGATCTGGTAGGGCCTCATCCAAGACCCTCATCACCCCGGCCCTCTTCTCCCGTCCCCTCCCACCCCCCTCACCGGGAGAAGAGGGAGAACAGCCAGACCGCCTCAGCCGGGTACCCCTCTCCCGGGGAGGGGGACGGGGTGGTCGGGAGAGGGGCAGGGGTGAGGGTCTTGGGCGGCGGGAGAAGAGTGCCGGAGTGAGGGTTTCTGGGACCCGAAACGCGGTTACTGCTACCCTAAAAGGGATGACGGCTCCCGACTCTCCCTCTCCGCCGCCCGGACGCGACTACTCGCAGCTCCTCGGCTCCATGAACGAGCTCCTGGCCGTGCTGTCGAGCGACGGCGGCGAGGAGGCGGCGCTCCGGGCCTCGTTCGAGGCCGCGGCGCGAGGGTTCGGCGCCCGGAAGGCCCTGCTGCTGGTCATCGAGCAGCCGGAGCCGCTGCGCCTCAAGGCCGTCCACACTCTGGGCCAGCTCACCAAGGAACAGATCGCGGCCTGCGAGCGGGGAGATTCGGTGCGAGGCGTGAGCCCGTCACTCATCCAAAGGGTCGTGGCGAGCGGCCGGCCCGAGCTGATCGAGGACCCGCGGATGCAGGCCGATGCCTCGCGCACCCCGTCGCTCGCGGGGGGACCCTACAGCGTGCTCTGCGCGCCGATCGTCGATCCCCTCCGCGAAGCCGTCCTCGCCGTCATCTACCTCCAAAACAACGGCCTGCTGGAGGCCTACACCGAAGGCGACCGCGCCTGGCTGGAGGGCTACGCCGCGGCCGTAGGGCGATTGTTCGGCTTCTCCTTCCGCCAGGCCACGCAGGAAAGGGAGCTACGGGAGCTGCGCGAGACCGGAGAGAACGCACCGGAGATCCTCGGCGACTCTTCGAGCACCCAGGCGCTGCGGCGGTCGCTGCACGAGATCTTCATCCCGGCGATCGAGGCCGAGAACCCGGAGCCAGTGCTCGTCCTCGGCGAGCGCGGCACAGGCAAGGACCTCGTCGCGCGCTACCTCCACGCCTACAGCTCGCGCCACAAGCGGCCGCTCGTGGTGGTGAACTGCGCCGAGATCACCGACGAGCTCGCCGCCTCCCGCTTCTTCGGCCACAAGCGCGGCTCCTTCACCGGAGCCCTGACCGACGAGCCCGGCTTCTTCCGCGCCGCGGACGGCGGCGTCCTGTTCCTCGACGAGATCGGCGAGCTGTCGCCCCGGGCTCAGGCCCACCTCCTCCGCGTCCTGGAGAGCCACACCGTGACCCCGGTGGGGCAGACCCGCGAGATCCACGTCGACGTGGCCATCGTCCTGGCCACCAACCGCGATCTCGACCAGGAGGTGCGGGAGGGGACCCTACGCGCGGACTTCTACGACCGCTTCCGCACCCTGGCCATCCGCCTGCTCCCCCTGCGGGACCGTCCCTGGGACATCCCGCCGCTCCTCGATCACTTCCGTCGCCACCAGGAGCGAAAGCTCCGCAAGCGCACCCTCGGCTTCACCCGCGACGCCTTCGAAGCTCTGGTCGCCCACGATTGGCCGGGAAACGTCCGCGACCTGGCCCGCGCCTGCTCCCTCTTCATCATCCACGCCCAGCCCGGTGCCTGGATCGACCGCGCCCTGATCGAGCGCTGCCTGCCCGAGGTGCTGAGAAGCGAGCCCAATCCGAAAGCGGGGCCCCTGCTGGCGGATGGCGTTTTTTTCGAAGACGCGGTGCACGCCTTCGAGCGCGAGCTGATCCTGTCGCGTCTGGAGCGCTACGGAGGAAACGTCAAGGCCGCCCGGGAGAGCCTGGGGCTCGCCAAGGCGACCTTTCACCGGTATGTGAAGAGGTTGGGGATTGCGGGTGGGGGCGGCGCACCCGACGAGTAAGAGGCACGCCACCCTTACCAAGCCTCACGTCCTACTGGAGATAGCAGGAGCTTGCGGTCTCACAGTTGGTGCACGTATCGGTTTCGTTGAGAATCGGCAGGCCGCCGTTGCAGGTGTCGGTGCCACCCTGGCCATCCAGGAAGTCGGCTCCGCCGTTACCATTCAGGATGTTGGCGTTGCCGTCACCCACCAGGGTGTCGTTGCCCGACGATCCCGTCAAGTTCTCGATGCCGCCCAGAGAGTCACCGTCGGACGCCGGCCCCGACATCAGGCTCACACTGATGGGCGAATCATAGACTGCCGTATCGTTTTCGGGCCCGCCTTCCAGGAGATCGGCGCCGCTGCCGCCGTTCAGAGTGTCGTTGCCGTGCCGGCCATACAACATGTCGTTGCCGTCGCCGCCGTTGAGGACGTCGTCTCCACCCTGGCCCTCGATGAGGTTGTTGCCCCCATCGCCGGTGAGAATGTCGGCGCTGTCGGAGCCTTTCAGGTTTTCGATCGAGAACAGGGTGTCGTTCCCGCCTTCATCGGCGGTTCCCAAGAAGAGGTTGGCGGTCACTGCGAAATCGAACTGGGCCATGTCAGACCCGGCGCCACCGTTGATCCTGTCGCTGCCTCCCTCTCCGAGGATCAAGTCCCCGCCACCCTCGCCATAGAGAAAGTCGTCGCCGGCCCCGCCACAGATCGTGTCGTCGCCCCCTCCGCCGTGGATCGTGTCACTTCCCCCCAGGCTGCAGATGACGTCGTGTCCCGACGTCCCCGTGAGATTGTCATTCCCGGAGGTACCAATGATCGTGCAGGTCAACCCGTTGCAGGTCTGTGCCGTCGCCGGGGAAGCCAGACCCCAAAGGGCGAGAGTCAGGCCGAGGAGGATTCCGAGGTAAATGGGACTTTTCATGTGCTGTACTCCTTTCGTCGTGGTCGTGGAGCGGAAAGAGGTCCACTCCATCGGCCAAAGAAGCAGGGCAAGATGCGCACCAGTCTATAGGTAAACTGTAAAGCTCTGATTCCACAAAGCCTGTGCGAGGCTCGCTCTTTCTGGGTTTCATATTTGAGCCTGCGGAGCGTGGAGGGAGTTCCAGTCTTGAGACCTGGATTCCGGGCGCAATCTCTCAACTACCAACTTTGCCACGAACGACCCGCGATGTCTTCGAAGCCCTGATCGCCCACGTCTGGCTCGGAGCTGATCCTGTCGCGGCTGGAGCGGCATGGAGGAATGCGACGGCCGCCCGGGAGAGCCTGGGCTCCGCCAAGGCGACCTTTCACCGGTATGTGAAAAGGCTGGGGATTGAAACCGGAGGCGGCTCACGGGAGGAGTAAGCCTGGGTCCAGGCGTGAACCTCGGCAGCCTCGAGCCCGAGGCTGCCGAGGTCGCTTCAGGATTTCACTTTTGGAACGTTCCAGAGGATTCAAGGAGAGATTTCTAGCAAGGAACTCCGTACGTGCAGATACGAGTACAGGGATAATTCATGCTGCACTCGCAGGTAGCCGTATCACCACTGTTGGGTAGTGATGTCACGCCGCCGCCGAGGATTTTGTGCGACTCCATCTCGGCCAGGTTGCGTAACGTCTCCTTACTGAGCGTGAGCTTCTTCTGCTTTTTCATCGGCATCTCCTTTCAGTTCTTGTACGAACTTAGTACCTGTCAACGCGACGACCCCTACCAATCGCTTGGAAGAAGCGGGCCGGTTTCGCAGCTATTCTCGTGGCAGTGGTCGAGTTCGCAGATGATCTCGGCTTGGTGCACATCTTGAAAATCTCCTGGAATACGCACAAAACGATGCTGCGCGAGGAATACGAGACAGACTGGAACCGATCTCCGAAACATGGCCGATCCTCCTTCCTGAATCCTTCCGGCGCTGCCTTGTGGCGCAGCAATTCCGGGGCCTACTGAAGGATGGCCGTAAGTCTCAGAAAATAAATGACGTCTTGCCAGAGGTCAGGCCTGGTGTTTCATTTTTGGACCTTCCAGGGACCGTATCCGTTCCGAAAATGGAACAGACGCCCTGGCCTCACCGCCAATCGCCGAAGAGCTCGAATGCCGCCCAGTGGAAGGGGTGGGACGACCTGGACTTCTCCCGGATCTGGTCGATCTGCGCCGCCCGCAAGGCCTCATCCTTGTCCTTGCCGCTCCGGAGATAGCCGTAGAAACGCTTCATGAAGTTGGCGGTAGAGACATCAGAAACGCCCCACAGCGAGGCGAGAACCGAGCGAGCACCCGCATACTGGAAAGCCCGGGTGAGCCCGACGAGACCTTCGCCGCCCATCTCTTTTCCCAAAGCGGTATCACAGGCCGAGAGTGTGACCAGGTCGGCATCGAGGCGCACGCTTTCGAAGATCTCCCAGGCCTGGAGGAGACCGTTGTCCTGACCTTCGACCGGATGCTCGGGCAGGGTGAGGGCCAGTGCAGAGTTGAGCGGGAATCGCTCATCGAGCAGACCGTGGCAGGCAAAGTGGACGAGGCGCGAGTCTGCCCCGAGGGATTTTGCCTTTTCTTCGGTGGCATCTGGCCCGAGATACGTGTGGGCCTGGGGGTACAGAGCAGCGATAGCCTCCACCTCCTTGCGGCTGGAGGGGAGAGGTTTGAGGGTCCACCCACGCCTGAGAGTCTCACGGACTTCCGGATCGACTGGTGTGTCTGGGACCGAACGGGGATAGATGGGGGCACCGAAGGCGTCGAGGCGCTCCGCCAGGAGATCCCGCTGGGCCGGGCGCGATCGTTTCAGCTCCGCATAGAGGGTAGCGGAGAGCACCGAATGAAGCGGCTTCCACTCGGCGAGATAGTGGTTCCCACGCATCAACACGGCAAAGGGCAGGGTGTGCAGAGGGCCGTCTGGTGAAATAAGAATTCGCCGTGCTGCGGTGATCTGTCTCTCGGCAGGGCGAACCAGAAGGCCATAGAGATGCCTTGCCCGAGCCTGGAGCGTGGCGCGATCGGAGCCGGGCCTCTGAAGAAGGCGGCGGAAGCTCTCGACTTCCTTGCGCAGCCTTTTGTCGCCAGCGGCGACTGGGAAGACCGACAAGCCGAAGCCGCCTGTGTTTTCGGACTGGACGACGAAGATCCAAGTCTTCTCCGCTCCCACGGCGTATTCGAGGAGCACCGTGCCAGGATCGAGAGCCCTGCGGGCAGCAGCCAGATCGAGGGGCTGGGGATCTTGAAGAGCGGCAGAATGGGGCGACTCTCGCCGAACTTTGGCAATGATTTCTTCCTGGCGGGCCTGAAGGTCGCGGAGATCGCCCGTCAGCCTTTCGATTTCGGCGTCGTCGCGGCTGGTGTCCAGGTGAGCGAGTTGCGACTGGACGCGGTCATATTCGGCGTCCACTTGCCTGCGCTCGGCGGCGAGCTCCGCTGGCAGATCCGAGAGGCGGAGGTCCCGCTCGGCGAGAAGGGAGAGAAAGGAGCGGGCGCGTCCTCTCTCCAGGGCGTGGAAGGCGTCGGCGGGCCGACCGAGCTGGATCAGACCCTCCAGGCAGGCGTGGTAATAGTCGCCGAGGGTGGCCTCGAAGGAGATTCTCGCTTCCTCGGTACCCCCGATCCTGGCGCGCTGGCGGTCGAGGATGTCGATGGCGCGGTAGAGGTCGCGAGTCCCCTCTTTGGACTGTCCAGCCCGGCGCTCGGCGTTGCCCAGAAAATAGAGAGTTTCGGCCTCACTCGCGGACCCCGGGGCGAGCTTGTGCCGGAGGTCCAAGGCCCGGCGATGGAGCGCGATAGCCTCCGGCAGGTGTTCTCTCCGGATGGCAACCTCGCCAAGGCCACATAGAACGTCCGAGGTCTCCAGGCTCTCGGGCGCTTGCTTTTCGAGAATCGTCAACGCACGCCGGAGAAGGCCCTCCGCCATTGCGAGGTCGCCGCCGCTGTCCATGAGCTCCAGCCTCCCGAGCTGCTCCAGGATCGCTACGACCGGGAGACTTTCCGGCGTGCTCTTTTCGCTCGCAGCGAGCGAGCGCTGCAGGTAGGTCCGGGCCGTGGCGAATTCGCCACGTTGAGCCATCAAGATCCCCAGAGTTCCAAGGTAGTAGTCGCCCCCCCCGTCCGGGGAGAGCTTCTCCTGGATCGCTATAGCACGGCGGTAATATAGCTCTGCGGTGTCCAGGTCGCCACGGCGCGCGGCGACGTTACCCAGCAGGATCATGGTTCCGGAGGCGCTCAACTCGGTGGGGGCCGTCCGCTCCTGGAGAGCCAGCTCGCGCTGGAGCAGATCGTCGGCCGCGGCGAGATCTCCCCTCTTCGTCGCGATGGCAGAGAGGCTGAACAGGCCGTTTATGACGCCGTCCCCGCCGGGATCCGTCTTTTCGAAGATTGCGAGTGCATGCCGGAAGAACCCTGCTGCCCTCTCCAGATCCCCACGATTCTGGGCCAGGTTGCCGAGGTTCTGGAAGAACAACCCGTGGTCGGCACTTTCTGGGGCAATCCGCCGCTGGAGCTCCTCGCCTTTTGTGAGGTACTCCTCTGCTGCGACGAGATCGCCACGCCGGCGGGCGAGGATCCCCAGGTTGTTGAGGCTTCCCGTGACCTCGGCAGTCCCGGGCGCCAGCTCTTCCCGGATGGCCAGAGCCTGCCGCAGGAGCTCCTCGGCCCCGGGGTAGTCGCCCCTTTTTGCGGCCGTGACCCCCAGCTGGTTGAGTGCTCGCGCCTCGGCCAGGCTTCTTTTCGGAGCCATCGTCCGGTAGAGCGCCAAGGCTTTCTGATAGCGCTCGGCTGCCGCGTCCCAGAGGCCACGCCCGTCGAACGTCTTCCCCCAGTTGCGGAGGAGCTGGGCCGCCGCCGGATGCTCGGCCTCCCGCTCCAAGGCAACCAACGCCTCTTCATAAGCGGCGTCCGCCTCGGGCCATTTTCCGGCTTTGGCCAGCGCCCTGGCGAGCCGGTTCAGAAGCCAGGCGGCGAGCCGGCTCTCTCCGGCACTCCTCGCGGATTCCACCGCGGACCGCCAGCTCCGCTCGGCTGCCGCAAAATCCCCAGCTTCGATTTTCGCCTTTCCTTCGAGATAGACCGTGTTGAGGTCGTCCGGGAGACCGGGCCGGGTTTCGATCCCCCAGTCCGACGCCGTCAGACGCCAGGTCATCTCCTGGTCCCCCCGCTTCCCACGCAGGATGACAGCGCGTCGCGGGGCCTCCTCGATTTCGAGGGGCAGCAGGTCATAGGGAGAGCGGACGCTGCCGCTGGAGGGCTGGGGAAAGGCGGGGGGAGAGACTGGACAGAACCACGAGAGGATCACGTCTCCTGCCCTCAGGCCCACAGTCTCGCCCGGCGATTTCGGCGCTACGCTTTCGACCACAGCGCCTCCTGCTTCTTCAAGGTCCTCGGGCACCTCGCTCGTCAACCCAAGATCATGATCCACAGCGTCGAGCAGAGCCCGGGCCCCGTCGTCTCCTGCCGCCTCGACAGCCTTGCGCAACCTTTCACGGACCTCAGCCTCCTTTCTGGAGAGGGTGATGAAGTAGGCCGTGCCGCTGGCTACTGGGCCGGGTCTGTCCAGCGCCTTGACCGTCCAGTGATAGCGGGCTCCGGGCCTCAGGACCCCAGCCGGAACGCTCACGGTGGAGGTCTCCGTGACGACGTGAAAGATCACGGTCCCGCGGGCGTTCTCGATCTCCACTTGATGGCGCGTAGCGCCACCCACGGGCCGGAAGTGGAGGTGGGTGGCACCCGCGAGAGTTGAGGACCCATTCTTAGGAGAGAGGATCTCGATCTCTTCCCCGCGAATGCTCGCCGCCCCCGGGTTGGGGCCAGGGTGATCGTCTTTGGCGATCGGAGCCAGGAGGGGGAAGGGCGGAAACCGGGGAAGAGACTGTACCGGGCCGGCTTTGGAGGCGAGGTCTTCGTTACCGAGCGTTGCCCGAGAGCCCGGGCCCATTTCATAGCGGCGCCCGTTCGTGAAGGCCAAAGTCAGGCGAGAGCTCGATCCTACCTTCAGCGTGGTTCCCGCTGGCAGACGGTCCAAGGAGCGCAGGGGTCGGCGAAACGCGTCTGCGACCAAGGCCTCACCTTTGAGGGCGTAGACGATGGCCACCGGCTTGGAAGCCCCAGCCTCTGCTGTCTCGACCGGGAGAGGCATGAAGAGGAGGACGCCAACGATCAGGATGCGACTGTTCATGATACTGAGATCTCCGGAGGTGCAGACAAGTTCCGACGCAGGACAAGCGCGACGAGGAGACCGATCAGAAGGAGGAGCAGGGGGGCCGTGACTGGGAGCATCAGGCCGGTTTGCCGGAAGATTCGAAAGGAGAGAGACCCATAGACGCCGGCTCCCACGGCGAGCCCGCCGACGATGGGTCCCACCCGGCGCGCACAGAGGGTTCCGGCCATGGCGAGGGCCATCCCCAGGAGGGTGACCGCGAGGATGGATTTCCTGTCGGTCTCGCGGATGGGCAGGCCGGCTGCGATCGTGTCCACCATCAGGGCCTGGAGGGTGAGACCCGACACTCTTCCGGAACGGTGTGGAATCCGGTGGTAGTCGCCGGAGACTTGGAAATCCTCACCCACGAGGACGAGGCGGTCCCGGAACAGCTCTGGATTTCGATCGAGGGCTTTGGGGACGTCCCGCCAGGAGATCTGTTCGTAACGCTGCCAGTCGATCCGGGTGTCGATCCAGAAGCTCTGAGGGGTCCCGCCGCCCTCCCAAGCGAGGTCCGGCCGGAGCCCATATGCGGCCCTCGCGGCCCAGGACGGCCGATGGATACCGGAGACGTCGCGGAACCAGAGTCGGCCCCGGCGGACAGCTCCATCCGGGTCTTCGTCCAGGTTGACGAAGCCGAAGATCGCGGCGGCGCGCCGCGGACCGAGAGCCGCGGCCGTCAGGCCGGCCACGCTGCCGGTGCCAGGGACGCTCCCGTCCGGATTCGAGAAGGCAGCGAGGGTGAGTGCTTCGGGATGATGGAGAACGAGATCGGAGAAGCCGGGCGAGTCTTTCCAGAGGTCGGGCAGAAGGATGTCGATCGCCACGCCGCGCGCTCCGGCCGCGAAGATCCGGTCGAGCCTGGTTCCGATCTCGTCCGCCCACCCCCCGAGGGGGACGGGTTTGTCGGCGAGGCTGGCATTGTCTATGTTGACCAGCAGGATTCTTGAATCGGGTAGACGTGCCGGCGCGGCGCGGAGCCGCAGGTCGTAGGCCCATCGTTCGAGGGGTGGTACGCCGTTGGGAAGCAGGAGGAAGCCGGCGAGAGCCACGGCCGCGGCCAAGGCCGTTGCGAGGAGAACCCGCCGAGGTATTTCAGTCCGGTGCCAGCGAATCTGCTTCTCACGGCCGGCGGCTCGGCGGAGGCGGCGGACGACTTCGCGAGCGGTCGCCGGACGCTTGGACGGAGCTTTGGCCAGGGTATCCCGCAAGGCCTTCCACACTTCGGGAGAAAGTGGCCCCGCCGGGGGCTCGCGCTTGAGGTGCCCGGCCAGGACTTCGGCAGGCAATCCCTGGAAGGGAGGTTTCCCGGCGAGCATCTCGTAGGCGATCACGCCGAAGGAGTAGACGTCCGAAGCCCGGCTGGCCCGGGCATGGCGGATCAATTCCGGCGCGATGTAGAGCGGGGTGCCCAGGAGAGCGCCGGTTGCGGTCAGGGAATTGACCGTCTCCTCGTTGACGAGATTCTCCCTCTCCACTTCGGGCAGAGGGTGAGGCGCTGCGGCGATCTCCGCGAGGCCAAAATCCAGCACCTTCACCGTCCGGTCCTCCCCCTCCGGACCATTCAGCAGGACGTTGCCGGGCTTCAGGTCGCGGTGGAGGATCCCCTGCTCGTGGGCGGCGTCGACGGCGGCCGCGATGGCGTCGAGGATGGGGAGCGCCCGGTCGAGGGGCAGGGGGCCTTGCCGGCAGAGATCCGCGAGGGGAGTCCCATCCAATAGCTCCATCACCAGGTAGGGGGAACCCGTTGCGGAGTCGATCCCGAAGTCGGTGACTTCCACGATGTGCGGGTGCCGGAGACGTCCGAGGGCCTCGGCTTCCCGTTGAAAGCGGGCTACGGAGGACGGATCGAGGGCCGGACCGGGCTTCAGGAGCTTGAGCGCGAAGGTCTTCTTGAGCCCGAGGTGGGTGGCGCGGTAGACGATGCCCACGGCGCCGTCTCCGAGTCGGGCGTCCAGACGGTACTTCCCGTCGAGGATGGTTCCGAGCTTGTCTACACTTTCAGAAGGGTACTCCGGCGCATTCGCGAGGAGGTCGGGTGAAGCGGTCATCCGCTTCTACTATGTCCAAAAGGCTCAAAACATTACAAGCTTGAGGAGGACCGGCGCTCGGCCGGTCCTCCTTTCACTCTCAGGCGGTGCTGGTCCTGGGGGCCTTCAGTTGATCGACTTCCCTTCCTCGAGCTGCTTGATCATGTTCTCGAGGTTCTTGCGGTTGGCCTCGTCTGGCGCCTGCTTGACGGCCAGCTTGGCCTCGGCCAGGGCTTCCTTGTTGTGGCCCAGGGCCGAGTGACCACGGGCGAGGCCCAGGTGCACGGGCCAGACGTCGGGGTTGCGCTTGGCGTTGAGCTCGAAGACCTTCATCGCCTCGTCGTTCTTCTTCTGGATGAGGAGCTGGCGGCCGTAGAGGTGGATCTGGACGGGAGTCGCCGTGGGATGGTTGAGAGCGATTTCCATGGTCTTCTTGGCGTCCTCGGTCTTGCCGTTGGCCGCCTGGAGCTGGGCGAGGGTGGAGAGGGACTGGAAGGTCTCCTCGCCGGCCGGAGGCTTGGCGGCCTTCTCGGCCCAGGTCAGCCCTTCTGTCAGGTCGGTCTTGGCCTGCAGCGTGTACTGGGCCGCCGCCATGAAGTTGCGGGAGTCGAAGCCGGGGCTCGACCGCAGCTCGTGGCGGATCTCGGCCAGGTAGACGGCGCTGACGTCGTCGACGCCGATGGTGAACGGCACCTGGAGGTCCTCCCACTTGAGGGCCAGGGTGGCCTTGTCAGTCTGCCGGTCGGTGAACTCGTAGGTGAGCCACTCGTGGTATTCGCTCTTGGCCGGCTTGACCTGGACGCGCAGGGCGTCTTCCTTGGCGTCGTAGAAGAAGCTCCCCCACGACGTGTGGTTCTTCGAGAAGACCACGGTCCACTCCTCCTGGCCCGGAATGAAGTGGAGGCCGTAGGTGCCGGCCGGCAGGGGCTGGCCCTGGACTTTCACGTCGTGCGTGGTGGTGAAGGTGGTGTTCTCGTTGGCGCCGCCGCGCCAGGGGCACTGGTCGCCGCAGCTTCCGAAGCCGAGGTTGGCCATCCCGTAGGGGACGAGGCCGCCCCAGATCTTCCCCCGGCGGTCGTCGCCCGTGGGGCTGTGGACGTCGGGGCTGTGGTACTCGACCGTCAGCCGCACGGGGCCGATGCCCTGGGTGACGGAGGAGTACTGGTTGTCGCCGCTCGGCGGCAGGGTGATGCCGGGGAACTGCGCCGCGGCCGGCAGGGCGGCGAGCCCGCCGACCGCCAGCAGGACGAGGAGACGGACAGCGTTTCGGGTCATGGGGGGTTCCTCCACGAAATTACTTTGTCTGCAACTCTCTACGCAGGGACTGGACGAAGGTTCAGCCTGGAGCTTCGCGCCAGAGATAGACTGCCGGGATGATCCACGAGTCCCACCGCGACGGCTTCACCGTCTCGACCGATCCGGCCCGCCTCGACGTCGACGCCATCCACGCCTTCCTCACCACCGCCTACTGGTGCGAGGGGATCCCGCGGGAGACGGTGGCGAAGGCGCTCGCCCGCTCCCTCTGCTTCGGCCTCTATCAGGAGGACAGTCAGGGACCGCGCCAGATCGGTCTCGCGCGGGTGATCACCGACGGGGCGACTTTCGCCTACCTCTGCGACGTCTACGTCCTCCCCGAATTCCGTGGCCGGGGGCTCGGCCACTGGCTCATGGAGCACGTCATGGCCCACCCCGACCTTGAGGGCCTGCGCCGCTTCTCCCTCGTCACCCGCGACGCCCACGAGCTCTACCGCCCCTTCGGCTTCACGGAGGTGCAGAGCCCCGGCAGGCACATGGAGATCGTGCGGCCGGGGATCTATAAGCGGGGATAGCCTGGGAGCGCTGGCGTCCCGCCGGCCTACTTACTTGGCTTTATCCTCCTCCCATTGAAGAAGAAAAGGCGGAGTTAGTAGGCCGGCGGGACGCCAGCGCTCCCAGGAAAACGCTCCCAGGAAAAGCTACCGCTTCCCCTTCACCTCCAACTCGACCCCCACCTTCGCCGGCGGCAGCACGCCGGCGAGGAAGAGCACCTTTCCCGTTTCCGGGATGGCGATGTTGAGCGGCTTGACGCCGCTGACCAGGCCCTGCCCGAGACCCTGGGCCTCCTGGGCGAAGAGGACCTTGTTCAGCCGCTCTTCCCGGTCCGCCTCCTGCTTCTTGTCCTTCCGGCCCTTGCCGAGGACGAGCCCACTGCTGCTGCTCTCGTCCAGCGTTGTGGTCTGGGTGTTGCTCATGCGGCGCTCGTCGAGTATGGGGGATTCGGCGGTGACAGTGATGACGTCCTCGACCGCCGTGGACATCGTGATCTCCACCGTGGTGGACTGCCCCGTCACCAGTTGGACGTTGGGGTATTCGATCGAGGAGAAACCCTCCAGCTCCGCCTTGAGGGGGAACGTGCCGGCGGGCAGCCCACGGAAGACGAAGATCCCCTGGGCGTTCGTGACGGCGGCCAGTTGACCGGAGAGGGTGACGGTCACTCCCGGCAAGGGCGCTCCCTTGTCGTCCACGACCTTGCCCAGCACCGTGCCGGAGCCTCCCGTACCGATGAACACACTCTGCTGGCCCTTCTCATTGCCGCCAACGTTGATGCGATCGGTGAGAACCCCTGGTGTCGACTGCATAACGTTCCAGGGTTCACGTGATGTTGGTAGGCCTCGCGCAGCCGCAGGCCGCAGCTCGCCCGCGCGGAAGCGGTACTTCGCTCCGTCCGGCAGCAGCACCCGCCATTCGTGGACCTCAACGGGCGCCGCGATCTGGGGCAGGGAGAGGGCCAGCTCCGAGCGCCCCTTGGGGATGGCCTTCTCCAGCACGGACACTACCTCGATCACCGGCTCCCTGCCCGTCTCGAAGCCGAGAGGGACGGAGATCGTGTTGTTGGCCCGTTCGATGGGACGCACGGGCATCTCGCCCACCTTGGTGGACCACAGCTTCGCCCCGGCGGGGAGGACGACGTCGAGCGCGGCTCCCAGTCCGCCCGGCGGACGCAGGGTGAGCCGGTCGCGATGGAGGAGCGTGCCGTCCACCGTCATCAGCGTCGTGGTCTCCCGCTTCTTCACCAGGAGGGGGAGCGCCGAGGCGGGAGGCAGCAGGGAGACGGCCATCCTGCCGCCCGTTCCGCTGGCAAGCCGCCAGGCCGCGGCCAGGTCGACCGAGCTCAGGGCTTCACGCAGGGCCGGGGGAAGATCGTCGAGATCCACCCGTGTCCAGCTCGCCTCGGGCAGGGGATGCACGTCAGCGGACACCTGGGAGGCCAGGGCGAGATAGCGGGCCCGCACCTCGGTCTGGGGAACGATCGGCTCCAGCGGCAGCTCGTTACCCGGAGCAGGCGTCGAGGTGAGCACCAGATAGCCGGTTGCCCGGAGCTGATTGCGCCGGTTCACGGTCAGCCGGCGGGATTCGGTGACGGGGATGACATCCCCTTCATCTGTGCCCGCCTGCTCCACTGCGAGGCCGGGCGGCAGATCGACCGTGAAGCTCCCCAGACCGCCACGCGAGACCTCGTAGAGCACCACGTCGTGGCGCCGGGGTCCGTCGGGCAGGAGCTGCACCAGGGTGACGACGACGCTCTGGGCGAGCAGCTTCTCCGCCTCGGTGCCGTCCACCTTGTGGCGGACCTCGACGGTCTGCACCTCACCCCGGCGGGTGGTGAGCTGCACCTTGCGCCGGCCCCCCTCCACCCGGTCGTCCACCACCACGGCACCCGGAGCCTCGAAGGCGAGGTCGGCCGGCAATTCGATCTCCGCCACGGCCACGGGCGCCACGGCCGGAGGTAGGGCGAGGCGGCTCACGCCGGTCGAGCCCAGCGCCAGTGAGCCGTTGATCCGGACGGCGTAGCGCCCGGGGGCCGGAGCGATCAAGATCACCTCCCCCGCCTGGCCGCCGGCGCTCAGGGTGGCGTTCGTGCTGGCCGGGGTACTGCCGGCCAGCTTCACCTCCATCTCCCGCGCCACACCGGCGAGAGGGAGCTTCACCGGGCTCTTCGGCGTGCCCTGGACGAGGACCTCGAAGTCGGAGATCACCTCCGCCGTCTCCTCCGCACCCAGGGAGATGTGGACACGCTGCGATACCACTTCGGCGAACGGCACCTCCTGATCGGCCTTCTGGCGGGCCCGCTCACGCTCGAGCCGTTCGGCCGTCTCGACCAGTGAGAGATAGTCCTTCAAGGGGAGCATCACCTCGCCCGGACGTGGAGCGTCCGCGGCACGCAGACCCGAAGCCAGCGACAGGATCATCATCATCAGAATGAGGATTTGGATCTTCAGAAGACGGGTCTTCAGAACCATTGGGATTTCTCCTTCTCCACCTCAGCGCGGAGAGTCAGGGGTGCGGGGGTGGCCGAGAGGGCGCTCCAGGCGGCGTCGATCTCGGAAAAGCCGGCAGGACGGGGGAAGAAAGCAGGAAGGGCGGAGGCTGACCTCGCGGCGGACTCCAGAGAGGAGGAGTTCACCTGCAAGTCCACCTGCCGGGCCATGCCGGCCACGGGCTTGCGAACGGCCAGGCCTGGCGGATAGGAGACCGTCCCGGCGCGGCTGGCATCGGCCAGCTCATAGGAGCGCCCACCGGGGAGGACCACCCGCACCTCGACGCGGGCCGCGGGCGCCGAAAGGGCCGGCAGCGGGATCTCCAGCGTGCCGTCGTCCCGCGGCAGGGCCAGGGGGAGGAGGCCGCTCAGGTGAACGACCTGCGAGTCCTCCTGGGTGAGGAGAGGGATCGAGAGCCCGCCTCCGGCCGCAGCTCCCGGCGTCAGGATCGCGGCGTCGCGGCGGGCGGATGCCAGCTCGAAGCCGGGGGGCAGGGTGACGATGAGCTGCTGGGCGCCGCGGTTTCTCACCTGGGCCCAGAGCTGGTAGGAGGCGCGGCCCGCATCCCCCACGGCCACGTCCACCAGCAGGCGGTCGATCTGGGAGGCGAGCACCTCGGTGTGCGCGGGCCACTCGGCGATCCAGCGGGGCGGCCGGGCAGGATCGGTCACGGCGAAGATCGGACCTGCGGCCGTGCGCAGGGATGCAGGCAGACGTGCCGCCGCCGTTTCGCTCGCGGTGCGCAGCGATCCGGGCTCGGTGAGGCGAGCCTGCCCATCGTCCTTGAGCACCGGCTCCCGGGTGAGCAGCGACGTGCGGGCGCTCCCCGCGGGGATCAGCAGCGGCGTGGTGAAGGCGTCCCGGGGCTCGCCCGTGAGCTCGAGCTCCACGGCCCAAGTCTCCTCCACCGCGGCCACGGGCGTGATCACCAGCGTCCGTCCGTCGAGGGTCCAGCCGGCTCCGCCCTGGACGGACGCGACCTCCAGCCCGTCCGGCAGCGGCACCCGCAGCTCGGCGAGCCGTCCCTGGGCCACCCGCGCCTCGATCCAGCCCTGGACCTTGAGCCGGGTGTGCGAGAGGGTGACCGCCGTGGCGGACGTGGACTCGAAACGCAACGGCAGCCGGGCCCGCGCCGGCACGGTCGCCTTGCCGGAGAGCGTCCAGGCCACCTCGCTACCCGGCAGGGCCACGAAGCTCCAGGGGATGCCTGACGTGGACAGGGCTTCACGCCGGACCATCCCCTGGCCCGCGATCTCCACCTCCTCCACCTCAGGCGTCACCGCGATCCGCCCCCGCACTACCGCGGCCGGCGGCAACTTCAAGCCGAAACGCCAGGTGGGACGGGTGGCGGCAAGATCGCGCGTCACGGGCACGGCCGACTCCAGGATCACCTCGTGCCGGCCGCGGCCCCGCACCAGAAGGGCCCAGGCCTTGTCCGCCGTGTCCACCCGCCCCTCGATCCCCCGGAAATCGGCGTGGATGAACGAGCCTGCGTCCCCTAGGGGCACGGTCTGCCACTTGTCGTCGTAGAGCGTCAAACGGAGCGTCTGGACGATGCGGGCGCTCCCCGCTCCGGCCGTGACGTCGAAATCCGCCCTTTCGAGAGCGAACGGCGCCGGCGGCGGAGCCGGCGTCTCCCCCGCCGGATTGGCGCGGGCACGAAGGTCCTCGTACTGGTTGAGGGGCAGCGTCACCTGCTGCGCCCCGGCCGCCGTGGTCAGGAGCGCGATCAGAAAGACGAATCCCCCGAGCTTCTCGGATCTCATAGTCGTATCCTCCTTGAGCTTGGACCCAGTCTAGAAGGAAAAGAGAACCATCCCCAAGAAACCGGCGCTCGTCCCGGCGTGACGGCAGGTGGTCACGGGATAGGCATTCCGTCCGGCGAAGGCGGTAGAGACGTCCCAGGTCGTAACGACACCGATTCAAAGACCACGGAGACCGCGGGACGTCTTCGCCGGGGCAACCCGGCGTCAGCAGGGATAGGCAACCACAGGCCATCAGGGGAGGGGCGTTGGTGTGCTCCCGCGAGGTGTTGCTGATTCCAGGCGGCGTTGCCCCTCCGGAGACGTCCCGCGGTCCCCGTGAGATCCGAAAAGGTATCGTTACGACCTGGGACGTCTCTACCGCCTTCGCCGAAGGGACGGCTGCACCTCCACGTTGCCGAGGCGTGAGGTTGGACCCGCGGGTCCTGCGTCGCGACCCGGGGGCGCGTGATTGGACCCGAGGGTCCTGTGACTTGACCCTTGGGTCACGTGACTCGACCCGAGGGTCGGGCGGCTCGACCCATGGGTCGGGTGACCTGACCCGAGGGTCCGGCTGCTTGACCCACGGGTCGAACTGCTTGACCCGCGGGTCGCGCCACATGACCCATGGGTCGGGCCACTTGACCCATGGGTCCGATGATCCGACCCATGGGTCCGCCTGGCTCGCCCCACGGGTCGGGCGACTCGACCCGCGGGTCCCGCACCACATTGACCGGGTCCCGCGAGGCGCCCCGTGGAGCCGGAGACAGGCACGATGGAGCCCGACACAGGCACGCTGGAGCCCGTCGCCCGCTCCTCGGGTCCGGTCTCCCCCTGGTGTCAGCCCGACTTGGCCGCGCGGCGCCCGGCCATCTTCTGGATGTAGGCCGCGGCATCCGGCGTCTTGCAGTCGGTGTCGCCGTGGTCCACCTCGACCTTGCCGATGCGCGCGGCGGCGGCGAGGGCCTTGGCCTGAAGCGCCGGCTTGTTGCCGCCGATCGAGATGAGGGCGCCGTTCATCTGGTGGCGCACCCGGTTCTTGCTGCCGTGGATGTCGCGCTCGATGCGCTCGAGCCAGGCCGCGGCCTCGGCGTCGGAGATCTCGCTCGCGGCGACGAGGTAGGAGAGGACGGTCCAGCCGGCGGAGGCGATCCACTCGCCGTCGTCCTCGATCCAGCGCGCCATCACCTCGCGTGCCGCCGGGCTCTGGGCCGCGAGGCCCCCCAGATAGCCGCAGTCGATATAGTTGTCGAGCCCCGCCGCCCAGGCGTCGAGGGTGGATCCGTCGAGCCTCCGCGGATCGGCGATCATCGTCGCCAGGATTCGGGCCTCGTGGTTGCCCGACCGCCACAGCTCCCCGGCCAGGTCGTGGTCCTGCTTGATCTTCTTCTGCAGGCTCTTGAGATCCGGGGTGCTGACGCCATAGACGTCCTCGCCCGCGCCATGGCGCCGGTAGGTCTTCCGCGTCTGCTCCTTGCCAAGGGACTTCAGGGTGGTGAGGGTTTCCTGGAGGTTCATGGCCGGATTCTAGTGGAGCTCGGGGCTCGGAGGACAGGCACGGGCTGACAGGGACGAACAGGACTGGGCGGACGGAAAGCCTCAGGTCCTTGCTCGTCCATGTTGGTCCGTGCTGGTCCGTTGCCAGTTGACCCGAGAGCTGAGACCTTGTAGATTGAACATTGGAAGTTCAATCTGCATGATCCGACGAAACCTGGAGACCGTCCTCAAGAAGGCGGCGCAGCAGTATCCGGTGGTGACGCTCACCGGCCCGCGCCAGTCGGGAAAGACCACTCTGGTCCAGGCTGCATTCCCCCAGCACGACTACGCGTCGCTCGAGGAGCCCGACGTCCGCGCGTTCGCGCTCGAGGACCCTCGTGGTTTCCTTGGACAGTTCACCGGGGGCGTCATCCTCGACGAGGTACAACGGGCACCCGATCTCTTCTCCTACATCCAGACGATCGTCGACCGGGAGGATACGCCCGGGAGGTATGTCCTGAGCGGGTCTCAGAATTTCCTCCTCCTGCGGTCCATCAGCCAGTCGCTCGCGGGCAGGAGCGCCATCCTCCATCTGCTCCCTTTGTCGCTCGACGAGATCGAGGGACGGGAGCCCTTCCCTCTGGAGAAGCTGGGACGCGAAATCCCCAAGAGGGAGCCGGCCCACTCTTCCGAGGTGATGGAGCTCCTCCTGCGCGGCTTCTATCCCCGGATTCACGACAAGGGCCTCGATCCGCCAACCTGGTATTCAGGCTACTACCAGACCTACGTCGAGCGCGACGTGAGGGAGATCGTCAACGTGGGCGACCTCGAGTCGTTCGGCCGTTTCGTGCGCCTCTGCGCGGGCCGGAACGGACAGCTTCTCAACCTCTCTTCCCTCGCCAGCGACTGCGGTATCACTCACACCACGGCGCGCCGCTGGATCTCCATCCTCGAAGCCAGCTTCCTCGTCCTCCTCCTCCGGCCGTACCACGTCAACTTCGGCAAGCGCCTGATCAAGAGCCCCAAGCTCTATTTCCTCGACACCGGGCTCCTGTGCTACCTCCTGCGGATCCATTCCTCCGAAGACCTCCTCCAGCACGGCGGCCGCGGCCCCATTTTCGAGAGCTTCGTGATCTCAGAGCTGCTCAAGAATTTTCTCCATCGAGGCCAGGAGCCCGACCTGTACTTCTGGCGTGACGCCACCGGCCACGAGATCGACGCCTTGATCGATCGGGGTGGCGAAAGCATAGCCATCGAGATCAAGTCCGCCCAGACGATCGCCGACGATTTCTTTGCGGGTCTCGACTTCTGGCGCAATCTGGTGGGTGACCCCGAGGCCCTGGCCGCCCTGGTCTATGGCGGTGACCGCAGCTACCAGCGCCGCGGAATGTCGGTCTTGAGCTGGTCCATGCTCTAGGCCCAGAGGCAGATCCGCCAAGGACCAGCAAGGACATGAGGCTTTCTGTCCTCAGTCCATGTTCGCCCCTGCCGGTCCGTGTCAGTCCGTGTTCTCCCTCCCACGAAACTCTGCCCCCCGGCCTCCGTATACACGGGAAACTCAACGATAGGAGTAGCTCATGCCCCGAGCCCGTCTCCTCTTCTTCCTCCTCGTCCTGATTTCTTTCGCGTCCCTGCCCTCCTTCGCGGCCGAGCCCGTCCATCCCTCCCGCTCCAAGCTCCAGCCCTGCAAGGCGCGGCGAGGCGGTGACGAGGTCGACGCCTTCTGCGGCCAGTATCAGGTCTGGGAAAACCGGGCGGCGAAGACCGGCCGCAAGATCACGCTGAAGGTCCTGGTGCTCCCGGCGCTCGGGGCGCACCCGAAGCCGGACCCGATCGTCGCGCTCGGCGGCGGCCCCGGCCAGGCGGCCAGCGACTTGACCGGCATCCTGAGCACGGAGGCACGCCAGGACCGGGACTTCCTCTTCGTGGACCAGCGGGGGACCGGCGAGCCTGACCGGCTGCAATGCCTGCTGGGCAAGCCGGGCAACTTCCAGAGCCTCTTCGATCAGCTCTTTCCGCTCGACGCGGTGCGCCGGTGCCGGAAGGAGCTCAGCAAGAAGTACGACCTGACCCTCTACACCACCGCCGCCGGCGCGGACGACCTCGACGAGGTCCGGGCCTGGCTCGGCTACGACAAGCTGAACCTGGCCGGCTACTCCTACGGCACCCGGATGGCCCAGGTATACCTGAAGCGCCATCCCGAGTCGGTCCGCACCGTGACCCTCTGGGGCTCCGTGCCCATGGACGAGGCGCTGCCGATCTCGCACTCGGCCGCTGGCCAGCGCGCGCTCGACCTCGTCTTCGAGCTGTGCGAGCAGGACGCGGCCTGCAACGCCAAGTTCCCGGTGCGCACGGACTTTCAGGCCGTGATGGCGCGGTTGGACCAGGGGCCCGTCGAGGTCAAGGTCCCCCATCCGGATACCCGGAAGCCCACCAAGGTCCGGCTGCCGCGCGAGGTGGTGAACGAGGGCATTCGCTCCTTCCTGTACAGCGCCAGGACGGACGCGTTCCTGCCGCTCGCCTTCCACGAGGCGGCGGCGGGCGACTGGAAGCTGCTGGGAGAGAATGTCGTCGAGCAGCGCTACGGCATCCTGATGGCGCTGGCGCAGGGCCTCTTCTTCTCGGTCACCTGCGCGGAGGACAGGCCCTACATCACCCAGCAGGAGATCGCCGCACGCACGGCCGGGAGCTTCCTGCGCGACGACCGGGTGCGCCGGCAGAACGCGGCCTGCGACCTCTGGCCGCGCGCCGAGCTCGAGCCCGATCACCGCGAGGCCGCCCACACCGACCTCCCGGTGCTGGCGCTCAACGGCCACCTCGATCCGGTCACCCCCCCGGACTTCGGCCGCCGGACCATCGCGAGCTATCCCAACAGCCTCTTCCTGGAGGTCCCCTACGAAGGCCACTCGATCTCCAACGACTGCCCGGTGCGGATCGCCGAGAAATTCATCGACCGCGCCAGCCTCCAGGGGCTCGACACCTCGTGCCTCGCGGGGATCAAGCCCACGCCCTTCGTGCTGGAGCCGCCGAAGGAGGAGAGCAAGCCGGCCGGGTAGACAAGCTGGAGAAGGGACCTCAGGGACTGCAAGGACAGCAAGGACGAGAAAGCTTCCGTGTCGTTGCTGTCCTTGCAGTCCTTGAGGTCCTTTCAGTCCTTGGCTTTTGGCCGCAGCAGCTCGCGCACGCGATCAACCGGGATCGCCTCCCCGCTGTGGCCCTGGTACCCCGTCACGGTGGTGGCTTTGAGGAGGGAGTTGTAGACCGCCTCTTCGATCGACTCGACGGCGGCCAGGAAGAGGGGGCTCATGGCGTCGTTGGTGAACTCTTCGACGGCGAGGGTGCGCTGTGTTGGCTCGCGAGGGACGAGGTTCTTCGTGGAGAAGGCGATCACGAAGTCGCCGGAGCGGTCAAGCTCATCGCGCCTCTCCCGAGCCTACCGGATCACGAAGCACGCCCGCTCCCGCGACCGGCGCGAGCACGTCGAGCAGCCGCTGCGGCTCGACCGGCTTGACCAGGTGTGCCACAAAGCCCTCGGCGCGCGAGCGGTCGAGGTCCTCCTGCTGGCCGTGCCCGGTGAGGGCGATCAGACGGATGGCAGCGAGCTGGGGATGCTGGCGCAGCCGCCGGCCGAGCTCGTAGCCGTCCATCTCGGGCAGGCTGAGGTCGAGGATCACCGCCGCGGGACGATGCTCGACGGCCGCTTGCAGCGCGGTCGACCCCGAGTAGGCCACGTGCGCCTCGTAACCCCATATCCGCAGCAGCAGGGCCAGGCTGTCGGCTGCGTCGACGTTGTCGTCGACCACCAACACAGGCAGCCCTACGGCGGTCGTCCGGCTCGCTGCCGTGGAGAGCGAGCCGGTTGGACAGCCGGGCTCGCTGAGCGGCAGCCGTACGACGAACTCGCTGCCCTGCCCCGGGCCCGCGCTGCTGGCCGCGACCGTGCCGTGGTGCAGCTCGACGAGCGCCCGCACCAGGCTCAAGCCGATGCCGAGCCCCCCTGCGGAGCGATCGAGGGTGCGGTCGGCCTGGGTGAAGAGGTCGAAGACGCGCGGCAGCACGTTCGCCGCGATTCCCACCCCGCTGTCCCGCATCCGCAGCTCCGCCGCACCGCCCTCGGCTTCGAGCGACAGCCAGATGTGCCCGCCTGGCTCGGTGTACTTCGCGGCGTTGTCGAGGAGGTTGACGATCACCTGCTCCAGCCGTGCCGGATCGGCCTGCAGCCAGACAGGCTGCGGCGGCAAGGCCACCGCGAGCTCGTGGCCGCGGCGATCGATCGCCGCGCGGGTCGCCTCCACCGCGACTGCCACGACGCCGCGCAGGTCGATGCTCTCGAGGCTGCAGCCGGAGCTGGCCGGTGGCGACGCGGGACACCTCCAGGAGGTCGCCGACGAGCCGCGAGAGTTGCGCGACCTGCCGTTCGATGATCGTGCGCGCCTGCTGCTGGATCAGGTTCTCGTCGCCCTGCTGCAGACGCATCAGTTGCAGGGCATTGAGGATCGACGACAGCGGATTGCGCAGCTCGTGCGAGAGCATGGCCAGGAACTCGTCCTTGCGGCGGTGGAGGTCGGCCATGGCGACGCTCTGCTCCCTGGCCTGCCGCTCGAGCCCGCTGCGCACGGTGATGTCGCGGATATTGCACTGAATGACGTCGCTGGCGTCCGCGCGGTAGGCGTTGCTGACGAACTCCACCTCCACGTGGGTGCCGCCGCGCGTCTCGAGCGGCAGGTGCTCGTAGCGGATGTAGCCGGTCTCCCTCAGCTCCCGGAAGGCCGTCTGGCTGGCAGCGATGTCATCGAACAGGCCGATCTGCCAGAGTTCCTTGCCCAGCAGCTCGTCGTGGCTGTACCCGAGCAGCGCCTTGATGAAGGGATTGGCGTCGATGATCCTGCCGCTCGTCGCGTCGAGGATCAGGATGCCGTCCTTGGCCGTCTCGAAGAGCCGCCGGTAGCGCATTTCGCTGGCGCGCAGCGCGGCCGCGGTGGCGAGGCGCTCGGTCACGTCCTCGATGACCAGCAGGATCTCGCTCGGGCCGCCTGCCGCGCCCGCCAGGCCGCGGCCGGCGAGGTGCATGGTCCGGCGTCCGGCACCCGGCAGCTCCTGCTCGACCTCGAAGCCCTCGAAGCCCTCGAAAGCGTGAGCGCCCGGCAGGACCCCCGCGAGCTTCTGCCGCAGCCCCGCGACGTCCCACTGGCCGTCCGCGAGCTCGGCGAGGTGACGGCCCTCCGAATCCTCCCGCGAGACCTGGAACGTCTCGCAGAAGGCGCCGCTCGCGGAGCGCACCCGGAGCTCCTCGTCGAGCACCAGGAAGGGCTCCCTGAGGGCGTCGACGAGGCCCTTGGCGGGAGCCCGCCTGTCGCGGTGCCTGCGGGTCCTGTCCGGCGGGAGTGGAGCACTCATCGTCCCTTCGGCGCTCGGTTCGGCACCAGGGCTCGCCTGGCCATCAAGGCTTGGCTCGGCAACGCTCATATCCCTCTCCTTGTTTTCGGTACCGCCAGCGGCCAGAGGCGCTCTCCAGTGAATGCCTCCCCAATCTAGTCCTCATTCGCCGGGCTGTGAAGCGTGCTTTCTACGGAGAGGGAGCCGGGTAGTAACTACGCACCGCTCGCGGCGCCGGGCGCCGATCAGCGTCACCATACCTTGCGAGGAGCTCACTGCGATGTCCGAGGCGACCCGCTAGTCGTCGATCACAAAAGTGACCATCATGTTGACTTGGTATTCGGTGATGGAGCCGCCATGCACCCGCACCTGCTGCTCCTTGATCCATGCACTACGCACGTTGCGAAGCGTCTTGTTCGCCCGGGCAAGCCCCTGCACGACCGCGTCCTCGAAGCTCTTGTCGGACGTCGAACTAATCTCTGAAACCTTGGCTATCGACATTCTTTCCTCCGTTCGTTTGTTTTGCGGTCTGGAATGCAACAAGGCTAGCTCGACGCCCTGCCGACCGCCAGCTCGTTGTGGACGTCGGTGACGCCCTTGATGCCGCGAGCGATGCGCTCCGCACCCTGCTTCATCGCGGGGGAACGGACCCGCCCGATCAGCGTCACCACGCCTTGCGAGGAGCTCACGTCGATGTCCGAGGCCTTCACCTCCATGTCGGCGATGAGCATCGCCTTGAGGCGCGAGCTGATCATCACGTCGTCCACCCAGTCCCCAACCGTCCGCTCGCCGACGGTCAAGTCGTTCACCACGCCGTCCACGCCGGCAGTGCGCCACGCGACACGCGCTGCCTCGCGGCGGGAGTCCTCGGTGTCGACGACCCCGGTCAGATACACCACCGATTCGCTGGTCGAGACATGCACCTGCCGGGCTTTCACGTTCGCGTTGTTTTCGAGCGACTCCTCGATCTTCCCGGAGATCGCCGAATCCAGGTCCTTGGTGCCCTCGGACAACATTGCCGAGGAGCATGCGGTGAGCGCCAGCAGCGCGGCGCATAGCAAAGAATTGATCACTAGTCGTTTCATGAGCCAGTCCTTTCTCGCGCCCATCATTGAACGCCTCCCCACTGTAGCCCCCACCTCCCGGGCCGTGAAGCGTACTTGCTACCGGCCCGAGAACCGCAGTTTCTACACAGGAGAGCCAGAGCCGCACGTAGAAAATACGAGGCCGTCGGACCCGGTGACCAAGCCCGGCGATAATCCGCTAAGATGGATCGGTGCGGAGTCCTTCCAAGAGCGGCCGCCGCGATGTGGCCGCTGCGCTGCGCGAGCGGACCGCGGAGCTGCATCAGGCCCGAGCCGCGCTGGCCGCCGAGCGGCAGCTCGCCCAGGAGGCCGTTCAGCGTGCCCGGTCCACCGCCGACGCCTTGCGCGAGGCGACGGTCGCGCTCACCCGCAGCCTCGACCGCGAAACCATCCTGGCGACGCTGCTCGACCACCTCCGCCGGCTGGTCCTCTTCGACCGGGCCAGCGTCATGCTGCTCGAGGAGGAGATGCGAGTCTCGATTCGTGCCGTCTTCGACGGCAACCGGGTTGTTCCCCTGGCGCCGGCCGAGCGCCCGGAGTTCCTCGCCTCCGATCACCCCGTCGTGCACCGGATCCTCACCACCGGCACCGCCGTCCTGATCCCCGATACCGGAGCGCTGCCCGACTGGAGGGCGCCCGACGGACGCTCCGACGAGTCGAGCTGGCTGGGGGTTCCGCTGTTCGCGCGTGGCGCCGTCGCCGGCCTGTTCTCTTTATCCAAACAGGAGGTGCGCTACTTCAACGACGAGCACGTGAGAGTGGCCGAGGCGCTCTCGTCCCAGGCCTCGGTGGCGGTGGAGAACGCGGTCCTCTTCGAGCAGATGCAGGCGGCGACCGAGCGGATGCAGACGCTCTCGCGCCGCCTCGTCGAGGTCCAGGAGAACGAGCGGCGCACCGTCGCCCGGGAGCTCCACGACGAGGCCGCCCAGGCGCTCGTGTCGTTGCGCTACGGCCTGCAACTGCTGGAGCGAGAGACCGGCGGCCGCGAAGGCGTCGCCGCCCGCGTGGCCGAGCTCAAGCAGACGACCGATGCCGTCATCGACAGTCTCCACCGCCTGGCCGGCGCCCTGCGGCCCGCCAGCCTCGACCTCGTCGGGCTCGAAGCCGCCTTGCGCCAGTACCTGCGGTCGGTCGAGGCGAAGTGGGGCCTCACCGCGCGCTTCAAGGCCCGCGGGCTCAAGGACGAGCGCCTGCCGGCCGCCGTCGAGACCGCGCTCTACCGCGTGGTCCAGGAGGCGGTCACCAACGTCGTGCGGCACGCCGCCGCGACCCGGGTCGACGTGCTGGCCGAGCGCCGGGACGACCGCGTCCGGGTCCTGGTGGAGGACGATGGGAAAGGCTTCGTGCCCGGACGGGCCGAGGGCGGGGAGCGCCTCGGGTTGATTGGGATGCGGGAGCGGGCCGAGGCTCTGGGGGGGACCCTGACCGTCGAGAGCGCGCCGGGAGAGGGCACTACGATCGCGGTGGAGGTGGCGTGTGGCGACCCGCATCCTGATCGCTGACGACCACCCCGTCCTCCGTTCCGGCCTGCGGGTGCTGCTCGGGGCCGACCCCGACCTCGAGGTGGTCGGCGAGGCGGGGACCGGGGAGGAGACGCTGCGCCTCGCCGAGGAGCTTCGCCCCGACGTGGTCCTGCTCGACATCGGCATGCCCGGCGAGAGCGGGATCGAGACCGTCCGCCGCCTCAAGGAGAAGCTTCCCGCGCTGAAGGTGCTGTTCCTCACCATGCATGAGGAGGAGGGCATGCTGCTGGAGGCCCTGGCTGCCGGCGGCGACGGCTACCTCATCAAACGGGCAGACGAGCCGGAGATCATCCAGGCCATCCGCGCGGTGCGGCGCGGCGACGTCTACGTCCACCCTGCGATGACCCGCGCCCTCCTCTACCAGGCCGAGACCGCCGAGACCACCGAACGCCGGCCAGAGCCCGTCGAGCCGCTGACCCGCCGCGAGATCGACGTCCTGCGCCTCCTCGCCAGGGGGAACACCAACCGCCAGATCGCCGAGCTGCTCGCCCTCTCCGTCCGCACCGTCGAGAGCCACCGCGCCAACCTGATGGGCAAGCTCGGGCTCTCCAGCCGCGTCGAGCTGGTGACCTACGCCGAGGAGCACGGGTTGTTGTGAGCGGCCGCGTACTTTCTACCTGAGCTGCGGCGGGGAAGATTATGACCCTGGCGAGCCCTGGGTCGAGTCGTCCCAGGGGGTTGTGGCGTTGTTTCGAGTCTGCTACCCTTTTCCTCCTGTTTCGCCGTTGAATCGGACTTCCGAGCGTGGAAAGAGAGGTTCCGCATGGGTTTGGACACTGTTCAGGGTAGGGGTAGAGGTCTGTTCGTGGCCTGGGCAGCCGTTTTGCTCCTGCTGCTGTCGGCCGTGCCGGGAGGGGCCGCCAAGCCTCGCCCGGCCAACAAGAGAGGAGCGAGCGTGCTGACCGCCAAGACGACCAAAGGGTCGCTCGCGCCCTCCGCCAACTTCGACATCCGGGTGATGGGTCACAAGGATCTCGCCCGGCTGGTCGCTCGCGCCAGCGTGCCGGTCAAGCCCGTGCCGACGCGGGCGCAGGTCGAGGCGCAGGTCAAGGAGATGCGGCAGGCCCTCGACAAGCTGCGGCTGACGGCGCCAGGCGCCACGGCCCGCTTCTCGACGGCCACGGCCGCGCCGGAGATCGTCTCGGCCGACCGGGGACCGCTCTCCGCGTCCGCGCCCGGCCGGGAGGGGATCGACGTCGTGCGCGACTTCCTGCACGCCAACCGCACCCTCTACGGGCTGACGGACGCCGAGATCGACGCCCTCCACTTCATCGGCGAGAGCAAGAGCAAGAGCGGCCTGCGGATGGTGCGCATCGACCAGCGGCTCAACGGCCTGGTGATCTTCCAGAGCGAGACGCGGTTCATCCTCGACAAGGACGGCCGCGTCTGGCGCTCCCTCGGCCAGTTCATGCCGGGCGCCGCCGGACCGGTCGTGCCAGGGGCGACGACCCTCTCCGCCTCGCAGGCCCTGGTCACGGCCATGAAGTCGGTGGGCATCGTCCTCGACCCCGCGCAGATGCGCCTCGAAGGGACCAACCCCGGCGGCACCGAGACCCGGGTGGTCACCTCCGACCCCAACATCGGCGGCGACGTGACGAGCCAGCTCATCTACTTCCCGGCGGGCCCCGGGATGCTCCTCCCGGCCTGGCGGCAGTTCACCTTCACCAGCGGTGAGCACGACTGGTCCACGATCGTCGACGCCACCGACGGCACGCTGCTCTGGCGCAAGGACATGCGCAACTCGATCTCCACCCAGCAGGCGCGCTTCAGCGTCTACGTGCAGGCCGACGGCAAGACCCCGGCCGACAGCCCGGCGCCGAAGTCGCCCACCACCGCCGCCCCGGGAGGCGGCACCCAGTTCCCGGAGATCGCCCGCACTGACGTCAGCATGTTGACGGTGCAGGACATCACGGCCAGCCAGAACGGCTGGATCCCGGACGGCGGCACGACCACCACCGGCAACAACGTCGACGCCTGCGTGGACCGCGTAGGCGGCGGCGCCGAAACCAACGCCTGCGACGTCGGCACGATCGACAACAACGGCCGGCCGGTGGGCAACCCGGACGCCTTCACCAACAACCGCGACTTCCTGGGCGCTGCGCCGCGCAACTACACCTACTCGCCGGCGCCCGTGGGCGGCAACCCGAACGCGGGTGACACCCCGACCGGCGTCGCCGCCATTCAGGTCCAGTACCGACGCGGCGCCGTCACCCAGCTCTTCTACGTCGTCAACTGGTACCACGACCAGCTCTACAACCTCGGCTTCGACGAGGCCGCCGGCAACTTCCAGACCATCAACTTCAGCGGCATGGGCCTGGGCGGCGACGCCGTGCGCGCCGACGCGCAGGACAGCTCCGGCACCAACAACGCCAACTTCGCCACACCGCCGGACGGCCAGCCCGGCCGCGCGCAGATGTACCGCTTCACGGGTCCCAACCCGGACCGCGACGGCGACATCGACTCCGAGATCTTGATGCACGAGCTCACCCACGGTACCTCCAACCGCCTGATCGGCAACGGCGACGGCCTCGTCTGGAGCCCGGGCGGCGGCATGGGCGAGGGATGGAGCGACTTCGTGGGCCTGTCGCTGCTCAACAACACCAACGCCGACGATCCCAACGGTGAGTACGCCAGCGGTGCCTATGCCACCTACCAACTCGGCGGCCTGACCGACAACTACGTCTACGGCATCCGCCGCTTCCCCTATACGCCGGACCACAGCATCAACCCGATGACCTGGGCGGAGACCGACGACGTCACCGCCGACTACTCGGGCGGCATCCCCATCAGCCCCCTGGGCTTCGAGTTCAACGGCGGCCTGGAGGTGCACAACATCGGCGAGATCTGGGCCTTGACCCTCTGGGGGGTGAGGAGCCTCGTCATCGCCGATCCGGCGGGGGCCAACGGTGACGTTCCGACCGGCAACCACACCATGCTGCAGATCGTCATCGACGCCATGAAGCTGACGCCGGCCAACCCCAGCTACACCGACGCCCGCGACGCCCTCATCCTCGCCGACTGCATGACCAACGCCTGCGCCAACGAGAAGTCGATCTGGGCCGGCTTCGCGGACCGCGGCCTGGGCTACGGCGCCGTCGCTCCCCTCGCCCAGGCCGGCATCTTCAACCTGGGCAACATGGCCGTCGGCACGTCGTTCAAGCTGCCGCAGCTCGACTTCTCGAGCTTCACGGTGGACGACAGCGCGGCCAACAACAACGGCGCCGTCGATCCCGGCGAGCCCATCTTCCTCTCCGTCGAGCTGCTCAACCCGTGGCGGGGCGCCGGCTTCAACGTGCCGGCAGGCGCCGTCGGCGACCCTGACCACCTCGACGCCGGGCGTGACGATCATCGACAACACCTCGACCTACCCCGCCATCCCGGCCGATAACGTGGCCACGGGCGACACCTTCCTGTTCACGCTCTCGACCGGCGCCCTCTGCGGCCAGTCGATCAAGTTCACGGTCACCACCACCAGCAGCCTGGGCACCACGTCGTTCGACTTCACCATCCGCGTGGGCACCGCCTCGGGCACCGGCGCGCCGGTGACCTACACCAAGACGCTCAACCCGGTCCTCGACATTCCGGACGACGATCCGCGGGGCGTCTTCGACACCATGACCATCACCGACGACCTCGAGATCGCCGACCTCAACTTCCGGGTCGACAACATCCAGCACACCTTCACCGGCGACCTGACCGTCGAGCTGCGCGGCCCCAACGGCTACGGCACCGACATGATCTGGCTGCGTGAGATCCTCTTCGGCGGCGGCGACGGCGACAACTTCATCGACACCGTGATCGACGACGAATCGATCAACGACCTCAACCAGTCGTTCGACACCGACGCGCCGTACACCGGCGACTGGGCTCCGGCCTTCAACTCCGACGTCTGGTTCCTGTTCGGCGATCCTGCCATCTTCCCCGACCCGGTGGGCCAGCTCTCGCGCTACGACGGCATGAGCACCCAGGGCGACTGGACCGCGTTCGTGGCCGACTGGGCGGCGATCGACACCGGCACGCTCAACGCCTGGTCGATCATCGTGACGCCTACCGCCTTCGTCTGCGCGGGCTTCGCGCCGGGCGCCGACGTGACCGGCACCAAGACGGTCAGCGGCACCTTCACCCCGGGCGGCAGCATCACCTACACGGTGGTCCTCACCAACAACGGTACGGCCAACCAGGGCGACAACCCCGGCAATGAGTTCACCGACGTCCTGCCCTCCAGCCTCATGCTGGTGAGCGCCAGCGCCACGTCGGGCACGGCCGTGGCCACCGTCGGCACCAACACGGTCACCTGGGACGGCTCGCTCGCCCTCCTCGGCGGCTCGGTCACCATCACCATCAACGCCACCATCAAGCCCCAGCCTCCCTGCGTTGCGACCATCTCCAACCAGGGGACCATCTCCTTCGACAACGACAACGACGGCACCAACAACGCGAGCGGCGTGACAGACGACCCCGGCACCGTGACGGCTGACGACCCGACCTCGTTCAACGTGCCCCAGGCGCCCTTCGTCACCGCCACCAAGACGCTCAACGGCACCTTGACCGCCGGCCAGAGCGGGTCCTACACGGTGGTGCTCACCAACTCGGGATGCTTGGCTCAGGGCGACAACCCGGGCAACGAGTTCACCGACACCCTGCCGACCGCGCTGACGCTGACCGGCGCGAGCGCCGTCGTCGCCCCGCCTGGACCCAACGGCACCACCACGGCCGTGCCCCCCACCGTGACCTGGAACGGCTCGATCCCGGCGGGCGGCTCGGTGACCATCACCATCAACTTCACGGTGAACACCGGCACCGCTGGCCAGACGGTCTCCAACCAGGGATCGTTCTCCTTCGACTCGAACGGTGACGGCACCAACGACACCAACGGCGTCACCGACGATCCGGGCACCCAGACGACCCCCGATCCGACCGCTGGTGTGGTCGTGGGCGCAGGGTTCGACCCCACCATCCCGACGCTCTCCGAGTGGGGTCTCATCCTCCTCAGCCTGACCCTCGCCGGCGCCGCCCTGCTGTTCATGCGCCGCCGCCGCACGGCCTGATCCCGAGCGGCTTCCCCAGCCGCTCCTCACTCCAAGCCCCCCGGCCACCCGGCCGGGGGTTTTTGTTTTAGCGCCGCTTGTGGCAGCTCTCTCGACGCTGGTCCTTTTTCTGAGTACAATAGGAAAAACTTCTTGCCCTTTCGCGAGCGTCTGGAGGAGACGATGTCCGTGTCGTCAGGGAACGCCGACTTCATCGGCAACTACCGGGTCCTGGAGGTCCTCGGCCGGGGCGGCATGGGCGAGGTGCTCCTCGCCTGGGACGAGCGCCTGCAGCGCCGGGTGGCCATCAAGCGCATCCGTCAGGACGGCGAGGTCTCCCCGACCCTGCGCCAGCGCCTGCTGCGGGAAGCCCAGGCCGTGGCCAGCCTCAGCGATCCCGCCATCGTGCACGTCTACGAGCTGCTGAAGGACGACGCTGGCGACGACTGCATCGTCATGGAGTACGTGGAAGGCCGGACCGTGGCCGCGGCCCTGGAGGACGGCCCCCTGGATCCGCTCACCGCCGTGCATCTCGCCACCGAGATCGCCTCCGGGCTCGCCACCGCCCACGAAGCCGGCATCGTGCACCGCGACCTCAAGGCCGAGAACGTCATCGTCACCCCCACTGGACACGCCAAGATCCTGGATTTCGGTCTGGCCAAGCCTCTCGTGCCCGCGGACGGCAAGCCGACCTTGACGACGACGGGGCTCGTGCTGGGCACCTGCCGCTCCATGTCACCCGAGCAGGCCAAGGGAGCCGAGGTGGATGGCCGCTCCGACCTCTTCTCCCTCGGCGTCCTGCTCTACGAGATGTTGACCGGCCAGGCTCCCTTCCGCGGCTCGGGCGCCCTGGAGATCCTCACCCAGGTGATCTCCAAAGATCCCCCGCGGGTGGACACGATCCGGCCGGCCGTTCCTCCGCGGCTCGGCAACCTCATCGAGCGCCTGCTGGAAAAGCAGCCCGCCTCCCGTCCCCACAGCGCGGCCGAAGTCGTCCACGAGCTCAAAGAAATCGAAGCCGCTAGCAGCTCCACCCCAGTCCTCTCCCCTGAGGAGACCATCAGAGAGCTCCCGCCGGGGTATCCCCCCGTCTCCTCGCCTCCTCCCTCTCATCCTCAGGCTCGAACTGGTGGGACTCCCAGGGCGGCGGCAGGGGTGGCCATTACGCCTCGGCAGCGGTGGCTCAGGATCGCGTTGCTCAGTGCCCTCGGTATCGAGGTCCTGGTGATAGTCGTGGCCCTCATCTGGTGGCCGCGATCGGGCACCGGTCCCAACGTGTCCGACCACCCGCGCCCGCTGATCCCGAAAGTCAGCGATCGGGCCCACAGGACCTTCCACGAGATCGTGCACGACATCCCTACGGCGGAGGCTCAAGACGGGTTGGCACGGCTCACCGCTCTGCTGAAAGACTGCCCTAATTTCCTGGATGCGCAGCTCCTTGCCGCAGACATGAACTTAACCCTGTATGAGTCTACGCAACAGAGCCTCTATCGCAAGCGTGCCGAAATTCTGGTCCAGAAAGCTCAGGATCAAGCGCCAAGGAACGCCACCCAGCCGCTCTTCATGCGGTGCAAAGTGGAGTTGGTCCAAGACGACCCTCACGATGCCGAGGCGACTTTCGAGCAACTCCAAAAGCTCAGTCCGAGAGACCCGCAGTTGCTCCTGCTGAGCTCCAAGCTTGCAGAGCGCCAGGGGAAAACGAACGAAGCGCTCGAGCACCTGCAGCAGCTCGTCAACGCACGCCCAAGCTGGCAGTACCTATATCTCCTTGCCGATCTCGAAGCCCGCAGCGACAAACTCGACGCTGCCCGGAGCCACCTCGAACGGATTCTTTTCGACTCGCCGGGCAACATCTGGGCGCATGAAAAGCGTGCGGAGATCGAGCTCTTCTATGGCGACCCAAAGGAGGCTGCGCTTCGGTATCAAGTGCTGATCGACAAGAAATCTTTACATCGTCCCTTCTACACTAACCTGGGTAACGCCCTATTCCTCCTTGGACGCTACAAAGAGGCCCTGGATGCCTTCGAGCAGGCCCGAGCTTTCAGGGACGACAACGTCGCCGCGATTCTCAATGTCGCCGACGCGGAGCTCGCCCTGGGCAATGGGAGGGAGGCCGGGGAGTCCTACAGAAAGGTGCTCAATCACCTTGACCGCATTCCCGAGGACAGCCTCGCTCCGGACGACCAGGCGGTGCGAGCCCAGTGCCTGGCTCACCTCGGTCAGCTCCAGGAAGCCAAGACAGCCATCAAGAAAGCTCTCGATAGGAGACCAAAGGACGGCAACATCCTCCAGTCGGCTGCCTTGGTTTATGCGGTGATGGGAGAAAAGGAGCTCGCGATCGACACGATCGGAAAGGCTGTGAAAAATGGTATCCAGTTCCGCTGGTTCCAACTCCCCGCCTACGATCGGCTCAAGGATGATCCAGAGTACAAACGCCTCATGAAAGAGGCCGGGGGCCACCTTTGAGGCGACCCCCGGCCTGGAACATCAACCCTTACGGTCGTCACGGCTGGCCCCCCGGAATACTGCGACCTCAGGAGGCTTGGAAGGCGACGGAGGCGGATCGGGCGGGGTCGGCGGCGAGCCGCCCCTGTCGACCGTCAGCGAGGGATCCATTGGTTCTTCCTGGAACCGCGTCTTCACCCCGAATGCATCCTGAAGGGACGCCGAGTACACTACGGTGATCTCCTCGGAGCCGGAGTAGCTGATGTCAAGCTTCACCCGGGTCGCTCCGCGAGCTCCAAGAACATGGAAGGGGAATCTCGGATCGGCCGATTCGACGACCAGCGACTGCTTTGAGCCGATGCTGTCGATTTCCCATACCACCTGGTCGCCGCTGACAACGTGCAGCTCTCTCGGGGTGAAGCTCTTGAACGCCCTCCGCAGAGTGACTTTCTTCGGTGTTCTGGCTTCGGGGTCTGACTCAGGCTCGGCGACGGTTTGTGCTGACTGACTAGCCATTGTACTTTCCTTTCTGTTATTGCCTTCTGGCCCTGGGGAGTATCACGACCGGTGCCAGGCTCCGAGCACCTCGTAGAAATGCGCCCAAGTCGCGTAGGGCCAAGGATTTGGGGGTTCCCAGGGGGCTCGCGGAGCTGTATCTGATCGGATAGACTGTATCCATACTCACAGAGAGGAATCTTGAATCCGCGACTGATCGCCCTCTCGGGCCCCCTGGCCGGCCAGACCTTCGCCCTCGGAGCGGAGCGGCTCACCATCGGCCGCGAGCATGACAACGCCCTCCACCTGCGCGACATCGCCGTCTCGCGGCACCACTGCGTCCTGGAAGCCGAGAACGGGCGTTTCCGGCTGCGGGACCTCGACAGCCGCTATGGCACCTTCGTCAACGGCGTGCCGGTGCGCGAGCGGGAGCTCGCGAATGGGGACTGGATGACCCTCGGCGAGTCCCTCGTCCTCTTCCTGACCCGCGAGGAGGACGCCGCCAAAGAACGTCCTCTCCTCGTCGACAGCGAGACCTTCTTCGTGGGGAACACCAAGCGGCTCTCCCTTGGACAGTCCCGTTACCTCATGCCGGACGCGATCCTGGCGGCCCTGCCTCCCGAAGCGCGGACCGCCCGCGATCTCCATGCGCTGCTACGGATCGGCGTCGACCTCCAGGCGCTCCACTCCACCGAGAGCATCGCCCGCCGGCTGCTGGAGTTGACGCTGGAGACCATCCCGGCCGAGCGCGCCGCCCTTCTCCTGATGGACGCGGGAACCGCAGACCCTGCCGTCTCGTTCGCCCTGGATCGCCACGGCTCGACCGCCATTTTCCCGGTGTCTCGCACTCTCGTGGAGCGCGTGCTCACCGAGCGCTCCGCCTTGCTGGCCAACGACGTCTTAGAGGAGGCCGGAGAATGGGATGGTGTCGAAAGCGTGGTGGAGGCGCATCTCGAATCCCTCCTCGCCGCACCGCTGACCGGATCCGAGGGGCCGCAGGGAATTCTCTACCTTGACTCGCGGGAGCCCGGCACTCGCTTCGACGAGCGCCACCTGGACCTCTTGACCGCGGCCGCGGGGATCGCTTCGGGGGCCCTCGCCAACGCCCGCATGCTGGAGTGGCTGCGGGGGGAGAACCAGCGCATGGAGGAGGCCTTCGACTCCGACATCGTGGGGGAGAGCCCACGCGTCAAGGAGGTCACCCGGCTCCTCAACAAAGCAGCCGCGACGGACTCGACCGTCCTGCTGTTGGGCGAAAGCGGCACGGGCAAGGAGGTGGCGGCCCGCGCCCTCCACAAGCACAGCCGGCGGTCGAGCCGGCCGTTCATCCCCATCAACTGCGCCACGCTCTCGGAGACGCTGCTCGCAAGCGAGCTCTTCGGCCACGAGAAGGGGGCTTTCACGGGTGCGGTGGAGCGCAAGATGGGAAAGATCGAGGCGGCCGAGGGGGGCACTCTGTTCCTCGACGAGATCGGCGAGATGCCGCCGGAGCTCCAGGCCAAGCTCCTCAGGGTGCTCCAGGAGCGGGAGTACGAGCGGGTGGGCGGTACCCGGACACTGCGGGCCGACGTGCGGGTGGTGGCTGCCACCAACCGTGATCTGGAGAAGGCGATGCGGGAGAAAAGCTTCCGCGAGGACCTTTTCTACCGGCTGAACGTCATCACCGTCACCCTGCCGCCGCTGCGCGAGCGCCCGGAGGACGTCCAGCTCCTCGCCAGCCACTTCGCGGCCAAATTCAGCCACAAGCTCGGCCGCCGCACCGCGGGCTTCACGCCGGAAGCCCGCGCCTGCCTGCTGCGCTACGGCTGGCCGGGCAACGTCCGCGAGCTCGCCAATGCGATCGAGAGGGCCCTCGTGCTGGGCGACGGCGAGCTGATCCGCCCCGAGGATCTGCCCGAGACCGTGCTCGAAGCGGGCCCCGCCGTCTCGGTTGGTCCCGTCGGCGCCTACCACGACAGCGTCAACGCCTTCAAAAGGCGATTGCTCCTCGACGCCCTCGCGCAGGCCGGCGGCAACGTCACCCGGGCGGCCGAGCGGCTCGATCTCAATCCCACCTATCTGCACCGGTTGATGCGGAATTTCGATCTGAAGGAGCGGGGGTGATCGACCGGGGCTGTATCCGATCAGAGAACGGGTCCTTCCGATCCGGCGCCCTTCTCTATCGCCCGATTCTCTCGACCTTCTCATACAGGACGAACAGGTCGGCCCGGGGGCCAACGGTGCCGACCAGCTCCCGGCCCAACCGTTCGCCGGTCACGACGCGGTAGCCGCCCTCAACCACGCGCCACGGCGGGAGCTCGTCGACCAGGCAGGCGAGCAAGCGGGGAGGGCCGGGCCAAGGGCGCACGAGGATGGAATCGAAATAGGGCTCGGCGGAGATGAGGCCCGCCACAACGAGCCGGTCCAGCGGCTCCGTTCCGGCGAGATAGGCCTGGACCTCAGGGCTCGCCAGAAAACCGACCCCGTGCGTGAGGCGCATCGCCGTATCAACGGCAAAGACTGCATCAGGCCTCAGGCCCTCGATTACGGCCTCACGAGAGGCAAAGAGCTCTCGCGCCACAAGCCGGCCCTGCCCCTGGAGGCTCAACGGGACGACTTTCACCATGCGCTGCCAAACCGGACCGGCCACCTCGCGGATGAGCCGCTCCCGCCGCAGAGCCTTCCGGTCCCGCTGCACCTCCTTAAGGCGCTCCTCGGCGGTGAGGAACCTCCTGGTGTCAGGCATCGAGCCGCTCCAACAGGACGCTCAGCAACTCGAGCCCGGCTTCGACCTGGCGCCTCATGGGCGCGTACCCTTGAGCACCCGCATCCGAGAAGGTGGGATCGCTCTGAAGAGAAAAAACGGCACTCTGAGCAGCCGCCCGGACGTCGGCGAGCCGTTCGCGGTCGAAGGCGGCGAGGAGGCCGCAGACCTCCGCCTTGAAGGCCTCGTCCTCACCTCGCTCGGCGAGGACGAGAAGAGCCTGGAGCTTATCCTTGGCCCCCTTGTGCGCCCGCTCCGTGAGCAGCTTGGCGACTACGAAGCCGGCCGGCCTCAAGGCTCGGCCTCCAGAGGCAAGCTCCATCGTCACCTGGGGATTCGCCAGCAGCCGGGAGAGGTCTTCAAAGACCATCACTCGCAAGGCGTCGGTGCCTGCGATGTGGTCCCCGTCCTCCGCATCGCCATGCCCGAGCAGATCGAAGACCGCATTCTCGGCGCCGATGAACGATGCGGTTCCTGGCTGGTGCTCGAAGCCCTGGGCCTGGAGCGCTTGCACGATCTCCCGGCCATGACGGGCGACGACGCCTTCCGGCACGGCGATATCGACGTCCTCTGTCAAGGCCGGAGCTCCGGTTTCGAATCCGAAAAGCCCCGACGAGCCGACAAGTACTCCGGCGTCCCCGACCGGACCTCTCCGGAGAGCTTCAAGGATACGCAGGGCCGTCTTCCGGTCAGTCACTCCCCCATTGTAGCGAGCTGGACTGCCGGGTCCAACACCTGATGCAGTCGGCACTGGCTGTGCCGCCGACCATCATGACGAGCCAGAAGAGCAGGTGACGGACTTTCCTCGCTGGCGCTCGGTGGGAAACACCCTTTCCGGACCCTGCACAGAGAGTGGAGTGATTCTCAGCTCATAAACCCCAGATCCGGATTCGCAAACCGTCCCAGGTTCGGCAGCACGAGCGGCAGGTCGCTGTTGGCGACTCCGAACCAGCGGGCGAGGGTGGCGGAGTATTCGTCTACGGAGGTGGTGGGGATCCAGCGGCCGTCGCCGGCGTCGTTCGGGCCGCCCAAAGCTAGCGTAGGGAACTGGCCGTAGAAGCGGCCGCCTTTTACGGCGCCTCCCAGGACGAAGTGGTGGCTTCCCCAGCCGTGGTCGGAGCCGCTGCCGTTGGGGAGGTAGGTGCGGCCGAAGTCGGAGGCGGTGAAGGTGGTCACGGTGTCGGCGACATTCAGCTCGGTCATGGCGGCTTCGAAGGCGGTCAGGGCGCCGTCGAGCTCGGTCAAAAGATCGGCTTGCGTACCGTCGAGTGAGGTCGTCCCCACCTGGCCGCCGTGGGTGTCGAAGCCCTGGCCGGAGCAGAAGAAGACCTGACGGCGCAGGCCCAGCGTTTCGCGCACGGAGATGAGCTGGACGATCATCTTGAGCTGCTGGCCGAGATCCGTGTCCGGGAACTGCGTGGTGAGCGCCGGCGCTCCGGCCAGGGCGCCCGAGAGCAGCTCCTGGTTGTCGAGCGCGCGGTTGAAGATGCCACTGTAGCCGCGCTCGAAAAGGTGGCCATAGCCACGCTTGAGGATGTCGCGGATGGCGTTCGAGGAGGCGTCCGGGCCCTGGGTCGAAGGGACGTAGGAGGTGAGGCCCACCGGCCCCTCGGGCGAGACCTGATATTGCGTGACCACGTTGCCCACCTGGAAGGTGTTGGTGCCCGCGAGCGAGATGGACATGGAGATGCGGGCGTTCTCGTTGAGCGAGTGCAGCAGGTCCGCCGTGCGCCCGCCCCAGCCGGTGCGCGCCGGCTGGTCGGGCAGCGAGGTCTGCCAGTGCACGGTCTGATCACTGTGCGAGAAGAGCTGCGGCGGCACGGCGACGCTGCGATTCAAATATTCATCGCGGGTGAGCGGCGCTACCAGCGGCCCGACGTTGGCGACCATGGCGGCTTTGCCGGAATTGAACAGTCCCTGCACTCCCTTGAGGCTCGGATGGAGCCCCCACTGCCGCGCGTCGCCCGGTGGGTTGCTCGAGGGATGAAGGGCCAGCAGCGCGCTTTGCGGCAAGGCCAGGGCGTCGCGCGTGGCAGCGTACTGCGCGTAGTCGCTGGCGAGGGTCGGCACGATGACGTTGTTGCCGTCGTTGCCGCCATACAGGAAGACGCAGACGAGACTTTTATAATCGACGAGCGGTGCTGCGGCCGCGATGCGCTGCAGATCGAAAATGGTGTTGCCCATCGCGGTCATGCCGACCGCGGCGCAGACGGAACGGCGGAGGAATTGACGGCGCGTCGTACCCAGGATTTCGGTCATCTTCCACCTCCTACTTCTGGACCACGGATTCGGGAGTCAGGCTCGCGAGCCACAGGAGCGTGAGCACGCGCTGATCGGCGGTACGCGGGAAATCGGGATCGGCGAGGGCCGTGCGCAGCGTGCCGCGCGTTGAATCGGACATGGCGCCGGCGAAGAGCAGCAGGTCCACGCGATCGAGCAGGGCTTCGTCGTTCGCCACCTGGGGCGATTGGAATGGCGCGAGGTTGAACGTGAACGGTCCCGTCCTGCTGAGCAGGTTATGGTGGAGGTTCGCGGCGCCGACGACGGTGGTCTCGGTGGCGATCTGGAATTCCGGTGAGACGAGGCCCGCCTGGGCGATCTCCCCCGGCAGCGCGTAGCTGGGCTCGAAGAAGTTGAACACCGTGGGCGCGCGCAGCGGGGTCTCGCTCGTGCTCTGGCCTGCCCGGTCGAGCTGGTTCAAGACGCGCCAGCGGCCGGCTCGCGGTTTGGCGTCGAGCGTGCGCAACAATCCGATGAGGCGTACGGCCGGCTCGCGCAGGTGCCCTTCGTCCGGCCGCGCCGCGACCGTCGTAGCCCGCGCTTCGTAATCGAGAAGAATGGCGCGCAGCACCGCCTTCATATCGCCCCGTGCTCCTGTCCCATTGTTGGCGAACGCCTGGCCGCAACGGTAGACGTAGGCCGGGCTGGGATTGCTGGTCACCAGCCGTTGGATCATGAAGCGGCAGAAGAAGGGCCCGACGTTGGGATGATTGACGATGACGTCGAGCGCCTGATCGAGGTCCATCTGCGCGCTCTGCCCCGCCCGCAGAACGTTGCCGTCGAGCAGCCGTTTCTCGTCCGTGGCGTGATAGATCGCCCAGGATGCCATGGGGATGCGGAAGTTGCGCTCCGGGCGGAAGAAGCGCTGCGGGTTGCGCTGGTTCTGGTCGCCCAGCGTCCAGCCGGTGAAGGCGCGTGCGAAAGCCTTCACCACGTCCTGATCGTAGGTGGGAATGGGCTGGTTGTCGTGGTCGAGATGCAGCGAGCCGTCGGGGTGGAGCTCGTAGAGGCCGATAGAAAACAGTTGCAGGATCTCGCGGGCGTAGTTCTCGTTGGGATTGATGCCCTGCTCCGGAATGGATTTGCTGCTCCCCGCCATGTCGAGGTAGACGCCCATGGTGGGGCTGAGCGTCACGGCTTCGAGGAACTCGCGGAAGTTGCCGAAGCTGTGCTGGGACAGGAGGTCGAGATAGGACGCCAGGCCGTCCGGATTGTTGCGCACGTTGGCGTCGCGGTCGGAGACCACGAAGAGCTCGGAGAGCGCGAAGGTGACCCGCTGGCGGAGCTGGTCGGGTCCCTGCACGGCCTGGCTGGAGAAGGATTCCCGCACCAGCCCGGGATTGGGTTGCTCGCCCTCCCCCAGTTGGCTCACCAACTGATCGTAGGTCGCGAGATGGGAGACCGCGGGCATGGCGAATTGCTCGTCGAGCCAGCGGGAGAAACCTTTCTGTTGCAGGGCCTCGACCTCGCCAGGCCGCGGACCGTAGGTGGCCTGGAAGAGGAAGCGGGCTGCGTCGTCCTGGGTGGGAGTCCCCCCGGGGAGCGGCGGCGGCGCGGGCGGCGGCGTGAAGGTCTGGCTGCCGTTCGTCTGGCGGAAGAAACCCTTGATCTCCCCGGCCGGATAGGCCGCGGTGTGGAGGTTGAGATAGAGCTCGCCGCCGCGCATCCCGGCCAGGATCTTCGCCGTATCGAAGGTGCCGACCGGCTGGATGCGCCAGACCCGCGAGCCGTCGGCCTGGGGCGGCGTGGTGTCGAGGTCGAAGAGGATGGTGCTGTCGCCGGCGTGGATGTGCTGGCTGGTGATGGGGCCGGTCAGGCCGGAGAAGGAGAAGCGCAGCACCGCGGCGGTCTGGTCCTGCGTCAACGTCAGGGTCGCGGAGCCGGAGCCGTTGCTCGTGGCGGCGCCCTGCGGCGTGAGCGAGGCGAGGAAGAGCGTGCCGCCGGTCTCGGAAGGAGGAGGAGGCGGTCCGCTGACGGTGTAGACGCCGGAGGTGACGGCGCTCGACTTGAGACCTTTCTTGTAGGCGAACGCCTTGAGGGTCGTCTTACCGGTCGCCGTGAGCTGGATCGGTCCCCGGTAGACGGGGCTCTTCTGGCGCGACGGGCTGGACCCGTCCGTCGTGTAGTAGATGGTGGCCCCAGCCGTGGCCGTGGTGATCGTAATCGTGAGCGGCGAGGGGTACGTCCCCGGGGGAGGAGCGAAGACCGGAGCCGCGACCGCGGGCGCCTTGGCCGCCGCAATGACTGTGGTGTTGAGGTCCGGAGGACCGTTGCGCGGGTCCTGTGCCAGCACCGGCATCGCCAGCCCGAGCAGACTCAAGAGTAGAGCTCCGCCTCGACGTCTCATCGTGCCACCTCCGATCTCGCTGCACCGTCCGGGTGCTGCTGGCGAGTGTAACCCCCGGAGTGGGGGTTTCCTGCGGGGGATTCTGAAATTTCTATGAGTGCCTCTGGGAGAAGAAGAGAAGACAGGGACGAGGCTGAGATTTCAGGGACCCTCGCGACAGCTAGGGAGTTGAGGCGATTCCAGGCTCCGCAATTGACGCCTGGAAAGGCGCGCCTCTACGATCTGACGCCTTGAGGCGCTGGAGGAGACGTCCATGAAAGGATTCGCGATCATCCGCTGTCGAGCCCTGCTTTGGGCAGGGGCTCTCTTGCTGCTGGCTGGGCCCGCTCTGGCGCAGGAGGCGCCGGTGCTGGCACCAACCCATCCGCTCGATCCGTTGACCAAGGACGAGATCCGGGCTGCGGCCCGCGCGCTCAAGGGGCGGGCCGACTTTCCCGCCAACGGGCGCTTCGCCATCCTCAGCCTCGACGATCCTCCCAAGGACGAGGTCCTGAGCTTCCGGCCGGGCTCTTCCTTCCGGCGCGACGTCTTCGCCGTGGTGCTCGACCGGGCGCGGAACCAGACCTTCGAGGCCGTGGTGGACGTGCGCCGGACCGATCAGCCGGTGGTCCGCTCCTGGCGGCGGATCCCCGGAGTCCAGCCCCTGGCCCTCGACGAGGAAGGTGAGATCGTAGAGGAGGTCGTCAACACCGATCCCCGGTGGCTCGCAGCGCTCAAGCGGCGCGGGATCGACGTCGACGACGTCCACGTGGATTTCTGGGCCGTGGGCACGGTGCCGCCGCAGCTCCGGGGCCGGCGGCTACTGCGCGCCCTGCCCTACTTCCGAGGCCAAGCCGACAACTTCTATGGCCAGCCCATCGAAGGGCTGGAGGCCATCGTGGACCTCAATGCGGAGAAGGTCGTCGAGCTGAACGACGTCGACGATCCGCCGCCGCTGCCGCCGAAGGCCCAGGACCTCGACGAGGACTCCATCCGTCAGACCCTCGGGGCCCTGCGTGAGCCTCCCAAGCCGCTCACCATCCGGCAGCCCCAGGGCACGAGCTTCGAGATCCACGGCAACGAGGTGCGCTGGCAGAAGTGGCGGTTCCGCTACCTCATGCATCCGCGTGAGGGGCTGGTGCTCTATCAGGTGGGCTACGAGGACAAGCCGGGCGAGGTGCGGTCGGTCCTCTACCGCGGCTCGTTCTCCGAGATGGCGGTGCCCTATGGCGACCCGAACCGGGGCTGGAATTGGCGCTGCGCCTTCGACGTGGGGGAATACGGGATCGGCAGGAGCTCAGGTCCCCTCGCGGCCGGGCTCGACGCGCCCGAGAACGCCGTCTTCCTCGACGCCGTCTTCGCCACCGACGAGGGCCGGCCGGTGACGCATCCGGGCGTGATCGGCCTCTACGAACGGGACGGCGGCTTCCTGTGGAAGCACCTGGAGGCCGGCAACGACGAGCCTTCCAATCAATCCCGCCGGGCCCGGGACCTGGTGATCTTCTCCATCGCCACGGTGGGCAACTACGACTACGCGGTGAGTTGGATCTTCCGCCAGGACGGGGCCCTGGAGGTCGAAACGGCCTTGAGCGGCATCATGCTCCCCAAGGGGATCGCCGAGAGCCACGTCCACGGTCCGAACGGCCATCTCGTCTCGCGCCGTATTGTGGCACCGCACCACCAGCACATCCTCAATTTCCGTCTCGACTTCGACGTGGACGGCACCGGCAACTCCGTGGCCGAGATGAACACCCGCTCCATGCCGCCGGGAGCGGACAATCCGGCCGGCACCGCCATGGTGATGGAGGAGAAGGTGCTGCCCCGGGAGCAGGACGCCCGGCGCGACCTCAGCCTGGCCGAGGCGCGCACCTGGCGGGTGATCAATCCGTCGAGGTCGAATCCGCTGGGGGACCATCCCGGCTACATCCTCATACCGGGGCCGAACTCGATCCCCTACGCCCTGCCGGGGTCGCTCGCGAGGAAGCGGGCGGGGTTCATGGACCACCACGTCTGGGTCACCCGCTACCAGCCGCGGGAGCTGTACGCGGGCGGCGACTATCCCAACCAGAGCGAGGGCGGCGACGGGCTGCCGCGCTACGTGGCGGGCAACGAGCCGATCACCAACGCGGACGTGGTGCTGTGGTACACGATGACCGTGACCCACGTCCCGCGTCCGGAAGAGTGGCCCGTCATGCCGACCACCCGCCTCGGCTTCCGGCTCCTCCCCGGCGGCTTTTTCGAGCGCAACCCGGCGCTGGACGTGCCGAAGTAGGGTCAAGCCGCCTCCGGCACCCTGTCCCGAGATGCGACAACTCCCAGCTCTGACGCCAAAGTCGGGCTGGGAGCCGCGTATACCGAGGTGGGAGCCGCAAATACCGGAGTGGGAGTCGCGAATTCCGAGGTGTGGGCAGCTTACAGCCGGTTCCGGAGCTCTCGCCTCCGGATTTCAGACGCGAATAGCCTGAAGGGTGATGCTAATTTCGCAATTCAAGCCCACAACTGTACAGATGGAGACGCGAAAACGGAGGTATCTGCTTCGTAAAATCTGCTAGATGATGCTTCTGTCTCTCAGGGTGCCGCTAAATTGGATAATTTTGTCGCGAAAGCCTAGATATACACAGCAACCATCCTGCTCTGGACCCTTCACAGACGATGATTCGCAGCAGAAATCTCCCTCTCGCCCCCTGGCGACCCTTTCCCAGCGTCCGAGAACCTGGATTTCGCATCAACAAGCGTCCAATATGCAGCACGGCGCCGAAGTTTGGATACAGAGACCAGGGAGCGCAGGGCTCATCCCGGCGAAGTCGCGGCTGCCCAGGAGGTTGGGATGACGACGGACGCTTCACTGTCTTCAATCTTGGCGAAGCTGGAGGCTCAAATCGCGGTTGCCGGGAGTGTGAGGCCTTCCATAGCCAGTAGGAGCACCAGCAATTTCACCTCTGCCGATGCCCGATAGGTCCGTCAGTTTCGCCAGGGCGTGTCACGATCCCACTCTCCTGCGGTACTCTTCCTGCCAGCCGGTTATCGCGCCCCGTTGGGGCTCATGAAGGGATGGGGACACTCTCCAACCCAGCCCGTTGGGCTGGGCTGAGAGGTGCGTGACACGTCTCGGTCAGGCCTGAAGGGCCGCGATAGGGCGACGGGTCTACACCGGTACCGATTATCACGCCCCGTTGGGGCTCAGGGTTGGTGTCTGCCGTCCTCCACCCAGCCCGTTGGGCTGGGCTGAGGGAGCCCGGGCCTTCGGCCCTGAGGATCGGAAACACGAGGAGATGCTGGGAGTCCGAGGCCAACGGGCCGTCGTCTCCCCCTGGCTTGGCAGCCCGAGGGCGGGTGACGCAGACAGGATGAGGCCCAGGTGCGAGGAACCGCCATGGAACGGCAGGCCTGAAGGGCCGTACTTCCTCAGCCCAGCCCAACGGGCTGGGTGGGAGGGGCGTGACACATTTCCGTCAGGCCTGAAGGGCCGCGATAGGGGTGGGAATTGACGACCTCGCCTGACAACCAGGCTGAGGAATCCTGGGTCCCGGACCCGGAAAGGCCGTGATCGACGATGCCCCAGTCTCTATCCCGCATCCTGGTGCATCTGATCTTCAGCACGAAGGATCGGATTCCGGTTCTGAGCCCGGAGATCCGTACCGAGTTGCATCCCTACCTCGCCGTTGTTTTGCGCGAAGATGGCTGCCCCTCGCTGCAGGTGGGCGGTGTCGAGGACCACGTCCATTGTTTGTTCGGCCTGTCGCGGACCCGGACCGTGGCGCAGGTGGTCGAGAACGTAAAGACCAACTCATCCAAGTGGATCAAGACGAAGGGGTCGTCTTTTGCGGAGTTTCACTGGCAGGCGGGTTATGGCGCCTTTTCCGTCAGCCAGTCCCAGGCGGACACGGTGGTGCAATACATCCAGAATCAAGAAGAGCACCACCGGAAGGTGACGTTCCAGGAGGAGTTCCGGCGATTTCTCGAGCGATACAGGATCGCCTATGACGAGAATTACGTCTGGGATTGAGACCGAGATCGTCGAGCGGCGGATGAGGGAGATTATCACGCCCCGTTGGGGCTCATGAATGGATGGGGACACCCTCCCACCCAGCCCGTTGGGCTGGGCTGAGGGAGCCCGGGCCTTCGGCCCTGAGGATCGTAAACACGAGGAGATGCTGGGAGTCCGAGGCCAACGGGCCGTCGTCTCCCCCTGGCTTGGCAGCCCGAGGGCGGGTGACGCAGACAGGATGAGGCCCAGGCGCGAGGAACCGCCATGGAACGGCAGGCCTGAAGGGCCGTACTTCCTCAGCCCAGCCCAACGGGCTGGGTGAGAGGTGCGTGACACGTCTCGGTCAGGCCTGAAAGGCCGCGATAGGGCGGCGGGTCTACACCGGTCCCTTATCGCGCCCCGTTGGGGCTCAGGGTTGGTGTCTGCCGTCCTCAACCCAGCCCGTTGGGCTGGGCTGAGGGAGCCCGGGCCTTCGGCCCTGAGGATCGGAAACACGAGGAGATGCTGGGAGTCCGAGGCCAACGGGCCGTCGTCTCCCTCTGGCTTGGCAGCCCGAGGGCGGGTGACGCAGACAGGATGAGGCCCAGGCGCGAGGAACCGCCATGGAACGGCAGGCCTGAAGGGCCGTACTTCCTCAGCCCAGCCCAACGGGCTGGGTGGGAAGGACATGACACATTTTCGTCAGGCCTGAAGGGCCGCGATAGGGCGGCCGGCGGTCCCAGGGGGGCCCTTGGCGGGACCGTCTGGGACCGCGGACGGTTTACCGCCGGCTGGTTCCGAAGGTCAAGTCGACGGTGACTCGTTTGCCGTCGCGGATGACCACGGCGGTGGTCTTCTCTCCGGGTTTGGAGCGCTGGAGGATGTACATGAAGTCGTGGATGTCCCGGATCTCTTTGCCGGAGAGCTCGACGAGGAGGTCTCCCCTCTGGATGCCGGCAGCCTCGGCGGCACTGCCGGGGCGCACTCCGGCCAGGAGGACTCCGGGACGGCCGTCTCCCGCGTAGTCGGGCACGGTGCCCAGCGAGGCTCCGTAGGAGCGTGAATCTCCCCGGGGTCCGGGAGCGGGAGCGCTCTTGTAGGTGGGGCGCTGGGGACGGCCGGCGACTTCCATCGCCACGTCGGAGACCAGGGCGGCCACGCGGGCTCCTCCGGCGGCATTGATCTTGTCGGCGTCGTCCGAGGGCTTGTGGTAGTCGGTGTGGGCGCCGGTGAAGAAGTGGAGGACGGGCACGCCCGCGGCGTAGAAGGGGCTGTGGTCCGAGGGGCCGTAGCCATCTCCTGAGAGGGTGCATTGCACGGTGTCGCGATCGCAGAGGGGCGGCACGAGGTCTGTCCACTCTTCCGCGGACTCGCCGCCCAGCACGTTGACGAGGTTGCCGCGCAGGCGGCCGACCATATCCATGTTGAGCATGGCCACGAGGTCGGCGAGCTTGAGGCCCCCCGGCGGCTGGCGGGTGAAGGCGGTGGAGCCCAGGGTGCCCGCCTCTTCGCCGGAGAAGGCCACGAGGTAGACGTCCCGCTTGAGCTTCGCGCGATCGGCGGCGAGACGGCGCGCTACTTCCAGCAGGGCGGCGGTGCCGGAGGCGTTGTCGTCCGCTCCATTGTGGATGTCGTGCGAGTCGGGGGCGAGCGAGCCGACGCCGCCATGGCCGAGGTGATCGTAGTGGGCTCCCACCAGCACGGCTCCGGGCAGACGGTCCGCGGCGCCGGCGTGGATCACGCCCACGACGTTGACGGCGGGCTTCCTCTGGCGTTCGAGATCCACAGTGAGCTTGGCGTTGTGAGTCTCCCTCGAAGAGAGGAGATCCGGCGGCACGCTTCACGGTCACGGCCGGGATGCCCACATCACCGCCGGCGTCGATGGCGTCCAGGGTCAGGGCCGGGAGCGGCGCCTCGGCTGGTGGTGTGGAACCGGCGGGAGAATCCACGATCACGATCCCCTTGGCCCCGTGCTCGCGGGCGTTCCAGGCCTTGTAGCGCAGGTCGCCGTAGCGCTGCTCGGCCTCTTTCTTCGCGAACGGTCCGCCCTCGGGGGTGAAGCGGCGGACGATGACGATCTTCCCCTTGGCGTCGATCCCCTTGTAGTCGTCCACCTCCAGCTCCGGAGCGGTGATGCCGTAGCCCGCGGCCACGATGTCGCCCGCGGCTTCGCCCGAGCCCGAGAAGGAGGCGGGCTGGAAGTCCTCGCGGGTCAGGGCCTTGCCGTCTAGGGTCACGGCCGTGTCGGGCCTGGCCGCCACGGCGACCGGCACGTCGAAGGACTGGAACCAATGGCTGCCGTCCCCGGCCGGCTCGGCTCCGGCGGCGCGGAATTTATCGGCGAGCCAGCGCGAGGCCTCCTCCAATCCCTTGGTCCCGATCCCCCGGCCTTCGCGGGCGTCGTCGGCCAGCCAGCGCACGTCGTCGCGGTAGCGGTCGGCCGCCGCAATTTCGGGCGCCGGGGCGGGTCCCTTGGGATGGTCGATCCAGCGGGCCACGAAGACGTCGGTCTCGCCGGGCTCGCTCTGGTTGCGGTTGGAGGAGAAGGCGAGGCGGGTGCCGTCGGGCGAGAAGAGCGGGAAGCCTTCGAAGCCGGGCGTGCAGGTGATGCGCTCGAGACCCGTGCCGTCGAGGTTGATGGCCCAGATGTCGAACTCGCGGCCCTTGGGATCGCCGTAGTTGGAGGAGAAGAGGATGCGCTTGCCCGAGGGGAAGAAGGACGGCGCGAAAGACGCGGCGTCCGAGGTAGGTCACCTGCCGGGCTTCGCTGCCGTCGGCGTTGGCCACCCAGAGCTCCAGCTTCGAAGGCCGCACGAGCCCCTGGGCGAGCAGGCGCTTGTAGTCGTCCAGCTCCTGCCCGGCTTGGGACGCGAGGCCCGCCAGACGATCTGCGAGCAGTCGGGCGAGAAGAAGGCGCCGCCGTCGTAGCCCGGGGTGTCGGTCAGGCGCTTGACGTTCTTGCCGTCGGCGTCCATGCGGTAGAGGTCGAGGTCGCCGTCGCGGGTGGAGGTGAAGATCATGGAGCCGTCCTTGGGGCAGACGGTGGCCTCGGCGTCGTAGCCCTGGTTGTCGGTGAGGCGCACGAGGTCGGAGCCGTCGGGCTTCGCGCTGAAGATCTCGTAGGTGGCATAGACGGCCCAGACGTAGCCCTGGGAGCGGTCCGGGGCCGGCGGGCAGTCGGGGCTCGCGGCGTGGGTCGAGGAGAAGAGGATGCGCTTGGCGTCGGCCGTGAAGTAGGAGCAGGTGGTGCGCCCCTTGCCGGTCGAGACCAGGACGGGCGAGCCCGTGCCGTCGGCGCGCAGGCGGAAGATCTGGTCGCAGGCATAGGGCGGATGGGTGGACTGGAGGGTGAGCTCCTTGCCGTCCGGCGACCAGTAGGCTTCGGCGTTCTCGCCCTTGCGGGTGAGCTGGACCAGGCCGGTGAGATGGACCTCGCGAGAATCGAGGGACGGCTCCTTTTGAGGTCGGGGAGCGTCCTCCGCAGCGGTCAATGACCCGGTGAATAAGCCGCCGGAGACCAGGGCGATCAGGAGGCCGGCCAGCAGGGTGAGCACGGGAAATGGGCGCATGAATCTTCCTCTCCTATCAGCGGATCAACTCGACGGAGTTGGCTAGATGCCCAGCGCCTGCTATTCTGCATCGAAAACGGAGGGGCCGCACAGGGGGTCCTTCCGCCGCGGGGCGCCGTTCAGCCCCGCACCGCGGCCGGCGGCGGCGCCGGCCCGCCCACTCAAGAGCAAGGCGGGATGGAACGGAATCCCGCTCCCCCGGGGAGGATGGCCCGGAAATTCCAGAAGGCTCTCGCGCGTTGCAATCCCCAGCATAGCGGGCATGAGTTTTTCATGCATTGAACTGTCCGGCCGAAGGGCCGGGCAAGCTGGACCGCGACGCGTCCGGGCTGCACCCAATCCCCAAGAACCGTGGAGAAGAAATGAACGATCAGGAAACGCAGGAGACACAGGACGTCGTCGGCCAGGAGGTAGCGGAAACCCAGGACGCCGGTCAGGCTGCTCCGGAAGCGCAGGCGGCTCCGGAGCCGCAGGCCGCGGCCAGTCCGGAGCCGCAAGCTGAGGCCAGTCCGGAGCCGCAAGCTGAGGCCACCCAGGAGGCTTTGGACGCCGGCCCGGCGGTCCCTCAGGAGAAGCAGGAGAAGACGGATTTCGGCGACATCCTGGCCGAGCACGAGCAGAAGACCCAGGCGAAGCGCGGCGATCCGGCGGTGGGGGGCAAGGTGAGCGGCAAGATCCTCTCGATCGGCGAGGAGTGGGTCTTCGTCGATCTCGGCGGCAAAGCCGAAGGCCGCATTGGCGCGGCCGAGCTCAAGGACGCGGAGGGCAACCTCACGGTCAAGGAGGGCGACACCCTCGAGGCCACGGTCACGGGCACCGATCCCGAGACGGGCGCCCTGCTGCTCAAGCGCAAGGGCGGCGGCAAGGGGGGCAAGCGGGCGGCGGAGGTCGCGGCCGAGGTCAAGCAGGCCTATGAGAGCGGCCTGCCGGTCGAAGGGCTGGTCACCGGCCTCAACAAGGGCGGCGCCGAGGTGCAGGTCTACGGCATGCGGGGCTTCTGCCCGCTGTCGCAGCTCGACCTGCGCTACGTGGAGGACCCGCAGCGCTTCGTGGGCCAGAAGCTATCGTTCAAGGTCTCCCGTCTGGAGGAGGGCAACCGCGGCGGCCGCGGCCCGAACATCGTGCTGTCGCGCCGCGCCCTGCTGGAGGGAGAGCAGCAATCGAAGGCCGCGGAGACGCGCGGCAAGCTGCAGGTGGGAGCCACCCTCACCGGCAAGGTGACGTCGCTCACCACCTACGGCGCCTTCGTGGACCTGGGCGGCATCGAGGGCATGTTGCACGTCAGCGAGATCGGCCACTCGCGCACCGCCCATCCCCAGGACGTGTTCCAGGTCGGCCAGGAGGTCGAGGTCCAGGTCATCAAGATCGAAAAGGGGAAGGACGAGAAGCGACCCGAGCGCATCTCCCTCTCCCGCCGCGCCCTGGAGAAGGATCCCTGGCGCGACGCCGTCTCCCGCTTCCCAGAGAGCACGGAGACGACGGGCAAGGTGGTGCGCACCGAGTCGTTCGGCGCCTTCGTCGAGCTGGCCCCCGGCCTCGAAGGGCTGGTGCACATCAGCGAGATCGGCGCCGGCCGGCGCCTCAACCACGCCAAGGAAGCCGTGCAGCCTGGCCAGGAGGTGCAGGTGCGCGTGCTGGGGGTGGACATGGCCCGGCGGCGCATCTCCCTCTCCATGAGCGCCGTAGGCGGCGGCGAGCGTGGGGACGACCGCGGGGAGCGGGATCGCGACCGGAATCGGGGGGATCGCGGCGGCGACCGCCGGGAGCGGGATCGCGACCGGGAGCCGCGGGAAGAGTACGAGACCGCGGGCCGCACCGTCGCCTCCAGCGGCGGCTCGGGCTTCGGCTCCATGGCGGATTTCTTCTCCCGCAGCAAGCGGCGGTAGGGAAAGCTTCCAACCCCCCATCAGCCTCGACATCAACCCTGCGGTCGCATGGCGACCGCAGGGCCCTCATCACCCCGGCCCTCTTCTCCCGTCCCCTCCCAACCCCCCTCACCGGGAGAAGAGGGAGAAAAGCAAGAAAGCCCCAGCCAAGCACCCCTCTCCCGGGGAGGGGAATGGGGTGGTCGGGAGAGGGGCAGGGGTGAGGGTCTTGGGCGGGGGCGCTCTGAGGAAAAGTTAGCTCCTACTTCTTCCCCTTCGACGACACCACCAGCACTCGCTTCGGCGCCTCGACCAGCTCCCAGTTGCAGCCCAGCGCTGCGCAGACGGCGTCGAGCGCCTGATCCCACGGCGTGTTCTCGAGATCGAGGGTCACGGTACCGTCGATCGCGGGGTCGAGCACCACCTCGGCGCTGAGGATCTGGCCGAAGGTCGTCAGGACCTCTCTCCCTTTCGCCTTGTTGACCCGCAAATCGAGGGGCTCCTTGGGGCCGGGCTTCGCCGCAGGAGCGGAATTGCCGGCGGACAGAGCGGAGACGCGGAGCTTCGGGGGATTCCCGGGCTGCAGCTCCCAGCGGCAGCCGACGCTTTCACATACGACGTCGAGCAGTGTACGGACGCGCACGTTCTTGAGCTCGACCGTCACCTTCGTGCCTTTGAGGGCCGGGTCCACCACCGCATCGGCGCTGAACATCTTGGCGAAGGTGCGGAACGTATCGTCCACCGCCGCGTCGTGCACCGTCATGTCGACTCGGGCGTCCAGGGGATCTGCCGCGCGGGCGCTGGTTGCAGTCAGCCAAGCCAGGGCGAGGGCCATCATCATCCACTTCCTTCCAATTCCGTTCATTCGCCACCTCCATAGATCACGATCAGGGTTCCTTGCCGGGAGGCCGGCTCCTTGCCGGAGCCGACGATGGAGATCCGACCCTCGGGGGACCGGACGACCAGCACATCTCCCATGGATTCAATTGAAGCTGTCGACACGCGGCGGGTCGGCAGCGGGCGGATCAGCAGCACGGCGGCCATCAGCAAAGCGGCGATCAGCGGCGCCGCCGGCAGGAGACGCAGGGGCGGGGCCGGCCGGGGCGGGGCGAGCGCTCGGCTCACCACCCGGGCCACCGTCTCAGGCGCGGGCTCGAGCGCCTGCTTGAGACGCGTCTCGTGAGGTTCCGTCATCGGTTCCATCGCGTTCCTCCAGAAGCTGTGAAAGCCGTCGCCGCGCCCGGTGTACGCGCATCTTCAGCGCCGACACCGAGATGCCCAGCACCCGCGCCCCTTCGCTGACCCCAAGGTCTCCCACGCTCACCAGCAGCAGGGCTTCGCGGTCCTTGCCCGGGAGCCGGCGCAGGGCCGCCAGGGTGCGGTCGAGGTCGGTCTTGGCCGCAGCCCGTTCCTCGGGATCGGGCAGCGGGCTGCGGCCGTCGAGCAGGAGATGGAGCGGCTCCATCAGCCGCCGCTGCAAGGTCAGGCGAAACGCCCGCCGCCGCGCGATGGCGAAGACGAACGCCGCCGGACAGTCCGGGGGGCCGTGCCGGCGCCAGCGCTGGACGAGGGCGGCCAGGGCGTCCTGGGAAACCTCCTCGGCCAGGGCGGGATCGCCGGTGCGCCCGAGGGCGTAGCGGAGAATCTGGGGGGCCAGCTCCCGCACCGCGGTTTCGAGATCCATGGGCTTGAAGTACCCGCGGCCGGGAAACGGTCACATCCCTTTCGCCGCAGTTTTTCGAAAATATCTGGCAACCCGTTGAAAATCCGCGTCTTTGTGGTACCCTCGGACGGCCGGGATGGCTATCCTATGAAATCGCGCGCCTTTGGCGCATGGGGCCAACCAAGACGTATGGAGTTTTCAGACGCCCATGCACAGCTCTCGCGTATCCCGAATCCGCCTGCGCCGCCGACTCGCGGCCCTCTGTGTGCTCTCTCTGCCTGCCGCCGCGCTCACCGAGGCCCAGAGCCTCCTCGGCTCGCGGGAGTCGCTGCTGCGCCAGAACGGTGAGGCGCGGGATCACGACTTCACGTATCTGCGAACTTCCACCGACGTGCGCGACTTCGCCCGTCGCGGTCTGCTGGTGCGGGTGCCCGGCAATGGGGACTACGACATCGAGTCGGACGAGGTCTCCTTTCCCTACGCCCGGCCGGAGGTGAAGCTCTTCATCGAGCGTCTCTCCGAGCAGTACCGCGACGCCTGCGGCGAGAAGCTGGTGGTGACGAGCCTCACCAGGCCCATCACCCGCCAGCCTTGGAATGCCTCGACCCTGTCGGTCCATCCCACGGGCATGGCGGCGGACCTGCGGCGCAGTGGCAGCTCCGCCTGCCGGGGCTGGCTGGAATCGGTGCTGCTGGACCTCGAAGGCAAGGGCGTGCTCGAAGCCACGAAGGAGCAGTATCCTCCTCACTACCACGTGACCGTCTTCCCGCAGCCCTACCTGCGCTACCTCGCCTCCGACGACCAGCCCCAGCGGCGGACCGTCATCGCAGCCAAGGCTGAAGCCGATCCCACGCCCAGCCGGGCGAGCAAGTCGAGCCGGACGAGCAAATCGCGCGCCTCCCTGGCGCGCTCCAAGCGCGGCAGCCGGTCGCGCACGGTCGTGGCCTCGCACCACAGCAGCAGCCATGGGAAGAAGAGCACCAAGAGCGTCAAGCTGGCCAAGAGCAACAAGAAATACCGCGTCAACCGCGGCGACAGTCTGTGGAAGATCTCCCAGAAGAGCGGTGTCAGCGTCTCCCGGATCAAGCAGGCGAACCGCATCCGCTCCCACCATCTGAAGGCCGGCCAGGTGATTTCGATTCCGGCGGGGCGGTAGGTCCTTTCCCTACACCACCCGGTAGGCAAGAATCTTCTGCTGCAATCCCTTGAGCTGGAGCTCACCCAGAGGCTCGGTGGCGATGGCTCCCGCCACCAGTCTTTGGGTCTCGGGCCCCACCACCACCTGCCCCGGTTTGGCGACCAGGGCCTCCAACCGGGCTGCCACGTTGACGGTGTTGCCCAGCACCGTGTAGTCGACGCGTCGGGCGCTGCCGATGTCGCCCACCACCACCGGCCCGCTGTTGACGCCGATCCGGACCTTGAAGCTAGGGAGCCCGTCCGCGGCCCGGGCGGCGCTCCACATGGCGAGGCCCTGCTGGATCTCGACGGCGGCGCGTACGGCCCGCAGGGCGTGGTCGGGCTGTGCCACCGGCGCACCGAAGAAGGCCATGACGCAGTCGCCGATGAACTTGTCGAGAGTGCCGCCGGCGCGGAAGATGGCTTCGACCGCGAGATCGAGGAAGGCGTCGATCGACTCGGCCACGCTCTCCGGCGGCGCGTTCTCGGCAAAGGCGGTGAAGCCCACCAGGTCGGCGAAGAGCACGGTGGCGTCGGCGTTCTGGAGGCGCTGCATCCCCTCGTCGCCACGCCGCAGCACCTCTTCGATCACCGCCGGCGAGTGGTAGCGCTCGAGCCGCATGCGGGCCAGCCGCTCGAATTCCGCTTTCTTGGCATAGCGGATGCGCTCCAGGGCCACGGCTACGTAGTTGGCGAGGGTGGTGAGCACGTCGAGGTCGCGCTCGCCGAAAGCGCCCACCTGGAAGGGGGAGTCCACCTGGATGACACCCATGATCTGATCACCCGACCAGAGGGGAGCGCACATGGCCGAGCGGATCTGGTGCAGGCGGATCGATTCGCCGCCCGACAGCCGCTGATCGGATTGCGCGTCGAAGGTGACGAGCGCCACCCGCTCGTGCATCACGGCGCGCAGCATGGTGCGCGACACGGGCGCTTCCCCAGCGGGACGGAACTGCACCCGGTCCTTGACCCGGGCCAGCTCACAGACGAGCTCGCCCGTGTCGTTCGACAGCAGGATGAAGCCGCGGTCCACGGGGAAGGCTTCGAACGCCAGGTCGAGCACCCGGGAGAGGACGTCGTCCACGGAATCGGCGATGGTGAGCATCCGCGCCAGGCGGGTGAGGAAGCCGAACATGCGCAGAACGTAGACCTGCTCGTCGGTGGCGGCGGCGGGAGCGGCCGGCGCCGGCCCGGTGAGGCCGTAGGTGGCCGCGAAATCGGCGAGCGGCCGGATGATGGTGGCGTTGCCGAGCGCCAGCAGCGAGCCGCCCTCGGGCTCGACCGACACCGGCTTCGGCCGCGGGGGCAGCGTCTCCTCGGCCTCGATCCGGAGCTCGAAGGCGCCGACGCCCAGCAGGTCCCCGGGGCGCAGGGGCGCCTTCTCCACCGGCACGCCGTTGACCTCGACGCCGTTGGTGCTCTTGAGGTCGTGCACCGACCAGGCGTCCCCCTCGCGCAGGATCTCGGCGTGGTAGCGCGACACCGAGACGTCGGAGAGCACTACGTCGTTGTCGCTCCCCCGCCCCAGGCGGACCCGGCCGCCAGCCAGGGGACTGACCCGCTCCTCACCGTTGACGACGTAACGCAGACGCATCACCCCGGCCCCCCTAACGCCACCCGCAGCTCCCGGCTCACCCGCCGCAGGTTGCGGAGCCAGTCCCGCTCCTGAGGATCGGCGGTCAACACGCTGGCGGCCACTTCGTCGGCGATGACCCGAGCGCTCTTGCGCGGATAGCCGCGCTGCACGAAGACGACTTTGACGCCTTCCCGCCGCGCCTCGCCGATGAGCTGGATGAGGCGCTGGGCGCTCGGCTCCTTGCCCTCGGCCTCGATGGCCACCTGGCGCAGGCCGTACTCGTGGGCGAAGTACCCCCAGGTGGGGTGGTAGACCATGAAGGCGCTGCCGCGGAAGGGGGCGAGCCTGGCGCGGATCTCGCGGTCGAGGGCGGCCACGTCGGCCTCGAAACGGGCGAGGTTGGCCCGGTATTCGGCGGCGTGGGCGGGATCGATCTCCGTGAGGGCCGCGGCGATGTTGCGGCCCGCCACGGACACCGTGGCCGGCGCCACCCAGACGTGGGGATCGCCCTGCGCACCCCCGGAATGGCCGTGGCCGTGCTCGCCCTCCCCCGCACCAGCCAGGAGCGGCATGCCTCGCGACATGTCCACCAGCTTGAGGCCGGGAAGGGTGGCGAGGAAGGGAAAGAGCTGGCTCCGCTCGAATTCGAAGGCGGGATGACCCACGGCCACGTACAGCCGCGCCCGCGTCAGTGCCACGATCTGCCGCGGCGTCAGGGGATAGTCCACGTGGGAGTAGCCTGGGGGGATCATGACGTCCACCTGCACCCTCTCGCCCCCGATGCGCTCCACGAAATCGGCCTGGGGCGGGACGGAGACCGCCACCCGGATGCGGCCGGGGATACGGTCGGCAGCGGGGCCGGGGGCGGCGGGCCGGCAGGCGGCGAGGGAGAGAAGGAGGAGGACTCCTCCTATAATGCGCTCCATGACCACGACCATACCACCGCAGCAACGCATCGAAGCCGACGTGAAGGCCGCCCTGAAGGCGGGAGAAAAGGAGAGGCTCTCCACTCTGCGGATGCTCTTGACGGAGATCAAGAACGAGCGCATCCGGCGGGGAGGCGAGGTGGACGAGGCCGGCTTCGTGTCGCTGGTCCGCAAGGCCATCAAGCAGCGCGAGGAGGCCGCGGTCCAGTACAGAAACGGCCACCGCGAGGAGCTGGCGGCGAAGGAGGAGGCGGAGGGGAAGATCCTCGCCGCCTACCTGCCGGCGCAGGTGGACGAGGGGCAGATCCGCGCCGCCATCGCGGAGCTGGTGGCCTCCCGCGGCCTCTCGGGACCGGCGGCCATCGGGCCGATCATGAAGGAGCTGCTCGCCCGTTTCGGCTCCAGCGCCGACGGTGCCACCATCAATCGCATCGCCCGCGAGGTGCTGGCGAAGCCCGCCGGGTGATCCGGGGACATGCGCCGGGTCATCGTCGGGACCGCCGGTCACATCGATCACGGCAAGACCAGCCTGGTGCTGGCCTTGACCGGGATCGACTGCGACCGCTGGGCGGAGGAGAAGGCGCGGGGGATCACCATCGACCTGGGATTCGCCCACCGCACGGCGGGGGACCTCCAGATCGGCTTCATCGACGTCCCCGGGCACGAACGGTTCCTGCACAACGCGCTCGCCGGGCTGGGCGGCATCCGCGTGATGCTGCTGGTGGTGGCCGCGGACGAGGGGGTGAAGCCGCAGACGCGCGAGCACCTCGCCGTCTGCTCGCTCTTGGGCATCCCCGCCGGCCTGGTGGCGCTCACCAAGCAGGACCTGGTCTCTCCGGATCTGGTGGAGCTGGCCCAGCTCGAGGTCGAGGAGCTGCTGGCCGGCACGCCGCTTCGCCGGCTCCCCCATCCTCCCCGTCTCCAGCACCACGGGCGAGGGGATCCCCGAGCTGGAGCGCGCCCTGCTCGACCTCGCGGCCCGCTACGCGGCAACGCCCGATCCCGGTCTCCCGGCGCGGCTGCCCATCGACCGCGCCTTCCATCTCAAGGGGCTGGGTGTCGTGGTGACGGGGACGCTGGCGAGCGGCGCCGTGCGTCCCGGAGACACGCTGGAGCTGCTCCCCGGCGGAGGGAAGGTGCGGGTGCGCAGCATCCAGGTGCACGGCCAGCCGCGGGAGGTGGCCGAGGCCGGCGAGCGCACGTCGCTCCAGCTCACCGGCGTCAGCCTGGAGGAGCTCGCCCGCGGCATGCAGCTCGGCACGCCCGAAGCCTTCGCGGCCACGACCAGCCTCCTCGCCCGCTGCACGCTCCTCGCCGACGCGCCGGCCCCCATTCGCGGCTTCGTGCCCGCGCGGCTCCACCTCTACGCCAGCGAGGTCATGGGCCGCCTGCGGCCGCTGGCTGCCGGGGGGCTTGTCCCCGGGGAGACGGGGGCGGTCGAGATCCGGCTCGAAGCGCCGGTCGTGGCCGTGCGGGGGGACCGCTACGTGCTGCGCCGTCCCTCGCCGGCCGCCACTCTGGGGGGCGGCGAGATCCTCGATCCGCGCTGGCGCCGGCACCGGGGGACGATCCTCGCCCAGGCCCTCTCGAGCCTCTCCAGGGCGACCTGCGCTCCGCCCTCCCCTTCTGGGTGCAGGAGGCCGGAGAGCGGGGAGTGGACGCGGCGGAGATCGCCCGCCGGCTGGGCCTGCCTCCGGCGTCCGTCACCCCGACGCTTGCGGCCCTGGCGAAGGAGCAGCGGCTCATCGAGGTGCCCGAGGAGCACGGCCGGGCCCGGCGCTGGGTGAGCCCCGCGGCCGTGCAGCGGCTCACCGAGCGAGCGCGACGGGTGATGAAGGAGTACTTCCAGAAGGACCGGCTCGCGGAATCCATGCCCAAGGCCGAGGCCGTGCGCCGCATCCTGCGCGGCCGGGCCGCCGAGCTGGCGGACGTCTACCTGGGGTGGCTCGCGGCGCAGAAGGTGCTGGCCGTGCAGGGCGACCAGGTGGTGCTCCCCGGCCGCAGCGCCCAGCTCACGGGCGAGGAGTCGAAGCTCTCGGCGGCCGCGCTGGAGCGCTTCGAGAGGGCGGGTCTGGCGCCGCCGTCGCCCGGCGAGGTGGCCCAGGAGCTCAAGGCCAAGCCCCAGATCCTGGACGGGGTGATGCGGCATCTGATCGCCCGCGGCCAGCTCGTGAAGCTCCCCAGCGGCCTCATCCTCGCGGCCTCGGCCCTGGCCGGCCTGCGGCGGGACCTCCTGGCCACCGCCTGGGACCGCTTCTCCGTGGCCGACTTCAAGGACCGCTTCGGCCTCACCCGCAAGTGGGCCATCCCCCTCCTCGAGCACCTCGACTCGACGGGCGCCACCCGCCGGCAGGGCGACGAGCGCGTGGTGGTGCGGCCGGGGGCGGCCTAGTCTTCCCCAGCTCCCGTAGCCCCTCGGGACCACCGAAGTTCCCACTTTGAAGGCCGACCTTTTACCCGGGGTCTAATTTCAGTTTCCGGTTACAATGGGGCGATCTCTTGTTGCTCTGGGAAGTCTTCAGAGGTTCTGCAGTGCTCCAAGATCAACCTGGAGGTGGGCGTGTCCTTGTTTCCGGTGCTTTTGCACCCCGACCTGTACCGTTGGCTGCGGCGCAGCGATCGCGTCGAGAGGGCACGGGTGTGGAAGACGCTGCGCCGGCTGCGCGACGGTCTCTGGGGGGGCGGCACCCGGGTCAAGCGGCTGCGGGGCATCGGCCGGCCGGTCTACGAGGCGCGCACGGACGCGGGCGACCGGCTGCTCTTCACCATCGTGCGCTCGGCCTTGGCCGACGATCCGGAGCGCCTGGGCTCCCACCTGCAGGTCTGGGACTTCGTGGCGCACGACGACGCCGAGCGCCGGGCCCGGCGCAACTCCTCGCCCGAGGCCGAGTTCCTCGAATTGGAGACGCTCGAGGAGTTCGAGATCGACGAGCCGCCGCCCCATCCCGACGCCGACTTCGCGGAGATCGAGGCCGGAGGTCCGGAGGAGGGGGAGCGGGCCGATCCCCTGCTGCAATTCCTCCTGCCGCCGGACGGCGCCGCGCCCGAGCCCCGGGAGGGCCTCCCCGGCGGCATCCGCTGGTTCCGCCTGGCGCCCTCCGTGCTCGCCGGCGAGGAGGAGTTCCAGCGCCTGTTCGATGAGGGGGGCGAGGAGCTGGAGCTCAAGCTCACCCGCGAGCAGTATGAGATCCTCGCCGCTCCCGGTCCCGTGCTCCTCGCCGGCAGCGCGGGGAGTGGCAAGACCACCGTCGCCGCCCACCGGCTGGCCGCCGCCGTCTCCTCCCCCGGCTCGCCTTCGGCCCTCTACCTCTCTTATAGCGCGTCCCTGGTGGAGCACGCCCGGTCGCTGGTGGCCGACCTGCTGCGCGCGCGCGGCGAGGACCCCGGGCGCAATCCTCCCGACTTCTTCACCTTCGGCGACCTCTACTGCTCGCTCATCCCGCGCGAGTTCCGCGAGCATCAGGCGCGGGCCATGACCGAGGAGCTCTTCCGCGAGTGGTTCAGGAAGTCGGGCCGCTCCCTCGACGCCGCCCTGGTGTGGGAGGAGCTGCGGAGCATCCTCAAAGGTTCGTGCCTGTCGCCCTCCAAGCCGATGCTCGACGAGGCGGCCTACTTCGAGCTCGGCCGCAAGCGCGCCCCCCTCTTCGTCAACGAGCGGCCGGAGATCTACCGCATCGCCCAGCGCTACCAGGAGTGGCTCGCCGAGGAGGGGCGGAGCGACCGCATCGACCTCTGCCGCCGCGCCCTGGCCGAGGCCCGCCACCACAAGGGCCGGCACTGGGACGTGGTGGTGTGCGACGAGGTTCAGGACCTGACCGAGCTGGAGGTCGCCTTCGTCCTCTCCCTCTCCTCCCGGTCCGACCTCGCGGGCGTGCTGCTGACCGGCGACACGCAGCAGATCGTCAATCCCAGCGGCTTCCGCTGGGCCGAGGTGAGGCGGCTGGCGGGCAAGACCGCCCACTTGAAGGCCGCGCCGCCGGTGATGCGGCTGCGGCGCAACCTGAGAAGCGTCCGGCCCCTGGTGGAGCTGGCCAACGCCCTGCTGCTGCTTGCGCCGCGAGGTCTTCGGCCGTAGCGAGGAGGACGATCCCGAGGAGGCCACGATCGAAGGGCCGGTGCCCATCGAGGTGGCAGGCGCCGAGGAGGAGGTGCTCGCCGCCATCGCCGGCTTCGGCCCGCGCTGCGCCGTGCTGACCCTCGACGACGACGAGGCGGAGCGGCTGCGCCAGCGCCTGGGCACGACCCGGGTCTTCCACGTCCGCGAGGCCAAGGGGCTGGAGTTCGAGACCGTGGTGCTCTGGCGGCTGCTGGCGCCGGACCGCGACCTCGTGGACCGCTTCTGCCGCGGCGACGCGCGCCTGGAGCGGGAGCCCCGCTTCAGGCGGCTGCTGCAGCACCTCTACGTGGCGGCCACGCGGGCGCGCCGGCACCTGGCCGTCTACGAGGGGCCGGCGCGAGACCCCTTCTGGGGCCTGGAGCGGTTCCGCGGCACGGTCGAGCCCGAGGTGCCGGAGACCCTCATCCATCTCTTCCACCCCACGGCCTCGCCCGCCGACTGGGAGCGGGAGGGGGACTACTTCTACGCCCGGGGACGCTTCCGCCAGGCCGCCGAGTGCTACCGGCGCGCCGGTCTCCCCAGGCGTGAGCTGGAGGCCCTCGCCCGGGCCGGTGAGGAGCAGGAGGACTGGAGCGGCGCCCTCGATCTCTGGAGCCGCCTCGACGATCCCGCCCGGCAGGCGCCGCTGCTCGAGCGGCTGGGCCGGCTGGAGGAGGCCCTCTTCCTCTACCACCGGCTGGGCCTGGAGCAGGAAGCCCGGATCTGCGAGCTGCGGCTGCTCGAGCGCCGCGAGACCTGGGCCGAAGCCGCCGCGGGCTGGGAGGAGCTGGGACGTCTGAAGGACGCCGCCCGCTGCTGGGAGCGGGCGGGCGAGCAGACCCGGGCCCTGGAGGCCGGGGCTCGCGCCGCCGAGGAGGAGGGCGACTGGCTCTTTGCCGGCGCTGCCTGGCTGGAGCTCGGCCGCTACGAAACGGCGGCCCGCGCCTTCCGCCAGGCGGGCGACCGTACCCAGACGGCCCTCACCCTCGCCCTCCACCACGAGTCGCTCGGCGAGTGGGCGCGGGCGGCGGCGGCCTTCCGCTGCGCCGGCCAGCCGGACAAGGCTGCCCGCTGCCGGGCCCGCGCCCAGGAGGAGGCCGGCCGGCCGGAGCGGGCCGCCCGCATCTGGGAGCGGCTGGACGAGATCGACCGTGCCCTCGCCCTCTTCATCCAGGTCGGCGCCTGGCTGGACGCGGCCCGCCTGGAGGGGGTCCAGCCCGAGAGCCGGCAGCGTGTGCTCGCCCGGGTGCGCGAGCTGATGGCGGCCGATGCCTGGGAGGAAGCCGGCCAGCTCGCCCGAGCGCGGATGGAGGCGCTGCGCCCGCGCCTGCCCGAGCTGCCGTGGTTCGTCTTCGTGGAACGCGAGCGCCTCGTCTGGCAGGAGCACTGCTCCCTCCAGATCCTGGCGAAGCAGTCCGGCGCCCTGCGCGCCGAGGCCGCCGGCGCCTGGGGCCGCGCCGCCCGCCTGTGGGCCGACCTCGGCGATGCCGGTCGGGCCGGCGAGGCCCGGCAGCGCTGGATCGCGACCTTGCAGGATCCCCGCCGGCAGGCCCGGGCCTGGCTGGCCGCCGGCGAGCCGGAGCGCGCCCGCCAGACTCTGGAGGCCGGCTGCCGGCGCCGGCCTCGCCGAGGCGACCGTGGCCGCCTGGCAGGCGGAGCGGGACGGGCGCTGGAGCGAAGCGGCGGTCCTCTGGCACTCCATCGGCCGGCACCGCGAAGAATCGCGGTGTCTCGCCCGCGCCGAAAAGGCCCTCCCCGCGGCTGGGCCCCAGTCTGCCCCACCCCCCTCCGACGAGACCCGGGACGAGACCTGACCGCAAGCTTGTTCAAAAAACTTGCAAGCTGCCCTGTTTTCTGGAAGACTGGAAAACAGGCTCAGACATTCCGGAGAGCGATTGTCCGATGAGGTCCGGGGATGCAGCGCAGACCTGACCATCCTCCAAGCGAGGCCTTCGCGCGGCTCGTCCGCGGCGAGGCCACGCCGGGGGAGACCCGGCAGGTCGCCCGCCACCTGCTCGCCGGCTGCCCGAGATGTGGACGCATGGTGGAAGAGACCCGCGGGCACTCCATGGCCCTGCACCTGGAAGAAGAGACCTACGACGCGGTCCTGGACCGTCTGGAGGGCCGGCTCGCCGATGGGCTCGTGGGGGCACGGCCGTGCCCCCAGTCGCTCTTCGACGAGCTCCTCGGGCACCGGGCCGTCGAGGGCCTCTTCCAGGTCCACAGCACCCGCCGCTATGCCAGCCTCGCGCTCTGCGGCCTGCTGCTGCACAAGAGCGGCGAGCTGACGGCAGCGGCTCCGGAGCAGGCGCGCCGGGCCACGGCGCTGGCGGCAGCCGCGGCCGAGCAGCTCGACCTCGACCTCTATGGCGCGCCCGTGGTGCAGGACACGCGGGCCATCGCCTGGGCTTATCTGAGCGAGACCCGGCGGGTGCAGGCCGACCTGCGATCCGCCGAGAGCTCCATGCACGCGGCTGGAAGACTGCTCGCCGCAGGGCGGCGGGCCCAGGCCGAGCTGCTCACCCTCCAGGCGTCGCTGCGGGCCAGCGGCGGCCGTTTCGAGGAGGCCCTGGGCCTGCTCAACCGGGCGGCGACCATCCACCGCCGCGACGGCGACCGCCACCTCCTGGGCCGGACGCTGCTCAAGAAGGCGACCGTCCTCGGCAACGCCGGCCTGCCCGGCGCGGCCGTGCGTCTGATCCGGCGCAGCATGGACCTCATCGATCCACCGCGCGAGCCGCGGCTGATGGTCTGCGCCACCCACAACTTCATCTGGTTCCTGAACGAGAGCGGCCGCGGCGCCGAAGCCCTGGCCTCGCTCCAGGGAGCCCGCCGGCTCTACCGCCAAGCCGGCGACCGCCGCCACCTCGGGCGCCTGCGCTGGCTGGAGGGCAAGCTCGCCCCGCGCCTCAGTGCGGCCGAAGGCGCTCTCGCCGAAGCCCGCGACGAGCTGGCGCGCGAGGGGCTGTGCTACGAAGCGGCCCTGGCGGCCATGGACCTCGCCGTGCTCTACGCCAACGAGAACCGGGGCGCGGCCATGCGCCGGCAGGCGGACCACATGCTCCCCCTCTTCCGCTCCGGCGCCATGTACCGCGAGACCATGGTGGCCCTCCTCTCCTTCCAGAAAGACGCGGAGCAGATCCCGCCGGCGGCGCTGGTCCAGGAGCTGGGCGACCACCTCGACCGCGTCTGGCAGGAGAAGAACCCCGCCGGCCTGGTCGCCTGCACCCGGAGCTGAAGCCTCCGGGCGGCGGGGGCCGCTCGCGTGCAGTACCATTCCCTCATGCCCCTGCTCACCGACGCCGAGCTGCTGGCCCGCCTGGTCGCCTTCGACACCACCAGCCGCAACAGCAACCTCCCGCTCGCCGACTTCCTCGCCGGCTACCTGGACTTACCCGGGGTACGCATCGCCCGCAACCCTTCGGCCGACGGCCGCAAGGCCAATCTCGTGGCCTGGGTGGGACCCGAGCCCGCGGGGGACCGGCGGGGCTTGGTGCTCTCGGGGCACATGGATGTCGTCCCCGCCGAGGAGGACGGGTGGCAGAGCGATCCCTTCACCCTCGCCGACGCCGGCGACCGCTGGATCGCCCGCGGCGCCTGCGACATGAAGGGGTTCCTGGCCCTGGCCGTGAACCTCGCGGCCGAGGCGGCCGGCCGTGAAGCCCAGCGCTGGCGCGCCCCTCTGGCTCTCGTCTTCACCTACGACGAGGAGGTGGGCACCCTGGGAGCGAAGCGGCTCACCGAGAGCTTCCCCGAAGCCGCGGCCCTCCCCCGGAGCGCCGTCATCGGCGAGCCCACCTCGCTCAAGGTGGCGCGCACCCACAAGGGGCACTTCAAGCTGCGGGTGACTCTCCACGGCGTCGCCGCCCACAGCGGCTATCCCCATCTCGGCAGCAACGCCATCGAGCCCGCCGGCCGGGTGATCACGGCCCTCGCCGCCCTGCGCCAGGAGCTCGAAGCCGAGACGCCGCCCAACCGCGAGCTGTTTCCCGAGGTGCCGTTCGTCCCCTTGAACGTCGGCACCGTCCACGGCGGCTCGGCCATCAACGTGGTGCCGGACCGCTGCGTGGTGGAGTTGGGAGTCCGGCCCCTGCCGGGAATCACCTCGGCCGGGCTGATCGAGCGCGTGGAGCGGGCCGTGCGCGCCGCCGCAGCCCCCTTCGCCCCTGAGATCGAGCTGCTCTCGGACAGCCCGCCCCTGCTGCTGGACGAGACCGCTCCCATCCACCGCCACCTCTGCACCCTGGTGGGCCAGAGCGCGGGGTCGAGCGTCTCCTTCGCCACCGACGCCGGCTGGCTCCAGCAGCTTGGGCTCGACTGCGCCATCTTCGGCCCCGGCTCCATCGAAGTGGCCCACAAGCCGAACGAGCACCTGCCGAAGTCGCGAATTCGCCGCCGCCCGGGGATGGCTGGCGCGGACGATCGAGACGTTCTGTCAGCAGGAGGCGTGACGTCCCGGGTCCTCGAGGCCGACCTGACCTGGACCGGGGACCGCTTTGAGTCCGGCGTCCAGGTGGCCGTCGGCGACGACGGCCGCATCGCAGCCGTGGGCGCCCTCGGCGCGGACGCCGGACGCGCCGCCTCGCCGGCCGCGCCCTCCTTCCCGGCTTCGTGACCGCCCACTCCCACGCCTTCCAGCGCGGACTGCGCGGCCGAGGCGAGACCTTCCCGGCCGGCGCCGGCAGCTTCTGGACCTGGCGCGAGGCCATGTACGACCTGGTCGAGCGGCTCGATGCCCGCGCCTTCCTGCGCCCTCTGCCTCCAGGCCTTCCGCGAGATGCGCAGCGCCGGCATCACCACCGTCGGGGAGTTCCACTACTTCCATCACGAGCAGGGGCCGGACGCCGACGACTACGACTTCGACGCCGTGGTCCTGGCAGCCGCGGCCGAGGCGGGCATCCGCATCGTCCTGATCCAGTCCTACTACCACACGGGCGCCGTCGGCCAGCCCGCTGGAGGGCGGCGCAGCGCCGCTTCCGCTCACCCGTCGCCCCAGGCTACTGGGACCAGATCGATCGCCTGGCCGGCTGCGTCGATCCGCGCCGGCAGACCCTGGCTGCCTCGGTCCACAGCCTGCGGGCCGCGGGTCCGGACGACCTCGCGGCGATCTACGACGAGGCCCGGCGGCGGGACCTGCCGTTCCACATCCACGTCGAGGAGCAGCAGCGGGAGATCGAGGACGTCCTCGCCGACTACGGCCAGCGTCCCATGGCCCTGCTCCTCGACGACGCTCGGGCACGGCCGACGGACTTGACCGCGGTCCACTGCACCCACACCGACGGCGAGGACATGGAGCGCTTCCTGCCGCGGGCGGCACCGTCTGCTTCTGCCCCTTGACCGAAGGCAACCTCGGCGACGGCATCCCGGCCGCGCCCCGTGCCCACCCCCGAGCGCCGCCCTCTGCCTGGGCAGCGACTCCAACGCCCGCATCTCGCCGCATCGAAGAGATGCGCTGGCTCGAATACGGCCAGCGCCTCGCCACCGAAAGCCGCGGCGCTCTGCGGGATGACGAAGGCGAACGTCGCGCAAGATCCTGCTCGAAGCGGCCACCGCCGGCGGCGCCAGGTCCCTGGGCATCGAAACCGGCCGCATCGCGCCCGGCCTCTGGGCCGACTTCGCGGCGATCGACCTCAACTCGCCCCTGCTGGCGGGCTGGACGCCGGAGACGCTGCTGGACGCGGTGATCTTCGGGGCGACCGAGGAGGTCGTGGCGGCGACGTGCGTGGGTGGGGAGTGGGGAGAGCGGCGGTAGGCGCGTAGACGTTGTGGCCTGAAGGGAGACGAGACGAAGCCAATCGCCATCCCGAGCCGCAAGACCGCGGCATCCCTTCCCCATGCGCAAGCTGTAGATTCGTTCCCCTTCGTCACCGCTCCTGAATCCACCAGCTCCCATTTGAGACCGAAGTCCTGGTAGACCCGATCCCAGGTCATTCTCGATCTTCGCCGAGGTTGTCAGGATAGGCGTTGCGGGTGCGGACCCAGGGTGAACAGAGTCTCTGGAGAACTGGGTTATTGAGATCTGAGCCGACCGTGCTCGGATCTGGGGCTCATGCAGAAGTCTCTCCTCCAGCTCCCGCAAATCCGTCTCTCGCGGCGGATTCGCCGCAGCCCAGGCAAGCGCCTCGTCGAGATCCTTCGAGACCTCGGGAGCATGAAGCCAGCGCTCACTATCAGGAATGAACTCGCCGAGCTTGATGACCCAGACCCCAGGCTCTCGCTCACTCATCAACACATGACGTCCCGCGTACGCTTTCCAAGGGCGATCTGACCACTGCTACCTGACCGTCTTGATGACTGCCATACGGCCCTCCATTCATGCGGCATTATGGCACAACAGACCGATGACCGTTATGTCCAGGTTACAATCGAACAACCATGTCCCTCCTCCTCCGCCTCGTCCGCTCGAAGAACCTCGTCCCCCGCATGTCGGAGACGGAGCGCGAGGCTTTGGAGGCGGGGACGGTGTGGGTGGATGGCGAGCTGTTCTCGGGACGGCCAGACTTCAAGCGGATGCTCGCCGAGCCCTATCCGGAGCTGACGGCGCGGGAACGGGCGTTCCTCGACGGGCCGGTCGAGGAGGTCTGCCGGATGGCTGGACCCGTGGGAGCTCTCCCGCCGGCGCGAGCTGCCGGCCGCGGTGTGGAGCTTCCTCAAGCGCGAGCGCTTCTTCGGGCTCACCATCCCCCAGGAGTATGGCGGCATCGCCTTCTCGGCGCTCGCCTGCAGCTCCATCTTCGGCAAGCTCGCCTCGCGCTCGCTCCCGTTGTCGGCCATCGTCCTCATCCCCAACTCGGTGGGACCCGCCGAGCTCCTCCTCGCCTATGGCACGGACGAGCAGCGCCGGCACTACCTCCCCCGCCTGGCCCGCGGCGAGGAGATCCCCTGCTTCGCCTTGACCGAGCTCGAAGCCGGCTCGGACGCCGCCTCGCTCACCTCCGAGGGGGTCGTGTTCCGCGCTCGGGACGGCCGCATCTCCCTCCGCCTCACCTGGCGCAAGCGCTACATCACCCTCGCCCCGGTCGCGACCCTCCTCGGCCTCGCCGTGCGCCTGCGCGATCCCGAGAACCTCCTGGGCCAGGGAGAGGACGTGGGGATCACCTGCGTCCTCGTCCCCACCGCCACGCCCGGCGTGGAGATCGGCCGAGCGCCACGATCCGCTGGGCATCCCCTTCCCCAACGGCCCGACCTCGGGACGCGACGTGGTGGTGCCCCTCGACGCCATCCCCGGCGGCGCGGCCGGAGCCGGGAAGGGTTGGAAGATGCTCATGGAGGCGCTCTCGGCCGGGCGGTCGATCTCGCTCCCCGCCCAGTCGGCCGGGGGCGCCAAGCTCACGGCCCGGGTGGTCGGCGCCTACGCCGCCGTGCGCCGGCAGTTCGGCCTCCCCATCGGCCGCTTCGAGGGGATCGAGGAGCCGCTCGCCCGCATCGCCGGCCTCACCTATCTCATGGAGGCGGCGCGAATCTACACCTGCGGTGCCGTGGACTCCGGGCACCGGCCCGCAGTCGTCTCCGCCATCGTCAAGCTCCAGGAGACGGAGCTGCTGCGCCGCCTCGTGCTCGACGGCATGGACGTGCTGGGCGGCGCCGCTCTCTGCCGCGGTCCCCGCAACCTGCTGGCCGACGGCTACACGGCCGCCGCCATCGGCATCACCGTCGAGGGGGCGAACATCCTCACCCGCACCCTGATCCTCTTCGGCCAGGGAGCGATCCGCTGCCATCCCTGGACCCAGAAGGAGATCCGCGCCGTGGCCGCCGGGGATGCCCGCGGTTTGCGCCGAGCCCTCTTCGGCCATGCCTGGTTCCTGGCGGGCAACCTGCTGCGCTCGATCGTGCTGGGAATGACCCGCGGCCGGCTCGCCCGCTCCCCGGTCTCCGGTCCCACGGCGCCGATTTACCGGCGATATTACCGGCGTCTGGCCTGGGCCTCGGCCCGCTTCGCCGCTCTCGCGGACCTTGCCATGCTCTCGCTCGGGGGCAAGCTCAAGTTCAAGGAGAAGCTCTCCGGCCGCTTCGCCGACGTCCTCTCCTGGATGTACCTCGGGATCAGCGCCCTGCGCCGCTTCGAAGCCGAGGGGCGGCGCGAGGAGGACCTCCCCCTGGTGCGCTGGGCCCTGGACTGGAGTCTGGCGCGGATCCAGGAGGCCTTCGAAGGACTGTACCGGAACTTCGAGGGGCCGCTCGCCGCCTGGATGCGCGGCCCCGCCGCCTTCTTCGCCCGGCTGAACCCTCTGGGCGCACCGCCCTCGGACCGCGACGGCGCTCTTGTCGCCGCCACCCTCCAGACGCCGGGAGCCCAGCGGGACCGCCTGACGGCCGGTATCTTCCTTTCCGATCCCGATCAAGCCGTGGGCCGGATGGAGCGCGCCCTCATCCTCGCTGCTCGAAGTAAGAAATCCCCGGAGGATGCGGAGCTGGCGCGCGAGGCCGCCGAAGCCCGGCGCGACGCCATCGAGGTGGACAGCTTCACTTTGGACGAATATTTAGGATTGACCACTGCCGAGGCTAATATCGCGGTCACCGCTGCCACGGCCTGAGGAGAGATCGAACCCATGTGCGGACGCTACACGCTCAGCTCACCCACGGACGACATCGCCCTGCTCTTCGACCTCCCTGAGATGCCCCAGGTGATGCCCCGCTACAACCTGGCTCCCACCCAGGAGGCGGCGGTGGTGCGCGTGCCCGCGCCTGGAGCGCCCCGCCAGCTCGTCCCCCTGCGCTGGGGGCTCATCCCCTACTGGGCCAAGGAGGCGGCGATCGGCAACCGCATGATCAACGCCCGTGCCGAAAGCGTGGCCGAGAAGCCCGCCTACAAGTGGAGCTTCAAGAAGAAGCGCTGCCTCATCCCCGCGGACGGCTTCTATGAGTGGAAGAAGGAAGGGAAGAGCAAGCAGCCGTACCTCATCCACCGCCAGGACGGAAAGCCCTTCGCCTTCGCCGGCCTGTGGTCCACCTGGGTGGACCGGGAGCACGGCGGCACCACCCCCGTCGAGACCTTCACCATCCTCACCACCGATGCCAACGACCTGATGCGCCCCCTCCACGACCGCATGCCGGTCATCGTCGATCCGGAGAATTTCGATCTCTGGCTGGACCCCAAGATGGAGGACGCGGAGAAGCTCCAGCCCCTCCTCGTCCCCCACGCCTCGGAGGGCTTCGAAGCCTACCCCGTGAGCCGCAACGTGAACAGCCCGGCCCATGACGCGCCGGATTGTGTGGAGAGGTTGGTGGTGGACTAGATCACGTACGCCAGCACGAAGATCCCCACCATGGCGAAGACGAGGGCCAGGTTGACGGCGACGCCGAGGACCATGCCCAGCCAGGTGCCGAGGCCCACCTTGCCCGCCTGGCGAAGGTTGCGCACGGCGAGCCACTCTCCCGGCCACCGCGCCCAGGAAGGGGCCGAAGATCAGGCCGGGGATGTTGAAGAAGAGCCCCACGATCGTGCCCACCACGGCCCCTCCCAGGGCCAGCCAGCTCGCTCCCACCCGTTTGGCGCCGTAGGTCTTGGCCAGGAAGTCCACCCCGAAGCTGAGCAGCGTCAGGATCGCCAGGAGGGTGAGGGTGAACCAGCCCACCTTCTGGAAGTGATCGGCCCAGGCCGCACAGAGCAGACCCAGGAAGACCAGCGGCGCTCCCGGCAGCACGGGCAGCACCGTGCCCGCGATTCCCGCCAGCACCAGCAGGATGGCCAACAGCCAGAGTGGGCTCTCCATGGGCTCTCCCTCAAACGATCAGGCAACGGCGTCCGCCCCAATTTGCGATCGAAGAAGTCCGCGGTCGCGCGATAGGCGGCGAGCCAGCTTGCCGTGCGCAGGAAGCCGTGGATCTCATCCGGGAAGATGAGCTGCTCCACCTCCACGTGGCGGTCTCGCAACGCCTCGACCAAGCCCACGGTCTCGCGGAAGGCGACGTTTCTGTCATCGTCGCCGTGGATCACCAGCACAGGCGACTTCCAGCCGCCGAGCGAGGCCATGGGCGACGATTCGAAGGCCAGCCGCTCCTCCTCGGGCTTCGGCGCATAGCCGGGGACGAAGGTGCGGATGCCCGTGTTCCAGTCGTGGACGCCGTGGAAGTCCACCCCGGCCTTGAACAGGTTCGAGGCGCGGGCGAGCCCCAGGGCCGTGAGGTAGCCGCCGTAGGAGCCGCCCCAGAGGCCGATGCGGTCGGGGTCCACGTCCGCCCGGCTGCGAAGGTAGAGCCCCGCCCCCAGCACGTCGTTGAACTCGCTCGCTCCCGTGGCCCCCTGGGCCGGCGCCTCGCGGAAGTTAAGCCCATACCCCGTGCCCGACCGGTAGTTCACGGAGAGCACCACATAGCCGTGCGCTGCCAGGTACTGGTTCATGGCGTAGGCGTTGTTGTAGTAGCCGATGTAGTGCCAGCCCAGAAGCATTTGGCGATGGGAGCCGCCGTGGAAGAAAAGGAGACCCGGCCGCCGCTCCCCCGGCTTCAGACCCGGCGGCAGGAAGATCTGGCCGTGGATGCGCAGGCCGTCCGAGGCGCTGAAGATCACCGGCTGCGGCTCCACCAGGGCGCTCTCGGGGAAGCCGGACGGTACCGTCCCCGCCGCCAAGGTCTTGGCCTCGCCCGTGCCGATGCGGATCACCGCCTCGGCCGGCCGCTTCGCCCCGGAGCGCAGGTACGCGAGAGCCTTTCCATCCCCAATCATCACGGGCAGCCACTCGACGCCCTTCCCCTGGGTCAGGGCCTCGGGACGGCCGCCGGCCACCTCCACCCTCCAGAGATGGCGCCGGTCGATGTCGTCCTGATTGGAGCTGAAGACGACCTGACGGCGATCCGACGTGAGGTTGACGTGCTCGATCTCGAAGTCGCCGGGGGTCAACAGGATCGCCTTGCCGCCCGCTGCGGGAACAGAGTAGAGATGGAGCCAGCCATCCCGCTCCCAGGGAAAGATCAGCCGGTCTCCCGCTCCCCAGAGGATCTGGTTGGTCGCCACCATCTCGGCAAAGGCGCTCCCCGGCCCGGGCTCGGCGCGCCAGGCGGACTTCGCCTCACCGGTCGCCACGTCCGCCACCATGATGGACCACGGCTGGGAGGCCGAGGCATTGGAGTGGAAGAGGGTGACCAGCGACGCGGCCGGGGTGCGGAGAAAGGCCACCCGCGTGCCGTCCGGCGACCAGACGGGCTCGTTGTCCGAATCGACGCTGGGCGCGAGCCACCGCACGCTCTTCGCCGCCACGTCGTAGACGCCCACGAAGCTGTGGTCCCCACGGTCGCTGACGAAGGCCACCTTCGAGCCGTCCGGCGAGAAGCGGGGCTGGCGCGACGCCCCCCGGGTCGCCACCCATTGCACGGGCTCTCCCTTGCCTGCGAAGGGAGCCCAGAAGACACCTCCCTTGCGCAGGAAAGCGACGCCGTCTCCCTTGGGAGAGACCGCCGCACTGCTCCCCTGCGCGACCTTCACCGGCTCGCTCCCGTCGAGAGCCACACGCCAGACCGCCTGCTCGACCCCGGCCGGATCGCTCGTGGGATTGGGGACGTCCCCCTGCCGGTTGGCGCCGCCGCCGCGGACGTAGATCAGACCCTTGCCGTCCGGCATCCATTCGAGACCGCCGATCTGCTGGCCGTCGTCCTGCGTGTAGCGGGTGACCTGCCGCCCCTTGTATTCCGGGGGCTCGGCCACCCAGAGGTTGCGGACGCCACTGGCGTTCTGGATCCAGGCCACTTTCTCCCCGACCGGGGAGGCCATCAACTCCGAAGGGAACGGCGCCGAGAGCAATCCCTCCAGCGTGACCGCCGGCCGGGCAGCACGCGGCAGGACCAGAACGAAGGCGAAGACGAGGATCAGACGAGCGCGTTCGCGGAGCATGCCCCCTCCAGGGTGAGAGCCCGGTTCATTGGGGGGGTATTGTCTCCCAAGTGGAGAGGATTTGCCCTACCCCTCCGGCTCCTCGAACCGCAGCTCCGGGTCGTGCTGGGCACGGCGCAGGTAGGCGGCGACGCCGTTGACGAGAGCGAGGCTCACCTGCTCGGTCTCGACGGCCTGCTTGAGGTAGGCGAGGGCGGCTAAGGCCTCGCGGTGGATGTGGAGCGAGGAGAAGATGGGCACCATCTCCCCCGCCAGCCGCTTGAGGTCCGCCATCCGCCCCTGCCCGGCATAGAGGATGGCGAGCTCCAGGGAGACCAGGGCGGTGTCGAAGGGGATGCCCTCCTGGACGAAGCCGTCGCGGGCGGCCAGGAGCAACGATTCCGCCAAATCCATCTGGCCCAGGCCATGGGAGATCTTCCCCTTCACCCACTTGCGGCGGTTCTGCGACCAGGCGTCCGGGAAGCTGCGATAGAGGGGGCGCGTCTCGCGATAGAGCTTCTGCGCTTCGAGGAACCGGCCCGAAGCCGCGAGGTAGTCGATCAGGTTGTGCCGGGCACAGAGGAGCAGCCGGGGCTCCTGCTCGGGATCGATCAGCTCGATCGCCTGGAAGAGGACGGGGATCCCCCGTTCCGGATCTCCTATGTAGTGATGGATCGTCGATAGCTTCATCAGAGACCTCCCGGCACGATGCCGCTGGTCACTCTGGAGGAAGATCGTCACCGCCCGGCGCAGCAGCTTGAAGGCGACTTCGAAAAGCCGCTGTTCCCGGCGCAGAGAGGCCTCGAGGTCCATCAGGATCGCTCGCTCCAGTGGATCCTGGGTTCCCTTACGGAGATGCCCGTACGCCACGGCGAAGAGCTCATCGGCTCGCTGGAAGTTCGACCGCAGTCGGTACGAGTTGGCGATGTAGGCCCAGGCCCGGGCCCGCAGGTCCTCGATGAGTTGGCCGCCGTAATACTGAGCATCCAGGTGCTCGGAGAGCCGTAGCGCCAACAGTCCCAGTTCCTCCGCATAGGGAGGATTGTTGATCCCCACCTCCAGGCTACGCTCGATCAGCAGCTCGAAGAGGCCCCAGGTGTGGAAGCGCGACGAGTTCTGCACCAGGAGCTCCCGCTGCTCGGAAGGGTATCGCACCAGCTCCACGAAAAGGCTGGGGGCCTCCGCCCGCTCCTTGGCCATGGCCCGTTCGCGATTGAGAAGCATCTGGCCAGAGTCGGCCAGAGCCTTGCCGTACTCGCTGGGCTGGCGGGGCCAGAGCAGGACGTCCGCCGTCTGCTTCGCCAGCGAGCGCTGGCGCACGAGCCCCATGAAACGGCGGCGGCACGTCGCGCACCCGACGAGGTGCTCCACCACGTCCAGGTGCTGGCCCGACAGCGACAGGAGGAACTCCTCCAGGGTGAATTCGTTGGGGTGGATCTTCAACGCGGGGCCCTCCTCTCCACAAGCAAAGTATGAGACCGACCAACATTCCGCCTCTAGAACACTAGTTACCGCAGACCCACCAAACGGGACAACGCCAAAGAGGGAAAAATAGGCGCCGGTCCGGGACCGGCGCCGGAAAGATTCCGACAGGACCTACTTGTAGCCGTCGGGATCCATCGAACTACCCAAATCCGTGGTCGATCCAGGCAATAAGATGTTTTGATTCCCATTTGAACCCATCTGGCTCCCGGCCTTCTCCCGAGCCGCCGTCATTCCAAAGGTGTAGCCGGAGGCGGCGGGGAGGACGAACGAGGTCAGCCAATCCCAGGCGGCGGTGAGGAATCCTCCGGTCCGGGGCCCGGCCGCCGCGGCGGCTGGCGGCAGGGCGTGCGCTGAGGAGACGAAGAGAGCAGATAGAGCGAGAACCATGGCAGCCGAACGGATCTTCCTGGACATGACAGTGCCTCTCCTTTGGGCGGACCATTTTTAAGCGGCCTTCATGGCCGCTTCTCATCCCCCTAATGTCAAGAGTGACACTTCTTCCTCCAAAGCGTGCCACTCATGTAGACCGGGCACGCGCCTGAAGGATTTGTCCGGCTGCGACAAACCTGTAGCGAGGCGCGCCTTGCAGGAACGCGCGCTTCCTCTCTCGCTCTATCCCGAGGGCGGGGTGGGAGTGGGAGAAGGGGCTGGAGCCGGGGCTGGCGCGGGCGGAGCACCCTGGGGGGGCATGAGGGTGTAGCCGAGCTGGCGGAAGAGCTCGATCTGATCGTTGATGATCCAGCCTTCCTTGATCCGGCCGCCCGCAAGGCGGAAGAAGCTGGCGCCGGTGACCTGGACGAACCGGGTAGTGGCCCGGTGGCGGGCGCGGACGGTGTAGCGGGCTGCCACGCGGTCGCCTTTGACGAGCAGGTCGTCCACCAGGTAGCTGATGTCGGTGAAGAGCTCGCGAGCCTTGGTCTGGGTCTCCCGGATCGCTCCAGGACCCCGGGTCGGATGGGGATTGCCCGGCGTGCGGTCGAGGAAGTCTGGAGCGAGCACCTCGTCGAGCTTCGCCAGATCGCCCCCGCTCAGCAGCGCGAAGTAGCGGCGGACGACCGCCTCCTCGGCGTCTGCCGGGCTCGCTCCACCCTCCTGGCCGGCCGCCGGCAGGGCCATCCCGAGGATGCCGAGGAGCAGGAGGAGGATCCGGGCCCGCGGCATCCGCGCCCCGTTCAACGCTCGAAGCGGCCCACGAAGGCGCTGCGCTTGCCCGGGCTGCTCCAGGTCTTCCCCAGCTCGGAGCCGCGGAAGGCGTGCGCCAGGGTCACGGCCGGCACCGCTCCGGACGTGGGGGTGAGGGGAGGATAGTAGACCTCCTCGTTGCCGCAGAGGTGGTCGTTGTGGTTGAGCGCCCGCGTCCGCAGCTCCACCTCGGAGCCGGCCTTGAGGCTGGCGAAGCCCGAGAGCTCTGCGGCCGGAGCGTGGCCCGCGTGGGCCCCTTGGAGATCCGCCGGAGCGGCCTCAATCGTCAGCTCGATGGGTGCGCTCTCGACCGTCACGACATCCGAGAGGAGGTCGCCCCCCATCTCGCGCGCCAGACCCACCAGGGCCTCGCGCTGGGCCGCGTCCGCCCGCTCGTCCACCAGCACCACGGCCCGGGCCGGCAGCGGGCTGCGGGTGGGATCGCCCAGCGTGGCCGCGGCGCGCACCACCGCCACCACCGCGAGCCCCTCGACCGGCACGCCCTTCCACGCTCCCTGGCTCACCCGCCAGGCGAAGACCGCCTCGCGCCCCGCCAGATTCACCTCCGAGTTGGCGAAGCAGGGGCCGGTGTACACGTCCGACGTGCGGGCCTCCAGGTAGTCGCCGGAGATCCCGGAGGTCGCCGGCGCCGCCAGGCAGACCGGCGCCGCGGCGAGCAGGGCCAGGGCGGGCAAAACCCAGATCAGGCGATGTCGTTTCATGGTTCCACCTCCTTCACTCCAAACCAGCTCCAGCTTTGAATCCTTCCGTCCGATCTTCTTTCTCTACACTGGCTTGAAGCACCCCCGCCCGTCGCAGCAGTGGCGCTCCGAGGCCACCTCGCCGTCCGGGCCCAGGCAGGTGAAGGTCTTGCTGCACCAGAACAGGCCGTCCCTCATATTGGGGATCGTGGGATCGGGCTCGACGTCCACGTAGATTCCCTTCCAGCGCAGGTTGAGGCAGCAGGTCTGACGGTTCCCGCTGGTTCCTGATGAAGTCATGGTGATTTCCATGCTCAAGCCCCTTCCTCCAGGATACCAGCCGCCGTGAGCAGGGATCGCTTCACGGCCACCCGCGCGAGCTGGATCTTGTACTTGTTGTGGGAGAGGGCCTTGGCCTTCGCGACCGCGGCCTCTCCCGCCTTCGCCGCCGCGTCCGCGTCCAGGGTCTTCCCCTGCAGGAATTCCGCCGCTTCGGCGGAGACCCAGGGCACGGGCGACACCTGGCCGAGCACCACCCGCGCCCGGGCCACCTGATTGCCGTTCATCTCCAGGGCCACGGCGGCCGTGGCGAGCGACCAGTCGAGCGTGTCCCGCTGCCGCACCTCATAGGTCGCCGACCGCCGCCCCCCGGCCGGAGGGAGAAGGATCCACGTCAGCACCTCCCCCGGCTTCAGGTCGTGCTCCCGCTCACCCTCGGCCTGCGGGATGCGGTAGAGCTTCTCCAGCTCGATCCGGCGCTCCCCCTGGGGACCGAAGAGCACGGCCTGGGCCCCCAGGGCCACCAGCAGCGGCGCCAGCGTCGAAGGCTGGACGAAGTAGGCCGGTCCGTCGTTGCCCAGGATGGCGTGATAGCGGTTGTCGCCCGCCGTCACCATGGACTTGCCTTCGCGCTGGGCAAGGAGGCCGAAACCGTTGCGGAAGTACCAGCAGCGGGGGCGCTGGAGGAGGTTCCCCCCGAGCGTCGCCACGTTGCGGATCTGCGGCCCGGCCACGCGACCGGCGGCGGCCGTCAACGCCGGGTACTCGAAGCCCAGGGCCGCGTCCGCCGACAGGTCGTCGATGGTAGTGAGCGCGCCGATCCGCAGGCCGCCGCCCTTCTCCTTGCGGACCCCCACCAGGCCGTCCACGGACTTGAGGTAGACCACGCGGCCGGGGGTCTCGATCCCGTCCTTCATCAGCCCGAGCAGGTCGCTGCCGCCGGCCAGGATCGTGGCCCGGCCGGGATCGGTTCCAAGCAGGCGCACGGCCTGCTCGCGGGTCTTGGGGCTCGCGAGCTCGAAGGGTTGCATCAGGCGGTCTCCTTCCTGGATTCGAGCGCTTCGAGCACCCGTAGCGGCGTCACCGGCAGGAACGGGACGCGCACGCCGAGCGCGTTGGCTACCGCATTGGCGATGGCCGGGCCGGGCGAGACCACCGGCGGCTCGCCCACGCCGATCACGCCGCGCTCGTCGTAGCCCGGGCCCGTCATCATGTGCACCACCAGCTCGCCCACGTCGGCGATGCCCGCCATCTTGTAGGTCTCGAAGTCGTGGTTCAGGGGAATCCCCGTCACCGGGTCGAGCACCTTCTCCTCCGACAGCGCAGCGGAGATCCCCATGATGACGCCGCCGTAGACCTGGCTCTCCGCCGTCTTCAGGTCCACGATCAGGCCGCAGTCCTGCACCGCCACCAGCTTGTTCATCCGCACCACCCCGGTCTCCGCATCGACCGAGACGTCGGCCATCTGCACCCCGCCCACGCCGCTGCTGGTGAGATCCCCCTCGCCGGGATTGGCCCCTGTGGCCACCACCGGCGTCTGGCCGAAGAGGGCTAGGGCCTGGCGCCAGGTGAGGCTCTTCTTGGGCTCGGCCTTGACCCGGATCGTCCCCTCCGCGGCTTCCAGCTCCTCGGGCTTGACGTCCAAGCGCGACGCGGCCTTTTCGAAAACAATCGCGAGGAGGTTCTGCGCCGCCCGCCGGGTGGACGAGCTGACGCCGCCCACCGTCGTGCTGCCCCCCGAGCCGCCGGAGGCGGGATAGCGGCTGTCCCCCAGGCTCACCTTCACGGAGTCGAGCGGCAGCCCCAGCGTCTCGGCGAGCACGATGGCGATCACCGTGCGCGTGCCCGTGCCGAGGTCCTGGGAGGCGAGCTTGGCCTCGGCGACGCCGTCCGGATGCACCGTCACCTCGCAGTTGCTGCGGTGGCCGCGGCCCCCCCAGGTGTGGAGCGAGAGACCGAGGCCCCGCTTGACCGGCCCCTTCGCTGCATCCCCCCGCGGATGCCAGCGCTGGCGCCAGCCCATCAGGTCGTCGGCGATCTTGAGCTCCTCGCGGTAGACCTTCTCCAGCGGCCCCACGAGCGAGAGGTTCTGGAGCACGAAGTCGAGCGGGTTCATCCCCAGCGCCGCCGCCAGGTCGTCGAGAGCGCTCAGGGTGAGGAACGCCCCCTGGGGATGATTGGGGGCCCGCCACGCGCGGGCGCTCGCCCGGTTGGTGGGCACCGACGAGTGCTTGCGCCGCCGGTTGGGGATCTGGAAGACGTAGGGCAGCGGCGGCTCGCCCGCGCCCCCGAGCCCGCCCGAGCCCCAGGACTTCGACGACCAGGCAGTCAGCGTGCCGTCCTTCTTCGCTCCCACCTCGATCTCCGCGTAGGCCGACGGCCGATCGCCTGCCACCGCGATCTCGGCCCGGCGGTCGAGCATCAGCTTCACGGGCGCGCCCGCCAGCTTGGCCAGCCGCGCGCACTCGATCCCCCAGCGATCGACGCTGAACTTGCTGCCGTAGCCGCCGCCCATGTAGTCCGTCATCACGTGCACGTTGGCCGCCGGGATGCCCAGCCCCTCGGCGAACTGCCCGGCGAGCCCGGCCACGGCCTGGGTGGAGCACCAGGCGTTCAACGTATCCGGCCCTGTCCACTCACAGATCTGGCCGTGCGCCTCCATGCAGTTGTGGGCCACCATCGGGATGCCATAGGTGCCCTTGACTTTCACCTCCGCGGCGGCGAGGGCGCCGTCGGGATCGCCCACCACCTCCTCCGCCCCGGCCTCCACCTTCGGCGCCTGCGTGGGATCCGCCTCGTTGACGAAGTGCGGCAGCACCTCGTACTCGACCTTGATGGCACGCAAGGCCTCTTCCGCCACCGCCTCGCTCTCCGCGGCCACCCCGACCACCTCGTCGAGCGCCCACTTGACCTCCGTGCCAGGCTCCTGGATCACCCGCACGGCCTTGACCCCCGGCATCTTCTCCGCGGCCGAGACGTCGATCGACACGATCTTGGCGTGCGCATGCGGGCAGCGGAGAATCTTCCCCCACAGCATCCCCGGGGGCTTCAAATCGTAGGTGTACTTGGCCCGGCCGCTGACCTTGGCCGGACCGTCCACGCGGGAGATCCGCTGGCCGAGGAGATGGCGCTCCTCCGCCTTGGGCCAGAAGTAGTCAACCATGGCGCTCCCCCTTGGGCTCCTCGGGCCCGTCCTTCCGCTTTCTCTCCTCCGGCTCCGGCAGGGCCGCCGCCGCGGCGAGCACGGCCTTGCGCATGCCGGCGTAGGTGCCGCAGCGGCAGAAATTGCCCGACAGGCCGTGGTGGACGTCCTTGAGCGTGGGATTGGGATGGTGATCGAGGAAGGCCTTGGCGGCCATGACGAAGCCCGGCGTGCAGAAGCCGCACTGCTGGGCGTCGTTCTCCACGAACGCGGCCTGGAGGGGATGGAGGTCGCCGGGCCGGCCGAGCTCCTCCACTGTCACGATGGGCGTGTGCTGGACCGTGATGGCGAGGACGCTGCAAGCGTAGACGGCCTTGCCGTCGATCATCACCGTGCAGGCGCCGCAGGAGCCCCGGTCGCAGACCTTCTTGGCGCCCGTCAGCTCCAGGTGATCGCGCAACGCGTCGAGCAGCGTCGTCCGCGGCTCGAGCCTGAGCTCCGTGGGCTTGCCGTTGATGCGCAGGTGCACCGGCACCGGTCCGGGACCCCAGACCTCCACGCCCCCCTCCATCCGGCTCGGATGTGGAGGCTTTTTCTTCGCCCCCTCCACCAGCTCCCCGGCGAGCAGGCCCGCGCCGCCGAGGGCCCCCGCCACCGCGCCACCGCGCAGGAAGTCGCGGCGGGAGAGCCCTCCGCCCGTCTGGGGATCGCCAGGAGGCCTGTCCAGGGGACTATCCGGGGAACAGTCGCGCTTGCCGTCACTCGCCATGCGCCTCCTCCTTCGAAGCTCAGCTCCGAAGGGAAAGGTACCACAGGGTTTCCCTCAGGCGACTCGACGTCACCCTGCCATCCATTTCGCGCTACTCTACAGCCAGAGACGTTCTCCGCATCCCCCCGAGAACTGGATCGCGGGGGCTTTGGTACTGATTATCTTGGACGGCTCTCCCGCAGCCGCGCTGGCCGGCGGGAAGACGCTGTCTGAAAGGAGCCACTCCATGCTCTCCCGCATCTCTCGCCGTGGTCTCGCGGCCCTCATCCTCTTTCTCCTCCTCCCCTCCCTCTCTTTTGCCCGTCCCCAGGCGCAGACGGCCCGTCGCCCAACCCCGACCGTCCACTCCAGCCTGATCGACCTCCTGCCAACCGGCCTTGTCCGGTTCCTGGCCAAAGTGCTCACCAGCTCCGGTGGCACTACCACTCCTCCTCCCGCGCCCACCCCTGCCCCCGGCGACGGCTCCAGCGTGAGGATCGACCCGGACGGCGCGGCAACCAGTCCCGCTCCTGCTCCGGTCGGACATCCGTAGCCGCCACCCTCCGGGCCGGCAACTCCGCCGGCCCGGCTCTACGAGCCCTCTCCATCCCCTCAACAAAGCCCTCGGCTCCCGGGTCTTGTTAACAAAGCTGCTAATCAGCCTAAGTGATGTCTCCTCAGCCACTTGCAGTCGCCTGCAGCAGCGGATCGGCGCTTGCTAACCAGGATGCTAATCAAGGCCTTTCGCTCACCGGCCCAGGTAGCATACATGCCTGCCACCGCCCTCACGCCGGAGAAATCCCCTGTCTCCGGACCACTTCTTCAAGTAGCGGGAGGTCTCCACCCTGGCAGATGCCGACTCGCCGAGGCCCAGAAGCTGCCGGCATTCCCGGGGTGTGATGGAGCCGTGAGCGGACACGAACTCCTTCACCAGCTCGGCATATCGGAGCGGATTCAGGCCACGAATCCTGGTATAGGCGGCCCTCCCCAGGAGGTCCTTGGCCACCCCCTTGGACAGGTGGTAGGTGGCTGCCTTGGTTCGTCCCTGCCTCTCCAGAAACCCGTTCTCGGGCTGCGAAAGCTGATCCAGAGTGGCTCTCGCCGCCTCCCGGGACACCTGGAGAAGGTCCGCAGCCTCCCCCGTATCGATGAACGCGTTGTCACGCAGGAACGTCAGGACCAGCAGCCCATCCAGGCCGATCTCCCGTCCCTCGCCCCGCCATCGCGCCACCAGGGCGGCCGTGCGTTCGTCGAAGCTGCCGTCGAAGATCCGTAGCGTCACCCGGCCGTCCGCCTCGTATTCGGGAATCCTTTTCCCGTAGGCCAGCATGGTCTCGAAGATCCGCCGCCGGCCGATCCCCGCCCGCTCCACCAGGCGCAGCTTCTCAAAGGCCTCGGCCAGCGTCCGGTTCCGGCTCACCGGCTCGTGGCGGAGGATGTTGTGCGGCGTGATTCCCGCGATGAAGCCTCCGGGGCTGGTGATGGCGATCTGCTCCGCCATGTGCCGCACGAGCACCTCCCCCGGGTCCAGGTAGTCTCTGTGCGTCACCGCGTTGAGCACGGCCTCGCGGACGACCTCCACGGGATAGGCAGGAATCCGCAGCCGGAAAAGGCCCACCGCCAGCTCCTGCTCGGGATTGGCCGGGCTGGTGAAGATCTGCTCGAACCGCTCGAGGACGTTCAACAGGCCGGCCTGATAGGAATCGTTGCGCGAGACCTCTGTGCCCGTGACCTGGTACACGTAGTGGACCTGGTGCTGCGGACAGACCTCCCGGAGCTTCTCCTCTCGCCCGAAGAGCAGCAACCCCGCATGCGTCACCTGGCCGTTGCGAACCGCGCCCAGAGCCACCAGCAGATCCGCATCGCTCAGTCCCAGCAGACCGGAGTCCGCACGATTCCGCATCAGGAGATTGCGGGCGCGCGCGACCTCCACCAGATCGAGATCGGCGGTCGAAGCCTGCTGGGCGGTCTCCCCGCTCCAATCCAAGGCGCCGGCAGCGACCTGCGACCGGACGAAGCTCTGCGCGTCCATGGGCATGCAGTTCTTGCCAACTCGCTGTTTGTAAAGCCCCTGCACAGTACCATAGGGCGGGCGCTCACCTTTCGGCACCCGGACCACCAGCAACCGGCCCGTCCCCTCGGGAACGCGCAGCTCTTCGACCTCCACCACCAGGTGAGGGCGCGTGCTATCGAAAATCCCCCGCCGCCAGGTGTCGAGGTCGTAGCCGGCGGCGCCATGAATGGCCTTCGTCCGCCCCCGGGTGCGATCCGCCACTCCGAAGACGACCACTCCACCCTCCGCGTTCGCGAAGCAGGCGGCATACTCCACCGCGATCTTCATGTCGTCCTTCGGGCCCTGCCAGGGCTTGAAGTCGAGCCACTGGCTCTCGAGGTCGTCGGCGGTCAGAGACTTCAGCCGCTCAAGGAGAGCCAGGACCTCGTCGTTGGTGGGGATGCCCATCGTTCCCTGCCGGCCAGGCCCGCTCATGACTTTTTCTCCTTCGGGGATTCAAGTATTGCGGCAGGGAGTATAGAGATTCCTGGAAGGCCTGTCAGGCGCGCTCGATCCGTGGGGCTGAACAAAGCCCCGGTCTCCGGTGTCTGGACCTCCAGGCTCTGTTTCTCGCGGGGCTGTTATTCCTTCAGACTGGAACCGTGGGAATCAAAAACGTCGCACATCGGGTCCACCGGTGGCGCAGGAGACCGAGATTCAGGACCCCGAAGCTCTGGCTCCTCCTGGCCCTCCTGCTCGTGGCCTCCCTGCTCCTCCTGCCGCGCGGCTCCAAGCCCCCGGTCGCCCCTGAGCCACCGCCGGCATCCCCTCCCTACACGGAGCCCCCGCGCCCGGTTCACCTGGACGCTTCGCCCTCCTCGCCTCCGGTCGAGATCCAAGAAGGAACCTGCCCCCGAGGCTGCGCCTACCCGCCGCCCGGCTGCGTCATCAAAGGGAACATCTCCTCCAGGAAGGGCGAGCGCATCTACCACCTCCCCGGCCAGAGGTGGTACGACGAGACGGTCATCTCCCCGGAGAAGGGAGAGGCCTGGTTCTGCACCGAGGATGAGGCGCGGGCGAATGGGTGGCGGAAGGCGAAGGTGTGAGGAACGGCCCCCGCCGATCGCAGGGCACCCCATCCGGAAATCTCCACCGCTAGCCCGGAGGGCGGCAGATTCGTAGCCCAGGTCGTGAGACCTGGGAACACCAGGTAAATAAACGCCCCCGAGCCCCGTCAGGGGCGGGAGGAGCTCCGACCGCCTCTCCCGCTGAGACCGCGCAAGGATGTTCCAAGCCGTCTCGATTGAGGTACGATCCCTGCCCGGTCTTAAACCTGAAGGGAAGCACCGAGTCATAACTTACAGAGACAAGGATTTGATTTTTGAACCATAGCGAGATCGTTAGCTTCCTCTGGGGTGTTGCGGATCTGATCCGCGACACCTTCAAACGGGGGAAGTACCAGGACGTCATCCTCCCCCTCACCGTCCTCCGGCGGCTCGATTGCGTCCTCGCCCCCACCAAGGAGAAGGTGCTCCAGAAGCAAGCGAGCCTCCAGGGGAAGCTCGACAACCTCGATCCTCAGCTCCGCCGCGCCTCGGGATTCGCGTTCTACAACACCTCGAAGTACGACTTCGAGCAAGCTCCTGGCCGACGCCCCGCACCTCAAAGTCAACCTGCAGAGATACATCGCTGGCTTCAGCCCCAACATGCGCGAGGTGCTGGAGAAGTTCGACTTCGCCAACACCCTCACCAAGCTCGACGAGGCCGGCCTCCTCTTCCAGGTGATGGAACGCTTCAAGAAAGTCGACCTCCATCCGAACGCCGTCGACAACACCACCATCGGGCACGATCTTCGAGGAGCTCATCCGGAAGTTCAACGAGGCGCTCAACGAGAACCCCGGCGAGCACTTCACGCCCCGCGACGTGGTCCACCTCATGGTCGACCTCCTCCTCGCTGGAGACGAAAGCCGCCTGCGCAAGCCCGACGTCGTTCGCACCGTCTACGATCCCTGCTGTGGGACGGGCGGCATGCTCACCCTCACCCAGGAGCACATCCAGACCGGAGCCTCCAAGAACGGCAGCTCCCTCCGGCCCCCGATCAACCCGGGCGCCGAAGTCCATCTCTTCGGCCAAGAGGTAAACCCAGAGACGTTCGCCATCTGCAAGTCCGACCTCTTCATGAAGTCACGCAGAGGCCGCGACGCCGAGAACATCCTGTTCGGGAGCACGCTCTCGAAGGATCGTCACGCCGACAGCGCCATTCGACTACCAGATCGCCAATCCCCCCTACGGCAAAGACTGGAAGAGGGACGAGGACGCCGTACGGGCCGAGCACGAGCGCGGAACGGCCGGCCGCTTCGGCCCTGGCCTCCCCCGCATCAGCGACGGCCAGTTGCTCTTCCTGCTCCACATGCTGGCCCACATGAAGGCGCCGGAGGATGGCGGCGCTCGCGTCGCCATCATCATGAACGGCTCCCCCCTCTTCACCGGCGACGCCGGCAGTGGCGAGAGCGACATCCGCCGCTGGATCCTGGAGCAAGATCTGCTCGAAGCACTGATCGCCCTACCCGAACAGCTCTTCTACAACACCGGCATCGCCACCTACGTCTGGGTGATCACCAATCGCAAGGCCCCCAAACGCCGCCGCAAGGTCCTCCTCATCGACGCGACCTCGTTCTGGGTGCCGATGCGCAAAAGCCTGGGGGACAAGCGGCGGGAGATTCCCCCCGAGAGGGCCGCCGAAATCCTCGCCCTCCTCCACTCCGGCAAGGAGGGCGAGAACGTCAAGATCTTCCCCACCACTCACTTCGGCTACCGCAAGATCACCGTCGAGCGGCCTCTGCGCCTCAACTTCCAGGCGAGCCCGGAGCGCCTCGCCCGGCTGGCGGAGGAAAAGGGATTCCAGAACCTTGCCCTTTCGAAGAAGAAGGGAGCCGCCAAGGCCCACGAGGAAGCGGAAGGACGCGCCGAGCAGGAGGCCATCCGCCAGCTCCTTGCCACGCTACCCCCCAAGCTCTACAAGGACCGCGACGCTTTTGAGGCAGTGCTCGACGCCGCCGCCCACAAAACCGGCCGCAAGCTCGCCGCTCCCGTCCGCAAGGCGATTCTCTCGGCTCTCTCGGAGCGCGACGAGACGGCGGAAATCTGCCGCGACCGTAACGGTGAGCCGGAGCCCGATCCCGATCTCCGTGACACGGAGAGCGTGCCCCTCTCCGAGAGTGTCGAAGCCTTCTTCGAACGCGAGGTGAAGCCCCACGTTCCCGACGCCTGGATCGACACCAGCAAGCGGGACCCCCAAGACGGCAAGGTCGGCCTCGTGGGCTATGAGATCAACTTCAACCGGTATTTCTACAAGTACATACCTCCCCGCCCCCTGGAAGACATCGAGGAGGATATCCGCGCCATCGAGAAGGACATCCTTCGCATGCTGGCCGTGGTCACGCAGTCAGGGAAGGGCCCTTGATTGCCCCCCTCTCGCTCGGGGAGAGTCCAAAATGTCGGCACATCCTTGCAACTGCCGACAATTTGGGCTACGGTGTTCCCATGATGAAGATCAGTGGAGTCCGCGCGCCCGCCGATCCGTCCGAGCTCAGTGCCGTGTTCCGGCCGCGGGACCTGGAGGCTCTCGGCATCCCTCGCAGCAGCCTCCGCGCCTGGCTACGGCAAGGCACTGCCGAGCAGCTTGGGCGTGGGCTCTACCGTCTCGCCGAAGCCGAGCCGAGCGAGCACTGAAACCCTTGCCCTGGTCTGTGCCCGCGTGCCCCAGGCCGTCGTCTGTCTGCTCACCGCGCTCCGCGTCCACGGCATCGGTACGCAGTCGCCCCGGGAGGTGTGGATTGCCATCGACCGGAAGGCGCGCAAGCCTCGACTCGAAGGGCTACCCGTCCACGTCGTCCGCTTCTCTCCGCTGATGCTGACTTATGCCGTGCAGACGTTCGAGGTCCAAGGCGTGCCCGTACACATCACCTCGCCGGCACGGATCCGTGGTGGACTGCTTCCGCTACCGGAACAAGGTCGGGCTCGACGTGGCTCTCGAAGCCCTTCGCGACACTCTTCGCAGCCGTCTCGCCACTATCCCGGAGATCCTGCGCATCGCCGAGGTCGGCCGGGTGCGACAGGTCATCCAACCCTACGTGGAAGCAGCGGCCTCATGACTCAGCCACTCCGCGACCTCGCGCCCTCCATACGCGAGCGGCTCAGCCGGAGTGCTCGCGACCGAGGAGAGGACTTCCAACTCACTCTCCAACGCTACGCTGTGGAACGCCTGCTCTTTCGGCTGGACCGCTCACCTTATCGTGATCGTTTCGTCCTCAAGGGCGCCATGCTTTACGTCGTCTGGGGCGGGGAGATTTATCGGCCAACGCGAGACCTCGACCTGCTCGGCTACGGGACTCCCAGCACCGAGGTGGTGGCGGCCTGCTTTCGTACTCTCTGCTCCCTCGCAGTCAGTGACGACGGGTTGATCTTTCTGCCCGGCACTGTTCAAGTAGAGGAAATCCGCGAAGAGACGGAGTACGGGGGAATCAGAGCCCGCGTCCAAGCCCGCCTCGGCAAAGTGCGTATCGACCTCCAAGTGGACATCGGTTTTGGCGATTTGGTCGTTCCGGACCCCGTGGAAGTGAGCTTCCCAACGCTCCTCGGCGGCCCAGAGCCGCGCATCCGAGCCTACTCGCCTGAAAGCGTCATCGCGGAGAAATTGCACGCGGCTGCAGTGCTCGGCGATGCCAACAGTCGCATGAAAGACTTCTACGATCTGTTCAACTTGGCGAGACTCTTTCCGTTCGAAGGCCCGGCTTTGACGAAGTCCATTCAAGCGACGTTTGAGCGTCGGGGCACGGCACTGCCAGCATTGCTCCCGATCCCGTCAAACTTTTTCGACCAGGATGCTCACGCGCGTCAATGGCGTGCATATCTGGCAAAGAATCGACTGGACGCTGCGCCGCGGGATTTTACGTCTGTCGGAGAAGCCCTTCGTGGATTCCTTGTTGAACCCTATGACGCGCTCGTGGCAGGGAAAGAGTTCCCTGGTTCATGGGTGCCGGGTGGACCATGGAAATGAGCAAATCCGTCGATTCTACCCTGGAAGCTCCTCCTCTTAGGAGGTTTCGAACCTATCCCAGGTACAAGGACTCCGGAGTGGATTGGATTGGAAGGATACCGACTCATTGGGACATAAACCGGTTCAAAACAACGGTCATTGGCTGCCAAAACGGACTATGGGGAGATGAGCCGAATGGACTTAACGATATTATCTGTATCCGAGTTGCAGACTTTGACCGTGCACGTCTAAAAATCGACCTCACTGAACCCACCCTGAGATCAGTCGATAGGCGTGCATTGCCGACTCGCTTGCTGAAAAAGGGAGATCTCCTGCTTGAGAAGTCAGGAGGTGGAGAAAGGCAACCCGTTGGCGCTGTCGTTCTCTACGATCACACGGAGCCAGCGATTTGCTCAAACTTCGTTGCCAAGCTAGAAATTGCTCAAGGCTTTGATGCCCGGTACCTTGCATACCTTCACTCTGCCGCCTATTCTGCCCGTCTGAACACCCGCTCCATTAAGCAGAACACAGGCATTCAAAATCTTGACAGCGACTCCTATCTTAACGAACAGGCGTGCCTTCCACCAACTAGCGAACAGCACGCAATCGCTGTCTTTCTGGACCGCGAAACCGCCAAAATCGACGCCCTTATCGCAAAGAAAGAACGGCTCATCGAGCTTCTCCAGGAGCAGCGCACAGCCCTCATCACCCAAGCCGTCACCAAGGGCCTCGATCCGGATGTCCCCAGGAAGGATTCGGGGGTGGAGTGGCTGGGGCAGATCCCTGCCCATTGGAGAGTGAAGCGTCTTTGGCACTTAACGCCAAGGGATCGAAAAATCATGTACGGCATCGTGCTGCCAGGCCCAAATGTACCTATCGGTGTACCTATCGTGAAGGGTGGCGACGTGTCCGCCGACCGGTTGGCACTAGAGCTGCTTAATCGCACTTCGTTTGATATAGAAGCACGCTACGTACGTTCACGGCTCAGAGGGGGTGATCTCGTTTCGGCGATTCGTGGGAGTATCGGCGAGGTGGCGATGATCCCCAATGAATTAACTGGAGCAAACTTGACACAAGATGCTGCTCGGATTTCTTATTCTTGTGAAACTCATGGAAAATGGCTGCTTTACGCTCTCAGGTCTGCCGTCGTTTCTGCTCATCTGAAGGCTGGAGCTTCTCGGCGCTACGATTAAGGGAATCAACATACGGGACCTAAGGCGGACCTTGTTACCTACACCTCCGAAGCCAGAGCAGGAAAGAATCGCCACTTTTCTAGATGTTGAGGAAGGCCGCGCAGACGAAGTTGTTCAGTCCGTACGTGAAGCCATTAAGCGACTTCAAGAGCTTCGCACCGCCCTTATCTCCGCCACAGTCACCGGCAAGATCGACGTTCGCGGAGAAGCCTCATGATCCCAGGGATCTCCGAGCGCGCCTTTGAAGAGGAGATCGAGCGCACTCTCCTCCAGAATGGGCCAGACGCCTACTTGGAAACCGCTGTGCCCGAAGCGGGCGAACTTCACGAGCCGGCCGTGTCTCTCGGCGACAATGCGCCGGGTGGGTACCACAAGCGGTCGCCCAAAGAAGACTATGAACGAGAGCTTTGCCTGATTCCACGCGATGTCCTCGACTTCATCCTCGCCACACAACCTAAGGAATGGAGGAAGCTCAGAGAGCATTACGGCGAGACGGTGAAGGAGCGGTTCCTGAAGCGTCTCTCCCAGGAGATCGAGAAGCGGGGAGCGCTCGACGTGCTTCGTAACGGGGTCAAGGACGCAGGTTGCAAATTTCGCCTCGCCTATTTCCGGCCGGCGAGCGGGCTCAACGAGGAGCTTCAGCAACTACATGCGGCCAACCTGTTCTCTGTGGTACGCCAGCTCCACCACAGCGAGAGGAACCCCAACGACAGCCTCGACATGGTGCTCTTCCTCAACGGCATCCCGATCTTCACCGCCGAGCTCAAGAACCCGTTGTCCTCAGGCTGGGCGGTAGAGGAAGCGATCGAGCAATACAAGACGACGCGGGATCCACGCGATCCCCTGCTGGCCTATGGACGCTGCCTGGCGCACTTCGCAGTCGATCCGAATCTAGTCTATGTGACGACGAAGCTTGCCAAAGCCGACACGCTCTTCCTGCCGTTCAACCAGGGCTACTCTCGCGGGGCCGGAAACCCGCCAGTGTCGCCGACGCGGAGGGGCTATGCCACGGGCTACCTGTGGGAGAAGATCTGGGCGCGCGACTCCGTGCTGGATTTGATCCGGCAGTTCATCCACGAGGTGGATAAGGAGGACGACAACGGCCGGAAGACCGGAGAGCGCTTCCTCATCTTCCCGCGTTACCAGCAGCTCGACGCCGTGCGCAAGCTGGTGGGGCATGCGCTCCTGTGGGGGACAGGGCAGCGCTACCTGATCCAGCACTCGGCCGGGAGCGGCAAGAGCAACACCATCGCCTGGCTCGCCCACCAGCTCTCGACGCTCCACAGCGTGCTGGACCAGAGGGTATTCGATTCCATCGTCGTCATCACTGACCGCCGCATCCTCGACCGGCAGCTTCAACGCGTGATGAGCAGCTTCGAGCAGACTTTGGGGGTCGTCGAGAACATCGACACCACCTCGAGCCAGCTCAAAGACGCCCTGGAAGGGGGCAAGACCATCATCGTCACCACCCTTCAGAAGTTCCCGGTGATCGCGGGGCAGATGGGGGCGTTGCCGGGCAAGAGCTTCGCGGTGATCGTGGACGAGGCCCACTCCTCGCAGTCGGGGGAGAGCACGAAGAGCCTCAAGTCCGTGCTGGCGGCAGGTAGCTTGGAGGAGGCGGAGCGCGAAGAGGCGGGGGAAGAGACGCCGGAAGACGTTCTCGAGAACCTCCTGCTGGCGGAGATGGAAAAGCGGGGACCTCTGCCGAACGTCTCGATGTTCGCCTTTACCGCGACGCCCAAGCCCAAGACGCTGGAGCTCTTCGGGACGAAGAATGAGAAAGGTGAGCCGGAGCCCTTCCATCTCTACAGCATGCGCCAGGCGATCGAAGAAGGATTCATCCTCGACGTCCTCCGCAACTACACCACCTACACGGCCTACTGGCGCCTGCTCAAGACGACCGAAGACGATCCTCGCTACGACAAGAGCAAGGCCGCCTACCTTCTCAAGAGTTTCATCGAGCTCCATCCTCACGCCATCCACGAGAAGATTCGCATCATGGTGGAGCACTTCGCGACCGCCGTGCAAGATCAGATCGGCGGCAAAGCCAAGGCCATGATCGTGACGCGCTCCCGGCTGCACGCCGTGCGCTACAAGCTCGCCATGGATCAATACCTGAAGGAGCGGGGCTATCCGTTCCGGGCGCTGGTCGCCTTCTCGGGCACCGTGTCGGACGGCGGGAAAGCCTACACCGAATCGGGGATGAACTCGGAGAGTGCGGGCAAGACGATCGGCGAGCGGCAGACCGCCCGGGAATTCGAGAAGCCGGAGTACCGCTTCCTGATCGCCGCCAACAAATTCCAGACCGGCTTCGATCAACCCCTGCTGCACACCATGTACGTGGACAAGAAACTGGGCGGCGTCAACGCGGTGCAGACCCTTTCGCGGTTGAACCGCACGTACCCGGGCAAACGCGAGACCCAGGTGCTCGACTTTGCCAATGAGGCGGAAGCCATCCGCAAGGCCTTCGAGCCCTACTACGAGACGACGATCCTCTCTGAAGAGACCGATCCCAACCTCCTCTACGACATTCAGCGGGAGCTGCTCGCTTTCAACGTCTACACCGAGGCCGAGGTGACCGCCTTCGCCCGGGCCTACTACCTCCAGAAAGCCACACAGAGCCAGCTCTACGCTGCGCTCGCCCCAATCGTCGAACGCTTCCACGGGCTATCCGAACCCGAGCAGGGGGATTTCCGGGGACGGCTGACGGATTACGTTCGGCTGTACGTCTTCTTGGCCCAGGTGCTCAAATTCGCGGACGCGGACCTGGAAAAGCTCGCCTTCTTTGCCCGCAATCTGCGGCGTCTGATTCCGGCGGAACGGGAGAAGCTGCCGCTCGAAGTGCAGCAGAACATCGACATGGAGTCCTACCGCATCCAACAGACGAGCAATCGCCGGATCAAGCTCGAGCGCAACGGCGGACGAATCGAGCCCATCCAGTCGAGCGACCGTCAAGGGTCGGCGCCCGAGCAGATCGAGCCCCTCTCCCTGATCATCGCCGAGCTCAACGAGCGCTTCGGAATCCACCTGAGCGAGGAAGACCGGGTGTGCCTCGAGCAGGCGATGAACAAGCTCGACGAAGACCCGGCCTTGGAAGCGGCGGCCAGGGTCAATACGCGGGAGAACGTGCGCCTCACCTTTGACCACAAACTCGAAGACGTAGTGCAGCAGATCGTCGATTCGAACTTCAAGCTCTACAAGCGGATCACGGACGACGCCGAGTTCGGCAAAACACTGGCTGACTATCTCTTCGATACATCCGTGATCGCTTAAGTGGGCTGATTTTGCCAGTAGAGGTGCTTGCAAAGGGCCATGGTTACGTGTTTTCCTCTTGTTTGTGGAGAACAGAGAGGAGGCGCTCCCATGGCCCGACGGAAGTCTACCCCCCTACGTACAGCCTTGTCGAGGTTGTTCCCTGCGGCGCTGCTGCGGCGTTTGGCCCACGAGACCGGAACCGTGCAGCGCCGCCGCCGAATAGACCCGGTGAAGCTGTTCTGGGTCGTTGTGCTGGGGGGCGGCGGCGGTGAGCGCAGCTTCGCTGAGTTGCGCCGTTCTTACGAGAAGGTGACCGGCGAGAAGATCTCGGCCAGTTCGTTCTACAACCGCTTCACCCCGGCCTTTACGCGGTTTCTCCGCGAGGTGTTGAGTATGGGACTGGAGAAGCTGAACCGCTGCGCCGAAGGGGCGGCGGCAGTGCTGGGGGAGATCCGGGAGATCCTCTGCGTGGATTCCACCATCGTCCGTCTGCACGATGCCTTGGCGGCTCATTGGCCGGCCTGCCGCACCAATCACACCTTGGCTGCGGTGAAGCTGCATACGGTTCTCAATGTCCGCGGCAAGGGGCCGCACCGGGTCAAAATCACCTCCGAGCGGGTTCACGACGGGCCGGTTCTGCGCGCCGGCCAGTGGGTCAAGGGGCGACTGCTGCTGTTCGATTTGGGCTATTTCCGCTACTCGTTGTTTGCCGCCATCGAGCGGCATGGCGGCTTTTTCTTGACGCGCCTGAAAGACAACGCCAATCCGACCTTGCTGCGGCTTCATCGCCGTCATCGTGGGCGCGCGGTGGCAGTGGAAGGACTGGGTCTGCTCCAGGCCCGTTCGCGGCTCTGTCGGGCGGTGCTGGACGCCGAGGCCGAGATCTGCTTTCAGAAGCGGCGCTACGCTGGCCGGCGAAGGAAGGCAACGATGCGCGTGCGCATCATTGGTCTGTGGGATGAGAGCCACTCGAAGTATCATTGGTACATCACGAATCTGCCGGTCGAGATCAAAGCGGAAGAGATCGGCAAGCTCTACTCTGCACGCTGGACGATCGAGCTTCTGTTCCGGGAGCTGAAGAGCTGCTATCAACTCGAATCGATTCCAAGCCGCAAGAGCCACGTTGTCGAGGCCTTTTTGTATGCGTCTTTGCTGACCCTTTTGGCGAGTCGGGCTCTGTTGCTCGCCGTGCGTCGTTGGGGGTCTGTGGGCGAGCGCCGAACGCCTTTGGAGCGTTGGGCTCGGCTTTTTGTGAGTGCCGCTGCGGAGCTTTTGGCTCTGGTCTTGGACCCCATTGCCATGGCGCGCACACGAGAGAGTCCACTCCTGAATTTTTTTGTTGCCGAAGCACCGGATCCGAATACGAAAAGAAGGCCTCTTCTAGAACGCGCGGGGCTGAAATGCGCGGCTTAAGCGATCACAGATGCTCTTCGATACCTATCTCCGCAAGCACCGCCAAGCGGCGGAGCTGATTAAGCAAGGCGAATCGAAGACCCTGGAGTTCAAGTCCACCCTACGCTGGAACCTGAAGGAAGATCGCAAGGACGACAAAGTCATCACCCATGCCGCGCTCAAGACCATCGCAGCCTTCCTCAACACCGAGGGCGGCGATCTCCTGCTCGGTGTAGCGGACGACGGCTCGGTCGTGGGGGTCGAGGTGGATCGCTTCGAGAGCAACGACAAGTACATGCTCCACCTCGCACAGGTGGTCCGCAACGGCTTGGGGGAGCGTGCCGGCACCTGCATCGACCCCAAGACCCAGATCGTCCAAGGAAAGACAGTCTGTCTGGTGAGCTGCCAGCGAAGCCCCGAGCCCGTATTCCTGAAATGGAAGGGAAACCAGGAGTACCCTGACGGAGACTTTTTCGTCCGTAGCGGGCCAGGAACGATAAAGCTCGCTCCGGAAAGCGCTCTCCAGTACGTTCGGACACGGTTCCCGCAGGTGTCGGGCGAGACGACCCCGAGACCCTGATCCTGTGCTCCAGTGCCGCTCGCCCCTTCACGACGTGGATCTCCGACCTCTCCCCACCGGGATCACAGATCCCGCCACCAAGCTCGCAGACCCTCCCCGTACCGTCCCCCTTCGTTCCCACCGAGCGCGCGGACGTCCCCACCAAGATCGCGGCTGCCCCATCCAGATCACAGACGTCGCCGGGCGGGATCGCAGGGGATTTCCCTCCCGGGTATGGTCTACGCTACCAGGTCTCGGCTCTCGGAGACATCGCGAGCTCTCTTCGAGTAGCATCCGCCCGCTGCAAGTTGGTATCTACAGGGACGCGGAGGTTGAAGTGACCAAGGAAGTCGAGCTGGATGGCAAGCGGTACATCTGGAACGGGAAGAGCTGGTACACCCAGGGAACCTTCCAGGCTCCCCCGGCGGCCCTGGTCGCGAGGCTCAACGAGCGCCTGAAGCCGGATCTTGCGAGCGCGGACGCCAAGGTTACGAGCTTCAGTGAGCTGCTGCGGATCGCCAGGGTGGCCCGTGACGCGTCGCAGTTCAAGCGAGCCGAGGCGGCGGTGCGCAGGGCGATCGCTCTGCAGCCCGCCAGTGAGCCGGCGTTCGCCATCCTGTGCTCGCTGCTCCGGCATCTCGGAGCCTCCGAGCGAGCGGTCCAGGAGACCGAGCACCTGCGATCCACGAGCTATCCGCCGCTCCTGGTATCCCGTGCCGCGGCCCTCTGCGATCTGGAGAGGTGGGAGGAGGCGAAGGCGACGGTCGCACGGGCGTTGGCCCAGGAAGACTCGTCCGAGGCCTTCGAAGTCGTGAACAGGATCAAGGCCCACAGGCCAGACCTGTATGGGGATCGCGCCCGGAAGCCCTAGCCACAAGGTCTCCGTCTGATGGAGAGGTCACTCAAGGGGAAAATGAGAGGACGCAACGACGTATTGCAATGGCGAAACTGTGTATTGCGAGGTCACAACGGCCCGATGTGAGGTCGCAACGGCGCGATGTGAGGTCACAACGGCTCGATGTGAGGTCACAACGGCCCGATGTGAGGTCGCAACGTCCCGATGTGAGGTCGCAACGGCCCGATGTGAGGTCGCAACGTCCCGATGTGAGGTCGCAACGGCCCGACGTGAGGTCGCAACGGCCCGACGTGAGGTCACATCGGTGCAATGTGAGCTCACATCGGAACAATGCGAGGTCGCAACGGCGCATTGCGAGCTCACATCGGACCGATGTGACCTCACATCGGGCCGATGCGTGTTTCGCATCTGCGGTTGCGAGGGCCTCGGAAAGGGAGATGGAGGCACAAAAAGGGGCGTACCTCAAGACACGCTCCCCCTGAGAAGCGCTACTCGTCGTTTCAACTGGGGCATCCGCTCGGACGCTCCACTGTCCCCTCTGACCGGGGCCCAGGGTCACGTCCTCCCCCCTCGTCGCCGATCCGCGGAATTGATCTCAAGTGCCCGCGGAGGGATTCTTCTTCCTTCTTCCAGGATCGGACGGCGCGGGCTCAAAGACGGTCCTGAGCCCGCGCGTGACGGGGCTATCTATTGCAGGCAGCCGTTCCACTGCGGGTAGGGATCGCAGCAGAGCTGCTGGTAGTCGTAGCAGCAGTCGCCGCGGGAGTAGCAGCCTACCTCGCAACTGCAGGTCGAGTCGGGTGGGATGCCGTAGCAGTAGCCCTGGCAGGTGTTGGGGTCCGGGGGCACGTAGGTGTAGCAGTTGTAGGCCACCCGGATGGTGGCGCCGAAGGTGCCACAGTACGGGTATTGGCCGCTCTGGGAGCCGCCATTGCAGTTGGTGGCGGAGGCCGGGCCCGAAACCGAGCCGGATCCATCCTGGAGCGGCAAGACGACGCTCAGGGTGCCCATCGGATCGTCGCAGCACCAGGGGATCGTGCTCCTGGATGAATTCGTTGACGACGAGGTAGGTGGAGTTGCACGTGCCGCCGGCGGCCATCGTCGAGGTCGAGAGCTGGTAGACCTCGGGCGCGTCCGTCAGGTCGCCGCCGTACCAGGAGCCGTAGGGGTTGTAATATTGCGAATGCCAGGTGTCGCAGTTGCAGACGTTGCCCCACTCGCCGTAGCCTTCGATGCTCGGACCCCGGAAGCAGGTGTAGTGATCGTCCGGGCAGCCCCGGTGGCATGGCCTGAGCCGTAGTAAAGGTCAATGCCGCCGGTCATGGCGCCGATGCCGGCCGAGTGGAGGGAGTCGACGTCGTTGCTGCAGACGCCGTGGCCACCATGGTTGTTGCATTCGAGGCCCCAGTAGCTGTTCATCCAGCGGTTCGAGCTGTAGACCGTGAAGGAGCAGATGCAGGTCTCACCGGCTTTCGCCGCGAAAAGGCTGCCGCTGGCGGGAGCGGGGGTCTCCCGCCGGCCGCTGCGAAATTCGAGCATCGAGAGTCCCGTCAGCTCGCGGAAGCTCGCCTCGACGCGGGCCAGTTCTCCGTCCATCCCGCGGCAGCTCGCAGCGCTGGAATCCGCCAGACGGCATTTGTCGAGGCCGATCTCCAGGTGCGCTCTGCGGGCCAGGAGGTCCGTCAGTTGTCCGGCGGGCGCTTTCACCCCCATCTCCCGCGCTCGTGCCGCCACCTCAGCGAGGACGTCCTTGCGCTGCCGTATTGCCAGCTCCGCTTCCCGGCGCGACAGCGAGGCAGCGAGCGCCTGCGCGTCGGCCGCCGTCTCCACCGTCGCCCTCCCGGCGCGCGGCTCTTCCCCAAATCCGGACGACACCGTCAAGAGGGTTCCCAACCCGAGAACGATCAGACAAGCTCCGTATCGCTTTCTCATGATGTTCCTCCTCAGGGGTCGGAGAGATCCGCCCCTCGCTCTGGAAATGTGAATCAAGTCCCTATTCGCAGGACCAGCGGCTGCGGCCAGGGATGACAGACCTCAAAGTAATCGCGAGAGGTGAAGGAACCGACATCCCCCCGGGTAGGAGATTGCCCGTGGACAGGTGGTTCGGTCCCCTCCGGGGGGGCAGGACGTCCCCTACGGCACCGCCACCATCTGCCGGAACAACTCCTCCAAAGCCCGCTCCGGGGCGTCGCAGAGCCCCGCGTGGACGGGGGAGACCTGGATGATGGTGCTGCGGGGGGCGACGAGCCAGTGGAAGCGCTCGCGCAGGGTGAGGCGGGCGATGGGGCCGCCGTCCGGATCGCCGTTGCAGATGCGGGGGATGGCTTCGAGATGCTGGCGGACGAGGTCGAGATCGGTGTCGGGCCAGAGGGCACGCAGGCGGGGCTCGTTCACTTCGATGCGCGCTTTCAGGAAATCCCTTTCGAGGCAGAAGAGAATCACGCCGGCGTTGATCAGCTCCCCACGCTCCACGCGGGGCACCACCCGGATGACGGCGTAGTCAAAGGAGCTGAGCGCGGGCACGCACCGCCTCCTCGACGAATAGGGACGAGGCGTCGAGTCGTCGCGTCAGGAAGTCCACGTAGCCCGCTCGCCTCTCGACCGGAGAAGGGGTTCCGGGCTCGGGCACCAGCCAGTCGTCCGGAATCTGTTCGACGATCTCCGCGAACAGGGTCTCGCTCAGCCTTGAGCGCAGGCGGCCATCGGCTTCTTCGAGGCGGCTGGCCCACGGCAGGAGCACGTGGTCGCGGACGGCGGGGAAGCGGCTGCGAGCGGCCGTCTCCACGTCCTGCCAGTTGTGGTGGAAGTAGAGCGCCGCGCCGTGATCGATGAGGTAGAGGACCTTGTGCCACCACAGGAGGTTGGCGTTGCGCGGCGTGCGGTCGACGTTGGTGACGAAGGCGTCGAACCAGACGATGGCGGAGGCGAGGTCCGGCTCCACGACGTCGCGGGCGGCGGGATCGAAGCTCACGGAGCCCGGCAGGTAGTCGAGCCCCAGGTTCAGCCCCACGCTCGCCTTGAGCAGGTCGCGGATCTCCGGATCTTCCTCGTTGCGGCCGAGGGCCACGTCCACCTCCACCCGCACCAGCTCGGGCACCTTGAGCCCCAGAGCCCGGCCGATCTCGCCCGCGATCATCTCAGCCACCAGCGCCAGCGGTCCCTGCCCCGCGCCCCGGAACTTGAGCACGTAGAGTCCCAGGTCGTCCGCCTCCACGATCGCGGGCAGCGAGCCCCCTTCCCGGAGGGGGGTCACGTAGCGGGTGGCGTAGACGGTGCGGAGCATAGGGTGGAGGGATGGTATCAGGAGGGTTCCCCAGAGGTCCCGCCCGCATTCGCTGTTATCATTGAAGAGCCTTATCAAGGAGACCTCACCGTGAAGAGAGCCCTGGCCCCGGTCGTCCTCGTCTTCCTACTCGCCCTCTCCTCCCCTCTTCATGCTGTCAAGCTCTCCATCACGGGCCGGGCGGTCGATCCGGGGGGCAAGGGAGCGGCCGGGGCCAAGGTCTTGCTGATCCCCGTTCCTTCCGCGGTGGAGGGCGCGAAGCTGGCGATGGCGGGCAAGGCGGATCCCGAGCCCGTGGCCACGGCGACGACGGACGCTTCCGGCGGGTTCCAGCTCGCGGCTCCGGACGCGGGGATGTGGAAGGTGCGGGTGGAGGCTCGTGGCTTCGTCCCTTTCGAGGCTCAGCTCTCCCCGCTCGTCGAGGATGCCGAGCTGCCCGAGGCCAAGCTCGTCGCGGACTCAGGGGTGAAGGTGACGGTCGCCGATCCCCAGGGCAAGCCCGTGACCGGCGCCCGGGTGTCGATCGCAGGCTCGGGACGGAGCCTGGAGAGCTGGGTCTTCCCCACCCGGTTGGCTCTGACAGGGGCCGACGGCTCGGTCGCTCTGCCCCGAGGCGCGGAGGAGAGCCTCACGGTGCGGGTGGGGACGCCGGGGTTCCCCATGAGCGAGCGCAAGAGCGTACGCACAGGGACCGCCTCGTTCCGCCTCGCCGCGGGCAAGCCCCGCCGGCTCCTGGTGAAGGATGACAAGGGCAAGGGCGTGCCGGACGTGGCGGTCTGGGTGGAGGACTGGGCCGTGGGACGGACCTCCGAGACCGGCGTCGTCGATCTCGTCCTCCCGGATGCCGCGGGTGCGGGCCTGCGCCTGGCCGCCGGGGATGGCCGGCGTCTCGATGTCCGTCTGAAAGCCCTGAAGCCCGGCACCCAGGAACCCGACGTGGTCATGTTGCCGGCGACTGCCTCCATCACCGGCCGTCTCGTCTCGGCCGCGGGCGGCCGTCCTCTCGCCGGGGGCGTGGCCTGGGTCTCCGAAGATCCCGGGGCGGCGGTGCGGACGGGGAGCGACGGCGCGTTCCGCATGGCTCTGCCGGCCGAGCCCACGTCCTCGCTCCAGGGCGCTGCCGCCGGCTTCTTCGAGGGTCAGGCGGAGGCGGGCGGCAACCGCCGGACTCCCAGTCTGGCGCTCAAGCCGAAGCTCGCGGCCACGGGTGTGGTGGTGGACGAGGCGGGCCGGGGCCTTCCCGGGGCCGCCGTCGACGCCTCCCCGGTGCCCGGCCGGCGAGCCAACAGGATGGACTTCAGCCTCTACCGCAGCGGCGGTTTCGCCCGCAGTGGCGCGGGAGGCCGCTTCCGCCTGCCCAACCTGGTGCCGACCGCGGCCTACAATCTGCGGATCTCCCTGCCAGGGTATGCCCCGGCTCAGGCGGAGATCCCTGCCCGGGAGGAGGGCCAGGCGGCGCCGGAGCTGCGCATCGTGCTGCGCGTGGGCCGCCAGGCCGTGGGCCTGGTGCTCGACGGCCGTCGGGCCGGCGTGGCCGGAGCCCAGGTGAAGACCCTCCCCACGGCGGCGGCGGACCTGCTGGCGCGGATGCGCTCGGTTCTCAATTCCGACAAGTCCAACCAGTTCGCGGCCACGACCGACGCCAAGGGCCGCTACATCCTGAGCCATCTCCCTCCGGGCACCTACGACGTACAGGTGCAGGCGCGGGGCTTCGCGCCCTTGACCGTGCCCGGTCTCGCCATTCCTGAAGGCCAGGGCTCCACCGATCTCGGTACCGTGGTGCTCTCGCCCGGCGCCGCCGTGGAAGGCCGGGTGGTGGACCCCGCGGGCCAGCCGGTCGAGGGGGCCGAGGTGCGGGCCGCGGCAGGCAAGGGGAGAGGCATGATGCTCCGGCTCCCGGGCCGGGACGAGGGCCCGCCCGACGCTTTCACCGCCGCCGACGGCTCCTTCCGCCTGGAGGACCGCGCGCCGGGCGAGTCGCTCGACCTCGCCGTGAGCCATCCGAGCTACGGGCCGGGCAGCGCTCCGGGCGTGGCCGTGCCCACCGAGGAGCCGGTGCGTATCGTGCTCCAGCCCGTGACGCGGGTCTCGGGCCGGGCCATCGGCAAGGACGGCAAGGGCATTGCCGGTGCCCACGTGATTCTCTCCGAGATGGTCGCCGCGGGCTTCGGCGGGGTCGCGATGATGCAGCCCGGCAGTTGGAAGCGGACGGTGACGGACGCGGACGGCGTCTTCGCCTTCTCCTCCGTGTCTCCCGGCGGCCTCGAGATCCGGGCCGACGCGCCCCGCCATCAATCGGCCGAGCTCAAGGGGATCGAGGCCAGGGCCGGACAGGAGCTCTCCGGGCTCGAGTTGCTGCTGCCGCCCGCCGCCAGCGTCGAGGGCCGCGTCTCGGCGCCCGACGGCCGTCCCGTCCCCGGCGCCGGGGTCTCTGTCGTCCAGAGCGACTCTGCCTTCGGCTTCGGCTTTTCCGAGCTCTCCGCCCAGACCGACGGCGACGGCCGCTACGTCATCGACGGCGTCCCTCCCGGCGCCCGCACCGTGGAGGCGCGAGCCGAAGGCTACCGCCGGGCGGTGCGCGACCTGGAGGTGGCCGAGGGGACGACGGCGACCGCCGACCTCACCCTGGAGCGGGGCTTCGAGATCTCCGGCCGGGTGGTCGACGAGGCGGGGAATCCGATAGCCAGCGCCCGGCTCATGCTGATCGCCGGCCGTGATTTCAGCGGCGTCCTGTCCGATCTGAGCGGCGCCGACGGCTCGTTCCGCTTCACCGGCGTGCAGGAGGGGACCTTCCGTTTGAGCGCCCGGAAGGAGGGCTACACCACCAGCCCCATGGGGGATACGGTGACCGTGAAGGGCGCCTCGGTGAGCGGCGTCGAAGTGAAGCTCATGGCCGGCGGCACCATCACCGGCCAGTTGAGCGGCCTGGAGTTCAGCCAGCTCTCCCGTGTCCGCGTCACGGCCAACGACTTCCGGTCCGGCCAGGTGGACGCCGACGGCATCTATCGCATCCCCAACGTGCCACCGGGAGAGTGGTCGGTGGAGGCCACCGTGCCCGACACCGCCCTCCATGCCGAGGGACACGTGACGCTGGACCCCGGCATGGCCGAGGCGAAGCTCGACCTCCAGTTCGGCAAGGGGCTCACGCTCACCGGCATCGTGCTGAGAAACGGCGCGCCGCTCGCCGGCGCCATCCTGTTGCTGGCGCGCACCGGCACGATCTCCCGCTACCAGGCCGACTCCGATCACCAGGGGGTCTTCCGTTTCGGCGGCCTGGACGCCGGCAAATACGAGCTGTCGGTGCGCACGGCGGGCGGCGACCAGCACAAGGAGGCGCTGGAGATCGCGGAGGATCGGGAGGTGCAGATCGACCTCCGGTCGGCGAGCCTCGCGGGCCGGGTGATCGACGCCTTCGACTCCTCGCCGGTGGCCGGGGCCGAGGTGACCCTGGAGGACCTGGACGACAAGGAATCCTTCTTCCCGTCGAGAATCAGTAGCGATTCGCGGGGCGTCTTCCGCATCGCCGACGTGGGGGACGGCCGGTGGAAGGTGCGGGCCACTCACGAGGGCTACTCCCCGGCCGAGAAAGAGGTGCAGGTCGAAGGCGCGGACCTGGGGGGCGTCGAGCTCTCCCTCTCCCCCACCGAGGGACTGATGATCGAGGTGGTGCTCCCCTCGGGCCAGGCGCCGGAGCGTATCCGCGCCGCCGTCCTCGATCCTGCCGGCCGGACTGTGGTCTCCGGCTTCTACCCGGTGGGCGAGAACAACCGGGTGCGGCTCTCCAACGTACCGCCCGGGAGCTGGCAACTCTTCGTGGATTCCGACTTCGCGGCCCCCGCCAGCGTGGCCGCGACCGTGCCGGGTCCCCCGCTGCGGGTGGTGCTGCAGCCAGCCGGCCAGGTGCGGGTGATAGTGCCCGCCCTGGCCAAGGAGGAGACCGCCGCCACGGTCACCTTCACCGGCTCCGGCGGCGTCTACCGGACGTTCGAACCCTTCAGCAATCAGATCACCAGCCAGTGGGATCTCTTCCAAGGGATCCGCAACTTCACCCGCATCCCCGCCGGCACCTGGCAGGTGACCGCCAAGGCCGCCGACGGCCGGACGTTCACGGGGACGGCGGCAGTGGTACCGGGGAATACGGTGGAGGTGACGCTGAAGTAGGGCTAAATCCCCAACCGCCCCTCCAGACCTGCCTTCACCTCCGGCCATTCCTCGGCGAGGAGGCTGAACACCATCGTGTCGCGCACGAAGCCGTTGGAGCGGACCTGGTAGCGGCGCAGCACGCCTTCGCGCTGGGCGCCCAGCTTTTCGATGGCCCGCTGGCTGTGGAGGTTGTTGACGTCGGTCTTGAACTGCACGCGCACGGCTCCCAGGTCCTCGAAGGCGTGGCGCAGGAGCAGGTATTTGCTCTCGGGATTCACCCGCGTGCCCTGGTGGGAGCGGAAGATCAACGTGCGGCCGATCTCCAGGCCCCGGTGCTGCGGGCGGATCTCCAGGTAGCCCGTCATGCCCACGGCTTCCAGCTCCGGCTTGCTCCGCATGAGGAAGAGCAGCGCCCCGGGACGGGCGAGGCCGTCGCGGAGCCACTCCTCGAAGGCTTCGAGCCCATCACCCCGCGGCCAGTCCAGGGTGTGGCGGAAGATCTCCGCATCGGACTTGGGCCACAGCTCGGCGGCGTGTCCGACCGTCAGGGGCTCGAGGAGGAGGCTGGGGCCTTCGAGGCGGATCGGCTGGACGTTCATGGGCGCTTCAGTCTATCGTGCGGAATATGCACCGTCTCGTGCTGCCGTTGATGATTCTCGTGATCCTCGCGATGGCCTCCGCCGCCTGGGGCCAGACGGAGACGCCCAAGCCCGCGCCCGCACCCGCGGAGACACCGCCGCCGGCGCCGAGCCCCACGCCCGCGGTCACTCCCGAGGTCCCGGCTCCCCCGCCGGTGCCGCCAGTCGTCGTCCGCATCCCCGACAAAGGCGACTTCAAGGTGGTCTACGAGAAGCCGAAGAATCCCGAGTACCGGGAGCTGCAGCAGATCTTCAAGGAAACCCAGCTCCTGGAGGAGACGGTCAAGGCCTTGAACGAGACCCTGGCCCTGCCGGCGGACGTCACGGTGGTGCTGCGCGAGTGCGGCACCGCCGATGCTCCCTACGAGGGGGACAAGCACCGCATCTCCATCTGCTACGAGCTGATCGACACCCTGTCCGACCTGTTCACGGCCGACGTCAGCAGCGAGGAGGACCTCCAGCAGGCGGGGATCGCCGTGGCCGGAGCCACCCTCTTCATCTTCTTCCACCAGGCGGGCCATGCCCTGATCCGGCTGAACGGCCTGCCCGTGACCGGCAGCGAAGAGGAGGCGGCGGATCAGCTCGCGACCCTCGTCCTCCTCGACAGCGGCCGGGAGGGCGAGAAAGCGGCCATGGACGGCGCCTCCACCCTCCTCAACCTGGAGAAGAATCCCAAGGCTCAAGGCCTCCTCGCGAAGATGCCCTTCTGGAGCGCCCACGCCCTGGACCAGCAGCGCTTCGCCAACATCATCTGCTGGATCTACGGCAAGACCCCGGCGGACTTCCTCGACCTCGTCGAGGATGGCACCCTCTCCGAAGAGCGGGCGAGTCAATGCCCCGCAGAGTACGAGCGGATGGCCAAGGCGTGGGAGATGCCGCTCGCGCCGTATCTCAAGGGTGGGCCGCCTTCTCCGCCGCCACCCACTCCTTGATGCTCTTCTCCAGCAGCGCCAGCGGCAACTGGCCGCTGCCGAGCACGTGGTCGTGGAAGGCGCGGAGGTCGAACTTCGGTCCCAGCTCTTTCTCGGCGTAAGCCCGCAGCTCCTTGATCTTCAGCTCGCCGATCTTGTAGACCACGGCCCCACCGGGGTTGACGATGTAGCGGTCGACCTCGACCACGATGTCGTGCTCGGTCCGCGCGGAATTGGCCCGCATGTAGTCGATCGCCTGCTGGCGGGTCCAATCCTTCGTATGGAGGCCGGTGTCCACCACCAGACGGAGGGCGCGCCACATCTCGTAGGTGAGCTGGCCGAACTTCGAGTATGGGTCCTTGTAGAGACCGATCTCGTCCCCTAAGCTTTCGGCGTAGAGCGCCCACCCTTCGGACATGGCAGGATAGACATCCCACTTGCGCCACTCCGGCAGCTCGCCCAGCTCTTCGATGAGCGAGTACATGATGTGGTGCCCCGGCACCGATTCATGCGAGGCGAGAGCCTCCATCTCCCACTTCGGGCGGGCCTTCAGGTCGTAGGTGTTGACGTTGAACCAGCCCGGCCGGCCACCGGCGAGCGAGCCGTTGGCGTAGTAGCCCGTGGTCTGCGACTTCGCGTTGTAGTCCGGCACAGCCGTAACACCATAAGGAAGCCGTGGCAGCTTGCCGAAGAGCTTGACCAGCTCGGGGTCGATCCGCTTCGTGATGTCGCGGTAGCCGGCGATCAGGTCCTCAGGTTTGTCGTAGAAAAAGCGGGGATCGGTGCGCAGGAAGTTGCAGAACTCCTCGAAGCTCCCCTTGAAACCCGTGGAGGCAATCACCGCGTCCATCTTCTTGCGGATGCGCGCCACCTCGGAGAGGCCGAGCTGATGGATCTGGTCAGTGGTCAGATCGGTCGTCGTGAAGGTCCGTACGATATGGGCGTACCAGGCCCGGCCGTTCGGCAGGTCGCTCATCGCCGTGGACTCCCGGGCCCCGGGGATGTAGATCTCGACGAGATAGCTCCGCAACCTGCGCAGGGCCGGCGCCACCTCCTCCTGGAAGATCCGGGTCGCTTCGCGCCGCAGCCGCTCGCGATCGGCAACAGAAATCGTCTCCGGGATCTTCTGGAAGGACTCCACGGCGGGGCTCCTGGCGGGATCGTCCGTGAGCACGGCCGTGATCTGCCCAGGCACGTCGCGCAACGTCACCCGCGGCGGCGTGATCCCCGCCGCGAGCCCTTGCTTGAGCAGCGCAATCGTCTGATCGATCGCCGTGGGAAAGGCGCGCAGGCGGGCGAGCCGGTTCTCGTAATCCCGAACAGTGCGGGCCGGCATGGACGCCAGGAGCTCCACGATATCCCGATGCACACCTCCCAACTGGTTGATGGGCATCAGCTCGCCGGGGAATTTCTCCCCCTCGATCCCCTGCTCCAGGTGCCAATGCAGGAGATCGTAGTTGACCTGCTCGGCCGGCACGAGGCGCGAGCGGTCGATCGAGTCGAGAGCTGCCAGCTCCTGGTGGGAAAGCCGGCGATCGAACGCGATCATCTCGGGCGAGGCGTCACCCAGGCGGTCGTCGAGCTCCGAGTGGCCGATGTAGGTGGAGTACTCCGGGGCCTCCAGCAACTGAGTACGCCAGTGGAGATCGAAAAACCTCTTCAATCGCTCGCTCTCGCTCCCCTCCCCTTGGGTGGATGGAAAGCGCTCGATCTGCCGCGCCGACTCCGCGAGGTCCGGCGGCACGGCCGCCAGCGGAATGGCGGAGAGCATCAGCAGCAGGAGCCCGGTCGTACTACTTCGCGGCATGTCCCTTCTCCTCCGTCACCCACGTCCTGATGTTTTTCTCCAGCAGATCGAGGGGCAGGGCGCCGTTGCCCAGCACGTGGTCATGGAAGGCGCGGATATCGAACCTCGGCCCCAGCTCCTTCTCGGCATAGGCGCGCAGCTCCTTGATCTTCAGCTCGCCGACCTTGTAGGCCACGGCCTGGCCGGGCATCACGATGAAGCGGTCCACCTCGACCTCGATCTCGTGTTCGGGCCGCGGCGAGTTGGCCTTGCTGTAGTCGAGCGCCTGCTGGCGAGTCCATCCCTTGGCGTGCATGCCGGTGTCCACCACCAGGCGGATGGCGCGCCAGATCTCGGCGCTGAGCTGGCCGATCTTCGAATAGGGGTCCTGGTAGAGCCCCAACTCGCTTCCCAGGCTCTCGGCATAGAGGCCCCAACCCTCGGCGAACGCCGTGTAGTTGTCGTAGCGGCGCCACTCGGGGACATCCTCCAGCTCCTGAGCGAGCGAGATCTGGAGGTGATGCCCGGGCACCGCCTCGTGCAGGGTGAGGGACTCCATCGCCCACTTCGGACGCGACTTGAGGTCGTAGGTATTGGCGTAGAAGTACCCCGGGCGGCCGGCCGCCAGCGATCCCGCGTTGTAGTAGGCCTTGGGCTGCGACTTCGCGGAGTAGGACGGCACGGGAATGACGCCATAGGGCAGCCGTGGCAGCTTGCCGAACAGCTTTATCAGACCGGGATCGATCCGCTTGGCGATGTCCCGGTAGCCGGCGACCAGATCCTCGGGCTTGTCGTAGAAGAAGCGTGGATCGGTGCGCAGAAACTTGGAGAATTCCTCGAAGCTCCCCTTGAAACCCGTCGCGGCGATCAGCGCGTCCATCTCCCTGCGGATGCGCTTCACCTCGGAGAGGCCGAGCTGGTGGATCTGCTCCGGCGTCAGGTCGGTCGTCGTGAAGGTCCGCACCTTGTAGGCATACCAGGCCCTGCCGTCGGGCAGGTCGCTCATCGCGATCGATTCCCGGGCGGCCGGGATGTAGGTCCCGACGAGATAGTCGCGGAGCTTGCGCAGGGCCGGCGCAACGGCCTCGTTGAAAACCCGGGACGCCTCGCGCCGGAGCCGCTCGCGATCGGCGGCGGGGATCGCCTCTGGAATCTGATCGAAGGACTCCAGGACAGGGCTCTTCAAAGGGTCTTCGGTGATCAGCTCCTCGAACTGCCCCGGCACGTCGCGCAACGTCACCTTCGGCGGCGTGATCCCCGCCGCGAGCCCCTTCTCGAGCAGCGCGATCGACTGATCGAACAGCAGAGGAAAGGCACGCAGGCGGGCGAGGCGGTCTTCGTAATCCTTTACATTGCGGGTCGGCATCGTGGCCAGAAGCTCGGCGATCGCCTGATGCGGGCCGCCCAACTGGTTGATCTGCATGTACTCGCCGTGAAACTTCTCCCCTTCGATCTCCCGCTCCAGGCGCCAGTGCAGGAGGTCGTAGTTGACCTGCTCGGCCGGCGCGAGGCGCGAGCGATCGATGGAATCGAGGGCCGCCAGCTCCTGATGGGTGATGCGCCGGAAGAGCTCGATCGTCTCGGGCGAGAGATCGCCCAGCCGGTCGCCCAGCTCCAAGTGGCCGAGGTAGGAGGCGTCCTCCGGGGACCCGAGAAGCTGCGTCCGCCAATGGAGATCGAAAAACCTTTGCAATCGATCGCTGTCGCTCCCCTCACCCTCTCGTGGACGGGAAGCGCTCGATCTGCCGCGCTGATTCCAGGAGGTCCGGTGGCACGGCGGCGGATACCGCCGTGCCCGCCATCGCGAGAGCGAACGTCAGCACGAGAGCCCGGGTCATGCTACTTCCCATCCTTGGCCTTCTCCTCCGCCACCCACGTCTTGATGTTCTTCTCCAGCAGGTCGAGCGGCAGGGCGCCGTTGCCCAGCACGTGATCGTGGAAGGCGCGGACGTCGAACTTCGGCCCCAGCTCCTTCTCGGCGTAGGCGCGCAGCTCCTTGATCTTGAGCTCGCCGATCTTGTAGGCCAGGGCCTGGCCGGGCCAGACGATGTAGCGGTCTACCTCGACCTCGATGTCGTGCTCGGCCTTGCCCGCGTTGGCCTTGAAATAATCGATCGCCTGCTGGCGCGTCCAGCCCTTGGTGTGCATGCCCGTATCCACCACCAGGCGGATGGCGCGCCACATCTCATAGGTGAGCTGGCCGAACTTCGAATACGGGTCCTCATAGAGGCCGAGGTCGCTCCCCAGGCTCTCGGCATAGAGCCCCCAGCCCTCCACGAACGCCGTGTAGTTGTCGTAGCGCCGCCACTGGGGGAGGTTCTCCAGCTCCTGGGCGAGCGAGATCTGGAGGTGGTGGCCCGGCACGGCCTCGTGCAGGGTGAGCGCCTCCATCTCCCACTTCGGCCGCGATTTGAGATCGTAGGTGTTGGCGTAGAAATACCCCGGCCGGCCGGCGGCCGCCGAGCCGTCGTTGTAATAGGCCGTGGTCTGCGACTTCTCGGAGTAGGAGGGCACGGGGATGACGCCGTAGGGCAGGCGCGGCAGCTTGCCGAACAGCTTCACCAGCCCGGGATCGATGCGCTTGGCGATGTCCCGATAGCCCGTCAGCAGGTCCTCGGGCTTGTCGTAGAAGAACCGCGGATCGGTGCGCAGGAAGGTGAGGAACTCCGCGAAGCTCCCCTTGAAGCCGGTCGAAGCGATCAGCTTGTCCATCTCCCCGCGGATGCGTTTGACCTCGGAGAGGCCGATCTGATGGATCTGATCCGGCGTCAGATCGGTCGTGGTCTGATTGCTGACGTTGTAGGCGTACCAGGCCTTGCCGTCCGGCAGGTCGCTCATGGAGATCGAATCACGGGCCGCCGGCAGGTAGGTGTTGGCGAGATAGCTCTGGAGCTTGCGATAGGCGGGAGCGACCTGCTCGTTGAACGCCTTCACGGCCTCGGCCTTGAGCCGCTCCTGCTCAGGCGTGGAGATGCTCGCCGGGAACTTCTGGAACGCCTTGAGCATGGGGCTCTTCATCGGGTCGTCCACCAGCAGGCTGCCCACCTGGTTCGGGACCTCGCGCAGGGTGACCCGCGGCGGCGTGATCCCCTCCGCGAGACCCTTGTCGAGCAGCGCCGTCGTCTGCTCGAGCACGGTGGGGAGGCTCCGCAGGCGGGCGAGGATGTCCTCGTAGTCCTTGACGTTGTTGGCCGGCGTGAACGACAGGAGCTGCGGGATGTCCTGGTGGGGACCGCCCATCTGGTTGATGGGCATGTACTCGCCGTGGAATTTATCACCCTCGATCCCGCGCTGGATCCGCAAGCGGGCGAGGTCGAAGTTGACCTGCTCGGCCGGCGTGAGCTGTGAGCGGTCGATGGAATCGAGGGCGCGCAGGATCTTGTGGCTGGTGGCGCGGCCGAATTCGATGGACTCGGGGCTCGCGTCCGACCACCGGTCGTTGAGCCCCGGGTATCCCAACATGGTGGCGAATTCCGGCGAGGAATGCATCACGTAATCCCACGTGAGGTCGAACAGCTTCTGCAACCGCGCGCTCTCGCTCCCCTGCCCCTTGGTGGCAGGGAACTGCTCGAACTTCTGGGCGAATTCGACGCGATCTGGAGCGACCGCAGCCGAGGTCGCGGTCACGGTGGACAGGAGAAGAATGGCGAATGACAGGGGGAGGGAAAGTTTCCTCATGACGACCTTTCTATACGAAAATGACGAGACACACCACGGCCTGGGGGGTTTGTACGGAGGAATCCGGGGAAGGTTGCAGCACAAACTGCAGGCCCGAAGGGCCGTCCTGCCTCAGCCCCGGATCTCGGGGCTCAGATACTTCTCCAGCAGGCTCTCCGGGTCGAGCTCCTCGGCCGCGCGCTCCACGGTCTGGCGGTCGAGGGGATCCAGACGCGGAATCTCGGCGATCACTTCGATCTCTCCGAAGGTCTCGACCGCCCTGCCGGCTCTCGGCGTCCGGAGGGCCGTTGAGCACCACGCCGGCCGGCTCGAGGCCCCGCGAGCGCAGGGCTTCCAGGGTGAGGAGGGTGTGATTGAGGGTGTCCAGGGCGGCGGGGGCCACCACCAGGCAGGGCAGCGCCAGTTCCACCAGCAGGTCGCCGAAGAGGGGACCGGCGTCGCTCAAGGGGGTGAGGAGGCCGCCCACCGTGTCCACGATCCACTGCCGGCCGTCCCGCTGGCCAGTCTCGTAGTCGAAGCGCAGCCGGCGGAGGTCGATCCGCCGGCTCTCCATCCGCGCCGCGACGTGGAGGGCCAAGGGCTCCAGAAAGAGGTAGGTCTCGGGCACGACCTCACAGCAGTGGCCGGCGAGGCGGTCCACGACCTCCGCGTCCCGCCCTTCGACGGCGCCGGTCTCCACCGGTTTCCAGTAGACCAGGGGGAGCTGGCGGCCATAGCGGGCCAGCAGGGCGGCGCTGACCACGGTCTTGCCCGCTTTCGGGCCGGTGCCCACGACGGCCAGGCTCACGGCGCGCCCTCGTTCTTCATACGCCTCTCTCGATCGCCCGGCGGGCGATCTTGTCCACCAGGCCGGGGGCCACGAGCTTGAGCCACATCCCGAGGCGGCCGCGGCCGGTCATCACCAGCTCGCGGCGGCGGTGGGCCGCGGCGTCGAGGATGAGCCGGGCGCAGGTGTCGACGGGCATCACCTCGCCTTCGCGCACGGGGCTCGTGCCCAGGGGCCGGCCGTCGCCGCCGAAGGCCCGTTCGCGGATGCCGGTGGCCACGAAGCCCGGGTAGACCATGGTGACGGTGACGCCCGTGCCCTGAAGCTCGATGCGCAGGGAATCGAAAAAGCCCGCCATCGCGTGCTTGCTGGCCGCGTAGCCGCTCCGGGTGGGCACGCCGGTCTTGCCCGTGAGGCTCGACACCCCCACGATCCAGCCGCGGGTGCGTTTCAGGTGCGGCAACGCGTGCCAGGTGCAGTAGACGCTGCCGAGATAGTTCACCTGCATCAGCCGCTCGAAGATCGAGAGGTCCTGCACTTCGTCGAAGCGGGCCCACATGCCGATGCCAGCGTTGTTGATCAGCCCGTCGATGCGGCCGAAGACTGCGACGGCCCGGGCCATGAGGGCCGCGCAGTCGGCCTCACGGGTGACGTCGGTGGGCACGGCTTCGGCCCGGCCGCCCCGGCCGCCAAGAGTCCGGCACTCCTCGGCCACCCGGCCGAGCTCTCCGCCGTCGCGGGCGGCGAGGACGAGATGGGCTCCCGCGGCCGCGAGCTGGCGGGCCATCTCCCGGCCGATCCCCTGGGAGGCACCGGTGAGGACGACGGCGGCGTCCCGGAACGCTTCCACCTCTCCTATCTCCACCCCTCGCGCTCGCGCAGGGAGGTGATGTGGGCCACGTGGTGCCGGCCGTGCCAGGCGTAGACGGAGAGCATCTGGTCGAGGGTGAGGAGGCCCATCTCGGGATGCTGGAGGGTGCGGGCGAAGTCGGCGGCGTCCAGGGCCCGCAGCAGGATGACCCAGCGCTGGTGCAGGACGGTGAGCAGGGTGAGCGAGACCTCGGGTGCCGTGCGCGCGGTGTCGGGCAGGTCCGCCCAGAGGGCCTCGGCGTAGGTCTTGATGGTGGGCGTCTCTTCCGTCAGGGCCAGCTTGAAGCGTATGTAGGCGTTGAGGTGGCTGTCCGGGACGTGGTGGATCACCTGCCGGACGGTCCAGCCGCCGGGCCGGTAGGGGGTGTCGAGCTGCTCCGGGCTCAGGCCGGAGATGGCGGCGCGCAGCCGCTCCGGGGTCTCGGCGACCTGGGCGATGAGCTCCTGCCGCCGCTCGTGGCTGAGCGGGCCTCCCGGCTGCAACCGGCCGACGGGATACCGCAGATCTTCGGTCATCGGTCTCTCCTCTACTCCTCCATGGTCCGGGGAGCATAGCAGCGCCGGCCCCCCCTGGCACACCGATTGCGATCTCCCGGGGGAGAAAGGGAGGAGGTCTGCCATGGCAAAAAACGTCGGCACGGCGCACCAGGAGAAAGGCGAGGACGCTCAGGGCGGGGACAAGGCGTTCCGCGACAAGTGGCCCCTGCCGGAAGGCGCGCGGCCCGTCCGGCCCGGTAGGGCGGAGCGGGACCCGGTGGAGGAGGCGTCCGAGGAGTCGTTCCCCGCCAGCGATCCCCCCGCGTTCACTCCAACGAAGATCGGGTGAGCCCCCGCAGGCCCTCAGGTGGGGGGCATCGGACGGATCGGTCGGAGCGGACCGATCGGTCGGATGCCCCCTCCTCTCCCGGTGAGGGCCATTTCATGACCAAGCCTTGAGAAATCTCTGCGCCTTGTCTATGATAGGCGCCAACAGCACCCTTGTTGTTCCCTGGGCCGTGGCCCTCCAAGGAGGAACGTCGCATGTCGATGTACATGGAAAATCAGTGTGGCCGTTCGAGTACCTGCCTGGAGCTTCCGGACATCGTCCACATGAAGCTGGTGGGCGCCGTTACGCTCGAGGAGTGCAGACAGCTCAACGAGGCGCATCTCGAGTACGCGAAGCACGTGAATTATTTCTTCTACTGGATCGACATGACAGAGCTCGAGGACCTCCCGGCCGCCGTGCGCCGCGAGGCTTCCGCCACGGTCAAGCTCCTCCCCGTGCGCGGGACGGTGGTGTACAACGCCCCGCTGCGCGCCCGGGTGCTGGCCAAGCTGCTCTTGACCGCCGCCAACCTGTTCCGCTCGGGCCCGGAGAAGAACCCGGTGATGTTCGCGGAGAATGCGGAGGAAGCTCAAGCCCTCTTCAACCGCTGGCGCAAGCAGATCTCCGCTGAAGCAGCCTAGCCGGATTCATCCGGCTTCCTGGGGATAGGTGGGGCTCGCCTGGGCCTCGTGTGTCCAGGCTGTGACTTTTTCGTCCTCACCCACTGCAACCTATCCTCAGGAGGCGCGCCCGGCCGGGCCGGAATGTGACGCAGAAGGTGTCGCTTCCGGCTTTTTCTATTCACTACCTGCTCCAAACCACCAATCCAGCAATCGCTTGACACCCCTTTGAGGGGGGGCTACTGTCGCCCCCGAGCGCACCGCTTCGGGAAAGCCATGGCCCATTCCGTGCCTCTCTCTTCCTTCGCTGCCCCTGTCGGTGCCAGACCGACTCCCTCCAGGTTCTTTAAAAACGGTTCCTCAAGTCTTCGAGGCCTTGCTGTCGTCCGACGCTTTTCCCCCAGGAAACTGGGAAGGAGGTCCTATGATTCGCAGGAATTTTTTGATGGGAATCGTTGCACTGCTGTTGGCGGCTCTGCCGGTCTGGTCCGAGGACTGGCAGCAATGGGGCAAGGACCCGCAGCATACCGGTGCCGTCAACGTGGTGGGGCAGCGAGCGAGCCGCATCCTCGACGACATCATCTACGACCCGTTCGTGGAAGCGGAGAAAGCCGATCCCGACGCGGCGGGAGATCTCCTCGTCCACTACCAGGTACCGCTGCTCGATGGCGACAACGTGTTCATGGAATTCAAGAGCGGCGTCTACACGACCCTCGAGACCTGGGAGACGCAGACCTGGAACGAGAAGCGGTTGGAATGGGATCACGGTCACCTACGCGAGAAGTGGACCTTCGAGAGCGACTGGAAGCCGGTGCCCTTCCTCAGCCTCGTCTCGTTCATCGGACCGTTCTTCGAGCCGGTCTTCCACGCCGCACTGTCGGGACAGTTCATTTACATTCCCGGTGCCGGCGGCTCGGTCTTCAAGGTCAATAAGCTCACCGGCGCGCTGGTGACGCGCTTCAAGCCCTTCGGCAACACGCTCGATCCCCATACCTTCTCGGTGGCACCGATCACCGTGGACGGCGCGGGCAACGTCTACTACAACGTCCTCAAGCTCGACCCCAACAATCCCTGGGACGTGGACGTCGTCAACTCCTGGTTGGTGAAGGTGTCGGCCAACGGCACGGTGCGCACCGCCACCTATGCATCGCTGACTCCGGGGGCGCCGCGCGGGACGGACCGGTGCCTGGGGATTTTCGATCAGGCCGACCTGCCGTGGCCGCCGAGCCCGAACGCCGTGCCGGGCACGGTGCAGTGCGGCTCGCAGCGCCCTCCGGCCAACGCCGCCCCGGCGGTGGGACCGGATGGCACGATCTACGTCGTCAGCCTCGCTCATTTCTGGGAACGCGAGTCCTACCTGATCGCGGTCAACCCGAACCTGACGCCGAAGTGGATCGCTTCCCTGCGTGACCGCCTCAATGACGGCTGCAACGTCCTCCTGCCGCCCAACGGCCAGCCGAACGGCTGCCGCACCGGTGCCCGCACCGGGGTGGATCCATCGCAGAACCGGCCCGGCGCTGGCCGCGTGATCGACGACTCGACCTCCTCGCCTGTCGTCGCTCCGGACGGCAGCATCCTCTATGGCGCCTACACCCGCTACAACTACGCCCAGGGGCACATGATGAAGTTCAGCTCCAGCGGCCGCTTCCTGGCCGCCTACCGCTTCGGCTGGGACATCACTCCGGCGATCTACAGGCACGACGGCACTTACTCGGTGCTCCAAAAGGACAACCAGTACGGCGAGATCGGCTCCTACTGCGATGACGAGACGTTCTGCCCGGCGGACCGCACGGCCTTCAACCCGTCCTTCCCGGAGGCCTACTACATCACCCGGTTGAACAGCAACCTGCAAGTCGATTGGCGGTGGCAGAACACCAACACTCTGAGTTGCAGCCGCGACGACCACGGTCACATAACCTGCGTCTCCGACCACCCCGTGGGCTTCGAGTGGTGCGTCAACGGGCCGACCGTGGACAGGAACGGCAACGTCTACAACAACAGCGAGGACGGCAACGTCTACGTCATCCGTCCCAATGGCACGCTGCGCGAACGGCTCTTCCTGGATCAGGCCCTGGGTGCGGCCTATACGCCGCTCTCCATCGACGAGGACGGCAAGGTCCTGGCCCAGAACAACGGTCACCTGTTCGTGGTCGGCAACTAGCCCGCCGTACCCTCCGGCAGGGGCGCAGCCCGGCTGCGCCCCTGCTTTTTCTCTCAGCCGTCCCAATAACACTCTCCGCGAGCACCTCTTCTTATTAGACGGCCCCGGGCACCGCCTAGCCGCCGCTTTCGATCGATGAAGACGGCGAGATCCTGGCCCAGAATGACGGCCACCTTTCGTGGCCGGCAACCAACCGATGGAGGAAACTCTATGATGCGCAGGAATGTATTGACGGGGTGTGTAGTCCTGCTGCTGGCAGCCCTGCCGGTGTGCTCGCAGCAATGGGGGCAGTGGGGGCAGAACGCACGGCATACGGGTTTCGTGAACACTGTAGGGCAGACGGCGGCTCGTATTCTGGACGACGTCGTCTACGATCCTTTCGTGGAAGCGGAAAAAGCCGATCCCAATGGCTTTGATGATCTCCTCGTCCACTACCAGGTGCCGCTGCTCGACGGCAACAACGTCTACATGGAGTTCAAGAGCGGCACGTTCACGAACATGGAGCACTGGGAAACCCAGACCTGGAACGAGAAGCGGCTGCAGTGGCAGGGTGGCCACCTGGTGGAGAGGTGGAGCTTCGAAAGCGACTGGAAGCCGGTGCCCTTCGGCACCAACTTCGGCGGCCCGTTCTGGGAGCCGGTGTTCCATGCCGTGCTCTCCGGCTCCTTCATCTACGTCCCGGGCGCCAACGGCTCGGTGTTCAAGCTCAACAAGACCTCGGGCGCCCAGGTGGCGCGCATCTCGCCCTTCGGCGCCGATCAGGACACCTTCGTGGCCGGCCCCTTGACCGCCGATCCGGCCGGCAACATCTACTACAACGCCATCAAGCTCACCCACGGCAACGCCTGGAACTCGGACGTCAACAACTCCTGGCTGGTGAAGATCGCGGCCAACGGCACCGCCCAGACGGCCACCTTCACCTCGCTGACGCCGGGCGCGCCCGCCGGTAACGACAAGTGCCTGGGCGTGTTCAACATCAACCAGCTCCCCTGGCCGCCGACCCCCGACGCGGTGCCGCCTCAGGTGCAGTGCGGCACGCAGCGGCCCGGGATCAACGTCGCCCCGGCCGTGGCGCCGGACGGCACCATCTACACCATCAGCGTCGCCCACCTGTGGACCCGCCACGGCTATCTGGTGGCCGTCAACCCCAACCTGACGCCGAAGTGGACCGCCTCGCTGCGCGACCGGTTCAACGACGGCTGCAACGTGCTGCTCCCCCCCAATGGCACGCCCAACGGCTGCCGTGCAGGCGCCACGACCGGCGTCGATCCGGCCCAGAACCGGCCGGGCGCCGGCCGCGTGCTCGACGATGGGACCTCCTCGCCGGTGGTGGCGCCGGACGGCAGCATCTTCTACGGCGCCTACACCCGCTACAACTATGCCCAGGGCCACCTGATGAAGTTCAGCTCCACCGGCCAGTATCAGGGAGCCTACCGTTTCGGCTGGGACATCACGCCGTCCATCTACGCCCATGACGGCACCTACTCGATCCTCATGAAGGACAACCAGTACGGCGAGGTCGGTTCCTATTGCAACGACCCCGTGCTCTGCCCCGAGGACCGCACGGGCACCAACCCGTCCTTCCCCGAGGCCTACTACATCACCAAGCTGACCAAGGACCTGGCAGTCGAGTGGCGCTGGCAGAACACCAACACCCTGAACTGCGTCCGTGACGCCAACGGCAACGTGAACTGCGTCTCCGACCACCCCGCGGGTTGGGAGTGGTGCGTCAACGCGCCGGCCGTGGACAGAAACGGCAACGTCTACAACAACAGCGAGGACGGCAACGTCTACGTCATCCGTCCGGACGGCACGCTGCGTGAGAGCCTCTTCCTCGCGTCAGCCCTGGGCGCCGCCTACACGCCGCTGTCCATCTCTTCGGACGGCCTGATCCTGGCCCAGAACTTCGGCCACCTTTTCGTGGTCGGCAACTAGCCCCGCCTGCCGGCAGGGGCGCAGCACGCTGCGCCCCTGCTTTTCCTCCCTCAGCTCCTCACGGCACGGCCTGGCTCACGGAGTAGAGCTTGTTGCCAATGATGATCGAGCCGCCGCGGACCTTGGGACCGGGATTGGCCGTCACCGAGTAGGTCACGGTGCCGTTGCCGTTGCCACTCGCGCCCGAGACGACGGTGATCCAGCTCGCGTTGCTGGTGGCGTTCCAGGTGCAGGTGGTGGCCACGGCCACGCTGTAGGTGCCGGCGCCGCTGCCGATCGACGCGCTCGCCGGCGTGAAGGTGAAGGTACAGGCAGCGGCATCCTGGGATACCGAATACAACTGGCCGCCGATCGTGAGATGACCCACCCGGGCCACGCCGGTGTTGGCCGTCACCTGGTAGCTCGCGGTGCCGTTGCCGCTGCCCGGGCTACCGGCGGTGACCGTCAGCCAGGGGACGTCACTCACGGCCGTCCAGGTACAGCCCGCGTTGGCTGTGACCCCCACCGAGCCGGGACCGCCCGCGGCCGGGGCCGTGGTGCCCAGGGAGGAGAGCGTGTAGGTGCAACCCGGAGGGGGTGGCGGAGGGGGTGCGGACTGGCTGACCGAGAAGGTCTGGCCCGCGATGGTGATGGAGCTGTTGCGGGCCGACCCCGTGTTGGCCGCCACCGTGTAACCCACGGTGCCGTTGCCGCTCCCCGAGGCGCCGGAGGTGACCGTGATCCAGCCGGCGTTGCTCACCGCCGTCCAGGCGCAGGTGGAGGGGTTGGCCGACACCGTTACGCTCCCCGTTCCGCCGGGGTCTTGGAACGACTGGCTCGAGGGCGAGATGGAGTAGGTGCAGGTCGGGGGTGGCGGAGGCGGCGGTGAGCCGTCGCAGGGGGTGCCGGTGTGGCGGCAGGTGAGCGACGGGTTGTCGCAGGAGTCGGTGGTGGTGGCGCAGTGGTCGTCACAACTGTAGCAGGTGGCCGGCAGCACGCCGTCGTAGTAGAAGGTGACGTCCTCCTCACCCGGACCGGCCGGCGGCAGGTCGCGCAGAGTCACCCGGCTCAGGAGGTCGTACTGCAGGCTGATCGTCTGTCCCTTGGCGTCGGTCTGCGAGGTCAGGTTGCCGTTGTCGTCATATTGATAGGTCCAGCTCTTGCCGGCGAAGCCGCCCATGTCGGGATCGGTGAGAGTGAGCTTCCTGCCCAGGCCGTCGTAGGTCATGGTGGTGGTGGTGCCCGCCGGGTCGGCCAAGGTCAGGAGCCGGCCGGCCGCGTCGTAAGTCATGCTGACGTCGCACCAGCCGCCCGGGCAGCCGGACCACTGGCGAGAGGTCTTCACCGTCCGGCCGAGCGCATCGGTCGAGGTCCTGGTCTGGAAGCTGCGAGCGTTGGTGGTCGTGGCCACCCAAAGGGGGCTCGCGCCGCTGTACGTCGTGGTGGTGGCCGGGAGGCCCGGCGGCGTCACCGAGGTCACGCGGCCGAGGGCGTCGTAGGCCGACACAGCCACGCGATCCGTGCAGGAGGGGGTGACGGCGTTGCTGGCCGCGGCAAAGCACGGCACGTGACTCCTTGAGACCCGGCCCATGCCGTCGTACTCCACGGTGGTGACGACCTCGCCAAAGCCGTTCGAGGTGGCGGGATCGACCTCGGAGCGTGTCTGCGCGGTGCGTCCCAGGCCGTCCAGGAAGGTCTTGACGTAGAGGCCGTCGGCACTGCCGTCCTTGGTGTGGACGACGGTGCGCTGGTTGGTGAGGCTGGTCACGGCCACGCCGCCCGTGTTGTCGTTCGAGCGCAGCAGGTAGTACTCGAACCACTTGGTGGGGGTCGTATCCCCCGGGCCGGTGACGGAGGTCGTCCGGCCCAGCCGGTCGTAGGCCGTGCGGGTGACCTGGCCGTTGGGATCGGTGAGGGTCACCGTCTGCCCGCTCCAGCAGTCCTGCACTGCAGTGGTGGCATGGCCCAGGGGGTTGGTGGTGGTCAGGGTGTCTGAGGGATCGGCGGCGCAGTCGGCGAAGTCTCCCGCGGGATGAGAGCTCGTGGTCTGACCGCCGCGGGCATCGGTGGCCTGGCGGGTCTCCCCGTTATCGAAGTAGCGCTGGGTGATGATCACGTCGCCGCTGGGGACCTTGGGCAGCTTGTAGGCCGTGGTGGTGGTGACATTGCCCCGCACGACTCCCGGATCCTCCAGGTTGGGTGCGCCGGTCGCCGTCAGCGGAAACTGATCGTAGGCGAACCGGCTGCGCGCCACCGCTCCTCCCCCGCCCTGGCGCACCACCACGGACTCCGGCAGCCGGATGAGGTTCTTCGCCACGTAGGCCGGATCGATCACATACGTGTTGTCCACCCGGCGCAAGGCCGTCCCCAGGGCGTCGAGCGTCACGTGGGAGATCACGTTGCCGAAGGTGCGGAGCTGGCCGTTGGCGTTGGCCGGGATGTCGCTCACGTCATAGGTGAAGGTCTCCGTCCACTGCACGCCGTCCCTGACGTGGACCACCTTGTTGGGACGGAGGTCGTAGATGTTGCCGCTCACCGTCGAGGGGATGAGGGAGAAGGGCGTGTCCGGCGTCTCCCAGTCCATGTACATGAAGCCGATGGGGGTCGAGACGTCGCCGATCGTGCCCGTGTTGCCGTAGTAGGTGCCCTCGACCAGACCGGCCGGTCCCCACACCTCCTCGGCGAGGATGCGGCCATCGACGGCGGTCGGCGGCGAGCCGATGTTGAAGCCCTGGGGCGCGGCGTTGCCCTGGCAGATCCCCGTCTTCCTCACGGTGCCATCCGGCCGGGTGGTCTGGATCCACTGTACGATGTAGCAGGAGTGAGGGTCCGACGTGGTCCGGATTTGCACCTCCTGGGTGTGATCGATGCTGGTGGCCTGGGGCTGCGCCGTGGGCGACGGGGTGACGGTGGTGCTCACCAGCCGGCGCTTGAGGATGAACTTCATCTTGTCGGGGCAGCGGTCGCTGAAGTGGGCCGTGCCGAAGCCGTCGATGTAGTTGAGGTATGGCGGCTTGAACCAGGTGGAGTTGTGATCGCCGTACTGGTAGACGGTGACGGCGCCGTCGGGCGCGATGACCTGGGTGAGATTACCCCAGGGGCCGTAACTGAGCTGGTAGGCGCGGCCGTCCGGCAGGGTGAGGCGCGTCAGGTGGTGAAGAACTGGTCGGGACAGGCGACGGGGTTCCAGTTGGAGACGCAGTTGATCTCCGGGAAGTCGTTGTTGGGCGACGTCCAGGTGAAGTCCTGCCAGGTGAGCGTCCAGGTTGAGGGCGCGCCGCCAAAGCCCGGCTGGGAGATGGCGGTCACGTTGCCATAGATCCCGCTCCGCGTATAGGACGTGCGCCGGCCCCGGGAATCGACCACGCCGGAGACCCAGCCGGTCTGGGGATCGTATTCGTAGCGGGTGCGGCTGCCGTTGCGATCCAGGATCCGGTCGGTCGTCCAGTAGGCCTCCTTGCTGAAGGCCGTGGGGCTGAAGCCGCCCTGGTAGAGCGATTGGTGGTGGGCGTAGAACGGGATGGTGGCCGAGGGTCCGAACGGCGGGATGATGACCTGCGGCCAGTCGGTCCCCTTGTGCCCCATCACCTCGACGGAGCCGTCGGAGAAGCGCAGCACGGGCGCGTTCTCGTTCGACATGTCGAGGGCCACCTGCCCCTGGGTGGACCAGTACTGCTGGCCGCGGGGACAGGGGGCCGGGTAGCGGGCGCCGCCGAAGAAGCCGGTGCCGCAATCCTTGGGATCCTGTGAGCCCTCGATGTGGAAGCGGCACTGCTCGTCGTCGATCCCCCGCTTGGTGAAGGTGTAGTCGCCGCGGGCCCCCACGTAGCGGTAGCGCAGGGTGGTGGTGCAGTCCACGAACTGCCGGGGCTCGGGCGTCACCGTGACGTCGCCCCGCACGAATTCCACCATGTGGATGAGCAGCCCGCCGGGCTCGAAGCTCCAGGCGCCGCCCCAGGCGTTCAAGGTGCGGTTGTAGTCCGATCCCACAGGGAAGACGGGCGGATCGATCACGGTGTCGGCGAGGTTCACGATCTGGTTGCCCTCATAGGATCCGAAGGGCACCTCCAGGCTGGCGCCGTAGGTGTTGGAGCAGCTCCGGTCCTTGGTGCCGCCGCCCCCGCCGGTGCCCAGTTGCAGTTGAAACCACGGGAGCTGGGCGGAGAGCTGCTCGGTGAAGCCCGGCAGCAGGCCACCGTTGGCGAAGCGGGCCATATCCAACTGGTCGAGGAAGCCGAACCAGGCTTCGCGATCGATGTCGTGACCCAGCGTTTCGATCCCCTGGCGCGTCTCCTCGATCCGGCGGTCGAGATCGGCCAGGCGGTCGGAGAGGTTGGCGTCCTCCCCGGCGTTCGGGTCCTGGGCCCGCGCGGGCGAGACGAGAGCGGTGGCTAGGACCAGGAGCGCCAGGAGCGCCACAATACGGAAGCTGCGGATCGAAATCTTTTCCATGGCGGTCTCCTCTTCAATCGGGCGGCAGGATGCGCACCGGCGACGGCTCTGTCAGGGCGGGATCGGGATTGGTGAACGGAATGGTGCCACCGTGCGTGATGAGCCATTCCAGGCTGCGGTTGCGGTTGTGCAGCCAGGGACCGCTCGCGAGGACGTTGACGTTGGGGTAGCGCGAGCGGGGCAGGCTCTCCCGGAGCTCGCCGGGCAGGAGGCTGCCGAAGAGCAGCAGTTGCATGGGGTCCTTGAGGCTGTCCACGATCAGGCCGGTGCCGCCGGCCACGTGATCGAAGACGCGGCGCAGCGTGCGGCCGCTGGCGGTGTTGGGCTCGAGCACGAAGGCGAAGGTGACGCGGGTCTGGGTGGCATGGTGCATGGCCCAGGAGAGACCGTTGACGCCGTTGCTGAACGAGCCCACGATCGTCCGCACGCCGCGCCGGGCCGCGTACTCCAGGATGCGCTTGCCCTCCTCGGCCTGCGGTTTGTAGGTCAGGCCGAACAGGGCTTGCAGCAAGGTGTGCCGGTTGGCGAGGAAGATCACCTGCTCGACGCCCAGCGCCTTCTTCATCCGCTCGAGCTGCGTGGCCGTGGGGTAGGTCTTGTTGTTGATGCCGCCGAAGAACACGGCGATGGGAATGTTGCGGCGCGCTGCGTAATCGATCTGCAGGTAGGGGATGATGCGGATGAAGAGGCTCCCCAGGCCGTCCTCCAGACCGTGCCCCGTGGGATCGTTGTAGGTCAGGGGGTTGTTCGCCACGTAGGCGTAGCGGTTCGGACCGTCGGTCAGATCGCCGTCCGCGGACATCCACCGTCCCGTCGCCGGGTTGTAGAGCCGCGCTCCGTAATCGTAGAGGCCGGTCGCTTCCTTCTCCTTGAAATTGAACTGATAGCGCGGAATGAAGCTGCCGCCAGGCGTGCCGCGGTCGGCGCCGTAGGGCATGTAGGCGATGCGATGGATCACGATCTGCGTGGCGTCGGTGACCACCGTCGAGCTGCCGAGATGGTCGGAGTGATAGAACTTCAGACTGCCGTCCGGCGAGCGCTCGGCGAAGCTGCCGAAGAGCTTGCGCGGCACCCCGTTCTCCAGCAGCAGCGACGGCAGGTAGAGGGTCGTGGTGCCGCCTTCAACTTTCTTCCACAATTCCTCGCCGAGGAAATACTTGAGGTTCTGCACCGCGCCGCCCAACGTCGCCTGGGTGGCCATGTTCTCGGCGTTCCAGGTGAGGGCGAGGCCGGCCGAGGTCGACGTCACGTTGCCGTTGAAATCGTAGGTGTAGGTCGTCCCCCCGGACGCGGCGAGCGCGTGCGGGCCGCGGCCGGTGCCGCCGTAGGTCTGGACCGTCCCTTCCTTATTGGTCAGGTTTCCGAGGCTGTCGTATTGATAGGAAAAGGCGCTGCCGCTGGTCATCGACGTCAGCCGGTCGAGCGGGTCGTAGCCGTAGGTCGCGGAGAAGGACGGCACGACGCCATCGGAGAGCGAGGTGACGTTGCCGTTGCCGTCGAAGCCATAGAGGTAGTCCTGGACGAGCCCGCTGGCGTTCGTGGTTTGGATGCGGTTGAGGCGCAGGTCGGTCGCTTCGTTGTAGCTGTGGGTGCTGAGGGTGCCGTTGCCGTAGGTGACGCTCACCGTCTGCCCCCGGGCGTTGCGCCGGACGTCCCGCACCACGTCCTGCGGGGTGACGGTGCCGGGCCGGGTGCTGGTGATCGTGCGCTGGGCTCCGGAGGCGTCGTAGCCGTAGGCCATCACCTCGCCGTCGGGGAAAGCCTGGGTGCGGGGCACGGTGCCGGGGCCGGCCGTGCCGCTCCCCTGCGGGTAGCCGAAGGTGGTGGTGAAGACGTAGACGCCGCCTTCGAGCCGGTGCTCGGTGCGCACGGCCCGGCCGAGAGCGTCGTACTCGTAGAAACGGCGGATCTGGCCGTTGCCGGTCGAGGTCAGCCGGCCGATGGGATTGGCCGCGACGTTGACGGTGAGGGGCTGGCCTCGCACCGGCAGCGTGCCGAGGGCGAGGAGGGCGAGCAGGCCCCAGATTGGGATGGGAATCCTCTTCATGATCTCCCCTTTGAGATTCGGTGCATCTGGAGTGGAACGATGTCGGGGGAGCGGGCGTATTACCATCGGGCAGGAATTTCAACGAAAGGACCGGGCTCCCATGCGACCGATCTCCCTCCGTCTTCTCTGCTCCACGCTCGCTCTCCTCGTCTCGACCCTGATCGGCGGCGCGGCACCGCCCGCGACCGTGGCTGACGCCCTGGCTGAGGGGCAGAGCCGGATGTTGGCGGAAGATCGGGATGGGGCCCACGCCGCCTTCGGGCGGGCCCTGGAGCTGGCGGAAAAGGCGGAGGACCGGGAGGGCACGATCAAGGCGCTTCTGAGTCTCGGCGACCTCGAGCTGGGCGCCAAGGCTTTGGCGTTCTACCAGCGGGCCCAGGACCTCGCACCTCAGACCGCCGAGGTACGGCTGCGGATCGCCTATGCGAACGGAGTTCTCGCCGCGGGGAAAGACGACCTGGCGGCCGCGGATGAGCAGTTCGCCGCGGCCATCGCCGCCGCCCGCGAGATCGGCGACCGGCGGTGGGAGGGCAAGGCCCTCCACGGCCAGGGCAACATCGCCCTGCGCAAGAGCGACCTGCCCAGAGCCTGGGACCTGTACACGGCCGCCCTCCCCCTGGCCAAGGAGACCGGGCACCGCACCCTCCACCTCCTCGTGGAGCGCGGCCTGGGGGACGTCGAGCTCGGGCGCGGCCACAACGCGGAGTCGGTGGAGCACTACGAGGCGGCCCTGGCGCTCGCCCGCCAGGCGAAGAACACCTCCATGATGGAAGGGATCCTGAACTCGATCGGCTCCGTCTACCTGGAGTGGGCCGACTATGGCCGCGCCCTCCAGTACTTCCAGGAGGCGCTCCACACCCGCACCGACGACCACGCCGAGGTCGCCTACGTGCTCAACAACCTCGGCATCGTCTACGGCAGCCAGGGCAACGCCAGCCTCGCGCTCACCTACTTCCAGCGCGCCCTCCCCCGGCTGGAGGAGCTGGGCGACAGCTACGGTGTCATGCGCCTGCTCAACAACATGGGGGCGTACTACGAGAGCGAGGGGAAGTACGAGCTCGCCCTCGACCACTACAATCGCGCCCTGCGCCTGGCCCGCAAGGTCGGCGACAAGGCTGCCGAAGCGGGACACTGGCACAGCCTCGGCTCGCTCTATGAGAATCAGAAACGCTACGACCTCGCGGCCAGCGCCTATGAGAAGAGCCGGGCCCTGAGCGAGAGCCTGGGGGAGCGCAACCAGGTGAGCCAGGCGCTCTCCGGCCTCGCCCAGGTCCACCTGGCGCGGAAGCGGTACGACAAGGCGGTGGAGATGGCGGACCGCGCCTCTCTCGTGGCTCACGAGACCGGCAGCCAGGAGACCTTCTGGCTCGCCCGCACCCTCGCCGGACGGGCCCTCCACGCCCTCCACCGGAATGAGGAGGCCCGCGCCGCTTACGCCGAAGCCATCGCCACCGTCGAGCAGATGCGCAGCCTGGTGGCGGGGGGAGAGGTCAGCCGGGAGGCGTTCTTCGAGGGGCGTCTCGAGCCCTATCAGCGGATGGTCGAGTTGCTCGCGGACGGAGGGGACGCGTCCGCCGCCCTCGTCCAGGCCGACCGTGCCAAGGGGCGCACCCTGGTGGAGATCCTCCGCGGGGGCCGCTCCGATCTCGCCTCTCAACTGACGCCGGAGGAGCGGGCCACGGAGGCGCGGCTGCGCGACCGTCTCACCACGCTCAACGGCGAGGTCTTCATGGCGCGGTCGCGCACGCCCGCCGATCCCGCTGCCTCGAGCGGCCTCGAGCAGCGACTCCAGCAGGCCCGCCTGGAGCTCGAAGCCTTCAACACCAACCTCTACGCCTCCCGGCCCGAGCTCAGGACGCAGCGCGCGGACTTCCCCGAGTGGCAACCCGAAGCCGCCCGCGCGCTGCTGGCCGACGGGAGCACGGCGCTCGTCGAGTACGCGGTTCAGGAGGAGAAAACCTTCCTTTTCGTAGTGACGGCCGCGGGCAATGCCTCTCCCGGCGTGCGCCTCCACCGCCTCCCCATCGGCCGCCGGGAGCTGGCCCGCCGGGTGGAGGTGTTCCGCCGCCAGCTCGGCAGCCGGGACCTCGCCTTCCGCGCGCCGGCCCGCAGCCTCTACGATCTCCTGCTCGGCCCGGCCGCGGCCGAGATCCGGGGGAAACGCACGCTGTGCATCGTCCCCAATGGTCCCCTCTGGGACCTCCCCTTCCAGGCCCTCCAGCCGAGCGCCACCGAGGCGCTCTTGGATCGTCACGCCCTCTACTACGCGCCCTCGCTGGCCTTCCTCGCCGAGCTGGCCGGTAGGCGGGCTCCCCTGTCACCCGGAGCCGCCCCGCCGTCGCTTCTCGCCGTGGGCAATCCCGGAGCCGGGACCGTGGCCCCCGCCGCTTCCCGGCGCGGCCTGCCGGGGCTCGCTCCCCTGCCGCCGCTGCCAGACGCCGAGCGGGAGGTGCGGAGCCTGGGGCAGCTTTATGGCGCCGCGCACAGCGCGGTCTACACGGCGGCGCAGGCGTCGGAGCGGACGGTGAAGAGCGAGGCCGGCCATTTCCGCGTGCTCCACTTCGCCACCCATGCCCTGCTCGACGATCACAATCCTCTCTACTCCAGCCTGGTGCTCTCCCCCACCGCTCCGGAAGGAGGCGAGGACGGTCTGCTGGAGGCCTGGGAGATCCTGGGGCTCCATCTCGACGCCGACCTGGTGGTGCTCTCCGCCTGCCAGACCGCCCGCGGCCGGCTGCGGGCGGGCGAGGGGATGATCGGCATGAGCTGGGCCCTGGCCGCGGCCGGCAGCCCCGCCACCCTGGCCAGCCAGTGGGAGGTGGACTCCGCCAGCACCGGCGAGCTCATGGTCGAGTTCCACCGCCACTGGCTCGCGGGAGAGAGCAAGGCCGAGGCCCTGCGCCAGGCCGCCCTCGCCGTGCGCAGGCAGCCGCGATACAGGCACCCCTTTTATTGGGCGGGGTTTGTATTGGTGGGGGCGGGCTCCTAACTCCCCGCCCGCCACGCCTGCACGCTCTCGAGCAGCCTCCGAGCCCCCGCAGCATCGGGCCCTTCACGGGCGGCAACGCCCAGCTCCCGCTCGGCGTCGTCGGCGAGGCCGGCCCGGGCGTAGATCACACCCCGCGCCAGGTGAGAGGAGCCGGCCGTGAGGGCCTCGCTCCGCACCTGCGCCGCCTGCTCTTCCGCCAGCACCCGGAAGAGCGCCTGGGGCGAGGTGGGGCCGGGAGCCGTCACCTCCCCGGCAGGGCTCCGGGCCTTGACCTGCCAGGCGTAGACGCCCCCGGCCTGGAGCGGCCGGGCCGGGATCCACTCCGTGCCCGTTCCCGGCAGGGCGCCGCTGTCCGCTACGGGATTGAGCTCCGGATCGAACACCTGCACCCGGTAGGACTCCGCGCCCGGCAGCGGCGACCAGCGGAACGCCGGCCGGCCGTCGAGCACGGCGGTGGCGAGCGGCGAACGGGGCACGAAGCCGTGGGACGAGGCGGGGCCGCGCAGCACGGCGCCGGCGCTCTGGAGCTCCGCGAGCTCCGCCGGCCGCTCGATCCTCCCGTCGCGGAGCGCCGCGGCCATAGTTTCGCGCAGGCCAGCGGGCAGGGCTTGCGGGGTCGCCCCCCGGCTCCGTATCGTCCGCACCTCGGTGCGCAGCGACTCCACCTCCCGGCGCAGGGGTAGAGTGGCGAGCCAGGCGACCAGGCCCACCATCACCAGCACCGCCGCGGCCCAGAGCGCCACGGCCAGGGGGTGCAATCCCGGCCGCCTCCGATCTCTCCGAGCCGCACGGGCCGGGCGGCTCCCGAGCTCGTCCACCAACGCTCCCAGGTCGATCCCCACCGCCGCTCCCTCCTCCTCGGGCAGATCCTCCCAGACCTCGAAGGCGGCCGCGAGCGGCTCGCCCTCCGCCAGGCGGAGACGGCAGTCCGGGCAGTCGGCAATGTGATCGTCCACGGCGAGCAGCTCTGCGGGCGGCAGCACACGGCGGCGGTAGCCTTCGATCTGCTGCTGGGAGAGGTGGGTGGACATGGTCATGATCGATCCGATCGGGCTATCGGGCGCGCATCCGGCGGGCCAGGCGTTCGCGAGCGGACTTGCGCAGATTGATCACCTGCTGCCGGGTCACTCCCAGCAACTCAGCGATCTCCGAGTCCTCGAACGGCAGACGATTCCAGAGCTCGGCAAGCTTCTCCGCAGGCATGCCGAGAGTGCAGGCGATTTCCCGCATGGTAGCAACTCCCGTGAGCGGCAGCAAGACCAGGGCATTCCCCCGTTGCGCATCGCGCAGGTTGAAGAGCAGCGCCGCCGCCTGTCGCGGGGGGAGGCGCCGGATCTCCTCCCAGAGGAACGCGAGCTGGCTGCGCTGCTGCAGAGCCGCGGCCGCGTCGGGCGCTGGATCGGGGAGCCCGAGGAGGAGATCCTCCCCTTCCCGGTCTCCAGCGGCCCGCCGCCGGACCCGTTCGGGCTCTCCCCGGCGCGCCCGCTCGGCAAGGGCATTGTAGGTCGCGACTGCCACGTAGCCCCGGAAGTCGCGGATCCCCGGCTTGATCCCCGCCTCGGGCTCGCGCCGCAATTGCCGCAGCCGCTCGAGGAGATGGAGGACGACCTCCCCCTCCACGTCTCCCCGATCGCCGGCATCCCCAGAGTCGAGCCGGCCCAGCCGGCGGCGCAGGATGGCCTGGATCACGGGCCGGGCATGGCGGGTGATCAAACTGCCGAGGGCGTCTTCGGCTTCCTGCTCCGAGACGCGCAGATAGGGGATCAGCAACGGATCGACCTGGTGCGTCTCCGTGTCGCTCAGCAACCCCATCAATCCTCTCTACGCAGGATTGCCCCGCGCGTTTCTGCCCTCTGTACAGGAGTGCCGCCAAACAGACAGACCGGGGCTACCGCCTTCCACGGCCTTGACTTACGCTGATATTACGCCTAATCTTATTCAGATGGGAAGAACCGGAGGGAAGCCGTCCCCGCCTCCTCCCTATGCCGAGTTGCACGCCGCCTCGGCCTTCTCCTTCCTCGACGGCGCCTCCCTGCCCGAGGATCTGGTGGAGCGGGCAGCAGCCCTGGAGCTGCCGGCCGTGGCCCTGGTGGATGCCAACGGCGTCTACGCCGCGCCGCGCTTCCATCAAGCGGCCAAGCAGGCGGGAATCAAAGCCCTGGTGGGAGCCGAGGTGACGCTGGCGGACGAGCCCAGCCTCTTCCAGCAGCGGGCGCGGCTCGGTCCCCTGGGCCTGGTGCCCGATCCCAAGCCGCCCCGGCCAGACATCGAGCCGAGAGGGGTGGATGCCCAGGCCCGCCTCACCCTGCTCGCCGCCAACCAGGCGGGCTACCGCAATCTCTGCCGCCTGGCGACCGCTGCAGCCCGCGGCTGGCCCAAGGGCGAGGCCCGGGCCTCCTGGGACCTCCTGGCCGAGCACGCTGGCGGCCTCCACTGCCTGACCGGCGGCGACGAGGGCCCCCTGGCCCGCGAGATCGCCGAAGGGCCCCAGGGAGGCATTGATTCCGCCCGCCGGCTGCTGGAGCGCCTGGGCCACCTCTTCCCCGGCCGGTTGCACGTCGAGCTGCAGCGCCATCGGCTCCGCGAGGAGGAGCACAGAAACCAGGCCCTGGTGGACCTCGCCCGCCGCCTGCGTCTCCCCCTGGTGGCCACCAACGGCGTGCGCTATGCCCGGCCCGAGGACAAGCCGCTCCACGACGTGCTCACGGCCATCCGCCACCACACCACGCTCGATGCCGCGGGCCGGCTCCTCGCCTCCCACCGCGAGCGGCACTTCAAGAGCGGCGCCGAGATGGCCCACCTCTTCGCCGACCTCCCCGAGGCCCTGGCCGGCAGCGCCCGCCTGGCCGCCGAGCTCGACTTCACCCTGGACAACCTTGGCTACCGCTTCCCCGACTATCCTCTGCCCCCGGGCGAGACCCCGGCCTCCTTTCTGCGCCACGTCACCTGGAACGGCGCCCGGGCCCGCTTCCGGCCCTTGACGGCCAAGGCCCAGGCCCAGATCCAGAAAGAGCTGGACCTGATCGAGAAGCTCAATCTCGCCGGCTACTTCCTCATCGTCTGGGACATCGTCAACTTCTGCCTGCGCGAGAGCATCCTGGCCCAGGGCCGCGGCTCGGCCGCCAACAGCGCCGTGTGCTATGCGCTGTCGATCACCGCCGTCGATCCCGTGAAGATGGAGCTGCTCTTCGAGCGCTTCCTCTCCGAAGAGCGGGGCGAATGGCCGGACATCGATCTCGATCTTCCTTCGGGGGATCAGCGCGAGCGGGTCATCCAATACGTCTACCAGCGCTACGGCCCCCACGGCGCGGCCATGACGGCCACCGTCATCACCTATCGCGACCGCTCCGCCACCCGCGAGGTGGCCAAGGTCTTCGGCTACTCCGAAGAGCAGGTGGACAAGCTCGCCAAGCAGCTCGGCAGCTTCAGCTACGACATCCACAGCGGCGACAAGAAGTCGCTCACCGCCGAGGTGGCCGCCGCGGGCTTCGATCCCCAGGAGCCGCGCCTCGTCCACTTCATGGATCTGTGGACGCGCATCCACAACCTCCCCCGTCATCTCGGCCAGCACACGGGAGGCATGGTGATCGCCGCCGGCCGGCTCGACGAGGTCGTCCCCCTGGAGCCCGCCTCCATGCCCGGCCGGGTGGTGATCCAGTGGGACAAGGACGACTGCGCGGATCTCGGGATCATCAAAGTGGACCTCTTGGGATTGGGGATGCTCGCGGCGCTCGAAGAGATGGTGCCCACCATCAAGCAGCGCGAGGGAATCCACGTCGATCTCGCCCACCTGCCGCCGGACGATCCCGCAGGTCTTCCGCATGCTCCAGGTGGCGGACACGGTGGGCTGCTTCCAGATCGAAAGCCGCGCCCAGATGGCCTCCCTCCCCAGGAACCACCCCACGCGCTTCTACGACATCGTCATCCAGGTGGGGATCATCCGCCCCGGCCCCATCGCGGGGAACCTGGCGAACCCCTACTTCGAACGGCGCAACGGCCGGCAGCCCGTGGAATACCACCATCCGAGCCTCGAGCCCATCCTCAAACGGACGCTCGGCATTCCCATCTTCCAGGAGCAGCTCCTGCGCGTCGCCATGGTGGCCGCGGGCTTCACGGGCGGTGAAGCCGAGGAGCTGCGGCGGGCCATGGGATCGAAGCGCTCGGTCGAGCGGATGAACGCCATCGTGGAGAAGCTCCGGCGGGGGATGACCGAAAGGGGGATCACGGGCAAAGCGCAGGATGAGATCGTCAAAGGCATCACCTCCTTCGCCCTCTACGGCTTCCCCGAGTCCCACGCCGCGAGCTTCGCCCTCATCGCCTACGCCAGCTCCTATCTCAAAGTCCACCATCCCACGGCCTTCTATCTCGGCCTCTTGAACGCCTGGCCCATGGGCTTCTACCATCCGGCCACGCTGGTGAAAGACGCCCAGCGCCACGGCGTCGAGATCCGGCCCGTGGACGTCCAGACCTCGGGCGTGCAGTGCCGCTGGGAAGACCGGCTGCTGACCGAGGGGATGCGCGACGCCCGCACCGGCCTGGTGCCGCCGGCCGGGGCCATCCGCCTCGGCTTCCGCTTCGTGCGGGGACTGCGCAACCGGGCCGGGGCCATCATCGAAGCCGAACGGGCGAAGGGTCCGTTCCTCGACGCCGAAGACCTGGTGCGGCGCTGCGATCTCCATGAGGACGAGATCCAGACTCTGGCCGCCTCCGGCGCCCTCGCCACCTTCGGCCTCACCCGCCGGGCCGCCCTCTGGCAAGTGGCCCGCCTGGGAAGGCCCGCCGGTCCCCTGCTCGACCGCCTGACCGACCCGGAGCCCTCACCCCTGCCGGAGATGACCCCGTCCGAAGAGACCATGGCGGACTACGGCACCACCCAGCTCACCCTGGGTCCCCACCCCCTGGCCTACTATCGGGAGCAGCTCGAAAAGAAGGGGGTCACCCCCGCCGCCCGTCTCGACAACCTCCCCAACGGCGCCAGGGTGCGCACCGCCGGCTCGGTGATCGTGCGCCAGCGTCCCGGCACGGCCAAGGGGCTCCTCTTCTTGACCCTGGAGGACGAGACCGGCATGTCTCAGGCCGTCGTCTCCCCGGACCTGCTGAGGGAGCACCGCAAGCTCATCGTCGGCTCTCCCGGCTTATTGGTGGAAGGCATCCTCCAGAAGCGAGATGGGACGATCTCGGTCAAGGGGGAGAAGTTCTGGTCCTTGAAGGATCTGGTGGCGGTGCCGAGCCATGATTTCCGGTGAGGGATTTTCAGAGCCCGGCTTCGTCGGCCACCAGAGCCAGGAACCTCCTCAGCGCCTTGACACCCTCTCGATATTCGGATTGGATACGCTCGTGATCCACCGCCCAGTATTCGTAATAGATTTGATTGCGCAGATCGACTGCGCCACGAAGCGTTGCGGCGAGACGGTGATCGATCGCACCCCGAACGGCCAGGAGATCGAACATGGCTGCGGCATCATCGGGAGATCCCCAGCCCCTGTCTGCCGCCCAGCGGCAACCTAGATCGATGCACTCCTGAATGGCGAGAAAGAGATGAAAACTCGCCAAGTCTTTGCTCTTCCTGTCGGCAAGGAACTCGGCGGCAAGCAACGACAGTCTCTCCTCCCCACTGTCGAGCCAAGTCGTGGCCTGGGCCAGCTTCTTTTCGGTCACATCAGGTTTGAACATCTCGGCCGCTCCACTCCATCAAAGTCATCATATCGGTGATACGGCCTCATCCTCACCCCTTCCGGTACACCCTGATGAACATCTGGACATAGCCGGGCCGGCCTTCCGCGGCGGGAAAAATCAGGAACTCCTGGGACCGGCCCTCCTTCGGCGTGACCTGGAAGCGGTGCTCACCGATCTTGGTGACGGGGAGTTGGTCGTTGCCGCGGGAGAGGAAGAGCCGGCCGTCGTTGACGTAGAGCTCCATGTGTCCGTGGTTGATGTAGCTGCCGGCGTAGTCCACCATCTCCTCCGGCGTCATCTTGACCTCGACCGGCGGGGGTGGGGTCTCCTCCTTGGGGCTAGGCCCCAGCAGCAGGTCGAACGCCTTGTCGAAGGTCTTGTTGAAGCGGACTCCTTCACGGTTCATGAGGACGACCACGACCACCCGGCGCTCCGGAAACATGCGCACCTCGGCCCCGTAGCCCGGCAGCTCGCCGCCATGCTCGGCCCGGCGCATCCCGCGGTCGTCCTGGAGGAAGAAGCCGTAGCCATACGCGCCGTTCTTGAAAACGTTGGTGGGAATGAGGATGCGCGGCGTCAGGAGTTGGGCAGTCACCCCGAGCGCAGCCCCTGGCGACCGTCGACCTGGCCGCCGTTCAAGACCGCGATCAGGAAACGTGAGAGATCGTTGACGCTGCTGAAGGCATATCCGGCCGGCCAGAGGCGGGAGTCGTCCGCCACCGGGCGGATCACGGCAGGCTTGCCGAGGTCACTGATGGTGTGCCCCACGGCCAGGGGATACGTCATGGCCACCGTGGGCCGCAGCGTGGTGCGAGTCATCCCCAGAGGCTTGAAGAGGGTCTCGTCCATGGCGTTGGCGTACGGCTTGCCGAGGACCCGCATCAGCAGCGAGCCCGCCACGGCATAGTTTGCGTTCGAATAGGAGAACGCCGCGCCGGGAGGCAGCAGAAACTCGCGGGTCGGCAGCCAGTTGACGAAGCGGTCGAGGGATTCGTCGCCATGCTCGTGACCATCTCCGCCCGGAAAGTCCGGAAGCCCCGCGGTCTGGCTGAGGAGCTGATCGAGGGTGAGTTGGCCGAGCTTGGGATCGAGCTTCTTGTCCTTCTTGCTGAGAGGAGCGTCGAGGCTGAGCGTCCCCTCCTGAGCCAGGGTCACCACTGCGGCGGCAGTGAGCATCTTGGTGACCGAGCCGACACGAAACAGCGTGTCGGGTGTGACCGGCGCGTTGGTCTCCACGTTCGCCACCCCGAGCCCGCGCGCGAACACCACGCGATTCCCCTGGATCACGGCGAAAGCCATGCCCGGTGTGCCGGTGGCTGTCATTTCGTCGAGGGCGGTGTGCTCCAACTCGGAGAAGTCGGGGGCGAGCTGGGCGGGTTGAGCGTGCAGCCGCGGCGCGAGGATGGAGACGAGGAGGAGGGATGACAGGAAGGCTGGGCGCATGGGTTCGGGTCTCCTTGGGAGGTTGGGCGCGACATTATTTCCTACGTACGTGCCCGGACAACCGTCTTTCCCTCCAAGGTATCCTATGAGCTCCAATTCGCGGTAGAATCATCGCCATGACCAGACTTCTTGAACAAGCCTTCACAGAGGCCGGCAAACTTCCCGAAGCGGACCAGGATAATTACGCCAAGTGGTTCCTGGAAGAGATCGAAGCCGAACGGGCCTGGCAGGAGTCGTTTGCCCGGTCTGGAAGCGTTCTGAAGCAGTTGGCTGACGAAGCCCTCGCGGAGCACCTCCGGGGTGAAACCGAGGACCTCGATCCGGACCAACTGTGAAATCGAAGACGACGAAGCGATTTCGAGCCGGAGTCAAGACTCTCCCGGAGTCGATCCGAAAGCAGGCCCGAGAGGCCTACCGGCTCTTCCGACAGAATCCCTACCATCCCAGCCTGAACTTCAAGCTGGTGATTCCCGCAGAGCGGGTCTACTCCGTACGCATTGGCATCCACTACCGCGCCCTCGGCAGGTGGATTGGCGACGAGGTCGTCTGGTTCTGGATCGGTCCGCACGCTGAGTACGACAAGTTCCTCTAGGGAAACGTTCAGCACCCGCCTCCCTCGCCAGGGATCTCAATACACCGCCCAGCCACAAAATCCTCATCAGCCTTTTTAGCGAATCGATCCAACTTTCCCGCGGCAACATCGGCTTCGATCTGCCGGTCCCATTGATCAGCAACGAATTCTTCGAACCAGGCTGCGAATTCTGCAAATTCCTGTGGCGAAAGCTCGGACACAGCTCTTTCCAATTCCCGGACACTCATGGGTGAAGGTTACCATTGATACCATGGGTCCATGACGAACCATCCCCCCACCCTCATCCTCGGCGCCGGAGCCGCCGGAATCATGGCCGCCATCTTCGCAGCCGGTCGGGGACGCCAAGTCCTCATCCTCGAGCGGACTCGGGACGGCGGACGGAAGATTCTGGTGAGTGGCGGCGGACGGTGCAACATCCTGCCGTCCGTGACGGAGCCGTCGCGGTTCGTCACCGACTCGTCTCCCAACACGCTGCGCAAGATCCTCACCTCCTGGCCGCTCGCGGAGCAGTGGCGATTCTTCGAGGAGGAGGCGGGAATCCCTCTCGCTCTGGAGGCGGAGACCGGCAAGCTCTTTCCCGTCTCCAACAGCGCGCGGCAGGTGCGGGATCAGCTCCTGGCCCTGGCCCGCCGGCGGGGCGCTGAGATCCGCTTCGAGGCCCTCGTCTCCGATCTCCAGCCCCCGGCCTTGCCTGAAGATCCCTGGCGGGTCCGCCTCGCGTCAGGAGAAGAGATTGCCGCGGCGACCGTGATCGTGGCCACGGGCGGTCTCTCCCTGCCGGGCACGGGGAGCGACGGCATTGGAATCGACATCGTCCACCGGCTCGGCCATACGATCCACGAGACCTATCCGGCCCTGACTCCCCTGACCCTGGAGCCACCCCGCTACGCCCCTCTCGCCGGGATCTCGCGGACGGTGACGCTCCGCGCGCCCGGTCCCAAGCGGACCTTCATCACCCACGGCGGTTTCCTCTTCACCCATCGCGGTTACAGCGGCCCGGCTGTGCTGGACGTCTCCCATGTCGCCGTGCGCTCTCGCCTCGCGGGCGGCCCGCCGCAACCCTTGAGGGTGCAGTGGACGGAGATGGACGCCGCCGCCTGGGACCCCCTCCTGCGAGAAACCCCTGGCACCTCTTTCGGGCTCCTCCGCCGCCACCTCCCGGACCGGCTGGCCGAGGCCCTGCTCGCAGAAGCGGGCGTCGAGGGCAGCCGACCTCTCCCCCAGCTCCGCCGCGAGGAGCGGCTCCGGCTGGTCGCAGCCCTCGCCGACCATCCCCTCCCCTGGACGGGCGACGAGGGTTATCCCAAGGCCGAGGTTACCGGCGGCGGCGTGGCCCTCTCCGAGATCGATCCCCGCACGATGGAGAGCCGCCTCCACCCCGGCCTCTTCCTCTGCGGCGAGATCCTGGACGCCTTCGGCCCCATCGGCGGCCACAACTTCCTCTGGGCCTGGGCCACGGGAAGGGCCGCGGGGCTGGGACAACATGGACGTTGAGGTACCCTCTTGACATGCAAACCACTTTGGTTCAGAGTATGTACGTCTCCTGGGAATGAAGTCATCTCGCAGGAGTTATACTCGTTAGGGGGAGCGACCGATGTCTACTAGAGAAACCAAGCCGTCCCTGGAAGCTGATCCGCAAGGAGCAGGGGGGGAGGATCGTTCCGTTGAGCCGAGAGTCGAGGATCGGCCCATCATCATCAGAAAGCTCGATCCCCGGTCTCTCCACGTGCCCCAGGGTCCCGATTCCGGAATCAATCTCCTGATCGGCAAGTGGCCTGGTGACGAGACTGAAGAGGAGATCCTCGCCCTTCTCGAAGAGATGTCGTGACGGCGACTCAGATCCTCCTTCTCGATACCAACATCCTCATCCATCTGGTTCGCGATAACCGGATTGGTAGGTCTATAGACTCTCGATTCCGGCTGAGGAGCGGGATAGAGCGTCCGTTGATCTCTATCATTACAGTTGGAGAGGCCTTGGCTTTCGCCAGGAAACTGAACTGGGGCCCGTCGAAGACTGCGATCCTGGAGGATCTCTTCCAGAACGCGGTGGCGGTCGTGGATCTCTCAGATGAGATCCTCAGAACCTACGCCGAGGTCGCTGAGCTCCTGCAGCGCAAGGGCCGTCCCATCGAACAGAACGACATCTGGATCGCGGCGACCGCCATCTCGTCGGGAGCTCACCTCCTCACGACGGACAAAGACTTCGATCCTCTCTATCCTCAGGTCCTCGACCGCACCTGGATCAATCCGCAACAGCCGATCTGAGCCCTACCCCGGCAACAGATGCTTCTGCACCTTCCCCAACGCATTGCGGGGCAGGGCCTCCACGGTTTCGATCCGCCGCGGCACTTTGAAGCCGGCCATCTGGGATTTGCAGAAAGCGATCAGGGCTTCGGTGTCGAGCGGCGAGTCCGCCACCAGGAAGGCCACGGGGACCTCGCCCCAGTCGGGGTGAGGACGGCCCACGACCGCGGCTTCACGCACGCCGGGGAAGGTCGCCAGCACCTCCTCCACTTCGCGGGGATAGACGTTGAAGCCGCCGGAGAGGATCAATTCGCGGCTGCGGCCTAGCAAGGTGACATAGCCGTTTTCAGGATCCTCGCGGGCGAGGTCGCCGGTGCGGAACCAGCGCCGGCCCAGGTCGTCGTGGACGAAGCTCTCGGCCGTCTTCTCCGGCGCCCGCCAGTAGCCGGCGAAGACGTTCGAGCCCGCCACCAGGAGGTCCCCCTCAGCACCAGGGGGGAGGTCGTGGTCCTCTCGATTCACGATCCGGATACTGACGCCCGGCAGCGGCGTGCCCACGGTGCCCGGCAGGCGCGGACCCGCGTAGGGATTCGAGAGGTTCATCCCCGTCTCCGTCATCCCATAGCGCTCCAGGATGTCGTGCCCCGTGAGCTCACGGAAGGCGGCGAAGGTCTCGGGCGACAGAGGGGCGCTCCCCGAGCAGAAGAGGCGCTGGCGAACAGGTTCTGTGAGGCTTCGCCGCCGCAACTCCTCCACCAGACGCACGTACATGGTGGGGACGCCGAAGAACAGGGTGGGCTCGCCCGCGATGAGGTCGTCCACCACCTCGGCGGCGTCGAAGCGGCGGCGCAGGAGGACGGTGGCGCCGGCGGCCAGAGCGCAGTGGAGCCCCACCACCAGACCGTGGGTGTGGAAAAGGGGGAGGGTGAGAAGCAGGACGTCCGCCGGCTCCCAGGCCCAGGCTGCCAGGAGGCCCGTCATCGTGGCGAGGACGTTGTCGTGAGTGATCACCGCCCCCTTGCTCCGCCCCGTGGTGCCCGAGGTGTAGAGGAGCATGGCGGGATCGCTGCCGTTCACGATGGGCCACTCGGGACTTTCGTCCGCGGAGCGTAGAGCGTCGAGCTCCTCGGCCAGGATCACCCGCTCGACGCTCCGCCGATCCTCCGGCTCGAGCTCGTCGAGGATGGGGAGGAGAGATCGCTCGGTGAGAAGGAATCGGGGCTCGGCGTCGCCCAGCATGTGGGCGATCTCCCGCCGCCGGTAGGCGAGGTTGATGGGCACCATCACGGCCCCGAGACGGATGACGGCCAGGTAGGCGACGACGAATTCCGGCCGGTTGCCGAGGAAGAAGGCCACGCGGTCCCCCCTGTCTAATCCCTGGGCCGCGAGGCCGGCTGCGAGGGAGTCCGCGGTGGCGAAGAGGTCGTCATAGGAGAGGTCCCCTTCTCCGGCGCGAAAGCGAAGCGCGGGCTTGTCCGGCGTGCGTTGGCGGGGGATGGCGAAGAGGTCCAGGAGGTTCATGGAGTCGCATGCTACGATGAATTTCGTGTCCCCGGTGTCGGCCGGCCTCTTGGCCTTTCTCCTCGCTCCGCTCCTCGCCGGCGCGCAGGTCCCCAGCTCAGAGACGAAGTTCTCGGGCTCCGTGGACGTCACGGTGGCCGAGGTCGAGGTCTACGTCACGGATCGCGACGGCAAGCCTGTCCCGGATCTGACAAAAGAGGACTTCAAGGTCACCGAGGACGGCCAGCCGGCCGAGGTCACGGGCGTCTCGCCCGGCACCTCGCAGCGCCTCAACCTTGCCGTCTTCTTCGATCAGACCACGATGGACACGGCCTCGCGCAACACGGCGATCGCCGGGCTGCGGCGCTTCTTCGACACGGGCCTGCGGCCAGGGGACCGGGTGCTCTTCGCGAGCTGGGACGGCTCGCTGGAGATCCGGCCCGAAGCCACGGCCGATCCCGCGGTGCTGGGCGTCGCTCTCGACCGGCTGGGGGCTTCGGCGCCCGTGGGTCTGCGGTTGGCCCAGGAGCGCAACGCCGTGCAGCGGGAGATCGTGGAGGCCAATCCCCTGGATGAAGAGATGGGCCGCAGCATGGCGATCGCCCAGGCCACCACCGCCCTGGAAAACCTCCGGATCTATGCCCGCCAACGCGCGGACGAGACCCGGGCCACCTTCGCCGCCCTCCAGCAGACGCTCGTGCTCCTCGCCGGCCTGCCCGAGCGCAAGGCCCTCCTCTACGTGGGCGGCGGCCCGCCCTTGAAGCCCGGGGCCGACCTCTTCGCCACCTGGCAGGGGCGGTTCGGCACCCTCGCCTCGTCGCTCGGCTTCTCGCCCCTCGAGGTCTCGCGCTACGACGCGGGGCCCCAGGTGCAGGAGGTGGTGGATCGGGCCAATGGCGCGGGCATCTCCCTCTTCGCCCTGGCCCTGCCCATGGGCGGAGCGGCCGCGCGCTCGGACGACGAGGATTCCGGCCGCGCCCTGCGCACGCTCGCCGGAGACACGGGCGGCCGGGTGGTGACGGACGTAGCCAATCCCACCTCGTTCCTGGAGCTGGTGGGGCGCGACCTCGGCTCGTCCTACCTCGTGGGCTATGCGCCGGTTGCTGGTGCAGGTGGGGGCCACAAGCCGGGAGGGCACCGGATCGAGGTCGTCGTGCGCGGCGGCGCGCTCGTGGCCCGGCACCGTGAGGAGCGGCGGGAGGGAGATCCCAGCGATCCGCTGCTGCGGCTGGCTCTGGCCGCGCTCTGGACCGGCACGGCCGGCGAGGCCAATCCCCTCCACGCCGAGCTGACTTTCGACGAAACCGGGAAGGACGATCTCGGGCGGCTCCAGGTCGCGGCCACGGTGGTCTTCCCCCTCACCTCACTGCTCATCCAGCCGCAGGAGAATTTCCACGCCGGCCACCTGACGCTGGCGGTGGCGGCCCGCGACGGCAAGGGGAAGATCTCGGGCTTGCCGCGGGCCGAGGTCCCGGTCGAGATCCCCAACGAGCACCTCCTCTCCGCTCCCGGGCAGACGGCGGGATACCGCTTCACCCTCCATCTCAATCCCGGCGAGAGCGTGGTGGCCGTGGCCCTGCGAGATGACGTGGGCGGTGCCCAGGGGGTCGTGCGGACGGAATTCCCCGCGAATCAGGCAGAGTCCGAAGGACCGGGCGGCGGTGTGCCCGCTCCTGCGCCCGTTCCTGCGCTTGTTCCTGAAAACCCCAGGAAGACCCTGGCACCTCCTCTCCGCACTCTCCCCACCTCCGGCCTCGGAGTGGAATCTGCGGCGCTCCTGCTGAGCGGGCAGGAGGGCGGGGAGATCTCCCTCGGGGCCCTGGCCCTCCCCATCCCGTCGGGTGATGCCGATAAGACCCGGCTCCTGGTGCGGGTGCGGGTGGACGGCAAGACCCTGCTGGCCGGGCAGACCGGAGACGCGCTGCGGATCGAAGGGGATCTCTACGCGATGGGAGCGGGCGGCGGCGTCCAGGGCTCATCGCTCGTGCGGGTGGAGGTCGATCTCGCCTCCGAGAGAGGCAGGATCGAACGCGATGGCCTCGATCTCCTGGGAGGAATGGACTTGCGTCCAGGCACGTACTCCCTGCGGATGCTGGTGCGCAACCTGGACACGGGGAAGCTCGCGGTGCGCAATCTTCCGCTCTCCATTCCCGATCCCGCGACACTCAAAGACGCCCCTCTCCCCTCGCCGCCGCCCGCGGCAGGCGATCCCCGTCCCACGGCTCGGATGGCGGATCTCGGTCCTCTCGATCCGCCCCCCTTCCCTGACGACGCACCGCCGCCTCCCGGCCCGATTACAACCGCTTCCGCACCTGCACCCCCTCCGGCGCCCGTGCCCGAGACCGCCGAGGGCCGCCGGCTGCGCGCCCTCGCCCGGACCGCGTACCGCCAGGCCCTCGAGCTCCTGGCCGCCGGCCGGGAGGCGGAGGCCCTGGCCGCGACGGCGGGATTCGAGGATTCCCTCCTCCTCCGCAAGGAGAAGCCGGTGACAGTGGAAAGGCTGGTGGAGATCGAGATCGCGGCCGTGCGCGAGCTGGCGGGCGTGGACCTCGACAGCCTCATCCCCTTGCTGCGCCTCCACCAGCGCCTCTACCAGGAGGCCACGGCCCGACAGCGGCTCCAGGGCTCGACCGTGGCCCGCACCGTGCTCCTCCAGGGGGTCGATCTGCTGCGTAAGGAAGGCACCGGCCGCTCCTTGCTGGCCCGGCGCTTCCTTTCCACCTTTGGAGCCCAGGTCCTGCGCAGCGGCGTCCGCCATCAGGGGGAGCAGACGCTCCGTCTCGCCCTGGCGGACGATCCTGGCGACGAGATCGCCCTCCTCGAGCTGGCCGCCGACGCCGAGCGCCGGGGGGACCACTCCGCGGCCATCCCTCCCCTGGAAGCCCTGCTCCAGGCCCATGGCGAGAACCGGGAAGTCCGCCTGCGCCTGGCCATCGACCTCGGGAGGACCGGACGCACGGCCGACGCCGAGCGGCGGCTCACCGCCCTGACGGCGGAGGAGATCGCAGGCTGGCAACTCTCCCTCGCCTACCAGGAGCTGGCCCACCTGAGCCTGGCCGCCAATCACCCCGAAGCCGCGGAGCGCATCGTGCGCGAAGGCCTCGCCCGTCTGCCCGGAGACGAGAAGCTCACCCTGCTGCTCGCCGATCTCCTGGAGCGCTCGGGAAAGCTGGCAGCCGCCCGCCAGCTCCTCAACACCTTCCATCCCGAAGGCAAGGAAGGGAGTGGCACGGCCCGCCGCCGCTACAGCACCCCGCCCGAAGAGCCCCTCGCCACCGCCCTGGCCACCCTTACCCAGGAAGCCGCCACCCGCCTCCCCGCCCTCGCCAAGGCTCTGGAGAAGACTGCGCCATGAGATTCTCGGTTTCTTTGCCGGTTTGCCCTCCGAAGCCTCACCCCCGGCCCCTCTCCCGGGGGGAGGGGGGACTTGGCTGAGAGGGTGGAGCTTGTAGGGTGCGCTGTGCGCACATTCGGCGTCGGTGACGGTGCGCCCAGCGCACCCTACGGCAATCCCGCTCGCCTGAGACCCCCCTCTCCCCCCGGGAGAGGGGCCGGGGGTGAGGCTTCGAAGGGCAAGTCGGCGACTTTCCAAACGCCTCCCCAGGTCCTTTCCGTCCTTTCCGTCCTTTGCGTCCTTTTCCTCCCCCGCCCTGCCCAGGCCTTCGACGTCCGCATCACCCAACCTCCCGCGGGCGAGCCCCTCATCGGCGAGGTCGAGGTGCGAGTGGAGATCCTCCCTCCGACCACGCGGGTGGAGAGGGTGGAGGTGCTCCTCGACGGCGCGCCGGCCGGCGTGGCCGAGCGGGCGCCCTTCCGGGTGCTCATCGACGCTGGCGAGGAGAACCGCGAGCACAAGCTGGAGGTGGTGGCTTATTCCGCGGATACCGCCCCTGGCGGCGGCGAGGCCCGGGCTGCCATGACGACTCCTCGCCTCCAGGCCGACGCCGAGGTCCAGGTGGAGTTGCAGCAGCTCTTCGTCACGGTGCACCGGGGCGGAAAGCCCGTGCTCGACCTCACCCCCGACGACTTCACCGTCTTCGACCAGGGCCAGCCCCAGCCCCTGGCCGCCTTCGGCCGGGGAGACGTCCCCTTCACCGCCGTGCTGCTGGTGGACGCCAGCGCCAGCATGCAGGGAGGGCGGCTCGAAAAGGCGCTCGACGGCGCGCGCGATTTCTTCGCGGCCATGGGCACCCTCGATCAGGCCAAGCTCATGCTGTTCTCCGACCACGTCCTCGTGGAGACGCCGTTCACCAGCATCCAGCCGGTGCTCACCCTGGGCCTCCGAGGGGTGAAGGCCGGCGGCGGCACGGCTTTGAACGACGCCCTCTACCTCGCGGCCAAGCGGCTCGAGACCCGCCGCGGCCGGAAGATCGCCGTGCTGCTCTCCGACGGGGTGGACGTCGAGAGCGTGCTTTCGGTCGACGCGGCCCGCGCCATCGCCCGCCGGCAGGTGACCCTCTATTGGCTGCGCCTGGTGCGCGACGAGGACAGCACGAACAAGAAGGTGCTCCTCTCCTCGGCCTGGCGCGATCCGGCCGAGCACCGGCGGGAGATCGAGCACCTGCGCGCCGCCGTGCTCGGCAGCGGCGGCCGCATCGCGGACCTGGCCGGAGTCGAGGAGATCCCGGCCACCTTGAAGGCCCTCCTCTCCGAGCTGCGGGAGCAGTACGTCCTGGGGATCACCCCCGGCGCACCGGCGGCCGCGGCACCTGGCACGAGGTGAAAGTCGAAGTCCGCGGCGATCTCGACGCCCGCACGCAGGACGGTTACTTCGAGCCGTAGTAAACTCCCCCCCGAATGAGAGCGAAACTCGCGCTCCTCGCCTTCTTTTTCTTCGCCTCGCAGGCTCTCGCGGAAGCCAAGATTTCTGAAATCAAGGTCGAGCTCGACGGCGGCAGGGTGCTGGCCACGTTTGCCCTGCACGACGCCTTCGATCACCGCCTCTCGGAACGGGTGGACAGCGGCCTGCCCACTCCCATCGTCTATCAGATCGAGCTCGCTCGCGATCGCAAACGTTGGTGGGATCAGAAGCTGAAGGACGCCACCCTGGAGGTGGTGGCCCTGTACGACGCCGTGGGCCGCTCCTACACCGTCCACTACAAGCTGGACGACAAGCTCATCGAGAGCAAGACCCTGCGCGACCGCAAGGCCTTGGAAGAGGCCATGACCGTGATCGACCGGCTGCCGGTCTTCCAGGTGTCCGACCTGCCCCAGGGAGGGGAACGGGTCCTGCTCAAGATCCAGGCCGAGACGGGCTCGCGCACCCTCTTGTCGTTCATCCCCGTGGCCATCAACACGGAATGGAAGGAATCCCCCAAGTTCCGCGCTCCCCGCCAGCCTTGAGGCCGAACGAGGTCAATCCACTGCCATGGGCCTGCGAGAGAAAATCGTCCGTCACCGCAAGGACTACCGCCTCATGCTGGGCGGTCTCGCCGCCCTGCTGCTGCTGTTCACCGCCCTCTACTACATGGCCCAGCGCGGGCGGGACCTGCCGGCCGAGCTGGTCACCAACCGGGTGCTTTTGTTCGTCCTCTGGTACGTCAACGTCATCCTCATCCTCATCATCCTCTTCGTCCTGCTGCGCAACCTGATCAAGCTGCTGGTCGAGCGCCGCCACCGGGTGTTGGGATCGAACTTCAAGTTCAAGCTCGTGGCCACCTACGTCGGCCTGTCGCTCATCCCCGTGCTGCTCCTCTTCGCCATCGCCACCGAGCTGCTCCAGGGCTCGATGGACCGCTGGTTCAACACCCCGGTGGCCCCGGTCCTGGAGCGTGGCAACGCCGTGGCCCAGGCACTCTACGACCAGATCCAGCGCACCAACGTGCGCGACGCCAGCTCGCGTGCTGGAGGAGATCCAGACCCTCGACCTCGCCAACGCCCAGCAGCGCCCGCGCCTCAACCGCCGCATCCAGACCCTGCTGGAGGACCTCCACCTCGACCTGCTCGCGGTCTACGAGGGGAGGGAGTTCGTCCACGGCGTGCTCAACACCCAGGTGGGGATCCGCGACCTGCCCGAGCTGGACCGGGTATTCCTGGAAGAGGCGGCGAAGAAGGGCCAGGCCACGGAGACGCAGGAAGCCCCTGGCACCCGGGGGAGCCTGCTGCTCGCCGCGGTCGCGAATCCCTCCGGGGTGAAGGCCCTGCCGCCCGTGCCCACCACCGAAGAGGAGCGCCAGCAGGAACATCCGCCGGTGATCGTCATCGCCGGCACGCTCCTCGATCCCGTGCTCGCGACGCAGCGGCAGAAGCTGGTGCAGGACTACCAGGCCTACCGCCAGCTCCAGGTGCAGAAGGACGAGCTGCGGGCGAGCCACATGTTGCTCTTCGTGATGGTGACCATGGTCATCCTCCTCGCCTCCTCGTGGACCGGCCTCTATCTCGCCAAGCGGGTGACCCTCCCCATCCAGGCCCTGGCCGAGGGCACGCGCCGCATCAGCCGCGGCGACCTCTCCCACCGGGTGGACGTGGCGGCCGACGACGAGCTCGGCGTGCTCGTCGAGTCCTTCAACCGTATGACCCAGGAGCTCGCCAGCAACAAAGAGCTCCTGGAGCGGAGCAACCGCGAGCTGACCACCACCAACGAGCGATTGGCGGCCGAGCGGGCCCTGATCGCGGCCGTGCTGCAGAACGTGGCCGCCGGCGTCGTCTCCATCGACTCGGCCGGCCGCATCTTCACCTGCAACGGCGCGGCGCTCGCCATGCTGCGCCAACGCGAGGACGAGGTGGTGGGCCGCACAGTCGAGGAGGCCTGGGCCGATCCCGAGCGGGCCCGCCTGGCCGCCGCGGTGCGCGAAGCCGGCCAGGGCACGGCGGACCGGGAAGTGCACCTCACCCTGGGCGGCGAGTGGAAGACCTTCGAGGTCAAGGTGACGGACCTGCGCGACGCCGCGGGCGCCGTCCAGGGGCGGGTGCTGGTGATCGAGGACCTGACGGAGCTGATCAAAGCCCAGCAGCTCGCCGCCTGGAACGAGGCGGCCCGGCGCATCGCCCACGAGATCAAGAACCCGCTCACTCCCATCCGCCTCTCCGCCGAGCGCCTCCTGCGCAAGCACCGGCTGGGCGATCCCGGGCTCGGCAAGGCCATCGAAGAGGGAGTGGAGATCATCGTCCGCGAAGTGGTGACCCTCCAGGGGATGGTGGACGAATTCTCCCGCTACGCCCGCATGCCCCGGCCCCGGCCCGCGCCCGTGGACCTCGGCCGGCTGGTGGGCGAGACCCTCCACCTCTACCAGAACCTGAAGCCCGGCGTGGAGATCGGCAGCGACGTGGACTCGGGGCTCACCGCCGTCTGGATCGACGGCGAGCAGGTCAAGCGCGCCCTCATCAACCTGCTGGACAACGCCGTCGAAGCCACGGAAGCCCCCGGCCGCGTCACCGTCGCCGCTCATGCCGTAGATGGCCACCTGGAGATCCAGGTGGCAGACACGGGCCGCGGCATCCCCGCCGACGCCAAAGAGAAGCTCTTCCTCCCCTACTTCTCCACCAAAGGCCGCGGCACCGGCCTGGGGCTCGCCATCGTCCACCGCATCGTCACCGACCACCAGGGCTCGATCCGGGTGGAGGACAACGTGCCCAAGGGGACCGTGTTCACGGTAGAGCTGCCCATGGGGTAGTTCCTGGGAGCGCCGGCGCTCCCAGGGCGCTACGCGCTACAATAAGGTCTCACCCCAAAGGAGACCCCTCGATGATCGGCAGGGTCGTCGGCAGCTACCGGATCGTGGAGAAGATCGGCGAAGGCGGGATGGGCGCCGTCTACCGGGCCGTCGACGAGATGCTCGAGCGGGAGGTGGCGATCAAGGCGATCCGTCCGGACCTGGCGCGCGAGCCGCAGATCGTGGAGCGCTTCCGGGCCGAAGCCAAGATCCTCGCCCGGGTGAGCCATCCCGCCATCGCCACCATCTATAGCTTCTTCCACGATGGGGACGACCTCTTCCTCGCCATGGAGTACGTGCGCGGGCGCACCCTCGCCCAGGTGCTCGGGACCGAAGGAGCCATGCCCTGGCCGCGGGCCGTGATGCTCCTCGCAACCGCCCTCGAAGGCATCGAGCAGGCCCACCGGGCGGGGATCGTCCACCGCGACTTGAAGCCCGACAACCTGATGGTGACCTCAGCCAGCCCGGAGGGGATCCTCAAGGTCATGGACTTCGGGATCGCCCGCATGGCCGGGAGCAGCCACCTCACCCAGACCGGCCTGATGGTGGGCACCCTGCGCTACATCGCTCCCGAGCAGATCCGCGGCGAAGAGGTGGACCGCCGGACGGACGTCTACTCCCTGGGCGCCGTGCTCTACCAGATGATCACCGGCCGCGTGCCCTTCGACGCCCAGAGCGACTTCGCCATCCTCAAAGCCCAGCTCGAAGATACGCCGCCACCGCCCGTCTCCCTGGCACCCGCCATCCCCGACTGGCTGGACCGGGCCATCCTCCGCGCCCTGGAGAAAGACCCGGCCGCCCGCTTCCAGACCGTGGAAGAGATGCGCACCGTCCTCGTCCGCCAGGGCATGCAGGGCCTGCAGGGAATAGCCACCCCCGTGCCCCTCCCGCGGCAGCCGGACGACGAGGAGCCCACGATGGTCCTGCCGCCCCGCACCACCCTCGCGGGCGTTACCATCGGCCGCACCGGCGTGTCCGCCCGCCCCTCGCTCACCACCACGGCCACGGACCGCCCGCTCCTCTCCCAAGCACCGCCACCACCGCTCCCGCCATCCACCGCCGCAGGGACCTCCTATCGCCCCGTGGAAGCCGCCGGCTGGAAAAAGGGAGCCTTCGCCGCCATCGCCGGAATCGTCCTCCTCCTCCTGGCTCTCTTCGCCTGGCGCTTCTTCCAGCCCACGAAGCCCGCCGAGACGAATCTGGCCACGACGCCCACATCCCCAACGACCCTGGCCGCCGCCCCGGCGCCCTCCCCATCCACCTCGGCCCCGCCGAGCCTCGAGCCGACCCCAACCGTCCAAACCCCTGTGAGGCGCGAGCCCGCCGTGGTCTCGCCGCAATCACCGCGGGTATCCACACCCACCAGGACTCCCATCCCCGAGCCCGCCGCCCCGCCGGTCTCAACGCCCCAGGAGACCCACCCGGCCGAGCCCACCTCGGAGGAACCCGCTCCCGAGCCCGCCCCATCCGTCCCTCTCACCGGCGAGCTGCCCTACGAAGAGCTGCGCCGCGTCAGCAGCGAGCTCGTCGCCGAAAGTGAGAAGCTCGGGGAAACCTACGGCGACTTCCTCGACAAGAAAGAGGATGGCGGCGCCGAGCTCACTGACACCGACAATCAGCTCAAAGACGAGCTGGAAGCCTTGACCGACGCCGCCACCCGTCTGAACAAGCGCTTCAGCGAGAATTTCTTCACCCGCCTCACCCGCAGCCGCCTGAGCAACCCGGAAAACCGCATCGAAATCGCCAAGCGCCTCCAAGCCCTGGCCGACACCGCCCGGCGAGTGGATCACCTGATGGGTCAGGTCCAACCCAGCCCCGAAGTGCGGCAGGGGTGGGGGGAGTTGAGAAGGCGGTGGGTGCGGGTGGGGGAGCTCATGCGGGGGCGGTAGATACCGGCACAGCCTCTCCTGGGACAAAAAACGCCGGGGCTCTCCTCCTCCCGGAAAGCCCCGGCACCTCGCCGGCGCATGCTCTTTTGCTTCAGTTGTCAAAGAAACAGCTTCCTCTTTACGAGAAGAACAATGCACATAGAATGGCACATCTACCGATTACTGTCAACTATATCCCTTGACAACAAGGCCCGATCTGTGGATCATATGTGCAAGGCACACCTTTGAGGCAGCTCCACAGGGACAACCAGGGGTCTTCGGCGTCAATGACGGCGCCCGACCGATACCGGGCCACGAAGGGCTCGAGAAGGGAGTAGGACAATGGCCAAGACAGACCGGAGTGCAAGCGACCTCAAGGAGTGGGATGGGCTGACGACGGCTTCTGCCGCCAACGCCGCCGACCTGCCGCAGGCGGAGATCGCGCGGACGGGGCTGGTGAAGCTGCGCGACGAGCTGCGCGAGCTCGTCATCCAGCGCAACCTCCACCAGGCCAACAAGCAGCAGGTCTCCCAGCGGATGGCGAAGATCCACGAAGAGGGGGGCAAGCTCGCCACGGTGCTGCGGGTCCTCGCCAAGCAGCACTATGGCAACCGCAACGACAAGCTGGTGGAGTTCGGGATCTCGCCGTTCCGGGGCCGCGCTCGCAAGGCAACCCCCGCGACCCAGCCTCCCGGGCCCACCGGGTCGACCCCCACCACCCCGACGACTCCCACCACTCCCGCTGCCAAGTAGTCCCTGATCTGGCGATCTTCTCGGGGGCGTGCCAAGCGCACGCCCCCTTTTTTTGTCCTCTCTTCGCCGCGGAGAAGCTTTCAGCCCGGCGGAAAAGTTTCCGCGCGGCGGGGAAGCTTTCCACGGGATCTGGAAGGTCTTCCGCCGGCCGGAAAGCTTTTCCTGGCTCTGGGAAAGCTTTCCACGGCGTGGGAAGGTCTTCCCGGCGCTGGGAAAGGCTTTCCAGCGGCGCGGAAACCCTTCCGCGGGCTGGAGAAACTTTCCACGCCAGAAAAAAGGTCTTCCACGCCGCGGGAAAGCTTTCCCGTGGCGCGCAAAGGTCTTCAGGAGCCGCGAAAAGTCCCTGCGGGGCACTATCCTGGCCGCTGTCGCTCGAAGAAGGCCCAGATCACTGCCACTCCGTTCGGCTCCTTGAGCGTCGGACCCAAGATTCGCGGATAGCGCAAATACGGCTGAGGCATGCCATGCCCGCCGCCGTGAATGGCCATGAGCTCCACCTCGACTTTGGAGCCGTTGCGCCAGAGCACCTGCTCGACGCGATCTTCGTCGCCCAATGGGGTCTCATACGTTTCAGGCGTACCGGGGATGTGATTGAGGTCCGCAAAGTATTGTCCCGACTCTCGCGACGACCGAACCTTGCCGCGCCGGAGCAAGCCGAAGAATTTGACCTCTCCACCCGCGAACGGATTTATGGGATCCTTCGTGCCGTTCATGATCATGACGGAGGAAGTGCCCTGTCCCGTGGGCTTGCATTTGAAGTTCTCCGGCACCGGCACGTTCGCTCCAACCGCCGCAACCGCACGAAAGCGGGAAGGAGCTTCGAGAGCAAGTCGATACGCCATATGACCGCCCCGGGACATACCGACCGCAAACACGCGTCCCCGATCGACACCGATCTCGGCGATGAGCTTGTCGACCAACCCCGTCAAAAACCCCACGTCGTCGATGTTCAGCTTGTTCGCGCTGTAATCGCCGACGACGTTGCACGCGTTCCAATAGCCCTCATACCCATTGGCATAGACGACCGCAAAGCCATGCTCGTCCGCCAGGCGCTCGAACCCATACCCCGTCATTCTCCGCATTCGCGCACTGTTTTCACCCGTGCCATGCATCATCACCACCAGCGGTGCGCCCTTCGCCAACCCCTGCGGCACGTACGCCAGATAAGTCCGCCTCAATCCACCCACCTCGAGGCTCCCCTGGGTCAGCTTGCCAGACAGTCGTGGCACCTCGGGAGCAGGCGAGTAGAGAAAGTAGCCGAACAGCGCAGCAGCCAACACGACTACGGCGAGCAAGCCCCAGAGGAGGAAGCGTAGAGCTCTTCTCATGGTAATCCGGCTGCTGGTTCCTAGAGAAGTCATTCATTCCGTGAGGGTTATGTGCCGTCAAATAGGGTGCCAGAGCAGACGGAGCAGACATCTGAGGCAAGCCCGTCGCCAGGGATTTCAATCCCTCGCGAGGAGCTTCGGTTCCGCCGGCTCTACCGCGAAATCCGGCACGTGGTGCCGTCGATCGCGTAGCGCTGCGTCATCGTTTCCGTGCTGCTGCCGTTGGCGTCCTTGTGCTCCTCCGTGACGGTCAACGTGCCGCTGTTGCCCTCGATGACCAGGACTCCGTTGGCCTTGATCGCCGCCGAGAATTCCGCTGCCGACTTCGACGTGGCCTTCATCATCTCGGCCATCATCTTACGGTCCTTGTCCTCCAGGGCCTTCCACTGGTCCTGCATCTCCTGGGTGCTGAGCTTGGCGGCTTCATCAAGTTTTCCGTCATGGACCAGCCCCATGTGCTTGACGGCCACCTTGCCACAGGGATGATCGAGGATCGCTGCGCCTTTGATCTCCTTCTTCGGCTCCTCGGCCCGGGCCGGGCTGAGCAGGGTGAGGGACAGTGCGACGCTGAAGAGGACGGCGGACATGCGACGAGCATTCATCGTTTTCACCTCCTGGGTCGTGATCACAGATGTCCGATGCGAGCGGTCCCCGGTCTCCATCAGAGCCCCCTCCACCGTATCGGTCCTGAGCTTATCACGGGCTTTCAACCCGGCGATCGGGCAGATCCTGGCGACGGCTAGAGCCCTGCGTGTCCATGCTCCATCTCTGCCCGGCGGATGTGCCGCACTTCATTCTCCAGGATCGCGACCGTCAGCTTCCGCAGCTCCGCAGTCTCCTTGAGAAGCAGGACCGAGCCGAGGATCTCGCGGTGGATCTGGAGCGAGAAAAAGACTTTCGACGCCGCGAGAACCTCTTTCTCCGCCTCGTCGATCTTCCCCTGGCGCAGGAGGGTCATGGCGAGATAAAGGCACATCAACGCATGAGCAAAGCCGAGCCCTGCCTTCCTGAAACCTTCCTTCACCTCACGGAACGCGATCTCAGCGCTCGCCCACTTCTCCAGCCCATAGCTGATCTGGCCTTCCAGCCCCCGGAGCTTGAGACCGGAGATACGCCCGCAGATCCGGAAACGTTCGCGGTTCTCGAAGAGGAGCTTCTGGGCCTGCCGAAACCGGCCGAGATCGATGAGCAGACTGAGTTGGTTGTGGCGCGCCGCGACCACGAGATCGGGCTCCCGTTCCTGATCGATGAGACCGAGCCCCTCCTGGTTAAGACGGAGGCCCTCTTCGGGGTTGCCGCTGTAGGCCATGTAGACCGCTCTGGTGATGAGAGTCCGGCCGGCCAGATGAGGCTCTCCAGCCTGCCGATACAATTCGGGGACGACGTCCAGACGGTCCTGAGCCGAGGCGAACTCCCGGATGGACCCGAAGTAGGACGCCTCCAGATCCAGAAGACGCGCCTTCAACAGCGGATCGCCCGTGCCCCGCTGAAGGAAGGCGAAAGCCTGGCCGAAAGCCCTCTTCGCCTCGCGCAGCCGGTCCGCCACCCGGCAGGCGTTCGCAAGCTCACCCCAGGCCCGGGCCCGGAGGTCGGCCACACCCTTCGCTCCATGGGTCTTCGGGCTGAAGCGGGCCGCCACCTCGGCCGCGGCCTCGGCAAGACGGCACATCTCTTGGGGATCGTCGAAACGTGCGCTCCAGCTCCTGGCGAGGAGCGCCTCGTAGACGCCGAGCCTGGCCGTCCTCGGCAGGTTCTCCACTCCCCCGCCGGAGGCCAGAAGCGACATCGTCTTGTAGAAGTGGATGCGCTCTGGAGCCGGCAGGAGCTGGGCCCGGCGAGCATGCTCTTTGGCCCGGTTGAAGAGCGCATCGTAGTTGGTCTCGGGCGGAGGAGGCTCACGCCGCGGGTCTTGGCCGCGGAGCAGGAGAATCACCGTCTGTTTTACCTCCTCCGGTGACGGATTCACCCCGAACACCGCGGCCAGCTCCTCGAAATCGCAAAGTGCGAACACTGGATCTCCCTCTTGCAGACTTTGTCATCCTCTCACAAGTCGCGCCCTGCAAGTCAACAGAAGGGAGACCCTGGCCGGCCTAGCCGTTGGGATCGATCATGAGGCCTTGGTCCGTACAACTCCCCGAACAGCCCGAGGCCGTGGAGCTGCCGGGGCTCGAAGCGTTGATTCCATCGGGATCGACCAAGACGCCCTGTTTCTCTTGAGCCGCCTCTACCGTGAAGAGGCGGAGCACGCGGACGGCAGACTCCTGGAAGCTGCCGAGCCATCGCCACAACGTGCCGGTCTCCCGCGGTCCCCCCTGAGCCTGGACCGGACCCGTGGCGAAGAGAACGGCGACCGCTCCCGCGGCCAGGAGACGGATGAAGCGTCGAGACATGAGGCCCTCCCTCCTCCGCGGTGCCAACCAGGTCTCCATGACCCGGTGGACCGCGGCTCGCGGCAATCGTGTCGCCGCAGAGGGGAAGTTTGGCAGGGATTCGCTGTAGCGGTCGGGCCGGACCGACCGGATCGCAGGGTCCGAGCCATCCCAGTGTAGAATCGGAGCGCGGGTCTCGAGAAGATGACGAGGCTCGAGACAGGAGGCCAGGCATGAGCTCCGATCCAGTGGTCGAGCGTGTAGTGAAGGTCATCGCAGAAGCGGTCCATCCCCAAAAGATCATCCTTTTCGGATCGCGGGCCATGGGCACCGCTCGGCCGGACAGTGACCTGGATCTGGTCGTCATCTATGCAGGTGAAAAATCCAAGCGGCAGGTCAAGCTCGACATCCACCGCTTGATGCAGCCCGAGAGCTTACCGATAGACCTCTTCGTGCTGAGCCCGGAAGAGATGCTGCGGCAGCGGCACGTGGCCAACACTCTCGCCAGAGAGGTCGCGGAACGGGGAGTCACAGTGTATGGATGAGGAAGTCCTCCTAGTCGTCCGAAGGTGGATTGAGAAGGCCGAACATGATCTGACCACAGCCAGCGTCGTACTGGAGAACAAGCCTGACGTGACCGATACCGTGTGCTTTCACGCACAGCAGTGTGTCGAGAAGGCTCTGAAGGCCTATTTGACGTTGGCCGGTGTTCACGTAGAAAAGACGCATCATCTGCCCTATCTGCTCGATCGATGCTCGGCCATCCTTCCCCGGTTTGAAGAGATCCAAGAGCATGCGCGAGCATTGACCGACTATGCCGTGGAAGTCCGCTACGTAGACGACTGGCGAGACATTCCCGAGGAAGAGGCCAGAAGCGCCGTCGCACTGGCCGAAGAGGCCCTAGACTTCGTCAAGCGCCGGCTGGCGGACGAGGGCGCTTTGTGAGGCACGCGCCGTTGCCACTGCCAACATAACGGGCTCGTGCCGAGGACTTCACCCAAATAAGCGCTGGTGACACATCAGGTTCGCTGCCGGTCAGAAAACACCAGTCCGCCGCGAATCCCCTTATGTAGGGCATGGGACAGCCGCTTGCAAGACAAGCTCAGCCGGCCCGTGCTCACGAAACCAAACGCAGTAGCATCCACGAGCTTCGCGGCTCCTTAAGGAGGATTTATGCGCTACGACCTCATCCACCGGAAAGCATTCGTCATCACGGCCTGTGTGCTCTTGCTCACGTTGGGCGCTCTGTCGGCGACGCCCAGCGCGATGGCGGCAGGGCATTCAGTGACCCGCGTCTCCTTCAATCCCTCGACCCCCAACATTCTGGTCAATAACCAGGACGTCAAGGTCTCCTTCTCGTACGCCACCACGCAAGCAGGTGGAGTCCGGATCCACGCCCGTCCGTTCGTGGGCAATGCGCTCGCGCCCAACTATGCCGCCAGTGGGTCCCCTTTGTATCCAACGGGTGCCGGTACGGGCTCCGGAACCTTCACCATCAAAACGGGAACGGTCACGGTTGACCGCATCCGGATCCAGATGTGGAACGCCAGCCAGACGACCCTCCTCTTCGAGGCGTTCCTGCCGGTGCACTTCCAGTTCCGAGCCCCGTAGGGCCCGAACGGACCCGGAGCTGAAATACCGGGCGCCATCTTCAGGTGCTCGGCCTGCCGCAGCCGTGAGCCCTCAGTGGTATGATCATGGGAGTGCACGGAGGAAGATCAATGAACCACTGGCTCCGGGTCCTCTCAATCTCGTTATCGCTCGCCCTCACCTCGCCCATCGCCGGTTTCGGCGCCAGCGCAGACGCCGTCCGAGTGCTCGGGCAGCCGGACTTCCATAGCTTCATGGCTAACCGTCTCGACGCCCGTGGCCTGGCGGGACCCTGGGGGATCGCGATCGATCACAGCCGCAATCCGAACGGTCTCTGGGTGGTGGACGCCGGCAACAATCGCGTGCTGGGCTGGCGCGACGTGACCCGGGTGCACGAGGGAGTGCCGGCGGACGTGGTGATCGGACAGCCGGACGCGTTCACGGACAGTTGCAACACCGGCGGCGTGTCGGCTTCGAGCCTCTGCTTCGCCGAAAGCCCTACCTACAGCTTCTCCTACCAGCCGGGACTGGCGGTCGACGGCGAGGGCAACCTCTACGTCGCCGATCAATTCAATTATCGCGTGCTTGGCTACCGGCGTCCCTTCGAGACCGATGGCGTGGCCGACGTGGTCATCGGCCAGTCACGCTTCGACCAGGCCGAGCTCCCCTGGGGACGCGAGGGGATCGCCGGCCTGGTCTTCGATCCGCACGGTCTCGCCACGGACGGGCAGGGCAATCTTTATATCAGCGACCGGATCCGCGTCATGGAGCTCGACCGGCCGTTCGCGACCGACGCCGTGGCCGATCGCGTCTTCGGCCAGTCGCGCGTCGATGCTTTCGACTCCGACTGGGACCCCGCCGCTCCCGATCGTTTCGTGCAGGTCGACGGGATTGCGATCGATGCGATGGGCCGCCTCTACGTCGCCGACTCGTGGATGGATCGCGTGATGGTTTGGACGCAGCCGCTGGCGCGCCAGGGAGCGGCCGATCTCATCTTCGCTCAGAGCGACAAGGCCTGCGGCGACCCCGATCCCTGCTACAACGTCAAGGGGATCGCCGTCGCGCCCAATGGCGACGTCTGGGTCGGCAGCCACGAACAGGGACGCGTCTTCGGCTATCGCTCTCCGGTCCAGACGGGAGACACCGAGCCCGACCAGGTCCTCGTCGCGAGCAACTCGGCGCACGTCTATGATCCCAAGTCGCCGCACAATACCCAGCCAGTGTTCGCCTCCGGAGGCCTGGCCGTCGATTCCACCGGCACCTTGTGGCTCGTGGATCTGGACCGGGTGCTCGGCTTCTCCGATCCGTGGAACCATCAGACCGGGCGCGCCGATCGCCTGCTCGGCCAGGTGCGGGGAGATCAGATCAAGCCCAACCTCGTCGATGGCGACGGGTTCAGGCCCCCGACGGCATCGCCCTCGACACCAGCGCCTTTCCGCCGCACCTCTACGTCGTCGATGTCTGCCAATCATCGTGTGCTCGGCTGGGCCGACGCCGAAAGCTTCGCCAATGGCCAGTCCGCCGACCTGGTGCTCGGCCAGCCCGACCGCTGGGCCTCGGGCTGCAACACCGGCGGCCTCTCGCTCTCCTCGCTCTGCCTGGGCAACCGTTTCAACGGCCTCGCCGTCGATTCACAAGGAACGGTCTGGATCTCCGATCAACTCAATGCGCGGGTGGTCGGCTATCGCTCTCCTTTCACCACCGATACCCTCGGCGATCGCGTGCTGGGCGGCATCGGCTGCGTCACCGGGCCACGCGGGCTGTGCATCCCGGGCGGTCTCGCCGTGGACAAGGCGGGAAACCTTTACGTGGCGGACATTGGCAACAACCGCATCCTCGAGTTCAATCAGCCGTCGCGCCGCGACGCCGTGGCCGATCGCGTGCTCGGCGCGCGCAGCTTCCGCCTGAGCACCTCCAACGATCCGGCAACCTTCTTCTCCGAGGAGAATGGCACCCATCCGGGCCTCAACATCGACGGCGGCCTGCTGGCCGTCGACGCCAACGGGCGACTGCTGGTGGGCAACGGCTACGTCTACGTATTCGACCAGCCTCTCCAGCCGAGAGCTCATTCACGTAGGCTGATCGACCTGTCCGGAACCAACGGCATCTACGGTCCGCCCTCCGGTCTCGCCACCGACTCGGGCAGCCGGATCTACCTGACTGCCGGCGATCAGGCCGGCAATCACGTCTACCGCTTCTCGCGCGACGGCAGCGGTCCCTCCCTGCAGTTGGGTGAGCCCTGCGCCATCGGCAGCTCCACCGGCCTGCCCGAAGGACTGGGGCGAAGCACCCTCTGTGCGCCCACCGGACTGGCCCTGGGCCTGCGGGACGAGCTCTTCGTGAGCGACGGATTTACGAACCGGGTGTTGGTGTTCGAGAATCCCTGAAGCGCCGGTCCAGTCGTGCACCTACCTCGGGCATTCTTGGCTCATCGAGCAGGTTGACTTTGCGACCCAGCTTGCATGACTCGTCTGAGACCCGCTGTAGACATAGACCTGCACGCACACCGGGATGGGGTCGGGATCGTCGATCGGATATGGAACCTCGTCAAAAATGAAGGTCTGCTGCCCGGAGATGAGGGAGAGGAACGACTGCTCGCCGGTTGCCACATTGTAGTGGCTTATGACTGAATACTCACTGACATCGGAAAAGCCGATCTCGCCCGGGGAGTAGGGAGTCGAAGCGGTCGTGGAGTGCCGTTCCACTTCAGCGAAGAGCCCTTCGCCAAATGACGCGACGGCGTTCACCTTGTCAATACAGGCTCCCCCTTGATCGCCATTGCAGTTCACACTGAGCGAAGCTGCCTGAGAGGCTCCGAGCCAGCCAGCGGAACAGCGTACGAACTTCAGCGGAAAGCCGGCAAGATATCTGATCGCCGTCGTGCCCGGCGAGGGCGTATTGCAGGTTCTAATATCAATTCCACCAGGACGCAAACCCGGCCCCAAGCCACAGGTGTCTACGACGAGGGTCCAGAAGGTGATACAGGGGAATGGCTTCGGCGTCTCGGCCGGCAATGCAAAGGTCTGAACCCTCGTCTTTCCCGCGCCCGGACACTTCGCGTCCGCAACGACGACCATCGCCGGAGAGTGGCTCGCGACCTTGGCGTCCGTCCAGGGTTCGAGACCGCCAGCCAGGTACGGAACGAGCGTTGCCGTCCCCGGAGTTTTGCTCGAGGTCAACTGCCGTGGTTGCGAGACGGTGATGTTTAGATCCGTGCCTTCGTCAATTGGCCGGTCGCGAAGTCCACAGGCAGCTCAGTCGTGCACCTTGCGGCGGCCGCTAGGACCACCGCGTCAGGCGCAACAACGGAGAGAGCGGTGAGAATCATGTTGACCAGCGGACTGGTCAGGAAAGCGATCGCTTCAGGAGTCAGACCGATCGTCGCGGCCTTTCGCTTGAGCCAGGCCGTCACAGCATCCTGGACGAGATGCTTCAGACTGCCGTTGAATTTCCCCTTGCCAACGAGCGTCGCGCCGACACTGAAATTGGCGGTATCGTTGGTCATCATGTTGATCGTCGAGGGCGCGATGGCGATCTCCTCGACGGCGATCGGGCCGAAATCGCAGTCCACCGCTTGGAGAATTTCCAACAACAGCGACAAGAAGTCATACACCTCACAAACCGCCTTCAGAGGCGGGTCGGTGCTCGCCAGAGCCAGGCAGCCCCATTGCACCGCATAATCCAGCTCGATCAACGAGGCGACCACCTGCCCGGACTCCAAAGCCTCGCAGGCTCTCGCGATCCCCCGGTAGACAGCAGGGGATGCGCTGCAAGAGGTTGTGGATGCGTCTTTCTCTTTCGCCGTTCCCTTGAGCGCAGCGGCTCCCAATCCCTGGAGATTGTTCGCCGACCCCGCAGGAGCGAGCAAGGAGGCCAGGAAAGCCGCCGCAGCGGGCGAGACGTTGACGCTGATCTGTTTCCCGCTTGAAAGATCGAGCGCGGGGCAAACGGCCGGTTGACCCGCAGCAGCTTGAGCCAGGCAGGTTTGCAGTTGGAGGATCGCGGCACCCAGGTTTGAGCTCACCGGCGCAAGCTGTTGACTGACTCCCGCGCTGTCTGCATCCAAAGCAAGCGCCGGCACCAGCGCGTTTTGAATGGCTCCGCTCACGGCATGAGCGTCCAGCGAGCCGGTCAAGGCCGAAACGTCGGCGACACTGGCGAGATTTCCGGACTGAGTTGTGGTACGTCTTCGTGGCACCACTTTCTGTATCGTGTACGGTGATGGTGTAGTCGACGGTCGACAAAGCGCCATAGAAGACCCAGAAGTCTCCATTGACCGGTCTTCCATCCAGGATCTTGATGACGACCTCGATATTGGTCGGCGCGAAAAACCAGAAGTATCCCGTATCGGACGTCAGCGGGACCGCGGTACCCAAACCCGAGTGGCCTTGAAAATCGCGCCAACTCGCCGTCACCTCGAAGCGCGACTGGTTGAGGCACAAGGCAGCCGGGGAGGAGGTGCAACCGTCCGCTTTGCCGGAGGCGCTGGATGGGCCTGCCTGCGTATTGCCCCCAACGACTCCGGACTGTGCAGGCGTCGTCGTAACCGCCGGCTCTGAGCTCGACAGGCTGGCGGGAAAGGGTCCGAAGGCGTCCGTATCAGCGACGCTCCGAAGGGTTCCCTGGGGATTTCGGTAGGTGCGGATCTGACCAGAAACCGTATCGGTCACCGTGATGACATACTGGACATCGGATAGCGCTCCGTAAAGGACCCAGAAGTGCTGATTGAGAGCACGGCCGTCGAGAACTTTGATCATCAGCTCGAGGTTCGTCGAGCTGAAGAACCAGAAGTATCCGGAATCCGCCGTCAAGCCGACAGCCTGGCCAGAACCGGACGTGCCGTTTGCCTCCTTCCAACTCACCTCGACTCCAAAGCGGTTGGCACCCAGACATAGCTGTGTGGCCGAGCTCCGGCAGGTCTGGGCTTCGGCCACTCCGGCGGCCAATAAGAAAAGACCCAGAGAGTAGACGAGCGTAGCCAGTCTCCGCATCTTTGTTTCTCTCCTTCTCGATCCTCCGCTGAGTCACCCAGCTATCGTTGCCAAGCACTTCCCTCGAAGATCGAGGTCCAATCCTAGCGGACACCACACCCATTTTCAAATAACCCTAAAGAGATGCCTCTATACGAACGTCTGCTCCTTGCGCTATAATCACCGACACGAAATCGCAGGCTCGCCATGCTCCCGGCTCAGGTCCGAAAACTACGATCGATGTCTTCGTCTATCGCGCCGCCAATGGAAATCTAAGACGGCGTCTCGTAATCTTCTGGAGGCTTCGGGACGTGCGGCGCAGAGCGAGGGGCTCTCTGCCGCGGTGCCGCGCTTTTTGCGGTCTTCCTATCCTGGGTAGCGACGGTCTTCGTCGCAGCAGTGCTCTTGGGGGCGGCGCTCTTCGTAGTAGCCTTCTTGGTGGCTGCCTTCCTCGACTTCGGACGGACCTCTACCTCTTCCTTTGTCGCGGGCTCTTCCGTCTCTGGCTCCGACTCCACGGGCTCCGGCTCCGCGGAAGCAGACGGCGGGGGCGGGGGCGGCGCTGTGCGCACCACCTTGGGCGAGACGCGCAGGAGCCGGTCCAGATCGGCGTCCGCCAGACTGTAGGTATTCGGGTCGGGGGTGCCCGGAAAACCTGAATCCTCGACACACCCGTACTTCAGAAGAGCTTTCAAGGCCGGCAGGCGGAACCACCGGCCTTCGGGCTGCTCGACCCAAATCTCGGCCTGGGATTCATCTCCCAGAGCCGCCTCCTGGAGGTCCGGCAGAAGGCTCGGTTTCTCGGCCAGATCCGTGAGCAGCCCTGGCCAGGCGAGACTGATCGCAACGAATTTACCCAGTTGCGGGAAGGTCAAGGTCCGGCCCTCCACCTCGTCGAAGGCGCCGGTCTCACTGGCGATGTGGGCGCGCAGCCGGAAAAGGTTCACGAACTGCTTGAGCCGACGCGGATTGTTTTCGAGCGCAGGAGCCACCATGAGAGCCACTTCCTCGACGGCCTCGGAGTCCACGCGCAGCACCAGTTTCAACCGCTCGCGGCGTTCGATCCGTTGCTCCGCCGCAGCGCCACTCCGAGCGGCCGCCGGCTCCGGAGAAGGTTGAGTCCCGCCTCCGCCAGCGGAATCGCGCGCCGAGGTTGGCGAGCCGAGTTGGGGAGACGGAGGAACCGCCCCGAGCGGCTGGCCGGAAAGGGTATAGAGGAACCACCGCAGGTTGATCGGTTTCGGCGTGGGCACACGGAAAGGCAACTGCACGAACTTCTCGATGAAGGTGAAGCCGTAATCGAGCCCGAGCCGGGGATCGACCTCCCCTTTCTCGTTCCTCCCGTCCGGCATGAGATAGGGCAGAAGCTTTTCGTACTTCACGGCCAAGCCGGCCGCCACCTTCTCCCGATCCATGCCGATGATGAAGATGAGCCGGGGATCGTCCGTAATCAGCAGGTTGAGGGCCTGCATCAGGTCGGCCGCTTTGGGCACCTCGCAACGGTCGAGGTCGTCGACGAAGACGTAGACTTTCCGATCTCCCGCGTAGGCATCCACGATCCGGCGGAAATCCTCATGGAACGACTCCACGAAGGCCACGTGACCGTCGTAGTCCGGCGACTGGAGGTATTTCCGGAGGTTGATTTCCAGGGGATTCCCCACCACTTCCTTGGCCTTGAGGGCCAGGGAGATGAAACCGGCGACGTACGCTCCCGCCCCTCCCAGAGCGGCCAGGCCCTTGATGAGATCCTCAGCTTTCCCGAGCTTCTCGAACCAGGCCAAGAGATTCCAGGTCCAACCCGCGCTGTACACGGCCAGGGGGACGGCGATGCCGAAGGCGATGAGGAGACCCCAGACGGCGGCGGCTCGCAACATCTCCCACCCGCCGTTGCGCCAGCGGTAGCGGGCCAAAAACAGCTTGAGATGCCCGTACCACCGGCGCAGGAAGAAACGCTGGCGGGCGATGCGCCGCAGGAACTCGCTGGCGAACGCGGCCCAGAGCGCATCCTCCTTGTCGTGGCGCCAGGCGTTGAAGCGTACGGTGAGCGAGCAGGGGGCCTTGAGCTCCCGCCGCAGACGCGTCCAGCGCCCCACCCGGCCTCCGCCCCAAGCCGACGACAGCCGCTCCGGAAGCGAACGGAGCCAGGGAATGAAGCGTTGGCTTCGCTCCTGGAGGGCTTTCTCGAGCTGGAGCATGAAGGAGGACTTGCCACTCCCCCACTCGCCTTCGATCGAGAGAGTCAAGGGAGGATGGGTATCTTCATTGATCAGGAACTCGGCCACGGCTTCCACATAGGGTCCGAAGCCCAGAGTGTCCTTGTCCACGGGTTGATCGCCCGCGCTGGCCGGACGGATGGAGAGCTCGGGCAGAGGAGAGCCCGTCGAGGGTGGAGTTGGGGTCGGGAGCGGGTTTGGCGAAGGCGACGAGGTCTGCGACGGAGTCGTTCCCCCGATTCCGTGGAGAAGATCCTGGAAAGCCTCCTCATCGCCCAGTCCCGCCCGGAAGTCCACCCACCTGAGAGCGCTCAGAGATGGAGGAAGCTTGCTCGGATCGGCACCCGGCAGGAGGACCGGAATGATACGAGCCCTGGCGGCAGCGGCCCGGCCCAGCACCTCTTCGGACTGCGCAGGGCCCAACCCGGTCGGGCCGAACAGCACTACGACCGCCGAGCTCTCTTGGAGCGCTTCCCGAAGAGCTTCCGCCCAGGAGGTGCCCGGCGCCAGGTCCCGGTCGATGAAGACGCCGATACCCTGCTGCCGAAGACGGTCCGCCAGAATCCGGGCAGCCTCTGCGTCCTGAGCGCTGTAGCTGATGAAGACGTCGTATTTGAGCTCGGCTGTCATGACTCCTCCAGAAAGGTGCCCCGGTCCCTCTAGACGGACGCAACCCGGCCTCTCCATCCAAGAGGCGTCCTTGCGAGTAAGATGTTACAACTCTACCACTAACCCGAACCGCGGATGGCGGGATCAACAGTGCCTGCAGGATGACAAGGCGTCGTCCAGCAGACCAGGAGATTTCGCCATGAGTCCGCTTCCTACCCCTACGATCGTCAAATCACCGGGCGCCATCCGTGGCGCCAAGCCGGAGAGCAAAGCTGCCTATGACAGCCTCACCACCGCCAAGCGCAACGCGGCCTTCCAGAAAGTGCGCGCGCGTCTCGCTTCGCCGCAACAGCTCGTGCAGATCCGGTTCTTGCCCCAGACTTCGACCGGCTTGAAACGGGTCGCCTCCGTCGACGTCTTGAACGACACCCTGGCCACCTCGGCGGACGCTCTCGCCGCCGTGCCCCTCGACACCACCGATCAGGACCTGGACCGCCTGCCCGACAAGTTCGAGCGGCGGCTCGCCAACGCCTTCACGCCGAACTATTTCATTTCCGTCGGGGAGGCTAGCGTGTTCGCCACCTTCCAGGATCAACCCACGCTCGCCATCGCCTCGCTCGCCCAGGCCTCGCCGCCGATCAGCCACTATCGGGTCACTCCGCTGGGGATCACCAACGGATTTGGCTATCTCCAGATCGACTACCTCACGGTATGGAACCGCGACGAGGGGCTCAACGTCTCGACGCTCTGCCAGGTCCTCCTGCCCGCTCTCGGCCTCGCCATCGACGGCCTCGGCTCCCACACTTTCGACGAGGAGCGCTCGGCCGTGCTGGTGGGCGCGCCGGTGGTCGCCGGTACCTACGCGACCGACGCGGCCGCCTACAAGGCTTACGATTACTATCTGGCGGCGCACGAGGGGGTCCTGCCTTTCGATCACAGCCGCTACATCCAACCCACCAGTCCCGTGTCTGCCGGGCAACACGTCAAGCTCGGCCTCTCCCGCGGCAAGCACAGCACCTATCCTTTCAATCCGGACAAGTTCCCCATCTTCCGCCAGGAGATCATCGCCGCCACCTTCATCGCCATCGACGCCGCCTATGCCGCCGGTGAGATCGACGACACGACCTACGCCGCCTTGCTCTACGCCGCGGCCACGGTGTTCTACGAATGCGTCGTGGAGCGTTTCACCGAGCAGCCCGGGGTCTACGCCGGCACGCGCACCAACGTCGGCGAGCTGGCGAAACCGATCAACGGCTGCTCCTGGATCAACGACTCGCGCATCCGCGCCAAGCTCACGCCGACTCTCTGGGCCGTTCGCTAGGGAAAGGCTCGACCACGGATCACAGCCCGGATCAAATCCCGGCCCTCTGCCCGGGGGGCCGGGCGCTCACCACAGCAGTGCGTAGCCGATCTTCAGGAAAACCGTTCGTTGCGTCTCGGTGAGGGCCACGCGGTCGAGTCCCTCCTCGACGTTCGAGTATCCCGCCAGGAGGACGGTCTGAGCGTTGAGGCGGTAGGAGAAGAGGAGCTGCGTGAGGAGGTCCTCCGTCTGCCGCTGCACGGAGGTGGGATCGTTGTAGAGATCCGGATCGCGCTCCAGCCATTCGTACTGGAGGATCGCCCGCAGGAAGCTCCGGCCGTTGAAATGGTAGAACATCCGCGCCTGCGCCAGATCCACGGTGAACAGCCGTCCGCCACGGACGTCGAAGGTCTGGTGGGTCCAGTCGAGACGCCCCTGGAGGCGGCGCCCCAGCCGCAGGTCCAACGACGGCGACAGCGTCACGAAGCTCCCTTTCCGGTTGTTGGCGACGTCGATGTCCTCCCCCCAGCGCACCTGAAGCGACAGAGTCGAGCCGCCGGTGGGCTGAAACGAGCCGAAAACGCTTTGCCGGGTATTGTGATAGGTGACGCCCTGGAAATGCTCCTGGTTCGGCGCCAGCCCCAGGACCACCTGGCTCTGCCGGGGACCCTGGTAGCCGAGCACCACGTCCGAGCCCCACTCGTTGAATGCGCCATCGTACTCCTGGGTACCGTCGACGCTGAGATCGAAAAAGAGAACCGAAAACCAATCCCCCGACTTTCCCCAGATGCGCCGCTCCACGTCGGCCGAGCCAGTTGCGCACGCCGACGCGGTCGACGAAGCCGCTGTCCGCCCGGAGCTCGGGGGAGAGCTGCTGGTAGCGAGTATTCCAGGTCCAGTTGTGGTCGCCGTGATGGTAGGCCATGGAGAGGGCGTGGCCGTCGAAGCTCCCCACGGGCTCGCCGTGGATTCGCGCGAAGCCCTCCGGATACCGGGTGGTTGAGCCGGCGAGCTGATAGCGCACCACGTCGCTGCCGGTGAAGCGATAGATGCCGTCGACTGCGGCCACGTGATTGCGATAGTCCTCGCCCTCCCGGCCCGTCCACAGCACGCCGAGCGTGGACCCCTTGCTGAGGTCCCGGCGATAGCGCAGGACGCCGCTTGTGACGCTCTGATCGATCGAGGCGAGGCTCGACTCCTGGCTACCGGGGAGGATCAGGTTGTTGATCCGATCCCGTGCGAAAAAACCGCCGAAAGCGTGGGCTTCCTGCTTGCCGGTGATCTTGAGCCCGGCGACCGGATCGGCCACCGTACGAGTGAAGACGAGCGGGAACTGTGTATCAAAGAAGTCCGCTCCTTCGAGGAAGAAAGAGCGCTTCTCCGGGAAGAAGAGGGCGAAACGCGTGTTGACGTCGAGTTGGGCGGCGTCGGCCTCGACCTGCGAGAAGTCAGGATTGATCGCAAGGTTCAGCGCCACGTTCGGCGTCACTCCCCAGCGCGCGGAGACCCCGGGCTCGACCTCCTGGTCGGTGGCTCCGAACTGGCGGTCCAAAAGCTCCCGCTCCTCGGAGCGATGACCGGTGAGAGTGGGCGTGACCTCGAGATTGCGGCCCGTCTCCAGGCGCTCGAACCCGGTGAGATCCTGGAGCTGGCAGACGGTGCAATTACGGTCCTGATCCGTGACGATGGAGCGCATGCGGTGGAGCAGCGACCGGGGCCAGTCGCGCAAGGCCATGAAGCGCCAGGTCTGCACGCCGCTCACGGCCGGGAACCGGAGCTGCCGGAACGGGAGAGACACCTCGACCACATAGCCCTCCTCGGTGATGCGCCCCGCGGACTCCCAGATGGCATCCCAGGAAAAGTCCTCGCTCCCCTCGACGTCGGAGTTGACCGCATCCATCTGGACGCCCAGAGGATTGACCCGGAACTGGAAAGCCCGGCGGCCGTCCTGGAACGGATCGATCATGAATCCGACCGTGTCGTCGTCGGTCGGAGCGTCACGCTCGGCAAAGCGGGCGCGGATCTTCCCCGGCTCCGGATCGGCGGCCCGGAAGGCGACATACAGGCTCTCGTCGTCATAGGTGACCAGGGCCACCGTCTTCACCGGTGCCGGACCGTCACCCGGGAACCATTCATGGTCCACCGGAATGGGAGTGGCCTGCTGCCACGCCGCCTCGTCCAGCACACCGTCGATGCGGACCGGAGAGGTGGCGCGGGTGATCTCGAAGCTCTGCTGCGCAACCGCGTTGGCGCCCGCCGGGGACAAGGCGAGAGCGAGAAAAGCCGCAAGGGCCAACCTGGAAGGATTCTTCGTCATAGGGTCAATTCTATACACCACGAGGCTCAGAACCAAGACGAAGGTCCCAGCCCCGAGTTTCACGCCCACCTCCTATACACATCTCCACTCTCTGTGCCCTGAAGGGACAAAGGCCTGTAGCCCAGGGCCGGCAGGCGCGAAGCGCCAAGCCTCGGGAAAGCCGATCCCATTTCATTCCATAAGCCCTGAAAGGGCGGCGGCAGCTCAGGTGGGAAGCGAGCTGCCTTTGCCTTCGGGGCAATATGAAGAGATGTGTATAAGAGGTTGGGATTCAGCAGCTTGCACCTGGGATGGCCTCCCTTCAGGAGAATACATAGCGTCTGGTCCTCTGTCGGCCAAGAGTCCAGTACCTCGGCTGGCGGTGTGCTTATACGACACAGCGCATTGCCTTGACGAGGATTCTGAATTGGTGTAAGCTAGCTTTTACCTCAAGAATTCGAGGAGATTAGCTCGATGTCCACCGCTGGCGCCGGCTCGCGATGCTCTTGGACGAAGGGAACTGGCGCTATGGCAGCCGAAGGAACTGAGCTTCGAGTCGGTGAATCATAGCGGTTAACCGCCAGAACGATTTACTGGCATATTTGGAGGAAGTGAGGATGCGCGACGAAGTTAGCTATGCAATCTCGGTGACCGAAGAGGCGGCGGCGCTATCAACAGAGGAAAAGGTTGAGCTTCTCCACTCCCTGTGCTCTCAGATCCCTTCAGACCGACGCCGTGAAGCCGTATTGGCGGCAGTCAAGGGAATGGAAGTAGAGGATCGGAAGACAGTGGCAAGGGGCGCGGTACAGGCACTGCCAAAGCAGGAACGAAAAGAGGTGACAATTGAAATGGCGGCCGGGTATTTTCCACCTCCTGACACCACAACCCGTGACAAGATTTGGATGATAATAATTGGATCCTTTGCGTTCGTTCTTGTCGTAGGCTTTTTGGCTTTGGCCGCAGGTATGTTCTTGCCACCTGCGAATGGCGGGGTGCAACCGGCGTTGATTTTATCGATGTTCATGAGTGCCGTGGGGTTTATCGGCGGCCTATTCGTGCCCAGCCCGGCTTCTAGTCGCGGCTTTGGCACCGATCAGAGTAGTAACGGCGGTTAACCCGGCGCTGCCACTCGGACGGACGGCGCCGTCCGCCGTTGAAGCGACCAGGCTTTACTGCCGTTTCTGATCTACAGAGCCACCCTTGAGAACCGTCTCGAAGGAGTACTGTCATGTCGTCACCGCCCGTGCTTGTGTGGAATCCCAAGAACGAGGAGCTCGTTCGGTGTTGGTTGGCCTTCAAGGAACTCCGTCAACGCGGCCACGTCATTGTCGGGTTCGGCTCAGAGCCAGCGGTTGCTGCACATAAATACTGGGGTACACGCGGCACATATTCCGACAAGAAGGCTCTTGATAGACTTTTGACCGACCCATACGACTTCCTACTCGGATACAATTTTGGTTTCGACATCATGACTCGTGGATACGCTTGTGTTGAGCCAGCAGAGCTTCCGGCGATCTTGCTCAAACAAGACGGCCGTTATATAGACGACATTGTCGGGACCGCGAGAATCACGGCGGCCACCGAACAGCTGATCAAGAGGCGAGCCTTAGCAGAGGAGCAGGATGAACCGGCCTCGCACGCCTGCATCGCTGGAAAGGTTAATCTAGAGGTTGGCCGTCGATAGAAGAATCGAAAAATGGTCCATTATCTTAGCCTGTACTTCCCCGCAGTCTATATGATTTAGCAACGTCAATATTGGAGGAACGACGCATGCCTATCAAACGTATTCTATCTATCCTGCTCCTACTTGCTCCCGCTGTCGCACTCGCCAGTTCCGAGGCCGAGATTCGCCAGGCAATTGAGACCAAATACACACTGACCGAGCGTAGTAAATGGACCGCGCAAGTCACCAAGCCAGGGACTGTAGTCGTCGTCCAGAAATCGGGGCTTCAAGCGAATACCCCGAGGTTGGTGATGAAGCCGACCGTAATCAAGAATGGCCAGCTCGAGTATGTTGGAGGCGGGAGCTTCACGGGTGGAGATAGCGGCCATACACTCAAGGTCGGAGAGAAAATGTATCTCTACACGATTCAGACAAAACCCGAGGCCGTGACACTTATCTACGGAACGGTTGAATCTTACGAACGGTCGGAAAAGGGATCAACCAAAGCGGAGCCCTACCAGCTAGCTCTTCGTTTTGAGTATGACGGCGGACTACAAGCTGTAGAAACGGAGCGCATAATTAAAGATGTGGGCTCATTCTTTACTACCGAATCCGAGGCGGCGTCTTCGGACGTTAATACTGTAAAGCTAGGTCAGACGCCCGAGGAGGTCGTGGCAATTCTCGGTGCTCCAGAGAAGAAAGTGGACCTTGGCACTAAGCTCATCTATATGTACAAAGACATGAAAATCGTGTTTGTCGGCGGAAGGGTAGCTGACGTAGAGTAGTTGTGCATGGCGGCCAACCCGGGGAATAGGTGCCAGAGGTTTTTTGAAGGAGGCAGCTCGGAAGTGACCGAAGTCGGAGGTGACGTCACGACTTCTGGCCCTCTGACGCTTCATCTCGCCTCCTTCTGGATACACCCTTCCCCAGGCGAGCCCGCGAGCTTTCCGAATGGCCCTCCAGCGGGCAGGCGACTGTCAAAGATCAAGTCGCGGGCCCCGCTATCCGGCCACGAAGGGCAGGCCCGGTGGGAAGCTCTCGACCGGGAAACCCGCCTCGCGGTCGCCTTGCTTCAACTTCTCGGCTGCGGAGTGGAAGGCCGCCACGCGAACCAGGAGTACATCTTGTAGAAGGCTTTCCTGGCCGCCCGGGTGGCTGCGTGCACGAGTGGAGCGGGGGAGCGAGCCAGCTTGGCGGGGCAATGCAGCGGATCCCGCGCGAGGATCGACTCCACTCCCTCGACGGACCGGCCCGTGCGGCTCCGCTCCAGCGCCGCGTCGGCGATCACTGAATCCACCAGGGCTTGGATGCGAGCGCGGTAGGCCTCCGGCGATAGGTGTGCCCAGCAGGGGATGGGCGAGAAAACCACAGCCTCTTCTGTGGCGGCGTTGCCCTTTGACCAACCCGGTCCAGACCGTGGTACAATTCAAGAAACAAAGCCAGGCCGTCCAACACCGTCGCTCAAGCGGACGGCTGAGGCATTTGGAGATGAGACTTCGAGGAGCGGCGGTGGCCTGTGCATGGGCCGCGCACTTAGCTCCTCAGCGGTAGGCGGAGGAGGTTTATGTCGCGAAATTACACCTGCTCTGTAGGATGGGTGGCGATGGTTAGCTTCCTTTGCGCCGTCTTCCTTGCGCCGGAGCGATCCGCCGCATGCAGTTGCGCCTGCTACTTCGACACTTGGGGCTTCGTGAGCGAAGGGGGCCTTATTCCAAGCAACTCGCCCGGACTCCTCTGGTGGGGAAAGTTCGAAGGGTCCAATGGCACAGACCAGGACCTCCCGGTTCAGATAGCTAATGCTTCGGGAGAATCCCTGCCGGTTAAGTATGAGCTGGTGTCCAAGGATCGGTCTCGAAGTCTATGGCTATTTCGGCCTCGAGACGGCTTCAAGATAGGGAAGAGCTACGTCTTCACTACAAGGCACATTTGTCAAACTTTTCTTGGAAGTGGGAACGAGCAACAGATCAGCGTCACGGTCAGTGACCAAGCTGCGGTATCTCCTGCTGGCCCGGTGAAGTTGAAGATCGGCGAGCCGATCACCGATGCCTTGCAGATCGCTGCGGGTGTCAGTTGCGGCGTGAGCGTGAACGCCGCGCAGTTATCTATTGAAATGGACCTGCCCGAGGCCATCAGGGCATTTAGTGATCAGCTTTACTTCGAGACGATTATCGATGGGACCGTCCGCTGGTCTCCATCCGCCAGTATATGTACGCTCGTACTTCCCGGTGCCAGTTGGCAAGGAAAGGGCGTTGACCTCCTGTTTAGCGTCTGTGGTGATACGCCGGCTCTCGCTCGCGGGGGCTTGGCCGCTGGCCGCCACACCGTCGAGATGCGTGCGAGCCTTCCTGGCACCGACGTCTTAGCAGCGACTTCCAAAGTCGAAGTCGAGCTCAGGTGTAAGGAGCCAGACCATCCCGTTGATGATGGGGGTCCCGCAATCCAAATCGTCAACTTGCAAGCCTACTGTGCTAGGCGGCACTTCACTGGCGTCAGGAACCTTGATGGTACGGGGTATGGCTGGCGTTGTACACCAGGTGACGTGAACATCGACGTGAATCAAGCATGCGCAGAGCAGCATGGTAGAAACTTTGCGGCGCAGCTACTCAGCGAACCTCCCGGTGGACCGAACGACTGGAGGTGCAGGCGAAGGTGAGCCATGCTCGCTCGCGGCGGTCGCGGGTGCGTCAGTTAGAGAGCTACGCACATATGGCACTTTGACCAAGATTAGTTCTCTGATGCAAACTCTTTGAGTTCGGTCCATAATCGGAACGGTCGCATTTCCGCGGCACTGAATGAGGAACGGTGGATACACTGAAAAGTCTTAAACATGAGGAGAAAACCATGTCTAGCAAGTTATTGGGTAGAATGCTTTTTGTGATCGCGACGGTAGCGCTCACTCTCACTTTTACTGCCGGAGATCTTGCCCAGGCTAGGCAAGGGACCGGGGCTGCTAGGACGGCTGCTCCCGTTCCGCAGAAAGTGCCCGTTGTGATTACGTCGTCGGGTCGGACGATTCAGGAAGAGTCTCTCCCCCCTGAGACTCGCGCGCAGGTCGAGCGCGTCCGGAAGGCCACTGAGAGCTTGGTGGGCCAGCCGGGAACCAGCGAAAGAATCAAGGTCTCGGTATCGTGCTCTCACCCACCGCTGAAGTGCACCATCACGGTCGAGTTCTGAGCTGGGCGAGGCACGGGGAGCGCCCAGGCCGATTGAGCGGACGGCAAGCCGCCGCTCATCGGCGGAACCGTTCGCCGCCGCAGAAGCCAATACCTATGTTCGACTGGTTCAGTACGTTGGCCGCAGGGAGCGAGCTCCCGATGGACGCCGCCTCAGAGTTGCAGGAACGAGGCTTCGTCGTACTTCCCGGCCCGGTGCCGTCCGATCGGATGGAACGGCTGGCCAACGCATACACCGCCGCCATGGCGTCGGCGACCGGAGATGACATCAGGATCGGCAGTACTTCGACGAAGGTGAGCGATTTCGTGAATCGTGGCGCCGAGTTCGACGACCTGTACGTATTTCCGCCCCTGCTCGAGGCGTGCTGCCGCGTCATCGGCCGACCGTTCAAGCTCAGTTCGCTGCACGGGCGGACGCTGCGGCCGCGCTCGCCTGCCCAGGAACTGCACGTTGACGTTCGGCGCGACTCCGCCGATTGGCCGCTCCTCGGCTTCATCCTGATGGTCGATGAGTTTCGGCCCGACAACGGCGCGACCCGCTTCGTGCCGGGCTCGCACCGGTGGTCGGGCACCCCGGCGGATACCATTTCAGATCTGCGGGCCGAACATGATGGGCAAGTGTTGGCGTGCGGCAATGCGGGCTCCCTGCTCGTCTTCAACGGGTCCGCATGGCATGGCCACACCGCAAACACATCGAGCGGGCCGCGGCGGTCGCTCCAAGGCGCGTTTATTCCGCGGGACGGGCGGGCCGGCACCGACTTCGCAGTCCGCATGCAACCCGAGACGCGCGTGCGACTCGGCTCACTCGCGCGGTATGTGCTCGCGCTCTGATGGGTCGTCTTGGCGCTATCGGAGGGACACCGACTTCTCCTCGATGAGATGGAGCACATAAGAGCGGGCTTCTCCAGCTCCCATCTGTTCGGCAGGCCGCCGAGAGTACCGGACGAAATTGTGGACGGCTCGGACGTAGGTCTTCAGAGTTCGACTGGCCGCTTCTACGTTGCCGAGTCGCGGCCTTGACGTGGATAAGGAACAGGTGTAGAGTCTATTGGACCCATAGAACGAGAGACATACATCGACCGAAGCAAGCTGTCTCGGTGGAGACCTCGAGAACGATAGGCATTCTGGGGCGGGGCGAAACGGGGAAAGGTTAATCTAGGGGTTGGCCGTCGATAGAAGAATCGAAAAAATGGACCATTATCTTAGCCTGTACTTCCCCGCAGTCTATATGATTTAGCAACGTCAATATTGGAGGAACGACGCATGCCTATCAAACGTATTCTATCTATCCTGCTCCTACTTGCTCCCGCTGTCGCACTCGCCAGTTCCGAGGCCGAGATTCGCCAGGCACTTGAGACCAAATACACAGTGACCGAGCGTAGTAAATGGACCGCGCAAGTCACCAAGCCAGGGACTGTAGTCGTCGTCCAGAAATCGGGGCTTCAAGCGAATACCCCGAGGTTGGTGATGAAGCCGACCGTAATCAAGAATGGCCAGCTCGAGTATGTTGGAGGGGGGAGCTTCACGGGTGGAGATAGCGGCCATACACTCAAGGTCGGCGAGAAAATGTATCTCTACACGATTCAGACAAAACCCGAGGCCGTGACACTTATCTACGGAACGGTTGAATCTTACGAACGGTCGGAAAAGGGATCAACCAAAGCGGAGCCCTACCAGCTAGCTCTTCGTTTTGAGTATGACGGCGGACTACAAGCTGTAGAAACGGAGCGCATAATTAAAGATGTGAGCTCATTCTTTACTACCGAATCCGAGGCGGCGTCTTCGGACGTTAATACTGTAAAGCTAGGTCAGACGCCCGAGGAGGTTGTGGCAATTCTCGGTGCTCCGGAGAAGAAAGTGGACCTTGGCACTAAGCTCATCTACATGTACAAAGACATGAAGATCGTGTTTGTCGGCGGAAAGGTAGCTGACGTAGAGTAGTTGTGCATGGCGGCCAACCCGAGCGGTCGAGCGGACGGAAACCGCAAACAACGCGGTTCCCGCTCGCTCACCCTCTGTGGCGTTAGTCGGCCGAACCAAGAGTCGGGAACAGGACGTGTTCAGATACTACTTTCGAAAATGGAGCACTTTGGAGTTCGTCGCATCAGTGGCGACGCTCCTGGCGTTTGTGCTCAGTGTCATTCCGGGATTCGCGTCGGATCCGCAGAAGCCAATCCGCGTATTCCTCCTGGCTGTCGGGACTGCCTCCCTTGTCTGGCTGCTCCTTCTGGCGACGCGTAAAGCTTTCGTAATCATCGGCTATCGAGAGGTCATGTCGCTTCTCGAACTGCTTGCTCGACACGCCCGACTCAGAATATGGACAGCTCGCACACACACCGGCCGGGGAGTGGGTGAACGGGAGTACTTTGCGATCCTCGCCGAGCGCTTGGGAAGCCAACGCGCTCCCCTCGAGGATTTTCGCCGATTGTTGCGCGTTGCCCCTCAGGCTCGCGAGCACGTGGACGCTCTGATTGTGGATTTTCTGTATCGTGAGGCAGCAGAAGTGCGATATTTCATGGCTGGTGGGCCGCAATTCGACTTTATGGTGGCCGATGACGTCGCGGTGATCGGTTTTCCAATGGCCGGCGGCACTGACAACGTTGCAGCGGTTGTGCTTCGACATGCGGGCGTTGTTGAAGCCGTCGCGAATGTCTTCACGCAACTGTGGGACGACCGAGATACAAGGGTATTGTTTCGTGGCAACAAAGGATTTACGGAAGAGGGACGGCGGGCGTTGCTGAAACGCGTGGAAGATATTTTCTCAGAATCCACTGCCACGCCGTCTAAGGCGCTGGAGCCGACGGCGCGATTGCACACATGAGCGCCGCGGCTCAGCGCCAACGTTGGCCGACATAAAGAGGAGAGATCATGTCGGGCGATCTTCTGTTCTTAAGAGAAAACTGGGAAATTCTCTCAGGAATTGGTGCCGGAGGCGCTGCGGTCATCGCCTATCTACTTAATCGCAGGCACGAACTCGCATGGAAACGAACCGAGTTTCTCTTCGAACAAGCAAAATATCTTGACACAGATCCGGTGTTGGTTGAGTCAACCAAGATCCTTGAGGGCCGCCATCCGTCGGTGTCGCTAGATGATCTTTTCCCCGAATCGGAGCGAGAAGTGGATGCAGTCCTGCTTGAGAGACGGCACGACTTCGACCGTCTCCTTAATTTTTTCCATGGCCTGGCCTATTCTGTGTTCGTGATACGAAGTCTTACAGTCGGCGAGACGTCGCTATTTGGTTGGTACATTCAGCTAATCTGCCTCCATGGAGGATTGCGTTCCTACTGTAAGGCCAACGGTTTCGGCATGATCGTCACTCTTGGCTGCAGAGCTAAACTATGGCGCCCCGGCGTAACTCTCCAAGACCTGGAAGTTAGTACGGATGCTGCGGCAGCACGGGCAAGTTGAAGCACAGGGCCGAGATCACTGCCACGAACGAGAGGCTGAGCGGGACGGCCATGAGCCACAGGATCCACCGGTCGACCTTGGAAGGGAAGATGAGGACGAGGGAATTGGAGGGATCCATGGCGAATCCCCTACCGCACGCGATACACCTGCCCCGTCTGCGCCCCTTCCACGCTCTTGGCGTAGGCCAGAGCGGCCCGCGCCGCGGGGACGGGCTCGAAGCCGCGGAAGAACGGGGCATAGCTCTCCATGGCCTCGGCGATCACCCCGGGGCTCACGGCGTTGATGCGTTGGCCTCGCGGCATCTCGATGGCCGCCGCGGTGACGAAGGCGTTGACCGCGCCATTCACCATCGCGGCGGACGTGCCCTGCCGGATCGGATCGCTGTCGAGCACGCCGGTCGTGAGCGTGAATGATCCACCGTCCGAAACGTAGTCGCGCCCGATCAGGACGAGGTCGACCTGGCCCATGAGCTTGTCCTTCAAGCCGATCTCGTAGTCCGCGGCCGTCATGTCCTTGAAGGGCGCGAATTTCACGTGGCCCGCGGCTGAAACCACGGCGTCGAGCGCTCCGGCCTTCTCGAACGCCGAGCGGATCGACGCGCTGTCCGTGATGTCGATCCGCAGGTCGCCGGAGGTGCGTCCAGCGGCGATGACGTCGTGACGTTGCCGCAGCTCCGCGACCACGGCGCGTCCGATGGTTCCCGAGGCTCCCACGATCAAGACTCTCATCCTGCCCCTCCAATCATGAGATTGACACCCAACACCAGATACCAGCCGTATCAAGGTGAGCTGGCCCCGTCGCGCTTTCGACGGGGCCGTGGAATCACGGTCGCATCTTCGTTACGAGCAGCCGAACCGGGCCCGGTACTCCCCGGATTGCAGGAAGGCGTTGACGATGTCTTTATAGCACTGGTCGACGTTCCCCTGGTTGTTGATGGCGTTGGTGGTGCAGTTGTCCAGGACGCCTTTCCAGAAGTCGAACCCGTTCCAGTTGTTGTCCGGCGGTGCGTTCGGCGCACGGCGCAGATAGACCGTGTAGCAGAGATAGATGAAATCCCAGCTATTGTACTGCGGAGGTGGATTGGTGTTGGTCAGCCCGAAGGTCTGGGATTGCTGGCGGAACTCGGAGTGGTCGAACATCGAGCGGGACATCCGGACCTTCTCCGTGTTCGCACAGGCCAGATCGCCGTAGTTGTAGCAGGAGTTGATGGGAGCGACGCCCTGGATCAGCTCCCAGCTCTGCGGCTCCCGTCCCAGGAAGTCCCGGTATTGCTGCCGCACGAAGAAGTCGGAATTCGGATCGTTGAGGGGACAGCCGGGCTGCGCCTCAAGGGAGGAGGCGGCGAGCGTCATCAACACGATCGCCAGGAACAGGGGTGAGACTCGCAGCGGAAGTTTGCTTCTCATGTTGTGGTCTCCAAAGAAGTTGAACCTGAAGGACGAGCCTGCCACGACGGCTTGGCTTACGGTCGAGCCAGGCCAGAGTTATAGCACATCTTCTCTAAGACTGTTAGACCCGCTTCCCGCCGGCGCCGAGCGCCGCCACCGCATCCGCCAGCGAGGAGGAGATCTCGGCCGGCGCGGTGACGCAGAAGCCGAGATCGCGGAGCAGGCCGTCGTCCAACCGGTAGATCCAGCCGTGGATGGCGAGCTCCTGGCCGCGGTCCCACGCGTCCTGCACGATGGTGGTCTCGCACACGTGCACGGCCTGTTCGAGCACGTTGAGCTCGCAGAGCCGGTCGGCGCGGGCCGTGAAGTCCTCGAGAGTGTCGAGGTGCACGGCGTGCCTGCCGCGGACGTCCTGCACGTGGCGCAGCCAGTTGTCGATGAGGCCGAGCTTCGCGCCTTCGAGAGCGGCCCGCACTCCGCCGCAGCCGTAGTGACCGCAGACGATCACGTGCCGCACGCGCAGCACCTCCACGGCGAACTGGAGCACCGAAAGGCAGTTCAAGTCGGTATGGACCACGACGTTCGCCACGTTCCGGTGCACGAACATCTCCCCTGACTTGAGGCCGACGATCTGGTTGGCCGGCACGCGACTGTCAGCGCAGCCGATCCAGAGATAGGCGGGAGCCTGCTGCGCGGTGAGATCCGCGAAGAAGGCCGGCTCGCGCTCGACCATCTCGGCCGCCCACCGGCGGTTGTTGGCGAAAAGCTCCGGGAGTGCTCGCAAAGCAGATCCTCCGATCCTCGGTCCGTCAAACGTCGCGGCGAAGGGTATCCACCGCTCCCCGGCCCCGTCAACAGCCGCTCACCCGCCGGTGAGGGGATCGGGCCGGCTCCTTCGTCCTGATGTATACGCAGGCGCCGTGCCTGCCTCATTTACATCAAGGAGTCCTCTATGTCGCCCTCAAGCTCTCTCAAGGGCCTGCGCTACGCCCTTGTCTTCGTTCTGACGATCTTCGCAACCCGGGCCGCCCAAGCCTATCCCCTGTCCGTCTACTACGACCAGCTCTACAGCGGCTTCGCCGACTGGAGCTGGGCTGAGCACGACCTCGCGCAACAGAGAGTCGTCCATACCGGCACGTCCGCGATCGGCTTCGAGCCGGACGCCTGGAAAGCCCTCTTCCTCCACAGAAACGGCGTTCTCAACACCGCGGACTACCGCGCCATCGAGATCTGGATCCATGGCGGCCCCAACGGCGGCCAGAAGCTGCGCGTGCGGGGCGCCCTCGGGGGTGATCCCATCGGCGTCGGTGCGCCCCTCGCCGATTTCCTTCCCGGCGGCATCCTGTCTCCCAATCAGTGGGTGAAGGTGCAGGTTCCGCTGGTCAACATCGGCCTCATTTCAGGGACCTTCGACGGCATCTGGCTCCAGGACGACACGGGCGGCGATCAGGATACGGTCTTCGTGGACGACGTCGAGCTCTTGAGCCCGTTCCCCAACAGCGTCTACGACGATCAGCTCAGAAACGGTTTCGTCGACTGGAGCTGGGCTCCCGTTTCCTACACCGAATCCTCCGTGGTCCATACCGGGCCGTACGCCATCTCCTTCACGCCCGAGGCCTGGGAGGCGCTCTTCTTCCATCGCGATTCAGGCATCAGCCGCACGGATTTCGCGGGCGTCTCGTTCTGCCTCCACGGCGGCACGACGGGGCACCAGAAGCTGCGGATCGCTCTCCTCGACGTCGGCACCCAGGTCGCCAACGCGCCCCTGGACGGGTTCATCCCCGGAGGGTCCATCCCGGCCAATCAATGGGTGTGCTTCAGCGTCCCCTTCAGCGCCCTCCTGCCCTCCTCCAACCCCAGGTTCGACGGCATTTGGCTCCAGGGCGACCTGCCGTGGGATCAATCGACGGTCTACGTCGACGACGTCCAGCTCCTTCCTGAGGCCCCGAGCCCGGTCCTGGTCACGATCTCCCCGGAGGCCCCGTGGAAGGCCATCAGCCCGCTGATCTACGGCGTCAACTTCAACAGCTTCGATCCAACGCCGCGCCTCGCCTGGCCCGTGCGCCGCTGGGGTGGCAATGCCACGAGCCGCTACTCCTGGGAGGACGACGTCTCCAACCGGGCCTTCGACTGGTATTTCGCCAACATCGCGGAGCCCAATCCGAATCCCGGTCTCCTGCCCGACGGCTCGCTCGCGGACCGTTTCATCGACAAGACCCGCGCCAACGGCGGTGAGGTCCTGCTCACCATGCCCACGATCGGCTGGACGCCCATCGACCGCCAGACCCGCGTCGGGTTCGCCGTGGATCAGTATGGATCGCAACAGTCGGAAAACTGCACCATTCTTCCTGGCGGCAAGTGCGCCGGCAACGGCGTCCGTCCCGACGGCTCACTGATCACCGGCAACGATCCGCACGACACCTCGCGCGAGGTCGGTCCCACGTTCGACATGAATTGGATGGCGCACATCGCCTCGCGCGTGGGCACGGCGGCCCAGGGAGGCGTCCACTTCTTCGCGCTCGACAACGAGCCCATTCTGTGGAACAGCACCCATCGCGACGTCCATCCGGCGCCGGTCACCTACGACAAGCTGTGGCAAAACACTTTCAATTATGCCTCGGCCATCAAGGCCATGGATCCCAAGGCGGAGATCTTCGGCCCCGTCACCTGGGGTTGGTGCGACCTCTTCGGCTCCGCCGCGGACAGTTGCGCCAACGGCCCCGACCGCGACAGTCACGGCGGCATGCCGCTCCTCGAGTGGTACCTCCAGCAGGTGCAGAACAACGAGCGCGAAACCGGCGTCCGGCTCGTGGACTGGGTCGATATTCATTACTATCCGCAGGCTCCCGCGGTGTCGCTCTCGGACAACGAGCTGCCCACCGTGGCGGCGCGGCGTCTGCGCTCGCTCCAGAGTCTCTACGATCCCAGTTACGTCGACGAAGTCATGGATCGAGCAGCCGGTCGACCTCATCCCCCGCGTCAAGGGATGGATCAACGATCGCCTGCCGGGCGCCAAGGTCGATCTTCCTCCGATCCTGACGTCCCTCGCACGTCGCGGCGAACAGTACCCCCCGCTCCCGGCCCCGTCAACACTTTGCAGCCATCCGCCATCCGGTCAGCCTGTGGCCCATGATTTGCGGCAGGGGTCGTCCTCTCTGTTCTGAAACGCGGAGCGGGCCTCGCGACCGGGCCCGCTCCGATCCCAGACTGGCGCCGAGCCCTCCCTAGACGGGCGGTGCCGGGCACTGTTGCTGAGAGCTGCCGATCGCATTGGCGCACGCCAGGGACCACACGAAGTCGAGCTGGATGTATTGGGCGGCCGGCGGCTTGGCCGAGAAATTCCAGAACCAACCGGGATCCGGCGTTCCGTTGTAGCTCTGGTTGGCTTTGTCGAAAACGGACAGCCGGCCCGTCCCGAAGCTCTTGGTGTTGGGTCCCGCGGTTGAGCGGGCATGGCAGGTGATGCAGCTCGCGGTGGTCTGGAATCCGTTCTCAGTGATCGAGTTGCCAAGGATGATCGGCGATCCCTCGCTGTCGGTGAAGTCCACCATGGCGCCGTCCAGACGATAATTGGAGAAGACCGCCGCATTGACTCCATACTTCTTGAACAGCGCCGCGAGCCCGGCGCTCGGCGTGCTGGAGCCGTTGGGGAAGCCGTAGTTGTCCTGCGGCGCGAGATACTTGCCGTAGCAAGGATTCGATTTGTGCTCGAAGGTGGCCCAGAACCAGTTGGGCACGTCCTTCGACAGCACGTGCATGGCGACCAGACCGTAGAGCTTGCCATTGCTGCCCTTGGCCCAGAGGAATGCCGATTTCTCGCTCTCGCTGATCGGTTTCCAGTTCGCCTTGACCTCGAGTGCAGGGGTGGGGAAATTCACCGTCATTCCCTGATTGAACGCCGCCACCTGCCCTTCCACGTACCACAGCTTCTTGGCCACGACGAAGTTGAAGACGTCCTTGTTCAGCCGCACCTCCTCCAGCACGCCGGCCGGCATGCAGGGATTGCTCGCCTCCGTGTGAGCGCTCACCAGATCGAGCCCTCTCGCCAGCAGCCTCTGCCGGCCGGGAGCAATGCGCAGTTGCCGCGTCTTCTCGGGGCCGGGATAGGTCGGAGGCTTCTTGGGGTCCGGATTCGCGACGTAGAGATCGGCCTGGTTGGCGAAGGTCTGCCACTTGACCTGATTGCCGCCGGCCGGAGCGCTGAGCTCCGCGAAGCGCTGCCAGGCGAACTGATCCGGAGCCTGAACCGCCGGATTCGTGATCGGTCCATTCTGCGTCGTCACCTGTGCGCAGACGTCTTGAGGCTTGAGCGCAGGCCCTTCCGGGCTCGAGGTGGCGCTGAGACCGCAGGGCGGCCGCGTTGGCCCGGCAGCCAGAGCCAGGCTGGCAGTCAACAGCAGCAGAAGAAGGATCAGACGAGCTACACGAGCTTTTCTCATACGAGCACCCTCCTTGTGAGAAGAACACCGGTTTATCGAGGTCCTCTGCACCCGATGTGCCAGGAGGAAGGCAGCCGGCTTTGGGCGGTGTGGACCTCCCCAGACGGGCGAGGGCCGCTTCCCTGACATGTCGGTGACATGTCACTGACGTGTCGGCAGCGGGAACGTTTTCCAGGCGCGGGAGTTATTCTCCTGGAGCCGAGGCGATCGTTCGCCCACTCGGGAGACCCAGGAGACGCAATGAAGACCACCCGCTTCCTCCATCCGCTCGTCCTGCTCGTGCTGGCCGCTCTGGCCGCCATCCCGGGCAACCCGCAGACGCCCAAGCCCCCAGCCGCCACCGATGCAGCCGACAGCGCCTTCAAAACCGGGCACTTCCCGGAGGCGGAAAAGCTCTACGCGGCGACCTTGAGCCAGGACCCCAAGAACGCCGCCGCGGCTCTCCGCCTCGGCCGGATCGCGTTGCTGGGGAACCGCTTGGAGGAGGCGGAGAAGTGGCTCAACAAAGCGCTCGTGCTCCAGCCCGGCGACAAGCTCGGCCAGCGCTCGCTGGCCGAGGTGTACCGGCGGCGGGACGACTTCGAACGGGCGGCTCCCCTCCTGGCCTCGGCAGGACGGGAAGCGGAGGCGAAGAAGCTGGCGAGCTTCAAGGGGGTGGTCCCCTACCATATCGAAGGACCGGCCCAGGAGACCCACCTCAAATTCGTGCACACGGACCCCTTGCCGCTGATCCAGGTCAAAGTCAACGGCCAGGAGGTGAGCTTCATCCTCGACACCGGCGGCGGCGAAGTGATCCTGGACCCCGAGCTGGCGCAGAAGGCCGGTGTCACCAGCGTGGGGAGCGAGACGGGGACCTTCGCCGGCGGCAAGAGCGCCGAGGTGGGCCAGGGCCGATTGAATACCTTGACCCTGGGCGACTTCACGGTCCACAACGTGCCGGTCGCCATCCAGAGCACCAAGCGATTCGCCGCCGCAGCCCGCGGCAAGCAGGTCGACGGCATCCTCGGCACCGTGCTGCTCTATCACTTCCTCTCGACGATCGACTATGGAAACGGAGAGCTGGTGCTCCGTCGCCGGCCGAACGCCAAAACGGGAGCGGCACCTGCGAGCGGACCGCAAGACGTCGAGGTGCCCTTCTGGCTGGCGGGGGATCACCTCATGGTGGCGTGGGGACGAGTAAACCAGAGCGGCCCCGTCCTCCTGCTGGTAGACACGGGAGCGGCCGGATTGGGCTTCACGGGCCCGCGATCGATCCTGGACGAAGCGGGCATCAAGCTGACGACCGGCACCGAATCCGAAGGCGTCGGCGGAGGCGGAGCGGTGAAGATCACCCCCTTCAACGTCGCCGAGCTCTCCCTGGGGACCGCGCGCGAGACCGATCTCACCGGCGTCTACGGCGCCTTCCCGGAGACCCTGGAGTGGAGCAACGACTTCCGCATCGCCGGCCTGATCTCCCACCAGTTCTTCCGGCCCTACGCCCTCACCCTGGACTTCGACAGGATGAAGCTCGTCCTGCGGCGGGGCGGGCGGGCGGGGGGCAGCGGCGGCGGGGACTCTGGTGCTCGCCCGGCCGCCGTTTCCCAGACCTTTTTGCTTTCGTTTCGGCCTGCCTCGGAGTGGCCTTTCTCCTCCTCCGCGGCGCAGCATTTGGCAAGGTTGCGTCATCCTCAGACGAAGATGCTGTAGACCCGGAGGTGCCAGGAGAAGGGGACTTTCGAGGCGGGAGCTCCAGCCGCGTCCCAGCTCCGCACGCCGAGGATCAGGTTGCCAGGGCTCGGCCGGCTCCATTCCGTGGTGACGAACACCGCTCTGGGCCTCGCCGCTTCGTCGCTGAAGGTGGGCGTCGCAACCATCGACGGGTCTTCGAAAATCCCGGCGTTGATGCACAGGGCCGGCCGGAGATCCATCGTCCAGTGGCCGCTGCCGTCCGTGACACCCGTCCCTGAGAGGATCAGGGCGTTCGAAGGCTGGCAGTCCCCATCGGGCTTTCGGCCTGTCGGGTCGAGAGGCCTGACCTGACCTTCCTGCTCCCACTGAAACAGAGTGGCCATCACCGCGCTCCTTTCTCGAGGGCGCTTCCGAACGCTTCCACCATGGAAGCTCGGATGGCACCCTTAACCTAGATATCCATTATTTTCTTAAAATAAGACGACTTCGTCAAGAGCTCGGCCGCGCTCAAGCCAAAGAAGTGCCTCGCCGAGCACGCCGTGGCGACCGGGCGGTTCGACCTCCTCCTCTGCGACCTGCAACTCCCGGAAGGCAGCGGTCTCGACCTCCTGCCGCGGTGCGGCACTACCTGCAGCGCTGGGCGGCAGGGGGAACCGAAGCGCCTGCCATCGTGCTGAGTGGCTTTACGCGAGAGGCCGATGTGGCGCTCTCGCTCGCCGCCGGTTACGTGGCGCACCTTGCCAAGCCTGTTGATGAGGGCCACCTCCTCGCTACGATGCGGCAGGCGACAGCACGGAAGGCCCCGAACGAAGGATAAACGAAGGTAAGGGCCCTCAAGAAGGGCCTGAGAATCGGCGGTGAGGGCCTCCTCTTCAGCGGCAGGCCACCACCGGAGGTGTTGCTGCGGGATGCTTCCAATGCACGTTGAGGTATTGCCGGAGGTCTTTCAATGAATCCTGGCTGATCGCCTGGCGTTGGGTCGCTTCTAGGAGCTCTGTCCACAAATCCCGGAGTTGTTCGTGCGCGATCTGGGAGAGGGAGGCATCCGTCAGAACCCTCTGGCAAACGCGCGCAGCCTTTTCGAGGTCTCCTGCTTGCACGTGGCGATCATAGATATAAAGAAGGTCAAGAAAGGCATCCTTGTAGAGCTCGTGTTCGATGTCTCTCTCCGCCACTTCCTCAAAGAGTCGCTCGGCCTGCTGCTTGAAGCCAAAAGCATCCAGGAGTTGAGCACCCGTGAACTGGCCGCGAAGGCGTAGCCGAATCCTCGGGCTGGCGATGAGCAGTCGGGAGCAACGACGGTAAACTTGCAAGGCTTCCGTCGGCTTCTGGAGCTCGATGAGACACTTCACTCGGAGCAGCTCAGCGAGGAGCGTCAAGTACGAGTCCTCGGCAGGGATCAAAGGGTCGGCGTGATCGAGCGCCACCAAGCCGTTGGCAGGATCGGCTTCAACCAAGACATTTGCCCTCTGAACTAGCGTGCGAGCTAGGAGTGCCCATTCGGAGAGGCCCTCATAGATTGCTCCACATCTCTCCAGAGCGTCCAAGGCTTGGGCCTCGTGCCCCTCTTCGCCAAGAGTGGACGCGGTAATTGACAGGAGCCTCGCTTCCAGGCGGAGATCTCCGGTCCCCTCCTTCAGGTGCCGCTCTGCATTGACCAAGGCTTGATGCGTCCGCTTCCATTCGGCCGCCAGCCGTCGGGCGTTCGCGACCGCAGTCCAGACCTTCGCCTGTAAATCGTGACTAGAAGCCGGAGAGATCTGTCGGCGCTGACTCATGGCTTCGATGGAGAGGAGAGCGAGCCCACCGAGAAACTCGGCTTCATCCCAAGACGATGCTTCCTCGAGCTCACCAAGTAAGAGGTTGAAGAATGCGATCGTGTGGCACGCCTTCGTCATCCTCACATGCTCCCGTTGACTCCTCCGACTCGGGATGTGTCGCAGCTCGGCCCACTCCGCAAGGGCCGTCAGGGACTCCACTTCCCACTGGCGTTCCCAGTCGATCAAATTGAACACCAGTTGAAGCGGCCCCTCTCGTCGCAGCCCTGGACGCTCCGCGCGAAGCTCGTCGACCAGAGTCCCAGCCAGGGCCCGGCATCGGTCGCAGGAGACGATGTGCTCTGCCGCGGTCTCAGCCTCCTGGGCGCCACTCTCTCCGCCCAGGATTCTCCGCATGACCTCCAGCTCCAGATGGGACATTTAAGGCTCTCCTCAGGTAGACACCTTCTCAGGGTACTTCATCCTACAGCGAAGTACAGGCCTTTGTACAGTTCTTGTCGGAAGGAAAAACGAGGGACGCCGGGGACGTCCCTCAGGGCGTGGGGGGTCAACCGTTTGGGTCCAAATTGCCGGTGCGGTCTCCCGGTGGTTGGGCCGTCAACCCATCGGGGTCCAAATTGCCGGTGCGATCTCCCTTGGTTTGACCCGAGAGGTATAACGACGCGAGACAAAGCACGAGCAGAACGAGACGAAGCATTGAGCCTCTCCCTTCAGGGACAGGTGACCGCACGAGCGTCATTGCCCGTGGATGGGTGTCCCTATGGCCGGAGTGTCGACCTCTCCTGCCCCAAGGACAAGCCATGCTTCTGAGAGCGGACGATCGCGGAGAGAGGAATCCAAGGGATGGACTCACTCGATATCCCAATCCTGGAGACGGAACGTCTGCGGCTGCGGGCTTTCCGCAAGAGCGACCTCGACGACTACGCCGCGCTGACCGCGGACCCCGAAGTCATGCGGTATCTGGGTGGGACGGGGCCCTGGGACCGGGGCCGGTCCTGGCGGCACATGGCATTCCTCCTGGGGCACTGGCAGCTCGGGGACACCGGCATGTGGGCCGTGGAACAGAGAGGGGCCGGCACGTTCCTCGGAATGATCGGTTTTGCCGAGCCGGAGGGCTGGCCGGGCTGCGAGCTCGCCTGGACTCTGGCGCGTCGCTGGTGGGGACATGGCTACGCCACGGAAGGCGCCCAGGCCGCCCTGGCCCATGCCTTCACCGTCTGGCAAAAAGATCGCGTCATCAGCCTCATCCATCCGGAGAATCAAGCCTCCATCCGCGTCGCCGAACGACTCGGCGAGAGACTGCAAGCCCGCATCGATTTCCTCGGTCGGGAGATGCTGTGCTATGGCATCGACCGGGAAAGCTATGTCAGCCGGCAATGGCAAGCCCCGTCCGGCCCAACGGGCCGAGAGAACGGAGCCCAGGGCTGGGGCCGAAGGACACTGCCCTGGGTGGAGGGACAACAAAGCAGTGCGGCCTGAAAGGCCGCGGGAGCTTTTTTCTCGAGCCGGGTTCTCGCGGCCCTTCAGGCCGCCGGATGGGTGTCTTGTTTCCTTTGTTTCCCAGGGCATCGGCCTTCGGCCTCAGAAGCCCTGGGCTCCGTTCTCTCGGCCCGTTGGGCCGAATGGGATGAGTATGATGGTTACCCGGAAGAACGGATTTATTGCTCGCCGAGTCGCCGCGAGCCGAGATCTCCGTGCCTCCGCGCCGAACCCAGCGCCGGCGGGTACCCACCGCGCTCGAGTGAGAGCTCGTGTATCTCCTTGACACAAATGTCATCTCGGAGCTGCGGCGGCTGCGTCCTCACGGCGCGGTGGTGGCATGGCTCCAGGGAATTGCTGACGAGGACCTCCACCTCTCAGCCGTTACCCTCGGCGAGCTCCAAGCAGGAGTCGAAATCACCCGTGAGCAGGACCCCGGGCAAAGCCGCCGAGATCGAGGCGTGGATCGATCAAAGTCGCACAAATATGGAATGTCTTGTCTCGCGAGGCGCGTACATTCCGCTTCCTGGCGCCCCCAAGCAGCGCGAAGCACCTTCTCCTTCCCAGACATCGCGATCCGGGCCAGTTCGTGGGCTTAGCCAAAAACTTCAATCTACGGAATTGCCTACGAACTCATAAGCTTGACAGCAGGCCCTGTGAGCAGGCCATAATCTCGATTGCACCATTATCTATAGGCGAGCGCCGGGCGAACCGGAGGACCTCGGCACAATAATAAAGATCAACACCACCGCAAGGAGCAAATCATGGCCTCATCGAGAAGCAGTAAGGGTAAAGGTACAACCGGAAGTTCAAGGGAGGGATTCCTGAAACCCTTGAACCCGAGCGCCGCTCTCGCCGAGATCGTAGGGCATGAGCCGCTGCCCAGAACCGAAGTGACCAAGAGAGTTTGGGATTATATCCGGGAACATAACCTACAAGACCCTTCGGATAAGAGAATGATCCTTGCCGACCCCAAGCTTAGGGCAATCTTCCATGGCAAAACCTGCATATCTATGTTTGAGTTAACCAAATTCGTCAACAGCCATTTGGCCGGCACTGCCATAATCAAGCCCTAGAGATTTGGATAAACGGAGAAATGTTACAGTGTTCTCAGAGCTGCCCAAATTGTTCGATCGTGATTTTGCAATAGGCTATTTCTTACCTCTAGCGGTGTTCATCCCTTGCATGTATCTTGTGGCTACGGGTTTTTCAGCGCCAGAGATTGCAAGCTTCTTGCAGGTAGTCAAGGCCTTACAGGACAAACCAGGGCCCTTTGAGGCTACTATTTTCGTCCTTCTGCTGTGGCTAGGAGGAATACTTCTCCTGGTTATGAATTTTCTGATTATAAGATTCAAAGAGGGATATGGACGCTGGAATCCGTTGAGACTCCTAAAGTGGAGAGAGGTTGCTCGCTTCCGCCGGCTGCAGGAGGAAATAGAATCGCTGGAGGATCAACGCCAGACGCTAGAGAGAATAGGTTGTGAACTTGATGAGGAATCTGATAGCCGACGTACAAAGCTTTTTCGTGAAAGGGCCGAACGTTTCCCTCACGCTGAAGAATTTGTCCTTCCCACCGCTTTCGGGAACGTGATGCGAGCTTGGGAAGTATATCCCTTCGTAATGTACGGAATCGATGCGATTCCAGGATGGGATAGGCTTATTTATCTCATCCCCGAGGAGGTGCGGCCCCTAATAGACCGAGACAAGGCGTTTATGGATTTTTGGCTGAATGTGTGGCTATTAAATATTTTCATTGCTCTTGAGTATATGGCCCTCGTGGCAATTGCCCGCGAGCGAGGCTCTCTTTGGGCATTGCTCAGTCTTCCTTTGGCCATGTTGGCATCGATTCAGGCCCGTGAAGCTGCAGCGGGTTGGGGAAAGAGCGTCAAAGCAGCGTTTGACGTCTATCTGCCGGACCTAAGAAAGAAACTTGAACTCAGTGATGGGCTCACGCGCGACGAGGAGTACATGCAATGGAATTTGATGAGTCGTGCCATGGAATACCGCAAACGGGAGGCACTACCTCCTCGCGCCACGAAAAAAACAGACGCTGTCAGAGAGGAGAAGGAGAGCCATGACTGAGAGGCTATACTGGGGGTTGCTTGTGTTCTTCCTTCTATTTTCGTGGTTCTTATTTGTTTCTATTAGACGCTTTACACTCATCCGCATGAAAGTCAAGATTCGTGAGCTAATTCAAAGAGAAAGAGTGGCCGCCATAGCAGCATATAGTACGATGTGGCCGCCGAACGAGATTCCTGCTTTCATCGCTGAGCCCTATGATTTTCCCTTACTTAATAATGCTGCGGCATGCAAAAAACTTCTCCTTCTAAGTGGTTGTATCCTCGCATTCGGAGGAGCTGGAGTCTTGTTGATGCAATGGTGTGGATCCCTAGCCTGGATTCTCATAGGGATTGGAGTGGGACTTATTATCTTTTTCTTCATCGATAGACGACTATAGTTGATCATCTCTTAGCCGGGGCTCTCCCGGATCGCTCAGAGCCCTGGCCCCCACCCTAGCGCCATCCCGCCACCCGTGCGGCGGGCCCAGGGCACCGGAACGGTCCGCCGCTCCGGACCGATCCGGGGATCGCCCGTAGGCGATCGGCCGGGAGCTACGGCGCGCTGTTCTCGTCGCCGGTTCTTCCAGAGGTTGGATCTTCTTACGTCGAGGGCGGGCTGGGCATCCACGGCGGCGGCGGATCTGAGGTCGGCTGGCCGGCGTTCGGAATCCTCTGGCCGGCAGTCGATCGCCTCTGGCCGACGTTCGAAATCCTCCGACCAACGTTCGCGACCCTCTCGCCAACGTTCGCGATCCTCTGACCAACGTTCGCGACCCTCTCGCCGACGTTCGCGCGTCTCTCGCCGACGCTGGCGAGGCGTTGGCCGGTGCCGGCGAGAGGATGGCGAACGTCGGCCGATCGTTGGCCGGTGCCGGCCGGTCGTGTTTTGAGGGTTGGGATTGGACGCCAACGGCTCGCTCTTCGTGGACGGACCTTGAAGCTGTCACGCAATCCCCCTCCCGCGCACCCTACTTTTTGAAGCACTGCTTCACGATCAGCTAAAGAGTCGTCGCCGTCGTACGTCCAACTCCCGTCGGGGCGGAGTCTCACGGGAGATTCCCGCCTGGGGCCCGCCCAAGGAGAGAGCTGATGAGATTTCTTCGCAGCGTGGCCCTGGTTGGAATCGTTTTCATGGCGCTGGCCTCGCAGGCCGGTGCGCAGCTCGCCAATTCTTCCATCTCCGGCACGGTGGTCGGCGCGGATGGGGCCGGGCTACCCAATGTCACGGTGACCATCAGGAACCAGGCGAGCGGCCTGGTTCGCACGACGGTCACCGCGGACAACGGCAGTTATGCCATCTCGGGCGTCAAGCCCGGAACCTATGAGGTCAGCTTTGACCTGGCAGGTTACCCCGGTGTCAGCCGCAAGGACGTCGAGCTCCTGGTGGGCCAGGAGACCCGGCTCGGCACCACGCTGAAGCTGGCGCAGGTCGAGGAGGCGATCACGGTCACGGGGGAGGCGCCGATCGTCGAGACCACGTCGAAGGAGATCGGCGGCACGCTCACCACGCAGGAGTTCCAGGACCTGCCCACTCAGAACCGCAGCTTCGCCCTGTTCGCGGCGCTGTTGCCGGGCGTCACGCCCGTGCCTTCGACGGAGTCGACCTCGGGCGATGCGATCTTCGCCAATGGTCAGGACGACAACAACAACTCGTTCAACGTCGACGGCGCCAACAACGACGACGACGTCATCGGCGCCCGCGCGGGGGCGCAGACGCGCACGCCGATCGAGGCGATTCAGGAGTTCCAGGTCCTCACCAGCCAGTTCGACGCCGAGTTCGGCCGCTCCACGGGCGCGGTGCTCAACGCCGTGACCAAGAGCGGTGGCAACAGTTTCCACGGCTCGGCCTTCAGCTATCTCCAGCGTTCGGACTGGAATGAGACGGACTTCTTCGTCGAGCGCTCGGGCCGGCAGAATCCGGACTCCAAGTACGACGCCCGCGGCTTCACGCTGGGTGGACCGATCATCCACGACAAGCTGCATTTCTTCGTCAGCTATGAGGACGACGTCGCCAAGGCCGGAGTGGCTGGCATCTTCAACACCCGCCCGGAGCTCAACTTCACGACCACGGTGGACAACAAGATCAAGAACCATCTCGCCAAGGTGGATTACCAGTTCGCGGCGAACCATCACCTCGCCGCCCGCTACCTGCGGGAGAATTCGCCGCAGTTCAACCAGATCATCAACAATGGCAACTCCGTCGCCACTCTCGCCGCGGCGCGCGAGGAGGCGGACACGGACAGCAACTGGATCGCGACCCTCGATTCCGTGTTCGGCAGCGTGGGGCTCAACGAGGTCCGGCTCTCTTTCACCAAGGAGGACGTGGCCTTCGCCAATCCCGCCTTCAACAACAACGGCCAGAGCTTCGAAGCACAGCGCGACCAGACGCCGGTCGAGCTGCGGCCGACGATCCTCGACGGCGGCAGCGGCGTCGCCCAGGCGCGCGTCAACACGTCGCGGCAGCTCGACGACACGTTCTCCTACTTCCTGCCCGACTGGCATGGCGAGCACCAGCTCAAGACAGGTTTCCAGTATGCGAAGCGGGAGGAGACGTTCGGCGATTTCGGCACCGCCAACGGCCAGTTCAATTTCGACACCGACCGGCCGTTCAACGCCAACGATCTCACGACCTTTCCGACGTTCTTCACCCTGCGGGTGAAGGGCGGGCTCGATACGCCCATTCCGGACAACAAGACGCTGGGCGTGTTCCTCCAGGACGACTGGCGCCTCAACGAGAGGCTGACGCTGAGCCTCGGTGTGCGCTATGACAAGGAGGACATCACCAACGACAACAACAACTACGCGCCGCGCCTGGGCTTCGCCTGGGATCCGTCCGGCGACGGCAAGACGGTGGTGCGCGGCGGTTACGGCCGCTTCTACGATCGCTTCCAGATGGGGTTCTATCAGGATTTCTTCCAGGATGCGATCACCATCACCCAGGGTTTCCTCCTCCGCCTCCCGGACGCCGGCATCAATCAGCAGCTCTTTTTCGATCTCGCGCACGCGAACGGCATCACGACGCTGACCGGCCTGCGTGACCTCCTGGTGCGGCAGCTCGAGAGGCGGCGCCGGCACGTGCTCAACACCGCTCCCACGGTGGACAATCCGAACCGCAAGCAGGCCCACGTCGATTCCGCGAGCCTCGGCGCCGAGCGCGAGCTCATCCCCGGCCTTTCGCTCGCTCTCGACTACATCCACAACGAGAACAAGGACACGCTGCTGCTGGTCGATCTGAATCCGTTCTCGCAGTCGCAGGGCGGCCGGCCGAACATCAGCATCGTCAACGGCAAGCCTGCGGCTCTCGGCAGCATCTCCTCCTACGTCAACGCCGGCAAGAGCAAGTACGACACCCTGCAGCTCTCTTTGAGAAAGCATTTCAATGGCCGCTACGGCGGGCGTCTCTCCTACACCTATTCGCGCTCCTCGGGCAACTACGGCAACGCCGGCGCCGGCACCGCGTCGGCTTATTTCCAGTCCCGCAGCGAGAGCGGCTACAACTTCGATACGGGCCAGTGGATCGGCGCGCCGCTCAATCTCAATCTCAACGATCCGCGCAACGACGGCCAGCCGGTGAACTGGCTGCGCACGCACAACCTGGTCCTCTCGGGCAGCTACCAGGTTCCCCACACCGGCTGGCGCAGCGCCCGCGGCCTCACGGTTTCGGGGATCTTCAGCTATCTCGCCGGCGATCACACGACGATCCTCACCAACAACCGTCTCGACAACGGCAACCGCGCCCCGGCACCCGCGGGCTCGTACAACGCCGTGCCGCCGTCCGACATCGGCCTCAATGACGTGAGCTTCGACGGCAAGCTCTTCGGCGCCGAGCAGCCGGACTTCAAGCGGCTCGACCTGGCGCTGCGCTACGACCTGCCGATCGTGAACAGGGTTTCGGTGTCGCTCAGCGGCGAGATCTACAACGCCACCAGCGAGGAGAACTTCCTGAGCGTGGGCAACAACATCTTCGGCACCGCCGGGTTCCTCACTCCCACCTCGACCTACAACCCGGGGGGACGTCAGTATCAGCTCGGAGTGCGGCTGGGGTTCTAGCCCTCACTCCCCTAACCCCCTCCCCCGCCTCCGCCCACCCCCCTCACCGGGAGAGAGGGGAATGGTTTGTCAGAGTTAGAAGGCCGGCAGGGATGCCGGCGCTCCCAGGGGGGCTTCTTCTTCTGACTAACCTCTCCCTCTTCTCCCGGTGAGGGGGGTGGGAGGGGGTGGGAGAAGAGGGCCGGGGTGATGAGGGGGCCGATCTGTGCCATACTACGGCACGAGCCCTTTAGGATTGGAGCCCTTGGCATGTCTCCCCACAACTGGTGGAAACGGCGATGAAGTTGGGAGAGCGGCAGACCCCGCCCGTGGTGGGCAACGGCCCGCGCGCCGGGCAGGAGGACATCGTTCGCGCGGTCGTCGACTTCCAGCGCGGAGCCGACCGCGAGAAGAGCTTCGAGCTGCTCTTCCGCCGCTTCCGCCCGCGGGTGGAGCGTTTCCTCGCCTCGCGGGTTTTTTCGCCCGAGGAGCGGCTCGACCTAACCCAGTCGATATTCCTGCGGATCTATAAAGGATTGGAGGGCTACCGTGGAGAAGGTTCGCTGGAGGGTTGGGTGCTGCAGATCGCGTTCAACGTCTATCGCAACTGGCGCGACCACCAGCCGGGAGGCCGCAATGCAGTCCCGGAGGTCCCCCTCGCGGACTCGCCTGGGGCTCCGGAGCCGGCGCCGGCGGCCCAGTTCCCCTCGCCTTCCGCCGCGGCTTCGCCGCTCGATCACGTCGTGCGCCAGGAGAGGCTGAAGGCCTTGCGGGAAGCGATCGGAGAGCTGGCCCCCAAGCAGCGCCTGTGCATGGAGCTGCGTGTCTATCAGGAGCGTAGCGTGCAGGAGATCGCCACGGCCCTGCGGATCTCTCCCGAGACCGTCAAGGCCCACCTCTTCCAGGCGCGCCAACGGCTGTGGGACAAGCTGCACCAGACCTTTGGGACGATCGATTTCTGAGCGGGGGTGAAGAGTGAGCTCATCCGACTTTCATGACACTCTCGTCGAGCTGATCGACACGTCGCCGGAACCCATGGACCATCCCTCTCCCGATCAGTGGATCGCCTACCACCGCGGCGAGCTTCCCGCTGACGAGGAATCCCGTCTCCAGGAGCACCTGGTGCGCTGCCGCGACTGCTTCGACCTGGCCTCTGCCGCGGCAGCGTTCGCCCAGCCGGACGAGGAAGGTCAGGAGACGGATACGGCCGCCCTCTGGCGTCTGCTCCGCCCGCAACTCGACCCGCCGCCGGCCCCCTCGCCCGAGAACGTCCGCGAGATCACCGCCAGGCCGCAGGGGCGGCCTTCCTGGCGGTTTCGCCTGCCCTCGACCCTGGCCGCGGTGTTCTTCGTAGGGCTGGTGGGCCTTTCCTCCTTTGCCGTGCACCAGAATCGCCTCCTGGAAGAGGCGCGGGCGCCGAAGCCCAATGCGATCATCGCCGACTTCTCCCCCGACGAGCGCCTGGCCGCCCCGGCCTCCGGCGAAAAGACTGTGAGTGCCGTCGGCCAGGATGCTCGTGGTCCATCCTCCCAAAGAGCTCCCGGCCTATTGGCTGACGCTCCGCGACGCGGCGAACGGCCGGGAGCTGTGGTCCTACGCGCTGCAACCGGACGAGGACCTCGCCCTGACCATCCTGCTCCCCGAGGGGCTCCGGCCTGGCCGCTATCGGCTGGAGATTGCGGATGGCGCCGGGAGGGAAGTGCTCGAGACGCGCCCCTTCCGCGTCGTGGAGTCGAGCCGAGGAGAGTGAGACGGCCAGGGCGTTGATCCGTCTGGGCCTCATCCTGCTCCTGCTCTGCGGCCTCGGCTGCCGGGACCAGGAGAAGTCCGCGCCTGCCGCGAGCCGGCCAGCCCGCGTCGCTGCGGCCGCTGCTCCTGCTCCCTCCTGCGAGGGGGACCCGGTCCTGCGGATCGCCGTCCAACCGGGCGACTATCTCCACGTCATGGCCGGCCAGGAAAACCGAGAGGTCAATCTGGCCCTGCTCGATCCTCACGGCCAGCTCCTCGAGTTCGACAGCCTCAACGCCCCGAAATCTCCTCCCCGGCCCGAGGAGGTCCATTGGGTGGCGGACGCCCCGGGCGAGATCCGGATCGAGCTCCGGATCGAGCAGACGGTCCCGCCCGGCTTTCATGGACCTTGCGATCTACGGTTGGCCGAGCACCGGCGGGCCACGGCGACGGATCACCGGCGGGCCCAGGCGGAGATGGATCTGGCCCATGCCCACGCGTTGCGCCGGAGTCACAAGCCTGTGGCGTGCCGCGCCGGCATCGCTCCCTACGAGAGCGCGCAGAGCGGGTTTGCGGACCTCGGCCTGCCACGGCGCCGGGCCGAGGCCCTCCTCGGCCTCGGCCTGCTCCAGAGCGATTGCTTCGACGAGGCGGCGGCTCTCCAGACGTTCATCCAGGCCGAGCCCCTGTTCGCCGGCGATCCGGCCTTCGAATCCGCGGTCCGGCAACGCCGCGGCCAGCTCCGTATTGACTCCGGTGACCTCGACGGTGCCATCGGCGAGTACCGGCAGGCCCTGGAGCTGTGCCAGCGGCTCGGAGACCGTGCCGGAGAGGCCCTGACCTCGAATGGGCTGGGCTATGCCCTCTCGCTGCGCGGGCACTACGACGAAGCAGCGGGCTTCCTCGACCAGGCGCTCGCCCTTTGGCAACCGGATGACGATCTCGACCAGCAGGCCAGCACCTGGATCAATCGGGGTCAGCTCCATCGCGCTCTGGGAGAGACGGACCAGGCCCGCGAGCGGTTCAGCGAGGCGCTCAAGCTCTCCCGGCAGGGACGGAACCCTACCTTCGAGGCCAAAGCCCTGAACGCTCTCGGACTCCTCGCCCTGGACGTTGGACGGCCCGCCGACGCCCTGAAGCCCTTGCGAGCCGCCTTGGCGCTGCGCCCGCCCCGGGGCCTTGGATGGGCCGTCACGCTGACCTCGCTCGGTGTAGCCTACCGCCACCTCGGCTGGTTGGAGGAGGCTCGCCAGGCCTACGCGGAGGCCCTGCCGATCTTCCACCGCCTCGGCGACGTTCGCAAGGAGGCCTTCTGCCTCGGCGATCTGGCCCGGCTGGAGGCTTCGACCGGCCACGACGCGGCCGCGCTCGCCGATTTCGACCGCGCCTTCGAGCTGTTACGGACGCTCGGCGATTCTCCCAACATGGCCTGGGCCCTGGAGGGAAAGGCCCGGATGCTGCGCCACCGCGGCGACCTTGAAGGAGCCCGCAGGCTGATGGAGGAAGCTCTCGCGACCGTCGAGCAGCACCGCTTCAGCCAGGCCAGCTATACCACCCGCGCAGACTTCTTCTCCACGCAGCAGGCTCTCTACGATTTCCTGATCGACCTGTTGATGGAGCAGCGCCGTGCCGACGCGGCTCTGGAGGTCAACGAGCGGTCGCTGGCCCGCTCGCTGCTCGACGGTCTGGCCGCCAGCGGCACCGACCTCCACCACGGCAGAGCCTCCCCGGAGCTTCACGCCCGCGAGCGGGAGATCGAGCACGCAGATCGACGAGTTGGTCTCCCGCCAGACCCGCCTGAGCCAGGAGGCCGCTCCCCCGGCGCTGTTGCGGCCGGTCGAAGCGGAGCTCGAGGGCCGGTGGAACGATCTCGACCGGGTGCGGACCGAGCTGCGCACCGGCGATCCTCGCTATGCCGCCCTTACCCAGCCGAAACCCTGGAGAGCCGCCGAGATCCAGCGCAAGCTGCTCGACCGCGACACCCTGTTGCTGGAGTATCGACTGGGCGAGGAACGGAGCTTCCTCTGGGCCGTCACGCCCGATTCCCTGGCGGGCTACGAGCTGCCCGGGCGCGCCGAAATCGAACGCTTGGCCCGCCAGGCCGTCGACTTTTCCGCCCGCAGCAGCAACCGCAAGACCGAGCTCTCCGCCAGGCCGCGGCTCGCCAGTCTGAGCCGGCTGCTCCTCGCCCCGGTGGCTCCGCTCCTGCCGGGCAAGCGCCTGCTGGTGGTGGGAGACGGCATCCTCCAGAGCGTGCCCTTCGCCGCTCTGCCGGAACCGGGAGGCGACGAGCCGCTCGTCGCCCGGCATGAGATCGTGGCCTTGCCGTCCGTGTCGGTGCTGGGGGAGCTCCGCCGGGAGGCTGCCCGCCGGCCACCAGCGCCGAAGACCCTGTGGGTGCTGGCCGATCCCGATTTCGGCAGCCCGCCCTTGCGGCTCCCCTACACCAGGGATGAGGCGGCGGCCATCCTGGCGCTCGCGCCCGCTGCCCAAAGTTTCACGGTCCAGGACCGGCAGGCGAGCCGGGCGGCGGTCTTGAACGGCGACCTGCGAAGCTACCGTTTCCTGCACTTCGCCACCCACGGCTCGTTCTCCCCGGACGATCCGGGCGGCGGCCGGCTGATGCTCGCTCAGGTCGACCCGCACGGCCAGCCCGTGGCGAACGGCTTCCTCTACCTCGCCGACATCTACGAGCTGGACCTGCGGGCCGACCTCGTGGTGCTGAGCGCCTGCCAATCAGCTCTGGGGCGCGAGGTGCGGGGCGAGGGGATGATGGGGATGACCCGGGGATTCTTCTACGCCGGCGCCGAGCGCGTGCTGGTGAGCCTGTGGAACGTCCCTGACCGGGTGACTGCCAAGCTGATGCAGCGCTTCTACCGCGGGATCCTGGTGGATCACCTCTCTCCCGCCGCGGCGTTGCAGGCGGCCCAGAACTGGATCCGGAGCCAGAAGGGTTGGCAGTCTCCCTATTACTGGGCCGGCTTCACACTGCAGGGGGAGCCCTCATCACCCCGGGCAGGTAGGGGTGATGAGGGCAGGTAGGGGGATCGGACGGATCCGTCGGAGCGGACCGATCCGTCCGATTTCTTCTTTCCCCTCTCGAGCCTCAGACATAGGCGGAGAAGTCAGGATCATCCCCGACGCCCGGCGGCTTGTTGTCCGTACCAGGCGGGTCGTTGGTCGGGGGCGGCCCTGATGACACCACCTCGATGGGAGACCCGGGATTGAGGGCGGGGACCTCGGCAGCGCCGGCTCTGACATCGGCAAGCGAGGCGGTCTGCTGAGACGTTGCGGCGGAATTGTTGGTGACCATTGCGTTCTCCTTTTGGTTGGTGTGAATTCCTCGACAAACCTGATAGATCTTCGATCCTCAGGAAGGGTTTAGTTGAAAGAGACGTCCGTCGATCGCCCGGAGGTAGAGCACGGGCGTGCCCCACTCGGGATTGCGCTCCTCGGCGAGCGCCCGCCGCACCTCGCCGACGCAGGCGTCGACCGGCAGGCCGGCGGCTAGACCCCGATAAAATTTCTCGGCGAAGCTGCAGGCCGTCTCGTCCATGACCTCCGATTGCATGGCGATCACCGCCGGCACGCCGCGCTGGACGAGAACCTGAGCGGTGCCAGCGAAGGTGTTCTCGCGGGAAGAGCGGGCGCCGTTGCAGGCGTTCAGCACGGCCAGGCGCAGCGACGGATGGTCCTGGATGAGATAGGCGAGGCTCGGCCCTCCCACAGGCACGCCTTTGCCGTCCTCGTCTTCGAACACCAGCACGCCCTCCTCGCGCAGCTCGCTGAAACCGCCATGGCCCACGAAATGGAGGACGTGGACCGGTTCCCCCGTCCGCAGCCGCGTCTCCAGGGCCGCGGGAGTGGAGCGCGCCAGCCGTTCGATTTCGATCAGACCGCTGTCGAGGAGCGGTTTCAAGGCTGCGCGGAGCCGCTGCCACTCCACGTCCGCCTCGGCGAGCTCCCGATACCCTTGCGGCGTCGAGATCACGGCCAGGATGCGCAGCGGCGGCTCGACCAACAACGTATCGAGCCCCTCGCTCAGCTCCAGGTAGCGCACCACCGGCGTACGGCCGGAGAGCGCGAGAAAGCCCCGGCTTTCGGCGTCGTACAGGTACTCCCAAGGCAGGCCCGCCAATTGGGGAACGTCGTTGAGACGCAGCCGGATGCGCAGCCCAGGCCCGCCCCGAGCCTTGGCGAGACAGCCCTGGAAGGCTTTCAACAGCTCACCCTGGAAAACCGTTCGGAACAGCTCGCCTCCGACCTGCTCCAGACTGGCGCCATCTGCGACCTCGACGCCGGGCCCGCCCCGGAGGGCTCCCCCGCCTGCAAAGCAGAGATCTCCACCCGCGAGGGCAGAGGGCAGCTTGAAGTGCTCCGTTGCCTCGAAGCCCGCGGCGCCGCTCCAGGCCTTGGCACGATAGAGGCCCTCGGATTTCTGATCAATCCAGACGTCGAAGTCGAGATATCCCGGCGGGGCTTGTGGTGCCCCCGGGGCGTTCTGCTGCTTTGCTGGAATCAACAGCAGCCCCACGGTCACCCCGAGGCTCCCCAGAGTGAGGAGATAAGAAAGCGCCAGGGCGAGCTCGACGGCCCAGACGGCGTTCCAACAGGTATGGATCGTGCCGGCGTCGAGGCCCATCTGCCCAATACATTCCGCGTCGACGGGAGAGCACACGCAGAGCCCCGATCGCGACCAGCCTTTGAGAAAAGTGATGCTCCGGGTGTGATGGGCATAGGGAATCCGCACCGTGAATGCCAGGTAGAGCCCGAGCAACAGGATGGCGCCGAGCCCCAGCGCGGCCAGGGCGGCCCGCAGGCGACGCCGGCGAGCTTTATCGAGGACCGCGTCCGCGAGACCGCCGAAGTGCGTCCAGGCTCCCAGGGCAACCGCACCGCCGGCGAGGGCCGAAAACGGCACGAAAAGGAATTGCACCGCCTGCAACTCATGGTCGAGCAACGTGCCCGCGACTCGCGCCAGGGCCAAGCCCACCACCGCGCCGGCTGGAAAGACCCACCACCGGCGACGGCTCCCAGGCTCAGCGGCGGCATTCTTTCTCGTTCGCGACATGGTGGCAGTAATCCTCATTGAACCGGCAACAGAAGAAACTGCTGCCGTTGACCAGGTCAAGCCGTTCGCTCCCGAGCGGAGCCGTCGAGTTGGGGTATTGGATCCGCTGGATCACCCCCTTCCCCATCCCCAAGTCGGCTTCATAGAGGTAGAGGCCGCGCAGGACATGGTCCTGTTTACCGTCGGTCTTGATGATCTTGGGTGCCGGCGTGGACCCCTTGAAGCTACCCTGCGGCCAGTAGCTGAACTTGGCCTTTCGCGCCGGCGTGCTGCCCACCCAGAAACTCACCTCCAGGTCGTTGTGATCGGCGAGCACGAAGATCCGGCGGACCACTTCCTCCACCTGATCCAGGAGCCGGTCGGCCGTGGTCACGGGGATCGTCTGCGGCTTCGGAGGCTGCGGGGCCTTCGGGGGAGCGGCTTTCGGTTTCGGCGGAGTGGGCTTGGGCTTCGGGGGCTTCGCCACGGCGAGCATCGGCTTCCCGAATCCATGGAGGCTGGCGAACACGGCGATCGCGCGCGGTGCGAAAGGGGCAGGCAGCGAGGCCGTGGGGCCCGGCGGCGGGACGTTCCCCTGGATCTGCTGGAATTGATCGTCCACCCAGGCGCGCAGGGGCTCGGTCCCTGACGGCTGGACGTTCTGGATGGCCTGGTTCAGGTCCTTGTGGGTATCGCCGATCAGCCCCGTCACTTCACTCGGGAGATAGCCCGGCACGTTTCCCGGCCCGCTCAGGATTTTCAGCGCCTTCCGATTTGCGGTGAACCTCTCATCAACCTGCTTGACCTGCTTGGCGATCGCCTGGGCCAACACCCCGGCGGCCGCGATCTCGCCCACCTCGACCTTCTTGACTTTATGATCCTTCCCGAAGCGGTACGTGATCTTTGCACCGCCGGCGGAAAGACTGGCCGCGAGGAGAAGGAAGCCGGCCAACAGGGCCGCGGCGATCCGAAAAGACGTAGAAGAGAATTGATCCGTTTTCATGTTGCACCTCTGTGTCGTCGGTCCTCACAATCCGATAGATCTCCCGTGGCTGGGCAGGTTTAGTCGTCGTCGAACGGACTGCCGGTCTCGCGGGCGAAGAGCCGGCCGTCGGTGGCCCGGAGATAGAGCACCGGTGTGCCCCACTCCGGGTTGCGCTCAGCGGCGAGAGCCCGGCGCACCTCGCCGACGCAGGCGTCGACCGGCAGGCCGGCGGCGAGACCCCGGTAGAACTTCTCGGCAAAGCTGCAGGCTGTCTCGTCCATGATCTCCGATTGCATGGCGACCACCGCCGGCACTCCACGCTGGACGAGGGCCTGGGCGGTGCCGGCGAAGAGGCTCTCGCGAGAGGCGCGGGCCCCGTTGCAGGCGTTGAGCACGGCCAGACGCAGCGACGGGAGATCCTGGAGGAGATAGGCGAGGCTCGAGCCGCTCACGGGAACGCCGTTGCCGTGCTCGTCTTCGAACACCAGCACGCCCTCCCCACGCTGCTTGCTGAAGCCGCCGTGGCCCACGAAATGGAAGACGTGGATCGGCGGGCCGGTCCGCAACCGCGACTCCAGAGCCGCGGGAGTGGGATGCTCCAGCCGTTCGATCACGATCCGATCGCTGTCGCGCAGCGGCTCCAGGGCCGCGCCGAGCCGCGGCCATTCCTCGTCCGCCTCGGCGAGCTTGCGGTAGTCGCACGGGGTCGAGATCACGGCCAGGACCCGCAGCGGCGGCTCGACCAGCAGCGTGTGGAGGCTATCGCTCAGCTCCAGGTAGCGCACCACCGGAGTGCGATCGGAGAGCGCCAGGAAGCCCCGGCCCTCGGCGTCGCACAGATACTCCCAGGGCAGGTCCGCGAGATGGGGAACGTCGTTGAGACGCAGGCGGATGCGCAGCCCGGGCCCGCTCTGGGCCTTGGTGAGACAGCCCTGGAAGGCCTTCAGCAGCTCGCCCTGGAAAACGGCGCGGAACAGCTCCTTGCCGGCCTGTTCCGGCCCGTCCGCGGCGTCTGCTGCGTTGGCCGTGCTAGGCCCGCCCCGGCGCGGGGCGTCGCCGCCGGCGGGGCGGAGCTCTCCCCCGGTGAGAGCCGCGGGGAGGGCGAAGCACTGTGTGGCCTCGAAACCCGCGGCGCCACTCCAGGCCTTGGCGCGGTAGAGGCTCGCGGATTTCTGATCGATCCAGAGGTCGAAGTCGAGGTAGCCCTGTGGGGCCGGCTCACCTTTCACGTTGCACCTCCTCGGGTGTTGCAGGCGATCCGCACCGCAGGATCGCCGACGATCGCGTAGTTGCGGGCATCGTGGCTGGCGGTCCAGAGATCGGCGAGCCGCTTCTCGTCGAGCTGCTTGCCGAATCCCAGAGCCTCCACCTCCGCCGCCAGATCGGAGGCGAGCTCGGCGTACCGCTGATTGAAAAATTCCATCGCCCAGCCCACTGGCTGCCCGTCGAGCAGGCGACGGAGGGTGCTCTCGAAGACGGTGATCTGAGGCCCGGCGCCGGGCCACGCCAGAGAGAAACCCCAGGCGCGGTCCACGTGGCCCACGACGGCCAGGGCTCCGCCCCGCGGATGGGCGAGCAGCCGCTGCGGCAGGCGACCCAGGAAGGCTCCAGGAGAGAGCTCCCGTCGCGGTCCCTGGCTCTTGCGGGTGAACTCGTCCCAGCGTGGGGTGCCGGCGCCGAAGCAGGCGAAGCAGAAGGCGACGAGGCCGTGCACGCGGGCCTCCTCCCCCACGTCCTCGGCCGCGAAGTAGTGATCACGATTGATACCGCCGGGGTCTGGACCGGGCCAGTCCTGGCAGACCAGGGCCCCCTGCCGGTCCCTCTGCTCAGGATCGCTGGCAGCGAAGCCCAGACCGTGGCAGGCCGCGAAAAGGAAGGCCGGCGACTCGTCGAGCAGGCTGCCGAGACGGCCGCGGGTGGCCTCCTCCCCGAGCACGGTCTCGACGCTCCAGCCGGGCTGATCGCGCTCTACCCCGGCCGCCACGGGCTGCACCAGATGAGCACGGGTCGACACGGTCACGGGATCGCCTTGATTGGCGGGAGCGAAGAAGCAGGCTCGCGGGCGCCGGCCGCTGCCGCCCGCCTCGGACGCGACCACGCTCTCGGCATAGCGGCGATAATCTTCCAATTCGTCGAAGCACAGGCGGCCGACGGCGTACTGGACGTCGAGCTGGTACTGGAACGAGAACGGGATCGCCTCCGGATCGCCGACCAGCAGGAGGTAATAAGGAACCTTGTCCGGATCGGCGGGTCCGGGACCGGCGTTGTGGCGGGCGAGAAACGCAACCTTGCTCTCGCCTTCACAATAACCGTCGTCGCCGACGAATTCGCGATAGAAGCGCTCCTGACGCTTCCCGGCCTGGGCCCGCCGGAGGTCGAGCAGCGGCGCGAGGGCCTCGCGCAGGGGCTCGGAGTCCGCCGAGCGGGGGAAGATCACACCCCAGCCAGCCTCCTCGAGCTTGGCGGGATTGAGCCCCTCTTTCAATCCCCGCCGCGCCTTGCCCTCACCGCGGGCCACCCAGGCCTGAAGCTCGCGTGCCCGCGCCGGCTCCAGCGTGGCACCGCAGGCGAGGTCCGCAAGCTGCCGAGGGGGCACGGGAGGCGTCAGATAGCTGCCCCGCCGGCCGTCGATGCCGTTGAACCAGAGCATCGGCTCCTCGGTGCGGGTACGGCTCAGCAGATCCGTTGCCATCGAAATCTCCCTTTTCCCTTCGCCGCGGCGAAGCGGCCATCGATCGTTCACCCTTCCTAGATCCGTGATCGCGAGAACCGGTGTAGCGCGAGCGCCACTGAACCGGCGTAGGCTGACCACTAAAGGCAATGCCTGTACCAACCCAGGCCGGTGACTCGGCGAAATGGAGTAAGTCGCAAGAAGTCAAAGGCTTGGCCTAGCAGATGGAGACGCTTTCCGCAACGCTGCTCGACGCCAAACCTGGGGTGGGTTTGCCATAAATCTGGCATCCATACCCTACACGCCGAGCGTCATGAGCGCTGCGGCATATCTAAATAACAATGTTTGGTTCCCTGCAATCTCCGCGATCGCAAGAGCCGGTGCCGTACGAGCGGCACTAAACCGCCGCGTCGCCTCCGAGATCTATCTGGGCCAGGACAGCGATCCGACGTGCCTGTGTTGGGTCGCGGCGGACGGAGGCGTTGCAACCCTTCAGGAATAATTACCCTCCAGGAGGAAGCGTCGCTGGAATTTTTAAAACACTAAAACCAGGAGCCCAAGAAAATGCCAAACATACAAGATCTGCGAATCAACCCGAATCCCTATCGCTGGCCGAGAGTCTTCCTTTTTATTGGTCTCGTGGTGTTGACTGGAGCTTCCTCGGCTTTCGCGGGTTTCTGGCGAAATTTCACGCTCGAACGATCACGCACAACCGGCTGGACCCGCTGGGAGTGCGAGGACGGAAGTGCCAGCGGCAGCGAGCCGACGCGAGGTAGCGCTAGAAGAACGGCGAGAGCGGCGTGCGGCTACATCATAGCGTCCGATCCCACTGGGCCGATCTTCACGTTAGACGCAACCCATGTGAACCTCTCGGGGACCTCCGCGGCACAGATTCTATTGACCACCCCCACAGATGAGACCGGCCAGCAGCCTAGCGCTGATGCGTCAGGTGACGGGAACACCGCCGAAGCCGGCGTCGTCGTGCCGCTCTCAGAGGCCGTGAGCTTGGACCTCGGTCTCTTCTTCGGTACTGGCCAAGCCCGCCAAGACGTCAACGGGCGCACCGCCGACGGAACCTTTCGCCGAGGAGTCGAGAATGTCGATTTTGATCTCTTCGGAGGCGATGCTGCCATCCGCCTCTATCCTGTTGAAGGGGATCGGGTGCGCCCCTGGGTCGCGCTCGGAATCCGCGACTCCTTCGCCCGGCCGAGCGGTGGGAGGATCGACTTCGCAAGCGGCCCGAGCACCAAGATTCCGGAACACGAGCTCGAAACCGTTCGCGAGACTTCGGCTTTCGCACGCGCCGGGATCGACCTGCGATGGTCCGAGAAGGGCCGAGTGACGCTCTCCGGAGAGTACAGAGAGAGGAGTTCCTGGAGCGCTCGCTTCGGGGTCGGATTCGCCATTGGCGGCACCGCTCTCCCGGGAGCCCCACCTCATGGCCCAGGGCCAGTAGCGATGGTCACCGTAAAACCGTGTAATGGGTGGTGTCGTTTCTGGGGAGGTATAATGGTCCAATACTCAGGCTGCATGTCAGCACCGGATGGCCAATCTCACATCAATATCTACATCATCACGGACTATAGTCTAGGAGGGGGAATTGGCAGCGTTTCGCCGTCTAACGTTCCGGGGTCTGGCCCCTGTCTGTAAAGAGAAGTTGCTCTTCACTGAATAGGGTAAGTTCTACTTTCTCCCCGTACTCGGCCGCCTTCTCCGGGCGGCCGAGCACTCAAGCTGGCATCACAAAGCGATCGGAGGGCAGCCGCGGGTGCAGAGAACACGCGAGTCGGTATTGTGCGACCGTCACTAAACCGCCGCCGCGCCTCCGAGATCTATCTGCACCAGGACAGAGCTGATCATTAGGCAGCCGGCGGATCTGTCCGCAACACGACGACCTAAGAGGGTGAGGTACCGTCAAATTACTTTTAGTAGCCAAGAAAAGGAGATCACCATGACCAGTCTCAAGAACAGCTTTCCATGGTTCCCCAACCTTGCTCGGATCGCGGCGGCGCTCACCTTGGTTCTGGTGTTCGCATCTGGCCGCGCCGCGACTGCCCAAGCCCCCCTGGCCGAGGCCAGTCTCGAACGACTAGCTCAAGGAACCCAACGTGCCAAAACCATCGCTCAGATACCCCCTGCGCTCGTCCGAGCGATCAAGCGCGAGTATGAGAGCTTGCCGAAACATCAAACCGAGACAAGCTTCGAGTCGTACCTGGCCAGCCGCTATTTCTGGATCATGGAATCAGTGGACCTGAAGAACGGCTACAAGCTCAATGCCCCAAAGACCATCGCTCCCATGTGCGCCGACGGAAAATGCGATGGCCCCCTCGATACGAGCGTCTGGGCGGGCGCCTGGACCGGCGGCACGTCGGGGCTCATCTCGGATGCGAACCTGCCAATAGCAGCCTGGAAACCAGGAATCGTTCCGAACAAAAATTCGATTTCAGATATCGCCTTCTGCAACCAACCGGATTCGCAGGAACACCACTCGATCGTTCCTAATGGAAACGATCCTGAAATTCCGAGCCTCAAGACCGTGGCGCCTACGCCAGCTCTCAACCCTTCCTCCCTACGTTTGGGAAATCGATGTGTAGGCTTCGGAGGCGAAAGAATCTCCAAGACTTTCAAGGTCATGCCGGGGCAAACCACCCTGCAATTCTGGTATGCAACTGTTTTTCAGAATCCGGATGACCATCCCCCCTCGATTCAGCCCGGGTTTGGCGCCTACTTGTTCAACGGCTCAACTCCCGTTCTCAACAGAATCGATCTCGACCGGACGACTTCCGGAAATCAGAACTTTATCGTGGCAGATAAGAAAAATCCCTTCTTCGGCGTCAAGGCGGATTCGACCGTCGTGGTGTATCGCGATTGGACGTGCGTCACCGTCGACCTGAAGGGGCTGGAAGGCCAGACACTTACACTGGTCCTGGTCAACCGGGACTGCGGGGCTGGACAGCACTGGGGATATACCTACGTCGACAGCTTTTGCCTCGGATGTGACAAGGACCCTACGGGCACTGCTTCGTTCAACCAAGCCCAATCAGTCTGCGCCCAGGGAAAAGTCTGTTTCAGCTACACGATTCCGCGGCTACCGGACGGAACCGTCGGCAAAGCCAATCTGACCTTCGAAGTCCACCAGAATGGAGCTCTCGTCAATACGCTCACGAGCGGCGATCTGACGACCAACGGTACTTATTGCTTCTCCGACGTGCCTGGGCTCACCCCATCCGTTGACTATGACTGGAAAGCGACCGCCGTCTTCTCGGTTCCCGGTGGGTCGATTGATCCAAAGGTTCTCATCGGTAGCAGCAAAGATTGCGCGTCTCTGATCAACCCATGCTGCCCACCTTGGAACCAAGACCGGTTGGCGGAGATGATGTTCTACCAGGGGTCCGGCTCGATCGCTGCTCCCTACACCCTGAAATTCCAGCCGACCGCGGCGTTCAAGAGCCAGATGCAGGCTTACATCGACTACCTCCACTCCATCAATCCCGCGATCAATGCGATCACGATCGATTGGAGGTTGCACGACCAGGGGACGGGAGCGGCGCCGAGCGTTCCCTTGGGCCCACAGGTGGACGTCACCGCCTTTACGACGTGGACCAATGGCGGCAATGGCGATCCGGCCGTCACCGGTGACCCGAGCTTCTTCAGTACTCCGCAACCCTATCCGCTGGTGATCGGGACCTGGTATCGCGTGCACACTGGGATCTATCTGGAGAATGCCCAGGTGTTCTTCGGTGACAACTGCGCTGAAAACGAGATCTGGGTCAGAGTGCAGGTCTTGAAGAAGGGCGGCCAAGGACCAGTCCTGGAGATCTGGGGTCGGGGCGACGTGATCAAGCGCATTCCTCTGAGCAACTTCGCGGGTCAGTAGCGAGAGCGCGCCTGCGATCTTCCGAGATCCACGAGCCCAGGGGCCGGCGTCGTGCGAGGGTCACTAAACCTCCGCGGCGCCTCCGAGATCTATCTGCATCAGGACAGAGCCGGACCAGCCCGTGGAGGGCGCACCGGAGCCCGTGCAGGGAACTCCATACCCACGTATAAGGAGAACCGTATGAATCACGCTGAAGCCACCCAACCTTCATCCTGCGACGCTGGCGTTCCACGCAAGCTTCCTATCCTCCGCGGCCTGTGCTCATTCATCCTGGTGGCTGCGCTGCTGGTCCTCGGGGTCACCACCGCGAGTGCGCAGACCATCAACGCCACGGTCACCGCCGACAACGCCTACCGGCTGGCCTACGGCACCCCTTCCGGCATCACCAACTTCTTTGCCAACGTGGAGAACAATCTCGCCGCAAACATTTTCAGTTGCGGCCCCGGGCCGGAGATCTATCCCAACATTCCCTATGTGCCGAAAGGCTACCTCTACCTCGTCGCCTACAGCGACAACGCCGTATCTCAAGGCGTTCTGGCGCAGTTCGTCTCAGGTTCGAAGACCACCTACACGGGAAGCACGGCATGGCAGGTCTATGCCACGGGAATCGACTTCAATCCCGGCAGTGGCGGCCCGAGCGTGCCCGCGATCAACAGCCAGATCGCCATCGCCAACGCCGGTACCGGCGGGCCAGGATCGAGCCATGGCTGGGTCGGGCCGAACGGCGGCCCCACCACAGCGGGCTATGTGGGCACGCTCGCCATCGGCGAGGACAACAGCAGCGCGAGTGGAGACTTCCCGCAAGTCTGCACGTCAGCCATCGGCACCCCAGCGAAATGGATGTGGTACAACCCTTCGGCCCTGGCCGACCCGTTCACCGGCAACGTCCCCGGCGAGTACCTGATCTTTCGCCTGCCCTTCAGCGAACTGACGAACCCCAGGCGGGTCATCGTCAACAAGGACATCACGAACCCCACCAACCAGACGGCGACCGGCGTCGACATCCTCATCGCTGGGCACCACAGCCAGATCAACGACATCTTCCACGGCACGACGCCGAATTTCACCGTCACCCAGTTGGGCCCGGACGACCTGTTGAGCTGGTCCGGCGGCAACATTGCGCCGGGCGCCACGGTTCACGTCGGCTTCAACATGCCCGAGGCGTCGGTGGACATCCTCGGTATCTTCATGACCAACAACGGTGTGAACATCGGTTGCGCGCACCAATGCAACAGCAACCTCCATCTCTACGGCTTCGGCGGCAACATCACCTACACCAACAGCGTCTCGGCCTGTGAAAGCAGGACGTTGTACGTGGGCAACATCACCCTGATGTACTTCGAAAACGAGCTGGACCTCGCGCTGATGAATCCGCATTCGACCCTGTCGCCGATCCACACCGATCGCGTCAATGGCCCGCCCGTTCGCATCGATCCTGGCCAGAGCGCGACCGTGCCGGTTCCTCCTGCGCCCAAGAACGGCAACTGGGTCCTCGCGCGCTACACCGTGAGCACGAGCCCCACGCTGGCAGGACCGGGGAACACGGAAGACTTCGTCCAAGTTCCGGTACCGCCGGTGACCGCCGCGGCCGGGGCCTGCTCCCCCAGCACCACCGCTCTGTGCCTCAACAACGGCCGGTTCCGGGTCGAGGTCACGTGGAAGGACTTCTCCGGCAACTCCGGTGCCGGCCAGGCCGTGCCGCTGACCAGTGACACCGGCTACTTCTGGTTCTTCGGGCCGGACAACGTGGAGCTCGTCCTCAAGGTGTTGAACGGCACGTCGATCAACCACCGCTGGTGGGTGTTCTACGGTGCCCTGTCGACCGTCGAATACCACATCACGGTGACCGACACCCTGACCGGAGCGCAGAAGACGTACGTCAACCCGAGCGGCAACCTGGGAAGCGTGGCCGACACCAGCGCGCTCCCCGAGTAGCAGGAACAGGGACAGCAGGGACCCCAAGGGACAACAGGGACTGCAAGGACTGCAAGGACAGGAAAGGCGTCAGTCTTTACTATCCCTGTTGTCCCTGCAGTCCCTGAGGTCCTTTCTTACTCTCATCCACCCATCAACATCCGGTACGGCACCGTGCGCAAGATCTCCTCCAGCGAAGTAACCCCGGCACGGGCTTTCTCCAGGGCGTTGTCGAGCAGCGTCTCCATCCCTTTTTCGAGAGCGGCGGAGCGGATGCGGTGCACGGGCGTGCCGTCGGCGATGAGGTCGGCCAGCTCGCCGTCCATGACGAAGAGCTCGTAGATGCCGAGCCGGCCCTTGAAGCCGAGGCCGGCGCAGATCTCACAGTCCGGCTTGGGGCTTGGCCGGAAGAACGGCCCGTCGCCAGGCCCGAGGCCCAGGCGCCGGGCCTCGCGGTCTTCGGGCGGCGCCTCGACCCGGCACTGCGGGCAGAGCCGGCGCACCAGCCGCTGGGAGACGGAGCCCAAGAGACAGGCGGCGATCAGGCCAGGATCGATCCCCAGGGTGCGCAGCCGGGAGACGGTGCTCACCGCGTCGTTGGTGTGGAGCGTCGAGAGCACGAGGTGGCCGGTCTGGGCGGCGCGGATGGCGGCGCTCGCCGTTTCCTCATCGCGGATCTCGCCGATGAGGATGACGTCGGGGTTCTGGCGCATGAAGGCGCGGGCGTACTCGGCGAAGCCCATGTGCGAAGAGACCTGCTTCTGGTTGGTCTTCGGAAACTGGTACTCGATGGGATCTTCGACGGTGAGGACCTTGTTGGCAGGCGTGCTGATCCGGCGGATGGCCGCATAGAGGGTGGTCGTCTTGCCGCTGCCGGTGGGGCCGGTGACGAGGATCATCCCCTCGGGATTTTCGATCAACCGGCCGAAGGTGGAGAATGCCGCCTCGCCCAGGCCCAGCTTGTCGAGCGGCAGGGGCGCCGCGCTGTCCAGGATGCGCAGGACGGCGTCCTCGCCGGAGGGCCCGGGAACGACGGAGAGGCGGAAGTCCACCTCGCGCTCGCGGCCTGCGCCTGTCTGGTAGACCGCCCGCACGCGGCCGTCCTGGGCCCGCCGGTGCTCGGAGATGTCGAGGCCGGAGAGCACCTTGAGACGGATGATGGCCGCCTGCACGTTGGCCACGGAGAGCGGGGTCGCGACCTGCCGCAGGACGCCGTCGATGCGGAAGCGCACATCCACGTCCTGATCGTAGGTCTCGATGTGGACGTCGCTCGCTCCGAGCTGGACGGCGCGGCCGAGGATTTCGTCGAGCAGCCGCGGCAGGTCCTCGTCGTGCTCGAAGGAGAAGTCGCGCACCGGCCCGAGCACGAGCTCGGCGTGGTCGTGCCTGGTCCCGGCAACGCCGTAGCCCTCGTCCAGAGCCTGGCGGATCTCCCAGGAATTGAGCCGCACGGGCCGCACCGTCCGGCAGAGCCTGGCCTCGACCTCCGCCAGCAGGGACCGGCGCACCGGATTGAGCATGCCCACCACGACCGGCTCCTTCCCCTTGGGATCGACCCGTCCGAGGACGACCACCTCGTGGTGGGCGCAGTACTCGTACTCGAGCAGCCGGACGGACCGGCCGTCGATCTCGAACTGGGAAAGCTCCGCGAACTCCGGGCTCGCGCCGGTTCCTTCTTGGGGCACTGGCACCTCCTGACTGAGCTTGCTGACAACGCCGGATATTATACCTTATGAATCGAGCGCTGTTTTCATCGTGGGCCTTGGAATCATTTTCAATCTGCTGCAGAAGTCGATGTCCGTTGTGACTGCGACCGCGGCGACGGTTCCCCCTCCGCGGACGTAGAAGGAGACGTCGTTCTCACGGAGGAGATCTCTCATGCCCGGAGACCGTGACCCCATCCACATCGTTCGGTCCCCCGCCGTCTGGATCACCCTCGTCCTCGCCGTGGCGGTCGTCGCGGTGGCCGTACCGCTCCGTTCGCAGCGGGCGGAGCGGACGGATACCGAGGCGTGGGTGCCGATGCGCAACCTGACGCCGCAGGAGGCGGCGGCCTTGCTCGAGACCGGCGACCGGCTGGCGCGGATCGGCGACGGCACGGTGGACCTCGTGACGGACAGGTACCTGGTGCCCGTGCGCTCTCCCGAGGGGGACGCGCACCTGATTCGCCGCGGCGGCCGGACGTGGCATCCCGTCGTCGCGAGCATGTCGGGCTTCGCTTTGCGCTACCGGCTCGACCGTGCGCCCCTGGAGCAAGAGCTCGGCGGCCGGCCGCTCGCCGGGTTCCTCGATCGCAAGGCACGGGCGAGACGGCTGTCGTTCTCCAGCGAGCGCCTGCCGCTCTATGCCGCTTTCGAGGTGGCCATCCTCTGGGCGACTTTGCTCCTGCTCTGGCTGATCGTGCGTGCCGTGCGTCCGCGCACCCTCGTCGCGCCCGCGCTCCTGCTGCTGGCGTTCGGCTTCCTCCGGATGGTCTCCTGGTACGCGCCGGCTTGGTACGACGCCGACTTCTTCTACCAGCGCTGGGTGGTGGAATCGATCGCACTATGGGTGTACCTGTTCGGGGGGCTTCTCGTGTGGGCGTCCGGGCTGAGCCTGCTTGGTCTCCTGGCCGTTGGCTTGGTGCGGCTCCTGCGGCGCGGGGTCCGGCTCTCCCGAGCGCAGCGGATCGCGATCTCCTGGGCGCCCGCCGTGCTGCTCCTCCTTGCCGGTCTCACGGCTCACTGGGTCACCGTGGCGAAAGAGCGCCGCGACCTCGACGCCATGGCTGGCGCGCTCCACTTCGACGCCGTCGGAGCGGTGCTCGACGAAGCGCGTGCCCTGCATCGCAAGGCCGGAAACGGGGCCTCCCTGAGGGCAGGGGACCTGCCTCCCCACCTGCGCCGGTTCGTGGCGGACGCGTTCGCCGGGATGCCGAAAGTGCCCGCGGGAGGAGCGATCGTCCTGGTACCCGTCGAGGGGGAGGACTATCTCTTCCTGTGGCGCAGGCCGGAATTCACCTACATGGACTTCCGCCCGCTCGTATCGCAAAGCGGCCAGGAGGGGATCGACGCCATGCTCGCGACGAAGCGGCCCGTGGCGACCGGGTTCTTCGCCCAGCTTCCGGAGCTGGCCCTGCGGGGCGTCATCGAACGTCTCAACGGCCGGCCGTTGCTGGGTCCGGACGGCCGGGTGAAGGCGCTCCTCTACGTCGAAAGAATGGTTTTTCTCGGCTGGAGCTGAGATGTCGGTGTTAGACTGCGCGATCCCATGTCACCGCGCCCGCATCCACCCCTCGTGATCGTCGCCGACGTCGGCGGCGAGCCGTTCCACGTGGGGGACGAGGCGATGCTCGCGGCGAACCTCGAAGCCCTGCGCCGGCGCGATCCCGCGGTCTCTGTCACTGTGATCGGGCGCAGCGCGGTGGGGGTCGCGGAGCGGTTCGGCGTGGCAGCGCTCGCGGCGCCGAGTGGGACCACTCTGGAGACGGAGCGGCTGCCCAAGGCGATCGCCAAGGTTCTCGACGCGGCCGGCGGGCTGTTCCTTTCCGGGGGAGGCAATCTCAGCTCGTCCTGGCCCGAGCTCCTCCGCCAGCGGATCCTGCTGCTGCGCGAGGCCCGGCGGCGGGGCCTGCCCATCGTCACCGGGGGACAGACCATCGGGCCCGAGCTCGCCGCAGTGGAGCGATCCGCTCTGGCGGAGGTCCTGGCCAGCGCGAAGCTCGTGGGCGTCCGCGAGCTCCCCTCGGCGGCGCTGGCCCTGCAGATGGGGGTACCCCCGGATCGGCTCAGCTACCAGCCGGACGACGCGTTCTTCCTCGCGGGTCACCCGCCGGTCTTGGAGGGGATCCCGGTCGCTCCGGACGAGCCCTTCGTGGCCATCACCCTGGATGCGTCGTTCGCTGCGGCGGGCTCCCGCGCGACGCTTGCCAGCCTCTCCGCCCAGCTCGCCCGATTCGTGATCAAAAGCGGATTGTCCCTCGCCTTCCTGCCTCATGTGGGACCACTCGGCAGCCTCGGAGACGAGGATGGTGGAGCCGGAGCGGCGCTCCGCCAGCTCCTGAAGGGGGCGGGCGTCGAATGCGTATTGTTTCCCGTGCTGCCGCCGGCGGAGACCGTCTGGCTGACGCAGCGAGCGACGCTGGTGGTATCGTCCCGCTACCATCCTCTGGTGTTCGGGACGGCCGCCGCCATTCCCTGCCTGGGGCTTTATCGCGACGCGTACACCCGCATCAAGCTGCAGGGCGCCCTCGCCCACGTGGGGATGGAGGCCTGGTGCCTGTCCGCGGCAGCCGCTGAGGAGGGGGGATTGATAACGACTCTCCGCCGCCTCTGGGACGGGCGTGAAGCAGTGCGGATCGCGATGGAGCAGGCGCGGGGGACGCTGGAGCTTCAGGAAGAGCGGCGATGGCAATGGCTGCTGGCCCGGCTCGGTGGGCAGCCGGAGCCCGACGCGACCTCCGAGGCGACGACTTTGCTCGGTTGGCCGGCCGAGCGGCTGGCAACCGTAGCCCTCGCCACCCTTGGCCTGGAGCGCCAGGCCAGCGATGCCGAGATGTGGCACTGGCGGACGAATCTCAGAAACCTCGAACGATCGGTCGACCTCGCCAGCCGGACTTTCCGGGACCGCGGGAGAAAGACCCTGAAGGAGAGCACGATGTTGACGGAGCAACTGACCGAGCAGCAATGGAACGACTACGCCCGCGACGGATTCCTGCACCTCGGCAAGGTGCTGGAGCCCGAGGAGCTGGAAGCCCTGCGGCAGCGCGCCGACGACCTCGCGCTCGGCACCGTGAAGAATCCGGAAGTGGAAATGCAGCTCGACACCGGCGGCGTCTACGAGGAGCTGCCGGCGGCGGTCCTCGGCTTCGAAAGCGGCACAGTGCTCTACCGCAAGATCCAGGGCCTGGAGACGGACGAGCTGTACTCACGCCTGGTCAAGAATCCTCTCTTCCTGGAGATCTGTGCCCGCCAGTACGGCTGGCACGCCGCCATCTCAATCTTCCGCGCCATGGTGATGAACAAGCCGGCCGGGCAGGGCACCATCCTCCCCTGGCACCAGGACGGCGGCGGCGTCTGGGCCCTCGACCGCGATCCGCTAGTCACCATCTGGGTCGCCCTCGATCCGGCGACGCGGGCCAACGGCTGCGTCGAGGTGGTCCCCGGCACCCACCGCCTGGGGCTGCTGAGCACGTTCGGCAGCACGATCGCGGAAGAGGACGCGGCCCGCCACTGCCCTCCGGAGCGCATCCAGCCGCTGGAGGTCGAAGCGGGCCACGCCGTCCTGCTCCACAACTGGCTGATCCATCGCTCCGGGGTAAACCCGACTCCCACGCCCCGGCGCGCCTTCACCACCTGCTACATGGACGGCCGCACGCAGAGCATCCTGACCGGCCGCCACTTCCCCATCGTCGCCGGCGACCTGCCCGCCGAGCCCTACCCGTTCGTCCGCCAGATGCAGGAGGAGATCGCGCAACTGCGCCACATGCGGGGGGAGGCCGAGCGCTACGCCAAGAGCCTGGAGGAGACGCTCCAGCACCACCGCTCGGCAGGCTGGCTCGCCCGGGTACGGGCCCGGCTGGGCGCCGTCCCGCGGCGGCTCAGGGTGTGAAGCGCTCCAGGTGAAAGCCGGCGAGCCCGAAGGCTCGCCGGCGGGCTTCGTTCTACTGGAAGTAGCCGAACACTTCGATTGACAAGACCACGGTTCCACCCGCGGTCATCTGGCCGGGGCTGGCTGCGAGATCGTCGGCCAACGTCGACAGCGGGACGATCGTGGTCATGGACAGACCCGGCTCATTGGCGTCGAACTTCACCGTCGAGACCGCCACCCCGGACAGGGGGAGGTTCGAAGGATAGACGGTCAGATTTCCCGACGAGGTGGGAGCGGCCACCACCAAGCGGAGGAGCGCCGCTTTGGCCCAGACCGGGACTCCGCAGTTCCCCCGGATCTGGAACGTGCTCACCGTGCCGGTCGTGAGGACGGCGCCGTCGACCGGCCGGCAAGGGATGAGGGGGTAATACTTGAGCGGAGCGCCCGATTTGAAATAGCCGTTGACGTCGAAGTAGGCATGGACGTTCGTGCCCGCGGCCCCACCGAAATAAGCGGCAAGGTCGGGAGTGGTGGAAGAGAGTCTCAGCAGGGCGCCGTTACGCAAATCGGAGATCCCGCTCTGGAAGTTGATCGTCGAGGTGCCAGGGAAGCTGATGTTGCTCGGAAAAAGTGTGATGAACCCACTGGCCGTCGGGGCCGGTACGCCGACGTGGAGCGAGGCCACAGCGGCTCCCGCCGGCACCCCGCAGACGCCCTGAGCCGTGAAGGTCCGCACGGTGCCCGCCGCGATCGGCGTATTGGAAAGCCGGGTGTCGGCCATCCGGCAAGGGGGGAGGGTCTGGAAGCCCAAAGGCCCCTGCGCTCCTGGAGCCGGAGTCGTATCGGTGCTGAAGTATCCCTGGACGTCGAGGATCAGATGGACCTGCCCGGGCGAACCCGCGACCTCGGGGAAGATGCCGAGGGTCCCGACGCCGTTGGTCGCCAGTTGGATGACCGCGCTGTTGGCTCGCGGCGACGTCGCCGGCGCGAAGTTGATGCTGCTCTTGGCGCCCGACCACGAGGCGGTGAGGTTTCCTGGGTAGAGCCTGATCTTGCCGCTGTCGGTCGGTGAAACGGCCGCGACGTTGAACGAGACGGCCTGGGCTGTGCTCGGGATGCCGCAGAGCCCGGCGATGTTGACGACTCGCGATTGGCCGTTCGTCAGAATGGTGGTATTGCGGGTGTCCAGGATGCGGCAGGGAGCCACGGCGAAGTAATTCGGTGCCGGGAGGAGGTTACCATGGACGACGGAGGCCCTCTTGCTCTTGAACGCCTGCCGGCCCAGCGAGTCTGTGACCGTCAGAGTCACCGTGTAATCCGTGATTCCAGGAATGGTCGCGTAGCCATGGGCCGTCGTCACCCCGGAGCCGTTGGGGAGGGTTGAATCCCCAAAGTCCCAAGAGTAGGTGAGGCCGGTCCCGGTTGAGCCAGAGCCGTCGAATGAGCAGAGTACGCCCGTGCAGACGAACGTGAAGCTGGCCACCGGCGGCGGGCTGCAGTTCAACGAGGTGGGGCTCAAGGCGAGGTTCGTGCCGGAGCTTTCGAATCTCACGCTGAGCGTGTGTGTGTTCCCATCCCGCAGCGCGGACGGCGTGGCGATCGAGAAACCGTGCAGCCCGTTGTCCCCCAAAAAGGCACCCACATCAGTACGGGAAAGATTCGCCAGGATGGCGGTGAGCAGGGCTCCGTTGTCATAGAAGGACACGGTGATGGGTGTGTTGAGACGGTTGCGGTCAGCCGCCCAACCCGCAAGCGTATCACATCCGGCGTGGTCCAAAGTCCCCGCGTAGTTGGGCGGCGGGCTGCAGGTCAGCGAGACGGGGCTGGAGCCTAGGTCCGTGCCGGAGCTCTCGAACCGCACGCTGACCAGATGCGAGCTCCCATCCTGGAGGCTGGGCGGCGTAGTGATCGAGAAGCCGTGCAGCCCGTTGTCCCCCAGATTGGCGCCCACGTCGGGACGGGAAGCGTTCGCCGGCACGGTGGTGAGCAGGGCTCCGTTGTTGTAAATGGACACGGTGATCGAGGTGTTGAGACGGTTGCGGTCGGCCGCCCAGCCGGCGAGCGTATCGCATCCGGCATGCTCCAAAGGCCCAGTGTAATTGGGGGGACCGATCGGCACGGAGGTCACGCAGCCGCTCGCCGCATTGGACCACTCTTGCTGGTAGCCATAACCGCCAGTACCGAAGAACGTGAGAAACCTGCACTTGTCATCTGCCTCGTCGTTCCCGTCTTTCCAGGCATTGAGCTGTGGGTCGGTCACCGCCTCGCGCGTCTCGTGCGTGACGAGTTTCTCCTGATTCTGCACCGCCGACCAGCCCGGGACCTGACAGTTGACGCAATTTGGATAAGGCTGGACAGAATACTTCACGAAGTTGGCGCCACTCGGATAGAAGCCATGATAAGCGCAGTACCCGGGGTTCGGTCCGCCGCACGAGGTATGCGTCGTGCCGGAGAAAATAGACGAAGAATACGAGGTGGTCGGGAGGACGACTTCGTAGATCGCGTTGTCGTCGAAGGCATGGGTCGACAGATAGGTACTGACCTCGCTCCGAGCGATGGCGTCGGTGACGTCCGTCGGCGGCGTCGAGGTGTCGAACCAGTCGGCGGTTCCAGCGGCGAGGTTGGTCAGAGCGATGGTCCCGTTGTGACCGCTGTACTGCGTGATGGTGTTGTACTCGGGAGTGGTACCGAACTGGTTGCGGAAGCTTTGCAAGGTCCGGGCGTAGTTGTAGTCCGGCGAAGCGGGGTTGTTGAAACTCGGTCCCCAGAAGATAAAGACCACATGGGCCGAGACGATCACGGGACCGCCGTTGTATGTCAGATTTTGAGCGCCGGCAAGGGTGGCGAAGGCGAGGAACACGCCAAGGCCGAGGGTCAGGGTGCGTTGGGGATGAGCGCGAGTGAGACTTCGGCAGGAAAGGGTCATTGACGGACCTCTCTGGGAAGGCCGGCAGACGGTCCGCAGCCCGAGAGGCTGAGGAGCCGTCGTCCGGCAGGGTGAAAGAGCTCCCGGCAACCGGGAGGACAGAGGCTGAAAGCTTCTACCTGATGGTGTCGGGGCCGCCCGGAACGTTTCAGCTCCTCTCCAAGCTCTGCCTCTTCTCATGAAGGTTGGATCTGCCCGGTCCCGCCATCGCCTTTTACAGCTTGGTTACACCCTCCCCCTGGGTCCGGGAATACGGACGCTCCGGCTGCAACTTTTGACCTGAGGACACGTATGTTGGCTGCCCCTGCCTTCAGCGGGGGATTCCGAGGAGAGAGACATCTTGAGGAAGTGGATCGCTACGATAGCCCTGGCTTCGGCCTTGCCTGCCCTGTTGGCCGGCTGCGGGAACGACCCTGCGGCGGCCGGGGGGAAGGGCAGGGAGAAGAAGGAGGGCAAGGGCGGCGAGGCCCGGGAGGTGCGGCTGGCCACGGCCGAGGAGGGCCGGTTGTCGCGCACGGTGGACGTCTCGGGCACGCTGGCCGCCGAGGAGCAGACGACGCTCGGCTTCAAGGTAGCCGGGCGGGTCGAGAAGGTCTACGTGGACATCGGCTCGCGGGTGCGGCGCGGCCAGGCCGTCGCCCGGCTGGCGCCGGTCGACTTCGAGCTGCGGGTGCGCCAGTCCGAGAGCGCGCTGCAGCAGGCGCGCAGCCAGCTCGGTCTGCCCGCTGACGCGGCGGACAATACCGTGGTCCCCGAGCAGACGGCCGGGGTCAAGCAGGCCGCGGCCACCCTGAAGCAGAACCAGCTCACCCGCGACCGCATGGCCCGCCTCTTCGAGCAGCAGCTCATCCCCCGCTCCGACCTCGACGCCGCCGAGGCCTCCCTGGGCGTGGCCGAGGGACGCTATCAGGAGGCAATCGAGACGGCGCGCACCCGCCAGGGTCTCCTGGCGCAGCGCCGGAGCGAGCTCGAGCTCGCCCGCCAGCAGCTCGCCGATTCCGTGGTCACCGCGCCGTTCGACGGCGCCATCCGCGACCGGCTGGCCAACGCCGGCGACTACCTGGCCGTGGGCACGCCGGTGGCGGTGCTGGTGCGAGTCCACCCCTTAAGGCTGCGCCTGGCCGTGCCCGAGCGCGAGGCCGCCGGCGTGCGAGTGGGGCAGGAGGTGGCCGTCACGGTGGAGGGCGATCCCGCGCCAGGCCCGGGCCGCGTCGTGCGCGCGTCAGCCCGGCGATCAGCGAGGACAACCGCACGCTGCATGGTCGAGGCCGAGGTGCCCAATCCCGACGGGCCTGCTGCGGCCGGGCTCGTTTGCCAAGGCCGAGATCGTCATCCGACAGCGGCCACGGCCGTCATCGTGCCCGCCTCGGCCCTGGTCACCTTCGCCGGCGTCGAGAAGGTGATGAGGTCAAGGACGGCAAGGCGTCGAGCAGCGCGGTGACCACGGGCCGCCGCAACGGCGACCAGCGTCGAGATCGTCGCGGCCTGAGCGCGGGCGACTCGGTGATCGTCAAGCCGGGCAACCTTCGACACGGGGTCGCGGTGCGGGTGGTCGTCGCGCCGGCCGCCGCGCGCCGGCTCCGTAGGGAATCGCCCATGCAGAAGCTCGCCGAGATCTGCATCCGGCGGCCGGTCTTCGCCGCGATGCTCATCCTCGCGCTCGTCGTGGTCGGCGCGGCCAGCTACTTCCAGCCTCGGCGTCGACCGCTTCCCGGCGGTCGACCTGCCGACCGTGAGCGTCCGCACGCGCTGCCCGGCGCCTCGCCCGAGGAGAGTGGAGTCGCGAGTCTCGCAGCCGATCGAAGAGGCCGTCAACACCGTCGAGGGCATCGAGGAGCTGCGCTCGGTATCAGCGGCGCGGGCACGTCGATTCGTCATCGCCACGTTCAACCTCGAACCGCGACATCGACACCGCCGCCCAGGACGTGCGCGACCGCGTCGCCGCCGTGCTGCGCGACCTGCCGCGCGACATCGACCCGCCGGTCATCGCGCAAGTTCGACAACGACAGCTCGCCCGGTGCTCACCATCGCGCTGTCCGGCGAACCGCTCGATGCGCGAGCTGACCGAGATCGCCGACAAGATCGTCAAGGCCGCAGCTCGAGCGCTCGCGGCGGCGTGGGCGAGGTGCGAGATCGTCGGCGGCCTCGAGCGGGCGATCAACGTCTGGGTCGACGCCGACCGCCTGGCCGCCTACCAGATCCCGATCACCGCGGTGCGCGACGCGCTCGCGCGGCAGAACGCCGACGTGCCCGGCGGCAACGTCACCGCGGGCGGCCGCGAGCAGACGCTGCGCACCATGGGCCGCTTCGCCGACGCCGCGCGCCTTCAACGACCTGGTCGTCGCCACGCGTCAACGGCTCGCCCGATCCGCGTCCGCGACATCGGCCGGGCCGAGGACGGCACCAAGGAGCAGCGGTCGCTCGCGCGGCTGAACGGCGTGCCGACCGTCACCCTCGAGGTCCGCCGCCAGTCCGGCGCCAACACCGTCGAGGTCATCGAGGGCGTCAAGGCAAGCCTCGACCGCGTGCAGGCCGCAGCTGCCCGCCGGACGTGAAGCTCGAGATCATCCGCGACCAGTCGCGCTACATCTACGCGGCGCTGCACGAGATCAACGTCGCACCTGATCCTGGGCAGCATCCTGGCCTGCCTGGTGGTGCTGCTCTTCATGCGCAGCTGGCGCTCCACCGTCATCGCCGGCGTGGCCATCCCGGCGTCGGTCGATCGCCACCTTCGGCATGATGGGGGCGCTGGACTTCACGCTCAACAGCGTCACCATGCTGGCGCTGGTGCTGATGGTCGGCATCGTCATCGACGACGCCATCGTCGTGCTGGAGAACATCTTCCGCTTCATCGAGGAGAAGAAGATGCGCGCCGTTCGAGGCGGCGCGCGCGGCGACCGCCGAGATCGGCCTGGCCGTGCTGGCGACCACGCTTAGCCTGGTCGTCATCTTCGTGCCCGGTCTCGTTCATGTCGAGCATCTCGGGGCGGTTCCTCTACCAGTTCGGCATCACCGCCGCCGTGGCGATGCTGGTGAGCCTGCTCGTGTCGCTTCACGCTGACGCCGATGATGAGCGCGCGGCTGCTGCGCGCGGCGACGCGGCGCACGGCGAGCGGCCACGGCGGACGAGGCCGCTCGCGCAGCGGCTTCTACGCGCTGGATCGATCGCGCGCTACGCGCGCGCTGCTCGCGCTGGCCATGGCGCATCGGCGTGGTCGTGGCGCTGCTGGCGCTGGCGCGTGATGCTGTCGTCCGTCCCGCTCTACCAGCTGGTGCAGCAGGAGTTCATGCCCGAGCGACGTCGACGAGGCGGAGTTCGAGGTGAGCGTCACCGCGCCGGAGGGCACGAGCCTCGCCGCGATGGACGAGGTCATGCGCGCGGTCGAGAAGGAGCTGCGCTCGATGCCGCGGCGTGACGCACGGTGCTGGCCTCCGTGGGCGGCGGCTTCCTGCGGCGGCGTCAACCAGGGCGACGCTCTACGTGCGCATCGCGCCGCACGAGGAGCGCGCGTTCTTCAGCTGCGGCCGCCTCTGGCACGAGATCGATGCGGCTCATCCGCTGGCGCGCCTTCCAGGGCAACTACACGCCAGCGCGACGTGATGCAGGAGGTCCGCAGGCGCCTGCGGAAGTTCCCCGACCTGCGCGCGCGCGTGCGCAACGTCCCGTCGTTCAACCTCGGCGGCGGCAACTTCGACATCGACTTCGCGATGCGCGGCCCGGACCTCGAGACGCTCGCGGACTACGCCGAGCGCCTGCGCGACGAAGGCGCACGCGAGCTGGCGGCATCGTGGACGCCGACACGACGCTGCAAGCTCGACAAGCCCGAGCTGCGCGTGCAGATCGACCGCGACCGCGCCGCCGACCTGGGCGTGGACACCGACGGACATCGCCACGGCCCTGCGCCTGATGGTCGGCGGCGACGACCGAGGTCTCCCGCTTCCGCGATCGCAGCGATCAACGACGACTACGACGTGCAGCTGCGGCTGGCCGAGAGGCGACCGCAACGATCCCGAGCCGATCTCGCGGCCTCTACGTGCCGCGCCGCGGCGGCGAGCTGGTGCGGCTCGACAACCTCGTGACGCATCGAGCAGCGAGACCACGGCCTCGCGCATCGACCGGCTCGACCGCCAGCGGCAGGTGCAGCCTGCGCGCGAGCGTCGGCGCCGGGCTACGCGCTGGCCGACCGCCTCGAGGCGCTGCGGCAGGCCGCTGACGGAGATGAACCTGCCCGCCGCCTACTCGACGACGGTCTCCGGCCGCGGCCGCGAGCTGGAACGCACCTTCACGCGAGTTCATCTGGGCGCTTCCTGCTCTCGGTCATCTTCATGTACATGATCCTGGCCTCGCAGTTCGAGAGCCTGGTCCACCCGCTCACCATCCTGCTCTCGCTGCCGCTGTCCGTGCCCTTCGCGCTGCTCTCGCTCTGGGCCACGCGGCAACACCCTCAACCTCTACTCGGCGCTGGGCATGCTGGTGCTGTTCGGCGTGGTGAAGAAGAACGCGATCCTGCAGATCGATCACATGAACAACCTGCGGCGCGCACGGCATGGAGCGCGCGGAGGCCATCATGCAGGGCAACCGCGACCGGCTGCGGCCCATCCTGATGACCACGCTCGCGCTGGTCGGCCGGCATGCTGCCCCTGGCGCTCGGCACCGGCCCGGGCGCCGAGGAGCGCCGCGCCATCGCCGTGGTGGTCATCGGCGGGCAGACGCTCTCGCTGCTGCTGACCCTGCTGGTGACGCCGGTGGTCTACTCGCTCTTCGACGACCTGCGGGGCAAGGAGAAGGTAGGAGGCCTGGTGAAGCGCTGGTGGCCGCGGCGGGAGAAAGGGTTGGAGGAGAAAGAGGCGGCGTAGGGGGTTGGAAAAAAGGACGTAAAGGACGTAAGGGACCTAAAGGACTTGAAGGACAGAAAACCCCGCGTCCTTTGGGTCCTTTATGTCCTTTAGGTCCTTTTCTCCGGATTCACCACCTTCATCGGCTCCGCCTCCACCTCCACGGCGCCCTTGCCCCTCGTGGCGAGGAGCACCGCGGCCGTCCAGGAGGGGATGAGGTCCAAGCCCGGGACCAGCTCGACGATGAAGCTCGGCAGGAAGGACCAGTGCCAGCCCAGGAGCCAGGTGAGGGCCGCGCCTACCGCCACGTCGAGCACGTCGTCGGCGGGCGAGGCCCAACCGGGCATGAAGACCGGGAAGCCGCCGATCTGGATGAGGTCGGCGGCCACGGCGATCATGCGCGCGGCCTTGACGCGGCCCGGGGTGGGTTCGATTTTCATGGATCCAGCGTAGGCCCCGGGCCCAATCAGGTCAAGTCGATCCTCCGGCCCGCGCCAGCTCAAGGGCCCTGGCGAGCACGGGATCTGCGCCCTTTCGCAGGTCGTCGAGAGTGGGGCGGACCTCGACGTCCGGCTGGATGCCCACGCCTTCGAAGGGCGAGCCGTCCGGGAACGACTCGCGCTTGGTGCTCACCCGGAAACCCATGCCATTGCCGAACTCGAGGTAGTAGGGCTGGCCCGTGCTGCCCGTGCTCGCTTCGCCGAGGATACGGGCCCGGCCGCTCACCTTGAGGGGCATGAGGAAGTCCTCGCAGGAGGAGCCGCAGCCGATGTCGGAGAGGACGAAGAGCGGCCCCGCATAGATGGGCTTGCCGGCTGGGACGTTGAGGCCGCCTCCGGTCACGATCTGGGGGCGCACGTATCCGGCCAGGGCACCGAAGGCGCCCTTGTCGCTCTCGCTCATCTGATCCGCCGGAGTGGTGCGGGCGATCTGGGCGTAGGCGCCGAAGAGGGCGATGTAGGCCGAGGTCGAGAGGGTGAAATCGCGGTACGGCCGGTCCATGACGGCGTTGATCAGCGCCGAGGGCGTGTTGCCCCCGCCGTTGCCGCGCACGTCGATCACCAGCGCCTTGGCGCCGGCATGGGCGCGCAGGAAGTCCACGGCGGCGCGCTCGTCCTCCGGATGCTCGAAGGAGGGAATGCGCAGGTAGGCGATCCCACCTTCGAGGACGCGCCCTTCCTGCACCGGGGGCGTCACCGGTTGCAGCGTCTGGCTGAAGCGGTCGATGCGGACCGCCCGGCCGTCCTCCAGGGTGAGGGTGAAGACCTTGGGGAAGAGGTAGGAGGCATAGAAGACCGACCGCCGGCGGACGGTGTCGCTGGAGGAGGCGATATAGCGCTGGCGATCGGCCACGAAGCCCGCGATGGGCTTGCCGTCGAGCAGGCGCACGGCGTCGCCGATGACGAGGGCGCTGGTGCGGGAGCTCACCACCACCCAGCGGTCGCCGAGGGGAGCGAGCGTGAAGCCGAGGGGCTTCTCCTGGTCGGAAAGCCAGGAGTCCCAGAAACCGCTGTGGCCGTTCTTGAGCCTGGCCATGAATTCTTTGGTCGCCAGGTCGAAGGCCCTGCGGTCGTCGCTGGCCAGGGCCTGATCGAGATACTGGTGATAGGCGGTGTCGAGGTCGAGCTCGGGAACGGCCTGCCAGTGGCCGAAGTAGAGCTCGATGGACGAATAGATCTTCGAAGCGATCCAGGCGCGCTCGGCGAGGCTGATCTTCTCTGAGGCCGCAGGCGTCTGCGCCTGGGCCTGGCCGGCGAAGAGAAGCGCGGCGAGGATCGCGAAAGTACGTGTGCGGGACATGGGTCCGGTCCTCCGAAAAGGTACTGCGTTCAGGCAAGGACTACGGCGATGGAGGGGAAACTGTTGCAGCGCAACTCCAGAGCTCGCCGTTCGTAAGCAAAGCCAGGAGGATCACGCCATGGCCACGGGGGAAGTGCAACCCGCAGGCGCGGAGCTCCGGGGTGAGCCTCTGGGCGCCGGCAGCTTCTTCGGTGAGGTCCTGGAGCGTCACCGCGCTCCGGGCCTGGTGCTGACCGATCTGCGCCACCACCAGCGGCGGAGGTTTCCCCGGCATTCTCACGAGCTCGCCTATTTCTGCCTCCTGCTGGAGGGTGGCTACGCGGAGCAGATCGGCAGCCGGTCCGTGGCCCACCGCCCCATGACCTTGGCTTTTCATCCGCCGGAGCTGGAGCACCGCGACGAGGTAGGCGAGGGGGGCGGACGCTTCTTCAGCGTCGAGGTCGGAGAGCCGTGGATCGAGCGGCTGCGAGAGGAGTCGCGGCCGGCGCTGGGGTTCACCGTCCTGACCTCGGGAGAGCCCCTGTGGATCGTGGCGCGCCTCTATCGCGAGCTGCGCTCTCCGGGGGCGGCCACGGACCTGGTCGTCGACGGGCTGGTGCTCGAGCTGCTGGCCGCTACCGGCCGAGTGGCGCAGATCGATGAGCGGAATCCGCCCGCCTGGCTCGCCACGGTCGAGGACCTCCTCCGCGAAAGCTACTGCGAGCCCCTGACCCTCGTTCATCTCGCTGCCACGGCCGGCGTACACCCCTGCCACGTGAGCCGCACCTTCCGCCGTTTCCGCGGCGTGACTCCCGGAGACTTCGTCCACGAGCTGCGCGTCCGCCACGTCTGCGCAGGCCTCGCCGATCCCGATCGCACCCTCGCCGACCTCGCCATGGACGCCGGCTTCGCCGATCAGAGCCACTGCAACCGTGTCTTCAAGCAGGTGACCGGAATGACCCCCGGCGGATTCCGGGCCGCGCTCCGGGGATGACCCGGTGGGAGCGATTCCCACCGCGGTGGGAGCCATTGCGACCGCGGTGGGAGTGACTGCGACCTAGGTTGGAATGACTGCGACCTAGGTGGGAGTGACTGAGACCGCGGTGGGAGTCACTGCGACCTTGGTGGGAGTCACTGCGACCTTGGTGGGAATGACTCCCACCAAGGTGGAGTGACTGCGACCTAGGTTGGAGTGACTCCCACCAAGGTGGGAGTGACTGCGACCGCGGTGGGAATCACTGCGACCTTGGTGGGAATGACTCCCACTTTGGTAGGAGTGGCTGCAACCAAGGTGGGAGTGGCTCCCACCTTGGTGGGAGTCACTGCGACCACGGTGGGAACGGCTGCCACCGCGGTGGGAATGACTCCCATCTTGGTGGGAGCGGCACCACTTGAGGCGATCTCATGAAGGTCACCCGCCTCCTCGCCAGGGATTTCAATCCCTTCCGGGCCCCCAGGAACCTTCTGCGCTACCATCGTGTCCAACTCAAGTGCAGGACCTTTCGAGTGGAGGTGGCCCGTGATCCGCCGCGCGCTCCTGATGCTGGCTCTGTCGCTCCTCGCCGCCGCGCTGGCGGCGGACCCTATCCCGAAGGACCGAATTCCCGCGCCGCTCCAGCCGTGGACGGACTGGGTGATGCGCGGCCACCAGCACGAGAATTGTCCGTTCTTCCTGGGGGCTGAGGACGCCAGCACGGCTGGGACGCAGTGCTCCTGGCCGGGCCGGCTGGCGCTCGACCTCGGGGAGAAGGACGGCCGGTTCCGCCAGGAGTGGACGCTGGAGATCCCCGGGTTCGTCCCCCTGCCCGGCGAGGAGAAGCGCTGGCCCCAGGACCTGACGGTGGACGGCCGGCCTGCCGCGGCCGTGGAGACCGGGGGCGCTCCCGGGCTCTGGCTGTCCGCCGGGCGCCACACCCTCACGGGGAGCTTCCGCTGGGACTCGCTCCCCGAGTCGCTGGACGTGCCCCAGGAGGTTGGGATCGTGGCCCTCACGGTGCGGGGTACGGCCGTGCCGTTCCCGGAGCGCGACGCCGGCGGGCGCGTCTTCCTCCAGCGCACGAACGCCCCGGCCACCGAGGCGGAGAGCCTGGAGGTGATCGTCCACCGCCGGGTGGAGGACGGGGTGCCGCTCGAGCTGGAGACCCGCGTCGAGCTCGCGGTCTCGGGCAAGGCCCGCGAGGTGCTCCTCGGCCGGGCTCTCCCCGATCGCTTCATCCCTCTCGCCCTGGAGTCTCCGCTGCCCGCCCGCATCGAGCCGGACGGCCGGCTGCGCGTGCAGGTGCGGCCCGGCTCCTGGACGCTGGTGCTCACCGGCCGCCACGAGGGGCCGGTCACGGCTCTCATCGCACCCGTGCCCGGCGGCCCCTGGGCCCGGGAGGAGATCTGGGTGTTCGACGCGCGGCCGAACCTGCGCCTCGTGGACGTCTCAGGGGTGACGGCCGTCGATCCCCAGCAGACGAGCCTGCCGGAGGAGTGGAAGAAGCTCCCGGCCTACCGGCTGCGGCCCGGCGAGACCCTGCGCCTCGTGGAGCGCCGACGGGGGGACGCCGATCCCACGCCGGACCGGCTGACCCTGTACCGTGTTCTGTGGCTCGACTTCGACGGCGGCGGCTATACCTGGTCGGACCGCCTGGAGGGGAGCCTCACCCGGAGCTGGCGTCTGGAGATGGCCCCGCCCAGCCGCCTGGAGCGGGTGGCGATCGCCGGCCGCGACCAGGTGATCACCCGCCGCGCGGACAAGCGCCTGGCGGGAATCGAGGTGCGCCAGGGCACGGTCCTCCTCGGCGCCGAAGGGCGCATCGAGCACGCCTGGGCCCTGCCCGCCGTGGGCTGGGACCACGACTTCCAGCAGGTCGAGGGCGAGCTCCACCTGCCGCCGGGCTGGAAGATCCTGGGCGCCACGGGGGTGGACGAGGTCTCCGGCTCGTGGATCAACCGCTGGACGCTGCTCGACCTGTTCCTCGTGCTGGTGATCGCGCTCGCCGTCCGCCATCTCTGGGGGACGCGCTGGGGATTGCTGGCGCTCGTGGCCATGATCCTCAGTTGGCAGGAGACGGACGCGCCGCAATGGATCTGGATCGTGGTGCTTGCCCTGGAGGCGCTGCGCCGGCTGCTCCCTGGCCAGGAGGGCCGGGCGCGGACATTGGTGCGCGTTGCCTCGGTGCTGGCGCGGGCCTTCCTCGTCCTCTTCGTCGTGGCCTTCGTGGCCGCGCAGGTGCGGCAGGCGATCTACCCCGCCCTGGAGAGACCGTACTCGTCGGCCTCCTCCAGCGGCGACGTGCTGGACCGGACGCTTCAGGTCTCCCTGGGCCAGACGGTCTCTTCCTCTTCGGCGCCGAACACGGAGAGACTCAAAGCTCTGGGTTATCTGGGGGGCGGCCGGGCGAAGACAGCGAACGAGGAGGCCGTCCCGGAGCCCGTCGTTCAGAACGCTCCCAGTGCTCCGCCTCCTCCGCCGCCGAGCCCGGTCTCGCAGCCGGAGCGCGTGGACAAACTGGGAAAGAACAAGGCGGGCCTCGTCGAGCTGCAGGACGTGGACCCCCGGGCCGTGGCCAACACCGGCCCGGGCCTGCCGGAGTGGGAGTGGACGGACGTGGCCCTGCGCTGGAGCGGGCCGGTGGTGAAGTCGCAGCGGGTGCGCTTCTTCCTCCTCTCGCCGTTCTTCGGCGGGCTGCTCACCTTCCTGGGCTCCGGGCTGCTCGTGCTGCTGGTCCTCCTGACGCTGGACCTCCCCAATCTTCGACTCCCCTGGCGGCTCCCCTGGCGAAAGCCCCCGGCCGCGGCGGCGCTCCTCTTCGCCGTCCTGATCCTCGCGCCGGGCCTGGCTCGGGCAGCACGGGCGGAGGATCCCCCGGACGTGCCCACCTCGGACGTGCTGGAGCAGCTCCACCAGGCGCTCACCGAGAAGCCCGACTGCTTCCCGGACTGCGCGGCGAGCCCGCGGCTGTTCCTCGAAGTCTCGGCCACGGGGGTGCGCGCCCGTTTCGAGGTGGGGGCCGCGGCCGCGGTGGCCGTGCCCATCCCGGGCGGCGCCAAGCAGTGGGTGCCCACGGACGTGCAGGTGGACGGCCAGCCCGCGGGGGTGGTCGGCTCGGAGGACGGCCGGCTGTGGGTGCGGGTGGGACCCGGCCGGCACGAGGTCCTCCTCGCCGGTCCCCTGCCGGCGCAGGACGGAGTGCAGATCCCCCTGCCGCTCAAGCCCCACCGGGTGGAGGTTGCGGCCAGCGGCTGGACGGTCTCCGGCGTGCACGAGGACGGCGAGGCGGACGACACCCTGCAGCTCACCCGCGTGCGCACCGCGGGTCCAGCGACTGCAGGTTCCCTCCAGCCGAGCGCCCTGCCCCCCTTCCTGGAGGTCGAGCGCACGCTGCACCTCGCCCTCACCTGGCAGGTGGAGACCCGGGTCTCCCGCCTCTCGCCCCAGGGCGTGCCCGCGGCCGTGGAGATTCCCCTGCTGCCGGGCGAGTCGGTGACCACGGCCGGCGTGCGGGTGAAGGACGACGCCGTTCAGGTGAGCCTGGGGCCCCAGACCAATGAGGTCTCGTGGACCTCCACCCTGGCGACGCGGCCCGTGCTGGGGCTCGTGGCACCGCGCACCCTGGCGTGGACCGAGGTGTGGAAGCTCGACGCCAGCCCCATCTGGCACTTCGAGGCGCGGGGCATTCCGCCGGTGGTGGGGCCGGCCGCCGCGTCCCTCCGGGTCCCCGAGTGGCGGCCCTGGCCCGGCGAGCGGGTCGAGCTGGCCATCAGCCGGCCCGAGGGGATCGCCGGCCGCTCCCTCACCCTGGTGAGGAGCGAGCTGGCCGTGAGCCCGGGCATCCGCTCGACGGAGGTGACCCTGAAGCTCGCCCTGCGCAGCAGCCGCGGCGGCCAGCACACGATCCTCCTGCCCCCAGGAGCGGAGCTCACCTCGGTGACGATCGACGGCCTGGCGCAGCCCATGAGGCAGGAGGGGCGCAAGGTCATCCTGCCGGTCCATCCCGGGGCGCAGAGCGTGGTCCTGGCGTGGCAGGAGAGCCGGGGGATCTCCTTCTTCTTCCGCACGCCCGCCGTGGATTTGCGGTCGCCGAGCGTCAACGCCTCGACACAGGTCCAGGTGCCCGAGGGCCGCTGGGTCCTCTTGACCGGCGGTCCGCGCCTGGGGCCGGCCGTGCTCTTCTGGGCCGTGCTGCTGGTGATCCTGCTCACGGCCTGGGGCCTGGGCAAGGTGCATCTCACGCCGCTCAGGACCCGCGACTGGGTGCTCCTCGGCATCGGCCTGTCGCAGGTGCCGCTCGTGGCCGCGGCCCTGGTGGCGGCCTGGCTCCTCGTCCTCGGGGTTCGCCGGGAGCGGGGGGCCTCGATCCGCCGCGACAAGGTGTTCGACCTCGTGCAACTGGCGCTGGTGGTGTGGACCGTGGTGGCGCTCGGCATCCTCTTCTGGAGCATTCAGCAGGGATTGCTGGGCCATCCCGACATGCAGATCGCGGGCAACGGCTCGAGCGCTTTCGACCTCCACTGGTATGCGGACCGGGCAGGAGCCGTGCTCCCCACGGCCTGGGTGCTCTCGGTGCCGCTCTTGATCTACCGGCTGGCCATGCTCGCCTGGGCGCTGTGGATTGCCATCGCCCTCCTCTCCTGGCTGCGCTGGGCCTGGGGGAGCGTCACCACGGGCGGGGGGTGGCGGCGGTGGTTCAAGCCGCGGGTGCCGGTGCCCGGGCCGGTGCCGGAAAAAGGAGACGACCCGACGTCCCCGGGGCCTGCGTAGGACGTCCGGAAAGAGACGCCCCGCCGTCCCCGAGGCCTGCGTAGGGCATCGTATCGGGTCTGGGTCGTCTCTACGGGACGGTATCGCGTTGGCGTTGGATTTCGATTACGGGGGTGAATTTCGATTGCAGGCGTTGGATTTCGATTGCGGGGGCGTCCCAGGAATCGACGGTGTGCGGTCACGCGGCAACGTACCGTAGAGACGCCCCAGACCCGATACGACACCCTTTCGGATACCACGGGGACGGCGGGGCGTCTCTCTTTCTACGCGTCCCCCTCCCCGATCCGCAACCGGGCCAGGGGGTTGTCCCGCCAGCCGGGGAGGAGCCAGTAGCGGAAGGTGTGGAGGACGTGCCGCGCCCGGTCGTCGAGGGGCTCGGCGTCCAGGATCTGGATGGCCTCCCAGACGGCGTCCTCGCCGCAGACCAGGGCCAGGTACCAGGGGAGCTCCTCGACGCTCACCTCCCAGCCGGAGAGCACGTGGCAGACCGCCTCGTGGGGCGCGAGGGGACAGGGGGGACGGAGCCGGAGGAGGAGGCTCCCCGCGAGCTCCTGCCGCGCGTGGTGGGTCTCGGCGCGCGGCGCCATGAAGGCCGCGTAGAGCCCCCAGAAGAGCTCCTCCCGGTCGCAGCGCTCCAGCACCACGATGAAGTCCTCGAGTTGGCTGGGGCTGTCGCCGCCATAGCGGTCCGCGCTGCCCGCCACGAGCGCGGCGATCGACTTCCTGTCGAGCTTGAGAAGCGAAGCAAGTCCCGTCCTCGCAAGATAATGGATCATCGGCGTCCTCGATGGGCGCATGGTATCGCGACCGGAGGTGAAATGGGCCGGTGGCGAACAGGAGTTATAATGAACGTCATGGTCTCGATCCTCGAATCCCCCCGCGTTCCTGCGTTTCTGCAGCGCGCTCCTCTGCGCGCTCCTCCTCGTCCCCACCCTCGCGCACGCCAAGCCGCCTAAGAAACCGAAGAATCCGAAGAGCCCGCCGACGGCCGAGCAGACGCCACCGCCCACCTCCCAGGGCGAGCCGGTGCGGGCCGAGCAGACGCCCCCTCCAGGGCTCGACGGCGTGGGGCAGAAGCTCTGGCACTACCAGACGGACGGCGCCCGCGAATCCCTCTCCCCCTTCCTCGACAAGGCGGATTCGAACGCCTACGTGGCCATGGCCTTGGGCCGCGTGCTGGAGCAGCAGAAGAGCTACGACGACGCCGAGGCGCGGTTGCGCAAGGCCACGGAGCTCGCGCCCAGCGATCCGGCGCCGTTCGTCTATCTGGGAGAGGTCTACCTGCGCCGGGGGCGCAACGGCGACGCCGACAACGCCTTCCGCAAGGCGGCGGAGGCGGCCCGCGCCCGGGGAGGCGCAGAGGCCGCCTACTACCTGGGGATCGCGCAGCAGCGGCTGAAACAGTACGACGAGGCGGTGGCACTCTCCAGGGCGCAGAGGCGCCGCAGCCGGCGCTCCTCCCCTACCAGATCGGCGTCACCCGCGCGCTCCAGCAGAACTGGCGGCCGCCCTCCCGCAGCTCGACCGCGCTCTCAGCCTGGACTCGGGTCTAGCCTACGCCTACTACTACCGCGGGATGGTGCAGAACAAGCTGGGGCACAAGGACCGGCTGGTCAACGACATGGAGCGCTTCCTCGCCCTCGCTCCCAGCGCCCCGGAAGCCGACGAGGCCCGGGCGGTGCTGCAGGCCGTGAGACCGTAGTTCAGATCCACTTTGTCAGATCCCTTGCCGGCCGCACCGTTGTCCCTCATCACCCCTGCCCTCTTCTCCCGTCCCCTCCCACCCCCCTCACCGGGAGAAGAGGGAGAACAGCAAGACCGCTCCAACCGGGACCCCTCTCCCGGTGAGGGGGGTGGGGTGGGGGCGGGAGAGGGGCAGGGGTGAGGGTCTTGGGCGGGGGCGTTTCAGAACGCGTTGCCGAACCCGAAGTACAGCTTGTAGCGCTCGTCCCCCGGGCGCCGGTCGAGCGGCCAGGCGGCGTCGAAGCGCAGCAGGCCCAGGGGCGTGTGGGCGCGCAGCCCCAAGCCGATTGACTTCGCGAAGTCGAAGCTGGCATCCCCCGGCTGGGCCCAGACCTGGCCGGCGTCGAAGAAGGCGAGGCCCGTGAGGTCGAACGGCAGGGCGAAGCGCAGCTCCTCGTTGAGCACGAACAGCGCCTCGCCCCCGGCCGCCCGGTCGACGGTGCCGAACGACTCCTGCGGCCCCAGGCTCTCCATCTCGTAGCCGCGCACGGAATAGGGTCCGCCGGCGAAGAACAGCTCGTCGCGGATCAGGGTCTGGCCGGCGAAGGGATGGGCGAGCCCCAGGCGCGCGGACTGCGCCCACGTCGCCGTCTCGCCGGCCAGTGCCAGAGCACGGAAGGACGTCACCTGGGAGAACAGCCGGGCATACTGGAAATCGCTGCCCAGGAACGAGCCGCTCCCCGAGACGTCGATGCTGGCGAAGAGGCCGTGCCCGGGGTCGATGCGGTCGTCCCGGCTGTCGTGAAGGAGCTGGACCCCCAGATAGGGGAGACGGACCTCGATGGGGAAGAAGGGGCTCGGGGGATCGCGGTCCAGGCGGGTGGTGCGGTAGCGGGCGTAGAGCTGCGCCGTGCCGTGGGTGGCGAAGGGCCGGTTGGCCTGGAGGGCGACCTCCCGCCGGTCCTCGATCAGCTTGCTGTTGTTGAAGCTGTTGCGAGTGATGAGCCGCCGCACCTCGCCGTAGCTCTCGAGCGAGATGCGCGTGCCGAGCACGCCGCCGGTGCGCAGGTAGAGCCGGCCGCTCCTGTCGTCGTCCTGGTAGAGGCCCCGCAGCCCCAAGGTGACGGCGCGGCCGAGGAAGTCCTGATCCACGAAGTCGAGCACGGCGGCCGTGCCCACGCTGCTCTCGTAGCGCAGGCCATAGCCGAGGTGGAAGCGGGGGCGCTCGGCGACGGCGAAAGTGACGCGGGCCTGGCCCGCGGCGTCTTTCGTCACCTCCGGGTCCACCCGGGAGAACAGGCCGGTGCGGAAGAGGCGGTTGCGGGCCTCCTCCACGGCGTCGTCCTCGAATGGCTGGTCCACCCGGAGGCCGGTCTCGCGCCGCAGCAGCGTGGGGCGGGACCAGCGCTCGCCCGTGATGGCGACGTCCGCCAGGCGGTAGCTCCGCCCGGGATCCACCTCGTAGACCAGCTCCACTGCCTCGATCTCGGCCGGGCCGGTCCGGGAGGGAGAAGCGGACGGCGGCGTCCGCGTAGCCCCGCTGGCGGAGGTCCTCCAGCAGGTTCTCCGCCCCTTGGGCCACGAGGTCGCGCCGGGCGGGATCGCCGGCGCGCAGGGGAAGGAGCGAGGCCAGCCGCTCCTGGTCCTCCGCCGCCACACCGGCCACCCGCACCGCCGCCAGGGTCTGCCGCGGCCCGGGCTCCACCGTCACCACCAGTCTCGAGCCGTCCGCGGGCACGAAGCGGGTGAGGATCCGCGCCTCGGGGTAGCCGAGACCCCGCAGCGTCGCCAGCAGGAGGGCGCTGGCATCGGGCCGGCCGGCCGCCAGCTCGGCCCGCGCCAGGGTGCCGGGGAAACGGGAGGCCGCGAGCCGGGACTCCTCGGCCGGGAGGCCGGCGATCCGCAGCTTCTTCGAGCGACCGCCGGCGGCCGGCCTGGGTGCGGATCGTCACCCGGCGAGGACCATCAGGGTCCTCGGGCCGCTCGCGCTGGACCTCGATCTCCACCTTGGGATCGAGATAGCCGGCGCTGCGGAAGGCACGCATCGCGGCCTTGCGCATCTCTGCGATCGAGCCGGCCTCGTAGAAATCCGTGCGATAGAGGCGGGTGATCTCCGGCCGCAGGGCCCGGGCTGGCTTGTCGCCCGCGAAGGCGAAGGAGACTCTGGGGCCGGGCTCCACGGTCACGGCCACGTCCACCCAGCCGGGCCGCGAGTCCACGGGCGTGGTGGCGACCGTGATCCGTGGGTCGGAATAGCCCTTCTGGCGCAGCAGGTCGGTCAAGTCCACCTCGACGGTGAAGGCCGCGCCCGCGGGCACCGGCTGCTTCTTCTCGCAGCCGGATGGCGCCGCGGACGGCCCGCTTCGAGATCCCCTTCTTCGGCGTCGAGACGTCGAGCCGCCGCAGCCGCGGGCCCGACTCCCGCGCCGCCTCGCCGCTGCCGCCGAACTTGAGATCCTGCTGGAGGCTGCCGCCCTGGTGGCCGAGGTCGTTGCTGAAGCCCTCCAGCCGCAGCCCGGGCAGGCCGGAGAGCTCCTGGAGGTAGAGTACGTAGGTCTGCCGCTCGGCGTTGCGCAGGTCCACGGAGATGGCGAAGGAGACCTGGCGCGACAGGTCGCGGCCCACGGTGAGCCGGGCGCTGGGATCGGTCTCGCTGAACACCAGGACGGGCCGCAGGGAGAAGCCGCGGAGCCCCACCGACTCGGAGAGGCGCCGGAGGACGTCGGCGCCGAAGTAGCTGGCGAGGCCGGAGGCGAGCAGCAGCCGGGTGTCCTGGGCGCCCGCCGTCTCCCCCTGTTGCCCCTGCTGGGCCAGGAGGTCGAGGGGGCTGCCGCCGCGCAGTTGCGAGATCGTGGGGTCCTGGAACGAGGAGGTGGTCGTGAGCTCCACCTTGGGATCGGTCGCGGGTCGCCGGTGAAGGTCAGCGAGCCGCTGTCGATCCGCACGGTCTGGCCGTAGGCGTAGAAGCAGGCCGCCCGGATCGAGGTCGATGCGGCCGCGGGGCACCGGCTCTTCGAGGGTGCCGCCGACGGTGAGCTGGCGCCAGGACGCCCGCAGGTCGCCCACGTTGTTCTTCACCCGCACGCCGTCGATGGTGTCGATCCTGAGGTCGAGATCCACTTTGGAGAGGGCGCTCTCCTCGGTGGTGGGCGTCTCCCGCGGCTTGAAGAGCAGGGTGAAGACCTCGCGATCGAGATTGAGGTCGCGGTCGAGCACGCCCCGCTCGACCGTCACGTTGCCGGCGAGCCGAGCGCGTCCGTCGGGCGGAGCGCGGAAGTGGAGCCGGCCGGAGAGCAGGGTGTCCACTCCCGCTCCGGGCGTCAGGTCGAGCCGGAAGCGGACGCCCGCGAGCCGGGCCTCGACGTCGAGACCCTGAGCCCCCCCAGGCATCGAGAAGCCGCCCGCGAGGTCGACCGTGCCGCCGTTCATCCCGACCTTCCCTTCGCGGATCGTCCAGCGGCCATCCTCCAGATCGAGGGCGATCTTCGGGTCCGTGACGCGCGCGGCCGGGGACGGCCAGACCACGGAAACGCTGGGACCGCTCGCCCGCACCTCGGCGACGAGGTGGTCCGGAGATCCCGAGGCGCGGGCCGAGACGGCGAGCGAGCCGGCGGCAATTCCCCCCTGGAGATAGGGATTGAGGAGCGCGGCGTCGATCGTGCCGCTCGCCTGCGCCGCGAGGTTCGTCACCGCGCCGGCGACCGGGTCCTCGAAGGGACGCCAGGAGCGGGCGAGGTCCGCGCTGGCCTGGAGATCGATGCCCGCGCCCTGGAGAGCGCCGCCGTCGATCCGCAGATGGACGGGCGGCAGCTCCAGCCGTCCCTCCGCCAGCCGGAGCACGGCCGGACCTTCGGCGGCCACCCGGCCGTCCGGGGTCTCGACGGTCAGTCCCGAGAGCCGCACCTCGCCGCGGCCCGCGGCCGGCGCTGCGAGGTCGAGCGTGAGGTCGGCGCTCACCCCGGCCCGCACCCGCTCGGGTCTCGGTTCCAGCCCCAGGGCGGCGAGGAGGGGCTCGGAGTCCAGCGCCGGAGCGTTCAGGGAGAGCGTCACGGGACCCTGGGCGAGAGGACCGGGGATGGCGTCGAGGGCCGCGGCAAGTTGGGGTACCTGTTTGAGAGAGCCCAGCGGGATGCGGGCCTTCAGGCTCGCGGGACCGGAGGCGGTGTCGAGCCGCGGCGCGTCCAGCTCCACGATTCCATTCCGCAGCCGCGCCGTCAGATCCGCGGCGGCCAGGGCGTCCAGAGGCTTCACGAGATGGAGATCGAGATCGGCCTCGGAGAGGAGGGGTTGGATCACGACGCGGCCGGAGCCGGAGACCGTGCGTGCCCCGGGCAGCTCGGCCGAAAACGCGGAGAGGCGGACCTCCCGGCCGTCCCCCGCGGCCTCGACGTGGAGGTTGCGGATTTCGGTGGCCGGCTCGCCGAGGGCGAGGCGGTCCGCGTCGATGCGGCCCCGGGCCGCAAAGGAGCTGAGGTCCAGAGCCATCTTCCCCTGGGAGGCGACCTGGAGGTGATCCACCCGCGCCTGGCCCGGGACCTCGACGCCCGTGCCGTCCAGGGAGAGCGTGCCATCGTACGCCTGGCCCGTGAGGGTGCCGTCCGCCGTCAGCGAGAACCGGGCGAGACGGGCCGTGGCCGAGGCGCTGGGACGGGCCACCAGGCCGGCGCCGTCGACGGCCAGCGTTCCCCGGTAGGAGAAGGGCTTCGGGACGAGCGTGCCGTCCGCCTTGACCGTCCCGCTCTCCAGCTTTTCGAGGCTCGGAGGGAAGGCGAGCGCCGCCGTCCGGGCCTCGACCCGGGTCCGGTATCCCCGGCGGGTGCCAGAGACCTCGGCCGTGCCCGTGACCGTCCCCGTGAGGCCCGGCACCCCCGGTAGTACCCGGCGAGCATCCGCAGAGGAAGAGCCTCCGTCTCGACCTTCGCCGAGCCGCTCCACGTCAGCGGCTGCCCCTTGGCTTTCACGTGTAGAGCGCGAGCCGGCCTGGGGGAGCCACGTGGCGTCCAGGCTCGTGAGCGGAGAGGCGAGGGGACCCGAGAGGCGGACGTCCGCATCGAGAGAGCCCTGGAGCGGCACGCCCTTCGGCGGCGCGGGGATGAGCCGGGGCCAGAGCGACCTCACCTCGGCCAGGGCGGCTCGCACGTCCGGAAGCTGGAGCTGGACCCGGGCGTTCTCGGCCGTGGCATTGGCCATCTCCTTCCAGCCCGCGGCGCGGAGAGTCCCCTGAAGGGATCGCCGGCCGGGCGAGCCGGGGAGGAGATCGGCCGTGACGGTCGCCTTGATCTCCCCCTGGCTGGCGATCTGCACGTCCGCCCGCGCCAGCGTCCGGCCACGCTTCCAGTTGATCTGCCCTCCGCCTACTGCTCGGGTCAGATCGCCGGGGCCGAGATCCGCCGCGGCCTGGAGATCCACGGCCGTGCCCGCCAGGGCGAGGTCGGCATAAATCTTGGGATCGAGATAGGGCTTCAGCGCCTCGGCCGGGATCTCCTTCGCCGTCACGTTCACGTGCCCGGAGCTCTCCGGCAGGGCGAGCCGCCCCGTGGCGTGGATCTGCCCTCGAGGAGGCAAACCGGCGACGAGGGCCCGCGGCTCGGCGTCAAGATCAAACTTCACAGCCGTGGGCTCTCCCGGCGCCAGCCCCGCGGTGCCCGAAGCCGCCAGACGCAGCCCGTCGCCCGTCACCCGCAGCTCCCCGATCTCCAGAGGCTTCTTGTCCTCATAGCCGACCCGCCCGGTTAGCCGCAGCTCCTGGCGGCCGAAGCCGGGACGGTCGAGGACCGCCTCCGCCTCCTCCACCTCCAGATCAAGCCGGTCGTTGCGATACGCACCCCGGGCCGCGATCCCCTGGACGTTCCAGCTCCGCACCCAGTCCGCCGCGGGCTTCACGAGCGGCGCTCCCCGCACCTCGCCGTTCCGGATGGTGATCTTCTGGACCTCCACGGGCGGCCCCCCGGCCGCCGGCTTCGACTCCGGGATCTTCGGCAGCGGCGCCGTGAGGTCGATCCGCAGCCCGTCGGCGACCAGAGACCGCACGATGAGAGGCCGGTCGGAGAGCGACCCCAGGTCGATCACGGCCTCCACCCGCTCGGCCGTGGCCAGGGGCGCGGCCCCGGGAGCTCCGGCCCGGACGTGGCGCAGCTCGATCCCGCTCCGGCGCCAGAGGGGAGAGAAGTCCTCGGCCGTGAAGGCGAGACCGTACTCCTCGGCGAGCAGCGACGAGACCTTCGCCAGCACCGCCTTCCGCACGCCGGACGACCGCAGCGCCAGCATCACCCCCACGGCGATCAACGCCGGCAGCACTACGAGGACGACGAGAGCCGTCCACAGGATGCGGCGCAGCCTGCGGCGTCTGGGCTGGGGAGCTGGATCAGGAGCGGTCATTCTATGGAATGATCTCACGGCGGGCGATCCGCCCGCTCACAAGGAGACCGCCATGGCCGATACCGTGCCGTCGTCCCCCGCCGCCAAGCCCCGCCGGCGCAGCAAGCCGTTGCTGATCCTCTTCCTTCTCTTGCTGCTGGTGATCGGCGGCTTCGCGCTCTACGTCTGGTCCTCCCTGCACTTCAGCTACTCGGACGGCGAGCGGGCGGGCTTCATTCAGAAGTTCTCCCACCGAGGGTGGCTCTGCAAGACCTGGGAGGGCGAGCTGGCCATGGTCAATCTCCCAGGAACCATGCCCGAGCTGTTCAACTTCTCGGTGCGCGACGATGCCGTGGCAAGCCAGATCAACCAGAACATCGGCAAGCGCGTACGGCTCCACTACGAGCAGCACAAGGGCGTGCCCACCAACTGCTTCGGCGAGACCGAGTACTTCGTGACCGGGATCGAGCCCGTCGGTCCCTGAAGACCCTCATCACCCCGGCCCTCTTCTCCCGACCACCCCACCCCCCTCCCCGGGAGAAGAGGGAGAGGTTAGCTCTCGCCGACTCGCAAACCTCTGGAGCTAGAAGGCTTGCCCCCTCGCCGGATCGCGTCGGGCCCTCGGCGATCCGAGCTCTGCCCTCGCGAATTTTCCTCCGGCCCTCGCGAATTCTGGGCCGCCCCTCGCGAGGGCCCATATATAACTCGCGAGTTTTCATATGGAATTCGCGAGGGCGCGACGAAAACTCGCGAGGGCCTTACGAGATCTCGTGAATTTTGGTCCGGCCCTCGCGAGGGCGCAACGAAAACTCGCGAGGGCGATGCGAGAATTCGCCAGGGCGCAGCCAGAATTCGCCAGGGGAGCCCCCGCCCAAGACCCTCATCACCCCGGCCCTCTTCTCCCGTCATGCCCTCACCGGGAGAAGAGGGAGAAAAGCAGGAAGGGACCAAAGGGACAGCAAGGACAGCAGGGACGAAAAGGACGACGACAGCAAGACCGCTCCAGCCAGGACCCCTCTCCCGGGGAGGGGGAGGGCGTGGACGGGAGAGGGGCAGGGGTGAGGGTCTTGGGCGGGGGTGCTCTCAGGCAGGGTTCAGTTAGCGCCTATGGGCTGCCGACCTTCCCCTCCAACCACCCCACCTCCCGCTCCCGCCGCCCATACCCTGTCTTCTTCACGATCTTCCGCGCCACCCCCACATGCCCCCGGGCCGCCTCGGCTTCCCCCTGCTGGAGGCAGAGGCGTGCCCCTTCGAGGTGGGCATCGCAGGCATGAAGACGCATCGAGCCGCGCTCGGCGATCTCCAGGGCCTCCTCCAGGTCGGCTTTGGCACCGGCCAGGTCATCCCGCAAGCGCCGGAAGGCGGCTCGGGCCAGAAGGCCCCAGGGGAGGCGATGCTCAGTGCCCGACTGCCGCAGGCCCTCCACGGCGCGGTCCAGGTGCTCCGCAGATCGGACGAGCTCCGCCTCGGCCTCCTCGCCGGGAGCTCCCGGGTCGGGGGCCGTCAGGGCCAAGCCGAGATGGACCCGGCCCAGGGCCAGATCCACAAGTGCGAATGTCAACAAACTGTGCCTAGAGTTCTGCGCCACTCGAAAGATTTCTCCTGCCCGCTCCCGCACCTCCCGGCACGCCTCGCGGAACCGCCGCGCCGGCTCCGGGTTTGCGGCGAGCCCGGCCAGCCCGGCCCCGTCCTCCGGCTCCGCCCGGCTCAGCAGCAGGTCGCAGTATTGATAGCCTTGCACCGAGTAGAGCTTGGGGTATTCGGGCTGCCACTCCGCCTGCATCCCATCGGCCTCGCGGAAGGCCTCCGCGCTCTCCTCCCACCGGCCCGCCTGGTGCAGGCCATCGGCCAGGGTCGTCCGGCTGACCATCCTCCAGGAAGCGTCGCCGCTGCGGTCGGCCAGCTCGACGCTCTGCTCCCCGAAGGCCACGGCGCGCGGCACCTCTCCCAGGGTCAGGGTCAGCTCGCTGAGGTTGCTGGCGAAGATGGCCGCTTCTTTCCAGTCCTCTTGAGCAACGCCCATTTCCAGGCTCGCTTGCATCGGCTGAACCGCCTCCGCCAGCCGGCCCAGGGCGCGCAGGTCGAAGCCGGCTTCGTTGAGGATGAACGCTTGATTCGCAGGAGTAAGGCGGGTGGAGGGCCGGTCCCAGGGGTGATCGAAAAAGCCGGAGAGTGCCGTCAGATCCGAGCCGAAGGCCCCGAGCTTGTTTGTGCTGTAGAACTCCTGACCCCGCTGAATCCGCCGCCTGTAGACCTCACTGTATGCCTCCTGCTGCCGCCCCGCCCGGCAGCCGTGGATGACCCCAGTGAAAAGCGGCTCCATGGCCTCCAGAGTTTCTGGGAGATCCGGTGCCGAATTTTTCAGGTGCTCGTAGAGCCGCAGGTTGCCCTCTCGCCAAGCCTCGGGACGTTTCTTCTCAAGCTCCTCCTGGAAGTAGGCGCGGACCAGGGGGTGGGCGTCGAGGGCGCCCGCCTTTTGGTCTTCCAGGATCAACCTGGCCTCGCGCAGCCGCGCCAGAGCCTTGCGCCAGCGTGCTTCCTGGGCGGGTCCGATCGCAGCGGTCAGATCCGGAATCGCCGGTTCCGCCCGCAGGGCCTTCACCGCGTCCGGCTGCGCGGGCCGGTCGAAGAGCCCCAGGATCCGGAGCGCCTGAAGCTCGGGTTCCTGGAGCCACTCCTCATACTTCGCGATCACCCGCCGGGCATGCCGGTGATCGTCGTCTTCCAGCAGAGGAACCTCTCGCCGGCGGCGGACGTCGCCGTCGCAGACGTCACGTAGGTAGGTGCCCAGGAGCGTCAGCGCCAGGGCGTGGCCGCCGAACTCCTTGGAGGCTCGTTGGAGCTCGGACTCCGAGCCGCTGACGCCCAACCCCTTCAGGAGGGCCGCTCCCGCTTTCTCAGGGAGCTTTTCGAGATCGAGGGCTGCAGCTCCGGCCTTGGCGGCCACGTCGGCCACAGCGAGACGGGTGGTGATGACGCAGAGACCGTGGTTCTGGACCGCCAGCTCGCGAATCAGGGCGGCGACGGCGGGGTCCTTGATGCGGCCGGTCTGCGCTCCCGGGGGATGTTGCAGCGGCTCCAAGCCGTCCAGGATCAGCAGGGTCCGCCGCTCGCGGACGAGCCGCGCCAGGACGACCCCCTTCTCCCAGGCCGAGGAGATCGGCTCTCCCTGATAGCCGAACCACCAGAGGGCCTCGTTCACGAAGGATTCGCCCGAGGCGCCGGTGGCCTCGGTCCCCTGGCTGTAGAACGACCAGCCGAAGACCCGCTCGGCACCTCGCCAGCCTTCGGCGCGCAGGTCTTCGAGCCAGGCGTTGACGAGGGCCGACTTGCCCACGCCCCCGAAGGCGACGAGGCTGAAGAGGTTGATGGCAGGGTCGTCCCAGGCGGCGTCCAGTTGGGCGCGTTCGGTTTCGCGGCCTACGAAGAGGGCACTGGTGACCGGGAGGTGGGAGGTGGAGAGGGAGACAGTGAGCTCGAGTTTCGGGCTTTGGAGCTCGCCGGTCCTGGTGCCGTTGCTCAGCGGCTTTCTCGATCTCCTGGCAGGGCAGCCAGACCTCGTCGCACTCGGCCCCTCCTTGAGAGACGAGGGGATTTCCGTCTTGTGGGCCGGCCTGGACTGCGCTCGATCATGGGAAGGCCGTGGCAGTGCATGCAGAGATCGGACATCACAGGGATGATCCGATCCCTCGTGCGTAGAGGCCTCCAGCAGGTAGGGAACCTCCACTCCCATGATGAACTCGGAGGTCAGGAATCCTTGGAGATCAGAAGCACGGCCACGGCCGCGCGGTCCATGGCCGCCATGATCTTGGCGAGCCAGTCGTCCCCCGGCGGATCTGACGGTCATCCCAGACTTCGAGCGACGCCCTCCGCAGCTGGGGCACCTTCATGGTGCGCAGGGCGGCGACCCTTCCGGGCTTCTTGGATGGCTGTAGCTGATGAAGACCGTGGGGCGATCCCCTGCGGGCGGCTTCGGCATTGTCGCAGGCATTGATGATGATTGTACTGGGAAGACGCTCGGACTTGCCACGACCGGCGCCCCCGAGGTTGGTCTGGGAATAGTTGGCGGCACTGGCGCCTTGTGGTAGCCTCCCGGCTTCTCGCCAATTTCGTAGAGTCTTGGAGTCAGACCCCGCAGGAAGCCAGCGCAAGTGAGCGTGAAACCGTGACTCCGGTCCTCGGGGGCCGGCGCGAGCTGCGGGCGAGCCTCCTCATCGGGCTCTGCTGCCTGCTGGTCTACAACGCCAACGGGCGGGCGATCAGCGCCGGCGACACCTACCCGGCGCGCTACCTGCCGTTCGCGATCTGGCGCTACCACACCGTCCTTCTCGATCCGATCGCGCCGCTCACCGCCCAGGGGCGAGGCGATACGGCGTTCTGGATGGTGCCTGCGCCCGGCGGCCACACATCTCGCTGTACCCCGTGGTGCTGCCGGTGCTCATCGCGCCGCTCTATCTCCCCGCGGTCGGTTACCTGCACCTGCGGGGTTGGACGGATGCGCGGCTGGACCACGCCGCGAGGGTCATGGAGAAGCTCTCCGCCTCGCTCCTGGCGGCGCTTTCCGCGTCGCTCCTCTACCTGCTGCTGCGGCGCCGGGCGGCGACATCCGATCGCACTGCTGCTCACCGTGGCCTACGCCTTCGGCACCACCACCTGGGTGATCAGCAGCCAGGCCCTGTGGCAGCACGGGATGGCCGAGCTCCTGGTGATCGGCGCCCTGCTGCTCCTCACCGGACCGTGCACCGGGCCGCGGGCGCTGGCGGCGGGGTTGCTGTGCGGGCTCATCGCCGCCAACCGCCCGCCGGACGCCGTCCTCGCGGCGGCGCTGGGCGTTTACGGACTGTTCTGGGCGGGCCGGCGCCGGGCAGCGCTGCTGGTTGCTGCGGCGGCGCTGCCGATGGGCCTGGTGCTGCTCTACAACCTCGCCGTGGCCGGCCACGTCGCCGGCGGTTACGGGCTGGTCGGCAAGCCCACCTACTTCCGGCACGACCTGCTTTCCGGCCTCGGCGGATTGCTGTTCAGCCCGACGCGGGGGCTGTTCGTCTTCTCCCCCTTCCTGCTCTTCCTCGTCCTGGCCTGGCGGCACCTGCCGCGCGACCGCGGCGAGCGCGGCCTCACCCTGGCGATGAGCGCCGGCGTCGCCCTCCAGCTCCTGCTCTATGCCAAGGCCGACTGGCGGGGCGGCATCTCCTGGGGGCCGCGCTACATGACCGATCTCCTGCCGCTGCTCCTGTGGATGCTGGTGCCGGTGGTCGCCGCGCTGCGCGGCTTCGGCCGGGTCTGCTTCCTGCTCGCGGTCGGCGTCGCGATCGCCATCGAGGCCATCGGCGCCTTCTGGTACACCGGCGCGACCGACAGCGCGATCTACGCCTTTGACAGCGGTCCCCGACAAGCTGCGGGCCGCGTGGGACTGGCGCAACGCTCCGTTCGTCGCTTCTTTGCAGCATGGCCTCGCGCCGGCGGAGCTGGCGACCGAGACGCGCGGCAATCTCGACGCCATCGAGGCCGGCAGCCGCGCGACCTCCGCAGTCACCGCCGGGGAGGAGGTCGTCGCCACCGGCTGGGCGCTGGCCGGCCACGCCACGCCCTGGCAGGTGGCCGTCGTCATCGACGGCCGGCAGACCGTCGCCTCTCGCACCTTCTTCGACCGGCCCGACGTCCGCGGTACGCTGCACGAGGCGAGCCCCGCCGGCTGGCGCATTCCGCTTGGCACGGCCGGCCTCGCTCCCGGCGAGCACCATCTGACCGCCTTCGCCTGGGCCTCCGAGAAGGGAGAGGGGCATTACCTGGCGGATCGCAAGCTGACCGTGCGGACGGCCGACGAGGACCTCGACGCGGGCTTCAGGACGGCGGCGGCGCGGCTCCGTGCGCACCAGCAGGGGCCGGGGTACTGGCTCACCGCCTACACGTCCGCGGCGCACTTCGAGAAGCCGCGGCCAGGAGATGAACACCTTCCTCACCTCTCTGCTGGTCGACCTGCTCGATCCGCTGGCGGCCACCAGCGGTCTCGGCGACAGCGTGCAGCGCGCCCGCCGGCACCTCACCTACCAGATCGAGACCGGCGGGCTGGTGCGCTACCACGGCCTGCCAGACGCTCCCGGCATCGGCACCCTGGGGTGCGCCATCACGCCGGATGCCGATGACACGGCGCTCGTCTGGAGGCTCGCTCCCGGTCACGACCCCCAGGACCGCCGGCGGCTGCCGGCCGCCCTGGCGACCCTCGACCGCTACCGCACCCCCGAGGGCCTCTACCGCACCTGGCTCGCGCCGCGCGAGGCCTACCAGTGCCTCGACCCGGGCCACGATCCGGACCCTGCCGACATTGCCATCCAGATGCACGTGCTGCTGCTGCTGGCCAAGGAACAGCCGCCGGCCGGCCGCGCGCTCTGCGCAGCTCTCCGCCCAATGGTCGACCAGGACCGGGTCTGGGTCTACTATCGGATGGCGCCGCTGGTCCCGATCCTGCGTCTGACCGACCTCGAGCGCGCCGGCTGCAAGCTTGAGCTCCCCGAGTCACGGATGCGGACGCCGGTGCCAGGCCAGGAGATCTGGGTGTCCCTCGTCCAGTTGCTGGGGGACGCGCGCTCCCCCGGAGGAGCACCGGCCGACACGGCAGAGATCCGGGCGATGCTGCGCCAGCTTGCCAAAGACGACTTTGCCCTTTTGCGCAAGAGTCCGCCGCTCCTCTACCACAATGATCTCACCGCGACGGTCCCTAGATATTACTGGTCGGAGGACGCCGGCTACGCGCTCTGGCTGAGGCTCGCTTACGAACATGCGCACATCGGTCATCCCCATCTCGGCGGCTAAAGCTCCTGCGGTGCGCTACCTGTCCTGCCTGCGCCTGGAAGAGATCCTCGTCCTCCAGGGCTCACCACTGCTCGGCGCCGCCTTTGCGATCCGCCACCCAGGGGCGGAGAACCTGGGGCCGCTGGCGATCCTCATCGTCGCCAACGTAGCCCTGGTGGCGCACATCTTCATGCTCAACGACTGGTCCGGCCTGACCACCGACCTCATCGACCCCAACAAGGCCGCCAGCGTCTTCACGACCCGAGGTGTAGGCCGCAAGGAGATCGGCGCTCTGGCGGCCGGCCTGCTGGCCCTGAGTCTCCTCCTCTTCAGCCGCCTGGCCCCGAGCACCCTCGGCCTGGCTCTGGCCATCGCCACCTTGAGCGCCCTCTACTCCCTACCCCACTTCAATTGGAAAGGCAGACCGCTCCTGAGCTCAGCGGCCCACCTGGGCGGCGGCGCCCTCCACTTCCTCCTCGGCTACTCCCTGGGGGGAGCCATCGACCTGCGCGGCCTCGCCACGGCCACCTTCTTCGCCCTGACCTTCACCGCCGGCCACCTGACGCAAGAGATCCGCGACCATCAGGGCGACGTCCTCAACGGCATCAGGACCAACGCGGTGATCTTCGGCCAGCGCCGCACCTTCGCCGCCAGCCTCGCCCTCTTCACCCTGGCCTACGCCCTCCTTCTCTTCCTGACCCTCCAGGGCACCCTCCCCCGTCCCCTGGCAGCTCTTGTCGCCCTCTACCCCCTTCACCTGTTCTGGTCGCTCAAGACTCTGGCCGAAGGCCTCACCTACGCGAGCATCCGCCGCCTGCGAGCACGGTACCGCGCGCTCTATGCCATCATCGGCCTGGCCATGGCGGCATGCCTTCTCATTCACCGGGATCCAAACCCGCCGCTGCGAGCAGGCCGGCTAAATCCGCCGGCACCGGCGCGACGATCTCCAGCGCCGCTCCCGTCGCCGGATGGACGAATGCCAGCCGCCGGGCGTGGAGGGCCTGGCGGGGGAATTCGCGGCAGCGGGCGGCCAGGTCCGGATCGGTGACCCCCTTGAAGCGCCCCTTCCAACGCAGCTCGCCGTAGAGGGGATCGCCCACGATGGGTAGCCCCGTGGCCTGGAGATGGACCCGGATCTGATGGGTCCTGCCGGTCGCCAGCCGGCAGCGCAGGAGGGTGAGCCCGGCCGCCTCGTCCAGACGCTCGTAGAGGGTCACGCTCTCCCGCCCCTCGGTCTTCGAGGCGATCCGCCGGCGCCGGTCTTCAGGGTCGCGATCGATCCGGAGGTCGATCCGGCCGCGGTCGAAGGGGGCCGTTCCATAGACCACGGCAAGATAGTCCTTCTCCGTTCTCCGCTGCCTGAGGGCCCGGGCGAGGGCGCCGTGGGCGGCCGGGGTCTTGGCCACCAGCAGCACACCCGAGGTGTCGCGGTCGAGCCGGCTCACCAGCCCCGGCCGGCTGCCCTCCCCCCACTCCTGGGCCCGCCAGAGCAGGGCGTTGATCAGCGTCCCCTCGCGATGCCCCGGGGCCGGATGGGCCACCAGGCCAGGGGGCTTGTCGAGGGCCAGCAGGTGCTCGTCCTCATAGAGCACCGAGAGAGGCATCTCCTGCGGTTGTGGTCTGCGCCGCGGCGGAGGCGGGGGCAGCACGATCTCCACCTGATCGTCCAGGGCCACACGGCTCGCGGGCTTGGCCGGGGTCGTGCCGTTGATCCGCACGCGTCCGCCGTCGATCCAGGTCTGGATTCGCGAGCGCGTGACCTCGGGCAGGTCCGCCAGATGGCGCATGAGAACTCGATCCAGCCGCTCGCGAGCGTCGCCGCGGTCGGCCCGGAAGGTGCGGAGACGGTCGCCGTCGCTCACTGCGTCACTCTATCCGTTTGTCCCGCTTATCGAGCCTTGCACACTCATTAAAGTTAGAGATCTCCCACGTCCGGGACCCGTCCGGACTGTGACCGGCGGCCGTCGCGATCGGGGAATGTAGGCAGGGGTGTGCAAGCTCGCCCTGAAGGCGAGCGATCGTGAAAGGAGCCGTCATGTCAAGAAAAGTGTGGATTCACTCCGTGCTCGTCCTGAGCCTCGTCTTGCTGGGAGCGCAGGCCGCCTCGGCCAAGATTCTCTACAGCTATGCCGTGAAGTTCGTCTGCGGCTACAACCCCTCCAACATCGGAGTCTGGGGCGATGATTTCAAGATCGATGGCGGCGAGCCGACCGTCAAGTTCGGCAACTACGCCACGGACATCAACATCTACAACTTCAACATCTACGGCGATCCGGTCGGCCATCCCCTCCTGGAGAAGAACATCCTGCTGCTGGTGGACCGGGGAGTTCCGGTGGGCCGCGAGCGGCGCATCGCCAGGCCGATCCCCGGCGATGTCCTCGATCCTTTCCCGGATGGTACTGCCACCATGGATGACTGCAACCGCATCGCCGAGATGCTCTGGGGTGTGGTGCCGACGCCTTATCCCCTGACCATCGGGTTCCTGGTCATCGGGACGACGATGGAGATCGACGTGACCGCCGTCTACACGGCCGAGACCTGCAGCAACTGGCTGTTCTCTCCCGAGAAGCTCGACTGCCTCGACGCCAGTGGCAGACACACAAGCTCCAGCGTCTCGATCGACGTGGTCCCTATCACCGGCCACAAGATCGCCGGCTGAAGCGAATCCAAGGCAAAGCGATCGTGAAAGGAGCCGTCATGTCAAGAAAAGTGTGGATTCACTCCGTGCTCATCCTGAGCCTCGTCTTCCTCGGAGCGCAGGCCGCCTCGGCCAAGATCCTCTACAGCTATGCCGTGAAGTTCGTCTGCGGCTACAACCCCTCCAACGTCGGAGTCTGGGGCGATGATTTCAGATACACTGGCGGCGAGCCGACCGTCAAGTTCGGCAACTACGCCACGGACATCAACATCTACAACTTCAACATCTACCCCGAACCGGGGTTTCCGCAGCACGTCGAGAAGAGCATCCTCCTGCTCGTGGACAGGGGAGTTCCGGTGGGCCGCGAAAGGCGCATCGCCACTCCCATCTTTGGTGACGTCCTCGATCCCTTCCCGGCAGGCACAGCCACGATGGACGACTGCAACCGCATCGCCGAGATGCTCTGGGGAGTGGTGCCGACGCCCTATCCCCTGACGATCGGCTTCCTCGTCCTCGGCTCCACGATCGAGCTCGACGTGACCGCCGTCTACACGGCCCAGACCTGCACCAACTGGCTGGTCTCTCCCGAGAAACTGGAGTGCCTCGACGCCAGCGGCAGGCAGACGAGCGCCAGCATCTCGATCGACGTCGACCAGGTGAACGGCCGCAAGCTGTTCTAGCTTCGCGCCACCCGCAGGGCCGGGGAGGATAAGATCGGCGGGACAAGGAGACACCGCCCATGCCGATCCGACTCCTCGGCCTCATCCTGGCCCTCGCCGTTGCCACCCCCGCGAGCTCACCCTCCGGCTTCGACGCCCGCTTCACGGGCAAAACTCTGCGCTTCGACTACTTCCACTCCGGCATTGCCAAGGAGGAGCACGTCAGCCTCGACGGCCTGCGCCTCGAAGGGGAGTGGCCGGGCAGCCGCGTCCACCTGCTGGACGACTCCAACCTGGGCAAGTACCTCTTCGAGGTGATCGACCTCGGCACCAACCAGGCGATCTACTCGCGGGGCTTCTCCAGCATCTACGGCGAGTGGGAGACCACGGGCGAGGCCGGCGCCGGCACCTGGCGGACGTTCCACGAGTCCATGCGCTTCCCCGAGCCGCGGGGAAAGGTGCAGCTCGTGCTCAAGAAGCGGGCCGCGGACGGCTCCTTCCACGAGATCTATTCGACCGTCGCCGATCCCGCCAGCCGCTTCGTGGACCGCTCGCCCGTGCCCACGACGGGGGCGGTCTGGAGCGTCTTCGAGAGCGGCCCGCCGGCCGTCAAGGCCGACCTGCTGATCCTCGGCGACGGCTACGCCGCTTCTGAGAAGGAGAAATTCCACGCCGACGTCAAGCGGCTGACGGACGCCCTCTTCGCCGTCGAGCCGTTCAAGAGCCATCGCTCGGATTTCAACGTACGGGCGATCGACGTCGTCTCCCCGGCCTCCGGCGTCACCGATCCGCGCACGAGCACGTGGCACAAGACTCCGCTGGGGCTCGCCTACAACGCCTTCGACTCCGAGCGCTACATGCTGACTTTCGCGGACTCAGGACTGCGCGAGATCGCGGCCCAGGCGCCCTACGACGCCCTCATCCTCCTCTCCAACAGCCGCAAGTACGGCGGCGGGGGGATCTACAACCTCTGGAACACGGCGGCGGTGGACAGCGCCGAGTCCGCCTACCTGGTGGTCCACGAATTCGGCCACTCCTTCGCGGGCCTGGGGGACGAGTACTACACCTCCCAGGTCTCCTACGAGACTTTCAATCCGCCGGGCTCCGAGCCCTGGGAGCCGAACGTCACGGCCCTCCAGGATCCGAAGAGCTTCAAATGGAAGGACCTCGTGGCTCCCGGCACGCCTCTCCCCACGCCCTGGAATCAGGATGCCTACGACAAGCTGGTGCTCTCCTACGAGAAGAAGCGGCGGGAGCTGCGCGAGAAGGGCGTCCCCGAGGAGCAGATGGAGGCCCTCTTCCAGGAGGTCCGCGAAAAGACCACGCCCATGCTCCGCGGCGAAAAATACTTCGGCCAGGTGGGAGCCTTCCAGGGCGCCTCCTACGAAGCCAAGGGGCTCTACCGCCCCGAGGTGGACTGCATCATGTTCAGCCGCAACCCCAAGAATTTCTGCGCCGTCTGCGCGCGAGCGATCGAGCGGGCGATCAGGATGTATACGGAGTGAGGGCAATCACGTTTTCACTCCCTTCCCCACGAAACGGTCATAGAGCAACATCGCCACGGTCGACGCGAACCCGATGCCAGCAACCACCCACCACATCACTTCAGGCTGGCTCGAAGCTACGGGATGGCCTGGCTGGCCGATGAAGCGTTCTACGAGCGCGCCGCCCAGGAAGCCGGCGATGACCGAACCGATCGCCACCGGCAGGAAGGCGAAGCCCATGAACGTCCCCACCTGGTCGCGCGGCGCGAGGTCCGCCACGTACTCGTAGAAGCGGGGCGCCTGCATCCCCTCGCCCACGGCGAACACGAACATCGCCACGGCCACCGCCTGCCAGGTGTGGAAGAAGATGACGATCAGCCACGAGCACGAGGCCACGAAGAAGCCGGCCGTCATGGCGCGGATGGGCCGCCAGCGCCGCACCATGGCCGCCACCGGCACGGTGAGCAGGATGAGCGTCCAGGCATCGACCGTCTCGATCAGCTCGAAACGCTCGAAGCGCAGCGCCTTGGTGAGATAGAAAGGCAGCGAGTAGAATATCTGCCAGAACATGATCCAGAAGCCCGAGAAGATCACCAGGAAGCCTATGAAGCGGCCGTTGCCGAAGACCAGCGCCATGTCGCGCAAAACCTTGCCGAACGACGTCGGCGCCGCGTCCCCCGGCGCGCGCTCGGGCTCGCGGAAGAAGAGGAGGGTGCCGAGCAGGCAGAAGGCCGAGGTGACCGAGGAGACGACCAGCACGTATTCGATCCCCAGGCTCTGCCGCACTTCCAGGGCCAGGATGGGCCCCAGCGCGCCGCCGATGTTGACCAGCGTGTAATAGATCGAATATCCCAGCGATTTGGTCTCCGGCGTGGTGGTACGGGCCACGGTGCCCACGATGCAAGGTTTGATGAGCGAGCCGCCCACGGCCGTCAGCATCAGCACCGTCACGATATAGGGGAAGCGCCCCACCGCGGCCACGACGCTCTGGCCATACTGGAGGCCCGCGAGACCGATGAGGAAATATCCCACGGTGAAGATGGAGAAGCACGCTGCCAGGCTGCGCTTGAAGCCGTAGCGGTCCACCACTGTCCCCGCCAGGATGGGCAGGAAATACAGGACGCCCGAGAACAGCCCGGCGAGCGATCCCGCCGCCTGCGGTCCGAGCCCCACGCGCTCGGCCAAGTAGAGGGTGAGCACCGCCTTCGAGCCGTAGAAGGCGAAGCGCTCGAAAAGCTCCAGAGTATTCGCCACCCAGAAGGTGCGGGTGAAGCCGGAGGTGAGATCCCGTAGTTTCATGCCGCCTTGGTCCCCTCTTCCTGAGCCCGACGGCCCGCCGCCAGCTTGCTGTGCCTGCGGCCGTAGGAGAAGTAGATGATCATGCCGAGCCCGAGCCAGATTATCAGACGCAGCCAGTTCTCCGAAGGGAGGGAGAACATGAGCAGCAGGCAGCTCAGGATGCCGAGGATGGGGACCAAGGGGACGAACGGAACGCGGAACGGCCGCTCAGCCTCCGGATGCTTCCGCCGCATGATCATCACCGCCGCACAGACGATGACGAAGGCGAAGAGCGTCCCCATGTTGACCAGCATCAGCAGCACGCTGATAGGCAGGAACGCGGTGAGGCTGCCCACGAAGATTCCGGTGAGGATCGTGGACTTCCATGGCGTGCGGAAACGGTCGTGGACGGCGCCGAAAAATCGATAGGGGAGCAGGCCGTCGCGGGATATGGCGAGCAGGATGCGGGCCTGGCTCAGCATGGTCACCAGCAGCACGGAGGTGATGCCCGCGATGCCGGCGAGAGCGATCAAGAACTGGGCCCAGCGCAGCCCCACGCGCCGGAAGGCGTCGGCCACGGGCGCATTGATGTCGAGTTGATCGTAGGGAACCATGCCGGTGAGCACGGCCACGACGGCAATGTAAAGGAGAGTGCAGAGCACGAGCGAGACGATGATGCCGATGGGCACGTCGCGCTGCGGGTTCTTCGCCTCCTCGGAGTGGGTGGAGACCGAATCGAAACCGATATAGGAAAAAAAGGCCAGAGCGGCGCCGGCGAGAACGCCGACGGGGTTGCCGCCGGCGTCGCTCTGACCGAGGAGAGTGTGACCGAACATCTGGAGCCCGGTGAAGCCGAAAGGCGCGAAGGGGTGCCAGTTGGTGCGGCTGACGAAGAACGCACCCACGCCGATGACGAAAAGGACGGCCGCCAGCTTGATCCCCACCAGGGCTGTGTTGACGCTGGCGCTCTCCCGGATGCCCACCACCAGGACGATCGTCACCAGCGCCACGATGGCGACCGCCGGCAGGTTGATGTAGGACCCCGTCGCCACCAGCCGTCCGAGCTGGGGATCGTAGTTCACCACCGGTCCGGCAACGGCATGGGGGAGCTTCCAGCCGAAGACGTTGAGGACGCTCTGGAAGTAGCCGGACCAGCCGTCCGCCACCGTAGCCGAGCTCACGGCGTATTCGAGCACGAGGTCCCAGCCGATGATCCATGCGAACAGCTCACCCAGCGTCGCATAGGCATAGGTATAGGCCGAGCCCGCCACCGGCACCATGGAGGCGAACTCGGCATAGCAGAGCGCCGCGAACACGCAGACGAGCCCGGACACGGCATAGGAGAGCATCATGGCCGGCCCCGCCGTCTGCCGGGCCACGGCCCCGGTTGACACGAAGATGCCGGCGCCGATCACTGCGCCCACGCCCAGGCTCGTGAGCTGCACGGGTCCCAGAATCCGGCGCAGGCGGTTCTCCCCCTTGAGCTCCTCCAGCAAGAGGCTCAGGGGCTTGCGGGCGAACAATGGATTGGCCATGGGCGGTCACCTCCTTACACGTCTGGGAAGAGGTTAGAGAACGCCCGGGCGGCCGTTCTATTCCGCGACCTTCGCGAAGGCAGGGGTGAAAAGGGGAGGTGGAGGGAGGTGGAGGAAAAAGGACATAAAAGACGTAAAGGACCAAAGGGACAGCAAGGACAGTAAAGATCTGTCGTCCCTGCTGTCCTTTATGTCCCTTATGTCCTTTATGTCCCTTCCGAGATTTCCACCACGCCGTCCCCTAACAGCGCGGAATCACCAGCCCGGCCCGCACCCCCTCCCCCAACCTGTACGCATGGTGGGCCGTCACGATCGCCCCGCCCTCCCGCAGCCGTCCCCTCAGGCCGTGGATGTGCCGCGCGGCGAGGTTGGTGATCTCCGCCCGTCCCGCCCCCTCCGGCGCAATCCGCGCTCCCACGTCCAGGACGGGCACGCCCTCGCCGTCCTGGAGACGATCCTCCACCAGCTCGGTCCAGGTCACCGCCTCCTGGCTCCCGGCCTTGCAGGCGAGGCGGCGGCGATCTCCCTCGACGAATAAGAGACGGCCGCCGATCTCCACGGTGGGGCCGCACCAGACCACGAGATCCAGCTCGGATTCGATCTCGCGGCGATCCTCCTCCGTCATCCCCACCCAGGCCTCGGGGGCTCCGGCGACCTGGAGGGCGAAGGGGAAGGCGCGATCGAGATGGGACCGCACCACCGGCACCACCATCTCCCGCAGCTCCCGCTTGTCCATCACGTCCCGAGGATCGAAACCGGCGTCTAAGAGGTCGCGGCCGAAGGTGGCCTCGTAGCCCCGCTTGTTGGAGAGGAAACGGCAGGTGGGCGGATTGTCGGCGAACATCCCCCGTACCGTGCTGGCGAGGAAGATGGACTCCCACCAGCGGTCCGGCGGGATGAAGGCGAGGGTGGAGAGCTGGATGTCCTGGAGCAGTAGGCCGCCGGGACGGAGCAGGCCGGCCAGGGCCTTGGCGAAACGGTTGGTGCTCTCGAAGACGGCCGCATCGAGAACCGCCCGCCGGGAGCGGAGAGGCTCCGGCACGTCCCCGTCGAAGCGTGCGGCGACCTGCAGACCGGGATGGCGCTCCAGCCAGCCGGCGGCGAGGCGGGTGGTGTCCGGACCCGGCCGGTCCAGACAGAGCACCGTCGTCTGGGCCACCAGCCCGGCATCGGCAGAATCGGCCTCGGCCAGGGCCGCCAGCAGCTCCGAGACGTGGTGCAGGTGATCCTCAGCGATGACCAGAGGCCGCCGCACGAAGCCCGTGGCTCCGACCCAATTCGCTCCGGCCCAACTCATGACGGCTACTATACTCACGGGATGTCTCCCCGCTCCCCCTGGGGCTCGCGCCTGCTCTTCCTGGGCGTCTTCCTCTTCGCCGTGCTGTTGGCCCTGGCCGCCCTGTCCATCCGCCAGGAGTGGCAGCAGCGGATCGGGCAGAGCCGGGCGGACGCCATCTTCCAACTCGTGCAGGGGAAGACTCCGGCCCGGCCCATCGAGACCCCGGGCGCCGCGGCCTGGCTCAATCTCGAGCTGCGGCGCTACCGCGAGCGCATCGCCGATCCCGCCAAGGCTCGCCTCTACGGCGAGGTGGCGGAGTGGCAGGACACGCGCTCCGTGCCCCCATTCTTCGTCCCCTTGCGCCAGCTCCTGGCGAGCCCTGTCCCATCCCCGAAGACTCCGGCGCGGCCGAGCCTCGTCTCGCCCGATCCATTGGGCGACCGGCCCGCTCCCTCCTCCTCTCTGCGCACCCAGAGATTCCTGGAGCTCGACGGCCGCTGGTTCGCCATGACCCGGCGGACGGCCTTGGATTCGAGGGACCTCGCGGACTTCTCCAATCCCTCGAACCGCTTCCTCACTTTCACCACCCCGCACCTCGTGGCCCTCTCCGAGGAGCTTCCCAGGCGCCTGGCCGAGCACCCTCTCCCCGCTCTGCCGGGGAGCCGGCCGCCCCGGGTGGTGCGCCTCTACGCCCTGGCCGAGGACGGCACCCTCGTCTCCCTGCCCGTGACTCCAGCCCCCTTCGATCCCCAGGCCAATCGCCGGGCTGCCCTCGCCGAAGGGCGCGGGTTCCGCAACTCGCCGGAGCGGCCGACGTTCGTCTCCAACGAGTTCTACTTCCGTTTCGACTACGGGCTGCCCGAGGACCAGACCTTCTACTCGGGCCTCTACCTCGACCTCGGAGGCCAGGGGCTGGTGGCCACCATCACCGTCCCCCTACGGGACGCCGGCGCGGGAGAACGGGGATTGATGGGCACGGATCTGACGTTCGACATCGACTGGGAAGCCTTTGCCCGGGGGATCGAGCCGCCCATGACGGCCGGCGTGGTCCATCTCGCCGAAGCGCCGGCCCCGGGCCGACCCTGGCCGGACATCCTGGGGGCTCTGCCGGATCCCCCCAATATCCAGCCCGCCGCCCTGCGCAACGCCGTCTCAGGCCTCGCGGCCCAGCGCGCCGGGGGCGGAGCGGGCACGGAGAGCACGCCCTACCTCCTCCACGGCGTGGTGGAGGGTCAGGGAGCGGTGGCGGCCTTCCAGGTCTCGGCCACCACCTGGCTGGTGGTGCTCTTCCCCAAGACCCGGTCTCCCCTCCCCCTGGTGCCCGTGCTCCTCTCGGCCGTGATGCTGGTGGCCCTGCTCGCGGGCTTCGAGCTCAACCGGCGGCGGGCCGAGCGGGCCCAGGCCAAAGCCGAGGGCGCGCTCGCCGAGAAGCAGAACCTCCTCAACACCATGCAGGTGCCGCTCATCGTGGTGGACCCCAACACCGACGAAGTGGTCTTCGGCAACCAGGCGGCGGAGAACCTCGGCGTGCGGCCCGGCTCGAGGATCGGCGACATGGTGTCTCCCGATCCGCGGGCCCGGGCCCACTACGAGCGCATGCAGGTGGCCAAGCCCGAGCCAAGACGGGCCTACGGCGTGCCCGTGCGGGTTCGGGGTGAGGATGGAAAAGAGGAGGAGCGGTACGCCATCGTCCGCTCGGTGGCCGTGACCGCGCCCATCGAGGCCCTGAAGGCCGACGAGCGGCACCGGTTGGGCGTGCTCTTCGTGCTGGAGCCGGAGGTGGACCTCACCCTTCTCACCGAGGACCTGGAGGCCGAGACCCGCCAGGACGAGCGCCGCAAGCTCACCGGCCTCCTCTCCCACGGCGTGGACGCCCTGATCCGCGTCCTCGCCCACGGCCTGCGCGGCGGAGATGGCGCAGGCAGCGCCGCCTCCTCGCCCGAATTCATCGCCTGGCTCGGCGGCTACGTCGACCGCCGCCTGCGCACCACCGCCTGGCTCCTCGACCACTGGGACGCTGAGCCCCCCCTGCCGCCGGACAGCGCCGTGGAAGCGGCCCAGGCGCACACCACGATCGACCGGCTGGCGAGCATCTTCACTCTGGCCGCCGGGGACGCCGACCTGCGGGCCCGTCTGCACTGGGACAACGGCGTGCTCTCCGAACGGCCGGATCCTTCCGTCCCCGTCTTCGAGGTGGAGATGGACTGGCCCGAAGACCTCTGGTTCGCCTGTCCGGTGCGCGGCGGCTTCGGCTTCTTCCTCGGAGAGGTGCTGATCAACGCCATCCGCCACGGCCGTCCGGGCTCGACGCCCTCCCTGCGCATCGCCCTCGACCGCGTGCGCCGCGAGCTCGTCTTCGAAGTCGAGAACGACCTCCGCCCCGATCCCGGCAACCCCGACCGCGGCGAAAGCTACGGCGGCCGCCGCATCCTGGAACGCCTCGCCCGGCTCTTCGAGTGGCAGGACCTCAGCTTCGAACGCAGGGCCGGCAGCTATCTCGTGACTTGGCGGGTGCCGGCGAGCGAGCGGGGCGACCCTCGTCGGGGAGACTGAGGGTCGCCTCGACTGGGTCTAGCCGCCGTGCCGCCGGCGATCGTTGCCGTGGTTGTTCTGGCCACGGTTGGCTTGGCCCCGGCCGGAATTGCTACGGTACTGCTGCCTTGGCGGAGCCTGGCGCTGCGGCTGAACCTGCTGCCGCTGCTGTTGCTGCCGCGGCTGATACTGCTGCCTCTGCTGCGGCTGGACGTTGTACTGGCGCTGCCAGCCGGTCTGCGGCTGAGAGCGCTGACGGTTGTACGAACGCTGGCGGTCGGCCTGATCCTGCTGCCACTGCTGGGTGTTGTATTGCTGCTGCCGCTGCGCGTTGTACTGCTGCCGCCGGTCGGCCTGAACCCGTCCGTTCTCGAACGAGCGCTGCCGGCTGGCCTGATCCTGCCGGCGCGGAACGTTACGACCGCCGCGATCACCCTGGGCCTGACGGGAAGGATAGCCCTGCGAGTTATCCCGCTGAGTCCTGCCGAATCTCTGGCCATTGATCTGCGCGTAGCTCCGCTGGCGATCCGGATGATCGTTCCGGAACTGGCGCGCGCTGACCACTGAGCGCCGGGCGCCCGCGCGATCGAGAGGAGAGCCCTGCCAGCCCCGACTCACCTGCGGGCGGAAGAACGAGAGGCGGTTGCCTTCCACGTGATATCCATGGCCCCGGAAGCCGTCGAGCCCGGCCAGCCTGTAACGCGGCACGTTGCCGTAGTAACGGTGGACGTGCTCGAACGCGATACCCCGGTTGAAGTAATGGCCGCCGTAGAACCCGTAGCTGGTGCAGTTGCGGGTCAGGCGGAAGAACGAGCTCACCCGCACCCACGGCACGAAGAAGTCGAACAGGTCCACGGAGAGGAAGGCGCGCGTCGGTACGAAGAGGTACGCCGAAGGCGGGATCCCGTAGGCGTAGCTGCCGTAGCCATACCCGCCGCCGTAAACCGGGCGGCCGTCGTAACGGTCGTTGTCGTCGTACGCCGGACCGTCTTCGTAGTCCGGGTTGTCGCCGTACGCCGGATCGTCGTAGCCCGGGTTGTCGTCGTAACCCGGCTCGTCGTCGTAGCCGGGGTTATCGTCGTAGCCAGGACCAGGGCCGTTGTCATAGCTCGGACCGGCCTGATCGCTGGCAATATTGCTGGCATTGACGTTGGCACCGGGGGGCAGCGGAGCCCAGCCGACGTAGTCGTTCCCTTCCTGCCAGGAGACCCAGGCCGGAGACCAATCGTTGCCGGGGACCCAGGCCCAGCCGATCTCAGGGTCCTCATACCAGCGACCGTAGTGATAGGTCGCCCAGCCGTAGGGCTCGTCCGAGAGCCAGGTCCACCCCTCGTCGCTCCAGACCCAGTGGCCGGCCTGGTAGGGACGCCAGGTCGAGGACACCTCGCGCGGCGTCCAGACCCAGCCATGGCTCGGGCGCTCGATCCAGTTGCCATAGGGAGCCAGACTGTCGTAGAAAAAACCCAAGTCGACGGAGGCATGACCCTGAGGGCCCACGCGGACCCCCGCACCCACCGAAACCTGGGCAGAGGCCGCTCCGGCGCAGACGCCCAAGAGGAGAAGGGCGAAGAGTACGTTGCGTGTGATTTTCATGAAGTTTACCTCGCCGTCTTTGGTGTCCGCGCATGGCAGAGCCCCGGATTTGGAGATTCTCAGCGCGGTCACCTCACATAGCGCAAAGGCTATGCCAGCGCGTCTCCCCAGGGAAACTATGCTCGTGAGACCCCTGGAGAGGACGGTCGTGAGGTCGGGAGCGGACGGCCTTGACGAGGTGGTGAGGAACTCTGGAGAGGTGTACGATTTTCTCCAGCATGAAGCAGCTCATCGCCACCGCCCTTCTCCTGGTGGCCCTCGCGGCCCCCGCCCATCCCCTGCCCTCCCAGAAAGACCCGTGGATCGAAGTCCGCACCGCGAACTTCACGCTGTTCAGCAACGCGAGCGAGCGGATTACCCGCCAGGTCGGCGCGGATCTCGAACGGCTGCACGATGCGCTGGCCCAGCTCGCGCCAGGGCTGGCTCTCCAGTCGCCCAATCCGACGTGGATCTTCGTGTTCAAGAACGCGGACGCGCTCCTGCCCTACCTGCGGCTCTATCAGGGCGCTCCCCTGGCGTCCGGCGGCTATTTCCTCTCGGTGTGGCAGGCCAACTATGTGGCGGTCGACGGCAATCCCCGGGGCAATCAGACGGGCATCGTCTACCACGAGTACTTCCACTACCTGGCGCGGAACAACTATGGCGACCTGCCGCTGTGGCTGCACGAAGGGCTCGCCGAGTACTACAGCACCTTCAAGGTGACCAGGGACGAGGCCCAGATCGGCCTGGCCATCGCCGAGCACGTCCACTGGCTGCGCCAGAATCCCTGGATCCCCCTCGCCCAGCTCTTCACCGTAGAGCTGAGCTCGCAGGAGTACAACGAGACCTCGCGCCGCGGCGCCTTCTATGCCGAGTCCTGGGCCCTGGTCCACTATCTCCTCAACGGCAATCCGGAGCGCCACCGCCAGGTGGTCGAGCTCCTGCGGCTGACCAAGGGGGGAACCCCCGGCAAGGAGGCCTCCCAGAAGGCCTTCGGCGGCGATTTCACAGCCCTGGAAAAGGGGCTGCGCACCTACGTCAAGAGCTACCTGTTCCCCTACCTCCGGGCTCCCATCCAGCCGGAGGCGAACCTGGCCATGGAGGTCCGGCCCATGGCCTGGGCCGACGTCCTCTTCCGGTTGGGAGACCTGCTCGCCAACGTCGACGACGAGCACCGCCCCGCCGCCGAGGAGCACTTCCGCGCTGCCCTGGCCGCCCATCCGGACTACGGCCCCGCGCTCGGCGGTCTCGGATTCCTGGCGGAGCACGCCAACCATCCCCAGGAGGCGCGGTCCTGGTACGAGAAGGCCGCCAAGGTGTCGCCGGACGACTTCATCGTCCAATTCCGCTACGCCCGGAACCTCCTCGACGACCCCGGACCCGAGTCGCTGCACGCGGCGCGGGCCGCCCTCACCCGGGTGGTCGCCCTCCGCCCCGACTTCGGTGAGGCCTGGGCCAGCCTCGGCTACACCTACCAGGCAGAGGAGAGGATCGACGAAGACGCCGTCCATGCCCTGGAGACCGCCCACCGGCTCCTCCCCTCGCGCATGGACGTGGCCCACAACCTCGCCCTGGCCTACGCCCGCACCGGGCACCGCCAGCAGGCGCAGGAGCTGATCGACCGCGTCCTCGCACCCCAGGCCGATCCCGACCTGGTGGCCAATGCCCGCGAGGCCCTCGTCGCCGAGGACTACCGCTACGCCGAGGATCTCGTCAACCATGGGAAGCTCACGGAGGCCCTCCCCCTCCTCGAGCAGGTGCGCGACGCCACGCGCCAGCCCGAGCGGCGCCGCACCCTGGAGCTGCGGGTCGACGAGATCCACAAGGTCCTGGACTTCAACCACTTCGTCGAGCAGTACAACCAGGCGGTCGACCTCGCCAACCACGGCGACGTCCGGGGGGCGGTCGCCATCCTGGAGCCCCTGGCCGAGACCGTGCGTGACCCCACCCAGGCGGAGCAGGCCCGGAACCTGCTGCAGAAGCTCAGGAAGCCCTCATCACCCGCTCCATCCCGTTCCCCTCGGAAGAAGAAAGAGCCCTCATCACCCCGGCCCTCTTCTCCCAGCCTCCCCCCCGACCTCCGGGAGAAGAGGGAGGGGTTTGTCTGAAGCATCCCGGCGGCGGCGCCTCTTCCTTGCTACTTCCACGAACACCTCGCTACACTGGCCACTGAATGTCCGAGACCAAGACCGGGTTGACCGTCGAGCAGTTGACGTGGGGAGGATTTCCTGAGGACGGGGAGCGGCGGCAGCGCGCCCGATCGCGGATTCCGGCCTTGACGATCATCTATCATCCGGACATCCATCGGGCGGGCGAGCGGGCGCTCCTGGAGGATCTGGCCGTGGGCAAGTCCGTGGCCCTCTCCCGCCTCGAGCCCGGCTTCGGGGCTCCCGGCCAGGCCGATCGCCGGCCGCTCTCCGACCGCCACCTCAGCCGCTCTCCTCTGCGCTTGAGCCCCGCCCGGGCCGACGGTGCCATCCAGCTCTCGCTGGGCGACAGCCGCACCCGCGCCCTGGCCGATGGCGTGCCAATCTACGAGTCCGCCGTCTTCTCGGCGGGAGACGTGGAGCGCGGCGTGGTCCTGGAGCTGGCGGACCGCATCGTCCTTCTCCTCCACACCCTCCCCACCACGCCGATCCCGACCCCCGAGCGGTTCGGCCTCATCGGCGAGAGCGAGGGCATCCTGCGCATCCGCCACGAGATCCGCCGCGTGGCCGATCTCGAAGTGCCCGTCCTCTTACGGGGCGAGACGGGGACCGGCAAGGAGCTGGTGGCGCGCGCCATCCACCAGGCCAGCCGGCGGCACCACGGACCGAGCCTGTTCGTCAACGTGGCGGCCATCCCGGCGTCGCTCGCCGTCTCCGAGCTGTTCGGCTCGGCCCGCGGCTCCTTCACCAGCTCGGTCCGCGATCAGGCGGGCTATTTCCAGCGCGCCCACGGCGGCACCCTATTCCTCGACGAGATCGGCGAGGCGCCGCCCGAGGTGCAGGTGCTGCTGCTGCGCGTCCTCGAATCCGGCGAGGTGCAGCGCGTCGGGGGGCTCGAGCCCCAGAGGGTGGACGTCCGCCTCATCGCGGCCACGGACGCGGATCTCGAGAAGGCGATCGACGAAGGACGGTTCCGCGCTCCCCTGCTCCACCGGCTGGCGGGCTACGAGATCCTCGTCCCGCCCCTGCGCGAGCGCCGCGACGACTTCGGGCGGCTGTTCTTCCACTTCCTGCGTGAGGAGCTGGCGGCCATCGGCGAGGAGCACCGTGTCGATCCGCCGGGCGAGGAGGAGAAGCCGTGGCTTCCCTCGTCGGTGGTGGCCCGCCTGGCACGCTATCGCTGGCCGGGCAACGTGCGGCAGCTCCACAACGCCGTGCGCCAGCTCGTCATCGCCAGCCGCTCGTTCGACACGGTGCAGATCGGCCCCCAGATCGAGCGCCTGCTGCGCGATCCCGAAGAGGCTCCTCTGCTGACGGAGCCCGTGCTGGAGCCCCTGCCCGAGGAGCCGGTCTCCCGGCGGCGCCGGCCCACGGTCGAGGAGTTCCGCTCGCCGTCGGAGGTCACCGAGGCGGAGATCGTCGAGGTGCTGCGCGCCTGTCGCTGGGAGGTGAAGCTCGCCGCCCAGCGTCTGGGCATCTCGCGCCCGTCGCTCTACCTGCTGATGGACAAGTTCCCCTCCATCCGCAAGGCCGCGGACCTCACGGCTGAAGAGATCCTCGCCGCTCGTGAGCACTGCGGCGGCGACTTGGACGCCATGGGGATGCACCTGGAAGTTTCCAGGAAAGGATTGCAGCAGCGGATGAGCCAGCTCGGGATCGAGTAGGCTATAGAAATGAATGTGGAAGAGATCCTGCGGCAGAAACGGAACGAGATCCTGGAGATCGCCAGCCGACACGGAGCCTCGGACGTGCGCGTCTTCGGCTCCGTGGCTCGGGGTGCCGCGCGCGCGGATAGCGATGTCGACCTCCTCGTTCGTCCGGGCGAGAAGACCTCGCCCTGGTTTCCCGCGGGTCTGATCCTCGATCTGGAGGAGCTGTTGGGTCGCAAAGTGGACGTGGTGACCGAAAGCGGCCTCCACTGGTACATTCGTGACCGTATCCTGGCAGAGGCGGTGCCGCTGTGAAGGACGAACGGCTGTACGTGATCCAGATGCTTGAGCGGGCGGAACGCATCTTCGGTTACACCGAGAGTGGACGCGAAGAATTCCTGACCAATTCCATGATCCAGGATGCGGTTCTCCGCAGCTTCGAGGTGATGGGCGAGGCGGCGAAACGCGTATCGCAGCCGCTCCGGGATCAGGCTCCTGAAATCCCCTGGCGCCGTTTGGCGGGTTTTCGGGACGTCCTGATTCATCAATACGAGGGTGTGGATCTGGAGGAGGTGTGGAAGCGCGTCGTCGAGGATCTGCCTCCTCTCCTGCAATCCCTCAAGGCATTACTGCGAAAACAATCGCAGGAAACACCCTAGCGGCTGTTATCTCCCGCCGCCGGCGCCCTCCTGGTCTCGAATAGATCTCACCTCGCGCTCCAGGGTCTCCACTCTCTGATTCATGGCCGACCTGCCACGCAGCGAACGCAGAAGCAGGACGATACCCCCGATTAAAGCGGCGACGAATACGAAACCCATGAACAGGATGATGAGCTCGGGTACACCTATGCTTGGCATGACTCGATCCTCCTCTGGATCCGCCTGTAGCGGCTAGAGGATTATGGCACAGCGGCTCGATCCGTTTCAGTGACGCACTCCGCCGCAGCCTTACATCGCAAACAGATACGTCACCTTCAGGATCGCCTGGCGGTCGCGCTGGGTGCGGCGGCCGAGGTTGGGAGCGTCCCAGGTCTGGTTGAAGACCAGGAAGAAGTCGGCGCCCGGGCGATACGTCCAGTTGAGCCGCAGGTTGGCGGAGAGGAGCTCGGCGGCGTCGCTGAATTGGACGAAGGCGGCGGTCGAGAGGTCCGGCGTCAGGGCCAGGATCAGACGCTGGCGGAAGAGGTTGGTGTCGAAGGCTCCTTCCCGCAGGTCCACATGGTTGCGCTCCCAGGACGACTCGGACCGGAAATGGCTCCCTGGACGCAGCCGCAGGGTGAGGCCCGAGGCCAGGCGCGTGCCGTCGTAGAACGGGCCGCGCTGCACCCAGACGGAGCCGGAGATGGGGCGCGAGGCGTTGGTCTCGAACCACAGGCCGAGATCGCCGAAGCGGTATTCATCCACCGGGATGACGACGCCCGGCCGGATCTCGAAGGGCTCGGTCAAGCGCTCGTAGCGCAGGTCCGAGTAGAGGGAGAAGACGTCGTCCGACTTGGTGCGGAAGGAGAAGAGGTCGGCGCCGTTCCACACCGAATCCAGTTGGTCGTCGAGGGTGGTGTAGACCTCGGCCCGCTGCTCGAAGAAAAGGTTTCGGATGTGGGCGAGCTCCGGCCGCGGCTCGAAGGTGAGGCTGCCCGCGTAGCGCCTCACCCCCTGGCGCTGGAGGAAGCCGGCCTGGGGATCGAAGCGTTCGCCGATCTCCAGGGCGTCCAGGCTCCAGCGCCAGATCGGACCGTGATAGATGGCGCCCACGCCGCCTGTGCTCCCTGATCCCTGGATCGTGTCGTCGCTCCGGGCCAGGAAGGTCCGCAGCCTGAGGCGCGAGGTGGGATTGAAATCCGCGTCCAGGCCGTAGACGCGGTTCTCGTCGCCGTCCATGGCGTGACGGGTGGTGATCAGCCCGAAGCTCGCCCGCTCCCCCACCCGGCGTTTGACGCGGAGCACGCCCCAGTTGTCACCACCGCTGCCCTCCGGCCCGTCCGTCTGAGCGTCGAGCAGGCCCACGCTCCATGGACCGGTGCGGCCGGTGAGGCGCGTCCCCCATTCGACGGGCACCGCCAGGCCATCCCTCGTGAGGCCGACCCGGCGAGAGAAGAAGGGGCGCAGCACGGGCGGACCGAATTCGTTGCGGGGACCGTACTCGAAGATTCCCGCGTTCTCCAGGAAGAACTCCCGCCGCTCGGGCACGAACAGCGAGAAGCGGGTGAGGTTGACCTGCTGCTCGTCCACGTCCGATTCGGCGAAGTCGGTGTTCACCGTCAGATCGAGCGAGAGGCCGCGGCCCACGCCCCACTTGAGATCGAGCCCCTGATTGCTGTCCGTCTGCCGGTCCCCGCTCCCCTGGGTTTTGGCCGGGACTTGGGCAGCCACCGCGGACTGCCGGCCCGAGGCCATGGCAAAGGGCTTGACCCGCAGGTTGAGGCCCGGGGACATTCCCTCGAGGCCGGTCAAGCGGCCGGCGAGGGAGATGCGGGTGACGTCCGCCTCCAGGGGGATGGGAGACCAGTAGTCCTCCTCGCCCTTCCGGCGCACCAGGCGCCGCACGTTGAGGCCCCAGGCGTCTTTATCCGGCGCGAAACGCAGGGTCGAGAAAGGGATCTCCATCTCGGCCGTCCACCCTTCTTCGGTGCGCCGGGCCTTCACCTGCCAGAGGCCGTTCCATTCGAGATTGAAATCGTCCCCCTCATCGGTGATCAATGCATCGGTGCGGACGCCGTTGGCGTTGGTGGCGAAGAAGTAGCCGTTGCGCTGGTCGCCGAAGGTGTCGAGGATGATGGAGACTGAATCGTCCTCGGTGACGTCGTCGTCGCGGCGCATCCCCCGGGCCACCACGGCCCGCGGCTCGGAGTCGAGGGCGCGGATGCCGATGTAGAGGGTGGACGGCGTGTAGGCAATCCGCACCTCCGTCTTCTCCGTGGCCTCCGCACCCGGAGAGGGCTCGCGCTGCACGAAACCGCCGGCCACGGGCACACCGTCCCACTGCGGATCGTTGAGCGAGCCGTCGAGCACGATCGGCCCGGCGATGGCCTTGGCGTGCAGGATTGGAAGGGTTTTCGGAACGTCCGCGCCGGCCACGGCGGGCCGGAAGGAGAGCACCAGAAGGAGAAGACTGATCGGGGCCAGCTCCTTGCGGCTCATGGAGGGGCGTTATAACAAGGGTCTCCCTCCGGGATGATGAGGATGGTGTAAAAAGATCGTTTACGTTTTGATGACAAACCCTGGGAGCGCCGGCGCTCCCAGGGAAAAGTCCTACGGCCGCAGCGCCTTGTCCGGGTACGCCGGCGCTTTGATGGGAGGCACGGGGTTCTTCTTGATCTCCTCTTGCAGGTAGGCCAGGGCAGCGTCGAGTTGGGCGTCGCCTCCTTCGAAGGTGGCATGGGGGAGGTTGTCCACTACGATGTCGGGATCGACGCCGTGCCCTTCGATCAGCCAGGAGCCTTCGGGGCCGAAGACGCCGAACTCGGCGGCGGTGGCGATCCCCCGGTCCACCAGGACGTTCGAGGAGGTGAGCCAGATCTCGCCGCCCCAGGTGCGGGTGCCGATCACCTTGCCCAGGCCCAGGCGCTTCACCCCTTCGGCAAAGGCCTCGCCGTCCGAGGCGGTCTCCTCGTTGACCAGCACCACGAGATGACCGCGGAAGGCGTACTGCATGTTCGAGTACGGCGAGCCGACCCGCGGCTGCCACCAGAACCACGCCTTGCGGAGAAGCTTGCTCAAGATCCAGCTCTCGATGTTGCCGCCGTGATTGTTGCGCAGGTCGAGGATCAATCCCTGGCGATCGAACACCGGGATAGAAATCCCGGGCCCAGGAGTTGTAGTCCTCGGTGCCCATGGCGCGCAGATGGAGGTAGCCGATCTGGTGCTGGCTCTTCTCCTCCACGGCCCGCCGGCGGGAGAGCTCCCAGTCGGCGTAACGCAGGTCCGCCGCCTGGTTCGGGGAGACGGGGACCACCACCACGTCGCGCGCGGCCTTGCCCCCGGCCGGCTTCACCCGCAGCAGCACCTGCCGGTCCTCCTGGTGGCGCAACAGGACGTTGGCGTCCGGAACGGAAAGGGTGGCGACGCCGTTGATCGATTCGATCACGTCCCCTTCCTTGACGTCGACGCCCGGCGCGGCCAGCGGCGGCGCCTCGGCCGGGAGGTCGGGGTCTGAGCGGTAGAGGCGGTCGCACCCGGTAGCCGCCGGCGGCTTCGTCGCGCACCAGCTCGGCCCCCAGCGAGGCCACTTCGACGTCGGTATCCCCCTTGCGCCGGTCGCCGCCGCCCACGAAGGTGTGGAGGGCCGAGAGCTCGCTCACCATCTGCCCCAGCAGGTCGCTCGAGCTCGCTGCGGCTCGTCACCCGCAGCGACAGGGGCTGGTACTTCTCCAGCATGGCGGGCCAGTCCACGCCGTGCATCTTGCGATCGTAGAAGTAGTCCCGCTCCAGGCGCCATGCCTCGCGGAACATCTGTCGCCGCTGCTCGCGGGGATCCAGGGGGAAGGACCAGCCGTCGAGATCGACTTTCGTCTTCTCCAGCTCCTTGGGCGCCTCTTCCCCGGCGGGGAAGACGCAGAAGGACTTCTCCTTGCGCACCAGCAGCGTCTTGCCGTCCGCCGCGAGCTGGTAGTCGGCGATCCCTTCGATCACCGGCTTGGGCTCGGGCTTCTCGGTGCCGATCTCCACGCTCAGCAGGGACGGCGCGGCCTCCGTCCTCGAACGACGGGTCCGCCTCCATCCAGAACAGCCGGTCCTCCCCCGCCGACAGCGAGTCGTAGTTGCCCGCGGGCACCGGCACCTCGACGAGCCGCTCGGAGAGGCCGTCGAGGTCGATTTTCACTGGGGAGCTCCCTCTTTCTCTTCTTTTTTCTCTTCTTTCTTTTCGGCCTTCTTCGCTTTATCCGACCGATCAGTCTGATCGGTCGGATCGGTCGGATCTTCTTCTCTTCCTTTTCTCCCTTGTCTTCGTGCAGCTCGTCCGGCGGCTGGAAGGGCGAGCGCAGGCCCTTCTTCAGGGCGGCGCCGAAGATCTTGGTGGTGGCCGTGAGATAGGGGTCGGGCTGGCGCGGGCCCCAGGGGGCGGGCACGAGGGTGCGCAGCTCGCGGTCGGAGAGGAACCAGAGCCACTGGCCGTCGGGGCTCCAGGCGGGGCTCCAACTGTTGAAGCGGTCGGAGGTGAGGGGCACGGTGCGGCCGGTCGTGGTGTCGTAGAGCGAGATGCGCAGGAAGGTGTTGGGCGCGGCCGCGGCCCAGGCCAGCCAGCGGCCGTCCGGCGACCAGATGAGGTCCTGGAATCCGCCGTTGTCCGAGACGGCGATGCGCGTGTTTTTGCGCGTTTTCACGTTCAGCAGCCAGAGCTGCTGGTCCTTGTCGTGGTGGGCGATGAAGCGGCCGTCGGGCGAAGGGATGCCCTCCCAGCGCAGCACCTTGGCATCACTGGTGAGCTGCTCAGGCTTGCCCACGCCGTTGGCGGGAAACTTCCACAGCTCCACCTCGCCCGTCTCGTCCGAGAGCGCAACCACGCTCTTGCCGTCCGGGAGGAAGTGGGCCTCGCGGTAGCGCACTCCGGGATTGCGGGTGACCTCCACGATCCGCCCCTTCTTCACCGGCACCACGAACACCTGGCCGCGCGCGGTGAGGACGAGCTTGTCGCCGGCCGGCGAGAGGTCGGCCGCGGTCAGGTAGTCCATGGGCGACTGGAGCCACGTCTCCCGCATCTGGTCGAAGTCCGAGACGAGGTGGATGGTGAGCGGCTCGTCCTTGCCGGCGGCAATGTCGTAGATCCAGAGGTCGGCGCCGAGCTGGTAGACGATGCGGCCGCTGTCGAGGGCGGGCGAGATCACGTCCCAGCCGCGGTGGGTGGTGAGCTGCTTCAAATCGCCGCCGTTCTCGTCCATCGACCAGAGGTTCATGCTGCCGTCGCGGTCGGAGACGAAGTAGACGCGGCCCTGCCAGGGCATGGGGTTCTTGCTGGTGCCGGTGAAGTCCGCGGTGAGCGGATGGGCCTCGGCATCGCCCTCTCCTAGGGAAAATCGCCAGACGCTCTGGGCCGTGCCGCCGCGGTAGCGCTTGGTGTGGCTCCCCTGGAAGGCGAAGCGGGTGAAGAACAGGGTCTTGCCGTCCGGAGTGAACAGGCCGTCGCTGGCCTGGGCCAGGGGGATGACGGCGCTCTTGCCCGTCTTCGGATCGAGGCGGACGAGCTCGATCGAAGGCAGGCCCAGACCGCGCCGCGTGGAATAGAGGATCTCGCCGCCGGGCGTCCAGCCCACCACGCGGGCGTCGCCCCCCCCGAACGTCCGCCGCACGGGCAGGCCGCCGTCGAGGGGCATGGTGTAGACCTCGGTGGGGCCTTCATAGGTAGCTGAGAAGGCGAGGGTGAGGCCGTCGGGCGAGATGGCGGGGTCCGACTCCTCGGCCGGATGGGTGGTCAGCCGCGTGGCCGTCCCTCCCTGGCGCCCTACGCGCCACAGGTCCCCCTCCGCCGCGAACACGATCGTGTCGCCGTGAAGGGCCGGGAAGCGGTAATAGCCGAGGAACTCCGCGGCCGAGAGGGCGCAGGGCGAGAGCAGCAAGAGGACAGCGAGGATGCGTAGCTTCAAGGGCGGTCTCCTGAGAACAGTGAAGGGGATGGTAGCAAACAATCCTCCCCTCTCCCCTCCCGTGCCGGTGTGGCGCTGGGAGGGTGTCTCAGAAGTCCGTGCTGACTTTGGCCGAGTGCCCTTCGAAGCCTCACCCCCGGCCCCTCTCCCGGGGGGAGAGGGGGGACTTGGTTGAAAGGGTAGAGCTTGTAGGGTGTGCTGTGCGCACCTTCGACGTCGTTAACGGTGCGCCCAGCGCACCCTACGGCAATTCCGCTCGCCTGAGACCCCCCTCTCCCCCCGGGAGAGGGGCCGGGGGTGAGGCTTCGAAGGGTAAGTCAGCGACTTTCGAGACACCCTCTCAGAGGAGCGGAACAGCAATGCGGTGCAGGTACAGGAGAGGGGATGTATTACTGACAGCTTTATCCACGGCCAGCTTCCAGATCTTGCAGCTCAGCCTCCAGCGGAAAGACCTTGTAGCGGCCGAGGCTCAGGAGGAAGTCGACCCGGGACATGCCCGCCAGCTCCGCAGCCCGCCCGGATGACAGCCTGCCCAACTCGTAGAGTTTGACGGCGGCCAGCATCCGAAGCTCACGGGCGAAGGAGACTTCGTCCGTCTTTTCAGCTAGCAGCACCGTTTCCGGAACATCAATGAGGAGTTGGCGGCTCGACATACGGTCCCCTTTCGCCTGAATTGTAACCCGTTGGATCGTGAAGCCCCGGCACCTCCACCGTCAAGCTCCCGAACCCTCGCCGGCCCGGGCGCAGGGAATACCGGGCATCCAGTGCCGTAATCCGCGTCCGTCCCCCCTCGGCCGGGCCGACCACGTAGAAAGGAAAGCGCGCCCAGTGGAGGAAGCTGCGGCCGGCATACGTGGACTCGACGGCCTGCCGGATCTCGAGGGTCTCGTTCCGCACCACGGAGGGCGGAGAGTACGGCACGAGCACCGGATGGCGGAGCCAGTCCACGGTGGCGAGGACGTAGCGATCCCCGGCCTCGGCCACGATCTGGCGGCGGAAGGGATTGACGGCCACGGGTGAGGCCATGATCCGGCCGGTCTGGATCCCCTGCTTCGCGAGACCCTCGCGGGCCACGCTGGAGGCGGCCTGCTTTGAGCCCCAGAGGGTGAGGATGTAGACGGCGACCAGGACCAGGGCCGCCCGGGCCGGCCTCTCCGCTACCGGGCTTCTCCGCCAGGCAAGGTAGCGCGAGCCCAGCCAGCCGAGCCCCAGGGCCAGCCAGATCCAGGGATCGATGATGAACAGGACGTCGCCGTAGTACCAGACGTCCTTGAACGGCATGAGCCAGCGCAGGCCGTAGGTGTTCAGCCAGTCGAGGAAGGGATGGGTGAGGATGGCGATCGCCGAGAGGAGCAGCAAGGCCTTGCCATCCGCCGGCGCGGCGTCCGGATGCCTGCGGCGGCGGACGAGGCGGTCCCAGCCGAGCATGATCCCCGTGAGGATGAACGGCCAGAAGACCAGGGCGAGGATGCCGTGCGTCCAGCCGCGGCGGAAGCCGAGGGCGAAGCCCGGTGGTCCCACGAAGTAGGCGAAGCCATCCACGTCCGGCAGGTTGGCGCCGATCACCAGGGTGGCGGTGGCGAGGGCGGTCCGCTTCCTGAGACCCGCCTTCGCCAGGGTGAGGCCGACCAGGGAGTGACAGAGGTTGTCCATGGAGCCCCAAGGATAACCGGGTTTTCCTGCGTGCCCGTCTCCGGTAAGGTATCCGGGATGAACCTCTCAGGAGAGACCCACGGTATGCGATTCCCATGGAAGGCCATCCTCGCCGCGGCCGGCCTCGCCACGGCATGCCTCGCCGCCGCCGTCCACGCCAAGGGGCAGGCGGATACGTACGGCATCGCCAACGCCAGCTTCCCCGAGCCCGGTGTCCTGGCAGCCGGCCAGCCCACGGGAACACAGGTCCAACTCGCCGCCGAGGATGGCTTCAAGACCGTCCTCGATCTGCGGACGCCAGACGAGCCACGAGATTTCGACGAGAAGGAAGACGCCCGCCTGAACGGCGTTGCCTACGTCAACGTCCCCGTCAGCCCCGCCACTCTGGACCAGACCACGATCGACCGCTTCCTGGTGGCGATGAGGAAGGCCCAGAAGCCGGTGCTCCTCCACTGCAGCAACGGCAACCGGGTGGGCGCCCTCTGGTATGCCTGGCTGGTCCTGGAGGAGGGGAAGCCTCCGGCAGCGGCGCTGGCCAAGGCCAAGGCCGTGGGGCTGAAAAATCCGGAGCTGACGCAGAAGATCGAAAAGCTGGTGGCAGAACGCAAACCTCCAGCCCGGCGAGGCCCGCCCTGATCGAGACTCCCGCGCTCGCCGGCTCCATCCTCTTCGACGGCCTGTCTGCCGGGGACAGGCGAGCCGTGCTGGAGCGGGCCGTCTCCCGCCGGCTCGACCGCAAGCAGGTGCTGTTCCACGCGGGCGAGCCGGCGGCGGCCCTCTACGTGGTGGACTCCGGCCGCCTCAAGCTCACCCAGCTCGCGGCCGACGGTCAGGAGGTGCTGGTGCGCTTCGTGGGGCCCGGGGAAGCCTGCGCCGGCGTCGCCGTGCTGGAGGGGAGCACCTATCCCGTGACCGCCCAGGCCGTGGAGCCCAGCCGGCTGGCGCTCTGGCCCCGCGAGATCCTGCGCGAGCTGTGCGAGCACCATCCCCGGATCCAGACCAACATCCTGCGCGCCATCGCCGGCCACCTCCAGGAGTCGATGACGCGGACGCGGGAGCTGGCCACCGAGCGGGTCGCCCAGCGCGTGGCCCGCACGCTGCTGCGGTTGAGCCGGCAAGCCGGCCGCCCGGTGGAAGGCGGAGTGCTCGTGGGCCACCCCCTCTCGCGCCAGGAGCTGGCCGAGATGGCGGGCACTACCCTCTTCACCGTCAGCCGTCTGCTCTCGCAGTGGGAGGAGGACGGCGTGGTGGAAGCCGGACGGGAGAAGGTGCTGATCCGTTCCCCCCGGAGGCTGGCCGAGCTGGCCGAAGAGCCCGAGACTTCCTGATACCTGCGCTGATACCTGCGCTGATCCTTGCGCCAGCGCAAGGACGGCGCCTCCTCCCTCCCCTACACTCTCCTCCAACCAAAGAGGAGAACGCGTCATGGACATCACCCCCCAGACCCAGATATCAGACATCGTCACCCACCAGCCCGCGGCCAGCAAGGTCTTCCATCGCCATGGCATCGACTTCTGCTGCGGCGGCAAGCGGCCCCTCTCCGAGGTCTGTGCGGAGCGCCGCCTCGACGTGGACGAGGTGCGGCGGGAGATCGCAGCCCTCGATCCTCGCGACGCCGAAGAGCAGGACTGGAGCGCGGCCCCCCTGGCGGAGATCGTGGACCACATCCTGGAGCGCTACCACGCGCCGCTCAAGGAGGAGCTCCCCCGTCTCGCCGCCATGGCCCAGAAGGTGAAGACCGCTCACGGCGAGCGCTTCCCCGAGATGATACCGCCCGTGGTCGCGCGGCTCGCGGAGCTCAAGGCCGAGCTGGAATTCCACATGATCAAGGAGGAGCGCATGCTCTTCCCCTACGTGGTGAACCTGGAGCAGACCGGTGGGAGAGTGCCCCGTCCGCCCTTCGGCACTGTGAGAGCACCCATCGCCGCCATGGAATCCGAGCACGAGGACGCCGGCCGCCTGCTAGCCGAGATGCGTGACTTGACTCACGGCTACGAGCTTCCGGAAGGGGCCTACAACACCTTCCGCGCCCTCTTCGCCGGCCTGGAAGATCTGGAGCGGGAGATGCACCTCCACGTGCACCTGGAGAACCACGTCCTCTTCCCCAGAGCCGTGGAGCTGGAGCGGCAGGTGGTGTCCTGAAGAGCCAGGGATTTCAATGGACGGGGGGCGCCGGCTGATTTTTGAATTCAAAAAGGATGAGGTGGGTCGGAGTCGTGCCGGTGTTGGCCTCGCAATGCGTGACAGGGCCCCTCACCAACTCGTCGTTGGCAAACAACTTCGCCGTCGTCCCCGTCTTTTGACACTCCTTGGTCTTGTCGTCCAGCGAATAAACCTCGCGCGTCGCGTTGGTGATCACATACACCCGGTATGGATATTGATGGCTGTGTTTAGGGACAACGTGCCCGGGAGTATCGTCGTACCGGAGCACGCGCACGTTCGAGTCCTCGTACAGCACCTTGTAGTGCTCCGGGTCCACCTTCACCGGGTCTTGAGCCTTCGCCGGCTTTGCCGCAAAGCTCATGACGAGGGCGACGATCACAAGGGTAAATACCGCGCGGGTCAGGGGGTTCATGGGGCTCTCCTTTTATAATAATCGGCATGGTACCGAGACACCGGTTGATGAACCAGATCACCGGTTCGATGTACTGGATCTTCGAGCTGTCGTACCGGTTCACCATTTCGCTGTCCCGGATCCTCGGGTCGTCGCATCGAAACGTCGGTTCGTTGTAGAGGTTCAACGCTCCCTTGCATCCGATCAGAGGGTCGCCGTACCAGTTCGGCGTTTCGCTGCCCTGGATCCTCGGGCCATTGCACTGAGACAACGGTTCTTTGCACAGGATCAACGCTCCGTTGCACCGGCTCAACGGGCCATCGTCCCGGTTCACCGTCTCGTTGTACCGGTTCATCGTCTCGTTGCACCGGGACTTCGGCTCGTTGTACCGGGACTTCGAGGTGTTGTCCCGGTTCCTCGGTTCATCGCCCCGGGACTTCGAGACGTGGCCCCGGGGCAATGCTCCGTCGTACCGGTACATCGGGACGTTGTACTGGGTCAACGCTTCGCTGTACCAGTACATCGGAGCGTTGTCCCGGGACATCGTCTTGTGGCCCCGGGACTTCAGGCCGCCGTACCAGGACTTCGCCCCGTGGTCCCGGGACATTGCTAAATTGCCCCGGGACTTCGAGGCGATGTCCCGGGACTTCGTGACATTGTCCCGGGACATCGAGCCGTTGCACCGGGTCAACGCTCCGTTGGACCGGTCCCTCGAGCCATTGTACCGGGACTTCGTGGCTTGAAGGCCGGCGGGAGGCGGGCCGTCCCAGGAGGGTTGACGGTGCTATCCTTCCTCGCGGATCTTCAATGCCATGGCCATCCGTCCCGGCCCTTCCAAGCCCGGCCAGAGCGGGTTCTCCCTGCTCGAGGCCCTCGTCGCCCTCGTGCTGCTGGGGGTGGCGCTGCTGCTGGGCATGGCGCTGCTGCTCCAGAACCCCCGGATGGTGCGCCGGATGGATGGCGAGCGGCAGGCGTTCCGGGCCATGGAATCGACGCTCGAGGGGGTGCGGGCCGGGTGGATCCCCCTGGACAACTACCAGATCGACGGATTCTACACGGCTGTGGGCTCGCCCCCTCCCGAGGACCTCGCCATCTTCATGCAGGTCGATCCCGCCGGTGTCCCCGGCCTCTGTAAGGTGACCCTGCGGGCCACGTACACCGTGGATCAGAAGAAGGTCCAGAAGGAGCTTCAGACCATGGTCTGGAGCCCTCACTGGAGCCCTCCCAAGAGCTGAGATGCGCAGCCCCAGGTCCCCCCAGAGCTCCACCCAGGACGGCTTCACGCTCGTCGAGATGTCCATCGCCCTGGTGCTGCTGATGCTGGGTCTCATGCTTGCGGCCCAGATCCTCATGGAGACGTCGCAGCTCTTCGCCGAGACCTCGGGCGAGGCGCAGGACACGCCCGTGCCGCTGGTGATCGCCCGCATCCGCGCCGATGTCCAGGGCGCGGCGGCCGGGTCCCCCGTCGAGCTGGAGGACGGCACGCCGGGGTTGGTCCTGGTGGGCGGACCCGAGGACAAGGTGATCTACCTGAAGAAGGGGACCGATCTCCTCCGGCAGGTCGTGCCCACGGCGGGCGCGGCGCCGGCACCCACGATCCTCTGGCACAACGTCGTCGCCTGGAGCTGCCAGGTGGTGCCGGGAACCGGGCTGATCGATCTCCAGGTGACCTATCGCCGGCGCGCGGTGCCCCATACCCCCCTCGCGGTGATGCCGGCCTACCGCGGCCCCGTGACCGAGGTGCTGACGCAGCGGCTCTATCTCCTTCCCCGGGGCAGCGGGCTGGGGGACACGTGGTGAAGCGTGCGCGCTGCGGCGAGGCGGGCTTCGGCCTGCTGACGGCGCTGATGGTGATCTTCCTGCTCTCGATCGCCCTCGCCCTGCTCGCCGGCTCCCTTCAGCTCCGGATGCGCCTGGTGCGCGAGGACGCGCAGACGGTCATCCTCACCGCGCTTTCCGACGCCGCCGTGGCCGAGGCAGTCGCGAACCTCGCCCAGAACGCCGCTTATTCAGGAGCCCCCGAGCACGAATTCGGCCAGGGGAAGATCACCACCCAGGTCAAATCCCTGGGACCAGGGCTCTTCGACGTGGTGGCCGTGGCCACCTACTCGTGCCGGACGCGCACGGTGGAAGCCGAAGTCTTCCGGGCCCCCGGCATCGCCCGCGTCCGCCGCTGGCGGCGATTGCCGGGGGTGAAACCAAACAACTGCTAGTGGCGCGGCGAGAACCGGACCTGGCCGCGGATCTCTCCACCTGGGAAGAGGTCGGAGTGGACGTTGGCGTAGACCACGCCGGCGCGAATGGCCAGGATCACTTCATTCAGCTCGCCCGGGGCGATCCCCTGGCCGGTGGGGCCGATGACGTCCGCGGCGTGGATGAGGCCGGTGATGGTACCGCTCGCCGGGCAGGCCTGGGTGCCGGCGGGGCCGTTGCCCAGGTTCGAGCAGAGGAAGATCATGATGCCGCCGTTGACGCTGAACTGCCCGATGTGGAGGTGTGACTGGGTGACCTTCCCTTGCAGATTGGAGTAGCGCAGCGCGTAGTTGATCTCGGTGCCATCCGCGTTGACCGTGGCCATGAACTCGCCACTGCCGGGGGTCGACAGCGCCGGTACCTCCTCGGTCGGCCGCAGGTGGGCGGTCAAGGTGCCGCGTGAGTTTCTCTTCCCGTCGTCCTGGGCCTGGAGCGCAAGGGCAGCGAGCAGCAGCAACGTCGAGACCAGGGCCACTGTCTTTCTGTTCCTCATTGCCTACCTCCTGAAAATGCCGGTCGTTGAAAGAGCTGGCGCCAAACGCGCAGATGATACTACAAAGCTTTCCGGCCCAGTTGCACCACGAGCCCGGCGGTGGTGGCGGTGTCGGTGGTGCCGAAGCCCCTCACCGGCTCGTGGTCGTACTTCAGGTCGTAGCCGAGGCGCAGGCCGAGGTGGCGGTTGAGGGCCGCCTGCACTCCCAGGTGGCCCTGGAAGCGGTAGTCGTTGCTGTCGTTGAAGTTGGGGAAGAGGGTGAGCTGGCCGTCCCAAGTGGCGGTGTCGGAGAGCTTGAAGTCGCCGCCGAGTTGGAGGAGGCCGCCGAAGCTCTCCACGGCCTGCCGGTCCTGCACCGGCTCCTCGATGCCGAAGGAGAGGCCGCCCAGGGCGCGGACTTTCAGCACTGGAGTGTCGCGGATCTCCCACAGGGCGCTCAGGTCCACGGTGCGGCGGGACTGGACGCCCGCGAAGCGATTGCGCTCCCAGCGCAGCCCCAGGGTCACCAGCAGGCGTTTCTTGAGCCGCCGCTTGAGCCGTGCCAGGGCGTTGTAGCTCTCGGCCGTGCGCTTGTGCTTGCGGGTGGCCGAGACGCCGGTGGCGGTTCCCTCGACCGACCAGCCGCGCCAGGCCCGGTTGAAGGCGCCCTCGAAGCCGCTGGAGGAGGTCTGGGTGTTGCCGCTGGTGGCGAGATAGGAGAAGCCCAGCTTGGCGTCCCAGGTGGGCGCGGGAGCTGGAGGCTCCCCGGCTGCAGCCGGAGCGAGGCCAGCCGCCAGAGCGAGGACGGAAACGAAGGACGGGGCGGCGAATCGCATACGTCTCTCCTCTCCGAGAGGTACAGCGGATCGAGAGGTATACGGAGGAGCAGCGTGGAGCGTTGGGGGGTGAAAAGAACAAGGGACTCAAGGGACAGCAGGGACGACAGGCCTTACGAAACCGCGGCGTTCTTCGTCCTTGAAGTTCTTTATGTCTCTGTTGTCCCTGTTGTCTCTCCGTGGTGCCCAAACACCCGCATGGCCTTGTTGGTTGGCAAGACTCCTGCTTAACTTGGTGACCGGACCATGAATCGATCCCCTCTCCTCGTGCGCCGCTGGCTGAAGCGCCTCGCCCTCATCCTCCTCGCCCTCGCCGTGCTCTATCTGCTGGCGGCCAACCTCTTCCTCAACACTCCGCTGGCCTCGTGGGTGGTCAACCGCCGGCCGCAGCGGTTCCAGGCCTCCTGGAGCTCGGCCTGGTCCGTGTGGCCCGGTGCCGTATGGGTGCGGGGGCTCAAACTCCAGGGCTGGACGTCGAACCAGGTGACCTGGACGGTGACGGTGGAGCGAGGACGCGGCTCAATCGTCCTGCCGGCTCTCCTCGGCCGGCGCTTCGTGGTCTCTCAATTCCAGGGTGAGGGCGTGCGCTCCTCGGTGCTGCGTGGCCCGGGGAGGGGAGCTCCGCCGGAGCCGAAGCGACCCGATGAGAAGCCGCGACCGCCGTGGGGCATCCGGATCGAAGGCATCGAGATGTCGGACGTGCGGGAGGTGGGCTACAACGACTTCCGCCTCACGGGCGCGGGCGGCCATGCCGAGGGAGGGTTCTCCGTGGTGTTCGGCCACGAGTTCCGGCTCGACGGCGGCCGGCTGGTGATGCCCCACAGCCGGTTGTGGATGGGGCAGGAGGTCCTGGCCCAGGATCTCGACGTGGACAGCAAGGTGAGCTTCGCCCCCTACGCGCCGCGCCAGCATCCGGGGCTCGAAGGGTGGGATTTCTTCACCGGCTCGCTCGCGGCCCACGGTCAGGTGCCGCCGGACGTGCCGTTCCTGGCGAGAAGCGGATTATCTGGAACCAGCGCTGGAACCGGCAAGGCCGGCCTTGGCAGACCCGGCCGGCTCGTGGCCGACCTGCAGGTCGAGAAGGGCCGGCTCGTGCCCGGGAGCCGTGCCGAGCTGATCGCCGGGGCGGCCGCGGGCTCGACTCCGGCCTTCACGTTGACCGCCGAGGTCGGCGGCGGCTCGCCGGCACTCCTGCTCGGCCTTAACGCGCAGGGGCTCCAGGCCGGGAGGCTGCCGGGCCGGCCGCCGATCTTCCAGTGCGCGGCCATCACGGCAACGGTCGAGAGCCCCCTCGTCCAGATCCGGCGCCTCTTCGTCACCACGCGGGAGGTGCGGACCGCCTCCAATCTCTCCGCCTCGCCGCCCCTGGCGGGCGACGTGCGCGTGGAAAGCCTGAAGCTCGACGCTCCCGGCTCCCGCGCCACGATGCGGCTGACGGTCGATCGCGTTCTCGGCCGGCTCGACGTCGCGGCCCTGATGCGCCAGGAGCTCGACGTCGAGGGTCTTCAGGCCGAGGGGATCTCCGCCCACCTCGACCTCGCTCCGCCGCAGCAGCCCAATCCTGCCTCCGCGGGCACGCCGTGGACCCTCCGCATCGCCAACGCCAAGCTCGCCGGCATCCGGGACCTCGGGATCGACGAGCTCCGTTTGGCCGGTGTGTCCAGCGCCGAGGCCTCCTTCAGCTACGACCCCAACGGCAACCTGGGGGTCGAGCGGGCCGTGTTCTCTCTGCCGGACGGCACTCTCTTCGTCTCGGGCCAGCCCGCGGCCCAACGTCTGGCCGTGAAGGCCGAGGTCCACGCCGAGCCCCTCGTCCTCGGCGCCGCGCCGGGGCTCGCCTTCCTGCGCCAGGTCTCGGGCTCGGCCAACGTCCGGGCCGCGGTCTCCTCCCTGGGCTTCCTCGCTCCCTATCTGAGAAAGGCCGGCCTGAAGCTCCAGGGGGAAGGGAATCTGGACGCGGCCGTGCGGCTCGACGCCGGCCGGGTACGAACCGGAAGCCGGTTGACCATCCGGCAGGCCCGGATGAGCGCCACCTTCCTCGACTCTCAGGCGTCCGGCTCGGGCACGGTGACCCTCGCCGTCGATCCCCAGGCCCGGCCCGTGGCGCGCGTCCATCTCGACCGCTTCGGCTTCGCCGATTTGGGGCAACCCGGCCATCCCGTTTATGTGCGGGGACGGGGACTGGAGGTGAGGGCCGAGGCCACGGGCGCCCTCGACCTGGCGGGAGCCGCCCCGGACTTCGACGCCTCCCTGGCCATGATGGACGCCGAGGTGCCGGACCTCCGGGTCTACAACTCCCTGCTGCCCGAGGGTGCGGGCTTCTCCATCCTCTCCGGCACGGGCCGGTTGAGCCTCCGCCTGGCGCTTTCGACCGCCACCGGCAAGACCCGGGGCACGGCCTCCCTCACCTCCAACGCAGCCCGGGTTCTGCTCCAGAGCCTGGAGGTCCAGGGGCGCGTGGCCCTCCAGGTCCCCTTCGCGAGCCCCGACCTCGCAAGCCGCCACTTCGATCTCGACGGCGTCCAGGTCACGCTCGACCAGGTCGTTTATGGTGAGAGGGGCGGCTGGTGGGCCCGGGCGCGAATCGCCGACGGCTCCGTGGTGTGGGGCCAGCCCCTCTCCCTGCATGCCGCGGGCGAGGCGGAGATGAGGGACTCCGGCCCCCTCATCGCTCTCTTCGCCCAGAAGAACCGGTTCGTCAAGTGGTTCGACAACGTGCTGAGCGTCGAGGGAGTCACGGCCCGGGGCGAGCTGCGTATCGCGAAGAACGTCGTGGCCATCGAGTCCTTCCAGGCCCAGGGGGGCAAGCTCGAAGTCCGCTCCCGGATGCGCTTCTCGAAGACGCGCAAGGCCGGCGACCTGCTCATCCGCTACGGCCGCCTCACGGCCGGCGTCGAGCTGCTCGACGGCAAGCGGGACTTCAAGCTGATCCACGCCCAGGAATGGTTCGACAGCCGCGCCGGGGGACTGCGGTAGGGATTGCTTCTACTCTGCCGGATTGCCCGGCCAAGCGTTGTCAGCGCCCCTTCGGGGCGGACCCTCACTCCCCCAACCCCCTCTCTCCCAGCCTCCCCCCCGTCCGCCGGGAGAGAGGGGGCTTTAAAGAGAGATCTGTGTTTTCTTGCTTCTTCTTCAGACAAACCTCTCCCTCTTCTCCCGGCGGACGGGGGGAGGCTGGGAGAAGAGGGCCGGGGTGATGAGGGCCCAACGCCTCAGGCAAGACAACCTGTCGAAGTAGAATTACAATCCTCCCAGCTTTCCGCAGGAGGAGATGTCGTGCGCGACTTCGCCAAGGATCTCTGGACCACCGTCCGCTCGCTCGGCCGCCAGCCCGCGCTGCCCCTGGCCGTGGTGTTGACGCTGGGGCTGGGGATCGGCGCCGCCACGGCCCTCTTCACCTACCTGGCATCCATCCTCTGGCCCACCCTCGATGCGCCAGGAGCGGAGCGCATCGTCTGGCTGTACACCGGCACCGCCGACCAACCCGAGGCCTCGACCTCCTATCCCGAGTACCTCGACCTTGAGCGCCAGCAGAGCGCCTTGTCCGACCTTGCGGCCTCCTCTCCCATGGGGACCACCGTGGGCCACGGCGGCACCACGCTCTTCGCCTGGGGAGAGGTGGTCAGCGGCGGCTACTTCTCCTTCTTCGCCGCCCGGCCCACGGCCGGACGCCTGCTCCAGCCTGGGGACGACCGGCCGGGCGCCGAGCCCGTGGCGGTGGTGAGCTATCCCTTCTGGAAAGGCGTGCTGGGCGGCGACCTGGCGGCGATCGGCCGGCCGCTGCGGATCAACGGCCGCTCCATCCTCCTCGTCGGGGTCGCCCCCCGGGGATTCCAGACCATCGGCATCTCGGCGTCCATCTTCGTGCCGCTCGTCCACACCGATTGGGTGACCGGCCTCCATCGGCTCGAAGACCGGCAGGGCCGCTGGATCAACCTGATGGGCCGCCGCGCTCCCGGCGTCAGCCTGGGCCAGGCCCGAGCGGCGCTGGGGATCACCGCCCGCAATCTCGATCGCACGGCTCCGCTCCCCGATGGCAAGCGCGTGTTCTCGCTCAAGCCGGTCACCAGCTACGATCCCAATCCGCAGACCGACCGTTACCTGGCCGCCGCCCGCATCCTCATGGCCACGGCGGCGCTGTTCCTCCTCCTCGCCTGCGCCAACGTCGCCAACCTCCTGCTGGCCCGGGCGACTTCGCGGCGGCGGGAGTGGGGCATCCGGGCCGCGCTCGGCGCTTCCCGCCGGCGGCTGGTCGGCGCCGCCCTGGTCGAGAGCCTGGCCCTGTGCCTCGCGGCCGGCGTCGTGGGTCTGGGGATCGCGGTGGCGCTGGCGCAGCGTCTGGAGACCTATCTCCAGACCTCTCTCGGCGGGCTCGGCAACATCGCGGCGGGGAGCACCCTGCTGCGGCTCGACGGGCGGGCCTATGGCTTCGCGCTGCTCGTCGCCCTCGGCTGCGGCCTGCTCTGCGGCCTGGCGCCCATGCTGCACGCCCTGCGCGGCGACCTCTTGGGGACAGTCAAGTCGGACTCCGGAGGCACGGCCTCCCAGGCGGGCGGGCTCACCCTGCGCCGGCTGCTGGTCGTCCTCCAGGTGGGGCTCTCGGCGCTGCTGCTCCTGGGTGGCAGCCTCCTCGTCCGCAGTCTGCGCAACGCCGAGCGCGCCGATCCCGGCTTCGATCCCCGAGGGCTCATCTACGCCACCCTGTACGTGCCCAGGAGCGCCGGAGCGGACGGCGTGAGCGCCAAGGTCTACCCACGGATCCAGGAGCTGGCGTCGCGGCTGCCCGGCGTGCGCGGCGCCACCCTCGCCCTGGTGCCGCCCCTCGCCGGCTGGTCCCGGCCCAGCCGGTTCGCGAGCCACGAGCATCCCGATAAGTGGCAGGAGAGCGCCTTCAACATCGTCGCTCCCGGCTACTTCGACTCCCTGGGGCTCGCAATTGTTCAAGGCCGGGCCCTGGATGACCGGGACCGCAAGGGCACCTCCCCGGCGGTCGTGATCAATCAGACGCTGGCGCACAAGCTGTGGGGGGATGCCGACCCCATCGGGCGCTACGTCATCAGCGGTGAGCCGCCCCGCACCGGGGAGCTGGGGCCGGACTTCCGGGTGGTGGGAGTGGTCCGGGATACGCGTATGGTGTCGGTCGCCGACGCTCCGGAGCCCACGCTCTATTTCGCCTACGATCAGCACAAACACTCGCGGATGACCCTGGTGGTGCGCTCGGCCGTGCCGCCCTCGACGCTGCTGCCGTCGCTGCGGGCAGCGGCCCGCTCTGCCCATCCCGACCTGGCGTTCGTGGACGTGACCACCTCGGACGAGCAGATGCATCGTAGCCTCTCCTCGCAACACATGTACGCCGAGATCGCCGGCCTGCTGGGATTCCTGGGTTTAGCCGTGGCCGTGATCGGCCTCTTCGGACTGCTCAGTTATACCGTGAGCCTGCGGGTGCGCGAGCTCGGCATCCGCATGGCCATCGGAGCCCATCCGGACGACGTCCTGCGGCTGGTGCTGCGGCAGGGTCTTGGCCTGGCGGCGGCCGGCGTGGCCTTAGGGATGCTGGGCGCCCTGGCCCTGGCCCACCTCCTCCAAAGCCTCCTCTACGGCGTCGCCGCCAACGATCCCTTCACCTTCACGATCGTCGCCGCGATCCTCACCTTCATGGCCCTCTGCGCCTGCTACCTGCCGGCCCAGCGGGCCTCGCAGCTCGATCCGCTGGTGGCGTTGCGGGAGAGCTAGAAAACAAGGACACAAAGGACGCAAAGGACAGCAAGGACAAAATAGAACAAGCATTCTCAGTGTCGTTTTCGTCCTTGCAGTCCTTTATGTCCTTTGTGTCCTTTATGTCCTTTCAAACCCCCTCGCCTTTCCCCGCCAATCTTCCACCAGGATAGCCCACCGCTCATGATCGCGCCAACGGCCGCCGATCTTGAGGTAGCGCCGGGAGAATCCTTCGCGGGTGAAGCCGAGGTGCTTCACCAAGGCCAGGGACGGCCCGTTCTGGGGTTGGATGTTGGCTTCGAGACGGTGGAGCTTCAGCCGCACGAAGGCGTAGTGCAAGACGAGACCCAAGCCTTCCGTCATGTATCCCTGACGGGCGAAGGGAGCGCCGATCTGATATCCGAGGTAGGAGCTCTGGAACAGGCCGCGGACGATCTCGCTCAGATTGATCGAGCCCAGGATGGCCTCGTCCCAACGCCGGCGCAGGAGGAGACTCACGTAATTCGGCCGGTGGCAGGCTTCCAGGTAGCGGGCGAACCCGTCGGGCGTGGTGAAGATGGCTGAGAAACCGCGATAGAGATCCCGGCTGGCGCGATGGAGCGCGATGAGCTCTGCCCCGTCTTCCTCTCGCGGGAAGGCGAGGCGGACTTGGGGGCCCATACGCGTAGGGAGAGGAGCGTCGTTCACGGAGCGGCGCTTTCCTCCCGGATCTGGCGCAGCTCCTCCCGGGCCTGGGTCAGACGCTCCACGGCACGGTCCGCCTTCTCCCGGGCCCTGGCGGCGGCGTGCTCGGCCCGCTCGGCGTTGCGGCGGAGCTCTGCGGCTTCGAACTCCAACCGCTCGGCCTCCTCGCGCAGAGGGTCCGCCTCGGCGCGGGCACGCTCGACCTTCTCCTCCGCGACGGCGATCCGCCGCCGCTGGCGCTCGGCTTCCTTCTCCAGGCGGGCCTGCTCGGCGGCTTCACGCCGCTGCTCCTCTTCTGCAGCCCGGGCCTTCTCGCGGGCCTCGGCCCGGCTGGACAGCCCGGGCATGGGGAGAACCTTCTTCTTGCGGCGAGCCGGCGTCCTCCTTTCCTCTTTCTCCTCCTTGGCTTCGCGCTTGGGCTGCGGAGGCGGCCGGCGGCTCGCGAGGTCCACCACGGGCGAGCTGGCGACCTGAAGCCCGGCCAGCACCTCGAACCCAGGGGGATCGAGATCGCGGGAGAGCCAGCCGCGGGAGGCCTCCTCAGCCGCGGCGGGGCTGAAAGCGAGGGCCTGGAGATTGGCCGCGATGCGCTCCACCAACGTGCGATTGGGAGCGCGCCCCTGCTGCGAAAGGATCTGGGCCGCCTCCCAGCGCAGCTCGTCCGCGAGGCCACGGGCGAGACGAATGGCCTCCCGCAGCGATTCAGAGCCCCGGCCCGAGACCGCCTCTTTCTGCGCCGCCCGCGCCCGCTTGCCCGCCGCGAGCAGCGCATCCATCTTCTGCCCCTGATGCTCGAAGAGAGCATTCACCGCCCAGGCGGACGGCGTCGGCTTGGGGAGCCCCTTGACCTCCGCGGCATCGTCTCCCCGCTTCTCCTTGCGCAGGCGGGCCGAGAGTTCGTTGCGAGCCGCCGTGAACTCCTCGGGCGGCAGCCGGTAGAGGTCGCGGATCTCAGCGTTCAATCCCGTCTTGCTCGCCATGCCGGGATCGTACAACGCGGGCGGGCTGCGCAATCACGCCGCCGTCTGCATGGCCTCGATCATGATCGAGGCGAGCTGGTTGTAGATCCGTGTCCACGCCAGGCGGACGTCGAGGGTGAAGCGCTCGCCCAGCATCCGCTGCACGGTCTCCAGCAGGGCCTGCTCCACGGAATCGAAATGCTTCACCTGGACGCCGTAACCGGCGTGGCGGCGGCCGAGGTCGGCCACGACGGGTATCAGCTCTTCGAGGTGGTCGAGGCCCCGCACGGCCGCGGCCAGCATGCTCATCAGCATGTTCCCCTGCGTCTTCATGTCAGTGCTGGTGAAGAGCTGCCGGGTACCGGGATCGACCTCGAAGAGGAGCTGGTAGAACAGCTCGGCGGCTTCCTCCCGGCGGCGGTGGACGGTCTCGAAGGAGGACTGGACGATGAGCACGGCGTCCGGCTTGCGGAAGTCCACCACCTCGTAAAGCGTCCGCTCGCGGCCCTCGTTCGCGTCCTCTTGCGAGCCTTCCTGAATAACGCGCCCCACCTGCACGTCCTCCTCCACGACGTTGATCAGGTCCTCGGTGGCGAGGATCACGGTGCCGCTCTCACGGTTGACGCGATGAGCCCGGCGGGCCACGGCCGGCCCTTCACCGAGGGCCGCCATCTGAACTTTGGAGGGGTGGCCCATCTGCCCCACGATCATGCGGCCGAAGTGGAGCCCGATCTCGATCTCGAAGCCGGTTCCGAAATGATTTCGGGTGTAGTGATTGAACGTCTCCATGCGGGCTGCCATGCGCAAAGCGGCCCGCACGGCGGCGAGGCACTTCTCCCGGGCGTTGCCACCGTCGAGGCCGAAGAGGGCCGTCATCTCCTCTCCGGCATAGCGCTCGATGCGGCCGCCGTTGGCGGGGATGGGCTCGCCGATCTGCAGAAAGTAACGGTTGAGCACGTGCACCACGTCGTAGGGCGGGAGCTTGCGGGCGAAGGCCGGCAGGCCCCTGAGCTCGCAGGAGAGCACGGCCAGCGCCGCCTCCTGGGCCGGTGCTCCCTGGCTCACCTCGTGGCGTAGCAGGCCGAAGTCCTCGGTGTCGAGGATCAGCCGCTGCACGGCCACGTCACCCGTGACCCGCACCTGGCAGGCGAGGCGGACGTCGTCGCCGAAGCCGAAGCGGCTGGCGAGCTTCGCTTCGTCGGGACCACGCGGCGGCAGGTGCTGGGCTCCGGAGATCACCCGCACCCGGCAGGTGGAGCAACGCGCCCGGCCGCCACATTCATGAAAATGGGGGATGCCCGCGCGCAACGCCATCTCCAGCAGCGTGAGGTCGGGCTGCTCGACCGGCAGCACCCGGTCTCCCCCCTCTTCGCCGTGGAAGGTGACGCGCGCCAGACGCGTGAGCCCTGGGGACAGGGTGGCCAGCCGGGGCGCGCCCGGCACGCGCAGGTCCTGGGTGCGCTCCGGAGGATGGGCGGAGACTTGGGCCGGGGAAGGGGCAGGCGGGGCGGGGACCTCCTTCGGACCCGCGAGCGCCCCCAGGGCCTCGCTCTCGGGCAGCTCTCCCGCGAGCACCCGCCGCACGTTGCGCAGACCCTCCCGCAGATCACCAGCGTTGGCGAAGCGACGGTCCGGACTCTTGGCCAACGCCTTCTGGATCGTGCGGTCGAGGACCAGGGGGATCGCCGGATCCCAGCTCCGCACTGGCACGGGCCGGCGTTCGAGCACCTGGAAGAGGACGGCGTGGACCGTCTCCGCCGGGAAGGGCCGCTGATAGGTCAGCACCTCGTAGAACAGGGACCCGAGGGAGAAGACGTCGGAGCGGGCGTCGGCTCGCTCCCCCCGCACCTGCTCGGGGGACATGTAGTGGGGCGTCCCCAGGATCCACCCCGAGCTGGTGGCCTGCGGCTCGCCGGAGTGGGCGAGGCCGAAGTCCATGATCTTGATCTGGCCGTTGGGAAGGACCTGGATGTTGGCCGGCTTCAAATCGCGATGGACGACGGTGTGGGCATGGGCGAAGGCCACGGCGTCACAGATCTGCTCGATCAAGGCAAGACGGCTGCCGAGGTCCGCCAGTACCTTGCGGCGCAGGAGGTCGGCGAGATCGGTCCCCTCCAAGAGCTCCATGGCCATGTAGAAGGACCCACCCTCCTCCCCGAAGTCGTAGACGGTGACGATGTTGGGATGGTTGAGCCCGGCGGCCGCCCGGGCCTCGCGCTGGAAGCGTTCGTCCAGAGTGCCGTCCCACTGCGCCGCGGCGGCACGGGCAATGGTCTTCACCGCGACGAAGCGGTCGAGGAGGGGATCGCGGGCCTTGAAGACCTCGCCCATGGCTCCCTGGCCGATCTTGCCGACGACCGCGTACTTGCCGATGGTGGAGGGATGCATGGCGGCTCACCTCGTGGTACAGCGGATGCGCAGCAACGACTTGGGAAGACGCTCAGGTATAGCACGAGCGGGGAGTCCGGGGGAAGGAACGCAGGAGGTATACAATCCCCCTCAGTGAAGCGCTGGAGCATCCTCTTCCTCCTCCTGCTGGCCCTGGCGCCCGCAGCCCGGGCCGCCGATCCCGCCGGTCCAGTCATCGCCGCGGCCGGGGACATCGCCTGCGATCCCGTTGACGACGCCTTCTACAACAACGGCCTGGGCACGGCCACGGCCTGTCGCATGAAGGCCACCTCCGATCTCCTGGTGGGCGGGAGCTGGGACGCCGTGCTGCTGCTGGGGGACAACCAGTACTTCAACGGCACTCTGGCCGCCTACCGGGCCTCCTTCGGACCCACCTGGGGGCGGCTCGGCTCGCTCCTCCGGCCGGCGGCGGGCAATCACGAGTATCAGACGCCCGGAGCCGCCGGTTATTACGACTACTTCGGAGCGGCGGCCGGCGATCGCTCCCAGGGCTGGTACAGCTACGACCTGGGGACCTGGCACGTGGTGGTGCTCAATTCCAACTGCACCGAGATCGGCGGCTGCACACCGGATTCAGCCCAGCTCCGCTGGCTGGCAACGGACCTCGCCGCCCACCCCCGGGCCTGCACCCTGGCCTACTGGCACCACCCCCGCTTCTCCTCGGGCCAGCACGGCGACGACGCCACCTACGACGCCTTCTGGCGGACGCTCTACGCAGCCGGCGCCGATCTCGTTCTCGTGGGGCACGATCACGACTACGAGCGCTTCGCACCCCAGAATCCCGACGGCAAGGCCGATCCCGCCTACGGCATCCGCGAGATCGTAGCGGGCACCGGCGGGAGGGAAGTACGCCCCTTCGCCACCATCCGTCCCAACAGCGAGGCGCGCAATGCGCAGGACTTGGGAGTGCTGAAGCTTCGGCTTCGCGCCGACGGCTATGACTGGGAGTTCCTCCCGGTTCCCGGAGGCACCTTCAAGGATTCCGGGAGCGCCGGCTGCCACAACGCCCCCGGCGCGGAGAGCCTCTCTCTCCGCCAGAGCCGTTTCCGGGTCGAGGCGACCTGGCGAGACGGCGCGGGCCACACCGGCGCCGGGAAGGTGGCACCGCCGGCGGCGGACGGCTCCGGCCTCTTCTGGTTCTTCGGTCCCGACAACTGGGAGCTGCTGGTGAAGGTGATCGACGGCTGCGCTCTGAACGATCACTACTGGGTCTACGCCGGCGCCTCCACCGACGTGGAATACACCCTGACGGTGACCGACACCGCCACCGGCAGCACCGCCCGCTACGAGAATCCCCTGGGCCGGCGCGCTCCGGCGATTACGGATACCCAGGCCTTCGCAACCTGCCCCTGACGGGCCTACGGCGCCACCACCCTGTACCGGAAACACCCCTTGATCCGCCCCACCCGCCAGCCGAGCTGCCACATCCACCGCGCCCGTCCCTCGCGGGTAAAGAGGAGGAGCGGGGTGCGCAGGAGGAGGCTGATCCATTTCCGGATTCCAGGGAGCCAGCCCAGCCGGGGCATCCCCTTGGTGCGGTATCTCTCGTAAATCAGCACGTTGTGCAGCCCGTAGCTCACCCCCTGGCGAAAGATGCTCCCCAGGTCCCCCCGGTGGCGGATGTTCACCACGGCCTCCGGCGCGAAGTGGAGGGGGAAACCGGCGAGCTGGAGGCGCCAGCAGTAGTCCGTATCCTCCAGCGCGGGCAGGGTCTCGTCGAAGCCGCCCACCGCCTCGTGGGCGCGCCGGGTCACTCCCAGGCCGCCGCCGCCGGCGTGGGGAAGGAAGGGGGGATAGTCATAGGACGTCAATCCATCCTTCTGGGGATTGAGATGCGTGCGCTGCACCCAGACGGGATTCAGCTTCTCGTTGTCATAGCGGCAGGCCACGAAATCGTGCTGCGCAAGGGCCCGGGCGAGACCCGAGAGCCATCCGGGGGCCACCTCGTCGTCGGCGTCGCAGAAGAGAAAGGCATCACCCGTGGCCGCCGCCGCGCCCAGATTGCGGGCATGGGCCTGCCCCCGCCGGTCTGACGCATCCACTAGCCGCAGCCCGGGGAGCCGATCGCGATAGCTCTCCACGATCTCCCGCGAGCCGTCGACCGAGCCGTTGTCGGCCACGATCACCTCCCACTCGCCTTCCCAGCTCTGACCCGCCAGGGCTGCGAGCTGCACGCCGAGAGTGTCCGCTGCATTGAGACAGGGGATCACCACGCTCAGCTTCAGGGGTGGGGGCACCTACTGCACCTGCTCCTTGGTCTTCAGGAACTTCAACCCCGGCCACTCCTCGCCCGTGGTCTTGAGGTGCCAGGCATTTCTCGCCAGGAACACGGGCGAGCCGTTGTGGTCCTCGGCCATGGCGGCGTTGTTGGCGTTGGTGAACTTCTTGAGGGCGAGGTGATCCGGTGCCTCGATCCAGCGGGCGGTGTAGAGGGTGGTCCCCTCGAAGTGCACGGGAATGTTGTACTCGGTGCGGATGCGGTCCGCCAGCACGTCGAACTGCAGCGCGCCGACGACTCCGACGATCCAGTCGTTGCCGAAATTGGGACGGAAGACCTGGGCCGCTCCCTCCTCGGCGAGCTGGTGGAGCGCCCGGCCGAGGTGCTTGGCCCGCATCGGATCCTCGGGTCGGACCTTCTTGAGCAGCTCGGGCGCGAAGCTGGGAATGCCCGTGAAGCGCAGCTCCTCGCCCTCGGTCAGCGCATCGCCGATCCGCAGGTTGCCATGATTCGGGATGCCGATGATGTCCCCCGCGAACGCCTCCTCGGCCAGCTCGCGCTCGCGGGCCAGGAAAAGCAGGGGGTTGTGGATGGCCATGGTTTTCCCTGAGCGCACGTGGAAGAGCTTCATGCCGCGCTCGAAGTGGCCGGAGGCCAGGCGCACGAAGGCGATGCGGTCGCGGTGCTTGGGGTCCATGTTCGCCTGGATCTTGAAGACGAACCCGGAGACCTTGTCCTCGCTGGGCTCCACCTGGCGGACGTCCGCCGGCTGCGGGCGCGGCGGCGGCGCCAGCTCCACCAGGCCCTGGAGCAGCTCGCGGACGCCGAAGTTGTTGATGGCGCTGCCGAAGAACACGGGCGTCAGATGCCCCTCGCGATAGGCGTCGAGCTCGAAGGGAGGGCAGAGGCCGCGGGCCATCTCCACCTCCTCGCGCAGACGGGCCACGGAGCTTTCGGGCAGGCGCTCGTCCAGCTTGGGATCGTCGAGCCCCTCGCACACCTCGCCCTCGGTCACCACCTTGTTGCGCCCCTTGTCGAGCAGGATCAGCCGCTCGTGGAGCAGGTCGTAGCAGCCGAGGAAGTTGTGCCCCATGCCGATCGGCCACGCCGCGGGAGTGACGTCGAGCTGGAGGTCCTGCTCGATCTCGCTCATCAGGTCGAAGGGATCGCGCCCCTCGCGGTCGAGCTTGTTGATGAAAGTGATGATCGGCACGTTGCGCAGCCGGCAGACCTCGAACAGCTTCCGGGTCTGGGTCTCGATGCCCTTGGCCGCGTCGATCACCATGACGGCCGAGTCCACGGCCGTCAGGGTGCGATAGGTGTCCTCGCTGAAGTCCTCGTGGCCGGGCGTGTCGAGCAGGTTGAAGGTGCACTCCTCGTACTCGAAGGTCATCACCGACGCGGTGACGGAGATGCCGCGCTCCTGCTCGACCTTCATCCAGTCCGACCGGGCGCGCCGCGCCTCGCCCCGGGCCTTGACGGCCCCGGCCATCTGAATGGCGCCGCCGAAGAGCAGCAGCTTCTCGGTCAGCGTGGTCTTGCCCGCGTCCGGGTGCGAGATGATCGCGAACGTCCGTCGCCGGGAAACCTGTCCGTTCAGTCTGTCCATGGATCTCTACGCTCCGCGCTCAGCCGGACGGGGTGCCCGGTAAGGGAGTCTCTCCGTGGTGAACACAGGGGAGACCTCAGTCCTTCCCTGGGGAAGGGAACGGGGGATTGTAGCATGGGGGGGATCCTGGTGTAGACTATTCCCATGAAGTGTCGTTTTGGAGATAAAAAACATTACACTCAGTATTGAGTTGCCTGAAGAGCTTGAGGCACATCTCCCCCGGACCGGTGCCGATCTGGTCGAGTACTGGCGACGAGAGAACTTGACAGGGACCCGTTCCGAGATCGCAAATAGCCCGGCACATGCTCGCCGTCTCCGGGAGCAGGCCGAACGTCGCCGAGGATGATGTAGACTGTTGCACGTCACGCACAGCTACGAGCGACAAGCAGAATACTTTCACTCTGGAGCCAAGCTATGGAACTCACCGCAGTTCTCACCCCCGCTGAAGAAGGCGGCTTCATCGCCCTCAATCCCGAAACAGGTACCACCACACAAGGTGAAACGGTCGAAGAGGCTGTAGCCAACCTGCGCGAAGCCACAACCTTGTACCTGTCAGAATTTCCGTTGCCGACAGCGGGTCATCCCCTCATCACCATGTTCACGGTTCCCGAACCGGCGAATGCCTAAGCTGCCACAAGTATCAGGCGCAGAGGTAGTTCGCGCGCTTGAGCGTCTTGGGTTCGCGAAGGTACGCCAAAGCGGTAGCCACGTCATTATGCGTCGTGAGCCGAAGGGCTGCGTAGTGCCAATGCACAACGCAATCAAGGCTGGTACGCTGGCCGGCGTCCTGCGCCAAGCAGACGTTTCGCAGGAAGAATTTAAGCAGGCGTTACGAGGGTGATACCCTTCCATAAACCTCATGCCCTCCGAGCTCTCCAATCGTGTCGTGCATAGCCATCCCGAGATCATGCACGGCACGCCCGTGTTCGTTGGCACTCGCGTGCCCGTGAAGAACCTCATTGACTACCTTGAGGCTGGTGACTGCCTCGATGGTTTTCTCCGCTCATTCCCGACTGTGACTCGGGAGCAGGCTGTCGCAGCGCTTGACCTCGCGGGTGAGCTCCTGGCCGAGAGAGCGCATTCTCGTTGACGGGGATCATGAAAGATCCGAATCCCATCGTCGCCGAAGTGCGCGCCGTCCGCGACGCGATCGCGAAGACTGCCCGATGGGTGGATTATCCACGCTTTCAAGCTTCGGACTGTGCAGCAGATGCGGGGGATCGGGCTTTATTGACGAATGAACTCTGCATAGCTAGGCAACCTATCCTATGGCTCTCAAGTACGTACCCCCCGAGTTCGTAACCACCAGAGTTTCGGCTGCCGAGTACCGCAGATGGCTCGACCGAAAGGCTCAGACCCACTGCCAACGTGACCGAGGTCGTGGCAATCTTGCTGTTACCAAGTCGAGCTATAAGCAAGCCATACACGCCGCCGTTCTCCGAAGCAACGGTAGAGACGCGTACACTGACGAGGAGTTGGATTGGCACCTCATTAGCCAATACGACAATGAGCTATCTAAGGCTGGCGGCCGCACATTTAAAGCGAGCTTCGCTCGGCTTCCGACGGTCGACCACGTCGGCGACGGTCTGGGTGAAGCTGACTTCCAGATCTGTGGCTGGGCAATCAACGACGCAAAGAATGACCTGAGTCTTGAAGCTTTTGTCGAACTCTGTCGAAAGATTCTACGGCTGATGCCTCCAGCGAGTCGCACTACAATGGAATCGATGAGCTCACAGGAGTCCCCAATGCCCGTCTCCATCCGACACGACCCCTTTCCGGTGAAGGACCCCTATCATGGCATCTATACTCACGGCGTCGAGACTCGCGCCGGCGCGAGGATGCTCCATGTCTCTGGGCAGGTTGGCGAGTCTCCAGAAGGAGTGTTGCCGGATGATTTTGCGGGTCAATGCAGGCAAGCGCTGCTGAACCTCGAAGCCGTCTTGCGCGAAGCCGGTATGTCCTTCCGGGACATCGTGAAGATGACTTTCTTTCTCGTGCGGCGCGAGGATATGAGCACCTTGGTCTCGGTGCGCAAGGAGATGCTCGAGGGCGTCCGGCCCGCAGTTACAACGTTGTTCGTATCTGGCCTCGTCTCTCCGGCGTGGCTCGTTGAAATCGAAGCGGTCGCTTGCGCGGAATGATGCGGGCGAAGAGTCTCTATCAAACCCGGCCCAACGGGCCGACAGAGCGGAGCCCAGGGCTTCTGAGGCCGTAGGCCGATGCCCTGGGTGGAAAGAAAGGCGTAACAAACCCAGGCGGCCTGAAAGGTCGCGAGAGCTTTTCTTCTCGAGCCGAGTTCTCGCGACCTTTCAGGCCGCCTGGATGAGATGCCTTGTTTCTTTTGTTCCCAGGGCATCAGCCTTCGGCTTCAGCCCTGGGCTGGGTTCTGCCGGCCCGTTGGGCCGAGCTTTGTTGGAGGCCCTAAGGAGCTGAACCTCACTGGAAATGGCGGATTTCCGCGGCCGTGATGGGATCGATGTTGAAGAAGACCCTGGACGCTGCTTTCGTCTTGGGATTGATCACCGTCAAGACGTCGAAGCTGTGGGCGCCGATGTGCACCAGGTCCTGCTGTTGGGACTGTAGCCTGAGGGAGCGCAGCAGGGCGTACTCCTCGTCGACGAAAATCACTTTGAACGCGGTCTCAGGCGTCTTGCCGTCGCCGGAGCTCAGGATTGAATCGAGGATTCCCTTTTCCACGTACCGGTGATGGGCCGCTCGCGTGGCGTCGCCCAGCTTGTCCGCCGCGATCATCCCGACGTAATGGGCATGGGCATCCAGGTAGTTCTCCGCGAGGATTTCGTCCACTCGCTTGAGGGCCGTCTTGTAGTCTCCTTTTTGGAGCGCTGCAAACATCTCCTTGGTATCCGGCGAGAGGGGACCATAGGAGCCGAGCTTGGTGAAGAGAGTGCGGAGATGGCCGAAGTCGACCGCGGCATCGGACTTCTTGACTCGGGCGAGGAGCTCGTCGAACTCTTTCTGCTTGGCTCCGGCATCCTGGCCAGCCTGCACGTAGGCTGCCGACAAGAGGAGCGCCAACAGCCCTGCGCCGGCTTTCCTGAGATTTCTCGTCATGAGACCCTCCCTTTTTGCCAGACCTTCTAGTCTACGCCTTCCGCAAGGCTTGTGCCATTCGCCGCCACCCAGGAGAGGCGCGTGCTGACTCCGAAGCTTGAGTCCTATGGAGACCTCAATCGTGATCGCGCTGTCCTCCCAGGGGGACAGATGCAGGACAGGAGGAGGTCCCAGCCAATTTCCGCGAATCTGCAGAAGTTTGGAATATCTGTGAGGCCCGGGGGGTTCTGCTCGCCGTTCGGCCCCTAAGGGCGAGCTAGCCAATCAACCCAAGGTCTCGAATTTCCCAACGGGAAAGTGAGGATTCCGTGTGGAAGGACCGTGTCCTTCGACGGGAATCCTGCGGGAATTCGGCCGCAAATCAGGAGAAAGCAGGATGATCACGAAGCTCTTCAGGCATGCTCTGCATGCCCTCCTCCTCTCAGTCGTACCACTCTGCGCGGTCCCAGCTCTGGCCGCCAATCCGATCGACGACGCGAACTTTTTCGTGCGGCAGCACTATCTCGACTTCCTGGAGCGCACCGCCGACTCCTCCGGTGAGGCGTTCTGGGCCGGCCAGATCACGCAGTGCAATGGCGACGCGACCTGCGTCGCCAACAAGCGGATCGACGTGGCTCGGGCGTTCTTCTTCTCGGACGAATTCATCAACATCGAGCAGAGCCATGACGCCTACGGCCGCCGCCGGCTGGACGCCAGCGCCCGCAACACCGCCGACTACAATCAGGCTTTCGTGGACGCCGCATACCGTCGCTACTGGCGGATGCCGCTGCCGGCCTGGGACACGTACGTAAACCTTCTCAACGCCGGCCTGCCCAATTCCGACTACAACTCGGTGATCCGGTCCTTCATCACCGACGAGCGCTATCGTGGTCGTTTCACCGGCACTCCTTACTCCCGCTCCCTCGACGCCAACCGCAACCGGCTCTTCGCCGATTGGGCCGCACGCAACGGCCAGTCCGGCAACCTCTGCCAGGCCTGGGCCGCGCAGAGCTGCTCGACCAAGGGGGTCTTTCTCACCCTCACTCACCGCCTCCAGGTTTCCGTCCTGTCGGATTACACCACTCCCCTCGACCACGTGAACAGTTGCTACGCCATCCTCGGCGACGAGTGGGACGGCAACCACTGCGGCGGCGACGACAACCGGATCTTCGTCTCCATGGACAACACCCTCCACAACGCCATGATCTACGCCAACTATGGCTATTTCATGACCATGGACCAGAACGGCAACAACTACTGGAAGCCGAGCGCCGACATCGCTGGTCCTCACTCTCCGTTCGACATGAGCGACGAGACGTCCTACGGCCACCCACGGGGTCAGATCCAGTTCTGGGGGTCCGGCAACGGTTACTACACGCCCGTCTACAGCACCGGCGTCAACGGCATCGTGGATTACAACATCATGGAGATGGACCAGGACTACGACTGGAACCATCCATCGAGCACCGAGTGCAGCTACGACACCGGCGGCTGTGACACGTGCAAAGCGGCGGGGGATCGGGCCAGCTTCTCCAGTGGACCGGGCCGTATGATCTATGCCCGCCAGCATCCCACTCTCCCGGGCTCTTTCGCCGGTCCCGATTACGAATGGGCTCCCACGGGTTGCGAGCGCGTGTGGTGCGGCGGCTGCGGCACCTGCGAGGCCAAGACCTCCTGGGGCTATCTCCTCGGCCGTCCGGCCCATTCGTGCGCGGACGTGCCCTGCGATGGCACCCAGGACTTCGTCTGCACGCTCGACGGCGGCACGAAGCAGTGCTATCCGGGCTATGGCTGGCTTTCGTCGCCTCCGCCGGCCTGCAATCCCGACGATGAGCAGGCGTGCTACAACAACGGCGGCAGTTGGGACCCCTTCACCTGCGGATGCTCGTTCTACAATCAGTGCCAGCCGGACGGCTACTGTGCGGAGTACGACTACGTGAACTGCACCTGCCTGCGCAACTAGACGACGTCACCCGCCCTGCCGGCACGATCCGGTAGGGCGGGCTCTCTCATTCCTTCCCACCCCATTCTCCCCGCCTGCCGGGGTGGTGACAGCAGCGGTGTCATCGATAAAATATTTCCTGACCTCAGCCGACTCTTCCTACAGGAGAAAACCCAATGAATTCCAAAACCTTCAGATCCGTGCTGTATGCGATCCTTCTCGCCGTACCGCTCAGCGCGGCTGCCGCTCGGGCCGCGGGCCTCGATGCCGCGAGCCTGGACGCCAACCGCAACCGCCTCTTCGCCGACTGGGCCGCCCGCAATGGACAGCCCGACGTCTGCCAGGCCTGGCAGAACATGAGCTGCTCGGCCAAGGGGTCTTTCCTCACCCTCACCCACCGGCTCGGAGTCTCGGTCCTGGTGTGGGATTCCACCACGCCTCTCGATCACGTGCGCGCCTGCTATGCCATCCTCGGCGACGCGCCGGGGAGCAACGGCTGCGGCGGCATGGACTACCACCGGATCTTCGTTTCGATGGACGACACCCTGCGCACCGCCATGATCTATTCGAACTACGGCTACACCATGACGATCGACCAGAACAGCAACAACTATTGGAAACCGAGCGGCGATTGGGGAGGTCCCCATCCCCCGTTCAACATGAGCGACGAGACGGCCTACGGCCATCCGCGCGGCCAGATGCACTTCTGGGGCACCAGCCAGGGGTCGTGGACGCCCGTCTACCGGACCGGCGTCCCTGGCATCGTGGATCAGAACATCATGGAGATCGATCAGGATTATGACGCGAGCCATCCGTCGAGCACCGAGTGCACCTACGACACGGGCGGCTGTGACACGTGCCGGGGAGCCTGGGACCGGGCCAGCTTCTCCGATGGCACGGGCCGCATGATCTACGCCCGCCAGCATCCCAACCTCCCGGGCTCGTTCACCGGTCCCGATTACGAATGGGCTCCCGCGGGCTGCGAGCGGCAGTGGTGCGGCGGTTGTGGCACCTGCGAGGCGAAGACGTCCGGGGGCTACCTGCTCGGCCGCCAAGCCCGCTGGTGCTCGGACGTGCCCTGCGACGGCACTCAGGATTTCGTCTGCACGCTCGACGGCGGCAAGAAAAGCTGCACTCCTCCCTATGGCTGGGTCTCGACGACTCCACCCCCTCCGCCGCCCGCCTGCAATCCTTACGACGAGCAGGCGTGCTACGACGTCGGCGGCAATTGGAACCCCTCGACGTGCGGCTGCACGATCATCGATCAGTGCCGGCCGGACGGTTACTGCTCGGAGTACGACTTTGTGAACTGCGTCTGCCTGCGCAACTGAAGACCCTCAACCCGCCCTGCCGGCGCGGTCCGGCGGGGCGGGTTCCTTCATGAGGGTGAGGGCGAGCCTGATCACTCAACCCAATTCCTTGCTGATCTGCTTAACCCTTTCTTCTATTAAAGCAACGAGCCTCATGAACTCAGGTCCAAAATTCTGGTCTGATCGGATGGGGTCAAATTCTGGATCTCCATCAAATGTCCAGTGACCCAACATCGAATACCCTCTAATCAATGCTTCGTTGTCCAACATGGTTCTCAATAGATCGATGCAGCGCTGAAAATTATTGGCCAGAGAATCAAGACAAGCAAGCGACAGAAATGATGCGATGGAGTTTGGGTTTAGAGATAGTGATCTCGCATAGTGATCCCTTGCCTTATCGAAATCCTTCATGTCGGCGTATATGGTCGCGATGACTCCGTGAGCTACCGACCAGCCCGGCATAGCTAATAATAGATCACTGGCTTCCTCGAATGCGTCTTCAATTTCTCCTATGTCTTTTAGATACTGTGCTATGACCTTCATAAGGACGGGGCTGTTTGGATCGCGACGGCGAAATTTTAGCCACTTCGGCATTCGTTTTTCGTAATTGTACCGTGCACCTCCCTGTTCAAGCTCAACGAAGATCTCGCCTGAGGATATCTGATCTTGGGAGAGATCCCTCATAGTACTCTACATGTTCGGGAGCTGTAATAGCGAGCACGCTTCTCTCCGCGCGCGGATTGACGTGGATGGTTTGAGGTGCTATCCCAATATACCTATCGTTGAAAAATATTTCTGCGGTTGGTGGGAAAACCCTCACGATCAAGTCTTGGCTACACTCTCGAAGGTAGGCGAGTTCTCGAAGGTCTTCGGCCTTCATGATTCGGAGCTCTGGAAAGAAGTCGATCTCTTCTGGGTTGTCCATTGACAATGTGCCGGCAATTCGCCTCTCTAGTTGTAGTCTTAAGGTTTTTAAGTCGCGCGGGTCATATATGATGTACCGAATATGTTTGATGTCGAAGGATATGTCTTTCTCGTCTTGGGCCAGAATGATTACTGGTTTCTTGGCTGCATGTGCTAGGCCAAGCTCATACATCACGTTTGGATTTCTTCCTGTCAGATCTGCTAAGATTAACTGTGCTTCATATATGCCAGCAGTTACATCTCGCATGATCATGTTTGTCCCGAGCGAGTCTTCGTCTGCGCGAACTGCTTTCAGGCTAGATGCTTCGATCGCAGGTACAAAAGCGAACTCCCACTGATTGGTGAAGTCGTGGGAGAAGGGCATGAGTACGAAACAGGTCTTCTGTCGTTTTTCTTCCATATATCGGGATGCTCTCCGCCAAAGTTAGGGCGTTCTGCCGTCCTGAGGATGGCGCGGTGGAGGCGGACTCCTGCTACGGCTCCGCCACGATCCCGTTCACCACTGACGCCGGCCCGGCCTTCTTGCCGTCGGTGGGGGTGACGCGGCAGCTCACGCGGTCTTTGGGATGCGCCTTGCCGGCGGCCAGGAGGTCGCTCAAGGCCGCGCTGGTGACGGAGCGCACCACGCGGCCGTTGACTTTCCATTCATAGCGATAGCTGACGATGTCGTAGTCCGGGTCCTCGGTCACCAGCGAGGTCTGGACCGTGCAGGTCAGGACCTGCCCCTCGACCGGATGGGGCGGCGAGAGGCGCGCCGTGACCTTGTTGGGAGGCCGGTTCACGACCTGCTTCGAGGTCGCGACCACTTTGAAGGGCGCATCGATCACCCGGCTGCCCTCGATCTCGACCTGGAACCGCCAGGTGCCCAGGATGTCCAGGTTGAGGGTGAAGAAGGGATTCAGGAAGGCGAGGAGGAACAGCTCGGAATTGAAAAGCGAGCCCGAGCGATCCTGGACCGCAACGCCGCGGGGATTCAACAATCGCAGACGGAAGACGGCGTTCGCGGGGAGGTTGCGCATGTCGATGCGTTGCCCCACGGTCTGGAGCCCCTTGACGAAGGTCGCCGTGCGCTCCGTCTCGTCGAGGAGCCAGGCGTCGCGGTTGGGGATCGCTATCGCGCCGCGGGCCATGTAGAAGTCGGCGACGTAGAAATCCCGGCCCACCGGCGGCTGCGAGACCCAGAGGCTCTCGCCCGTGCGGCACGGTCCGGCCGAGGGCTCGACCCAGCGGCCGTCCTTCTCCGTCTGAAGGTGGAGATGCGGCCAGTTGCTGAAGCCGCTGCTGCCCGTGAGACCGAGCTGAGTGCCCGCGGTCACGGTCTGCCCGGGAGACACGGCCACGCTGCCCCGTTTGAGATGGAAATACCAGGCGATATAGCCGCCGCCGTGATCGATGATGACGTAGTTGGCCTTGTTCGCCGGGCTCCAGACCGTGTTCATGTCCGGCTCGCCGTCGTGGGTGTCCACCACCACGCCGTCGAGCGCGGCGAAGACCGGCACGCCGATCGCCTGCTCACGGAAGCTCCGGATCAGCGAGTCGTGCCCCTCGTGACCATCGTAGGTGTAGTCGGTGCAGTCCCAGTCTTCGATGGCGCTGTCGCCGGTGCTCGGGTTCAGATCGATGAAATTGGAAATGAACAGGTCCTTGCCGAGGATGCCGGCCTGGGGAAAGAACGGATAGAGGAACGGGCCTTCGACCTTCTGAGCCGCCCCGCTCGCCGCTTTCCGCTTCTCATAGGCCGCGATGGCCGCGCGGATCTCCCGGAGCTGCTCCGGCGCGATCGCATCCGCGGGCTTGAAGCCCACGACCTCGCCGGGATCGAAGATGGCCCAGCCGCTCTGCTCATCCGCCGCTGCCGAGGGGGAGACGGCCAGGAAAGCGCCCAGGATCGCGATGCCGCCGCAGAGTCGAAGCGCCGGAGTGGTCATGTGCAGTCCTCCTGGTCCTTATCTTAGCAGCCCTTTAGCCAGGGATTGAAATCCCTGGCTACCCACGGTAGTCCCTGGCGGGACCGCATTTTGCGACCCCTCTGGGGTCACCGACGGTAGCCAGGGATTTCAATCCCTGGTTTAGAATCAAGCCCATGGCATGGATCGAACGGCTGGGCGACTGGTGGCGCGGGCACCGCTGGTGGGTGATCGGCGCGCTGTGGGCGGCGGTAATCGTCCTCGGCCTCTGGGGGCTGTGGACCTATAACGTCAAGCACCACCCGGAGAATCATCGCCCCGAGCTCTCGGACATCGCCTACGAGACGCTGCGGCTGTTCTCGCTGGACGTCTCCATGGACGTCGATCACGACAAGAACCCGCCGCTCCAGATCGCCCGCTTCGCGGCGCCGCTCCTGCTGGTCCTCACCACCCTGCAGGCCCTCATCATCCTTTTCTATGAGCGCTGGCTGCTGGTGAGGGCGCGCCGCTACCGCGGGCACGTGGTGATCGCGGGCTATGGCAAGAAGGGGCGGCTTCTGGCGAAGCAGTTCCTGCGCGAGCGGCGGCGGGTGGTGATCATCGAGCGGGACGAAGACAACCCCTTCCTCAAGGCCCTTCCCGGCCGCGGCGTGCCCGTCGTGATGGGCGACGCGGCCGAGCCCGCCCAGCTCCGTCGTGCTCGGGTGGAGCGGGCGAGCGTCCTGGTATGCCTCACCGGCGACGACCGCACCAACGCCCAGGTGGCCTTCGCCGCCCAGGACCTGGCCGGCCGGCGGCCCGGACGCCCCCTCGACTGCCTCGTCTACATCGTGGACCGCCGCCTCTGCACCCTGCTCACCGAGCAGGAGCTGGAGAGCGCCGACGCCGATCCCTACCGCATGCACTTCTTCAATCCTTTCGATCGCGGAGCGCGCATCCTCCTCGACGAATCCGCTCCGTTCGAGGTCGCGGGCAGCGGTGGGCCGCACCTGCTGGTGGTGGGCTTCGGCCCCTTGAGCCAGAGCTTCGTGGTGCAGGCCGTCTACGCCTGGATGGAAGCCGGCCGGCCGGGTGAAAGCTTCGGGATCACCCTGATCGATCGAGACGCCGAAGAGCGGCTCCGGGCCCTCAAGGTCCACTACCCGTCCCTCGCCCACCACTGCGAGGTCCAGGGCCTCTCCCTCGATCCCGGATCCCCGGGATTCGAAGAGGGAGCCTTCCTTTTCGATGAGAAAGGCGGCCTCGCCTTCACCAAGGCCTACATCCTGCTCGGCGACGAATCCGCGGCCCTCGACGCCGCGCTCACCCTCCTGGGAGTGTTGGACGGCCGTCGTCTGCCGATCTATCTGGCAATCGAACAGGAAAGCCGTCTGATGGACAGCCTACGCAGCCGCGAGCAGGCAAGCGGCGCGCCCATCGAGCTCCACGCCTTCGGCCTCCTGGACCGCGTGCTCCAGCCCGGGCTCCTCCTGGGCACGACCACGGAGATCCTGGCCCGAGCCATCCACGAGGAGTACGTCCGCGATCAGCAACAGAAAGGCGAGACCCGGGAGACGAATCGCGCGCTGGTCCCCTGGAAGCATCTCGCCGAGGACCTGAAGGAATCCAATCGCAACCAGGCCGAGCACATCGGCTCCAAGCTCCACCAGGTCCACTGCTTCATCGCCCCGCGAACGGACTGGGACCAGCCGCTCTTCCAGTTCACCCCAGAGGAAGTCGAATCCCTGGCCCGGATGGAGCACCAGCGCTTCCTGAAGGAGCGCGTCACCCTCAGAACGAGCCCCTACCTCGTCGCCTGGGACGAGCTCGACGAGCCCACCCGCGAGCAGGCGCGGCAGGCGGTGCGACACCTGCCGGCGCTGTTGGCGAAGATTGGGTTCAGGATTCAGCGGCAGGGGGACTCCCAGGCTCAGCCCCGAAGGGGGCGACAGGGTAAAGCCTAGGGCGTGAGCCCCAGGAAGGGATGCATCACAAACCTCCAAAAGCCCCGAAGGGGCGGCAGCAGCGTTTTTCCGGCGGCCTGCTGCCACCCTTTCAGGGTTTGGGAGGTGTTGGGGTTTCGTGTTCCTGGGGCTGACGCCCCAGGCTTTATTCGTGCCGCCCCTTCGGGGTTCACGCGGCTGAGGAGATGGCGAGGCGGCGCTCCCTGGCTGCCGCGAAGGCGAGGCATGCCCGGATGTGCTCGGGACGGAGGCTCGGGAAGTCTGCAAGGACCTGAGCCTCCGTCATCCCGCCGTCAAGGTACTCCAGGATGTCATAGACCGTGATGCGAGTTCCTGCGATGCAGGGCTTCCCACTCCGGACATCGGGAGTCACGGTGATGAGGTCTTCCCATCTCATAGGGACCAAAGTATTCGCTGAGGCCGATCTTTGCAAGGGGCTGACGGGTGCCTGGAACTGTAGGGTGCGCTGGGCGCACAACGAACGACGATGGTGCGCACAGCGCATCCTACGAGCGGTTATACTTGCCGAAACCCTGCAACGGTTGAGAGGGAACGGAATGAACCCAATTCTCGAAGGGATCGTCGCCAACCTGATGAACAGCGCTGAATCGGCGGGCGGGACGGCTCGGCCCGACGCAGACTGAGCGGAGATCCCGTCCAGAATGCGCTCAAGGAGTCCGTCGCCGAGGCCCTCGAAGCGGCCCTGAAAGAGTCCGGCCTCTCGCCTGAGGACTGCGAGCGCTACGCGGACTCTCTCGGCGAGCTCTTCCGGCAGGAGAAGGTCTTGATCGAGCTGTCCCCTCTCCTCGACCCGCGGCCGGACCTCTCGCTCGATCTCGACCGGCTCGCCCGCGAATTGAAGGACGCCGGTCTCGATCTGCGGGGGCTGCCTGGGTTCGACCTGAAGGCTTTCCTCAGCCGCTTCGCGCTCGCCTTCTACTCCGCCGTCGGCCGGCAGGATGCCCTTCGGGATCTGCTGGACCTCAAGCTGGTGGGCCGGATGGTCAGTCATCTGGGCTCGATCGCCCGCTCGTCCGATCGCACGGCGGATGGCGTGGAGCGTATCGCCGAGAGCGTCGAGGGCCTCCGCCGGGAGCTGCCGGGCTTCGTCGCCGGGAGTGTCTCCGAGGGCACCTTTCCAGGGATTGATCGTAGGGCTGACGGCGGCAGGGCTGATCCCTGCTTTTGATGCCTTTCGTCTCATTGAGGCGACTGTGCACGATGCGGGCTACGATCTCGATATCGATCCCGAAGGCCGCGTCCGGATCGCCGGCCAGCCGCCCGAGGGGAGAGCCCTCCCCCCGGCACGCCTCCAGGCCCTCGAAAAGGTTGCCGTCATCCTGCGCCAGGCTGTTCGGGCCCAGCCACCGAGCGAAGCCGACCTCGACGCCCTGGCCGAGCGCTACCGTCATCACGTCGTGCGCTGGTTCCAACATCTCACATTTCAGGGGATGACCCCCTCGGCCCGCGCCATCGTGCTCCCTCTGGAGGAGGTCTACGTCGAGCTCCGTGCCGTGGCCGAGGTGCCCGAGGCCGCCGACTCCTTCAGTGTCGAGGAGCGCCGTCTCCTGCTGGAGACCGAGCGCGACCCGCAGGCCCGCGACGAGCTCCTGCGCCATCTCGACTCCCTTCGCCGCGAACGCTGGAGCCGCTCCCTGCCCGAGCGGAAATCGATCGCCGCCGCTCTCTATCATAAAGATCAACGCGCCTTCGTCGTCCTCGGCGACCCGGGCAGCGGCAAGACGACCCTGCTCCACTTCCTGGCCTTCGTTCATGCCCGGGGAGCGGATGAGGCTTCCAAGCGCCTCGAGATCGCCGCTGCCGAAGCGGATCGCCTGCCCATCTTCGTCCCCCTCGCCGCCTTCGACGACATGCGGCGTGAGACTCCGGGGCTCAACCTCTTTGATTTTCTTTCGCGTTTCTACGATCGCCGCCGGGGCCTCCCTGGGCTCGAGCCTCTCTTCCGCCGCGCTCTGGAGACCGGCCGCGCCCTCGTGCTCCTCGACGGTCTCGACGAGGTTCTGGACTCGGGAACCCGCAACTACGTGGCCTCCCAGGCGGGCGCGTTCATTGACGAGTGGAGCCCCCGCGGCGTGCGCTTCGCCGTTTCCAGCCGCTTCGTGGGCTACCGCGAGGCGCCGGTGCCGGGGAGCCGGCCCACGCTGAGCGTCCTCGACTTCGGAGAGAAGGAAATCGAGGTCTTCGTTCACCGCTGGGCCCGCGCCTACGAAACCTGGGCCGCCCAAGAGGAGTCGCCCGAGGCGGCGCGCAAAGCCCGGGAGCTGGAGCGGGATCTGTTGGAGGACGTGCGCAGCAACGAGAGCGTCCGCCGCCTGGCCGCGAACCCTCTGATGCTCACTCTCCTCGCCCTCCTCCGCCGCCAGGTGGGGAAGACTCCCGCATCGCCGGGTGCAGCTCTACGAAGCCTACGTTTCCACCATGCTCGACAACTGGCTGGAAGCCCGCAGTCAGGGCGCCCGCGAGACACCGGCTCCCGCCATGGACCGCCACCAGGCGGAGAACATCCTCATCCCCATGGCCCTTTGGCTCCAGCGCGAGAAGCCGAGCGGCACGGCCGGTCTGGCCGAGATGGAGCGCCAGCTTGCTGATATCTGCCTGATCGAAAAGGGTACTACCCCCGAGGCTGCAAAACTCCCTGAGCTTCCGCGACGCCGAGAAATCAGCTCGCGACTTCCTCCGCGAAATGCGGGAGATGACGGGTCTTCTCGTCGCCCGAGGCCACGACGCCTTCGGCTTTCTCCACCTCACCTTCCAGGAATACTTCGCCGGCCGGGCGCTCGCCCGCCTCAAACCCGATGAACGCTGGGCCGTGCTTCAGCCCCACCTGCACGATCCACGTTGGCGCGAGCCCATTCTCCTCTGCGCCGGGCACCTCGGTCCCGTGGAGACCGCCACGAGCACGTGACGATTTCGTCCGCCGGATCTGACGGCCGGACCCGACGAGAGCGATCTCCACCGCAATTTGCTGCTCGCCTTGGCTATCGCCTGCGATGACGTGAACCTCGATCCCGCGGCCGTTGGCGAGCTGATCGAAACAGCAGTGCGCTGTCTACCGACGAACGTGTACGCTTTCGCCGAGGTGTTGCTGGGTTTCCTGGCCCGCCTCATTGCCGACGGTGCTCCTGGAGCGAGCCTTGAGCGTTGCTTCAAGCGAGTTTGGGAGTCTGAAGATGGGGAGCTGCGAGCGATTGCCGTAAGTAGCCTGGGACGTTTCGCAGACAAGGGGGAGATTAAGAGTCTCTTGAGGGAGCGTCTCCAGGACGAGGATGAGCCCGAAACTGTGAGGGTGGCCGCCATAGAGTCTCTCGCTGGCTCTGCGGGGGAGCCGATGGTGCGGAGAACTTTCTACCAGTTCGTAATCAATCCCATCCTGGTGGGCGGCGGCAATACGTTCTCTTTCAGGTGTTTTGCGAGAAGATCGCAGAAGTTTGTGAGGCTGTGATCGAGCAGCTTGGTAGCGTCTCTTTAGGATACCAAGTGGTCGAGGTGCTCTCTTCCGTTGTGCGAGAAGATGTAAGGATTCGGGCTGCTGTCGTTGCGAGAGCCAAGGGGGATGGCGACACTGTTCGACAAAACGCGCTTAGGGTTCTTTCTGGACTCGTCGCAGAGGATGCCGCGGTGCGTACCCTGTTTTTCTCCATACTCTATGATGGTAAGGATTCTTTTCGTCGCATTGCCCTCCATGCTTTGTCGCAGTCGAATGAAGACGGAACTCGCCGTGCAGTGCTCACCAAGCTGAGTGATCCTGCAGTTCGAGGAAAAGCATTCCAGGCATTGATCCCTTGGTTGGGTACCAGTGCAGAGATTGATTCGGTGATCCTGGGCGGGCTGAGAGACGATGATTTCCAGATCCGCTCAGCGGCGATACAGGCTCTCGGAGCTCGTGCAGGTGCGGATGAGACAGTCCGCGGCTTCTTGATCGATGCCCTGGCAGATTCCGAGGATGAAGTTCGCACGACGGCGCTACGGGCGCTGGCTCCACATCTTCCAATGCCTGGCCTCCAGGCACACTTTTCTGCGCAGGCGAGTAGCGAGTCTTGGTCTGTCCGCCAAACAGTGGCGCAGATCCTGGGTGAGAGCTCAGGTGTGCCAGAAGGCTTTCAGATATTGGTTAAGATCCGGGAGAAGACGGAGGCGCCGGAGGCCGAACAGCTTCTTGGGGCAGCCCTCAAGCCTCTGGGGTCTATGCCAGGTGGAAAGGACTTCATCCTGACAAAGGTGACGGGTGTTTCAGCGAGAGTGCGAGCGGAAGCTCTTTGGGCTCTGTCCGACTTTGTCGCTACCGACGCCGAGGTGCGCCGGGCTGTGTTGGACCGGCTTGGGGATGAGGCTTCGGATGTTCGTAACTCGGCTTTGTCCGTGTTGTCGGGTTCTGTGGGAAGCGACGCCGAGGTGCGCCGAGTTGTGTTGGACCGGCTTGGGGATGAGGATTCGGATGTTCGTAGCTCGGCTTTGTCCGCGCTGTCGGGTGCTGTGGGAAGTGACGCCGAGGTGCGCCGAGTTGTGTTGGACCGGCTTGGGGATGAGGACTCGTATGTTCGTAGCTCGGCTTTGTTCGCGCTGTCGGGTGCTGTGCGAGGTGACACCGAGGTGCGCCGAGCTGTATTGGACCGGCTTGGGGATGAGGATTCGGATATTCGTAGCTCGGCTTTGTCCGCGCTGTCGGGTGCTGTGGAAGGCGACGCCGAGGTGCGCCTAGCTGTGTTGGACCGGCTTGGGGATGAGGATTCGTATGTTCGTAGCTCGGCTTTGTTAGCTCTTTCGGCCTTTGTGTTAAATGACGAAGAAGCTCGAAGGGCTGCCTGGGATCGTCTTAGCGACATAGTTGAAGATGTCCGTGCTGCTGCCGTTTCAGTGTTGTCCGGCCTTTTGCGGGCAGACGAAAGCCTCGTGGGAACATTTGTGAACTTGTTGGGCGACGCGTCGTTTATTGTCCGGGCATCTGCGGTCCAAAGCCTCCTACCTCTGAGCACACCCCACCCAGAAGCTTCTGGTCTCAAGTCATGGCCTGGATCTCTTCTGATTCAGGGCTGTTCAGCCAGGGATTTGGAAGCTCGCGAAGTCCAAAGAGCGTTCGCCTCTGTCCTGGGGCCGCGACTCCCCGAAGATCCCAAGCTCAAGGAATGGGTTCTTGGGTACCTTAGTGACGTTCGCTGGTCTTCCCGCCTCGGAGCCGTGCTGAGCTTGCTCGCATGGCCCGGTGGGCCCCCTCCGGAGATCACCGATCAAATCTTCAAAGCCCTGGAGGACCGGCGCGGTCTGGAGAGCTACCCTGCTCGGCTGACGGCAGCCTCGTTTTTGATCAACCGCAATGAAGATGGAGGCGCTTCGATCAATCTCTGCTTTGAAGCGCTCGACTATGGAACCCAACCTTGGGAATACCTTCCGAAATCCGCGGAGATCCGCAAGCAGGCGGCCTTGGTTCTCGGCAAGCTGGAGCCGCTCGAGGAGAATCAGCGTGTGTACGACCGGCTGCTGCGCGTTTTTAAAGAGGATGAAGAACCCAAAGTTCGCGACGCTGCCTACAACGCCTTGGTTCGCCTCGCCGGGGTATGGGACCGGCAGGCGGCGAGGGCCTGAGGGAGATTTCCGCCCCGAGGCAGAATCCCCATCCTTCGGTGGAGGGGTAATCCTCCTCGGGGACCGCGAGACGCCTCCGAGGCTCGCCGCCTGGACCGGCTACCTCACGGGGGCAGAGCGCGATCGGCATCTTCCGTATTCCCTGCCTCCCTGGGTGGCCTGCGGTCGTTCGCCCTGCGGAGGGCGGCGGTGGCCCGCGGAGACGTCCCGCCGTCCCCGTGGGATATGAAAGGGTATCGTTGACGACCTGTGACGTCTTCCATGAGAAGGCCCCAAATTGCAAGGCCGCCAGGGCGGCCTGTCCTTATCTTCTTCTCGATCGGAGTCGGGTGTCGGTCCCCGAGTCTTCCATCCGCACTCTCAAGGAGCCCTCTTGGGCTCGGTGCATGAGGGGGTTCCACCGCTGCGGCGCTGCACTCTCTACGACGGCCTCGAAGGCTCACGACGTCACAACGCAGTCACCGACAACGGGAGGTTGAGACTCCAACTCCGATTCTGTGAACGCTTTTCTCCCTTGCTGAGCTGTTGTTTCTTTCTTCCTGGGCTTCTTTAGGCTGCCGCCTTGCGCAGAGGCTCGTAGTCCGTTTCGCTTACCCAAAGGCGGTGTAGCACCACTGCCAACTTGCGAGCGACGGCGACTACGGCTCGTTTCTTGCCGCTCTTGCCCCCACGCTCGGCCAACCGCAGACCCAATCGTCTCAGGTCGCTGTCTTGTCCGAAGGGACCTAAGATGTAGTGGGACGCTTGCACCAGCAGGCGCCGCGTCAGCCGGTCGCCCTGCTTGGTGATGGGCATTTGGGGTGCCGACTGGCCCGAGCTGCGACTACCCGGGACCAGGCCCAGATAAGCTCCCACTGCGCGCGACTTGGCGAAGCGAAATGGATCGCCCAGCGTCAGCACAAACACCAGCGCCGTCAGGGCTCCGACGCCCTTGATCTGGCGCAGCCGTTGCGTCACCGACCAGTGCCGGGCCAGGACCTCGACCTGCTTGTCGAAGCGGGCGATCTCCTGACTCAGCTCCGAGAGAACCCGTAGCAGAGGCGCCAGTGTGTCTTTCAGCGAGGATGGCAGGGTCTTATCCTGCTGGGCTTTGGAGGCAAACGCCGCCGAGGAGCAGGAGGGCAGACGGTAGCCGAAGGACTTGACGACCCCGCGCACCTGGTTGACCAGCATCGTGCGCGCCTTGACCAGACCTTCCCGAGCCCGCACCACGGCGATGGCTTTCTGAGATTGCTCGCTACGTGGCTCTACGGGCGACAGCAGTTGGGGATCCACCCGGACCAATTGCGCCAAGAACCGCGCGTCGCGCTGGTCGGTCTTTTTCAGGCTCGACGAGATGGCCCGCACCTGACTGGGATTGGCCACGATGACCTCGTGGCCCAGAGATTTCACCAACCGCGTCATCCACAGGCTGTGGGTTCCACTCTCCAGCGCCACCAACTGAGGGGGAAGAGAACTGAAGTAGCGCTGGACGCTGGCTGTCGTGGTCGACAGCCGCCGCTCCTCCAAAACCGCCCCGGTCTTGCGGTCCATCCGACAGATCTGGCTCGAACGATCCCCGAGATCCAAGCCCATCACCTCCTGCGCCTCAACTTTGCTAAGCTCAACCACGGTCAACCTCCTTTCGCGTCTAGCCGCGCGATCACCTGTTTGCAGACCGTTATTCTGGCACTGCGTCACAGGAGGTTGGCCTTCTCATCCCATCTCTACCTCCTTCGATGGACGGCTGTGGTGAAACGCCCTCCCTCCGCCCTTCGTAGGGCTCCTTGCAGACAAGCTGCCGGTGTCGCCGGCGACCGATCCCACGACGTTCGCGGCCGTGGCCTTCGCCCTGGCCGTGGTCTCGCTCGCCGCGGCCTACGTTCCGGGCCGGCGCGCCACGCAAGTGGCTCCGATGGTGGCGCTCCGGGCAGACTGAGGGGATATACTTCCTCCTCGCGCGTATATACCCAGGCCGGCGTCGGGGTGGTGGGGAGCGCCCGCTTATATATTTCCTCGAAGTTTCCATATAGAAACAGGGCTGGCCGTCCACCGTGGGCCCCTGTTCATATAGCCGCTCGGAATTTCTATATAGATGAGGCCCTTCGGACGCTGGGGAGCCGGAGATTCATATAGTCCAGAGAATTTTTTATATAGGGAAGGTGCTTTCCCCGTTGGCCCGGGGGCTCCCCCATATACTTTGTGCGGCGGTACATATAGACCAGGCGGCTCCCTGCGTTCTGGGGACGGGTTGGTATATAGCTGGAGCGGGGTTCTATATAGCGACTCCAGGTTTCAGTCCCAGGTCTCTTTCGAGCATCCAGTCCTCGGGGGCGTCTTTCGGGAGCTCCGGGATGGGGATGCGCACCTCCAGGACGTTTTCTTCGACGTGGGTCAGGAGGCGGGAGGGATCCGCGACGAACGGCAGCGGCAGTCGGCCGTGAAGGTGCTCGTAGTGCTCGTGGCCTGGCTCGTCGTCCGTCCAGCCATCCGCTTCGATGACGAGCTCGCCGTGGTCGATCTGGAGATCGACTTCGCCGACGTTCAGGCCTCTCAGCTCGGCCCGGAGCACGAGATCTCCGTGGTCCTCGTGGAGGTCCACGTTGGTCAGCCGGTGCACCGGCTTGTTGTTGAGTGAGCGGTTCGTGAGTTCCAGCATGGCGTCTCTCCTCCGTTTCCGTTCGTCGCTGGGATAACGCTACCGGTGGAGGAGCGCCGGCCCCACACCCCTCGGGGTGGCGCCCTGGCGCGCGGTGAGGTGGGGAGGGCGGCCCGCGCTTGCGGGTGGGAGCCGGTGCTTGCTGGAGCTCAGGCCGGGGGCTTACGGGTCTCCCCTGTCTCGGGCGGCTGCTGCTCGTGCTTCAGGCGGAGCTTCTGCTCCAGCTTCTCGCCGAGGATCAGCAGGACGAGGGTGATGAAGATGGCGATCGCGGAGGGGAGCCACTGGCCGACGCCGCAGGCGATCCCCAGCGCGGCCACCACCCAGATCGAGGCCGCGGTGGTGAGACCGTGGATGCTCTGGTGGGATTCGTCGCGCAGGATGACGCCGCCGCCCAGGAAACCGATGCCGGCCATGATCCCCTGGACGGTGCGCAGCACGGCAGCCTTCTCGTTAGGCCCCGCGAGGTCGAGGCTCACCGCGGTGATGAGGCCCGCGCCCAGAGCCACGAGCCCGTGGGTGCGCATGCCCGCAGGCTTGCCGTGCACCTCCCGGTCGAGGCCGATGATGCAGCCGGCGAGGGTCGCGGTAGAGAGGCGGATGAGGAGTTGCAGGGTGTCGGTCGCCACGGCGGTCTCCTCGCTCCCGGCTCAGCGCACTGTGATCGGCTTGGTGAACGGGTCCGGCTGGTGCCGGTGGGGATTGCTCCGGGAGGTCAGGAAGGTGGCGATCCAGACCGGATAGAACGTCTGGCGGCCGGCCACGAGCCCTTGATAATCGCCGAGGAACAACCCGCCTTCGGTGACCGCCGCTGAGCCGATGTCCCAGGCCACGGGGCTCACCCGTGTGCTGCGGCCGAAGCTCTCGCCGTGGTCGCGCGAGACGGAGAGGTATTCGTCGGCGAAGACGTGGCGGCCGGGATCGTTGCGCAGCGAGTAGTAGGAGACGCCCACCAGGCCGTTGCCGTTCACCGCCACGGCAGGAGTGAAGTTGGGAGCGTCGAGGGGACCGTCCGAGGCGAGGATGGGCTCGCTCCAGCTCCCGCCGCCGTCAAGCGAGCGGGAGAGGATGACCTGATCGATGCCCGGCGAGAAGCGGTCGTCCTGCCAGACGACGTAGAGATCGCCGGTCCTGGGATCGACGGCGACTGATCCGATCCCATTGCCCGTGCGCAGATCCGCGACGCCGGCGGAGAAGATCGCCGCGATGGCGATCGGGCGCGACCAGGTGTCGCCGCCGTCCTCGGAGCGCGAGGTCATCAGGACGGCGTCGTTGCGGACGAACCGGGTCCAGACGGCGTGGACCACGCCCCCGGGCCCGACCGCAAGGACGACGCCGAGGCTCTGCCCCTGGTTGTCGAGGGTCCGGAACGGCGTAAAGCTGTTGCCGCCGTCCGCGGAGTAGGCGAGGCGTGCGGGCTGGCTGCTGTTGCCGACGGCCGTGTCCCAGGCGACGTAGACCCGGCCCTGGAAGGGGCTGTCGGGCTGGTTGTCCACCGCGATCGACTCCTTGTCGTCGAAGTCGACGTTGGTGTTGACGTGGACGGTCACGGGGTCGCCCCAGGTGGCGCCCCCATCCTCGGAGATGGAGAGGAGAACACCGTTGGTGAAGCTGGTCTCGTTGAACCCGAGCGACAAGAAGTAGGTGCGGCCGCCCGGCCCGATGGCGAGCCAGGGGTCCGAGGCGCGCTGGAACGGGCCGCCGGAGGCCACGGTCAACCCGGGCACAAGCCCTTCGCTCCAGTTGCGCCCGCCGTTTTTCGACACGGCGAAGGCGAGGGCGCGGGCGCCGCCGTCGTCGAAGCGGGACTCCTGATAGCCGGCGACGAGGTGGGTCTCCCGCTCGGGATCGATGGCCACGAACGGCTCCGCCTGGGTCTCGGGCTGGGCTCTCCCGCCGTTCGGCTTCAGGAGGTCCTGGTTGATCCGCGTGTAGCGTCCCGGGGCCGGGCGGGCTGGCGCCGGGAGGGGGCCAGGCTCGCCGGACCTCTTCTGGCGCTCGCGCCGGCGCTCGCGATCCTCGCGGTTCATGGGCAGGACGCCGCCCTCGAAGCGCGCCAATCCCAGCGCTTCCTGCTCGGCGATCCAGCGGCTGCGGGAGAAGGGATGATCATCCTCGCCGAGGGTGGTCCAGCCGGCGAGGGTGATGAGGAGAAGGGCCAGGACCAGGGGTGCCAGCTTTTTCATGGTCGTGGGTCTCTGGTATCAGTGTAGCAGAGCCCGCCCGAAGAGCCCTCACCCAAGACCCTCATCACCCCGGCCCTCTTCTCCCGCCCCCACCCAGCCCCCCTCACCGGGAGAAGAGGGAGAAAGGCAAGAAGGGACAAAAGGGACAGCAGGGACGGCAAGGACGAAAAAGAACAGCAAGACCGCCCCAACCGGGCACCCCTCTCCCGGTGAGGGGGGTTGGGTGGGGGCGGGAGAGGGGCAGGGGTGAGGGTCTTGGGCGGGGGAGCTCCGAGGCAAAGGTAGCGCCTATAGGGGGGCAGAGATGAGGGCTGTGCTACCCTTCCGCCTCATCATGCGCATCCTCGTCACCGGCCACAACGGCTACATCGGCAGCGTCATGGTGCCCCTGCTGCAGGCGGCGGGGCATGAGGTGGTGGGCTTCGACGCGGACTTCTTCGCGCCCTGTCTGCTGGCGGGCCAGCCCGCGGGACGTCCGATCCCCTCGCTGCGCAAGGACCTGCGGGAGGCGGAGCGCCGGGACCTCGAAGGGTTCCAGGCCGTCATCCATCTCGCGGGCCTGTCCAACGATCCGCTGGGCAATCTCGATTCCAACCTGACCTACGAGATCAACGACGCCGCTTCCATCCGCTTCGCCCGGCTGGCCAAGGAGGCCGGGGTCGAGCGCTTTGTCTTCTCGTCGTCGTGCAGCACCTACGGCGCGGCCGGGGATGATTTCCTGGACGAGTCGGCGGCGTTCAATCCCGTCACCCCCTACGGCGTCTCCAAGGTGCGGCTGGAGGAGCAGCTCGCCGAGCTGGCGGACGACCGCTTCAGCCCCACCTCTCTGCGCAATGCCACGGCTTACGGCGTCTCGCCGCGGCTGCGGGTGGACCTGGTGCTCAACAACCTCGTGGGCTACGCCGTCACCACCGGGCGCATCCACATGATGAGCGACGGCACGCCGTGGCGGCCCATCGTCCACATCGAGGACATCAGCCGCGCCTTCCTCGCCGTGCTGGAGGCCCCCCGCGAGCTGGTGCACGATCAGGCGTTCAACGTCGGCCGCACGGCGGAGAACTACCGCATCCGCGAACTGGCAAAGATCGTGGCCGACACGGTGCCCGGGTGCGAGATCACCTACGCCCCGGACGCCGGTCCGGACAAGCGCTGCTACCGGGTGGATTGCAGCAAGATCGAGCGCGTGCTCCCCGCGTTCCAGCCGCAGTGGGACGCCCGCAAAGGCGCTCGCGAGCTCTACGACGCCTATCTGAAGGCGGGGCTCACGAAAGAGGAGTTCCTCGGTCCCCGCTTCATCCGCCTGAAGCGGATCCAGGAGCTCCAGGCCGAGGGTCTGCTCGACGCGGCCCTGCGCTGGCAGGCGCCGGTTATTGCCTGAAGGTCAGGGTCTGAAGATTCGTATCACCCAGGTCCCCTTGCGGTTCGTGATCGCGGTCTCCTCGAGCAGCGAGTAGATCTCCTCGAGGCGTTTCGCGATTACGTCCGCCCGCCGCGAGCGGAAGGTGGAGACCACGAAGCAGCCGCCCGGCTCGAGGTACGGCTCGTAGCGCTGCACCGAGCCCACGGGATCGTTGAAGTAGTAGACGCACTCGTTGAACACCACGGCATCGAAAGTCCCCTGGGGGACCCAGGCCTCGGCGTCGGCCGCGGTGAAGGTGGTGCGCTCGTCCACGCGAGGGGCGGCCTGGGCGATGGCGGCCTCGGAGAGGTCGATGCCGTGATAGCGCCTGTACCCGAAGGGGCGCAGGTGATCGGCGAGCAGGCCCTCGCCGCTCCCCACGTCGAGCACCGAGCCGCCGGGCTTCAAGGCCTGGAGATAACCGGCGATGACGCTGTAACGGGCGAGCTCGTCGAGGCCACGCATGAGCTCCCAGTAGCCGCGGCGGTACTGCTCCTCCCAAACGTCCTTCCCTACCGGCGCGTCGCCGCGGCCGGTGGCCAGCTCCCAGGCGTGCACTCGCGCGGCCAGGCGCTCCGAAAAGGGGAAACGCCGCCCGAAGAGGAGCTTGTAATAGAGGACGTAGATGGGCTTGAACGCCCGGCGGGCCAGCCTGCGCAGCGCCTCCATGATCCTCCGTGTCGCGGGTCGAAATTATTACCTATCCCAGCCGTTGTCAGCGCCCCTTCGGGGCGGCATCCTCACTCTCCCAACCCTCTCTCTCCCAGCCTCCCCCCCGTCCGCCGGGAGAGAGAGGGCTCAAAGACTACGCCGCTTTCTCTTCTCCAGACAAACCTCTCCCTCTTCTCCCGGCGGACGGGGGGGAGGCTGGGAGAAGAGGGCCGGGGTGATGAGGGCCAACGGCTCGGGAAGGTAAACTGGAGATCCATAGCTACTATGCGATGGTTGCATATCCTGAGGGAACCGCGTACCATCCCGTCCAGGTCATTCGCCGTGATTTCGTAGGACCAGGCGAAACCTCCTTGCAGCGGGGTTTCGTCTCTTGCAGCCAGGAGGTCGCCGTATGAAGAAGTGGTTCGCCGCCAGTCTCGCCCTCGTCTCCCTCGTAACTGCCGCTCCCCTGAAGGCCAATCCCGCCTGGGTGCCGGTCGTGGCGCCCCAGGGAGTGGACGGCCAGGTCATCGCCACCAAGCTGAGGATCGTCAACGCCGGCCGCGCGGAGAAACCCTACTCGGCGAACGGGGCCGGGCTGATTCAGGTGGAGACGTCGCAGGAGGTGGGGATCGACGCCTGGATCGAAACCGCGCGCGGCGGGAGGACCTTCGTCACCCGGGTGCCGGTGATCTCGGAGCAGAACCGGGTGGACGCCGGCGCCGTCGCCTTCCTCAACGGTCTGGACCGGAACGTGGCCAAGCTGGGCCTGGTGAACCTCGGCGAGCAGTCCGCCGTCTGTCTGGTGGACCTCCTGCGGGCCGACGGCTCGGCGACGGGCGCGCGGGAGACGGTGGATGTGCCCGCCCTCGCCCAGAAGCAGCTCGACGACGCTCTCGGCCTGCGCGAGGATCCTGAGGCCATCACCGCCCAGGTCACCTGCAACTCGCCTTTCTACGCCTACGCCGTGACCGTGGACCCGCGGACCTCCGAGGTGGGCTTCGCCACGCCCGAGACCGAGGTCCAGGCCAAGGCCAAGGTGAAATCGTCCGTGGCCAGCAAGGCGAGCGTGGTCTTCACCGCCAACGGTCTCCTGCACGAGCCGACGACGAAGAAGGAGAAGCAGATCCTGCGCATTCCGGTGCCGAAAGCCCTCTCCTTGAGCCAGATGATCATCGACTGGGACGTCACGGTCGGCCCCTGGAGCAAGAAGAACAAGGCCGGCGCCCATGCGCTCCTCTGGCTGCATCGCGGCAAGTTCCGCAGCGACACCGTGGCCAACGTCAACTTCTTCGGTCCCAAGAAGAACCTCTTCCGCAACAACCAGAACCTCGACCTGCCGGCGCTCTCGAACACCAACGGCACGGCGGGCATGACCCTGGAGCAGGGCAAGACCTACCACCTCCGCTACGTCTACGACGCCATCGCCCAGACGGTCGAGGTCACGGCCTTCCTGAACGGCCACGTGCAGAAGGTCATCCGGATGCGGGGGTCGGTCAGTCACAACACGCTCACGGTCCCCTCCACCGGGCTGGTCACCGAGTTCGGCCACTACAGCTTCCAGAAGGGACCCGAGGTGGCGACCTACGGCTGGCGCTATAGCAACCTGCGGGTGGAGATGGTGCAGAAGTAGGGGACCCACCCAAGACCCTCATCACCCCGGCCCTCTTCTCCCGTCTCCTCCCAACCCTCTCACCGGGAGAAGAGGGAGAACAGCCAGACCGCCCCAGCCGGGCACCCCTCTCCCGGGGAGGGGGACGGGGTGGTCGGGAGGGGGCAGGGGTGAGGGTCTTGGGCGGGGGAGCTCGGTGGGCCCCGAAGGGCAAGCCGCCGCCTCTGAGAACATCCCCTGAACCATTTCCTCAGAGAATCCCCCCTAACTACGCTCCAGATCAGACAAATTCAGGCTTGCGCTTTCCGGTTCGCCGGTTTAGTATGCACAGGTCTCAATTTGTCGTACGCACTCGCGGCAACGCGGGCAGGAGATCGGTTTGCGCTTCGCGGCAGTCTTCCCTGGAGGTGAAGTCCCATGCCCATGAAGAGAGCGTTCCTGAACGGCCTCGCCCTTTCGCTCCTGGGGATCGCCGCTCCGGCTTTCGCCGGCACGGTGTATATCCCCGTCCCCGATGGCACGGGGGCGAACGGCAGCACCCAAACCGTAAAGATCTGGCTCACCAACACCGGGACGTCACAGACCACGGTGAAGACCACCTATCTGGATGCGGACAAGGACGGCACCCAGCGCACCACGGCCGCGGTGGCGGACAACGTTCCGGCGGGCCGGACGATCCTGTTCAGCGGCTCTGTGCCCGGCAAGGTGGGGCTGCTGGAGATCGACGCTTCCAACGATGTCTCGATCGACGCGCGGCTCATCACCACGGCCGGCAACCGGACGCTCTACTCGGCCCTGCCGGTAATCTCCTCGGCCAACCTGTTCGCGGCTAACAAGACCGCCATGGTCCAGGGTCTCGAAGGCGACAATCAGACGAAAACCTTCTCGGGAGTGGGGGTCGTCAACCTCGGCAAGGCTGCCGCGCAGTGCACGGTCAAAGCCTTCCGCGCCGACGGCTCGCAGATCGCCGGCAACGTGATCCTCCCCTTGAAGCCGTTGTCCTTCCAGTACTACTCCGATGCCCTCGGCGCTCTCGGCGCGCTCAAAGTCACGGACGCGCGGCTGACGTTGAGCTGCAATCAGTCGTTCTATCTCTATGGGACCGTGGCGTCGGGCGCCACCTCGCAGCTCCTCTACCTTTCGCCCTCGGCCACCGGCTCCTCGCTCACCGCTCCGGACACCGGCACGCCGCCGCCCCCGGCTCCGCCTCCGCCGCCTCCTCCGCCACCACCTCCTCCGCCACAGCCGCCCACCCACGGCAACGTCTTCCAGGTCCCCGGGCTCTTCCACACCGTGGTCCGCGGCCATGAGAAGCAGGTGTACGACATCAGCCTCGATCACACAGTGAGGGCCAAGAAGGTCGTCGTGGACATGGATTTCATCCCCGGCCCGTGGAACCTGGCCAAGAAGCCGGGCAATCACGCCGTCGTCTGGCTCTATCGTGGCAAGTTCCGCAGCAACACCATCGCCAACGTCAACGCCTTCGGGCCCGACCGTTACACGCTCAAGATGAACGAGAACTTCGACCTGGCGCAGGGCGGCGTGCAGGCGAAAGAGGTGCCGATTCCCTGGGAGCAGGGTACGCGCTACCACCTTCACTACGTCTACGACGCCGAGCACAACCTGATCACCACCGAGCTCTCCACCGGCGGCACCGTGGTGAGGAGCATGGAGATGCCGGGCACCACCAAGAGCCATGCCATTGACGTCGAGAAGACGGGCATGAAGATCGAATTCGGCCACTGGCCCGACCAGTCAGGCCCCGAGGTGTCGAGCTATGACTGGCGGTACTACGATCTGAAGGTCGAGTTCGTGCCGTACTAGGGGTGGTGTTACAAAGGAGGTCACCTCTCTCGCCAGGGATTTCAATCCCTGGCGGGGGTTCGAGGTGTTACGATCTATCCATGAAGAAGCCGTTCTTTGCCTGCCTCACCCTGTTGGCCCTGCTGTCGGTGGTGCCCGCGTCCGCGGGGAACCTCTACATTCCCCTCCTCGATCGCGACGGCGTGAACGCCAGCCACCAGCGCACCGAGATCTGGCTCGCCAACGCCGGCCCCCAGACGCGCAACTTCACCCCCACCTTCCTGCCGGCCGGCGCCAGCGGCGTGGCCCTCTCCGGCACCGGGGCTCCGGCATCGCTGCTGCCCGGCCGCACCAGCCGGCTCATCGGCGCCACCTCGGCCGGCCGGTTCGGCCTCCTGGAGATCAGCACCGCCGCCGAGATCCAGGTGGAGGCGCGCCTGGCCAACACCGTGGGCTCGGGCCCAGCGCTCCATACGATGGTGCCCGTCATCACCTCGGCCAACGTGGTCCGGGCCGGCACCACGGCTCACCTGATCGGGCTCGGCCGCACGAGCGGCGGCCTCTACACCGACCTCGGCATCGTGAACGTGGAGAAGCAGACGGCGCAGTGTACCGTGGCGGTTTTCCGGGCCGACGGCAGCCAGATCGCCGGTACCGCCACCGTTCCGGTCGAGCCGCTGTCCATGCGCCACTTCAGCGACGCTCTGGGCATCCTCGGGGAGACCGACGCGCTCGACGCCAGAGCTCAGATCACCTGCGACAAGACGTTCTATCCCTACGCCGCCGTGTTCAATCCCTTGAGCGGCGCGCTGGTCTTCGCCACTCCCACGGGCTCCGGCGCCTCCACCCTGGGCACGGGAACGCCCCCCCCGCCGCCGCCCGGCAACTCCATCGTCTTCACCCTCGACGGCAACTTCCACACGCCGACCGTCGGCCATGAGATCAAGCAGCTCGTCGTGCCCGTGACCCAGACCCTCGCCCTGCGACGGATGACCATCGACTGGGACGTAACCCCCGGTCCCTTCACCGCCGATCACGAAGACAAGAATCACAGCCTGATCTGGGTCTACCGCGGCAAGAACCGCTCCAACACCATCGCCAACATGAGCACCTTCGGGCTGCCGCGCAGCACGATCAAGAACACCTCGAACGTCGACCTCCAGGCGCCGGCGGTCACCGCGCAGGAGACGTTCGATCGCCTTCCAGCAGGGGACGCTCTTCCACATCCATTATGTGTATGACGCGGAGAACGCTACCATCACCACCACCGTCACCTCGGGCGGGGTGACCGTGGCGACCATGAGCCAGAACGCCACTGCGAAGAACCGCACCTTGACCATCCCTGCCGCGGGCTTCAACGTCCAGTTCGGCAACACGGCCGCCCAGGCCGCGAGCGGCGAATATCCCACCTACGGCTGGCAGTACGCCAATCTGCGGATCGAGATGGCGCCGTATTAGGAGGGACATGGACCTGAACGTCTTCCCGGGCGGCGATCTGGTTGAGGAGGGGATGGCCGACCTCGCGCGGGGCATCGAATCGATCCCCGCGCTCCTGGTTTCGATCGGCGCCTTCCGCCTGCGCCGGATGGGCCTGCCGGTTCCCGACGCCGTGATCGCCTCGCCCGAGCATCGCCTCTACGACAAGCTGGCGGAATCCGATCCGGACTCCGCCCACTCCCGCTACAACGCCCTGGTGCGGCGGCTCGTCAGCTTCGAGAACGCGGCGGAATGCGCCGGCCTCGGGGCTCCCCAGTGACCTCAGACCTCGATCTCTCACCCTGTGTCGTCGTCGTCAAGACTCCGGTCCTCTCCCGCAGCGGAGAGCCGGCCCGCCTCGCCCAAGCCGGCCAGGTCAGCGCGCGGCATCTGGTGGCAGCGGCGCAGACGCACGAGCAGACGGCTGCCGTAGTCGTTGCGATCTTGACCGAGCGTGGTATCGCATCCCAGCAGGCGAGGGTCGAAGCCCTCGACGAGAACGCACGGAAAGCGATCACGGCCGCACGGCTGGTGATCTCCGTGGGTGGCGACGGCACTCTGCTCACTGCCTCGCACTGGGTGCGCGAAGGGCTTCTGCTGGGCGTCAACTCCGCCCCGGGAGACAGCGTGGGATTCTTCGCGCTGGCAACGCGAGAGACCTTCGCGGCCATCCTCGATCGCATTCTGCGAGGGGAGCTGCATCCCATTCCCGTCGCCCGCCTCGCCGTCGAGCTAGACGGACAACGGCTTCCCGAGCCGGTGCTCAACGACATCCTGGCCGTCCATCAGCATCCCGCCGCCACCAGTCGCTATGTGCTCGGGCGGGCAGGAAAGACGGAGGAGCACCGCAGCTCCGGCGTGTGGATTTCTACTGCGGCCGGCTCCACGGCTGGGATCGCCTCCGCCGGAGGCCGGCGCATGCCCCTGCGCTCACGGCGCTTTCAATTCCGCGCCCGCGAGCTCTACCGCGCACCCGGCCGCATTTATGAATTGGCGAGCGGCTTCGTAAATCCGGGAGAATCCCTCCTCGTCGAATCAAGAATGGAAGACGGCTGGCTCTTCCTCGACGGAGCGCGCACCAGCTATCGCTTTCCCTTCGGCGCCAGGGCCGAGATGCACATTGCGCCGGAGCCGCTGCGCCTCTTTGCGGATCCTTCGCGGTGGGCCAGCAGGCCGGAGAAATAACGCGCGATCTGGAAACGGCACGATGAAAGTGATTGAATTCACACGCAGTCAAGCCCAGCCGATCGAGCTGTTCAACAGCGTCTCCGCCGCAAGCCTTCCGCTCGGCCACGGCCATGGAGGGGCGCACGTGCACTGCGTGTTCTTCGATGCTGGCGGAAAGATCGGAGAGCATCCAACCGGCTTTGCACAACTCTTCCTGGTGATCGAGGGCTCCGGCTGGGCCACGGGCACGGACGGACGCCGGATCGAGCTGCGCGCGGGTCAAGGCGTGTACTTCGAGCGTGGGGAGAACCATTCGAAAGGGAGTGAGACGGGAATGACGGCGATCATGATTCAGGTGTCGGAGCTGGGGGGCATCACGACATGACTCGTTCCTTCGTTATGCTTATCTGGAGTCTCTTGGTTTGCTTTGCGGCGGAGCCGCAACACCCCGTGGACGAGATTCACCTACGCGCGACGGTTCAGGATGTCGGCCAGCTCGCGAGCTTTTCTGGGACGGTGATACCGGTGGATGTAGATCCGCAGTTTGCCTTGACGGTTCGTGTCGAGTCGGCGGTGCCCACCGCCGCGGATTTCACGAGCGGCACCGTCCTGACTTTCGCGATTCACAGCCCGTCGCGGCTCTTTGGAGGCGAGCCTATGAAGGGGCAAACTTATGACTTCTTGTTGCACCGCAAGACAGAAGGCGGAAAAGTGCGGTTTTTTAATCTGCAGCTTCGAGGGAGGGGGAAATGAGCCAATCCACGGTCCGGTCGATTGGAGGGGATTTACCGCCCCCAGACCAGTCTTCACACGGTGCCGCCGCGGAAGGCCCTCTCAATCGCAGCCCGAGCTTTCTCCCGAACCTCCGTGGCGGCCTCAACGTTTCCCAGACGCCGGAGCAGCTCATCCGGGTCCACCATACGATGCCTTGCCGCCTCCTGAAGGTAGGCCAGATCTTTTTCCCGCCCAGCAATGAGCTTGGCGATGAGCAGATCGTGAATTTCGAGGCACAGACCCTTCGCGCCGCGCGTGTTCTCGTTCCGGATCTCGACGAGGCGATCCCTCCATCCTTCTGGCAAGACCGCGGTTTCCTCGGCGACACCTTGAGCGTAATAGCCGAACATCTGGTGAAACGGGGACAACTCACCGATGCTGCCCTCGATGAGATCGGCGCGCTCGGGATGATGCAGTGGAAAGAGGTCAGCCTCCATGGAGACACGCATGGGCTCCGGAGCGTCCGGAAACTGCCCCAGGACCGCCTGGCTACCGATGACCACGATTGCATCGTCGTCAGCGATGACCGCGGCAGCGCGGATGAGGTGCTCGAGCTGGTCCCGGGTCATGGTCCTTGCAGGAAGCGCTCTCGCGTCTCGCGCCAGATCTTCCAACGCTCCTGTGGCCGCAGGGCTCCAGCGAAGGGGCTCGACTGGCGAAGCTCTGTTGCCAACTCGCTGCGTTCTATAAGGAAGGCTGCGACGGAGGAGGCGTCCCCCTTCAGGATCTCCGCCCACTTCCGGGCATAGAATCGCGCACCTTCAGGGGATGCCAACCATCCCTCAACACGCCGGCGCGCGTTTTCGAGAACCTCCGGATTGTCCCGCAGGCGCTCGGCAATGGCACTGTGATACGCGACGCTTCTCTCCTCGGCCAGCCGGTGCAGATCCATAAAAGAGACAGTAACACAACTAACTACCAAGGCCCTCACGAAGCAAAGAACCTCCGGAACGGCCTCCAATACCGCGCCGTCAGCGCTCCCCCCGCCAAAGCCGCAGCAGCCACTGAGGCCACGAAGCGGGTCCACGAGCCCGCCGGGCCGAGCCAGGCGGCGAGGGCGAAGAAGGGGAGGGGGATGATGTAGAGTTGGGCCAAGTCCGCCAGCAGGGTCTTGAAGCGGGGGCCGAAGACGCGCGCCACTTCCCAGGCCATGACGAGGTTTCCCACCAGCAGGTAATTCGCGGCTCCCATCCCCGGCGCTCCCCAGCGCTGGATGAACCAGACGCCGAAGCCCACCAGGGAGACGAGGTTGAGCAATTCGATGAGGAACCACTCGCGGTCGCGGTGCTCGGCTTTGAGCATCTCGCCTCCCAGAATGGTGAACTGATCGAAGAAGGGGATGAAGGAGAGGACCCGCAGAATGGGCGCCGCGGGCAGCCATTCATCCCGCTTCGACAGGATCAGAAGCACCCGTTCCGCATTGAAGAACAGGAAGTAGCTCGCCAGCAACTGGAGCCCCAGGAGCTGGATGGTGCTCAGCCGGAAGAACTCTAAGAAACGCGGACGATCGTTTTGATATTCGACCAGTGTGGGGAAAAGCGCCCGGGGATAGACGAGCGTCGCCACCAGGAATACCAGCCAGTAGGCCTTGGTGTAGAGGCCCACTGCGGTAGCGTCCAGGAAACCGTCGACGATGAAGGCGTCGATGTAGGTGACGAGCTGGAGGGTAATCCAGATGAGGAAAAGGAAAAAGCTGCGGCGCAGGAGGTCTGGCAGTAGGTCCCGCTCGACTTTGAGCGGCACTCTCCTCCACGCCTTCCACCAGGAATACGCGGCCAGGAGGGCGGCGCCGGCAAGGTCGCCATAGACGAAGCTCCAGGTTCCCCAGCCGCGCAGGGCGAGCCCCACGGAGACGATGGCGATGATGACGCCGCGCCAGATTTCCGGAGCCACTAAGTTACCGATCGTCAGCTCTCGCTCGAAGAAGGCTTTCGGCACCACGGCCAGACCGTCGAGAAGCACCCAGATTGCGAAGACCCGTAGCACGGCCGGCAGAGCAGGCTCAAGATGGCCGAAGACCGGAGCGAGCCACACGAGCCCCAGGGTGATGAAGGCGCCGGAGACGGCCGTGAAGGCGAAGACCGTACCGTAGGGCCGCCGCGGATCGCGCACGAGATGGTAAGGAATCCCGAGGTCGCGGATGGCGGAGGCCACGGTCACGATGCGGAGGGCGAGCTCGTAGACGCCGTGGCCGTCGGGAAGGATCAGCCGCATCAGGGCCAGCTTGGCCCCGAAGGTCACCGCCAGACGGGCGAGTTGGATCGCGTAGGAGGCGAAGGTGGAGCGCAGGATGCGCTGCTCGGTGGTGGCTTCGGGCCTCACGGCGGGCTCCCCCACCCCGAAGCCCTCACCCCTAGCCCCTCTCCCGTCCCCTCGCCACCCCCCTCACCGGGAGAGGGGAACCCCGCGGGAGCGTTCTTGCCTTTCTCCCTCTTCTCCCGGTGAGGGGGGTGGGAGGGGACGGGAGAAGAGGGCCGGGGTGATGAGGGTCTTACAACAGGTTCGCCCATCGCGCCCACCGCTCGGTGAGATCCATGCCGGTTTCAAAATCGAAGGCTGGCTTGTAGCCCAGAAGGCGTTTCGCTTTGTCGATGCGGACGTGGGTCTTGGCCCGGAAAAAACCGATCATCTGCGGGGAGAGAGGATGGATGGGAAGCTCGCGGGAAGGCCGCGCGGGTGGACGGCCGCCGCCCGAGATCCTCGCCTTGATCTTCTGCTGCCAGCTTTCAGGAAGCACGGCGCTCGCCATCTCCCGCAGCCAGAGCACCTCACGGGTGTTCTGAATCCTCTCGCGGATCTCCCTCTCCCCCTTGAGGATGCGCAGTCCCTCCCCCATCGCTCGCGGCTGCCTTCGCTTCCACTCCCGCCAATACGCCAGGGCTTCGGCTTCCGTCATGTCCACGGTGCGGCTCTCCTCCCCCAGCATCTTTTCGAAGCGGCCGAACATCTCGCGCCAGGTGATCGCTTCCTCGCCGCAGATGAGGAAGGCCTCCCCCACCGCTTCGTCTTTCACCGCGGCAAGGAGCATGGCGCTCACCAGGTCGTCCACGTAGACGGGATTGGCCATGCCGTCGCCGCCATGGATCAGAATTTGCCGGCCGGCCTTGAGGCTCCGCAGCACGGTCTCGGTCCACACCCCGCCCCAGGGGCCGTAGACGGCGGTCGGCTGGAGCACGGCCACGGGAAATCCAGAAGCGAGAGTCGAGGCGCTCGGCTGCGAGCTTGCTGTCTGAATAAGGGTTGCCGAAGCGACGGCGGCGGGCGGTCTCGTCGAGATCGCCATCCCCCGTCTGCCCGTAGACCATGAGGGTGCTCAAATAGACGACGCGATCGGCCTTGGCCTGGCGGGCCGCGTCCAGCACTCGCCGGGTCCCTTCCTTGTTCACCCAGGCCCGGTGCTTCTGGCTGCCGGAGGTGCCATAGGCGCAATGGAACACCAGATCGCACCCCTGAGCAGCGGTCGCGAGGTCCGAAGGATTGGTGACGTCGCCGCGAATCACGGTCACGGGAAAGCGGACGAGGCGGGAAGCGGCGGCCACGTTGCGCACCAGGGCCCGGACGTGAGCGCCCTGCTCCAGGACCAGACGCTCGGCGAGCCGGCCGCCGATGAAGCCGGTGGCGCCCGTCACCAGCACGGTCCGGCCGGCCAAGGCTCCGTCGATGGCTGCGAGGCTCACGATACTTTTTCCCGGGGAGTGGGGATGACCGACCAGGGCAGATCCAGGGGCTGGCGGCGGGCGTAGCAAGCCTCGATCAGCTCCTGGGAGCGGCGGCCCTCGCGACCGGGTACGTGGGGCTCGCGCCCTTCGCGGACGGCGGCGGCGAAGTCGTCGATCTGGCGCACGAAGGCTTCCAGGAAGTCCACGCCGGAGCCCTCCGCCCGCCGGGCCCGGCCGTCGAGGGAGACCTCGCGATCCTCGAGCAGGAGACGGATCTGCGGGTCCGGATCCCAGATCCCCACCTCCAGGCTGGCCCGCTCTCCTTCGAAGAGGCAGGTGTTGGAAAGATTGCGGGTGCGGCTGATCTCGATGGTCCCCGTTGATTGGACCCGTCAATCCGGAACGGAACCCAAGGCGCAGCTCGCAGTCGGACTCGATGCCGCCCTGGGCGTCGTCCCAGTACTCGACGTCGGTCCAGTCCCCCAGCCACCAGAGGAGGAGGTCGAGGACGTGGGCGCCAAAGTCGGCGAGCACGCCACCGCCCGCCATCTCCTTCTTCAAGAGGAAGTCGGTGGCGAAGGGCCAGCGGGGAATCACTCCCTGGTGCATCTCGAAGCCCCGGATCTCGCCCAGGAGGCCCTCCCGCAGGAGGTTGCGGACGAGGAGCGAGGAGTCGAAGAAGCGGAACTCCAATCCCACGGCGAGCAGGGCCCGGCCCGCGTCCGCGGCGGCGATCATGGCGTCGCACTCACGGACGTTCAGGGCCATGGGCTTCTCCACCAGCACGTGGACGCCCTGGCTCAGGAGGTCGATCGACACCGGGGCATGAAGACTGTTGGGCAGGGCCACGATGGCGGCGTCCACCCGGCCCGGCAGGCTGCGAACGTCGGTAGCCGTCTCGGGAACGCCGAAGCGGGACGCGAGATCCCTGGCGCGGCCGGGATCGGCGTCCACGAGCACCACAGCCTCGGCGCTCCGGGAGAGGGAGAGCGCCGGCAGGTGGTGGATGGCGGCGACGGCGCCACACCCCACCACGGCTAGGCGGAGCTTGCGATCGTTGTCCATTCGTCCGGTTCCGGGTCCGGCGCGCTGCCGGGCGGCGTATCTTAGCAGGCGTGCTCGCGGATGGCCGCCGCGAGCTGGTCCGGCGTGCCGATGTCGCGATACGAGCCCTCCGGGAATTCGACGCCCTCGACGTGAAGCCCGGCGGCGACGGCGGCCTGCACCACGGCGCCAATCTGGAGCTCGGTGTCTGCCGACGCCTCCACGGCCATGTCCTGGACGGCCTCATGGAGGAAGCGGGTGAAAGCCGGTCCCCACACGGCGATCAGCCAGTTATAACGCAGCGTGGTGGTCTCGGGACGGACCTCGACGCGGCGCACCCGGCCGTCCGGCCCCAGCTCGACCATGTCCGTAGTCCGGAACCGCTCCGAGGGAAACAGACCGAGGACGAGATCGGCTCCGGTCGCCCCCTGTCGCTCGACGAGCCGGGCATAGGCGTCCAGGGGCTCGAAGATCACGTCCGGAAAGCCGAGAGCGACGATCGCATCCTCCGTGAATGGGAACGCCCGGTCCAGGGTCTCGGGGACGCTCTGCGAGCTCGGGATCGACAGATAGGCCAGGGCCACGTCCGCCATCTCGCCGGTGCCGAAGTAGCGGGGGACGTCCCACTTCGACTCATGGAGAACCATGAGGACCCGGCGCACCCCGCCGGCCCGGAACCGCTCCAGCAGATAATGCCCCGCCACCTTGGGCACGGGCCCGGTGGGAGTCTCCCGAAAGCCGATGGGTAGCAACTCCTTGCTACAAGGTAGCGGACCCAGCCGAAGAGCCCGGCCGGCGGCGGGGATGAGGCCGAGGAGGGGGCGGGGAGTCAAGGCTCTGGGGGAAGTCGCTGCGCACTATGGATGACGGCCAGGATCTCGATGCGGTCTGGCCAAAGGCGATAGATGATCCGGTAGGGTCGTTCCAAAAGCTCTCGGACCTCTTCCAATCCATACTCCGGAACCATGCGACCGGACATCGGGAGAGTAGCGAGTTGCTCAGAGCGCCTGGTCAGACGATCTACCACTCGCTGGGCGTAGAAACTCGAATCCTTGGCGATGTACTCATAGATGGCGTTGAGATGTGCGATGGCGTTACCCGACCAGTCGATTTTCATTTGGGCAGACCGAACCTGGCTCGAACTTCAGCAACGCTTAAGACACGTCCGGCGTCGGCATCGCGGATGCCGGCCTCGATCGACTGCCGAACATAGATCGTATACATCAGATCGTCCCAAGTCGCGTCGTCTGGCAGCTCATCCACCAAGCGCTTGGCTTCTTGCTTGACAGCAGCAGCGTTCTGCATTGGGCGTACCTCCAAGGTTAGACTACCATGTAGTGTAAACGTGTGAGTGGTTTCCGCTGATCTTCAAGCCAGCCCCCACGCCCGCCTCACCTGCTCCTTCGCCTCCTTCTTGACCTCGGCAAGGGCCGTAAGGAACCGTTCGTGCTCCTCGGCCGGAATCCGATCGGCAGCGGCGGCGATCTCCTGCGACCACGCCTTGATGTCTGCGGCATCAACCTTGTCCGCTTCTGCAAGGGCTTCATCGAGGCGGACAAAGTCCTCAGGCGGGATCGCGGTAGCCAGCGCATCCATATCGCGGGACCATGTATCCAGATCGTTCAGCTCTTGAAGATCAAGCGGCTCTCGAACCTGGACTGAGAAGCGGTGGTGCTCGGGCAGGCCGGGATCCTGGAGAGGCTTGAGAACGCCGTCTTCGTAGACCGCCTCGAAGGCGCAAATCGCTGCTGGATGCGACTGGTTTCCGATCTTGGTATCCGCCATAGGTGCTCCTTGCCTGCCAAGCATGCCGTACTCTACCATAGAGATTGTCCGCCGTTGGTGTAGATCCTCATGACCTCCTCCTCTCCCCTATCGCCCCCCTCCCCCGCCGAAGCTTACGGCTACCTCACCCGCAAGGAGGCCGACATGGCCTTCAAGCGGCGGGCTTGGACGATCTTCGAGTGGCTGGGGGAGACGGAGGGACGGACGATCCTCGATTGCGGGTGCGGGCGCGGGTTCTATCTCAAGATGCTGCGCCATCTCGGGACGGCACGGCTGTTCGGCGTGGATCTGGAGATCCCCTATCTGCGCAAGGCGCGGCGGAACACGGCCGAGCTGCCGGCCGTCCTGGTGAGCGGCGCCTCGATCTACGAGCTGCCGTTCCCGAATGCGACGTTCGACACCGTGATCCTCTCCGAGGTCCTGGAGCACGTGGAGCGGGACGTGGAGGCCCTCCAGGAGATCCGCCGGGTGCTCAAGCCGGGAGGCCAGGCTCTCATCACCGTGCCTCACGCCAACTACCCCTTCTGGTGGGACCCCATCAACAAGACCCTGGAGACCGTCTTCGGCACCCACATCGGGCGCGGACCCCTCGCCGGGATCTGGGCCTTCCACGTCCGCCTCTACACGCCGGAGAAGCTGCGCGAAGCGGCTCTGGCCGCAGGCTTCCAGGTCGAGGAGAAGCGCTCCTTCACCCACCACAGCTTCCCCTTCGTTCACAACCTCCTCTATGGCCTGGGCAAGCCCCTCCTCGAATCCGGCCTCTTCGGACGCGGCCTCGCCGACGTGGCCGACCGCGGCAGCTTCGACCGGGACGGCGGCAGCCCCTACCATCCCGTCAACCTGGGCCTCAAGGTGCTGAGCTGGATCGACCGCCGGAACTCGATGAACGAGCCGCCGGGACGATCCACGGTCAATCTGTGCCTGAAGGCGCGGAAGGAATGAAGAAGTGAGACAATCCCTCCCGCACATTTCTTGCGCAGGAGGGTCCGATCGATGCTCAAGCCTTGGAGTCTCGCCGTCGTCCTCGCACTCGCCGTTCCAGTCTCCACTCTGGCTGCGGCTCCCGTGGAGTCGGGCCAGAATTTCCCCATCTCGGGAGTGAGCCTCTACTACGAAACCCTGGGCAACGCCTCGGGCACGCCGCTGGTGGTGGTCAATGGCGGTCCGGGATTCGACCACTCGTACCTTCACGTCTCGAACGCCTGGAACGAGATCGCGAAACACCGCCCAGTCGTGGTCTATGACCAGCGGGGCACCGGCCGGTCGACGCTCGCCGCCAAGGGAAGTGAAGGGACGGCCGGACTCGCGGAGCAGATCGCGGACCTCGAGGCCCTGCGTCAGCACCTGGGCGCCGAGACGATCGACCTTCTGGGCCACTCCTGGGGCGGCTATCTCGTCATGGCCTACGCCGCCCGCCATGGGGACCACATCCGGCGATTGCTCATCGTCGATTCAGCGGCGCCCAAATGGGGCGACACGCTGTTCATGTTCAAAGAGTTCTATCCCGAAGGCGTGGCGCGCCAGAATGCCCTGGCCTTCGCCGACGAGCTCGGGGATGAGGCCGCGAAAGCGGACGGCCTACGCGAATACTTATCCATGCTCTTCTACAGCCCGGAAAACCGGGACGCCTTCCTCGCCGCAGCCGGCGACTTCCATTACAACGAGAAGGTCAACAAGGCTTTGAACGCCGACCTCGCGAGGTTCGATCTCAATCCCGAGCTGCCGAAATACCGCTTCCCCACTCTCGTGATCACCGGCCGCTTCGACGCCAACGTCGCCCCGGCCACGGCCTTCCGCATCCACCAGGCCATCCCCGGCTCCCGCTTCGTGGTGTTCGAAAAGAGCGGCCACCTGCCGTTTTTCGAGGAGCCTGCGAGATTCGTGCAGATGGTGGAGGAGTTTCTGGGGGAGAAATAGAACGAGAAAACCCTCCTTCGCCGGTGTCGCCGGCTCGCTTTCCCCCGAGCCAGGCACCAGCGTTAATGAAGTCGAGGTACGAAAGGAGGGCTCATGAAGCAAAGAACCAAATACTCGCCGGTCGCCGCAATCGCCGCGCTGGGGCTTGCCGTTTGGATCGCCGCCGCGGCTCCGGTGCTCGGACAAGGAGGCGGGGCCCCAAAGACCACGAACGGCAGCGTGGCCTTCAAGGTCAACTGTGACCGGGGGATCTTCGATCAGGAGATCCGCGCCACCCTGACCGTGGAAAAACCGGGCAAGACCTCGCTGATCGACGGCGCCCCGGGCGCCGGCCAGGTGGACGGCAATCACAACTTCCCCAGAGGCACAAACGCTGGCGGCGTAGGCGCCTACTACAAGGGCCTGCTCATCAACGCCGGCTGGAAGGAGGGGACCGACTTCAAGGTGGAGGATGGAACGATCAATTTCTTCGGCATCAGCAAGCTCGACGCCGGGAGCAATCACCAACACCTGGTCGTCGAAGGCTCCACCGACAGCAAGGACGTCCCCTACACGCCTATCCCCGCCCCACCGGAAAAGAAGAAGGCGTCGGTCATCCGCAAGGGCGCGACGGTGGATGGAGCACTCACGCTCACCGGCTTCGGCATCCACTGGAGCTCCGGCCAGCCGGTGAGCACCAGTACTTCGACGGTGACGACCCGTTTCACCGCTCAGGATTCAGCGGACCAGATCCTGGCCAAGGTCTGCAAGACCCTCGTGGCCGCCGGCTGGGACGCAGTGATCAACGCCGACGGCCAGCTCGAAATCCGCAAGAACGGCCAGGGGGATTACGTCTACTCCCTCTCTCACCAGGTCGAGTACTACCCGAGCGCCACGGACGAGACGGGCAATGAAGATCATTGGATCTTCACGCTCGGCGACAACCCCATCTGAAGCCGAGGAGGTCCACGATGCGAACGAACCAACGCCTGCTCCTGATCGCGATCGCTACGATCCTGATGCTGCCGCTCCCGGCCCTGGCTCAGAAAGCACCCAAGCCGACCAACGGCACGGTGTCCTTCAGTTGCCCCAACCAGGCCGGCGAAACCACCAACCCCCTCCGCATTTCCCTGACCGTGTCGAAGCCCGGCAAGAACTCGCTCGTCAACGGCAATCCCCAGGGTACCGACGTGGACGGCAATCACAACTTTCCCAGTCACACGACCGAGGGAGGCATCGGTGCGTACTACAAGGGTCTGCTGACCAACGCCGGCTGGCAAGAGAACACGGACTTCACCGTCAGCGGCGGAGTGATCAATTTCTATGGCATCACGAAGCTCGACTGCGGCGTCAGCAAGAGTGGAGTCGACTGCAACGGCTCGACCGACAGCAAGGACGTCCCCTTCCAGCCGATCCCATCCAAGGACATCAAAGTGGTCAAGCTCGAGCGCCCCGGCCGCGGCATGGACGGCTCGCTGGCGCTGACCGGTTTTGGCATCCATTGGAATCCGAATCAGACCATCACCACCAGCACCTCGTCCGTCATGGTGCACTTCGCGGCCACGGATACAGCCTTGGGAGTGATCAACAAAGTCTACAGAGCCCTCGCCTCGGCCGGCTGGAAAGCCGCCATCAACGCCGCCGGTGAGTTGGAGATCACCGCCAACAGCGCGGGAGATCCCTTGACCTCACTTCACCACTCGATCGCCTACTACTCAGACGACGCGACCGAGGAGAACGACGATCACTGGATCTTCACCGTGGTCTCATCCGATCCGCAGGCGGACGTGGACGCAGCTCCACGGTAAAGCGAGCCGGCGGGCCCCGCTCGAAACGGGCGGGGCCCGCCTCTTCAGCAGTCGGCGGAATAGCCGCAATCGTACCAGGTGTCGCAGATCAGAGGGTCCGAGGGGCAGACCCCGCACATCGAGAGGTCGGCCGTCTCGCAGGCCCAGCCGGAGCCGCCGCCGGCCCGGCGCAAGGCGGGCGTGGACAGGTCATGAAGCGTCTCCCGGTGCAGTCTGAGCTTCTTGGCATGTTTTCTCATCTCACCTTTCCTCCTTGAGCTCCCTCAAAAGGAAGAGTGCCTCACGGCCGGCCGGGTGAGCCCTCGCCTTGCGGGCCTGGCTGCTGAAGCTCCCGTCGCCGGAGTGGCCGCCGCTGCGGCAAATTCTGCCCGGAGCGCGAGAACAGACGTTTGAAAAAGCTCATTGTCCTCTCCTTTGGATCATCGGCATTCGCAGGGCTACGAGTCGTCAAGCTGCTCCAACTGAGCGAGATACTTCTCATGAATGCTCACGAATGGACGGCTCGAGGTGATCTTGCCCAGTGCCTCGCTCGTGGAGCATCCGAGCTCCGCCCGTAAATAACCTGCAACCAGAGACGGCGATCGGTTGACTCCAAGGGCACAGAAGACCAAAACACGGCCCCCTGCTTCCCTGGCGTTCTCTATGAAAGGCACAACGTCTCTCAACAACCGCCGGATATCCGATTCCCCGTGGTCCGACATGGTAATACAGAGATTGGAGAGGGAGGCGACCGACTCAGGAGCCTCCCCGAGCAGGCAAACCACGTGCGTGATGTTCTGCTCTGCCAGGTACGACGCGTTTTCGGCAGCACCATAGCTGCCGATGTACAGATATGGGAGGACCTCGCTGATTCGGTCGAGGTCACTCGGTGAAGGCGACGTGGACGGGCGTTGAAAAATCATAGGAGCTGGACCACGGGAAACGTAGGGAGCGAGCAACGCTCTCTAAATCCCAGGCACCTCGGCGGCCGGCACTGGCTGGCGCAGAGGAGGCAGGACGGCTTCGATCTCCCGGCGGTGGGGCTCCAGCCAGGGAGGCAGGATCAGCCGCTCGCCGAGATGAGCTCTGTCCTCGTCCACGGCGAAGCCCGGTCCTTCCGTAGCGATCTCGAAGAGCACGCCGCCTGGCTCTTTGAAGTAGACGGAGCGGAACCAGAACCGGTCGATGACCGGGGTGGGGTGCGAGCCGGCTTCCTGGACCTGCCGGCGCACCGCGAGCTCTTCCTCCTCGTCGGCCACGCGGAAGGCCACGTGATGGACGGCGCCGGTGCCCCACTCTCCGAGACGCTCCCCAGGCAGCTCGCGGATCTCCACCCAGCGGCCCGAGCCTCCCCCGTCGGCGCCGAAGCGGTGCCATCCATCCTCCTCGCCCATGGGCTTGAACCCGAGAGCGCCGCCCAGGAAGCGAGCGGTCGTGGCCAGGCTCCGCTCCCACAGGCGCACGGCATGGAAACCCCGGATCTGGTGGCACTCCGGCACCGGGCTCTGCTGCCAGGGCGCGAACTCCCGCGGCTCGGGCGGCCCAGAGATTGCGGTCAGCGCGAGCTCGAGCCCATGAGGATCGCGCAAGCGCAGCACCTCCTCGCCAAAGCGTCTCTCCGGGTCCTCGACCGTCACGCCCATCGCACCCAGCCGCTCGGCCCAGAACCCGAGGCTCCCCTCGGGCACCGCGAACCCTACCTCCACCGCCAGCCCCGCCCCCTTGCGCCCGGGAGGCATCTGGGGCCACGGGAAGAACGTCAGGTCCGTGCCGGGGTGACCCTCGGCGTCCGCGTAGAAGAGATGATAGGTGTCCGGTGCATCCTGATTGACGCTGCGCTTGACCAGGCGAAGACCCAGGACGCCGTTATAGAAGTCGAGGTTCTCCTGGGCATCTCCGGAGATGGCCGTGATGTGATGGATGCCGTGGACGTTCTTCATGGATGAGCCCCCCTTTCCCGAGGACTACTGTAACTCCAGCCGGGTCTGAGGGGGACGGCCGCGAAACAGTAGAGCCAGAATCCCAAGAGCAGCCAAAATATTAGCGTTTGGGCTCGCAATCGCCTTCAATCGCTATTATACTAGCGATTATTGGAGCGCTCGCGACGAAGGAGGGCAGCGCCATGAACGGATTCTCACTCACGACGCCCGAGCAGGTCAGCGAGACCCTGGCTGCGCGGGTCAAAGCGCTTCGGCTGGCCCGGGGCTGGAAACAGATCACCCTGGCCCAGCGATCCGGAGTCAGTCTGGCCTCGCTGCGGCGCTTCGAGGAATCGGGCCTGATTTCGCTCCAGCACCTGCTCGCACTCGCCTTTGCCCTGAACCGGTTGGACGACTTCGAGGCCCTTTTCCAACCGCCTCCAGCGTCGTCGATCGCCGAGCTGGAAGCCGCCGAGAAACGCCCTACACGCAAGCGAGGCCGGATATGAAGAGGTTGGAGGTGCGTCTCACCCGCGAGCCGGGCCAGGAGCTCATCGTCGGCCAGTTGGCGGAGACTGGTCTGCGGCGGGCCGGTGGACAGGTGGTCTTCGAATACGATCCGGCCTTTCTGCTCGATCCTCTGTGGCTGTCTCCCTTCAAGCTGCCGCCGCAGCCGGGTCTCATCGAGCACCGCGATTTTGCCTTCGGCCCCATCTTCGGCCTTTTTGACGACTCTTTGCCGGATGGGTGGGGGCTGCTGCTCATGGACCGGTTCTTAGAGCAGCGCGGATCGGCTCTCGCCACAGTGTCGGTGCTGGATCGACTGGCCTATCTCGGTACCCGGACCATGGGAGCTCTCACCTATCACCCGCCGGCCGACGCCGGGGACCACCGAGCGCAAATTCTCGACCTGCACGAGATGGCTCGCGCCTCCCAGCAGGTGATCGAAGGCACCGCGGGGGAAGTGCTGCCGCAGCTTCTACGCGCCGGTGGCAGCCCGGGAGGTGCGCGGCCGAAGGTCCTGGTCGGGGTCTGTGGCGATTCGATCCTCTCGGGTGAAGAGGATCTCCCACCGGGCTACACGCATTGGATCGTCAAGCTCCAGGCCCGGCAAGACTCACCCGACGCGGGGGCGAGTGAGCTGGCCTACTCCCTGATGGCGAGAGACGCGGGCATCGCAATGCCACCCGCCAGGCTCTTCGAAACGCCTCAAGGAGAACGGTTCTATGGGGTGGAACGGTTCGATCGCCAGGGCAACCATCGCTATCACGTGCACACCTTCGGCAATCTCATCCACTCCAACTTCCGTATCCCGAGCTGCGACTACCGGCAATTCCTCGAGGTGACGCGGGTCCTGACCCGGAATCATCAGGATGTCCTGGAAGGATACCGCCGGATGGTCTTCAACGTGCTGACCCACAACCGTGACGACCATGTAAAGAACTTCACCTTCCGTATGACCGACGAAGGCAACTGGAAGCTGGCACCGGCCTACGATCTCATTTTCTCGCTCGGTCCCGGCGGGGAGCACACGATGACCATCGCCGAAGAGGGCCGAGCGCCTGCGCACAGCCACCTGCTGCAACTGGCGGGTCCGGCCGGCCTCTCGAGCCAAGAAGTCCAATCGATTCTCGACGAAGTGGCCGCGGCTGCGGACCGCTGGCGTGCCCACGCCCACGAGGCGGGAGTGGGGACGAAAACCGCTAAAGTGATTGGCAATGCTATTGAGGCGTGCCTCGCCCGTCTTTGAGCGTCCAGGACTCCTATGAAAACCGAGGAAGCCACCGGTGCACCGACGACTTGTAGTGAAGATACGGCTCTCCAAAGCGGCTTTCCAGAGTCGGCTCTTCATAGAGCAGGACGAAGAGGTGAAAGAACACGAGGAAGAGGGCGGCCAGGACGACGATCGACGGTGATTGTAAGACCAGACCCGCGCCGAGGATCACGCCGGCGGCACCGATGTACATGGGATTGCGCACGTAGCGATACGGCCCCATGGCCACGAACTCGCGGGGCGGGTCAAAGGGAGCTGGAGTGCCACGCCCCCTGGTCGCGAAGGTGCTGACGCACCAAAAGGTAACAAGAGCTCCCAGGACAACCAGAGCCCAGCCGAAAGGAAGCGCCCAGGCTGGAATGGTGACGGCCAACCGTGCATCGAATGGCCGTATCAAAACCGCAAGCCACCACCAGAGCAGCACGAAGCCCACAGCGTAGAGAGACGCGCGCAAGATCACGAACAGTCTCATACCGGAATTCCTTTCTCGGCGATCTCGAGCGCCGCCGTCACCGCGAGGATTGTACTCCACCGCCGCTCCCAGAAGCCTGCGCGGCAGAAAAGGCCGAAGGACCCAAAGGACCTAAAGGACCTAAAGGACTTAAAGGACTGCAAGGACATTCAGGCTAGGTTGTGTTGTCTTTGTCCTTCCTGTCCTTGCTGTCCCTGCAGTCCTTGCCGTCCTTGCTTGAACGAATTCCACCGCAAGAACCGGATAGAGCCGCCCCGCCCCCGCCGCCTACGATCTCCTCCGTCGGCACGAATCCACGGCCGCGAACCAGGGAGACGGCGATGCACAGAACGATTGAACCCGCGATCCTCTACTTCGGCACCCCGGTGGTGCTGGTGAGCTCGCTCAACGAAGACGGAACGCCCAACGTCGCGCCCATGTCTTCGGCGTGGTGGCTCGGATGGAGCTGTCTGCTGGGATTCGGAGCGCGCTCGAAGACTCCGGCCAACATCCTGCGCACCGGGGAGTGCGTGTTGAACCTGCCCTCGGTCGATCAGGTGGGGGCCGTCGACCGTCTGGCGCGGCTCACGGGCTCGAACCCCGTGCCACCTCACAAGGTGGCGATGGGATATCAATACGAGCCGGACAAGCTCGGCGTGGTCGGGCTCACGGCCGAGGAATCGCAGGTCGTGGCGCCGCCGCGCATCCGCGAATGCCCGGTGCAGCTCGAAGCCGTGCTGGAGAATTCTCATCCCATCGCGGAGAGCGATCCCACGCGCAAGGGAAACCTGATCGCTCTCGAAGTCCGCATCGTGCGCGTCCACATCGAAGAGCGGCTGTTGCTCCAGGGGCACGAGAACCGCATCGATCCGGACGCCTGGCGTCCTCTCATCATGAGCTTCTGCCAGTTCTACGGTCTGGATGCGAGAGTGCACTCCTCGCGGCTGTCGGAGATCCCGGAGTCCGCTTATCGCCCGAAGCCGCGGGTGGTCGAGGCCGCGGGGGTTCCGGCGTAGTTACCGGGGGGCCGGTCATCCGAAGCGGTCAGACTGTGGGTCCCAGAAATCACCTGCCAGCCCCAGCCGCGAAAAGATCTCCCGCATTTCCGCGGGTTGGGGCCGGCGGGAATCCGGCTGGAGCCGCGTCGCATACCAGGCATGCGCCAGTCCCCACAACTGATCGATTCGCACCAGGGGCCGCAGCGGCATTCCTTGCCTCTCGCACCATTCACGCACCCGTTCTTCCGACCGGAAGAAGAGCATGGTGCTTCAGGTGAAGATGATGTCATCCCACCAACGAGCGGCGGGGACGGCGCAGTGGAACAGCCAGTCCGACGGCTCAGGGCCGGCAAGCCCGACCTCCAATCGGAAAGGCTCCCCGGTCTGCTCACAGCGCGAGTGAACCGTTGCCTCCTGATGCAGCGCCGCGGGGATGCCGAGCGCGTCCCAGGCGCAGTTCGCGAAATAGGACAGCCCGCCGGCTTCCACTTGATGCTGCGTCGCCACACCCGAGAACGGTGGCGCCATGCGGATGGAGGTCCCATCGGCTTCCAGAACCAGGACCCGTTGCGCGCGCAGGCGCTGGTAGGCGTCGAGCACCTCGCTCACCGGCGCGGCGACCCGCTCCGCAATCTCCTCCGGCGACGGCCGGCGAGCGGTCTCCGCGAAATGGCGGTAGATGGCGAGCTTCACTTCGAGATCGAGATCCATGCCCTGCTCCTCTGCGATTCCAGACCCGATCCTACACCAGCGCCGGAGGCTTCATCCATGAAGACGGCCCCAAAAGGCCTGTAGGAGCAAGGCGGAGCAAATCGCGACGGGTCTCCGCCGCCGCCGTGGTCCGCGGCAGGCGGGGCTCGCGCGTCTGGAGGGCGCAACCCTCCAGGAGGAGCAGCGCGGCGAGCGCCAGGATGGGGCAGAGTCTCCGTGGTCTCATCGTTTCGAACCCCAAGCCCATCAGAAGGCCGTCGCAACCGCGCGGCCGGACCCTGCCTCGCAGCCTCTCCACACGAATTTCTTCCCGGGCCTGCACAAAATGCCAGGAGCCGTGTCTAGGAGGGAGGACAGGAGAAGCATTCCAGGAGGACCCACCGCTCTGGCTCCGAGGAGAAAGAGATGGAAAGACAGATCTTGCATGGCCTGCAGGCAGATTTCTACGAGCATCCTTTCGACCACAGCGCGCTCAACGCGCTCAAGGGGACTCCCGGCCTCGAGCCTCTGGTCCGGAAGCTCAACGAGTGGGGAATTGAACACTTCCTCAAGATTCAATATACCGGCAGCAACCTGAAGGTCACGCCGGACAATTTCCCCGAGATCTATGAGATGGTCCGCGAGGCGGGAACGGTGCTCAACCTGAGTCGCGTCCCCGATCTCTACATCCAGGACGAGGCCGGAATCAATGCTTTGACCGCGGGAGTCGAACGGCCCGTGGTGGTCCTCAACGCAAGCTGCATCGATTGCCTCTCGCTGGACGAGCTCTTCTTCGTCGTCGGCCATGAGCTGGGACACATCAAGAGCGGGCATGTCCTGTACCACCAGATCGGAGCTCTGCTGCCGATCTTGGGGGAAATCGTCGGTCACCTCACCCTCGGGATCGGCGACCTGTTCTCGACGGCGATTCAAGTGGCGCTCCTCAACTGGCAGCGCATGTCCGAGCTGACGGCAGACCGCGCCGGGCTTCTGGCCTGTCAGAACCGCGACGCGTCGATCAGTGCCATGGTGAAGATCGCCGGGCTGCCCCATAAGTTCTATGGCCATTTCAACGCTGAAGACTTCATCGCCCAGGCACGGGATTTCAAAGAGCTTGATCGGAGCCCCCTGGACAAAGTCGCCAAAATCCTCAGCATCATGGGCCAAAGCCACCCGTGGACCGTTCTCCGGGCGGCAGAGTTCGACACCTGGACGACCTCCGGAGGGTACAACCGCATCCTGGAGGCCTGCGGAAGCCAGGCCAAGATCTCCGAAGCCGAGATCCGATTCTGTCATGCTTGCGGAAGCCCCTTGAATGGCGACGAGGATTTCTGTCCGGCGTGCGGCCACAAGCTCACTGGAGCTCCGGCCCATGTCTCCTGAACCGATTCCAGAGGCGCTGGCCAGGAGCCCCGCCGATCTGACGCTGCGCTTCGAACGATCGAAAAACGAATACCTGGTGGGCGGAGACGCTACCGGTGCGGTGACGACGGGACACCTTGTCGCTCCTCTCCGACCTCGACAAGAAGAGCCGGGTGCCTTGGACGGCTCGAGAAGCCGAGTCCGCCCGCAGGCGGCTCTTCGAGATCCTCTTCCAGGACGGAATCCGGGCACGCTTGACGTCGGCGCAGAGCCAGGCTTCGTCAACCGGGAGGACCGTCAGCCTCTCTCTCGAGTCTCGAAGGAGCCGAGGAGTTGGACGACCTTCCTTGGGAGTTTCTCGCCAATCCAGAATCCGCCTGCCCTCTCTCCATCGTACGGGGTATTCCGACTCTGCGCCAGCCCCGGGCCCTGGCTGTGCCCTTGAGCATTCTGACCGCCGTCGCGAGCCCCAGCGACCTGCCATCTTTTACTTTCGATTTGGAGTGGGGGCTCCTCAAATCTGCCCTGGCGGGCGTGATCAAAATGGGTCGAATCTCTCTGAACCTCCTGGAGGCGGCCACTGAAACCGGCCTTCAGAGTGCGCTGGCGCAGCACGCGCCCCAGGTCCTTCATTTCGTGGGCTATGGCTGCTCGAACGTCCGGGCGAGAGCCGGCAAGGTCTTCCTCCACGGCCAGGACCGGCGCTCGCGGGCGATGACCGCCGAGTACCTGGCAAGGCTTCTCTGCCAGCATCCGGCGGCCCGCCTGGTGGTGCTCGAGCCCGGCAGCACCAGCACCGATTTCAACCCGTTTGCAGATACCGCCCGCACCCTCGTCCGCAACGGTCTCGACGCGGTCGTGGCTCTCCGGCGCCGGCTGAGCGGGCTGGCAGCGATGGCATTTCGCCAGGAGCTCTATTCCTCCCTCGCGTCCGGAGCTACGATCGATCAGAGCCTGGTGAACGTCCGGCGCGCCCTTGCCCATGACTCCGAGTCGGCGGAGTGGGACGCTCCCATGCTTTACACCTCCTCGGCAGTCCGCAAGGCCGAGCTCAAGGTCGATCGTCCCTTACAGAGCTCCGGACCTGTACGCGAGTTGGACCTCGCGCCCCCTGTCGTGCCCCCTGAAGACGGCAACGGTAAAGGTGATCCAATCTGAGCCGGACGTGCCCTCCAAACCGGTGCGGAAGAACTCTCGCCGACGGAAAATCAGCAAGGTCCAGAAGGTCCTGGTCCTCGCCGCTAATCCGGAGAATCTCACCCGCCTGCGGTTGGACCAAGAGATCCGGGAGATCAAAATCGGCTTGGGGCAGGCGAAGTATAGGGACTACTTTCAGGTCGAGCCAAGCTTGGCGGTCCGTCCCGTGGATCTGCAACAGGCAATGCTCGACTACGAACCCCAGATCGTCCACTTCTGCGGCCACGGCGCAGGCCAGGAGGGGTTGATCCTGGAAGGTGACGACGGTCTTCCCTTCCCGGTTTCAAGCTCCGCCCTGGCCGACCTGTTCGAGCTGTTTGCCAACAAGGTCGAGTGCGTCGTCCTCAACTCCTGTCACACCCAATATCAGGCCAAGGCGATCTCAGAATACATACCGTACGTCGTCGGCATGAAAAAAGAAATCCCAGATCGCACCGCAATCAGCTTTGCCGTCGGGTTCTATCGTGCCCTGGGTGCGGGCGAACCTATCGATTTTGCTTTCCGGATGGGACGAAACAGGCTCAAGATTGAAAACCTTCCCGAGTCCCTGATGCCGGTCCTGCTCACGCATTCACCAGAATGACTCGGTGAACCGATCCTGAAGTCGGTCTAAGTTTCTGGCGCGGCCCACGGCGGCGTCCACGCGGTCCGCCGCGGCAGCCAGCGCGGCACGTTTTGCTTGTATTGCCGGTATTCCTCGCCGAACCGGTTCTCGAGCATGGGCTCTTCGAGCAGTGGGATATAGATCATGTTCACGACCAGGAATCCCAGGGCCCACCTGAAGAGCCCGGCCGATTGCAAGGCCAGGGTTTCGCCGAACAGGATCAGCACCACGCCGGTGATCATCGGATTGCGGACGTGCCGGTACACTCCCGCCACCACGAGGTGCTTGGGCGGATCCCAGGGGGCCAGGGTGCCGCGGCCCAGGGTCGCGAAGTACCGGATGGTCACGACGACGAGCGCCAATCCGCAGGCGATCACCCCAATTCCCGCGGCGAGGCTCAGAGGGTGGGACGACGACTCTGCGATCCGAGCGGGGGAACGGGAAAGGATGACGGCCGGCACGACGAGCGTGACGGTCGTGGGCAGCAACAAGACGGAGAGAATGTGCCGGAGCGCGGTCATGGGTCTGAAGGTCAGGCGAGTCCTTGCCACGGGTCTACCGCGGAAACATATCACCTTCGGAACCATCGACATCGAGCCGCCTCTTCGGGGAGAACAACTGCCACCCCCTAAGCTAACACCGCGATCAATCGCATCACCGGCCGACTCACCCAGTCCTGATCGTGGAACCGCTCGCCCCAGGTCAAGGGCGTAACTTCGCGGTATTCGTGCATCGATTCGTCCGCGACGAACCGCAGCCGCTTGCGGAGCGATGCGTGGGCGTTGGGATCGGCCCCGTGATCCAGCAGCAGGCGGGCGAAGGCATCATCCGTCCTCAGACCGACCCGGTAGGGCTGCGACACCACGCAACCAAAGAGCGGCGTGTGACCGCCGAAGCCGTCGGCATCGATTTCGGCCTTCGCGTTCGCATCGGCTCCATGCTCCAGAAGCCAGCCCGCGATTTCGATCTCGTCGTTATCCACGCAGAGGTGCAGCAGCGTCGTGCCCGCCAGCGGCGCCCCGTGCAGTGCCAGCGAATGGTCGGCATGGCATCCCAACTCGGGTGGATAGATCTCCTCGTGCGAGAAAGTCCGGGCGAGCAGATCCGGATCGCGCCGCAGATGATCCTCCAATAGATTGATCCGGCCGCGATGCACGGCCATCGCCGGCGTGTCCGGCAGGTCGATACCCTGCTCGGCGAAAAGCTCGAGGCAGCGATGCTTCCCCTCTGGATTGCGGCAATAGGTTTCGAGCACCAGCGCGACGGGCGCGAGCCGGTCGCCGTGCGCGTCGCTGATCGCGGCTCCCAGTTCGAGCAGCAGCTCCAATCCCGATCCGCACTGCGTTTCAGCCGGTCCCATCACAGCATCCAGGGTGGGACGGGCACCCATCGCATACAACTGCCGGGCGGTTTCGAGCCGGCCCTGGAGGCAGGCCCGGTCGAAGGCGTGCTGCAGATCGGTTGCGCCGAGATCGCGGAGCATCGCGATAATCCGATCCCGCCCGAGGTTCGCGGCATACGACATGGGTGGCCCCCAGTTGCCCTTCACTCCGCGCGCGTCTTCATGCAGCAACTGTGGATGCGTCGAGATCAGATCGCGGACGGCGTCGGCGTCATCGCGCCAAATTGCGTCGGTCATCCGGCAGGCGAGCACGAGACGTGACCAGTCCGGCAGGCCATAGCTGCGGGCGAGTGCGAGCTCCGCATCCGCGAGGCTGGCGGAGGGCTCGCCCTGCCGGATCGCGACGAGCAGATCCTCCGCCTGCTGCTTGAGCTGGCCGAGATCGGGACGGACGGGAAAGTGTCGATCGGCTATGGCGGACCTCCTTCGGAGCACGTCGACAGGGCACCACCTCTTCGGAGACAATGAGCGTCCCGAGCAGGGACCGAGGAGGCTCGACGCCATGAATGCCAATCTGCCCGACGACGACGTCTCGATCCGATTCTACGACAGCGACTATCCCGGTGCGTCCACGGACAACGTCGATCCTACGCTCATCGAGCTGGATCTGGCCTACGACGTCGATCGCTTCCTGGAGCTGGCGGGCGAGGCCGCGGGCTCGGTGCTCGATCTCTGCTGCGGCACGGGCCGGGTCGCGATCCCGCTGGCACGGAAAGGATTTCGGGTGACGGGCGTCGACATTTCGGAGGGGATGCTCCACGCCTTTCGCGGCAAGCTCGCCCACGAGGAGCCGGCCGTGGCGGAGAGGATCACGCTGGAGCAGGGGGACGTCTCGCGTCTCGATCTTGGAGATCAGCGATTCGCGCTTGCCATCCTCGCTTTCAACAGTCTCCTCTGCGTGCCGAGCTTCACGGACCAGTGCGCGACGCTCGTGGCCGTGGCCCGCCACCTGGAGGTAGGAGGTAGAGTCGCCATCGATGCCATGAACGCCATGCACCTGCCCGTCCACGGCGATCCGACCCCCAAGCCGTTCGTCACCCGGCGCAACCCACAGACCGGCAACCAGTACACGCGCTTTTCGGCCATCGGCCCCATGCAGGCCGACCAGGTGCAGGAGCTGTTCGGCTGGTACGACGAGATCGGCGCCGACGGCCTGGTGCGGCGCACCCCGTATTCTCTCCACTGGCGGCCGATCTTCCGCTACGAGTTGGAGCTCATGCTCGAACGGGCCGGCCTCGCGGTGGAGACCGTGGAAGGCGGGCACCGCCACGAGCCGTTCACCCCATGGAGCCAGAAGATGTTCGTGGTGGCGCGGAGACGGTGAGGCACGAGCTTTCGATCACCCATCATGCCCACCGCGTTCGGCGATCAATCGCATCACCGGCTTGCTCACCCATAGTTGTCGTTCGAGGTGTATCCCTCGATCCCATAGCTGTCGCCTGAGACGGCGCTATCTCACCTGCCAGATCAGAGGCGGTCTCATCAAGGCAGGGATTTCAGTCCCTGGCTTTTCAGGTAAGCTCCTACGGACGACCACCTCTGGAGGAAGAATCCATGGCGAGCTTGCGCATAGCGACGTTCGGAGGTCTTTTGATGATGGTGAGCGCGCTGCCGGCGGCAGCCCAGACCACGCCGCCGCCCATCGAGCAGGTGCTCGACACCGTCACGGCTGGCGAGACCTTCCGTGGCGTGGCCCTCTCTCCTGACGGCGCGCGGGTGGCCTGGGTCGAGGCAGTCCGCGACAAGGACGGCCGGCCCACCTCGCGGAGCGCTGTCTTCATCTCCGATCTCGCTGGAAGCTCCTCGCACCAGATCACCGCCCGTGCCGCCAATGCCACGGAGATCGCCGAGAGCGATCCGGCCTGGGCCCCCGACGGCCGACGGCTCGCCTTCATCTCCGATGCCGTGGGCGGCGAAGAGCAGATCTTCATCGCCGACGCCTCCCAGCCCGAGCCCAAGCCCCGGCAGGTCACCCAGCTCCACGGTCACCTTTCCACCCCGAGCTTCTCGCCCGACGGCCGCGCCATCGCCTTCCTCTATCTGGAAGGACGCAAAGGGCCGGCCGGTCCCCTCCAGGCCACGGCCCGGGACGCCGGCGTGGTCGGCGAGCACCCCGACGAGCAACGCCTGGCCGTCGTGGATCTTGCGAGCGGCGAGGTCCGCATCCTCTCCCCCGCCGACCTCTACGTCTACGAGTACGACTGGGCTCCGGACGGCCGGAGCTTCGCCGCCACCGCTGCCCACGGCTCGGGGGACGACAACTGGTACGTTGCCGAGCTCTACACCCTCAACCGGGAGAGCGGCGAGATGCGCTCGATCTGGAAGCCGCCAGTCGACGTCCAGATCGCCGTCCCCCGGGTCTCCCCGACGGCCGTGCCATCGCTCTGATCGGCGGCATCATGAGCGACGAGGGATTGACCGGGGGCGACGTCTATCTCGTGCCGACCTCCGGCGGCGAGGCCCGGAATCTGACTCCGGGCCGTCCGGCGTCCCCAGCCTGGCTCGCCTGGACCTCCCCCACCCGCATCCTGATCGTCGAGCTCGCGGACCAGGACACGGCTCTCACCGCCCTCGAGCTTCCCAGCGATCTTTCCGAAGTGAAGGCCTCGACCCTCTGGCACGGCCCCGAATCGCTCACCGACGGCCATGGCCTGGGGATCGCTCTCGGCCGCGACGGCCAGACCTCGGCGGCCTTCCGCCACGACTTCGGCCACGCGCCCGAGCTGTGGGCCGGGCCCATCGGCGCCTGGAAGCAGGTGTCGCACTCGAACGCCCGCTTCACTCCGGCCTGGGGCGAGGCGCAGAGCCTCCACTGGACCACGGATGCCGGGAAAGTGCAGGGGTGGCTCGTCGCGCCGCCGCAGGTGGAGCCCGGGAAGCGCTACCCGCTCGCCGTCATCATCCATGGCGGACCGGCCTCGGCCCACCGCTCCTCCTGGCCCGTCTCCTCCGGGATCCTCGCGAGCCAGGGCTACTACGTCTTCCTCCCCAACCCGCGCGGCAGCTACGGCCAGGGCGAGGCCTTCACCCGGGGGAACATCAAGGATTTCGGCTACGGCGACCTGCGCGACATCCTCGCCGGTGTGGAGACCGTCGTCCGCTCGGGGGCGCCCGTCGATCCGAACCGGGTGGGGCTCTACGGCTGGAGCTACGGCGGCTACATGGCCATGTGGGCCGTCACCCAGACCGACCGCTTCCGCGCCGTCGTGGCCGGAGCCGGGATCGTCAACTGGCAGAGCTACTACGGGCAGAACCGTATCGATCAATGGATGATCCCTTACTTCGGCGCCTCGGTGTACGCCGACCCGTTCATCTACGCCCGGAGCTCCCCCATCACTTTCATTACCCGCACCAAGACGCCCACCCTCGTCCTCACGGGCGAACGCGACGCCGAAGTGCCCGCCCCCCAGGCCTACGAGTTCTGGCACGCCCTGAAGACCCTCGGCGTGCCCACCGAGCTCGTCGTCTACCCCGACGAGGGACACCGCTTCAACAAGCCCGAGAACGACCGCGATCGCTTTCAGCGCATCTGCGAGTGGTTTGGGCGGTATCTCAAATAAGTTGGAGGGGCGGCCCATGCTGGGCCGCCCTTACCATGTCTTCATCCGATTGCTAGAGCGGATCGCAGATGATCTGGCCGTGCGGACAGTTGGGTTCGGAGGGGCATTCCCTGTAGTCGCTGCCGCACTGGACCCAGCCGTCTCCGGACTCGCAGCTCCCCTGAGCGCAGCTCCCGGAACCCGAGCAGGAGATGATTCCGCCGTTCGGGCACTCGGCCGTAGCGGAGCACTGGGGGCTCGAGGTGCAGTAGAGCTTGTAGGTAGTGGAGATGATGTCGTCGATGCCGGCTGTGGTGTGCTCCGCGGTCCAGCCGTTCTGGACGCCCAGGTCGAAGACGTCGCTCTTGCAGTAGCGGTGGTCGATCTGAGACTTGCCGACGTAGTCGTCGGGATTTCCGCCGTCGTCGTCCTCCTTGATCGTGTAGGCGCTGAGGGTGAAGCTGCTGGGCGAGCTTACCGACTGCCGGCAGTACAAGGCCGGATAGGTGCGGTAGGAGTACTCGAGCCAGCTATCCGCGGTCCATTCCCATTGCATGCGGGAGTTGGAGACACCATAGGGGCCCTGGAAGTTGCTGGCCCACACATCGGTGCTCCAGCCGCTGAGGCCGCCAAGGCTGGCCGGCAGGGTCCCCGTCTTCTCGGACCCGGCCGCGCTGAAGTAGAGGAAGCCCAGCGGGCCGTTGAAGCTGCTCTCGTGAGCGTCCCAGATCGAGGCCCTCGTGATCAGGGGGTAGGTCGAGTAGGTGGTGGAGTCGCTGCAATAGCTGATCAGCTTCTCTGAGAGAACGGCGGTCCCGCCGCCAGTCGCCCGGCTCGAAGGCTCGACGGCCCCGCGGGTGTCGTGGACCTCGAGGACGACCACCGGACGCTGGAGCGGCTGGCGCGCGTCAAAGGTGGTCACGGTGCCGGCGGCGTCGAAGGCGCGGATGACGTCCCACTCCTCCCCGCCGGCTCCTTCCCAAACATAGGCGACAAGGGGGGCTTCGGCGGCCGCGTCCCAAGCCTCCAGGCCGGGGAGCACGGAGACGTCGATCTCCGGGGTGTTGCCGATGGCGCGCAGCACCGCCTTGAGGGATTCGGGCCGCAGGGCGCCTTTGGCGGTCCCGCGATCGAGCAGGTCGCGCAGGCGGACACCATCGCCGGACTCGCTCGCCGCGATTTCGCGGCCGAGAAGCTCGCGCACGGCGGGATCCCGCAGGGCACTCGCGAAGGCGGTGGCCAGGGTGTCCAGGCGACGCTCGACGCGTCCGGCGGCCTTATCAGGTGCTGTACGGGCCAGGGTGACGAGGCTGGTGGACACGAGCAGTAAAGCGAACACGGACGAAAATTTCTTCATGTTGATCCTACTTGGATTTAGTTGTAGACAAACTGTACAATTTTCTCCAATAGAAGTCAATCTCTTTGAGTTTGACACCCATTGCCAGGGGATGCTAGTCGGCAGGCCATCGCCGGCTCCTTACTTGTATCCCTTACCGCCTCGCATTACACTTCAGGCATGAAAGCTACGCTCACGTCTAAAGGCCAGATCACCATTCCTACAGCGATTCGGCGGCGTCTCGGCCTGCAAGCCGGCCAGGTCCTCGAGTTCGATGAGGAGGCGCCGTACATATTGGCGGTGCCGGTCTTTTGATGAAGAGGCGATGCGGGCGGTTGTCGGTTGTGCCCGTGGCCGGCTGGGGAAAACCTCCGACGAGTGGCTCGACGAAACTCGCGGCCGTGTCGATGAGAGAGACCGATGAAGCTCGCCCTCGATGCATCGGTGCTCCTGACCGTGTTCAACCAGGAGCCAGGCGCCGAGGATTGGATGGAGGTCTTGATCCAGGCACGGCGCCAAAGTCTGCTGGTGCTGTGCGAGGTCGTCTATGCCGAGGTGACCCCCGCCTTTGAAAGTCGAGCCGAGCTTGACAAGGTGTTGGCGGATCTGGGTGCTCAACTCGACCCGATCGGGGCCGAGGCGGCGTGGCTCGCAGGGCGGACTTTCAAGCAATATCGTACGGAGGGTGGGCCGCGAGATCACCTGATCCCCGACTTCTTGATCGCTGCCCACGCCAAAGTACAGGCCGACCACCTCGCTGCCAAAGAGCGCGGGTACCTGCGCCGATACTTTCCCGACCTCGCCGTGCTCAGGCCTTGACCAGGCTCTCTGAAGCCATAGCACCTGTTCCTGGCGAGAACGACCGCGGCCGCTTTCAGTCTCCGGATCGGCGAAGGCGATCCGATCTTAAAAGGAATCCTCCGACGGCAGGAGAATTGCTGAATGAAGGGACGGGGCAATTTGAAGGATCAATGCGCCCCGCGGACCCTCATCGACATCTGAGGGATCTATCTCCGCCTCGGAGACGCCCCACGGGGTTCCCCGCGGGCGTCTCTACATTGGGGGGAAGCGGCGTGGCTTTTTCGGCGCGATCTCCTAAACAGGCCTCTCCCTGCCTCTTGACATCCGTCGCTTTGTGGCGCAAAGTTCTTGGCGCACAGTGGCTGCGGCGCCTCCGATGGGCGGTCCCAAGGAGGCTTGAACCCGTTGCATCCGGCAGCGGTGTCGTCGCCTGACTCAGCCTCGGAGCTTCAAATGACGATTGCGCGGTTCTTACGTCGGCGGTTCCTACGTCGCATACTCAAGGGAGTCGCCGTATTGGCGGTGCTGGTGGTTCTTGGGGTCGGGGCTTTGTTGGCGTTCGCCTGGCTCGAGCACCGGACCGCGGTCACACTCCCGACACCCACCGGGTCTTTCGCGGTCGGCCGCACGATCCAGGATTGGACCGATGAGGCGCACGTGGATACCCTGGCACCGGTTCCAGGAACGAAGCGCGAGCTCCTCGTCTGGATCTGGTACCCGTCGGCGGACGGGCCATCCGTGAGGATGGATGACTACCTTCCGGCTCCATTGCGGCCGAAGGCTGAGGGCGGTGCGAACATCTGGACGCTGCTTACTCGCGACGTGTCGAACGTTCGCGGGCACAGCGCTCGTGACCCCGATGTGTCACCGCGGCAACGATCGTATCCCGTGGTGATCCTGCGAGGGGGGGCTTCTTCCGGCGTGCTGAATTACTCGACACTCGCCGAGGATCTGGCCAGCCACGGCTACGTCGTTGTGGGTTTCGATGCGCCCTATCGCACAGGAAGCGTCGTTTTCCCCGACGGCCGGATGATGGGAAGAACGGAGCAGAACAACCCTGAAAGATGTGTCGTTCCGGACCGGGCCCAAATGGAGCGGTGTGTAAGCAGGGTGATGACCGCGTGGCAGAGCGACATCGCGTTCGTGCTGGATCGCCTCGCTCGGCTGAACGCGTCGGACTCGTCTGGAAAGCTCATGGGACGGCTCGACATGGCGCGCGTGGGTGTATTCGGTCACTCCCTCGGTGGGGCTGTGGCCGCGCAGTTCTGCCACGAGGATTCCCGCTGCAAGGCAGGCATCGACATCGATGGCGCTCCGCACGGCAGCGTGATCCAAGCCGGGCTCAGTCAGCCGTTCATGTTCCTCCTGAGCGACCACGGCGATGCATCGGACCCAGAGAGCCTTCAGATCCTCACCGACATCAAGTCCATCTACGATCGCATTCCTCCGGACCGCCGGCTGCTCGCCACGATCCGCGGCGCTTTCCACTTTACCTTCAGTGACGATGGCGCCCTCTTGAAGAGCCGTATCGTGCGGGGGATGCTCCGTCTGTCGGGAAAGCTCGGTATCGACGGCCGTCGCCAGCTCGCCGTTACGGCGTACTGCCTGCACACTTTTTTCGACGTGCACCTCAAGGGAGCAGGCGGTTCGCGGTTGAGCCTTTCATCGCCACTCTATCCAGAGATCGAAGCTCTCGAATGAAGACTACCGCGGTGAGGGCTGTGTTGTGCCTGGGCGTCGTTTACTTGATCGCCGGCCTTGTCTTTGGTGCGCTCGCCGGCCGAGCCGCGTCCCACCAAATGGCTGTCGCATGGCGCTGGGCCGCCTGGGTCGTCAGCGCCATCGCCTTCGGCGGCCACATCGTCTATGAGCAAGTCCGGCTGCGCAGCTCGCCAACGATCACCGCGTTCCACGTATCGTCGGCCGCCGGCCTGGGTGCCTTCGGCCTCGCGGTCGCGGCCAACGTTCATGCACAGGCTGTCTCACCGGACCGACATTCCCTCATCCTCGTCCTGTCGCTCGCCATATGGCCGGTCTTGACGGCGCTGCCGGCGTTTGTCGTCGCGCTCGTTTCGGCGGCTCTGCTGGCCAGAGCACGGCGGAACAGGCCGGCCTAGGACGGACCTCTCACGCCTGCGCTCAGAGCCGCAGCAACCGCCGGGCGTTGCCGCCCAGGATCCCTTCCTTGGCTTCGCCGGCGATCGGCAGGCCGCGGAGGGATTCGAGCATCAGGGGGATGCTGCCGATCTGGTGGGGGTAGTCGCTTCCGGCCAGGATGTGGTCGGCGCCGGCGAACTCGATGGCGAGCCTCAAGGCGTTCGGGTCGAAGTTCACTGTGTCGTAGTAGAAATGCTGCTTCAGGTACTCGGTCGGCGGCCGGTCGATGTGGGCGCGGCATTCTTGGAAGGCGCGGTAGCCACGGTCGAGTCGCTCGGCGAGGTAGGGGATGGTGCCGCCCAGGTGACCGAGCACCCAGCGGATGCGGGGGAAACGGCGGACGGTGCCGGAGAAGACCAGCTTCGAGGCCGCGAGCGTGGTGTCGAAGAGGAAGCCGTTGAGCGGCATCAGCCAGTATTCGGACATGGCCTCGACCCCCACCGGAGAGGTGGGATGGATCATCAGCACGGCGTCGCGCTCGTCCGCCACTTCGTAGAGCGGCCGGAAGCGCTCGTCGTCCAGCCCCACGCCGTTGACGTTGCTGAACAGCATGGCGCCCGGCATCTTCAACTGATCCATGGCCCGCTCGAGCTCGGCCGCGGAGGCTTTTGGGTCGCAGAGCGGCAGGGTGGCGAGCGGCACGAAGCGTTGCGGCCTCTCGGCGTGCACTTGTGCGAAGGCGTCGTTGGTGATCCGCGCGAGCGTCACCGCCACGGCCGGCGCCTCGACGTGGGTGCCGGGCGTGGTCAGCGAGATGACCTGCGTGTCCACGCCGTGCTCGTCCAGCACCGACTGCCGGTAGGCGATGTCCCGATGGCCGCGCACCATGACGTTGTAGTCGCCCGGGTAGTGGACCACCGGATTGCCCTCGGGATCGGTCGAGAGCTTGAGCGCGCTGCCGGACGGACCCAGGGCGTCCAGGTACTCGGGCGGGTAATAGTGGTTGTGAAAGTCGACGATCGGCATTCAGCTCTCCTTTTTGACCCGGCTCTTCCCTACACCGCCACGGCCTCCACCTCCGGCTCCTCCACCATCTCCCGCTCCTCCACGACTGGAGCCTTCCGGTGCGTGCGCGCCACCAGTACGTAGATCGAGGGCACGACGAACAGCGTGAACAGCGTGCCGATGATCATACCGCTCACCAGCATGATGCCGATGCTGTTGCGGGCGCCGGCTCCCGCGCCGTGGGCGAAGACGAGCGGCAGGTGGCCCACGACGGTGGCCGCAGTGGTCATCAGGATGGGACGCAGACGCGTGGAGGCCGCTTCGAGGACCGATTGCAGCTTGTCCAGCCCCGTCTCCTGGAGATGGTTGGCGAACTGGACGATGAGGATGCCGTTTTTGGCGATCAGACCGACCAGTGTGATCAATCCCACCTGGCTGTAGACGTTGAGCGAGGTGAAGCCCAGGAAGGAGAAGAGCAGGGCTCCGGCGAGCGCCAGGGGCACCGAGCCGGCGAGGATGATGAACGGATCGCGGAAGCTTTCGAACTGGGCCGCCAGCACGAGATAGATCAGGATCGCCGAGAGCAGGAAGGTGCCGAGGAACTTGCCGCCTTCGATGCGGAGCTGCCGCGACTCGCCCGCGTAGTCGACGGTGTAGCCCTGGGGCAGAACCTTCTTCGCCTCGTCTTCCAGGAAGCGCAGCGCCTGGTCGAGCGAGACGTTCGGCGGGATGGCGCCCTGGATGCGCACGGCGTTGAGCTGCTGGAAGCGCTTGAGGTCGCGCGGCTCGGTGGTGGTGCGCAGGGTGGCGAAGGTGGAGAGCGGCACCAGCTTGCCGCCGGCGCCGGTGACGTAGATGTCTTGCAGTTGGTCCGGCGTCAGCCGCTCGCTGCGCTTGACCTGCGGGATCACCTTGTAGCTCCGGCCCTGGATGCTGAAGCGGTTGACGTAGTTGCCGCCCAGGAGCGTCGAGAGGTCGCGGCCGGCCTGGGAGAGGTCCACCCCTTCGGAGCGCAGCTTGTCGCGATTGAACACCACCTCGGTCTGCGGCTGATCGAATTTGAGGTCGGTGTCCGCGAACATGAAGAGGCCGCTCTTGAACGCCTTGGGCACGATCTGATTGGCGATCTCGGCGAGCTGCTTGGGCTCGGCGGTCGAGGCGATCACGAAGTCGACCGGGAGACCGCCGCCGCCGCCGGGCAGGGAGGGCGGCGTCAAGGGGATGACCCGCAGGCCCGCGATCTTCGACAGGCCCTGCGAGACCTCCATCTGCACCTGCGCGCTGGTTTTCGTGCGCTCGCTCCAGGGCTTGATCACCATGCCCGCGAAGCCGCCCGTGGGGAAGATGATCTGGAAGGTGCTGTCGTGCTCCGGGACGGATTGAAAGGTTTTGTAGATCTCGTCCGCGAAGAGCTTCGTCTGGTCGAGCGTGGCGTTGGCCGGGGCCTGCACGATGCCGAAGATGAAGCCCTGGTCCTCGGGCGGCGCCAGCTCTTTCTGGGAGAACAGGTAGAACGGCACGATGAGCAGCATGACGATCACCCACAGGGTGAGCACCACGGGCCGGTAGCGCAGCGTCCCTCCCAAAAGCCGCGCGTAGGCGCGCCGGATGGCTTCGAAGCGCCGGTTGACGAAGCCCGCGAAGCCGCGCTCGGTATCGCCGGCGCGCAGCATCTTCGAGCCCATCATGGGCGACAGGGTGAGCGCCACGACACCGGAGACCAGCACCGCGCCGGCGAGGGTGAAGGCGAACTCGCGGAACAGCGACCCGGTGAGGCCGCCCTGGATGGCGACCGGCGTGTATACGGCCGCGAGCGTGATGGTCATGGCGATGATCGGCCCCACCAGCTCGCGGGCGGCGTCGATGGCCGCCTGGAACGGCGTCTTGCCTTCGTGCAGGTGGCGCTCGACGTTCTCCACCATGACGATGGCGTCGTCCACCACCAGGCCCACCGAGAGCACGATGGCGAGGAGCGTGAGCAGGTTGATGGTGAAGCCGGCCACCAGCATGATGAAGACGGCGCCGATGAGCGAGATGGGGATGGCCACCACGGGGATGATCACCGACCGCACCGAGCCCAGGAAGAGGAAGATGACGACGATGACGATGAGCAGGGTCTCGGTCAAGGTCTTGAGCACTTCGTCGATCGAATCCTGGATGTACTCCGTCGAGTCGTAGGGGATGCCGCCCTTCATCCCTGCCGGGAGTTGCGCCTGGATACCGGGCATGGCTTCGCGCACCCGGTGGATGACGTCGAGCGTGTTGGCCGTGGGCAGCACCCAGATGCCGATGAACACGGCGGTCTCGCCGTTGAAGCGCACGTCCTGATCGTAGTTCTCGGCGCCCAGAACTACGTCGGCGATCTGGCCGAGCCGCACGACGTCGCCCTTGTCTTCCTTGACCACGATCTGCTTGAACTCCTCCACCGTCCGCAAGTCGGTGTTGGCGACGAGGTTCACGGACACCATGGAGCCCTTGGTCCGGCCCAGGGCGGAGAGGTAGTTGTTGGCCGCCAGCACGTCGCGCACCTTAGAGGGCGAGATGCCGTGGGCCGCCATCTGGTCGGGCTTGAGCCAGACGCGCATGGCGAACGTACGGTCGCCGAAGATGTCGGCCCGTTGCACGCCGCTGATGGCCGCGAGCTTGGGCTGCACCACGCGCACCAGGTAATCGGTGATCTGGTTCTGGTCGAGGTCGGCGGAGGAGAAGCCGAGGTACATGCCCGCGAACTGGCTGTCCGCGGTCTCCAGCGTGATGATGGGCGCCTCCGCTTCCGGCGGCAGGGTGTTGCGCACCTGCGCCACCTTGGCCTGGACCTGGGTCAAGGCGGCGTTGGTGTCGAAGTTGAGCTTCAGGTGCAGGGTGATGGTGCTCGCACCCTGGCTGCTCGACGACTCCATGAAGTCGATGCCGTCGGCGCTGGCGAGGACCCGTTCGAGCGGCGTGGTGATGAAGCCGCGCACCAGGTCGGCGTTGGCGCCCACGTAGGCGGTGGTGACGTTGATCACCGCGATGTCGCTGCGCGGGTACTGCCGGATGCTGAGCGAGCGGATGGACTGCAAGCCGGCGATCAGGATCACCAGGTTGACGACCACGGCCAGCACGGGCCGGCGGATGAACAGATCAGTGAGCTTCATCGGGCGGTCCTCCTAGCTGTCCTCGGGGCGGGGCGTGGAGCCGCTCGCAGGCTGGATCTTGTTGTTGATCTGGACGGCGGCGCCGTTTCTGAGCTTGAACACGCCCGAGGTGGCGACCTCCTCGCCCGGCTTGAGGCCGGAGACCACCGCCACCTGGTCGCCGCGCGAGCCGCCCAGCTTGACGAACTGCTGGCGCACACCGCGGTAGGTCTTGCCGTCCGGGCCCTTGACGTCCTCGATAAGGAACACCGAGTTGCCGTACGGCGCGTAGCTGATGGCCGAGGTGGGCAGCGCGATGACCTGCTGGCTGGCGCCGAGCAGCACCTGGGTCTCGACGAACATGCCCGGGTGCAGCCGGCCGTCTGCATTGGCGAAGGTGGCCTGGATCTGGACGTTGCGCGTGGCCGGATCGACGACCGAGTCCAGGGCCGTGATGCGGCCCACGGGCTTCGCCGTGGTCCCCTCGATCGTCAGGTGCACGGCGGCGCCACGACCCAGCCGGCTCATCTCCTGCTGCGGCACGGCGAAGTTCACGTACATGGGGCTCAGGGACTGGAGGGGCACGACGGGATCGCCGCCGGCCAAGTACTGGCCGAGGTTGACCTTACGGATGCCGAGCAGCCCCGAGAACGGGGCGCGGATGGTCTTGCGGGCGATGGTGGCGCGGATCTCGCCCACCTTGGCGTCCCCCTGCTTGAACTCGGCCGAGGCGCGGTCGTAGTCGGCCACGGCGATGACGCCGCTCTCCTTCAAGCCCTTCATGCGCTCGAGGCTCATGCGGGCGAGGTCGAGCTGCGCCTGGGCGGCGGTCAGTTGCGCCTCCTCCTGGCTGGTGTCGAGCTTCACCAGCACGGCGCCCGCGCGCACCATCTGCCCGGACTCGAAGGTGATCTTCTCGACGATGCCCGGCAGGTCGGCACTCACGGTGACGCCCTGGACGGCGGTCACCGTGCCGATGGCGGCCACCGTCGACGGCCACTCCTCCTGGCGGGCGATGGTGGTGGTCACCGCCTCGGGAGGCGGCTGGAAGTTCGCGTGCTGGGCCATCGCGCCTTTGATCTGGCGATACTTTACGGCTCCCAGGGCCGCCGCGAAGATGGCTACCGCGAGGAGCATCACGATCATTCTCTTGGCCATGTCGATGGGTCTCCCTTACACCGGCTTCAAGGAATACGAATTCTCAGGGGGGAGGTTGCCTCCGCGCAGGAGAAATCAAAGGACCATTCTAGCCGATCGAGCGGAGCGGCAGAAGCTCGGTCTACAACGCTGTCACCTCGCCGTCACGCCACCAGACTAGGCGGCCGGCCCGCTCTCGGGCTGGGAGCTGCTCGCCGGCGGCGCCGCCGGCGCCAGGCTGAGGCCGGGGAAGAAGATCTCCTCCGGCACGTGGCGCAACAGCTCCCCGGTGCAGAACGCGACCATCTCCTCTTCGAGCTCGCGCCGGTAGGCCACGTGGCCCTCCTCCTCCGCGAGGGGACCGGCGAAGAGGGCCTCGTCGGGGTAGAGCCGGACCACGGCCTTGAAGGCGTCCCCTCCCAGCCGGAAGGGGCCGAGGCTCACGGAGTGCAGGCTCTCGACGTGCACCGCGCCGAACACCTGCTCGTAGAGGCGGCGGTACTGCTCGCGATAGTCCGGGTCGTAGATCAGGGGATCGAAGCGCAGGCCCAGGCGCCAGCCCCGCTCCTGCAGCCGTTCCATGGCCCGGATGCGGCGATCCACCGACGGCGTCTCGTGCTCCAGCGAGGCCTGCACCTCCTCGGGCGTGAAGCTGAAGGCCACCACCACGTTGGGCTCCGCCTCCATGTCGATCAGCGACTTGATCTGCGTGCTCTTGGTGCGCAGCTCCAGGTGGGCCTGGGGGAAGCGGGCGAAGAAGGGGACGAAGCTCGCCGCGAGGCGCGTCACCGGCTCCAGGGCCAGGCTGTCGCAGTCGTAGCCGGAGAAGAACCACAGGTCCTGGCCGGGCAGGGCGCGGATTTTCTCCTCGATCTCCCACTGGAAGTCCTCGTAGTTGACGAACACCACGTAGTGGGCGGAGCGGAACATCCCCTGGAGGTAGCAGTAGCGGCAGTCGTAGATGCAGTTGAGCAGGGGATCGAAGAGGAAGCTCCGGACCGCGGGGAGGCCGAACCCTTCCGGAGCGTCGTGCACGAAGTTGCGGTGCTTCCTGGCCAGGATGAGCGACGGCCGACGCTTCTGCAGCCGGAAATTCTGGGCGCGACGGTTGAAGATCTCGCCGTACCGCGCACAGGGGACCACCTCGGCGTCCGGGAAACGGCTCTGGATCTGCAAGGTCCGCGGATGGTTCAGGATCTCTTCCTCAACGTAGATCATCGCGGCCCTTCCTTCTCTCGGGCAGGCGGATGGGGATCGCGGCCAGGGTTGCCAGCTCCTGCGCCAGGGCGGCGAGGCTGCGGGCGAAGACCTCCAGGTCGCCGAGGTTGCGGGCGATCAGGTGCTCGAGAAAAGCGCTGGACATCCGGCGTGACAGGGTCGCGTCCGGATTGTCGGAGACGACCTTGAAGCAGTGCACCAGCTCGGCCACGGAGAACCGGCAGGCCGTGGGGAAGAATCCCGCGGCTTCGGAGTCGTACACCCAGGGGGAGGCGTACTCCTCCTCCACCCGCTCGACCGTGAGCACCGGCACCGTGGGTCGCGGGCTGTCCACCACGAGCTGGGGATACCACGAGGCGCCGCTCGCGCCGTCGGAGATCTTGTGTGCGATGACCCCCTCGCCCACCGGGCGGGTGCTGTGCCCGCCGAGGCCGACGTTGAGCCAGGCGCGGCCCATCTCGCCGCCGGAGACGAGGTGGAGATAGGTGGTAGCCGCCGCGGACGCGGCCTTGCCCGGACCGGAGACGATCAGCCACGCGTCCTCTCCCCGGTAGATGGGGAACGGCCCCTCGCCGGCCGGCTCCAGGCCGAACCGTTCCACCAGCGCACGGGCCTCCGCCTGCAAGGCAACGACGTAACGAAGCATGGATTCCGGGTTCTCTTACCCCACACCTTCAGATCCGGCGCCTCCCCTCCCGAGCCCGCCCCCTCAGCCTCATCTTCTCAGGCGGAGCGGAAGGCGTCAAACCGGCGGCAACGCTGCGGATCGGGTGACGGTCGGGAGGCCGTAGCGGTCGAAATCGCGGGAGATGGCGTCGCGCCGCACCCGGGAGGTTGAGCGCTGTACGTAGAGGCCGTTGGGGAGCCGCTCGAAGCCGAACGTCTCCAGGGCCTGGACCGCGTCCGGCTTGGGGTGCCAGTAGTCGGCGACCACGTCCGGCCGCAGCTCGCCGAAGCTGTAGGCGTAGTCCTGCTTGTCGTGGCCGGGCATGAACGACCGCGACCGGGGGAGACGCGCGATCCGCCTGTCGCACTTGCCCAGCACGTCGATCGTCGGCCGCTCCGCGAAGTAGGGGGTGCTCCCGGCCGCGGCCACGGCGATGCTCGCCTGCGGGTCGGTGCTGTCCCGGATCAGCAGCCCCACCCGGGCCATCTGGACGTTCATGGGGAGCTCATAGGCGTTGTCGACGATCCATTGCAGAGTCCCCTTGCCGTTGACCAGAGCCCAGAGGACGAGGGCCCAGGCGATCCGCGCCCGGTCCGTCCGCGCCCAGGCTCCCGCCTCCCGCCCACGCGGCGACAGACGGAAAAGCCCTAAGAGGAGCGCGCCCGTCACCGCCAGGGCCATGCCCCAGGCGAGATCGCGAGGGGCGGTGAGATGCTCGGCGGCTTTCTCGCCGAGGTTCCACAGTCCGCCCACGAGGGCGCCCAGCCCCACGACGATCCCCAGGGTCCGTGGCTCGGGACCTCCGGCCTCCCCCAGTCGCGCCAGGCCGAGCCCGGCGAGCAGGGCCAGTGCCGGCAGGGCGACGGCTACGTAGCGGTTGGCCATGCGCATGTACTCCCAGGCGTCGCCCCCCACGTAGATCGAGTACACGGACTGCACGAGCACCAGCGCCGCAAGCAGGAAGAGGCGTGACCGGAGGATGGGATCCCGCCTCCGTCGCAACGCCAGGAGCAGGAGGCCGGCGACCGCCAGCAGGGGCAGGAGGTGTTGGGCGAGGACCGCACCGAAGGTCGAAGCTCCCCGGCCGAGGCGGTCCACCAGGGAGCTGCCCCCCAGCTTCAGATAGTAGGTGTTGGGCAGCAGGTCGCCGTAGAAGGACCAGCGGAACGCGAGATGGACCGCCTTGGGCACGACCACGGCAGCCCCGAGGACCGCCGCCGTCCCCACCCGGGAACGCCAGCCCGGCGCCGTGAGGACCGCGAAGGCCACGAGGATCCCCGCGATGGTGATCGCGTCGTCGCGGGTGAGCACCAGAGCCGCCAGGCAGAGGGCCAGCCCCAGGAGGTACGAAGGCCGGCGCTCTTCCTGAAGACGGAAGACCAGCAGACAGCCGGCGCTCGCCAGGAGCGCCAGGAAGCCCACCTCCATACCGCGCAGCGTCCAGTAGATGAGGGGGAAGGAGAAGGCGGTGAAGAAGACCGCGAAGAGCCCGGCCCAGCTCCTTCTTATCCCGGTGAGGAGCCGCGCCGTGGCAGCCACGACCCAGACCTGGGCGAGGAGGATGAGCGCTCCCGAGACCATCACGGCGAGGGAGGTCTTCGACAGCGGCAGGGGGAGGAGATGGAGGGCCGCCATCCAGAGCGTCCACAGCAGATTGGTGTAGCCCTCGACCGGCGGCGCCTCGCCCGGGTTCCACACCAGTCCATGTCCCGCCGCCAGGTTCTGGGCATAGCGCATGGAGATCATGGCGTCGTCGAAGAGGATGTAGTAGCGCTCTCCGAAAACGTCGAAGCCCGTGCGCAGGATGAACAGGAGATAGAACACGCTCGCGGCGAGCAGGATCAACCACCAGAAGAGCTTGGGGGCCTCCCTGCGCGCCGGCTCCGCAGAAGTCTCGTGCATCGTCATCCTCCGGACGCGCCTGCGGCGCGCCGCTGTTGAATCAGCCCGGGAATGATTGCAAGCGATGTGCCGTGAACGGTGAAACGGCTCAGTGCGACCGCAGAGAACGGGCGATCAGCCCGAGACCGCCGAAGAGCAGCACCAGCATCAGCAGGGTGTTGAACAGGCTGGTGCTGCGGAAGTAGATCTCGAGATTGGACAGGATGCCGGCGAGGATGATCACGCCGCCGGCGATCACCAGCAGCCAGCCCAGCTTGGAGCGGCCGTTGAAGAACAGGATGCCGACACCGAAGAGGAACGGCACCAGGGTGAGGCCGAAGAGGTTGTGCCCCCCGAAAGACCAGAAGCCACCTGTCACCACCACCTGGGTGGTGAGCAGATAGCCGCCGCCCGCGGCCATGGCCACGCCGAGCAGGAACTCTCCCAGACCGCCCGGCGTCCCGCCGGCACCCCGGAATTTCGCGTCTCCATCCATGACCGTCCTCCTCAAGTCCGTGCGGCGATCATAGCGCAGCCCGGCGCAGCACCAGATGGCGGTAGGAGCCGACGGCGGGCTCGGCGGAAAAAGGGTGGGCAGAGGCGTCCCGGAGGGGGGGCGCCTCTACCCGAGTGGAGAGACGGTCGAGGACGCCGGAGCCCTGGCAGAGAGGCTCAGAACGGCATCCTCAGGTGATCGAGGTCCTCGCGGCGGACCAGCGTGGGGCCCGTGTCGCGAGACGAGTCTTCGAAGAAGCGGCGCACCGGCAGGGGGTCCATGTGGGCCAGCCGGTGATAGAAGCGGAGGGCCGCCTCCACCTCCGTGCGCCAGAGCGAGCAGCGCTCCTCCGAAGGGTCGCGGAGATCCTCCCGCCCTTCCTGGGGTGCCACGTAGGAGCTGTGGCTGCACACGTGCCGGGCCCAGCAGCCGCGGCAGGCGAAGCCCGCCTCGCCGGCGGCCTCCGCTTCGTCCTCGCGCCAGGGGGCCGGCGCTGGCCGGAGGTCCAGGCAATCGAGGAAGGAGCGGGGGTAGACGTCTGCCATCGGTATCAGGCTCCCGAAGCTGGCGCGCTCGCCGTAGAGCCGGTCCAGCGGCTCACTGCGCATCAGCCGGTCCACGATCCGGGTCAGCGGCTTGTAGGCCACGGGCAAGCCCTGGGCGGCGAGGGTGTCGGCCATCTCGTCGCATACCGCCAGCAGGTCGTTGCGGATCTCGCGCAGCCGTCCCGGGCATCCGGTGCCGTCGCCCACCGCGGAGTCTTCCAGGACCATGGCATCCAGGTGACGGACGCCGGTCTGCTTGGCCCACTCCCAGACGTCGAGGAGCCGGCCGCGGTCCAGCACGCAGTGCACGGTCAGCCGCTCCCCCAGCCGGTCCAGCAGCAGGCGCACGGCCGGCTCGGCCTTCCAGGCGGGGTTGCGATGGCGGGTGTAGAGCTCCCCGGTGCGGGCCGGATAGCTGCCGCAGAGCAGCCGCACCTGGAGGGAGAGCCCGGCGAGGACGTCGGCCACGGCGGGGGTCACCTCCCGGGCATCGAGGGTGAGCTCGAAGGCGATCTCCTGGCGCAGCGGCGCGGCCCGGCGCGACGCCTCGACCACGATCCGTTCGAGCATGCCCCGCTGCGGGAAGGCTCCGCCCCAGCTCAGGTGGAGCTTGACGAGACCCGTGCCGGCGCTCTGTTGCAACACGAAGTCGATGATCTCCAGGGCGGCCTGCTCCCGGGCGTGCTCGATGCGGGCGTGGAGCTCGTCGTCCAGCCGATAGATCGCCCCCATGCTCCAGCCGCTCGCCAGCTCCTGTGCCCCCGCGCCGGCGGTGAAGTCCGTCCAGCCGGCGCCCCCTTCGCTGGTCAGGAGGTCCTCGCGGGCCAGCCAACTGAGGATACCTTCGTCCATGTCACCCATCTCCAAGGCTGACACGATATGGAATTGAAGGTCCTCTGGAACCTCCACCACCGCCGCCCGCTCGAGGTCATAGATCAGGTTGCAGGAGCCGTCCCCCTCGATGAGGGGATGCAGGGCTCGCAGCCGCAGGGTACCGGGTATCGGCATGTCGGTGACGGGAAGCATGACTCGTCCTCCTAGAATGCCAGCGAAGGCTCGGCCTCCACCTCTACGCTCGGGTGTCCACAACGGCCGAACCATGTCGCCTCTATATCCTTCGTTTCCGCTGACCCCCTTTTCGGGACAAGAATCCCCAACTTTCTTCAAACGGCCGTCTTTTAAGGGTTTGTGAAGTTCCTGGCCTCAACGCAAAAAGAAAAAAGTATTCAAACATGGGGCGGTAGAAAACCGCCCCAAGGGCCTGGCGAGGATTCAGCGGCGGGGGCTTAGCGAGCGGATGCGGCGGTTCCCGGTTTCAGCCAGCGATCGAGCCAGCCCAGCACGGTATCGTGCCAGAGGATGCTGTTGGCCGGCTTCAGCACCCAGTGGTTCTCGTCGGGGAAGTAGAGGAATTGGCTGGGGATGCCCCGCCGCTGCAGGGCGGTGAAGGTGGCGATGCCCTGGTTGTCCGGCGACGCGGTAGTCCAGGCCGCCGTGGACGACCAGCGTCGGCGTCTTCCAGCTTCGACGAAATTCGACCGGGTTGTACTTCTCGTAGTCCTGGCGGCGCTCTGCCAGTGGGTCCGCCGTGCTCCCACTCGGGGAACCAGAGCTCCTCGGTGGCGTAATACATCATCCGCTTGTCGAAGTTGCCGTCGTGGACCACCAGGCAGCGGAAGCGGTCCGGCCAGTTGCCGGCGATCCAGTTGATCATGTAGCCGCCGTAGGAAGCGCCGAGGGCGCACACGCGGTCGCCGTCGAGCCAGGGATAGCGGGCCACGGCGGCCTCCAAGCCCTTCTGCAGGTCCACGAGCGGCTTGCCGCCCCAGTCCATGCGGATGGCGTCGGTGAAGGCCTGGCCGTAGCCGGTCGAGCCGTGGAAGTCGATCATCACCACGCCGTAGCCGGCGCCGGCGTAGCCTTGCGGGTTCCAGCGGTAGTGGAAGTCGTTGCCGAAGGAGCCCTGCGGGCCGCCGTGGATGAGGAAGGCGACCGGGTACTTCTTCCCCGGCTCGAAGCCCGCGGGCTTGACGACCCAGCCGTAGACGGTGTCGCCCCCCGCGCCCTTGAACGAGAACTGCTCGGGCTCGCCCATCCGCGCCGCGGCCACGCGGTCGGCGTTGATGCGGGTGACCTGGGTGAGACCCGTGCCGTCGCGGCGCACGGTGTAGAGCTCCACCGGCGAGCGCAGGTCGTCGCGGCCGAAGACGATGCGGTCACCGGCCACGCCCGCCAGTCTTGGCGTGCGGACGTGCCCGCCGACGACCAGCCGGGTGGGCTTGCCGGTGGCCACGTCGATGGCGAACAGCGGCACCTGCCCGACGTCCTCGGCCGTGGCATAGAGGGTGCGCCCATCGCGCGAGAACTGAAGGCCGTCGGGCGAGCGGTCCCAATCCTCGGCGAGCACCCGCTCGCGGCCGGTCGCGAGGTCTTTCGCCTTGATGCGCAGGCGGTCGGCCTCGAAGCCCGGCCGGGACATGGCGAGCCAGATCAGGGTCTTGCCGTCCGGCGAGAACAGGGGCTGGGTGTCAGTGGCCTTGTTATCCGCGGTCAGGTTGCGGGCCGGCTGCGAGCCATCGACCGGCGCCAGGAAGAGGTCGAGGTTGGTGGACCACGGCTCCTCGGCCGCCACGTCACGGGCGGCGAAGACGATGGAGCGGCCGTCGGGCGAGAAGGCATACTCCTCCGAGCCGCCGAAGGGCTTGGAGGGGCTGTCGGCGTTCAAGCCACGCGAGACATCCACGGGGTCGCCGCCGGGATTGCCCCCAGCCAGGGGCAAGACGAACAGGTGGGAGCGGCGGCCGTCGCCCCAGGTGTCCCAGTGGCGGAAGAAGCCGGCGCCGCCCTGGAAGAGCTGGCCGCTCGCCTTCTTCTTCCCCTGGGCGTCCAACCGCTCCTTGGTGCAGGCCAGGGTCGGGCAGTCGACGAAGACGTCGAGGCTGAAGGCGAGGCGCGAGCCGTCCGGCGAGACCGTGAGGTTCGCCACGTCGAGGGGCAGCTTGGTGATCTGGACGGGGTCGCCGCCGCCCACGGGCAGGCGCCAGACCTGGCTGGAGCCGGAGCGGGTGGAGAGGAAGTAGAGGCTCTGGCCATCCGGCGCCCACCGCGGATTGGTGTCCGCAGCAGGATCGGAGGTCAGCCGCGTGAGGCCGGTGCCGTCGACGTTGACCAGCCAGACGTCGTTGCGTCCCTTGTTGGCCTCGAGGTCCGTGGTGCGGACCACGAACGCCACCTTGTCCCCCTGGGGAGACGGCTCGGGCTCGCTGATCCGGTCCATGGCGAGTAGGTCCCGGGCCGTGAACGGATGGGGCTCCGCCGCCGCGACCGGGGCCGCGAGAGCGAGCGGAACGAGGATGAGAAGCAGTCTGCGCATCAGGATCTCCTGGGTTGGTGCAAAGCAGGAAGACTCTACCCCAGGATTCCGTGCGATTTCTCACCGGCAGTGGCCGTCCTGCTGCATCTCCAGGACGTAGTCCTGCACGTGCTCCGCGTCTTCGGCCTCGGGGGCGAGCTCGGCGTAGCGGCGAAGCTGGATACAGGCGTCGGCGAGCTGCTTGCGTTCGTAGAGCAGGAGCCCCAGCTCGCGGTGGGCGGCGGGACGGCCGGGGTCGAGCTCGATGGCCTCGAGGAAGGAATCTTCGGCCTCGCGGCGGAGCTGCCGCTGGTTCGCCGAATCGTGATCGGCGGCGGCCTGGGCGAGCCGCAGGCGTCCCTTGAGGAGGTGGACCTCGGGATCTTCCGGCATCAAGGCCCGTGCCCGTTCGAGCTCGCTCTCAGCGAGCTTGAAGCGCCCCAGGCCGATGTTCAGCCTGGCGTCGTCCCGCACCACCGCCCGCAGGCGGCGAGCGAAGATGTCCTCATCCTCCGCCCTTTGCTGCCGGAGGGCGACCGTCACAGGATGCCCAACGAGATAGCGCTTCGATTCCGCGACACGCTCGGTAAGACGGGGATGGCTGCCGAAGAAGAAGGCCTCCATCTTTCTCGGCTCGCCGCCATCGTCCAGGAGCACCTGGTAGACCTTGGGCGCTTGCCGCAGGTCGTAGCCGGCGGCGGCCATCTTGCGGAAGCTTCCTTCGTCCGCCTCCGCCTCCAGGCTCCGCCCATAGCCGCTCACCGAGGCTGTAAAGGCGAGCTCCAGCCCCAGCCCGAAGATGACTTGGCCCAGCGCGTCGAGGGCCTCAGCCTTCCCCCAGTCTCCGTCGCTCAGAGCATCGCCCTCGGCGTCGGCGAGGATCACCGCCACGGCGATAGCGGCCACTGAGAGACCGACCGCCTTGTTGTGCTCGCTGCGCTGGTAGCGCAACATGTGGCGGTTCTCGACGTGGGTCATCTCGTGCGCCAGCACCGTCGCCAGCTCGTCCTCGCTCTCCATCCGCGCCAGCAGACCGGTGTGGACGTAGATCGAGCCGTGGGGATAGGCGAAGGCGTTGAGGGTGGGGTCCTCCACCACCCGCACCTGGTAGCGGATCTCGCGGTTGGCCGCCATGCCGGGCGGATTCATGCGGTCCACCACCTGCCGGAGATAGGAAGTCGAGGAGCGGATCGTCGTAGAGCTTCACCTTGTCGAGGAGCTTCTGCTCTTCGTCGCGGCTCTCCTGCCAGAGGGCCGCCTCGTCGGGGAGAGGCCTGTACGAGCTCCCCTGGCTGGAGATGGGCGGCAGTTGCGTCGAGACGCAGGAGGCGAGGACCAGGAGCAGGGTCCCGAGGGCGACCGAGCGGAAGAGGGGCGAATGCCGCATGAGATCCTCCTGGATCATGGCCAATACCAGGCATCGAGGTCTTCCTATTCTAGCGCAGGAATGCAGGCCGACGGGGTTATGCTTCGGCTGTGATCGCGGACGCCAACAGGCCCCTCCACGTCCTCGGCGCTGGCCTCTCCGGCCTCTCCGCCGCCATCGTCGCTCGCCCGGGCAGGCCGGGAGGTCCATGTCCACGAGCTGCGGGCGGACAGCGGCGCCCGCTTCGCCGGCGACTTCCAGGCCATCGAGAACTGGTCGCGGCCGGTGGACTTCCTGGACGAGATGCAGAGCTGGGGGCTCGATCCTGGTACGTTCCGGACGACGCCGTTCCGTCAGATGGATCTCGTCCTCCCCAGCGGGGAGACCGTCACGGCCGCGACCCCGGGCATCGCCTTCCGTCTGGTGGCGCGAGGGACGAGCCTCGAAACATTGGACCAGGGCCTGAAGCGTCAAGCCGAGTCCGAAGGTGTCCACCTCTACTACAACGCCCGGCGGGACCGGGAGTCCTGCGACATCGTGGCCACGGGTCCGAAGACGGCCACGGGACTGGTCTGCGGCGAGCTGTTCCACACCTCCCACCCCGACCACGTCACCTTCCAGCTCGACGACCGGCTGGCGCCCGGCGCCTACACCTACATGATCGTGGTCGATGGCGTCGGCCTGATCGCCACGGTGCTGCTGCGCCGCCAGAAGGATGCCGAGCGCTTCCTCAACGAGACTCTGGCCTGGTATCACACCCACTACCCCGCTCTGGACCGCCGGCCCCTGCATCGCATGCGGGGTGTCGGGGGCTTCGCTTTGAATCCCCGGCACGTGGCGGGCGGCCGGTGCTACGTGGGCGAGGCCGCGGGTTTCCAGGACGGGCTCTGGGGCTTCGGCATCCGCTACGCCATCACCTCCGGAGTGCTGGCTGCCCGGTCCCTGCTCGGCGAGCTCGACTACGAGCAGGCCGTCCAGGAAACGCTCCGGCCCTTCCAGGCGGCCTCGCTGGCCAATCGCTGGCTGCTCAACCGACTGGGCCGGTGGGGCTTCGAAGCGCTCGCCCGGCTCTGGATCCGCAGCCAGCGACTGGGAGGCGACGGATTGCGGTTCATCTCCCGCCTCTACCAGCCGTCCTGGATGCATTCGCTGATCGAGAAGACGGTGGCGCGATCCCTGCTGGAAAAGCGTCCCGAGGAGGACGGAGGGATCGCGACGCGTCCCCTGAAATTCGCGCCGTCCAAGCCGCGGGATGAATGGGAGCCGTCCGAGCCTGCCCAGGCCATCGCCCGCGAGTACGCGGCGGCGGCTCAGGCCCGGCGCTGTGCCGCCGTCTCGGAGGAGGCCTGAAGCTCTTCCCGCAGCACACGGCGCAGGGTGGCTTCGAGAGGCTCCTTACGATCCTGGATGTACTCCCGAAGCGCCCGGTTGATGAGCGTCTGGTAGTTGCCGCCGCCGGCCTGGTGGACCCGGTCCTTGAACCAGTCCAGGATGTCGTCATCCAGACGGATGGTGATCCGGGTCTTGCCCGGAGGGAGCGGCTCCACGGCCCCGCGCTCGCCGCGGCTGAAATCGTATTCCTCTTTCATGGCGCCTCCGTTCCGCTGTTTCATAGGCTTTCCGTTCGCGCGGCGTAGCCTTCCGCGCCGAGATGATCCGGATCTTCAGGTCTCGCCAGGTGTAGACCACGACCAGAATCTGACCCGCGGCACTGGCTCCAAGGGTGACGAACCGCCTTTCGCTCTCGAGCTCATCCTCGATCGTGATGCCGAGCTCGTCGCTGAAGACCGTCGTCGCATCCGCAAAGTCCACCTGGTGCTTCCAGAGATTCTCTTTGGCTTTGCCGCGGCTCCACTCATACCCTTCTATTGTATGCACGCCCGTACACTCTGTCAAGAGCCTCTCCCTTTCTTCGCACCCGGGATGGCGCGTGAAGGCGATTTCATTTCCGCGAAAGCGGCGATGAGTGTACTGGCGAGGCGGATCGGGGACAAGGGGCTTCAAGCCCCATGGGTCACATCGAGATCGAGCCCTTGCGGAACTCCGTCCGGTCGAGGTGGGCGTTGACCAACACCGGGTAACCCTGGCGAGCCAGCTCCAGGGCCTGGCGGAGGACCTCGGGGACGTCCTCGCGCCGGGTCAGCAGGAGGCCGCGGCCACCGTAGCCCTCGGCGACCCGGTGGTAGTCGGTGCGGGCGAGGGTCACGCCCACGTCGTCTCCCAGGATCTCCACCTGCTCGCGGGCGATCTGCATCCAGGCGGCGTCGTTGCCCACCACGGCGATGACCGCGACGCCGTGGCGGGCGAAGGTGTCGAACTCAGCGAGGCTGTAGGCCACGGAGCCGTCGCCGTAGAGGATCCAGACGTCGGCCTCGGGACGGCACAGCTTGGCTCCCAGGGCAAAGCCGCCGCCCACTCCCAGGGTGCCGAAGACGCCGGGATCGAGCCACGAGAGCGGCCCCCGCGGGCTCACGGTGTAGGCGGCCGTGGCCACGAAATCGCCGCCGTCGGCCACGATCACGCTATCCGGCGACAGGGCGCGATCGATCTCCCGGCAGAGATGGATGGGATTGACCCTTTCGCCGGCCACCGCGGCCTGGGATTCGATTTCCGTCTCCCTCTCGGCGTCGCGGGCCCGCAGGTTCTCCAGCCACTCCCCCCACCTCGCGCCGCCGCCCAGCTCCTTCGCGAGGGCACGTAGGAGAAGGCCCGGGTCGGCGTGGATGCCGAGATCCGGCTTGCGATTCATCCTGAGATCGGTCTCGCTGCGGTTGACGGAGAGGAGGAATGCCTTGCGGCCCACGTGGCGGCCGTAGTCCAGCCGGAAGTCGCTGGGAATGCCGGCGAGCAGCACGAGGTCCGCCTCGCGCAGGGCCTCCCGTCGCTTGTGCCGCCGCTGGAGGGGATGGCCGGGGCCGAGCAGCCCTCGAGCGCCGCCGGCGAGGTAGACCGGCGCGCCGATCGTCTCGACGGCCTTCGCCAGCTCCTCCGCCTCCGGCCGGGTGGGCGAGGAGAGGAGGACCTGGCCGCCCAGCACCAGCACCGGCCGCTTCGCTTTGCGCAACCGAGAGGCGGCCCTGCGCACGCCCCACCGGGACGGAGCCGGGGGCGGCAGGGTGAGGCGGGGCTGGGGTGCGTGGCGGTCCGCCCTGGCGAAGAGGTTCTTCGCGTGGCGCTGCATGTAGAAGCGCAGGCCGGCGCCGGCGAGCCCGCCCCCCTTGGAGCTCGCGCCATACCACTGGCGCACCAGGGATTCGTCATAGAGGAGGTCCACCGGGCATTCCAGGAACACCGGGCCAGGCACGCCCGCCCGCGCCACGGCGAAGGCCTTCTCCAGGAGCGGCACCAGGTCACGCACGGCCTTGGCCGAGGCCGCCCACTTCACGTGCGGCGCGAAGAGGGCCTGCTGATCGATGTCCTGGAGGGCTCCCCGGCCCTTGAGCAGAGTGGCCGCGGCCCCGCCCAGGAGGACGATGGCCGACTGCGCGAGCTGGGCGTTCTTGATCGCGGTGATGGTGTTGGTCACCCCGGGGCCGGCGGTGACGGCCGCCACCCCGGGCACACCGGTCAAGCGGAAGACGGCGTCGGCGGCGAAGACGGCGTCCACCTCGTGGCGCACGTCCACCACCCGGATGCCCTGCCGCTTGGCGCCCACGTAGATGGGCGCGATGTGCCCGCCGCAGAGGGTGAAGAGGAACCGCACCCCCTGCTCCACCAGCACGGCCGCCATCCGGTCTCCTCCGTTCATCGCTTCCCTCCCCCTCCCCCCTCCAATATCGAGCACGTGCCGCTCCAGGGTAATGCAGAGGAAGGTGCCGGCCATCACCGCCTCCTGACCGCGAAGGACTTCGACCCGCACCCGGCTGCGGCGGTCGTCCGTCTCCTCGATCGTCGCGCGGGCCATCAGCCGCTCGCCCACCACCACCGGCTTCAGAAAGCGGACCTCGGCGCTCCCCAGGACCACGTGGGGATCGTTGACGGCCAGCATGGCGGCGTGATCGGCGAGACCGAAGACGAAGCCGCCGTGCACCAGCCCGCGCTCGTCGGCCGCCATCTCGGGGAGAACCTCGAAGGCCACCTCGGCCACGCCCTCTTCCACCTTCAGAGGCTGGCCGCACAGGCGGCGGTCGAGGCCCAGGTGGGTGCGGACGTCCGGGCCGGGGGCTCCGTGCATGGGCAGGCATTATATCTTCACCTCGATGAGCCCCCGCCCCTCCTGGTCCGGCGATGCCCTCGCCCTTGAAGACGACCTCCGTCGCTCGGTGCGGGGCGAGGTGCGATTCGACGCCGGCAGCCGCGCCCTCTATGCCACGGATGCCTCGAACTACCGGCAGGTGCCGATCGGCGTCGTCGTACCGCGGGACGAGGAGGACGTGATCGCCACCGTGAGCCGCCTGCCGCCGTCACGGCGCGCCGATCCTGCAACGGGGCGCCGGCACCAGCCTCGCCGGCCAGTGCTGCAACGTCGCCGTGGTGCTCGACTGCTCCAAGCACATCTCAGCGGTGTGCGCGGATCTCGATCCGATCGCGCGCACCGCCCGCGTGCGGCCCGGCACGGTGCTGGACGACCTGCGCCGCGAGGCCGGCCGGCACGGGCTCACCTTCGGGCCCGACCCCGCCACCCACGCCTGGTGCACGCTCGGCGGGATGATCGGCAACAACTCCTGCGGCGTGCACTCGGTGACGGCCGGGCGCACCGTCGGACAACGTCGAGGCGCTCGACGTGCTCACCTACGACGGCGCTCCGCCTGACCGTGGGGGCCACGCGCAGAGGCAGAGCTCGACCGCATCGTCCGCGCCGGCGGCCGGCGCGGGGAGATCTATCGCGCGGCTCCGCGAGCTGCGCGACCGCTACGCCGACCTGATCCGCGAGCGCTTTCCCCGACATCCCGCGCCGCGTCTCGGGCTACAACCTCGACGAGCTGCTCCCCGAGCGGGGCTTCCACGTCGCCCGCGCGCTCGCCGGCACCGAGGGCACGTGCGTCACCTTCCTCGAAGCCACGGTCCGCCTCGTCCCGCGCCCAGCGGCCCGCGTCGCTCCTGGTGCTCGGCTTCGCGGACGTCGACGGCCGCGGCCGACGCGTCCCGAGGTGCTCGGCAGCCGGCCCCATCGGCCTCGAAGGCATGCGACCGCTTCCTGGTGGACAACGAGTTCACCCACCGCTGTATGCGAGAGACGATCTCCCGCCTGCCGCCGGGGGAGGCCTGGCTCATGGTCGAGTTCGGCGGGTGACAGCCGGGAGGAGGCGGCGGAGCGGGCTCGCGGCCTGATGGATCTTTGCGAACATTCCGCCGCGCTCCTCCTCGACGATCCCGGCGAGCAGTCGCGGATCTGGCAGGTGCGCGAGGCGGCCGTGGGCACCACGCACGCGATCCCCGCCTGGGCGACGGCATGGCGAGGGCTGGGAGGACGCGGCCGTGGCACCGGAGCGCTTCGGCGCCTATCTCCGCGATCTCCTGGCTCTCCTCGCCCGCCACGGCTACGGCGCCGCCTTCTACGGCCACTTCGGCGAGGGCTGCGTCCACTCCCGCATCAACTTCGACCTCACCACGCCGGAGGGGATCCGCGACCTACCGCGCGCTTCCTGGAGGAGGCGGCCGACCTCGTGGTCGCTCACGGCGGCTCGCTCTCCGGCGAGCACGGCGACGGCCAGCAGCGGGGCGAGCTCCTCCCGAGATGTTCGGCCCGGAGCTGGTCCAGGCCTTCCGCGAGTTCAAGGCGATCTGGGATCCCGGGAAACCGCATGAACCCCGGCAAGAAGGTCGATCCCCTCCCCATCGGACGAGAACCTCCGGCTCGGCCCACTACCGTCCGCGAGCCCCGAGACCGTCTTCGCCTTTCCCGAGGACGACGGGAGCTTCGCCCGCGCCGCAGCCGCTGCGTCGGGGTCGGCAAGTGCCGGCGGGATCGACGAAGGGGGCGTCATGTGCCCGAGCTACCTGGCGACGCGCGACGAGGAGCACTCGACGCGCGGCCGGGCCCGCCTCCTCTTCGAGATGCTCCAGGGCGACGTGATCCGCGACGGCTGGCGCAGCGAGGAGGTCCGGGAGGCGCTCGACCTCTGCCTGGCCTGCAAGGGCTGCACGCGCGACTGCCCGGCCAGCGTCGACCTGGCCACCTACAAGGCCGAGTTCCTCGCACCATCACTACCAGGGCCGGCCGCGGCCCCGCTCCGCCTACGCCATGGGGCTCATCCCCTGGTGGGCACGCCTCGCCTCTCTCGCTCCCGGGCTCGCCAACTCGCTCGCCCGCAGTCCGGTTGCTCAAGGCGAGCGGCGGGATCGCGCCGCAGCGGCAGTCTCCCCCGTTCGCCAGCCGAGACGTTCCGGGATTGGTTCCGGAAGCGGCCGCGCACTCAGCAATGCCGAGGGCGATCCCGTCCTCCTCTGGCCGGACACTTTCACCAACTTCTTCGAGCCCGGGATCGGCCAGGCCGCCGTCGAGGTGCTGGAGGCCGCCGGCTGCCGGGTGGAGATCCCCCGGCGTGTCCTCTGCTGCGGCCGGCCGCTCTACGATTTCGGCCTGCTCGGACCTCGCCCGCCGCCAGCTCCGCCAGATCCTGGACGTCCTGGGGCCGGAGATCGCAGCGGGCGTTCCGGTCGTGGGTCTGGAGCCGAGCTGCGTGGCCGTGTTCCGCGACGAGCTGCCCGCCCTCTTCCCCGACGACGAAGCGGCCCAGCGCCTCTCAGCCCAAACGTTCACCCTCGCAGAGCTCCTCGACTGCAGAAAGGCTGGGAGCCACCGCCAGGAAGCAGCGGCCACGGCCCTGGTCCACGGCCACTGCCACCACCAGGCGGTGATGGGTCTGGGCGCGGACCGGGATCTGCTGGATCGGACGGGGATGGAGATCCGTGTCCTGGACTCCGGCTGCTGCGGCATGGCCGGGGCCTTCGGATTCGAGAAGGATCACTACGACATCTCCCTGGCGATCGGCGAGCGGGTCCTCCTGCCGGCTGTCCGCGAGGCATCCCAGGAGACCCTGATCCTGGCGGACGGCTTCAGTTGCCGCCAGCAGATCGTCCAGGCCACGGGCCGGCGGCCCCTGCATCTCGCGGAGATGCTCAAACAATTAATGTAAACGAACGCTTCATTGTCGCCTCCGGAGATGAAGCACGAAAGGAGTATGGCATGCTAGCGTGCAAAGAATCGGAGTAGAATCGCTCCAGAGTTCGAGACGGAGGTGGGATCATGGCTCCAACGACGAGACTTGCGGTCGCTCTCGTGGTGGCGGGGATGGCTCTCCTGCCCGGAGCCGGGATAGCGCAGCAGGAAGGTGACCTGCCGCCCGAGACGCTGGCGCAGTCGATTCCCCGCTTCGCGTTCGCGTTCCAGGGGCTCAACCCGGCCGTGATCTTCACCCACAGCGGCACCGCCGCCGAGCACGAGCCCCGGGTCCTCATCTCCTCACGGGACGGCTGGCGGCTGATCCAGTTTTCCGAGAACTTCCACAACCTGAATTGGGTCTATGCCGGGCGGGGCGTCACCAGCACCGAGCTCTGGGCCGGGGCCCAGACCGGGGGCGAGGTCCCGGGGCCCAACCTGGAGCTCTTCTCCAGCGCCAACGGCGGCCGGAGCTGGCGCTACCGCGGCTCGCTGCAGAAGGTCTCGCGCTACGCCGTGGTGGACTACCTGGCCATGAACCCCAACGGCAAGGGCACCCTGGTGCTGCGCCTCGACGACGATCCGAGCCCGGACGCGCCGCGCCTCGGCTACTACCTCTACATGACCAAGAACGGCCGCGACTGGTCGACTCCCTTCTTCTCCGCCGGCAAACCCTCGCCCCCCTCCGACGTGCTGGCGCCCCCGTCTCGCACCTTCGAGGCCAACCAGCAGCCCCTCGCCACCGACGCCTGGCAGCAGCTCTTCACCGCCCTCCTGCCGGGCGGGGGCTAGCCACATCCCGCCCGCCTGAGACTCCCTCGCCCCTCGCGAATTCTGGCTGCGCCCTCGCGAATTTTCATTGCGCCCTCGCGAGGGCCGGACCGAAATTCACGAGATCTCGTAAGGCCCTCGCGAGTTTTCGTCGCGCCCTCGCGAGTTTCATATGCGCCCTCGCGAATTCTATATGGACCCTCGCGAGGGGCGGCCCAGAATTCGCGAGGGCCTTACGAGAATTCGCGAGGGCGCAGCCAGAATTCGCGAGGGCGGGACGAAAATTTCGCGAGGGCAGAGAGCTGATCGCTGAGGGCCCAGCCGCCCCCTACTTCTCCTCCATGTGGGGATAGCGGTAGGCCTTCGGCGGCACGAAGCTCTCCTTGATGGCCCGCTGCGAGGTCCAGCGCAGGAGGTTGGCCATGGAGCCGGCCTTGTCGTTGGTGCCGGAGGCGCGGGCGCCGCCGAAGGGCTGCTGCCCCACCACGGCCCCCGTGGGCTTGTCGTTGACGTAGAAGTTCCCGGCCGCATGCCGCAGCCTCGCGGTGAGATGGGCGATGACCTTGCGATCTTCAGCGAAAATGGCGCCCGTCAGGGCGTAGGGGCTGGTGGTATCGACCAGCTCCAGGGTCGATTCGAGCTCCAGGTCGTCATAGACGAAAACGGTCAGCACCGGCCCGAAGATCTCCTCCCGCATCAGCTTGAAGCGCGGGTCGGTCGTCACCACCACGGTGGGCGGGATGAAGTAGCCCTCGGACTTGTCGCCCTCGCCGCCAGTCAGGATCTCGGCCTCGCTCGAGCCCTTCGCATGCTCGACGTAGCCCATGATGCGGTTGAAGGACGGCTCGTCGATGACCGCGGCCATGAAGTTGCGGAAGTCGAGGGGCGAGCCCTGCTCGATCGACGAGACCTGGTCCACCAGCAGCTCCTTGACCCGCGGCCAGAGCGACCTCGGCACGTAGGCCCGCGAGCCCGCCGAGCACTTCTGCCCCTGGTACTCGAAGGAGCCCCGCACCAGGGCCGTGACGTAGGCCTCCACGTCCGCCGAGGGGTGGGCGAAGACGAAGTTCTTGCCTCCGGTCTCGCCCACGATCCGCGGATAGGCGTGATATTGGGCGATGTTGTCGCCGATCGTCTTCCACATCGACTGGAAGACGGGCGTCGAGCCCGTGAAGTGGATGCCCGCGAGGTCGGGATGGGCCAGCACCGGATCGCCCACCTTGCTCGCCTTGCCGGGGAGGAAGTTGATCACGCCGTCCGGCAGGCCCGCGGCCTGCAGCAGCTTCATGATGAAGTAGTTCGAGTAGACCGCCGTCGAGGCCGGCTTCCATAGCACCGTATTGCCCATCAGGGCCGGAGCGGTGGGGAGATTGCCCCCGATCGAGGTGAAGTTGAAGGGCGAAACGGCGAAGACGAACCCTTCGAGCGATCGGTATTCGACCCGGTTCCACACCCCGGGCGAGGACCACGGCTGGTCGGTGTAGAGGTGCCGCATGAAGTAGGGGTTGAAGCGGTAGAAGTCGATGAGCTCGCAGGCGGAATCGATCTCGGCCTGGAACACCGTCTTCGACTGGTTGAGCATGGTGGCGCCGTTCACCATATCGCGCCACGGGCCGGCCAGGAGGTCCGCGGCCCGCAGCAGGACCGCGGCCCGGTCCTCCCACGATGCCTCGGACCACTCCCGCCACGCCGCCTTCGCAGCCTTGGCCGCGGCCTCGACCTCGGCGGCCCCGGCCTGGTGGTAGGTGGCGAGGACGTGCTGGTGGTCGTGAGGGCAGACCGCCTTGGCCGTGTCGCCGGTGCGCACCTCCTTGCCGCCGATCAGGATCGGGATCTCGATCTCCTCGGAGAGCATGGCCTCCAGGCGCTTCTTCAGGGACTTCTTTTCGGGGGATCCAGGGGCGTACGAGCGCACGGGCTCGTTGGCGGGCGCGGCGAGGGGGAAGATGGCGTTCGACATGCGCGGGATCGTATCCCTTGCGCCGGGAGCGCGCTACCCCTTGAGGGCCGCCCAGGCGAAGATGAGGAAACCGACGATGAGCAGCGTGCCGCCGATGGGAGTGATGGCCCCCAGCCACCGCGGTCCGCCCAGCGCCAGGCCGAACACCGTGCCGCTGAAGATGGCACTCCCCAGGAGGAGGCACCAGCCGGCGGCACCCACCCCGCGCCGCGCCCCCTGCGCCCCGAAGAGGCCCACCAGCACCATGGCGATCCCGCCGTACATGAGATACCGCGCCGCCGTCTCCCAGAGCTGCAGCTCCCGCGGCTCCAGACGCGCCGCCAGCGCATGGGCGCCGAACGCCCCGGCGATCACCGACAGGGCGCCGCAGACGGCGCCGATGAAGATCCAGTTCATGGCCGGTCCCTCCCGAGGGGGCATTATAGAGGGAGCATTATAGAGGGAGTGACCCGTCTGTCCCGTCCGCTTCCCACGGAAGCACTGTCAATAAAGGAGGGCTCCATGCCCTCCATGTCCCGTAACCCTTCTCATGGGAGATCCGCAATGAACAAGACCGATGTCATCCGCGCCTGGAAAGATCCTGCCTATCGGGCGACCCTGTCCGAGGAAGACCGGGCGGCCCTGCCGCTCAATCCCGCCGGCCTGGCGGACCTGAGCGACGACCAGCTCCGCATCGCGGGCGGCGCCAGCACCCCCATCACCACGGCTCCGACCTGCACCATGCACACTTTCCTCAACTGGCGGTCCTGTTGCCCGCCCATCACCACCGCCATCACCTGCACAGAGTTCACCTTCAGCGGCATGGCGGCCTGCTGCCCGACGACGACGTTGTAGACCTCACCCTCCAGCCAGCAGCCGGAGCTGGTCCGCCTCATCGGTGTAGTAATACTCATGAGGCGGCCTCTCCGGCCGCAGCTCGCCGAAGAGGCGGCGCTGACGGGGAGTCCAGCGGGCGAGCAGAGAAGCGGGCAGGCGTTCGAAATCGTAGGGACGACAGAAGAGCTGCCCCCAGCGCAGGGTGACGCTCCTGCGCACCCGTTCGCTGTGGTTGGGCGCCACGGCATGCCATAGAGCCCAGGGAAAGATCAGCGCGTCCCCCGGCCGGGCGCGGATCTGCACGGCGCGGGCGAGGTCTGCGGCGGGAACCCGCCCATCCACCGGGAAGGGCCGGCGATGGCTGCACGGCACCAGCAGGAAGTTGCCGCAGTCCGGCGCGGTCAGATCGGTGAGGAAATATTGGATCTTGAGCTGCAGCACGGGGCTCCCCGGCTGGCAGAGGATCCGCGACAGGGCCGGGCCGCCGTCCTTGTGCCATTCGACGAGCGGCTCGCGACCCGGAGCCGGCAGGCGGACGAAGATCTCCGTGCCCAGCACCTGGAGGCTGGGTCCCAGGAGGGCGATCAGCACCGGCAGGGTCGCGGGGTGATCGATGAGGAGGTCCAGGGCGGCATCCTGCTCCACGGCGCGGATCACCTTGAAAGCCTGCTGCGCGCCGCCCGCCGTTCCCTGATCCACCCGGCCCTGGCTGCGCGCCACGGCCCGGTCGGCGGCGCCGAGCAGCGCCTCGACCTCGGGCGCGGACAATGCCCCCTCGACGAGCAGATACCCCTCCTCCTCCCACTGGCGGCGCTGCTGCGGTGTCAAGGCGTCATCCATGGCGTCGAGCCTCGCTTGGAAAGGGGGCAGACCGGGTGAGGAGCGGCTCCAGCAGGGCGGCCAGGCGGTCGAGATCCCCCGCGTCCAGATCCTGGTGAATGGGCAGACAGAGGATCTCCTCCCTCAGGATGCGGGCCTCCGGGAAGCGGGCCACGTCCAGGTCCGGATGGTGGAAGATCCCGAAAAGGAACGGCTCGACGTCGGCTGCCTGGAGGCGCAGGAGGATCTCGGTGCGGTCGCGCACGAAGACCGGCAGGTAGAGGGGGCAGACCCCGGGCGGCAGGCTCGCCAGAACGGGGCGGAATCCCGGCACGGCCGCGAGGCGTGCGGCGAGCCCCAGGTAGTTGTGCCGCCGTCGCTCGCGGATGGCGATGGGATCGAGACGCCGCAGCAGGGCGAGCGACAGGCGGGAGATCCCCCGGCCATAGCGCCACGGCCCGGAGAAGATCCGCAGTTGAGCCCTGGCGGCCCGCTGCTCGAAGATCGCCGCCAGCTCCCCATGGGTCCGTCCCCGATGGCCCCGGCGGCGGCGCTCGATCTGCCGCAGCTCGGCCCAAGGGACGAGCGGCCGGGGACCCGGAGGAGGAAGGTTGAACGGCCTTCTTGTCAGGCGGCGGATCTCGCTCTCGTCCACCCGCAGGGCGCCGCCGTCGGCCGTGCCCAGGACCTTGTAGAGGCTGAACGTGGCCGCGGGGGCGAAGGTCCCCAGAGGTCTCCCCAGCCCGTCGGAAAGGAAGGCGTGCGAGGCGTCTTCGACGAGCGGCACGCCCCGCTCGCGACAGAGCGCGGCCAGGCGACGTACGCCCGGCTGCGGAAAGCCGAAATAGTGGATGAGGAGGACGGGGCCGGGATTCTGGCGCAGCGCGCTGGCAAGCTGGTCCTCGTCGATCGAAAGATCGGCGCGGACGCGGTAGAAGCGCGGGGAAAAACCGGCGTCGGCCGCGGCCCGCACCTCCATGCCGCAATGGAAGGCGGGCATCCAGGCGGGGGTGCCCGCCGGGTAACCGAAGGCGCGGAAGAGGGCGTTAAGGGCGTCGCGCGAGAAGTGATAGCGCCGCGGCGCCAGCGCCAGGGCCGCTCCCATCGCGGGGGAGACAGGGCCGCGCAGAGCATAGGGGGCCACGTAGGGGCGGTCGAGGATGAGCGGTGGCGTCACGGGAGAGCCTCCCGCCAGGACGCGGCGATCTCGGCGCGGATCTCGGCCTCGCCGGCGGCGAGGAGGCGCGGGATCAGGGTGGGCTCGCAGCCTTCGAGCGCCGCGGGCAGACCGCCATGGGCCCGGCGCACGGCCTCGGCAAAGGGGCCGGTGAGCGCCGGGCTGCAGCTCGCCAGCAGGTTGGGCGGGTGGGGCTCGCCGAACAGCCGCGCGTAGACGTGGGCGAGCATCAGGGAGTAGCGGATGGAGCCGCGGCCGTTGACGATGCCCCCCACACCCAGACGGAAGAGGAAGAGGGGGACGAACACGTCGAGCGACCAGCGGCCGGCGAGACGGTGCAGCAGCTCCTCGATGGCCCCGGCATCGCCCAGCCCGAGATTGAAGGCCTCTCCTCCTCCCCCGGTGGAGACGAGCCAGGCGTCGGAGCCGCGGCGCTCCAGGCGCAGGGCGTGCCGCAGGCCGGTCTCGGGATCGGTCACGGCGAGCGGCACGTGCCCCGGCGCCTTGAGGCTCCAGTGCAGCTCGCGCAGGTCCGCCGAGCGCAGGACCTCCGCCATGCTCTCGGCGAAGAGCGCGTTGCGTCGCACGAAGACGGCGAGGGTCTCCGCGACCTCGGGCAGCAGCTCCTCGCGGGCGAGCAGCCTGCTGAGGGGCAGCAGGGGGAGGCGGAAGCCCAGGCGGGCGAACAGGCGGGCGGACCAGAAGCTGTTGAATTCCCCGGCATTGCGGGCCCGGCAACGCGCCTCCTCGAAGTCGAAGGTGAGGCGGCGCAGGCGCTCGAAGGCCGCCTTGCGATCGAAGTCGCCCGGGGGCAGGGTTTTCGCCGTCAAGGCGATCATCCCCTTGAGCTTCTCGGTGAGGTCCGCGAGCACGGCGGGCGCAGGCGGCGGCACGAAGCGCAGGTCCTTGCCCAGATGGCGCCGCACGGGGCGGTGGACGTGGAAGCGCAGCAACCCCTCGGCCATCCCGACGCAAGGCATCTCGGTGCGCGCCAGCCAGGGGTCCGATCCCAGCGGGGCATGATCCGCAAAGGCATAGAAGGCGGGGCCGCCGCACGCTTCGAGCGCGTCGAGCTTGGCCAGCACGGCCGGGTAATAGTCCACGTACGGCTGCTGGCCGCCGAAGCAGGGACGGTCTCCCAATGTCTTCGCCGGGGGCCAGGGACCGAAGGGCAGGCCCGCGCGGTCCGCAAACCCGCGGCCTCCTCCAGCACGGCCGGCCACAGCTCGGAGGAGCCCGGAGCGATCGCGGCCGTGGCGCTCCTGAACGGGGCGAGCTCGTCGCAGACCCGCGCGCTGGAGAGCAGGGGCGCGAGGCTCCACGGCCGGGGGAAGACCTGGTGGAGGCGTACGGCAGACATCCTTCATCCCTCCCACTCCGCAAACAGCTCGCGGTGACGGTCGATCCAGACGCGACGATCGAAGCGCTCGACGGCCCGCTGCCGCCCGGCTTCGCCCAACTCGCGACGACGCTCGGCAGCGATGAGGACCGCCTCCGCCAGGGCGGCCGGCTCCGGCGGCTGCAGACGCTCGAAGTCATCGGGTGCGGGCACGGCGACGCCCGCCTCGCTCCCCACCAGCTCGGGGACGCCGCCGCTCGCGCCATAGACCACGGGTAGACCGCAGGCCATGGCCTCGATCACCACGGTCGGGCAGCAGTCGAGCGCCATGGTGTGGAGCAGCAGGTGGGCGCGCTGGAAGATCTCCGGCGCCCGCTCCTGGCTGTAGGGGCCGAGGAATTCCACGCGGCCGGCGATCCCGAGCTCGGCGCACCAGGCCGCGGCCAGGCGCCGCGCGGCCGCGAGGTCGGGCAGCCACTTGAGCCGGCCGGTGACGAGCAAGCGGGCGTCCGGCCGCTCCCGCAGCACCAGGGCGAAGGTTTCGAGGGCCCGGCGCAGGCGGTATTCGCGGTACTGCGTGCCGCCGAGCAGCACGCGCAGCTCGCCGGGAGCGGGATCGGCCGCGGCCGGAACGAAGCGGTCCGTATCGACGGCGTTGGGGAGGATGGCCGCCGGCCCCGTGCGTGGCCCGAGGATGGCATCGCACATGCGGCGGCCGAAGGCGCTCTGGTAGAAGACGAAGTCGGCGCTCTGCACGAGGAATTCGAGCGGCCGGTTGAGCTCCTGCCAGCGCTCGCCATGACGCTCGCCATGGGTCGCCGGGCAGGCGGGCGCGGCCTGGCTCAGGAGTACCCGGGCGCGGGCTGAGCGCGTCTCCTTGTAGAGGTCGCAGATGCGGGCGGGCAGGCGGCTGCTCACCACGTAGAGCACGTCGTAGTCCGCGGGCGAATCGGGCCAGAACGGCAGCAGCGCCTGGAATTTGACCAGCCCGCCCTCGGCATGGCCCTGGGGCCCCGCCAGATCCGGATGGCCGTAGAACACCCGCATCGCTTCACTCCTCCCCGAGATAGACCGCCGCCTGCCGCCGCAGGAAACCGGCATATCGATCGAGGATGGGGCCCCAGGCCGGACGATCCTCAGGAGCAACTCCATGGGCGAGGAATTCCGCGACCGCCCGCCGCCAGCAGCTCAGATCCTCCAGAAAGGCCGGCGAGAACAGCTCAGCGGCCGCGCCCCCCGGCTCCAGGGCCACAGCCGAATGCACGAAGGCCGTGCGCGCGGCTGTGAAAAAACACAGTCGGCCAGCCGTCCGCTCCGCTTTATCGGCGCGGTAGAGATCCCCCAGGAGCTCGAGGCTGCCCCGCACCTGCACGCCCTTGTAAGGGCCGCCGAGGAGGGCGATCTCGTCCTTGACGTTGGCGGCGAGGACGGTGGCGGGTTTGAGCTCCTCTGTGTCGTCCCAGGCGAGGTGGAGGTTGTCGTGATCCATGGAGATCAGCTCCATACGCCAGTCTCCCGCGCGAAAAACGGCCTTGAGCCCCACGTTGCGGCCGACCAGCGACTCGCCGGAGGAGTAGGCGCCCAGGGCGAGGAAGGTCCCCCACAGGCTCCCCAACCGCTCGGCCGCGGTCCGGTGACAGGCGTCGGCCCGCTGCCGGTTGGCCGCGAAGGCGGCATCGAGCCAGGATGCGGGATCGGTGAACGGGAGCGGGGGCGGTGTGAAAAGGCCGAGAACCTCATCGAGGAGGTACTCCAGGGTGTGGCGCGGCGGAAGGCTGGAAAAAGGGACAGCAGGGACAGCAGGGACGGCAGGGACAGCAGGACTCCCCTTCCGGCGTCTTTCATGGCTTTCCTGGGGTCCCTGAAGTCCCTGCTGTCCCTTTTTCCCGTTTTCTGCCAGGGAGGCCGCCAGCTTGTCGAGGCGGTGGGCGCTGGTGCCCAGAATCACCGTTTGCGCGGGCGGAGACTGGAGAAGGAAGCGGGCCGCCAGAGCAGCCTCTCCAGGAAGGTCCGGCAACTCTTCGCCCTTCTCGGCGCAGATCGCAGCCACCACCCGGGAGACTGTCGGTCCCGCGGCCTCCTGGGTGAAGAAATCGAGCACCGGCAGCTCGCGCTCGCCGTCGGGTACGGCCTGGATGGACTTGACCGCCAGCGTCAGCGCAAGGGGCGCCTCCTCGCCGTGGAGCGCGCGCCAGACGGCGCTCAGGCGGGCCGCCAAAGCCGCTTCCCAGCGCGCCATGTCCCAGGTGTTGCCGCCGTCGAGCCGGTGGAAGGGAGGCACAGGCTGGCCTTCCCGCTCCCAGACCACGGCCAGGGGACGGGGATTCGGCCGGCCGGCACGCTTGATCTCGATCTCGAGATCGCTGCCCGGCGGCTTGACGGTGAGGACCACGGTGCCTTCCGGATACTCCACGAGGTCGCCAAGCGAGGAGCCGGGCTCCCCGGAGACCCAGAACGCGCGCCGGGCAGACGCCAGGACGCGGGCGATCCGGCGCTCCCACAGCGGCAGCCCGGCGAGCGCGCGAGCCGCTTCGTAGGCGATCTCGGGCAGATCTCTGAACCTCTGGATCACGGCCCGTGAGCCGCGCATGGCGCCGAAGATCCTGGCGGTCACCTCGCCGGGGGTGAAGAGCCAGCGCATCAGCGTGAGCCGGGAATCCTGGGTCGCCAGGTGAAGGAAGTCGGCGAGCGCCGCGGGCGGGGTTTCAGGCCCGTGGAGCCCGGCGTGCACCCGGGCATTGCGGGCGATGCGGCGGCGCAGCTCGCCAGCGTCGAGGGATCGGCGCCCGAGATGGGACAGGATCACGGCTTCGTCTTCGGGACTCTCGCAGACCCAGAAGAGATGCTCCAACATTAGCGCCGCGCACCGCCGCAGGGACCACTCCTCTAGAGATCCGCGTGCTACCGAGGCGAGCCGGGCCACGAAGGCCGGTTCGACGCGCGGCGCCGTGGCGAGGAGCTCCGCGAGATAGGATTCTGCTTTCCGGCGGAGCGCCTCTTGATCCCGAGCCTCGTCATCACCGTCGACACCGAGCCCGACGACCAGTGGGCGCCGCCGCGGCCGGACGGCACCCTGCCGCCGTTCACGTTCGCCAACACCCGCGGCCTCGCCCCCCTGATCGAGGCGTGCCGCAGGCTGGGAGCGCCGGTGACCTGGATGACGTCCTATGGCGTGGTGCGGGATGAGGAGAGCGCCCGCGTGCTGGCCCAGGCTCGCGACGGCGGGGACGAGATCGCTGGCCATCTCCACGGCTGGGAGACGCCGCCCTTCGTCGCCGTGGACCGCTCGAGCCGCCCGTTCATCGGCGAGTACCCGCCGGAGCTGCGCCTCGCCAAGCACCGCTCGCTCCTCGCCGCCCACGAGGAGGCCTTCGGGGCCCGGCCCGTCAGCTACCGCGCCGGCCGCTGGGGGATCGACGCGCTGGAGCTCCAGCACCTCGCCGAGCTCGGCTACGAGATCGACTCGAGCGTGGCGCCGGGGATCGACTTCCGCGACCGCGCCGGGCTCCACCAGCCGGGGCCGGACTTCCGCCGCTTCCTGCGCTCCGATCCGCCGCACCCCGTCCGCGCCGGCCCGCTGTGGGAGGTGCCGGCCTCGCTCGTGCTCACAGGTGCCCTCGGTCGCGGTCCGGCCGCGACCACCCTCGCCCGCGCCGCGGCCAATCGCGATCCCAACGCCCTGGGCCGCCGGCTGCTGACCCGCCTGCTCGCGGGGCTGGCCCTCCAGGAGCTGATCTGGATCCGGCCGCTGCGCCATCCCCGCCCTGCCTTGGTGGCGGGGACCCGCGCCTGCCTGGAATGGGGCGCGCCCATCGTCAACGTGATGTTCCACTCCTCCGAGGCGTTCGTGGACACCAGCCCCCTCAGCCGCCGCCCCGAGGACGTCGAGCGGCTGCTGGGCGACCTCTCTGCCATCGTCGAGACCGCGAAGTCGCTGGGCGCCGTGCCCCGCACCCTGCGCGACGCCGTGGCCGTTCATACCGCGGCCTCCACGCAGACCTCGTCGTAGATCCGCTCGTAGCGGTCGAACACCGCGGACCAGGTGTGGGGGCGCAAGGCCGCGGCGATCTCCTGCCGTTCGGCGAGGGATGGCGGGCGCGCGAGCCGCCGGGCGAGGGCCGCGGCGAGATCGGCCACGAAGCGGGGCACGTCGGAGGCGACCGGCTCGTCGGCGCGGGTGGTGGCGAGCGCCGGCACGAGATCGACCCAGCCCGCCTCCCGCCAGGCCGGCGGCACCCAGCTCGCGATGGTGGGCAGGGCGCTCACCACGGCCGGGCAGCCGCAGCCCAGGGCTTCGAGCATGGTGAGCGGTAAACCTTCGAAGAGCGAAGGCAGCACGAAGGCATCGCTCACCTGGAGGAGCCGCGCCACCACCTCCTGCGGCTGGGCGCCCAGGTGGAGCACGCCGGGGCCGGCCTCGGCGACCGCGGCGTCCATGCACCGGCCGTCCTCGCCGCTGCCGCTCGCCCCCACCAGCAGGAGCTTGAACGGCGGCACCTGGCTCGAGAGCGATTTCACGGCTGCGAGCAGGAAGGGCACCCCCTTGGCCGTGGAGAGGCGGCCCACGAAGGTGACCCAGCGAGATCGGTCCGATCCAAGCGGCGGCCCCTCCGGGGGCGCAAACCACTCGCCGCTGAAACCGGCTCCGGTGAGCGCGATCTTCTCCGGGGAGACGCCGAAGGCGCCGATCGTGTCCGCCACCGACTGCGGGGTCAGCACGCAGACGCGGTCGAGCCTGCGCACGCCGGGCAGCACCCGGGGTGCCAAGTGCGGGGCCTTGACGAGCTGGCGCAACTCGGCGTTGTGGGAGGTCGCGATTACCGGCCGGCAGGCGAAGACCTCGCGGGCGAGGGCCGTCATCAGCCAGAGGTGGTGGGTGTGCACGAGGTCGGGCTGAAAGCGGTCCCGCACCTCCTCCATCACCCGCCGGCAGGCGCCGAGGTACTGCTCCACCTGGACCGCGGTCATCTGCGAGAAGACCGTGCTCGGGTAGGGCATGACGTCGCTGTTGCCCGGCACGGGGAAGGGCGCCTCGGGCGAGGGGAAGAGGATGGGGGTGAAATCCCCCTCCTTCAAAGGCGGCAGCTCGGCGGCCGAGGTGCCCGGCGGGCCCGCGGCGATGGCGTGCTGCTCGTAGCCCCGGCGCGCGGCCTCCCGCACCAGGGCTGCCAGGAAGACGCCGCTCCCCGACCGGCCCGGCCGCTGCGACAGCAGATGGAGGATGCGCATCGCGGGTCTCCCTCTCTACCGCGTCTACCGCGTCAAGGCCACCAGGTTGCTGTGGAACACGGTCTCGGTGTCGTGGTCGAGCACGGCGAGGCGCGTGCGGGCGAGGAGCGCCTCCATCCGCGCCCGCGTCATGCGCGAGAAGCCGGGGTTGGCGTTGGCGATGGGCTTGTCGACGTCGCCGTAGTGGAGCATGGCGCGTCCGCCGGGGCGCAGCACGCGCTCGATCTCCATCAGATATTGGCCGATCCCCTCGGGATCCACGTGGACGAGGACGTCGAAGCTGAAGACGAGGTCGATCGCGCCCGTGGGGATTCCCGCCATCTCATAGCCCGAGGTGGCGTAGAAGCGGAGCCGGTCCGCGTGCTCGGGGAAGCGCCGCGCCAGGTAGCCGAACGACTCGGGATTGAGCTCCACGGCGATCACCTGGCGGGCCTGGCGCAGCAGGTACTGGGTCCAGCGCCCGCCGCCGCTGCCGATCTCCACGATGGTCTGGCCGGAGTACGAGATAGGGGTCGACGAAGCGGCGGCGCACGGCAAGGAGAGGCTTCATCAGCCGGGGATCGCCCCAGCGGTCGCCGAAGTGCTCCTCCTCGCGACTGGGCGTGAAGCCGGCGAGCATGGGGCCCCACTTGCGGTTCCATTCGAGCGACGGCATGGCGGGATCTCTCCTTTTAGTCCAGGGGATGCGTCCAGAAAGTGCGCAGGTTGAGCAGGGCGCGGGTGGCGTGGACGATCCCTTCCTTCGTGCCGTTGCCGGAATCGCCGAAGCCGCCGAACGGCGCGCTCTCCGTGCGATAGCCCGGCGGGCCGTTCCAGGAGAACTGGCCCACCTGGATCGCTGCCGCGAAGCGCCGCGCCGTCTCTTCGGACGCCGTGGCGATGGCGCCCGCGAGCCGCCGGCGGCTTTGGCGGGTGATGGCGATCGCCTCCTCCAGCGAGCGGATGCGCAGGATGGGAGCGACCGGCCCGAAGGTCTCCTGCGCGACGAGCTCCATTTCCGGCGTCACCCTATCGAGCACGGTCGGCGGATAGAGCGCGCCGCACCGCCCATGACCCAGGAAATGACCATGAAGCAGGCGGGCGCCGTGGGCGAGCGCCGCGTTACCCGCTGCTCCACCGCCACGGCGGCCGGCTCGTCGATGAGAGGACCGAGATCGGTCGCCGGGTCCCAGGGATTGCCGCAACGCAGGGCCCGAGCCGCGTCGAGGAACCGCTCGGTGAAATCCTCGGCCACAGCTTCATGGACGAGGATGCGGCGCACGGCCGTGCAGCGCTGGCCCGCGTTGTCGAAGGCGCCCAGAGCGAGGCGGGCGGCGGCGGAGAGGTCGGCGTCGTCCATCACCACCAGAGCCGAGCTGCCGCCCAGCTCCGGCACGTAGCGCACCAGCTCGTTGCCGCCCGTGGCCAGGGTGCGGGCGATGCCCCGCCCCACCTCGACGCTGCCGGTGAACGACACCACCTCCACCCCCGGATGGGTGACGAGCCTCTCGACCAGGGGAGCCGCGGGCCGGCCGGTGACGACGTTCAGGGCATGCGGAGGGAGGCCGCAGTCGATCAGCGTCTCGGCCAGACGGAGGGCCGAGAGCGGCGTCTTCTCCGACGGCTTCAGGACCAGGGGCGCGCCGGCCGCCACCGCGGGCGCCACCTTGTGGACGACCTGGTTCAAAGGATGGTTGAACGGCGTGATCGCCACGGCCAGAGCCACGGGCTCGGCCACCACCTCCAGCCGGGCCGTGGCGCGCTCACCCGGAGCCCGATAGCCGGCCGCCAGGTCTTCCGTGGCCAGCCGGCGCGCCTGGTGAGCGGCGCTCCTCAGGGCGCGGATGGACCGGTCCACCTCGTGGCGCGCCTGGCGCAGGCAGATGCCGGACTCGGCCGTGATCAGGGCCGCGGCGTCGTCCATTGCGGACTCGTAATGCCCGGCCGCACGCTCGAGAATCTCCGCCCGCGCGAGCGGCGGCAGGGGGCGCGCCCGCAACGCGCCGTCGAGGGCGGAGCCCACGTCCTCCGGCGTCGCGATCCCCGCCCGGCCAGCCTCGCGGCCGTCCCAGGGGGAGCGGACGGCGAAGCTTTCAGCCGTGGCCACCCGGCGGTTGCCCACCAGAACGAACGGCGATTCGAAGCCCGCGATCATACCCGGCTCTCTTCCATCGCCAGGACCGCGCGACGCAGGCGGTCAGCGATCTGCGCTGGCGGCAGGGCGACCCGGGGGGCCTCGCCGCCGTCCTCGGGCGCCACCTTGACGAGCAGGAAGGAGGGGCCGGGTGTGGCCAGGAGCCGGTCGAGCGCGGCGTCGAGATCGGCGTGGTCCGTGGCGCGCTCGATCTGGGCATAGCCCGCGGCCACGGCCAGGGCGTCGAGGGGCACCCGCGCGGAGAGCGAGCGCTGAGCTCCGGTCGAGCCGTAGACCTCGTTGTCGAGCACGACATGGAGAAAGTTCGCGGGCCGCCGCTCGGCCACCATGGCGAGCGTGCCGAGCGCCATCAGGACGTTGCCGTCGCCGTCGAGCACCGCCACCCGGCGTTCCGGCTGGGCGAGAACCAGGCCAAGGCCGATCCCGCCCGCGAGGCCCATGGAGCCGATCATGTAGAAGTTGAGGTCGCGATCGGCCGTGGCGCACGCCTCGCGGCTGATCCAGCCGTTGGCCGCCACGGCGATCGTCGTCTCCGGAAGCCGGCCCAGCACGGCGGCAATGGCTTCGCCCCGCCGCATCCTCTTATGTTCATGCGATCACCCCCGGGCGGCAAACCAGAGCGCAAGGCCGGCGCTCGGCGCGCACCCATTGCGCGGCATTGGCAAGCTCGGCAGCGGCGGACGCGGCCTCGGGCAACTGGTGGGGCACTGCGAGAGCCCGCAGCAGTGGGAGCGTCGCCTCCCCCATCAGCAGATGCTCAGGCGCGTCCCGGCCGTCGTGCCCCCGCCAGCCCACCAGCAGGAGCATGGGGATCTCATAGAGCACGGCGAGCGACGCCAGGGCGTTGACCGCCAGGCCCAGCCCCGAGTTCTGCATTACCACCACGGGCATGCGTCCCCCGAGGGAGGCCCCCACGGCGAGCCCGACGGCCACGTCCTCGGCTACGGCCGGCACCCAGCCGAGCTCCGGCCGGGCCTCCAGCTCGGCGAGGAGCCCCTTGAACGTCGAGTCGGGCACGCCGGTGAAGAAGTCGAACCCGGCCGCAGCCAAGAGGTCGCAGGCGCTCACGGCTCGACTCCCCCGGCCGTCACCAGGAGAGGCTCCTCCGCCCATACGGTCGCTGGGACCGGCGGGGCTGCGGCCATCCCCTGTAAGCCGAAGATCGTCTTCATGGGCCACAGGCGGCCTTCGACCGTGGCCGTCGAGCCGCTCCTCAGGATCTCGGCGTAGGTCTCCTCCATGGCCTTCAGGGCCGCACGCAGGCCATGATTGGCGTAGATCACCACCTTGATGCCGAGCGCCGCGAGCTCCTCTGCGCTCACCTGGTAGTAGGTCGTGGGCACGGCGACCAGGGGGACCGGCCGGTCCCAGGCGCAGGCCACGGCCGCGATCTCCGCGACGTCCGCGGCCTTGCTGTGCACCAGCACGGCATCGGCGCCGGCATCGGCGTAGGCGCGCGCCCGCAGCAGGGTCTCCGCCAGACCGCAGCCGGCGATCAGGGCCTCGACCCGCGCCACGATCACGAAGTCCGGGTCCTGCCGCGCCTCCTGGCCGGCGCGCAGCTTGGCCACGAAGTCTGCGATCGGCAGCAGCTCCTGGCTCCCCTGGGCGAAGCTGTTGATCTTGGGGAAGAGCTTGTCCTCGATGCACACGCCCGGCCACGCCCGCGGCCTCGAACTGGCGCACGGCGTAGGAGAACTGGAGGGCCTCGCCGTAGCCGGTGTCGCAATCGGCCACCACCGGTAGGCCGGCCGCCTGGCTCATGGCCCGGGCCGCGGCCAGATGCTCGGTCAGGGTGACGATGCTCGCGTCCGGAACCGCGTACGAGGCCGCGATCTCAAAGCCGCTCGCCCACACGCCCTCGAACCCCGCGCGCTCGGCCATGCGCGCGCCGAGCGCGTCGTGAGCACCGATCAGACGGATCGTGCGGGGTCCCGCCAGCAGACTGCGCAGCTTCCTTGCACCTTCAGCCACGATGCCTTACCTCCAGCCGCTCGCCCGCTGGGGGAGAGCCTTGAATTTGCGCACACGAAGGGGCTTTTTCAAGATGCATACCGGTCCTTTGGAAACGCGGCAAATCCAGCTCTGGCAAGGGTTTATGCGGAAAGACGCCGCGGCAGGCCCGGTGACGCTGACGTGTCGGCCGCGGCGCTGACATGTCACTGACGTGTCAGCGCCGCGGCAGTTGAGAGCTGTCCCGTGCTAGCCTCGCCCGGGCACTCGAACAGGTGGGGCTCTCATGGCGGATTCAAGGCTCGATCTCACGGATTTCTCATCGCCGGCCGCGGCGGACCTCAAGCCCCTGGCCATCCCGCCGGAGGTGGCGACCGTCGCTGGCTTCTTCGAGCTCGTCCGCCCCTGGCTCGATCGCGCCCGGCTCGGTCTCAAAGGGGATCTCGAAGCACTCGTCCGCGAATCCCCAGGCCCTCTCCCCTTCACGGCTGAGAGCGCCCTGCGCCTGGCCTCGGGCAGTCTCCCCTTTCGCCTCCTGCCCCTCCTCTCGCGCACCCTCGTCCTGGAGCTCAACGTGGCCCGGCTGCAAGGGCTCCTGGCCGGAGAGACCTCGGAGGAGCGCTTTGCCGCGTTCGTCGAGCGCCTGCGCAATCCCGCGGTGGCTCAGGCGATCCTGCGCGAATACCCGGTGCTCGCCCGCCAGTTGCTCCTCGACCTCACCCTCTTCCGGGAGGTGACGGCCGAGGTCTTCTCCCAACTCGCCGCGGACTGGCCCGCCATCGTCGAGCGCATCTTCGGCGGCCACGATCCCGGCCCCTTGACCGCCCTCGACGGCGGCGCCGGCGACCGCCACCGCCGCGGCCGGTCCGTGCGCATCCTGACCTTTGCCTCCGGCGCCCGGCTGGTCTACAAGCCCCGGTCCCTCGCCGTCGAGGCCCACTTCCAGGAGCTGCTGGCCTGGGTCAACGCCCAGGGCGGCCACCTGGGCCTGCGGACCCTCTCGGTGATCAATGTCAGCGATCATGGCGATCACGGCTGGATGGAATTCGCCGCGGCCGAGCCCTGCGACTCCCCCGCGGCCGTGGCCCGCTTCCATGAGCGACTGGGCGGCCTCCTCGCCGTGCTATACAGCCTGGCCGCCACGGACTGCCATTACGAAAACCTCATCGCCGCGGGCGAGCATCCGGTGGTCGTGGACCTGGAGTCGCTCTTCCACCCCCAGATCCAGCGCGGCCGGCGACCGCGGCCGGAGGAGGAGCTGCGCTCGCAGTTCGCCCTCCACTCCGTGCTGCGCGTGGGCCTCCTCCCCTTCCAGGTGGGCCAGGGCGACGACTTCGAAGGGGTGGACATCAGCGGCGTGGCCGCGGTCGACGGCCAGCCCACGCCCGAGAAGGTGATCCAGTGGATGGGCACGGGCACGGACGAGATGCGGGTGGTGCGCGAGCGCGTGGCCATGGAAGGGGGAAAGAACCGCCCCGTCTTCGACGGCAAGCCCGCCCAGGTGGGCGAATACCGCGAGGAGATGACGAGGGGATTCGCCGCCGTCTACCGCGTGCTGGCCGGCCACCGCGACGAGCTCGAACGGGAGATCGCCCGCTTCGCCCACGATCCGGTGCGGGTGGTGCTGCGCCCCACACAGATCTACGGCCTGCTGCTCCTGGAGAGCTTCCATCCCGACTACCTGCGCGACGCGCTCGACCGCGACAAGCTGTTCGATCGCCTGGGGCTGGAGCTCGAAAACCAGCCCAACCTCGCGCGGGTGATCCCAGCCGAGCACCGTGACCTGAGCGAAGGCGACATCCCCTTCTTCTCCACCTTCCCCGCCTCGCGCGACCTGTGGACGAGCCGGGGCGAGTGCATCCCCGACTTCCTCGCCGAGCCCTCCTTCGAGCTCGTTCGCCACCGCATCGAGCTGCTCTCTGAGGAAGACCTGCGGCGCCAGCTCTGGCTCCTCCGCCTCTCGCTCGGCACCCTGCTCCTCAATCGCGACGACACGGAGTGGAACACCTACCAGCCCGACCCGGAGGCGCCGCGCCTCTCCCCTGGAGAGCTGCACGAGAGCCTCATCCGTCACGCCCGTGCCGTGGGTGCCTGGTTCGCCGAGATGGCCGTGCGGGAAGGGGACTACGCCTCCTGGATCGGCCTCGAATTCCGCGACAAGCGCTGGTCGCTCGAGCCCACGCCGGATGACCTCTACGCGGGTCTCCCCGGCATCGCCCTGTTCCTGGCCTTCCTCGGCGAGATCGATCACGACCCGGCCGCCACCGCCCTCGCGCGCGCCGCCATCGCCACCCTCCTGCTGCAGATCGAAGCCTGGTCAGAAACCGAGAAGGGTCCGGCCTCCATCGGCGCCTTCCAGGGCTGGGGCGGCACCGTCTGGACCCTCGCCCACCTCGGCGCCCTCTGGCAGGACCGGGACCTCCTCGCTGCGGCCGAGAAGATGGTGGATAGCATCCCGCCGCTCCTGCCCCACGACCAGGACCTCGACCTGATCGGCGGCTCAGCCGGCGCCATCCTGGGCCTCCTTGCCCTCCACGAGGCCTCCGGGTCCGCGCGCGCCCTGGAGGTGGCGATCCAATGCGGGGAACGCCTCCTCACCCTGGCCGAGCCCTGGGGATCGGGCCTCGGCTGGCGCACCCGCCTGGCGAGCGAAAAGCCCCTGGCGGGCATCTCCCACGGCGTGGGCGGGATCGCGCTCGCCCTCACCCGTCTCGGCTCCATCACGGGAGACCCCCGCTTCCTCGAAGCCGGCCTCGCGGGTTTCGCCGGCGAGCGGGAACGCTTCTGGGGCGACCTCGACCGCCTCCTCCGCGCCGCCGCCAGCGGCGAAAAGGCGCCCCCGGAGAGCACGGTGGCCGTGGCCTGGTGCTACGGCGCCCCCGGCGTGGGCCTCACCCGCCTCGCCGCCCTCCCCCATGCCCGCGGCGACGAAGAGCGCACCGCCCTGCGCCAGGAGATCGAGCACGCCGTCCACCGCACCCTCCAGCGCGGCCCAGGGCAGAACCACTGCCTCTGCCACGGCGATCTCGGCAACCTCGACTTCCTCCTCCAGGTCCAGGAGGCTTTTCCGAGCCCCGAGCTCGCCGCGAACATCCAGCGCTTCCAAGAAATGGTCCTCGCCAGCCTGGACCGCGACGGCTGGCTCTGCGGTACCCGCGGCAGCATCGAATCCCCCGGCCTCATGAACGGCTTCGCCGGGATCGGATTGGGATTGCTACGCCTCGCCGAGCCGGGGCGGGTGCCGTCGGTGTTGGGATTGGCGGGGTCTAGGACAGCGGCAAGGATCTGATGAGGGTAGTACCACCCTCAATCACCTCTACGTTCAGCTCGTGCCCATAGAGCAGTCCCATGCCGAGAAGGGGCTCTGTGTCGGCAACATCGACCGGAATCCGCCGCGGACGGCCATCCCAGAGAATGACTGCCTCGTGGATGTCGAAAGTGATCGAGTTGCCGTCTCCAAGCACAGCCCGGCCGTTTCGACAAAAGGGAAGGCCGAGCGTTGCAATAAGGTCCGGTGGCAGGGTGAGATGGCCGTTGAATCCTGTATCGACCACAGCCTCGATCGCATAGTCTCCTTGAGGACTACTCACCGGGAGGCGGACTATCGCTTCTGAAAAGGCATTGACCCAACCGGAGATCATGTTCAGGCCGCTGATGTCCTGAAGCGTGGTCCGAAACGGCGGGCAAATCGAGAGCCTGCCTGCCGAGTCCAGACCTGAGCGTCTGGATGCCGAGCGAGGAGTCGATCCGAGGCTGCGACTTCGTCCCGGTCTACTTCATAGTCTCCGGTTCCAATGTCAATAAGGACGAACTTGCCCTCGTCCCCCGGATCGAGACGTGGCAGGACATCCCGTTCGTAGATCTCGTCGCCTCGTCGTGCGACCTCTTCTCGATTTCTGGAAAGCGTAGCCACGGAATTTTGTTCTCCTCTGTCGAATAGAATACCCTACCATCAGAGATCATCATACCAGATCCGAGTCGGGAACGCGACTCCCCCCTGGCAACTGGGGCAACTGGGCGGCAGCATCCATCGGGTGCCGTCAGTCTTGGGATTGGAAGGGCAACCCTACTCCACCACCTCCGCCAGGAACCGGTATCCCACCCACGGCTCCGTCCCGATATAGCGTGGATTGGCCGGATCCGGCTCCAATTTGCGGCGTAGGGAGCCGACGTGGACGCGGACGGTGTCGACCGTGGTGGCTGGAGCGCCTTTCCAGACTTTGGCGATGATCTGACGCAGCGTCACGGGCCGGCCGGCGTGACTGGCCAGCAGCTCGAGGATGGCGAGCTCGGTGGGGGTGAGGTGGACCTCCTGATCGTCGCGGACCACGGTGCGGCGGGTGCGGTCGATCTCCAGTCCTGGAAAGCGGAGGACCTCGGCGGCCGGTCCTGCCTCGGCGCGGCGGAGCTGGGTGCGGACGCGGGCCAGCAGCTCGCGCAGGGAGAAGGGTTTGGTAACGTAGTCGTCCGCCCCCCGATCGAGGGCGCGTACCTTGTCCTCCTCCTCGCCGCGCACCGAGAGCACGATCACCGGCGTGCGGTCCACCCGGCGCACGGCGCTGATCACGGCGAGCCCATCCGCCCGCGGCATGGCGAGGTCGGTGATCACCAGGTCGGGCCGGCGCTCCTCGAACAGAGCCTTGCCTTCGACGCCGTCAGCCCCGGCGATCGTGTCATAGCCCGCGAGGCCCAGCTCGCGGGTCAGCGTCTGGCGGATCGACGGGTCGTCGTCCACGACGAGGATGAGGGGAGTGCTTCGGGTCACGCGTCCACCTCCTCCGCCTCCGGAGCTGCCGGCAGGTCCAGTCTCGCAATGGTACCTCCCCCGGGCCGGTCGAGGAGAGCGAGGGCGCCGCCGTTGGCTTCGGCCAGGCCGCGGGCGATCTGGAGGCCGAGACCTCCGGAGGCGCTGTCGCCGGCGGCGGCATCGTCGAGACGCCGCAAGTCGCGGGCCCCCTGAAGCATCCGCTTCACGGCGGACGGCAGACCCGGGCCGCGATCCAGGACCTCCAGACGGATACGGCCCGGATTCTGGGGATCGATCCCGGCGGCGAGCTCCAGGGGGCCGGTGCTGACTCGTGCCGCGTTCTCCAGGAAATTGACCAGGATCTCCAGCGTCAGCGAGGGATCGGCCCAGACGTCAGGACAGCGCGGCTCGACGCGGGTCGCGACCGGCCGGCCGGCGAGGATCAGCGACAGGCTCTCGCGAGCGGCGCGGAAGAGGGAGGACGGCGGCACGGGCTCGGGATGGGGGCGGGCCACTCCGGCCTCCAGCCGCGCCAGGGAGAGGAGGTTGTCGATGCGGCGCGCCAGGCGCTCCTGCTCCAGGGAGAGACCGCCCAGGCTGGTGAGGGCCCCGGGCTGGCCCGCGAGCCGGCCTTCGAGGCTCTCGATCTCCAGACGCATGGCGGTGAGTGGCGTGCGCAGGTCGTGGGAGACGGCCCGCAGCAGCGACGTCTTGAGGGTGTCGCTCTCCCGCACCGCCTCCAGGTGGGCTGCCTCGCCGAGCAGCCGCTCCCGCTCGAGGGCCAGGGCGAGAAGGCGGCTCGAGGATTCCAGTACCGCCCGCGGCGCGAGCGTCCCCCGCACGACCAGGACGCCGTTCACCGTGCCGCCCACGTGCAGGGGGAGGTACACCGTGCCGCCGGACTCGGCGATCTCCCGCGTCTTGAGCGCCCGCTCCAGGATCTCGCGGATCGACCTCCAGCCGCTCGGTGCCGATGGTGCTCGCCGGCACCGTCTCACCCGCGAGGTAGAGCCCGCCGGACTCGGCGCCGATGGCCTGGAGCGTCCGCGCCGCGGCCTCGCCGAGAATGCCGGGACGCTGGCTGGCCGCGAACAGGCTGAAGCAGAGGTCGTAGAGGATCTCCACCTCCCGCCGCCGGCTCTGCGCCTCCTCCGCCCGTTGCCGGGCCGTGGCCACCAGCCGGCTGGCCACGGTCGAGGCCACGAGGAAGGTGAAGAGCGCCACCCAGTTGGCGGGATCATGGATGATGAGCGTGCCGAAAGGCGGGAAGAAAAAGAAGTTGAAGCAGAGCATGGCCACCACCGAGGCCACGGCCCCCACCGCCCATCCGCCCCAGGTCGCGAGGCCAAGGACGAGCAGCAGGTAGATGAAGCCGGCCGTCGTGGCATTGGCCCCGGCAGCGCGGGCCAGGAAGGTGACCAGAGCGGTCGCGAAGGGAAGCGCGATCCAGGGCGCGAGGCGACGCCCCTTTCCCGGCGTGGCGCGCGGGTCCGCAGTCATAGGGAGAGTCTATCTGTTCGTCCTGTTCGTCAAATCGCCAACAGCCCGTCTCCGGGGCCCCCTGGGAGCGCTGGCGTCCCCGCCGGCCGACTAACTACGCTTTTCAAACTTGCTGATACCCATCCGATCCAAGGCTCACTCGATCGCCGACACGGATTGTGCCGCTTCGCACCACGGTCGCATACACGCCGGCGTTGTTCTCGTTGAGGCGCACGACCGTCTTCATGACGCGCGCGTCTTGTTCTCCCGTCTCCGGATCGAGGTTGAGCATCATGCAGCGTAGATCGCGCATCGTAACGCTCACGGCCGGCCCTGAAGCGCCGTCACCAAATACCAACATTCGCCCGACCCATCCATCCTCGACAAACGGCTCGCTGCGCTCGGTCTCAATCACGATGTTGGCTCGGAAGCGCCGGCGATCGAGATCGAGTCCGGCCTCGCGACCGATGCCTGCAATCGTCGCCGGACTGATCACCGAGACGGCCGCCTCGTCGAAGATCCCATGATTGAGCTTCATCAAGTCGACGCCGCTCCCGAAACGCCCGGCGATCTCGGCATTCAGCTCCGCGCTTCGTAGCTCGAAGCACGATCCGGCCGGTGTGCGTACGTGAGTGGGAAGGGGCTCGCCGGTGCTCTCCTCGAGCCCGACGGGATGATAGAGGAGGAGCTCTGGGAGGCGGCTCGCCGTGAGCCACGGCATGCCGCTGTCGGTACCCACGCGCCGGAAGGCGAATCGCCGATCACCGGCGAGCCCGTACCAACCCAGAAATGCCGAGTCCATCGCGGTTCCAGCCATGGACTTGACGGGATACCGCACGATTTCGCAAACCTCCCCGATTTGAATCATCGCGGCGGTCACTCTACGTCAACCCATCGCCCGTGATCTAGCCCGGATTTTCTCACCGTAGGTATGTGAAGGGGCTACCTCCTGCGGTATAAGTGTTGTGTCGGCAAGTACTTTGTACCCGAAAAGGGCCAGACATCGTGCGCCGCTGGTCGGGTAACCGGCCGGGTCTACCCGATTACTCCCTGCACCAGGTCGCAGATGCCATTAGTTCCAGGCACCTAAATCTGGCGGAGCCGTTGGCACTTGAAGATGTAGTATAATGTGTTAAATCGTCCATAGGAGAAGACGGCCATCAGCGCTCCGCAACCTCGATATCGGCGCACCCCACCGACTCTCCCGGAGCTCACGCCCTCCCTCATCAAGACTGGGCGTCTCGTCGACGAGAAGTACCGGCTGGAGGAACGCCTCGGCGAAGGTGCCGTCGGGGTCGTCTACCGCGCAGTCCATGTCGGCCTGGAGAAGTCCTTCGCAATCAAGCTTCTGAAGACCGCCGGACCTCCGTCCTCGGACGCTCTCGAGCGTTTCCGCAGGGAGGCTGTGGTGCTCGGACGCCTCCGGCACCCCAACATTGTCAAGGTCACCGATTCCGGCATCGACGGATCGGAGGATGGCCTTCCCTACATCGTCACGGAGTTCCTCGAAGGGAGGCCCCTCTCGGGCGTCTGCCGGGATCAGAGTCCGCTGTCGCTCGCGCAGGCGCTTCCCCTTCTCGAACAGATCGCCGCAGCGATTGACGCCGCGCACGAGGCTGGCGTCCTCCATCGCGATCTCAAGCCGGGCAATGTCTTTGTCTGCTCGGAGAGTCCGGGATCGCCGAGTGTGAAGGTCCTCGACTTCGGCCTCGCGAAGCTGCTCGCAGGCCCGGACAGGCTCAGCGATGGCACATCACTGATTGGGGAAGAGAGCCTGCCAGGGCTTACAACAACGGGCACGCTGATGGGTACGCCGCTGTATATGGCCCCGGAATTGTTCCGGCAGGGCAAGGCCAGCCGTTCTTCGGACATCTACTCGTTCGGCGTGCTTGCGTACGAGATCCTGGGTGGGAAGCCACCATTTCAGGGAACGTTGGACGAGGTCCTGGCTGGCCACTTGAAAACGGAGCCTTCTCATCTCCCCCTGCCTCTCGAGATCTGGCGTCCCCTGCGGGCGGCGCTTCAAAAGGACCCGGCCCTCCGCCCCGGCACCGCGGGAGAGATCGTTCGCCGATTCCGGAAGGTAATGGTCGAGGCCTCCACGATGGCCACTGCGGCTGGCCGAGCCGAGCAGGAGACGCGCGAGCAGGATCCCAAGCTTCGGAGGAATTTTTTGCTCTTCGCCGCGGTCCTCTTGGCCTTGTTACTTTTGTCGTTTGTCCTGTTCCTCCGCTCCGAGCGGCGGCCGGTCGGCTCCGATCCCGAGCGGCGGCCGGCGGAGCCGCCAGCCTCTATCACACCCACGTCACCAGGGGTGACGCTCGGGTTCAACGATATCGAGCAAGCCTGTGGAGACCTCTCCTCCCTCCCGAACTATCTCTGCCTGGTCAACCGGGGAAGCGAACCGATCCGAGGAGGAGCGCGGCGCGTGCTCGGTGAGGACTTGGCGTCCTTCACCCGCCGTATCACTGACTCTAATCTCATTTCGATCAGCATCAAGGGAAAGGAGAGCTATCTCATTGAGTTCGGCCCTCCTGAGGGCAAGGCGCTCATACCCGGCCTCTATACAGCGGAGAGGGCCTTCAATGAGGGGCCCCATCTGAGCGCCGACACCGTCGACTGCTCCTCGGAGGAGGGACAGTTCCGCATTCTGCAGATCCTGCTGACGGACAACAAGGTACGACGGTTCGTGGCCGACTTCGAGATAGACTGCAGCTTCAGCAACATGATCGGCCGCATCGCGGTGGGAGAAAGAATCGTATCCCGTCGGGTGGCGCCCATTGAAGGCATGAAGTATAGCGGGTCAAGTCGTCCATAGGAGAAGCCGCTCATCAGCACTCCGCAAACCTCTGGGTGCCTCGTCGGCGAGAAGTACTGGCTGGAGGAACGCCTTGGCGAAGGTGCCTTCGGTATCGTCTACCGCGCGGTCCATGTCCGCCTGGAGAAGTCCTTCGCAATCAAGCTTCTGAGGACCTCCGGCCCTGCGGTCCCCGCCGCTCTCGAGCGCTTCCGCAGGGAGGCTGTGGCGCTCGGACGCCTCCGGCACCCCAACATCGTCGAGGTCACCGATTTCGGCATCGACGGGGCGGAGGGTGACCGTCCCTACATCGTCACGGAGCTCCTTGACGGGAGGCCCCTCTCGGATGTCTGCCGGGATCAGGGTCCGTTGCCGCTCGCGCAGGCGCTTTCTCTTCTCGAACAGATCGCCGCCGCCGTTGACGCCGCGCACGAGGCTGGCGTCCTCCATCGCGATCTCAAGCCGGGCAATGTCTTTGTCTGCCCAGAGAGTCCGGAATCGCCGAGTGTGAAAGTCCTCGACTTCGGCCTCGCGAAGCTGCTCGCAGGACCGGACGAATTCAGTGATGGCAAATCACTATTCGGAGAAGAGAGCCCACCCGGGCTTACAACAACGGGCTCGCTGATGGGTACGCCGCTGTATATGGCCCCCGAGTTGCTCCGGCGTGGCAAGGCCAGCCGTTCTTCGGACATCTACTCGTTCGGCGTGCTTGCGTACGAGATCCTGGGTGGGAAGCCACCGTTCCAGGGGAGGTTGGACGAGGTTCTGGCTGGCCACTTGAAAACGGAGCCTCCTCCTCTCCCCCTGCCTACCGGGATCTGGCGTCCCCTGCGGGCGGCCCTTCAAAAGGACCCGGCCCTCCGCCCCGGCACTGCGGGAGAGATCGTCCGCCGATTTCGGAAGGGAATGGTCGAGGCCTCCACGATGGCCACTGCGGCTGGCCGAGCCGGGCAGCGGACGCGTGAGCAGAACCCCCGAGTTCGGCAACGCTTGTTGTTCGTGGCCACGTTCCTCTTGGCCGCGGCCCTCCTCTATGCGGCGCTTGTCCTATCCGAGCGGCGGCCGGCGGAGCCGCCATCCTCCCCCTCGTCCATGTCATCACGGAGAGTGTTCGGGTTCAACGATGTCGAACAAGCCTGTGGCAACCTCTCCTCTCTCAACTATCTCTGCCTGGTCAACCGGGGCAGCGAACGAATCGCAGAAGGATCGCGGCTCGTGCTCGACGAGGACCTGGCGTCCTTCACCGGCCGTACCACTTACCCCAACGGCATTTCGATCAGCGTCGAAAAGAAGGAACGCGATTCCTATGATTTCCAGCTACTCCTTTCAATTCGATTCTCCCAAGAGGCACGGCGCTCATCCCCGGCCTCTATATTACGGGAGCAAAGGGATGGGACTACGATTACGTGAGAGATCCTATTCCGATAATCGACGTCACTCTCGGCGGCCAAAGCTGCCACGAGAGGAAGGGACAGTTCCGCATTCTGCAGATCCTGCTGACGGGCGACAACAAGGTCCGGCGGTTCGTGGCCGACTTCGAGGCACCCTGCAATGGAGTAATCGGCCGCATCGCGGTGGGAGAAACAATAAGGTCACCATGGAGAACGTTCGGGTTCAACGATATCGAGCAAGCCTGCGGCGACCTCTCCTCTCTCCAGAACTATCTCTGCCTGGTCAACCGGGGCAGCGAAGGGATCGCAGGAGGATCGCGGCGCGTGATCGGTGAGGACCTAGCGTCTTTCACCAGCCATATCACCTTCTGGAACGACATTAGGATCTACGTCAAGGGGAAGGAGCGCGATCATTACTCCTACTCCCTTAATTTCCGCCCTCCCAAGGGCAAGGCGCTCATCCCCGGCCTCTATACGGAAGCGAGGCCAATGACGTCTCCCTACGGACACTATCCAGGAATCGACTGCTATTTCAACTCCAACTCCTGCCACTCGGTGGGTGAACAGTTCCGCATTTTGCAGATCCAACTTACGGGCGACAACAAGCTCCGGCGGTTCGTGGCCGACTTCGAGATACCCTGCAATGGAATGATCGGCCGAATCGCGGTGGGAGAAAGAAGCGAGATCCGGCGGCGGGAGGTGCCACCCTCTCCGTCCATGTAGGTTCGGCCCCGGGTCGCTGCCTCAGGTCGTGCTCGGGAAACAGTGGACTTCGCCGAAGTCGAATTTACTGCCCGGCGACTGGCCCAAAACCGCTTCTCCACTGCGTTACGTAGCTTTGCGGATCAGTCACAAGTTTCTAGCGCCCGCCGAGCGGCGGGTACATCGCCGGCGGGCGGTCGAAGTCGACCTGCTCGACGTCGGTCCAGGGCACGTACTCGGGGCGCTGACGGCCGTCGACGAAGATCAGCATGCCGGCATTCCCCTCGCCGAGGTCGCCGGTGCGCTCGAGCTGCAGCTCCTCGCCGCTCTGGAGGGTCACCCTGGCGCGCTCGGTGCCGCGCTCTTCGCGGCCGGGCAGCACGATCGAGGCGATCAGGCCGAAGGGGATGGTGTAGTCCACGCCCTGGGATGGGGCGTCGAGCGTCTCGGTGGTCTCGCTCTCGTCGAGGTCGTAGACCAGCCGGCCGGCGAGGCGGCGGCCGTCGCGGGTGGTGACGCTGCCCGTGAGCGGGCGCCCCGGCGGGAAGTCGCCGTAGGCGGGGCCGCTGCCGCCGGGGCTGAAGTCGACGCGCTCGAAGGCGTCCCAGGAGATCAGCACCCGGCCGTAGCGCGGGTCGTCGACGTAGATCCCGCGGTTGCCGTGGCCGACTTCGCGGGTGCCGGAGAGCACGATCTCGCGGCCGTCGAGCAGCGTCACCAGGGAGCTGTCGCGCGAGCGGCGCGCGATGGAGCGGATGGTGTCGAAACGCAGGCTGAGCTCACCGTCGGCGGTGTGGCCGTCGAGCTCGTCGGAGCCGACGCACTCCTGCCGGTCCCACTGGACGAAGCCGGTGAAGTCGCCCTGCCGCGTGCGCACCGTACCGTGCAGCCGGTCGGGGGCGGCGCCTAGCGCGGGCGGTGGGGAGGAGCTCGATGGTGCGGATCTGCGCCGACTGCGTCGAGGTCCACGACGCCCCGCCTGCCGTCCCACACCCGCACGCCGTCGTCGAAGTCGCTGGCGGCGAAGCGGTCGAGGTCGAACACGGTCCCGCTCTTGAGCGTCACCCGCACGTCTCGGCCGCGCGCCTCGATGCGCGCGATGTCGCCGAAGCGCGCCATGAAAGGCCGGCCGAGGTCGATCGGGCGCTCCCGGCTGGCGATCTCGATCCCGAAGATCTCGATCGGGCGGCGCTCCTTGGGCAGCCGCTCGGGCGGCACGTGGGCGGCCCAGGGGTTCTCGTCCTTGAAGCCGTTGAAGTAGTCGCCCCAGAACGCCTCCTGGTCGCCTCCCCAGCGCAGCCGCCCCTCGTAGGTGGCGCCGTCGTCGGTGGTGATGCGGCCGTAGAGGAAGCCCGGGTGCGCCTCCGGCGGCGCCGTCGCGGTCGAGGGGGTGGTCGCGGGCGAGGTCGCCGTGGCGTCTGACGTGTCCGAGACGCTCGCGGCGACCGGCTTTTCCGGTCGTGATCTGAGCACGATGAGGCAGACGAGCAAGGCCAGGGCGATGAGGATCAGCGATGTCTTCTTCATGCCACCCCATTATCGAGCTGATTGTGGCGATTTTGAGGCGATGGAAGGGCCCGAAGATGGCACCCCTCGGCCGTGGCATGCTGTAGTCAGGTGGTGTTCCCTGACTCGCCGCGATGTCTTCGCACCTCGTAACGAAGCTCCACGATGCCGTTCTTGTAGGCTTTGACCTCCGCGAGATGGAGGGCGACGTCTCTGTCGAGCTTCTCGCAGAATGAGATCCCATCACCAATCAAGATCGGCAGGATTGAATAGCGAACTTCGTCGGCTAGCCCGAGACGAAGGCATTCGGCGGAGACCACACCGCCGCCAACAAACCAGATGGTATGGAACGTGGGGCGTAGGTGCCCATTCACGAACTGCGCGAGATCGCCTGAGTAGAGCTCGACGGTATCCCGGGTCCGTGGTAGATCGCGACTCGTGAGGACGAAGGTGGGTTTGTCCCCGTACGCCCACCCGAACCCCTGGGCTTCAAAACGAAGCGCGGTCTCATAGGTCCGCGATCCCATCACGTAGCAGTCGATCGTCTTGAGGAACGCCTCGACGAATCCTGGGTCCATGGTGTCCCCGCCTACGAATTCGTCTGAGGTTTCGAGCCAGTCGACGCGCCCGTCCTTGCGAGCGATGAAGCCATCGAGGCTCGCCGCCATGTGGATCGTTACGCGAGAATCAGGGTTTGCCATCTTTGGGATGCTAACATGGCAGGCACCAGCTCTGGCCGGTCTGGCCGGAAGGTGTCAGAGGATCCAGAGGATCGGCGCGGGGGGGATGAGAACCCACGCCGACTCTCAGGGGAAAGAGGCCTCTCAAAGTCGAAAGGCGAAGGCGACGAAGGCGCCGGAGAGGGTCGCCTGGGTCTCGACCTCGGCGTGGGCGTCGCGTTCCTTGAACTCCGTCTCCATGTAGCGGTAGCCGCCGATCGCGGTGTAACGGCCCGTCGTCCCGAACGAATAGCCGATGCCGACGAGCGTGTTCCAGGTCAGCTCGGTGCCGCCGGCGGAAACGTCGCCGCGCAGGTTGAACATCCAGTGCTCAGAGAGCTTGCCGGTCCAGCGGGCACCGAGCATCCCGTCATAGAGCGTGTCGCCCGAGCGATAGGTGCGGTCGGTGAGCAGGGGCGAGCTGAAGTCGGCATGGATCTCTTCGTCGAGGTCGATGATCCGGGCGCCATAGAGGAGAGTGAAGCCCAAACCGTCGCCGCGCGGGTTGTAGATCCCGCCCACCTCGGCGAGCGTCGCCGAGAAGTCTCCCTTGAACTCGACCGTGCCCGACCGGTTGCCGGGCAGGTCGTGCACCGTCGGGTCGCCCCCGAGGTCCACGTAGGTCACGTCGAAAAGGACGCCGTGGCGGCCTTTCTGCCCTTCGAGGTGGAGCTGGAACACCATGTCGATTTCCGACAGCAGGCCGAAGTCCGATTCGCCGCCGAGCACCTCGCGGTCGTTCACCTTGGTGTCGATGTCGAGGCTGCTCAGCCAGAGGTAGGGAGTGATCGTCCACTGCCAGTCGCCGGCGCGTGCCGGGCTGGAGAATCCGAGCACGGCGAGCACGGCGAGAGCCAGGGAGAAGAACCGGATGCGGGGTAAACGAGTAGAGGGCATATCGGACTCTTTGGTTTTCTGATTGTTCACAGCACTCCTCCGCCCGTCATGTTGGCTGGCATTAAACGCGTGATCCATCACCTCCGGCAGTCGCACGTGCCGGAACGAATTGCAAGTGCGGCAGAGGCAATTATCGAGGGGGGGCGTTCAAGGGGCAATTGGACTTTGGTCCCATGGACGTCGATCGCCCCCAGACAGCTCCAAACCGCGCGCCTTGCGAGGGTAGAGAAGAGGAGCCCTGGCACCTCGGCGCTGCCTCCACGATGTCCCCGGCACCTTTTCCCGGCGCGGGGCCGGGGCAGTATTTTGTCTCGCTATGCAAGGCCTGGCGCACCTTCCCTGGTAAAGGAGACAAAGATGAAAAGAAGAAAGCTTTATCTTCACCGTGAAACCTTGCGCCAACTTGCTACTTCGACCCTTAGAGATGTTCGGGGTGCCTCCGAATTCCTCCCTTGCAGCGATTACTGCTCGGGGAGCTGTACCTGTTGTTCTGGGACGATTTCGGCTTTCTGTGCCACCGAGTACGGATGCCCCCAGACCCGCGAGCTCTCGATATGCGTAGATTGCGAAATTTAAGCATCTTCGAGGTGGTATCGAGGAGCAGGTGCGGCGCGGCGACTTAGAACCGGGGCTGCTTGCTCAGTCCTCACGGGCTGGAACTTTGCGCTCCCCTGGGATCGCTGGCTTCCTCGGCCCATTTTCTTGATGATGCCGGCGGACGCCAACGGCTCCCAGGGCGACGCACGCCAGTCGCCGGGCGGAACCAGTCTGCGGTGGTGCCAGAGGATTCTCTCGGGCCACTTCCGGGTTGCCTCCTTCGAGAGATCTCTGGCACCTAGCCCAACTTCCACGGTCGACAGCCCCGCAGGAGCCAAACTGGTCGTCTTCTGGGCTGTAAGTTATTGATTCCAGGTGTGGCGAGGTGGCGATTGCCGGAAATAGTGACGAAACCAGAGGCTCCCGGGTTTCTGATATAGAAGCCCTGTGTTCATCCGCAAGACGACTAAATGTTACAAGGACAAGACCTACACCAACTACCTGGTGGTCGAGACCGTCGCCACGCCTCAGGGGCCCCGGCAACGGACGATCTGCTCACTGGGCAACCTCGCGCCGGGGCCCCCAAGTAAGTGGCCGGGCTTGATGAGTCAGGTCGAGGCGGACCTGTCGGGGCAAGCTTGCCTGGAGACGGAGGACTCGCTGGTCACCGAGATCGCGGCCCGGGTCCGGCAAGCCTCGAGTCGCCAAGACCTGGTGTCTGTCCATACCGACCAGATCCGCCAGGAAAAGCCCCGCGAGGCGGGACCGGCCCATGTCGGCCATCAGATGTGGCAGCGCCTGGGGCTTGACGACATTCTGGAAGAGATGGGGCTCTCGCTCAAGACTCGGCGACTCACCGAGATCATGGTCTTGAATCGACTGGTCGCTCCGTCTTCGGAGCATGCCATGCCGGATTGGGTCCGGCGTACGGCGCTGGGCGATATCTTGGGAATGGATCTTGAGGAGCTCACCGACGAGGCTCTTTATCGCAATCTGGATCGTCTCCATCCCAATCGAGGTAAGATTGAAGCCGCTCTGGCGACGCGGGAGAAAACGCTTTTCAATCTCGATGACACCTACTTCTTCTACGACCTGACCTCAACCTATTTTGAGGGCCAGTGTGAGGGAAATCCTCAAGCAAAGCGCGGCTATTCGCGCGACCAGCGGCCGGACTGCAAGCAAGTTGTCATTGGCCTTGTGCTCGATCGAGAAGGCTTTCCCAAGGCCCATGAGATCTTCGATGGCAATCGCCAAGATCGATCTTCGGTCGATGAAATGTTAGGAATTCTGGAGCAACGGACCGGACGCCGAGGTGGAGGCACAGTGATTGTGGATCGTGGCATGGCCTTCGAAGAGAATCTTGAGCAAATTCGCGCCCGTGGTCATCACTACGTGGTGGCCTGCCGACAGTCGGAGCGCCTGCAATGGCTTGACGAGTTCGAGCAAGAACAGGATTGGCAGGAAATCCTGCGAGAGCCTTCCCGACCAATCCCGCTCAAAAGAAATCCCAGGTGTGGGTCAAGCGCCAGGAGACAGCCGACCAGTTCTACATCCTGTGCCGCAGCGAAGGGCGCCAAGCCAAGGATCGGGCGATCCGAGACAAGCAGGAGACGCGGCTGTTGGCCGACCTCGGCCGGCTTCAGAAGCGGGTAGCCAACAAGCGGATCGACGAAGCCAAGATCCATGAGGCCATTGGCCGCCTGAAGGAGCGCTATCCGCGGGTGGCTCGCTACTATCCGATCCATTTCGATCCCGATCTGGGGCAGCTGAGCTGGCAAGAGAATGCCGAGGCCAAAGCCCGCGCTGTTCTACTCGACGGCGCCTATCTGCTCAAGACCGATCGCAAGGATCTCGACGCCGAAGAGGCCTGGCGGATCTACATTCTGTTGACTCGAGTCGAGGACGCCTTTCGCGATCTGAAGAGCCCGCTCCGGGAGCGACCGATCTTCCATCAGCTCAAGAATCGAGTCCAGACCCACATTTTTCTCTGCGTGCTGGCCTACCATCTGCTGATCAGCATCGAAACCAGCTTCCTGCGAAAGCAGATTCACACCTCGTGGGCGACTCTGCGCGATCAGCTCTCCACCCATCAGGTGGTCACCGTGGTGCTCCCGACGCCGGAGGGTCAGCTGCTCAAGATCCGAAAAGGAACGACCCCGGAGAAGCAGCATCAGCTCATCTACGACACCCTCGACATCCCCCATGAGGTCATGGCGCCCATCAAAATCTGGCTCCCCAAGTCGTAGATAGTGACGAAAAACCAGGGCCGCTCTTTATCTGTCAATACTTTACCGCGCAAAGTGTGGAAGTTGGGCTAGTATTACACCTAGATACTGGCGGCGCGCTGAAGCACCTGTCAGAAGCCGACACTGAGGCTCAGCTCGATGATCCGCGAATCCTTCTTCAACCTGGGGAAGTGCTCGTTCGCCAGGCGAAAGGCCGCCAGCAAGGTCGTGCCCCGGAATCGCTGGGTTCCCGGCGAAGCGAGGTCGGCAAAGCCCCGCACGAACAGGCTGGCATCCAGTCCCAGCCCGAACCGGTCGTTCTCGAAAGCCCGCAGCCCTTCCCGCGCGCTGTCGTGCTTGAATGCCCCGACCAGGTGCACGAATGCCGGGCGCAGGCCCAGGAAGCTCGCCTGCGGAATTCCCGGCTCGGCCTCTTCGTCCACGATGCGATAGAGAATGCTGGCCTCCGTCCTGAGCTGCGAGACCCTCTGTGACCGGTCATCACTGACGTCGACGGTGAAGAGCGTGGGTTGCACCGTCAGGTTGAAGCGCCCGATTCCGCGGAGCGACGTGCCAAGCAAGAGGTCTTGCTTTTTCACCTCGACGGCGCCGAAGTGCTCGCGGTCGTCCACGGCGCCGCCGTAGAGCTGCCAGCCGCGGGTGGCGAAGAGGTTGCTATACGGGTTTTTCATCGACGCAAGAGGCCGCAGGATCTCGTAGACGAGCCGGCCGCTGGCGATCCGCCGATCCCTCCTGGGCGGTTGGGGCAGGTCCGGCGAGATGTCCTGGGAGACGTAGGCCAGGATGAGGTCTGCCCGATCGGGACCGAGGAAGCGCGACAGGGTGAGCTCGCCCTGGGCCTGATCGACCCGCTCCTGGGTTTGCGGCAGAAACTCGACCAGGCCTTGCCGATCGATTCTCTGCCAGCCGATCTGCAAGGCCACATCGAAGAGGGAAGGCACGGCCAGAACCTGGGTGGCGCTGAAGCCGATCTCGCTCAGCTCGACGCGGTTGAAATGGTCGGGGAGGAAGAAGTTGGTGACCTGCGCGTCGTCAATGCGCCGTTTCGCGTAGACGAGATCGAAGGAGGAGTCTGCCAGGCGAAAGCGGAGACGGTTTTGCGTCTCCTCGGGCTGCTTGCTGCGTACAAGCCTGCGCAGCTCGTCCGTGGTCAGGGGGCGGCTCAACCGCAAGGCGCTTTCGGCGAACTGGGCCTCTGCGGTGAGGTCGCGGGCGTCGTGCACCTCGTCGAGGTCCGAGGTCGAGCGGGCGCCCCGCAGTGTCGAGCTGAAGAACAGCCACGGTGCGAGCAGGTCGGGCGCCGCATTTCGCCAGGCCAGGGAAATGCCGTCCTGCTGATACAAGGCCACCAGCCCGCGTTCGGTGCGGTCCCGCACGGCCTGGGCCCAGCTCGTGCTCCCGCCGTTCGGGTGCTCCGGGTGCCGGAGCTTCTCGATCGCCGCGAAGTAATGCCGCGCGGCCTCAGCGAGCAGCGGACGCAGCGGCCCCCTGAAGTTGCGAAGGTAGTCCGCGTAGAACAGCTCGTAGGCAGGCTCTCTCGGGTTCGCGGCGATAGCCTGCTCGTAGTACTCCTCGGCGCGGTAGTCGCCAGCCTGCCGGAGCAGCTCGGCGGTCGTCAGCAGGGAGCTCGCGCTCTGGGGCTCGACCGTCGCAATCCGCTTGTCGATGAGGGAGGCAAGCTCGCCCTGGCTGATGCCCTGTCTGAGCCGAAGGGCGTGCTTGACGATGGCGAACGGGTTCTGCCCGGCCTCGCTGGCGTCGACCTGCGCCTGGGCGCTCGTGGCCGCCGCCAGCAACGCCATGGAAAGGAAGATGGCTCGCATGGCGGCGTCACCGGCAGAGCTTCGCCCGATCCTGGTCCGTCAGGTCCTTCAGGTCCTGCAAGCGATCGGCTGCCGCTTCGCAGGGCGACCAGAACGTCTCCGGTGGGTCCAGGACCCGGGCGTGCTTGTAGGCCAGCGCGGCCTCGTAGGCCTCAATGGCCATCTTCTTGTAATCCTCGTTCAGGGCGGCGTTCGTAGCGTGATTCTGCGCCAGGGCCTCGGCCGACTCCCCTTTCACGATGCAAGCGGCCGCCACGTCATTGAGGATTCCCAGCTTCAGGGCCTTGGTCTTGTCCGCGGGTGGCAGCGAGCCCGTCCCCAGCTGAGGCGCGGTCCGTAGTTCCTGCTCCTTGCGTTTTGCCGCGTTGGCAAACCGGCGGATGCACGTGTCCGCTGCCCGGACCGCTGCATCGTAGTTCTGGGCATTCTGGTCAGCCCAGGCCTTCTTGAGACATTGCTGCTGCGCGACCAGTGGTGCCGAATGGATCGCCAGCATGACCATAACGATCAGCAGCGTGTACGCGAATCTCTTGCTCGACATGGGATCCTCCTTGTCTCCTGTTCACTTCCGGATCACGTTGATTCGTTGATAGATCTTCACGCCGTCGGGGAGAGCAGGCACGCCCGCCGTGCCTGCGGCGAGGCTCTGTCCTCCCTGCGCGTCGGCAAGCGCGGCAATGATCTCGAATGGCTTTCCGCCATCTTGGGTGCCTCCGATCATCGTGTTGGTCGATGCCCAGGCCCCGCCCGCGGCGATTTCCGCCTTGAAAGCGTTTGGGAAATAGAGGCCTTGATCGGGCGAAAAGACGATGACCCATGCGTCCTGCCCGGGGGGCAGTTGGTATGAGGTGCCGGAGATGGTTTCCTCCGGACCCACCTCGGCGTAGTTCCCGGGATAAGAAATTGCGAGCGTCTGAGGGGGTCCGAGGTGGAGGATTAAGGTGCACAAGATGCACAAGAAGAATGGTACGAGCGCAAGAAAGATCGCGAGGAGGGGTAGCGAAGGAGGGATCATTGCGCCCTCGCGGGTGAAGAGGCAAGGTATGGCCCACTCCGGGCCGCACGCCGTCCGCCCGGAGGCCATTGCATGAGAGATGGAGCGCGTCTCGGCATACCCTTCGTAGAAGCCGCGGGAGAACGCGATCGCCGCCTCGTCCGAGATGGGCGCCTGCATCGCGACCGCGGAGCGGATCTTGTGAAGGATCAGCGCTTCGGCAACGCCGGGGAGAGGAGCAGAAGGCGCTTGCTGCCCGCTCTTGCAGGTGTTCAATACGACGAGACGCAGGCTGGTATGGTCCTTGAGGTTCGAGGCGAGCGTGTTAGCCGAAATCCATTTGTAACCTCCACCCCCGTCTGCGAGCGCCAGCTCCCCGCCGCGATCACTTTCCCTGAAGCTGCCGTGTCCGGCGAAATGAACGACGTCGAATTGACGATCCCCCTGGAGCTGCTGCTGGAGCTCCAAGAGAGTCGGCTGCTTCAGTATCTCGACTTCAATCCTTCCTGCCGAGCGGCTTTCCATCTTCTTCAGGTCGCTCACCTCACGGTCGAGGCTCAGGTCGTTGAAAGGATTGGCGGCAACGACAAGGATCGTTAGTTTCGCTGCTGGCGGTTGAATCAAGCTGGGATCGTGATCGAGAGTGCGCGCCACCTCGACGTGAGAGGACTGTATGAGAAATTGCTTCTTGTCCGGTTCGAAGAGATACTCCCAGGGAAGAGCGGCCAGCTCCGGCACCGCGGAGAGGTGCAGGCGCAGGGCGAGACCGACCCGATGCCTTTGTGCGACGACAAGGCTCTCGCGTAGGCATTGCTGGATCCTGCCCGGGAACAGGAACTGGAAGAGGATCTTGCCTAGATCTGCGGCGGTTACCTCATCGAGAGGACCCTTCTGCTCGCGCGCCTCGACCACGTCGCATATCTCACGGCTGGCCGCCCGGCTTCCGAGGAGTGCGGCACCGAGAGTTGCCCCGCCAGGCTGACCCAGCGCGGTGAGCAACTTCTGCAGCACCGCCCTGCGCGGCCAGCGGAGCCTCCCCTTCGCCTCGCCCGCCGGGGATCGCACAAGGTGCGCCCTGTAGGACCGGCCGCCGGTCCACGGTCGTGAGATGAGGAGGTCGAAGGCGAAGAATTCGGTCGGTGGCATGATACGAGGCCGACCGCCCCGTGAGATGCGGGCTCCTGATCTGAGGGGCTCGCTGACGCCGAGGGCCGGAAGCGGTGACCTACTTCCTCAAGAAACGCTGCGAGGAGAGTTTGTTTAGAAGCCGGTGAGCTCGCCGGCTGATCTGGAACAGGTGTTTCAGGTGCTGCGTGCGGCGGCTGGAGGTGGTGATCGCGGCGGATGTGCACCTTGGGGAGGTGTTCTCGGTGGTAAGCCGGCTCATTTAAGCTATCGGGTGCCCCTTCCGTATACCCCCGGTACGACACAAATCTCAACATTCCTCCAAAGACCGTGTCTCCTCCAAGAGAGGCCGGAGGCTGCTCGGCCTCGGTCTGAGGCTCGAGGCCGCTGGATAAGCCTACGTCCGTAGACGTACAGATGGGTTTTCCTGCAGCTCAAGGTTGGAGAGAAAAAACCGGCCTCTTCACCATCCATTTCCATTGACTGCTTTAAGCAGCCAGAAGGAGCCTCTATGCTGAAATCAAGACCGTACAACTTCTCACTTCTCCTGCTCTTCGCTTGCTCCCTCGTGTTGGCCGGGACGGCACTCTGCAGCCCCAGCCCAAGCTCTGCCACCGTCGGCGAGGAGGCCTCGCCACAGAGCTCGCTCTCGACCAGCGCCGCCAGATCTGCCGCAGTACGGCTCGACGCTTTGGGAATTCCGGCAGGTTGGATGTCCGGAAATCCATCCTTGAACCCAGCTAGTTTAATTAGCCTGAGCACAAGCAAGACGGGCTGCCACACCGGCGCAGACTGCCTCCAGATAGACTATAAAACTGGTGCAGGCTGGGCTGGAATCGTATGGTGGCCGAAGGCTTGTGGCCTGAGCGGGACTCCGGCTGCCTGGCGCCGGGTACAAAACTGCTCCTGCGCCGTTGATGCTCTCAGAAAAGGAAATCTTCGCACGATCAGCAAAGTGAGCTTCTGGGCACGCGGCAAGAGAGGGGGAGAAATCATCGAATTCAAAGTCGGCGGTGCTTCGTTGTGTCCCGTGCCAGGGCGCCCCTCCGGTCTCCTTACCCTGGCGGCAGACTGGAGACCCTATGAGATCAGTCTCGCGGGTTTCAACATGAGACGAGCTGTAGGCCTCTTCACCTGGGTCGCCACCGACTCGTACAATTCTCAGGGTGCGACCTTCTATCTCGATGACGTACAGCTCGAAGGTACTCGGTAGGAAGGTGCGAGCTCAAGCACAGATATCACGGTATCAGTCCAACTCGCTCTCTCCCGTTACACTCCCCCCTGGCTGAGCACAGGCCAGGGGGTAAGGTTTCGGGGCTGCCCCAATGAGGGTAGAGTCGGCGGCGGGCGCGGTGACTGTAGGTCGAGGGAGTCGCTGTTTCCGGCGGCTTTCGCCTGATGCCGGTGCCTCAATCTCGGCCTTGGCTCCGTTTCCCGCCGCCGCTCATCGAACCGGACTTGCGGGTCTCCCGCATCCGGCTCTCCGACGGGCTTCACGAGAGGGCATGCGCGGGCCTTCGGCGTCGGCGCATCTGCTGTAGATCGATCACCCCCACTTCCCCATACACCTCGGCGTATCCGAAGCGGCTCGTTCCACTGACGCGCAGCTTGTGGCGCCGGCAGAGAAACCGTCGGACCCGTTCCATCACATGCCAGCGGACAGCATCATCGGCTTGGCCTGTGAAGCCAAAGCTGAAGTACTCAGCCCATCCCCTCAGAAGGCGGTTGAGCCGGGTGCACAGCTCGGGCCAAGGTGTAGGGTTTCCCCGAAACAGCAGCGTGTTGACCTTTTCTTTCAGCCTCTTTTGGGCTTTCTTCGAGGGCCGGGCCGCAAGGATTCGCTTCCCGGTGCGCCAGTGCCGAGCTGGACCGAAGGTGTAACCCAGGAAGTCGAACGGCTCTTCTCGGGCGTGACAAAGGCGCGTCTTGGTGGGATGGATCGTCAGGCCGAGCTTCTCCAGCCAACGGGAGACCAGCGCCAGGCTTGCTTCCGACTGGCGCCGACTCGCGCAGACGATGACGAAGTCATCGGCGTAGGAAATGATCTGTCCCAGCCGTTCCACCGCCCCTGTCTTCCTCCAGTGGCGCAAGAGACGGTTGATATAAACGTTGAGCCGGTCTTTTCGTTGATGAAGAGGTAGCCGAACGGGTCGCCTACTGCGGGAGGGACATCCGGCAGAAGCATTTGGTTGCATCGTGAGGCTGACTCACGGAAAGCCGGCCTTCCTCTCCTCGAGAGTCGTAGAAAAGACCGCCGGCACCCTCAGCTCGCCTTCCTCGAAAAAGAGCTCTCCACTCACCTCGATTTGAACCTTGGCCAGACTCGGTGCGCTGCCGGACGTCATCTCACCCGAAGCCTGCTGCTTCGCCTTGAGCCGGCCGGCAGGGGTGTTGGTTGTCCCGGCGAAGGCCACCACCAACCCTTTGGCCAACTCTTCGTCGGTGAATTCGTGGCCCTTGACTTTCACCGACAGCACTTGATCGAAGTCCGGCGGGGTCACGATCAGGTGAGCCAGGAAGAGCTCCCCTCCCTTGCCAAAGAGCAGATATTCCAGGCGATCGGGTCTCTTGGCCTTGGGGTCGAACTGCCGAAAATGCACGACCCGCGTCACACGGACTTGAACGTCACGGAGGATTGCACCTTTGCCGTCTGGCGATGGCTTTTCCAGGTGACCACGAAGGACTTTCGCGGTGAACGAGCGCGGCGTCTTAGCATCAGGTCCAGGTGTGGCGAGCTCGGAAAGCACGAAACGTTCTTTCGGCCCCAGTGTGTAAAACTTCGGCGCCCCAGGGGACTGGTGGTCTTTCACGTACTTGTCTTGCTGATCAAAAGTCACCTCGAAGATCGCCTGGTAGCGGTGAGGCATGATCTCGCTATCCTCTGGATCCTGAAACATCGGGAGATGGGAGAGGTACACCGTCCTCTCGCCGATCAGCAGCATGTTGTGAGTTGCCTTGGGATCTTCAGGGCGCGGCTGTGCGACGGTACTCCGAGCCCAGAAGAGACCAGGGGCCAACATCATGGCCAAAACTGCGATAATCCGCGTCTGATTTCTCAATGTCATTCCTCCTGTGAAAGCCTACTTCGACGTTTCGTTAGGCGCAGTGCACGCCTTGGTTGGGCGGCAAAGACTGATTGATCGGTAACGCTGTGCTTTTTGCCCACGCTGCTTTGCTGCGGCGGCTCAGAGAACCAGTGGAACGGGAATCTCCTTAACGAACACCTCATAGTAAAGCTTGTAGGACGCATCTCCGTCGCTCAGCAAAGGGGATTCAAAGTTGAACTCGATGTTACCGAACTTCTGCATTGGCCGCTTTGGAACTACTTCGCGAGAGTCGATTGGTAATGATTGAGTGCCAATGAGATTGTCACCCGTACCAAAGAGGTCGGAGATCAGCCCTGGGATGCCTAACTTGTCCAGAATTTCGATGATCGCGCTTACCTCTGGTAAGCCGATAACTGCGGCAGCGGCGGCAACCTTATCCATGGCCGCCTCGACTTTCGCCGTTGCTTCGTCCGGGTTCCCTGAATCTTGTTCCATGACAGTACTAACGATTACCAGCGACTGAGGCGCCCAACCAGGGGAATTTGGAGAAACGATTGTTGCCTCCGTTGCGTCCGTCGAAGCCACAAAATCCTCGTAGCTGTCCCTGCCAATAGGGAACTTCTTCGTGGCTGTTGAATCCTGTGCGTCGAGAGCATACACCCCCACAATGGCATACGGTTCGTCCACCGCTTCGCTCTTCCCGAAACAATGTATCCCCTTGAATACGACAAACGTCTGGTGCGTTACGAACGCCGACGCTCCGCCCTCCGAGGTGAACACAATCTTACCTCCACGGTAGGCCGTGAAGAACTCTTGACCATTGTGTTGCACGCCGAGGCTGGGATCAATTGGCAGCCCAAGCTGAGATTTTCTCCCACCAACCTGAATATACTTTTCCTGAATCTTTCGTTCCGCAAGTGGCCGCAGGTCAACTATTGGTGCAGGGATGATATTTATCGCGAGAGGCAAACTCGGTGACCTGAAAAACCCACTCTGACGGATAAAAACTGTATTCTCACCTAAGGGTGCATCCGGGATGGCTTGCAATGCTAAACTCGCCGAAAGCGACTCCCCACGCTCTACATGAAAGGTTGTAGGAGTGAGCGAGATACCAGTATGCAATTGCAGCGTCGAGAGTTCGTATCTCACATCAGTTTCGGGTCCAACAACAGAACTTACTGTGATTGGCAGGTTGATCTGCTGCCCTTGCGAAATAGTAAGGAGTGTCGTTCCGATGTTGGTCGTTACCTCGGCGAGAAAAAGGGATAGAGGAACGGGCACGGTTTCCCACGTATCCCCTTGAATCAGCAGCGTCCCAGTGAAGACACCTTCGCTCCTCCGCGTTAGGTATTTGACCCTTACCAACACGAATTGTCCCTTTTTCACTGGCAACGGCTGAGATCCATCCCCTTGTGCGACCAGCTCAAGAACTCTCTCTTTGGGAAGAGGTCCATGATGACCAGGAGGCAGTTCGTTTGGGTCTACGTCTCGCAGCACCCGTTCTAAGACCGAAACGTCTCTGATCTGAAAATGCGAGGTATCTCCTGCGATACTCGCAGTTACATTTGCGTTTGCTGGTGCGTTCCCAATTTGCACACCGCCTTGGAAACTCATAGCATCAGCTGGCAATGAGGGATCGACGGTTATGTCGGGTCCTTCTGAGTTCGGGAGAACGCCACCAAAATTAAGAGTCTGGGGAGCGAAGGTAACTGGCGCAGGCATAGCAATCGTCTCCTTGATTGTAGCGTCTACTTCGGTTGTTGTTCGAGCCCATATCTTGATCAGCAGACACCCGCCCGCCGAAACCTCACGGCAACGGCGTGGGTGCCCACATGGCCATTCGATAGCCAGCAAGGTTTGCCTCGGCACCTCATTTCGTCCTCCTTTCAGGGGTCCGGTCGTCTCCTTCACCTGGATGAACGCGAGGCGGTGGAGAAAGCGGACACCCGCCTGAGCGCGGCGGGTTGAAATCGCGCCGGGCGTGAGGTAACCTGCTGAAATTCAGGACTTTCAGGAAAGCGGAGAAAAGTGTCGCAGAACGCGCAGGGTCCGATCCCAGGAGAGGGTGACGCAGCTTCTGGCAGCCGTCCGCCAGGGGGACGGGAGCGCCATGGAGCGGCTGATGACGCTGGTCTATGACGAGCTGCGCGCCGTGGCCCGCCGGCAGCTCCGCCGCTGGCGTCCGGGGCAGACGCTCGACACCACCGCCCTAGTGCATGAGGCGCATGAGGCCTATCTCAGGCTGGTCGACCCTCCCAAAAGCCTCTGGCACTTATTCTGCACTTATTCTGAGCTGAGCGGGTAAAAGGAAGCGCCGGCCAGCGGGACCGCTGGCCGGCGCGTCGAGGTCGCGTTTGAGCTCGTGAGCTCTACGTGTTATTTTCTGTAGAGAATGGCTTGCAGTCGGCCATGGATTTCTTCCGAGCTTGGCGTGAAGGAAAAATCGTCCGGCACCTCAACCTCATGCATTTGCTGGCCGGGCCCCGCGAGAAGTCCGCCGCGGAATTGCCCCGGCTGGCCGGCGTCATGGATGCGGTGACTGAGGGTGTAGCCAACAATCTCTTCTTTTCCCTTCGTTATGACCGTGAGTTTCATGCCAAACCTCCTCCGTGCAGGTTGTAATAGCAAGACATGGGGCCATCATTTCTGATGGTGACGAAATAGGTGATGTGACCGTCGGTCTCCATCTGTTCGCCCTGTTCGATCGCCATCATCTTCGCCCCTGGCGTCTTGACATCGGCGGTTGCATACTGGGCGCCTCGATTGTCGTAGAAGGTGTACCACCAGTAATGTGTGCCACCAGGTCCGAGCCACACTGGGGTGAGGAAGTTGTTGAACGTCATTTTTTCTCCTTCTTGTCAAACTCTTGTGTTGCGAGCCGTGGCAGTGGAATCCGCAGAGCGACTCCAGGTTCAACGTCGTCGTCTGAGCGGACCGGTGGAGAGTTGTGGTGCGAGACGCGCACAATCCTTCGGGCGGCGCGCGGGCTCGAACGTCGCATAGGTCATTGGGCGCCAGTTGTGGGCAGCAGGAAACGGAGTGACGAATTTTCAGTGTCTTTTGCATATTCGGCTGGGCCTGCTGCTGTGCCGCCCTGTTTGAATGAGCTGTTCCGCTTTTATCGTTGTTCATGGTCTTGGCTGGTTGGAGGCGAAGACCTCTTAGAGGCGCCCGTTGCAGGACGCCAGCTTCCTCGGTCCGGTCCTCTCCTTCACCTGGATGAACGCGAGGCGGTGGAGAAAGCGGACACCCGCCTGAGCGCGGCGGGTTGAAATCGCGCCGGGCGTGAGGTAACCTGCTAAAATCCAGGACTTTCAGGAAAGCGGAGACAAGGTGTCGCAGAGCGCGCAGGGTCCGGTCCCGGGAGAGGTGACGCAGCTTCTGGCAGCCGTCCGCCAGGGGGACGGGAGCGCCATGGACCGGCTGATGACGCTGGTCTATGACGAGCTGCGCGCCGTGGCTCGCCGGCAGCTCCGCCGCTGGCGTCCGGGGCAGACGCTCGACTCCACGGCCTTGGTGCACGAGGCCTATCTCAGGCTGGTGGACCAGGCCGGCGCCTCCTGGCAGGACCGGGCCCACTTCCTGTCGGTGGCGGGGGTGGCCATGCGCCACATCCTGGTGGACGCCGCGCGCCGCCGGGCGGCCAAGAAGCGTGGCGGCGAGGGCCTGCGAATCACTCTCGACGAGTTGCAGCCGGACCAGCGCGGGACGGACGCATCCCGCCGGGCGGTCGAGATTCTCGATCTGGATGAGGCCCTGACCTCGCTGGCCGCGCGAAACGAGCGGCTGAGCCGGCTGGTGGAGCCGAGGTTCTTCGCCGGGCTGACGGAGGAGGAGACCGCCCGGACGCTGGGGACCTCCGAGCGAACCGTAAGGCGCGACTGGCTCAAGGCCCGCGCCTTCCTCTTCCATACCCTGCGCGGCCGGGACGAGGGATGAAGCCCGATCTGCCGGCGGACCCCGAGCGTTGGCGGCGGATCGAGGCCCTCCTCGACGAGATGTTCGAGCGTCCGGCCGGGGAACGCCGCGCGTTCCTCGACGAAGCCTGCGCCGGGAACCCGGAGCTCCGCGCGCAGATGGAAGCCCTGCTGACCGCGGACGAAGAGGCGGGAGGCTTCCTGGCCACACCGGCCCACCGGGCCGCCGCCGAGTTGCTGGCGGACACCTCCGGCGAAGCAGCGCTCCTCGCGGACCGCGAGCTCGGGCCCTATCGGCTGGTCCGCGAGATCGGCTCCGGCGGCATGGGCGTGGTCTATGAGGCGGAGGACACCCGCCTCCGGCGCAGGGTGGCAGTGAAGCTGCTGCCGCCGGAGCTCAGCCGGGACCGCGGCGCCAAGCAGCGCTTCCTGCGCGAGGCGCGCGCCGCCTCGGCCCTCGACGATCCCAACATCTGCACCGTCCACGACGTCGGCGAGCGCGACGGCCAGCTCTACATCGTCATGGCCTACTACGAGGGCGAGACCCTCAAGGAGAGGCTGGCGAAAGGGCCGCTGCCGGAATCCGAAGCCCGGCAGGTAGCCATCGAGGTGGCCCGAGCCCTGGCGCGGGCCCACGAAGCCGGCATCGTGCATCGCGACATCAAGCCGGCCAACGTGATGCTGACCGGCCGCGGGAAGGTCAAGGTCCTCGACTTCGGCATCGCCAAGATGAGGGGTGACGCGACTCTGACCCGCGCTGGAAGCTCTCCGGGGACGCCCGCCTACATGTCGCCCGAGCAGGCCCGCGGCGAGCCGGTGGACGGCCGTACGGACGTCTGGTCGTTGGGCGCGCTGCTCTACGAGATGCTCGCCGGGTGCCGGCCGTTCCCAGGGGACGACGAGCGGGCGGTCCTCTCCGCCATCCAGAGCCGCAAACCCGAGCCGCTCGACCGCATCCGGCCTGAGGTCTCCGCGGCCCTGGCCCGGACGGTGGCGAAGGCACTGGCCAAGGAGCCCGGCGAGCGCCACGCGAACGCCGCTGAGCTGTTGGCAGATCTCGAATCGGCTTCGCTGCCGGTGCCCCGCGGCGGGCACCGGCAGGCGCTCCGGGTGGGCCTCCTCGCTGGAGGTGTGGCCACCATCGTGCTCCTGGCGTTTCTCCTCAAGGGATTTCTCTGGCGCTCTTCAGCCCCGCCCGCGCTAAGGGTGGCGGTGCTGCGCCCGGCCATGACCTCGGCGGGGAAAAACCCGGAGCTCGCCTCCGTCGCTTCCGACGTGGTGGAAGCCACCATTGCCACCCTCGTCTCCTTCCAAGGCTTGCAACCCATCGACCCGCCCGAGCAGGACGAAGCGAGCGGCTCCGCGGCCGAGAGGTCGCGCCGCGCCGAAGCGAACGAGGTGGTCTTCCCCCTCCTCGATTGCCGGGGAGACGATTGCCGGGTGACGTTGCGACGGCTTCAGGAACCCGGAGACGTGGTCCTGGGAGCGGTCGGGCCTTTCGAGGTCCAGGCCGGCATTGAGAACGTCCAGCGGCTGGCGGAAGGAGTGCGGGCGAACCTGCAACAGCTCTATCAGGATCATCGGCTCCGGCCGGAGTCGAAAGGCGGCAGGGTGAGGCCGCAGGACTACTCCACCTGCATCCAGCTCGAGCGCCGGGTCGACGGCGGCGAACGCCTTGGCCCCCAGGAGCTCGACCGGCTGGACGCTCTGCTCCGGACTTCGCCCGATTTCCTCGGAGCCTATCGGCTGGCGGCGGACATCGCTCGCGATCTGGAGCAAGTCGATCGTGCTCTCGGCTACATCTCCCGGGCCGAAGCCGTTGCGCCCAACGACCCGCGGATTTTGTTCTCCCGCTTCTACGTTGAGATGGCCGGGAACCGTTTCCCGGCAGCGCAGGTAACGCTGAAGCGGCTTTCAGAATTGTTTCCGGGAGACGTCCGCGTACCCAAAGCCCAAGCTGCCCTGCTGGAGGCGCAAGACAAGCTGCAGGAGGCCCATCGTCTACGGCAGGAGGTCGCCGTGCGGCGGCCTACTTGGCGTAACGTCCTGGAGCTGGCAACCCTCGAGGTTCGTCTCGGGGAGAGCGACAGCGCCCGCCGCCGGCTGGGGGAGCTGCTCGAGGCACAGCCGGGCAATCAACGCGTAGGGGAAACTCTGGCGCTCTGGGAGGGGGTCTCCGGAGACCTGGAGCGGGCCGCGACGATCTATGAAAAGCTGATTCGTCTTCAACCGGCGCGGCCGTATTTCTCAAATCTCGGCTTCATAAGATTTCTGCTCGGAGACTATGCTGCGGCCGAGAGCGCCTACCGCCAAGCCCTAGCCCTGGAACCCCACGGCACGCTCACCCGCTTCAATCTCGCGACCGCGCTCGAAGCCGAGGGGAAGTTGCCGGAGGCACGGCGGCTCTACCGCGCCCTGGCTGAAGAGCTCGCAGCCGACCCCAACCTCAGCGATGACCGCACCCGCATGCTGCAAGCCCAATGCTTCGTGCGCCTGGGCCGGAAGGACGATGCGGCCCGCCTGGCCGACGAGGTGCTCAAGAAGAGGCCAGACGATCTCCAAGTACTCAATCAGGCTGCCCAGATCTATGCGCTCCTAGGAGAGCGGTACAAGACCCTTTACTACACCGAGTTGGCCCTTAAGGGTCTGCGGCGGGAGTGGTTCATGATCCCCGAGTTCAACTCCCTGAAAAAAGATCCGGACTTCCAGGCCCTCCTCAACACCCAAGGCACCAGTCAGGTTGCCGAGCGCCGCCGGCACCTCTGAAGGCGACATGGCGCAAGGCAGCCTGCTGGGCCGGGAGGCTCTACCCTGGCGGTGGTTTGGGAATGTCGAGGCCACCGAAGTTCTGGTCTGGGCTAAGTTTAGTCACCCAATTCAGTTTATTGGTGCCATCGTGGATGTCATAGAGATAGCGGCCCCACGGCGCATCCTGTGCGATGGTGCCCCTGATCTGTCCTCCGATCATCGAAAGCGGTCCGGAGAAAGGGCCTTGCTCGTTGATGAGCAGTACGCCGGAATTGTTCGAAAGCTCGACTTTCTTGAACACTACCCGCAGCTCATCCGAACCGGGGCCGATAAAGGTAAAGACCCAGGTTACGGTCTCCGTTTGCCTGGCGGACTGGGGGTTTTCCAGGGCACTCACCCCGGCAGCATTCACCGTCACATTGATGGTCGCCATTGGTCCTCCTCTCTCGTTGAAGCTCACGCCCGGGATGAGCGGCTTCCTCTTGCAATAGCCTCACCCATAGAAACGCAGAATAGGGCCAAAAGCGGTCAACGCAACAGGGCGGCGCTTGGAAACGTCACACGGGCCGGCTCTTGGAGAAGACTCGGCTGCCGCGACACGCGGCAAAAGACTGGGCTCCTCCCAAAGAGTCAGACATTTATTCTGGAACGACAAGAAGGGCCACCTGCGCCGCCGTTCGCTCCGAGGCGGCGGCGCAGGTGAGATGGAAGCGGCCAGAGTCGGTTGATCAGGGCGCCTTGGGTGCCTCGGCCTGGCGCGCGAGGAGCGCTTCGAGCTTCTGCAGGCGCGCTTCCTGCTCGGTGAGGAGCTGCTTCTGCTGGTCGAGCTCGGCGCGCTGCCGGTCCGCCAGAGCGCGGAGCGTCCCGACCTCGGCGGTCTGAGCCGTCAGCTCGCCCTCCTGCCGCACTGACGCGTGCCAGGGACTTCAAGGGTGGAGCACTCTGGGCCAGTCCTCTCCAGCTTGGCGGGAAGGGCCGCGGGAGAGGCAGATCGCGATTCCCGGGAGCTGTCTGATGGTGCCAGAAATCAGGAATTCGGTACCGAAAAAGGTGTCTGTCCCCATTTCGAGGGCTGCGCGGTAGCCTTCGGGAGGCATTTCGATCTACCCTGGGGTCCCATGAGGTATGACGAGCAACGGAGCGCCATTGAAGCCTGCTGCCAGCAACTGGTGGCCGAGCGGGTGATCGAGCCGCTCTCGACCGACGCGGAGGAGACGAGACGCTGGATGTTGTGGGAGCTGGCCTCTCTGGTCGAGGGGCACCTCCACGTTCAGCTCGACGTCACCCGCCTGTCCGAGGAAGAGCGCCTGGCCTATGAGTGCCGTGTCAGCTACGACGGCCGCCCTTTTGGGAGCCCTCACGGCGGGTACTCTCTTCCCTTCTGGCTTCTCGCCGGGGGCCGGCGGGTCGGCACGATCGCCATCGCCACGATGTACTCGGGGCTCGGCCTGATCTCCATCTCCAGCCTGTACGTCGAGCCGGCCGAGCGGCGGCGCAACGTCGCCCGCCATGCCCTCGAAGCGGTCTACCGCGCCACGCTGGCGAGCGGCGCCGGGGGAATCCGGCTCGACACGCACTGGACCTGGCAGCCGTCGGTGCGCTTCTACGCCCGCATCGGGATGTGGATCAGGATGTGGAAACACGACCTGGTGTTCACCTGGCAGCCGGTCTTGCCGGCCTATCGCGTCGAGATCGGCGAGGCCGAGGCGCGCTTCCTGATCCAGCAGGACGATCAATGGTGCCTCATGGTCACCGCACGAAACCTGGGCGAGCAGCTCGGCTGGGAGGAGTCCGGCGATCTCGCACGCCAGCCCATTGAGCTGTCACATTGCGTTCCCGGCACCTTCGCCCTCCACCTCGCGCTCGCCGGCTGGCCGCTCATCCGCTCCGAGAAGACCTGGGAGCATCGCTCTTACTGGTCGGATGCGGGGGACCCCGAGGGCCTCGCCTACAAGATCGAGATCTTCGAGGCCGTGTTCCGCCAGGGCGGCTTCGAGATCCGTACCCCGCGCATCCCAGGGCTCAGGTACCGCGACGTCGATGACATCGAGTGAGACCCGCGTGATATCCTAGAGTTCATCATGAAAGCTCGGAGGCTCCTCCTGATCCTGGCCATGCCCTGCTCTCTCGCCGCGGCGTCCGGCCCGGTGAGCCCTGCCACACCGCCCGACCTGGTTGAAGACGGGATCGACAAAGTGGCGTCGGTGGGGAGCGACCTGAGGATCTCCGGGGACCAAGTCAGCAGTTGCCTCACGTCCGACGTCCGCGTCAACTTCTGGATCCGCTGAAGATCATCGCCGCCGCGAACGACTACACGGGGACGAACGCGGACCAGTTCTACTTCTACGGACGGCGGCAAGACCTGGGGACAGTCCGCCCTCCCCCTGCAGCCGGGAGAAGAGTACTACCTGAATCCGACGGTCGACTGGACCTCGGACGGCACCGCCTGGTCGGTGGTGGTCGCCGTCAAACCCAGTGTGGGGGAATACAGGTTGCGGGCCTACAAGTCGACCGACCACGGCGCCACCTGGGTGTTCGACGGCACGGCCTCGGGCACGCACATGAACGTGTACCAGGGGGGATGCTCTGGGCGGACCACAGCTCGTTGTCGCCGTTCAAGGACACCCTCTATACGACCTGGCAGAACCTCGGGCTGGGCTACGTCGGCCGGCGCACGCCCGGCGCGAACGGGACCTGGCAGACGCCGGTGCGGATCGGCGGCGCCGAGACGACCGGCACCCCCGTCGGCTCCGAAATCAAGACCAACGCGGCCGGCGAGGTGTTCGGCTTCTGGAACGATATCGGAAGCCGCCGGCTCTTCGTGGCCAAGTCGACCAACGGCGGCGCCTCGTTCGGCGCGGCGGTGGCCATCGCCTCCACGTGGGACCTCTATCAATTCAGCGTGCCGGCAATGCGGAACGCGCAGATCTCCGTCTCGGGCGGCGTCCGCCGCGGCATGGGCAAGAACCTGGTCTATGCCACCTGGGCCGACCTGACGGGGACCAGCGGCTGCGACGTCCCTGTCGACGAGCCAGGGTCCGACGCTTCGTCCTCCTGCAAGACCCGGGTCTGGTTCGCGCGCTCCACCAACGGCGGGGCCACCTGGTCGGCGCCGGTGATGATCAACGACCAGGCCTCGCTCAACGACCAGCTCCATCCGAAGCTGGCGGTCGACGAAACCGACGGGACTCTGGGGATCACCTACTACGACACGGTCGCCGACCCGCGCCGGCGGAAGACCGACGTCTGGTTCCAGTCGTCCCACGACGACGGCGTTACCTGGTCGGCGGCGAGGAAGGTGACCTCAGCACCCACCGACGAGTCGGTGGAGACGGCCGAGCCGAACAATCAATACGGCCTTCACAACGGCCTGTCCGGGGTCGCCGGCCAGTTCTTCGCCACCTGGACCGACCGGCGGACCAACGGCAGCGAGGAGATCTGGGGAGCGGGGATCAAGGAAGCCGCCTGTACCAACCCGGGAGCGCCGGCGGCCGGTACCGCCGCCAGCGTGGGCGCGAATCAGGTGCAGGTGACCTGGGGAAACGGCTCGCCGTCGGCATCGCTGTTCAACGTCTACCGGGCACCGGGCACCTGCGCCGCGCCTGGCGCCTTCACCCGCGTCGGCACCGCCGTGTCCGGCTCGACCTTCGTGGACACGGACGTGTCGGGGGGCTCGACCTATGCCTACCAGGTGCGGGGGACCGACGCCAGCGGCGTCTGCGAGTCGGTGCCGTCGGGCTGCAGGCAGGCGACGGCGACCGGAGCCTGCCGGCTGCCGCCGGTCTTCGCCGGGATTACGAGCGCGGTCGGCCAGGCCGCCTTGGGGTGCGGCATCGCCCTCTCCTGGCCTGCGGCGAGCTCGGCGTGCGGCGGCTCGATCACCTACAACGTCTATCAATCGGGGAATCCCGTCTTCACGCCGGACACCCTCCACCGGCTGGCCAGCCACGTCACCGGCATGAGCTATCTCGACTCCCTGCCGGAGGGGTCGCCCAACTTCCCCATCTACTACATCGTCCGGGCGGTGGACAGCGCCAACGGCCTGGAGGAGGGCAACCTGGTCACGCGAGGCGCCACGCCCACCGGGCCGGCGACGTACCTCCTGAACGAGACCTTCGAGGGGCCCGGCGGCTTCGACAATCCTGGCTGGACGCACGTCTCCTACAGTTTCGAGCCCGGCACCGACTGGACGTGGTCGACGGCGCAGTCGCACTCGTCCGCCCACTCCTGGTTCTCTCCGGGTTGGAACAGCGGGGCGCAGAAGGCCCTGATCTCCCCCTCCTTCGTCCCCCAGGCCGGCACCCTCCTCTCCTTCTGGCACACCTACTCGTTCGACGACAGCGCCGGCTGCTACGACGCGGGCATCCTTCAGGTCTCGACCAACGGCAGCGGCGGCCCCTGGTCGACGATGCCGGACGCCGCATTCGGTTGGGGGCGCTTCAACGGCACCGTCTATTTCGGCTCCAACGGCTACGCCGGCAGCCGGGCCTGGTGCCACGGCACAATCGGTCCGATGACCCTGGTCCAAGTCGACCTCTCCGCCTACGCCGGGACGCCGATCCAACTGCGCTGGATCGAAAGCGACGACAATCTCATCGGCTTCACCGGCTGGTACGTGGACGACGTGACAGTCGCCAACGCCGCGGCCTGTCGTGACAACCCGCTCTTCAGCGACAGCTTCGAGAACGGCAACCTGGCGGCCTGGACCGGCACGACTCCCTGAGGGGGCTCAAAGACCGGTGGGTCTGTCTTACAAATCCTTGGCGCCTATTCTGCCTGGCCAGGAAAGCCTTCTACGAGATGTATGCCTGGTTCGTACAGCCCTTCAGATCGCGATCTTGGTGGCTTCCGTGCCGCTGGCTTTCAATAGGAGCCTGGAACCTATTCCCGGTTGTCCGCCGGGCCCTGGGCGCCCGGGCCGCCGATGTCATCCGCTCATCATAGGTCAAGGACTGCGGTTGGTCGCGATCGGCCTCGTTTTGGGACTTGCCGGTGCGCTCGCCGTGGGGCGGCTGCTGACGAGTCTCCTCTATGAGATCAGCCCGTGGGACGCCGGCACCTATCTGGGGACGATCGCCGTGCTCGGCAGCGCGGCACTGGTCGCCACCCTCCTTCCCGCGATCAGAGCCGCCACGATCGCGCCCCTCACCGTGCTCCAGCAAGAGTAGTCGGGCATCCTCTGACGCACTACGAATCGAGTGAGACGCAATACTTAGAGAGTCCTTGAGAGTCCTTTATGGCAAGCGCGAAGTACGGCTGGAGAGAGCAAGCAGGTGGCTCACCTCGATTGCTCAGTCCTCGATGCGAAGCGTCGGGACGTGCGAGCCAACGGGCCGCGGAGGCACGTGAAATCTCACGATAATAGGGCGCGCCCTCTCTCCATTCATGGCCGCCTTCCGGGCCGCCGCCGCCAAGTTCCGGGCTGGAGACCGGGCCTCGCCCTTCCCTGCCGGAAGCTTTCCGCCCGCACTGCCATGCGTGAAAGCTTGAGGACGGCTGGCCCCCGACCCGGGACGACCTCAGGGAAGGGGTGTGTCCAGAGCCCGAAATCAGCGGATCTGGAGGTCCAGCGAGTCAGGGAGAGGGGCGTGAGAGGAGTGATTCGCCGGGAAACTGGCAGCACTTTCCCGGGCAGCACAGCACAGGATCTGACATCCTCTCTTGCCTGGCTACCCTGCAGCACGGCGTCAATCCAGGCTCTATGCGACTTGGTTACGCGGGTGTGGATATCGGGCTTACCACCCCCCTTGTCGCCGATGATCGCGACTTGAAGACCTCCAAACATTACAGGACCTCCACTGTCGCCAGGACGGACCCCGGCTTGCTCAGCTGCGGTACAGAGCCTCTCGCTGTCGATATGAATGGCCGTCCTTGAGTGCTCAGACGTGCAGGTGGCCTCCGCAACGGTGTTCGAGGCGAAAACCCGAAGTGTTCTCCCAGTAACCGCGCTGCTTGGTTGGCTCCAACCTATCAACAGAACCTTGGATGGACCCGCTTCCCAGCTGTCATCAACTGCAAGATCGACAACCCTGGCACCGACCTTGGGGTCGGGAGCGCGCTGCAAGTGGTGGAGCGCGATGTCATGAATCTCAGAGAAGGGATCGAAAAGACTATGGCGATAGCCATAGTCTATAGCTACAGTCTCTCCGTCGTCCTCGGCCAGATTGAGTCGACCGAAAGTAGCCTCGCGGGGACATCCGCAGTGCGCGGCAGTGAGGACCCACTGGGCTGCCACCAGCGAGCCGCTACACTCAGCATCACCGCCACTAACATCCAAGGCAACGGCGAACGGAAACTCTCCCGAAAGGGCTGGTCTTCCGATCTCGTTCGGCTCGGCTTCGAGGTAGTCCGTGGATCGCGGAGCCACTTGTGGCTGCGCGGTGGGCTGCTGAAGTTGACATCGCAGGGTCGCCAGCGCGAACAAGCCCGTAACGGCGGTCACTCTCACGGCAGTAGCCCGCCGACTCAAGGACGCTGCTACTGGAACAAACAATCTGCTACCCAATCTAGTGTAGTGGGTCAAACAGATATGCCCTTAAGTAGGGCCTGCCGGGCACGGGTGACCTTCTCCAGGATATCTCTGGCGGACTTCGTCCAGATGTAGGGCTTGGGATCCTGGTTGTGGTGCACCAGGTACTCGTCGATCGCCGTGATCAGGTCACCGACACTGCGAAAAACTCCCCGGCGCAGTCGGTTCTCCGTCAGGTCACGGAAGAAGCGCTCGACCATGTTCAGCCACGAAGCACTGGTTGGCGTGAAGTGGACTGTGAACCGAGGATGGCGCTCCAGCCAAGCCTGGACATCAGGGTGCTTGTGGGTCGCGTAGTTATCCGCTATCAGGTGGATGTCCTTGTACTTTGGAGTCTCGCGGTCGATGAGACGGAGAAACTTGATCCACTCCTGGTGGCGGTGTTGCGGCATACACGTCCCTATCACCGTTCCATCCAGCGTATTGAGCGCCGTGAACAAGGTCGTTGTTCCATTGCGCTTGTAGTCGTGGGTCATGGTGCCAGCTCGGCCTGGGACGAGTGGAAGGCCCGGCTGGGTTCGGTCCAGCGCCTGAATCTGACTCTTCTCATCCACCGAGTACACCATCGCGTGTTCGGGCGGGTTCACATACAGACCGATGACATCGTCCAATTTCTCCAGGAACTTCGGATCTCGACTCAACTTGAAAGTGCGAGACAAATGCGGCTTCAGGCCATGCCTCCTCCACACTCGACCAATCGTGCTTGGGCTCAGGCCCATCGCCTTGGCCAAACTGCGGGTGCTCCAATGAGTCCGGCCCTTCGGAGTCTCTTGCGTCGTCTTCCGAACGATCTCCTGAATCACCTCCTCGCCAATCCGTCGCCTTCGCCCTGCCAGCGGAGCATCCTTCAAGATGCCGGCGATTCGCTTCTCAACAAACCGACGGCGCCAAAGACTCACCGTCCTACGCGTGACCGCGCAAAGTTCCGCGATTTCCCGGTTTTGTTTGCCCTCAGCAGCGAACAAGACGATTCTCGCCCTCTCCACGACGCGCACAGGGAACTTCCGGCCTTGGGCCAGTTTCTCCAACTCGGCTCTCTCCTCTGCGGAGAGAACTACCTGGATCGCGATCCGCATCTTCTCCTCTCCTGGAAGTACTGTATCCCAGGAGAGGGTAACATAGGTACCGGAATATCGGACCCACTACACTAGGACATGACCTCGAAACGGGCCGGCGGACACGCACCTCCGGCTGTAACAGGTCCAGCACTCGTTCGGCGAACTTCAAAGCGGGATAGATCGGTCGCCGTTGAACTGATCGGGGCCAGGTATCGGAAGTGGTCGGGCAGACGGGCACGGCCTACTCTGGCGACGCTAGGAAGATTCGTGATGGCGATTCGGACGACGAGTTGATTTCCCTGCATCAACTGATGGACGCCGTCAAGCGTATAGGTCCGCGCCGCGAGATCTTGGGAGGCTCCGGCCTGTAGAAGATTCCGGCTTGGTAGCCGCAGTGTCAGTGAAGTCAGACCACTCCTGGTCCACATCCACTGCTCGGCCAAGGCCTTCCTGCGACCCGTTGCAAACCTCCAAACCTCAGGTTCTGCAGATCTCGTACGAAACAGCTGCCTGCTCGAAAGCCGGCCGGCTGGCAGTCTTACTCGGGCAATATAGGGGCTGCCCAGTAGTCCGTCTTCTGGCAAGTGGATGGGGCTCATTCCGAAGTCTGACTCCACGTCCGGAAGCCAGTCGATAGCGTCCTCTGGCGCCCCTGGCCCGGGTAACACGGCGTCTGAGTGAGTGACGCGAACGGCCTCGAAGGTAGCCGGGACACCTTCCACTTGGATCTCCGTATCCACACCGTCGAGTCGCTCTTCGATAAGGTAAGCCCCATCGGAGTCCACCCTTACGTCTGGCACGTCGTCACTCATCGGATCGGCCACATCCGAGAGCTGGAAGGACACTTTGGGCAGATGGTGGTAGCGGTTGTTCCTGACGAGCAGCAGCTCGGCTGCCGAGGGATTCTTGGAATATCTTCTGTTTGCGTGAATGACGACCATCCCAAGACCAGTGAACACGATCTGGGCGGTAAAGGCCGGTCTACCGCCTGCCAGCGTGGCAAGCGCCGTCGATTCTGGCGATGTAGTGCCTGGCTCCGAGTGATGACTCTGTGCCCAAGCGTGCTTTTCCCCAAGGGACAGCGAGGCTAGCCACGGAGTCGCACAAGCGCTGCCAACAACCAAGTTGCGGAGAAACTGGCGCCTGTCTGGGCGAAAACGGGGCAGCGGATCAAGTGGGTCGGTCGACATACCTCACCGCCTTTCAAAGAGGCGCACGGACCGTAAGCGGCCGTACGGCTAACTACGACAGTAGTCTTCCGGAAGACTACGCTCGTATCTTCATAACTGTCAATCTGGCAAATAAGGCGCCCAGAACACGGCGGCATTCTGAGTGCTTATGGCTCTCAATGTCGGTTGATAAGGCTACAGCCTTCAAACTTGTCTGGCGGGGGTAGGTACCTATAGGCGCTACCTAAACTCCAGCACCAAGACTCCATCGCCCTATAACGCCATCTATCCGGGCGACTCGCCAAACACTTCCACCAACTGGCCAGGCCAAGGTGCTTGGCGGCAGGGGCCAGCCGTTTATGGTCCCAACCGGCGCCAAATTCACGCGCCCTTGATCCGCAATGGCCTTCTGATGGCTAGGCGCCCCTTCATATCGGTGTATGGCGTTTCCACACTCACCTAGCGGGGAACCCCACAGCTTCGAGCACAAGGTGCTAAGGTGTCTTCCTGAGGTCAGCAAGTCGGTCGGCCAGAGGGCGACCTCTTCGGGTCGCCCGGAAGCGGATCCGAGACGTCTATTTGGGATTCGGGGACCCATCTGGACGCACCTCTCCCCCTGAGAGCTGAAGAGCTCAGAAGGATGGCCTGCGACGGGGCGGTACGGCTGGCAAAGAGCGAAGGCGAGAGAGTTATCCCGATACGAACGGCAGGGCCGGCGGGAAGCTGCCGGCCGGGAAGACCGCGCTGCTTCCACTATGTCCCTGGCACCTTTTGCTGCCGATCACGGCGATCGACGAGTACCTGGTGCACCACAACCAGGATCCCAAGCCCTACATCTGGACAAAGTCCGCCAGAGATATCCTGGAGAAGGTCACCCGTGCCCGGCAGGCCCTACTTAAGGGCATATCTGTTTGACCCACTACACTAGCATAGGCAGTTCGATCCGTCGCCAGCGAAGCCGACCAAGAGGAGACTGGCACCTCGGCGGCGGCATTGACAGTCAGGGTAAGGGTGAGTAGAGTGCCAGATTAGCAGCGCGGACGGCGCCGGCTTTCACGACACTCTATGGAACGAAAATGGGAGACAACAATGCGGAAAAACTCTATCAAGAAGCTCGCGCTTCACAAGGAGACACTACGGAGCCTGAGCGACAAGACTTTAGAGAAAATTGTGGCCGGAGTTGAGCTCTGTCCGACTCTGCACTGTACAGACCCTGATTACGGCTGCACGGCAAGCTCCTGTGACCAGCCTGATTGAGAGGGCCGCTCGCCGGAATAGCTTTCGCTGAACTCTAGCGGCACACCCCCGGGGGGTCTGCGCCGGACAGCCAGTGCGCGATGCGCGTCGTCTGCCGGTGAGGCCCCCATCCGTTCATCTACCGGAGCACCACGTAGATCACCGCACGCGCTTGAAGGTGAGCGAGCGGGAACTGCTTCCACTATGTTCCTGGCACCTTTTTGGTAGGCATCCTTCAGGTCTCAACCAACGGCGGCGGCACTGGTCGACGATGCCGGACGCCGCCATCCGATGGGGATCCTTCAACGGCACTACCCCAATAAGGTGGCACTGCCCCAATAAGGTGCCAGGGCATTCGCGAAGGCATCGGCGAAAAGTGGGGGCGAACCTCTAGAAAGCGAAGCGCAGCTCGGCGCGGAGCGAGTCGCCGTCGATGGGTGGTGTTCCAGCCCGGCGGGCTGCCGGGCGGACGGCTTTGAGATCGAGGGCTTCGAGGCCGGCTCGCCATTGCTCGCCGAGCCGAGCGATTAGAGCGAAGGTCCAGGCGTGGCCATTCTCGCGGTTGTCGTCGAGCGGGGTGGAGTCGCGGTCCCGGACCTGGAAGTCGTCATATCGCGCCGTGGCTCGCAGCACGCTCCACTCCCGGGTGACCATCAGGTAGTAGGTGTTGAAAGAAATGTCGACCCTCGCAACCGATCGGCCGCCGGGCGGCGCGAAACCCATGAGAGAGGTCCCGCTCCCCCATTCGCCCAGGAGACGCAGGCCGGCCGGCAGGTCGGTCTCCACCGAAAGGCGGTAAAATTCCGTGTCCCAGGCGTACTCCGCTCCGTGGAGGCCCCGGTCTCCCTGATTGAGAAACGCAGAGACTTGGGCTGTCGCGCGATCCCCCGGGGCGGTCCAGCGGGCTCTCCCGGCGTAGCCGGGCCGGCCGTCGGGGTCGGAGCCGAAGGCTCGCGTTCCTTCCCGGCTCTGGCCGGGGAACAGCTCGGCGCGCCCCGGGAACGGCGGCAGCGGCACGAAACGGCCCGTGGGCGTGGGCCGGTCGTTGAAGGAGAAACCGCGCCAGGCGAGAAGAGCTCCCGCGGTGTCGTTGCCGCCGAAGACGGTACCGGCGAGCTGGAGCCGGTGCGCATTCGGGAAGGTGTGGCCCCAGGCGATGTCGACGCCGATCGGACGGATCTCCTCGGCAATCCAACTGTTCAGCGCCGACAGAGTGAGCGTGTAGGGGGAGGTCCAGAGCGTACCGACGTTTTCGCGGGAGGTAGGCAGAAAGAACTGGCCGGCGCGGAGGGTCCACTGGTGGCCGGACTCGGTTTCGAGGCGCCGCTCAGCGTAGGCTTCGAGCAGCCCCGAGCCGGCCGAAAGTCCTTCGGTGGCGGCATCCTCCCGGGCGACGCCGTGGACGAAGAGCCCCCAGCCGAGGGCCGGCGCCCAGTCGACAGCGAGCCGGGCCTCCGAGACCACGGCACCGGCGCTGTCCTTGTCCGGGCGTCCGCCGTCGAGAAGCTTGCCGAAGCCTCCGGCGAGATATGAGGGCGCGGTATCGATCGAGCCGGCTGACGAGCGCACGAACCCGATCAGGAGCGGCGGCTCGGCTCCGAGAGCTGGCACCGCGGCCACGGCCAGACCCGATAGGCAGACGAGAAGGATGCGCATGGAGGTCATAGCAGATCTTACGCCCGCCGACGGCCCGCCGGATTGCGGTTCGGTCCAGCGCCCGTCCAGGCGCGCTTCCTCCTCGTTCCCAGTCCGGAGCTCACGAGATCCTGCTCGGCGTCCTCGGCAGGGCTCAGCGTCGGTTCCTTCGCGGCCTCCTTGCTCGAACTTCCGGCTGCCGGCCCCCGGCTCGAAATTCTTGACAGGCACCCCCTTCAGGGCTTGAGGGATTGTGACGAATCCCGTACCTGGGGCTGACGCCTCAGGCTCTGTGACGAGCCCTTAGCCCGAGTTCGGCCGGGAGATCGTCCCCGTATACGTCCCACTGCCGGTTTCGGCGCACTCGTCGAACTGCGCGGTGAATGTCCCGCTCCCCGTGGCGTTGGCGAACGCGCCGGTGCCGCCGGTCACGATGTAAGTGCCCGTGGAAGTGAGCACACACTTGCCGCCCGTATGCTCAAAGTGCCCACTGACAGTCACGAACACGCTGTCTGTCCCGTTGGCCCCGATGAAGACCGCGATGGTGGCAAAGTTCCCCTGATGATCCTGGATGCGCGTCGCCGTCCCCGTGTAGTCCCCCAGATGCGTCGCGGTGCCCGAACCGTTGAAGTCCACCTGGGTCAGCCCGCCAGGCAGGTGCGTCACGCCCGTGACCAATCCCGTGCCGGTGGCGGTGAACGGCACCTGATCGGCGGCGGCGGCGGGCGCCGCCAGACCGAACAGGGTGAGGACGACCACCACAAGACTACTCCCGATCCGGCGGGAGCCCGTGTTCCATAAGTGTCTCATGCTGACTCCTTTCTGGGTATGGCCCGCCTGGCTGGCGAGCGCCGATTCATCAGCGTGCTCCAGCGGCGTGCTGCGAGCGCTGTGCCGACGAGGATAGCGGCCTGGAACGCCGTGCGCATCCTCTCTAGAGAGGATAGACACGCCGCGTCGCAGGCACTATCCTGGGGTGGCAAACATTTTCAGAATGGAGTGCCCCATGAAGAAGCTCGCGCTGCTCGTGCCGGTAGTGGTCATCTGTGGAGCCGGTCTTCCCAGCGCCCAGGCGGCGGGGGCTCCGGCGGGCTCGCTGATCGTCAACGGGAGCTTCGAAGATCCCGTCATCGCCCAGCCCTTCCAGCTCTTCAGCTCGATCCCGGGGTGGCAGCCCACGGGCTCGTGCGGCCCCGGCATCGAGATCGACCGGAACGTCTTCGGCGCCGCTGCCGATGGCAACCAGTCCATCGAGCTGAACACGACGTGTGTGAACGGGGTGAGCCAGGTGGTTGCGACGACGCCCGGTGCCTCGTACTCGCTGGCCTTCGCCTTCGCGGCCAGGCCGGGCACCACCGCGGCGCAGAACCGGATGGACATCCGCTTCGACGGCTCGGTCGTCGACCAACTCGGCCCGCGGGCGCCCGGTACGGGGCTCGAGTGGTCCGTCCACCAATACGTGGTCACAGCCACCGGCTCGTCGGCCACACTCAGCTTCCAGGGGTCGGACCCCACCGCCACCGATGGCGTGGGCACCGAGCTCGACTTCGTGTCGCTGGTCCCCCTGGTGCTCAGTGCGGATCCCTTTACGAAGATCCCCGAGTCGCTCTCTGTGATCGACGTTGCCTGTCCCAGTCCGAGCGTGTGCGTCGTCATGGGTTTCGATCCAACCTTCTCCAAGACCACGTTGACCGTCATCACCGATGGCATCCCTGGTCCCACGCAGCTCATCCCAGATTTCGGTCTGACGGGCCTGACCTGCGTCAGCCCCACCTCGTGTTTCGCGTTCGGGAGGAGAAAGAGCACCTCCGAGGGCGTCCTTCTGCTTATCACCAACGGCGTGGCGGGCCCGCTGCAGGCCGTGCCCGGGACGAGCATCCTCTACGACGTCGCCTGCGGCAGTGCGACGTCGTGTGTCGCGATCGGCACCGACTTCTCCGGCGGCTTCCCACCGGGCGCCGCCGTCGTCGTACCGATCACCGACGGCATCGCCGGTCCGACTCAGCACGTGCCCGGCGTTGCGGTGCTCCGGCACGCGTCGTGCCCCAGCGCGACCTCGTGTTTCGCGATCGGGAGGACCCCCGACGTCCAGGGCGTCCTCGTGCCCATCACCAACGGCGTCGCAGGTCCAATTCAGGTCATCGCCGGGACGGACTTCCTCAACGCCATTGCCTGCCCGAGCCCCAGCAAGTGCGTGGTCGCCGGCGGGCTCACGTTCCAATCGGTCGGGGGCTTCGTCGTCGCCATCACCGACGGCACGGCGGGGCCGGCCCAACTCATCTCCCCAAACGTGGACCTCTATTCCGTCGCCTGCACCGACGCCTCCCACTGCGTCGCTGTCGGCGACAACAATCAAGGGGGCTTCGACGGCGTCGTTGTGGCCATCGACGAGGGCGTGGCGGGCCCGTACCAGGCGGTGCCAGGCACGGGCATCCTCGATAGCGTCGCTTGCTCCACCTCGTGCGTGGCAGTGGGCGCCGACAGCAGCTTCAACTTCGACGCGCTCGTTCCGATCTCCGGAGGTGTCCCCGGCTCGGCCCAGTACGCGGGCGGAGCGAGTGTCCTGTGGGAAATCACGTGCGGCGCGGGGGGCTGCATGGCGGTCGGAGAAAACTTCTTGGGCTCGGTGGGCGGATTCCTGGCCATCCGGCCCGCGGCCACCCCGACGATCTCCACCCTCGCGTCGCCGTCAGTCCCCGCAGGCGGCCTGATCTCCGACTCGGCGACCCTCACGGGAGGCTACGCGCCGACGGGCAACGTGACCTTTACCCTCTACGGCCCGGGGGACGCTACGTGCTCGAACGCCCTCTGGAGCACCACGGTACCTGTGGGCGCTGGCGGCGTGAGCAACTCGGGCGATGTCGAGGCGGGTGAGGCCGGGACCTACAACTGGCTAGCCTCGTACAGCGGAGACCTCAACAACCTCCCTGTCAGCTCGGAGTGCGGCAGTGAGCCGGTCACCGTCCTCCTTCCCTCACCCAGTTGCGCGAGCGCCACGGCGAGCCCGAACCTGCTCTGGCCGGCCGATCACAAGCTCGTGCCCATCCAGATTTCGGGCCTCGTCAATCCGGCCCCCGGCGCATTGACGATCTCCGTGACCAGCATCTTCCAGGACGAGCCGGTCCAGAGCCCCGGTAGCGGCAACACCAGCCCGGACGCCACCGGCGTCGGCACGGGAAACCCCTCGGTGCGTGCCGAGCGCGACGGCAATGGCGACGGCCGCGTCTACCACATCAACTTCACCGCCACCGGCGCCAGTGGGAGCTGCACGGGCTCCGTGACGGTCGGCGTACCCCATGACCAGGGCCACGGCGGCCCGGTCGATCAAGGCGCGCTGTACAACTCCACGCTGCCGTAGGTGCTCGCGAGGACGCGTTGATGGATTCAGTCGGCCCGTGTCATGGACGAGATCAGAATGATACATTTTGCGGCCCGCGAAGGACGTTGAGAGCACTCTGACCACGGGCCCTGAAATGAAACCGGGCAGACCTCGAGCGTGTGGGTGGGCTTGTCCGGAGGGAACCGCCACAAGTCGCAACCGTCGCTTCTCGAATGCGCTTCGGAGCCCAAGGAGTCGAGATAGCGCTTCGCGAGAGCTGACGGCAGCTCTTGGCTGGAGTAGGCCTCCCAGGTGATATGGGGCCCAGGCTTCCCATCGGGGAGCGGGGCGCCTGTAACGTGGCCACCGCACAGGTGCAGCGCATCGCCGGGCGGCTCGATCACGCCACGCGGAAGAGCTGTCTGCCCTTGCTTGCTGGACTGCGGAGTGGCCGTTTTGTCGCGGTGACCGGACCAAGACACCGCGGCCACAAGGGACAAGCCGAGAGCGATTAGAGAGCACTGATGGTTCACCGCAGTCCAACCTCCTCTTGAGCTTCTCCGCAAGGATACGACGCCGCGACGAAGGCTGCAAGGCGAGGGCGACGGGTGTAGGATAGGGCGAAGACAGGGCCGGCCGGTTGCCGGAAGACCCGATTCCCTTGAAGGAGGACTGTCATGCGCAAGAAGCTCATTCTTTTGGTGTTAGCCCTGGCGGCTGTCGCTGCGACCAGCGCCATCACGCCCGCTTCCGCGACGGGTTGCCCGCCGCCCCAGATTCAGGTCCACTGCGATGGCTTCACGTTTTGCTGCTATAAGTTCCAACCCTGCACCTGTCCGTAGGCGGGGCGCTCCACGAGCGAGGGCAACAGCTCGGCAGCCCTTAGATTAGGAAGAGCTGCGAAAGTCGAGGGAGGGCTCGCGCAAGCTTGCCTTTCCCTCCGCTCCGCATCTCTCCCCCGGACGCACGCTTCGAAGATGCAACCTCAACCGCGGTGCGCCGCCTCGATTGCAGCGATGTCGATCTTTTTCATCTCCATCATTGCATCGAACGCGCGCTTGGCGGCAGCGGTATCGGGATCGGTGACCGCTTTCGTCAGGGCGATCGGCGTAATCTGCCAGGACAATCCCCATTTGTCCTTGCACCAGCCGCACGCACTCTCCTCGCCGCCGTTGCCGACGATCGCGTTCCAGTAGCGATCCGTTTCGGCTTGGTCAGCGGTTGCGACCTGAAACGAGAACGCTTCGTTGTGCTTGAACGCAGGTCCGCCGTTGAGCCCGAGGCACGGAATGCCCAGCACGGTAAACTCGACCGTCAACACATCCCCTTTCTTCCCGGACGGAAAGTCTCCCGGGGCGCGGTGCACCGCGCCGACGGACGAATCGGGAAAGGTCTCGGCGTAAAATCGCGCCGCGCCCTCGGCGTCGCCATCGTACCAAAGGCAAATCGTGTTCTTTGCTGGGTTCACCATGTCACCTCTCTATCGTTATGAGCCGCCCGACGCCGCGGTAAACGATGCGCTCGCAGTCCAAGGGCGTTGGCTCGGCCGACTTTCCACGGTCAATCTTTTGCAAAATACGTACCATTCCGGCCCTGCTTCACTGTGCTTCGCATCGGCGGGATAACGGGGATGGGCCCACCGCAGCGCGCCTCCGCTCGCCTCGCCCGGCCAGCATACCTCAATTCCGGCCGCCGTGCCGCGATTGACAGCTTGGGAAGGGGGTTGAGGCGTGCGGAGAGCCGTTTCTCTGTAGATTACCATGAAGGTTCAAGTGGGATCAATTTTGAATACAAAATTTGATGATCAGCATCAAATCGGCCCTTGTAAGATTGGAGAGAGATTTTCCGTCTTTATAGGGTATGGCTAGAAAACTTCGCTTCACCAACCCGTCCCCCTCACCGACCCTCGTCTTCGTCACCTGCCGGACCATTCAAGGACGCTACCTCTTCCGGCCCGGCCCCGATTTCAACGACCGGTTCCTCGGCATCCTCGGGCGCGTGCAGCGGCGCTATCAATTGCGTCTCTGTGGCGTCTGCGTGTTGTCCAGCCACTTCCATCTGCTCCTCATCGTCGAAGATGCCCTGCAGTTATCGGACTGCTTTCCCTTTTTGCGGCGTCTTTAGGAGAGGTGGGTGGGGTTGCGGGGGGCGGTGGCGGAGGAGGCTGATAGGCAAGGTGTATCTCCACATCGTCTTTCCCCACGACCAACTGCTCGACGATAGTCTCTACGATCTCCCGCTTCTTCCCGAAGGCGAGGCCGCCCCACTGGCTGTAGAGGCTTTGGGCTTCAGAGAGCACCTCGCTGCTTGAGAGCCGCCGGATGGTGAGGAAGTCGATCTCTCCGGCAAGCCGGGGGATCTCCCGGTCGAGCTGCTCCCGCCGGATTGCAAGGGGGTGATTTCGCTCCCCGAACTCCTTGCCCGTGATGTTCCCGTCGAGGTAGAGCCGGTAGAGCTTGTCGGCTTCCGCGGTGAGCTTCTCGTGCTCGCGCTTGAGCGTCTCAAGGAGGTCCGTCCGCTTGATGATCTCCGTATCGGCCCCGGCAAGCTGCTCCGTAACCGATTCCGGCGAGAAGATGAGCCCTTGAAGCCGTTCCACGAACACCGCCTCAAGATCGTCAGTTGAAATCCTGGTCCGGCACTTCTGGCAGACGTACTTGGGGCTGTCCGAGACCACGTACATCTTCTTGCCGCAGGCGCAGTAGGTGAGGCCGGAGAAGAGATGGACGCCGCGGCGACCGGGCTTCATGCCCTCCTTCCGCTTCGTGAGGTAGGCGGTGCACTCGTGCCACAGCTCCTCGGAGACGACCGCAGGAACAGTGTGGTAGACCCATTCGTGCTCGGGCTTCAGGCGCTTCTTGCCGTTTCGCATCGTGGTGTAGTTCATCCTGAAAACCCCCTTGGCCGTGGGATCAAAGAGGAGCTGGTAGACCGATTGGCCGGTGAAGAGGCCCCCCTTGCGAGTGCGATACCCCCGCTCATTGAGGAGTCTCGCCACCGTCCGGATGCGCTTGGTCTCGCGGAAGATCTCGTACATGAGACGGCGGACCGGGGCTTCCCTCTCGTCCGGTACGAGCGAGCCCTCCTTCCAGGTATACCCAAACGGTGCGACCCCGGCGACCCTCTTGCCGAGTTTGGCCCGGATGGGCACGGACGCCGCGACCCGGTCCGCGATCTCTTCGCGCTCCCACTCTGCCATGGCCGCAATGATGGTGTAGAAGAGGCGGCCCGCCGGGGTGGAAGTATCGATCGATTCTTGAAGGGAGATCAGGTCGGCGCCGTGTTCCCGGAAGAACTCTGAGAACTCCAGGAGTTCCTTGGTACTCCGGGCAAGCCGGGCGAGCTTAGAGAAGATGAGGCCGGTAATGGCGCCCCCCGTTACGTCGTCCTTCATGCGCTTGGCTTCCGGATGCCACGAGACACCTTTCCCGGAGACCCCTTCCAGGTGGTAGACCGTGACGACAGTCCAGCCCTTGGCTTCGGCGTACATCCGGCCTCGCGCCTCATGGTGCTCGGGGCTCTCGCCCTTGGCTTGGTCTTCGGTTGAAACTCTGATCCAGAGCCCTACTCGTTTCCCTTCTCCGTTTCCGGACGGATTGCCTCGAATATTCATAGAGCTGTCCTTCCACAAAGATCCGCTGTCAGTGCGGAGGGTTGACGGTGTGATGAACACTCTTCCCTCACCGTACGCGCAGGTGCTCTACCCGGGAAGACAGCGGAATGTGCCGCAGTGGTAGGTGCGACTCGCCACTTACTCTCCGTCCTTCTGAAGCCCGCTCATACTGCGTGCCAAAATTTCGGCGACCCGCTTGAGCCGGTCGTCGCCGGGATTGCGGTAGCGGACCTTGACCTTGTACCCGCGGACCATTCCCTCTTCCTCGTAGGCCGGCAGTCCATCGAGCCACGAGAGCAGTTCCTCCGGGGTGAAGAGGTACACCATTGCGTACTTGTCAGGTGAAAGCGACTCGCGCAGAAGCTTGTCGAGCTTCGGGAGGCGACTTCTTTTTTTAGGAGAGATGACTACGACCGTTCCGAATCCGGCCGCAAGACATTTTTCCACGTTTCCCACCTCATATTCCAGGGGTGTTGTAATTGAAACTTCACAGGCGATCCGGGTATCGCCCCGGTAGAGCGCGACATCTATACTTTCTCTACCTCCCTCGATCTGTTCTTCTACCACTGCCCGAAATCCGTGCTCCTCTCCCCATCGCTTGATGAGTTCCTGAAGGTACGTGTGCTCCGGCCCTCCCTTGCCCGGAAGGCGAGGTTCAGCGGCAGGCTTCTTCTCCGTTTTGGAAGTCGGCGGAATTGAGGGGATTGTCACGTGCGGGGCGGCGATCTCCGTCGGCACGGGCGGCAGCGGGGGCGACACAGGGGCAGGCGGAGGCGCTACCTCACCCTCCTCCACCGGGACCTCTCTCGACACCGCGGGCGCCTTGTACCTCTTCCATGACTCCGCTGCCACATCCCACCCCGCTGTAAGACCTTCTCCCTGAATCGGCCCAGGCATGGAGAGCTTCACGGCCTTGCCGCCGGCGAGCTTGGCGTATGCCTCCCCCACCCCAAGCTCAAGAAGCTCCTCGACAGGGAGTGGAACCACCCCCTTGTCTCCCGTGGTCAGAAACTCCTTGCGCATAACCTGGGCGTCCTTGTTCCCGAGACCAAACGAGACCATGGAGTTGACGTTCCCGAAGATCTCCTCCTGCAAGGCTCCCGGGAGCTGCGCTGGGAACTGATGTGCCAGGGTGAGTGCCAGGCCGTATTTGCGTCCCCGGGACAAGAGCTCCCGCCACACGCCCTCGGCGAATCCCGCGAAGGTCTGGAACTCATCGCAGTAGAGGAAGAAGGTCGGCGGTGATCCGCCCAAGAGTTCCCGCCGCATGAGTTCAATCTGAAACTTGGAGAGGAGCATCTGTCCCACGAGCCGTTGTGTCTCTTCCGAGAGCCCAAAGAGATCCAAGAGGAGTACCTTCTCCTCCCGCAGTGCCGTCCTTATTGAGAAGCTCGAGACCGGATGGCAGAGGCAGCGCCGCACCGCAGGCGGGCGCAGGAAGTGATCCAGCCGGGTCAACAGTGGAAGGTCCGCGCCCTTGGAAAAGCGCGGGAAGGTGGTCTCCCAGAACTCCCGGATGTATGGGTCCGCCGTGGTCTTCACGATCCGGTCCCGGAACGCCGAGTCCGTGAGGAGCCGCTTCACGTCCCAGAGCGTTGCCCCAGGGCGGCCCACCAGGACGGCAAAGGCGTTCTGGAGAATCGGCTGCATGCGCGGGCCGAGTTCGTCTCCCGAGAGTGCCCTCTTGAAAATGGTGAAGAGGTCTTCCGCAGCACGGAGGCTGTCGTCCCCCTCCTCCACCGACAGGGGATTAAAGGTGAGCGGACAGGCAGGATCGCCGGGAGCAAAGTAGATGACATCGCTGCGGCGGGAGGCAGGCATGAACGGCAAGAGTCTTCCCCGGAAGAGTTCCCCTTCCGGCGCCATGACCCCGACGCCATGGCCGGCTTCCAGGTCCCGGAGCATGAGGTGCTCAAGGAAGGTGGTCTTGCCCGATCCGGTCTTCCCCACCACATACAAATGCCTACGCCGTTCCTGCGGAGGGAGTGCGGGCGCAGGGAGATGGGAACGGGTAAAGGTGCCCAGAGAGGGCACCTTCATGAGCACCCTAACGCAGGCAACCTTGAACGCCTCCGGGGTCGCTGCGTCAGCCGTAGGAGTGGGGAGATATGGAAACCAGGAGGCTATATCCTCCCAGACATCGACAGTCGTCCATATCTCCTCAAGCCGCTCCCGTTCCCGTTGTTGCTCCTCGCTCCACCTCAGGATCTCAAGATGCTTCCTCTTGCTCTCGCGTTCGGTGGCGACAAAAGCCCAGGCGATAAAAAGTATGAAAAGCAGCACCAGGGCAAAAAGCAACGAGAGGCATGAGGAACCGTCCATCGCCTACTGAAGTGATTCCTGTTGCCCTTCCGGCTCGTTGTCGTTGGCGGCGAGGTACGCAGGCACCGGGAAGCTCCGGCTCTCCATATATCGGGCAAGTGCGCTCCTGGTGCTGCGATCTACCGCTTTCTCAAAGCAAAGGAGTATGACGTTCTGGAGGTAGGTAGAGCCGACCTGATTGTCGAAGTTCGCCTGGGTACGCGTGGATACGAAGAAGCTGGTGCCGACCTGAAAGCAGAAGACGAACATCCACCTGTTCTTGAATTCGACCCGTAGCATCTGGCCACTTTCTCCCCCCTTCTTGAAGAGGCCCTTCTCGAATTCGGTTTCCAAGACCCAGTCGTACCGAATGCCGGGCAAGGCGCGCGTATTGAGCTCCGCGACGACGAGGCTATAGAACTGTTCCGGGTTGCCGACGAAGTTGTCTGTCAGAATTTGGATGGCCATGGCTCCTCCTTTGATATCTCTGACTGTTTTTTCTTCTGCACCGTGTTATCATTGCCCTAATGAAAAATTGCTATCTTTTAGGTACCCTCTTCGGCCTTCTAATATTCATAAGCTGGGCTGCGGTTCTGCACTATCATCACCGACCTGATCCACAAACAAACAATGATCCTAACCGTCTTGATACCGAGCCAGTGTTGGCGACAGGCTACGGTTCCTTGAGCAAGATATATGAGGATATAGATTTTGGATTCTCCCTTCGATATCCGGCCACATTTAGAGAGAGCCAATTTCCCACCTGGACCGCAATCGTCGATAATGATACAAAGGCCAGTATCTGGCTCGGGCTCTGCTCACCAGCTTGCACTCATGTTGTTCGTCCTCCCGCAGGCAATTCGATAGAAGAATATAAGCGTGATTACACCATAACTTGGAAGGAGTCAGCAGACATTCCCTACGGCGAGGGACGTCGCGTCCATATTATTGAGAGTCACGAGTTCACGACATCCAAAGGAATACACGCTCTTGAGCAACGATATGAAACTACAGGGTTCGAAGTTGAAACTGGCACTCCCATACTCTCGCGCTGCGCAGAGGATACGCCTTGTGAAGTTGTGGGGCCCGACACACGGTATGTATTCTTTGCCCAAGGTAAGGCCCCATACGTAATTCTCTCTAGTTATAGATCCTCATTTGATAGCGAAGTCCAGATTGGAAGAGAAGTTGCTGATGCAGTTTCATATTGAGGAACTTGTCGTCCAATCCTCAGATCAAGCTATCGGTATACTCGATTTCCGGAGAGATAATAACGAATCGGATTGCCGTTGTTGTCGCACTCGGTTTGATAGCTCTTAAGAAGCCTCCCATCCAAGAGAACATATCGCAGTGCCTGTTGGCTGGATAAACCGCTGTCATTGTAACGGATGCCCAGGTGTATGTGCACCCCTAGGCTTGTTGGGTTTCCGTTGCTATCTTTGCCTGTTGTGCCCATGATGCCGACATGGTCACCCTGTGACACGCTTTGCCCTATAGTAAGTGAAGGCTTTTGCTTAAGATGCAAATATCGAGTAGTAAATCCTCCCGCATGCTGAATGACAACGTAGAATCCATTAGGGTGTGTTAATCCGCCAGCATTCTCCATGACGGTTCCATTTGCCGCGGCAAGAATTGGGATATCATCTGATAAGATGTACGCTCGATTACCACCTTGATCTTTGTTTTGCCATGAGAAGTCAATGGAAAAATAGTTGCTACCGTCGTGCGCGGAGTCATGGAAGTTACCTTTGCAGTCCCACCCACCCACTTCTGTTGTTACGAGCCAGGAGATTCCTCCAGGTACTGGCATCTTAAAGTTTGGGGGAGTGACGGGTTGCGCGAAGGTAAGCTGGAGCATGGGTCGATCAGAGATTGTGGCATAACGGGAGCTGCGGAACATATTGAATCTGTTGTCGTTGTACCAGGGCGAAAAAGTTACTCCGTTATTTCCCACAGACCCTTGCCACGCGTTATACCAGCTTGTGATATCAATAACCCACCAATAGCCTACTGGACCAGGGTTAAAGCTGACAAGTGATCCAATAGATGGTTGTGTCGTCCATGTCATGTTCTCGTCCCAAGATCCAGCGACCATCGCAAAGGCAAAAGGAGTTGTCGTTGACTGGTCACCACGCGGGAACGATTTAAGCCAGAGCTTTGCTTGTGTGACGCTTTTAGGAAGCCCCTCAAGATCAAATTTTACATAAGCATTGTAAACATCGCCCCACCCTCCGACCTGTAACCGGTCATCACGCACGAAGCTCTGATTGTAGAAAACATTGGTCAGCCAACCGTCCACGACATGATGGATCGAGCTATCAACGCTGTTTGGATAGGGCGTCGGCTGATAGTACACGGTGACCTGGGACTCTGCATTCACGAGGCCCAACAAAAATCCAACGATGGCGAGACCAAACGCTTTCAGTTTCATAGTTTTAGTCCTTTCTCTGCAAACGTTGCCTATGATTACCTCATTGAGGCATCCCTTGAACGACCTTCATGGGAGCGCATCTCCCCAAAGACCACCTCCTCCCCGTCGAACAACCTCTTCCTACAAGCTCAAGCGAAAGACAGCGGAAAGTAGCTTCAGGAGAAACTGCCGGAGGGAGGGAACTACTCCAGGAAGAACTGGAGGGGCTTGCCGTAAAGCTCGGCAAGTTCTTGTAGCTCAAGAGGATCGAGGCGTCTCTCGCCAGTCTCGATCCGCGAGATGAACTTCTGCGGGGCACCCAGAGCTGCCGCAACCTCCTCCTGGCTCATACCCGCTCCCTTACGGGCTTCTCGAAGCCGCGCCAGAAGCGTGCGGTAGCGCTCGGGGTGCCGTGTCGCCATACCTCACGGTCTATCCCCCCTTGTCCCTCTAGTCCAAAACCGTCTAGACTAAGATGGTCTGAATCCGACCCCAACCAAGACGCCCGAACCCGTGTCTTACCCCATGAAGGAGAAGCCCATGAGGAACGTCGCTCTTGTCCTCTCGCTTTTTGCCGCTACCCCGACCATGGCCGCCGATCTCCTGTGCGGCACGGTGGGAGGCAACCCTTCCGCCGTCGAGGAGTCCCTGGCAGCGAAGGCTGCCACGGCTGGCGACACTGTCGTGGACGTGGGGCTTGCCTATGACCAGTCCTTCGCCACTGAGGCGGGAGGGAATGACCATGCGGTCGTCGCTCTTACCATGGCATTGGCCCGGGCCAATGCCGGGCACACGGCCTCCGGGACCAGAATGCAGTATCGGGTGGTTGGGGTGAAGAGGTTGTCGTACAACCTCGATCCCCACAACCCGATCGGGTCTGCCGACTCTGCGGAAACGCGGAGTTTCCGGGATGTTGTGGGAGCTGACCTAGTGCTAGTTGGCACCTTGCGACCGTATAATTCCACCGGCACTGAAGTGGGGGGAATTGCCCATTTGTACACGGGCAACTCATTGGCCTATCTGGGCATCGTCGGGTACTATGCAAGCCAGGGAGTCACTCCCGGCCATGAACTCGGGCACTGCGGTGGTGCAGATCATGAAGACGCGGCACACCCACCGCCGAGCCAGGCCCCTCCAGCGCGTGCGTACTACTTCTGCCCACCGGATGGCGGGAAGGGATACGCTGACCAAATGGTCAGCGGAACCTCTCGTCCTTCAGGAGGATGCACATGGGAGGCCCTCAACCTCTTCTCATCTCCTACCATCAAAGTCGATGGCGTGCCTCTGGGTGTGCCAGGCAAGGCCGACAATGCAAGCGTGCTTCGAGCGACAGCAGCGACCGTCGCAGGCTTCCGCACGGCAAAGACTGATACCTCTGTCTGTGTTCCGGGGTCAACGACGCTTTGCCTTCAAGGCGGCAGGTTCAAGGTTGAGGCTGTGTGGCGGGCTGGCAGTCAAACCGGTCACGGCGGAGCGATTGCACTCACGAGCGACACCGGCTATTTCTGGTTCTTCGCCGCCACCAACGTGGAGGTCGTGATCAAGGTCCTTAATGCATGTCCTCAGCCGTTCAATCGCTTCTGGGTGTTCACTGGCGGCCTCACCGATGTCGAGGTTGGCATCACGGTCACTGACACCAAGACGGGAGCTGTCAAGACGTACTACAACCCCGCGGGGATTGCGTTCCCGCCGATGCAGGACACAGACGCCTTTGCCACCTGCCCATAGCTCTTTTCTTCTCAAGCATCAGTGATCCGAGTCCCTAGGCGGCACTCCGTCCCGCAGGGTCTCGGCACTAAACGGCGGGCTCACCTGTCCGTCGATCATGAGCTTGAGATAGATGTGGAAGTTCGGCAAGGAAAGCAGATCATCCGATTCAAAGACCGGAGAGAACTCGCGGGCAAGCAGCGGCGCGTCCAATGACCCGACCCGAAATGAAATCAAGGTTCCTGCATTTCCCAAGACCGCATCGCGGATCTCGGTCTCAAGCTGCGAGAAGTATTGATGCGCGAGGATGAGTCCAACGTGGTACTTACGAAGCTCGGAGAGCATGGTTGCCAAAGACAGCGTGGCAAAGGTATGAAACTCATCCAGATAGATGAAGAAGTCCCGACGCTCCTCCTGCGGCACCTCGCTCCGGCCAAAGGCCGCAAGCGAGAGATGCGAGACCAACAAGGACCCCAGAAGCGAGGCCGGGCCTTCCCCGATCTTTCCCTTGGCAAGGTTCACCAAGAGGATCTTGCCCGTGTCCATGATCTCCCGCAGGTCAAAGGAACTCTCCTTGCCGCGGAGGATTCTGGCAAGCAAGGGGTCTGTGAGGAACGCGCCGATCTTGTTCTGCAAGGGTGCCGTCACCACAGCCCGGAACGGAGCGCTGTACCGCTCGAACTCATCCGTCCAGAAGGCGCGGACCTCCTCGTTGCCGACATGCTTCACCGCTCCCCTTCTCCACTCCCGGTCAGTCAAGAGCCGCGGGATGTCTCCCAAGGTTGCTCCCTCCATGTCCAGGAGCGTGAAGACGACGTTCCGCAGGAGATGCTCCAGGCGCGGCCCCCAATCATCGGGCCAGAGCTTATTGAAGACCTCGACCATGCCCGCGGCGGCCAGGGCCTTTCGGTCCCCCGCAACTCCGGCAAACGGGTTGAAGAACCAGGGACGGGAGAGGTTGGGAGTCTCGAGATAGACGAGATCGCCCTGCCGTTCCCGGGGGACCAGCGGCAGCACCGACTCCACAAGATCTCCGTGCGGGTCAAAGAGCGCCAGCCCTTCCCCGCGCAGAACGCCCTGCGAGACAAGGGTGCGCAGGAGCGTGGACTTGCCCGTCCCTGTCTTCCCGATGATGAGCATGTGGGAGCGGCGGTCCGAGCGCTTGATGCCAAAGCGCTGCCCGGCACTCCGATGGGTGGTCCGGGCGAAGTACGTGATGGGCTCTTGGTGGAGATTTCGCATCCCCACATCCTGCCCTACCCCGCACGAGCCCCAAGGCCGCCGAACCTGCCTCTCGGGAGAGAGATCACCGCCTCAACGCTGAAGCTATCCTGCGAGCCTTGACGCTAGTATAGAGAGGAGACCGCTATGCCCGAGGAGATCATCATGAGGAACGACGCTCCGATAACCGACGCCCTCCATGCGTGGAGCGAGGGTGGTTCCCAGGGCCTCGAAGATCTTATGGTCCTGGTCTACACCGAGCTGCGGGAGATGTCCCGGCAGGCGCTCCGGGGTGAGCGCCATGCCCATACGCTCAACCCTACCGCGCTCGTCAATGAGGTCTACTTGCGACTGGCGAACCTCAAGAAAGTCCAGTGGGAAAATCGCACGCCGTTCTTCGCCTTTGCATCGACCCTGATGCGCCGCGTCATCGTTGAGCATGCGCGGGCCGTCAGAGCCGAGAAACGCGGAGGACTTCAGGAGCGAGTCGATATCGAGCTCATCGATCTCCCGGACCACCGGGATCCGATAGACGTGCTGGATCTCGAAGATATCCTCGAACGCCTCCAGAAAAAAGACCCGTTTCTTGTGAAGATCATCGAGCTTCGCTTCTTCGCGGGCCTCAACGAGAACGACACTGCCAAGGTGCTGGGCGTAAGCCGTACCAAGGTGCAACGGGAGTGGCGAGTCGGAAAGCTTCTCTTAGAAAAGCTGTTACGAGGAGAGCGCCATGATTGACTTGGAACGCTGGAGAGAAATCAAGGCGATTGTTCAGGAAGCGCTTGAACGGCCTGCCGAGGAGCGGCAAGCCTATCTGGACGAGGCATGCGGGAGCGATACCGCGCTCCGCAGCGAAGTTGACGCCCTACTCGCGGTCTCGGAAACCAGTGCAACTTTTTTCGACAACTACCAGATCGTTCCACCGAGCTTGCGGAAAGCAGATTTCGCTGAGGATGACCTTGTCGGACCATTCCGGATCATCCGCCCGCTCGACGAGGGCGGAATGGGAAGAGTCTATCTCGCAGAAGACACGAGAAATAACCGGCAGGTTGCCCTCAAGACAGTCTCGCGCAGAAGTGAGAGCGTCGTTTTTCGAGAGCAGCAGCTTTTGGCAAAACTGCACCACGATAATATCGCAACACTCTTCGAGAGCGGAAAGACCGTCGATGGATTCGGGTTTCTCGTCATGGAGTATGTCGAGGGTGAACCCATCACTACATACTGCGACAAGCGAAATCTCTCCGTTGAAGAGCGTCTCAAGCTCTTCCTTGAGGTCTGCGATGCCGTGTCATTCGCGCATCGCAATCTTGTCGTCCACCGGGACATCAAGCCCTCCAACATCCTTGTGACAGCAGAGGGCAAACCCAAGCTTCTCGACTTCGGCATCGCCAAGCTCCTGCCTCGTGGCACTGCTGCCACGATTACCCGGCCTGAGGATCGCTCTCTTACCGTCGCCTTTGCGAGTCCCGAACAGCTCGAAGGTGAATATACTTCGACTGCAACCGACATCTACTCGCTTGGCGTCCTCCTATGTCTTCTCCTCACCGGCAGGCTTCCCTACCCGGTCAAGAGCTATCAAGATCTTTCCTGGGCGATCAGGAATATGGAGCCCGAGAAGCCCAGCCAGCTCGTGCTGAGGGAGGACGCGGCACTTGATACAGCGGAGCACGTCCTTCCCCGACCCGTGTCCCAAGGCGACCCCCTGAAGCTCGCCAAGAGTCTCAAGGGAGATCTCGATGCCGTAGTCCTTCGAGCACTCCGGAAAGAGCCGGAGAAGCGGTACC
>CAVQIV010000012.1:0-259349 GCA_963712665.1 Thermoanaerobaculaceae bacterium | reverse complement strand
AGGCGTGCAGGCAAAAGTTTTCTGCTCGCAACCATCGCAGTGTTCCTCGCATGCTTCAAAGACTGGCGGCCGTTTCTCGGCCCCGGCGAGGTCGGCACCATTATGATTGTTGCCGCCGACCGGAAGCAGGCGCGCGTCATCATGCGCTACTGCCTGGGCCTGCTCAAATCGGTGCCGATGTTGTCGCAGTTGATTGAGAGCGAGACGCGGGAGAGTGTCAGCGCTGCGCAACCGCATCATCATCGAAGTTCACACCGCATCATCACCGGGCGACGAGGGGATATTCTATTTTGTGCGCCTGCCTGGATGAATGCGCATATTTCCCCACCGACGAGACCAGCGCCGAGCCCGACGTCGAGATTATCAACGCCATTAAGCCGGGCATGGCCACCATCCCTGGTGCGATGTTGCTGTGCGCATCGTCACCGCATGCGCGCAAGGGTGCGTTTTGGTCAGCATTCTCGAAGCACTATGGCAAGGACGGCGATCCGGTGTTGGTGTGGCAGGCGGCGACCCGCGACATGAACGCAGCGTTCCGCAGAGCTATATCGACAACCATTTGGAGGAAGATCTTGTCCGTGCTTCTGCGGAATACTTGGCCCTGTTTAGATCGGATTTCGAGGCGTAGGTTTCCCGCGAGGTGGTCGAGCCTGCGTTGGTGATTATTACGAGCTATCGCCGGAGGCAGGTAGGAGCTACTACTCTTTCGTTGACCCGGCGGGTCGGCAGGTGGCGGCGACAGCTTTGCATTGGCGATCGCGCACCGTGAGGGCAACGGTGTTGTTGTTGATCTGGTGCGCGAGCGTCGACCGCCGTTTATGCCATCGCAGGTCATTGATGAGTTTGTTCCGCTGCTCAAGTCCGCTACCGCATCTCCAAGGTGGCGGGGATCGGTGGGCTGGCGGCTTTCCGCCTGAAGGTTTCCAGCGTGGCGGCATCCGTTACGAGCCAAGCAAGCAGGTGAAGAGCGACTTCTATCGTGACGCGCTTGCGATGCTCAACTCTGGCCGGATCACGTTGCCGAAGAACGACCGATTGTTTAACCAGCTTGTCAGCCTTGAGCGTCACGTGGCGCGTGGCGGGCACGATGTGATCGACCATCCGACGGACGGGCACGACGATCTCGCCAATGCCGCCATGGGGGCGGCGGTGCTGGCTGCCAGCTTTGGCGGTTACACCATTGGAATGCTGGGCAAGGCCTACCGCATGGGGGATGACGAGCCTGCGGCGGAGCCGACGTAGCAGGAGCAGGAGCGCGAGCGGCGCGGCGCGATCTGATGGACGTTATGGCCAGCCCGGTGCTGAGCCCGATCGCCGCCGGAATACGTCGAGCGAGGCAGGCGGGAGGTCGCTGCCTGCGCCGGTGCGTGAGGCCATGCAGCGGGCACGGGCCGATGCTCTGCGCCAACGCAATGGGGGCGAGGCATGATGCGCCTCACCGATCATCAACTTGCGCAGTTGCGGCAGGCCGCGAGCCTGCTGCCGGTCGAGAGCCGTGACCAATTCCTGCGGGGCGTTGCGGTGCATCTCGGCGGCATCAAGCGCTCACCAACAAACGGTGATGTGAACGCGGCCATCAGTGCCGTGCTCGGTGACACCAGTGTGTGCGTCAGTGAGCCAGTGTGTGGAGGTGAGTTGTGAGTGCCAGCTTTGGCAGCTTTTGGATTCAAGATGATTGAGCAGGCTCACATCGGTGGCCGCGATGCGCTGGTGGTCTATCTCACTCTCGACTTCCAGCCGGTGGACAAGCTCGCTGCCGATCTGGTCAAGATCATCTACGACGATGGCGATGTGCATTGGATGGCGCTGCGCGAGCAGCAACTGGAGGAGAAAGCAGATGGCGACACGCAAAGGACTGAAGTTCGACATCCGCACCGGCCGCGAGATCGATGACGATGACGACGTGCTGCGCGATGGCCAGCGCATCGTGGTGCCGCTTGAACATGCGGGACAGTATGTCGCCGATGCAGCGCGCGGTCGCCGAGGACAAGGCGGCGCGCGGCGTCACGGTCGTCGATGGCCTCGGCCGTCCTGCTGGGCATCGCCCCGGTGCGTGCTATCTGCGACACTGTCCCGCACACGGTCGACGATGCCGTCGCGGTGACGCAGGAACACCTGCGCCTGGAAGCTTACGCTGATTCCATTCGTGAGCTTTGTGATGCGTGGAAGGGCAATACCAAGGACCGCGAGGTTGCGCGTATTCACGATACCGGCGATCCCGTCGCCGACGCTTGGCTCGACCAAGTTCATGATTTGCAGAACAGTTGGTCGCGCAAGCGATAGGAGCACACGATGAGCAAGCCCTCCACGCTTGAGTGCCGCATCGCTATGGCGCTGACGGCGACTGATATCAAATCATCCAATCTCGCGACGCTGATCGCCGAGACCGAAACCGCCATCACTACGGCCGACAAGACTGCGGAAGAAGAGCGCATGAAAGCGTTGGACCCCATCGCCTCACCAGATGCGACCAAGGCCCGTGAGGCAATGCAGGCTGCGGAGTTTAGCCGTGATCGGTTGCGCACAGTGCTGCCTCGGCTGCAGGCCAAACACAAGGAGGTCAAGGAGCAGGAACACGCTGCCGCCTGGACGGCGGATTATGCGGCGGTCAAGGTCAGGCGTGATGCGGCGGCGGAGCAGTTGCGCGAACGGTACCCCACAATCGTCGCCGAGCTAGTCGCCTTGATGGCCGACATCGCCGCCACCGACAAGGAAGTCGACCGCATCAACGTGGCTGCGCCGTATGGTGATTATCCCCGCCTGCGCGGCGTCGAGCTGACCGCCCGTGGGCTCGATCATTTACTGCAGCCCGACATCTCCATCGTGCAAGAGCTGCGGCTGCCAAACTTCACGCGTGCGGACAACGAGCCGGTGCTGGCGTATCCGCCGCCGGTGCCGAACTTGGCGCTGCAGGTGCTGAGCATGATGCCGCCTGACAACTTCGACTGGCGGAATTGGCACGAAGAATGCGAGAAGCGCGACCGCCGCGCGCTGCAGGAAAACAGGCGGCAGATCGCGGAGGCCGAGGCACGGCTTCGTGCCCGTGAGGAGCGCGAGGCCGCCGAAGCCCGCAAGGCCAATCAAGTGGCCATAGGAAGATAGGAGATCGCCGATGGACATCCCCCGAGACCCGCGCCGTGCAGCGCCGTTCTCTCGCGTGACGATTTACAACAGCAGCGAGGTGCAGACCCACGTGATCATCGACCGGTTTTCTCAGGGGCACACGCTTCGCCCTGGCGAGCGCAAGCACGACGTCGAGACTGCCCAACGACGAGATCGCCTATTTTCAGGAGCAGCGCCGCCCTGATCGGTTCTTCCCCGGTACCACGACGCCCAAGCCGCTGCACCCAATCATCATCGAAGGCGTCCCATCGATGGTGCAGGCTGGCGGGCACTATGAATAACGGTCCTGGCAGGAGGATCGCGCATGTGGCTCGGCGAAGCGGCTGACCGCTCTCGAATAGGAGACCCCTGAGTCAGGGCGGGGCATGTGCCACCCGATATCCGATTGATGAGGGGCGCGAGGGCGCTGCCGCTGTCCGGGTCACATCGGACCCCAAGCTCGCTGAAGACACGGAACGAGTAGCTCGTAGAGACTGCAAGGTACTGAGGGGGACATGCGCTGCTTCATGCCATGCGGCGACCTCCCCTCGGCGTACGCGGCTGCGGCATGGCACCTTGAGGTTCGTACCCGCGTTCGCGCGGCACTGGAGTTTGCCGGCCAGCCCCCTCCCATCCTCGCCCTCAGATGTGACGCCGTCCTTGACGCCCCACACCTTACCGCGTGACCATCGCCACCGGGCACGAGGGTCGCTGCCATGACTGGTGGTCTGGCTGAGCGGTACGACTTCTTCCTGAGCCGTCGGGGCTCGGTGGCCGCTGTTGCTATCGAGGTCGCCGACGTTCTCAAGGAGAAGGGTTACAAGGTCCGCGTCGAGGATTACGACTTTAGGCTTGGCGCGAGCTTTATCGAGGAAATGCACGAAGCAATCATTAGGTCGCGCGACCTGATCATCCTCTTTACAGAAGACTATCTACGGCTCGCCCTACACTCGGAAGGAGTTCACCAGCTTCGAGGCTCAGCGATTGCGCAGCGCCGAGGAGCGGCACGTCGTCAATCCTGCGGTGCGAGGATGTGCCATTGGAAGGTCTCCTCGCCGATGTAGCATATCAAGACCTCGTGGGTGTCGTAGACCCTGATGAACGCAGGCGTCGCATCATCGCTGCTGCCGAACGCCAATCTCAGGCAGCGCCACCGCCACCGCGGCCACGACCATTCATGGGTGTGCCACCGCGCATCGCGAGCTTTACAGGCCGCGCTGACGAACTTGATCGGCTCGACGCCATCCTCATGCAAGACAAGCCCGCTGCTGTGACGCAGGCGGTTGGTCGCGCGGCCGTGCAGGGCATGGGCGGCGTGGGCAAGACCTCGCTGGCCATTGAGTATGCGCACCGCTATCGCAAGCTCTATGCGGGCGTGTGTTGGTGTCCAGCCGAGACGCGCACCGGCCTCTTGAGTGCTCTTGCGAGCCTTGCGGTGACGCTGGGTGCAGCAACGGCCGGAAGAAGCTGACGTTGAGAAGGCGGCGAAGGCTGCGCTGCGCCGATTGGCAGAACAACGTGCGACATGGCTCCTCGTCTACGACAACGTCACCGCGCCGGATCACGTAGCGGACCTTCTGCCATCCGCTGGGGCGCGTGTGCTGATCACGTCGCGGTTCTCGGACTGGGGCGAGGTGGCTGATGAGGTCGCGCTTGATGTGCTGCCACTTGAAGAAGCCGTAGCCCTGCTTCAGAGGCGCACGGCACGCAGCGATGCTGCCGGGGCGCAAAGCTGCTTGCGGAAGCTCTGGGTTGCCTGCCGCTCGCTCTCGACCATGCGGCGGCCTACTGCAAGCGCACGCAGATGCGCTTCGCCGACTACGCGGAGAAGGCTTCGAGCCTCATCGGCGCAGCACCGCGTGGCGCAGGCTATCCCAGGAGCGTCGCCGCAACCTTCGACCTCGCCATCGCCGAGGCCGTGGCGCAGTGCCAAGCGGCAGAAGCGCTCATGGCGTATTTCGCCCAGTGCGCGCCCGAGCGCATCCCAATGACGCTGGTCGAGGGCGCGATTGAGGACGAAGCGGAGCGCACTGAGAGCGCTCGCCGCGCTTGCCGAAGTGTCGCTCCTGAAGCACGACCCTTTCGAGGACGGCACGCCTGCGGTGACGGTGCATCGTCTCGTGCAGGCGGTGGCACGAGCAGCGGTCGGAGGCAAACGGTTCGGCGCAGGAGGCCGTCGGGCGACTGATTGCACGGCTGGTGGCGATCTACCCAGAGCAGGGCCACAGCGATCCGCAGTCGTGGCCGCTGTGCGCGAAGCTCACGCCACATCTGCTGGCGCGGCGCGGTTCTGATGACGCTTCGGTGCTCTGAGCTTTTGGATCGGGCAGGCAGTTATTTCCACGGGCGCGCAGCTTACTCCCAAGCCGCGCCGCTTCTTGCGAGATGCGCTGGCGATAAACGAGAAGGCGCTCGGCCCCGAGCATCCCATACGGCGACGAGCCTCAACAACCTCGCCGTCCTGCTCACAGGACCAGGGCGACTTTGCAGGGGCGCGGCCGCTCTACGAGCGCGCGCTGGCGATACGCGAAAAGGCGCTCGGCCCCGAGCATCCCGATACGGCGGAGAGCCTCAACAACCTCGCCTTCCTGCTCCAGGCCAGGGCGACCTTGCGGGGGCGCGGCCGCTCTTCGAGCGCGCGCTGGCGATACGAGAAAAGGTGCTCGGCCCCGAGCATCCCCTACGGCAGACGAGCCTCAACAACCTCGCCTCCTGCTCCAGGACCAGGGCGACTTTGCAGCGGCGCGGCCGCTCTACGAGCGCGCGCTGGCGATATGCGAGAAGGCGCTCGGCCCCGAGCATCCCGACTACGGCGGCAGAGCCTCAACAACCTCGCCGTCCTGCTCCAGGCCAGGGCGACTTTGCAGGGGCGCGGCCGCTCTTCGAGCGCGCGCTGGCGATCCACGAAAAGGCGCTCGGCCCCGAGCATCCCGATACGGCGACGAGCCTCAACAACCTCGCCGTCCTGCTCCAGGACCAGGGCGACCTTGCGGGGGCGCGGCCGCTCTACGAGCGCGCGCTGGCGATATACGAAAAGGCGCTCGGCCCCGAGCATCCCGACACGGCGATGAGCATGAGCAATCTCGCGCGGGTGCTCAGAGATACAGGGCGACCTCAACGAAGCGCGAGCCGTTGTTCCGCAAGGCGATCGCCATCGCGCGAGAAGGCGCTCGGCCGCGACCATCCGGTGACGCAGCGGTTGCAAGCCATTACGCGCGCCTGCTCCTGGAGACCGGGCGCGCCGCCGAGGCTCTGACCGCTCGCGCAATCCGCGCTCGCGACCCATGAGGCGGCATCGAGCCGGAACCACCCGTGGACCAAGGACAGCGCCCGCGTCACCGCCGACGCGCTCGACGCGCTTGGCCGCACAGAGGAGGCGAAGGCGCTGCGGGAGCGGTATGGGCTCACGCCCCCTGAGAACCCTCAGTCCTCATAAGCCCCTGATGATGATCGCGGTGATCGCCCTCGCGGATCGTGTCGGATGCGTCCCCTGTTGACGCGCGCTCCTTGAGTGCCATCTGCCTACTGCGGAGCTTTTCCATCGTCCTCGCCCAGGCAGCAGCCCTTGCTTCCCTCGCTTGTGCTTTGAGGGTGATGCTGACCTTGCCAACCACCGAACCCCAATCGACTGGCTTTTGCGGCGTTACAGCTACCTCTCGGCTGATCAACTTCTCGCCTGCATGCCCCGGTGCGCCTCCGGCCGCAGAGCGATCCGATTGAAGCCTGATGGCAGGGGCGTAAGTCTTCATGGCTGGCGCGGTACAGTCTGGCAGTCCGCTGCGGTCGAACCCAAGCCGCTGAGCGGTCTGGCGGCAGGATGAACATTGGAAGATACGACGCTCGATTGCGAACGGCGTCGTCGTATCTGTGCGAACGTCCATCAGGCGCATCTCCCCGCCGCACGCTAAACACTTCATTGCTGCCCCCGGCACCCGTTGCTAACGGTGCTCATAGTGGCCACAGACTATGCCCAGAGTGTGGTGGCGCTGTACCCAGGGTCGCGGGAGAGCCTTGCTGCAGGGCGATACGGAAGGGCTTCGGAGCTCTTGAGCTCCCCGGGGGACGCCCCCGAAGCCGTCCGGCTGATGACGCGCCGGGGTAACGACGGCGGTGAACCACCTCAAGGTGAGGGTCACGCCTGATCGACGTTGAGGTTGTGTGCTGCGACGAGCGGGGCGTGCTGTGCTTTCCATGTGCTCCGCCATCGCAGGAACGAGCCCGAAGCGTTTCTCTCTATGCCTTCGATCTACTGGAGTTGAACGGAACCGACCTACGGCGAAGGCCGTTTGAGGTGCGCAAGGCGACGCTGGCCAGCATCCCGCGCAAGTGTCGGCCAGATGTGCGGCTGAACTAGCACCTTGAGCACCCTGAGGGCCAAGTCGTGTTCCAGCACGCCTGCAAGATGGGTCTCGAAGGCATTGTAACGGCTCGGCTCGCGTTACCGCTCAGCGCGCAAGAACCCGGAGGCTCCTGCGGTGAGACGGGAAGTTGAGGAGGTTGGAGGTAGACGTGCATTTGTCCCGCGCGTGGTGCGACACCTGTGAGAAGGTGCAGCCAGTCATTCTCGACGTAGTAGCGGACGACAAGAACGATCACGACGTGGCTGACATCGTATGCGAGGTGTGCAAGTCGATCCTCGTGACCCTGCACTCCACGAGCGCAGCCGATGTCAACGACGATGAACGCTCCCAAGACATCTCCCGCGTCCTGGGGATGATCCGTGAAGCCATAGAACGGACGTTCGATATGACTTTACCATCCGCGACGACAATGGACGGACAGGCCAAGCTCATTGTGCAGGCGATCCACGACGCGGCTGCAGACCGGCCACGGCCCGGCGCGCCACCTCCTGTTACGATGACGGCTAAGGACCGGATCATGATCTATGGCCCGAAGGAAGACGGCACTTATGTGATTGAGTTTAGGACCGCCGAAGGCGATGTGCTGGCAATCTCAACCCCGCGCAGCGAAGCGGCTATGCTCAGGCATTTTCAGGAGAGAATGCCTTACGGCCTGTGTGTGCCGGACGTCGCCATGTGAGGCATCTGCGGCGGTCATTACTGATCGTGCCAAAGCCCTCGCAGCGCGTCGTATAGCCAAAGAACACCAACGACCAAGCAGAACGCCGCCGCCACTCCGATGGCCTTGCGCGGCTCCCTCACAAACATGGTGACGGCGGCCACAATAATCAGGCCGGCGAGCAAGCACGAAATCCATTTGCGCAGCATTTAGACTGAGGATTTCATCATCACAGGCGCAAGGCGCGAATGCCGTATGGGCTATTCGTGCCGGATGGCCCACTCTGACACATCTGGGTTGACGGGATACGGTAGCGGGGGACTGACTGGGCTAACTGCCTCCGCTTCTCAACACTTCGGGTGCTACATGGCGAACGACGAGCACGTCGCATTGCTCAAGCAGGGCGTGGACGCCTGGAACGAGTGGCGTGACGAGAACCCCGACATCCGCCCGGACCTCAGGAGGCGAACCTCAGCGAGGCGAACCTCAGGGGGCGAACCTCAGCGAGGCGGACCTCAGCGGGGCGAACCTCGAGCGGGGCGGACCTCGAGCGGGGCGAACCTCAGCGGGGCGGACCTCAGCGAGGCGAACCTCAGCGAGGCGAACCTCAGCGGGGCGGACCTCAGCGAGGCGAACCTCAGCGAGGCGGACCTCAGCGGGGCGAACCTCAGCGGGGCGAACCTCAGCGAGGCGAACCTCAGCGAGGCGAACCTCAGCGGGGCGAACCTCAGCGGGGCGAACCTCAGCGGGGCGGACCTCAGCGAGGCGACCTCATCGGCGAACCTCAGCGAGGCGAACCTCAGAGGGGCGAACCTCAGCGGGGCGAACCTCAGCGGGGCGAACCTCAGCGAGGCGGACCTCAGCGGGGCGAACCTCAGCGGGGCGAACCTCAGCGGGGCGAACCTCAGCGAGGCGAACCTCAGCGGGGCGGACCTCATCGAGGCGAACCTCTAGCAGGCGAACCTCAGCGAGGCGAACCTCAGCGGGGCGAACCTCAGCGAGGCGAGCCTCAGCGGGCAAACCTCAGCGGGGCGGACCTCGGCGGGGCGAACCTCAGCGGGGCGAACCTCAGCGGGGCGAACCTCAGCGAGGCGAACCTCGCAGGGCGAACCTCAGCAGGCGAACCTCAGCGGGGCGAACCTCAGCGAGGGCGGACCTCAAGTTGCCATCCTGGTGGACACGGACCTTACGGGCGCTGACCTCACCGGCTGTCGCATCCACGGCGTATCCGCGTGGGGTCTAAAACTGGAGAGGACCAAGCAGCAGAACTTGGTCATCACACGTGAGGACGAGCCCGAGATCACCGTCGATAACATTGAGGTCGCGCAGTTCATCTACCTCATGCTCCATAACCAGAAAATTCGCGACGTGATCGACACCATTACTTCCAAGGCGGTGCTGATCCTCGGTCGCTTCACGGATGAGCGTAAGGCAGTGCTCGACGCGCTGCGTGAGGAACTGCGCAAGCGTAACTACCTACCGATCCTGTTCGACTTCGATGTTCCAGCCACGCGGGACATTACCGAGACCGTCACACTGCTGGCCCGCATGGCCCGCTTCATCATTGCCGACCTGACTGACCCGAGCAGCATCCCGAAGGAGTTGGAAGCGATCGTCCCCGACCTCGCCGTGCCCGTTCAGCCGCTGCTCGAAGCTTCGTCCAGGTCTTATGCGATGTCCAAGGACTATTGGAAGTACGACTGGGTGCTTCCGGTCTACCGATACGAGGGGCTTGAGCAGTTGCTCGCAACACTCGCGGAGAAGGTCATCGCCCCTGCGGAAGGAAAGGTGAAAGCCCTGGAAGAGCGACGGCGCATGATCGAGGCGGAACTGACCAAGCCTCAATAGGCATCAACGGTGCGTTCAGCGCGAACCGATTGTCAGGTCCAAGATGATCCAGCAGATGCGCGCCGCCCGGTGAGCTACTTACAGCAGAAGCGGGTGCTGCGTGAGTCTCCTGAGCCTTGCCCGGCTGGAGCGTGACCAGCGCCGCAAGGGCGGCGGCGGCCGGGCGACCGATTACATGCGCGGGTGAGGTGAGGCCATGGCGAACACCTTCTGCCCTCGCTCACGAAGTTAACTTTTCCTGTTTCGACGCAGCACCATGATCGAGATCAGCGCCCATTCGTCGCCGCGCTTGGCATTAAGCAATAACTCGACGGCCTTCGCTGGATCGTGCCCGGCATCTTTCAGCAGCCGGTATACCAACGGATATCGTTCGCTCATGTCCGCCACGGTCGATGCCCATTCGTGTCTGTCTTTGGTCGCTCTGATCACGCGCGGGACTTGTTATTCTGCGCCAAACATTTGTTCGTCGCTGCCATCGGCCGACGATCTCCACGCCGTGTTGCCAGCTCGACCGCTGCTGGCTGTGCCAGTAGTGCGCTGCCGCCAGCATACAGGAACCTGTTGTCGTACCCCCCCCCCCTTTTTTTTTTTTTTTTTTTTTTTTTTTTTTTTTCCCCCCCCCCCCCCCCCCCCCCCCCCCCCCCCCCCCCCCCCCCCCCCCCCCCCCCCCCCCCCCCCCCCCCCTTTTTTTTTTTTCTTGACCCTGAAACAGACCGTTCCTGTGGTTGGGTGAAAACGCGTCTTCCTGCCGCTACCAAAGCGGGTTTGTTAAACTAGCGGTGAAGTCAGAAGCCATTTGAACGTTTAAGACCCCGCACGCTCTTGTTGTGTAGCTTACGAGCCTGTTTGTCTCGGATGTTCGCATTCAAGAGCAACCCGACGATCGCAAAATCTATCAGCTGGAGATAGCACGGGCGCGTTTAAGACCTTGATCTTGACCAAAACATCCTTCACGTCACCCACTGCGTCAGTACCGGTGATTTTGAGCTTTTGAGCGAATGGAAACGCAATAAAACCCCGTATCGGTACTTTTGGGGTATGTAGGGCGCACGATTGCCTCTACCGCTTTGATGTGTGCGTAGTTCTGACGCAGTGGGTTATAGAACTGTTTTTTGTAACGGTAGAGTACTTGCGTCCAGTGTTGTTGCCGTGCGTTCCCAAATATCCAACCAGAATACGATTTTGTTTCTATGCAAAAAATGCCGAATTCCGATACCACGACATGATCTATCTGTGTTGTGTTCGTATTACCAAGAGATGGAAGCACTGAGGTCGCCGAGCACTTTGTAATGCTCCGAGTTGAGTTCAAGGAGTTTACGAGACACAAAGTTCTCGCCACGTTTACCTTTTAGAAAAGGACGTTTCCAGTTCAGTAGGAGAGCGGCGATCGCCAAAATAGGATCGCAAAATGATAATGGCTGTCATGTTCGTAAGAAGCTGACCTGGGGGTGGCGGACTTTTAGTACGCCGTTGCTATCTCCTCGTGGCCGTGCCGGTGGTGCGGCCCGAGCCATCACGGAATGTCTTGGTGCCGTTGCTGTCAATGCTCACCGTGCCGGTGATCCGGCCGCTGGCATCGCGGAAGGTGGGGTGCTGCGCCGATGCTGCCGTAGGGGCCCGGAGCACGAGCAGAGATGAGCGGCGAATATCAGGGTGGTGAGTTTCATCGTGGCCCGTAATAGCCCGGGAGGCGGGTATATAGCGAGGCGCGCTGGAGTAGGGCAGCACGACACCGCGCGAGCGGGTGAAGGCGATGCACGCTTCGGTGTTGGGGTAGGCGACTTCACGGCGGCCGGTGAGGTAGCCCATCTGCAGCGCGGTCATCAGGCACGACTGTGAAGGCTGCGGCGGTGGCGGCAGTGGGTAAGCTCGAGGCGGCGGCAATCCGTCAGCGTGTGCCGACTGATTGAAGATGGCAAACGCCGTCATGATGATCGCGGTAGCCTTCATGGTTTCGCTTCCTTGCTGCGCAGGTGCAGCGTGACAGGCACCACGAGGATGCCTGCTGGCTAGACTTAGCGGCCTCGGTTTCCGTAAGTCATATGACACCACCCAAGAAATTCATATTACGTGCCCTTTGCTCCAACTTAACGCGCTCGGCGTGAACTTGGTCGGGTCGTTCTTTTTTCCAAGCGGCAAGAAGTTCTGTATCTCGTGGCGAAAGTTTTTCATTACAATACAACATATCAAGCTGGGCACCCGCTACCATGTTGTCTATGTCTTCATCATTCTGGGCATTATTCTTTGCGGCCACAGACCATGGATGGACTGCTGGCTGTGATGGCGATGATGTAGGTGCTTCGTATTGCGGCCGATAAGACGAAGACGGCGTCGCATCTCTTGCCATTGCGGCTGAGCTAGACGACGGCGCTGAGCTTTTATTTCCTCCCATTATGGCGAAAGTCATCAAGCAACCCAATAACGCTACGGCGGTCAATACGATTAAATCATCTTTACCCATTTGATTTCTCCATTGCCCATGCTCATCAGCGTCGGACTAGGGCGTACCGACAGACCCCGCTCCTAAGGGCAGCCCTCGGCTGTCTATCGATGCCCATTCGTGTCTTTAGTCGTTCTGTTCACGTGGCGGGACTTGTTGTTTTACGCCAAACATTTGTTGGTTGCTGCATTTGTGACTGGCAACGGACTGCCCTCCCGGACCAATGCCTGCACTCGGCGGACGCGGACGTGCGGCCCCCAAGGAGGAAGTCCGGGTTTGATCCTTTTTTCAACAGCATCGACCCATTGCTGCCATTCGACCAGCAATCTTGCCGCATTGCACAGCAGGGTTCTCGCGCAACGGTGTGGTAGTGTGCGGCTCCCGGCGAGGAGGGGAGCCATGAAGCGGCGCGAGTTCATCACGCTACTCGGCGCTGCGGCAATGCCCCTCGCGCTGCCAATAATCGCGCGGGGACAGCAACAAGCCATGCCGGTCGTTGGATTTCTCAGGAGAACGGCGGCAGCCGACGCTGTGCATCTGGTGCGCGCATTCCGCGAGGGCCTCGGCGAACACGGGTTCGTGGAGGGTCAGAATGTGGCGATAGAGTACCGGTGGGCGGACCATCAGCCCAACCGGCTGCCGGCGCTGGCAGCCGAACTTGTGCGCCGCCAAGTTAGCGTGATCGCCTCGACTGATTCTGTCGCGACGCTGGCATCAAAGGACGCAACCAGCAGTATCCCGATCGTCTTCGTCTTCGGTAATGATCCGGTCCGACTGGGCCTTGCCAGCAGCCTCAATCGGCCCGAGGGAAACATTACCGGGGTGAGTTTCGTCAATACCGATTTGGGCGGCAAACGGGTCGAACTGCTCCATGAGGTTGCTCCCACGGCGGCGAGGATCGCCATTTTGGTGGACATAAACAACCCGGAGGGCGAGAGCATCACGGCGCGAGATGCCCAGGAGGGAGCGCTGGCGATGGGCCGGGAGATCGTCGTCGCGACAGCAGCTACTGAACTCGAGTTCAAGGCGGCCTTCGCGACGTTTGTCCGTCAACGGGTAGACGCGCTGCTCGTGACTGGCGGTCCATTCTTCAACGGGCATCGCCGGCAAATCGTGGCGTTAGCCCTTCGTCACGGGCTGCCCACGATCTATTCAACGCGCGAGTACGTCGAAGCTGGCGGGCTGATGAGTTACGGCACCAGTCAGACCGATGCGTATCGACGTGCGGGCGCGTATGTCGGCCGGATTCTCAAGGGTGCAAAGCCGGCCGAGCTGCCAATATTGCTGCCGACAAAGTTCGAGTTGTCCATCAATCTCGCCACCGCGAAGGCGCTCGATCTTGACATCCCCCCTATGCTGCTCGCCCGCGCCGACGAGGTGATCGAATGAAAAGGCGCGAGTTCATCACGCTGCTCGGCGGCGCGGCGGCGCGTGGCCGCTCGCCGCGCGCGCGCAGCAGCCCCGTGGTCGGGTTTCTCAGCGGAAGGTCGCTCGCCTACGACTCCAAGCTGGTGGCGGCGTTCCTCCAAGGTTTGAAGGAAGCAGGCTTCGTCGAGGGTCAGAACATCGCAATCGAATACCGCTGGGCTGAGGGGCAGTTTGATCGGCTCACGGCGATGGCGGCCGATCTGGTTCGCCGTCAAGTATCAGTGATATTCGCGGGCGGTCTTGACGTGCGCATACGCGATGTAAAGGCCGCCATCTCCGCGATTCCAGTTGTCTTCGCTACCGCCGGCGATCCGGTCGAGCTTGGCCTTGTCGCCAGTTTTAATCGACCGGGCGGCAACACAACTGCTGTAACTGTGATCAGTGCTTCGCTTTGGCCGAAACGACTGAACCTACTGCATGAGCTTTTAGCTTCATCCATCTTAGTCGCATTGTTGGTCAACCCCGACGACCCCTCTGCTGAGCCATCCACGAAAGATGTGTATGCTGCCGGTCAGCCTTGGTCTCCAGGTTCACGTCCTTCGAGCCAGGACCGAGAACGATTTCGAAGGGGCCTTTGCAATGCTCGTTTCGCAGCAGGCAAACGCACTCCTTGTGACAAATAACGCACTGTTCAATAGCCGACGCGAAAAACTCGTCGCTCTCGCCGCCCGCCATGCGGTACCCACGATTTACGATCGGCGGGACTTCCCAGCTGATGGCGGATTGATGAGTTACGGCGCGAGTATCGTTAAACAATACCGTCAGTCCGGTCTCTACGTCGGCCGCATTTTGAGCGGGGCGAGGCCGGCCGACTTGCCAGTCGTACAGCCTACCAAGTTCGAATTGGTCATCAACCTCAAGACCGCTAAGGCGCTTGGCCTGACGTTCCCCAGACTCTGCAAGCGGCCGCCGACGAGGTGATCGAATGAACCGCCGCGAGGTCATCGCGCTGCTCGGCGGCGCGGCGGCGGCGTGGCCGCTCGCGGCGCAGGCGCAGCAGCCGCCGATGCCGGTCGTCGGGTTTCTCAACAGCGGCTCTCCTAGCGGGCGGGCGAACTTCGTGGCCGCATTCCGTCGAGGCTTGCGAGAAATCGGATACGTGGAGGGGCAGAATGTCGCGCTAGAATACCGGTGGGCAAACGATCAATACGATCGGTTGCCGGAGCTGGCAGCCGATCTCGTTCGTCGGCAGGTGAGCGTTATTGCTGCGATCGGGACCTCGGCCCCTGGTCTTGCGGCCAGGGCTGCGACCTCGGTCATTCCGATCGGGTTTCAAACCGGCGGCGATCCGATCAAGGACGGTCTGGTTACCAGCATGAACCGACCGTCCGGCAATGTCACCGGAACGAGTGTTTTTGTTACCGGCCTGGAGGGCAAGCGGTTCAATCTGCTGCACGAGGTGGTGCCAAGGTCAGCAACGATTGCCGTTCTGTTGAACCGGAACAGCATTGCCGCTGAAGCTCAATCGACGGACATACAATCAGCAGCGCATGCGCAGCGACGACAAGTCCGCGTTCTTAATGCAAGTACCGATCAAGAGATCGATGCCGCGTTTGCAACGGTCGTCGAGGAAAAGCTTGGTGGATTGCATGTTACATCGGGCCTTCTCTTCACAGTTGACACCGGCGAATTGTGGCGCTGGCGAACCGGCAGCTATTACCTGCGATCTATTCGGATCGATTTTTCTGCTTGGCGGGCGGAGTTATGAGCTACGGGACCGATTTGGCCGATGATATCGCCACACGGGCGTCTATGTCGGGCGTATCCTCAAAGGCGAAAAGCCTGCGGACCTGCCGGTATTGCAGTCGATCAAGTTCGAGTTCGTTATCAACCTTGCGACCGTCAAGGCGCTCGACCTGAATATTCCGCCGGGTGTTCTCGCTATCGTTGACGAGGTTATCGATAAGAGGGCCATCTGTTGCAATGCATGAGTTTGGGAATGGCACATAGCTGCCCCGGACGAATGCGACGACACGTCCGCAGTTGGCGAAAGCCGACACCGCATTCCAGGCGCATCTCAACCGACTGAACTTTGCTTAGCCGTTCGGGCGCGTGTTTGAAGCCAGTGAGGAAGCGCAGGGCGGCCGCCGCGAGCGGGATCGGCGGCGGCGGGTGGTGCGGGCCGGTCTAGCGACCCTGCCGCTAGGAGGTGATGAGGTCGGAGATGTTTGGTTGATTGTTCACGAGCGGCACTGGCGTCCGGCCGGGCTCTATTTCGCTAGTTGCCGCAGGCTGAACGCAAGCACCGGCTCGTCCGGCCACTCGCCGCGTTCGTACATTTCTTGCCAACGCTTCCATTGCTCTAGCAACGGACGCATCTGCTCCGGCGTGCCAATGGCCAACGTGCCATCCGGGTTGAGACCGGCGGTATTCCGCCCTCCGGTACGGTTTTCGGTGCCATGGTGTCCATTCCCTGAATATAGGGGCATTTTGCCCGGACAAGTCGGGTGCACAGTGTCGGTGCGCGGGGTGCCTCGTTTCCCCGCGGCCGGCCGCCCTGGGGTGAGACAGGCGGTATCGGCAATCGAGCGGACCATCCGGCCCGTTTTAAGCTAACTTTGCCTTGGTGCGGCCTTGCGGGCCGCCGGGCAGGCCGGCGTCGCCATGGAAACGGCCGTCCGCGCCTCCTTCCAGGAGGAGAAAGCCACCCGGGCTCGCGGATCGCGAAGGACGGCGAGGGCTCTCCCCACCGGTACAGAGGCTTTCCCCAGCCGGTACAGGCCCTTCCCCACTGGTCCGGGGGCCTTCCCCGTTGGTCCGGGAGCGCTCCCGAGAAGGTACGGGCCTTTCCCTGTTGGTCCGGGGGCCTTCCCTGTTGGTCCGAGGCCTTTCCCCGTTGGTCCGGGGGCCTTCCCTGTTGGTCCGGGGTCTTTCCCCGTTGGTCCAGGAGCCTTCCCCACGAGTCCGGGGCTCGGGATGACTCCTTCATCGCCGTCTGAAGCCTCTCGATCCGATTCCCCCAACTCGGGAAGGCGGCCCGCTACTCAATACCGGCGAGGCACTGGACCTCCTCGCAGGTCACGGCGTTCGAGACGCAGAAGGGCTCGTCCGTCCGATCGGCGGCGCCGCCGGCGACCCAGGACGTCTCCTCGCGGTTGAGCCGGCGGATGGACTCGCGATTCAGGGTCAGCTTCAGCTTCTTGGTGAGCTTCTTCTTCATGGCTTCGCTCCTTTGGGGGATCAGAGAAACCCGTATTCCCGATGACCGAGCCCGGACAGTCTAGCTCATCCTCAAGGGCTCGCTCGCCCACTCCACGGCTGGCGGGAGTAGACTAGGCCCATGGAACGCGCCCCCTACTTTGCGGAAACGGCTATCGGGGCCGTCCTGCTGATCGCCATTCAGTTCCTCTCCCTTCCCATCCTGATCGGAGGAGTGATTTTGATCGGGGTGACGAGATTCGTTCTCAGGTCACGGATCGCTAACCCTGAGTAGGGACTGGAGTTGGCCAGGCCGCTTCAACCCTGCTCCCGGAGCTTGCGGATCGCGAGGAGCTGATCCAAGTGCTCCCGATCCTTGGGTTGGTCCAACACCGACTTGGCTTGGATGAGCTGGTCGAGATTGAGGATCGGGATCTGGAGATCGCCAATGGCGATCATCATCATCCCAGGCAGAATCTCCTCGAAGGTCCCCAATCCTGGTACCGACGCCATGATATCGAGCCTGCCAGCGCGGGTCCGCAGATGGATGATGCGGTGAGTCCGGAGAAGCTCGCCGGTGATCGGGATCGGGACTTGGCGAGTCGGAAAGATCTCCGCTCCGAGAGGTTCCAGGGACCGAGCCAGCCGCTCGCAGTTCTCGGGGGTCTGCCGGAAACAGATATCCGTGTCCATCGTGACGATGCTCGCGCCGTGGGCCGTTGCCGCCAGCCCGCCGACGAGGACGTACTCGACCTCGTGGTCAGCCAGGCTTCGGAAGATCGCTTCGGGTTGCATTGTTAGTTGCCGCCTGGAGTTTCTCGATCCAGTCCGCCATCTCGCAGTTCCGGGTGATTCGTTGGGCGGGGGTCAGCTCCTGCAGCTCCTGGAGGAGTGTGAGGTCGTGACCGCGGGGCGTACGATCTTTCAGGCCCATGACTTTTTAGCGCCGCAGTGTTTTGCTGCTGAAGCTGGCTGGAAAGCGGACTAAAGGCTCGTCAGATAATAAATGTACCAAGCCCTCGGATTTTAGCCCCGACGGGGCAACAGCATAAAGCCTGGGGCGTGAGCCCCAGGCAAGAGATCCTCCATAAACACCGAAAAGCCCCGAAGGGGCGACAGCAGACCTCCGCGATCCGGTCTGCTGTCGCCCCTTCAGGGCTTTCAATAGGAGTTGGGGAATCCGTTTCCTGGGGCTCACGCCCCAGGCTTTATGCTGTCGCCCCTCCAGGGCTGGGACAAGAGCTTGCACGCCGGGTGAGGCGCGCTGGAGGCGACTTGGCAACGTCTTGTCAAGCAGCAGTCGCATCGGCGAACAGTCTGGCCCGAGCGGCTTCCAGAACCGCTACAGCCGTTTCTCGCCTGACAGACGGAAAGTCTTCGAGGAACTCGTCCAACGAGGAACTGCCTTCGAGGTAGTCGAAGAGGCTCTGTACAGGGACACGGGTACCCGTGAAGCATAGAGCTCCGCTCATGATTTCGGGATCGCGGCTGACCAAGGGTGCGTCCATGGCTACCTCCACATGGGGGAAGTATACCGTATCTTGGTGGAGGCTTTGGAGTTGGCCGGGCCGTTTCAGCCCTACAGTCGCTGTGCACCCAGCCAAGCCGAACCGCCGCCAGCATCGGCTCAGTAATCGACGGTGTCCAACGTCCGGAACTCTAGCCTTCCTGGAGTTTGCGGTATGAACGTATTTGCTCTTCTTCGCAGTACTGGCGCATGCCAAAGTCGTCTGGCCACTCCTTGGCACATTTACTGCGAATTAGTTCGAATATATTTTCGGGGATGTCTGCCGGTCTTCCTCGCCGCAGCTCGGTCAAAGCCTTTTGCTGCTGCTCGATGCAGTAAGCTCTCATGCTAAAATCGCTTGGCCATTCTTTCTCGCAATGCTTACGGATTACGGTTTCTGCGTCGGCAGAATCATTATTGCTTGTCAGAAGTGAAACATCCTGAGATCTGGTCGCGTCTTCAACCAGAACCGCAAGCGGAACGGTCGGAGTAGTTGCTCGAGCTACAGCTCTTAATATCTCATCTATGCGTCGTTGGTAGACAGCCGGACCTGCTGGCGGCAGGGCGAGCAAATTTCCGATTTCCTGGATCATCTGATGTAGATCGGCAGCACTGGAGAATCTTAGGGCGTTAATGCCAGCAAGCGGGCCGCGAAGTAGGCTTGGGTTAGCCCCTGGAGCTAGCAATGGCAAAAGGTGCTTTTCTGTGCCCCACCGTGCGCCAAGTTCGAAAAGAACATAGGCGGATTCGATGCTGGCTTCCGAGATAAGACCAATAAATGCCTCACAGCTTCGAATCTCCTCTCGTAGCCTTCGGTCCGTCTCTTGACCTCCGGCAAGTTTGTGGCCTTCAACGCTTGTACAACGCACTGACTCATCCGGAAGATTGATAGCAGATCTTAGCAGATCAAGCAGAAGTCCTGCCAACTCGCGGTCATGGCTGCTGTGACTAATGAAAACGCGCGGCATTATCACCTCAATTCACCTCAATTCTAGATACCGTCCACCCCTACCGCTCCGCCACCTCCAGCCCCCCTACATTCTGATACCCCCGCGGCAGCTTGTTTCCCCGCAGCGCCCGGTTGCCCAGGAACTCTCGCCACTCGGCGGGCTTCAGGTTGAGGTAGCGCTTGCCGGAGTGGACGTAGAGGTGGACTCCGGGCGTCAGGACGGTCAGGGCGGTCAGCTCGTCGGTCTCTCCCTTGGAGGCGAGGTTCAAGATCTTCACTCCCTTGCCTCGGGGGAGTTGGGGGAGCTCTTTGATGGGGAAGATGAGCAGGCGGCCGCCGTTGCTGGCGGCGGCGAGGAGCTCGGTGCCGGGGTTGAGGACGCGGATGGGGGACAGCACCTTCGCTCCATCCGGCACGGTGATCAGGGCCTTGCCGGCTTTCTGACGGGTCTGGAGATCCCCCAGCTTGGCCAGGAAGCCGTAACCGGCGGTGGTGGCCATCAGGTAGAGGTCGTCGTCGTTGCCGATCATCACTCCCACGAAGGTGGCTCCAGGCGGTGGGGTGACATGGCTGGAGAGGGGCTCGCCCTGGCCTCGGGCGGAGGGGAGGGCGTGGGCGGCTAAGGAGTAGGTTCGGCCTGTCGAGTCCAGGAAGACGGCGGACTGGTTGCTTCGGCCGCGGACGGCCATGAAGAAGGCGTCTCCCGACTTGTAGGAGAGCTCCTTGGGATCGAGGTCGTGCCCCTTGCCGGAGCGGATCCAGCCCTTTTCGGAGAGCACGACGGTGACCGGCTCGGTGGCGATGAGCTCCGTCTCGTCCATCGCCTTGGCGGCGCTGCGCTCGACGATGGGCGAGCGGCGAGCGTCGCCGAACTTCTCGGCATCGGCTGTCAGCTCGTCGCGCACTTTGCGACGCAGGCGGGCTTCGGAGCTCAAGATCTTCGCCAGGGCGTCCCGCTCCTTCTGGAGGTTGCTCTGCTCGCCGCGGATCTTCATCTCCTCGAGCTTGGCGAGGTGGCGCAGCTTGGTCTCGAGGATCGCTTCGGCCTGGACGTCGGTGAGCTTGAAGCGCTTCATCAGCACGGGCTTGGGCTCGTCCTCGCGGCGGATGATGCGGATCACCTCGTCGAGGTTCAGGTAGGCGATCAGCATAGCCGTCGAGGATGTGCAGGCGCGTCAGACCTTGTCGAGCCGGAACTGCAGACGCCGGCGTGACGGTCTCGATGCGGAAGCGCAGCCACTCGTAGAGCAGCTCGCGCAGGTCTGAACTGGCGCGGCCGGCCGTCGAGGCCGATCACGTTCAGGTTGACGCGGTAGGTGCGCTCGAGATCCGTGGTGGCGAACAGGTGCGCCATCAGCCTTCGATGTCGACCCGGTTCGAGCGCGGGGTGATGACGAGGCGCGTCGGGTTCTCGTGATCGGACTCGTCGCGCATGTCCTCGACCATCGGCAGCTTCTTCGCCGCATCTGGGCCGCGATCTGCTCGATGCACCTTGCTGCCGGAAACCTGGTAGGGCAGCGCGGTGATGACGATCTCGCCGTCCTCCATCTCCCACGTGGCGCGCGCGCGGACCGAGCCCGCGCCGGTCTCGTAGATCTTCGCGCGATCTCGGAGCGCGGCGGTGATGATCTCGCGCCCGGTCGGGAAGTCCGGGCCCCTGACGTGCTTCGTACAGAGTTCGCGTCCGACGTCGTCCGGATCGTCGAGCAGCTGGATGCAGGCGGCCACGACCTCGCGCAGGTTGTGCGGCGGGATGTCGGTCGCCATGCCGACGGCGATGCCGGTGGCGCCGTTGAGCAGCACGTTCGGCAGGCGCGCCGGCAGAGCTTCGGCTCCTCCAGCGTGCCGTCGAAGTTCGGCTCCCAGTCGACGGTGCCCTGCCCGAGCTCGGCGAGCAGCACTGCGGCGTAAGCGCGTGAGCCGCGACTCGGTGTAGCGCATGGCCGCGAAGGATTTGGGATCGTCCGGCGAGCCCCAGTTGCCCTGGCCGTCGACGAGCGGATAGCGGTAGGAGAACGGCTGCGCCATCAGCACCATGGCCTCGTAGCAGGCGAGTCGCCGTGCGGGTGGATACTTGCCGATGCACGTCGCCGACCGTGCGCGCCGATTTCTTGTGCTTGGCCGTGCCGAAAGCCCGAGCTCGCTCATCGCGTAGATGATGCGGCGCTGCACCGGCTTCAGGCCGTCGCCGACGTGCGGCAGCGCGCGATCGAGGATCACGTACATCGAGTAGTCGAGGTACGCCTTCTCGGTGAACTCCGCGAGCGACTGCTTCTCGACGTCGTCGAACGCCGGCCGGAACAGCGGAGCGTCGCCATTGCCGTTTTTTCTACGAGAGGTTCTGGGCATGGTTTCTTCTCAAAATCCTTGCTGAATCCGGCCGGGTGCCCTTCGAAGCCCTCACTCCCCCAACCCCTCTCTCCCAGCCTCCCTCCCGCCGGCCGGGAGAGAGGGGAGAGGTTTGTCCTACAAAGACAGAAGCGGCTTCTTCTTGCTCGTTTAAGACTAACCACTCCCTCTTCTCCCGGCGGACGGGGGAGGCTGGGAGAAGAGGGCCGGGGTGATGAGGGCTCCGGCGGCACGACGACCGGTCCGGTTCTCACACCTCCACCTCCGCCAGGTTGCCCTCGTCCTTCAGCCACTCCTTGCGGTCGCTCGCGCGGGCTTTGGCGAGCAGCATGTCCATGACTGTCGCGGGATCGTCTCGCCGTCGAGGGTGAGCTGCACGAGGCGGCGGGTGTCGGGGGCCATGGTGGTCTCGCGCAGCTGCGAGCGGGTTCATCTCGCCCAGGCCCTTGAAGCGCTGTGACGTCGGGCTTGCCTTTCTTGCCCTCGGCTTCGATGCGGTCGAGGATCGCCCTTCTTCTCCCGCTCGTCGAGCGCGTAGTACACCTGCTTGCCCACGTCGATGCGATACAGCGGCGGCATCGCGACGAACACGTGGCCGGCTGCCACCAGCGGGCGGAAGTGGCGCAGGAACAGCGCGCACAGCAGCGTCGCGATGTGCAGCGCCGTCGGAGTCCGCGTCGGCGAGGATGCAGATCTTGCGGTAGCGCAGGCCGTCGAGTCTTGCTCGAGCCGGGATCGACGCCCAGCGCCACCGCGATGTCGTGCACTTCCTGCGAGCGCAGCACTTCGGCCGGATCGACCTCCCAGGTGTTCAGGATCTTGCCGCGCAGCGGCATGATGGCCTGGAACTCGCGTCGCGCGCCTGCTTGGCCGAGCCGCCGGCCGAGTCGCCCTCGACCAGGAACAGCTCCGTCAGGCCGGATCCTGGCTCGTGCAGTCGGCGAGCTTGCCGGGCAGCGCGGGGCCGGCGGTCACCGCTTGCGCTTGACCTGCTTGCCCGAGCTCAGGCGCGCTTGGGCGCTCTCGATGGCGAGCTGCGCGATCCGCTCGCCGCTTCGGCGGTGTGCTGGTTGAGCCAGAGCGCGAAGGAGTCCTTGACGACGCCGGAGACGAAGGCCGCGGCCTCGCGCGAGGACAGGCGCTCCTTGGTCTGGCCGGCGAACTGCGGGCTCCGTCATCTTCACCGAGAGCACGAAGCTGCAGCGGTCCCAGACGTCCTCGGGCGCCAGCTTGACGCCGCGCGGCAGCAGATTGCGGAACTCGCAGAACTCGCGCACCGCGTCGGTGAGGCCGGCGCGCAAGCCGTTGACGTGCGTGCCGCCCTGCGGTCGTCGGGATCAGGTTGACGTAGCTCTCGGCCAGCACGTCCGATGATTCCGCTCCTCGCCGAGCCAGACCACGGCCCAGTCCACCTCCTCCTCCTTGCCGCGGAAGTGACCGAGGAAGGGCTCGGCGGGCACGATCTGCAGCCTTCGAGCTCGCCCGTGAGGTAGTCCTTGAGACCGTCCTCGTAGAACCACTCCTCGTCGTCCTCGGCATGACCCTCGTGGACGAAGCGGATGCGGAGCCTCGGGCACAGCACGGCCTTGGCCGCAGCACGTGCTTGAGCTTGGGGATGCTGAACTTGGGGGAGTCGAAGAACTTCGGGTCCGGCCAGAAGCGCACCGTGGTGCCGGTGTTGCGCTGGCCGACCGTGCCGACCACCTCGAGCTTCGAGGTCTTGGCGCCGTCGGCGAAGCCCATGTTGTATTCCTTGCCGCCGCGGCGGACCCAGAACTCCAGCTTGCGACAGCGCGTTGACCACCGAGACGCCGACGCCGTGCAGGCCGCCGGAGAAGCGGTAGTTCTTGTCGGAGAACTTGCCGCCGGCGTGCAGGCGGGTGAGGATCAGCTCGACGCCGGGCACCTTCTCCTTCGGGTGGATGTCGACCGGCATGCCGCGGCCGTCGTCGGCCACGGACACCGAGCCGTCCGTGTGGAGGGTCATCAGGATGTCGTTGGCGTGGCCGGCCAGCGCCTCGTCGACGGAGTTGTCGATGACTTCCTGCGCGAGGTGGTTCGGCCGGTCGGTGACGGTGTACATGCCCGGCCGCTTGCGGACCGGCTCGAGACCGGTCAGGACTTCGATGGAAGAGGCGTCGTAGGTCATAGGAGATGGTTCAAGAGAGGCCCGTCAAGCATACAGGATGCCACTTCCGGCCAATCAAGACCGGAAAAGACACGCCGGATTTCCTCTCTTGACGGTACGTCCGGCCAGTGGTAGTCTACGCGGAAACGAGGCGTAATGCAAACAGCCAAAAGGAGGAGAATCCTATGAAGAACCGTTCGACCACCGCCGTTCTGTTCCTGCTCGTCCTCTGCTGTACCGTCGTCTCCGCCCTCGCCCAGGACAAGCCGAAGGCGCCGGCAGCCCCCCCTCCATGGATGAAGCCATGAAGGCCATGGAGAAGGCCGCCACTCCCGGCGAGCCCCAGAAGCGCCTAGCCCGCCTGGCCGGGGACTGGACGTTCACCAACACCATGTGGATGGACCCGAGCCAGCCACCGACGACCTCCACCGGCACCATGCACGGAGAGGTCCTGTTCGGTGGCCGGTACGTGGAGCACACCTGGAAGGGGAACATGATGGGCATGCCCTTCGAGGGTCGGGGCACCGACGCCTACGACAACGTCGCCAAGCACTACGTCAGCTCGTGGCTGGACAACATGAGCACCGGTATCATGTATCAGATCGGGACCTGCGATCCCGCCGGCAACGTCTGCAACTACTCCGGCGACATGTGGGACCCGATGAGTGGACAGAAGTCCACGACCCGGTCGACGATCACCTGGATGGGCGACAACAGCTTCAAGAACGAGATGTTCGGACCGGGACCGGACGGCAAAGAGGTGAAGTGGATGGAGATCGTGGCGAAGAAGAAGTAAGAGGCGCGCTCAGCGCTCGCCCAATTCGAAAGCCCGCGCCAGCGAGTCCGTGACCGCGAGGCCGGCGAGCGTGGGGACGAGGACGTCCCCGTCCAGCGTCAGCAGTCCTTCTCGAACGAGCCGCTCCACGAGCGGCTCGTTGTTTTTCAGGAGGTCCACGCCGTAGCGTTCCCGGAAGGAAGGCAAGTCGATACCGTCCGCGGTCCGCAACCTCAGCATCAACGCTTCGAGAGCGAGATCTGACCGGCTCAGCTCCTCGCTCCCCGCAATCGGCCTCTCTCCCACCTCGATCCGTTTCTCATAGGGTCCGAGCTTCCTCTCGTTCCACCAGCGGCGATTTCCGGAGAAGGAGTGAGCCGAAGGTCCGACCCCGAGATAGGGGACGTGATGCCAGTATTTCTGGTTGTGACGCGAGCGATGCTCTGGAGAACGGGCAAAGTTCGAGACCTCGTAGCCCGGGTATCCCGCATCCTTGAGGAAAGAGTGGGTGAACAGAAACAACTCACTCTGCGCTTCCTCGAGAAGCTCGGCCAATTTCCCCCGCGCCAGCCGGAAACCGAACGGCGTCCCCTCATGGATCGTCAGTTGATAGCAGGAGAGGTGGTCCGGCTGAAGCGCCACGGCCTGCTCCAGCGTGCGCTTCCAGATCTCGAACGGCTGATCGGGCAGGCCGTAGATGAGATCGATCGAAATCGTTTCAAAGCCGACTCCGCGGGCGATCTCAATGCTCCGCCGGGCCTCCTCGGGAGTATGTCGGCGCCCCAAGAATCGCAAAGCGTCCGCATCGAACGACTGGATTCCCAAGGACAGAAAACGAACGCCGAGATCCCGCCAGACCCGGACGCTCTCCGGGGCGACGTCCTCGGGGTTGGCCTCGAAGAAAACGCGGGCATTTTCCTGAACAGACAGGTGTTCTCGCGCTGCTGCGAGGATACGATCAATATCCTCCGCCGCCAACGCAGACGGCGTGCCACCGCCGAAGTAGATCGTATCGATGAACTCGAACGTCGAGCGCTCGTTCGCCCACATCGAGATCTCGCGGACGAGGTGATCCGTGAACCGCCGCCTACGCTCCGGCCCGCCGGTCAGGACCGCGAAGTCGCAGTAGGGGCAGATCTTCGAGCAGAAGGGGATGTGGAGGTAGAGGCCGGGGTGGGAGGAGAATGATTTCAGAGTCGACCTCTCCAATATCCCGGCTTCCGGCTCTGATTTCCAAAAGCTACAACGAGAATGCGGTCGCGCTCGATATGATAGATGATATCATAGGGAAAGTCGTGAAGCCTCGCAACTCGTAACTTTTTCGAGACTCTGGGTCCGGACTCTGGGTACTTTCCGAGTCGATCCATCACAGATTCAAAATCAGCGAGAAGCCGTTCGCCAAGTCCGTCGGACCTTTCATCGTAAAAACGGATTGAATCGGTCAGCTCTTTTTCGGCGATTGGCAGGAGTCGGGCAGGCTTCATCGGAGCGCAGTGGCGCGGATCCTCTGGAGCGCCTCCTCAATTGGGACGGCCTCGACTTTGCCGTCGAGGTAATCCTGAAGCCGGCGCTCGGCTTCCTCGACCCAAAGCCTTTCGATTTCACGCTCCTCGTCTTCGTCTGCTCCGGCATTCCGAAGGAGGTCATAGGCAAGCTCGCGTTGCTCGTCGGTAGGGAGCTTCAAGGCTTCACGCTTGGCATCATCGTAACTCATCGTAGATTCTCCAGGTCAGCGTAAAGCTCCGCGAAGACCTCCTCGCCGGACTGCAGCTCGATTTTACCGTCTACGACCTCCTGGTAAAGCCGCATGACTTCATCGAGGATCGCTCTCTCGATCTTCACATCGTCCTTCTCCGCATCCTCGTGGGGCTTAGAATCTTCTGCGGACATGACGCGTCGTCTCCTCTCGACGACATTATACACCCGTCTCGCCTAAATGGAAGCCTCCCCTTGCCTCTTCTCCCCATACGTCTTCATCAACGGCTTCCCCCGCCCCAGCTTCTCCTCGGCGGCGTGGACGAGATCGCCCAAGCCGCGACGCTTGGCGGCGCTCACGGGGACGGCTCCGAAACGGCGGGCGAGACCTTCAACTTCATAGGGCTCCAGGAGGTCAGTCTTGTTGAGGACGAGGAGACGGGGAGCTTCGTCGAGGTGGAGCTCGATCAGAATCCTCTGCACGGCTTCGAGCTTCTGCTCCAGGCGGGGGTCGGCGGCGTCCACGACGTGGAGGAGGAGGTCGGCGTCGGCCAGCTCTTCGAGGGTGGCTCGGAAGGCGGCGACGAGGTCAGGCGGCAGGTCGGCGAGGAAGCCCACGGTGTCGGTGATCACCACTTCTCCCTCGCGGGGGAAGCGCAGGCGACGGCTGGTGGGGTCGAGGGTCATGAAGAGCTGGTCCGCGGCTTCGACGTCGCTGCCAGTCATGGCATTCAAAAGCGTGCTCTTGCCGGCGTTGGTGTAGCCGATGATGGAGAGGACGGGAACTCCCTCCTCCCGGCGGCGACGGCGACGCAGGTCGCGCTGGCGCGACAATCCTTCGACCTGCTTCTCCAGGGCGCGGATGCGGTCGCGGATGCGTCGGCGGCCGATCTCGACCACGGTCTCGCCGGGACCCCGGCCGCCGATGCCGCCGGTGAGGCGCGAGAGGCCGGCGTCCTTTTCCGTGAGGCGCGGCAGGGAGTACTTGAGCTGGGCGAGCTCGACCTGGAGCTTGCCGTCCCGGCTGCGAGCGCGCTGGGCGAAGACGTCGAGGATGAGCTGGGTGCGATCGATGGCTTTCAAGCCCGTCGCATCCTCGAAGGCGCGGGCCTGGGCAGGCTTCAAGTCAATATCGAAGATGGCCACCGTGGCCCGGCCGCGCAGGGCTTCGAGGACGATCTCCTGCAGCTTCCCCTTGCCCACGACTGTGTGGGGATGAACCTGGGAGCGCTTCTGGCGAATCGTGCCTGCGACGGCAACCCCGGCCGAGCGCACCAGCTCCAGCATCTCTTCGAAGTGCTCATCCTCGGGAACGATGCCCACCACCAGGGCTCGCTCCTTCTGGGTCTCTCCCGCGTCTCCGGCCACGCGGGCGAGCTCCTCTTCGAGAGCCCGCATCGTGGCTTCGACGTCGAAGGGGATCTGATAGACGTCCGGCGCCTGGATCCGCTCGAAAGGCTCAGAGTCATGGCCGTCAGAGCTCACGGGTGCCAGGTGCGCCAGCTCCACCCGGCCGGGCAGGCCGCTCTCCAGCACCTCGATCATGGCCACGAGGTCCAGACGGAGGAGGGCGAGGTCGTTCAAGTCGTCCCGGGTGAGAGGCTCACCTTTCAGATGGGTGTGGACCAAGCGCAGACCGCGGAAGCGGCCGACGCCGCCTCGCAAGCGGCCGATGTCGGGCAGGGTGAGGCTGTGGGCGTCGCCTACGATGACGTTGCGGACGGTCCCTTCACGGCCCAGCAGCACGCCCACCTGCCGGTTGAGCCGGCGGGAGGTCTCGGTGAGATGCCGGGCGAGCTCGGGGGAGACCACCTGCCGGGGATCGACCCGGCGGCGGTAGGTGCGCTCCAGGGCGCGGATCTCGGACGCTTTGATGCCGCGGATGTCGCCGTCGATCTGTGAGATGGCCAATTCTCCTAATCAATTCTCCTGGAATCAGTTGAGAAGCGGGGGCGAGTAGTACTCGTCGGTCGAGAGGGGCTCGATCCCCATGCCCATGAGCGCCAAGAGCATCTCCTCCCGCTCGATGGGACCGGCGGCTTCGAGGAGGGCCTGCTTCTCGGCGGGGCGAAAGGGGAGGGCCACGGAGAGGCCGTTGAGCAGCGAGATGCCGGGGACGCTGCCGAGGAGGTCGAAGTCGAACTCCAGGCTGTGGGTCTCGCCGAAGGAGCGCAAGGCCCTCATCAGACGGGCAGGATTCATGTCCGTCTTAAGCTCGCACAGGTCACGCTGGAAGCCGGTGTAGTCGGCCAGCACCCGGCGGTAGCCGTGGTGCACGGGCAGCTCGCGGCGGATGCGGAAGCGGGAGATCCCCCGCAGGAGGATCAGGTAGCGGCCGTCCGGCTGGGGCTCGTGCTCGTCGATCTTCCCCACGCAGCCGATGCTGTAGAGCTCGGAATCGTCCTCGGTCTGCGCGGCCTCCACCCAGTTGTCCTGGCGGGGGACGAGGGGCTGGACCATCCCGATGTGCTTCTCCCCCTCCAGGACGTCGGCCACCATGTTCCGGTACCGCGGCTCGAATACGTTGAGCGGCAGCAGGTTGCCCGGAAGGAGCAGCGAGCCGGTCAAGGGGAAGACGGGGAGGACGGTGGGCAGAGTCAAAGCGTCAGACATCTCGGTGCTTCCTGAACAACCAGGAAAAGACAGTGGGCATTCCGGTTGATCCCCAACAAACTACGAATCCGGCCCCGCCTTGAGCACCGCCAGGAACGCTTCCTGGGGGATCTCGACCGATCCCGACCATCTTCATCCGCTTCTTCCCCTCCTTCTGCTTTTCGAGCAGCTTGCGCTTGCGGCGTGATGTCGCCGCCGTAGCACTTGGCCGTTACGTCCTTGCGGTAGGCGTTGATGGTCGAGCGGGCGATGATCGTTGCCGCCGATGGCGCCCTGGATGGCGATCTTGAAGTTCTGCCGGTGGATGGTCTCGGCCAGCCGCTCGCAGTAGTGGAGGGCGCGCTGGCGGGCCTTCTCGCGGTGGACGAGCTGCGAGAGGGCGTCCACCTTGTCGCCGTTGACCAGGATGTCCACCTTCACCAGGTCGGACTCGCGATAGTCGATGATGTCGTAGTCGAACGAGCCATAGCCCTGGGTGACTGTCTTCAGGCGGTCGTAGAAGTCGAAGAGGATCTCGGCCAGCGGCAGCTCGCGAGATCACCTGCACGCGCCCTACGGCCAGAAAATCGTAGGTGGTGCTGTACCCGCGCCGCTCGCGGCAGATCTCGATGACGGCCCCGAGGTAGCGCTCGGGGATCATGATCGACGCCTTGATGTAGGGCTCGCGGGTGAGCTTGATGCTCCCTGGGTCGGGATAGAAGGCCGGGTTGTCCACCATCACCAGGGTGTCGTCGGTGAGCACCACCTCGTACTGCACGGAGGGAGCGGAGAGCAGGAGCGACAGGTCGTACTCCCGCTCCAGCCGCTCCTGGACGATCTCCAGGTGGAGCAGGCCGAGGAAGCCGCAGCGGAAGCCGAAGCCCAGGGCCGTCGAGGCGTCCTTCTGGAAGGTGAGGGAGGCGTCGTTGAGCTTGAGCTTGTCGAGCGCCTTCGCGAGGTCCTCGTAGTCGTCGGTGGCGATGGGGTAGATGCGAGGAGAAGACCACCGGCTTCGCCTCCTTGTAGCCCGGCAGGGGCTCGGGGGCGGGGCGGTCGGCCTCGGTGACGGTGTCGCCGACGTTGATCTCGCGAGACCGCCTTGACGCCGGCGATGACGTAGCCCACGGCGCCGGCCGTCGAGCTGCTCCGTCTTCACCCGCTTGAGCTGGAGCAGGCCGACCTCCTCCACCTCGTACTCCTTGTCGGTGTGCATGAGGAGGACCTTCTGGCCGGGGCGGATGGTCCCCTCCTTGATCCGGCAGATGAGGACCACGCCGCGGTAGGGGTCGTACTGGGCGTCGAAGATCAGGGCCCGCAGCGGGGCTTCGGGGTCGCCCGTCGGCGGCGGCAGCTTGGTGACGATCGCCTCCAGGACGTCGTCGATCCCGATCCCCTGCTTGGCGGAGCAGAGCACGGCCTCGAAGGGGTCGAGCCCGAGGTCGGCGTCGATCTCCTCGCGGATGCGGTCGATGTCGGCCGAGGGGAGGTCGATCTTGTTGATGACCGGGATGATCTCCAGGTCGTACTCCAGGGCGAGGTAGAGATTGGCGACGGTCTGCGCCTCCACTCCCTGGGAGGCGTCCACCAGCAGGAGGGCGCCCTCGCAGGACATGAGCGAGCGGCGCACCTCGTGGGAGAAGTCCACGTGACCGGGCGTGTCGATCAGGTTCAGCCGGTAGGTCTTGCCGTCCCGGGCGGTGTAGCGCAGGGTGATGGTATTGCTCTTGATGGTGATGCCGCGCTCGCGCTCGATGTCCATCGAGTCGAGGATCTGGTCGCGGAAGTCGCGGTCTTCGACCCCTCCGCAGCGCTGGATCAGCCGGTCGGCCAAGGTAGACTTGCCGTGGTCGATGTGGGCGATGATGCAGAAGTTGCGGATGTCGTCCAAGTGTCTTGCCATCCATTCTCGAAAGACTTGAGCCTTGAAGCCGAAGCCGGGTCGCACCGTCTATTCTACGGAATCTCCCATCCCGAGGAAGGGCGAGCCCGTCAGGTTTTCTCAGACAGCCCCGGCGACGAGCCTGCCGCCCTGGGAACAGTCGCCGCGAGTGCGCCTGGACCGGGCGGGGCGCGGCGGGAAGACCGTGACCGTCGCAGGTCCCCTGGTGCTGAGCCGGGAGGAGGCCGAAGCGCTCCTGTCGTCGTGGAAGAAGCTCTGCGGGAGCGGCGGCTCGCTCAAGGCGGAAAAGACCCGGGAAGCTCTCCCCGCCTTCGAGCTGGAGATCCAGGGCGACCATGCCGAGCGTCTGGTCGCCGAGTTGCTCAAGGCCGGGTACAAGGCGAAGCGATCGGGCGGCTGAACCTCTCCGGGAAGTCGTAACCCTTCCTGGGTGAGGGCGTATTCCTCTCCCTCTTGGCTGGCAACGCTCGTGCAGGCGTGTATGCAGAAATGTGCGGCGACTGGAAGGAGGGTTCGATGAGCGACACCACGGTGACCAAGGTCGATTCCCGGCATTCCCCCCGCGGCGCCCTGGGGCAGAAGTACCTCGCCTCGGGAGTGCACGTGGCCATGCGCTTGTGGGATGAGAAACCCGGAGACGAGGCACAGAAACCGGAGAGCCGCCGGGACTACGAGACGGTGGGCTATGTCCTCGCCGGGCGGGCCGAGCTGCTCCTGAGGGCCAGACGGTGATCCTGGCGGCGGGAGATTCCTGGGTGGTCCCCCGGGGAGCGGCGCATCAGTACCGCATCCTGGAGCCGTTCAAGGCCGTCGAGGCCACGTCGCCGCCGGCGCACGCGCACGGCCGCGACGAACCCGTGAAGTGACCGGGGCTCCGAGGTCAGAGCTTCAGCACCATCTTGATCATGTCGTGCTGGTTGCCGTCGGGGTCCGTCCCGTAGCCGGGGACGGTGTAGCCGTCGAAGCCCAGGTCGCGCAGGGTGCGCACGGCGTCGGCTTCGGAGTCGGAGATCAGCATGCAGGTGAGGTGGCGCAGGCCGTCGGCCCGGGCCGTGTCGATGAACTGGTTGACCAGCACCGTCCCCAGCCCCACGCCGCGATACTCGGGGTCCAGCAGCCACTTGACGCGGCCCACGAGGCGCAGGGGGCTCCCCTCCCGGCGGTGAAGGGTAGCGTCGGCCACCACCTTCCGGCCGTGGAAGGCGAGGAGGGGCAGGACCTTGGCGTAGTCGAGCTCGCGCCCCCAGCTCTCCACCAGCGAACGGTTGTCGATGCGGTCCCAGGCGAAACGGCGCACCTCCTGGGGGAGGCGCTGGAAAAACTCGTACAGGGCATCCACGTCGTGCGCGGTGAACGGGCGGATGAGCAGCCGGCGTCCGTCGCGCAGCACAGCCTCCATGGGATAACGATGCGACATTCTTTCCCTCCTACGAAAGAGGATGGATTCGGAGCCTAGCACAGGGGTTGTGGCACGCGCCTTGCTTTGCCTCTTCTACCTAGAAGCCGATCCCCCCGCACGGACGGCGAGTTTCTCAAGGAGGAGCCCAGGTGTTCAAGGTTCAGGATCAGACAACGGAATCGGCACTCTGCGTAGGGATCGTCGCGGCGGTGGTGTGGGGGATCGGCCTCAGCCTCTACGGCTTCTACCTGGGCCCAGGGGAGATCTCCTGGACGACCTGGGGAGCCCAGCTCCTGGGCGGGATCGGTGCCTGCGTGCTCGTCCCGCTGGTGGTCGTGCGGGGGAGGGAGTGGGTAGCGGGGAGGATCGAGCGGCGGTCGTAGGAACCGGCAAGGACTTACACGGACGAACAAGGACTCCCACGGACTGCGGGGACGCGTTTCCTCGCTCTTGGGAAGGCACCGTGAGGGAGAAACGTTAGACTCCCTGCATGGTGGACTCGGCGTGGGAGGATCTCTCCCGGACGCTACGCAGCAGTACGCCCTATAAGGCCCTGCTCCAAGGGCTCGGGGACGTGGTGCGCCTGCCCGTGCCGGCGGCGGCGTGGGTGGGCGAGATGCTGTCTCGCGATCTCAAGCGGCCGCTGCTGGTGGTGGTGCCCCGCGAGGCCGACGCCCTGACGTGGATGGAATCCGCCCGTCTCTTCGGCCGTGAAGAGGGGGTGGTCTACTTCCCGGCTCCCTCCCTCACTCCCTACCAGGAGACCGAGACCTCGCTGATGGTGCGGGCCCAGGAGTCGGTGGCGCTCGATTGCGTCACCTCGGGGAAGGCGATCACGATCGTCACCACGCCCCGCGCCCTGTTCCGCCGCCTCCCCACCCCCGAGGCCTTTCGCCGCGCCGTGCTCGAGGTCCGTCCGGGGGAGGACCATCCCATTGAGAGCCTCACCCGCCATCTCGCGCGCTATGGCTTCAAGCGCACAGACCTGGTCTACGAGGTGGGGGACTTCGCCGTGCGAGGGGGCATCGTGGACGTGTTCCCGCCGGGCGAGGACTCGCCCGTGCGTCTCGACCTGTTCGGCGATACGGTGGAGTCCATCCGCTGGTTCGATCCCCAGTCGCAGCGCTCGGAGGACACGCTGGATTCGATCCGTATCCTTCCTCTCTATCTCTTCCCAGGCGGCGCCGAGGACGCGGCCCTGCTGGCCGAGCTGCTGACCGAGAACCTGGGCTCCGAGCTGGGGCCGCAGGAGGCGGAGGTCATCGAGGGGCTGCGCAACCGGGGGGAATTTCCTGGCTGGGAAAACTACCAGCCCCTCCTCGCGTCGAAGACCGTGGCGCTCACGGACGTGCTGGCCCGCCCGTTGACCCTGGCGATCGATCCTCCGGCCCTGGAGACCGAGGTGGCCCACCACGCCGAGCGCCTGGACGGGGACTACGCCGCCCGCGTCGAGCACGGCAAGCTGGCCGTGCCCCCCGAGGCCCTGGAGCACCCGGCTGAGCAGGTGCGGGAGACGCTCGAATCCGCGGCCGTCCGTCTGCGCGACCTGGTGGTGGGTAGTGGACGCGACGGTCAAGGCTCAGGCGTGGATTTCCATGGCACCCTGACCGACCTCTTCCACGGCCAGCTCCCCCGTTTCCCCCAGGAGGTGGCCACGGCGCGGGCCCGCGGCGAGCGGTGCATCGTCGTCGTCTCGCCGGCCCACCGGCGGCGGATCGAAGAGCTGCTGGAAGGGCGCGAGGTGCCGCTCGGGCGGGGCGGGGTCGAGCTGGTGACAGGCGAGCTCACCCGCGGCTTCCGCCTGCCGCCGGCCGGCGTGGTGGTCTACGGCGAGCAGCAGCTCCTCCCCCAGGCGAAGCTCCAGCGCCGGCCCAGCAGGGCCCGCTACGGTCCGTTCCTCTCCGGCCTGCGCGACTTGAAGGTGGGCGACTTCGTGGTGCACGTGGATCACGGCATCGGCCAGTTCGTGGCCCTGCGCTCAGTGGGCGGGGACGGCACGGGCACAGGCGGCCTGCCGCCGGTGCTGCGCGAGCTGGCCGGCCAGGGCGCCGCCGCCGAGACCGAGGTGATGGAGATTTCCTACTCCGGCGGCAAGCGGCTGCTCCTCCCCCTCTCGCGCATCGATCAGGTGCAGAAGTACAGCGGCATCGAGGGAGTGGCCCCCCGCCTCGACCAGCTCGGCGGCACCTCGTGGAATCGCACCAAGGCGCGGGTGAAGAAGGGGATGCGCGACATGGCGGGTGAGCTGCTCAAGCTCTACGCCGAGCGCCAGGTGGCCCGCGCCCCGGCCCTGCCTCCGGATACGGACCTGCTGCACCAGTTCGAGGCCGCTTTCGCTTACGAGGAGAGCCCGGACCAGCTCGAGGCCATCGCCACCATCCGCGAGGACCTCCAGCGCGAGCGCCCCATGGACCGGCTGCTCTGCGGCGATGTGGGCTACGGCAAGACCGAGGTGGCCATGCGGGCCGCGTTCAAGGCGGTCGATGGCGGCTATCAGGTGGCCGTGCTCGCTCCCACCACCATCCTCGCGGACCAGCACCTGGAGACCTTCCGCAAGCGTTTCGCGGGCTTTCCCATCACCATCGAGATGGTCTCCCGCTTCCGCTCGCCCCAGGAGATGCGGGAGCTGAAGAAACGATTGAGCGAGGGGAAGGTGGACGTCTTGATCGGCACCCACCGCCTGCTCTCGAAGGACATCCAGCTCCCGAAGCTCGGCCTCTTGATCGTCGACGAGGAGCAGCGCTTCGGCGTGGCCCAGAAGGAGCGGCTGAAGCAGCTCAAGAAGAACGTGCACGTGCTCGCCATGTCGGCGACCCCCGTGCCCCGCACTCTCCAGCTCTCCCTCGCCGGGGTGCGCGACCTGTCGGTGATCGAGACGCCCCCCAAGGACCGCATGGCGGTGGAGACCGCCATCCTTCCTTACAACAATGAGGTGGTGCGGGAGGCCATCGAGTTCGAGATCGAGCGCGGCGGTCAGGTCTACTACGTCTACAACCGGGTGGAGTCGATCGAGGAGCGGCTGATCCGGTTGAAGGAGATCGTCCCCGGCGTGCGGGTCACGGTGGGCCACGGCCAGCTCGAGGAGGAGGAGCTCTCCCGCCGCATGCACGCCTTCACCCGCGGCGATTTCGACGTCCTGCTGGCCAGCACCATCATCGAGAACGGCATCGACATCCCCAACGTCAACACCATGATCGTGCACCGGGCCGACCGTTTCGGCCTGGCGCAGCTCTACCAGCTCCGGGGCCGGGTGGGGCGCAGCAACCAGCTCGCCTATTGCTACTTCCTCATCCCCGAGGACCGCGTCCTCTCCGAGCAGGCGAGGAAGCGCCTGGCGGCCCTGCGTGAGTTCTCGGACCTGGGCGCCGGCTTCCGCATCGCCGCCCGCGATCTCGAGATCCGCGGCGCCGGCAACCTGCTGGGGGGCGAGCAGAGCGGCCACATCGGGGCCGTGGGCATCGAGACCTATCTCGAAGCTGCTGGAGGAGACGGTGCGCGAGCTGCGGGGCGAGAGCATCGAGGAGGCGCCTTCCGTGGCCCTCGACCTGCCGGTGCCCATGTCCATCCCCGCCGAGTACGTGGACGACGCCAACCTGCGCATGGAGCTCTACCGCAAGATCGCCGAGGAGCCCGAGCGCGAGATGCTGGCCGAGCTCGCCGACCGCTTCGGGCCGCCGCCCCCCGCGGTCCAGACCCTGGTGGAGGTGGCGGCCTTGAAGCGTCTCGCCGAGTCGCTCAGGGTACAGTCGATCTCGGCCAAGAGCGGCGAGCTGATCATCCGGCTGCGGCGCGACGCGCGTATCGACGTTGAGAGATTGATCGAGATGGTCTCCAACCTCCCCGGCGCGAGCTTCAGCCCCACGGGCGTCCTCACCCTGCCCGGGGGCGGCGCCCGGCAGCTCGTGGCCACGGCGCGGGAGACCCTGGAGTCGCTGGGCACATGAGAGCCGTCCTGCTCACTCCTGTCGCCATCCTGGTGTCCGTCCTGCCTCTGGCCGGCTGCCAGCAGCGCCAGCCCCCGCCGGCACCGGACGCCGTGGCGCGCATCGGCGGCGAGGACGTGCGCTACGCCGACTTCGAGGGCTACCTCAAGCGCAGCGTGGGCGATACCGACAACGTGCTGGCGAGCGACGTCCTTTCAGAGCTCTTCGATCAGTTCCTGGAGGAACGCCTGCTCGTCCGCCTGGCCCTGGACCGCAAGCTGGTGCGGGAGGCCCGGGGGGCAGCGGGGCAGCGGGCGGCCATGGAGGCGCTGCTCGCCGGCGGCTTGAAGCAGGAGGCCGGCGAGCCCGAGATCGCCCGCTACTACGAGGCCCACCGCCAGGACTTCGCCCGGCCCGAGCGGGTGCGGCTGCGGCAGATCCTCACCCAGGACCGGGCCACGGCCGAGCGGGCGTTGAAGGAGATCGCCGGCGGCGCCGACTTCCAGGAGGTGGCCCGCCGCCTCTCCCGGGATCCCAGCGCTGCCGCGGGCGGCTACCAGGGTGAGCTCGCCCGGGAGGACCTCCCGCCCTCCTTCGCCGAGGTCATCTTCAGCCTGAAGCCGGGCGAGGTCAGCCGCCTGGTGCCCGCCGACTATGGCTTCCACATCTTCCAGGTGACCGATCGCGAGCCCGCCCAGGTGATCCCGCTGGAAGCCGCGCGGCCCGAGATCCTTGCCAAGCTCCGCCAGGAGCGCGCCGACCGCCTCCTCCAGTCGCTGGTCCAGGAGGCTCGAACCCGTTACAATGTAGCGGTTTACGAACGGAATCTGCCGTTCGACTATGAGGGTACCTACCGTGACTCCCATGCTAAAACGACTCGCTAGCCTGTCCCTCCTCGCCCTCCTCGTCCTCGCTCCGGCGATGCTCCGGGCCGAGGTGCTCAACCGCATCGTGCTGCGGGTCAACGACCGCATCGCCACCCTCTACGACTACCAGCAGCGCAAGGAGGAGTTCGTGCGCGACGTCCTGCGCCGCGAGCAGGACGCGGACGAGCGCCAGCGCCTCCTCGGCCAGTCCGGGGAGATCGTGTTCGCGGACCTCTTCCGCGAGCTGCTCCTGGACTCCCGCGCCGATCAGCTCGGCGTCGAGATCAGCGACGCGCAGGTGGACCAGTCGATCGCCCAGCTCAAGCAGAACTTCAACATCAAGACCGATCAGGAGTTCGCCGCCGCCCTGGCGCAGTCCGGCATGACCGAGGCGCAGCTCCGGACCCAGGTCCGCAGCAGCCAGCGGATGCAGGAGGTCCGGGGCAGAGAGGTGCAGAGCCGCGTCAAGGTCGACGAGGAGGACCTGCGCCGCTACTACCGCAAGAACCTCGAGCAGTTCCGCCAGCCCGAGCAGCTCCAGCTCCGGGAGGTGGTGGTGCTGGAGGAGGGCGGAGCTCCGGCCGACGAGCGCAGCAAGGTGGCGGCGGACCTCCGCGCCAAGGTCCAGGGCGGCGCCTCCCTGGCCGATGCCGTGGCCGACTCCGCCAAGAAGGGGACCACGAGCAACGTCATCGAGCTCGGCTGGGTCTCGCCCGGCGATCTCGACAAGAACCTCGAGTCCGCGGTCTGGAAGCTGCCCGTGGGCTCCCTGAGCGAGCCGGTCGAGGCGCGGGGCGGTCTCCACCTCGTGCAGGTGATCGATCGCCGCGAGTCGCGCATCCCGCCGTTCACCGAGGTCGCCTCCGTCATCCAGAACCGCGAGCAGGAGCGGGTCTACCGCGAGGAGATCACCAAGTACATGGTGGAGCTGGAGAAGAAGTCGCTCATCGTGGCCAATCCCCCGCAGGAGGCCGCAGGCTATCGCAACCGCCTCAACGCTCCGGCCGAGGGTGGAGACGCGGAAGACCTGGGCTCTGCCGCCGCAACTCCCCCACCGGCCCCGTGCCCGCCACGAGGCCCCTGCCGATACGGCGGCTCCCGTTGACGCCAAGCCCCAGAGCCCTGCGACCACGCCTCCCACCGGTACGCCCAAGCCCGGCACCCTCCCCACGCCCAAGCCGGTGACCGACCCCGCCGGTCGCCGCCCCCCGGCGTCTGAGGCTTCAGAGGGCACGGCAGCCTGCCGTGCCCCAGCCTTTTCGCTCTCTTCCGCCTCTCTTTCGCTCATATTTTGCCGTAGCGCGGGAGATTGGTGGGTCGTGGTGGAAAAAAATGGACAAAAGTGGAGTGAGCTGCTAGGATTCCACCTCAGACAGCCGGCTTTTGGGGGCGGGTCATGTTCCGCGGCAGTGCTCCAACCAGGATCGACGACAAAGGTCGCTTGAAGATCCCGACGGATTTCCGGCGGTTGCTGGAGGAACGTTGGGGGCCCGACCTGTTCGTGACGTCGGTCCAGGGCGAGTCGGCTTTGCTATATCCGCTGCCGGTGTGGGAGGAGATCGAGCGGCGCCTGGACGCCATGCCGTCCACCGACCGCACCAAGATGCGCTACCTGGAACGGGTCAACTACTTCGGGCAGCAGGTGCGGCTGGACGTGCAGGGGCGGATCTTGATCCCGCAGATCCTGCGGGAGAGCGCCAGCATCAACGGCGACGTGGTGGTGAGCGGCCAGCTCAACCACTTGGTGGTGTGGAATCACGAGCGGTTCGTGTCGCGGCTCACGGAGCAGCCGTTCACCGATGAGGACTTCCGTGCCCTCAGCACGCAGGGGATCTGAGGAAGGCCGGCCTGCGCGTTGGACGTCCAGCATGTCCCCGTCCTGCTCGCGGAGAGCCTCACGTGGCTCGCGCCCGGGCGCGGCGGTCTGTTCGTGGATGCCACGGTGGGGCTGGGCGGCCACGCCGAGGCGCTGCTCCAGGCGTCGCCGGACGTCGAGCTCTTGGGGTTCGACCGCGACCCCCAGGCGCTCGAGCGGGCCGCTCGTCGCCTGGCGCCGTTCGGCTCGCGGGTGCGGCTGGTCGAGGCCAATTTCCACCACCTTGACAAGGCGTTGTCCGGTCTCGGCGTCCGCGGTGTCCGATCGATTGCGGGCGTCCTGGCCGACCTTGGCGTCTCTTCGTTGCAGCTCGGCGCGGCGGAGCGCGGCTTCAGCTTCCGTCTCGACGGGCCGCTCGACATGCGGATGGGGTCAGGGGATCTGACCGCGGCGGACCTGGTCAATCAGGCCTCGGAGGGAGAGTTGGAGAAGATCTTCAGGGAGTATGGCGAAGAGCGGCAGGCGAGGCGGATCGCGCGGGCCATCGGCCGGACACGGCAGGAGCGCCCCATCGCGACCACGGGAGAGCTGCGCCGGCTGGTGGGTGCCGTTCTGGGTGGCCGGGGGCCGTGGGAGGAGCGCATCGATCCCGCGACCCGGGTCTTCCAGGCGCTGCGCATCGCCGTCAACGAGGAGCTGGAGGGGCTCGACGCCTTCATCCAGCAGGCCGTGGACCTGATGGAGAGCGAAGGCCGGCTGGTCGTCATCTCCTACCACAGCCTGGAGGACCGGATCGTCAAGAACACCCTGCGCGACCTCGCCCAGGGGGAGGTCGATCCCGTCACCGGCCGGCCGCGCGCCGAGACCCGGCTGATCGAGGTGTTGACGAAGAAGCCCCAGCGCCCCTCCGAGGAGGAGGTGGCCTTCAATCCGCGTTCGCGCTCCGCCCGGCTGCGGGCGGCCCGGAGGTTGTGACACCTTGCGCAACGCGTATGCCCTGCGGCGGCCGGTGGTCAACACCTATCTGGTGCGCGAGCGCGACCGGCGCCGCTGGCGCGAGCTGGCCCTGGTGTTGCTGGTCGTGCTCAGCCTCGGCGGCGGCCTGCTGGCCTACACCTGGATCCACCTGGAGGTGACGCGCACCGGCTATCGCATCGACCGGCGGGAGAAGGAGCTCACCGAGCTGACGCGGCAGGAGCGCCAGCTCCGGCTGGAGGCCACGTACCTCGCGAGCCCGTCGCAGATCGAGACGCGCGCCGTCTCGGAGCTCTCCATGCAGCCGCCGGCCCTGGAGCAGGTGGTGTTCTGGGAGGAGCTGCCGTGATCCGCCGCCTGGGCCGACTCGGAATGGTGGCCGGCCTGCTGGCCGTCTGGGTGCTGCTCATCGCCGCCCGGCTCTATCACCTGCAGGTGGCGCGCTACGGGCACTACACGGGCAAGGCGGAGCGCCAGCAGCAGCGGGTGGTGACCCTCGACCCGCCGCGGGGGACGATCTATGACGCCCACGGCCGCGAGCTCGCCGTCTCCGTGCAGGTGGATTCCGCCTACGCCGTGCCGCCGGAGATCCACGACCGGCTGGCGACCGCCCGTGCTCTCGCCGGCGTCGTGCCGGACCTCAACGCCGAGAAGCTCGCCCGCCAGCTCGGCGGCGACCGTGAGTTCATCTGGGTGGCCCGCAAGCTCGATCCGCCGGTCGCCGCCAAAGTCCGCGAGCTGAAGCTCCCGGGCATCTACTTCCTGCCCGAGAGCAAGCGCTACTACCCCATGGGGACGCTCGCGGCCCAGGTGCTGGGCTACGTCGGCACCGACAACCACGGCCTCGCGGGCCTGGAGCTGGTCTACGACCAGGAGGTGGCCGGCAAGCAGGGGGTGCGCACCGTGCTGCGGGACGCCCGGCGGGGGACGGTCGTCTCCCCCGATCTCTCCTTCTCCGAGCCCGAGCCCGGGCACGACCTCTACCTGACGCTCGACGCCACCGTGCAGCACATCGTCGAGCGCGAGCTGGCGCGGGCGGTCGAGGAGCGGGGGGCGAAGCGGGGGAGCGCCCTCTTCCTCGATCCCCATACGGGCGGCGTGCTGGCCATGGCGAGCTATCCCACGTTCGATCCCAACGATTTCGGCCGCTACCGTGAGACCGAGTGGCGCAACCGGGCGATCATGGACGTCTACGAGCCCGGCTCGACCTTCAAGATCGTCACCGCCGCCGCGGCCCTCGACTCCGGCTTGGTCAAGGCGGACGACGTGTTCGACTGCGAGATGGGCGGGATCACCCTCTATGGCATCCGCATCCGCGACCACAAGAGTTACGGCCGGCTGAGCTTCGCGGACGTCATCGCCAAGTCGAGCAACGTCGGCGTCATCAAGGCGGCCTTGCGGCTGGGGGATCAGCGCCTCTACCACACCATCCGCGAGCTCGGCTTCGGCCGCCTCACGGGCATCGACCTGCCGGGCGAGAGCGGCGGCATCCTGCATCCCGTGGAGCGCTGGGGGCCGCTGGCCAAGGCCTACATCGCCTTTGGCCAGGGCATCTCGGTGACCCCCCTCCAGCTCGCCACGGCCACCGCGGCCGTGGCAAACGGCGGCACGCTCCTCAAGCCCCACGTGGTGGCGGCGGTGAGCCAGGGGGAGGTGCGGGTGCCACGCTTCCCCGAGCCGCCGGTTACGGGGCACCCCATCTCCCCGGCCACGGCCGCGGAGCTCTCCCGGCTGCTCGAGGGGGTGGTCACCGGCGGCACGGGCAAGTCCGCCGCCATCGCCGGCTACCGGGTGGCCGGCAAGACGGGGACGGCGCAGATCCCCGCGCGGGGGGGCTACCTGCGGGGAGGGTATCTGCCGAGCTTCGTGGGCTACGCCCCCGCCGACCGCGCGGCGCTGGTGGGGGTGGTCGCCATCGCCGAGCCCCAGGGGGGCGAATACTACGGCGGCCAGGTGGCGGCGCCCGTCTTCAGCTCCATCACCCGCCAGGTGCTCCTCTACCTGGGCGTGCACCCCGAGCGCACGCCCATGGCCGTCTGGCCCGGACAAGCCGTGCCTCCCGATTTCGGGATTCAGACCGCCTCTCTCCCCGCGGTTGCGGTGGGTCCGGACGAAGAGCCGTCGGACGGCGACGATCACGCCGACGACGCCGTCCCCGATCCCGTGCTCTGGCGGGGGCCGGTTGCAGGGCCCTTGCCGGCGCCTCCATCCTCTTCTTCCGGTTCTTCCGGTTCTTCCGGTCTTCTGGGGGAGGTCGCCCTGATGCGCCTCTCTGAGCTGGTGAGCTGCTTCCCCATCGCCGGTAATCCGGGCCCGGACCCGGAGGTGACGGGCGTGGCCCACGACTCGCGGACGGTGGAGCCGGGAGACCTCTTCGTGGCCTTCGCGGGCCAGCGCTTCGACGGCCGCACTTTCGCGGCCTCGGCCGTGGAGCGGGGCGCCGTGGCCGTAGTGGGACCCGAGCCGGACGGTGTTCTCGATGGCTTGGCTCAAGGGCTCGCCGTGCCCTGGCTGATGACGGCCGATCCCCGCGCCGTGCTCGGTCCCCTGGCCGCCCGGGCCTACGGCCATCCCGATCGCGAGCTGATCCTGGCCGGCATCACGGGCACCAACGGTAAATCCACCGTCGCCACCCTGATCGCGGCCATTCTCGACGCGGCCGGCCATCCCGCGGGGTTCCTCGGCACCCTGGGCTACCGCTTCCGCGACGAAGCCGTACGCCGGCGGGCACACCACGCCGGAGGCCTCGGACCTGTTCCGGATCCTGCGCCGGATGCGCGACGACGGCGCCGCGGCGGTCGCCATGGAGGTCTCCTCCCACGCCCTGGCCATGGGCCGGGTGGCAGGCGCTGCCTTCGACGCCGCGGTGTTCACCAACCTGACCCGCGACCACCTGGACTACCACCAGGACTTCGAGGACTACTTCGCGGCCAAGCGCAAGCTGTTCGACCTCCTGAAGCCGGGAGCGCGGCCAGCTGTCAACGTCGACGACCCCTACGGCCGGCGGCTGGCCGCGGAGATGCCGGACGCTCTCACTTTTGGCGAGCTCGGGGAGGTCTCGGCCCGCGACGTGGCGGTCACGGCCCGGGGCACCCGCGGCGTGCTCGTCACTCCCCGAGGCGAGGTGCCGTTCGATTCGCCCCTCCTCGGCCGCTACAACCTGTCGAACCTGCTGGCCGCGGCCGCGGCGGCGGAGACCCTGGGCCTCCCCCACGCCGCGGTGGCCGCGGCCTTCGCGGCCCAGCGGCCGGTGCCGGGCCGCATGGAGCCGGTCGAGCGGGGGCAGCCCTTCCCGGTCTACGTCGACTACGCCCACACCGACGCCGCCCTCGACGCGGCCCTGCGCTCGGCGCGGGAGATCGCGGCCGGCGGCAAGGTGGCGGTGGTCTTCGGCTGCGGCGGCGATCGCGATCAAGGCAAGCGCCCGCTCATGGGCAAGGTGGCGGGCGAGCTCGCCGACCTGGTGATCGCCACCTCGGACAACCCCCGAAGCGAGGACCCGCTGGCCATCCTCGCGGCCGTGGAGCAGGGATTGAAGTCCAGCGGCAATCAACGCTATCGCCTGGTGCCGGACCGCCGCGCGGCCATCCGCGAAGCGATCACGGCGGCGGGGCCCGGCTGGGTGGTGCTGGTGGCGGGCAAGGGGCACGAACGGGAGCAGATCGTGGGCAACGAACGCCTGCCGTTCTCCGACCTGGAGGAGATCGGCAAGATGCTGGAGGAGCGCTTTGGCTCGACTGTCGGTGATTGAGGCGGCGAGCGCCATGAACGGCCGGGTGATGGCCCATGGCTCGGACGCCCTCGGCGGGCTCATCGACGGGGCCGCGATCGACTCGCGCGCCGTCCGCGGGGGCGAGGTGTTCTTCGCCTTCCCGGGCAGCCAGGTCGACGGCCACCGCTTCGTGCCCGACGCCCTGGCCCGGGGAGCGGCGGCGGCCGTCATCCAGGAGGATCTCCAGGCGCCGCCGTCCGGTGCCCTGATCCGCGTCGAGGACACCTTCAAGGCCCTCCATGACCTCGCCCGTTTCGTGAGGACGCGGGTCCCCGAGAAGCTCGTGGGAATCACGGGCTCGGCGGGAAAGACCACCACCAAGGAGCTGCTGGGGGCGATCCTCGCCTCCCGGTTCGAGGTGGCCTGGACGCCTGGCAACCTGAACAACCTCTACGGCTTCCCCCTGTCGCTGCTCAACGTGCCGGACGGCACCCAGTGGATGGTGGCCGAGATGGGGATGTCCACCCCCGGCGAGCTGCGCCAGCTCTCGCTCCTGGGAAGGCCGGACGCCGCGGTGTTCACCGTCGTCCGACCCGTGCACCTGGAGTTCTTCGGCACCGTGCAGGCGATCGCCGAGGCCAAGTCCGAGATCCTCACCGGCCTCGCTCCGGACGGTTTCATCGTGGCCAATGCCGACGATCCCGAGGTGACGCGGATCGCGAAGCGCCACGGCGCCCGGGTGGTCTGGTATGCGATTCAATCCCAGGCCGCGGACGTCCGGGCTCGGGATCTCGCTGCAGAGACCGGAGCCATCGGCAGCCGCTTCGTGCTGGAGGCAGGCGGCCAGTCCCAGGAGGTGAGGCTGCCCCTCCATGGCCTCTACAACGTGGAGAACTGCCTGGCCGCTGCAACCTGCGCCTGGGCTCTGGGTCTTTCGCTGGACGAGATCGCGGCGGCCGTTGCCAACGTCCGTCCGGCCTCCATGCGCGGGGTCGTGCACCGCGCGGCCGGCGGCTACACCCTGGTGGACGACTCCTACAACTCGAATCCGGACGCCGTGGGCAAGGCCCTGGAGAGCGCCGGCGCTCTCCAGGGGGACCGGCGGGTGGCCGTGCTCGGCGACATGCGCGAACTGGGGCCCGAGGCCCCCCGCTTCCACCGCGAGGCCGGGGAGCGGGCGGCGCGGCTCGGGTTCTCCCCGGTGGTGGCCGTAGGCGAGCTCTCCCGCGAGCTGGCGGCGGGCGCGAGGGCGGGCGGCGCCGAGACCGTCTGGCTGCCGGACGCAGTCGCGGCCGCGGACTGGGCCGCGGGGGAGCTGCGGGAAGGGGACGTGGTGCTGGTCAAGGCCTCGCGCGGCGTGGGGCTCGACCGGGTGGTGAGGCGGCTGTTGGGAAATGTCCGCCGCGATGGTGAAGAGGCGGGAGCTTAACTGTGCTCTACTACCTCCTCTATCCGCTGCACGACCGCATCCCGGTGTTCAACGTCTTCCGTTACATCACCTTCCGGGTAGCGGCGGCGATCGTCACGGCCTTGCTCCTCTCCTGGCTCTTCGGGCCGCGCTTCATCCGCACCCTGCGCCGGCTCTCGGTGGGGCAGAACATCCGCGATGTGGGTCCCCAGGCCCACCTGGTGAAGGCGGGCACGCCCACCATGGGCGGCCTGCTCATCCTCTTCGCCACTCTGGTGCCGACCCTGCTCTGGGGGGACCTGCGGAACCTCTACGTCTGGCTGGTGGTGCTGGTGACCACGGCCTTCGGCGCCATCGGCTTCGCGGACGACTACCTCAAGGTGAGGAACCGCCGCAACCTGGGGTTGACCGCGCGCGCCAAGTTCCTCCTCCAGGCCGTGGCCGGCATCCTCTTCGCCGTCGCGCTGCTCTACCTGCCTGGGGAGGGCGGGTTCAACTCCACCCTCACCTTCCCCTTCATCAAGCGGCTGGTGCTCCATCTCAGCTATCTCTACATCCCCTTCGTGGCCTTCGTGCTGGTGGGGGTCTCGAACGGCGTGAACTTGACCGACGGCCTGGACGGCCTCGCCATCGGCGCCACCACGATCGCCGCCGCCACCTACGCCGTCTTCACCTACATCGCCGGCAACCGGGTGATCGCCAACTACCTCCAGATCGCCTACGTGCCGGGGGTGGGCGAGGCCGGCCGTGTTCTGCGGCGCCCTGATAGGGGCGGGCATCGGCTTCCTCTGGTTCAACTCGCATCCGGCCGAGGTATTCATGGGCGACGTGGGCTCGCTCTCGCTGGGAGCCGCCATCGGCAGCGTCGCCGTGCTCGCCAAGCAGGAGATCCTGCTGGGGCTGGTGGGCGGCCTCTTCGTCCTCGAGGGGATGTCGGTCATCATCCAGGTGACCTCGTTCAAGCTGCGGGGCAAGCGGGTGTTCCGCATGTCGCCGCTCCATCACCACTTCGAGCTCTCGGGATGGGCGGAGCCGAAGGTCATCGTGCGATTCTGGATCCTCTCGATCCTCTTCGCGCTCCTCTCGCTCTCCACCCTGAAGCTGCGATGAACGGACCCTGGACGCCCTCCGGCCGCTTCGAGCGGGTTCTGGTCTACGGCCTGGGGCTCTCCGGCCGTGCTGCCGCGCGTCTGCTCCTTGCGCACGGCGCGACGGTGATGGCCGTAGATGACAAAGCCGTCGACGCGGGTGATCTGGCGGGAAAGGTCGAGCTGATGTCCGCGCGGGATCTGCCGCCGGGGATCGACCTCGTCGTCGTCTCCCCCGGCGTGCCCCTGGACAAGCCCATCCTGGAGGAAGCCCGCCGCCGGGGCGTGCCAATCATCGCCGAGGTGGAGCTCGCCTTCCCGTTCCTCAACGGCCCGGTGGTGGCCATCACCGGCAGCAACGGCAAGAGCACTACGACCGCCATGGCCGGGGCCATGGTGCGCGCTGCCGGACTCCCCGTCGAGGTCTGCGGCAACATCGGCGAGCCGCTGGCCGACAAGGTGGAGGGGCCGCCCGGCCGGGTGTTCGTGGTGGAGCTGTCGAGCTTCCAGATCGAGGGGATCGTGACCCTGAAGCCCAAGGCCGCGGCACTCCTGAACCTCGCCGAAGACCATCTGGATCGCTACGGCACCATGGCGGCCTACGCCGACGCCAAGCGCCGCCTCTTCCGCGACATGGACGCGGGGGACGTGGCCGTGCTCAACGCCGACGATCCCGAGACCCTGCGCACTCCGACCCGCGCCCGGCGCCGGCTCTTCTCGCGCCTCGGCCGGGTGGAGGACGGCTGCTTCGCGGATCAGGACGGAAAGGTGATCGAGGTCTCCCCCGGCGCTCCGGAAACTGAGCTGTTCCATGCCTCCGACGTCCCCCTCGCCGGCGTCCAGAACCTGGAGAACGCCATGGCCGCGGCTTTGCTGGCCCGCGCCGTGGGCGTTCCGGCTGCGGCGATCGTCGAAGCCCTGCGGAATTTCCACGGTCTGCCTCATCGCCTGGAGAAGGTGGGGGAGAGGGACGGCGTCGCTTTCTACGACGACTCCAAAGGGACCAACCCCGGCGCCACGATGAAGGCGATCGAGGGGTTCGCCGACGGTACGGTCCATCTGATCCTCGGCGGCCGCAACAAGGACGCCGACCTCGCATCGCTCACTCCCATGATCCGTCGCAAGGCGCGCCGTGCCTACCTGATCGGCGAGGCGGCGGAAGAATTCGCGGCGGCCTTGGCGGGCGCCGTCCCCTTTGAAAGGTCGGAGACGCTCGATCGCGCCGTGCGCTCGGCCGCCGCCCAAGCCCGGCGCGGGGAGGCGGTCGTCCTCTCGCCGGCCTGCGCCAGCTTCGACCAGTTCAGGAATTTCAACCACCGCGGCGACGTCTTCCAGGAGCTGGCGCGCGCGGTGATGTCCGAGAAAATGGGAGGGCCGCATGGCGAAGAAGCTCGCCTTTGACAAGGTGCTCTTCACCACCGTGGTCCTGCTGGTGTTCTTCGGCCTGGTCATGGTGTACTCGGCGAGCGCCGCCCTCTCCCGCGACCAGGCCTTGAGCCACTTCCTCGTCAAGCAGTCGCTCGCCGCCGGCCTGGGGCTGGTGTTGATGGCCTGGCTGATGCACGTGGACTACCGCCGCCTGCGCCAGCCGGCCGTGGTCTATACGCTGCTGGGCCTGTGCCTGGTGCTGCTGGTGGGCGTGCTCTTCTCGCCCCAGCTCAACGCCACGCGCCGGTGGTTCTTCGTCGCCGGCATCTCGATCCAGCCCTCGGAGCTCGCCAAGCTGGCGCTCATCCCGTTCCTCGCCTACCAGATCGAGAAGAAAGAGGAGCGGGTCAACGAGCGCTCGTTCCTGCTGCCAGCCGGATTCTTCACCGCCCTCATGGCGGCGCTCATCCTCTTCGAGCCGGACATGGGCACGGCCGTGCTCCTCTGCGCCACCTTCTTCCTCATGATCTTCCTGGCCGGGCTCTCCTGGCGCTACATCCTGGCGGCCTTCGCCGTGGTGCCGCCGCTCCTCATCGCGCTGGTGATGGTGGAGCCCTACCGCCGGCAGCGGATGTTCGCCTTCCTCGATCCCGAGAAGGACCCGCTGGGCAGCGGCTTCCAGGCCCTGCAGTCGCTCATCGCCGTGGGCTCGGGCGGCGTCTTCGGCCTGGGGCCGGGCAGGAGCGTGCAGAAGCTCTACTTCCTCCCCCATCCGGAGTCGGACTTCATCTTCTCCATCGTGGCCGAGGAGCTGGGGATGATCGGCGCGCTCGCCGTCGTGATCGCCTTCGCCGTCCTCGCCTGGAGGGGGTTCGCCGCCGGCGCCAAGGCCCCGGACGTCTTCGGCCGCTACCTCGGCTGGGGTCTGACGGGCGTGCTGGTGGTCCAGGCCCTGCTCAACGTCAGCGTCACCGTGGCGCTCTTGCCCACCAAGGGCATCCCGCTCCCCTTCATCTCCTATGGCGGCTCGTCGCTGGTGGTGACCCTGTGCATCTGCGGCGTCCTCCTCAACCTTTCGCAGCATGCATGACGGAATGACCTGGTGAACGATGCGATGGCCGACCCGACTCCCCTCCACGTCCTCCTCGCCGGCGGCGGCACGGGGGGCCACGTGTTCCCGGCCCTGGCCGTGGGCGAGGAGCTGCGGGCCCGGGGGTGGCGCGTGAGCTTCACGGGCATGCAGGGGGGATTGGAGGAGCGCCTGGTGGGCGAGCGGGGGATCCCCTTCCATCCGCTGCCGGCCCGGGCGTTCGTGGGCCGGAGCTTCATCGGCAAGCTCGGAGCCCTGGGGACGCTCGTCCGCTCGGCCGGCGCGGCCAAACGGTTGATCCGGGAGATCGGAGCCCACGTGGTGCTGGGCACGGGCGGCTATGTCTCGTCGCCGGCCGTGGTGGGCGCCCGCCTCGCCCGCCGGCCCGTGCTGCTGCTGGAGCCCAACGGCAAGGCCGGAGTCGCCAACCGCTGGCTCTCCCGCCTGGCCACGGCCGCGGACGTGGGCTACCGCGAGACCATGGCGGACCTGAAGTGCCCCTCGCGGCTCACGGGCGTGCCCATCCGCGCCGCGTTCTTCGCCGTGCCGGTGGATCTTCCCGCCGGTCCGCCGCGCCTCCTGGTGCTGGGGGGCAGCCAGGGCGCGCAGCAGATCAATCAGGCCCTGCCCGTGGCGGCGAAGATCCTCCTGGCGAGGCTCCCCGACCTCACCATCCTCCACCAGGCCGGAGCGCGGAACCTGGAGGCGGCGAAGGCCTCTATAGAAAGGAAGGGATCGGCGAGCGGGTCGAGGTCGTCCCCTTCCTGGACGACGTGGCCGGCGCCATGGCAGCGAGCCACCTGCTGGTCTCGCGGGCCGGAGCCATCACCCTGGCGGAGATCTGCGCCGCGGGCCGTCCGTCGGTCCTCGTTCCCTTAGCCATCGCCCAGGGGCATCAGATGGACAACGCTCGCCTGCTCGCCGAAGCCGGCGGCGCCGAGCTGATCCCCTCGAATCAGTTCTCCCCGGAGATCCTCGCCGACCGGGTGACTGGATTGCTGGCGGACCGGCCCCGTCTCGCCGCCATGGCGCGGGCGGCCCGCTCCCTCGCCCGGCCCCGCGCCGCGGCCGACATCGCCGACCATCTCGCTGAGACTGCGAAGATCGCGGGAGGGAGGCGCTGATGTTCAACCAGTTCGTGAACTTGAGGCGCATCCACTTCGTGGGCATCGGCGGCGCGGGCATGAGCGGCATCGCCGAGATCCTGCGCGAGGTCAACCCGGACCTCGCGGTGAGCGGCTGCGATCTCGCCCTGGGCGAGGCCACCGAGCGGCTGGCCCAGATGGGCGTCCGCATCGAGCAGGGCCATTCGCCGGACCATCTGGAGGGGATCGACCTGGTGGTCATCTCCTCCGCCGTGGCCGAGGAGAACGCCGAGGTGCGCGAGGCCCGGCGCCACGGCATCACCGTCATCCGCCGCGCCGAGATGCTCGGCGAGCTGATGCGCCTCAAGTACGGCATCGGCGTCGCCGGCACCCACGGCAAGACCACCACCACCTCGCTCGTGGGCACCGTGCTCACCGAGGCCGGGCTCGATCCCACGGTGATCGTCGGCGGCCGCCTGCGCCTCCTGGGCACCGGCGCCCGCCTCGGCAAGAGCGACTACCTGGTGGCCGAAGCCGACGAGTTCGATCGCAGCTTCCTGCGCCTGACGCCCGTCATCGCGGTGATCACCAACATCGACCGCGACCATCTGGACACCTACGGCAACCTGGAGGCCATCGAGGACGCCTTCGTCGAGTTCGCCAACCGCGTCCCCTTCTTCGGCCGGCTCATCGTCTGCCTGGACGATCCCAACATCCAGAAGATCCTGCCGCGAGTGGCGGACCGCCGCATCATCACCTACGGCTTCTCGCCGCAGGCCGACCTCTCGGCCGTGGACCTGGAGCCGCACGCCGGCGGCAGCCGCTTCGGCGTCCGCCTGCGGGGCGACCGCCTGCTCCGGCATATCGACTCGGCCGCATCGAGCTGCCCATCCCCGGCCGCCACAACGTGATGAACGCCCTGGCCACGATCGGCGTGGGCCTCGTCGCTGCGACGTCAACTTCGACACCATCACCCATGCCCTGGCCGGCTTCGGCGGGGTGAGCCGCCGGTTCGAGAAGCTCGGCTCCTGGCGCGGCGCCGCCGTGGTGGACGACTACGCCCATCACCCCACGGAAGTGGAGGCCACGCTCCAGGCCGCGCGCCAGACCTTTCCGGGAGGGCGGGTCTTCGCCGTGTTCCAGCCCCACCTCTTCTCCCGCACCCAGGACCAGGCCGAGGGCTTCGGCCGCGCCCTGCTGGGGGCCGACATGGCCGTGGTGACGGACGTCTACCCCTCGCGCGAGAAGCCCATCCCCGGCGTCACCGGCGAGCTGGTGGTGGAGGCCGCCATGCGCAGCGGCCATAGAAACGTCCGCTACAGCCCGTCATGGCAGGACGCGCCGGACGTGCTGCGCGACGAGGTGGCGCCGGGAGACGTGGTGATCACCCTGGGAGCGGGCGACGTGAATCGACTGGCTCAGACGCTGGCCGCTGAGGAGACGAAGGGATGACGACCGTCTCCACCACGCCCACCCTGTCGGACACCGGCGCCCGGGTCCTCGACTTCCGCCAGGACTTCCGCCGGCGCGGCACGCCCCCGCGCCGCAAGCGCAAGAGCGTCCTGCTCGTTCTCCTGCGCCCGCTGGCCGTGGCCGTAATCGTGGTGGCCCTCCCCACGGGGCTCGTCTACTGGGTGCTGACCGCGCCCATGTTCCGGCTCCGCAATATCGACGTGGGTGCGAGACCGTCGCGGCGCGTCAACACCGCCTGGGTGCGGCAGACTCTGGCTCCTCTCAAGGGGCGGAACCTCGTGCGCGCTCTCCGCTCGCCGACACCACGGCGCGGCTCCGTCGCAATCCGTGGATCGAGAAGGTCGAGATCGAAAAAGAGCTGCCGGACGGCCTCTCGGTCAAGGTGGCGGAGCGCCGGGCCGTGGCCCTGCTCCTCTCCGGCGACGACCCTGGCCTACGCCGATCAGGACGGCCGCCCCATCGCGCCCGTCGCCACCCCGGCGGAGCTCGAGGAAGCGCGCAAGGCCGGCCTCCTGGTGGTGAGCTTCGTCCGCGATCGCGCCATCCAGACGATATCGCCGCGGCCCTCAAGGTGGCCGCCGAGCTCGGCCGGGTGCAGCCGGACTGGGCGGCGAAGCTGGCGCAGATCGAAGTCCTGGGAGAGGAGGACTTCCGGCTGCACACCGACGCCCTACCCTTCCCCCTCCTGGTCACCGCGGGCCAGGTGGGACCCAAAGTGCAGCGCCTGGTCGAGCTGCTTCCCCGAGCTCTCCCAGCGCTACTCGCGGATCGAAGCGGTCGATCTGCGCTTCTCGCGCAGGATCGTCGTGCAACCAGCGGTGCAACCGTCGCAATGCGCTCCCGGCGCCCCGTGTGGGAGGAGCCGGAGCTTGAGGATATTGAGGTCCACTCTCTGAGAGGGTCAGCTATGGCCAAGACAGAACCATACTTCGTCGGTATCGACATCGGCTCCTCCAAAGTCGGGGTGCTCATCGGCCAGCGCGACGACAAAGGCGGCATCGAGGTGGTCGGCAAAGGCCTGGCTCCCAACCGCGGCACGCGCAAAGGGAACATCGTCAACGTCGAGGCCACGGTGGAAGCCTTGAAGGCCGCCAGCGAAGAGGCCGAGGTGATGGCCGGGGTCGAGATCTCCCGCGCCTACGTCGGCGTCGCCGGGGCCGACATCCGCAGCGTCAACTCGCGCGGCATGGTCACGGTGGCCCGCAAGGACCGCGAGATCTCCCGCCAGGACATCCAGCGCGTGCTGGAAGCGGCGCAGTCCGCGGCCCTGCCCTCCGACCGCGAGATCCTGCACGCCATCCCGCAGGAGTTCATCGTCGACGAGCAGGGCGGCATCGACGAGCCCCTGGGCATGCTCGGCACCCGCCTGGAGGTCATGGTCCACCTCGTCACCGGCAACATCACCCGCTCGCGCACCCTGCTCACCAGCGTCAACCGCGCCGGCATCGAGGTCGTCGAGATGGTCTTCGAGCCGCTGGCCACCGCCGAGGCCGTGCTCTCCGCCGACGAGCGCGAGCTGGGCGTGCTGCTCGTCGACGTCGGCGCCGGCACCACCGAATACGCCCTCTTCGCCGAGGGTGAGATCCAGTACAGCGCCGTGGCGCCCATCGGTGCCGGCCACTTCACCAACGACCTCGCCATGGTGCTGCGCACACCGTTCGCCGAAGCCGAGCGCATCAAGACCAAGCAGGGCTGCTGCCTGCCCAGCATGGTCACCGAAGAGGAGGGGATCGCCGTCCCCACGGTCGCGGGCGGCACCTCGCGGATCGTGCCCAAGCGCGAGCTCTGCGAGATCCTCCAGCCGCGCGCCGAAGAGCTCTTCACCTTGATCCGCGAGGACTTCCTCAAGCACGCGGCCGACGAGGGCCTGCGCGGCGGCGTGGTCCTGACCGGCGGCGGCGCCCAGCTCGACGGCCTGCTCGAGATGGCCGAGCAGATCTTCGACGCCGGCGTGCGCTACGGCCTGCCGCGCGGCCTCGGCGGCCTCGTGGACGTGATCAGCAGCCCCACCTGGGCGACCGCCTCGGGGCTCCTGCTCTACGCCCGGACGGCCGAAGAGAGCCAGAGCAAAGTGCAGAAGAAATCGGGATTCAGCGTGCGCGGCATGGTGGGAAGCCTGCGCGGAATGTTCTCGGACCTGCTTTAACCATGAGACCCACTAGGAAAGAAGGGGGTGCACCGATGATCCTTTTCGACGACCAGAACACTTCCGAAGGCCTGAAGGACAAGCCGCTCCGGGCTCAGGAGGTAGACGCCGTCCCCGCCAAGATCAAAGTGATCGGCGTCGGGGGCGGCGGCGACAACGCCGTGAACCGGATGATCGACGCCCAGCTCCGGGGCATCGAGTTCATCGCCGCCAACACCGACCTCCAGGCGCTGGCCAAGTGCCGCGCGCCGCTCGAAGCTGCAGCTCGGCCGCACGCTCACCAAAGGCCTCGGCGCCGGCGCCGATCCCGAAGTGGGCCGCAAGTCCGCCCTCGAAGACACGGACCAGATCCTCGAGTGCCTCGAAGGGGCGGACATGGTCTTCCTCACCGCCGGCCTGGGCGGCGGCACGGGCACGGGCGCGGTGCCCATCATCGCCTCCCTGGCGGCGGAGATCGGCGCGCTTGACCGTGGCCGTGGTCACCAAGCCCTTCGGCTTCGAGGGGCGGCGCCGCATGCAGTACGCCGAGCGCGGCGTCGAGGAGCTGCGCGAGCGCCGTCGACACCCTGATCACCATCCCCAACGAGCGGCTGCTCAACTTCGTCGAGCGCGGCACGCCCCTCTTCGAGGCCTTCCGCATCGCCGACGACGTGCTGCGCCAGGCCGTGCAGGGCATCAGCGACCTGATCACCATCCCCGGCGAGGTCAACGTCGATTTCGCCGACGTGCGCACCATCATGACCGGCATGGGCATGGCCTTGATGGGCACCGGCATCGCCAAAGGCGAGCACCGCGCCCTGGAAGCCGCCCAGCGCGCCATCTCCTCGCCGCTCCTCGAAGAGACCTCCATCCAGGGCGCCCGCGGCGTGCTGATCAACATCTCGGGCGGGCACGACCTCACCCTCCACGAGGTGGCCGAAGCCGCCCGCATCATCTCCGACGCCGTCGACCCGGACGCCAACATCATCTCCGGCATGGTGATCGACCCCACCCTCGACGAAGCCATGAAGGTCACCGTCATCGCCACCGGCTTCGACCGCCAGGGAGAAGACCGTCCCCGTCCCCCCATGCCCCAGATGAACGTCACCCGCCCCACCCCGGCCCCGAGCCTCGCCTCCCTGCCCATCAATGACCGCGGGGAGCGCGGGGATCGGGTCGAGCGCCCGGAAGAGCCGGAGAAAGCCCAGGTGGACGTCCCCTTCTACCGCAAGGCCATCGCCCACGTGCGCGGGGACGATCCCGAACGGCTTCGGGCCGAACTGGTCGAACGTGGACGACTATGACATTCCGACGGTGTTGAGGAAGCAGATGGATTAGAGCGCGAGCCTCGCACCGTACCGCCGCCCCCCCGCGATGGGGAGGTAGGGCGGGGCTCCGCGTACACTGCCCCGATGAGCCTTCCGGATGCCATGGAGTCCATGCCGCGCCCCGATTGGCATGTCCCTTTCTGATCAGGGTCCAGATCTACGACTACAAGAGTATCGCCAAGGACGACGTCCGGCTGGGTGCGGTCACCATCCTGGCTCGACCAGCCATCCCGCAGCTCAAGGCCATACGCCGCTGCTCCACGATCAGGATCTCTCTCTTCGAGAGGCGGGCTTCGAGCTTGGCCGCTATACCCTCGTCAGCCGGCGGACTCTGAGCGAAGTGACCAGCCGCTGGCTGGTTGGAAGACCCTGCCAAGGAGCCACCCAAGAATCCTGCCCCGGCCCGGCGCAAGTAGTCGGCCGCCACGATGGCCCTCCAGCGGACTGGAGGTGGCTGACATCGTCCGCCACTTCGGCCGCCCTTTCGAGAGGACTCTGAGAGGACTCACCTGAACTGGCCGCAGTTTCGGGCCTTGGGAGCCATTGAAGCTTGCCGGACTGCCGCTTTAGGCGGGCATGCCTACGAGTGTGCCCACTGCGGCTGAGAAGATATCGTCTACAACTCCTCCGCCCACGTCGCCTTCACCCTGCCGGAAGAGCTCAATCCCTGGACCTCAGCCATCCCCGCTTCGTCTACGACCTACTGTTTCGTTGTGCCTAGAGGCCTTGCTGGAGATCGCTGCCGATTCCAAACACCCGGGAGAGGGCTTTCTCCCAACGGCAAGAGATGGCTTTGAATCATCCGAGGCGAGGTCCGACCTCAACTCGAAGAAATATCCTATTAAATCTTGCCTACTCTACTCTAGCAGGCTCTGACACCACAAGCTTCCCATCCTTCTCGTATCCGACAAAGACGATCCTGTTGACGGTAGGCGGCAACCCCTCCAAACTTCTCAGTTGGTGAAAATTAATTGTGAGCTCTTGAAGCTTGGCGGGCATCTTCGGAAGCTTGCCCGCTATCTTCGTATTACTTATGTTCAGCCGCAGGAGGCTGTCCGGAAGCTCTGGAAGAGAAGAAATTGCCGTCCCAGCCACGTTAAGCTCTTGAAGAGACTCGGGCAGATTCTCAATGAGCTCAAGCTTCCAGCATCCGGAGAGGTCTAATGCCTGAAGGTGCGGAGGCACCTCCTTCACCTCATTCAACTCACATATCTGGTCAGTCAGGCGTGTTATGCTATCAGGAAGTGACCGAAAGTCCCTCACTGCAGTATGAGAAATATTGAGATCAGCTACTGGCGCCGTGATCCCGGCGAGTGAGTTAAGCGTTGGAGACCAACTCACGTCAAGAACTCTCAACTTCGGTGGCAAATCCACGAATCTTCCGTCCTTGGGCCAAATAAACTTTAGGGCCTCGAGTCCCTTCGGAAGATCGCTCAGACTCACCGACTCGGTGAGCCACTCCACCCACAGTTTTTTTAGCCCACTGGGTACCGTGAATCCGAATGGATGCCCCCTTAATGTTAGCGCTTCAAGTCCTTGAGGCACGATCAACGGAACGCTGGTCGTAAGCACTCTGAGTGAATCGGGGAAGGAAACATCGGGCTTTAAAATTCTATCGGTTTCCAGCTCATTCAGATGCTGCGGCAAGTAGTCGATTGGGCCCAGAGCATTTTGCTTAAGCCTCAGCCTACGCAGCATCTTTGGCAATTTCTTAAGACTAACTACAGACGAGCCACTAAGATCCAATGAGTCGAGTTTTTCGGGGAGCCCTTCTATGTCATCGAGATTAGCATTCCCCAAAGAAAGGGAAGAGACCGCAGGCAATAGTTTCAAGTTAGGGAAGTTTAACCCCGTCATGTTGAGCGTCTTAAGATTCTTATATTGTCCGAGATTAATATCGCTGCCCAGGCTTGTCGACGCAATATTCAGAACAGTTATTCCAGGTGGAATCAAGCGGAGGTCTCGCACCTTCGTCGAGCTTATATTAAGCTCGGTCAACCCTTGAGGCAGCCCGATCAGGCTTTCTACATTCTCGCATTCAGCGTCTAGTCGACGCAACCCACGGGGAAGCCAAGTCAGTTGGTTCACTGTGCAACCCGAGACTAAGGAAACGCTCAACACCTTCTGAGTGTATTCCTCAAAGTCACCTGGAACTCCCCAGCTGTCCTTGAGAGCCGCAGCTACAGCATCCTTGAGCCGTTTGTCCGATTTTATGCTGCGCCTCTCGTACTCCGAGTAGATCATGGGAGGAAGGCTGATAAGCAACACCAAACCAGTTATTAATTGAACTAGGCGGTACCGTCTCGAACGCACAACATAGTCAGCCATACCCTCTTTTAATGACAGGCTCCCCTCAAGATCCTTTACGGACCTTAGCTCCTTCCACGACAGCAAGCTCTTACGGGACTTCCGCCAAATATTGAAAGCATTACCATTTCGCTCCTCCACCGTCCATTGATCCCTCCATCTAATGAATTTATCTTTGATCGAATTCTCAGTTCTTTCCACCGCCCGAGTGAACCTATCCTTCATCGCCACTATGGCCGGCTTCCAGGCATCTATTATCGTGTAAATACCTGAATCTGAGTCGAAACGAAGTACCCTGACATTCTCAGAGCTGAAACGGTCGAGGATGGCGCTAACCTCGGATGAATGAGCGCCGGCCATGTCGGAAAACATATCTCTACTAAAAATGCCGTCTCCTTCGGCAATTTTCGCGATTCTCGCCAAGATCTGACGCCAGGATTTTTGCGCCCAGGATGAAGCATCATTAACGATGAAAGAAGCCATCATCCCATTGGCGCCACCGGAGGTGCGATAATCCTCCAGTCCGAACTCTCGTCCTCCAACCGAGGACTTAGCGATAAGCGACATGAGAATACTCAGCGCCAAGGGCGATACGCTGGCTCCGTCCTGAGCAAGGTCATCGACCGCTCGAACCAAAACCTCGTCCGTGACGGGGATGGCCGCATCCACTTTGATATCGCGCGCCACATTTAGAGCAGCGTTCACAGGAAAATCAAAGATCTGTTGCTTTTTTAATCGCGCCTGCGCTTTGGGGCCCCACTGCTCCTTCTGCCACACTTCACGGAATTCACGGTCATCCAAGAGAATTAAAATTATCCTCTTGAACGGCCCTTGCACGCTAATCGCTAGCTTTGCTATTCCAATTAGCCTGGACAACTTGGCCCCTTTAGCGAGAGAAGCGTTATCCAGGATGATCACTTCGCTACGGCTACGGTCAGACGTAATGATCTTATCAAGAGTCGGAAAAGAAGCCGGGGCACTCCCATTCTCTCGCAACCGCGCCACCAGGACGTCCTCAAAGTCGTCCTGACTTGCGTCTACAGTGATAAACGCTCTGGTGTCTGACCCAAGTTCTGCATGAAGCTCAGTCGCCACAGAAGTCTTTCCAGCTCCGGGAGGACCCCATAACAAACAAACAGCACGATCTCCAGTGACTATATGGTTAGCGAGTTCAGAAATTTCGGTCTGCCGCCCCCACTTTTTAACGAAAGAGCCCTGGGCGAATCGGACCGGGTTTGCCCCTGGTAACAAATCGAATTTTATAGGTTGAGCAGTCTTTTTCTCTAAAAGCAGCCTTCTGCAGATCAAAGCGGCGAGAGCCGCGACAACCTGAATCGAGGTCGAATACCATGCTCCCTTAGTTTTATATGCGAGGAATGCTCCAAACAAATAAAGGAACAGTATCGCGAAAAATAGGTAGAGCGCTCTTCGTCTTTGCCTACCTTCGGGAATACCGACAAGAGGGGACCAAAGAATTCATCCAATTTTTTTAGTATTTCGAAATCCATACGCCGCCCCCATGACATGACGCGATGAAGGATTAGGCGTCAAGGTTGAAGGACTGCAGTCGTAGCAGTTGTATCATCAACTGCCTGCGATTCTGAATGGTAGGACGGATCGCAGGGCGACGCCTGCAGCGTAACCTGCAGGCGGATTTCGCGTCGGTCTTACGTACGACTAATCAGTCACAGGCCTGACTACCGCGGAAAGGGGGTTGAAGCCGCTTGGAGGGCACGAGCAGAACCCTTGGTACGTCTTGCACCCCAAAAGCCTTTACTGGTCCCTTCTCGATGAAAGCCCAATTCTGAGAGCCAGGAACAACCGTTACGTGATCAGCTCGAATTGGTAGCTCTATCGAACCGGTGTATTGATCCCTAGACGGATCAATACTACTCAGCGTCCACCGAGTCCCCTTCTCCATGGGAGTTCGCCAAAGGATGTAGAGGAACTTGCTATCTTCCTGAGCGTACAAGCCGACCGGCATAGAGGTCTTCTCTATTGCCGCCATCAAGTCAACGTACTCCTGTTTCGTCTTAAACGGCTTGAAGATTGGCGCACGGTTGGGACCCGGAGGAAAGGCATGCAGAGGCGTCAATACGCTGGATCCAGCCTCGCTCTTCAGCAAGGTCATCTCTCTGTCCATCGTCAGTACGTACGCGGTCGTACCGATCGAGGCAATGTACGGGCTTCCCGTCCTGAATAGGCCTCGCTCGTTAGACTCAAGACTTACGTTGTCCCGGATGACAGTGAACTTCTCCGGATTGCTTCTGGGAAACCGAACAAATGCGCTATGCCAGTCGGCGAGATCGGCTGGATGATCTCCGTGGACGTCGACAAAGCCCACGATGTCATCGCCCACTGGCTCCCACTGCCAGACTCCCCCGATACTGAGAGGGCCAGCAATGCTTTTCGTGAGTGCCATCTTCATAGAGACAGGCCTGAGGCTCTTATCCAACGTCAAGAAGCCGTCATTCACCTCAAGGATGAAGTCGTCGCCGTGGCTCTTCCCTTTTAGGGGCATAAGACTCTTCACGGTGGATCTCAGGGGTTCCGAGAAGGAACCCAACGAAGCCCCGGAACTCGTGTATCTCCAGACTGCATCGTTTAGGGGATCGACAACAAGAAGTTGAGAGCCATCCGCAGTCCAGCCGCCCGAGATTGTCCAACCCGGCTTCCGAGAGAAAGTGACATCCCTACACCCCTGCTGCTGAGCGTAGCCCGAAGAAACTGGCAATACCGAACAGGCAAGAAGGGTGCCAATTGCTAAAAATCGGTTCCGCATGGCCCCTCCGGAGCGCCGGTGCAATTCAGCGCTGGACTCAGGGTAGCTGGAGGAAAAAGGCGAGTCTTGGGATCTAATGTACTGACCCCAGATGTGGGCGTTCTCCGACAGCGCAACTGACCAGGAGCGGTTAGAGGGACGCCGCTTACCTGAACCTGAACGGCCGTGGCCTCGCCTACGTCACCACCTCGAGTCGTAGGTGTGGTGGAAGCCCCTAAGCCACAAACCTCTGCCCCTAGAGTTCCCACCACAACGACTCCGAGCATAACTTTTCGGGTCATCCCGCTTCTTGCCATCAACTGTCCTCCGTTTGCATAGCACCTTGTGTATGCGTAGATATGAACAACGTTTATTGGTGCCGCCCAAAGAATAATCGGGACATCTGAAATGAAACTGACAGCGTAGGTCACTCTCCTCAACTCGTAACGCGAATTTGAAGTGATCTTCAGCCCAGGCGAAGTCTCGCCCGATGTCGGTCGACTCCTGGCTCCGGTCCGCGGAGAGTCAGTGCCGGGAAGCGACCTCTTCGAATCGGCAGCAGCCGGCCAGTCGCTCCGGCTAGGGAAGGTCGTCAGGATGTGGAGGTTCGTCAAGCCTGAAGCGTGGATGAAGTGGAAGCTGGCAGCGGGAGGGGCGGCCCAGTCGCGATCCTTCTCGCGCTTACGCGATCGAGGGCGGTTGCTGGCCGGCCTCAGGCCGCCCCCGTCGCGACCGCTAGTCGCGCGCCCATTCCGGACTCTGGGGTTGTCCAGATCCATCTGACCGTCCTCCGGCTCAATACCCCCGAATGCCCGGAGGTAGGCATGGCCCTACTGCTTAGGTGCGTCCCGACTGCAAACCGAGACACTTCGCCGACGTTCTTGTTTAGGATGCAGCATAACGATTGTACGTGGAATTCTAGGTTCGGTGTCAAGTGTTGTAGTCGTTTTGGGCAGAAATACACCCATCGCCACATCTCGACGAGTTCATTGAGGAGTCCCACATAACCACGATCTCCCCCCACTAGTAGAGCCGACTATGGCTCTACCAACCCCAGCTCCTGCCCGCTATCGTCCCTCGTTTCCGACATTTTCGCAAGTGCTCTCCAAATTGCATCCTGTCGCCGCCTGTAATGCTTCAATGCGTTCCGTATCTCTCTCAAGGCTACTTGTTTGGCTTAACGGCATCTTCATCGAGTTTTCTTTCCCGTTGGCGCGACGCCAAACAGCAGGATGTTATAGGCCATGTGCTCAAAGAAATCAAGAGGCTGCGGGGGGGATAGGTGCCACGTTCTTAGTTGATCCTCCTCTTAAGTGTCGGCCCCTGGACGGCGACCTACTCCGAATCCGGGGCCCGCGGAGGGGCTCTCAAGACTGAAATTCCAGCCTGAAAAGAGGCGAAAGGCCCGATCAGGCGACTTTCAGTTCGTGAAATCCCAGGCGCACCGCCCGCGAAGACACACTTTGGGCTTCCTCGCACGACCGGCGAGCGAACTTTCCCGTCTGTCAGCGCCCCCGAGCTCGCCCTACCCGTAGACGAACGGCGAGGCCGGCGGGAAGCAGCCTTTCGGGAAGTGCGGAGCCGGGTCTCCCGCCTTGGGCTTCTCCGCCGCTGTCCGAAACTCCCCCAGGAACCAGGAGTAGGCCTCATAGAGCTGACGGCGCACCTCCCGCCGGAAAGCGTGGACGCGCGGCGCGGGCGACTTCTTCACGCGCTCGGGCCGGGTGTGGGGATGCTGGGCTTGGATCGCCTCCGCACCCAGAGGTTCGGTCCCCGTCCTCTTCCTCTCCGTCTTCCTCTCCGTCGCGGCGTCTTCCTCGATCTGGGCGACCAGGTTGGCCACGCTCTGCCGGTAGGTCTCGGGCGACAGGTGCTTCCAGCAGGGTAGAGGCGAGAGGGTGACCGTCTCCCGGGTCGCGTACTTCAGGCGGTCGTGCTCCTCCCGCCGGATAGGGGCTCCGTACTCCTAGCTCCGCCAGGAATAGGTACCACGTTCTTAGTTGATCCTCCGCTTAAGAGTGCGGGCTCCAGGGGTGCCTCTGGCGAACGATCTGCGCCCAAGCAGGGGGCTCAAGGGCTCTCAAGGCTGGAATTCCGGGCTAAGGAGGAGGCGAAAGCCCTTAACAGGCGACTTCAAGTTCGTGAAATTCCAGGCGAAGCGCCCGAGCGGACACACTGCGGACCTTTCTCGCGCGATCGGCGAGCGGTTTTCCCCTCTGTCAGCGCCTCGGCTCGCTACCCGCCTACCCGTAGACGAACGGCGAGGCCGGCGGGAAGCAGCCTCTCGGGAAGTGCGGAGCTCACAGAATAGGTGCCACGTTCTTAGTTGATCCCCCTCTTAAGTGTCGGCCCCTGGACGGCGACCTACCCCGAATCCGGGGCCCGCGGAGGGGCTCTCAAGACTGAAATTCCTGCCTGAAAAGAGGCGAAAGGCTCGATCAGGCGACTTCCAGTTCGTGAAATTCCAGGCGCAACGCTCGAGCGGGCACACCTTGGCCTTCCTCGCACGACCGGCGAGCAGCTTTCCCGGGGGATAGGTGGGGGGGATAGGTGCCACGTTCTTAGTTGATCCTCCTCTTAAGTGTCGGCCCCTGGACGGCGACTACCCCGAATCCGGGGGCTCTCAAGACCGTAATTCCTGCCTGAAAAGAGGCGAAAGGCCCGATCAGGCGACTTTCAGTTCGTGAAACTCCAAGCGCGCCGCCCGAGAAGACACACTGCGGACCTTCTCGCGCGATCGGCGAGCGGTTTTCCCCTCTGTCAGCGCCTCGGCTCGCTACCCGCCTACCCGTAGACGAACGGCGAGGCCGGCGGGAAGCAGCCTCTCGGGAAGTGCGGAGCCGGGTCTCCCGTCTTGAGCTTCTCCGCCGCTGTCCGGAACTCCCCCAGGAACCAGGAGTACGCCTCATAGAGCTGACGGCGCACCTCCCGACGGAAGGCGTGGACGCGTGGCGCTGGCGACTTCTTCATGCGCTCGGGCCGGGTGTGAGGATGCTGAGCCTGGATCGCCTCCGTACCCAGAGGTTCGGTCCCCGTCCTCTTCCTCTCCGCCGCGGCGTCTTCCTCGATCTGGGCGACCAGGTTGGCCACGCACTGCCGGTAGACCTCGGGCGAGAGGTGCTTCCAGCAGGGCAGGGGCGAGAGGGTGACTGTCTCCCGAGTCGCGTACTTCAGGCGGTCGTGCTCCTCCCGCCGGATGCGGGCTCCGTACTCCTGGCTCCGGTCGAACCAGTAGCCGGCGATCTCCTCGCCGTCCAGGAGGGCTCGGACGCAGTGGACTCCCGGCCAATCCCGCAGGCAGGCCACCAGGTTTTCCTTGCAGCCGTGGCTCAAGATATAGGCCAGACGCGCCACCTGTGCCTCCTCCTCTTCGCTGACCGGGATCGCCTGATAGCGCCGTCCCCAGACCTTCTCCTTCCACCCGGTCAGTCGCGCCACCTCGCGCGCCGTGTTCGAGTTGAGGTAGGTCATGAAATCCGTGAGCTGCTTGGCGGTCGCCACCCAGACCAGGAGATGGCAGTGATTGGAGACCCAGGCGAAAGCCATGATCTCGACTCCATACAGCCGCTGGGCTCTTCCCAGCACTCCGACGACGATTTCGTTGAGCTCCGGGCTGGGCCGGAGCAGCAGGCGTCCTTGCAAGGTCCGGGTCGTGACCTCTATCAGGGCGCCTCCCTCAGGGACATGAAGGATAGGGCGTGCCATATCCTCTATAAACGGAAAAACTCCCTCCCATCGCTCAACCTTTTTCGACGATATCTCTGGAAGCATCACCGAACTCGGATCTGAATCCGGTTCCCGATGGCTTATAACCTGCCGAGAAACGGGAGGGTCCTGGCCGTGCCCAATCGGAACCGAGATGCGTCTCTGCGCGATTCTGGCGCAGCCACCGTGCAGGCGTCTCCGGGTTTGACTCCTTTTTTCCCGGTATGCAAAGATCGTCGGCATGCCTTCGATGGCCCATGAGATCCTCGTGGATCTGTTCAAGAACTGTCCCTCGCTCGCCGCCGAGATCCTGGTCGAAGTTCTCGGCCTCTCGCTTCCGGCTTACACCGAGGCCCGGATCGCCTCGGCTGACTTGACCGAGATCCAGCCCGCCGAATACCGCGCCGACGTCGTCGTGGTCCTTCTCGACCGCGACGTCCCAGTCCGGGTGGTCATCGTCGAGGTCCAATTGGCGGTCGATCCCAAGAAGCGCCTCAGTTGGCCAGCCTACGTGACCGTCGCGCGGGCTGTCCACGGCTGCCCAGCGGCTCTCCTCGTGGTCGCACCGGATCCGGCCGTCGCTGGATGGTGCGGGGAGCCGATCGAGACCGGAGTCCCCGGCTTCGTCCTGTGCCCGCCGGTGCTGCGTCGTACGGCTGTTCCAGTGGTGACGGACCCTAGGGAAGCGGCCCGTCGGCCCGAGCTCGGGGTGCTCTCCGTGCTGGCACATGGCGAGACGGAGCAGGGAGCGACGATCGCCGCCGCAGTGGTGCCGGCGATCCAGAAGCTGGATGAAGACCGGGTCAGGCTCTACTACGACCTCGTATACAATTCCTTGAATGAAGCGGCTCGCCGCGCGCTGGAGGCACTGATGAAGGGTTACGAATACCAGAGCGATTTCGCCAAGAAGTACGTCGCGCAGGGACGTGCCGAGGGGCTCACCGAGGGGCTGACCCAGGGGCGCACTGAGGGGCTCACCGAGGGGCTGACCAAGGGACGCACCGAGGAGGCGGCGCACGCCGTGCTGACCGTCCTGCGGGTTCGCGGGCTTGCGGTGTCTGACGCTGCCCGCGAGCGCATTCTGTCCGAGAAGGATCCGGAGCGGCTGGAGCGCTGGCTGGAGAAGGCCGCTGTCGCTGCGTCAGTCGCCGCAGTCTTCGACGAGCCGAACTGAGAGTCCTAGTGTAGTGGGTCCGATATTCCGGTACCTATGTTACCCTCTCCTGGGATACAGTACTTCCAGGAGAGGAGAAGATGCGGATCGCGATCCAGGTAGTTCTCTCCGCAGAGGAGAGAGCCGAGTTGGAGAAACTGGCCCAAGGCCGGAAGTTCCCTGTGCGCGTCGTGGAGAGGGCGAGAATCGTCTTGTTCGCTGCTGAGGGCAAACAAAACCGGGAAATCGCGGAACTTTGCGCGGTCACGCGTAGGACGGTGAGTCTTTGGCGCCGTCGGTTTGTTGAGAAGCGAATCGCCGGCATCTTGAAGGATGCTCCGCTGGCAGGGCGAAGGCGACGGATTGGCGAGGAGGTGATTCAGGAGATCGTTCGGAAGACGACGCAAGAGACTCCGAAGGGCCGGACTCATTGGAGCACCCGCAGTTTGGCCAAGGCGATGGGCCTGAGCCCAAGCACGATTGGTCGAGCGTGGAGGAGGCATGGCCTGAAGCCGCATTTGTCTCGCACTTTCAAGTTGAGTCGAGATCCGAAGTTCCTGGAGAAATTGGACGATGTCATCGGTCTGTATGTGAACCCGCCCGAACACGCGATGGTGTACTCGGTGGATGAGAAGAGTCAGATTCAGGCGCTGGACCGAACCCAGCCGGGCCTTCCACTCGTCCCAGGCCGAGCTGGCACCATGACCCACGACTACAAGCGCAATGGAACAACGACCTTGTTCACGGCGCTCAATACGCTGGATGGAACGGTGATAGGGACGTGTATGCCGCAACACCGCCACCAGGAGTGGATCAAGTTTCTCCGTCTCATCGACCGCGAGACTCCAAAGTACAAGGACATCCACCTGATAGCGGATAACTACGCGACCCACAAGCACCCTGATGTCCAGGCTTGGCTGGAGCGCCATCCTCGGTTCACAGTCCACTTCACGCCAACCAGTGCTTCGTGGCTGAACATGGTCGAGCGCTTCTTCCGTGACCTGACGGAGAACCGACTGCGCCGGGGAGTTTTTCGCAGTGTCGGTGACCTGATCACGGCGATCGACGAGTACCTGGTGCACCACAACCAGGATCCCAAGCCCTACATCTGGACGAAGTCCGCCAGAGATATCCTGGAGAAGGTCACCCGTGCCCGGCAGGCCCTACTTAAGGGCACATCTGTTTGACCCACTACACTAGAGGCCCTTCCGACGAGACGTCGCTCGGGCTCTTCGTGAGCTGGCTCCAGGTGCCACGTTCTCAGTTGAACTCCCCCTTAAATGTAAAAGCCCACTGAGGGCGGACCTGTGCCCGACCGGCGTCGCGGGAGGGTGGCCTCCTCGCAGCACAGCGGATGCAATTTCGCGCCCGTCGCGGTCACTGAGTGTCCAGAGAGCCGAGTCCGGGAATGGACGATCGGCCACCACGACAGAAGACGTGGACACTCAAAAACGCTAGCTTTCTCGAGGAGGAGCTTCTATGCGTACCAAGGATATCGCCGTGTCCGTGACGCTCGGGCTGTTGACTCTTGCGGTCCCCATCCGCGCCGTCGAGTCTCCGGCGGTTTGCTCGATTCCCCAGTCTCCCCGCAATATCGATCCCAGGGCGGTCCCTTCGCCGTACAACGGCACCTCGACCGTCTCGATCGTCAAGGCAAACAACTGGAACAACATCATCTACAAGCCACGGGGAGGAGGGCCAGAGCAGACCCTCTATCTGTGTGGCATGCACTACCATGATTCTCCCGAAAATGCGCAGGGCTGCCGCTTTACCCCGGACGTCGAGGTGCACTATGTCTACGCCTCCAGGGTCAAACCCCAGGGTTGCGATTTCCGTCACCTGGATTGCTGCCTCGCGGGGCCTTTCGTGGTGATTGCCGAGCAATACAAGCTCCAGGCGCCAGCCAAGGACGCCAACAGCGAGCTGGGCGATTGGCGCACACCCCACCCTGGATCGGAAGCGATGCAGTACGCCGAGTGGTCCGGCTCGACAACCGGCCCCGATCATCATCCCGGCGAATGCAAGTCGGCGGCCCAGTGGAGCTTTGTCCTGTTCTGCGATGGGACGATTGATCCTTTCACCCTGAAATTCTTCTTCGGGGAGAAGGGTCAGGAAGCTCGCGCGCTGCAATCCGGCGCTCGCGTCAGCAGGGACTTGACGCTCGTGACCCCAAGGTCCCCACGCTGAAGCGACGGGAGAGACGCCGCGTCCACGGAAAACAGGGCCGGCGTCGAATGCCGCCCCATGGACAGTGCGGCCACGCGCAGAATGGTGTGGTATCCCTTCGTGCGACGGGATTTGTAATCAGGAACGATTCGGCGTGGCCCACCAGTTCCAGGGCCGGCGGTCCCGAGGCGATGCCGGCGAGAAGACTCGCGGCCAGGCAGGGGATGGCGGCCTCCCCGCCATAGAGGCCTGCTTTCCGCCAGTCCTCGCGCTCGCAGAGGAGCGTCGAAAGCGCGAAGTCCGTGGCCTTGCTCTTCCAGAGACCCTCGGGGTCCACCCGCGACAGGGCGAGGCAGGCATAGGCGACCCCGGCGCGGCCACAACAGAGGTCTGGCCGGTGGGAGGGCCTGGCCAGCGCCCGAAACCCAGCCTGCCGGGTCACTTCGAGAAGCCCTTCCCCACCCAGCGCCCGGTGGGCCTCGGCGCCCAGGAAGGCGAGACCGGTAAAGCCGTTGCAGAGCATCGCGTGATAGGACTCGCTCGGGCAGAGCCGGGAAGCGTCCGCGAGCGTCCCGCGGAGCAGGCTCTCGAGAGACGGGGCATACCATTCCGGCAGCGGGAATCCGGTCGCGACCGAGTGGAGGAGTAGGGCGAGATAGGGCCCCGCGCTGCCGTGCGCGAGGCCGAGCCCCTGGAGCTCGGGCCAGAGGAACGTCCCCTCGGCCGGGGCCGCCCGGCCGGCGAGATCTCCTGCCAGCTCGGCCCCGAGGTCCGGCAGCCGTGCGTCGCCCGTGTACGCCGCGAGGATGGCGGTGCCGGCGAGGCAGCCGGCGGCACCGTTGTAGAGCTGTGGGGAGCCTTCCCTCGACTCCCGGCTGAGCTCCACGAAGCGGTCGAGCGCGGCGGCACGCGCGGCCTCCTCCTGCCGCGCGTGGGCGACGAGAGCCCGCACGAAGGCCAAGCCTGCCTCACCGAACAGGAAGTGGCTCGCCGGCCGTTCCCGCAGCTTGGACATCGGCACCAGAAAGGACAGCCGGTCCCGCTCGCGCCCGCGGGTCGCGGCGAGCCAGCGCTCGGCCTCTTCCAGGAGCTCGGGCTCGCCTAGCACCAGCGCCGCGTGCCAGCAGGCATAGGCGATGCCCGCGGCGCCGAAAGCGAGGCTGGCGTGAAAACCGTGCTGGCGCCGCTCGAGGTCGCCGTAGGAGAAGCCCGAGAGGGCCTCGAAGTAGTCTTCGACATAGGAAGCCAGGACGTCCTGGACCTGCATGCCTATCATCATACCGGGCGCCGGGCCGCGAGGCTCGACGCCCGGGAAAAGCGCCCCCTCTAGTACTGGGTCCCGGAGCAGTCTCCGCAGGTATCGGTGCACAGCCTGGTATGTCCGTCCACTCCGTTCGAGCAGTCGCACGCCGTAAAGTCGCCCCGGGTAGGTTTGTCGCACTCGCTTCCCCCGACCACGAAGCGCAGGGGGTCCGTCATCAGGTTCCGGATGGTCTCCTTGGAAAGCGAGAGTTTCGTAGAAATCGCGCGCTTCTTCATGGGCTCATTCCCTTCGTGCAGAGCAGCCGCTGGATTGCCGCTGCCCAGTTGCTCTAAGAGTAGAGGTGCCGCTCGGCAAGAAGGACGTGCCGTGCGCCCAGAAGAATCCTCCAAGCCCCTGGCACCCCAAGCCCAGACCTGTCAACGCCCAGGGCCTCACGACTTCGCGTTCGTGAATTCGGGTGCGTTCCCTGGTGCGCGAGCCTTCGTAATCTTCCGTCTGCTAGAATGGGATGACCATGCAGCTCCAGGTCTCCTGCCGCAAGCCGGACGGCAGTTGGACTGCGCCGCTCTCGCCTGAGCGAGACTCTAAAGCGACGCTGGTGCTCGCCTTCGGCGCCTCCGGGTTGGACCCCGAGTCGGCGGCCGTCCGCGAGCTCGCCGAGCGTTTTCCCACCTCCCATGTCCTCGGATGCTCGACGGCCGGAGAGATCCTGGGCGCCAGCGTGCTCGACGGCAGTCTGGTGGTCGCGGTTGCCTGTTTCGCCTCGGTGCGCCTGGAGAGCACCTTCGCGCCCGTCTCCTCAGCCGCCGATTCCCGCGCCGCGGGTCAGGCGCTGGGTGCGCAGCTCGCCGGGGACGACCTGCGCGGCGTCCTGGTTCTGGCCGACGGGATCCAGGTCAACGGCAGCGAGCTGGTCCGCGGCATCAGCGAAAGGCTGCCCCAGGGGATTCCGATCACCGGCGGCCTGGCCGGAGACGGCCGTGAGTTCCGCCGGACCTGGGTGATCACCGGCAAGGATCCTCCTCGTGGCGGGCCGCCACGGGGCGGAGCCACGGCGTTGGGGTTTTACGGCCAGGCCTTGCGCTTCGGCCATGGCTCCAAGGGCGGCTGGGACATCTTCGGTCCCGAGCGTCTGGTCACCCGCTCCCAGGGCCACGTCCTCTATGAGCTCGACGGCCGGCCGGCGCTGGCGCTCTACAAGGAATACCTCGGACACCGCGCCTCCGGCCTGCCGGCGACCGCCCTGCTGTTCCCTCTGGCTTTGCGCAGCCAGGGCGGCGGGCCGCAGATCGTGCGCACGGTGACGGGCATCGACGAAGACCTCCAGTCGATGACGTTTGCGGGCGACATCCCCCAGGGGGCTATCGCGCAACTGATGAAAGCGAACTATGATCGTTTGATCGACGGCGCCGGCGACGCGGCGTTGCAGACGGCTGGGCAATGGGAGCCGGGAGCCCCGCTCCTCGCGATCGCCATAAGCTGTGTCGGACGCCGGATGGTCCTCGGTGAGCGCTGTGAAGAGGAGCTCGAAGCCGTGCAGGAAGTGTTGCCTGCGGCCGCTCAGATGGTCGGCTTCTATTCCTACGGGGAGATCTCGCCCCACGTGGCGGGTGGCTGTGAGCTGCACAACCAGACGATGACGCTCACCACGATCTCCGAGGCGCACCGTTGAGGCCGCACCGCCTGCTCGATCGCCAGTTGCGCAAGCTGGGGTTGAAGAATGGTACCCCGCCCGCCTCCCCCGATCCGTGGAACGCCTTGCTCGACCGTATCTCGACCACGTATGCCGAGTCCGACGAGGATCGCTATCTGCTCGAACGCTCGCTCTCCATCTCGTCGCGCGAGATGCGCGAGCTGTCGCAGACCCTGCAGAGCAACCTGGAAAAGCGGGTCGCCGAGCGCACCGAAGAGCTGGCGGCCGCCCGCCAGCGCCTCAAATCCCAGGAGCGCGCCTTGGTCGACCTGGCGCGCGTGGCCAGCCTTCCGTCCGACCACCTGGAGAGCGAGTTCCGCCACTTGACCGCGGGCTCGGCCCAGACGCTGGCGGTCGAGCGGGTGAGCCTCTGGCTGTTCAACGCCGAGCGCACCGTCCTCGTCTGCCGGGATCTCTACGAGCTCACGGGGGGACAGCACTCGGCCGGTGCGACGCTCGAAACCGCCGCTTTCCCGACGTACTCCGTGGGAATTTCCGGCAGCGACGTCATCGCCGCCGACGATGCGCAGGCGGATCCGCGGACCCGAGAGCTTACGGACTCCTATCTCAAGCCCTTGAGCATCACGTCGAAGATGGACGTCCCCATAAGGCTCCGCGGCGAGACCATGGGCGTCCTGTGCCATGAGCACAGCGGGCCGCGGCGCAACTGGGAAGCCGACGAAGAGAGCTTTGCTCTCGCCGTCGCCGGCCTGGCCGCCCTGGCCATCGTCGGCCAGGAACGATGGCAGGCCCTGCGGGAGCTGGAGAAAGCCCGGGCCGCCGCCGAGAGTGCGACGCGCGCCAAGTCGCGGTTCCTGGCCAGCGTCAGCCACGAGATCCGCACGCCGCTCAACGCCATCATCGGCATGTCCGAGCTGCTGCAGCGCATGCCGCTCCACGATCCGCAGCGCGAGTACGTGAGCACCATCCACACCGCCAGCGAGACGTTGCTGGCCCTGGTCAACGAGACGCTCGACTTTTCCAAGATCGAAGCGGGAAAGCTGGATCTCGAGACCACGGCGTTCGATCTCGAGAAGTGCCTCGAACAGGCGCTGGACCTGGTGGCGTCCAAGGCGAAGGCCAAGGGTCTGGAGCTGCGTTGCACCCTGGACAGCGGAGTGCCCCGCCGGATCGCCGCCGACCCGACCCGGCTCCGGCAGATCCTCGTCAACCTGCTCGACAACGCCGTCAAGTTCACGGCCTCTGGCCACGTCGCCGTGGGCGCGCAATGGCGCTCAGGCGCCGGCGGCGACGCCCTGGGCGAGCTGTGCCTCAGCGTCAGCGATACCGGGATCGGCATCCCGGCCGACCGCCTGAGCACGATCTTCGGCGCCTTCTCGCAGGGCGACACCGAGACCACCCGCCGCTACGGCGGCACGGGCCTCGGCCTGGCCATCGTCGAGCGGCTGTGCGAGCTCATGGGGGGCTCGGTGGCGGTGGAAAGCGAAGAGGGGCGGGGCTCCACGTTCCGGGTGCGCATCCGGGCGGCGCTGGCGGTCGAGGCCGCCGCGCTGGCGGCGACCTCCCCCTCGTCCCAGCCGCCGGCTCCCGCGCCGGCCGCCTCCCCTTCCCTGCGCATTCTCGTCGCCGAGGACAATCCGGTGAACCAACTGGTGGCGGTCCGTATGCTGGAGAGCCTCGGCTACGCCTCCCCGCTGGTCGCCGCCGACGGCGAGGAGGCCTTGGAGGTGCTGCGACGCGAGCGCTGCGACCTGGTGCTCATGGACCTGCACATGCCGCGGATGGATGGCATCGAAGCCAGCCTCCGCATCCGCGACATGTTTGCCGAAGGAGCCCGTCCGACGATCATCGCCTTGACCGCCGATGCGCTCGAGGAGAGCCGCATCGCCTGCCGGGAGGCCGGAATCGCCGGCTTCCTCACCAAACCCTTCCGGCGAGAAGAGCTGCAGACCTGCCTCGAGCGGTTTCACGCCTGAGCCTCTCACGGCCGCGGGACGGGCCCGGGGCTCTCGAAATACCGTCCCGGCGTGGTGCCCAGCTCGCGGTGGAAGGCGGTGATGAAGGCGCTCGGGCTGTCGTAGCCCACGTCCAGGGCGACGCGGGTGACGCTGTGGCCGGCGGCGAGAAGGCGCAGGGCCTCGATGAGCCGCAGGCGCTGGTGCCAGCGGCCGAGCGTCATCGCCGTCTCGCTGCGGAAGAGCCGCTCCAGGGTGCGCTTGCTGGCCCCTGCCACCCGCGCCGCTTCGTCGACCGGCTCCCCCGGGGCGAGCAGCAGCCGCTCCGCCGCCCGCCGCGCCCGGGCGTCGCGCGGCATGGGGAGCTGGAGCGGCACGGTCGGCAGGGTCTCGAGCTGATCGACCACGACTCTCGCCAGCCGCGCCTCGGCGGGGACGCTGCGCCGGAGCATCCCTAGCCGCACGGCGTGGAGCACGAGCTCCCGCATCAGCGGCGAGACGTTGACCGCCTGGCACCGCTCCGGCAGCCGGCGGGCGAAGCCCTGGACGAAGAAGAGCGTGCGCACCGAGACCTTGCCGGACATCCCGACCCGGTAGACGACGTTGGCGGGGATCCAGACCGCGCGGTGCGGCGGCACCACCCACGCCCCCTGGGACGTCTGGACGGTCATCACCCCCTGGGAGGCGTAGGCGAGCTGATCCCAGTCGTAGGACCGCGAGGGGATCTCCGAGCCGCTCAGGTGGGTCGTCGCCCAGCTCCGCACCAGGATGCCGTCCTCGCCTCCCAGCGGCGGCTGTCGCTTTTTCGACATCGACTGGCATTGTAGCGCAGGACAACGGCGCCTCCCGGCCGCTACCATGGCCTCCGTTCGAGTCGTAAACCCTTCGACCAAAGGAGACTCAAGGTGGCCAACGACATCCGGCACTTCGCGATCAACGCGGACGATCTGCCGCGGGCAAGGCGCTTCTATGAACAGGTCTTCTCCTGGAAGTTCGAGCCGTGGGGTCCTCCCAAGTTCCTCCTCATCGCGACCGGCACGGAGAAGGAGCCGGGAATCCAGGGCGCGCTCCAGGGCCGGCGGGAGCTCGTGCCCGGCCAGCGGATGATCGGCTATGAGTGCTCGATCGCGGTGGACGACGTGGATCAGGTGGCGGCCGCGGTCCGCGCCAACGGCGGCAAGGTCATCATGGAGCGGACCACGATCGTGGGCGTCGGCCATCTCATCTTCTTCCAGGACACCGAGGGCAACGTCGCGGGTGCCATGCAGTACGACTCGCAGGCGGAGTGAGATCGGCCATAGAATCGGCCGCGGTGAATACCGGCGACGAGCGAGTCTGGCAGGAGGACCTTGAGATCCTGCCGCCCCACTATGGCGTCGACGACGTGCCGCCGCCGCTCGAGACGCTGCTCTACGCCTGGCAGCACACGCTGGTGGACGTGTCGCCCTACGTGCTGCCCCTGATGGTGGCCGCGGCCGTGGGGTACAGCGCGCAGCAGGCGGCGGCGATGATCTCCGCGTGCCTCACGGTCATGGGGATCGCCACCTTCGCCAACGTGACGTGGGGCAACCGGCTGCCTTCCGTGCTCGGGCCCTCGGCCACGGATACGGGGGCCATGGCCACGGCGGGAGCGATCTACGGCGCTCCCGCCATGTGGATGGCCGGGTTCATCGCCGGCATCTTCGAGACGGTGGTGGGGGCGAGCGGCGTGCTCGCGCCGCTGCGCCGGTTCCTGCCCCCCTACGTCTGCGGCATCGTGGTGCTCACCATCGGCGTGTCGCTCGCCCGGGTGGCGGGGGGCTGGGTGTTCGCCGATCCCAATCCCACGATGCTCGGGCTCGCGGGGGCGGCCGTGCTCTCGATCGTCGTGCTGACGGTGATCGGCTACCGGTTCCGGCTGGGGGTGCTGGCCCGCGGCGCCATCTTCTTCAGCCTGATGATCTTCGGCGTGGGTGTTGCCGGCCTCCTCGGCGTGGCGGACTTCTCGGCCCTGGAGCGGGCGCCCTGGTTCGGGCTCCCCCGGCTCTTCGCGTTCGGCGGTCCCGGTCTCGGATGGCAGCTCGCGGGCGGCGCGGTGATCGGGGTCATCATCGGCTTCGTAGGCTCGATCGCCGAGTCGATCGGCGACTATGCGGGCACCTGCGCCGTCTCGGGGCTCACCTACACGGTGCGGCACATCCGCCGCGGCATCACGGTCGAGGGGATCGCCTCGGCCGTCGGTCCCCTGTTCGGCGGGCTGCCGCTCACCACCTACGCCCAGAACACGGGGGTGATCGCCACCACCCGGGTGGCCAGCCGCCGGGTGGTGCAGGTGGCGGCGATCCTGCTGCTGCTCTATGGCCTGTCGCCGAAGCTCGGGGCGTTGCTGGTGCTGATCCCGCGGCCGATCGTGGGCGCCGTGTTCCTGGTGATCTGCGGCATGATCGCCACCGTAGGCCTGCGCCTGCTCGGCTGCGGCCGCAAGGACGAGGTCTATCTGCTGACCACCGCCATCACCCTGATGGCCGCCCTCACCCTGCCGCTCGCCGCCGCCGCCCGCAAGGAGTGGCTCGCGGCGCTCCCCCCTTTGGCCAGGCTGTTCCTCGGCAACGGCGTGGTCATCGCCATCACGCTGGGCATCCTGCTCAACGCCGTGTTGCGGGCGGTGCTGCCGGCGCCCAAGCCGTAGATCGGCCGGATTTCCGGATGTAGCCGGGTGCTTCCCGTTCCTTCCTTACGCTTCCGCATCCCTCCCCCGGCTTGCGGGCTGGCACCCGGTGCTTCAATTGTCAAAGAACGGCGTTGCGGCGGCTCGTGGCAGTCTTGCGACGGGCCGCTTCGAGCTCCCTCCCCTTCCGGGAGGCGTGGCTTGCCGGCGGTCGGGGTTGGCTCCGGGGGTCCCGGGCTTGCCCTCCCCCACCGCAGCCCCGATCGCCGTTGCGCAGGCTTGCGGAGCTTCGAGACAAGCCTGACTCGGCTCGGCTCACGCTCTCCCTCTCCGCGCCAGCCCTGAGGCGAGGCGCCGCAAGGTCCAGGCGGCGGGCCTCGGGGCTGCGCCTGGTCTCCTCAACCTTCCCCGGTGGCGGCCGAACGCTGATTCCGTCTGCGGAAGCCCTGGCTGATTCTCCGAAGGCTGCCTCATCTCGCTTCAACGAGGGGCTTGACTCCCGCAAGTTTGTAGCCATAATAGCACTGTAGGTTCCAAATAGAGTTCATGAACGATTCATAGAGGCCGACGAAGAAGGAGGTGGAGAGGGCTCGCGGACGAGCCCAGTTGGAATCGTAAAGCTCGGCTCGCGGGATGCCGAGATCAACCCAAAACAGGCCAATAAAGGAGAAAGACCATGGCCACCAAGCAGCAGACCCGTCATTCGGACGTCACCACGGATTGGGAGCAGACCAGCACTTCCGTGGCGGCGAACATCAACGAGCTCCCACACCTGGAGGCGCCACGGGCGAAGCTCCAGACGACTCTGGAGGAGGTGCGGTCTCTCCAGATCCAGCAGGACCTCCACGCCGCCGCCAAGCAGCAGGTGTCGCAGCGGCTGCGGATCCTGCTGACGGACGGCAAGAAGCTCGCGACCTTCCTGCGCACCGGCATCAAGGAGCACTTCGGCAACCGCAGCGAGAAGCTGGTGGAGTTCGGCTTTCAGCCGTTCCGCCGGCGCAAGCGGGAGCCGGTGGTGACCAAGCCGCCGGGGCCGACGCCGGAGCCGCAGCCGCCGGGTGCGGTGGCGCCGGTGCCCAAGGTGTAGGGGGGGTAGGGTGGGATCGGACCGATCGGTCCGATTTGCTTTCGCTCTTTGAAAACTGAAGCGATCAAGGGGGCCCTCCCGGCCGGGGGGAGGGCCCTTCCTTCCTTTCACGCCGACAGGAACAGCCCCTCGATGGTCCCCTGGATCTGGAGGGCGGCCTGGTAGGGGTCGGGGGCGTTCTTGATCGGCCGGCCCACGACGATGTAGTCGGCGCCGTTGCGCAGGGCCTGCTCGACGGTGACCACCCGTTTCTGGTCGTCCGTGGGGCGGTTCTCCACGGGACGAATGCCCGGCGTGACGATCAGCAGCTTCTCGCCCAGGTGCTCGCGCAGGGCCTTGGCTTCGAGCCCCGAGGAGACGACGCCGTCGCAGCCGATCTCCAGGGCACGGCGGGCACGGGAGAGGACGAGACGGTGGACGTCCACCGCGAAGCCGAGGTCCTCGAGATCGCCCTGGTCGAGGCTGGTCAGCACGGTGATGGCGAGGATCTTGAGGTTCCCCTTCTCCCGGCAGGCGGCCTCCAGGATGCCGTCGTTGCCATGGACGGTGGTGAGGGTGATGGGCCGCTTCGCGAGCTGGCGGACGGCCGAGCGGACGGTCTCGGGAACGTCGAAGAGCTTCAGGTCGGCGAAGACCTTCTTGCCCTGGTCCACGAGCCAGTCGACGAGCTCGAAGTAGCCGCCGGTCGCGAACAGCTCGAGGCCGACCTTGTAGAACTGCACGGCCTCGCGCAGGGTGAGGACGAGCTGCTTGGCCTCCTCGACGCTCGGCACGTCGAGGGCGAAGATCAGCCGGTCTTCGGGAGGGATGGTCTTGGTGGAAAGGTGGTTGGGATCGCCGGAATCGGGGTCTTTGGGGTCCTCGAAGGTCATGTCACCTCCTCGGAGGAGTGAGCGTAACATACCCCAATGCTCGAACGCCTCTTCCACGTCCGCGCGGCCGGCTCCACGCCGGGGCGGGAGGTCCTCGGGGGAATCACGACCTTCCTGACCCTGGCCTACATCCTGGCCGTCAATCCGGTGTTCCTCACCGCGGCCGGCATCCCCCGGGAGGGGGCGATCCTGGCCACGGCCCTGAGCGCGGCGTTCGCCACTCTGCTCATGGCGTTCCTGGCGAACTATCCCATCGCTCTGGCGCCGGGCATGGGGATGAACGCGTTCTTCGCCTATGGCATCTGCGTCGGCTCCGGGGTGCCGTGGCAGACGGCGCTGGGGATGGTGTTCTGGGCCGGCATCCTGTTCGTGGGGCTGACGGTGACTGGAGCGCGGCGGGTGCTGGTGCGGGCGGTGCCGGAGGCCCTCAAGCTCGCGGGCGCGGTGGGGATCGGCCTGTTCATCGCCTTCATCGGCCTCCAGCACGGGGGGATCGTCCGCGCCGACAAGAACACCATGGTGGCGCTGGGCGACCTCTCCTCGCCCGCCGCTCTCCTGACGCTGTTCGGTCTGGCGATCTCCCTGATCCTGATGGCGGCCGGGGTGCAGACGGCGATCTTCTGGGGGCTCGCCGCCACGGTGGTGGCCGCTCTGGTGACGGGGCAGCTCACCCTGCCGGCATCGTTGGTGTCGGCTCCGAGCTTCGCCCTGCCGGGATTGCAGATCGATTTCCTGGGGGCCCTGCGGCTCCAGTACGCGCCGCTCATCCTCGTGCTCCTCTTCTTCGCCCTCTTCGACACTCTGGGGACGCTGATGGGGATTGCGCACCAGGCCGGCCTGCTCAAGGACGGCGAGCTGCCGCGCATCGAGCGGGCGCTCACCGCCGACGCCCTGGGGATGGTGGGGGGCGCCCTCTTCGGCACCTCGCCCGTGACCTCCTACATCGAGAGCGGCTCGGGGGTGGCGGTGGGAGCGCGCACGGGGCTCGCGAGCGTGGTGACGGGCGGCCTGCTGCTGGTCTCGCTCTTCCTCGCGCCGCTGGTAGGGGCCGTGAGCGGTGTGGCGCCGATCACGGCGCCGGCCCTGATCCTGGTGGGGACGCTGATGGTGCGCGCCGTGCGCGAGATCGACTGGACGGACACCACCGAAGCGGCCCCGGCCTTCTTCACTGCCCTCCTGATGCCGTTGACCTTCAACATCTCCCACGGTCTGGCGGCGGGGATCGTGGTCTACGCCCTGGTCAAGCTGGCGGCCCGAAGGGGGCGGGAGGTCCACTGGCTGATGTACGTGCTGGCCGTGCTCTTCGTGCTGCGCTACGCCCTGCTGCCGGTGTAGGCCTACCGCAGCAGTTGCCGGAGCTGCGCCGGATCGACCGGCTTCGTCAGGTGGAGGTCGAAGCCGGCTTCCTTCGAGCGCTGGCGGTCCTCGTCGCGGCCGTAGCCGGTGACGGCGATTAGCTTGGCCGAGCGGGTGACCGGATCGCGGCGCAGCTCTTCGGCCACCTCGAAGCCGTTCATGCCGGGTAGCCCGATGTCGCAGAGCACGACCTCGGGATGGAACTGCCGGGCCGCCTCGATGCCGTCGGCTCCCGAGGCCGCGAGCTGGACCTCGTGCCCGGAGAGCTCCAGGAAGTCGCGCATGGTGGCGGCGGCGTCGGGGTTGTCCTCGACGACCAGGATCCTGCGGTGGCCGTTGGGGTGCGCCTCCCGGACGGCCTCTTCCTGGGCCGGCCGGCCGGCGAAGGCCTCCAGCGGCAGGCGCAGGGAGAATTCGGATCCCTGTCCGGGCCCGGCGCTCGCCGCCACCACCTCGCCGCCGTGCATCTCCACCAAGCCCTTGACCACGGCGAGCCCGACCCCCAGGCCGCCCAGGGAGCGGTCGAGGCTGCGGTCGCCCTGGCTGAAGACCTCGAAGACGTAGGGGAGCTCCTCGGGATCGATGCCGGCGCCGGTGTCGCGGACGGTGATCTCCACCCGCCGGTCGGCGTGGATGCGGGCCGCCCGCACCGCGATCCGCCCGCCTGGGGAGGTGAACTTGACGGCGTTCTGCAGCAGGTTGGACAAGGCCTGGGAGAGGCGGAGGCGATCGCCGCGCACGGTCAGCTCGCCCGCCGGCAGGTCGAGGTCGAGGTCGAGGCCGGCCTCCACGAGGGCGCCGCGGTACCCCGCGACGGTCTCGCGCACGAGAGCGACCAAGTCCAGCTCCTCGCAGTGCAGCTCGATCTGCCGCCGGGTGACCCGCGAGGCCTCCAGCAGCTCGTCGATCAGCAGAGCCTGGTGGAGGACCTGGCGCTCGGCCGCGTCGATGGCCCGCTTCCAGGTCTCGTCCCCCTCGCCTTTCAAGCGCAGGATCTGGAGGGCGTTGCTGATCGTCCCCAGCGGATTGCGCAGCTCGTGGGCGAGCATGGCGAGGAGCTCCTCCTTGGCGCGGTCCGCCCGCTGCAGGGCCGCCCGCTTCTGCGCCAGCCGCATCGTCGTGTCTTCGAGCTTCTGCTCGCTCGCCCGGGACTGCTGGAGCTTGGCCACCATCCAGTCGATCCGGTCTTCAGCCGAGCGGTCGCCGAGCACCATGTCGGGAGGCTCATAGTAGGCGTTGTGGCAGATCTGGTGCCCCAGGACGACCAGGGGATGGGTGTGGAGGGCGTTTTCAATAATGGTGGCGGGAGCGTCCTCGCGACCCTCCCGGCAATATTGGCAGAGGGCGCAGGTGCGGCTACCCGGGAGGATGCGGTTGAGGTGGGCCTCGTACTCCAGCAGCCGGTCGGCGCCGGGAGTGCCCACGAGGATCCAGCTCAGGTTCCAGCTCGCCCGCAGACCCGCATAGCCGTCGTCGAGAGCGTGCTGCTCGGCCTGGCGCAGGACGTCCATCATCGTACCGGGATCGAAGCGGCCGGCCGGCAGCCAGTCCTCGCGTCGGGCGAGGAGCACCAGCGAGCCGCGGTCGAGCTCCGCGTCGACCGCGACACCGGCGTCCTTCAGGGCTCGCTCCAGCCGATGGGCGCTCAGCCCGGGGCCGACGAACAGACAGCGTTCACCGGCCGCGAGCCCGGCCTTGAAGAAGGAGACGAGAGCCGCCGCCTGTTCGGCGGCACTGCGGTAGATCAGGCAGAGATGGTCGCCCGGCCGCAACCGGGCAACCCGCCACTCGAGGTCAACATCCACAACGTCACCCCCTCCGCTGGCGCCGCGAGAAGACACTCGCGGCCCGCCCGCAGCAGGTGCAAGAAGCGTGCGCGGGCTTGCGGATTCCGGGGCCCGGTCTGGTGAGCCGGGCCGGGCAGACGAAGCAGTGGCTTCCGACGCGTGAAAAAGCCAGGCGGAAGGGCGGCCCGCGAGGCCGCCCGGCTCAACTCGGCTCTTCGTCCGGCCCGGGCCCGGTTCCGCCGCCGCCTGAAGGCGGCTGCGCGATCGCGTTATGGAGGTAGCGCACCAGCTTGTGGAAGCCCACGAGCATCTCGCTCAGAGCCTGCTCCTCCTGCGCCGGGATCTGGTGGTTGAGCCCCAGGACGCGGTAGACGTTGAGACCGCCCGCATCCGAGGATTCCGGCGTACCATCCGGCCGGTAGCTCCCCCAGTTGTCCCGGCCTGGACGGCGGATCGCCTCGGGCCGCTCGTTCACGATCTGCAGCGCATTGTGCAGATCGTTGAGATCACACTCCAGAGCGGTAAGGATCTTCTCCAGAGTGTCGAGAGACGGTTTCTGCTTCCCGGTCTCGTAGGCCGAGAGCATCGCCTTGGTGATCCCTGCCGCGTCAGCAACCTGGTACTGCCTCTTGCCCTGTCTGTCGCGGAGCCAGCGTAAGGCCCTTCCAAGTCCGTTGAAGATCGACATGCACGGAAATGTATCCTCTCTGAGGCCATATGGCAAGCACAAACTTATGTGGTTCAACGACTTTGGCGAAGAAAAAGGTGACGCAATCGCGTACCCTTGTTCTTCATATTCGGGTCGGTTTTCTGCCACCGGTTGCCAGAGTCAACCATATCTGCTCTATAATCACCTCATAGATTCCCCTTGAAATTCTTCTTTTCAGCATCGAAATCGAGGGGAACGGATTCGAGACGGGAGCCGGAAGCCGGGATTTTCCCGGCAGAGAGGGACCTGAAAGGCATGAGCCATGACCGGAGACCATCCTGAGCCGCAGCTCCTCGAGCGCTTCATGCGCAACGAGACCGACGCGCGGGAGCGTCGCGCCATCGTCCGCCATCTGCTCGCCGGCTGCCCGCAATGCACCGCGGTCACCGGCCGCCTCTGGAGGTTCAGCGAGCCAGAGCCGGACCTCCCAGGCGACGACGGCGCGCCGGACTCCGCGGCCGACGCACCGGCGGAGGCGGACCTCCAGGAGGCGAGACGGGGAGCTCCTGTGGGCCGGTCTCGGCACCGAGGCGGCCCGGGCCCTCCTGGACCTCGCTCTCCTCTACGCGCGGCAGGGGCGTTCCGAGGAGCTCCAGCAGCTCGCGGCGGATCTCTACCCCATCCTCCGGGTCCGCGGCGTGGGTTTGAACGTCGTCATCGCCCTGCTGTTCTTCCGCCGTCTGGTCGAAACCGGCCATGCCACACCCGAGGTGCTCTTCCAGGTGACGCGGTTCCTGGCCGATCCGCCGGAGACGCCGCGGCCGGCGTTGTGGTGAGGGTGATGAGGGCTCTATCCCCGGTAGTACACTCCGGGGGGTGAGCGAAGCACCGGCCCATCCTTCGACCCAGGCGATGTCCCATGCAACAAGGCAGGCGCTGGAGCTCCCCAGCCTGCTGGCCGTGGTGGCGCAGTTCGCGGCGAGCGATCTGGGCCGCGAACGGGTGCTCGTCCTCTGTCCCTATGAGGACGTGGGGGAGCTGCGGGGCCAGCGGGTCCGGTTCGAGGAAGCCTCGCGCCTGGTCACCGAGCGCTCGCTCGTGCCGGACTTCGACGTGCCGGTGGGCGAGCTGCTGGCAAGGCTGATGACCGGCCGGCCCCCCATCGAGGGGATCGACCTCGTGCGCCTCGCCGACCTCGGCAAGGCCACGCGGGCGGCGGTGGCGCGCGTCCGCGAGGCCGTGCCCCCCTGTCCCGCCCTCGGCGCCCTGGCCGCCGGGCTCCCCGATCTCGAGCCCCTGATCCGGAAGATCGATCGCACCCTGGACCGCCGGGGCGAGGTGCGCGAGGACGCGACCCCCCGCCTCGCGGCCCTGCGCCGGCAGATCCGTACCGTGCGCGACCAGATCTACCGCGAGCTGGGTGACTTCGTGGCCGGCCACAAGGAGGATCTCTCCGAGGACACCATCCCCATGCGGGGTGGCCGGCTGGTGGTAGTCCTTCAGTCCGGCGCCAAGGGGCGCACGGGCGGCCTGATCCACGGCCGTTCGGCCACGGGGCGGAGCTTCTACTTCGAGCCCCTGCACGTGGTGGAGCCCAACAATAACCTCCAGCAGTCGGTGGAGGACGAGGAGGCCGAGCGCCGGCGCATCCTGGCCGAGCTCATCGATGGGGCGCGGACCTCCTTCCCCGCCCTGCGCGAGCACGCCCGGTTCCTGAGCGAGCTCGACCTGCTCCAGGCCGCGGTCCGCTTCGGCGACCGGTGCGACGCGGCGCTGCCGGAGATCGGCGCCCGCCACGATCTGCGCCTCCTCGCGGCGCGCCACCCGCTGCTCGATCCCTGTCTCGCCGAGATCCGCGAGGCGGCGCTGGGCCAGGCGGGGCACGAGGGGGAGATCATCCCCCTGCACGTCGAGCTCAGCTCCGAGCGGCGGATCCTGGTCGTCACCGGTCCCAACGCGGGTGGCAAGACGGTGTCGCTGAAGACCACCGGCCTCCTCTCCCTCATGGCCATGTGCGCGCTGCCCATCCCCGCGGCCCGTGGCAGCCGGGTGCCCTTCCTCTCCCGGCTGGTGGCGACCGTGGGCGACGAGCAGGACCTGCTGGCGGACCGCTCCACCTTCAGCGGCCGGCTGCTGCGCTTGAAGGAGGCGTGGGAGGCGGCCGGACCCGACAGCCTGGTGCTGCTCGACGAGCTGGGCTCGGGCACCGATCCCGAGGAGGGGGCGGCGCTCTCCTCGGCCCTGCTCGAAGGGCTGCTGGAGAAAGGGAGCCTGGGGGTGATCACCACCCACCTCGCCCAACTCGCGGCCGCCGCCCTGGAGTACGAGGGGGCCTCCTGCGCGGCCATGGAGTTCGATCCCGAAACGGGGCGGCCCACCTTCCGGCTGGTCCCTGGCCCGCCGGGCGCCAGCGAGGCTCTCGCTCTCGCCCGCCGGCTGGGCCTGCCCGCCGAGTGGCTCAACCGCGCCGAGGAGCGCCTGGGCTCGGAGCATCGCGACCTGCGGCGGTTGATCGCCGAGGTCGAGCGGGTGCGCCAGGAGCTGGCCGCGACCCGGGAGGGGCTGGAGAGCGAGCGCGCCGACGCCGAGAAGCTCCGCCGCCGCCTGGCCGCCGAGCAGGCGGCCCTCGAGGAGGAGCGGCGGAGCACGGGGCGGAAGATGCGCGCGGAGCTCGACGAGTTCCGCCGCCAGACCGCCGAGCGCCTGCGCCGGGAAGAGGAGCGGCTGCGCGAGCGTTTCGAGGAGGGCCGGCGGCGCGGTCTGGCCGCGGAGGCGGTCGAGACCCTGTTCGCCGCAGCCCCGGCTTTCGTCGAGGAGGAGCCGGCGCCCGAGGGGCCTCTGGTGGTGGGCGAGCCCGTCCGCCACGTGGGCCTGGGGTGGAACGGGGTGCTGGAGAAGCTGGAGCCCGGGAGGGCGGAGGTGCTCGTCCGCGGCAAGCGGGTGCGCTGCCGTCCCGAAGAGCTGGCCCCCGCCGCCGGGGCCGGGCCGGCGCGCCCGGAACGGGAAAAACCGCGGGAGATCCGTCCGGCAGGGGCGGCCACACGCGGTGACATCGACGAGGCCACGGCCGTGGCGCCCGAGATCAACCTGATCGGGATGCGGGTGGAGCCGGCCCTGGAGGAGCTCGAATCCTACATCGATCGCGCCCTCCTCGCCTCGCGCAAAGAAGTGCGGGTGGTCCACGGCCACGGCTCCGGCCGCCTGCGCCAGGCCGTGCGCCAGCACCTTCGGAGCCACCGCGGCGTAGCCGGGATCCGCGCGGGAGCCCCCAACGAAGGGGGCGACGGCGCCACGGTGGTGACCTTCCGGGGCGCGTAAGGTGTCTTAGAGAAACCATGCCCTTAGGCAACGTCAACCTCACTCCGCAGCTCGTGCAGGCCGTGCGCGACGCGGTGGACATCGTGTCCATCGCCTCCGAGCACACCCGGCTGCGCAAAGCGGGGCGGCGCTACTCGGGGCTCTGCCCGATCCACAAGGAGAAGACGCCGTCGTTCAGCGTCGATCCGGTCCAGGGGCTCTTCTACTGCTTCGGCTGCGGCGCGGGCGGCGACGCCATCAAGCTCCACATGCTCACTACCGGCGACGACTTCCCGGCGGCCATCGAGGCGCTGGCCATGCGCTACGGCATCCCGCTCCCCAGCCGTACCGAGGCGCGCTTCGCGGGCGGCAAGCCGCAGCAGGACCTCGAAGGGGCCCTCCAGGCGGCGGCGGGCTTCTTCACCGATCAGCTCAGGAAGTCCTCCTTCGCCCGCGAGTACCTGGAGCGGCGGCGCATCCCGCCCGAGCTCGTCGAGCGCTTCGGCCTGGGCTATGCCCCCGAAGGGTTCGAGAACCTGCTCAAGGCCCTCCACCCCCGCATCCCCCAGGCGGACCTGGAGGCGGCGGGGCTCATCGCCCGCTCCGAGAGGAGCGGCGACCTCTATGACCGCTTCCGCCACCGGCTGATGTTCCCCATCCACAACCCGTCCGGCCGGCTGGTGGGCTTCGGCGGGCGCACCCTGGGGGACGACAAGGCCAAGTACGTCAACACAAATGAGACGGACCGGTTCCATAAAGGAGAGCTCCTCTACGGTCTGCACCTGGCCAAGCGGGAGATCCGGGAATCGGGACGCGCCGTGCTCTGCGAAGGATATTTCGACGTGATCGGCTCCGTGGCCTGCGGCCTCGAAGGTTCCGTGGCCGGGATGGGGACCGCCCTCACCCCGGAGCAGACGAAGCTCCTCTCCCGCTACGCCGAGGAGGTGGTGGTGGCCTACGACGGCGACAGCGCCGGCGAGAACGCCTTCCGCCGGGCCCTGCCGCTCCTCCTCTCGGAACGGCTGGGGGTGAGGCGGGCGCGCTTCCCCGGCTCCCACGATCCGGACTCGCTGCGCCTGGAGCAGGGGGAAGCGGCGGTGCGGACCGCGGTCGAAGCCGCGGAGGACGCCGTCGTCGCGGAGCTCGAACGCGCCATCCCCCCCGGGACGTCGCGCGAGCCGCAGCTTCAGGGCAAGGCGGCAGCAGCCGTGGCCGAGCTGCTGCAGCCCATTCCGGATGCCATCCTGCGTTTCAACTACGCCCGGATCGCCGCCAGCCGGCTGGGGCTCCCGGTCGAGATGCTCGCCCGGCGCATGGGGGGAGGAGCGAGGTCCGGTCCGCCGGAGCCCCCGCCCCCAGCCGGAGACGGCGGACCCAGCCCGGTGCGCAGCCTCGAGGAGCAGGTGATCGACCATCTCCTGGAGCGAGAGAACGACGCCGGCATTCCGCCGCTCGACCAGCTTCCGCCGCCCGAGGTCTTCCTCGACACGGATTGCAGGAATATTTACGAGGCCTTCTGCGCTCTCTATGCAGAAGCCGGCTCCCCTCCCGACGTCCAGCGGGTGCGGTCGCGGTTGGGGGAAAGCCAGGGAATAGTTGCCCGGCTCGCGAAGATTATGGTAGAAGGGAGTTTTGCGTCCGGAAGAATCGGGCTTCTGGAATCCCTCGACAAGCTGGCGGACCGCTGGCGGCGGCAGCGGCTCAAGGAACTGCACGGAGAGATCAGCGAGGCGCAGCGCAAGGGGGACCATGCGCTCCGCGACCGCCTCGCGGACGAGAAGACGCGTTTGAGCCGCAGCCTTCATCGGGGGTCCAGGCCAGGAGCGAACCACGGGCTTGGCCGAGACGGCTGAGCCCCGTTCGCGTTCAGGTCCCGAGTCGAGCTCAAAGGAGAGCACATTGACGATTACCAGCCTCACACCCGTCGAAGAGAAGTACAGCTCGGTCAAGCAGCTCATCGAGCTGGGCAAGGAGAAGGGCTATCTGCTCTACGACGAGATCTACGAGATGCTGCCGGAGGAGGTGGTCAGCCTCCCCGACGAGTTGGACGAGATCTATCTCCGGTTCGCCGACCTGGGGGTCGACGTCATCGACCGTCCCGAGCGCTACCAGAACCGGGACGATTTCGAGTCGGGCACGAACGAGTTCGACAAGAAAGAGGACGAGACGACGGAGTTCGGTCTCGCGACGCACGAGAAGACCAACGACCCGGTGCGCATGTACCTGCGCGAGATGGGCACGGTCCCCCTCCTCGACCGCGAGGGCGAGGTGGAGATCGCCCAGCGCATCGAGCAGGGCGAATGGCTGATCTACGAGGCGCTGTGCCAACAACCCGGTGGTCCTGCGCGAGCTCCTGCGCCTGAACGAGATGGCGGCCAAGGACAAGCGGATCCTCCGCGAGCTGGTGGCCGCCGATCCCGATGAGCCGCTCGATCCCAAGGCCGCCGACCGCATCAAGGGCGAACCTCCAGATCTTCGAGCAGATCGCGGCAACGACGCACGAGCATCGGCGAGTTGCGCAAGCGCCAGAAGCGCTGCAAGCCGGACGGCGAGAAGTACCTGGAGATCGAGCGCGAGATCGACCGGCGGGTCGCCAAGATCGCCAAGGACATCCGCACCGTCGACTTCACGCCGCCGTCTCGCAACCGCGCTGATCGAGTTCCTCAAGGACATCGACAAGCAGTTGCTCGCGCTTCGAGCAGGACGATCCGCGGGCGCAGACGGCTCTGAAGCACGAGAACAACGAGGCGCTCAAGGCCCTCTACCAGCGGCGGCATCGAGAAGTACCGCAAGGCCCCTGCGGGAGCTCGAGCAGAACTACGGCATCACCCACGAGGAGATCAAGGCGACCATCGCATGATCCGCGAGGGCGAGGCGGAGTGCGAGCAGGCCAAGCACGAGCTGATCGTGGCCAACCTGCGCCTCGTGGTCTCGATCGCCAAGAAGTACACCAACCGCGGCCTGCAGTTCCTCGACCTCATCCAGGAGGGCAACATCGGCCTGATGAAGGCGGTCGAGAAGTTCGAGTACCGCCGCGGCTACAAGTTCTCGACGTACGCCACGTGGTGGATCCGCCAGGCGATCACGCGCGCCATCGCCGACCAGGCGCGCACGATCCGCATCCCGGTGCACATGATCGAGACGATCAACAAGCTGACGCGCACCAGCCGCTCGCTCGTGCAGGAGCTCGGCCGCGAGCCCACGGCCGAGGAGATCGCCGAGCGCATGGACATGCCGGCCTCGAAGGTGCGCAAGATCATGAAGATCGCCCAGGAGCCGATCTCCCTCGAGACGCCCATCGGCGAGGAGGAGGATTCGCATCTCGGCGACTTCATCGAGGACAAGCACGCCGTCTCGCCCATCGACTCGGTGATCTTCGCCAACCTGAAGGACCAGACCCGCAAGGTCTTGAAGACCCTGACGCCGCGCGAGGAGCAGGTCCTGAAGATGCGCTTCGGCGTCGGCGACGGCTCCGAGCACACCCTCGAAGAGGTGGGCCGCTCGTTCAACGTCACCCGCGAGCGCATCCGCCAGATCGAGTCGAAGGCGCTGCGCAAGCTGCGTCACCCCAGCCGGGCGAAGAAGCTGAAGCCGTTCCTCGACAACACGATGTAAGACCTCACTGCCTGGGCAGGTCGCCCGCCGGGTTTGACACCGGCGGGCGATCCGCCTAGAATGCCGCCTCCCGGGGCGAGCCCGGCAGCTTCTTTTACACTCCTCGGTAGCTCAACGGTAGAGCGTTCGGCTGTTAACCGAAATGTTGGGGGTTCGAATCCCTCCCGAGGAGCCATTCCTCTTCTTCAGCCCCAAGCAAGCTTTCAAGCCCTGAGCAGGATCCGCCGCAGCAGGAGGATCAGCCAGAGGGATGCCACCACCAGGATCATGGGCCGCACCCAGCGGCTCCACCAGGGCTCCTCTCCGGGTGGACGGGCGCCGCCGGTGCCGATCTCCGCGGGCTGCCAGGGATAGCCCAGCAGGGTGTCGCCCAGGGTCTGGAGGTCGTAGGAGGGGGACTTCCACATGTCGGGGCCGGCCAGGAGGCGCACCGACGCGCCCTCCGGCCAGACGAACAGAAGCACGTCGCGCCGGCGCCAGACCGCGGCGTCGAGATTGGCGAGGGGCGGGTTGTCGCCGTCCCGGAAGCGCAGGGAGAGGACCGAGGGGGCGCGGCCGGGTAGGGGCAGGCGCAGGCGGCAGGGGATGGGGGGCTGGGGCATGCAGTCCCAGGTCTGGCGCAGGGAGGGGGGCGCCTTCCGCTCCTCGCCGCGGCGCGGGGCCGCACGGGCGACCGGCTCCATGTAGCGCAGCACCACGCTGCGGTGGAGGGGGCGCGCGGGAGCCATGAGGTCCAGCTCGGAGAGGGGGAGGCCGGGCCGGGGAAGGCGGATCCCCAGCTCGCTCTCCTTGGCTCGCTTCCCCGCCTCCGTGGGCTGCACGCTCCCTTCCCACAGGGCGAGGGTGGGAGTGGCCGGAGACCAGAGGAAATAGGGGATCTGCCGGTCGCCGGCCACTACCCGCAGGTTGCCCAGGTCGACCCGGGAGAAGCCGTAGACGGACTCGGGCAGCTCCAGACGGACCAGCGAGCCCGGCCGCGCCAGGGGCGCGACCACCCGCCAGGAGGTTTTGAGGCGTCCGGTCCCCAGCCGCACGCCGGGCGCCGTGGCCGTGGCCGGCAGCGGGGGCGGCGGATGCTCGCTCTCCGGGCCGGCCTCCCGCCACACCGGCTCCATGCCGGGCGGCGCCGCGGGCCCGGGCTCGGCCCGGCGGGGGGTACCGCCGTAGGCCAGGGTGTAGTGCCCCGCTTCCTCGGCGTCGAACAGGACGGTCTCAACCGTCAGCTCGATGCCATAGCTCGCCAGGCGCGGCGCCGCTCCCGAGGCGGCGTAGAGCTCGAGCCGGAGGAGGTCGCCCGCCACGGGGTCCGGCCCGGCCGGGAGCACGTGCCGCGTCCGGCCCCCGGCTCCCTGCCAGACCCCCTCGACCAGGCTCTGCCATCGCCCTTCGCGAGGAGCGTCCAGCCAGTACCCCACGCTCCCCTTGCCCTCCACCTCCACGGTGAGCCGCCGCACGATCTGGCCGGCGGCCGGCAGGGGGAGGGTGCAGAAGACCGCGCCGGCAGGGCCCGGTTCGCAGTCGGCGTTGCGGGTGGCGATGGCCAGCGTGGGGCCGGTGACCGACTCGACCTCCGCCGTCGCGATCCTGGGCGCTCCCGCCGGCTGCGGCCAGTGCAGACGCAGCCAGCGGTCTTCCGTCATCGGGTAGGAGATGGCGACCCACCCCTCGCCGGCGTCAGCGCGGAAGGCCCCAGGCTCCCCCAGAATGAGGGGTTGCCAGTGGTCACCGTCCGGGCTGCTCTCGATCCGTTCCGGCGCCGTGAGACCGGGCCGGGCCGTCTGCAGGAACAGCCGCTCGTGGGGGATGGGATCCGCTCCCAGGTCCAGGAGCAGCGACCAGCCCTTGTCGCCGTCATTATCGTGATCCACGGCGGACGACTTGACGGCCCGGCGCTCGCTGCGGGGCGCCGCGGTCTCGACGCGCATGGGGATCTCGCCGCCGCCCGGCGAGATGACGTGGAGGTCGGCCGCCCCCGGTGCCAGGTGCTGGATGGCGGCGAGGTCGAGAGGCACCCGCACCCATCCGGGGGCAGTCACCTGGACGTCGCGAGTGTAGTGAAAGCCTTCGACCGCGGCCTGCGCTCCACCCGTGGCCAGAAGGGCCAGCAGCAGCGCCGGGAGAGCCATCCACTTCATCGCGAGCCCTCCTGCCGCCGCTGTCGCCGGGACCGCCGCCACTTGATCAAGCGATAGATCGTGCCGGGAAAGAGGACGGCGATGAGGAGGACCAGGATCGCGATCTCCCAGCAACCCATGGGTCAGATTCTTGCGCAGATTGTACGGAGATTGTGGCGGGCCAGGTCGCCTGGTAGAGATCCCCTCACCGGGGAACCTGCCAGACCGGAGAGATGGGGCCTCCAACGAGAAGCTGGAAGCCAGTGTAACACGATCTCGAGGCGAGGTGTCTACCCCCATTTTTATACGGAGTGGAAGCGGTGATCGTCTACCAGCTTCTCCACCACTGAAGGATCCGCCAGGGTGGTGATGTCGCCCAGCTCCTCGTACTCGCCGGCGGCGATCTTGCGCAGGATGCGGCGCATGATCTTGCCCGAGCGCGTCTTGGGCAGGCCCGGTGACGATCTGGATGCGGTCCGGCGTCGCGATGGAGCCGATGGCGTGCCGCACCTGCTCCTTGAGCGCGCCCACGAGCTCCTCCGGGTCCGCGCTCTCGTACTCCGGCGTGGGATGGACGTAGGCGTAGATCCCCGTCCCCTTGATGTCGTGCGGGAAGCCCACCACCGCGGCCTCGCGCCACCGCGTCGTGGGCCACCAAGGCGCTCTCGATCTCCGCCGTCCCCAGCCGGTGGCCGGAGACGTTCAGCACGTCGTCCACGCGGCCGGTGATCCAGTAGTAGCCGTCCTCGTCGCGCCGGCAGCCGTCGCCCGTGAAGTAGAGGCCGGGGTACTGGGAGAAGTAGGTCTCGCTGGAAGCGCCGGTGGTCGCCGTAGATCGTGCGCGCCTGCCCCGGCCAGGAGCCGCGCAGGCAGAGGTTGCCGGAGACGCCGTTACCCTCGAGCTCCTGGCCGTTCTCGTCCACCAGCACCGGCCGGACGCCGAAGAAGGGCAGCGTGGCCGAGCCCGGCTTGCAGGGGGTGGCGCCGGGCAGCGGAGTGATGAGGATGCCGCCCGTCTCCGTCTGCCACCAGGTATCCACCACGGCGCAGCGCCCCTCGCCCACCACGTCGTGGTACCAGCGCCACACCTCGGGGTTGATGGGCTCGCCCACCGAACCGAGGATGCGCAGCGAGTCGCGCTTGTAGCGCTTCACCCACTCGTCGCCGGCGCGGGCGATGGCGCGGATGCGCCGTGGGCGCGGTGTAGAAGATGTTGATCCCCAGGTCGTCCACCATGCGCCAGTAGCGCCCGGCGTCCGGATAGGTGGGGATGCGACTCGAACATCACCGTGGTGGCGCCGTTGGCGAGCGGGCCGTAGAGGATGTAGCTGTGGCCCGTGACCCAGCCGATGTCGGCGGCGCAGCAAGTAGACGTCGCCCGGGTGGTAGTCGAAGACCAGCTTGTGGGTGAGGGCGGCGTAGACCAGGTAGCCGCCCGTGGTGTGCAGCACGCCCTTGGGCTTTCCCGTCGAGCCCGAGGTGTAGAGGATGAACAGCGGGTCCTCCGCGGCCATCCATTCGACCGGACAGGTGGAGCGCTGCCGGGCGGTCTCCTCCTCCAGCCACAGGTCCCGGCCCTGCCGCATCGGCACGTCCTTGTCCGTGCGGCGGACCACGAAGACCGTCTCCACCATCGATAGGCCCTCGACGGCCTGATCCACCGTCTGCTTCAAGCGGGATGCGCCTGGCCGCCCCGCAGCCCCTCGTTGGCGGTGATGACCACCTTGCAGCCGGCGTCGAGGATGCGATCGCGCAGCGACTCGGCCGAGAAGCCGGCGAAGACCACCGAGTGGACGGCGCCGATGCGCGCGCAGGCCAGCATGCTGTAGGCCAGCTCGGGGACCATCGGCAGGTAGATGCACACCCGGTCGCCCTTGCGCACGCCATGGGCGCGGAGCACGTTGGCGATGCGGGCCACGTTGTGCTTGACCTCGCGGTAGGTGATGTAGCGGTAGTCGCCCGGCTCGTCCCCGGCCCAGATGATGGCCGTCTGCTCGCCCCGCGTCGGAAAGGTGGCGGTCCACGGCAGTTGTAGCAGGCGTTCAGTCGTCCGCCCGAGAACCAGGCGAAGTCCACCTCCTCGACGTCCATGTCCACGACGTTCCGCGGTGGATGAAACCAGTCGACGATGCCGGACTTCTCGCGCCAGAACTCCTCGGGCTCCTCGATGGACCGGCGGTACATCTGCTGGTACTCCGCGAGGCTCTTGACGTGGGCGCGCTCGGCGATGTGGGGCTTGACGGGGATCATGGGCTCGCTCCTCCGCAAACGAAGGTGGCCATTCTATATCTGGGGAACGCCTACAGCAGATCGTCCAGCGACGCTCCCGTCCGTCGCTCCTCCGGCTCCAGCCCGCGCCGGAAGATCCTCGCGCCCCGGGAGCCGCCGAGCGTGGCCTGCCCGCCCTCCACCCGGATCCAGGTCCCTTCGCGGATGCCCACCACCGGCGTCTCGTTCTCCTCGTGGAACTCCTTGATGCGCTGCTCCCGGGTCTCGCCCATGTGAGTGGAGCCCGGGTCGGGATCGAGGTAGTGGGGGTTGATCTGGAAGGGGACGAGCCCGAGGGCTTCGAAGGAAGCGGGCTGGACGATGGGCATGTCGTTGGTGGTGCGGATCGTGGGTGCCGCGATGTTGGTGCCGGCGCTGCTGCCGATATAGGGCATGCCGGCGCGGGCCCGCTCGCGGAGGACGGAAAGCAGGCCGCTCTCCAGCAGCGTCTTGAGCAGCCGGAAGGTGTTGCCCCCACCGGTGAAGACCGCCTCCGCCTCCCGCGCCAGCCGCAGACCGGCCTCGTCCGCCGTCAGGGTGACGACCTCGACGCCGATCGCCGCCAGCCGTTCAGCGGCCCTGGCGCCATAGACCGCGCGGTCCTCGAGGGCGAAAGGGACGAAGACCAGGCGCCGGACCGGTCCCAGGAAGCGGTCGATCTCGGCGAGGACGTGGTCCAGGTAGCCCTGGCCGTGGTTTGTCGAGTTGCTGATGAGGAGCAGGCGCCGGGGCATCTCGCTCAGTCTCCGAAGGGGCTGTCCGGCAGCCGGAAGGTCCACGGCCGCCCTTTCTCGACGGCGTCCATCTGGAGGAGCAGCATGCCAATGCCGGCGGCGCCCTGCATGTAGCCGGTCTGCGCGTAGACGTACTCCGGTTTGATGCGGTGCTCGGCGTGAATCCACTTGAGGCCGTCGCCCGGAGTCTTCGTCGCACGATCCAGGAGGTTGCGGGCGACCCGGTGGGCGAAGCTCGTATAGGACGCTTCACCGGTGAGCTTGCCGAGATCGAGGAAGAAGGCGGCGACTCCGGCCGAGCCGCAGCACTGGCCGAGGTTGTTCCAGAAGCCGGGCGTCTGATGCTCGGGGATGCCGCTCGCCATGACGGCGTTCGCTCCCTTTTTCGCCCACTTGAGCCAGCCGCCCTTGGGATCGACCTGGTCGAGGCGGAGCCATAGGCGGGAGGTGCCCACGGGGCCGTGGCACCAGCCGAGATAGTAGAGCTTCTTGTTGTCCGGCTCGTCGTGGAAGATGAGGCAAGAATCTCCCTCTGTGACGGCGATCGACTGGAGGTAGCGCGCCCCGGCGAGGGCGGCGTCGAGGAACTCCTGCCGGCCGGTCTCGCGGTGGAGGGTGGCGAGGTAATAGGCGATGCCGGCCGCGCCGTGGGAGAAATTCGGCATCAGGCGGGGGAAGTCCGGATCCGAGCGCCACTTGAGGCCGCCGTTCTCGGGGATGCCCAGCTCGATCAGCCGGAGGCCCGCCTTGGCCGCCAGGTCGCGGGAGGCGGTGTCTCCCGTCTTGGCCAGATGCAGGAGATAAAGGCCGGTCCCGGCGGTGCCGTTCAGGAGGTCGGCGTATTTCCCCCAATCGACGCCCTTGCCGGCGGGCTGGGCGGCGGCGTGGATCAGGTCGCGGCAACGGATGGCGGCCTTGCGGTACTTCTCGTCGCCGGTCTCCTGGTGGACGCGTTCGAAGGTGAAGCCAATCCCGGCAATACCGGTATAGAAGGCGCCCTGCAGTTCCTCCAGATTGAGCTTCTCCGGCAGGGAGGCGATGAGGGCGTCCGCGCCGGCCGAAGCCTCCTCCCGATGGGCCTTGTCCCCGGTGGCCCGGGCCAGCTCCAGGAGGAAGAGGACGACGCCGGCGCCTCCCGTGTAAAGGTGCGTGACGGTGTCGAGCCCCTCGGGCCGCTCGGGACCGGTCAGCCAGACGTAGCCGTCCGGCGTCTCGACCCGGGCGGTGCGAATCCAGCGGGCAGCCTTGACGGCGGCGTCCAGAGAACCGGAGGCCGCGGGCGCCGGCGCGGCGGAAGGCTTCGGGGTTTCCTCGTCAGCCGAGGGGCCGAGCCCCAGGGAGGAGGCGGCTCCGGCGACGGCGGTGAGGCGGAGGAGATCGCGGCGGGTAAGATCGGTTTGACTCATCTCGAGAGTCTCCGGAAGACAACCTCTAAACGAAGAGTATTTCGCTTTCCCCTCCCCTACAACTGCGCCACCGTATCCTTGTAGAACCCCTCCAGGATCTCCTTGTGGCGCTGCTCCACCACTTTGCGCTTGACGCTCATCTTGGGGGTCAGCTCGCCCGTGGCCTGGGAGAGGTCGTGGTCGAGGAGGTGGAAGTCCTTGATTCGCTCGTAGGAAGCGAGGTCGGCGTTGACCGCGTCCAGGGCGTCGCGGATGAGCTGCTTCACCTCGGGGCGGGAGGCGAGGTCGGCGTAGTCCTTGTAGTCGATGCCGTGCTCGCGGGCCCACTTGCCCGTCGTCTCCTCGTTGATGGCGATCAGGGCGACGCAGAAGGGCCGGCGGTCGCCCAGCATCACGACCTGGGAGATGTAGGGGCTTCCTGCCTTGAGCTGGTTCTCGATGTTCTGCGGCGCGATGTTCTTGCCGCCGGCCGTGACCAGGATGTCCTTCTTGCGATCGGTGATGGTGAGGAAGCCGTCGGCGTCGAGCTGGCCCACGTCGCCGGTGTGGAACCAGCCGTCCGGCTCCAGGGCCTCGGCCGTGGCCTCGGGGAGGTTGTAGTAGCCGCTCATGACGTTTCTGCCGCGCATCAGGATCTCGCCGTCCTCGGCGATTCGCACCTCGACCCCCTTCAAGGCCTTGCCCACGGTGCCGAACTTGTAGTGCTCGATGCGGTTGCCGGTGGCGCCGGCCGAGGTCTCGGTGAGGCCGTAGGCTTCGAGGATGAGAATGTCCGCGGCGTGGAAGAATTCGGCGATGGTGCGCGACAGGGGGGCGCCGCCCGAGATCATGAAACGGAGACGGCCGCCGAACCGCTCCTTGAGCTTGGAGTAGACGAGCTTGTCGGCCAGGCGGTGCTGGAAGGCGAGGAGACCCGAGGGCTCCTTCTGCTGCTGGCGCAGGGCCGAGACCTTGGCGCCCACGCCCAGGGCCCACTGGAAGATCCTGTACTTGAGGCCGCCTCCCTCTTTCGCGCCGGTGACGACCCGGTTGTAGACCTTCTCGAAGACCCGGGGGACGCCGGCCATCAGCGTCGGCCGGACCACGGCCAGGTTCGGTACCAGGTCGTCGATCACGCCGTCGATGGCCGTAGAGACGCCGAGGTGGATGAACACCACCTCCAGCACCTTGGCGAACGAGTGGGCGAGGGGGAGGAAGAGCATCTGCTTGTCCGTGGGGCCGAGGAGCCCGAGATCAGCGACGCTCTCCCCCTCGAACACCCAGTTGTCGTGGGTGAGCATGACCCCCTTGGGCTTGCCAGTCGTGCCCGAGGTGTAGATGAGGGTGGCGAGGTCCTCCGGTCCCACGGCGTTCGCCGCCTGCTCGAAGCCGCCCGGATGGTCCGCGTCCCATTGGGCGCCGCGGCGTTCTAGCTCGGCGAGCGGGATCGTCCAGCCGTCATTGGCTACGGGGTCCACGGGTGCACCTTCCATCAGGATCAGGTTCGCGACGCTGCCCAACCGGTCCTTCACCTCCCGGATCTTGGCTTCCTGCCCGGGGTTCTCGACGAAGCAGAAGCGGGCCCCGGAGTCCTCCAGGATGTAGGCGCTCTCCTCGGCCGTGTTCGAGGTGTAGATGGTGGAGGTGGCCCCACCCGCCGAGAGGATGCCGAGATCGGCGATCACCCACTCCGGGGTGCTGGTGGCGAGGATGGCCGCCCGCTCGCCCTTCTGGAAGCCCAGGCTCAGCAGCCCGCAGGCCACGGCCCGCACCCGCTGGCCGGCCTCCCGCCAGGTGAGGTAGTACCACTGGCCGTTCCGGCGGCCGGACATGGCTTCGAGGTCCGCAGAGGACTCGACCCGGTGCTGGAACATGTGGACGACGGAACGGAACGAGGCTTCGCTCATGGATGGGATGATACCCTGTAGATGAAGATCCCGCCCCCCAGGTACTCCACCTCCTGTTGCGTTTCGATCCATTGGAACGCTCCCGGCGGCACGGGCAGCATGCGGCCATTGGCATAGGTGACGTAGGGGTAGCCGTGGAGGAAGTTGGCGCTCACAGCCACGAGGCTGGGACGGTCGGGGCGTGGGAAGTCCCAGCGGATGCCGTAGAGGGCCGGGTCGACGTGGCCGAAGTAGGCGAGGTCGATGTGGTCGAGCCCCTCGCGATCCATGTAGGCCTTCACGCGCTTCAGGCCCTGGCCCCAGTCGATGTTGGAGTCGAGGAGGATACGGTCGCCCCGGCCGCGGGCCAAGACGTTGAAGTAGTCGATTGTGTTCGGGGTGGCAAGGAGCGCGGAGAGCGGATAGATCCCCAGGGCTGCCAGAGCGGCCGCGCGCACGGCACGGCCCCGAGTCTCCAGCGCCGGAACCAGCCTGCCCATGTAGACCAGGGCCAGAGGGAGGACGGGGAGGAGATAGCGGATGCCATAGTTGGTCCGCATGGAGAAGACCGAGAAGGCCACCAGCAGGAGGACGAGCGGCAGGATCACGAAGAGGTCGCCCCGGGGCCTTGGCCGGAGCCTCGCAAACGGAGCGGCGAGCCAGGCGGCGAGAAGCAACAGCGGCGTTTTGAAGAGCAGGGCTGCGGGATAGTAGAGAATCGATCCTTCCTGCGACCAGCGGCCGAAGAAGTAGCTCGGGAACTCCCCCGCCTCCGTGATCAGACGCACCTGGTCGAATCCCTCGACGTAGGGGGAGGGCAACGGCACGGGCAAGCGGCCGGGGAGCAGACCCGCGATCCCTTTCATGAACCGGCTGTGGAATTCGTAGTCCGCCAGGGCCCGGCCGCTCCCCTGGAAGAGGTAGCCCAGGTTGATCACGGCCACGCTCAGCACCAGAATCACCAGCAGGGAAGCCAGGCTCCCCAGCACGGGCCGCCGGCCGCCGGGTCGCAACGCGAAGCGGTTGCCGCGGGCCAGGGCCACGGCGGCGAGCAGGAGGACGATGGGGTAGAGGAAGAGCAACGTCAGCTTGGCGATCTGCGCGAGCCCCAAGGCCACGCCGCACAGCGCCAGCCTCGCCGGCGACGGCTGCCGGACGAAGCGCTCGAAGGTGTAGAGGGCCAGGAGCACGAAGGCGGCGGCACCGGCGTCGATGGTGGCGAGGTGGGCATGGGCGATCAGTGTCGGGCAGAAGGCATAGCCGGTGAGAGAGACCAGGCCGGCCCGCGGGCCGTAGAGGTCGCGTGACCAGCGCCAGACGAGCCAGCCGAGGAAGACGCCGAGAGCGATAATGGGCAACCGTCCCAAGAGGAAAATGCGCTCGTAGATCGCCCGGTTGCGCTCCATGAAGTCGGTGGCGAAGATCCATGGCTGCCAGGCGGGGGACCCCCGGTGGGGTGGCGGTCCGACATCCGGCTGGAGGGCCAGCAGGGGGAGGGCCGCCAGCACCTTGAGCAGCGGCGGATTGTTCGGGTAGACCGAGGAGTCGCCCGTCTTCAGGTAGTAGTAGCCGGCCGGGAGGTGGGCGACCTCATCGACGGTGGGGGAGTCCCACACCAGGCCGTGCATGCAGAGGATGGCGAAGATCCCGAGCAGCAGGAGAACGATGGTGCGGTGACTCACCGTCCCCAGCTTCACGGCTCCCCCTACTCCAGCTCGAAGAGCGGGTTTCCGGCGTCGACGGCCTTGCCGGGCTGGACGTAGATCTTGGTGACCATGCCGTCGTGCTCGGCGCGGATCTCGTTCTCCATCTTCATGGCTTCGAGCACGAGGACGCCCTGGCCGGCCGTGACCTCCTGGCCTTCCGCGACCAGCAGGGTGACCACGCGGCCCGGCATGTAAGCCTTGACGGTCTGGCGCCGCCGTCCGCCCTTGGCCGCCCGGGTCCGGGTGGCCAGCGCGGTCAAGGGATCGGACACCTCGACGGCGACGGAGCCCTGGGGTGTGCTCACCTGGTAGACCCCATCGCCCTGCAGACGGACGGACACCTCGTGCTGCTCGCCCCCGATCAGCAGGCTCTGGAGACCAGGCCGTGCCGTGCCCGCGTCAACGGAATAGGTGCGGTCGCCGATCGTGACCTCATAGACGTCTTCGTCGCGGCGCACCCGGACCTTCGCCTCCCGCTCTCCGGAACGGACGATCAGATCCATGAACCGCTCCTCCTGGCCTCGTAACGGGCGGTGCCGGCCCAGCGCGAGCGGCGGGCGGGAATCCCGTCCGGCGGTCCGGCGGCGGTGCGCTGGGCGCGCTCGTCGTGGGCGAGGGCGGCGGCGATCAGGGGAAGATCTTCGAGAGCGCCGCTAGCCGGCGGATGGAGCTCGCCCGCGGCGAGCTTGCGGTCGAGCATGCCGATGTCGAGGTTCCCCGAGCGGAAGTCGGAATCGGCCAGCAGGGCCCGGAAGAGAGGCGCCGTGGTGCGGATGCCCTCCACCCGCAGCTCGGCGAGGGCGCGTTCCAGACGACTGAGGGCCTGGTCCCGGTCGGCGGCCCAGACGATGAGCTTGGCCACCATGGGATCGTAGTGGATGGAGATCTCGGAGCCTTCGTAGACGCCGCTGTCCACCCGCACGCCGGGGCCGTCGGGCCAGCGGAGGATCTCGATCTTTCCCGGCGACGGCGCGAAGCGCTGGAACGGATCCTCGGCATAGAGGCGGACCTCGATGGCGTGCCCATGCGGCTGCACGTCATCGAATTCCGGTCCCAGGGGCTCGCCCTCGGCCACCCGGACCTGCGCCCGCACCAGGTCGATGCCGGTCACCAGCTCGGTGACGGGGTGCTCCACCTGGAGGCGGGTGTTCATCTCCAGGAAGTAGAAGCTGCCGTCTCTGGCGAGCAGGAACTCGCAGGTGCCGGCGTTGCTGTAGCCCACGGCCGACGCGGCTTTGACCGCCGCCTCTCCCATGCGGCGCCGCAGCTCGGGGGTGACGACCGGCGACGGCGCCTCCTCCACCACCTTCTGATGCCGGCGCTGAAGGGAACACTCCCGCTCGCCCAGGGAGACCACCCGGCCGTGGAGGTCACCCATCACCTGGATCTCCACGTGCCGCGGCTCGACGATGTACTTCTCCATGTAGACCGAGTCGTCGCCGAAGCTCGCCGCGGCCTCGGAGCGGGCAGCACGGTAGGAGCTGGCGAGCTCGGCGGCCGAGGGGATCATGCGCATACCCTTGCCGCCGCCGCCGGCCGCGGCCTTGAGCATCACCGGGTAGCCGATGGCCTCAGCCGCGGCCTGGGCGGCGTCGAGGTCGGGCAGCGGGTCCTTGCCGCCCGGAACGACCGGCACGCCCGCCGCCATCATCAGCCGCCGGCTCTCCACCTTCGAGCCCATGGCGTCGATGGCCTCGGGCGAGGGGCCAATGAAGATGACGCCGGCCTCCCGGCAGAGCCGGGCGAAGCCGGCCCGTTCGGAGAGGAAGCCATAGCCCGGATGGATGGCGTCGGCCCCGATCTCCTGCGCGAGCCGGACGATGGCTTCGCCCCTCAGATAGCTCTCCCGCGACGGCGCGGGTCCAATGGGATAGGCCTCGTCGGCCAGCAGCACGGGCAATCCCAGGCGGTCCGGCTCGGAGTAGACGACCGCGGAGCGAATCCCCATCTCGCGCAGACCGCGCAGGATCCGCACCGCGATCTCCCCGCGGTTGGCGATCAGCACCTTGCGGATGCGTCGTCTCGGAACGGTGTCAGTCATCACAGGGGCCGGTATGTTAGCAGGGTCCCTGTCAGGCTTCTTCTCGCCGTCCCCGAGACCCCCACCATCCCAGCCCCACCAGCCCGAACACCCCCGCCGCCGCACCCCAGAGGGAACGGTGGAGCGGCCGGCGGTCGATCCAGAAGCGGAGGCGGTGGCGGCCGGCGGGGACCTGGACGCCGATGTGGTGGGCGTTGGCGGTGAGGACCCGGGCGGGACGGCCGTCCAAGTCAGCTTCGAAGAGGAGGTTCGCCCGCTGCAGGACCAGGAGGGCGCCGCCCGGGCCTGCTTCGGCTTCCACCTCGATCTCCTCCGGGGCCACGCGCAGGAATCTCGCCGTGCCGCCTCCCGTCTCCTCCAGGGCCTGGCCCGGGCCCCTTTTGTTCGAGATGATTTTGTCCGGGGTAATAAGGACGGCGTCGGTGCGCGGATCGAGGTCGGGGGAGGCGAGACGGCGGTAGGCGGCCGGGAGGTCGGGCTCGTGGAAAACGCGGCGGGCGAGGAAGACCTCGGGCGCGCGGTCCAGGACCTCGTAGACGTAGAGCTCACCGCCGAAGCTGGGCACCGTGGCCAGCAGCCTGCTCCGCGCCGAGGGCGGCGTCAGGGGATGGTCGAGGAGCACGCGGCCGATCCCCCAGGAGGCCAGCAGACGGAACCGCTCCTCGTTGCTTTTGAGGCCCTTGACCACGATCTGGGCCCGCCGAGTGAGGAAGGCGTCCAGCCCCTCGGGGGCCGTGTTCAGCTCATACCGCAGGTTCCAGAGGGGGCCGGCGTAGGGGAAGAGCTCGTAGAAGGAGCGGCGCTCCACCCACTGGATGGTGGGCTCGGGGAACGTCCCCTGGCGCAGCAGAGACGGGCCGAAGAGGTAGTTGTAGTCCGGGTTCACCACCAGGACATCGGTGGGCACCCATTGCAGGGCGGGCGGCGGCGTCAGGTAGGGCACCACCGAGTCCATGGGGTAGAGCGGCCGCATCAGCCAGAGCTGGGAGCCCACGTGCAGGAGCAGGAGGAGCGGCGCCCCGATCCGCCAGGAGCGGCGGGAGATGCGCAGGGCGATCCCCAGCCCTAAGAGGAGCAGCAGGGTGAGGAACGACAGTCCGGCCCAGCGCAGGCGCTCGTTGGCGATGAACTCCGCCGGCCGGGGGATGAACAGGTTCATCCACGCCTCGGCCGCGCGCGGCGCCGCGCTCAGGAAGGCCCAGAAGGCGGCGAAGACCAGGCCGGAGAGGAGCAGCGTTAAGCGCACGCGCTTGCGGGCCCCTGCCTCCATCCGGCGCAGCCGTTCGAAGCCGATGCCACAGAGCAGCGAGGCTCCGATCGCCACCGGCAGCCAGAACTTGATGGGATAGCGCAGGCTCTTCTGCGAGCTCAGCAGCCAGTCGGCCACGGGATTGAACCGGCCGAGGGCGAAGAAGACCCCGAAGGCGATGCCGCCCCAGGCCCACGCCGCAGCCCGGCTTCGGGGCCGGCCCGCTGCCGCGAGCAGGGCGAAGGTCAGGAGGCCGGGATAGAGCGAGAAGTAGATGGGCGGGAAATTGGTGTAGAACTGCTGCCCCCAGAACGAGCCGTTGCCGAGGACGTCCGGCCGGCCGAAGAAGAAGGGGAGGAGCCAGTCCGCCGTCTGCCGCGGATCGAGGCTCGAGATGGTGGCGACCTTCTCACCGAATCCCTGGTAGCCGCGGTAGGAGAACGGCAGGATGCGCAGCAGCTCCACGATCTGCGGCAGGGCGATCAGCGTGCCGGCCCCGAAGGCGGCGGCGAGGAGCGCGAGGGCTGTGCCGCCCGAGCCCGCCGGCCGCTCCCGCCAGATCAGGGCGACCCCCGCCACAGCGAGCAGGAAGGCAAGGAGGGCCATTAAGGGATCGCCCCCGAGCACCAGCAGGGTCCAGAGGATCGCCACTCCCGGCGCGAGCCACCCCCGCCGCCGTGGATGGCGGACGAGGTCGAGACAGGCGGCCACCAGGGCCGGAGCCAGCGCCGCCGCTGCCACCAGGTTGTAGAAGTTCAGGTGGGAGAGGAAGAAGCCGGACACCGTGTAGCACGCCGCCGCCGCCCAGGCGGGCTCGCGCGCCAGGCCCCAGCTCCGCGCCAGCCAGGCGAAAGCGAACGGGGCCAGCAGCAGGTGAAGCCAGAAGTGGGAGTTGAAGGCCCAGAAGGTGGAGCCCAGGAGGTAGAGCACGTTGTCCGGATAGAACGGCGCGGCGTTCAAGTTCCCCGCCAGCGGCTGGCCTCCGGCCCGGTAGGGATCGAGGATGGGGAAGGTGCCGTGCCGCATGGCCTCCGCCTGCGACCACTTCATGGGCAGGTGGGAGTTGAGGACGTCCCGCAGCACGAGCGTCTCCGTGCCGCGGATGAGCGGCAGGAAGATCAGCACCAGGAGGATCAGCAGCGGGCCGGCGTAGAGGAAGGGCGAGACCTCGGGGGGTGGAGCCGCGGGTGCGGTCAGAGCAGGGCCGCTGGTCGATTCCTCGGACATTCCGCGTCAGGCTCCGTGAGGGCTCCGGAAGAGTACCATCACCGCCACCAGCGCCAGGAGCGCCACGATCCCCGCCGCCCGCTCGGGTCCGGCCGGGACCTCGATCCGCACCCGATGGGTGCCCGGGGGCACCTCGACGCCCAGCAGCACGAGGTCCACCGCCAGGGTGGGCAGCCGCTTCTCTTCGGCAGTGGCCACGTAGAGCGGCTGGTAGGCCCGGTTGAGGACGAGGAGACCCCCGCCGCCCGAGACTTCGACGTCGAGGCGGTCCGGCGTATCCGCCAGCAACCGCACCGTCGCTCCAGGAACGTGGGGCACGGGCCGGTCCGCCACGGCGTCGGCCACGGGATCGGGCGAGAGGCTCACGAGGCGGAAAGCCGACGCCGGGTTCGCCGCCGCGCGTACGGAGCGGGGCCAGGAGGCTGGCGGCGCCGGTGCCACCACGGCGAAGAGATGGCTCACGCCGCCGAAGCGCTCCTGGGTGGCCATGAGGTGTAGCTTGTCTGTCTCCGGGCTCTCCTCCAGCACCGCGGCTTTCGTCCCCAGCACCCGGAGCCAGTTGGCCCGGGCGTTCCAGTCGAGCTGCGGCAGGTGGATCAGCAGCAGGGCCGAGAGAGGAGAGTAGACGCCGTCGAGGTTCGGGGCCAGTGGATAGCGCAACTCATGGAGCACGCCAGGCGAGGGACCGAGATCGAAGGCTTCGAGACGGACGAGGGTGAGATAGGACGGATCGGAAAGCCGGTTGCCCGACGGCTCGCCCAGGGGATAGGCGAGGTTCGAGGTCACCACTCCGGCTCCCGGACCCACGATCTCTATCCAGGAGGACGGATTGAAATCGGTCACCGGCGCCGTCCTCACCAGCCCGGCCAGCGGGAGGAGCGCCGCGAGCTGGGCCGCGGCCAGGCCGGCGGCGCTCCCCCGGCGGGCCGCCAGGGCAGCCAGAGCCAGGAAGGCCGCGGCCAGCACGAGAGAGACGATCCACATCCCCACCCGCGCGGCGGGAGCCTCGGCCGCGTGCTCCGGCGACACCTTGCCGAAGACCAGCCAGGCCGCGAGGCGCGACCCCGCGGCGAAGACTCCCGCCGCCGCAACCAGAGCGAGCCCCGCGCCCGCGGCCATCGCCTTCCACGCCCGGGACGAGGCGAGCGCCCGTTCGAGGCCCCAACCCGCGAGGAGGGGGACGGCCAGGGCGAACCAGAACAGGAGCTTCTCGGGATAGCGCGCGAGGCCGCGAGAGACCACGGCCAGGGCATCCCCGCCGAGGGCCCCGGCCCAGGCGAGGACGATCCCGGCGATCGCCAGCGCCGCCCAGGTCCGGGCCCGCCGCGCTCCCAGGACGGCGAGGCCCAGAGCCACGATCCCGAAGTGCAGGGTGAGGACGAAGGGAAGCCCCGGCTGCTCGTCCCACGGCCAGTAGCCCCGGGCTCCCAGGTCCCACGGCAGGCCGAAGGGGAAGGGCACCGCGAGCTCCAAGAGACGGGCGGCGCCGAGGTGGAACCGTCCCTCCCACAATCCCGACGCCCCCAGGGCGCGGCGCGAGGTGAAGCTGAGGATGCGAGCCGTGGCCACAAGCTGGGGGAGGGCGAGGAGCACGCCAATCCCGCCGATCCCCAGCACGGAGAAAATCCCCCGCCGGATGCCGTGCTTTTGCAGGGTCACCAGCGCCAGGGGCACGACCCCCAAGGCGGCGGAGACCGGCTCGCCCGCCAGCAGGGCCAGGCCGCAGGCGATCCCCCCGAGGGCGATCCCGCGCCGTCCCCCGCGCAGGCCGCCCAGCATCACCAGGGGCCACCAAGCCGAGACCGCGATCAGGTTGTAGAAGCAGAGGCCGGTCAAGACCCACCCCGAGCCCCCGTAGGTGAGACCGGCCACCAGCGCAGCCGGCGGGCTCAGGCCCAGGCCGCGGGCGAGGGCCGCCATGGCCAGGGCGGCGAGCAGCCAGTGCAGGGCGTAGTGGAGATTGAAGGCGCTCCAGAACGGCAGCACGAGGTAGAGGAGGTTGCCGGGATAGAACGGCAGGGCGTTGCCGTTGCCCCGGAACGGCTGGCCCAGACCCCAGGTGGGATTGAAGGCGGGGATTCGCCCCTGGCGCAGCTCTGCCGCCCCGAACGCCTTGAGCGGCAGATGGAGGCTGAAGACGTCGCGGAAGTAGAGGGTGCGTTGTCCCAAAGCCAGCGGCACCGTGGCCCACAGCCAGAGGCCGAGGGCGGCCACGGCGACGAGAAGGAGAGCGCGGAACGAGGATTCACGGCCGGGCGCCGGGCCCGTGGCCGCGCCGATCGTCTCCTCTCTCATACAATACCCCCCGTCATGGGACCGCTCCTCCGCTCCATGCGCCCCGCGCAGTGGGCCAAGAACCTCTTCGTGCTCGCTCCCCTGGTCTTCGGGGGGCTGCTGCTGTCGGCCGGCGCCGTGACGCGCGCCCTGCTGGCGGTGGTGGCCTTCTGCTGCGCTTCGAGCGCCGTCTATCTCGTCAACGACCTGCGCGACCGCGAGGAGGATCGCCGCCACCCCCTGAAGCGGCTGCGCCCCCTGGCGGCAGGCACTCTCAAGGTCTCCACGGCCGTAGCCGCCGTCGCCGTCCTGGGAGCCGCGGCTCTGGGGATCGCCGTCTGGCTGGGCCGCTCCTTCGCCGCGATCCTCGTCGCCTACCTCCTCTTGAACCTCCTCTACACCCTGTGGTTCAAGCACATGGTGATCCTGGACGTGATGTCCATCAGCCTCGGCTTCGTGCTGCGGGTCGAGGCGGGGGCCCAGGCCATGAGGGTCGAGGTCTCGCGGTGGCTGTTTTTGTGCACCACCTTCCTCGCCCTGTTCCTGGCCTTCTCCAAGCGGCGGCACGAGATCACCCTCCTCGCCAACGACGCCTCGGGCCAGCGGCCGGTGCTGGACCACTACAGCCCGGCCTTCCTGGATCAGATGATCAACGTGGTCACCGCCTCCTCGGTGGTGTCCTACGCCCTCTATGCCGTGGCCCCGGAGACGGTCGAGAAGTACCACACCCAGGACCTCGTCTTCACCATTCCCCTGGTGCTCTACGGTATTTTCCGCTATCTCTATCTGATGTACCAGCGGCCGGGCGCACGCAACCCCACGGAGGCGATCCTCAGGGACCCGCCTTTCCTCATCAACATGGCCCTCTGGAGCCTGGCCGTGGTGTGGATCGTCTATGGCCGATAACTCTCGTCGCGTCGCCCGCACCGTCGTCGTCGTCCCCTGTCACAACGAGGAGCTGACCGTGGGCAAGGTGGTGGCCGACTTCCGCGCCGCCCTGCCCGAGGCCCTCGTCCTGGTGGTGGACAACGCCTCGCGCGACCGCACGGCCGAGATCGCCCGGGACGCCGGCGCCGAGGTCATCCGCGAGCCGCGGCCGGGCAAGGGGTTCGCCCTCCTGACCGGCTTCCGCCACGCGCGCGAGGCCGGCGCCGACTTCCTGGTGATGGTGGACGGGGACGACACCTACCCCGCCGACGATGCGCCCAAGCTCCTCGCCGCGGCCGAGGCCGGGGCCGAGATGGTGATCGGCACCCGTCTCCAGGAGTTCGAGGAGGGAGCGTTCCGGGCCGGCCACTCGTTCGGCAACTGGCTCTTCATCGTGCTCGTGCGGCTGCTCTTCGGCGTGCGCACCCGCGACCTCTTCTCCGGCTACCGGGTGATCACCCGCCGCTTCCTCGAAGCCACGCCGCTGATCGCCCAGGGGTTCGAGGTGGAGGCCGAGCTGTCGCTCCAGGCGGCGGTGCAGCGCTTCCCCGTGGCCGAGGTGCCGGTGCGCTACCGCGCCCGCCCCAAGGAGAACCCGAGCAAGCTCCACACCTATCGCGACGGCTACCGCATCCTGACCGCCATCCTCACCTTCTTCCGCGACTACAAGCCGCTGACCTTCTTCGGCCTGCTGGCTCTGTTCTTCCTCATCCTCTCGCTCGCCGGCGGCAGCGTGGTGATCGCCGAGTTCGTGCGCACGGGCCTCGTGCCCCGCCTGCCGCTCGCCGTGCTTTCCGCGGCCCTCTTCATCCTGGCGGCCCTCTGCCTCACCTGCGGCGTGATCATCTCCACCATCAACCGTCGCTCCGCCGAGATCGCCGCGATCCTGCCCTGGAAATCTTGAGAATTCTCCTTCTTTACGAGGCCGTCTATCCCGACTTCCTGGGCGGGGTGGAGAGCCGCAACCACGAGCTGGCCCTGGCCCTCGTCCACCGCGGCCACGAGGTGACGCTCGCCGGCTTCCGCAAGCCTCAGCCACCCCGGCCATTACCCGATCCCCCGGGCGTCCGTGTGCTCTCGCTCGGCGAGCGGGAGCGGCTCACCAACGCCGCGGGCCAGCGCAGCACCCGGCAGGCCATCCGTTTCGCCGCGACCGTGCTGCGGCTGGACGTCTCCGGCTACGACGTCGTCGAAACGGCGAACATGCCCTACGTCCACATCTTCCCCCTGGCCGTGAAGTGCGCCTTGGCGGGCAAGCCTCTGCTGGTGACCTGGTATGAGTACTGGGGGGATTATTGGAAAGGTTACGTCGGCCGCCTCAAGGCCCCGGTCTACAAAGCCATCGAGTGGCTCACCGGCCAGCTCGGCACCGCCGTCACCGCCTCCAGCCGGCTCACCCAAGAGCGACTGGAGCGCAACCGCGCCAGGAGCGGCGTCGAGCTGGTAGCATGCGGCATCCACGTCGAGGACGTGCAGCGGGCCGCGGGGATGGACTCTCCCCGTCACGGCCAGGGTCCGCCCCTCGTCTACGCCGGCCGGCTGCTGCGGGAGAAGCGGATCGACCTCCTGCTGCGGGCCGTGGCGCTCTTGCAGGATCGCCATCCCGGCGTGCTCCTCACGGTCTTCGGCGACGGCCCCTATCGCGAGACTCTGCTGCGGCTGGCGGACGAGTTGGGGATCGCGGACCGGGTGGACTTCCGGGGTCACGTGAAGACCTACGACGAGGTGTGGGCCGGCCTCGGGAGCGCCCGGGTGGCCGTCCAGCCCTCGGAGCGGGAGGGCTTCGGCCTCTTCCCCCTGGAGGCCATGGCCGCGGGCCTGCCCGTGGTCTACTGCGAGTCCTCCGAGAGCGCCGTCCCCGAGCTGGTGCGCGATGGGATCGAAGGGATCTGCACCGCGCCCGACCCCTCGGCCCTGGCCCGGACCCTGGATCGCCTGCTCACCGACGACGCGGAGCGATCGCGCCTGCGCACCAACGCCCTCGCCCGCGCCGCCGGCTACGACTGGGACGAGATCGCCCGGCAGATCGAGGCGGCGTGCGCGCGGGTGGTACGCGAGGGGTGAGAGCCCGGGGACGGTAGACTTTCCCCATGTCGCGCCGCGCCGCTGTCGTCCTCATCGTCCTCGTCGCCCTGATTCTCGGCGCCCTGGCGCTGCGGGTGTGGCTCGCCCGGCAGCCCGGAGCGGCGGAGGTGTTCGCGGGGCTGTTCGAGGCCTATCCGGGAGGGGATGAGAGGGTCCTCGAGGCAGTGGATTTCGGCGACCTGCCAGGATGGGGGACGGACGCCCTGGAGGAAGCCGTGCCCGTGTTCCTGCGCTCCTGCGGGGTCCTCTCCGGCGAGGAAGACTGGAAGCCCGCCTGCGCCGCGGCGGCCAGGGTGCCTACGGGGAACCGCGCCGCGGCCCGCCGGTTCTTCGAGACCACCTTCCGGCCCTGGTCCGTGCGCAACCACCGCAACCCCGTGGGCCTCTTCACCGGCTACTACGAGCCCCTCCTCCGCGGCAGCCGCAAGCGCCACGGCCGCTTCACCGTGCCCATCTACGCCCGGCCGCCCGAGCTGGTGATGGTGGACCTCGGCCGCTTCCGCGACACCCTGAAAGGCCAGCGCATCGCCGGCAAGGTGGTGAAGGGGGACCTCCTCCCCTACCCGGACCGCCACGGCATCGACGGCGGAGCCTTGGCCGGCCGCAAGCTGGAGATCGCCTGGGTGGACGATGCCGTGGGCGCCTTCTTCCTCGAGATCCAGGGCTCGGGCCGGGTCCGCCTGGAGGACGGCAAGGAGCTGCGCGTGGGCTACGCCGCCCAGAACGGCCACCCCTACACCGCCATCGGCCGCGAGCTGATCGCGCGCGGCGCCCTGGACAGGAAGGACGTCTCCCTCCAGACCATCCGCGCCTGGCTCGAAGCCCACCCCAGCGAAGCCCGCGAGGTGATGGAGAAGAACGCCTCCTACGTCTTCTTCGAGACCCTCCACGGCGACAGCCCCCTGGGAGCCCAGGGCATCCCTCTCACGCCCCAGCGCTCGCTGGCCGTGGACCTCACCCGGCACGACCTGGGCTTCCCCATCTGGCTCGTGGCCAGCTCTCCTTCCCCCCATCCCGGCGAGCCCGATCGCAGGATTCACCGTCTCTTCGTGGCCCAGGACACGGGCGGCGCCATCCGCGGCCCCGTGCGCGGCGACGTCTTCTGGGGCTTCGGCCCCGACGCCGAGGCCATCGCCGGCCGCATGAAGCACCGGGGGAAGATGTGGCTGCTGCTGCCGAAGGCGATCACCCCCCGGCCCCTCTAGACCGGTCGAAGCCTTCCAGTCTCGCTTGTAATCTGAACCGGCCAATACTGGCTGGTTTTGGAATGCCTTGACAGAATTTCCTATTCCCGGATAGTGTTGACTCTCATGGAACAAGACCCGCAGACGATCCTTGACGCTGTCGAGCAGCTCCGCCTCGAGATGAAGACGGAGATGAGGACCGTGAAGCACGACTTGCTCACGGAGATGCAGACGCAGTTGAGCACCGTGAAGCACGACCTGCTCACGGAGATGCAGACGCAGTTGAATACCGTGGAGCACCGCGTAGTCACGGAGATGAGGACCAATTTCCAGGCTGTGCGGGCGCAGTTGAATTCCGTGGAGCGCGGCGTGGTCACGATCGCACAGAAGCTTTTGGCCGATGCCGAAGTGGCAGAGCTCAAGACAGAGATGCGGAAGGCCGGAGGGATGAGGGGGGTCTAATTCACCCACGGCCCCTTGCGCACATTCCTGTCGCGGTCACCGTCGATCACCCGGAAGCCCCGCTTGCGCCGGTTGCGTTCCAGCTTCTTCTGGATCCACCAGCGCTCCAACCGCAGCCGCAGCTCTCGCAGGGTGCGCCTCCCTCCTTTGCGCAGGGAGCCGCTCGACCTTATATAGAGGACGGTGAGCCCCACCGCCGTGCAGACCCCCAGGAACCCGGGGAGGTCCTTCGATCCCAGGAACCCCACGAAGGCGAACAGGAGCTCGATCCACAGGAACCAACGGGCCCGGATCGGCAGGATGAAGAAGAGGAGGATGGTGGCGTCCGCATGGGCCGTGGCGAAGGCGGCAATGAAGACGACGACCAGGAAGCGCGGCGCCAGCATGAGCACGAAGGGGTCGGAGATCTGCCACGTCCCCGTGAGGTCGAGCAGCGCGTGCACCCCCACCGCCACCAGGCCGGCTCCCAGGGCCGAGACGGCGATCAGCCGCCAGAAGTGCCGGCGGTAGAGGCCGAAGTACACGTCCTTGCCGAACATGTAGAGGATCAAAAGCTCCACCAGGAACCAGAGCCCGCTCCCCGGGGCCGCGACGAACGGGTAGGTGGCCAGCCGCCACACCTGGGCGGTGTGCCACACCTCCGGGCTCAGAGTCAGCGCCAGCGGGATGGCCCGCGTCGAGTCGAAGAACCACAGTGAGAAGGTGACGAACAGGACCGCCAGGATGGCCAGCAGGTCCCGCGGTACCGGTCCCGAGAGGCCGAAGTCGATGCGCGAGGGAAAGGGGTTGCGGGTCGCCAAGGGATTGGATCCTCCTGGGGATCTTAACCCGCGGGAGCGGCGGCGCGTTCCCGCAGCGCCCGCCGGGTCTTACCCTACGAGTAGCGCGTCCACTTCCAGATCTCCTGGAGGGTCGGCTTCTTGCCGTACATCAGGATGCCCACCCGGTAGATCCGCGAACCGATCCAGAGCATGCCCAGCACGAACCCCAGGGTCAGGGCATAGGCCAGGGCGAGCTGCCAGACGGGCGGCATCTCGATGGCGATGCGCAGCGGCATGATGAGAGGGGTGAAGACGGGGATGAGCGACAGCGTCACCGCCATGGTCGAGTTCGGATCGTTGATGATGGGGTACATCACCATCGCCGGCACCACGATGAACACCACCGCCACGCTCGACACCTGCTGCGCCTCCTGGAGGTTGTTGAACGACGCGCCGATGGCCGCGTAGAGGGTGGCATAGGCGAAGAAGCCGAGAATGAAGAGGAGGGCGAGGTTGGCCGCGATGCCGAAGGTCAGCGACGGCATCGTCACCCCCGGTGGGAGGAAGGCCATGGATGCCACGATGCCCGGCGCCGTCAGCACCACTACCGTGGTGAGCCAGATGGCGAGCTGAGTCATGCCCACGAGACAGATGCCCAGGAGCTTGCCCAGCATCAGCTCGAACGGCTTGACGGCCGAGATCAGCACCTCCACCACCCGCGTCCCCTTCTCCTCCAGCACCCCCTGCATCACCTGCTGACCCCACATCAGGATGCTCATGTAGAGCAGGAAGAAGAGGACCACGGCGAAGATCATCCCGGCGACCCCGCCGCCGCTCGTCCCGGTCCCCGGCACCTGCAGGGGATGCACCTCCACCCGCCGCGTCAATTCCTCCATGCGGGCGGGATCGATCCCCGCCTGTTGCAGGCGGATGCGCCGCACCACCTCCGAGAGGTCACCCTCCAGGGCGCTCTGGGTGAAGAGGTTCGAGGTGTTGCGGGCGTGGTACTCGACGGCCTCGTCCCCCAGCACGCCCTTGCCGATCCACGCCCAGGCGTCGATCTCCCCGTCGCGGACGCGGCGGTCGAGAGCCAGCCGCTGCGCTTTGGGGTCCGCGGCCGGCGCCTGCGTCTCGATGGCAAACTCCGCCAGCCGGCCCTCATTCCCTCCGAAGCCCCGGCGCTGCGGCCCCGTCCCGTCCGCCGCCGGCTTCGCGTTCTTCGCCGCCGCCTCCGTTTTCAAGGCCGCGGCGACCCCTAAGCCGGAGTCGTCGACCATGACGATTTTCTGGCTCGTCCGGCTCTTGGCGATCAACAGACCGGGCAGCGTCGTCACCGCAGCGGCAAAGAGCGGCACGATGAGTGTCGCGATCCAGAAGCCCTTGTTCTTGACCCGTTGCAGGTACTCCCGTTTGAGGATCACGAAGACGTTCTCAAGCCGCATTGCGCACCGCCTTCAGGAAGATCTGCTCCAGCTCCGGCTCTTCGGAGCGGAACTCGTAGACTTTGAGGAAACCGACCACCCGCCGCAGCACCTCGGCGCCGTCGGCGTCGGGCCGGAGCATCAGCTTCGCCGTCCCATCCTGGACCGTGGCCTGCTCCACCTCCGGCAGCTCCTTCAATCGCGCGAGATCCCCCTCGGCCACCAGCCGGAAGGAGTTGCCCCCCTCGCGGCGCTTGATGGCCTTGAGCTCGCCGTCCAGCACGGCCTGGCCGTGGGAAATCAGGCAGATGTGGTCGCACATCCGCTCCGCGAGCTCCATGCCGTGGGTCGAGAGCACCACGCTCTTGCCCTGCTTCCGGTACTCCTGGAGCAGCTCGCGGAACAGCTCCTGGTTCAGGGGATCGAGACCGGAGAACGGCTCGTCCAAGATCAGCAGCTCCGGCTCGTGGAGCACCGTGCCGATGAGCTGCACCTTCTGCTGCATGCCCTTGGACAGCTCCTCGACCTTCTTCTTCGCCCACGCCGAGAGCTCCACGCGCTCCAGCCAGCGCTGGATGTCGGCGATCAGCTTCGGGCCGCGCCGGCCGTGGATCTCGCCCAGGAAGACGAGCTGGTCCATCACCGTCATCTTCCGGTAGAGCCCCCGCTCCTCTGGCAGATAGCCGATGCGGCGCAGGTCGTCCGCCGTGCGCGGATGGCCGAACACGTGGATCTCGCCCGAGTCGGGGGCTGTGATGTTCATGATCATGCGGATGGTGGAGGTCTTGCCCGCCCCGTTCGGCCCCAGGAGGCCAAAGATGCTGCCGGGCGGCACCGCCATCGAAACCCCGCCCACCGCCACGAAGTCGCCGTAGCTCTTGCGGACGTCCCGCACTTCGAGAATGGGTGTCATGAGCCCTTCCTTTTGGAGGATGAGGCCGCCGTCACGGGCGCCCTCCCTCCTGTCTACGCGCCGGGAGCAGAGAGGTTTGCGCTTCCGGACAGACAGTTCCGTCCGGAAAAGGTGACGGCGGAAGCATAGTCGAAGAGGGCTCAGGCCTGGCCATGTTCTTGCTTGAGGAGGGACCCTGAAAGCCCGGCCGCGCAACTTCACGCCGTAATGCGCGTAGAAATGTTCGGGGTCTACTCTCGGTGCAGTCAGCCGTCACCCGTCCCGGGGGGAGACCCGGGAAGAACGAGGAACGCACTATGGCTCAGCATCCGCATCTGACCTCCCAGGACTTCCAGGCCTTCACCGACGGCGCGCTGCCCCGGGAGCGGGCGCGAACGGTCGTCGCCCATCTTCTGCAGGGTTGTGACACCTGCCGCGCCGAGGCCGCGCCGCGTTGGCGCCCGGCGGAGCCGGTGTCTCCCAACTCCTACGATGCGGCCTTTGACCGCATCGCCGCGATCTTCCAGGGCGGTGTGCCCCGGCCGGAGGCTCCGGCCGAGGCCCAGGGTCCCGCGCGGGTGGACGAGATCCTCGCCGAGGCCTGGTCGCTGCGCCACGACGACCCGGCCGACCTGTTGCGGCTCACCCGTCTCGCCGTCCTCACCGCCAGCGGCCTCTCCTCCGAGACCTGGGGAGAGCGTCCGGTGGCGGACGTCCGCTGCCGCGCCTGGGCCGCCTTCGGCAACGCCTGCCGCATCCAGGGCGACCTCGATCAGGCGCAAGGATCCCTGGAGCGGGCCGCCCGTCTCCTCGGCCACGGCTCCGGCGATCCCCTGACCCGCGCCCAGCTCTACGACTTCCAGGCTTCCCTCGAATCGGCGCGCGGCAACTACAACCTCGCTCTGGCGGCCCTCGACACCGTGCAGGCCATCTACCGCCAGCAGGGGGACCGGCACCTGGAAGGGCGGGCCCTCATCTCCAAAGGGCTCCAGACCGGCTACGCCGGCAAGCCCCACGAGGCTTACCACCTCACCCAGGAGGGGCTCGCCCTGGTGGACGAAGAGCGGGACCCCGGGCTCGTGGTCGCCGCCATCCACAACCAGCTCTGGTTCCTGGTGGAGAGCGGCCACCCCGAGGAAGCCCGGGGCCTGCTGCGCCGCCATCGCTCTCGCCTGGCCACCAGCCAGGCCCAGCGCCTCGACCTGTTCTGGCTCGAAGGCCGGATCGACGCCGGCATGCGTGACCTGGACGGCGCCCTGCTCAACCTGGAGGCTGCCGAGCGCGCCTTCACCCTCGCCGGCCGGCTCTTGCAGGCGGCCAGCGTCAAGCTGGACCTGGCGGCGGTCCAGATCCGCCTCGGAGAGCCCGTGCGCGCCCTGACCCTGGTCCGCACCGCCGAAGAGGCCTTCACCCGGCTGGAGGCCTCGCGCAGCACGCGCATGGCCCTCGCCTTCCTGCGCAGGGTCCTCACCGAGCGGGAAGTGCCGGCGCAGTTCGTCGTCCGCCTCGCCGACCTCGTCCGTCACCACAACCAGCGGGCAGTGCGGGGGTAGTAGAGAGGATCGCGTCAAGCCCTTCTCGTATATAATTAAGGAGAAAGGCTTGACGCGAACCAGCCCGTTTCGTCGTAGAATCTAGGATCAGAGTCCAGGCCGCGCCACGATGCGTGGGAAAGGAGGCCATGTGGTGGAGGAGCACCCGACACCCCAGGAGCTCCGGGCGTTCGCAGAAGGTGAGCTTCCCAAGGACCGGACGCGACTCGTCATCTCCCACTTCCTCCACGGTTGTGAGACCTGCCGAGCCGAGACCGCGGCCCTGCTGAAGCTCGTCCGCATCCGCCGCGGTCCCCGCGAAGCATCCCCCGAGATGCTCAAGGCCTACGACGAGGCCTTCGACCGCGCCTGCGAAGCCCTCCAGGCCGGCCGCCTGACGGACAGCACCGCCCAGGGGACCAGCGATCCGGCCTGGCTCCAGGCCCTCGCGGGCGTGCCCCCCGGCCTCAGGGGCGCGCCGCTGGTGGAAGCGCTCCTCGACCGGGCCTGGTCGCTACGCCACGAGAAGCCCGCCGAGATGCTCCGCATCGCCCGCCTGGCCCTGCTCACGGCCGGCGGCTTGAGCGCGGAGGCCTGGGGCGCGACGCGGGTGGCCGACCTTCAGTGCGCGGCCTGGGCCTGCCTCGGCAACGCCGCCCGCGTCACCGGCGACGTCCCCCAAGCTCAGGACGCCCTCGACCACGCCGCCACGCTCCTGGAAGAGGGCACCGGCGATCCGCTCCTCAAGGCGCGCCTCTACGACTTCCAGGCCTCCCTCGAATCCCTGCGGGGCCAGTACGACCGCGCCCTCGCCGCCCTCGACGTGGTGGTCTCCATTCACCGCGACCGCGGCGACCCGCAGATGGAAGGGCGGGCCTTGATCTCCAAGGGACTCCAGGCTGGCTACGCCGGCCGTCCCCGCCAGGCCCTCCGCCTGACGCGCGAGGGACTGGCCCTGCTGGACGAGGAGCGCGACCCGGACCTCGTGCTGGCGGCCCTCCACAACCAGCTCTGGTTCCAGATGGAAGCGGGCCGCCCCCGCGAAGCCCGGCGCTTCCTCGCCCGCCACCGGGAGCGCCTGAACGCGGGCGAGACCCAGCGTCTGGACCTCCTCTGGCTCGAAGGCCGCATCGAAGCGGCCGTGGGCCACCTGAGCCAGGCCCAGAGCCTCCTCGACTCCGCCTACCAGGCCTTCGAAGCCGCGGGCCTGGCGCAGAAGGCCGCCAACATCAGCATCGACCTCGCCGCCCTGGCCCTACGCCAGGGCCTGCCCACCAAGGCCCGGGCCCTCATCCGCTCCGCCGAAGACGCCTTCCGCGACCTCGACGCTCCCAAGAGCACCCTCGTGGCCCTGAGCTTCCTCCACCGCCGCCTCACCGAGCGAGAGGTCCCCGTCCACCTCGTCCTGCGCCTGGCGGACCTGGTGAGACGGACGCAGGCGGCCCAGGCGGTGGAGGCGGGGTAGGGCCGGCTATAGGACGTCTTTACCGCCCCGCTCGATGAACGAAGGAGTTTCCAGCTTCCGAAAGGTGATCTTGGCGCCAGGTCTGCGGGTGATGCATTGCGCAACTTGCCCCAGCCGCACCCACGAAGTCGCCCAAGTGTTATCTTCTTCTGGATCGCGGAATCCGCACGCCCTCTGCGTCTTTTTTGAGACAGAAGCCAGAGTCCGGATTTCAATCCGATCTCCGGTTTCGCGCTCTGTGGATACGCTGAGCAAAGCCGTTTCTTTGCCGTTGTCATAACCTTGGAAAAAGCCGAAATCGTTCCACACGCGAGCGAGTGTGAGCGCGCTGTCACCAACTTTGAAGCTCCACTCCTTTCCCACGATCCACCATGCGCCTTGAGGCCGGAACATCTCTCCTCGCACCCGGAAGATCACGCCGTCCTGCGCCGGCATGGAAAAGCCGTCCAGGATGTAGTTGCTGAGTACCTTGTCGTCGGTGCGATCCGGGTGCGCGCCGAAGCTCCAGACGTCGCTTCGCCGTCCGCCGTCATAGAGCGCCCACCACAGATCGGCAATCCGGTAGCTCTGGTTCTCGATCTGCCGGATCCAGAGGCGGTGCTTCGACGACCGCAAAGGCAGCTCGAAGTCCTGCACCCTCAAGTCGTCAGACGCTGCCGGTGGTTTCAAGCCGACACCGGGTCCCGGCAGGGTCTCCGGGAGAAGCGCCGCGAAGGGGAAGGACTTTGGGAGCGGCGGACCCGGTCCTGCGACGCGATTGAAGTACAGCCGCTCGAGCCCTTTGAGACGCATCTGTGCGCTCGCCGGCGGCGCCTGCAAGACGACGGCGAGCCCTACGAGCACCCACCACTTTCGAGCCATTTCCCCCTCCTTCGTGCGCGGATTCCAGCCCGGTATGCGCGTAAGTGTGACACCTTTTCGGCTCTCCTCCACCCGGAGCCTCTGCGTCCCTGCCAGATCCGTCTCATGGTCCCGGCAATGAGCCATATCTGGCTATACGAGCCGTTGTCCCGGGATACAGGCCATATCTGCCGGTTCCAGAGCTGCGGGACATACACATGCGAGGCGGTGCTGGGAAACACCTGCGGTGGAGGCACGCTGACCTTCGACTGCACCTGCTGGTTCGGGCCTCTGCCCTGACGATGCCCGATCCTCCATAGAAAGGCCCCGAGGGTGCCGCTCGCGCGGGCGGCACCCTCAGTGGGTTGGGCGGGTTTTATTCGCAGATGGCGAAGACCTTGAGGTTCCCCGTGACGCTCTGGAAGTTGCAGATCCAGCCATCGTTTGCCCAGGGATAGGTGCTCTCGAGCAGCGTGCTTCCCAGGACGTCCTGGCAGCCGCCGCCCAGGACACGTTTGCCGACCGGGCACTTGATGAAGGCCACGTTGCTCGAGGTCTGGGTCAGAGAGACGGTCTGGATCGTCGCACCAGGTGTGGGGTTGGCACAGAAGGCATAGGCCGAGAGGCTGCCTGGATTGGTCACGAACTGGCAGCTCCAGCCGTTGCCCGACGGCATGCTGGTGCGCAGGTTGGTGCTGGTGAAGTCGTCGCTGCAGCCGCCGCCGATGACCTGGCTCGAGGAGGGGCAGGCCACGCTCACGGTGGTTCCTGCCGAGATCGTATTGCGGATGGTCGTGACGCCGCGGCACGCCGTGTCGGCCACGCTGTCGCAGAGGGCCCAGGAGGTCAGGCTGCCGGGCTGGGTCTTGAACTCGCAGATCCAACCGTCGTCGTTCCAGGGCCGGGTGCTCATGAGCGAGGTGCTGGTGAAGTCGTCGCTGCAGCCGCCGCTCAGGACCTTCTGGCCCGCCGGGCACTTCAGGAACGAGACGTTGGTCGCGCCCGTCTGCGTAAAGGAGACGATCGTGGGGACGAAGGCAGCGCAGACGCGGAAGAAAAATGGATCGATCGAGATCGGGACCGGGGTGACGTTGTCGGTATTGAGCAGGGTCTGGGTAGTGAAGTTGGCGTTGCGCTGGTAGGTGACTCCCTGGGGGAAGTTCGCCAGGTTGGGGGTGTTGTTGGCCGAGAAGATGCCGTAGAAGACTCTGCCCAACGCCATCAGGTGGACGTAGTCGCCGATGTAGGGAATGAAGGTGTGGACCGGCGTGTTGGCGGGGGGCTGCGCGAGCAGGAGGTCGCTCCAGGTCACCCCCAGGTCGCTCGACCGGCGCAGGTGGGTCTCCCACCGCTGGGGAGCGGCGCCGGTGACCTGCTGATAGAGGAAGCCGACCTGGCCGTCACTGTTGACGGCGAGCGCCGGGTTGGTGGCGCTCGCGATCGTGATCAGGTCCGCTGCCGACCAGGTCACGCCGCGGTCGTCGGAGCGGCGGACGTGCAGGGTGTAGGGCGGATTGCCGCCGGGATAGTCGGCCCAGGCGACGTAGACCCGTGAGCTGGTGAGCGCGGCCACGGCGATCGAGATGTTCGATCCGACGAAGCGCTCCTGACCGAAATTCGCCTGGCTGGAGTTGTTCCACGGCACCTGGAGATTCGTCATCACACGACGGCCGGGGAGGAAGTCGCCGGGATCGATCAGGTTCGCGAACTGGGTTGCACCCGCGGCCCAGTTGTCGTCGCGCACCACCACGAGGTCGGTGGTGGCCATGACGCCGTTGAAGGCGCGCCAGCCGTAGAAGGCGGCGTAGATCGTGCCGTCGGAGTGAAAGGCCGGACGGATCGGCGGGCCGTCCTGGCCGGAGGTGGCCCGCGTCTCGATCCGGCGGGAGACGAAGTTGGAGGGCGGCGGCGGGACCGCCGCCAGGCCGTCTAAGGACACGTCGATGGTGGCCGTCCTGCCGCCGGGGGCATTGAAGTCGTTGTTGCCAACGTAGACCCGGTCGGGGCCCCCCGGCACGGTGGTGGCCTGGACGTAGGGTTGGTCGACGCCCACCCCGCTGCGATCGACGAGCACCGTCATCAGTCCGGGTGCGGCGAAATTCGCCGTGCGCAGGATGTTGAGACGCAGACCCGAACCCCCTCGCAGGTCCCCGGCGTAAAGGTTGCTGCTGGTGCCGCCGAAGCGGAGGGTGAGATCGCCGGTGCCGGTCAAGGTACTGTTGCCCGGCAGGATCGAGTTGAGCACCCAGGTGCTGCCACCGTTGATCGAAACGTAGATCGGCGCGTTGGGGCCGCTCAAAGGGTCCGGGGTGAAGGCGGAGCCCGCGACCTGCTGCGGGTTGGCGGGGTTGACCGCCACGTTCGGCTCGCTGTCCTGTTGGGTTTCACCACTGCGCGAGTTGGGGATGATGTTGACGACCGTCACCTGCGCCTGGCCGGCCACAGTGAACGTGGACAGGATGAGGACGGAAAGGAGCTTCGCAATATGCTGACGAATTCGGCTCATACGATACTCCATGGGCATGGCCCGAGACTTAAGATTTGAGGAGAGGGTCCGCTCGTCCGTTCACTGTCCGAGCAGTCTCCGAACTCTGTCCGCCTGGCCGCGCGGCTGCAGGTTCCAGGGCTTCAGGGCGGTGTAGCCGCGGAGGCCGAGATCCGGCAACTGGTCGCGGTAGAGCAGCCAGACCCCGTCCGCGCCCACCGCCGGCTTCGGAGCTTCGAACCAGACGACGTCCTCGCTCGCGGGATAGAAGAAGGTGACGCGCTGCCCCGCGAGCTTCCCCTTGAGGACGGTATCCACCTGGACGACCGCCTCCCACCACTGCGGGTCGTGCTCCGAGCCCTCTCCCACCTCCGTCACCACCGCGGCGGGATGGGTATCGACGACTCGGCCGGCGACAACCAGCGCGGCCCCGGCGAGCCGGCCTTTGAGCTCCTCGTCGGCGGCCTGGCGCACCGTCGCGGCGACCTGGCCGCGGAGAAGGGCGGCATCGTTGTGCAGCCGCCCGACTTCGATCACCGCCAGGGTCGACCCGTAGAGCCAACCGTTGGTGAAGAACACGGCCTGCTCGCCAGGCGTCGCGTCGCCGGGTTGTGCCAGCTTGACGGTGATCTCGCGCCCGGTGAAGTCGCCGAGGCCCGGCGCCGCCTTGAGCACCTCGTCCACCCGGACGACCGCCGTATCGGAATCGGCCTGGACGATCTCCAGGTTCGAGGCCTCGACCTTCTGGATGGTGCCGCGGAAGACGAGCTGCGCGGCGCGGGTCAGCTCCTCCGGGCCGCGCGCAGCCTGGCCGAAGGCGGCGGCGCAAAGGCAGAGACCGAGTACGACGTGAAGGGGGGCCAGCTTCGGAACGGTCTTACTCATAACGTCTCCTTTCAGGGCGTTGCCTTGCCTCTATAAATAAAAGTGCAGAACGAGGCATTCAACGAGCCGCAGAGGGTCAACCTCGGCCGCTCGCCGGCCCGGGAGGTCGCTCGGTTTACCAACTTTGCAGAGGGCGTCGAACCGCGGAGAAGCCGCCCTATACGTCGAGGAAACTCCCCAGCCGATGAAGCATCTGTTGGATCGAAACCCAGACGACGAGCTCGATCTGTGCTTCGGGGGAGAGGGTTTCGGCGACCTCGGCGAGGAGCGACGGCGGCACCGCGGCCGGGCTCGGGGAGATCGCTTTCGCCAGGAGGAGCGCCAGGGCCGCCTCGCCGTTGAGCCCGGGCAGCGACGCCAGGGAGGAGCGTGAGGTTTCGATTCCAGCGGCGAAACGGGCGACCGCCTGAAGCGTCTCCTCGGCCACGGGTGGGTTTGTCGTGAGGGCCAGCTTCCGGGCCTCGCCAGCGAGGGTCTCGTTGCCCACCCCAGTGGCGTAGACGAGACCAGCGAGGACCTTGGTGCCCAGGCCGAGCCGGCTGTCCGCCGCGATCAGGTTGTCCCGCAGGACCGTGGCGATGGCCTTGACCGCCCTTCGGCTCGAGACTTTCGCGAGCAGCGGGAAACGATAGCCGGTCTGCGCCTCGAGATAGGTCCCGACCTCGGGCCAGCGCGATGGGACTCCGCGGGTCCAGGACCCTTCGAGCTTCAGAGCGGCTGGCACGTAGCGCAGGAAAGCCAGCTTGGTGGCCAGCGTGTCCCGGCCACCGGAGCGTGGCTGGAGCGCGGGGTCCGCCGAGATCTCGGTCGCGACCCGGTGCTTGCCGGGGGTCCAGCCGGTCGGCAGGAGGGCCGCGGAGACCTCCTGCACGGCCGCCTCTTCCAGGTCGACACCCACGGCATCCATGAACTTGTTGAGGAAGCCCATGAGGGCGATCCCCAAGGCGAGCCGCTCGGCGTCCTGAGCGGAGAAGTGGCGGAGCAGATCGTCCCGGAGCTCGCGCGTGAAGGCGCAAGGGACGCGCGCCAGCGCCTCGGCCGCCGCCACGGCCGCGTTCTCGGCCGGCGAGCGGTTTCCCCTCAGGACCTCGGGCGGCGCGCCGCGGCGCAGGGCGAAGGAGCAGGTGTGAGCCGTGCAGTAGGAGCAACGTGCCGTCCAACTGGCGGTATAGAGGGCCAACCCGAGAGGCACCACGGGCGGCCCCCATCCCCAGACGGAGAACGGGAGATTGAGGAGATTCGGCACCAACAGGTTGTAGCTCCGGAACCCAGGGGGCCAGATGGCGAGAAGGGAGTCGCAGTTGGGCACCACCCCGATGACCAGGCGAACGAGTTGGAGGAGTGGCCGGTACTCACGGCCGAGCTGCGAAAGGTCAATAGCGGAGGATTGAAGGGACCGGCTCAGCGTATCCGGCGTCGTCATCGTGTCGAGGTTCATGGCTCTTCCTCAGGAAAAGCGTGGACGCCCACACCTGGCGGCTCTTCGGCGCCCGCAGGCAAAGCCCCAGCCGACTGTGCGCGTCGCTCGTAATCTCCTTGACCTCGGGAGGTTAGAGCCAACTTACACCCCCCTTCCGATGCTCGTCAAGCGGCTGCGCTGGCGTCGTCTCGAACACGTATCTACTGCGGTCTACCTCCCCGCGGTGAGGGGAAGCAGCCCCGGGGCTCGTTGCTCTCCTCGGTCGTGCCGAAAGCCGCGGGAGCCAGGAAGGTTCCAGACGATTCCCAAAAAGCCCTCATCTTCTCATCCCAAGAAAGCTCGATTCCAAAGGTGCCAGAGGATTCCATTGCCCGGGGCCGCGTGGGCCCGGGGGGCGCGTGTCGTCTTTGCGGTCGACTTCACGATCTTGGAAGTAGACCCATTGCGCCTGCTGCAATCTGCCGGGCGCTTTCAAGGAGACGTCATGAAGAAAACAGTTACTCTCGCCATCCTCCTCGGATGGCTGTTGCTTGGCCACGTCGCCCCCGCGTCCGCGGCGGCGGGCGTTGTGCCTCCCCGCCCGGTGACGGAACAGGGCCTCACCAATCTCACCGCGCTCACCCGCCTCATCGGCTACGTCCGCTTCTTCCACCCCAGCGACCAGGCCGCCGGGCTGGCCAACACCGATTGGGACACCCTGGCGATGGCCGGCATCGAGCGGGTCGAGGCGGCCCGCAATCCGCACGAGCTCGCCGCCGCTCTCTCCACTCTGCTCCCCGAGATCGCTCCGACCGTCCGTGTGCTGCCGTTCCCTGCGCCTCCCAAGTCGGCGGTTCAGCTTCCCGAGGAGACGGGCGACGGTGGCCCGGTCCGTTGGCTTGCGTGGCGCCATGAGGGCGTCGACCTCCACTCGCCGTTCCTCTCCTACACGAGCCAACGCGTGGAAGTCGGCCGGGCGCCGGATGGAGCGAGTGCCGATGTGGCCCAAACCCTCGACGTCGAGCGGCTGCGGGGCCACCGGGTGCGGTTCTCCGCCGCGGTGCGCTTCCTCGCCGGAGAGGCTGGCAGCGCGGCGCTCAACCTCAATGCCTCCACCCTCGGGGGCAGCGGCTCCGCGGCCTGGAGTCAGCCCATTATCCCGTCCATAATCCGCGGCGGCCGCGGCGGCTGGCAGCAGGTGACCCTCGAGGCCAATGTGCCCGCCGACGCCAGCTCCCTGACGTTGAGCTTCGACCTCACGGGCTCGGGCCGGCTTACCTTCGACGACGTGAAGGCGACCGCCGACGGCCTCGACGTCACCGGCCAACTGATCAACCCGGACATCGAGGAGGTCGTCCCCGGCTTCCCGCCCCGCGGCTGGCTGCTGAACACCTCGCCGTTCGGGGCCGAGTACAGCTTGAGCCCGGTCACCGGTGCGGCCGTTGGCCATTGGGCCGCCGAGCTCGCCGGACCGCACGTGCGGCCGATCGCGCTGCCGATCGTGGCGGACTTGGGCGGCGGGGTCTCGGCCCTGGTGCCGGTGGCGCTGCCGGCCAACGATCAAGGGACCTTCCCGCACCTACCCCAGCCGCTGGTGCTGCCGGTGCCGGACAAGCCGGCCGGTTTCGTGCCGAACGGCTCCGACCGCACCACCCGGCTCGCCGGGGTGGTGGTGAGCTGGAGCGTCTTCCAGCACTTCTACCCGTATTTCGATCAGATCAAAGTCGACTGGCCTGCCGTCCTCCGGAGCGCCCTGACCTCCGCCGCGGTCGGTCCCGACGAGGCCGCCTACGTCCGCACCCTGCGCCGCATGCTGGCCGAGCTCCACGACGGCCACGCCATGGTCCGCAACGTCAACATCAACCCGTCGGTGCGCTTCGCCTTCACCTGGGACTGGATCGAAAACCATTTGGTGATCACCTCGGTCGAGGAGGGCGCGACGCACGGCATGCTGCCGGGGGACCGCGTCCTCACCATCAACGGCCGGCCGGCCGCGGAGGCGCTCGCCGAGATCGAAAGCCTGACCTCGGCGGCCACTCCGCAGTGGCTCCTCCTCCGCTCGCTGACCGAGCTGTCCGGCGGCCAGCCAGGCGGCACGGCGACGCTCACCGTCCAGCCGCACGCCGGCGGGCCGGTCCGCACCGTGACCGTCGCCTATACGGCGCCGTTCGGCAGCAGCCTCGGCATCGGCGGCTTCGGCAGCCCGACCGAGCCGCGGCCGGAGAAGATCGCCGAGCTGCGGCCGGGGATCTTCTACGTCGACCTCTCCCGGATCGACGACGACGATTTCAATGCCGCCGTCGACCAGCTCGCCACGGCCCACGGCGTCGTCTTCGACATGCGGGGCTATCCCTTCCTCCTCTCGGCGCCGGTGCTCGGCCACCTGATCGACAAGCCGGTGACCTCGAACTGGTTCAACATCCCGGTCGCCACCCAGCCCGATCGCCAGGGCTGGGGTTGGCACTCTTTGTACTCTACCGAGACGCCGGTGGCGCCCCGGTTCACCGGCCGCTTCGCCTTCCTGATCGACGGCCGGGTCTTGAGCGCCGCCGAGAGCCTGATGGGGACCGTCGAGGGCGAGCATCTCGGCGCCCTCGTGGGCGGGCGCACCGCGGGTACCAACGGCGGCATGGACCCGTTCGACGTGGCCGGCGGTCACACCCTGCGCTGGACCGGCATGGACATCCGGAAGAAGGACGGCTCGCCCCACCTCGGAGTGGGGATCAAGCCCACCGTCCCGGTCAGCCGCACCCTCGCCGGTGTGATTGCGGGCCGCGATGAGCTGCTGGAGAAGGCGATCGAGGTGGTGAGCCAGCCGTAAAGCCTTCCTTCTCCTCGACGGAGCGCTCCGGGCCCGCGGCGAAGTCTGCCGCGGGCCTGCCCCTCCTTGACAGACCGCAGATAGTTGACTATGGTCAGAGAATGTTGGCGGAACAGATCGCCCAGGTCCGTCGCTTCAACCGGCTCGTCACGCAACGCGCCGGGGCCTTGAACGACCATTTCCTCGGGCGCGATCGCTCTTTGGGAGAGTCGCGTCTCCTGTATGAGATCGGCCCGGACGGAGCCGACCTCCGCGACCTGCGCCAGCGCCTCGGGCTCGATTCCGGCTATATCAGCCGCCTGATCAAGGCCCTCGAGGAGAAGGGTCTCGTCCAACTCGGCCAGGGAGCCGCGGATCGACGGGTCCGGGAGGCTCGGCTGACCGAGGCAGGGCTGCGGGAGGTCCAGGCGATGAACGAGTCCTCCGACCAGGCCGCCGCAGCCCTTCTTGTTCCACTCACCGCGGCTCAACGCACGCGGTTGGTCGCCGCTATGGCGGAGGTCCATCAGCTCCTGCAACTGGCCGGCCTCCAGATCGAGCGGCTCGACCCGGCAAGCCCGGCCGCTCGCTGGTGCATCGACCAGTACTTCCAGGAGCTGAACCGGCGTTTCGAATCCGGGTTCGATCCGGCCGCCACCCTGCCTGCCGAGGACCGTGAATTCGTGCCGCCTCGCGGCGCGTTCCTTGTCGCTTTCGTGGATGGGGAGGCGGTCGCCTGTGGCGGGGTGAAGCCAATTGCCCCGGATATTGGATATCTCAAACGAATGTGGGTGGCCGACAGCGTCCGCGGGCTGGGCCTGGGTCGGCGGATGCTCGCGGCGCTGGAGGCCGAGGCACGCGAGCTCGGGTTCTCAACCCTCCGGTTGGAGACGAATCATACGCTGCAAGAGGCGATTCATCTGTACCGGAGCGCCGGCTTTCGCGAGGTCGATCCTTTCAATTCTGAACCCTACGCCCATCATTGGTTCGAGAAAAGTCTCGGGTGACAGCGCGTTAGTTTCCTGCTGAATACCAGTTCAACACTCGTAAGGCGCGCAGCGTGTTCCACCGGCTCGGCCGGCCCTCGCCCTCGTCCATCTCGACCGGCATCGTCGCCGGGGTGCCGGGTCTCGAGCGGCCACCGGCCGTCGCCGTCGCGCTTGGACGCGACCAGGTCGATCGCCTCGGCCACGCGCTCGTCGGGCGCGACGCCGGCGCGGCGCAGGTACTCGAGCCCCCGCAGCACGTCGTAGTGCCACCAGGTCGGGAAGGCGAAGCGGGTCCACGCGGCGCCGCCCTTGCGATCTCGCTCGATCACCTCGCCGGTCGACCGCCGGCGGAAGAGGCGGCGCTCGAGGAGGTACTCCTGCCCGCGGAGGCGGGCCGCGGTCACCTCCGGGCTGCTCCCGGCGGCCAGTTCGTGCTCGAGCAGGGCCTCCAGCACGCAGATCGTGGTGTTGAACGACGACCGCGTCGAGCCGTTCGCGGCCTCGCAGTTCCAGCCGCCGTCGGGCAGCTGCTCGCCGAGCAGCCGGTCGACGATGCGCCGGACGTCCTGGCCGAAGTAGGCGCCGCCCGCCGCCACCTGCCCGTTGATGCAGGGCTCGACCTCGCCGGCGAAGAAGGGATTGCCGTCACACTCCTCCGGGCCGCAACCCTTCCAGGTCACGCGGTCGCGGACGAGGCCCACCGCGCGGCGCGCCTCGTCGCTCGCGGGATCGAGACCCAGTTCCCGCAGCAGCATCAGGACGTGCATCGTGGAGTTCCACCCGCGGTTCCACGCCGCGCCGCCCCACGGCCCGTCGGCCCCCTGGAGGGCGAGCAGCCGCGCGCCCGCGCCCTCGGTGGCGACCCGCGCGCGCTCGGCCGCGACCTCCTCCGCGGGCGCACCGGTCAGGTCCCGCATCACCTGCCAGCGGATCGAAGGGTCAGAATCAAGCAGCCACTCGTATGACCGATCTCTCTGGCTTCGGGGCTTGCCGTTTGGGTGGATTGGTCACGATAAAGACTCTTGTTCGCTAAATGCGATGGCTAAGCGACCGGGCCGGTCCGTCTCACGTGTACCCGAGCCGGGCGGTCTGGGCTGCTGCCCGTCGCTATGGCGCGCAAACCGCCAGAGGGCGGTGCAGATGGCGATGCTGACGAAAACGTTGATCAGCGAATCCTCTGGACCGAAGGCCCCTCCGGTCCAGAGGATGGAACCGTGAGAAACGGTCTCGAACAGTGCCTGGGGGCGCCAGTTTTCGCCGGAGAGGGGCAGGCCGATCATGAAGATCGTCGCGTTCCAGCAGCAGTGATGAGCCGCGACCACCCAGAGGTTTCGCCTCAGGACGAACACGAGCGCCCACATCAGACCGGCCAGCGTGACCGAGAGCAAGGTGACCCAATGCACGCCGTTGTTCGTCAGGTGCGCGACACAAAAGATCAAGGAGCTCGCGAGCAAAGCCGCCTTGGTGCCGATCCCCTCTTCGAGGATGCGAAAGAGGATCGCCCGGAATACCACTTCCTCGAGCACCGCCGCGATCCAGATCGTCGCGAGGACTCCGCTCGCCTGACCGAAGCCGCGGAAAGAGATGAGCTGGTAATGTCCGGTCGCGAACAAGGCAAGGATGGTCACGCCGATCGACAGGGAGCCAGCCACCGCGGCGAGCCCGATCCAGCGCCATGGGAGCGCGAGCTCTTGCACGGCTCGCCGTTCGTAGTAGCGGACGAACGCCCAGTAGGACAGGGCCACGACGACGAAGAGGTTCGTTCGGCGTACCAGCGACGAAGCGTGCTCGCCGAGCGAGAAGGCGGATTCGATCAAGGGATGGAGGAGGAACCGGTACGTGGCGACGGCCGCCACCACGCACACGGCGGCGACGCAGAGTTTGAAGAAGCATTTGAGAAGGAAGCGAGGCTTGCTCATGGCGGCTCTCCTTTCGCTCCTTACGTCGGGAGGCGCCGAATAGTTACAGGGGAGCGGGACCTCGGTCCTTTCCACCTTCGCTCGGATTCGGCGTGTGATCCGGGCCCGGACTTCGCTCGTCAGCGCCCGACCGGCTCACGCCAGCCACTGCTCGACGATGGGCCGCACGACGTGCACGATGATGTCGATCACGAAATGGGAGAGGATCACCGCTTCGAGACCGCGGCGTATGTAGAGCCAGCCGAAGGCGAGGCCCACGGGCAGGATGATCAGCACCGTTCTCAGAGCGACGATCTGCGGCACGGTAGCGGCGAAGAGCCGCTCGTTGTCGATGTGATACCAGCCGAAGAAAAGCGCCGTGGCCAGGATGGCGACCCAGAGCGCGATTGAGCGCCCGCGGCCCTCGTCCCGGACGCGGAAGAGCTTCATCCCCAGCCAGGCCACGAGCGAGAGCAGGAAGAGACGATCGACGATCTCTTCCGCGAACGGCGCCCAGAAGCTCGCGAGGCCGCTGCGCCACCAGGCGACGTCGATGCGGGCATGGATCTCAGGCGCCGGAAACTCGACGCCGAAGCCATGCCGGAAAATGGCGTCGATGGCGAAAGCGATGAGCGCCGTGACCGTGGCCCAGAAGATCGCCGGCCGCACGATCGACGACCACGGCTCGGCCGGCCGTGGCCCACCGTCGAGCCAGCTTTCGAGGTAGGGCGCGCCGAGGCCGATCCGGCGCGCCACCAGAAGTCCGAGACCCGCGGCTGGAGCGAGGATCACGAAGTTGCGAGCGAGCTCGGCCAGCACGAGGCCCAGTGACATCGAGAGGGGTGGCTGTGGCACGGGCGCGATCGCCAGCAAGCCAAAGTAATACGGGAGGACGAGCGGCCCGGTGAGCGTGCCGGCGAGTGTCAGGAAAATGAACGTCCGCCAGGGGTAGGGACGACTTATGGGGGTCATGGCTTCACCTCTTGTAGAGGAGATCTTGATCATCCTCAGGAAGGAACAGGCCAGCGCGGCGCCCGCAGCCCGGCCCCGGGCGCCGGCGTCCCTTTCTACGCCTTGCAGTACCGCCGCCAGACGAGCGGATTGCACCCCGGCAGCTTGCAGCAGTCGAGATAGTGGAGCTCCCAGGTCTCGCCGAGATCGTCCTGGCAGGTGAGACCCGTTGCCGTCTCAAATCCCAGGTAATCATGGTTGCCGCCCTCGGCAATGCATTGGTTCTGGAGGGCCCAGCAGACGTCCGTGGGGCAGAGCAGCGTGGCTTCCGAGCGAGCGGGAGCCCCCAGCACAACGGCGAAGACGGCAGTCAACAGCAGCAGGCGGATGGCATTCGCTTTCATGACGTTCCTCCTTGAAGGTATGAGCATGCTAGCACACCGAAAGCCAGATGTCTACAAGAAGTTGAAATTTTTGAGACACCACCTTGGAAGAGATTGAAGTCTGGGGGACCGGGATGATGGAGGACGGGCGGCAGGGAGGAGGCCGCAACTCGCCACTGCCGGTACAATGTCGAGGAACGGCTGGCACTCACCCATCCCCATCCCCGGGAGTGATGGGAGATCGGCGAGGAGGCATCACAACGTAATGAGCCCCCAGAGATCGCTCGAGAACGTCCGCATTGCACGACCCTGCCCGGCAAGTTGGCAGGACATGGCTGGGGATGAGCGCGTGCGCTTCTGCAGCCTATGCGGGAAGAACGTCTACAATCTCTCCGCGATGACGCGAGAGGCCGCGACGCAGCTCATTCAGGAGCGGGAAGGCCAGCTCTGTGCCCTGTTGTATCGCCGGAGCGACGGGACCCTCCTCACGGCGGACTGCTCGGTCGGCGTGAAGGCTTTTGCCTCTCGCGTCTCCAGGAGAGTGGTCGCGGCTCTTGCTGGTCTTCTCCTCGTTCTCGGTGGCCGTTTCTTGACCCCCGAGCCCAAGGAGAGAGCGACGGAGGGCGATCTCGGGGTCAGACAGCGCGTACCGCCCCCGGGACGGCCTTCGAAGCTCTCTCCCGAGGAGATCGAGAAGCTCCAACTCCTGGGATCTCTCGGGTACGTCGCTGCACCGGAGCCTCATGCGCACGCTCATGACAAAAGGACGCTTTGATTTCGAGACCGCAACGTGGGAGATCGCCTCTCGCACCTGAAGACGTTCCCAGATCCTGACAAGCCCTGAGACGGCTGATGCCGGCGTCTCACCACTCTCGCCTCCGACCGTCGGACGGTACCGTCCGACGGTGGGACGACCGTCGCGGCGGTCGGACACTCACGGATTTTCTACGTTCTCGTGCTCTATCGCCTCGGGCATATTCCTTGCTGTCTCTCAGCTGCGACAGCGATTTGCAGCGACGATTAGAAAGGACATCTTGAAGGAGGAATCCCGATGCGACTCCGTACGCTTGTTCTCATGGGTATCATTGTCTTCGGCGCCTTTCTGAGTTGCCGGACATTACCGACGCAGGGTGGGACGGGACCGGTGATCCAGAATCCTTCCACTACCCAGCAGATGGCGGCGCTCTCTTTCCTCGCCTACCTGGGAAATAAGACTACGGGCAACGACGACGAGGTCGAGAAGGCGCTCGGCCCTTGTGTGAGCTCGGCGCTCAGCGGGCAGCCGCTGACCCAGAATTGGACTCTGGTCTGGGGACCGGCCGTCTACAAGTTCGCCTTGGCCGAGCTCGACGACAACATGATGTTCGTGGTGCAAAACACCAAGAATCCGGCCCATCTCGCAATCGTGGTGCGCGGCACCAACTTCCCAGCGGTCCTCGACTGGCTGGGCGAGGTCTTGAACGTACACGACCAGGTTCCCTGGGAGTACGGCAGTCCGCCGAGCCAGGCAAGAATCGCCAAAGGGATTCAAGACGGCCTCCAGGCTTTGCAGACCATGACCCCGGCGGACCAACCGCCGACGTATACTCTGTCAGCGTTCCTCAAGGAGTGGTCAAAGACCCACGCGCCGCTGCAGATCGACGTCACCGGCCACAGCCTGGGAGGCGCGCTGGCTCCGACCCTGGCTTTGTGGTTGGCGGATACTCGGGCAAACTGGGATCCGCCGGGCAAAGCGAAGATCACGGTCTATGCCTTTGCAGGCCCCACCGCCGGCAACGCCGAATTCGCCGCCTACTACGACTCCCGCATCGGCCCCGACACCCACCGCGTATGGAATCCCAAAGACATCGTGCCGCAGGCCTGGAACGTCCAGACCCTGGGAACGGTCGCCGACCTGTACGCGCCGAAAATCCGGGCGAACGCGATCGAGCGTGGGCTGTTCGACGTCTTGCGGGACCGCGTCAAAGACGGGAACTACACTCAGATCAAGCCGCAAGAGACTCCGCTCCCCGGCGCGATCAACCCTCAGGAGAAGAGCTTCCTGAGCCAGGTGGCCTGGCAGCATCACTGCGGCTATCAATGCGGCTTGGGGATCGTCGTACCGTTGCCGAGCTCCGAGAAGTGTCCGAGCGACACGGAGCTCAACTGCAGCTTGTGTCCGTGATTCGGCTGGGATGGGGACTGCCGGAGCACCGCTTTTGCATCTGTATGAGCGATCACGTGTGACATTGCCCATTCTTCGGAAGTTGACAAGAAGCGGACGCATTATGTGCAACCCCACGTAGGTAGGTCTGCGACCCAAGATACCAAACGCCTGGCTCCCTGAGGCGCCGCTCAGCTCCCGGCCAGCTCGAGGAGCCGTTCCGGCGGGCGACCGAGGACGGCCTTGCCCGGCAGTCGTCCGATCGGACGCTGGACCAGGGTGGGGTGACGGGCCATGGCGCGGATCAGTTCGTCGTCAGACTCGCTGGCAAGGCCTAGCTCGGCATATGCGGGGTCCTTGGTGCGCAGCAGGTCGCGGGCCGAGAGGCCCAGCAGGCGCAGAATCCCGCGGATCTCGCCTTCGGTGAGCGGCTCTCGGGTGTACTCGCGGTAGCGGTAAGGGATGGCTTTCTCATCCAGCAAGGCGACCGCCTTGCGGCAGGTCCCTCAGGTGCGGGTGCAGACGAGCTCGATCAGCTCAGTGGGTTTGGTCATGAGAGCCTCCTTTCGTCCGCCCGGCATCTTATGACGATGGAGCGGCGGTCGCCGGGCGGCAGGGCAGATCCTATAGACTCCCCCGCCAGGAGCCCCGCTTTCAGCGCGGCGCTCGCACCTCGCTTGTACCTGAGAAGACGCATGAAGATCGTCCACACCAGCGACTGGCACATTGGCCGCCGATGGAAGGGGATCACGCGCCTCGACGAGTTGGAGGCGGTACTCGACCATCTCGCGGCCTTCATCGAAGAGCAGGGCATCGACCTCGTCCTCCACACCGGGGACGTCTTCGAGAGCCGCAGTCCACCGGCCGAGGCGGAGCAGCTCGTGAACCGGTTCCTGGTCCGCGTGGGGCGCTCTGGAGCGCAGATGCTCGTCATTGCCGGCAATCACGACGATCCGCTCCGGCTGGACGCTCGTTCGTTGCTCACGGAGCTCGTCAACGTGAAGATCGTCGGCCGCCCACGCCTCGCTTCTCGGGGAGGGACCCGGATTCTCAAGACCCGCGGTGGGGAGACGGCCGTAGTCGCGGCGCTGCCGTTTGCATCCCCCGGAGCCTGGGTGTCGGCGCTGGACATCGCCGGCGAGGAGGCGAGCGCCCGGGCCAAATATGCTCGCATGTTCGAGCTCGCCGTCCAGGATCTCTGCGGTGCCTTTCGGCCGGACGCCGTCAACCTCCTCATGGCGCATACTCACCTGGAGGGTGCACTCTTCGGCGAATCCGAGCGTCGCGTTCACATCGCGGATGATTGGGCCGCCTCGCCCGAGGCTCTGCCGTCCACGGCGAGCTACATCGCTCTCGGACACCTCCACAAGCCACAGCAGATCGAGGGGCCGGTGCCCGCCTACTATGCCGGATCGCTGCTCCAGATGGACTTCGGCGAGGCCGGAGAGGAAAAAACCTTTGCCGTCGTCACGGTATCACCGGGAAAACCTGCGATCGTCGAACACGTGCCCTACGAGGGGGGGCTGCCTCTCATCGATCTTCGGGCCACGCTTGCGGAACTCGAAACGAGCGCGGATAAATATCGCACGGGTTGGCTGCGCGTGACAGTCCCATTGACGGAGAGGGATCCCGATCTCAATCGCAAGGTCCGCGAGCTGCTCCCCAACGCCCTCGTCGTGCGCGCCGAGCTCCCCGAGGCCGAGGAGCGGCCTGAGATCCAGTTGGAGATGGGGGTCCCGCCCGTGAGGCACTACGCCGCCTACCATCTCCGCGAGCACCAGGAGGCCGCGGCCGTGGCCGTCCTGGACACGTTTCAGGATCTCTATGACCAGGTCTCCGGGGAGGATTGAGCGCTGCGTCCCGTCCATCTCACCGTCGAGGGTCTCGCGTGCTTCCGGGAGAAGCAGGAGATCGACTTCCGCACGCTGGAGCTCTTCGCCATCTCGGGCCCGACGGGAGCCGGCAAATCCACTCTGTTGGACGCGATCATCTTTGCGCTGTACGGAGAGATCCCCCGCGTCAACACCTACAACCGGACCGAGATGATCTCGGCCTCCCGGGACCGGGTCAGCGTGGTGCTGGATTTCGACGTCGGTGAGAGCCGCTACCGCATCGCCCGGACTCTCCGGCGCAATGGCGTGCAAATGGTTCGCTTGGAGGAGTACGACGAGAGCGGCTCCTTCAGGAATCTGGCGGACCAGGTCCGCGCCGCGACCGATCAGGTGGTTCAGATCCTGGGGCTTGGAGCGCCGGCGTTCATGCAGGCCGTGGTGCTGCCGCAAGGCGAGTTCGCGCGGTTCCTCAAAGCGCAGCCGAGAGACCGGCGCAGCATGCTCCGCACGCTGCTTCGACTCGACGTCTACGAGCGGATGCGGGAGCAGGCTCAGCGTCTGACGGCTTTGAAGAAGGGTAAAGTCGATTCGCTTCAGAAGCTCCTGTCGGATGAGTACGCCGGCCTCGATGAGACCTCAGTTGCCGAGTTGGAGACGGAGCACGCCCGGATCGTCGAGTCGCTCGAAGTTTCGAGAAAGAGACGGGACGAGATTCAGATCACGCTCGCTCGGGTGCACGGCCTGTACGCGAAAACCCGGGAGCTCCAGCAGGCCGAAGAAAAGCGAGAGGCTTTAGAGAAGCAGTCTGAACAGGTGAGCCGTGACCAGGCGCGGATCGAGGCGGCAGCACGTGCGGTGCCGCTGCTGCCTCTGCTCCATGAAGCCGCGCGAGCCACTTCTCTCGCGGAGACGGCGGCGCAGGCGGCCGGCGAAGCCAAGGCCCAGTATGATGCCGCACTGAAGGATGCCAAGGAGAAGACCGGCGCCCTGAAAGCCGCGGAAAAAGCCGCCAAGGGGATCAAGACGATTCGCGAGCAGGTGGCCCGCCTCCACCAGGTGATCGGACGCCTTCCGGAACGCGAGCAGCTCAAGGCGACCATCGAAAGGTTGATTCAGAGTCTGGAAGTGCTGCAGAGAGATCTCACCTCACTCGCTGGGACGGTTGAATCGGCGCAGGCCGTGCAAGCGCAACAACAGGAAGCCGTGGAGGCTGCCCGGAAGGATGCGGAGGCCTCCGGCTACGATCCGGAGCTCGACGAGCTCCTGCAAAGCGTCCGTGACCTCGCCATCGAGCTGGGCGCCGCTCGCAGGATCGTGGCGGAGCGCAGGCTCGAACGCGATCAGAAGCGCAAAACGATCGCAGAGCAGACGGAAAAGATCGAGCGGCTCAAGGAAAAGGCCGAGTCGGCCAGGAGCGCTGCCGAGAAGGCCCAGCGCGACTTCGAGACGGCTGAGGAGACACTTCATCGCGCGGATCGTCTGAACGAGGCCAATCATCTCCGCGAGGGATTGGTTCCCGGCCAGCCGTGCCCGGTGTGCGAGCAACTCGTGGCAACGCCTCCTCCGGCCCAGCCGGTCCCCGAGCTCGAAGCGGCCAAGGCGGCATTCCGAGTTGCCCGGGAGAAGCAAAAGGAAGCCGACGCGCTCGCCAGGACGAACGAGGCTGCGCTCACGGGCGAGCAGGCGACGCTCCAGGCTGCCCGCCAGAACCTCGCCGAATTGGAGTCGCGCTACGCCGAGCTCCAAGCCAGCGTGGCCGCTGGCGAAGACGGAATCCTGCGAATGCTGGGCGACCACGCCCCAGACGGGGTTGCAACGATCGAGACATGGATCGAAAAACAGATCGCAGCGACCGCCAGGAGCCGCAAAGCGAACGAAGAGGCGAAAGCGAGACTGGCGACGGCGGAACGGGCTCTGGAAAAGGCCAAGGCCGAGGAAACCACCGCGCAGGAACGGCTCGGGGAGAGGGAAGCGTCGCGCCAGCAATTGGAGCAAGAAGGTCACGACAGCCTCGAACGGCTCACGGCGATCCAGGCCGAGATTCACGCCGTCACCGAGTCGGACGATCCGGCCGCCGAGGCTGAAGGCTTGGAAGAACAGATCCGTCAGCTCGAAGCCAACCTCCGGGCGGCCTCCGAGGAAGCGGCCGCCGCAGAAAACCGTCTGGCAACCGCCACGGAGGCGCAGCGGCTCAAGGCTGAAGCTGCCAAAGCGGCCCGTGAAGACGCCCAAGAAAGAGCGGAGAGCCGGGACGCGGAAATCGCTCGCGCCGGCTTTGACGACGAAGCCGCCGTCCGTGAAGCCCTGCTCGACGAAGCGACGACCGCCCGTCTCCAGGAACAGGTTCGCAGGTACGTGCAGGACGTCCACGCCGCCGAGGAACGGATCGCCACCCTCAGAGCCGAGCTGGGGGAGGAGCGGGTTTCCGACGAACAGTTGGCAACCGTCGAAAAGCTCGCCGCGGACGTCACCACCGAAGTCGAGACCGCGCTCGGCCAGGAAAAAGAGGCTCGAAGAGCAGATCGGACGTATGAAGCAGCGGCTCGAACGCTCCAGAGAGCTCCGCGAGACGCTGGACGTCGAAGAGGCGGCTCTGCGCATCTACGACCTCCTGGCCGGCGACCTGCGGAGCGACAAATTCCAGGCCTACGTCCTTCACGAGGTGTTCACCGAGCTCGTACAGGGCGCCTCGGCCCGGCTGATGATGTTGACCGGAGAGCGTTACTCCCTGCGGTTCGACGACGAAGAGTTCAGGGTCGTCGATCACGACAACGCGGACGAGACGCGGATCAGCGACACGCTGAGCGGCGGCGAGACCTTCCTCGCCTCGCTGGCCCTCGCCCTGGAGCTGAGCGACCAGGTACAGCGTGCCGTCGGCGCCGTGCACCTCGACAGCCTGTTCATCGACGAGGGCTTCGGCACCCTCGACCCCGACGCCCTGGACCTGGTCGCCGAGACCATCCAGGCGCTGCGGGTCGGCGGCCGGATGGTCGGCATCATCACCCACATCCCGGAGCTGCGAGACGAATTCGCCCAGCAGATCATCGTCACCAAACGCCAGGGCTTCTCAACCGTCGAGGTGCGGGGTGCTTCGGAAGGGTGGGTGACGAAAGTGGCATGATTCGCTCCACACTATGCCGGCAGGATCTTCCCCAACAGCAAAGCGATCACGACCGCTGTGACCATGGTGACCAGGCCCGGGCGTATGAAGCTATGGTTCAGCAGGTATTTGCCGATCTTCGTCGTCCCCGTCTGATCGAAAGAAACGGCGGCCAGCAGCGTTCCGTACGTCGGCAGAAGGAATACGCTGTTGGCCGCCGGGTAGAAGGCGATGAGCAGAGAGGGCGGCATCCCCAGGGCCAGACCCACCGGCATCAGGATCACCACTGTTGCCGCGGCACTGAAGAGCAAGCTGGAGAGGAGGAGCAGCCCGGCGGCAAAGGCCCACGGATGGTCGGTGATGACGCCGGAGATGGCGCTGACGATGACCTGGCGGTTGCCCTCGAAGAAAGAGGAGCCCAACCAGGCCACGCCCACGATGGAAATGACCGCGGCAACCCCGCTACGCATCATGGTTCCCTTCAAGATGGTCTCCGGCGAGGCTTTGAACAGAATCGTGGTGAGCCCGGCGCTGGCCAGCATCACGATCATGATGGCCCTGCTCATGCTCACCTGATCGGAGTCCACGGCTCCGTTTCCGATCGTCTCGTAGACCGGCCGCAGGCTCGGGAACATGCCGAGCAAGACGACCAGCAGGATGCCGGCAAGGAACATGACCGTAGAGCCACGCGCGTTGAAGAGCTGGCTGGCGGCGAATTCCGGCAGGGCTTCGGGCGGTTTCAGCGCGCCGCTGGCCAGGCGCTTCTGATATTCGGGATCCTCTTTCAACGGCGCGCCGCGCCAGGCGACGGAAAGCGCGCCCACCAGAACGGCAAGAAACGTCGAAGGGACGACGATGGCCAGCAAGCGCGGAAGCGAAACGTCCTTGTCGGCCAGAAATCCCACCATGGCCACCGTGACCGCGGAAATCGGCGAGGCGAGCACGCCCTGAAATCCGGCGATTACGCTGATGGAAAGCGGACGCTCGGGACGAATACCGGCCTTGCGCGAGACTTCGGCGATCACCGGCAGCAGCGCATAGATGACGTGTGTGGTGCCCGACGCAAAGACGAGAACGTAAGTGACCACCGGCGCAATGAAGGTGATGAACTGCGGCCGCTTGCGCAGGATGCGGTCGGCGATCGAGACCAGATAGTCGAGCCCGCCGGCGGCCTGCATGGTGGCCAGCGCGGTGATCACCGCGATGATCATGCCAATGACGGTCGCCGGCGGGCCACCGGGCGGCATGGCAAACACGAAGACGAAAATTGCCAGCCCGATACCCGCGATGGTGCCGAGCGCCAGCCCGCCATAGCGGGCACCAATCACGATGCAGGCCAGGAGAATGAGCAGCTCGATCCAGATCATTGGTGCTCAAGCCCGGCATTGGCAACGGCAGCGGCGGGAGGAGTCTCCGGGGTTTCCTCCGGGGACTGGGGCCAGCCGCCGCCCAGCGCCTTGTAGAGCCGCACCAGCGAGACGAGGTGGCTGCCGATCGTCTCGCGCCTCGTCGAGCTCGGCGTCGAAGAGCGAGCGCTGGGCGTCGAGCACCTCGAGGTAGGCGGCGACGCCGCCCCGGTAGCGCAGCTCGGCCAGCTCGAGCACCTTGCGCTCGGCGGCCACGCGCGCCGCCTGCGCCTGCCGCTGCTCGCCGGTCTTGCGGTAGGCCACCAGCGCGTCCTCGGTCTCGCGGAAGGCCTGCAGGATCGTGCGCTCGTAGTCGTAGAGCATCTGCCGCTGCCGCGACTCGGTGATCTCGACGCGGCGCTTGTTCTTGCCGGCGTTGAAGATCGGCTGCAGCAGGTTGCCGAGGATGTTCCAGGACTTGCTCGGACCCTCGAAGAGCGTGTCGAACTCGGTGCTGGTGAAGCCGAAGGAGCCGGTCAGCGCGATGCGCGGGAACAGCAGCGCCTTGGCCTCGCCGATGTTCGCGGTGGCGGCGGCGAGGGTCTGCTCGGCCACGCGGATGTCGGGGCGGCGGTCGAGCAGCTCGGACGGCAGCCCGGCGGGCACGGCGCGCCGGCAGCTTCTGCTCCTCACGGCGCACGGCCGCGCAGGATCGGCGCCCGGGTTGCGGCCGAGGAGCACGGAGAGCTCGTTCTCCTTCAGCGGCGATCAGGCGCTCCAGGTCGAACACGATGGCCTCGACGCGGCGCAGCTCGGCCTCGGCCTGGCGGAAGTCCACCTCGGGGGTGAGGCCGCCCTCGAAGCGGTCCTTGGCGAGCTGCACGTACTCGCTGGCGCGACTGCGATCGTGCGCCGCGCGATCTCGAGCCGGCGGTCGAAGTCGCGCAGCTCGAAGTAGGCCCGGGCCACGTCCGCCACCAGCGTCAGCACGGCCGCGCGCCGCGCCTCCTGCGGTGCCGAGGAACAGCGCCTTGCTGCGGCCTCGGTGGCGCGGCGGACGCGCCCGAAGAAGTCGATCTCCCAGCGACACGTCCGCGGAGACGGCGTAGATCGGGGTCTCCGTCCCGTCGGACATGCTTTCGATATCCCCCTCGGGGGTATGGACCAGGCTGCCGCCGTTGAAGCGGAGGCGGCCGGCGGTGGCGTTCGCGTCCACCTTGGGCCAGAGGTCCGCCTTGGACGAAGCCGTAGCGCGCCCGCGCCTCCTCGATGCGCTCGACCGCGATCTTGAGGTCCTTGTTCTCGACGAGCGCGATGCGGATGAGCTCCTGGAGCTGCGGATCGTCGAACAGCTCCCACCAGGGCGTGTTGGCCAGGCTCTGGGCCTCGGCCGCGGGGATCTCGCGCCAGGTGGGCGGCGGCGGGACCGCGCGGCCGCTGGTAGTTCGGTCCGAGCGCGCAGCCGGTCGCCAGCAGGGCGAGAGCGGGGACGATCAGTCGGCGGGTCATGTCAGTGCGCTGCCCCGTGCAGGTGGCGCGGCGTGGGGCGGCGGCGGCTCATCGGCGGCCGGGCTCTGTCTTCTTGCGGCCCGAGCAGCTCGACGAAGGCGAAGTTGCCCGGGATCAGGAACACGCCGAGGGCGGTGGCGACCAGCATGCCCAAGAAGACGGCGGTGCCCATGACGTTCTGCGCGCCCGCGCCCGGCGCCGCTGGCGCGCATCAGCGGGACCACGCCCAGGATGAAGGCGAAGGCGGTCATCAGGATCGGCCGGAAGCGCAGCCGCGCCGACTCGAGCGCCGCCTCCTCGATGCCGGCATGCCCTCCTCGTGCTTGGCCTTGGCGAACTCGACGATCAGGATCGCGTTCTTGGCCGCGAGGCCGATCAGCATGATGTTGCCGATCTGGACGTAGACGTTGTTGTCGTAGCCCACGAGCCAGACGCCGAAGAAGGCGCCGAGGGCGACCAGCGGCGAGCCGAGCAGCACCGCCCAGGGCAGGCGCCAGCTCTCGTACATCGCGGCCAGCAGCAGGAAGACGAAGACGATGGCGACGACGAAGGTCGGGCCCGCGGGCGGCGCGATCTTCTCCTGGTAGGAGAGCGAGGAGTAGGCGAAGCCCATCTCCGGCGGCATCGTCTCCTTGAAGACCTCCTCGAGCGCGGCCAGCGCCTGGCCCGGAGGCGTAGCCGCGGCCGGGCACGCCGTTGAATCTCGACCGAGCGGAGCAGGTTGAAGCGGTTGGTGATCTCGGTGCCCGGCCTGCGAGGTGATCGGTGACGAGCGTCGCGAGCGGGATCATGTCGTCCGTGGTCTTGCTGCGGACGTAGATCTCGCCGATGTCCTCGGGCTTGCGGCGGTAGTCGGCCTCCGCCTGGACGTAGACGCGGAACAGGCGCCCGAACCGGTTGAAGTCGTTCACGTAGCTGCCGCCCAGCTCGGCGGACAGGGCCTGGAAGGCCTCGTTGACGGGCACGCCGAGCTTGCGCGCCTTCTCGCGGTCGAGCTCGACCTTCACCTGCGGGATAGCGCGGGTCGAACGAGGTGAAGATGTTGCCGATCTCCGGCCGCTTGCGCGCGGCCTCCAGGAACTGCGCGGCTCAGCTCGCCGAGCCGCTCGACGCTCAGGCTGCCGCTCCGGTCCTGGAGCAGGAAGTTGAAGCCGGCCGAGGCGCCGAAGCCCGAGATGGTCGGGATGTTGAACGGGAAGATGATCGCCTCGGGGATGCGGCGAGACCTGGGCCGGAGATCCGGGCCATGATCGCCGCTGCACGTGCATGCGCCTCGCCGTGCCGCTCGTCCCACGGCTTCAGGCGGACGAAGATCGTGCCGAAGTTCGGCTGGTAGGTGCTGGTGACGACGCCGTAGCCGCCGATCGTCTGGTACGACTCGACGCCCTCGGTCTTGCCGAGGATCTCCTCGACCTGGGCCAGCACCGCGCTCGTGCGCTCGAGCGACGCGCCGGCGGGCAGCGGTCACGTTGACGCCGAAGATGCCCTGGTCCTCCTCGGGGATGAAGCCGGCGGGCAGCGCGCTCGCCGAAGAAGCCGGCGCCCACGGCGACCACGACGCCACGATGCCGATCGTCAGGATCGAGCGGCGCACCAGGATCCGGGCAGCCCTTGACGTAGCCGTTGGTCGTCGCGGTCGAACACCCTGTTGAAGCCGCGGAAGAACTCGCCGAGCGGGCCCGCGCGCCGGCTTGGCCGGCTTGAGCAGCATGGCGCGCGAGCGCCGGCGAGAGCGACAGCGCGCTGAAGGCCGAGAGCAGCACCGAGATGGCGATGGTGAGCGCGAACTGCTGGTACATCCGGCCGGTGAGGCCGCGGATGAAGGCCACCGGGATGAACACCGCGGAGAGGATGAGGGCGATGCCGATGACCGGCGCCGACACCTCCTTCATGGCCTGGACCGTCGCGTCCTGCGGGCTCATCCCGTGCTCGATGTGGTGCATCACCGCTTCGACCACGACGATCGCGTCGTCCACCACGATGCCGATGGCGAGCACGAGGCCGAACATCGACAGCGTGTTGACCGAGAAGCCGAGCAGCGGGAAGAAGATGAAGGTGCCGATGAGCGAGACGGGCACGGTCAGCAGCGGGATGATCGTGGCCCGCAGGTTCTGCAGGAAGATGAACACCACCAGCGTGACGAGGATGACCGCCTCGACGAAGGTGTGGACGATCGACTCGATCGAGGCCTCGACCGCGGGCGTCGTGTCGTAGACGATCCTGTAGTCCATGTCGGCGCGGGAAGAAGGTCTTCGCCGTGCGTCATGGTCTCGTAGATCCCCTCCGCGGCCTTGAGCTGGTTGGCGCCGGGCAGGAGGTAGACGGCCATCGCCCCCGCCGGCTTGCCGTCGAGGCGGCCGAAGGAGTTGTAGTCCTGCGAGCCCAGCTCCACCCGGCCCACGTCCTTGATGCGGATCTGGGCGCCCGTCTCCGTCTCGCGGATGATGATGTTCGCGAACTCGTCCTCGTTGACCAGGCGGCCGGGAGCGCTCACCGTGTAGGTGAACTCCTGGTCCTTGCGGCGAGGGCCGCATGCCCGACGCGGCCGGCGGGGGCCTGGAGGTTCTGCTCCTTGATGGCCGAGATGACGTCGGCGGGCGTGAGGCCGAGCTTGGCCAGCTTGTCGGGCCGCAGCCAGATCCGCATGCCGTAGTCGGTGCCGCCGAAGAGGTCCACCTGGGCGATGCCGGGGATGCGCAGGATCTGGTCGCGCAGGTTGATGCCGCAGTAGTTGATCAGGAAGTTGGCGTCGTAGCTCCCCTTCGGCGAGTAGAGCGAGATCACCATCAGGATGCTGGGGCTCTGCTTCTTGACCGTGACGCCCTGCTGGATCACTTCCTGGGGCAGCCGCGCCTGGGCCGAGGACACCCGGTTCTGGGTGAGCACGTTGGCCATGTCCTGGTTGGTGCCCACCTGGAAGTTGACGTCGAGCTGCATGCGGCCGTCGCTGGTGTTCGACGACTTCATGTAGATCATGCCCTCGACGCCGTTGACCTCCTGCTCGATCGGCGTGGCCACCGACTGCTCCACCGCCACCGCCGAGGCGCCCGGGTAGGTGGCGGTGACGCGGATGGTGGGCGGGGCCAGGAAGGGGTACTGCTCGAAGCTCAGGCCGCGCAGGCTGTTGAGGCCCGAGCAGGACGATGATGATCGAGATGACGATCGCGACGATCGGGCCGGCGGATGAAGAAGCTCGCCATGGCCTAGTTCTCCTTCGCCGCCCGCCGCGGCCGCGGACGCGGACGCCGCTGGAGCGGCGGCGCCGGTTCGCCGTCGGCTGGCATCGGGCTTCACCTTGATCCCGGCGCGCACCTTCTGCACGCCCTCCACCACGATCCGCTCGCCCGGCCTTCGAGCCCGGAGTCGATGACCCAGAGGGTGCCGACGCGCTCGCGCGGCCTTGACCATGCGCAGCTCGACGGTGTCGTCCGGCTTCGACCACGGCCACGTTGTAGATGCCCTGCAGCTCCGTGACCGCGCGCTGGGGGACCAGGATCGCGCCCTTCTTCTCGTCGATGGCGACGCGGACGCGGGCGTACTGGCCGGGCCGGACGACGCCGCCGGGGTTGGGGAAGGCGGCCTCCACCAGGATCGTGCCCGTCTGGGCGTCGACCGCGCGGTCCACGAACACGAGGTCGCCCTTCTCGGGATGCACCGACCCGTCGGCGAGGACCAGCTCGAACTGGAGGGGAGCCGGTGCTCCCGGCGCGGCGCCTCTCCTGGCGCCGCGCGCGCTGTACTCGATGTAGTCCCGCTCGGGGATGCTGACGCGGACGTGGATCGTCGTCCGACCTGCGAGATGCGCGTGAGCAGCGTGCTCTGCCCGCGTCCCACCAGCGTGCCGGGGTAGACCTCCGTCTTCCCCGCGATGCCCGGGCGGGCGCCTCGACCCGGGTGTAGCGAGAGGTCGATCTGCGAGCGCTTCAGCCTCGCCTTGGCCGCCTCCAGGGAGGCTTCCGCCGCCCGCTGCACCTGGACCGACGTCTCGTAGTCCTGGCGCGAGATCGCGTTCTTGGCCACCAGCGGCTCGTAGCGCACCACGTCCTGGCGCGCCCGCGCGAGCTGCGCCTCGGCCTCGGCCACGACGCCCCTGGCCTGGGCCACGGTCGCCTGGAGGGGGCGTGGATCGATCGTGTAGAGGAGCTGGCCCTTGCGGACGAAGCTGCCCTCCTTGAAGTCCACGGACTCCAGGAAGCCCTTCGACGCGCGCCCGCACCTCGATCTCCGTCGAGCCCCGCGTCTGGCCGATGACCTCGATGTAGATGGGCACGTCACGCTGCACGACGGGCGCGACTTTCACCTCCGTCAGCGGCGGGGGCGGGGCTTCCTTCTCCTTGCTACACCCGACAGACGCGGCGAGGAGCGACGCCAGGACCAGCACCGTCGGAACCGTTGTCTTCATGATCCTTCTCTCCTGCGAGAACCGGCACTGTCACCCGTGCTCCGCCCTGAGCTGGGCAGGGGCGCGTAGGACTCCACCGAGAGGCAGACTACGTCCCTCCACCAGCGGGGTCTATTGGACCAAAGATCTATGTGCGAGGGTCTGCCGGCTTACTGGCTTACTGGCTCGGTACGGCTTTTTCGAGCTCCGTCAACTCTTTGAGGGATGCCTCACATTCCTTGACGATCCGCAGACCGTCGGGGCCGATCGCCTTCCAGCGGTCCCGGGTGGCTTCGAGCACGGCCTTGGCTCTCGGATCCCGGAGCTTCCTCAAGGTATGGACCGCGCCATACACTTCTTCGTAATTCTCTCGTCTCCGGCGAGTCTCCTCGGAGCTGCCGTTCCACCAGTCCTTTTCGAGTCGCTGGCGTTTCCAGTACCGATCGTGCTTCTTCAACAGACTGATGAGGAGAGGTGCGGCATCCCTATACCCTGTCTCCCGCCACAGATCGATGATATCCCTGCGGCGCTCGTGGTACCTGGAATCTGTGAAGAGCTTGGTCAGCCTTTCTCCGGCCAATGAGCCACAGGAGAGCACTCCCTCCCGGGCTTCGAATTTACTGTCCCAGCTTACGCCACTCAGGAAATATGGCTGGAGCTTGTCGAAACGTTCACTTGGATCTTCGATCTTCAGGATGCGCTGGATCTCCAGGTGCGTCAGGTAACGCTCCATGCGACCCCTCATGTCAGGGTTCCTGCGCGCGTAGATCTCGAGCTCGGTGCCAGGATCGGAAGAGAGATAGGCGAGAAAGTATTCCTCCAATTCCAAAGGCTGAACGTCCTCAGGATCCAAGATTCCATATTTTTCAGGTTCTCTGCTATATTTGCCTACTCCTCTGCGCAGGAACCAGAGGTTGTCCGTCTGTGCGTCCTCGATCAGCGGCGAAAAGCTCATGGCACTATTGCCGGAATCCCAGATCCCGATCTTGCCGTCCTGGCGCAGGTTGCCGGGGCTGAGGCCGTAATGAATGATGATCGGTATTTCCACTCCTTTCGTCGCCTTGCCTTTCAGGACCTCCGAGACCAGGAGATTCGTATGATATTCCCAACTCCGACCTTCACCGGAGCCCCTCTCGTGCATGACTTCCTGGATCGACTCACCGTCCAGCCGGCCGACTACGATGAGCTCGGAGCGTTCAACGACGATAGCGTCCTCGTAGCCCGTCCGCATCTCTCCATGCGCTGTCGTCGAAGCGGCAAGGAGCAGCACCGGGAAGAGGAAAGTCCGATGCGAAAGGATCATGCATCCTCCCTCTCTCGTAGACCGTTGTTCCAAGCTCTGCGAGGGCCGCCTAGTGCAGGTTTGATGCCATTGCCGGGTCCAATCAGATTCGGCCAGGTTTGCGCGGAAGTGGCCTCGATTGGAGACAGCACCGTCCTCCCTCTTCGCGCTGGTCTCCGCAAGTGGTCATGGATTCACGGCCGGATTGGCTATGTATGGCGATTCCGCGGTCTGGCAGTCTCCTCTCAACGAGGAGGAGAGAGTCATGAGAGCACGCGGCAGTCATCCCATTGCCTTCTTCGTACTGATCCTGATCGCCCTTTTCGAACCGGTGGCGATTCGGGCGCAGACGACGACAAACGCCAAGGAGGAAAAGAACCAGGAGAGGCCCGCTCTGCGCGACGGACAACATGACTTCGACTTCCTGCTGGGCACCTGGAAGTATCATCTGTCGCGTCTCGTGAATCCGCTGAGCGGCTCCACCACGTGGGTCGAATTCGAGGGCACCGGCACCTGTCGCCCGATCTGGGGCGGCCTGGCCCAGATCGACGAGCTCGAGGCGGAGGGGCCTGCCGGCCATGTCCAGGGACTGACCCTGCGCCTCTACAATCCGCAGTCCCACCAGTGGAATCTCAATTGGGCCAACATCAAGGATGGCACCCTGGGACCGCCGACCATCGGTTCCTTCAACGCCAAGAACGGGCGGGGAGAATTCTACGACCAGGAGACGTTCAACGGCCGCTCGATCCTGGTCCGCTACGTCTGGTCGGACATCACGCCGACGTCGGCCCACTTCGAGCAATCGTTCTCGGACGACGGCGGCAAGACGTGGGAGACCAACTGGATCACCACCCAGGTGCGCGTCGAGAAGTAAAGGTTGTCAAGCGATCGGCTCACCCCTCCCGGAGCAGCCTGCCCAGCCGGCGGACGCCGTCGAGGATCTCCGGGATGCCGGTGCCGCCGTAGCCGAGGACCAGGCCGGCGTGGGAGGGTACACCGAGATAGCAGGCCGAGAGCGGCATCGCCCACAGCCCCTCCCGGGCGGCCCGCTCGGAGATGCGGCGGTCCTGGGCTCCCTCCCCCAGGACCGCCGCCAAGTGCATGCCCGCCCGCTCGCCGAGCACCTGGAGCGCGGTGCCGGGCTCGCTGCGCAGCGCGTCGACCAGGGCGCCCCGCCGCTCGCGATAGAGCAGCCGCATCCGCCGCAGATGGCGGGCGAAATGCCCCTCGGCCAGGAAATCGGTGAGCACGGCCTGATATAAAGTGGGCGGAAAATCGTCGATCGCCTCGCGCAGGGCAACGAAGCGCTCCACGAGGTCGGCAGGGACGACCAGATAGCCGACCCGCAGCGCTGGAAACAAAACCTTGCTGAAGGTGCCGATGTAGATGACGCGGGAGTCCCGGTCGAGACCCTGGAGGGCCGCGATCGGCTGGCTCTCGTAGCGATACTCGCTGTCGTAGTCGTCCTCCAGGATCCAGGCGCTGCTCCTCTCTGCCCAGTCGAGGAGCTGCAGCCGCCGCGACGCCGTCAGGGTGGCTCCCAGAGGATATTGATGCGACGGAGTGACGTAGGCGGCCCGTGCCTCTGGGCTGCGAGCGATACCGGCCGCCACGTCGAGGCCCTCTTCGTCAACGGGCACCGGGACCAGGCGGGCGCTCGCGATCGCCAGAGCGTTGCGCGCTCCCGGATAGCCCGGCTCTTCGACCCAGACCTCGTCGCCGGGGTCCAGCAGGACACGGGCCGCGATCGCCAGAGCGTGCTGCGAGCCGCTCGTCACCAGGATCTGCCCGGCCTCGCAGCGGACGCCGCGGGAGGTCCGCAGGTAGGCCGCCAGCGTTTCGCGGAAGCGGAGGTCCCCCATCGGATCGCCATACAGCATCTGGCTGGCGCGCGGATTCCGCCCGTGGCGGGCGACCAGCCCCGACCAGACCTGAAAGGGAAAATGATCGACGGCGATCTGGCTGACGCGAAACGCTCCCAACCCTTGAAGCCACGGCTCATGCCTCCCGAGCGGCAGCCCCGGGTTGGCGGCGACGGTCCGGCGTCCCGGGCGAGCTGGCACCTTCCGGCCGGTGCTCCTGGCTCCGGACACCGGTTGCGGCTCCGCCAGCGAGCGGGCCACGAAGGTACCGGCGCCGGCCCGGCTCTCGAAATACCCTTCAGCCAGCAACTGCTCGAACGCGGTCAGCACCGGAAGACGTGAGATCTGGAGCTCGCCCGCGAGGCTCCGCGTCGAAGGGAGCCGCTGCCCCGCCACCAGCCGCCCGGCCAGGATGGCCTCGCGAAAACCTTCATAAAGCTGGCGATAGAGCGGCTTGGCCGCGGCGCGGTCGAGCGCCAGCAGGGGGACGATCTCGGCAGCCGCGCGCTTCATGCGACCTGTGGGTTGACCTTGGTGGGCTGAGCCATGGCATGTCTCCTCGTGGAGATGGGCGATGGCGGAGTATAGCTCAGCAGGACTGGTTGCCACCTTGCAGCCGCTTGAGGGATTCGCACGCGAGGGCTCGGCGCAGCCCTACGCATTGACGAGGCGCAGGGCCGTGATTCGTCTCCGATGCCTACGGCGCTTGGAACTCGGTGTTGATGTTCACGTTGCTCGACGGCATGGTGAAGCCACAGTGCGAGATCGGGTTGGCGCAGAAGCAGCCCCAACCGTAGTTCGTCGTCGTGCAACCCGAGAGATACGGGTTGGTGGTGAACCACATGAACCAGTAATCCTGGTTGGCGATGGCATCGATCGATACCTCTGTGCCCGCCGGCACCGAGCTGCCGCACGACGTCCACGACGAGCTGGACGAGGCGCGGCAGGCCATGCTCAGAGTGCCGCCGGCGAGCGACTGCACGCCGTCCGTCGTCACCGTCGTGGTGAGCGTGTAGCTCGTCGCCCAGGCCACGCCTTCTGTACAGAGCCCGGCAAGAACGCCGAGCAACAGTACGCACATCATTCCACCCATCTTTGCGATTTTCATGGCACACCTCCTATAGAAGAGAGGGTGCAGGAAAGGACCGAAAGCGAGTCCTGGCAGGAATATCTCTAAGCGACCGGGGCGGCGAGGCAGCGCTCTAACAGGCGAGCGTCTCCGAGCCGCTCCGCGTACGCAGCGAAGGCAGGGGTGGGGCCGCGCCAACGCAGCTCCTCGACGTCGCGGAAGAGGGGCGCGTCGGTCCGCAGCGTCGCCAGATCCTTGAACAGCAGCGCCAGATCGCGGTCCCGCAAGACGCCGGGAGGGAAGCTCTCGATGGCGCCGTGGCGGTTGAGGAGCTGTGAGGCCGTGCTGGGGCCGATTCCAGAAATGCCTGGATAGCCATCTGCGGCGTCGCCGACGAGAGCCAGAAAATCGGGGATCAGGACCGGAGGGACTCCGAACTTCTCGCGGACTCCTGCCGCGGTGAGGATCTTGTTCCCCTGGCGGTCGACCTGCACCACCCGGTCCTCGCGGACGCACTGCGCCAGGTCCTTGTCAGGGGTCCAGATACAGACCTTCTGTACGCTTTCGTCGGCTGCGGCAATGCGGGCGGCTGAGGCGAGCGCGTCGTCCGCTTCGAGCTCGACCATGGGCCAGACGGCGATACCCATGGCCGTGAGGGCCTCCTCCAGCGGGTGGAACTGCGCGAGGATTGCACGCTCGACTCCCTGCGACGTCTTGTATCGGGGCCAGAGACGGTTCCGGAAAGACTCGATCACGTGATCGGTCGCCACCCCGAGGTGCGTCGCCCCCTGCTCGATCATCTCCAACACCGTGTGCAGCACGCCGGTCACCGCCCCGAAGGGCTTTTTTCCCTTGTCGAAGCGGCGCCGGCCGTAGTAATGGCGGAACAGCTCGTACGTGCCGTCGAGGAGATGAACCATCATGGCGTCACTATCGCATATGATAGGGGGAGCTCGATGCGACTCAATGCGTGGCTCACAAGGGAGATCCCAATGAGAGCACTGCGTTTCGCCTGGCTGTGGATCCTGGCGCTGGCCCTCCCCGGATTCGGCGTGGCCCACGCCGGCCCTGTCTCGGGCCAGTTCGTGCTGGACGGAAAGACCGTGCCGGTCCGCGAGGTCGCGGCCTTCAGGATGCGCGATCAGTTCAACCCGCGCACCCTCGAGACCCACGTGATGCTGACCGCCAAACCCGTGAACCGCGCGGCGATCGCCGCGGCTCTCGATCCTTACACCGCGGCGATCAACGATCCCGCTGTGCTCGACGCGGACTATATCGCCTTCAGCGTGCGCACCAACGGCGAGACCAGCGTGAACGCTCACGTGGGCGGCACCCAGTACATCGACACCTCGGGCACGATCATGGGCCAGCCCGGCTCGCTGGTCGCAAACTGCCGCGAGAACACGCCGACACGCATCGCCTGCAGCGTCAAGACGGCGAAGCCGGTCAAGACGATGGATGGTCCGACCTGGTCGATGGACCTGACCTTCGAGGCCGACGTGCTGTCCCGCGCACCGGGCAAGCCGCTGCCGAAGGACGGAGGCGCTCCTGGCAAGGCGTTGCTGGACTTGCGGGCCGCAATCGGCGGCAAAGACCTGGCGAAGATCCTGGCGCTCCTCACACCGGGGGAGGCCAAGAGCTACCAGGAGGACTGGCGCACGCCGGCGGAGAACCTCGCCTCGGCCAAGGACATCCTGGATGCCCAGTTACCGAAAAAACCCAAGATCACGGGCGGCGAGCTGTTGGCAGACGACCGCGCGGTGCTCGAAGTCGAAGGAGTGCCCTATGAGAACGGCCGCATGCTCTACCTCATCGAGATGCGGCTGGTCAACGGACACTGGGTCTACGAGCAGTCGGGCGTCGCCGGCATGTTGCACTGAGGTTTCACTTCCGCGCCTCCATCACCTCCCGCGCCGCCCGCACCCCCGAGGCCAGGGCTCCTTGCATCCAGCCCGGGTGGTCGGAGGTGTGCTCGCCGGCGAAGAGGAGGCGGCCTTCGCTGCGTCCTATCACAGGAAGGAGGGAGCGCATCTGGCCAGGCTTGAACCAGGTGTAGGCGCCGCGCGCCCATTCGTCCTCATCCCAAAGCTTCGCGGTTCCACCCTCGAACTGATCCGGCAATTCGGGGAAGACTGCCGCGGCCTCGCGGACCGTCAGGAGCAGGGGGCTTTCCCGGATCTTCGCGATCCGGCGGGCTTCCACTCCCGCCGAATACGATTCGAGGATGCCACGGTGGGAGACGGGGTCCGGGGCACGCGGGAAGACGCTCCACGGCCGATCGGTCAGGACCAGCCCGGAGAGCCCCTGGGATTCCCAGAAACGGGTCCGGGTCTGGAGGAAGACCCTGGCGACCGAGGTCAACTGAAGCTCCGCGATCGCCCGCCGCTTCTCGGCCGGGAGCGGCGGCACGATCTCGACGCTCCGAAGGACTGGGAAGGGCACCGTGCAGATGAGATAGTTGGCGCTCTCTGTGCGGTGGGTGCCCCCGGTCTTGACGATCGCCCGTACCGCGTTCGCATCCTGCTCGATGCGGACGACCGGCGAGCCGTACTGAATACGGTCCGAGAGGCGCGCGGCGAGGGCCAGGGGAAGCCGGTCGCTCCCCCCGCGTACGGTGAAAGATTGTTTCGCAGCCGCCCGCTGGGCCGCCTCGCGGAGGAGATCGAGCGCCGAGACCGCGTCGGCACCGTCACCCAGGAGATCGGGGAAGCCCATGCGGAGGAGGGAGACGGCGCCCGGCGAAGCGCCGCGGCGCCTCAGGAGCTCGGCGAAGGAAACCTGATCGAGCTCCGCGAGCTCCGGCCCCGGCCAGCCCGGAGCGGTGGTATCCCCGACCTGGAGAAGGAGGGGCTGGAGATAGCGCTCCCGGATCCCGCGCCGGCCCAGGGCCTTCTCCTCGGGCGTCAGGTCGAAGGGTAAGGGGGACTCCGCGCTCTCGACGATCCGCCGGCCGCGCACCTGATAGAGGGTCGCGCCCGAAGAATGCGGAATGGGATCGAGGGGCAGGTCGAAGAGCCGGGCGTAGTGGATCGTCAAATCGTGCGTGTTCTGGACGGTCGCCGCTCCGGCTTCGACGTAGAGGCCGTCGGCGAAAGGCTCGCGGAGGGTCTGCACTCTGCCACCCGCCCGGCTCCGGGCCTCGAGCACGGTGACCTCGTGCCCGGCCTGAGTCAGCTCATAGGCCGCAGCGAGACCGGCCAGCCCAGCGCCCACGACGAGCACCTTCTGCCTGGGACCTTGAGACACCGGAGGGGCCGTCTGTAGGGCTGCGGCTCGGAGCGGCCTGGCGGCGAGGGCCGCGGTGGCGAAGAGGCTCCCCTTCAGGAAAGTCCGACGACTGAGATGGTGATCCATGGCGGAAAGATATACTCCGACGCAACGGAAGAACAGGAGGACGGTGCAGGCGCATGGATCCGAGGATGACCTCCCCGTCGTGGAGCCCCGGCAAGCGGGTGCTGTTCCGCTTCGCCTTCATCTACCTGGTGCTCTACAAATTTCCGTTCCCTCTCAATGCAACCCCCTGGGCCCGCAAGGCTTCCACTGGATCAACGAGCGGCCGTTCAACCGGTGAGCATCGCGGTCGACGACGCGGTGCTGACCGTCCTGTCCCGCTTATCGATCCTTGGGTACTTCTTTAAGTATGGAGACTTCCAGCAGAGCGTCGCCCTGCTTCGGCTCTAACCGATGGGAAAGGAGACCCATGAGAAAAGCCTTGTGGATGATGATCGTCCCGGTACTCGTTTTGTGGGGTTCGGAAGCAGCTCTGGCCCAGTCGCTCGACGACTGCTCGATTCAATGTACCTCAGAAAGCTCGTGCAACGCCGCCTGTCTGTACAACGACGACCCCTACACCGAAGAAAACGACTCCTGGATCACCTGCGGTCAGTACGGTGTGTGCGACGTCGACCCCGACAACGACTTTGTCTACGGCAACGACAACTGCCCCTACACTTACAATCCCGACCAAGGGGACTGTGACGGCGATTCGATCGGCAACGTCTGCGACTCCCAGAACGCCACCTGGCAGCCTGCGGAAGCCTTCCATACGTGCAACATCTATGATCGGCGCCACGTTGGCTACGTCGACGTGACCCTGGTCGGCGAGCAACTCCTGATCGACGTCAGCAACTGTTACGGCGGTCCATACGGCGGTACGGGGATCGCATGGCTACGCTCGGAGGTCCGAGGGAATTGCTATGGGCTCTGGCCGGAAGAGTGGGACTGCTGTGTGGACTGGTTCGGGTTCGGCCAGTGCGTCAACTATTTCGGGCGTAACTCCTGCGGCTCCGGGTAGAGGCTCCGGCCTCACCTCCGGCTCCCTCTCCCGACAAACTCAAAGCCCCTCTCCTTCAGGAGAGGGGTTCGGCACGGAAACCGGTCGTGGTATCCTCGGAGGACATGAACAGACCATCCCCGGTCACCCTGGAGGGCCACGGCATCCGGTTGGAGCCTCTGGCCGATCAACACCATGATGAGCTGCTCGTTGCCGCGGCCGATGGAAAGCTCTGGGAGCTGTGGTTCACCGCGGTTCCGGAGCCGGACCAGACGCGCGACTACATCGCGAATGCGCTCGCGGGCCAGGAGGCCGGGCACATGCTCCCCTGGGCGGTGCGCGAGCTCGCGAGCGGACGCGTCATCGGCTCGACCCGCTACCACGACATCGTGGCCGCCATCGACCGTGTGGAGATCGGCTACACCTGGTATGCCAAGAGCTGGCAACGCAGCCACGTCAACACCACTTGCAAGCTCCTGCTGCTCAGCCATGCATTCGACACGCTCGGCTGCAAAGTGGTGGGCCTTCGCACCGACAATTACAATTTCGCCTCCCAGCGAGCCATCGAGGCGTTGGGCGCCAAGAAGGACGGCGTCCTCCGTCACCACCAGGCGCGTCGCGACGGAACCGTGCGCGACAGTGTGATGTACAGCATCCTCGCGAGAGAATGGCCCGACGTGAGGCGTCACCTCGAGCTGCGGCTGGCTCGTCACGAACCGACTCAGGGTCCTCCCGCATCTCCACTGCCTTCTTCGTCGCCATCGTGATCGCCGGCAAGCCTATGCCGCGCTGCCACTGGAGGGCCTCATGAACCGGGTGAAATGGATCTTCCGGATCGGTGCGATTTCAAACTTCCTGGTGACCCTCGGAGGGATCGTCGATCCCATCGGAACCTGGAAACTCGCGGCCTCCGTCCAGAAGATCCTGCCGCCTTCGTGGCAGATGAATCCGATTCCAGCGCTTCAGCCGCCCTCCTTCCTGATCATCTGGTGCGGCATGGCCTTCCTCTGGGGAGTCGTCATGTGGGAGATCTCGACGGATCCCATCAAGCATGAAGCCCTGATCAAGTACACCTACCTCGAAAAAGGGATCACGACGTACGCCATCACCTGGGGCGCGTTCTATCATCACAGCGTGCCGAAGATCCTGTGGCTGTTCATCCTATACACGGACGTGCTGTACATCGTGCTCTACGTCTACGCGCACATCCTGGTGCGCAGGCGGATGCGCTTGAGGTGAGCCGTCGGAGAGAGCCGGGAAGGGTTGGACCTTGAAGCACCCCTTGCGGCGTCCGTCCATTTGCCGTACACTTCTGCCCATGGCGGGTCGCACGTCGTCGAAGAAAGCCCCGGCAAGGCCGCGCAGCGAGCGGCTGGAGGCGCGCATCTCCAGCGAGCAGAAAGCGCTTTTCCAGCGTGCCGCCGACCTGCAGGGCCGGACGCTCACGGACTTCGTGGTCGCGAGCGTGCACGAGTCGGCGGTCAAGGTGATTGCCGAGTTGGAGGTGGTCCGCTTGACTGTGGCGGACAGCCGCGCGTTCGCCGAAGCGCTGCTTCACCCGCGTGAGCCGGTCCGGGAGCTGCGGACCGCCGCAGAGCGGTACAGGAAGATGGCCGGGGGAGGGAGTGACCGCGACCGAGAGCCCGCCGTATCGGATCGATCCACTTAGCGATCACCACGACCGGGCAGCCTTCGCCTCGGGAGTGGAGCCGCTCGACCGCTATTTGAGAGCGCAGGCCGGCCAGGACAGCCGGCGGAGGGTGGCATCGTGCTTCATCCTGACGCGGGCCGACGAACCCTCCCAGGTCCTTGGCTACTACACGCTCTCGGCCCTGAGCGTCGCTCTCACCGACTTGCCGTCCTCTATCACCAAGCGCTTGCCTCGGTATCCGGTCGTGCCGGCCACGCTCATGGGTCGGTTGGCGACCGATTCTCGGCACCGAGGGAAGCGCTTGGGCGAGTTGCTCCTCCTCGATGCTTGCTCGCGAGTGCTCAAGAGCGAGATCGCGACCTTCGCGCTGGTCGTCGATGCCAAGGATGACGCCGCCGAGCGGTTCTATACACACTACCGCTTTCTCAAGCTCGCGGCTGGCAGCCGCCGTCTGTTCCTGCCGATCACGGAGATCGCAGCTCTCTTCGCCTGAACCGTCTGCGGCTCGGCACAGGTTGGGTTGGATCTGGTTAAACCCTTTGCAGGTTAGGCTGCTGTAGCCACGAGGTACTCTGCCATCAAGTGAAGTAAGGACTCTCGATTAGCACCAAAGAGTCGTGTAGAATGCGATTCTATAAATCGTTCTGTCGCCGAGGAGAAGAGATAGTTCGTTACAAGAATACCAGCAGTCGCGGCTTTGTCAACGAGCGTACCCAGGAGTTCTCTCGCAGCTGAAACTCCTACTTTCCTCTTCGGAGCCTCACGATACTTGCACTGAACAACGTAACGATGGACCATTCCGTTGAGGTTACGCTCGAGATAGAGATCGACTCCTCCATCATGGCTTTGCTTTGTCGATCTCACTTCGAAGCCTAGTCCTCGATATATCTCGGCCACAAACTGTTCGAATCCGAGCGCTGTCATTCTGAAGAGACGTTCTGGCTCCGAGAATACACGGGCGACTGTATCTCGAGTGATGTCCCCACAGATGTTTACAAAGTCAGGAGGGACAAAACTCCCGTGACCCGAGAAATGCAAAATGTGAAATTCTAGCTTGTCCGAATTGCTGCGCTGCTTCAAGTAGTGGTAGAGTGGGCCAACGGAGTCTCCCTCTTCAGACCAGCCTGTGGCAGGAAGGGCAGGAAGATCAAAGACTAGAGTTCCAAACGTTGCGTCGTTTCCGGCTCGCCGAGCTAGACCTCCTAATGCCTCTTTTCCATAAGCGTCTATTCCAATTAGTAGAGCATACAGCTTGGTATCGTTCTTCATTTAAGCACCCTTTTGCTCTTCTCCATCATCTAGGGCGTTATCCGAATATAATTGACCTTCCTCTACAGTAAGGCACCCGATCATAGGTCGTAATTTTACTTCTCTTCGAGATCCTTGTCAATGGGCTTGAACCTCCTCGGGAATCGGGAGAGACAACAGGTGCGGAGCAGGCTAGTAACTTACCGGAGTAGAGGTGCCACTTCTCCAGCCCAGCCCGACGCCTTCGGGGCTGATGAAGCCCCTTGCATTTCTTGGCCCGCAGCCATGATCCCAGAGCGAATCCTGGCCGCGGCCCTCCCACCTCCTCGCCGTCTTGCGGTAGGATCTCTCTATGCGACCTGTATTCGCGGATCCCAAGACCAAATTCATCTTCAAACGCGTCTTTGGCCGAGAGGTCCACAAGCCGCTCCTCATCGAGCTGCTCAATGCTCTGTTGGAGCTCGAAGGCGATCATCGAATCGTCGATCTCAAATACCTCTCCCCGGAGCAGCACGTACCGGTGGAGGAGCTGAAGCTGTCGCTGGTGGACGTTAAGTGCTTCGACGAGCGGGGACGGCACTATGTGGTCGAGATGCAGGTGCTCAACGTCGAGGGGTTCGAAAAGCATGTGGTCTACAACACGTCCACGGCGTACGTCACCCAACTGCGCACCGGCGAGGATTATCCGGGCTTCGACGACGTGGTGGGGGTGTCGATCTGCGATTTCCTTCTCTGGCCAGGGCCGCCAGTGCCAGGTAGCACGCCGGTGCCGATGCTGAGCCGTTGGCGGATGCAGGAGCAGAACGACGGCGCCCTGGGTCTTTCGCGGGTGCAGTACGTGTTCCTGGAGCTGCCGAAATATAGGGCTGGCGACGCCCCGGAGGGGACGATCGACCGCTGGGCCTACTTCTTCCGGGAGGCGAAAAACCTTGCGGTGCTACCGCCGGCCTTGGCCGTATCACCGTACCGTGAGGTGCTGGAGGTAGTCCGTATGGCAGGTTTCAGCGCGGGGGAGCTCGACCTGTACGACCGCGCGAAAATCGCCGAGCAGGACGCTCGCGGAGCCCTCAGCTTGGCCAGACGGCTGGGCCACGAGAAGGGGCTCGAAGAAGGCCGTGCAGAGGCCCGTGCAGAGGGGCTGCGCGAAGGGATTCACGCTCTTTGCCAGGCGTTTGAGATCGAAGTCGATGCGGAGCGGGAAGTGCTGCTGGCCGGCATGGGGGCCGGCGAGTTGAAGGAGCTCCAGGCCCGCTTGCTGCGCGATCGGCACTGGAGCTGACGACAGAGGCCCGAAACGTTCGGAAGGATGGATTCCCCTCACCCCCTGCTTCGCGCGGCCCCGCTTGGCTTGCAGCCAGCCGCTGCTGCAAGAAAGCGAGGCCGCGACGAGACTTCAGGTAGAGCGCGGAGGGCTCAAGGAGTTGGGGGGGTATTGACCACCATGGCCTGATTGGAAGAGATGTCGATGGTATCCCCGTAGCCGGGAACGCCAAGTCTCATGGCGTAGCTCACATCGACTGGCGGACCGCCGGGGCAGGCAAAGTCGGGAGAAGTAGGACACAGCCCATTGACCAGAGTGCCGTTCGGGCAAATTGCGGTCCAATGGCAAATCTCCCGCCAGCTCACCGGCTGCCGGGACGGGTCGGACGACATCTTGCAACCGACCTGATTGGCGGCATTGATGAAGCTTGCCTGGTCGCTGATGCCCAACGGATAGCGCTCCACCGGATCCGAGCTCTGGGGATTGAAGTTGGCAAACCCGGTCTCCAGGCAGTGGGCCGTAGCCTGCGCAGCCCCCACGGCTGCCTTGTGCCGGTAGCGGGCGACGTTGGGCAGGACGAGTGTCGAGAGAATGGCGATCAGGGCGACGACGATGAGCAGCTCGACCAGCGTGAAACCTTTCTGTTGCGATTTGGAGTCGGCTTGTTTTTTCTGCATACGCAATCCTCCTCTGTTGCTGGCTACAGCTTGATGCCGTACGCCGTGTGCGGTCTCGATCGAACGAGTGACAGGGCTTGGAGCAAGGGTTGTGCCGGGTTGCCGCGCTGAATGTTAAACCCCATCCACTCAACGCTTTGCCGATTTTTCTCATCAGAATGGCTGACAAAAATCAGCGGCATTGCCTCAAGAAAGCTCAACCCAATTTGATCTGAGGATCGCGCGAGATTGATCGTAGTTGTCTGCAGCTTCGACGCTAGGAATCGAGGTTTAATTTCTGCGCAATATTGGTCATTGCCATGGTCAATTTCCGACAGCGCCGGCGGGAGCGGCAGAGGCCCGTAACGTTCGGGAGGATGGATTCCCCTCACCCCCCGGTTCGTTGCCCTGGAGGCCGAGTCGTTCAGTATCCCGTCAAGGTGAGGGGAATTCGATGGCGCGAGCGTTCCTCTTCCTGTCGTTGTCCGGCAGCGAGCCCAAACAGACAAAAAGGAGGAATCGTCATGCGTCGTCCGCAGCATCTGTATCGCGGCTTGATGATGGTGCTCATGGCTTTTGTGGCGTTCGCGTTCACTGCCCTCTCTCTCGCCCCCAACACGAGCCGTCTTGCCGAGGCCTCGGCGGATTCGAAGGTCGGGGGCCTGCTCCGCAGCTCGGCAAAGGCTTCGTCCTCGTTCACCCTCTTCGAAAGCGGGCAGGTGCGGCCGCTCGCCATGTCGCCCGACAAGCGGCACCTGTTCGCCGTCAACACTCCTGACAACCGCCTGGAGATCTTCCGCATCCGAGACTCTGGGCTCATCCACACCGCCTCCATTCCGGTGGGGCTCGAGCCGGTCGCCGTCGCGGCCCGGTCGAATCACGAGGTCTGGGTGGTCAACCACCTTTCGGACAGCGTGAGCGTCGTCGAGCTCGATGATCACGACGACGACCTCACGGGGCAGGTCGAGCGCACGCTCCTCGTGGGCGATGAGCCGCGCGACATCGTCTTCGCTGGACCGGGGCGCAAGCGCGCGTTCATCACCACGGCCCATCGCGGCCAGAACATCCCGTTCGATCCCCAGCTCACGACTCCGGGCGTGGGACGCGCGGACGTCTGGGTTTTCGACGCGGACGCGCTCGGCAGCTCCCTGGGCGGCACACCGCTCGCCATCGTCACTCTCTTCACGGACACTCCGCGCGCCCTCGCGGTGACTCCCGACGGCACTCGCGTCTACGCCGCCGGCTTCCACTCCGGCAACCGGACCACCTCCATCTCCGAGGTCTCGATCCCGGACGGCTTCGGTCCGGACGGCGTCGCGGGACCGACGACCAACGCCGAAGGCCGCCCCGCGCCCGAGATCGGGACCATCGTCAAGTGGAACGGCTCGCACTGGGTTGACTCGCTCGGCCGCCCCCGCGACCAGTACGTGAGGTTCTCGTTGCCCGACAAGGACGTGTTCGTGCTCGACGCCATGGCCAACCCGCCGCGCCAGCTCTCAGGAGCGGCCGGCTTCTTCCAGGGCGTCGGCACCATCCTCTACACGATGGCCGTCAATCCCGTGAATGGCAAGGTTTACGTCGCCAACACTGAGGCGAACAACACCGACCGCTTCGAGGGGCCGGGTACCTTCGCCGGGCACAGCCTGCGTGGCCATCTGCACGAGAGCCGCATCACCGTGCTTTCCCCCGGGGGCGGTGTAGCGCCGCGGCACCTCAACAAGCACATCGACTACAACCATTGCTGCGCGCCGAATCCGAACGATGAGAACGCCCGGTCCCTCGCCTTCCCCCAGGGCATGGCGGTGACCGGCAACGGCGCGACCCTCTACGTCGCGGCTTTGGGGTCTGGCAAAGTAGGGGTTTTCTCCACGGCGCAGCTCGAGGCCAACACGTTCGTGCCGAGCACGGCGAGCCAGATCTCGGTGAGCGGCGGTGGCCCCACCGGCCTCGTCCTCGACGAGGAAAGGAAGCAGCTCTACGTGATGACCCGCTTCGACAACGGGATCTCGATCGTCGACACGAGGCGGCAGGCGGAAGCGGACCACGTCCAGATGCACAACCCGGAGCCGTCGAGCATCGTGACGGGCCGCCGGTTCCTCTATGACGCGAAATTCACGTCGAGCCACGGCGACTCCGCCTGCGCGAGCTGCCACGTGTTCGGCGATTTCGACAGCCTGGCGTGGGATCTCGGCAACCCGGACGAAAAAGTGATCGACAACCCCGGCCCCTTCAACAGCACCCTCTTCAACCTGGTCACGAATCAGCCCATGGAGCCCATCTTCCACCCGATGAAGGGCCCCATGGCGACGCAGAGCCTGCGCGGCATGGCCAACCATGGCCCGATGCACTGGCGCGGCGACCGCACCGGCGGCAACGACGCGCCGAGCGCCCAGCCGGACAGCGGCACCTTCGACGAGCACGCGGCGTTCGACAAGTTCAATCCGGCGTTCCTGGATCTGCTCGGGCGCCACGACCCCCTCACGCAAGCGCAGATGGATGCGTTCACCGACTTCATCCTCCAGGTGAAGTATCCGCCGAACCCCAACCGGCCGCTCAACAACGTGCTCACCCCGGACCAGGAGGCCGGGCGCCAGCTCTTCAACACCACCAACTGCGGCATCCCATCGGCTCCGGATTTCAACGGCGCCGTTCTCACGTGCACCAGTTGCCACAAGATCGACCCGAACGCCAATCCCGGAAGCGCGTCGCCCGGGCTCTTCGGCTCCAACAGCCGCTCGAGCTTCGACTTCAACCCGCAGCTCTTCAAGGTCCCCCACCTGCGCAACCTTTATCAGAAGATCGGAATGTTCGGGAATCCCGAGAACCCCGGGTTCCTGGGCGGTGACAACGGTTTCAAGGGGGATCAGGTGCGCGGCTTCGGATTCCTCAACGACGGCAGCCTCGATACGGTGTTCCGCTTCGTCCATGGGATCAGCTTCTCGGACGTCTTCAACGGACCCAACAGCAACAGCCTCCCGGCGGGGCCGGAGGGGGACGTCCAGCGGCGTCAGCTCGAGGCGTTCATCCTGGCCTTCCCCACCAACCTGGCGCCCATCGTGGGCCAGCAGATTACGCTCACGGCCTCGAGCTCCGCGGCGGTGGGCTCCCGCATCAACCTCCTGCGCCAGCGTGCGGACGCGGGGGAGTGCGACCTCGTGGCCAAGACCACGACCTCCGACGACGAGGCCGGCTTCCTGTACATTGGATCGGGCATGTTCGTGAGAGATCGGCGCGGACAGCCGCCCATCACCGACGCGGCGCTGCGGTCTCTGGCCAGGGACGGCCGCCCCGTGACCTACACCTGCGTGCCCCCCGGCTCCGGAGTGCGCGTCGGCGTGGACCGCGATGGGGACGGCTTCTGGGACGGCGACGAGCGACGCGCGCACACCGATCCGGCGGATCCGGACAGCCGGCCTTGAGCCGAGGTATCACACCAGTAGAAAGGGTCTGAGTGGAGGCTTCGGCCATCTGGCTGAAGCCTTCACTTCTTTTGCAGCAGCGTCAGGGCCGATTGGGATATACTTGGAACAGCCCACCTTTGTGACCAGGCGGCTTGGCAAGGACCATGGAGATCCTGAAACGAGCAGCACCGTTGGGAACGATCTTTCTGATCGCGGCGCTGTCTCTCACCGCGGCGCCCCAGCATCAGGGCAAGCCCCTGCGCGCAGACAGGGTCCTGGTCGAGAAGGCTGACCGCCGCCTGACCCTGATGTGGAAAGGGACGTCTGTGAAGTCCTACCGCGTCGCCCTCGGCAGAGCGCCAGCGGGCCGGAAGCAGTGCCAGGGTGACAATCGGACTCCCGAAGGGCTTTACCGGATCGATGCCCGGAACGCGGCGTCGCATTACCATCGCGCGCTCCACGTCTCCTATCCCAACTCCCAGGACCTCACCCATGCTCATCGCCTGCGTTGCGCTCCAGGGGGCGACATCATGATCCACGGCCTCCCGAACGGCTACGGCTGGCTCGGGGCCTCACACCGGCTCCACGACTGGACGCTGGGCTGCATCGCGGTGACGGACGCGGAGATCGAGGAGATCTGGCAGGCCGTCCCAAACGGCACGGTGGTGGAGATCCGTCCTTAATCTCTGCCAATTCCTGAGATCTGGCTCCCTACAGGCCGAGCTCGCGGCTCGCCAGCTCGGTTCCGGCCACGCGGGCGCGGATCTTGGCGAAGGCCGTGTCGCGGGCCGTCGAGGTGTCATCGCCGAAGGGCGAGAAGCCGCAGTCGTCCGTGGTGCCGAGCCTCTCGGGCGTGATGAATTCGGCGGCTTCAAGAATGCGGTCCCGGACCTCTTCCGGCGTTTCGATTCGCGGATGGATCGGATCGGTGACGCCGATGAAGATCCGCTGGCCGGGCCGCGCGTGATCCCGGAGGATTCCCAGAACCCGCCGGCGGTCCGGCTCGCTCGCGAGTTGGAGGTAGAAGCTTCCCGCCTCGAGATTGAACAGGTCGGGCAACAGGTCGGCGTAATCGACGTCGGCGCTGTGCGTCGAGTCCTGATCGCCGCCGGGGCAGGTGTGGATTCCGATGCGTTGCCGCTCTTCCGGTGTGAAGCGGCGGAGCACCTGATTGTTCAGGTCGATGAATTGCCGCAGCAACCCGCGGGAGGGATCGAGCTTCACGGCGAGCCGGCCTTCGGTGAAATCGATCTGGACGTTGGCGGCTCCCTGCTCCAGGCAGCCACGGATGTCCGCTTCGGCCTCACGGATGAGATCGGCCAGGAACTCCTCCCGCGAGTAGCCGTCGATCCCCCCTTGCGGATAGAGGAGGCTCAGCGCCGAGGCCGAGATCACGGCCTGCTTCACCGGCCTCTGGGTGTAGCCCTGAGCCGTAGCGAGATAGGTCGCGGCATGGGTACGGTAGCAAAACGGCCCTGAGACGAGCCGCGGCAACTGCCGCACGTGACCGTCTGCGAACGGGATCTGCACGCCGTCCGGCGCCAGGTTGTCGCTGCCATGAATGGGATAGGTCGCGAAGCTCGGCTTGGTCTGCTCGCCGTCCGTGATCACCGGCGATCCGGTCGCCTCGAAGCGCTGGATCGTGTCGATGAGCGCCTGCCGGTACAGCTCGTCCAGCTCCTGCTGGGACACCCGGCCCTGCTGAGACTCCCGGACGGCGCGGATCAGCTCGGGAGGACGTGGGATGCTGCCGATGGGTTCGGTGGGGAGTGGCATGATTGCCAGTATACCGTATCGTCAGAGCTATCCGATTCTGGCAATTCGTCATTCCTGCCCCCAGCCTCTACCGGGATCGCCATTCTGCGGATCAAAGGAGTCCGAGGCTTCAGCGTTGTGCCGCAAGGTGCTGCCGGGTCCACCCGTCCGGAAGGTGGAGAAGATGGACTGCGCGAGCGGCTTGAGAGTCTGACCGGCATCGATCCGATGCGGTGTGAGGTCTGCGGTCAGAAAGCCCTACGCCTGGTGGAAACCATGGCACCGGCTCGGTCGCCGAGGGCTCCGCCTCAATGACTCATCCGCTCATGGCCCGATGTCAATATTTATTCGCTCAGCCGCGGAGCCAAGGGGTTGTGTATCCAACCGGGTTCCTGCGGTATAATCGCTGCCATGAAATCGCGGTTGTGGAGCCCCGGCCTGCGGCGGAGTCTTCGCTGGGCGGCCCTCTTCAGCCCCATCAGCGGCTCTCGTGGCTCTGTGGTGGCGCGCCAGGGTATCGCGCGAGGCGCCTGCGGGCGATTGAATCTCCATAGGACCGCCTCGGCCGGGCCCGCGGCTTCGTTCAACTGAGCCCTGTCCCGACACTTAACCGTAAAGGAGCGCTTTCATGAGCCTTTTCATTTCTACAAAGAAGCCGAACGAGTTGCTGCCGCTGATACTTACGACCTTTGCTGTTGCGTCCTGCTTGTCAACAGCATATGCGCAGTCCACAGATAAAATTGATGGATTGGCAATTGAGAAGGAATTTGACAAAGATGGCCCAGGAAGCAGATACAAGATAGAAGTCCCCGCCGACCTTCTCGTCAATAAAACAAGAGTCTCAGTTGGTGGTGGTCAAGTCCAACTCGGCTTTAATACAAGTTTTACTTGGGCCGGGCCACCGTTTTATTTCAGACAGATCGATGATAGCGACACATTCAATTTTCCGTATATGGTGTCAGGCATGGCGGCCGACAAAAGCTATGCTGAATTTACTATCCCGTTTGGCCCCGGCACAGTTTGTGAAGTTTATGGAACCGTAAATATTTTTGGAGTGAAAATAGAAGCCAACAAAGAAAGGCCTCTTATATTCATTGTCTATAGCCCATCTGGGCGTGAGGATAGAGAATGGACGATAAATCCTGTTGATTTACCATCGTGGCCACCTCAACCGTTTCCGTCAGGCCACTTCCCAGATCCAGTATTTTGGCCTGCGACACCAACAGCATCTAAAACAACGGACTCATCACCGCAGCTTGACAATCGGAAAACTCAGCGCCAATTGTTTTTAGTTCACATTGCAGGAACCGGGTATGTAACGAAGTCTGATGGAAACAGGGTCGAGCTAAAAGGCAAGTACGGCGCCAAAGAACAGGCCGCCCAACCCTCAAGCGGACGGCTGGCGCAGTATCTACTGGTGGTGGTCGAGGAATGGGCGTTGCTGTCTCGCGGCTTGAGTGGTGAAGGCGGCCCGCTCGCTTAGGGCCAACAACGTTACTGCGACACGATGTCGCTTTCAATATGAAGTTGTTTCTCTCGACGTAGGAGGAGAAACCACCCGTACCACCGGGTGAACCTAGGGGCCTGAATAAAGAGCGGCCCTGACAATGTACAGAAACATGCGAAAGCATGTGGGATAGGAACCGCAAGGAACCTGTCCTCCTGGCAGCCACAAGCCGGGTGATGGCTAGGTAGCGGGTATGGTAAACACATGTGAACCTGTGCAACGACCGTCAATGGCGGCGAGCTAAAGTGGCTGACAAGCTCAGACCAAAAGGTGCGGAAGCCGGAGGTGGATTTAACGGTGCCACCTCGTGGTCGACGGTGCTTCCCGGTCGACAGCAGGTACCTAACCCCGCGAAGACTTCAGAAGCGGAACGTGGTAACCCCGTATCTTTGCCCGCAAGGGCAGGTGAACCGCAAGGGGATCTGATGGAGGTGCGGGCTTGGGAGGTCGGAAGAAGCGAAGGCCGTCCTGTAATGGGGCGGATACGGGTTTAAACGTCACCCGGCACGAAAGTGAGCCCACGTCCGACTGGTCTTTCTTTGCAAGAGAGCGTGCAGATCCGATGCGGAAAGGGAGAGGGCAAAAAGAGGCGCTGGCTCCGCCAGACGCCGGTGCAATCCCGACATGGCTGAAGGGCTGGGACTCCATTCAATGGCACCAGCTCCGTCGCCAGGTTCGACGGCTGCAAGTGCGTATTGCAAAGGCTGCGAAAGAGCAACGCTGGGGGAAGGTCGCCTTTCTCCAACACGTGCTCACCCGCTCAATGGCCGCAAGGCTCTTGGCGGTGTTCCGAGTGGTTAGCAACAAAGGGAAGAGAACGCCGGGAATCGACAAGGTCATCTGGCGAACCGCCCGGCAGAAGATGCAGGCCGTCTGGTCGTTGAACCGGCGAGGCTACAAACCTCAGCCGTTGCGCAGGATGTATATTCCCAAGAGGAACGGCAAGCGCCGGCCGCTGGGTATTCCGACCATGAGGGACCGAGCCATGCAGGCGCTATACCTGCAAGCGCTCGAACCTGTGGCAGAAACCCGGGCCGACCCGAACTCCTACGGGTTTCGACCTCGGCGTTCGATTGCCGACGCCTTGGGCCAGTGCTTCATTGCGCTAGCCAAAGAGAATTCACCTCGCGTGATTTTCGAGGGAGACATACAGTCCTGTTTCGATCAGATCAGTCACGAGTGGATGCTCGACAACATCCCCGTGGATCGCAAGATCCTGGAGAAATGGCTGAAGGCCGGCTACGTGGAAGGCAGACGTCTCTATCCGACCGCGGACGGCACACCCCAGGGAGGAGTCATCTCCCCGGTTCTAGCCAACCTTGTTTTGGATGGACTCGAAACGGTGGCCTTGCAGGCGGACCCTCATCGTCAGGGAAACCTCCGCCCCAAGATCAACGTGGTGCGTTACGCGGATGACTTTATCATAACAGGTGGTTCGCGAGAACAGCTTGAAGATAAAGTGCGTCCTGCGGTAGAGACCTTTCTCGGAAAACGTGGTCTTCGTCTCTCAGAAGAGAAGACGCGGATTACGTTAATCGAGGACGGGTTCGATTTCTTGGGAGCCACAGTCCGCAAGTACGGGGGCAAGCTCCTGATCAGACCGTCGAAGCGTAACATCCTCGACTTCCTCCGGGGACTCCGGGGGCTGATCCGAACCCAGAGGGCGGCCACGGCGCTCGACCTGATTCGCCAGCTCAACAGCAAGCTGAGGGGCTGGGCGAATCAGCAGAGGCATCTGGTCTCCAGTCGTGCCTTCCGGTATGTCGACAAACGCGTCTATCAAGCCTTATGGCAGTGGGCCAAGAGGAGACATTCCACAAAGGGAAAGGGCTGGGTCCGGGCGAAGTACTACCGCCTAGTCCCCAACCAGGGATCAACCTTCACGGCACCACGGAAAAACCCAGACGGGTCCTGGGGTAACCTGGACTTGTACCGGACGAGTAGCATGCCGATCCGTCGGCATGCTAAAGTACGAGCTGAAGCGACGGCCTACGATCCCGCGTACGACGACTACTTCCGCCAGCGCAGGGAGAAGCAGCGTCGGATGCGAGCCAAAGTCTTCGCTCCGGTAAGGACTGAGCCATGAGGATCATCAACCCGAGCCACTCAGCAGCCGGGTCGACACAATCGGCCTTTGAAAGGCTTGAGCCGTGTGCGGGGAAACTCGCATGCACGGTTCTTAGAGGGGCTGGGGGACCGTAAGGTCCCCTGGCCTACTCGGCGGCGTCACTCGGCACAGCCAGAGAGGACACAGCCGTGACCAAGCTCGCTCTCGTCTTGACAGCTGTAGCCGTGGCAGCGCCCCAGCTAGTGTAGTGGGTCCGATATTCCGGTACCTATGTTACCCTCTCCTGGGATACAGTACTTCCAGGAGAGGAGAAGATGCGGATCGCGATCCAGGTAGTTCTCTCCGCAGAGGAGAGAGCCGAGTTGGAGAAACTGGCCCAAGGCCGGAAGTTCCCTGTGCGCGTCGTGGAGAGGGCGAGAATCGTCTTGTTCGCTGCTGAGGGCAAACAAAACCGGGAAATCGCGGAACTTTGCGCGGTCACGCGTAGGACGGTGAGTCTTTGGCGCCGTCGGTTTGTTGAGAAGCGAATCGCCGGCATCTTGAAGGATGCTCCGCGGGCAGGGCGAAGGCGACGGATTGGCGAGGAGGTGATTCAGGAGATCGTTCGGAAGACGACGCAAGAGACTCCGAAGGGCCGGACTCATTGGAGCACCCGCAGTTTGGCCAAGGCGATGGGCCTGAGCCCAAGCACGATTGGTCGAACGTGGAGGAGGCATGGCCTGAAGCCGCATTTGTCTCGCACTTTCAAGTTGAGTCGAGATCCGAAGTTCCTGGAGAAATTGGACGATGTCATCGGTCTGTATGTGAACCCGCCCGAACACGCGATGGTGTACTCGGTGGATGAGAAGAGTCAGATTCAGGCGCTGGACCGAACCCAGCCGGGCCTTCCACTCGTCCCAGGCCGAGCTGGCACCATGACCCACGACTACAAGCGCAATGGAACAACGACCTTGTTCACGGCGCTCAATACGCTGGATGGAACGGTGATAGGGACGTGTATGCCGCAACACCGCCACCAGGAGTGGATCAAGTTTCTCCGTCTCATCGACCGCGAGACTCCAAAGTACAAGGACATCCACCTGATAGCGGATAACTACGCGACCCACAAGCACCCTGATGTCCAGGCTTGGCTGGAGCGCCATCCTCGGTTCACAGTCCACTTCACGCCAACCAGTGCTTCGTGGCTGAACATGGTCGAGCGCTTCTTCCGTGACCTGACGGAGAACCGACTGCGCCGGGGAGTTTTTCGCAGTGTCGGTGACCTGATCACGGCGATCGACGAGTACCTGGTGCACCACAACCAGGATCCCAAGCCCTACATCTGGACGAAGTCCGCCAGAGATATCCTGGAGAAGGTCACCCGTGCCCGGCAGGCCCTACTTAAGGGCACATCTGTTTGACCCACTACACTAGCCTCGGCAGCGCCGCCCACCTTTGCGGAGACCCTGACCTTCGAGGCTGTTGAGTTCTCACGGCAGGGCACAGGCGAGCTGAAGGCCCGAGCCCTCCTAACCGCAGTCACTATCTGCGAGTTTGCCAAGTACCAAGCGCGCGAGACCTCGCAGCAGCTCGGTCCTCGTCTCTTGGTCTTGCGCTTTGCGCGCAAACTCTCGGCCGACCAAGTTCAACAGGTCTTTCGCGGCGTAGTTGAGACCCAGTCGGGTTACTCCGATGCCGAGCTCAAAGCGTTCCTCGGGCTTCTTCCAGCCGTGAAAGCAGACTCGGTGGTGCACTTCCGGGCAGACACGGCAGGCGGGCTCGCGGTGTTCGCAGCCAACAAGCCGCTCGGCTCTCTCGTTGCCCCACGGCTGGTCGCTGCCCTTTGGGCTGGACTCGGCACCGACAACTAGGGGTACCTCGGTCATCCCGGAGGTGACGCCTAACTCATACGCCGTTCGGCGGCAAGGACTCAGGATGGTGGGAGTGAATGATCGTGGATCGAAAGGTTGATGCTGGGGCGGGAGATCTACTCCTTGTAAGCGTCCCCTCGGGGGCGAACGCGGTGGACGAGGATTGTCAGGTCGTCTTGATAGGAGAAGATTACTCGCCAGTCACCGACCCGAAGCCGATAAACCTCGCCCACTCCTTGGAGGCACAACGGCTGATCGTTCTCCGGCCCGGTAACGAATCGTGGCAAGCGTGTCGTCGATGATTCAGAGAGTGCGGTGGCCTGTGGGTGGGCTCGGTCTCGGGACTACGGCCAATCTCGCGGCCTTCTCTCCAACTCACCGCTCCACCATCGGACGCAAGGCTCCAGTGTGGTTCCTCATCGGGGTGGCAACCTCACTCCTCGTGCTCGGTCTCGATCAGCTCCTCTTCGCCGGTATCAGTCTCCAGCGAGTCAAGGCCGCTGGCGACGTTCCACTGGCCACACGCGTTCTGATCGTCCTCTTCTCTTCCGTAACCGAAGAGCTCATCTATCGAGTCGGGGTGGCTACGCTGGTTGCGTCGGTCGCATTCCTCGCGTTACGCCAACGGACGCCTCGCGCGGCATCGATCTCCATCTGGCTCGGAATCCTTGTGGCGTGCGTACTCTTCGGACTCGCCCATGTCGGCAACCTCCCCAATGTGCCGCACCCCTACTTGCGCGCCATCACCCTCAATGGGGTCGCGGGCCTGGTCCTCGGCTGGCTTTACTGGTACCGGGGTCTGGAAGCCGCGGTACTGGCACATCTAGGAGCCGACGCAACCATCTACCTTGTGCTTGCAAGTCTCCTGTGAGAGTGTTCCGGTGGGGCATCTTCTCTAGAGAAGGCCCTTGATGGAAGGAGAGGAAGAATCATGACCTTGGCATCGACCGGGAAATCGGGGATTGGGCGGCTGACGGCTCTGCTGCTTTTTTCGTTCCTGCTCGGTTCTCCGTCGCCGTCTCCCGCTGCGGCGAAAGCCGGCTCCTCTCCCCCGTCTCCGGCGATCGCCCTGGTCGGCGGCACGATCGTGGACGTATCGAATTATGGCCGGTCGAACGGCGACGTCCGGGATGGCGTCGTCGTCCTCCGAGGCGGTACGATCGTGGCGGCGGGTCCGCGGAAGAGCGTCAAGATTCCCGCCGGCGCGCGCCGCATCGACGTTTCCGGCAAATACATTGTGCCCGGGCTCACCGACGGCTTCGCCGCTCTCGGCAAGCAAGCCCATGCCAATGCTTACCTCTACATGGGGGTGACCTCCATCATCGGCGTCGAGGGCAGACCGCGGCGGCCGGATCTCTTCCTGAAGGCCAACCCGAGCCCGCGGATCTATCCGCTGGGAGTCATTCAATCGACGGAGGGCGAGGTCGCCAAGGAGATCGAGACGGCGGCGCAGAACGGGATCAAAGTGCTGTTGATCCATTATCCGGTCCCGCCGGAGCGGACGGCGCAGATCGTCAAGAAGGCACACGAGCTGGGTCTGGGGACGATCGGGGAGCTCGGCATGACGCCCTACGAGGAGGCGATTGTCGCCGGCGTTGACGCTTTCGTTCACACCGCCCGCTATTCGATTGCCATCGCGCCGCCCGAGTTGCGCCAAGCCATGGCCAAGGCCCCGTTCGCTCCGCAGCCGAACTTCGATTTCAACCACCGCCTGATGGATTTGAGCCCGGCCGATCCGGGGCTCGGCCAATACGCCGAGCTCCTGGCCGGGAGCCGCGTGGCCCTCATGCCCACGCTGAGCCTGAACTACCTGGACCTTCCGGAGCATCGCAACCCGTGGCAGGAACCGGCGGCGAAGCTCATCGATCCGAAAGACATCTTCATGCCGGCCAACCCTCTGACCGGCCGGCGCGACGAGGATCAGGGCGACGCGGCCGGCAGCCGCTTCGCTCAGCTCGCCCAGGCCTTGATGCGGGTAGAAGAACGCTACCGGCAGGCGGGCGCGAAGTATCTCACCGGCAGCGGCACGACCGCCTTCGGTACTCTCCCGGGAGTCTCCCTGCACACCGAGCTCGAGCTGTTGGCCCGCGTCGGCCTGCCGCCGCGGCAGGCGCTCGCCGCGGCCACCGGCAACTTCGGCGAGATCTTCGGCTGGAAGACCGTAGGGCAGGTGAAGGCCGGCTACAACGCCGATCTCCTGGTGCTGAACGCGGATCCGCTGCAGAGCGTCGAGAACCTGAAGAACATCCACAGCGTCATCCTGAACGGCGAGATCCTCGACCGGGAAAAGCTGCTGGCCGCGCCGTAGGGATCGATCACCGGCCGCCCGCCTGCGTGAGGCTGGCGATGACTACGGCGGGCTCAACAACTGAGTCGACTTCTGTCAAAATGGAGGAAACGATCCGATCCGTCATGGAGGTTCTCGAGATGAGACAACACAAGGTCTGGGCGCTTTGCGCCGTTTGTTCCCTCGCCGGTGCCAGCGTGGGTTTGTGGGCGAAGGGGCCGGCCGGGGGCGGAATCGCGATGATGCGAGGCAAGCCGGCGGAGGAGGCTGGGAAGGCGGCGCTGGTCGAGGCCGAGAAGCTGGCGGGAAAGGGGTCGTGGGAGCGGATCGGCATCGGGCGCGTCTACTATCTGTCGGGCGACAAGGCGAAGGGGCAGGCGCTGTTCGACTCCGTCACCAACGCCAAGCCGGAGACCAGCGACTGGCAACGGATCGGCGACGTCTATGCCGAGGCGGGGGAGAAGGAGAAGGCTGACGCCTGCTTCCAGAAGGTTCTCGTCGATGCCAAGGACGATACCGGCCAATCCGAGATCGGCTCCTGGTACATCCGCGTCGGGCAGCGCGAGAAGGGGGAGGAGTTGATCGCCAAGGCCCTCACCCGCCATTCAGACGAGGTCTGGCACTACGTCCGCGCCGCCGAGGCCTACCTCGGCGTGCCCAAGGGGAGATAGGAGAAACACACCTCGGGCGGCATTTTGCCGCGCGTTTGATCGACCAGAAAGGAGTGTACCAGAATGAAAAGGTTGCTCATCGTTGCCCTGGGCTTACTGATCAGCGGGTCGCTCGCAGCGCAGACCTGCGAGGAGAAGGACGAGCAGGCCGTTTTCTCAGTGCTCCCGTCGTGCGGTGCGGGTTGTGCCAGCCTCTCCTCGATCTGCACGGCATCCGGCATCCCCGAGCCGGCCTGCTCGCTGTGCATCGCGGATTTGTTGGCGGATGGCAGGGCGCTCGAGTGCGCGTCCGGCATGTACTGCTGGCAGGAACACCAAGCCTTCTCTGGGGCCGCCCCCAGCCGGAATGAAGAGAAGCATCCATCCAATGGCGCCAGATGAAGGCGAATCGACTCGCGGCGGCGGTGGTCGCTCGCGATGGGCAGCGCCGCTGCTGCTGGCGATTGCCGCGGGCGTTCTTCTCGCGGTGCTCGCTCGCGTCCATCGGGACTGGATCGCCGCCGATCCGGTTCCGCATTGGGACGAGGCGCTCCATTTGCTGCTGGGTGAGCTGCTCGCCGCTGACCTCCGCCACGGCGATCTCTGGGCTCTCGCCTACGACGTCTACCGGATGTCGACCTGGCCGCCGCTGCACGCTTCGACGTTGGGATTGATCTTCCTGGTGACCGGTCCTTCCTTGGCGGCGGGCCGGCTCCTGAGCTGGTTTTCGTTCGCCGGGCTCGCCGGCGTCGTTGGGCTCCTCGCCCATCGCCTGGCGCCGAAACCCAACGCCGTCGCACCCGCGGTCGCCGTGGTCCTGCTCGCGACCTGCACGCCGGTGGCCCCGTTTGCCGGGCAGGCGATGCTCGAGTGCCTGGGACTGCTGCTGCTGACCGTGACCCTGGTCGCCTTCGACGTCGACGTCAGGCGTCAGGGCTCGCCGGCAGCCCAGGTATTCCTGGCGGTGGCATCCATCGCGACCTGCATGGTCCGGCTCAACTACGGCCTCCTCATGGTCCTGGCGTTGATCCTCGACGCAGTGGCCTCGGTGCCCGCCGCCGGATGGCGGGAGGCGTGGCGGCGGCGCAGGGTCCTGGCGGCGCTGTGGCTCTGCTTCGGGGTCGTCTGGTTCGCCCACCCGGCCAAGCTCCTGGTCACCTGGCGAACGCTGGTCAATGCACCTTTCGCCCCGCCCAGCGGAGCACCGGCGGGTCCCCTCTTCGCTCCCTGGGCGATGGCCGAAACGGTAGGGTGGCCCGTGGTTTGCGGTCTGATGCTGGTGCTGGCTTCCTGGCGGGCCTGGCGGACCGATCGCAGCCTGAGATTCCTCGTCCTGGTGACTGCCCTTCAGATGCTCTTCGTGGCTTTCCACCCGTCGCAGATGATCCGTCACGTTTTCCCGATCGTCCCGCCTCTGGTCGTCCTCTGCGGCTGGCTGGCAGCGCGCTGGGCAGGCGGTGCCTCCGGCCGGCAGCGAAGCCCGGCGCGGGAAGCGATCGTCGTTGTGTTGGTCCTGCTGCTTGCCGGCTATCGATTGGTGACCTCGCTCGATCGCCTCGAGCGGCCGCGTGGTTCCGTAACGATCACCGAGTGGCGCCGCATCGGCGTCGCGGTCGATCGTCTGGCGAGCGGGACCAAGTTCCTTCTCGTTTGCGACTCGCTGGCGGCTGTGGAGCCCCCGGGGCTCGACTGGCAGCTCGCCGGCGAGTTGGGAATCCTCGATCCATCCCGGTCCGGCTCCCTCGGAGAGATCGGTCGCGGCGACGCGGCCCAGCGTTTCCTGCGCTTGCTCGCGCGCCGCGGACTGGTGCTCCGGGGCGCCGAACGGACGGTGCGGCGAGCGATCGCCAGCGATCGCTCGCGGAGCCTCTACGTCGCCGCCACGCTGGACGCCCCGTCGAGCAGCGACTTACTTGCGATCGATGAGCTGCTTGTGCGGTTGGAGGTCGACCAGTTCAGCACAGTCATCCTGGTGACCAGCCTGACCCCGCCGCGATCGGATTTCCACCCTCCCCTGGCCACCCTGCTCACGCGCCGCGGTTTCGCGCCAGCCCATCGAATCGATACCAATGGTCTGCGTATCGAGCGCTTCGATCGCGCGCCGCTGACTGCGACGGGGGAGACTTCCCCGACCCGACCGCAGGAGCTCGGCAACTCGGCCGCGATCGGGATCTGAGTTGAACGGTTGATCTGGACCTATCCGCAGGCGTACCAGATGTTCGTCGGCAGGTCGCAACCCCCGCTGCATTCGTAGTCGGTGTCGCACCAATCAGTGTGGGTATCGAAAGTGGCGCACTGCCACTGGTAGGTCGCGCAAGTGTAGGTGTTTCCACCGGCGACGTGGCGCAGCGAACGATCTGCTAGGGCTCTCAGGGTCTCGCGGTTCAGGGCCAACTTCCTGGGCTTGCGTTTCATGGTGCTCTCCTTTCGTTCTAGACAAGCTTTTCCGGAAACGACGCTCTCGAACGCCAAAAGCTCGGCAGACTGTAAGCCAGTTCCTGATCCGCGTCAACGCAGTACACAGCGAGCCCGTAGGGCGGCAGTGAGTCTGCCGCCCTACGGGCTCGTTAATTGACGATCTTTGGCGCCATCTATGACGCCCGTCCGTACCGTCGTACCGCTTGGATGAGCTTACGACGGCTCATCTATCCTTAGGATGGCGTATCTATGCTTAGGATGGCCCGTAGATCCTTATTTCGGGCTGTCTATCCTTATTCTCGGCCGTCTATCCTTATCTCGGGCCGCCGATCCTTATTTTGCGCCGTAGATCCTTATTTTGCGCTCCCTATCCTTATTTTGCGTTGGCGATCCATACTTTGCGCCGTCTATCCTTGTTTCGCGCCGGCGATCCATAGTTTGCGCCGTAGATCCTTATTTTGGCCCGTGGATGGATATGACGGGCCGTCTATCGATAGGACGGCCTGTCGATCCTTATTTTGGGCTGCCGATGCTTATCTCGGGCCACCGATCCTTATTTTGGGTCAGCGATGCTTATTTCAGGCTGCCGATGGATCGGCAGGGCGTCCTGGATCTCACCACCCTATCCGGCAGCCTGCCAGGCCGCCATATGCTTGGCGGTGTCCAAATAGTGCCGGAGGCGTGTCACCTTGCCGGCTTCGTCGAACGTCCAGAGATGCATCTCTTCGTCGCGATAGGTGCCCTTGCCGTTGACTTTCGCAGTGATGACGAACTCGGCGGACACCTGATGGCCGCCGGCCATGATGGAGAGGACGTTGAATTCCTGGATGTCCAGCGTTGCCGCGACCACCCGGAAAAATTCGAGCACGCCCGCTTTGCCATGACGGGGCAGCAGCCACGGGACGTCCGCCTTCTGGGCCGTGTTGTCGGCCCATGCCTCCCACTGTACGTCGTCGGATACCTGCTCCACGATGGCCGGGATGTCTCCCCGGCCGAAGGCTTCGTAGATGGCGGTCACGGTTGCGAGATGGTCGCTCATGTCCTCTCCTCATCCAAGTCAGGTCAGGTTTCGACTCTTTCTACGTCGATTCGGGCCCATTTGGATGAGGGAGGACGCTCAAAGAACGGGAGGTGCGCCAGCCCGCTTTTCGACGACGGCCGAGCGGAGCATGGAGAAGGCGGCGTAGAGGACGACGGCCACGACCAGCCAGCGCAGCGCTGCGAGCGGCAGCGATTTCACGATGAAGGCCGCGAGCAATACCGCCGGCACGCCCGCGAGCCCGAGGCCGAGCGTGGTGCGCAGGCTGTAGCTCCCGCTCTTGATGAAGCGCACGCTGCCCACGGGCATGAGGAAGGCGCAGGAGCCCATCATGATGGGGAAGGCGCTCTGCGGGCTCATGCCGAGCAGGCTGACGAGGATCATGCACGGCGCGTAGAGGCCGACGCCGACCTCCATGAGCATGCCGAGGACGAAGTTGCCGGCGAGGCCCGCAGCGAGCTTCCATCCTGTGAGCGCCTGGGCTTCGCCTCCCCCAGGAGTCAGGTTGAAGATCTGCATCAGGAAGATCGCCGCCGCCCCCAGCAGGGCGAATCCCATGGCGATCTGGATCTTGCGCCGGGGCGCGCCGGACACGAAGCCCGCGCCGAGCCACGAGCCGAGGACCGCGGCTCCGATCATCAGCACGAGGGTGCGCAGGTCCACGATGACCATGGCGATGAAGATGAAGGCCTGGGTGATGGTGGGCAGGGTATGCCCCACGTTGAGCGTGCCCGGGATCTTCTCGTCCGGGACCAGCCGCCGCAGCTTGAGCGCCGCGGTCGTGGGCGCGAAGGAGCCGATCCCCAGGGTATCGAAGAAACAGGTCACGAATCCCAGCGCCAGTTCGAAGGGGCTGGGAGCCACCCGGGAATCGCCGCTGGCGCGCGCCCGGATCACGGCGGCCACCAGGGCGGCGACATAGAGGGCACAGAAGACGCCGAGGGCGACAAAGAGTGCGAGCTTCATGATCGGGGGACTATATATCGGATCGGAGTACGCCTTGCGGCGTTACCTTCCCCGCCCAAGACCCTCATCACCCCGGCCCTCTTCTCCCAGCCTTCCCCCCGTCCGCCGGGAGAAGAGGGAGAAAAGCAAGACCGCTCCAACCGGGACCCCCTCTCCCGGCGGGGGGCTGGGTGGGAGACGGGAGAGGGGCAGGGGTGAGGGTCTTGGGCGGGGGGCTCGGAATGTCCGCCGGCGGTTGCTACGGGATGAGCGGGCAGCGCTTCACCCGCATGCAGACGAAGTTGCAGTCGGGGATGCCGCAGGGGTAGCAGCAGAGCTCGCCTGGGGCGCAGTCCGCTTTGGTCTGACAGACCGTCGAGAGGGGCTTGGGGCTGGGTGGCAGGAGGTCGGTTGAGGGGAGGTCGCCCGGGTTGTTCGACAGGGTCGCCAGGAACTCCGCGACCGTGGGGACCGGTTGCGGGGTCGTCGAGGGGGGCTGCGGTGTCTGGGCCAGGCCGGTCGCTATGGCGAAGAGCACACAGAGAGCCATCAGCAGCAGGATCCGGAGACAGGGTTGTGGGGTACGCATTTCAGAATCCTCCATAGGTCGTCCAAAGAAGTAGTGCCTCCCCGAGGCTCCGGCGGGACGTACCGGGACAGTGCCAGCCCTCGCCCGGTTCGCGCTATCCTACGCGTGCCTGAAGGAATGCAGGAACTTGAATCCTTCTTGAAAGGAGCATCGCCATGACCCAGCACTCCCGGCCCGCCCGCCGACCGGTCCTCCTTCTCCTCGTGCTCGCCATCAGCCTGAGCCTCGCCGTCCCTGGCCTCGCCCAGGTCGTCGGCTCGTCCAACACCGCCACGGCCGATCCTCCCGTGCCGCGTCCGCACACCACGCCCTGCGCCGTTCAGCTCTTCTCCAACGTCCAGTTCGCGGACTTCTCGCCCAAGCCGTTCACCTTCACGCCACCCGCGGCGTGCCCGGGTCCGTGGGCGAAGGTGGTGCTGGAGGCGGACTTCTCGTGCACGGCGGGCCGGCAGTTCGATCGCACGGCGCAGATGGCCATCGGGCACGTGAACGTCTATTACGGCACCACGGCCGAGCCGTCGCGGACCGTCAGTCCCTTCTGGCATGTGGAGCGCGATCTCACGGACTACAGCGCTCTCTTCCGCGCCTCGCAGACCGGCGAGACGAACCTCGGCAACCTCGTGAACCCCACCTTCACGGGCATTCTGAGCGGCAGCGCGAAGCTGCTGTTCTATCCCGCGTCCGCCTCTGAGCCGGCGCCGCGCACGGCCGACGCCGTCCTCTCCCTGTCCGAGGCTCCGGGCGGCGCTGCCCTGCTCGCCACGACCGCGGACGTCCTCGCTCCCACGTTCTCGCTGCCGACCAATGTCGAGGCCGCCTATCTCGACGTGATCACGCAGAGCCAGGCGAGCGACGAGTTCTTTTTCACCTGCGTGCCCGACGACGTGGCCGACGAGCTCTTCAGTTGCCCGGGGACCTCCTTCCGCGAGGCGGAGATCACGATCGACGGGCAACCGGCCGGCGTCGCTCCGGTCTATCCGTGGCTCTTCACCGGTGCCATCGATCCGCTCCTGTGGCGGCCGATCCCCAGCGTGCAGACGCTCAACTTCGTGCCCTACCGGGTGGATCTCACGCCGTTCGCGAGCGTGCTCAGCAACGGGGAGCCCCATCGCGTGGGCTTGAGCGTCTTCAACGCCAATCATCACTTCCTGGTGACGGGATCGCTCCTCCTCTATCTCGATCACGGCTCGACCCAGGTGACGGGAGCCGTGACCAAAAACACGCTCGGCTCCGGACCGCACCCCGAAGTGGAGGAGCATCTCACCACGGCCGCGGATGGCACCATCACCGGTACGGTGGAGACCGAGGCGAAACGCGACTTCACCGTCACGGGCTACGTCGACACCTCGCACGGCCGGGTCGAGACGACTCTCAAGCAGAAGATCGAGTTCTCGAACGAGCAGGAGTTCGTCAACTCGGCGACGCAGTTCATCCAGAACATCGATCAGGCCACGAAGATCTCCCTGGCGACGGAGACGAAGCAGGGAGGCTCCGTCTCGCACTCGGAGAAAAAGCTTTCCTATCCGCTGAGCCTCGACATCAACTTCACCGTCAACGCCGACGGCTCCGCCGCTCAGACGACGGCGAGCGATCAGACCTTCGAAAGCCAGGAGGCGCGGGGAGGCAATACCGGGAGCAACGGTATGAGCCGGGTTACCAACACCATGAAGACCACGGATACGCTCCTCTTCGACGCTTCCGGAGCGCTGACGGGATTTGCGGATCGGAAGAGCTCGCAGACCTATACCTCGCAGAACCCGCATGGGGATTGCTTCAACCGGTCGATCGCCGCGGCCGACGGAGTGCTGACGAGCATAACCGACGCGCCGGGTTGCGGCAATCATGGCGAGCATGGCGACCACTGAAGGATCGCATCATGGAAGAGCAGCTCGTCGAGACCTGGAACATCCACGATCGCATCCATCGCTACCTGCTGGATGCCATCCCGCCGGAGGCCCTGGGCTCTGTCTCCGCTTCCAAGGGGAGGACCGTGGCCGAGCAATTCGCGCACGTCCACAACGTGCGCCTGATGTGGCTGGGCTTGGCGGCGCTGGAGCTCCTGGACGGGCTGCAGAAGATCGAAAAAGGAGCGGCGGCGGACAAGGAGACCCTGTCCGCCGCCCTCACCGCCTCGGGCCGCGCCATCGAGGCCCTGCTGCGCAAGAGCTTCGCGAGTGGCGGCCGGATCAAAGGCTTCAAACCCCACGCCGCGGCCTTCCTCGGTTATCTGATCTCTCACGAATCCCACCACCGCGGCCAGATCGTCCTGACGCTCAAGCAGGCCGGCCACCCGGTGGACAAGAAGACCGCCTATGGGATCTGGGAGTGGGGGGTACGGTGAAAAGGCCGAGCCGCCGGCTGGAACCGTGCGGCTCGGCTGACGCTTCAAAGTGTCAGTTCACCGTTATCGAGCAGGTGAGGTTTGCGGCCGTGGTGCCGGTCCAGGTGACGGTGATCTGGGCCGGGTCGGAGGGGTCGGGCAAGCTCATCGTCATGGCGCTGCAACTGGGATAGAGCCGGTCGGGATCGATCTCCCGGGCCCAGACGCAGGCGCCCTGGACGAGGGACGTGCGGGTCTGGGTGGAGCTGAAGCCGGGTGCCAGACTGCCGAAGATCTGGGCGGCGCAGGAGCACAGGCAGGTCTTGTAGACCCGCGTCTCGGGCACCGTCACCGAGGAGAGGTTCTGGACGGTGATGTTGCCGGCGGAAGCGACGGTGGCCCCGGCGAGGAGCGCGGCGGCGAGGATGAGGACGGCTCTCTTCATCGTGATCTCCTTGTTTTGGCTACACCCCGACCCGGGCACGGCGGAAGCCACGCTGGGGTGAGCCCGTCATCCCTGAAGATGGGGTCCGGGGCTCCGTATTACCATGGGGGCTCAGAGCGAGTAGGATGGTCCCATGAAAGTGCTTACTGCAAAAGTCCTGGCCGATGGCCAGTTGGACTCGCCAGGATAGGAGAAGAGCCGTGAGTGAGATCCGAGACGAGTTCCTGAGCGAGGAAGATCTCGACCTGCGCAACCTGTCGTGGGAGGAGCTGATCGCCTACTGGAATCTCTGGCTGCATCAAGCTCAGGCCACGAAATGATCTCGACGAGGCGCTCTACTCCCATGGGGTCTTCGAGCGTGACCCGGCGGTTGGCGATAAATCTCGAGATGAGAAGGAAGGTGCGCAGTCTTCCACCCCGGCGCCGCGGTGGTCATAGACGCGATTTCCAGTACCCAGGCTGCCTTCTGAGGTGCATGACCGCGAGGATTTCAATGCAATCGTTATCGTCGACGCGGTAGATGACGCCGTAGGTAAAATGCAGAAGCCGGCACTTCCTGACGTCACCTTCAACTCGCCGATACATGAGAGGATTCCTACGGATGCGAGCAATGACATCCTGAAGCGCTTCCAGGAAGCGCTTCTCCAGGCCGGGCTGTCGCTCCTTGTAGAAGGACGCGACTTCATCCACTTCCTGGTACGCTTCGGGATGAAGCCGGTAAGGCCTCATGAATATTTCTTCTGAAGGGCAGCCAGAGCTTCTTCGCCTGGGAGAAGCTCGACTTCGCCGCTATCGATCTCGCGACAGCGCCGGCGGATTTCATCCATCCACTCGGGGGAGATCGCGAAATCTTCTTCGTAGTCCAAGCTCTCCAAGAGGATCTCGGCCAAGTGAGCTCTGGCGCTTGGTGAGAGCATCAGGGCTTTTTCAGCGATCTCTTCGATCTCAACGCTCATAGCAAGTCCTCACCTTCCTCGGCAGAGTATACACGGACTCGATTGCTTCTGCAGGAAACGAGAGGCGCCGGCCCTCCGGTGCCCCTCGCGTCGTTCCGTCAATGAGCCTGCAGCTCACTCAGGGCGCTCAGCACTTCCTCGCTGTGAGTGGCGGGCTTGACGCCGGTGAAGACCTTGGCGATCTTGCCTTCGGGGTTGACGATGAAGGTGTTGCGGGCGGCCAGCTTGGCGCCGTTGTATTCCATCACCGAGCCATATTGTGTCGAAACCTTGGCGGCGGGGTCCGAGAAGAGCTTGAAGTCGAGCTTTTCCTTGGCGCAGAACTCCTTGTGGGACTCGGCGGTGTCGACGCTGACGCCCAGGATGACGGTATTGACCTTCTCGTACTTGGCGAGGTCGCGCTGGAAGTTGTGCGCCTCCAGGGTGCAGCCGCCGGTGAAATCCTTGGGGTAGAAGTAGAGGACGACCCACTTGCCGCGGAAGTCCTTGAGGCCTGCCGCGTGGCCCTCGTTGGTGGTGAGGCTGAAGTCCGGAGCTGGTGAGCCGACCGCTGGCACTGCCGGGGCATCCGGGGCGGCCTGGGCAATCGTCGCTGTTGCCAGCACGGCCAGGAAGAGGAACAAGAGAGGAATGGAACGTCGAGTCAAGGTCATCTGGAAGTCTCCTGCCTGGAAGGATGAGGTTGAGGTGACACCGGGGAATCCTAGCAGAATCTCAAAGCATCAGCGGAGACGCCCACCAGGGCGTCTCCGCTGTGGAGCAGCCTACTCCGCCACCCCCTTCTCCTTGCAGGATGTTCCACACCTTCTCCGGCGTGATCGGGATGTCGATGTGCCTCACGCCGAGGTGCGAGAGCGCGTCGACGACGGCGTTGACGATCGCGGGCGGCGCGCCGACGGTTGCCGACTCGCCGACGCCCTTGGCGCCGAGCGGATGGTGCGGGCGAGGGCGTCACGGTCTTGTCGGTCTCCCAGTTCGGCGTCTCCATCGCGGTCGGCACCAGGTAGTCCATGAAGCTGCCGCCCTGAGATGTTGCCGTTCTCGTCGTAGCTGATCTCCTCGTAGCAGCGCCGGCGCCAGGCCCATGCGTCAGGCCGCCGTGGATCTGGCCCTCGACGATCATCGGGTTGATGATGTTGCCGCAGTCGTCGACCGCCACGAAGCGGCGGACCTTGACCTCGCCGGTGCCGCGGTCGATGTCCACCACGCAGATGTAGCTGCCGAAGGGGAAGGTCAGGTTCGGCGGATCGTAGTAGTTGACCGCCTCCAGCCCCGCCTCCATGCCCGGCGGATGGTTGGTGTAGGCGGCGAAGGCGATCTCCTGGATGGTCTTCGCCTTCTGCGGCGCGCCCTTGACCGAGAACTTGCCGGGCTCCCACTCGAGGTCGTCCTCGCTCACCTCCAGCAGGTGCGCGGCGATCTTCTTCGCCTTGTCGCGGATCTTGCGCGCGGCCATGGCGCGCGGCGGCGCCGGCCGTCGGCGTCGAGCGGCTGGCGTAGGTGCCGAGGCCGTAGGGCGCGGTGTCGGTGTCGCCCTCCTCGACCTGGATGTGCGCCGCCGGGATGCCCAGCTCCTCGGCGACGATCTGGGCGTAGGTCGTCTCGTGCCCCTGGCCCTGCGACTTGGTGCCGAAGCGGGCGATCGCCTTGCCCGTGGGATGGATGCGGATCTCCGCACGAGTCGAACATCTTGATGCCCGAGGATGTCGAAGTGCTTCGACGGCCCGGCGCCGACGATCTCGGTGAAGCTGCGAGATGCCGATGCCCATCAGCTCGCCCTTCGCTGCGCTTCTCGGCCTGCTCCTTCCGCAGCTCGTCGTAGCCGATCCTTTCCATCGCCTTCTTCGAGCGCCGCCGTGTAGTTGCCGCTGTCGTACTCCCAGCCCAGCGCCGACTTGTAGGGGAACTTGTCCGGCGGGATGAAGTTCTTGAAGCGCAGCTCGGCCGGGTCCATCTTCAGCTCCTGGGCCAGCACGTCGGTCATCCGCTCGATCGCGTGCGCCGCCTCGGTGACGCGGAACGAGCAGCGGTAGGCGACGCCGCCCGGCGGCTTGTTGGTGTAGGCCGCCGTCCACCTCGGTGAAGGCCGTCTTGATGTCGTAGGAGCCGGTGCAGATCGAGAACAAGCCCGGCCGGGAACTTCGACGGGTTCGCGGCGGCGTCGGCGTAGCCGTGGTCGGCGAGGGTCTTGATGCGCAGCGCCGTCATCGTGCCGTCCTTCTTGGCGGCGAGCTCGGCGTTCATGTGGTAGTCGCGGGCGAAGGAGTCGGCCTGCAGGTTCTCCATCCGGTCCTCGATCCACTTGACCGGCTTGCCGATCACGACCGAGGCCGCGACCGCGATCACGTAGCCGGGATAGACCGGCACCTTGCCGCCGAAGCCGCCGCCGATGTCCGGGCGAGATGATGCGGATCTTCTCTTCCGACAGGCCGACGTGCCCGGCCACCAGCGCGAAGACGGTGCGGATGGCGTGCGGCGCCTGGGTCGTCATGTAGACGGTCAGCTTGCCCGTCCGTCTTGTCGAAGTCGGCCACGCAGCCGCAGGTCTCGATCGAGGCGACGTGGATGCGCGGGATGTAGATGTCCTGCTTGACCGTCACGTCGGCCTCGGCGAAGGCGCTGTCGGTCGCCGCGCGGTCGCCGGCCTCCCAGTGGCAGATGTGGTTGTCCTTCTTGCCTTCCTTGTCGGTGCGCAGCACCGGGCGCGCCCGGCTCGAGCGCCTTGAAGGGATCGACCACCACCGGCAGCGGCTCGTACTCGACCTCCACCGCGTCGACGCCGTCGGCCGCGGTGTAGCGGTCGGTGGCGATGACCGCCGCCACCTCCTGCGCCTGGTACATCACCTTTTCGGTCGGGCAGCACCATCTGGGTGTCCGACATCAGCGTCGGCATCCAGTGCAGGTTGTACTGCCTCGAGGGTCTCGCCGGTGATCACCGCCAGCACGCCCGGCATCTTCGAGCGCCTTCGCGGTGTCGATGGCTTCTTGATCTTGGCGTGCGCGTAGGGGCTGCGCACGATGTCCATGTAGAGCATCCCGGGCAGCTTGATGTCGTCGACGTAGTGCCCTGGCCGCGGATGAAGCGCGGGTCCTCCTTGCGCTTCATCGAGTGGCCCATGCCGCAGACGGCTGCTGAAGTTCGGGGTGCCATGGCTTGCCTCCATTTCGCTGCCGTTTCCATGGCGGGTTGCAGCTTGGCGGCGGCGTACTGCACGGATTTGACGATGTTGACGTAGCCGGTGCACCGGCAGAGGTTGCCGGAGATCGCGCTGGCGGATCTCGCCCTTCGCTGGGATTGGGGTTCTGCGCCGAGCAGCGCAGCGCTGGTCATCATCATGCCCGGCGTGCAGAAGCCGCACTGGAGGCCGTGCTCCTGCCAGAAGCCTTCCTGGATCGGGTGGAGCTTGCCGTCCTGCTCCAGGCCCTCGACCGTGGTGACCGTCGCGGCCGTCGGCCTGCACGGCGAGCACGGTGCACGACTTGACGGGCTCGCCGTCGAGCAGCACGGTGCAGGCGCCGCAGTGCGTGGTGTCGCAGCCGATGTGGGTGCCGGTCAGCCGCAGAGTTCTCGCGCAGAAGGTGGACGAGCAGGAGGCGCGACTCGACCTCCGCCTTGTGATCAGCGCCGTTGACCGTGACCTTGATCTTGTGCTTGCGCCATGGCTCATGCTCCTCCGGCCCGCTGAATGGCCCTCGTCAGAGCGCGCGGCCGGTGAGGACGCGCGCCATCTCCCGCTTGTATTCGACTGGCCCCGCGCCGGTCGGCGTTGGGCGAGGCGGCCGTCGCCGCGAGCCGCGCCGCTTCCGCGATCACGTCGGCGCTCGGCTGTTTGCCGGTGAGGATACTGCTCGGCGTCGGTGGCGCTCGACGGCGTCGGGCCCGCGTTGGTAAGGGCGATGCCCACGCTCGTCACCTCGCCGCCCGCTCCCAGCGTCAACTGGACGGCGGCAGCCGCGGTGGCGAAGTCGCCCGACCTTGCGCTCCAGCTTGACGTACGCGCCGCCGCTACGCAGCTGGCGGCACCGGGATGCGGATCTCGGTCAGGATCTCGTCCGACTCCAGCGCCGTGGTGAAGAGGCCGAGGAAGAACTGATCGATCGGGATGGTGCGCGTGCCATTGGGTCCGGTCGCCACCACCTCGGCGCCGCAGGGCCAGCATGGTGGCGGGATGATCGTTGGCCGGATCGCCGTGCGCCAGATTGCCGCCCACGGTCGCCAGGTTGCGCACCAGCGGATCGGCGATCACCGCCGCGGTCGGGCCAGCATCGGGATATTTCGTCTGGATCAGCTCGGAATGCTCGAGCGCCGACTCGCGCGTCCGGCCGCCGATCTTCAAGACGCCGCCCTCCTCCTTGATGTATTCGAGGCCGGGGATGCGGCCGATGTCCACGAGATGGCCGGCGGCGCCCAGCCGGAGCTTGAGCAGCGGCAGGAGACTCTGGCCACCGGAGAGGACCTTGGCGTCGTCGCGGTGGCTCTGGAGGAGCGCCAGGGCCTCCTCCAGAGTCTGGGGTGAATGGTAATCGAACGCTGCGGGGATCATCGATAGCTCTCCTTTCGCGCGGGCGCGCTCTACCGGTTCACGAGCGGTTCACGAGCCAGTAGACGAGCAGGGCGAGAACGATGACTGCGATCCAGAAACCAGGACGGGTGAGGGTGCGGGCGGCTGCACGGCTCGCGGCTTTGGCGCCCAGCGAGCCGACGTCCAAAACGTTTTCATTGGCTGGAGGCGGCGGCTTCAGTTGAGGCGGGGCCGCTGCGGGCTCCGCCGTGGCCGCGGCCGGCCCGGGGTTTTCAGTCGTTGCCGGAGCCGGCTGCACGGCTTCCGGAGCCGCGGCAGCAGGTGTTTCGAGCTCGCGGCGCATGGCGTCGGTGAACTTCTGGAAGAGCTGATCGCTGACGTCCTGGATCATGCCGCGGCCGAACTGCGCCAGCACGCCCATGACGTTGACGTCCGAGATCACCGTCACCTCGGTCTCGGCCGGGCCGCGCTCGACGACGCGGCTCTTCATCCGCATGTCGGCGCCTCCCTTGCCGCGGGTCTCCTGTCCCGAGGCGGAGATGTCAGCCTCCCTTGCTACAGGATCCAGACGCTCGAAGCGCATCTTGCCGCGGTAGCTCGCCGTCACCGGCCCGACCTTGATGGTGTTCGTGCCGGTATAGGTCTGCTCGTCCACCTTGCCGGTGATGGCGGTCCCCGGCAGGCAGCTCGCCACCTTGTACGGATCGGTGAGGAAGGCCCACACCGCGTCGGCGGGGGCTTTGACGACGAAGCTCTTGGTGATCTCCATTCCCATTCATTTTCCTCCCGTCAGGCCGCCAGCAGGGGAAGGAGCCGCTCCAGCGACTCGAGGTTGTGGGCCGGAAGAAGGCGATCGACGTAGGGGAGCGCCGCCGCCATGGCACGGGCGGTGGGCTCGTAGCGCTCGTCCCCGGCCAGGGGGTTGAGCCAGAGGACCCGCCGGGCCCGCGCCTTAATGGCGCGCATCGAACCGGCCAAAGGTTGCACGTCGCCGCGGTCGAGGCCGTCGCTCAGGATGAGCACGATCGTCTGCCCATTCACCAGCTCGTCGAGATAGTACTCCACGAAGTCGGCCAGACACTCGCCGATCTTCGTGCCGCCCGACCAGTCGGGCACCTGGGCGGCCAGGCGCTCCAGCGTGAGCTCGACCTGGCCCGCTTTGAGCCAGGGCGTAAGGCGCACCAACGCCGTGTTGAAGGCGAAGATCTCGCTCCTGGGCGCCACCCGGCGCAGGGCCAGCACGAAGGTGAGGAGGAAGCGGGTGTGGGGATCCATGGAGCCGCTGGTGTCGCAGAGCACGACCAGCCGGGGTTTTTCGATGGGACGGGCGCGCCGGGCGAGCGAGAGGAACTCCCCACCGTGGGCGATGGCCCGCCGGAAGCTGCGCCGCAGATCGGTCTCGCCGCGTCCGCGGGTCGGCACCCGCCGCCGGCTGGGCCGGGTGGCGAGACGCAGGACGAGACGCGACGAGCAGGCGCTCCATGGCCGCGACGTCGGCCGTCGAATACTCTTCGAAAGGCTTGCGGCGCAGCACCGCTTCCGGGCTGTATCCGGGCTCCTCTCCCTCGGCGACGGCCACCTGCGCTTCGGCCTCGCTCTCCCTCCGGCTGGGCAGCCGGCCGGCGGGACGCGGCTTGGCGCCGGCTGGGCGGCTGGGGTCCCGGACCGGTGGGTTCGACGACCTCCGCTCCTCGCGCGCGCGCCACAAGGATTCGAAGAGCTCCTCGAAAACCGCAACATCGCGGGGCCGGATCTTGAGCGAGGCCCGCAGAGACCGGCGCACCTCGTCGCGATCGCCGAGATCGACCAGGGTGAGAGCCTCCAGGCCGTCCGCCTCGTCGCTCATCGTCACGTTCACACCGCGGTGGCGCAGTGCCCCGGCGAAGCTCGCGAGGTGGCGGACGAGGTCGGTCTGATTCAACCTGCCGCCTCCACCGCTTCCGCCAAGACCGCTTCGAGCCCGCCCGCGCCGAGCTCGCGCAGGTCGTGCTGATCCTTGAGGATGCAGCCCAGAGTCTCGGTCACCGTCTCGCGATCGAGATGCTCGCTGTGCAAATGGCAGAGCGCCTGCGCCCAATCGATCGTCTCCGCGACGCCCGGCGTCTTGCTCAGCCGCCGGCGGCGAAGAGCCTGCATGAAGCGACCGATCTCCTCGGCCAGCCGCGTGCTGGCCCCGGGCACGCGCGCCCGCAGAATGCGCACTTCCTTCTCCAACGAGGGGTGCTCGATATAAAGATAGAGGCAGCGCCGGCGCAGGGCGTCGCCGATCTCGCGCGTGCGGTTGGAGGTGAGGATCACGTACGGGACGTGCTCCGCCCGCAACGTGCCCAGCTCCGGGATCGTCACCTGGAAATCCGAGAGCACCTCCAGCAGAAAGGCTTCGAACGCGTCGTCGGCGCGATCGATCTCGTCGATCAGCAACACCGGCGGTCCCTCGCGGCGGGTGATGGCGCGCAGCAACGGCCGCTCCAGGATGTAGTCCCGGCCGAAGATCAGGTCCTCGATCTCGCCGGCGCTCTTTCCCTCATCCTCCGCGATCCGCAAGCGCAGCATCTGGCGCTGATAATTCCATTCGTAAAGGGCGGTCGAGACGTCCAGCCCTTCGTAGCACTGGAGGCGGATCAGCTCGGTGTCGAAGAGGCGCGCCATCACCTTGGCGATCTCCGTCTTCCCCACTCCGGCATCGCCTTCGACGAGCAGAGGGCGGCGCATCTCGCGGGAGAGGAACAGAGCGGTGGCGATCGCCGGGTCCGCGATGTATCCCTGCCGCTCCATCGCCTCCTGGAGAGCCGCGATCTCGGCTCTCAAGCGGCACCCTCCTGAGCCACACCCGCAGAATACCGATCCGGCGACGCAAGGAAGCGCTCGCGGCAGCCGCCACAACAGAAATACCAGGTGCGGCCCCCGTGCTCGGCCGTGTGGCGGGCACCCGCGATGGTGACCGTCATACCGCAGATAGGATCGATCGCTTCGAGGGGCTCGCCAGTGGAGGTGACTGCCTCCACCTCTTTCTCAACCGCCGGCGCGGCATGCTGCACCTCGACGATCTCCGCGAGCACGGAGAGGGCGATCTCCTCCGGCCTCTCGGCCCCGATCCTTATCCCCGCCGGGCTGTGGATGGAATCGAGCGCCGCGGCCGTCACGCCGCTTCCGAGGAGGGTCTCGCGCATCTGAGCGAAGCGTTTCCGGCTCGCCACCACCCCGAGATAGGCGGGAGCCAGGGCCAAAGCATCCCGGATCGCGGACTCGTCGCGCTCTCCGAGAGTGGCCACCACGGCGAAACGGGGGCCCTTGGACGGCGCGTAGAGGCGAGGGGCCCGGCCGAGATCGGTGACCACCTGATCGGCCTCGGGGAAGAGCTCGGGCTCGGCCGCGGGATCGACGGCGACCACCGAGTACCCCATGGCCTTGCCCAGCCTCACCAGCGCCCGGGCCGTGGGGGAGACGCCGAACACCACGAGGCGAGGCGCCGGCAGGACGGGCTCGAGATAGATCTCCACGGTCCCTCCGCTGTGACAGGTCATGGGGAAGACCGCAATCCCCGGCCGCCGCTCGGCCTCAGGATCGGGAGCCAGGGCCACGAGCCGCGGCTGGCCGTCGGCGAGAGCGAGCTTGGCCTCACGGACGACGGTCGGCTGGGTGCAGCTCCCGCCCAGCCAGCCATGGAACGCTCCGGAAGCCGTGATGAGCGCCATGTCTCCAGCCTGTGAAGAGCTGGCCGGCCGGCGGCGCACCACGACGGCGAGCACGAAGGGCTCCTCCCGTTGCGCGAGGTCGGCGGCCATCTGGAGGAGCTCGGCGCGCATATCGTCCTAAAAACCTTTCTGTTCGTCCTTCACCCGCGCGTAATCCTCCGGCACGTCGAGATCGGCGAGCGCCGAGACCGGCCAGGGCAGCACCTCGGCTTCGTTCCGGTGGCGTTTCACCACCTGACGGCCGCAGCCTTCTCCGGTCATCATCAGCAACTCGTTGAAGAGGCTCCGGTCGTAGAGCATGGGGGGTGCGTTGACGCCGTCGTAGTCCGAAATGACGAGCGGGGCCGTGGTCGTCCGGTAGCGGTCGATCATGGCGGCGATCATCTCCGGGGTGACGAAGGGCATGTCGGCCAGCAGCACCATGGCAGCTCGCGCCTTGGGCATCACGGCCATGATGCCGCTCTTGAGCGAGGAGTTGATCCCCTGCTCGTAGAGGGGATTGAGTGCCCATTGGCAGGGGAGGCCTTCGAGCTCCCGGACGGCTTTGTCCGATTCGTGGCCGAGCACCACCACCAGGGGCGAGAGGCCTCCAGCCAGGACTCGCTTCGCTGCCCTCCGCAGAATGCTCTCCCCTTCCAGCTCGAAGAGGAGCTTGTTGCTCCCCATACGGCTCGACGTGCCCGCGGCGAGCAGGATTCCGGCGACTGGACCTTCGCGCGATTCGATCCGGTCATGCGGCATGGATGGCTTCCTTTCTCTCACAGAGATGGCGCGGCTCCCGTCCGGCGGTGAAGGCGAGCAGCTCGGCGACGATCGAGAGCGCCACCTGACGCGGCCCGTCGGCGCCGAGGTCCAGTCCCACGGGACCGAACACCCTACCGGTGTCCGCCGGGGCGGCCCCGATCTCCTTGAGGATGGTCTCTGTCCGCGCATGGGGTCCCAGCACGCCCACGTAGGGCACACCCGCTGTCAGCAGCCGTCGCACCCACTCGCGATCGTGGGCCAGCGAGTGGGTTTTCACCACCGCCAGCGAGCGCTCGGGGGAAGGCAGGACGATCCCCTGGTTCTCGGGCCGCCCCAGCAGCCGCTGCGACGCCTGGGGGAACCACGCCGGGTCCAGCAGCGCCGGGCGGTGATCCACGAGGGTGACGCGGAATCCGGCGTCCGCGGCATAGGCCACGAGCGGGCGGGCATCGTCGCCGGCGCCGCAGACGACGAGATGGGGAGGAGGCGGCAGCACCTCGAAGAAGATCCTGCGTTCGCCGAGGGTCTGGACGGTCGAGCGGCCTCCCGACATCAGTCCGCGGGCTTGATTCACGGCGAGCCGGTCCAGCTCCGCCGAGCCCAGGGAGCCCTGAACGATCCCCCCCGGCCCGATCACCGCCGTCGCGCCCAGATCCTCGCCGTCCACCACGGTGGCGATCACGAAGGGGGAATCGCCCGCCACGAGTTGCCGGAGGGTGTCCGCCAGCTCGGCGAGAGGGCCTTCCGTGGCGGTCTCGATGAAGACGTCCACCAGTCCGTTGCACCCCAGGCCGAGCCCCCAGACGATGTCCTCATCGGCCCCGGTGCTGTAGTGCCGGAGGCTGGGCTTCCCCGTCTCCAGCACCCCCCCCTTGGCCACCTCGCGCACGTCGGCTTCGAGACAGCCGCCGCTGACGCTGCCCAGGGTGTCCCCCGTCTCTTCGATGAGGAACTTGGCGCCCGGCCGGCGGTAAGCCGAGCCCACGATGTGCACCACCGTGGCGAGCGCCGCCCGCCGTCCCGCTGCTTTGAGCCCGGAGAGCCGCGAGAGGATCTCCGCTGTTTCCTTCCAGTGGTTCATGGCCCCGCCCCCGTATCCGGCCCTCCAAGATACCTCCTGGTGGGGGCGGGTTCAAGACGAGGTCAGGTAAACTCTCCGGATCTCATCGGAGGAGAGCCCATGCAGCAAGCCACGAGCACCGCGGCCCAGGGAATCGACGTATCCCACGACCAGGGAACTGTGGATTGGCCCACCGTCGTCCAGGCCGGCTACGTCTTCGCTTTCATCAAGGCCACGGATGGAGAGACCTATACAGACCCCGATTTCGCGCAGAACTGGACCGGCGCCAAGGCGGCAGGCCTGCTGCGCGGGGCCTACCACTTCTTCCGGGCGGAGGACTCGCCTCAGGCCCAGGTGAGCCTGTTCTGGCAGACCGTAGGAGACACCGGCGAGCTGCCGCTGGTGGTGGACGTCGAGGAGACCATGGGCGTCTCCAACGCCACCCTGATCTCGAACCTCACCCAGTTTCTGGATGAGCTGCAACAGGCCTCGGGCCGGCTTCCCATGATCTACACCGGCCCCAACTTCTGGAACAGCCTGGGCACGACCGCATTCGCCGGCTATCCCCTCTGGGTGGCGGAGTATGGAGTCGCCCAGCCTACGCTGCCGCAGGGTTGGACGAGCTGGGCCTTCTGGCAGCATTCCGCGAGCGGATCGGTTCCTGGCATCCAGGGCGCCGTCGATCTGGACATCTTCAACGGTCCCCTCCCGGCGCTTCAGCAGGCGGCAGCGGGATGGGCTCAGGCGAGATCGTCCGCGGGAGGCGGCACGCTCGGATAGGGTTCGATGGGGCCTTCGAGGGCTCCCATGGCCGCGATGAAGAGATGGGGGAAGGACAGGGGGACCGTCTGGCAGAGACGCAGGATCCGCCGGCGTAGCGCAGCGGCTTCTTCGCCAGGTCCCGAGGCGAGCCGGTAAAGCTCGCGCCAGGCCGCAAGCTCCCCGCGATCGAGGATCTGCGCCAGGACCTCATCGCTCTCCAACGCGAGACCGTTGCGGTTCCAGAGCGCCCGTGACTGCGAGAGATCGAAGCGGCTCACTTCCCATCCTCCTTCCCGCCAAGAAGCAGATCCGCCAGAACCTGGGCCCACAGGCGCCCGCGGGACGTCACGTGCTGCCAGTCCTTCCACGGCGGCTGGAGCCCGCGATAGCTCGCCAGATCGATCTCCGCTACATCGACGGGCCGTGCCGATCCCAGCCGTTCGACGACTTCGGCCAGCACGGAGGCGCCACTCGGCTGGGGATAGAGCTCGTCGAGACTCCGTAGAGCCTCGTGGACTCCTTCCTCGCCGAGGCGCTCGAAGAGGACCACGGTGTCAGATAGTCGCGGGTCGTGAAGCGGGTCGCGAGCAGCCAGGCCTTGATGCGCGCCATCTCCGCAAGCGTGGGCACCCGCAGCCCGGCGATCTCCTCGGTCTCCAACGGCTGAACCCGGCGAAGCTGGCGGATGCCGGTCAGGACACCGTCCAAATGTCCGAGGATCAGAACTGGCCGGCGGACCCGCGAGGTCTCCCAGCCTGCAGCGGCTTCCAGATCGCCCAGGACTTCGTCGAACCGCTCCCGGAGATCCTCTACGACGTGATCCCCATCCAGGCTGACGCGATGCCCGGCATGGAGTGCCGCGGCGGTCCCACCCACCAGCACCGAGCCCTCCACAAGAGCCTGGAGGTGACGCTCGGCTGCCAGCAGGGCTTCCCAATCAGAGTCGGTCATGCTCCAAGGATAGCGCGTGTCACGGTGCGCGAGAGCTGCGTATTCTCTTCGAATCCGAGCTATAAAGGCCGAGTCTTCATCCTCAGCGTCTGTCGCAAGACGGGCAGCACGGCGCGATCCTTGTCGCGGTTGGCTTGTTCCTTGGTCTCGATGACGGCCGCCAGCTCGAGGACGCGAACCCGCACCTCTCCGAGCTCGTACGAAACCGTCCGGTCCACGAGATCCTGATAGGTGAGGCCGTTGCCGATTGCGCCGAGGACATAGAGGGCGCCGAGATCGGTGCGGAGGAGATGCAGTCGCAGGGTCTCGAGCTTCGCGAGGTCCGGCTCGATGTGGCGCCCCGCAGGATCGCGATAGCAGGCGTTGAGCTCCCGGAGCGCGGCCAGGAGACGGCCGAGGTTCTCGGGAGCCTTGTCGTACAGGACGTCCAGGTCAAGCGTCAGGATGGGCGCCCCTTCGAGCTGGGCTGCCACTCCACCGACGACGAGGAAATCGACTCCGTGACGGAGCAGGGCTCGCAGGAGCCCGAGGAACTTAACGCTCCTCGACTCGGCCATCCTGGAGCTCCGCGAGCCCGTCCACCCAATCCTGGAGGAGCTCGAGCCGTTCGAGCGGTGTCAGGCTGAGGGTCCACTGGATCAAGGTGAGATCGACACCGTCGGGAGACTCCGTGGGCGGAGCGGGGTCCGGTGGCAGCTCGGGGACACCGAAGAGCGGCTGGGAGGGTCGGGCCATGGAGACACTATACCGGCCGCGAGACCTCCTCGCCACAGGTCCGCGATCCCCGCGGCCTGGCACGCCTCTTGCCCCTTTTTATAGTGGAGCGGGAGCTCTCCCGCTCCTGACGCGTAGTGAGATAAGGAGGTTGTAATGATTTCACGGAACGTCACTCTGCCCGAGTTGGGCTTGATCGCGGGCACTCGCGCGGCCCTGGGCGCGGGGATCGGCCTTCTGCTGAGCGAGCGGCTCGACCCCAAACCGCGGCGGGCTGTGGGCTGGACCCTCCTGGCCGTGGGAGCGCTGACCACGGTTCCCCTCCTTGCGGAGGTGTTGCACCACAAGCCGGGAGCCGAAGCGGTCTCATGATCAGAAAGCTCAAATCCGGCGAGTACCGTCTCTACTCGCGGAAGAAGGACGCGAAAACGGGCAAGCGGAGGAACCTGGGCACCTTCCCCACGCTCGAAGCTGCACGGCAGCACGAGCGTGAGGTCCAGTTCTTCAAGCGCGCTTAAGGCTGACGCCGGCCCGTCGGTGTCCTCTCATTGATTGAGCGCCTTCTCCACGGCCTCGAAGGCCTTGGGATCGTCCGACTGGGTGAGCCAGAAGAGGGCCTCTTTGCGGATCTCCCGGTCCCGGGTTTTGCGGCCGACTTCGATGAGCAGGGGCACGCCGCCGCCGTGGAGTTGGGAGAGGGCGAAGACGCCTTTCTTCCTCACCGACAGGTCCGGATCTTTCTCGATCGCCTGCAGGATCGCGTCCGGAGCCTTCGGGTCGTTCCGCTGTGCGAGCCAGAAGAGGCCTTCACTCCGCACCTCGGCGCTCTTGTCCTCGCGGGAGAGTTGGATCAGATCGTCCGTGACCCAGGGAACCGGGCTCTGGCTGAGGGCGAAGATGGCTTTCTTGCGGATCTCGACGTCGGGATCGTCCTTCATGACACGGATGATGAAACGGGCTCCGCGCTCGCCCCGGCTCTGGCCGAGCCAGAACAGAGCGTCCTCGCGCATTTTCCGGGAGTGGGGAGCCGCGGCCATGTCTTCCAGCGCTTCGTCCGCCCGGCTGTTGCGATGGAAGGAGAGAGCCGCCAGGGTCTCCTCCACGAGATGCCTGGAGGCCGCGCGCTCCGAGGTGGCGATCTTCGCCAGCAGCGCCACGCTCTCCTCAGGTTTCGCGTCGCCGAGCCAGACGAAACGTCTGCCACCGGCGTCGAGCGAGCAGGTCGAGGAATAGGAACGGATTTTTTCGATCTGGCCGTCTGCCAGGCGAGCGAGCACCAGCAGGTCCTGACTCGCAGGCACTGTTTTGTCGTCGGTGCTGCCCCATCCCTGGTCCTTGCCTTCCAGACGGCAGGTGGTCGTCTTCCACTTTTTGCCGTCGCCGGAATTGCTCAGGCAGCAGTTGTAATGCTGGCCCGCGATCATGGGCACGGACCAGGCGATCCAGAACGGTTCCCGGGAGCGGGCTCCGGCCTGGCGGACGGTGGCTTCGAGCCCGGTGGCAGCGGAAGCGGTCTCGATGCGGGCATTGGCGATTGGCGGCGCCTGGGCCGCCTGGACGGGCAGTGCCGGTGCGGCGAGACCGAGGAGCAGGAGAGTCGAGGATAGCAATCTCATGGCGTTCACCTCCGGAAAATTCAATCGGAATCCTTGCCGAAGATCTTGGACAGGAAGGCGTGGACCTCGTCGGAGTCCATGAGGCCGAGCCACTTGACGATCTCGCGCCGCACCTGCGGATCTTTCTCGGCGCGGTAGAGATCGATCAGAGCCGCGGCATTCCCCTGGATGAAGAGCCCTTCGAACGCGGCTTTGCGATCTTGCGAGTCCGCGCTTCCGGCGAGGGACTTGAGGGCCGCGGTCGCCTGCGAGGATCCGCTGATGCCCAGAGCCGTGATGGCTTTGTGGCGCAGGGAAGGCTCCTTCTCCTCCCGCGCGATGCTGGTGAGGGCCTCGACGTCGTTGGCTATGGCGAGGCCATTGAGGAGCGTCGCCCGGATCCCTGGATCGCTCTCGCTGCGATAGAGCTGCCGCAGCTCGTCCCGAGCTCCGACCGGGCCGAGCAGATCGAGAGCCTTACGGCGGACCTGCGGATCTTTTTCACTGCGAGCGGCAGACACGATGTGCTCAGTGGCTCCCGCTGCCATGTAGGCATCGAGCACGTGCATCTTCACCTCGGGCCGCGAAGTGCGATAGATCTCCGCCAGGGTCTCCTTGTCTCCCGCCGCGCCCAGGGACTGGATCGCCTGCTTCTGGAGCTCCGGATGGCGGGTGCCGCGGGCGATGTCGAGCAGGGTCTGGCGCGCCTCGGGCGAATCGCTCTGCGAGAGGACGAAGAGGGCCTGCCCCTTGAGGCGCGGCGAGTGCTGGCCTTCGAGGAATTTGAGGACGAGCGGCACGGCGCGCTTGGAGTCGGCGCCGAGCAAGCCGTTCAAGGCGTAGAGCTTCAGATCCTCGTCCTCCTCGGCCGTGGGATCCGGATGCTCACCCGTGGTGCCGCGGATCTCCAGCTCCAGGGCTCGGGAGTCGTCTAGCCATGAGCTCTTGGGATAGCTCCCGCCGAGCTGGCGCAGCGTGGCGAGAGCCTGCGTCTTCCGGCCTGCCTTGTTCTGAGCGTAGGCCTTCCAATACAGAGCTGCGTCGGCGTCCTTGCCACCCTGCTGGGCGGTGCGATCGAATTTTTCGATGGCGGCGGTGAAGCGTCCGGCGTCGAGGTCCTGGCGGGCTTCGCGATAGAGATCGTCCTTCGGCGCCTTGGTCGCAGCCGCGAAGGCCAGGCCGACCATCAGCGCCAGAGCGGCCAGAGAAAGTGAAAGGATGGTTCGCATGGGGATACGTCTCCTAGAGAGTCTGTTTCCGATTTTCCAGGCGGTCGCTCGCGATCCGCACTTTGAACAGGAGGGCCTGGCTCGCGATCCGTTCACGCAGGGCCGCGAGCTCCTCGGCCGGCGGATCGTCGGGCGTATGAGCGAGGTCCAGGAGGAACGGCTCGAGCTCGTCGAGCACGCCGGCCAGCCGCTGGCGCCCAGCTTGACGGGTGGATTGACGGTAGAGGCGGTTGGCGTTGAGGAGGTCGCGCGCCCAGGCCCGCTCCGCCGAGAGATCGACGGCTTCGGAACTGTTCTCGATCTCCGTGAGCAGCCGCTCGGAGCGTTCGAGATGGGACGCCACCATGGCGAGCAGGATGCGATCGCGGGCCTCTTGCGGCAGCGCCGTGGGCCGGGGCCACAGCCGGCCGAGCCCGAAGCCCACGGCGAGCAGCACCAGCGCTGCCGCGGCCCAGAAGAAAGCCTGTTGGCGGAGACGGACCGGGAACGAGAGCCGCCGGTCCATCGGCTTTTCGTCCGCGAGCCGGGGCGCGAGCCGCGCCCACACCTCGGCGCCGTAGCCCTCCCCTCGCTCGGGCACGGGCACGGCGTCGTCCACCGCGGCCAGCACCCGCTTCAGCGACTCGTAGCGGGCGGAGAGCTCCGGGGAGGACTCGATCTGCTCCCGCACGGCCTCGGGGTCCTCGGACTCGCCGTAGAGATAGAGGATCAGATCGTCGTCATGATCGTCTTCATCAAGGGATTTCATAGCTTCACTTCCTGTTTCTCGACGAAAGGTTCCAAAACGCGGCGCAGCTTCTTGACCGCGCGAAAGATCGCCTGCTTGCCGGCGTTCACGCCCAGCCCGAGCTGCTCGCAGATCTCAGCGATCGATCGCCCCTCGAAGTGGCGGAGCACGAACGCCGTCCTCTCCATGGGGGAGAGATCGGCGAGAGCCGAGCGCACGGCCCGCTCCACCTCCAGACCGAGGGCGATCCGGTCCGGTCCCGGATCAAGAGAGGGATGGGGATCTTCAGGATTCTGGGAGCTTTGGGAAGGTTGGCGCTGCCGTTTGCGCACGATCTCCAGGGCCGTGTTGACGGCGATGCGATGGATCCAGGTGCCAAACTGCGCCCGTTCGTCGAAGCGGCCGAGCGCCCGGTAGGCCCGCAGGAACGTCTCCTGGACGACGTCCTCGGCAGCCGTCTCGTCGCCGGTGATGCGGTAGGCGAGCCGGAACAGCTTCGGGCCGTGGCTCTCCACCAGCTCCCGGAAGGCTTCGGCGTTGCCCGCCTGGGCAAGCCTCACCACGCTGATCTCGGTGCGCTCCATTTCGACTCCTTAGACGCGGCCGGCGCCGGGCGGTTAGCCACGGATTATCCGCCCGGTCCCGGCAAACCGTTTCGGGGGGTGGGCGTCTAAGGGGGGGCCCTCATCACCCCGGCCCTCTTCTCCCAGCCTCCCCCCCGTCCGCCGGGAGAAGAGGGAGAGGTTAGTCGAAGAAGAAGAGAAGGACGTTTTTACTTTTTCAGGACAAACCGCTCCCCTCTCTCCCGGCGGACGGGGGGGAGGCTGGGAGAGAGGGGCTGGGGGAGTGAGGGCGGGAGGGGGCCGGCCGAAGTCCGACCAAATCCGGCCTCGGGGTGGGGCAACATCACCCGAAACCTTGCCCCCCAGACCTCCGTACTACCCGAGTAGTTATGAGTTTGCCGAGGAGAGACCCCATGAGCACCCCATCGAGAATCGCCACCATCCTGCTGCTCACCTTCGCCTGCACACCCCTCCCCGTCCGCGGGGCTCAGCAAGGCGAGACAGGATCGCCGCGCTCAGCCCATCAGGTCCATCGCGTCGAACAGGCCGCTTCGGCGATCGCCGTCGATGGCGTGCTCGACGAGGTGGCGTGGCAGAAGGCAGCGAAGATCGAGCTCAAGTACGAGACGCGGCCGGGGGAGAACACTCCTCCTACCGTGGCCACGGAGGCGTTCGTCACCTACGACGCCCATTCTCTCTACGTGGCCTTCCGCGCGCACGATCCCCATCCGTCGGCCATCCGCGCCCACGTCTCGGACCGCGACAGCGCCTTCAACGACGATTTCGTGGGGATCGTCGTCGACACCTTCAACGACGAGCGGCGCGCCTTCGAATTCTTCGTCAATCCGCTCGGCGTCCAGATGGACCTGTTCATGGACGACGTGAACGGCAACGAGGACTCCTCCTGGGACGCCATCTGGAACGCGGCCGGCAAAATCAACGAGGATGGATTCACCGTCGAGATCGCCGTCCCCTTCAGCTCCCTGCGCTTCCCTCGGACCGAGGGAGAGCAGACCTGGGGGATCGACGTCCTGCGTTTCTATCCGCGCAGCCAGCGCGCCCGGATCTCCGACCATCCTATGGATCGCAACATCAGTTGCTATCTCTGTCAAAACTCGAAGATGACCGGCTTCTCGGGGATCACGCCCGGACGCAACCTCGAGCTCGCGCCCACGGCCACCGCCACCCGCACGGATCAGCGGGAGGATTTTCCTTCCGGATCTTTCCGCGAGGGCGGAGTCAAATCCGAGCTGGGTCTCACGGCGAAATGGGGAGTCACTCCGAACCTCACCTTGAACGCCGCCTTGAACCCCGACTTCTCCCAGGTCGAGGCCGACACCGCCCAGCTCGACGTCAACACCCAGTTCGCCCTCTTCTTTCCGGAGAAGCGCCCCTTCTTCCTCGAGGGCGCCGACTTCTTCGGCACGCCGTTCAACATTGTCTTCACCCGCAACGTGGCCGATCCCTCCTGGGGCGTCAAGCTGACCGGCAAAGAGGAGAAGAACGCGATCGGCGTCTTCGCCGCCCGGGACGAGCAGACCAACCTCCTCTTCCCCGGCAGCACCGGCTCCTCGGCGGGCTCCTTCGAGCTCCAGACCACCGACGCCGTGCTTCGCTACCGGCGGGATTTCGGCAGCTCCTCAGCCGTGGGCGTCCTGTTCACGGATCGCGAGGGAAATGGATACCAGAACCGCTCTGGCGGGGATCGACGGCCTCTATCGGATGACCGATGTGGATCGCGTCCGCCTCCAGCTCTTGCGCTCGCAGACCGCCTACCCGCACGAGGTGGCCGCGAGCTTCGACCAGCCCATGGGGACGTTCGCGGACAGCGCCTACCAGATCTCCTACAACCACGACTCCCGCGACTGGTTCGCCTACGCCCGCTACGAGGACGTGGGGCGGGGCTTCCGCGCCGATATGGGATTCCTGCCGCAGGTCGACTACACCTTCCTGCTCGCCGGGGGCGGGCGCGTCTGGAACGGAAACTGGCGAGGCTTCACCCGCGCCAGTCTCGGCAGCGATTGGGACCGCCGCGAAGACCAGAGCGGCCAGCGCCTCGAAGAGCTGGTGGAGGTCACCGCCGACTGCAACGGACCCCTGCAGTCCTTCGTGTCGCTGAACGTCATGCGGCGCGAGCGGTTCTTCAACGGTGTGACGTTCAGGGATACGTTCTCCTCCCTCTACACCGAGATGCAGCCCACGGGCGATCTCTTCCTCAGCCTCTCCCTCAAACGCGGCGGCGAGATCGACTTCGTCAACACCCAAGCAGGAGACCTCGTGCAGATCTCACCCGCCGTGCGCTACGACCTGGGCCGGCACCTGCGGGCCCAGCTCTCCCACGTCTACCAGCGGCTCGACGTCGAAGGCGGCAATCTCTTCACGGCGAACCTGACACAGCTCTCCGGGGTCTACCAGCTCAACGTGCGCACCTTCGTCCGCGCCATCCTCCAGTACACGGACATCAAGCGCCGTCCCGACCTCTACCTCACCCCGGTCGACGAGAGCACGAAGACGCTCTTCAGCCAGCTCCTCTTCTCCTATAAATTGAACCCACAGACCGTCCTCTTCCTCGGCTACTCCGACGACTCCGCCGGCGATCAGCGGATCGACCTGACCCGAGCCGAGCGGACGTTCTTCCTGAAGGTGGGGTATGCGTGGGTGCCGTGAGGTGAAATACGAAACCCTCCGGCGAAGGCGGTAGAGACGTCCCAGGTCGTAACGATACCCTTTCGAAAATCACGGGGACCGCGGGACGTCTCTCGTAGGGCAATCCTGCCCCTCGCAGGGATTGACAACCGCAGGCCACCGGGATCGCGGCGGGATCGTAATGCACAATGTGCCCCGCAGGGCGTTGCCTGTTCCTGGCGGCATTGCCCCACCGGAGACGTCCCGCGGTCCCCGTGATCTACGAATCGATATCGTTACGACCTGAGACGTCTCTACCGCCTCCGCCGAAGGGTACGGAGGCCAATCTTCTTTTCGATGAGCCCACAATCCCTCGAAGGGTCCCGACCTCATTTCCAGACTACCGTCAGAGGGGTAATGAGGCTGCTGCGAGATCAGCCGCGAGTGAATCGAGTCCGCCTCGTCGTGGTGTCGGCTGACGATGCTGGCGGAGGCTCTAGCAACGGAGTTGAGCAGGTCGCTTCGCGGGACCTGATGTCGCGAATGATCGCGTCGAAGTCGTACTGAAAACGTTCCATATACTCTTCGCGTTGCTTGTGGAGTCGTTCTACAACTGGGTCAATGAGCATAGGTATCTCCTAAGAGCTCTTCGGGAGTGCAGATAATCGGAAGCGTGAGTCCCAGGCTTTCGCAAAGGCCTGCGATATGGGGTAGAATCTCAAGGTTGGCGATGTGCTTACAGTTCCAGGTGAGGAGGTATTCGACCTCGTGAACTGTGGCAATAGCGATGTGAAGGGCATCGGGAAAAGCCTTCTGAGGCAGAAATCCTTTGACAAGGATGTTCCGGGCCAGAGTCGTAGCTTGATCCGTAATCAAGAGGCGAGGCAGAGAGGCGACAGCCTCCAACCGATTCTTTGCCAAGGTCGGGTCTCCCGTCTGTACTTCGTCGCTAACAACCTGTGAGACTACAAGGTCGAAATCGGCTCGTCGCCGGGACCACCACTCGATCGTGATTTGTTGATGTGCCGCTGCTATGGGGTCTCGGCTGTCGCGGGAAGCCGCGGGAAGCCGCGGTGAGATAGCTGACAAACGAGCTTTCTAGGTAGACCCTAGCCATAACTTCTGTAGTCTACCTCAACTGAGCTGAGGTGTCGAGCCATGGCGGGCTGACCTCATTTCTAGTCGGCCACATCGGCTGCATCGCTATCCGTACCGATATCTGTCTCAATCCTCTGAAGGGTCCTAACCTCTTTGCGACTTCGTTTTACCTCATAGGTCTCGCTTATCACATGTCTCAATCCCCCGAAGGGTCCCGACCTCTTTGCGACGAAGACGACGAAAGCCCAAAACCAACCCTCGAAGAATTGTCTCAATCCCCCGAAGGGTCCCGACCTCTTTGCGACTGCAGAGCAGGTCATCCTCGCCGGCAGGTACTACATCATGTCTCAATCCCCCGAAGGGTCCCGACCTCTTTGCGACGTCGACGTGGCCATGGCGACACCGTGGGCCACCCAGGAGTGTCTCAATCCCCCGAAGGGTCCCGACCTCTTTGCGACAAAGTTGCATGTGACCGGCTACATCGAGATCACCACCATGTCTCAATCCCCCGAAGGGTCCCGACCTCTTTGCGACAAGCTCTTTCTGACTGTTGTGTTACTCCCCGATGGAAGTTGTCTCAATCCCCCGAAGGGTCCCGACCTCTTTGCGACCTCCTCGTGACTGCGTTGCCTGTGTGCATGTTGTTAGTAATGTCTCAATCCCCCGAAGGGTCCCGACCTCTTTGCGACCATCGGCAACGCGGTGGCCGACCCCACCCTAGCCAAGATGTCTCAATCCCCCGAAGGGTCCCGACCTCTTTGCGACGAGGAGCCGTAAGGCCTTGACGTACGGCGTGGCTGGAATGTCTCAATCCCCCGAAGGGTCCCGACCTCTTTGCGACGCGGCCAAGAAATAGGAGGTTCGATGTCTAAAAAGAATTTGTCTCAATCCCCCGAAGGGTCCCGACCTCTTTGCAACCCGGAGCGATGCTCCAAGGAGGAAATGATGAAGAACTTGGTCTCAATCCCCCGAAGGGTCCCGACCTCTTTGCGACGCCAACCTCGCAGAGTCCCGGTCGATCGTTGAGGTCTCAATCCCCCGAAGGGTCCCGACCTCTTTGCAACCTGGCACACGGCATCCTTGAACAGATGGGCCAAAGTCTCAATCCCCCGAAGGGTCCCGACCTCTTTGCGACATGGCTGGACAAGAAGCTCGGTCTGATCGACACCAACACGGTCTCAATCCCCCGAAGGGTCCCGACCTCTTTGCGACTGGGCTGAAACCAGCGGATCTCGCGACTACTCTCTAGAATGTCTCAATCCCCCGAAGGGTCCCGACCTCTTTGCGACTGGGGCTGCAAGCAGTATCTCTCCAAGCCGTGATCCCCTTGTCTCAATCCCCCGAAGGGTCCCGACCTCTTTGCGACATATGGCTTGCAGAAGGCAAGTATCGCTTTGTTCGTCGTTTGTCTCAATCCCCCGAAGGGTCCCGACCTCTTTGCGACTCCTGCCTCTCTAACCCCTGCAAACAAACGGCTTAAGATAGCCATTCCGCTAACCTCCCTCGCGGAGCCTCCCGCGGCTGCATTTCTGCGCCTGGCTGCCATCCGCTGATTTCGCCTAAGTCTCTCATCTTGTTCAACTTAGCCCCGGTTTTTGGGTTTCCGCTAACCTCCCCCGGTTTTTGGCCTCTCGGGAGGTTAGCGCCAGAGCAGGCGCGGAACGCCCCGGAGTCGCCTTTCTCAGCCACTCCAAGTATAGAACGGCGCGAGCTGTCCTGTCATTACCATATCCTTGATTGCGTTGACCTGTGCCTGAAGACGGTCCCGCCAGGTCGGTGTCCCCTTGCCTTCGCTCTCGGTGCGGAGCTGCTCCTCGTAGAGGGCCAGGTAGCGCTTGAATGCCTCAGCGCCCAGGCGGAGACCCGAGTCTCCGCCTTCGAAGTCCTCCGGCGTGAGCTGGCGGAGGTTCAGCAGGCGGAGGGTCAAGCGGTCGATCACCGGCTGGCGGAAAGCCTCGACGACGTCCAGGGCCAGGGAGCTCCGACCGTAGCGCAGACCGTGCAGGAAGCCTACCGCCGGATCGAACCCCCGCGCCTCGAGCAGGGCTCCGATCTCGTTGCCGAGGAGGACGTACCCGAGGCTGAGCAGGGAGTTGGCCGGGTCCGTCGAAGGGTGCTTCTTGCGGCCGGGGAAGGGCACGGTCTTGAGCATGCTACCGAATTGCCGGTAGTAGAGGGCTGCGGCGGCCCCTTCCATCCCTTGGGCGATCTCGACCGATTCCGCGGTGGCCACTTTTCCGATGAGCTCCCGAATCCGCGCGGGCGCGTCCTCTTCCAAAATCCCAGGATGGTTGCGCTGATGGCGCGCCAGGATCCGTTCCTGAGCCGCGAGCTTGGCGGTGATGACGTTCTGGCTGAAGGCGAGCCGGAACTTCAGATCTCGCCACCGGTCGAACTGGGCGAGCCGGAGGAAGACGTTGCGGGATTGGCCGGAGATCAGCGAACCCCGCAGACGGCCACGGGAGGTCAGGAAGGAGACGTCGATGCCCTGGTCCAGAAGCAGGGCCAACGCCTGGCTCGAGAATTGGACCGAGCCCACGACCACGAGCCGTTCCAGGTCGAAGAGGCGGAGATCCCCAACCTTGGTATCGCTCTGCCAGACCTCCAATCGATCGCCTTTGCGGCGGACATGGGTCCCGAGCGTCGTGAGATAGACCACGCTCACGGCTCAGACCTCGATCACGAGCTCCCAGCCGTTCCCTTCCTCGCGCCGGATCCGCCGGAGCACTCCGAGCGAGAGCTGCAGGGTCTCGGTTCCTTCTTCGTCGAAGAGCGCGGTCACTTCGGCGTGAAGCCGTTCGAGAGCGGTTTCGATGCCTCGCCGGTGGCGCTTGAGCTCGGCAATTTTGGCGACTTTGTCTTCGGCGCTTCGCCGCCGGACGTCCGCCTGAGAAGTCCCCTCGTCCCGGCTCGCCGCGGCACGGGCCGGCGAAGAGCGGAAGGCCGCCACCTCGGAGACTCGCAGAGCGTAGAGCACCGGAGTGGGATAGCCTCGGCCTCGCAGATCGAACTGGCACTTGCAGGTGCCCAGGGTCGCGGCTTCAGGGTGGAGCTCCCGCAGCTTCGGGCAGGAGATCGGCCAGGGAGGCAAGCGCTCGATGTGACGATCGGTGACCTCGGGCTGATAGTTGTAGGTTTTGGAGATGATGGCGTGCAGAGCGGCCCGGCCTTCGTCTCCCAGATGCCCGAGCGCACACAGGAGTGTCCAGCGCTCTCGATGATTGAGATAGGACGTCTGTCCGGCCTTCCGGGCGAGATAGCCGAGGACGTAGCAGCCGTCGAGCATCTTCTGCGCTTTGGGACCGATCGTCCCGGCCGGCTTGGCCGGTGCTGCTGCCTTGGCCAGAGTCCGGCGTCGAGGCGGCACACACGATCTCCGCGGAGACCTTCGGCAGCGCCCGGATCGCTTCCAGAGGCTCTTCCAGCTCCTCACCTCGCTCATCCAGCAGCACGCAGCGCCGGCCTGTCCGGGAATGGACTCCCAGCGGCAGCTTCACTAGCGGTCCGATGGTGTCCGGCCGGAGCCGATCCCGATTCGGAAACTCTTCGATCCGCACTCCTTCGGGCAGTGGACCGATCGCCTGGACGACGTCCAGCAGCCAGCGTCGGAGCTGATGACAAGGCACCGGCTCTTCCATTCGCACCCACAGGTGATATCCCTTGTGACCGCTGAGCTCGAGCAGTGCCGCAACGCCGCGACGCTGGAGCTCGGCACGCAGCTTGAGAGCCGTGCCCAGGGCCCGCCCGAGAAGGGAACCCACCTCTTGCGGCCGCTCATCGATCACTCGCTTTTCGAGATCCACGTCCAGAACACCCAAAAGCGCGGTGTCACCGGTGCGCACCAGGGCCAAGCGCCAGAGTTTTCTCGCCGCGCAGGTGCGCTCTCCAATCCTCTTCCAGAATGGGCCGGTGGATGGGCACGAAAGATCGATGGCCGGCGCGATCGACAGCCTCCGTGGCGTGGACGCCCTCGCGTCCCTGAAACCAGCTCGTGAGCAACCGGAGGTCGGCTTCGGAAACCCTGTCTCCGGCCTTGGGCGACTCCGATTCCGGCTCGGCAGCGAGGCCGGGCCCTGCCGCGGCCAGGCGGCCGGCGAGATCGTAGCGGCCCAGCTCTGCCATGGCTTCGCTCAGGGCCGTCAAGCGTTCGGCCGGTGAGCCCACGAGCCGGCGGGCCACCGATCCCAGCGCCGCAGGCTCGGCCCCCAACAGGTGCGACCAGCCCTCGGCTTCGGCCAGATGACTGTGCGAGCCGCCACAGGCCGCAGCCATCTCGAGCCAGCTCTGCTCGGCGCGTCCCCGGGCGGTCCAGGCCTCCGCCAGAGCCCGACTGAGCTTGGGGGAGATGGGTTTCGAGAGCTTCCACCGTGCATCGACCAGCCGTTGGGCCCCTTCCCCTGATACATCTGTCTCCTCGCAACGCAAGAGCGCGAGGATTCCGGCCGGCGAGCCTGTCCAGCACTCTGGATGACGGCCGAAGTAGTTCGTCCATCCGCGATAGAGAGCGTCGATCTCTCCGCCATCCACTTCGGGCGCGCCCGCGATCTCCTCCAGGCGATAGCGCAGAGCCTCCACCGCCTTCACCGCCGGACCCTTCCCCGCAGGACCGAAGTGATAGCCGAGGAACACGAATCCATCTTCGGCCCGGCAGATGCGGGTCTTCTCGACGTTAAGGGTCAAGCCGAGGGGCGAGAGGAACCCGACGACCCGCTCGTGCGCCGCACGCACCTCGTCCTCCCGGGCGCCGAGCACCAGCAGGTCGTCACAATAGCGGACGTACTTTCCATGCTCCTTCCCGATCCCGGCGTCGAGCTCGTTGAGGTACAGATTGCCGAGCAGAGGAGAGAGCGGCGATCCCTGAGCGATGCCGGTGATCCGCTCGCTCACCTGGTCGTAATCGAAGATGCGGCACCGCAGCACCCGGTCCAGAAAGGAAAGTCCCTCGGGATCCACGAAAGGCTCGAGCTTCCGGCGGAGCACCTCGGGCTGGATCGTGTCGAAGAAACTCTTCACGTCCGACCGCAGCACCCACGCCTCACCCTGCTCGATCCAGCGACCCACGTCGTCCGCCGTCGAGCGCGCCGACGAGCCCTTGCGGAACGCACGACAGGCGGGAGAGAGAATGGGATCGATCTGAGGGGAGAGAAGGTCGGCGATCGCTCGCAGCACCACCCGGTCCCGCACCGCCGGCACCACCAGGGCCCGCTCCGAAGCCGCGAGAAACGCCGGACGGATCCGCAGCGCCGGAAGCGGCCGGTAACTCCCGGAACGGATCTCCTGGACAAGCTGCTCCAACTCGTCCGTCAGCCGTGTCCGGAACGCCTCGACCGAGACACGATCGATCCCGGCCACGCCGCGCCGGGCCGCCACACTCTCCCAGGCGCGGCGCAGAGTGGAGACCGAAGCCAGATCTTCGAGAAAGCTCATCGGCGGTCTCACAGGATGCGAACCGGCCCGCTGTCCATCAGCAAGCTCCGCCCGTAGACGTCCACCTGCGGTGCACAGGCCGCGCAGAGGTGATACACCCGGAGACTGTCGGTCTCGGCATCAAGATGCTTGAGGACGTGACGAACGGACTTTTCCAATACCTCGCTCGGCACATCGCCCTCGAAGACGCTCCGTTGGACGCGAGTGAGGACCATCTCCAGGAGATCGGCCACCTTCTGCCGGTGCCGATCGCTGGAGATGTCATAGGCCACCACCACTCTCATGGCCGTGCCTCGGGAGCCTGTTTCGAAGCCTGTCTTTTCCGCCGCCAGAGTCCGAGCCTCGCCATCGGCACATCTCCTTCGGATACCTGACAGCCTACAGGCAAAACGCCGTCATTTCAAGGCAGTACGCGAAACTGGCGCTGGCGAGCCGGGAAGACGGGGGAAGGCTCCCCGAGAGGGTACGCCCCAGAGCCCCAAGGGCTGGGTCTCGCAGGCCCGAAGGGTCGTCCTCCCTCAGCCCAGCCCAACGGGCTGGGTCAGGTGGCATCCCCGTCCATTTCATGAGCCCCAACGGGGCGCGATAATCTCTCCCATCCGCGGCTCGACAGCCTCAATCCCAGACGTAATTCTCGTCGTAGGCAATCTTGTATCGCTCGAGAAATCGCCGAGAGCTCCTCCTGGAATGTCACCTTGCGGTGGTGCTCTTCCTGATTCTGGATGTACTGAACCACCTGCCAGTGAAACTCCGCAAAGGCCGCCCCCTTCGTCTTGATCCATTTGGATGAGGTGGTTTTTACGTTCTCCACCACCTGCGCCACGGTCCGGGTCCGTGACAGGCCGAACAAACAATGGACGTGGTCCTCGACACCACCCACCTGCAACGAAGGGCAGCCATCTTCGCGCAAAACATCGCCAATCACGGCCTTTCCGGGCCCAAGGCCCAAGATTCCTCAGCCCGGTCGTCAGGCGAGGTCGTCTGTCTAATTTCCGGACCCTGAGCGATCCAAGCCAAATATCGCGGCCCTTCAGGCCTGATGGAAATGGGCGATGCATCTCTCACCCAGGGCGTTGCCCTGGGCTGAGGGAGGACGACCCTTCGGGCCTATAAGGGTCTCAATCCCCCGAATTGTCCTGACCTTTTGCGACACGGAAATTCCTGACGTCGAAAAGTTGGTGAAGGAGCCAAAGTGTCATCAATCCCCCGAAGGGGTCGTGACCTCTTTGCGACGTCGCGGTTATCTACAAGTACGCCAAGCAACCCAAGAAGATGTCTCAATCCCCCGAAGGGTCCTGACCTCTTTGCGACGGGCTGGAAGTGGCAGTCCCTGAAGTTGCAGTCCTAAGATCGTCTTCAATCCCCCGAAGGGTCCTGACCTCTTTGCGACGTTCCGAAACTTACTTCTCCAACCAACGATCCCATACCTTGTCTCAATCCCCCGAAGGGTCCTGACCTCTTTGCAACCCTGGGAGCTCGTACGCCACAACCGAAGCGAAGCCGAAGATGTCTCAATCCCCCGAAGGGTCCTGACCTCTTTGCGACCGATCTGATAAGGGACTTCTGCAGCCGGCTTACCATCATGTCTCAATCCCCCGAAGGGTCCTGACCTCTTTGCGACCTCCGTGGTGTGGGCGCGTCTTCAAAGTTGGAGAATGAAATGTCTCAATCCCCCGAAGGGTCCTGACCTCTTTGCGACCTGGAGAAACAGCGGTCTCACGAGGCACAACTTCAGGATGTCTCAATCCCCCGAAGGGTCCTGACCTCTTTGCGACTGTCAACCTCACGCCTCACGATCGACGTAATCTATCTGTCTCAATCCCCCGAAGGGTCCTGACCTCTTTGCGACGAGAATAAGGCATTCGGGACTCTGGTTCACGATGAGAATGTCTCAATCCCCCGAAGGGTCCTGACCTCTTTGCGACGGGACGGCTGCTGATGGGAGCGGTTATGTATGGAGTGTCTCAATCCCCCGAAGGGTCCTGACCTCTTTGCGACCTCATCTGTTCCGGTCTCCGGGCCGATCCTATATGTCTCAATCCCCCGAAGGGTCCTGACCTCTTTGCGACTGCGAGCTGCTCTCGGCGTGGAGGTCTACGACGTCATGTCTCAATCCCCCGAAGGGTCCTGACCTCTTTGCGACTGATCGAGGCGACCTCGACGCAGACGGCACGTGTATCATGTCTCAATCCCCCGAAGGGTCCTGACCTCTTTGCGACATCATGCAGTCGTATCCCTCGGGCAACACGTGGATTGTCTCAATCCCCCGAAGGGTCCTGACCTCTTTGCGACCGGAGCCGTAAGTATCCCGAGCGGCCGTTGCTCATCATGTCTCAATCCCCCGAAGGGTCCTGACCTCTTTGCGACTCTGAGCAGTCTACCAGCCCGTGGAAGCGGCAGCCGTGTCTCAATCCCCCGAAGGGTCCTGACCTCTTTGCGACTTTCTTGACTGGCCCACTCCGGCGGAGGAATCTTTATGGAGTGTCTCAATCCCCCGAAGGGTCCTGACCTCTTTGCGACGGTGTGCCTACGCTAACTCCGTAGGCTCCAACTTATGTGTCTCAATCCCCCGAAGGGTCCTGACCTCTTTGCGACGGAGGAATTTCTTCGTCGCCGGGTTCTAAGCTGTCTCAATCCCCGAAGGGTCCTGACCTCTTTGCGACGCCAAGAAGCCCCAGCACGGGCTCAACGATGTTTCTATCATGTCTCAATCCCCCGAAGGGTCCTGACCTCTTTGCGACTACAAGCGGCAATAGCAGAGCGCGTCATCCGCAACGTTGTCTCAATCCCCCGAAGGGTCCTGACCTCTTTGCGACCCAAATCCTGCCGGAGATACCTCCGGCAGAAGGTGTCTCAATCCCCCGAAGGGTCCTGACCTCTTTGCGACGTCTGTTGATGACCTGTGGAAAAAGGAGCGCGTATGAGTATGTCTCAATCCCCCGAAGGGTCCTGACCTCTTTGCGACGGAAGTCGATGAGGTCCAGAGCGACGACGAGGACGAAATGTCTCAATCCCCCGAAGGGTCCTGACCTCTTTGCGACACCTGCCTCTCTAACCCTATGCAAACAAATGGCTTAAGTGGGCCATTCCGCTAACCTCCCTCGCGGAGGCTCCCGCGGCTGCATTTCTGCGCCTGGGTGCCACCCGGCGGATTTCTTCTAAGTCGTTCATCTCGTTCAACTTAGCCCCGGTTTTGGGGTTTCCGCTAACCTCCCCCGATTTTTGGCCTCTCAGGAGGTTAGCGCCAGAGCCGGCTCGGGACGCCTTGTAGATACCTCTCTCAGCCACTCCAAGTATAGAACGGCGCGAGCTGTCCTGTCATCACCATATCCTTGATTGCGTTGAACTGCGACTGGAGACGCTCCCGCCAGGTCGGCGTCCCTTGCCCTCGCTCCCGGTGCGGAGTTGCTCTCCGTAGAGGGCCAGGGAAAGCTTGAGGGCCTCGGCGCCCAGGCAGAGACCCGAGTCCCCCGCCTTCGAAGTCCTCCCCTCAATCCCCCGCAGGGGCCCGGTCTCCACCTATTGATGAATGAGCCAATGACTTGTCTCAATCCCCCGCAGGGTTCTGACTTTCATTGAGGCGCTGGTCCGACGGAACCAACACCAAAGTTTACTTTACTCCGTCTCAATCCCCCGAAGGGGCCTGAGCTCATTTCCAGTGGCGAAGAGGAAGATCCATCAGTTGTCAAAGATCCTTGAGCTTCTAGAGTATACAGGCTTTCTGGCGTCCAGGGCAGGTCTTTTCGCGGCTCATGGGGCTGCTGGCAGCCTCACCTCCAGTCTGCCGCAGCCGGCGGTGGGGTTCTTTCCAACGTGGAGGATCTCGCCGGCTTGGAGGATGGGGAGGAAGCGGGCGGCTCCAGGGCCGTAGACGAGGCGGCCTACCTTGCCGCCCAGCAGGAGCTCGGCGCCGGAGCGGGCGGAATAGTCTTTCACTTCGCGCCAATGGGTCTCGTTGATCAGGAGAGGTATCTGCGAAGCCTCGGCTTCGATGACGGGGCGGATGGCAGGGTGGAGGATCTCGCTGGCGTCGTCGCCGTAGAGGCCCCGGAAGCGATCGAGGATGCGGGCGATGAGGAGGTCGAAGGGCACTGGGTGCGCTTCCCGGCAGGAGGCGGCCGGCCTGGAGGAGACGGGCCGGGCTCAGCAGATAGATCTCCACGGGCTGGGGAGCGAGGAAGGGCTCGATGCCGATGCCGAGCGCGTCCGGCGCCAGGGTCGCGTTGAGCTGCGTGAGGTCGGCGTGGCAGAGGAGCTCGCGGCTGCGGTCAGGACGCACCCGGAAAACGGTTTCGATTCGCCAGGGTCGCCGCTCGCTGCCGAGGCCGAGTTGGAAGGCCTGTGAGATTCCGGTGAGGATCCAGGGGTAGAGCGGCCAGGCGGAGGCCAGCAGGGTGATTTCCAGGACGTATCCCTCCCTCTCCTCTTTCGCGGTGTAAAGGGCGAACGGAGGCCGAGGGCTCCGGCTGGCGGCGAAGAGCACGCCGTAGGGGCAACAGTCCGCGAGATCGCAGAGGTCCCGGGGTGTGGGCCGCGGCTCGCTCCCGGCTTCGGCCGACCTGGCAGCGCGGCTCGCCGAAGGGGCAGAACCTGTCGATGAAGGCCTTGCCCAGGACCCGCCGGACGAGCGCGGCCGGGAGAAGCGCCTCCTTCGCGCCGTCGCCGTCCGCGGGTCGCACCTGGAGATGGAGACGGAGGTAGGGGTGCATGGGAGGGACCCGGCTCAGTACGGCTCGTGACGGTTCGCGGGAGGTGCTCGTCACAGAATAACTGTTCCCGTTCTTGTCTCAGCCCCGAAGGGGCGGAAGGATAAAGCCTGGCGGCGTAAGCCCCAGGAAACGAAGCCCTCAACTCTTCCCAAGCCCTGAAAGGGCGACAGCAAACCTTTGCGGACCGGTCTTCTGTCGGCCCTTCGGGGCTTGAGGGATGGTAGGGAATTCCGTACCTGGGGCTGACGCACCCAGGCTCTACGCTGTCGCCTCTTCGAGGCTGGGCTCCAGGTGATTTGTAAGTTATTCCGTGACGAGATCTTAGTTTGTCTTGAGGTCCCTTGCATATCTCAGTCCCCTCTTTGCGACGTGCATGGTCTGCTGCGACAGTGACTTCGATGTCTGCAAGTGACTCAATCCCCGAAGGATCCTGACATTATTCCAGCTCAGCGCGGCTCGTAGCGTTCGAGGGTGGGGAGGCCCTGTTTGGGATCGAGGGGTGCCAGGGACTTCATTTCATGCTTATCATTGGCGACAAACCACTGGAAGTGCTCTCCCTCCGTGGCTGAGAGCTGCAGGACAGGGTAGCTGACCTCCGTGTGGACCTTGTCCGGGTTTCCCAGCAACTCAAGCGCCTCACGCACCTTCTCAGGGATGCCCCCTTTGACCTCCTCCACCAGCGTTTTCAAGCTCGGAAACGGGTTCTGCACCATACCTGTCACGCCAACAGCCTCAGCCTCCCGGCGGTAGCGATGGGCAACCTGCGAAGAGAGGCCCCTCCACTCTTCGGCGTCTATTTGCGACTCTACCCAGCGGTACTTCGGGCCAAAGAGCGACTCGGGACCATAGCCGTTCCGCCGATCGATGAAGCAGACGGCCAGGGGATCGATGCGGATTCGCCCCAGGCCGAGCGGCTTGGCCATCCCCACCTTGTGGCGGAACTCCTGAGTCGGGCGCAAGGCGTAAAGCAGATGGCCAAGCTCTTTGCCGGTCAGGTTCTCGAAGTCGACGTGGAAGACAAAGCGTATCTTCTCCTTGAGCGGCCGTACACGAGCCTTGAGCTTCAACTTTTTCTTTTCGGGATCGTGGCTTTCGTATGAGCGGGCCTTGAGGTCCTGCTCGCGATGATGAAGATAGAATTTTCGGCCTTGGGGTGAATGGAGATTCAGATCCAGTTCCTGCTTCGCCAGGTAGCCCTGATTGCCAAAATACAGAGCTGCGCTTGGAGGTTTGGGGCTGGCGAGGATCTGAAGCAACACGGGAACGTCGTACCAGTCACCGTTCGGAGCCTCTTCCTCAACCAGTGCGTGGGAAAATCGCAATCTACCCGCAAGGGCCCGTTTCCCGTCCTTCTCCACGAAGCCGAAAAGCTCTTCAGCCAAGGTGAGCTTGGTGCGGCCCTTATGGAGTGGGACGAGGTCCTTGGAGACCAGCCCCACTGCACCGTGAATCGTGCCTTGGATGGGGCGCCTCCAGAGGGCCGAGTAGGAGATGCGGGAAATTTGCCCTGGAGCCTCGATCTCGAAGTACACGAGGTCGCCGGGCTGAGGCTTGATTCCATTGCGGTCCCGAGCACGGCCGGCGTGAAGGAAAGGCAGGCTGGGTCCCTCACCACCACGAGAGATCTTGGCAGCCTCTTGGGCGAGATGTTGGAATTCCTCTAAGACTTGACGGGGGATCTGGAGGGCCGGTCCCCATTTCCGGTTCTCGGGATAAGGGATGAAATATTCGTGCTTCTTGTCGGGCGGCAGGTTCCCGGCTTTACCGCCCTCGATGCCCAAGACGAGGAGAAATCCCCGGGTATAGCGCTTCCTTTCTGGCTCAGGGAGCGCAGCCCATTCCTTCTCGGAGATGGGTGGCTCGTCCGCCATCAGCCCCAGGAGGAACCTGGTCGATTTTCGCTCTTTCCAATGCCAATGCGCACGCTGAAGATCCTGATACCAGAGCTCCTGGTGCGAGCTCGACCAGCTCAGCGGCCTTCGCCGGTCGAGGAAGCTGCCGGCCGAATACTCGGTACACCCTTGACTACGGTTGAACCGGTAAGCATTCAGCAGCACACGGCAGCGGTCTCGGGGCGGGTCCTCTCGCCCCACCTGCGTCATTTCCTGTACAGAGAACGTCAGCGGGCGCAGCTTGAGCTCACCCTCCTCCTCTACCAGAAGGCCTACTGCCGATAAAGCCCTCTCTTTAATTGCCGCGCGCCGCGTGAATTCTCTCTCCTCCAGCACCCGCAAGGTCGAGCACGAGGAGGCTTCGACGATCGAGGAGATGAGGCCGCGCAGGGTGCTTCCCGGGATCATGGGAGTGCGCCGGTAGGGATCGTCCGGCGCGGCCGGGTCCGGCAAGCCGAAGGGATGGATCACCCGCTCCTGCTCCGGATCGTTATTCACGTGTCGTTGCTCGGCGCCGACGACGACCGGCCCTTCGGTCTCCAGCCGGCAGACGATCCGGCCGGAGTAGCGACGCGGTCCGTGGACTCCGTCGCCGTCGAAACGATCGTGGAGTGTGCCGCGCAGCACGGTCTCCGCGTCGGCCAGAGGCGGCTGCGGTGGAGCGAGCGGCACGAAATGATAAGGATTGAGGAACGTCCGGGCCGGAGTCGCGGTGGGCTGATAAGGCTTGAAGCGGAGGACCTTGGGTTGGGCCGCTCGCGGGTCGGGCTCGAACTCGATGGGCTGGCCCTCGGTCAGCGCTGAATCGGGATAGCCCGCGGCCCGCGCCCAAGAGACGCGGAAGAAGTAACGATCCTCCCACTCCTGATCGGGCCGGGTCCGGATCTTTCGCAGGTCGCGATTTTTCGGATTGCTGCCCTTGAACTCCTCGATGGTGCCTGGGATCCAGCTCATCGCGCGCCTCCTTGCACTTCGACATAGCGGACGTAGCGCACCACGCCGGCCTGGACGTACTCCCGGTAGACGAGGAAGGCGAAGCGGTGGGAGCCGAGCCCTTCGTAGCGCAGAGGGTCCGGGATACGCTCCTCGTACCAGGTACCGGTGTCTCCGAGCAATTCGCCCCAGAGGCGCGAGCGACGGTCGCGTTGCAGCCAGCCGGGTCCGCCGATGCGGTCGGGGGACGAGCTCGAAGGAGCGGGGACCACGGCGAGCTCCACGCCGCGGTCGCCCAGCCAGTGCAGATCGCGCTCCGGCCCGAAGACTCGCAGCTCCTGGAGATGGGGGAGGGCCGCGATCTCTTCCCAACGGTTTCGCGGAGCGCGCAGAAGGCGCGCGGTCGTGGGTGTGGTGTAGAACCCCCAGCAGGGGGTCTCGAGAGGGAGGCTCGTTACGATCTCTGCGATCTCGGCGAGGCCCGCCAGGGGACGAATGGCGAGCCCTTCGCTCGCCGGGGTGAGCTGCCCCCATTTCGGCTCAGGCATGGGGAGATCCTCCCTCGGCTCTGGCAGCTCCCGCGCCGGCAGCCAGCTCCTGGTGCAGCTCCCGCACCCAGGTAGTGAAGCATTCCCGCAGCTCGGGCCCGGCCAGCTCTCCGGCGGCGGCCGGGCCGTCCAGGGGTTGAGACGGAGCCCAGCGGGCGCTTCCCGGGCGGGCCTCCAGTCCGGCGAGAGGCGCAGGCGGCCGGAGCCAGAAACGGTGGACCCCGGTGATTCGCGCCGCGTACTCGTTGAGACCTTTCGCCGTGCCGAAGCCCAGGGGGACGTCGGCCAGCAGGAGGTCCCGGAGCACCAGGGCGAGCAGACCCAGTCCCCAGCCTTTCAGGCGATGGGGACCGATCTCCAGATGGATCTCTCCCGCGAGCGTCGTTCCGGAGCGGACTTCGGCGTTGAACTTGGCGCCTTTGGCCGCGCCGCCGGTGAAGCGGTCCACGGCGACGAACTCATGCCGCAATGGGCGTTCCTCGTTGGATTCGACGGGAAGGAAGTCCGTGATCTTGACGGCCGAGGCGAGCCGGCCGCTGCCGAAGACCCGGCAGGCCTGGCAGTGGCGAGCGCTCTCTTCCTTGAAAGAGAGATCTGTTTCTCCCGCCTGACGGCGTCGCTGGTTCTCTTTCTCCACCTTCTCGTGGCAGGCAGCATCCTTTCGATTGAGATCGCAGGCCGCCGCGTCGCCGGCGAGAGTGCGCAGGATCTGCTCGGCCCGGCCGCGCAGGGCGCCGCGCAACGCGCTGCCGGGAAGGATGGGCCGGCCATCCGCCCGCCGGACGTAGGTGTGATCGAAGCCGGAGCCGAGCGCCTCGGCTGGATCGTTGACCAGGAAGCCCCAGGGAAAGTGGAGCTCGATTTCGATCCGGAGCTGGGCCCAGGTTCCAGGGACTGGGTCCGGGGTCTCTGTCGCGGCCGGCAGGTCCCACTCCGTCTCCCAGCTCCCGTCTTGGGAGGGGATGAGGGGAGTGACGGTGGCGCCGGCCGTATCCACGTCCGCGAGCAGATGCTCGATCAGGTCCTGGGGACGGGTGAGATCCAGCTCGGCGCGGTCGAGGCGCACCAGCTCGGCCCGGCCGAGACCGGAGGAGGTCTTGCCGCCCAGGAACAGCCAGCCGGCCGCGAGCCGGCGCAGCACCGCCTCCAGGTGGCGTAGCTCGTCCTCCTCCGGATCGTCGAGCCGCAGCTTGAACGGCAGCTCGACGCCGCCCTCCACCACTTCGACGTCATATTTCCGCTGATCGGCCGCGGTGTGCGTGCGCCGGTCGATCCCCACCCGGTCCCGCACCCGCGTCGCTGGCTCGCCGAGCGCGACGCCGCCGAGCACGTGGAGCTTCGAAGCCTGGAGCTCGGCGTCTTCTCCTTCACTTCTCCGCCTCCGGGTCGCCCGGGGGCCGAAGAGCCGGCAGACGACGCAACGGCACGCGGGCTCGCGGCTGCAGGGCGGCTCGCCGGGAAGGTCGCGGAGGAGCCTTTCCAGATCGGCCCGCAGCACGCCGGCCAGGGAGGAGCCGGAGAGCGCCACTCGGCCCTCCACCTCGCGGAAGAGGGGCTGATCCACGGCTCCCAGGCGCCGGCCGTCCCCGGTGTGGAAGCCCTGGGGGAGACGCAAGATGCCGGTGTAGGTCATCCTCTTCATGGCAAGGCCTTCCTGCGCGTTTCGTCCGTCCATTGGCGGGCCAGAGCGCGGAGGAGGACGCGGGCCACGCCGGTGAGGAAGGGCTCGCCGGCTGCGAGATCCTCGGGGAGGAGATCGCGCAGGGAGGTCCAGAGCTCGTCCACCGGCACCCGGCCGGCTTCGCTCCAGAGCTCGAGCGCGAAGATCCCTTGATCCGGCTTGCCGAGATCCTCCAGGGCCGCCGCGAGCCGCGGCCAGAGCACTTTCTCCTCTCCCTGGGGCGGCTCTCCTTCCTTCCCCATAGGCGCTACCTTGGCCTCGGAGCTCCCCCGCCCAAGACCCTCACCCCTGCCCCTCTCCCGTCCACCCCATCCCCCTCCCCGGGAGAGGGGTACCTGGCTGGGACGTTCTTGCTGGTCTCCCTCTTCTCCCGGTGAGGGGGGTGGGGTGGGGACGGGAGAAGAGGGCCGGGGTGATGAGGGCCTTGGGAGGGGGAGCTCCGAGGCAAGGTTAGCGCCTATGCCTTCCTTCCCCTCCTTCCGGTCCGCGCGGTTTTCCTCGACCCGCGTTGCCAGGGCCCGCAGCTCCTTCACCATCTCCTGGCGGCTTCCTTGGGAAGCGATCCGCAGGAGCAGGGCCGCGGCCGGACGGAGGTTGGCCTCGTCCGGCCGGAGGGATTTCCAGGCCGAGGGCAATCCGACTCCGGCTCCCTGCTCCAGGGCGGAGAGGAGCCGGCGTTCGAGGACGTCGCGGGCAGTGATCATCACGCTTCCCTCACAGAAATCACGCCGAAGCCTTCCGGCCGCCGCAGACCGATCCCTTCCCGGACCGACCGGGCCAGGGCCTGGAGCTCTTCCCTGCCGTCATCCGCGGGCCGCGCCAGCAGGAAGGACGAGCCAGCCGCCACGGCGATCTGATCCGCTTTGGGCAGTCGGTGGGCGCTGTTCCACCCGGCCAGCACCTGGAAGGCGCTGAAGGCTTCGTCGAACCTCTCGCGGGCGAGGCCCAGGTCGCGGGGCGTGAGGCTCTCCCGGTAGCGGAGATGCTCGTCCACGACGATCGCAGGAGTGATCAGATCGATCCGGAGGAATCCCGAGGCTGGCCACTCTTCCGGCACGGCCGGCCCGTCCGGGAACAGGCTGGCACCGCCCGGTGGGACAGCCTCGGCGGAGATCCGGCAGTCGAGAGATCCCAGAGCGCTCTTGCGCCGGCCCGCGCGGAGGGTGAAGCTGTCGCCCAGGACCAGACCCAGACCGGAAAGCAGGAGATCGACGTCCGCGGCTTCCGTTGCGGCGATGAAACCCCGGAGCCGTGTGCCCTCCGGCAGGGCCTCATAGGCGAACAGAGCGCCTTCGCGCACCGTCTGGCTCTCGGGATCGATGCGGTTGTGAGGGCTCAGGGCCAGACGTTCACGGTCATTCCCTTCGAAGCGTGGCCCCCAGGGAATGAGACGCCCGTCGCAGCCCAGCGGGCAACGCTCCGCCGTTGGATCGAGCAGCAGGTCCACGAATCCATGTCCGAAGGAGCTCAAGGGTCCGGGCCGGAGCTTGCAGGTCTGTTGGGAAAGGGGCACCGGGCGCGCCATTCCCAGACCCGAGGTCGGATAGAGAAAACCGAAGCGCACACGGCCGGAGAGGAAGCAGCGCAGGAACTCCTCCGCGGCCCGGTCGCCCTGCCAACGGGCGGCGAGCGCTCCACGCACCGTGCTCCCCGCGACGAAAGGCAGGCCGGCGATGAGGTTTCCCGCCTCGGGCCTGCCCCCGGCCACGACCTCACCCACCACCGTGGCGTCGATCTGGAGAAGCGTCTGCCGTCCCGGGCGGGGCACGGCGACCGCCGCGGGCGCGATCATCACCCTTGATGGCTCCACTCCGGCTTCGATCTTCCCCGGTCCGGCCGCCAGGGCCTGCACGGCCTCCTGCCAGGTGGCGAAGACGGGGGCCAGGTCCGCGTGATCGATGCGGAGACGGCAGCAGCCGAGCCCGCGCCGGCGGCTGCCCCCGATCTCACGGAGGAAGCGCAGCGCCGCGATCAGCAGGCTCACGTCCCGCGGCGCCAGGGCCGGCGTCATCTGCGCGACCTCGAGCGAGCCCGCCAGCTCCAATCCCTCCAGGGCCTCCTCCAGCGTGAAGAGCTGCTCGTCCGCGGCCCGGCCGCTCTCCGCATCGATGGCCGTGCGGGGCCGGGGACGGGTGAGCAGGCCGGGCACCTTCTTCGCCTCTTCAGCGAGCGCTCGCCGCTCGCGGTCCTTCCAGATCGGACCGCCGGCCCCCTCGAGGACGAGCCGTGCCGGCCCCCAGCTCACCGCGGGCTCGTGGTGAGGCGAGCCGGTGAGAGCGCAGAGCGGACAGAGCCCTTCGCGGCCCACGCCGCAGAGGCTGCCCAGGGAAGCGTCCTCCCGGCGGGAGACGGTGCCGTCGCAGACCGGGATCGACAGCGCCTTGGCGAGCTTGCGGATCGCGTCGCGAGTCAGCCCGCGCACGGTCGAGCCCGGCACGAAGGGGAGCCCCAGGGCATCGCGCCGCACCAGACTGTCCAGATAGCGGCCGGCCGCTTCACCGCTGCCGATCCGCCAGCTTCGATCGAAGACGATGGTGTAGTCGATCCGCACGTCAATCCTCCCCGAGCTCCGCCAGCAGCAGGGCATCGGCCAGGAGCAGACCGCGATAGACCGGGCTGGTCGCTCCACCTTCTACGTCCTGCACCAGGGCCAGGGGATCGAGCGCGAACGGTGGCGGCCCTTCCTGGCGCAGGAGCCACGACTCCAGCTCGGCCACCACCCGTGCGGGCACCTTCCACTCCTCGTGAAGGGGAGTCTCCGGACCGTCGTCCCGTGGCGAGAGGATCTCCCGCAGCCGGCCTCGCTGGCTCGCCGTCACGCTTCGCAGCCGGCCCGCAAGGTTGAGGACACTTTCCAACTCCTCTGGGGTGTAGGGTCCGGCGGCGCCATAGGACCAGGCGCCGGCCTCTCCCTCCCGCTGGATGGCCGCGCGCTCCTGGTCGAGCGACTGGACCTGGGTGGCCGTGACCCGGTGGAAGTCGAGCGCCGAAAGCACGCCCTTCTTGCAACGCGCCTTGGCCCGGCCGAGGAGCGAGTCGGCCAGGTCGTGGCCTTGACGAAAAGGAAACGAGGGTTTCGAGATGAGGAGGCCGGCGGCCATCCCCGCCGTACGGCCCGAATCCGTAACCGTGAAGGTCTCCAGCAGTCGCTTGGCGAAACGCAGGCCTCGCCGCGCGGGCAGGGCCACGACCAGATCGTCGCCCCCACAGATGAGCACCTGGAGATTGGGGCTCTCCTCGCCCGGGAACGCCGCTTCCGTGGCCTCGTCGAGAGCGTCGCGCAGGGTCTTCTCCACCCGGGCGGAGAGCTCCTCCACCGAGTCGAGGTCCTTGCCTTCGAAGAAATCGCCGAGGCCGTTGCCATCGGCCACCACGAGAGCGAGATCGTCCTCGCCAGCCAGCTCCTGGAAATTGGCGGGCAGCTCCGCGCCCCGCAGGCGCTCCGTCACCACCGGGACCTCCAGAGGCTTCGAGAGACCGAACACTTCCTGCCACGGGCCTGCGCCCGGCTTTCTCTTCCTGGCTTCCTGCACCTTGCCGTGCATCCGGTGCTTGCGGGCACAGGCCAGGCCGATCCATTGCTGAGGCCGGTCGGCCCCCTCTGTCCCGGGGACGGGAACCGTCTCGTCCGCCGTCTCCCGGCCGCAGACCTCACAACGCTTGAGGAACGGCATGGAGGCGAGCTGCCGCGCACCTTCGGGAGACCGTTTGGCTCGGCGCAGGCGCTGCGCGAGCTCCTTGGGATCGAAATCCGTGGATTTCTCCGGGGTCCACGAGATCAGGGTGATGCCGTCGCCGCCGGTCAGCTCGAGAAAGGCGTTGCGCACGGCTGCGACCAGCTCCGTCGCACGCGCCTCGTCCGCGAAGCTGGCGAGGAAGTTCCCGCCTCCCGAATACACCTTCCTGCCGCCGTGCTTCGTCACGAGCTCCGGCACGGCAACGCGATCGAAGAAATCGATCAGAGCGCTCGCACCGCGCATCTCCAGCAGGCGGGGAGAGCCGAAGATGTAATCCTGAATGCTGCGCACGTCACCGGCCACATAGGTCGGCATCTCACCACCTCCCTGGGAACCGCGCTGGCCCGATTACACCGCGCTCACCCGATCTCTCACCTGCCGGTACGACAGCGGCTTGCAATCCTCCGGAATCCGGCCCTCGGCAGCCTCCAGCAGCCGTTGCTCCCAATCGTCCAGCCGTTCACGAGCCACCGGATCGAGCTCCGTGGCATCCTCCCGGAGGTGGGCTACCACCAGAGGGATGAGCTGCTTGAGCACTGTACGGTAATACTCTAGCAGACGGCGGGCCATCTCCTCCGGCACCGGCGCCAGCCAATGGACGGCTTTGTGGCGGAGCTTGGTGAAGGTGTCCAGATGATCGCCTTCGCCGCCTTTGCCGTCGAACAGATTTTCGAGCCACTCTCGGGAGATGGCGGCGGCCGGCAACTTGACGGTGAAAGGGGGCAATGTGGCCAGAGCATCCGAAGGCCAGCCCTTCCACCCTTCCGGTGCCGAAACCTTGTTTCTGGATTCGAAGCTCTCCTCCCCCGAGGACCGTTTGTGCCAGGCGCGCATTGTTGTCGCACGCCTCAACGGCGACCCCTCGCAGGAAATCCTCCCAGGCGCGCTCGCCGCTGCGCCTCGGATACTTGTCGCAAAAAGCTTGCAGGGTTTCGGGAGACGGCGACACGATCTCCAACCGCTCGGCGCGCCGGGCGACGAAGGCATGAAACGCGAAGGAGATCACCGACTCCAGCGTGCCATAAAGCCGCAGGAAGACCTCACGCGGACGGTCCGCGAGCCGCTCCTCGTTGTTCCAGACCAGGACGTCCAGGAAATAGGCCAGGGCGGTCGAAGGATCCACGAACACCGCTTGGGGTCAGAGGGCTTTGACGATGCCTTTGGGAGAATCGCTCGCACGGGGCCAAGTGTGCCGGAGCCGCTCCACACTGGCGGGCAGCGGAATCCGGCAGGCGTCGAGCTCGCCATCCACCTCGCGATAAAAGCCTTCGCTCCACCTGGCATAGGCACCCGCTATCCGCTGCACCGCACCGAACCGCGCCGCCCAATCGCTCGCTTCATGGGCCAGCAGTTCCTTCACCTCCGGGCTTTCCGCCATCTCCCGCAGCGTCTTCGCCAGCCTCTCCGCCTCCCGGAAGCGGCGCCGGTCAACTCTTTTTCGAGCCGCGTCTCTTCCCTCAGCTTGAAGAGCCCGTCGGGATGTTGGAGTGCCCCAGACGAGACGTGCCCGGGACCGGGCGCCGGAGAACCGGATCGTACTCCTCGAAATCGACATAGCTCGTTTCGAGATCGAGAAATCCGACCGCGAGAAACGCCCCAGCGATCATCGATTTCTTGGCGCCCGTGATGTCCAGAACGATTTTCAAGCCGCTGGAATCTCGCTACCGCTCTTCGACGACTTCACGTACGGCAACAAAGAGAGCCGCGGGGCTACCCTGGACCTTCCGCTTGTCGAGCCTGGCAAACTGGGGCAGACGCAACTCTCCGCAATATCGATCCCAGAGTTTTTCCAGGGAATCCAGGTAATCCTGCTGAAGCCGATCCTCCAGCAGCAGGAACACCTCGGCCGGAGCGTGGTGGGCCACCGCCAAGAGAAGGGGCTCGGGAGAGTAGCCCACGCAGAGGATGAGGAGATCGGGGCGTTCTTCGCGCCGATTCCCGTCGCGAACCATCTTCAACTCATCGCCGAAGATGGGAGGAGAGCCAGGCGAGCCATGCCACAACTGGTCTTCGATCATCCGCTGCTTCCTCGCGACCGTCGGGGCATCCAATCGATCGAGGAGGGATTTGTAGCGATCGACCAGAGGTTCTTCGTTCTTCGACCGGCCAGGGGGATCGCTCAAGAGTCGCTCCTGCTCATCCGCGAGAGGTGAATTGAACCTGCATCCCTTGGGTGGCGCTGGGAGCCCCAGGTACCTCCCATGGATGTCGCCGTGGTGCCCGACCAGTACTCTACACCTTCAGCGTACCCGAAATCAAGGCCCTGCAAGGCGACCAGCCGGCGGACACGGGGAGTGTCTCAGCCTGTCCGGAGGGGACTGACCTCATTCAGGCCTGACGTGACCTACCAGGAGGAGGACGTCGCCGTCTTGTCTCAATCCCCCGAAGGGTCCTGACCTCTTTGCGACACGAAGAAGAACCCCTGATCCTGATTCGTTAAGACATGTCTCAATCCCCCGAAGGGTCCCGACCTCTTTGCGACTTGAAAGGGATGGGCATAACGATGTCCATCATCAACCTGTCTCAATCCCCCGAAGGGTCCCGACCTCTTTGCGACTGGGCTCGGGCGCTGACGCTCACGATGGTCGTCGCGGTCATGTCTCAATCCCCCGAAGGGTCCCGACCTCTTTGCGACCTAGTGGAACTCTCGGTCACGCAAGTCATGGTGATCAAGAAATGTCTCAATCCCCCGAAGGGTCCCGACCTCTTTGCGACCTGTTCCACACCTGACTGTGAGGTCTGCCATGACCAAATTGTCTCAATCCCCCGAAGGGTCCCGACCTCTTTGCGACCAGGGGATCGGAAGGCGTCCCTCAAAGCGACCCATCCAATGTCTCAATCCCCCGAAGGGTCCCGACCTCTTTGCGACGAGGTCTTTGAGCTACAGGGGGCCGCCTTGGGCGAGTTGCAGTCTCAATCCCCCGAAGGGTCCCGACCTCTTTGCGACCTCGACAATCGACCTGATGATCGAAAAAGGAGAGATCATGTCTCAATCCCCCGAAGGGTCCCGACCTCTTTGCGACTCGGAGTGCAACGTCTGGCAGACGGAGACCAAGTTGTCTAGTCTCAATCCCCCGAAGGGTCCCGACCTCTTTGCGACCGCGATGTCCCAGTACACCGGCAGCCAGGTGAAAGAATTGTCTCAATCCCCCGAAGGGTCCCGACCTCTTTGCGACCAGATAACGCAGACGATGGGCAGCGAGCTCATCGTCCAGTCTCAATCCCCCGAAGGGTCCCGACCTCTTTGCGACGTCGAGATTCTCAGGCAGCTCAAGGAGTTGGATGTTCTGTCTCAATCCCCCGAAGGGTCCCGACCTCTTTGCGACCATATGAACACGAAGGATGCGAAAACGCGCAAACCAAAAAGTCTCAATCCCCCGAAGGGTCCCGACCTCTTTGCGACTTTTTAGATGATCCCCTTCTCACGAAGGAGTGAGATCGTCTCAATCCCCCGAAGGGTCCCGACCTCTTTGCGACACCTGCCTCTCCAAGCCCCTGCAAACAAAGGGCTTAAGGTGGCCATTCCGCTAACCTCCCTCGCGGAGCCTCCCGCGGCTGCATTTCTGCGCCTGGGTGCCACTCGGCGGATTTCGTCTAAGTCTCTCATCTTGTTCAACTTAGCCCCGGTTTTGGGGTTTCCGCTAACCTCCCCCGGTTTTTGGCCTCTCGGGAGGTTAGCGCCAGAGGTGGCGCGGAATGCCCCGGAGTCGCCTTTCTCAGTCATCCCAAGTATAGAACGGCGCGAGCTGTCCTGTCATTACCGTATCCTTGATTGCGTTGACCTGTGCCTGAAGACGCTCCCGCCAAGTCGGCGTCCCCTTGCCCTCGCTCTCGGCGCGGAGTTGCTCCTGGCGTGGCGAAGAGGAGGGTCCATCAGTTGTCAAGGAGCCACGAAGAGTATACAGGTTTTCTGGCGACTGGGCATGGCCGCGAGTGGTACAATTGAATGCATGGAACTCAGCATCGTCCCCCGGCCGCATGGCACCTCTCCCTTTGACGTACCCCCTGTCAGGACCAAGGCGACGACGCAGGACATCTTGGAGGCGATCCGCGAATCCCGGGAAAGGGGATGAAGCTGCGTACAGACGGAAGGTCTAGCTGAGCTTCACCCACGTAGGAGGAGGGCCTTTATCCCTTCACTCAGCCCAGGTCAGGCTGCTTCGATGTCCGTGCGGGGAAAGTCGTCGCCGACGAAGAGGAGAGGATGACCGGCGAGCCTGGCGGTTGCATAGCTCAGGCAGTCGCCGAAGTTGAGGGCAGCCGGATGTCGCCCCTTGCCGAAGCGACGGAAAGCCTCCAGCGCTTCCCGCCAGTGCAGATCTCCGAAAGCCACCGGCACGACCCCGAAGTCACGGAGAAATCGGTCCAGCAGCGCTTGGGGCTCGACTCCCAAACGCGAAGACAACACCATCCCGGCTTCCGTAAGAGAAGGGGTGGCGATGCCGAGGGTGTCCGCGGACCGGAGCTTTTCAACCAGTGCCTCGTGGCCGGGCTCTCGCAACGCGATGGCGACGATGACCGAGCTGTCGAGGATCACACCCCCTCCGGCCCATAGCCAAGGATCTCGTCTTCTTCTTTGCGGCTGAGACGGCGGCCGAGCTGACCGAGCGGAGCTTTCGGCCACACCTCTTCCTGAAGGTAGCGCAGGAAGTTGCTGCCACGCTCGCGGCGCACATGCTGCAGGCTCAACCGTTCGCGGCGTTCAATTAGGGCACGACGAATTGCTTCCGTTTTGCTCTCGCCGGTCATGGCGGCGAGCGCAGCCGCCAACTTTTCCACCTCCGGGCTCTTGATGCTCAGTGCCATGGGACAAGCATAGGTAGAAAACGGGATGAATTCAACCCCCCAGCGCCCTTCCCAGCGCCTCCAGGCTGTCCAGGTTGTGCACGGGCCGGTGCTCGTCCACGCGGGGGAGCAGGGCTTTGATCCCTTGAGCCCGCGGCTCAAAGCCTTCCCAGCGCAGGAGGGGGTTGAGCCAGATCAGTCTGCGGCAGGAGCGGTGGAGGCGGTCGGCTTCGGCGGCGAGGCCGGGCTCGGGGTCACGGTCGAGGCCGTCGGTGACGAGCAGCACGACGGCGCCGTGGCCTAAAACTCGTCTCGACCATTGGCGATTGAAGTCGTGCAGGCAGGTGCGCAGGCGCGTTCCTCCCGCCCAGTCTGTGACCTCTCGGCCGCAGCGGGCGAGGGCTTCGTCCGGATCGCGGCGGCGGAGGATTCGCGTCACGTTGGTGAGGCGGGTGGCGAAGAGAAAGGTGTGGACACCCCGGCGGTCATTACGGGCGTCGAGCAGGGCGTGGAGGAAGTGGAGCATCATCTCGGAATAGCGCCCCATCGATCCTGAAATGTCGCAGAGGACCACGAGCGGCGGCGGCTTGAGGAGGCGGGAACGGAATTGCAGGGGAGCCAGGTCGCCGAAGGTCTTGCGGCTCGCGCGCGCGGTTCTTGCGAGATCGATCTCTGGGCCGTGGGGATCGGGCGCGAAACGTCTCGTGCGGATGGGACGGAGTGAGGTCGCCATTCGGGCGACGATCTTTTTGGCTCTCGCGAGCTCTTCGGCGCTCATCTGATCGAAGTCGCGGGTGCGCAGGAGCTCGTCGGGGGAGAAGGTGAGGGCGGCGTCGAATTCGATCTTTTCGGGCGGCGCCTGTCCCGTGGACGACGGAGGGCGCCAGGCTTCGGCGAGCCGGCGGGAGAGGGTCGAGGCAGGAGGGACGCGCACGTGCGGCAGAAGTTGGGCCAGGGCCTCGTTGGCGCCGAAGGGATCCCGCCAGAAGAGGCGGAAGGCCTGATCGAAAAGGTCGAAGTCTTCGGGACGTTTGACGAGCACCGCGTGGAGCGCCCAGTAGAGCTCGTCGCGTTGGATCACGTTTACGGCGGAAGCGGCGGCCAAGGCGTCGAGAGCGCTCGCGGGTCCGAGACGGAGACCGGCGCCGCGCAGGAGGCGGGTGAAGTGGACGACGTTTTCGGCCAGCTTGGACATTAGAGGCGGTCTCATACAGGTCGCCCTCTTCTTCTCGCCAGGGATTGAAATCCCTGGCGAGGGAGGGGCAGGCGCTTAAACGTTTACGAGACACCTCCTACAATCCGGCCAACATCTCCTTGACCGGCGCTCCTGCCATTTTTTCGATGTCGTCCTGATATTTGAGCAGCACGCCGAGCGTCGCGTTCACGGTGTCAGGGCTCAGGGCGACTTGATCGAGGGCGAGGAGAGCGCGGCCCCAATCGATCGTTTCGGCGACTCCTGGCAATTTGAAGAGATCGGCGGTGCGCAGCTTCTGCACGAAGCGCACGATCTGATCGGCGAGGGATTCGGCCAGCTCGGGAGCGCGCAGGCGCAGGATCTCCAATTCACGGGCGGCGTCCGGATAGCCGATCCAATGATAGAAGCAGCGGCGCTTCAAGGCGTCGTGGATCTCGCGCGTGCGATTGGAGGTGAGGACGACGATGGGCGGCGTCGGCGCGCGTACGGTTCCCAATTCGGGGATGGTCACCTGGAAGTCGCTCAGGATCTCCAGGAGGAAGGCTTCGAAAGGCTCGTCGGTGCGGTCGAGCTCGTCCACGAGGAGCACCGGGGGACCGGCCTCCCGGGTCCATGGGGCTCCAGCGCCAGGAGGAGCGGGCGCTTGAGGAGGAAGCGCTCGTCGAAGATGTCGTGGGCCAGGCGCGATGTCTCTCCCCGGCCTTCGAGCTCCGCCAGCCGGATCTCCAGCATCTGGCGGGGATAGTTCCACTCGTAGAGCGCCGCGGACGCGTCCAGCCCTTCGTAGCATTGGAGGCGGATGAGCCGCCGGCCGAGAGTCTCGGCGAGGACTTTGGCGATCTCGGTCTTGCCCACGCCCGCTTCGCCTTCGAGGAGGAGGGGGCGGCCCAGCCTGAGGGAGAGGAAGACGGCGGTGGCAAGGCTCGCGTCGGCGACGTAGCGTCCCGACGCGAGCCGTTGCCGTGTCTCCTCGACGTTCTGAGGCAGCTCCAATTACGAGCAGGCCTCGATGGCGCGTTTCGCCATCACTTTGACGAGATGCGCCAAATACTCCGGGCTCGACTCGCCGCCGGTCCGCAGGTTCTCGGGCAGGAACGTCCACGGCGCTGGCGGCCCGTGACGCGAAATTCGAGGCGAGCGAGTTTTCCAGCGCGGTGAGGCGGAACACCTTGGAGCCGGCCCCGGTCACCGCCACGCGCACGCCGCCCGCGGTCCTTGCCACCATCCACCGCCGACCACCGCGTACTTCGACGCCGGGTGAGGGAACTTGGCGTAAGCCGAGCATTGCGGCACGGGGAAGCGCACGCCGAGGATGATCTCGTCGGGCGCCAGGGCCGTCTGGAAGAGGCCAGTGAAGTAATCGTCGGCCGCGATGCTCCGGCGATCCGTCACAAGGGTCGCTCCCAGGGCGAGCACGGCCGCGGGATAGTCGGCGGCCGGGTCGGCGTGGCCGAGCGAGCCGCCGAGCGTGCCGCGGTTTCTGACCTGGGCGTCGCCGATCCCCCCGGCGAGGCTGGCGAGGCCTGGGATGCGGTTGCGCACCTCGGGCGAAGAGGCGACTTCATCGTGAGTGACGAGCGCGCCGATCACCAGATCGTTCCCTTCCGAACGGATTTCCTTGAGACCGGGGATCCTCGCGAGCGATACGAGATCCGAAGGCTGGGCCAGGTCGAGCTTCAGGACGGGCAGCAGGCTCTGGCCCCCCGCCAGCAGCTTGGCGGATTCGTTGCTCTTGAGCAGCGCGACCGCGTCGTTGATCGATTGCGGACGATGAAACTCGAAGCTCTTCACGCGGCACCTCCCTGGGCAGCTTGGATCGCCCGCCAGACCTTCTCCGGGGTCGCCGGCATGTCGATGTGGGTGACGCCGAGCGGCGCCAGGGCGTCGAGCACGGCGTTGATGACCGCGGGCGGCACGCCGATCGCTCCCACCTCGCCCACGCCTTTGATGCCCGTGGGGTTGTGCGTGCACGCGGTGACGTGATTGCCCACTTTGAAGGAGGGCAGGTCCGCGGCGCGCGGCATGGTGTAGCTCATGAACGAGCCGGAGAGGAGCTGCCCGTCGGCGTCGTAGACGCACTCTTCGAGCAGCGCCTGGCCGATCCCGTGCGCCAGGCCACCGTGCGCCTGGCCGTCGACGATCATGGGATTGATGATCACTCCGACGTCGTCGGCGATCGCCACGTCCACCACCTCGACGACGCCCGTCTCGGGATCGACCTCGACTTCGACGGTATGGCAGCCGGCGGGGAAGGTGAAGTTCTTGGGATCGTAGAAGGCCGAGTCTTCGAGCCCCGGCTCCACGGTCTCGATGGGATAGTTGTGCGGCACGTAGGCGGTGAAGGCGATCTCGCCGAACGACTTCTCGCGGTTGGTGCCGGCGACGCGGTATTTGCCGTCCGCGAACTCGACGTCCGCGACGTTCGCCTCCAGCAGGTGAGCCGCGACCTTCTTCCCCTTGTCGATGATCTTGTCGATCGCCTTGTAGATGGCCGAGCCGCCGACCGCCGCCGACCGCGAGCCGTAGGTGCCCATGCCGAACGGGATGCGGTCGGTGTCGCCGTGGACGACGTCGACGTTTTCAACCGGCACGCCGAGCCTCTCGTTGACGAGCTGGGCGAACGTGGTCTCGTGCCCCTGCCCGTGGCTGTGGGTGCCGGTGAACACGGTGACGCTCCCCGTGGGATGGACGCGCACCGTGGCCGCTTCGTAGAGCCCGGCGCCGGCGCCGAGGGCACCCACCAGGGCGGACGGCGCGATGCCGCACGCTTCGATGTAGGTGGACACGCCGAAGCCGCGCAGCTTGCCGCGCTTCTCCGACTCGGCCTTGCGCTCCGCGAGCTTGTCGTAATCGATCGCTTTCAGAGCGAGATCGAGTGTCGCGGGATAATCACCCACGTCGTATTGCAGGGCCACGGGCGTCTGGTAGGGGAACTGATCCGGCTGGATGAGGTTCTTCCGCCGGATCTCCACGCGATCGATCCCCAACTCGTTGGCCGCCTTGTCCACCAGGCGCTCCAGGAGATAGGTGGCCTCGGGGCGGCCGGCGCCGCGGACCGCATCCACAGGAACCGTATGGGTGAAGATGGCCTTCACCTCGGCGTAGATGGCGGGGATGACGTACGGTCCCGGAGAGGAGCGTGGCATGGAGATAGGTGGGGATGGCCGGCGCGAAGGTCGAGAGGTAGGCCCCCATGTTGGCCAGCGTGCGCACGCGCAGGCCGCGGAACTTGCCGTCGCTGGTGAGAGCGAGCTCGGCGTGGCTCACGTGATCGCGGCCGTGGGCGTCGGAGAGGAAGGCCTCGCTGCGGTCCGAGGTCCATTTCACGGGACGGCCGACCTTCTTGGACGCCCAGAGGACGAGCAGCTCCTCGGCGTAGTGGAAGATCTTCGAGCCGAAGCCGCCGCCTACGTCCGGCGCCACCACGCGCAGCTTGTGCTCCGGCACCTTCAAAGTGAAAGCGCCGAGCAGCAGGCGGGTGAGGTGCGGGTTCTGCGACGTGGTGTAGAGGGTGTAGCGGTCCTCGAAGTCTTCGTACTGGCCGTTGGCGGCGCGGGGCTCGATGGCGTTGGGAGCGACGCGGTTGTTGGTGAGGTCGATCGAGACCACGCGGTCGGCTTTCGCGAATTCGGCCTCGGTGGCCGCGGCGTCGCCGAGGTGCCAGTCGAAGCAGACGTTGCCTTTGGCCTCGTCCCACACCTGGGGGGCGCCGTCCGCGACCGCGGCGTTGAGATGGGCCACGCCGGGCAGCACGTCGTAATCGACGTCCACGAGCTGGGCCGCGTCTTTCGCCTGGGCCCGGGTCTCGGCGATCACCATGGCCACGGGATCGCCCGCGTGCCGCGCCTTCCCCTGGGCCAGGGCCGGATGGGGAGGCGCCACCATCTTCGAGCCGTCCTTGTTGGTGATCGTCCAGCCGCAGGGGATGCCGCCCAGGTCGGAGGCGGCCACGTCGTCGCCCGTGAGCACGGCGAGCACGCCGGGCGCGGCGAGGGCCTGCGTGGCATCGATCGAGCGGATGGCGGCGTGCGCGTGCGGCGAGCGGACGAACACGGCGTAGGTCTGATTGGGGAGGGTGACGTCGTCGGTGTACCGCCCCTTGCCGACGAGGAAGCGGCGGTCTTCTTTGCGGGCGACGGAAACGCCCAGGCCCTGATCGCTCATTGGGCACCTCCCCGCACCGTCTCGGCCGCCGTGAGCACGGCCTTGACGATGTTGTGATAGCCGGTGCAGCGGCAGAGGTTGCCCTCCAGGCCGTGCCGCACCTCCTCCTCCGTGGGATTGGGGTTTTTCTGGATGAGCTCGGCGGCGCGCATCACCATGCCGGGCGTGCAGAAGCCGCACTGGAGGCCGTGACAGGTGTGGAAGGCCTCCTGCATGGGATGGAGCTTGCCGTTCACCGCCAGCCCCTCGATGGTGGTGACCGCGACGCCGTCGGCCTCGACCGCCAGCATGGCGCAGCTCTTCACCGACTTGCCGTCGACCCAGACCGTGCAGGCGCCGCACTGGCTGGTGTCGCAGCCCACATGGGTTCCGGTGAGCCGCAGGTGCTCGCGCAGGAGCTCGACGAGCAACGTCCGCGGCTCCACGTCTACGACGTGTTTCTTCTCGTTGACTTGGAGTGAGATTGTGGTCATGACCCCCCCTTCAGGCTGGCCCACCGCTGGATGCCTGTGACCGGCCGCCATGGTAACGCCGGGGATTCAGGGGTGCAAGGGGAGGCCGGGCCTGGTCAGGACGAAGAGCGCGCGCCGGATTCCGGGACAGATCTCAGAATTTGGGGACAATTCTGCGGAAAAAGGGACAGAAATCAAAGGAACGGGGACAGAAACGAGTGGAGCGGGGACAGCCCTCACTGAAACGGGGACCGTACCGCCTGAAACGGGGACAGCCTTGCGAATTCGGGACGATCAGACGGGGACAGAAATGCATGAGCGGGGACAATCATGTTGGATTTGGGGACAGTTTTTTGAATTCGGGGACAGGAACGATAGAAACGGGGACAGCCCTGCGGTAAAGGGGGACAGAAGTGCTAGATTTGGGGGAACGACCACCGAAGAACATACGTCGTCGCCTTCTCTCTTGAGGCAGGGGGGCCGAAGAGCCCCCCTGCTGAAGCCTCAGAAGCTCGTCTGCTGCCAAAAACCGAACTGGCCGTCGAGCGGATGGAAGTAGAGCAGATTCGTGGTGGGGTCGGAGACCGACAAGGCGAAGACCTCGGCCTTGAAGCCGGCGCAGGCGTTGCGGAGGGAGGTGAACGTCAGGGTGGCGACGCCCAGGGCATTGCTGGGACCGGTGACGAGCGGCGGTTGTGGCTAGACACTCCCTGGGTTATATTGCCCATCCCGGTGGCCCATTCGACCTCGGAGAAGCTCACCGTGGCCCCTGGGACGGGATTGCCGCTCTGGTCGACCACCTTGAAGGTCGCCGTCAAGGAGACCGGGCTGCCGCAGGTGATGGTGCCCGGCGTCAGCGTCGTCTGCGCGAGGTGGGTGGACTGGAAGTCGAGGCTCTGGATCGCGACGTTGGTGATGACGCTGGTCCCCGTATTGCCGGGGATGGCCGGATCCGTGGACTTGACGTACAGGTCATAGCTCTGCCCCGGCGGCAGGCCGCGTACCACCACGACGTGCTCTTTCTTGAATTGCAGGTCCTCCTTGACCAGGATCGGCGTCGAGGTCGGTGAGGCTCCCGCCAGCCGGACCTCGATGCGGCTCGTCCCTTCCTCAACGGTCTGCCAGCGCACCTTGGCGTGTTGGCGCTCTTCCAGGCCAGGGTGGGGCTGCCCGGGGGAGGGAAGGTCGGGGCCGTGATATCGGGGGGTGGAAGGCTGGCGGCGCTGGCCGGATTCGAGCCGTGGCTCATCTCATAGCCGTCCGGGAATCTGTCGCCGTCGGTATCGGCGACTCCCACGACGGCGCCGGCCGCGAGCTCATCGCCATCCAGGGCGAAGTCCATTTCCGAATCCAGGCCGAGCCGGTACCCCGAGCCGCGCGGCGTGCCCATCAGCAGGAACGCGCCGCGGTTGCTCGTCACCGTGGTCACGAGGTTGGCGTAGGAGAAAGGCCCCACGCCGGTGGTGTCGGTCTCGAATTTGCCGGTCACGTCGTTGTACTTCATGCCGATGTTTTTAGGTGTGGCACCTACGACCATCCAGCCGCGAACGACGAGGTCGATGTTGCTGTCGTTGATGTTGCTACCCGGAACGCTTCGGGTCGCCTGCCCTTGGAGCAGCGTGGTGAAAGGATGATTGGCCACCGGCGTGGCGGCGCTGGCCGCGTTCAAGGTCCATGCGTAGGCGGCGGCGGGCGGCGTGCCGGTATCAAGCTCGCCGAGGAATACCACGATGTTGGCGCGGTCGGTCGGGGTGAGTTGTTGGGTGTGGAACACTCCCAGATTGACGAAGTTGGTTACCGTGTCCGCGAAGCTGCCCGTGTTGCCGAAGCCCCAGCCGGTCGCCGGCACGCGGTCGAGGGGAATGGACTGGAATAGTGAAACCGGAGGCGCCGGCGGTGGCGGGTAGAGCGAGGCGTAGTCGACGATATCGCTTTCCTTGTCGAAGAGGCCCCGCAGTTGAGTGGCGTCTTCGGCGAGCAGGCCATTGATGTCGTTGTTGATCTGATTGTTGGTGCCGGAAGCGCCGGCCATGCCGTGGCAGAACTGGCAGGAGATGGGCTGCACGATCGGAGCGGTGGGATGGGCGTCGAAGCTGACGACGTGCGCCGTCAGACACCGGAAGGCGAACTCGCCAGCAGGGCCGTCGCGGTAAGCGTGCGGTTCTCCTGCTGTCTCGGATTGGCCGAGTAGGAGAGGGAGAAGATAAAGGATTCGAACTGCGCCATCTCCCTGGCCGAGAGCTGGGCGGCGCCCAGCAATCCCTGGAAGGCCGGGTTGAAATTCGCCAGGTCGGCGCGGTCGCCCCGCCAATGGAAAGGTGGAGTCTCTTCGATGCCGCGCAGCGACATGGTGACCTTGGTCCCCTTGGGCACGCGGCCCAGCGGCGAAACGACGGTAAGGTCGCCGGTGAAATCTGACAGGTTCCAGGCGATGCGGTCGAGATGGCCGTCGACGTGGCAGGTGTTGCAGCTCTGCACCTTGTTCTGGGCGCGCAGGGAGTTGATGTTGACGAAGCGACCCTCCTTGGTGGACGCAGACGTGACGTCGAACCCGATGGAGAGCGTCTGGACCGGCGCGTTGACGCTACCGGAGGCGACCGGCAGCGCGTAGACCTGGATGCGGTTGTCACGGCTGTAGGTGTAGAGGGCGCCCGCGGAGGGGTGGAGCAGCACGCCGCGGACGCCGAAATTCTGATGCAGGCCGGAGCCAAGAGTGGTGAGCCCGCGCAGCTCCGCCACGACCTGCGGTACCGCTCCGGAGAGATCCACCACCGCGACGTTGTGGGTTTCGTAGCACCCTACGTAAAGGGTTTGGAAGCTGGCGGTGAAGGCCATCTGGTTGGGCATCGAGCAGGCGTAGCCCTGACTGATGAGGCTGGAGAGGGCGCCGCTGTTGAGGTCGAGGCTCGCCGGGGCCGTCAAGGGCGCGGCAGAGCCCGCGGCCAGAGGTAGCGCGTGGGTCAGCCGGTGGCGGGCGATCGGGTTGTTCGTCCCGAACTGGAACTCGCCCATCAAAGTGTTGTTGTAATCCACGTTCGAGACCCACAGCTCGCCCGTGTTGCTGTTTTTCTTGACGTCGAAGTTGATGGAGCCGGCCCGCCAGAGGGCCACGGACGCCGGGTTGGGCCCGGGCACCGTGAACTGGAGCACGTCGCGGTCCGGAGGCGGCGGGATGACGGGATTAGCGGCCGGGCTGTAGAAGTCCCACAGATTGAAGATGAAGTCGTCCGTCGATCGTGCCGAAACGAGGCATGGTGCCGTTGCCGCTCTCGAACGAGAGGGCGTAGAGGTCGGAGCCGTCGAGGAGCAGGGAGCGAGGCTCCTCCACGTGAACCGGTGGCGAAGTGGCGCTGGGGAAGGGGGTTGAGAAGTCCAGGTTCGCCACGGTGTGGGTGGTGGCGTCGACCTCGGCGATCTTGTTGATGGCGGAAAGCGCGACGTAGGCTTTGGTTCCTGCGGCGTTGAACACGATGCCGGACGGCTCGTCCTTGAGGCGGATGCTGTCGACGACCCGGCGGGTAGCCCGGTTGACGATCACCACACTATTCGACGACTGGCAGACCACCCAGACCTCTTCCGGGGTCGCCGCCGGCCTCACGGCAATGGCGACCGGCCCCAGGGCCACCTTGACGACCCCCTTCAACACGAGATTCGTGGGATTGGCCGTGTTGAACACCGAGACGCTGGCATCGGGGATGTTCACCGCCCACAGCTCGAGCTGGTCGGGCGTCAGGGCCAGAGGAGCCACGGGGCCTTCCTCCAGATTGACCAGGTAGCCGTCGCGGTTGTCGATCTGCGGGCCGGAGGTCTGGCAGACGAGCGGCGTCGTCTGGGCCTCGAGAGCCAGAGGGACCCAGAGGATGGCCAGGGCCGTGCCCAAAGCCACGGAGGCTCTCAGTCTTGAGCGCTTCATGCGTTTCCTCCCCTTCTGCACAGAGGGAAGGGGTGCTTTCCCCTTCCTCCAGGAACTACGAGAGGTCGAGCCGAAGTGGAATCTCGAAGCCGAATACCTTGGGGAAAGGTAGCACAGGTGCGAGCCCTCCTTCCGCACCGCACACACAGAATTCGCGAGGGCGTGTCTATACCCGAGACCTGTGGACACCCTGGGGGCGATGAACAATCTCGCCATGACCCTCGCCGACCAGGGCGACCTCGGCAAGACGAGCAGGTCCTGGAGGCCCTGCGCCGGCAGTTGGGAGCGGATCACCCGACCACCTTGACGGCGATGGCCAACCTGGCCCTGGTCCTCCACACCCAGGGCGAGTTGGCGAAAACGCTCCTCCTCGAAGAGCAGGTTTTGGAAGCCCGCCGGCGCCTCCTCGGTCCCAAGCATCCGGACACCACCCTGGCCGAGTGGAACCTCCTCAACACGCGGAGAGACCTGGGTGACGAAGCCGGAGCCCGCGAGCTCGAGACCAGCCTCGGCTGGCTGCTCGATGGGGACGAGTCCAAGCTCTCCGCGGATCAGCGCCAGATCCGGCAGGATCTCAAGAAGATGTTGGAGAAGCGGAAGGGCTGAAGCGCAGCCGGAGAGCCGGAGGCGCGCTGGTCTAGCATTCGTCACGATTTCGAGGGTTAGGGCACCATAAAGTGTGAAGACCTGCACCAGCGCAGGTCCGTCGCGGATCATGGCGGTCCGTGACCTTGGCGCTGAAAAAGAGGGAGGCTCCCATGTCACTCAGTAAGCCCTCGAACAGGGTGTTCTTGGCTCTCGTGGTCGTTTCGATGTTCACGATCGCTCTCATTACCGGCGCTTTGACACCGCGCGCCGAGGCTGCAGTGTGTACGAACGGTCAAACCCGGTGGGTAAGGGTCGGCTGCTGTGCCTGCAACTATGAGACGAACAAGAAGCTCCAGTCCTGCAACGGCGGCGTCTGGGTCGATACGGGTTACACGCAGTGCTTCGACACCGGTACCTGCTGCTCGTTCCCTTGCTGCTTCTGAGCCCCACGGTCAGCGTCTGCCGCGGCTCGGCCCAGATGGGACTCCAATTCATATAGGGTGCCTCCCGAAAGGGTGGCACCTGCTCCCATTGGGAGATATCATCGGACCGACTTTTGAGGACAAGCTTCTCGCATCGATGCCACCTTGAAGCAGCAATCTTCGCTGGACGGTCAGGTCCTGCGCGTCAACCGCCCCGGACCTTGAGGCCGTACACTGCGGAACGCCGTCCCTTCACTGTGAGCCTGGCACCTCCCGCCGGGTCGTGCCGTTGGAGCCACCTTTCGAGATGTGGTCGAGAAATGCCGCGGCAAGCTTCAAGCTGTGAGCCGGCGCTTTGACAAGGCATGCGGATGGCGCGATGGACAAAGCGCTCTTGTCGCGAGTCAACTTGATGGGGGCATCGACCCTCAGGTGCTTGACCGCCCCCAGCGTCCAGGCCCAATCCCCGTAGCGGTCCAAGTCGATTGCGGTCAAGGTCACCCCGGACTTCCCGAGGGTGACCAGCATGAGTCCCCGGCACCTATACCCCACCTATCCCCTGGTCCAACTCTAGAGCGTAAACAAGGCGAGGCATTCATTACTCAAGATCCCCCCCTTGACCCACACGACCGGACTGCCGCGTCGAGCGATCGTCGAGGCGCGCACCCGAATCTGGCGCCATGTCTTCACTGGATGCGGATGCTGCTTTACCCACCGAAGGGCATCCATCTGTGACGCGCCGAATACAACTCCGGACATCTTCGCCCAAATGACCACGGACATGCACATGGGACATGGTTCGAGCGTTGTATAGAGCACCGCGCCTGGCAGGTACCTGGAGTTACATTGTCGGGTGGCGTCGCGGACAGCTTCCATCTCAGGGTGAGCACTAGGATCGGTTGATGCGATCAGATCGCTCGCGCGAAGCGAGATAACCTCGTTGTCAAGAACAACGCATGCCGCGAGTGCATATGTTTCTGGTGTCGCAGCCACCCTAGCTGCATCAACACACATTTGCATATAGTTCTCATGCGAAGACATATTAATTACCGTGCGTGTCCAACGCTACTCCGAGCACAGTATCGGCCGCGTCTGTCTCGCGCTGAATGACAAGACGTCCATTCGTCTCAATGACGAAGTAGTCTCTCGCCGCAAAATCCAGCCATCTTATATCCAACTGCCCACGAAGTTGATCGCGAAGCTGAATCGCACACTCCTTGACGCGAGCCTTCTCGCTACCGGTCATTCCGTACTGAGCCTGTGTAGCCACTCCCTGTCCCCGAGGAATGAAGGGCACGAAACTCACCTTCGGGATCCCCCTCTCCAAGCAGAACTGGACAGCGAATTCGATTGCGCCGGCGTATTTGCTTGTCACAATCGTTTGGATACTGAGAAACACCCCCGCGGCGAGGAGTCGGTCAATATTACAACCAACCTTATCAAAGCATATGACACCAAGAAAGTTATCGTGTACCTCGCGCGGTCCATGGACACTGACTTTCACTCGGGTCTGAGTCCGTCGAAGCGCCTCAATCAGCTCGTCACTTATGCGAATGCCATTGGTTGTGAGCTTCGGTCGAAGCTGGTGGTGTCTTGCAGCGTCGAGGAGTTGTGGCAGGTCGGAGCGCACTGTCGGCTCCCCTCCGCAGAAGGTAACACTCGAGATGCCTAGGTCTGCCATCCAGCGGAAGCGGCTGATTAGCTCATCAGTCGGCACCTGTAATCCGTCCTGAGGTGCGAGGCAAAAGTCACACATAGCATTGCAGGCTCTGGTGACTCTTATACAAACCGATCTTGGAAGGGGGATCGGCATCATTCGTCAACTCTTTCAAGGGAGCGGCGGGCGGTGAGTATCGCAGAGAAGGCAGCTGCTGTCGCAACGGCGACATCCTTAAGTTGTACCTCCTCGCGTGGGTTGCGTACAATGTCCTGCGTGCCATAGAAGCATATCACGCCAGTTGGAATGCGCTCGAATGGTTCACCCCCTATGACGGGACACGCCAATACCCAGCGCTGACGTGGATCGATTAGATGGCGTATTCGCGGACCGTAGCGCTGGATGTGTGCATCCTCCAGGTGCTCGTAGATCGGAGTACGCTGCTGATGCGATGCGCAGATCACGAGGTTGTCCTCGCCAACAATCGCCGTGTCGAGGCCATACTCGTCTGGCATTTGGTCCGTCTCTACATGAACCACAGGAATCTTCCGAAGTATAGTGCGCTCCCCGTCGAGCTGAGTCTCGAAGTAGCGCGCATTGACGCGAATTCCTGCACGCAGAGAGGCTATCCCCTTTACCGCCACATCAAGGACTTTGCAAAGCTGGTCGTGTTCGATTGAGGCGAGTGCGGCTATCATTGATTGTTGTCGGCGGTGCCTTGCGCGAGTCCAACGGAATAACGTGGCCACCTGCGCAATCACCAGCATGGCGGCGGTTAGTAGCCAAACGTTGTTCCATTCCAGTGACTCAGTTGCGTCTATCCAACCTTTCGACGCGGGCAGGGCGCTTGTAAGGAGATTGACCCAGACTCCTGCGGCTAGAGCCGCACCGAACCCTAGGCCAGTGATGAGGTAATGCGGGTTGCTAACTCGTCTCATAGGGCGCTGACGCCTGGGGCTGCAAAAGGGCTCATAAGTCTGGTTTCTGGGGTGCTCCTTCCGGGTCACCGGGCTGCCTAACGCGTTGGGCCTCAACCGTGCGGCGCCTTTACTATGAGCGCCTGACACTTTTTCTGGCTGAAGTGTGTTCCCGGACTCTGGCGCCTCCCGCCTCCAGTTGGGCGTCTGCCCTTTCTTAGTAGAATTCTACACCATATCCAAGCTCGCCTGGTGAGACCATCGAGACGAAGCCGCGACTTATCAGAGCGCGATCGGCGCTTCCGTGCTCGGCTAGGAGTCCTATCGCGCGACCTGCGACACCGTCCTGCCTCTCTCGCTCCGAGAAGGTCCATCCATCGGCGGCAGCGCCTATCCTTCCTCGCTCCCGACTGGCCCCAGCCTGAGAATGGCCTCGTAGACAGTCTCGGCAGCATTGAGGAGATCCGCTAGGAGGCGCTCGTCCACTTCCAGATGCCCCTCGTACTCAAGCGCATTGCGGCGCTGGTGACAGGTGGCCAGCACCCGCCAGACGGCAGGACCCAGTCCGAGAGTATGAGGTAGCGCCTGGAAAGCAACGTAGCGGTTGTCCGAACGGTAGCCCCGCCAGCGAAGCGCCGCAAGCGACAGCGCATGAGCTGCGTTGTAAGCGAGGTCGAACCGGCTCTCCAGAGACAGAACAGGACGTCCTGCATCCGTGAGCCGGCTCCGCGCAGAGCGGATCAGCCCGTCGATCTCCGTCTCAGCTTCCCGGCTCTCTCTTGAGCGTGCCGATTTGAACCAGGCGCTCGAGCTCAGGCGAGGTCATCTACCGATCCTATCAGTGGGACCTTGGGCTGGGCCTGAACCTTGGTGACGAACGGGTTTTCCGCAGCAAGCTTGCGCTTCCACTCGGCTGCGGTTGCCAGGCTCACATGAACTGATCGGCGCAAGGTCGCTTCGGCCGCCTGCAAGGCGCCATAGAGATCGGAGTAGGCCAGGTCATCGGAGATGACCATCAGATCGATGTCACTCTGGGCCGTGTCCGTCCCCTTGGCGATCGAGCCATACACGAAGGCCACCTGAATCCGATCCCTGAGAGGTGCAAGAGCCTCTTGCAGAGGGCCGACGAGCCCCATAGTCTTGACCACCAGGCCGTGCAACTCGGAGAAGACCGGTGAATCGCGATTGGCCTGGTAGTGCTTCTGGTTCCCGACTCGCTTGACCGTGACCAGCCCGCTGCCAGCGAGGCGAACCAGTTGGCGATGCACGGCGCCTGTGCCGGAACCTGCTAGGGCGATCACCTCGGCGCTCTGGAAGCTTCGTCCTGGCTGGCCGAAGAGAAGCGCGAGCACGCGCTGCTGGACAGGGGAGAAAAGCACATCCGCCAGTCTCGTGCTCGGCGCCAGCTCCATTCCCATATTGGGAAGGATAGTACCCGAAACGGGAAGGAGCAAGGGGCCCTCACGTCAGGCCGCGGAGTGGCCCTTGATCATGCTGCCATCCCCGTCGTCCTGAAGCGTGGTCCAAAACGGCGGGCATGGTGGGAGCCGACTTGTCTCATCCAGACCTGCGCCTCCGGATGCCGGGCGAGGAGTCGGTCCGAAGCGGCGATCTCGTCCCGGTCTACCTCGTAATCGGCGGTCTCGATGTCGATGAGCGCGTACTTCCCTTCATCCCCGGGACCTGCTCCACCTCACCACGAACTGAACCGAAGGTAAGACCGAAGGAAGAGATCGCCCGCGCCGCATGGGCGGCGCGGGTTTCGAAGGGAATTTCCGGCCTAGGGAGCCTTGCTCCTCACCGCTTGAGGGCCTTGGCCCCCTGCCCGGATGGCGGCGTCACGTCCGACACCACATCCTGGATCGTGAGCACCGTTTGCTTGGTGGGATCACCCTGGCGATAGAAAGGCACCGGTTCACCGACGAGCTTGTAGGTTGCGGTGGGCGGACAGCGCTGGATCGTGGCGGTGAGGGTCACCGGCCTGTCGGCGACCAGCGTCCCCAGGTTTTGACTATTGATCTGCAGGAAGAAGTTCTGCGTGTGGGTGGTCGGGAAGGTACTGGAGCCGAGGGTCCCATCGGACGACTGCCGGGAATCCAGAGTCAACGTGGTCGGACCCATGGGGCCAGGGTTCACCGCCGTCAGGTTCTTGGCGATGAAGAGGACGTTCTGGCCGCTCACCAGGTTGTTTGCTGAACCGGTGAACTGGACGGTCGACGTCGCGGTGCCGATGGTGGCCGTCGCGAGGCTCGAGATATTGACCGTCTGCGTGGCCGCGGGCTTGACGTCCGAGGTGACGCTTTGCACCGTGAGCACCGGCTGCTTGTTGGGATCGCCTTCCCGGTAGAAGACCACGTTCCCGGAGCCCGACTTGTAGGTCGCCGTCGGAGGCGAGCTCTGGATCGTTGCCGAGAGGGTCAGCGGCTGGTCGGAAATCAGCGTGCCCACTGTATTGCTCTTGATCCGCAGGAAGAAGTTCTGCCGGTGCACGGCCGGGAAGGTCGATGAAGAGAGCGTCCCGGTGGAGGCGCGGTTGGGATCCAGGGAGGCGGTGAGCGGACCCAGCGGGCTGGTCGGTGCCACGAGTTGCTTGACGGTGAACGTCACGATCAGGCCGGACGTGATGTGGGCCGCCGAGCCGGTGAACGTGATAGTCACGGATCCCCCACCGGCGACCGTGCCCTGGACCAGGCTGGTGATCTGGACTCCCTGCACGGTCCCGGACGTCGCCGCGAAAGCGGGCGCCGCAACCAGCGCTAGTGCGAGCACTAGCAGAGACAGGATTCTTGAGCGTTTCATGTGTATCTCCTCGAACTGTTGAGAACAGCGTTGTCTCCCGCGCAAGGTGCCGCCTTGTCTGCGACAGGAGGGCGACGATCCAAACCAGCGGTCTGTAGACGAGCGCCTGGGAACCTGGCTTTGAAGCCGAAACAGGGACTCCTCAAGAGCTATGGTGCATAAGGTGCCTAAATCCGAGCCGCAGGCCGGACCGAGGGATATTCCTCTCAGACACCTGAAGATGGCCTACCGCCTCCGGGACCGGTAAACTGTGGCACCTCGTGGCGGGGCCTCGGCCCCTGTCAGGCTACGGGTGGAGAGGGCGATGAGTAAGATCGAAGTTGGCATCCTGGGTGCCACGGGCACGGTGGGGCAGCGGTTCCTTCAGATTTTGGAGGACCATCCGTGGTTCGAGGCGAAGTGGCTGGCGGCGAGCGACCGCAGTGCGGGGAAGGTCTATCGGGAGGCCACGGCCTGGCAGCTCGAGGGGCGGCCTCCCGCGGAGGCGGCGGAGCGGATCGTCGAGGAGTGTGTGCCGGGGCGCGGGCCGAAGCTCGTGTTCTCTTCCATGTCCGGCAGTCTGGCGGGGGAGATCGAGCGCGACTTCGCCGCTGCCGGTCACATCGTGGTCTCCAACTCCAGCCACTACCGAATGACGCCGGACGTCCCCCTGCTGGTGCCGGAGATCAATCCCGGCCATCTGGGGCTCCTCCCGGTCCAGCGCCGGGAGCGGGGATGGGAGGGCGCCATCGTCACCAATCCCAATTGCGCGGCCGTGGTGCTGGTGATGCCGCTCGCCGCGTTCAAGCCGTTCGGCCTCAAGAAGGTGATGGTCACCACGTTCCAGGCCGTGTCCGGCGCCGGCTATCCCGGCGTGCCGTCGCTCGACATCCTGGGCAACGTCATTCCTTATATCGGGGGGGACGAGGAGAAGAAAGTCGAGAGCGAGACGCAGAAGATCCTCGGCGATCTCGACGGGGATCACATTCGGCCCCTTCCCTTCGCCGTCAGCGCGAGTTGCAACCGGGTGCCCACGATCGACGGTCACCTGGTGACGGCGAGCGTCGAGCTGGAGCAGCGGGTCTCGCGCGAGGAGTTGCTGGAGGCTCTCGCGGCCTTCTCCGGCTTGCCTCAGGAGCGGCGGCTCCCTTCGGCGCCGAAGCGGCCCATTCATGTGATGGAAGCTCCGGACCGTCCTCAGGTGCGCAAGGACGCCGGCCTGGAGAAGGGGATGGCCACGGCCGTGGGGCGCCTGCGCGAGTGCGGGGTCCTCCATTGGAAGTTCGTGGCCCTCTCCCACAACGTGCTGCGGGGAGCGGCCGGCGCGGCGGTGCTCAACGCCGAGATGATGAAGAGCGAAGGATTGATCGGTCCATGATCGTCATGAAATTCGGCGGCAGCTCGGTCGATACCGCCGAAGCCATCGCGCGGGTGGAGGAGATCATCCGCGGCCGGCTGGACCGCCGGCCGGTGGTGGTGGTGTCCGCCATGGCCAAGACCACCCGTGATCTGCTGGAGAGCGCCGAGGCCGCGGCGGCTGGTGATCGGGATACGGCCCAGGCCCGCTTCGACCAGATCGAGGCCTATCACCGGCGCCAGGCGTACGCGGTGGTGCCTCCTCCTGGACGGCCGGCCCTGTATGCGATGCTCGATCCCTGGTTCAACGAGCTGCACACCCGCCTCGACGAGCTCGCCGTTACCCGTGCTCTCACCCCACGGGCCGCGGACGCCGTAGCCGGCTACGGTGAGCTGCTGGCGAGCGCCATCCTCTCCTTTGCCCTCTCCCACGCCGGCATCGACTCCTCCTGGGTCGACTGCCGGCGGGTGATGGTGACCGATGACGACTTCACCCGCGCCCGGCCGCTCTACGGTCCCACGGAGGCCCGCCTGCGTTCCTCGCTCATTCCCCTGCTGCGCCAGGCGGCCGTGCCCGTGGTGGGGGGCTACGTGGGGGCTACGCTCCAGGGGGTGACCACCACGCTGGGGAAGGAAGGATCGGACTTCTCGGCTGCCATCGTCGGTGCTGCCCTGGGCGCGGATGAGATCCAGATCTGGACGGACGTGGATGGCATGCGTACCGCCGATCCCCGTCTCTTTCCGGGCGCCCGGCGGGTGCGCACCCTCTCCTTTGCCGAGGCTCTGGAGCTCTCCTGCTCGGGAGCCAAGAAGCCCCACTACGGCACTCTGGGGCCGGCGAGCCGGGCCAACGTGCCCATCCGTATCAAAGACTCCCGGAATCCCGAGACGGAGGGGACGGTCATCGGCCGGCGCAACCCGGAAGCACCGCCGGTCGTCAAATCCATCGCCTGTCGCTCCAACGCCCATCTGATCTCCGTCCGGGATACCCAGCCCCAGGCGGGCGACGGGTTGCTCGCCAGCCTCTCGGAGACTTTCGAGCGCTTCCGTCCCTCGCTGCAGGTGGTGGACGCCCAGGGCGAGCTGGCCGTGGATCGCGAGGACCGGCTCTCCGAGATCCATGCGGCGCTGCTCACGGCTGTGGGACAATCGGCGGAGATGTGGATCCATCGCGGCCGGTGCGTCGTCTCCCTGGTCTCCGAAGATCTGGCCACCTGCCCCGAGCTGGTGGAGAGGGCCCTGACCGCGGGGCGGGATTTCGCGCCACGGCTGGTCCTCGCGGGCGTGGCCGCTCCCACCGTCCGCCTGCTGGCCGACGAGGAGCAGCTCCCGGAGCTGGTGGCGGCCCTCCATGAGGAGCTCCTCCCCGGCGGGATCGACGAAGGTGGTGGAATGAGCCGGCTGGCTCTGATCGGCTACGGCAGGATGGGTAAGCTCGTCGAGCAGCTCGCCCCGGAGCACGGCTTCGAGGTGGCTCTGCGCTCTCGCCGGCAAGGACAATCCCGGCGGGACCGGCATCACCGCTGAAAGCTTCCAGGGAATCGAAGTGGCGATCGACTTCTCGACCGCCGCTGCCGTGCCCGTCAATGCCGAACGGATCGCGGCGCTGGGCATCCCCCTGGTGGTGGGCACCACGGGATGGGGCGAGCATCTCGCCGAGGTGCGGGAAGCGGTCGAGCGCCACGGCGGCGGACTCCTCTACGGGGCCAATTTCTCCGTGGGCGTGCAGGTCTTCTACCGTCTCGCCGAGGCCGCGGCCCGCCTGCTGGCCCATGAGACGGCCTACGAGGCTTGGGCTTACGAGATCCACCACAGCAAGAAGAAGGATGCGCCCTCGGGCACCCTGCTCCAGCTCAAGAAGGTGATGGAGGGGGTGGGCTACGACCGGCCCATCGACGTCGCGAGCAACCGGGCGGGGCCGATCCCCGGCACCCACCAGATCGGTTTCGACTCCGAGGCGGATACCATCACCCTGGAGCACCGGGCCAGAAGCCGCGCCGGCTTCGCTCACGGAGCCCTGCGGGCTGCCCGCTGGATGATCGGCCGCCAGGGTTTCTACGAGTTCAGCCAGGTCTGGGGAAGAGATCGTCCGCGAGCGCACATAGGACCTAGAATGCGAGTTAGAATGATTGCCGCGCGCCCTCCCCCTTCCCTCGTGCGCGCCTGGAGAAAAAACCATGTTTCAAGGATGCGGCACCGCGTTGGTCACCCCGTTCCGGTCTGATCTCTCGCTCGACGAGGAGGGGCTGCGCCGCCTGGTGCGCCGCCAGATCGAGGGCGGAATCCACTTCCTCGTCCCCTGCGGCACCACGGGGGAGAACCCCACCCTCGCCCGCGAGGAGCACCTGCGGGTGGTGGAGATCACCCTGGAGGAGGCGAACGGCAAGACCCCCGTCCTCGCCGGCTGCGGCGGCAACAACACCCGGGAGGTGGTGGAGCTGGCCCGCGACCTCGAAGGGCTGGGGGCGGACGGCCTGCTGATCGTCACCCCCTACTACAACAAGCCCACGCCCGAGGGGCTCTACCAGCACTACCACGAGGTCGCCCGCGTCACGCGCCTCCCCATCGTGGTCTACAACGTCCCCGGCCGCACCGGGACCAACGTCGATCCCGCCACGCTCAAGCGTCTGGCCGAGATCGAGACGGTCGTGGGGGTCAAGGAAGCGTCGGGGAACATCTCGCAGATCGCGGCCATCTGCCAGCTCGTCCCCGAGAACTTCGCCGTGCTCTCTGGCGACGACGCCGTGACCCTGCCGGTGATCGCCCTGGGCGGCGTGGGCATCATCTCCGTGGTCTCCAACGAAGTGCCCTACGCCATGGCGCGCCTGACCGCGCTCTGTCTGGAAGGGGATTTCCCCGGGGCTCGCGAGATGCAGCGCCGTCTCCACCCCCTGATGGAGATCAACTTCATCGAATCCAACCCCGGTCCGGTGAAAGCGGCGCTCGCCCTCATGGGATTGATCGAGCCCGTCTACCGGCTGCCCGCGGTGGCGCCCAAGCCGGAGAGCCTGCAGAAGATCGAGAAGGTCCTTCTGGGCCTGGGACTGATCCCCGAGACCCCCGAAGCCGAGCCCCTGGAGGCCCGGCTTGCCGGCTGAGGATCTGGCAGCTCTCCGCTCCGGCATCGAGCGGCTCTACGCCGAGCCGCCGGCCGTCTACGGACGGGAGCACCGCGAGCTCTTCGATCGCTTCAAGCAGGCTTTGAACCGGGGCGAGGCCCGGGCCGCCGAGCCGGACCCCGAATCCCCCACGGGCTGGCGGGTGAACCCCTGGGTGAAACAGGGGATCCTCGCCGGCTTCCGTATGGGCGAGATCGTGGACATGTCGGTGGGGGGCGGCGAGGCTGGCATCCGCCTCCCCTTCCTCGACAAGGCGACCTACCCGCCCCGGCCGCTGAGCCTCGGGGACGGCGTGCGTGTGGTCCCCGGGGGCTCCTCCATCCGCGACGGCTGCTACCTGGGCCGGGGGGTGATCTGCATGCCTCCCATGTACGTCAACGTCGGCGCCTGGGTGGGAGATGGCACGTTGATCGATTCCCATGCTCTCGTGGGGAGCTGCGCCCAGGTGGGCCAGCACGTCCACCTCTCCGCCGCCGCCCAGCTCGGAGGCGTGCTGGAGCCCGTGGGAGCCTCGCCCGTGATCGTCGAAGACGACGTCTTGATCGGCGGCAACTGCGGCGTCTACGAAGGCACGGTCGTGAAGCGTCGCGCCGTGCTCAGGAGCCGGCACCATCCTCACCCGTTCCACCCCCGTCTACGACCTAGTCCGCGAGACCATCCACAAAGCCACGGACGACCAGCCGCTGGTGATCCCCGAAGAAGCCGTCGTCGTCCCCGGCTCGAGGGCCGTGACCAAAGGGATGGGAAAGGATTGGGGGCTCGCCCTCTACACGCCGGTGATCGTCAAGTATCGCGACGCTTCGACGGACGTGCGGGTGCGGTTGGAGGAGTGGTTGCGGTAGCGAATCTCGCCTATGACCCACAACAACCGCACCCTGCCCGCGTCGATCTCCTTCGAGGAGGTCTTCTCCGCGCTCCCTCTCCTTCACCAGACACCCCGCTCATGGGCAGAGCTCGCCGCGGCGAACCTGCCGGAGTTTCTCGCTGATCACGCAGTATGCGAACAACAAGTTGCGCTGTATGCCCTTTCCCTCGCCGGCCACTACCCGGATGACGCCGAGCTTGTCGAGCGCGTTGCGGCGCTCGCGGCCGAAGAGGTGCAGCACTTCCGGCGGGTGGTCGCGATCCTGAGGCAGCGGGGCTGGCCGCTCGGGGGACGGCGGAGGAACCGCTGGGTGCAGAGCCTGAGGGAGAGGATCGTTCCCGGCCACGAGCCCTGGACGAAGGTCGATCGTCTCCTCTTCGGGGCCCTCGTCGAGGCGCGGAGCTGCGAGCGGTTCACCCGGCTCCTGGAGGTCATCGAGGATCGGGAGGTCGCGCACCTCCTCGCCGACCTGGGTCCCGCGGAGCGTCGCCACTGGGAGCTCTTCTATCGGCTTGCCAGCCGCGGAGTCGACGCCGAGGCTCTCGCGGCCCGCTTCCTGCGCTGGCGCGAATTCGAAGCCGAGTTGGCGCATAGCCTGGGTGTCTCCCCGACGGTCCACGGCTGACTTCAAAGGGTGCTCAGGAACGCGAAGTCCGGCGCCTAGGAGGAGAGGGCTCTGTCTCTTCTTCGTTTCCTTCGCGACTGAAGGAGACAACCTGCCTTCCGCACTCTTCCTGAAGACGTCTCAGATCCTCACCCATCTTGTGGGGATCGAAGTCGAACTTAGCTGCGTGTTCTTGACCGCGCTTCCGGACCTCTTCAACGAGGGGGTCGTGCCAAGCTGTTTTTTCCTTCATAAAGCCCTCCGGCCCAGGAGTTGGAGCGGCGTACAAAGCCCGGGGCTAGCATACCCCTGCTTTTTCATTATAGCCCCGATCCTGGGGATCAGGAAATCGTTCGCAATGTGACGGCAGTTCCACGTCAACAGGAAGTCCATCCGATGGACAGCCGCGATGGCGATGTGGAACGCGTCCCGAGCTGCGCTCCTTGGTAGGCCCCCTTCCACCAGAAGACGCTCGGCCAAAGAGTCGCATTCAGGCGTCACATCCAGTAGTGGAATCTCCTTTGTCAGATCCAGGCGAAGTCTCGCAGCTTCACCGTCACCGGCCTCGATCTCCAGCAGCACGATTGAGGAGATGAACAAGTCCAAGCTCAGCCTTGCTTCCAGCCACCACTGCCTGGTTTTGCTTTGATTCGCCGCGATGACCTGATCACGGCTTGGCCTGGCAGTCGCGTAGCTGATGACGCTGGATTCGACATAGACCCTGGGCCTCAGAACTCTCCCCTCCAGGCGAAATCCGCCCAACCTTATAGAGAGCAACGCTACTTGCAGGCGGAACTATACACCTTGAGGGCGCGATTGCAAGACCTGTAACAACAACACCTGCGACGCCGCCGAGGGCGACCCTACCTCGGCCCGCAGCAGCATCTTGAGCTTGCTCTCCAGGGCGATCGCGATGCTGCTCTCCGGTGCGAAGGGGAAGGCGAGGAAGCCGATCCGGCCTCCGGCGAAGCCGAGCTGGCCGTCAGCGCCGTCGATCTTCAGGGGAATGAGGTTGGGGTGGAGGCCCACCAAGCCCCAGAAGAGGGAGGAGCTCGGAGTGCCGAGGCCTTCCCAGGTATCGTCCACGATCACCATCAGAGGCCGGCGTTCGGCGGCGGTGGCGAGGGACCAGCGGAGGGAGGTCCGTTCCCGCGAGGTCGGCGTGTAGCCGGTGTCCTCACGGGGGAACTCCAGGAGGACGACCACCGGCTCTTCGTTCGGCAGGGCGGTAAGGATCCGGGTGATCGCCGCGGGATCGAAGTGCCCGCCCTGGCAGTTGTCGCAGGCGATGGGCTCGGCCCCGAGCCGTACGGTGAAGAGATCCCACGCTCCCGGCGGACAGGGGTCCGGCAGCATCACCTTGCGTCCCTCGCCGACGACCAACTGCGCCGCGAGAGACAGGGCATGTGCCGTGCCGACCGTCACCATGGGAAGAGAGGAGGGGATCTCGGACCGCACCCCTCGCCGCTGCCACTCGCGCCAGAGATGTCGCAGATCCGGAAAGCCCTCGACCGAAGAGTAGAGGAACGCGCGACTCCGCTCCGCTTCGTCGAGACCGGCGAGGGCCGCTGCCATCGTGGGGAGAGGGACGGCGCCGCCCCGGCCATCGGTGATCTGGCCGATGGTGGCGTTGAACGCCTTGCCCCGCGCCTCCGCTGTCTGCAAGGGCAGGAACGCTGCCGGTTGCCGCAGGGTCCGGCCGAGCGGGGACAGGGCCTCCCAGAGGGCAGGGGAGGCTTCCCGGATGACCACGTCCGGTTCGAGGATGGGATCAGCGCCGGCCATCTCCGTCGCTCTTCTCATCCTGCTTCAGATTTGTGGCCTCTCGGAGCTTGGCCAGGGCCTCGTCCAGCGTGGCCAGGGCCTTCGCGCCTCCTTCCTTGAGCTGGCCTTGCAAGCGCTGGAGGTCGGCGTCGAGGTCCTGCCACTGCTCCTTGGCTCCGGACCCGGTCTTGCGATAGGCCCGTTCCAGGCTGGCCCGGACGTCCTCCACGTCGCGCTGCACCTGATCGAGATTGCGCTCGCTCGCCACTTCGGGCCGACGCTCCAGGAGCCGGTCCCGGGCCTGGATGAGATCGGCCCGCCATTCCGCCAGGTCGTCTCCGGCTCCACCGTGCGCCGGGATGCCTGCGTCCTTGAGCACCGTTCCGATCTCTCCGCCCGTGCGCTTGTACGCCGCCCAGGCCACCAGCAGGGCCAGGATCGCCAGCAACAGGGCCAGCCAGCCCACGCATCCTCCGCCTTCGCGTTTCCGTCCCCAGGCCATCGTGTCCTCCTCCGGGAATCTTATACGGCTCAGAGACCGCAGCGGCGAACCCACTCGCTTGCAATCTTGCGCGTACTCCACTAATATTTCCTTGACGCCTCTGTCGTCAGACTTCTGCTTCGGAGTCTGCCAGGGGGAATTCCCAGACCAGCGCGCGGCGTTCGGAGGGTCAGATCGGAGACCCTGCCGCCATCCCCTGCGCGGTCTGGATTGAGACTCGAACACCAGGAGGACTTTCATGGCCACCGCAACCGTCGAGACCCTGCAGTTTCAAGCCGAAACCCGGCAGCTCCTCGACCTGATGATCCATTCGCTGTATTCGAACAAGGAGATCTTCCTCCGCGAGCTGATCTCGAACGCGTCGGACGCTCTCGACCGGCTGCGGTTCGAGGCCCTGACCCGCCCCGAGCTGCTCGAGGGGGACGAGGATCTGAAGATCCGCCTGGAGGCGGACCGCCGAGCTGCGCACGCTTGACCATCCACGACAACGGCATCGGCATGAACCGCGAGGAGGTGGTCGCCAACATCGGCACCATCGCCAAGTCGGGCACCCGCGAGTTCCTCGAGCGCAGTCAAGCGAGGCGAGTGCCAGCAGTCGACCGCCGAGCTGATCGGCCAGTTCGGCGTCGGCTTCTACTCGGCCTTCATGGTCGCCGACCGCGTCATGCTGGTGACCCGCCGGGCCGGCGAGACGAGCCGCCACCCGCTGGGAGTCGACGGGCGACGGCAGCTACACAGTCGAAGACGACGAGACGGAGCGCCCGGCCGCGGCACCACGTCACCCTGCATCTCAAGCCCGAGGACGAAGACAACGGCATCGACGACTACACCGACGACTGGGTGCTCAGCGCGCATCGTCAAGCGCTACTCGGACTTCGTCTCCTATCCCGATCCGCCTCAAGGCGACGAGACGCTCAACTCGATGAAGGCGATCTGGACGCGGCCGCAGTCGGAGGTCACCGACGAGGACTACAGCGAGTTCTACAAGCACATCGCCCACGACTGGACCGAGCCGCTCGAGGTGATCTCCTACAAGGCCGAGGGGCGCTCGAGTACCAGGCGCTGCTGTTCATCCCCGCGCAGGCGCCGTTCGACCTTTACTACGTGGCCTCGAAGCCGGGGCTTCAGCTCTACGTCAAGCGCATCTCAGATCATGGACGACGTGCGAGGACCTGCTCCCCCAGTACCTGCGCTTCGTGCGCGGCGTGGTGGATTCGCCGGACCTGGCGCTCAACGTCTCGCGCGAGATGCTGCAGCAGGACCGCCTCATCACGCTGATCCGCAAGGGTCTGACCAAGAAGGTCCTCGACGTCCTCCAGGAGATGAAGGACCGCGAGCCCGAGAACTACCTCAAGTTCTGGGGCGAGTTCGGCCGCGCCCTCAAGGAGGGGACCAGCTCCGACTACGAGAACAAGGAGCGGCTGCTGGAGCTGCTGGTCTTCCAGTCGTCGAACGAGCCGGAGAAGCTCACCACCCTCAAGGAGTACGTGGAGCGGATGAAGGAGGGGCAGAACGAGATCTACTACCTGACGGGCGAGTCGCGCTCGCAGGTGGAGAGCTCGCCTCACCTGGAGGCGTTCAAGGACAAGGGCTACGAGGTGCTCTACCTGGTGGACCCGGTGGACGAGCTGCTCACCCAGTCGCTCAACGAGTACGGCGGCAAGAAGCTGAAGTCGGCGGGCAAGGGCACGGTCGCGCTGGGCAGCGAGGAGGAGAAGAAGCAGACCGAGGAGGAGCTCAAGGCCAAGGAGGAGCAGATGAAGCCGCTCCTCGAGGCGCTGCAGAAGAAGCTCGACGCCTGGGTCAAGCAGGTGCGCCTCACCAACCGCCTCACGAGCTCGCCCGTCTGCCTGGTAGGGGCCGAGCACGACTACAGCCCGCAGCTCGAGAAGCTCCTGCAGAAGGGCAAGACCGGCGGCCCCAAGCAGCGCCGCATCATGGAGCTCAACCCCAAGCACGAGATCCTCACCAAGATCGGCGAGCGTTTCGAAAAGGATCAGGCAGACCCGGTCCTCGACGACTACGCCCAGCTCCTCTTCGGCTACGGCCTGATCGCCGAGGGCGGCGAGCTGCCCGACCCCGTGCGGTTCAACAAGGCGGTGGCGGATCTGATGGTGCGGGGGGTGTAGGAATCAGCCTCCGGGGGCGGGAGCCTCGCGGTCAACCCGCCCCTACGCCCACTCTCTCTTCTACCCTCTTCTCCACAGGGACCGGCACGGGTACGGTCCCGAACCGCCGTTCTCTGCGATGGAACTCGCGCACGGCTTCGGCGAGATCAGCTTTGTCGAAGTCGGGCCACATGCGGTCGGTGAAGACCAGCTCGGCGTAGGCGCACTCCCAGAGCAGAAAATCCGAGAGCCGCTTCTCGCCGCCGGTGCGGATCAGCAGGTCCACGTCCGGCACGGGCCGGCCGTCGTGGGGCGGATCGGCGAGGAGGCGGGCGAAGGCTTCGCGGGAGAGGTCCTCCTGGACTCGGCAGCGGGTGACGGCGCGGAGGATGGCGTCCCGCGCGGAGTAGTCGACGGCAATCCGCAGTAGGAAGCGCTCCGCTTTCGCCGTCACTTCTTCGGCCTCTTCGATCACTCTTACCAATCCCGGGGACAGCCGGTCCCGGCGGCCGATGACGACGATACGGATGCCGTTCTTCGCGCACTTCTCCGCTTCCGCGATGAGATAGCTGCGGAAGAGGCGCATCAGGGCCCGCACCTCGGCGTCCGGACGCCGCCAGTTGTCGGAGGAGAAGGCGAAGAGGGTCAGCGTGCCGATCCCCAGGTCTCGCGCGGCTTCGACCACCCGGCGGACGGCCTCGACTCCCGCGGCGTGACCCGCCGAGCGAGGGAGGCTCCTGGAGACTGCCCAGCGGCCGTTGCCGTCCATGATGATGGCCACGTGCAGGCCGGGACCGTCCGAAATGGGAGGAGCGAGATGGAGCGCGCTCATCGCAGGGCTCCCGCGCGCTGGACCGCCGGGGGTTGGTTCAAGCGTTTCAGGATGTCTCTTTGGCCCCGGAGGCGGGCCAGGACCCGGGCGAAGGCCCCTTCCCAGGAGTCCGTCAACCGCAGGTCGGGAGCCTTGCGCAGCAGGGACTCGATCACTCTACGATCTCCTTGCGTCATGGCATAGGTCAGCGCCGTCTCATCCCCCGCTGGCGGGCGTAGGGATCAGCGCCGGCTGAAAGCAGCACGTCCACGATCTCCCCCTCCCCCTGCGAGCAGGCCAGCATCAGGGGGGTGATCCCTTTGGGATTGGGCTGGCCCGGGTCCGCGCCGGCGGCAAGCAGGGCCCTCACCGCCGAGAGCTGATTCTTGTGCACGGCGTGGAGCAGGGGCGTCCAGTTGTTGACCCCCGTGTCCTGCTGATTGGGATCGATGCCGGCGCGCACCAGCTCCGCGATGGAGTCGGCCCGCCCGGTGCGCGCGGCCCAGATCAGGGCTCCCAGTCCCTCTCTCCCCTGGATGCCGGGATGGAGGGCAAGCTCCCGCTTCAGCTCTTCCCGCGAGCCGCGGGCCGCCGCCACCGCGAGAGGCGTGGAGGGCTTCGGCCGTGGCAGCGAGCTCAAGATCCACAGCCCGATCGCCGCCAGCATGGCGAGTCCCAAGGCGAGGAAAGCCAGAACCCGGATGATCTTCAACGTGAGTCCCTCCTTCGATAAATAACTTTGTCCGACAAAGCACAGGGGCGCGAAAATGCCTCTCCTCACCCTTCCCGGGTGGCGTGGATGATCGCCTCCATGTGGTCGAGGTAGTGCTCCAGGGCGCGGCGGCCGGGAGGGGTGAGCCGGTACTCCGTCTTCGGCGTGCGCCCCTCGAAGTACTTCTCGCAGGCGATGTAGCCGGCCTCCTCCAGCTTGCGGGCGTGCACGCTCAGATTGCCGTCGGTCGTCTTGAGGAGCTTCTTGAGATCGTTGAAGCTAAGCTGATCGTTCACCGCCAGGGCGCTGACGATGCCGAGCCGCATCCGCTCGTGGATGAGGCGGTCGAGATCCAGAGCCGTCTGGAGGGCGGGACCGGCGACGGACACCTCGGTCTCCTCGTCTCCGCTGGCGCCGGGAGCGCCGCCGTCCTCGTGCTTGAGCGCCCTAGCCACCGTGCCTCCAGGCGATGAGCGCCCCGAAGAGGAGATGCAAGCCGCCGAAGCCGGCCGCCAGCAGGGCATTCCCCCAGGAGGCCGGAGCGAAGAGCGCCACTCCCCCCAGGGCCATGAAGGCGAGCCCCATCACCGGCACCGTGCGCACGGAGAAGGCGCCGCCCGTGACCACCCCCGTGCCATAGAGCAGCAGCCAGAGCCCGGGCAGCACGACCATGGTTCCAGAGATCAGCAGCGCGCCCGTCAGCAGAGCTCCCGCGAAGAGCGGCGGCAGCAGGCCGAGGACGAACCTCCGGCCCGGCACGGAGAACAGGCTCACCTGCGCCCGCTTCGCCTTCCAGGCCACGGCCACGACGGTGATGAGGAACGCCAGCACGGCTTCTCCGAGCCAGGTGGCGAGCCACCCGAGGTTCCCCTGCCGCGAGGCCAGGTACGCCGCCACCAGAGCGGTCGCCCCCACCGCCATCTCCCCCAGACCCGAGACCGCCGTGAAGTAGGCGGCCCCTTCCATGGTCTCGCGGATGAACCGCAGGTTGTCGATGGCCGTCCGGTGGAGGGCGGGAGGGGGGACGAGGCGGGGACGGGCAGGCTGCGGATTCGTCACGGGAATGACTTTACGCTGCGGCTTCGGAGCCGTCAAGTGCTTTGTGATGCAAAGCCGCCCGTCTTCTGCTTCGCCAGGCTCGCCACCATCCCCACCATCCCCATCAGCCCCATGGACTTGCCCATGGAAAGCTCGCGGCCGAAGACCTGGTAGACGATGTCGGTCGGCACCTGGGCCACCTGCTCCAAGGGGGCGCCGGAGAGGGTGTCATCGAGGATCACGGCCATGGCCTTGGCCGAGATCCCCTGGGGGTTCTCCACGGCGAAGTGGAAGTCGAGCGTGCCATCCGACCGTTCTTCGGGGAAGACGAAGGCCTCGGATTCACAGGCCGGCACCTGGCTCTCCTGGGGGAAGGGCCGGTGAGCGAGCCGCTCCGGCACCTCCTGGAAGCGGCCGGCGATGTCGATGAGGAGCTGGATCCGCTCGGTGCGGTCGGGGACCGACCCGAGCAGGTCCAGCGTCTGCGTCAGCTTCTCCGGTACAGCCATGGCACGCTCGTCCTCCTGCCGATCCAATCAGCGCTCGATGGGCACGCCCACGAGGTTGCCCCACTCCGTCCAGCTCCCGTCATAGTTGCGGACGTGCTTGTAGCCCAGCAGGTGGGTGAGCACGAACCAGGTGTGGCTGCTGCGCTCTCCGATGCGGCAGTAGACGACGACGTCGTCGTCCTTCTTGACCCCTGCCTCCTGCTCATAGATGGCGCGCAACTCTTCGGCGGTCTTGAAGGAGCCGTCGTCCGGGTTGATCGCCCGGGCCCAGGGGACGCTCTTGGCCCCGGGGATGTGGCCGCCGCGCAGCGCGCCCTCGTTGGGGTACTCCGGCATGTGGAGCTTCTCGCCCGTGATATTCGGCGGGGCTCCTCACGTCGATCAGCGGCCGTTTGGAGTTGGTGTGCTCCAGCACCTGATCGCGGTAGGCGCGGATGCGCTTGTCGTCCCGTTCGGCGGCCACGTAGTCGCTCGTGGGATAGGTGGGCACGTCCGTGGTCAGCGGGCGCCCTTCCTTGACCCACTTGATACGGCCGCCGTCGATGATCTTCGCCTTGTCGTGGCCGAAGAGCTGGAACACCCAGTAGGCGTAGGTGGCCCACCAGTTGTTCTTGTCGCCGTAGAAGACGACCGTGGTGTCCTTGGTGACGCCGATACGCCGCATCAGCGCCTGGAAGCCTTCACGCCCCAGGTAGTCGCGACGCACGGGATCGTTCAGATCGCGCGTCCAGTCCACCTCGACGGCGCCCGGGATGTGCCCGGAGGGGTACAACAGGGGGTCCTCGTTCGACTCGACGATCCGGATTCCCGGATCGTTCAGATGCTCAGCGACCCAGTCGGTCGAGACCAGCACTTCAGGATGAACGTAACCGCGGCCCTCGATTTCGCTCACGTCAGTCTCCTTTATCGTCTCCTGATGGGGCTCCCTGACCCAGGCTCCAAGCCCGGGAGCGCCTATTTGTGACCAACGATATCATGATTGTGGGAGGGAGCCAACGGAGCCCGCTCTCTCCGTCCCGGCTTCGGCCGGCGGGACGAGTGCATGACTAGCACTGGACGGAGCTCGCCAGAGCGCCGGTGAAGGGGCCGGCCCGACCTTGCCCTCCGGCCAGGTACTGTAGACGAAAGGGCCATAGAAATCATCGGAGTGTTGGCAAGGCCGATCCCTTGCCGGCAGACCAGCGCCACCTCCCGCGTCCACCGCCGAGCACCTGGATCTCAGAAGGCAGACCGGCTCGCCACGGGAATCACCCCGGCGCTGAAGCGCTGACCCAGACCAGTTTCCTTTTCTTCGGTTATCGGTTTCCAGACCAGTCCGGGGGATCCTTCATCGCGGCGGGATTTATGCCCAGGCGGCGCCCTGTCGGGCCTCCCCGGCCAACTGACTAGGGGAATGGCAGGAGGGAATCAGTCCGCGCCGCTTCCGTCAGTCCTCTCGGATTGCATCCCAGGCCCGGGATCGGTTAATGCATGGATCGGGAAGACCACCGATAGCATCTCGAAGATACACGATTGTTTCTCAGGTTAAGGGATTCCTGCCGTCTTCTTCAGGTCCATCTCCTTTGGAAAGGCCGTTCCAGGTAGAGACTTTAAGCCAACTAACGTTTACCACATACGCGCGGGTCCCGTCTTAGGCCGGCGGATCTGAAAGGCGGCACAGGCCCGGGCCGCGAAAACCAACCCGGAGCCTAAGAAGAGCACCGCTCCCTGGACGCCGGCCGGAGACATAAAAGAGGGGGACACGCCACCCGGATGCTTGCGGCCGCGGAGGCGCAATTGCTGAGGGCTGTGGCTCACTGTGCAGGCTGACCATCCCTCTACGCGCCTTCCGCGGCCTGGACCGCACCTCCGTTCCCCGTCTCCACCAGGGCGCCAGCGGCAAGTGAGTCGTGGCATGAGGAGCCACAACCTTTGGCCTGATCTGCTGTATATTCCACGCCATGAGCGACCGCTTCGAGCAGGAGACCCTACGCCTCGGCCTGCTCCTGAGGTCGCTCGCCAAGACCCGGGAGAGGTCGATCCGGTCTCTGGAACAGAAGATGGGAGTCTCCGACGGGATCTTCTACAAGGTCTTGAACGGCAAGATCACCATGCAGATGCGCCACCTGCTGATGATCGTGGACGCCCTGGGGATGACCCCCGCCGAGTTCTTCGAGGTGGCCTACCCCAAGACGACGCTCCCGGCCAGCACGAGCCAGAAGGATCTCCAGGAGGCACGCGAGGAGGAGAATGCGGACCTGGAAGGGAAGGTCCGGCGGGTCCTCCTGCAGATCATCGGGTTGGCGGAGACTCGAAGCCCGGCCCTAAGGACTCATCCCACTAGCTCGGGATCGAACCGGAGCTGGGGCTCAGCCTGCAGCCGGCCGAGGAACGACCGTACTCCCTGGGCCATCCCGACGGTCGCCACCTGGTACCTGCAAACCTCGTTGAAGAACCGGAGAGCCCGGACCGCCTCCCGCTGAATATTGAGAGCCCGGAAGGTTTCGAGCATGTCCTGGGCGAGCTCGCGCACCTCGTTCACCTTCCCCTGACGCAGCCACACCGCCGCCAGCTCCAGGCCCACCAGGGCCGCGTCGTACTCCAGCCCTCTCTGTTGAAAACCCTGCCGGACCTCGGCCAGAGCGCCTCCGGCTCGGCCCAGCCGATCCAGCCCAGCGAGGATCTTTCCCTCGACCCATCGGAGGCGCAGGAGGTTGAGCGGATCGGAGGCGAAGGCCTGACGGAGACCGCTCTCCAGCAACAGCCTGCTCGCGTCCTGGAACTGCCCGCAGTCTGCCATGGCATTGAGGAAGGCGTGCTTGCCGACTGCGGCAAGCTGCGGATCTCGGTTAGCATCCAAGAGGGAGAGGCCTTCTTGAAAGCAAGGAGCGGCCTTCTCAGGATTGCCATTTGTAGCCAAACAGATCCCTTTGTTGATGAGTGCCCGGCCCGCAAAGTGCGAATCTCCCATACGAAGGTAGACCTCGCAGGCACCGGCGAGCAGCTCGCTGGCTTCAGTGAACCTTCGCTGTTCCCTCCGGAGGGATGCCTCGAGGTCTGCCATCCGCGCCAATAGAAGAAGATCGCCGGTGCCCTGGCGGCGATACGAGATTGCCGCAGCGAGTGCGTGATCCGCCCGCTCGTGCTCCTCGTTGACCCGGTGGGCATTGGCCAGCTCCGCCCAGGCCCGGGCCCGCAGGTCGCAGACAAAGGCAGGTTGACCGTAGCGGTCGAGCTCGATGGACTCGGCGGCTTCGCGGGCTAGAAAGCAAAGCGTGCGCATGGCCACCGGATCCCGGAAGCGGGCCTCGGCGCTGCGCTGGAGGAGAGCCTCCACGAGGGGCCTGCCCCGATAGGTCCGGACCTGCTGCAGGGTGAGACCCTCCATCCCCTGAGGGGAGGGCCCGAGCAGCTCCAGCACCTTGGCCATTTTTTCCTGCTCCTCCTGCCAGCGCTTCTCGATGCGTGGGACCGAGTCCAGAGCCCGATCGAGGCAGGCGTCGTAGAAATCCTCCTCGGCCCCGATAGCGACATCCTCCGGAGGAACGGCCTGGAGAAGACGCCTGCCGCAGGTGTCGCATCCCGCAATGAGATGGCGTACGGCGCCCAACCGTTCCTTCCTGGAGAGCCGGCCCGCCAACAAAGTCTCGATCTCCCACGTCGTCAGGTGCGCCATTTGAGATCATCCCTCCCGGACAGATTCCGCATAGCAATACTAAAGCTACAAGATTTTCGCACAGATGAGGGAGTTCCGCAAACCCCCTTGAATTGGTAGAGCCGGCCCCTCGCGAGGCCGGCTCTGGAACCCTACTTCGTCCCATTGGGAGCGATCGAGGGATGGGGAGGCTGAACCGCGGACTGGGGGCAGCCGTTGGGGTCGATATAGCTTCCTGACTCGCCTTGACAAGAAGTTGGGCCGGTGGTGGTCTTGTTGAGGCTCTGGAGCCAGGTCAGCACCTGCTCCCAAATCCCACTGACAAGGGTTTGTGAAGTCTCCCGGCCGCGATGCCGGCTGCCTGCGCTCGCGGGAACGGTGAGAAGCACCAGGGCGAGGGCCAGGACTGCGACGATCCTGTTTCTCTGTCTCCAAAACATCTTTATCCCTCCTATGCCCGAGGCAACCGCACGCTGAAATTGGCGAAAACGGCTCGCGAAGATCACGCTTCGCACGCCCCGGATTGCGTATACTGTTACTTTTTTTGCTGAGAGCGCAACTTCCTAGCGCCCGGGCTCCGGCGGCAGGCCACACTCCGGTTTCTTTCGGTCCGGAATCTGTGTCGGTTCCCGGATTGGGAAACTCAGGCGACGCGCTGCCGCGAGACGACGCGGTCCCTCCGCCGCAGACCCGGAGGTGGGACCGGTATGAAATGACGCTCTCCGCTATGCGCTTTCCGCAGCCTGGCTCGCCCCTGCGTTTCCCAGCTTCCACCAGGCTCACCGTGCTCGCCTGGGGGCCTTCGAAGCCCTGCTCTTCGGCGAAACGGACGCGGGCGCCCACCGCCAGCTTCTCGAAGCCGGGGGGATTGAGGACGGCGTTGCGATGGAAGTAGACCTCCCGGCCGTCGGAGGCGGCGAGGAAGCCGAAGCCCTCGTCCTGGAAGATGCGAACCACCTGACCCTCCGGCGGCAAGATCGGGGTCTTCACTTCGCCACGCCGGCGCTGGGAGAAGTCCTCGACCTGCCGCTCGGCGGCATCGAAGGCGTCACGGATGGCGGCGAAGATCTCCTCCGCCTGTTTGTCCGCCACCAGCTCGGAGCCGGGGACGGTGACGTCGACCCGTACACGGAAAGGGCCTCCCTCGTGATGGTGATTGCCCGTCGGCCGCTCGACGGCGATACGACAGCTCGTGATGCGGCCGTAGAAGCGTTCCAGCTTCTGGGCGCGTTTCCGTAGCTCGGCTTCGATGGGCGGGGTAAGGGTGACGTCGCGGGTGGAAATCTCCAGAGGTATCTGCATGGCAGCTCCTTTTGGTCAAGGAGAGAGTGCCCGGCAACCAGGGGCAATCTGCTCTCCAGGAAGTATTTCGCAAGGCCCGTGCCACGGGCGGCAGGGCCGGGAAACTCCCTGGAAAACATCTTACCGCCGTCCCGGAATGGGAAGCCCCACCTCGCAGGGTAGGCATCCGAGGCCCTGGGGAGCGACATCTTTTGTCAGTCCTGGACACCTATTCATGGGGCAGCCTGTAGCGTAGCATGAGCCCCCAAGAACTCCGGCCGCTCCCCTGCGTATGAAGAGACGACGGTCCTTCCCCACGACAGATCGGAAAGAATCTATGTTCGAAGCCTTGAAATCCCCCCGATTCCGGGTCCAGAGCCCGTTCCTCCAGAGCCTGCGGAGCCGCTTCGGCAAGGTCGGCCTGTGGCTCGTCCTCATGCTCGTGCCGCTGTTCGTCCTGCGGGCGTGCGCCCTCACCTACGTTCCCCCCGACCAGATCGGCGTCCGCCAGATCGCCTTCGGCTCGGGCAAAGGCCTGCAGAAGGAGCCGGTGGGCTCCGGATACCGGCGGGAGGTCAGCAGTTACGAGCGGATCTACACCTTCCCCCGCGACATCCAGGTGGTGGAGTTCACCGACAGCTCGGTGGAGCAGGGGGTCGGCCATCGGCAGATGCCTGCGATCAAGGTGCCGACGGTGGACGGCTACCCGGTGGCCGTGGACGTGACGGTGCTCTACCGCGTCACCGACCCCTACCTGCTGGCCTCCAGGTTCGGCCTCAGCAAGGCCTATGAGGAGGCGATAGTGACCCGCTTCACGGACCCGCTGGTCAAGCAGTACCTGGGCGAGCTGCTGGCCGAGGAGTTCTACCACGAGAAGCGCCTCGGCCAGGTGCGGGCGCTCAAGGCCGCCCTGGCCCAGCGCTTCAAGGCCAACGGCCTCTCCCTGGCGGACGTGCTCATCCGCCAGTACGACTACCCGGAGACCTTCCAGGCGCTGACGGAGCAGAAGAAGATCCAGGACCAGTCGGTGCTCACCAACCGCGCCCTGGCCCAGCAGGCCGAGGTGCAGACCCGCCTCAACCAGGTGATCGCCGAAGGGCAGAACCTGGTCAACGTCCGTACCGCGGAGTTCAACGCCCAGATCACCGAGATCAACGCTCGCAAGGATCTCTACCAGCGGCAGAAACAGGCCGAGGCCGACCTGCTGGTCAAGACGGCCCAGGCCAACGGCACGGAGATGGTCAACCGCGCTCTGGAAGGCGCCGGGTCGGCCAAGCTGCTGCGCCTGCGCCGGGGTCTCGCCATGCTCGAAGCCATCAAGGGCCCCATCTACGTCACCGAAGACCCCACCGACCTGGGCAACCTGGGGAACCCGAAATGAAGACCCTCATCACCCCGGCCCTCTTCTCCCGCTCCCTTCCACCCCCCTCACCGGGAGAAGAGGGAGAAAGACAAGACGCTATGAAAAAGCTGATGATCCCCCTTCTCATCCTGGCGCTCGCCGTCTTCGCCCTGTCCGGGTGCACGCCGCACACGACGCAGGCCACGGAGATCGGCGTCAAGTTCAACAAGCTGACCAAGTCCTACGAGCTCAAGGAGCCCGGCGCCACCCACTTCTTCATGCCGCTGATCAACGACTGGCAGACGTTCGACACCTCGCTGCGCAGCCTGGTGATGACCGCGAAGGCGGATGAAGGCAATCGCCGGGGCAAGGACGACCTGCGCTTCAAGACCCGGGATGGCAACGACATCGAGACCGACGTCACCGTCCGCTGGCGGATCGATCCCAACAAAGTGGGCTACGTCTGGAAGTTCGTGGCGCCGGACAGCGACAAGGTCGAGGAGCGGCTGGTGCGGCCGCATGGCCCGGACCTACGTCCGCGACGTGCTCAACCGCCTCAACTCCGAGGACTTCTACAATCCCCGGCTGCGCTTCGCGGCGGCCAACGACGCCACCCGGCTGATGTCCGACCACCTGAGACCTTATGGGGTCGTGGTCGAGCAGGTGCTGCTGGGCGACTTCTCGTTCAAGGACGAGTACCAGAAGCTGATCAACGCCCGCAAGGAGGCGGAGAAGACGGCCGAGAAGCTGGAGGCCGAGATCCTCGCCACCCAGGAGAAGAACAAGGCGAACCTCCAATCCAAGGTGGCCGAGCTCACCGAGACGCTGACCCGCGCCCAGGGCGAGCTCGAGCAGGCCAAGCGGGCCGCCGACGCCTACGTGGTCCAGCACCAGCAGGACGCCGAGGCCACGCTGGCGGAGAAGACGGCCCTGGCCGAGGGGATCCGCCGCGAGCGGGCGGCGCTCAACAGCAGCGCCGGCGACGCCTACGTGAACCTCCAGCTCATCGAGGCCTTGCAGAAGAAGGAGCTGCGGCAGATCCCCAAGCTGCCCGGCGGCAACGTCATCATCGACGGCAACAAGCTTCTGCAGCAGCTCGGCGTGGTGCGCTACGAGCTGAACAAGGAGGAGAGGCCGCCCCAGTAGCCGAGGGACGGAGCAGCCATGTTGAACGTCGCAGGCGCTGAGTTCGATTTCGGCCCCATCCTCTACGCCGTGCTCGAGGAGTGCGAGCACCAGCGGCGGGGCTTCGCTGCGGACGAGGCCGGGGAGAAGCTGATGGCGACCGCCCGCCGCAAGCTGGCGGAGATCCACGAGAGCTACGAGGAGTGCGGCGGCACCGCCCCCTACTGGACCGACCTGGAGCGGGAGGTGCTGGAGACCTCGATGCCGCAGTACATCCCCGCCGCCATCGAGCAGACGCGGCTCGAAGCCGCGGGCTACGACGTCTGGCGGCGGGGCGATCCCGTAGCCCGGGCCCTCTTCGCCCTCTTGGGCCTGGTGATCGGCGGCCTCATCATCGCCGCCCCCTTTATCCCCATCTTCGAGGACGCCTTCGCCTTCCTCCTGGCCCTGGGCGGGCTCCTCTATCCCGAGATCCGCAAGACGGCCTTCGACTACCGCCACTCCAGGCTGCTCAACAAGCTGATCGCCCGGGCGGAGAAATATCAGTACGACAGCCGCATCCACTACACCAGCAGCGCGAAGCTGGAGGCAGAGCTGGGAACGCCCCTCACGATTCCGACCCGTGCCGAGAAGCAGAGCGAAGGCAAAGTGATCGAGCATCCTGGGAGGCGCGAGAAAGGGCGGTAAAGAGGAATTCCCTGATGGCTGGACACTGTCTTTGGTCACTCCGTCCGTAGGTTGAAGCTCCTGCCCCTCGATCCTGGCGACTGGCTCGACCCGGATGACCGTGCCGCCCTCCACCGTGCCCTCCTGGCCTCTCAAGAAGACATTGAGGGTGGTCGTCTTGTCGACGCCGAAGAGGTGCTCAGAGAAACTGCGAACACCGTGACACGGCGCAAGATCCGTTTCACGGCGACCGCCCAGAATCATGTTCGACTACAAAGCGATTGACGCGAGGCGCGGCTCGGGGCCAGAATTTTAGTTCTCGATAGATTCGCTTCCGGGCAACGCTCGTAAGGTGAGCGGCGGAACCGCACGATAGGGCGGTTCTGTCCGCTCGACCGCAGGGGTTGGCTGCCCACGTCGATACTTGTGGGTGTGTATGTAGTGTCTCCTCTATAGCGGCTACAGCCCCTAGCTATTGCAGAGAGTCATTTTCAATCCTCTGCTGTCGGCCATACTTGTGTGTCCTGTAAAAAAAGGCCAAGAATACACCAACCTACCAAAGTGCAGTGCCCCAGCTTTCAACTCCGGGTGCCCCCTTAGCCGTCTTAGAAACTCTTGATAAACATCATTACAGATGTTTTTGACATGATCCCGGCTGGGGCAAGAAAACAGAGGCCGGGTGGCTTCTATAAGTTGATGTCCGCTTCGACACAAGAGATCGAAATCATTGAGCTGCCGGGCACGTTCCCAAGCTGCCAAGCAGGTTTTAAAGTGCTCTTTTGCCTTCCGGCAGTTTTCCTGGCGTCCCCTCTCCTCCCTTCTTTCTTTCGAAACCCCAAGTCACACCAACGACCACCAAAAGAATCAAGGCAGCCAAAGCAGCTATAAACCATCCCAAACTACACCCCCCTAATCAGTCGTTCGATGCTGTTCATGGCGGCC
>CAVQIV010000011.1:0-84017 GCA_963712665.1 Thermoanaerobaculaceae bacterium | reverse complement strand
CATGTCTATGTCCTGTTATTCGTTTCAGCGTATTGCTGGACTGCGGCACGCCGCTCACCGGCGTCGTGGATCTGATGGTGGAGGCGAAGGACATCTATCACGATCTGACAGCCTCTGTTCCAGCCTTTCCCGCCACCAACTCGAACGGCGTTTATAAAGCGACCTATCGCATCCGCCGGGCGCCCGTGGGTCCTGTCAATCACGTGGGCACGTGTACGAGTTCACGGCACGACCTTCCGCTGCCGGGGCGCGCAGCGCGGGAAAAACTGCGCGGATGCCGCGGCGCTGCCGCTCCTCACCCAGAACGACTTCTGGAACACGGTGCTGAACAGCGACAAGGCGCCGTCGCTGGGGGTGACCTTCTCGAACGTCCTCTTCAATGCCCTACTCGGGTCCGTTCCAGTCGTCGAGCGCGTTCGACGGCACGGAGAAGTACTTCCATGTCCTCACCCACGAGTGGGGCTATCCCGACCAGCCGGGCAAGTGGGACACCGCGGCTCTTCCTGATGGCCGCTATCAGGTGAGCGCCGAGGTTTCGGATCAACGGGGCAACAAGGCCGCGTCGCAGCGCTTTCGTGATCCTCGACAACCATCCCGGCCCGGCCGATCCCACGGGCGACCTGGTGGTGCGGGACAATCCGAACGACAACGGAGCCGTGCCCTCGACGCTCGGCGGCACGCCGTTCTGGATCAGCCCGGACGTCAAGGTCAGGGAGGCCGGCGATCCCGATCTCACGGATCCCAACGACGCCGCCTGGAACAGCACCCAGGACGTCAACGTGCTCGTGGGCACCGCCTACAAGATCTGGATCCGGGTGCAGAACCGCGGCTGCCAGACGATCCACGACGTGCACGCCAAGGTGGCCTGGGCCAACCCGGCCATGATCCAGACCGACTGGTCGCAGATCGACGTGGAGAAGGGCGGCGTGGACTTGGCGCCCGGCGAAGCCAAGGTGCTGGGTCCCTTCAACTGGACGCCCACCCCCGCGCAGGCCGGCCACCGCTGTCTCCTGGTGATCTCTCGCTCGACCGAGGACACGCCTTCGAAAAGCGACTTCGGCACGCTCGTCGACGGCTGGGGCGGCACGGTGGCGAACGACAGCGACGTCTCCCAGCTCAACCTCCAGGTGGCGAAGACCAGCAAGTTCGACCTGGTGAAACCCATCAAGAGAAGGGACGTATGGCTGCGCTTCGACTGCAACGATTTTCCCATCGACGAGCCGGAGTCCGTGGCCACGCTGGTGGTGCCCTTCCAAACGAACCTCGTGGCGGCCTGGAAGAGCGTGCCGCGGATCGTTCTGAAGCCGCAAGGAGACAACCTGGAGGTGCGCTTCAAGGGATGCAAGGTCGACCTGCCCCTGGACGCTCTCCAGTCCGGCCAGAAGCTGCCCGCGTCCATGCGGCTCCTGCTGGGGCCAGGGGCTGGCGGAACCTTCCGGGTCGATCTCTGGGAGGAGGCAGGCGAGAGGGTGCTGGGAGGGATGTCGTTCACCGCGAAGCGGTAGAGAAAGGAAAAGGGACAGCAGGGACAACAGGGACTGGAGGGACAGCAGGAAAAAGCATTAATGTCCCTGATGTCCTTGCAGTCCCTGTTGTCCCTTGGGTCCCTTGGCTTCCAGCCGCTCCAGAAACCCCCGCACCTCCTCCGGATCACGCAGCCGGTACTCGGCCGCCGTCTTCCGGGGCTCCTCGGCCACGAGGATCCCCACGCCGCGGCCCTTGAGAGCCTTGAAGGCATCTTCATCCGTGAGGTCATCGCCCAAATAAAAAGGAAGCACCTTCGGGCCGTCGAGACCCAGGGCGTCGAGGAGCCGAGGAGGGCCTGGCCCTTGTCCCAGTCGAGGTCGGGGCGGATTTCGAAGAGCTTCTTGCCGTGGGTCTTGCGGAGACCGGGGATGGCGGCGATTGCGTCGTCGACCGCCCGCTCGACCCGCGGCACGTCGTTCTCGTCCGCCAGGCGGAAATGAATGGAGATGGCGAAGCCTTTGGGCTCGATCAGCACCCCTGGGAGATCCGCCAGCTCCTGATGCAATCGCTTGGCGGCCTTGCCGATGCGCTCGGGCACGCCGTCTCCCACCTCCAGTCGCAGCCCAGAGGGACCCGCGATGTCGAAGCCGTGGCTGCCGGCGTAGGTGAGGTTGGGGAGGGCGACGAGATTTGCCACGTCTTCCCGGCCGCGGCCGGAGACGATCACCACCGGCATGTCGCGGGCCAGGCGGGCCAGGATCTCCCGGGTCTCCTCCGGGCAGCGTCGCCAGGTCGGGGCGGGGGGCGATGGGGGAGAGGGTGCCGTCGTAGTCGAGGAAGAGGGCGGGACGCCGGCCGGAGAGCCGGGCCGCGATCTCGTCCCAGCGGTCCAGGGCGGAGGGCGGCATTGTTTCGTTCAATCGTCGGCTCAATCGACTTCCAGAAGCTCGCCGATCGGGAGCGGCGGCAGGTATTCCTTGGGGGCACGGAAATTGTCGGGCACGGTCCCCAGGGCGGCCTGGAAATAGTAGTCCACCCACCAGAAGATGTCCTGCTCGCGGAGGATCTCCCGCATCGCCTCCATGCGCCGGCGCCGCTCGTCCTCACTCATGTCGCAGGCCGCCTTGAGGGCGTCGGCCATGCCCTCGATGTCGTGGGGGTTGACCAGCAGGGCGCCCCTCTGGAGTTGGGCCGCGGCGCCGGCGAACTCGGAGAGCACGAGCACGCCGCAGCCGTCCAGTTGGCAGGCGCAGAGCTCCTTGGCCACCAGGTTCATGCCGTCCTTGATGGAGGTGACGAAGCCGATCCGCGCCATGCGGTAGAGGGCCAGCAGGTCCTTCTTCTCCACGCTCTTGTAGTGATAGTGGATGGGCACCCAGCCGGCCGTCGAGTACTCGCCGTTGATCTCGCCCACCAGCCGGTCGATGCGCGCTTTGAGCGACTGGTACTCGGGCACCCCCTCGCGGCTGGGCACCACGAACTGGAAGAACAGCACCTTTTCGCGCAGCTCGGGATAGCGCTCCAGGGCGTTGCGGAAAGCCTCCAGGCGCTCGATCAGCCCTTTGGTGTAGTCCAGGCGGTCGACGCCCAGGATGAGCTGGGCGGGGCCGATGATCTCCCGCAGCTCCGCCATTCGGCGGACCACCTCGCCCGGATCGGGCGTGCTCCTCGAAGCCCTGGAAGTCGATGCCGATGGGGAAGGCGCCCACCCTGACGGTACGCGCGCCCAGCCGCACCTCGGCCACCGGCCTGTCGTCCTCGATCTCCGCCTCGGGCAGCAGCCGCTGCAGGCAGGCGAGGAAGTTACGGCTGTCCCGCGGGGTCTGGAAGCCGATCAGGTCGTAGGCCAGGAGGGCCTTCAGGATCTGCCCCCGCCAGGGGAGACGGAGGAAGATGTCGAGCGGCGGGAACGGGATGTGGAGGAAGAAGCCGATGCGAGCGGTCTCGTGGCGCCGCCGCAGCATCTCCGCCACGTGGATGAGCTGGTAGTCCTGCACCCAGATGAAGTCCCCATCCCGGCTGTGCTCGGAAACGGCGGCGGCGAACTTGTCGTTGACCTCCAGGTAGGCGTACCAGAAGGAGGGATCGAAGTTGCACCGCCCCACAAGGTCGTGGAACAGCGGCCAGAGGATGCCGTTGGCGAACCCCTCGTAGAACCCCTTGACCTCCTCCGCCGAGAGCAGCACGGGAACGAGCTCGTAGCCCCGCTCGCGGTAGCCCTCCTTGAGCACCCGTTCCCACGGCCCGCCCCGCTCCAAGGGGAGGCCCGGCCAGCCCACCCACAGGCCGCCGCGATGCGAGAGAACGGGGGCGAGCGCGCTCACCAGGCCGCCGGATCCGGGTTTCAGGGCCCAGCCGCCGTCGTCCTTCTCTTCTAGGACGATGGGGAGGCGATTCGAGATGACGACCAGGCGGTGCGGCATGGGGTGGATTGAACGTGCAAGCTCTGAGCCAGAGGCTGACCAGGACGGATCAAGACGGCTGCAACATTTTTCGCCGCCCGTACGTAGACACCCCCAATGCCAGTCCCCCAACGCGTCCGTCCCCTGCTCGCGGCGCTCGCCGCCGCCTTTGTCTGCGCCGCCCCTGCGGCCAGGGCCCAGGCCCTGGATTCCGGGGCGGGCGAGATCCACATCACCCGCGCCACCGGCCCCATCGAGGTGGACGGCAGCCTGAACGATCCCGGGCTGGCAGGGCGCCGTGCGCATCGACGAGTTCTACGAGACGAACCCCGGCGACAACCTGCCGCCCAAGGTGAAGACGGTTGCCTGGCTCACCTACGACGACCGTTTCTTCTACGCCGCCCTCGAATTCTCGGACCCCGATCCCGAGGAGCATCCGCGCGCTCCCTACGGCGACCACGACGTCGTGCCGAGCTATACCGACTACGGCGGCGTCATCCTCGACACCCTGAACGACGGCAAGACGGCCGCCATGTTCCTCGCCAATCCGCGCGGCATCCAGTACGACGCCATCAGCAACGACGCCAGCGGCGAGGACAACTCGCCGGACTTCTACTGGGACTCGGCGGCCCGCATCGACGCCGACGGCTGGCGGCTGGAGATCCGCATCCCCTTCTCCTCCCTGCGCTACGACAAGGCCGATCCCGCAGACCTGGGGCATCCTCCTCTATCGCAACCGGCCGCGCGACTTCCGCTACCAGATGTTCAGCAGCAAGCTGCCGCGGGACTCGAGCTGCTTCATCTGCCACACGCGCAAGATCGTGGGCCTCTCAGGCCTCCCTTCGGGCAGCCACCTCGTGCTCGCCCCCTACGCCACCGGCAAGCAGTCGCGCCAGGCCGTGGGCGATCCCGGCACCCGGCTGGTGGGTGGCGGCTCCGAGTGGGACGGCGGCCTCGACGCCAAGTGGAACCCCAACGCCAACACGGCGATCGACGCGGCTCTCAATCCCGACTTCTCGCAGGTCGAGTCCGACGTGGCCCAGATCTCCACCAACGAGCGCTTCGCCCTCTTCTTTCCCGAGAAGCGGCCGTTCTTCCTGGAGGGGCTCGACCTGTTCGCGACGCCGATCCAGGCCGTCTACACCCGCACCATCACCTCGCCGCGCTGGGGCGGGCGCGCCACGGGCAAGCTCGGAGGCACCCGCTACACGGCTCTGGTGGCCGAGGACCGGGGCGGCGGCAGCGTCATCCTGCCCGGTCCGCAAACTTCGGACCTGGCGGCTCAGGACTTCTCCTCGTACACGGCCGTCACCCGCCTCCGGCACGATCTCGGGCGCTCCTTCGTGAGCCTGGTGCTGACCGACCGCGAGGTCGAGGACGGCGGCTACAACCGGGTGCTCGGCCCCGACTTCGAGTGGCGGCCCACGCAGCAGGACACGGTCCAGGGCCAATTCCTCTATGCCGACACCGAGACCCCCGATCGGCCGGACCTCGCCGCGGAGTGGGACGGCCGGAAGCTCGCCTCCCACGCCGGCTTCGCCACCTGGAGTCACATCGACGCGCGATTGGGACTGGTTCGCTGGAGTACCGGGACATCGGCGACGACTTCCGGGCCGACCTCGGCTTCGTGCCCCAGGTGGGAGTGCGCGACGGCTTGGCCTCTCTGGCTCGCACCTGGCGCCCCGAGAAGGGAGCCATACGCAACATCCGCCCCTACGTCCAGTTTCGCGACGTCGAGGCCGCGGACGGCAGCGGCCTGCTGCTGCGGCGGCTCAGCCCGGGCTTGGAGCTCGGCGGCCTCTGGGACGGCTTCCTGCTCCTCGAGCACCGCACCGAGAAGGTGCGAACGGGAGACCGCCTCTTCGACTTGACCTACTACGTGGCCTCGCTCAGCCTCAGCCCCTCGCAGCGGATCGCCGGCGTGGCGCTCGACGTGCAGTCGGGAGACGACGTGGACTTCGCCGGCCAGCGGCCTGGAAAGAGCCTCACGGTATCTCTCCAGGCCACCCTGCGCCCCACCGACCACCTGGCCCTGTCGCTCAACGGCAGCCGCCGGTGGCTCGACGTCTCGCCGACCGGCACGGGCGCGAAGACCCTGCGCCTCTTCACCGCCGAGGTGGCGCGGCTCAAAGCCACCTACACCTTCACCTCGCGGGCCTTCCTGCGGCTGATCGGCCAGCAGGTCGAGGTGGACGAGGAGGTTGGGCGTTCCCGGGATTTCACCGGCTCCGCCCTCTTCGGCTACAAGCTCAACTGGCAGACCGTGCTCTTCATCGGCTATGGGGATGAGCGCGCCCTCTCCGACGCGGACCGGCTGGAGCCCACGAGCCGCGAGCTGTTCCTCAAGATCTCCTACGCCTTCCAGCGCTAGGTGCGGTAGCATCTGGAGAACCGAGGAGAGATTTGCCATGAACTTGCGCCGTACCGTGCTCTGGACCCTGCTGATCGCCTTCGTCCCCGCGCTCAGTTCCGCGGGCACCGTCATCACCGTCAAGGAGCAGTCCGCCCGCGGCAGCTCCCTCAACAAGGTCTACCTCCAGGGCGGGAAGCTGCGGGCCGAGTCCACGGCCAGCGGCCAGGTCCACGTCGTGCTCTACGATGCCGCGAGCGGCAGCTTCAAGATCCTCGATCCGGCGAAGAAGACCTGGGTCGAGCTGCCGCCGGGAGGCGCGGCGCAGCAGGCGGCGATCACGAAGATGGTGATGGAGCGCAAGGACCTCTCCGAAACCAAGAAGAAGCAGATCCTGGACAACATGAAGATGAACGCCGAACGCCACGGGATGTACGGTGGCACGCCCACCAATCCTCCTCAATACAAGAAGGTCGCCTCCGGGGCGAAGGTCAACGGCTTCACCGCCGACGAGTACGAGGTCACCCGCGACGGCAAGAAGCTGCGGGAGGTGTGGTTGGCCGATCCCAAGAGCCTGGGGCTCGACCCCGCCGACTTCGCGGCCTTCAAGTCGCTGGGCGAGAGGATGGGCGTCCAGACCAACCATTCCGGAGGAGGCTCCGCCAGCTTCACTCTGGAGGCGGGAGCGCCCGAGGGAGTGCCCGTGCGGGCCATCCTCTACAGCGAGGGCCAGCCGGCGATCACCACGGACTTGACCGCCGTGAGCCATGAGACCGTGGCACCCGCCCTCTTCGAAGTGCCGCAGGACTACGCGCGGACCACCCTTGGCGCCGGTCCCCACCCTTGAGGGAGATCCGATGAGCGTCGACGACCACCTCCAGCCCGGCGAAGAGATCCTCTACCGGGCCCATCTCACCCGGATCACCCTGGCGCCGCTGGTGGCGCTGCTGGCGGTGGCCCTGGCCTTCACGATCTTCGCCTACACGGTCTGGCCGGCCCAGGCCTGGGTGGCCGTCATCTCGGGTCTGCTGACCCTGTGTGTCGCGGCCGCCCTCGCCTGGCGGTTCGTCCGCTTGCGGTCCTACGAGCTCGTGGTGACCAACCACCGGGTCATCCAGCAGCAGGGGATCCTCTCCAAGCGCTCCATGGACTCGCGGCTCGACAAGATCAACAACATCGAGCACCGGCAGACGCTCTGGGGCCGTCTCCTGGGTTTCGGCGACGTCGAGGTCGACACCGCCAGCGAGACCGGCATCTGCAATTTCCACAACGTCGCCCACCCCATGGAGCTCAAGCGCACCATCCTCACCGCCGCCGAGCAGTACCATGCCCTGGGAGCCGGCCCCCTGGCCGTTGCCGCCGCCCCCTCCGGCGCCGAGCGGCTGCGCCAGCTCAAATCCCTCTTGGACGACGGTCTGATCTCCCGGGAAGAGTTCGAGGTCAAGCGGAAGGATTTGCTGACGCAGTTGTAGGTTCCTTACGGCTGCGTCTCCTGCGCGATTTGGTTCAGCAGGACGGAGACCGGCTTTGTGAACTCGTCGTCCGTCCAATATTCCGTGTGGGCCATCGGGTTCCAGCCCGTGAACAGGTTACCGACGGAGATCTGGAGGTCCTTGGTCACCACCTGCTTGTATTTCGGATTGATCCCCTTGAGCGGATAGGCCAGGATGTCGTCCTGATCGAAAAAGTTGAGCCACCTTCCAGGCGTCTTGGGATAGCGGGTGCCCAGCTCGGAATGGGGGAACGGGATCGGCTCGCCGAAGTTTGCGTAGCGCAGCGACCAGAGAGCGATGGGCGAGCCAAAGGTGACGAGCCCGGCCAGCGTCTCGCCTTTCTCCAGGGCCGTCTGAGGATTCAGCGGCGGATCCTCGCTCGACGACGGCTGCCACAGGTCCCAGAGGTAGTTGGAGATGATCACCGATCCCAGAGAATGGGCGAGGATCACCAGCGGCGCGTCGCCTCCCGCCTTCTGCGCGATCCGCTGGAGGGTGTTGGCCACCTCCTGATGGACCAGCCGGTAGACGTCCTTGACCTTGGGGTCCGCTTTTTTCTTGTTGAGCGGCTGATAGGCAATGGAATCCCCCAGGGAGTTCACGACGAAGCGGCGGAGCTTGGTGAAGTCGAGGTCATGGCTCCCGCTCACCTTACCCCACAGGGCGTCCTCGGAGCCGGCGAGCACCGGCGCCCAGTGGATGGAGTCGAAGACGAGACTGCTCGGGCCGGCGTAGCGGTTGCGGAGCTCCTGGTGCATCGGAGCTGCGAAGTCCTTCGGCTGTGAGCCCATCCCGTGGATGCTGACGATGGCGAGGTTCATGGCGTCTCCTTGCCGGACTGGCCCGGCTGCCGCAGTCTTCGTTGATGGATCGAATCCTGAAATTCTAACAGGAGTCTCTGGTCCTCTCAGCCCAGACACCTTAAAGGTAGGGACCCGGATGATCGGGCCTCCTCTTTCTCGCAGGAGGATCATCATGCGCAAGAAACTGGCTTACCTCGGATTCGGCCTCGCGCTCACCATCGCCGCCCTCGCATCGGGAGTTCGGCCCGCCGTGGCCGCCTCGAACTGCACCACCACCTGCGACCCCGGCGGTTGCTGCCAGACCTGCTGCCACGTGGGTGCCAAGATCATCTGCACTCTGCGGCCCTGTTGAGGGAAGAAACAGCAGGGACATCAAGGACCTCGAGGACAGCAAGGACGAAAAACCTCCAGAACCCAACGGTGACTGTCCCTGCAGTCCTTGCCGTCCCTGCTGTCCTTGGGGTCCCTGTCTTTCTGCTACCATCAGGCGGTAATGCCCCGTAACCCTGGCGCCGCCGCCCTCCCTGCACCTTCCGATTTGAGCCCTCTCGTGGACGACCTGCGGGCGGACGCGAAGCTGGGCGGGCAGATCCTGTATTCGACCCATCTGCCGGGGAGCGAGGCGGCCTATGGCGAGCTCGATCCGCCGCTGCCGGAGCCTATCGCCCGGGCTCTCAGTCGGGGGGCGTGCCGCGGCTGTGGCGCCATCAGGCGGAGGGGATCGCGGCCGTGCGGCGGGGGGAGAACGTGCTGGTGACGACTCCCACGGCCTCGGGCAAGTCGCTCATCTTCCAGGTGCCGGCGCTGGAGGAGGCCGCGCGGGGGGGACCGGGGCACGGGCTGTTCCTCTTCCCCTTGAAAGCCTTGGGACAGGATCAGCGAGGCAAATTCGTGCGTCTCGCCGAGGCCGCGGGATTTTCCCCCGAGATCGCGGGGTGCGAGATCTACGACGGCGACACCCCGGCGGCCAAGCGGGCGGCCATCCGCAAGGATTTTCCCCGGGTGGTGATCTCCAATCCGGACATGCTTCATCTGGGCGTGCTCGGGAGCTGGACGGCCTGGGGTCCATTTCTCGCGGACCTGCGCTGGATCGTGCTTGACGAGCTGCACACCTATCGCGGGATCTTCGGCAGCCATTTCCACCACGTACTGCAGCGGTTCCTCCGCCTCTGCCGCTCGGTAGGGGGGAATCCCACGCTCATCGCCTCGTCCGCCACGGCCGCCAACGCCGGCGAGTTCGCGGAGACCCTGACGGGCCGGAAGTTCCACTGGATCGCCGAGTCGGGCGCTCCCCGCGAGGGCCGCCATCTCCTCCTCTTCCGGCCCGAGGCGAGCCCTTATACGACGGCCCTCCAGCTCTTCGTCCGCTTGGTGAACGCGGGTCTGAAGACCATCGTCTTCACCAAGGCCCGCCGCATCACGGAGCTGCTCTACTCGTGGCTCCGCCGGCAGGAGCCAGGGCTCGCCTCGCGCGTGGCTTCCTATCGCGCCGGCTTCCTGGCCGAGGAGCGGCGGAGGATCGAGCGAGCTCTCTTCGACGGCCGGCTCGACGGCGTCATCTCCACCTCGGCCCTGGAGATGGGCATCGACGTCGGCGGTCTCGACGCCTGCATCCTCGTGGGCTATCCCGGGAGCATGATGGCCACCTGGCAGCGCTCCGGCCGCGTGGGACGGATCGGGATGCAATGGTCGCGAGTCGCTCACCGCCATGGTGGCCCTGCCCGATGCCCTTGACCAGTACTTCCTCGATCATCCCGAGCAGTTCCTGGAACGGCCTTGCGAGCGGCTGGTCGTGGACCCTGTGAATGATCCCGTGTCCCGGGCCCACCTGGTCTGTGCCGCGGCCGAGATGCCGCTTTCAGGGCGAGGACCGCGCCTACACCGAGCGCCACACGCTCGCGGATCGATACCCTGCTGCGCCAGGGGCACCTGCTGGCCGCGGCCGAGGGGGACGAGATCTTCTCCCTCCGCCGCCGGCCCCAGCGCTCCGTGAACCTGCGGGGATCGGGCGTGACCTTCGCCATCATCGCCGACGGCCGGACGATCGGCACGGTAGACGGCGTGCGTGTGCTCCACGAATGCCATCCGGGGGCCGTCTACCTCCACGCCGGCCGGCAATTCCTGGTGGAGGCCCTGGAGCGGGAGGAGCGGCGGGTGATCGCCACGGCCGCGGACCTCGACTACTTCACGACGCCGCTGACGGAGAAGGAGACGGAGATCCTGGAGGTCTTGGAGGAGCGCACGGACGGCCCTCTCCAGGGCTGGCTCGGCCGCGTCGAGGTCACCGAGCGGGTGGTGGGCTTCGAGCGCAAGCGCATCCACGGCGGGGAGACGCTCGATCAGACGCCGCTCGACCTGCCGCCCGTGATGTACGAGACCGTGGGGCTCTGGTGGGCCGCGCCGCGGGCCATCGAAGAGACTCTGCGCCGCCAGGGGGAGCACTTCCTGGGCTCGCTCCACGCCGCCGAGCACACGGGCATCTCGCTCTTCCCCATCCTCGCCCTCTGCGACCGCGGCGACATCGGCGGCATCTCCTATCCTCTCCATCCCGCAGCTCGGCACGGGCGCCGTCTTCATCTACGACGGCCATCCCGGAGGCGTGGGCATCGCCGCCCGCGGCTTCCAGGACCTCCCGGACCTCCTCGGCCGCGTCCTCCTGCTGCTGGAAGGCTGCCCGTGCGAGAAGGGGTGCCCCTCGTGCGTGCAATCCCCCAAGTGCGGCAACGGCAACCGTCCGCTGGACAAGGCCGGAGCCGCGCGGGTGCTGCGCCTGCTGCTGGGGAAGGAGGAGCCGGTGGTGGGGTGGGGGGAGGCGGTGGTGGTGAAGTTGGCGGAGGCGACAGCCCTTGAGCCCTTAGAGGCCAGGTCTGCTGCGGAGCTCAGCCCCGAAGGGGCGACAGCATATAGCCTGGGGCGTGAGCCCCAGGTAGGGGAGACCGTACAAATCCCGCAAAGCCCCGAAGGGGCGACAGGTGACCGGACCGAGGAGGTCCGCTGCCGCCCCTACGGGGCTTTCAAGGAGAACGGGGAATCCGCTTTCCTGGGGCTCACGCCCCAGGCTATACGCTGTCGCCCCTTCGGGGCTGAGACCCAAACCGGCACAGCCGAGCCCCAGGCCAACTCAGCACCCTTTCCCCGTGAAGAATTTGCGGCCCTGGAACCTGCCGAAGGCCCGGGCCACCGCCACCCGCACCTTCACCTCCCTCGCCGCACCGACCACGTGCCTATCGTGGCCGAGCCCTCCATCTTCCAGCGCGAGCTCGCGCCGGTCCGGCCCCGCAACTTCCCGGCTCCGGGGACGGAGGGGGCGCATACCCTCCTCTTCGACATCGAGACCCTGCGCTCGGCCGCGGACGTGGGGGGATGGGACAAGGCCCACCGCATGGGGGTCGCCGTGGGCGTCGTCTGCCATCTGGAGGAGGGTCGCTTCGAGATCTTCCCCGAGACCGGAGTGCGGGGTCTGGTGGAGGCCCTGCGCTCGGCCACGCTGGTGATCGGCTACAACATCCGTCGTTTCGACTACCACGTCCTCTCCGGCTACACGGGGGAGGATTTCGGCCGCATCCTCCCTACTCTCGACCTGCTGGAGGACGTCCACTCCCGGCTCGGCTTCCGGGTGGGCATGGGCCATCTCGCCCAGGAGACCCTCGGCTGCGGCAAATCCGCCGACGGCCTCCAATCCCTGGAATGGGTGCGCCAGGGCCGGCTCGATCTGGTGGAGGCCTATTGCAGGAAGGACGTGGAGATCCTCCGCGATCTCTACCTCCACGGCCGCCGCGAAGGCTTCCTCTTCTATCGCGACAAGAAGCGGGATCTCAAACTGAAGCTGCGGGTGGAGTGGTGAGGAGGCGTCGACGCCCCGTCCGGGCATGAATGCCCGGACTAGGAACAGCGCCCCCTGAAGGGGACTTTAAGCCGGATTGATCCGGCGTCGTTCATAGCCCGGGCATTCATGCCCGGGCGGAGGCTGCCGCGAAGATAGCGGCACAGATCTTGCCCACAAGGAGCCCTATGCGCCGCTCTTTTCTCCCTGTCCTTTCGGTCCTTTTCGTCCTTTTCACTTCCTGCTCCGCCATCGAAAACATCGTCCGCCAGCCCGACGTGAGCCTCACGGACGTCCGCCTCACCGCGGCCTCGCTCGCAGGTGCGGACCTCCTCTTCAAGTTCCAGGTGGACAACCCCAACAGCCGCGGCATGGTGCTGGATGGCATCGGCTACAAGCTGCGCTTGAACGGCGAGCCCATGCTGGAGGGGCGGCGCGACGAGCGCATCGAGATCGCCGCGGGCCCGAGCACGGTCGAGCTGCCTATGACCGTGGGCTACGCGGACCTCTACCGGGTGATCCGCAGCCTGGCCTCGACCGACAAGCCGACCTATGCCATCGACGCAGAGTTCCGCTTCTCCGTGCCCATCCTCGGCACCGTCACCGTGCCGGTGAGCCGGCGCGGCGAGATCCCGCTCGACAAGGTGCACTTCGGGCTGGGCGGATAGGCTCACCCCGTCACCGGTCACCGGAACGCCGGCCTGATCCGCAGCAGCGCCTCGTCGTTCGGATTCGCCTCCAGGGCCTTCTCCACGAGGTAGCGCCCCTCCGCGGCCCGGCCGACGCGGCTCAGGATCATGGCGTAGAGGGCCACGACTTGCGGGTCCTCGGGGCTCAGCCGGTAGGCCGCGGCACAGTCGCCGATCGCCGCCGGCACCTCTTGCAGGGCGAAGTGGGCCGCGCAGCGCCGGCTGTAGACCAGGGGCTGGTCCGGCGAGCTCTCCAGGGACAGGGTGGCGAGCTCGATGGCGTCCTGGGGATGCCCGAGCTGGCCGAGGATCGCCAGGTATTCGAGGAGGTAATTGGCGGGGAAATCGTGCAGGAAGACCCGCTGGAGCCGCGGCAGGGGAGGCACGAAGCTCGCCGGGGGAACGAACGGAGTCCGCCCTCGCGGCTTCGTGACGAGCACCGCCGGCTCGGTCGAGACGCTGTCCTTGACGAAGATGACGGCGAGCGGATCCCCATACACCAGCCGCCAGCGCGGGTCCTGCACCAGCGCCTGGCCCAGCGGCGACCTCAGCGTTTTCGAGAAATTCCCCAGCACCACGGTGCGGAAGCCATAGCGAGCCTCCGCCTCCTGGAAGCGACCGGGCGTGTTTACGATCTCCGTGTAGCGCACCACGATTGAGGGATCGAGGACCCGGCTGTCCACGAACAGGCGATATTTGGGATTCAGCCGGTAACTGAGATACGCGCCCATCTGGAAATCGTTGAAGATGGGAGCCGGCAGGTCGTGCTCCAGGATGAAGGAGGCGGCCCCGGGACAGGCGATCGATGGCTTGACGGCGAAGAAAGACGATTCTCCCGATTCATTGGACTGCCCGCCTTCGAAACCCGGCCGGGCCACGCGCAGAGCCACGGCCGCGCCGAGCAGAGCGAGAGCCGTCAATCCGCAAACCGCTGGATAGATCCATCCCGGCCGAGTGGCGACGGGCGCTGGTTTCGTTCCTTTCCGGGCGCGCTTGGGGCTCGGCGCCGGTTTGCGCTTCCATTCCTTCCCCGCGAGATTGCTGATCGTCACCAGAGCGGCGCTCAGAGCCAGCCCGGGCAGGTGGCGGATGGCCGTGGCCCCGAGCGCCGCCATGCCGAGGAAGAAGAGGACCCGCGCCAGGGGCCGCCGCCGGGCCAGGGCGAAGCTCGCGAGCCCCACGCCCACGGCGAGCGCATAGATCCAGGGCAGGGCGGCGTCGGCGCCTTTCGCGGCAACGGCAAACGGGCTCTGCCATTCCGTAATGAGCAGCTTGCCCGAAGCCCCCAGGGGCTGCACCGACTGCGATCCCGTGACGAAAGCGAACGGCGCCAGCCGCTCCCGGTACAGCCACGGGTCCGCCACGGCGAGGAGCAAGAGCAACGCCGGGAACCAGATCGGCGGCCGGCGTACCCCAGCGGTGGCCGCCTCCCCTTTCTTGAGCCATCGTGCCTCGATCCACGGCCCCACGCTGTAGCAGAGGGCTACGAAGATGCCGAGCGGATAGCCGCCGTGGAGGTTGGCCCACAGGATCTGCAAGGCCCCGAGCACCGCTCCCCGCTTCCAGGTGAAGGCCGCGTCCGTATCGAGGAGGCGATAGAAGAGCGCCAGCATCAGCCACGTGACGATCTCGGCCTTGCCCGTGAGGCGCTCGCCCAGGACAGCGAGGAAGAGCACGGTCGCGAGCGCGTTCGCGAGCCCCAGCCGGTCCACCCGGGCCGTGGTGTAGACGACGGTGCACAGCGCGAGACCGAGAAGCGTGTGGAACACCACCACCCCGCCGAGCCCCGCCATTTTGTGGACGACCGCCACCAGCACCGTCCACAGCCAGGAGTGATACACCCAGCCGATCCCCTTGTCCGCCGTGTAGAGGAACGGATCCTGACTGGGGAAGTGGTGATGATCGAGCAGAAAGCGGCCCGAGGTCACATACCACCAGAAGTCCTCGTTCCACAGATAGCTCAGCGTGAGCGTCGCGGTCACGGCGAGGAGAGGCGCCAGCAGCAGGAGCCACTCCCGGCTCCGTGGGGTCACGGGATCGGCGGAGGTCATGGCGGGGGAAGGATATAACGAGGAGGCAAAGCGCCCCTTGCTGAATCCGGCCGCGTGCCCTTCGAAGCCTCACCCCCGGCCCCTCTCCCGGGGGGAGAGGGGGGACTTGGCTGAGGAGATGAGGATGTAGGAGTGCGCTGAGCGTTTATTCACTGTTGTCGTCTTTGAGGGTACGCAAAGTGCACCCCCTTGGCAATCCCGACCGCAGGAGTCCCCCCTCTCCCCCCGGGAGAGGGGCCGGGGGTGAGGCTTCGGAGGGCAAGCCGCCCCAAAACCCTCTCCACTCCCAACCGTATACATCCCAGAGCCTTTCGCTCTCCCGGGGGACCCTATGCTCAAAACCTGCTTCAAAGTCCTTGCAGCCCTTGTCGTCCTTGCTCTCCCGGCTTTCGCCGCCGGAGAGGAGACCCGTTACACCTTCATCTTCGCCGGCAACAAGGCGGGCACCGCCGTGACCCGCGTCCTGCCGGACGGCGAGCGGGTCTTCACCTTCGAGTTCAACGACCGGGGGCGGGGGCCGCAGACCGAAACCCACGTGCGCCTCGGCCCCGGGGGCATCCCGGTGTCGGAGAAGATCACCGGCCACGACTACTGGAAGACGCCCCTCGACGAGCGGTTCGAGCGCGCGGGGAACAAAGCCACCTGGAAGAACTCGGCGGAGAACGGCGAGCGCACGCTCGACGGGCCGGCCTTCTATCTCGGCCTCAACGGACCGCCCCAGGAATTCGAGACCCTGGTACGCGCCCTCCTCGCCGCTCCCGATCACCGGCTCCCCCTGCTGCCCGTCGGCGAGGCCCGCGTCGAGAAGCTCGAGTCCCGCAAGGTCCAGATCGGCGGCAAGGAACGGACGGCGGACCTCTACGCCGTCTACGGCCTCGGCTTCAGCCCGGGCTATGAGTGGCTCGACGATCAGCACAACCTGTTCGCCGGCATCGCCGGCTGGTCCGCCCTCGTCCCCGAAGGCTGGGAGGCGGTGATCCCCGAGCTCACCAAGGCCCAGGATGACGCGGAGGCCGCGCGGCAGAAGGCCCAGGCCGCGAAGCTCCCCCACAAGCCCAAGGGGCCCCTGGTCCTCCAGCACGCCCGGCTGTTCGACCCCGAGGCCGGCAAGGTCGTGCCGGAGACCACGGTCGTCATTTCCGGCAACCTCATCCAGGCCGTGGGCCACGATGGCGAGGTGACGATCCCCGCGGGCGCAGAGGTCATCGACGCCAAAGGCAAGGCCCTGCTTCCCGGCCTGTGGGACATGCACACCCACCTCGGGGAAGACGACGGCCTCCTCAACATGGCGGCCGGCGTCACCACCGTGCGCGACCTGGCCAACGACGTTGACAAGCTCCAGGACCTCCGGAAGCGCTGGGAGAGCGGCGAGGCCGTGGGACCTCGCGTGCTCATGGCCGGCTTCATGGACGGCCCCGGCCCCTTCGCCGGCCCCACCAAGGTGCTGGTGAGCACGGAGAAGGAAGCGCTCGACTGGGTGGACCGCTACGCCTCGATGGGCTACGTGCAGATCAAGCTCTACAGCTCCCTCGATCCCAAGCTGGTTCCCGCGATCATCAAGCGGGCTCATGAGAAAGGGATGCGCGTCTCCGGCCACATCCCCAACGGCATGATCGCCGAGGACGCGGTGCGCGCCGGCTTCGACGAGATCCAGCACGTCAATTTCCTCGTCCTCAATTTCCTCGACCGGGGGATCGACACCCGCACTCCCGCCCGCTTCACCGAGGTGGGCCAGCACGCGGCCGAGCTCGATCTCAATTCCGACAAGGTGAAAAGCTTCATCGCCCTGCTCAAGGAGCACGGCACGGTTTCCGATCCCACGCTCGCCACCTTCGAGGCGCTTTACATGGCGCCGGCCAATGCCGTGGGGCCCACCTACGCCAGCGTCGTCGATCGTTTTCCCCCGCAGGTGCGGCGCGGCTTCGTGGGTGGCGGCTTGACCGCGCCTCCGGGCCAGGAGCAGCGCTACCACGACTCCTACCGCAACATGGAGAAGCTGGTGCTCGCCCTGCATGAAGCCGGCGTGCCCATCGTGGCCGGCACCGACGCCCTCTGCGGCTTCGCCCTCCACCGCGAGCTGGAGCTCTACGTGGACGCTGGCTTCACCCCCATTGACGCCCTGCGCGCCGCCACCCTCGTGCCGGCGAAGGTGATGAAACGCGACAAGGACCTGGGCTCCGTGGCGGCCGGCAAGCTCGCCGACCTCATCCTGGTGGATGGGGATCCCACGGCCCGCATCAGCGACGTCCGGCGGGTGGTGCTTACAATCAAAGACGGAGTCGTGTACGATCCCGCGGCTCTTTACCGGGCCATCGAAGTGCAGCCGATCCAATAAGGGTCCTTTCCCTGGGAGCGCCAGCGCTCCCAGGGGTTCTGTTGTTTTTCAATGCCGTCTCAATTTTTGGGAGACCGTCCATGCGTACCGCTCTGCTTTCCGCCTTCCTGACCCTCGTCTGTATCGTGCCGGCTACCGGTGCCCCTACACCTGCTCCCGTCCACCTTCCGGCTGGCGAGGAGATGCGGTACATCCTCTTCCTGGGCAACCGCCCGGCCGGCAGCGTCGTCTTCCGTGGTGAAGGGGGAGGCGAGCATGTGCTCACCTTCGAGGTCACCGACCGCGGCCGGGGCCAGAGCCTCACCGACCACATGACCCTGGACGAGGGCGGAGTGCCGTCCGCCGAGCACGTCACCGGCGTGGACTACTGGAAGAACCCGGTCGAGGAGCGCTTCGAGCGCAAGGACGGCCGGGCCGTGTGGAGCAACTCGGCCGAGAGCGGGGAAGCCCGGCCCGCGGGCCCCGCCTTCTACGTCAGCCAGCAGACCGATCTGGACATCGGCATCCTCGCCGCGGCCCTGCTCCGCGCCGAAGGCGGGCGCCTGCCGCTCCTGCCCCAGGGCGAAGCCCGCATCGAGCCCGTGGGCGAGGCCCAGGTGAAGAAGGAGGATGAGACCCGCAGCCTCCGTCTCTACGCCTTGACCGGCCTCGGCTACACCCCGGCCTACCTCTGGATGGACGAGCAGGGCTTCTTCTTCGCCCGCTACGACGGCTTCGTGGCCGCCATCCGCGAAGGTTGGGAGAGCAGCCTGCCCACCCTTGTCCAGGCCCAGAGCCAGGTGTCGCAGGAACGGGAGAAGGCGCTCGCCGCCCGTCTCTCCCGCCGGCCGGAGAACGGTATCGCCATTCGCGGCGCCCGCCTCTTCGATCCCGTGAGCGGCCGGAGCACGGCGGGAACCACTGTGGTGATCTCAGGCCAGCGCATCAGCGCCGTGGGTCCGGACGGCAAGGTGCCGATTCCCTCCGGAGCCGAGATCGTGGAAGCCAAGGGCAAGGCCCTCCTGCCCGGCCTCTGGGACATGCACCAGCACCTCGTGCCGGTCGACGGCCTGCTCGACCTCGCGGCCGGCGTCACCACCGCCCGCGACATGGGCAATGACCTCGATACCCTGCTCAACCTCCGCCGCCGCTGGGACTCGGGCGAGTCGCTCGGCCCCCGTCTCCTCATGGCCTGCGTCATCGAAGGCCCCGGCCCCTTTGCCGCGCCCACCACGGTGCTGGTCTCGACCGATCAGGAGGCCCAGGCGGCCGTGGACCGCTACGCCGCGGCCGGCTGCGTCCAGATCAAGATCTACAGCTCCGTCGATCCCAAGCTGGTGCCGGGCATCATTGCCCGTGCCCACGGCCTCAGCCTGCGGGTCTCGGGGCACGTCCCCTATGGGATGAAGGCCGAGCAGGCCGTGCGTGAGGGCTTCGACGAGATCCAGCACACCAACTTCCTCTTCCTCAACTTCCTCGACGGCGTGGATACCCGCACCATCGCGCGCATCACCGCCGTGGGCGAGCACGCGGCCGAGCTCGACCTCAAATCCGAGCCCGTGCGCGCCTTCCTGCGTCTGTTGAAGGAGAAGGGCACGGTGATCGATCCCACCGCCAACATCTACGAGGGGTTGTTCATCGGCAACCCTGGCGAGATGACAGCGAACCTGGCTCCGGTGGCTGCCCGCCTGCCCCTCCAGGTGCAGCGCAGCCTGCGGGTGGGCAACACGCAGCGGACCCCGGAGATGGCGACCCGCTATCGCGACTCCTTCCGTGCCGTGCTCGCCATGGTCAAGGCCCTCCACGACACGGGCATCCCCATCGTCGCCGGCACCGACGCCCCCGCCGGCTTCAGCCTCCACCGCGAGCTCGAAGACTACGTCACCGCCGGCCTCACCCCACTCCGAAGCCCTGCGCGCCGCCACCCTCACCCCCGCCCAGGTAATGCGTCGCGACAAAGACCTGGGAACGGTAGCCCCCGGCAAGCTCGCCGACTTGATCCTGGTCGATGGCGACCCGGCGGCGAAGATCTCGGAGATCCGCCGTGTGGTGCTCACCGTCAAGGACGGGGTGATGATCGATCCGGCGAAGGTTTATGAGGCGATCGGGGTGAGGGTGGGGGAGTGAGGGATAGTCCCCGTATACTGGTGCCCTATGAAGGCAGTAGAGGAAACCAAGGGCACCTCCTTCTCCCAGCGCTGGCGTGGCCAGTTCGAACTGGCAGATAGGGATGACGAGCGGTACCGGTCTCTGGTGAAGCGATATCTGGAATCGTCCTCTTTAGAGGTAGCCCCCGCGAGGGATTTCAATCCCTGGCACAGGGAGTCGTAATCCTTCATCTGTGTGGATTCAGGCGGACCGTCGTGGATGGAGGCAGGCTGTCCTGAATCGCGGCAGGCTGTCCTGAATCGCGGCAGGCCGTCGTGGATCGCGGCGGGCCGTCGTCGATTCAGGCAGACCGTCGTGAATCGCGGCAGGCTGTCGTCTGGAGAGGCGGGCCATTGTGGATCGCGGCAGCCCGTCGTGGCTGGAGGCAGACCGTCGTGGATCGCGGCAGGCCATCGTGAATCGCGGCAGAGCGTCGTGGATTCAGGCGGGCCGTTATAAATCGCGGCAGATCGTCGTTGATTCAGGCAGACCATCGTGAATCGAGGCGGGCCGTCGTCAATCCATGCGGGTCGTCCTGAATCGCGGCAGACCGTCGTGGATCCAGGCAGACCGTCGTGAATCGTGGCAGACCGTCGTCTGTAGAGGCAGACCACGGTAGGCTCCCTTCGCATTTTGCGACCCCGCGCGGGTCACCGTCGGTAGCCAGGGATTTCAATCCCTGGCGAGGAGGCGTGACTGGACCGAGCGGGGAAAGGGCTCTCCCCAGCAGGTACGGGGGTGTACCTGCTCGTTTGGAGCTTTTCCCTCTTGGTCTGCGGATCCAAGGCCAGGAATGAGCTTCGTCCCTACTACTCCCCCGCATCCACCTCCAGCAACCAGACGCCTCCCCAGCCCGTGACGTAGACACGGTTGGCATCCCGGGGCTCCGGGAGGACCTCGGAAAGGAAGAAGGATTGGGGACCGCCGAAGGACTCCCAGGTCGCTCCGGCGTCGCGGCTGACGATCACCTGGTGGCCATCCGTCGCCCAGACGGAGCCGTCCACGGGAGAGACGATGAGGACGGGAAAGCCCTGGAAGGCCAGGCTAGGGTCGATATCGATCCGGGTCCAGGTGGTGCCGCCGTTCATGCTTTTCCAGATCCCTGAGGTCCGGCCGATCCCAACGTAGAGGGTCTGCGAATTGAGAGGATCAACGGCCACGGAACGGACGAGGAAGCTCGTTGGGTCAGCGTCCAGACCGGCGTCGGCCTTGATCCAAGTGGCTCCTCGGTCCGTGCTGCGGTAGAGGGCGGGGCGCTGCGTGCTGCAGGTTCCGTTGCTGTCGCCGTCGGTCCCACCGACGTAGAGCGTCGCCGGGTTCGAGGGAGCGACGGCCAGGCTGACCAGAATGCACTGCATGGGGAAGGCTCGCCCCTGCCAGGTGGCTCCGGCGTCATGGCTGATATAGAGAGCCGTTGCTTGAGGAGAATAGAGGGTATGGGGGTCCTGCGGATCGGTGACGATCTTGTTGGTGACGAAGAACGACGGATTCTCCTGCCCGACTTCGCGCCAGGAGGCCCCCTCATCCCGGGTCTTCCAGAGACGATGGGCGGAGACGACATAGAGAGCGGAGCCGTCGGCTGAGAAGGCGGGGCTGAAGATCGCACGGGAGGTCGGGTTGGCGTCGACCTGGGCCGGCGGCTGGGGAGGGAAATCCCAGTCGAATCCGCCCACGGTGCTGTGGAAGATGCCCGAGAACTCCGCGGTCGCCCAAAGGTTCTGCGGGTCGCGGAGATCGAGGGCCAGGTCGACGATGAGACCGGCCAGGCCGCGGTTACGCTGACGCCAGGTAGCTCCGCCGTCGGTGCTGGCGAAAACGCCGCCGAGATCGCGGCCGGTGTCGTTGCGGATGCCGGAGAGCAGGCCGGCATAGAGGGTGGAGCCCCCGAGCGCCAGGGAGGTGATGGTGGCGTTAGGCCGCAGACCGAGAGGGACCCAGTGGGCACCGGCATCGGTAGTGCGGTAGGTTCCGCTCCCGACCGTGCTGACCCAGACGGGCCCCGCGGCACCGGGAGCGGCGGCCAGGGCCGTCACGTTCCTGGCCCCCTGCGGCTGTGCGGCCGCCGGGCGCCAGGAGACGCCGTTGTTCGTGCTGAAAAAGATTCCGAGATTCTTGACGGCCGCCCAGAGAGTCCCGGCTTTCGACGCGCGGGCCAGGGCCGTGATCGCTCCCGAACGCAGCGGCCGGCCCACAGGCTTCCAGAAGCTCCCCCGTCCGCGCTCTTGAAAAGGCCACCGTCGGTCCCTATCAGGACGGTATCGGCGGGGCGGGGGAGGGCCACCAGAGCCCTGATGTTGGGCAGTGGTTGCCGGTTCGATTGCCACGAGGCCCCGCCGTCGAGGCTGTACCAGAAGCCGCCGCTGTTCGTCGCCAGGTAGATCCGGGTGTGCACGGCAGGATCCACGGCCATCTCGCCGACCTGCTGGCAGCACGAGATCGTGGATATGGTCCAATGGGCGCCGCCATCCAGGCTCTTCCACACCTGGCCGGGCTCGACCGCCTGATAGATCGTCGTGTGCCGGGTGGGGTCCACGGCCACGCCGCTGGAGGCGACGCCGGCGAGGATGGGATTCCAGGAATCGCCCCGGTCCACGCTCTTGAAGGTGCCCTGCACTCCCAGGGTGGCGTAGAGCACCTGGGGATCGACGGGGTCCACGGTGAGATGCTCCACGTCGCCCCCGAACGGGCCCAGGGATGTCCAGCGGGGAGACGCAACGAGAGGGACGGAAAACGTCAGAGCGAGAACCAGGACGCTCAAGAGCCGGGTCTTCATGGGGACCTCCTTCTTTGAGAAGGAATACGAATGAGCGGCCCCGTCCGTCACTGGGCAGGAGAAATACAAAAGGCCTGGACCTCCCGGCCCAGGCCTGCGGCAAGGTGCGCGCCTCTCGCGGTCAGGCCGTCTTGTCGTCGACCGTCGCGTCGACGGCGTGCTTCTTCACCGACTCGATGCCCTTGTCCACCGAGGCAGAGGAGTTGTACATCTCGCTTTGGCCGATGGTCTTGCCGTTGGACGCGCGGAGGACGAAGTAGGGCTGGCCGTTCTTCGCCGTCTTGCGCTCGTAGCGATTGTCGAGGCCCGCGTTCTTCTTCACCGACTCGATGCCGCGCAGGGCGCCGCGGCGCTCCTTGTACTGCTCGCTGGCGAGGATCACTTGACCATTGCTTGCCTTCAGGTGAAACAGGTACTGCCCATTGCTCGCCTTCTTCAGCTCGAACTTGCCCGCCATCTTCGCATCTCCTTTGGATTGGGAACCGGCCGGGCGGAGAGGCCGCCGAAATGCGGAGTCTCTCCCCAGGGCCGGAAAGATCGGGATCTCCCGCATCAGATCGCTGCCCTCCATAGTATCCGATTCCGGAGGATGGACGTCAGGTTAGACTTTGGGCCAATATGACCTGCGTCTTCTGCCGCATCGCCCGCAGGGAGGCCCCCGCCCGGATCGTCTGGGAGGACGACCGCTTCCTGGCCTTCCTCGACGCCCGTCCCATCGCGCCGGGCCACGTTCTCCTCATCCCCCGCGAGCACGTGGACTACCTCTTCGATCTCGACGACGATCTCTACGCTGCCCTCTTCGTCCGCCTGAAGAGCCTGGCCGCGCCCCTGCGGCAAGCCATGGGCTGCGACCGCATCGGCGTGGCCATCGAGGGCTACGGCGTGGCCCACGCCCACGTCCACCTCGTTCCCATCAACGGCCGCCTCGAGCTCGATCCCAACCGTCACGCGGTGCTGACCGAGCCCGAGATGGACGAGATCGCGGAGCGCATCCGCGGCGCTTGCGATTGAGGGGTCCGCCCTACTCGTGCCCCATCACCCGGTGAGGACGGTAGGGCTCCTCGAGCTCCTTCCTCTCCTCGTCGGAGAGCCGGATCTCCAGGGCGGCCACGGCGTCGTCGAGATGCCGCATCTTCGAGGCGCCGACGATGGGCGCGGTGACCCCCGGCTGGTGGAGGAGCCAGGCGAGGGCGATCCGGGCCGGCGGCACTCCCCGGCGCTCGGCCACGGCCACCACTCGCTCGACCACGTCGTAGTCCTCGGGCTGGAAGTAGTAGTCCTGGGCGAAGAGGTCGGTCCGGGCGCGGACGGTCGAGTCAGCCGGCTCGCCCCGGCGCCGGTTGCCGGCCAGGAAGCCGCGGGCCAGCGGGCTCCAGGGGATGACGCCGAGCCCCTCCTCGAGGCAGAGGGGGAGCATCTCCCGCTCCTCCTCACGATAGGCGAGGTTGTAATGGTTTTGCATGGAGACGAAGCGCGTCCAGCCGTGGCGGCCGGCGAGATAGAGCATCTTCGCGAGCTGCCAGGAGTGCATGCTGGAGGCCCCGAGATAGCGCACCTTGCCGGCGCGGACCAGATCGTTCAGGGCCTCCAGGGTCTCCTCGACGGGCGTCTCGCGGTCGAAGCGGTGGATCTGGTAGAGGTCCACGTGATCGACGCCCAGGCGGCGCAGCGAGGCGTCGATGGCGTCGAAGACGTGCTTTCTGGAGAGCCCCCGGTCGTTGGGAGCGTCGCCCATGGGGTAGTAGACCTTGGTGGCGATCACCACCTCTTCGCGGCGGGCGAAGTCCTTGAGCGCCCGGCCGAGGACCTCTTCGCTCGCGCCGCGGGAGTACATGTCCGCCGTGTCGAAAAAGTTGATGCCCAGCTCCAGGGCCCGGCGGATGAACGGGCGGCTCGACTCCTCGTCGAGCACCCAGTCGCGCCAGGCCGGGGAGCCGTAGGTCATGCACCCCAGGCAGATGCGGGAGACGTTGAGGCCGGTCCGGCCGAGACGGGCGTAATCCATGGCGGGGGATGGTAGCAGAGGGGGGAAGCTAAGCCCGATCCCAAGGACACCAAGGATCCAAAGGACTGCAAGGACAAGAAGCTTCAACGTCCTTGCAGTCCTTGTCGTCCTTTATGTCCTTTATGTCTTTCTTACTTCCCCCGCCGCCGCGCCTTGATCAGCACCGCGATCTCATCGTTGCGGGGATTCACGAAATCCAGGCGAATACGGCCGTCCGGGGTCTCGGAGACCAGAGCGGGGATCGAGCTCGCGGTGAGATACCAGCCGGCCGGCAGCACGACGGCGTTCCGCGGCCGCCCGAAGCTGCGGTCGAAGACCAGCTCCTCCCCCTCCAGGCGATAGCTCTTGGGATCGATGTAGGTCTCCGCGATGCGGAGGCGGACCGAGCCGCCCTGCGGCACCGGCGGGAAGTGGATGACCACCACGTCGGAGTCGGGCTGCACGTCCTCGCCCTCCTTCAGGCCGCCCTTGATGAGCGCCTCCCCCTTCACGGTCTCCACCTGGAGCGTCTCGCCCGTTTCGAGGATGCGCGCCGAAGGCGCGGAGGCCGTGCTCCCCTTGCGCACGACGTTGAGATAGCGGTCCATCCCCGGTCGCGATTCAGTGTAGTCGTGGTAGAGATCGAAAGCGTGCGTCTCCGGCGCACGCAGGAAGTAGACGATCGTGCGGTCCTGGTGCGCCCGCTCCGAGAGGCGATCGGACTCCTGCGCGACCGCCGGCAGAGCGATCATCCCGATCAATCCCATCCATCCGATCGATCCCATCAATCTGAAAAGCGCGAGCGCTCTCATGAGCCGAGCCTCCGCGCCTTGAGCACCAGCGGCACCGCCTCCGGCCCCGGGTGCATGAAGCTCACCTTGATCCGTCCGTCCGGCTCCGTCACCACCTGCGAGGGATAGTTGCAGCCGATCAGCTCATAGCCCGCGGGCAGCACGATCGAATTGCGGCGGATGCCCAGCGTGCGTTCGAAGACGATCTGATCCGCGCCTTGGCGGTGGTAGCTCTTCTCGTCCTTGTAGGTCTTTTCGATCAGCAGCCGGATGCCCCCCTCGGCGGGGACGGGACGCGGAAGCTGCACCCGGATGTAATTCGTGGTCAGGTCGGCCTCGGGCAGCCCGCTCGTCCGCGCTTCCTCGCCGCTTACCACCGTGAAGGGCAGCGGCTGCGACGTGGCCCGATCCCGCACCGACTCGCCGCTCGCCTCGCTCCCCTTGCGGATGGGATTGAAGTAAGCCGTGGCCCCGGGGGTGACGGCCGTGACCTCGAAGAGGATGTGGAACTGCGACGAGTCCGGGTCCAGCAGCTCGTAGCGCGTGTACTCGTCCTCCTCGCGGCGGACCTCCGGCGCCCGCCTCTCAGCCGTAGGAGGAGGTGGAGGAGGCGGAGCGACCGCGGGCGGAGTCGAGGGTCGGGGCGGCTGGACGCAGGCGACCAGCAGCAACCCCAGGAGGCACGAGGTGGAGAGGCGCACGGAAGGATGATAGCTCTGAACGGCGTCAAGGCGTGAACAGCTCCAACCGCGCGGAATAGATCACGGACTCGCCCGGCGCAAGGATCGCCATCCCCGTGTCCACGCCCGGCGGCCATTCCTTGCCAAAAGGATCGGCCCAGTTGAACTGTGGCTCCAGAACCACGAACCCCTTGTCCGGCGGGGCATAGACCTGGATGGCCTGGATGTGCGGCGACGCTGCCACCACCCGCAAGCCATAAGACGCCGCCGGATCGACGACCTCGGCGACCGCCTCTCCCGCCGCGGACCGCTGAAGATCGACGAAGCAATCATCCAGAAAGAGATCGCCGAGCAACCGGCCGCCGGGCATCGAGAAATCGTAGGGCGTGCCCGCGACTGGCACCACCTCGCCGGTGGGAAGGACCTCATCGTAATCGTTCACGATTACCCGTTGGCGGGCCGGCAGATGCAGACGGACCTGTTCCCGCCGGCCGCTCGGGATCGTGAAGTAGGGATGCCATCCGATCCCGATGGGCAGAGGCTCCGCGCCCACGTTCTTCGCCGTGATCGTGAGAGTGAACGAATCGCTGCGGAGGACGTTTTCGAACGACAGCTCGGTCCGCGACACCCACCGCTCTCCGAAGTCGCCGGCGCGGAAGAACCCCAGCAGAGCATCCTCCTCCTCCGTCGTCCGCCGCTGAAGCTCGTCGATCCGCGCATCGAGCACCAGCCCATGCATGGCATAGCGCTCGGCCCCGGCCCGTCTCCCCCCGGCGTTCGCCGGCAGGAGGACCGTGCGGCCGAGGATCTCGGTCGCCACGCTCCTCCCATCCTCTGAAAGCCGTCCGCGAATGCGATTGGCATAGGGGATCAGGACAGCCCCGCCGATGAGATAGGACCGGAGGCCCACGAAATCCTCCGGACTCCCGTCGAGAAACACCCGCGCCTCCTCGGGAGAGAGCGACGCCAGGAGGTCGAAATCCCCCGTCGCCGGGAGATGAGCCCGGACCTGCAACGTCATCATCCCCCGGCCCGGCAGGATCTGGGCGCTCAGGAAGGCGGGCCGGCGGGGGTCTGAGGGCCGAGGTCGATGAAGGATGGAGTGGTTGATTTCCAGCGAGGTGGCTTCAGGCATGATCGGGGTGGCAGCAAGCGGGATGCCACGAGTTGGACCTTCCGAAGCCGGGGAAGGCCAGCCGCGAACGTCGGAATCAGTAGTGGTAGCGGGCCTGGAGGAAGTCGATCTGCTCGGCTCCCACCGAGTAGACCAAGCGGTGCTCCTGGGTGATTCGCCGGGGCCAGGTGCCAGGGCCGAGGTGTTTGAGCGGCTCGGGCTTTCCGAGCCCTTCAAAAGGATCGCGCAACACCGCATCCATTAAGTCGAGGATTCGGAGCGTCACCTTGCGGTCCGACTTCACCCACCAGCGGAGATCCTCGAGAAAAGCCGGGGTGAAGAGGGCGACCCGTTCCCTATGGGTCGCCTTCGTCACCCAGAACCTCGCGGCGCAGCTCCTCGACGCTCATCTTGAGGCCCTCTCCACGGCGGGCTTGGTCGAGAGCGAGCAAGAGCCGTTCCGCGTTGCGCGGCGAGCGCAGCAGATGAGCGGTCTCCAGGAGCCCCTCGTATTCGGCTGCGTCGATCAGAGCGACGCGCTTGCCCCCTCGGCGGTTGATGATCACCACTTCGAGATGATCGGTGACGCGATCCATCAAGGAGGCCAACTTCTCGCGCGCCTGGCTGTAGGTCGTCTCGATTGCCATAGCTGGATTGTACAACCTTTCTGGACAAGTCGCCGACCACCACGGTGCGCACAGCGCACCCTACAGACTCCGCCCGGGCAGCTCCACCGTCAACAGATCCGGCACCCGGTCGGGATCAGCCAGCCGCAGGAGGCCCAGGCCGATGCCGGCGAGGCCGGTCATGAGGCCGGGGGTTTCGACTCCCAGGGCTACGCCGCAGAGCCAGCCTCGCTCGTCCATGGAGTCGAGGATGGAGGCGCTCAGGCGATCGACTTCGGGTTGCCAGCGGGCGGGGTCGAGACGGCGGGCGGCGGCGAGCAGGAGGCTGAGGTTGCCCAGGTCGCCGTGGCAGAGGCTGTGGTTCTGGCCGAAGCCTTTGTGCAGGGTGTCCACGAGGGCGGCTTCGATCTCGGCTCGCACCTCGGCGTCGTCGTAGTTGTCGTCAAGATCATCGAGGCCGGCGAGACGCGCCATACCGATGCCGGTCGAGCCGTGGCACCAGGCGGTCATGTAGGTCTCATCCCCGATCCTTACGGCCACTCGGACGTCCTCCAGGTCCCGCGCGTCCCGCCAGTTGCCCACCTCGGGGTTGAAGAGGGTCCGCTCGTAGGCCATGGCGGCGAGGGCGGCGTCGCGGTAGCGGGTGTCGCCGGTGGCTGCGGTGAGCCGGAGGAGGGCTAAGGCGATGCCGGCGCAGCCGTGGGAGAGACCGGCCCAGGGACGGTTGCCACGGCCTTCCGGCAGCCAGCCGAGGGTGCCGTCCTCCTGCGGCACGGCGGTGGTGAGCAGGCGCTCGCCGCAGGCCTTGGCCGCGGCGAGGACGCGCTCAGAGGGGTAGAGGGTGTGGAGGGCGAGGAGGCCGGCGAGGCATCCGGCGGAGCCGATCAGGAGGTCGAGCTCAGTATCGGTCGCGATATGGGTCGCGATATGGGTCGCAATATTGATCGCGATCTGGCTGGCGAAGAGGTCCACCAGGGCCTCGGCCTCGCGGAGGAGGTCCGGCTCTTCCCAGAGGGCGGCGAGCAGGGTCCAGGTATAGATCAGTCCGCCCCAGCCGCCGTAGGCGCCCAGGCAGGTCACCAGGGAGGGGTCCTTGTGGACCACGCGGCGGACTCCCTGGAGGGCTTCACGGGCGAGGGTGGTGAACCGCTCTTCGCCCGTGGCCGCGCCGAGGTAGGCGAAGAAGAGGGCGAGACCCGGGTTGCCGCTGTAGAGGTCGAGCTTCAGGGGGAGGAGAGCGGGGAAGCGGCCGATCTCGGTGACGAGGCCGATCCAGGTCACCTCGCCTTCGCCCCGGATGGCGAGGCTTGCGAGATGGTCGCCGATCCGCGCGGCCTGGGCCACGAGGCGGTCGCGGCTGGCGGGCTGTTTCGGCGGCATCACCTCGTAGGAGGGCCAGCGCGCGCGGTCCAAGTCTACGGTCCACACCACCAGGGAGGCGCGGAGGAACCAGAGCTGGCGGTCGAGGTCCTCGTCCCCGAGCTGGCGCACGCGGTCGCGCACGAGGTCGAGCCCGGTCTGATCGAAGAAGTCCGGCACGGGGGTGCCGTCGCTGGCGTAGAGGTCGCGCGAGCCGGGACGGAAGGTGAAGATGGGGACATCGCCCCGCCAGAGGTCGGCCTTTTCGAAGGGGATCACCCGCGCGAGATAAGGCCGGCTCTCGATGGGCACCCAGAGGCGGTCGAAGTGCCGGTCGCGGTCGAGAGCGTCGCGCAGCAGGTCGGGGTGGAAGCTGTCGGTCAGCAGCAGGGAGTAGGTCTGGGTGGGGCGCAGGACGGAGCGCACCTCGTCCTCTCCGAAACGGTCGAGGACGGCGAGGAAGCCTGCGCGGTGCCGTATCAAAAGGCGATAGGTATCGCGGAAGCCGGAGACGAGGTCGTCCACGTAATCGATCAGTTGAATCTCCTCGCCGTCGAGTTGAGGCCGGTTGTGTCCTTCGGGCATCTCCTCGGAGCGGCTGCCCAGGTACATCGAATCCGTGCCCGCGGACTCCCAGTAGGGCAGGGGGCGCGGCACCACCTGGCCGGGGATGGCGCCCAGCCCCGAGAGGTCAATTCCCTCGCGCTCGCGGTCGCCCCAGACGCGTTGGGGGAGGAAGCCGACCTCCAGCACGGAGCGGCCCATGGCGTGGGCGGCCACGAGATCGGAGTGCTGGGCGTCCATGTCTTCCACCCGCGCCTGGAAGAGCGATTCGAGGTCGATGAGCACCGGGTGCTCACCCGCGGCGATCAGGTTCTCGTGGTGGAAGTCCGAGGCCTGGATGGCATAGAGCAGCGCGAGGTACGAGCCCTGGCGACGGTAGAAGCGGTGGACCTCGTCCCGGCTGGCGCAGGGGGCGTGATGGACGAACTCCATCCAGCCGTGATCCTCCCCATCGAGCACGGTGATGGTGCGGAGACTCGGCTCCTGGCCGTGATCGTTGAGCCAGGCCAGCAGCTCCTGGAAGTGGCGGTCGGCGCTCATGGCGCGCGGCTTGTAGACGACACGCAGGCCGGAGGCGAAGGTGGCGATCATCACCTCGCGTCCGCGATGTCGGTCGCCCATCCCCCCCTCGAGATCAGTGAGAGGGCCGGGATCGACACCGGCCGAGAAGGTCTCGATCAGCCGCGGCCAATCCGCCTTCAGGTGCTCCAGGAATTCGACGCCCGCGTCCAGCCAGGCGTCGGCCCGGTGGAGGACCTGCCGGCCGAGGACGGGATATTCCGCGAAGACCGCCGCCATGCCGCCGGGTTGCGTCAGCCCGTCGACGAAGGAGCGGAAGCGTTCGGCGGCGGTCGATCCTTCGAGCCGTCCCTCCAGGCGGGCGACGTTGAGCTCCAGGGCCAGGGTGCGGCTGACGGCGCCGGCCATGCGGTCCGGCAGGGACTGGAGGAGAAGACGGTCGACGGTCGCGGGATCGAAGGGGAGGCCCTCATCACCCCGGCCCTCTTCTCCCGTCCCCTCCCAACCCCCCTCACCGGGAGAAGAGGGAGAAAAGCAAGACCGCTCCAGCCGGGTACCCCTCTCCCGGGGAGGGGGATGGGGTGGTCGGGAGAGGGGTAGGGGTGAGGGTCTTGGGCGGGGGTGCGCCGCGGCCAGCTCCGCGATGCGGCGGCGGACGTCAGCGAGCTTCCAGGCCAGGATGGGCTCGACCGCGGCGAAGAAGCCGGCCAGCTCGTCGAGATCCCGGCCGGGCGCGGTCGTTTCGCGCTCCAGCGGGAAGGCGCACGCCTCCTCCAGATCCCGCCACCAGGACGGGGGCTCGCCCGAGATCGTTCCTGCGGTCGAGGCCACGAGGAGGGCCCGCAGCTCTGCCTCGTCCAGACCGTCCGTGGCCAAGCGCTCGGTCCACCAGCGGTCGTCTTGGAAAGGAGCCTGGGAACGCCAGCGGGTGATTCGCCGCTCGACTACGGTCGGCTCGGCGCCCTCCGGTGCATGCAGCCGGCCGATCCTCTCGACGAGAGTCAGGGCACGGCTCCAGACGAGATCGGAAACGGCCTGATCGGAGGCGGTCTGGGGCGGTGCGGGATCGAGCGTCGTCATGGGATCTCCATTCGAGTTCAACCCCCGGGCGCGGGCGGGCCCACCCGCGCTCGGGTCTGGCTTCATGCGCCTAGCAGCAGCAGCGGCGGGGCGAAGTGAGAGCGCTCCACTTGGTGCAGCCGGTGGTGACGGTGCCGCCGGACACGCCTTCGATGTCCTCGTCACGGATCTCGACGAGGCCCGCCGGGTGGGCCGGCAGAGCGGCGCGCTCGGATTCGCTCAGGCTGTTGCGATACTCTTCGTCCTTCCACGCACGAATGATGTCTTTCTGGCTCATGGAATCTCCTTTCTCAGCAGCAGCAGAGGCGGTGCAGCTTGTTGGTCCACTGCGTACAGTTGGTGGTGACGGTGCCGCCGGCGACCCCTTCGATGTCCTCGTCACGGATCTCGACGAGGCCGGCCGGGTGGACCGGCAGAGCGGCGCGCTCGGCGTCGCTCAGACTGTTGCGATACTCCTCGTCCTTCCACGCACGGATGATGTCCTTCTGGCTCATGCGGTCTCCTTTCTCAACGTTTGAGAGTGGGTGGTTTGCAGCCCCCGGGGGCCGCGCTTCTCGGGTCTCGGGTGGCCACCAGACCCGCGAAAAACAGAACACGGACTGACAGGGACGAGCACGGACCGGCACGGACAGCACGAAGGCAAGCGTGCTCATGCCGTCCTCTCTCCGGCGAGCCGGCGCGGTCCTGCCGCGGGCTCGCCGTCGATTTGCGCGTGGACCAGCTCCGCGTAGACGCCGCCCTGCGCCATCAGCTCGTCGTGGGTGCCACGCTCGACGATCCGTCCTTCGTCCAGCACGAGGATCAGGCCGGCGTTGCGCACCGTGCTCAAGCGGTGGGCGATGACGATGCGCGTCATGGTGAGGCGGCTCAGGTTGTCGTCCACCGTGCGCTCGGTCAGGGCGTCGAGCTGGCTCGTGGCCTCGTCGAGCACCAGGATCGACGGCCGGTGCGCCAGGGCGCGGGCGAGCGACAGCCGCTGCCGCTGGCCGCCCGAGAAGGAGATCCCCCCTTCGGCCACCAGCGTCTCGTAACCCATGGGCAGGGCGTCGATCTCCTCGTCGATGGCGGCCATCCGCGCCGCCTCGCGCTCTTCGTCGAGCGACATGGCGGGATCGTGGAAGGCGAGGTTGCGCCGCAGCGAGCCGCTGAAGAGATGGGACTCCTGGAGCACCACCCCCAACTGCCGGCGCACGTCCTTGAGGTCGAGCTCGCTCAAAGGCACGCCGTCGTAGAGCACCTCGCCCTCGACCGGGGGGTAGAGCCCCAGGAGGAGCATGGCGAGCGTGCTTTTCCCTGAGCCCGTGCGGCCCACGAGCGCCACCTTCTGGCCGGGCTCGACAATGAACGAGACGTCGCGCAGCACCCACGGCGCGTTGTCGTGGTAGCGGAAGCTCAAGTCCCGCACCTCGATGCGGCCCGCGAGCTTCGGCGCCGGCCGCACCCGGGCGGGGTCCTGCTCGGGTGTCGCCTGAAGCACGTCCACGATGCGGTCGAGATGGGCCCCTACCACCTGGAGCTGCTGCGCATTGCCCACCAGGGCCGAGAGCGGCGTCAGGAAGGCGGTGGCGAGCGCCAGGGCCGCGAGCATGGCGCCGAGGCTCATCCCTCCCCCCAGCACTCGCGAGGCGCCGAAAGCCAGCAGCAGCAGGGGCGAGGCCGTGCGCAGGGTGGCCATGGCCGTCTCCACCAGGGCCGAGAGGCGCTGACGCTCCAGCGATACGTTGAGATGCCGGGAGAAGAGGTTGGTCCACAGGTCGAGGGCCCGCTCCTCGCCGCCGCCCGATTTCAGGGTGGCGACGCCGCGCAGGGCCTCCAGCAGATAGCTCTCCTGCTCCGAGCGCGCCTGGAGGTCGCGCTGCATGAGGCCGTGGAGGCGGCGGGTGGAGACGACGAGCGCCGCCACCTGCACGGCGCCCACGGCCAGGGCGAGGAGCCCGAACCCCGGCGAGACGGCGAGCAGGATGGCGAGATAGACGAGCACGAAGCCGCCGTCGAGGAAGAGCGACAGGGTGGGGGTCGTGAGCATCTCGCGGATGAGGCTGTTGGCGCTCACCCGCATCAGGAGGTCGCCCCCGGTGCGCTCCTGGAAGAAGCGGAAGGGGAGGGAAAAGAGATGCTCGACGAAGCCCACCATCATCCGCGAGTCCAGCCGCGCCTGGAGCACCAGCAGCAGGAGCGAGCGCAGGGCATGGGTCACCACCAGGGTCAGCGTCCAGATCCCGATCCCCAGCGCCAGCATTCCGAAGAGGTGGTGGAGCCCGTGGGGGACGACGCGGTCCACGATCACCTTGGTGAGAAGCGGGAGCGCCAGGCCCAGGAGCTGGAGCACGAGCGAGGCCGCGAGGATCTGCGCCAGGAGACCCGGGGTGCCGCGGCCGAGCAGGAGATGGCGCAGGTAGGAGGGCCAGGGGGACGCCCGGCGCTCGCCGCCGCGCTCGAACTCCGGGCCGGGCTCGAAGGAGAGCACCACGCCCGTCATCGCCGTATCGAGCTCCGTGGTTGTCACCTCCCGCCGGCCGGCCGCGGGATCGACGATCTCCGCCTTGCGTGGCGACCAGCGCTCGAGGATGACGAAATGGTTGAAGCTCCAGTGCACGAGAGCGGGCAAAGGAAGGTGCCGGAGATCGGAGGGCTCGGCGACCGTATAGGAGCGGACCCGCAGGCCGTAGCTGCGCGCCGCGGTGGCGATCGTCAAAGCCGATGAGCCGTCGCGACCCACGGACAGCCGCTCGCGGCACTCCTCCAGCGAGACCTCGCGGCCGTGGTAGCGGAGGATCATGGCGAGGCAGGCCGCGCCGCACTCGCGGGCCCCGAGCTGGAGCACGACCGGCACCCGCCGCCTCATCCGCCGAGCTCCCCCAAGAGTGGGATGAGGACGGCCGCGCCCGCGGCGAGCAGCAGGAGGAGCACTGCCCAGAGGACGCGCAGCCTCTTCGGCAAGGCGAGCCGGGGGAGGACCGACACCTCCCGCCGCTCGGCCCACGCCGCCAGGGCCCGGGGACGGTAGATCGACGGCCGGCTCACGGCAGCTCCACCCTCGCCCAGTAGCGGAGCTCGCCGTCCAGGGGATGGAAGTAGAGGCGGTGGGCAGGATCTTCGACCCCCTTGTCGAACTCGCGATCCACCAGCACCTCGGCGATCCCGCCCCTGCCTGGCGGCAGCGAGACGGGCACCGTCATGGAGGTCCGGCCCCCTTGCGTGGGAGGGGAGTCGAAGGTGCGGACGGCGTTCTTCCCGGTTCCGGGCATCCATTCGACGACCTTGAAGTGGACGACCGCGCCCTCGACCGGCTGATCGAGATCGTCCACCACGGAGAATTCCGAGAGCAGCATCGCCTGGCCCGTGGCCGGATCGGTCGCGCGGGCGACCGTGGTCCCGGTGAGGTGCACGGAGCGGAACAGAGGCGGCTGGGTCTTCAGGGCGAGCTGGGTTTTTGAGGGTGTCTCGAAAGTCGCCGACTTGCCCTTCGAAGCCTCACCCCCGGCCCCTCTCCCGGGGGGAGAGGGGGGACTTGGCTGGGGAAATGAGGCTGTAGGGGATGTCTTGCTTATCTTCACCTTTGACGGTGCGTAGATCGCACCTGTAGGGCAATCCCGCTCATCTGAGTCCCCCCTCCCCCCGGGAGAGGGGCCGGGGGTGAGGCTTCGAAGGGCAGGCGGCCGAAGTCAGCACGGACTTTTGAGACACCCCCAGGTCCCCGGCTTCGATCCGGACCTCATAATCCCGGCCGGGCTTCAAGCCGCGGACGATTAGAGCGTGCCGCCGCAACGGCTGCGAGAGATCCGTGCTCCATACCGGCGCCGAGGCTTCTGCCGGCACCACCTGGACGTGCGCAGTCGTCTCCTCGTCCGTCTCCCAGCGGACCTTGGCCACCGTCGAATTCACCCAGGCGACCTCGGCGACGTGGATCGCGGGTGCCGTCTCGCTGCGCACGGGCCGGGACGCCGCATCGTCCGGCCGGGAGCCGTGCCGCACCTCGTAGCCGTCCGGGAAACCGTCGCCGTCCGTGTCCGCGCTGGCGGTCGAAGCGCCGTATTTCATTTCGTCGCCGTCGGGCAGGAAATCCAGGTCGCGGTCGATCCCCAGCCGCCAGCCGGAGCCGACCGGCACGCCGAGGAAGGTGAGGACTCCTCTCCTAGCGGTGAGCTGCTCATAGGTGAGATCGCCGAGCGAGGACCTGTCCGCCTGGAACACCCGCCGCCTGGGGTCGTAGAGGAAGCCGACCTGCTGATCCTTGCCGTCCAGTTGGAGCCAGCCCCGCGCGATGAGGTCCGCGTTCCCGGCCTGGGCTTGAGGGATCAGGTAATCCGTGACGGGCGAGGGGATGGCGGCACGGAAAGTCCAGGCATAGGCCGTGGCCGGGGCCATGCCGGTGTCGAGCTCGTCGAGGAAGGCATCCAGCAGCTCCTTCTGGGGCTGGGTGATGTCCGGGAACATGGTGATGAAATCCACCACCGTGGCGAAGGTGCCGTGGTTGCCGAAGCCCCAGCCGCTCACCGGGCGCTCGGCTCCGGCGTAGAAGGCGGTGTCGCGCCGCTTGGTGGAGAGGTCCTGGAGTTGGGTCGTGGCTTCCGGGAAGGGGAAGCGGACCTCGTTGATGATCTGGTTGTTGGTGGCGAGCCCGCCCTCCATGGCGTGGCAGTCGCGACAGGTGACGGTGATCCGCCCGGCCGGGTTGGCGCCGTGGGTGGGAACTCCGGTCACATCCCGGGTGACCTCATGGGACCCGGCCCGGCTGGTGAAGCAGCCGAAGCCGGCGAGGGCCCGCGGCGAGAGGGTGCGTCGTGGGTCCTGGTGGGGATTGGGGGGGAGGGCGAGCGAGAAGACGAACGCCTCCAGCTCCCGCACCTGCGCGGCGGGGAGGGGCTGGCCGCCGAGCAGCCGCTCGAAGGTCGGATTGAAGTCCGCGAGGTCCTCGCGGTCCCCCCGCCAGTGATAGGGCGGCGTGGTCTCGATCCCCCGCAGATCCGGGGTGACCTTGATGACGTTGTCCACCTCGCGCGACTCCGCGGCCCGGGGAAGGTCGCCGGTGAAGTCGCGCAGGTCCCAGGCGAGACCGTCGCTCCGGCCGTCGGTGTGGCAGGTGTCGCAGGAGAGGAGCCCCGAGGCGGACCTCCCGGCGTCGATGAAGTGGAGCCGCCCGGCTTTGACGGCTGCGGGCGTGGGATCGAAGCCCGCGGCCACGGCCGGCCCCGAGGGCGTGGCCACCGCGCCGTCGCCCGGCAGCCGGTAGGCCGCGACCGTGCCGTCCCCACGGTTGTAGACGTAGAGCACGCCCGCCTTCTCATCCAGCGCCAGACCCCGGGGGCCATAGCCCTCGCGCGAGGAGGCCGCGGGGCGCAGGGCCGCCACCACCCGGTTGGCGCGGGTGTCGACCACCACGGTGGTGCGCGTCTCGTAACAGGCCACGTACAGCCGCGCGCCGTCGCCCGAGAGGGCCATGGCATTGGGCACGGCGCACCGCAGGTCGGCGGGGAGGTGGGGATCGCGGGCCGCCTTGAGATCATTGAGATCGATGTGGACCGTCCCCTTCTGGGGCTCGCCCGTGGCCGAGGGCTTCGCATAGCTCACCCGGTGGGAAGCGAACACCTGGCTGACGTCCATCTTGTTGAAGTGGGCGTTGGCGGCGTCCACGTTGGAGACGTAGAGGACGCCACCGGGCCCGCGCAGGAGATCGAAGTTAAGCGTGCCCATCCGCCAGAGCGCGGCCACCCCAGGCGCCTCCGGTCGGCGCGGGTCGAAGCGCAGCACGTCCCGGTCCGGAGGCGGAGGCCCGGGCTCGGCCCAGGCGTCGATGATCTCGTACTGGTTGCCGTCCTGATTGCGGTCGGCCGCATCCGCCGCCGTGCCGTTGCCGCTGCGGTAGGAGAGGGCGTAGAGATCGCCGCCGTCGAGCAGCAGGGCCCGGGGCTCGGGCGCATGGGCGAGCACCTTGACGCCTTCCTTGCCCGGCAGCTCGGAGGCAAACTCGATGGGAGAGAGCACCCGGCGCGCCGTGGCATCCACCCGGGCGATCTGCGCGGACGCGGAGAGACTGACGTAGGCCGTCTCCCCCGCGGCATCGAACACCAGGCCGCTAGGCTCGGCCGCGAGGCGGATTGAATCCACCACCCGCCGGCGCGCTCCATCGAGGATGAACACGCTGTTCGACGACTGGCAGACCACCCAGATCTCTCCCGAGCTTCCCGGACGGCGGCGCACCGCGACCGGCCCGAGGCCCACGGGGATCTCCGTCCGCAGCCGCGGCCGCAGGGGATCGGAGAGATCGAACACCGACACGCTCGCGCCGGGGACGTTGGCCACCCACAGCTCGCGCCCGCCGGGGATGAGCTCCAGAGGATGGATCGGAGCCTCCTCGAAGAGAGGCAGCGGACCTTCGCGGTTGTCGATCGGGGGCGGCGCTTCCGGGGCTGGACAGGGGGGCTGAGCCGGAGGAGCGGGCTGGGCGGCGGCGATCAGCAGGCCCCCGAGGGCCAGGAGAAGGCTCGCCGCCAGACTACATTTGCCGATGCTCGCGTCCATTCCAAGGGTCTCACCCTTGAAGGTGATGCATGGCGCTGGAACGTGACAGGCTCGCCTATCCCTTCAGGCTCGCGAGGAGCGCTACTGCCTGGTCGGGTCGATGAGGCGGTGGACCGGCGGCCCGCTAGGCCGCCGTTTTCCAGCCCACTCCTGAGAGGGCTATTCCATCTTCCGTGAGATGTTCCTCATCTACGTCTCGGAACCCGATCTGCCTTCAGGCGGATCGCCGATACTCGATCAGCTCAAGCACGTTTCCGGAGGGATCACGAACGCCCGCGTAAACTCCGACCGGGCAGGGCTCCGGAGTGTCGTGGAGGACCTTGACGCCCTGCTCCCGCAAACGCCCTAGTGCACTTTCCAAGTCGTCGGTCTCGACATTGAACAGCACCTGCGAGTCGCGAGGGTAATCGATCTTTGCCGGCTGGTTGACCCTGTAGAGAAGCAGGGTGAAGCGATCGACGTCATCATGAGCAAGCTTTACGATCTGTGGGTAGTGCTTGCGCTCCGCCACGTCGAATCCGAGAAGCTGATAGAACTCAATAGCGCGATCCATGTCGTGGACGTTGATTTGAACGACGCTGATACGTGGCATTGGGGGGAGCACCTCCTGGTGACAATTCTAGGCGATTATAACCCGGCTGCGACGCCGCAGCCGGGCTGGAGACTCATCGTAGCACGTCACCCTCTGGTTAGGGGCGGGGTTGCGATAGCCGTTTGCACGTATTGGAAGAGCTCCCCTTCGGCGATGTTGAGCAAACCATCGATGGGATGGTCCAACGCGGTTAGGGTCGCGGTCCCTTCACCTTCTGTAAAGGCCCGGACCTTCTTGGCCCGGAGCTCTTCGACCGCGTCGAGCTCGATCGCGCCTTGGATCTTTGGGCTCGATCCGACCGGCGGTATGGCATCGATGTGATCGCCGACGAGGGCCTTCGGACGGGTATGGAGATCACCGAACGGCGTCACGAAAATCCCATTCGGCACGAAGAAGATTTTCGCGGGAAGACCCTGGCGGCCGAGCGACTGGACAGCGCCAAACGATGGCTGGAAGATGTCCGGATATTTGTCCTTGAACGTCTGACCAAGGAAACAGGCCGACTTGTATTCCCCCATCTCGCCGGTAGCGGACAGATTCAGGATCTGGAGGAAGGCCGTCTCTTTCCCGTTCTCGAAGAAACCCTCCGGAATGGTGAGGAAGTCAGCCTCCGTCATGCTGTCCGGCAGCGTGCTTCCCTTGGGAAGCGGGAATGTGGCCCTGTGGGTTTCGCCCTTCCTGTAGATGAAGGGCTCGGAGCGAGCCACGCTCTGCACGGCGGACGGCCAAGTATACCGATAGACGTTTCCCGCGTACTCGCCACGGTTGACACGGAAGCTGAAGTTGAAGTGACTGAGGAAACCGTCGATTCCAGCCGGTGGGAGTCCGTCCTTCTTTTCATAGCTCATGGCGACCTCCAGGTCTAGGGTTTAACGGGAATGCTCTCAAGGAGCACGGTGGCGCCGCGTCGGAGATCCAGCAGCACAACAGCATTTATACCATAAAGATTTTAGGAAGTAAACAAATTATGCGGCAAGGAAGAGGGTCGTGGGGGCACACGTGGGTGCAAGGGGTTCGGGGAGCGGACCTTGCCTTCTTGAAGAGTTTCGCTACCATGCTCCAGTGCTGAGACGAGTCGGCTGGAGCCTTCTGCTGGCTGCGACTCTGGCGAGCGCCGCGACGGCCGTGGGCTACGCCGGCCGCCCTCTGGCCGAGGTCCTCCTCTCCTTCCAGAAGCAGGGTCTGACCCTCGTCTTCACCAGCCAGCTCGTGCGGCCGGAGATGAAGGTCCTGCGCGAGCCGGTGGCCCGCGAGCCGCGGCAGCTCCTGGAGGAGATCCTGGCGCCCCATGGGCTGGGGATCGAGGCGGGGCCCGGGGGTGTGCTGGTGGTCGTCGCGAAGGCCGAGAAAAAAGAGGATGGCGGCAAGGCGCCGGGCGAGGAGAGGGCTGCTGTCCGGCCGCCGCTGGTCTTCCGCGACGAGATCGTGGTGATCCCTGCCGCCTGTCGCTCTTCCACGCCCCCTCGGAGCCCTCCCTGTCGCTCGGCCGCGAGGAGATCGAGACCCTTCCTCATCTGGGCGAGGACGTCTTCCGCGCCACTTCTCTGCTGCCCGGCGTGGCCGCCAACGACGTCTCCGCCCGCTTCAGCGTGCACGGCGGGCGTCGCGACGAAGTGGCGATCCTGCTGGACGGGCAGGAGCTCTACGACGCCTATCATCTCCAGGACTACGACGGCGCGCTGAGCATCGTGCCCGGCCGCACCCTGGCCAGCGCCAGCCTGGCCACGGGCGCCTATCCGGCCAGCCATGGCGACCGCATGAGCGGCGTGCTCGACCTGCGGACCGTGGACCCGCCGGCCGGACGCCAGTACGTGCTCGGTTTCAGCGTGCTCGATGCGCTGGCGTCGAGCTCCGGCCGGTTCGCCGGCAGCCGGGGGTCCTGGCTCTTGACCGCCCGCCGCGGCTCGCTGGACTTCGCCGGCGACGTGATCGGCAACGAGAAGCCGGAGCTCTGGGACGTCCTCGGCAAGGCCGAGCTCTCGACCGGCCTCGGTCTGGTGGGCGCCCGGGTGCTCGCGGCCGACGACCAGCTTGAGGTCGATCGGACCGATCCGGAGACCGTCGAGCGTTTCGAGAACCACTACCACAGCACCTATGGCTGGCTTACCCACCAGGCCGTGGGCAAGCGGCTGCTCGTCGAGACGCTCGGCTCGTGGGCGGACGTCCGGCGGCGGCGCGGGGGAGGGGGAAGCGACGAGGAGGGCGGTTTCGGGCTGCGCGACCGGCGCGACCTCACGGTCCTCGCCCTGACGCAGACCTGGAGCCTGCAGCTCGCGCCCCGGCACGGCTTCATGGCCGGGTGGGAGGCACGCCGGTACGACGCCCATTTCGACTACGCCAACGCGATCGATCCCGATCTCGTGATCCTCGCTCCTTTCGCCCCCCGCCGCTCGGAGACGCACCGGTTCGCGGGATCGCTGCGCGGCGAGCACCTCGGGCTGTGGGCCAGCGACCTGGTCTCCTGGAGCGAGCGCTGGACGGCCGAGCTGGGCCTGCGCTACGACCGGCACACCGCCACCCACGACGATCTCCTGAGCCCGCGGGTGAACCTTGCCTGGCGCTGGGGCGAGGGGAGTGTGATCCGCGGCGCCTGGGGGAGGTTCTACCAGAGCCAGCGACCTTACGAGCTGCAGGTGGAGGACGGCGAGAGCGCTCTGCACAAGGCGGAGCTGGCGGAGCACTGGGTGCTGGGCTTCGAGACCCTCCTCAAGCCCAACCGGTCCGGCTTCGAGGCCGTCCGCATCGAGCTGTTCCACCACGACGTCGCGGACCCGCGTCCGCGCTACGAGAGCCTGCTCGAGCCGCTGAACTTCTTTCCCGAGATCGAGCCCGACCGCGTGCGCATCGCTCCCGAGCGGAGCACGTCCCAGGGGATCGAGCTGCTGCTGCACGGCCGGTGGGGCGCTCGCTTCGGCGGCTGGCTCGTCTACTCCTACTCACGGGCCGAGGACCGGCTGGCGGGCAGGCAGGTGCCCCGTTCCCTCGACCAGCCCCACACGCTGACCCTCGATCTCAACTTCCAGCCCGCCAGCCCGTGGAGCCTGAACCTCGCCTGGCGGTATCACACCGGCTGGCCGACCACCCCGGTTGCGGAGCACCTGGTCAGAGATCCGGAAGATCCGGAGGATCTCGTGGCCGTCTTCGGGCCCCTGAACCGCGCGCGGTTCCCTCCCTACCACCGGCTGGACCTGCGGGCCAGCCGCCGCTGGAACGTGCGCCCGGGCCGGCTGACGTTCTTCGTCGACGTCCAGAACCTCTATGACCGGCAGAACCTCTCGGGGTTCGACGTGCATCCCGACGAGGAGACCGGCCTCGTGGCTCTCGAAGCCGAGCGCTGGCCGGGCATCTTCCCGTCCCTCGGCCTCACCTGGGAATTCTGATCAGCGCCGTTGGATCAGCAGCTTGCCGTCCTCGACCTCGCCCCTGAGCCCGGCGCCGGGGAGGACGGCGAACGGCGCCTGGTCCGGCCGCAGCCCGCCGAGGCTGCCATGCAGCACGGTCTTGCCCGCCGAGCCCGCAAGCCCTGGGTCCGCGAAGACGATCTGCCATCCGGTCTCGCGGGAGACCCAGTCGAGGAGCTCTTGCAGGGTGCGGCCCTCGACGTCGAACCCGGGGGCCGCCGCCAGGACCCAGTCCCACGCCGGGCCGTAGGCGGCCACCGCGTGGCGCTCCACGGTTCCGTCCCGGTGCAGCACCATCTCCTGCCCCGCGGGCGTGCGGTCGGCAATGCCCTGGTGCTCGGTGAGGACCTCGCCGTCGCGGACCCGCACCACCAGGGTCGTGGGGTCTACGACCTGGACGGCGAACAGCGTGCCCACGTCCCGCACCGTGCCCAGGGGCGTCCGGACCTCGATCCGGGAGGACCGCGGTCCGGATCCAGTGTCCACGTAGATCGCTCCGCGCTCCAATTCCAGGACGGCGGCGGAGACGAAGCGCAGCCGGGTCTCCGCGTGGAGACGCACGGTGGCGCCGCCTGCCGTTTCGACGCGAACGGGGCCTGACAGCGCCTCGACCCAGGACACCGTGGGCGGCATGGGGACACGCCTCGAACCCCACCACCCGGCGAGGCCAGCGGCGAGGAACAGCGCCGCCGCCAGACCCAGACCTAGGACCCATCGCGACCGGCGCGATATTGGCGATATTGGCGATATCGGCGGGGGAGCTCCGGCCCTTCGCTGGACCTGCGCCGACCATGCGGACCTCGCGGTCTCGGCGATCGCGTCGAGGTCCTCCTGCGGGACCGGCGGCCGTGGCCCGGCCGTCTCCAGCAGCCGGCGCACGGTCTCCTCCTCAGTGCTCTGGTCTCGTTCGTCCATGATCCTCGTAGTTCCTCCGGAACGCCTGCCGCGCCCTGGTGAGGAGCGACTCGGCCGCTTTGGGTCCCACTCCCAGCCGCGAGGCGATCTCGTGGACCGGGACGCGATCCAGGTACTTCCACTCCAGCGCCTGGGCGTAGTGCTCGGGGAGCCCGTCGAGCGCCATGTGCACCCGCAGGGCTCTCTCCTGGGCCAGGAGCACGGTCTCGGGATCGCCGGGGTTGCCTGGGACTTGCAAGCCGAAGCCGGCCGCCGGCTCCAAGTCCTCCGTCAGCTCGAGGCCGGCCGGCGCCGTGCGCCGGCGTCGGAAGTGCATCAGCATCTCGTTGCGGCAGCAGGAGCACAGCCAGGTCAACAGCGAGGCTTCGCCGCGGTAGGTGTCGAGCTTGGCGAGAGCCTTGGTCACCGCGGACTGCACGATCTCCCGGGTCAGCTCGCGGTCCCCTTTGAGCCGCGCCGAGACGAACCGGTAGAGGGCCTTGAAATAGCGCTCTCCGAACGCCTCGAAGGCGGCCTCGTCCCCGGCGAGCATGCGCTCGACGAGCGTCAGGTCTGCGCTGGGGTCTGTCTCTCGCATGGCCGGCCCGCCCCATGGTAGTGGGCGAGCCGGGAGAGGAACAGGGGTTGAGCTCAGGGAGGCTCCTTTCTCGGAGTGCGTCAATCCTTCCTGCCTCTCTTGGATTCACGGCGGACGGAAATCCTTCGCGAAGGATTTCGCGGCCCGCGGCATCTCAGAGCAACAGGAGGATGATCTATGAAGCCGACGCCGGTCCTCAGGACCCTCGGGATGGTGCTCGTCACTCTGGTCCAGTCCAACGAAGCGCTCGCCCAGGAGCCTCTTCCGTCCTACCTCCAGGACCGGGGACCGGGCCTTCCGACCTCTCTGCTCGGTACTTACGTGCGCCAGAGGGAACTGCTCGTGGCCCCGGCCTTCCGGTATTTCCAGGACCACGACTTCGAATACGACCCGCGGGAGCTTGGCTTTCCGTCGGGAGGGGAATTCAAGGGGAGGTACCGGGCGAGCGAGGAGGTCCTGTTCCTCGCCTACGGATTGAGCGACCGCCTGGCGTGGGAGTTGGAGGCCGCCGCCCTCCAGGCCTCGCTGCGCCGGGACGCGAGTGACCCCTCCGGGATGCCGGACGAGGTGAAGCAGTCGGGCCTCGGCGACGTCGAGACGCGGCTGACCTGGCGTTGGCTGGCGGAGAGCGACCGCCGGCCCGAGGTGTTCAGCTACGCGAAGGTCCTCTTCCCCCATGAGAGAGACCAGCGGCTGGTGGGCACTCCCGACTGGGTGTTCAACCTCGGCCTGGGAGTGACCCGGGGCTTCCGCTGGGGCACCCTGACGGTGCGGATCGCCGGCGAGTACGACACGGCCTCGGCCAGTCCAATCGACTTCAGCGACGTCGCGGTCGAATACTTGAAGCGCCTGTCGCCCCGGTTCACCGTCCTCGGAGCGCTGGTGCTGGTCCAGGGCGACGAAGGGTCCCTGGTGGCCGAGCTGCGGTGGCACCTGAGCCCCCACGCCGTGCTCTGGCTGAGCAGCGGCCAGGGACTGACGCCCCACGGGGCGGACTGGGCTCCCGAGGCCGGTGTCCTGTTCAGCTTCCCCCAGCGCTGACCGGGACCGGCCGGCTCAGTTGCCACAGATCAGACGTCTTCTCTAGGCGGCTCCTCGTGTCCTTCGAGCCGCGCCCGCAGCCGCTCCAACTCCTCCTCGATCGCCTTGCGGGCTGCCTCTTCTTGGGCCGCTCTCAGCTCAGCCGCCTTCGCCCGCTCCTCCGCGGCCTTGCGCGCTGCCGCTTCCTCCTTGCGCGCCGCCGCTTCCCGAACGGCTTTCAGCTCAGCCGACCTGCGAGCCTCCTCTGCGCGGGCCCCTTTTTTCTCAGCCGCCCTGCGGGCCGTCTCTGCAAGGTCTGCTTTCTCCTCCGCAAGATCCGCTTTCTCCTCCAGCTCGGACGAATAGAGCACACGCTCGCCCGTTCTGGCGTCGAAGACATCGATCCGGTTGCCTGCGACCGACACTCCGAAGAGCAGGCCCACGGTCTCGGAGCGCAGGCACCCCTGAGCATCCGGCTCGATCGGCTGATAAAGCCCCTGCGGGTCGAGGCGATGTCCTTTGAGCCAGAACCGCTGACCGTTCTCGGGACGCGGCGGCTCCACCAGGATGTATTCGGGGATCCCCACCCGCTGGTAGAGCTTGTATTTGTCCACCTCGTCCCACTTGCGTACCCGGGGGTCCACCGGCGAGATGATCTCCATCACCAGGCTGGGGATGACCCCTTCCTTGGCGAGGCTGAAGCTCTGGCGCTTGCGGTGAGGATCGCGCATCCCGCGGATGATCGAGATGTCCGGCGACGGGCCCTTCCGGGGCTTCAGCAGGTGCTTGACGTCCATCAGCACCGTGAATTCCGGATGCGGCTTGAAGTGACGGCTCAGAAGCTCCTTCAGCTCGGCCAGCACGTCCCCATGCACCTGTCCCTGAGTCATCTTGTCCTCGAGCCGCGGATTGAGATATAGCTCCCGTGTCAGGGGCATCTCCACCAGCTCGAGCCGGCCGTCAGGGCGCTCGACCACCCGCTGGAGCATGACGACGTTCTCCTCTTCCGCGTCGTCCCAAGACTCGCGATCGGGGCTCTCCGCCCAGGACATCTCGTCTGCGCGTTTGGCCATGGCTCAGAGTATACGGAATCTCCCAAGATCCGTCAAAGATACCATGAAAGAGAGACGGGCGAAGGAGGTGTGGCGTGCCAGGAGAGTACAGGGCACGCCTTCACCGAGACGCGCCGGCTGGATGCTGCTGGTGGCCCTGGCTCTCGGCTCAGTTGCAGGTCTTGGAGTCAGGAGGGGCCCCGAACAGGGAATTCATGTCCTCGACCAGGAGGTCGACCTCCTTCAGCGAGCGTTCGATGGGGAGGCTCAGACTGGCCAGCCGGGCGACGAGGCCCGCCGACAGGACGGCCTCGTCGGGCAGGGTCGCGAGGTCTTCGAGGAGACCCAGGATCTGGGTGCGGAAGGCCGTGAGCTGCTCGGCCGTCCTCTGGGCCCGCTACGGAGAACTGTCTGGCTCTTCCTGCCCACCGCCGTTTTCGTTCTCCTCCCTCCCGAACCCGCTCTCTCGGAGGAACTCTCCGATGGCTTGCACAAAGAGCCTCGCCCCGGCGACCATCTCGGTGATCTCTTCAGGATCGAGCTCTCCCACCTCGCCGTAGTCCCAGCTCTGACGGCGATTGAAGGCCAGCCGCAAAGAACGGGAGAGCGACGCGGGGAGCAAGCCGGGCTTCACGAATTCACGATCGAAGAGCCCCAAAACCCCGCTGTGCTTGGAGGAACCCAGTTGCCGGGTCGCCAGAAGGGCATGGGCTGCATAGAACATCGCGTAGTAGGCTCGATTCTGCGCGCCGCGCCAAGCGCTCTGGTCGAGAAGCAGGCTGGCTTCACGGAGGGTCTCGACGGCTTGGTCCAGCCGGTAGCGCACCAGGGCACGCAGTTGCTCGGGGCTGCGATTCAAACGGGGATGCCTTCTCGCTCGATGGCCTGGACGATAGGCTGCGCGCCGAACGGGCCCTGCTCCAGCCCGCGGCGAGTGGTCACGAGGGTCGAAATCACCCGGTCTCTTTCGAATCCGACTTCCCAGGCGATTTCGTCGATCCAGCGGCGCAGGGCAGGAGTCAACTCGGTGACGACGAGGTAGACGTCGAGGTCCGAGTCGGGCGTGGCCTCGCCTCGGACCCGCGAGCCGAACACTCGAAAATCCTCGATCTTCACCCTGGGCGCGAGACGCTGCCGCAGCTCCCGGGCAATCTCCCAGTCCGCAGCGTTCATTTCGGCCCTTGCGGCCTCTTCCCCTTCCACAGCCATGGCTCTATGGTACGCCTTTGGACAGGTCGCCGACCACCACGGTGCGCACAGCGCACCCTACAGGCTGCCCCCCACGGGGCGGACTGGACTCCCGAGGCCGGGATCGTCTTCAGCTTCCCCCAGCCCTGACCGGAACCAGCCGGCTCAGTTGCAGGTCTTCGGGTCAGGAGGGGCCCCGAACAGGGAATTCATGTCCTCGACCAGGAGGTCGACCTCCTTCAGGGAGCGTTCGATGGGGAGGCTCAGATTGGCCAGCCGGGCGACGAGGCCCGCCGACAGGACGGCCTCGTCGGGCAGGGTCGCGAGATCCTCGAGGAGACCGAGGATCTGGGTGCGGAAGGCTGTGAGCTGCTCGGCCGTCCTCTGAGCCCGCTCGTCGATGTGCTCGCGGACGATGGGCGGCATCTCCGCGACCGTCCTCAGCATGTGGTCGCGTGAGATGGGCACCGCCCAGGCCAATTGCCGCAGCCGTTGGACGACTTCGTCCACGGGCTCGTCGGGACTGTCCATCCGAGCATCTCCTCTCCCGGCTCAATCTTCCGTCGCTCCATGCCACCGGGTTCTCGCGAGGAATCTTATCATCATCAAGCCGGCACGGCCCCGGTCGGCGCGTCCTGGCGGGGCTTGCGGCGCAGGATGGCGGCGGAGACCAGGGTCATGATCAGCCCGACCGGAAATATCTCCATGAAGGTGATGGCCGAGTTGTAGAGCGGGTTCTGGTAGAGCTTCGCCATGTATGCCATCTGCGCCGTCGTCTTCTGGATGGCGGCTGCGCTCGCACCCGCGGCCCGCATCCGCGCCAGCTCATGGGCGGTGTACTGGTCGAGGAAGTCGGGGAAGAAGTTGAAGTAGGCGATCTCCCAGGAGATGACGTAGATGGCGCAGGTGATCAGGCAGATGAGGATACCCACCTGGAAGGCCTTGCCGAAGCCGATGCTGCCGCCGGCTACGTTGTCGCGGTACGACCGCACGCCGAAGAAGACCATCAGGAACGCGAGGACCATGGAGCTGTAGCCGAGGACCTCGCTGTGGTACTGGATCAGGAAAGCCGACAAGACCAGCAGGATGGCGCCTGACGCGAGCCCGAAGCGAATCACGATTTTTTTCATTGCCGTTTCCTCCTTTGGTTGCCCGCAGCTTGGCGCCGCGAGGCCGCGTCTGTCGTCCTGCGTTCGGGTGATTTTCCGGCCGGAGCGCCAGAATCATACTTTCGTTGACCCCCGGTTGACCTCGGTTCAGGGGACGAGGCCGAGCTCCTTCCCCTTCTGCACGGCCTGCACCCGGCGGTTGACCCCCAGCTTGTCGAACAGGCGGGAGGAGTGGGTCTTGACCGTGTTTTCGGAGACGTAGAGGCGCTCGCCGATCTCCCGGTTGCTCAGCCCCTCGGCGATCAGGCCGAGGATCTCGTGCTCGCGCTGGGTGATGCCGAGCGCCTTGAGCTTCTCGACGTCGAGTACGAAGGGCCCACCCGCCGGGATGCGCACCTCCTTGATCACCACCACCGTCTTGGAGCGGGTCCACCGCAGCCCGAAGTAGAGCCCCAGGGCGGTGAAGATCACCGCCACCAGACCGCCATAGACCTCGGTGGGGTAGGCGCGGACGAAGTGCTGGTACTCGAAGGCCTTGAGCAGCGCGATGAGCACGCCGCCCACCAGCCCATAGAAGACAGCCCGTTTCACGGCCGGGGAGTATAGCGTGCCCCCCTGGGAGGGCCGGGCGGGGCGCTTCAGGAAGAAAGGGGGCCGGTCATGCTCCACCCACGGCCGTAGGGTTGAGCACGACCGGCCCAGGCGCTTACTCAGTCAGCCGGCCTGAGCTCAACTGCAACTGCCGCTCGTTCCGATGCCGACGTTCGAGGCCGCCACGGTGATCGAGCAGCCGATGACGTTGTCGGGGCTCGGGCTGCTCAGCGTGGCATAGCCGCTCAGGTACACGGTGAAGTTGTGGAACTGGTCGTCGACCGGGATGTTGTAGAAGTGCGAGGCCGACGTCGAGGTGGTCTTGCTGCTGAAGGTGCCGTCGCCGAAGGCCCACTGGTACGCCCCATGGTTGCTCGTAGTGACGTTGAACGAGCAGGAGCGACTGACGCAGCTCCACGAGTATTCGAGTGGGGCCACGGCCTGGGCCGGAGCGGTCAACCCCAGCAATGCGGCGAGAGGGAAGAGGATCCCCAGGATGCGGATCGCGCGGATCCATGAGGTCGGGGTCTTGTGAGTCATGAAATTACCTCCTGAGTCGTCTTGGCAGCGTGAATGTCAGGCTCCTGGACCGCGGGTGCTACCTGGTGTCCGCGGCAGGACGGGAAGCTTCACCTGATTGGTTATACGTAGAGAGAGGCGAGCCGTTTTTATGGAATCTTGCTATGTTCAGGTGAAAACCGGCGCAAACGAAAACGGGGCCCGGTCCTTGGACCGGGCCCCGTCTGGGGGATCGATGTGAAAACCCTGAGGAAGACAGTGAGGGTTACGGGCACTGGCCGCTGAAAGGCGGCTGAGGACTGACCGGCAGAAGGTGGTGCCAGACGGTGCAGTTCACCGAGGCCGACCCGGGATCCGAGAAGAAGTAGATAGTGAGAGTGACCGTGGAGGAGTAGCCGCTCGTGAAGGTGTGGGACGCAGTTGGGTTACCCGTCAGGCCGGTGCCCGATCCATCGCCGAAGTCGAAGTTGTATTTCCAGACGTAGGGGTTGGCCGTCGAGCCGCTCGCGTCGAACGAGCAGGCACCCGTCCCACTGTTGCACGACCAGGTGAAAGTCGGGCCTGCGTGGGCCGGCGCGCTGTTGAAGCAGAGGATGGCGGCAAATACGGCTAGCATGAGACCGATCTTTTTCATCACGTTTCTCCAAGGCAGCTTGAGCGTGAGCTCCTGGGACGCGGACGCTGCCTGATGTCCGCGGCAGGATGGTGAAGCTTCACAGGAGTTGTATAAGCGTTTGGGTATGTGTCTGTCTTGTATATTCTTGCCCACTTCAAGCTGCCGCGTCGCGGCGCCTGTCCGTCCCCCTCTCTGCCGGACGCTGCACTTCTGAGGGTACGCGAGGGGACGCCTTGCCCCCGGCGGCTCGTTTTGCCACAATGCGGCATAAACCAGCAGGGGCTCTTCGGGGCTCCGGTGAGAGAGGTGTCCCGTGTCTGATTCGAAGCCTGGCCCCATTCACGATCCCATCCAGTTCTTCCTCCCCGGCCCGACCTACGTCCCCCAGGACGCGCGGCAGGCCATGACCCGGCCCATGGTGGGCCACCGGTCAGCGGGGTTCAAATCGTTCTATCTGTCGCTGGCGGAACGGCTTCCCAAGGTGCTCCGCACCGCGGGGGACGTGATGGTGGCGACCGGCAGCTCGACTCTCATCATGGAGAGCGCCGTCATCTCCTGCGCCGGGGAGGACGTGCTGAGCTTGACCAACGGCGCGTTCTCGGAGCGCTGGCATTCGATCGCCAGGTCCGTGGGCAAGAGCGCGGACAAGGTGTCGGCCCCCTGGGGGCAGCCGGTCGATCCGGAGCTCGTCCGCTCGGCGCTGCGGCGCAAGCGGTACGACGCCGTGACCGTGGTCCACAACGAGACCTCGACGGGCGTGATGAGCCCGCTCGCCGAGATCGCCAAGGTGATCCGCGAGGAGAGCGACGCCATCATCCTGGTGGACACGGTCTCCTCCCTGGCCGGCGCCCGGGTGGAGACGGACGCCTGGGGTCTCGACGTGGTCTTGGCCGGCACGCAGAAGGCCGTGGCCGTGCCGCCGGGCCTCACCCTCTTCACCCTCTCCGACCGCGCGGCCGAGCGGGCGGCGAAGGTGCCGCACCGAGGCTTCTATACCGACCTCCTCCGCTATCGTGAGAAGCACCGCGAGGGGGGCTTCATCACCACGCCGGGCATCCCGCTGCTCTACGCCCTGGACGTGCAGGTGGACCGCATCCTGGCCGAGGGCATGGAGGCGCGCTGGGCCCGCCACGAGCGGCTCTATGAGAAGACGGCGGAGTGGGCCGCCTCCCGAGGCTGCGCCTATGCCGCGGCCGAGGGCGCCCGGTCGGTCACCGTGAGCTGCCTCCATCCTCCCGCGGGCGTCGATCCCCAGGCCATCGTCAAAGGGCTCGCGGCCCGCGGCATCACCATCGGCGGCGGCTATGGCGACTGGAAGCCCACGACCTTCCGCATCGGTCACATGGGCGAGGTGCGGGAGAGCGACCTCGCGGCGCTCTTCGCCGAGATCGATCAGATCCTGGAGACGATCGCCGCTCCCGCGGCGGCGCGCTGAGCCATGGCCCGCATCCTGATCGCGGACCCGCTCGATCCTTCAGGCCTCGCCCTGTTCCAGCAGGCCGGGGTGGAGATCCATCAGCTCACGGCCGAGGAGCGCCCGCGCCTCCACGAGATCGTGGCGGACTTCGATGCCCTGGTGGTGCGCAGCTCCACCCAGGCCACGGCCGACCTGCTGAAGGCCGGCAAGCGCCTGAAGGTGGTGGGACGGGCCGGCATCGGCGTCGACAACGTGGACGTCGCCGCCGCCACCGACCTCGGCATCCTGGTGGTCAACGCTCCGACCGCCAACCTGATGTCGGCCACGGAGCATACCTTCGCCCTTCTGCTCTCGCTTGCCCGCCGGGTGCCGGAGGCCGACGCCTCGATGAAGGCGGGGGAGTGGAACCGCAAGCTCACGGGCACGGAGCTGCAGGGGAAGACCCTGGGGATCATCGGTTTCGGCCGCATCGGCCAGCGGGTGGCGGACCGCGCCCGCGGCTTCGAGATGAAGATCCTGGCCTACGACCCGTTCCTCGACGCCGCCGCGGCCCGCCGCCTGGAGGTGGAGCTGCTGTCGCTCGACGACCTGCTGGCGCGGGCGGACATGGTGACTCTCCACGTCCCCTTCACCGAGCAGACGAAGAACCTCCTCGACGGCGAGCGGCTGGGGAAGATGAAGAAGGGGGCGCTCCTCGTCAACTGCGCCCGTGGCGGCGTGGTGGACGAAGGAGCCTTGCTTGCGGCCCTGGAGTCCGGCCACCTCGGGGGCGCGGCCCTGGACGTCTTCGCCGAGGAGCCGCCCAAGGACCTGGCGCTGGTGCGGCACAAGAAGGTGGTGGCCACCCCTCACCTGGGGGCCCAGACCCGCGAGGCCCAGGAGCGGATCTCCATCGAGACCGCCGAGATGGTGCTCGCCGCGCTCTCGGGATCGCTGGCCGTGGCCGCGGTCAACCTGCCGTTCCGCCCCACGGGGGGACGGGCCGAGCCGTTCATGAGCCTGGGGGAGACCCTCGGCTGCATGGCCTCCTCGCTGCTGGGCACCGCGCCCCAGCGGCTGCAGGTGGACGTCTGGGGTCTCGACGAGTCGCTGCGGGCGCCGGTGACCGTGGCCGTGCTCAAGGGGGCGCTCACGCCGTTCCTGGGCGAGGCCGTCAACTACGTCAACGCCGAGAAAATGGCCGAGGCACGGGGCATCGAGGTCGTGCGCACCACCCACTCCACCCGCGGCGACTACCCGCAACTCGTGGTCGTCACCCTCGCGGGCGGCGGCAAGAGCATCGAGCTGGGGGGCACCCTGTTCGGCGAGCGCGACCCGCGCGTGGTGCGCTTCGAGGGCTACCGCCTGGAGTTCCGGCCCGAGGGCAACCTGCTGGTGCTGGAGAACCTGGACAAGCCCGGCGTGGTGGGGAAGTTGGGGACCCTGCTCGCGCAGCACGACGTCAACATCGCGGACATCCACCTCTCCCGCCGCGGCCACGAGGCCCTGGCCGTGCTGCGCGTGGACCAGGTGCCCACGCCGGGGCTGGTGGAGAAGCTGGCGGCGCTGCCGGAGGTGAAGTCGGCGCGGCGGGTGATCCTGTAGCCCTCACTCCGGATGAGACCAAAGTCCAATTGTGCCCTCTTCCCCCCGGGTGCAAACCTGACGTGATCATGGGGAACGAAAACGGCGAACGTCTCGATCGCAAGTCCTACGAGAAGGAACTCGAGCGCCTGCACGGCGAGCTGGTGAAGCTGCAGGACTGGGTGCAGCACAAGGGGCTCAAGGTGTGCGTGGTGTTCGAGGGGCGCGACGGCGCCGGCAAGGGTGGCACCATCAAGGCCATCACCGAGCGCGTCAGCCCGCGCGTCTTCCGGGTGGTGGCGCTGCCGGCGCCGAGCGACCGCGAGAAGACCCAGATGTACGTGCAGCGCTACCTGCGGCACCTGCCGGCGGCCGGCGAGGTCGTGATCTTCGACCGCAGTTGGTACAACCGCGCCGGCGTGGAGCGCGTCATGGGCTTCTGCAGCGAGGAGGTCGCGCGCAAGTTCATCCAGCAGGTGCCGCTGGTGGAGAAGGCGATGGTGGACTCCGGCATCCTCCTCACCAAGTACTGGCTGGAGGTGAGCATGGAGGAGCAGACCCGGCGGCTCGCCGAGCGCATCGACGATCCGCGCAAGACCTGGAAGCTCTCGCCCATGGACCTCAAGTCCTACAGCCGCTGGTACGACTATTCACGGGCGCGCGACGAGATGTTCGCCGCCACCGACTCCGACATTGCACCCTGGTTCGTGGCGCGCTCCGACGACAAGCGGCGCGCGCGCCTGAACATCATCACCCACCTGCTCAGCCGCATCCCGTACAAAAAGGCGCCGCGCGAGAAGGTCGAGCTGCCCGAGCGACAGAAGCGCAGCGGCTACCGCGAACCCGACTACGAGTACAAGTACGTGGACGAGCGCTTCTGAGCGATCATGAGCCTTGCCACCACGGCTCCGAGCGAGCCTTCGACCCCCCTGGCGGAGCCGGCGCGGCGTCCCCGGCGGGAGCCGCGCTGGCCAGCCATGCTCGCGATCTTCCTCGTGGCCCTGCTGCTGGAGCTCATGTCCGGCCGCATCAGGCTGTTTCCGGGCTGGGTCCCCTGGGCCCTCAGCTTCGGCGTGTTCATCCCCGTCTTCCTGGTCGCCCTCGCGCCCGACCAGGCGCGGTGGCTGCCGCTCGAGCGCGCGGCGACCTTCACCTTCTGTGTGATCGGCACGGCCGGGACCGTAGCCAACCTCGCGAACCTGGTCGCCGTCATGGTGGCCCACGGACATGCGGTCGCCGGCCAGCAGTTGCTCGTCTCGAGCATCGGGGTCTGGCTCGTCAACGTGCTGTCGTTCTCGCTGCTCTATTGGCAGGTCGACCGTGGCGGTCCGGGCCGCCGCGGCACCGACGGGGAGCCGCGGCCGGATTGGCTGTTCCCGCAGGAAGGGGCTCCCCCCGAGGACGTGCCGCCCGGCTGGAAGCCGGTGTACGTCGACTACCTGTTCCTCGCCTTCTGGACGGCCACGGCCTTCAGCCCCACCGATGCGCTGCCGCTGACCCCCCGCTCCAAGCTGCTGATGATGGCCGAGAGCTCGATCTCGCTGTCCACGATCATCGTCGTCGCCTCCCGCGCCATCAACATCCTCGGCAACTGACGGCGGAGGGGACCGGTCGATGCCCAAATCGATGCCCAAATCAAGGGTGTTGATTCTCGCCGCCGGGCTGCTCTTGGGGCTCGCAGCGCCCACCGCGCGAGCCGCGGTCGACGCGGACCTCTCGCGTCCGGACGCCACGACGCCGACCCCCGTGCACGTGGGGCTCTACCTGGTGAACCTCCACGACGTCATCGGCTCCGAGCAGTCCTTCCTCGCTGACGTGATGGTGAAGGCCGAGTGGCGGGATCCACGCCTGGCGGGGAAAGGGTCCGAGGTGCGCAGCCTGCCCCTCGACGAGATCTGGAGCCCCCGCCTGCAGTTGGCCAACCAGCGGTCGGTCACCGCCGCTCTGCCGCGGCGCGTCGAGGTCGACGCCAGCGGGCGGGTGACCTACCGGCAGCTCTTCTCGGGGCGCTTCGCGGCCCCCATGAGCTTCACCGACTTTCCGTTCGACCGCCACCGCCTCGACGTCCAGTTGGTGACCCTGGGCTACTCGCCCGCGGAGATCGCGCTTCTGTACGAGGACAAGGGCTCCCGGTCGGGCCGCGCCGCCCGCCTCTCGGTCACCGATTGGAAGGTGGGCCCGGCCCGGGTCGTGAGAGCAGACTACCTGACCGGCCCCGGCGAGCGGCCGCTGGCCGGAGTGGCGCTCCAGTGGGAGGTTCGCCGCCACCTCGCCTACCCGGCGGTGCAGGTCGTCCTGCCGCTGGTGCTCATCGTGATCATGGGGTGGACGGCGCTGTGGCCGGCCCCCGCGGCGGTGCCTCCCCGCATCAGCATCGCGGTCACCACTATGCTCACTCTGATCGCCTACCGGTTCGCCCTCGCCCGCTCGCTGCCGAACCTCGCCTACCTCACCCGCATGGACTACTTCATCGTCGGGTCCACCCTCCTCGTCTTCCTGGTCGTCGTGGTGGTGACCCTGAGCTCCCGCCTCCTCAGCCAGGGCCGGCAGCAGCTTGTCGAGCGCCTCGACCGCTGGGCCATCGTCGCGTACCCGCTGCTGTTCGTGGTGGTCTTCGCGCTCTCCTGGTGGGGGTGAATTGCCCATGGACGCCGAGCTTCATCGTCTGGAAGAATCCCCGAGCAGCACCGCACCGTGGCGCAAATGGGGACCGTACCTGTCGGAGCGCCAGTGGGGCACGGTGCGCGAGGACTACAGCGACTCGGGCAACGCCTGGGACTACTTCAGCCACGACCAGGCCCGCTCGCGCGCCTACCGCTGGGGCGAGGACGGTCTGGCCGGGATCTCCGACGACCACCAGCGGCTGTGCTTCGCGCTGGCGCTGTGGAATGGCAAGGACCCGATCCTCAAGGAGCGGCTGTTCGGGCTGACCAACAGCGAGGGCAACCATGGCGAGGACGTGAAGGAGGTTTACTTCTACCTCGACTCCACGCCCACCCACTCGTACATGAAGTACCTCTACAAGTACCCGCACGCGGCCTACCCCTACGACGACCTCGTCGCGACCAGTCGCCGGCGGGGCCGCCAGGATTTCGAGTACGAGCTGATCGACACCGGGGTGTTCGACGAGGACCGCTACTTCGACGTGTTCGTCGAGTACGCCAAGGCCTCCCCCGAGGACCTGCTCATCCAGGTCACGGTGCACAACCGTGGGCCGGAGCCGGCCACCCTGCACCTACTGCCGACGCTCTGGTTCCGCAACACGTGGTCCTGGGGCGGGGAGGTCTCCCGGCCGGTCCTCCGGCAGGCGGCCGGCTTTCCCGGGGTGGTGGCGGCGTCACATCCCGATCTCGGTGAGCGGTTTCTCTACATCTCGGACGCGGCCGACCTGCTGTTCACCGAGAACGAGACCAACAACGAGCGCCTCTTTAACGCCCCCAATCCGACCCCCTACGTCAAGGACGGGGTCGACGACTACGTCGTCCACGGCCGCCAGGAGGCGGTGAATCCAGAGGATCGGGGGACGAAGGTGGCGGCTCACTATCCGCTGACCGTGGAGGCGGGAGCGTCGTGCACGGTCCAGCTACGCTTGAGCGACGCGGACCCGGACGCGATGGCCGATGGGTCCGGTGGGCCGTTCGGCGAGAGCTTCGACGCGCTCCTGGCGACGCGCCGGGAGGAAGCCGACGCCTTCTACGCCACCGTGATCCCGGCCGCGTTGAGCCCCGATCAGGCCAACGTGATGCGCCAGGCCCTGGCCGGCATGATGTGGACCAAGCAGACCTACTGCTACGACGTGGACAAGTGGCTGGAGGAGCACGGGGTCGACCCGTTCAACCCGAAACGGCGGGCCGCTCTGCGCAACGTCCAATGGCACCACCTGGACAACGACCACGTCCTGTCGATGCCGGACAAGTGGGAGTACCCCTGGTACGCGGCGTGGGACCTGGCCTTCCACGTCCTGGCGCTGACGCTGGTGGACCCCGAATTCGGCAAGCAGCAGTTGAGCCTGATGCTGACCGAGCGGTACCTGCATCCCAACGGGCAGATCCCGGCCTACGAGTGGAACTTCGGCGACGTCAACCCGCCGGTGCACGCCTGGGCCACGATCTTCACCCACCGGGTGGAGACCGCGAGACGGGGGCAGGGCGACCTGGCGTGGCTCGAGGGCTCGTTCCAGAAGCTGCTGCTCAACTTCACGTGGTGGGTGAACCGCAAGGACCGCGCGGGCAACAACGCCTTCGAGGGCGGCTTCCTGGGCCTCGACAACATCGGGGTGTTCGACCGTAGCGCGCCGCTGCCGACCGGCGGCTACCTGGAGCAGGCGGACGGCACGGCCTGGATGGCGCTCTTCTGCCAGAACATGCTGGAGATCGCCTGCGAGCTGGCGCTCCACCGGCCCGCGTACGTGGAGATGTGCCTGAAGTTCGTCGAGCACTTCCTGTGGATCGCCGGGGCCCTGGTGCACGCCGGCGACGACGTCGGCATGTGGGACGAGGAGGACGGCTTCTTCTACGACGTGCTGAAGCTGCCGGACGGCCGGGCGGAGCGCCTGAAGGTGCGGTCCATGGTGGGTCTGCTCCCCCTGTGCGCGGTCACCGTCTTCGACGGCAAGCTCGTGGCGCAGTATCCCGAGATCCAGGAGCGCTTCCGGAGGTTCATCCTGGCGCGCCCGGAGCTGCGGGCGTCCATCCACGATCCGGCCCGGACCGGGTACGCGGGCCGGCGCCTCGCCGCCGTCCTGGACGAAACCAGGCTGCGCCGGGTCCTCGCCACGATGCTGGACGAGCAGGAGTTCCTGAGCCCCTACGGCATCCGCTCCCTCTCCCGCTATCACGCCGAGCATCCCTACGGGGTGCGGGTCGGAAACGAGGACTTCCGGGTGGCCTACCTGCCGGCGGAGTCCGACAGCGGCATGTTCGGGGGCAACTCGAACTGGCGGGGGCCGATCTGGATACCGGTGAACGCCCTGATCGTCCGGGCCCTGCTGCAGTACTACGCCTTCTACGGGGACGAGCTCACCGTCGAATGTCCCACCGGCTCCGGGCAGCAGAGGACCCTCTACCAGGTCGCCGAGGAGATCGTCCGCCGGCTCAGCAACATCTTCCTACGTGACCAGGACGGACGCCGGCCCGTGTACGGGGGCACGCGGAAATTCCAGGAGGATCCGCACTGGCGCGATCACATCCTCTTCTATGAATACTTCCACGGCGACAACGGGGCCGGGCTCGGCGCCAGCCACCAGACGGGCTGGACCGGCGTCATCGCCCGGCTGATGCATCTGTTCGCGACCCGGACGGCGGCAGAGACGCTGGAGCACGGCGAGACGGCCGTGGTGGCGGAGGACTTCGAGCTGGTGGGGAATGGCGGCGACGCCGGGCGCGGCCGTAAACAGTAATTAACCGGCTTGCCCTTCGAAGCCCTCATCACCCCAGCCCCTCTTCTCCCAGCCTCCCCCCCGGCCGCCGGGAGAAGAGGGAGAGGTTTGTCTGAAGAAGGAGCGAGGGGTTCTTTTTGCTTTTTCGGGACTAACCACTCCCCTCTCTCCCGGCGGCCGGGGGGGAGGCTGGGAGAGAGGGGCTGGGGGAGTGAGGGCCTCGAAGCGGCAGCCCAGGGTCCGTCTACCAGGTCCGTCGGCGTCAGCCCTTGCCTTGCGGCTTCGGTGGGAAGTCCTTGAGCAGCTTCGTGACCGCCTTGGTGGCCTGTTTCTCCCGCTTGTTCTGCTTCGCCTTGAGCTCGTCCTGCGCCACGCCCCGCCAGACGAGCTGCTTGGTCGCCGAATCGAAGATGTCGACGACGAGGGTGCCCTCGGTGTACTCGCTCACCATGGTGGACGATGAGCCGACGCCGCCCCACCCCCAGCCACCGTAATAGCCACCGCCGCCGCCCGTATAGAAGGTGTCGATCCGCTGCCTCTCCTTGGTGGCGCCGTGCACCACGATGTTCACGTCGGGCGAGCCCGACGTGTCCTGGGTCCAGCCCTTGGCCGTGAAGGCGGTCGTGAGCTCCTCGAGCATGTTCTTCTCGCCGATGGGATTGCCCCACTTAGTCGCGATTTCGATCTTGAAGGTCCTGTACTTCGAGAAGTCCGCCGCGCGGTCGACGGTCGTCTCGACCTGCTGCGCCATCGCCGCCACGGCGAAGGTCAGCGCCAGTGCACACATCGATATTGCGATGCCACGTCTGTTCATCGTTTCCTCCTGCTCGCCGCTCAGTGGCCGGCCTCTCGCGAGATCGACACGGCGAGCGCTTCGGTATAGACCGCTTTCACGAGGTCGCCCACCGCCAGCTTGGCGAGGAGCTCGGAGTCGGCGTCGACCACGACGGAGCCCCCTCCCGGCCCGGTGAGCGTGACGTTGCCCGCCGCTTTGTCGATGGCGGTCACGCGGGCCACGGCGGTGATCCGCTTCGTGCGCACGCCGCCGGGCAGCTCGCCCGGCTTCGTCCGCGCGTCTTCCCCGGATTCGGAGATCGATGGGCTCGCGTCTTTCGTCTTCTCGAGGCTGAGGGCCAGGGCCCGGTAGTACTTGATCGCCACCTTGTCGCCGGGCCGCACCTCGTCGAGGCGCTTGACCTCCTTGTCGACGGCCACCGTGTCGATCTGACCGTCGTCGTAGCGGATCTTCGCCTCGCGCTTCTCAAGGTCGACGCTCACTATGGTGACCTCGATCTCGGCGAGCACGGCGGCCTCGGCCTTGCCCTTTCCGGCCTCGGCTTTCGCCGACACGGACTGGGCCGATGCGCCGGCGGCCATCAGGGCGATGGCGAGCAGCACGGCGCCTGTGGAAACAACTCGATGAGCCATGGTCAATCCTCCTCCTCGTCCGGTTCTGCTGCGCTCTCCAAGCTACTTTCGGGGCCGGCGGCTCACAAGTTGGACCTTGGTCCAACCTCGCGCCAAAGCCCCATGGAGATAAGACGAGACGAGATGAGACGAAAGTCCCATTGACCGCCCCCGGCCCGGGCCGCCACACTGCCCAGTGTCCTTGCTGACCGCCCTGCTCTTCTTCGGCATGCTGTCGCCGGTCCCGGTTTTCGCCGCCGGTGCCGGCGAGCCCGCGGCGCCGCCGTCCGCCACGCTCCGCTTCTTCAACCGCGACGTCGTCACGTTCCGGGCCGCGTACTACGGCGCTCCACCGGCCGCCCGCGCCGCGCAGAGCGCCGGGCGCATCCGCCAGGCCCTCGCCAAGGGGGGGCCGGGAACCGTGACGCTGGTCCAGACCGCCGAGGAGCTCATCGTGACCGTCGACGGCGTCTACGTGTTCAGGATCCTCGGCGGCGATCTCGACGTCGAGGACGGCCAGACGTTCGCCGAGGCGCGCGCGGTCGTGGGCCCGCGCCTCACCGAGGCGATCACGGCCGCCCGGCAGGCGAAGCGGGGTCGCGAGCTGCTCCGCGAGTCGGGGCTGGCGCTCGCGGGCACCGGCAGCTTCGCCCTGATCCTCTGGGTCCTGGTGCGTGGGCGGGCGTGGCTCCGGCGGCGGATCGCCACGCGCCTCGACCGCTGGCTGGGGCACCTGCGCCGGGAGGAGCTGGCCCCGATCGTGCGGCTGGTGCGGGCGGTCGGAAGCGTCCTCTTCGTGGCCCTGGTGGCGGTCCTGATCGAGGAGTGGCTACGCTTCGTCTTCGGCCTCTTCCCCTACACGCGGCCGTGGGCCGAGCGGCTCACCGGCTACATCGGGGGGATCGTCACCCAGGTCGTAACCGCGATGGTCGCCACCGTGCCAGGGCTGGTGATGGTGGCAGTGATCGCCGGGCTCGCCCGGCTGGCCACCACGGCCCTGCGCGTCGTGGCGCGGGGAATCGAGGCGGGCCGTTTCAAGATCTTCGGGATCGACAAGGACGTGGTACGTCCCGCCCGCCAGCTCGCCACCGTGGTCATCTGGCTCTTCGCCCTGGCCATGGCCTATCCGTACCTCCCCGGCTCGGGCAGCGAAGCCTTCAAGGGCTTAAGCGTGCTCCTGGGCCTGATGCTCTCGCTGGGGGCGTCCGGCCGGGTCGGCCAAGCCACCAGCGGCTTCATCCTGACCTTCTCGCGCATCCTGCGCGAGGGCGACTGGGTGCGGGTCGGCGACGCCGAGGGCGCCGTGACGCGCGTGGGGATCTTCTCCACCAAGATCCGAACCTTCGCCGACGAGGAGGTCAGCATCCCCAACGGCCTCCTGCTGGACAGCGTGACCCGGAACTTCTCGCGGCCCGCGGAGGCGGCGTCCTCGATCCTCGAGACCTCGGTCACCATCGGCTACGGCGCGCCCTGGCGGCAGGTGCATGCCATGCTGCTGGAGGCGGCGGCGCGCACGCCGGAGCTGGAGCGCGAGCCGGCGCCGCGGGTGCTGCAGACGGCGCTCTCGGACTTCTACGTCCAGTACACGCTGCAGGTGCGGCTGCGCGACCAGCCCCGGCGCCCGGCGGTCTTGAGCGCGCTCAACGCCAACATCCAGGACCTCTTCAACGAGCACGGAGTGCAGATCATGTCCCCCCATTACCTCGGCGATCCGGCAGCGCCGGCGGTGGTGCCCAAGGAGCGGTGGTACGAGGCGCCGGCCGTCCGCCCGCAGACGCCGCCCTAGCTCTCGCCGCGCGGGGCCGGCTCGCTGTTCGTGACCCGCACCCCTGTGACAAGATCCCCCTGCGCCATGACTGCTCCCTTCCCCGACCGCACCGATCCCGACGGCCTGACGTTCCGCCCCCTCTCCTCCATCGCCGACTACCACGCCTGCATCGACCTCCAGCGGGCCACCTGGGGGCAGGACTTCTCGGACGTCGTTCCGCTGTCGATCCAGAAGATCGTGCAGAAGACGGGGGGGATCGTGGCCGGCGCCTTCACCGCTGACGCGCGGCTGCTCGGCTTCGTGCTCGGGTTCGCCGCGGTGCGCAGCGGCCGGCCGTTCCACTGGTCCCACATGCTCGCCGTCGATCCCGCCGGCCGCGACCTGGGGCTCGGCACCCGCCTCAAGCTCTACCAGCGCGAATGCCTGCTGCCGCTGGGGATCGACGAGGTGCAGTGGACCTTCGACCCCCTGGAGGCGCGCAATGCCCACCTCAACTTCAACCACCTCGGCATCGGCGTCGCCGAGTACGCGGAAGACATGTACGAGGGCGAGCTGTTCAGCGAGCTGGCCAAGGGGATCGGCACCGACCGCTTCGTGGCCTCCTGGCGCATCGCGAGCGACCGGGTGGCCCGCGCCATGCGCGACCATCGCGCCGGCTCCCACGAGCCCTTCCGCGACGCGCCCATCGCCAATCCCGGAGCCGCGGTGAAGGAGAGCGAGGAGCTGCTCGCGGCGCCGCGCGTGCGGGTCGAGATCCCCGCGGACGTCCAGGCCGTCAAGGTCGAGCGGCCGGACGCGGCCGTGGCCTGGCGCGAATCCACCCGGCGGGCTTTCGAGACGTATCTCGCCCGCGGCTATCGCATCGAGGCCTTCTACCGCGATCCCGCGGACGGGCGCTGCTTCTACGGACTGGAGACGGACTAAAGACCCATGCTGCGCATTCAATCCATCACCCTGCGCGAGGTCGCCCTCGCCTTGAAAGAGCCCTTCCAGATCTCCTCCGGCACCCAGAGCCGGCGCCGCATCTTCCTGCTGGAGCTTCTGAGCGCCGACGGCGTGACGGCCTGGAGCGAATGCGTGGCCGGCGAGCACCCCAACTACAGCTCCGAGACCATCGACACCTGCTGGCACGCCATCCGCGAGTGGGTGGCTCCCCGCGTGCTGGGCCACGACTTCGCGGGGCCGGAGGAGGTCCATGCCGTCCTCGAGCGGGACTTCCGCGGCCACCACATGGCCAAGGGAGCCGTCGAGATGGGGATCTGGGAGCTCGCGGCCAGAACCGAGGGGATCTCGCTCGCGAAGAAGCTCGGGGGCACCCGCGACCGCATCCGCGTCGGCATCTCGCTGGGGATTCAGGCGAGCCCCGCGGCCCTGGTGGAGAAGGCCCGGGCGGCTCTGGAGAGGGGCTACCGCAAGGTCAAGATCAAGATCAAGCCGGGAGCGGATGTGGAGTACGTGCGCGCCGTGCGCGAGGCCCTGGGACCCCAGGCGCCGCTCATGGCCGACGCCAACAACGCCTACACCCTGGCCGACACCGCGAACCTCGAAGCCCTGGACGACCTCGGCCTGATGATGATCGAGCAGCCCATGGCGTGGGACGACCTACTGCGCCACGTCCATCTCCAGAACCTGCTCGAGACCCCCATCTGCCTTGACGAGTCCATCACCTCCGTCGACCGGGCCGAGGACATGATCCGCCTCGGCGCCGGCCGCATCGTCAACATCAAGCCCGGCCGCGTGGGCGGCTTCCAGCCGTCGAAGGCCATCCACGACCTCTGCGCCGGCCACGGCGTCCCCGTCTGGTGCGGCGGCATGCTGGAAAGCGGCGTGGGCCGCGGCCACAACGTAGCCCTGGCCTCGCTGCCCAACTTCACCCTGCCGGGCGACGTCTCCCCCAGCGAACGCTACTGGGAGAAGGACATCGTCACCCCCGAGTGGACCATGGACCGCGAAGGCTGGGTCACCGTGCCGGTGGACCGGCCCGGCATTGGCGTGGAGGTCGATCGCGACCGTGTGGAGGACCTCACGGTGCGGCGGGAGGAGCTGCGGGCGGGGTAGCGGTTTTGGACGCCCGTGCTCAAATAGCCCCTATGAAGCTCCTCATCCTCTCCATTCTTTCCACCCTCTTCCTCGGCACCGCGCCATCGCCCCCACCCCCCCGCATCGTCGTCCTCGGCACCGTCCAGGACGGCGGCATGCCGCAGACGGGCTGCGACTGCTCCCACTGCTCGGCGGCGCGGAAGAACCCGGCCCTGGCGCGGCACGTGGCGAGCCTGGCGATCCACGTCCCCAAGACGGGCCACGTCTACCTGGTGGATGCCACGCCGGACGTCACGGCGCAGATCGAGGAGATCCACACCTTCCGTCGCCATCCCGAGGGGAAAGTGGACCGCGCGCCGGTCGACGGAGTGCTCCTCACCCACGCCCACATCGGCCACTACCTGGGCCTCGCCCACTTCGGCTTCGAGAGCCTCAACACGCAGGGCATCCCCACCTGGGTCTCACCCCGCATGGCCGAGTACCTGCGCACCAACGGCCCCTGGAGCCAGCTCGTCCGCTTGGGGAACATCGTGCTCAAGGAGATCCAGCCCGGCCAGCCCTTCGAGCTGGAGGAGGGGATCACCGTCAAGGCCTTTCCCGTGCCCCACCGCGACGAGTACACGGACACGATGGCCTTCCTCATCCGCGGCCCGCACAAGACCCTGCTCTACGTGCCGGACACGGATTCCTGGAAGGCCTGGCCCCGGCCCTTGACCGACGTCCTGGCCGAGGAGAAGGTGGACTACGCCCTCTTGGACGCCACCTTCTACTCCCCCGACGAGCTGCCGGACCGCGACGTCTCCAAGATCAAGCACCCGCTCATCACCGTCTCCATGGACCTCCTGGAGCCCCTGGTGAAGTCCGGCAAGCTCCGCGTCTGGTTCACCCACCTCAACCACTCGAACCCTGCCCTGGACGCGAAAGGCGCCGCCCGCAAAGCCATTGAAGCGAGAGGGTTCCGGGTGCTGGACGAGAGGGACGAGCTCGAGCTGTAGAAAAAAGGACTCAAAGGACCCAAAGGACTCAAAGGACAACAAAGTCCGTGTTTTCGTCCTTTATGTCCTTTAAGTCCTTTATGTCCTTTTTTTTCCGGCTCCTCCCTCCTACCCGTGCTGGTGATGGTGATGCCGGTGATGATGCCGGTGGTGTCGGTGGTGGTGAGTGGAGCTGGCCGCCGCTCTCGTTCCCGGCAGCGGGGGCGGCGCGGGGAGACGCGGCGGTGCTGGGAGATGCAACCCCGGGGGTGAAGGAGGAGCGGGGAGCGGCGGCGGGGCCGGCAACTGGGCGCCTGCGGAGAGAGGAGCCATGGTTGCACAGAGCATGGCGGCAAGAACGTAGTTTCGGGCTCTCATGTCGACAATCTCCTGAGGAGGAATGGTTTTCTTACTACGGGGGAGTCCTTCCCCACAGCACATCCCGAGCAAGATCGAAGCCAACCCATCCGGGGCCTGACGGGCGCCGTCCGGCGGGACTTCGCGACCGTTTCGGCCGCCGCGGGACCCGATCCGTGGGACGCGGGGCCCATCGCGTGCGTCGCGGGGACCTCGGATTACGTCGCGGGCTCCGTGGGTCAGGCCACGCGACCCGAGGGTCGAGCGGCCCGACCCGAGGGTCAGATGACGCGACCCATGGGGCGAGTCGCCCGACCCAGGGGGTCAAGTCGCGCGACCCTCGGGTCGAGTCACAGGGCCCTTTCCAAGCCAGGAGATCGATCTGGCCGAGAAGCGCCAGCAGGATTATCAAAGTAGGAGACACGAGGATGAGTGACCTCACCCGGTACGCGCGGACTCGGGCTGCCTGCGATCCTGAATTTGCAGAGGGGCTCGAGGCGGGGTACGCAGACTTCAAGATCGGTGCTCTCCTCCGGCAGGCCCGTGAAAAGGCGGGCCTGACCCAAGAGGAGGTCGCCGATCGGCTCGAGACGAAAAAATCGGCCATCAGCCGGATGGAGAACAGCGCGGGCAGCATACGTCTCTCCACGCTGGAGCGCTATGCCCGAGCGATTGGGTGGCAGCTCTCTCTGGAGCTTCGGCCTCCTCGAAAAGCCGCTGAGTCGCGCAGGTAGCGGCGGTCATCAGATGGAGGCGCCGAGAGGGGCTTGCTGCGATCCCCTTCTTTCTCCTACTCTTCCGTGCCCAGCTTGCTCAGTTCCTCGGCGCGGGTGGTGGTGAGGGCGGTCGCGATCTCGCGGTCGAGAGCTTCCGGGGCGGCGGCTCCCTGCCAGCGGAGGCGGTAGAGGGACTTCCAGGCATCCCGGTAGGGGATCCAGGCGCGTTGGGCGTCGCGGAGGGAGTCCTGGCCGGCGGTGTTGCGATCGAATTCCTTGTCGTCGGAATTCACCTGGGTCATCTGCTTCTGGTAGGCCGCGTTGAGGGCTTGATCGGTGCGCTCGAAGTCGGCAGAGGTGGCAGCAGGGGCGCGGTTGCGGGTGTATTTCTCCAGGGTCGCGAGGAAGGCTTCGGTCTGGTCCTGTTGGCCGGCGAGGACCTGCGAGGGGTAGATGGTGCCGCCGTAATTGCCCAGAGCGGAGAGGCTGCCGTCGGCTTCGGCGAAGGTGTCCGCCGCCTTGCGTAGCGTCTTCAGGGCGGGGCGGGCCTCGGCGGGCAGGGAGCGCGACACGGTTTCGACCCGGCGGTCCCATTCCGGTGCGCGGCGGTCCATCTCCAAGCCCTGGCACCAGGTCGAGCCGTGGCCGCTGGTCACCCATTCGCAGTAGTCGAGGTCCTTGGGCTGAGCCTGCTTGCGCATCTCCTGGACGTGGCCCAGCATGCCCCACTGCTCGGCGGGTGCGACCTCTTCCGCCCGGCAGAGGAAGTAGATGGCCGCGTCGTAGTCGCGAGGCACTCCCCAGCCGTTGGCGAAGATCAGCGCGAGCTCGCGGTTGTAGTCTTTCACCAGGCAGCAGCGGCGGCCCTTGTCGTAGTCGAGGGCCTTCCCTGGGCCGTAGACGTAGGGGTAGCAATCCGCGGTCTCCGCGGCGAAGAGCTTGCGATCGGCCGCCGTGGGCTGCGCCTTGGGCCCGGGATGGTAGTCCTTGAGCTTGTCGCAGAGGGCTTGAGCCTCCTTCTCGCCGAAATCGTCCTGGCTGTAGAGGGAGGCGGAGAGGCAGAGCGCGAGAAGGGCGGCGATGAGGGCCGGCAGTGGGGTCTTCATGGGATTGGAGGGTAGTTTACTCCCACCTCACCTCATCCCCCACCCAGATCTCCCCGCCTTCGAGCACCTCGGCGCAGGCGCCGCCTCGCCAGTGGGGACGTAGGGCGGCTTTGAGGCCAGGCTGGGCTTCGTCCATGCGCTCGCAGGGCGGGCACTCGGCGAAGATGCGGAGGCGGCAGGGGCCGATCCTCAGGATGCGGCCGCGGGAGCCTTCGAGACGGATGCCGGCAAGGAGGAGGTTGGCCCGGCGGGTGGAGGGGGCGAGGTCGGCTCCCAGGTCGGCGAGGGCCTCCGCCCAGGACTCCTCCTCCAGGAGGATCACCTGGCGGCGGCCTCCCTGGTTGGCGTTGCCCACGAGGCCCTTGCCGGCCCGCAGGGTGGCGGTCTCCTGCGGGTCCATGGGGCCGCGCTTGAAGCGCTTGAGCCAGATGGCCCGCAGCTTCATTTCACTGGCGCGGGCGAGGTGAAGACCGCGTCCGGCAGCTCGGCCGGCACGGCGATGTCCCCCAGCTCCAGCTTGCGGTCGGCTCCCACCTGGGTGCGGTGCGGGGCGAGCATGATGTTGCCGTATTTCTGCCAGCCCTCCCATTTCCAGGCCGTGGCCGGACCGTCCTTGGGCATGTCCTGGAGGAGGTAGGCCCAGCGATCCATAAGGTGGGTGTCGCGGTTGATGTAGGCGGTGTAGTGGTCGCCCGGGGTGAGGCCGACGTTGCCGAAAGAGAGGGCCAGCTTGTCGTAGGTCTTGCCGTCGATCGTCTCCTCGCCGGCATAGGAGAGGTTCACGCCCGGGTCCTGGATCTTGTAGGGCATGAGCAGCCAGTAGGAGTCGTTCACCCAGGCGCCGTAGCCATTCTTGAGCATCTCGGCGGCCTGGTCCCCTTCGAGCTTCTGGCCGTCCATGTAGGCCGTGCCCTCTTTGGTGTTGAGGTTCTCGAGGACGACGTAGTGCTTTCCTTCCTTGGTGTCGCCCTCGACCCGGTAGCGGCCCGTCCATTTGTCCCACCAGTGGCTGCGGCGGCCGGCGAAGGTCCAGTGGAGGTAGTGGGTCTTGTCCCAGGCGTCCTTGCCGCCCAGGGCCTTCTGGACGCTGTCGGCCACGGACTGGGCCGTGGGCTGGGCGGACCCCGGACTGGGGACGAGGGCGAGGGCGGATATCAGGAGTGAACCGGTGATCGCGGCACGTGGGGACATGGGATCTCCTTTCGAGGTCTCTCCAAGACGGTAGGAGATGGTAATACACCAAAGCCATACAATGCCCCCCGTGCCCGTACCGACACGGCATGGGCACGCGATCCGCATTCACCGGGCGGGGAGGTTCCATGAGCGCACACGATTCCACCCACACCAATCGCCTCGCCGGCGAGAGCAGTCCCTATCTCCTGCTGCATCAGCACAACCCGGTCGACTGGTACCCGTGGGGGCCGGAGGCGATCGAGAGGGCGCGGCGGGAGGACAAGCCGATCTTCCTGTCGGTGGGGTATTCGACGTGCTACTGGTGCCACGTCATGGAGCGGGAGTCGTTCTCCAATCCCGCGGTGGCGGAGCAGATGAACCGGGATTTCGTGAACGTCAAGCTCGACCGGGAGGAGCGGCCGGACCTCGACGAGATCTACATGGCTGCCACCCAGATCCTGACCGAGCAGGGAGGATGGCCCAATTCGGTGTTCCTGACTCCCGATCTCAAGCCCTTCTACGCCGGCACCTACTTCCCGCCTGACGACCGCTACGGCCGGCCCGGCTTCGCTCGCGTGCTGGAGGACCTCGCCGAGGCCTTCCGCTCCCGCCGGCCGGACGTGGAGGAGCAGGCGGCGGAGATGACCCGGGCCATGCGCCACTATCTGGAGGAGCGGTCGCATCCCGCGCCCGAGCCCCCGAGCGGCGCCGTGGCTGCGCGGGCGGTCGAGTCGCTCGCCCGGCGGTTCGATCCGCATTTAGGCGGCTTCGGCGGCGCTCCCAAGTTCCCCACGCCTTCCAATCTCTATCTGTTGCTGGAGCTGGCGGGCGAGCGGCCGGAGACGGGGGAGATGCTCGCCCGCACGCTGGACGCCATGGCCCGGGGCGGCATCTACGATCAGCTCGGCGGCGGCTTCCACCGCTATGCCACGGACCGCGAGTGGAAGATCCCCCACTTCGAGAAGATGCTCTACGACAACGGCTTCCTGCTCGAGCTCTATGCCCTGGAGCACGCCCGCACGGGCGATCCCCAGGCGGCGCGGGTGGTGCGGCAGACGGCGGAGTGGCTGGCGCGGGAGATGACGTCTCCCGAGGGCGCCTTCTGGAGCGCCATCGACGCCGAGACCCACGGCCACGAGGGGGCCTTCTACGTCTGGACCCGGGAGGAGCTGATGGCGGCCCTGGGAGAGGAGGACTTCACCTTCCTCGCCCCCCTCCTCGGCTTTGCCGGTCCGCCGTTCTTCGAGGGCAGCCACTACGTGCTCCATCTCCCCGAGCCCCTGGAGGCTGCGGCAGGGCGGCGCAGGATGCCGGTCGAGGACTTGATTCGCGATGTGGACGCCGGCCGGGCCAAGCTTTTCGCCGCCCGCGAGCGCCGGGAGCGGCCGTTGACGGACGACAAGGTCCTGGCGGATTGGAACGGCATGGTGATCCGCGGTCTGGCAGTGGCGGGGAAGCTGCTGAACGAGCCCTCGTTCGTGGAGCGGGCGGCGCGGGCGGCGGATTTCATCCTGAGGACCATGCATCCTGAGGGAGGGACTCTCCTGCACTCGTGGCGGCAGGGGCAGGGGAAGATCCCCGCCTATCTGGGGGACTATGCCTTCCTGGTGCGCGGCCTGCTCGCTCTCCACGAGGCCACGGGAGAGGAGCGCTGGCTCGCCGCGGCCGTGAGCTTGACCCGCGAGCAGAGCAAGCGGCTGCGCGATCCCGAGGGCGGCTATTTCGTGGGGGGCGAGAGCCCGGACGTGCTCTTCCGCAGCAAGGACATCTTCGACGGCGCGACCCCCGCGGCCAACGCCATCGCCGTGCTCAACCTCCTCGACCTCGCGGACCGCACGGGCGAGCTCGCCTGGCGGCGCGAGGCTCGCAAGGCGCTCTGCGCCTTCACCCCGGTGGTGGAGGGTCATCCCGACGCCGTGCGCATGCTGGCCCTCGCGGCCCGGCGGTACCACGAGAAGGGCGGCATCCCCGAGGAGATGGAGGGGGAGTACGACGAAGAGCGGGCGGCGCACGAACGGGAGGCTGAGGCCGCCGGAGGCTTCAAGCTGGAGCACGAGGCGGAGCGGCTGGTGGGTATCCACCTGGAGACGGGAGAGGAGAAGGATGGCTGGCGGCCGTTCCGTCTGGCGCTGGAGATCGCTCCGGGATGGCACCTGCAGGCGAACCCGGCGTCGCAGGAGTACCTCGTGCCCACGGCGGTGCATGCTGAGGACGGCGATGTGAGGAATGTGGTCTATCCGGCGGGGGAGGTGGTGAAGGCGGCGTTCGAGGAGGAGCCGCTGGCGGTGTATTCGGGCCGGGTGGAGATCACGGGAGAGGTGGGGGGGACGGGGCGGGTGGTGGTCAGGTATCAGGTGTGCGATGACTCCCGGTGTCTGCCGCCGGTGACGAGGGAAGTTATCGCCGCGCCCTGACGCCCGCTGAAGGCTCCCTGGGAGCGCCGGCGTCCCGCCGGCAACTAACTTTGCTTTTCCTGCCTCCTCCTCCAAGAAGAAAAAACGGAGTTAGTAGGCCGGCGGGACGCCGGCGCTCCCAGGGGGGTGGCCGCCCCCTGCTATAATTGGCTTGATCATGGCGACTTCCCTTCCCAGACTCCGTCGGTTCACGGCCGTACCCGTGCTCGTCCTGGGTCTGCTTGCCCTGCTCGCTCCCCTGGTCCTGGCCCAGCCGGCCTCCAAGCCGGCCGTCCAGGCTCCGGGCGAGGTGCTGGTGGTGAAGGTGAAGTCGCCCATCCATCCGGTGTCCGCGGAACTGATCGAGGACGCCATTGCGGAGGCGGACCGGGCGGGCGCGGCGGCGATCGTCATCGAGCTCGATACGGCGGGGGGCTCATGACCTCGACCCGCGACATCACGACCTCCATCCTGGGCGCTCGCACGCCGGTGGTGGTGTGGGTGGGGCCGAGCGGGGCCCAGGCGGCGTCGGCGGGGTTCTTCATCCTGATGTCGGCCGACGTGGCCGCCATGGCTCCGGGCACCAACACGGGCGCGGCCCATCCGGTGGGCGGCGGCGGGGAGGACATCCCCGGCGTCCTGGGCAAGAAGGTGGAGCAGGACTCGGCGGCCAACGTCCGCTCGCTGGCGCTCCGCAACGGCCGCGACTTGAAGCTCGCCGAGGCCGCGGTGGTGGAGAGCCGGTCGTTCACGGCCCAGGAGGCGCTGGAAGGCAAGCTCATCGATCTCGTGGCCCCCGATCTGCCGGCGCTGGTCAAGGCCCTGGACGGCCGCGCGGTCAAGCGGGGGGAGGCCGTGGTGACCCTGCGCACGGCCGGGGCGCCGGTGAAGCGGTTCGAGATCTCGCCCCTGCGCGCGTTCCTGGGCGTGCTCGCCGATCCCAATATCACCTATTTGCTGCTCGGCCTCGGGTCGCTCGGTCTGATGTTCGAGCTGATGCACCCCGGGGCCATCCTGCCCGGCGTGCTGGGCGCGATCTTCCTCATCCTCTCTTTCTATGGATTGTCGGTGCTGCCGGTGAGCTACGCAGGGCTCGCCCTGCTGCTCCTGGCGATGATCTTCTTCATCCTGGAGATCAAGGTCACGAGCTACGGCATGCTCACCGTGGCCGGGGTGACCTGCCTGGTGCTGGGATCGCTGATGCTGTTCAAGACTCCGGAGCCGGCGCTCCGGGTGAGCGTACAACTGATCGCCATGCTCTCGACCTTCACCCTCCTGGTGGTGGGCTTCCTCGTCTTCATGGCCGTGCGCGCCCAGCGGCTGCCGGTGCGCGCCGGGGCGGAGGGGCTGCTCCAGGAGGTCGGCGTCGCGCGCTCTGGGATTGCGCCCCGGGGCAAGGTCTTCGTCCACGGCGAGCTGTGGGAGGCCGAGGCAGCGGAGCCCGTGGCGGCCGGCGAGGAGGTCGAGATCGTGGGCGTCAGCCATCTCCGGTTGACGGTGCGTCCCCGTCACCGGAGCCCGATCGCCTGATCTGATCTGCTTTCAAGGAAGGGGTTGAAACCCATGCCATCAATCGGATTCGGACTCATCGCCATCGTCTTCGTCGGCATCTTCCTGTTCTCCCGCTGGGTCAACATCCTCAGGGAGTACGAGCGGGCCGTCACCTTCTGGCTCGGCCGCCTTTCGCCGCACCCCAAGGGGCCCGGCCTGGTGCTCATCTTCTGGCCGTTCGAGACGCATGGTGAAGGTCTCGATGCAGACGATCGTCCACGACGTACCGCCGCAGGACATCATCACCCGCGACAACGTCTCGGTGAAGGTCAACGCCGTCGTCTACTTCCGGGTGGTCGATCCGCAGCGGGCCATCGTCGAGGTGGAGAACTACCTCTCGCCACCAGCCAGCTCGCGCAGACGACGCTGCGCTCGGTGCTCGGCCAAGCGGAGCTCGACGACCTGCTCTCCGAGCGTGACAAGCTCAACGCCCAGCTCCAGGAGATCATCGACAAGCACACCGAGCCCTGGGGGATCAAGGTGTCGATGGTGGAGGTCAAGAACGTCGACTTGCCGCAGGAGATGCAGCGGGCCATGGCCAAGCAGGCCGAGGCCGAGCGCGAGAAGCGCGCTAAGATCATCCACGCCGAAGGCGAGCTGCAGGCCTCGGTGAAGCTGGCCGAGGCGGGCGAGATCGTCTCGAAGAACGCGGTGACCCTGCAGCTCCGCTATCTGCAGACGCTGACCGAGATCTCGGCGGAAAAGAACTCCACGATCATCTTCCCGTTCCCGATCGATCTCGTCAAAGCCTTCACCCAGAACCTGAAGTAGACCGGAGTCGAGCCGCAGTGAGCGAACCGCGAGAGCCCAGCTATTACGAGATCGCGTTGACCAACCGCCAGGTGGTCGTCGGCTTCGTGATCCTCCTGGTGTGCCTGCTCTCCGCCTTCTTCTCGGGGGTGTGGATCGGCCGCGAGAGCACGGCGCGGGCCCAGGAGCGGCTCGCGGCGGCCAACACGCCTCCCGTTGAGAAGAAGGAGGGTCAGAGCCTCGAGGATCTCGAGTTCTTCGATTCCAGGAAGGGCAAGGGGCATCAGGCGCGTCACGAGCGGGAGGAGACACCTGCCCCTGTCCCCGCCCCCGCTGCCAACGGCACGACGCTGGCGCAGGACCTCGCCGGCAACGGAGGGAGACCCCCGGAGACCCATCCCGAGCCGAGCCCGGAGCCTTCGCCGGCCCCGGTCCAGGTCGTGAACGCTCCGGAGCCGTCGCCCGTCCCCGCCGCTCCCACGCCCGCGCCGGAGCGCAAAGGCAAGGGGCGCAATCGCGACCGGATGGCCGAGGCCACGCCGGCGGCCTCGGGATCCAATCGGCAGGCCAGGTCTTCGGAGATCGCGGAGACCGCCATCCCCAAGGGCGCGTCCGTCATCCAGGTCTTCTCCTCCCAGGACAGGAGCCAGGCCGAGGCCATCCGCAAGCGGCTCGTCAAGGGGGGGCAGAAGGCTTATCTATCCCCCGTGGACGTGGCGGGCCACACCATGTACCGGGTGCGGATCGGCCCCTTCGGCTCCCGCCCGGACGCCCAGAAGGTGGCGGAGAAGGTCCGCAAGACGTACAAGCTGGATACCTGGGTGACGGAGTGAGGGCCTCGGCCTGAAATCCACCGTCCTGCGCTTCCTCTTTGCCGCGGCCGGCGGCGTGCTGTGGGGCCTCTGCTTCAGCCGTGCGTCCCTGTCGGTGGCGTCGTGGCTCGCCCTGGCGCCGCTGGTCGCGATGCTCGCCTGGCCGCGGCCGGCCTGGCTGGGATGGGTGCACGGCTTCGCCGCGTGGATGACGGGGCTCTACTGGATCGTGCCCACGCTCCAGAATTACGGCAGGATGCCGGCGGCGCTGTCGGTCGTCTTGACCGGCGTGCTCGCCGCCTATCTCGCCCTGTTCCACGCCGCCTTCGCCGGGCTGGGGACGAGGCTGTGGCGCCGGGGCGGGCTGGCGCGGCTGGTGACTCTCCCCGCCCTGTGGGTGGCCCTGGAGTGGCTGCGCACCTACCTTGGCGGCGGCTTCCCGTGGAACCTCGCGGGCTACGCCTGGGTGGACGTGCCGGGAGCCCTGCCGCTCGCGGCGTGGATCGGCGCCTACGGGGTGTCGTTCCTGGTGGTGCTCGCGAGCGTGGGGATCGCGGCGTCGATCGAGACGAAGCGCTGGGAGCCCGCGGTGCTGGCCCTGCTGCTGCCTCTCCTCCTCCTCCCCCTCGCCGCCCGCTGGAGCCTGCGGCAGGACGCCCGCGAGCTCGTGGAGGCCGGCGGCTTCGGCAAACCCGTGCGGCTGCTGCAGCCCAACATCCCCAACCTGGTGGAGTACGACCCGGTGAGCGTGGCCCGCAACTACCGCAAGGTGATCGATCAGTCGCTGGAGTCGTGCCAGCCGGGCTCTCTCGTGGTATGGCCGGAGAGCGCGGGCTGGCCGTTCCAGTACCACCGCGATCCGTGGTGGGATCAGGATCTCAATGCCCTGGTGGAGCGCGGCTGCACGGTGCTGTTCAACTCCGGCACGCCGGTGGGGAAGTCGTTCTACAACTCGGCCTTCCTCCTCTCGGCGTCGCAGAAGGCCGTGCGCTACGACAAGCGGCATCTGGTACCGTTCGGCGAGTACGTGCCGTTCCGCGGCGTCTTCGGCTGGATGGACAAGCTGGCCCGCGAGGCCGGCGAATTCCGGCCCGCGGACCAGCAGGTGCTCCTGCCGTGGCACGGAGAGCTGATCGGAATGTCCATCTGCTACGAGGTGGTTTTCCCTGCCGAGGTGGCGAGCCAGGTGCGGCAGGGAGCGACGCTGTTGATCACCATCACCAACGACGCCTGGTATGGTGACACCTCGGCGCCGTGGCAGCACTTCCGGGCAGCGCGCTTCCGCGCCGCGGAGAACCGCCGGCCCCTCCTACGGGCGGCGATCACGGGGGTCTCGGCCTTCGTGGCCCCCGACGGCTCGGTCCGCGCCTGGATCGACGTGTTCCGCGCCGGGATCATCCGCGTCCGGGTGATGGGCGAGCGGCGTTTGACCCCGTTCAGCCGCGCGCCGTGGCTGGTGCCGCTGCTCTCGACGCTGACCGCGGCCATTGGATATGCTCTCGCACGAAGGAGAAGAAGGAGCGCCCCATGATTGCCTACGACGTCCAGCAACGCATCGACTTGCTCGCCGAGCAACTCGCCAACCTCCGGGGGTATCTTTGAGGGGGACGACCTCGAGCGCGAGCTGTCCGAGATCGACCACCAGATGCAGGAAGCCGGGTTCTGGGACAGCCCGGCGAAGAACGCCCCGGTCCTCCAGAAACGCCGCGACATCGAGCGGCGGCTCCAGACCCTGAACCGCCTGCGCACCGACGCCGACGAGCTCGCCACCTGGCGCGAGCTGCTCGACGAAGGCGAAGCCAATCCTGATGACGACCCCGAGTTCGACCGCTTCATCGGCCGCCTCGAATCCGAGCTCGGCAAGCTGGAGCTGGAGCTCAAGCTCTCCGGCCCGGACGACGAGAAGAACGCCATCCTCGCCATCCATCCCGGCGCCGGCGGCACCGAGTCGCAGGACTGGGCCGAGATGCTGCTGCGCATGTACCTGCGCTGGGCCGAGCAGCATGGCTACGAGGTGGAGCTGCTCGACCGCCAGGAGGGTGAGGAGGCGGGCATCAAGAGCGCCACGCTCGCCGTGCGCGGCCCCCACGCCTACGGCTATTTGAAGAGCGAGCACGGCGTGCACCGGCTGGTGCGCATCAGCCCCTACGACTTCCAGGCCCGGCGCCACACCTCGTTCGCCTCGGTGGACGCGCTGCCCGAGGTGGACGACGACGTAGAGATCGAGATCAACGACAAGGATCTGAGGATCGACGTCTTCCGCTCCTCGGGCGCCGGCGGCCAGCACGTCAACAAGACGGAGTCGGCCGTGCGCATGACCCACCTGCCCTCGGGCATCGTGGTCTCCTGCCAGAACGAGCGCAGCCAGATCAAGAACCGCGCCATGGCGTTGAAGGTCCTGCGCTCCCGCCTCTACGAGCGGGAGATGCAGAAGCGTGCCGCCGAGCAGGCCGAGCGTGAGGGCAAGAAGTTGGACAACTCCTGGGGGAGCCAGATCAGGAGCTACGTGCTCCACCCCTACCGGCTGGTGAAGGACCACAGGACCGGCGCCGCCGTGGGCGACTCCGACAAGGTGCTCGACGGCGGGCTCGATCCGTTCATCGAGGCGTATCTCAAGGGTCAGATGGCGACGGAGAAGGACGACGTGGTGTAGGGTGCGCAGAGATGCCCCCCGCCCAAGCCCTCACCTCCCCGGCCCTCCTCTCCCGCCCCCTCCCACCCCCCTCACCGGGAGAGGAGGGAGAGGTTTGTCCAGGAAAAAGAAGCAGAAAACCACTCTGGATTGAGCCCCCTCTCTCCCGGGGAGGGGGGTGGGAGGGGGCGGGAGAGAGGGGGTTGGGGGAGTGAGGGCCCTCGACTACGTCTCCCCCCTCCCCCCCGTCCGCTCCGGCATCGCGGACTACAGCGTCGACCTGCTGCCGGCGCTCGCGGCCCGGGCGGACGTGCGGCTGATCCGCCTGCCCGATCTGCTGGTCTCGCCCGAGATCGAACGCTCATGGCCCCTCGCGCCAGCGGCGGAGACGGGGAAGGACGGCCGCCTCCCTCTCTACCAGATGGGGAACAATCATTATCACCGCGGCGTGCTGGACCTCGCCCTGCGGGTGCCCGGCGTGCTCACGCTCCACGATGTCGTCCTCCACCACCTGCTGCTGGAGATCACCCTGGGACGCAACGATCCCCAGGGGTTCTGGGACTACAAAGACCTCCTCACCCGCGATCACGGCTGGATCGGCGAGGCCGCGGCTCTCGCCAAGCGCTGGAACGCCTGGGGGGATGCTCCGGTCTTCGCGCTGCCGGCTCACCGCGTCCTGCTGCGCCGGCAGCGGGGCGTGCTGGTGCACAGCCGCTGGGCCGCGGAGCTGCTGGCGGAGGAGGACCTGGGGGTGCCGGTGCGGGCCATCCCCATGGGGATCCCTCTCCCGCCGGCCGCGGACGAGGCCGCCGGCCGGGCCTTGCGCCGCCGCTTCGGTCTCCCGGAATCGGGACCGGTGATCGGCTCCTTCGGCTTTCAGACGCCCATCAAGCGCACGGTCTCGGCCGTCCGCGCCCTGGCGGCGCCGGGGTTGGAGACGGTCCATCTGCTCATCGTGGGGCAGGCGGCGCCGGTGATGGACCTCGAAGGCGAAGCGCGCCGGGCCGGGGTGGCGGAGCGCGTGCACGTCCTCGGCTTCCTCCCCTTCGAGGACTTCGCGGACGCCATCTCTGCCGTGGACCTCTGCCTCAACCTCCGCTACCCCACGGCCGGCGAGACCTCGGCCTCGCTGCTGCGGGTGCTGGCCGCGGGCCGGCCGGCCATCGTCTCCGACTATGCTCAGTTCGCGGACCTTCCCCAGGAGATCGCCCTGCGCGTCCCCCTGGGAGAGGAGGAGCCCGAGGCGCTCGCCAGCCTGCTCCGCGAGCTGCTGGCCGATCCGGAACGCCTCGCCGCCATGGGAAGAGCGGCCCGGGAGCATGTGCGGCGGGAGCATGATCCGGACCTCGCAGCCGCCGCTGTGGTCGAGGCCTGTGAAGAGTGGGCGGAATTACTGCCGGCGTCACCCGTGGGCGACGACGCCGGGGGCCGGCCCGAGGTGCCGCCTCCCTCCAGCCTGGCCTGGGGGAAGCTGCCCGGAGAGCTGGAAGTCGAAGGCGCGGACCTGCCTTGGCCCGATGGAGAACGGCGGCGACTCGGCATCGTGTTGAGGAACACCGGCTTTGCCCGCTGGCTGGCCGGGGAGCGGGGGCCGGGCGGGGTGGCCGTGGTGGTGAAGTTGTTCGTGGATGGAGGGGAGGATCAGGAGGACCTGCTCGCCGGCCGTCGCTGGCTGGCCCTCCCTCACGACCTGGCTCCGGGCGAGGAGGTCCGGTTCGAGACCGAGGTGCGGCGGCCGCCGGGACCGGCCCATCTCTGGATCGAGCCCCACCTCTTCGGCGGCCTGGGCCTTTCCAAGCTGGGAGGACCGCGATGGGAGCAATGGATCTGAAACGCAATCCCATCGAGGCCGCGGGCTGGTTCATCCTCGGGCTCCTCCTGCTGCTGACCCTGATCAGCGCCGTGCGTCTCGACCGCTCCCGCCATCCCCTCCTGGGCGACGAGGCCACCTATGCCATGCAGGCGGCGAGCCTCGCCTGGGACTTCGACCTCTCCTACACCCGGGAGGACTACGACCGTTTCGTCTCCCACTGGGGCGTCCCCCCCGAGGGGCTCGTGCTCCAGAGCCGGCAGGACCCCCCGGACACCGACCGGCTGGTGTATGCCAAGCCGCCGCTCTACGCCCTGATCCTCGCCCCCTTCGTGCGACTGGCGCCCGTGCGCGGGCCCGTGGTGGTCAACGCCCTGCTGCTGGGAGTGGCTGCCATCCTCGCCGGCCTCACCCTGCGCCATCGCATTGGGGGTGCTGCTCCCTACTGGGTCGCCGCCTTCCTCTTCGCCTCGGTGGCCTTCGCCCACGTCTTCTGGGGGACGCGGACCTCTTCCTCCTGGCCTGTACTGCGGCCGGGCTCGCCCTCGTCTACTGGGAGGACCGGCAGTACGTGACGGGAGACGAGCCGCCCCCGGAGATCTATCGGGGCGAGGACCTCGAGCCCCAGCGCCGCTCCTGGGCCCGCTGGTGCGGAGCCGGAGCGCTCCTGGGGATCGCGGTGGTCTACCGCCCCGTCTACCTCACCCTGTTCCTGCCCGCGGTCGTGGCGGCGTGGAACGGGCCGGCCGCCCGGCGGCGGACGGCGCTCTTGGGGCTCGTCCTGGGCGGCGTGGCCGTGGCGGGCCTCTCCCTGGGGATCCAGTGGCTGGCCGGCGGCGATCCCACGGGCTATGGCGGCCAGCGCCAGGGGGTCTACGGCCGCGAGGGATATCCTGCCGTGGACTTCCCCGCCACGGCCTGGGCCGAGCAGGTGGAGCGCCAGGGCAATGCCTCGTGGCTGGAGAAGCAGGTCCTGCGGCCGGAGCTCAATTCCAAGCTCGCGGGATGGAACCTCGTCTACCTCTTCCTCGGCCGGAACGTGGGCATCTTGCCCTACTTCCTGCCGCTCCTCCTGGGCTTCCTGGCCTCCCAGCGGGACCGCGGGCGCTGGGCCCTGCCCGTGGCCGTGGTCCTGTCGCTCGTCGCCTTCCTGCTGCTCCGGCCGTTCAACTTCTCCGGTGGGGGCGCGCTGGGCAACCGCTACTTCCTGCCCCTCTATCCAGCCTTCTGGTTCCTCGCGGCCCGGCCCGTGCGGGCGGTGTGGGCGCCGCTGGTGGTCCTCCTGGCCTCTCCCTTCCTGGGACCGCTGTGGCAACGATCCCACTGGTTATCCCATTGGGGAGGATGGCCAGCCCCGCTACGTCTCGGCCCTGGCGAGGCGCTGGCTCCCCTACGAGACCACGCAGGGAAGCCTCCCCGGCGACCAGGTGGGCGTGGGGGGCGGCCTGTGGGTGAAGCTGCTCAACCACAACGCCTGGCCCGTGGGGCGGGGTACGGGCCTGCGGATCGCGGGCGGCGCGCCCGTGGAACTGCTCCTGGGGAGCCCCCAGCCCCTGGACGCGGTCGATTTCGAGCTCGACGGCCGCGCTCCCACCCGTCTCCTCGTCAACGGCGGCGAGCTGCGTCCGCTGATGCTGCGCTCCGACGGCAGCGAGATTTTCGAGGTGCGGCTGTGGAACGAGCGCGCCGTGCACCCGGTCTGGTGGAGCCGCTACGACCATCACCTCTACGTCCTGAGCTTCCGCCTCCCCGGAGCGCAGACCGAGCCCATCGGCTTGCACATCCTGCCGCGCCGGATCTGATACAACGGCATCGAGATGATTGAGGGGACGATGGGCAGCAGCCCGCGCGAGAGTTGGATCCTGGCCTTGCGAGAGCGCCTCGCCTCGCCGTCGCCCCGGCGAATGCCGGCGAGCGACTTGCGGCAGGCGTCCGTGCTGGCGCCGCTCTACGTCGATGCCGGCGAGCTGTGGACGGTGCTGATCGTACGCGCGGACAACCTGCCGAGCCACCGCAGCCAGATCGCCTTCCCCGGGGGAGGCAGGGAACCCAAGGAGGACGCCTGGGCGCGGCCCTGCGCGAGACCCAGGAGGAGATCGGCCTCGACTCCCGGCTGGTGCTCCGCATCGGCGAGCTCGACGAGGTCGAGAGCCCCGCCGGCTTCCGCGTCATCCCCTGCGTGGGAGCGATCCCTATCCCCACAAGCTCAAGCCCGACACCGCCGAGATCGCCGAAGTCTTCAGCCTCCCCCTCTCCGCCTTCGCCAACCCGAAGATGGTGGAAGAGCGCGACGTCCTCATCAACGGCGCCCGCCGCACCCTCCGCATCTACCACATCGGCGACCGCCGAGATCTGGGGCCTGACCGCGCGGATTCCTGCAGAACCTGATGATCCGGCTGGGTTTGGAGCCGGAGGAGGAGAATCGGGGGAGCTACAGCAGCAGGTATCTTGACGCCGACTGACCTCGTGGCCGGATCCGATCCGGCCGCCTCGAGGCCCTCACTCCCCCAGCCCCTCTCTCCCAGCCTCCCCCCGGCCGCCGGGAGAGAGGGAGCAGGAGTCTTTGAAACAACAGAAGAGACTGTTTCTTCTGAGACCAACCCCTCCCTCTTCTCCCGGCGGACGGGGGAGGCTGGGAGAAGAGGGCCGGGGTGATGAGGGCCCCGGCGGCGCAGCGACTGGTCCCGTCCACATCGGCTTCGCGCAGCGGCGTTGCTTTCTCACCCCTGCCCGCGGACCACCTCCACCACCTGACCCGTCTGCAACCGCCCTTCCGTCCCGGAGCAGGTTCAGCGTGGGCTTCGATCGGAGCACCATCTCGGGAGGCGGCGTCGACTTCCGGGGCGATGCGCTGGATGGTTCCGGGGATGGGCAGGTTCAGGGTGCGCACGGTGGCGGTGACCGGGGCGCCTGCGGTGAGGCGGCGGGCTTCTTCGGGGGGACGGCGGCGCGGACCATCAGGTCTCCGGCGCTGATCAGGCGCACGATCGGGGTTCCGAGACCCACCTGGGCTCCGGCGTCCACGAAGCGCTCGGCCACCCGGCCGTCGAAGGGGGCGCGGATGTCGGTGCGGGAGAGGGCCGTCCCGAGCTGGCTGACGCGGGCCCGCTGCTCGGCGGTGCGCGAGCGGCCACTTCCAGGGCCGAGGCCGAGGTCTTGGCTTGCAGGGCGGCCGCGGCGAGGTCCTCCTTGGAGAAGAAGTCGGGGTTCTTCTGCCGCCGTTCGTTTCTGGCCTGGGCCTCTGCGTACTCGTCGGCCGCCCGGTGCTCGTCGGCCTCGGCCGCTCGCAGGGAGGAGCGGGCCATCTCCAGGTCCTGAGTGGCGAGGCGGGTATCGAGCGTGGCGATCCGATCTCCCCGCTTCACCGGGTCGCCGATGGAGACGTAGACGGTCTGGAGCCGGCCCTGGGAGTCGGCCGTCACGTCCACGGACTCACGGGCCACCACCACGCCCAGCCAGCCCTTGCGCTCCTCGGCCGCGGGCTGGGGCAACCCGGAGGATGCCGGCTTCGCCGCCGCTTTGGGAGCGGGAGCCTTCTCGACAGGAGGCGCGGCCTCGTGGTCGCAGCCGGCGGCAGGGAGGAGCAGGAGGAGGACGGGGAGGAGAAGAGAGCAGCGCATGGGAACATCTTAGCGCCTCGAGCCACTACAATCTCTCAGGAGATCTATCATGCCCATGACCCCATCCTCCTCCCGCCGCCTCTCCGCCGCCGCCCTGGCCCTCCTCGTCCTGGGCGCCGTGGCGATGATCGCGATCCCCATCTGGGAGATCCGGCCGTTTTCCCCCCAGACCCCGTCGGGGATAGCCCTGGCCTATGCCTGCCGGCGGTGGGCTCCCTGGGTGACCCTGCTGGCGCTGATCGCGGGCCTCGTCCTCGCCGTGCGCCTGTGGCGCGGCGGCCGGTGGTGGAGCCGGGCGCTCGTGGTCCTGGCCCTGGTGCCGCTCGCGGGCGCGGCATGGGCGTCGCGGCTGAACGTCTTCGAGAAGATGTTCGCGCCCTTGACCGATCCCCGGTTCGCCCGGGCGGCGGAGGCGGTCTGGGTGAAGGATGGGGATCTGGTGCTGGGAGTCGAGCACAACGGCGAGGCCGTGGCCTATCCCGTGCTCCAGCTCGCCTATCACCACATCGTCATGGACGAGGTCGGCGGCTTCCCGGTCGCCGCCACCTACTGAACGCTCTGTCACACCGGTCTGGTGTGGAGAGCAGAGATCGACGGCCGGCGGTTGCGGTTCCATCTGTCGGGGATCAACAACCAGAATTTCCTCATGCAGGACGAGGAGACGGGGTCCTGGTGGCAGCAGGTGACGGGCGAGGCCATTCATGGCCCCCTGAAGGGGAAGCGGCTCGACCTCGTGTTCCACGACGAGATCGCCTTCGGGGATTGGAAGCGGGAGCACCCCGGCACCCGGGTGCTGCGGCCGGACCGCGTGGCCGGGAGGATCGAGTCCGCGAGATGGGAAGAGGAAGTCGCCCGGCTGCCGGCACCGAAGGTTGCCGCCCTGACGAAGGGTCCGCTCCCTCCTCGCGAGGTGGTGATGGGCGTGCGCCTCGGAGGCGCGGCCCGCGCCTATCCTCTGGCCGCCCTGCGGCAGCAGAGCCCGGTCCTGGATGCGGTGGGAGGCATGCCCATCGTCCTCATCGTGGGTGAGGATGGCCGCTCGGTGCGAGCGTTCGAGAGACGGGTGGACGGCCGGGAGCTGCAGCTCTTCAGACAGCCGGGGAGCTCGCCCCCTGCTTTCGTGGACGGCGAGACGGGGAGCGCCTGGAGCTTCGCCGGCGAGGCCGTGAGCGGACCGCTGCAGGGGAAGAAGCTGGCTAAAGTCTATGTTCTCAAGGACTACTGGTTCGACTGGAGGGCGTACAATCCAGGGACGACGGTGTACGCGCTCCAGTTCCGTTGAGGAGGTTCGAGATCCGCGATTCATTTCCCATCGCTCTACTTGCCGGCTTCGATCCCGAGAGCGTCGAGGCCTGCCTGCGGCTGCTCGGGCCTGAGCTCCACCTGCTGGTGGCGGACTCGGAGGCGGAAGCCTTGCGCCTGCTCGCGGCCCAGCCCGTGGCCGTGCTTGGCCGTGAGCGCCGGGATGTCGGGCGAACGGGCGCGGCGGCTGGTGGAGGAGGCGGAGACCATCCCCGCGGCCCTGGGGCGGATGAACCTCGTCCTGGCCGGCGGTCCCGATCCCTCCCTGTTCCAGGAGCTGATCGATGGCGACTGCCTCTTCTATCTCAGCCAGGAGCCGGTGCCCTCGGCCGACCTGATGGCCCTGCTGCGGGGCGCGGTCGGGCGCTGGCGCACTTCGGCGGTCGCCGCCATCCAGGGGGGCGACGAGGAGCGGCGGAGCGCCGCCTTCTCCCGGCGCCTCCTGGCGGCGGCCCAGACGATCGCCGCCCAGCGCCAGCCCGCGGGCGCGGCGCGCACCACGGCCGAGGCCGTGGAGGACCTGGCCGGGGCCGAGCGTGGCTACTGCCTGATCTACGACCCCGGGAGCGAGACCCTGTGGGACGGCGGCGCTGGCGGCGAGGATCAGGAGGAGCGGCGGGAGACGGCGGCCGTGGGGCTGGTGAGCTTCGTGGTCCGCACCGGCCAGCCCCTGGCCGTGGAGCGGATCGGCCGCGATCCACGCTTCGATCGCGAGGCGGACGATCCTGAGGCCACGGGTGAAGAGCGCTTCGCCGCCGTGCCCGTGCTGGCCACGGACGGCGCCGTCCTCGCCGTGTTGGCGGCCGTGCGCACCCCCGAGGCGGAGCCGTTCCGCGAGCGCGATCTGGATCATCTCGCGAAGCTCGCCGAGCAGGCGGCTCCCACCTTCTCTCAGCTCCGGCTGATGGCGGCGGAGGTGAATTCGACCGGCCTGGCCTCTCCCGGTCTTTTCCGCGAGGAGGCGGTGGAGTATCACGCCGTGGGCCTGCGCTCCGAGGGGGATCTCCTGCGCGTCGATCCCGGCTGGATGCGCTGGACCTACCGGCTGCTCCTCGCCGTGCTGGCGTTCGGATTGCTGTTCACCCTCCTGGCCAGGGTGAGCGAGTACGCGGCCGGTCCGGCCCTGGTGCGCCTGGGCGGGCGCACCGATCTCACGGCCACGGGCGACGGCACGGTGATCGACGTCGGGACGGCCACCGGCCAGACCGTGGAGACCGGTCAGTTGCTGGTGCGCTTCTACGGCGCCCGGGAGGCCGCGGAGCTGGCGCGCATCGATCATGAATTCGAGCTCCAGCTCATCAACCATCTGCGCGATCCCGGGGATCGCAGCGCCGAGCAGGGCCTCCTCTCCCTGCGTGCCCAGCGCGAGCTGGCGCGGGCGAACCTCGCCGAGCGGGAGGTGCGGGCCCCGGTGGGCGGCGTGGTGAGCGACGTCCGGGTGCGGCCGGGCCAGCACATCATTCCGGGCCAGACCCTGCTGTCCCTCGTCCGCGGCCAGGAGCACCCTGAGGTCATCGCCCTCATTCCCGGCGAGTACCGGCCACAGCTCAAACCCGGCATGTCCGTGCGCCTGGAGCTCACGGGCTATCGCTACGCCTATCAGGAGCTGGTGGTGCAGTCGGTGGGCGACGAGGTGGTCGGCCCGGGGGAGGCCCGGCGGTTCCTGGGCGATGAGGTCGCCGACGCGGTGCAGCTCACGGGGCCTGTGGTGCGGGTCTCGGCCCGCCTCACGTCCAACACTTTCGAGGCCGACGGCAAGGTGCGCCGCTACCACGACGGCATGTGGGGGCAGGCCCAGGTGCGCGTCCGCTCCGAGCCGGTGCTGGTGGCCCTGATCCCGGCTTTGAAGGCGCTGTTCGAGCCACGGGAGGGGTTCGATGTCTGAGCCGCAGGAGACCCCGCCCCGTCGGGCGTCCCCGCTCCACGAGCGCTTCCCGGCCCTCCAGAAGATTTCCTTCTCGCGGCGGGGCCGGCGGGTGCCGTACGTCCAGCAGACCACTCCCAGCGACTGCGGCGCCGCCAGCCTCACCATGGTGCTCGCCTTCTATGGCAAGAACCTGCGGCTGGACGAGGTGCGCAAGGTCACGGGCTTCGGCCGCGATGGCGCCGACGCTCTC
>CAVQIV010000010.1:0-238119 GCA_963712665.1 Thermoanaerobaculaceae bacterium | reverse complement strand
ACGACTTCGCCCTGAGCCCCATCCCAGCGGGCTTCTTCTGCGCCCGCTCGAAGGCGTTCGCCGGCCGGGTGGCGTTCAGGGGCGTACCTCTCGTGACCGCGACGCCGGGGCAACTCCGGGACGGCGACACGATCGTCGAGCGGCTCGACGATGCCGCCTTCAACGCCAAGGGCACCGCGGTGACGCGCATCCAGGTGCGAGCCCTGTCGCTGGCGAGCATCGCGCCGGTACAGACCACCTGCGGCGCCTTCCACGTCTATGTCACTCTAGGCGGCGAACAGCGGGTGACGACGATGAGCATCCATCGCACGCACGAGAACGGCGGGAGCTTCGTGGCGCCTCTCGTGATCGATACGCGCATGACCTTCATCCCCGTGCGGGCGCCAGGAACAAGGCGGCGCGGAAGCTGGAGCTCGCGGGAAGCCTGACTTTCCCTCCCAAGCCCTGCCCTGGAGCCTCACGGCCAGCGCGCGGACGACGGGGAGCAACCCCGTGGTCGTCGACACCGACGGCGACCTGAAGGCCGATACCGCGCTCCCGGGGACCTCGAACTTCGCGCCGGGCCGGTCACCCCAGATCCTTACTTTGAACAAGCTTGACCGAGACGTCTCCTGCTGTCCGGTATGCCACGCTGCCGAAGGCCATGAGCATTGCTACGTTCCCTACAACTGTGGAGCACTCTGCGGGCCTATTGAGTAATAGGTAGGGCTGTCCCTGTTCAATTCAAGGCCCCTCCGCCAAGTCCAGCTCGGCAAATCGGGCACCACTCATAGGGCGGTGTCCGGCTGCCGATCTGCGGCTGATCGGCTCTACAACTCGGCGTAGCGGCACCGGCGGCCACCGCTGCTGGGCATAAGCGGGGGCGTCAGCCATCCGCTTGATGCCCGGGGTTGGCCGCACTACCGATACGTCGCGATGTCTGTGTGCAGCTTCTCCTTGACAGCAGCTCCTCCAATTCTACCCCAAACACCACGCCATGGGCTAGACGTTCCGCTACACGCAAACGCCAGTTTGGTGTTGGAGCGTAGCGGAGGCACCAAGCTGGCTCAGAAGCGCCGGGTGCCAGTAAACGAAGCATGTGAGTCAGTTACGGTAGACGCACGGCAGCCGGAACCAAGACACCGGTAATCATGCAAAAATCTCCGGCGGTGGCGGCGGCGTTGGTCGTGCAGGTAATTGCCGCCGCCTTTGGGAGAATCACACCCGGAGTGAAGGTCTGACACGAGCTACCAGAACTACCCACATGCGCGATCCCGCCGAGATTACTGGCGTCAAGCCGAATGCCTCCGCTCACGAGACTTGTGCAGGCCTGCGTCAGGATGAAGTCTCCGGTGGTCGGTGTCGTGTACACCACCGTCCGCGTCTGTTTTGGGCCTGAGAGTGTTGTGGATGCCGCCACCAGTACCGCTGTGTCGGGAAACATCCGGTTTATATTACTTTTAGACAAGTTCAAGTTCGAAGCCGACTCTGAGGTGGTCGCAGCCGTCACAGCTACGAGAGCTAAAGCTAGAGTTAGTATTTTTCTCATTGTACTGCTCATTTTCCTTTCAGAGGTCGTTTGTGTGTCGACACCAGCCACTCACGTCTCCTTAGCCGGCCAACGCTGCTGGGCTTCAGCGACGGCGGAGCCGATCGCTGCAAGCCCCGGGTTGGCCGCGGTGTGTAACCGAACGCATCGGTCACGGCTTGCATCCATTCTCCATCTCCTCACCCGAAGAGTTCCTGGTCCCACCCCATATGGTATGTGTCGTAGTCGCCCTTTGGTAGATAGTAGGAGTTGCCAGATAGATCGTAGACCCCACAGACGAGTTGCCCGTAGCCGAGGGCGCCACGTCCCTGCTGCAGAGCCTTGAGAACGTAGCTTTGTGGCGGGCTGAGCTGCGCGAGGAGCAACAACCCAGCGCCACTGCGCCCCATGGTCTTCTTGAACCAGGACTCGGTCCGCGCGAAACTGACACCCGGCTGTCGGTGTTAGCGACCACGCCGACCAGCTTGGGAACCCCGACCCGCCGCAGACTTGAACATGGCGAAGACGACAGGAGACGGGCCGGCGATTCGGGAATAACCCTTCTGTTGAAGGTTGCTCGCCAGCACTTCGAGAATTTGTTGGGCTTGCATCGTGTCTCCTCGAGTCGACATCAGTAGCGAATCAGAGCCGGCCAACGCCGATGGCAGTGAGCGGCGGGACCCGCGCTGTTTGCGGTTTCCGTCCGCTCGACTGCCCGGGTTGGGCGACAGCTTCATACAAGCTCCGAAAAGTCCCCTGCCGAATGCCAATCCGTGCCGAGGAGACTTACAGAGCACCCGGCAGCTGCGAGACGATCTGCGAGTTCCTGCCGTTTCTCACCCGAGTCGTTCATTCGAATAACATGACGCCCCTGAACATCGCTGAACGGCCGCAAGCGGCCGAACTCAAGGATGATGGTCCGCTTGGGGTGCTTGGCGAATGCGTATCCTGCCTCGAAGAGGACATTCGGGCGAGCCTGAGGGGTTGGTTCCCGCTCGTGTGCAGGGTCGCTATGCTGCAATAACGCAGGCTGCAGATGCGCCAAGTCGTCACCTGTGAGAATGACGACGACTGCTTGGGCTGCTGAGAAGCCCGCTTCAACAACCTGTCCTACAAAGGGTGCCGCCTCGCCTGTGAGTCTCACCGCTTCGCTCCATTCGATTGGCTTAAGGTCGATGGATCTTAGGAAGGCTGAGACTGCAGAGCGCGCTGCCTGATTGCGGCCGTGGACAACGAAAACCCGCCGCGGGTCGGGCTGTTCCATCAACTTTGTGGCTGCTCGCTCTTTGGGAACACCAGATGAATGCTTTAGCTCGGCTAACAAGATCTCTAGAGAAGCTTCCAAGCTACCGACGGACCTCGAAAGCTGTTCTTCTAATCGAACAAACAGCACAGCACTTTCGTTCTTCTCAGTCGATCGGGCCATTTGCTTAACTTGAGCCGCAGACTCTCGCAGCTTCTCCTCTGCGTGCTGAGAGAGGAAGCCAGAATCTACATGTACGGCTGCTTCCCTGAAAGCATTCAACACCTCACGCCAAGCGTTGTTGATGAGGCTTGCACGCTTTCTTATCTCGGTTTCACTTAAACGCAAAACGGCATGGCTGAAAGCGGAGCCGCCAAGCATACCCTTGGCGTTGAAGTCATCGCTAACCCGCCAGATCTCCTCAGTAAACTCTTGCTGAGCAAACGCCAGCCGTTCACTGAGAAGTGCTTCCACACGACTGCACATCTGTTTCTGATCTACGACAACCATAACTCCTCAAGCATGGATGCTGAAGACCCATCCATAGGATCGCCCACCGCTGCTGGGCATAAGCGGGGGCGTCAGCCATCCGCTTGATGCCCGGGGTTGGCCGCACTACCGATACGTCGCGATGTCTGTGTGCAGCTTCTCCTTGACAGCAGCTCCTCCAATTCTACCCCAAACACCACGCCATGGGCTAGACGTTCCGCTACACGCAAACGCCAGTTTGGTGTTGGAGCGTAGCGGAGGCACCAAGCTGGCTCAGAAGCGCCGGGTGCCAGTAAACGAAGCATGTGAGTCAGTTACGGTAGACGCACGGCAGCCGGAACCAAGACACCGGTAATCATGCAAAAATCTCCGGCGGTGGCGGCGGCGTTGGTCGTGCAGGTAATTGCCGCCGCCTTTGGGAGAATCACACCCGGAGTGAAGGTCTGACACGAGCTACCAGAACTACCCACATGCGCGATCCCGCCGAGATTACTGGCGTCAAGCCGAATGCCTCCGCTCACGAGACTTGTGCAGGCCTGCGTCAGGATGAAGTCTCCGGTGGTCGGTGTCGTGTACACCACCGTCCGCGTCTGTTTTGGGCCTGAGAGTGTTGTGGATGCCGCCACCAGTACCGCTGTGTCGGGAAACATCCGGTTTATATTACTTTTAGACAAGTTCAAGTTCGAAGCCGACTCTGAGGTGGTCGCAGCCGTCACAGCTACGAGAGCTAAAGCTAGAGTTAGTATTTTTCTCATTGTACTGCTCATTTTCCTTTCAGAGGTCGTTTGTGTGTCGACACCAGCCACTCACGTCTCCTTAGCCGGCCAACCGCTACGATCTACTGTATCCGTCTTCTCCCTCAACGCCTTCCCGACATTCTCCGTGCCTGCTCAGGGCTGCTGGTGTACCAAGACGTATGTCATTCATTCTATGGAACGTAGATATTCTACGCTGGTCTCTGATCCTCGTCAACCACGGAGGGTCTGTCGGGTTTGGAGCCGGGCGTCCGGATTCAAGGCGAACTTAGCCAGACCGCCTTCCGGTGGGCTATCTTGTTGGCGAGAAGCGGGTTAACGGCATAGGTGTCGGCTAAGAAACTCGAAGTGCGGGGGCGTGGAACGTTATCCGACAAGGGAGTGTCGGGTTGATCGCTCACGGCTGCCGCTAAGCTCAATGGAATGAAGCCCATCGGCTGAGAGGGCAGGATGCTTGAACGACACGGCGCTGTCGGCTAAGAGGTCGTTGCTAAGCCGACAGAGGCACCGAGGGACCCCAGGGCGAGCGCCGAGGTCTCAGTCTACAGCACGTCCACGGGGCTCTTGACGCCCCGTCCTCCCCGGTTGAGAACATGAGTGTAGATCATCGTCGTTTTCACGCTCCGATGTCCAAGGAGCTCCTGCAGGGTCCGAATATCGTAGCCGTTGATCAGCAGGTGGGTGGCGAAGGAGTGCCGAAGGGTGTGGCAGGTTGCCAGCTTGACGATTCCAGCTTTCCTCCTGGCGTCGTGAAAGGCGCGCTGAATACTGCGCTCGTGGAGATGATGGCGCCGGCGCTCTCCGGAATGGGGGTCCCGGTAGAGGCTTGGCGCAGGAAAGACGAATTGCCAGCCCCATTCCCCCGCCGCCCGGGGATACTTGCGCGTCAAGGCATAGGGGAGCTGAGTTTGACCATGCCCCGCCCGCAGATCTTCGTCATGCAGGTGCTTGACTCTCTTGAGGTGCTCCAGGAGATCGACCTTCAGGGACGCCGGCAGCATGGTCACGCGGTCCTTCGCCCCCTTGCCATCCCGCACGGTGATCTGGTCATAGGCGAAGTCGATGTCCTTGACCCGCAGACGCAGGCACTCCGTCAGACGCATCCCGGTACCGTAGAGAAGCGAGAGGAAAAGTCGCTCCACCCCACCGAGTTGAGAGAAGATCTTCTTCACCTCCTTCGGCGACAGCACCACGGGGAGCTTCCTCCTCCGTCTCGCCCGGACGAGACCCTCCAACTCTCCCACCTCCTTCTCGAGGACAGTCCGGTACAGGAACAGGAGTGCGCAGAGAGCCTGGGTTTGGGTCGAGGCGCTGACCTGCCCTTCCACCGCCAGGTGGGTGAGGAAGGCGTTGATCTCCGTCTCTCCCATCTCCAGGGGATGGCGCTTATTATGAAAGAGGATGTAACGGCGGATCCAGTGCAGGTAGGCCTTCTCGGTCTTCAAGCTCATGTGCCGCACTCTCAGGGCCTGCCGCACCCGCTCCAGGAGCCGAGGCTCCCGCGGGGGCTCGACAGGAATTTGCGTACGCACGGCCGGTATTTGCGTGTTCATGGATCACCCTCCGCCTGGTTTGCGCCATCATGGCACAATGGACGGTGGTTCGACAAGTTGGTCGCCACCCGACGCGATCTGCACGTGAGACGAACGAGCTTTCAGCCGTCTTTGATCCCGGACCGCGGCCCAAAAGGCCGAAAGAGGCGGGCTCCATCGACGCAAGACAGCAGGCTCTTGACCTCATCCTGGTCAGCACGACCGGAAGCTTCTTTTTCCTCTGCGCTCGCACGAGCCCTTCGAGCTCCCCTACTTCGCGGCCCAGGACGATCCGGTAGAGGAAGAGGATGGCGCAGAGACGACGCAGAGCGCCGGAGCAAAGCCTGCTGCCGCCCTTTCAGGGCTTGGGAGGCTTGAAGGTTCCGTGTTCCTGGGGCTCACGCCCCAGGCTTCTATGAGGGTACCGGTTGTCAAGCTCCTGGGTGCGTTTTTCTCCTACCCGAAGTTTCTCTTCGTCGTCGGTCTGTCGTGATCTGGCGGCTTGTCCAGTGCGAGGGCCTCAGGTGCTCCCCGCCAGCTTCTATTCGTGCCGGCCTCGTAGGCCAGTCACCAGGTGCTTTCTTCGCTACGCAGCGCGATCTGACAAGCCTGAATGGAGCGGCCCCATCTCTAACGCCGGTTCTCCTTGCGGGGACCCAGCCTGGGCACGGGCTCAACTCCACCAGATCGATTCTTGACTCTCTCGCTGATTTCCTCGCTTATTTCGCCTTCAGTTGCGCCCCCTCAGGGATCACTCCCGTCTCCAGGTAACGCCACAGCGCCACCAGAAGCTTGCGCGCCAGCGCCACGATGCCTACCCGGCGCGAGCGGCTGTTGCCCTTGCCAAACCGCTCCTGGAACCACTGACTCAACTCACTTCGCGGCTGCCAGCGCAACCACCCCCAGGCGATTTCTATCGCCATCGTTCGGACTCGTTTATTACCCGCCTTGTTGATCCCTTGCTCGTGATCCAGACCGTCTCCACTGCTGTAGGGCGTCGGGGCCAAACCTGCCAAAGATCCCACCTGACGACGGTTCCGGAAGTGTCGCCAAGCGAAAAACTCCATCACGAACAACCATGAGCTATTCATCCCGATCCCACGCAGCAGCAACAAATGAACCACTTGCTTCTCTTCTCGACTCTTCGCTTCGGCCACCTGATCTCGCCGACGCTGTTCCAGCAGCCGAATTTGTTCCTCCAAACACTCCAAACGCTCAAATTCTCGCTCCAGTCGAGATCGTAGGCCCGCAGGCAACGGGCTGCCGTCCCACAGCCGCACCTCTTCCAGCCACTCGCAAAACTGGCCTTGGCTGCCTGGACCGAGCTCGATCCCCTGTGCCGCCAGAAGACCCCGGATCCGGTTCCAATGACTGGTCCTCTCCCACTTCAGTAACTCCAGCTCTCGGCCCAACTGACGAGCGTCTTCTTCCTGAGGACTCGGCACCCGACACACTCTCCAGACTCCCTTCTCCCCGCCGTCGTACCGCACCAGCAAAGTGACCAGCTTGACCGCATCCAGGCGGTCCGTCTTGGGCCGTCGAGCCCGCCGATTCAACTCGATGCTCGAGGAATCCACCACCCGGCTCTCCACTCCCAAAGACTCCAGGCATCGGTGGAGCCAGAACCCGTCTCGCCCCGCTTCGTAGCAACTGACCACCCGCGACGACTCGGAAAGGCAGAATCGCTGCTTGGCGCTACGAATCTCCTCTTCCAGGGACTTCCGATCCCGGGCCTTGATCGTCCGCAGCCGCGGTTTCTGACCCGCTTGCGTCGTGAAAGCCAACTGCCACTTGCTGTGGCCTAACTCCAGGGCGAGGAACAGAGTGCCCGGTTTTGTACTAGACTCTTGCTCGTGGGTCGACGGTGTCTGGCTCATCTGGGACTCTCCTTTTGGAAACAGGTGGTTCCCAGAAACCATAAACCAGTCGGCCCACGCTCTTCCACCCCCACCAGGCCACCACCCTGCATAGCATCTCCACGCTGTCGTCCCTTCGGGACTTTCCAGAGAGGCTTGGGGAGAGGATCATTCCTGGGTCGGGTGGAGACTTGTCTTGGCCTCGGGCGCCACGGTTTTGCCCTGAGGAAGATTTCTTCCGCCGAAGGAAGACGACGCGGCGGCGTGAGCACGGTATCTCGCCGCTGGGAACGTTACTTTGCGCCACGGAATCTTACCGCGGCCCAGGGAAAACGACGGGACGGCTCGGTAACGTTATCTCGCCGGAAATAACGCGACTTTGGCCCAGGGAATCTTACCGTGGCCCACGGAACGCGACGCGGTGACTCGGTAACGTTATCTCGCCGCTGGGAACTTTACCTTGCGCCACGGAATCTTACCGCGGCGCAGGGAAAACGACGGGACAGCTCGGTAACGTTACCGCGCCGGAAATAACGCGACTTTGGCCCAGGGAATCTTACCGCGGCCCACGGAACGCGACGCGGCGACTCGGTAACGTTATCTCGCCGCTGGGAACGTTACTTTCCGACAGGGAATCTTACCGCGGCGCCAGGAAGGCGACGCGACGAGCCGGTAGCGTTATTTTTCCGCCGGTAACGTTATCTCGGCCCACGGAATCTTATCTCGGCCCACGGAACGATACGCGGCGGCTCGGTATCGTTATCTCGCCGCTGGGAACGTTACTTTCCGACAGGGAACCTTACCGCGGCGCCAGGAAGGCGACGCGATGAGCCGGTAGCGTTATTTTTCCGCCGGTAACGTTATCTCGGCCCACGGAATCTTATCTCGGCCCACGGAACGATACGCGGCGGCTCGGTATCGTTATTTTTCCGCCGGTAATGTTATCTCGGCCGACGGAAGCTTATCTCGACCCAGGGAAGGCGACGCGGCGACTCGGTATCGTTACCTCGCCGCCGGGAACGTCACTTGCGCCAGGGAAGCTTTTCTCGTCCCAGGAGAGGCGACGCAAGGAGCCGGTAACCTTATCTCGCCACGGAGAAGACGACTTCGGGCTGGGGACGGGGACGTTGTTGGGTGGTCCGGGGGTGGCTCGCGGCGGGGTGATGAGGCCTTATGGCTTCTTCCCCACCATCCCGAAGTCCTGATACCCGAAGAGCACCTCGTCCAGCCGGTCGCGCAGGCGGTTGACCTGGTCGGCGAGCGGGCGCTGCTCGGCGGGGAGCTTCGCGAGGTCGATCTCGGGCAGGCGCTCGTTGGCGGGGAAGGGGCGCAGGTCGAGCCGCTCGACGGGATCGAAGCCGGCGAGCTCGTACATCAGCTTCAGGCTCTCGGGATGGACGGGGCGGACGTGGGTGGGATCGAGCCAGAAGTTGCGGGCCGCCACCACCACGGAGAGGGGGTTCGGGGTTTCGAGGATCAGCACGCCGCCCGGACGCAGAGCCCGGTAGGCGAGCCGCACCAGGCGGTCGAGGGCCGGGGCCGGCAGGTGCTCGATGACGTGGAAGGAGACGACGCCGCCGAGGCTCCCCTCGGAGAGGCCCGCGAGCACGGCGAAGAGGTCCCCCACCTCGGCCTCCAACCCCGGTCCCGGCAGAGCTGGACCATGCGGGCGCTCGAATCCACCCCGCGGCCGGCGAGCCCCCAGTCGCGCAGCAGGGCCAGGGCCTCGCCCCGGCCGCAACCGAGGTCGAGCACCGGCGCTGCCCGCGGGCAGATCGTTCAGGAAGGGACGATAGGCCGCGATCCGTTCGCGGATCTCCTCCTCGGTGCCGCGGTAGCGCCTTTCCAATTCCAGATAGCCGTGCTCCTCGTGGGCCCGGGATACGGCCTCGACGGCTTCGCCTGAGATGTCCGGAGCCGTCGGGGCTGAGCGCACGGTGGCCAGGGCAGCGCCGAGGCTGCCCAGGAGGTCCCGGGCCTCGCGCCGGTAGCGGTCCAGCTTCTGGTCGGCGCGGGCGAAGAGGGCGTCGTTGTGCCGCATGACCTCGTGGATCCCCTCGGAGTCGAGGGCTTCCTGGTACTCGATGCGGCGGAGATGGTCGGCGCGGGCGGCTTCGAGGCGGTCTAAGTGCTCGAGCAGGATGAGGTTGAAGGTGCGCTGGCGCTCCCAGAGGTCGTTCTGGGGGACTTTGACGAGGGGACGGAAGAGGCGCTTGACAGCGACGAGGAGCCGGCCGAAGAGACCGCGGTGGCTGCGGATGGGGAACGGCTGGTCCCCCGACCACAGCCACCGCCAGTCGGAGAGGTCGCGTGTAGGGTCGACGAGGAAGTCGTCGATCGACGGGGTGCGGCGCGGGGGACGATCGGGTCCACTCGGCATCCGCGTCAGCGCACCCCAATCCAGCCCTTACTCTTCGGCCACCACCGAGACGGTCAGCTCGGCGATCACCTCGGGATGGAGCTCGACGCGGACGGCGTGATCGCCGAGGGACTTGATGCCCCCTTCGAGATCGATGCGCCGGCGGTCGACGGTGAAGCCCTTCTTCTCCAGGAGCTCCGCCACGTCGCCCGCGGTGACCGAGCCGTAGAGCGTGCCGGTCTCGCCGACCCGCTTGGGGATTTCGAGACGCAGGCCCGAGAGCCGGGAGCCGATCTCGGCCGCGGCATCCCGCTCCTTGGCGTGCGCGGCGTCGATCTTCGAGCGCTGCTGCTCGAAGTACTTGATGTTGGCATGGGTGGCCTCCAGGGCGAAGCCCTGAGGCACCAGGTAGTTACGCCCGAACCCGGGCTTGACGTCGACCACCTCGCCACGCTTGCCGAGGTGGCGCTGATCGCTGAGCAGGATGACTCTCACGATGGCTCGCCTCCTAGTCCGTGGTGAACGGGATCAGCGCCAGATGGCGTGCCCGCTTGATCGCCTGCTGCAGGGGGCGCTGGTGGTTGGCACAGGTGCCCGAGATCCGCCGCGGCAGGATCTTCGAGCGCTCGGGGATGAACTGCTGCAGGAGCTTGACGTCCTTGTAATCGATGTAGTCGATCTTGTCGGCGCAGAACTTACAGACCTTGCGCCGCCGGAAGAACACTTTTCTCGCGCGAGCCATGGCTTAGACCTCCCCTTCCTCGTCGTCCGGACCGATGTCGGCGCCGACCGGGGTCTGGTCTTCGGCCGGGGCGGACGGAGCCGCTCCCGGGGCCGGCTGCCGGCGGGCGGCGCGCTTCAGGTCCTCGTCGGTGCGCACCGTCAGGTAGCGCAGGATCTTGTCGTTCTGGCGCATCCGGTGCTCGACCTCGGGCAGCGAATTCTTGCCGGTTTCGCTGGAGACGTAGAACAGGACGTACTTGCCCTCGTTCAGCTTGTTGATGGTGTAGGCCAGCTTGCGCCGGCCCCAGTTCTCCTCGGCGGTGACGGTGGCGCCGCCGGCGGAGATCATGGTCTTGTACTCCTGGGTCATGGTCGTCACGTCCTCGTCGGAGACGCGTGGGTCGACCACGAACATCAACTCATAGGTGCGCATGTCTGCGGCTTTCCTCCCTATGGTCTGGTCGGTCCCGCTTCAGTGCGGAACAGAGAGGTGGATGAACGGCGGCACCGCTCCCGGCCCGCCGGTGACAGGGAGGAGGATTTTACACGGATCGGTGGAAAAGGCAAGACCCCTCATCACCCCGGCCCTCTTCTCCCGTCGCACTCCCCCGCCCAAGACCCTCACCCCTGCCCCTCTCCCGACCACCCCGTCCCCCTCCCCGGGAGAGGGGTCCCGGCTGGGTGTTCTTGCTGTTCTCCCTCTTCTCCCGGTGAGGGGGGCGGGAGGGGACGGGAGAAGAGGGCCGGGGTGATGAGGGTCTTGGGCGGGAGGAAAGGTCGTGATGTGAGGGCCTACCCGTTGAACCTCGCAATCGCCGCCTCCGGCCCCTCTTTGAGCCACACCTCCACGGCGTCGGCGGCGCGGCGGATCATGGCTTCGGCCTCCTCCCGTTCGTTGTCTTCGAACGGAGAAAGGACGAAGGCCACCAGGTCCTCGCCGCCCGGGGGGCGCCCCTCGGCCGGGGGGGCGACGCCAAGGCGCAGGCGGGGTACTTCGGCCGTGCGCAGGCTTTCGAGGATGGATTCGAGGCCGCGGTGGCCGGCCGGGCTGCCGGAGCAGCGCAAGCGGAGCTTGCCGAAGGGGAGGTTGACCTCGTCGTAGATCACCAGCAGCTTCGCAGGATCGAGCTCGTAACGCTCGACGAAGCAGCGGGCGGCGTGACCGCTGCGGTTCATGTAGGTCTGGGGCTTGGCGAGCAGGATCTCTCCAAGATCCCCCGCGGCGCCCTCGCCGGACCCGGTGCGGCCGGCGAGGGCGTTGCACTCCAGCCGGTCGAGGGCGACCTGCCAGCGCCGGGCGAGCTCCTCGACCACCCGGAAGCCCACGTTGTGGCGGGTGTCGCGGTACTCCTCGCCCGGATTGCCCAGCCCGAGGATGAGGTGCGCCATGCGGAGAGGGCGGAGACGCCCTAAGCCTCGGCCTTGGCCTTCTTGATGACCTCGGGCTCGGCCTGCTCAGCCGCGGTCTCGGCCGGCGTCTCCAGGCGGCCGTGGCCGATGGAGACGATGACTTTGTCGGCGTCGTCGAGCAGCGTCACGCCCTCGGGGAGCTTCAAGGCCCGGGCCTCCAGGTGCTGGCCCACGTGCAGATCGGCCACCTCGGCCTCGATGTGCTTCGGAATCTGCCCCGGCAGGCTCTCGACGTGGACCTCGCGGGTGACGAAGTCGAGCAGGCCACCATCGACCTTGACGCCCACGGGCGTGCCCACCAGCTCCACCGGCACGGCGACCCGCACCTTCTGGTCGAGCAGCACGCGCTGGAAGTCGATGTGGATCACCTGGCGGCTCAGGGGGTCCACCTGGGTGTGGCGGATCATGGCGTGCCGCTCCTTGTCCCCCAGCTTGAGCAGGAAGATGGGGTTCTCGCCGCCGTGGCCCTTCAGGGTGTCGACCAGGGTCTTGCGGTCCACCTCGATGGACACGCTCTCCTTGCCGCCGCCGTAGACCACGGCGGGGATCTTGCCGCGGGAGCGCGACCGCCGGTTGGCGTTCTTCCCGGTCTCTTCCCGGGGCTGGACTTCGATGGTCATGATTTCGGACATGGGATTTCCTCGCTTCTTCTCTGTGCCTTCCGGCTAGACGAACAGGGAGCTCACGGAGCTGTTTTCGTGGATCCGGCGGATGGCCTCGCCGAGCAGAGGCGCGACCGAGAGGGGCCGCAGCTTCGGCAGGCGGGCGAGCTTGTCTTCCACCGGGGTCGTGTTGGTGATGAGCACCAGCTCCAGGGAGGAGCTGGCAATGCGGTTGATCGCCGGCCCGGAGAGGACGCCGTGGACCCCGGCGGCGAGGACCCGCTTGGCCCCCTCCTTCTTCAGGGCGTCCACCGTCTTGGTGAGGGTGCCGGCGGTGTCGATGATGTCGTCCACGATCAGGCAGTTGCAGCCGGCCACGTCGCCGATGACGTGCATGATCTCGGCCACGTTGGGCGCCGTCCGCCGCTTGTCGACGATGGCGAGCCCGGCCTCCATGCGCTTGGCGATGGCCCGCGCCCGCTCGACGCCGCCGGCGTCCGGGGAGACCACCACCAAGTCCGGGATCTTCAAGTCGCGCACCGCTTCGAGGATCACCGGCGCCGCGAACAGGTGGTCCACCGGCACGTCGAAGAAGCCCTGGATCTGGTCGGCGTGGAGGTCCATGGTCAGCACCCGGTCGGCACCGGCGCCGGACATGAGGTCGGCCACCAGCTTGGCGGTGATCGGCACCCGCGGCCGGTCCTTCTTGTCCTGGCGCGCGTAGCCGTAGTAGGGGACGACGGCGGTCACCCGCGAGGCGGACGAGCGCTTGAAGGCGTCCAGGAGGATCAGGAGCTCCATCAGGTTGTCGTTGACGGGGCTGGACGTGGGCTGGATCACGAAGACGTCCGAGCCACGTACGTTCTCCTCGACCTGGCAGAAGGTCTCGCCATCCGAGAAGTTGTAGGCGGAGACCTTGCCCGCCGTCAGGTTCAGGTACTCGCAGATCTCCTGCAACAGCGCCGGATGGGCGCGCCCGCCGAAGATTTTCAGTTCGCCGGCCATGGTTTCCTCTGGCACAAACGCCTACTGGAACGAACGCCTCTGACGCCACACGAGCCCCGCGAGAGCCCGGGGCTCAGCGCATGGCTCAGAATGGATCCTGCGACCTGCGGACCTGGTTGGGGCGGGAGGATTCGAACCTCCGAATGCCAGATCCAAAGTCTGGTGCCTTACCACTTGGCGACGCCCCAGTTTCTGGATGCTTCCCTCTCGGGCGACGACTCCGCATCCGGGCAGCCGCCTGGCGCACCCGCACATCTTCCCACGTCCCGGGGACCGGGAGCCCCCGGACCACGGAATCCCCGCCCCAGCTACACGGTCCAGAAGGAGTCGCGGAGATGGATCTCCTCGACCTCCTCCAGGGTCTTCTCCGCGACGGCGAGGCTTGGCGCTTCCGCTGGCGTGCTCTCGGCCAGGGGACGCGAGGAGGCCCGCTCCCCCCGCTCCGCGGGCGAGTCCCCGCGCTCCACGAGCACACGATCATACTCGGCCAGCACCTTCTCCTCGATCATCCGCCGCGTCTCATTGTTCAACGGATGGGCGACGTCCTTGAACTCCCCGTTCTTCTTCTTCCGACTCGGCATGCTGATGAAGAGCCCGTCTCGTCCCTGGATGATCTTGATATCGTTGACCATGAAGCACTGGTCAAAAACGACCGAGACGAATGCCTTGAGCTTCTCCTCCTGAATCGGAAAGACCTTGACCTCTGTAATCTCCATTTTGCGCGTCCTCTCCGGGTCGTCCCTGATCGGACCTTCACGTGCATGGAAGCTGCGACCCTGGGCGCCGTGAGGCCGATGATCCCCCCGGCAACCGCATGATCGTTGCGGCTCCCTCCCTGGAACGCTCCGGGCCGGAGCCCGTCACCCCTGGAGGGGGCGCACTATACACGCGTCGGCGTCAATCGGCACATTATATACTGGCTGGGACCTCCGGAGAGCATCGCGCAGGACATTCGGCGCGAGGCGTGCCTCTGGCGCCGTCGAGATCCCCTATGCTAGGGGGTCGGTCAGGGGTGTGTCAATCTTCTGTTCTCAACCCTCGCTCGCCGGCAGGTCCGGATCGCCGCACGGGGTCTGCCGGTATTCGGCCGGGGGTTTGAGGCGGGGAGGCTCGCGGTCCAGGTCCTCCTTCAGCACCTCCCGCCAGCGCACCTGGACCTCCCGCTCGCGGTCGGAGAGGATGGCCCAGTCGGCGCGGCGCATCCACCAGACCTTGGGCGTGCTCCCCTCCGACAGGGTCCAGCTCAGCACCTCGCCCCCTTCGCCCAGCGCGCCGCTCCAGTGGCGGTTGTCGGCGTCCTTGAAGTCGAACGTGCGGCCCCGCGGCTGGACCGTGGGCGAGCCGGGAGCAGGCTCGGCCGGCGCCCGGCCGAGGAGCAGCGCCGGCAGCGACAGCAGGGGGAAGGGGCCGAGCGGCACGCCCGAGAGGTCGAACCGCCCCTCGAACTGGCAGTAGGTGCGGCTCTGGTGGTTGAGCCACAGGCCGGCGTCGTTGCTCACATCGAGGCTCCACAGCGACCGTCCCAGGGGATCGACCGCCTGGATCTGATACCGGGCCGGCGAGGCGAGGCGGAGGGTGACCTTGAACGAGCCCTCCCCCTCGGGTCCCGAGTAGCTCACCCGGTAGAGCCGCTGCGAGCCGTAGACCTCCTGGGGGAGCTGCCAGGGGAGGAGGGAGCGTACGGGCGGTGGAGGGGGCGCAGCCGCCGGCGGCGCGGAGGCGCAGCCGGCCGCCAGCCATGCCAGCAGAGCGGCGGCCAGGAGCCGCCGCGGGACCCTCATCACCCCGGCCCTCTTCTCCCAGCCTCCCCCCCGGCCGCCGGGAGAAGAGGGAGAGGTTTGTCCGAAGAAGAAACGCTCTTCGTGCTTTTTCAGGACTAACCGCTCCCTCCTCTCCCGGACGGCGGGAGGGAGGCTGGGAGAGGAGGGCCGGGGAGGTGAGGGCCTCGGAGCGGCGGATAACGATCCATCCACGCGGCCGGCCGGCGTCACGATCCGGGTACGGGCGGACCCGCCCCAATTCCTGGAAACCTCTTCAGGACCGCGGCTTCTTGTCGAGATCGCCCAGCTTGCGCCGCACCTGATCGATGTTGTCGCCTGCGAGGTCGAGCGACCGCTGGTAGGCCTGCCGTGCCCTCTCCTTCTGCCCCAACGCCACATAGACATCCCCCAGGTGCTCTTGCAACGTCGCGTCCTCGGGCTCCAGGCGGGCGGCCCGCTCCAGGTAGCCGCGGGCCTGCTCGGTTCGGCCCAGGCGGAAATAGGTCCAGCCCAGGGAGTCGACGTAGGCGCCGTTGTCGGGCTCGAGCGCCACCGCCCGGCTCACCAGCGCCAGGGCCTCATCAAGATTCATGCCTGCTTCGGCGAAAGTGTAGCCGAGATAGTTCAGGGCAGCGTGGAAGTCGGGATCGAGCTTGAGCACCCGCCGGAACTCCTCCACCGCCTTGTCGCGCTGGCCGGTGCGCTCGTAGGCCGCGCCCAGCAGGAAGCCGGTGGGCACCTGGTCGGGATGCGCCGTGGCGAGCTTCTGGAGCAGCGGCACCGATTCCTGGTAGCGCTCCGCCCGCTGGTACGACTGGGCCGCGGCCAGCGCCGCGGCATCGTCGCCGGCCCCGAGCTCGGCCATGGCGCTCGCGGCCTCGGCGTCGCGGCCGGCCCGCATCAGCACCTCGGCCCGACGGCCCGCCACGGCATTGGTCTTCTTCTCCTTGTCGAGCAGGGCGAGAGCCTCGTCGTAATGCTTGGCCCGCGCCAGGGCGTCGGCCTGGAGCATTACGGCCGGCAGGCGCGAGGCGTCGTCGGTGGCGCCGAGGAGGGGGGCCAGCACCTCGCTCACCCGCTCCCAGTCCTTGCCGTCGAAGGCGGCCTGCGCCGCCTCCAGCCGCACCTCGCGCGAATCCTCGGCCTTGCCGTCCTTGGCCAGGGCCTCGGAGAGCTCCATCAGGGTGCGCACGGCGTCGGCGCGCCGGCCGGAGCGCTGCAGCACCCGCGACTCGGTGAGGGCGAGCCCGACGTCCTTGGGCTGGGCCTCGCGGAGCTTGGCGAGCAGGGCGAGCGCCTCGGCGTTCTGCCCCTGGGCGGTCAGGATCAGGGCCTTGAGGATGCGGGCGGGCTGGCTGTCGGCGTCCTTGGCCACCAGCGGCTCGACCAGCTTGAGCGACTCGTCGAGGTCGCCGCTCTGGTAGAGGGCCCAGGCGAGCTGGCGCCGGTACCGCGGATCGTCGCGCAGCTCTTCCGGCGTCGCCCGCAGCGTCTCCAGCGTGGCCCGGATGTCGCTGCGCCGGCTCTGCAGGTCGGCCAGGTTGAGCCGCGCCTCCAGCGAGCTCGGATCGAAGGAGAGGATGTCGCGCAGCGCCTTCTCCGCCTCCTCCTGCTTGTTGGCCCGCATCAGCGATTCCACCAGCAGGGCATAGGCCATGCGCTGCTGCGGGACGTTGTTCACCAGCTCCTGGAAGACCTCCGCCGCCTTGTCCGGCTGGTTCTGATCCAGATAGATGCGGCCCAGGGTCATGTACGACGAGGCATCGGTCTTGTCGCGCCGCCGCACCTCCTCCAGGGCGTCGCGGGCGATGCCGAGGGCCGCGGGATCGACCGCCGCGAAGTCGATGTAGACGTCGCCCACGGCCCGCAGCACGTCGAGGTTGGCGGGCGCCAGCTTGCGCGCCTCGGAGATCTTCTCTCCGGCCTTGCGCAGGGAATCGTCCCGCGCCGACGGATTGCGGGCATACTGGGCCATGCGGGCCAGGAGCTGAGCGTGCTCGAGGTAGATGTAGGCCGTCTGCTCCGCTGCCGGCGGGGCCAGCTTCTCGGCCTGCTCGAAGGCCGCCATGGCATCGCTGATCGAGCCTTCGACGGCCAGCAGCTTGCCGAGAGTGAACTGGTAGGTGGCCCCAGAGGGATCGGATGGAGCGGTCTCGTCGGACAAAGCGGCGGACAGCACGGAGGGGAGGAGGACGAGGCAGGCGGCGAAAGCCGCAAGGGGCAAGCGTTTCACAGGAGGAGGATAGCAGCCGCGCGAGGCGCTTTACAAGGCTATAGAGCCAACCCTATAATGACGCCCTTGCACTTAAGTAGCGGAAAGTGAACAAGTTACCCAGATGGCCAAGCTCGGACAGCTCCTCGTGGCACGCGGTTGGATCACGGTTCAGCAGCTCACCCGTGCCCTGAAGAACCAGAACGTGGCCGGCGGCAGGCTCGGCACCTGCCTGCTGGAGATGGACGCGCTCGCCGAGGAGCTGCTGCTCAAGGGGCTCGCCGAGCAGCACGGCGTGCCCGCCGCCGCCCTCGACGACCTGCGCGGCATCCCCGAGGAGGTGCTGGAGCTGATCCCCGACAAGCTCGCCCGGCGCCTGCGCTCGGTCCCCTTCCGGGTCGAGGGAAGCCGGCTCGACCTGGCAGTGACCGACCCGCGCAACCTCTCGGCGCAGGACGAGATCGCCTTCGCCTCGGGCAAGCGGGTGAAAGTCTTCGTCGCCCCCGAGATCCGCATCCTGGAGGCGCTGGAGAAGTACTACGGCGAGGAGTGCCCATCGCGCTTCGGCATGGTGCTCGATCGGTTGAACCGCGCCCGCTTCCTGTGGGAGAAGCCCGCTCCCGCCCCCGAGCCCGAGATCACTCAACCGCTGCTCGACCACCCCTTCGCCACACCGCCGAAGATGAAGCTGCCGCCCCACCTGCCCAACCTGACGCCTCCACCCATGCCGCCGGCCCCGTTGCCGTCTCGCACGGTGGAGCCGGCTCCCCGGGTGGCGGCGGCCGCCATGCCTGCGGTCGTCCGGCAGCCGGTCGCCGCTCCCTCTCCCGCCCCCGTAGCCTCGCCGGTCCCGGCCCTGGCAGCCGGCGCGATTGCCGCTGCGGCGGCGGCCCCGGCGCCCGTGCCCCCACCGGCACCGCCGCCACCACGCCCCCGGTCCGTGGCGCTCACGCCCGAGGAACGGGCGGAGCTCGGCGCCTTCTCCTGGGTGGAGCCGGCCGCCGCCGACCGGTCGCTGCCGGCGCCCGTCAGCCTGGAAGAGGCGGAAGAGGCCCTGGCCAAGGCCGGAGACCTGGACGAGGTGGGACAGCTCCTCCTCGCCTTCCTCGGCCGCACCTACCGCCGGGCCGCCCTCTTCCACGTCACCCGCGACCGCGTGGCCGGCTGGCGCATCCACGGCGCGGGAGTCGACCGCGAAGCCTTCGCCCAGTTCTCGACCGGCTTCGACCAGCCGTCGCTCTTCCTCAACCTGCGGCAGGGCAGCAGCCTCTACCTGGGTCCCTTGCCGCCCATGCCCGCGCATCGCCAGCTCGCCCGCGCCTGGGGAGGCGACCTCCCCCGCGACTGCGTCCTGCTGCCGGTGCGCATCAAGGAGCGCATGGTGCTCGTGATCTACGCCGACGGCGCCACCGGGGGCGCGACCTCGCTCCCCTACCTCCAGCGGCTGACCGCCGCGGCCACGGCCGCGGTGGAACGCTGTATCCTCGCCCGCAAGCGCAGCGAGCCCAAGGCTTGACGGTGTTTCTTTTTGTTGACACTTCTTTAGACCGGTTGTTAGACTCGCGCCTCGTTTCGGAGCTGCAATGATCAAGTCGGACATCGTCGACCGCGTCGCGGAACTCACGGAAGTCCCCCGGGTAAAGGCGGCGCAGGCCGTCGACACCATCATCGATGCCATGAAGAACGCCCTCTGCGACGGCAAGCGGATCGAGCTGCGCGGCTTCGGCGTCTTCCAGGTGCGGGACCGCAAGAAGGGCGTGGGGCGCAACCCCAAGACCGGTGTCGAGGTGGCCATCTCCCCCGGCAAGACGGTGCGCTTCAAGCCCGGCAAGGACCTCAAGAATCTCTGAGCTCACCCGCGATCCGGCAATGAGCGACGGCGGTCGCGACTGGCAGAGGCCGTTCCAGCCGCTCATCGAGCTCCTGCCCGCGGCCGGCGGTGCCTACGCGGTCGCGGCTGCGCAACAGGATCGCCCGCGCTACGGCCGGGCCCTGCTGCTCTTCGTCCTGACGTTCCTCAGCACCACGACCCTGGGGCCGATCATGGTCCAGCTCTGCCGCACGGACATGATGGCGGCGAGCGAGCCCTTCCTCCTGCCCCAGCTCGTGCTGCGCGTCTGGCGGGACCCGGCGCTGCTGCGCCTGGGGCTCGCCTTCTCCATTCCGGCGCTCACCATCCTCCTGGCCCACGAGCTGGGGCACTACATCGTCTGCCGGCGCTACGGCATCCCCTGCACGCTCCCCTACTTCCTGCCGGTGCCCCTCAACTTCGGCACCTTCGGCGCCTTCATCCGCATCAAGAGCCCCATCCGCAGCAAGAAGGAGCTGTTCGACGTGGGGATCGCCGGCCCCATCGCCGGCTTCGTGGCGCTCATCCCCTTCCTGCTCTGGGGGATCGCCCACTCCCATCCCGCGCGCCTGATCCTCGCCGGGCCGAACGACGCCAACGTGGCGCTCCTCTACGTGCCGGGCCGCTGCCTGGCCATCACCCTGGCCACTTGGCTGTTCCACGGCCGTCTCGGCCCGGGGATGACCCTCGACCTCCATCCGGTGGCGCTGGCGGCATGGCTCGGATTGCTCGCCACGGCCATCAACCTCCTCCCCCTCGGGCAGCTCGACGGCGGCCACGTGCTCTACGCGGCCACGGGCCGTCTCCAGCGCCGTCTCGCCCTGCCGCTCTGGATCCTCCTCGGCGTCATGGGCTTCCTCTGGCTGGGCTGGCTGCTGTGGTGCGTGATCATCCTGGCGATCGGCCTCTACCATCCGCCGGTCTGGGACGAGAGCACCCCGCTGGACTCGAAACGCCGGGCCCTGGCCTGGGTCGCCCTGCTCCTGCTGGTGCTCGCCTTCATGCCGGCGCCGTTGAGCCTGGTGCCCGTGCGGTGAGGGGCGAGGACAAGGGACCCAAGGGACAACAGAGACAGCAGGGACTTCAGGAAAAGAACGGAGTTCTCCCTGCCCTGTCGTCCTTGCAGTCCCTGTTGTCCCTGCTGTCCCTTTCCTAGAAATCCGCCACCAGCGTCACCGGCCCGTCGTTGACCAGGGCCACCTCCATCATGGCGCGGAAACGGCCGGTCTCCACCCGGAAGCCCCGGGTGCGCAGGTCGGCCACCAGGGCGTCCACCAGGGGCTCGGCCTCGGCGGGCGGGGCGGCGCGGTCGAAGGAGGGACGGCGTCCGCGAGCGAGCGAGCCGGCGAGGGTGAACTGGGAGACCACGAGGAAGGCGCCGCCCACGGCCGCGAGGTCGAGGTTCATGCGGCCGGCCTCGTCCTCGAAGACCCGCAGGCCGGCCAGCTTCTCGGCCGCAGCCCGCACCTGAGGCGGACCGTCGCCGCGCTCGATCCCCACCAGCACCAGCAGACCGCGGCCGATCTCCCCCACCACTTCGCCGGCCACTTTCACCGACGCCGAAGAAACCCGTTGTAGGACAAGACGCATTTTCCTCCTGATTCCATCCCTGCTACGAGCCCTCACGAGCCGGGAGTTGCGGGGACGGATGTGATACCGTAACCGATTAAAGACCGGAGGAGAAACCCACACATGGTCAACAAAGTGATCCTGATCGGCAATCTCGGCCGCGACCCGGAGGTGCGGTCGACCCCCTCGGGGCAGCCGGTCGCCAGCTTCACCCTGGCTACCAGCCGCCGCTGGAAGGACAAGAACGGCCAGCGCCAGGAGCAGACGGAGTGGCACCAGATCGTGGTCTGGGGCAAGCAGGCGGAGATCGCCGGCCAGTACCTCACCAAGGGCAAGCAGGTCTACATCGAGGGCCGCCTCCAGACCCGCTCCTGGGACGACCGCCAGACGGGCGAAAAGAAGTACCGCACCGAGATCGTCTGCGACACCTTCCAGATGCTCGGCTCGCGCGGCGGCGACTTCGAGTCCCACGGCCCGTCGGCGTCGGCCTCACCGTCCGGCCCGTCCCAAGGTCCCTCATACGACGAGGGAGGGTACGGCGGCGAGCCCGAGGAGGACGACATCCCGTTCTGAAAGGGTATTTCGAAAGTCGCCCGTGCGCCCTTCGAAGCCTCACCCCCGGCCCCTCTCCCGGGGGGAGAGGGGTGACTCCTGCGAGCGGGATTGCCATCGGGTGCGCTTTGCGTATCTTCAAAGACGTTCACGGTGCGCACAGCACACCCCTACAAGCTCCATCCTCCAAGCCAAGTCCCCCCTCTCCCCCCGGGAGAGGGGCCGGGGGTGAGGCTTCGAAGGGCGAGCCGTCCCCTTTTGAGACACCCTTCTGAGTCTCCTCTCCTGGACGTTTCACCCCACCCGCCCGTAGACAGGGGTTGAAATCGTCCTCAAGGAGAGAGCCATGAACCTCCGCTCCGTCCTGCTCGCCGCGCTTCTCGCCGGCGCGCTCGTCTCCACCCCTCTCGCCGCGGTCCCGCGGTGGACCGCCCTCGGTCCCGATGGGGGGACCGTGGATAGCCTCACGGTCGATCCCGTCGATGCCCGGGTGCTCTACGCCACCGCGAACAACCAGGGCACCTTCAAGAGCATCGACGGCGGCGCCACCTGGAGCCTGATCCACACCGGCGGCGCCAGCGGCAACGTGGCCGTGGACCCCTTCCGGCACACGACGATCTATCAGACGGCCAGCTTCAACCAGGTGCTGAAGAGCACGGACGGCGGCGCCACCTGGACTACGTCGAGCCACCAATCGCGCGCCAGCTTGCTGGCCGTGGACCCCGCAAGGCGCAACCGGATCTATCTGGCGGCCGACGGTGTCTGGCACAGCTTCGACGGCGGAGTCACCTGGAAGCGGGGGCGGAAGCCGCTGCCGAGCGGTGCTGCACGGTTCGTCAATGCCCTGGCCGTCCCGCGCCGCCCCGCGGACACGGTCTACGCGGCGACAGCCGACGGCGTCTTCAAGAGCCAGAACGGAGGCGAATCCTGGCAGCGCGCGAGCCGCGGTCTGCCTCCGAGCCCGGTGACGGCCCTGGTGCTGGCGCCTGCCAACCCGAAGATCCTCTGGGCGAACGTCTACAGATTCGGAGTCTTCCGCAGCTCGGACGGTGGCACCTCCTGGCGCTCCACGCCCAGCCAGCCCACGGCATTCCCTCAGGTGTCCGCTCTCGCCGTCGACCCGGAGAATCCAGCGCAGGCCTGGGTCGGCACCGTGGTGGAGGGCATCTATCGCACGTCCGACGCCGGCACCCACTGGACAGCCGTCGGTCCCCATCCCAATACCTCGGTGCGAGCCCTCGCGGCCACGCGCACCAGCCTCTACGCTGGCGTGACCCCAGACTTCCGCTTTCCCGGCGGCATGCTGGCCAGCGGCGATGGCGGGACCACCTGGCAGCTACGCAATGCCGGAATCACCGCCCTGCAAACCTCCGATCTGACCGTCGATCCTCACCACCCGGAGGTCCTGTGGGCGGCCGCTGGGCCGGGCCTCTACCGTAGCACCACGGGCGGCCGGGTCTGGGACATCGCCAACCAGCCGTCGGCTCCCTCCTCCCCTTCCTTCGGCGAGGTCACCCGCGTGGCGTTCTCGGCCGATGGCGCCATCCTCTATGTCGTGTTCGACGGCAGGCTCTGGGCCAGCGACGACGCCGGCGTCTCCTGGCGGCTGGCGCTGGGACCGGAGACGACGCCGGCGACCGGGGTATCTTTCCTGCTCATCCACCCGCAGGACGCCGCGACCCTGTACGCCGGAGCTCTCCTCGCCAGCCACGACTCCGGAGCCACCTGGCAGGCTCTGGAGCCTGGCCTCGACTGCGGCAATACTCTCGCCGTCGCATCCACGACGCTCTATGCCGGCGGGGCCATGAACAGCGCTGGCCCCTCCTTCCGCTGCCGCATCACCCGCGCCGCTCTCTTCCGCAGCACGGACGGTGGCGCCACCTGGACGAAGGCGGACAGCGGCCTGGCAGGCGAAGCCGTTCTCTCCCTGGCCGTGGACCCGCTCGATTCGCGGATCCTCTACGCCACGACCGGCGGCTTCAGCCTGCCCAGAGTGTCGAAGAGCCTGGATGGCGGCGCCACCTGGTTCGGGCTCAGCTCTCCACTCGTGTTCGACCTCGTGTTCTCAGCCGGCGGCAGCACGCTCTGGGGGGTCTGGGGGGGCCTGAGCTCCCAGGTCTTCGCCAGCCATGACGGCGGCGCGAGCTGGCAGTCCATGGGCGGTCCCCAGGCCGATGGCATCCAGCGTCTCATCCCCGATCCTACCGATCCCGGCCGCCTCTATGCCGCCACCTCCGGGGGCATCTGGGTTCTGGAGGATCAGCCCTGAGCGTGTTAGAGTTCCCCCACTGATTTGCGTCGTCGATCGCCGGCCGGAGGGGGACCTGTCCCAGGTCTCTGCCGTGCCGGCTGCAAGGGAATCCGAGGAAAGGGCCTGCCCCTATCGCGGGGAGCTCGCATGAGCGTTACGGACAACACCCAGGAGCCGTCCCTCTGGCGCCGCATCTGGAGCGCGTCGGAGGAGGAGATCTCCAGCGTCGGCTTCGGCGGCGAGCTCCTGTTGGCCGGGCTGCGCCTGCTGACCTTCGTCGTCCTCCTCTTCTTCCCCCTGCGCGAGTTGCTGCTGCAGAAGCGGGCGGGAAGCGACGTCCTCGTCCTGCTCACCGCCGCCACCGTGGGCCTGGGGCTCGCCCTCGCCCTCTACTCGGCCGCCAGCCGGCGCTGGGGACGGGCCTGGATCGGCTTCGCCAGCAGCCTGCTCGACGTCAGCCTGGTGAGCGCCGTGCTCGCCCTGTCGCTGCTCCTCGGGCGACCCCACGAGGCCACCAACAACCTGGCGGTCTTCCCCGTCTACTTCCTGGCCATCGCCGCCACCAGCCTGCGCTACGACCCCCGCATCTGCCTGCTCTCGGGGCTAGTGGCCCTGGCCCAGTACGTGGCGATCGTTTGCTATGCCGACTGGCGGTGGAACCTCAACTCGCCCCTCTTCGCCCCCTATCTCTACGGCCAGTTCCAGTGGAGCACCCAGCTCTGGCGCATGGGCCAGCTCGTGGGCGCCACTGCCCTCGCCACCACCCTCGTCGTGCGTTCGCGGGAGCTGCGCCTGCTCTCCACCCGCGACCGCTTCACCGGCCTCTTGAACCGCGCCGTGTTCAACGAGCAGCTCGAGCGCGAGGTGGCCTTCGCCCGCCGCGAAGACGGCCACTTCGCCGTGGCCATGATCGACATCGACCATTTCAAGAAGTTCAACGACACCTACGGCCACGCCGGCGGCGACGAGGCCCTGCGCACGGTGGCGAAGACGCTGCGCGAGTCGTGCCGGGCCACGGACGTGGTGGCGCGCTACGGTGGCGAGGAGTTCGCCCTGGTGCTGCCGGGGGTGATGAGCAGCCGCGCCACGGACCTCCTGGAGCGCATCCGCCGGGTGCTGGCGGTCAAGCCCATCCACCTGCCCAACCGCTCGAAACCGGTGAGCGTGACGGTGAGCATCGGCGTCGCCCTCTGGCCGGAAGACGGCCAGAATTCCGCCGAGATCCTGCAGCGCGCGGACCAGCGCCTCTACCAGGCCAAGTCCCAGGGGCGTGACCGCGTCGTCGGTTCCCCCGCTCCCAAACCCCGCTCCGCCGCCCAGCAGGCCACGGACACCCTGGCCCTGCCGGGAGAGGAGCCGGCCACCACGACGCCGACGGTGCCGCCGGAGTGAGGCCCTCACCTCCCCGGCCCTCCTTGCCTCAGTGCCCCCGCCCAAGACCCTCACCCCTGCCCCTCTCCCGTCCACCCCACCCCCCTCCCCGGGAGAGGGGTACCTGGCTGGGACCTTCTTGCTGGTCTCCCTCTTCTCCCGGTGAGGGGGGTGGGGTGGGGACGGGAGAAGAGGGCCGGGGTGATGAGGGCTTTGGGAGGGGGCAGGGTAGGTCTACGCGCTCGCTTGGAGCTGCTCCAGGGCCTGGCGCACCCGGTCCAGCCGGTCGCTGCGGCTGCTCTCGCGCATGAAGGCCACGTAGTCGCGGGCGGTGCGCAGGGTGGCCAGGCGCTGGCGGTAGACCTCCAGCCGGCGGTTGGCCTGGGAGAGACGTTCGGCGAGCTCCGGCCGCTCCAGCCGGGCCACGATCTCCGGCAGCGCCTGAAGGGTGTGGCAGACGAGCAGCACGTCGCAGCCAGCGGCGAAGGCGAGCTCGCAACGCTCGGGCAGGTCCCCCCACTCGTCGAGGGCCTTCATCTCCATGTCGTCGCTCACCGCCAGGCCGTCGAAGCCCAGCCGGCCGCGCAGCAGGCCCCCCAGGATGGCCGGCGAGAGGGTGGCCGGACGGTGCGAGTCCCAGGCCGGATACACGGCGTGGCTCACCATGATCGCCCCGGCGAGCCGGCCCAGGGCCTCGAAGGGCTCGAGGTCGGGCTCCATCTCCTCGGCGGGGAGGTAGACGACGGAGGTTTTGAAATGCGTGTCCTCCCCCGCTCCGCCCAGCCCCGGGAAGTGCTTGAGGCACCCCGCGGCGCCGCCGCCGTGCAGACCGCGGAGGAAGGCCTGGGCCCGCGGCACCACGTCGCTCACCGTGGCCCCGAGATAGCGGCCGTCGAGGGCGTTGTCGTGGGCGCCGCGGTCGAGGTCCACCACCGGCGCGAAATCGACGTCGATGTCGAACAGCCGCAGGGCCTGAGCCGTCCAGTAGCCGGCTTGGTGGGCGAAGCTGGTGGCGTGGCGGGCGAGGAGCAAGGCCGGTGGCGACGGTCCCAGCACGTCCTTCAGGCGATCGACCCGCCCGCCCTCGGCGTCGATGGCCAGTACGGCCTCGGGCAGCAGGTGCCTGAGGCCGGTCACCAGCTCGTTCAACTGCTCCTCGTCCCGGACGTTGCGCTTGAACAGCACCACCCCCCCGGGCCGGTACCGCGCCAGCAACCCGGTGGACGCGGAATCCAGCTCGGGACCGGGAATCCCCACGAAGACCTGTTCGGCTGCCGTCATGGGACGATCTTATCGCGTGGAACAAGGAAGATGCCGAGCGAAGTGCCCTGGGAGCGCTGGCGTCCCGCCGGCCTACTAACTTTGCTGTTTTTAAAAGCGGAGAAAGTAGGCCGGCGGGACGCCAGCGCTCCCAGGAAAATCATCCCAGCCGCGACTTCAGACTATGCAAGAGGTTGAGCGCCGCGAGCGGCGTCAACTGGTTGACGTCCACGCCGCGCAGCAGCCCCGCCACCACCTGCTCCGGAGGGGCGAAGAGGGTGAGCTGGGCCGGGCCGCCGGGGTCCGGAGAGCCGGTGCCGGCGGCGAGGCGGGGCTTGCCCGTCGGGTCGTACTCCAGCGACTCCAGGTTGGCCAGGATCTCCCCGGCCCGGTCGATCACCGAGCCCGGCAATCCGGCGAGCCGCGCCACGTGCAGGCCATAGGACTTGTCCGCGCTCCCAGGCACCACCCGGCGCAGGAACACGATGCGATCCTCCCACTCCTTGACCGCCATGGTCCGGTTCACCACGCGGGGGAGAAGGGAGGCGAGCTCCGTCAGCTCGTGGTAGTGGGTGGCGAAGAGGGTCTTCGGCCGCCGGTTCTCGTGCAGGTACTCGACGATGGCCCAGGCGAGCGACAGGCCGTCGAAGGTGGCGGTGCCGCGGCCCATCTCGTCGAGGATCACCAGGCTGCGGTCCGTGGCGTGGCGCAGGATGTTCGCCGTCTCGATCATCTCCACCATGAAGGTGGACTCGCCGCGGGCCAGGTCGTCCGAGGCGCCGACGCGGGTGAAGATGCGGTCCACGACGCCGATCACCGCCTCGTCCGCGGGCACGAAGCTGCCGGCCTGGGCCATGAGCACGATGAGCGCCACCTGCCGCAGATAGGTGGACTTGCCCCCCATGTTGGGACCGGTGAGCAGCACGATCTGCGCGCTCTCGCCGTCCAGCTCGGCGTCGTTGGGGACGAAGACGTCGCGGCTCGCCTGCTCCACCACCGGGTGGCGGCCTTCCCGGAGGATGATCGGCGCGCCGGCCTCCCCCATCACCGGCCGCACGTAGCGCTGCCGCGCCGCCACCTCGGCGAAGGCGGCCAGGGCGTCCAAGGTCCCCACGGCCGCGGCGAGCGCCGTGAGCCCCGCGGCCTCGCCGCGATCTTCTCCACCAGCTCGTGGAAGAACCGCTGCTCCAGCTCCACCTGCCGCTCCTCGGCGGAGAGGATCTGCTCCTCGAGCTCCTTGAGCTCCGGCGTGACGTAGCGCTCGGCGTTGACCAGGGTCTGCTTGCGGATGTAGTCCGCCGGCACCCGCTCCTGGTTCGCGCGGGTGACCTCCAGGTAGTAGCCGAAGACCTTGTTGTAGCGGATCTTGAGCGACGCGATCCCCGTCCGCTCCCGCTCCCGCACCTCCAGGGCCAGGATGTGCCGCTTGCTGTCCCGGGTCAGCGACCGGTAGTGGTCCAGCTCCTCGGAGACTCCGGCCGCGATCACTCCTCCTTCCTGGAGATTGACGGCCGGCGCGGCCTCCAGGGTGCGTGCCAGCTCGGCGCACAGCTCGGGGAGGGGATCGGTCCCGGCCAGCCGGGCGAGGAGGGGAGAGGCGGAGGGATGGATCGCCGCCACCCCGGCCAAGAGGCCCGGGGCCTCCCCCAGGGCGTCGCGCAGGGCCGCGGCCTCGCGCGGGGTGAGGGTGCCCAGCACGGCCCGGGTCAGCAGGCGCTCGGGGTCCGCCATGCGGGCCAGGTGCTCGCGGATGCGCTCCCGCCGCGGGTTGTCCGCCCGCAGCTCGCCCACGGCCCGATGGCGCTCGACGATCTCCCTGGGATCGACCAGCGGCCGGCGCAGCCACTCGCGCAACGTCCGGCCGCCGGGGGCGGTGACGGTGCGGTCGAGCACGCCGAGGAGCGTCGTCTTCCGCCGGCCGGTCGCTGGAATCATCCCCCGCTGGCTGGCGAAGACCTCCAGGTTGGCCAGGGTCGAGGCGTCGAGGATCAGCCGGTCCCCGGCCTCGCGCACGGCGAGGCCGCGGATGTGGGAGAGGGTACTCTTCTGCGTCTCCTGGGCATAGGCGAGGGCCGCGGCGGCCGCGCGCACGGCCGGCTCCCCCTCCTCCAGGCCGAAGCCGCGCAGGGTCCCGGCCCCGAACTGCCGCAGCAGCAGCTCGCCCGCGCGCTGGGGATCAAAAAGCCGGTCGCCCTCGAGCGGCGTGCGGCACGGGCACTCGCGCTCGGCCCACTCCACGACCTCCCGGGGGAAGCCCTCCTCGCCGCGATCGCCGGATGCCAGAGCACCTCGCGGGGGCGCAGCAGGGCGAGGTCCTCCACCGCCTCCTCCGGGGTGCGCCAGCGGCGGACGAAGAAGGTCCCGGTCGAAATCTCGAGGAAGGCCCCGGCCCCGGCCTCGCCCTTCCCACACCAGCCCGGCGAGGAAGCTCTCCTCCTTGGCCTCCAGCAGGCTCGGATCGCTCACCGTGCCGGGGGTCACCACCCGGGTGACCGCGCGCTTGACCAGCCCCTTGGCCTGGGCCGGATCTTCGATCTGATCGCAGATGGCCACCTTGAGGCCGGCGGCGAGGAGCTTGGCGAGATACCCCTCCAGGGCGTGGTGAGGGACGCCGCACATCGGCACCTCGCTCTCCGTGCCCTTGTGGCGGGCCGTGAGCTGCACCTCCAGGATGGGAGCCGCGGCGCGGGCGTCCTCGAAGAACATCTCGAAGAAGTCCCCCATGCGGTACATCAGGAGGGCCTCGGGATGCTGCGCCTTGACCTCCATGTACTGGCGCATCATGGGGGTGAGGGAGGTGACGGGGAGAGAGGTGGTCATGCGGGGGGGAGTATAGCGTTGCGGAGGTGGTGTCAGAGAGTGCCGAGGTGGCGCAAAGGCGTGCCGGGGGAAAGGATAGAGCCCAGCGGAGGGCCCCCCTGGGAGCGCTGGCGTCCCGCCGGCCAACTTACTCCGCTTTTCCTACCTTCCCCTCTAAGAAGAAAAAACGGAGTTAGTAGCCGGCGGGACGCCGGCGCTCCCAGGGGCTCTTCGCCGGAAGTTTTCCCAGACATATACTCTTCCCTCCATGCCGGACCCCATCCTCGCCCTCGACACCGGCTCACCCGTCGTGAGCGTGGCCCTGGCCCGCGGCGGCGCCGTGGTGGCCGAGCGCTTCGTGGCCATCGAGCGCTCGTCTGCCCGGCTGCTGGCGATGGTCCGCGAGGTGCTGGAGGAGGGGGGGATCGAAATGGCAGGGCTCGGCGGCATCGCCGTGCTGCGCGGCCCGGGGAGCTTCACGGGCGTGCGGGTCGGCCTCGCCACGGTCCTCGGCTTCCACCAGGCGCTGGGGATTCCCGTCGCGACCCCCACCTCGTTCCAGGCCCTGGCCGCGGCGGCGCCGGAGGGCGGGGAGGTGATCGTGGCCGCCGTCGATGCCCTGCGGGGGGAGTGGAGCGTCCAGGCGTTCGCGCCCGGTTCGGTCCCTCAACCCCGGGCTGAGCCGGAGCTCGTCGCCGGCGCCGATCTCCACCGGCTGGCCGGCGGCCATCCCGGGATCGTGACCGGCTTCGGGGTGTCGCGCCTCGGGGACCTCCCGGGCTGGCCTCCGGGTCTCCGCCTCGTGGAGCCCGGTCCCCTGGCGCCCGCCGCCGCCCGCCTGGCCGCGGCGCCGGAGACGGTGTGGGATCCGGCCCTCCTCACCCATCCTCTCTATACCCGGCCGCCGGCCATCACCCCGGCCCGGCCCCGAACCCCCGCAGCCGCTGCCCGGGAGGCCTGACGTGCTCGCCCGCGACCCTGCCCCCTCCTCCCTCACCGTCCGCCCGGCCCGCCCTGAAGACCTGGAGCGCATCGCGATCCTGGAGGACGCCGCCTTCGAGGACTCCTGGCCCCGCGACCTCCTGGCCTATGAGCTGACCCACCCCCGGGCCTTCCTCCTGGTGGCCTGCCGCGGCGAGGACGCCCCGCTGCCCGGCTACGTCCTCTTCCATCGCGTGGCGGGCGAGGCCGAGCTGTTGCGCCTGGCCGTCGATCCCCCGGAGCGCCGCCGGGGGATCGGCCGCGTCCTGGTGGAGCGCGGCCTCGAGCGCCTGCGGCGCGAGAACATCCAGGTCTGCTTCCTGGAGGTGCGGAGGGACAACGAGCCGGCCATCGAGCTCTACAAGCGGATGGGCTTCGAGCGCGTGGGCCGGCGGCGCGGCTATTACCGCGACGGCACGGACGCACTGATCCTCTCGCTGCCGCTGTGAGGCTGCCGATTCCCCGCTTGATTTCCGCCAGCGACTTTTCTATATTTCCTGGCGACCTGCCGGAGCGTCCGGCCGCAACGAAAAACGGCCCGGCGTGAGTGGTAGCTCACGACCGGACCTGACCACGCACAGGAGACACAATCCCATGCGCAGCTACCACGATTCTAACCTCCCGCCTTCCCCCAACGCCTTCTCCCCCTCTTTCCTCCACCGTATCGCCGAGCGCGACGAGCCGCCGACGGCGGGCGAGGCCGACGTGGCAGGGCCGTGGCACGTCGAGGAGGTGCCGGGCGGCTATGGCCTGTTCCGGCTGGGCGAGAGCCTGGAGCGGGGATTCAAGCCCCAGGTCTGGTTCCGGGACCGCTGGCTGGCGCTCCTGGCCGCGGCCGTGCTCCCCGGCACCGGCCGGGACGCGGCCTTCCGTCTGCGCAAGGAGCCCGACGGCGAGGGGTATGCCCTGGAGGATGGGGCGGACGGCGAGGTCCTCGGCCACTTCGCCCTCTTCGACGAGGCGCTGGCGGACGCCCTGAACGTGGCGGCCTTCCTCGTGCGGCTCCCCGCCTCCCTGGCCTGCCTGCTGGAGGGGGCCGGCCAGGTGTCGCTGGAGCGGGCCGGAGCGATCCTGGACGAAAAAGTGTCGTAGGGAGGGCGTCTTGCTCCTTCCCGAAGGGCGGTGTTATCCTCCGGGAAAGAGCATGCGGACCCACGATCCCATCACGGCCGCCCGTACCTTCCCAGGGCGCGGGCGTGCCCGTGTCCAGGAGCCGGTCGCACGGTGAGCGGACTCGCCCCGCCGGCCGCGCCCTCGTTGTCTCGCGGACGCGTTTCCCTTCCAACCTCGATCTCTGAAGACCCTCAAGAGGAGGTATGCCATGTCCCACGACGACCTGAAAGCAGAGCTGATCAAGACGGATGACGAATTTCGCCGCCTCTATGAAGAGCACCAGGAATACGAGAGGCGGCTCAACGACATCAATCAGAAGACCCTGCTCTCCCAGGACGACGAGATCGAAGAGAAGAAGATCAAGCTCCACAAGCTGGCCCTCAAGGACCAGATGGAGCACCTGCTGCGGCTGCACCGCGAATCGCGGGTTTCGGCCTAGCCCCTCGAACCCGCGCGACCGACCGGAGCCCCGACGATGAAGTTCGCGAAAGAAGGTTGGGTATACGTCCTGCCGTTCGTCTTCCTGGCCGGGCTGCTGATGGTCTTCGGGCGGCCCGGCTGGGGCGCCTCAGCGCTCGGCGTCGGTCTCCTCGTCCTCCTCTTCTTCCGCGATCCCAAGCGCGGCTACGAGGGGGAGGCCGGCACCGTCCTCGCCGCGGCCGACGGCGTGATCACCCGCGTCGACACGATCGAGGACGCGGAGGTCGGCCCCGGCCGCTACCACCACATCGTCACCTTCCTCTCGGTGTTCGACGTGCACGTGCAGAAAGTGCCGGCGGCGGGCGAGGTGACGGTCTCCCGCTACGCGCCGGGACGGAAGGTGGCGGCCTTCCGGCCCGAGGCCGGGGAGGTCAACGAGAAGCACCTGACGGTGATCCGCCGCGGCAACGGCGACCTCGTGGGGGTGCGGCAGATCGCCGGCGTCCTGGCGCGGCGGGTGGTCTGCTATTTGAAAGAGGGAGACCGGGTGCACCGCGGGCAGGCCATGGGGCTGATCAAGTTCTCCTCGCGGGTGGACCTGCTGGTGCCGGAGAGCTATGAGGTGCTGGTGAAGAAAGGGGACCGGGTGAAGAACGGAGCGACGCCCATGGCAACCCCGGGAAAGGGCGGCGCGTGACGCCCGCGCCCGGGATCGCGCCGGCCAGGCCGCGGCGGCGGGGCATCCGCCGCGGGGCCTACCTGCTGCCGAGCCTGTTCACCATGGGCAACATGGTGCTCGGCTTCTACGCCATGATCCTGGGTCTCCAGAGCCATTTCTGGCTGGCGGCGGTGATGATCTTCGCCGCCGCCTTCCTCGACGCCTTCGACGGCCGCATCGCCCGCATGACCGGCACGGAGAGCGAATTCGGCAAGGAGTACGACTCGCTGGCGGACGTCATCACCTTCGGCGCCGCGCCGGCCATGCTCTCCTACCTCTGGGGGCTGCGCGACTTCGCCAGGGACGCGTGGCTGCTGTCGGTGTTCTTCCTGGTCTGCTGCGCCACCCGGCTCGCCCGCTTCAACGTGCAGACCAAGGTGGTGGACAGCCGCTACTTCGTGGGCCTGCCCACGCCCGCCGGGGCGGCCTGTATCTGCTCGATCCTGCTCTTCGCCCCCACCTACCCAGAGGACGCCAAGGACATCATGCAGGCCTTGATGGGCACGGCCCTGCTGCTCGTGGGCGTGCTGATGGTCTCCACCTTCCGCTACGCCAGCGGCAAGAAGTTCGACCTGCGCCGGCGCTGGAGCTACCGCGCCTTCATCCCCATTGCGGCCGTGCTGCTGGTGATCCTCTATCAGCCGAAGGCGACGCTGCTCGTCATCGTCCTGCTGTACACCGTCTCGGGCCCGGTCTCGGCACTGTTGACCCGCCTGCGCCACCGCGGCCCGGGAACGCCGGAGGAGCTGCCGCCGTCGCCGCCGGTGGCAGGAGTCTCGTGACCGCGGTCGCCATCCTCCATCCCACGGGCCTCCTGGGCAAGGAGCTGCGGGAGACGCTGGAGGCCCGCCATCGGGACTGGACGGCGGACCTGCGGCTGCTCAGCACCCGGGAGGACGAGATCGGCACCTTGACCGAGATCGCCGGCGGCGCCGCCCTGGTGAGCCACTACGAGCCGGAGAAGCTGCGCGGTGTGGACGTGGCCTTCTTCTGCGGCCCTGCCGAGGCCAACCGGCCCCTCCTTGCCGAGCTGCCGGCGGAGACGGTGGGCATCGTCCTCTCCTTCGACGCCATCCCGCAGGACGGCCTGCCGGTGGTGGCCGGGGTCAACACCGAGGCGGCGCGGGGCCACCGCCTCCTGGTCTCCCCCCATCCGGCGACCGTGCTCCTGGCCCACCTCCTCCATCCGCTGCAGGAATTCGCGCCCGCGGAGGCGGTGGCCACCGTGGTCCAGCCCGCTTCGGTGAAGGACGAGAAGGGAGTGGAGGAGCTGTTCGAGAACACTCGCCAGATCGTGGCCCTGACGGCGCGCACTCCGACCCCGGTCTTCGGCACCCAGCTCGCCTTCAACCTGCTGCCCGCGGCGGCGCCCGTCGAAGAGATCCTGGCGCAGCTCCGCGGCGTGCTGGCCGGGAGGGTGCCCATGGCGCTCCAGGTGCTCCAGGGATCGGTCTTCCACGCCATGTCGGCGAGCCTGTTCGTGCGCTGCCCGGGAAATCCCAGCCTCCAGGCGTTCCGCAAGACCCTGGGCGACAACCCCCTGATCGAAGCTGCCGACCGTCCCCGCCTCCTGGGTCCCGTGGACGCCGCCGCCAACGACAAGGTGATCTTCGGCTCCCTGCGCAAGGACGAGACCGGCGGCTTCTGGATCTGGGCGGTGATGGACAACCTCACCCGCGGCGGCGCCTCGAACGCGATCGAGATCGCGGAGGCCGTGCTGTAGACGCTTGAAAAAATCTTCTCCCCACGTTACCCTTGAGCAGGGAGAGGCACTGATGATCGAGCCCCTCAAGAAGCTGTACACCGTCACCGAGTACTACGCGTTGGCCGAAGCCGGCATCCTCCGTGAGGACGACCGCGTCGAGCTGATCGAGGGCGAGATCCGGCACATGCCGCCGATCGGGAGTCCGCACGCTGGAGGCGTCAACCGCCTGGCTTTCATCTTCATCGGCAAGCTGGCGGGCCGCGCCACCGTCTCAGTGCAGGCCCCCGTTCAGTTATCCGAGATCTCGGAGCCACAGCCGGACCTCCTGTTGCTTCGTTTCCGCGAGGATTTCTACGCCTCCCGCCACCCCCGCCCTGAAGACGTCCTCCTGCTGGTCGAAGTCGCGGACTCCAGCCTGGGGTTCGACCGGGGAACCAAGATCCCCCTCTATGCCCGCCATGGCATCCCGGAGGTCTGGATCGAGGCTCTCGGCCGCGCCTCCCTTGAGGTCTACCGCGATCCCTCTCCCCAGGGTTACCGCGACGTGCGCACCCTGCGCCGGGGCGACCGCATTTCCCCTCTCGCCTTCCCGGACCTCGTCCTCGAGGTGAGCGCGATCCTCGGCTGAGCCGGCGGTTACAAGCCTTCAACACCTCGCTGAAGCTGCTGCTTTGCTGAGGGGATCTCTCTATCCTGTTCGTTGGGACTCCTGTTACCAACCACAGGAAAGAGGTGAAAAGCCATGAGTGACAAGCAAAACCCGAAAGCAGACGAAGAGGCGAAGGCGACGACCCTGGCCGTGGGCGAAGAGGATCCGCCGGCGACCACACTGCGCGTAGGCGAAGAGGACCCGCCCGTGACCACCCTTCGCGTGGGCGAAGAGGACCCGCCGGTGACCACCCTGCGTTTGGGCGAGGAGGACCCGCCGGTGACCACGCTGAAGATCGGTGAAGAGGACTTCCACGTCACCACGCTCGCCGTGGGCGAGGAGGAGGGAGGAGGGGGAGCGCAGGCGCAGGTGGAGTTCCGGGCCGTGCCGCCCACCACCAAGGCGGTGGGCGAGGAGGGACATCCCACGACGCTGGCCGTGGGTGAGGAAGGGCCGATCTTCACCACCCTCGCCGTGGGCGAGGAGCACCCGCAGCAGCCCCAGACCGAGGCGGCCGCCCCGGCTCAGATGACCACCCTCGCCGTGGGCGAAGAGGGACCCATCTTCACCACCCTCGCGCTCGGCGAGGAGCAGCCGCACACCACCCTGGCGGTCGGCGAGGAGGGCCCCATCTTCACCACCCTGGCCCTGGGCGAGGAGCAGCCCCAGCAGACCCAGATGGCGACCACCATGGCCACGGGCGAGGAGACCGTGCTGACCACCCTCGTCCAGGGCGAAGAGAACCCGGGCGGTGGCGGCGGCTGGGGCGGCGGCCCCTTCGGGCGGTTCTGAGCCATGGGCCGGCCGGACTCCCCCATCCTGGTCGCGGGGGGCGATCGCGACCCCAACCTGCGGGCGCTCGCCGGCGCCCTGGAGCGGCGCGGCACGCCCGTGGCCTTCCTCGAGGTCGGCGAGACGCACCATCCATGGATCGACTGGGACCTGGAGTCCGGCCGGCTGCTCGTCGACGGCGCCGAGCTCCGCCCCCGGGCGGCCTTCCTCCGCTACGACGTGTTCACGCATCTGGCGGACGGCCGCCCGGCCTCTTCCTTCCGGGCCGCGGCCTGGTATACGACGGTGATGGGCTGGGTGGCCTGCCATGACGACGTGCGGGTGCCCAACCGCCGCGCCCTCCACCAATCCACCAACAAACCCCAGGTCCTCCACCTCGCCCGGCGGGCCGGCCTCGCCGTGCCGCCGACGCGGATCACCAACCACCTCGGCGGGCTCGCGGGCTTCGCGCCCGGCGAGCGCAAGATCGTCAAGCCGGTCAACGGCGGCGGCTACTGCCAGCGGCTGGACGAGGTGCTGGAGAAGACGGAGATCCGCGACGGGTCGGCCGCTGCGCCGGCCATCGTCCAGACCGAGCTCGTGCCCCCCGAGGTGCGGGTGTTCGGCATCGGCGGCCGCCTCCTCGCCTTCTCCGTGGCCTCGGACGACCTCGACTACCGGGAGCGCCAGAGCGCCCGCGTCGCGCCCCTCCCCGAGGTACCCGGCGGCGTGGGCGAAGGCCTCCTGCGGCTGATGGACGGCCTCGGCCTCGACTTCGGCGCCGCCGACTTCAAGACCTGCCCCGAGACCGGCCGCCTGATCTTCTTGGAGATCAACAGCGGCCCCATGTTCGCCGCCTTCGACCAGGCCGGCGGCGGCGCGGTCACCGCCGCCCTCGCCGACTTCCTCGAAGGGTGAAAAAAGGGTGGATTTACCCCCTTGACATCCGCCGGCTCCCTGGTACGATAAATGGCGTAACGGAGGCGTAATTTCTTCCGCCGCGAGCCCCCGGCCGGCATGGCCGGCCAAAAAATGGCAACGGCTCGGGCGAGCCGTAACCTCGCCCGAGCCCAACCCCGCACAGGAGAGCCCCCATGCGTGATCCGCACGATGTTAGCACTCCCCCTCCTTCCCGAAATGCGTTCACCGAGGAGTTCCTGAGCCGCTTCGAGCGCGAGGACGAGCCTCCGACGGCCGCGGAGGCGGACATCGCCGGCCCCTGGGAGGTCCAGCCCTTCCCCCTGGCCGACGGCCGCGCCGCGTTCGGCGTCTGGCGGCTGGGCGAAGGGGAGGACTGGGGCGACGCCCCGGCCGGCCTCTTCCGCGATCCCTCGACGGCTCTGCTGGCCGCCACCGTCCGGCCGTTCGTGGGTCGCGACCCCTTCTACGAGCTGGGCCGGGAGCGCGAGGGCGGCGGCTTCCCCCTCCTGCGCCAGGGCGAGACGATCGGCTGGCTCGACCTCTTCGACGAGGACTGGGCCGTGGGCGTCAACGTCCTGGAGCGGCTGGTCCGCAGCCCCCAGGCCCTGGCGAGCCTGCTCAAGGCCGCCGGCCCCCTCGCGCTGGAGAGGGCCGGGCGCATCCTCCGGTTCCGGGTGATGGATCGGCAGGGATAGGGGAAACGCCTACCCGCTCGTGGCGAACTTCGTGGGCGGCAGTTTCTGGAGGCAGGAGGTGTCGAGGCCCTTGACCGACCCCGTGTCCAGGAACTGCCGGACCATCTGGTCCGTGCACTCGCCGGCACCGCCGTGGCTGCCGCGGGGGACGAGCACGATCCGGCTGCTGGTGAGGCCCTTGGCCGCACGTTCGGCGAACTCGGGGGGCGTCACCGGGTCGCGCTCGCCCGCGACGAGCAGCACCGGGATGTCCGAGTGGACGGGCGTGTGGAGGTTGGCGGGGATCTCGCCGCGCGGCCAGACCTTGCAGACCTCCTTCTGCTGGCGGATGCGGTAGTCGCCGAGGAAGGTGCCCCTGGTCTCACGGGCGGCCGTAGCGTCGTCGATGAACGGCAGGTCCTCGGCGCAGGTGACGGAGAAGAGCAGGCCCATGGCCAGGGCTTCGTCGATGCCCAGCCGGCGTTCGAGCGCCATCTGCACCAGCGGCTCGAGATCGCCCGCGAAGGCCTGGTGGATCTGGCGGGGCAGGTTGGCGCCGCCGTTGCCGTAGAGCAGGAAGCGCATCCCCTCGGCCACCAGCCCATGGGTGGGCCGCACCTCCTGCCGCTTTTGTGTGACGGGGTTGGTCACCGTCACGGTCACCCCCTTGTCCACCCGCTCCAGCACCGTTGCCAGCTCCTGCTCGAGGTTGGGATAGGCGGCGTGGCAGGCGGCGTCGGCGGCGCACTCGGCGAAGAGCATGCCGAGGGCCCGCTTGCCGGCGTAGGCGTGGTGCAGGGGGAGGTATTCGTCCAAGGGCGCCACGGCGATCAAGGTGACCGTGCGCACGGACTCCGGATGGCGCTGGAGGTAGACCTGGGCCGCCCGGGTGCCATAGGAGCCGCCGCTCAGGTTGACCTTGTCGTAGCCCAGCCAGGCGCGGATCTCGTCCACGTCGTCGATGGCGAGGGGCGTCGTGTAGAAGCGCAGGTCGGCCCGCTTCTCCAACTGCGTCCGGCAGGCGCGCACGGCGTCGATGGGGAAAAGGTCGCCGGCGGCCTTGCGGGCATCCATGGGATGGCCCCAGAATTCGCAGTCCAGGGTGTTGGAGCGGCCGGTGCCCCGCTGGTCCACGAGCACGACGTCCCGCTTCTGGCGCACCGGATCGTTGGCCACGCCCTCCGCCTCCCCGGCGATCCCTTCGCCGGGCCCGCCGCCGAAGAAGAAGATGGGGTCGGGCGCCTTGTCCGGTCCCTTGGCCGGCAGGATGACGACGTTGATCCCGATCTTCCTCCCTTTCTTCCCCTGCCGGTCCTCCCACACGGCATAGGTGGCGCAGCGCACCTCCTCCTGGATGCCGGGGACCTTGCAGGGGTGCGGAGCGCGCGTCTCGGCCGCCACTGGTCCGGGGGCGGGCTGGGCGTGAACGGGCAGGGCGAGGAGCAGGGCGAGGAGCAGGGCGAGGAGGGCTCGCCGGGGAGTGAGACGATCTGCAGACATAGGAGCTCCTTCTTTCATTTTCTATGTCTACGGAGCGTGCTGGCCTGGGTTTCAGAAAGGCAGGAGCCGCGGGAGGAGCCCGGGCCTGGGCCCGGGCTCAGGCGCCATCCACGACTACCGCGGCGGCGGCGGGAAGCAGATGAAGCAGCCGCCGCACGCGGAGTACTGGGTCTTCACGCCCCAGGCCACCGTGTTGTTGCAGCAGTCCTTGCCGAACTGCCCCACCACGGTGGAGTGCGCTGCGTTGTTGTAGTACGTGCAGTTGCTGCCGGCAGCGGCGCTGGTCACCGGCGTGGTAACGGTCAGGGCGAAGGCCAGGACCGCGAAGAGGAAGCTGAGGACTAGGATCCGACGCAGGGTCGAAGCGCTGATCAGGTTGGTCATTCTTTAAGGTCTCCTTTCATTCTTGAGGCTCGATGAGCCTCGGCCCCGCATACCTTACGGATCACGGCCGGGAAAGGCAACCCGGAATGACAGATTCTCCTTTCTTGCTCACTTCAACCTCCGCTGCTCGCTCGAGGGGGTCTCGCGCACCATCACTTTTAGAGGTTCTCCACCTTAAGAGGAGGTGTATCAATGGGGATGGATGTTGACCGCTTCTCCGCCAAGAGCCGGCTTGCCGCCGTGCTCGTCCTCGGGCTGGCGGCCCTGCTGCTGGCCGCCCCCGCGGTCCGCGCTCAGGGTCCCACGGTCTCGCAGGCCGCGGCCTTCGGCGTGTCGCCGGAGCTGAGAGACCTGCCGCCGAGCGAGGACAAACCCACGGAAGGCCCGACGGAAGTCAAGATCGTGCCGTTGAAGATCTTCCGCTCGGAGCTGCCCGACGCTCCCGCGACCGAGGACCCGGTGGCCCAGGTGTCGGCGCCCGCCACGCTCGTGCCCTCGCCGTCGCTGTTCTTCAGCGGCCTTTCAAGCGACGACGACGCGGCGGCCTTCGGCGGCCGGGTCATGCCTCCGGACACCGTGGGCGACATCGGCCCCAACAACTACGTGCAGATGGTGAACAACCTGTTCCGGGTCTATGACAAGGCGGGCAATCCGGTGACTGCCAAGCTGACCCTCGGCAGCCTGTTCGCCACCATTGCCGGCGGGTGCGCCAACCGCAACGACGGCGATCCCATCGTGCTCTACGATCCCCTGGCGGACCGCTGGCTGATGAGCCAGTTCTGCACGCTGGCCAACCCCAACACCCATCAGCTCATCGCCATCTCGAAGACGTCGGACCCCGCCGGGGCCTACTACCTGTACGACTTCGTGATGCCGAACAACAAGTTCAACGACTATCCCCATTTCGGTGTGTGGACCGATGCCTATTACATGACCGACAACCAGTTCAACCAGGCGGGCACCGTCTTCCTCGGCGCCGGCGCCTTCGCCTTCGACCGCGCCAAGATGCTGGCCGGCGATCCCACGGCGGGCTTGATCTACTTCGACGTCGAGAACGGCAACGCCAACATCGGCGGCATGCTGCCCGCGGACCTCGACGGCCTGACCCCGCCGCCGGCCGGAGCGCCGGGCTATTTCATCTACTTCACGGCCGACGAGTTCGCCGATCCGGCCCACCCGTTCGACTCGCTGCGCATCTTCGAATTCCGGCCGAGCTTCGCCACCCCGGCTGCCTCCACCTTCGCCGAGCGGGCGGACAGCCCCCTCGCCGTGGCCGCCTTCGACCCCCGGTCGGTGACGGGCCGCGACGACATCGAGCAGCCGCCGCCGGCCACCAGCTCGGCCTTCCTGGACGCGATCATGGACCGGCTCATGTTCCGTCTCCAGTACCGCAACTTCGGAACCTACGAGTCGCTGGTGGCGAGCCACACGGTGAACGTCAGCGGTGTGGCGCCCACGACGCCGGCCAACCTGCGGGCCGGCGTCCGCTACTACGAGCTGCGGCGCAGCCTGCCGGGCGGCTCCTTCACGGTCAACGAGCAGGCGACCTTCGCCCCCGCCGACGGCCTCGAGCGCTGGATGCCGAGCGCCGCCATGGACGGCAGCGGCAACCTCGCCGTGGGCTATAGCGCCTCCAGCCTGACCTCGTTCCCGTCCATCCGCTATGCCGGCCGCCTCTCGACCGACCCGCCGGGCGGCCTGTTCCAGGGTGAGACGGTGCTGATCGCCGGCACCGGCGCCCAGACCGCCACCCAGTCGCGCTGGGGCGACTACTCGGCCCTGTCGGTCGACCCCGACGACGACTGCACCTTCTGGTACACCACCGAGTACTACACGTCCGCCAGCGCCGCCACCAGCAGCTTCGGCTGGGTGACCGGCATCGGCCGCTTCACCTTCCCCTCCTGCACCCCGGCGGCCACCGGCACGATCACCGGCGTAGTGGTCAACTCGGTGACCAGCGCGCCGATCCCCGGCGCCACGGTGGCCACCACCAACGGCTACTCCCGCATCACCGGCTTGACCGGCGGCTACACCATGAAGGTGCCGGCCGGCACCTACAACATGGTGGCCTCGGCGCCCGGCTACTCGACGGCCACGGCGACGGTGACCGTGCCGACGGGCGGCACCGTTACCCAGAACTTCGCCCTCGTGGGCCGGCCCATCCTCAAGGCGGGCACCGCCACCATCAACGCCGAGAGCTGCGGCACCGGCAACGGCGCCATCGACCCGGGCGAGACGGTGACCGTGAGCCTGCCGCTCTCGAACATCGGCACAGCCGACTCGGTCAACCTCGTGGCCACCCTGCTGGCCACGGGCGGCGTCACCTCCCCCGGCTCGCCGCAGACCTACGGCGTGCTCACCGTGGGCGGCCCCGCCGTGTCGCGGCCGTTCACCTTCGTCGCCGCCGGCACCTGCGGCGGCACTCTGACCGCCACCTTGCACCTCCAGGACGGCGCCACCGATCTCGGCACCGTGACCTACAGCTTCTCGCTGGGCCAGCTCAATCCGTTCTCGCTCTCCGCCACCACCAGCAGCGGTAACCTCAGCGTACCGCTGCCCGACCTGAGCACGGTGGACGTGCCGCTCAACGTGCCCGACGTCGGCGTGGTCGCGGACGTCAACGTCCGCATCCGCCTGAACCACACCTTCGACGGCGACCTGAACATCAGCCTCGTGGGCCCGGATGGCACGGTCATCGACCTGTCCTCCGCCAACGGCGGCGGCGACGACAACTACGGCGCCGGCGCCAACGACTGCTCCGGCCAGCCCACCATCTTCGACGACGCCGCGGCGGCCTCCATCACCTCGGCCACCGCTCCGTTCGCCGGTACCTTCCGGCCCGAGCAGGCCCTCGCGGCCTTCAACGGCAAGCTCTCGGCGGGCACCTGGAAGCTGCGCATTGCCGACACCGCCAACCTCGACGTCGGCACCCTGTTCTGCTTCCAGCTCGAGATCTCGCGACGCGTCTTCGTCTGTTGCGGCGTCCCCGGCACGCCGGTGACCCAGGGAGCGGGCTCCGCGGTCACGGCTGAGAGCTGCTCCCCCGCCAACACCGCCATCGATCCCGATGAATCGGTGAAGGTGGACTTCGCCCTGGTCAACGCCGGCAGCGGCGACACCACCAACCTGGTGGCCAACCTCCTGCCCACCGGCGGCGTGCAGCAGCCCGGGCCGCCGCAGACCTACGGCGTGGTGCAGGCCGGCGCTCCCGCCGTCTCACGGACCTTCAGCTTCGTGCCCGCGGGCACCTGCGGCGGCACCGTCACGGCCACGCTCCACCTGCAGGACGGGCCCTTCGACCTCGGCAACATCAGCTTCCCCCTGCGTCTCGGCACCACGGCCGGCAACACCTATGGACCGTTCGCCAACGCTACCTCGATCACCATCCCGGCGGGCGCTCCCACGATCACCTCGGGAGCGGCGAGCCCCTACCCGTCCACCATCAGCGTCTCCGGCATCGCCGGCACGGTGAACAAGGTGACGGTGACCCTCACCCGCATGAACCACACCTTCCCCGGCGACCTCGACGTCCTGCTGGTGGGACCGGGAGGCCAGAAGATCCTGCTGATGTCCGACGTCGGCAGCAGCTTCGACCTGATCAACAACACCCTGACCTTCGACGACGCCGGGCCGTCCCTGCCGGTTTCGGCTCAGATCGTCTCCGGCACCTTCCGGCCCACCAACTCCGGCACCGGCGACACCTTCCCGGCCCCGGCCCCGGCAGCCCCCTACGGCTCGGCCCTGGCCGACTTCTCGGGCGTCAATGCCAACGGCACCTGGAGCCTCTACGTCACCGACGACGCCGGTGGCGACATCGGCAACGTCGCCGGCGGCTGGAGCCTCAACTTCCAGACCTCGGACCCGGTCTGCTGCAACCAGGCGTGCTCGCTCGCCTGCCCGTCGCCCATCACGGCCGGCACCGAGCCCAACGTCTGCCAGGCCGCGGTCACCTTCCCCTTCCCGGGCGTGACCGGCTCGTGCGGCACCCTGGCCTGCGTGCCGCCCAGCAACTCGGTCTTCCCGCTGGGGACCACCACGGATGTCTGCACGGCCACCCGCCAGAGCGGCTCCACCACCACGTGCAGCTTCCCCATCACCGTCAACGACGTCCAGGGGCCGGCGATCACCGGCGCCGCCGCGTCTCCCACTTCGCTGTGGCCGCCGAACCACAAGTACGACGACGTGACGGTGTCCTACACCACGTCCGACAACTGCTCGGCTTCCACGGCCATCACCTGCGGCCTCTCGGTGGCCAGCAACGAGCCCATCAACGGCACCGGCGACGGTGACACGGACCCCGACTGGGTGATCGTGGACAACCACCACGTGCAGTTGCGCTCCGAGCGCTCCGGCAACGGCAGCGGCCGCGTCTACACCATCACCATCACGTGCACCGACCAGGCGGGACGTTCCAGCAGCCAGAACGTCACGGTGACCGTGCCGCACAACCAGTAGCCCTTTCCAGCCGGCCTCCGGGAGCTCCCGGGGGCCGGCCTGTCTCGGATTACAATGGAAAGATGATCCGCAACCGAATCCTGAGCAGCGTGCTGCTGGCCGTAGTCTGGATCGTCTGGATCGGCTGTGTGGCCGCCAGTCCCGGCAAGACCAAGGGCGAGCCCCTCATCGGGAGTTGGGGCGGCGAGCACATCGGCATCACCTTCACAGCCCAGGGAGCCGCCATCGAGTACGACTGCGCCCAGGGCACCATCGACGACCCCGTGGTCCCGGACCGGGAAGGCCGCTTCGAGGCCACAGGCACCCACACGGCAGAGCATGGCGGACCGGTGCGGGAGGGCGAGCAGGACGAGGGCCGGCCGGCCCGCTACCACGGCCAGGTGAAGGGCGGCTCGCTGAAGCTGACGGTCACCTTGAGCTCCGGCGAGGAGATCGGGTCCTTCCTCCTCACCCGGGACGCCCAGCCCCGGCTCACCAAGTGCCTCTAGGAGGGGTGCCTCGAAAGCAGATCTGCCGCGAGCCCGTTTCGTGACGCCGAGCGACCTGGTGGAGGACCTCTGTCCGCCGCTTCGAGGCCCTCACTCCCCCAACCCCTCTCTCCCAGCCGCCCTCCCGCCGGCCGGGAGAGAGGGGAGCGGTCAGTCCTACAAAGGCAAAAACCGCCTTCTTGCTTTTTCAAGACCAACCTCTCCCTCTTCTCCCGGCGGAAGGGGGGGAGGTTGGGAGAAGAGGGTCGGGGTGATGAGGGCTTCGAAGGGCAAGCCGGCGACTTTCGAGACACCCTCTAAGTTGCCGCGGATGCCGGTGCCGCGGGGCTTTCGAGCCCTGCGGCGCCCTGGCGCACCAGGTACTCCTCGACGAACAGCAGGCGATCAGGGCCGGCGCGGCGGATCACCGACAGCAGGTCGTTCATCGACGTCACCTCCTCGAGCTGCTCCTCCACGAACCAGTCGAGGAAGCGGACGCCCACGTAGTTCCTGTCCGCCTTGGCGATCTCCACCAGGTCGTAGATCTGGCGGGTGACCTCCTCCTCCCAGGCGAGGGCCTTGCCCACCGCCTCCTCGGCCGAGGCGAAATCCATGACCGGGGCCGGCAGGTCGGGGATGCGCACCCGGCCGCCCACGTCGTTGATGAACTTGACGAAGCGCATGGCGTGCGTGCGCTCCTCCTCCGACTGGCGGTAGAAGAACTTCGCGAGCTGCGGCAGGGTCTCGTGGTCGAAATAACTGGCGATGGCGATGTACTGCATCGAGGCGCCCATCTCGTTGCCGATCTGCTGATTGAACGCCTGAATGAGCTGGTCGTTGGCGAGCATAAAGTCTCCTTGGACGAGAGACAGCGGCTTTGAGGCGTCAGCCTAGCATTCGATGACGTTGATGGCGAGACCGCCGCGCGAGGTCTCCTTGTACTTGGTCTTCATGTCGGCACCCGTCTCGCGCATGGTCTTGATCACCCGGTCGAGCGAGACCTTGTGCGAGCCGTCGCCGCGAAGAGCGATGCGGGAGGCGTTGATGGCCTTGACCGAGCCCATGGCGTTCCTCTCGATGCAGGGGATCTGCACCAGCCCGCCCACCGGATCGCAGGTCAACCCCAGGTTGTGCTCCATGCCGATCTCGGCCGCATTCTCCACCTGGGCGGTCGTCCCCCCGAGGGCAGCCGTGAGCCCCGCGGCCGCCATGGAGCAGGCCACCCCCACCTCGCCCTGGCAGCCCACCTCGGCGCCGGAGATCGAGGCGTTCTCTTTATAGAGGATGCCGATGGCCCCGGCGGTCAAGAAGAAGCGGAGCACCCCCTCCTCGCTGGCGCCGCCCGTGAACCGCCGGTAGTAGTGGAGCACGGCCGGCACGATCCCCGCGGCGCCATTGGTGGGCGCCGTGACCACCCGGCCGCCGGCCGCGTTCTCCTCGTTGACAGCGAGGGCGAAGAGGTTCACCCAGTCGAGCACGGTGAGCGGGTCCTTGAGCGCGTCCTCGGGGCGGGACATCGAGCTCCTGGTGGAGGGCCGGGGCCCGCCGCGGCACCTTGAGGCCCCCGGGGAGCACTCCGGTCTGCCGGCAGCCGCGCTCGACGCAGCGCTGCATGGCCTCCCAGATGCGCAGCAATCCGGCGCGGATCTCCGCCTCCGGGCGCCAGACCTTCTCGTTCTCCAGCATCAGCTCCCAGATGGCGAGGCCGCTCTCCTCGCTGATCCTCAGCAGCTCCTCGCCGCTCAGGAAGGGATAGGGCTGCGGCGTGTGATCCTCCGTGAGATGGTCCTCCGCCGTGGCCCCCTCGTTGACCACGAAGCCGCCGCCCACCGAGTAGTAGATCCGCTCGTCCAGCACCTCCCCGGCCGCGCCGAAGGCGGTGAAGCGCATGCCGTTCGAGTGCAGGGGGAGGAGGTCCTGGCGATTGAAGATCAGGTCGTCCCCCTCGCGGAAGGGGATCTCGTGCCGGGCGAGGAGGGCGATCCGCCCGCTGGCGCGGATGGCCTCCACCCGAGGCCCCACGCTGTCGGGATCGACCTCCTCCGGCGACTCCCCCTCGAGCCCCATGAGCACGGCGCGGTCCGTGCCGTGGCCGCGGCCGGTCAAGGCGAGGGAACCGTAGAGCTCCACCCGCACCCGGGAGGCGCCCTCCAGCAGGCCCCCCTGCTCCAGGCTCTCGGCGAAGCGGCGGGCCGCCCGCATGGGTCCCACGGTGTGGGAGCTCGAAGGGCCGATGCCGATGGTGAAGAGGTCGAAGATGCTGATGGCCATGAAAAAAGTCCGCCTCCGCGGGGATCGTGTATATGCGCTGCTCTGATACTCTGGCCCCCACCTTGTCACACTCGAACGAGGAAGCCTCCGGACGCATTCCGGAGCTGGACGGCATCCGGGGACTGGCCATCCTGCTGGTCCTCGCCTGGCACTACGTGGCCATGCCGCTCCAGACCCTGCCCGCTCCCCTAGCCCAGCTCACCTGGCGGTCGCTGCGTCTCGCCTGGAGCGGCGTGGATCTCTTCTTCGTGCTCTCGGGCTTCCTGATCGGCGGCATCCTGCTCGACCGGCGCACGGCTCCCCGCTACTTCCAGGCCTTCTACGCCCGCCGCTTCTGCCGCATCCTGCCGCTCTACTTCCTCTTCCTGGGCGCGTTCTTCCTGCTGCGGGCCGCGGTCCCGGCCTTCACGGCCTCCCCGGTCCTGGCGCCGATCTTCCGCGATCCGCTGCCGGTCTGGTCCTATGCCACGTTCACCCAGAACCTGGTGATGGCGCACGAGAGCTCCTTCGGTCGCCATCGGCCTCGCCATCACCTGGTCGCTGGCCGTCGAGGAGCAGTTCTACCTCGCGTTGCCCCTCCTGATCCGCTTCATCCCGACCGGCTGGCTGCCGGCCACGCTCGCGGCCGTGGGCCTCGCCGCGCCCCTGTGGCGGGTCCTCGCCGGTCCCGCGGGGTACTTCGACACCATCGTCCTCACCCACTGCCGGGCCGACTCCCTGCTGCTGGGCGTGCTCTGCGCCTGGGCCCTGCGGCAGGAGCGCTGGCGGCGGGCCATCCAGGGCTCGCGGCCTCTGCTCTATGGCATCCTCGCCGTCTTCCTCGCCGGGCTCGGGGGCCTCTGCCTCTTCCGGCACTACGGGTTCGAGGGCAGCCCGTTCATGTTCTCCGTCCTCGCCGTGCTCTACGGCTCGCTGCTGCTCCTCGCCGTCACCGAGCCCAGAGGACCGGTGACCTGGCTCGTCCGCCACCGCTGGCTGCGGTGGCTCGGCGGCCGGGCCTACTGCGTCTATCTCCTCCACCAGACGGTCAACGGCCTGGCCCACGGCCTAATCCTGGGCCGCCCTCCCGGCTTCGGCACCCCCGCCGAAATGGCGATCACGGCGGCGGCGGTCGCGGCGACCCTCGCCCTGGCCGAGGTCTCGTGGCGGCTCTTCGAGAGACCGCTCATCGCCTGGGGACATTCCGTGAGCTATGGCGGGCCTCGAGCGGGTGGGATGGGGTATCCTACGGGCATACCTTGAGACGGCGATGGCGGAGCCCATCCAGAACCTCATCGAGCAGCTCCAGACCGGCCCGACGCGATCCTTGCGCGACGCGGCCTTCCGTCGCCTCTTCGACCTCTACTCTCCCCGGCTCTACCATTTCTTCTCCCGGCGAGGCTTCCCGCACCAGGATTGCCTCGACCTAACCCAGGAGACTTTCATCGGGATCTATAGGGGCATCGAAGCGTTCCGCCGCGACGCGAGCTTCGAGACCTGGCTGTTCAAGATCGCCACCAACGCCTACCGCAAGCGGCTGCGCTGGGGCACGGCCGAGAAGCGGGGAGCGACGGAAGTGGCCCTGGAGGGAGATCAGGAGGACTTGGGACCGATGGCGACCCTGGCGGCAACGGACGTGCCCACGGCGAGCGAGGAGATGCTGAGCAAGGAGCGCTCGCGCCTCCTGCGTCAGGCCATCGACAAGCTGCCGGAGCAGATGCGGAAGTGCCTGGTCCTGAGGATCGACCGGGAGCTCCGCTACAAGGAGATCGCCGTGCTGCTGCGGCTGTCGCCGGAGACGGTCAAGGTCCACCTGGCTCAAGGCCGGCGGCGGCTGCGCGAGGAGCTGGGCCCCTACTTCCAGGACCTGATCTCCGGGATCGAGGAGGCGCCATGAGCCATCCGGAGCCCGAAACCCTGGCCGCCTACCACGCAGGCGAGCTGACCGCGGACGAGGAGCAGCGTCTCCAGGATCACCTCCTCTCCTGCCGGGAATGCTCCGACCTGCTCCTCGATCTCGCAGGCCTGGCCGATCCCGGCTTCGGCGCCGGCTCGCTCTCCCCGGCGGATCAGGAGGCGCTGTGGGGGCGCATCCAGGGAGAGATCCATCAGGAGACGCAGGAGAAGCCCCCGGCCCCCGTCGTGCCCCTGCGCCGGCCCTCCCGATCTTCGAGATCGCCACGCTGGCTCCAGGCCCTGGCCGCCGCCCTGCTGGTCGCTACGGTGGGCCTCTCGGCCTGGGTGGCTTCGCTTCAACGCACCGTCAGCGAGCTCTCCCAGCCGCAGGCCAATCCGTCCGTGATCCAGCTCTCCCCTTCCACGACCCGGGGTGGGAGGGGATCCCTCGGCGAAGGGATCTCCGCGGATGATTCCCGGCGTCTCATCCTCGTCCTGTATCTCCCCGGGCCGCCGGCCAGAGCCACTCAATATCGAGCGGAGATCGTCCGTAAGGACGGCGGCAAGGTCCTGGAGGTTCAAGGGCTGGTATTCAAGGAGAAGCTTGACGGCGTGACCCTGGAGCTGTCGCGGGATGAGCTCGGACCGGGGGATTACCGTCTCCTCCTCTTCGGCAACACGGGCCAGGGCGCGTCCGAAAAACCGATCGCGGAGTATCGGTTGCCCATCGAGGCGCCCCGGCAGAAGCCCTGACGACTTCGCAGGACCCTTCATCCCGAATCCCTCGCGCCCACGTAGTATTGGATGGAGACTCAAGCCCAGCGAGGAGAATGATTCACCCATGAGGGCCCATCCAGCCGTCGGGCTCGCCCTGTGCGCCCTGCTCGCCGTCCACGGCCAGAAGCCGGCGCCGCCGGCTGTCCCGTCACGGGTTCTCCCGCCCCGAGCCGGCGCCGTTGTCGAGTCCACCCTCGCCACCTACGACTATCTCCTGGACCTCCCCGCGGGCACCTTCGCCGACCTCGCCGTGGATCAGCGTGGGATCGATGTCGCCGTGACCGTGAAGGATCCGGACGGCCGCCCGCTCGCCACCTCCGACAGCTTCTTCGGCGCCTGGGGCGCCGAGCCGGTGCCGGTGATCGCGGAGCGATCCGGGCGGTATCGGCTGGAGGTCCGGCCCTCCGGCTCCCTGGAGCCCGCGGGAAAATACGAGGTGCGGCTGGCGGCATTGCGCCCCGCCCAACCCCGCGACCGCGCCCGGGTTGCCGCCGAGCGTCTCTTCACCTCAGCGGCCTACCGCCAGGCCCTGTCCGGTTTTCGCGCTGCGGGCGAGCGCGGGCGAGAGGCCGCGACCCTCTACTCTCTGGCCAAGATCGGCTCCGATCCCGACCGGGCGAAGGAAGCCCTGGCCCTCTTCCGCGCCCTCGGCTGGGAGCACGAAGCGGGGTACACGCTGAACCTCCTCGGCGTGATCTACAAGTTCCAGGGCCAGGTCCGCCAGGCCATGGTGTCCTACCGCGAGGCTCTCGCCCTGAGCCAGCGCCTGGGCGAGCGATCGACCGAGGCTACGACCCTCGCGAACCTTGGCATGGCCTACCGGGCGCTGGGGGAGAACGGCAAGGCTATCGCTCACTTCCAGCAGTCCCAAGACCTCTGGCGCGCGGTGGGAAACCGGAGACAGGAGGCGATCACCCGCTCCAGCCTCGGGGACCTCTATCAGTCCCTCGGTGAGCCGCAGAAGGGGCTGGATGAGCTCCAACTCGCTCTCGACTTCTTCAGGGCGGAAAACAACGAGAAGGAACAGGCGCGAGCCCTGAACTCCATGGGCAACGCCTACAGCCGGGCAGGGCAGATCCCGAAGGGGATCGAAAACCTCCAGCAGGCCCTCGCCCTCGAGCAGCATCTCGGGGATCGCCGCAGCCAGGCGGTGACGCTCAACGATCTCGGCTGCGTCTACATCCTGCTCGGCGACTGGCGACAGGCGGGGCTGTATTTCGCCCAGGCCCGCACCTTGTTCCATGACCTGAGGGATGGGCCCGACGAGGCCGTGGCCCTCGCCAACGTGGCCTGGGCCGACGTCGCGGCGGACCGTCCCAAGGAGGCCATCGAGGTCTATGGGCAGGTGCTGCCGCGTCTCTCGGCTCTTGGCGATCGTGCCACCGCGGCCTTTGCCCGGCTCGGCCTGGCTCGCGCCCGGAGAAGACTCGGCGACCTCGCCGGCGCTCGGGAGGCCATCCAGGCAGGCATCGTACAGGCCGAGTCGCTGCGCGGCACCTCAGCCAGCCACGAGATCCGCACCGCGTTCCAGGTCCGCAACCAGGAGCTCTACGCTTTTGAAGTGGACCTGCTGGTAGCGATGCACCGCGTCGACGAGGCCCTGACAGCCAGCGAGAGGGCACGGGCGCGCGGTCTGCTCGACCTGCTGGCGGAATCCAGGACCGACCTGCGGCGCGGCGTCGATCCCACTCTCCTCGCCCGGGTGGATGAGGCCGACCGCCAGGTCAACGAGGCCGATCGCGCGCGCTGGAGGCTCCAGAACGCGAGGGCGTCCAGCGAGCAGCAAGCGGCCGCCGAACGGACGCTGCGCCAGGCGCTCGCGAATTCCGAGCGGGCCCAGACCGAGCTGCGGCAGGCGAGCCCCGCCTATGCCGCCCTCACTCAAGGACGTCCCTCGAGCGTGCCGGAGATCCAGCGCCAGATCCTGGACGCCGACACCCTGCTCCTCGAATACCATCTGGGAAAAGAGAGGAGCTTCGTCTGGGCCGTCACGCCGGACCATCTCGCCGTCTTCCCGCTGCCGGGGCGCGCAACGATCGAGGAGGCGGCCCGGCGCGGCTACCAGCGGCTGGAGCGCAGCCATCGGTCTCTGGCGCGGATCCCGGCCGCGGATTCTCAGGACGAGCTCTCCCATCTCCTCCTGCAGCCGGTCGCGGGGCTCCTCGGACGCAAGCGCCTGCTGATCGTGCCGGACGGCGCCCTCTTCTATCTCCCCTTCGCGGCGCTCCCCATTCCAGGCTCGTCCGAGCCGCTCGTGGCCGCGCATGAGGTCGTGATCTCCCCCTCCGCCTCCGCCCTGGCCGTGGCCCGCCGCGAGCTCGCCGGCCGCAGGAGCGCCCCCGGAACCCTGGCGGTGGTGGCTGATCCGGTGTTCAACACGGACAGCTTCCAACGCCTTTCCTACTCCAGCAAGGAGGCGGAAGCCCTGCAGGATCTGGTGCCCCAGGACCAGCGGCTCGCCGCCCTCGGCTTCGCGGCCAGCCGCGAGGTGGTGCTGAGCGGCAAGCTCGCGGGCTACCGCATCGTCCATCTCGCCACCCACGGCGAGATCGACACCGAGCATCCGGAGCTGTCGAAGCTCATCTTTTCCCAAGTGGACGAGCACGGCAGGCCGCGGAGTGAGGACGGCTTCGTGTGGGCCCACGAGATCTATGGCCTGCGCTGGGCCGCCGACCTCGTGGTCCTCTCGGCGTGCAGCACGGCTCTGGGCCAGGAGATCCGCGGCGAGGGTCTGGTGGGGCTCACTCGCGGCTTCCAGTACGCCGGCGCCCGCGCCGTGCTGGTGAGCCTCTGGGAGGTGGACGACGAGGCCACGGCCGAGCTGATGCAGCGCTTCTATCGCGAGATGCTGGAGCACGGCCAGCCCGCGGCCGCCCTGCGCGCCGCCCAGGACGGCCTGCGCCGCCAACCGGGGCGGGAAGCGCCATACTATTGGGCAGGCTTCATCCTGCAAGGAGACTGGCGAGCCGGCCAACCGCTAACCCCGATCCGCGTCAACGGGATCTACGATCAAGAACCCGTACCCCGCGGTCTATCAAGGAGGACACGATGAATCCCCGCACCCAGTACCCCGAGCTCGACCTCAAGTCGTTCCAGGACGGTCCAGTCGACACCCGGAATCCACCCTGGACCGGTCCGCCCCCGCCGACCGAGAAGTAGGCTCTTCGTCGGTCTCGCACCCTCCGGCCCGGCTGCTCCCTGCGGCCGGGCCGGCTCGTTTCAGGGGCCGCCACCGATCGCTAACCCATCCTCCCCTCGGCCGGATCTACCCCTTCCGATCTGATGGAGGAGGATGCGTGAACGATCATCACATCACCCCCGAGCCCGACGAAGACCTGCTGGCGGCCACCGCCCTCGGAGATCTCGATTCCTTCCATGATTTCTACCTGCGCCACGCCGGCGCGGTGATCGCCTACGCCCACCGCCTGTGCGGCGACCGCTGCTTGGCCGAGGACGTGGCCCAGGAGGTCTTCACCACCGTCTGGCGCAAAGCCGCCACCTACCGGCCGGACCGCGGCGCCGTGGCCGCCTGGCTCTACACCCTGACCCGCAACAAGCTCGTGGACCTCTGGCGCCGCTCGGACCGCAACCGCGAGTCCGAGGAGCTGAACGACCAGCGCCTGCCGCAGCCGGACAGGGAATCCCGCGACCTGCGCATCACCCTTCGCCAGGCCCTCACCCGCGTCAACCCCGATCAACGCCGGGCCATCGAGATGGCCTACTTCCAGGGCTTGACCTACGAGGAAGCAGCCAGCCGGCTCGCTTTGCCGCTCGGCACGCTCAAATCGCGCATCCGCCTGGGGCTCAAGGCGATGCGGGAGATGCTGGAGGAGGCGGTGCCCGGGCTGAACGCCTGCGCATGAGCGTTCCCCCCCGGAATGCCCCCTCCCGCCCACTACGTTGTACTCCTTACGCCGCCGTGTGCGGCGTGGGGGAGCCCAAGGCCGCGATATACTGCCGGGGCTCACCTGGCTGCCGCTCCGCAGGTGATTTCCAGACCTTTTCAGGAGAGGGGACCGCCCCGAATGTCAGCTACCTCAGCGACGGAGCATCACAACGCCGACAACTACCACCGGGTCATCATCCTGGGCTCGGGGCCGGCCGGTCTCACGGCCGCGCTCTATGCCGCCCGGGCTGACCTGGCGCCCCTGGTGTTAGAGGGCAACCAGCCCGGCGGGCAGCTCACCATCACCACCGACGTCGAGAACTTCCCCGGGTTCCCCGAGGGTATCTTGGGGCCCGAGCTCATGGACCGCATGCGCGAGCAGGCCCGGCGCTTCGGCACCAAGGTCAAGTTCGAGCAGGCCGTCGAGGTGGATTTCGAGAAGCGGCCGTTCACCATCCGCACCGACGAGGCCACCTACCGGTGCGACGCCCTGATCGTCGCCACCGGCGCCACCGCCAAGCTCGACAACACCCCCGGCGAGCAGGAGCTCATGGGCTACGGCGTCTCGGCCTGCGCCACCTGCGACGGCTTCTTCTTCCGCGACAAGGAGATCGTGGTCATCGGCGGCGGCGACTCGGCCATGGAGGAGGCCACCTACCTGACCAAGTTCGCCAGCAAGGTGACCGTCATCCACCGCCGGCGCGAGCTGCGCGCCTCGAAGATCATGCAGGACCGCGCCTTCGCCAATCCCAAGATCGCCTGGATCTGGGACTCCGTCGTCACCGAGATCGTCGGCACCCGCGAAGGCGGCGTCACCGGCGCCAAGCTGCACAACAAGCGCACGGAGCTCGACAGCCTCTATCCCACCCAGGGCGTCTTCTACGCCATCGGCCACCAGCCCAACACCGCCATCTTCAAGGGCAAGCTGGAGATGAACGACGTGGGCTACATCAAAGTCCAGGAACCGACGACCAAGACCAGCGTCCACGGCGTCTTTGCCGCGGGCGATGCCATGGATCCCATCTACCGCCAGGCGGTCACCTCCGCCGGCACCGGCTGCCAGGCGGCCATCGACGCCGAGCGCTGGCTCCAGGAGCTTCACGACTGATGCTTTCCCGTCCCACGTCCCAGATCAAGACCTTAGGCCAGCTCCGGCAGGCCGGCTACCGGCCCCGCTCCATCAAGCAGGAGATCCGCGACAACCTGCGCTCGCGCCTGAAGAGCGGCGGCCCCCTGTTCCCGGGCATCCTCGGCTACGACCGCACGGTGATCCCGTCCGTGGTCAATGCGCTCCTCGCCGGCCACGACTTCATCCTGCTCGGCCTGCGCGGCCAGGCGAAGACCCGCATCCTGCGCTCGCTCGTCACCCTCCTCGATCCCGAGGTGCCGGTGCTCGCGGGCTCGGAGCTCAACGACGATCCGCTCGCCCCCATCTCCATTCCGGGTCAGCGCCTGATCGCGGACGCCGGCGACGACGCTCCCGTCGAGTGGATGACGGCCGAGCAGCGCTACAACGAGAAGCTGGCGACGCCGGATGTCTCGATCGCCGACCTCTTGGGCGACATCGATCCCATCAAGGCGGCGACGCGCAAGCTCACCTTCGCCGACCCCGAGGTGATCCACTTCGGCATCATCCCGCGCACCAACCGCGGCATCTTCGCCATCAATGAGCTTCCGGACCTCGCCCCCCGCATCCAGGTGGGCCTGTTCAACATCCTGGAGGAGCGCGACCTCCAGATCCGCGGCTTCCCCGTGCGCATCCCGCTCGACATCCTCATGTGCTTCTCCGCCAATCCGGAGGACTACACGAACCGCGGCAGCATCATCACGCCGCTCAAGGACCGCATCTCGTCCCAGATCCTCACCCACTACCCGCCGGACGCCACCATCGCGGCCGACATCACCCGCCAGGAGGCGTGGACGGAGCGCGACGTGGCGAGCGTCGTGATCCCCGAGGACGTCCGTCTCTTAGTCGAGGAGATCAGCCTGGCGGCCCGCGCGAGCGACCTGGTGGACCAGTCCTCCGGCGTCTCAGCCCGCGTGGCCATTTCGGCCCTGGAGCTCCTGGCCTCGAACCTCGAGCGCCGGGCCCTGGCCACCAAGGACAGCCCCGTCTATCCGCGCCTCGCCGACCTGCACATGCTGCTGCCCGCCATCACCGGCAAGGTGGAGATGGTCTACGAGGGCGAGCAGCAGGGTGCCGAAGTGGTGGCCCGGAAGCTCATCGGCCAGGCCGTCCGCAAGGCCTTCGACGCCCGCTTCCCCGAGGTAGGCAAGGAGACCGGCAGCGGCGGCGAGGACGACAAGGGACCCTACGCCCGCATGATCCGCTGGTTCGCGGATGGCAACACGGTGACGATCTCCGACGAGCAGCCGTTCGCCGACTACGAGGAGGAGATCTTCCGCGTCCCCGGCCTCCGGGATCTGGTCGTGCGCCTCGGCTCCACCCGTGAGGAACGGGCTCTGGCCGCCGAGATGGTCCTCGAAGGCCTGCACCAGCACCTGAAGCTCGCCCGGGCCGACCTGGACAGCCAGATCAGCTACAAGGAGATGGTCAAGTTCCAGCTCCTGAAGCCGCGGCGGGGTTCAGGGGGACGGGACCGGGGGGATGTCAACTAGAGCCGGAACGGGAGCATCATGCGGCATCAGTACCTCTATCTCGACCCCGAGCTCATCAAGGCCCTCCTCGCGGGCCTGGACCTCCTGCGCCTGTTCAACCAGCTCGTGCTGGCGACCGGCGGCGACGTCGAGGAGGCCATGGAGTGGATGCGCTACCTCCAGTCCGAGGGGCACATCCCCGAGAACATCGACCTCGAAGCCTTCTTCGCCAGCCTCCAGGAGCAGAACCTCGTGGGCCAGGACAGCGAGGGCGGCCTCCAGCTCACCACCGGCGGCGAGCGCCGCGTCCGCAAGAGTGCCTTCGAGGAGATCTTCTCCACCCTCGGGCGCTCCGGCGCGGGTTACCACCCCATCCGCGCCTCCGGCGAGGGGATCGAGCGCCTCCCCGAGACTCGCCCCTACAGCTTCGGCGACGACATCCACCTCCTGGACTCGGCGCGCTCGCTCCAGAACGCCTTCAAGAGGAACTCCAGCGACGAGTTCGATCTCATGGAGGAGGACCTGGAGGTCTATGAGACCGAGCACCTCACCTCCTGCGCCACGGTGGTGGCCATCGACATCAGCCACTCGATGATCCTCTACGGCGAGGACCGCATCACGCCGGCCAAGACCGTGGCCCTGGCGTTGACCGAGCTGATCACCACCAAGTACCCCAAGGACGACCTCTCAGTGGTGCTCTTCGGCGATCAGGCCGAGCAGGTATTCCTCTCCGAGATCCCCTATATCCAGGCCGGGCCGTACCACACCAACACCCGCGACGCGCTGCAGCTCTCCCGCAGCATCCTGGCCCGCCAGAAGCAGCCCAACAAGCAGATCTTCCTGATCACCGACGGCAAGCCCTCGGCCATCACCGAAGGCGGACGGATCTACAAAAACCCCTTCGGCCTCGACATGCGGATCGTCAACCTCACCCTGGAGGAAGCCGACCTCTGCCGCCGCCAGAAGGTGGTCATCACCACCTTCATGCTGGCCACGGACACCATGCTCACCCAGTTCGTGGAGAAGCTGACCCAGATCAACCGCGGCCGCGCCTACTTCGCCTCACCCTACAACCTGGGGGAGTTCATCCTGGCGGACTACATCCGGAACCGGCGGAAGAGGGTGCGGTAGGAACGGAAAATGAGCAAACCCACAGCGCTCCTCCTGGCCTTCTCCCTTTCCATGGCAGGCTGTGCCTCGAGCTCGCCCGCGACGAGCAGCCCGGCCGCTCCCTCCCACACCGCCGCCGAGCCGGAGATCTACGAGGCCGTGTTCCGCTATCAGTTCGATCACAACGCCTCGGGCATTCAGAAGAAGGCGGCGAAGTATTGTCTGGAGCTGCCGGGAGAGCGGCCTCCGGACGCGGCGTTCCTCCAGCGCTTCGCAGGCAATCAGCCGCCCGTGGTGACCGCCGACCAGTGCGAGCGGCGGTCGGGGAAGAATCTCTTCTTCCGCATCAACAGGCTCGACTGGCACAAGGAGACCGAGGTCTGGGTCCGCGGCGGCTACTTCGAGGGCAACCTCAGCGCCTCTACGGAGTCCTACCGCGTGCAGCTCAAGGATGGCAAGTGGGTGGTCACGGGAGCGCGGATGGAGGCGATCTCGTAAAGCCCGTCGGGCTCGCTGAACTTCTCCCCTCCTCTCCCGTAGAAACACCAGCCCTCATCCCGAGGGCCCCCTTCAACGGGAGTCCCAGCCATGACTCAAACATTCCGGCGCCCAGCGCCTGGTTTTTTCGCTGTCGCTTTGACCGTAACTCTGGCCGCCAGCCTGGCGGCACAACAGCCGGCTCAGCCCGCTCCGCCCCAGGAGAACCCCCACCGGTACGTCGACTACCCGATCGAGCTCAAGGCGTCACCCTCAGCCTTCGAGAAGGTGGACCCGAAGGCGGCCGGAATCGATCCCGCCGCTCTCGACCGGCTGGTGAAGCGGGCCGAGGAGACCCACTCCGACGCACTGGTGATCCTCAAGGACGGCAAGCTGGTCGGCGACTGGCGGTTCGGCAAGCCTGCCGAGCCCATCGAGGTGATGTCGGTCACCAAGTCGGTGGTCAACGTCGCCATCGGGCATCTCGCCTACACCGGGAAGATCCGCTCGCTCGACCAGCCGCTCTCCGACTTCTTCCCCGAGTGGAAGGAGGGTCCCCGGAAGGACGTCACCCTCCGCCACGTCCTCACCCACACCTCAGGGTTGCGGGCCAATCCCAACGCCCAGGAGGTCTATGAGAGCCGGAACGTCCTCAAGCTCGCCCTGGACGCCGATCTCGCCCATCCGTCGGGAATGGACTTCTTCTACAACAACAAGGCGGTGAACCTGCTGGCGGGAGTCGTCGAGAAAGCCTCCGGCAAGAAGCTCGACGTCTACATGCGCGACGAGGTCTTCACTCCCCTCGGCGTCCGCCATTTCCAGTGGATGCGCGATCCGGCGAGCAATCCGCACGTCATGGCCGGCTTACAGCTCGACGCTCTCGACCTCGCCAAGATCGGCCAGCTCATGCTCGACGGCGGCGTCTATCTGGGCCAGCGGGACCAGCGGATCGTCTCCGCGGAATGGGCCAAGGAGTCCGTGACCGCGGCGCAGACGTTCAACCCCACGGGCGGCCTCCTCTGGTGGGTGATCCCCGAGTGGTCCAAGATCCAGGTGGATGACGCGATCCTGGAGACCTGGCGCAAGGGTGGCTCCGACCCGGCCTTCCTGGAAAAAATTGCCACCCTCAAAGGAAAAGGCTTCTCCCAGGCCGAGCTCTTCGCCGAGCTCGACCGCCTCTTCGGAGCCGGCAAGGGCCTCGAGGCCTACATGACGAACGTGCGGATGAAGGGCCTCCCCAACCCCAAGGTGACCGCGGGTTCCCCCATCGGCTTCAACGCCAACGGCTACCTCGGCCAGTTCATCGTGGTGCTGACTGGCCCCAGGCTCGTCGTCGTCCGCCAGATCCGCACAGAGTCCCACCAGTCGGATGCGGACGGGTTCGAGGAGATCACGAAGCTGGCTCGGGAATTGGTGCCTGGAGCGGCGAAGTAAAGGAAGGAAATCGGGAAGGGTGTTTCGCGGGCCGCCGCCGTGCGGCCCGCCTCCCTTTTCTCCGACAAAGGGTAGAATCCCGACCTGACCCCCAGGAGGGATTCCAGGTGACTATGCCCTTTCGCCGCTCCATGATGCTGCTGACGTTGCCGCTGCTGGCCGTCCTCGCCGCCTGTGGCCGCTCCGAGAAGCCCGTTCCCCCGCTGAAGGTGGACGCTTGCACCCTCTTCACCGAAGAGGATGCCCGGGAGGTGGCCGGAGATACCATCGCCGCCATGGCCAGCACCCTGGACGAAGCCGTGGGTCGCGATCCAGGCCAGTGCATCTACAACAGCGGCACCCTGGAGCAGCCCCGCATCCTCAGTCTGGTCATCCGGCAGTTCCCCACCCGGGAATCGGCGAAGCGGGTGCAGGAGGGCAGCCATTCGACGCTCGCATCCATGAGCGGCGGGCAGGTACAGGACATCCCCGGTCTGGGCGAGGGAGCCCTCTGGGCCGGCGGCCGCCTGCAGCAGCTCCACGTGCTCCACGGTGCCGTGCAGCTCGTCATCACCGTCCAGAGCCCCGACGACGCGGACCAGCTCAAGCTGGCCCGCGCGATCGCAGAAAGAGCCCTGGCGCGGTTGGGGAAGGTGTCGCCGGGCGCCTGACCCGATCCGTGAGCCGCCGGCCCCGCGGCGTGGCCCATGGGCTCCATGAATTGCTTCCTCGCGACCCAGGTCTGCATCGCCGGACCCGCGCCGTGCGTCACGGGGGCCTCGGGTCCTGTCGTCGGCTCCATGGATTATGTCGTCCGACCCACGGGTCGCATCACCCGACCCATGGGTCAGATCGCAGGACCCACGGGTCGCGTCGCAGGACCCACGGGTCACGTCACTCGCCCCATGGGTCCGGTCACTCGACCCACGGGTCACGTCACTCGACCCAAGGGTCCGGTCACTCGACCCAAGGGTCCGGTCACTCGACCCATGGGTCATGTCACTTGACCCAAGGGTCCGGTCACAGAATCCACGGGTCCGGTCATTCGCCCCATGGGTCGGATGACGCACGAGAGCTCGGCTGTGATGCAGTCATACTAGAATTCCTCCCATGACCTCTGCCGATCGGGAGCCCTGCCCGGGGTGCGGCGAAGCCGTACCGCTCGCAACGACCGCCTGTCCTTTCTGCAAGGCGAGCCTGCGGGTGGACGTGGCGTTGGGGGCGCCCGTGGAGGACGAACGGATCCGTTATCAGCTCGCCCGGGCCATCGCCTCGCTAGGTCCGCCGGCGCCGTCCTTCTCCACGGCCCTGCGGGCTCTGGAGAGCCCCCGGCCGGTGATCGCCCGGGACCTCTCGAAGCTCGCGGCTCGCGATCTCGTGGCAGCCTTGACGGATTTCGGTTTTGCTGCCACGGCCGAAACGGCAGGCACCGTGGCTCCTCCAAGCCCCTCGGGAGCGCGCCGTCTGGGGATGGCGGCTGCTTTGGGCGCGGCGACGGCGGCCCTCCTCTTCGTCGCCATGCGCCATGGAGCACCGCCGGGCCATCCAGCCGCGTCGGCCCGGCGCTCCTCCGCCTTTACCCAGGCGCGCTCGATCCCCTGGTCCACGCAGAGACCGCCGCTCTCCTTGCAGGACCTCTCGGCCCTCGCCGCTCCCGCAACAGTGGAGGTCCGCTGCAACGACCGCCGGTCCGTGGGGTTCTTCGTGGCGCGGGACGTGGTCCTCACCCGCGCCGCGGCGACCGACGGCTGCTCCGCCGTGGACGTGACCGCCGGCGGCTCGAAGCTCACGGGCGAGGTGACGCAGCAGGACCCCTGGCTCGGCCTGACCCTGGTGCGTACGACCGCGTCCGGGGCCGAGCCGCTGCGCCTGGGGGATGCCGCGTCGCTCCGTAGCGGCGACCGCATCGTCATCCTGGGAGCGGGATCGCCTCCCCGTGAAGCCCGCCTGGGGATCGCCGCCAGGCAGCTCCACGGCCTCGCCTATCTGCTGATCGCAGGCGACGTCCAACCTGACGTTCAACCTGGCGACGCCGGCGCTCCAGTGCTGGACGGGCGCGGCTACGTGGTGGGCTTGGTGGCCGACCGGCAGCCGGGAGAGGAGCCATCCTTCCTGCCCATCGACTACACCTACGAGGAGTCGCACCTGCTGGAGAGACCCGCGGGCGCGGATTCCAAAGGCTGGAAGGCCCTCCTCGCTGAAGTCGAGCTGGCCGAGAAGCTGCGCGTCGAATCGACACCTCAATCCCCTTCGATCCAGTAATCCAAAGCCACGGCGATCCCCTTCCGATACGGTAGGGAGAGCCCGATCACCGCCACCGCCGCCAGGCAGACGAGGATCTGCCCCACCCACAGCACCCGGGGACGCAGGAGGAACATGGCGACCACCAGGATCCCTGAGAGCCCGGCCGTGCTCATGTACATGAAGAACCACGTATCCCCCAGCCGGCGCTCGAAGTCGAGCCCGCAGACCGGGCAGGTCTCCCGCAGGTGGTTCCAGGAGACGAAGAGCCGGCCCTCGCCGCACTGGGGGCAGCGCAGATGGAGGCCGCGGGAGAGGGTTGGGAGGAAAGGAGGGCGGGGATTCACGGGGTGATCTTAGAAGAGTCCTATAGACTCGAAACCCCATGTGGTCCGACCGCCTCCCCGAGAAGCGCCGGCAGCGGCTCGCTGATCGTCTCCGGTCGATCCTGCCCGCGCCCTCCCCGCGTGCCCGCGGATCGAAAACCCCTCTTCGCTCCGGCGGAAAGACCGAGCCCTCGCCTCTCCAGGTGGCCGAGGAGATGCGGGAGCAGCCGGGTTTCGCCTGGCTGGATGGCGGCGCGGAGGGTCACCGCCTCTTTGCCCGGCCGCGGGCCGTGCTCTCGGTGCGCAACGGCCGGACGGCCGTCTCGGGGCCAGGAGGGAAAGCCTCGTTCAAGGCGGGAGGATTCGAGGTGCTGGACGCGGCGTTCGCGGCCTGGGGTGGGGCCGGAGCCGTCCTGGTGGGCTATCTCGGGTATGAGCTGGGAGGTGAGATCGAGCCGATCCCTCCTCCCCCTTCAGACGACCTCCAGCTCCCCGATCTGTTCCTGGGGCTCTATGACTCGGCCCTGCGTTGGGATGGCCGGAGCTGGGGGCTGGATTCGACGGACGCCTGGCGCGAGGCCGGAGGTCCCGATCCCGTGGTCGAGGCGGAGCGGCTCCTCGCCGCGGCCCGGCGGCGGCTTCCATCCGAGATCCCGGCGGGGCGTCTCGCGGGCGGACCCGTGGTGAGCCGGCCCTCTCACAGCGGCTTCGAGGCCGCGGTGGTGCGGGTGGTGGAGCGCATCGCGAGCGGCGAGATCTTTCAGATGAACCTCTGCCGGCGCCTCGAAACCCGCCTGGGAGCACGAAGTCTCTGGCACCTCTATCTCCGGCTGCGGGCCGCGAGCCCGGCCGATCGCGGCGCATTCTTCGATCTCGGGCGCGGCCGGGCCGTGCTCTCCATCTCGCCCGAGCGGTTCCTCGCCGTCAAAGATCGCGAGGTCGAGACCCGTCCCATCAAGGGCACCCGGCCGCGGGGCGACAATCCGCGGCAAGACCGCGCCCTCGCCCGCGAGCTGCTGGAGAGTGAGAAGGACCGCGCGGAGCTCACCATGATCGTGGACGTGGCGAGGAACGACCTGGGCCGGGTCTGCGAGACCGGGAGCGTCGAGGTGACGAGCCACGCCGAGCTGATGACCCTCCCCACGGTGCACCACACGGTCTCGACCGTGCGCGGCCGGCTGCGGCCCGACGCCGGTCCCCCCGAGCTGCTGCGGGCCTCTTTCCCTCCGGCGTCCATCACCGGAGCGCCGAAAATCCGCGCCATGGCCGTCATCGCCGGCGAGGAGGAGCGGCGGCGCGGGCCGGCCATGGGAGCTTTGGGTTGGATCTCCCTCGGGGGAGACCTCGACCTCGCCGTGGCCATCCGCACCGCGGCCGCGGCCCAGGGGAAGGTCGTCTATCACGCAGGCTGCGGTATCGTGGCGGATTCAGACCCTGAGCTGGAGCTCGCCGAGAGCACAGCCAAGGCCCGCGCCTTCCTCACGGCTCTCGGCGTGGGAGAAGGGGCTTGAGCCTCGCCTGGTGGAACGGTCGGACCGTCCCGGCCGGCGAGGTCCAGATCCCCGCGGACGACTCCGGCTTCCTCTTCGGCGATGGCCTGTTCGAGACCCTGCGGGTGGATGAAGGCCGGGCGCGGGACGTCGAAGCCCATCTCGATCGCCTGCTGGCCGGCCTGCGGCGGGTGGAGATCGACCTTCCCGAGGACCGGAAAGCCTTGGAGCAGGCCGTGGCGGAGATCGCCGGCGCGGCACCCTGGCCCGTGGCCCGGCTGCGTATCACCATCACCCACAGCACGCGGCTCATCACCACGGCCCGCTACGAGCCGCCGGAGATCGTCACCGCCCGTCTCCTCCCGCAGTACCGTATCCACTCGGGCCATCCCCTGGCCGGATTGAAGAGCCTCTCCTATCAATCCCACCGGCTCGCCCTGCGGGAAGCGGAGTCCCGAGGCGCCTGGGAGGTCCTGCTGCTGAACGAGCAGGACCGGCTCGTCGAAGGGGCGCGCTCCAATCTCGCCCTGGTGTTCGAAAATCGGATCCTCACCCCGCCCACGACCGACGGCTGCCTGCCCGGCACCGTGCGCCGCCGGCTGCTAGAGAGGGGTCCTCGAAGAGGGGCCCCTCACGGTGGAGGACCTGGCGACGGCGCGCGAGGTGCTGATGATGAACAGCCTGATCGGCGTAATACCCGTGTCGCGGATCGACGGGCGGGAGATGCCCGTCGGATCCACGGCCGGGCGGCTGCGACGGATCTGGATGGAGAGGTAGGATCTACCTCCCCCGCTCCGTCGGCAGCTCCCCTCCCACCACCCGCTTGACCTCGGCTCCCGCCGGGAACCGGGTGCTCGCGTCCGCTTGGTTGATGATGGCGATCGTGTTGAAGTCCACGGTCGAGGGGTAGCGCTGGTGGAACTCCTGGAGCGTCATGGCGCTGGGGAGGCTCACCACGTCGATCCGCTTGGGCTGCACGTCCAGGGCGCGGCGGTCCCGCACCGGACCGAAGGTCGCGGCCGAGCCGGAGAGGACGTCGTCGTAGCGGCTCCAGTTCTGCGCCCGGGTGTAGCCGAGGATCTGGTAGACCTTGTTGTTGTGCTCGACGAAGGTGGCGATCCCCTCGAGGTCGCCGTTCTGCCCCTGGACGCCGAAGACCTGCGACACCGACGACAGGCCGTTCGGATTCACCGCGAGCGACTGGCCGGACTGGATGCCCTGCTGCGAGAAGAACTTCTGGGCCGCGGCCCGCGGCGAGCTCTGGTCCGAGAGGCTCACCACCACGATGGCGTCCTGGTTGGGGCTGATGGCGCCCACGGCCGACTTCTCGTTGCTGGTCTTCCAGCCCTGGGGGAAGCGGATCTCGAAGCCGAGGTCGGGCTGGATGAAGGTGCTCCCCACGAAATACCCTTCACGCGGGTTCTGGCCGAAGACCACGTCGTCGAGGCTGCGCAGATAGCCCTCGCGATTGACCGTCCGGTTCGAAAAGTCGCCGCCGAGCTGCGACACCTCGCCGCTGATGGTGCGGATGCGCTCCTCCTCCGACGGGTGGGTGGAGAGCCAGTTGGGGAGCCTCCCCTGCTGGCTCTGACTCTGCGTGCTCACCCGGCGCAGCACCTCGAAGACCTGGGGCATCTCGCGGGGGTCGTAGCTCTCGCGGTTCAGGTAGCGCAGGCCGAGATGGTCGGCCTGGCGCTCGTCGTCGCGGCTGAACTTGAGGAACATGACCTGGAGGCCTGTGCTGGCCAGGTCGCTGTAGTTGGCCAGCTCGGGCTTGACGATCATCCCTGCGATGAGCCCGATCTGGGCGAGCTGCTGCTTGCTCAATTGCTCGACGCTGTGGCGGGCCGTGACGTGGCCGATCTCGTGACCCACAACCGAGGCCAGCTCGGCCTCCGAGGTGAGATGCGTCATCAGGCCGCGGGTGACATAGATGAACCCGCCGGGCAGGGCGAAGGCGTTCACCGAGGGATCGTCCACCACCCGGAAGGTCCAGGGGAGGTGGGGGCGCTCGGAATCCGCCGCCAGCTTCTGGCCCACGCGGTTGACGTAGGATTGGAGCTCCGGATCGGGATAGAGGCCGAGCTGCTGCTGCACCTGCTGGTCGGCCTCGCGGCCCATCTGGATCTCCTGCTGCTCGGAGATCAACGCGATCTGGCTGCGGCCCGTGGCCGGGTTGGTCGAACAACCGAGGAGAAGGAGCAGGGCGGCCACGAGACCCGAGGCCGCTCCCCTTCTCCACCACATCCTCTGAGATCGGATCATGGGAATCCTCCTTGGGAGAGCTGGGGGCCGCGGCACCGTCGCCATGGCCTCATTTCCCTTTCTTCTGCAAGACGGATGCCTTCCCGGCCCAGCCCTTGCATGGGGCAGCGGCCATGAAAATCACCGTCCTCGCGGGTCTCGAGAAAAAAGAGGATACAAAGTCCTATGACGTGGTGGTGGACCAGGTGGTCGCCGCCCTGGAAGAGAAGGGTCACAAAGTCGGCGTGCTGGGCGTGCACGACGACCTGCGCACGCTGGTTTCGGGCCTCACCCGGCGCAAGCCGGAGCTGGTGTTCAACCTCCTGGAGACCTTCGGCAAGAGCACGGCGGGGGACATCGGCGTGGCCGGCGTGCTGGATCTCCTGGGTCTGCGCTTCACCGGCGGCGGCCCTGGGGAGCTTTACCTGCGGCAGGACAAGGGTCTGGCCAAGAAGGTCCTGGCCTTCGACGATCTCCTCTATCCCCACTTCGCCGTCTTCTCCCGCGACTCCGACTTCGAGACCGCGGGCCGGCTGCGCATGCCGCTCTTCGTCAAGCCCCTGACCGCCGACGCCTCGATCGGCATCGACGGCGACTCCCTGGTGCGCGACGCCACGTCGCTGATGAAGCGGGTGATCGCCATCCACGAGAAGGTGGGGGACAGCGCTCTGGTGGAGGAGTACATCGAGGGGCGCGAGATCTACGTCGGCGTGCTCGGCAACCGCGAGCCCATCCCCCTGCCGCCCATCGAGGTGGATTTCACGGGCTTCCCCGAAGGAGAGCCGCGCATCCTGGGCACCAAGGCGAAGTGGAAGAAGAACAGCGCCGAATACAAGGGGACGAAATCCGTGCTCGCCGATCTCCCCGACGAGCTGCGCGCCCGGTTGCAGAAGACCGCCGTGGACGCCTACCGCGCCGTGCGGGTCCGCGATTATGGCCGAGTCGATCTCCGGCTCACCGAGACGGGGGAGATCTACGTCATCGAGGTCAACGCGAGCTGCTATCTGGAGAAGGAGAGCGAGTTCGCGATGGCGGCCAAGGCGGCAGAGATGGAGTTTCCGGACCTGGTGGAGCGGATCGTGGAGTTGGCGAAGGAGCGGTATTCTTGAGCTTTTAGAGTAGAATCAGCCCCTCTCAAGGAGGTAAGCATGAAGAAGAAACTTGGGAAGCTCCATCTGAATCGGGAAACCCTGGTCGCGCTGGATCAGACGTCTTTGCAGGAAATCGCCGGAGCCTCGACCGCAGGAGATACCTGCCCGAGCCTCTGCATCACCATGTGCGGCCCGTCAGACTCCTGCGCTACGCAGTGCTATGCGTGCCCGACGAGGCCTTTCCCGACCCGGAACGAAAACTGCTGAGCGTCCAACCCGCCCGGGCATTCATGCCTGGGCGCGCTAAGCCATGTAGCTCCCCTTCCGCACGTGGTTCATCGCCAGCGCCGTCACGAAGGTGGTGAGGGCGATGACGGCCGGCGTTTCCCGATCCTCCGGATAGACCTGCTCCAGGGCATCCGCCCGCTCGGCGAGGTGCCTCAGGAGCAGCCGGGTGCGCTCGGGGAAGTGGCCGGTCCAGCGGTAGACGTCCGCGGGCAGGTCGCGGCCGAGGCGGCGGATCAGCTCGGAGGCGGGACGGCGGGGCGCGTCGGTCGTCAGGTCCTCGGGCCGGCCCCAGTCTTCGAAGATGGAGCGCAGGGCCCCGTCGAGCCCCGGCGGGACCTCGCCCCCGTCCAGCTCCCAATTCCGGTAGTATTGCTCCAGGGTGTAGGGGATCTCGGAGACGGGCTCATCCAATTCCTCGTCCGTCACCAGGGGATCGACGGCGCACAGCTCGCGCATCATGGTCTCGCAATACGTGAGCTTCGCGAGAGCCTTGGGCCAACCGGCGTACTCGGCGCGCCAGTCGGCGCCGGGAGTCATCCACACGGCGAAGGTCTCGGCCCAATCCTCATCCGGATGCTTCTGCGCATACCAGCCGGGCAGATGGCGGACGTAGCGCCGGCTGAACGGCTGGGGACGGTACTCCTCCCGGTAGGGCCGGGTCATGGGGCCGAAGAGCTCCACCCAGTCCTCCCGGTCGTAGAGGCGGTAGGCGTAGTTGACCACGTGCCCCATCTCGTGGCGGAGGTAGCGCAGCAGGTCGCGGCGGCCGAGCCCCTCGACCAGCCCCGTGCGCTCGGCATGGAGTGCCGCGAGATCCGGACGGGCCAAATAAAAGGGGATGGCGATGGCCACGGTGCCGAAGGGCACTCCCCATTCGGTGGAAAGGTAGAAGCGGGGACGCACCCGGCAGATGCCGGCGGCCGCGATCTCGCGCTCGAACTCGGCGATCACCGGCTCGAGCTCCGTGCCTTCGATCTTGAGGCCGAGGTCGCGGATGGGACGGTCGCCCGGCGGCGATTCCTGGAACGGGGGCGGCGACGGGTCCATTGCGATCCTCCTCCAGTCCTCCCTTGGCAAGATCGATGCCGCGATCCTGGAACCTTGGAGCGGTCCCTCTCGTAGGGATCTTCGTGGCCGGCGGTGCGCCGGCCCCCAAAGAGGAGAGATACCATGAAGAAAACCGCCCTGATCCTTGGAGCCGCGCTCCTGTGGGTCGTTCCCGCCGCCGCCGACGAGGTCGTCCGTTCCTTCCGCCAGCAGGTCCCCGTCGCCAATGCCCAGAAGATCCATCTCGACTTTCCCGTGGGCGAGCTCACCGTGGATCCCGGAGACGGCGGCCAGGTGGGCCTCGACGTCAAGGTGATGTGCAAGCACAAAACGGGTAGCTGCGCGGACGCGGCCCAAGAGCTCAAGCTCGTCTACGACAACAGCGACGACGTCTTCCGTGTCCAGATCAAGCGCTTCCCCAAGTGGGGCGGCTCGAAGAACATGCACGTGGTCGCCCACATCACCGTGCCGCGCGAGTTGCCGGCGCACGTCGAGCTGGGCGTGGGGGAGATGAACATCCACGGTCTCACTGGCGATCTGGACGTGGACCTCGGGGTCGGCGAGGTCAACGTCACCCTGCCCAAGGAGGCCTTCGGCTCGGCGAGCCTCGACACGGGGATCGGCGAGGCCAGCCTGATCGCGGCCGGCCGGCACTACGAGAGCGCCGGGCTCGTGACGCGGACGCTCACCTGGGACAAGGGCACGGGCCGTTCCAAGGTGACGGTGGACTGCGGCGTGGGCGAGATCGACGTGGTCCTGAAGTAGCCTTCTCAGCGACCGGAGGGCGGCCTCCTGAACAGCCAGCGCACCAGGAGGCCGCTGCCGAACAGGAAGTTGCACGCTCCTACGCAGCCCGAGAGGATCCGGCCGTCGCTCCAGTCGTCGCGGTTCACCAGCACCCGCAGCAGGGCCAGGACGGCCAGGGCCAGGAGGGTGAAGGCCCAGATCGCCACGGGCCACCGCCGGCGGAGCCCGCCGACCTGCGACGCCTCGAGGAGGATCACGATGAGGCTCGCGAGGCAGACGAAGGAGATGAGGCTTTCGATCGTGATCACCACGCCATTGTAGACGGAGGCGAGGGGCGGATCGTTCCCCTGCTAGACTGCCGGTCCATGTCCGCCGACCTCCGGGATCTCCACGTGGTGCTGGTAGAGCCGGAGATCCACTGGAACACCGGCAACGCCGGCCGCACGTGTCTCGCCGCCGGGGCCCAGCTCCACCTCGTCCGGCCGCTGGGATTCTTCCTCACCGAGCGCCACGTGCGGCGGGCCGGGCTCGACTACTGGCCGCGGGTGGATCCCAGGGTGTGGGACTCCTGGCGCGAATTCGAGGCGCAACTGCCGCGGCTCGGCGAGCCGTTCCTCTTCAGCTCCGAGGCGGAGAAAGACTACTGGAGCGTCGACTATCCGAAGCGGACGGTGCTGATCTTCGGCAAGGAGAGCGTGGGCCTCTCGCCCGAGATCCGCGAGCGCCACCGCGACCGGCTGGTGCGCATCCCCATGGCCGATCCGGAGCTGCGCTCGCTCAACCTCTCGACGGCTGTGGCGCTGGGTGTGTATGAAGTGCTGCGGCAGCGGCGGTGAAGCCTTCAGAGCGCCCCCACCCAAGACCCTCACCCCTGCCCCTCTCCCGACGCCTCCCCTCCTCCTCCCGCGGGAGAGGGGAACCCGGTTGAAGCGGTCTGGCTGTTCTCCCTCTTCTCCCGGTGAGGGGGGTAGTGGGGGACGGGAGAAGAGGGCCGGGGTGATGAGGGTCTTGGGTGGGGGCGCTCTGAGGCAAGGTTAGATTAGCGCCTATGGGGCCTTCCCCACCCCCCGCCCCCCGGGGTCTCCAGGATGAGCCGGTCTCCCGGCCCCACTTCACGGCCGTCGAGCGAGGCGAGCTCCTCCACCTCTCCGGTCGCCCGTACCAGCCGCTGCCGCCCCCGCTGCCCGGGTGAGCCCCCTTCCTTGCCATAGGGCGCCTCCACCCGGTGCTGGGTGAGGAGGGAGAGGGCCATGGGCTCGAGGAAGGTCAGCTCGCGCACCACGCCGTCTCCTCCTCGCCAGCGGCCGGCACCGCCCGAGCCGGCGCGCAGGGCGAAGCGCTCCAGGCGCACGGGATAGCGGTGCTCCAGAACCTCCGGATCGGTGATCCGCGTGTTCGTCATGTGGATGTGAACACCGCTCGTGCCGTTAAATCCCGGCCCGGCGCCGGAGCCGCCGCACACCGTCTCGTAGAAGCCGAAGCGGTCGTTGCCGAAGAGGAGGTTGTTCATCGTCCCCTGGCCGCAGGCAAGCAGGCCCAGGGCCTTGATGAGGGTGTCCACCACCCGCTGGCTGGTCTCCACGTTGCCGCCCACCACGGCCGGCGCCAGCGCGGGATCGTCCGGGAACGGCGGGTTCAGCATCCCCGGCGGGATGTGGATCGCAACCGCCCGCAGGATCCCCTCGTTCAACGGCAGAGGCTCGGCGATCAGCAGGCGCAGCACGTAGAGGACGGCGCTGCGCACCACGGCCGGCGGTGCGTTGAGGTTCCCGGGATGGACTCCGGCCGTGCCCGTGAAGTCCACGGTGACGATGGGGTCCGCGCCCGGGCCGCCGATCGTGATGCGCACCGCGAGGGCCGCGCCGTCGTCCAGCCGCTCCAGGGCCTCGTAGTCGTTGGCGGGGAGGCGGGCCAGGGCGATCCGCAGCCGCTCCTCGGCCCGGGCCTTGAGAGCGGCCATGTAGTGATGCACGGTTTCCGGGCCGTGCTCGGCGGCGAGGGCGGCCAGGGCTTCGGCGCCCCGATGGTTCGCGGCTACCGCGGCCCGCAGGTCGGCGAGGTTCTCCTCGACCGCCCGGGTGGGGAACGGCGCCTCCAGGAGGAGCCGGCGGGCTTCTTCCCAGCGGGGCTCGCCCCGGCGCACGAGATGGGTGGGGGGGATCACCACCCCTTCCTCGCTCAGCCGTCGCGCCCCGGGCGGCATGGACCCCGGGCGGATGCCCCCGATCTCCGCATGGTGCGCGCGGCTGGCCACGTAACCGAGGAGGACGTCCATTTTCACCCCAAGGTCGCCGAACACGGGAGTCACCACCGTCACGTCCGGCAGGTGGGAGCCGCCGAAGGCAGGATGATTGGTGACGATCACGTCCCCTGGCTCCATGGCGATCGTCTCCCGCAACCGGCGGACGCAGAGCCCCAGAGCCCCGAGATGGACGGGGATGTGGGGAGCGTTGACCACCAGCTCCCCTGCCGCGTCGAGCAGACCGCACGAGAAGTCGAGCCGCTCCTTGACGTTGGTGGAGACGGCCGTGCGCTGAAGCCGCTCCCCCATCTGCCGCGCGATCGCCGCGAAGCGATGGGTGAACAGCTCGAGCTGCACGGCTTCGGGTCGGGGGGCCGGGGTCGTCGAGATCAAGAATCCCTCCTGGCTGGATTATAGAGTTTCCCTGGCTCGCCTCTTGCACTCATATCGTCTGAATGGCCAGACGACATCCGCCCAAGACCCCGATCGATGAGACCGGCCATGGCCATCCCCGGCCCTTGATGCAGCGCGCCTCCTGGACGTCGCTCAACGGGACCTGGGAGTTCGCCCTCGATCCCAAGGCCCGCTGGCGGTCGCCCCGGGAGGTGGACTGGAACGCCACGATCGTGGTGCCGTTCTCGCCCGAGACGCCGGCGAGCGGCATCCATGACACGGGCTTCTATTCCCGGTGCTGGTACCGCCGCACCTTCGAGGCCCCGGGGTTGCGGCGGGGCGAGCGCCTGCTCCTCCACTTCGGCGCCGTGGACTACGCCGCGACCGTGTGGGTCAACGGCTCGCTCGCGATTTGCCACGAAGGCGGCTACACGCCGTTCTCGGCCGACATCACCGATCTGCTCGTCGCCCGGCACGCAGACGCTCGTCGTGCGCGCCGACGACGATCCCGCCGACCTCGCGAAGCCGCGCGGCAAGCAGGACTGGCAGCTCGAGCCGCACTCGATCTGGTATCCCGCGCACCACCGGCATCTGGCAGACGGTCTGGCTGGAGCTGGTCCCCTCCACCTGGATCGGCAGCGTGCGCTGGACCCCCAACCTGGAGCGCTGGGAGATCGGGCTTCGAGGCCTGGATGGCAGGCGATGCCCGCGAGCGGCTGCGGCTCGGCGTCAAGCTGCGGGCCGACGGCCAGCTCCTGGCGGACGACACCTACACCGTCGTAGCCGGCGAGGTCGCACCGCCGGATCGCCCTGTCCGATCCCGGCATCGACGACTTCCGCAACGAGCTGCTGTGGAGCCCCCAGCCGCCCACCCTGATCGACGCCCAGCTCGCAGCTCTGGGCCGACCGTGGCGAGCTGCTCGACGAGGTGAGCAGCTACACGGCGCTGCGCTCGGTCGCCATCCAGGGCGACCGCTTCATGCTCAACGGCCGGCCCTACTTCCTGCGCCTGGTGCTCGACCAGGGCTACTGGCCCGAGACCGGCCTGACCGCGCCCGACGACGACGCCCTGCGCCGCGACGTCGAGCTGGCCAAGGCCATGGGCTTCAACGGCGTGCGCAAGCACCAGAAGATCGAGGACCCGCGCTACCTCTACTGGGCCGACCGCCTGGGCCTCCTGGTCTGGGAGGAGATGCCGAGCGCCTACCGCTTCACACAAGCGCTCCATCCAGCGGCTGACCCGCGAGTGGATGCGAGGCCGTGCGCCGCGACTACAGCCATCCGTGCATCATCGCCTGGGTGCCGTTCAACGAGTCCTGGGGCGTGCCCAATCTGCCGGACAGCCAGCCGGAACGCCACTACGTGCGCTCCCTGTACCACCTGACCAAGACGCTCGACCCGACCCGCCCGGTGATCGGCAACGACGGCTGGGAGAGCGTCGCCACCGACATCATCGGCATCCACGACTACGACGCCGATCCCGAGCGCCTCGGGCAGCGCTATCAGGCCGAGGACGTGCTGCCGCGGCTGTTCGAGCGGGAGCGGCCCGGCGGCCGGCTGCTGGTGCTGGAGCTGGAGGAGCAGCGCCACGCGGGCATGCCGGTCATGCTCACCGAGTTCGGCGGCATCGCCGCCTCGGCCGATCGCCGAAACCTGGGGCTACTCGCGGGTGTCGGCGCAGCGAAGAGCTCGCCGAGCGCTACCGCGCCCTGCATGGAGCAGGTCAACTCCGCGCGCCTCCTCGCCGGTTTCTGCTACACCCAGTTCGCCGACACCTATCAGGAAGCCAACGGGCTCCTGCACGCCGACCGCACACCCAAGTTCCCCCTGGAGGAGATCGCGGCGGCCACCCGGGGTGAAGCCGCGGCGGAGGCGAAACGGAAGAGCCCGATCCAGGCCGCCGGCGTCGGCGGCGCCGGCACGCGGCACGATCCCCACGCTCCACCTTTCGAGAAGGATTGAGCCGCGGCATGTACGAGAGGAGGCTCACCAAACCGGACGGCCGCGCGCTCATCCTCTACGCGCGCCGGCCCATTCCGGAAAACATCGAGGCCACCAGCCCCGGCACGGAGCCGCCCGGCAACCAGACCCACCTGCGCTGGCACGCCCTGCGGGGCGAGTGGGTGGCCTATGCCAGCTACCGGCAGAACCGTACCTTCCTGCCGCCTCCCGAATACAATCCCCTGGCTCCCACGACCGATCCCACCCATCCCACCGAGCTGCCGGCCGGCGACTACGACGTGGCGGTGTTCGAGAACCGTTTCCCCACCCTCACGGAGCGTGCCGCGGAGCCGGCGTCCCCGGCGATCGTCCCCACCCGGCCGGGCAAGGGGGCTTGCGAGGTGGTGGTCTTCACCCAGGATCCCGCCTCGTCGCTGGGCGCGCTCCCGCTCGATCACCTGGAGCTGCTTTTGGAGGTCTGGGCCGACCGTTACCGCGAGTTGGGCGCGCGCGACGACGTCGACTACGTCATGCCCTTCGAGAACCGGGGGGTCGAGGTGGGCGTCACGCTCCACCATCCGCACGGGCAGATCTACGCCTATCCCTTCATCCCTCCCGTCCCCGCCCGGGAGCTGGAGCAGCAGCGGTCCTGGCTGGCCGAGCACGGGACCGGTCTGCTGGAGGACCTGATCGGCCGCGAGCTCGCGGACGGCCGGCGGACCCTCTACACGGGCGAGCGGGCCGTGGCCTGGATGCCGGTCTTCGCCCGCTACTCCTATGAGGTCTGGATCGCCCCCCGCCGGTCCGCGGGCTCGGTGGCGGACCTCGACGCGCCCGAGCGGGCCGACTTCGCCCGTGCTCTCAAGACCGTGCTCCTCAAGTACGACGGGCTGTGGAGCAAACCGTTCCCCTACGTCATGGTCTTTCACCAGGCCCCCACCGACGGCGAGCCGCACCCCGAGGCTCATCTCCACATCGAGCTCTACCCTGCCTACCGCATGCCGGGCCGGCTCAAGTACCTGGCCGGCAGCGAGCTCGGCGCCGGGGTGTTCACCGCGGATACGCTGCCGGAGGAGAAGGTCCAGGAGTTGCGAGGTGTGGAGGTGAAACTTGAGTGATGGGAAAACTTTCGTCGACCTCTTCGGCCGCGAGCCCGCGGTCCACGCCGACGCTCCGGGGCGGGTGAACCTGATCGGCGAGCACACGGACTACAACGGCGGCTTCGTGCTCCCCGTGGCCATCCCCCAGCGCACGAGAGTGGAGCTGGGCCCACGGATCGGCTCTCTGGTACGGGCCTGGAGCGCCCATTTCACAGACCGCGAGCCGCCGGAGATTGAAGAGTACCGGCTGGGCGAGGAAGAGCCCGGGCACGGCTGGATCGACTACGTCCAGGGGATCACCGAGGTGCTGCGCGAGGAGGGATGCTCCCTGCGCGGCTTCGACCTGCGCATCGAATCCGACGTGCCGCCCGGCAGCGGCCTCTCCTCCAGCGCAGCCCTGGAGATCTCAATCCTCCGGGCCCTGCGCGAGGCCTTCCACCTGGACCTCGACGACGTGCGCCTGGCCCAGATCGGCCAGCAGGCCGAGAACGACTTCGTGGGCGCGCCCGTGGGGATCATGGACCAGATGGCGTCGAGCCTGGGCAACGAGACCACGGCGCTCTTCCTCGACACCCGCAACCTGACCTACGAACGGTTGATGCTGCCGGAGGCTTGCGAGCTGCTGGTGATCGATTCCGGGATCCCGCACCGCCACACGGGCGGCGAGTATAAGACCCGCCGTCGCGAGTGCGAGACCGCGGCCGAGCTGCTCAGGGTTCCCCAGCTCCGGGACGTCGGCATCCAGGAGATCTGGCGTCTCGCCCTCCTCCCCGAGCCCCTGGACCGCCGGGCGCGGCACGTCATCACCGAGAACGCCCGCGTCCGTTCCGCCGTCGCCGCCCTGCGCGAGCGCGACCTGCCGCGCCTCGGCAAGCTCCTCGATGCCTCCCACGAATCCCTGAAGAACGACTACGAAGTCTCCATCCCCCAGATCGACCGCCTCGTCGAGCTGGCCCAGGCCGAGCCGGACCTCTACGGCGCCCGCCTGACCGGCGGCGGCTTCGGAGGCGCCATCGTCGCCGTCGCCAACCGCGGCACCGCCCGCGCCGCCGGAGAGAGGATCGCCCGGAAGTACGGCGAGGAAGGCCTGGGCCAGGCCAAGCTCCTCGTCCCCGCCTGACGCGATTTCCTCCGCCCGACCCGCGCTTTGCAGTCCGATCCGCCGTGAGGTATAATGCCTACCCGTACCCAGGGATGGACGAAGCCATGGCACAGCCACTCAGAAAGATCGAGCCCGAGACCCGCAGCTACCGCGAGAGAATCCGCGAGCTCGTTGAAGCAGACAAGGTGGAAGGAGCCCGGCGATTGCTGGCTGAGGCCTTGGAGAAGGGGGATCACGGCGAGGATCTCTCAGGATGGCAAAGGGTGCTGGCCAAGCCCAGAGGCCGGCCGAACCCTGACGTGGAGCTCGATTTTGATCGAACTCCAGAGGTCACCTGGATCAGAGAGAAGAGCGCGCCCTACAAAGGCCAGTGGGTTGCCTTGCTGGGAGACGAGCTACTAGCGCATTCCCCGTCTCTGGACGAGGTCGTCTCAATTCTCAAAGAGCACAAGCCGCCGCGTCGCCCCATGCTCCATTACATCGACTAGACCTCGCTCATGCTCAGGCTCGGTCAGGCGGATTTCACCTGCGGTCGCTCCCGGTATATCGACGTGCTTAGGGAGGCTCCTGAGCCCACGGCCAAGATCTTCGTCAAGATCTCCCTCGTGGAGGACATTGATTCCAGCCTTTGGGCCCAAGTTGATACCGGAGCGGCCTGGTCGGTTCTCGACCCCCAAGTCGCCAGACGTCTAGGGTACTTGGATTTCGACGGAGAGCGCATCAGTCTGGATACCCGCCTGGGACGTAAACAAGGAGTCCTGGTGCAAATCCCCTTCAGATTTCTGGCTGATGACGGTGAACCTCTCGATACAGAAGGCACCTTCTTCATCTGCCCCGACTGGCCAACCGGCCGCACCTTCCTTGGCTACTCGGGCCTCCTGGACTCCATGCGCTTCGCCCTTGACCCCCGGTTGAACCATTTCTACTTCGGGGCCTGATCCAATGCTATTCGAACCGAAATCTCGCAGCTATCGCGAGAGAATCCGCGAACTCGTCGAAGCGGACATGGTCGGGGGAGCCCGGCGGTTGCTAGCCGAAGCCTTGGAGCGAGGGGATCACGACGAGGATCTTTCCGCCTGGCAGAGAGTGTTGGCCAAGGGCGGGCCCGGACGCCCGGTCAAGGGAGAGTTGGACTTCGACAGGACTCCAGATGTCCAATGGATCAGGGAACAATCTGAGCCCTACCGAGGGCAGTGGGTCGCTCTCCTGGGTGGCGAGCTACTCGCTCACTCTCAGTCACTCGATGAAGTAGTCCAGTTCTTGAAACAGAACAAGCCGGCCCGCTTACCTCTGCTCCACTATATAGACCGTCAATCCACGGCCGAACGACTCAAGAAGGTCGAGCCCGAGACCCGCAGCTACAGCGAGAGAATCCTTGAGCTCGTCGAAGCGGACTTGGTCGGGGGAGCCCGGCGGTTGCTAGCTGAGGCCTTGGAGAAAGGCGCGCAGGAAGAGAAACTCGCTTACTGGCAGAAGGTGTTGGCCAAAGGCGGGCCCGGACGCCCGGTCAAGGGAGAGTTGGATTTCGACAGGACCCCGGAGATCGAATGGATCAGAGAACACTCTGAGCCATACCGGGGACAGTGGGTTGCTCTCCTGGGTAGCGAGTTGCTCGCCCACTCTCAGTCGATCGATGAGGTATTCCAGGTTCTGGAACAGAACAAGCCAGCCCGCCGCCCCATGCTCTATTACATCGACTGACTTTCTGGTTTTCCCTCACTCCAACATCGCCCGCCGAGGCCGGTCCATCACCATGGCAATAAGGGCCGCGCCGCCCAGGCTCCAGCTCCACCAGGGGTTGCCGGTCAAGAGGGCGAGGAGGAAGCCGAGGAGGCCGGCGGCTTCGCGGAGGGCGAAGGCGACGATCGTCGCTGTGGTATAGCCTGTCGCGAGTGCCCCCGGATCTCCCTCTGCTTCGTATCGCTTGAGGATGGCTCGCTGGATCGAGGGCGCGGCCACGAGGATCATCAGGGAGAGCGCGAACATTCCCAGCAGCACGGCCTGGGGCAGAGCGGTCTTCGGCGGCAGTGAGTCCGAGATCCAGAGGGTGAGGACGACGTTCACCATCACCAGGCTCAGGGCGATGGCGCTGCAGAGGATGACGAGCTGCCGGTATCGATTCATCAGGGTTTGGCGCGGCCCCGGATCAGGCGGTCCACCTCAGAGGCCCGGGGCCAGCGGGTGAGCATGGCCAAGGCGCTAGCCATACAGAGGATGATCCCGTAGGCCGCCGAGCCTGTGATCACCGACTCCCCGATCCCCAGCAGGGCCGCGAAGTCCAGGATGGCGAAGCTCTGGAGGGTCCCCCGCTTGTAGGCGGCGAGCACGGCGTCCGGCTGGATCGGCAGGGCCGCGGACCGCGGGATGGCCCGGCGGACCGGGGCGGACCGGACGCGTGAGGAAAGAAGGATCAGCATCGCCGGAAGCAGGCTCAGGACCAGGGGCACGGACGGGGGCAGGCCCCCGCCATCATCCCCCCACCCTTGCGCGCCAGGCCCCAACAGAGGAGGGCGAAGAGCACGACCGTCCCCAACTGAAAGGCGCAGATGCGGACCGTGGGCCGGAGCCGCTCGGCATAGCGGGGAACGGGGTCGTCGCGGCTCCTGCCGCTGAGATCGAGGTCCAGATCCACGGCCAGTCACTCTACCTCAGGCATCGAAGCGAGCACCAGGTTGCCCGCGCCGTCCACCCATCCTCTCCACTCCTCCCCCACGAAGGTAGCGCTGTGGCTTTCGAACACGAGGCACGGCCCTGGAAAAGCAGCGCCGGGACGGAGCCCGAGGCGATCGAAGAAGGGGACCTCTTGCCAGGCGCCGCCCGTCCAGCACCGGCGGGTCCCTCTGGGCTCAGCCAGGTGGGACAACCGGGATTCGATCGTGGACATAGGCTCGGCCATCTCCGCGGACGGACGCGAGGAGGCCACCACGCGCAGAGACTCCAGCTCGATGGCCCGCCCTTCGGGGGCATAGCCGTAGATTTCCCGGTAGGCTGCCCCGAAGGCGGGCTCGATCGCCTCGTCGCCCTCGTACTCCACGGCCAGCGAGGTCTCCTGACCGGCGAAACGCAGGTTGAGCAGCCGGCGCCGCACTGCGACCTCCTCCGGAGCGATCCCCTCGGCGGCCACGGCCTCGGCCGCCTCCTGCCCCAACTCGGCGAGCCAGCCGGCGATCCGGTCCCGGACCTGTTCGAGCGGCTCCAGCACCTGTCGGGCGGCGAAGCGCTCCACCACGGCAGCGCCCAGCCCCAGGGCCGAGAGCAGACCGGCATCGGCGGGCACCACCACATGGGTGATCCCCAGCAGCCCGGCCACGGCGCAGGCATGCTGAGCCCCGGCACCGCCGAAAGCCACCAGCGCGTGCCCCGTGGGATCGTAGCCGCGCCGCAGCGAGATGGCCCTTATGGCTTCGGCCATCCGTTCGTCCGCGATCTCCAAAAGGCCGGCGAGCACGGCTTCGGGCCCCGGATCGCGCTCCCCCATCGCCGATCTCAGCCGGTCGAGAGCGGCCCCGGCCGCGGCGGGATCGAGGGGGATCTCGAAGCGGCCGGGATCGAGCCGTCCGAGGATCAGATTGACATCGGTCAGGGTGAGGGGGCCCCCCGCGCCATAGCAGGCAGGACCGGGCCAGGCCCCGGCGCTCTCCGGTCCCACCTTGAGCTGAATGCCGTCGAACGAGCAGATGGAGCCGCCGCCCGCGGCCACGCTCTCGATGGCGAGAGCCGGGGCCACGAGGTGAGCGTCGCCCACCCGGTGCTCGAAGAGGTACTCGAAATCGCCGTCCCAGTGGGCCACGTCCGTGCTGGTGCCCCCCATGTCGAAAGCGATCACCCGCTCGAAACCGGAGCGCCGGCCCGCCCGCGCCGCTCCCACGACCCCTCCGGCCGGACCAGAGAGGAGGCCGTCCTTGGCCCGGAACGAGCCGGCCCGCACCAGACCGCCGGCGCTGGTCATGACGTGCAGCGATCCTTCCGATCCCTTTCCCAAAGCGCTCGCCACTCCCGAGAGATAGCGCTCCAGGATGGGCGAGAGATAGGCGTCCACCACCGCCGTCTCGGTGCGCGGCAGGAGCTTGATGAGGGGCGCGAGCCGCGATGAGAGAGATATGTAACGACAGCCGGCCGCGCGCAACAGCTCGCCCAGCTCCTCCTCGTGCTGCGGATTGCGATAGGAGTGCATGAAGGCCACGGCAACGGACTCGATCCCGGAATCCATCAGGCGCCGGATGGTCTCCCCCAGGGCCTCCCTGTCCAACGGCACGAGGACCGAGCCGTCCGCGGCCAGCCGCTCGGGGACCTCCACGACCTCCCGATACAGGGGCTCGGGGCGGACGATCTCCAGGGCGAAGAGGTCCGGCCGTTGCTGGGTGCCGATGCGCGGCACGTCCGCGAATCCTCGGGTGATGAAGAGCGCCGTGGCCGCGCCCTTGCGCTCCAGGAGGGCGTTGGTTCCCCGCGTGGTGGCAAGGCGCATGGCAATGGGAGGAAGCGCCGAATCCAGAGGCGTGCCCGTCACCAGCCGGGCCGCCAGCACGGGCGCCTCCTCGGGGGACCGCAACTCGAACGCCGCACCGGCGAGATCGCCCGCGGGCAGCGATCCTTGAATAGAAAGGAGACGTGATTCAGGATCCCAATCGATCACCGTCGCTGTCAGGCCATGGCCCAGCAAGAGGAATGTGAAGCCGCGGAAAAACCCGGAGGGGACCGGCCAGCCGGCTTCCACCCGCACGGCATCCGCACCGGTCCGCTCCGCAATCCGCCCGCGCACGGCGCTGGTGGAAAGCACCTTGGCGCGATGGAGACGCCCCGCGGGATCCACGGCCAGGCAATCGGTGAACGTGCCACCGGTGTCGGCCCAGACGTGCCAGAGGGATTTATTCACCGAGGATCTTGATCAACCGGACGTTCATGGTGAGATGCCGGGTGAGCGACTTCATCGTCCCTCCGTCCGCGGAGGAGCAAGCCGGCCGCCGAGCTGCCGCACGCGGTCGTTCTCGCGGTTCCGCGCCTCGGCCTTGCGTAGCCAGCGCTGGGCTTCGCCCCGGTCGCCGCCAGCCAGGGCCACCATCCCCAGAGCCGCATAGGCTTCGGCATCGTCGCGATTCAATCGCAAAGCCTTCTGATAGAAACGCCGCGCCTCCTCCAGCCGGCCGTGAGACAGCGCCAGGTCCCCCAGGGAGATGTAACTGAAAGGATTGCGGCTGTCCGCCCGGGTGGCCAGAGAGAGCAGCTCCCCGGCCTCGGCATCGCGGCCGCGGGAGCGCAGCAACCCAGCCAGGTTGGAGTAGGCCGAGGCCGCAGAGGGATCGACCTCCAGGGCCTTGCGATAGGCGGCCTCGGCGCCCGCCATGTCGCCCGCGCGGCGCAGCCCCACCCCGAGGTTGACCCAGGCACCGCCCAGCTCGGGATCGATCACTACCGCCTGGCGCAGCCAGGAGAGGGCCTCGTTGCCGCGGCCGACGCGGATCATCTCGGCGCCACGGTTCGAATAATAGAGAGCGATGGCCGTCACGTCCGGCAGCCTATGGACGCGGCGATAGCCGGGCTGGGCCCGGGGCGTGAAGTCGAGAATCTTCACCTTGCCGCCGCCGGTGTCGTAGCCGCCGCTCACGTGGCCCGAGACCACCATCAGATCGCCGTCCTTCTCGAACCTCTCCACGTCGTCGACGTCCAGGTAGTAGGCCGGCACGCCCACCTCCCGGGCCATGCCCACGAACAGGCTGGTGAAGGCGAGGCAGTTGGCCTTGCGGGTCTCGAAAGCCTCGCGGGCCGTGGAGGTGTGCCCCGGCTCGTACTCCAGCCGGAGACGGGTGGGGTCCACCATGGCCGCCAGCAATCGATCCAGCCGCTCCGCCGCAGGCGTGGACTCCGGCACCTGCGCATGGGCCCAGGCCCGCATCTCGTCCGAGATCTCGAAGGGAATCACGATGGAAGAGGGATCGACCCCCCGGGAGTGGAGGGTCCGCGCCAGCTCCGGCGAGCCCACCGGTCCGTAGCTGGCACACCCCAGGATCAGAAGGGCCGGGGCGAGGATGAAGGGCAACGCGGCCGGTCGTCTCACAACGCCTCCGCAACGCAGGACTGGAAAAGCCCCCGCTCAGGCGGCCCGCGCGGCCGGCCGCCGGAAAAGCAATTTCTTTGCTCCGAACCAGATCAGCCCCACCACGCACAGGAAGGCAATCACCGGCAGGGTGATGGCGAGCACGGCGAGGAGTGCCGAGCCTCCGGCCTCGGCCGTGGCCAGCACGGGATTGCCCAGCCCCCCGGTGGTGAAGGAGGAGATGTGCCGCGCCGTGGCCGTGATCCCCTGGAACACCGCCGTGGTGCCGCCGCCCGCCAGCACCGCGAGCGTCCACTTGAGGAACGGGCTCATGTCGGTGACGGCCGAGGCGGTCACTATGATGCCGGCGACGATGGCCGTGGGTGTGGCGATCGTATCCAGCAGGTTGTCCACCCAGGGGATGTAATAGCCGGCGATCTCCAGCACGGTCGCCACCGAGAACGCGATGAGCGCCGGCGTCGAGCCGATCCACGCAAAGTGCGGCCCCAGAACGAGATGGCCGATCTCCGCCCGCGAGGCCAGGCTCATGACGAGCAGGGGGACGAAGACCCGGAAGCCACACGCGGCGGCGAGACCGAGACCGATGAGAAGGCTCAGAATCGTGTCCATCCCTCCCTCTCCCCTCCTTTCACGTCTGGCGGCGGCGGAAGACCGTCTCCGGAGATGTTAACGCAAGGAAGGGCTCGCGTGTTTCCGGCGTGCACCCTCCTGGGAGCGCTGGCGTCCCGCCGGCAACTTACTCTGTCTTTTCTTCTTTGAGGGGGTTCTACTTCCAAGCCACCTCGCCCCCCCGCCGGGGCTCCCATGCCAGAGTCAAGAAGCGCGTCTGCACGTCCGTCTTCTTGGGCTTCACCCCCAGCACCTCCAGCTCCCCGGCCTCCGGATCGAAGCGCTCCGACAGGTTGTCCACCTCGTGCTCCAGCTCGGTGTTCAAATCCGCGAGCTGCTTCTGCAGCGCCTCGACGTTCTCCTCGGCCCGTCCCACATCCTGCCGCTCCTGGAAGGAGCGGCCCACGCCGCGGACCGCGGTGCCGGCCGCGGACGTGACGGAGCGGCGGCGGCCGAAGAACATCCCCAGCACGGCGGCGCCGGCCGAGACGACCGTCTGCAACGTCTGCTGGCTCGCCTGGGCCTGCTGCTTCTGCTTCTCCTGCTCGGCCTTGCGGATCCGCTCCTGAAGCTGGGCGATCTTCACGCCATACTTCTTGCGCAGCGCCGCCACCTGCTCGTCGCGCACCTCCCGGGCCTTCTCCGTCAGCCGGATGCGGAAGTCCCGCTCCGACTCCCCGGGCTTCGACACCTCGTCCAGCGTCGAGCTGCGGAACAGCTCGCACTTGCGGGTGCGGTAGAGGCACTCCTCCAGGGCCTTGCGCCATGCGTCGTAGCTCTTGGCCTTCACCGCCGCGGCCGGCAGCGCCGCGAACCGGGCTCCGGCCACAGGCTCGCTCTCCAGATCGTCCTTCGCCAGATCCACCGCCTCGGCCGCGTACCAGTCCGCCCCGTCCTCCGTGAGAGTAGCCAGAAGCGCCAGCTCCTCGTCGTGCTCGACGCCCATCTTCGCGTCCTGGTAGTGCACCGTGGCTGCGGCATAGAGGCACGGCGAGTAGGCGATCCCCTCCGGCCTGCCGCGGACGGGGAGGAAACGCTGCGACACGTCCGGCGGCAGGACTGGAGCGCTCTCCCCCACCGTGGTGGGAGGGGCCGGCGCCGAAGCCCCGGGGACAGCAGCCGCGGCGCTCGTCGACATCGTCGAAGACACTGAAGCCGTGGTAGCCGTCATGGCGGGAGCAGCGGTAGGCGAGGTCCCCTTCTTGACGGGATCCATCAACCGCTTGATCTCCGGCCGGGTGAGCGGCCCCCGCAGATACGAGAGGGTCCAGCGGGTCTGGAAGAGCTGCGCATGGTCCTCGTGCACGTTGTGCAGCAGGAAGACGCGATTGCTTAAGCCCGCAAGGATCTGCTCCATCTGCGCGCGATCGAACTGGCCGCCCCCCGACGCTCCCTCCAGACCATCCATCAGCCGCTGCTTGTCGCGCTCCGTCTGCAACCGGCCCAGGAACCAGGTGCCCACGTTGGCGAGCCCCTTGTAATCCAGATCTACCGGGTTCTGGGTGGCGAGCACGAGGCCGAGACCGAAGGCGCGGGCCTGTTTGAGCAGCGTGAGCAGCGGCCGCTTCGAAGGCGGCTCGGCCACCGGCGGCATGTAGCCGAAGACCTCGTCCATGCAGAGGATGGCCCGCAGACTGGTGGTGCCCGGCCTCCCCCGCATCCAGCCCAGGGTCTGGTTGAAGAGGAGGGAGACGAAGAACATCCGCTCCTTGTCCGAAAGGTGGGCGATCGAGAACACCGCCACCCGCGGCTTGCCCGTGGAGGTGTAGAGCAGTCGGTCCACGTCCAGCGGCTCGCCCTTGAGCCACGCCGCGAAACCCGGCGAGCCCAGCAGGTTGTTGAACGCCATGGCGAGACCGAAGCGCTCCTTGGCGGGATAGAACGACTCGAGGTCCATCACTCCGACCCGCTCGATGGGCGGCTTCTGGATCTGCTGGATGAGCGTCGCGAGATCGAGCCCCCGACCCTCGCGCCACGCCGCATCGAAGATGTTGGCCAGCAGGATGGACTCACGCCCCTGGATGGGATCGGACTCGACGTCGAGCAGCGACAGCAGGCTGGAGACGATGGTCGAGACGCGATCGCGCAACGCGTCGCCGTCCGCCACCACCTCGGCCGGCGGCGCATCGAGCGAGGAAAGGATCGAGACCTGAAGGCCCGCCTCGCTCCCCGGCGTATAGATGGCGAATTCGGCCGAGTCCCGCAGCCGGGCGATCCGCTCGCCCGACTGGTCCCACTTGGCGAGACCGTTGCGCCAGTTCTCCGCCTCCTTGGCCGCGAACGCCTCGGGCGTCATTCCCCCCCGCGCCGCGGCATCGGGATCGATCCACGGCGCGAAATCCGCCGGCCGCAGCTCCGGGAAGGTGAGGAGGACGTTGGAGAGATCCCCCTTGGGATCGATGACCAGCGAAGGGATGTGGTCGATGGCCGCCTCCTCCAGCAGCCCGATGAGGAGGCCGGTCTTGCCGCTGCCCGTCATGCCCACGCACACCGCGTGGGTCACCAGGTCCCGCGAATCGTAGAGGAGAGGCGCCGGCTCCGTGGCCTTCTTCGCCACATCGTACGGCCGCCCCACATAGAACGCTCCCAGCTTCTCGTATGCCGCGATTTCGTCTGCCATGATGGGAGAAGGATAGTACAGGCCGCTCTCCGGCGGGATGGGACGGGTACAGAGGCCTCCCGAGCAGGTACGGGTCCGTACCGAGCGGGGAGAGGGCCTTCCCCAGTGGGTACAGGCCTTTCCCTGCTCGTACGGCGGCTTTCCCGAACAGGTACAGGCCTCTCCCTGTTGGTCCGGGGGCCTTCCCCGTTGGTCCGGGGCCTCTCCCGAGCAGGTACAGGCCTTTCCCCGTTGGTCCGGAGTCCTTCCCTGTTGGTCCAGGGTCCTCGGCCTCTAAGATGTCTGGAAAGGGTGTTCCCCCAATGTAGAGACGCCCACGGGGAACCCCGTGGGGCGTCTCTGAGGCGGCGATGTCCTTTCGACATCCCAGACGCCCCGCGGGTGCGCCGAGGTACGCGGGACCAGGCGGTTCACGGCCGGCCCGTCTGTCGCGCCCGCCGGATCTCTTCGTCGGATACCGGGCGCTGATGCTGGCGCAGCTTCAATAGCGCCTCGATCGCCGCGGCCCGGGTCTGCTGGCGCTTGCGCTCCTCGACGGCCTGCTTCATGAGACGGGTGATCACGGCACTCCTGTTCTCATGGGCGAAGGTCTCCTGGAACTCCCTCTTCACCTCGTCGGGAACGTTGAAGCTGGTGGTGGCCATGATCCTCTCCCCTTCTCCCTTGGTGAAATCTTCAATAGCTCCGGTGGGAGCCAGGACATTGAAAACGAGAGCCTGAAAGCAATCCGATCTGGCAATTCGATGATATCATACGCCGGGAGGTGTCTCACGAGCGCTCGGAAGACCAGAGTCGAGATCAACGAGGAGCTTCTCTCCGCCGTCCAGGAGGTGCTCCCCACGGCCACCCGCGAGGAGACCATCGAGGAAGCACTTCCAGAGAATCCTGCGGGGCAAAGCACGGCAAGAGGAGGTCGAAGCTCTGGCGACGATGAGCGGCATGGACCTGATGGATCCGGACGTCATGTCTGGAGCCTGGCGTCCATGAAGGAAGGTCCTGAAAGGGTGTTCCCAATGTAGAGACGCCCACGGGAAACCCGTGGGGCGTCTCTGGGGCGGACGCGACGCCTCCGACATCGCAGACGCCCCGCGGGCGGAGATTTATCCGTCACCAGGTCTTGGATGCTTAAGCCGGCAAATTTCCCCCATCTTGACGAACACCAGTAACTGGCGTAATGTGATAACCATCGTAGATAGAGCAAGATGCGCCGCCAGAAGCGTATCGAGCGACTCTCGAAACGAGGTAGATGTTCAGACAACAGAAATGAGCGCGATTGAGTGAACGTATTCCAAACCTTGAACACAGCTGTCTTCGGTCTAACACTTGCTGCTTTTCTCGGTGGATTTGCCAAGATCCCCACTGCAATTGCCGACCGGCCGCTCACTCTCTGGCTATTCGTTGCGTTCTTTTTCTTCATGCGCTTAAAAATATATCTGGACGATCACAAATACTTCGCTAGTACGGAGACGAGGAATGTTCACTTCAAAATTGGGTTTGTCGTTGGTGTCGTATCCTGGCTTTTCTGGGCTTTGGGAGGATGGTTAGTCCCAGAACTCCGGGATGCGTACTTCCTGGTGGGTGTCGCGATCAGCATTTCCACCCTCTGGATTGTTGTAGTAGCGCTCCGCGCCGGCGCCTATCGTGAGCAGTATCTTTGGATAGGCACCAATGTTTTAGTCGTCCTGTTACTTTGGATTGCCTATCGACGCAATATGCCGGAAGGCGACTGGGTAACCTGGATAATATTCGGCATAGCAATACTGATGGTTATCATTGATTTCATGTTCAGCAAGAGTATTCCTGAGCTTGAAAGGTAGGGATCCCAGCCGTTGCGGCGGACGGCTGACGCCGCACACTGAGGCCACAGCGTTGACCGGCCGTAGACAATGCGAGACCGCATACTCCTCTTCGGCGCCTCGGGTAGCGGTACATCGACACTTGGCCGAGAGATCGCTAAGCGTCATGATCTCGCAGTCTTCAATGCTGATGATTTCTTCTGGGAGACAACGGACCCGCCGTTTCAGGTCATCCGGGAGCTCTCCGACCGGCAGAAAGTGTTGGCCGAAGCGCTACACTCCAAAAGTCGCTGGGTGTTGACCGGGTCGATCTGCGGATGGGGTGACGTAGTCATCCAACGGTTAGACCTCGCGGTGTTCGTCGTGACGTCCACGGCAGTACGACTTGATCGACTTCGTGAACGGGAGCAGCGTCGCTTTGGCGAGCGCCTTTCGGCGACGGGCGACATGTACCAACAGCATCAGGCTTTCTTGGCTTGGGCGGCGCAGTACGACGATGGACCCATGGAGATGCGGAGTCGTCGTCTGCACGAAGAATGGATAAAGCAGCTTGCTTGTCCCCTGGTTCGGCTTGATGGCTCTTGTCCGATCGAGGTGTTGGTATCTCAGACCGAGGCTGCAATGGCCGGCTAACCGGAACCTTCCCCGCCCCCCGCGCGTCCAATCCTCCAGATGCGGACCTCGCGGCGGATTCTCCCTCTCCTCGCCCTCCTGGGCCTCTCCCTGCCCGGGCCGCTCCTGGCCGGACCACCCCTGACCTTCCGCTGGATCGGCGCGGTCAACCCTGAACCCTTCACCGGCTATGGCGTCGTCCTTCGGGGGCCCTCGGGCCGGCCGCTCTGGATGTGCCGGGTCTCTCTGCCCTCCCGCTCCGTGCCCTGCCCCCTGCCCACCGACTGGTTCGCCGGCCCGGGGGAGTACCGGATCACGGCGCGGATCGACCGCAACGACGGGAGCGCCCCCCTGCGTCTCGAACGGCCGTTCCACGCCGATGGCCGGGAGATCGTCTTCGAGCTCTCCTTGAGCGCCGTCTGGTTCCGGCCGGGTGAATATCCAGATTTGGAGGGAGCCCAGGCCACGCTGGACCTTCGCCGCGTCCTTCCCGCTCCACCGGAAGCCCGGCTGCGACCCTGGGGTCTCGGCCCCGGTCCTCACGCCCCCGTCTTCCTCCTGGAGAATGGAACCTCCCAGACCCTCCACGGCGCCGCCATCTGGGGCAACTTCTTCGGCTCCTTCGAGCAGTGGCAGGACGGAGCCTGGGAACACTTCAGCCGTGGAGGCTTCTGCGGCACCGTTGCCGAAGGCCGACCCCTGCCTCCTGGAAGACGGGTTCTCGCCTTTGAAGGCGCCTTCATCGGCGAGCCTCGTCCCTTCGATCCCGGGAAGAAATACCGCTACATCCTGCGCTACTCGACCACACCCAGCCCCTGGACCCGGCCTTCCTCCAAAGACCCGCTGCGCTCGATCCTCCTTGAGCTGTATCAGGTGAATGTCTTATGGTCGCCGCCAGGGGCTCCCGGAAAGGAGCCCTGAGGGGGGATACCCATGTTCAAGGTGGATCAGATCGATCACGTCGAATTCTTCGTTCCCGACCGCCGCGAAGCCTCCCGCTGGTATGAGCGGACGCTGGGCCTCTCCGTCCTCTCCCAATACGAAGACTGGGCCGAGGACCCCCACGGCCCGCTCATGCTCTCCAGCGACAGCGGCAGCACCAAGCTCGCCCTCTTCACCGGTGAGCCCCGCCGCTCCCGTCCCACCGCCGGCTTCCATCTCGTCGCCTTCCGCGTGGACGGTCCCGGCTTCCTCAACTTCCTGGAGCACGTCCGCACCCACCCCGTCCACAACGACGCCGGCGACGAGATCCACACCCTCACCGCCCGCGACCATACCAAGGCCTTCTCCGTCTACTTCAACGACCCCTGGGGACACCGGCTGGAGGTGACGACCTATGCGGCGGAGTGGGTGCGGGGGTGGATTCTGGAGTAAACTCACGTCGAGGCCAGGCAGTAGACGGCATCACTTTGAAGGAGGTCTTTGCGATGGCTGATGACACGATGAAAGACGTTCAGCGGTCGATGACGTTTGAGGCGTATGCTCCCGAGGTCTTCTCTAAAGGCGGTATGTCGCTGCTTTTGACTTGCATCGACTACCGATATCCCCGCCGGGTGCTCGACGCGATGCAGCGCGTCTTCCCCGGTGTCGCCTACGACCAGTTCATCCTCGCGGGTGCATCGCTCGGGGCCTGCCGGCCGGACTGGCAGAAAGTGCTCGTGCAACACATCAAGGCCGCCAGGTTCCTGGAGCACGACATCCGGCGAATCGTCATCCTCGACCACCGTGACTGCGGGGCGTACCGGCACCCGAAGAAGCTCGGAATCCCGCCAGATATCCTCAAGAAAGGTTTGCCGAAAGACGTGCGTCCGAGCGTCGAGTTGGCGTGCCACCAGGCTGTTCTCGACAAGTTGATCCCGATGCTCCGCAAGCGGTTCGACCGCCTGATTCCGGAGCTGGAGTACCACTCGTGGCTGCTGGCGCGGGACGAGGATGATCCATTAAACATTGTCAAGTGACAAAGACATGAAACTCATCCGAGACCTCGAAAAGACCCGAGACGAGACGCTGAGCTACTTCTCGCTCGATCAGAGCGATCTGGAGCGTACCTACGCGCCCGGCAAGTGGTCCGTCCGATTCATCCTCCACCACCTCGCTGACAGCGAGACGGTTCTCTTCGACCGCATTCGCCGGGTCCTCAGCGAGTCTCGTCAGGTCCTCTGGGTCTTTGACCAGGATGCCTGGGCCAAGGGGCTCGACTATTCTCAGGTACCTCTCGACATCTCGCGGCAAGTCTACGAATCGGTTCGCAACGCAATCATCTACTACGCCGGCCAGCACTACGAAAGCAAAGGCCACCTCGAGTTCGTGCACAGTGTAACGGGAGTGCGGACGTTGAAGGACGAATTCGACAAAGTCGCCTCCCACAATGAGCATCACTTGGAGCAGATCAGACTGGCGCTGCAGGGCCGCTGAGCCGCCTGACGCCATCGGCGTTCGGAGCCGACAACGATCATGATGACCGTCATTGCGGCTTTAGTCGTTCTCGTCGGCTTGGCCGCGGCACTTGTCGCTCATCGTTACTCGCGGGTTCTTCTTTTTCTTGGTCTCGGCGCTCTCCTCGTTGCCGTGCTCGGATTCACATTGCCGTTTGTGTTGCCTGCAGACTTCTTCGTTCGCCATCCGCAGCTTACGAACAGTCCTTTGCATCCTTGGCTTTCTGCTCTTTACGGAGCGATTGCCCTTGAGTTGGGCAGCGGCATTCTCATCGGCCTTCTTTGCCGGTCAGTCTTCAACTCCTCGTCTCGGCGCAAATCCAACGGATCTAAAGCGGGATCAAGATGACCGAAACCGCGGTACGCGGACTGCTGACGGTCGTTCGGCCGGCGACGGACCATGACGTCGATCGCCTCGTCACCTGGCACGCCGACCCTGAGGTCTCACGCTACTGGGACGACGAGACGTTCACGCGCGAGCAGATGCTGCATCGTCTGCATCGCGAAGCGGTCGACTGCTGGATCATCGAGGCGGACGGGGAGCCAGTGGGCTACTTGCAATCATGGTGGGAGGTCGATCTGCCCAGGCGCGGCGGCCTCGATGGCTTCCTCTTGCCGCATGCGCGCGGCCGCGGCCTCATGCCGGATGCAGCCCGCGCCCTCGCCAAGGCACTCATCGCCGCCGGCTGGGCCTCCGTCACCGTCGACCCTTCCGCCTCGAACAAGCAAGCGCTGCGCGGCTGGGCGAAAGCAGGCTTTGTCGAGATCTCACGCCACGAGGCCGACGAGGAGCATCGCGAGGGCTGGGTGCTGATGCGGTTCGAAGCACCAGAGTGAGCCCAAGGTAGTGTATCCAACCGGATCGCTGCGGTATACTTATGCTTAAAGGTTGGGCTTTCTGACTGGGAGGAGGTTTACGATGATGCGCCAAGTTCGCGGTCTGACACTGCTGTGGTCGTTAGGTGTAGCGGTAATTCTGGGTTCAGGTCTCGGGTGTCGCGCCAAGGGTGAAAGCTATACGGCAGATGGGAGTGCGCCTCTGGACGCAGCGACTTCTTCGAGATCAAGGCTAATCAAGGCTCATTCCTGGTGACCGACGAGAACGGTCATACCTTTCCTGCGTCAGTTGACGACAAGGGAACACTGGTGATGAGCGGCATTCCCATGATGGGATCGCTCCCCTTGCCCATCGACTCCAGCAGCGGCGAGCTCATCTGTTCCGTTTGTAAATGTAACCGTTATACGAAGAAATCCAATGCTGATCCTGGACAGGGCGCGGTGGAACAAAATCCAATCCATGACAAGGAGGCGCAGAAGAGAACCGTTGCGGACCTTCGAAACGTTGGCACTGCCATGTTCAGTTGGCTGACGGATCAGGTCGGAGCAGGAGCAGCAGGGCAGTCGCAGACTTCAGGGGAAAGCAAGACGATATCTCTCACACAGTATCCCCCCATTTCCCGCAAAGAGCTCGAGCCGATCCTGGTTCCCAAGTACCTGCAGTCACTCCCAGAAAAGGATGGTTGGGGCCATCCTTATGAGTTCTACCTGAATACTGCAGACGTCTTGGCAAAACAAGTTATGAGCATCCGTAGCCCGGGACGAGATGGTAGATTTTCCGCTACCGACTATACCGTCGGTCCCTTCGCTCCAACCGATTTCGACGAAGACATCGTATGGTCAGATGGATTCTTCGTGCGCTGGCCACAGCGAACTGGAGGCTGAACGATGATCTGAAGCCCGCCAGACAAGGCACCAGGAGGACAGCCCGCACCTGTCCCCCTGGCAAGGAAATCCTCGGCCCGTCCCCGCACCGGGCCGGAGATTGAGTTTGCGTCAATTGTCAAAGAGCCGCCGGCAGGCCAGAGTCGAAACCAGGGATCTCCCGGTCCGCGCCGTATCCCGCCCGACTGATTTACGGATCAGCCCCTTCCAGCGTCGCCCCAAGTCCCTCCGGAGTACATCGGCCGGCGTCTGGGAGCGGCTCGCCGGCGTTGAAACGAGGCTCGCCAACGCTCAAACAGAGCTCGCCAGCGTTCGGCGAAGGCTCGCCGGCAGTAAACGGTGCCTCGCCAACGCTGGCCAGCCTCTCGCCAGCGCCGGCCAGACGGTTTTCACCACCGGCCGATGGCTGGCCGACAGCGGCCAGGCTCTCGCCGCTGCCGGCCGGACGATTTCGAGCGTCGGCCAGAGGATTTCCAACGGCTGCGCGCCGGCTCCAAACGTCTCCGCGCCTCGGGCGACAGACGGCGAACCGGGGTTGAACGTCTCTGAAGGAGGCTTCGGGGAGGTCATGCTTCTTGACGCCAGGCTGAAGGAAGTCTATCTTTCGGCTTGACGGTCTTGGATGCTTAGAGTTCCTCACGGAACAACCGTGGTGCCAGTTTTTGCTTCAGCCCCGAAGGGGGCGGCAGCGTGCAGCCTGGGGCGTGAGCCCCAGGTAAAGGATCTCTCCAAACCCGAAAGCCCTGAAAGGGCGGCAGAAGACCGCCGAAAGAAAGCTGCTGCCGCCCTTTCAGGGCTTGAAAGGATGGAAGGCTCCGTGTTCCTGGGGCTCACGCCCCAGGCTGCACGCTGTCGCCCCCTTCGGGGCTGAACACCGGGAGATAGGTCCAACCGCATTCAGAACCTCGCCCGGAGACTACCTCCAATGAAGGTCGCCGCCTACCAAGCTCCCCTGCCTGCCACCCGCTCGCTGGAGGTCCTGAGCCTGATTCGCGAACAGGTGGACTGGTGTGAAGCGAACGGTGTAGAGATTCTATGTTGTCCAGAGGGAGTCTTGGGAGGTCTGGCTGACTACGTGAGCCGCCCCACCGACATCGCGATCGACGCGGAGGGCGGTCAGTTACAGGCGCTACTGGCCCCCCTTGCGAGCGACAGGGTCACGACCATTCTAGGATTCACGGAGATTGACAGAAGAGGACGGCTCTACAATTCTGCAGCGGTTTTTCACCAAGGGTCGGTCCTCGGCATCTATCGCAAACTGTATCCGGCGATCAACAAGTCGGTCTACGAGGCTGGAGACAAGATCCCAGTCTTCACGGTAGGCGACCTGACTTTCGGAATCATCATCTGCCTCGACTCCAACTATTACGAACCTGCCAGGATCATGGCCTCTCGCGGGGCGGCAGCACTGTTCGTGCCCACGAACAATGGTCTCCCTCCGGCGAAAGGAGGACCGGAGCTGGTCGCCCAGGCAAGAAACCTTGACATCGCGCGGGCGATCGAGAACAGCGTTTCCGTGATCCGTGCCGACGTCTCAGGGCGTACGGAAAGCCTGATATCCTACGGATCCTCTGGGATTGTCGATCCGGACGGCATGGTGCTTCAGTCGGCACGGCAACTTGGCCCGGACCTCATCGTGGCGGAGATTGAAACGGCACCTCGTAAAAATCGGCGGGGATGGAACGCTTCGCGAAACAGTGCCGTCATGGAAGAATACGTCCGCCTGGTCACGGGAACGCAGACCGGCGATCCTTCTTGATGCCAGGCTAACGGGAGACCCATGCGACGCGTGATCATCGGTGCCATCCTCGTGATTGTGGGTGTCTATCTGGGTATCTGTGTCCTGATGTACACCTCCCAGCGATCGCTCATCTATTATCCACAGCCGCGGGCCTACAAGAGCACCGCAAGCACGGCCACGCTCCAGCGGCCTGACGCTACACTCTCCCTGTCGGTACGGCCGCATTCAGGTCCGAAGGCTCTGATCTATTTTGGCGGCAATGCCGAAGACGTGTCGCACAACCTCCCCGCGTTCTCCGCGGCTTTTCCGGAACACTCGCTCTACCTGCTCCACTACCGCGGGCTATGGGGAAAGCTCCGGCGAGCCCTCCGAAGCGGCCATCCATGGTGACGCGCTGGCCCTGTTCGACAAGGTGCACGCGGAGCATGCCGACGATCACCGTCGTGGGTCGAAGCCTGGGCAGCGGCGTCGCGATCCGGCTGGCGAGCGAGCGGCCCGTCAGCCGTCTGGTGCTGGTCACGCCCTACAACAGCGTCGAGGAGCTGGCGGTTCGCCAATATCCTTATTTCCCGGTACGGTGGCTGCTCAAAGACAAATTCGAGTCGTGGCGCTACGCAGTCCGGATCACGGTGCCGACGCTGTTGATCGCGGCCGAGCACGACGAGATCATCCCGCGCGCGAGCACCGAGGCTCTCTTCCATCACTTCCTGCCGGGCATCGCGACGATGAAGGTCATTCGCGGTACGGGCCACAACTCGATCTCGGACAGCGAGGAGTACCTATCCCTCTTGAAGGGTCCGTAGAAGCGGCCTCATAAACGTTCGGCGCCCACCCCTCGCCGGGATTGAAATCCCTGGCTCCCATGGCCTGGCGCCACCTCCTCGGTCTCGCTTTGGCGGGAATCCTGCACTCCTCTAAGAGAGAGACCTATTCCAAAGGAGCTTTGCCATGAGAAAAAAGATCGTGCTTCTCGCGTCCGTGCTTGGGATCACGCTGGTCGCCCTCTGGGCACCGCGGGCGAACGCCCTGCCGCGGTACTGTAACAGCACCACCTGCTCGCCCACGATGCCGCCGAGCTATCCCTGCACCTGCCCCGGGACCTCCCATGTCACGAACTGCGGGCAGTGGACGATCGCCTGCGGCTTCTGAGGCCCTCGAAACCCTGAGGGGAACGCCTGCGAATGGTCTTGCCGTAGGATGTGCTGTGCGCACCTTCACTGTTCCTGATGCGCACAGCGCAACCTACTCCCTCTTCTCCCGGTGAGGGGGTGGCAGGAGGCGGGAGAAGAGGGCCGGGGTGATGAGGGTGCCTACTCGCAGACGATAGGCGAGGTGCAGGCGCAGGTCTCGAAGCAGACGGTGTTGGCGTCCGACCCGCATATGATCGGGCACGTGGGCGACTGCCTCGACACCCCGCCGGCCACCTCGCCCATCCGGATCTCCGCGAGAGACCGCAGGGTCTCGCGGCTGAGCTCCAGCTTCTTCGGAAGTCTCTTCTTCATGGCTTGCTCCTCCTTGGCTTCCAATTCTACACTGAGATCGACCCAGACCGGTATATGCCGCTGTCCCGGCAGAGGTGCCTCAGGCACCTAAATTAGTAGTGCCGCGATCAGGTCGAGCAAACGATGGGCGAGGTGGGCGGGGGGCAGTCGCAGGTCTGGAAGCAGGCCGTATCAATCGACGTGCACATCACCGCGCACGTGATCTTCGACCCCCCTCCGGCCACCTCGCCCATCCGGGGCGCCGTGAGAGACCGCAGGGTCTCGCGGCTGAGCTCCAGCTTCTTCGGAAGCCTCTTCTTCATAGCGTGCTCCTCCTTGTTCCCCGAGTCTACACCAGGGCGAGACCCAAAGTGCCGCCCAAGTCGCGCGGTTGTTGACAGCGCCTCTTCAACCGTGTTTCATTGACGGCAGCTTTTCCGCTGCACCTCAACCTACGGAAGGGAGAGAGCGATGAAGATATCCCGTTGGAAGGCGAGTGAATGCCTGGTCCTGGTCGTTGGAGCCTTGCTGATCGCGTCGAGCGCGCACGCCCAGGTGCGCCAGCCCGGATTTGAGAAGATCCAGCCCTGGGTAATCGAGAACACCCGGGCCGGCGCCCAGGCGGAGTTCTTCGTCGTGCTGGCGAAGCAGGCGAACCTCTCGGACGCCAAAGAGCTCAAGAGCAAGCTGAGCAAAGGACAGTTCGTCTATCGGACGCTCCTCAGGACCGCGCAGGAAACCCAGAAGCCGATCCTGGCCGAGTTGGACGCCCGCGGGATCGAGTACCGTTCGTTCTACCTGGTCAACGCGATCCTGGTCAAAGGCGATCGCAATCTCGCGGAGATCCTGGCCGCGCGGCCCGACGTGAAGCGGATCGACGGCAACCCCGAAATGCGCCAGACGCTGCCCAGGCCGCAAAAGGCGGAGGTCCTGGAATTCAATCCGGACTGGCTCGACAAGGCCATCACGTCCGCCGAGCCGGGAATCAGCTACGTGCGGGCGCCGCAGGTCTGGAGCCTGGGCTACACCGGGCAGAGCGTGGTCGTGGGCGGCGCCGACACGGGCTATCGCTGGACGCACGCCGCGCTCAAGAACGCCTATCGTGGCTGGAACGGCACCACGGCCAGCCATAATTACAACTGGCACGACTCCATCCATTCCGGCGGCGGCTCGTGCGGCGCCAACTCCCCCGCGCCGTGCGACGACAACGGTCACGGCACTCACACCATGGGCACCGCGGTGGGCCTCGACGGCGCCAACCAGGTCGGCATGGCGCCGGGAGCGCGGTGGATCGGCTGCCGCAACATGAACCAGGGTGCCGGCACGCCCGCCAGCTATCTCGAATGTATGGAGTTTTTCCTGGCTCCCTATCCGGTGGGCGGCACCACCAGCCAGGGCGATCCCAGCAAGGCCCCCCACGTGACGGTCAATTCCTGGGGCTGCAATGCCGCCGAGGGCTGCACGACCCCCAACGTCCTCCTGACCGGCGTCACCAACACGCGCGCGGCTGGCATCCTGATGGAGGTCTCGGCCGGCAACTCGGGATCGGGCTGCTCCACGGTGATGGATCCCCCCAGCTTCTACGATCCATCGTTCACCACGGGAGCGCTCAACACCGGCGCCGATACCGTGGCCAGCTTCAGCAGCCGCGGTCCAGTGACGGCCGACGGCAGCAATCGCATCAAGCCCGACATCATGGCACCCGGCACCAGCACCCGTTCATCCTACGGCACCGGCGATACCACCTACACCTCCCTCTCGGGCACTTCGATGGCAGGGCCGCACGTGGCCGGCGGCGTGGCGCTTCTACTCTCGGCGTTCCCCTCGCTCATCGGCAACGTGGACGCGATCGAAAGCCGCCTCACCTCGTCCGCCAAGCACATCACGTTGACCACGGCCACATGCAGCAGCGCGGCCGGAGCCGTTCCCAACAACGTCTACGGCTACGGCCGCCTCGACGTGGGATGTGCCATTCCAGGAAAGGTTTCTGGATCGACTGCGGTCTGCGCCGGCAGTCCGGCCACCCTCACCGTCGATCTCGTGGGGAGCGGACCGTGGACGCTCACCTGGTCGGACGGCTTCGTCCAGAGCGGTGTCAGCTCCACCCCGGCCACGCGCTCCGTGTCGCCCACCACCGCCACCACCTACTCCCTCACCAGTGTGTCGAGCACCGGCTGCAACCAGCCCGGCGCCGGCAGCGCCACCGTGAGCATCGCCTCTCCTCTCACCAGCGTGACGATCTCCGTCGCGGGCAGCACGACGATCGGCAGCCCCTGTCTGGGCGGCACCGCGACGGTGACGGATACCGGCGGCGGCACCGCCAGCCATCAGTGGGGTTATCGCACCGTCTCGGGCGGCGCGATCACCAACATCACGGGCCAGACGGGAAATAGTTACGTTCTCAATTGCGCCAGCTTCCCGGCCGCCGGCAGCTACTTCCTGGTCGAGAGGACGACGCCCGGCTGCGGCTCGACCCTGATCTCGAACGAGATCCCCGTCACCGTAACGAGCGTGCCGACGAACCCGGTGACTGTGACCTTCTTCTCGGTGCCAGCGGAGGACGGCCGGATCTGGGAAGTGGGAGAGACCAGCAACGCCGGCGGCGGCGGCAACTCGACCGACAACACCACCGCGGCCCTGCGTGTGGGCGACACCAGCGCCGACGAGCAATACAAGAGCCTCGTCTCCTTCGACACCTCCTCGATTCCGGACACGGCGACGATCACCTCCGCGACCCTCCGCCTGGTGCGAGGGACCTCCTCAGGCACCAATCCCTTCACCACCCACGGCTCCTGCGTCGTGGACATCGCCACCGGCGGCTTCGGCGGCTCCACCGCCTTCGCCTTCGCCGACTGGCAGGCCGCGGCAACGGCGACCAGCGTGGCCACGATGTCAAACCCCACCGCCAACGGCTCCGCCTCAACCGGCACCCTGAACGCCGCCGGCCTCGCCGCCATCAACAAGACCGGCACCACGCAGCTCCGTCTCACCTTCACCCTCGACGACAACGACGACCTCGGCTACGACTACATCGGTTTCTTCTCGGGAGAGAACGCGACCCAGGCGAACCGGCCGCAGCTTACGGTGACGTATACACCGTAAAGCCCATCGGAAGTGGAGGGCGCCAGCCGCGAAAGCGGCTGGCGCCTCGCATCTTGACGAACACCCTCAATTCATGTAGAGTGACACTAGTGTCCGGTCTATTTGCTGTCTACCGACCGTAAGGCCAGCATTGACTGTAGTTTCGGGTTGACTCAGGGGTGTCCACGATTTGAATTTCGGGGGAGGAGGCGGCCCGGAGAGCTTGAGCAATCTCTTGGGGATGGGGCTTCGGCTCCGGTCCAGAACTGAGCCAGGGGGTTGGCCGGGCTCCCGGTAGCTGAGGGCGAGGCTTTGCTACTCGTCCATGCCATGCTCTCGGGCTTGACCGACCCCGAGGTGAAGCATGAACGTGGGCAAGACGCTCTTCGCACAGGTGATGGAGTTCGTCCCCTGGAAGACCTTCGGACGCATCGTCGAACGGCACAAGGGTGATGCGGGCGTGCGCACTCTGAGCTGTGCCGACCTGTTCCGCGTCATGGCCTTCGCGCAACTCACCTGGCGCGAATCGCTGCGCGACATCGAGGCTTGTCTGGCCGCCAACCAAACCAAGCTGTTCCACATGGGGATGAAGGCGTCGCCTGCGCGCTCGACGTTGGCCGACGCACTCGAGCGTCGCGACTGGCGCATCTATCATGCGCTGGCTCAGCGACTTATCGCGCGCGCCAAAGCGCTCTACGCGCAAGATCCTTCGGTGCTCGAGCTCGATGCCAGCGTCTATGCGCTGGATTCCACCACTATCGATCTGTGCCTGAGCCTGTTCGACTGGGCGCCATTTCGATCGACCAAGGCGGCCGTCAAACTGCACACGCTTCTGGACCTCCGGGGTTCGATCCCGACGTTTCTCCACATCAGCGATGGCAAGCTGCACGATGTCAACGTGCTCGACATCCTGCCGATTGAGGCCGGTGCCTTCTACGTGATGGATCGTGGCTACGTGGACTTTACGCGGCTGTACGCGATGCATCAGGCCGGTGCTTTCTTCGTCACTCGTGCCAAGCACGGGATGGATGCCCGGCGCGTGTATTCGTCGCCGACGCAGCGCTCTACCGGCGTGATCTGCGATCAGCGCGTGATGCTCAACGGCTTCTACTCGGCCAAGGCCTACCCGGAGCATCTGCGGCGCGTCCGTTTCAAGGACCCCGAGTCGGGCAAGACGCTCGTCTTCCTGACCAACAACACGGTCTTGCCCGCCTTGACGATCGCCGCTCTGTACAAAGGCCGCTGGCAGGTCGAGCTGTTCTTCAAGTGGATCAAACAGCACCTGCGCATTAAGCGATTTATTGGCACCAGCGAGAACGCGGTGAAGACGCAAATCTGGTGCGCCGTGGCCACTTACGTGTTGATCGCCATTGTAAAGAAAGAGCTTCAACTCGAGGCCTCGCTGTACACATGTCTACAGATCTTGTCGGTCTCGATCTTCGAGAAAACCGAGATTTCATGCGCCTTGCAGCCCGATCGGTCCCAACGAGAAATAGCCACCCCCGCTAACCAATTGATTCTATTCGACTTCTAACCGGACACTAGTGGTAGAGTGATAACGATCATAGATAGAGAAGATGCGCCACCAGAAGGCATGCCGGGGGATCCTTCATCGGTTTGCCGATAAGTATTCAGGGGATAGCACGTAAGCTCACATAGAGGTTAGCTGGCTCAAGAACGCTATGTCTGAATTTAAGGTCTATGCGCCCCTAAGCAACTTCCTGTGGCAGGGCTCGACATTCTCGATTGCTCCCGGAGTTGAGATTATCCGGCGCCCTCAGCCGTATCCACTACGAGAACTTGACGAAGATCTCACACAATTCGACCGCAACCACCTCTTTTTTGCGGACCATTGGCTCACCGTCGATTGGTCGACTGGCGATGAGCCGAATCCCTCAGAGATCGTTAATATTGTTCTGCTCGCGCTATGGTTGGCTCAGCCAACCAGAACTCATGTTCAGTTCCGTTTCAAGGTCGCTACTGATCTGGATGCCGCGCCCGGTTCTATGTCACGCCTCCACGATCAGTTTGAATGGATTGAAGGAGCTGCGGCCGATGACATCACAGATGTCCATCTTGCCACCGCATCCTCTTTTTTCCCCTCTCTGCGCCAGGTTCGCCTTGGCGCCTCTCGCCTGTCGAACGCTCTGCATCTAACCCTTGCTGGCTGCCAAGCTATTCAATGGCAGGTGGCACTGATCTGCCATGCTGCCGCTGCGGAGGCAATTCTCACATATGAGACCGGCCCGGGGATTACGCGGCGCCTCGCCTTGGCATACGCTTGCTTGATCGCTCAGGATACTCCAGAGCGCCATCGACGTTTCCGAGAATTCCGAGAGCTTTACAGTAAGCGTTCGGATGTTATGCATGGTCGTGGCTACACTATACCGGGCCCAGATAAATTGCTCACTCTTGCACGCTTCGGGGATGCTCTCAGGGAAATCTGGAAGACGGTAATCAGCTCATCTGCTATTATGCAGGAACTGGAGGGTCCCGATGCTCAGCGGAAATCCTTCTTTGAGGGCCTACAAGGCGCCTACTCGCCGCCGCCATAAGAAATGCGGGGTTCCGAGTGCCGGTCTTCAGATCGGCTAACGTGGGAATCCAGGCTAGCTCGGGGCGGGCGCCGACAGTGAACGGTGGTTCGCCGGCGCCTTCAATCTACCCATCGGCCCAACGGGCCGGGAGACTTTAGCCCAGGGCCGAGGCCGAAGGCCGATGCCCTGGGAAACAACCCCTCTTTGTGGCTTGCGGCCTGAAAGGTCGCGAGAACCCGGTTCGACAAAAAGGCTCTCGCGACCTTTCAGGCCGCACCGCTTTGTCATCCCTCATCCCTCAACCCAGGGCATCGGCCTTCGGCCTCAGAAGCCCTGGGCTCCGTTCTCCCGGCCCGTAGGGCCGGATGGACTGAAGGAAGAGCCGGCGGGACGCCGGCGGTCCCAGGAATCTTGGGGATCGCCTTTGACAGGCACGCGTCTGAAATTCTACATTAGTCGCCGGACCCGTGGGGAGGAAACGCAGATGCACGCCCGGCACCTCATGATCATCTCAACCCTCTGGCTGGCGCTCGCCGGCTCCGCGACCGCCCATCCGGGCGTGGGAATCGTCATGGACCGCCAGGGCAACGTGTTTTATACGGACCTCAAGCAGGTCTGGAAGATCAGTCCCCAGGGCAAGAAGTCCGTTGCGGTGCCCGGTGTCCATACGCATGAGCTCTGCCTCGACGCGGAAGGCAATCTGTATGGCGAGCATCTGTGGTACGAGGGCGAGGCCACGGACCGGTGGGGTTATCGCGTCTGGCGGCTGAGCCCGGAGGGCAAGCTCGTCGACGTCATCCCGCCCCGGCAGGGATTCCTTCGCGACTACAGCTTCGTGCGCGATGCCGCGGGCAACATGTATTGGGCCGAGCGCGAGCCCCGGACGTTGATCCGCAAGCGCGCGCCGGACGGAACGATCAGCACGCTCGCGGCCTGTCCGAGCTGCCGGGACGTGCGGTGGATGACGGTCACCGCGGACGGCACTGTTCGCTTCATCGATGCCGGGGACCTCGTCGAGGTGAGCCCTGCCGGTTCCCTGCGCACGCTGGCGAAGCACCTCCAGGAACGTTCCTTCACACAGCCGCAGGTGAACGATTCTCACCTCCTCATGGGACTGTGGACCGATACGGCGCGAAATACCTACATTGCCTCGTATGGCAACCGGGTGGTGAAGAAGGTGACGCCCGCCGGTCAGGTCCAGATCGCAGCGCGTTCCTCCTTCCCATGGGCCCCGACAGGTGGATTCTTGGCCCCCAACGGCGATCTGTGGCTGCTGGAATGTTCCACCACCAACGCCGTGCGGGTCCGCCGGATCGGCCGCGACGGCCGGGTGACGGTGTTCTGAATCCCGAGGAGCAAAAAAGGCGATGGAACAGCAACGGATTGCCAATGGTCTCTTGATTTTTGGTGCGGTAGGAGGAACGATCTGTGCGTTCTTTATGACTAGGTTGACTGTCGTGGAAGCAGTCATCGGAATTTCGTTATTCTCAGCTATTTTTTTGAACGTCCTCCTCCACGTAGATAACCGAAGCAAATTCCAGAGTGTCCTTCGGGGTGCTATCTGTGCTTATGCAGTTGTCCTTATGACTGGATTCTTTATTGACGTCAGCGCGTACCGGAGGCTCCTTCGTTTCCTCTTGTGGCACGAGTACTCCTATGGGTGCTGGTGACTCTTCTGATAACCGTCTTGGATCAGGCGATACAGCGTAAACGGCTCAAGAAGAGCACCAATAGCTAGGTCTTACTGCGCCCAGCGCGAAGATTCTCGGTCTCGAACCCATCCACGAAGATCAGGCTCGGCGGCGGCCCCGCAAGCTGGACGCGCGCCAGGGTGGCGGTGCGTGCGGGCACGCGACTTTCCGGCCATTCTCGCTCTGCCTCCCGTTAACACCAGATGAAGGCGTCAGACGAAGAAAGGAGGTGCGATCTGTAGCGCCACTCTGGAGGACGTGTCCGTCAGCTAGTGTCTTCTTTTCAAACGTGAACGAGAAAGGAGTCTTTTTGTGTTCAGAGCTTTGAAGCTCCTGTCGTTGGGAATCGCTGCTACCCTGCTCTCTCTCGCCAGCTCCGCGCCGGTTGGCGCGGCCGTGAACCCTCGGGAAGGGTCCGCTCAGACGATCATCCTCGGCAACGCAGCCGAGGGCCGGATTGCGAGCCGGCCGGCTTCAGCCCCACAGGCTCGCCATGGAATCCTCCAGGAAGACCGGGTCGGCCTCGTGTCCGATCTCGCCGCCCGCCTGTCACGCGATCGCGCCTGGCTGACGCAGGACACTCTGAAGGAGCTGGGTCAACGGGCCCTGGCTCTCGACGAGGTCTTTCAGAACGCGCCACGATACGTCACCGTGGGCGAGCATTCCTACCGGATCAAGCTCGAAAAGGTTGGCAGGCTCTGGAAGGGCTTCGATCCGGCAGCCGGCAATTTCATCATCTTCCTCACCCACGAGGTCTATGACGGACTGGGAACTGAACGGGCTCTCGGCTACCTGAACGGCGAGGAGATGGTCCTCGACGGCTCGGACCTCGACCGCTTTCCGGCCCTCGCGCTGACCCTGTCGAAGAGCATGGCGGAGGATGCGGCCGGCGGGTTCCGGCTGGAGTCCGCCCCCATCCCGCTGGGCGCAGCGCGGGAGAAAGTCGCCTTCCGGCCCGAGGGGGAGGCGCCGGCGAAGAGACCGGCGGTCGCAGTGAGCCCCAAGGTTGACTGCCCCGTCGAGGTCCGGCCCCAATGTGTCATCGGCGGCCTGGGCTGCAGCGCCGGCTACAGCCCTTACTTCGTGGTCAGTCAGCTCAAAGTCATCGAGAACCACGAGGGGTGCTGCTTCCACGGCGATCCAGAGATCGAGCTCTACGGCGTGCACTACGACTTCCTTGAGCCCACTGTCGGCAGCTTCGGGCCGACGACTCCCTATGTATTCTCCGGGCGGACGATCACCGACGCCTCGGGGCAGTCGCGCTACCTGCCGGACATCGACGACAACGGCGCCTGGTACACGGTCAATCTGGCCGCCTACGCCATACCCCTCTTCGTCAACTACTCCTCACTGCTGGTCGAGGACGACAACGGGACGGGTTTTTTCGTCAGCGGGGACGACGACCTCTACAACCCCATCTTCGGAGTCACCACGGCCCAGTTCTGCAGCGATCCCACCACCAACTTCCCCCGCGTATATACCTTCGAAAGCAATGAGTGGGGTCTCAAAGGCTACTTCGCGTGCATCAACCCGGCCTGTGCTCCGCCGCCTCCCCCACCGCCTCCGGGTCCACCGCCGCCACCTGATTCCGGCGACCCCTGCGGCAGCACGGACGAGAACCCGCGGCCCTGCATCAATTGAAGCTGCTCGCTCCCTCCCCTCGCCGAGGGGAGGGATCTTTTCGCAGGACCTCACGGGAACACTCCTTCAGCGCTCGCCTTTGATGTATCTTTCCAATCCCGATGAACGCGCTCTGGATCCTCGTCTTGTTCGTAGGGTCTCCCGGCCAGGCCGCGGCGCCCTCGACGTTCGTCCATGCCCAGGTGCTGATGGATCTCGGCTCCACCCTGCTGGCAGCCAACGACGCGCCGGGGGCCGCGGAGGCCTACCGGCAGGCCGCAGCAGAGCTGAAGGCGGAGTGCGGTGAGAGTCTCGAGTGGGCGCAGGCCCTGGACGGTCTGGGGCTCGCGCTTCACGCGCAGGGTCAACTGAACCCGGCGGCTGAGGCTTGGGAAAGCTCCCTGGCCGCGCGCCAGCGTCTGGTTCCCGGCAGCCTCGCCCACGCGCACAGCCTCAATCTGGTGGGTCAGATTGCCCGCCTGCGAGGCGACTACAATCGCGCTGAAGCTCTTCACCAGCAGGCGCTGGAGATCGCGAGCCGTCTGGACCGCGAAGGCGCCGAGATGGCCGAGAGCCTCTTCCGCGTGGGGATCGTGGCCCTCTACCGCGGCGACGACAACCGCGCCGAGTCCTACTGCGACCGGGCCCTCGCCCTGTACGAGAAGCTGGCGCCGGATTCCCGGGAGATCGCCAGCGTGCTCACCTGCCTGCAACAGGTGGAATACGACCGTGGCCATTTCGACGCGGCCATGGCGCGGCTGGAGCGCGCTCACCGGATCTTGAGCAAGATCGCACCCGGCAGCCGGAACGAGGCCAACATCCTCTCTGCGATGGGTCTCGTGGCCCAGGGGCGTGACGACTTGCCGGCGGCGATCGAATTTTTCGCGCGGGCGCTCGCCCTCCTTGTCCGCATCGCTCCCGAGGGGCCCGACGCCTCGGCGACCCTGGCCAATCTGGCGACGGTCCTCCACAAGCAGGGCGACCTCGAGCAGGCCGAGGACTACTATCGGCGGAGCCTCGCCATCAAGGAGAAGAGCGAGCCCCGGAGCTTCAATACGGTCGCGACCCTGGCGAACCTGGGAGACCTGTATCGCGTCCGCGGCGATTTCGATCGCGCGGAGACCCATCTCAAGCGGGCTCTGGAGATCCTCACGGCCGCCGCGCCTAAAAGTCCCGGCATCGCCGCGATCGATAACTACCTGGCAGTGGTGGCAAAAGACCGCGGGGATCTGCGCCTCGCCGAAGAGAGAGCCCGGGAGGCCATCCGCTTCCTCGCGCAGACCGCTCCGGATAGCTTGACCCTGGCGGGCAGCCTCGATACCGCCGCGGCCCTGGCCACCACCCGCGGGGATCTCGCCGCGGCGAGGCGCGACCTGGAGCAAATGCTCGCCATCTCCAGCCGCGCTGCGCCGGGAGGCCTCTTCGAAGCCGCAGCGCTGCAAGACCTCGGCGATCTCGACGCCCGCCAGGGAAAATTCACACGAGCCCAGGAGCGCCTCCAGCGGGCGCTGGAGATCCGGCAACGCCTGGCCCCCGGCAGCGCGGATGAAGCGAAGGTCCTGGCTTCCCTCGCCCACCTCGCCGAAAAACGTGGTCAGGACGAGCTGGCGATCCGCACCTTCCAGCGTGCCGCCGATGTCATCGATCAGCAGATCCTCAGGCTCGGCGGCTCAGAGGAGAACAAGGCGGACGTCCGCGCCAGCATGGCCGACATCGATCAATCTCTGATCGCTCTGCTCGTCCGCCAGGGACGGAGCGACGAGGCCTTCGCCGCTCTCGAACGCTCGCGCGGGCGGAGCTTTCTCAATCTCCTGGCCGAACGAGACCTGCGTTTCCCCCGCGATCTTCCCACAGAGCTCGAGCGCGACCGCCGGACCATCATCGGCGAGTACGACCGCGTCGAGCAGCAGCTCGCCGCTCTCGCTCCCGGAAAGGAAACCGCCAAAGCCGAAGAGCTCTCCCGCCAGCTCCGGGGCCTGCACGACCGCTACGGGACCTGGATCGAGGGGCTCCGTCAATCCTCCCCCAGGCTCGCGGCCCTCGAATATCCGGTGCCGCTCACCAGCGCCGCGGCCCGGGAGGTGCTCGATCCCGGCACGGTAATGCTTTCTTATAGCCTGGGAGAAAAGCGCTCGGCTCTCTTCATTCTGCGGCGCGGCCAGCCGCTGGTGGTGAAAACCCTGATGCGGAGCGCAGGACAGCTCCGCCGGGAGGTGAAGCTGTTCCGCGACCTCCTCGCCGAAGCCCGGCCCGGCTCCAGTCTCGGCGCCGGCCGCACCGCTTCGCTGCACGCACTGGCCAAGAGCCTCTACAGCGAATTGATCGCGCCGGCCGCTTCTTATATTGCGGCGAGCAAGCGCATTCTCTTCATCCCCGACGGCGCGCTGCACACGCTCCCCTGGGGCGCCCTGGCCGGCGGCGTCCAGGATAGAAAGGGAAGCCGTGAGCGATATCTCATCGAATGGAAACCCTTTCATCTCGCTCTCTCGGCCACGGTCTACGCCGAGCTGCGGCGGTCCCGGCGCGGGGCGACCCAGGCGCCGGCGATCGATGTCGCGGCTTTCGGGGATCCCAGGATCCCACCGGGCCTGATCGCCGGCGATGCCGAGAGCGTCGCCGACCCGCGAGTCCGCGCCGGAGCCGAGCGCGGCTTCCGCTTCACGCCCCTGCCGGCCAGCCGGGACGAGGTCCTGGGCATCGCCCGGCTCTATCCCGCGAGCCACCGCGCCTATCTCCAGGAGGAGGCCACGGAGGAGTCCGCGAAGGCGATCAGCTCCCAGGTGCGCTATCTCCATTTCGCCACCCACGTCACCATGGACGAGCACCTCCCCTTCAACTCGGCGGTCGTGCTCGCCATCCCCGAAAGCTTCGTGGAAGGTAAGGAGAACGGCCTGTTGCAGACCTGGGAGATCTTCGATCAGCTCCGTCTCGACGCGGATCTCGTCACCCTCTCCGGCTGCGACTCGGCGCTCGGCAGGGAGCTGGCAGGCGAGGGATTGATCGGTTTGACCCGCGCTTTCCAATACGCGGGAGCCCGCTCGGTCCTGGCTTCGTTGTGGAAAGTGGGAGACAACACGACGGGCGAGCTGATGATCCATTTCTATCGTCATCTGCGAGAGGGCCAGCCGAAAGACGAGGCCCTGAGGCAGGCGCAGCGCGAGCTGATACAAGCCGTGACGCCGTATCACTGGGCGGCGTTCCAGCTTTATGGGGATTGGCGGTAGATCGCTCCGCCCTCACCCTGCAATCCGCACCTCATACACGGCCAGAGGCTCCGGCCGGCCGGCGCGCAGACCCTGGAGGCGGAGGCGATAGGCTCCGGGGGCGAGCAGTCGCCGGGGCAGAGCGAGATGGATCTCGCCGAGGCCGGAAGGGGTGAGCCGATCGGTGCTCCAGAGGGCTTCGCCCTGGCGCTCCAGGACGAGGCGATAGTTGGGATATTCCTTCAGGGAGACGACCTGCAGCACGATCAGCAGATACGGCGCCTCCACCGGCAGACGGATCGCCTCCGGCTCGCCCCGACGCGCCTCCATGGGTTGCAGGAAGGCCAGGGGAAGATTGAGCAGCACCTCGGACGGGCGCTCCCTGGGCGACGCGGCACCCTCGCGGCGAAGCCTCTCGGCCTCCGCCCTCTCTTGCTCCAGGGCAGCGAGCCCCTGCTGCAAGCTGCGCCGGGCTTCCTCCCTCTCCGACCGAGCCTTGGCCTCTCCGGCTGCGAGGCGATCGATCTTCCTTTGCTGCCAGATCGTGGCCATGAGAAGGCCGAGGGTGGCGACGAGGAGGATTGAGGCCGCCAGCTTGTAGATCGTCTCGAAAGACCGCCTCTCCCGGCCTGGTGCGCCGGCCGCCAGAGCCCCGGCAGCGGCGCGGGCCGGAATGAGCACCTCCCGCACCCAATCCTGATATTCCGGGGACTCCTCCCCTGGCGAGCTCTCCACCGTTTCCATAACGGCGCGCGACGCACGCTCGCACAGCTCGGGCTCGAGCGCACCCACGAAGAGGTCCGGCGTGAAAAGGCTCTCCTCCAGCCAGACGCCAAACCCGCAGCGCAGGCTCAAGGGTCCGGTGGCCGAACCGGCCGGCACTTCCACGTCGGAGCCCACGAGGAATGGAAAGGAATCCGCGGGCACGGCCAGGACGAGAGAGGGTCGATCCGGCCGCCGTGCAATCAAGGCCCATTCGACGGGGAGCTGCGCCGTGGCAGCGAGGAGATAGAGATCGCCTAAGGCCGGCGGCCGGCGGTTTCGATCCGTGAAAGCCGAGCGGTTCCGCGCCGCAGCCGCCACGGATTCGGCCAGAAGGCTCTCGCGATAGGAGGACCCGGCGTCCATACGAGATCAGTGCAGCCTTTCCGGGCGGGCGGACCGGCACCGCTCCACGAGCTTGCTCAGGGTGGAAATGAGCTCGGGCAGGCGGTCGCGCGGAATCTGCAGGCGCCGGCTGAGCTGGCGATAGGATCGTGTCTCTTCATCTGTCTTTTCGTCCGGGGCTCCGGCGTGCCGGAAGCGGGCGTACCGCCACAACGTCGAGAGGTGGGTCCGGGTCCGCGGGTCCACTTGCAGACCGTGAATGGACGTCGAGACGCAGCGCGTCAAAAGCTCGTCGCTCTCGCGGAGCTCCAGAGGGAGGTCCGGTGACGCTTCCGGAGAAACCCGCTCGGGAGCGTGCTCGCCGGCCATGGCGAGCCCCTCCTCCTCCAGCAGCGTCGCCCAGCGCTGCCGAGCGTCGATCTTGAGCGGCCCCACGAGGTCGCCGAAGCGAAACCACTCGATTCCCTGCTCCCGCAACCCTGAGAGACGCTGCCGCAGCCGGGCGATGGCGCCGACATGGCGGCCTTGCGTGGCGACCAGCTCCGGGATCAGCTCATCGTTCCATCCGCTCACGATCGGCTCCAGGTCCGGGGGCGGGCCCGCTGGCTCGGCCAGGCCGGCAATCCCCAGCACAGTATCGTTGCGCACTCGCGGATCTCCGGCCAGGACGTGGAGATCTCCCGCCGCGACCGCCTCCCGAGCCGCGGCCTGCAACAGCTCGAAGACCAGGAAGCCGAGCTGATCGTGGGCCCGCTGGCGCTCATAGAGAAAGTGGCGAACGTCGAGGACGATCAGGCCGTCGAGGCTCGGCTTGAGCCGAAGCTGCGCCTGCAGGCTGCGCAGGCGATCCACGAAGATGAATGCATAACACTCGGCGACCAGCTCTTCCAGAGCGCTGTCATCCCATTGCGCCCTGCCATAGATGCCAAGATAGCAGGGCGGAGCGTTCCACAAGCCACGCCGTCTGATCTCGGCCCCGAGAATCCCCCGCAAGCGAGCCCAGGTCGCTCGAAACAGCTCGGGCTCCGGCGCCTGCCCCTGGTCCAGACAGCGGACGAAAGCCGTGAGCTCGGAGACCACGCCGCGGATTCTAGACGGTCACTGTGACCAGCGCGAAAGATTCCCGGTCTCGAACCCATCCGCGAAGATCAGGCTCGGCGGCGGCCCGGCGAGCTGGACCCGCGCCAGAGTGGCGGTGCGGGCGGGCAGCGTGATGGCGAAGCCGGTCGGGCGTGCTGCCGAGCGCGCCGGCGCTGGTGAGGCCGGCGGAGTCGAGGCGCCAGAGATTCACGGTGCCGGTGACGCCGCCGGCCACGGTCACCGTGGTATCGCGCGGCAATGTGTCTTTGTTGAAGAGCAGCACGAACAGCTTGCCGGTCGTGGCGCGGACGGCGTAGCCCCCCACGCCGTCGACGTCGTTGGAGGTCGCCCGCACGCTGTCGCCGCTCACCTGCCCGCCCATGCCGTCATAGTCACGGTAGAGACGGAAGGCGTCTTCCGCGAGGCTGCCCGAATCCGGCGCCACCCAGCGCAAAGCCATGTCGAGCCCTTCACGGCCGAAGATGGCGAGGGCCTCACCTTGAGCCAGAGCGCCGGAGACCGTGTTGTCTTTCCCCCATTTATATTCGGCCAGGACGAGCTTCATCTCCGGGCAGTAGAGGTCCCGCCAGGCGCGCATGCGCGGAATGAGCTGCACCACCTTGGATGGAGCCGTCGGCGATCCAGGATTCCGAGATCCAGGTTGGATCATAAAGCTCCTTGAGCGATCGCAGACGCGCCGCGACCGTCGCCGTGCCATCTTCCACCGATGGATCGCCGGACAGGCCCGCCACCCCATCACCCTGCGGATAAAAGTGGATGTCGAGCCAGTCGATCGGCAGCCGGCCGGCCGCCGGATGGCCCGCGGGGAGCCGGTGAGAGCAGGACTGCTGCATGTACCACGCGGGCCACGGCAGGTCGCCGTGAGCCGTGCGGTCCGGGCCGGAGAGGCAATTCCCCATGGCGGCGTCTTGGCCTGAGCTCCAGAAATCGCACCAGCCCCAGGTCTCGGGACCGAGGACCTCGGCGCCGGGATCGCGCCGCTTCACCTCCGTGGCCGCCGCCAGCCCTTTCGTCCACACCTCGTCATAACCGGGCGGCGCGGGATGGACGTCGCGGTGTGTGCTGTTCCACAGCATGGGCTCGTTGTCGAGATTGTAAAAGCGCACGCCGGTGGTCGCGGCGGAGCCGAAGCAGTGTCACCAGATGGCTCACGAAGTCGCCCACGTGGGTGCTGAGGTTCACCGGCACCGAGGTGTCCGACGGGCTGTTGCCGACGATATATCGCAAGCCCGGCGCACCGGGCACAGCCGGCCCCGCGGGATTGCAGCAGCGCACCGGTCCCGGGCACATCGTCGAGTTTACGTTGGGATTGCAGATCCCGTTGCCGTTGTTCGAGCAACCCGGCACGCCGGGATTGACGTCGCACTCCGTGCCGGTCTGCGGGCCGTATTTGGAAACGGAAAAGCCGGGGAGGCGGCTCGCCGATTTCGCCACCTGATCGATCGGCAGGGTCATCACCACCTCGGCGCCGGCCGCGAGGGTAGGCGCGATGAAGTTGTCGGCCGCGGCGCCGTTCGCTCCCCCTTCATTGATATTGAGGAAGTAGTAGTCGAAAGCGCGGTTCGAGGTGTCGACGAGCCAGTTGTAGCGCGTCGTGGCATTGCCGCCGCGCCGGTTGGCGGTGTAGAGGCCGGTTGCGAGCTGCCCCGAATCCGCCCAGTTGACGCCATAGATCAATGGATTGATCGTCCGCCGGTCGAGATTGGGATCGACGGACACCGTGACCGGACCGCCGGGCGGTGGACCGGTCCCTCCGGACGCGACCAGCTCGAGATCGTCGACGTAGGCCGTGGCCTGATCCGCGAGACCGGGCGTGTTGGTCTGGAAGATGATGCCGTCGAAGCTGGGAGCCGTCACGCCCAGCTCGGCCCAGGTGACGGTGCGCTGGGTCCACGTCGCAGGGAGCGGCGTCAGGTCCTTGCTCCCGATCTCAGCGTCGTTTCTATAGATCGCCAGCCGCACGGCCTGGTTGCCGCCGGCGCCGTTGATCCAGAAGCGCACGCCCGTGAAATCGGCGACGGCGGGATCCGCGGCCCCGGTATTGCTGTGGAAGTAGATCCCCTTCCAATCGCCGCCCACGGCGTCCGGCTCCCAGGAGACGGCCTTGGGCGCGCTCTGGAAGATGACGCCCTGGTTCAGGTCATGAGCCGCCCAGCTCCAGTCCTGCCAGCCGTTGCGCAGCGCGTTGTCATAGATCACCTGATCCGCCGCGCACAGTGGCAGGGAGACCAGGAGGCCGAGGGCCACGATCGCGGCCCGGAGAGATCGCCAGCGAAGCTTGTCCACAAGCGAAGTGTGGCACAGAAGCGGCCGGGACGCCAACCGCGGCGCGACGTCTTGTCAGAAAACCACCGTCGAGCGCGAAGACCCTTGGTAGAGGGCATTCACTCGGGCGCCTCTTTCCGGGGCAGCCCTGACAAGGAGGTTTTCCCATGTCCACTTCCGAGCAACTCGCCGCCGGGCTGGGCGGCGCCATCGGCTCCCATTATCATCAGCCCACGAACCAGCTCTTCTTCGTCGAATTCAACGGCAAAGTCTCCGTCCTCGATCTGGTCCGCCCCCTGGCGGGCATCGTCTCCCAGGGAACGATCGTGCTCAAAGGCACCTGGATCTTCGATTGTGAAACCGGCGCCCTCAGCGGCAATCTCAGCGGCCCCGGCGACATCTGGTGGGAGCAGATGACCGCCACCCAGCGCCAGATGGCCCCGGTCTCAGGCGCCAGGATCGTCAACCTGGGAGCGGTGGATTTCGACGCGCTCACCCACGCCGAGCTCCAGAGTCTCGTCTACGGCACCGCTCCCATTCCCGGCAACGCGGACCCCAGCAACCAACTCGTCAACGGCGACGTCTTCGCCGTCCGCACCAACGCGGGCAATTTCGCCAAGATCAAGGTGATCTCCTATGGCTATGACATGAAGATCCAGTGGAAGACCTATCACCTCGGCCCGCGCTATCGCGTCCTGGGAACCGGCTACAATCAGCCGGAAGACATCGTGGTGACGTCGGGCGGCCGTTACGCCTACGTCACCGAGCGCTCCGGCAACCTGCTGCGGGTGGATCTGACCAACGCCAACCGCGCCGCTGCCGCGGTGGTGGCCTCGGGGATGACGGCCCCGCATCAGATCGCTCTCGACGAAGACCGAGCTCAAGGCTATGTGATCGAATTCGCCTCGCCCGGCCCCTGCCGCCTCTGGCGCGTCGATCTAGTGAGCGGCACCAAAACCGCCGTAGTGACGGGCCTGGACACGGCGATCGGCCTGCTCCTGACCTCCGACCGTAGATTCGCCTACGTCACCCAGCGCATTATAGGAGCCGACAAGATCGTCCGCATCGAGCTCGCCACAGGCCGTCGCGAAACCCTGCCGCCAGTGCTGCAAAACCCCTTCTTCCTGACCTGGACCGATGCCGGGGAGAGCGCCATTCTGGTCACCGAGCGCGATCCCGCCAACCGAGTGACGAAAATCGATCTGACCCAGTCGCCCATCACCGCCTCGCCCGTGGCGACTGGAGTGCCCTTCCGGCCCTCCAGCGTCGAAGTGACGGCGGCGAACCGCATCCTGGTGTGTTGCGATCAGGAGATCGTGCAGATCGACCTGACCGGCAGCGTCTACTCCAGCGCCGGCCCCATGCTCATGGGCATCGGCCACGTGCCCAAGACCAAGATCTCGGCGGATGGTTACGCTACCACCGATCCGGGCTACTTCTTCCAGGTCAAGGATGCGCCCTTCGGCGGCACCCTGGCCGTGATGATCAATCACGACAAGGCGCGGAGCCTCGGCGCTCATTACTACAGAATCCTGGTCGACGGCGCCGTGCAGTCGCAGGGCTGGAGCGACTATAAATGGAGCACCAGTCTCAACACCTTCGAGCTCACCGCCGCACCACAGAGCGGTGATTTCTTCAAGGTCCGCCAGGCCGGCGAGATCTGGTACAACTACTGGCTCGGCTATTTCCTGGATACCACGGCTTTCGCCGACGGCCCGCACACCATCCAGCTCAAAGTCTTCACGAGCGCCAATCCGGCCACCGAGATCGTCGCCGGAGCCGACAGTCTGGTGGTGAAGGTGGACAACCAGTGGCCGCGCGCCGTCATCGACAAGATTTACTATCACGACCCGGGCAATCCCAATCCGGCGCTGCGGAAACGGATCGTCGACACCTGCGCCATCGTGGAAGGGACGAGCGATGAGTTCAGCTTCGCCATCGAGGCCGTGGACCCCGTAGCCCAGCACCTGCTGAGCTGGAGCCTCGGCGTCGTGTGGGGCGACAACAAATCAGCCTCGATCGCCGGCGATTCCTACGACCCGGGGCACGTCTCCCCCACGCATCAATGGTCCGGAGTCACCGGTGAGGTCCCGCCACCACCCCACTGGCATGCCACAGTGGCCGGCGATCCCACCTCGCGGCGCTGCGCTCACACTTTCTACCTGAGCGTCTGGGACCGGGTGATCAACGGCTGGGGCTACATCCACCAGACCACCTATTCGAAGTCCATCACCCTCCTGCTGACCTGACCGTCCGAAAGGGAGGCCGCGCAACCCGCGGCCTCCCCCTCAGGGCTCACCGGCGACGCCCCTGCACCATCACAGGCGGCGGAAACCTCAGGATCCGCACAGCGCCGCCACCCCGATGCGGGCCAGGGTCGTCCGGGTCAGTTCTCGGATCGTCCGGAGGAAGCGAGGAGCTCCCCCCCGAAATCGCGGCGATGGCATGCTTGTAGATGAGAATTTCCCTGCCCTCACTTTGGATCACGACGGTATGTGGGTCGAACGCCAGGAGAATTCCCGAGACGTTCTCGCCCGTCATGAGCTCCAGGGACACCGGCTCGCCGATCTTGGTCATCGGATCGAAGTCTATCACGATGACGACACGGCGCTGAGGCGGCAGCAAGGCCGCCGCGAAGTCGAGGCGGCCCTCCCTCTGTCAGAAACTCGCGACAGGCGACGAATACCCCTGTGCAGGTTGGCGTGCCACCGCGTTGTAACGAATGACGGGTCCAGATCGCCCATCTCGAATACGAGGTACGAATGGGTGCGTCGGCTGGATTCACCTCGAGAAAGAGGAAAACCATGCAAAGACCTATCACTTTGCCCAAGCGGCGTCTGGCCTGGCTGGCTTGCCTGCTGGGGATCGCCATCTCGGCGAGCGGCCCGTTGGCCGCCCAGATCTCGCAGCAACCCAACAATCGCCTGTCACGCCTCACGTTCCGCAGCGCGGAGCTCGCTCCCTCGCAGCCCATCCAACCCCTCGCGGGCTATCAGGGCACGGTTCCGCCCGCCGTTCAGGAGGGCCTGGCGGCGTTCCGTCGCACCAATGCCGATTGGCAAGCGTCCATCGATCAGCGGACCGGCCTCCTCGCTTCGGCTCAAGGCCCCGGCATCCCCTGGATTCCTGGCTATGGGAATTTCTCCCTCGGCCGACAGCACGCCGTCCGCCCAGGGAGCCGGCCGCGAGACTCGATCTCGCGGCTCTGGAGGCCATTGCACGCCGCGAGCTTGAGGCCTTGGCCCCGGCTCTGGGGGTGGACACCAAAGAGCTGGTTTTGAATCAAGGCCGGTCCGGCCATCCGGCCGACCACCTCTGGATCGTCGATTTCGATCTCGTTCGCGACGGCCTCGCGGTCGAAGGCGCGCACGTCATCTTCCGTGTCAACAACGGCAACCTCGTCGAGATCGGCTCCGAATTCTCCCGTCCCCGGAGTAAAGTTCCGCCCACGACGGTCGACCGGGCGAAAGCGCTGGCCGTCGTCTCGAAGTACGTTGGAGGCCTCACCGCGGCCGACAAGATTCTGGATGCAGGCAGCATTCACCTGCTGCCGGGTAACGTCATCAGCTCGAAATCTGCTCGCGGCTACGAGCCCGGCCAAGGGCGCAGGATCATCAAGGTGTGGCAGATCACTTTTCAACGTCCGGGTATCATCGGCACTTTCCAAGCCCGCGTCGACGCCACCACCGGCAAGCTGCTCGAATTCCAGGACGTCAATCGTTACGCGCAGGCAACCGGCGGCGTGGCCTCGAACACCGCGGCGGGGACCGAATTCATGCGGCAGCTGCCATTCACGGACCTTGGGGCCGGCGTGTTCACCAACTCGGCCGGGATCTTCACGTTCTCGGGAACGCCACTCACCTCGGTCCTGATCGGCCAGTTCGTCCAGATCATCGACAACTGTGGAGCGATCTCCCAGACCACCGACGTTTCCGGCAACCTTCTCTTCGGCACCGGAACCGGCTCGAATTGCGTGACTCCCGGTTTCGGCGGCGCCGGCAATAGCCGCTCCTCGCGCACCGCCTTTTATATGGTCAATCGCGGCAAGGAGCTCGCCCGCGGCTGGCTCCCCTCCAATCCCTTTATCAACGGCCAGTTCCCCACCACAGTCAACCTGACCGGAACCTGCAACGGCATTCGGAGGCTCGGGGGCCTCAACCTTTTCCAGGCGCGTTGCGGGAATCGTGTGGCGCGACCGGTGAGCAACCCGGCATCATCCTGCACGAGCTCGGGCACGCCATCGATCAGAGCGATGGCACGGCCTGGAGAACACCACTGAAGCCTACGCCGATATCAACGCCGTGATTGACCTTCACGACTCCTGCGTCGCCCTGGCTTCCGCACCGGCAACTGCGGCGGGTATGGCGATGCCTGCACCGCCTGCACCGGGCTGCGCGACGTCGATTTCGCCAGGCATGCCTCGAACACTCCGGCCACCGTGAGCAACTTCACCCAGACCCACTGCGGCGGCGGCGGGGGTCCTTGCGGCAAGGAGACGCACTGCGAATCCTACGTCGCCACCGAAGCGATCTGGGATTTCGCCAACCGCGACCATCCCAACCCGGGCACCGGCTCCGCCTGGGCGGTCCTCGAACGCCTGTGGTTCCTCTCGCGATCGTCGTCCACCACTGGCTTCTCCTGCACGAACGTCGGCACCTTCACCTCGGACGGCTGCAACGCCGGCTCCTGGTGGAAAGCGATGCGAGCGGTGGACGACGACGACGGCAACCTCGCAAATGGCACCCCGCATGGCGGCGCGCTGTTCGCCGCCTTCAATCGTCACGGCATCGCCTGCCCTTCCGATCCCGGCGCGAACGTAACCTTTTCCGGCTGCACCCCGCCGCCGATGCCGACCCTGTCCCTCACCGCCGGCGACAACACGGTGGCGGTGACGGTCTCCGGGCTCAGCGGCGTCTTCGACATCTTTCGTAACGAGATCGGTTGCAATTCCGGTTTCACCAAGATCACCAGCGACTTTGCCGGCGGCACGATGATCGATAATGGCGTCGCCACCGGCACGACCTATTTCTACCAGGCTGTAGCCCATCCCATCGGCAACGGAGCCTGCTCATCAATCCCGGCACACCTTGCCAGTCCGTGACGCCCACGCTGGTCCCCCAGATCCAGGTGCCGGGCGATCTCAACCTCGGAAAGACCTGCGTGGGCGCAACCAGCACCGGGACGCTCAATGTCTGTAACACGGGTAAAACGGATCTGATCGTCTCGGCCATCATCTCGTCGAATCCGAGATTCTCTGTGACCGCGCCCTCCGCGGGCTATCCCGTGACGATCAGCCACGACTTCTGCTTCCCCTTCCAGGTGGCTCTGCTGCCTACGGCCAGCGGCTCCCAGACAGGATCGCTCAAGATTTCGAGCAACGATCCGAGCAAACCCACCGTCCTTGTTCAGATTTCCGGCGACGGCACCGAGCCCGACATCCAGGTGACCGGATCGACCGACTTCGGCGTCGCCTCCGCGTGGAAGCCTGCAGAACGGACGCTCTCCGTCTGCAACATGGGCAGTTGCCCCCTTTCGGTCACCTCGGCATCGGTCGCGTGCACGGATTTCACGCTGGTCCAGAACCCCTTCCCGGCCTCGGTCGCCCCTGGCTCCTGCCTGGATCTGGTCGCCCGCTTCACTCCCGTGCTGCCCGGTGCGAAGAGCTGCACTCTCACGATTGCGAGCAACGATCCGGATACGCCGGTCGTCAATCGCACCCTGACCGCCAGAACGCCCCCGTTCCTGAGCCTCCATGCCGGCCTCGCGGAACCGCACGGAGCCTTGAACAGCGTTGTCCGGCAGGGATCGACCTTCCATCTCGACTTCGTCTACCCCTGGAGGCCCAGGTGGGCATGGGACGTCCGGCTCGGCTCCACGCGCTTCGACGGGCGGCCCTGCTGTGAGGACATCCGCGTCTCGACGCTGTCGGCGGACGTGAAGTTCACCTTCACCCCGACGTGGCCGGTCCACATCTTCGCAAACGCCGGCCTCGGCCTCTACCACTTCACTCCTGGGGATTTCGAAGGCGGCGGCAACCTGGGCCTCGGCCTCAACGTGCCCGTGGGTCCCCGCTTCGCCCTCGAGCTGACCTACAACTACGACTGGGCCTTCACCGCCTCACCGGACCTCGAGCTCAGCCAGATACAACTGGGCCTCCTGGTCTCCTTCTAAGTCGCCTCTCCCCGACTCCCCTCGAGGCCCTGACCGGCCTCGGGGGGAGCGGGACGGCGGAGACATCTCCCGGAAAGAGTGCTTAACGAACGACATCGCCCAGGAAGGGATTCGGACACCAGGTCTCCTCAGTCGAAGGCGTGAGTCTGCACAGGGATCACCAGGTTCGTCAGATTGTTGACGATGAGGCGCGACAGGCCGGCTCCCACCACGGCGCCCACGAGCGCCAGCACATAGACCAGGCCCACTCCATCGCTCCCCATGCTCAGGATTCCCCCGAGGATGGCGCCGAAGATCTCGCCGCCGACCCACAACAGGACGGTGAGGAACTTGTACCGGCCGGGCTTGTGCCCCTTGCCTTCCGCAATGGCTCCGTTCTTCTTCGTCAAATAAATGAGCGCCAGGATCTCCAGCATGGCATCCTCCTTCTCCGTCTTCGTAATGGTGGGACCGGTTGGAGCGATCCTACAGGAAGGCCGCCGCAAAGTCGAGGGGTCCCGACGGCTCGCCTTTCGCCCGTTACCGGCACTTCTGTTGGTAGGTGCACTGTGCGCCACATCCATTTCAAGGAGGAAGGCAAACCATGAGGATTCGAATCTTGAAGCCCGCATTGGCGCTGTCCTGCGGTCTGCTGGCGATCGCCGCCAGTGCCGCGCCCCGGGAGAAGCCGGCGAAGAGGCCCTTCGCGGACGCGGACCACGCCGTCTACTCCCCGGCACGAGGCGCCATCGTTCCCAAGGCGAGACTGGTCTACCACGGCGGACCGGTCATCCTCTCGGCCAAGGTGGTGTTCATCTTCTGGGGACCGAATTTCAACAACGCCGCGTCGCCCGACTACGCGTATGCCCGGGCGTTGCAGGCCTTCCGCAATCAATTCGGCACGACTCCGGAGTACGGCGTCATTACGCAGTACTACCAGAACCTGGGGAGTGGCAACCAGTTCATCCAGCCGTCGAACCTCGGCTCGGGGACCGCCGACATGTTCGACACTTCGACGCCGCCCACCAACGTCACCGACGCCATGGTCCGCTCCAAGGTCCAGACCTATCTGTCGACCCATGTCTTCAATGCCAGCACGATCTATGAAGTGGTCCTCCCGAGCACCTCGTATTCTTCGAGCGGCTCGAGCACCTCGTGCGGCGGCCCGAGCCTCGCCTACTGCACCTATCACGCCTGGATCGGCACCGGCGCCAATGCGATCAAGTATTCCGTCCAGCCCTATCCGAGCTGCAGCGGCTGCCAGGTTTCCGGTTGGACCTCGGCGCTGAATCAGGAGCTCTTCATCTGTCACGTGACCCGCGAGACCGTGACCGATCCGCTGGGCACCGGCTGGTCCGATGCCACCGGCGGCATCGAAGCCGACGATCTCTGCGCCTGGTCTCCCCCACCGTTCATCGGCACCGGCGGTTTCGGCTACCAGTACGAATGGTCGAACCTGAACAACGTGTGCATCAAGGCAAGGTGAAGGAGGGCGCCCGGGATTTCAGCCCCGGGCGCAGTGCCCCCGACCTTGAAGGTTTATCCGGTAGTCTTGCCCTATATTGACGTACACGTTCAACTGGCGTAAGATGATAGCCGTCACAGAACGCATCTCGAAGCATAAGGGAGGACAAAAATGGAACGGATCAAGCTAGCGCTCCGGTTGCTCGTCATACTGGCCGTTCTCTTGTCAGGCTTATTTTGGCCTTCTGGTACAGCTCTAGCGATTGCGTATTGCGGCTTGACCTCCTGCTCGACACTGCCAGGAGGAACGGGCTGCATTTGCAACCATTCTGTTGCGGCTGCACCTTTGGAACCATCACGACAGCGGAGCTTGTTACAGTCCTCTGTGTCCCATAGGTGTTGCCGGAGGTTGTCGGATATGTGGAGCATCCTCCGGCGCGGGCGCTCATTGACATTTGTTCTCTTGCTCATCGTTCTCTGTAGCGGCTGCAAGGACAGCCTGCCGCTGGTCAAGGAAGGCGCGCTTTTTGCGGCCTCTGAGAAGGCATCTCCTGCCAAGGCGCTGGTCTACATCTATTGGCCTCGTGAGGAACGGGGGGAAAGAAGCACCTCTGGGTAGGATCCTGCGATGCTTGAGCGAGGAAATTTTGCCGGGTGGCTATACTGCGCCGTTGTGGAGCCTGGTCAGAGTTGCCTTCAAGCTGGGACTCAATCGGGCGCTCATCCACACGGGGCCTTTGGGACCTCCGTGAGCCGACATGTTTGTACGTGTTGAACACCTCGCCGGGCGGCACTTTCTTCATCCGACTCGGGCACGAACAGGGCTTCTTGATCTCGCACACCGTTTTCCGGCGGGCAGAGCCCGGTGTCGGAGTCGAAATCCGCAGGTGCCGCCGCTGGTCACGCTACCCCTGATGAGCGTCTTGGCTGATTATGAGTTTTCACCGGCGCTTGAAGAACCACGAGATCTGCGGCTGGCAGATCAGCGGCTCGCCCACGAATTCGGCGGCAGCCCGCCAGCCGGAAGGCAGCCTGGCCGAGCAGCCCCAGTTGTGCTCGTAGGTGAAGTCCGTGGCTCCCACGGCGCGCAATTCGTCCACCGTGCTTCCGACGGACAACCCTTCCGGGGTTCGAAACGCGGGATCGGAGGTCGAGAGGAGTGAAGCCAGCCCCTGGTGGTCGATCGAGACGGTGTACAGAATCGTGTCGAGGCGAATGAAGTAGGCGTCCTCTATGTTGGAAGACGAGACCATGGTCTTGACGGCTGGCGGGGCGTGAAACGGCAGCGGCTTTCCCAACTCGGGCTCGGCGGTGACGAGGATCGCACTATCCGGCGGGGGAATGGGAGGCAGCGTCTCCTTCCCGGGACGGCAGGCGAAAGCGCTCAAGGTGAGCATCGCCGCCGCGATCCAGAGCGTTTTCAACCGTCTTGCCATCGATCTCTCCTCAGCGCCAACCCTTGAAAAACCACGCGATGCGCGGCTCGCACATCTGTGGCGGACCGGCCAGGAGCGACCCGGCCCACCAGCCGGAAGGCAGTCTGGCAAAACAGGCCCAGCCGTGATCGGGAGCGAATTCACCCGCACCCGCGGCGTGAGCCTCCGCCAGACTGCTCCCCACGTGAAGGCCTTCAGGAGTTCGGAAAGACGGATGAGAGGTCGAGAGGTACGAAACCAGGCCTTTGTCATCCACGGCGACCGAATAGAGGATCTCCCCCACCCAGATGACGTACGCGGAATCCTTGCGGGAAGGCGACATCACGATCTCATACTGCGGCTCGGCCCGGAACGGCAACGGCTGGCCGATCACCGGCTCGGCGGCGACAGGGATGGCATCCTCCAGCATGGGAGGCCGGGACCAGGAATCCCGCGCAGGCTGGCCGACGAGGCTGCCGAGCACCAGGAACCCCAACGCGATGCGACGCTGATTGACTGGGACCGTCATGCGGTCAGTATGGCAGCCTTCTCGCGAGCTTGTGTAACGGGAGTGTAACCTGAGCCCCTCTCTTCGCCAGGGATTGAATCCTTCCGGGACCTGAAGGTCCCCTCTCCCTCGCTGGCTCCCGAAGAGACCGTTTGACTCACACGTTCAACTGGCGTAGAATGCAACCACGATGACCCCAGCCCTGGCCGGCGTATTCTACCTGGCAGTCCTTTTGATCGTCGCGAGTGCGGCGGTATATCTCTTTCGCACCAGACCCAAAGAAGTCTCCTATCCAACCGGGAGAACATCCGATGGTAGTAGTGCCGGTGATCTGGAGAAGTACATAGCGCAACTGGCTTCCTCAGCAACTGGCTCTTGTCTAGAGATAGAGCTGGCAAGCACCCGGGACACATTACTAGTTACGAAAGACGATTTTGGGATTAACTTACAGTTCGACAGAAAATCTAGCATCGAGGATTTTGTGCCAAAGCTGCAAGAGCTCGCAAGCCATGAGGGTCTTACGCTAATCCTTCCCAATCTTGGCTTTCCGGAGGTCACTATCCCGCAGAACACGGCAAGTCCGGGGCCCATTGCGCACCGGTTGTTCTGTGCAATCTACGATGCCAAGAACGAGGACGCCGTCAATTTCAATCTGGTCTTGGAGACAGGCAGCAGCCAGACGGGAGTTACCTGGATCAGCATGCTATCTCGCGCCCCGAAGTGAAGAGGCCTGAAGATCTCCGGGGAAGGACGAGGGATGGTCGCTGTGGACTAGGCGGAGAAGCTCACAGTGAGGTTAGGCGTCGGTCGGTACACTGGTGACAGGCGTGACTATTTACGGAATCGTTCTGCTGCTCATCGCTGCAATCGCCACCTACGTCCTCGCCGTCCTATTCCTCTGGATCATCACGTCGGCCAGACTCGGCGCCTTTCGCTCACGCTGATCGAAGCAGGTATTGCAACCGCAAGCGTGCTGACTGTCCTCGGTCTTCTCTTCTCCTCCCAGACCGAGTCCCTTGATAATGCAAAGCAAAAGCGCACGATGGCCGATCTGCGCAATCTGGCCGCGGCGCTTCGAGAGTACCAGCGGCGCCACTCGGGGTATCCCATGGGCGACTTCCGGCAAGCATCCAATGCACTCGTGCAAGACGGTATCGTCGCAACCGTTCCAACCCGTGATGGCTGGAAGACGCCTTACGACTACCGAGCGACGGATGGCTTCGCAGCTCATCGCCGACTCGTCGCCGGTCACTACCTTCTGCGAAGCGCCGGTAGCGACAGAGCCTTTGAAGAGGGCTACACGGCGGGCCCCTTCGAGCCCGCTTCCTATGAAATCGACATGGTCGTGTCAGACTCAGTCTTCTTGCGTTGGCCTCAGTCTCTGCACGCTCGCACCCTCCCGAGCCCGTAGGGCGGCAGACTCCTAGCCCAGGCGCGTAAGCCCTGGGTCGAAGGCATTCGAAACCTCTCATTCCAGCCCTGCCAAGGGCGCCCTTGACAGGGCTCAATACGGTGGGATGGCGCTCGGTTTCCCAGCGCTCACGCACTGGGCTAGGAGTCTGCCGCCCTACGGGCTCGCGGCAGGGGACGGCTCGATCGTGTCCTGATTCAGTGTGGGCGGACGGAATAAGCGGACACGAGGCGTAGGATGCAGTAGGGCTGAACCCGAGAGCGGGAGCGGATCGCCAAGCACTTCAGGTACGCTAGAATGTAACAGGCCGGGGTGGTCCCCTGGCGTTACCAGAGGCTCCATGAAGCAGCAGACGCTACGCTTGCTCGCGCTGGCCGGTATCTTGATCACGTCCTGGCTGCTGGCCGAAAGACCGGGTTATGCCCTGGCCCCCTGCAGCGAGGTCCACGGACAGTCCTGCGACATTTGCTGTGCCAGGTGCCTGAGCGAGGACGGGGTAGTGAAAGTTTGCACCTGCGAAGACAACATGTATAACTGCCACATTTGAAGTTCCAGGTAGAATCGGAGCCGGCGAGCAGATCGCCGACCGAGGCTGGAATCCCATTTCTCGACCTTCCGCTTGGGTGGGCTCTCGGTTCATTCCTGGTTGCCGCTGGGGTGGCCGGCACGAAGGGGACCGGCAGCGCCGGGTAGTCTCCCCCGCCAGGGTTTGAAATCCCCCGGCGACCGCTCCTGAAGCCGCTGCTTGACTCTTGCAGTTTCCAATCTTATACTTTCTTGCGCATTTGTGGCTGTGAGGACCTCCGCGCTTCCCGCGGCTTTCCCCCTACAGAAGGAGATTCCCGTGTACTCAGTGAGACGTATTCAGCAGTTTGCCGGAGTGTGTCTGGCCGTGGCAGGGCTGGTCCTGTCGGCCGCTCCGGCCGGGGCTTTCTGCCCCAACAACGGTGTCCGGTGCGGCTTCGGCCTGGTGGGCACCACGCACAAGGACATGACCAAGCAGGCGGTCAAGGAGCTGGACCAGGAGCTCTTCTCAACTTCCCGGCTCACCAAGTCGATGAAGAAGGCCATCGAGGAGATCTGGGAGGCCAATGCCGCGGTGGACGAGGATCAGGACCACTCGGCCAAGCACTACGACGGCGAGAACTTCAATGGCGGCAAGGCCCGGGTGGTGGATCTCGAGCAGGCCGTGGTCTCTGCGCTCCAAGCCGAAAACGCCTCGGGCGCGCGCACGAGCCTGGGGCAGGCGCTGCACACTATCCAGGACTTCTACTCCCACTCCAACTACGTCGAGGCCGGCAACAGCGGCGCCAATGACGCCCTATGGAATCCGGGCTCGCCCCTCGTCTCCGTGGGTCCGACCGTCCCCACCTGTGCCCCCTGCACGCTGATCGTGCTGCCCGACGGTACGCTGATCGAGGACTGCAGCCACAACCTGCTGACCAACGCTCTCACCAGCGGCTACTACGGCGGCGAGGACGCGCGGCCGTCGATTACCTCCAAGTGCCGGCACGGCGGTCCCTTCGACAGTGGCACGGGTCCGGCGGGCGGCATCAACAAGGACACTCTCTTCGAGACGTTCTCGCCCCACAGCACCTTCCATGGCTCCGCGGCCTCGTCGGCGCAGGCCGCCACCAAGGCGTTCATCCGCGACATCAAGGACAAGGTCACGGAGCGGCAGCTCAAACTCCTGCTGGGCGTGGGGCCGACGCTCGCCATGTCGATCGACACCACGGGCAGCATGGGCGGCATCATCGCCCAGGTGCGGGCCCAGGCCATCCAGATCGTGGACAGCCGGATCGATACGGATCAGGAGCCTCTCAAGTACGTGCTGGCGCCGTTCAATGATCCCTCGGTGGGACCGCTGACGGTGACGGACGATGCGGACACGTTCAAGTCTGCCATCAGCGCTCTCTTCGCCGATGGGGGCGACGACTGCCCCGAGCTGTCGATGACCGGCGCGCTCCAGGCCCTGGGCGCGGTGGACAAGGGGGCTGACCTCTTCACGTTCACGGATGCGGACGCCAAAGACGCGGGTCTCGCGGGCAACGTCAGCAGCCTGGCCCAGTCCAAGGACGCCAAGATCTATCCCCTTCTCTTCGGGAGCTGCGGCGGCTTCGGATTCGCAGCGGCCGATCCTCTGCCTCTGCCTTTCGATCCGGCCTATGCCCGCATTGCCAACGATACGGGTGGGCAGTACTTCTTCCTCGATTTCTTCGAGGCCGGTGAGATCACTCGCGTGGCCGACGCCGTGGTGCGCGCCAATGCGGTGGATATTCTGTCCGTGGCCGATGCCCTCGTGGGCACGCCGAAGTCCTACAGCATTCCAGTGGATTCAACCTTGAGCCGGGTGACTTTCTCTTTGAGCGGCGCGACTTCGCTCACCCTGACACGGCCGGATGGCACGGCAGTGCAGCCCACGGATCCCGGCGTTCAGGTCATCAGCCTCAGCACGGGCATCGTGATCACGATCCTCAATCCCGCGCCGGGAGCCTGGACGACGGCGGTGGATGGCGGAGCGCAATATTCTTTCAACGTCCTCGGCGAGAGCACGCTCGATCTCGACCGCTTCGGCTTCGTGGAGGTCGCGGGCCGGCCGGGCCACCAGGGCTACTTCGATCTGCCGGGCTTCCCGGTGATCGGCCAAGAGACCACGGCCGCGGCCGAGATGTCGGGCGACTTCGCCACAACCACTTTCGAATTCCGGGACAAGACGGGGGCCACTCTCGGCACCCTGAGCCTCGCGCCTGATGCCTCGGGCGCCCCCGACGAGCTCTTCGGCACCGTCCAGCTCCCCACCCAGCCGTTCCTCGTCTACGTCACCGGCACCCGGACGAATGGCGAGCGCTATCAGCGCGTGCTGGCGAAGACCATCCAGCCGCAGACGGTGCGCGTCTTCGCTCCCGGCAGCCAGGACTTGACTCCCGGCCGCACTACGTTCTACACCTTCGAGGTGACCAACTACGGCGCGGCGAACACCTTCCACTTCACGGCTTCGGACGACCGCGGCTTCGTCACCTCGGCGTCTCCCACGGACTTCACGCTGACCACGGGACAGTCCATCCACGTCACCGTGCGGCTCGACGTGCCGTCCGGCGCGGCCGAGGGGACGACCGACTCCCTCACCGCCTCGGCCGAGAGCACGGCTCCCGCGGGAGCGCGCAACTTCGCCGTGGTGGAGAGCCTGGTGGTGGCGCAGTCCTCGGCCCCCACGCTCGACTGCACGCAGGCGCGGCCGAGCATCGCCACGATCTGGCCGCCGAACCACTCGTTCACTCCGGTAACCATCCAGGGCGTCGCCAGCTCGGACAACTCGCCGGTGATCCTCCACATCGACAACATTCTCCAGAGCGAGCCCACCAACGGCACCGGGGACGGCAGCGCCTGCCCCGATGCTCAGGGGATCGGCACTGCGACCGCCCAGGTGCGGGCTGAGCGCAGCGGCAACGGCCCGGGCCGCCTCTATACCCTCCGCTTCTCCGCCACCACCGACTCGGGCGGCCTTTGCCAGGGGACCGTCGACGTCTGCGTGCCCCACGACCGGGCCCATGGCTGCGGCGCGGCGAACGCCACCATCGATTCCACCTCGTGCCCCTGAGCCTGCCCCTTCGCGACGAGACCCCGGACCGGCACCCTGCCCGTCCGGGGCTCTCCTTTCCCCACCGGCTCGCCACTTTCACCCTGGCGGCGGCCTGCCTCCTTGGCTCCTGCGCCGCCCGGCTCGAACGGCGGGCGGCGGAGACCCGGCCCTTCGTCGAAGCCTCCCTACCCGGCGACGTCCCGCAAGTGACGGCCGCCCTCCGCGCCTTCTTCAACGACGGCCTCGTGCCGCCGCCCCGCAAGAACCGTTTTCCCGAGAGCGACAAGCTCCACGCCTTCGTTCTCTACCCGCGCGAAGTGCCCGCCGGCGTGGGACAGGTGCCGCTGCCCGGCGACGTCGATCTCAAAGCCAACTCCCGGGACGATCCGGCCATGGATCGTTATCTTTCCCTTCCTCTCGAGCGGCGGAAAGACGACCTCTTCCTCTATCACCCGCTGGACGTCTTCTGGCCTTCGGAATACTGGCTGCGGGGAAAGGCCGCGCCCTTCACCTGCCACTTCATCCTCCACCTGGAGCCGGACGGCCCCGGGCACACGAAGCTCGAGGTGCTGGAATACGATCCCCGGGTGGATGCCGGCCGCAAGCTCGCCTCTGAAAAGCACGGCGTGGGCTTCGGCTTCGCAACCGACCTGCGCCAGGTGCCGCCCACGACCCGGGACCGGGTGGAGCTGCTGGAGAGGATCGAAGGGGCGGTCCGGCAGTAGAAAAGACCGCGAATACTCAGACGACTCGGAGGAAAGATCTTTTGGGCCGGGCCTCTGGCGCCTCAGGTGTGTGACCCTGGATTGACGTACACGTTCAACGGGCGTAGGGTTACAAATCATGAAATGGGCACGATGCGCTCCGAGGAACCGTATAGAGCACCTGAGGCGTTCATTTCGTATCGGACTCTGTCGTTCTACTGGCGCCGACCACCGCTGTTCATGCGAACGTTGGCATACCGATGTTGGCATACGCCTGGCCGGTGGCCTGGATTCTTCTCATTCCGGTCATCGTTCTCGAAGCCCTCGTCGCTCGGCGCATCCTGCGCGCAAACTGGTCCTCCAGCCTGAAGATCGCAGGCCTCAGCAACTTCATCTCCACACTGGTAGGTATTCCTCTCGCATGGGGCGCGGCCCTCCTTGTCGCCATGGTCGCCAGCTCTGTCAGGTCGATCCTGCCGCGCTCACTTCCGGATTGGGCCCTGTTTCCGTTTTACGCTGCCTGGCTACCGCCGCTCACCGACAGGTATCTTTGGCTCCTTCCGGCAGCCGGCGCATTTTTGTGCATTCCGTTCTTCTTGGCTTCGGTTTGGATCGAACGCAGGGTTGCACAGCGCTTCGCCGGCTTCCAGTCCACGGACATCAGACGCTGGGCTTGGCGAGCCAACCTTGTTTCCTATTCCTTAATCGCCAGCGGCCTCGCCATTACTGCACTCATCGTCGGGCTGCGCCAGTAGTGGCTGACCGCCCGACCTGATGATCGACTCCGGCTGCCGAGGTTGAGCATTCTGAGACCCAAAGGGCCGTCCTTCCTGAGCCCAGGGCAACGCCCTGGGTTACAGGGTGCATCATCCTTCATGAGGCCGGAGATTTATCTGCCATTCGGCCTCAGAGGCTTATCCGGCAGTCCTGTCCTCTATTGACGCACACGTTCAACTGGCGTAGAATTCCAAGCGCTGCACCGGACGGCAAGCGCGCTCCGCACGCTTGCCGGGCGGTGAGCTTCCAAGGCGTTAGGCGTCACTAGGCAAGAATATAATGACGAAAAGGAAGCACCGCCGTCCTCAGCAGGCCACTCAAGAGCTCTTCAAGTATCGCGCCATAACCGATACCACGCTCTCCTTCCTACGCTCCGGCGATGTGTACTTCTCCTCTCCGGAGGAGCTCAACGATCCCTTCGATTGCCGGTACGTCAACCGCGACTTGAGCGAGGAATGGGACCGTTTCGAACGTGAGCGGATGTCGGGTAACGATGCCGACCGCTTGAGCGTCGCCGAAGCAAGGCGATTCGAGCGATCGCTACGTGAAGGAACACAAAAGACGCGAATTTACTGCCTCTCCGAAGCTGTTGATAGCGTACTGATGTGGAGCCACTACTCCAATTCGCACCGTGGCATCTGCGTGTGCCTTAAAGCCGAGGCTTCAGCAGGATTCCTTTCGCTACCATTCGAGGGGCGTTCGTTTGATCTATCCGGATACGCCTCAATACGGGGCCGAAGGGGGAGAATCAAGCACATCGGGGATGCGCCCGCGGCTCCTTCCGTGGTACGTCTTCTCGCAAACGCGGTTCTCTATCAGGACTCGGCCCCTGGTTTCTTTCAGTTCTATACCAAGGACGACGGCTCGGTGGGAGGGGTTACCTTTGAGCTTGTGAAGCATGCCTCGTGGACTTATGAGCGCGAACGACGCCTTGTAGTTAACGCGTCGATGCTCAGGGAGAATCCCGTGCACATTGACAAGGAAGCAATCTCCGGAATTGTGTTCGGGCTTAAAACCTCTTTGCGTGACGTCGCCCTCGTTCTCGACGCAATCAGAGCACGCCTGGGGTCCAGATCGATAACTTACTCTCGTATGGTTCCTGCAACCGATGGTGTTGGTCTCACGAGGGTCGCAATACCAGACATCGACGAATACGTGAGCACATCTCGGCCTTCGGTCGAATGAGCATGGAACGACGCTCGCGTCTGTACCGGCATTCGAGAGAGCTGACGGCTACGGTTTTGGCACTGGAGCGTGACGCTTATCCCTCGCGCTCAACCGGACGGATACCGCTTTTCGCACCGGTGAGCGACTGCGTCATCCGAGGTCTGAAGGTGCCCCGCCAGTATCGGATCCTGTTGCGGTTGGTGGCGGGCAGAGATCATGAGACGGATCGCGCTTCCCTGCGCCGCGGTAAGATTCCCTGCCGCAAAATAACGTTCCGGCGGCTGAGATAACATTACCGCGCCGCTCAGTCGCGTTCCCTGTGTCGCGGTAAGATTCCGTGGCGCGAGGTAACGTTCCGGCGGCCGAGATAACGTTACCGTGTCGCTCAGTCGCGTTCCCTGCGCTGCGGTAAGATTCCGTGGCGCAAGATAACGTTACGGCGGCTGAGATAACATTACCGCGCCGCTCAGTCGCGTTCCCTGTGTCGCGGTAAGATTCCGTGGCGCGAGGTAACGTTCCGGCGGCCGAGATAATGTTACCGTGCCGCTCAGTCGCGTTCCCTGCGCCGCGGTAAGATTCCGTGGCGCAAGATAACGTTCCGGCGGCTGAGATAACGTTACCGCGCCGCTCGGTCGCGTTCCCTGCGCCGCGGTAAGATTCCCTGCCGCAAAATAACGTTCCGGCGGCTGAGATAACATTACCGCGCCGCTCAGTCGCGTTCCCTGTGTCGCGGTAAGATTCCGTGGCGCGAGGTAACGTTCCGGCGGCCGAGATAACGTTACCGTGTCGCTCAGTCGCGTTCCCTGCGCTGCGGTAAGATTCCCTGCCGCAAAATAACGTTCCGGCGGCTGAGATAACATTACCGCGCCGCTCAGTCGCGTTCCCTGTGTCGCGGTAAGATTCCGTGGCGCGAGGTAACGTTCCGGCGGCCGAGATAATGTTACCGTGCCGCTCAGTCGCGTTCCCTGCGCCGCGGTAAGATTCCGTGGCGCAAGATAACGTTCCGGCGGCCGAGATAACGTTACCGCGCCGCTCAGTCGTCTTCCCTGGGCCGCGGTAAGATTCCCTGCCGCAAAGTCGTATTCCCTGCCGCAAAGTCGCGTTCCCTGCCGCGAGGTAACGTTATCTCGCCGCAATGTCGTCTTCCCTGGGCCGCGGTAAGCTTCCATGGCGCAAGGTCTCGTTCCCCAGTCCGAGATTGCGTTACTGCGTCACGAAGTCGTCTTCCCTGCGTCGAGGCTACGATCCATATCGCCTGGAAGGAATACTGAACGAGCCGTTGCCGGGGCCGCCGGCCTCGTAAGGCGAGCAGAGCTCTCGCGACCTTACAAGCCCGCCTTGGTTTGTTGTGCCTTCTTTTCCCCAGGGCATCGGCCTACGGCCTCAGATGCCCTGGGCTATGCTCTGCCGGCCCGTTGGGGCCGGGTTTGCCACTCCACGGTTCGGTCCGCCGAGGCTTCCGTAAGCGCTACGCCGACCCCAAGACGAACTGATTCCCATCCGGATCCGCAAAGATCGCAAAGGTGCCCCAGTCGGCTTCCTTCGGCTCCTGGATGAAGACGACTCCTTTCTCCGCTAGCTCGCGGCTGGTGGCTTTGACGTCGTCAGCGACGAAAGAAATACCGGTGAAGGTGCCGATGCGGTTTTCGTGGCCGGGTGGGGTGAAGAGGGTGATGCCGGTGGCGGAGCGGCCGATCCCCAGCTCGATCCAGCGCTGCTCGTCGTTGAACGGCTGGTCGGTGATGACGCGGAAGCCCAGCTTCTGGGTGTAGAAATCCAGAGCGCGCTGCTGGTCGCCAACCGGAACTCCGACGAATTTCATGGCCTTGATCATGGACTCTCCCTCCGTAGGTGTGTGTGATGGTGATTCATGACCCTCCCGAGATTGCAGCGCAAGGCGTGCGAAGGTTACTATGGCAACCACTGCTATAGCTTGCGGAGGGCTCGATGACGACGGTGATGGTGGATGCTTATGTGTTGGACGTCCTCATGGGGGATCTGGTGGGGCATGATCGCCAGCCCTCGGCGTTCCTGGTGTATCTGTTCCTGTGGCGGCGGACCCATGGCTCGGGTGAGGAGGCGGTGCAGGTGAGCCTGATCGACATCTCGACGGGGACGGGCCTGTCGAAGCGGGCGGTGCAGGAGGCGCTCCGTTGGCTGGCCAAGCGGCGGTTGCTGTCGATCCAGCGGGAGGGGATTACGGCGATTCCGGTGTATACGGTGCAGCGTCCCTGGGTGCGGTAGGCGCGATCTTGTGCGAAGATCCCACCATTGTCATGACAACTTCCCCCGCTTCCGAGATCCACCGCCGGCCCTCTGCGCCGGAGACCGCGTCGTGGATCCTCGCCGGTCTGGCCCTGTTCCTCATCCTCTACCTGCACCTCTTGTCAGCCCTCCTGGGCGGGCTGGCCGTCTACGAGCTGGTGCACATCCTGAGCCGCAAGCTGCCTTTCATTCGCGGCAGCCGCGCGACGGGCAAGCGCTTGGCGGTCGCGATCCTGGCGGTGTTCATCGTGGCCGCGCTGGCCCTCACCGTGGTCGGCCTCATCGCCTTCTTCCGCGGCGAGCCGGGGAATCTCCCTGCCCTGTTCGCCCAGATGGCCGACATCCTCGAAACCTCCAGGGCCCACCTGCCCGGCTGGCTCGCCCAGGAGCTCCCCGCCGACGCCGAGGAGCTGAAGAACCAGGGGGTGGCCTGGCTGCGCGAGCACGCCGGAGAGCTGAAGACGCTCGGCACCGAGTTGGGGCGGAGCCTCGCCCACGCGCTGGTCGGCATGATCATCGGCGCCCTGGTCTCGCTGCAGGAGACGGTGCACGCGGCGTCGCGCGCGCCGCTCGCCCGGGCCATGGCCGAGCGGGCCCGGCGGCTGGGGGAGGCATTCCGGCGCATCGTCTTCGCCCAGTTGCGCATCTCGGCCCTCAACACGGCGCTGACCGCCATCTACCTCCTCGTGGTGCTCCCCCTGCTCGGCGTCCGCCTGCCGCTGACCAAGACCTTGATCGTCCTCACCTTCCTCGCCGGCCTGCTGCCGGTGATCGGCAACCTGATCTCGAACACGGTGATCGTCGTCGTCAGCCTCTCCTACTCCCTGGGCGTGGCGCTCGGCTCGCTGGTCTTCCTGATCGTGATCCACAAGCTCGAATACTTCCTCAACGCCAAGATCGTCGGCACCGAGATCCAGGCCCGGGCCTGGGAGCTGTTGCTCGCCATGCTCGCCATGGAAGCCGCCTTCGGCCTCGCCGGAGTGGTCGCAGCGCCGATCTACTACGCTTATCTCAAGGATGAGCTTTCGGCTCGCGGGTTGATTTGATCGGTCGACGAGCCGTCAATGCGCGTCCCGGTAGCGCCCGATGCCGATGGCTTCCAGCTCGTCGCGCAGCGGCTCGTCGCCTTTGACGGCAAAGTCGAGGGTGCGGGTGGGGAACGGCAGGGTGATGCCGTTGTCGTCGTAGACCTTCTTCAGGCGTTCGATGGCCTCGCTGCGGGCTGCGAGGTAGTCGGCCTGTTTGGCGGTGAAGTCGATCCAGAAGCGGACCACGAGGTCGACGGAGCTCTCCCCGAAGCCCTCGTAGAACATCTCCACCTGGGTATCCGCCTTGCGGGCGGGGAGCTTCTCCAGGGCGCGCAGGGTCAGCCGCCGTACCTTCTCCAGGTCGTCAGCGTAGGAGACTCCCAGCTTGATGTCCACCCGCCGCTTGCCCGAGGTCGTATAGTTGACGATGCTGTTCTCGAAGATCTTCTTGTTGGGCACCAGGACGAGCTGCCCTTCGGGCGAGCGGATCTCCGTCCAGCGCAGTTGGATGCGCTGCACGACGCCGGTGAAGTCCTTGGTCTGGATCATGTGGCCGACGCGGAACGGGTGCTGGATGGAGAGGTAGATGCCGGCCATGAAGTTGGCGGCGATGTCTTGGAAGGCGAAGCCGAGGGCGAGGCCCAGGATGCCGGCGCCGGCGAGCAGCGAAGCCACGGTCTTCTGCAGGCCGAGGATGCCCAGTGCCACGAAGAAGCCGGCGGCGAGGAGGGCCAGGAAGACCGTCTGCGCGAGCAGCCGCGTCACCTGCTCGCTGTGCGAGATCCGGCGCAGCAGGCGCACCACCAGATTGCGCGCCAGCTTGGCACCCAGCCAGAAGGCCACCAGCACCAGCACCGCCACCGCGAGGTTGGGCAAAAGGAGGATGAATTCCCTCACCCACCCCATGATCTTCGACGTCAGCAGGTTCCAGGCCTTCGTAATCCCCATCATGAAGAGAGGATTTGCAAAGGACGGGCCAGGATGGGCTTCACCGCTGCTGGCAGGCCCTGCCGCGCCGGGCTCTGGCGGGTTTCCGAGCCTCCTGGTCTATACTTACGACCATGGGCAATGGAGCAGCGAAACCCCGCCGAGTTGAAGTCGAGCTTCCCGAGGAAGCCTTCCGGCATCGCACCTGGCATCCGCAGGAGGTCGCCAGGGAGATGCAACTCCTGTGGATTCTCGAAGAGGTGCGGTCGCGTCGGCTCGGCTTTGGCAAGGCCGCAGAGCTGTCGGGGCTTCCCCTCGCGCAGTTCCTCCTGCTGATGGGGAAACACCAGATTTCGCCGTTCGACTACGACGAGGATGAATTGGCTCGCGAGCTCGAATCGTGATCGTCATCGCGGACGCCGGCCCCCTCATCCACCTCAGCCTGATCGGTCGCCTCGGCCTGCTGCCGGAGCTCTACGGACGAATCCTCATCCCAGATCTGGTCTACGACGAAGTCGTCAAAGCCGGGGAAGGACTGCCGGGGAGCCGCGAGGTGGCAGACGCCGCCTGGATCGCAGTGGAGCGTCACGATCCAGACTCGGACCTGTTCCGCTTGCTGCGCGGCGATCTCGATGCCGGAGAAGCCGCGGCGATTTGTCTCGCGATCGACCGACACGCCGAGTGGTTCCTCTCCGATGATCGTCCTGCGCGTCTGACCGCCGAACGGCTGGGCATCCAGGTCCGAGGAAGCGTTGGGATCCTGGTTGCCGCCAAGCGCCAGGGCCTGGTCCTCGAGATCGCGCCTCTTCTCGTCCGGATGCGAGAGGAGGGAGTCTGGCTCAGCGAGGGGCTGGTGACGAGAGTCCTTCAGAGTGTAGGTGAGTGAGCGCGCACGCCTGCTGGACTGCCTGGACCGTGGCCGGCGCGTCGAGCGTGAAGAGGCCGTCGAGACCCCGCTCGAGGCGCGAGGCCCGGATGGCCGCTTGAGGGCGAAGAACACGGTCGCGGCCAGGACCAGCGGCGGCTCCCCCACCTCTTTGGCCGACAACACCTCGTTCGGGTTCTCGGGCACGTTGGCGAGGTCGCGCGGGAAAGAGATGCGTGTTGAATCGCAGCGGGATCGTGGGCACCGCCGGCGGCTTGTAGCGCCAGGTGTTGTCGCTGTTGAGCCGGCCTTTCTCCTCCCCTTCAGGCTCGAACACCAGCCACTCGCTCAGCACGTAGCCGACGCCCTGGATGAAGGCGCCTTCGACCTGGCCGATGTCGAGGGCCGGGTTGATGCTCCAACCCATGTCGTACATCAGGTCGCATTCGAGGATCTTGGTCTCGCCGGTCAGGACGTCGACCTCGACCACCGAGCACGCTGCCGAGAAGGTGAAGCCGCAGAATTCGTCGATCTCTGCGCTGACCGATTTCACGTCGGCCATCTGCACGCCCGGGATCTGCGGCTGCGCGGCGACAGGCTTGAATTCGATCGCCGGCGCCGGGGTCTCGCCGCCGCGGATCGGAGCGAGGTACTGCGCGCTCAAGTTGATGCGCTTCTGGTAGGCCATGCTGACCAGGTACTGCCAGATCGGCTTGGGCGGGTTGGTGCCGACGACGACCTTCTGCGACCAACCCTTGTCACCGTAATTCCAGAAGTCGATCCCTTGATCCTTGCACCAGTCGTCTCCGTTCTCTTGCAGCATCTGGTAGCCGAAGTCGAGCAGGCGCTGGCGAAGCTCGCGGCAGGCTCCCTTGATCGCTTCGGCGTTGTAGGCCGTGCCGGTCGAGGCGCCGGTGCTGGTGGGATTGGGGATGATGCCCGTGTCCGGCAGCTCGATGCGAATCATGGACATGGGAATGTTGAGGATGTAGGCGGCGACCTGGACGACCTGGGTCAGCGAGCCCTGGCCCATGTCCACGCCGGCCTGGTTGATGATGACTGTGCCGTCGGCTGAAAAGATCGAGACGATCGCCGAGGCCTGCTCCAGCATGACGAGGTTGTAGCCCGAGCCGTATTTGACCGGGATCATCGCGATCCCGCGCTTGCGCCACTTGTTCTCGGTGTTGAAACGCTCGACCTCGGCTTTCTTTTCCTCGTAATTTGCAAACCTTTTCGAGGTACTCCCACACCTCGCGCATGTAGCAGTACGAGAGCGCCTGGCCGAAGGGCGTGACGTCGCCGCGCTCGTAGAGGTTCTTCTCGCGCACCTCCTCGGGGCTGCATGCCGAGCGCGAACGCCGCGTCGTCGATGGCGTTCTCCGTGATCAGTTTGCCCTGCACGTCGCCGAACGCCCGGAACGCGGTGTTCGGCGCCGTGTTGGTCCGGCAGACGTCGATCTGACTTTCGAAGTTGGCGACCCGGTAGGCGTTGTCGGCGCGCAGTCTGGATGCAGTTGGAGACGATGAACGAGCAGTCGTAGAAAGCGCCGCCGTCGCCCCACATCTTGTCGTGCAAGCCGCGGATCAGGCCTCGGTCCTCGGGCCGTTTCTCGCCTCGATCGATGGCGATCTGGTACTGGCCGAAATACGGGTGGCGCCTGCCGATCATCGCCGAGTCTCTCGCGCGTTCGAGCACGAGACGCACCGGCCGCTTGGTGGCGTTGGCCGCGACCGCCGTCGGGTCCGGTCACGAAGCGGGCCTGCTCGGTCTTGCCACCGTAGCCGCCGCCGAGCTGTTTGATGCGGACGCGGATCCGGTTCTGCGGCACGCCGATCGAAGAAGCGCTGGTCTGATGCATTTCCAGCGGGCTTTGCGATGAGGGATGGACCACGATCACGTTGGCGTCCTGCGGTGTCGCCACGCAGCTTTGAGTCTCCATATAAAAATGGAGCTGGCCGCCGACTTCCTGGCTGGTGGCCACGAGAACACACGCCCGGCCGTCGACATTGGCCTCGCGCACCACGATCGAGCGCTCGAGATCGCCGCGCGCGTCGTCGATCCAATCGAGCACGCTGCCCGGCCGGGTGACCCGCCAGACGTGGGCATTGAAGGGCGCGCTCGCGGGGCAGTCGGGGAACACGCTCCCGATCTCGATGGCCCGGGCGAGCGACAGGATGCTCTCGTTGAAGGGCGCGGGCCAGTCGATGGGCCCGTAGGCCAGGCATTCGGCGCCTACAGACTCGGCGATGCGCCAGGCCTGGTGCTCGGTGCGCGCCAGGACCATCGCCACCACCTGGCCGGGATAGAGGAGCTCGATCTACGGCGAAGAGCGGCTGATCCGCGCCCATCCCCTGCAAGTTGGTCCCGCCCTTGGGGATCTCGGACGCGGTCAGCAGATCGACGAAGTCGTCGAAACGATCGCGCAGCCAGGCACAGAGAACCTCGCGCGTCACGGCCTTGCCCGGGGCGTCCGGGAGCTGGAACCGGAAAGTGCGCGGCGCCTGCCGGCCCTGGACCAGGGCGCCGTTGAGCGCCGTGGGCGGGACCTGGATCTCATGGGTGTAGTGAACCTCGCCCGAGGTCTGGTAGAGGGTCATGAGCCCGATGTAGGGCTCCTGCACCGGCGCCTTGAAGCCCTGGGTGGCGTAGAACTGCTGACCGGAGCTGACTGGCCAGCGGCCCCAGGTGATGACGCCCGCGGATTGCACGTCGGCCGGGACCTCGCCGGGAGCCCGGACGAGCAGGGCGTTGACGATCGCCTTGTACAGGAAGCTCAAGGCGAGCGAGAGCCGGTATTCATCGGTGAAGCCCTCATAGGGCTCCCGCCGGAACGCCCAGCGGGCAAGCTCAGCTCCGACCTCGGCCGCGAGCGAGCGGGCGAGATCCGGAAAGCGGTCGAGTCTCAAGGGGACGCCGACCAGCAGCTTTTCGGTCTTCACGGCCCGGAAGGGGAAGGGAGCGATGCCGCCGAAGATCAGCGCGGCGGACGCGACCTCGGTGCCCTCGGCAAAGCCAAGGCGGGTGGTGGCGTTGACGATCGAGTGGGCGTTGACCTCCCGCAGCGCGACTTTCTGCGCGAGCACCACCTCGTTCTCAGAACCGCGCGGAATCTGATAGGAAACGATCAGCAGACGGCGGGGGTCCACGCTCTTGTCGACAGAGGCCGCGATGAGCTCCGCGACGGAGAAGCTCCGGCGCGTACCGTCGTCGAGATTCACGGTTGAGATCTCGGTCTCGACCGCGCTCAGGGCCGTGAACAGGTCGGAGGGGAAAGCCTCGCCTTCGTGGATGTGCTCGAGCACCATGGCGCTGTTGCCCCCGAGCGTGGCAGCGTTGCGGACGAGAGTGCCGGCCGTGCGCCGGGCCATGAGCTCCAGGGCGCCGAGCCGCGTGGTCTCGGCCCGCTCCCCGGTTCCGGTCAGGTTTTCGAGGATCGCGATGAAATGGCCGTACGTGACTCCTGCGCCGACGATCAGGCGCTCGTCGCTGATCTCGATCTGGTCGAGCTCGCGAATCCCCCGGATGTCCACGAGCAGGGTCGCGGTGCGGAATTCGTTCGGATAGACGCCGTAGGAGGTGTTGCCGTGGACCAGCCGTATCTCCGCGCCGGGGTTCTGCTGCACCAGCTCGCAGAGCGCTTCGATCGACGTGACCGCGCGCCACTGCTTGTGCGGCCGGTCAATTTCGAAAAGGTCCGCCGGCCCGCGGGCCCCGGGAGGATAGGGGATGCGCAACTCGCCGATCCGCTGGGTGTCATAGGCCTTGTCGACCTTGCACTTCATGCGTTCAGCTTCGTCCTCCGCCGTCCAGTCCGAGGCAAACGTCTTCATCGCGGTCAGGATGGGCCGATAGCCGGTGCAGCGGCAGATGTTGCCGTCGAAAGTGTCCTCGATCTGCTTCTTCGTGGGCGCGGAGCAGTTGACGAGCAGCCCCGTCATGGTCATGACGAAGCCGGCCGAGCAATAGCCGCACTGGCTGCCGTTGTTGATCGCCAGGCGATGGGCCACGGGGTTGATGCCCTCCTCGGAGGGCGCAGATTCAGCTCCCATTGATTCCGGAGTGGGAGCGGCCTTGGAGGTCCGCGACGAGCGCAGGCCGGCCGCGCGCGCCTCCGGCAGGGGATCGCGGAGCTCGGCCGGCCGGATCTGGGCAGGGGTCTCGCGTCGCAGCAACGTCTTTTCCGGATTGTCGACGCGCTTTTCCTGAAGGCTCTCGGTGAGCAGTCTCAGCAGATGCCGGCGCTCCTCCTGATCCCGGGGCGTCCGGCGGGCGAGAGAGAAGCCCGAGCGCGACGCGTTGGGCACCAGGGTCACCGGCTGGTAGGCGGGGGGAACCACGGCGCCGGTCCCCTCGATGGTGGTGACGGCCATGCCCTGGAGCGAGCAGAGAGGCCGCAGGCACGAGTTGATCGCCCGGTGCTCGACGGCGTCCGTCTCGTGGTTGAAGCTGGAGAGGATCACCGTGCACGCTCCGCACCCGCCCTCGCCGCATCCCTTCTTGGCGCCGGTCAGCGCCACTTCGGGCGACCTCAGGAAGTCGAGCAGCAGCAGGTCCGGAGGCGGATCTTCAAGCGTCACCCGATAGCCGTTGAGGTAGAACTCGAGCGTGGCGGTTTTCTCGCGGTTCGATTTCATGGCCGATCCCCCCGATGACCCCTTTGTATTCAAGAGACGGCTTTACCCTACAGCGAAAGCCGGCAGGCCGGCAAGAACCCTACTCGATCGCCAACGCAATCTGATTCGCAAACGCCTCTAGCAGATGGAGCTGCTCAGGATCGACGAGCCGCTGGGGGTCCGCGGGGTGGACGCCCAGCACGCCCACGATCCCCCGCGAGGTGCGCAGGGGGAGGTAGAGGCCCTTGGCGGCGGGGAGGGTGTCCGTGGTCTTGCCGGCCATGCGGCCGTGATCGTAGACCCACTGGGAGACGGCCTGCTCGCGGACGTCGAAGAGGAAGGTGATGCTCTCGGCCGCCCGCTCGGCGAGGCGGCCGGCTTCGTCGGGCAGCAGCAGCAGCACCTGGGAGAGGAAAACGGAGTGGATGTGCCGGGCCGCGGCCTGGAGGATGGCGTCGAGGTCCGGCGCTGCCGCGAGGTCGCGGCTCATGGCGTAAAGCGCCGCCGTCCGCTCCTCTCGGGCACGGGCGGCTTCAGCCTGGCGGCGCAGGCGGACGGTGAGAGTGGAGACCACCAGCGCCGTGGTGAGCATCACGGCGAAGGTGAGCAGGTATTCGGTGTCCGAGACGGCGAAGGTGTAGTAGGGCGGCACCAGGAAGAAGTCGAAGCAGCCCACGGCCAGCACCGAGGCCAGGGTGGCGGGGCCGCGGCTGAAGCGGGAGGCGACTCCCACCACGCCGAGCAGGAAGAGCATGGCGAGGTTGGTGGGCTCGAACCAGGGGCGGAGGAACGCGCAGATCCCCGTCGTCAAGGCCGTGACGATGCATGGCGGCGACGTAGCCCCGGACGTCTCGCTCCGGGCTCCGCCGCCGTTCGGCCGTGGGCCAGCCGCCCCCCTCCTCGCCGGAGATGACGTAGATATCCACGTCGCCGCTGCCGCGCACCAGCTCGTCGCGCACGGAGCCGAAGACGATGTCTTTCCAGCGTGGATGGATGGGCTTGCCCACCACGATCTTCGAGACGTTGCGTCGGCGGGCGTACTTCAGGATCTCCTCGGCGGGCCGCTCGCCGGAGAGGATGGCCGTCTCCGCACCCAGCCGCTCGGCCAGACGCAGGGTCTGCCACACGCGGTCCCGGTCCGTTTGAGGGAGGCGCAACTCGGCCGGAGTCTCGACGTAGATCACCACCCACTCGGCCCGCAGCCGCTCGGCTAGGCGCCGGCCGCCCCGCACGAGCTGGTCGGATGTGGGGCCGGAGCTGACGGCCACCAGCAGGCGTTCGGCGATGGGCCAGGTTGCGGCCACGCCGTGCAGCTCCCGGTAGCGCTGCATCTGGGCGTCCACCCGCTCGGCCGTCTTGCGCAGGGCGAGCTCGCGCAACGCAATGAGGTTGCCCGGCCGGAAGAAGCTTTCTCGCGCACGCTCCGCCTGCTCGGGAACATAAACCTTTCCTTCCTCGAGGCGCTTGATCAGCTCCTCCGGCGGCAGGTCCACCAGCTCCACCTGATCCGCGCGCTCGAAGATGGAGTCGGGCACGGTCTCGCGCACGGCGACGCCGGTGATCTTCCCCACCAGGTCGTTCAAGCTCTCCAGGTGCTGGACGTTGACGGTGGTCCAGACGTCGATCCCTTCGGCCAGCAGCTCTTCCACGTCCTGCCAGCGCTTGGCGTGGCGCGAGCCCGGAGCGTTGGTGTGGGCCAACTCGTCGATCAAGATCACGGCGGGCCGGCGGGCACGGGCGGCGTCGAGGTCGAATTCCCCGATCTGGATCCCCCGGTGCTCGTCCACGCGGCGCGGCAGGACCTCCAGCCCATCGAGCAGGGCCTCGGTCTCCTTGCGGCCGTGGGTCTCGACCACTCCCACCACTACCTCGACCCCGCGCCGGCGCAGCTCCTGGGCGGCCTCCAGCATGGCGAAGGTCTTCCCCACTCCGGCCGTGGCGCCGAAGAAAACCTTTAATTTACCCCGGCGCTCCCGCTCTTCCTCGGCCTGAGCCAGGGCGAGCAGGGCATCGGGATCGGGACGATCGGAGGTCATCGATCGAGATCCAGGTTCAGCTCCAGCACGTTGACCCGCGGCTCGCCGATCAATCCCAGCCATCTCCCTTCGACGTGGCGGTCCACCAGCCGGCGCATGGCCGCGGGATCGAGATGCCGGGCCGCGGCCACGCGCTCCACCTGATAGTAGGCGGCGGCCGGGCTGATGTGGGGATCGAGGCCGCTCGCCGAGGCGGTGACGAGATCGACGGGGATCGGTCCCTGGCCTGGATTGACTGCGCGGATGCGGGCGACGTCGGATTTTACGCGATCGAGCAACGCCGGATTGGTGGGGCCCAGGTTCGAGCCCGACGAGGCCGCGGCATTGTAGGGGAACGGCGTCGTGGCCGAGGGACGTCCCCAGAAGTAGGTCGGGCCCGTGAACGGCTGGCCGATCAGCGCGGAGCCGACGACCTTGCCGCCCCGTTCGATCAGGCTGCCGTTGGCCTGCCGGGGAAACACGACCTGGGCGAGGCCGGTCACCAGGAGAGGATAGATCAGACCGGTCAAGACGGTAAGGACTAGGAACATCAGGATGGCGGGTTTCAGTTGGTGTTTCATGTTACCACCAGTCCCAAACCTTGGAGGAATTGAGATCGATCAGCTTGATGCCGAGGAACGGCGCGATCATTCCTCCCAGGCCATAGATCAGCAGGTTGTCGCGCAGCAGGCGCGAGGCCGAGTGGCGGCGGAATTTGACGCCCTTGAGCGCCAGGGGGATGAGGACGATGATGATCAGGGCGTTGAAGATGACGGCCGACAGGATGGCGCTGTCCGGGCTCGCGAGGTGCATTAGGTTGAGCTGGTTGAGCACCGGATAGGTGGTGGCGAAGGCGGCCGGAATGATGGCGAAGTACTTGGCCACGTCGTTGGCAATGGAAAACGTGGTGAGCGTGCCGCGGGTGATGAGGAGCTGCTTGCCGATCTCCACGGTCTCCAGGAGCTTGGTCGGATTCGAGTCGAGGTCCACCAGGTTCGCCGCCTCCTTGGCCGCCTGGGTGCCGGAGTTCATGGCCACCGCCACGTCGGCCTGGGCCAGGGCCGGCGCGTCGTTGGTGCCGTCGCCCGTCATCGCCACCAGCCGGCCGCCGGACTGATACTCGCGGATCAGCTTGAGCTTGGCTTCCGGTGTGGCCTGGGCCAGGAAGTCATCGACTCCGGCCTCGGCCGCGATGGCCGCCGCGGTCAGCGGATTGTCGCCGGTGATCATCACCGTTTTGATCCCCATGCCCCGCAGCTCGGCGAAACGCTCGCGGATTCCCCCTTTGACGATGTCTTTCAAATGGATCACGCCCAGCACCTGTGGCCCTTCGGCCACCACCAGGGGCGTGCCGCCCGAGCGGCCGATGGACTCGACCTTGGTGCGCACGTCCGCGGGGAAAGAGCCGCCCTGAGCCACGACGAACGCCTCCACGGCATCGGCGGCGCCCTTGCGGATCTTCACGCCGTTCAGATCCACGCCGCTCATGCGCGTCTGCGCGGTGAAGGGCACGAAATGAGCGCCGAGGGCGTGGATGTCGCGCTCGCGGATCTTGTACTTCTCCTTGGCGAGCACCACGATGCTACGTCCCTCGGGGGTCTCGTCAGCCAGCGACGAGAGCTGGGCCGCATCGGCGAAGCGGGCCTCATCCGTGCCTTCGGCCGGGAGGAGCTCCGTGGCCTGCCGGTTGCCGAGGGTGATGGTGCCGGTCTTGTCGAGCAGCAGCACGTCCACGTCCCCGGCCGCCTCGACCGCGCGGCCGGACAGGGCGATGACGTTGGCCTGGATCATGCGATCCATGCCCGCGATGCCGATGGCCGAGAGCAATCCGCCGATGGTGGTGGGGATCAGGCAGACGAGGAGCGCCGTGAGCACGGTCACCGTCACCGGCGTGCCGTGGCCGGCCGCGGTGACGCTGTAGATCGAAAACGGCAGCAGCGTCACGGTGGCCATGAGGAAGACGAGGGTGAGGCCGGCGAGCAGGATGGAGAGGGCGATCTCGTTCGGCGTCTTCTGCCGCTTCGCCCCTTCCACCAGCGAGATCATGCGATCGAGGAAGGTCTCGCCGGGATTGGCCGTGATACGGATGATGAGCCAGTCGGAGAGCACCTGGGTGCCGCCGGTGACGGAGCTGCGATCGCCGCCGCTCTCGCGAATCACAGGCGCGCTCTCGCCGGTGACCGCGGCCTCGTTGACGGAAGCGGCGCCTTCGATCACCTCGCCGTCGCCGGGGATCGTGTCTCCGGCTTCGACGAGGACGACGTCCCCTTTTCTCAAATCAGTGGACGGGACCTCGATGCGGGCGGCGGCGAAGCGTGCTTCGCGGAGCTTCTTCGCCACCGTGGTGCGCCGGGTCTTGCGCAGGTTGGCGGCCTGGGCCTTGCCCCGCCCTTCGGCCATGGCCTCGGCGAAATTGGCGAACAGCACGGTGAACCAGAGCCAGAGCGAGACGCCCAGGATGAACCCGGCCGGCGCTTCGCCTTTTCCGATCACGGCTTGGAGAACAAGCCCGTCGTCAGGAAGCTGCCGACGTAGACCACGAACATCACGGGATTGCGGATCATCAATCGCGGATGGAGCTTGCGGAACGAATCCTTGATCGCCTGCCGGACGATCGCGGGATCGAACAGAGACTTCTGACGACGGGACATGTCAGTTTCCTCCACCTATCATCTGAAGGTGCTCGACGATTGGACCGAGCGCCAGCGCCGGGAAGAAGGTGAGCGCCCCCACCAGCACGACGACGCCGATCAGGAGGACGACGAACAGAGGCGTATGCGTCGGCAACGTGCCCGGCCCGGCCGGCACCAGCTTCTTCTTCGCCAGTGAGCCGGCGATGGCGAGCGTGGGAATGGCGAGCCAGAAACGTGAGAAGAGCATCGCGAAGCCGCCCGTGGAGTTGTAGAACGGGGTGTTGGCCGAGATGCCCGCGAAGGCGCTGCCGTTGTTGTTGCCCTGCGAGGTATAGGCGTAGAGGATCTCGGAGAAGCCGTGGGCGCCGGGATTGGCGAGCGCCTTCACTCCCGGCGCCACCGCCACGGCCACGGCCGTGAAGCCCAGGACCACGAGCGGCATGATGAGCACGACGAGCGAGGCCATCTTCACCTCGTACGATTCGATCTTCTTGCCCAGGTACTCGGGCGTGCGGCCCACCATGAGGCCGGCGATGAACACGGCCACGATGACGAAGATCAGCATGCCGTAGAGCCCCGAGCCCACGCCGCCGAGAATGGTTTCGGAAAACTGGATGAGGAAGAGGGGCACCAGGCCGCCCAGCGGCGTATAGGAGTCGTGCATGGAATTGACGGCGCCGCACGAGGTGGCCGTGGTGCCGGCGGCAAAGAGGGCCGAGCGGGCGATGCCCAAGCGCACCTCCTTGCCCTCCATGTTGCCGCCCGTGTTGAGGTCCGTGCACGTCTGGTCCACGCCCAGCGCAGCGATGCGAGGATTGCCTCGCGCCTCGGCCCAGTAGCCGAAGAGCTGGAAGGAGACCAGCACGAGCAGCATGGCGGTCAGGATGGCCCAGCCCTGGCGCGTGTCCCCCACCATCTTGCCGAAGGTGTAACAGAGCGCGGCCGCGATCATCGTCTCGCTGAGGATCTCCAGCAGGTCGGTGAGCGGCGTCGAGCTCTCGAACGGGTGCGCGGAGTTGGCGTTGAAGAAGCCGCCGCCGTTGGTGCCGAGGTGCTTGATCGCCACCTGCGAGGCCACGGGCCCGAGGGCCAGCACCTGTTCGGTTACCGGCTTGCCGTCCGCATCCTTGGTCGCCTCGACGAGGGTTGCGGTCTTGTACGGCGACAGCGTCTGCACCACGCCCTGCGAGACGAGGACGAGGGCCAGGACGAACGACAGGGGCAGCAGGATATAGAGCGTGGTGCGCGTCATGTCCACCCAGAAGTTGCCGATCGTTCTGCTGTTCTTGCGCGCCAGGCCGCGGATGAACGCCACCAGGATGGCCATGCCCGTGGCCGCCGAGAGGAAGTTCTGCACGGCGAGCCCCGCCATCTGGGTCAAGTAGCTCATCGTGGCCTCGCCCACATAGCCCTGCCAGTTGGTGTTGGTCACGAAGCTGGTGGAGGTGTTGAACGACGAGTCGGGCGTCACCGCGCCGAACGACTGCGGGTTCCAGGGCAAGAGCCCCTGGAGGCGCTGCATGGCGTAGAGGACGAGCACTCCCACGACGCTGAACAGCAGCACGGCGAGGGTATAGACCTTCCAGTCCATCTCCTCGTCCGGCCGCACGCCGCAGAGGCGATAGATCAGCCGCTCGATCGGAACCCAAGATCCGGTCGAGGCCGAACAGCGGCTTGCCCTCGTAGACCCGGGCCATATAAGAGCCAAGCGGCTTCACGAGGGCCACCAGGAGAACGACGTAGAGGCCGATCTGAAGCAGTCCGTTGGTAGTCATCAGAAACGCTCCGGTTTTAAGAGGGCCACGAAGAGGTAGACGGTCAACGCGAGCGTCACCACGAGGCCCAGGACATAGAGGCCGTTCATTTCTTTTCCTCCTGCACCGGCTCCAAGGAGGAGGCTAGGCGCACGAAGCCCCAGGAGGCGATGAAGAAACCGATCGCCAGTAAGACGAAGACGAAGTCCATGACGAAACCTTTCTGGAATTCAGGTCGCGGCCACCGGGAGCGTGAACCAGAAGGTGGCTCCCCGGCCCTCCTCACTCTCGCAATGGATCTCGCCGCCGTGAGACTGCACGACGTTCTGGGAGACGGCGAGGCCGAGGCCGCTGCCCACGTCCTGGGTCCCCGGCACTTGGTAGAGCGGCTCGAAGATGGCCTCGCGGTACGCCGGCGGCACGCCCCTGCCGGTATCGATCACGGAGAAGCGGGTGCGGCCCTCCCAGGGCTCGACCCGCACCGTCACCGCACCGCCGGCCGGGGTATGGGCGAGGGCGTTGCGCAACAGCGCCGGCAGCAGCAGCCCGGCCCGCTCGCGATCGGCGAGCACGCGGGGCGCTTCGGGGCTCACGTCCGTTGCCAGCTTCACCTGCTGCTCCTGATAGCGGGGAGCGAGCTCGCGCACGGCGGCGTCGACCAATTCGTTGGGCGGGATCGGCTCAAGCTGGAGCTGCTGGCGGCTCTCCTCCAGGCGCGACATGGCCTGAAGGCTCGCGGCGATCGCAGCCGAGGCGCTCGGCCTCGGCACGGGCGCTCGCCAGACGCTGCTTCTGGTGGGGCGTCAGAGTCCCGCGCCGCTCCTCCTCCAGGGCTTCCAGGGCCGAGCGCAGGGGATCGAGCGCTTTTTCGACGTCATGCGCCGCGTTGGCCAGCAGACCCGCATGGACCTCGGTGCCGCGGAGACGGTCCGTGACGTCCTCCAGCACCAGCACCAGGGCCTCGGGACGGCCTTGGCCGCTGCTCAAGACCGAGCCGCGCGGCAGGAAGAAACGCTCACGGCCATCGATGGAGAGCCGGATGGTGGCCTCCAGGCCCGTCTTGGGCAGGCGTCCGGACTCGATCCGATCGAGCAGCGGCAGAAGCCATTCGCCGTGCCGCTCCGGGATGGGCTCGCCGGGCGCGAGACCGAGCAGCGAGGCAGCGGCGTCATTCGCCAGCTCTACTTTGCGATCGGACGAGACGACCGCCACCACCTGAGGAAGGTGATCGATGGCGGACTGGGAGACGCGCCGGGCGCGAAGGAGGTGAGCCTGATCGGTCTCCCGCAGCTCCCTGAGACCGCCGGCCATGGAATTGAAGGCCGCCGCGAGTTGGCCGATCTCATCCTGCGACGTGACCGGAACGGAGAGGTCGAGATGGCCCTTCTCGATCTCCCCCGCCGCCCGGGTGAGCCGCTCGAGCGGCCCCAGCATGGCGCGGGAGAGGAAGAGGATGCCCAGGCCCGCGACCGCGGTGCCGGCGAGGAGAAGCAGTGCCATCTCGCGGCTGGCGTCCTTCGCGAGCTTGCGGGCGCGATCATTGGCGTCCACCATGTTCTGCTGATTGAGGTTCAGGATCTCGTCCGCGGTGGCCTTGATCTGCTGGAGGATCGGGAAGAGTCGCTGGAAATAGAGACCACGTCTCTCCTCCAGGGGAACGCCCGGGTCCAGCACCCGCTCCAGCACGGGCACGTAGGAGGCGTAGAGCTGCTTCAGGCGCTCTGCCCGCTCGCCCTCGCCGGGCAGGGTGACGTTGCCGAGCTCGATCTTCAGAGCCGCGTCGAAGCGTGGTCGGTTCTGTTCGGCGATAGTGCGCCCCTGCTGCGGCTCGCCGGCCAGGGCGAAGAGGGCGCCGCTGTCCATCCGCTCGAGGGCTTCCTTCATCCGCTCGCTGGCGATGACGCTCCGGTAGTTCTCGCGCAGAATGACGTCGATCGAGCCGCCGAGCTCGTCGAGCAAGGAGATGCTCTGCACGCCCACGGCGATGAGGATGGCGAGCAGCAGCACGAAGCCCAGCGCGAGCTTGGTGCGCAGCCCGAGGCCTGAGGATTGAGTCGATGCGTTCGCGTCCATGGCAGCCAGTGTCGGCCGCCGGAGGCAAACAAGTCCGGAAGAAGTCCGAAAGAGTTCCTAAAGATTGCACCCTCCATCGGAGCCCCCCTCCTGGGAGCGCTGGCGTCCTCGCCGGCCCACAAACTCCGCTTTTCACCAGCTCATCACAAACCTTCCACCGCCACCTTCCCCAGCCCGAACGTCGCACCCTTTCCCACGTGCACCACCTCAGCAGCAGCGAGAAGCGACGCGAACGGGGTGAGATCCCCTTCGAGATCGATACGACCGACGACACCGCCGAGCGTCATGGAGGTCTGCTGGCGCTGGCTCCAGCGTTTGCAGTCTTGCCAGCGCAGATCGGCGGCGGAGATTTGCACGGAATCGGCGTGATCGAGGAGGGGACGGAAGCTCCAGTCGAGGGTGGCGCCGGGGACGTGGAAGTATGCCATTTCGAGGATGCGGCGCAGCATGTTGAAGGTGAGGTCGCGGAAGGACGGTCGGGCGGTCAGACGGCCGCGCGTCTTCAGACGCAGAGGGGTGAGGAGATGCAGAGCCATGCGTCCCGATGGGAGGAGGCGAGGGGAAGGAGGGCGGCGCGGGGGCCATGGCCGGAGGCGCGCCGGCGCGGAAGAGCTCCTGCGTGGAGCCGTCGGGGCACTGGGCTTCCGCGCGGAGGAGGCGGAAGCGGGAGCGCCGGGCTCCCAATCCGGTGCGGGCCATGCGCTCCACGGAGAGGATGGCGAAAGCCTGGAGGTCCACGGCCTGGCCGAAAAGGAGGAGATCGAAACGAAAAGGATCGCCCGGCTCCAGGAGCCCTTCACGGCCGAGGGGCTCGAAGACGTACGGACGGACCGCCTGATCGATACCGCCCAGGAAAGGCGGCGTCTCCTTTTCGGCCAGGGGCTCGAAGAGTCGCGTATAGGAGCAGACGCGACGGAGAGGACAACTCGCGCACCGCTGTCCCGGGCCCATGGCACACACCGTGCGGCGCAAAGCATGACCAAAAGCCCCACGCAACATCGATCCCTGAAACGGCGGCATCCACACCGGCTCGAGAGCCTCCAGGGTGAATCGCAGGCGGAGGCAGGGGATGGTGGGGATGGGGTAATCAGAGGCCAACGTAGGAGCTCCCGCCAGGGGCGGGAGCGGGAAGGCGACGTGAGGGGCCTGGGAGATGTGGTCGATCATGTTCCCTCTGCTTCGAGCACCAGTTTGGCCCAATTCTTTCCTTCGGCGGCGCGTCGACGGACCTCTCTCCGCGTGAACCTTTCAATAATGGCGAGGACCGCGCGCCGGCGCTCTTCCCCAGTCAACTTGCCGAGGATGCGGGGGACTTCGCTACCTACATTGCCCAAATTGAGACTGGCGACAATCGGTTCCCACTTGAGCTTTTCGGGCAGTGCCCTGGGAGCCACGCTCATTCGCCCATAGCCGGCGGCGGTCTTGGCGCCAATGCCGTCCTGGGCCAGGGCGTCTTTGAGGATGTCCAGGGCGGCCGTGGCCCAGTCTTCAGGTCCGGTGACGGCGAGGAGGAAGTGGCCACGGGCAGAGAGAAAGGCCACTGGATTTGGATTATCCCAGTCCGCGGGAGGCAGCCCTTCTTGTTGATAATAATCGGGATGGTGGACGGTCATCACGTCGAGGTCGAGGAGCAGATTCTTCTCGCCTTCGGGAGGAATCCAGAGCGCATCGTGAAATGTGACGTATCCGCTGCTCTCGGTGTCGCCGAAGAGGATGCGATGGAAGGCGCCCATCGTTCCGTCCTCTCGGATCTTCTGCCAGTCGGGATCTTCCAGATGTTTGTGGGCAGCCGCGGCGGCCAGGCCTTTGAGAGCGGAGCCAGGGATGATGGGCACGCCGTAAGTGCGGTGGAGCGTGATCGAAGTCTCCAGGATGGATTCGGCTCCGAGGCCGACGACCATGCGGCCCAGGGTCGTGGCCTCGGCCAGCCGGGTACACGGCTCCAGGGTCTGGACGAATTTCGACCAGCGCTGATAGAAACGCCGGTAATCCTCCGGCACGGTGGCTACGCCCAGCAGCTCTTCGTAGAGGCGCTGCTTGGCCAGTCCGCCCTCGACGAGGTCAGTCAGTCCCTGGTCCAGCCAGAGCCCGGCGTGGGTGCCGGGAGCGGGCGTAAAGGTTTCGAGATCTGCTCTGCGGCCGTTCATGGTTTCGTTCCAGTGTCCGTGCCGGGCTCAATGCCCCATTCGGAACGCGAGAGGCGGGCGTACCAACCCACGGAAGCGAGGACTTCCCGCGTCAGCCAGACGTAGTGGGAGAGATCCGCAGATCGCACCTGGCTGCAGAGTGATTCTGCGTCCGAGATGCCGGCGTCCGCCCGGTGCAACTGCTCGCCGAGATGATCGAGAAAGAGCTTCAGAGGAATTTGAGAAGCCTTGCCACGGGTCTTCACGAAGTAGAGCGCTTGGCAGAGGCCTGCCGACCGGATCAGCGCAGGCAGTTTCTGGGCCATGGAGCCGTAGATTTTCTGCTGCTCCTTGTCGGTCACAAGTTGGACGTGTTGGAAAGCCAAGGCGGCGCGATCTTGCTCGAGAGTCATGACAATCCTCCGGAAAGCCTGACGAAGCAGCTCCCCTGCCCCACCGTGGCCTTGCCGCCGAGCTGTACGAGACCGTCCGTGAGCGAGGCCACGTGATCGAGAAGCTCGTTCGCGCTACGCTCGGAACGGCCATTGACGGCGTTCACCTTGGAGGCCACGGCAATACCGGCGAGGACCGTTTCCGCAGGCAGCGACTCCTGATACCAGAGCGCACCCTTGGCCACGGTCTTGGTCTGATCGTCCAGACGGATGTGAGCGTTGACCTCGGTCGCGGTTTCGAGCACCAGCGACATGATGTCGTCGTCGATCAGGCAGATGCGATCGATCAGGCTCTTGCGCCACTCCTCCGTATCCAGCGAGCCGTCGGGGAAGAGAGCTTTCGCCGACTTGTCGGCAAAGGCCTGGAGAGAGACCTTTTGCTTGTCGGTGACGATGAAGTCGAGGTCTTCGAAAACGACTTTGTGAGCCTCTCCGGCGGCGACGGTGAGCGTATCGTTTAGGACACAGCAGTTTTTTGCGCCGGGAGATCCGGGGAGGTTTGCGAGGGCGAACCCCGTTTCCCGGGCGCCGCGGGCGAACTTGCGGATGAGATAAGGCGAGGTGACCCAGGCGAAGGTACCGCGGATGCTGCGCACAGGCATGAGCAGGAGGTGTGCGTCTGAAAACTGCACCGATCCGGAGTGATCCGTGGCGGCGTCCGTCTCGGGACCGAAGACGTCGCGCGTCTTCTGCTTGTCCCGGCCGGTGCTCCGCGCCCGCAGAGCGCCTTTGATCGATGAGCCCGGAATCAAGGGAATTCCAGTTGGGCGTTCGCGGGCGATGGGCAGGTCGATGGCTCCCACCGATTGCCCGGTGCCCGCATGGAGCGGTGACATAGCGTGAATCAGAGTGAGGCGGGTCGTCATTTTTTCAGCTCCGAGAGAAAGAGTTCAGAAGTGGATCGGTGAAAGTGAGGCCGTCCCGGTTCAAGGGTTGGATCCTCGGCCGAGGGTGGCGTCGAGGGTGAAATCCGCAGGAAAGCAGTTGTTTCCCGCAACGACTGCTCCCGCGGTCGGAGCGTCCGAAGAGAGAACGAGAGCTGAGGCGCGAAAGCTCGTACCGTCACTGATGGGCCGGATGATCAGAGGCGAGGCGTAGCGCTCGAAACCCCGACAGGCTGCAACTGAAGGGGCTTCACGTCGGGATCGCCGGCGCTACCCGGCTCGTTCACGGAGCCAGGATGGAAATGAAAAACGATCGGCATGCCGAAGATCGCCCGCGGAAAGCGTGGGACCGCTACCTCTGGCTTTTTGTGGATGGGTGCGGATCTTCGCGTCAGACGGCGGATCTCATCCGGCTCGGGCCACCGGCTGCGCCCTGCGGGTTTTGGGGAGCCCGGGGATGGCATGTTCCTACCGAAGCCGGGTCCCTGGCGGATGTGCTGGAGAAGGCCTAGTCCTATCTTCCAGGATTCCAGAGGCGTGGAGGTAGGAGTGCTTGCGACGGCGAACCGAGCCTGATGGAGGGACGGGACTCCGGCGATCCGTGGATTCCCCCGATACTTGGGAGCTCAGACTCCACGGGAGCCGTTGACTGAGCGTCCACCCGAGCGATCGCGCCAAAGCCGCGACGCGTGCGTCCCCCGAGACCTCCGAAGGTCTCCCAAGCCCAGAGAGCCGCTTGCACATCCTCCTGGTACTCCTTCGGATAGATGAAACGGAGAGAGAAGATCGCCTTTCCATAATCGAAGAGAGCCCAGGGCTTTGCGCCGGCTTTCTGCTTGTCGCGGCTGGGCTGCAAAGGGGAAGGCGCCGTAGGCGATCTCTCTCATCCCAGTGCAGGGAACCAGTCTCTGTTTATCATTGTATTTGAAGCAGGGCACGGCACCGGGCTTTGAGACCTTCGTGTCCAGCACCACCTCCACCTTGGAAGCCCGGCTCGTGGTGCCCCAGATTTCACCTTCACGCTGACGCAGCTCCGCCATCGTCTCGCAGTGGCTCGGGTTGCAGGCGCGCCACCAGAAACGGAGCTGGCCGCGAATCGACGCCACACGAACGGGCGTAATGGGATCGCCGTGCTTCTCGTGCTCCCGGATCTTTACGCCGCCACCGAACACATAGGTCAGGAACTGGTATTTTCGCTTTCTTCGGAGTGCTGTGCCTTCCGAGGCACAGACTCCGGAGCCGCCAGGGGTGCAACTCTCATCACACGTCCTCCCTCCAGGTTCCAAGGACCGCGAGGCCGAAGCCGTCCCGCCGGTCCTGGGCGTCGTCGCTGACGCAGGTGAGCCAGGTCTCGTCACACCATCGCCGGAGATCCTCGGAGTCGCCCTTCGGCCTCCAACTGAAATAGACGCTTCCCGCGGGAGACAGGCGGCGCGTTGGCTTTGGCATTCCTTTTTCCAGATCCCAGCCGGAGACGACTTCGGGCCGGGGCACGGCCGCCGCGCGGACGGTGACTTTCACGTTATTCCTGAGAGGCCAGGGCGCGCCGTTCCAATCAGGAAGCGGCCCCTTCTTGAACATGGCAGGCGTGAGGAGGATGAGCCGCGCCCGGCGATTCTTCACGATCGCTTCGCGCAGACCTTCGGGCATGTCCGGCCAGCCGGCGGACGCTTGGGACCAGCGGGCCAGCCGGCGCTCTCCTCCGAGAGGAGCGAGTTGATTCCGCAGCTCCAGGACGCGGCCCGCCACGGTGGCTCCCTGACACCAGAGCGAAAGGGCGAACCGCCGCGGCGTAGCGTGTTGGCTCCCTTGTGGAGGAAGCGAAGGCCGCGGTCGAAAGAGCATGCCGTCGAGGCCCACCCGTTCGCCACTCTGAAGTGCGAGATGGGTCCGGCTCTCTACAGGCAGATTGCAGACGCCCAGGGAGGAGAGATCCACGGTGCGATCTTCGGGAGCGATCAGCCAGGATTGGAGCCGGTCCAGGTCCAGAACGCCGGGATGTTCTGCGGGGGTTTGCCGCTGACGCCGGGGCCCTCGAAGCGGAGAGGGAGGAGGGCCGTCTCGCCAAGCGAATCCATGGCCTGCCCCGGCTCAAGCTCCCTTGGAGTGAGCCGCCGGAGCTCTGCACGCCGTCTCCCGTGTCGAGAATCATGGCATCCCGCGGCGCCGGCGCGAGCCACTGGCGAATGGTGCCCTCCTCCGAGCACAGTTCGGCCAGGAGAGGGCCACGGACGAGCACTTTTTCTTTCAGCTCCGCGAGGGCATGGCGAGGGAGAGTGAAAGCCCCTTCCTCACTGCCCATGCGGGTCCGCACCGCTCCCGCCACCATCGAAGGGAAAGGGAAGCTCGTGGTGGTGAACCGGCCGCCTACGGCGGAAGGGCGGCCATCGCGAGCGATCAAGGGATCGAGCGGCTCGATGAGCCAGACGTTCATGGCTGACCTCCAGTGACGGGCGGTGTGGCCTCGTCTTCGGCTTCGTTCTCGATTTCGTCCGTGATCTCTTCTCCGGCTTCGTCCGCGGCCTTGCCAGCAGCCGGGCGACGATCAGGCGGTCCGCGACCTGGCTCACCGGCAGGACGTCGAGATCCTTGAGCAGACTTTTCAGAACCTTTTCGTGGATCTTCTTTTCAGTGCCGTGCCCAGGCTGCTTGCGGCGGAGGATCCGCTCGGCCTCCTTTCTCACCAGCACCGCGAGGCTCTTCGCTTCGTCCTCGTTCGCTCTCTCCAGGAGCCGCCCGAGTTCGCGCAACTCGTAGGCCGCGCCGTCGGGCACCCAGTCTCTCCGGTGCATCGTCACGTAGTGTTTCAGGCGCAGGTCCAGGGTTCCCCAGGTCCCCACCACCTCCACCGGCGGCCCGGACCGCTTGTCCACGATCACGGCGAGCGAATTGCGCTCCTTCTTCGCCAGGGACTCGGCTTTCCTGGCCAGATTGAGCGCTCCCCGGAGAGGGTCTATGAAATGGGAGATCCCGATGCCGGCCGAGGGGTCGAATGCTCCCTGCGTCGTCCACGGGGAATTCGGCGAGCTGCTTCTGAAACTCCTCCGCAAGGTCCCGGGCGCAGGCGACGGCCCGATGGAGCGGCACGAAGGCGAGGACGTCGTCGCCTCCCGAATAGATCAGCTCGCCGGCGTGATCGCGCTCCACAATCGTCCGGACCCGCTGAGCGAACTGATCGAGCTGCTGGGAAGCCTCTGATGATCTCTGAAGGTCGTCTGCCGCTCGATGGCCTTCCCCATCCGGTTGCCATCGGCCTGCAGGATGGCGTAGTAGGGGACAGGAGTGGAGACACCGATCGCCTCCAGCACCTTGGCGAGGGCGGCGCGGGCCTCCTGCACACCTTGCAGTCGACGTTCGCGATCGGGGATGACTTCTTCGAACAGCTCCGGCAGACGGTTCTCGAACAGCAGGCTGCCGTCGTAGAAACCGAAGAGGGATTCATGCTTCCATCCACCCGACTGAACGATCTCCTGCTCCCGCAGGTCGATGCCCCACTTCTCCAGGATTTCCAGGTATTGCCTCCAGGCCGCTTCCAACTCGGGGTCGAGGGTCTTCTTGGTGCGGGCAAAGAGCGGCCACGCCGGAGGTGACCGGTGCTGAGGAAGCGATGGGCATAGGGCGTATTCGTCCGCGTGCCGTGCCGCTTGAGCAGGCCCACGCCGCACAGCCGCTCGGTGGGGCCTACGCCGTAGCGCTTGCCCACCTCTCGGGAGTCAGATTCCCCTTCAGCGCCTGATTAAGAGGTCTTCGTGCAGCACCGACTCCCGCTCGCCATCGATCGAGGACTCGGGGACCGCGCACCCACGGCACGGGATTCCACAGACGGGTGTTCGCGGGCGGCGAGCAGCGCCTCAGCCTCCCGGCGAGCGTCGGAATGCCCTTCGTGTCGTGCTCGGGCGGGTGACCGAGGCGAATCGATCAATCGTTGACCTGATCGAGCGGACGATTCCGCAGGTAAACCTGGGGTCTCGGATTCGATGTCGAAGGCCTGATCGCGGAGCCGTCGAGGCGCGCCCTCATCGCCGTCTCGCCCCCCTGGCCACGTCAGCGGGGTCTTTCGTCGGGACCCGAATCACGATGTTGTTGGCAACCGACTGACTCGCTGCACCCAGATCCTTCCACTTCGAACGCCGGGAAAGACCAGGGTGTCGAGGCCACACTCTCCGCCATGGCCCGAGCCGTCGCTTTCACAGCTCGCCGGCAGACAGGAGCCGAACCAGGTACCGGCGCGCCGGGCCGCGGCGACGAATCCTGTCTAGGACCCAGAGTAACGATGAGCAGGTCAGCCATATCACCTTTCCAGAGCCCGGCCGTACTGGCGGAGATCCATCGCCGGCACCGTGCCCAGGCTCTGGACTCTTCCAGCAGCCGGAGGAAGAAGAAGATGAGTGCGGAATCCGCGGTGCTGAGATCGAGTTGCGCCTGTCGCGGCGCGGGATAGGTCACTTCCGCTGCGCCATGGCCGAGCGCGCAGAGGAGATCCAGACGGCCCTCCTCAGGGCTCGCTGCCATACGGTCTATCAGAGGCTCCCCCAGAGGTGGTGTCCACGTGCTGTCGAGGCAGAGCAGTCCAGCAAGGATCGGGAAAGGCGGACGGGGCAGGAACGTACCGCCAGCATGTTCGATCTTGACGCTGGTCCGCTTGAGACGGCGAACCGAAGCGGCTTTGGCAATCGCGTAATCCACAGTCCTGGCAGAGAGATCCTGCTTGACCTCGAAGACCGCATACACGCTTTCCGCGGGGATGTAGAGGGCGCCGAGATTCAGGTTGAGAAGGAAGGGCGAATACTGCCGGTCGTGGATGATGAGATCGATTTCGTCGCTTCTTCCTCCGGCTGAGTCGATCACGAATCCCTTGGAAACCCGGTAGCGCCGCGGAAGGTAGTCCGCCAGCATCCGGCACCAGCCCTCTTCAGCCTCCGTGCCTTTAGCAGTCCCATGCTCCAGAATAGCCCGGCTACTCTGAAGCCGCGAGGCGAGGTCGTTCTGGAGGTGAAGGAAAAGGTCGCGCAGGTTTATGGGCATGGCTCGGTCTTCCGGAACGATGGTCTGTCGAGATGTCGCATCTCAGGTTCTCCCTTCGTCTCTATCCGCTTCGAGCCCGCGCGGACGCCCCCTGACTTGGGAGGGCGCCCGCGCGGGCTGACGCTCGCTCGTAGCTCTCAGTCGTTCTTCTGGGGCTCAACCTCTTCCTTGCGGTCGCCGGACTTGGAGGTGGGCACTATTTGTCTGGGTCGAAGATCCGGTGTCGTTCGCGGACAAGGGGCTCATACGAGCTTGAGGCTCTTCTTTCATAGGGTTCTCCTTCTCGTTGGACCGCCCGGACATTCGAGGCGGACTTCCGTGCTCTACCCCCTATGACACAGGCAACCGCGAATTTGTTGGACGGGGTCTCGAATTCGTTCCGCGGACCCTGTCGTCCAACAACTCGCCGTTGAATCGTGTCCTACGGAACAAAGGAGGTGCAGAGTATGGAATACAAGGACTTCACGATCGATCTCCGCTCGGCCAGCAGTGGACAATTCGAAGCCACGGCCGTCGACGCTCCCATCCGGAGCGCGCCTCGGGTCTTCTTCCCGGCACCCATTGAGCGGAGCGCTGCATGCCTTGGCTCAGCGCCTTCAATAGGCCGGGCACCGAGCTTGCGCAGGGACCGCCGCCGAAAGTCTCACCCCGCCAGCTCGGCGAGACGCTTTACTCCGCTCTTTTCCAGAACGGGATGGCCGACCTCTTCCGCGAGTGCCAGGCCGCGATTCCCCGCGACCGTCGCTCGGGGCTCCGGCTTCGCCTCCGCTTCTCGTACGACGATCCCGAAGCCGAGTACCTGGCGGCACTGCCCTGGGAGTGGCTGTGGGACTCCAAGCCGGGTGAGTTCCTGGCCACGGATCTCTGTACGCCGGTGATCCGTGACCTCGCCGCCGCTCAACCACTCGGCACGCTCGAGGTGGGCCTGCCGCTACGCATTCTCGTGGTGGATGCCGCACCAGGCACGTTGAAAAAGCTCAATCTGAAGCTGGAGATCGAGCGGATGAACGAGGCGCTGAAGCCGCTGGTGGATGCCGGCCACGTGGAGCTGTTGAAGCTCGCGGAACCCACTCCTGAAAAGCTCCGCGATGCCCTGCTGAATGCCGAGGAGGAGATCCACGTCCTCCATTTCATGGGCCATGGAGGTTACGATCCTGGATCAGGGTTTGGAGCCGTTTTCTTCGTCGGCCAGGATGGGGCCAAGGATCAGGTGAGCGGCGAGTGCTCGCCACGCATCTGAAGGACATCCCGAGCCTGCGGCTCGTGGTGCTCAACGCCTGCCTGACAGCCCGCCACGGGCGCGGCCTGGGCGCTCCCTTCAACGAAGGCGTCGCTTCCGCCGTCCTGGCGCTGACCGGCGTTCAGGCTGTGATTGCCAATCAGTACTCGATTTCAGACCGCACCGCCATCTCTTTCAGTGCGGCGTTCTATGGCCAGATCGCCGCGGGAAACGGTGTCGACGAGGCGCTCACGGAGGCACGGCTACGGCTCAAGCAGCGGACCTCGGAGTGGGCGACGCCGGTCCTCTTTTACCTCCCGGGATGGCAAGCTCTTCGACATGGAGAAGGTCCGGCCGGGAAGCGCCGTCCCGATTCTCCGCTCCCAGGACCCCGTCCGCCTCGGGGTGCGGAGCTTCGTGGGCTGGGGCGGCGACATGGACACGCGCAACGACGCCGTCCTCGATCTTACGCAGTACTTCGACGGACGGCCAATCAAGGAGGGGGCATGGTGGCAGGAGAAGGTCTTCCCCGAACTCCGGAGGTTTCTCCGGGAAAAGTCGATGAGCGCCGTCCCCTGCTTCTCGACTTCGCGGCCCACTCCTCTATCGCTTTTGCAGCCGGCTGGTTGTTGGAGCCCAAGAGCGGTCTCGACGTGCGGGTCCGCCAGCGCACGGGCAGCGAAGGAGAGTTCGAGTGGAGCCCGAAGGATGGGCGGGGAGTCGAGGGACCGCTCTGGCTCGACCGGCCGGACCTCGAGGTTGACCCTGACGCGGTGGATGTGGCCTTGGCCCTCTCCGTGAGCCAGCCGGACGTGGCTGAGCATGTCCGGGAATTCATCCACCATCAGGAGGTTGTCCGATCGGACGGATCATCGACTGTGTCATTGCGCCGGAGACTGGGCCCCGCTCGGTGCAGGGGGGAGCGCACGCTCTGCGCCTGGCTCACTCCTCTTCTCCCCCGCTTGCGGCGGAGGCGCCCGCACGAGCGGGCGGGCAGGGTCCACTTCTTCTGCGCCTGTCCCAATGCTCTGAGCTTCTATCTAGGACAACTCGCGTCCTCTCTGGCAGAGAGTCGTCCTTTACGAGTTCCCCTTCCGTGCTCCGGGGTCCTACGGGCAGTATCAGAAGTCGATCGAGCTGCGTCTCTGACTTGGTAAGGCGCCGTAGCGGTCCGGCTGGCGCCGGGGAGGGTTCTGTGGAAAGCTATATGGGAAATGCCGCCAGACCCTCCTTCCGCCGGGGACGAGGAGATCGTCGAAGCCGTCCGTGCCCTGCAGAGCGGAGCCGGGCGCGACGCTTTCGAGATCCTCTTTCGCCGTTTCTATCGTCCCCTCTTCACGTTCTTCGCCAACCGGCGCTCGCTGCGCGAAGAGGCCGAGGACCTCGTCCAGACCACGCTGTTCCGGGCTTACGAGCGAATCCACCAGTACCGGTTCGAAGCGAGCTTCAAGGCATGGCTCCTGCAGATCGGGGAGAACGTCTGGAAGAACGCCGTACGCGAGCGAATGGCCACCAAGCGTCCGCACTTCGTCGAAGCTCAGGAGACGACGGTGGATGCGGAGGGGGAGATCGCCACCCTCGAAAACGGCGTCCGGGACGAGGCTCCCAATCCGGAGGAGGAGGTCCTGGCCGGCGAACGGACGCGGAAACTCCAGGCCGCGATCGAGGCGCTGCCTCCGGGGATGCGCCAGTGCACCGAGCTCCGTCTCTTCGCCGATCTTCGCTACCGGGAGATCTCGGACGTCACGGGAATCGGCCTCAACAGTGTACGCTCTCAGCTCTTCGAGGCGCGAAAACGCCTCAAGCCCGTCCTGGACGAATACTTCCAGGGGGCGGAGCTCTGAGGGGCCAGTGTGGGCGGACAGGACGATCTCGGCAAGTCGCTCAAGGCCATTATGGCCAGCAAGCGTGATAAAGTGGGCGGACCTCCCAGTCCGGAGGAGCTGCTGGCCTATCGAGACGGCCGGCTGGACCCGGTTGAGCGCCAGCGAATGGAGGAGCGGATCGCCGTCCATCCCGAGGCGGCCCGGGCTCTGGCGGATCTCGCGACCTTCCCCAACGTGGAGCCGGCTCCCGGGACACCGGAGCTGTCCGACGAGGAGATCGGCGACCGCTGGCAGACCTTTCGCGAGAAGCTCCCGGAGTTCCCGAGACGGGAAGAGCCCGCTGGAGCGGCGCCCGTTGTGGCGATCAGGTACCGGCGCGGATCACCTTTCACTTTGAGGCTTGCAGCAGCGGTCCTGTGGGGCTCGCGATCGGCGGGATCGCGGGTTTCCTGGGCGGCCGCGCCTCGCGGGATCTTCCGGAATCAGCGATCAACGTCAAGATCGCCTCCGAGCTGGCTCCCGAGGGAGAGGGCGAGTCCCGCTCCGCACCGTCCATCCTGGAGATGCCGGCGGGCGCGGAGGAGCTGGTGCTCGTGCTCAGGCTTCCGGCGCAGAAGGATTTCCCCGGCTATGAGGCAGTGATCTCGAACGCCGGGGCGATCGAGTCTGGGCGCGGGAGGGTCTGCGGCCGACGGAGATAGGAACGTTGCAGATGTCGTTTCGCGCCGGGGCTCTAAAGCCTGGGCATCTTCGCATTCGTCTGTTCGGAGGCGAGGGGAAGGCCAGGAGGCTGGTCGCAATTATGAGATTCGCCTCGTGCCTGGAGCGGACCTCGTTGAAAACGTGGTTCGTTGAAAAGCCTGGTTAGAAGGCCGGCGGGACGCCGGCGCTCCCAGGCAAGTGCGATGGCTGGACTGTGCCTCCTGGCCGTCTTCGCCTGCGGCGGTCCCGACCCGGAGAGCATCGCCCTCACCCCCGGTGCGGTCTTTTCCCGCAGCCTTGCCGGCCAAGAGCCCTATCGCTTTCGATTCGCGGCCGGTGCGGGGCAATTCCTTCGTTTGGACGTCGAGCAGCGCGGAGTGGACGTACTGGCGACGCTCGAGAAGGATCCCAAAGATCCCAAAGACCAGCCTCTCTATGAGATCGACACTCCCACCGGCAACGGCACTGCAGAGACGATGGTCGTGGTGACTCCGGTCTCTGGCCGGTATCTCCTGACAGTCACGCCTCTCACACCTGAAGTAAAAGGCAACTTCGCCCTGAAGGTGCAGGAGGTGCGGTCGGCGGGAATGAAGGACAAGCTCTGCGCTGCTGCGGCCCGGGAGTTCGCGCGCGCGGAAACGGGCCGGCTCGGCAATGATTTCGAACGAGTGGCGGCAACCTACCACTATGCGCTCCTTCATCTCGACGAGTGCGGCGAGCCGGGCTGGCGAGCCTGGGCGGAATGGCACCTCGGCAAGGCTCTGTTCAAAACGGGCCAGCTCCGCCAGGCCGCCACGATGCTGGAGAGCGCGGCCGCCCGCTTCCACCGTCTGGGGGACAGCCTCCACGAAGGCCGCGCCTTGAACGATCTCGGAGAGGTCTGGAGTACGCTCGGCGATCCCGAGCGCGCTCTCGCGGCCTACCAAGGTGCGCTCCGCCTCTCCCACGCCGCGGGAGACGCTCACGATGAGGCCGCAGCGATCAACAACATCGGTCTCGTCTTCAAGAGCACCGGCAATCTTCAGGGCGCCATCGTCCAGTTCGAGAAAGCCCTCGATCTGTTTCAGCGGCTCGGCATGAAATCATCCGAGGCCGCGACCCGGGAGAACCTGGGCACGTCTACGCCCTGATCGGGCATGACGCCGAGGCCCTCGACCTCCTCCAGCAAACTCTGGATCAGCTCGCCGGCGAAAAAAACGCGAGCCAGCGGATCTCCGCTCTTGGTCGCCTTCGGCTGGGCACAGTATCTGGCTGGCCAGAACGCCGAAGCGGCCCTGAGTCTCTACCAGGAAGCCCTGACGCTCGCCGAACGCTCGGAAAATCGCCAGGAGCTGCCGGGCCTCCTCGACCGGCGCGGGGCCGGGCTCCGGGCCCTACACCGCTACGACGAAGCCGCGGACTCCTATTCGCAAGCGCTCGCCATGATCCAAAAGACGGGAACCAAAGTCGACGAAGGCAACACCCTGGCCAAACTGGCCTGGCTCGACCTCGAGATCGGCGCCAACGCTCGCGCCCGAACTGCGTCTGCAACAGGCGCGCAGTTGCTGGCCGCGAGCGGTGATCCGAACGCCGAGGTCTACGCCCTCGTGGGCCTGAGCCGCGCCGAGCGCCGGCTGGGCGATCTCGAGGCGGCCCGGGAGCATCTCGAGACCGCCATCCACTTGATCGAAACCGTTCGCTCAGGGCTTCGCGGCTCCATGAGTCGCAACTCCTTCCTCGCCATCCGCTTCAACGCCTATGAAGAGCTGGTCAGCTTGCTGATGGAGCTGGATCATCGCCAGCCGGGAAAGGGTCATGCCCGCGAAGCCCTGGAAGTCGCCGAGAGAGCCCGGGCTCGGAACCTGGTGGAAGAGATGGCCTCCCGGCCCGAGGCGGCGAAACGCAATACCGATCCGCAAGACGAGAGGCCGCTGCTGCGGGCCGAGATCGAAGCCTCTGGAGGATCGTGCCGAACGCTTGCAGCCCAAGATCCTTACGATCCCCGCCTTCACGATCTTAATGCGGCGCTCCGCTCGCGATCGCTGGAGCTCAACCGGCTGGCCGCAGCGCCGGTCCGACAGCCCTCCTTCGCGTCTTTCAAGGAAATCCAATCCCTGGCCGATGCAGACACGCTCATCGTCGTCTACCTCCTGGCCGAACCCGCGAGCTTCGCCTGGACCGTGGATCAGAAGACCGTTACGTCCCACGTCCTGCCCGGGCGAGAGCGGATCGAACAGCTCGCCCGCCGGGCGGTGGCTGCTCTGCCGATCAGCCACGAGCACGCCACTCAGGAGACAGCAGCGCGAGTGGCCCAGGAGCTTTCAGAAGCCATTCTCGCTCCCCTCGGGCAACGCCTGGCTGGCCGGCGGCGTCTCGTCGTGCTCGCCGATGGAGCATTGAACCTCGTGGCCTTCGGCGCGCTGCCGGCCCCGGGAGAGATGAAAGAGCCCCTCCTCGTCCAACACGAGATCGTCATGCTCCCCTCAGCCACAGCCCTTCTTGCGCAACGGCGGCGCCTGGCTGGGCGACATCCGGCGCCAGAGGACTCTGGCGATCCTGGCCGATCCCGTGTTTTCTATCACCGACAAACGTCTTTCCGGCGGAAACGGCGCACGAGTTGCCGTGGACGGCCAGGTTGCCGAGGGAATCGACGTTCTACTTCATCGATTGCCCTACACGGCCGAAGAGGCTCAAGCCATCGCGCGCCTCGTTCCCCCTCAGGAGACGCTCCTGGCTCTGGGAACCGCGGCGAATCGGGATCTCGTTCTGAGCGGTGCCCTGCGACGCTATCGCATCCTTCACTTCGCCACCCACGGTCTCCTGGATCCTGTCCTGCCGGAACGATCGGGCGTCGTTCTCTCGCTGGTCGATGACCACGGTAAGCGCCGCGAAGGTTTCCTCTCCGCGCCCGACGTGGCCGGCCTGGACCTTCCCGCCGAGCTCGCGGTGCTGAGCGCGTGCCAGACGGCCTTGGGCCGGGAGGTGCGAGGGGAGGGAGTGGTGGGCCTCACCCAGGCCTTCTTCCGCGCCGGAGTCCGCGGCGTCGTGGTTGGCTATTGGAACGTTGACGATCGCGCCACGTCGGCGCTCATGGCGGGTTTCTATCGCAATCTTCTCGTAGAACGTATGCCACCTGCCGCCGCGCTCCGGGCCGCCCAGCTTGCCATTCGCAACGGAACAAGATGGCAGGCCCCCTACTTCTGGGCAGGCTTCTCCTTTCATGGCGATTGGCGGCAGAAAAAACAACCGAAGTTAGTTGCCGGCGGGACGCCAGCGGTCCCAGGGGGGGGTGGAATCTGGGGCGGTTGGTTCTCCGCTTTGCGGGCTATCCCCTCCGCACTCCCGGCAGCCCCACCCCCGGGGCGGGCCGCTCGCGTAGCACTTCTCGGCGAAAAACGAACAGCTCGGCAGGGCGGCCGCCGGTTTGGGCGTCCTGGCGGCCGGTGCCTTCGACGAGGCCGGCGTTCTCCACCAGGCGGCGGAAGTTCTGCTTGTGGAGGCGCACGCCGGCCAGGGCCTCCACTACCCTCTGGAGCTGCAGCAGGGTGAAGGTGGGGGGCAGCAGCTCGAAGACGACGGGGCGATATTTGAGCTTTCCTCTCAATCGCCCTAGAGCCGTGGCGAGGATGCGCCGGTGGTCGAGGGCCATGGCGCGGGCGGGCAGGAGAGCGGCGTCGCCGATGGAGAGGCCGGCCTCGCCTCTCTCGATGCGGTCGCGCCTCGCTTCGGGCACCAAGCCGGCTTCGTAGAGGAGCTCGTAGCGTTCGAGGACGCGCTCGCCGTCCCAGGCTACGCCGCCAAGGCCGAAGACGATGTCCGCCCGCTCGCGCCGCTCCCGGCGGGCCACGGGATCGGGTGCGGCAGCGGCCCAGCTCTCCAGCGCCGGAGCCACGGCCCGATTGAGGACCTCGGGCCGGCCGTGCCGCCAGTCCTCCCAAGGGAAGAATTCGTACCCGTCCCGCCAGCGGGCGTCGCCGCTCACCGAGACCTCCCGCACCAAGGCCAGGTAGGCCACGGAGACGAGGCGCGGACCGCCGTGGCTCTCCCGGGGATCGCGGTGGCGGTCGCCGAAGGTGTAGAGCTGCTCGACATAACCAAGATCGAGGCCCGTCTGCTCGCGCACCCAGCGGCGCAGGCCGCGATCGAGGGTGCGATCGGTCGCGGGCTCCAGGGGACCGAAGGGGAAGGCGTCCTCGGCCGGTCCCCCCTCGGAGGGCTCGCGGCGGATGGTGAGGATGCGCGGCACCTCCTCGGTGACCGCCACGATCACGGCATTGAGACCGATGACGGCGTCAGGCAAAGACCCTCACCCCCCGGCCCCCTCTCCCGCCTCCTCCCACCCCCCTCCCCGGGAGAGGGGGAGGACGAGCGCGGCTTCCGGGATCAGCTCGCGGTCGAAGATCTCGCCGAAGTGCCGGGACGCGATTTCGGCGACTTGGAGAAGTGACGGAGATCGGCCGGTGAGGCGCTGGATGGAGGTCATCCGCACCTGGTGCAGGCCGCAGGGGATGATGCCTGCGAAGTAGGAGAGGTCGGTCGAGACGTTCAAGGCAAAGCCGTGGGTGGTGATCCAGCGCGAGAGGTGGACGCCGATGGAGGCGATCTTCTCCTCCCCCACCCAGACGCCGATGTACTCCTGGCCGTCCCGCGGCTCGGCGACGAGACCATAGCTCGGCCAGGATGCGGATGAGCACTTCCTGAAGGTCGCGGACGTAGCGGCGGATGTCCCGCCGGTCCGGGCTCAAGTTGACTATTGGGTAGCCTACGAGCTGTCCCGGCCCGTGGTAGGTCACCTGTCCTCCGCGATCGCACTCCGCCACCTCGATCCCCCGGGCCGCCAGCCACTCCGGGCCTGCCAGTACGTCGCCGTGGGTGGCGTTGCGTCCCAGGGTGTAGACGTGGGAGTGCTCCAGCAGCAGGAAGCGCTCCGGCCCCTCGCCGCTCTTCAAGGCCGACCGGGCCGCGAGCTGCCGTTCGAGGGCCGCGGCGTAGGAGATGCGGCCGAGGAATTCCCAGTGGAGGGGGCGGCGGGAGGCGGAGGAGGACATAGGGGGGATTGTAGCGGACCCTCACTGCTATAAGATCCCCACTGCTCGCGAGGGGGGCCGCCATGGAGAAAGTCGTCACAGCCATTCTGGGTGGGGGTCAGGGGAGCCGGCTCTGGCCTTTGACGCGGGACCGGGCCAAGCCAGCGGTGCCGGTGGGCGGCAAGTTCCGCCTCATCGACATCCCCATCAGCAACAGCCTGTTCGCGGGGATCGACCGCATCTTCGTCATCACCCAGTTCAACAGCGCGAGCCTGCACCGTCACATCGCGCAGACCTACCGCTTCGATGCGTTCTCCAGCGGCTTCGTCAACATCCTCGCCGCCGAGCTGACCACGGAGCGCCAGGACTGGTACCAGGGGACGGCCGACGCCGTGCGCCAGACTCTCCCCCGGCTGCTGGAGCCGAGGCCGCCGGAGGTACTGATCCTCTCCGGCGATCAGCTCTATCTCATGAACATCGGCGCCTTCATCAAGACCCACCGCGAGCACGGCGCCGACCTGACGATCGCCGTCAAGCCCGTCACCCGCGCCGAGGCGCCGGGGCTGGGCATCCTCCATCTCGATCCTTCGGGCCGGGTGGTGAGCTTCGTCGAGAAGCCCAAGGAGGCCGAGCAGCTCGATGCCCTGGCCCTCGACGAGCAGACTCAGGCCGCGCTCGGCTTCCCGGCAGCGCCCGGCTCCTATCTCGCCAGCATGGGCATCTACGTCTTCCAGCCCGAAGTGCTCAAGGAGCTGCTGATCGGCAGCGACACGGTGGATTTCGGCCGCGAGGTCATCCCCCAGGCGCTCCACGACTACAAGGTCTACGCCTTCCCCCACAACGACTACTGGGCGGACATCGGCACCATCCCGAGCTTCCACCAGGCCAACCTCGACCTGACGCTGCCGCTGCCGCCCTTGAACCTCTACGATCCGGAGTTCCGGATCTACACCCACCCCCGCTTCCTGCCGGGCACCAAGATTACGGAGTGCTTCGTCCAGTGCTCCATCCTCGGAGAGGGGAGCATCCTCTCGGGGAGCCGTGTCACCGATTCGATCGTCGGCGTTCGCGCCGTGGTACGGTCGGGGTCCGATCGTCGAACGCTCGGTGATCATGGGCGCCAGCTCGCTGGGAGAACCTCCCCGATGGCAGCCCCGAGGTGCCCCTTGGCATCGGCCTCGACTGTCACATCAAGAACGCCATCGTCGACTTCGACTCGCGCATCGGCGACGGCAGCAAGCTGATCAACGCCAATGGTGTGCAGAACGCCGACGCCGACAACTATGCCATCCGCGACGGCATCATCGTCGTCCCCAAGAACGCTGTCATCCCGCCAGGCACGGTGATCTGAGCGCGATGGATTGATTCCGATGCCCTACCGTATCTGCCAGCTCGCCGCCGAGGTCACCCCCTTCGCCAAGACGGGCGGGCTGGGCGACGTCGTAGCCGGCCTCTCCAGCTTTCTGGCGCGGGACGGTCACGACGTGCGGGTGTTCCTCCCCTATTACGGCCAGATCGCGAAACGTAAAGACAGCGACGAGACGTTCGTGCCGGTCGATTTCGTCCACAACGTGCCGGTCGCGATCGGTCCCCGGCACTTCACCTTCTCACTGCGCACCGGCCAGCTCCCGGGCAGCGATCTCTGGATCTATTTCGTGGACTGCCCGGAGCTCTTCGGCGAGGACCGGATCTATCACGGCGACGCGATCGACTGGGTGCGCTTCGCCGTGCTCACCCGGGCGGCGTTCGAGTCCTGCGAGCGCATGGGCTGGGAGCCAGACGTGGTGCATTGCCATGACTGGCACACGGCGCTCGCGCCGATCCTCCTCAAAGCCCTCTACGGCTGGGACCGGCTGTTCGATCGCACGCGCACGGTGCTCACCATTCACAACCTGGGATATCAGGGCATCGTCCCGGCCAGCGTGGTGCACGCTCTGGGGCTCGCGAGCCACATCCACTGGCTGGACGGCGTCGACCTGGCCGCGGGCCGCTTCAACTTCATGAAGACGGGCCTCCTCCACGCCGACTTCATCACGGCCGTCAGCCGCACCTACGCGCGTGAGATCCAGACTCTGGCGAAGGGTTTCGGTCTGGATGAGTTGCTGCGCGCCCGGAGCGACCGGCTGGTGGGCATCGTCAACGGTGTGGATTATGGGGAGTGGGATCCGGAGATCGATCCCCACCTCTTCTATCACTACTCCAGCCGCGACCTCGCCGGCAAGTGGAACTGCAAACGCAACCTTTTGCGAGAGGTCGGGCTGGACGAGCGCACGGCCGCGCCGGTCGTGGGAATCGTGTCGCGCCTGACGCCGCAGAAAGGTTTCGATCTCTGCTTCGAGGTGCTGCCCGAGATCCTGTCCCGGCGGGACCTGCGGCTGGTGGTGCTGGGCAGCGGGGAGCGTCGCTACGAGGAATTCTTTCACGGCCTCCAGGCGCGCTTCCCCGGCAAGGCCTGGTTCTACCGCGGCTTCAACGAGCCGCTGGCGCACCGCATCGAAGCCGGGGCCGACCTCTTCCTCATGCCTTCGAAGTTCGAGCCCTGCGGTCTCAATCAGATGTACAGCCTGAAGTATGGCACGCCGCCCATCGTCCACCGGACGGGAGGCCTCGCGGACACGGTGGAGCTCTTCGACTCCGCCACGGACTCCGGCACCGGCTTCGTCTTCGACCACTTCGTCCCCCACGGCCTGCGCTGGGCCCTCGACTACGCCCTCGACACCTTCCCCCACCGCCCCATCTGGGAAAAGCTGATGGCGAACGGCATGGCGCAGGACTTCTCCTGGGACAAGCAGGGGAAGGAGTACGTGGAGCTGTACGGGCGGCTGGTGGGGTGAACCTTCTTCGCCAGGGATTGAAATCCCTGGCTACCGACGGTGACCCCAGAGGGGTCGCAAATGCGGTCCCGCCAGGGACTACCGTGGGTAGCCAGGGATTTCAATCCCTGGCGAGGGGCTGGGGGGAGTCCCTGTGCTACCCTCCCCGTCAACTTCTTCGACCGGGAGGAGCCCATGATTCCACGCTCGTCAGCCGACGAGTCTGTCGTCGAATTCACAGTGCGCGCCGCCGTGGCCGGCATCGTCTTCGGCCTCCTGTTCGGCGCGGCCAACGCCTACCTCGGCCTGCGGGTCGGCCTCACCGGTCGCGACGTCGATCCCCATCGCGGTTCTGACCGTGGCCTCTGTTCCGCGCGCATGGGCCGCGGGCGCGGGGGATGATCCTCGAGGCCAACCTGTCGCAGACCATCGGCTCGGCCAGCTCGTCGCTCGCGAGCGGCACGATCTTCACCATCCCGGCCCTCTTCCTGTGGGGCATCATCCCGCCCTTCTGGCAGGTGGCGACCCTGGCGCTCCTCGGCGGCGTGCTGGGCATCAGCGCCATGGTCCCGCTGCGGCGGCTGTTGATCGTGAAGAGCGCGGACGAGCTGCCCTATCCCGAGGGGACGGCCTGCGCCGAGGTGCTGCGCGCCACCACGGCTGAGTCGCGGGGCGGGCGCTGGATCTTCCTCGGCCTGGCCGTCGGCGCCGCCGTCAAGCTGGCCCTGGGCGGGGCCGGCGCTGCATCAGCTCCACCCTCTCCGTGGCCCTGCCCGGGCTGCCCAAGGCCGAGCTCGCGCTGGAGATCGCTCCCGCGCTCCTCGCCGTGGGCTACATCCTGGGCTACCGCCAGTCGGCGATCATGGTCTCGGGCAGCCTGATCTCGGCCCTGGTGCTCATCGCCGCTCATCGCGCTGGTGGGCGACGGCCTCCCCATGCCGCTCTTCCCGGAGTCCAAGGCGCTGATCCACGACCTCACGGCGGGCCAGATCTGGTCGCGCTACGTGCGCTACATCGGCGCGGGCGCCGTGGCCGCCGCCGGCATCGTGACGGTGGTTCGCGCCCTGCCCACCATGTACAGCTCGCTGGTGGCCGTGCTCCGGGGGATCCGCCGCGAGGGGGCCGGTGCCGAGTCCGGTGAGGCGGTGCCCCGCACCGACCGCGACCTGCCGGGTTGGGTGGTGCTCGCGGGACCGGCCGTGGTCGTGCTCGCCCTGTTCGCGGTCCCCGGGCTCCTGGCCGGGAACATGGGATTCATCCCCCGGCTTGCCGCGGCGCTGGGCGTGGGGCTCTTCGGCGTGGCCTTCGTGGTCGTCTCCTCCCGCATCGTGGGCCTGATCGGCGTCTCCTCCAACCCCACCTCGGGCATGACGCTGGTGACGCTGCTGGGCGTCGCGCTCGTCTTCGTCCTGTTCGGCTGGACGCGACCCTTCAGCCCGGGCCGCCATCCTCACCGTGGGCACGGTGGTCTGCATCGCCGCCTCGAAGGCCGGCGACATCTCGCAGGACCTGAAGACGGGATTCCTGGTGGGCGCCACGCCGGCCGAGCAGCAGGCCGGCCAGTTCCTGGGCGCGGCCTTCGCCTGCTGGGCCGTGGCCGGCACCGTGCTCCTCCTCGGCAAGGCTTTCACCTTCGGTTCGGCGGAGCTGCCGGCGCCGCAGGCCACGCTGATGAAGACGGTGATCGAGGGCGTGCTCGCCGGCTCTCTGCCCTGGGGCCTGGTGGGCACCGGCGCCGCCTTCTCCCTGAGCGCCATCCTGGCCGGACTGCCCGGCCTGGCCTTCGCCGTGGGTATCTACCTCCCGCTGGCGACCCTGACGCCGATCTTCGTGGGCGGCCTCGTGCGGCGGATGGTGGAGGCACGGCGCAAGGAGGGCGACGCTCGAGAGGGATCCGGGCGTGCTGGCGGCCTCGGGCATGATCGCGGGCGAAGGCCTCGCGGGCGTCGCCATCGCATTCCTCGTCGCGGCGCGGGGAGCCGGATGGATCTACCTGCCGGCTTCTCTGCACTTCGCCGAGAAGGATTTCACCTGGATCAGCGGCCCGGTCGGGACGATCGTGGGGATCGCTCTGGTGGTGGCAGTGTCGGCGATGCTCTACAAGGCGGCGCGGAGTGCGGAGGGGGTTTCCAAATCAGAGAACATGGGGTAGAGTTTGTCGCGGGGAGGTGCGCCATGAACCCATCGAGGCAAAAAGATATCCTGTTCCGTGACGGCGAGGGATTCTGGCGGGGAAAGTCCCTCGATGAGCTCGCTCGGGAGCAGGGAGTCCGTCCGGCAGTGCGTTACGAAGATCTGGCCGGAGGTTGGCCCGAGGATCAGATCGACGATGGCTTCGAAGAAGCTCTAGAACGCTGGCGCCGGACATCGTCCTGGGATGAAGAGTGAGCTGGTTAGAATTAGTCGTCGACACCTCCGTAGTCTCCTACATCCTCAAGAAGCATTCTCTAGCTCCCTGCTACTGGGAGATCCTCAGTGAGAATAGGCCCAGAAACACGATGAGCCCCGGAATCCCTCCCGGGGCCCACCTCGCGTCCGGATCGCGAACCTATCGCGTGGCTTCGCTGTTCGTGGCCGCCGAGCAGACCGCGCCTTCGTCTTTCTGGAGGAGCGTGGTGAGGTCGGCCTGCCGCATGTCCGCCTTGATGCCGGAGACCGCCAGGCCGCAGGTGTTGTGGGTGTAGAAGCAGGCACAGGTACCGCTGTTCTGACAGGTGGCTCCGGTGTACTCACCGGTGTCCAGGCACTGCCGGCAGAAGGGATTGGAATTGGGGATTCGCAAGCACGCCGACGTGCACGCCAGGGCGGCTCCGGTCTGCAGGACGAGGCAGCCGAGGATCAGGATGGCGAGGGTCAGGATTCGTTTCGGAGTCCGTGTCATATCGCTTTCTCCTTATTGAATGCGCCCCTCCCGGAGATCTAAACGTATGCTTCCAGCTCCGTCCACGTGTCCTGCTCGATCACCTTCTTGACGTCGATCATGAAGCGGTCGGCGTCGGCGCCGTCCACCAGGCGGTGGTCGTAGGTGATGGCGAGGTAGGACATGGTCTTGATGACGATCGAGTCGTTGCCGTCCTCGTCCTCGACGACGATCGGCCGCTTCTCGATGGTGCCGACGCCCAGGATAGCCACCTGCGGCTGGTTGATGATCGGCGTGCCGAAGAGGCTGCCGAAGACGCCGGGGTTGGTGATGGTGAAGGTGCCGCCCTGCGTCTCCTCGGGCTTGAGCTTCTTGCCCCGCGCCCGGTCGGCGAGGTCGTTGGCGGTCTTCGCCAGACCCACGAGACTGAGCTGGTCGGCGTTCTTGATCACCGGCACGATCAGCCCGCGCGAGCCCATGTCGACCGCCATGCCGAGGTTGATGTCCTTCTTGTAGACGATGTTGGTGCCGTCGACGGCGGCGTTGACCGTCTTGTGGGCCTTCAAGGCCGTGGCCACGGCCTTGAAGATGAAGGGCATGAAGCTGAGCTTGGTGCCCTCCTTCCTGAAGAAACCGTCCTTGGCCCGGGCACGGGCACGCGCCACCTTCGAGAAGTCGATGTGGAAGACGGTCGTCACGTGGGCCGAGGTGGCCTTGGAGTAGGTCATGTGCGCCGCCGTGATCTGGCGGATCTTCGACATCGGCTCGATTTCGACGTTCTCCCCGGCCGTGTACGCCGGCACGTGGAAGCCGCCCGTCGGTCGCGAAGCCGGAGCCGCGGCTGCCGTCGCAGGGGCGGGAGACGGCGCCGGGGCGGGAGCTGCTGCCGCGGGGGCCGGAGCCGCCTTGCGCTGCTCCAGGTAGGCCGTGATGTCGTCCTTGGTGACGCGGCCCTGGGCGCCGGTGCCCGGGACGTCTTCGAGGTTGACCCCCTCCTTGGTTGCGATGCTGCGCACCAGGGGGCTGGAGAACTTCTTGAGCCGGTCTTCGAGGCTGGCTTCGTCTCCCTTGGGGGCTTCAGCCTTGGGCGCCGGAGGCGGCTCGGGCGAGGCCGCCTGGGGCGCAGGGGACGGAGCCGGCGCCGCGGCGGGAGGCGGAGATTCGCGGGCGGTCTCCTCGCGCTTGGCCTCGGTGGAAGCCGGAGCCGGCTCTCCCGGCGCCGCCACCGAGGGTGGTTCCGGGGGGCTCGGCCTCCCTCGACGACTCCGCGGCGGGCTGCTCTCCCGCTTCGCCGATCACCGCCACCACCTGGTTGACGGGGACGGTCTCATTTTCCTTGTTGCGGATCTCCAGCAACGTGCCCGCGGCCGGGCTGGGGATCTCGGCGTCGACCTTGTCGGTCGAAATTTCAAAGAGGGGTTGATCGCGCTCCACCTTGTCGCCCACCTTCACCAGCCAGCGGGTGATGGTGCCCTCAGCGATCGACTCCCCCATCTGGGGCATCACGACTTCCGTTGCCATAATCTCTCCACTCCGTCTCCGGGTCCAATCAGTAGGCGGCCAGCTCCCGCACCTTGGCGACGAGCTTGTCCACGTTCGGCAGATAGGCTTCTTCGAGCGTCGGGCTGTAGGGGACCGGGGTGTCCGGACAGCAGAGCCGGTGCACCGGCCCGTCCAGCCAGGCGAAAGCGTCTTGCGAGATCCGCGCCGCGACCTCCCCGGCCACCGAGCCCGTGACCTGCTCCTCGGTGAGGACGATCACCCGGCTGGTCTTCTCGACGGTGGCGAGGATCGCCTCAGAATCGAGGGGCTTGAGCGTCCGGAGATCGAGCACTTCGAGATCGATCCCCTCGGCCTCCAGGCGCCCGGCGGCCTCCAGCGCCACGTGCAGCATAGCACCGTAAGTGATAACCGACAGGTCGCGCCCCTCCCGGGCCAGCCGCGCCTTGCCGAGCGGCACCAGCCCGTCGTTCGCTCCCCCATTGGCTGGCAATTCGTCCTTGAGCCGCCGATAGAGGAACTTGTGCTCGAAGTAGAGCACCGGGTTGGGATCGCGGATGGCCGCCTTGAGCAGGCCATAGGCGTCCGCCACCGTGCCCGGCGCCACGATCTTCAGCCCCGGGGTGTGGTGGAAGTACGACTCGGGGTTCTGGCTGTGGTACGCCGAGCCGTGGACGTCGCCGCCCGCGGGCCCGCGCACCACGAGCGGCACCTTCTGCCCCCAGCGGTAATGGTTGGGTGCGGCAAAGTTGACGATCTGGTTGAAGGCGCAGGAGATGAAGTCGATGAACTGCATCTCCACCACGGGCAGCATGCCCATCATGGCGGCGCCGATGGCGCACCCCACCATGGCGGACTCGCTGATGGGCGTGTCGATGATCCGTTCCGGACCGAACTGCTCGAGGAATCCGGCGGTGACGCGGAAGGCGCCGCCGTAGGTGCCGATGTCCTGGCCGAGCATGAACACGCGCTCGTCCTTCTCCATCTCCTCCCACAGGGCCTGGCGGATGGCTTCGAGGTAAGTGACGGTCATGCGTACACCCCTTCGAACGCCCGCTCGGGCGGCGGCATGGGCGAGGCCAGGGCGAAGTCGACCTCTTCGTTGAGCTGGGCGTCGATCTTCGCCACGATGTCCTTCAATTCGTCCGATGTCGCAGGGGGGGCCAGGCCGGCCAGAAGATGGCGCTCGAAGCGCTCGATGGGATCTTTCGTCCGCCACTCCTCGAACTGCTCTTTGGGCACGTAGCCCGTGTCGTCGTGCTCGGCGTGGCCCCTCATGCGGATGGTCTTGGCCTCGATCAGGGTGGGTCCGCCCCCGGCGCGCGCCCTCTCGACCGCCCGCTGCGTGGCCTCGTAGACGGCCAGCACGTCGTTGCCGTCCACGATCTCGCCTGGAATGCCGTAGGCCGCGGCCCGGGTGGCAATGTTCTTCACCCGCATCTGCCGCGAGGTGGGCGTCGAGTAGGCCCAGCCGTTGTTCTCGGCGATGAGGACGAAGGGCACCTTGAGCACGGAGGCGAGGTTCAGCCCCTCGTGGAAGTCGCCCGTCGAGGTGCCGCCGTCGCCGATCCAGGTGAGAGCCACGAGGTCCTTGCCCTGCATGCGGCCGGCGAGCGCCACGCCGGCCATCACGGGGATCACGGCTCCCAGCATGGAGATCGGGGGCCACGAGGCCGCGCTCGAGGTCCCCGAAGTGGGTGTTGCGGTCCTTGCCGCCCGTGGGGCTGTCGCTCTTGGCCATGTATTGCATCATGACCTCGCGCGGCTTCACCCCGCGCACGAGCATCGCGCCGAGGTTGCGGATGAGGGGGGCCATCATGTCCTGCGGCGCGAGAGCGTAGGCGCTCCCCACCGAGGTCGCCTCCTGGCCGAGGCTGGAGTAGAGCCCGCCCACCACCTTGCCCTGCCGGTAGAGGTTGCCGAGCCGCTCCTCCACCATGCGGTTGAGCTTCATATAGAAATAGAGCTCGAGCTGCCGCTCGCGCGGCAAGTCGGTCTTCGCCAGTTTTTCGGTTTCCGTCGCTGCCACGGGGGGGTGGAGAGGACCCCAACTCTTTCCCGATTTCACCATTCGCATCCTTTTAGATGTGGATCGCCGCGCCGTGCGCGGCGTGGGCGGCTTCCATCACTGCCTCGGACAGGGTCGGGTGGGCGTGCATGGTGCGCAGCAATTCCTCGTCCGTGCCCTCCATCTGCAAGGCCACGCAGGCTTCGGCGATCAGGTCCGTGGCGTGGACGCCCACGATGTGGACGCCGAGCACCTCGTCGTATTTCTTCTCCCGCACCACCTTCACGAATCCCTCGGTCTTGCCTACGATGCGCGCCTTGCCCAGGGCCGAGAAGGGGAACTTCCCCACCTCCACGTCGTAGCCCCGCTCGCGAGCCTTGGCCTCGGTCAGACCGACGCTGGCCACCTCGGGATCGCAGTAGGTGCAGGAGGGCACGCGATCGTAATTGAGGGGTTTGACCGGCAGCCCCGCCATGTGCTCGACGGCGAGGATGCCCTCGGCTGAGGCCACGTGCGCCAGCCATGGGGTGTTGATGACGTCGCCGATGGCGTAGATGTGAGGCACATGGGTCTGCATCAGGGAATTGACCTTGACGTAGCCGCGCTCGAGCTCGACCCCTAACGCTTCGAGGCCGATGTTCTCGGTGACCGGCCGGCGGCCGATGGCCGACAGCAGCAGCTCGGCTTCTACGGTGTCTTTCTTTCCCCCTTCGAGATGGAGGCGCACGCCACGTGTCCGTGCGCTCGACGCTCGCCATCTTGGTGCCCGGCATCACGTCGATCCCCCGCTTGCGCAAGGCCTTCTGGAGCTCGGCCGAGCACTCCTCGTCCTCGATGGGGAGGATGCGCGGCAGCATCTCGATCAGCGTCACCTTGGTGCCGAAGGAGGCGTAGACCGAGGCGAACTCCGTGCCCACGGCGCCCGCCCCCAGCACGGCCAGCGACGCCGGCACCTTCCGCAGCTCCAGGATGTGATCCGAATTGAGGATGCGCTCGCCGTCCGCCGGAGCGATGGGGATGTCGCGCGGCACGGAGCCGGTGGCGATGATGACGTGCTTCGCTCCGTAGATCGCCTTGCCATCCGCGCCTTCCACCTCCACCTCGTGGGGGCCGGCGAGGCGGCCGAAGCCCCGCAGGGTCGTCACCTTGTTCTTCTTGAACAGGAAGTCGATCCCCCGGGAGTTGGCGTCCACCACCTTCTGCTTTCTGTCCTGGGCCTTGTCGATGTCGAGCACGGGCTCGCCCACCTGAATGCCGAAGCCGCCAGCGTCGCGGATCTCGTCCAGCACCGCCGCCGTGTGCAGCAGCGCCTTGGTGGGGATGCAGCCGCGCAGCGTGCAGGTGCCGCCCACCTTCGGGTCCTTCTCGACGACGGCCACCTTCATACCGAGCTGCCCCGCCCGGATGCCCGCCACGTAGCCTCCCGGGCCGCTGCCGATGATGATCAGATCGAACTCTTCTCGCGCCATCAGATCTCCATATTTTCGATTTTGGATTTTAGATTTTGGATTGGAAAAGGAGGCTCAGGTCGGAGCCATCGCCGGGATCTCGACCGGCACGGCCCGGTAGCGTCCGGGCTTGTCCTCCATGAGGCGGCCGAAGGGGAGGTCGGGATCGTGCTCGAAGATGCAGAGCCAATCCCCCGCCACCGCCCGGGGCAGCCAGAGCTTCTTGTTTTCGAGCGTCGTCAGCGGATACAGGTCGTAGCTCATGATCCAGGGAAAGGCCACGTGGGGGGCCATGGGCACGAGATCGGCCCAGAACACCCCCTTCGCGCTCGTCTCCCCCATCAAGGAGAACAATGCACATGTCCGCGTTGTGCCCGGGCGCGCGCACGGCCTTGACTCCCGGGATGGGCTCAGCCTCGCCGCCGAACAGCTCGACCACCCCGGCCTCGAAGAGCGGCTCCCAGTTCTCCGGGAAGTAGCTCGCCCGGTCGCGCTCGTTGGGCCGGCGGGCGTGCTCCACCTCCCCCCGCTGCAGCCAGTAGCGGGCCCTGGGGAAGGTGGGGACGAGCCGCCCCCGCTGCTCGCGGGTGTTCCAGCCGCAATGGTCGAAGTGGAGGTGGGAGAGGAGCACGTGGGTGACGTCCTCCAGCTCATAGCCGGCCCGGCGGATGGCCTCCGGCAGGCGCACGGCGTGCGGATCGGTGCCGTACATCTCCATGAACCGGGCGTCGTGCTTGTCGCCGATCCCCGAGTCGATGAGCAGGAGATCGCTGCCGCGGGCCACCAGCAGGCAGTTGGTGCCCATGCGGATGCGGTTCCTGTCGTCCGGCGGGCAGGGCTTCTCCCACATCACCCGTGGCACCACGCCGAACATGGCGCCGCCGTCCAGCCTGAATCCGCCGTCGCTCACCCGGGTCAGCTCGAGATCCCCCAGCTCCATCACGGGGCAGAGTGTATCCGATGGGTCAAGGGGGTGCGAGGGGGCCCTCAGTGCGGCGGTGTCTCCTCGTGGTGCTCATGCCCGGGCTGGGCCTGATGCTCATGCTCCTCATCCTCCGCTAGCCCCGCCTGCTTCACCAGGGCCTGGTATTCCTGGGGGGTGAGCTTCGGCATCCGCTGCACGAAGGCCACGATGTCCCAGATCTCCTCGTCGCTGTGAGTGACGCCGAAGGCGGGCATGCCCGTCATCTTGATGCCGTTCTTGACGATCCAGAAGGTCTCGCCCGGCTCGTCGCCCGCCGTCTGCGCGGCGAGCTCCGGGGGATAGGGGTTCAAGCCCTGGCCGATCTCCGAGACCTTGACCCCGGGAGCGCCGTGGCAGGTGGTGCACATCTCGTGGTAGTGGACAAGGCCGGCCTGGATCCGCTGCGGATCGTTCAGGTTGGGCGGCGGTTTGATGCCCTCGGAACGGCGATGGATGGAGCGGGCGCTGGTCGTTTCGAGGATCCCCTTGATGAGCCCGTTGTCGGGCGTGCTGGCCGCCACGTCGTAGATTCCTGAGTAGATGAAGGCGATGCCTGCCAGGGCCAGGACCACCAGAAGGATCACCAGCGTGCGGATGGTTTTCATTTCGGCTCGTCCTCACATAGAGTATTGCTGTGCCTGCCACGGAATCGGATGGCGATCTTCTCATGGCCCACGGCCTGCCGGCCAGGGGTGACCTCGCCCTCGTGCTCTCCGGCGGCGGCGCCCGCGGCGCCTACCAGGCGGGGGTGCTGCGGGGCCTCGCCAGGCTCCTTCCGGACCTGAGCTTCCCCATCATCGCCGGCGTCTCCGCCGGAGCCATCAACGCCAGCTTCCTCGCCGCCCATCCCGGTACGTTCGCCGAGGCCACGGAGGAGCTGTGCAGGATCTGGTATCACCTCCAGGCGGAAGACATCTTCCGGGTCGACTCCATCTCGCTCGCCCGCCACTTCACCAGATGGGCGGCGCGCCTGGCCGCGGGCGGCGCGGGCGTAATGCCCGACGTGCGCGGCCTCGTCGATACCCATCCCCTCTACGCCACCATCCAGCGCTGCTCTCCCACGGTGGATGGCGAGCTCATCGGCATCCAGCAAAATCTCGAGCGGGGGACGCTCAAGGCCCTCGCCCTGACGGCCTTGAACTATTCCAACGAGCAGACCGTCACCTGGGTCCAGGCCCGGGGGTTCCACCCTTGGAGCCAGCCGCGGCACCGCAGCGTCGCGGCCCGCATCCGGGTGGAGCACGTCGTGGCTTCCTCCGCCCTGCCCCTGTTCTTCCCCGCCGTCCGCGTCGGCGACGACTGGTACGGGGATGGCGGCATCCGCCTCTCCACTCCGCTCGCCCCGCCCCTGCGGCTGGGAGCGACCCGCATCCTGGCCATCTCGCCCCACTACGAGCCCACCCAGGAGGAAGCCGACCAGACGAAGAACCGGGGCTATCCGCCACCGGCCGAGATCTTGAGCCAGCTCATGAACGCCATCTTCCTCGACGTCCTGGACGAGGACGTCCGCCGCCTGGAGAGCATCAACAGCCTGCTCTCCAGGATGCCGCCGGAGCATCGCGGCGACCTGCGCCAGGTGGCGATCCGGACGATCCGCCCCTCGCAGGTCCTGGGCAAGCTCGCCCGCGACTACGAGCCTCGCCTGCCCGCGAGCTTCCGCTACCTCACCCGCAGCCTGGGCACCAAGGAGACGGACAGCTCGTCCTTCCTGAGCTTCCTGATGTTCCAGCCGGACTACCTCCAGCGGCTCCTCGAGATCGCCCAGGAGGACGCGGAGACGCACCTGGAGGAGGTGCGGGGATTGATGGACGCTCCGATGCTTGACCGCCCGCCCCAGAGCCTCTAGATTTCTTCGAGGATTCTACGTCCCAGGCGTCGCCTGGACTCGAGTCGGAGTAGGAATCATGGTTGCCCATAACCCCCTCCACAGATCCGGACGAGCGGCTTTCCCGCATCCGGCTCCTGCCTCAGGTGATGACGCCAAGTCGCCTCAGGGGATAGGGATGATAGATGCGGGCCGGGGGCAGCCAGCGAGCGATAAGCCGCACCATCCGGTCCCAGCGGACGTGACCGTTCTGGCTGCGCCGCGACAGCGCGCGGTGCCAGAGCCAGCCCACCCGAGACCGGAACAAGCGCAACGCCGGGCTGTTGGTGGGCACCCCGTAATACCGCAGGTGTCCGCCAACCACCGAGCGAAGCCACTGGCCCACCACCGGAATAGGGTCGTGCATGCGTCGCCGCAACTCGGCTTTCACCTCGCCCAGCTTCGACTGCAACCGTTTACGAATCGTCTGTCGGCGCACCGTAAATCGTCCGTTGCTCCTCTTCTTCACACAGATGTGTGTAAGGCCGAGAAAGTCGAACGTTTCCGGTTTCCCTTCTCCACGCTGCTTCCGGTTTTCCGCCGCGAACGGGCCGAACTCCAGCAGCCGCGTTTTGTCGGGATGCAGCTCCAGATGGAACTTCCCCAATCGCTCGGCAAGCTCCTGTCTGAAGCGCTTGGCATCCGATGCGTACTGGAACCCAAGCACGATGTCATCGGCGAACCGGACGACGATCACGTCGCCTTGGGTTTGCTTCCGGCGCCACGCCTGGACCCAGAGGTCGAACACATAGTGCAGGTACACGTTCGCCAGCAGCGGCGATGCGCTGCCGCCCTGCGGCGTTCCCTCCTCCACTCTGGTCCGCTTCCCTTCCTCCAGCACGCCGGCGTTCAGCCATTTCTGGACGAGTCGCACGACGCGCTGATCCGCGATCCGGTGCTCGAGGAACTTCACCAGCCAACCGTGGTCGATGGCATCGAAGAATCCACGGATGTCGACGTCGAGCACCCAGTTCACCTTCCTCGTCAGCAGTCCCGCGTACAGCGCATCCAGCGCTTGATGCTGGCTGCGCCCCGGTCGGAACCCATACGAGAAGCCTACAAAGTCGGCCTCGTAGATGGCGTTCAACACCTCAACCGTCGCCCGCTGGACGATCTTGTCCTCCAGCGCGGTGACTCCGAGCGGCCTTTGCCGCCCGTCGGTCTTGGGGATGTACACCCTACGGACCGGCTTCGCCCGGTACGCTCCGCGTTTCAGCCTCCCGGAGAGGTCTTGGAGATTGTCCTCCAGGCTCTCACCGTAATGCCGCCACGTCTCGCCGTCCACACCCGCAGCCGCGTCCCTCTTCAGACTGAGGTAAGCCTGCCGCAGCGTTTCGGGATCATAGACATGGTGCAACAGCGCCGTGAACCGCATCTTCCTATCCGTTCTTGCGGCTTGACGTACCCGCTCCAGCGCACTGGGCGCACCTGCCCGGCTCGGCGTCCGGAGCGCGTTTTGCTGGCGCGAGTTCCCTTTGGCCAGACCCCGTCCCTCCATCTCCTCCGCCACCGGTTGCCCGGATTTGTTCGGAGACTTCATCGGTACCTTGGGCCTGTCCGACTTCCCATGCCCGTTCATCGTCGGCGTACGTCCTTGGACTTCCCGACGCGTCCCGCGGCGCCATCTGCCGTGGGAGGACACAGGATCTCCCGGTTCTCGTGCGAGGTGTTTCCGTACGTGCACAGGGTCTCTGACCGCGCGGGGGCCCGACGCATCTCGCGATATCGATGCGCCGGATGGAGCCTTCCGCTTCTCCTTACAGCGTCGGCACCCCGGAGGAAGTGGCTTTCGCGGCTGAATACCTGGCCCGCACGTACCCCTGTCAACGCTTCGACGCCACCCTTGCGGGAAGCTCCGCATGACTCGGGGCCAGTGTGGGTCGCTAGCCCTTCACCGTATGACTCTTTCATTCACTACACCTCGCCGGTTTATCCCGGCGCACAAGGAGCCCTCCATGAGAGCGATTCGCCGGATCGCCGCCGTCTTCGTCCTGCTGTGCGCCGTGTCCGTCCCCAGCCATGCCATCCTCTTCACCTGCGACGACATCTGCGACTGCAACATGTCCTGCGCCCTGGCCTGCAAGAACGGCGTCGGCATCCGCATCACCTGCGGCCAATACGGCGTCTGCATCGGGAAGCCGGGATGTGAGAGCGCGGTAGCGACGGCCCCGGTGAGCACGAGCGCTCCGCTCCAGTGCACCGTGAACGAGACAGCCGCCCAGCCAGCCTTCCTGGCGCCCGCGCCTGCCCAGCCCTGAAGGATCAGAGGAGCCCCGGAACCTTCCGGGGCTTCCGTCTACGGGGGTTTCCGTCTACGCCACCGTCACCTCCGGGCACAGGAACACGTCCTGAATCCCCCGGAAGAGCTCGATCCCCTCTTTCATGGGGCGCTGGAAGGCCTTGCGACCGGAGATCAGACCCGAGCCGCCGGCCCGCTTGTTGATCACCGCCGTGCGCACGGCGTCCGCGAAGTCGTTCGTGCCCTTGGATTCGCCGCCGGAGTTGATCAGGCTGGCCCGCCCCGAGTAGCAGTTCACCACCTGCCAGCGGTTCCAGTCGATGGGATGGTCGGCGACCAGCTCGCCGTAGACCTTGGGGCTGGTCTTGCCGTAGTTGAGGGCCGTGTAGCCGCCGTTCACCGTCGCCTGCTTCTGCTTGACGATGTCGGCCTGGATGGTGACCGCCAGGTGGTTGGCCTGGCCCGTCAGGTCGGCCGACGTGTGGTAGTCCACGCCGTCCTTCTTGAAGGCGTTGTTGCGGGTGTAGGCCCAGAGCACGGTCGCGAGGCCCAGCTCGTGGGCCTGCTGGAAGGCTTCGGAGATCTCCACGATCTCGCGGTCGGCGTCGTCGCTGCCGAAGTAGATCGTGGCGCCCACGGCCGCGGCGCCCATGTTCCAGGCCTGCTTGACGCTGCCGAAGAGGATCTGCTGGAACTTGTTGGGATAGGTCAGCAGCTCGTTGTGGTTGATCTTGGCGATGAACGGGATCTTGTGAGCGTACTTGCGGGACAGGGCGCCCAGGACCCCGACCGTCGAGGCCACGGCGTTGCACTGCGCCTCGATGGCCAGCTTGACGATGTTCTCCGGATCGAAGTACGCCGGGTTGGGAGCGAACGAGGCCGCCGCCGAATGCTCCACCCCTTGGTCCACCGGCAGGATCGAAAGATAGCCCGTGTTGGCCAGCCGGCCCGAGCCGTAGAGGCGCTGCAGGCTCACCAGCACCGGCGGCTTGCGATCGGACAGTCCCCAGGCCTGCTCCACGTGGTCGGGACCGGGCACCATGAGCTGGTCCTTGGGGATCCCCTTGCACGTAAAGGAGAGGAGGTTGTCCGCCTCGCTGCCGAGGATCTCGACGATGCGGTCGATGGTGCTGGTTCCGGTCTGCTCCACGATGGCCATAGGGATCATCCCTCCCTGTTCTCTCCGATTTGGGGCGCCGCGGCGGTCGCAGCGAGGGGTATCTTATCAGCCGACCGGTGTCTCTCCCAGTGCAATGAGCACGCCCAAACGCTTCCACCGCATCCGCGCCGTCCTCGATCGCCGGCAGCCGGACTTGACCGTCCTCCTGGAGGACGTCCAGGTGCCCCGCAACCTGGCGGCCGTCCTCCGGAGCTGCGACGCCGTCGGGGTGCTGGAGGCCCACGCCGTGTGGCCGGGAGGACGGCTGAAGATCTCCCGTCCCGCCTCCGGAGGGAACCGCAAGTGGCTCCCCGTCCACAAGCACCGGACCCTCGCGGCAGCCCTCGAGCATCTCAAGAGCCAGGGGATGAGGATTCTGGCGGCCCATCCCACGGCGGACGCCGTCCCCTTTCGCGAGGTGGACTTCACGCTCCCGACGGCCCTCCTCCTGGGCAATGAGGATGACGGCTTGACCCCCGAAGCCCTGGCCGGTGCGGACGCCGTGGTGACCATCCCCATGGAGGGAATGGGCACCTCCCTCAACGTCTCCGTGGCCGCCGCTCTCCTCCTCTTCGAAGCCCAGCGCCAGCGCCGGGCCGCCGGCTTCTACGACGCTCCACGGCTGGCCCCGGAGACGTACGCCCGTCTCCTCTTCGAATGGACCTATCCCACCCTGGCCGCGCAGTGTCGCAAGCGGGGAATGCCCTACCCGCCCCTGGGACCGGATGGGGAGATCCTGGGGGCGTTGCCGCGGTAAGACCCTCATCACCCCGGCCCTCTTCTCCCAGCCTCCCCCCCGTCCGCCGGGAGAAGAGGGAGAGGTTAGTCAATCAAAAGGACAGGAAGCAGCTCTCTTTTTAGCCCTCTCTCTCCCGGCGGACGGGGGGGAGGCTGGGAGAGAGAGGGTTGGGAGAGTGAGGGTCCCCACGGCCCCCGCAACGATGATGCTACGATCTCTTCCTGTTTTTTCTGATCGAGGAGACCCATGACCGACAAGCTGAAAAGGATCGCTTTCGGCGCCCTCGCGGCTCTGCTCGTCCTCGCGCCCCTGGCCTGCGCCAGCGCCGCGCCGCCACCGGCCAGCACTCCGGCGGCGAAGCCGGCGCCCACGCCGGCCCCCCAGGAGAGCCCGAGCCCGGCCGCGGAGACGCCCGCTCCGGAGCCGAGCAAGCCCGCCCCGCCCGCCTACCCCTCCACCTATCAGCCGCTCCCCTCCCAACCCGTGCTCATCACCAACGCCACCATCCTCACCGCCGCCGGCGACCGCATCGCCCGCGGCTCCGTCCTCCTGCGTGACGGCAAGGTCGCCGCCGTGGGCGCCAGCGTGGAGGCCCCGGCCGGCGCCGTGGTCGTCGACGGCACCGGCAAGTGGGTGACGCCCGGGATCATCGACGCCCACTCGCATCTGGGGGTCTATGCCTCGCCCGGTGTCGAGGCCCATCAGGACGGCAACGAGGCCACCAACCCGAACACGGCCGAGGTCTGGGCCGAGCACTCCGTCTGGCCCCAGGACCCCCAGTTCCCCCTGGCGCTCGCCGGCGGCGTGACCGCCATGCAGATCCTCCCGGGCTCGGCCAACCTCTTCGGCGGACGCAGCGTGACGGTGAAGAACGTGCCCAATCGCGGCGTCTACGGCATGAAGTTCCCCGGCGCCCCCTACGGCCTGAAGATGGCCTGCGGTGAGAACCCGAAGCGGGTCTACGGCAGCAAGAACCGCGCCCCTTCCACCCGCATGGGCAACGTCGCCGGCTACCGCTCGGCATGGATCAAGGCCCGCGAATACATGGAGAAGTGGAACAAGTACGAAGCCAAGAAAAAGGCCGGCAAGGAGGCGGACGAGCCCACCCACGACCTCCAGCTCGAAACGCTCGCCGGCGTGCTGCGCGGCGAGATCCTGGTGCAGAACCACTGCTATCGCGCCGACGAGATGGCTCACCATGATCGAGATCGCCAAGGAGTTCGGCTACAAGGTCACGGCCTTCCACCACGCGGTCGAGGCCTACAAGATCGCCGACGTGCTGGCCGCCAACGGCATCTGCGCCGACATGTGGGCCGACTGGTGGGGCTTCAAGATGGAGGCTTTCGACGGCATCCGCGAAAACATCGCCCTGGTCGAGAAGGCCGGCGGCTGCGCCGTCGTCCACTCCGATTCCGCGGACGGCATCCAGCGCCTCAACCAGGAGGCCGCGAAGGCCATGGCCGCGGGCAACCGGATGGGCATGCACCTGCGCGAGGAGGACGCCATCCGCTGGCTGACGATCAATCCCGCGAAATCCCTAGGCATCGGCCAACAGACCGGCTCGCTCGAGCCGGGCAAGATGGCCGACGTGGTGGTGTGGAGCGGCAACCCCTTCAGCGTCTACAGCCGCGCCGAAAAGGTTTATATCGACGGCGCCCTGGCCTACGACCGCAACGATCCTGCCCACCAGCCGGAGATGGACTTCGAGCTGGGCATTCGCGACGCTGAGGAGGTGCAGTGATGCGCAAGCTGATCGCCCTGTCCCTCCTCGCTCTGACCTTTCTTGCCCTGAACACACTCGCCGGGGCCGCCGCCGCTGAAACCGTGGTGATCACCGGCGCCACCATCCACACCCTGGGTCCCCAGGGGACGATCAAGAACGGCACCCTGGTGATCGAGAACGGCCGCATCCGCGCCGTGGGTGCATCCGTCGCCGTGCCGGCCGGTGCCCTCCGCCGCATCGACGCTCGCGGCAAAGTCGTCACCCCGGGTCTCTTCGACTCCCTCTCGCGCCTCGGCATCGTCGAAGTCAATGCCGTCGAGGGCACGCAGGACACCCGTGTCGAGGACGATCGCGTCACCGCGGCCTTCACCGTGGCCGACGCCATCAATCCCCGCTCGGTGCTCATCCCCGTCAACCGTATCGAGGGGCTGACCCGCGCCGTGGTGGCGCCCAATCCCGGCAAGAGCCTGATCGCCGGCCAGGGCGCCATCATCACCCTCGAGGGACCCGGCGACTACCTGGTGCGCTCATCCGTAGCGATGTTCGCCGTGCTCGGCGAGAACGGTGCCCGCCTGTCCGGAGGCTCCCGGAGCGCCGCCCTGCTCCGCCTCAAGGAGGCCTTCCAGGACACGCTCGACTACGCCGCCAACCGCAAGGCCTACGATGCCGGAGACCGGCGACCCTACGCCCTCTCGCGTCTCGACCTCGAAGCCCTGCTGCCGGTGGTGAAGGGGCAGCTTCCCCTGGTCGTCTTCGTCGATCAGGCGAGCGACATCGAATCCGCCTTGAGACTGGCGAAGGACTGGAAGCTCAAGCTGATCCTCGCCAGCGCCAACGAGGCCTGGAAAGTGGCGGACCAGATCGCCGCAGCCAAGGTGCCCGTGCTCCTCAACCCCATGGACGACCTGCCGGCCAGCTTCGAATCCCTGGGAGCGACCCTGGAGAACGCGGCGCGCCTCCACAAAGCCGGCGTGACCTTCGCCTTCATGACCGGCGACGCCCACAATGCCCGCAACCTCAAGCAGGAAGCAGGAAACGCCGTCGCCTACGGCCTCCCCTGGGACGCCGCCCTGGCCGCCATCACCTCCACTCCCGCCCGCATCTGGGGGATCTCGGACCGCTACGGCACCCTGGAGCCCGGAAAAGACGCGGACGTGGTGATCTGGGACGGCGATCCCCTGGAGCTTTCAACCTTCGCCGACGCCGTGTTCATTCGCGGCCAGGAGATGCCGATGAAGAGCCGGCAGACCGAGCTGCGAGATCGGTATAAAGATCTGGGGGGGACGGTGCCTCCGGCGTATAAGAAGCCCTGATGTAGCCGTCTTTTTCTTAATGTAGAGACGCCCTACGGGGAACCCCGTGGGGCGTCTCCGAGGCGGAGAAGACGTTCCCGCTACTCCAGCGTGCCTCGGGGCGTCCTGAAATGTCGCTACCGTTATCGCCGCGAGATTCACGCCATTTCCGGCTTTTCTCCCACAGAGCCTGAAAGACCGCCTCACCTGCGATGCCTTCACCGCGGTCGAGTTGGGCGAGGCCCTCATCGATCTGCTGAGTCAGAAGCTCTCGCTGCTGAGGATCCAAAGTCTGGCCCTGGCCCTGGAAGAGCGAGCCGATGTCCCGAAACTCAGGTGTGTTTCCCTTACCTTTTCGTGCCACGAATCCGAGCCTCCAGAGTGGTGAAGAGGAGATCGCAGTGGCGGGCCCGGGCGCGGACGCGGTTCGGGTCCAGCAGGCCCAGAAGGATGGAGCAATGCAAAATCTTATGGTAGCGGCCCTTCTGGGTTCGGGCGGTCGCCCGGTCCAACGCTCGGTTCAAGTCGGCCTTCGCGATCTCTTCCACGTCCTGTCGTTTGGGGAGTAAGCCGCGCAGGAATCCCTGGCCGTAGAACCGGGTCAGCGTTTCAGGATCGGCGACAAGCCACGCTTCGACGGTCTGCACCATGAGATGGCAATTCTCCTCGGCGAAGTCTTTAGAATCCCAGCCAGCCTGCTCCCGAAGATGTCTCCAGGTACCTGCGACCACAGGCACCTCGGAATCCACGAGCAGGACGAGGAAGGAATCCGGGTAATCCTCGACCGCCCTCCTGAAAGCTTCGAAGGCGGCAGTCCGGCCTCCACAAGCCGTAAGGGACCAGCGAGTCCTGTACGCTCGAGCGAGATCTCGAAGTGGTCGGAGGAAGTTGTTGAAGCCTTCGCGGATGGCTGCTTTCGAATCGCTCCGGTCACCTCCACCCTCCACATAGATCCGGATCTCACTCACCATCGGTTCCCACCGATCTCACCCATTCTCCAAAGCTCACCCAACATGTACTTGTCGAGCCAGGCCCGGAGCTTCTCCGGCTCCAGGCGTCGTAGATGCGTGCCGCGAACATCGCGCTCGCAGACGACGACCGCTTCGGGAATCTCGGAGAGCCGAGAGACCAGCGTTTCGGAATGGGTCGTAACGATGAGTTGGGTGCGCAGGGAGGCGTCGATCAGCAGATCGGCGACATGCGGCACGATGTCAGGATGAAGACCCAACTCGGGCTCTTCAAGGCAGATCAGCGGCGGCGGCTCGGGATGCAGAAGGATCGACAAGAGACTGAGATACCTTAGCGTTCCATCAGACAGCCGGATCGCAGGGATAGGGTAACGGAGTCCCTTCTCGTGTAAAAGAATCTGGATGGTGCCACCTATAATCTGGGTGGTCACGTCGTCCACCGCTTCGTAGACGACTTGCAGCTTCTGGATAAGCTCCTTCCTTACCGTCGAGTGGTTCTGCAAGCGGTTGATGACCAGGGCCAGGTTGCCAGCGTCCTCAAAGAGAAATTCGCCAGGAAGATCGGCCCTCTGCGGCAAGCGCGCAGGGCTCTCGCGACCGAAGGTCCAATCTCTGAAGAAGGCTATCTTCGAGAATGCGGACCCTACACTGGTCGCTTCGGGGTAGAGGTCTGCATCCTTCCTTTGGGACAAGAACGATTGCTCAAGACTGATGCCACTTAACTCGCGATCAATCCTCTCCACTCCTCCTGGGATCAGGGTCTTGATCGATGCTTTGCCTCCCGCAAAGGAATAATAGGAGTATGGTTCGGGGCCTGGGCCGACCTCGTTTTCGAGGGACTCCATTAGAATCCTGAGCTGGGAGCTATGGGCCATAAACTCCAACCGATACCGGAAGGAGGGATAGTGCAAGCAGACTTCGATCTCGGCCTTGCTGGCGCCATTGGCTTCCCCTTTCCAGATCCACTCGCTCACTCCGCCCCCTTCGCGGATAGGTGTCTTGATGTCCCGAGGCGCTGCCGCCAGCACACTAATCGCCTCGATCAGGTTCGACTTCCCCGAAGCGTTGGGGCCGATCAACACATTGAGCGGCTCCAACTTGAGCGCCTCTCCCTCGCTGCCGTAGGAGAGCAGGTTCTTCAACCGGATCGACTGGAGCAGCCTTTCGCCCTGCATACCACCCCCTGGAAGACCATGACCGGGGATTCCCGGTGTCGGCGGTCCTTGGCGCTCATTCTACGAGATTTACCGCCCTCTCACCTGGCTCCCCAGAGGAGACGCGAGGATCGCGCTGGGCTGTTCACTCCTGCCGCAATGCCACCAGGGGATCCACCTGCGTCGCCCTTCGCGCCGGCAGGTAGCAGGCCAGGAAGCCGACCAGGGAGAGCACCAGGAGGACGAAGGCGAAGATTGCCGGGTCCGTGGCCGTGACGCCGAAGAGCACGCTCGCGATCACCTTGCGCAAGGCCAGGGCCCCGATCACGCCGAGCAGCAGTCCGATCCCCACCAGCCAGGCGCCCTGGGCGAGGACCATGCCCAACACCTCCCGCACCTGCGCTCCCAGCGCCATACGCACGCCGATCTCCTGCGTCCTCTGCTCCACCATGTAGGCCAGCACGCCGTAGATGCCGATCGCCGCCAGCGCCAGCGCCACCAGGGCGAAGACCATGACCACGAAGGTGATGAACCGCGGCTGGGCCATGGCGCCATAGACCACGTTGGTGAGCGGCTGGAGGTTGGCCACCGGCAGGGCCGGATCGAGCTCGCGCACCTGGCGGCGCACGTCCGAGGCCAGCCGCATGGGATCTCCCTGGGTGCGCATCACCACGTACATCGTCCCGCCCCGGCCGCCGATCGTCTCCTCGATCTGCGAGTGCAGGAAGTAGAGCTCGGTGCCTGTCTTCTGATCGAGCCCTTTCTGCTTCACGTCGGCCACCACGCCGATGATCGTCAGCCACGGGCTGTCCTGTCCCGGCCCGTTGCCCGGCCCCCGCACCCGCCGGCCGATGGGACTCTTGCCGGGATAGAACAGATCCGCCAGGGTCTTGTTGACCACCACCCTCCCCTGCGTGCCATGACCGTCCTGGGGCCCAAAGACCTGCCCGTCGAGCACGGGGATACGCATGGTCTTGAAATACTCGGGGGTGACCACCTGCCAGAAGTCCACGTTCTGGGGGGGCGCGTCGGGCGTCTTCGGCAGACCCTCGAACTCCGTGTCGTTGGCGTCGACGTCACGCATCGGCGGCATGCCGTCCATGGCGGCCACGGACTCGACCCCGGGCAGACCGTGCAGCTTGGCGAGGAGCGATTGATAGAAATCCCGCACCTGGTGCGTCTCGGGGTAGATCGCCTTGGGGAGCGAGACCTCGAAGGAGAGGACATTTTTGGAATCGAACCCGGGATTGACCTCCAGGAGGTTCCAGAAGCTGCGGATCAGGAGGCCGCCACCGATCACCAGCATGGCGGCGAGCGCGACCTCGATCACCACCAGCCCCCGCCGCAGGATCTGGCGGGCGGGATCGGCCGTGGTCCGCTGGCCGCCCTCCTTGAGCGAGGCGAAGAAGTTGCCCGCCCGGGCATGGAGGGCCGGCGCGAGGCCGAAGAGCAGGCCCGTGAGCACGGAGATCCCCAGGGTGAAGAGGATGCTCCGGCCGTCGAGCCCGATCTCGTCCACACGCGGCAGGCTGTCGAGATTGGCGGCGACGATGGCCTTCACCCCCGCGTACGCCAGGATCAGCCCAAGGACTCCCCCGAGCAGAGCCAGGACCACGCTCTCGGTGAGGAACTGGCGCAAAAGCCGCCTGCGATCGGCCCCCAGAGCCGTGCGGATGGCGATCTCCCTCTGCCGCGCCTCGGCCCGGGCCAGCAACAGGTTGGCCACGTTGACGCAACTGATGAGGAGCACCAGGCCCACCGCTCCCAAGAGCACCCGGATTTTCGGCCGCACCGCTCCCACCAGGTCATCCTGCAAGGGCTGGATGACGAAGGGATGACCGTCGAGGCTCGGCGTGTGGATCTCCTGCCCCTCCTGATGCCAGCGTGCGAGGAGGCCGTGCATCTCGGAGCGCGCCTGGGCGAAGGAGACCCCGGGCTTCAGCCGGCCCACCAGCCAGAGATAGTGATTGCCCCGGTTGCCCGGCTTGAGCGGATCGAGCGCCAGCGGCACCCAGACCTCCACCCGCTTGTCGCCGATGGTGAAGCCGGGCGGCATGATCCCGATCACCGTGCGATCTACCCCATCCACTTTGATGCGGCGCCCCAAGACGCTGGGGTCCGCCCCGAAAGCCCGGCGCCAGAGCCCATCGCCGAGCACCACCACCTTCTCGGCGTTGGGCAGGTCCTCAGAGGCGTTGTAATACCGCCCCAGACTCGCATCGATTCCCAGGGCGCTGAACAGACCGGCCGACGCGAGCGCGCCCTGAGCCCGCACCGGCTCGTCCCGGCCCGCCACGTTGGCGAAAAAGGTGCGGTAGCCGCCCACGTGCGCGAAGCTGCGGTTGCGCTCGCGAAACTCCGTGAATTCGACCGGATCGATCCAGAAGTGATCGAACCCCATGGTGGGGAACTGGCTGTAGATGACGGCCAGCCGCCCGGAATCCCGATACGGCAGCGGCTTGAGCAGCACGGCGTTTGCAACGCTGAAGATCGCCGCATTGGCGCCTATCCCCAGGGCGAGCGTGAGAGCGGCGAGCAGAGTGAACCCCGGGCTCCTGAGGAGCAGGCGGCCGGCGTAACGGAGATCCTGGAGCAGAGACTTCATCATCACCTCCCCATGAACGGACCTCTGTTCTACGATGACCGCAGTAGTTGGTTTCAGCCTCGGCCGGATTTCCAGAAGCATAGTGCAAGTCCATCTCGGATAGACTCCGCTAGACTCCCTGGGGCAAAGCCATGACCGACCTCTCCCTCCCCGACCTGCCGGACCTCCTGGCCGCCCGCCGCGCGCTGGCGGGAGTCGTGCTGCGCACCCCGGTGCTGCGTGCGGATGCGCTGGACGATCTCGCCGGGGCGCGGCTGTTCTTCAAGGCCGAAGGGCTTCAGATCACGGGCTCGTTCAAGGTCCGCGGGGCCTACAACCGGGTGCGGTCGTTCTCGCCCGACGAGCTGGCGCCCGGGCTGATCACGGTGAGCGCGGGCAATGCCGCCCTCGGCGCGGCCTGGGCTGCCCGCAAGGCCGGGGCCCGGCTGGTGGTGGTCATGCCGGAGAACGCCGTGCCCGAGAAGCTGGCCGCCGTGGCCGCGATGGGCGCCCGCATCGAAAAGGACGGGGTCACCAACGCCACCCAGGCCTTCGAGCGCCTGGCCCGGCTGCGCGAGGAGCACGGCTATACCCTCGTCCACCCCTTCGACGATCCCTTCGTCATCGCCGGCGCCGGCACGGCCACCTGGGAGCTGCTGGAGGACGTGCCGGACCTCGACGCCCTCGCCGTCCCGGCCTCCGGCGGCGGTCTCCTCTCCGGAGCCCTGCTCGCGGCCCGGGGACTGGCCCCGGCCGCACGGGTCTACGGCGTCCAGCCCACGGGTGCGGACGGCATCGTGCGCTCCCTCGCCGCCGGAGCGCCCACCCCGCCCGAACGCGTGCAGACCGTGGCCGACGGTCTCACGGCTCCGAAGCCGGGACTGCGCAACTTCGAGCTCATCCGCCGCTGGGCCACGGACATCCTCACCGTGCCCGACGAAGCGATCCTCGCCGCCATGGGCCTCGTCCTCCGTCACCTGAAAGTGATCGTCGAGCCCGCCGGCGCCGCCGCCCTGGCCGGAGCCCTGGCAGACGATCGCTTCCGCGGCCAGCGGGTGGGAGTCTTCTTGAGCGGCAGCAACACGGGGATGGAGCGGGTGCGGGAGACGCTGGCGCAGGCGTAGAAAGATTCCCGCCAGATCCTCGCCAGGGATTGAAATCCCTGGCGAAAACCGCCGCGGCGCTCCCGATCCTCACCGCCTTTTCGCAGCCCGCAGCCGCTCCAGCACAGCTTTGAAATCCTCCGGCGGCGGATCTTCGAAGCGCACGACCTTCTCCGTCCGCGGATGGGCGAAGCCGAGGACCGTGGCGTGGAGCATGGGCCGGGGCGCGGGAAGGATCGGACCCCGATTTTCGCGGAGATAGTCTCGAATATAAACGTTCTCCCCCAGCAGCGGATGCCCCGCCTCGGCGAGGTGGATGCGGATCTGGTGCTGCCGCCCCGTCTCCAGCTCGCAGGCCATCAGGGTCGCTCCCGGCAGCCGCTCCAGGACCTGGACGCGGGTGATGGCCTCCTTGGCCTCCGCCGGCGCTTCGCCCTTCGCCGACCGGGATTTCCCCCACGAGCCCCACGAGCCGCGCAGGCCGTCGCCGCGATCGGGTACGAACATCGTCTCGTAGAGGGCATCCTCCGCCGCGCCGTGCACGATGGCGAGATACCGGCGGAGCACGGAATGGGCGGCGAGCTGTTGCTGAAGGTGCCGTTGCGCAGGGACGCTACGGGCGAACACCACCAGCCCCGACGTCTCCTTGTCCAGCCGTTGCACCGTGCGTAGGGTGGGGCTCTCCTTGCGGCCCCGGGCCGCGTCGATGCGGCGCACGGCCACCCGGGTGAGAGCCACCAGGGTATCCCGATCGTCCCGTTCGAAGGGAACGGTGAGGATCCCCGCCGGCTTGCGTACCACCGCCACCTCGGCGTCGAGATGGACCACCAGATCCGTGACCGCCGGCTCGCGGCGGCCCGCTCCGCCGGTATGGATCTCGACCCGTTCCCCTGCCCTCATCCGCCGCGCCGGATCGGCGACCGGCACGCCGTCCACCCGCACGCGCCCGCTGGAGCAGATCTCCTTCGCCTGCCGCCACGACGTATCGGGGGTGGCCGCGCGCACCACCGCGGCCAGCGTCGCGCCGGCCTCTCTCTCGGAGATCGTCAGAGATTCCTCGCCCTTCACGCCCGGCAGTGTACCGGGAAAAGCTCACCGCACCGGCGCCGTCCCGAAGGCCTGCGCCAGCTTCTGGTACCTTGCCCCCACCTCCTGGGCCAGCTTGCCGCCGGCCTGCGCCCAGGGCTCGATCTTGCCGGTATAGATGGCTCGCGCCTTGTCCACGAGCCCCTCCTCCTGGTAGACCGACGCGACCATGACCCAGGACGCCAGCTTCGCGGACTCCCCCGCTTCCCGGAGATGCTGCTCCAGGAGCGTCGCCAGCTCGACGATCCGGGGATCGAGCTCGGTCTTCGCGGGCCTCGCTTCTCCTTCCGGGCTGCCCAGCCGGCCGCGGCTGATCCAGCGAGCGATCGAGGAAGCCGATCAGCTTGGTCTCGGGGATGAAGGGATAGTAGAACTTGTCCGTCGAGAGGAAGGTGCCGAACGCCTCGATCTGGGTGTCCCCCGACTTGACGACGGGCCGCGTCCGATCCACCTCGAAGGGCAGACGGGCGAGGATCTCCAGCGACGAGGTCGAGTCGTCCACGTACCGGGCCCGCAGCACCTTGTCGAAGGCCCAGCCCCAGGCGCTCAAGGCGATGTAGCCCGCCGGGTCCTTGATCTCCCCCGCGAGACAGCCGTCCTTGTAGGCGCCGGGCAGGACCTTCCGGCCGTCGAGATAGGCGTCCAGGAACACCAGATTGCGGATGTTCTCGATCTTCTCCGTGCGGCTCACGAAATACCCGCTCTCGACCTGATCCGAAGCGACGATCGGGATTTGGGACAGCGCGTTCACCGGCATGTAGAAGAACTTCTCCACCCCATCCGCCTTCGACATCTCATGCAGCAGCCCCGACGTCTGGACGTCGCACGGCTTGGCCGAGAGCCTGGGGAGCTTCACGGTGGACCGGTCCTTCATCACCAGATAGACGCCGTCCTCCGTGGGAGGCTTGACCACGGGCTCCGGACCCGCCGCAGCCGCGGGGGCCACGACCAGGAAGAGGATCAGGACTGCGAACCGAAAAGGTTTCATGGCGTCTGGGTCTCCTGCTGGGAAGTCAATCGATGAAGCATTGTGCCGGAGGAGGGGCGGGCGGTGTCAAGGCGAGGACCCCAATCAGCCGATGCCGCGCCTGCGCGCCAGGATTTCCGCCCGGCGGAGGCGGTAGAGACGTTCCCAGGTCGTAACGATACCTTTTCGACCGCCACGGGGACCGAGGGACGTCTCCGCCGGGGCAACCCGGCGCCTGTAGGGATGGGCAACCGCAGCCGCCGGGGCGGGGGTCTGACCGAGGTTCGAAGACAGGCCGCGGAGTGCCCCCGCAGGGTGTTGCCGGTTCCAGGCGGCGGTGCCCCTCGTTGCCGTCAGCCGGCCACCTGGTAGATGAGTGGCCGATAGCGCGGTGCGGGGATGGGCTTACCGGTTTCCCGTGCCACCTCCAGCCAGGCTTCCTTCGCTTGTTCAAGCTCTGCCAAGGCCTCCGCCGGAGTCGCTCCGAAGGCGGAGCACGCCACGAGATCGGGGATGTCGGCGATATACCCGTCGTCTTCGTCACTGTAGAAGATATTGATGTGGTAGTCGGTCACGATCCATCCTCGCGGTGCAGATTGTAACTCTCATTGTGGGAAGATCCTATTTCCATGCCTCCCCTCTACGCCCACAGCCTCGAAGGCCGCCCCGAGTCCGAATGGGAGGAGTTGGAAGACCACCTCCAAGCCGTTGCCAAACAGGCCGAGAAGTTAGCGGCGGCGTTCGAGGCCGGGGAGTGGGGTCGCCTCGCCGGGTTGTGGCACGACCTGGGCAAAGCTCGGCAGAAGTTCCAGGAGCGGCTGCGCGGTAGCGGCGAGTCGGTCGAGCATGCCGGCGTCGGAGCGGCCCTGGCGTTCTCGAAGGACAAGGCCGCAGGGTTGCCCCTGGCCTTCGCCATCGCCGGCCATCATGCGGGGCTCGCGGATCTCGCGTCATCTCCCGAAGGGGGGCCCAAAGCGCTCCAGGTACGCCTGAAGGAAAACCGTCCACTGCTGGACGAGCTGAAGGGAGAGCTTCCCGCGGCGATCACGGCTGCCCCTGTCCCCTCGCTCCCCCAACGATTCAACGTCGATCCCGACCCGGCCGCGCGCTTCCGTAGCCTGGAGCTGTGGACCCGCTTCCTCTTCTCCGCCCTGGTGGATGCGGACTTCCTGGCGACCGAGGAGTTCTATTCGCCAGGACGGCGCGCCCATGTCGAAGAGTACGACGACATTCCCACTCTCCGGCAACGGCTCGACGAGCATCTCGCCGGGTTCGTGGCTGGCTTGTCCGTAGAGAAACGGGCTTCCCTCGTCAATCAGCGGCGGGCCGAGGTGCTGGCGGCATGCCGGGAGAAGGCCGCGCTGCCGCGGGGCCTCTTCAGCCTCACCGTCCCCACCGGGGGCGGCAAGACTCTCTCGGCCATGGCTTTCGCGTTGCGCCATGCCGAGCGCTGGGGATTGCGGCGGGTGATCGTGGCCATTCCGTTCACCACCATCATCGAGCAGAACGCCAAGGTCTACGCGGAGGCCCTGGGTGAGCGCAACGTGTTGGAGCACCACTCGGCTCTCGATCCTCTGGCCGCTGAGGAGCGCAACCGCGAGGCCGAGCTGCGCCGCCGGCTCGCGGCCGAGAATTGGGATGCTCCCGTCGTCGTCACCACCAACGTCCAGCTTTTCGAATCGCTCTTCGCCAATTCACCCTCGCGCTGCCGCAAGCTGCATCGCATCACGAAGAGCGTGATCCTGCTCGACGAGGCGCAGACGCTTCCCATTCCCTATCTCCTCACCGTGCTCGACGTGCTGCGTGAGCTGGTCGAGCACTACGGCTGCTCGGTGGTGCTCACCACGGCCACCCAGCCGGCTCTAACCCGGCGGGAAAGCCTGCCTCAGGGGCTCGAAGGCGTGGAGGAAATCATCCCGGCGCCGGCCGACCTCGCCCGCGATCTCAAACGCGTGCGGCCGGTGTGGCCCGCTCCCGGCGATCCCCCGCTCTCCTATCCAGATCTGGCTCTCCGGCTCCAAGGCTGTGAGCAGGCTCTCGCCGTGGTCCACCTGCGCAAGGACGCACGCTCGCTCGCCGAGCTTCTTCCCGAGGAGGGGACCTTCCACCTCTCCGCCCTGATGTGCCCGGCCCACCGCTCTGAAAGGCTCGCCGAAATCCGCGAACGGTTGCAGAGCGCAGGTCCCTGCCGGCTGGTCTCGACCCAACTCATCGAGGCGGGCGTGGACATCGACTTCCCCGTGGTCTACCGCTGCCTCGGAGGGCTCGACAGCCTGGCCCAGGCCGCGGGGCGCTGCAATCGCGAAGGACGGCTCCTTCCTCAGCTCGGGGAGGTCATCTTCTTCCGCGCCGAGACGCAACCTCCACCCGGCATTCCCCGGAAAGGGCTGGCCGTGGTGGAGGAGATGCTGAGCGAGTTGGATGGATGGATCGATCTCGACGATCCCGACGTGTACGATCGCTACTTCCGCAAGCTGTATCTCCTCTGTGAGAAGGACCCCGAAGGCATCCAGGCGCTACGCCAGGGGCTCTGCTTCGCCAGTGTGGCCCGGAAGCTCCGGCTCATCGAGGATGCCACCGAGGCCGTCGTCGTCCCCTATGGCAAGGCCGAGGAGCGACTCGCCGCTCTGCGACGGGATGGGCCCGACCGTCTCCGGCTGCGCGCCTTGCAGCCATTTACCATCAACATTCGGCGACGGACCGTGTCTACTCTAATGACAGCCGGCGCGCTCGAGACCGTGGTGGACGGAGTCAACGCCCTCACTCCGGCGTTTCATCACCTCTACGACCGTCGCTTCGGCCTGATCGTCGAGGACGACCCGCTCCCCGATCCCGAGAGGCTTGTCGTCTGAAAACCTGCTTCAGGAGGAAGCCGAATGCCGCTTCGAAGTCCGACCCTCCATCTGCGGGCCCGCGGTCCGCTCGCCTGCTTCACCCGGCCGGAGCTCAAGGTCGAGCGGGTCTCCTACCCGGTGATGACCCCGTCCGCCGCCCGCGGTCTGCTCGAAGCCGTGCTGTGGAAGCCGGCCATCCGCTGGCGCGTCGAGCGCATCCACGTGCTCAAGCCCATCCGCTTCATCTCCTTCCGGCGCAACGAGGTCAGCCACCGCGCCGTGGCGCCGGCCAGCGCCGTGGTTCGGGATGGGGGCAACGTCCTCCCCTACTTTGCGGATGACGACCGCGCCCAGCGCAACACCCTCGCCTTGCGCGACGTGGATTATCTGATCGAAGCGCGTTTCGAGATGACCGAGCGGGCCGGGCCGCTCGACAATCTCACCAAGTTCGTCGAGATTTTCGAGCGCCGGGTGGCCAAGGGGCAGTGCTTCCACCAGCCTTATCTCGGCTGCCGCGAGTTGGCGGCCGAGATCCTGCCCGCTGAGGACCCGCTGCCGGCCGAGGACATCACTCAGGATCTCGGGCTGATGCTCTGGGACGTCGAATACGCTCCCAAGCGCAACCGTCCCCTTTTCTTTCACGCCCGGCTGGAGCATGGCGTTCTCGACGTGCCCGAGGAGCCGCATCCCCTCTCGGTCGAGGCCGCGGGAGGTGCGGCGTGATCCTCCAGGCGCTCTATCAGCTCGCCGAAAGCGAGCACCTGATGGTGGATCCGGACTTCGAATGGAAGCCCCTCGCCTGGCTGATCACCGTGGGCGACGACGGCTCTCTCCTCGGCATCCAAGGCACCCACACCATTCCCTCCTCCGAGGAGGGGAAGAAAAAGCCGCGGCCCCGCCCCACCAACTACTCTGTGCCCCGCGAGGCCGGCCGCACCAGCGGCGATCGCGCCTTTTTCCTTTTTGACAAAGCCGAGTACGTTCTCGGTCTCGATCCAGAGACCGATCCGGCAAAGCGTCGCGAGCCGGAGAAGCTCGCGGCCCGTTTCGCTCTCTTTCGCCAGCGCGCCGAGGAGTGCCTGGCGGCAACGGGAGATGAAGGAGCACGCGCCGTCTGCCGCTTTCTCGATCGGCTCGGCCAAGGCGCGATCGCCGTCTCCCTGCCGGAAGAGTGTGCTGCCAACGATCTCTTCGGCTTCGTCTACGCTCCCGACGTCGACCGGCTCGTCACCTCGCGTCCGAAAGTCCAGGAACATTGGAGATCGCTGCGGGCGTTGCCGGCGGACAGCGGCGAGCCCTTCCAGATCTGCCTTGTCTCGGGCCGGCTGCACCCCGGGCGGCCACGGTGCCATTGATCAAGAACGTCCCCGGCGGGTCCACCAGCGGTGTGGCCCTGGTCTCCTTCAACAGCAACGCTTTCGAATCCTACGGCTGGGCGGGCAACGACAACGCTCCCATTTCCCGCGAAGCCGCGGAAGCGTGCTCCACGGCTCTCAACCGTCTGCTCCACCCGGCCTTCCCCGATCCCATGCAGCCTGGACAGACGCTCCCTTCACGCAATCTGCGGCTGAGCGCGGATACCGCCGTCTGCTTCTGGGCCTCCACTCCCACCGGCAATGATTTCGCCAGCCAGATCATCCACCTGCTGGAGGCCATCCGAGAGCGTCCGCGAGCTGTACCGTTCCCTGTGGACGGGCGTCAAGATCGAGCTCGAAGATCCGGAGGCTTTCTACGCTCTCACCCTCTCCGGCACCCAGGGGAGACTGATCCTGCGCGACTGGCTGGAAACCCACGTCGCCGACGTGGTGGAGCACCTGGCCGAGCACTTCCGCGACCTGGCGATCGTGCGCAACACTCCACCGCCCAAAGACCGGCCGCTCGCTCCGGCCCTCGCCTTCCGCGTCCTCCTGCGTTCCCTCGCTGTCCGCGGCGACGACAAGAGTATTCCCGCGGCGCTCGCCGGCCAGCTCGTGACCGCAGCGCTCACCGGCATTCCTTATCCTGTCTCCATCCTGCAGCGCGCTCTGGAGCGGGCCCGCGCCGAGATCGGCCGCACTGAATGGCTCGATCTCGAACGGCGCGATGCCCGCGCCGCCCTCATCAAGGCCGTGCTCAACCGGCGCCGGCGCTTCCATCAAGCCACTGCCCCTTATCCGGAGGTCACCAAAGCCATGGATCCGAACAATGCTCAACCCGGCTACCTGCTGGGGCGGCTCATGGCGCTGCTCAGCGCACTCGAGCAGCTCGCCCTCGGCAGCGAAGTCAACGCCACGGTCGTAGACCGCTTCTTCAGCGCCGCCTCGGCGACGCCGCGCGTCGTCTTCATCCGCCTGCTCAAGAATTTCCGTCACCACGTGCGCAAGGCCAAGGATGATCCGCGCGCGGCCGGCGGAGCGGTTCTCATCGAGCGGGACGTGGACCGCATCGTCCACGACCTCGGCGATCGTGCCGAGAACTTTCCGTCCTCCCTCTCGCTCGAAGAGCAGGGGCTCTTCATCCTCGGCTATCACCATCAGCGCCACGAGCTGTTCCTCGACAAGGAAGAGCGCACGCGCCGCCGGCGAGCGCAGGAAATTCCGTCTGAAGAAACTCTTACTGAAACCCAGGAGACCGCTCAATGACCACCACGACTGCCAGCCCCGTCGTTGCCCATCGCTACGACTTCGTCCTTCTCTACGACGTCGCCCAGGGCAATCCCAACGGCGACCCCGACGCCGGCAATGCGCCCCGCGTCGATCCCGAGACCGGGCACGGCCTGGTCAGCGACGTCGCCCTGAAGCGGAAAATCCGCAATTTCGTGTCACTCGCCAAGTCTGATCTCCAGGGCAACGGCCCGGCGCCCGGCTACGACATCTACGTCAAGCAGCACGGCGTGCTGGAGAAGCTCCACCGCCAGGCCTACGAGACCCTGGGACTCAAAACGGACGAAAAATCGAAGGACACGAAAGCTTCCAACGTCGAGAAGGCGCGCGCCTGGATGTGCCAGACCTACTTCGACATCCGCACCTTCGGCGCCGTGCTGACGCTCGAAATCAATTGCGGCCAGGTCCGCGGCCCGGTACAGGTCACGTTCTCGCGCTCTATCGATCCCATCATGCCTCTGGAGCAATCAATCACCCGCAGGGCTGTGGCCACCCAACGCGAGGCCGACGCGCAGATCGAAAAGAGCGGTCAGGTGGTGGGGACCATGGGCCGCAAGGAGATCGTGCCCTACGGCCTCTACCGCGCCCACGGCTTCATCTCTCCCCATCTTGCCGCGGACACCGGTTTCACGGAAGACGACCTCGAGCTCGCTCTGGCAGGCGCTGCTCAACATGTTCGAGCACGACCGCTCGGCTACCCGCGGCGAGATGGCCACTCGCAGACTGATCGTCTTCGAGCATGAAAGCCCGCTGGGCAACGCCCCCGCGCATGCCCTCTTCGATCGCGTCCATACCGATCTGTTGGATAAAACCAAGCCGCCCCGCGGCTACGGCGACTACAAGGTCACCCTCGACCGCGACGGCCTGCCGGCCGGGGTGACGCTGCACGAGAAACTCTGATGGAGGAAGACGACCTCCTCCCGCTCTCGGCCCTTCAGCACCTGTTGTTCTGCGAACGGCAGGCGGCGCTGATCCATGTGGAGCAGTTGTGGGCCGAGAACCCGCTGACGATCCAGGGCCGGCAGCTTCATGAGAAGGTGGACAGCGCAGCGGGCGAGAGCCGGGGCGACGTCCGCGTCACCCGGTCTCTTCCCCTGCGCTGTCTGCGGCTCGGCCTCTCGGGAAAGGCAGACCTCGTGGAGCTCCACCGGATTTCCGAGGGTGAGCCGGGAGCTGTGCTGCCCGGCGTCCCCGGCCGCTTGGCGTCCCTTTCCCGTCGAGTACAAGCGGGGCCGGCCCAAGCCCTACCATGCGGACGAGGTTCAGCTCTGCGCTCAGGCGCTGTGCCTCGAAGAGATGCTCGGCACGTCCGTGCCCGCCGGCGCCATCTTCTACGGCCAGACCCGCCACCGGCACGAAGTCTCGCTTCGACGACGCTCTGCGCCGCGAGACCGAGGAGGCCGCGGCCCGTCTCCACCGTCTGTTCGCCTCCGGCGTCACACCCCCGCCCGTGCGCGAGCCGAAATGTGATCAATGCTCGCTGATCGATCTCTGCCTGCCCGATGCACCTGCCCATTCGGCCCGCCGCTTTCTCGATCGCCTGCTGCGCCAGGCTGCCGCAGGCGAGCTCACGGAGGAATCCGCATGAAACGGCATCTCAACACCTTGTACGTCACCACCCAGGGCACCTATCTGGCGAAAGAGGGCGAAGCGGTCGTCGTGCGTCTCGACGCGCTCGTCGTGATGCGGGTGCCCATCCATACCCTCGGCGGCATCGTCTGCTTCGGTCAGATCGGATTCAGCCCGTTCCTCCTCGGCCTGTGCGGCGAGCGGGGCGTGGCCGTGTCCTTCCTCACGGTGAACGGCCGCTTCCTGGCGCGGATCAACGGTCCAGTCTCCGGCAACGTCCTGCTCCGGCGCGAGCAGTATCGCCGGGCTGACGATCCCGCGGCTTCCGCGGCCCTGGCCCGCAGCGTCATCGCCGGCAAGATTGCCAACAGCCGGACGGTGATCCTGCGTGCCCTGCGGGATCGTCCCGAGTCCGTGGGAGCCGAACACCTGAAAGCGGCCGCCGCGCAGCTCGTCCAGCACCTCGCCGCCCTCAGGGATGGCATCCCGCTCGACAACCTGCGGGGCCTCGAAGGCACAGCTGCCCGCATCTACTTCGAAGTCTTCGACGATCTGATCACCCAGCAGAAGGACGGTTTCTTTTTCCGCGAGCGCAGCCGCCGGCCGCCGGTGGACAACGTCAACGCCCTCCTCTCCTTCCTCTACACCCTGCTGCGGCACGACGTGGAAGCCGCCCTGGAAGCCGTGGGCCTCGACCCGGCCGTCGGCTTCCTGCACCGCGACCGTCCAGGCCGCGCCAGCCTGGCACTCGACCTCATGGAAGAGCAGCGCGCCTTCCTCGCCGATCGCCTGGCCCTCTCGCTCATCAATTTGCAGCAGATCCGGACCGAGGGCTTCCGCACCGATGAATCGGGAGGCGTGGTCATGGACAGCGAGACGCGGAAAGCCGTCCTGGTGGCGTACCAGAAGCGCAAGCAGGAAGAGATTCTTCATCCCTTCCTCGGCGAAAAGACGACCGTGGGTCTCCTCCCCCACCTCCAGGCCGCCCTGCTCGCCCGCCACCTGCGTGGCGACCTGGATGGCTACCCGCCCTTCATCTGGAAGTGAGACCCGGGAGGCGACGCCATGATGGTCCTGGTCAGCTACGACGTCTCCACGATCAATGCCGCAGGCCGGCGGCGTCTGCGCCGCGTGGCCAAGACCTGCCTCGACTATGGCCAGCGCGTCCAGAACTCCGTGTTCGAGTGCCCTGTCGATCCCACCCAGTGGGCACAGCTCCGTCACCGGCTCCTCCAGGAGTACAATGCTGAGGAAGACAGCCTTCGCTTCTACTACCTGGGGAAACACTGGAAAGGCCGCGTCGAGCACTTCGGCATCAAGAACGTCCTGGACCTCGAAGGTCCCATGGTGGTCTGAGTTGCCAGACAACAAAATCCCCGCCTTCCGTGTCATACGTCAGTAGGGGGGCCCCACGGCGACCGGCAGGCGGCCTGCACGGTGGCCTTTCCGGGGGAGGACTGTCGAATGGCAGCTTCAGGGCGCTGGTTCATGACACCGCACGCGGTGCAGCGCTACATCAAGCGCTTCGCGCCGCGTTGCACCTACGAGGAGGCGCTGAGTGCGCTGATCCGCGAATCGGCCAAGGCGCGCCGGGTCAAGACCCTGCCGACCGGCCTGGTGCTCTACCGTGGCCCCAAGCCGCACCGCCTGCGCTTCTTCCTGCAAGAGGGCGTGGAACGCCCTGCCCTTCCCATCCTGGTGACCGTCCTCGGCCGTAGCGAGGACGTTCAATGATCCCAGCGCGAACCCCAAGCACACAGGCTCGCCCCCGGAGCTTCGCGCTTCCTCCAACTCCTTGATCGAGAGTCATTTCGGTGAAAGGGTATCGCTCTCACTGCGCCGTTACCTCCTCCCCGCAGGAAGGTTCGCGGAAACCGGTCCGCAGCTTCTTGCAGGAAAAGGACTTAGAATGGCGCCGTCGCCCCCCGCGCGGGGGCGTGGATTGAAACCTGCGGCTCGGCAGGAGCTGGGGGCTACCCGTCGCCCCCCGCGCGGGGGCGTGGATTGAAACAGCATATCCGGCGACGGCTGACCGCTGAAGAGGAGTCGCCCCCCGCGCGGGGGCGTGGATTGAAACCATCACGACTCCTTGGTGTCTTCCGGTTGTGCGCAGTCGCCCCCCGCGCGGGGGCGTGGATTGAAACCGATGTCGGCCGGCATCCGGGCCGCGGCAGCCTCGTCGCCCCCCGCGCGGGGGCGTGGATTGAAACAAACGGTCGAACCCGGCACCACCCTGGTAGTCGCCGTCGCCCCCCGCGCGGGGGCGTGGATTGAAACTGACGGTGCTCTCTACGATGCGCTGGGCGAGCAAGTCGCCCCCCGCGCGGGGGCGTGGATTGAAACTATTTCAGCCGAACGAACCACACGAAAACCGGCGGGTCGCCCCCCGCGCGGGGGCGTGGATTGAAACAGGACAACACCTGAACTACACACCAGCGACTAATGTCGCCCCCCGCGCGGGGGCGTGGATTGAAACTCGATTTGCCGAAGGATGCTGCAATTCCAGTCTGTCGCCCCCCGCGCGGGGGCGTGGATTGAAACAAGTTCGTGCTTCTCGCCCCCGACCTACACCATGGGTCGCCCCCCGCGCGGGGGCGTGGATTGAAACTTGAGGTACGCCCGCAGATCACCCTTGAGCATTCTGGTCGCCCCCCGCGCGGGGGCGTGGATTGAAACGTTTCGAGTCCCTGGATTGGGCATCTCGCGGTGAGGTCGCCCCCCGCGCGGGGGCGTGGATTGAAACTGACGGGCGGTGGTACACTAGGCGGCATACCGAGGTCGCCCCCCGCGCGGGGGCGTGGATTGAAACCCTTGGAGGTTTTGCCAGACGACGTCCTGGAGCGTCGCCCCCCGCGCGGGGGCGTGGATTGAAACAGCATATCCGGCGACGGCTGACCGCTGAAGAGGAGTCGCCCCCCGCGCGGGGGCGTGGATTGAAACCCGTTGACCAGCAGGTAATAGTTGTGCGCGATGACGTCGCCCCCCGCGCGGGGGCGTGGATTGAAACACTAAAGAGGAAGCAAAGGCAACAACCGAAGCAGGGTCGCCCCCCGCGCGGGGGCGTGGATTGAAACTAACGCGCTTAAACCGATGAAACATGCAGGAGTCGGTCGCCCCCCGCGCGGGGGCGTGGATTGAAACCTGATACAGCAGAAGACGCACTTATCCCTTCTAGTCGCCCCCCGCGCGGGGGCGTGGATTGAAACATTGGAGATAGGGCAGAATACAGGCCAGCTACAGTCGCCCCCCGCGCGGGGGCGTGGATTGAAACTAATTATCGCTGTGGGTCAACTCGCCGCCCGTTGGTCGCCCCCCGCGCGGGGGCGTGGATTGAAACTCCAAACCTCTAAGCAGGAAGATAGAGCAATCTACGTCGCCCCCCGCGCGGGGGCGTGGATTGAAACACCTAAACGTCCTCTTATTGGCAGATTAACCCACGAGTCGCCCCCCGCGCGGGGGCGTGGATTGAAACCCAAGATGGCTATTAAGAAACAATTGAATAAGCTAGGTCGCCCCCCGCGCGGGGGCGTGGATTGAAACGTTCAATGGGATTATAAACAAGTAGCAGAGGGCAATGTCGCCCCCCGCGCGGGGGCGTGGATTGAAACTCCAGGACCATCCTTTGCTCGTCTTTTGTCATGGTCGCCCCCCGCGCGGGGGCGTGGATTGAAACTCCCAGCTCGACGGCAGGGGGGGGGTGGAGCTGGGTCGCCCCCCGCGCGGGGGCGTGGATTGAAACGAGTTTCGGGTGAAAGTAGCGGGCAGAGAGGAGGGTCGCCCCCCGCGCGGGGGCGTGGATTGAAACTGGTTTGTCGTCCACGCTACGCGTAACCCGTTCCGCGTCGCCCCCCGCGCGGGGGCGTGGATTGAAACCTCTTTCTGGCTATCAAAATGCTGCCAGAGCGTTAAGGTCGCCCCCCGCGCGGGGGCGTGGATTGAAACTCTGCGCCTAAGATAGGAAGTAAAGGATTTAGAGGTCGCCCCCCGCGCGGGGGCGTGGATTGAAACCTCAATATCGGATAAAGACGACAACTGCGCCCAAGGTCGCCCCCCGCGCGGGGGCGTGGATTGAAACCACTCCTCCAGGCCCCTCCTGGGGTGCTCATACGGTCGCCCCCCGCGCGGGGGCGTGGATTGAAACTTCAAGCCCCCCACATGGGCAATTAATAACATCCATTGTCGCCCCCCGCGCGGGGGCGTGGATTGAAACACTCGTTCGGTGACAGTGGCTATTAATTGGGCGTCGTCGCCCCCCGCGCGGGGGCGTGGATTGAAACTCTTTATGTCTGGCTCTACAAACCTCACTCGCAGTCGCCCCCCGCGCGGGGGCGTGGATTGAAACTCACAATCAAATTAAATCCACGCGAGGTTCCCAGTCGCCCCCCGCGCGGGGGCGTGGATTGAAACTATCAGCAGTTTAAGGATTACTACAAGAGTTATTGGTCGCCCCCCGCGCGGGGGCGTGGATTGAAACTTCAAACGGACATAGGAATGAGGCTCTATGGTGTCGCCCCCCGCGCGGGGGCGTGGATTGAAACAGGAATGGGTAAATCCGTATCACGCGGCAGGTGGGTCGCCCCCCGCGCGGGGGCGTGGATTGAAACCGCCACTTTCCCATGGTTCATTGGCCCGCTGGCGTCGCCCCCCGCGCGGGGGCGTGGATTGAAACATGAGCGGCCAGTTGGCCGTAGCTCTATCTGGCGTCGCCCCCCGCGCGGGGGCGTGGATTGAAACCCAGTCTCACGAACGAGCCCACCGAGCGTCGAATTAGTCGCCCCCCGCGCGGGGGCGTGGATTGAAACCTTACGTTAGGTTGATCAGCGTCGCTCAAGTGCAGTCGCCCCCCGCGCGGGGGCGTGGATTGAAACTGCCTGAGGCCATTCGATGCCGTACGTTTGGCCGCGTCGCCCCCCGCGCGGGGGCGTGGATTGAAACTACTCCGTTATACTGCATTTAGAGTTGATAGTCTGCGTCGCCCCCCGCGCGGGGGCGTGGATTGAAACTGGACACGTCTAGTTGACTTGATTGTCCTAAGACGTTCGTCGCCCCCCGCGCGGGGGCGTGGATTGAAACATCTTTGAGCAAGTGGGTGTTTATGTATTTAGTAGAGTCGCCCCCCGCGCGGGGGCGTGGATTGAAACACCACTAACGCTTGCTAATCCTACTAACCTTATCGCGTCGCCCCACGCGCGGGGGCGTGGATTGAAACATAGTCGTCAACGTCAGCCAGCGCTTGCCTTTCGTGGTCGCCCCCCGCGCGGGGGCGTGGATTGAAACCACAAGACTTCAGCGGCAAGTAAGCCGGGCTTGCTGTGGTCGCCCCCCGCGCGGGGGCGTGGATTGAAACCTCTATCTCGCCGAAGTGACGGATCAGGAGGTCGCCAGTCGCCCCCCGCGCGGGGGCGTGGATTGAAACTTGAGGGCTACGGACACGACCTGTGTACACGAAAACGTCGCCCCCCGCGCGGGGGCGTGGATTGAAACATGTGCGCGAGGGGGGGGTTGCATCCTTGGCGCCAGTCGCCCCCCGCGCGGGGGCGTGGATTGAAACAGGTCGGCCCAGATCACGAGAGCCGGCACACTGGAGGTCGCCCCCCGCGCGGGGGCGTGGATTGAAACCTCGGCAACGTCGCCCGCTTTGAGCTCGACGTGAGTCGCCCCCCGCGCGGGGGCGTGGATTGAAACCGCTTTGGGACTTGGATCCTCAGCCAGTGCGATGAAAGTCGCCCCCCGCGCGGGGGCGTGGATTGAAACCCGCGTTGTCATCGGCTCGGCGGCGTGACGAAGCGGTGACGTCGCCCCCCGCGCGGGGGCGTGGATTGAAACGTCTTCCCGCGAGTGGCACAGGCACCGGACCCAGAAGTCGCCCCCCGCGCGGGGGCGTGGATTGAAACATCGCGATAGGAGCATCGAGCGATGGCCAGCCTCATGTCGCCCCCCGCGCGGGGGCGTGGATTGAAACACCGAGGCGCCGCTCTTCCAGGACGAAGCCCCTTGTGTCGCCCCCCGCGCGGGGGCGTGGATTGAAACTACGACCCTGGTGCTCTGGGACTTCCCGGACAAGTCGCCCCCCGCGCGGGGGCGTGGATTGAAACAACGTCCAGGAGATCGGGCCGCCCCAGGGCGAGAGTCGCCCCCCGCGCGGGGGCGTGGATTGAAACAAGTCGATCGGGGAGCGAGCCGCAGAGGAAACGGGTCGCCCCCCGCGCGGGGGCGTGGATTGAAACGGTAACGACGCCCGCGCCACCGGCATACCCTTCGGTCGCCCCCCGCGCGGGGGCGTGGATTGAAACCTCGGCCCCCGGGTTCTCGGTGACTCGCATGCAGGAGTCGCCCCCCGCGCGGGGGCGTGGATTGAAACCCGTCACGAACGAAGGAATGGCACCTCTGCTCGCGTCGCCCCCCGCGCGGGGGCGTGGATTGAAACAGACCCAGTTTCAGGCCAACTGAGGCCGCCGCGCTGGTCGCCCCCCGCGCGGGGGCGTGGATTGAAACTGCTTATTGGCGTGTCGCTCATCGCAATCCCTCCGTCGCCCCCCGCGCGGGGGCGTGGATTGAAACTAGTACTTCCTCCGCCGGATATCCGGGCTCTGAAGGTCGCCCCCCGCGCGGGGGCGTGGATTGAAACCACAGGTTGCCGCGTCTGTCAATGGGCCGGCTCCTGTCGCCCCCCGCGCGGGGGCGTGGATTGAAACTGCGATCCCCGCGTCTACGGTATCACTCCGTGCGTGTCGCCCCCCGCGCGGGGGCGTGGATTGAAACACTTGCCCGGTCGACTAACGGCTATCCGGTCATGTCGCCCCCCGCGCGGGGGCGTGGATTGAAACGCTGGTGGCAGTGGAAGACCGGCAAGCTCGGGAGTCGCCCCCCGCGCGGGGGCGTGGATTGAAACTCGCGGGGGTCGGTGAAGACGACCGCGACGGTGGTCGCCCCCCGCGCGGGGGCGTGGATTGAAACCAGTTGTGCCGAGCACGCCCTCCGCAGCGCCTCTGGTCGCCCCCCGCGCGGGGGCGTGGATTGAAACTTGACAGCCAGGAAACGAGGCCGACGTCCCGCCGTTGTCGCCCCCCGCGCGGGGGCGTGGATTGAAACTTTTTCTGCGTGATGGACGATGGCCGCGCGGTGTGTCGCCCCCCGCGCGGGGGCGTGGATTGAAACATCTTCCTGATGCCACCACGACAACCCCTCGCGGGTCGCCCCCCGCGCGGGGGCGTGGATTGAAACCTGGACGTGGTATCAGGCCCACGACGCGGCGGTCGCCCCCCGCGCGGGGGCGTGGATTGAAACTTGTCCCGGATGGAGCTGCTACGTCTGCCACCCAGGTCGCCCCCCGCGCGGGGGCGTGGATTGAAACCGCCCTTGCGCGTCATCGAATGGAGGATAGGCAGTCGCCCCCCGCGCGGGGGCGTGGATTGAAACACGTTGTCTCTGTCCGAGTTGACGAAACCGTCATCGTCGCCCCCCGCGCGGGGGCGTGGATTGAAACTGAGTCCTGCGCTGATCGCAATCCTCGGCGAATGGTCGCCCCCCGCGCGGGGGCGTGGATTGAAACTGTTCGGTCGAGCGTGCATAAGACGACTGAGATGGTCGCCCCCCGCGCGGGGGCGTGGATTGAAACACGCGCACGAGGCGATGGAAACCGGTATCGCATCGGTCGCCCCCCGCGCGGGGGCGTGGATTGAAACGAGTCCGAAGCGACGCCATTATCGACCCTATGAGGTCGCCCCCCACGCGGGGGCGTGGATTGAAACTGGAGTCCGAGTTACAGCAAGTCAGCCGAGCTTGTCGCCCCCCGCGCGGGGGCGTGGATTGAAACTGATATGTCGTCAGCGGCGAGCAATCAGGGCGGTGGTCGCCCCCCGCGCGGGGGCGTGGATTGAAACATATCTCTGCTTGTAGTGGCCGTAGCGACAAAGCTGTCGCCCCCCGCGCGGGGGCGTGGATTGAAACTTGCGCAGATGTGTCAGGCCAGCACATAAACTACGTCGCCCCCCGCGCGGGGGCGTGGATTGAAACATGGACTCTCCTTTGCCTGTATCGGCGCTCAACGGTCGCCCCCCGCGCGGGGGCGTGGATTGAAACCGCCCTGATCGTGCCGATGTACCTGGAAAATGAGGTCGCCCCCCGCGCGGGGGCGTGGATTGAAACTAATCCAGGTAGAGCAGCTGAACATCCTTTTCGGGTCGCCCCCCGCGCGGGGGCGTGGATTGAAACGACTTCGGCGTCAACGACATCCCCGCGAGCTCCGAGGTCGCCCCCCGCGCGGGGGCGTGGATTGAAACCGCCTGCCGCTGCCACCCAAAGAGGTTGACGAGGTCGCCCCCCGCGCGGGGGCGTGGATTGAAACTTGGAGGAGGGCCGCTGATGCCCTATCCCGACAGTCGCCCCCCGCGCGGGGGCGTGGATTGAAACCTCAACACCCGGCGTGTCGTACCTCTGGCACCTCGTCGCCCCCCGCGCGGGGGCGTGGATTGAAACATGAGCGTGTTTGACGCCTGTTCCGATGGCGTCGGTCGCCCCCCGCGCGGGGGCGTGGATTGAAACCATTGGAAAGCGATCTCTCCTCGATCGAAGAGGGTCGCCCCCCGCGCGGGGGCGTGGATTGAAACAACGGCGGGGCGAACGCTCTCCTAGTCTACCCGGCGTCGCCCCCCGCGCGGGGGCGTGGATTGAAACGCTATGATAACCGAACGTTTCGCAGATTGCAAGCCGTCGCCCCCCGCGCGGGGGCGTGGATTGAAACCCGTAGAGGCTCAGCCGGTCATCCGGGGAGATCGGCGTCGCCCCCCGCGCGGGGGCGTGGATTGAAACTACTCTCCTTTGCGAGCTCAGCATCTGCGGGAAGGTCGCCCCCCGCGCGGGGGCGTGGATTGAAACATGTCGGTAGCGTCCTTTGTCTCGGCGATGCCGGGGTCGCCCCCCGCGCGGGGGCGTGGATTGAAACTCGTTCAGGTCGATCGATGCCGAAGCCGGACAGGAAGTCGCCCCCCGCGCGGGGGCGTGGATTGAAACTTGGCTCGAGCGCCAGCAGTTCCGGGTCTTTGGGTCGCCCCCCGCGCGGGGGCGTGGATTGAAACACGAAGAAGCGGAAAGGCTACATCTGGAATCGCCTAGTCGCCCCCCGCGCGGGGGCGTGGATTGAAACGACCCCTTCAGGGCGGACCCGCGGGCGTGGAGGCGTCGCCCCCCGCGCGGGGGCGTGGATTGAAACATGCACATCGCCGCTGCTTTGTGGTGGGAGTACGGTCGCCCCCCGCGCGGGGGCGTGGATTGAAACAAGGTCGGAAAGTTTGCGTACTTCGCGCTTGGTGGTCGCCCCCCGCGCGGGGGCGTGGATTGAAACCCAGAATGGGTCGCTGTCCCAACCCTTTGATGATGTCGCCCCCCGCGCGGGGGCGTGGATTGAAACAAGGTCGGAAAGTTTGCGTACTTCGCGCTTGGTGGTCGCCCCCCGCGCGGGGGCGTGGATTGAAACCCAGAATGGGTCGCTGTCCCAACCCTTTGATGATGTCGCCCCCCGCGCGGGGGCGTGGATTGAAACTCTATCCCGGGGCGTATGGGCTGTGCAGGTTATTCGGTCGCCCCCCGCGCGGGGGCGTGGATTGAAACTACAGGTGCTTGGGAGGTGGCGAAGTTACCGCAGGGTCGCCCCCCGCGCGGGGGCGTGGATTGAAACGAGATAGCTTGGATCTTCATCGGCAATGTCCGACGTCGCCCCCCGCGCGGGGGCGTGGATTGAAACCCGTTAGTCGTGGTGGTCATTTCGAAGTACCTCCGTCGCCCCCCGCGCGGGGGCGTGGATTGAAACTAGTTAGGGGCTCGGCGAGAGACCGTGGCTCGCGGTCGCCCCCCGCGCGGGGGCGTGGATTGAAACACGTGCTGGCCTGAGACATCCGTGCACGAAGCTAGGTCGCCCCCCGCGCGGGGGCGTGGATTGAAACGGTCCCGTGGGGTGGCTCTTTGAGGATGCCCTGGGTCGCCCCCCGCGCGGGGGCGTGGATTGAAACATCGCGCCCTGCACGACGGTGGGGTAGCTGAGGCGTCGCCCCCCGCGCGGGGGCGTGGATTGAAACTGCTTCGCCCGTGCGCTCGCCGCCGCAAGTTCCGGTCGCCCCCCGCGCGGGGGCGTGGATTGAAACTCGTTCGCCGGCGTGAGCTGCTCGCCTTTGTCGTGGTCGCCCCCCGCGCGGGGGCGTGGATTGAAACATGTAGGCTTTCGCCTCGAAGTCTCCCAGGTGGGTCGCCCCCCGCGCGGGGGCGTGGATTGAAACACCTTGACGTTGAAGGCGGAGACCAGAGCACCCGGGTCGCCCCCCGCGCGGGGGCGTGGATTGAAACCCTGTGATCGACCTCAACTCCCGACGGGGCTCCCAAGTCGCCCCCCGCGCGGGGGCGTGGATTGAAACTTCCTCCAAGCGTAGGGAGGCGCCTCCGGTAGAGTCGCCCCCCGCGCGGGGGCGTGGATTGAAACCTGTTGGACCCTGGGGGCCGGTGAGATTCGCGATGGTCGCCCCCCGCGCGGGGGCGTGGATTGAAACACTTCGGGGATCGGTGCAGCAGCATCCCCGTTTTGTCGCCCCCCGCGCGGGGGCGTGGATTGAAACCAGCAGCGTCATGATCGTCACCGGGGAGGCGCCCGGTCGCCCCCCGCGCGGGGGCGTGGATTGAAACCCGTAGAGGCTCAGCCGGTCATCCGGGGAGATCGGCGTCGCCCCCCGCGCGGGGGCGTGGATTGAAACGCGGACAAGTTTCAGGACGGCCACATCGTCTTCGTCGCCCCCCGCGCGGGGGCGTGGATTGAAACCTTAGTATCCCGGACATGGCGAGTCACTTTGCGGAAGTCGCCCCCCGCGCGGGGGCGTGGATTGAAACTGTTAGGTGCCGCCCCCAATGGAGGCGGATGTTTGTCGCCCCCCGCGCGGGGGCGTGGATTGAAACGGCAATCCCGCGGCTTCATCTCCGACAAATAGCGGTCGCCCCCCGCGCGGGGGCGTGGATTGAAACAGCCTGCTCAAGTTCGCTTATCGTCTCGATCGCGGTCGCCCCCCGCGCGGGGGCGTGGATTGAAACTAGCAGAGGGAGACACGCTCGTCTCAAGCCTGAGTCGCCCCCCGCGCGGGGGCGTGGATTGAAACGAGAGTGAGGGAGACGAGCTGCCCGGCTCCTCGGGTCGCCCCCCGCGCGGGGGCGTGGATTGAAACCTGACCGCCTACTACGGCACAGACGGCACCGAGGGGTCGCCCCCCGCGCGGGGGCGTGGATTGAAACTGCTCGGGCCGCTCTGGAAGCTGATCTCGATACGTCGCCCCCCGCGCGGGGGCGTGGATTGAAACATTGCCTCCCCGCCGTGTCCTGGCCATGGTCCGAGTCGCCCCCCGCGCGGGGGCGTGGATTGAAACAAGTCTACCTCCACCACTTTGTGGGGGACGACTGGTCGCCCCCCGCGCGGGGGCGTGGATTGAAACCGCGTGGCGATCGAGGGCATGGTCTCGGCTCTCGACGTCGCCCCCCGCGCGGGGGCGTGGATTGAAACCGTCCCTGCCGGTTAGCTACGGAAACATGCCGAAGTCGCCCCCCGCGCGGGGGCGTGGATTGAAACTCAAATCCGGACGTAAGGACAAAACCTTCGCCACCGTCGCCCCCCGCGCGGGGGCGTGGATTGAAACTCGTGCGCTTGGGCTGATTAAGAAGTGATGGTTTCGTCGCCCCCCGCGCGGGGGCGTGGATTGAAACGCGTCAATTGGGCTTGTTGGACCGGATTACCTAAAGTCGCCCCCCGCGCGGGGGCGTGGATTGAAACTCGAGGACAGCGAGGTGCTGATCCTTGACGAGGAGTCGCCCCCCGCGCGGGGGCGTGGATTGAAACCTAAAAGTTTGAGTGCGATAAACAGCACCGCGAGGTCGCCCCCCGCGCGGGGGCGTGGATTGAAACTTTGCGTGCTATGGCTCTGATTCACTGTCGAGGTCGCCCCCCGCGCGGGGGCGTGGATTGAAACTACCATCTGATGGGAAGACTGCCCGGACACAGAACGTCGCCCCCCGCGCGGGGGCGTGGATTGAAACTCGGTGACTGTATCCGACTACTCAGCAATGGGCATGTCGCCCCCCGCGCGGGGGCGTGGATTGAAACCTCGCGGGTTAGCTGAGAGCTACATCATGTCGGTGTCGCCCCCCGCGCGGGGGCGTGGATTGAAACGTCAATGTCACGGCCTGTAACACCGTCCTCGTATGTCGCCCCCCGCGCGGGGGCGTGGATTGAAACGAGATCTCAGCGCAATAAACAGTAACTGTATAGTGTCGCCCCCCGCGCGGGGGCGTGGATTGAAACAATAATGCCTGAAGGTGCGACGTATCCCGCGGCGTCGCCCCCCGCGCGGGGGCGTGGATTGAAACAGAATCCTGACTCGTCTATTGCTCGCGCCGAGTTGTCGCCCCCCGCGCGGGGGCGTGGATTGAAACCTTCTCTTTGCGTTCGGCCTGCGGCTGCGTTAGGTCGCCCCCCGCGCGGGGGCGTGGATTGAAACTTCATACACAGGACATGTCGGCTCGGCTCCCGGGTCGCCCCCCGCGCGGGGGCGTGGATTGAAACAACTGGCCCGCCAGACTCCTCCTCGTTCTCCTCCGTCGCCCCCCGCGCGGGGGCGTGGATTGAAACCGTTGGAGATAGGGTCATTGCCCAGAGTACCGGGTCGCCCCCCGCGCGGGGGCGTGGATTGAAACAATCATCGCGTACAGGGCACGGCCGCACAAATGTCGTCGCCCCCCGCGCGGGGGCGTGGATTGAAACATGTCGGTCTCCTTTGTTTGACATCCTCATAGTAGTCGCCCCCCGCGCGGGGGCGTGGATTGAAACGTCGGTCTCCTTTGTTGAAAATCACAGCGTAAATGTCGCCCCCCGCGCGGGGGCGTGGATTGAAACGAGATGACCCGCCGGGCCATCCAACACTTCCCGAAAGTCGCCCCCCGCGCGGGGGCGTGGATTGAAACGAGCAGCGTCCCCTCGCCCTGCGCACTGTAGGGCAGGAGTCGCCCCCCGCGCGGGGGCGTGGATTGAAACGAAAAGTCCGGTCGCTTCACCACGAAGACGACTCGTCGCCCCCCGCGCGGGGGCGTGGATTGAAACGGTGCCTTCGTCCAAAGGAGCGCGGTGGTACAGCGTCGCCCCCCGCGCGGGGGCGTGGATTGAAACGCAGGACGTATTGCAGCCCGCGCGTGCCGAGAAATGTCGCCCCCCGCGCGGGGGCGTGGATTGAAACTTGCCAGTCGTGGAGGACATGCAGCGCGAGGGGAGTCGCCCCCCGCGCGGGGGCGTGGATTGAAACCATAGTGGCGACTGCCAGTCGATGGCAGTCCAGGTCGCCCCCCGCGCGGGGGCGTGGATTGAAACCCTCTAGGGCGAAGTTCTCTCCGGCGAGGGCTTGGTCGCCCCCCGCGCGGGGGCGTGGATTGAAACTCCTTCATGGCCTTTATCTCCGCAGGGGATCTCGGGTCGCCCCCCGCGCGGGGGCGTGGATTGAAACGGCAACATCCTCAATCGGACCGGCACGTTCACCGCGTCGCCCCCCGCGCGGGGGCGTGGATTGAAACGACTTCGGCGTCAACGACATCCCCGCGAGCTCCGGTCGCCCCCCGCGCGGGGGCGTGGATTGAAACAAGAGGCGCCGCCGGCAGCGCGAAAGCTCTTCTCGTCGCCCCCCGCGCGGGGGCGTGGATTGAAACAGCAACTCCGGCAGGACATCCAGGATCGGGGTCGTCGCCCCCCGCGCGGGGGCGTGGATTGAAACGGTCTATCGTAGCCGCGATGCGCGACGAGTGTCAAGTCGCCCCCCGCGCGGGGGCGTGGATTGAAACCTGACCCGCAATGGTGCCCGGAGGATCTGCGGCGGTCGCCCCCCGCGCGGGGGCGTGGATTGAAACCAGACCGAACGGCGAGCACGTCCGCAAGCACCAGGGTCGCCCCCCGCGCGGGGGCGTGGATTGAAACCACCTCGCAGCGGCGAGCGAGAGGGCGGCAAAGGTGTCGCCCCCCGCGCGGGGGCGTGGATTGAAACCAGACTCCTTGACGCAGAGGCAAGTGGTGGTGAGAGGTCGCCCCCCGCGCGGGGGCGTGGATTGAAACACTGCGCCCCCGGTTCACCGGTATGAGCTGCCGGCGTCGCCCCCCGCGCGGGGGCGTGGATTGAAACGCGAGACGAAGGGCGGGGAAGACGAACCGCCGGAGGTCGCCCCCCGCGCGGGGGCGTGGATTGAAACAGTTCTACCCGCGAGTAGTCTTGTGCCATTACTTGGTCGCCCCCCGCGCGGGGGCGTGGATTGAAACTCCAGGAACAATGGGTCACGCGTCGCCATGGGAGGGGTCGCCCCCCGCGCGGGGGCGTGGATTGAAACTTATGAACAACTTGATTGGCAACGGAATGGCCCAGTCGCCCCCCGCGCGGGGGCGTGGATTGAAACCACTCCGTGCGCGACGTCCTTGCGGATGGCTTTGGTCGCCCCCCGCGCGGGGGCGTGGATTGAAACGAGACCTACCGGGTTGCAGAGCGCGGCCACCCGATGTCGCCCCCCGCGCGGGGGCGTGGATTGAAACGTACTCATGACTTCTCTCCCTTCGTTCCCCAACGGTCGCCCCCCGCGCGGGGGCGTGGATTGAAACTTGAGTCGCTTCGTCGCCACCTCGGGCGGAAGCTGTCGCCCCCCGCGCGGGGGCGTGGATTGAAACCAAACCCTCCGGCAGGTAGGTCCAGTCAAGTCCTTGTCGCCCCCCGCGCGGGGGCGTGGATTGAAACAAGGAGTTGCCGTGGTGTTACGCTCGTCTCTCGCCGTCGCCCCCCGCGCGGGGGCGTGGATTGAAACCTGGATGAGGTCGTTCCTGTCCTCAACTCCATGCGGGTCGCCCCCCGCGCGGGGGCGTGGATTGAAACATGTACTCGGTAACGATCCCGTCGTGGTTGCTACCGTCGCCCCCCGCGCGGGGGCGTGGATTGAAACCCGAAGAAGGTGGTCAAGGCGCTGGCCAGCAACCGGGTCGCCCCCCGCGCGGGGGCGTGGATTGAAACCGAAGGCCGGGGGCGCCGGGACGCTCGCGAAGGGTCGCCCCCCGCGCGGGGGCGTGGATTGAAACTTGATCGTGACGCCCGTCATCTTCCTGGTGGCCGGTCGCCCCCCGCGCGGGGGCGTGGATTGAAACTCGTTCACCCGTGCGGGACCTGCGGCGACCCAAGTCGCCCCCCGCGCGGGGGCGTGGATTGAAACATCCCCCTTGAGGGTGGGGAGCTTTCGAGGGTAGGCGTCGCCCCCCGCGCGGGGGCGTGGATTGAAACAAGCTCAACGCCACGGTGACCGGTCACCTCGCCGTGTCGCCCCCCGCGCGGGGGCGTGGATTGAAACACGATCGAGGGGGAGTTCCTCACGGACCTGTGCCGGTCGCCCCCCGCGCGGGGGCGTGGATTGAAACTGGTGCTCCATGACGGACCTGTGCGGCGAGTTCGTGTCGCCCCCCGCGCGGGGGCGTGGATTGAAACGAGGCCCTGGGCGATGACTACGTGGAGCCGCCGCCGGTCGCCCCCCGCGCGGGGGCGTGGATTGAAACAGCCCGCCCGGCGGCTCCATCCTGGACCCGTTCGTCGCCCCCCGCGCGGGGGCGTGGATTGAAACGATGGGCTCGCCGATCAACTGGACTGAACACTCCGTCGCCCCCCGCGCGGGGGCGTGGATTGAAACTTCCGGTTGACTGGAGACCGGTATCCAACGCTGCGTCGCCCCCCGCGCGGGGGCGTGGATTGAAACTTCGTGCCGGTGGTGAGGCCGGGGGGCGCGGCCTCTGGGTCGCCCCCCGCGCGGGGGCGTGGATTGAAACTTCAAAGACCTCCTCGACGCCGGCGTCCCGGGGGAGTCGCCCCCCGCGCGGGGGCGTGGATTGAAACCCCAAGAGCCTCCTCCGCTTCGACCGCCTCTACGTCGCCCCCCGCGCGGGGGCGTGGATTGAAACATCCAGATCCCATCCCGCTGCACCTGGAGCCCGCAGTCGCCCCCCGCGCGGGGGCGTGGATTGAAACAAGAGCCAGATCGTCCTCCTGGACCGAATGAAGGGTCGCCCCCCGCGCGGGGGCGTGGATTGAAACGTCCGAGTGATGGAAAACGGCACGAACGACATATGTCGCCCCCCGCGCGGGGGCGTGGATTGAAACGCGAGATTGGGCTTCTCTTTTTTTGCCCGCCCTAGTCGCCCCCCGCGCGGGGGCGTGGATTGAAACGCGACGTCCCACGTAATTGTTAAGGACGGCCTAAGTCGCCCCCCGCGCGGGGGCGTGGATTGAAACAATTTAACATTCCGCCTGTTGTTGGGTGGATTTGGTCGCCCCCCGCGCGGGGGCGTGGATTGAAACCCGACGCTGAATCAGAACACGACGGGCTCGGCCGCCGTCGCCCCCCGCGCGGGGGCGTGGATTGAAACGTGAGAATCTCGCGGATGAGATGCTCGCAATCGGAGTCGCCCCCCGCGCGGGGGCGTGGATTGAAACCGGGGGCTGGTGGACGCCAACCGTCGCCCCCCGCGCGGGGGCGTGGATTGAAACCCCAAACTCTGGAAACCCCTGCCGCCCCGCTTGAGTCGCCCCCCGCGCGGGGGCGTGGATTGAAACTGGAGAGCGGTGATCCCCCTGATCGGGTTATCCACGTCGCCCCCCGCGCGGGGGCGTGGATTGAAACCTTAGTGGCTCCCAGCCGTTGTCGATCGGTCCTAGTCGCCCCCCGCGCGGGGGCGTGGATTGAAACCCCTCCTGGGAAACGGGGCGACAGAAGAGACCGGGTCGCCCCCCGCGCGGGGGCGTGGATTGAAACATCAATCGCAAACTCTAAACCACCGCTCATAGAGTCGCCCCCCGCGCGGGGGCGTGGATTGAAACTGGAGCTCCGGGATCGGGAGCTCGGCCACGGAGGGGATTCTGAGGCCCGAAGGGTCGCCCTTCCTCAGCCCAGCCCAACGGGCTGGGTTGGAGGGGCGCACTGATCTTTCACCAGGCCTGAAGGGCCGAACTAAATGCCTCGCCCTCCTATCGCGCCCCGTTGGGGCTCATGAATGAACGTGGGCCTCTTCCAACCCAGCCCGTTGGGCTGGGCTGAGGGAGCCCGGGCCTTCAGCCCGGAAGAAGGCGCGTCAACTTTATCCGTTATCGTATTTATGGTGAGGAGTACTTAGCCAACAAACTGACGTGTCGCCCCCCCGCGCGGGTGTGATTGAAACCGCTACGACCGCTGGACCGTCATTCCCGTCCTCATTGCCCCCCGCGGGGGCGTGGATGCTGCTGCCGCCCTTTCAGGGCTTGAAAGGATTGAGGGTTCCGTGTTCCTGGGGCTCACGCCTCAGGCTTCACGCTGCCGCCTCCTTCGGGGCTGAGCTCGGGCTATGGGTACAATTGTTCTACGACGAGCCCTTATGGCCGGAGACGCGCCACCCTCGCGCGCTCGGCCTTCAGATCACCGTCTACGATCCGAATCTCGATGCAGACGGCGCCTGCGCGTCGCGGCTCGTCGCGCTGCTGGAGCGGATGCTGGTGCAGTCCTGAGCGACGCGCTCCGCCGATGGCACGAAGCAGAAAGAAGAATCCCTCCGCAGGCATTTGAGATCGATTCCACGGGTCGGCGTAGCGGATACGAGTCTCTGCCACCGCGGTGGGAGTGATCGCCACCAAGGTGGGAGCGACTGCCACCGCGGTGGGAATGACTCCCACCAAGATGGGAGCGACTCCCACCAAGGTTGGAGTGACTCCCACCAAGGTTGGAACGATTCCCACCAAGATGGGAATGACTCCCACCGAGGTGGGAGCGACTGCGACCTTGGTGGGAACGACTCCCACCAAGATGGGAGCCATCGCCACCGCGGTAGGAACGACTGCCACCGCGGTGGGAGCGGCCGCCGACCTGTATAGAGACGACGGCGAGAGGTCGTGAGCGGCTGCGTCCGCGGTGGGAACGACTCCCACCGCGGTGGGAACGACTGCCATCTCGGCGGGAGAGGCTGCCATCTCGATCGCAGGGAGACGGCGATTTGAGTCAAAGGCGCTGAGATCTGAGCGGACGGGCTGCGATCCCGGTGACGACGTCGATGGTCTGGACGGCGGAGTCTGCGATTTTGGCCGGGACGTCCGCGACCGCGGTGGGGAAGGCTGAGACTGCGCTGGGAGAGCTCGCGAGCCCGATAGCGGGGGCTGCGATCTCGGTGGCAGCGCTCGCGATCCACGATCCGAACCTCGATCCGGAGGGTGCCGCGCTTCGCGCTTCCCCCTACCCCGCCGCGTCCCCTTCCCCACCCCGCCGCGTGTCCTGCCCGGTCCCACGTCCTCTTATCCTGGAGACGTCGGATTTCCAGGAGGTCCCATCATGAAGACGAAGAGAATGCTGACCCTCGCCACGTTCGGTGCCACGGCGGCTGCCGCGGGCACGGCGCTTGCCCTGCGCCCCTGGTTCCTGCACTGGGGGGCGAATGAAACGGAGAGGCGGCGGCAATGGCCCGGCGACGAGCTGACGCCGGAGCCGCTCTCGGTGGCCACGCGCGCCGTCACCATCCATGCGCCGGCGTCGCGGATCTGGCCGTGGCTGCTCCAGATCGGCCAGGACCGCGGCGGCTTCTACAGCTACACCTGGCTCGAGAACCTGTTCGGCGCCCGCATGAAGAACGCCGACCGCCTCCTCCCCCACGCCCAGGAGCGCAAGGTGGGCGACACCGTGTGGATGGCGCCGGCCGAGCGCTACGGGGAGAAGGCCTCGATGCGCATCGCGATCCTCGAGCCCGAGAGGGCCATGGTGCTCGTCCCGCCCCAGGACTTCGAGTCGGTGATCCGCACCGGCGAGGCCCCCGGCGGCTCGTGGGCGTTCTTCCTCGAGCCCGTGGACGCCAAGATCACCCGCCTCGTGGTCCGCTCCCAGGGACCCCGCCGGCCGAAGCTGGGTGAAAAGGTCTTTCGTACGCTCCTCTTCGATCCCGCGCACTTCATCATGGAGCGCAAGATGATGCTGGGGATCAAGCGGCGGGCGGAGGCGGGAGTGAAGAAGTAAACCTTTCTCAAAGGAGTGAAGAAAGGACAGCGCCCCTTCGGGGCGACCCTCACTCTCCCAACCCTCTCTCTCCCAGCCTCCCCCCCGTCCGCCGGGAGAGAGAGGGCTTGAAAACAGTTCCTCTTCTTGCTTTTTCTTTAGACAAACCTCTCCCTCTTCTCCCGGCGGCCAGGGAGGGAGGCTGGGAGAAGAGGGCCGGGGTGATGAGGGCCAACGCCTCAGCAAAGACAATCTGACAAATTTAGGTCCTTTTCCAGAAGCTCTTGCGCCGCGCCAGCTATTACTTGACTTCCCGCCGAACGCCAGGCCCAGACCAGGCGTAGCTCATACGCAGCCGCCTGGGGAAAAGTTTTCGCTCCCGCTACGACGAACGATTTTGAGCAAGATTATTCCAAACAGGTTGACGCCGCCGCGAGCCGGCGTGTAGCCTCGGTCCGCTGCATCCAGAAGTTTAACTTTATGAGGAATTGATCATTCCGCATGAGTAGATCTGCGCGCTTTTTGTGCTTGATGTTCGCTCTCGTCTTTCTCGCCGGGGGCGATCGTGCCCTGGCCACGGACCTGGGCGCTGCCCAGTTGCTGATCGCGGGCACGCGCCTCTCCGTCGATCCGGCGCAGCAGACGGTGCCCTTCGACACCGGCACGCTCGTCAACACCCAGCTTCAGGGCTACGACGCCACGCGCGGCACGCTGCCGCCGAGCTTCAAGGTGGTGGGCGACCTCACGGGCCCGGAGATCGACGGCGTGCTCACCCTGGAGACGGTGCCCAATCAGCCGTTCCGCATCCCGCGGCTGACGCTCAAGGGCGACTACCGGCTGGACAACATCCGGCTGGTGGACGGCCATGACCTGCTGGCCTTTGCCGAGCCCCGCTCGGTGGGCATCCTGGTGACCCAGATCCTGGTGACCCGCGTCGAGTCGCGGCCATTGACGGCCGACGAGATCCGCGCCAAGGGCATCGTCATCGACGAGGACAATTTCCGCGCCGTCAACTTCACCTTCGGCTTTGCCGTGGCCCCTGGCAAGGTGGTCGAGCAGAACGTGGGGCTGATCTTCCCCAGGGACGACGACGGGGAGGGCGGATTCTTCGACCTGGGGGCGTGGCTCCGAGGGCAAGACCTCCAGATCCCGCGCGTCGAGCCGTTCGAGCCGCCCGAGGTCGCGTTCGCCCGGCTGGAGCCCCAGGGGTGCGATGAGGAGGGCTGCGGCAGCGTCGTCCTGCCGCCGATCCCCGCGGCCATCGTGCTGCCGTTCGACAACCTGGTGTTGAACCAGTTCTTCTCCGTGATGCTGCTGGCGCAGAACGGCGCGCCGGCCGGCGACCGGCTGGTGCTGCGCGACCTGACGGCCGACATCAAGCTGCCGGTGGGCCTGCGGCCGGCCCGCACCGAGCCGCCCACGCCCTTGGGCGTGCCGGTGCCGGTGCGCGAGCCCGGGCACGACGGCGTGCTCGGCACGGCCGACGACGACTCCCGTCTCGCGGCCCAGGAGACGGGCCAGGCGGAGTTCCTCGTCGAGGGTCTGCGCGAGGGCAACCACCTGGTGGACATCGACATCGACGGCATCCTCGAAGGGCTGCCGACCGGGCTCCAGCCGGTCTCCGGCCATGCCCGCGGCGCGGTGCTGGTGCGCAATCCCACCTTCGGCGTGGTGCTCCAGCACCCGCGCAAGGTGATGGTGAACGAGGAGTATTTCCTCCGCCTCTCCATCACCAACACGTCGAAAAACGCGCTCGCCAACCTGCTCACCATCACGCTGCCGACCTCGGGGGTCGCCGGCGCGGACGTGATCGGCTCGAACCAGGCGGTGATCGAGACCCTGAAGCCGGGCGAGACCCGGGTGGTGAAGTTCCACCTTCGGGCGCGGGTCGAGGGCCGGGTGGTGGCGACTGCCGTGCGCGCCGGCTCGGACGTGTCGGCGGCGATCCAGTTGACCAACGAGGTGGGGCTCATCGCACCCACGGCACCCAACGCCATCGTGCTGCCTGCCGAGGCCGAGAGTCTGCCGGACGCGGTGACGGATGGATTGTTCACCTTCCTCAGCCAGGCGTTCACCGTGGCCACCACGCCGCGCTCGGCCCTGGGCGCGCCGCTGCCCGAGGTGAGCCGCGCGGCGGTCGAGGCGCGGAGCAACGACCTGGCGCGGGCCGGCCGCTACCATGCCCTGGGCGAGGACCTCTTCGACTCGATCGGCATCCTCGCCGCGGAGTGGACGGGCGCGCGCGATCACGCCTTCGACTGGGACGAGCTGCGCCGCGCCACCCCCGAAGGCGCCGCCGCCGGCTTCGCCCTTTCGGCCGTGCTCGCCGAGGAGGCGGCCCGCACCTCCCCCGCCGCGGCCTTCGAGCGCCTGTTCGGCAACTGTGCGGACCTGCCTCCCGTGGCCGGGGCCCTGGCCGTGGGCGACGGCGCCGAGCTCGAGATCGTGAGCCGCGTCTCCGGCGCCCGCCTGTTCGCCACCGGCGTGCGCAACGACCGGGCGCGCGAGCTCCCCTTCGCCGACCTCTACGGCCTCGACGGCGCCCAGTTGGCCCTCCTCGCCGTGCCCGAGAGCACTGGGTACCAGGTGCTGCTGCACGCCCGCCAGGCGGGGAGCCCGGACCTCGAGCTCGTGCTCCCCCGCGGCGACGGCTCGCTGGGCATCGCGCGCTTCACTAGTCTGCCCGCCATGTCGGCGGGTGGCCTTGCGGTGGTGGATTTCCAGCCGGGCTCGACGCAGCTCGTGCTGTCGGTGGACGTGCAGGGCGACGGCGTGGTGGACGCGCAGCAGACGGTCAACGTCGAGGCGCTCCCCTTCCGTGCCTTCGCGGCGATCCACGCGCTGCAGAACGCGCAGGCCGACGCCAGCGGCCACGTGGTGGACGTGCTGTTCTCGCGCGAGGTGGACCTGCATTCGCTGCTGCCCATCGCCTCCGGCCGCTTCCGTGTCGCCGGCAAGGTGTCGAACGGCGGCTTGACGGCCGACGAGCAGGCGGCGATCCCGGGCGCCGACCGCAGCCGCATCGTGCGGGTGATCTTCGACAATCCGCTGTCGCCCTTCGTCCCCCAGACGCTGACGGTGGACGACGTGAGGAGCGCCGGCGGCGCCGTGATCCACGATCAGGCGATCGCCATCGCCAGCAACCTGACGACGCCCGGCATCCAGGTCACGGGCCGCGTCATCGGTCCCGACGGCCTGCCGCTGCCGCTCGCCTTCGTCGAGCTGTTCGAATTCGACCGCTCGGACGTCACCGGCGAGTGCACGCGGCACCGCACGGCCGCGGTGCAGGCCGACGCTTCCGGCCAGTACACCTTCGACTACGTGCGCCAGACCGCCTGCGGCGGCGACTTCCAGATGCGGGCCGTGGATCCCGACGGCACCGCCGAGGGGCTCGTCCGCGACCGCGTGCGCACGGCCGGCGTCACCGTGCGGGTGGACATCGTGATGCTCGGCCGCGGCGTGGTGCGCGGCCGCGTGCGCTACGACGACGGCACCGTGCCCGCGGGGATCCAGGTGCAGGCCTTCCAGCCGGTGCTCAACATCGGCAAGCTCGCCACCGTCGATGCCCAAGGGAACTTCGAGGTCCGCAACGTGCCCGTGGGCACCGTGACCCTGCTGGCCAAAGACGAGGACGGCAACTTCACCACCGCCACCATCGAGATGCCCCAGGCCGGCTCGGTGGTGACCAAGGACTTGACCATCCTGCGCCGGCCCGGGGCCGCCCTCGGCACGCTGCGCGGCCGGGTGCTGACCGCGGACGGCTCGGCGCCGGTGTTCCGCGCCTGGGTGCTGGTCGAAGCCGGCACCTTCCGCACCTTCAGCTACACCGACGCCGACGGCCGCTTCGAGGTGGAGCAGATGCCGGCGGGCACCGTCAGCCTCCACGCCTTCTCCAGCGAGACCGGCATCTCCGGCGGCACAGCGGTCGTCACCGTGGTGGCGGACAGCGTCACCGAGGTGGACATCCTCCTCCTCGACGAGCGCGGCACGGTGGAGGGGCACGTGTACGTCGAGACGCCCGCGGGCCAGCAGCCGGCGGCGGGCGCCATCGTCTGGGCCGACGGCACGCCCGTCAACACGGTGAGCGACGCCCAGGGCTTCTACCGCTTGACCGGCGTGCCGGTCGGCAATTACTCCATCGGAGCCATCGATCACGACAAGACGATGCGGATCACCGTCCCGGTCAGTTTGACCCAGGACGGCCAGACGGTGCTGCGCGACCTCGTGTTCCGCCCGGTGCTCAACAACTCAAGTGTCGCCGGCGAGGTCCTGGACTACGACGGCAATCCTGTAGCCAACGCCACGGTACACACGCAGTTCGGCCTCACGCAGTGGCTCTACGAGGCCAAGACCGGGACGGATGGCCGCTTCCTGATCGAAGGCGTGCCGCCGGGGACCTACATCCTCCACGGCTTCCGCGGCAACGACGGAGCCAAGGCCACGGTGGACGTGATCGCCAGCGGCCAGACGGCGTTCGTGTCCATCCGCTTCAAGAAAGGGACGATCCGCGGCCAGGTGCGGGCGCGGCAGGACAACGGCAGCTTCGTGGGCGTGCGCTCGTTCGTCATCTACACGGTGCCGAGCGTCAAGTTCGGCCTCGTCAACGGCTGGGACACGCTGACGATCGAGACCGACGACAACGGCCACTTCGAGCTGCGCGACGTGCTCATCGGCCCCTACAGCCTGACGGTGCGCAATCCGTTCTACGGCAGCAAGACCGTCAACGGCGAACTGACGTTCCACGGCGACTCCCAGGAGCACACCTTCGACTTCGAGCCCAACGGCACCATCCGCGGCGTGGTGCGCAACTTCGACGGCACGGTGGTGGAGGGAGCCAAGGTCAACCTGCGGCACCCCAATTTCTCGAGCTTCGAGGTGGTGACGGACGCCCAGGGGCAGTTCCGCTTCGAGCTGGTGCCGCCGGCCGCGAGCCGCTTCCCCATCGAGGTGTTCTTCGAGCAGGGCGGCAAGTTCCGCAAGGCCCAGGTGTGGGTGGACTTCACCCGCCGCGGCCAGGTGATGGACGTGGAGATCTCGCTGCCCAAGCAGGGCATGGTCTCAGGGCAGGTCGTCAACCAGCTCGGCCAGCCCATGCCTGGGCTCGACGGTGACGCTGAACGAGGGGAGCTATCCGCGGCGCCAGCTCCAGCAGGTGAGCGACGCCACGGGCGCCTTCTCCTTCAGCAACGTGTTCGCGGGGCCGGTGGCGGTCACCGTCGCCTCCGTGGACCGGATCACGGGCGGCAAGACCTCGGGGGACCTGCTGGACGAGAGCCAGACCCTGACCTTCCGCATCCCCGTGCGAGTGGACATCGCGGAGATCCGCGGGAGGATCCTCTCGCCGGTCGACGGCCAGCCCGTGCCCTCGGTGCAGCTCGATCTTTCGAGCTTCGGGCTGCGCGAGAGCCAGGTGGCCTCAGCCGGCGGCGAGTTCGACTTCGTCTCGCTGCCTCCCGGCACCTACACGCTGCGCGCCTTCGATCCCACGACCGGCCGCGCCGGCCAGTTGGAGCGCCTGGTGGTGGTCCAGGGGCAGGCGCTCACCGCCGATCTCACGCTGGAGGCCCGCGGCTCGGTCCAGGGCTCATTGACCGATCCGGACACGCAGCGGCCGGTGGCCGGCGAGACGGTGCGCCTCGAAAGCTTCGGGATCTTCACCTTCTCGACCTACAGCAGCACGGACTCGACGGGCCTCTTCGCCTTCGGCGGCATCCCCCAGGGGAGGTTCAGCCTCTCGGCGCGGGAGACGGGCGGGCGGCGGTACGCCGAAGCCAGCGGCGAGATCGTGCGCGAGGACGAGGTGGTCACGGTGCCCCTCGCCTGGCAGGCCACGGGCACCCTCGTGGGCCAGGTGACGGCGAGCGACGGCACCACCGTGTTCCCTGGCCCCGTCAGCGTCGCCCTCTACGAGCACAAGGTCTTCTACTACTCCGAATCCGACGCCTACCAGCTCATCGCCGGCACGCAGCAGAACCCCTACCGGCTGCCGGGTCTCGTCCAGGGCCGGGGCTTCTACGTCGAGGCGAGCGAGCAGGCCGGGCATCACCGCGGACGCACCAGCGGGTTCCTCAACACGGGCGAGGCCACGAAGACGGTGGACGTGCGCATGGTCGGCCTCGCCACCGTCAGCGTCCGGGTGCAGGACAGCTTCGGCAACCCGGTGCCCGGCGCCGACGTCTTCCTGACGGCCAACGGCTTCTACGGCAACCGCCGCCTCAACGCCAACGCCGATGCCAGCGGCCAGTCCCAGTTCTTCGAGATCGGCGAGGGCGCGATCTCGGCCACGGCCACCCATCCCACCAGCGGCCTGCGCGGCTCGGCCTCGGCGCAGGTGCGCTTCGACGGCCAGACCCTGCCCATCGTCATCACCCTGGAGGACACGGGGCGCGTCTTCGGCCGCGTGGTGCGCTCCGACGGCGCGACGCCGGCCGCCAACGCCCTGGTGTCGCTCAAGAGCAACGGCCGCGAGCTGCTGACCTTCGCCGGCGCCGACGGCGCCTACGAGTTCCCGGCCGTTCCGCTCGGGGCCTTCACCATGGCCTTCATCGAGGACGCGGGCCCGGGCCTCAACCAGGGCGTGGGAGCCGTGACGGCCAACGGCCAGGCGGTGGACCTCGGCACCGTGGTGCTCGACGACGCGCCGCCGGCCATCCAGTCGGTGACCCCGGGTCCCGGCGCCATCGGCCTGCCGGTGACCACGCAGCCGGCGATCCGCTTCAGCGAAGCGATCGACGTGACGAAGCTGCCATCCAGCTTCGCCACCCTGTCGGTGACCGGCGGCAGCAACGTTTTCATGCAGCCCGCGTGGTCCGAGGGCAACACCGTCCTCACCCTGGCGCCGGTCAATCCGCTGAACAGCCTCACGAGCTATCGGATCCGCGTCTCCGCCGACGTCCGCGACCTTGCAGGACGGCGGCTGGGCAACGTCTACCAATCGAGCTTCACCACCGCCGACGTGCAGCCGCCGCAGGTGGTGTTCTTCTCGCCGCAGAACAACGCCGTCAACGTGGCCACGGACGCTCAATTCCGCGTCGTGTTCTCCGAGCCCGTCGATGCCGCGAGCCTCGCCGGCAACTTCCGGCTGATTCGCGTCGACACGGGCGAGGTGCTGCCCGTCAACCTGCGGCTCCAGCCTGACGGCCGCGAGGTGCAGGTGGACCAGATCGCGCCGCTCGTGGTCGAGACGCGCTACACGCTGACCGTGCAGAACGTCCGCGACGTGGGCGGCAACGCCATGGCGGCGCCGGCCAGCACGGCCTTCCGCACGGTGGACGTGACGCCGCCGGTCTTGTCCAACCCCACGCCGCCGATCGGCACCGTCTATCTCTCGGGCGACACCGTAGAGCTCACTGGTCTTCGTCGACGACAACCTGGGCCTCGCGCAGGTGCGCTTCACGCTCGGCGACCAGGTGAAGACGGTGGCGGCGAGCCGCACGAGCGGCTTCTTCTCGACCGAATTCACGGCGCCCAGCGTCACCGATCCCCAGGACCTCTCCGTGGTGTTCGAGGCCTTCGACACGGCCGGCAACCGGGGGGCGAAGTCGTGGACCGTGCGCGTCGAGCCGGTGTTCGATCCCAACCGGCCCACGATCGACGTGCTCTGCCCCGGCAGCCGTGTCGTGCTGGCCCCCGGCACTTCGATCGACCTCCAGCTCCAGGTGGCGGACGACCAGGGCGTCGATCGCGTCGACCTCTTCCTCGGTGATGCCACGGCGCCGGTCGCCACCCAGAGCCGGCCGGCCAACAGCTTCACCCTGCGCTTCACCCTGCCGGCCTCGGCCGTGGACGGCCAGGAGCTCACCCTGCGGGCGGTGGTGCGCGACTTCGCGGGCGGCAGCTCCGAGAAGCGTCTCCAGGTCAAGGTGGTCGAGGGCACGGTCTTCACCCAGTCGACCACGGTGGAAGAGAACAACTTGAGCTACGAGGGCCGCTCGGTGATCGTGCCGAACGGCGTCGTCCTGATACTCGCCGGCCACCACGACCTGCGCGACCTGGTGGTGCTGGGCGGCGGCTGGGTCACCCATACCCTGAGCACGGCGGAGAAGCCCCAGGCCCTCGACCTGGCCGTGGCGCGCGACGTCTACGTGGCCTGCGGCGGCACCTTGAACGCCGACGGCCGCAGCGCTCTCCGCACGCCGGGCGATCCCACGGCCGACTTCCTGCGCGGCGGCAGCTACGGCGGCCGTGGCAGCCTCTACACGGGAGCCGGCGCCACCTTCGGCAGCCTCTTCGACCCGCGGGACAACGGCCGCGCCGGCACGGGCGACCGGTTCGACAACGGCGGCAACGGCGGCGGTGTGGTGCGGCTCGCGGCGGGCGGCAGCGTGCGGGTGGACGGCACGCTCTCGGCCGACGGTCAGGGCCAGGGCTCGGGCGGCTCCATCCGCCTCGACGCCCAGGAGATCGCCGGCGTGGGCAGGATCCGCGCTCAGGGCAACGACGCCGGCCTCAATGGCGGCGGCGGCGGTGGCCGCATCGCCCTCTACGCTCCGGTGATCGACGCCGGCCTGGTGAGCCGCATCGCGGTGCGCGGCGGCGGCTTCCGGGCCGATTTTCCGGACCGCCAGGCCGCGGCGGGCACGCTGTACGTCAAACGGCCGGCCGACGCCGGCGGCGAGCTGATCATCGACAACGGCGGCCTCACCGCGCCGGTCCCCCTGGAGGCCAGCGAGCTGCCGGCCATCGGCCGCGGCACGGTGAGCGCCGTCAATGGCTCGACGATCACCGATGCCGGCGCCGCCTTCCCCGACGACGTGGTGGGCCTGCTGGGTCGCCTTCGATGACGACCTGGCGCACCTCTGGCGCGTGGCCGGCCGTACGGCCACCACCCTGACGCTCGACACCGCGTCCGCGCCCCTCACCGTAGCGCCGGGCGCCGCCTACCGCGGCGTGCTGAAGCTCGACCGCTTCACCGTGCGCGGCGCGGCCAACGCCATGAGCCGCGACACGGTGGTCACCCCCGCGGACGGCCTCACCATCGCGCCGGGTGCGACGTTCCTCAACGATCCGGGCCCGGCGCCCACGCTCACCCTCACGGTGCCGCCGCAGGCCTACGGCGAGCTGCCGCTCACCGTGCGCACGCAAAGCTCGGATGCCTCGGGCCTGCTGCGCGTCGAGCTCGAGGTCACCGGCGCGGCGACCGGCGCGGCCATCCACCTGCCGCAGGCAGCGGCGAACGGCGCCTGGGACGACACCTTCCCCACCCCGCGCGTGACGGCGCCCGGCACCATCACGGTCAAGGCGCGGGCCTGGGACGCCTACCGTCTGCTGACCACCACCACGGCCACGGTGGCCCTGGTGCCCGACGACGTGCCGCCGGCCTTGAGCGCGCACCAGCCGGCAGACGGCACCGCCTTCTCCTCGGGCGATGCCATCCAGGTCACCGCCGAGATCACGGACAACGTGCGCTTGACGGGCGTCGACTTCGCCTTCAACGGCCAGACCCGGCACTTCTTCCCCAACCAGGTCTTCGACTGGACGGTGACGGCGCCCGTGGTCACGGCCGAGACGCCGATGGCCGTCACCCTCACGGCCACCGACTCCGCGGGCAACACCGCCACCTTCACCATCCCGCTGGTCATCCGGCCGCACGCCAACGCCAACGTCCCGGTGGTGGCCATCCCCTGCCCGTCGCCGGGCGCGCGGCTGGCGCCGGGCACCGGCCTCGTCGTCCAGGTCGCAGCCACGGACGACGAGGCGGTCGAGCGGGTCGAGGTCTACCTCGACGGCGTGCTGGCCGGCACGAACACGCTGGCCCCCTACTCCGTCAAGGTGACGGCGCCGGCCGCGGCTGCCGTGGGCTCGACGCTCACGGTGCGCGCCGTAGCCTACGACTACGCCGGCAACTCGGCCGAGGTCACGCTGCCCCTCTCCGTCGTCAACGGCTTCAAGATCACGAGCAGCACCACCATCACCGCTTCCGACTTCGGTCTCGACGGCCTGTCGCTGGTGGTCACCGCCGGCACGCTGAAGATCGACGGCGCCCACACCTTCGCTGACCTCACGGTGCTCGACGGCGCCCGGGTGACGAACGACGGTACGGGCACGACGGTGCTCGGCAAGCCGCTCAACCTGGCGCTCACCGGCAGCCTCTACGTGGCCTGCGGCGGCTCCGTCGACGCCGCGGGCGAGGGCTACGTCTCGGGCAAGACCTACCCCAACGTCAACGCGCCGTTCAGCGACTACGGCGCCGGCGGCACCCACGCCGGCCGCGGCTATGGCTCCACCGACACCCCCTACGGCAGCGTTTTCGAGCCGGCCGAGCCGGGCGCCGGCGGGCTCGGGGGCGGTAGCGCCTTCGATCCGGGCGGCTCGGGCGGCGGCGTCCTGCGGCTCATTGCCCAGGGTCCCCTGGTGGTCGACGGCGCCATCGCCGCCAACGGCGTGCCCGGCTCGCTACAGCGGCTTCGCGGCGCAGGGCGGGGGCGGCGGCGCCGGCGGCTCGGTCCGTCTGGCGGCGCCCTCGCTCGCCGGCCGCGGCGTGGTGCAGGCCGACGGCGCCACCGATCGGCGGCGGCGGCAGGGTGGCGCTCTACGTCGATGCCATCGACGCCGGCATGCTGCCGCGGGTGACCGCCTACGGCTATGGCGCCGGCACGGTCTACCTGAAGCGCAGCGACCAGCCGTACGGCGACCTGATCGTCGACACCGGCGACCGCCAGCCGGCCATGTTCACCGAGCTCGTCTCCATAGGCCGGGGCACCATCGGCTCAGTCACCTCGCACCTCGACCAGCCTGACCGATCCGGCGAAGCAGTTCCGCTTCAGCGTGGTGGGCGACCGCGTGGCCGTGGGCGGCAACCTCACGGAGCTGTGGCCGGTCGCGAGCCACGCTCCGCTGGGCTCGACGCTGACCCTCAATATTGCGCATCCGGCAGGCCATCCGTTCACCGGCCAGGCCGGCCAGACCTATGAAGGCGTCTACCGCTTCGACCACGTGACCGTGCGGGGCGGCGCCCACCTCCTGCTCGACGACCGGCTCATCGCCACCGCGCCGCCGGTCGTGGGCGCGGGCTCGACCCTGCTCGACGGCAGCGATCCGGCGGCGCCGCCCCAGGCGGCCGTCAACGTCCGGCCCGGACCCGGCATCGTCGCCGGCCAGGACATCAGCCTGGTCTTCGCGGCCAGCAGCCTGACCGGCCTCGACCGCCTGGAGGTCACGGTCTCCGGCATCGAGACCGACAGCCAGGTCTTCGACCTCGACGGCGAGCGCTTCGCCAACCAGGTCGATCTTCATCTCCTCGCTGCCGGCGGACGCCGTGGGCCAGACCCTGACGGTCGTGCTCCGGGCCTTCGACACCGCCGGACGCACGACCGAGGTGCAGCGCGTCTTCACCTTGGAGCCCGACACCCACGCGCCGACCATCTCCCTGACGCAGCCCGCTGCGGGCACCCAGGTCACGGCGAGCGATCATGTGCAGATCACCGGCCAGGTCTCCGACGACGTCAAGGTGACGGTCTACACCGTCGAGCTCGGCGGCCTCGTCATCAGCTATGCCAACACCAGCGCCACGAGCTTCGACCTGGCGCTGCCGGCGCCGCCGGTCGCGGCCCCGACCCTGGTGCCGGTGACGATCGTGGCCCGCGACGCCGCGGGCAACGAGAGCCGCCTGTCACGCAATATCCGGGTGCTGCCGTTCGCCGATCCGGTGCCGCCGCAGCTCTCTCTCCTCTGCCCCGGCGAGGCCACGATGGCCGCGGCCGGCCGCACGCTCAAGGTCAAGTACGACACGGACAACGACGTCCACCACACCAGCTTCTACCTGGGCGACGATCCGCAGCCGGTCGCCGTCTCGTTCGGCGACTACTATCCGGCCGAGGTCCCCATCCCGAGCCTGCCGGACGGCACCCAGCTCGTGCTGCGGGCGCGGGCCACCGACTACGGCAACAACACGGTGGAGCGCACGCTGCCGGTGACGGTGCGCGCGGGCACCCTGGTGACCGCCAACCGCACCCTGGCCGCCGGCGACGCGAGCCTCGACGGGGAGACCGTGATCGTGGCGGGCGGCGCCACCCTGACGGTAGACGGCCCGCACACCTTCCAGAGCCTGGTGGTGGTGGACGGCGGCAAGGTCACCCACCCCAAGACCGACACCACGACCGTGCACCGGCTGGAGCTCTCCGTGACCGGCGACGTGTTCGTGGGCTGCGACGCCGCCATCACGGCCGATACCCTGGGTTACCGCGGCGCCAAGGTCCGAGGGCGAGCTCGGCCTACACCTATCCCAACGTGCCCGCTCGACTACACCAACGCCGGCAGCCACGGCGGCGAAGGCGGGTTCGGCGCCGCCGTCTACGACAACGTGTTCGATCCCCGCGAGCCGGGCGGCGGCGGCAGCACCCAACGCGACTTCGGCCGCACCCAGCCGGGCGGCGACGGCGGCGGCGTGATCCGCATCACGGCCGGCGGACCGATCGTCATCCACGGCATGGTCAGCGCCGACGCCGAGAACCAGCGGGACGTCACCGGCGCTGGCGGCACCATGCGGCTCGCGGCCTCGAGCCTCTCCGGACCGGGCACGATCTCGGCCCGCGGCGGCTCCTCCAACGACTTCTTCGGCACCAGCGGCGGCGGCGGGCGCATCGCTCTCTATGCGGCGACGATCGATGACCGCCTGATCGCCGACGCCTCGGCAGCCGGCGGCTGGCTGACTCCCAACGCCTCGCAGCTCCCCCGCGGCTCGGCCGGCACCCTCTTCGTCAAGCGCGACGCCGCGCCGTTCGGCGACCTGATCGTGAACAACGACAACCAGAACGCGGCGGTTTCGCAGCGGGCCACGGCCCTGCCGTCGGTGGGCGCCGGCTTCGTGGACGCGGTCACGCCGACCTCGATCACCGACGACCAGGCCACCTTCAGCCCCAGCCTGGTCGGCATCTCGGTCTCCTTCAACGACGACCTGACGCAGCTCTGGCCCATCACGGACGCGCCGTACCAGAGCCACACCTTGACCTTGGACGTCAACGGCCACCCCTTGACCGCCCACGTGGGCGACGCCTACCGCGGCGTCTACCGCTTCGACCGCGTGATCGTCCGCGGCCAGGCCACGGCCTCGGTGGCCGACCGGGCTCTGGTGACCGAGCCGCCGCAGGTCGAGACCGGCTCGCGCTGGCTGACGAGCGACAACGCCGGGGCGCCGGTGATCGACGCCACGAAGATCCGCTTCGACCTCGGTGTCTTCGGCCTCACCCTGGTGGGCGATCCCGGCGCCGTCACCGATCCGGACACGCCCATCACCTTGGAGGTCCGCCATCTCGGCGACGACGTGACGACCACCGTGGAGGTGGCGGCCGACGGCAGCTTCGCGACACCCGTCGCCGGCGCCAACGGCGACCTCTTCTCCCTGGTGGCGACCGACGCCAGCACGCCGCCGCTCGCCAGCCAGCCGGTGGAGATCGGGCCTCTCGCGGGCGACTTCGTCTCCCTGGCGCTCCAGGGCGGTGACAACGTGGCGTTCGGCCCGGGAGTCGCGGCGGTCTGCGAGGACTGCTTCCCCACCTCCGAGACCCGGGCCAGGTACCGACATGCAACTCTATGACCTGAGCGATCCGGCGCATCCGGTGGCCACGGCGACCTTCAACTTCGACAACAACGCTGCCCGACCCCGCGGACTTCTGCTACGGCTCCTGCCAGTCGGCCTACGACTCGTTGCGACGCGCTGGGCGGCGACCCCATCTGCTTCGCGGCGGGCGACGCCTGCTGGGATTCCTGCGGCAACGGCAACGCCTGCGCCGATGCCTGCCAGGCGTGCAACGACTACTGCGCGGCCAACGCCGGTGGGCCGGGCTGCCTGGAATCCTGCTCGCTATGCGTCGAGACGTGCGCGCTCGGCGTGACGCCAGCCGACATCGAGACCCGCGAGATCAAGCATCCGATCTCCGCCATGGCGGTCGGCAACGGCGTCCTCGCCTTCACCCAGGGTCCCTTCCTGCGCGTGGCCGACGTCCGCGATCTGTCGCGGCCCATCCTGCGCGACTCGACGCAGTCGCTGGAGCTGATCCCCGGCGTGCCGTCCCGAGCTCCATCAGCCTGGCCATGGATCTCGCGGACGGCTACCTCCACCTGGTCCGCCAGGGATCGCCCAGCACCTACTTCGTGGTCGACGTCCACGATCCGCAGCATCCGCGACTGGTGTCGTCGACCAACCTCTCCCTGCGCACGGTGTCGGACGTCGAGGTCCACGACGGCGTGCTCCACCTGCTGTCGGACGGCACGGGCTCGTCGGCCGAGTACCGGCTGTTCGCGGTGGGCGATCCGGCGACGCCGCTGCTGCGCACGGGGAGCGGCTTCGCCGCCAGCACCCGCAAGGGCCGGTTCCTCGCCGTGGTGGACGACGTGGGCGTCTACACGCTGGAAGGTGGCGCGTCGGTCGCCACCTTCCACCGCTCGCAGCCGTCGACCGAGGCGCCGCACACCTCGTCGCCCTCCTTCTTCGGCGACGCCGGCCACGTGATGGAGACGGGAGACAAGATGCTCGTCCTGGGCGACAGCAGCTCCGAGGTGGCCATCGGCTCGCTCAACACCACCTACGGCGGCCACGGCTTCACCCCCGAGCAGTTGCTCACGGCGCCCATGGACAACCTCGAGCGGGGCTACGTCTCGGGCGGCAACCTCTGGCTGAAGCAGCGCTTCGGCCAGCTCCAGGGCTACTCGAGCAGCCTGTTGCGGCCGTGGCTCGCGGAGAGCCGCCTCACCACCACCGTGGACGCCGCGGGCGGCCACGTGACGGGCGCTCCCGGCGCCGCCCTCGGCGCCGCGCTGGTGACGGCCACCGTGGCCGGATCCACCGTGACCGCGCCCGTGGCGGCCGACGGCTCCTTCACCTTCGCCCTCGGCGTGCGCGAGACGGGCGAGCGGGTGATCCTCCAGGCCGCGGACGCGAGCGCTCACCGGGGCAACAAGGTGCGGCTCGACCTGCCCGCGGGCACGGCAGCGGGGACGCTAGACCTGGCGACCGGAGCCGCCCACTGGACGATCGACAACGGTCTTGCCGCGGTAGTGCCGTCGGTCCAGACCGCGGCCACGGTGACCGTGACCCTCGCCAGTCTCACCGCGGGCGGCGCGCCCACGATCGCAGGCACAGTGACAGTGACCGGCCCGGTCGCCGACGCCGTCGTCGCCGGACCCAACCTCTACGTGGCGGGCGCTCGCCTGACGGCCTTCGCCATCGACGATCCTGCTCAGCCGCAGTCCACGGCCACCCTCGACCTCTTCGGCGGCCGGCCCGTGCTCGCGCTCGCGCTCACGGCCTCGGGCGACCTCGTGGCCCTGGGCGCCAATGCCACGGGCCTCGACCTCAAGATCCTCACCCGCGGCAATCCGGACGTGCCCACGGCCGTGGCCACCGTGTCCCTGCCAACCATGACCGCGCCGCGCCTCGCGGCCGACGGCTCCACCCTCTGGGTGATCGGCGACGGCCAGGCCCGCCGCTACCTCCTCCAGCCCGGCCAGGCGCCGGTGCTCGAAGCCTCTGGCACCTTCTCCGGCAGCCGGCTCGCCGGCGTGGCGAGCTTCAACGGCACCACCTACGCCGCCGTCGCCAACCAGGGCGTGCGCGAGCTGGTGACGGCCGGCAACGCCCTGTCGCTCGGCGCCTCGCCCGCTGAGCCCTACCCCGCCCTCGGCCTCTTCCGCCTTGCCTCGCCGGCCGGCGGCGAGCGGCTGTGGTGGGCCGAGGGGCTCGGGGGTGCGAAGACCCTGCTGCGCACCGAGCAGCCGGCCGCGGGCGTCAGCACCCCCATCTACGGCCATCTCCGGGGCCGCTGCGCCGTGCGCGATGCCGCCACGGTGGCCGGCGACCTCTACCTCCTGACCGATTGCGGAATCGAGAAAATCGACCGATGAAGTCCATGAAGACCTCTCTCCTGCTCGCCCTCTGGGGCGTGACGATGCTGCCGCTGACATCGCCGCCCGCGGCGGCCCAGACCCCGACGTTCGTGGAATCCTTCGAAGCCTATGGCGCGCCGGGCGAGCCCCCGGGCTGGTTCGACAGCGCGCCGGGCAACCCCACGAACGAGGCGCCGGGCCAGTTCAAGACCTGGCCCGACCCCGTCGCGCCCGCCAACACGGTCTTCGGGCACAAGGGGGCCTCCGGCTCCTTCACCCACTACCGGGCCTGGACGTTCGACGTGGCCCAGGGCCTCCGCTTCGAGGGGCGGATGCTACGCACCAAGACCAAGGGGCACATGGGGGTCGTCTTCCTTTCGAGCTTCCCGCAGTCCCAGGACTACTACCTCCTGGCCCAGGACAGCGACAGCGGCACGGTGCGCCTCTCCACCCCGGGCTCGGGAACCCTGACGGGCGACGTCAACGCCGACGTGACCCTGCAGGCGAACGTCTGGTACCGGTTCAAGATCGAGGCCGCGCTCGCGAGCGGCAACGTGCACGTCCAGGCCAGGATCTGGCGCCAGGACCAGACCGAGCCCGCGGCCTGGTCCATCGATGCCACGGACACCCACGGCGGCCCCCGCACGGGCTGGATCGGCCTCTGGGGCGAGAGCCCCGCGGAGAAGTATTGGGATGACCTGACGGTCTGGAACGGCGCCAGCCAGCAGGACCACGACGCGCCGCAGATCCGCATCCTCGAAAGCGGCACGGAGATCGTCAACGGCGCGCTCTTCAACCGCAGCGTGGTGCCCACCCTCCAGGTGACCGACGCCTCCACGTTCACCACGACCGCCCTGCTCGACGGCTCCTCCTTCACCTCGGGCTCCTCGGTCTCGGCCGAGGGCACGCATCAGATCCAGGTCACGGCGACCGACGCCTTCAACAACACGGCGTCGAAGAGCGCCTCCTTCTCGATCGACCGCACGCCTCCGGTGTTCGTGGACGTGGCACCGCCGGACAACACGCTGACCGCCGCGGCCGGGGTGACGATCTCCGGCCACGTCACCGGCGCCACGACGCTGACGATCAACGGCCAGTCCGTGCCCCTGACCGGTAACGCCTTCAGCGTGACTGTCAGCCTGGCGGAGGGCGCCAACTCGTTCCTCCTGACCGCTACCGACGCCGCGGGCAACAGCGCGCAGCTCGGGCGCACGATCGTCCGCGACTCGACGCCGCCGGCCGTGACCATCACCCAGCCGCCCAACGGCTCGGTCTTGGGCACGCGCACCGTGGAGGTCTCGGGCACGGCCACGGATCCCCACCTCGCGAGCGTCACGGTCAACGGCCTCCCTGCAACCCTCTCGGGCAGCGCCTGGACGCGCACCCTCACTCTGGCCGAGGGCGCCAACACCATCACCGCCGTGGCCACGGACGCCGTGGGCAACCACGCCCAGGCGCAGGTGACGGTGACGGTCGATACGGGCGCGCCCGTGATCACCATCACCGAGAGCGGATCGCCCTTCCCGGACAACGCCCTCTTCCGCCGCGCCGTGGTGCCGGTCTTCTCCGCCACGGACGCGACGGCCGTCACCGTCGAAGGCCGCTTGAACGGCCAGCTCTTCGCCTCGGGCACGACGGTGGATACGGACGGCACCTATCAGCTCACGGTCTCGGCCACGGACGCGGCAGGCAACACGGCCACGCGCACGGTGAATTTCGAGATCGACCGCGCGGCGCCCCAATTCGGCGCCATCGAGCCGCCGGATCATGCCCTGGTGGGGACGGCGCAAGTCACCCTCCAGGGGATCGTCACAGGCGCGCCACGGCGGTCACCGTCAACAGCTCCCCCACGACGCTGACAGGTGAGACCTTCAGGACGGCTCCCCTCTCGCTGACTGAAGGGGACAACACCTTCACCCTGCGCGCCACCGACGCCGCGGGCAACGCCGCCGAGCAGGCCCACCACGTCGAGCGCGACACCGTGGCGCCCGTGGTGACGATCACCTCGCCGGCCGCCGGCGCGCTGATCACGGCCACGACCCTGACGGTGACGGGCACGGCCGTCGATCTGCACCTGCGGACGGTCGAGGTCAACGGCGTGGCCGCCACCGTGGGCGGCGAGAGCTTCACGGTGACGATCCCCCTCGCCGCCAGCGAGAGCACGATCACGGCCATAGCGACCGATGCCGCGGGCAACCACGGCCAGGCGGTCGTCTCCGTGGTGCACGACACCGAGCCGCCCGTGATCCGCATCCTGGAGAGCGGCGCCGAGCTTGCGGACGGCAGCCGGTTCAGCCGCGCGGTCACGCCGGTCGTCGAGATCACCGACGCCACGGCCGTCACCTCCACGATCACCCTCGACGGCCTGGCGTTCGTCTCCGGCACCCGGGTGACGAGCGACGGCGACCACCTGCTGGAGGTGCGCGCCACCGACGCCGCGAGCAACACGGCCACACGGCAGGCCCGCTTCTCGATCGACACCGCGGCGCCCGTCTTCGTCTCGGTCGATCCGCCGGACGGCACGGTCACGGCCCAGGCCCAGGGGGTGCTCCAGGTGCGCGTCACGGGCGCGGACTCGGCGACCGTCAACGGCGTGCCCGTCAATCTCGTGGGCGAGAGCTTCACCGCCGGGCCGTTCCCCCTTTCCGAAGGTATTGAGGGGGACAACCTCTTCCACCTCGCGGCGGTCGATACCGCGGGCAATCGCGCGGAGAAGACCGTCAAGATCGTGCGGGACTCGACGCCCCCGGTCGTCGCCATCTCGCAGCCGGCCGCGGACGCCCTCTTGAGCACGCCGTCCGTCACCGTCCAGGGCACGGCGAGCGACGTCCGGCTCTCCGGCGTGAAGGTCAACGGTGTGACGGCCTCGCTCACCGGCACCACCTGGGTGGCCTCCCAGGTGCCGTTGAGCGAGGGGGACAACACGCTGACCGCGGTGGCCACCGACGCCGCCGGCAATCATTCCGAGGCCGCGCGCCACGTGGTGCTCGACACCAAGCCGCCGGAGATCGCCATCACCGATCCCGCGAGCGGCACGGTGACGCCGGACACCCAGGTCACCGTGCGCGGCACGGCGGCCGATCCCCACCTCGATCGCGTCGAGGTCAACGGCGCCCGGGCCACGCTCACGGGCAACACCTGGTCGCTCCGCGTCTCGCTCGCCGAGGGGGCCAACACCCTGACGGCCGTGGCGTTCGACCGCGCGGGCAACCATGCGGATACCGCGGTCACCGTGCACCGCGACTCGACAGCCCCGAGCGTCGAGATCCAGCAGCCGGCCGAGGGCGCGCGCCTGACGGCCGCCACGGCCGACGTCTCCGGCACGGTGTCGGACGAGCCGGGCGTGACGGTGACCGTCAACGGCCGGCCGGCCACGGTGACGGGCGCCAACTTCACCGCCACCGGCGTGCCGCTCGTGGACGGCGAGAACCGCCTCGTGGCCCGGGCCCGCGATGCCCAGGGCAACGAGGGCGTGCACACCCGCACGGTGTTCAAGGATGGCGCGGCGCCCAGCTTCGTCTCCGTCGATCCCGCGGCCGGGGCCCTCGCCGTGGGGCTCGACACGGTGTTCGACCTGACCTTCTCGGAGCCCATGGCAACTCCGGCTCCGGACGCGGTCCGACTCCAGACGGCCTCAGGGAACCTCGCCGCCACCGCCACCGTCTCCGGCTCCCACCTCACCCTGCGGCCCGCCGCGCCCGCTCCCCTCGGCCGCCGAGGTCCGCGTCGTGCTCACGGCAGGCCTGACCGATCTCGCGGGAAACGCCCTGGCCAATCCCCAGGAGCTCGCCTTCACCACCACGGACACGGGCGCGCCGCCGGCTCCCACGGTGGCGCCGCAGCCTCCGGCTGCCCTGTGCGCCACGGAGCTGACGCTCAACGGTTCGGCCGAGCCGGGCTCGACCGTGGAAGTGGGGGGCGGCGCGGGCAACGCCACCTTCACCGTGGGCGCGGATGGCGCCTTCTCGATCGCCGTGCCCCTGGTGCCCCAGGCCATCAACCGGCTGCGGCTCACGGCCGTCGATCACGCCGGCAACCGCTCGCCGGAGACGGCCGTGCAGGTGATCCAAGACTGCCGCGCTCCCCAGGTGGAGTCGGCCCGGCGCGCGGGCGACGTGTTCACCGTGACGTTCGACGAGCCGGTCGATCCCGCGACCGTGACGGCGGCGGGTTCCATCACCGATCGAAGGTGCCGAGGGCCCGCTCGCCGGCACCGTGCTCCGCGGCACCGGACGGTACCACTGCCACCTTCACGTCGGCCCAGACGCTGGGCACCGGCACCTTCCGGCTGACGGTCACGACCGCCGTCAAGGACTACGCCGGCAATGCCCTGGCCTATCCCTTCACCCAGGTCTTCGGCGGCGAGGGCGCGCCCAGCTTCCTCTCCGGCACGGTGCTCGACGACGCCACGGGCCGCCCCCTCGCCGGCGTGCGGGTGGTGGTGCTCGCCACCGACGGCGTGCCCCTGGAGGCCCCCTGGCCCGAGCAGACGACGGGCGCCGACGGCCGCTTCCAGCTTCCGGTCGCGGCCGGCACCCACGACCTCACCATCGCCCGGCCCGGCTACACCCCGGCCTTCCGGGTGGTCACCACCCACGCGGGCCAGGGCACGGACGTCTTCGATCCGCGCCTCACCCCGAACGCCACGGCCACCGGCATCGGCGCAGACGGCGGCACCTTCAAGGACGGCGACCTGACCCTCACCCTCCCCCAGGGCGCGCTCGCCGCCATCACGCAGGTCGCGGCCACGGCCCTCTCCGAGCAGGGGCTGCCGGCCCTCCTCCCCTATGGCTGGACGCCCCGCGGCGCCGTGTGGCTGGACCTCGGTGCTGCGCCGCTCCAGAGCCCCGCGGCCCTGAAGCTCCCGGTCGAAGCCGCAGACGGCCGCACGCTCACCGTGGCCGAGCTCGACCTGCCCACCCTCCAGTGGCGCAGCCGCGGCGAGGTGCAGGTGGTGCGGGG
>CAVQIV010000009.1:0-1031783 GCA_963712665.1 Thermoanaerobaculaceae bacterium | reverse complement strand
GTCCGTCCGCGAACTCGCGGAGGACATTAACCGGTTTCTCACCTACCAGCCAGTCGACGCTCGCAAAGGTACAAGGCGCTATCTGGCCTGGAAGTTTCTTCAGAGAAGAAAGTGGGCTGTCGCAACGCTGTTCACGATCTTTTCTCTCCTTTCTCGCTGCTATCGTGCTCCTTACCGTAGAAAGAAACCACACACTGCGGCAAGAGCGACGTACGGTTCTCCTCAATTCTTTTCTTCTCGATATGTTTTCCCGTCTCGATCCTGTGAAAGACCGTGCTGAAACCACCTCGACTCGCGATCTGCTTACCTATGCGGCACAGACCCTGCGCGCTCGCCGAGACCTCACTGCACTTGACCGTGTACCGCTTGTCTGTGCATTGAGCGATGTATATCTAACGCTTGGCATGTATCCGGAAGCAACGGCGCTCCTAAGCCCATCTCTCAAAGAGATTGAAATGGTCTCAGGTTCTGAACCCGACATAGCCCACCACTGCTTTCTTAATCTGGCAGAATCCTCAGTGTATGAGGGCAACTTCGAGACTGCGGACCAATTCGCACGACAAGCCGGAGGCTTGGCGCCACATATCGCTCAAAATAAGGACCTAAGGCTTTCTCAGGTGCTTCAAACCCGTGCGGTTATCAGTTGGTCAAAAGGCGACTTTACGACGGCAGATACTCTCTACTCGGCAGCGATGCGCCTCAATAGCCGACTCGGGCCCGAACACCAGGAGCAGGTTGCCAGCAACCTTGCGGCGCTTGGAGTGCTTATGAGCGATCTCGCGAAATATGACCGTGCTGACGAGTTATTCCGCAAGAGCCTAGAGTCCGTCGCCAGACCTTGCCGGCAGCTCATCCCGATACAGCCAAGACGCTCTTCGATTGGGGCAACATGCTGCACCGTCAGGGTAAATATGCCGAAGCCCGAGCCGCTTACACCGAAGCTCTGGGAATGTATCGCACGATCTTTGGTAATGAGCATCCGAAGATTGGCAGCATCCTCAGTGCGATCGGCGCCCTTCAGCACGCGGAAGGGCATCTCCCCGAAGCCGAAGCAACCTTGCGAGAAGCGCTTCCCATTGTGAGGCAAACTCGTGGCGAAAGAAGCGAGCCCGCAGCATCCGTGATGAACAACCTTGCGGCACTCCTCCGGGATGAGGGCCGTTATGAAGAAGCAGAAAAACTCTATCAACAAGTTTTAGCAATCGACGAGCGGACACTGGGTGCGCATCCGGCAACAGCAAACACGCTCGGCAACCTCGGCGCTCTCTATAACGACACCGGACGATATATTGAGGCGCTCAAGGTCAACGAACGTGCGCTCTCTATGCTGAAAGGTATCCTCGGCGAAGCACATCCATCGGTTGCTCTCTCACTCACCAAGATTGCCTTTTCGTACAAGGCACTCGGACAGCTTGATAAGGCCGAGGCGGCAAATAGAGAGGCACTCGCGATATATAGGCGGACACTTGGACCATCACATCTCGAAGTTCTCGTTGCTGAAAATAATCTTGCCGGGCTCCTCCGTGACCGTGGAAAGCTCAATGAAGCCAAGCAGCTTTTGGAAGAAGCTCTCAAGAGAGCGGCCGATGCGCTTGGTTCGAACCATCAGACCACTGCAACATTCCGTATGAATCTTGCTCGTATCAACAACATGCAAGGCAACTATACCGAAGGGCTCCACGAAGCAGAGCAGGCGCGTCAATCTCTCGCGGCCGGACTTCCTAGCGACCATGTGCTCATTGCTAAAGCGGATGGTACCCGAGGTGAGAGTCTTGTTGGACTCTTGCAGTTCGCAAAAGCTGAGCCGCTCTTGCTGCATAGTCTCTCGCGGATTAGAGAGGTCGAGGGAGAGGGATCGCCCAATACGAAGCTTGCCCTGAACCGCCTCATTCATCTCTATACTGCCTGGGGACGACCTGGGAAAGTGGCCGAATTTCAAGATCTCATGGAGAGGGAGACGAAGCAAAAGAAATGACAGGAATAGGGCTCTTCATACAAAAAGCCCCCAAGTAACCTCGGGAGCAACAAGAAAGAACAAACTTCATTCCCTCATGTCGGGAGCCGGGGCGTGCCGCACTCCCATTTCCTCCAACACCTCCTGCAGAACCGCTACTGCCTCTCCGAACGCGGCGAGATTCTCCGTCTCTTCATGCCACGCCCGCACGACTCTGAGCGCAGTACGGACAAGCGGCGACACACCCTGTCGAGCCTCCTCTCGCCACCGCAGCTCAGAGGACAGGAGCGTTGCCTGTGCGCAGATCCAAATCGAGTAGAGGCTCCATTCAGGTCTTCCGGTGTCCCCGTCAAAAGCAGGAGTTCACCGAGCGCGAGCCCAACCGAGGTTGTGAAGCTCCCAAGGACGGGCTCCGGCGTGTTTTCTTGGACGTCAGTGTGCTCCATATCCTACCTCCCCACCGCTAACCTGTTCCCGGAGCACCCTGCGGATTCGGTACAGGGCCGTATACAGACCTGCCCGGGAGAGCCCGATGACTTGCCGTACCTCCTGTCCCGGCAAGCCCGCGAGGTACACCAGAGCGAAGGTCTGAAACAGCCCCTTCGACATGATCGTCCGGCACGTCCGCACCAGGAGGCGAACCTCCTCCCGCTCAAGCACGATCTCCTCCGGTGTCCGGGACTCGGTCCCCGAGAGACCCGCTGCCTCCAGCGGCCCGACTCGAGCCCTACGCTTCTGGGCGCTCCGACGCCGGATCGCGTCAATGACCGTCCGCTCCGCGACACGCCGGACATATGCCGGACACGTGCCGAGCTTCCCCAATACGCCGAACTGCCACAGACGCAAGAGAACGTCCTGAACCAGGTCCTCGACACACTCGGCCGACAGCCGCACGCCGCACATGGTCGCGGTGCTTTGGACACTCTGGCGGATGTCGGCGCGGCCTCGTGCCCACCGTTCTCTCTCCTCCCGTTCCAATGGTAGCGCGGTCATGCCCATGTCCTCCGTTCGGCGAGCACTTCACCCACTTCCTCAAGTTCGGAAGGCAAGACGAGGTAGGACAAGGAGCGGTCAGTACCTGTGATGAACCAGAATTCCACGCCGAGCGCGGTCCGAAATGACGACCACAGCGGCTCCCCCGTGATGAGCGAGAGCGTGTTGACGGCACGCCGTGATTCCGGAACCTCGCCCCAATCCCCTGCTGCATGCTGTTCAAAAAACGGCACGGGATCGTCCCCGCTTGCCTCAAGTGCCGCACGCGCGCCGTCAGTTGCAGCGAGGCGAACGAGCGGGAATAGACTCGGTGATAGTTCCATGGTGCACCTCCTGTCAGATAACGTTGAGAAGGACGAGAAGACTTGCGACCGTGTTCGTTTCGCACACGCCGCACCATCCCTCCCGTTGATCCGGCTCAAGCTCGTCTGTGTAGTCGCAGTCCGGATTCATACAGATGCCGGGGACAACGCTGTCGTGGCCGTACTCTGTACGCATTTCCTCCACGGTCAATCCGTACGCATCAGCAAGACTGGCGAGCTTCTCCTCTCTGAGTGCTACTTGGGCACTGGACATATTCACCTCCGTTGTTTGTGTTATGGTTGCGAAGGACTATCGCTCTGTATCAATCCAGAGCGACCCGTCCTCCAAAAGACGACACGGCAACATCGGTTCTACCCGTAGTCGCAGCGTCCCGTCGCATGCAGTACAGATGACGGTGACAGACTTTTCGACCCGGCCCTCGGTTCGCTGGTACACGGTGAGAAAGAGTCCGCCGTCTTTACTTCGCGGTCCGCCGCGAACAAGGCTGACCTGCCCATCGATTCGGGCGGTTACATAGAAGTTCCGAACCACGCGGGGCATGGATGCACGATCACCTCCTTTCTGTTGGATTCTGTAAACCAGACCTCGCACCGAGAAGATGCGAGGGTGCGGATCACTGCTGGCGAAGCTCCAGACGAGCGACCCTAGACTCCAGGCTGGTTAAACGGATTTCGATATCTGTGAAGGAGTGCTGTAGCATCGCGGCAAGACCGATGACTCCGCCGTCGGGCTGCTTACCTTTCGTGCGACGCTTCTTCTGCACAGATGGTTTTGATGCAGAGCCTTTCATGCGGCTATCGAATGATCGGCAGCTCCTCGCCGTCGCGGCGACGGGCTTCCTTCTCCAAGAGTCCTTTGACCCGGCGGAGAATCTTCTCGATCCGCTTCTCGCGGCGAGCTAGGGCTCGGTATGCTCGGATGAGCTGACGCTCTGCGGGTTTCATCTCCGGTTTGTTTGGTTTCTTCATGGTGCGTGCTGTTGGGCTTATATCGATCCGTCGGAAGAGAGAAAAGTCTCTGCAAGCGCCAGGGCATCGAAGATGTTCATGCGCTCGTCCTCGCTCGTCCAGGGCTTTCGTCGCCGTGGCCGCCACATCCGCAGCTCGGGATAGCGGTCAGACAGCAGAAGCGCAATGTCGTGCTTGGTCCTGGCATCTCGAAACGTCTCCTTGACCGCACTGTGAGACACCCGCTCTATCGCGACCCGACGCGAGAATCCCAGCAGCTCTACGCTCACGAGAAACTCCCGGGCCCGTGGGCTCCGGCGGGACTCCGAGAGCAGGTGATGCTCGATGACGATGGCGGTCGGCTTGTAGCGGAGCACCAGCTCGTCGAGCCGGCGGGCGGATGACTCCACCGTTCCCGCTGCATGTACGAGTCCCCAATCAATGAGGATCTGACTTTCAAGGAGGACGTATGCAAATCCTTGCCGGGTGGGATCAATGGCAAGGAGGCGTGAACGAGGGAGTGCTCTCATGAGTCCATGCGGCACTCCTTCTCGCAAATGTCCATGAGGAGCGAGAGCTTTGCCATGACGGCAGGACTCGGCTTTTCTTGCCTCAGTTTCTCGACAAGAGCCTGAGCCCGCTTCACGACGGATTGTTCGACCTGATGAAACCTGCCGGCAAACAGCTCACTAACCGCAACGCCGAACACCGCTTCGAGCGCAAGCGCAGTCTCGAAGGTCGGGGTCCGGCGCTCTCGCTCATACCGCGAGATCTTGGTGCCGTGCTCGCACCCAAGCAGAAAGGCAACCTCGTCCTGAGAGAGCGCTGCCTTGCGGCGGTAAGTGCGGATGTAATTTGAAAGCGGTTCGACGGGCATGTTTCAATGAGAGGCAGAATAGCGGAAGGTCGCAAGGCACGGCAGACGGAGAAAGCTGCCGGGAGCGGCTACTTGATTTCTTACCGCCTAGCGTAGAGCTACAAAGCTAAATTGGTGTTAAACCCTACGACGGGACTTCGGGGATGTTGGGGATGTTGTGCGGAGTATCCAATGAGTGAGCGCCAGACGAGAACAGCAAAATGGAGCACTCCCGCACCCGCCCTGCTACACCTGGCTGTCATCCCCAAAGTCCCCATGTCCACCCTCCTGCGGGACCTGTTCGTCTGCCACGGCGGCGACCCCGAACTTCTCGGCCAGGTGCGCGAGCTTGGGCAGCTCTGAGGGCGGCACCAAGAAAGTACCGTGGCTTTTCTGGGTGTGGAGTCCCAGGCGCCGGCGCAGCACCCCGCCGATCCACCGGGGCGTGAGCCTCCCTCCGTACTCCTCCCCGTAGCGTTCCAGGAAGGCGGCGGTAATGTCTCTGACCACCAGCGGCTCCCCTGCTGCCGAGAGGGAGAGGAGGACCTCCAGGACCTGCGCCTCAACTAAGGTCCGGCGGTCGGCCACGAGCTCGCGCTGGTACTGCCCTGCAAAGGTGAGGAGCCGCTCCCGGATCCCCGGGTCTTCGATGACACAGAGGACCGGGGCGAAGATCTGCCGCAGCCGCGGCTCGATCCCTTCCGGCAGAAGCTCCTCGAGCTGCCTGTCCTTTCGCCGGTTCCTGAAGCGAAACAAGAGGAGCTGGTTGCGAAGCATCAGGGCCTCCTCCTCGAAGCAGGCAGGCAAGTTGATGGGGATGCCCTTCCTCAGAGGCCTCCCGCCCATCTCCTCCGTCAGGCACCGGCTTTCCAGGGCCCGGTCCTGGAACTCCCGACGGGTGGCTATGATCTTCGGGCCAAAGACCGCATACGCACGGGGATCGAACTCCTTGCGGGCGTTGATCTCGCAGCGCAAGACCGGGAAGCCTCGGGCGTTCCCGTTGTTGAGGATCTTGACGATCTCGGCCCGTTCATCGCTCTCTCGGAAATCGCTCTCGTCTATGACGAGGGTGCCCTGAAAGGCGTCCATGATCCGGAACAGAGGCGCTGTCGAAGATGCGCCACTGGCGAACATGGGCTTGTAGCAGAGGGAGCCTACGGTGAGGAGAAAGCGGGACTTGCCGCTGCCATAGTCCCCGCGCACCCGTAGGTACGGCAGCTCGCCGAAGGCGTCGTACACCCAGGAGAATAGGACATAGCAGGCGGCGATCTCCTCGAATTGCGGACTCACGTCAACGTACCGATGGATGAAGGAGCGGATACCCGAGAGGAGATCTTCGTCTGAGGCGTACTCCTCCGGCTCAGACGGCAAAAGAACCACCTTGTGCGCAAGGAGGTTGTTCTGTGGAGAGTATGGGATGAGGTGATCGCCGGCGGTGCTATTGACCTCGGACTCAAGACTCCATGCACCGCCCTCAAAGCAGGCAAGCCGAGTCACTGATTCAACGGGATCAAAAAGCAGCTCGATGATCGAGCCCGTGTTGAGGACTCTGGAAACTGTCGGAGTGCCCTGGTCAGCCATGCCGTACACCATTACCGGGATTGACCCTGAGCGAAAGGCCTATCTTTCTTTTGTCCATGGCACCTTTGGATATCTTTGGTTGGCGGTAGCGAACGGTTACGCTCACTACATGCCAAACAACAATGATCCATACGAGGATGTAATCATCACATTCAAGCCTGACGCCACGCCAGAAGAGGAGGAGTGCTTCCTCACCGAGCTTGCCCACGTAATGCTTTCGGTTGCGCGTCATCTTGTCAAAAGAGAAGAGATGGAGCGCAATAAAGAAGCGTCGGAAATCGACACGCTTGAATTCTGACGCCAGCTTGCCAAGAGCGCCAAACTCTGTACTATGAAGCTATTTCAAACAATATGTCTGATGAACGCTACAATGCACTCATATACCTGCGCGTTTCCACTGACCGCCAGAAACAGAAAGGTATCGCCCTCCCAACCCAACAGGAGCGGTGTCTTTTGTACGCACGTGACGCCGGATTCACTGTTGATCGCAAGCACGATATTTACATTGAAGGCGGAGAGACTGGCACAAACATGGACCGACCTGTTCTCATGGATCTCCTGAGCCGCTGTTCCGACGATAAAGGAATCCAGGCTGTGATTGTCTACGACATCTCACGGCTTGCACGCAACCGCATCGACTTTGGCATCATCAAACTGTCGCTCCGTAAAGCCAAAGTAAAACTCTTGTCCGCAACCGAACCAATCGATGAAACTCCCGAAGGACAGATGCTTGAGGGAGTCCTTTCGACGGTAGCTGAGTTCTTCTCTGCACAAAGCGCACGGAAGGTCCGAGAAAACATGCGCCGCAAAGCAGAGTCCGGTGGGTGGCCCTGCCATGCACCATATGGCTACCAAAATTGCAGTGAGAAACTTCCTGGAGGAGCGGTGCGCGCATGGATTGAACCGCACCCTGAAGAAGCCCGATGGGTGCAGAGAGCGTTCGAGTTATTTGCCACCGGCAGATACCCCGTGAAGGTCCTTGCCCGTTTGCTCGACAAAGAAGGCATTGCGGTGCGTCGGCAGAAAAACCGGAAGACTCGGCGATTTCATCATGCCCACCTGGAGCGCATACTGCGCAAAAAAATCTACATCGGTATCATTGAGTGGGGTGGTATTGTGAACAACAAGGGAACGCACGACCCCATCCTTGATCCAGACCTCTTCTACCGAGTCCAAGATCTTCTCCTGTTGCGCTCCGGCTCGACAACGCGGATACGTCGTCATAGGTCCCTATTCAAGGGAATCGCCTTCTGCGACGAGTGCAGATCAGGGATGACTATTGATCTCAAAGAGACTTCAACCACGCGCGCCATTCGCTACCTACGTTGTCGGAAAATACAGAAGGGCAAGCCAGTCCACTGTAACCAACGCTACTTTGCCGAAGAGGTGTATACCGCACAGTTTGAGAGACTATTACGGTGCGTCGAATTGCCACTTCGAGCAGTTGAATTCTTGCGGGTGAAGCTCGAAGAACTCTCTGGTGAGGAGAAGCACGTCTATGAGCGAGCACGGGAAGTAATCGAGCAACAGCTCGAAACCGTCAAAGGGCGGCAACAAAATCTTCTCATGAGGTCGCTTGATGATGATCCGCGAGACGAGTCACAGCAGTCTCTTTATACGCGCGTGCGCAATGAGCTCGCCGAGGAAGAGAGACGACTTACGAGCGAGCTTAGCCGCTTAAAGCTCCGGCTCGACAGAGTGATACGAATACTCACGATGGCCGTAGAAATCGCTGAATGTTGCAGCAAAACATTTGTCGAAGACGAAGACCCAGACTATCGAGGTCTCATCGCACGAGTGATTTTCAAGAATGTGCGAATGAGAGATGGAAGGATTGCGGACGGAACGCTCAGCGAACCTCTAGCCTTTTTCCGTCGGTGGGCTGGCGAAAAACCCTTGTATCATTTGGCCGATTTAGCACTGCTAGGTGCGCCACCCGGGTCAGTAGTGGAAGGTTGCAAAAAGTGTTCGCAGTGGCACATTTCGCTCTCTATTATACGCCGAGACCTACTGCATCTCCAAAAGACACTTACTCCAGAACAAGAAACTGAGATTGAAACTTGTTACCATGAGTTGCGCGGTAGGCAACTCTTGCCGCCTTATTCATAAACATCCCAACACATGGATCCGAAGATCCTTTTGAAGATCTCATTATCACCTTTCGTCCAGATGCCAGTCCCGAGGAAAAAGATCGATTCCTTTCGGAGTTCGCATATGCAATCTGGGATATGGCGACTCACCTCATAGAAAAAGAAGAGGAAGAGGAAGATAGCAATTAGCGACCAGTGAGAACACTACCGGAGATAGAAGTTGTCTGTATACCAGATACCATAACCAAATCTCCAATCAAGCCACTAGGGACTTGGATTTGTTCAGGCTTTTCGTTCACATGCTCAATTTCGCAGTGCTTACAGATTGCTCCTCCAACTGACGGTGTAACGGTCAAAATGACGAAAGCAACTCCGCAGATGTTACAAACAACGATAGACGGTTTCATAATAGTGATATTATATCACAATTTTTCAGCGTATTAAAGGCTGCACTTTGTGCCGATTAGGCAAACTTTTGTGCGCCACCCGGGTCAGTAGTGGACGGTTCTGGAAAGCAACCCGAGCGGCAAGTTTCACTCTCTATTATACGTCGAGACCTGCTATATCTCCAAAAGACACTCACCCCAGAACAAGAAGCCGACATCGAATCTTGCTACCATGAGTTGCGCGGCAGGAGGGTTCTACCACCCTCTCCACCTTAGAGGAAGTCAGAACTTTAGTCGAGACCGGAGACAGTGAGATGCAGAGCATCATCGCTGGCATCCGCAAGCTCATGTATAAGGATACACCACCTAACGATCTAGTCCACTAACGACTACGACCTGAAGAGCTGCCCTATCGGGCGGCTTCTTACTATTGAAAGCGATGCGTCGAAGCGGCTTATGTGCGTGTTCTGCGCTTAACGCCCCGGGAGCTAAGAAAGAGAGTATAAGTCAGAACAGAAAACGAAACCAACAAGCCACTTATCAATAGGATTCCTGCGCTCGTAAATCTAAATTGCCTCTCCAGCTTTGCAACGAAGATTCTATTGCGCATTGCATAGATAAGATTTCCAGACTTCACAGCCAGCAGTTTTACATCTGGAGCAGTCGCCAAAAGTTTTCTTGCTCCCAGAACTCCGTTTTCCAATACGTAGATACCTGAGAAATTTCCGCCAGCGAATAGAGATCCCTCCTCTGAATACGCAAGCGATCTTACCTCACCCGGGCTTAAAAAGATCGCACTCGATATATGATCACTTGTACTCGAAATAATTATACTCCCGTCGGATTGACCAATTGCAATCTTTTCGCATCCTCCGGTCACTGCATAGGAAAAATCAGATACTCTATCAGAAGGGTTTGATAAAAAAGTTGTCATTCTATCTTGTTTACTGTACCTTATACAAGCACAGCGGCCGACCTGCGACCCTGAAGTAAGATAAAATCCAATAAGCGTATCAGCATAGACTGAACGCAACTTCATTCCTTTTCCAAATCTGCTTCTAGCTGGCTTTTTATTCTGTGTTTCAACATCATAGATGTTGAACAACCCATCTTCAAAGACAACACCCAGAGCATCACCAGTTGTACCCAAGAAGCCCAAAGAGGAAATCGGCTGTTTAGCAGCCTCGATACGAACTGCTCGCCCTTCGTCGAGCGGGGCCACGCATACCCCATTCGAAACTGGCACTCCGATTCTCCTCCCGTCTCGCGAGAGCGCATACACTCTTCTCTCATTAGAAGGAAGAAGATCACCTCCACCGCATGACTTCGCAGTTCTTTCAAGATCAATTGATACCCGCCGTACAACATCAATCTTGTCATCTTCTAATCTAAAGACTATTAATTTTTTATTCTGACTGCTCTCGCTATCGGTCACAACCAAGAGGTCCCCGTTATCAGTCAACCATAAATCGTTTATTTCAACATTAGGCTCTCCGGCAAAGGAGAATATGTAGGGCTCTGATGAGGTTAGCGCTTTCTCGGTTAATCTAGGTAAAACAGGAAGGATTAAGAGCAAGGTGGTCAAAAAAAGAAGAATGGTCATACCTATGTAGTGAGCAGATAGTACTTTTGCTATCCGCTTTATCTGATCATAGAAGGTCAATCTAGTAATTTCCGAATGATTCGCGACTGCAAAATCTACTCTGGATTTATATGCTGCAAGAATTTCATCGCGCCGCAGACTTTCAGTGGATTGCTGCAGACGGCTAAAGCGCCCCTCGGTTATCTCTGCTGTGAGGAGTTCCGACGAGTCGAGAAATGTATTTGGCTTATTAGGAACATCGCCGAAGGTCGAAAGTATCTCTTCGTAAGCATAATACGGGATATAGGCAAATTGGAGCCGCTCAGGTGATTCAATGTTGATCTCAGAAAATCTTAACTTCGCTACCATTTGCCGGTAATCAAGTTTGTCTTTCTCGGCGAGGTCGATTCTCATTGGAACAGATATAATCTTCAAATCCGGACGCTGCTTCTGTACAGAGACCCCGACACCAGCAGCCCCCTCTATGCTCTGGTTATTCAGGGTGTAGCATATAATCAGCACATCCGGCAGCTCAACCGTACAGATCCCGGAGGTGTCACTAGCTCCAGTGCGACTATCAATAAGGATGTAGTCGTACTCAAGACACATTTGCGCCTTCATCATCTGCAGAAAGGGCTTACCACCTAATCTGTCGTAAAAATCTTGCCAGTTAAACGAATTCACCCTTGATGAGTATAAAGGCGTTTGACGGCCTGCCGGAATGAAGTCCAAGCTGCCCTCTTGAGGAAAATCCCAATCGAGTGATATCGCGTATCGGATGATGTCCGTATAAGGAGTGTACCAATTCTTTTTTGGTTCCATGTTTGCGCTTGGAGGAGTCATCGCTTCCAAGGCATACTCAAGTATGAAATCAATTACTCCCTGGGAAGAATTTAGATCCTGGTCCACCAAGAAAGGAGAAAAATAGCGGTGCAAACCGGGTGCCTCTAAATCCCAATCAATGACAAGAACGCGCTGTCCGTTACTTGCGAGTATCCAGGCAACGTTAGCGAGTGCCATTGATCTGCCAGTGCCGCCCTTATAGGAATAAAACGTGACTACCTTTCCAGGGCTACGATCACTTTTCATCGGACCCTCCAGGAGTACCAGAAATCTTGGGAACAAGACTGCTATCGGCTCCTGCAATCTTCTGGAACACCGCTGCTCGATGGATAATTCTTCTGCGTACCTCGCTTAATGCCTCGAAAATTTCTTCCTTAAGTTCATCGCGTGATCGCACATGCCTACGGAGGTAAACATTGTTAGTAATGAAGGTGCGACTCAGCGCAGCCTCTATCTGCTCCTGGAGCATATCTCTGCTCTTGGAAGTCTCATTATCCCTTTCGTTCCAAGGAATCAGGAGTCCGCAATTTGAAAAATTGTTTTCGTCAAATCTTTGCATTGGATCGAGGAGTCGTTTAATTTTCACACTCCACGGGTCCACAACCATAATAACGATAGTATTGGTCTCTTCTGCCGTACGAATTTCGGAAATCAACTCCGCCGAAATAGGCAAATCTTCATAGGACATGCTTTCGCTAGCCATTAGAGCCTGCGAGATGACTCCGATAGTCTCTTTCACTTCTGGGTGATACGGGCGCCAGTCATGCCCTCCTTCGCGACCATAGAAATCGGTTGTTTTCCGGATTCCCATAAACTCTTCCCTACGTCCCGCAACGAATACGAATTTCGCTTCATTGGGACCGCCCCGAGTTGATATCCTGTCTAAGGGACCATGAAATGCGCTCCTCACTTCTGCCAATGGGCGAATTGATCCAGACTCTGGAAGAGGGCACTCTTCGGCTACCTTTACGAGACGACGCGCAAAGAGATCTAAGAAGTCATCATACCTACGGCGCTGCACAAGACTGCCTAGGCCGAATTTAGTATATATTTTCTGAGGAGCATCAAAGGGAACTTGAATCGATTTGAAAACTTTCGGAAGTTCAAGGCGAACCTGATCCGGCCAATCCCAAACTAGCGGAAGTATTAATGGTGGCTTTGGTTCTATATTGCTGAGCCTTTCTTGGAAAACAGATAATTCCTTTCCGCAGTACTCGCTACGGATATAGCTACGCGACATAAGACACACAAGTGTTCGGCATTTCCGGAGGGCCTCGGAGATCGTTTCAGGCCAGTAATCGCCAGGCTCCGTAGATTGTTTATCGAAAAAGCCAACTGCTTCTCTTCTCACATCGGCGCTTAAACCTAATTTTTGCGAAACGGCGTCGGCCAGCTTCTCGTAAAAGATACTTACAAGACGGCTGCTTACATCGTCCCGCCTTGAGTAGCTCAGGAAAAACCAAGGTGACATAAGGTTGTTTCTCCGTTGATATCGACAAGTACGATTAGGCTGTGATTTATCCACACCTACAAGACATTTTTAATAAATTTTGACAGTAATTGAAATTTTTAAGAAACAATAGGCACTCAGTCCTCAATCCCGAGGTACGCCCGCAGCGCCCGCCGGATGATCTCCGCTTTGGAGGCTCGCTCCTTCCTTGCCCGCTCGGCGAGCGCTTGAGCCTCGTCCTCGTGCAGGTAGCTCACCTCCCGGAACAAGCCCTGTCCGGTTGCAGGCTTGCGGGTCGTCACCGCCTCTGGGAGCTTTGCCATGCGGTAAGGATAGCCGATTCCTCTACCCATTGTCGCCCCAGAGTGGACACACAGTGGGTCCATAGAGTAGAATCGCCTCCGATTGAGGTCGGACCGGCCACCGCCGGCAACGTACCTCTCGCGTGAAGCCGGGGAGAGCGTCTCTCCCCATATATAAGGAAGCGGCCCCGAGCACAGCTAGCGACTACGCCCGGAGCCTAGCCAAGCATGAAGGAGGACCTCCATGCCTGACCGAGACGAGTCTACCCCAGCCCCTATCCCTCGCATCGACCCTGCCCTATGGGAGCAAGGCGAGGGACTGCGCGAAACGCTTCTCCTCCACTACACCGATCCCGAGGAAAACGAGACGCTCCGGCGCTTCGGTAGACTCCTCTCTAACCATGCACTGGAAGGCGCTATGTCCTGGCCTCACCACCCCGAGGGGGAGACCCGCTCCGAGCTGCGGGCTGCCCTGGCCGACCTACGGCACCTGGAAGGCTTCCTCGGGGCAGTCGGCAGAGAGCATCAGCTCTCCTCCCTCTCCACGGGTGACGAGGTGCTCTCCCTGTTTGCCGAGCGGCAGACGCTTGCAGTTGCCCGGATCGCCGACGAGATCGAACAGGAGCTTGGGGAGAAGGCCCGGTGACGGCCGCACTCCCGCCGGGAGACAGGTGAAGGCCGAGCCGGTCCACTCGCGAAAGAGAGCCACCCTCCGGGGTGGCTCGTTACGTCAAGGAACAGAGAGTCGCTTCAACCTCCTGCGAGGAACTCCTCAAGCCGTCGTCTCACCGTGGGGAAGAGCTTGCGCACGCGGCCACACTCCCAGGCGTTCACGGTCGAGGCATTGAGGCCGAGCTTCTCGGCCAAGGCTACCTGCGAGAGGCCCTGCCGCTCCCGGAGCGCCCGAATCCGCTCGCCAAGCTGCCCAGTCTCCTGCCGAGGGTCGTAGCCAAGGAAGGCCACCACCTTGGGAAGGAAGCGGGTCGCCACGCTCGTGTGGTTGCTCTCCCAGTTGCGGATCGTCGAGATTGAGACGCCAAGCACCTCCGCCACATGGACTTGCCAGAGTCCCCGGTCCATGCGGGCCTTGCGCAGGTGATCGCCGAGGGTCTGCGGGTGCTCCGGGTACCACCGGGGAGGAGGAATCCGTCCGCGCAGGACGAGGCCGCAAAATGGCCATGCAGGGATCGAGATTCATGCGGGATCTGAAATCCAAGCTGGCCCGCGAGGTCAACCGCCTCACCGGCTGGCGGGGAACGGTGTTCGAGCGCCGCTACGACTCGGCCGTGGTCACCGACGAGGAAGGGGCACAGATCGAGAGACTTCTCTACATCTTGAGCCACGGCTGCAAGGAAGGCCTCGTCGATCGGCCTCAGGATTGGCCGGGAGTGCACTGCGCCAAGGCCCTGATCGAGGGAGAGCCGCTGACCGGGCACTGGTTCGACCGCAGCCGGGAGTACGCGGCCCGCAATCAGCGGCAGGCCTTCGACCGTCTCCGCTACGCCACAGAAGAGACTGTGATTTTCTCACCCCTGCCCTGCTGGGAGCACCTGCCGCCGGAGGTGTACCGGGCCCGTATCAAGACTCTGGTGGACTCAATCATCACGGAGGCCGCTCTCGCGCGGAGCGCCACCGGCCGGCCTGTCGAGGGCGTGGAGTCTATCCTCTCACGCGATCCTCAAACCCGGCCGTCGAAGCTGTCGCGCTCTCCGGCCCCGCTCGTACACGCCGCCACAAAGGCGGCGAGGAAGGCGTTCTACCAGATGTACGCCTGGTTCGTGGCCGCCTTTCGCTCCGCGGCCGAGAAGTTGAAGCAGGACGATCGCGAGGCGCGCTTCCCGATCGGAAGCTTCCCGCCAGGCTTGCCCTTCGTCGCGGGATAGCAGGACCAAGAGCAGATCTTTGACAGGAGTCCACCCCACGAAGGGCGATTCAAAGCTCCACGGGAAAGCTCGAGAGCTCGCCTGGGGAGAGGTGTGTCCAGAAAAAGGCACGATAGAGCTTCAGCGGGCCAGAAGTCGTGACGTCAACGCGCCAGATTCCCGACCTCGGTCACTTCCGAGCTGCTTCCTTCGATAGACCTCTGGCACCTATACTACTGGCTATACTGGCCGTCCGCTGGAAGCGCGGGGTTGGCCGCCTACGCCGCTACGTCTCGATATGTGTATACGCCTTCTCCTCTTCAGCGCCCGCGCTCCAATTCTACCCCGAACGCCTCAACAGGACCAGAGACTCGGAGGCACATTCTTAGCCTCGCGTTTCAGGGCCGCCTTGCCCTCAGCGCCTTCTGTCCCTAGCAGCGCTATCCTGCCTAGAGGCACTTCCGATTAATTCGAGATATCTTCTAGCCCTCCCCACCAACTCGTCATATGTCCATAACTCGACATTAGCCGGAAGACTCTCTGCTAGAGTGACTCGCTCAACATCATCCTTAAATGCGAGTTGTCGGCCGATAACAACGACCATGCGCGGCCTAAAGGTCTCGACCCCGTAGACATTGCTAAACTGACGACGGTTCGTTTCGGAATCAAACCAGGCGCGATAATATCTCAATTGTGCAACCGCGTTCTGCACTTCTTGCGAGAAATATGTGCGATGACGCCTTCGTGTGACCATCTCAACGTATGGACGCTTCAGGTCGAGGATAGTATCCCAACCAGTATTAAGCTTCTCCAGAAAGAAGTCTGGGATTAGACGCCCTCCATTGTCTTCATGGAGAATAGGCTGGGGATGTGCGTTCCGAAAATCAAGACCCGTCAACAAGAGAGGGTAGCGCTCGAAGAAGTGTTGAAAATCGGCTTCTTTGGCCTTCGTGCTTTCGAGCAGCGCCTCAAGCTCCTCAATAGCCGCAGCATTCACACCGGGTACAACCGCGTTGACGGGCTGAAGAATACCGCTCCTATAGGTATAGTGCGCGTTGTCTTTCAGGGGCGGGTCTGTGCTCAGAATAGAGAGAGTGCCTGCACCGAATGGGCGAATGCGGACGCGATTTGCGTCGTCAATATAAATCATATATTGAACCATAGAGTGCGAAGGGTCCACAAAGGCCAGCGACTCAAGGCGACGCTTTAGAGTGCGTAGGTGTGCTTCGATTCGGCGCCATTTCTGTGTCTCTTCAGCCGTAAGGCGAGGGGCGCCTTTGAAATGGACAGGCTCAGGAAGGCCAGCTGCTTCTGCGATTAGACTGCCCGCCGTAGTAAGATCCGTTCCACGAATCGAAACCTCGATTGACGCGAACAGGAGGTCGACCTCTTCCAGTCGTCGTAGCCGTCGTACGCGGCGGGCTGTCGGAACGAGTCCGTCGTTGACGGCACCGCCAAATATCCACTCAAGTGTGGAGTCTCCGAGAGGAGCAGGATAGTCTAGCGTCGGATAAAAGCGCATCGTTTCGATCTCGACGCCCAAACTGAAGAGGGCTAAGCTAATTGCAGGGGACGACTGGATCAGGGACTGAATGATCGAGTACTCGAACACACCAACGGCTTCTTCATCTATCGTGTGATCCCAGGTTTCGCCGCACTGAAGGGCGGACATAGCCCGAGGTGTGATGTCGATCGGCTTAGAAAAGAAATTGTCGATAGCGACTTGGATATCGCAGCGTTGCTGACTCCAGGAATACCGAGACATATTCTTATCCGATCCCTTACCCGTCGCCGCAAGGGCTGTGAGAGCTGTAGAAAACGCGAGGGCCGGTCCGGCGGGCGTTTCCCAAGGGCTGTGGGAAGATGGCGGCTGGGGGCGAGGGGGAGGAGCCAGCTTTCCGCAGGGCGGCAGCTTCCGGGAGGGCTATACCTTGACACATGCTAGCTGTCATGACCGATCTGGCCGGCCAACGTTGTGGCGCCTCAGCGTGCGGCGCAGCCGTCCGCTGGAGGCGTTTGTTAGACGGACTACTACCTCAGTATCCATCGGCGTCATCATCAAACACGTCCGGCAGACGTATGTTTGTCCCAATAAGTGTGTCGAGGAGTTCCTCACGGTCCATAAAGAGAATCCGCCGCCTACCTTCGGTATCAAGGCAATTCTCGAGCCACTCCTTCGCCTGCTTCGTAATCTTGCCGCTGCATATGATGAATACGTGGTCCAAAAGGCTTTTTCTGTTCGTCTCCGGGTCCAAGACAGGACGCTCCAGCTTGCCCTTCTTAACCTGCGCGCCCAAATAGATGTAGTGCCCAGTAGGCAGGCGATACCTCATCCAGAGATCTCTACCGAATTCGAGAGCCTTGTCATGGTGGCCGGCAGCCGATACTCGGGAAAACCGGAGCTGCGAGAACATTGGCACCAGAACTTTTTCGATTAGGTCATCCTCGGTCGCTTCGGTCAGATATTCTGTAAGTTCTTCACGGCGCCGGCGCTCTGCAGGCGTCCAGACGCGACGGCGGAGGGGCTCCGCGGTTTGTGCACCCCCATCTATTGCGCGTATCTGATATCGGCCCGCCTGATCGGCGAAAAGTTCCAGGTTGTCGCGCTCGAGCTCCGCGCTCAATTCCCTGGCTGCCGCCGCGCGATCGCGCCCGGCCGCCTCGAAGGCGTGAGGATCGAAAAGCTCTTGGACGATACGGACCAAACTCGCCGAGGGTAAGGTCGAATCTTCGGAGGGTTCCTCGTTAACGCGCCTGAGAATTTCTAAAACCCGGCCCTTCCTCACAGAGGTCTCCGCCTGCGAGTCCACATCACAGTTTTCAAAAAATTCTATTATCTTATTAGCTGTGCGCTCCGGAAAGTTTGGCCATGAGTACATTTCGCCCCCGGCCCACTTGTGAGAAGTGCCGCAGATCATCTCCGCCATTCTAGTCAGCGTCTTCGAGGAGAGTTTCATGGCTCGCAATCTATCGGCTCAATGGCCGTCTAGTCGCGGTAGGGACGCCGGAGCGCCCCCCGCACAGATCCCGGCGTGCAGTTTTCCCGCACCGGGCTCTTCAGTAACCCTCGCCTCCGCACTCGGCAACTCAGACAAGCACCATCTGCCGACATCGACTCTCCGTGATCCGGGCATCCTCCAGTGGAAATCGCTTCAGCAAGACGCTGAACTTCTCCCAATTCATCCGGCTCTTCTGACTTCGCCTCCCCAGCCACTTCTTCAGCAGCCGGGTGACCTGATGAAAGTAGGAGCGTAGGCTTGCGTGGTTGCCGATCACCCCGTAGTAATTATAGTGCCCACGAAGCCTCGTGTTCAACGCCTCCACCAACTGGCGAACGGGAAGGTGCCGCTGAGCCTTGAGCCACTCGGTCACCCGGGCCAGCGCCGACCGGAGCCGCTTGCGCGACGTCCGGCAGGTCACCCGCGCTACTCCCCTGTGGTCCACAACCCAACGAAACTCGAACCCGAGGAAGTCGAACCTCTCCGAGCTCTTACCCAGTTGGAAGCGGCTGAACCGCACTAGCCGGCTCTTCTCCGCCGACAACTCCAACCCGTACTTCGCCAGCCTTTTCGGCAGCACCCGGAAGAATCGCTCGGCCTCGTCGCGCCACTGGAACGCGAACACAACATCGTCCGCGAACCGGCACATGAAGGCCCGCGCTTTGCACCGGGGCTTCACTACCTCTGTGAACCACAGGTCCAGCACGTAGTGAAGATAGATATTGGCCAGCACGGGCGAGATGCTACTCCCTTGCGGGCAGCCCGTGTCCGGGTGGATTACCTGCCCACCCTCCTCCAACACCCCTGCCTTGAGCCATTTCCAGATCAGCCGCAGGAACGGCCGATCGTTGATCCGCAGCTCGAGCATCTGCATAAGCTTGGTGTGGTCGATCCGGTCGAAGAACCCCTTGATGTCAATCTCGACAACATAACCGTAACAACCAAACTGGAGCTCCTGCTTCAGCGTCCGCACCGCTTCGCGCGCATTTCGGCCGAGCCTGTAGGCCCAACTGCACGGCAGAAAGATCGGCTCGTAGATGGCGTTGAGGATGCGGGAGACTGCGATCTGGAGGAGCTTGTCCGCGACCGCTGGAATGCCCAGCGGCCGAGTCCTACCCCCTTCCTTCGGAATGTGGTGTCGCCGGACCAACTTCGCCCGGTAACTGCCCCGCTTCACACGCTCCCAAAGGTCTTGAACATTGGCGACCAAGTCCCTTGCATAGCTTCGGGCCGAGACCCGATCTACACCGCTGGCAGCTTTCTTGTTGACTCGCTCCCAGCAGGACAACAGGAAACCAATAGTCAGCAGACCAAAGAGATTGCGGAAGCGGTGGTCCTTGTCAGAACTTGCCTTGTTCGCTATTCCCCGCAGGGAGGTTGGCATGAGTTGTCCAGCCTGTCGCATCTGGGTCATGTTTCCTTTGCGGGCTACGGGTTACTGTCAGCCCCTTCCCCATGTGAACGGCTCTCCCGTTCTCCGAGTACTATGAGCTGATCCGACTCCCCAAGGATCTTCGGTTCCCCTTGCCTTCTCGGTTCAGGTCGCCTACCTGTCGGCTCTCGTTGATCGTGTTTAGGCGTCAGGCTTTCTCTCTGGGTCCGGGTTTCCCCTTCTGTGCCTAGCCAGCCTCGCGCCATGCGAGTTGTCTCCGGGAGCACAGGAATCAATGGGGCCTCCCAAGTTCTTCGACGCTTCTCTCCATGCATGCCATGCCCTGATGACCCCGGCAGGCCTCCGGAATCTCACCTTTGCGATTCCTTTGCGTGGGCTTCTCGATTACGTACCCGATGGCCGCCTGCATCTCTACCTCCCTTTCGGGGCTGTACCAGACCTCAGGGAGGTGCGGTCTCCCTTACGGCCTACATGGTTCCCTGTGTACGCTTCAGACCTTTCGTTCGGTTCGTCTCTCGACTCTCCTCCTACGGATCTGCAACACTCGGTACGGGTGGTTGGTTAGACCTTACCCGGCAGGGACTTACACCCTGCAAGAAGCGCCAAGCTTGTCTTGGCGCACACGTGGCTGGCGGTGAGCGGCGGAACCGCGGCCTCTGCGGTTACCGTCCGCTCGACTGCCGGTGTTGGGCGCTCTGAACTGCCTCCAAGTCTCCAGGAAAAAGTTGACTAATCGGCATGGCATATGGGTAAAAAAGATTGAATACGGGCTCGCCGATGATCTCCGAGAATTTCAAGAACAGCGGACCCCATGTTTCGAGAGGACTTTGACCATCTTCAATCTTCTCGAGATCGGCCTCTGAAACCTCTAAGGCTGCAGCAAGGCCTCCTATAGTAAGGCCTTTGTTCTGGCGATGTTTCCTTATTAAGAAGCCGCATTGCCTCGGCTTATAATCAGCTGAGCGCCCGGAGTCAGTAATCAAACGACTCGTGGGAACCTGAAGGCTTATAGCGATCAACCCAAGCCTCGGCCCCCAAATTTCGCCAGCCGAAGCGCCAGCTTCCAAGCTTGCATATTCGCCAATGCCGATGCCGAGTTGCCGTGCTACACTTTCAGGGCTCAAGTTATTTTTTTGTCGGAAATGGCGCAGAACATCGCCTTGAGTCACCCTTCCTCTGCTAACAACTGGTTCACTCGGGGAACTCACAACTTGGGCCGATGACGTGAGGTTCTCACTACCAAGGTGAATCTCCAGGCAATACGTCTCGGAGAATGGTCCGAAACTTGACCCGCGCCTCCACTCCCGACGTGGCCCAGGCTCAAAGAAAACCGCCCGGACTTTCCAACAAATCTGTCTACATCCACACGAACGCAGCTCACGAAGGGAGATCAAGTGGCTCGGATGTGGCAGTTCGGTATAGGGACCAGATCCTCGCTTCCACTCGAAAAGTAGGCCCTCGCGGTACACCCACTCGAGCCAGTACGCGTCCGCGGCCAAAACAGCTTCCCACTGCATCAGAAGTCCTTCTGTAGTGAGGTCTGCGCGTAGAGAGATGGGATACAACAACGGCAGCGAGCTATTTCTTTTTAGACCAGGTAACTCCGTTCCGCCAACCTGTTTCGGTGTCGCATTGTTATCGAACCAGTCATTAAACCCAGAGAGCTTGGTCAGTGCGGTTGCTAAAAGTGATCCTAGGACTCCCAAGCCCAAGTCTCGAATAGTGCGGGGCACTTTGGTCCTCTCGGCCTCGCCCTGTTGAACTGGCGGGCCCTGAACGTCGGGTAATTCTCTCTTTTCTTGTGGACCAGAGTCCGGCGAAGCTGTGGCTCTTGGCTGATGGAGTGAGCAAAGGTGGTTAGCGAGCGCGGTCTTACGCCGACACCGGGCTCCCTTTCGTGTAAGGGCTTCACACTGGATCGTCATCTCACTCCACCTTCAGATACTCTTCGGGGCAACGCATCGACTCCAGTTTCAAAGACGTTCCTTCAGGCCGAGCCCGACTACGCGCCCAACTTATGATTCACCGCCTAACCACCCGGCCCCTTCGGCGGCCATATCGTCACTTCCCTTCGTCCTCGAGCTTCGCGAGCCGGCGATGAACATCGAGCTAATCTCCTCGAATTCTTGAGGTTAGCAGTAGCTTACAACACTTCAGAATCCTCGTCAAGGCAATGCGCTGTGTCGTATAAGCGTCCCGAGGAGCGCTCCTTGGCCAGGTTGCTTAGACGACATCTTGAGGACTACCGCTCCGAGACGTAAGTGGCGAGAACAATTCGAGTTCCTTGGATTTCAGGCTAGGCCGCTTTGGCGATAAGCACACTGCCAGAGGGGTGCTCGGACGCTTAGCCGACAGTGGACCTGACGCTATGGATTCTCCTGGAGAGAGAACATCCAAGTGTAACATGCTGAATCCAGAAGGCTTAGATCTGAAGCCAGGGTGGCTTATACGACAGTGGCCCTGTCGTATAAGCGCGCCACGCCTCAGAGCGCGTCCATCGGGCTTCGCACTCCGCATGGTGGTCTTCACGCTGCGGTGTCCGAGGAGCTCTTGCAAGGTCCGGATGTCGTACCCGGCTAGGATGGCAAAGGAGTGCCGTCCTTCCATAAACCTCTGGCACCTAGTCCAGTACGGCAGGTGGATGGAGGGCAGACTGCTGCCGCCCTTTCAGGGCTTGGATGGCTTGAAGGCTCCGTGTTCCTGGGGCTCACGCCCCAGGCTTCTATGAGGGTACCGGTTGTCAAGCTCCTGGGTGCGTTTTTTCTCCTACCCGAAGTTTCTCTTCGTCGTCGGTCTGTCGTGATCTGGCGGCTTGTCCAGTGCGAGGGCCTCAGGTGCTCCCCGCCAGCTTCTATTCGTGCCGGCCTCGTAGGCCAGTCACCAGGTGCTTTCTTCGCTACGCAGCGCGATCTGACAAGCCTGAATGGAGCGGCCCCATCTCTAACGCCGGTTCTCCTTGCGGGGACCCAGCCTGGGCACGGGCTCAACTCCACCAGATCGATTCTTGACTCTCTCGCTGATTTCCTCGCTTATTTCGCCTTCAGTTGCGCCCCCTCAGGGATCACTCCCGTCTCCAGGTAACGCCACAGCGCCACCAGAAGCTTGCGCGCCAGCGCCACGATGCCTACCCGGCGCGAGCGGCTGTTGCCCTTGCCAAACCGCTCCTGGAACCACTGACTCAACTCACTTCGCGGCTGCCAGCGCAACCACCCCCAGGCGATTTCTATCGCCATCGTTCGGACTCGTTTATTACCCGCCTTGTTGATCCCTTGCTCGTGATCCAGACCGTCTCCACTGCTGTAGGGCGTCGGGGCCAAACCTGCCAAAGATCCCACCTGACGACGGTTCCGGAAGTGTCGCCAAGCGAAAAACTCCATCACGAACAACCATGAGCTATTCATCCCGATCCCACGCAGCAGCAACAAATGAACCACTTGCTTCTCTTCTCGACTCTTCGCTTCGGCCACCTGATCTCGCCGACGCTGTTCCAGCAGCCGAATTTGTTCCTCCAAACACTCCAAACGCTCAAATTCTCGCTCCAGTCGAGATCGTAGGCCCGCAGGCAACGGGCTGCCGTCCCACAGCCGCACCTCTTCCAGCCACTCGCAAAACTGGCCTTGGCTGCCTGGACCGAGCTCGATCCCCTGTGCCGCCAGAAGACCCCGGATCCGGTTCCAATGACTGGTCCTCTCCCACTTCAGTAACTCCAGCTCTCGGCCCAACTGACGAGCGTCTTCTTCCTGAGGACTCGGCACCCGACACACTCTCCAGACTCCCTTCTCCCCGCCGTCGTACCGCACCAGCAAAGTGACCAGCTTGACCGCATCCAGGCGGTCCGTCTTGGGCCGTCGAGCCCGCCGATTCAACTCGATGCTCGAGGAATCCACCACCCGGCTCTCCACTCCCAAAGACTCCAGGCATCGGTGGAGCCAGAACCCGTCTCGCCCCGCTTCGTAGCAACTGACCACCCGCGACGACTCGGAAAGGCAGAATCGCTGCTTGGCGCTACGAATCTCCTCTTCCAGGGACTTCCGATCCCGGGCCTTGATCGTCCGCAGCCGCGGTTTCTGACCCGCTTGCGTCGTGAAAGCCAACTGCCACTTGCTGTGGCCTAACTCCAGGGCGAGGAACAGAGTGCCCGGTTTTGTACTAGACTCTTGCTCGTGGGTCAACGGTGTCTGGCTCATCTGGGACTCTCCTTTTGGAAACAGGTGGTTCCCAGAAACCATAAACCAGTCGGCCCACGCTCTTCCACCCCCACCAGGCCACCACCCTGCATAGCATCTCCACGCTGTCGTCCCTTCGGGACTTTCCAGAGATCCTCGGGGAGAGGATCGTTCCTGGGCCGGGTGGATGCTTGTCTTGGCCTCGGGCAACACGGCTTTGCCCTGACGAAGATGGCGCGGCGGCGAGAGAACTTTATCTCGCCTCAGGGAACGCGACTTTGCGCCAGGGAATCTTACCGTGGCCCACGGAAGACGACGCGGCGACTCGGTAACGTTATCTTGCCGCTGGGAACGTTACTTTGTGCCAGGGAATCTTACCGTGGCCCAGGGAAGATGACGCAGCGACTCGGTAACGTTATCTTGTCGCTGGGAACGTTACCTTGCGCCAGGGAATCTTACCGTGGCCCACGGAAGATTACGCGGCGACTCGGTAACGTTATCTTGCCGCTGGGAACGTTACTTTGCGCCAGGGAATCTTACCGCGGCTCACGGAAGACGCCGCAGCGGCTCGGTAACGTTATCTCGCCGCTGGGAACGTTACCTTGCGCCAGGGAATTTTACCACGGCCCAGGGAAGGCGACGCGATGAGCCGGTAAGGTTATCTCGCCGCAGGGAACGTTATTTTGGGCCGCGGAAGCTTATCTCGTCCCAGGGAAGATGACGCAGCGACTCGGTAACGTTATCTTGCCGCTGGGAACGTTATCCTGCGCCAGGGAATCTTACCGCGGCCCAGGGAAGGCGACGTGATGAGCCGGTAATGTTATTTTTCCCGCAGGAAGGTTATTTCAGGCTGAGGAATCTTATCTCGGCCCACGGAAGGCGACGCGGCGAGACGGTAACGTTATCTCGCCGCGGAGAAGGCGACTTCGGGGTGGGGGAAGCTTGTTTCGGACTGGAGAAGGGGATGGTGCGGGTGGGTTCGGGGGGAGGTCGCCTGGGTAGGGGATCTGGCGGCGGGGGACGGGGGCAGGTAGAATGAGAAAGGAGGGAGCGTGCCCCACACGCTCCCTGCTCGTGGTTTTACGGTTTGGTCGCAGGAGGAGCCGTCGGCGTGGCCGGCGGCTCCGGCTTCACTGGCTTTCCGGTCTGATCCTTCTTCACCACCTTCCTCCCGCGGAACGGCTGCAGGCCGAATTCGGCGAGCTTCTCCGAACGGAGGCCGTAGTTTTCCGTGAGGAGCTTGCGGATTCCGCTCGCCAGGCGCTCACCTTCGGTGACCAGCGTCGTGAGGCGCTTCGACGCCTCCTGCTTTCCAGCCGTAAAGGCCGCCTGCTGTTTGGCCGCGTCCTGGGCGTCGACCACGACTTTGTCGAGCCGGAGGCGGGAGCCTTCCAGGTGGGGCAGGTCCGCGGCGTTGGCGGCCAGGGCCGCGGTGAACCGCGTCAGATCCCCCAGCTTGCCGGACTTCGTCGTCTCTCTTGCCATAAAACTTCTCCTTTCTGGGTTCGGATTCGCTCGATTCGGTCCTCTGAACCCTCTACGACGACCGCAAAGGTGCACTTCAGGGGATCGAAAGTGAATCCAATGGCGTATTGTTACTTGATGGTTCCTAATTGTCAACAGGGGTCGTATAAGTCTCTTCAGGTGGGGATTGGGCCTATGCTGCGGAAGGCGGGGGCCGGAGGGCGGGGGATCGGACCGATCGGTCGGATCGGTCCGATTCCAGATGCTAGTCGGGCGGCGGCACGCAGTTGGTGGTGCAGGTGCCGCAGTTTTCGGTGCGGTGCGTGCCGCAGACCACCACTGTGCACGGCTGGCCTTGTCCAGGAGCGGGGGATATGCAGGGCTTGCACATACCGAAGATGAAGCAGGCGTCCGACTTCGCCGGGCCGGTCAGGGCAGCGGCGGTGAGGAGAAACGCGCAGGCGAGGAGCAGGACCTTGGGTCTCTTCATCGTCATCGGCCTCCTTGCAGAGAGGGGCCTCGCCATTGGGGTCCCTGAAAGGACAGTGTCGCGGATACGGCCCGGCGGGACCGGTCCGGTACAATCCTTCCTTCATGTCCGCACGCATCCTGATCGTCGACGACGAGCCGGGGATCCGCTCCTCGCTGGCGGGCATCCTGGAGGACGAGGGGTATCGGGTGGCGTCCGCCGGCACTGCGGGTGAGGCGGCAGAGCGGCTGGAGGGAGAGGCGTTCGACGCCGTGCTGCTCGATCTCTGGCTGCCGGACCGCGACGGCCTGGAGCTCTTGGCGGAGCTGCGCGAGCGCGGCTTCGCGACGCCCGTGATCGTCATCTCCGGCCACGGCACGATCGACACGGCCGTGCAGGCCATCCGGCTGGGAGCCTACGACTTCCTGGAGAAGCCTCTGGCGCTGTCGCGGGTGGTGGTCACGGTTCAGAACGCCCTGGAGCGGGGGCGGCTGGAACGGGAGGTGCGGGAGCTCTCGGAGCGCCTAGAATGCGGCAATCAATTGCGGGGCGATTCCCTGCTCGGGGAGAGCGTCCCCATGACGCGCCTCAAGGCGGAGATCCGGACCGCGGCCGCGGCGGACAGCCGCATCCTCATCCTCGGCGAGAACGGCACCGGCAAGGAGCTGGTGGCGCGGCGCATCCACCGCCTCTCGCGGCGGGCCCAGAAGCCGTTCGTGGAGGTCAACTGTGCGGCCATCCCTGAGGAGCTGATCGAGAGCGAGCTGTTTGGCCACGCCAGGGGAGCGTTCACGGGCGCCGCCGCGGACCGCCCCGGCCGTTTCGAGCAGGCGCACGGCGGCACCCTGTTCCTCGACGAGATCGCCGACATGTCGGAGAAGACCCAGGCCAAGGTGCTGCGCGTCCTCGAGGTGCAGCGCTTCGAGCGGGTGGGAGGAGCGGCCACGATCCAGGTGGACGTGCGCGTGCTGGCCGCCACCAACAAGGACCTCGCGGAGGAGATCCGCGCCGGCCGCTTCCGCGAGGACCTCTATTTCCGTCTGGCGGTCATCCCCCTCCACGTGCCGGCCCTGCGCGAGCGTCCGGAGGACGTGCCCCTGCTGGTGGAGCACTTCGTGGTCCAGCTCGCCCGCGAGCTCGGCCGCCGGCCCAGGCAATTGGAGCGTCCCGCCCTGGAGCGGCTTCAAGGCTATGCCTGGCCGGGCAACGTCCGCGAGCTGCGCAATCTGGTGGAGAGATTGATGATCATGGCCCCGGGCGAGACGATCGGCCTCCGCGACCTGCCGCCGGCAGTGCGTGGCGACGGCGCGGAGACGGCGGACCGGCCGGAGTCCCTCTGGGAGGCGGCCTCCCTGCGCGAAGCTCGCGACGCCTTCGAGAAACAGCTCATCGAGAGGAAGCTCGCGGCGCTGGGCGGGAACGTCTCCAAAACCGCCCAGGCTCTGGGCCTGGAGCGGAGCCATCTGTACAGGAAGATGAAGACGCTAGGGATCGCTTAGAAGTGTCCCGAAGGATCTTGCTGGAGTCGGCTGGGTGCCCTTCGAAGCCTCACCCCCGGCCCCTCTCCCGGGGGGAGAGGGGGGACTCAGGCCAGCGGGATTGCCGAGCTGGAGGCTTTGGAGGTGGACCGCGACTTCCAGGATACGGCTCAGAATGGCTTCACGGTTGTCGAAGACGTCTCGATTGGGAAAACGGAGGACGGTGCAGCCGAGAGAGCGGAGATAGAAATCCCGATTCTGGTCGTGCTTGACTTGCTTCGGATCGTCGTGCACCTCGCCGTCGAGCTCAATGACGAGCTTGAGCGCGTGACAGTAGAAGTCGGCGACGAAGATGCCAATGGCAGACTGCCGCCGAAACTTGAACCGCCCCAGCCGCCGGTCCCGTAGGATCTCCCACATCACTTTCTCGGCCGGAGTCGAAGTCTCGCGAAGCCGTCGAGCGCGCGAAGGCTCCGTCCGCTGTCGTCCCGGAGCCAGGAATTGTCCTCGTGCCATTTCGACGCTACTTTATCGGCAGCGTCGCTTCAAGGCAATACCGCGTCATCCAAGTCCCCCCTCTCCCCCCGGGAGAGGGGCCGGGGGTGAGGCTTCGAAGGGCACGCCGTCCCAAGACACCCCGGCCGCTCATGAAGAGAGCGCCCGCCGCGGCAACTTCTTGATCCCATACACCCCCACCAGCAGCACGGCACCCAGGAGGATGATCGCCGGGCCGGAGGGGAAGTCGAAGTAGAAGGAGAGGATCAATCCCCCCAGGGTGATGGCGACGCCGATCAAGACCGAGCCGGCGAGCACGGCTTTCAAGTCCCGCCAGAGCATCAGGCTGATGACCGAGGGGATGGTCAGGAGCGCCACCACCAGGATGATCCCCACCACCTGGATGAGGATCACGACCGAGAGGGCGATCATAGTCAGCAGCAGCGACATGAGGAGCCGTACCCGCACCCCCCGCACGCGGGCGAACACCTCGTCGAAGGCCACGGCCACGATCCCCTTGAAGAAGAGGAAGAGGAGGGCCAGCACGGAGACCGCCAGCACCAGGATCACCGTCACGTCGTGGCGCGACACCAGGAGGATGTTGCCGAAGAGGTAGGTCATGAGGTTCGGGGCATAGCCAGGGGTCTTGTAGACGAAGACCACGCCGACCGCCATGCCCACGGCCCAGAGCACGCCGATCAGCGCGTCGTAGGAGCGGATGGTCTCGCGGTCGACCGCCCCCAGGGCCAGGGCGCAGGCCAGGGCCACGGGGATGGCGCCCAGCAGCGGATCGATCCCCAGGAAGAAGCAGACACCCATCCCCCCGAAGGCGGCGTGGCTGATGCCGTCGCTGATGAAGGCCAGGCGCTTGACCACCACGAAGGTGCCGATGACGCCGCACAGCACGCTCGCCAGCACCCCGGCGAGCACGGCGTGACGCATGAAGTCGTAGGAGAGGGCTTCGAAGAAGGTGGGCAAGCAGGGGCTCCGTCAGTGGCGATGCGAAGGATCGTGGGGATCGTGGTGGTGAGGGTGGTCGTCGAGCACGCGGTGGGGCACGCCGTGGGCCACGAGCTCCACGGGGCAGCCGTAGACCTCCTCCATCACCTCCTGGGAGAGCTCGGGGCCGCCGTGGTAGAAGAGCCGGCGGTTGATGCAGGCGATGCGGCTCACCATGGGGGCGAAGGAGGTCACGTCATGGGTGACCACGACCACGGGGATGATCTGGTTGAGCTCCGCCAGCAGCTCCCGCAGGGTGCCCCGCGATCCGGCGTCGATGGAGGCCGTGGGCTCGTCGAGGAACAGGACGTCGGGCGCCGAGACCAGGGCGCGGGCGATGAGGGCCCGCTGGAGCTGGCCGCCGGAGATCTCGGCCACGTGGGCGCGGGCCAGGGGGCGGAGGCCCAGCCGCTCCAGCGCCTCGTCCGCAGCCGCGCGGTCCGCCCGGCTGTAGGGGCGCAGCACGGAGCCCCTTCCCAGCCGGCCCATCAGCACCATGTCGCCCACGCGCAGGGGGAAGTCCTTGTCGAAGGTGGAGAACTGGGGGACGTAGCCGAGCCGCCCCCGCGGGTCGCTCCCCGAGGGGAGGCGGAAGACCACCTCGCCCGACCACGGCCGCACCAGCCCCAGGATCACCTTGAGCAGCGTGGTCTTGCCGCCGCCGTTGGGGCCGATGATGGCGAGGAAGTCGCGCGCCCCGATCGTGAGGTCCACGTGATCGAGCACCACCTCCTGGCCGTAGCCGAAGGTGAGGCCGCGCACTGCGATGAGCTTCTCAGTGCCTTCAGTCATGCCCATCCCTTTAGGGTTTTCAGAGGTGAGGGCCCGGCTCGAACAGCGCCGCCAAAGACACCTCCGCCGCCGCAGGGGAGAACCTCCCCGCCGTGAACAGCCGGCGGAAGGCCTCCACCACCCGCGGGCAGAGCTGGGTGCCCGCGCCGGCGAGGATCTCGGCGGCGGCGCTCTCGGCCGGCAGCCCGGCACGGTAGGGGCGGCTGGTGGTCATGGCGTCGAAGGTGTCGGCCACGGCGATGATGCGGGCTGCCAGGGGGATTTCCGGATCGTGCAGGCCGTCGGGATAGCCCTTGCCGTCCAGCCGCTCGTGGTGGTTGCGCACGCCGCGCAGCACCTGGAGATTGGCCAGGGGCGAGACGATCTCGGCGCCGAACACGGTGTGGCGCTTCATGATCTCCGCTTCGTCCGGATCGAGGGGCGCGGGCTTGCCCAGGATGCGGTCCGGCACGCCGATCTTGCCGATGTCGTGCAGCGTGGCCGCGAGCCACAGGTCCCGCAGCTCTTCGCGGCCGAGCCCCAGCTCACGGCCCAGGAGGACCGTGTAGCCCACCACCCGACGGACGTGGCCGCCGGTGTAGGGGTCCTTCTTCTCCAGCGTCTCCGCCAGGGCCGTGACCATGCTCAGGAATTGCCGGCGCTGCGCCGCATAGAGACGGGCGTTCTGCAGCGTGGGCGCGAGGATGGCCGCGAAGTGGCGCATGCGCCAGAGGTCGCCGGAGGTGAAGTGGTCGCGGTCCACCGGGTTGAGGAGCTGGACGACGCCGATGACGCTGCCCTGGGCGAGGAGGGGCACGGCGAGGATGGCCCGGGTCTGGAAGGCCCCTGAAGGGTCGCCGTGCCAGCGCGGGTCCGCGCTGACGTCGTTGACCATCTCGGCCTCGCCCGAGAGGGCGACGCTGCCCACGATCCCCTCCCCCAGGGGCAGCCGCATACCGCGGATGGCGCCCGCGGCCCGGCCGCGGACGACGCGGAAGAACAGGTCCCGCCGCTCCTCGTCCAGCTCCCAGATGGAGCTGGTCTCGGCGTGGCAGACCCGCTCGGCGTGCTCCAGGGCCAGCTCCAGCACGGTGGTCAAGTCGAGCGTGCCGGAGAGCTTGATCCCGACCTCGAGCAGCATCTCGTACTCGGCGAGCCGGCGCTCTGGCTCCAGCACAGACTCCGCAAATTCTGTCGCGATCATCGCTCCCCCTCCCTTCTCTGCCTCAGGCGCTCAGCGCCTCCAGGTCGCGGAGCAGCTCCGCGACCGTGCGGTAGCGCATCTCGGGGTCCTTCTTCATACATTTCAGGATGGCGGCCTCCAGCGGCGGCGGGATCTCCCGCCAGTGGGCGCTGGGCGGCGCCGGCTCCTCGCGCAGGTGCTTGACCGCGATCTCCATCCCTGAGGCCCCGGCGAACGGCAGGGCCCCGGTGAAGATCTCGTAGAGCACGATGCCGGTGGAGTAGATGTCGGCACGCGGGTCGGCCTCCTGCCCCTGAAGAACCTCCGGAGAGAGATATTGGGGAGTGCCGACGATGAAACCGGCCTGGGTCTGGCCCGGCGTGAGCCGGTCGATGGGCCGGGCGATGCCGAAGTCCATGAGCTTGGCGTTGCCCGTGGGCTCCAGGATCAGGTTCTCCGGCTTGATGTCTCTGTGCAGCACGCCCACGGCATGGGCGGCGGCGAGCCCCGAGCAGAGCTGCTTGGCCAGGCGCAGGCCCGCCGAGTAGGGGAGCCGGTTCGTCTGGTCCAGCAGATAGCGCAGGGTCACGCCGCGCACGTACTCCATGGAGATGTAGGGCACGCCGTCGATGTCGCCGAAGTCGTGGGTGCGCAGCACGTTGGGATGGGTGATCTTGCGCGCCAGCTTGATCTCGCTCTTCAGACGGTCGAGCTGGGTGTGATCTCCCCACAGGTCGCGGCGCAGCATCTTCAGGGCCACGAGATCGTCCAGCTCCCGGTCGCGGGCCTTGTAGACGATGCCCATGCCGCCGGCGCCCAGCACCGACAGGATCTCGAAGCGCTGGCCCAGGAGGGCGCCCGGCGCGACGCCCGAGAGGGTGGCGCGGGCGGGGACGCCCAGGGTATCGGAGTCGGCGGCCCGCTCCAGGGTCATGCGCGAGGCGATGCGCCCCGTGACCACGTAGAGGGGCTGGGGGGAGATCACTCCCCGCCGCGGCGCCAGCCGGTAGCCGGCTTCCTCGAAAGCGGCCCGCATCTCCTCGTGGACCTCGCGCGAGAGCAACATCTCGCCCGGAGTGGCCTCGCGCAGCAGGCTCTCGAGCTGCTGCACGGGCAGCCCCACGAGGGCCCGCTCCGCCTGCTCGCCCCAGGTGACGGGGCCGGCGATGGCCTTGCCCGCGGTGAGGGCCACCACCGGCGCCTCGATTTCGTCGCCGACGTCTCCTTCCAGCGGCGAACCCAGCACCTCCGCAGCCACGGCCATGGCCCGGGCTCCCCGCCCCTCCCCTTCGAAGCGGACCACGATCCGGTGCCCGGCGACGGACTCCACCTGCCCCCGGCGGCGGGCCACGGCCGAGGTCACCCGCTCGAGGTCGCCGGCCAGGCGCAGCAGCGTCTCTTTGGGATCGCCGCCGGCACGGGCATACTTGCGCAGCTCGACGCCCAGGAGCATCACGTCCCGGGTCTGCGGCTCACCCAGCAGGGCCCGCGCCTGCTGCGGCTCGGGGAGGTTGCGCGAGAGCTCGGTGACGTACTCCTCCATGTCCCGCTTCTCCCGCAAATCGGCCAGCAGCTCCTGGAAGGCGCGGGCGAGACGGCCGACCTCGTCACGGCGGTCGGCGTCGATCTTCTGATCGTAATTCCCCTGGCGGGCGCCCTCGGCGGCGGCCAGGAGCTGGCGCACGGGCTGGAGGGCACGCCGGGCGAAGGCGAAGGAGAGGAACGGGGCGAGGAGCACGGCCGCGAGCCCGGCGATCAAAAGCACGTTCTGGATCTGCCGGTAGGCGGCCAGCTCCTGCTCCAGAGAGGCCAGGGCCACCGAGGCGCCCACCGGCTTGCCCCCAGCGTCGCGCAGCGGCGTCTCCAGGGCGAGCCAGGGATCGCCGCCGAGAGCGAGCTCGGTCTGCGGCATCGCCTCGCCCGAGCGCAGGGCCTTCCCCATCCCCCGCGAGCCGGAGGCGAGAGTGGCGGCGAGGCTGCGAGCCGTGACCTGAGGCAGGGTGGTGGCCACGATCTTGGGCCCCTGGGGGCCGTTGGCGACGAAGGCCACGTCGGCGCCGCTGATCTCGCGCAGCTCCCGCAATCCCTCGGTCTGGTTGGTGATCTGGAAACCGGTCACCAGGTAGCCGAAGGCGGTGAAGTCCTTAACCACCGGCACGAGGACCGCGTAATACAGGTCGTATCCCTCCTGCCAGATCCCCTCCGCCTCCCGGGTGTCGCTCTGTAGAGCCGTCTTCACCAGCGCCCGCCCGGAGAGGTCCTGGCCCGAGGCCTGCGGCTGATCGGTGCGGGCCACCACCTTGCCGTTGGGGTCGAGGAGGATGGCGAAGTCATACTTGAACTCGTTCCGGCGCTCGTCGAGCAGGTCGAGGACGGAGGCGGGGTCGCCGAGGCTGCTGGCTTCGACGAAATAGGTCGAAAGATCGGTATCGGCGGCGAAGAGCCGCGACATCAGCCGGAGCTGCTGGTAGCGCTGGTCCTGAAAGGTGGCCTGGGCCGTGGCGCTGCTCTTCAGCGAATCGAGGGCCGCACCGCGGGCGATGCGCCGCAGCAGCACGGAGGTGGTCGCCACCGCCCCGCCCACCAGCAGGGCGATGAGCAGCGAGGTGACCAGGAAGATCCGGGTCTCCAGCGACAGGCCGGTCGGCCGCCTAGCGGTTGTCGTAGCGGTCACGTTGCGAGCGGAAGTAGGACTGTCCCGTTTTGTTCAAATGGGCCGGAATCAAGGGGCGAACGATCTCGAGACCGACCTGGAGGGGCGCCTTCTGGGGCAGCTCCACCGTGGCTGTCCAGGGGTCCGCCTGCTCGTGCCACACCGTCAGCTTCCCCGTCCCCCTGGGCAGGCCCGTGAGGGTGAAGTCGCCGGTCGCGCCGGGCGAAGCCCAGTAGGGAGTATCGAGCACGAGGATATAGGCGACCATGTCGTGGTGAACGTTGCAGTAGACCCGCACCAGGCCCGGGTCCTCGAAGCGCTTCTCCTTGCCCGGCCCCTGGCGGTAGAGGCCGAGGTCGAACTGGTTGGGCGCCGAGACGGAGAAGACGTTGTGGAGGATAGGATCCTGGTTCGGGAACCGCACCCGGCTGCCGCGGGGGATCACCAGCACTCGCGGGCTCAGCTCCTTGCGGTGGGTGACCATCTCGAACGGCTCGCCCCCCGGCCGCACCGGATGCGCCCCCGCCGGCTCGAAATAGACCACCGCCGCCCGCACGTCGCTCCCCCGGGCCTCCCCCTTGCCTCCCTTGGCCAGGAGGTGGAGGGTGCCACGGAGGTCTTCGGCGGCGAGGGGGGCGGATAAGACGAAAAGGACGAGAAGGACGCCAAAGACGGGGAGGGGGAGCCTGGCCGGAGCGTTGGGACCCTCATCACCCCGGCCCTCTTCTCCCAGCCTCCCCCCCGTCCGCCGGGAGAAGAGGGAGTGGTTAGTCTGAAGAAGAGGCAAAAGGCGAGCTTCTTTAGCCCTCTCTCTCCCGGCGGACGGGGGGGAGGCTGGGAGAGAGAGGGTTGGGAGAGTGAGGGCTCGCCCCGTAGGGGCGGCAGTGGTGGCGCCGGCTCTCACCCCTAGATCCTCCACCGCAAAGTCACCAGGCCCTCGTTGTTGTCCCTTCTCGCCCCATTGCCCAGGATGAAGTGGTTGATGGCGTATTCCGCCGTGAGGTCGACCCCCGTGAAGATGCCGAGGCGCAAGCCGGCGTCGAGCTTCTCCCAGTCCCAGGCGAAGCTCGGGGCCGGCGTCGGGGGGATGTTCCTGAAGCCGTTGTCGAGCTTCGAATAGCGCACGGCCGGGGCCACGTAGGTGAAGAGCTGGCGGTCGCCCACGGCCCACACCAGCGGCAGGTCGAACCGCCAGGCCACCTCGCCTTCGAGGCCGGTGCGGGGGAGGCCGGCGAGCTTCTGGTCCACGTATTGGGCGAAGAAGGAGAAGTCGCCGAAGTACACCCAGACGTTGCCCCCGACCTCCTTCTTGTCGTCCCCCTTGATGGGGAGGATGTGGCCGTCCCCCGGACCGTTGAGCAGGTCGAGGTCGCCGCCATAGAACGAGCCGTCGCGGGGCACGGTCTTCGCCAGCTTGCGCTGGTGGCCGAAGACCAGCACGTCGAAGCCGTTCTTCCCCGCCTCGTCGGCCGTGCGCCAGCCCAGGCCCGCGGAGGCCGCGATCTTGCCGTCGGTGTCGAGGTCCTCGACCTTGGCGTCGTAGAGGATCGTGATGCCGCTCTGCAGGGTGGGATCGGGATGTTCCCGCAGCAGCTCGGGCGTGCCGTTGTCGCCGGCGAGCGCGTTGGGATCGCGCAGGAACACGGGATTGCCCGCCGTGGCCGCGGCCTTGAGATAGAGATGCCGGCCGAGGCTCACCCCCAGCTCAGCACCCACGTCCTCCAGCCGGTTGAAGGCGGTCGAGACCAGGCCGTAGCTCTCCAGGTGGCGGTCGTTCTGGCGCTCGAACTTGGGGAACTTCCCCACCTTGAGATAGACGCCGCTGCGCGGTGCCAGGGTGGCCGGCGGCGTCTCGACCCCGAAGCGGATCCACGCCTCGTGCACGTCCACGTTCCTGGCGGTGGAGGTGGGATTGCGGGTGTAGAGATCGATGAAGCTGATCTTGCTAAGGGCTTCCAGACCGTCGCCCCAGGAGGCGTCCAGGTAGAGGATGACGTCCGAGACCTCGAAGTGATCGCCCGGATTGACGGTCTCCTCGAAGCCCTGGGTCTGCCCCGGTGGGAGCTCATTGGGCTTGAAGTTGAAAGGGACGGGAAAGCGGTTGTCTTCGCTATGACGGAAGTTGGCCTTGGTCTCCACGCCGACGGTCAGCTTCGGCTTCAGGCTTCCGCTCTCCTCCTCCGGCTCCTGGGCCCGGAGGACCGGCGAGCTCGAGACGGCCAAGAGCAACAGAGCGACACAGCACCTCTCCCCTGATTTGAACGGCGCCATTTTTCGACGGACCTCCCCCCTGAGGACAGTACGAAATCCGTGGGTAGCTTAGATGCATGCCGCTCCGCAGTAAAGAGAGGGGGGAGGAGAAAGAGGCGGGAAGGCATGCCAGCCCGGCCTGAGCCGAGCCGGCAAACCGGTTTTGGAGGCTCAGGCGCTGGCCAGCCGCCGGCGATCGCGGATCCGCCGGGCCACTAATACGGCCCCCACCACCCAGAGGGGAACGGTGAACAGGCCCAGACGCACCGGCTGTTTCAACAATCCTTTGACGCTCTTCTTGAAGCCCATCGTCTTCCTCCTGGCGGCCCGCGGCCACCGGTCTCAGGTTCGTCAGGAAACGCCCGCCGCCGGAGGTGTCCCCCGTGCGGCTCCGGGCTGCACCTTGATGGTGCAAGCCAGGTGCCATGGATCTGTGGGACAATCGCTCCGCTCTCGAGCGAGCGGCAGCCTCTTGAATAGGAGACTCAGGTGATCTCTTCGGAAGAATTCCGTAAAGCGTTGCGCCATTTCCCCGCCGGCGTCACGATCGTGACCGTCAGGGCGGGAGATAAGAAGCATGGGCTCACGGTCTCGGCCTTTGCCTCGGTGTCGGCCGAGCCGCCGCTCATCATGATCATCATCGAGAACCGCCACCACGCCCACACGCTACTGGAGGAGCCCGAGGCGGTCTTCGCGGTGAACATCCTGGGCGAGGGGCAGTCCGAGCTGTCCAACCGCTTCGCCTGGGTGAAGGACGAGGACCGCTTCGCCATGGGCGACTGGTCCACGGCCGAGACCGGCGCGCCCATCCTGGTGGATGCCCTGGCCTGGCTCGACTGCCGCATCCACGCCCGCTATCCCGCGGGCTCCCACACCATCTACGTGGGCGAGGTGGCGGCCAGCCAGGTACCCGTGGAAGAGGCGCCGCCCCTGGTCTACTGGAACCGGGGCTACCGCAAGCTCTTCCTGCACGAAGGGCCGCCGGAGTAGAACCCTCATCACCCCGGCCCTCTTCTCCCGTCCCCTCCCACCCCCCTCACCGGGAGAAGAGGGAGAACAGCAAGAATACGGACGGACAAGGACGAACAAGGACAGGGGAGGGATTCTTTTCCCCTCTCCCGGTGAGGGGGGTGGGAGGGGACGGGAGAGGGGTAGGGGTGAGGGTCCTGGGCGGGGGGCGCTCTGAGGTAAGGGCCGTGTCTATGAGGGGGCGGGGTGAGGCTGGCGCGCCGCGGCCAGGAGGTGGAAGCCCGCCCAGAGGGCGATCCCCAATCCGCCGCAGCCGTACCACAGCGCTCCCGGTCCCAGGCGCTGGTAGACCCAGGTGCCGATCAGGGGTGCGGCCACGAACGCCGCGGCAAAGGAGAGGTGGAAGACCCCCATGTAGCGGCCGAGGCTCTCCCCTTTAGCCCGCTCGGCCACCACCGCGCTGGCGATGGGGAAAGCGAGCATCTCCCCCACGGTCCACACCGCCACAGTGAGGGCCGCGAAGGCGAAGCTCGAGCCCAGGGGGAGGAGGGCCAGGCCGGCGCAGAAGAGGAAGCTGCCGAGGCCCACCAGCTTCAGGGGATCGCGCCCCGAGAGTGAATGGACGAGCACCATCTCGAAGACGACGATGATCAGCGTGTTGATGGCCAGGATGAGCCCGATCCGCGCCTCCGACATCCGGTAGAGGTCGTGGAGGGTGAGGGGGAACGTGCCGGTCACCTGGAAGACCACCACCGCCAGCAGGAACATCATCCCCATCATGGCGAGGAAGGGTCTGTCCCGCCACGGCGACGAGCCGCCGGCCTGGCCTTGAGCCGTCTCCTCCTTCCTCGCGGATCCGCCGTCTGGAATCCGCCAGAGGAGGCCCGTGGCCAGGAGACAGGTGACACCGTCGGCCACGAACAGCCAGCCGTAGTCGTAGAGGGCCAGGAAGCCGCCGACCGAAGGCCCCAGGGTCATGCCCAGGTTCACGGCCAGGCGCAGCAGGGCGAAGCTCCGGGTGCGCTCCGAAGGGCCCGTCGCCGCCGCCAGAGCCGCCAGGTTGGCGGGCCGGAAGGCCTCCCCCACCAGACTGAGCACCAGCACCATGGCGGCGATGGCGAGCCGGCTCGTGAGATGGCCCAGCGCCAGGAAGCAGAGCCCCGTGAGCCCCAGGCTCACCTTCATCACCTTGAGCGGCGAGAAGCGGTCGACCAGCCATCCCGCGCCATAGGAGGCCGCCATGGCTCCCAGGCCATAGAGGGCGAGCACCTGTCCCGCCCCGGTCGTGGTGAAGCCGCGCTTGGCCGTGAGATAGAGCACCAGGAACGGCATCACCATCGTGCCGCTGCGGTTGATGAGCGACGCGATGGAAAGCAGCCACACCGTGCGGCTGAGACCCGAGAAGGCCTCCCGGTAGGCGGTGGCGATGGCGCGGAGCATTGAGGATCGTGGATTTACCGCCGCTCTCGTTCCCGGCGAAGCCGCTCGACGTTGTCCTGAGTGACACGCTCGCGGGCCGCCTGCGCCTCCTCGATGTTTCTGAACTTGAAGACTCCGCGCGGATAGATCCGGTTGCTGAACGCGGACGACCGCGCCCAGAGGCTGGCGATTCTCCGCAGGCATTCCGCGTCCAGGGTCTCGCAGGGAGGGACCGGCGGCATGTCTTCAACGCGGCGGAATTTCTGGACCGGCATGGCTTCCTTTCCGATCGGTTACGGTCCTTCGTCATCGAGCAGGAACTTCTCTCGCAGTCGCGCGGAGTCGACGCGATCGATATCCCGGACCGTCCCTTTCTTCATCCAGTAGAGCGTCCTGGGGGTCGCGACCCTGATCTTCACGCCGTTCGATTCGATCACTTCGAAATCGAGACTCTCGTAGGTGGCAAATTCCCCGAGCCGGGTCAGGATATCCAGAAACAGCTCCCCTTCCGGAGGATAATACCGGACCGCAGGATAGTCTCCCAGCAGATCCTCAGTCGAAATCTCGTCGATGCTGGGATCGTCATAGACCGCCTTCAGGGCCTTTCGCAGGCGCTCGACGTTGTCGGCCGTCGGGCGGACGAAGAAATCGAGGTCCTCGGTGGCCCTCACGAGACCGTGGAAGGTCAGGGCCACGCCGCCTACGACAACGTACTCGACGCCTTCCTTCTCGAGGCTCGCCAGGACCCGCAGGACTTCGTCGAGCTCCATGACCGGTCATCCACCAGCAGCTACTTCACCAACAGCACGGGGCACCGCACCACGATGGCGATGCGGTAGCTCAGGGTACCGAAGCCGAGGGCGGGGTGGTCGCGGTCCACCTTGTGGGAGGAGAGGATCACCAAGTCCATCTCCCGGTCTTCGGCGTAGCGCACGATGGTCTCCGCCCGGCGGCCGATGATCAGCTCCTGGCGCACGGCCACGCCGGCCTTCTCGAAGCGCTCCTGGAGGGCGAAGAGACGGGCCGTGGCCCGCGTCTCCAGGCCGTGGTAGAAGTCCGCCATCTCTCCCGGCTCGAGATGCTCGATCGACTCGATGACGTGCAGCAGCGTCACCTCGCAGCCGGCCCCGCCCGCGGCAGCGATCTGTAGAACGCTCGCCAGCGCCGCCTCGTTCTTGTCGGTGAAATCGACCGGCAACAGGATTTTCCGGAACATGAGGCTCTTCTCCTCTCTGACCATCACGTGCATCTCATTGCAGCGAGGAACAATCCTCGAAATGCCATTCCCGGGCATTCAACAGTGCTATCGTACAAGGATGATGGAACCTGGCTCGTGGGCCCGAGACTGGCCGCGTTGCCAGCTTCTCCTGGAGCTGGCATCCCAGTATACGTTGACGGGCCGCACCCAGGGCTCTCACAAGCTGCTGTCGCGCCTCGAGGAGTGGCGGGACCGGATGGGAGCCGGCGCCCCGGACCTCGCCTTGAGCTTCGTGAACGAGCTCTGCTATGCCACCTGGCTGCTGACCCGCGAGGAGCGCGGCGAAGCGCGGCATCACGTCGTCCAGGCCGCGCGCAAGGCCCGGCAGATCGAGGCTCTGCTCCAGGGGTATCAACGCTCGGAGATCCGCCAGAAGGGAGCCCACCTGCGCCAGCGCTCCGCTGAGCTCCACACGAAGGCCCCGGCCTCCTGCAGCGCAGCCAGAAGCTCATCGCCCGTCGCACGCCTTGCGCGGCCCCATCCTCCCCCTGATCTCGCCGCTGGCAAACCGCCTCGCGGGGTAGCCCCACCTTTCCTGAACCGGTGCTAGAGTCTGGCGCCATATGCGGCGCTGGATCTGGCGGATCCTGGTGATCCTCGTGATCGTGGGGGTGGCGATCGTCCTGCGGGCCACCGTCTTCGCGCCCGCGCCCCTCACGGTGCGGGTGGTCGCGGTCTCCCGCGGCCGGGTCGAGCAGACGGTGACCAACTCGCGGGCGGGGACGGTCAAGGCCCGCCGCCGCTCGCAGATCTCGCCCGAGGTGGGCGGCCGGGTAGTGGACCTCCCCTTCCGCGAGGGGCAGCGGTTCCGCAAGGGGGACGTCCTGCTGCGCCTCGACCCCAGCGTGCCCGAGGCGCGCACCACCCTCTCCCGCCGCGAGCTCCAGGCCGCCGAGGCCCAGCGCCAGCAGTCCTGTCTCAATGCCGAGCGGGCCGTGCGCGAGCGCGAGCGGCTGAAGAAGCTCACCGCCGAAGGCATCGTCTCCACCGACGCCTACGATCAGTCCCAGACCGCCGCGGCCACGGCCGCGGCCGCCTGCCGTGCCGCCCGCGCCGGAGTCGAGCAGGCCCAGGCCTCGATCGACCTCGCCGCCCGCCAGCAGGGGCAGTACGTGATCCGCGCCCCCTTCGACGGCATCGTGGCCGACCTCTCGGTCGAGATGGGCGAGTTCACCACGCCCTCGCCGCCCGGCATGCCCATCCCGCCCGTCCTCGACGTGCTCGATCCCGGCTCGATCTACGTCACCGCCCCCATGGACGAGGTGGACTCGGCCCGCATCCACCCCGGACAGACGGCGCGCGTCACCGTGGACTCCTACCCGGGCCGCCATTTCCGAGGCCACGTCTCCGCGCGTCGCCCCCTACGTGCTGGACCGCGAGGAGCAGAACCGCACGATGGAGATCGAAGTGGACCTGGATGACCTTGAAGAGGCCGTGCGCCTCCTCCCCGGCACCTCGGCGGACGTCGAGATCCTCCTCACGGCCCGGGAGGACGTGCCGCGCATCCCCACCGCGGCTCTCCTCGAAGGGGACAAGGTGCTGGTGGCCGACCACGGCGTCCTCGCCGAGCGTCCGGTCAAGATCGGCCTCAAGAACTGGGACTGGACGGAGATCGTCTCCGGCCTCTCGCCAGGAGACCTGGTGGTCACCGCCCTCGACCGCCCGGAGGTCAAGGCCGGAGCGAAGGTCAAGCCGGTGATCGCCGGCGGAGCGGGCAAGCCGGCCGGAGCGACCGGACAGAGCACGCCGTGATCCGGCTTCAGAAGATCTCCCGCACCTACCGGCTGGGCGGCCAGCCTGTCCACGCCCTGGTGGAGGTGACCGAGCACGTGCAGACCGGCGAGCACGTGGCCATCATGGGTCCCTCGGGCTCGGGCAAGTCCACCCTGCTCAACATCCTGGGCTGCCTCGACCGCCCCGACTCCGGCGAGTACTGGCTCAACGGCCGCGAAGTGGCGAAGCTCTCGGACGAGGAGCTGACCTCCGTCCGCCGCAACCTGATCGGCTTCGTCTTCCAGTCCTTCCACCTCGTCCCCCGCCTCACCGCCGCCGAGAACGTCGAGCTCCCCATGGTCTTCGCCGGCCTCTCCCGCGCCGAAAGACGGGAACGGACCGCCACCGCGCTCGCCTCCGTGGCCCTCGCCGACCGCGCCGATCACCGTCCCGACCAGCTCTCCGGGGGCGAGCGCCAGCGCGTGGCCCTCGCCCGCTCGACCGTCATGGGACCGCAAGTCCTCCTCGCCGACGAGCCCACCGGAAACCTCGACACCACCTCCGGCCGCCAGATCCTCGACCTCCTCGACCACATGAACGAAGCCGGCCTCACTCTGATCGTCGTCACCCACGACCCCAACGTCGCCCGCCGTGCCGACCGGGTGGTCGTCCTCGTGGATGGACATGTGGCAAGACGGCTGAAGGGGGAAGAGGTGACGGGAGTGGCGGATCTGTTTGCGCCGGTGGAGGGGTGAGAGGGTTACAGGTTTCCCCACCGTCCGACGGAGGCGGTAGAGATGGGATGAGAAGGCCAACCTCCTGTGACGCAGTGCCAGAATAACGGTCTGCAAACAGGTGATCGCGCGGCTAGACGCGAAAGGAGGTTGACCGTGGTTGAGCTTAGCAAAGTTGAGGCGCAGGAGGTGATGGGCTTGGATCTCGGGGATCGTTCGAGCCAGATCTGTCGGATGGACCGCAAGACCGGGGCGGTTTTGGAGGAGCGGCGGCTGTCGACCACGACAGCCAGCGTCCAGCGCTACTTCAGTTCTCTTCCCCCTCAGTTGGTGGCGCTGGAGAGTGGAACCCACAGCCTGTGGATGACGCGGTTGGTGAAATCTCTGGGCCACGAGGTCATCGTGGCCAATCCCAGTCAGGTGCGGGCCATCTCGTCGAGCCTGAAAAAGACCGACGAGCGCGACGCGCGGTTCTTGGCGCAATTGGTCCGGGTGGATCCCCAACTGCTGTCGCCCGTAGAGCCACGTAGCGAGCAATCTCAGAAAGCCATCGCCGTGGTGCGGGCTCGGGAAGGTCTGGTCAAGGCGCGCACGATGCTGGTCAACCAGGTGCGCGGGGTCGTCAAGTCCTTCGGCTACCGTCTGCCCTCCTGCTCCTCGGCGGCGTTTGCCTCCAAAGCCCAGCAGGATAAGACCCTGCCATCCTCGCTGAAAGACACACTGGCGCCTCTGCTACGGGTTCTCTCGGAGCTGAGTCAGGAGATCGCCCGCTTCGACAAGCAGGTCGAGGTCCTGGCCCGGCACTGGTCGGTGACGCAACGGCTGCGCCAGATCAAGGGCGTCGGAGCCCTGACGGCGCTGGTGTTTGTGCTGACGCTGGGCGATCCATTTCGCTTCGCCAAGTCGCGCGCAGTGGGAGCTTATCTGGGCCTGGTCCCGGGTAGTCGCAGCTCGGGCCAGTCGGCACCCCAAATGCCCATCACCAAGCAGGGCGACCGGCTGACGCGGCGCCTGCTGGTGCAAGCGTCCCACTACATCTTAGGTCCCTTCGGACAAGACAGCGACCTGAGACGATTGGGTCTGCGGTTGGCCGAGCGTGGGGGCAAGAGCGGCAAGAAACGAGCCGTAGTCGCCGTCGCTCGCAAGTTGGCAGTGGTGCTACACCGCCTTTGGGTAAGCGAAACGGACTACGAGCCTCTGCGCAAGGCGGCAGCCTAAAGAAGCCCAGGAAGAAAGAAAAAACAGCTCAGCAAGGGAGAAAAGCGTTCACAGAATCGGAGTTGGAGTCTCAACCTCCCGTTGTCGGTGACTGCGTTGTGACGTCGTGAGCCTTCGAGGCCGTCGTAGAGAGTGCAGCGCCGCAGCGGTGGAACCCCCTCATGCACCGAGCCCAAGAGGGCTCCTTGAGAGTGCGGATGGAAGACTCGGGGACCGACACCCGACTCCGATCGAGAAGAAGATAAGGACAGGCCGCCCTGGCGGCCTTGCAATTTGGGGCCTTCTCATGGAAGACGTCACAGGTCGTAACGATACTCTTTCGTAAATCACGGAGACCGCGGGACGTCTCTCGCAGGGCAGCCCTGCCGCTCACAGGGAAGGGCCATCGCAGGCCACCGAGAACGGGGATCGTGCCTGTGAATTCGAGAGGTCGCGGTGTGCCCCCGTGAGGGCGTTGTCGGTTCCAGGCGGCATTGCCCCTTCGGAGACGTCCCGCGGTCCCCATGGCCTCGGAAAGGGTGTCGTTACGACCTGGGACGTCTCTACCGCCTTCGCCGTAGAGGTTGGATCTGGTAAAATTGTCCCATGGCCAAGATACCACCAGAGAGCGAAGCGGAAAAGGACCACAAGCCTGAGGGGCAGGGCCGTATGGCGGCCTTGGCTGACGAGCTCGCCAAGGATCCGCGGCCCTTTCGCGAGCTCTCTCGCGAGGAGCGCAGAGTTCGGCTCGAGAAGGTGATGGGCATCGGTCGCGGGCTGATGTCAACGAGCGAAGAATTTGCCCGACAGAAGCTCGAGGAAATCGAGATCGAGGAGCGTCGTTGGGAGGCTAGCGTCGAAGCAGCGCGGCGGCAGGAACTTGCGAGGACAATCACTCCTGAGGTCGAGAAGATCTCGGGTCTGATCCCCGCAGAGGTGGACGCCAAGGCTGAATATGGGGAGCACATCCTGAAGAAGCACCAAGCTTGAGCGCCAACGGCGCGCCCTTCCTAAGCCCAGCCCATCGGGCTGGGAATCCGGAGACGATACTCCGCATAGCCCTGAAAGGGCGGAATAGATCACGGCTGATGCGAGCCGAATTTAGCGCGGCCCTTCAGGACGCATAGATGGCTGACATATCCCGCAACCCAGGGCGTTGCCCTGAGCTTCTGAGGAATGACGGCCCTTCAGGTCTGCCTGCCTGGGGTCAGCCAAGACTTTGCGTATACCAGTGCGCTAAATCCAACCTACGAGCGGTATCCAATCATCTTCTTTTGAAAAGTGGCCCTAGAGCCTTACTGGCCATATCATTCACTTGTTTCTTAGCGAGGTCCAACATCGTCTTTCTGATATCACCATACTTGCCTCTTGCGCCGCAGCCAGCGCAAGTTACGATGTCGGCATCCTTTGGAGTTTCTGGCATCTCAAATTTTTTCCCACCACAACGCGTGCAGTGGAATTCCAGACTGTCGCCGCTCATTTTTATACGGTCTCCTAAGATTGGATATTATCCTCGCCAACTCGACGCGAAATCCGTCAGTCCTTCCGCAGAATCGCACCACCGAACTGGTTTAAAAACCGCCTCTGTTTGCGAGCCTTTCCGGATCAAGGATGCCGCTGACGAAAGCCTCGGTTCTCTCGTTACGTCTCATGTACCGTACTGCAATGGGATAGCTAACTTCATCGCTCGCCAGGACAAGATGTCCCCAAACTATGTATCGCAAAGCAGGATTGATTCTCCTGACTTCCCAGGACAACTCCCTTGCCAGAACTTCAGAGTTTTCCCCTCGTCTTCCTCCACTCAACATAGTCTCAAGAACGGTCTTGGCATCCTTCCTTGGGTTCCAGCTCTTGAAGAGCGGATCAAAATCCCAAAAAAGCCGGTCGGCGGGGATTGCCGGCGGCGAATCCGTTCCGAGTATCTGAAGACGCTCAACATAGCCTAGAGCTCCGAGTTGTCTCAATAGTCTATTGGCTTCATCAGCCGCCATGCCCAAACTAGCCGCAATCTCATCGACTTCGTAATTTCCTTGCCCGCCCCAGCCAGTCTCCGACGAGTCCACCAAGTATCGTGCAATTCTTACCGCTGCAGGAGAAAGCCCTTTGAAAAGCGAACCTCCTTCGAAGACTAAGCGTAGCTCAACCTGGAACTTGTTTGCGAGTTCCTCGATCTTCTCCTCCCTCTCTGCGTCCGTTTGGTTAGAGTCCGGAGAGAGATTGTACACGACCTTTATTGGTCTATGCCGGAGGTCGAAGGGAAGCTGGACTATCTCTCCGAAATGAAGGTTCATAACGGGTACTATCTGCCCTTCACCTTTCTTTGCCAGTGCGTAGCCGTACTCGACCAAGACATTGGGATTTGGAAGCTTTTTCTTGCCATCGTACGACTGGCCCATAAAAGACACATCGGGGACAAAGATCGCACAGGCCTCGATCTTTTCTCTGATTGTCTCAAAGATCATTCGCGAGCCCGGCTGGTCTCGAGTTGACTCATCAAGCTCCAAATCGAGATCCAGGCGCTGGATCGCCCTCTCAAGAGCAGATTGAATCAGGAACCTATTAATCCTGGAATCCGCGTCCTCTTGCCACGAATAAAAGACCTTATGCACTCATACTCCTTTCTCCAGCCGTGGAACCCTTACCTTTGAGCTCTTCCTCTACCATACGCTTCAGCACGAAACGAGCATGAAGCCGCATCTGGTCCTCCGCACTGTGGGGAAACAAGCTCCCGTCGCGATGATGACGCGGGCCATAGTCAACTTCGAAGGTGGATTTGAACCGGTCGATCCTATTGATCGTGAATGTGCCCCTGTATTCCTTACCGTCAACTTCGACAACAAGGTCTTCGATCGTGCTGCCGTCATCAAGCCTCTCACGTCTCGGCATGGATGTCTCCTAATGATGCTTTCTGTCAAGGGTTTTACCTTAAGCCCAGACCCTGACGCTTTACGCTAAGCTTACGCCCTCCGTCACCACCAGTCAACTCTCCCCGCAGTCTCACCTATCTTCCAAGAGACGTTACGGGAGACCGTGGTGGACGGACCGGATCATCGTCCTCGGGGATAGCCCACGTGGCGAGAAGACTGAAGGAGAAGAGGTGACGGGGATGACAGATCCGTTTGTGCCGATGGAGATGAGAGGGAACTCAAGCCGAGAGCTCTAGACTACGGACTGCAACAAGGTCCGTATCAGCGACCGGCCTCACATCTTCGGCCTTCAAAGTAACCAAGGCACCCGTCCGGCCAGAGGCGGTCACGAACTCGACCTCGAAAGCGTCCGTTCCGTACAACTCGACGATCGTTCCCAGATCGCCGGCTCTGAGGCTGTGGTCGGGCAGATCGCGAGCCAATACGACGGAGTCTAAGAGTTCGTATTTCATGGTGCTGCTACTCCTGGGTAGACGGTTACAAGTCGTGGAACCCTTTCCCCTTCGAGAACGATCCAGACCGCGACAACTTCTGCGGACCGCCCCGCTGGTCCGGTAATTCTACCTCGAATCACGTACTTTTGGCCAAATCCGGTGTGCTCCCCCAACTCAGCCCTGCTCTGAAGTGCGAGCCTGCGCAGCTCTAGGTCGAGTTTCTCCCAGTTCCCGCTCGTGAACCCAAGCCTAGCAAAGAAGGCCGCCTTGAAGCGCCCCCTGGGATGTTCCGATGAGAGCGCATAGTCCCTCAGCTTCCGAGGATCGATGCGGACTACCTCAGCAAAGGGGATCTTCATTCGTAGCTTCTGCCAGGAGTGTACTGAGGATGCCCGCAGCTCACGGCTCCTAACATGACCTCCACCGTCGAAGAAGCCACCGCAGTCCGGCGCAGCCACCCATCCAGGCGATCGAGGTCGCGGCAGAGCAGAATCTCCTGCCGTTGCGTCGCGCTCACAGGGAGACCGCGCACTTCCAGCAGCGTGAGGATGGACCCAGCGATCCCTTCCGCCTTGGCCTTGGCCTCCATCTCGGCCTCCCGTCTCTGGATCTCTGGGTTGCCCTGGGCAACAAGCCCCTTCACCACCGCGATGGCCGCCGCATCTCTATCGAGCAGAGCCGCCACGGGCAGCGGCGTCACCAGGCAAGGATCCGCGATCTCTGAGTCGCGATCCATAGGCTCCCAGCCCTGCCTCTCGGGAAACCACTCGCAGACCCGGTGATCCTCGACGAAGAGGGCGAAGGTCCGTCGGACTCCCCGGCGGTGCCTCCGAGGTGCCTTCTCTGCGACATCCACCTCGTTCTGCTCCGAGACGACCTCGAAGACGATCTCCTCCAGGTAGCGCGTGCCCGTCGCGGGATCGATGCCCGCCTTGTACACGCAAGCACTGCTGGCGAAGTCCGAATCCTGGTCGTAGCGGGTGAGCAGGTTCGTCGCGCCAAGGTAATCGGGAGCCAGGTGGGCCTGGAGGACATGATTGAGCCGGGCTCGCTGCTTGGCATGAGGCGGCTTGGCCGGCTGAGCGACCACCCGGCGACCACCGATGATCTCGTCGCGTGTGGTCTCGGGCACGACCAGGTGATCATCAACCCCGGGAAAGGGACCCGAGCCCGGAGGACCCGGAAAGTTGGGGCCATCGGCTTTACAGTTTTCTCCCATCGACGATATCCTACCAAAAATACGTCAAGGCTTCTACTCTCTCAGAGACTCCTCGGTGAGCTCAGCGCATAGAATGAGGCCTCTTTCAACAGACCTCTTGACAGATCCTCTTCGGTTATGCATCATACATCCCGTTGTTGCCGCATAAAGAAGCAGAGTCATTCAGCGATGCAGCATCCCCGGCTCCGTGGCCTTGCATGAAATGCAGGAGCCTGCCAGGGGATCAGAAGAGATCGAGATCCGGCGCCAACTCGGCGTCGGTTTACGAGCCTCACAGGCTCAGAAAGGAGAGTAGGACAATGGAAACGACGGACATGGGTTTGATGGGCGACTGGAAGCACCTCCTCGACGTGGCGGAGGCCAACCGGGCGGATCTCCCCCATCTGGATGCGCCTCGGGAACAGCTCGCGGCGCAGTTGACCCGGGCGCAGGAGATCAACAAGCAGCAATCGGCGCTGACGGCCAGCAAACAGGAGATGTCGAAGCAGTTCCGGGTCGTCATCGTCGAGGGACAGCGGCTGGCCAACGCCATGCGCAAGATGATCAAGGCGCACTATGGCATCCGCTCGGAGAAGCTTGCCGAGTTCGGTCTGCAGCCGTTCCGCGGCCGCACCCGGAAGGCCAAGGCGCCCGCGCCGGGGACGCCCGCTCCCACTCCGCAGTCCCCCGCCCCGGCGACTCACGCCGACACCAAGGTCTGATCCCACATCGCTGATCTGCTTCGGGGGCGTGCTTCGGCACGCCCCCTTTTTTGTCCCCGCGCCGGAGCTGCCGATCGGGAGCCTCATCGATCCATCGATGCGCTATCCAGAGATCGACAGGCTATCCATTCTTCGATGAGCCATCGATGAATCGGAAGGCTCGTCGATTCTTATTCTGGCCTGTCGATTCTTCTACGGCCCGTCGATTTTTATCTTGGGCTGTCGATTTATCGACGAGGCATCGATTTTTATTTCGGGCCATCGAAGAATATTTCGCGTCGTCTATTCTTATCCTGGCCCGTAGATTCTTATTTTGCGCCATCGATTCTTATCTCCGGCCGTCGATTCTTATCCGGTCCGCCTGCGCTTCTGGTTTCGGCATACAATCAGGACCGCCCATGACTGCCGCCGACCTCTTTCGCTTCTGCCTGAGGGCGCTCTCCAGCCACCGGCTGCGGACGGGGCTGTCGCTCTTGGGGATGGTCATCGGCGTGGCCGCGGTGATCACGCTGACGGCGCTGGGCGAGGGGGCACGGGTGTATGTGGTGGACCAGTTCGCCAGCATCGGCTCGAACCTGCTCATCGTGGTGCCGGGCAAGACGGAGACGACCGGCATCCCCGGCGTGGCCATGGCGGCGGCGCACGATCTCACGCTGGAGGACACGCAGGCCATCGCCCGCCGCGTGCCCGAGGCCGTGCGGGTGGCGCCGGTCGTCATCGGCACGGAGTCTGTGGCCCATGAGGGACGGCACCGGCAGGTGGCGGTGGTGGGCGCGACTCACGAGTTCCTGGAGGTGCGCAAGCTCCACGTCGCCCGCGGCATCTTCCTCCCCCCGGAGGAGATGCGGCGCGGCCGGTCCGTGGCCGTGCTGGGCGACAAGGCGGCGCGCGAGCTGTTCCCCGGCGAGGAGGCCGTGGGCCAGGTGGTGCGCATCGCCGGCTGGCGGATGCGGGTGATCGGGGTGCTGTCCACCCGCGGCACGCAGCTCGGCATGGACGTGGACGACATCGTGGTGGTCCCGGTGGCCTCGGCCATGCGGATGTTCGATCGCCGGTCGCTGTTCCGCATCTTCGTCGAGGTGGGGTCCGCCGGCCAGCTCGAGCCTGCCAAGGCCAAGGTGACCCGCCTGCTCGCCGAGCGGCATCGCGAGGAGGACGTGACGGTGATCAGCCAGGACTCGGTGGTCGCCACCTTCTCGCAGATCCTCGCCGCCCTCACCCTGGCCCTGGGCGCCATTGCCGCGATCTCGCTCTCCGTGGCCGGCATCGGCATCATGAACGTGATGCTGGTCTCGGTGTCGGAGCGGACGCGGGAGGTGGGATTGCTGCGGGCCCTGGGTGCAGGGCGGAGGCAGGTGCTCACGGCATTCCTCGTGGAGTCGGCGCTCCTCTCGGCCGCCGGGGGCGTGCTGGGATTGATCGCGGGCTGGGGAGCGGTGAGGATCATGGTGCGGATGTTCCCCGCCCTGCCCGCGAGCCCGCCGGTGTGGGCGGTGATCTCCGCGGTCGTCCTGTCGCTCGCCGTGGGCGCCCTCTTCGGCTGGCTGCCGGCGAGACGGGCGGCGGGGCTCGATCCGGTGGCGGCGTTGGCGGGGAGATAAATCCATGCGCGACCTCCTCCGCCTCGCTCTCGGCGCCGTCACCGGCCACCGGCTGCGTTCCGGGCTGTCGATGCTGGGGATCGGCATCGGTATCGCGTCGGTGATTCTCCTCACTTCGATCGGTGAGGGGACGCGGCTCTACATGGTGGGGATGTTCACGCAGTTCGGCACCAATCTCATGTCCGTGCATCCGGGCAAGTCGGAGACCACCGGCATCCCCGGCGCCCTGGGGGGCACCACGCGCAAGCTGACGATCGACGACGCCCTGGCGATCGGACGCATCCCCGGGGTCGAGGAGGTGGTGCCCCTGGCTTTCGGCGGTGCGCGCGTGGAGGCGGGGGGACGGGGGCGCAGCGTCATCATCTATGGGGTCACTCCCAACGTCCCCCGCACCTGGCGGTTTCAGGTCCGCCAGGGGGCGTTCTGGGCCGCGGGCGATCCGCACCGGGGAGCGCAGTTCGCGGTGCTCGGTCCCAAGCTGAAGCGCGAGTTGTTCGGTGAGGGCAATGCGCTCGGCCAGTTCGTGCGCATCGGCAGCGGACGCTTCCGGGTGGTGGGCGTCATGTCCTCCAAGGGGCAGTTCCTGGGCATCGACATCGACGACGCAGCCTACATTCCTACGGCGAGCGCGATGAAGATCTTCAATCTCAGTGAGCTCGCGGAGATCGACATCCTCTACGCTCACGCCGGTCTGACGGACACGGTGGAGCGGGAGATCGGGCGCCTGCTCACGGCCCGTCACGGCGAGGAGGATTTCACGGTGGTCACGCAGGCGGCCATGCTGTCGGTGTTCGACAACGTGATGAACGTGATCACCATGGCCGTGGGCGCCATCGCCAGCATCTCGCTGCTGGTGGGAGCGATCGGCATCCTGACCATGATGTGGATCGCCGTGGGCGAGCGCACGGCGGAGATCGGTCTCGCCCGGGCGATCGGGGCCACCCGCCGGCAGGTCCACGTGCTCTTCTTGACCGAAGCGGCGGCGCTGGCCACGGCGGGGGGCGTCCTCGGCGTGCTGGCGGGATTGGGGATCGCCGCCCTCCTCCGCCTGGCCATCCCCGGGCTGCCCGTGCACACCCCGATCGTCTTCGTGGTGATGGCGGTGGCGGTCAGCGTCGGGACCGGTCTCCTCTCGGGCCTCCTCCCTGCCCGCCGGGCCGCGGCGTTGGAGCCGATCGAGGCGTTGCGGGCGGAGTGATTTCATAGGCGCTCCCTTTACCTCAGAGCGCCCCCGCCCAAGACCCTCACCCCTGCCCCTCTCCCGACCACCCCATCCCCCTCCCCGGGAGAGGGGTACCTGGCTCGGACGTTCTTGCTGGTCTCCCTCTTCTCCCGGTGAGGGGGGTTGGGTGGGGACGGGAGAAGAGGGCCGGGGTGATGAGGGTCTTGGGGCCGGGGCGCCCTGCGCTCCTACTTCCCCTCCACCCACTTCCTCACCGTGTAGCGCTGGAGCCGCACGTCCGGCGACCAGAAATCCTCGGGCAGTCCGGCCTTGTGCTTCAGGTGGGCGAGGAAGTCCCAGGGATCCGGGAGCTGCTCCCAGACCTGCGGCAGGAAGGTGCTGCGGTACGAGCCCATCTCCAGGATGACGCCGTCCACCCCTGGGCGCAGGATGGCGAGCGCCTCCTCCTCGCAGGCGAAGGCCGGCAAAGGCTCCGGACAGGAGAGCAGGGAGACCTCGAACGCGAGCTCCGGGAATTCGTCCCGCCGCACCGGCGCGAAGCGCGAGTCGTGGAAGGCCGAGGCCCGGGCGTTGAACCGGACGTCGTCCTGCAGCGGGCGATAGGCGCGGATGGTGCCCACACAGCCGCGCAGTCTCCCCCCGCTGGTGAGGGTGACGAAGCAGGCGCCCGGCTCCCGGAGCCAGGGCTCCCGGTGATCGGCCGCCTCGCCCAGCCCTAAGGCCTCGATCAGGCTCTCCCGGGCGATGCGCAGGAGCAGCCGGCCGCGGGCCGTATTCCATGGATCGTCGAGGATCTCAACTGAGCTCATGGAAGGCGAAGGCTCCATAGCCCACCACGCGGGAGGGATCGCCGGCGGTATCCGCCGAGTTTCGCAGATCGAGGAGCCGGGAGCTGAGGCCGCGCTCCCGGGCCGCGTGCAGCAGGCCGTTGATGGGCATGGCGCCGCACGCCTGGTAGGGATCGAGCGGGCCGCGCAGGGCCAGGATCCTGTCCGCCGTCGCGCGGTCCGCCCGCTGCGCTGCCTCGTAGGAGAGGTAGTGGGAGAGATCGGAGCTGATGACGATCAGGGTCTCAGGTCCCCCCCACAGGCGATCCAGCACCTCCGCCACCTCCTCGGGCTCGGCCTGTCCCACGGTCAACGGCACGAGCTCGAAATCCCCCAGCAGCACCTGGAGGAACGGCAGCTCCACCTCCAGCGAATGCTCCCGGGCGTGCGCCTCGGGGACCACCCGCACCTGCGGCAGGCGAAGGGCCGCCTGGGCCCCCTTCGCATCGATCTCCACCTCGCCCAGGGGGGTGACGAAGGCTTCATGCCCGGGCAGGGCCAGCCCCTGGATGGGCACGAAGTGGGACGGTCCCAGCAACACCACCCGCTCGATCGTCGCCGCGACGTCGGACAGGCCCCGGAAGGCGCTGCCGGCAATGGGGCCCGAGTAGACGTACCCCGCATGCGGCGCGATGACGGCCTTGGGAGGCGGGACGCCGTCCCCGGCCGGGGCGTCGCGGAGATAGGCCTCCACGTCGGCGCGCAGCTCCGCGGCAGAGGCGGGGTAGAACAGGCCGGCCACGGCGGGGGGGCGGAGGGTGGGCATGGGTTGACTATAACGCCTCTTCCAGGCGTCTTGCCGGTTGGTGCGCCCCCACCCAAGACCCTCATCACCCCGGCCCTCTTCTCCCGGCCCCTCTCACCACCCTCACCGGGAGAAGAGGGAGAAGAGCAAGAACGCCCCAGCCGGGACCCCTCTCCCGGTGAGGGGGGTGGCGAGGGGGCGGGAGAGGGGCAGGGGTGAGGGTCTTGGGCGGGGGAGCGCTGAGCAAAGTTAGCGCTATCCCCCCTTCAGTACCTGCCGCGCCCGCCGTTGCGCTCTCTCCCGGTCCGGCAGGGGGAGACCTTCGAAGAGGACGAGGGCGCGCTCGCGGCTGGCGGCGAGGAGGGTGAGGACCTCGCGGAATTGCTGCTCGGCGCGTTCGCGGTTGCCGAGGCGCAGGAGGCAGTCGCCCAGGAGGACGCGGACCTGGAAGAGGGCCGGATCGAGGTAGAGGGCGGCGCGGTAGGAGGTGAGGGCGTCGTCGGTGCGCCCCTTGAGGTCATGCAGGAAGCCCTCCAGGGCATGGGCCGAGGGCTCTGAAGGATCGGCGGCCAGGGCCTGCTCCACGGCGCGGGCGGCTTCGGCCACGCGGTTGGCGGCGAGCTCGCGGGCCGCTTCCAGCAACCTTTCATGGGCTCCCGGAGGAGCGAGGATCGGGGGCGGCGACTCCTCGCGGATCGGGGGCGGCGGCGGTGAGGCCGGCTTGGGAGGAGGGGGTGGCGGAGACGGGCGGACGGCCCGCGGTCGTTCCGGGGTCTTTGCCGGGGTCTTTGCCGGGGTCTTTGCCGGGGTCTTTGCCGGGGACGGGGCCGGGCGGGTTTCTTCCTCGGGACGGGCCTGGCGGTGACGGTAGGCGAAGCAGGGGCCGAGGTCGACCGACTCCAGCTCGTCCTGGATCTGCCACAGGGTCTCGGAGGCGCCCAGGAAGAGGTAGCCGGCGGGGGAGAGCATGCGGGCCACCTGGGAGATCACCCAGCGCTGCAAGGGGCGGCGGAAGTAGATGAGGACATTGCGCATCAGCACCAGGTCGAGCTCTTCGAACGGCAGCGCGAACGGCGCGTGGGCGAGGTTCATGGGCTGGTAGAGGATGCGCGAGCGCAGCGCGGAGTCGAGCTCGTAGAGCTTGCCGCGGCGGGAGAACCAGCGCTCGAGCAGCGGTGGGGGCACCTGGGCTACGGCGCGCTCGCCATAGAGGCCGAGGCGGGCGCCGGCCAGGGCCTCCTCGTCCACGTCGGAGGCCACGATGGTCCAGTCCCAGCCGGCGAGGGCGGGCTCGTCGGCGAGCAGCATGGCGAGCGTGGCTGGCTCTTCGCCCCGGGCGCAGGCCGCGGACCAGATGCGGAGCTGCCGGCTCGCGGAGCGGGCCCGAACCAGGAGAGGCAGGATGCGCTGGCGGATCACCTCGAACTGTTGCGGCGCGCGGAAGAAGTAGGACTCCTTGATGGTGATCAGGGGGATGAGGCTCACCCACTCGTCCGGCAGCTCGCGGGCGGCCAAGGCCCGCACGTACTCGGCCACGCCGGGGAGCTTGCGGGCGTGGGCCCGCCGCTCCGCCACCTCTTCCAGGAAGGGCAGGCGGGCCGGCGGGATGACGTTGCCCGTGACCTCCCGGACGAGGGAGACGAGGTGCTGCACGGGCGAGGTCTCGGGCTGAATCATCTGCAAGCTCAGGGACGGACGCGGTTGCGGCCCGCGTCCTTGGCCTCGTAGAGGCGGCGGTCGGCGAGCGACACCAGGAGGTCGGAGGAGAGCGGACCCTGGAGCTCGTCGCGGGAGGCCGCTCCGAAGGAGGCGGTGATGCGCACCTCGGCGCCGCTGGGGAGGCGCACGCGGGCCCCCTCCAGCCCCACGCGCAGGCGCTCGGCGGCCTGGCACGCGGATTCGAGGTCCACCTGCGGCAGCACGGCGAGGAACTCCTCGCCACCGTAGCGCCCCAGGAGGTCGGTGCTGCGCAGGCAACGGCGCAGCACGGCCGCTCCCTCGCGCAGCACGGCATCGCCCGAGAGGTGACCGTAGGTGTCGTTGATCTCCTTGAAATGGTCGAAGTCGCAGAGCACCACGCTCAAGGGGTAGCGGTAGCGCCGGGCCCGCTCCAGCTCTTCACCCAGACGGTCGTAGATGACGCGGTGGTTGAGTTGCCGGGTGAGGCCGTCCAAGGTGGAGAGCTCGCGCAGGCGCTGGGAGAGGCGGGCGTTGTCGAGCACCAGGGCGAGGTGGCGGGTGAGGGCCTCGACCAGCGCGGTGGCGGCGCCGTCGAAGCCGTGGGGATCGCGCGGCATCACGGCCAGCACGCCTTCGGCATCGCGCAGCGGCAGCGGCATCCACAGGGCGCGATCGAGCTCCACCGCGACGTCGCCCCGGCCCTCGCCGCCGAAGCGGACCTCGACCGGCACGCCGGCCGGCAGGCTCAAGGCGCGCACTAAGAGATCGGCCAGGGTCTCCACGTCCACGGCCCGGATGGGATCCTGAAGGAGGATGTGGACCAGCCCGGAGTCGAGCTCGGCCACGGCCAGGGCCAGGAAGGAGGCGTCCACCACCTGGCCGAGGATCGCGAGCGACCCCTGGGCCGCGGCGTCGAAGTCGCCGGCGGCCATCCCCTGCTCCAGCAGGGTGTTGACCACCGTGGCCTGGAGCAGCGAGGCGTCGAGGTGGCGCGCCACCCGGGCCAGCACCTCGACCGGCCCCAGGGCCTGGGAATCCGAGAGATCGAGCCTGCTCACGTCGCGGGGAGCGGCGGCGGATTTCTCGACCAGGCGCGCCACGGTGACCACCAGGTCGCGGGGGTCGTGATCCTTGGTCAGATAGGCGTCCGCTCCCGTGCGCAGGCTCCAGTAGCGGGAGGCTGCCTCGGCGTGGCTGGTGAGGATCAGCACGGGGATGTGGGAGCTCGCCGGGTCGGCCTTGAGCAGCCGCAGCAGGGGGAAGCCGTCCATGGTGGGCATCTCGAGGTCGGTGATCACCACCGCCGGCTGGTCGCGCAGGGCCGTCATCGCCCCTTCGGCGCCGTCTCTGGCCTCCAGCACTTCGAAGCCGGAGGTGCGCAGGGTGCGGGCCAGGATGGCCCGGGTCACCTCGCTGTCGTCCACCACCAGGACGCGGCGGTTCACCGCTCCCCCCCTCCCCCGGACGTCCAGAGGCGGACCAGGGTCTTGGCCAGGGCGCGCGGAGGCAGGGCGACGTCGGCCGCCCCCTTCTCCAGGGCCACCCGCGGCATGCCGAAGACGACGCAGCTCGCCTCGTCCTGCACCAGGGTGATCCCGCCGGCCCGGCGCAGGGCCAGCAGGCCTTCGACGCCGTCTGACCCCATGCCGGTCATCAGCACGCCGGCCACCTCGCGGGGACCATTGGCGGCACAGGAGAGGAACAGTTCGTCGACCGCCGGCCGGTGGCCTTTGCGGGCCGGGGTGTCGGAGTCCAGGCGCAGCACGCCGCCGGCCTCCAGGCGCAGGTGGGAGCCGCCGGGGGCCAGCCGTACCATGCCGGGGTGCAGGGCCTCGCCTTCCTGGGCCAGGCGGACGTCGAAGGGGAGCTCCTTGTTGAGCCAGTCGGCGAAGCCCAGCTCGAAGCCGGAGGCGATGTGCTGGACGATGAGGAAGCCCACGGGCGCGCCGGCCGGCACCTCGTCCAGGAGCTCGCGGATGGCGGCCGGCCCGCCCGTCGAAGCCCCGATCGCCACCCAGCGCAGCTCCCGGGAAGCCTGGACTAAGGGGGCGGGAGGCACAGAGCGGGGGCGGCGCAATGTCCGCGGCGTGCGCGGGGCCGTCTGGGCCAGGGCCACGGTGCGCACGGTCTCGGGCAGGCTCTCGGCGAGTTGCTGCCAGCTCGCGGTGTCCTCGGGCTTGGGCAGCACCTCCAGGGCCCCTCGCCGCATGGCCTCGAAGGCGGTCTGCATCTGATTCCGATTGGCCCGCGAGGAGAGGACTACGATGGGGGTCGGCCGCACGGCCATGATGCGCTCGGTGGCCGCGTAGCCGTCGAGCACGGGCATCTGGAGGTCCATCACCACCACCTGCGGCTGGAGATCGATCACCGCCTGCACGGCCTGCTCGCCATCCGCCGCCTCCCCCACCACCCGGATGTCACGGGTGCGGGCGAAGAAACGGCGCAGCACGGCCCGCACCGACGGCGAATCGTCCACCACGAGAACGCCGATCACGCTCCGTCCCCCTTACTTGCCGCTCAGCCGGCGGACGAGGTCCACCAGCTCGCCGGCATCCAGGCTCTGTTTGGTGAGATAGGCGTCCGCTCCCACCTTGAGGCCCCGCAGGCGGTCCTCGGGGCGGTCGCGGGTGGAGACGACGATGATGGGGAGCTGGGCGAAGTGCTCCATGCTGCGGAGCTGGGCGGCCAGCTCGAAGCCGTCCATGCGGGGCATCTCGATGTCGGTGACCACGCAGTCGAAGCTCTCTTCGGCGAGCTGGGAGAGGGCCTCCTCGGCGTCGGCGGCGGCGGTGACGAGGAAGCCGGCGTCCTCCAGCAGGCGGCGCTCCATCTCGCGGGTCACCAGCGAGTCGTCCACCAGCAGCACGCGCACCCGCCGCACCGCGATCTGGGGCCGGGCCGCGGGGAGGGCTCGCAGATATTCACGCTGGGCGAGCACGGCCGGGGAGAGCACGCCCACGGGCTCGCCCGAGGCCAGGAGGGCCACTCCTTCCAGCAGGTGGTCGGTGGGCACCCGGCGCGTGATGGGCCGCACCAGCACCTCGTGCTCCCCCTCGACGTCATCCACCGCCAGGGCCAGCGGCTGGCCCGAGACCACGCCTTCGAGCAGGAGCTGGCGCTCGGCCGGAGGCTGGCCGTAGAGGCGGGCCAGGGGGACGAAGGGGACCAGCCGGTCGGGGAGCACGGCGAGGGTGCGACCATCGCGCTCTACCACCCCTCCGTTCCCGTTGAGCCGGATGGCGCGGCGCACCACCGCGGCGGGGAGAGCGACCTTGAGCTGCCCCACCCGCAGCAGCATCACCGACTCTCCCCGCCGGGCCACCGGCACCTCGACGGTGAACGTCGTGCCCCGCCGCGCCTCGGTCTCCACGAAAACCTCGCCGCCCACGCGGTTGACCACGTTGGCCACCACGTCGAGGCCCACGCCGCGGCCGGAGATCTCGGAGACCTGCTTGCGGGTGGAGAACCCGGGCGAGAAGAGGAGGCGCAGGGCCTCCTTCTTGCCCATGCCTGCGGCGCTTCCGGCATCCACCAGCCCCACCTCGACGGCCTTCTGGATCACCCGGGCCACGTCGATGCCGCCGCCGTCGTCGGCGATCACCAGCCGCACCTTGGGGCCGTCGGCCAGGGCCTGGATCCGGATGCGGCCGGTGCGCGGCTTGCCCAGGGCCGCGCGCACCTCGGGCGGCTCGATGCCATGGTCCACGGCGTTGCGCACGAGATGGAGGAGGGCCTCCTCGAGCTCGCGGGCGATGCGCCGGTCGAGCCGGGTCTCCTCCCCTTCCAGCTCGACCTCGACCTCTTTCTTGACGGTGCGGGCCAGCTCGCGGGCGTAGCGGGCGAAGGAGAGGAGGAAGCCGCGCATGGGCTGGAGTTGGAGGGAGAGCATCTGCTCGAGCTGCTCTTCGGCCGAGCGGATGAGCCGCCGTTGGCCCCCTTCGAGCTCCACCGCCACCCGCCGCAGCATGGTGGCGAGCACGGCCAGCACCTGGGTGGGCTGGGGCTCGTGCAGCCCCTCCTCGGCCAGGCGGGCGAGGTCGTAGATGCGATCCACCACCTGGCGGCCGGCGATGGCCATGATGCGCACCTGCGTGGCCCGCTCGGCCACGGCGTCGAGGGCCCCGGTGTCGACGCGCACGTCGGCGGAGAGGGGGCCGGTCTTGGGGGCCGCGGGAGAGGGCGAAGAAGGTGCCGGCGCCGGGGGCGGGGGCTCCGGGGTGGCGGGGGCGGGCGAAGAATCGGACCGATCGGTCGGATCGGTCCGATGGGCGGGCGGGGGAACAACCTCCGCCTCGGCGGCGTTCGTTCGCAGCAGCTCGACCAGCTCCGGGTCCACGGGCGGGTCGCTCCCCTTGGAGACCGCCTCCACCAGCACGGTCAGCTCGTCCACCACGCGGGTCAAGAGGGGGATCATGCCCGGCCGGGCGGCGTGCAGCACCTCCTCGGCGGCGTGGCAGAGCTCGGCGAGCGAGCCGATCCTCATCATGCGGCCGGCACCCTTCAAGGTGTGGAGCTCGCGCTTGGCCTCCACCACCGAGGGCGGATCGGTCTCCAGACGGGGGACGCAGGTGGCCAGCCGCTCCAGCCGGTCGCGCGCCTCTTCGACGAAGAGGGGAATGAGATCCGCGAACTCGGCGTCCAAGGCTCCCTCCGGCGTTTAGATCTTGGTCCAGCTATCGACGTTGACGTCGAGGCCGAGGACGCCTTCCAGCTCCCCATCCTCGTAGAGGGGCGTGGCGGCGGTGAAGATGGGCTGGTCCGAGAGCAGGGAGTTGAAGAGCGGCGTCAGGATCGTGTGCCGTTCCTGCACCGCGGCTTTGTACCACGGCCGCTCCGCGAAGCCCTCGCCGGACTTCACCGCCGGCGGCACCTCGCGGTCGCCCACGATCTGGCGGTTGACGGTCAAGGCCGTCTGGCTGCGCTTGCCGTCGAAGAAGTAGAGACATTCGACGAACCCATGGCGCTGCACCAGGTCCTCGAGCAGACGTTCGATGGCCTCCCAGTTGCCGAGCCGGCGCCGCACCTCCCGGCTCCAGGCCTCGGCCGTGTGCTTGAGCGAGTGGGGGGAGTCGAGATGGAAGGACTGGGCGAGCATCTGGATGGCCAGGCCCAGGCGGTTCAGGCGGTCGGCCGTCTCCGAAAACTGCTTCAAGCCGTCGGCCATGCGCTGCACCACCTGGCTCACCTCCTTCAAGGTGAGCACCACCTCGTCGGAGGCGGCGTTCTGCTGCTGGGTGGCGAGGGAGATCTCACGCGCCACCCGGGCGGTGTCGCTGGAGGCGCCGCGCAGCTCTTCGATGGCAGAGGCCGCGGCGCGGGCCCGCTCCAGCACCCGGCCGGCCTCGTTGCTCCCCTCCTCGGTGGCGACGACGGTGGTGCGGATGGAGCCGGCGAACTCGTCGAGCAGGTTGCGCACTGATTCGACCGACTCCTGCGAACGCTGGGCGAGGCGCCGCACCTCCTCGGCCACCACCGAGAAGCGCCGGCCGTGGTCGCCGGCGGCAGCGGCCTCGATGGCGGCGTTGAGCGACAGGATGTGGGTCTCCTGCGCGATCTCGGTGATGAGGTCGAGCACCCGGTAGATCTCCTTCGAGCGGGTGCCCAGGATCTCGGCGCGGCTGGCGATGCCGCTGATCCGCTTCTTGACCTCCTCGACCCCGGCCACCCCCTCCTCGACCGCTCCCTGGCCGGCGTTGCCGCTCTCCTCCGCGGTCTGGGCCAGGTCGGCCTGGGAGGCGGCATTGTCGGCGATCTGGCCGGCGGTGCGGGCCAGTTCCTCCATGGCGGCGGTGATCTCCACCACCGACGCCGCCTGCTCTGAGGAGCCGGAGGCCAGCTCGGAGGCGATCTCGTTGACCGAGTTGGCGGCCGAGGCCACTTCGATGGAGCTGGCCTGGATCTGCTGCGCCAGCACGTCGAGGGAGTTGACGGCATTGCCCAGCGCCTGGGACAGCCGGCCGGGGAGCGACCGGGCATGCTCCGAGCAGTTCACCAGGTCGCCGGCCCGCAGACGGCCCAGGGCAGCCACCAGGGTGCGCTCGCTCCCCTCGTGGTGCCCTTCGGCGCTCTCCACCCGGCCGCGCAGGTGCTGCTGCGAGCGGTAGACCACCCGCGCATAGAGGACGAAGATGGCCGCGGCGAGGAGCAGGAAGGCGTTGAACGGCCAGTTGCGGCCGCCGCCTGCCTCGGCTGTCATCAGCAGCACCAGCCCCGCCACCCCGATGCCGCCCAGGATGAGCAGCCCGGTCAGCGCGTGGTTGAACGACTCGGTCCCGTCCTTCGTGGATTTCATTCGGGGCGATCTCCTTCGGCTTCTCCTCGATCCACCCGCAGGACCGCCGGCGGCCAGGCCGGGTCCACCACCACCACGGGCTCCCGGCCATGCACCGCGAGCCCCGCCGCCCTCTCGGGCCAGAAGCGGCGCACGGCCGGCGCCAGGGGCCACACCCGCAGATCCTCCACCACGCCCAGGATCTCGTCGGCCACGAGGCAGTCACCGGTGTTGCCGTCGCTAGCGGCGATGGCGATGCGGTAGTCCGCCCCCTGCCGGGCGAGGCCATCCACGGCCGCGCTCGCGATCCCCCACAGGCCGCCGCCGCGGCGCAGCAGCAGGAAGCCCCGGGCCTTAGGGACGCTCAATTCGCCCTCCCCAGAGCTTCGAGGTTCAAGACGCGCACCACCTCGCCAGCCACCGGCGCCTCGCCGAGGAGGAAGCCGCCATCGCCGGCCACCACCGAGCCGGCCGGCACGTGCACTACCTCCAGGGCCGAGTCCGCGGCCAGGCCCAGCATCTCGCGGGACTCGGCCGGCCCCACCCAGACCACGACGGTCACCGGATAGGACGGATTGGGTCCCGCCGGCGCGTGCACCAGCCGGGCGAGGTTGAGCACCGGCAGCGGCTCGCCGCCGAACTCCGCCAGCCCCTCGAGCTCGCCGCCGGCGCCCGGCAACGGATGGACGGTCAAGGCCCGCACCACCCGCCGCACCGCGGCGAGCGGCAGGGCGCAGGCATACTCCCCGGCCCGCACCAGCAGGTGCGTCCCTTCCTGCCGGGTCCTGGCGCTCTCGGGCTCGCTCATGGCGGTCAGATCGCTCATGGCGGTCAGATCCTCGTCCAGCCGGTGACGTTGATGTCGATCCCCAAGACGCCGGTGACGGCGCCGGCGGCGTCGTGCACCGGCGTGCAGACGGTGAAGCAGGCCTCCGAGTCCTGGATCGACGCGTAGGGTGGGATGAGCACCGTGCGCCAGTGGCGGGAGACCGACTTGAACCACGGCCGGGTGCGGACGTCCGTCTCGTGGACCTTGTTGGCCAGCAGCCGCTGACGCTCGTTGAGCAGCTCCTGGTTGAAGGCGAGCACGGGCGTCGTGCCGTCCAACCGCGACATGTAGCCGAGCTCCACGAACGGCGCGTTGCGCACCAGCTCGTCGAGCGCGGCCTCCCTCTCCTCCATCCCGGGCAAGGCCTCCAGGCGGTGGGCCCAGTCCTCCACGAGATGCTTGAGCGAGCGGGGGGAGTCGAGATGGAACGACTGGGCGAGGAGCTGGATCTCGAGCCCCAGGGTGTTGAGCCGGTCGGCGGTGCTGGAGAGGTTCTTCAAGCCCCCGGTCATCCGCTGCACCACCAGGCTGACCTCGCGCAGGGTCATCACCACCTCGTCGGAGGCGGCGTTCTGCTGCTGGGTGGCGAGGGAGATCTGGCGCGCCACCCGCGAGGTGTCGCCCGAAGCGCGGCGCAGGTCCTCGATGGCCTCGGCCGCGGCCCGCGAACGCTCCAGCACCCGCGACGCCTCCTTGCTCCCCTCCTCGGTGGCGACGATGGTGGCGCGGATCGAGCCCGAGAACTCGTCGAGCAGGTTGCGCACCGACTCTACCGACTCCTGCGAGCGCTGGGCGAGGTGGCGCACCTCCTCGGCCACCACCGAGAAGCGGCGGCCGTCGGCGCCCGCGGCCGCGGCCTCGATGGCGGCGTTGAGCGACAGGATGTGGGTCTCCTGGGCGATCTCCGTGATCAGGTCGAGCACCCGGTAGATCTCCTTCGAGCGGGTGCCCAGGGCGTCGGCGCGGCTGGCGATGGCGCTGATGCGCTTCTGCACCTCCTCGACGCCGGTGACGGCTTCGAACACGGCGGCCGAGCCCTGGTCGCCGCTCGCCTCGGCCCGCGACGCCAGCTCGGCCTGGCGGCTGGCGTTCTCGGCGATCTGCGAGGCGGTGCGGGCCAGCTCCTCCATGGCGGCGGTGATCTCCACCACCGACGCCGCCTGCTGCGAGGAGCCCGAGGCCAGCTCCGAGGCGATCTCGTTGACCGCGTCGGCAGCCGAGGAGACCTCGACGGATCGGTCCTGGATCTGCTGCGCGAGCTGCGACAGGGCCGCGCTCGCCGCCTCCGAGACCTTCGCCAGCCGCTCGGGCAGGCCGCGGGTCTGCTCGCTGGAGCGCACCAGGTCGCCGGCCCCGAGCTGATCGAAAGCCGTGATCAGGTTCGCCTCCAGGCTCGCCCAGCGCTGATCGCCTTCGGGCAGCCGGCGCTCCAGACCGCGGAAATAGGGGAAGACCCAGACGCCGTACGCCACCACGCCCAGAAGACCCAGGATCAGGAAGAGATGCCGCGGCCACGCGGGAGCGCCCTCCGGCGAGCCGACGGCCAGCAGGACGTAGCCGAGCAGCGTCAGCCCCACGACCAGGATCCAGCCGATCAGGGCGTTCTCGGTGTAGCGCCCCGTCCGGCCTGCCGGGGACGGCCCGGAGCTGGCGGCGGGGAGGGTCGAATCGACGTCCATCCTGAGATCTCTCCTTTTGCCGGTTGGAAGCCGGCGGGACCGGGGTCGTGCGAGCCACCGCCACCGCGGGGCGCCCCAATCAGGCACGGTGTGTTCCCGGCGTTTTCCAAACGGAACGTGCGCGTAAGAATAGGCAATTCAGCATCCTGCCGCAAGCCGCAGGCCCTCACCCCTGTCCCCATAAGCGCTAACTTTGCCTCACAGCGCCCCCGCCCAAGACCCTCACCCCTGCCCCTCTCCCGACCACCCTATCCCCCTCCCCGGGAGAGGGGTACCCGGCTGGGGCGGTCTTGCTCTTCGTCCCTGCTGTCCTTGATGTCCCTTTCCTGCTTTTCTCCCTCTTCTCCCGGTGAGGGGGGTGGGAGGGGACGGGAGAAGAGGGCCGGGGTGATGAGGGTCTTGGGCGGGGGTTGATCCCGGGGCCGAATTCGGCTATACAATTCACCCAATAATTTCGCTTTCTCTTCAGCGCAGGCTCTGATGAGTTGGCGCCTCGGCGTGTCCGGGGGTGCGTCGTTTCCGTTCGCTTCACGTCGTATTCAGGGAGATTTACCGATGAAAAGGACAGGTCTCATTCCTCTGCTCACCCTCCTCCTCCTCGCCGCTCCGGCCGCCTGGGCCGGCAACGGCCACACTCTGCACGGCGTCGGCGCCGTCAACAGCTCCATGGGAGGCGCCGGCGTGGCCCTGCCCATCGATACGCTGGGCGGCCTGCTGCTCAACCCTGCCCTGGCAGTGGGGATGGAAGGCAGCCACTTCGCCTTCAGCGCCGAGTACAACACCGCCAAGAACGTCGTCGCGAGCACCGTCCCGACGCCCATCGGCCCCTTCAGCGGTAGCACCAAAGAGGCGGGCGATACCGCCTTGATCCCGGCCTTCGGCTTCGTGCACCACACCCGCGGCTCCAAATTCGCCTACGGCATCGGCTTCCTGGGCCTCGCCGGCTTCGGCGCCGACTACCCGCAGGACCCCACCAACCCCATCCTGGCGCCGCAGCCCAACGGCTTCGGCCGGGTGTACTCCAACTACCAGCTCCTCAAGGTCCCCACCGTGCTCTCCTGGCAGCTCTCCGACGCCTTTTCCTTCGGCCTGTCGCTCAACGTCGCCCGAGCCACACTGACCGCCGATCCCGCGGGCTTCGCTGCTCCCGACTGCTCGGGTCCGGCGGGGCCGTGCTTCTTCCCCCACGTCAACGCCGACAGCGCCTGGGGCACGGGTCTCGGCGTCGGCCTGCGCTACAAGATCAGTCAGGCGTGGTCGCTGGGCGCCTCGTACAACACCAAGACCAGCTTCGAGGACTTCGAGTGGAACTCCGCGGTGGCGAACCCCCAGCTCCCCACCTTCGGGAGGGGGCGGAAGATCAAGCTCCGCCTCGACATGCCGGCCATCACCATCGTGGGGCTCGGCTGGACCCCCAACGACCGGCTGGCGGTGGCTATCGACGGCAAGTGGATCAACTACGAGAAGGCCGCGGGCTTCGACGACATCCTCGGCTTCAAGGACATCACCGTGTACGAGATCGGCCTCCAGTACCGGGCGACCGACCGCCTGTCCCTGCGCGCCGGCTACAACAAAAACGAGAATCCGATCCCTGACGACCGGGCCTTCTTCACGGTGGAGACGCCCGCCGTGTTCGAGACCCACTACACGGGCGGCATCGGCTTCAAGGTGGCAGACTACCTGAGCCTGGACGCGGCCTACTACCACGTCCCCGAGAACTCGATCACCGGCCCCATCTTCGGCCCTGCCGGCCCGGTCCCCGGCGCAACGGTTACCACCCGCATGGCGATGGATTCGGTGGTGGTGACGTTCAACTTCGGGCTGCCGCAGTAGGCCCTCACCGTGGGATGAGGACGGGAGAGAGGTCGCGGGGTGAGGGCTACCAGTCCAGCTCCGCCATCAGCGCCGCAAAGACCTCGATCCCGTCCCACAGGTTCTGCAGCCGCAGGTTCTCGTTGATGCCGTGCTGGTTGTTGTCGTGGTTGACCATGGGCACGCCGATCACCGGCACGTGCAGGGCCTCGGTGAAGAGGACCATGGGCACGCTGCCGCCCAGCATGGGGACCTGGATGGCGGAGCCGCCCGCGGCCCGGTCCACCACGGCGGCCACGGCGCGCGAGACCGGGAGGCTCATGTCGGTGCGGGCCGCCGCGTAGTCGAGCGACCAGAGGGCGCGGGCCACCTTGGGATGGTTGCGCCGCGTCTCGCGGTCCGGCACCCCGTCGACCAGGGTCCACCCCTGGGCACGCAGGAAGGATTCCACCCGCTCCCGCACCTTCTGCGGCGTCTGGTCCGGCACCAGGCGGAAGTCGATCGCGACCTCAGCCTCGGTGGGAATGGCATTGGCCGCCGCCTCCCCCACCTCGGCGGAACGCAGGCCGTCGACGTTCAAGGCCGGATCCATCAGCCGGCCCTGGAGACGCTCGCCGCGGCCCTCCGTCCGTCCCAGGGCCAGCTCGTCGCGCAGCCCCTCTTCCACGGGGGGCATGGCGGAGACGGCCTGCTTCTCGGCGGGGGTGAGCGGCCGGACGTCGTCGTAGAAGCCGGGGATCAGGATCTTCCCCTCCTCGTCGCGCAGGCTCGCCACCAGTTGCACGAGCATCACCGCGGGATTGGGCGCCCAGTTGCCATAGTGGCCGCTGTGGAGAGGGCGAATCGGCCCATAGACCGTCAGACCGAGACTGGTCACACCCCGGGCGCCGAAGAAGATCTGCATCCGCCGGCTGGGATGGACGGGGCCGTCGCAGAGGAGCCAGACGTCGGCCTTCAGGAGATCGAGGTTCTGCTGCAGGATCGCTGACAGGTGGCCCGAGCCCTGCTCCTCCTCCCCCTCCAGGAACAGCTTGACGTTGACGGCCGGCTGGACGCCCGCGGCCCGCAGGGCGTCGAGAGCGGAGAGGATGGCCACGATGGGCGACTTGTCGTCGCTCGCCGAGCGGGCGTAGAGCCGCCACTCGGGATCGAGACGCCCCTCGACCTTGGCGAGGTCCACATCTTTCGGCCCCTTGTCCAGGGGGCCTGTGCGCAGCACCGGCTTGAAGGGATCGGAGACCCACCCCTTCTGCCCCACGGGCTGGCCGTCGTAGTGGGCGTAGAACATGATCGTCCGCTTGGCGCCGGGGACCCGCAGGTCGGCGAGCAGGGCCGGGGGCGTGCCCGGGCCGGCCGAGAGGCGGCGCACCGCGAAGCCCCGCCGGCTCAGCATCTCCGTCAGGAGGTCGGCGTTGCGCTCGACGTCGGCCACACGGGTGGCGACGTTGGGCAGGGCGAGCAGCGTGGAGAGCTCGCCCACGATCTCCCTCTCGTGGGCGGCACGCCAGGCCTGCACCTTCTCACGCAGAGGATCCCCAGGCTCCGCTGCCCGAGCAGCGCCCGTCGCCAGCAGGATCGCCACCAGGACCGTGACTGCCAATGTCCGTTTGATCATCGCGCTTGAGTGGGATTCTGAGGAAGGATTGGTCGGGGCGAGAGGATTTGAACCTCCGACCTCACGGTCCCGAACCGTGCGCTCTACCAAGCTGAGCTACGCCCCGAATGTCTGCTGCGGTCCAGACCCGCCAAGGCGAGCCATGCCCGAGGGGTCCACCGCGAGGACGGGGAGGATACCGCCCCCTCGTTCGCCAGTCAAGCGGGAGAGTGTGCCTCGAAAGTCGCCGGCATGCCCTTCGAAGCCTCACCCCCGGCCCCTCTCCCGGGGGGAGAGGGGGACTCAGGCGGGCGGGATTGCCATGGGGTGCGCTTTGCGTATCTTCAGAGACGTCGCCGGTGCACACTGCACACCCTACAAGCTCTACCCTTTCAGCCAAGTCCCCCCTCTCCCCCCGGGAGAGGGGCCGGGGGTGAGGCTTCGGAGGGCATGCGGCCAAAGCCAGCACGGACTTCTGAGACACCCTCTTAAGTCCCTTCGGCCTCTCTACCCCCCGTTCCCCCGCCGCTCCCTCCTCAGGTGCTCCGCGAGCTGGCGAACGAGATCCACCGTCAGCCGCTCCTCCTCGCAGGCGCGCTGGAACATGAGGAGGGCCATGAGGGCCTCGCGGTGGACATCCCGCGACTCGAAGATGGGCATCAGCTCGGAGGCCAGCCGCTTCAGGTCCTCCACGCACCCCTCCTGCGTGTAGAGCAGGGCGAGGTCCAGGGAGACCAGGGCCGCGTCGTAGCCCATACGGCGATCCAGGAATTCGTGCTGGACCTCCCGGAAGGCAGCTTCGGCGGGACCGCGCTGTCCATGGCCCAGGTGAATGCCCCCCTCTGATCCAGCGCAGACGAATCAGATCCAAAGGTTGAGCGTTGTCCTGTAGGGAATCGCCGATCCTCGGGCAGGATTTCTCTGCTTCCTCGAACTCTCAGACCCGCTTGAACGAGACAGCCCAGCAAGTTGTAGCGGGCGTAGGTGAAGAGGCTGCGGCTCGCTTTGACGGGTCGATCTCGACTGAGCAACTCGGAGGAGGCCGTCGCAGAAGCCAGCTCTCCCATCTCCTCCAGAATCTTGGCCTTTTTAACAAGCGCTTCCCGACCCGAAGATGTCCGCCATCTCACGGCAGAGCCCAAGGACGATCCGCGAGCTCCAGAGCCTCGTCCAATCGCCGTTGGGCTCGACGTAGAGAACCTTTGAGGTCCAGGACTTCCGCCTGGATCTCCAGGCTCCCACTCGAGCTACGGGCCAGACATCTCTCTGCTTTGACGAAGGCGTCATCGGCGCTGCGCAGCTCGCCCAGGACACGGCGTGCGTTGCCGAGATAGGCAAAGCAGCGGGCGCGGAGGTCCATCACCCAGTTCGGGTCATAGGCGGCACCGAGATGGCGGACGATCCGGAGCGCCAGGTTGGCCAGCTCTGCCGCCTTGCCGGGATCGCTGAAAACCGCCTCCCGGCTCTGCTTCAGCAGGAGCTGGCAAAGCCCCCAGGCGTGGAGCCCCTCATCTTCCTCAACGGTCTGGAGCTGCTCCAGATAGGGACGCTCCGCCAGCCGTCCCCAGAGCTCCGGCGCCTCCCGCCCTTCCAGGACGACCACCTCCTCGTTCCAATGCCCGACCTCCTTCTGCAGGCGCACGATCTCTTCGTGCCGTTCCCGGCACACCGGGCAGTGCGCCAGGAAATGCGGGATCACCAGCCGGAGCATCTCCTCCTGCTCCAGGCTTCCCGAAAGCCACCTGGCGAGAGTCTCCAACGACAGATGTGTTTCTTCCACAGAGCATCCTCCTGGATCTTGAGGTGTCGCTACAAACAACATCATACCAGATGGACCTCTTTTGTGACGCTCTGAGGAAAAATGGAGGCCGGAGGGATCTCCGGCCCCCGCGATCTCCTACCGACTACCGTCAGGGTCGATCGTCATCCCCTCATGGATCGTGTCGCCATTGGGATCGATCGACATCCCCTCCTTCCGCAGGTCCCGCGGCCAGAGGCTCACTAGAAAATGCCACAGCCGCTCGCCGAATCCGGCAACGTGGGAAGTCCTCTCGACGGCAGGATGGAGGGGCCGGGCCTGGACGGGCGTGCCGGCGGCGGCCAGGAGAGCGATCAGGACGGCGACGACAAAGCCAGTGCGTAGAGTGCGATACGTGGACATGACAGCTCCTTGGAGGGAGGATCTCGGCGCGCGGCGGCATGCCGGCGGAGCCCTTCCCCACAAGAGAGAGGTTGCTCCAGACGGCAACGTTGCGCTACCCCAGAAGTCCTGTTTCTCCCCATCCCATGGGGCGGGGCTCTCCCTGGGTCCCATGGGATACAATGCCCGGCGCAACCGCAGAGGGAGGGGGCCCACCATGTCAGTCAGAACCTTGACGGAGCTGTTTCTGAAGGCGGCGAGCTACAACAAGCCGGACTGCCTGCTGTCGAAGATCGGAGGCACCTACCAGCCGATCTCGACGGCGGAGCTGGTGGACCGCGTCCGGCGGCTGTCCAAGGCCCTCGTGGACCTCGGGGTCGAGCCCGGAGACCGGGTGGCGCTGATGTCGGAGAACGGTCCCCATTGGCCCACGGTGGACTTCGCCACCCTCTGCGCCGGCGCCGTGCTGGTGCCCATCTACCCCACGCTGCTGCCGGACCAGGCGGCCTACATCGCCAACAACTGCGGTGCCAAGGTAGTGGTGGCCGAGACCCCGGCCCACCTGAACGGCTTGCTGGCGCACGCGGCCGAGATGCCGGCGGCAAAGCAGTTCGTGCTCATCAAGGGCGAGTCGGGCGATCCGCGGGTGGTCAGCCTGGATACGCTCATCACCCGCGGCGCCGGCGTCGACGTCGAGGAGTTCGAGCGGCGGGCCCGCGCCGTGCAGCCGGAGGACCTCGCGACCTTCATCTATACCAGCGGCACCACGGGGACGCCCAAGGGGGTGATGCTGACCCACCGGAACATCGCCTCGAACGTCGTCTCGGGCCTCTCGGTGCTGAACCTCGACGGCCGCTTCACGGCGCTCTCCTTCCTCCCCCTCTCCCACTCCTTCGAGCGCCTGGTGGACTACTGCTACTTCCTCAAGGGGTGCTCCATCGCCTATGCCGAGTCGGTGGCGGCGATGGCGCAGAACCTCCAGGAGGTCCGGCCGCACGTGTTCGTCTCAGTGCCCCGGGTCTACGAGAAGCTGCTCGGGAGGATCCAGGAGAACGTGGCCTCGGCTCCGCCGATCCGCCAGAAGCTCTTCGCCTGGGCCGTGTCGTTGGGCCGCCAGGCCCTTCCCTACCGGCTGAAGCACGAGAAGCCGCCGGGCTGGCTCGGCATCCAGCTCGGTCTGGCCGACAAGCTGGTGTTCAAGAAGATCCTCGACCGGCTGGGCGGCCGCTTCGCCTTCGCCATCTCCGGCGGCGCGCCGCTCTCCCGCGAGCTGGCCGAGTTCTTCTGGGGGGCCGGCGTGCCCATCTATGAGGGTTACGGCCTGTCGGAGACCTCGCCGGTGATCTCGGTGAACACGCAGGAAGCGGTGAAGATGGGCACGGTGGGGCGGCCCATCCCCGGCGTCGAGGTGCAGATCGCCGGGGACGGCGAGATCCTCGCCCGCGGTCCCAACATCATGAAGGGCTACTGGGGCATGGAGAAAGAGACGGCGGAGGTCCTCGATTCCGACGGCTGGTTCCACACCGGCGACATCGGCGAGATCGACGCCGACGGCTTCCTGCGCATCACCGACCGCAAGAAAGAGCTGATCATCAACGCCTATGGCAAGAACATCGCGCCGGCGCCGATCGAGAACGCGCTCAAGAACAGCCGCTACATCAGCCAGGCGGTGGTGATCGGCGATCGCCGGAAGTTCCTCTCGGCTCTGCTGGTGCCCGATTTCGACGCCCTCAAGGGGTGGGCCGAGAAGCAGGGGATCGGCGCGAGCCCCGCGACGCTGGTGACCGATCCCGAAGGTCCGGACCCTCCTCGGCCAGGAGGTGGAGGCGGTCAACGCCGGCCTCGCCGGCTTCGAGAAGATCGTGGCCTGGGAGCTCTTACCCAACGAGTTCACGCTGGAGACCGGCGAGCTGACGCCGACCCAGAAGGTCAAGCGCCGGGTGATCAACCAGAAGTACGGCGAGGTCATCGACCGCCTCTATGCCGAGGCGGACAAGCATGGGGGGTAGGGGGACCGTGGCAGCCAACTTCCATCTCGAGGTCGGCGCGGACCGGCTGGCGACGCTGACGTTCGACACGCCGGACAAGAAGGTCAACGTCTTCACCCGCACCGCCCTGCAGGAGCTGGAGAGAGTGATCGAGGAGGTGGCCGGGCGACAGGACGTCGGCTGCCTGATCCTCCTCTCGGGCAAGCCCGGGAGCTTCATCGCCGGCGCCGACGTCGAGGAGATCGCCCGGGTGACCGATCCCGTGGAGGCGGAGGCCGGCTCGCGGGTGGGCCACCGCCTGTTCGCGGCCTGGGAGGCCCTCCCCTTCCCCACCGTCGCCGCCATCCGCGGCATCTGCCTGGGCGGCGGCCTGGAGATCTCCCTCGCCTCGACCTTCCGGGTGGCCAGCGACCGGGCTGACACCAAGATGGGCCTCCCCGAGGTGCAGCTCGGCATCCTCCCGGCCTGGGGAGGCTCGACCCGGCTGCCGCGCCTGATCGGCATTGCCGAGGCCCTCGACCTGATCCTCACCAGCAGAACCGTCTCCGGCCGTACAGCCCTGAAGCTCGGCCTCGTCGACGCCCTGCTGCCCGACGCCCGCTTCCTCGACGAGGTGCGCGACTTCGCCCTCGCCCACGTGGGCAGCAAGCGCCGAGACGAGAGCGGGATGGATTTCAAGGAAGTTCTCCTCGAGAAGAACCCCGTGGGCCGGAAGATCCTCTTCGACCAGGCGCGCAAGAAGACCCTGGAGCAGACCCGCGGCCACTACCCGGCGCCCCTGCGGGCCATCGAGGTGGTGCGGGTGGGCATCGAGCATGGGGTGAAGGCGGGCTTCGACGCCGAGGCCCGGGCTGCGGCCGAGCTGGCGACGTCGAAGATCGCGAAGAACCTGATCCACGTCTTCCACCTCACGGAAGCGGCGAAGAAGGAGCAGGGCCTGCCCGGCGCCGAGCCGCACCCGGTGCGCGCCACGGCCGTGCTGGGCGCCGGCGTGATGGGCGGCGGCATCGCCCAGCTCATCGCCGACAAGACCGACCTCCCCGTGCGCATGAAGGACGTGCGTGACGAGGCCCTGGCGAGCGGCATGCAGCACGCGGCGGAGCTCTTTGCCAAACAGGTCCAGCGCCGCCGGCTCACGGCTCCGGAGTCGCGGCGCAAGATGGCCCTCCTCTTGCCCACCCTCAACTACTCGGGCTTCGCGCGGGCGGACCTGGTGATCGAGGCCATCGTCGAGAACCTGGGAGTCAAGCAGGAGGTCTTCGCCGAGACGGCCCGGCACGTGCGGCCCGACGCCGTCCTCGCCTCCAACACCTCCTCGCTTTCCGTGGGCGCCATCGGCGCCAAGACGCCCGAGCGCGGCCGGGTGGTGGGCATGCACTTCTTCAACCCCGTGCACAAGATGCCGCTGGTGGAGGTCATCGCCCCCGAGGGGAGCGACGCGGCGGCGGTGAACACGGTCTTCGCCTACACCCGCAAGCTGGGCAAGACGCCCATCCTGGTGAAGGACTCCCCGGGCTTCCTGGTCAACCGGCTGCTGATGTTCTACTCCACCGAGGCCCTCTGGCTGCTCGACGAGGGCTACCGGATGGAGGATCTGGACCGGGCCATGACCGACTGGGGCATGCCCGTGGGCCCCATCACCCTGCAGGATGAGGTAGGCATCGACGTGGCCACCAAGGTGGCCCACATCCTGCGCGAGGCCTTCGGCGACCGGCTGCCCGTGCCCTCCTGGCTCGACAAGGTGCCGCAGTCCGGCCGGCTGGGCACCAAGAACGGCAAGGGCTTCTATCTCTATGAGGACAAGGAGCGGAAGGGGCCGGACCCCAGCGTCTACACCCTGCTGGGCCTCCAGCCCAGGGAAGAGAGACTGGACCCGGGCACCATCGCCGACCGCATGGTGCTGCCCATGGTCAACGAGGCCGCCCGCTGCCTGGAAGAGAAGGTGGTGAAGAGCGCCTCGGACCTCGACCTCGCCCTGATCTTCGGCACCGGCTTCCCGCCCTTCCGCGGCGGCCTCTGCCGCTGGGCGGACCAGGAGGGGCTGGGACAGGTCGTGGCCACCCTGGAGCGGCTGGAGAGCGCCGTGGGCGATCGCTTCCGCCCTTCCGACGCCCTGCGCGCCACGGCCGAGGCCGGGGGCTTCTACGCCCGTTTCGGGTGACGGTGCGGGGCGCAATCCGTCCTCCAGGAGGACGGAATTCCGGCAGCCCGCCCGGAATAATCCTGGCCCACCCCTTGCTGTGATTAGAGGGGGGGACGCACGCGGAATCCAGAAGTCCGACCCGATTCAAAGGAGAAATGCCATGTCTCGAACCATGCGGATGACGGCGCTCGCCCTCGTCGCGCTCTGCAGTCTCGGTCGCGCGGCTCTGGCCCAGGATCCCCAGGACAAGCCCCAGGGCGAGTTCCAGGGCAAGGTGAACGTCAACGAGGTTCTCATCGACGTGCTGGTCACCGACGCCAAGGGCAACGTGATCGTGGGGCTCGACAAGAACGACTTCGTGGTGAAGGAGAACGGCAAGCCGGTGGACTTGACCGGCGTGACCTTCTACAGCAACCGCCGTCTCCTCGAGTCCTCGCCCACCCTGGCGAAGCAGGGAGTCAGCACGGCGCAGGGGACCGAGGACCGGTACTTCGTCCTCTTCTTCGACGACCAGAAGGACACCGCTCAGGAGGCCCCGAAGCTCCTCTCGCAGCAGATGGAGGCGGGCAAGCGGGCCCGCGGCTGGGTGGAGAGCGAGCTGCTGGCCAACGACTGGGTGGCGGTGGTCTCCTACGACACCCGCCTCAAGGTGCAGCAGGACTTCACCCATGACCGGAAGGCGCTGATCACGGCCATCGGCGACGCCATGAAGGCCAAGGACTTCGAGGGCAACTACCCGTCGCGCATCAAGACGGACGGCAGCCCGTCGCTCCTTGCCGGCCTGCCCAAGGGCGACGAGCTGCGGGACAAGACCCCCACCATCTACGAGGCCATGCAGCAGATCGCCCGTTCGGCGGGCAACATCCGGGGGCGCAAGAACCTCCTCCTCTTCACCTTCGGCCTGCCGGGCCGGCAGAACACCTTCGGCAGCTTCGTGCCGGACGACCGCTACTTCCGGCCCACGGTGCGGGCGCTCAACGACAACAACGTGGCGGTCTACAGCCTCGACCTGACGTCGCCGGCCGTGGAGCACACGCTCTCCGACTCGCTGAACCTGCTGTCGAACGACACCGGCGGCCGCTACTTCTTCAACGTCACCAACTTCTCGACCCCGCTCGACCAGGTGGCGCAGGAGAACAACGGCTACTACCTGCTGAGCTACGAGAGCCAGCAGCCGTCCGGCAAGTCGGGGTTCCAGGAGGTCGAGGTGAAGACCAACAACCCCGAGTTCAAGATCAAGGCCCGGAAGGGGTATACGTACGGGAGGGAGTTGGGGAAGTAGGGAGCCCTCATCACCCCGGCCCTCTTCTCCCGTCCCCTCCCACCCCCCTCACCGGGAGAAGAGGGAGAACAGCCAGACCGCCCCAGCCGGGCACCCCTCTCCCGGGGAGGGGGATGGGGTGGTCGGGAGAGGGGCAGGGGTGAGGGTCTTGGGCGGGGGAGCGTCACCGCCCCACCAACCCCCGCACCAGCCTCCTCCTCAATCCCCCATACGGCTGACGGCACGCCAGCAGGTCCCCCAGCACCCGGCGGATCCCCGGATGCAGCCGCGCCGCCGGCACCATCCACTGGCCGATCGATCCTTCGAAGAAGAGGTCCCGGGCCTGGCCGGCCTTCTCCATCTCCGTGGCCAATCCAGCGGCGAGGACGTCCGGGTAGGACTCCGGCTCCCTGGCCAGCAGGCTCTCCGCGGCCCAGAGGCCGGAGAGCAGGCCGTAGCGGATGCCCTCGCGGGTGAGGGGATCGGCCAGGGCAGCGGCATCCCCCGTCAACAACACCCGGCGAGTTGAAGCCTTCCGGACTGCCGGCAGGGTCCAGTCCCCGAACACGGGGATGGGATAGCGGTAGCGGGGTCCCGGCAGACCGCGCCAGCCAACCGGGAGGTGGCGGTCGAGGAAGGAATCCAGGGCGGCGCGGGCCGCGGCGTCGGTGAGGCGGCCGGCGGTGTAGGCGATACCCACCGAGGCGCCGCCCGGCCGGGGGAAGATCCACAGGTAGGAATCAGCCAGCCCCGGAAAGGCGAGGACGAGGCGGTCCCACCCGAGGCCGGAGAGCGAGCCCCCGAGGCCGAGGCTGTCCCCCCGGGGCTCCAGACCCAGACTGCGCCGGGTGAGCCCGCGGGCGCCGTCCGCGCCCACGATCCAGTCGTAGACCCGGGATTCCCCTCCGGCCGTGACGCGGAGGCCACCCCTCCGGTCATTCCCCCACTCCAGCCGCTCGGCCTTGGCGAATCGTGCCACGGCGCCAGCAGCCACGGCCGCCTCGGCGATCGCCCCATCGAAATCGCGCCGACGGAAGATGCGGATCCCCTGGAGGTCCACCTCGACACGGCCACCGCGGGCGTTCTCCAGCACGGCGGCAGGGCTCACGACCGCCGGCAGCGGCGCGGGATCGAAGCCTGCGAGGCAAGGGAGCACGTGCTCCGGCACCGCACCGCCGCACGGCTTCTCACCGGGGCGGGCGGGCAGGTAGAGGTCCACGGCCGCGCCGCCGCGGGCCAGGGCCAGGGCTGCCGAGCCACCGGCGGGGCCGGCGCCGAGAACGGCGATTTTCATAAACCCTTACCGCGTGGCCTCCCCCTCATCCTCCTCATCCTCCTCGATCGAGAGCAGCACCACCGTGACGTTGTCGATGCCGCCGCGGGCGTTGGAGTCGTTGATCAGGGTGCGGCAGATCTCGTGCAGGCTGCGGCCCGAGGCCAGGCGGTCGCGGATGTCGGCGTCGGAGAGCATGCCGGTCAGGCCGTCCGAGCAGAGGAGGAAGAGATCGCCGGACTTCACCTCCAGCTCCCGCACGTCCACCAGCACGTCGCTCTCGCCCCCCAGGGCGCGGGTGACGACGTTCTTCAGCGGGTGGGAGCGGGCCTGCTCCTTGGAGAGGAAGCCGGCCACCACCTGCTCGTTGACCCAGGTGTGGTCCTGGGTGAGCTGCTCCAGGCGGCCGGCGCGCAGGCGGTAGGCCCGGCTGTCGCCCACGTGGGCCACGGCGGCGACCTGCCCACCGAGGAGGAGGCCCACCACCGTGGTGCCCATGCCGTAGAGCGAGCCGTCACGGCTGATCTCCCGCAGCACCTGGTCGTGGGCCATGCGCACGGCCATCTTGAGCAGGTTCGAGTGGCGCTCCAGGCGCGCGTCCATGCCGAACGGCCAGGTGGTGTCCTTGTCGGCGGTCTTGGCGATGAAGTCGCGGATGGTGTTGACGGCGATCTGGGAAGCCACCTCGCCGTGGCTGTGGCCGCCCATGCCGTCGGCCACCACGTAGAGCCGGTGCTGGGGATCGATCTCGAAGTAGTCCTCGTTGTGGGCCCGGGTGAGCCCCACGTCCGACAGTCCACAGGCCTTGACGCGCACCATCATCCAGTCCTTCCGAACAGGCCGCGGCGGCCGGAAGGGGAAACAGTCCGGGTCAACTCGTCCAGAGCCAGGCGCACCGTCTCGTCGTCGCCCCCCCATTGAAGGGCCTTGCGGTAGTACTGGATGGCCGGGTCGGTCTGGCCCGCCAGCGCCAGGATGCGGCCGGCCTGCTTGAGATAGGTGGGGTTCATGGGCTCCAGGAAGCACGCCCGCTCGATGGCGGCCACGGCCCGGGGGAGCCAGGTGCGGTTCTGGCTGCAGGCCTGGGCCAGGTGATGCCAGGCCTGGCTGCTCTTGGGATCGGCCTGGGTGGCGAGGTCGAAGTTGCTGGCCGCCTCCAGGAAGTTCTTCTCCTTGTAGGCCTTCACCCCGCGCTGCAGGTAGACGCGGAAGAGCTCGCGGGGATCGACGGCTCCGGTCTCCTCGGGCCGCGCCAGATCGCCGTCGTGCCGGCGCCGGCGCTCGGGATCGACGAGCGCGTTGTAGGCCTCGGTGAGCTGCTGGAACTCCTTTTCCGCGCGCACTTTCTCCGGGCCCTGGAACCGGTCGGGGTGCCGGGCACGGGCAAGCTCGCGGAAACGCTGCCGGATCTGCTCCTCGCTGGCGCTCCGCGGCAAAGCGAGGACGGCGTAGAAGTCCCTGGCCATCGCTGATCCTATTGCTGCTTGATTCTATACAAACGCAAGGCTGTCGAGCGCACCGCGTCGGCAATATTTCGATCCCGGCCCAGCTCCCGCAGGTCCCGCACCGCCAGCCGGGGGACCAGACGCAGGGCCGTGGCCACGGGCGTGCGGGGGTTCGCCACCAGCGCTTTCATGACGTTGTACTTGCCGACCCAGTCCCGCTTCCGGGCGATGAGCACCAGCACCTCCTCGGCCACGGAGCGGCTGGCGGCGGCCTGCTCCACCTCCTGGTCCGTCAGGCTGTTGTTGACCACCACGGAGACGGCGACCAGGGCGTTGGAGTCGCGCATCAGGATGGTCCGCAGGGTGCGCGGCGCACCGCGGGTGAGCTTCAGGCGGGCCGGCACGGGCAGCATGCGGATCTGTCCCTCGGTGAGCTTCGTCCGCTCCGGCTCCAGCTCGCCCACGGCCGGGAGCTCCCGGGCGGCCTCGATGGCCTCCTGCAGCTCCTCCTCGTCCATCTCCTCGGCCAGGGCGGCGGGCCGCGGCGCCGGGGTGCGCGCCCGGGGCAGCAGGTGCTCGCGGTACTCGGCGATGCGCCGCTGGGTGTAGGTCGAGAGCTCGGGGTTCGCCTCCAGGGCTTCCAGGATCACCGGCTCCTCCACGATGGCGTCCTGGCGCAGCAGCAGGATCTCCTGGAGATCGGGGGGGAGGCGGCGGGCGAGGCGGGCGAGCAGGGGGCGCGGCGTGTCGCGCCGGCGCAGGATGGCCTCGATGAGCAGCGGATGGCTCGTCTCCTCCGCGAACCAGGCCAGCTCCTCCTCGCCGGCCGAGCGTTCGAGGAACGGGCGCGCGATGCGGACGTCGATCCCCCGCAGGGCCGCGCGGGCGCGCTCCGCCACCTCGAGGTCGAGCCCCTGGGCAAGGTCCACCTGCAGGGGGATCAGCTCCTCGGGCGGCAGGGGGAGCACACCTTCGGCCGCGAGGAGCTGAAGCTGACGGTTCCCCGAGCGCACCTGCTCGAGAAGGGGCGACGAGCTGCCGGCCACGGTCAGCGGGTCTCTCTCTTAGCCTTGAGCGCCTGGACCGTGTTGAGGTCGATCAGGAGATCGCGCACCACTTCACCTGACTTCTTTCCCAGCTCGAGGGGATAGCCATTGACCTGGATCTCGACCGCTCCGGCGTTGCCGAGGGTCAGCACCACGCTCTTCTCCGCTTCGAGCGGCAGGGCCTCGCCCTGCACCCGCAGCTCGGAGATGCGGTTCTTGCCGTCGATCACCGCCTCCACCCAGCAATCCTGGCTGAAGTTGAGGGTGACCTCCAGGGGAGCGGCCGGCTGCGGCGGCGGGGCCGGAGTCGACGCGGACCGGGGAGCTGGCGCCGGCGGTGCCGCGACGATGGGCGGTGCTTGTTTGGAGCTCGCCGGCTGCTCGTGACGCCGGTCGGCGAACCAGGCGGCCACGCCCACGAGCACGAGGAGGATGAGCCCCACCACGGCCAGCAGCAAGCCGTAGCTCCAGTTGCGGTTCACCGGCGTCTGGCCGGGATCCACGGGCCGCGGCTTGGCGCGCGTCACCTTGGTGTCGTCCCGGCTCGCGGCCTCCAGCTCCTCGGGATGGTTGACGGAGAGATAGTGATTGACCACGTCGTCCGGTGAGAGCCCCACGTAGCGGGCATACTCGCGCAGGAAGCCTTTGGCGAAGATGGGGGCGGGCAGGAGGTCGAAGCGGTCCGACTCCATGGCTTCGAGATAGCGCAGGCTGATCTTGGTGCGGTCCGCGATGTCACGCAGGCTGATCTCCCGCATCTCGCGCTGGCGCCGGAGCCAATCGCCAAACGAGCTGGACTCGGTTTGCACGGTCTCCTTCTCCCAGGGCGGCGGGCGTTTGCTCACCACGCCGCTCCCCGCCGCAGAGCTGTCGGACGGAGCGGCGGGTTCGATCGTTCGGGACTGTGCTCTCTCTCGCCTGGACACGTTTTTGGGCACGCGACTCATAACTTTACGCGGCAGCACCTCTGCGGTCAAATTTTGTCGCCCGAGGCGCCGCGGCCTACCCCTCTCCCAGCGGTACTCCCAGCAAAATGCGCGCCCGGCGCCGCACTGCCTCGGCCAACCGGGGATCGGCGGCCACGGGCTTGAGGTCCGCCTTGCGCATCGTCCCCAGGATACGCCAAGCCGTGTCCAAGGGGGTGGATGGATTGCGCGCCAGGGCCAACCGGAGGGGATAGCGCACGCCCCAGCGGGGATCGGCAGCGATCCGCTCCAGCACGGCCGGCGGCGTCGAGGCCTTGCTCACCACGGGCATCAGCACGCCTTCGGTCAGGCGGGGATTGTCGAGCAGGGCCTCGATCACCCGCGCGCTGGGATCGTGCCGGAGCTGGGCGAGGACGCCGGCGCTGGCCCGGCGGGCGAGGTTCATCTTCTCGCCCAGGGCGAGCTGCGGCAACCGGGTGACGAGTTGGAGGTCCGCCGCCCGCCGCAAAGTGGGACGCAGCCGCATGTCGAGCCCCAGCTCCATCAGGTCGCGCCAGTAGAGCCCGGGCACGAAGCGCAAGGCCAGGACCTCCGGCGCTTTGGGGTGGAAGGAGAGAGCCCGCCGCACCTCGTAATAGGAGAGGAGCCGGCCCCCGGCCACGATCTCCTCCACCACCTCGGCCGTGCAAAAAGGATTGCGCAGCGCCTGGAGCACCAGGGGAGGGTCCAGCTCGGCCGAGCGCTCCCGCACCAGAGCGACGAGCTCCTCCTCCGCCGCCTCCCGGAGCCGGCGCGAAAGATCCGACGGATCGGTCCGCTCGATCGGATCCGTACGATCTTCTTTCTCCTCTTCCTCCACCATGGCGGCGACAGCTTATAGAATCTGCTATCTTCCACTTCCCCTATGACCATCACGCGCACCACCCAGAATCAACTGTCCAAGGGCGACTTCGACTCCATCGAGGGCGAGTGGCTGGCGCACCTCGAACAAGACCCCGCGGACCTCGACTACTTCGTGGGCGTGGCCCGCGCCCTCATCGGCACCGGCGAGGAGCCCCGCGCCAAGTCCCTGCTCGAGCTGCTGGACGACCAGCTCCGGGAGAGCGGCCACTGGGCCGTCCGCCTGCAGCTCCTGAAACGCGCCGGAACCCTCTTCGTGCCGGCCGACAAGCTCCACCCCACCCTCTCCTCCACCCTCGGCAAGCTCTACAGCGACCGTTCCACCTACAAGGCCCTGTTCGAAGCCGTGGGCCTGCACCGCGCCACCACCGACGTCCCCAAGACCTGGGAGAAAGTCGAGCGCCTGGAGGGCCTCCTGGCCTTCGACGTGGGCACCGTGGTGGCCATGGAAGGCAAGGGCGTGGGCCGGGTGGTGGAGGCCAACCTGGGGCTGGAGAGCTTCAAGGTGGACTTCGAGCGCATCCGCGGCTTGACCGTGGGATTCAAGGCCGCGCCCAAGCTGCTGCGCGCCCTGGTGCCCGATCACGTGCTGCGGCGCAAGCTGGAGGCGCCCCAGGGCCTCAAGTCCCTCACCCCTCCCGAGCTGCTGCGCGCCACCCTGCAGAGCTACGACCGGCCCCTCACCGCCGGCGAGATCCGCGACATCCTGGCCGGCATCGTCTCCGAGTCGCAGTGGACCGGCTGGTGGTCCGCGGCCCGCAAACATCCCCAGGTGGTGGCGAGCGGCGCAGGCGCGCGCCAGACCTACCACTGGGCGACGAGCAGCGGCAGCGCCATGGATTCGGTCTGGAAGGCCTTCGAGAAAGCCGAGCCCCGGCGCAAGATCGAGCGCTTGAAGCGCGAAGGCGCGCGCGACGCCGGCCTGCGCGACCGCATGGCCGAGAACCTCGCCGCCGTGGCCGAGACCGTCATGGACTCCGATCCCGGGCTCGCCTTCGAGATCTGGTTCGCCGTCGAGCGCAGCGGCGCGAAGCTCGACGACGACTCCCCCTGGTCGCCCGAGAACCTGCTCGAAGGCCAGGCGCAGCGGGTGTTCACCGGCATCGAGGAGCGATTGCTGCGCGAGCGCGCCTACACCATGGTGCGCGAGCGCCGGGAAGACTGGCCCGCCGTCTACCGCGACGCCATGACCCGGGAGCTCGATCCCCGCGCCCTCGACCTCTTAGCCGACGGCCTGGCCCACGGCGCGCCCAAGGAGCTCGACCGCTTCCTGGACGGCCTGCTGGCCCAGCCGCACCGCAATCCGGCAGCCTTCACCTGGATCGCCGAGCGGGCAGCCGTGGACGAGGCACTGCGAACCCGCAATCCCCTGCGGCTCCTGCAGCAGATCCTCACCGTGCTCAACCGCGACGAGTTCGCCACCTTCCGCGTGCGCCTCCTGGTCCTCGCCGAGTCGGGGGGCACCCTCCCCCGCCTGCTTTCGCACCTGACCGAGGACCAGGCCGCGCAGGCCGAGGAGGCCATCCAGCGCGCCTCGAACCTCGAGCCCTACCAGCGCGAGCAACTCGTCAACGCCATCCACCTCCGCTTCCAGGCCCTGCGCAAGGAGACCGGTCCGCCGCCCCTCTACGCCACGGCCGAGTCCGCGGAGGCCAAGCGCGCCGAGCTGCACCAGATCATGACCGTCGAGGTCCCGGCCAACCGCAAGGCCATCGCGGAGGCCCGGGCCATGGGCGACCTGCGCGAGAACTTCGAATACAAGTCCGCCCGCGCGCGCCACGAATACCTGAACAACCGCGCCGCCGCCCTCAACGCCGAGCTGTCGCGGCTGCGCCTCATCGAGACCGCGGGCATGGACCTCTCCGAAGTGCGCATCGGCTCCCGCGTCCACCTGCGCCATCCGGGAGGCACGCGGAGGATCACCATCCTCGGTCCCTGGGAAAGCAAGCCCGAGGAGGACGTCATCTCCTACGAGTCCGACCTGGCCAAGGAGCTGTTGGGCAAGAAAGCCGGCGACGGCATCACCATCGCCGGCGAGAGCTGGACGATCGAGGGGATCGAGGCCTGGAGGTAGCCGCCCTACGCCGACACTAGCTGCCCGTTCCGCCCGGGGCCGGCCATGGAGGTCACCGGGGGTTTGCGGATCTCCACCGTCTCCCGATTGTCGCTCAGGACTATGGATGAGCAATTCTCATCGGCCAGCAGGTTCTTCAGACCCGAATACTTGGTCAGCAGGGCCCGTCCCTCAGGGCTGCGGGTATCGAAGCGGGCCTCCGGCTCCTTCCACTCGAGCCCACGCTGCACCCAGCCCGCCTCCTCCGTCCACACGAACTTGCCGAGGCCAGCCACCTCGCTGGTGGTCTCCAGAAAAGCCGACGGCGGCGCGCCGTAGTAGCTCTCCACCTTGAAGACCTTCGGGCGCGGCGGGGGCTTCAAGGGGGCGTCGCTACCATGGATGTAGGCGAACAGCCCCGCCACCACCGCCAGCCCCGTGGCGGCCGAGATGCGCAGGGCGGGACGGATTGGGAAGAGCAGAAGGCGCAACGCGTCGAAGGCGGCCTTGAGGGTTCCCTTGAAGCCACCCGTGGGGGTCACCTGCACCTGCCTCCGGATCTGCTGCCGCAGGGCCGCCGGCGGCTCGGCGCGCTCGATGCGGCCGAGCCCCTGGACCACCCACTTCAGCGAAGCGAGCCGCGCACCGCACTCGGTGCACGTCGCACAATGAGCTTCGAGCGGCCCCACCTCGGCGAAACCGAGCTCGGAGTCGAGGTAGGCCGAAAGCTCCTCAGTTGAGATATGACGGATCATAGTTTTGTCTCCAGGAGGAGCCGGAGCTGCTCCCGTCCCCGCGCGATCCGCGAACGGACGGTGCCCACCCGGACCCCCAGCACTTCAGCAATCTCCTCATAGGATAACCCTTCGAGGTCCCGCAATACCACTGCCTCGCGAAAAACCGGGGGCACGCGGGCGAGGCCCGCCATGACCCGCCGGCCCTCGTCCGCCGCGACCGCGAGCTCTTCCGGCCCGCGGCCGGGATCGGCCAGGGTCACGCCACCTCCCTCTTCGGAATCGCCGTCGATGGACTGCATGACGGGGTGGTGGCGCGACAGCCGGTCGCGGCAGTGGTTGATGGCGATGCGGAACACCCAGGTCTTGAGTGTCGAGCGGCCCCCGAAGCTGCCGAGGTGCCGGTAGATGCGCAGGAAGACCTCCTGCGTCAAGTCCGCGGCCTCCTCGCGGTTGCCCGCGAGGCGGAGGCACAGGTTGTACACCATCTCCCCGAAGCGCTCGTAGACCTCATCGAACGCTTGCACGTCCCCCTCCCGATGGCGGGCGACGAGCTCGACGTCGAGAGCCACGTCCTGATGCATGGATGGGTAAACCGATGCGACGCTCACCGAGTCCTCCCAGGGCTTATCCACCTGCGCCCTGTTCTCATAGACCCTCGGGGGCCGCGAAAAGTTCCCGAAAAGCTTCAAGAAGATCAGGGTACCACCGTTTCGAGACGTCGATATCCCCCCTCTTCCTGCGTCGCACCTCCGCGGGGGGCGGCGCGCCACTCCCATCACGGCTTTTGAACACGCTTGCTCTTTGACAGCAAGATCGTTCCAAATCCGTTGTCTCTTGGCTCGGCGTGCGCCAGGGTGTTCGTGACCGCTGGATGGACCAGCATGGGAGAACGACGATGAAACGAACCCTACTCGCAATCCTGGTGCTCGCAACGCTTTTCGGCCTCTCGCGGGACGCCATGGCACAGGACACCACCACGCGCGGCCAACGCTGGGAGAAGACCATCACCACGGGCGGCGGTAGCTTCAACTGGATCTCCACGAAGCTCTGCGTCCAGTTCACCTCCCCCTCCCCCAACAACCTGGTCTACACCGGCCTCGGCTTCTGGGACGACCGGCCCGTCAGCGGCGGGGATACGTTCAAGGTCCGCGCGGCCTTCAACGAAACGGGCCTGTGGAGCTGGCAGCTCCTCGGCAGCTCGAACCCCGGATGCGTCTCGACGACCGGGTTCTCGCCCACGAGCGGCACCATTCAGGTGAACGCCGACGCCACCGGCCTGCCGCTCTATGCCACCGGCCCCGTGCGCGTGAACTCCAACAACCGCTTCCTGAGCTACAGCGGCGCGCCCATCCTCTCTCCCTTCCTGTGGATCGGGGATACGACGTGGTTCGGGGCGAACCGCTCCTTCCTCAGCCCGGCCTGGGACAACTACCTCACCGAGCGCAAGAACGACGGCTTCACCGTCATCGAGGTCTCCGTGCCAATCGGCGATGCCGCCCAGCCCACGGACGTGTCTGCCCGGAAGCCCTTCGGCACCTACAGCGGCGGCGTCTTCACTCCTTGTCTGGACACGACCGTGCTGCCGGTCAACACCTGCTTCCCCAACAAGGCCTTCTGGGATTATTGGGACCAGCACGTCAACGCCATCAACGCCAAGGGGATGATGGTCGCCGTGATCGGCCTGTTCAAGCGCACCACCGGTACCGGCAGCTGGCCCGTCGTCACCGACTCCCAGGGGTATGCGCGCTGGGTCGCGGCCCGGCTCGCCGGCAACTACACGGCTCTCTCCCCGGGCTTCGACGAGCTCCCCAGCCGCAGCCAGTCCTTCGCCGACTCCTGCACGGGCATGGTGAACAACCAGGCCTGCCGTGCCCGGGCCGTGGGCACGGCCATCCGCGATGCGATCCTCCTGCAGACCACGATCAATGCCCCGGCGCCGCGCCAGGGGACACCTCTCACCGCCCTGGTGACCCATCACATCGGCGGCGGTTGCAGCGACAACCTGGACAGTGCACCCCCCAACCAGTGCCTCGCCGACTACTGGCTCGACAAGCTCCAGACCGAGACCTGGCTCGACTTCCAGCTCTTCCAGAGCGGCCAAGGAGGTAATTGCCGGAAAGACCTCGACGGCGACGGCGTGTTCCAGGAGCCGGCCGAGCAGCTCGCCTGCCTGGTCGAGCGCGCCAGCAAGCGGCCGTTGACGCTCTACAACCATCCCACCGCCACCAAACCGATCATCAACGGCGAGGCGGTCTACGATCAGCTCGGCTTCGAAGGCGGCGCCAGCGGTTGCCCCAAGAACCCGCCGGACTACGGCGCGGCGGTCGCTTTCTACGGCGAGCTGCGGGCCCGGCAGACGGCCTTCAACTCGCTCCTCTCCGGCTCCGCGGGCTTCACTCACGGCATCGGCGGCACCTGGGACTGGGGCGGCTACTATACGTGCAGATCGGCAAGCGCAGGCTTCGCTGTGGAATCCTCGAACCAGATCGGCCTCCTCACCCAGCTCTTCCAGCCCTTCCGTTGGAACCGCCTGGTGCCGGACTGCCAGACCTGGGGCGCGGCCTGCAGCCACATCAAGAACGCGGGCCAGGCCACCGATGCGCAGGAGCTCAAACGGATGTACGCCCGCGACTCGATGGGGACCTTCGCCTTCGCCTACCTGCCTGACGCCACGGGCGTCGGCGGCTATGACAACTCGCTGAAGCTCGACCTTTCCGACCTGGCCAGCTTCACCACGGGCTCCCCCTGGGCCACGAGCTGGTACAACCCGCGGCGAGCGCTGGCCTCGGGAGGCCCCTGCGTCTGCACGGCCACGCCCACCGGCACCGGCCCCTACACCTTCACCCGGCCGGCAACCGGAGACTGGGGCCTCGTCCTCCGCAACACCTCGACCTGGCCTACCCTCTCCGTTCCGGCGTGCAACCCGCCGGACGGGACCGGCAAGATCCCCTGCTGATCGCTCCCCTGATTGCCCCCACCCCGCTGCTTGGCCGGACCGTCAGCGGGGTGGGGCTATAACTTGGTGCCTGCCTGGCACGTCGACTACGAGCGCGGGTGGAACTTGTCGTAGAGCGACTTGAGGCGGGCCTGATGGATGTGGGTGTAGATCTGCGTGGTGGAGATGTCGGTGTGGCCGAGCATGGTCTGCACGGCCCGCAGATCGGCGCCGTGCTCCAGCAGATGGGTGGCGAAGCTGTGGCGCAGCACGTGCGGGGAGGGGGGCGAGCGGATTCCCGCCTTGAGCCCGTGGGCCTTGATGATGCGCCAGAAGCCGCTGCGCGACATGGTCTCGCCGTGGCGGTTGAGGTAGACCTCCTGGTGCCTCCCCTGGGCGAGGGACGGGCGGACTTCGGAGAGATAGCGCCGGGTCCAGTGCTCGGCCTGCTCCCCCACCGGCACCACCCGCTCCTTGTTCCCTTTGCCGAAGGCCACGAGGAAGCCCACGTCCAGGCGGAGCTGGGAGAGCTTGAGGCCCACGAGCTCGCTCACCCGCAGGCCCGCGGCGTAAAGCATCTCGAACATGGCCCGGTCGCGCAGACCGAGAGGGGTGGCGACGTCCGGCGCGGCGAGCAACGCCTCCACCTCGTCCTCGGAGAGAACCTTGGGCAGAGGCTTCCAGAGCTTGGGCGGAAGGAGGTTGACGGCCGGGTTGTCCTTCCGCTCCCCCAGCGTCACCTGGTTCTCATAGAAGCCGCGGAGAGCTGAGAGAGCGCGGGCGCTGGAGCGCGGTGAGAGCCCCCGCTGCCGGAGATCGCGCATGTGGGCCGAGAGGTCCGCCGCAGTGGCCGTCAGCAGATCATTGCCCCCCCGCTTCACCAGCCACTCGCCGAGACGCATCAAGTCGAGCCGGTAACCCGAGACCGTGTTCTGAGAAAGCCCGCGCTCCACAGCCAGGCTCTCCAGGTAGCGGTCGAGGGCGCGTTGCCAGGGGGGCGTCATCAGCCCGTATATAATACCTTCTTCAAAGCCCAGGCCGAACACGCAGCCCTGATGCTGCAACTTTTCTCCGTGGAGCCCGTGTGTCGTCGTTTGGATCTCATCTTCTGCCTGATGGAGCCCGTTTTTTGAAATTTGGATTCCATCCGCCGCCGTTTGGACTCCATCTTCCGGCGTTTGGATTCCATCCGCGGACGTTTGGGCTCCATCTTTTGAGCTTTGGGCTCCATCTTTTGCCGTTTGGATTCCATCTCCGGACGTTTGGACTCCATCCGCGGACGTTTGGAGTCTATCTTCCGCCGTTTGGGCTCCATTTTTCTGCGTTTGGGCTCCATCTCCGGAAAATCGGCTCTAACCGTCCTCCGGAAGAGACCTCCGGGGAAGAATGCCGCCCAACCGACGGCCGCTGAAGTCCAACCGGCAGCGGCTGTGACCGATCGTCGCCGGCTGTGGTCCAACCGCTGGCGGCTGAGGTCCAACCGTTGGCGGCTGTGGTCCAACCGTTGGCGGCTGTGGTCCAACCGGCGTTGGAGTTGACCCAACCGTCCGCGGCTGTGGTCCAACCGGCGTCCTGGAGACTCGAAGCCGGGCTTCGCTTCTCCCTCGCTTCAAAATTGTGGCTGCGACGCTGAAGCCGGGGCGGGCCAAGAGTCGCGATCGTGGGTGTCAAGGCGAGGCCGAATCTAGCCCCAGGTACAGTCGCAGCCCCTCATCGATGGTCTTGAGCTCCTCGGCAGAGACCCGACCGAGGAACCGGGTGACCCGGCGCTTGTCGACGGAGCGAAGCTGGTCGATCAGAGCAAAGGACGGTTTGCTCAGACCGCTCACACCCGGCGCGAGGCGAGGATAGAGTGCTCCCTCCCCCGGTGTGCCCGTGATCGGCACGACACACACGAGTGCGTAGCGCTGATCAGCGATCACCTCAGGCGCGCTCACTACCACGCAGGGGCGCATGCCCTTCTGCTCGTGACCCACCGTCGGGTCAAGGGAGAGCACGACGACGACTCCCCGACCGGGCTTCACTCGTCCGTGCCCACCCATCCGCGGTCAGCCGTCCACCGCACCCCCTCACCAGCGCCCGGAGCGATGAGGTCCGAAGCGTCATCAGGGAGCCTCTCGGCCCATGCGGTGAAATCGACCTCGGCCATCTCGAGACTCTCGGGATGAGGATTACTGAGCGACTTTCTAAGTTGCTCATTTCGACGCCGATCGAGCTCGTGCGTGACCGCTTTGAGCACGAAGCGACTCCGGTTGGGCTCCTCGCGATCGATAGCGTGGAGGACTTCCGAGGGAAGGGTCACTGTGACGCGGGCATTCGGCATGATCTACGCTCCTGGGTGATCATACTACGACCTCACCGAGCGCCCCTCTCCCGAACGTGTAGCCGCGCACGGTACGAGTGCGGTTCCAGTCGCTCCCATCTCGGTGGGGTTGGCAGAGGTTCCAACCGCGGTGGCAGCCGCTGTTAGTGGGGGGAATCTGTGTTGACGCCCCTTGACAGCCCAACACAAGCCCCGCCCGATTTGCGCTAGCTCCTCCTGCGAAGGGGGGTAAGACGGACTTCCTACGGGACGCCCCCGGCGGCGGCACACCCTGGTCTATCTGCCGAGCTGGCAAGCTACTCGCCACGCTCTGGCACGCCAAGGACTGCAAGATCCTCGCTTCCGAGCTGGCGCGCCTTTGGGTGCGGTGGGGCGGAAACGAGCCTTCCGAAGATCCCGCGCCGCTTCTCCAGCGATTCCAGCGGGAAGACGTGTAAGGACCGGGGCCGGCACTTTCGAGGGCTGGCCCGCTCCATACCCTCGAATCGATAGGCTTGACCGGGCGGGGGAGGGATAGGCTAGGCTCGCTCGAATGCCCGAAAAGCAAGATCCGCTGGCTTGGTGGAGCATCTCCATGACTTGCCTCGCCGCTGCCGCTGGCTTTCTGGCGTTTCTGTTTCCAGACCAGCGGTTGGCATTCCTTGTCCTGACGGCACTCTTTCTAACCGGCGCTCTCTTTTCGGCCTGCAAAGCCGTCGCAGCGATGCGAAGCAAGTCCACGGTACATCCGGACCTCGCCCGAGCTGCTCTCGTAGCAAGACTTGAGATGCAGTTTGGTGAACAATCACCTACGAAGGCAAGCGAGCGCCTGACGCTAGCGGGGCGTCGCCTCGATGAACTGGAAGCAGAAATTCGGTCTGGCAATTTCTCCCATGCGCAAGAGATTCTATTCCTTAGACCGATCCTTCTTCAGGTCGACGCGAACTTTTGGGGGACCAGCACCGGCGCCTATCGAAGTTGGCATAATCGACTCGAAAAGCTTGCAGGCGAGGTGTCGCGAGCTACAGAAGAACTGTAGGGATGCCTTTAGGACGTCCCTTGCCCCCTCCCCATTCCTGTAGAATCCCCTCATGGGCGCGGCTAGGAAGTCATGAACCGAAAGCCGGTCCCCCACAACCGGCCCGCCGAGCCCGCTTCTCTTCCTTTGTGGGGATGCACCTGTGGGGGTGCGCTTGCCAAATTGGCGCAAGGCTGCCGATTACAGTTTCCCGGAAGCGTTCTCGCCTAACCGTTGGGCCTGGGAGTTCCTTCGGCGCAATCCCGACTATCAGGTGGACTGGACCGCTGCTCTTTCACGGTTCCTTTCTGTCGTAGGCGAGTTTGAAGGGTGGACCGAGGGTGCGCGGAGCGACGATCCAGAAGATCCGGAGTTCTATCTTCTGGTAGGCGAGAAAGACCGCTGGCACTTGGCCGCGCTGCTCAACCCGGCCACCGACGAACCAAACCGCTTGGGCTTTCAACTCGATTTTGGGACGGTGCGCATCTTGAAGGAGGGGAAGGCACTTAAGTCTCGAGGCCAAGCTTACCCCCTTGCCGAATTCAACCTTCATCTACCGCTAGTGCCTCAACTTGAAGCAGTGGAGCGTAAGTTGCGGCTCGCGCAAGAACGCCTCAAGATCAGACCCCGCCGCGTGAAGAATTACCGCCGTCTTTGGGCTCAGTATCTTCGCCTGTTAGACGCCGATCTCGTCGATGGCCGCACAGCCAAGCAGATCGCTAGCGCTCTACGCTCGGAAGAACACGGCTTAGATGAAAAGAAGGTCTGGGATCGACTCCAAGCTGCGAGGAAGATGATGTTGCCGGAGGGTTATCTATCCATCCTGCTGACTACGCCATAATCGGATTATTCAACCTCCCAGATAATCTGCTCCCGGTCGGATTATTTTGGAGTCGAAAAGATCCGATGCTCATCGGATTCTAGAGGGCTCGCTATTTTCCGATGGCCGTCGGGTTATTTAGGGCTTCCTTCTTTCCGGTTGACCGCTGGCGCCACCCTCTTTAGCCTTAAAAGTCGAAAGCCCAAGGGTGGCGACCCAAGGGCTTTCAGAGAACCCGCGACACGTACCGTCCGGGCCTCACCGGGAGCAAGTGTACCTCCTAGGCGGTCCGCGTCGCAACCTCAAAGGAGATCCGACGTGCGGCACCCCGTCGCTCCCCGTCCAGCCGTTCCATACTCTCCGGCGCCGTTCCGCTGGCAAATCGGCCTCTTGCTCCTGTGCCTTCCGCGTCGCCTCATAAGGCGACCTAAATTTCCCTCTAACCTCTTTATTCAGCCGCTCCCACCTCGGTGGCGATGACTCCCACCTCGGCCGCAGCCGCTGTCGGTCGGAGTCGCCGCCATCCGGGAAGAACCGCAGCGCGACGATTACGACTGAGGAGCGGGCAGTCCGGCGCACGGTATATCCCGAGGGCGGTCCCTCCCAGTCTCGTCGCTGGATCTGGCAAGCCCTCGGCAGCGTCTTTCCTGTGTGCGCACTAGGAGCGGTTGTGGTGCGCACAGCACACCCTACGAAGGCTGTCATTTCTGCGTTGACGCGGTACTAGGGCGGAGGGGCGGCCGGCACGGTGACAGAAGTGGGCCACAAGAGGTACTTTGGCACTTCTGGGACTGGAGACCCGAAGGTGTAGAGCCAGACCTCGCCCCGGTTCACTCGGGAGGCCCTACGCCCTCTTTCTCCCACCCCTCGAAGTCCTCGCCGAGCGGGTCTTGAACTCCCGCATAGGCGTGCTCGTACTGGGCGTCGATCTTGCGCTCGCGACGCCGGCGCAGGAAATCGCTGATGAGTTGCCGCAGTGCGGATCGTCCTTTTTTGCGAACGCCGGCGATCTTATCCAACTTGACCATTACGGCGCCACCCCCGCCGTCAACGCCGCCACGTCCACGCCGCTCGCCCGGGCCTTCTTCAGGGCTCTCTCGTACTCCTCGGTGTGACCACCGGCGTGGGCGGCTACGGCCATCAGGGCGTAGCCTTCGGCGTCCAGATCGTCGTCGTCCAGCTTCTTGCGGAGCTGGCGGAAGGCTTTGTCGGAATTGCCGCGGCGCACTTCCAGGCGGGAACGCAGGAGCTTGAATTCCCCGCTATCGCCCAGTATGTGCTCCGCCCGGCCGAGGGAGGCTTCTGCCTGCTCGTCCTGCCCCTGATCGAGCAACAGCCGGGCGCGGCCGAGCTCGATCTGGGCGTTCATCACCCGCCTTGCATATTGGATCTGCTGCCAGTACACGGTGTCGTCCGTATCCGGCGGCGGCTCCTCCATGCCCAGGGCCCGGTCGAACAGGGCTTTGGCATCCTCCGGCTTGTTGTTGGCGGCGGCTTTGACTCCCTGGAAGAAGAGGACGCGCTTGGGGTGGAGCTTCTTGTCGAAGAAGCGGCCGAAGACCTTGGACCGGCGGTCGAGCCAGAAACCGCGGGGCTCGTTCTCCACCGCGATTTCGAAGGCCGTGGACTCTCCCTTGAGCATGATGTTGCCCCGGATGGTCGCGTTGGCGCCGCCTTTCCCCTTGCCCTTGGGTTTCTCGGGATTGAAGACCTCGATCTCGACCGGCACCACCAGGGTGGACCGCTGCACGTCGATCTGCTGCACGGCCTCGCGAGCCACGTCGAAGCGCCCGGCGGCCGGTTGCACCACTTTGTAGTGGAAGCGGTTGGGCGTCTGCTGCCGGGCCTCTCCTTTCACCACCCAGCCGGTGCCCTGCTTTTCGAAATGGTAATCGTAGAGCACCTCGGGCAGGCCGGTGCCATAGATGAACTGCGTGGCGAAGGGCTCGAGGTCGGTGGAGGTGATGCGCTCCAAGAGCGCGATGAAATCCTCGGTGGAGATGGTGCCGCGGTTGGCCACCTTCACGATCTGCTTCAAGGCCTTGGGGAAGTTCTCTTCGCCCAGGGTGCGGGCCAGCATGTCGAGGATCACCGCGCCTTTCTTATAGACGATGGGCTCGTACGCCCCTTCGGCGCGGCTGGAGTCGAGACGGCCGCCGAGCACCACGGGGCCCGCGGACTCCAGGGGCCGGCCGTCCGGCAGGGTGCTCGTGAGGTCGTCCTGCCACCCGGCGTTCAAATCGACGCCGGAGAGCTTGTCGCCCAGGCGGTCGTGAGCGAACCTCAAGGCCACGTAGCTCGCCATGGCCTCGCTGATCCACTGGTCGCGATAGCTCGTCCACCCCACCTGGTTGCCCCACCACTGGTGGGCCACCTCGTGGGCGATCACCACCCGGCGGTCCTCGACGCCAAAATACCGGTTCCACATCCCCAGGTCGTTGAGCAGCAGGTCGGAGAGGGTGACGAAGCCCAGCATCCCCTGGGAGAAGCCGCGGTTGGCGGTCACGATCGTCATCTCGTCGAGCGGATAGGGGCCGAGCTGCTCTTCGTAGTAGAGCAGGGAGTCGGAAACGGCCTTGATCACGTCCTCCTTGACGCCGCGGCCGGTCAAGGCGCTGCCGGAGCTGAAGGCGAACCGCAGGTTGACGTGGCCGGCCTTGGCGGTCTCGATCTTGAAGTGCCCCACTTCGAAGGAGAAGCCGAGCGAGGGCTGGTCGAGCACCCGCCGTTCCCAGAGGGTTCCGTCCGGGCCTTCCCCGCCGTCCTTGCGGATGCCGCTCGACACCAGGTCGAAGGACTTCGGCCAGCGGAAGGTGACGTCGAAGGTGGCGCGGTCGATCTCCCCGACGTGGGGATACCAGCCGAGGGTGTCGAGCAGGGTGACGAGGTTCCAGTCTTTTTCGATGGGACGGCCGGCGTACTCCACCACCACGGCGGGGGTCTCGCCGGCGGCCGGGGCTTTGGGGAGGATCACCGTGAGATCCCTCTCGTCGCGCAGGAAGAAGAGGGGGGTGCCGGCCGCGTCCGTCACCCGCGAGACCTTGAAGTCGCCGGAGAGATGCACGGCCACCACCCGCGAGCCCTTGACCACGGGATCGAGGTCGATGCGCGCCTTGCCCGCAAGGTGCAGGTCGCGATCGACGGTCATCTCCAGGGTGTACTTATGGGGCTCGAAGGCCGGAGCGCCGGGCGCGGGCTTGCCGTCGGCCGTGCGCAGGGAGGCCGAAAGCCAGGTGTCCCACTGGCCGAGGTCCTCCACGTCCAGCCCGAGGAGCCGGCCCTTGCGCTGCTCGCGGGTGATCTCCTTGCTGATCTTCCGCTTCTCCTTCTCCGTGGCGTCGAGGGGGACGAAGCGGCCCAGCGTCGCCTGCTCCCGGTCGCCGGGCTCCACGAGATAGAGGAAATCCCCGGGATCGCTCGCCCGGAACCAGGCGGCGAAATAGCCGTTGGACACCGGATCGCGCAGAGCATCGAGGAGGATGCCGCGCTCGACGTCGAGCAGCTTGCGCTCGCGCTTGCCCCGCCAGGTGGTGTAGAGGCTCTCGGCCCGGCGCACCGTGTCCGCGTCCGGTTGGGCGGCGGGCCGGCGCAGCATGGCGTTCACCGCGGCGTCGAGGCCCACCACCAGGACGGCCTCCTTGAATTCCGCTTCGAGACGGGCTGTACCCGTGAAGAGCTCGAGCTGCCCGGCCTCCACGGAATCCGGCGGATCGAGCTCGATCCGGCCGTTGCCCAGGAAGACCAGCTCGATGGTCTGGCCGCCTACTCCCGACGCGGGGACGAGCAGGCCGTCGAGATGGAGTGTGGCGAGGCCCGCGTTCAGCTTCAGGTTCTTCAGGGTCACGGCCCGGGCAGGCTCGAGGTGCGAGACCGCGATCTCGGCCTGCAGAGCGGTGGGGTCCGGGGCATCCGCGGCATGGACCGCGGGAGCTGCGGCAAGGATGGCTAAAGCCAGGAGGAGACGGCGCATGGGAGAAACTCCTTGGAGATGATTCAGGAACAGACTGCGGTTCCTCCAGAGAGTGTACCGGGACTGCGAAGCATTTCTGTAAGTTTACGGGATTACGCGGTCTTTCGTCGCCCCGGGACTACCAGAGCGAGCCCGGCCGCCGCGGCCAGGGCCACGAGAGCGCCGAAGCCGAAGGCGGTCGTCGAGCTCCAGCGGTCCCAGAGGAAGCCGAAGAGGAGGGAGGCCGGCAGGGCGCCGATCCCTAAGGCCAGGTTGTACCAGCCGAAGGCGGCGCCGCGGCGATCCGCGGGCACGAGGTCGGCCACCAGCGCCTTCTCTACTCCCTCGGTGAGACCGAAATAGAGGCCGTAGACGGCGAAGAGGACCCAGGCGTGCCACGTCGCCGACGCATGGCCGAAGGCGAAGTAGACGGCGGCGTAGACGAACCAGCCGGCCACGATGAGAGGTTTTCTGCCGAGCCGGTCCGAGAGGATGCCGCCCGGCGTGCTGGCCGCGGCCTTCACCAGACTGAGCATGGCCCAGAGGATGGGGATGAGGGCCGTCGAGACCCCGAGCTGGCCCGCCCGCAGGATCAGGAAGGCGTCCGTGGAGTTGCCCAGGGTGAACAGGAAGAGGACGCCGAGATAGGCCCAGAACCGCTTCCCGAGAGGGGTCCTGAGGTCGAGCTTCTTGGTTTCCTTGGCCGGAGAGGCTCGCGGTATATCGCGCACTCCGAAGATCAGGGTCAGCACCGCCAGAGCCCCGGGGATGGCGGTGAGCAGGAAGACCGTGCGCAACGAGAGCCCGCCCCACCGCAGGAGGGCGAAGGCGAGGAGCGGCCCCAGCATGGCGCCCGCGTTGTCGGCGGCGCGGTGGAAGCCGAAGGCCCGGCCGCGGATGGCGGGATCGACCGAGTCGGCGATCAGCGCATCCCGCGGCGAGGTGCGGATCCCCTTGCCCACCCGGTCCGCGACCCGGATGCCCAGCACCTGGCCGAACGACTGGGCGAGACCGATCAGGGGGCGGATGATCGACGCGAGGGTGTAACCCATCACCACGAGGGGCTTGCGCCGCGCCACGCGATCCGACCACCAGCCGCTGGCGAGCTTGAGCAGCGCCGCCGTGGTCTCGGCCGCCCCCTCGATGGCCCCCACGGACGTGGCGCTCACCCTCAGGACGCTGGTCAGGAACACTGGCAGCAGCGGATAGGTCATGTCGCTCGACACGTCGGTGAGGAAGCTCACCGCTGCCAGGGCGACGACGTTGCGGCCGAGCCGGGGACGCTGTGGAGGGAGGGGTGACGGTGGGATCTGCGGCCATGAGCCGCGATCATGCCTGAGGTGGGATGCAGGGGCGCAGCATGACTGCGCCCCTGCGATTCCGAGCTACACGCTCTTCTTGGGAGTGGAGACCTGGGCTCGGCCTTTCTTGGTCGAGACCTTCTTGGGAGCCTCTTTCTTCTCCCGCTTGGGAGCGGGCTTGGGCTTGGCCGCGGCCTTGGGCTTGGGCTTGGAGTCCTTGGCCTCCTTCTTGGCCTTCGGCTCCTTGGGCTCCTTCTCCTTGGCCTTCTTGGGCTCCGGCTCGGGCGCCGCGGTGGCCTCGCGCTCGACCAGCTCGAGCACCGCCATCTCGGCCCCGTCACCCTTACGCGGTCCCAGCTTGACGATGCGCAGATAGCCGCCCGGCCGCTCCGAGAAGCGCGGCGCGATGTCGTCGAACACCTTCTTGACCAGATCGCGCTTCAGCACCCAGCGCAGCACCCAGCGCCGGTCGTGGACCGTGCCGTGCTTGCCCGCGGGTGATCACCCGCTCGGCGATGGGCCGCAGCTCCTTGGCCTTGGGGAGCGTCGTGATGATCTGCTCCTTCTCCACCAGCGACTGGAGCTGGTTGCGGAACAGGGCCTCCCGGTGAGAGGAGGTCCGGCCCAGCTTTCTGCCTTTGACCGCGTGACGCATGTCGTTCTCTCCTCAGGGCCCGATCAGGCCGAAGCTCCTGCACCGGAGGGGCGCTCCGGCACGTCCATTCCCAGAGAGAGACCGAGCTTGTCCAGGACCTCCTGGACCTCCTCCAGCGACTTCTTGCCGAAGTTCTTGGTCTCCAGCATGTCCTTCTCGCTCCGGCGCACCAGGTCGCGGAGCGTGTGGATGTTGGCGTTCTTGAGCGAGTTGGCCGAGCGCACCGAGAGGTCGAGCTCGTCGATCTGCTTGGCCAGGAGGGCGTCGAGGCCGGCGAGCTCCTCGCGGCCCAGGTCGCCGGTGTCGTGGCGCAGGCTCTCCTCGGTCTGGATGAAGATGCCGAGGTGGTCCCTGAGCAGCAGGGCGGCGAGCGACACGGCCTCCTCGGGACGGACGGTGCCGTTGGTCCACACCTCGAGGATCAGGCGCTCGTAGTCCGTGGTCTGGCCGAGGCGGGCGGCCTCGACCCGGTAGTTGACCCGGCGCACCGGGCTGTGGGCGGAGTCGACGGGGATCCAGCCGATGCCCATGGACTCGTCGAAGTTGCGGTCGGCCGAGACGTAGCCCCGCCCCTTCTTGATCTGGGCCTGGAGCTTGAGGCGCCCCTCCTCGTTGACGGTGGCGATGTGGACGCTGGGGTCGAAGATCTCGACCTGCGGATCCTCGCTCATGTTCCCCGCGGTCACGGCGCCCGGCCCCTGGACGTCGATGGACAGCACCTTCGACTCCTCGGAGTGCAGGGTGATGGCCATCTGCTTCAGGTTGAGGATGATGTCGGTGACGTCCTCCTGACCACCCGGGATGGACGAGAACTCGTGCAGCACGCCCTCGATGTTGACGGCCGTGATGGCGGCGCCTTCGATCGACGACAAGAGGCAGCGCCGAGGGCGTTGCCGATGGTGGTGGCGAAGCCCCGCTCGAACGGCTGGGCCGTGAAGCGGCCGTACGTCGCCGTCAGGGTCTCGGTATCGACCTCAACGCGCTTGGGGCGCTGAAAACCCTTCCAAAGCATGATGGAGCTCCTTCCTTGAATTTCGACTCCCGATCAGCGGCTGTAGAGCTCGACGATCAACTGCTCCTGAATGGGGAGCTTGATGTCCTCACGGACGGGCAGGCGCAGCACCTTGCCGCTGGTGTTCTCCGCATCCAGCTCCAGCCATTCCGGGACGCCGCGTCCGCGCGCCGTCTCGACGCTGGTACGGATCAGCGGGTTCTTGCGGCTGGCCTCCTTGATGGCGATCGCCTGCCCGGCCTTCACCTGATAGGAGGGGATCGTGATCTTGCGGCCGTCGACGTGCACGTGGCCGTGGCGGACGAACTGGCGCGCCTGGGCGCGGGAGGCGGCGAAGCCCAGGCTGTAGCACGACGTTGTCGAGCCGCCGCTCCAGCATCACCAGCAGGTTCTCGCCGGTGATCCCCTTGCGGCGGTCGGCCTCCTGCGAAATAGGTACGGAACTGCGCTTCGAGCACGCCGTAGATGCGCTTCACCTTCTGCTTCTCACGGAGCTGCAGGCCGTAGCCGAGGGTGCGGCGGCCGCGCCGCGTGCCGTGCTGGCCGGGCGGGAAGTTGCGGCGCTCGACGGCGCACTTCTCCTTGAAGCAGCGGTCGCCCTTGAGGAACAGCTTCATCCGTTCGCGGCGGCAGAGCCGGCAGACGGGTCCAGTGTATCTTGCCACTTGGATCTCTCCTTGAAACGTCCTCTCCCCGACGCTACGGGGACTTCAACTTGGGAAGACGCGCGAGTTTCCCCGGCACACCCGGGGTCCCTCGCGATGAAACGCTAAGCTGCTAGACGCGGCGCCGCTTGCGCGGCCGGCAGCCGTTGTGGGGGATGGGCGTGACGTCCTTGATGGACTTGACCTCGATCCCCGCGGCCTGGAGGGCGCGGATGGCCGACTCGCGGCCGGCGCCGGGACCCTTGACCATCACGTCCACGGAGCGCACTGCCCGCGTCCTTGGCGCTGTTGCCCGCGTTCTGCGCCGCCACCTGGGCGGCGAAGGGCGTGCCCTTGCGCGAGCCCTTGAATCCGATGCGGCCGGCCGACGACCAGGAGAGCGAGATTGCCCTCCGGGTCGGCGATCGAGACGATCGTGTTGTTGAAGGTCGCCTGGATGTGGGCGACGCCGTGGGGCACCGAGCGCTTCTCCTTCTGCTTGGCGCCCTTCCTGTCCTTCTTGCCGTTCGGCTTTGGCCATTCGCCAATCCCTCTGACTCCTACTTCTTCGTCGCCTTCTTCTTGCCCGCGACGGCGCCGCGGCGCGGGCCCTTGCGGGTGCGAGAGTTGGTCTGGGTCCGCTGGCCGCGCACCGGCAGCCCCTTGCCGGTGACGGACGCCGCGGTAGCTGCCGATCTCCATCAGACGCTTGATGTTCTGGCTGACCTCCTTGCGCAGGTCGCCCTCGACGCGTCCTTCGTCCTGGTATCACCTTGCGGATGCGCCGCGCCTCGTCCTCGGTCAAGTCCTTGACCTTGGTGACGTCCGGCACCTCGGCCTTGGCCAGGATGTCGCGCGCGCGCGAGCGGCCGATGCCGTAGATGTAGGTCAGACCGATCCAGACCTGCTTGTTCTGCGGCAGGTCGACTCCTGCGATACGTGCCATAGCGACTCCCTATCCCTGACGCTGCTTGTGCTTCGGGTTCTCGCAGATCACCCGCACGACGCCCTTGCGGCGGACGACCTTGCACTTGGGGCAGATCCGCTTGACCGATGAACGTACTTTCATGTCCGACTTCCTTTCCGCTTTCCGGGCTCGTCTACTTGAGCCGGTAGACGATCCGGCCCCGGTTGAGGTCGTACGGCGACAGCTCGACGAGCACCTTGTCGCCGGGCAGGATGCGGATGAAGTGCTTGCGCATCTTGCCCGAGATGTGGGCCAGGACCTGGTGCTTGTTGTCGTTAGCTCCACCTCGACGCGGAACATCGCGTTGGGGAGCGGCTCGACCACCGTCGCCTCGACCTCGATCGCCTCTTCTTTCTTGGACAAACGTCCTTCCTCTCCAGTGTTAAATCGTCAGGTCCGTCCCCAGCACCCGGGCCCGCCGACGGCGCCACCGCCACCGAATACTCGAAATGGGCCGACAGCGACCCGTCCTCGGTGCGCGCCGTCCAGCCGTCGGCGTCCATCGTCACGGCCGCCTCGCCGGCGTTGACCATCGGCTCGATGGCCAGCACCATGCCCGGCTGCAGCTTCGTGCCCTTGCCGGGAGTCGCCGAAGTTGGGCACCTGCGGGTCCTCGTGCAGCGCCGTCCCGATGCCATGCCCGACGAACTCGCGCACCACCGAGAAGCCGTGCCGCTCGACGTGGCGCTGCACCGCGCAGCCGATGTCCTGGAGCCGCGCTCCGGGCCGCACCTGCGCGACCGCCAAGCGCAGCGCCTCTGCGCGTCACCTCGAGCAGCCGCTCCGCCTCCTCGCCCGACCTCGCCGCACCGCGAAGGTGCGGGCCGCGTCCCCATAGTACCCCTTGTAGAAGCACGCCGCAGTCGATGCCGACGATGTCCCCCTCACGGAGCGGGACATCACAGGGGATGCCGTGCACGATGACGTCGTTGACCGAGATGCACAACGTCGCCGGAAAGCCCCGGTAGTTCAGGAACGCCGGCACCCCGCCGGCGGCGCGGATGACGCGCTCGGCGAGACGGTCCAGCTCCCGCGACGTGACGCCGGGAGCGATCGCGGGCCCCCACCTCGTCCAGCACCTGGTGGACGATGCGGTTCGCCTCGGTCCATCAGCTCGATCTCGCCGGGGGTCTTGAGGATCACCGCCATTCAGTGCGGTCCCGTCCGCCCCGAACGAGACCGAGCATCTGCGCCGACACCTCCTCGACCGGCCGGTTGCCGTCGATCTCGTGGAGGAGGCCGCGCTGCCTATAGTAACCGATCAGCGGCGCGGTCTTTTCCCGATACACCCGCAACCGCTCGCGAATCACCTCTTCCTTGTCGTCGGCCCGCCCCCGCAGCAGCGTCCGCCGCACCAGCTCGTCCTCCGGCACCGCGATCAGGAGCACCGCATCCAGAGACAATCCCGCGTCGTCGAGAATTCCCGCCAGCGTCTCCGCCTGGGGAAGAGTCCGCGGGTAGCCGTCGAGCAGGAACCCCTCGCAGACGTCCGGCCTCGCCAGCCGCTCGCGCACCACGTCGGCCATGGTGGCGTCGTCCACCAGCCCGCCGGCGTCCAGGATCCCTTCCACCCGCTCGCCCAATTCGCTCCCCGCCGCCACCGCCTCGCGCAGCATGTCGCCGGTCGAGATGGCGGCAGACGCCCAGCCGCGTCGCACAGCAGCTGCGGCCTGCGTCCCCTTGCCGGCGCCCGGAGGCCCCAGCAGGACCACCCGGGCTTGCCGTCCGGGATCGGATGGCCGTCAGCCCCGCCGCCCACGTATCCGGCCCCGCTTCATGAAGCCTTCGTAGTTGCGCATCACGAGCTGGCTCTCGATCTGCTGGATGGTAGTCCATGGCCACGCCGACCACGATCAGCAGCGACGTGCCGCCGAAGTAGAAGTTGATCCCCATGCCCTCGGTGATCCACCGCGGCAGCGCGGTGGCGAGCTGCGGTGCCGAGCCGCGGCAGGCTGCACCTTGACGCCGGTGAGCAGGAACTCCGGCAGCACGGTCACCGCCGCGAGGTAGAGCGCGCCCACCAGCGTGAGCCGGGTGAGGATGCGGTCGATGTACTCCGCCGTCCGCTTGCCCGGCCGGATGCCGGGGATGAACCCGCCGTACTTCCGCATGTTCTCCGCCAGGTCCGTGGGGTTGAAGATGATCGACACGTAGAAGTAGGAGAAGAAGACGATGGCGATGACCTGGAGCAGGTAGTAGAGCGGCTCGCCGTAGCGAGACGTAGCTCGGCCACCCTCTGCACGCCACTCGTTCTGGATGAAGCCCGCGACCACGGTCGGCACCGTCACCACCGAGCTCGCGAAGATCACCGGGATGACGCCGCCGGTGTTGACCCGCAGCGGCAGGTAGGTGCTCTGCCCGCCGTAGACCCGCCGGCCCACCACCCGCTTGGCGTACTGCACCGGGATGCGTCGCTGGGCACGTTCCATGTAGACGATGAAGGCCACCACCAGCGGCCATGAACACCATCAGCGGCACCAGCACGAGGGCGATCAAGTTCCCCTGCTGCACCAGCTCGATGGTGCTGCCGATGGCCGCGGATCAGGCCCACCACGATGCCGGCGAAGATGATCAGCGAGATGCCGTTGCCGATGCCGCGCTCGCTGATCTGCTCGCCCAGCCACATGATGAACGCCGTGCCGGTCGTCAGCGTCAGCACGGTCATCAAGCGGAAGCCCCAGCCGGGGTCAGGCACCAGCGGCGCGCCGTCCGGCGTCGTGGTCCGCTCCAGGAACAGGGCGATGCCCGTGCCCTGGATGATGGAGATCACCACCGTGCCGTAGCGGGTGTACTGGGTGATCTTGCGCCGCCCCAGCTCGCCCTCCTTGGACAGCTTCTCGAGGTAGGGCCACACCACGGTCAGGAGCTGCAGGATGATCGACGCGGTGATGTAGGGCATGATGCCCAGCGCGAAGACCGCGATCCGCTGCAGGCTGCCGCCCGTGAAGGTGTTGACGAACCCGATGAAGGTGCCCTGGCTGGCCTTCATGAACTCGAGCAGCGCCTCGCGGATCGACCCCCGGGCTGGGGATGTGGCAGCCGATCCGGTAGACGCGCCAGCAACGCGAACGTGAAGAGGACCCGCTTGCGCAGGTCGGGGATCGCGAAGATGTTGCGGAAGCTTTCGATCACGCCTTCGGCTCCTCGCAGCGGCCGCCCGCGGCTTCGATCTTCTCGCGGGCCGATTTGCTGAACTTGTCGGCGACGACGGTCAGGGCCTTGCCGATCTCGCCGTCCCCGAGCACCTTGACCTTGCGGCCGGAGCGGACCAGGCCGCGCTCTACGAGCACCTCGGGCGTGACCTCGCCTTCGAGCTCGGCGAGCTGGCGACAGGTTGACCACCGTGTACTCGGTCTTCCAGATGTTGGTGAACCCGCGCTTGGGCACCCGGCGGACGAGCGGCATCTGGCCGCCCTCGAAGCCGGGCCGGCTGCTGTAGCCGGTGCGGGACTTCTGACCCTTCTCGCCGCGGCCCGCGGTCTTGCCGAGGCCGGAGCCGGGGCCGCGCCCGACCCGCTTCCTGGAATGTTTGCTCCCCTTGGCCGGGGACAGCTCGTGCAGCTTCATGATTCTCCTCGACGACTCCACCAGGTATTCGATCTTCTTCACCATGCCGCGCACCGCCGGGGTGTCGGGGCGCTCGACCTGGTGGCGGATGCGGCGCAGCCCGAGACTGCGGAGCACCTCGCGGTGCCCCTGCTGGGTGCCGATGCCACTCCTCACCTGAGTGATCTTGATCGTCTTGCCTTCTTCGTTCGCCATTGGATGTCCCCTACTTTCAAACGGCTTCCGGCTGCGTCGGCGCGGGCGCGGCGGCGGGTGCCGGCTTGCGCTCGGTGCGGTCGGCGCGGTCACTGAGGCCCCGCCCGGCCATCACGTCGCTCTCGCTCCTCAGGCTCAACAGCGCGGCGAAGGTCGCCTTCACCACGTTGTGCGGATTGGTCGAGCCCAGCGACTTGGTGAGGATGTCCTGGATGCCCGCGGTCTCCACCACGGCGCGGACCGGGCCGCCGGCGATCACGCCGGTGCCGTCGCGAAGCCGGCTTCATGAGCACGCGGCCGGCGCCGAAGATGCCCAGCGTCTCGTGCGGGATGGTGGTCCCCTTGAGCGGCACCTGGACCATGTTCCGCTTGGCGATCTCGATCCCCTTGCGGATCGCCACCGGCACCTCTTTCGCCTTGCCGGCGCCGTAGCCCACGCGGCCATTGCCGTCCCCGATCACCACCAGGGCGGAGAAGGAGAAGTTCTTGCCTCCCTTCACCACCTTGGTCACCCGGTTGATGTGGACGACCTGCTCGAAAAATTCGCTCTCGCGTTCGAAGTCCCTGGCCAAGCTCGTCTCCTTCGCTGCCTAGAATTGCAAGCCCTAAAATTGAAGCCTTTTCCGCGGGCGCCCTCGGCCAGCGCCTGGACGCGGCCGTGGTAGATGTAGCCGCCGCGGTCGAAGACCACCTTCTCGACGCCCTGCTCCTTGGCCCGCTCCGCCACCAGCTCGCCCACCAGCTTGGCCGCGGCCTTGCTGGCGGTCGAGCCCTTGACCTGCTCGCGCACCGACGCGTCCGAGGAGTTGGCCTGCGCCAGGGTCACGCCCTTGTCGTCGTCGATCACCTGCGCGTAGATGAAACGCAGGCTCTTGTAGACCGACAGGCGCGGACGCTCGGAGCTGCCCCGCACGCGCTTGCTGCAGCCGCAGGTGGGCGCGCGTCGCGGCGCGCCCGCTTCGCCTTGTTTCGCTTGGTGACGTAGTCGCTCATCGTCAAGTTCCCTTACTTGCCGCCGGCCTTGCCGACCTTGCGGCGCAGGATCTCATCGGTGTACTTGATGCCCTTGCCCTTGTAAGGGTCGGGCCGGCGCAGGCTGCGGATCTCGGCCGCCACCTGCCCCACCTTCTGCCGGTCGGCGCCGGACACCGTCAGCCGGTTGGCCTTGGCGTCCAGGTCGATCTTGATCCCCTCGGGGACGTCGTAGATCACCGGGTGGGAGTAGCCGAGGGCGAACTGCACGACGTTGCCCTTCACCTCGGCGCGGTAGCCGACGCCCACGATGTCGAGCTGCTTCGATAAGCCGCCCGTGGCCCCCTGCACGGCGTTGGCGAGCAGGGCCCGCAGCAGGCCGTGACGCGAGCGCTCGGGCCCGCTGTCGCCGGAGCGCGAGACGTTGATCGTGCCGTCCTCGACTGCGACGGGGTAGCCGGGGAAGAGCGACTGCTCGACCCGGCCCTTGGGGCCCTCGGCCACGAACACGTCGTCCCGCACCTCGACCTTGGTCCCCTGCGGGATCGGGAATGGGCATCCTACCAATCCGCGACATAAACGTTCTCCTACCTCTTCTACCAGATCTGGCAGAGCAGCTCGCCGCCCACCCGGCGCTCGCGCGCCTGGGCGTCGGTCAGCAGGCCCTGCGACGTCGAGACGATCCCGATGCCGAGGCCGTTCCTCACCGGCTGGATCTCGTCCGCCTTGCGGTAGACCCGCCGGCCCGGCCGGCTCACCCGCTGCAGGTGCGAGATGGCCGGCGACCCCGTCGGTGCTGTAGCGCAGGAAGATGCGCAGCGTGCCCTGGGGCTCGGCCTCGATCTCCCGGAAGTTCTTGATGAACCCCTCCTCCTTGAGGAGCTTCGCGATCTCCACCTTCAGCCTGGAGGCCGGCACGTCCAGCCGGTCGTGCTTGGCGATCTGCGCGTTGCGGATCCGCGTCAGCAGGTCCGCGATCGGATCGGTCATGCTCATTGCTCGTCTCTCCTCGCCTACCAGCTCGCCTTGATGACGCCCGGCAGATAGCCCTGGAGCGCCAGGTCCCGCAGATGGATGCGGCAGAGGCCGAACTTGCGGTAATAGCCCCGCGGGCGGCCGCACAGCTTGCAGCGATTGCGATGCCGCGTTTCGAACTTCAGCTTCTTCGGTCTCTCTTGCGATCTTCGCCGTGGTCGCCACGAAAAGCCTCCTAGCGCGTGAACGGCATGCCGAGCTCGCGCAGCATGTAGAGCGCGCGCTCGTCGTTGCCGGCCGTGGTCACGATGGTGATGTTCATCCCCTTGGGTTTCTCCACTTTGTTGTAGTCCACCTCGGGGAAGATCAGGTGGTCGCGGATGCCCAGGGTGTAGTTGCCGCGGCCGTCGAAGCTCTTGCTCGGCACGCCGCGGAAGTCGCGGACGCGGGGGAGCGCGATGGCGATCAGCCGGTCGAGGAACTCCCACATACGGTCGCCGCGCAGCGTCACGCGGCAGCCGATGGGCATGCCTTCGCGCAGCTTGAAGGCCGCGATCGACTTCTGGGCGCGGGTGATGGTGGGCTTCTGGCCGGCGAGCGCCGCCAGCTCCTCCACCGCGTCGTCCAGCACCTTGATGTTCTGGATCGCCTCGCCCATACCCATGTTCAAGGAGATGCGCTCGATGCGCGGCACCGCCATGACGTTCTCGATGCCGAACTCGGCCTTGAGCTTCGGCACCACCTCTTCGGCTATAGCGCTGCTTGAGCCGCGGCACGTAGCCCTCTGGGGTCGGCCGCACCGGTCCGGCAGGGGCCGCGGACGCCGCCTTGCCCTTACCCTTGGTATCTTTCTTATCCTTTGCCATTGTCCTCACCTTGCCTCAACTGCTTGCCTCAACTGAAGGTGGCGCCGCAGCTCTTGCACACCCGTACGCCCTTGCCCTTGCCCTCGCCATCGTCCAGCCGCGTGCGCCCCAGCCGCGAGGCCTTGCCGCACTCCGGGCAGATCACCCGCAGGTTGGCGATCTGGATCGGCGCCTCGCGCTCCAGGATGCCGCCCTGGATCCCCTTGTTGGGGTTCGGCCGGGTGTGCCGCTTGATCATGTTGACGCGCTCGACGATGGCCTTACCTTCGCCGGCCAGCACACGCAGCACCCGGCCGCGCGCGCCGCGGTCCTTGCCCGTGGTGACGAGCACCTGATCGTTCTTCTTTACATTGAGCTTCATTTCAGATCACCTCCGGCGCCAGGGAGACGATCTTCATGAACCGCTTCTCGCGCAGCTCGCGCGCCACCGGACCGAAGACGCGCGTGCCAATGGGCTCGCCCGCGTCATTGACCAGGACGGCGGAGTTGTTGTCGAAGCGGATGTAGCTGCCGTCCTTGCGCCGCTGCTCCTTCGCCGTCCGCACGATCACCGCCTTGACCACCTGCCCCTTCTTCACCGTGCCGTCGGGCGAGGCCTCCTTGACCGAGGCCGTAATGACGTCGCCCAGCCGGCCGTACTGGCCCGCCGAGCCGCCGCGGAGGTGGATGCAGGAGATCTTCTTGGCTCCCGAATTATCGGCCACGTCGAGAATCGTTCCCATCTGGATCATCGTCGTTGTCCTCTACCAGGCCGCTTTACTGGGCCCGCTTCAAGATCTCGCGGACCCGCCAGCGCTTCGTCTTCGACAGCGGACGGCTGGAGACGATCTCCACCTCGTCGCCGACGTTGCACCGGTTCTCCTCGTCGTGGGCGTGGAACTTCTTCGTCTTCTTCATGTAGCGGTGGTAGAGGCGGTGCGTCACCGTCTCCTCGACCACCACCACCACGGTCTTGTCCATCTTGTTGCTCACCACCCGGCCGACCTTGGTCTGGCGGCGGCCCCGCTCGGGGGTCGCGGCGGTGGTGGTGGTGGGTGTCTCTGTCGTTTCGGCCATGTCGTCCGCTCCCTGGTTACTTGCCTGCCGGCTTGCCGACTGGTTGCCGCTGGTGCAGAAGGGTCAGCACCCGGGCGAGGTCCTTCCTGACCTGCCGGACGCGGGCCGGCTTCTCGAGTTGGCCGGTGACCTTCTGCAGGCGCAGGGCGAAGAGCTGCTCGGCGAGCTCGCGCTCTTTGTCCTGCAGCTCCTCCGTGGTCTGTTCCCGCATTTGTGAAGCCTTCATCGTCTCACCTCAGCTCTTCGTCGCGCTTGATGAAGCGCGTCTTGATGGGCAGCTTGTGCGAGGCGAGGCGCATGGCGGCCTCGGCCACGTCCATGGGCACTCCCTCGAGCTCGTAGAGGATGCGCGCCGGCTTGACCACCGCCACCCACTCCTCGGGGTTGCCCTTGCCCTTGCCCATGCGGGTCTCGAGCGGCTTCTTGGTGATCGGCTTGTCGGGGAAGACGCGGATCCACACCTTGCCGCCGCGCTTGACGCTGCCTGGAGATGGCGATACGGGCCGCCTCGATCTGCCGCGCCGTCACCCAGCCGGCTTCCATGGCCTGGAGCGCGTAATCGCCGAAGGCGATGTAGCTGCCCCCCTTGGCCATACCGGCGCGCCGGCCGCGCTGCTGCTTTCTGAACTTGACCTTCTTCGGCATCAACATGGCTTCGTTCTCCCGGGCCTACGCTGCTGCGCGGCGACCCTTCTCCTTGAGGAGGTCTCCCTTGTAGACCCACACCTTGACGCCGATGACGCCGTAGGTCGTGGACGCCTCGCGCCATGCCGTAGTCGATGTCCGCCTTCAGCGTGTGGAGCGGCAGCCGCCCCTCCTGGTACCACTCGGAGCGGGCGATCTCGGCGCCGCCCAGACGGCCGCCGACCATGATCTTCACTCCCTTGGCGCCGAAGCGGAAGGCCGACTCCATGGCCTTCTTCATGGCGCGGCGGAAGGAGACGCGCCGCTCGAGCTGGCCGGCGATCGACTCGGCCACGAGCTGGGCGTCGAGCTCCGGCCGCTGGATCTCCTGGATGTTGATGTGCACCTCGCGTCCCATGGCCTTCTGCAGGTCGTCCCGCAGCTTGTCCACCTCGGCGCCGCGGCGGCCGATGATGATGCCCGGCCGCGAGGTGTAGATGGTGACGCGCAGCTTGTCGGCGGCCCGCTCGATGTCGATCTCCGACACTCCGGCATGGCCGAGCCGGGTCTTGAGCTGGCGGCGCAGCTTGAGGTCCTCGTGCAGGGTGGCGGCGTAGTTGGCCTCGCCGTACCAGCGCGAATGCCAGGTCTTGTTGTAGACGAGCCGGAACCCATAGGGGTGCGTTTTCTGACCCACGTTCGTATCCTCTCCGGTTACTTCTTCTTCTCTTCACCCTTGCGGGTGTCGAGCTTGATCGTGATGTGGCTCTGCCGCCGCAGGATCCGGAACGCCCGGCCCATCGGTGCGGGACGCACCCGCTTGGCCACCGGCCCGCGGTCCACGAAGATCTCCTTGACGTAGAGCCGGTCGACGTCCACGTGATCCTCGCGGTGCTCGGCGTTGGCGATGGCCGACTTCAGGCACTTCTGCACGTGCCGGGCCGCCACCTTGTTGGTCACCGTCAGGAGGTTGACCGCTTCCTGCACGGCCTTGCCCCGGATCAAATCGGCCACCAGGCGCATCTTCTGCGCCGAGCCCGGGGCGTAGCGAAGTCGCGCTGTCACTTCCATGATCTCGACTCCTCCTTGCCGCCCTCCCCCTACCGGGGACGGGCCCCTTTCTCGGCCTTCTTGCCGCTGTGCCCGCGGAAGGTGCGGGTCTGGGCGAACTCGCCCAGCTTGTGGCCCACCATGTTCTCGCTGACGTAGACCGGGATGAACTTCGTGCCGTTGTGCACCGCGAGCGTGTGCCCGACCATCTCCGGGATGACGGTCGAACGGCGCGACCAGGTCTTGATCACCCGCTTGTCACCGCGGTCGTTCATCGCCGAGACCTTGGTCGGCCAGATGGTCGTCGATGAAGTAGCCCTTCTTCAGTGAACGCGCCATGCTCGGCTCCTTACTTCTGGTTCCGGCGGCGGACGATCTGGCCGTCCGTGCGCTTGTTGTTGCGGGTCTTGTAGCCCTTGGTCGGCACGCCCCAGGGGGTGGTGGGATGGCGGCCGCCGGACGTCCGGCCCTCGCCGCCGCCCATCGGGTGGTCCACCGGGTTCATGGTGACGCCGCGGTTGTGCGGCTTCCAGCCCAGCCAGCGGTTGCGCCCGGCCTTGCCGATCGAGACGTTCTCGTGATCCAGGTTGCCCACCTGGCCCACGGTGGCGTAGCACTCGACGTGCACCTTGCGCACTTCGCCCGGAAGGCAGCTTGACCTGGGCCCAGGACCCGTCGCGCGCCATGAGCTGGGCGCCGCCGCCGGCGCTCGCGCACCATCTGGCCGCCCTTGCCGATCTTGAGCTCGATGTTGTGGATCACCGTGCCCAGGGGGATGCGGCGCAGCGGCAGGGCGTTGCCGACGTTGACCTCGACGTTCTCGCCCGCCACCACCTCGGCGCCCACCTTCAAGCCGTCCGGCCACAGGATGTAGCGCTTCTCGCCGTCCGCGTAGTGGAGCAGCGCGATCCGCGCCGAGCGGTTGGGATCGTACTCGATGGTGGCCACCTTGGCCGGGACGCCGTGCTTGTCGCGCTTGAAGTCGATGACGCGGTAGCGGCGCTTGTGGCCGCCGCCCCGCCACCACGACGTGAGCTGGCCCTTGTTGTTGCGCCCGCCGCTCTTGTGCTTGCCCGCGGTGAGCGACTTCTCCGGCTTCTCCCGGGTGAGCTCCTCGAACGTCAGGTGCGTCTGGAACCGGCTCGAAGAATTGATCGGCTTCCTCTGCTTCGTCGGCATCTCTTACATCCCCTCGAAGAACTCGATCGGCTTTTCGCCCGCGACCAGCCGCACGTAGGCCTTCTTCCAGTCGGGACGGCGCCCGACGAAGCGGCCCTGCCGGCGGACTTTGCCGTGGACGATGGCGATACGGACCTCGGCCACCTTCACCTTGAACTGGGCCTCGACCGCGCGCTTGACCTGGATCTTGTTGGCGCCGCGCGCGACCTCGAAGGCGATGATGCCCTTCTCGTCGCGCAGCTCCGTCGACTTCTCGGTGATCAGCGGGCGGCGGATGATCTCCTGGATTCTCATTTCGCCAGCACCTCCACCAGACGGTTGAGCGCGCTCTCGCTCAACACCAGCGTCGGCCGGTCCACCACGTCGTAGACGTTGACCGCCAGCGCGTCCACCGTCTTCAAGGCCGGCACGTTGCGCGCCGCGAGCGACAGGTTGTGATTCTCCAGGCTGTCGACCAGCAGCGTCTTGCCGCTGATCCCCAGCCCGCCCAGACGCTCGACCAGGTCGCGGGTCTTGTGGCTCGAAAGGTCGAGGCTCTCGATCACCACGATCGACTCGTCCTTGAGCTTGCGCGAGAGGGCCGACTTCAAGGCGTTCTTCTTCTCCCGCCGCGACAGGTCCTTGGCATGGCTGTGGGGGACGGGGCCGTGCACCGTGCCGCCGCTCACGCCACTTCGGGTTGCGGATGTCCTTGATGCGGGCGCGCCCGGTGCCCTTCTGCCGCCACAGCTTCTTGCCCGAGCCGGAGACTTCGGAGCGCGTCTTGGTCTCGTGCGTGCCCGCGCCGCAGGCCGGCGAGATAGGCCGTCACCGCGTCATGGATGAGATGCTGCTTGTACGGATACCCGAAGACCTCCTCGGGCAGGTCGATCTCGCCGCACCTGTCTTGTTGTCCAGATTCTTGACCGCGATCTTCATCGTAGTTATCCCCTCTTGGCCCGCCGGATCGCCACGTACCCGCTCTTGGGGCCGGGCACGGCGCCCCGCACGTAGATGAGGTTCTGCTCGGCGTCCACCTTGACGATCTGCAGGTTCTTGGCGGTCACCCGCTCGCCGCCCATGCGCCCGCCCGCCCGCATGCCCTTCATCACCCGCGAAGGGTAGGCCGAGGCGCCGATCGAGCCGGGCGCGCGATGGAACATCGAGCCGTGGCGTGGCCCGGCCGCCGGCGAAGCCGTGGCGCTTGACGACGCCCTGGATAGCCCTTGCCCTTGCTGGTGCCCACCACGTCCACCCACTCCTTCTCCGCGAAGATGGAGGCCTTCACCTCGTCGCCGGCCTTGAGCTCCTCGCCGGCGTTGAGGCGGAACTCCTCGAGCTTGCTGCACCGGCGCGACGCCGGCCTTCTTGAAGTGCCCGGCCTGGGGCTTGACCACCTTGGCCGGCCGCTCCTCCACCAGGCCGATCTGCACCGCCTCGTAGCCGTCGCGTCTCCGCCGTCTTGCGCTGCACCACCAGGCAGGGGCCGGCCTTGATCACCGTCACCGGGATGGCCGTGCCGTCCTCGACGTAGATCTGGGTCATCCCCAGCTTGCGTCCCAAGATACCTTCCATCGCGAGCTCCTTACGTTTTACTGGCTGCCTACTTGCCGAACGCCTTGATCTCGACGTCCACGCCGGCCGGCAGCTCCAGCTTCATCAGCGCGTCGACCGTCTGGCTGGTGGGCTCGAAGATGTCGAGCAGCCGCTTGTGGGTGCGGATCTCGAACTGCTCGCGCGACTTCTTGTCGACGTGCGGCGAGCGGTTCACCGTGTACCGCGAGATGTGCGTGGGCAGCGGGATCGGCCCCACCACCCGGGCGCCGGTGCGGCGCGCGGTGTCCAGGATCTCGTGCGTCGACGTGTCCAGGATGCGGTAGTCGAACGCTTTCAAGCGGATTCGGATCTTCTCGTTGACCATGACCTCTGCCCCTCGTATCTCTCGAAAAACAAACTGCGCGATGACTAGGAGACGATGTCGGTGACGGTGCCGGCGCCGACCGTGCGGCCGCCCTCACGGATGGCGAACCGCACGCCCTTCTCCATCGCGATCGGCGCGATCAGCTCCACCTCCAGGTTCACGTTGTCACCCGGCATCACCATCTCCGTCCCCTCAGGCAAGCTTCGCCACCCCCGTCACGTCCGTCGTCCGGAAGTAGAACTGCGGACGGTACCCATTGAAGAACGGCGTGTGGCGCCCTCCCTCTTCCTTCGTCAGCACGTACACCTCGCCCTTGAACTTCGTGTGCGGCTTGATCGAGCCCGGCTTCGCCAGCACCTGACCGCGCTCCACGTCGTCCTTCTTCGTGCCCCGCAGCAGCACGCCGATGTTGTCACCCGCCTGGCCCTGATCGAGCAGCTTCTTGAACATCTCGACACCCGTGACGATCGTCTTCGCCGTCGGACGGATGCCCACGATCTCCACCTCGTCGCCCACCTTCACGATCCCGCGCTCCACACGGCCCGTCACCACCGTGCCGCGGCCCGAGATCGAGAAGATGTCCTCGATCGGCATCAGGAAGTCCTTGTCGACCGCCCGCTCCGGCAGCGGAATGTAGGTGTCCACCGCATCGATCAGCTCGATGATCTTCGTGCCCCACTCGCTCGCCGGATCTCCGCTCTCCAAAGCCTTCAGCGCCGAGCCGCGGATGATCGGAATGTCGTCCCCCGGGAAGTCGTAGGAGGAGAGCAGCTCGCGCAGCTCCAGCTCGACCAGGTCCAGCAGCTCCGGATCGTCCACCATGTCGCACTTGTTCATGAACACCACCATGTACGGCACGCCCACCTGGCGCGCCAGCAGGACGTGCTCGCGCGTCTGCGGCATCGGACCGTCCGCCGCCGACACCACCAGGATCGCACCGTCCATCTGCGCCGCGCCGGTGATCATGTTCTTGATGTAGTCGGCGTGGCCCGGGCAGTCGACGTGCGCGTAGTGGCGCTTGTCGCTCGAATACTCCACGTGCGCCGTGGCGATGGTGATGCCGCGCTCGCGCTCTTCCGGCGCCTTGTCGATCTGATCGAAGGCCACGAAGTTGGCCAGACCCTTCGAGGCCAGGACCTTCGTGATCGCCGCCGTCAGCGTCGTCTTGCCGTGATCCACGTGGCCGATCGTCCCGATGTTGACGTGCGGCTTCGAACGATTGAATTTTTCCTTGCCCATGATCTCTCCTAATATTTTCCTAGCCGGCCTAGCCGGCCGCCTTGGCCACGACCTCTTCGCTGACGCTCTTGGGCGCCTGCTCGTAGGAGGCGAACTGCATGGTGTAGTTGGCGCGCCCCTGGGACAGCGACCGCAGGTCCGTCGCATAGCCGAACATCTCCGACAGCGGCACCCGGCAGGCGATCACCTGGGCGTTGCCGCGTCCCTCCATGCTCTGGATGCGGCCGCGCCGCGAGGTGATGTCGCCGATGATCTCGCCCATGTACTCCTCGGGCGTGACCACCTCGACCGCCATCACGGGCTCCATGAGCACCGGCCGCGCCCGCTTGCAGGCGTCCTGGAAGGCCATCGAGCCCGCGATCTTGAACGCGATCTCGGAGGAGTCCACGTCGTGATAGCTGCCGTCGTAGAGGTCCACCTCGACGCCGACGCAGGGGAAGCCCGCCAGCGGCCCCGTCTCCAGGGCCTCCTTGATGCCCTGCTCGATCGGCTTGATGAACTCCTTGGGGATGACGCCGCCGACGATCTTGTTGTTGAACACGTAGTCCGCCTCGGTCGTCGGGCGCATGTGGATCTTGGCGTGACCGAACTGGCCGCGGCCGCCGGTCTGGCGTATGTAGCGCCCCTCGCCGTCGGCCTCCTGGGTGATGGTCTCGCGATAGGCGACCTGCGGCTTGCCGACGTTGGCGCCGACGTTGAACTCGCGCACCAGACGGTCGGTGATGATCTCGAGATGCAGCTCGCCCATGCCGGAGATCAGGGTCTGGCCCGTGTCCTTGTCCGTGTGGACGCGGAAGGTCGGGTCCTCCTGCATCAGCTTGCCGAGGGCCATCCCCAGCTTCTCCTGGTCGGCCTTGGTCTTGGGCTCGATCGAGATCTCGATCACCGGCTCGGGGAAGCTCATGGCTTCGAGCACCACCGGACGCTTGGGATCGCAGATGGTGTCGCCGGTCGTGACGTTCTTCAAGCCCACGGCCGCCGCGATGTCGCCCGCCCACACCTCGCTGATCTCCTCGCGCTTGTTGGCGTGCATCTTGAGGAGGCGGCCGATGCGCTCGGTGCTCCCCTTCTTCGAGCCCAGGACCGACTGGCCCGTCTCGATGTGGCCGGAGTAGACGCGGAAGAACACGAGCTGGCCCACGAACGGGTCGCTCATGATCTTGAACACCAGGGCCGAGAACGGCGCGTCGTCATCGGCGGGGCGCACCACCGTCTGCTCGCTGTGCGGATCGATCCCCTCGATCGGCGGGATGTCCAGCGGCGACGGCAGGTAGTCGACCACCGCGTCGAGCAGCGGCTGCACGCCCTTGTTCTTGAAGGCGCTGCCGCAGATCACGGGCTGCACCCGGTTGGTGATCGTGGCCCGGCGCAGAGCCGCCTTGAGCTCGTCGTTGGTGACCGCCTCGCCCGAGAGGTACTTCTCCAGCAGCTCGTCGTCCGTCTCGGCGATCGCCTCGACCATCTGCTCGCGCATCTTGTGGGCGAGGTCGAGATGCTCCTCGGGGATGTCCACCAGCTCGTAGTCCGCGCCCAGGGTCTCGTCCTTGTAGAAGATCCCCTTCATCTCCATCAAGTCGATGATCCCCTTGAAGTGCTCCTCGCGGCCCCAGGGGAGCTGGACGACCACGGGATTGGCGGCGAGACGGGTGCGCATCATCGACACCGTGCGCTCGAAGTCGGCGCCGATCGCGGTCCATCTTGTTGACGAACGCGATCCGGGGCACGCGATAGCGGTCGGCCTGGCGCCACACCGTCTCGGACTGCGGCTCGACGCCCGCCACCGAGTCGAACACGGCCACCGCGCCGTCGAGGACGCGCAGCGACCGCTCCACCTCGGCCGTGAAGTCCACGTGGCCGGGCGTGTCGATGATGTTGATGCGGTGGTTGACCCCGTTCTTGGTCCAGAAGCAGGTGGTGGCGGCGGAGGTGATGGTGATGCCGCGCTCCTGCTCCTGCACCATCCAGTCCATGGTGGCAGTCCCTTCGTGCACCTCACCGATCTTGTAGTTGACTCCCGTGTAGAACAGGATCCGCTCGGTGGTCGTCGTCTTACCGGCATCGATGTGGGCCATGATGCCGATGTTGCGCGTGTCTTTCAGAGATACTTGCCGTGCCATGGTCTGACTTCTTTCGTCTCTCTTCTCGTGCTTCCAGCCGCTTTACCAGCGGTAATGGGCGAAGGCCTTGTTGGCCTCGGCCATGCGGTGCGTGTCTTCCTTCTTCTTGATGGCGCCGCCTCGGTTCTCCGAGGCGTCCAGCAGCTCGCCCGCCAACCGGGCGCGCATCGTCTTCTCACCGCGCGACATGGCGGTGGTGATGATCCAGCGCATAGAGAGCGCCAGCTTGCGGGAGGGGCGCACCTCGACGGGGACCTGGTAGGTCGAGCCGCCGACGCGCCGGGACTTCACCTCGACCGCGGGCTTGACGTTCTCGATGGCCTTCTTGAAGACCTTCATCGGGTCGTCGTTGGTCTTCTGCCGGATCGACTCCAGCGCAGCATAGAGGATGCGCTCGGCCACCGACTTCTTGCCGTCCTTCATCACCACGTTGACGAACTTGGTGACGAGCTGCGAGTTGTACAGCGGATCCGGCAGGATCTCGCGCTTCGGGACTTCTCTCCGCCTGGGCATGACTCAATGGCTCCTTAGGACTTCGGCCGCTTGGCGCCGTACTTGGAGCGGCCCTGCCGCCGCGCCTGCACGCCGACCGCGTCGAGCGTGCCCCGGATGACGTGATAGCGGACGCCCGGGAGGTCCTTCACACGGCCGCCGCGGATCAGCACGATCGAGTGCTCCTGGAGGTTGTGACCGACCCCCGGGATGTAGGTGGTCACCTCGATGCCGTTGGTGAGCCGCACGCGGGCCACCTTGCGCAGCGCCGAGTTGGGCTTCTTGGGCGTCTGGGTATAGACGCGCACGCAGACCCCGCGCTTCTGGGGAGAGCCCTGCAGCGCCGGGCTCTTCGTCTTGGATTCCGCGCGGTCCCGGCCCTTGCGCACCAATTGATGAATCGTAGGCATACGTCCAGATCTCCTCGACCCGTTGATTGCCGACATCGGCAGTCATTGCTCCACGGAGCGACAATTGCCCGTCCCCCATTCCGAGAATGGGTTGACGGCCCACACTCCGGCCCCGAACGGTGTTCAGGGGATGTCTTCGGCTTGAAGACTTAAACCGCCCCCGTCCCAGGCGGGACCATCGGCGGTGTAGAACCCGCGAAGTGTAACCGAGAGGTCCTGCGCAAGTCAACTGCCATTCAAGGCGGGACTCGCGACTGGACCGTCCAAGGTCGGCCAGCGGGAAGCGCAGTATAAGCCGGAGGCCCCAGACTCCGCAAGAGCCGGCGGTCTGAGCGCCCTGTCCTCTATATAGAGGATGGGAGACTCACCTGTCCGGCCCGAACCGGGCGTCGAGAGCAAGTCTACAACATTGGGGGGTGGATGGCTATTCCAGCCTCGCACTCCCCGCCCAAGACCCTCACCCCTGCCCCTCTCCCGACCACCCCATCCCCCTCCCCGGGAGAGGGGTACCCCTGGGACGTGCTTGCTTTTCTCCCGCTTCTCCCGGTGAGGGGGGCTGGGAGGGGACGGGAGAAGAGGGCCGGGGTGATGAGGGTCTTGGGCGGGGGCACCCTACGGCCACAGCCACAGAATCACCCCGCCCCCCGCCAAGGTCACCCCGAACAGCAGCGCCACCCGCCCGAAGAGCTTCCGGCTGCCCAGGAAGGCCACGATGCCGGCCTTGAAGACCAGGTTCGAGAGGGAGGCCAGGAGGATCGCCCGCCAGCCCGTGTCCGAGTCCAGCCCTCCCCGGCTCACCAGACGGGAGGTCGAAAGGGTGATGGCATCCATGTCCGTGAGACCCGAGAGACCGGCCACGGTGAGCAGCCCGGCCTTGCCGAAGCGGTCCCGGGCGAAGGCCACGGCCAGGAGGACCACCGCGTAGACCACGCCGAAGATGATCGCCGACTTGAGCTCCGCCGGGTTCTCCGCCTCCGGAGGAGCGCACGGATCGCGCCGCGCCCCGAGCCACAGCACCACGGACAGCACCACCGTCAACCCCAGCATGGCCCCGAGGGGAGGAGCCAGCTCCAGGAAGCGGTCGCGGGCCACCACCGCGATCTCCACCAGCACCCGGCCGAACACCACGGCCGAGGCGATCATCACGATGAGCGCCGCGAGACGGGAGCTCTCCGGGTCCTCCTTCGTGCGCCGGGAGTAGGTCACCGTCGTAGCCGTGCTGGAGATGACTCCGCCCAGAATCCCCGACAAAACCGCCCCGGCGTTCGTCCCCACCAGCTTGAAGGCCACGTAGCCGGCGAGCGAGAGCGCCACGATGAGCACCACCATCCACCAGATCTGGTAGGGATTGAGGACGTCATAGGGCCCGAACGTCCGGTCCGGCAGGATGGGGAGGATGACCAGGGCGATGACGACGAACTGCATGATCGCCTTCAAGTCCCCCTCCCCCATCCGCCCCACGAACCGGTGGAGAGGCTCCTTGAGATGAAGCAGCACCGCGACCGCGCCGCCGAGGACCACGGCCACCGTCATCGATCCCACCACCACCCAAGCCCCGACTCCATACATGAGGACCGCCGTGAACTCCGTCGTCTGCCCCGGATCCGCCTCCCCCTTGGCCATCCGGGCAAAGTTCCCCGCCACCACGAACCCCGCCGCCACGATCAGCCCCGCCGCCACCACCCATCCCCCGAACACCTGCCCCAGATGAGCCGCCACCGCCCCGAACAGCGTGATGAGCGCAAACGTCCGGATCCCCGCAATCGCCGAATCCATCCGCTCCCGCTGCAACCCCACGAGCAGCCCCAACCCCAGGGCCACGACCAGTTGGAGGAAGGTTTCGGGGACCATGGATAGAGGATATCCCGACCAGGCCGGCGAGCGCCCCCGTTTTCTCCCCCTGGGAGCGCTGGCGTCCCGCCGGCAACTAACTTGGTTTTTTCTTCTTTGGAGTCAAGTAGGAAAAGCGGAGTTAGTTGCCGGCGGGACGCCAGCGCTCCCAGGGCGCAACGTGCTGACAGACTCTGGTCGTTTCCCAAAATCATCAAAACACGACTTGACAAGTCTAGACTTGACAAAACACGCCTAGCCCTCTAAGTCCAGTCGCAGGAACCACTTAGACGACTTCCTTTGAAGGCGGTCTCCGAGCTCCACCCCCGCTACAGCCCCTCTTTGGCTACACGAGGCCGACTTCCTGCTGCGCGAAGAGCTGCGCGAGGTCACCCTCTACTACGCCATCCTCTCGGCCCTGGCCGCCGGACACACCACCGTCCAGGCCATCGCCAAGCAGGCCGGCCAGGACCCTCGCGCCCTCTCCTACTACCTCCAGCAGCTCCTGGAGCTGGGGTACGTCGAGCGGCGCTATCCCCTGACGGGCGAGCCCCCTCGCAACGCTCCGTGCACTATGACCTGTCGGACCCCTGCTGCGTTTCTGGTTCCGCTTCATCTTCCCGAGCACCAGCTACATCCGCCACATGGGAGCCGACCGCGCCTTGAAGGACCTCCTCCGCTCCCCAATGTCTCCCCGAGGCGGAGAGGAAGGCCCCGCTTGCCCCAGCGCGTCCGCGGGGCGTCTGGCCGTTATATCGGGGGGCTTGCCACCGGCTATGTAGTCTGCGACAATGTCGTGGTTCTTTCCAGTGGTGTCATAACAGGGAGGTTATGGTGGCTAATTCTACTTTGTCAGACCGAGTCAGTCAGCCGAAGGTCTTGATTTCGGGTATCTTGTCGGGGTAAGGTTCCGACATGGCGCCACAGTGGCGCCTGCGGGAGATACCTAAATGCCGAACTCCCCACCTGAACGGACGTAAGTCCAAGGAGATAGCCAATGTCCCATCCCCATTTGAAGAGATGGGACAGCGGTTCCAGCAGTTTTCGGAGCGCTTTGCGACGCACTTTCGGCGCGGGACGCGTTCTGTCGCCTCCCAGGCCCAGAAGTATCTCCAAGGCTTGATGCAGGCCAGCCGCAAAAACATGGAGCGCATGGAGGAAGTCGTGCCTGACTGTGATTACCAGTCGCTCCACCACTTTGTCTCCGAGTCCGAGTGGGAGGCTCGTGCCGTGTTGGATCAGGTGGCGGTGGAAGCGGACCGTCATCTTGGCGGGTCGGCAGACTCCGCTCTACTGATTGACGAGAGCTCCTTCCAGAAAAAAGGCGACATGTCCGTGGGAGTGGCACGGCAATGGTCGGGTCGTCTGGGGAAGGTGGACAACTGCCAAGTGGCGGTGTTTGCCGGCCTGGTTCAAGGGCCGTATTCGACCCTGATCGACACCCGTTTATACCTTCCCCAGGACTGGACGCAGAATCTGGAGAGGTCTCTGGCCGCGGGTATTCCTGAGTCCGAGGTGGTTTTCAAGAGCAAGTCAGACCTGGCCTTCGAGATGGTGGTGCATGCCCGCCAGAACGGTGTGCGTTTCAGTTGGGTGGGTGTGGATGGTGGGTATGGCAAGGAACCGGCGTTTCTGCGTCGCCTGGAGGATTCTGGAGAAGTGTTCGGGGCCGAGGTGCACAAAGACCAGCAGATCTACCTGGAAGATCCTGATCCCCGCGTGCCGGAAAGCCAAGGCTCCCGAGGCAAGAAGCCGACGCGGCTGCAAGCGCAGAGCGCCAGCCAGCGAGTGGACGAATGGGTGAAGGCTCAGCCCACGGAGCGTTGGCAGGAAATCGCGGTTCGTCCAGGCACTCGCGGGGAGTTGCGTGTGGAGGCCCTGCAGGGTCGTGTGTGGCTGTGGGACGGCAGCGAGGTCAAGGCCCGCTGCTGGCACGTGGTGGCGATCCGGGAGTTGGGTTCTGCCGAGACCATCAAGTACGTCCTGAGCAATGCTCCTGCGCAGACCTCGCTGGAGCGGCTGGTGTACATGCAGAGGCAGCGCTTTTGGATCGAGCGTTGTTTCGAGGATGCCAAGAGCGAGAGCGGCCTGGCCGACTACCAAGTGCGCGGCTGGCGTGCCTGGCACCACCACATGGCTCTGGTGCTGATGGCGATGCTCTTTATGCTGGAGGAGAAACTGGCCAACCGGGAGAGCTATCCGCTGCTGAGTTGCTCGGACATTGAGGTTCTGCTGGCGCACTTCTTACCCCGGTGCGACGTTACGGTCGAAGAAGTCGTTCGCCAGATGGAAGCACGCCACGAGGCTCGCCGCAAAGCGATCGAGTCGGCCTATCGCCGACAACAGCTCGCCGACTTGGAGTAGAGCACGATCAGCAGTCTGATCTCAGGTAGCGCCTGAAAGGAGTAGGAATCGAGCTTGGAGTGAAGCCCCGCCGCCGCGGGTCGGAATTTCTCCGTCTCTACAGGTCCCGCAATGAGGTATCGAGAGCCGATTCGGCGTGGTGAAGGGAGTTGCTGGCGAACGACGAAAGCCTCGCGAGCGTGCTCTACGCCGTAGTACCGCCAGCGGCACCTCGGCCGGGAGTGGCAGTCTGACAAAGTAGAACTAACGACAACGGCAAGGCTCCGTCAAGAAGGAAACGTCGTCCAACGAAGGAAATCGTGGAGGAGACTGCGATGCTGGCCGAGCGCATCAAGGAATGGCCTTCCGAGTGGAGGCGGGAGGGGTTCAAGAAGGGCTTCAAGGAAGGACGCAAGGAGAGGCGCGAGGAGTTGCTCGCCGAGGGGCACACCATCCTGATTCGGGAATTGGAGAGCCGCTTCGGGCCCCTTCGTCCAGAAGTCCGGCAACGCGTGACGTCCCTCCACACCTACAAGGAGATCATCGAGCTGAGCTTCGCGTCCACCAGAGCCCACACCCTGGCGGCTCTGGGATTGTGCTGAGCTCGATCCCCGCTTCGGGAGGAGGAGTGTCTCCAGTGACGGAATACGACGAAGAAGAAGTGGACCCATTCGCAATGGTACTCGAGCAACTCAGGAAATTGCAGATCCGGCAGGTCCGTTTGACCGAAAAGGGCTTCAAGAAAGGGTATGGAGAAGGATTCAATGCGGGCCACAAAACGGAACGGGAAGAGATGCTCGCCGAGGTGCGCGTCCTCTTGCTCCACGAGTTGGAATCCCGCTTCGGGGATCTTCCTCCAGAAGCCCGGATGCGCATGGAGGCGCTCGTCTCATTCGAGAAAATCGTGGAGCTGACCTTCGCGATTCGGACGACTCCGGACCTTGCAGCGTTAGGACTGGTTGAGCTCGTTGCCATGGAAAACACGCCACCGGGGGCTCAGGAGGCCATCTGAATGACGACCTGACGATCGATCTGTCCGACAAGAAGCATGAGCTGTCTTCGCCAGTTGGCCGAGTGGCGCAAGGTCGGTATGAACAAGCTGATCGAAGAGCTTCTCGACCGTCGCCCTGACCGAGTTCGACGCCGAGACGCGCTTCCGAGCCCGGGCGGCGCTTGGATCCCGCGAAGAAAGCTCAAAGCTGCTCGCCTTTTTGGATAGGTAGCAGTAGGTATCTGATCCTATCTGATCCCCCATATCCGGATCACGACTCTTATTGAAAGCACGTTGTATCCATTGTTTCAGTCAGCTCAACGTCTGTCTTGTCTTTGTCGGCGCAGGATTGGAACTCCGAGTCGCCGAGGTCCCCACTCACCACAAGAGCAAACCCTTGCTTCGCACCTCGCCCTTGAACTTGCTTGGCACTCACCCTCAAAACGTATTCACCCGAAGGGCTGTTAATGAGAATCTGCTCGACATTGTTCAGTGGATCCGCGCCCCCTCCTGCTTGCGACTCCCTAGTTTTGCGATTGAAAAAATTTCCATAATATAGGGCTGCCCCTTGGGTCAAGGTCAGATCCAGATCGTTGACAACAAAGCTCTTGTGGCAAACGTTGGCGGGGGGCGGGTCCGTCCAAACAAGTGTCACATGTAGAGGCTCTTTGGCGCTCCCTACCTTCACCTTTCGGCAAAAGCTTTCTCCCTGAGCCAGCCCGTTCGCCATCCAGAAGTCGAGCACGCGAACCCGTCGGTAACCCGGCTCTCCCTCCACATAGAGACTTCTGTCGAGATTCAACCGGCCCCAACCCTCAATTTTGTTTGGATATTGCTCGCTACCATCGGCAATCCGGGCCATATCCATAGCGCCATTAAGAAGGACCGCCTTCACCAGCGCACCGGAAGGGCAACGCTTCGCGTCAGTCGCTTTTCCCGATGGATATCGGCCTTCCATGAAGTACTGCCTCACCAGAGCGGCCGCACCCGCTACGGCTGGGTCGCCCAACTGGTGGAGCAGAAGGAAGGTTCGGCCGAATAGGCAAGATCACAGCGGTCTGCTGAATGTGCGACCACACTTGAGCGGATCCTACACCCTGGTGCAAAAATTTCAGGCTTCTGTCGGTCGTCAGTTGTCAAACCTGAACCCCCGCTCCCGAAAAGATCTTGCCCGCCAGCTTGACCGCTCGCCGCGACAGAGAGGACATTTCTCGCGTTTTCAGGCGACTTTACTTTCTCCTCATTGCTCGTCGCGAAGAGCACTAGAGCATCCTCGTGCAGGTAGGAGAAAGTGTCCACCTCGTATACCCAGCCTGTGTAACCATCTTGAGAGTCGTCTCCCCAACTGTTGGAGAAAATTCTCGCCTTATCATCATACTCCTTCTGCAGGGCCTGAAACAGCTTCGGAACTTGAGCTCCCCCGACTACATCACCCAGGAAATCGAAGCTGAGGAGAGCTTCTGGGGCCTGACCATTGCCTAAATACCTCGGCTCGTCTTTTTTCCGGCCTGCAAGGATTCCGGCCACGAAAGTGCCGTGCCTGGTCGGCAACTGGTGGGCGCCACCTGCTACCGCCCGATAGCGCTTAAATTTCGGCGGCTGAAAGAAGCAATGATCTAGGTCTACCAGATCATCGATGAACCCGATCACCTGGCCCTGTCCACGAATGTCGCGATCAAAGAACAGCCGTGATCCTGGTTGGTTGGTCTGAACCACCCAGGACGTTGTAGCATTCCGAAGGGTCGCCACTCCGGCCGGCTCCACACGTACGACTTGAGGCAGTCGGGCCAGTCGGACAAGTTGATGATATGAAGGAGACGTAACCTGAAAAAACGAGTAGCTTGTGACTGGATCACCTATTTCTTTTTCAAGAAAGGTGACATTGAAGGTGTCATCTGGTTGCGGTTGCGGTCGTCTGTCATTTCGATACCAAAACCATATATTTCCCTGCACGTGCGCTCCGCAATCTTGCTGCGAGCCGATTAGAGCAGGGTCTATTTTGTAGTCAACACTCAGAAATGTGGGACGAGCCTTGTTCGGCGGCAGATCACGTGATTCTTTTGACGATAGCCATTCTAGATAGGCGTTTTCTGGCACGTAGTCAGTAGCCTTCAATCTCAAAGAGTCCGGTAATTCTTGGGGAGTCACATCTCCTTGGAGTTCAACCAGGTAATAACCCTTTTCCGGTTCAGACTGATCTGTCTGTCCGCATGTTAGAAGCCAGCCGGGTACCTGACGATCAAAGATGCAAGATTTAGATTCCGCAAAGGACGAACAACTAAGAAGAACCAGCACTCCAAGGAAACCAAGCACGCGATCTCGTCTTGTCACGATTGCTACTCCCTTCTGAAAGATTCTTAGCTGACTTACTGTGACATTACCGGCATTGGACAGATCGGCCTGTTTTCGCCAGCCCGCAATCCAATATCGTGAAGAACGTTCTTCAGGAACGCTTCATCATAGCCGGAACCATTCTTCGCTTTGCCCTTTCCTTTGTTTGCAGATTGAGCCTCGCCTTGATTCTGCTTTCGGCGTAATTGAGGAACAGGCATTTCGTTCGAGTAAATACGACTTCTCGAAAGCTCATAAAACAACTCAAAATGACGTCCTTTGTCCAAGTCGTGGCAAAATCCTCCATAGTCTTCAGACTCCTCCATTTCGTCCTCAACCATGTCATTGCTGACATAGACGTCCGCACACCAACCCGGGTAATCCTGGCAGGGCTCGACCGGTACCAGAAATTCCCCGCTACCTCCCTCACAATTAAATGACTGCCACTTCAGCGTGACGAATCTTTTCTCATGAATCCGCTGTATTGACGAGATCGTCGGGATCTGCAGGATCTCTACCAGACTCTTGGGAGAGTAGGTAGCCGATGACCACGTCCTGTAGACCAGAGATTCAAACTTATATTTATCGAAATCTCGACCTCGGTCTTCTTCGGATTGCCTAATGGCAGCGATCGGCCCGTTGACGTGTAAACCCAGGACTCTGCCCACGAGGTTTTTTAGCCCGCTTTCGTCATATGACTCCCGCCGATCGCATTTTATTGGCTCTGTGCATCCTTTCAGGGTCCTCGCGCCTTTTGGCTTGGCCCTTCTCATGTTGACCAGGTTGTCCAAGGCGCCGACATCGCAAGTCTCATTCCCCTGGTCTCCACACCCGTCTCTGTCAACGTCGGAGACGTCTATATCTACACGATCAAGAGGGCAGAGGCAAAGAGAACCCTTAGCCACGCAAGCTTCTTCGCCTGGCCCCTTCCCGCAGTCTCCAAAATTTTTATAGTACAGAAATGGTCTGTGTGGATGGATCGGACAACCATCCGAAGCAGCGGGAGGTGACTGTGCGTCCACTAGCAGCGCAGATATCTGCTTGTTTTGTGGTTCTCCTTGCGGCACGAACGCGATCAAACCTGAAAATATTACGCGAACCAGAGCGTACTCTAGCCATCTGACACCTCCACGAAGAAATCCTATTGTCTCAGATTTGCATTTCCCAGATGCACGAACGCAGCCCACCGGTGGAGACCCTCCTGGTGATCTTTGGCGGCAGCAAGGAAAGCGAGTTGAGCAACCCGCAGTGCCTTGACGCTGTCTTCCCCTTGCGCCAAGCTTTTATAGAAGGTCTCCAGGATCTCGGCTGTTGCCTGATCGTCGACGGACCAAAGACTGGCAACCACCGAGGGTACGCCAGCTGCCAGGAAGGGTCTCGCCAGGCTAAGAGCCCCTTCCCCACCCTGAAGCGGCCCGCTAGCCGTGCCGCAGGCGCCGAGCACCACCAAGCGTGTCTTAGGCAAGGAAAGGCGGAAGAGATCCTTCGTGCGGAGAAGGCCAGAATCGCCATTGTAAGAAGGTGCGAGGATCAATCCAGAGGAGAGCGGCGCCTCGCGGTCAACTACAGCGTGGCCGGCAAAGTGAACGATCTCAGCGTCACCGAGGCTCCTCAAAAAACCTTCCCTCGTCGCAGCCGCCCCCTGCAACAGCTTCGCTCCTGGAAAAAGCTTGGCAACGTTCTCCCCCTCCTTCGAGGCTCCCTTATCTAGATCTGGAAGCCAGCTCCAAATCTTTCTCGAGAAGCTGGGGTTTGCGACAATCAGCACGCTCGGCGAGAAGCTTTCCCTTGCCAACTCTCGATCTCGCGACGCGCTCAACATGAAAAGCTGGCCGCTAGGTACTAAAGAGACCTCGAAGTCCTCGATCAGGTATCTGCCGGTAGCAGGATTCATCAAGGCGGCGAAGGGCAACGCATTCAACGCCTTGTCCGGAACAAGCACGAGGCGCTTGCCTCGCCAATGGCGGATGACAGGCTCGATCAGACGACGGTAGAGCGAGTTGGATTCCCAGGCTGTCCCTGCGGGGTTGGTACCGGACAGAATTCCATGCCGAAACGACTCAACCGCAGATTCGAGATCCTTCTCTCGCAGGGGAATCTGCTCAAGATCAATACCCCGCCGCTGGATGATCCAGATCAGCAGCCGGTCTTCCAACAATGCATACTCCACCAAGGCTGTTCCCGGGGCGACCGCTTCTCGAAGCAAAGAGAGATCCGGAGAAGCCGCCACGCTCCCCTCGGCCCCGCCACTTGCGGAGACGAGGTCTAGCAGGACTCGCGCGCGAGCCTTCTCCACCGTTTCCAGAGCGGCTTCGGCTCTGCCTCGATGCGCGTCGATCCGAGTCAGAAGATCATAGACCCTTTGAGAACGCTCCAAAAAGCTTACCCGCAAGGACTCCTCCGAGATCTTTGCCCGCTGGCTCTCGATCTCTGCGAGGGCCGGCGCGAGATCTTTCTGTGCCTGGTCATCTGCCCTTATTGCGACATAGGCGAGCGCCCGCTCGAAGCGTAGATCGGGAAGGCGTTGAAAATTGCGTGTGCTCTCGCTTGACTCAATGGCTCGCGACAACACTTCCGCAGATCGAGCGGGGTCGAGAAACCTCAGAACCCGCCCCTCCTTCAACAAGATGTCCTCCTCAACGACCTGCCGGATCTTTGCGTCCTCTATCAGAGCCGCATAACGCTTAGACTCTTCCAGATTTTGAAGTGCCTCTTCCTGAGCGCCAGCCTCAGCCAGGAACTGAGCACGCTGGTGCAGCGCATGAGCAACCGCAGGCCAGTCCTTTGCATCACGTAGCACGGCGAGAATCTCGTTCTGAAATATTAAGGCAACATCGGGGTGGCCTATTTCGAGGGCAGATTCTGCAGCTTCTTCGAGGACCACTTGCCGGCTGATCGGATCCTGGACGAGGACCAGCAGATGAAGGGCAGCACCGATGTGGCGCCAAGCCTGATCGATATTCCCCAGACGGTGAAACGCTTCAGCGATCAATGCCTGGATGGCCGCCTGATGAGTGGATTACCGTCTTCTTAAAAAGGGGTAAGGCCAAAGAATATGCATAAAGAGTTGAGCGAGATCTCCCTCGATATATCTGGTCACGCCGATCACCCGCCAGGACCGCGCTGCCAGGACCGGTTGACGGAGAAGCTCCTGGTCCCGTGCAAGAGGAGCGAGGTACTCCCGTACTTTGGGGTAGTCGGCGTGTTGATAGAAGCATAGAGCAAATTGAAAGGTGGCCCACCCCTCGAAGGAACTACCACCTCGATGGAGAGCTTCTCGGCTGGCCTGAAAGTCCATTTTGGCCTGCCGATGTTCCCTACGATAATTCTCGAGCCCTTTACCGTATCGCTTATGACCTGCAACTAGGTCGGAAAGGCTCCTCCCGGCCGGCTCTGCCAGAGCGCGATCGATGGCAGCGACGGTCCCTTTCGCAGAGATCATGCCAATCCCGGGCACGCAGTTCGCCGATCCTTCGGGCCAACTCCAGGCTCCGCTTGGACTCTTCTAAGTTCCCCGCCTCCCGGCTTTCAGCCCACGTCGCCAGCAAAGTCTGCTCCGCAAACTCGCGTACAGGTTGGGGAAATTGTTGACGAGTTGCAGGAGCCGATCATCGGTCAAGCGTTCTGGGCGCGTGAGCAGATCCGGAGCCCAACTCTCCTGAGAAGGGTTAGTTTCTAGCAGATCCAGGTGATGGCGACTCCTCCGACCATGCCGAGTTGGGGTATCTTTGGAGAAAACTCTCCCAGGTGAGGACGGCATCGGTTCTCAAGGCGAGCTTTTCAAGTGCCAGAGCGTAGTTGAAGAGGGCATCCTCCCTGGCCGCTGAGGCGCGTTTTACCGCCGAGACCGCGAAGGTGAGCCGATCCGGTGACTCTCCAGTACGAGCCTGCTCGATGTATGCGGCTGCGAGATCCGTGAACACGTAGGAGGGGGCCTGCGGCGCCGCGGCAGCTACTTCCAGTAAACGTACGGCCAGTGCGATTCGGCCATCCGCAATGTTCAGGAGAGCACATGCGTCCAGGTCGTATCGCGTCAGAGGCTTCCCGCAGTTACCTGCCAGTTCTCTTAACTTCAACCCAGCTTGCCTTGACTCGATTTGCGGGCGTGCACCGCCATAGGGGGCGTACTCAAAACCTGCTAGACGTCCCTCCACAAGCCGAGTTCGCCCCATGGTCGCGAGAATCTCATCCCTCAACGCAGAAGTCTGCTCTGAGAGTTGGGAGGTGGGGCCGCCTCCCACCTGGGCTAGAACCGTGCCCAGTGCCAACACTCCGAAACTCCATAACCTGGCTCTCCGCACCGTCACCTCTGGGAAGGACTTGCTTGGAGCTTCATTATCTCCATTAGAGAGGACCATGGGAACCAAATAGACGCTTGGCAATGTCATGATCGCCGCCCATTCTCCGTCCTTCTACTTCTAGTTGACGGACCACCTCTCCCAAGTTCCCCAGATCCTTCGTGAAACTCTTGTAGAATCCACGCCGACCTCGACTACGGACTGAATGGAAGCATCCCTCCCCCCGACCAGCTCTTCCTCGAGAGCCGCCAGTTCATCGAAAAGATCGTGGCTCAGTCCTGCCGCCGCTCCCACTTCAGTCCGGAGGAGGCGAAGGACTTCGCGTCTGCGTCAACATCAAGCTAATCGAGGACAACTACGGGGTGTTCCGTCAGTTCAAGGGGGATTCTAATCTCGAGACGTACCTTGCGACCGTCATCAAGCGATTCGTTCTGGACTACCGGAACCACATCTGGGGGAAGTGGCGGGAATCGGCCGAGGCGAATCGGCTGGGGGAGGTCGCGGAGCGGCTGGAGAGACTCCTCGTGAGGGAGGGGCACTCCTTCGAGGAGGCGGTCCAGATTCTCCGCATCAACGAGAAGCTCGGGATGACAGAGGCCGAGCTTGCAGACCTGCGGCAAGTCCCCCAGCGGGCCGGACGGCGGATCGTAGGAGAGGAGGCGCTCCAGGGAGTGGCTGCCCGGGCTGCCCGGCTGGACGAGGAGTTCGAACAGAAGGAGAAGCAGAAGGAGTGCCGCAGAATCCTGATGAAGCTCCGTCGCTCTCTGGAGAGCCTTTCGGACAACGATCGGGTGTTCGTCCTGCTGGCAATGGAGATGAAGGTGGCCGACATCGCCCGCGTCCAGGGACTGGAGCAGAAGCCCCTCTACCGGCGTATTAAGAAAATCTGCAAGGAGCTCAAGAAGGCGCTGGAGCGGGGAGGGGGTGCGGCGGGAGGACGTGAAGGGAATCCTGGGATGTCTACAGACGGATCTTGTCGCGCGGCCGAAGAAAAAGGGGTAATCTCAATTCGTGTCCGTCTATAAGCTGGGGCGGACCGGGGTGGTTTACGAAAATGGCTGAACTTGCACCTATAGAGACCAAGCCCCCTGCGGGGAGCTGCCCGACGGCTGAAGACCTGGCCTGCTACATCGACGGCACGCTCAGCTCCGAGGAGGCCTCCCGGGTCACCGAGCACCTCGCGTCGTGCGAGAGTTGCTTTGAGGTCTACTCGGAGGTCGTCCAGTTCCAGCTCGAATCGAAGCCGGAGACCGGCAAGGTAGTCCCCTTCCCCTCCGCAGGACGCAAGCGGGAACGGCTGTGGTATCGCATCGCAGCGCTCCTCATCTTGGGAGCGGGCTCTGGGATCTACTCCTACCTTCACCTATGGGCGCCTCCTCCGACTCTGGTCACTGCCGAGCTGACGGTTCCTCTCCAGGGCAAGGCTGGCTTGGCAGACCACCTGTGGAGGCCAGCGACCCGAGGGAGCGGAGGGAATGCGAAGGGGTTGGGAGAAGCGGCCTTCCGGCTTGGGGTTCAGGCCGTCAATCTCAGGGCGAGCCTCGAGGCCGGGGACGGCAAGACGGCGGCAGACGTCATCGCCTACATTCTTAACGCGCTCGAAGGTCAATACTTTAGCGAGGATCTCGAAGAATCATTCACGAAGTTGAAATCGACCCTCCTCGAGGAAGATTCTCCAAGCCAATCGCTTGGGGAAGCTGACCGCCTCTTGCGAAGCGCTCGTGAGCTGGATGATCTTTTCTTCGACCTCGGCCAGTGGGTAGAAGGGGGCCAGCTCGCTGCCAGCTACGGCGACCCCGCCTTCTTCCGCCTACCAGAGAGTCAGGGCTTCCTCCGCCATGCTCTCTGGCGCGACCGGCACGCCATCAAGAACTCGAAGCTCCCGGAGGAACTACGCAAGGAGCTCTACGCGATCGACCAGCTCCTCGCCAAAGGCGATCTCCAGCCCGGCGACTACACCAAGCTGCAGGGCCACTTCCATAACATCCTCGACGCCAACTACCCCGACTGAACCCGCAGCAAAACCCGTCCACCACCCGCCGCCCAGCGTCCGGGCCTCACCGGCCCCATTACTTTGGGCACGTTTCCATATGGAAATCCCGCCGCCAGGCCTCTCCACTCCTCCAGCTCATATAATTTTGCCGCGTTTCCATATGCGGAATTGGTTGCCAAGCGTCGGCGAGCGACTCGTCCATATAATTCCTTGACCTCAATATATGAATCTGCGAGTTCCGGACAGCTCGCGTCGTTGAAATTGGAGATGCGGGTCGTGGGAGCATATGGACGCGTCGGAGTTTTATATGGAAACGCGGACGCCGGAGGCTCGGGCCAGGTGTTTTCATATGAATCCGCCGAGAATCAATAGGTCCACCTCTCCGCGAGACGCCTTTCCCTGGAGCTTCTATATAGGCCGGTCAAGAAATTATATAGGCGGATGGCGTTTGAGGCTCTCGGCGTGTTGGAATGAAGATCTGCTTCCCGCGGGACGGGTGCTCATCGCGGAAACACGGGATATGACGCTAGGAAGAGGACTGTGGGAGGACGGCGGAGAAGCCCGGCGAGGTCTTCGACCTGGTGGAGGATGTTCTCCCTCTTTTCCCTGAGCTCGGCGGCCAGGCGGCGGCGGGTGCGGAGGAGGAGGTAGGCCCGGGATTCTTTCCAGAAGACGGTCCGCTGGTCGTGGAAGAGGAGGGCGATGTAGGCGGTGAAGGGGGCGGTGAGAGCGAGGAGGGCGCCGGTCCAGGGGCCGAGGTAGTGGCCGATCAGGAAGCCTTCGGCGATCCAGGTCAGGGGGAAGAGGAGCATGGCCGCCAGGACTTTGAGGGTGGCGCTCTGGTCGGCTCCCGGGGTGACCCGTTTCACGATTGCTCCCACCAGGCGGTAGACGGGCCAGGTGAGGATCGTCCCCACGATCGCCAGCGGAAGCTGGATCAGCATGCGCAGTAGGCTCCTCGCCACGAAGCGGGCCACGGGCGACAGGCGGTAGGCGGCTCCCACCTGGTCGTCCCTGAGATGGAAGGCGTGGAGGAGGTCGTCGTAGTCGCGGACGGCTTCGACCACGGCGGCGAGGCGCTCGGGGTGGCGGTCCCGCAGGTCCCGGTAGCCTTCGAGGAAGGTACGGCGCACGGCCACGCTCTCGGAGAGCTTTCCCCGACCCGGCAGCTCGGGATGGCGGCTGCGGTAGAGGTCCGCGGCCCGGCGGGCGAGGCGGGCGTCTTCCCAGGTGGCATAGTTCAGGGTGACGTCCTGGAGGCCCGCGTCGATGCGGGCGGTGAGCTCGCGGAAGGCCGCCACCGGGTCCCGGCGGTCGAGCTCGATCTCAGGCGTCGGGTCGATGGGCTCCCCTATCTGGATCAGGACGCGGGAGCGGAAGGTCTCCTTGGCGTCGAAGAGGAGGCCGATAGGGACGATGCGGATCCCCAAGCCGGAGACTTTCCGCTCGGCTTCGAGGACGATGCGGGCGGCGCCCGTCTTGAGCGGCTTGAGCGACGGATCGCTGTGGCTCGTGCCTTCGGGGAAGAGGGCGAGAACTCCCCCTTTCGCCAGCAACTCGTGGGAGCGGGCGAAGGTCTCCACATTGCGGCGGGTGTCCACTCCCTCGTCCTGCTGGCGATAGACGGGGATGGCGCCGGCGAGCTTGAGGAAGGGGCGCAGGATATGGATCTTCCACAGGGTGCTCTTGCCCAGGAAGCGGGGCATCACGGGCAGCGGTCCCAAAAGCAGCAGGGAATCGACCAGGCCGTTGACGTGGTTGGCCACCAGCACCAGGGGCCGGTCGCGGGGGAGGCTCTCGGCACCCACCACCTCGACTTCGCGGAAGAAGATTTTGAGGATGAAGCGGGCAAAGGCCCGCATGAAACGATCGGCGGTGGTCATCGAGGGCTTCACCCTGCCCCATCCGCCGGCCTCTGTCAATCAGACCTATCGAAGGTGTGCTAACCTCGCGAGCGCGAACGCAGGATTCCGTCGCAACTGGCACAGGAGAAAGCCATGGCCTCAGAGACTTCCCCAAACCCCAAGAAGACCAAGCTGGATACCGCGGCCAACATCGCCATCATCGTGGTCTGTGCGATGGCGGCCGTGGCGCTGAGCCTCACCATCCGCGACCGTCTGTTCCCGCCGCGGCCGCCGGGCATGCCGCCGCAGGTCGAGAAGGGGGATCGGTTCGATCAGTTGAAGAACGTGGTGCCCGCCGGCTCCGAGCGCGCTCTGGTGGTGGCGGTCTCGCCGCAGTGTCACTTCTGCAACGACAGCCTGCCCTTCTACAAGCGGCTCATCGACGAGCGCAACCAGAAGAACTCGCCCGTGAAGTTCGTGGCCGCCGTGCCCACCGAGCAGCTCAAGGCCGAAGAGTCCCAGAAGTTCGCCAGCGCCGGCGTCCAGGTGGACAACATGGTGAACATCGACTTCGGCTCCATCAAGGTGCCCGGCACCCCCACGCTCCTGCTGGTGGACAAGCAAGGCAAGGTGCTCGACGTCTGGGTGGGCAAGCTGGACGAGGGCGGGCAGAAGGAAGTGCTGCAGCGGCTGTAGGCGCGCCGGCTCCCCTCCTCACCGAACCCGCCTCTTCCGGGGCGGGCCCTCACTCCCCCAACCCCCTCTCTCCCAGCCTCCCCCCCGTCCGCCGGGAGAGAGGGGGCTTAAAGAGACCTCCCCTGCCTGCCTTGCCTCTTTTCGACTAACCTCTCCCTCTTCTCCCGGCGGACGGGGGGGAGGCTGGGAGAAGAGGGTTGGGGTGATGAGGGGCCTTCATGGCATCTCTCTTGCTTTTCTCTAAGTCGGGCAATGATGCCTGCCAACCGGGAAAAGGAGCGCACATCATGGAGGTTGATTCCCTGCAGAAGCTCTACGTGGAGGAGCTCAAGGACCTGTACAGCGCCGAGAAGCAGATTCTTCAAGCTCTGCCCAAGATGGTGAAGAAGGCCACCCATCCGCAGCTCAAGGCCGCCTTCCAGGAGCATCTCGAGGTCACCCAGGTCCAGTTGGAGCGGCTGGACCAGATCTTCGAGGCCCTCGGCAAGAGTCCACGGGGCAAAAAGTGCAAGGGCATGGAGGGTCTGATCGAGGAGGGCAAGGAGGTGATGCAGGAGGACATGGACGACGACGTCCTGGACGCCGCCCTCATCGCCGCGGCCCAGCGCATCGAGCACTATGAGATGGCGGGCTATGGCACGGTGCGGACCTACGCCCAGCTTCTGGGCGACAAGAACGCGTCCAAGCTCCTGCAGCAGACCCTCGACGAGGAGGGGGAGGCGGACAAGAAGCTGACCCAGCTCGCCGAGAGCACGATCAACGTCGAGGCCATGGCGGAAGCCTGATCGGTCCGGTTGCGGCCTTGCCCGTTCGGCCTCACCCACCCTCTCCAGGTGTGGGTGAGGTCGGACGGCGACCGGAGACGAGAGTGTGGACAGGGCTGTGATAGCGTCTCCAGGCTCCGTGCCCGGCGAGACGATGACCCAGGGAAACAACTCTCAGCCCTCGAACGACACCCGCCGCCTCCTGGGGCTCGCCCTCGGAGCCCTTGGAGTGGTCTACGGCGACATCGGCACCAGCCCTCTCTACGCCATCCGGGAGTGCTTCTTCGGCTCGCACTCGGTCAAGCCGACGCCGCTCAACGTGCTGGGCGTGATGTCGCTGATCTTCTGGTCGCTGATCATCGTCATCTCCATCAAGTACCTGGTGTTCGTCATGCGGGCGGACAACCGGGGTGAGGGGGGCATCCTCGCCCTCATGGCCCTCATCCGTGCGCGCAAGAGCGGTCGCTGGGCGCTCGTCGCCATGGGGCTCTTCGGCGCCGCGCTGCTCTACGGCGACGGCATGATCACGCCGGCCATCTCGGTGCTCTCCGCGGTCGAGGGCCTGGAGGTGGCGACGTCGCTCTTCAAGCCGTACGTCCAGCCCATCACCATCGCCATCCTGATCGTCCTGTTCGTCATCCAGCGGCGGGGGACGGAGAAGATCGGCGCTCTCTTCGGCCCGGTGATGGTGGTCTGGTTCGTGGTCCTGGGCCTTCTGGGGCTCCCCTGGATCCTCCGTGAGCCGCGGGTGCTGGCGGCGATCAATCCGGTGCACGCCGTGCGTCTCTTCTCTCACGACGGGCTCCAGGGCTTCCTGGTGCTGGGCTCGGTCTTCCTGGTGGCCACGGGCGGTGAAGCCCTGTACGCGGACATGGGGCACTTCGGCCGCCGGCCCATTCGCTTCGCCTGGTTCACCCTGGTGCTGCCGGCGCTGCTGCTCAACTACTTCGGCCAGAGCGCGCTGCTGCTGTCCAACCCGGGCGTGGAGCACCCGTTCTACAACCTCGCTCCGGGCTGGGCGCTCTATCCGCTGGTGGTGCTCTCCACCGTGGCCACGGTGATCGCCTCGCAGGCGGTGATCTCGGGCGCCTATTCGCTGACCCTCCAGGCCATGCAGCTCGGCTACTGCCCGCGTATGGAGATCGTCTACACCTCGGAGAAGGAGAAGGGGCAGATCTACATCCCGGCCATCAACTGGATCCTGATGATCGCCACCATCGGTCTGGTCCTCGGCTTCCAGGAGTCGAGCCGGCTGGCAGCCGCCTATGGCATGGCGGTCACCACCACGATGGTGATCACCACCCTTCTCGCCTACGTGCTGGCCCGCGAGCAATGGCGGTGGAGCCTGCCGCGGGCCATCCTCGTCATGAGCTCGTTCCTGGTGCTGGACCTCGGGTTCTTCGGGGCGAACCTGGTGAAGGTCCCCCACGGCGGCTGGTTCCCCCTGCTGGTGGCCGCCCTCGTCTACCTGCTGCTGAGCACCTGGAAGCAGGGCCGCAATCTGCTGGCCCAAATCCTCCAGGAAGGTGCGTTGCCGCTCGAGGAGTTCATCCGCAGCGCCGTGCGGCCGGGCTCACCGACACGGGTGCCGGGCACGGCCGTCTTCCTCACCACCAACCCCGCGGGCACGCCCACGACGCTGCTTCACAATCTCAAGCACAACAAGGTGCTCCACGAGCAGGTGGTGCTGATGACGGTGGTGACCGAGGACGTCCCCCGCCTCTCCGCCGCAGACCGGGTGGTGGTCGAGCCCCTGGACAAGGGCTTCTACCGCCTGACGGCCCGTTACGGCTTCGTCCAGTCCCCCGACGCCCAGGACGTGCTGGATTGCGCCAAGGAGGACAAGCTCGATCTCGACCTGATGAAGACCACCTTCTTCCTCGGCCGGGAGACGCTGATCCCCGGCTCCCACGCCGGCATGTCCCTCTGGCGCAAGAAGCTCTTCGCCGTAATGGCCCGCAACTCCCAGCGCTTCACCGACTTCTTCCAGATTCCCATCAACCGGGTGGTGGAGCTGGGAATGCAGGTGCGGCTGTAGCCCCCCTAGTGCACGTCGCCCATCAGCCGGCGGATGGGCTTGATGAGCACCACCGCGATCAGGGTGAAGAGCATGCAGACGCCGAAGACGGCGCCGAAGATCCAGGGCAGGGGGAACTTCTCGAACAGGCCCGCCACCTGGCCGCCGATAAAGTTGCCGAGGGAGCTCGCGAGGAACCAGATGCCCATCATCTGGCTGACGACGCGGGCCGGCGCGAGCTTGGTCATGGTGGAGAGGCCCACCGGGCTCAGGCACAGCTCGCCGATGGTGTGGAGCAGGTAGACCGTGAGCAGCCAGGCCGGCGACACCCGGCCCCCCTGGGGGCCGGAGGCCAGCGCCGCCCCCACCATCACCAGGAAGCCGGCGCCCACGAAGAAGAGACCGTAGGAGAACTTGGCGGGGCTCGACGGCTCTCTCCGGCGCCGTCCCAGGGCGATCCAGAGCCAGGCAAAGACGGGCGCCAGCATCCAGATGAAGGCCGAGTTCACCGACTGCAGCCAGCTCGCCGGGTACTGGAAGCCGAAGATCGAGTTGCGGGTCAGGCGTTCGGCGAACAGGTTGAGCGTCGAGCCGGCCTGCTCGAAGGCAGACCAGAAGAGGGCCGCGAAGACGAAGAACAGCAGGATGGCCCACAGGTGCTTGCGCTCCTCGGAGGTCCATTGCTGGCTGAAGAGGAAGGCGAAGTAGAGGATGGGGATCACCAGCAGTGAATAGCCGACGTACCGGGTCACGTCCGTCATGGCGATCCGCAGCAGCACCCCGACGAGGACCAGGACGGCGAAGACGGCGAGGCCGAGCAGCAGGTTGCGCCGGTCCCGGGCCTGGACCGCTGGATCGCCGGCCGTGGCGGGCTGTTCCCCGACATTGCCCAGGCGGCGCCCGCCGAGGACGTACTGGATGAGCCCCAGGGTCATGCCCACGGCCGCGGCGCCGAACCCCCAATGCCAACTGTTGGCGGGGTTCATGCCGTGGCTCTGGAGGAAGCCGCGGAACTGGGTGCTCTGCGCCAGGAAGCCGCAGACCAGGGGGGAGGCGAAAGCGCCGAGGTTGATCCCCATGTAAAAGATGGAGAAGCCGGCGTCGCGCCGCGTATCCGCCGGCGTGTAGAGGCCGCCGACCATGGTGCTGATGTTCGGCTTCAGCAGCCCGGTGCCGGTGACGATGAGGACCAGGCCCAGGTAGAAGAAGGCGAGGCTGTGGAAGGTGAGGCTCACGTGGCCCAGGGCGATGACGATGCCCCCGATCAGGACGCTGCGCCGCTGGCCGAGGATGCGGTCGGCGATCCAGCCGCCGGGCAGGGCCGTCAGGTAGACCAGGGCCGTGTACAAGCCGTAGATGGGGCCGGCCTTGGCCGCGCTCCAGCCCAGCCCCCCCTCGGTCACGGCGGCGGTCATGAAGAGCAGGAGGATGGCCCGCATGCCATAGAAGCTGAAACGCTCCCACATCTCGGTGAAGAAGAGGGTCGAAAGACCCGCGGGGTGGCCGAAGAACCCTCCCGCTTCGGGGGCGACGGCCGGATTGGCGATTTCCAGATCAGGGGTCTTGACCATGAGCCTCACTCGCAAGAGAGGGTTGGCTTGCTCTGCAGCCCGGCACTCTGCCGCGCTGCGCTTCTCCTGGGCCTTGTCGTTCGGGGCGCGAGCTTACCGCACCCGGTGCCCTGTGTGTCCAGGGGGGCGACAGCAAGGGGGGTGCCAGGGGGGATTAAGAAGAAAAAGCGGAGTAAGTTGCCGGCGGGACGCCAGCGCTCCCAGGCAAGTGCAGCCCCCACTGTCTTGCCCAGAGGACGGCGCCGTCCGGAGAAACGTCCACCTCGGCGGTCACCTTCTTCGCAAATCGTTGATTCTCCTAGGTTTCCTCTGTGGCATTCCCTTTGCTCCTTCCGGAATGCGGTCTCTCCCTCCGTCCCGCGGCAAGGCCGTATCGCCGCGCGGTCCCCCGGGGGAAGCCGGGCTCCCCCGCCCGGCTTCCCTCCCTTCCTCTCTTCGCAAGTAGAATGACCGCCTCATGAGCTCGTCCTCCGATCCTCTGTCCCTCCTGCGCGACTCCATCGCCGAGGTGGACCGCGCTCTCCTCGAGCTGCTGCGCCGCCGCATGGATCTCGCGGCCGAGGTGGGCCGCATCAAGGCCGCCTCCAACATTCCGGTGGTGGTGCGCGACGTGGAGGACCGGGTGCTCACCCGGGCCCGGCAGCACGCCGAGGCGTGCGGCGTTTCGGAGGAGGTGATGGCCGCGGTCTTCCAGGCCATCATGAGCGGCTCGGTCGAGCGCCAGTACCGGGTGGGCATCGAGCTGCGCGAGCAGCGGGGCGGCAAGGTGCTCATCGTGGGGGGCGCCGGCGGCATGGGCAACTGGTTCCGGGGCTTCCTGGAGCTCGCCGGCCACAGCGTGGACCTGGCGGACCCCTCGCTCACCAGCCTCCCTCACTCGCCCGGCCGCTTCTCCCATCTCCAGGACGTGCCGGACCTCGACGCCTACATGGCGGTGCTGGTGGCCGTCCCCTTGAACCGCACGCCCCGGGTGCTGGAGGAGGTGGTGGCGCGCTCGCCCCGTGGGCTGGTGGTGGAGATCGCCTCGATCAAGGACCCGCTCTCGGGGGTGATCGCCGGTGCCCGCGAGCGCGGGGTGAAGGCCTACGCCCTGCATCCCATGTTCGGCCCCGGCAAGTCGTTCTACGAGCCGCTGACCTTCGTGCTCGCGGCGCACGGCGATCCAGCGCAGGAGAAGCAGGACCTCTCACCCCTCCTCTCCCACCCGTACACGCGGCTGGTGGCCGTCCCCTTCCCCCATCACGACCGGCTGATGGGGTGGCTGCTGGGCCTCGCCCACCTCACCAGCATGCTCTTCGGCTCCGCCCTCACCCGCTCGGGGATCGATCCCGAGGAGCTCCACGCCTGCGCCTCGACCACGTTCAAGCGCCAGGGCACCACGGCGTTGTCCGTGCTGGCAGAGGATCCCGACCTCTACCTGGACATCCAGCACTTGAATCCCCACCGCCACGAAGTCTATGCCGCGACCCGCGAGGCGCTGGACCAGCTCGAAAAGCTGGTGGAGACGCGCGAGCGCGAGGGCTTTCGGGACGTCCTTGCGGCGGCACGACGGGCCCTGGCCGGAGAGGGGTGAGACGGCTCCCCTCCCCGGCCTGTGATGCGGCCGTTTACGGATGGATCGGCTGCGGCGCGACGTCACCGTCAACCTGGGTCAGGCTCTGGACCGGGATCTCGATGACGGCCTCCTCGCTCGCCGATCCTTCGTCGTCGTCCGTCACCCACCGCACGAGGGCATAGGGCTTGCCGGCGAGGGCGTCATCGGGGATGTCGAAGGTGACCGTATCCCCGGGCACCAGGTGGAAGGGTGTGCTGGTCACGTTGCTCCAGGGGAGAAGGGCCAGCACCGGATCGGTCCAGTCGAGGTTGTTGAGCGCCACGTGCTCCGTGTAGGGCGCCCACTGGAGCTGCTGGACGGTGAAGCCTCCTGGAGAATCCGCCGAGTTGTAGACGTCGAGGACGAGGCCGAGCGTGGCGTCCTGGCGGGGGCGCATCGAGGCCCCACCAAAGGGCGCAACACCCACCGGGCCTTCCCAGCCGGAGTTGACCTGCTCTACCGTCTGGCTGCTCGCGAAGGTGCCACCGACGTGAACTGAGCCGCCCGGGGGGACGTTTACGTTCCAGCAGAGCTTGTAGAAGTAGAACCCGTTAGCGTCCGGAACTCCAGGAGCCAGGGGCGTGACCGTCGGCCGGCTGTTGTTGTACCACTCCGAGACCGGCGGGAACGTCGGAGCGTTCTTGATCTTGATCACCACGCAGATCTTGGTCTGCGTTCTTGGGGTCTTGTTCTTGTAAGTGACGTTGATGTCTTTGCACCCGAGCCACACCAGGGCAAGCGCGAATAAAAGTCCCAATCCCTTCCGTCTTCCGGCCATACCTTCTCCTTTCGGGTCGTGCTGCTACAGAGTGAGGTGCAGCCGGAGCGGCCGAGCGAGTCAAGCCCCCGCCAACGCCTGCTCCAGGTCCGCGATCAAATCCTCCGCATGCTCCAGGCCCACGGAGACCCGAAGGAGGTCCTGCGGCGTCCGCGAGCCCGGCCCTTCGCTCGTGGCGCGGTGCTCGATCAGGCTCTCGACGCCTCCCAGTGAGGTGGCGCGGGTGAAGAGGCGCACCCGGGAGACCATCCGCAGGGCCGCCTCCCTCCCGCCGGCGGCCCGGAAGGAGAGCATGGCGCCGAAGGCCGACATCTGCCGGCGGGCGATCTCGTGCCCGGGATGGGACGGCAATCCGGGATAGTGGACGGCCGAGACCGCGGACGAGGCTTCGAGAGCCTGGGCCACGGTCAGGGCCGTGGCGCTCTGGGCCTTCACCCGGCAGGCCAGGGTGCGGATGCCCCGCAGCACCAGCCAGGAGTTGAAGGGCGAGGCTACTCCCCCCAGGATGTGAAGCTGGTGCCGGACCCGACCGTAGAGATCGTAGAGCTCGCCGCGGCGGGCGAAGACCAGGGCCCCTCCCTGCACGTCGCTGTGGCCCCCCAGGTACTTGGTGGTGGAGTGGAGGACGACGTCGGCCCCCAGCTCCAGGGGCCTTTGCAGCACGGGCGTGGCAAAGGTGTTGTCCACCACGGTGAGGGCTCCGGCCTGCTTGGCGAGAGCGGCGGCAGCGGACAGGTCCACCACCTTGAGCAGGGGATTCGAGGGGCTCTCCAGCCAGACGAGGCGCGTCTCCGGCCGGATCGCCGCTTCCAGGGCGCCGAGGTCTTCCATGTCCACGAAGCCGGAGCGGATCCCCCAGTTGGGAAGGAGCTCCTCGGCCGCGGCGCGCACGCCGTAGTAGACGTCGTTGGGGAACACGGCGTGGGAGCCCGGCGGCAGGGTCTGGAGCAAGGCGGTCGCCGCTGCCATCCCGGAGGCGAAGACGAGGGCTGCCTCCCCTCCTTCGAGAGGAGCCAGGGCCGCCTCGAGCTGGTCCTGATTGGGGTTCGACTCGCGGATGTAGGTATGCCCGCCCAGGGGGACCCCCTCGGGATCGCGGGCGAAGGTGGTGGAGAGGTAGATCGGAGGGGCCACCGAGCCCGTGGCCGGGTCGAGCCGGTGGCCCGCGTGGACGACGCGGGTCTCGAATTTCATGGGCCGCAGCCTAGCAAGAAAAAAAGGCCGGCGCCTCGCGGCACCGGCCTGAACGGCAGGAGAAATCAGGAAACGTCAGGAGGGGATCCGCGCCCGGCCGGCGCAGCTCTGGATGTCGCCCTTCTGCTGGTTGGTGATGACGCCGCTCTTCTTCAGGTCGTTGGTGAGGTGCGCGACGCAGCTCACGAAACCGCCGTGATTGCCGGCGCCCACCGCGCAGTCGTTGATCTGGTCGGAGATGCGGCAGCCGGTGGGGAACGTGAAGTTGGGCGCGCCGGAGTTGCAGCCGTCGATGGTGACGGTCGCATCGCGCGACGAGCCGATGCACTGGTCGCGGCCGTCGGGCACGCCGTCGCCGTCCGAGAACCAGCCGATGTCGACCAGCTCGGAGCGGGTCAGATCGACGCCGTGGGTCAGATCGCCGTTGATGTTGGGCTCCATCAGCAGGTTGGGGAAGGCCACCGGATCCCAATGGGAGACCGAGGAGCCCGTCACCACCGGCTCAGGAGCATTGAGCAGGGCGTGCCCCGCGGGGTCGAGGCCCTGGCGGATGTTGAGGTTGATGCCCACGGTGACGTTGACCGTGCCGGCGGACAGCGCCGTCTTCAGGCGGTTGCCCTCCTTGAGGCTGACGCGCACCGACGGGATGGTGATGGTGGGATCGACGCCGGCCATGCCCGCGGGCGGGCTGCCGGCCGCGTTGTCGGCCACGACCACGGCGATGGCGCCAGCGTCCTGGGCGTTCTTCACCTTGACCACGAAGCCGCAGGTGCCGCGGTCGAGGAGGGCGATCTTGCCCGCCACGGCGCCGGGGTTGGTCAGCGGCGAGCAGGCGTCGGTAGTTGAAGGGCCAGCCGCGTCCGCCGGATCGAGGGCCAGAGCCAGGTCGCCGGTGACGCCGGGCGCGGCGAGGGCCGGACCGAAGGCCGCGGTACCCACTCGCAGGGTGCCGAGGCTCGACGGAGCGTTGACGGTGACGAGCGGCGTGCCCGGCTGGAGGAGATGCGCCGCGTCGAGCGTGACGTGGAGGCCGTCCCATACCAGGTGATTGGTGTTGATGATGGAGGCCGCCCGCTCGGCGTTCGTCATCTGCGGAAGCGCTTGCCCGTGCTGTTGTCCACCGTATAGGTGTCGAAGACGTCCGGCAGGCCGAGGAACTGACTGCCGGAGGTCTTGTTGACGAAGGTGGCGAAGCCCAGGCCGTGGCCGAACTCGTGAAGGAGCACGGTGACGAGGTCGATCTGGTTGCCGTGGTTGGCGTCGAGGCCGTAGTAGAAGCCCCGCCCGGTGATGCAGCCGGTCTTGCCGAGGTTGGCGTTGAACTGGGCCGCGATGTCGTCGGCATTGGGCGCCGTTCGCGCCGGGGGCGAGGTCGGCCCCCGCGAGCTTGTTGGCCAGCGCCACGTGATACCAGGTGTTGTCGATCTCATGGCCGGAGAAGTTGTTCCAGGCCTGGATGGTGCCGGCCGAGCCGAGGACGGCGGTGGTCTCCGTGCAGGGCAGCGGATCGAAAGCCGACTGAATGTAGATGGTCACCGGGCTGTCGAGGATCGAGCCCCAGACGTCGGCGGCGTACTGGAAGGCGATGAGACGCTGCTGGCCGACGGTGGTGCCGGGGTTGCCGCCCACCGGCGCCGCCGGGGTCGGATCGTTGAAGCCCTCGTTGGCGCCGTCGACGTTGACGATGGTGATGGTGGCCGCGCCGAAGGCGGGCGCGTGGACGATCAGCAGACCTGCCAGGGCGAAGAGGGAGAGGAGCCGGGCCGTCGTCTTCATGGCTTACTTCTCCTCGAACGCCGGGGCGGCGGCGGGGATGGCGTTGGCGGCATTGGCGGCATCGACGCAGATCTGCGAGAGGGAGCCGTCGGCGTTGACCTGGACCATCCAGACATTCAAGAGCTCCGGCGGAATCACGGCGGACATCGTGCCGTCGGGATAGGTGGTGACCTGCGGATCGCTGCTCACCGCGGCCTTGTTCATCATCATGCCCTTGATCTGGCTGGCGAGCGCCTGCGACTCGGCCGCCGTGGGCTGGCGGAGCTTGCCCGTGGCCTTGTCGATAGCCACCTGCATGCCGCTGGCCGCCGGGGCCTCGGCTTCGACGCGCTGATTCCGTCCGGGCGCCTGGCTCGCGGCCGAAGCCGGAATGGCCAGCGCCAGGACTGTCAATGTCCCAAGAGCCAGGATCGCGATCCGGGGAGCGCTTACTCCCATCTGATGCAACTTCCTCATGTTGCCCTTCCTCCTTGGATAGGGGGTCGATCGACGTTCAGCACCGCACACCGGTATCGGCCTCCTGCCGTACAGGCACACGGAGCACTAAGTCTTAAGGCCGCGCAGGTTCGATTCGATTATTGATGCGAAACAACCGATGCCGAAACAACAGGACAACGTGGACTGCAATGACAACCAGAATGACCTCCGCGAAATTCCAGTAAGCCGTATTTTCCTTCTCCGGCTCTTTCGGCAACCTGGCTGTCTCGGGGAGACCCTTGGCTTTGCGTCACCGTCTCGCGACGGCTTTGCCCGTTCGATGTGCTGAGGAGGGAATGGTGAGGGCTTTGATCGCGAATGTCAAGAGCGCATAAATGGGAGCGGCGCGGTAGACTCAGCCGGTGCGGATCAGTGTCATCGGAGCCGGCGCGAGCGGGCTGGTGGCGGCCAAGAAGCTCCTGGACCAGGGGTTCGAGGTCGTGGTCTACGAGAAGAACGCCGAGGTGGGGGGCAACTGGCTCTACGGCTCCCCCGGCTCCTCGGTCTACCGCTCGACTCACCTGATCTCCTCCAAGCGAATGACGGAGCTCCGCGACTTCCCCCTGCCCGCCGAGTGGCCCCCCTACCTGCGGCACGAGCAGGCCCTGGAATACCTGCGCCGCTACGCCGAGCGCTTCGGCCTGCGCTCTCACATCCGCTTCAACGTCGAAATTAACCGCTGCGAGCGGCAGGCGGACGGCCGCTGGCGGGTGGAGACGCCGGAGGGAGCGGAGACCTTCGACGCCCTGGTGGTGGCGAGCGGCCATCACCGCGAACCTCTCCTCCCCAACTTCGCCGGGAGCTTCGACGGCGAGATCCTCCATTCCCAGGCTTACAAGGTGCCCGAGCCTTTCCGCGACCGGCGGGTGCTGGTGGTGGGAGCGGGCAACTCGGGGTGCGACATCGCCGTCGAGCTCGCGGGCGTGGCGGCCCGGGTCTTCCACTCCACCCGCCGGGGCTACTGGTACGTGCCCAAGTTCGTCTTCGGCGTGCCGGCCGACGAATTCGGCGACCGCATCCGCCGCCTGGGAGTCCCTGCGCGGCTGTTCCAGCTCATGGCCCGCTCGAGTGCCGGGATGGTGCTCGGCAAACCCCAGCGATTCGGTCTGCCCAAGCCCGACCACGCCATGTTCGAGACCCATCCCATCGTCAACTCGCAGCTCTACTACGCCATCGGCCATGGCCGGGTGACTCCCAAGCCGGATGTCGAGCGCCTGGACGGCAGCGGCGTGGTCTTCGCCGACGGCAGCCGCGAGGAGGTGGACGCCATCGTCTGCGCCACCGGCTTCCGCCTCACCTTCCCCTTCCTGGACGACCGCTGGCTCAACCTGCGGGACGGCCGGCCCATTTTTTACAAGAACGTCTTCCATCCCCAGCTCGACAACCTCTTCCTGGTGGGTTTCATCCAGCCCAACAGCGGGCTGTGGTTCCTGGCCGAGCTGCAGGCCGAGCTGGTGGCCCGGGCCCTGAAGCATCCCTCACCCCGCTTCCGGTCGGCCATCGCGGACCAGCAGGGCACCCGCTACTTCCACTACCTGCCGAGCCTGCGCCATCACCTGGAGGTGGATTACCTGCGCTACGAGAGGGATCTGCGACGGCTGATGCGGTTGGTGGGGTAGATCTCCTACCGCCTGCCCGAGGGGTTCTGCACCACCACCTCGGCAGGAACGGCCGACTGACGGCGGGCTTCCTCCTGGCGGGTGCGGGCGAGGAGGGCTTCGGCGAGCTGGGCGCGGACCGTGCTCGCCAGGCTGCCGTCCAGGGCGACGGCGCGGCGGAAGGCCTCGTCGGATTCGGCGGAAGAGGCACCGTTGCGCACCAGGAGGGAGCCGAGCTGCACGTAGGCCCGGGCCTGGTCCTCAGGGGAGGAGGCCAGGAGGGAGATGGCCATGCGGGTCGCCTGCACGGCCGAGGTGAGCTGGCCGGCTCCGGCGTAGGCCCGGGCCACGCCCAACAGGCACTCGGGGCAGGGACCGCTGGCGAGCTGGCTGGCGCGCTCGCACAGGGCGGCCGCTTCCTTGTACTTCTCGGCATCGATGAGCTCATCGGCTCGCTGCAGAGCAGTGGCCGAATCCTTTGGGGCCACGGCGTTCGCGGCCCAGGCGGTGGAGCCCAGGGTGAGGGCGCCGGCAATCGGCAGTGCAATGAGAAGGGCTCGCATCTTCATCGGTCTGCTCCTCTCCAAATCCTTATATATCAGTAATTTCCGTGATCCTTGCCCGGAGAGTGGCTGCCGGACGACTGGGACTAGAGCAAGGGGCGTGCCAGATGCTGCCGGGATGAGATCGGCCGCAGTGGCACTCCTTTTGCTGCTCTCCCAAGTGGAATCCAATGAAAGGAGAGGCATCTTCTATGAGTAAGTCACTGATCACCGCTGCCACCCTGACCGGGCTCCTGGCCCTGGCGCCGGCCTTCGCGCAGACCACCAGCACGTTGACCAAAACGACCAAGACCGCTGCCAAGGCCACCACCTCGACTTCCACCCTCAGCTCCTCCGACAACAAGTTCGTCAAGGACGCCGCCGAGGGCGGCATGATGGAGGTCGAGCTCGGCCGCATCGCCGCCAGCAAGGGCGCCAACCCGGACGTCAAGACCTTCGGCCAGCGCATGGTGGACGACCACTCCAAGGCCAACGACCAGCTCAAGCAGGTCGCCTCCAGCAAGGGCATCACACTGCCCGCGAGCCTGCCGGCCTCGAAGCAGAAGGAGATTGACAAGTACAACAAGCTCTCCGGCGCCGCCTTCGACAGCGCCTACATCAAGCACATGGTCGAGGACCACAAGAAGGACGTGGCGGAGTTCAAGAAGGAGTCGAAGAACGGCAAGGATACGGACGTGAAGTCCTTCGCCACCAACACCCTGCCCACGCTCGAGGACCATCTCAAGATGGCCGAGGACGTCTCCTCCAAGCTCCACCCCACCCACACCGCCAGCACCCACACCGGTCACTGAGCGGCACGCATGCAGCAGGGGCGCTGCATCCAGCGCCCCTGCATGCAGCCCGCGGCATGCAGTCCCGTCCTACAATCCCCCACCATGGCCGACGCCTTGGACGCTTCTCTGGAGACGCTCCCCAGAACCCGGCAAGCGATCGAGGAGGGGATCCGTGAACGGCTCCACCTCGGAGCCCAGGTCTACGTCTCCCTCCACGGCGAAATCCGGGGAGACGGCGCCGTGGGCGAGAACCGGCCCGGCGAGCCGCTCACCCGCGACCACCTGATGCTCTGGCTCTCCTCCACCAAACCCGTGGGGGCGGTTGCCATCGCCCAGCTCTGGGAGCGGGACAAGCTGGAGCTGGACGATCCGGTAGCGAAGCACGTCCCCGAGTTCGGCGTCCATGGCAAGGAGAGGATCACCCTGCGCCACCTCCTCACCCACACGGCCGGCATCCGCATGCTGGACGTGGGTTGGCCCGAGAGCTCCTGGGAGGAGATCGTGGCGAGGATCTGCACCATGCGCCCCGAGCCGCGCTGGGTGCCCGGGGAGAAGGCGGGCTACCACACGGCTTCGAGCTGGTTCATCCTGGGCGAGGTGATCCGGCGGGTGGACGGCCGGCCGTTCGAGCGCTATGTGCGGGAGGAGATCTTCGAGCCGCTCGGGATGCTCGACTCCTGGGTGGGGATGCCGTCGGACCGCTATCTTTTTTACAAGTCCCGTGGCCTGCTGGGCGCCCTGTGGAACACCGGAGGACCCGAACCGCAGGACCACGGCTGGGACACGGAGGAGCGCTGCGTCCGTCCCAACCCCGGGGGGAACGGCTACGGCCCCATCCGCGAGCTGGGCCGTTTCTACGAGATGCTGCTGGCGCGGGGGATTGGCAACGGGCAGCGCATCCTCTCTCCGCAGACGGTCGAAGCGATGACGGCACGGCACCGGGCCGGGATGGTGGACGCCACCTTCAAGCACGTCCTGGACTGGGGATTGGGATTCATCGTCAACTCCGTCCGATATTCCGCCGAAAATGGGGCCGAGACCGTGCCCTATGGCTACGGCCACCACGCCTCGTCCCGGACGTTCGGCCACAGCGGCTACCGCTCGTCGGCCGGTTTCGCCGATCCGGAGCGGGGGCTCGCCGTGGCCGTGGCCTTCAACGGCACGCCGGGCAACGAGCAGCACGAGATGCGGGTGCGCTCGGTGCTCGACTCCATCTATGAGGACTTGAGAGCGCTCGGCGAGTCGTGAGAGGCCGGAGCCTTCATCCCGCCGCTTTGCAGGCACCTGAATGGAGCTCGTGGACGTTGGCCGTCAGCAGCTCACACTCATTCGCGTAGGTCTTGTTGTCGCAGCCGCAGACCTTGGTGCCCCCCGTCGGGCAGGGGCTCTTGACCTTCACGCAGGTGCCGGAGAGATCGGCGACGTTGCACTGATTGCTCGGGAACTTGCAGGCCTGCCCCTCGGGACACTTCAGGCCGGCGATGCCACCGCACATCGCCGCCTTGTCTGCGGACGATCCCACGGTGGCCACCCCGACGACCAGGAGGAGGACGAGGCAGGTACACAGCTTGACGATCCGTTTGTTGACCATGGTTCAAGCTCCTTTAGAAACCGCGCCGCCGGTTGGAGAGCGAATGCGGCGCGGAGATTCAAGAATAACTCCAAACCTTCAACGGGTGTCGAGGGTTGAGAGGCTTTCTACTGGCCGGACTTGGCGGCCGGGCACTCGCCCTGCGACTTCAGGGAGACGCCCGCCGACTGGCGCTGGCAGTCGTTGGGATAGGTCTTGTTGTCGCAGCCGCAGACGGGCTTGAAGATCTGGGGGCAGACCTCCGGCTTCACCACACACTTGCCGGGCGGCTTGCAGGTACCGGGTTTGGCCTCGCAGAACTCGTTGGCACCTTTGCAGTCCGTGTCGCTCTTGCAGGCGGCGTTGCTGCCTCCAGAGCCGCAGGCTCCCCGCTTGTCGGGCCGCACCCCCGCTTTCAACAGCTCGCATTCGTTGCTGTAGGTTTTGCCATCGCAACCGCAGACCGGAGGCCCCTGCTTCGGGCAATCGGCCGGCACCGTCACACAAGTACCGGCGAGGTCGGCCACGTTGCACTGGCCGAAGGGGAACTGGCAGGCCTGCCCCGTCGGGCACTTCAAGGCGCCGATGCCACCACACGTCTGTCCCGTCTGAGCGTGCCCGGCTCCGGCGAGCAGGAGCAGGGCGAAGCACGTACATACGCCGATCAGCGCTCTGCGAATCATGATTTCCTCCTTTGAGTTGGCCGTGTCGGCCCCAACGCCACCGAGGCGGCGCGGCAGGATGAACCTTTAATGAAGTGCAATACCCGTGCCGAAAATCTACGGCCCGAGCATGGAGACGAGCCCCTGCCAGATCCACCACAGCCCCACAAGACGGAAGATCCACAGCAGGTTGCGGACGCCGAGCAGGAAGAAGTTGTGGACGGGGAAGGGAACGTCGAGCGGGCCGCCCTCGCCGGCGAAGAGGTAACCGAAGGCCGCGAGGTTGACGGTGACGCCGATCACCAGCTTGAACCAGGCCGTGGCGAGATCGACAGGCGCCGGCTGCCCGGCGGCCGAGGCGGCGAGAGCGATCAGCAGGAAGAGCAGAGGCACGAAGATCCCCAGCCGCAGAGGCCACCGCCAGGCATGCAGGAAGCCGAAGAACTTCACCGCCGGTTTGCGGTGGACGGCGCAGCACCGGGCCTGGACGACCTTGCCACCCGAACGCAGCTCCAACGTGGAGATCTCCCCCGCCCGCTTCCCCTCCGGAGCGTCGGGAAGGACACGGTTGCACCACACGCATTTCACCGCCGCCACCCGGTTCATGTAAGGCCGGGCGAGGAGCCGGTGCCCCACGATCAGCACCAGCCCCGCCCCCAGGCTCACCCCCACCGGCGCCGGATGGCGGACGAAGAGGAACAGCACCAACGGGATGAAGAGGAACAGCACGACCCCGGTCGCATAGATAAGGAAGCGGTTGCCGGCCGTGGCGGTCGGAGTCTGGGGCTGGCGCGGGGGCATAGGAGGAGGGCGGATTATGGCATTGCCCGGCAGCAAAGCAGAAGCGCCACCCTCCAGGACAACAAGGACCTCAAGGACAGCAGGGACAGCAAGGACGCCAGGGCCCAGGCTGAGGCTTTTTTCGTGTCCTTGCAGTCCTTGTTGTCCCTGCAGTCCCTGAGGTCCTTTCCTGCTTTCCTTCCCTCAATGCTTGACATGTCAACTATTGATGTCGTATTCTTTCACTCATGCAGGACGAGCCGAGCCCCCTCCAGCGGGAGATCCACCAGCGCAAACCGTTCCGTTCGCGCGGGCAGGAGCTGGTCGTGGGCCTGCTGCGCACGGCGGACCTCGTCCGGCGGGCGGTGGACCGGGTGCTCGCGCCCCACGACATCACGCCGCAGCAGTACAACGTCCTGCGCATCCTGCGCGGCGCGGGCGCGGAGGGGTTGCCGACGCTGGAGATCAGCGACCGCATGCTGGAGCAGGCGCCCGGCATCACCCGCCTGCTCGACCGGCTCGAGGCCAAGGGGATGGTGCGGCGGCAGCGCTGCCCCGAGGACCGGCGGCAGGTGCTCTGCTGGCTCACCCCTCCCGGCCTCGCCCTCGTGGAGCGGCTCGACGAGCCCATCGACGCCGCGGACCGCGAGGCGGTCGCCATGCTCCCTGCGGAAGACCAGGAGCGGCTCCTCCACCTGCTGGAGGCCATCCGCGCCGGTCACCGCTGAATTTTTTTATCGCTGAATCCTTGACCCGACAACGTTTCATCGGACAACTAGAGGAGATAGGACATGAACCGCAAGTTCTTCGTCGCCGCTGCTCTCGCCACTCTGGCCGCCCTGCCGCTCAGGGCCGACACCTACTCGATCGACCCCGGCCATTCGGAGGTCGGCTTCTCCATCCGTCACATGGTGACCAACGTCCGGGGCCGCTTCAACGACTTCTCGGGCACCGTCAACATGGACCCGAAGAATCTGCCGGGCTCGTCGGTGGAGTTCCGCATCAAGGCCACCAGCATCGACACCGCGGTGCCCGATCGCGACAAGCACCTGCGCTCGGCCGACTTCTTCGACGTCGAGAAGTATCCCGAGATCACCTTCAAGAGCGAGTCGATCAAGCCCGCCGGCAAGGACAAGTACAACGTCACCGGCACCCTCACCCTGCACGGCGTCAGCAAGAAGGTCACCCTGCCCGTCTCCTTCCTCGGCCAGGCCAAGGATCCCTGGGGCGGCACCCGCGCCGGCTTCGAGACGGGCACCACCTTGAACCGCAAAGACTACGGCATCGTCTGGAACAAGGCCCTCGACAACGGCGGCGTGCTCCTGGGCGACGACGTGAAGGTCGAGATCAACATCGAGGCCAAGGCCGAAGCGCCCGCGGCTGAGAAGAAGGGGAAGTAAAAGCGTCCCGCCCCTTCGGGGCGAGCCCTCACTCCCCCAACCCCCTCTCTCCCGGCCTCCCCCCGACCGCCGGGAGAGAGGGGGCTTGAAGAGAGGGGGTTTGCTTTTCTCCCTCTTCTCCCGGCGGTCGGGGGGGAGGCTGGGAGAAGAGGGCCGGGGTGATGAGGGTTCCATGAAGACCAACGCCGCCCGCCTCCTCGACTCCCTCGCCATCCCCTACGAGCTGTGCGACTACGAGGTCGACCCCGAAGATCTCGCGGCGGAGACCGTGGCGCGCAAGATCGGCCTCCCTCCCGAGCAGGTGTTCAAGACGCTGGTGGCGCGCGGCGACCGCACGGGCGTGCTGCTGGCCGTCGTCCCCGGCGACTGAGAGCTCGATCTCAAGGCCCTGGCCCGCGTCTCGGGGGACCGCAGGATCGAGATGGTGCCGCTGCGCGAGGTGACCCCTCTCACCGGCTACGTGCGCGGCGGCGTGACGGCGCTCGCGGCGAAGAAGGACTACCCCGTGTTCGTGGACGAGACGGTCGAGCTGTTCGACGTCGTCTCCGTCTCGGCCGGGACGCGAGGAACCCAGATTCTTCTTGCTCCCACCGGCTACCTGCGCGCCGTACGCGGTGCCGTGGGACCGATCTCGAAGCCCAAGGGGTAGCCCGAGAAGGTAGAATGCCGGCAGGACTGCATGGGTCCTTTCCCGCCCCCGCGTCCGCCTTCCATGTCCGAGATCACTCGCACTCCCGCCGCCGAGCTGATGCGGCAGCTCGGGTTCCGGTTCCCGGCGCCGGCTCCAGCTCCTCGCGCCATGGCGATGATCGCTGGAGACTCGCGCATGACGGTCACCTCCAAGGCGATGCTGCACGTCACCAACGGCGACTCCGCGGCAGGCACCCTCCGGCTCTCGGGCGTGCCGGGGACCGTCTCCATCACGGCGGACGTGCTGCACGAGGGCCCCGCGCCCGGCGGCCTCGCTCCCGAGCGCTGGCGCAAGGTGCGCGCCCGCTACCTCGCCGAGAGCGGCTACGCCGACTACGACTCCTGCCTCGCCGACCTCACCCGGTGGGACCGCACGCTGGAAGATTTCCGCGCCTATGAGGAGATCGTCCTCTGGTTCGAGCACGACCTGTTCGACCAGCTCCTGCTGATCCGGACGCTCGACGGCTTCGCCGGCCGCAACCTCGGCGGCACGGAGCTATCGCTCATCTGCATCGGCGAGTTCCCGGGGATCGTCCCCTTCCACGGCCTTGGGCAGCTCTCGCCGCCGCAGATGGCCAGCCTCCTCGACCGCCGGGTACGGGTCAACGAGGGGCAGAAGCTCCTCGCCCGCGACGCCTGGCGGGCCTTCTGCGCTCCCGATCCCACCAGCCTCGAAGCGCTGCTGCGGCGCGACACCACTCCCTTGCCCTACCTGGCCGGAGCCCTGCGCCGCCACCTGGAGGAGCTCCCCTCCACCTTCAACGGCCTCGCCCGCACCGAGCGGCAGATCCTGCGCGGCCTGGCAGATATCGCCGGCACTGCCGGCACCTTCGAGGAGCTCTTCCGCGCCACCCAGCGCATGGAGGAGCGGGTCTACCTGGGGGACACCTCGTTCCTGCGCGTGCTGCGCGAGCTGGCCTCGCCCCCCGTCCCCTCGTGCGCCTGGACCCTTCCCCCACCGGCTCGCCCTACCCGCAGCGGATCGCCCTCACCACCACGGGCCGCGACGTCCTCGACGGCCGCGACGACTGGGTACGCATCCGCGGTATCGAGCGCTGGCTGGGCGGCGTCCACCTCCAGGGGCGCGAAGCGACCTGGCGCTGGTATGAGGCCGGGAGGAGACTGGTGAAGACCGCGCCACAATCGCCCGCGTAAGGCCCCCTGGGAGCGCTGGCGTCCCGCCGGCCTACTAACTTCGCTTTTCCTACCTCCCCCTCCAAGAAGAAAAAACGGAGTAAGTAGGCCGGCGGGACGCCAGCGCTCCCAGGCAAGCCCTTCGATCCAAGGAATACCCTCTCCACCTCCTCTCGTTGTTTCGCCTCAGAACCGGAGGCCAAATCCCATGCAATCCCCCTCAACGCGATCCTGGTCTCTCCCGCTCACCCTCCTCCTCATCGCCGTCTGCTTCACGGCCCTGCCCTCGCTGGCGGCCGCTCCCCAGTCCATCATGGACGACCCCGAGTTCCGTGCCGAGGCCCAGGCCGGGCTCGACCGTCTCTATGACATGGATTTCAACGGCGCCGACGCCATCTTCGCCGGCATCGCCAAGCGCTATCCCGACCATCCGGTGGGCCCCTTCCTCCAGGCCCTCTCGCCGTGGTGGGAGATCCAGGTCAACTCCCTGGACGAATCGCGGGACGACGCCTTCCTCGACGCTATGGACGAGGTGCTCGACCGCTGCGAGCGCCGGCTCAAGAAGAACCGGGAGGACGTGGACGCCATGTTCTTCGAGGCGGGCGCCCACGCCCTGCGCGGCCGGCTGCACTCGGACCGCGGGCACTGGTTCAAGGCCGCCCGTGACGGCCAGAAGGCGCTGCGTTACCTCCAGGAGGTGCGCAAGCGCGATCCGCAGAACCCCGACCTGCTCCTGGGCGTCGGCCTCTTCGACTACCTGGTGGACGTGGTGCCGAAGCAGCACCCGTTCCTGCGCCCCTTCACCATGTTCTTCCCCAAGGGGAGCCGCGAGCGGGGGCTCGCGGAGATGGCCCAGGCCGCCGAGCAGGGGAAGTTCGTCTCCACCGAGGCGGCCTTCTCCCTCCTCCAGGTCTACTTCATCTTCGAGGACGACTACGCGACCTCCCTCCACTATGCACGACTACTTCGCGACCGCTATCCCGACAACTCCCTCTTCCACGTCTACGAGGGGCGCAACTTCGCCCGCCTGAACCTGTGGGGAGAGGCGCGCCGCACCCTCCAGGAGGTGGCCGAGCGCCAGGCCGCGGGCAAGCCGGGCTACCGCGGCGACGTGGCCGAGCAGGCCCTCTTCCTCCTCACCCGCGACGCCGTGCGCCGCCGGCAGTACACCGAGGCCCTGGACCTTCTCGACCGGCTGGAGAAGATGCCGCGCCAGGGCAAGGCAGAGAGCGTCTACAAGACCCTGGGCCGGCTCTACCGGGGCATGTGCCTCGACGCCCAGGGCCAGCGCGATCAGGCTCTCTTCTGGTACCGGGAGGTGCGCGCCGCCAAAGGCCCGGACTCCGCCCGCGACCTGGCGAAGAACTACCTCAAGGCGCCCTATCCGGGTCCGGGGTGACAGGCCTGCGGAAGGCGAAGATTACGGCGCCCACGGCCAGGGCGATAGCGCCGGCGATGAGGTTGCGGATGTTCGCGCTGGCGGCGAAGACCACGCAGAGGATGGCCGCGGCGATGGGGATGATGGGGCCGCCCGGCAGGCGCACCGCCGGCTCCTTCGCGAGCTTGCGGCGCAGCACCGGCACCGCGAGCGCCGTGCCGAAGTAGGTGGCGAGCCGCGCGACGGCCGAGAGGGTCGCCAGGGCCTCGAACGAACCGGTGAAGGCGAGCGGCAGGGCGATGGCCGTCTGCATGATCACCGCGATCCAGGGGGTGCGGTACTTCGGATGGAGGTCCGCCAGGATGCGGGGGCCGAAGCCGTCCCGCGCCAGAGCCCAGAGGTAGCGCGGGACCCGAGAGCACGGTGTTGCTGTTCGTCCCCAGGATGGAGATGGCGCCGCCGACGGTCATCAGCAGTCCCCCCCAACTCCCAAGGAAGCGCTGGGCCGCGTCCGCGAGCGGCGTCTGGGACTGGGCGACGCCGGGCAAGGTGCCGAGAGCCACGTACTGCACGGCAGTGTAGATCGGGTGACGATGACCACCTGGACGATGAGCGCGAAGGGCACGTCCCGCCGCGGGTTCTTGAACTCCCCCGCGGGCGCGGCCGTGTTCTCGAAACCGGCGTAGGCGAAGAGCAGGAGGAGGGCCGCATTCGCCCAGATGTCCCGGGTTCGTGGCCTGGCGACCGGGCAAGGACCGGCGCCACGTAGAAGATGCCCACGCAGACGAAGATCACAGCGGCAGCGTCTTGGTGATCGCCAGGAAGACCGCCGTACGCACCCCTGACTTGACGCCCCAGACGTTGATGGCCGTCGAGCACGAGGACGGGCAACGAAATCGACAGCGCCCGCCCGACCCCCACGTTGGCCGCCGGCCAGAGAAGCCCAGGGCACGGGCGAAGCCCACCGAGAGGCAGGCCACCGAGGAGACGCGGGCAAGCCACGTCATCCACCCCACCTCGAACCCTATGAATGGGCCGAACGCTTCGCGGGTGTAGACATAGGCGCTGCCGGGACGGTCGAAGTAGCTCCCGGCCTCCGCAAAGCAGAGCACGAGCAGGAGCACGGCGAACCCTGCCAGCACCACGGCGCCGATGCTCAAATACCCGAGATACGCGGCCGCCGCGGCCGGCAGCAGGTAGACGCCGCTGCCGATGACGTCGTTGATCGAGAAGCCGACGATCTCCCAACGCGAGACCGCCCGGCGAAAGCCGGGACTCGACGGCTGGGGAGAGGGGCTCAAGTCGGTCAAGGCCGCTGATGGTATCAGGTATCAGAGGCGGGGAGGACCGCGTGCTACAGTCCCGGATCATGGATTGGGAACCCCTGATCGCCGCCGCCACCGCGGCCCGCGCCCATGCCTACGCGCCTTACAGCCGCTTCGCCGTGGGTGCCGCCGTGCTGATGGAGGACGGCTCGATCCACGCCGCGGCCAACGTCGAGAACTGCATCCCCTCGCTCGCCATCTGCGCCGAACGCAACGCCATCTCCGCCGCCGTCTCCGCCGGCCTGCGCCATCCCCAGGCGGTCGCCGTGATCACCGACATGAAGCCCCCGGCCCGCCCCTGCGGCCTCTGCCGCCAGACCCTCGCCGAGTTCGCCCGCGATCTCCCCGATCTCCCCATCCTGGTGGTCAATCCCCAAGGGGAGCGGGAGGAGACGACTCTCGCCGAGCTCCTCCCGCAGCCGTTCTCGTTGCCGGGGTAGAGAGAGACCCTGCTTCAGCACTGCATCCCGCATTCAGCCGGACCCGGGAAGTATAGGTTTGCCGGCATATACGTGCGTACAGAAGTTGGAGTACTTCAACGGAACGTCTACCATTCCCGACCCTTTCGCACTATTCTTACGGCTGAAACCCTCTCAGGAGGTCGTGCCAAGGAATGGAGTCTCTCTATCCGCTCCCGGCTCTGGAGACCGGTGCGCTACCCGGCGAGATCGCCGACAGCCTAAGACCGCTCGTGGAGCGGCTCGCCGCTCTCCTCCCTCCTCCGCCCGCGGTCGTGGAAAGCGGCCGGGTGTCGCTGGCCGTCTTCGACTCCGGCCCCGGCCAGCTCGGCGCGCCGCGGGTGGCCCAGGTCGCGGCCTGGATCGCCCTGGCCCGCCGGGCCGCGGCGGCCGGGCTGGGCTTCGCCTGGGGCGTGTTGCAGGAGCCCGGAGAGGCGACGGTTTCCGGGATCAACCCCGAGGGGCTCCTGCACCTGCTCGGCTCGCGCACGCCGCACGAGGCCAGAGGCGAGCAGCTCGCCGCCTGGCGCAGCCGGCTGGAGGCGGGGTCCGAGGTGGCGCCCAAACTGGCGGAGATCTGGATGATCGGTCCGCCCCGCCTGGGCTCCCCGTCCATCCTGCCAGGCGCCTCCCTCCTCCAGCTCTGGGACGACCTCACGCCGGGCGAGCGGCGGGTGGGCTTCGCCATCCGCACTGGCGCCGGAGCCACCCTCCAGTCCTTCCTCGACCTTCCGGACGAAGCCGACTGCGTCCGCCTGCTGCGCCTCGCGCCCTCGCCGGCCGAGCCTGCCCCGTCGCGGCCGGCGAGCCCTGCCGGGGAGCCGGAGCCGGCCGCGGCGCCGCTCCTCCCGGCCCCGGCGGCTGCGCACGATCCGGAGCCGGGCCCCGCCCACCGCGAGCCCGCCAGCGGCACCGGCGGCCGGTTCGCCGCCGTCCTCCACCGCCTCACCGGCCGCACGGCCCTGGCCTCGCGCCTCACGCGGGCGGTCAGCCGCCATCATGCGGCCTATCTGCGGCGGCTCATGGAGATGTTCGAGAGCGGCGACTTCGACAACGCCCTGCGCCACGCCGTGCCCCTGGCCATCCCTGCCGAGGCGGGACCGCGGCGGCTCCCCCTGCGTCCCTTGACCCCGCGCGCCGAGCTGCGCATCCGCCCCGAGCGCTCGCGGCCGTGGTCCTCGGCCGGCATCTCCCCCGAGGTCTTCGGCGAGCTGCGGCGCCTCTATCGCGAGGCCTTCCACCGTCTGGAATCCCAGGAGAGGATCGAAGAGGCCGCCTTCCTGCTTGCCGAGGTGCTCCACGCCCACGAGGAGGCGGTGGGATTCCTCGAACGGCACGGCCGCTTCCGCCTCGCGGCCGAGATGGCCGAGGCCCGCGACCTCGCTCCGGGCCTCGTGGTGCGGCAATGGTTCCTGGCCCGCGACCGCGAGCGCGCCCTGCGCATCGCCCGCCGCACCGGCGCCTTTTCAGACGCCGTCACCCGCCTGGAGAGAAGCCGCCAGCCGGAAGAGGCGCGCGAGCTGCGCCGGCTCTGGGCCCAGGGTCTCGCCGATGCCGGAGACTACGCCGCCGCCGTGGATACCCTCTGGCCTCTGGAGCCGGAACGCGTCCGCACCCTGGTGTGGATGGACTGCGCCATCGAGCAGGGGGGAGCCCCCGCCGGCCGCATGCTGGCCCGCAAGGTGGCGCTGGCCCCGGAGCCCTTCGCGCGGATTCGCGACGCCTGCCTCGCCCTCCTCGAAAGCTGGCGAGCGGAGGGGGCAGCGGCCCGACTGGCCTTCGCCGACACCCTCCGCCGGGGGCCGCGCACGCCGGCGGCCCAGGTCCTGGCCCGTGCCGCCGTGCGCGCCATGGCTCGCGACTCGGGCCGCTTCGGCGCCCGCCTGGAGCCGGCGGAGCTGCGCCAGCTCGTGGCCTTCGCCGGGGATGGCGCCCTCAAGGCCGACGCTCCGGCCCTCCCCCTGCCGCCGCGCGAACCCTGGATCTCCCGCAACGGCCTCTGGCGGGTGGAGATCGCCGGCAGCGACGCCGGCACCATGCCCGCCTACGACGCCGCCTTCCTCCCCAACGGCTTGACCGCCGTGGCCTTGGGCGAAGCCGGCGTGCGCCTGCTCTCCCGCGACGGCCGCGCCGTGGCCGAGTTCGATCCGCCGGCCCACCGCCTCGTCGTCTCCGACCACGGCGACCGGGCCTTCGCCCTGGCCCGGCGGGGCGAAGTCTGGCGGATCACCCTGATCGATTTCGCAGCCGGCACGGTCCAGGATTGGCGCGACACCCGGCTCGAAGCCTTCGCCCCGGACTTCGACGGCGCTCTCTGGTTCGTGGCCGAGCCGGGCGAGCTGATCGCGGTGGAGACCAACACCGGAGCCTTCGACGGCGCCTGGGCCGCGCCCCTGCCCGGTCCGGCCCTGACGATCGCCCGCTCCGAGACCCGTTGCTCCCTGCTGGTAGCCGGCCGCGAGACCGAGGTCTGGACCTACGAGCTCCCGTCGCTGACCCTCCGCCACCGCGAGGCCCTCCCGCAAGGCCGCTCCGGGACCCTGGGGATCTCACCGGACGGCGCCCTGGCCGAAGCGCCGGCCGCCCTCCTGCCGACCGGTCCCCCCTCCAGCCCGCCCGCCGCGGCGGGAGACTGGATCGCCTGGCCCCTCTACGGCAAGCAGGGCGTCACCATCCAACTCCTGCATCGCCCGAGCGACACCGTGAGAGCCGAGGTCGTCCTCGAACGGACGACGCGCGTCACCCTCCACCTCCAACCGCAGGCGCTCACCCTGGCGGACGACCGCGGCAGAGTGCTGGTGCTCGATCTGGAGTACGGCCAGGTGAGAAGGGAACTGCGGCTCTAACCTGCCTGTTCGTCTCGCTTTGTCCCGCCGTGCTGGGCCCGCAACCGCGCCAGCTCCGCCTCCTGCGCCCGGACCTGCGCCTCGGCGGCTTCGGCGCGCTGCCGCTCGGCTTCGGCACGCTGGCTCTCAGCCTCGGCACGCTGCCGCTCGGCTTCGGCCCGCTCATCCCCCGTTGGCACCATACGGCCATTGGAATGGAAGAGCCGCACCCAGGTGGCCGTCTGCTCGCGATAGACCCCTCGCCAGAGGCCGAGCTCCAACCCCAACTGCTCGCTCCACAGCCGCCCCTGGGCATTGGGCTCGATCGGCCGGTACAACCCGCCGGCCAGGCGGAAGCCTTCCAGCGTCACCTGGTCGGGATCCTGAAGGAAGTACTCCGGAGTCTGGAAGACCTGGGCATAGAGGTCCTTCTTGGTCGTACGATCCTTCTTGGCCGTGGAGGGGGACAGCAGCTCCACGATGACCTCGGGATAGCGGCCCTCCTCCCACACCACCCAGCGCTCCCGCTCCGGGTTGCCGTCCACGCCACCGACGTAGAAGACGTCGGGGCCCCGATACTGGCGGAAATCAACGACCCCTCGGGCCAAGTCCGCCGCGATCTTGCGGGCCTGTCCCTCGCTGAAATACACGAACATGTCGGTGCCGACGAAGTAGTCGCTGCGGCCCCGCTCCTTCATGGCCTGCTGGATAGACTCCTTCCACAGGCTCATCTGGTCGACGTGCCAGTTGCTCTCCAAGGGTATCCCGTCCTCAGTGACGAGCTCGAAAGGAAGGGGCGCGAGCGCCGCGAAGGCTGGCTGGCTCATGATAGTCTCCCTGTCGGGGTCGTTCTTTCTGGAGATTTTATCCGGCATCGGCAGGTCAAGGCAAGGGGGGCATGCTCCTGTCTCGAAGCTCAGGATACCACGTGCCACGCCGCCGGGCGTCGCCGCTCGTGCCGGCTGCTGGAGGTCCCGACCCACGGGTCCGGCGTGCCGAGTGGGGACGAGCGCGGCCATGCTCGGCCTGCTCGATGCGCGGGCCCCCCGCTTCCTCCAGCCCCTGCTGTTCCAGGTCTCGGCGAAAGACCCGCTGGTTCTAGCCTCCGCCGCCGCCCTCGTGCTCGCCCTCGCCCTCCTCGCGAGCTACCTCCCCGGACGGAGACTGTGGCGGATCGATCCGGCGATGGCGCTGCGGGCGGAGTAGGGCAGAGATTCACGGATTGACGCCCGCAAAGGTGGCTCACTAGAATTCCAGCGGATGCCAATTCGCCGAGAGGAGGGATCGCCTTGCGCAACCTCAGGATGAGAGCTTTGCCGGGTCTGGCCGTCGCGCTGGTCGTTCTCTTGAACCCACTGGCTGCAATGGCTTGCGACAAGTGTGTTCATTTCTTTGATGACGATTCGTGCACCACCGCCAACCCAGGCGAAGCCGGATGGGATGTTTGCACAATGCCCGAAGAGGCAAGTTGCTGCTGCAAAGTGTCGGGTAACGCCTGTACAGGAACCTCAGTAGGCGGGCCGGGAGGTACTGGCGGTTCCGGTGGCGGGGGCGGGACCAACCCGTGCCAGACCAGCGGTTTTTGCCCTGCTCAGTGCTTCAGTTGCAGCGGTGGCGGCGGTGGCAGGCCGGCGGTGTAGGCCGTGAAGCCTTGGAACTCAGGGGTCCTTCTTGCGGTGATGCTCGCCGCATCGCCGGTCGCGGCAAGCCCGGCCGTCACCGTGGAGATCACCTATCGCACGGTGGGTCAGGTGAAGCTGCCGCCAACGTGGGATGTCCTCCTACGGTCCTCGGCCTCCCAGGAAGAACCGGCGACGCGATTCTCGGTCAAGTCCGCGGAGCCGCTCCGTCTCGACCTAACTCCAGGATCGAATTGGGAAGTTTCAGCGGATCTACCAGGTTTCTGGGTACCCCGCAAGTCCCTTGTGGCCGGCCGTGCCGGCGAGCCGGCCCGGCTCGAGCTCGACCTCTGGCCTCTGGGCACGATCTCCGGCCGCGTCCAGGCCAAGGAGAAGGACATCGCTTTGCCCAAGGAAGTGCTGATCAAGACCGTCGCCGCGCCCGCTCTGCTCAAGCGCCCTCCCATGCCTCCTGGATCGCTCTCCTGTCCCGTGGACAAGAAGGGCAATTGGAGCTGCTCGCTGCCGGCCGCGACGTTCGACCTGGTCGTCACGGCCGAGGGCTTCACGCCTCACTATCGTTGGGGGATCGAGGTGCCGCCGGCCAAGACCCTCGCGTTGGGCACCTTCGAGCTCCGCACGCGGCGGCTCCGTGGCCGGCTGGGTCGCGGTCGAGGGAGGCGCGATCGATCCAGCGCAAGCCGTGGCCCGTCTCTCGCTTCTCGCCGCCTGTGACACCGATCCCAAATCGGTCCTCCAGTTGGATCGCATCGCGGTCGAACGGCCGGTGAGCAAGGATGGTTTTCTCCAATTCACCGGCCTCGCGGCCGGGAGCTACGCGCTGGAGGTGCGGCAACCGGGCCTGGCTCCGGCGCGGATCACCGACGTGCGCGTCGTCCAGCGGGCCGAGACGTTCCTCCCGGAGCCCCTCCTTTTGACGCGGCCGATCGCGCTGGACTTCGAGATCGCTCCCTCTCTCGACGAGCGGGTGAGCCCTGGCGGGCCCAGGTGATTCGTCGCGCCGAGGACTCCCGGCCGTCTCCCATCGTCTTCGATGACCGTGCTGACTCGGAAGGGCGCTTCACGGTCGCGGATCAGTCGCCCGGATGGTTCCGGGTGACGGTTCTGGACTCGCGAGGCAACCGGGTCCACTCCGAGCCTGAGCGCCAGCTCGACGTCTCGACGCGGCACAAGATCGAGCTTCACCGGACGACCATCACAGGCCGGTTGCGCCTCGGCTCCGAGCCGCTGGCAGGAACCCTGTGGTTCGGCGGCAGGTCGGGTGAAGAGAGCGTGAAGATGGAGGCTGCCGAAAAGGGCCACTTCGCGGGTGTTCTTCCCGATCAGACCTTCTGGGCGGTGGACGTCGAGGCCACGGAGCCAAGGTTCAAGAGCCGTGTCCGTGCGGAGGTCCACCCCGATCGCTCCGGCCGGGCCACCGTCTCGATTGACCTGCCGGACACGCGGGTCTTCGGCCATGTCGTCGATCAGCACGGGCAGCCGGCGCCCCAGGCCATGGTCGTGATCTCGACTCAGGGCCTAGACCAGCACGTCGAGCCGGACGGAGCGGGCGCCTTCGACGTCCGTGGTCTTCCCGAAGGACTCCTGGCTCTCATCGCAGTCGATGCACGGGGTCAAAGCTCAGGGCAGAGCGACCGGGCCGTGGTCAACGCCGTTCAGGGATCCAAGGTAGGCCCCATCGAGTCTCCGGCTCCGCCCGATCCGGAAACTGAACGGAACCGTGCTCTCCTCGCTCGGCCCGGTGGCGGGAGCCCGCATCGTCGCCATGGCGAATTCTCCCGCCGTGGGCGGCGGCGAGGCGGCGACCGGACCCGAAGGCACTTTCTCGCTGGAGGTGCCGGCGAACCTCGACTCGATGACGGCGGTGGTCAAGGCCCCGGGCTTCGGCACCCAGGCGTACCCGCTCGTGGCCGAAGAAAAAAGTATTGCGTTGAAAATGTCGGACGCGTCAGGCCAGATTGCGATCGCCCTGCCGCGCACGGCCGCGGACCTCCAGCGAGACAACCTGCGCGTGACCCTGTTCCAGAACGGTCTCGAGATCCCTATCGCGCTGCTGCGGGAGGATGCGTCGGCAAGCCACGGCAAGGACGGCGCTCCGTCTCTACGCCTTGCCAACCTGGCTCCGGGTCCGTACCAGGCATGCCTCGCGCGCAAGCAGGTGGATGCGAAAGGTTCTCTCGAACACACTCCGAAAGCCGCCGTCTCCTGCGACTCGGGACAGCTCGCCTCCGGGACCACGCTGGCGTTGACGCTCAGCGAAAACGACTGATCGGATTTACCCCAGCGCCGCTACCAACTCCTCCGCCCTCGCCACTTTGAGATCCGCCTGCACTTCGTCCAGCTTCGGCGGACGGGGGAAGCCCCACTCCACCAGGGCGAAGGCACAGCCGGCGTTTCTGGCAGTCTCGGCGTCGACCCAGGTGTCCCCCACCAGGAGGAGGTGCTCGACGGGGACGCCCAGACGGCCGGCTAAGAGGTGCAGGCCCGCGGGGTCGGGCTTGCGGGTGGGGAGGCTGTCACCCCCCAGGATCTCGCGGAAGTGCGCGGTCAGGCCCAGACCGTCCAGGATCCGGCGCGACAGGGCCTCGCCCTTGTTGCTGAGGAGGGCCAGGGGATAGCGCGCGGCGAGGTCGGCCAACATCACGTCCACGCCGGGATAGGGCCGCGTGGCCTCCAGGCAGACGTCCCAGTAGACGCCGAGATAGCGCTCCAGGGCGCGGTCGATCTCGTCCGGGGGAAAGCCAGGCCCCAGGACGCGCTCGACCAGCAGGCGGGCCCCCTCTCCCACCAGGGTGATCACCTGCTCCAGGGCCAGGGGCGGCAGCCCGAGGTCGGCGCGCATGCGGTTGATGGCGGTGGTGATGTCCCGCCGGGAGTCGATGAGCGTCCCGTCGAGGTCGAAGACGAGGGCGTCGGGACGAATCACCCGCTAGATCTCGATGAATTCGGCCTGCACGGGGCGGGGCAGGATGCCCGCCTCGAAGCCGCGGTCGAGGAGGAGCTGCACGGCGCGGCGGCCGCGCCTCGCCGTAGTCGAGGGTCCAGTCGTTGACGTACATGCCCGACGAACCGGTCGGCGCGCACGGGTCGTCCTCCAGGCCGCGGGCGTAGGGCATGGCGTAGCCGAGGGCTTCCTGCCGGTGGTCGAGGCCGTAGTGGATGCTCTCGCGTGAGCAGCCGGCAGAGCCGCCGCTTGAGGTCGGGACCGAGGTCGCGCTCGAACGCCGTTGCCCCCCAGCGGCAGGGGCAGGCCCGTCTCCTCCTTCCACCACTCGCCGAGGTCGCACGACCTTGCGCAGGCCGTCGTCGCCGTAGGTGAGCTGCCCCTCGTGGATGACCAGGCCAGCGTCCACCTCGCCGTCCTGCACCACGTCGAGGATCTGGTCGAACGGGGACGACCGGGGCGTGACGTCCGGCTGCCAGAGGCGCAGGGCGAGATAGGCGGTGGTGAGCTGGCCCGGGATGGCAATCCTCAACCCCGGCAGGTCGGCCCGCGCCCAGCGGCCGGCGCGACACCACGAGCGGGCCGTAGCCGTCGCCGATGCTGCCCCGGAGGGCATGAGCTGCGTAGCGGTCCGCGAGATAGGCGTAGGCGTGGAAGGAGAGGGCCGTGATCTCGTAGGTGCCCTGGAGGGCGCGCCTGGTTCAGGCTCTCGATGTCCTGGAGGACGTGGCGGATCTCCAGCCCTTCGATGTCCAGGTCCCTTGAGTCAGCGCGTAGAACATGAAGGCGTCGTCCGAATCCGGGCTGTGGGCGATGCGGATGGTGGTGAGAGTGCGGGTCTCCGTCATGGTCCCGGGAGGGTATCAGAATCGAGGATGGCCGTGCCTCGGGGGGACCCGCTGCGGACGTCCTCCCGAGAGGACGGATTCCGGGGCGAAAATCTGCCGCATCAGGGAAATCTCTTTGTTTTCAACAGTTCCGTCTCCTGGCACGGAGCTTGAAGATATGACTCTGTGTGTATGAGAGGGGGTGAGCGGCGCGGCCGAGCCCCCACAAACCATCCCAGGAGGTACAGCCATGAACACCATGAAACCACGACGATACGCGACGATATTCGGTTCCGCCCTGCTCTTGACCGCTGTCCTCGCTCTGCCGGCCGAGGCCCAGAGCCGCCGGTACAGTTGGGAGGGGTGGAACCGCGGGCGCGGCACTGCCGCCTTCGATCTCGACGCCACCTTCATCGGCATGCAGCAGGGCTGCGCGCTCGTCCGCGATCACAACGGGCAGGTCGTCCCTCTGCTGGGCAACCCGGGTGACCTGCAGCGGGGGGACCACCTCCTGCTGCGCGGCCAGGTGCAGAGCCGGAGCGTCTGCGGCGCGGCCTTCCGGGTCGCCGACGTGGAGCGGATCTATGCCGATACGAGCCACCGCACCGTGATCTACGACCGGCGCCGCGACGGCGACTACGTGGCCCGCGACGGCTGGTATGACCGCTACAACCGGGGCCACTACAGCTACAACAACGACCAGTACAACAACGACCAGTACGGTAACGACCAGTACGGTTATGACGACCGCTACAGTGACCAGTATGGTAACCAGTACAACTATGACCGCTACGGCGACCGCCGGACCCTGTCCGTGACGGGCATCCTCGACCGTGGCCGATGCACCACGCTGCGCACGGACCGCGGCGATGTCTATGGCTTGACCGGTGACCTCCGCGGTTACGGCGACGGCGCCCGAGTGCGGGTGACCGGCTTCTCCACCGGTGGCACCCGCTGCGGCCGGCCGGCCCTCGAAGTGCAGGACGTCCGCGGCCGATAGGCCCTTCGTTCCGAAACTTCAGGAATGACTCTCAAGGGCGGGGACGGATCCCCGCCCTTTTCGCGTCCGCCCTACTCGTACTGAATGAACCCCGGCGCCATGATCCCTTCGGGATCGAACTTCTTCTTGGCCTCCAGGATGCGCGGCCAGCGGTCGCCGAAGTGGGCGGCCCACTTCTCCGCCGTGTCGAAGGTGATGTAGCCCGAGAGGTAGCGCTTGCCGCCGTAGTAGATGGAGAGCTCGCTCGCCATGTCGAGCTGGGTCAGGGCGCGCTCCAGGAAGCGGGCGGGCACGCCTGGGAGGATGCCCCAGCCCATCACGAACTCGCCGCCGGGGTGCATGAAGAGCGGCGCGTCGGAGGTGTTGGTGTAGGCCGGCCAGAGGAGGACGTGGCCGCCCGGTCCCAGGGCCTGGGGCGGCGTCTGGCGCGAGCACGCCCTCGATGAACTCCCGCGCGGTGTCCCACGGCAGGATGGTCTCCATCCAGGGATGGGCCATGTCCCAGTAGCCGCTCCGGCGCCAGAGCTCGAAGACCGGGTCCATGCGGTTGCAGAACTCGTGCTGCGTGAAGTCCTCGGTATGGACGTGGCGGTAGAAGGAGAGGCCGGCGAGCATCGCCCCGTCCTCCGGCTCTTCGCCCGCATCGAATTCGACCGTGAGATGGAGGGGATAGAACCACTGGGCGAAGGTCTGCATCCCCTCGCCGAGCTCCATGCCCTCGCCGATCTTGCGGATGCCCTGGAGGCACGGCGTGCACCAGGACTCGAGAGACGAGAAGATGGGATTGGCCGGGTCCATCACCTTCTTCGAGTCCTCCATCAGGGTGCCCAGGTCGTCGTAGAGCAGGTAGTACTTGCGCACCACGGCCTTGGCCCGGCGCAGGCGGACGGTCGCGCGGGTGATGACGCCGAACTGCCCGAGGCCGCAGCGCACCACGTCGAAGAGGTCGCGGTTCTTCTCGGGCGAGCAGGTGACGATCTCGCCCGTGCCCGTGACCACTTCGAGCTCCGTCACGTTGTCCACCTGGGCGCCGTAGCGGAAGCTCGCGACCCCCAGGCCGGCCATCGACAGGGTGCCCGAGATCTGCACACCCAGGTTGTTGGTGAGCACGCGGGGGACGAGCCCCTTCTCCAGCGCCGCCGCCGTCAGGTCGCGCCAGATCACGCCGCAGTCGACCGTCGGCGTCTCGGCCGCCTCGTCGATCTCGTGGATGGTGCTCATGGCTGAGGTGTCGAGCAGCAGGCCCCCTTCCGTGGTGGCCTGGCCGCTCTGGGTGTGGCCCTGGCCGCGGGCCACGACGGGGAGCCGCCGCTCGCGGCAGAAGCGCACCACGGCGGCGATCTCCTCGGCCGAGGCGCAGCGGGCCACGGCGCCGGGCAGGCGGTGGACCATGCGCCCGAAGTCGGAGCGGAAATGGGCGCGGACCTCCTCATCCAGGAGGAGGCGGTCGCCCAGGAGGCTCTTGAGCTCGCCCAGGGCTTCGACGGTTGAAGGTGCGCTGGTAGGCACGCTGGTGGGCACGCTGGTAGGTGATAACTGTACGGTCATATCGATCTCTCCCTGCAAGGGTCTTTGAATTTTGAATCAGGTCAGGTCTTTAGTCGGGGTAGGGCGGCGGCACCCGGGGGACGTCCACCTCGTCGGACGGCTGCTGGGTCTCGGCCGGCGTCAGGGGTCGCATCGCGCCCCCCGGGGGGGCCCCGCGGCCCGCGATCGCCCGCGGCAGCACGGTCCTGAACCCAGAGCGGATCCAGCCGTCGATGCCGCCGTCCATCAGGATGGCGAACTCGAAGCCGCTCGACAGCAGGACCTCCATCCCCTTCTGGCCGCAGTCGTCGCCGGCCCGGCAGTAGATCAGGAAGGTCTCCTGACGATAGGAGGCGAGCTCCAGCAGCCGGTAGGGGAGACGCTCCAGGGGGACGTTGGTGGCGCCGCGTAGGTGGCCCGTGGAGCTGTCGAACTCCTGGGGCGGGCGCAGGTCGAGCACCAGCATGCCGGGGTTGTCGCGAATCATCTCGTAGGCCACCGAGGGGCTCAGCTCGTGGTAGGACGGACGGTCGCCTGCCTTGCCGCGGTGGAAATACGAGCAGCCGCCGGCCAGGAGGAGGACCAGGAGGAGGACCAGGAGGAGCGCGGCCCACCGCGGCGGGGCGTGGCAGTCGGGACCTCTCATCTCGAATCCCAAGTCTACACCTCCTCCAGGTCGACCTCGGGCCGCACCTCGCCCACCCGGAGGCCGCGGTGGTTGTAGAGGGGCGGGCTGTAGAGGTCCTGAAGCTCGGCGAATTCCGCGGCCGAGAGCGATCCGAGCTGGCGCAGCACGTCGAGCACCACGCTGTCGCGGCAGCGCTCGCCGCCGTCGGCGATCTTCACCGCCACGCCGAGGGCTACCGGCCCCCGCACGGCCAGGCCGTAGAACCCCTCGGCCCCCTCCTTGGCCAGCACCCGGCCGCCGGTGGCCCGCATCAGCCGGGTGGTGAACCGCCCCGGCCCCGCCACCATCTCCGGCTCGCTGGTCATGGCGCGGACGATGACCTCGACCGCCGCCGCCTCCGCAGCTTCCACTCCGGCCGCCCGGGGATCGGCAAGGGCCGCGTAGCCGCGGGCGGCAGCGGCCAGGGGCACGTGGTAGGTGGGGACGCTGCAACCGTCGAGCGCCTGGCCGATCGACGCCGCCGGGAGAGCGCAGAACCGGGCCACGTGCTCCAGGATGCGCTGCTGCCAGGGATGATCGGCGGCCACGTAGTCCGCCGTGGGCAGGCCCAGCAGGCGGCAGGCGAGGAGCATGCCGGCGTGCTTGCCCGAGCAGTTGTTGTGGAGCGGCGTGGGGATCTCGTCGCTGCGCCGCAGCTCGTCGGCAGCCTGAGGGTCCAGGGGCCAGTGGGCGCCGCAGAGCAGGTCCGCGAGGCCGAAGCCGCCGGAGAGCAGCAGGTCCGCGGCGCGCTGCGTGTGCTCCGGCCGGCCGCCGTGGGAGGCGCAGATCAGGGCGATGTCCGCCGCCGTCAGGCCGAAACGCTCGCCGGCGCCGGCCAAGAGCAGCGGCAGGCACTGGAAGGGCTTGGCCGCCGAGCGCAGGAAGGTGGCGACCTCGGGGTCGCCCTGAAAGGCCACCAGCCGGCCCTCGGGCGTGACGGCGGCCACAGCCCCGGAGTGCCAGGACTCCGGCAGGCCGTTGCGCGCCAGAGTCGCGAGCGGAGCGAACGAAGCGGACAGGGGGATCTACCGTGTGGCCGAAACGGCCGCCTCCACCGAGTCGTAGGTGGGGAACAGCTCGTCCAGGCGGGCCACGTGCAGGAGCTTGCGGATACGCTCCGAAGGGTTGACCAGGATCAGCTCGCGCTTCGAGTTGCGGAACCGTCCCAGGTAGCCCACCATCTCGCCGATGCCCGTGGAATCGATGTAGTTGATCTTGGTGAAGTCGATGATCACGTGCCCGTGATCGTCCGAGAGCGTGCGCTCCAGCGTCTGGGCGAAGAACTGGGCGCTCTCCCCCAACTTGATGACCCCTTCCACGTTGAGAAGGGTATATCCATCCAGATGGCGTTTCTCGACGATCATCGCAGGGCCGTCAGGTCGGTTCGAAGTCTAGCATGGCTCCGCTCCGGTCCGGCGGGCGAGGGCCACGGGCTCGCCCACCGCCAGCTTGCGGCCGGCGAGGCCCGCGGGAGCGAAGTAGCGCTGCCGCAGCTCCTCCGCCCCGGCGAGGTCCATGAGCTCGAAGCCGCGCGCCGCCAGCCAGGCGGGCAGGTCCTGGCGGCGGATGCCCCAGGTGAAGGGCTCGCCCACCCGCTCCAGCCAGCGGCGGACGAAGGGGCTCGCCTCCGGGAAGTTGACCTTGCCGTCCGCCAGCGGCTCCAGGAAGGTGAAGGCGAAGCGGCTGCCGGGGCCGGCGTGCTCCCGGGCGAAGGCGAAGAGGGCGTCCAACTCCTCCGGCTGCAGGTACATGGTGAGGCCCTCGGCGAGGAAGAAGGTGTCCGCGTCTTCGAGATACGCGGGCAGGGCGGCCAGCACCTCCTGCGGCCGGGTGCGGGCGAGGTCCAGGGTGACCAGCACGAGGTTGGGATCCACGGGATCGAGCTCCCCCCAGCGGGTGAGGGCCCGGCGCTTCACCGCCTGGGTGGCCGGATGGTCGCTCTCCACGAACAGCACCCGAGGAAACTCGCGGTGGAGGCGCAGGGCCAGGGTGTCCAGCCCCGCGCCCAGCACCACGAGCTGGCGGGCGCCATCCGCCAGGGCCTGCCGGGCCGCGTCCTCCAGGAAGCGCTTGCGCACGGCGTAGTGGAGGGAGATGCCGGGGATGACGAAGCGCTCCAGGAAGAAGGCCAGGGCGCGGACCGGCCGCCACGCCGCGGCCCGCCAGCGCAGCGCCGCGAGCCCCGCGGGCTCGACCTCCTCCAGGAACCGGCGGCAGGCCGCGGCCATCGCCGGCGGCACCAGCACGGAGAGCTGCGGATCGCGCGCCACGAGGAGGGTCGAGCGCAGGATGAGCAGCGCCGTCTCGCTGGGCCGGTCCTCCCTCACGGCAGGTCCTCGACGAACATCTTTCGATAGTGCCGGTACCAGTCGCTCTGGAACCGCTCCTGGGGATCGAGCGCCAGCTTCCTCCGCAGCATCTGCCGCAGCTTGGGATGGCCGGCCTCCACCTGATCGCGCCGGGCCCAGCGGTGATAGGTGAGGAAATAGCTGCCGCCCCGCCGCAGGGCGAGGTCGATCAACCCCTGGAACGCCGCGGCCGCCCGCTCCTTGCCCGCGGAGGTGTGCTCGACGCAGAGGTTGAAGACGATGCAGGCCCACGGCTCCCGCGCCCAGGCGAGAGCGCTCTCCTCGTCGCGCTCGATGAGCCGCACCGTGCCGTAGATCACCCCGGCGCCGCAGGTTCGGAACCACTCGGCCGCATCGCCCAGGAAGGGGGGGAGGTCCGGCCGCGGCACGTAGAGCTCGGTGATCATCTCCGAGCCCGCGTGGGCCGTGGCGAGCCGGACGTCGAGCGCCGCGTGATAGCCGTCGACGTAGGGGGTGAGCTGGTGGGTGTCGGACCAGTAGATCTGCCCGGAGCTGGCCCGGTAGTGGTCCGCGTAGAGCCGGAAGGCCTGAGCCTTGTCCGTGTGGGCGAGCCAGAGGAGGTGCTGCCAGTCGTCGTCCGACAGCTCCCGCTGCCCCGCGGGGATGGGCGTCGCCGGGTCCACCGGCCGGTAGCAGGAGAAGACGCCGTCGTCGAGGAAGCCCGGGGAGCGGTCGTCGATCGCGAACTGGAAGTCGCCGTAGAGAAAGCCGTCGCGGATGCGCGCCGCGAAGGCCGGCATGAGCTCGCGGGCGCGGATCACCTCCACCACCCGCTCGAGCTTCTGCCGGGGGACGAGCCGCAGGGTGACGGCGGTGATCACCCCGAAGAGCCCGTAGCCGCCGAGGGCCAGCCGGAAGAGCTCCGGCTCCGCTGTCCGATCGCAGACGCGGACCTCCCCCTCCGCGTCCACCAGGGTGAAGGCTTCGACGTCGGCGATCAGCGGCCGCATCGCCAGTCCCCGGCCGTGGCCGTTGACGGCAACCGAGCCGCCCACGCTCAGCCGGTCCGCTCCCGTCTGCTTCTGGGCGATCCCCCAGCGGGGATCATCCGCAGCGAGGCACGCCGCGATCACCTCCGGCCACTCGCAGCCGGCCTCGACCGTGATCGTCCCCGCGTCCCCATCGAACCCGAGGATCCGCCGCAGGGGCCGCAGGTCCAGCAGCGTCGATTCCGTGCCGAACTGCTGTCCTCCCATGGCGTGCCGGCTGCCGGCGATCGCCACCGTCCGCCCCTCCGCTCCGGCCGCCCGCACCTCGCGCACCACGGTGTCCACGGCATCGACCGGCACGATGCGCTCGACGCGCGTCGCGTTCAAGCGGGAGTGGACGTCGTTGACGAGGGGCATGGGCTCTGAGACTATCTGAAACGTCCTCTCCTCGGATGGCTCCGGGGGAGCCCGGCTGGGTTCACGCTAGCCTCACGCCGTCGTCACCGGATCGTCACAGACTTCCCATAAGGTCCCGACTCTATGAACCTTCCAGCCTCCATGCGGGGGATGCGAGCTACCGGGCTCGCGGCCCTCTTCTTCGTCCTCGCGTTCGTTCTCGCGTTCGCCGGTCACGCCGCGGCCGTGCCGCCGGAGCCGGTCAAGCTCGTGGTGGTGGTCTCCGTCGACGGCCTCTCCTGGCCTCGCCTCGCGAGCTACCGGCCCTGGTACCAGGCCGGCTTCAAGCGGCTGCTGGCGGAATCCCAGGTGGAGACCGCTTGCTTCTACGGCCATCTCAACACCGAGACGGGGCCGGGCCATGCGTCGCTGGGGACCGGCGCGCCGCCCCGCGTCCACGGCATCGTGGCCAACCGCTGGTTCGAGGCCAATCCCAGCGGCGTGGGGCTGCGCCGCCTCTACTGCACGGACCAGCCCGATGCTTCGCGCGTGCCGGGCCAGCCGTCCCTCTTCTACCGCGAGGTTCAGAAAGAGGGCCGCCTCTACGTCTTCGCCCGCCGGCGCACTCTGGAGGCCTGGGAGAGCTCGGGCGAGATCGGCGCTCAGGCCACGACGCGCATCGGCGAAGGGCCGAACGGCGACACGCTGGTCTTCGACAGCGACGACGCCATCACCCTCTACGCCCTGCACCACGGCCTGCCCGACGTGGCCCTGCCTCCCTCCGGCACCATTCCCGGGCCGGCCAACCTGCGCATCCCCACGCTGGGAGACCGGCTGGTGGAGGCGAATCCTGCCTCGCGCGTCGTCGCGCTCTCGGGCAAGGACCGGGGAGCCATCTTCCTGGCCGGCAGGAACCCCCGGCACGTGGTCTATTGGTACGACCGCGACACGGGCCGCTATGTGACCAGCGCGGCCTACGACTCGGACGGCATCGTGGGCGGCGCGGCGCGCGACCTGGTGCGGCAGTTCAACCAGAGCCAGGCGGGGACCCAGTTGGTGCGGCGCTTCGGCACTCTCTGGCATCCCCTGCTCGAGCCGCCGGAGGCCGCGGGCTGGCCGCGGCCGGAGCCGAACCTGGCCCGGTTCCAGACCACGGACCTGGGGCTCGGCTTCGACCACGACCTGGCGCTCGACCCCCGCGGCTACTTCAACGCCTTCTACGGCACGCCGCTCCAGGACCAGCTCCTCACCGACCTCGCGCTCGCCGTCCTGGCCGATCCGGCGCTGGCCCTGGGCCGGCGCAACGTGCCCGATATGCTGGCTTTGTCCTACTCCGCCCACGACGTGGTCTCCCACGCCTTCGGCAACGAGTCCGAGGAGGAGCTCGACGCCCTGCGGCGGCTCGACCGGGAGCTCGGCCGGCTGCTGACGGCCCTGGATGCGCTGGCCGCGGCCGAGCCCCGGGGCCGCGTGGTGCTGGCCCTGTCGGCCGATCACGGCTTCACCCCGCTGCCCGAGGTCGTGCGGCGCAACGGCGGCAAGCGGATCGGCGGCCGGCTGCAGAGCGCGGACAGCGGGGCGGAGACTCCGTACCCCAATGTGCAGGAGCGGCTGAACCGGGCCCTCTCCGAGGCCCTCTGCCTGCGCCCCGGCAGCCAGCCGATCTACGGGGTCGAGGGCTGGACCGTGGCCTACGACCGCTCGGCCTTTCCGGCAGAGACCGTGGCGGGTCCCTGCGGCGAAGCCGGCCGCACCGTGACCGTGGCCGATCTCGACCGCGTCTTCCCGGAGGTGGTCCGGCGCTTCTATGGCGAGGAGGTCGAGGACGTGCTGCTGATCTCGCAGCGCGACCATTGGCCGGCGGACGGCCCGGCCGTGCCCTTCGCCCGCAACGACTTCGACGTCCAGCGCTCGGGCGACGCCTTCCTGGTGCCGCGGGACTACGTGCTCATGCACTGGGACCCCGAGCGCGGCTCCGGCCACGGCTCGCACCACGAGTACGACACGCACGTGCCGGTCCTGTTCTGGGGGGCGCCGTTCGCGGCCCGAGAGACGGACGAGGCCTGCGCGCCCTACGACCTCGCGGTCACCCTGGCCGACGTGCTGGGCCTCAAGCTGCCGGAGGCGACCGGCACCTCGCACGCGCCGCGCCACTGATGGCTGAGGGAAGCCAGCCGCCGCAGAGCCGTCACACGCCGGTCGTTCCGGTGTGATCTGCGGCGGGTAAAGTGACCTCAATCCGCGACGAGCGGTCCTGGGATCACTTCGCCATGGTTGAGCTTCCGACGATTGAGCTTCCGAGCTTGCGCGCCGAGTTCCTCACCCGCGGCGAGTCCGGGTGAGCGAACGGATCCTGCGGCGCAACGGCATCACGACCCTGCGTTTCGAGGAGGACCGCCTGCTGACCGATCCGGACCTCCAGCAGGCTCTCCTGGCGAGCGTCGAGCACGTCATCGGCCGGTCCTGCCCGCCCGAGGTCTTCGTGCGAGGATGAACGGCATGCCGAAGGAGGAAAGGATGAAGAACCCGCGCAAGATGACCATTCAGGAAGCCACGGCGAGCTACGAGATGTGGCTCGGCGAGCAGATCGAGCTCCTGCCGGCAGACCTCGAATGCAAGCACGAGCTGATGCGCAGCGGACCGTTTCCGTTCCTGCGCGCCACCCACTACCGCTGGACGCAGCTCTGGACCCAGACGCCGAAGCCGCTGCGCACCGCGCGGCAGGTGATCGCGGTGGGTGATCTGCACGTCGAGAACTTCGGCACCTGGCGCGACGTCGAGGGGCGCCTGGTATGGGGCATCAACGACTTCGACGAGGCGTGCCGTCTCCCCTACACCTATGACCTCCTCCGGCTCGCCGCCAGCGCCCGCCTCGCGGCCTCCGGCGGCAAGCTGCAGGTCGCGCCGGAGGCGGCGGACGCCGCCATCCTCACCGGTTACAAGGAGGGGCTGGAAGCGGAAGGCTGCCCCGTCGTCCTGGCCGAGTCGTGGCCTGTTCTACGGCGGCTGGCGGCAGCGAAGCTGGAGCCGCCGAACGAGTTCTGGCAGAAGCTCGCGGGCCTGCCCACCGTGCCGGCCGACCTGGTGCCGGCGAGCGCCGCCAGGGCTCTCACCCGGCTGCTGCCCGCGGCGGACCTGCCCGTGCGCCACGTCCATCGCGTGACCGGGGTGGGGAGCCTGGGCCGCCAGCGCTTCGTGGCGATCGCCGACTGGTGCGGCGGCAAGATCGCGCGCGAGGCCAAGGCCGCGGTCCGCTCCGCCTTCTTCTGGTCGCATCCCGGTCCGGAGGAGATCCGGAGCTTGGTGCGCGAGGCCCTGAGCCAGGTGGTCCGCTGCCCGGATCCCTTCCTCGCCGTCAGACGGCGATGGACCGTGCGGCGCCTCGCTCCGGACTGCACGCGCATCGAGCTGGCCGAGATGGCGACGGAGCCTGAGGCCAGGAGCCTGCTGCACGCCATGGGCTGGGAGACCGCCAACGTCCACCTCGCCAGCGCCAGCGCCGCGGGGCTGCTCGTGGATCTCGCCTCCCAGTCCGACGGTTGGCTGACCCGTGCCGTCGAGGAGATGCTGGTCGCGCTCCAGGCCGACTGGAGCGCCTGGAAGCAGGAGCCCTGACGACCGGGCCTCCTCCCTCTGCATCACATCGTTACGCAGGCGACACACGGGCAAGCGTCTTTCGTCACGAAGATCTCCCACTATTACTAGTGGTCAGGTGCGTTCACCGCCACAAGCGGGGAGGTCTATGGGCTACTACTACCGTCCTGAAATCCGCCGTGTCATCGTGGTCGTGCTCGACGGTCTGCGCGCCGATGCCATTCCGGCGCTGGGCCTGCGCTGCTGGCAACAGCTCGCGCGCTTCGGGGCGTCATCGCTGTGCGGCACCACGGTGGCGCCGAGCGTCACCGCCGCGGCCATGGCCTCGCTGTTCACCGGCGCGCCCCCGGCTGTCCACGGGCTGCGCAGCGACCGCTTCCACCTGCCGCGCCGCCGCGGGACGATCCATCCGCTGCCGCAGGTGCTCGCTGGAGCGGGGATGCCCACGAGCAGCTTCGTCCGCCAGTTTCCCCTGGTGTTCCGGGGCCTCAGCCGGCGCCTCGCCCGTTTCCTGGGGATCGACGTCGTCTCGTTCACGGGCCGGAGCTGCCGGGAGATCCTCTTCGCGGCCTGGGAGCAACTGGGGAGGCAGGAGCGCGGTCTGATCTTCCTGCACTGGCCCGACGCCGATTTCGCCGGACACGCCCACGGGTGGATGTCCAGCGAGTACGCGCGGGCCGCTCACCGCATGGACCAGGCCCTGGGTCTCCTAGCGGCGCTCGCCGATGTGGAACGGGATTCCAGCACGCTGCTCATCGCCCTCGCAGACCATGGCGGCGGCGGCGTGGAGCCTCGCGACCACGACAGCGACCACCCCCTGGACCGCACGATCCCGCTGCTCCTCGCCGGCCCGGCGGTGTGCGGCGAGGAGCTGGACGAGCCGTCGCTGCTCGACGTCCCCGCCACCGTGCTCTGGGCCCTCGGCATACCGTTGCCGGACAGCTACGCCGGGCGTCCGCTCTACGAGGCCTTCACGCCCGCGGCCGTGGCAGTGGCGCAGGAGTGAGCGTCCGGCAGCAAGGACGTAAGGGACATAAAGGACCAAAAGGACTTAAAGGACTTAAAGGACCAAAATCCTTTGTCCTTGGTGTCCTTTGAGTCCTTTGGGTCCTTTACGTCCTTGTCACATCGAGCCTGTACCATAACCCCGATGCGCGCGGGCGTGGCTCTCCTGGCTCTGCTCTCCCTCGCCGCTGCGGAGACGGCGGCTGAGGAGCCGGGCGTCCTCGTGAGGGGCCGAGCCCTCTCCCCTGGCGGCGGGCCGGTCGCCAACGCCCGCGTCGAGCTCCGTCCCGTCCTCAGCCGCTGCGAGGCCGGGATGCGGGAGGCCAGGGGCGAGGATCCGGCAGCGCCCGCAACCCGCACCATCACCGGTCCCGACGGCCGTTTCGTCCTCCGTGCTCCTCAGCCTGGGATGTGGCAGGTCGTCGTGACGGCGGACGGCTTCGTTCCGCAACAGCAGCTCCTGCTCCCGCTGTTCGAAGACGTCGAGCTGCCACCCGTAGTGGGCGAGGTAGTGGGCGAGGCCGGAGGCCGTTTTCCCAGGGCCAAGCCGGGAGGCTGGGAGCCCCTGGAGCGCCGGGGAACGGCTGGTTCTGCGGCCGAGAGGCTCCCCGTCTCCCTGACCGGACGGATCATCGATCGCGACACCCGTCGTCCGTTACCCGGCGCCTGGGTCTGGCCGGAGAGCGATCCGGGGAGGTGGGTGCGCGCGAACGCCGGTGGCATCTTTCATCTCCGAGGGATCGCGTTGCCGGCCGGTGCCAGGATCGTGGCCGCCGCTCTAGGCCATGCTCCGAGCTTCCTGATCCTCCAGGGCCGGCTGCCCGAGGCTCCCCCGGTGATCGCTCTCGCCGCCGCTCCAGCCCTCTACGGCACGGTGGTGGACGCGCGCGGCCAGCCGCTCGGGGATGCCGAAATCGACGTCTCCCGTCTCGATGGCACTGGGGAAGAGGAGGACGCTCACACCGCTCATACTGCGGCGGACGGCACCTTCCGGGTGCCCGGGCTGCGCACCGGCGCCAGCTATCTCGTCACCGCGACCGCCAACGGTTTCGCTCCCGCCTCGACGGCAGTGGCGATCCCGAAGCCCGGAGCGCCGTTGCCTCCCCTCCGCCTCGTGCTCGAGCCAGGGCGGATGGCTTTCGGCCAAGTCGTGGACGGCGACGGCCGGCCCGTGGCCGGAGCCCGCGTCGAGCTGGCGCCGGGCACCGCCGGCCGGGTAATCTCGTCCGGGCTGGAGGCGAGCGGGAGCGCACCCCAACCAGTGCGGACGGGCGCGGACGGCAGGTTCGAGCTGCCCCACCTGCCCACCGGGTGGTTTCGCCTGCGGATCGAGGCCAACGGCTTCCCGGCCTTCGAGCGGGACGGGATCGAGATCCCCGCCGGCACCGCGCGGGCCGACCTCGGCCGCTTCCTCCTCCAGCGCGGGGCCGCCTTTCAAGGCTGGGTCGGCGACGACGAGGGCAACCCCCTCGAGGGCGCCGAAGTCTGGGTCATCCCCACGGCAGTGCGCGACTGGAACGGCTTCTACGCCAAAGGACCCGCCGCCTTCACGGGCGCGGACGGCTCCTTCATGGTGCGCGACCTGCCGGGCGAAGGGAGCTTCGGGTTGGACATCTGCCGCGCCGGCTACCTGCCGCTTTCGACGATCGTGCGGGAGATCGCTCCAACGCCGCTGCGGACCGTTCTCCGCCGCGCGGCCAGGATCTCCGGCCGGGTGATCGCCGCCGGCGGCGCTCCCATCCCCGAGGCCCGCATCGAGAGCTGGCTGGCGGGCGAGGAGCCCGGGCGCGCCGAGAGCCTGCGCCCCTGTCGCCGCGGCTCGGGAGCGGCCACGGCGGACGCCGACGGGCGCTTCCGGCTCGACGGCCTCTCCCCCGGCTGGTGGAGCCTGCGGGCCGCGGCCGAGGGCTACCGCGCCGCCTCTCGCGAGCGGCTCCACGTGCTGGCCGGCGAGAGCCTCGAAGACGTCGAGATCGTCCTCGGGCCGGGGGCCATCCTCACCGGCCGGGTCTTCACCGCCGGCGGCCAGCCCGCCCCTGGCGCCCGGGTCTCCGCCTTCTCGGAAGCGGGGTCCGTCCAGACCCTGGCCGGCGGGGATGGCGCCTACCGGCTGGCGGGCATCGAGCCCGGCGAACGGACGGTCGAGGCCACCCTCGAAGGCGGCGCCTGGGGGAGCCGGAACCTCACCGTGCTGGCGGGGGACAACCGGCTGGACCTGACCCTGGACCAGGGCCCGGCGCGCCAGGAGATCCATGGCCGCGTGCTCGGCCCGGATGGTGGTCCGGTGGCCGGCGCGGCCGTCCTCGCCAACAGCGCGGCGCGGACGTTCAGCGCCGCGGACGGCGCTTTCATTCTCCCCGTGGAAGACAACCAGGACTACGAGGTCTGGGCGAAAAAGGAAGGCTTTGCCGCCGCCAAGACCGGCACGGCCGTGCATGTGGCGGGCGCGCCGGTGGCCGGCGTCGAAATCCGGTTGGACCGCGGTGGAGCGCTCACCGGCCGTCTCCTCGGCCTGGAGCCGGAGGAGTTGGCCCAGGCGAGCGTCGAGGTGGAGCTGAGCCCGCCGTTCTCGGCCCGGGCCGCAGTCGATCCCCAGGGTGCCTACCGCGTCGAGGAGGTGCCGCCCGGCGAGTGGACGATCACTGCCCGCGCGGGCGACCGGACAACACGTGAGCAAGCCGAGCTGGCACCGGCCGCGGCCGAAGCCACCGTCGACCTCACCTTCGAGCCGAGCCAGGAAGTGAGCGGCCAGGTGCTGGGGCCTGCCAGCGAGCCCGTGGCCGACGCCTACGTCCGCTTCTTCGCCCCCGGCGGCACGAGCAGCAGCACCTACAGCCGCTCCGACGGTGGATTCCACCTCCGCCTGGAGGACGGCACCTATCGCGTCATCGCTCGCCGCGAAGGCTATCGCTGGACCTTGCAGAAGGAGACCGTCGCCGTCGACGGCGCTCCCGTCTCCGGGCTCGAGCTGCGGCTCGACGAGGTCGCCGTGATCCGTGGCCGCATCCTGGGCCTCGATCCCGGAGAGCGCGCCCAAGCCGTCTGGGCCGCGACCGGCGACGGCGGCCGTCGTGAAGGCCAGCTCGACCAGGAAGGCGGCTTCGTGATTCCCGACGTGCCCCCCGGCGACTGGAAGGTTACGGTCGCCTATGGCGGAAAAGAAGCCAGCTCCTCGGTCCACCTTGAATCAGGGTCGGGGGAAGCGTGGGTCGAGGTGGAGATGGGCAGGCCTTGAGTCAGCCACGATCGACCTCCAGCGAAGCCACCCTCCTGGGAGCGCCGGCGTCCCGCCGGCCCACTAACTCCCTTTTTTGAAGGCGAGGAAAGAAGAAGCCGAAGCAGACACAAGCCGCTCCCCGGAGAGAGCGTGATGGGCCAATTCTGACGCTCGGACTCACGGCTCCTCAAGCCATTGCGAGCTGCTGCGGGTGAGAGGAGAATGGCTCCAGACCTGAATTCATGTAGAGAGGGTCTCGTGCTCCAAAGGCCTTATCCCCGCTCTGTGCTGACCTTCCTCTATGGCGCCCCCATCGGGGTCCTCGGGGGATTGATCGGCCTGGGCGGGGCCGAGTTCCGGCTGCCGGTCCTGAAGGCGAGTTTCAACTATCCCACCCGGCGGGCCATCGCCTTGAACCTGGCGGTGAGTCTCCTCACCCTTCTCGCTTCTCTCATGGTCCGTCTCCGGCTGAGCTCTCAGGGAGCGCTTCTGCCGCTCCTGCCCGTGATCGCAGGGCTCATCGCAGGCTCGATCCTGGGTGCCTATGTGGGGGCCTCCTATGCAAGCCGGATCTCCATTGCGCAGCTCGACCGTTGGGTCTTCGCCCTTCTCGTGGGGATCGGTGCCCTCCTGATCGCTGAAGGCATCCTCCCCTGGCAGGCAAGGGGTGTGCCCTGGGGGCTTGCTGGCCGGCTCCCCCTCGCCATGCTTTGCGGCCTGGGGATAGGGCTTGTAAGCAGCCTCCTGGGTGTGGCCGGCGGCGAGCTCATCATCCCCACGCTCGTGTTCCTGTTCGGGGCAGACATCAAGATCGCCGGGACAGCCAGCGTGCTGGTCAGCCTCCCTACGGTACTTTCGGGACTCCTCCGCTACAGGAGGGGTGGCGCGTTTGAGGAGCGTGAGGATCTTTCCGCACTGGTCGTCCCCATGGGACTGGGCTCCATCCTCGGAGCCTTTCTCGGGGGAGCCCTCGTCCCTTATGTACCCGCAAGCGCGCTTAAGATCGGCCTGGGAGTCATCCTCATCCTTTCTGCAGTGCGCATCGTCAAAACACACAGGAGTCCCACGATCACCACTCAGTAAATCTCCCGGTGGAGTGAGGAGGATAGAGGCGGCCTCTTGCAATTCTGATTGCTTCAATCTAGATTGAAGCGTTATGGAAGCCACCCTTACCGCCCCTGCTCCCTCATTCCTCAAGCTCCTGGCGCACGACGTGCGGTGGAAGCTCCTCGGATCCCTGGCGCGAAGCGACCGCCGCGTCCAGGAGCTGGTCGAAGCCGTCGGAGAGCCTGCCAACCTCGTCTCCTACCATCTCCGGCGGCTCCGCGCCGAGTCGCTCGTCTCCGAGCGCCGCAGCTCAGCGGACCGGCGTGACGTCTATTACAGCCTGGACCTGAGCCGCCTGCGGGGTCTCTACTTTGCGACAGGGGGGCTCCTCCACCCGGGTCTTGCCGAGACTCCGCGGGCCGGGGGCGATCCGGAGACGGCGGGCTCACGGCGCGTTCGCGTCCTCTTCCTCTGCACGCACAACAGCGCCCGCTCGCAGATGGCGGAAGCGATCCTCCGCAGCCTGGGCGGGGACCGCGTCGAGGTCTACAGCGCTGGGACCGAGGTTACCCGGGTTCATCCCCTAGCCATCCGGGAGATGGCAGAGCGGGGGCTGGACATCAGCGGCCATAGGTCCAAGCACATGGACGAGCTCACGGGGCAATCTTTCGATTTCGTGGTGACGGTCTGCGACAACGCTCGCGAGTCGTGCCCCATCTTTCCTGGAGATCCAGAGCGCATCCACTGGAGCATTCCCGATCCTGCGGCCGTGGAGGGGAACGGGAAGATCCGGGCAGCCGCTTTCAAGCGGGCGGCCGACGAGCTGACCACCCGGATTCGCTACCTGCTCGCGTTCCTCGCGAAGAAGGGATCATGAGCTGATGAGCGCTCCGACTCTCTGGCGGAGAGCGTCAGCGGAGGGAGTTGGGACTTTCGCGCTGGTGACCGGCGGCTGTGGGGCCATCATGGTGAATCAGGCTACGGGGGCGCTCGGCCACGGGGGCGTTGCCGCCAGCTTCGGGCTCGTCATCATGGTGATGATCGCCGCGGCCGGACACCTTTCGGGTGCCCACTTCAACCCCGCGGTGACCCTCGCCTTTGCCGTCACCCGTCACTTTCCCTGGCGGGACGTGCCGTCCTATCTCGCGGGACAGCTCCTCGGTGCCGTGGCGGGCGCGGCCGTGCTCCGCACCCTCTTTGGACTGGAGGCCGGGTTGGGGACTACCCTGCCTTCGGGGAGCCCACTTCAGGCGCTCGGGGTGGAAACCCTCCTGACGGCCGTCCTCATGTTCGTCATCGTCTCCGTGGCCACCGACACTCGGGCTGTTGGCCAACTCGCCGCTATCGCGATCGGCGGCACGGTCGCGCTGGATGCACTCTGGGGAGGACCGGTGACCGGAGCCTCAATGAACCCGGCGCGCTCTTTCGGGCCAGCGCTTGTGTCAGGTCTCTGGCAGGCCCACTGGATCTACTGGCTCGGGCCGATCGGCGGAGCCGTCCTCGGCGCGGCTCTCTACCAGGGCCTCCGAGTCAGCTTCCGTGAACCACAGTAAGGTTCCCTGGCACATTCCCTCGCCTTCAAAAAGCGGAGTTAGTGGGCCGGCGGGGACGCCGGCGCTCCCAGGAGGGAGGCTTCGCTGGGAGGTCGGTGCGCGCCGACCGCCAGTTGAGAGGTGCACCGTCGACCCAGACCTGCAACCTTATGCTGGGTTGGTGCGTAGTTGCCATGCAATCTCCACGGACCGGGCGACGATTTTACGTCGCGAATCGGGCTCCGCGGAGGAGGAGTCTCTATGTTTGCATGGCTCATGGGCCTCAAGACCATCTCGCCCGCCAAGCTAAATCAACTGATACAGGACAAGCAGGCAACGGCCATCGATGTCAACTCTCACCAAAGCTGGGTGAAGGCTCGCGTTCCCGGCGCGCTGAATCTCGATCCAGCCGGCTTTGACGAAAAGAGCCTTCCGGCGGACAAAGACTCTCTTGTGGTGTTTTATTGCTCCAACCCGCTGTGCAGAAAAGCTCCCAATGCGGCTCGTCGAGCCAAGCAAATAGGTTACCGCAATGTCTTTGTCATGTCGGCGGGCATCAGCGGCTGGCTGGATGCGAAGCTCCCGACGGAGTCCGGTTAGGGCCGGCGAACGGTCCTCACCTTGCCGCTTCGTCCCCCGCCGCAGAAGAACAGATCGCCGCCATCGGACTCGAGCCCCGAAACGTTCACTCCGGGCGGCATCTCGAGCCTCTCCAGAACCTCTCCCGTTCGAGGATCGACTCGCCTCAGCTCGCTCTCGTCACCTTCCCAGGTGCCGTGCCACAGCTCTCCGTCGAGCCAGGTGACCCCGGTGACGAAGCGGTTGGACTCGATCGTGCGCAGAATCGTCCCTGTCTGGGGATCGATCTGATAGATCTTCCGGTCCCGATACTGCCCCACCCAGAGCGTCCCTTCGGCCCACGCCAGCCCCGAGCCGCCGCCGCCGGGCGCCGGGATGGTGGCGAGCACCCGGCCGGTCTTCGGATCGATCTTCTGGATGCGATCCTCGGCGAGCTGAAACAGATGCTGGCCGTCGAAGGCCGTTCCCGCATGCGCGGCGACGTCGATCGAGCGCAGCGTCTTCCCGTTCGCAGGATCGAAGGCGCTCAGCGTGTCTCCCGCAGCAAACCAGACGTGCTGACCGTCATACGTGACGCCATGCACGTGGTCGACACCCGGAAAGGGCCCATACTCGCGGACGATCTCGGCGGTTGATCGGCGCATGCGTCCATCTTAGTCGGTCGGCAGAGGAGCGGGGAGTAACAAGGTCGTCGTGAATCCCGGCACGGGCGGGGTGATCCAACGACGCGCTCGCCCGCGACCGAACGACTGCACCTTGCCTGCCGCGGCAAGCGAGTCGAGCGCCCGCTGCACGGTGCGCTGGCTCGTTCCGAGCGCGAGCGCTAGCCCCGAGCTCGACCAGGATTCGCCGTCGGCGAGGAAGGCGAGCACCGCCGCATGCTCGTCGGCTTGTCCGCCTTCGAGGGGACGCGCCAGCACGACGACCTCGCGTGCGCGGCGGGCGGAAAGCGCAAACCCTCGTTTCGTCGCGCCGACGTCGGCCAGGGTCCGCAGCAAAGTGCGAAGCCGCCCGACTTCGACGCGCAACCGCGCGCGATGCGATTCATCGGCGTGCTTTGCTCCGAATGCGCGCGCGACGAGCACGTCCCTTGGCACGTCACCCGGCCACGCTTCACCCAGCGCGCGTGCGAGCGCGAACAACACCGGACGCCGTGCGAGCGAGACCACCGTGTGTGCGTCACGCACGGCATGGCGGCAGGCGTCCACGACGAGCGCGTTCGACGCCAGCAACGCTTCGACCTCCGCGAGCAGGAGCAGTCGCTCCTCACGGCTCGCAATCAGTCGCGCCGCGGGCGTGCTCAGGACGAGGGATGCGCTTTCGACCTCCGCCGTCAGCGCCGGGATCCAGGCGTGGCGCGCGGCGAGCTCGGCCCGCGCGAGCGCAACGCGTGCCGCCTTCGTCCGGAGTCGTCGAATCGCGATCCCCGCGACCACCAGCTCGTAGACGGTCCTCGACGCGGGAGGGAGAGGCGCGGGGTCGAGCTCGGCGAGCGTACGCTCGGCTTCGTCGAGGCGCCCGATCAGGAGGAGGCGCCGGACCTCGATCATCCTTGCGTGCGCGGCGTTGACCCGGTCGGCGTGCGCTTCGAGCGTCGCCCGCGCCGCGTCGAGCGCCTTCGCAGGCCAGCCGAGGTCGCGCGAGACGAGCGCGATCTCGGCCTCGGCAACGACGCACCTGGCGCGGGCCACGGCCTCTTTCGGACCGAAGGCACGCGCAGCCCGTCGCAGGAGGGCCTTCGCGCGAACGAGATCTCCGAGCTGCGCCATCGCAATGCCGCGCAGCGCGAGAGCCGGCGCGTCGTCGCGCAGGGCGACCCGCTGCAATGCGCCGAGGGGATCACCCCCCGCCAGCGCCCGCGCCGCGGCAGTGATCAGCGAATCCATCGAAATCCCGTCACACTTGTAACTCCCACCATTTGACGCCCGACGCTAAAATCTACCTCATGACCAGCAACGAGCAACAGACGGTAATGGAAGGAGAGAAAGGCGATGACGAATCATAGAACTGGGACACGTGAAGAGTGGCTTACAGAGCGGCTCGAGCTGCTCGCGGCGGAGAAAGAGCTCACGCGGCGCAGCGACGAGCTCGCGCAGCGGCGGCAGGAGCTGCCGTGGGTCCGGATCGACAAGGAGTACCGGCTCGAGACCGACGAGGGGAGCGCCTCGCTGGCGGACCTCTTCCGCGGGCGCTCGCAGCTCCTCGTCTACCACTTCATGTTCGGGCCCGACTACACGGCGGGGTGTCCATCCTGCTCGGCGATCGCGGACGGCTTCAACGGCTTCGCCGTGCACCTGGCCAACCATGACGTGATGCTCTGGGCGGTGTCGCGAGCGCCGCTCGCAAAGCTGCAGGCGTACAAGCAGCGGATGGGCTGGACGTTCCCCTGGGCCTCCTCGTTCGGCGGCGACTTCAACGCCGACTTCAGCGTCCGATTCACCGAGGAGCAACAACAGCACGAGGGCGGTATCGAATACAACTACCGGCACGAGGGGGCGTGGAAAGGCGGCGGCGAGGGGACTGCCAAGGTCGCGGCGATGGCTGGAACCGACGCGGCCACGTTCACGCGCGAGCGGCCGGGCATGAGCACGTTCGCGCTCGAGGACGGCGTCGTCTACCACGCCTATTCCGCCTATGCGCGCGGACTGGACGGCCTCTGGGGCATGTACCAGTGGCTCGACCGCGCCCCCAAGGGACGCAACGAGACGGGCTACTGGTTGCTCCGCCACGACGAGTACGGCAAGCGCTGAGCACGGTCGTGCGAGCTTCCCAGCGAGCCTTCTTCGGCGCCTCGGCGCTGCTCTTCGCGGCCAGCGCGGCGGTGACGATCGTCTGGTGCGCGTCCATGCCGGCGATGGGCGAGATGCCGATGCCCGGCGGCTGGACGATGTCGATGGCGTGGATGCGGATGCCGGGACAGACGTGGCCCGGCGTCGCGGCGTCGTTCCTCGGCATGTGGATCGTGATGATGGTGGCGATGATGCTGCCGTCCCTGGTCCCCATGCTGTGGCGGTATCGCCAAGCCATCGGCCAGGCCGTCGGCGGGACCGGCGAGACGCGCCTGGGCCGACTGACGGCGCTCGTGGGCGCGGGGTACTTCTTCGTGTGGACCGTGCTCGGAATGGCCGCCTTTCCGCTGGGCGTCGCGCTGGCGGCGGTCGAGATGCAGCAGCCGGCGCTGGCACGCGCCGTTCCGATCGCGGCCGGTGGGGTCGTGCTGATCGCCGGCATCCTCCAGCTCACCGCGTGGAAGGCGCGTCACCTGGCCTGCTGCCGGGAGTCACCCGGGCGTGGCCGTACCCTGCCGGCCGACGCCGTCACGGCCTGGCGCCTCGGCCTGCGCTTCGGCCTCCAGTGCAGCCGCTGCTGTGCCGGCCTGATGGCGATCCTCCTGGTCCTTGGGGTCATGGACCTTCGCGCGATGGCTGTCGTGGCGGCAGCCGTCACCGTCGAGCGTCTCGCACCGGCAGGTGAGAAGGTCGCGCGTGCCCTCGGGGCCGTCGCCGTCGCGGCAGGGTTGTTTCTGATCGCGCGAGCCGTCGGGCTCGGATGATCCACGACCAACCTCCAGCGAAGCCACCCTCCTGGGAGCGCCGGCGTCCCGCCGGCCCACTAACTCCGTTTTTTGAAGGCGAGGGAAAGAAGAAGCCGGAGAAGACACCAGCAGCTCCCGCGAGAGAGCGTGATGGGCCAATTCTGACGCTCGGGCTCACATAGTCGGCTCGGACGGCCCGGTCACAATCCCACCGTCCTGCCCTGGGTCAATTCCGACGGCCACCGTTATCTCGCCGCCGCGTCGGCTTCCCTGCGCTGCGGTAAGGTTCCCTGGCACAAAGTCCCTTATTCCCGCCGGAGATAACATTACCTCGTCGCCACGTAAGCTTCCGTGAGCCGCGGTAAGATTCCTGGCCGCAAAGTCCCGTTATTTCCGCCAAGATAACGTTACCGCGCCGCCAGATAAGATTCCGTGCGCCGCGGTAAGATTCCCTGGCCACAAAGTCCCGTTATTTCCGCCGAGATAACGTTACCGCGTCGCCAGGTAAGATTCCGTGGGCCACGGTAAGATTCCCTGGCACAAAGTCCCGTTATTTCTGCCGAGGTAACGTTACCGCACCGCCAGATAAGATTCCGTGCGCCGCGGTAAGATTCCCTGGCGCAAAGTCCCGTTATTTCCGCCGAGGTAACGTTACCGCGCCGCCAGGTAAGCTTCCGTGGGCCACGGTAAGATTCCCTGGCACAAAGTCCCGTTATTTTCGCCGAGGTAACGTTACCGCGCCGCCAGATAAGATTCCGTGCGCCGCGGTAAGATTCCCTGGCACAAAGTCCCGTTATTTCCGCCGAGATAACGTTACCGCGTCGCCAGGTAAGCTTCCGTGGGCCACGGTAAGATTCCCTGGCAAAGTCCCGTTATTTTCGCCGAGGTAACGTTACCGCGTCGCCAGGTAAGCTTCCGTGGGCCACGGTAAGATTCCCTGGCACAAAGTCCCGTTATTCTCGCCGAGGTAACGTTACCTTGCCGCCGCGTCGGCTTCCTGGCGCCGCGGTAAGATTCCTGGCCGCAAAGTCCCCTTATTTCTGCCGAGATAACGTTATCTCGCCGTCACGTCGGCCTTCAAAAAGCGGAGTTAGTGGGCCGGCGGGGACGCCGGCGCTCCCAGGAGGGTGGCTTCGCTGGGAGGTCGGTGGAAGGCCGTGCGGCTCGGATCATCGGCCCGTAGGCGCGGCGCTCTCCACCGCGGTGAAGACGTACTCGTGCTGCGCGTCGCGGAAGGTGAGAGTACGCTTGGCGTCCTTGTCTCCCACTACGAAGGTCAATCCCCTGAAGCCGGGCACGAGCGTCACGAAGGCGGTCGTCCCGTCGTCGTTCTTGCGTGACGCGACCGGGGTCTTCCACTCGCCGAAGTCGAACCACGTACCATCGTCGCGGCGCGAGACGGCGATATCGCCGAGCGACTCGTTCGAGTACTTGACCGCAAGCCGGTCGGCGGCAGTTCTCTCGGCGGGAATCGTGAGCCGTTTTCGCTCCGCGAGGGCTGCAGCCTTCATGGTCTTCGCGGCGGTGGCGATGTTCTCCTCAGCCTCCAGCTTGCCGTCGAACAGCACTTCGACGAGGCGGCGGCGGAATGCGCCGAGCATGGCGTTGCCCTCGTCGCCGTTGGTGAGGATCACCGCGGCGACGTCGTGCTCGGGCAGGTAGTACATGTCGCTCTTGTAGCCGATCATGCTGCCGCCGTGGGACACGATGGGGATGCCCCACTTGCGGTCGACCTCCAGCCCCATGCCGTAGGTCACGTCATTGCCGATCCGGATCTGCGGCTCGCGGCGGCTCACGACGTTCGCCTCGGACGCCACGCGCTTGCCGTCGAGGGCGCCCTTGCCGAGCTCCATGCGCAGATAGCGCATCATGTCTCGCGCGCTGCTCCAGGCGCCGCCGGCGGGCCGCAGCGGTCTGATCGAGTAGTTCGCATCCATTACGGCCGTCGCGGTGTTGCCGTCGGCGTCCCAGGCGTGGGGCGACGCGTGGTTTCCCGCCAGCGCTTTCGCGTAGTCGAACGTCGTCGAGCTCATGCCGAGTGGAGTGAAGATCCTGGCTGTCATGGCGTCGTCGTACGCGGCGCCCAGCTCGCGGTCGGGGGAGATCACGTGCGCGGCGACGAAGCCGCCGGCCGCGGCGAGGAGGTTCGAATACTGGAACATCTCGCCGAACTTGCTCGTCGGCTGGAACCTCCCGAGGAGCTCCAACTCGCTCTTGGGCGTGGCGCCCTGGAACTCGAGAAGCCACTCGAAGTCCTGCCGCGGGAGGCCGGTGCAGGCGCAGACGAGGTGCCGGACCAGCACCTGCTTCGTGGTTTCGGGATCGCCCAGCTTGAAGTCGGGCATGACCTGCACGACCGGCGTGTCCCAGCTCAGCTTGCCCTCGTCGACGAGGGTGGCGAGGAGCAGCGTGGTCATCGACTTGGTGTTCGAGGCGATCATGAACAGCGTGTCCGCGTCGACGGGCGTCGGATCGCCGAGTTGGCGCACGCCGAAGCCGCCTTCGAAGACGATCTTGCCGTCCTGGTACAGGCCGATCGCGGCACCCGGGACTCCCAGCTCCGCGAGGCTTTTCTCCACGAAGTCCTTCAGCTTCTTCACGCGCTCGGCGTCGAGCGGCGCGGCCTTCTTGCCGGCGAACGACTCGGGCTTATACCCCGGCGGCTGGAAGTGGTCGAAGACAGCGGCGATCTGGCCGCCGCGCTTTTCTGCGACGGCGACGTCCATGTCGAAGATCATGACCGTGAACGCCTCACCGCGCCTGGCCGCCCGGGCGCTCACGGCCCGGTGCTCGTTCGGCGAGACCTCGTAGGCGTAGGCCCGGAAGGAGTCCCAGCCTTCGCGGCCCGGCAGGTCCCTGGTCAACTTGAGCGCCCACTTCATATCCGGCCGCACCGCCTCCCACGCGGTCTTCACCGCCGCGTCAGCGTCCTTCCCGTGCACGTCCACGAGGGCGATCCGCGAGTCGCCCTCGGGCGTCAGGATCACCGCGTTGCCACGGGTCTCGATCCACCAGCCGCCCGGCGCGACGAACGTCGCTCCATCGGGCGTAGCGCGCGGCGTGTCGGCCGCGAGCTGCTCCCGTGCCACGGGCTTCGCCGCCGGCGCGCTGTTCGCCGTGGGATTTTCATCGGCGCGGATCGGCGCGGAAGGGATGAGCGCCGAGAGGAGCAGGACGGAGAGGAGGTTTTTACGCATGACCTCTATCTTAACCTGCTGACCGCTTTCCCGCACCTGTCGATTTCCAGACACCCCGTTCGTCGACTGCCCGGGTGCTGCTGTTAGCGCTTAACCGGCGCCTTCTCAGCGATTTACGTGTCCCACCCACGATTCCTGCGGTCTGGCACGCGGCGTGACATAGAGGTCTGGAGAAGCTCGCCGGGTTGCTCTGTGCCGTCGGGAGCCACCCCGTCCCGGACGTGATCGAGATGGACCGCGAACTCGGAAGCGTCCAGCGGCCTGCCGTCGCGGAGATCCTCCCGCGGAGTAATGACCCTGTACCAGGGTTTGAGCGCCATCAGCCTTCTTCGCCGTTCTCCGCCTCTCCCGCAGGTGCTCCTCCAACCGGCACCTCGGGATCCGAGCGGTCGGCGCCGAGCGTTGCGATCACGTCCAGCGCTCTAGTGACCTCCGGGTGGATTTCATGGGGAAGCATGATCGCGGCAATGAGAAACAGATCCTTCTTACTGGTTGATAACCCGCAATCACCGAGGAGCGGCAGCAGGAATTCCTCGCTGGCCTTCACGTCGCGTAGAAAGACGATTCCGTCGTCGAACGGGTTGAAGCCGGGCGGTAGTTGCTTCGCGAAATGCCGGTCCACCGCCGAAGCCGCGAGCGCTCCCACCGGCGCCTTCTGCTCGATGAACCGCCGCAATGCCGCCGGATGAAGTAAATAGTTTTCGGTTTCACGGCGGGGCCAGAAAAAGAGCGCCGGCTCGACCCAGCCATCGGGCCGCGGCCGATCCCTCCGGTCCAGAACGCAGGCGCCACGGAGGTCCGGATACGCCTCGCGCAGCGCATAGAAATGCTCTCGCGCCTCGCCGAGGTCGTTGCCGCCGAGGGGATGAAGGAACGGCTTCTCGAGGAAGTCATAAGCAGGATGCCCAAGAATCCGCGCCCACTCGCGGAGAATGCTGGCATCGGTCTCCCCTTCGACATACAAGACCGATCGCACCTGGTCGGCGAGCAGGAAATCCAGACTCCGAAGCCTCGTGAGCGCCTTCTTGAGCTGGGCCTTCTGCGACGACGTGACCAGCGTGTGCGGATGCTCTCCCGTGAAGGCAACGATTTGCGACGGATCGGTCTCGTCGAGAATCACCTCGGAGTGGGTCGAAATCACGAGCTGCGAGCCGCGGTCCGAGGCAACTCGCCGCACCAGGGCATAGACGTCGCGCTGCAGGATCACGTGCAGATGCGCATCCGGCTCGTCGAGGAGCAGCACCGCGCCGGGCCTCGCGTAGAAAAAGGCGAGGAGCAGCAGCACCTGATGGAAACCGCTCCCCGCACCCGCAATGTCGAGCGGTTTCGGCTTCTTGCCGGCGGCGGTGTGCTTGGGGATGTACTCGGCGGTGATGTACGTGCCGCTGAAAACAGGCTTTTGGAGGATGACCTGGAACATCTCCTCGACGTGGCCACTCAGGCGGCGCCAGGCGTCAGGTTCGCGCTCTGCGATTTGCAGCAGAAGATTGCGCAGGATGTCGCCCGGCCGGCCTTCACCGATCAACCGGTCCTGAATGCCCGGCTCGCGCTTCTCCTCGTCGGCCTGGATTCCGCCGAGAGGAGGAACGTGAATGACGGTCAGGCGCCGGACGGCCTCTGGAACCGGCTTGGGCTCGGAGGCCCGGCAATAGAGCAGCTCCGCTCCTTGATACTGAAGCTCCATACCCCACGTCCAAACGGTGCCGCCTTCGCGACCCTCGACGAGGATTTCGATGAGCGGCGGCCGCGCTTCCCCCTTGCGGCGGCCGACCGCCCGGGCGGTCCACAGGAGGTCGAGCCGGCGAACCGGGATGGCCGTGAAGTCCCGCCTTGTGATGGCAACGCCCGACCGCTCCTTGCCCCTCGAAGGGGAATCCTCCCGCTCCTCGATCCACCGCCGGGTAGCGAAGTGCCAGATGGAGAGCGCCTGAAGCGCCGTGGTCTTTCCGAAGTTGTTGGGTCCGGCGAAGATGACGCTACCGGTCAGCGCAATCTCGACTTGGCGTAGCCGCTTGAGGTTTCGGATCGTGATCTTCGTCAGCATCGCACTCCTCAGTCCTCAGGTCCGCCGAAAGCGCGCCGTGTTGGCGTCGAGCGTCCAGCCTTTGAAGAATCCATAAGGGAAGGTGGCGGCTTCGCTCCGCGAGCCGACGATGACCAGCGTCTCGCCGCCAAGACCGGTCCGCATGGGAATCTCCATCGCCTGGACAACCTGATCAGCGAGGCGGCGCACCAACTCCGCCCCCTGGCTTGCGTCGCGACGGTAACAAAATACCACGCGCAAACTCGCGCGCACGCACAGTACCTTCCACAGGGAGGCGACCCGGTCGTCGGCAGGGCTGTTTTCGAGCTCGAAGACACCGACGGAAAGGCGCCATCGCCGGTCGCCCGCGACCTCGAAGGCCACGACGTCGAGTGCCAGATACTCCGACCGCGGCACGGGGAGCAGGTCGGACCGGTGTCCGCGTGCCGCTCCGCGCCACGGCCGGACTTGCTCCTCCCCGGGTCTCCCGACCTGAATCGTAGACTTCGTCCTGATTCTTGCGCCACTGTGTCACCAGCAACTTTGAGCCGGAGCCCAGGACGGAACATCCTTCACAGGTGCGGGAAACTCTCCCTGCCGTCCGGTCGGGCCATCATTGACGTCTTTCTCATGAAGGCATAGCATTAAGCAACTTCGAGTTGGGCTCTGTCTGGCCTATGGGACGTGATGCACGTTAACCCTGACGCCGTAACATGACCCCTTGACCGACTACTACATCCCCCTCTCCGAGATCTCCGGATCTCTCGGCCTCGGCCGCCTCCCCGTCCTCGGGGACGACTTCGAGCAGCTCTTCAAATCCATCGGCGTCCGCACCTGGAACGAGTCGTGGAACGACCGCGACTGTGTGGTGCGGGGCATAGGAGTGCTGGGCGCCGGCGAATTCGCCAAGCAGTTGGGAGCGATCCAACTGGCGCTCGGCAGCCCGGCCGGCGGCTCGACCGAATTCGAGTTCGAGCTGGTACGCGACCGTTCCAGCCTGCTGGACATGGCCCTCGATATGGCGGGCGCAGGTCGACGACGTGTCGGCGCTCGACGGCAAGCTGCAGGTCTTCTTCCACTCGGATGGGCCGCCGCGCTATATGCGGCTGGTGATCCGGGGGCTCGGCCTGCGCATCCGCTTCGATCGCGACAAGGTGCGCAAGGGGAAGCTGGTGGTCTCGCCCGAGGGCAAGAAATCGATCGAGCCCTTCGACGCGGGCGACGATACCGCGGACATCCTCATCCTGCCGCCGGCGATCATCTTCGACACCCGGATCAGCATGGGCTTCGACGTCGAGTTGGAGGACGACCAGCTCCTCGAGATGCCGCCGCTGCGCATCCTCTCCGGTGACGGGGACGAGAGCATGCTGTTCGGCCTGCTGGTGAAGAAGATGAAGCTCGACGTCTCATCGACCCAGGGACTGCCGGAAGCCCTGCAGCGCGGCTACGACGAGTCGTGGCGCGGCGTCTTCTTCGAGGAGCTGGCGGTGCTGGGCCTGGACGAGCTGTTTCCCGTGCTGCCCAGCACCATCGACGCAACCAACTGGTTCATCGGCACCGAAGGCATTACGGGAGCGCTCAGCGTCAGCTTCACGGGAGGCGTCTGGTCGTTCAAGGACCTGACGTTCGAGCTGGAGCTGGACCACGACCGCCTGGTCAAGGCCGGCGGCCAGCTCACTCTGGCGGTGTCCTCGCTGGCCAACGAGCTGGCGAGCATCGGCCCGGACGGCGATCTCCTCTTCGGCTTCAGCGTCCGGCGCGATCCGGATGGCGGGACGCTGCTCGAAGGGGTGCTGCGGACGCCTCACCCCTCCGATCCCAACAACGACATCGGGCTCGTCACCTTGAAGGACGACATCGCGGACCTGTTCCCGGGGGTGTTGTTCATCCTCGGGATGGCGGCGGGGCTGCCGCCGACGGCCACTATCGCCGCCTGGATCCTGCAGATGCTCACCCTGTTCAAGGTGTTCGACTTCAAGGCGCTCACGCTCGACGCCATCGCGTTTCGCCGCCGCCCGACACCCCTGCACGGCCGCATCCTCTACTGGGTCGACTTCGTCCTCGACCTGAAGCTCAAGGTGGGGCTCGACATCCCGCTCGGAGTGTTCGCGCTGCCCAACATCAAGACCAAGCCCGGGCACCCGCTGACGCTGGTGTGCAAGGGGTTCACTTTCGCGGTGGCCACCAATCGGGACGACTTCACGGACGCGGAGCTCGACGGCATCCCCGCCTTCGACGTGCTGCTCGATTCGCAGGCCGCGCTGTCGTTCGAGGTCGGGGACGAGGCGATCCTCGACAACTCGCCGCTGATGCTGGTGAAGGCGGCGATCGGCCGCTGGGACCAGGGGCTGTGGTTCGACCTCGGCTTCAAGATGTCGAAGGACTTCGGCGAGCTCTCGTTCTCGGTGGTGCCGTCGCTGATGCGCTTCTGGCTGCTGGCCGACGGCTCGCTCGATCACGTGAGCGTGCAGGGGGCGAGCTTCTCGGTGCTCGTCCCCCAGGTCATCTACGCCCGCGGCGAGTGGCAGTCGGGAGAGGTCACCCGGGCGAGCGGCAAGGCCATGATCCTCGGCTGGGCGGCTTCGGTCGCCCACCCGGAGGAGGCGAAGAACTGGATGCTGGTGGCCGGCTTCGGCATGCAGGAGCAGGACCTGCCTGCCCCTCCCGCGCCCAAGGTCGCGACCTCGCGCCTGCTGTGGTTCGACCTGGAGAGCTCGTCGGGCCTGCCGCTGCTCGGCGCCACCAGCCTCTACGGCATCTCGGGGCTCCACGCCCAGCACGCCCGGCCGGCGATCGGCGGCGGCACGCCGGCGCAGTGGCTGACCGAGCGCGCGCCCAAGTACCAGGTGGGGGTCGGGAAATGGGAGCCCGCCTTGAACCAGTCGGGCTTCGCCGCCAGCGTGGTGCTGGGCTCCAGCACCGACCAGGGCCGCCCCTGGAACCTCAAGGCCGGATTCCTCTACGCCAACCCTGGCCCCGTCCTCATGCTGTTCGGCTCCGCCAACTGGCTTGAAGAAGCGCCAGGGGGTCAAGGAGACGGAGCCGGCCGCCCTGAGCTTCAACGCCGTCCTCGACCTGGCGCGCCATGAGTTCCTGCTGGGCGTCCGGTACGAGAAGAAGGTCCCGGACGGATCGGGACGGGTGCTGAAGCTCTCCATCCCGGGCGAGATCTTCATCAGCGGCCACGGCTGGCACATCTATCTGGGCCAGGACAAGCCGGCCGACCGGATGATCACCGCCGAGCTGTTCGGCAAGTACAAGATCGCCGGCTACATCATGCTCGACACCGCGGCCATTGCCAACCTCGCGGAGAGCGGTGTCGACGTGCCCGGCACGGCGCTCGCCATCGGCGTCCGCTTCGCGGAGGAGGGCGGGCGCAAGGGGAGCCACTACAAGCTGGTCTACTACTTCAAGGCCTCGGCCGACTTCGCCGCCTCCCTCTCCGAGCCGCATCTGACGCTGGTGAGAGCGCGGGTGGCGGGGGGCCTGGTGGCCAAGGCGTGGGGCCTGGGCTTCGAATTCGAGCTCAGCGCCGAGTTCATCTGGGTCCGCCCGACGCCCGACTACCTGCGCGGCGTGCTCAAGGTGACGATCGACCTCCCCTGGCCCATCCCCAACCTGCACTTGAGCATCGACACCTCCAAAGGCGCCGACGGCGAGGGGGAGCCGCTCACGGGCAGCCTGGTGGACGGCCTGGCACTCTTCCGCATCGCCAGCCAGAGCGTGGCGGAGGTCACCGCTCCGGTCGCCGACGTGCCGCTCAACCCCATCTTCTCGCTCGCCTTCAAGTACCCCACCAGAAACGGCGCCGCGGTCCCCGGCAGCTTCAACCTGTCGGGCGCCAACGCCAGCACCTTCTACTTCGTGGGCGGGGAGAACGGCGAGGAGCGGGGCTATGCCGTCAGCCTGGAGTCCCTGAGCCTTTTCAAGATCGTCAACGGCGTGCCGGCGCTGGTATCGGGGCCGTTCCCGGCGCTGTGGCGGCCGACGCCCGTGACGGCCGCCGGCGGCCAGGCCGACAACCGTATCCTGGAGCTCTTCGCCTACGACGGGATCACGGCTTCGCGCTACATCGGCGCCGCGGCGGACTACGTGGACTGGGCCACGGACGGCTTCGACCCCTGTCCGCCCAAGGATTCCCCGAAGCCCGTCTGCTACGGGTTCGACGCCGAAGCGCTGGGTCTGATCAATGACCTCGACGGCGAGAGGCGCGTCCTGGCGACCGACCCCGCCGGGGACGCCCGCCGGCTGATCGTCTCGGCGCTGCCGGAGGACCCGGAAGCCGAGCTGCTTCGCCGTTATTACCGCTCGAACAGCCGTCCGGCGGAGGTGGTCGTCTCCCCCATTGCGGGCCTCGTCGCACGGATGATCCGGCTGCCGTCGAACGACGGCACGGACCCGCCGGTCGCGGCGTCCGGCCGCCTGCAGATGACCTTCGCCAAGGCGGAGGAGGCCGAGATCACCCTGCTGCGGTTCCCCCGCGGCCTGGTGAAGGTGAGCGGCTGGTTCGGCGGCCGCCTGATCGCAGAGGTGAGCGAGGGCGAGGTCCTGGGCACGATCGGCGAGGACCGGTTCGACCTCGTGCGCTACCGGCTGAAAGGGCCCCTCGACCGGCTGGTGTTCGAGACCGTCCACCGGCTGGGAATCGCCAGGAGCCAGTCGCTGGTGCTCAGGGTCTGCCTGCTCTACAGCGCCGACGTGGTCCGCTGGAACGACCAGCAGGTGTTCGGAGTGAGCTGGAGCACCTTCTGGTCCGACCTCTTGAATCAGGACGCCGCGGCATCGAGCGCCCTGCTGCTGGAGCCGGCGACCGAGTACCGGCTGGAGGTCAAGTCGAGCTGGGCTCACCGGCACGACGACGGCTCGCTGGGCAGCCCGCACGCCGACACGGTCTCCTTCTCGTTCACCACCACCGCGGTGCCGCCCTCCTCCCTGCGGGGTCCCACCGCCGCCCTCGACGCGTCGGACTGGGAGGTCCGCACGGTTCCGGCCAACGATGCCATCGGCGTCTACACCGAGCGCCCCATCCGCCTGGAGTTCCGCGATGCCCGCACGGACAAGGTCTTCGCCGCGTTCGGCCAGCGGCTGATCCTGCGTCTCACGGACTCGCTGGGCGAGGACCTGTTCGATCGCCTGGAATTCATCCGGGAGCACGCCACGGACCTGCCCGAGTACCAGCAGGCCTGGCGGGACAAAGTCCTCGGCCTGCCGTGCGTCCCGCCCGACCTCGGTTCGCTGTGGGCCATGGGCTCGGCCCACTTCCCCAGCGTGCTGGTCCCCGGCCGCGGCTACGACGGCACCCTGGTGATGCTCCCCGCCACGATCACGGATTTCACCGCGGTAGACGACTGGGAGCAGTACCCGGTCCTCTACCGGTTCCGTTTCACCACCTCCCGGTTCACGTCGCTCGCCGCGCATCTGGCGGCGCACCGGATCTTCGACGAGGCTGCGACGGCACGCCCGACGTGGCGGCCGCCCGCGCCATCGGCCCGCCCCCGCTGTCACCGGGGGGGCATCGCACCGACGGACCGCTGCTGGAGACCGTGCTGGGAGAGCACCTGCATCTCGGTCCCCGACCGAGCCCGCCGGCGCCGCCGAGCTCGTCCGCATCTGGCAGCGGACCGGAGCCGCGCAGTTCTTGCTGATCGCCCTGCTCTTCGACGGCCCCGAGCCCTGATGAAGCTGGGATCGGACGCCATCGCCGTGACCCGCGTGGGCTCCCCGGTGCCGGGCCGCCCGCCTGGACCGGGAGGACGGAAGCCGCATCCTCCTCCTGTTCGATCCGCCCGGGACGGGGACCGGCTCGCTCGACGTCACGGTGAGCACGACGTTCGTGGGCAGCAACGGCTCGCCCCAGCCCGACTCGGCCTCGCGGGTCGTCGCGGTGCCGCAGATCCCGGCCACCTTCGCCCAGGAGCACGCGCCATGAGCATCTGGGTCACTCCCAACCTGCTGTCGCTGGTCGGCCTCGGGCTCGCCGCCGATCCCGACGTCCCCGACGGCCGGCACCTGCGCTGGTTCTTCGGGCGCTACGTGGGCTTTCCGCGCTCGGGCTTCAAGCTCAGTCGCCACAAGAGCCTGGTCGAAGCCGCCTGGGACGCTGCGAGCCCGGATTCCGCTCATCCACGCGCAAGCCACCAGCCAGGCCGACGTCGGCCTGGGGCTGACGCGCCGCTTCCCGAGCGGTCTCACGATCAGCAAGGTGGGCGGCTTCACCTATCAGAGCGTGGCGAGCGGCACGAGCCCTCTGCTGCGCCTGGACGCGCAGCCGGTCACCCTGGACTTCGGCCCCTCGGGGCCCGGCCCCACCTTCCCACCGGGTCCCGCGCTGTCCAACCCGGCGGCGTTCGTCCGCCTGACGATCACGCGGCGCAAGTCGACCGGCTTCGTCTCGGCCACCGCCTACTACAACGCCCACCCCGAGCTGCGCTACCAGGACTCCAGCCTGGTGGGACCGCCTCTCGCCGGGTGGTTCCCGCCGCATCTGAGCGGCTCGGTCCTCAAATCCGACCTCGGGTGGCGTATCCCCTCCTCGGCCGAAAGGCTGCTGCCCAAGGAGGCCCTTTCCCCAAAGCCGCTCGATCCCAACCCCTGGGTCACCCAGACCCTCCTCCTCCACGGCTCGTTCATCGATCGCGTGGTGATCACCGGCAGCGACGCCGTGCTCGGCAAGGTGCAGTGGGTCACGGTCCGCGAGTACGCGGCAGCGCCGCAGTGGCAGGTCGTGGACACCTTCTTCCTGCCGCTGACGAACGACGCCGCCATCTACCCGCAGTGGAGCCCGCTCCCCGGGGAGGAGGTGGCGTTCAACCGGCTCGCCCTCGCTCCTCCCAACCGCAACCTGCCCTGGGACGATCCGGCGCAGGCGGTGGAGACGAACCTCAAGATCCGCTATCTGGGCGAGTCCTTCGCCGGGATGGACGATGCCATGCGCCTGTTCCTCAAAGGGGAGCTGGCCCAGAGCATCCCGCAGGCCGAGGTCGAGGTCGTCCAGGAGCTGGCCGAGGCTCCGCCGGGCGAGGCGCCGGAGACGGTGATGACAGCGCTGCGTCCGCTCGACCACCTCTACGCCGCCGCGGCCGATCCGCAGGTGGCCCGCATCCTCGGTCTGATGACCACGGATACGTTCAATCCCGGAAGCGTCTATGACTACCTGGTCCAGTGCAACGCCCCCCAGAAATGGGTCCAGTGGAGCCTGTCGCCGGGCAAATCCGCGGCAGCGTCGGAGCGGGACGACATCCTCATCGCCATGGCGACCGGCCTGGTGATGAAACCGGCGCCGGCGCCAGAGCCGCCCTCGAACCTCGTGCCCAGGGTGGACCCGGACCTGAACGCGAAGCCCATGCCGGCGCAGGTCGAGCTCTCCTGGGTGTCCGATCTGCGCGGAGTCTTCGAGAACGGTGCGGCCACGCGGGTGTTCTACGAGCTGCGCCGGCAGCACAAGGAGCGGGTGGAGCTGCTCCACCACAAGGAGGAAGACTCCGGCCTGCTGATGCCCCACCTCCCCACGCAGCGGCTCCCCAAGGACGGCCGGCTGCGCCTGGTCGATCGGAGCATCCCGGACTGGGGCGTCTACACCTGGACCCTGCGGGGCATGGACCTCTGGGGCCGGTTCAGCAAGGAAGCTGAAGTGAGCGCTGACGTGCGGGACACCCTCCCGCCCCCCGCGCCGACGTCTCTGGATGCGACGATGTCAGGCAGTACCTCGGTGAGCGTGACCGTCGCGTTCGACTGGACCGGCCAGCAGGAGCTCATCGCTCCCGACCTCGAACGGTTCGAGATCCACCTCGTGCAGCACACCGTCGACCGGTCCGCCGAGGCGAGCCCGGCGACCTGGGGCCGGTTCGAGCAGCTTCCCGGGTCGGCGTCGCCGCCCGTCGTGGTGCGGTGGCCCGGCCTCGGCGTCGAAGTCCTCCCCGCCGGGGTCACCGGCTCCGTGGTCGCTTCGCCGATCGTGGCCGAAGAGGGGGGAGGACAGCGCATCGCCGTCACCTTGGGGCCGGTCTCGGTGCCGTTCGGCGCCGGCCGCGTGGCTCTGGTGAGCGCCACGGTGCGTGCCGTCGACGTCTTCGCCAACCAGGGACCGTTCGCCACCCATGCCGAGGCCCGGCGTTTCGACGCGACGCCGCCGGTGGTGCCGGTGATGCCGGGCGACGTCCGGCTGACTTCGCGACCGGACACGCTCGGCCGGGCCGCGCTCAAGATCGAGTGGCCCGATCTCACCGCCGGTCAGGCCGCCGGCCAGGTGAGGGTGCTGCGGGCGGGCGGCAGCGCGCTGCTGGCCGCCGCGAACGTCGACATGGTCGCCTGGGAAGCCATGGATCGTACCCAGCGCGCCCAGACCCTGCGTAGCGCGGCCCTCGGCCATCGCGACGTCTTCGTGGCCGACCACGAGGCCCCCTATCCCGGTGGACCGGGATCGCACATCGCCTATCTCAATGCCGGCGAGACCGGCCTGACGGTGTTCACCGTGCAAGCGACCAGCCCGGCCGGCGTCAAGCCGGGATGGCCGTCGGGCGGCTCCGCCTTCGTGGTCGCGGCCGTGCCCGTCACCCGGCCGCCGGCGCCACCGCTGGTGACTGAGGCGCGGTCGGGCGACCGGCAGGTGACGATCCGGATCGCCCCGGACCTTTCGGGCGAGGCGAGCGCGGTGCGGCTCTACCGCAGCCGGGATGCCGCGCAGACCACCGACGTGAGGTCCATGCGGCTGATCCGGGAGGCCGCCGCCACGTCGACCACGCAGGAGCTCCAGCTCGAAGACCACGACGTCTTCCCCGACGTCGACTACTGGTACCGCGCCGTGGCCGTGGGCCCGAATGGCGTCTCCCCGCCCTCGGCGGCCGTGCTGGCGCGGCCGTTCACCACGCTGCCGCCCCAGGCGCCCACGCTCGTCAAGGTCAGACGCCTGTCGCCGGCCGGTCCCGTCGCCGTCCGCGCGCAGATCGCCCGGCGGGACCTGCCCCTGTTCCTGCTCCGGCGGGCCACGGGTGCTCTGGGATGGAAGCCGGCGTCCGGCACCGGCATCGGCCCCGACGGCCGGCTCGACATGACGGTCCTCGCCGCCCAGCCCAACGCCGCCGGCTATGAGCTCAACGTCCAGGACCAGGCGCAGGACCAGGCGTCGGCGGGCACGGTCTTCCTCTACCTCGTCCGTGTGCGGGACGCCCAGGGCCGCCAGTCCGAGAGCGAGCCCATGGAGGAGACGTCGTGAGCGCCAGCCTCCTCGATGCCGCCTTCGATTGGATCGGCGAGGGGACCGGCCGGCCGAAATTCTGCCTGCCCTTCACCTCCCGGCCGCTGGCGACGCAGAGCTTCGGGGATCCCGACGGCAGCGGCGTGCACGACTCGCTGGCGCTCGATCCGGCGATCGTCCCCCTCCTCGCGCCGGTCAACGGGATGCTGTGGAAAGTCCCCCAGTCGATCTCTTCGACGAGCGATCCCGCGGTCCTGCCGTCCTGGCCCCGCTTGAAGCGCCTCGACGGCAGCCCGTTCGGCCCACGCCAGGAGCCGGCGGTGCTCGCGGAGCACGACCTGCTCCTGGCCTGGGCCTTCGCGGGCTCGACCGGGTTCTTCGCCCTGCGGGCGTTCTACAAGGAGGGCGAGCCGGCCCGCGCCCGCCTGCAGGTGGTGAGCTGGAAGCCGGACCCGGACGATCCCGATCCAGGCACCACCGCCACGTCGGGCAAGGGTGAGAAGCGCGTGCGGGTCTCGGGCGAGGTCGTGCTGCCGGGTCCGGGTGCCGATGCCCAGGCCCCGGCCATCGCCGCCCGCCTGGAATTCGACGGCACCCCGGGCCGGGCCTTCGTGGTCATCGCCCAGGGCACCCTCCAGTCGCCGCAACCGGTGGTGGTGGTCAACACCCGCACCGGCGAGGTGCACGGCGAGGTTCTGGGTCCCAACGACGCCGGCGACGTCCGCATCCCCGTCGAGCCGTTCGCGCTGCGCGACTGGATCCTGCTGGGGTTCGGCGGCGCGACTCCCGATCCGGCCGACTGCGACTGGTTCTACGCGCTCTACGTCACCGAAGAGCAGTTCCAGGCCGGCGGCGCGCTCGGCCACCCCACCGAGGTGGTCGGCGCTCTGCAGGAAGCGATCCTCGCCGGCGTCGACACCCGCCTGCTGGCGTGGCGCGGCTACGACGAGTTCCTGTCGGCTGAGGTCTTCGGCGCCACCGGGATCGTGGCGACCTTGAACGCAGGCGTCGCCGGACATCGGGGCCAGGCGATCCACGACGAGCTGGCCCGCCGCGAGAACGCCGTCCACCACCAGAAGGGGGCGTTCATCCGCACCGCCAAGACGGTGGCGGAAGGGGGCGGTGCCATGGCCTTCGTCGGCGGCATCGACCTGCTGAGCACCCGCTGGGATACCCGCGAGCACGGCGACGTGGAGCCCGACCGGCAGAACGACCCCTGGCACGACCTCCACTGCCGGCTGCGCGGAAAGGCGGCCTGGGACGTCTACCGGAACTTCCGCCAGCGGTGGAACGCCGCCCTGGAGCACCCCGAGCTGGTGGGAACCGACCCGGGATGGACACCGGTACCGGCCCTCGACGACCCCGCGGCGTTCGAGCCGGGCGTCGAGTCGCTCGAATCGGTCACCCTCTCAACCGGCCCCTGCACGGTCCAGATCAACCGCACGCTGGCGCCTCACAACCCGCCCTACGACAGCTTCCTGGACCCTGCTCTGGGCGATCTGTCGGTGGAAAACTCGTATCACCGTGCCATCGCGGAGGCGAAGCGCTTCATCTACATCGAGGAGCAGTACTTCTGGAACCGGGACATGGCCCAGCGGCTGCACGACGCCCTGTTCGAGAAGCGGATCGACTTCCTCTTCCTCCTGCTGCCCAGAGACCTGCACGAGAAGGAGACGGCCGACCTCATCCTCTACGCCCAGCGCCGCAAGATGATCTCCATCCTGCTCTACGGCGGGCCCGACGCCACCCCGGGCGGGGCGCATGACGTCGCGGACCGGGTGGTCGTCTACGGCCTCGTCAACGACGCCCGTACGCCCATCTACGTCCACTGCAAGATGATGATCGTGGACGACGTCTGGGCCTCGATCTCCTCGTCGAACCTGAGCCGGCGCTCCATGACCTACGACTCGGAGATCGGGGCGATGTCCATCGACCAACAGACCCGGCGGGGCGGCCAGCGCCTGGCGCGGGACCTGCGGGTGGACCTCATGGCCTCGCACCTGGGGCTCACCCCCGAGGAGCGGCCGCTGGTCGAGGACCCCTACGAGGCCTTCCGCCTGTTCAAGGATTACTTCGACGGCACGCTGACCGGCCGGACGTTGAAAGTCGAGAAATTCGGCATCGCCCAGATGGACCCTCTCCACACGCACTACGGCATCCAGCCGGCCGAAGCCGACGGTACCTCCGTGGACGGCATCAATACCATCGCCGACCCGGACGGCCGGCGTCTGGACCTGCCGATCGGCGTCCTCGACATGATGGCCCTGTTCGAGGCCATAGACCAGGCCACGGCGGGCAACGTCTTCGGCGGGCTGGGGTCGTTGCGAGTCAAGCTCGACGTCACGGCGCTCGGCGATCCGGACGACCTCCTCGTCGCCGTCAGCCTCCTGGAGCAAGGCAAGCCCGAAGCCTCGCGGGTCGCCCTCGGCAGGTTCCCGGCCACCGCCACCGTGAACGCCGGCATCCTCAAGACCGGCCTCACCTACCAGGTGAGAGCGATCGCCTCCCTGACCGCCACCCCGGACCAGGAGATCACCCGCCGGCAGATCGACGTCAACACCACGGCGGCCTCAGCCGAGGCGACGATCACCTTCTAGCCCGCCTCGCCACCAATCTCCAGCGAAGCCACCCGCCTGGGAGCGCCGGCGTCCCGCCGGCCCACTAACTCCGTTTTTTAAAGCCGAGGCATGGTATCTTGGCACGGAAGAAGGACCCGCAAGAGGAATATCGCCATGCCCTCAATGGATCACGAGGTCTTCGTAGACGTGTTCAAGAATCGTCCCCCGCTCGCCGCCGAGATGCTGGTGGAAGTGCTGGGCGTCTCGCTTCCAGCCTATACCGATGCGCGCCTCGTCTCGACTGACTTGACCGAGATCCAACCCGCCGAATACCGCGCTGACGCCGTCGTCGTCCTTCTCGACCGGGACGTCCCCGTCCGGGTCATCATCGTCGAGGTTCAACTGGCGACGGACTCCAGAAAGCGCTTCAGTTGGCCCGCCTACGTAACCGGCTCGCGTGCCACCCACCGCTGCCCGGCGGATCTCCTCGTCGTCGCGCCGGATCCCCTGGTCGCCGACTGGTGCGCGGAACCGATCGAGATCGGCGTCCCCGGCTTCGTGCTGCGCCCGCCGGTGCTGCGTCTCAGCGCCATTCCGGTGGTGTCGGACGCCGGGGAAGCCGCGCGCCGGCCCGAGCTCGGCGTGCTTTCCGCGATGGCACACGGCGCGACCGAGAAGGGAGTGACCATCGCCGCCGCGGTGCTGCCCGCGATCCGCAACCTCGACGACGACAGGGCCAGCCTGTACCTCGATCTGGTGTACCATTCTTTGGACAAGGCGGCTCGCAAGTCGCTGGAGGCGATCATGGGCTACGAATACCAGAGCGAATTCGCGAAAAAATACGTCGCACAGGGACGCACCGAGGGACGCACCGAGGGACGCACCGAGGGACGCGCCGAGGAGGCGGCGCGCAACCTGCTGGCCGTGCTTCGAGCCCGGGGCATCGCGGTGCAGGATTCCATCCGCGAACGCATCCTGGCCCAGAAGGATCCGGAGCAGTTGGAGCGCTGGCTGGATAAGGCTGCCGTTGCCTCTTCCGTCGCCGAGGTGATCGACGAGCCGAGCTGAGGCTACGGCTCACGCTACGGCTCACGGTCGGCTACTCACGCCCATCAAGGCTACGGCTGCTTCGAGGAGCTGTGATTCCTCCCACTGCTGCCGGGTCGCGACGTGGACGATCCGGCCCGCGCGGTCGAGCACGAAGGCTTCGATCCGGTGGCGATTGACCAATCCCGACTCGCCATAGTTGACTCCGAGCTCGAAGAAGGCCTCCAAGGGAGCAAGGTCCCCCACCGTCCGCAGCAGGCGGTGGTTCTCGCTGGTCCTCGCCCCCCAGCTTCGCGCGTACTGGACCAGCCGCGGCGGCAGGTCGTACGCGGGATCGTAGGTGATCGCCGCCGTCCGGATCGAGTCGCCGAGGCCCGCGGCATGCAGATGCTGCTGCAAGCGGCCGAGCTTGGCGATGGTCAGCGGACACTTGGTCGGATTGTCGCAGCGCGTGTAGAAGAACACGACGATGGACGGTCGTCCGATGAAGAAGTCGCGGAAGGTCAGGAGCTCGCCGAGCTGGTCTTGCAAGACGAGCTCGGTTACGTCCGCCGGCGCGGACCTGGGCGCAGCGACGGACTGGCGCGCGGGCCCACAGCACTCGGGTGCCTCGCTCCGTGCGTCGTGTTGGATCGCCGGTTGGATCGCCGCTATGGCTTCTTCGAGCTGGGCTGCCGTGCGCGGACCTGGCTCCTCGGCTCGCAGCTCCCGCAAACGCGGCAGCGCCCCCTCCCCGGCCTTGCCCAACCAGCCAAGGGTACGGATCACCTCCGCCACGGCCGTGGTCGGCTCGCCCTCGGCGCCGTAACCACCGTAACTGTCGAGGCGGACGGCGTCGTCGCGGTGCCGGATGTAGAACAACGCCGACAGCAGCGGCGCAACGAAGGCGGCGGCAGGCAAGGGGTGGTTCCTCAGCACGCGCGCCGCGACCGCGGTGAGCCACGCTTCGTGCGGGCTCTCGAGCTCCTCCAGGACGAACGGCAGGGCGGCCGTCGGCAGCGCGTGGTGCCCCAGCGCGAGCAACAACGCCCCGCGCATGCGAACGACCGTGGCCGTCCCCACACCGTTGTAGATCGGATGACGTTCGTCGAGGAGATCGAGAAAGGCCTGGGTATGGGCGCTGTCACCACGACCCGCCGCGACGAGTCGCATCAGGTCTGCCTCGCAGCGCACGGCGGGTGAGGCAGGCGCCGTCCCGACCGCGCCGCCGCTGCAGCAACACCTATCGGCGGGCAGGCTCACGACGAGTCCGGAGGAGGGCTCCGACGTGCTTTGCCAACGCGGATTCTTCAGCCCCGACAGCCGCCTCCGGGACGGCTTCGAGCCGCGGGTCCGCGGCCGGCTGCAGAGCCTCCGGGGCGAGGTTGTTGAGCGCCGTCGCCGCCAGCTTACGGACGGGAAGGCTCTGTGAGCTGTCCGCGAGCAGCGACTTGAACCCGGCAACCGATTCAGGATCACCGGCGAGGACCTTCAGGGCCTGGAGATGAGTCGCCTCGTCAGGAGGGTGGTTGGCGATCTCCCGTGCCACGCCGCGCACGTCGGCGTGTGGATCGCTGCTCAGCAGCCGCAGCGCCTGGTCGGGGGCAACGAGAGCCTGGTCGGGATTGCGCAGGCCCGCGAGCAGCTTCTCCTGGGCGTAGCGGTCCCGTCCATGGGTGAGCACCTCGAGCGCCGCCAACCGCAGCTCGGGCTCGCTCAGCGCACGCCGCAGGGCCTCGAAGAAGGCGGGACGCCACTCAGCGAAGGTGGGGCTCGAAATGGCGAGCTGCTTGAGGCGCGCCAGCGCCGCCAACCGCACCGACGGCGCCGCGTTGGGATCGGCGAGGCGCTCGAGCGGGGCAACGTGCGCCGTGCTCGGGTCCTCCGCAGCCTCGGGCTTGACCCGCGTGCTCTCGCGCGCAACCTGTTGTGCGAGCTGGCGTCGATAGTCCTTGATGCTCATGGTATGCGCCTCGTCGATCAACTGAATTCAAACGGGACGTCGTCGTAGCCATAGCCGATCCGGGCTGCGGCCGACAAGTGACCCTGGTAGTCGATCACGCCGCGGATCGTCGGCTCGTCCCCGGGTGCGACCGTCGTGGGCGACGCGGCCAGGGGGCCCCCTGGGGCGAAGTCCGGTCGGGGATCTGTCGTCACGCCGTTCCAGGGCCAGGTGGAATCGTCGAGACGGCGGCCGTCCCGGTTCTGCCCCTGGTAGACCTGCACGTCGTCGGGATCCGTCCGTCGGTTCAGCCATTGCCAGAGCGCCCAGAGCCGATCCACGTTCGCATGCAGCATGAAGAACAACGGGTCCTTCGCGGCGGTGCCGATCTGCGAGACCCAGCCGACGAAGGAGACGTGCGCAGCGCCGTGCGGCGATCCTTCCATCTGGCGGAATGCGGAGTAGACGTCGCCGAGCGCGAACGTCGACGCCTGGGAGAGCAGCTCGAATCCTGGCGGGCCGGGAGCCGGGCTCGTCTGCGTGTCGAAGATGGCGCTGCGGCTGATCCCCGGCACGCCGTCCGTGATCCAGCCGCTGAACGGGTGCCCGGGATCGAAAACGACGTCGCTCGCAGGATCGCTCAACGTCACCTGCTCCGTGGCGCCCATGAAGTCGCTGCGGAATACGTTCGGCGCCGGTTCGTCGAAGCGCCAGTAGTGGAGCGACACCGCCGGATCGATGGCCTGGAGCTCGCGCTCGAGGTCGAGCAGCAGCGTCCTGTGCCAGGGCAGGAAGTGCGGCCCGCGATGCTCCTCCCGGTCCGCCGCATCGACGTGGATGTCGCGGAAATCCTGATAGAGCCCGCTGCCCCCCGCGTTGAGCTTGGCCAGGGCTTCGAGAAAGCGATCCCGTTCGCGGGGCAGCAACGTGTTCGCATCCTTGCGCAGGCGCACCATCAGCGGCACCGTGAGGGTGTCGCCGCCACCGGTTGCGATCAGCAGGCAGTCACCGTCGTCGACGCTGGGCGCTTGCCATTTGCCGCCCAGCCCGAAGTCCACCCAACTGCCGTCCGCCGGCAGGGTCAACTCGAGTGTCGCGCTGGATGGCGCTGCGGGGTCGGTGTAGAAAACCGCCTCCCCGCCACCGGCTTGCGCGGGCTCGCTTCGCAGCGTGACCGGCAATTGGCTGGCGGGGCCGGGGGGGTCGGCGGCGGGCGTCTGGCGGATCCGGCACGGCGAGGGCGCATAGGCGATGTAGCACGCTGCCGGTGCCGCGGAGCCGTTGATTTCGATCTCTAGCGGCATACGGAAAGCTTACAGCAACCGTTTCAGGTGGGCAAGGATGGAACCCTGGAGGAGAACGGCGGCAGCCTTGACAACCCTGAAGGTCGTCGCGGCTACGCCGCCGAATCCGCCGGGCGTTCAAAGGTCCCTCTGCTCAGAACCGCCAACCGAGCCCGACGCGCAGCTCCGAGTCCTCCGAGTCGTACTTGCCCCTCCCGCTCTTGTCTAGGTCGAACCAGCGGACGCGGATGTCCGGCCGAATGTAGAAGGTGTCGTTGAAATTCCACGTCCACGCCGCGCCGACGTGATAGGTGAAGGCGTCATCCGAGATGTTGCGGTCGTTGCTGTCCCCCGGTATGCTGATCTCGAACTCGCCCGTGGCCCAGCCCAGGCCACCGTAGAGCGTCCAGTTGTGCCCACCCGGGTACCACTCGAAAGAAAAGTCCGCGAAATCGACGTCGAAGTCGCAGGTCGAGCAGCCGAGGCGGTCCGCGTCGCTTCGGGCCGCGTCCATGTCGACGTGCGACCAACTGACGCCGATGCCGAACATGTCCGAGATGCGGCGGCCGTACCGGATACCATACGTAAAGGTGTCCTGGTAGCTGAGCTTCGTGTTGAGAGATTCGAGCTCGAGATCGCTGGGGAAGTACCACCCCACGACCGCCTCGATCTCGTTGCTCTTGGCTGCCCACGCCGTTGCTGGCGCGATTGCCAGCAGGACGAGGATCAACGCCCCAAACCTAGTGCAGAATCGCATGCTCCCTGTCTCCTTTCTGACCCGTTGTCGCCGGGCTGAAGCGTGTTTCGACGCGATGTGTGCCGCGATGCGAGACGCGCGCTTCGGCGAAGAGCTTTGCCTTTCTCCTCGCTGCACGGCGTCCAGGAGTGACTTTACGAGGCTGCCTTGAGGCTGGGAATTGGACCTTGGTCTGATGGCGGTAGGCCCGCCCTCCCCTACCGCATGCTGCCGCCGAGGGCCCGGCGGACCTCGGCCAGAAGCTGCCCATCGTCGAACGGCTTGGTCACGAAAGCCGTCGCTCCTGCCGCGAGCGCCTGCGTCCGCAGGCTCGGGTCCAGGTCGCCGGTCAACACGACCACGGCCGGGCACGAGCCCGTTGCCACGAGCTGCCGCAGGAGGTCGAGCCCGTTTACGTCCGGCAAGTGGACGTCGAGCACCAGGCACGCCGGCTGAACCGGCCGCGCGTCGAGCAGAAGCTCGCCCGCACTGGCCAGGACCTCGACCTCCAGACCCACCGAGCGGAGGAGCCGGCTCAGAGCCGTGCGCACCGAGGGGTCGTCGTCCACCACCACGACGAGCAGAGGACCTTGGGCGGGACCGCGCATCATAGAAGAATAATTATAAGCGGATCGGTGCTCCAGCCCGGCCTTTCCGAGTCACCGGGTCGCGCCGGGTCAGTGGGGGTGCGAAAGGCCGCGGTATCCCGGCTACGGCAAGGCCGGAGGCTGCGGCCCCAGGCTCGTCTTCCGTTTGGGGAGGCGCTTTGGAGGAGCGGCGGCCAGAGGCAGGTCGAGCGTGAAGACGGTCCCCTTCCCCCGGCCCTCGCTGCGGGCCGCCAGCGTGCCGCCGTGGGCCTCCACCAGGCTCTTGCTGACGGCGAGACCCACTCCGAGGCCGCCGAAAGCCCGCGTCACGTCCCGGCTCCCCTGCTCGAAAGGGCGAAAGATGCGCTGCAGCAGGTCCGGCTCGATGCCGATGCCGGTGTCGACCACCTCGAGGAGGAGACGGCGCGTGCCGGTGTTCTCCGAGCGCACCGTGATCAGGCCGTCTCTGGGCGTGAATTTGACCGCATTGTGGATCAGGTTCCAGAGCACCTGGCGCAGCCGCACCGGATCGGCGTAGACCCGGTGATCGACCGCTTGCAGCCGCAGCACGACGGCGAGCCCTTTCTCACGCACCTGGCCGTCGAAACCAACGAGGACCTCGCGCAGCTTCTCACCGGCGTCGACGGTGGTGAGCGCGAGCTCCAGCTTGTCGTAGGCGATCCGCGTCAGGTCGAACAGGTCGCTGATGAGGCGGGACTCGAGCTCGATGTTGCGGCGGATGTTGGCGGCCGTCTCGCGGTGCTGCGGCGACAGCGACGGGTCGCTCTCGAGGATCTGGGCCATGATGAGCGCCGGTGCCAGGGGCATTCGCAGCTCGTGCACCAGGAGCGCCAGGGAGCGGTCCCGGGCCGCACCCATCTCCCCGGCCTCGCGCCGGGCCTGCTCGAGGTCCAGCAGGGTGGCCCGCAGGCGTTCTTCGGTGGCGGCCAAGGCTTGCCGCAGCTCTTCTTCTACGATCATTCCCGGCGCTGGCCTCATGGCCTCGACCTCCGCTCCGGCCTCCCGGCCCCTGCGCCCGGGCGCGGTCCCTGGTTTCAGGGACTCCGGTCGCTGGGGACCGCTCCGAGACATTCGAGCTTTTTGCCACATGCTACCTTGGGGCAGAGTGTAGAGACCGCGCCGCGAGCCCGGATATTGGACTTTGGTCCCATCGGCGGGGCTCGCGCCGGACGCCCTTCAGCGGACCTTCTCGACGTCCGGCAGCTTGAAGGAGCGGTCGAAGACGGCCTTCTCCGGCCCGTAGAAGCGGAAGATCAGGAAGAAGTCCCGCTCCGCCGTCGGGATCCAGTTGGCGGTCTTGCCGCCGGGCGCCTGCGGCCCGAAGTAGAGCTCCACCGAGCCGTCGGCGTTGACCTGCAGTTGGCCCTTGTCGCGGCACGACAGCCCGACCCGGTTGAGGTCGTTGTAGAGGTAGGCCTTCGACTCCTTGCCGTACACGGTCACCGACCAGCCGTCGCGCGCCGGCACCTTCCTGGGAACCCGCAGGCGATACAGGCTGGCTCCCTTCAGGAGCTGCCCGGTGCTGTCGCGCAGGGCGCGCAGCCCATACGCGCTCTGGCCCTGCTTCTTCGGCGCGAACGCCGCCCAATAGGAATAGCCGCCGGCCCGTTCGTCGACGAGCAGCCGGCCGTCGGCCAGGTAGGTGGCGCCCTCGTGGGGAGTGGTGTTGCCGACCATCCAGTGGCCGTCCGGCCGGTAGGGCGCCATGGCCAGCCCCGGGGTTTCGAAGTAGTGCTCCATCTGCCGGCGGCCGTCCTTGACCGCCAGCTCGAGCGCCCGGGCCAGCCTCCCCTCCGGCATGAAGGGGGTCCCCTTGCGGATGCCGAGGCTGGCCAGCAGGCCGATCATCGCCGCGTCCTTCTCCTGGAGCGGCTCGTCGTCGATGGCCTGGGCCAGGGTCTCGAAATAGCTCATGTCGTAGGCCGGCAACGTCCGCCAGTTCTTCGGATAGGCATCGATGTAGCGGTTGGCGGGCGAACGGCCGGACTGCGCCAGCGGATAGGCCCGCAGGCGCTTGGAGTAGGCGACGGCGTCGACCAGCGTTCCCCGGGCGCTCGGCAGCGGGCGCAGGACGACGTGGACGTTGTAGGTCTTCGACGGCACCGGCAGGTAGCCTCTCGGCACCGGCTCCTCGTGGCCCGGCGGCAGGAACAGGTACTTGCCGCCGCGGCCGGCGTCGTCGCCCGCCGGCCCGACGTCGGCGATGGGCACCATCCAGCTATCCACGGCGCTGCCGAAGAAAGCGACCTCATCGGCGGCCGGCGGCACGTCGAGGACCGCCGGCCCGTCTTTGAGGTTGAGCATCACCATCACGTAGGGAGCTTCATCGCTGGCGGTCAGCAGCTCGTGGCGGGGCTCCGGCACGTTCGACATGTAGACGACGTCGTTGTAGCGGGCGCCGAGATCGCGGAACGTGGCCTCGCGCAGGGCGGCGATGCTGACGGCCGGCATACCCCAGATCACGGCCTGGACTCCGCGCTGGTAGGCGAGCTGATAGCCGAGATCCTGTTCCACGTCGGGCTCCTTTGGCTGAGCGTCGGCTGCTTGCTGGTGGCTGAACCTGCCTTCCCGGACGCAGCCCACGCCCCTCGAGGGACGTCGAGCCGTCACCCGTCGTCGTCTTCCCCGCTAGGATAGAAACCGCGCGTCGATCCGGACAATTGGACTTTGGTAGGGGACCATGGGACTTTGGCCCCACTCCCTCAAGAGCCCCGGTACGGTCCGAGGCTCAGCGCTGCGGCATGCACCGCCAGCCTGACGGCGTCCAACAAGACCTGATCGTGCAGCGGCTTGCGCAGGTACGCCGAAGCTCCCGCGGCCAGCACCCGTTCGGCGAGATCGGTCTGGTCGTGCCCGGTGACGACCACGGCCGGCAGTTGGATGCCGGCCGCGGCGAGGTGCTCCAGCACGTCCAGACCGGTCAGGCCGGGCAGGCGCAGGTCGAGCACGACGCAATCCGGCCGCTGCACCTTCACCGACTCGAGGAACTCGTACCCCGACGCGAAGGTCTCGACGCCCATGCCAGCGGCGAGCAGCAGCCGGCGCAACGCCTTGCGGATCGGCTCCTCGTCGTCCACGATCGCCACCAACAGACGGCGGTCAGTCATGGTGACACTGTGCGGTGAATGACCGCCGTCGAAAATTGGACTTTGGTCCAACAAGCTCTCCGACCAGCGCCGGCGGCGCTCACGCGATGTTGGCCTCCCGCGGCAGGATGAGGTGGAACGTCGCACCGCAATCTTCGTTGTTGCTGGCCCAGAGGCGTCCGCCGTGCACCTCGACGATGGAGCGGCAGATCGGCAGACCGATGCCCAGACCGTGCTCTTTGGTGGTGAAAAACGGCTCGAACACACGTTCCATCTCGTCGGCCGGAATGCCGGTGCCGCGGTCGACGACGAGCACCCGGAGGTCGTCGTCGCCATCGCGCGCGGTGACCAGGGTGAGCTTGCGCTCCCGCGCCGGTTTCGCGCTCATGGCCTCGACGGCGTTGAGGACCAGGTTCAGGAGCACCTGCTGGAGCTGCACGCGGTCGCCGTGCACCGGCGGCAGCTCCGGCGCCAGCTCGACCTCGACCGAGACGTTGCGCGTGATCAGGTCGCCGTGCGCGAAGCCGAGCACCTCCTGCATCAGCTCGTTGAGGTCCAGCGCCAGGAGCTTCGCAGCTTCGTCTTTTTTGAGCATGGCGCGCAGGCGCTTGATGACTTCGCCCGCCCGCCGGTCGTCCTCGGCGATGTCGTGCAGGATGTCGCGCACCTCCGCCAAGTCCACGGGCTCCCGCGCCAGCAGCCGTTGCCCCGCCTGGGCGTTGCTGAGGATGGCGGTGAGCGGCTGGTTGAGCTCGTGGGCCAGGGCGCCGGAGAGCTCGCCGAGCATCGCGACGCGGGTCAGGTGGGCCAGCTCCTGGCGCTGCAGACGCGCCTCCAGCTCCGCCTGCTTGCGGCTGGTGATGTCGGTGTGGGTGATGACGGCGCCCCCTTCCGGCCGCTTCAACCCTTCGGCCGACATCTCGAGCCACACCCCGGGCGACGTGGAGCTGGCGAGCTCCGTCTGGAAGCGACGGCTGGCGCCGCTCAAGACCTCCTCGACCCCCGCCAGCCGCTGCGCCGGGCCCTCGCCGGGAGCGGCCGTCGCGGTCTGGCAGAGATCCAGGTAGTTGGTCCCCACTCCCGGCAGACCCGAGGCGCTCCAGGACGGATTGACCTCGCGGATGAAGCCGTCGCGATCGAGGACGGCGATCTGGTCGTGCACCGACGCGAGCACCGCGCCGTGCAGCGTCTGGGCCTGCCGCTGCTCCTCCTCCACGCTCTCGCGCTCCTCGAGCAGCGCCGCCAGCATCAGGAGAGGAGCGCAACTGAAGTTCAGGAACAGGATCAGGGAAGTGGCGTTCTCGACCGGATCCTGCAGGGCGAAGGGCCCATACCCCTGCACGACGCTCCACGTCGCCAGCGCTCCGAGGGTGAGCATGGAGAGACAGACTCCCACCAAGCCGAAGCGCACGGCCGCCCACAGGAAGAGCGGCAACGGCAGGTAGAGGAGGAGCGGGGACTCGCCCAATCCCGCCCGCGGCAGCTCGAACAGCAGGATCGCGACCAGCAGCAGGCCGGTCAGCAGGGCGCCGGCTTCGCCCCCTCCCCGCCGCAGCAGGAGGCCGACCCGGCGCGTGCGGACCTGCGTCACGGCCAGCACGATCGGCGGCACGAGCGTGAACACCGCGAGACTGTTCATCAGCAACCGCAGGCGCCACGCCAGCCAGGGATCCGTGTACGCATCGGTCAACGCCAGGAGCTGAGCGACCGCCAGGCTGACGAGCGCCGGGACGAGCAGGCCCCCGATGAGCATGATCAGGATCACCGTTCGCAAGCGGTCGAACCGCCTCGGCTCCGGGATGAAGTGAAGGATCACCAGCGCGCTGAGCAGCGCCTCCCCGGCGTTGCCGGCGAAGTGGATGGGCACGATCCCGAACGGGACCCCTTTGAGCGCCTGCGCCAGCAGGTGGGCGGGCAGGACCGCCAGCAGGTAGATCCACCAGCGGCGCCGAGGCGTCACCAGGAAGGTCGCGAGCAGGATCGCGCTCGACGGCCAGAGGGCGAAGAGCTGGGGCGCAGGGACGCGCAGGAGCAGGCCGAGGACCGACTCGAGAAAGTAGCCGGCCGTGACCGCCGCGACGACGAACGCCGGCCCCAGACGCAGCCCTGCCCGGCCGGTCAGGGCTGCTACCGGTCGAGGCTCGTGAGCGCCAACGGGGCCGCCCGCGAGAGCGAGCCTTGCCTCTGGCCTCATTGCGAGAACCGCGGGATTCTCATGGGTGCCCATCTCCCTCAAACAGGCTCGGAGCCCCACCCACCCGCCTTCTTGAGGCCTGCTCGCTGCCGAGCCCAAAAAACTAAACAAAGTTAAGACGTTTACGTCGAGCCGAATTGTAGCATAAAGACCCCCTGGAGGGCCAGACCCCCGGCGGCGGGCCCGGTAGACCCGGGGTAGGCCCGCCGCTTCGACCCGCTCAGGGCGGCCCCGGAATCACCACGTAGGTCACCTGCGAGCCGGCGTACTGGGGCTGATACCAGGTGCCGCCACACTGCTGGTAGGCGATGCCGTTGACCACCATCGTCGAGCAACTGGGCGGCAGCGTGTAGGCGACCGAGCCGATGGCCGCCGAGGTGATCGCCGCCGCCGTCCCGAAAGCGACCCCTGCCGCCACCGGGTGGTGATCCCAACCGTCGTTGTCCCAGTTGTCGTCCACGTCGACGTTGACGTTGCGGTTGACGTTGACGTTGTTACTGTTGTTGACGTTGACGTTGCGGTTGGCGTTGACGTTGGTATTGCGGTTGGCATTGGCGCTCTGGGCGTTGGCGCCGCGGTTGGCGTTGGCGCTCTGGGCATTGGCGCCACGGTTGGCGCTGGCGCTCTGAGCATTGGCGCCGCGGCTGGTGGTGCCGGCGCTCTGGTTGACGTTGGTGCGGGTATTGCTGCGCGCCTGGCGCTGGGCCCCGGCGGGCCGGGCGAGGGCCCCCAGGAGCACGGCGAGCGCCGCGCAGGTCAAGAGCAAGCGTCCGCAGCGGCTGGCGTTGACCATCATGGCTCTCTCCTCTTCAGTTGCCGGGTGCCGGTTCGGCCGTGACCTCCCGGATGGCGATCCGGTAGGCGTCCGGCGACGGTGTGAAGGTGAACATCTTGTCATTCAGGGCGGGGGCGAGGTTCCACTCCAGCACGGCGACGTATTGCGGCTGCGCCGTGTCGTCCATGGTCGTCACCACCAGCTTGAGCGGCAGGGGGGAGTCCCCCCTCTGGATCCACACCTGCCAATCGACGCCCTCCTGGCGGAAGGCGTACTGGTCGCACGGCTTGTCGCCGACGCGGGCGGGGCCGACCTCGATCGCCTCGCGGATCGCGTCGCGCTGGAGCGGATCGGTCCCCCAGCGGAAGAGGTCGGCCAGGGGGAGGACGAGCCCATAGCGCTCCTCCACCGTCGCCACCACCTCGCGCAGCGTCGCCGGCGCGGGGACGGTGGCGTAGAGCTTGTTGCGCGGTCCATACACGGTGAAGGTCTTGCCGTCGTAGAAGAACTCCCGCACCTTGCGGTCCGTGGCCACCTCGGCCCACAGGCGATCGGGGCGGCGCACGCGCAGGTGGGCGGTGCCGTCGAACTGCAGCTTCTGCCCCGAATCGAGCACCACGTCGACGAGGGTCTTCGACTTGACCTCGAAGGTGGTGACGGTGCGGAGGAACGCCCCCATCTTGTCGAGAGCCGCCAGGGCCGCGGGGTCGACGGCCGGCGCCTCCTGCGCGTTGGCCGCCGGGGGGATCGCCGCGGAGACCGCCAGGAGGCCGGCCACCAAGACGATGCGCGGCAGCTCGCTCCATAGCTTCGGCATCTGAGGCTCCTTTCTCGCGACGGGCCGGGATGGCTCCCGCCAACGTGGACGCAATGATTATTTGCGCTCAGCACCGGCGGATACATTGGACTTTGGTCCCACACGGGCCTCACACGCCAGTAGGTCCAAGGTCTAATTTTCTTGCCCTGCCCGCTCGCCGAGAATCGGGATGAATGAGGGAGATTGGACATGAACGGTGAGCGTTACGCCTGGCTGATCGTTGCAATCCTGTCCTTGCCTTTCTTCGTCTTCGCAACGCGTGCCAGCGGCGAGCCCACGGCGCTGCCGCAGCTCAGCGGCTGGAGCGAGGACCTCGACCTGCTCGCGGTCGCGGGTGAAAAGGAATTGTTCTCGAGCCTGCATGGCGATGCCGCGCGCCAGGCGTTCCTCCAGCAGTTCTGGGAAGCGCGGGACCCCTTCCCGCAGACCAGCCGCAACGAGCTGCGCGAGGCGTGGGAGGAGCGCCTGGCCACGGCGCGCGAGAGCTGGGGCAGCCTGCGGGACGACCGGTCGCGGGTCTTCCTGCTGCGCGGCGAGCCGAGCTCCCGGTTCGCGGCGCAATGCCCGCAGTCCGGGAGCTTCGAGGTCTGGGTCTACGAGCCCGTCTTTCGTGAGAAGTACCGCTTCGCGCTGGTCTTCCGGCCCGGCGCGGACGGCCCGTGGACGCTGTGGCAGCCCGGGAGCTCGCCCGACCCGCTCGCGGCGGCCACGTCGGCAACGGTGACCCCCGAAGCATGCTCCAACCGGGAGAAGCTGAGCCAGGAAGCGCGGTGGCTGCGTGAGCTCGGGCCGGACAACTACAGTGCCCTGCTCGAGCGGGCGCTCGCCCGGCCCCAGCCGCGGGAGTGGCTCTCCACCTTCCAGGCCCTGGGCACGGCGGCGCCGGCGCAGGCTCATCCGCTCGCCGCGGACCTGCAGGTCGAATTCGCCGGTCTGCAGGGGGACGCGGTGGTGGTCCGCCTGCTGGTTTTCGTCTCGCCGTCCTCGCTGCCGGCCGGCCCTCCGGCTTCGGGGACCGAGTTCTCCATAGCCGGAGCGGTGCTGCGGAGCGGCAAGCCGAGCGAGAGCTTCCGCTTCCGCCTGCACGGCCGGCAGACCGGCGACCGCGTGCCGCTGGTCTTCGAACGCGCTCTTACGCCTGGGGACTACAGGCTGCGGCTGCGCGTCGAGCACCTGGAGAGCGGCAGCGCCCTGACGCTCGAGCGCGACCTCGCCGTCCCCCGCCTTGAGAGCGCCGCCGCCGGGCCGGCTGCACCCGGAGCTCCCGAGGTCGCTCGGGCGCTGGCGGAGGCGGACGCCGCCCTGTCGGCGCGCCGGCCGGAGCTGCGCCTCCTCGCCCCGCCCGGGCCGCTGCTGATCGGCAAGGTCTACTTCCCGGTACGCATCGAGCAGACGCCGGACCTCCCGGCCGGCGAGCGGATCGAACGCGTGGTCTTCACCCTCGACGGCAAGCCCCTGCTGACGCGCAATCGTCCGCCGTTCGACTTGAGCCTCGACCTCGGCCCGGTGCCGCGCTCGTGGAAGCTGCGGGCGGAAGGGGTGCACGGCAAGGGGGAGGTGGTGGCGCGGGACGAGGCGCTGATCAACGCCGGGGCGCAGCGTTTCCAGGTCCGGCTCCGCGAGCCCCGGCCGGGCGCGTACTACCGGCGGAGCCTCCGCCTCCGCGCCGAGGTGACGCCGCCGCCGGGCGCGACCGTCGAACGCGTCGAATTCTGGTGGGGCGAAGACCGCATCGCCACCCTCTATCAACCGCCCTACTCCCAGCCGTTCGTCCTGCCGCGCGAGGGGGAGACCGGCGACGTGCGCGCCATCGCCTACCTGGCGGGAGGCGCCTCGGCCGAGGACGTGACGGTGATCAACACCTCCGGCGAGCCGGACAAGATCGACGTCCGCATGGTGGAGCTCTACGCCACGGTGATGGACGGCGAGGGGAGACCGGTGACCGGCGAGCTCGCTGCCGAGACCTTCGTGGTGATGGAGGACGGCGTGCGCCAGGAGATCCGGCAGGTCGAGCACGCCGAGAACACACCGGTGCGGGTGGTGACGCTGATCGACAGCTCGTACTCCATGACGCCGCAGATGGAGACCACGCGGCAGGCAGCGTTGGGCTTCCTGCGCAGCCTGCTGCGGCCGCAGGATCAGGCGGCGGTGATCGCCTTCAACAACTCGCCGCAGATCGCGGTGCCGCTGACCGCCGACCTCGGCCGGCTGGAGGAGGGGCTGCGGAAGATCCTGGCGGAGGGCGACACGGCCCTCTACGACAGCCTGGTGTATTCGCTCCTCTACCTCACGGGAACGAAAGGGCAACGGGCCGTGCTCCTCTTGACCGACGGCGCGGACCGCACGAGCCGGCTCAGCTTCGAGGCTACCCTGGAGGCCGTGCGGCGGACGGGGATCGCGGTCTATGCCATCGGCCTCGGGCTGGAGGGCGGCCCCCGAGGCGAGGCGGGGCAGCGGCTCAAGCGCCTGGCCGCGATCACCGGCGGGAAGAGCTTCTTCCCCCAAGACGCCTCCCGCCTCCCCGAAATCTACCGGCAGATCGAAAAGGAGCTCCGCGCGCAATACCGCATCGCCTATCAGTCCTCCAACCTTGGCACGGATGGCGCCTTCCGCACCATCCAGCTCCAGATGAAGGCGCGCGGGATGGACGCGCGCACGATCAGCGGCTACTACCCTTAAGCCCGGCCCGTGTGCTTCCTGCTCCACGCCTGGTAGGGAATGGCGGCGAGGAGGCCGATGACCAGGAAGAGCAGCAGCGCCGGCGCCAGGCTCTGGGTGGGGAAACTGGTCCTGCCGATGAGCAGGGCGATGCCGGGGTGGCGCGTGGCGCAGGCGATGGCGAGAGACGCGCGGTCCGCGGGGTCCGGCCCCCCCAGCAGGTGGCCGGCGAGGAGCCCCGCGGCGACCACCCCCGTGATGGTCAGCGCCGTGCCGTTGCCGAGCAGGACGCGCATCGCCGGCCACGCCACGATCAGCACCGGCAGGACGGTCAGCCATAGGAGGAGGTTCGCCAGCCTCGACACGAAGGGGGCGGCGCGCTCCGCGAACCGGGGCTTAAGCCTGTGGACCGCCAGCCCCAAGGCCAACGGCACCAGCACCGAGATCAGGACGATCCGCGCCATCGCCCACGGCGAGACCCAGACGTCCCGCGGGAACACGGCGCTCAGGATCTCCAGGATGAGCGGCACGAGGACGATGGAGAGCAGCGAGATGGCCACCAGCAGGCCGCAGACGTACGGCCGTTTTCCCCCATCTCGAGCTGCTTTCCCGGCACCAGCGGCGGCAACGGCGAGATGGCCATCAAGACGATCGCGAGCTTCACCAGCGGCGCGAGCGGCAGCACGACCGCGAGCAGCACCGCCACCAGCGGCACCACGAGCTCGATGGCCGCGACCGCACGCCAGAGCTGGCCAGGACGTCGGAACAGGTAAAGGGCGTCGGCCGCCGTGGCCGTGAGCCCGAAGGCAGCGACGAGGAGCATCAGGCTGCCGCTCAGCACGACCGGCAGGATCTCTTTCACGGCTTCCATGCGTCGCCCTCGCCCGCTGGCTTCACTCGTTTCAGCGTCCCGCCTCCACGGGCGCCAGCGGCGACACCGGCAGCCGGCGGGCGTTCAGGGCGAAGGCGATCCAGGCCACGCCGTGCACGAGGAGGTCGCTGCCCACGCACACCCCGATGAACCACAGCCCCGAGAGCGGCCATTGCCGCCAGAGAGCCAGCCCCAGCAGGAAGGAGAGCAGGCCGCCCACGACCGACCAGCCGGCTCCTGGAAAACCGAGGTACAGGGCGGCAATGGCCCGGAACGACCCGCCGACCAGCAGATAGACGGCCAGCAGCAAGGTGAGGGCCAGCGCCGTCTCTGCCGGCGCGCTGACCAGGAGCACGCCGACGACGACCTCCAGGACCCCCGCCAGAAGGTGCAGGAAAAAACCGCTCCACCTCTGCACCCGGAACACCAGAATCGCCTGGAACAGGCCGCTCCCCACCAGCAGCCAGCCAAGAAAGAGGACGGAGACGAGAGAAGCCGAGACGGCGTAGGCGACCGCCACGAGGCCAAGGATGCACAGCAGGATGCCCAGCGCGAGATGCGAGCCCCAGTGCCTGCGGACCTCCTCCAGCCCCACCCCCGATCGCCTGATGATCATGATCGCGGCTCCTTTCCGCTTCATCGGGGCCGCCCGCCCAGCAGAGGGAGGTCAAGGCTGCGCCAAGCGGAGCGGACCGCTCCCCTTCACCCCTCCCTGTGCCCCCGGCCCGCTTCGCCCTCCTCGCCTGCCTGCCGGGGTGCTCCCACAAGGCGCAGCCAGAGTGATTCTTGGCGCCGGGCCTCCGGGGTTCAATTGGACTTTGGTCCCATAGTCGCGAACGCCGTCGCGCCGTCGCGGAAATTGGACCAAAGTCCCATTGACGCCGCCGTCACCCTCGGTCCAGCGTTCCTAGAGTCGATTAATCTCTGGAAAGGAGAGAGGGCCTATGCGTTACGAAAAGAGGTGGCTTACCGCGACGATGGCGGTGCTGCTGCTCTGCCTCGCGGCCGGCGCCGCATTCGGTCAGCACAAGGTGACGAGCACGGAGACCAAGAGCTTCGAGGTCGTTGAAGTCGACGGCAACAAGGTCGTGGTGAAGGAAGCCGGGGGCGCCAAGGAGTACACGGTGCCCGACGACTTCCGCTTCGACGTCGGCGGCAAGCAGTTGTCCGTCCATGAGCTGAAACCCGGCATGAAGGGCAAGGCGACGATCACCACGACGACCACCACCAAGCCGGTCTACGTCACCGAGGTGCGCAATGGCGAGGTCAAGCAGGTGGGAGGCAGCTCGGTGACCCTCCGCACCGAGAAGGGCTATCGCATGTACACCCAGGGCGAGGTGGACCAGCGTAAGGTCGAGATCCTCCGCGACGGCAAACCGGTCCAGCTCGCCGATCTCCGCGCGGGCGACCGGTTGACCGCGACCATCGTCACCGAGGGGCCGCCGCAGGTGGTGACCGAGAAGCAGGTCCACGCCAGCCTCGCGGAGCCCGACACCGCCAAGCCCGCCGCGACGAAGTCCTACGAGACGAAGAGCAAGGCGACGACTACGGCGGCGACTTCGACCACATCGACCGGAGGGGAAGCGACCTCCCCCAAGAAGAAGAAGACGCTCCCCGCCACGGCGAGCCTGATGCCGCTCCTCGTTCTGGCCGGGTTGATCTCGCTCACGATCGGCCTCGTCCTGACGTGGCGCCGGCTGGGCCGCCAGTAGGGCGGCGGGGTCCGGTTCGCCCAGACGGCTGGCGGCTCCCTCCCAGGCGATCGCCAGCCACGCCTTCCTCCAGCAGCCTCTCGTCCCCCCGTTGACATGCAGAGTCGCCCGTGCCACAATCGGTTTGCAGGACAGACCAGTCGACGGCCTGGAGGACGATGCATGAGCGATACCCCCTTCGAGCAGCTCGCGAACCTGGACCGGAAGGTCCACGATCCCGCCCGGCTGGCCATCCTCACGGCGCTCTCGGCGTGCGAACGGGCCGACTTCCTGTTCCTGCTGCGGATCACCGGCCTCACCAAGGGGAACCTCTCCTCCCATCTCTCGAAGCTCGAGGAGGCCGGGCTGGTGGAGATCGAGAAGCGGTTCGTGGCGAAGAAGACCCAGACCCTCGTCCGCCTGAGCGACGCCGGCCGGCGGACGATCGAGGGCTACTGGAAGGAGATGGAAGAGCTGCGCGAGAGCGCCGCCCGCTGGCAGCCCCAGGACCTCGTGCCCGTGGCGTCCTAGAGCGAGTCTCTGCAACTTCCTGGCGGGGGCCTCGTATGGAAGTCCGAGGTGCTTCGTGAATACCCTGCTCTTCTGGGCCCTGCCCATCGCCGCCGCCGCTCACATCTTCGAGGAGTTCGTCTTTCCCGGCGGCTTCAAGGCGTGGTACGCCCGCTACCGCCCTGAAACGGCGACCAGCTTCACTCCCGCGTTCGCCATTGGGATCAACGCTCTCCTCCTGGTGGGCTGCGTGAGCCCTCTGCTCAATGGAACGTCCCCGCAATCGATCGCGCTGTGGCTGACTCTCGCGGCGCTGCTGGTGGGCAACATGGGCTTCCACGCGCGCGCCGCGCTCAAGATGCGCGAATATTCACCGGGCCTGGTGACGGGTCTCCTGCTCTATCTCCCCCTCGGGGTCGATCGGATTCATCCATTTCCTACGGACGGGCCAGGCCTCGGCAGGCACGGCGATCGTAGCAGCGCTCCTCGGCGGAGGGTACAACTTCTTCACCGCCATGAATCACCGGCGCCGGGCCCGGCGCACCGGCTAGACGCCAGAGCCCGGCCTGGCTCTTCAATCCCGCGCCAGGTTTACGGTCGCAGGTGGGGTGAGAGGGGCGGCCGCTACACGGATACACGTGTCAGCTACGTGGCCGCCCCCCTCTCGCTCTCCTTTACAACTTTCGGTGGGCTTGCTTCACTCTCGAGAGCCCACCTCCACAGCCTCTTACACGATGACGTCCGGAACGGTACCTAGCATGCAGCGCAGGCGGACCCGCAGGCCGTGCACAGAGAGCACGCCACGGTGCAGAGAGTGCAGGCCACGGTACAGAGGGTGTCTGCTACGGTGCCTGCTGCGGCGGCGCCTCCCGCGTACCTGAGGTCGCTCGCGTCGAGGGTTCTCAACGTCTCGGTGTTGAGGACCAGCTTCCCAAATTTTTTCTTCATGGCAGGCTCCTCTCCTTTCGGATCCATGGACGGTGGAGGGACGACGTGAATTCCTGAATGCCGACAACTGCCGGAATTCTACCCTAAGGCCTCGCGTGAGTCTAGAGCTAGGAAACGAAGCAACGGCCCGAGAGCAGAAGCAGGCGGTCCCAGGCCGGCTCGACCGGCGTGGCGGCGGCGAGGAGGGCCAGGCCGATCCCCGCGGCTCCGCCCAAGAAGCCGGGATCGGCGAGCCATCCGAAGCTTCCGTCGGCCTTACGGCCACGGCAGAGATAGCCGCCAATCCCTTCACCAGGCCACCGCCACTCGAGGGTACGCTCCAACCAGCGGCGAGCGGCGACGAGGAGAGCCGGGTCACCGAGGGCCTGGTGCAGACGGTGGAACAGGTGGGAAAGCCCGGCGGTGCCATGGCAGAGGGCGAGATCGAAACCTTCGGCGTCGTCGAGATAGCGCTCGGCCGCGACGACGGCAAGACGCCGTGCCTCGCCCTCCCAATCGTCCCGGCCGCAGGCGCGCCCCGCGGCGAGCAGGGCCACGGATAGCCCGGCATCACCGGCGCACCAGGCGAGGTCCGCTTCTTCGTCTGCTCCTGGAGCCGGACGGTTGAGGACTCCTCCCACGGCGGAGACGAGCAGCGAGCCCGCCTCCCGGCCGGCGGCGCCTTCCTGGAGCATCCGGGCCAGCAAGGCGATCACGCCGGCGGCGCCGTGAGCCATTCCCGGATCGGGCTCCCGCGCGGCGTTGCCCGGATCGCGCCAGACGACTCCGTGCGCCGCCGGTTCGGCACACTCGGCCAGCCGGGCGACGATCAGCGGAAGGGCCGCCGCCGCCGAGGAGCGCGGCAGCCGTTCGAGGGCATAGATCCCCCAGCCCACGAGCCCGCTCAGCAGGTCGAACTCTCCCTGCCAGGGGGAACGCTGCAGCAAGGAGAGAAGCGCCGCGTCGATCTCTTCGTTGAGGTCTTCCTCCTCCTCGACGGGGCCCTCTCCGCGCGTGAGGTGCTCGACCACCCAGGCGACTCCCGGGAAGCCGTGATACAGGCCGGCGGCGGGCACCGGTTGACCGGCCAGCTCAGCGATGGCTTGGTCGAGATGGTGACCGGCGAGCTCGCCGGCTTCAGCCTGGCCGAGCGACCGCTCGCAGTAGGCGAAGAAAAGCGCGAGGCCTGCCTGGCCCCGGTTCAAGCCCGGTCCGGCCGCCGGGGTACGGCCGCTGGCAAGTTCACGGGCGATTGCCTCGGCCGCGGCCACGGCCTGCGCGGCGATCTCGCCTTCGACCAGAGGGCGCCAAACGTCTCGAGCTGCAGATTCCATAGCCGTCTAGAGCGAGCTCTCTCCGGGCGAGGCCAGCGGCGAGGTCAACAGCAGGCGATCCCAAGCGGGATCGACTCCACTGGTGGCGGCGAGCAAGGCCAGGGCGATGCCTGCCGAGCCGGTGAGGAAGCTGGGGTCTTCGGTCCACACCAGTTGGTCGAAGTCGCCCGGAGGCGGAGTCAGGGCAAGATAACCGCCGATTCCACGGCCGGGCTCCCGGTAGCCGAGCGCGCGGCCGAGCCATGCGCGAGCCGCGGACAGGAGCTCGGGATCGCCCGTCGCCTGGTAGACGCGGTTGAGCAGGTGCCCGACGCCCGCAGCGCCATGGCAGAGTCCAGCGTCCTCGACTCCGCAGATCTCGGGCGGCCTCCGGGCGATCGCGCGCGCCAGATCCAGCGCCTCGCCCTCCCAGGCGGGCTCTCCCACCGCCCGGCCGGCGGCGAGCAATGCCAGGGCGATCCCCGGATCCCCATAACACCAGGCAGTGCGGGCGGGCCGGATCTTCACCTCGGGTCCCGCCGCGTAGGGGAAAACCGAGCTCCTGCCGGCGGACAGCTTTTGCGCCAGCAGCCACGAGACCCCACCGGACAGGAGAGCTTTCGCCCGCTCCACCGCCACGCCGGCAGCGCAGATCCGGGCGAGCACCGCGATCACTCCAGGCGAGCCATGAGCGACTCCGAGGTTCTCGTAGCCCTGGGGATACGAGGGGCGGTTCGGCTCGGGGACCATGTGGGGAGGCGTGTACCAGGCGAGACCCATTGGACGGGGCTCGGCAGCCTCCCCGAGGCGCTCGACCACCAGTTCCAGTAAGGCCACAGCGGAGGGGCGTGGCAGCCGCTCGAGGGCGTACACCCCATAACCCACCAACCCGTTGGTCAGGTCGTAATCCAACGTCCAGGGCGTCTGGCGCAGATGGTCGAGGAGGGCCGCGTCGATGTCCTCATTGGAATCTTCCTCGTCCGCTGAAACTTCCGCCACGTCCCCCTCTTCTTCCGCCGGTCCCTTCTGAAGGTGCTCGACCGTCCAGGCGACACCGGAGAAGCCCGAGTACAGGCCGGGCATCCGCCCGAAAAACGGTAGGGCGCCGATGGCCCATTCGAGCCGCTGCTGCGCGATCTCCCCATAGCCGGCGTCGGGATGGGCGCGGTCCAGGTATTCGAAGAAGAGAGCGACCCCGGTCTCGCCGGAGCCCAGGGCAGGGATCGCATACCGGGCTGGCAAAGGCGCATCGCCGATCGCCTCGGCGATGGCAGCGACGGCGGCAGTTGCCTCGTCTGCCATCTCACCATCGAGGATCGGAGACCATCGCTGCCGGGAAGCGGAAGTCGACATGATCGGTCAGGTTGTTAATGAAGCCCAGAACGCTCAGGCCATTATCGTCCAGTCTTCCTGGGTGTCAAGCCCTCAATCCCGCGCCAGGACCTCCCCGAGACTGTTGACCGTCACCCGTTTCGGCGCCTTGGGGAGCTTGAGCGTCACGTCGACCGGCACTGTGGCCTCGCCCATCATTCCCAGCGAGCCGATGCGCGCCGTGTCGTTCTTGCCGAATTCGACCTCGACCGGGACGAGGGTGCGGAAATCCTTCGGCACTCCCTGCTGGGTGACCTGGCCATGGATCCGGTACTGGCCCTCGCCCGCCTTCTCCACCTTCAGATCCGTCACGTAGCGGGGAACGTCGGTGCCGTAGACCCACTGCTTGAAGAACCAGTCCACCTTGCCGTCGTGCATGGCGTTGAGCGCCGGCACCATGTGGCGCTCCACGGTCCTCGCGAAGTCGGCGGTGGTGACTGGCTTGCCGCCGTAGGTGGAGGTGAAGTCCTTCATCAGGGCGATGAAATTGGCGTCGGGATTCTGCGAGCTCCCGTCCCACATCAGCGTGCGCAGCATGTGAAGGACGTATCCCCCCTTGGAATAGATCATGGCCTGCGGCGCCGCGGCACTGCGGTGCGTGGCGAGCCGCCATCCCTGACTGATGGGCCCCGCCCGGTCGTTCGTGATCGAGCTGCCCGGCGACCTTTCGAAGATGAACTTGCGGGAGTCGCGCCAGAAGTCGAAATAGCCGCCCCACCCTTGCGTGTGCTGCACGGCCAGAGCCGCCGAGAACTCGGCGAAACCCTCCTCCAGCCACTGGTCGCGATACGTGGCAGCGACCACCCGGTGACCCCACCACTGGTGGGCGAACTCGTGAAAACCCACGCGATTGACGAAGTCGGTCATCTGGGTCAAGCCCAGGGCGGCCCGCTGGGTGCTGGTGAGGAACGACGCATAGGGCAGGAAGATCAGCGACGGCCACGACTGGCCGAACGACCACTGCGCCTGCTGGGTGATGGCCACGTAGGACTGGGGCAGAGGGCCGAAATAGGTGGTGTAGATGCGGGCGGAATTGACCCCGTCCACGGCCGCGCTGTCCGCCAGCTTCGAAGTGGAGACCAGCCCCACCTCGGGTCCGAAATCGGGACGGTCCGTGCCTGTGAAGACCTCGACCTCCATGCCGCTGACGTCGTCCTTCCGCTGATACCGCTGGAATTTGCCGTAGTTGAAGCCGGCGACCAGGATCGGCTCGTCGGTCCGCCAGACCGAGATCCGCTGCTTCCCCTCCGTCCGCTCCTCCACCTTCTTGCCCACGGAGACGACCTCGAGACCGGCTGGGATGCGATAGACGAGCTCGAACTTCGCCGCGTCGGAGAACGTGCCGAGATTGGGATACCAGCTCTCGCGGGCGCCGACCACGTAGGTCTTGTCGCCCACGTTCAGCAGCACGTCGCCCCCCTTGTAGGTGAGCCGGAGCCGGACGGTCGCCCCCTTGGGCAGAGGCTCGGGGAACACGACGGCGGCGTCCGCGTCCGCCTTGTCCTCCTCCTGGATCCAGGCGAGCGGCTTCCACGCCGGCTCGGCGCCAGCGGCCTCGACCGCATACGATGCCTCGCCGATGCGGAGCTTCGGCATCAGGTTCACCGGCAGGACGCGCAGGCCGTCCACCAGGGTCTGAAAGAGGATCGTGGCCTGCCCGTTGATGTCCGCATCGCGTTCGACCTCGGTCTCGATCTTGTATTCGAGGGCATCGGCGAGCCGCTTCTCCGGCGATGGCTGTTTGCGCGCCACCTCCTCCTTGCGATCACAGAGATACCAAAGCCCGCCCCGGTTCGAATCCACGACCCAGAAAAGCGTGTCCTCGCCGCCCAGCCGTGGAGAAATGTGCAGCGCCTCGACGCCATCGGGATCCACGGCCGCGAGCGCCGGCGGGATCTTCTTGCCGTTGATCAGCGCCAGGAAGACGCCGTCCTTCCGTCCCGGAGCATTCAGCAGGTCGGCGAGGATCCGGAGGTGGAAATTGGTCTGAAAATCCTTCCGCTGCCGCTTGAGCCACTTCTCGTACACGTCGGCGGCATGGGGATCGGGAGCACCGGTCTGGACCGCGGCATGGCGCTCCAGCTCGGCGGCAGTGTCATCCGTGAACAGGAGGAGCAGATCCTCGAACGAATCGCTGAGCGTCTCGAATCCCTTGTCGGCCCCGGAGGAGAGCGCGAGCTGCCGCTGCTCATAGGGAGCAGCCGGGATCAGCCGGTAGCTCCCCTGCCCCACGAAGACCGCCCCCACCGTGCGCCCCTCGACCGGAGCCAGCAGATAGAGAGCGCCCGAGTCGAGCTGAAATCGGAACGCATCCCGCTCCAGCACCAGGTTCTGGACCGGGATCTTCCGCCCATCCAACCGCGCACCCCGGAGAGCGGCATAGGTGGGATCCGTGCCCGCCTGGAGGGGAGAGGCAAGCGCCGCAGCCAGGAAGAAGGCAAGGGCGCCGTTCAAGCAAAGACGCGAAGAAAGCGACATCGGGAGCACCTCCTGTGGAGTCAGGAAACGTCAGCCTATCAGAGATGCTCCCAGGCCGCGATCCATTTCTTCGCCCGAGGTTGACGAGGCTTGAGGAACCGGCGTACGATTCCAGAGATCATGAAAAAAAACGCACTGCAAGAGCTCCTCTTCAGCACATATCTGACCTTGCGGTACGGAATTGCCATCATCGGCGCTCTTCTTCCCTTGCTCGTGTATGTGGTAGGTGCTGCCAAGGGGGTTCCGCTGCAAGATTCAATTAGCGCGTATTACTGGGCGGCGCCCGATGGCCGAAACGCTCCCTCCCGCGACTGGCTCGTCGGCAGCATATTTACCGTTGCTGGTTTTCTCTATCTGTACAAAGGCTTCTCCAAAGCCGAGAACGTTCTTTTGAACACGGCTGCAGTATGCGCCGTAGGGGCCGCCGTCTTTCCGATGGAATGGAGATGCGAACCCAACTGCGGCAAGTTCTCCTTTCATGGCTTTTTTGCAGTTTCAATGTTCGCCCTCCTGGCATCCGTCGTCTGGTTTCGCGCTCGCGATACGCTCTCATTGCTTCCCAAGGACGCCAAGCCGAGCCCGGCGGCCTATCGGAGAACGTATCTGGTCATTGGCTTCGTAATGCTTGCCTCACCGTTGACCGCTTTTATCTTGAGCTCCTTGATCGGGGCCCGCAGCTCTTACATCTTCTTCATCGAGGCTGCTGGACTCTGGGCGTTCGCCTTGTATTGGTGGGTTAAGAGCTCCGAGCTCAAGCAGTCTGCCGCTACCGAATTGGCATTGCATGCAAAAATCGAAACTCCATCGGGCCGATCGAGCGGGCCACTGACGTACACATCCAGCGATGATCACCTTGGGGGGTGAAAAAGGACGAGCATGGATCATAATGGACACATGCGGATGAGTCTGGTTTTGCTCCTCGTGCTCACGAGTTGGCCGGCGCTCGCCCAGACGATGACGCCGTTCCAGCGCGAGACCGGCCACAACACGGCGGCCTGCAGCAACGACAACACGCAGTCCTATTGCCCCCTGGGCGGCTTCCCCGTCGGCGAGGGGCCCTGGGTAGGAGGGTGGGCCGACAACCGGATGTCGATCCTGACGCGCGTCATCCATCCCGGCGTCGGCGACTACGGCAACAAGATGCACTACCCCGGCAACGTCTCCAAGGGCCGCGGTGCGCCTCCCTGGCCGGACGCCGAGCATCCCGGCGACATCCACAACCTGCTCTATCCCGGCAACACGACGAAGGTGTTCGCCGTCGTGCAGCATTGGTTCTCGACCTCCCCGCTGGCGGAGCCGCAGAAGGTCTCCGATCCGCCGCTCCTCGGCGCGCCCAAGGGCTACACGCAGATCGTCGACGTCGGCAGGGGATACGCGGGTCAGAAGGTGACGGGGTACTCGGTCAACGACTGCGCGTACGTCGACGCCATGGTCGACGACCTGTGGGAGCGCGGCTTCGACGGCATTATCGGCTTCGCAGCCGAGGGGAGCTTCACGTGCGCGCAGGTGCCGCTGTCGTCGGGGAAGTATCACGGGCAGAAAGACAACTTCACCGCGTCGTGCGGAACGATGAGCGCGCAGTGGTGGGTCGATCACGGTCTGCAGAAGCTGCAGAAGTCGATGCTGCGCTACCCGGAGATGCAGTACGCCATGATGTTCGCCGGCGGGTTCACGAACCGCGTCACGTGCGGCTGCAAGAAAAAAGAGTGCGACTACATCTCCAAGAGCGACCTCGTTGATCCGCCGTCGGACTACTACCAGGCGCAGTGCATCCGCGACCAGATCGAATCCCAACTGACGTACTACGCGAAGGGGAGCAAGGACGTGCCGGAACCGTGCGCGAGCGGGCCGGAGAAGCCCGCGCCCGGCTATTTCCAGCGGCCGAGCTACCTCACGCCGTCGCCGAACCGGCCGGTCGTGCAGCTCTTCTTCGACGCCCCAAAGCTGCTGCGGCAGTGCAGCGCGCAGCATCCGTGCATCGTCGACGTCGAGGCGAACGTGAAGTGCACGAGCCAGCAGGAGTGCTGGCAGAAGATCTGGAGCGGCGTCGAGGAGTACGCGGCGCGCGAGCTCGGCGTGCAGCCGTACTTCATCGACAAGAGCGGACCGCGGACTGCGGACGGCGCGTACATGTGGACGCGCCCTCTGCGCTACTACCCGCCCGGGACGCACGGCATGACGACCAAGGAGAGCATCCGCCGGCAGCTCGATTGGGGGCAAGCGGGGGCGGAAAAGGAGTACGCCGCGTGGGCGCAGTCGCCGCAAGGAGCCGGTTTGTACTTCGGCGCGGCGTGGAAGGGCATCGACGACCGCTTCTGGAACAACGCGGCCACGATCGATCAGGGACTCGTCACGTCGCAGCGCTGCGGGCAGACGTGGCTGGAGACGTTCGCCGCGCCGGGCAAGTCCTTCAATGCCGGCAATGCCGGCAAGCAATTGCCGTACATGATCGTACCGACGTACGACGACCACGAGGCCGGCACGGCGTTCCAGAACGGCATCGACAACTGCGCGAGCGTCCACGCGTCGCTCAGCGGCACGAAGCTCACGTGGAGCACGGTGTTTGATGACCCCCACCACTCGCCGAAGACGCTCGATCACTATCGGCTGCTCGACTCGCCGGACGGCATCGCAGTGAAGGTCCTGAAGGACCGCATCCCGCCGTCGCCCAAGGGCTCGCTCGACATCTCCACGCTCCACCTCGAGCCCGGGCCCCACGTGCTCTATCTGGAATTGATCGCAAAGCCGGGCCTGCTCAACAAGCTCAGCCAGCCGATGCCAGTGACCCTGCCGTCAGAGTGACGGAGAAGAAAAATCCCGATGAGTAAGCTCGTCCTTTTCGGGTCCATATTCTTCCTTCTCTTGTGCGCAGTCATTCTCTTCGTGATTCGACGCTTCCCCATCGGCTGCCTGTTCGTGCCCTGTGACCGTTCGGTCCAATTTGTCCTCCAACCGCCGGAGCAGGACCTCAAAGGCTGCGAGCTCCAGTTGTTCGATCCGGACGACAAGACCCTCTCGGATCCTCTTCGCCGCCTCGCGATCGAAGACCACGCAGCAGAAACGATCGTCCAGCCCCGATGGACCGAGAGCTTTCTCGCGGCTCTGAGCTGCAAGGGCTTGCCCCTCTCAGATCCCCAGCTTATTGATTACAAAGACAAAGAGGCGGTCAATCTTCACCTCCGGAAGCCTGCTGCGAAGGCCGGCGTGTAGCTGGACGGCCGCGGGACGTCCCGGGCGCTGCGCAATCCAAAGCATTAGATTTTTTGGTCAAATCTTCGGCTGAGAAAGTCAAATCAGCCGTAGATCCACTCAAAATTTGGGAGAAATAGTCAGATCGGCCGCTGATCCACTCAAATTTTGGGGAAAATAGTCAAATCAGCCGTTAATCCACTCAAATTTCGGCAGAAATGACTAGCGCAACGGTTGCGCTGAGCAAATTTTCGGAGAAATGACTGGAGCAACCGTTGCGCCGAGCAAATTTCCGTCGAGCGGAGCAGATTTCGGCCCGGCAATCCAAGTTTTTGGATTTTCGACCCGCGCGGCCGGAGATCTGCTTGCCCTCACAGCCGGACGACGTCGATCCGCTTTCCCTCCGCTGTCATCTCTTCGACCGAGCAGCGCTCCGACAGCGGTTTTGCCACGCTCCTGCTGTCGAAGACGATCAGGGTGCCGCGATCGAGACCCAGGCGTTCGAGGTAGCTTCCGAGCTGCTTCAGGCCCTGCGGGACGGGATCGGGGCGGCCGTCGCGCCAGACCTTAAGCTCGATGGCCCAGCGCTCGGTCCCTCCCGGGCGCGGCCAGCGGATGCAGAGGTCGATCCGGCCGCTCCCCACCGCGTACTCGCGGTCGATGAAGCCGCCGCCGTTGACCACTTTCTGGAGAAAGGCCATGAAAACGAGCTGTGCTGCCGCCTCGCTGTAGGGAGCCTGGGCCAGGTAAGGCTCGGCGTTCTCGCACCAGAAGGCGCGGAAGTCGTCGAGGAGGAGGGCAAAGCGCAGCCCGCCGTCCGGGGCGACGTAGGAGGGCCGCGGCAGGGGGAGCGTCTGTTCCAGGAGAGAGCTCAGGGCGCGCGGAATGACCTCGCGGTAGATCGGGTTGGCGACTTCGAGACCCTGAGGTGTGGTCACTACGAGCCCCAGGTCGATCGTGAAGCGCAGGTCGTCGTCGAGGAGATCGGGAGGGAGCGTCTCGCCGGCGAGGAGAGGCTCGATCACCCGTCGCACCCGCGGCTCGCGCAAGCGCACGATCAGGGAGTCGAGATGGGTGTCCTGCCGCAGGATGAGCCGCTCTTTGGCGGATTCGATCGTCGCGGCGTCAATCGGGACCGCGCGGTCGGGCACCAGCACCTCGACCGCCTGGCGTGCGAGGGCGTTGACCAGCCAGGGCTGGCCACGGGTCAGCTCGAAGGCGCGGGAAACGGCTTCGGCAGTGAAGGTCTGGCCGGTGTCGGCCGTGTGCTGCCCATAGAGCTCGGCGACCTCGGCCGCCGTGAAGTTGGCGAGGGTGAGCGATTCGACTTTGATGTTGAACGGCGACGAGGTGCCCAGGGTCTGGACCTCGGGACGCACCTTCAGCCGGTAGTCCCGCACGTCCCGCAGGCCGATGAGGGCCGCGGTGTGGGGAAAGGCGCGAGGCCGGTCGGCATAGCCGCTGCGAAGCTGGCGGAGCACGGAGATCAAGACGTCATCCACGAGCGCATCGATTTCGTCCAGGAAGAGCACCACCGGCCGCGGACACTGCCGGCACCAGCGGGAGAGGAGGTCGAGCAGGCGGGACTCCGCGGGGATGGCCGGGTCGGGCTTCGGGGGGCGCAGCCCCTCGGAAAGGTGGTTCTCCGCGGAGATGCGCAGGACGTCGAGCACTGCCGCGACGCCGCGCTCGACGTCTCCACCGGCGGCCTGCCCCACCTCGCAGGAGGTGAGGAGGGCGGCATATTTCCCCTCGGCGGTGAGAGCCTGAGCGAGAGCGCGGAGGGAGGTGGTCTTGCCGGTCTGCCGGGGGGCGTGCACGACGAAGTAGAGCTTCTGCTCGATCAGTTGCCGCAGCCCGGGCGAGCGCTGTTCCGGCGGCAGCATGTAGTGATCCTCGGGATTGCACGGGCCTGCGGTGTTGAAGAACCTCGCCATGGGAGCCCTAGTCTCTCACCTTCGGGCCGAAATCGGAACTTCGCAGGACCGGCATCGTACAAGTTGTCATGGACCTCATCGTACTCAGGACGCGACGGCGAGGCATCCGGAGGAACGAAGAGCTCTCAGAAAGGTAACAGCATGGCGGATTCGTCATTGAGGATCACCATTCGGGCCGTGCTCATCGGCATGTTGGTCGTCATCGCCGGGACCATCCCGCGGAACCTCCTCTTCGCGGCGAATCTGCGGTACTTCGCGAGCGTGCCTTGGGCGGTGCCGGTGACGGCTGTGTACCTGTGGTTCTTCTGGCGATACCTCAACGGTGCGGGTCCCCCGGAGACGACGGCGGAGGAACGAAAAACGAGCCTTCGCGCCAACCGGGTCTCGGGCCGCGTGTGGGCGTGGGCCCTTCTCGCCGGCGGGCTCGGCATCGTCGCCCTGGTCCTGGCGCTCCGCGTGGTGAATCGCCTGGTCGTGCTGCCTCAACAGCAACTTCCGGACCTCGCGCAGGTGCCGAGAGTCACCTTGCTGTCTCTGCTTCTCATGGCCGCTCCCGTGGCGGGCATCGTGGAAGAAGCTGCGTTCCGTGGCTACATGCAAGGTCCGATCGAACGCCGCTATGGGCTGGCCGTCGCGATTCTGATCACAGGGACGATGTTTGCCATCGCTCATCTGGATTTCACGTTGATCCTCTGGCCGTACTACGTGGCCGTGGCTGCGATCTATGGCACCGTGACGTATCTGACGAAGTCGATTCTGCCCGCCGTAATACTGCACACGGGTGGGAATCTCTATTCGAACCTCGATCTGTGGCTGCATGGTCAGGCGGAATGGCAGGCCTCGTCGGGCTCCACCGCGCTGATCTGGAAAACCGGCGCTGATGCGCCGTTCTGGATCTCGGGTCTCGCGCTCCTCCTCGCCGCGGCAGCCATGGTGTGGGCCTTCTTCAAGCTCGCACGCGCGGTGCGGAGAGATTAGAATGGAGCCGGCAATCGCAAGGGGGGACCATGATGAAGATCCACCGTCTCTTTGTCGTCCTGCAGATGGCTGCGCTGCTCGCGGCTCCCGCGCACCCCGCGGACCTTGGCGCTCCTCCTGAGACCCGGAAGTCGCCGGTCGTGGACCGGTACCACGGCGTCGAGGTCGTGGACGACTACCGCTGGCTCGAGGACTGGGACGATCCGGCGGTGAAGGCGTGGAGCGACGCGCAGAATGCCTATGCGCGCTCGGTTCTCGATCACCTGCCCGGCGTCGACGCCATCCGCAAAGAGGTGACGGCCATCCGCAAGATCCAGGTGCCGCGCTACGGCAGCCTGACCTATGCGGGCGGCGAGCTCTTCGCTCTCAAGGCCGAGCCCCCGAAGCAGCAGTCCGTCCTTGTCGTCATGCCCTCAGAAGACGATCCGGCGTCCGCCCGCGTGGTGGTCGATCCCAACCAGGTCGATCCGAGCGGCAGGACGACCGTGGACTGGTACGTGCCGTCGCCGGACGGCAAGCGTGTGGCGGTTTCCCTCTCAGCGGGCGGCTCCGAACGGGGAGACCTGCACGTCTACGAGACCGCGACCGGCAAGGAGATCGGGGAGGTGGTCCACCGCGTCCACTTCAGCGGCGGCAGCCTGGCCTGGGACGCCGAGGGCCGTGGTTTCTTCTACACGCGCTACCCGCGGGAGGGGGAGCGCCCGCCGGCGGAACAGGGCTTCTACGTTCAGGTCTACTACCACCGCCTCGGAACGCCGGAGACCGCGGACCGCTATGAGATCGGCAAGGATTTCCTCCGCATCGCCGAAACCATCCTCAAACGGAGCCCCGACGGTCGCTACGTCCTCGCGGACGTTCAGAACGGCGACAGCGGCGAATTCGAGCAGCACCTGCGCACTCCCAAGGGCCGCTGGCTGCGGCTGACGCGCTTCACGGACCATATCGTCAACGTGCTTTTCGGTCCGCAGGATTCGCTCTACCTGCTCTCGCGCGCCGGCGCGCCGCGGGGCAAGCTGCTGCGGGTCTCGGTGAAGGAGGTGGTCGAGCGCGGGCGTCTAGATCTCGCTCGCGCGAAGCTGATCCTACCGGAGAGCGACGGCGTCATCGAAAGCGATTTCTATACCCAGAACATGACGGACACGATCGCCGTGACGGAGACGCGCCTCTTCGTCCGCGAGGGGATCGGCGGGCCGGATCGCGTGCGGATCTACGACCTCGCCGGCAAGCCGCTGGGAACGCTGCCGCTGCCAGCCGCGAGCGCCGTCTCCCAGGTGACGAAGGTGGGCCGGCCGATCCCTGACGCCGTGATCTACCGGACGACTTCGTACACCGAGCCGCAGACCTGGCAGCGATGGGAGACGGCGTCGGGACGCGCGGTCAAGACGGCGCTCTCCGTGCCCTTCCCCGTCGATTTCAGCGACGTCGAGGTCGTCCGCGACCAGGCGACCTCGAAGGACGGCACCCGCGTGCCCATGACCATCCTGTACCGCAAGGGAATGAAGCTCGACGGGAGCAACCCGGCGCGGCTGACCGGTTATGGCGGCTATGGTGCCAGCTTTCTTCCCGCTTTCAATCCAGGAGTGAGGATCTGGCTGGACCACGGTGGCGTCATGGCGTTCGCCAACCTGCGGGGCGGCCTTGAATTCGGCGAGGACTGGCACCGGGGAGGGAATCTCACCCACAAGCAGAACGTGTTCGACGACTTCATCGCCGGCGCCGAGCACCTCGTCAGCGCTGGCTATACGAACAAGAACCGTCTCGCCATCGAGGGAACCAGCAACGGCGGGCTGCTCATGGGCGCGGCGCTCACCCAGCGTCCCGATCTGTTCAAGGCGGTCGTCTCGCACGTAGGCATCTACGATTCACTGCGCGTCGAGCTCGATCCCAACGGCGTGTTCAACGTGCCGGAGGTCGGCACGGTGAAAGATCCCGAGCAGTTCCGCGCCCTCTACGCGTACTCGCCCTACCACCACGTGCGCGACGGCACCGCCTATCCTCCGATCCTGTTCCTGACGGGCGCCAACGATCCGCGAGTCAACCCGATGCATTCGCGCAAGATGACCGCCCGGTTGCAGGCCGCCGGCGCGCGCACGCTGCTGCGCACGAGCGCCACCTCCGGGCACGGCTTCGGCACCAGTCTCGACGAGCGGATCGAGCAGGAAGTCGACGTGCTGGCGTTCCTCTTCGATCAGTTGCAGATGAGCCCTTAGAGCGCCGCCTGCTTGAGCTCCGGGAAGACCTTGCCGACCTTGTTGAGCAGGTATTCGCCGTAGGTCCCCTCGAACGCATGGACGCTGGCGTGATCCCAGCGCTCGTCCTGATCGGCGTCGGGAGCCTCCACGCCCGGCAGGTCGATCGGCTGCACCCGCGCGAAGAAGTTCGGGTCGAAGAAGAACGGGAACGAGAGCCGGTCCCGCGGCGCCGGGTTGCGGACGCGGTGGGGCGTGGAGCGGAACAGCCCGCCGGTCATGCGGTCGAGCATGTCGCCGATGTTGCAGACGAACGAGCCCGGCACCGGCGGCGCGGGAACCCACCGCGATCGCGACTTCACCTCCAGCCCGCCGGCGTCGTCCTGGAGCAGGATCGTCAGCAGGCCGTAGTCGGTGTGCTCGCCCACGCCCCAGAGGGTCGGGTCGGCCGGGCGGCGGATAGTTGAAGATGCGGAACAGGGTCAGCGGCTCGCCGGTGATGTCGATCGGCGAAGTAGGACTCCTCCAGATCCAGGCTCAGAGCCAGCCCGGCCATCAGCCGATGGCCCAGGCCGGTCAAGCGCCGCCATGTACTCCAGCACCGTCTCACGGAAGCCCGCCGGCTTGCTCGGGAAAGAGATTGGGGCCGTGCAGGGGCGTGCCGGCCAGGACCCGCGGGTCGTCCGCGGGCAGCTCCGCGCCGAAGTACAGGCCCTCCTTCTGATCGGGCTTGCCGGAGGTCAGCTCGTCGCCGACGCGGAAGTACCCCCGCCAGGCCCGGCCCCCCAGAGCCATGCGGATGCGCAGCTTGGTCGCTTCGTCCTGGGCGAAGAACTCCCGGCTGAGCTCGCGCAGCCGCCGCTGCAGCTCCTCGTCCACGCCATGCCCGACGACGTAGAAGAACCCGCTCTCCCGGCACGCCTGCCGGAGCTTTGGAGCGCCCGCCCAGCGGCCGGAGGTGCCGGCGACCAGGTCGCTCAAGTCGAGGATGGGGATGTGGGAGAACTCCTGGGCCTGCCGCATCGGGGCCGGATCGTAGCATGGGCCTCGCAACCGCCATCGGGGCACCACTGACCGAGATCTCCTAAAAATTTAGTTGACACCGCCAGAAGACCGGAGTATCATCCTAATAAATTAGGAGGACTTCGATGGACAGCGTGGTCTTGACATTCGTGCTCAACGCCCTCTGGCAGATCCCAGCCGTGGTGGCGACGGGTTTGTTGGGCGATTGGCTGCTGAAGCGAGCCCCGGCCCGGCACCGCCACGCCCTTTGGTTGTTCGTCCTGGCAGCCTGCGTTCTGCTGCCCGGAGCGAGCCTCCTGCCGGGCTCGCCACCGCGGGTGGCAAGCCCGGCCCGGTCCGTTGCGGCGGCTCCCCTCGGCCCTGCGACAAACGCAGCGGCCGCAACGGAGGCGCCGGAGTGGACGCGTCAGGAACGATTCCTGCCACGGTCGTTCCCGCGCTCCGTCGCCCCGGTCGTCGCTCTGGCCTATGGCCTGTTCCTGCTCGGCTGTGCGGCTCGCCTGGGTGTTGCGGGATGGAGGACGATGAGACTGGCGCGGCACTCGCGCGGAGTGGCGCTTTCCGAAGAGGTCACCGCCGTCGTGTCCCGCTGCCGATCGGTCCTCGGCGTCGGCCCGGTCGAGCTCCGCGAATCCCCGGAGGTCGCCGGCCCGGTGATCCTGGGAGCGCGCCGCCCCGTGATCCTGCTGCCGACTCGATTCTTCGCCAGCGCTTCATCGGAGGAGGTCGTCTCCGCCCTTGGGCACGAGATGGTCCACGTCCGGCGGAGAGACTACGTCGTCAACCTCGTTTGCGAGGTCCTGCTGCTGCCCATCGCCTTCCACCCGGTCCTCCGGCCGCTGCGCCGGAGGCTCGCTGAAACCCGCGAGATGGCCTGTGACGAGGCCGTCCTGGAGAGCCTGATGGGTTCCCGCGCCTACGTGCGGTCCCTGCTCTCCCTGGCGGCCTCCGCCCTGGGCGTCTCCCGGCTATCCACCACCCTGGGCGTTCTCCACGCCCACTCTCTGGAGGTGCGCATGAAAAGGATCCTGCAGGACGAACCCCGGATCGGCCCGCGCCGGGCCCGCTCTCTCCTCACGGCGGCCCTGCTGCTCCTCGCCGGAGCCGGCGCCGCGATCTCGCTCTTCCCTCTCCGGGCAACCGCGGAGGTCCCGCCAGAGGACCTCACCCCCTTCGTCGGGACCTGGATCGGCCCTCCCGGAGACAGGCTCATCGGCAGCGACGGCCATCCCACGTCCGGATGGACCACCATCGAGGTCCAGCCCGACGGCAGCGTCCTCATGACCGTCGAAGGGCACATGATGGGCACCGATGGCATCCTCCGCTGGCAGAAAGAGCTTCGTTTCGCGGAAGACGTCCGGCTTTCCGAGGGGACGCTGTACTTCCGCACGCGGATCCCGGGCTATCGTTTCGGCGCTGGCGCGCCGAACGAGGTCGAGTCCGAGATGGCCCTGGCCCAAAGTCCTCCCGATGGAGTGCGCCTCCGCGTACTCCGGAGCTCCTTCGACCCGGACAGGGCCCGCCTCTTCCCCAGCACTCTCCTCACACGGAACGGGGACGCCAATTTCGTGATCATCGGCGAACCGCCCCGGTGAGCCCCATGCGGGGTGCCGCGATGCGCGATCGCGGCACCTCCGCGAGAATTCCTTGCTAATCGACCCGTGGGACGCCCCATACGATGGTGGCGGGCACCGCTCCTTCGGCTCCGGGAGTCCACGGCCGTCCGGGACCGCCAGCGATCGTGCTGAAGCCGGTTCCGTCTCCCGCCAGGGCCCACACGCCCTCGTTTTCGCGGACGGCTTCGGACTCAGCGGCCAGCCAGTATTTGACTCCCCCTTCCAGGTAAGGGTTTCTCGCGGAGTCCAGCTCTTCGCGGACCGGAGTCCAGCCATGAGCCGTCACCCTGAGAGTCCACCGCTCGAGAATCTGGTCTCCCGGCATGCTCTCCGCGCCGCTGGACCTGTCGTTTCGCAGCGTCACCGTGACCACGGGTTGGTCGCCCGGCGAGGCATTGGACATAAACCAGAGACCGATCCTCTCGAGGAAATGTCCGCTCCTCGGCTCGAAGCGCACGGCAACCGATTGCGTCTGGCCCACATCCAATCCCAAGCAAGGGATCATTCCGCACGGATTTGCCGTCTCGTAGATGACTGCGTAGTTGAGATCGGGCGCCTTCACGGAGGTGGCGTTCTGTTCTCCAGCCGTCGTGGCGAGAATACCCATCGGTCCTCTCCTTTCAAGGATGCCCTGCCGGAAGAGACCGGGGGGCGTTCATCCTTGAAGGTGATCCGACGAGGCGGAGAATTACAGGGTGGCCATCTCTCCGGCGAAGGCGCGCAGGCTATGATCGCCAATCCTCGAACGCCCCTGCGATTCGATCTCTAACCTCCTCCAACTCCTCCGCCGCGTAAGCCTCGGCCCGGCCAAAGCCCCAGACGGGGCCGGGCCAGGCGGGATCGGTCGTGGTACGGGCGACGAGGTGGACGTGGAGCTGGGGCACGATGTTGCCCAGGGCTCCGACGTTCAGCTTGTCGGGATGGAAGAGGCGGGCCAGCACCTGGCTCGCGTGGGCGATCTCTTCGATGAGGATCTGCCGATCGGCCGGCGGCAACTCGTGGATCTCCCGTACGGACTCCCGCTCGGGCACGAGGATGAGCCAGGGAAAGCGGCGGTCTTTCATTAGCAGCACACGGCAGAGCGGCAGGCGGGTCACCTCGACAGTGTCCCTGGCCAGTGAGGGATGAAGAGCGAAGGACATTGCAGGAGACCTTGAGATCGAGCCTACCATGCCACCGGTGCGTCGAGCTCATATATGCTACCAGACCGATGCCCGGACGAGATGCACGATCGATCCGTGCCTGTAAGCGACCATGGACCAACTGACGGGCTTGCCCACTCATCTCGATCTGCCCGCCGCGGTGGCGGAGCTTCGGGGCTCCGTTGCGAGCCTCACCGCCGTTGTCTTCGACATTGACAGATTCATCTGGATCAACGATCAGCATGGCCATCTGGAAGGGGACGCTCTTCTCGTGCGCGTGGCCCGGTGGCTGGAGTCCCGCTGCGGCCAGCCCCGGGGAAGACTCTTTCGCGTATCCGGAGACGAGTTCCTCGTCCTGTTGCCCAACGGATCTCTGGAGGAGGCCGCCGGCCTGGCTCGCGACGTGCTGAGCGATTTCGAGGGCCTGCGAATCCCTTATTGGAGGCGGGACGATCCCCGGGATTTCCTCGCCTTGAACGCGGTCGTGTTCACGGCATGGCCCGGTTTCGAAAACGAAATCGTGCGCTTGCGGGACGAGTGGGCCGAGGCGATCTATGACGCGAAGCGCGCCCAGGAGCGAACCTATTCGGTCGTCGCCGTGATGGTCCCAGGCGTTAAATCTTGATGAAGATCCGCCGCCGGTAGAGAACCGCCGTCAAGGCCCAGCAGAGGGCGACGAACATCAGGGCCCAGGCGAGGGAGGCGACGTAGTCCGGCAGCCAGGGGACGAATAGGCGGTCGTAGAGCCACTTCTGCAGGGTGACGGTCTCGCCTCCCTCCTGACGATGGATCAGCAGCGTGGATTTCAAGATGAGGGCGCTTGCGACGTAGGCCGCGATGGCGTTGGTGCCGAAGACGAGGAAGGGCTTCTCCCATCCTGCCCAATGCTTGATGTCCAGGACGTAGTAGGTCGCAGCCAGCAGCAGGAGCGCCAGGCCGGCGGTGAACAGGACGTAGGAGCTCGTCCAGAGGTTCTTGTTGATGGGGAAGAAGAGATCGCAGAGGAGCCCGGCGCCCGTGGCGACGCAACCCCAGAGAATCATTCCTCTCAGTTTTTCTTGCGCGGTTCGAGACGACCGGAGCCAGTCGCCGGTGAAGAGGCCCGCGAGAGCCGTGGCGATAGCGGGCAGGGTGCTCAGGATCCCCTCCGGATCTCCAGGTCCGGGCGCGTGCTTCCAGGTGTGGCGGCCCAGGACGGCGTGATCGACCCAGGCCTCCAGATTGCCCTGCGGGCTCAAGTCTCCGGCGCCGTGCCCGGGCACCGGCACCAGCACCATGGCCAGCCAGTAGCCGAGGAGGAGAGCGATCCCCAGGAAGGCCCGCGTGGGAGGCCGGAGGTGGAGCCAGGCGAGCGCGGCCACGAGGTAGACGACGGCGATCCGTTGCAGGACGCCGGGGATGCGCGCGCTCGACCAGTCGACCGTGTAGAACGGGAACCAGCTCAGGAAGAGACCGAGGGCGAAGAGCAGAACGGACCGCCGCACGATCTGGCGGTGGAGCGGGCCGAGGTCGCCGCCGGAGCGCGCCAGGCGTCCGGCAAAGGCGTAGGGGATGGCGACACCGACCACGAAGAGGAAGAAGGGGAAGACGAGGTCGGTCAACGTCCAGCCATGCCACTCGGCGTGGAGGAGGGGCGCGTAGGTCTTGTCCCCGTCGCCAGGGTCGTTGACCAGGATCATGGCAGCGATGGTCGCTCCCCGGAAGACGTCGAGGGAGCGCAGGCGTTCCGGCCGGGGCTCGGGAATCACGTCCCTATGGTATCCCTTCGCTCCCGGGTTGGCGATCCGGCGCCGGCGGGATATCCTCGGCCGAGTTGGTGCAACCCTTTCTTTCCATCAGGAGATCCCATGTCCGAGCTCGCCTACAGCGCTGCCAACGCCGTTGCCCAGGCCGGGGCTTACGTCGCGGCTCTCCTTCAGACCCTCGGCTCGCGCGATCCCATGGAAGTGCTTACCGAGATGCCGTCGGCCCTCCGCACGGCCTTGGCCGGTCTCACTCCGGAGCAGGATGGCACACCCGAGCGGCCCGGCAAGTGGTCGGTCCGCCAAGTGGTGCAGCATCTCGCCGATTCCGATCTGGTGGCCGCCTTCCGCTTCCGGATGATCCTCGCGCACGACGCCCCTGAGCTACCCGGCTATGACCAGGACCTCTGGGTGCAACGCCTCCCGAACCGGGACTCCGATCTCGGCTCGCTCTTGCAGGATTTCTCCGTCCTGCGGGAGCTCAACCTCCGGTTGCTGCGGCGGGCGACGCCCGCGGACCTGCAACGGGTGATGCGCCACGCCGAGCGGGGCGAGGAGTCGCTGGGGTATCTGCTCAAGCTTCACGCGGCGCATGATCTGGTGCATCTCAAGCAGATTGCGCGGATTCGCGCGGCTATTGGGGCGGCGTAGGCTCCATCCCCAGCAGCTCGCGATCGATGCGGTCGAGCACTTCGCGGTCGGCTCCGAAATCGAACTTGCGGGCGAAGTGGTATTGGCCGGTCGCCAGCAGGGGTATATCGGCGGCGGTCAAGTTGCGCGGCGAGCCCTTGTGGGCCTTGGAATAATCGATGTAACGCAGGTCGTCGTTCACGAGGTTGAAGCGGCCGCTGTTGACGAGCACGGTCTGCACGATGGACTCTTCGGGCGTCACCGTAAATTGATAATGCTTCACCACGTCCGGGTGCGATGCCAGGAAGTCGCGCAGGTAGAGGACGACCGAGCGGCGCAGCGAGAACCAGGCCCAGCCGCCGTAGCAGCGGAAATCCTTGTTGAACGGCGTACGGAGGACGCGCACTCCCACCAGGGAGCCGTAGTCGAGATAGAAGTGGAGGGGCAGGAATCGCGTCACGAAGCGGAGGGCGCGGAGCACGGGCTCGGCCCGGTCGGGCAGGCGCCAGTAGTGATGCCAGTAGCGGGCCCTGGGCTTGCGTTTCGACCAGGGGCTCTCCGGCGAGAACACGTCCCAATAACGGATGAAGCCATCGCACGTCGCCTCTTCGAGAAAGGCTTCCATCTTCGGCAGGGGCGTGACGGGATAGTCCTGGCCCGTGGTGCTGACGACCCAGTCGTAGGGGATCTGCTCGCGCTCCAGCCAATCGATGAGGGCGATGTAGGGCGCCACCTGGCAGGAGTAGTTGGAGCGGACCTGCGGGCCAGGGGCGGGCAACAGGTGGACGCCCGGCAGGTCCTTGAGCGGCGTCCAGTCGAGGTGGCAGTTGGCGGAGTTGTGCTGGACGACGATGAGACCATGCTCGCTGCCGCGGCGGAGGGTGCGGACCAGCCGGTAGACCTGCTCGGGGTCGCGGTGGGTCTGGATGAAGTAGACGACGTTCACGCTCATGACGGTTCCGCCTGGGCAAGGTCTCGCAGCAATTGCTCGTAATCGTCGAGCACGCGGTCGATCGAGGTGAGCTCGCGCACTTCGCGCATGCGTTCGAGGCCGCGGCGCCACTCGGCGGAGCCGAAGGAGGCCCGCGCACGGTCGATCGCGGCCAGGATCGATTCCGGCTCGGGATCGCAATAGAAAGGATAATCCTCGCCCAGGAGCTCGACCGTGGAGTCGTCGCGGGTGGTGATGAGGTTGGCGCCGCAGGCCGCGGCGGTCGAGACCTTGCAGTTGGGTTTGTAAAGGAATTCCCGGCCGGGACGCCGGATGGAAAGATGGCAGTTGAAGCGGGCCCCGGCGTCGAAGTAGCCGTCGTCGAGGCATTCGACGCCGGGGATCTGGCCCCACAGCTCGAGGGACCGCGCGAGGCCGAGATAGCCCAGGGCCAGCCGGTCCTCGGGCACCTGGCGGAGGGAGTAGCGGGGATCCCACTGGTGATAGATCACCCGGTCGAGCCGGCGGCCCCGATGGGTCACCCGACCGAAATCTTTGAGCTGGCGCTGGTTCTTCAAGATCAGGGCGTCGAACAGCCAGCGGTTCTTGATCCGGCGTTTGAAGACGACCGTGTCCTGCACGTCGAGGACCAGACGGTTGCCCCGCCGGCGGGCGAGCAGCAGGTGATCGAGGCGGGAGGTCTTGATGAAGATGAGGATGCCCTGCCGGATCGTGGGCAACTCGCGGACGGGGATCGAGCCGGCGTTCCAGCCCCGGGCCGCGAGACCGGCCGCGATCTGGTCGGCTCCCATCACGGTCGATCCCTTCTCGTAGTACTTGACGAAGGCGACGGGAAGGGCCAGCGGCTCAGGAGATCTCGCTGAAGGGTTGGGAGTCATGGCTTCGCGGAAAGTCTAGCAGGAGGAGGGGAAGCCCTCATCACCCCGGCCCTCTTCTCCCGTCCCCTCCCACCCCCCTCACCGGGAGAAGAGGGAGAACAGCAAGACCGCCCCAGGGGTACCCCTCTCCCGGTGAGGGGGGTGGGAGGGGACGGGAGAGGGGCAGGGGTGAGGGTCTTGGGCGGGGGAGCTCCACAGCTCCCGATTGACACCCCCTCCCCCCCTGAGAGACGATCCCCCCAATGCTTCACCCGAGCTCCACCTTCGCGGAGCCGTCCCGGACGGCTCTGGTCGTGGCTCATCCTGGCCATGAGCTGCGGGTCCACCGCTGGCTGGAGATGACGCGGCCCGTGGTCTTCGTGCTCACCGACGGCTCGGGCCAGCACGGGATCTCCCGCCTCGATTCCACGACCTCTCTGCTGGCCCGGGTGGGAGCTACGCCGGGGTCGATCTACGGCCGGCTCTCCGACCGCGAGCTCTACCGGGCGATCCTCGCCGGGGACCTCGGCCTCTTCACCGCCCTGGTGGACGAGTTGGCCCAGGGTCTCGCCGGCGTGGACGTGGTGGCGGGCGACGCCGTCGAGGGCTATAACCCGGGGCACGACGTCTGCCGGCTCCTCCTCAACGCGGCCCTCCTGCGTCTGGAGGAGAGGCAGAAGCCGGCCAGCTTCGAGTTTCCCCTGGTGGGCGCGCCGGACGACTGCCCGGCGGAAGACCTCGGCGCGGCCCTGCGTCTGGAGCTCGACGAGAAGTCCCTGCGTCGCAAGCTGGCGGCGGCCCGGGCCTATCCCGAGCTGGCCGGCGAGGTGGACGCGGCGTTCGCCGCCCATGGCACGGCCCCTTTCCGCATCGAGTGCCTGCGGCCCATGCGCTATGAGCTCGACATCAGTGACCGCTTCACCCATCCGCCCTTCTACGAGATCCATGGCGAGAAGCGGGTGGCGGAGGGCCACTACTGCGAGGTGATCCGTTTCCACGAGCATCTGGCGCCGCTGGCGGCAGGCCTGGAGCACCACGTGGCCGAGGAGAGCCGGCGGGCGTGCGCATCCTTCTGACCAACGGGTCGCTCGTCAACCGCGCGGGAACCGAGCTCTACCTCCTGGAGGTGGCCACCCGGCTGCTGGCCCGCGGCCACTCGCCCGTGGCCTTCAGTCCCCGTCTGGGACCGCTCGCTGCCGAGCTGCGGGCGGCGACCATCCCGGTGGTGGATGACCTCGCGTCCGTGGCTGAGCCGCCGGACGTCATCCACGGCCAGCACCATCTGCCGGCGATGGCGGCCCTGCTCCACTTCTCAAGCGTCCCGGCCCTGTTCGTGAGCCACGGCTGGGCTCCCTGGGAGGAGGCTCCGCCGCGCTTCCCCCGCATCCTGCGCTATGTGGCGGTCGATCACACCACACGGGAGCGGCTGGTCTCCGTGGCGGGGATCGCGCCCGAGAAGGTGGAGGTGGTCCTCAACTTCGTGGACCTCGCGCGCTTCCAGCCGCGGGAGCCCCTGCCTCCCAAACCGCGCCGGGCCCTGGTCTTCAGCAATCAGGCGAGCGAGGGGACCTATCTTCCTGTCATCCGCCAGGCCTGCTCCCGTTTCGGGATCGAGCTCGACGTGGCTGGCGTGGCCGCGGGCCGGCCGGCCGAGCGGCCGGAGTCTCTGCTCCCGGTCTACGACCTCGTGTTCGCCAAGGGGCGCGCGGCCCTGGAGGCTCTGGCCGTGGGAGCGGCGGTGGTGCTCTGCGATCAGGCCGGAGTGGGACCGATGGTGACGGCCGGGAGCTTCGATCGGCTCCGTCCGCTCAACTTCGGAATCCGGACGCTCTCGGAGCCCATGGAGCCGGACGTCCTGGCGCGGGAGATTGAGCGCTACGATCCGGCCGATGCCGCCGAGGTGTCGCGCCGCGTCCGGGCCGTGGCCGGGGTCGACAGCGCCGTGGATCAGCTCGTGGCCCTCTACGAACGGGTGATCGCCGAGCATCGGGAGCGCGGCCCGGCTCCGCCTGGCGAAGAGAGCCGGGCAACGGCGGCGTACCTGCGATGGCTGAATGAAGGCTTCCAGGAACGGGTGGGGCTGGCGGCGGAGAGCCAAGAGCTCCGCCGCGAGCTTGCCGCCCTCCAGGGCACGGCCACCTGGCGGTTGCACGAACGGCTGGTGCGGTGGTCGCCGCTGGTCAAGATGTACCGCGGGCTGCGGCGCCGTCCTTGAGTCGATCCTCGAGCCGGGCCGCGGCCCGCAGCAGGGCGCAGATGGTCTTGCCGTCGTGGATCTCGCCGCGGGCGGCCTTGTCCGCGGCTTCGGTGAAGGGCAGACGCTCGATCGAAAGCACCTCGTCGTCCTCCAGCTCCTGCTGAGCTGGCTCGAGGCCGGTTGCGAGGTAGAGCCAGATCTTCTCGTCGGCAAAGCCGGGCGTCGTCCACATCCAGCCCAGCGATTCGAGCTTCGCGGGCCGGAAGCCCGTCTCCTCCGTCAGCTCGCGGGCGGCGCAGGTCTCGGGCGTCTCACCGGGATCGAGCTTGCCGGCGGGCACCTCCAGGAGATAGCCGCCGGTGGCGTAGCGATACTGGCGGAGGAGGAGCACCTCGCCGTCCTCCGTGACCGGCACCACGGCGGCGGCTCCCACGTGATGGATGAGCTCGAAATCCATCTCCTTGCCGTTGGGCAGGCGCACGCGGTCCACGTCGAGCCTCACGGTGCGTCCGCGGAAGATCTCACGGCTTCCCAACCGCTCGGCCTGAGGAGGGCCTCCGCCCTCGCTCACCCGTTGATCCTCGCTCCCAGACCGCGGATCTGAATGACGCGGAACGGCCCCTTGCCCACGGTGGAGGGGTCGAACCTCTGCCCCTTCTCCTCGGCCAGGTGCTGGAGCCAGGCCACGTAGCGGTCCCGCCCCATGGGGATCGACTCCACCGTGCCCTCGGCCACGGCGAGCTTCCCCTTGCTGTCGACCGGGAAGACGATCACGCCGTCATCCACCTTGACGCGCAGGCGCGCGCCACCGTCCTGCTCCGCCAGCTCCATCCAGCACCCCTTCATGGGGCAGACGTCCACCACCTGCCCCTCGATGCGCACGCGCTTGCCCACATAGGCGTCGGGGTCGGCGAGGATCTTAGCCACCGAGGTCGTCTCCGTGAGGGCGACACCCGAGCCGTAGGTCTTCTCCTCCGCCTGGAGTCCGGCGGCCAGGGCCAGGAAGGCGGCGAGAGTGAGGAGGATCGAGAGCTTCTTCATGGAATTCTCCTTGCGATCAGGGCGTCGATGATGCCGCATCGGCGCGAGGCAGGCAAGGAGGCCCTCATCACCCCGGCCCTCTTCTCCCAGCCTCCCCCGTCCGCCGGGAGAAGAGGGAGAGGTTTGTCTAAAGAAGAGACAAGAACGAAGCTGTCTTCAAGCCCTTTCTCTCCCGGCGGAACGGGGGGGAGGCTGGGAGAGAGAGGGTTGGGAGAGTGAGGGTCCGCCCCGCAGGGGCGCTCCAAAACGGCTTGGGTGGGCAATCGGCCTCACACGTGATTGAGCAGCATCAACTCGTGGGGGTGGGGCTCCAGGTAGACCTGGTCCCGCAGATAGCTCACTCCCTGGCGCCGCACGTGATGGCGGACGAGGGTCAGGGGCACCACGAGGGGCACCAGGTCCTGGCGGTAGCGCTCGATCGTCTCCACCAGCTCGGCCCGGTCCTGGCGGTCGAGGCCGTCCGAGATGAAGCCCAGGAGGTGCTGGAGGACGTTGGCGTGGCCGCGGCGCGAGGCAGGGCGGCTCAAGGTCTCGGTGAGGCCCGCGAGATAAGCGTCCGCCAGATCGGGAACGGAATCGCCTCTCTCCGCCTCGCCCAGGAGCTTCCCCAGCCGGCGCATGGCGCTCTGGTTGCGGGCCATGAGGAGGAACTTGTGGCGCTCGTGGAAGCGCGTCAGCGCGGCCCGGCTCCAGCCTGCCTTCTCCCCTTCATGCCAGCGGTGGTGGACGAAGACGCGGGTGATGAAGTTCTCCCGCAGCAGGGGATCGTTGAGCCGCCCCTCCTCCTCCATGGGCAGGTGGGGCAGGCGGTCGACGAGGGCCTGGGCGAAGACCCCGACGCCGTCCTTCTGCGGAGCGCCGGCGCCGTGGTAGATCTTCACCCGCAGCAGGCCGCAGGAGGGGGAGTCCTTCTTGAGGACGTAGCCGTCGAGCTCCAGGGCGGCCAGAGCCTCCACCCGCTGGCGGGAGAGCTCCCGCATGGGCTCCGTGAAATCCTGCCCGGTGCTGGGCCTCCGCAGCCGGACGCCGCCCACGCTGCCATTCATGCGCTCCAGGCGGATGGGTGGCCGGGGCGTGCCCATCCCCAGCTCCACCTCGGGGCAGACGGGCACCCATTCCACGAACTGGCCGAAGGTGTCGACGAGGAAGTCGTCGCGCTTGTGCCCGCCGTTATAGCGCACCTCCTGGCCAAGAAGGCACGCCGAAATGCCAATCCGGACCTTAGGCGGACTCGGTTCAGTCGCAGAGATCTCTGGAAGCATCTTGTTTACATAGGAGGCGGAGCCCTGGAAGGCCCCGGTAAAAAGTCCTGTGTGATCAGGGAGTGCAAGCGACGGACCAGACCCCTCGGCTCAGATCTCCCGACGCTTGGACACCCAGTTCCTCCGTTAGGAATCCACCTTCTGACGATTGGACCCTGACGTCGAACGATAGAGCCCAAATGTCCGACGATCGGGCCAGACCGGAGTAGATGGACCCTAAACGGCCAGAGATGGAGCCCAAAAGGCCGACGACAGAGCCAGGCTGGGAAGGATGGGCCCCAAACGCCCGGTGATGACCTCCAAACGACTGGAAATCGAGCCCAAGCGTCCGACGACAGGCCGGGCCGGAGAAGGATGGGCTCCAAACGTCCAGAGATGAAGTCCAATCGCCGAAAGATGGAGCCCAAGCGGCCGGAGATGGAACCCAAACGCGGAAAGCTGGGGTCCAAACGGCCGGAGATGGAATCCAAACGCTGAAAGATGGAGCCCAGGCGCCAGAAGATGAACTCCAAGCGGGGAAAGATGGAGCCCAAACGGCGTCCGATCGCCTCCTGACGAGGGGAATTCCGCCCTCCTCTCCGCGTTTACACTCTCGGTCCCCGGGAGTGAGGACGCCGTGCCCGCCGATTCACCCGACCGCGACGAACGCATCCGCCAAGCCCTTCAGATCCTCATCGAGGAGGTTCGCGACCAGATCGACCGCCATCCCCTCGGCCATCTGGTGGCTGGCCGGGGCGAGCGGATCGATCTGCATCTCTCCCTGCCCACGGCTCCGCGCGACGGCCAGATCGCCAGGGCGGGGCAGGACGCGGCGGAGTCCATTCACCAGGCCGTTCAGGCCCTCCTCCATCACAGCGCTGTGTTCCAGCCCGGGAGGGTCCTCTGCCTGCGCTGCCAGACGGCGTCCTGCGAGCACGCGGTGCCCACGGACAGCCGGCAGGTCTTCGCTGGCTGGGGCAAGACCGGTCTCCCCCGCTTCGTGGACTTCGGCCAGTGGCTTCTCGCGCGGCGCGATCCGCGGGTGGACCTCCTCTATCGCGACTCGCCGCCGCTGCTCACCGTGGTGGTGCCCGAGGCGGAGCTGGCCGGCGACCTGATCCCGGTGTTCAGCCAGCGGGAGGACGCCTATCGCATCCATGCCCAGGTGGCGGCCGGCTGGTACCAGACGCCCGACCCTTCCGGCCCGTCCGGAGCGCGACGGCCGCTCGCCGTATCCCTGCAGGTGATCTCCACCCGGGCGCTTGGGTCTCGCCGCCGCTTCGGCCTCAACGTGGTGGGGATCGGCCCCGGGGGCGAGCCGCTGGAGAATCTCTACGACAAGATCGGCGAAATCCCCTGGGGCGACGCCGTGCGCTGGGCCCAGGGAGTGCTGCTGGGGATCGAAGGGCAGCTCGACAAGGCGCCGCGCACGCCTCGCGAGGTGGTGGACAAGCGGATCGACGGGCTCGTCCAGGCCGTGGCCCGGCGTCTGGAGAAGGGGTGGAGGGGCAAGGAGCGGCGCACCCGCCACGGCCAGCAGCGCCACAGCGAAGGGGACCGCCCCACCCGCATGGCCTTGGCCGACTTCGCCCGCGCGACCCCCGAGAACCTCCTCTTCGACACCCGGCGCGAGACCCTGGTGGTGGTGGGCGACCGCGGGCGGGCTCACGTCTTCAGTCTGGCCGGCAAGCTGGTGACCTCGGTGCGCTACAACCCGGCCATCATCGAGAAGCGCCGCCAGAACGGCCTCTGGCGCCCCGCCGCCGCCGAGGAGGTGCGGACGGTGCGCGAGAGGTTGGAGGCCGGGCTGGCCTAGCTTCCGCCGGCACCAGCAGCGGATACGGGTTTCGCGCCTGGCCGCCCACGTAGATGCCATAGTGGAGATGCGTGGGCGTCCCCTTGGCGTTGCCCGTATCCCCCACGTAGCCGAGCACCGTCCCGACCTCCACCCAGTCGCCCACGGCTGGCGTCTCCCATTCCTCCAGGTGGGCGTAATAGTGAAACCAGCCCGCGGGACCGAAGACGGTCACCGTCTTGCCGCCCAGCCGGTTCCACCCCTTGCGCACCACCACGCCCTGAGTGGCGGAGTGAATGGGCGTCCACCGCGACGCAAAGATGTCGATCCCCTCGTGCCGGCGCCCCTCGGAGCGCGCGGCGCCCCAGGTGTCCGCGAGGTCCGAGGCCACGACTCCCTCGACGGGAATCGGCAGGGACTCCGGCGGCGGCTGGCGCCACAGCTTCACCACCCGCACGAGGTTCTTCAGATAAGGATAGGACCAGATCAGGACCAGGAGCAGCAGCGCCAGCCCGACCAGACGGAGGAGGACCTTGCGCCAGCTCATGCGCGCCGGGCTACCTGGAACCAGCCGAGCCCGCGGACCCGCATCCATTCGACGCCCCATCCTCGCCCCTCCGTCGCTACCTTATGACAACCCAAGGCGGCCAGGAGCGGCCCGAGGCGATAGCGAGAGCTCTCGTCCCACTATCCAGGCGTGGCACCGAGCCACCCTACTGAAAGGAGCCGGACATGACCACGACCCCGCAGGTCGAGACGGAGCTGGACCTCGAACGTATTCTGCAGGCGTTGGAAGCCGATCTCTACGTCGCGGAAGGCACCTTCACCCTCGGCTCGGCCGGCGCCGCCTATGACTACGGGCTGCTGCCGGACGCCAACGGCAACAACTTCGGCCATCCCTACTTTGTGTACGGGCTGCCCAGCGCACCCGGCCAGACGACGCCCAACTCCACTCCGGTCTTCGATTTCTCCAGCAGCCAGTGGCTCACCTACCGGCTGCGGCAGGACGAAGCGGTCCTCTTCGTCGGCAAGACGCCCCCCGAGGTGGACTATTTCAGCTACCGGAGCTATCTCTTCTGGCGGTTCTTCCCTGAGGACTCGCGATTCAAGATCCTCTTCGCCAGCCTCGGCGACACGATCAACAATGCGTCGATCTCACTCGACGTCCAAGACGATGACATCTATGACCAGCCGGTCATCGTCCTCACCACGGCGAATCAGGCGGTCTACGATCGTGTAAGGGCGGCTCTGATCGCGGCGGGAGTCTCCGAGAAGCTGCTCAATCTCGACGCAATTCCCCTCTCGATGGTCCGGATGGGACTGGACAACGCCTGCGATCAATTTTCCTTCCTCAACCGGACGGGCAACTTCGCCAGCGTCGCAGAGGGGGACCGTTATCTCGCCAATCACGACGGCGAGTCCGGACGCGTGTTCCGGCTGACCCCCAAGCAGGAGATCGCTCCCCAGCCGATCGCGAGCGCCAGCCGGCTGAAGCCGCGAGGGACGGGGACCTCCAATGAGGTGGACCTTCTGCCGGCGCTCGACCGCCTGCGCGCAAGCATCCTCGCCATCCATGGGGAGAGCTGCCTGGCGACGGAATACAAGACGAGCCTCTGGGTCTTCGAGGGCTACGATGCCATCCAGCGGGGGATTGACGCCATCGGCGAGAACCGCGACACAGTGTACCTGAGCAGCGAGGCGTTCCCGCTCAAGCTGGGGGAGCTCGCCATCGTCTACGGCGTGAATCACGCGGCCACGGGAAAAGCCACCTATTCGAGCTTCTCTGTCTACGGAGAGCGCGTCCTCAATGGGGTGGCCGGGGCGAACAGCAGCAGCGCGGACTTCGGCGGCCTGGCCAACGAGTTGATCGACGACCCGGAGACGGCGAAGCTCTTCTACGCGTGGCGGATCGGGCGGGAAGGCGACTCGGAGGGCTCCTATCTCAAGATCACCTACATACCGCCGATACAAGATGGCCAGCGGAAGAACGCGCAGGCGATCCCCCTGGAGGAGAACGTCTTCGTCGGCTTCCGGGCCTACCTCGAGCCGGCCACCGGAGTGGGACCCGCCTGGTGGGAGCTCGCCTACGACCGGGTGATCAAATTCACGCCCTACGGACCCAGCCCCCGATCGTCTTCTTGATCTCCTTCCAATCCACTTTCCAGAGCATCCGCGGCATGCGTTCGGCATCCGCATCATCGAAATAGAGGAGGGCGTAGAGCAGGTGACCGATGTCCTCGACGCCGAATTTCTGGCAGTACCAGCCCAGCATGTCCTGGAGTGAGAGGCCCGATCGACCCAGAGCGTAGAGATCGACGAAGTCTTTCCTGGACCCCCGCTGAGCGATGGCGGAGAGCTTCATGCTGGAGAGATCCCGCAGCCCCGCAAGACGGCAGCCGAACTCCTCCCAGGGCAGGAGCGGATCGAGCATCCGGTATTGAAACTGGAGGAAGCTGATCCGGACGCCATGGACGGTGCCATACAGCGTACCCCGAGCGACCTGACTCGTTTCGAACGGGATGCCGGAGTCTCGCAACTCGCCAGCCAGCCGGAGAGGATCTTCAAGAGGCTCTTCCGTAAACCAGTCGAAGTCCACGGATCGGCGATGACCGAGATGGAGAGCGATCGCCGTTCCGCCAGCGAGGTAAAAGCCAAGCTCAGCCGTCCTCGGCCCCAGGAGACGGAGCGCCTTGCACTGCTTTTCGGTGAGTATCTCCCGATGGAAGCTCATGGCCGGGTCCGCCGGTCCCAGACCTGCCGGCCCTCGCTCTTGAGCCACGCATCGACCCGGCGGCGGGGAATCCCGACCATGACTTGCCAGAAACGGAGCTGCTGGGGCGAGAGGCCGCGCCCTTCATGCTGCTCGATCCAGGAGCGGATGGCCTCGTCCCCCGCGGTGGCGCGGAGCCACTTCACCGTTTCCCAGGGACCGGAGGCGAGGATCCGGCTGATGATCTGCTCCTGGTCCCGGTCCCAGCGCAACACGCGGGGATCCAGATCCCAGAAGAGCTTCCTGACCGCGGACGGCAGCGTCCCGCTCGCCATGAGCCCATTCTATAGAATTGTCCTTCATGCGCCGCGCTCGCCCGATCTACGCCGCCCTGCTCCTCGCCTTCCTGCCGGCGTCACCCACGCCGGAGGAGACCCGCCGTCTGGCGTCCGGAGAGGTCCTGGTGTCTCTGGCACCGGCCGCGGAGGGTGGTCCGCAGGAGGCCACGGGCCGGGGCGTCGTCGACGCGCCGCCGGAGCGGATCTTCCGGACGCTCACCGACTACGCTCATTGGCACGAGTTCATGCCCTTCCTGGTGAAGTCGGAGATGCGGACGGGGAAAGACGGGGCCGTGGAGAGCCTCCACGTGCTGGACCTGCCAGCGCCCATCGGCGAGCGCCACTACCGGGTGCGCTTCACCCAGCGGGTGGAGACCGGTCCCGGGGGAACCACCTGGCACATCGACTGGCGCTCCGTGCCGGGCTCCGGCAACCTCGCGGCCCACCGGGGCTCCTGGACCCTGACCGCCTTCGGCTCGGGGCGCACCCTGGCCGTCTGCCGCCTGTTCACCGATCCGGGCGGCGGCGTCCCCCGGTGGGCCATGGACAAGGCGAACCGGAAGGACCTCCCCTGGATCTTCGACGGCCTGCGCCAGCACGTGCGGCGGTCCCGCTACGACGGGCAGTAAGGTAGAATCAGCCCGTCCCGTTCACCTGGAGCTGGCGCCGGACGGCGTAGTAGGGGATTCATGAAGCAACAGAAGAAGGACGTCCTCGCGCTCGAAACGCACCTCGGCACCGAGCTCCACCGCCGCTCGACCGAGCCGACCCGGGCCTGGCTCGATCGCTTGATCGCGCGGCTGGACGTGCATCCGCGGCGGATCTTCCCCACCGATGCCCTGCTCAACCACATCCCCGAGGTGTTGCGGGCCATCTCCGACTACCTCTGCTCGGATGGCGCCCTGGAGCACGAGGAGCTGCTGCGCGAGGAGTTCGCCAAGCTGGCGCGGCTGCGAAGGGAGCAGGGCTACGACATCGACGAGATCCTGGCCGAGTTCGAGATGCTGGGCGACATCCTCTACGACGCCCTGCGCGAGGAGGCCCGGCGCTTCGGGCGCAAGGTGCCCCCGGATTACGCCATCGAGGTGGCCGAGCGCCTCTACCGGTCTCTCACGGCCATCACCACCATCACGGCCACCACCTTCCGCGAGGAGGGATTCCGGACCGCCGGGAGCGAGCGCGCCTCTTGGGCAGCTTCGGCCGCGAGCTGGCGCACGAGCTGCGCAACCGGCTGAGCACGGCCGAGGCGGGCATCCACCTCCTGGGGCATGAGAATCTCGACCCCGCCGTCCGCGATCGGACCCTGCGTACCCTGCGCAACACCCTGCAGCGTATCCGGGGAGTGGCGGGACGACGTCCACTCCCTGGCCATCGCCCAGGGGAGCGAAGAGGGGGCGCAGGGGAGGCGCCTGTCGCTGCGCCTCCTGCTTTACGAGGCGGTCGAGGAGATGCGGGGATCGCCAACGACAAAGAGGTGCGCATCGAGGTGCGCGAGCCCATCCCGGACGTGCAGGTGACGCCATCCGGGTCGAGCTGGCGCTGATCAACCTGGTGGGCAACGCCGTCAAGTACTCCGATCCGAACGAGGACGACCGCTGGGTGCGCATCGCCGTCCAGCGCCACGAGGAGGGCTACTGGCGCATCTCCGTCTCGGACAACGGCATGGGCATTCCGGACGCCATGCAGGACCGCGTCTTCGAGCAGTTCGTCCGCACCCACCCCGAGCATCGCCGACGGCACCGGCCTGAGCGCCTCGCCACGCCCGCTCCGCCGTCGAGCAGATGGGCGGCAAGATCTGCTCGAAAGCGAGCCCGGGGTGGGGACGACCTTCCACTTCACGGTGGTGGACCCGCCGGCGGCGCGGGAGGATTAGGCACAGGAGTTGATTTGCCCTCACACTTGGCGCATTGTGGTGGAAGCCTTCGCCACAGGAGGAACAAGATCATGAGTAACGAGCTGACGCGCTTGCTCGACGTTGTACGCAAGACGCCTGGTCTGCTGGAGGAGCTCCGCTCCCTGCTGGCCACCCCGGACGCGGCGATCCGCTGGGCCGGCGAACGTGGATATCGCCTGACGCCTGAGGACGTCGCCGAGCTCCAGAGTTGCGATCAAGAGCTCGCCGACGACGAGCTCGACAAGGTGGCCGGCGGCGACTCCTGGCCACCGCCGCCTGGTTCCGGCGGCGGCTAGGGCTCGTCTTGGGCCCGACCCTCGCCGATTGGCTCCAGGTCGCCCGGACGTCTCTCTCCACGGCTCTCTGCCGTCCAGAAGTCCTGGACAGGCTGCTTGCTCTCGGTGTCTACCTTCCTGGAGACTGCCAGGGCATCCTTGAGGTCCACCTGGGAGCGGACGGCGGCGCCGTCGACCTGTCGATCCGCCTCAAGGAGATCGAACAGGCCCGACACATGGCGGAGCAGCCCCTGCCTGTCCACCTGCGCCGCTTCCTCTCCCAATGGTCCGAGACGGACGGCCCATTCTCCAACATCTCCTCCGTCTGGCTGGAATTCGACCTGGACCGGCCGGTCGAGGGCTTGCCCACCCCGTCCGTCTGTGCCCGGCTGCCGCGGGATGTAGACCTGGATTGGCTCCTCGAGTCCCTGCTGCCCGCCTTGCACGGCGGGCCCCTCGGCAATACCCAGGTCGACCTGGTCCGGCGCTGCCTTGACGAGATCCCCGAGGAAGGCATCCTCCTCTATGTCTTCGGCCTGCTCTCCAGACCGGGGAACCCGATCCGGCTGGAGATCTACGGGCTGGACCCCGCCGGTGCGCGGGCCTACCTGCACCGAGTGGCACCCCACGCCGTCCCAGTGCTGGCGGAGATCGCCCCCTTTTTCGAAGGAATCGAGAGACCTCACCTGTCCTTCGACATCAACACGGAGATCCTACTGAGGATTGGCCTCGAAGGCTCCTTCGCCCGTCAGCGCGATCCCCGTTGGACAGGGCTCCTCGTCCGTCTCGTGGATCGCGGGCTCTGCACGCCCGAGGAGATGGACGCCATCCTGGCTTGGCCGGGGTACGACACCTTCTGGACGGCTGCGGCGGACTGGCCGCTGGAGCAGGCGGGAATGGGCGGCTTCTGCGTTCGCAACCTGAGCCACGTGAAGGTGGTGGCCCAGCCGGGCCGACCACCGGAAGCGAAGGTCTACCTGCTGATCTCCTTTCTGGACGGAGCGAGCTCGCCCGCGAGGCGATCGGTCTTCTCCACGTAAACCGGCAGCCCCAGCTCCGCGAACATCCGGCGAGCCTCACCGAGTTGAGCTGCCGCCTCATCGGACCCGGCACCGGCGACCCGCGCAAGATCGAGCCGGGTGAGGGCCACTTCGAAGGGAGCCTGGATGGAGAGGTAGCTTTCCAGGGCCTCGCCAAGCCACCTCTCCGCCTCCTCCCGGTCACCCGTTGCCCGAGCGATGCGACCCAGAGCACGCTGGGCCATGCCGCTGCCATAGCGGAAACGGACCTTGTCGGTGACGGCAAGCGCCTCGCGCGCGAGGTCCCGAGCCTCGGCCGGCCGGCCCGAGAGGAGGCGGGCCTCGGCGAGGAAGGCGGAGAACCACCCCAGCAACTGCTTCATCCCAGCCTGGCGCAGCCGCTCCACCGACCCCTCCAACGCTTCGGCGCCCTTGGGGACGTCACCCTGTTCCAGATAGGCGTAGCCGAGGAAACCCAAGGCTGCGGCGGTGTTGAGGGGATCCTGAGCCCGCTCCAGCCCGCCCTTGCACTCCTCGATGCCCCGCTCGTGCTCTCCCAGGGAGGCGTGGAAATAGCCGGTGCTCCAGGACGGGTTCGAGCCGCGGATCCTGAAGGGCCCGCCAGATGGCCTCGGCCTTCTCCATCATGCTGAAGGCTTCGCCGAACTGCCCCAGGACATAATGGTGGAAACCCGCGACCCAATACGCCTGTCCCTGCCACCACCGGTCCGCGCTGCGCTCCAGCAGATCGACCGCGAGGCGGCCGTGCTCGATCCCCTCGGAGAACCGGCCCGACCAGAAGGCGTCGCGGCAGAGCACGTACCAGGCCCGCCCCTCCGTGGCCAGGTCCCCTGAGCGCCGCGCCTCCTTGACCGAGAACTGGGCGTTAGCCGCGGCGGCCTCCTGGTCGCCCAGGTAGCTGCAGGTGTGAGCCAGCCAGAAGTGATAGCGGCCCGCGAACGAAGGGTCCTGCAGCCGGTCCAGGAGGTCCCGCTCGCCCAGGAAGAGCTCCAGGGTCTCGGGAAAACGGGCAAGCGGCAGGAGCGACTCAGCGAGGAGCAGGAGCAGCTCCATGCGGCGCCGGTCCGCCTCCGGCTCCGGCAGGTGGGCGCAGTGCGTGAGGGCCTCCCGCAGGGCCTTCTCCGCTTCCGCATGGGCATACCGGCGCGCCGCCTGACCCGCGAACAGCTCCAGATAGGAGACGGCTTTCCCGGCATCGCCGGCCTCGGAGTAGTGGTAGGCGAGAGCGTCGTACGCATCCTCCAGGCGCCCGGCGAAGAGCACCTCGAACGCCTGCCCGGCCGCCGCATGCAGGGCCCGCCGACGGCCCGTCAGCAGCGTCTGATAGACCGCCTCCTGGGTGAGGGCGTGCTTGAACAGGTACCGGGGCTCCTCGGCCGTGGGCTCCTCATAGAGGAACTCCCACCGCTTGAGGTCCGACAGCAGAGACGTGAGGTCGCTGGTCTGCTCCCAGACCGCCGTCAGTAGGTTCAAAGGGAAATCCCGGCCCAGCACGGACGCTGTCTGGAGGAGCCGCTTGTGATCGTCCGGCAAGCGGTCGACCCGGGCCATGACCACTCCCTGAATCGTGTCGGGAACCGAGACGCCCGGGTGCTCAAGCAGCGAACGCGCCAGCTCTTCCAGAAAAAAGGGGTTCCCCTCCGCCTTGCCGCGCACCTCGTCCACCAGCTTCTCCGGCAGCTCGGCACGGCGGAGCACGGCGCGGACGACCGCCTCGCTCTCCGCATCCGTCAGCCGGGAGAGGGAGACCTGAGTGGCGTAAGACTTCTCGATCCAGGGTGGCCGATAGCCGGATCGGTAGGTACCGATGAGCAGCACGTGGGCGGCGAACAACCCTTCCACCAGCAGGGAGAGAAACTCCTCGGAGGTGCGATCCACCCAGTGGAGGTCCTCGATCTCCAGCACCACGAGCTGGCGGCGCGACTCGTTCAGGATCACCTGCCGCAGCAGCCGGAATGTCCGGACTTGGAGCGCCTGGGGGCTCAGCTCGGCGATCGCCTCCGTGCCCTCCCGAACGCCGAGCAGGTGGAGGAGATAAGGTAGAGCCTCCACGACCTCCATTTCGGCCCGTCGCAGGCCTGCCGTAACCTTGTCGGCGATCGCGGGCACATCGTCCGCCTCGCCGATCTCCCAGGCGTTGCGGAGCATATAGAGGATGGGCACGTAGGGCACACCGCTGGTGTAGGAAAGACACCGTCCCGCCAGATAGAGAACGGGGCGGTCCCACATCCGTCGCCGGAGCTCGTAGACCAGCCGGGACTTGCCGGAGCCCGCCTCGGCCGCGATGCCCACCACCTGCCCCTCCCCCGCCGCCGCCCGCTCGCGCAGCTCCTCGAGCACCGCCATCTCCCGCCGACGACCGACGAACGGCGAACGGGAGGTGCTGCCGAGGACGGCGTCCTCCGACTGCAGCAGGCCCACGCCGAGGAGCCGGAATGCCCGCACCGGCTCCTCCTTCCCTTTGACCTGGAGCGGCGGAATCGCCTCCAGCCGGGCGGAGCCCTGGAGGAAGCGGGAGGTGTCCTCACTCACCAGGATGGCCCCGGGCTCGGCGAGCTGCTGGAGACGGGCGGCGAGGTTGGTCGTATCCCCGACGGCCGTGTAATCCCGGCGGAGCTGGTCGCCGATGCCGCCCACCACCACCCAGCCGGTGTTGATTCCCATGCGGAACCTGAGCTCCACACCACCACGATCTCCCAGCTCGGCGTGATGCTCCGCGAGCAGCTTCTGGAGTCCCAGAGCCGCCAGAGCTGCCCGCCGGGCATGGTCCTCATGGGCAATGGGGGCCCCGAACAGGGCCATGAACCCGTCCCCCAGGAACTGGTTGATGGTCCCCTCGTAGCGGTGGACCTCGGAGAGGGCCAGCTCGAAGAACCGGTTGAGCAGCAGGTGCATGGTCTCCGGCCCCAGCCGCTCCGCCAGGGAGGTCGAGCCCACGAGATCGCAGAACAGGACGGTGACCTGCTTGCGCTCACCCTCCAGGGCGGTCTTGGATTGGAGGACCTGGGTGGCGAGGTGGGGCGGGGTGTAGCTCTGGGCTGGAAGCGCAGGGCGGGGGGCTTCAGGGGCCGGCGCGGGAGCTGGCGCCTCCGTCTGGGGTGCCTCCAGCGGTGAGCCGCACTCACCACAGAACTTGAAGCCGGGCGGATTCTCGGTGCCGCACTGAGAGCAGAGGGCGACCAGCTTGGCGCCGCACTGGCCGCAGAACTTCATGCCGGCGGGATTCTCGAACTGGCACTTTGAGCACGTCATGGGATAGCCCGCCCCAGTGTACCGGGCGGCCTCGGCGGCAGCAACCGGCGACCTTGCCCCTCGGCCCGCCTCCTCCCCGCGGGGAGACGCAGTCTCTCCCCAGGAGGCGGGCCGCCTACAGGCGAAACGGCGGCGGCCTTGGACTCGGCGGCCGCCGTCCCTCTCAGTTGTCAAAGAACGGCATCCCGCTGCGCATCCAAGTAAAACGAGGAGGGCCGGACGGCCCCCCTTTGCTGCATCGGGTCCTGCGGACGAACACCTACTTGACGACAGCGGGCGCGGGCGGGGTGGCGGCCGGCTGCTTCTTCTGCCGCGGACCGCGGGGACCGCTCTTGCGGGGACGGACGCCGAACTTCACGAGCTCGTCGCTGGTGAAGCCGAAGCTCCCCCTCAGATGGGCCTCCGCCCGCCGGCGCAAGCTCTCTCAGGCACCCGGACTGACTCCTCTTGACTTATCTCTCCTGCTGTGTTATCACATTCCCTGTGTTTTACCGGAGTAATTGTCAGGCCATGGAGACGAGGATTCTGCGCTTCCTCCTGAATCTACATACGCTATCCGGCTTGACATGCCTCAACATACCAGCACGCTTTCAAGGGAAAGTAGCGGCGGTGCCCAAGGCCGGCTCAGGAACTCGTCTAGCTGTATCTAAACGTCACGACATCTCAACAGGAGAAAAAGCATGAAAGAGCTGGATATTGAACGGGCCTGGAAGGACAAAGACTACTTCAATAGCCTCAGTCCCGAGGACCAAGCCCAAATCCCGCCAGACCCTGCCGGCTCCGCTGAACTCGCCAGCCAAGACCTCGACTCGGTCGCGGGTGGCATTACAGTTGGTGGAACCTGCGGAATGGGATCAGCCGGCTGCATCACCACTGAGTGCCCGACACAAAGTGGCCCAGACTGTGGTTGTGGTTGTGAAGAACTATCATAGCTAACGAATCACGCCACGGATACTCAACCTGCTTCAACAGAGGAACACACTTCTGAGCTAAGTCCCGGCACCGACGCTACTTTTCCCTTGGAAGTAGCAGCTCCAAATTTATCGAATTCTCAATTTCAAGGTTCAAGCGGGATAAACAAGTGACGCGGAGCGGATAAGGAGCTTTGGTAGTCTCAGTCCCGAGCAGACTTTAACCACTTGGCTGCCCTACCAGCGACCGCCCGAGATAAGGCGGCCGGATTTGCCCGACAGACTAGGACGGTAACTCTTTAACGAGCGACGCCGCGGCGTCTCGATCTGCCTTAACGGTGGGATAAGATGGGAACACACGACTCGACCGATTCCTTCAATCCTCCGCTTCCATGTGGGTGGTGGAAATCTCTTGACATCTCCGAACGTACTCCTCACTGCATCTGTCCTAATTCTATTGATCTACCAAACGCCCTCGGTGCGAAGCGGTTCCTTCAGTGGCGCTCACAACCCCCCTTTGATAACGAGGAGTTTTTCACGCGCCGCCTTGCGACATCCAACTGTTCGCCGGAAGTTCTTGCCTACTTGCTAGCTGAGCCTTCGGAGGCTCTAAAGGAACGCGTACCGCCTCCTACTTGGCTCCAGGAAATCGGGGCTGCGCTCGATCCTCGGCCTCTTTCTCCTCTCAAAAGAAGAGTACTACCTGAAGTAGATTTCACCAAGGTGCCGTCCGCCTTCCTTATCCCATTTGAGCCGTTAATCGCAGAAGCACGTACCAAGCTTGAGATCTGGGCTGACAAACAATTCAACGATAACGAATCAGCTCCTTTGAGACCAAGAATGTTGTCAACCTTTTTTACCCCTCCCTGCGCAAGCGGATATTACAACTCGCTATAAGAACTCTAACGTTGGAGCTCAACGTTGCTCGAATCAAAGGACTACTCACCGGCAACACAGCCGAGGAGCGATTTGCCAGCTTTGCACGACGCCTGAGAGAGCCCTCGACATCATATAGTCTTCTCGAGGAGTACCCTGTTCTACTCCGACTCGTGGCGGACGCAATCTCACAATGGTATGAGAGTAGCACCGAGCTAGTCATTCGCCTTACAGAGGACTGGCCAGACATCCTGGAATACTTTCAGCCTCCTGGGCCTTCTATAAAGATACACTCTGTCACTTCAGGTCTCGGAGATCGCCACTGCCAAGGTCGGTCTGTCGCTTTATTGAGCTTCAGCTCCGGTTTCAACCTTGTTTACAAACCTAGGCCGCTAAAAGCAGATTATAATTTCCAGCTTCTTCTCGAATGGCTAGGAAGCCTAACTAATAGTACCACTTTCAAGACCTTTAAGGTGCTCGATCGCATCGCATATGGCTGGTCCGAATTCGTTGAGCGGAAAGCGTGCAGAAGCAAAGAAGAGTTGAGTCGGTTCTATCGGCGTCAGGGAGGGTACCTTGCTCTTCTTTACGTGCTAGGGGCAACCGACTTTCACTATGAGAATCTTATTGCTGACTCTGAGCATCCGGTCTTGATTGACCTCGAAACGCTTTTCACTCCGCGGGTAGCAATCCGAGAAGATAGTCGAACCGATTTCGACTCTGCAGGGATAATCTTCTCGAGTTCGGTGCTAGCGACCAGCGTGCTTCCACGGTACACGGATCTTGGCGGCGGAATGGGGGGTGATGATGCCAGTGCCCTAGGTGCGGCTTCGGGTAGGCTCTCTCGGATTCCAGAGCTAGCACTGGAAAACCTGGGAACCGACGAGATGAGGATCGTTAGGCGGCCGATCACCCTGCCGGAGGGCAAGAACCGACCACAGCTTGAGGGTGTCGATATCCGGCTATCTTCCTTCGAAGCCGAGATCACAGATGGCTTTACAGACGTCTATCAGACAATCATCGAGAATAGCATAAATTTCCGCGACCAAGTCGAGAAATTTTTCGCGGATACGCAGGTGAGAACCGTCATCAGAGCAACGCGAATTTATGTTCTTCTTTTTCTAGACACAATTCACCCTGATGCTCTGCGCGATGCTTTGACAAGAATCCGGATGCTTGATTGGCTCTGGAAAGCCGTTATCTCGGCTCCCTGTGTGGAGCGGGCCGTTCCACACGAGATCCGGGATCTCTCTCAAGGCGATGTTCCCTATTTTTTTACAACGCCCTCCTCATATCATCTCACAACAAGTTCGGGGGAGATCATTGTTAACTTTTTTTCGAAGTCGGGATTCGACGTATTTCGCGAGCGTCTAGCAACACTTGGGTCCGATGACCTTGAGAGACAGTTGTGGATAATTGGGTCAACTCTCTCTGCGCCAGAGATGTCGGATTCAGAGCATCTTCTTCGGAGAGCAAATACCATATCGAAAGCTAAATCTATCGAAAGCTCAGAGTGGTTCTTGGAAATTGCGATTCAGGCGGGAGAGAGACTCGGCGCCCTTGGATTCGAGATCGATGACCGAGTTGACTGGATGGGCCTCAAGTACAAACAAAGCATTGGCCACTTTGCTGTTGAACCTATCGACTACAGCCTGTACGGCGGGCATGCTGGTATAGCGCTTTTCCTGGGCTACCTTGGCAAGGTCGCCGATCGAGGGCGCTTTACCGAACTTGCGACGAAGTCTTTGCGGTCCATGCTTTCGCTGATTCGGTCGATTCCTACTTCGAGTCTTCCTTGCGGCGCATTCGAAGGGTGGAGCGGCATAGTCTATACTCTAACTCACCTGGGATGCCTTTGGGATTCGTCGGACCTCTTGGATCAAGCCGAAGATACCGCGATCCGATACTGGCGATCAACAGAAGAGCTAGTGGCCAATAGCGGGGCCTTTGATATAATCGGAGGATTAGCCGGGTGTATAGGAGCAATTCTCTGTTTGCATGCGATTCGCCCAAAAGATGAAATACTCGCGATTGCACACCGCTGCGGGGAACTTCTAGTGGACACGGCGGTTAGAATGAAGTGCGGCCTGGGCTGGGTTAATTCACAAATCGCAGAGGAGCCTTTGTCAGGATTCTCTCACGGCAATGCCGGAGTTGGATGGGCGCTCATGAAGCTTTTCAGGGCAACCGGAAAGGCTGCCTTTAGAGAGACGGCTCTTGCTGCCGTAAAGTTTGAAGACACACTCTTAGATCGCGAGGCAGGTAATTGGGCTTCTCGTCAGGGACTGTCGGGAGTGGGCCTGGCTCTACCATCCCTTATGACGTGGTGCCACGGAGCGCCCGGGATCGCATTGTCCCGCCTCCCCTTTCTCGCGAGTTTTGCGAATGCCAGCGTTCAGGATGAGGTTGAGTCCGCTAGCAACACAGTTATCCGCGAAGGTTTTGGGGCCAGCCACTGTTTGTGTCACGGCGATCTCGGAAACCTCGATTGTCTCCTCGAAGTTGCACGAGCCCAGCAAGATAGTGAGCTCTTGACGAAAGTGGCTATCCTCGGAACCAGAATCGGCGAGAGAGTGCGCAACGAAGGATGGTTGTGTGGAATACCTAAGTCGAGAGAGACGCCAGGGCTGATGGTGGGAATCGCGGGAATCGGCTATGAGTTTCTGCGCCTTTCGGCAGTGGACCGGATACCGTCAGTCCTGGCGCTCTCGGGACCATATGGCTAATGAGCCGCTTGCGATTTTTGTTCTGTCCCCCGGCCGGCCTGTAACAAGAAAGCTAGACGTGGTACTCCGTCCTGACAGCTATGAACTCTACGCTCAGGATTGGCTTGCAATCCGGCCGACAGTTGGCTTGCTTAAGATATCAACCTGAAAAGCGACCACCATAATCTACGAAACCATCACCCGCTTCACCATCCGGTCAAAGCGCTCCCCCGCCAGATAGACGCCGTCGAGCACGTTTGAATCCAGCTCATCGGAGTCGTCTTTCTCCTCCTCTCCGTTCGCGGACAGCTCGATACCCAGCGACCGGTGGCGCTCGCGGACGGTGGTCGAGAGATAGATGGCGAGGGCGCGGTAGAAGCGAGCGGCGAAGCCCTGGTCGGTGGCCAGCTTGGCGTTGAGGACGACCTTGGACAGCACGAAGACGGTGGAGTCCTCGGCGGCGCGGACGGTGGCGGAGGGTGGTCGGGCGTCCACGAAGGACATCTCCCCCACGATCTCCCCGGCGTTCAGGCGGGCGAGTTCCCTCTCCGGTCCCCGGCGAGGGCGGAGCCAGACGGCGAGGTGGCCTTCCAGCAGGATGAAGATGGAGTCAACCGGCACTCCCTGCTCGATCAGGATGCCTCCTGCAGGGATGAACCGCTTCTGGCCAGTGCGGAGCATCCACTCCACGTCGTCGTCGTTGAGTTGACCGAAAAGGAAGAGGACTTTTCTCATGGTGGGCTCCCTTGATCAGACGATCTGCCGCTCGGCGAGGCGGGCGAAGGGGCCGTTGCGGCGGAGAAGGTCCTGGTAGGTCCCCTCCTCCACCACGCGGCCGCTGTCGACGACGTAGATGCGGTCGGCGTTCTGGATGGTGCTCAGACGGTGGGCGATGACGATGCGCGTGGCCTTTAAGGCCTCCAGGCTGCGGCTGACGATCTCCTGGGTGCGGTTGTCGAGGGCGCTGGTAGCCTCGTCGAAGAGGAGGATGCGCGGCCGGCTCACGATGGCGCGGGCGATCAGGATGCGCTGCTTCTGGCCGCCGGAGAAGGTCTCGGCCCCCTCGCTGATGATGGTGTGCATGCCCATAGGCATGGCTTTGATGTCGTCTTCCAGCCCGGCGGCCCGCGCGGCTTCCCAGGCGTCGTCGATCGTCAGGTTGGCACTGCCCGTGATGTTGGAGAAGATGCTGCCGGCCAGGGGGCGGCCGGTCTGGAGGACGACGCCGATCTGGCGGCGGACGGACTGGACGGCGAGCCCGGCCAGGTCCTGGCCGTCGAAGTAGATGGAGCCCGCGGTCGGCTTCTCGAAGCCGAGGATGAGCCGCAGGCAGGTGGACTTGCCCGCTCCCGAGGGTCCCACCAGGGCGATGAACTCACCGGGGCCGGCCCGGAAGGAGACGTCGTCCAGCACCAGAGGGCCGTCGTCGTGGTAGCGGAAGGAGACGTGGCTGAACTCGATCTCCCCCGCGAGCTCGCCCGGCTCGGCCTTGGAGCCGTCCACCTCGGGCACGGTCTCCAGGATGGGCCGCAGCCGCTCGTAGATGGGGACGGCCGCGAGGACGCCGGAGAAGACGGAGACCACGGAGAGCGCCGCGGACAGGAACTGGCCGAAGGCGGCGTTGAAGGCCAGGAACTCGCCCAGGGGAAGCGACTCTTTGGAGACGAAGCCCACCATGGCGAAGACGCCCAAGGTGGTGAGGACGCCGTAGACGGCGTTGAAGGTCGTCTGGGCGTTGGCCGTCCGCTGCGCGGCGAGGGTGCGCCGCCGCTGCTCGGCGAAGCGCTCCGCCCAGCGGGCGTAGGCCCGCGATTCAGCGCCCGCCACCCGCAGCTTGCCGATGCCGTGGATCAGGCCGAAGAGGAGGCTCGCGATCCGCCCCTGCAGCTCGAGGATGGCGCGCTGGTGCCGGAGCTGGAGCCAGACGAGCCCGACCGTCACCAGCGTCAGCACCAGCACCATGCCGCAGGCGAGGAGGGCGAGCCGCCAACTGTAGTAGAAGAGGAGGGCGAAGCTGAAGACGGAGAAGACCGCGCCCAGGGCGAGGGTGAGGACGTTGCCCGTGAGCAGGCCGCGGATGGTGTCGATCCCCAGGGCCCGGTTGGCGAGGTCGCCGACCGTATAGCGCCGGAAGAAGGTGACGGGGAGCGACAGCAGGCGGTCCCACACCGCGGACTGGACGGCGCCGTCCACCTTCCCCCCGAGCCGCAGGACGGCGAGGCTGCGGGTGATCTGGAAGATCGCTCCCGCCACCGCGGCGACGATGAGCGCCAGGGCGATCTGGAGCGAGCTGGCTGCGGTCCGCGCCGGGGATGACGCTGCCGAAGACCTGCCCCGTGAGGATGGGGACCAGCAATCCCAGGAGCCCTCCGGCCAGGCCCATGAAGAGGATGGTGGCGAGGTCGCTCCGGCGGCCCGCGAAGGCCAGGCGCGCGAGGTCGGCCATCGTGAGCGGCCGCTCGGGCAGGGGCGGGTAGAGCATGTGGGCGTCGCCGCTCAGGGTCTCGGCCACGGCGGCGTCGACCGGGGTGCGGGTGCCCGCCGCCGGATCGACCAGCACGTAGCTGCGGGGCGAGGTGGGGAGCAGGGCCACGGGGCGGCGGACCTTGGGATCGTCCGGGGAGGCCTGGAAGGCCACGAGGGGGCCGTTGTCGCGGCGCCACCAGTCGTCGCGCAGGATGACCCGGCGGGAGCGGATGCGCGAGGCGTTGCAGATCTGGGCCAGGAGATCCCCCTGCTTGCCCGCGGGCTGGCCTTCCGGGCGGTCGCGGATCTCGATCCCCTGGCTCTCACCCACCAGCCGGCAGGCGGCGAGCAGGGGATGGGAATCCCCGGCTAGGAGGCTCCCGGCCCGGGAGGAGGGCTGGAGCACGGAGCCGAGCCGGGCGTAGGCGCCCCGCAGCACGGAGCGGTCGAGGTCCCGCTTGCGGCCCAGGCGCTCGCGATCGAGCCGCTCGGTCTTCTCGCGTTGCAGAGCGACGGCCGTCAGGACGAGGTCGTGGAAGCGGGCGAGCCCGGGCCACAGCTCGTCACGAAGGGCTTCGGCCGTGGTGACGGAGGTGAGCCGGGCCTCGCCGGCCGCCACCAGCCAGACCGGCTCGGGCACGGGGAAGAGCCCGGCACCCTCGATCCTCAGCCGTGCGTCTCCCAGGAGGCTCGTGCTCCCCTCCAGGGGCCGCACCCAGACGACGCCTTCCCGGACGCGGGCCGGGCGTCCCGCAGCTTCGAGCCGGGTCTCGGCGCCGGGGCGCAGCTCTTCGAAGCTCCTTGGCGCCACGGGACGGGCGAGGCCGCTGCAGAGACCGGCGAGCCAGGTGTCGAGGCCGCCGGCCAGGTCCTGGAGCTGGGAGGCCGGCAGTCTTCGCAGGCGGGTGCCGGGGGCGCCCACGGCCAGGAGCCCCAGGCCATGGCCGCCATCCAGAGGAGGATCGAAGCCGAAGAGGAGGCCGCCGGCGCTCACCGTAAAGAGATGGATGCGGGGACCGGACTCGCCTTGCGGCACGGCGAAGACCTCGGCCATCCCATCGTCCACCACCCAGACGTCGCCGGCCGAGTCGAGGGGCAGCGGCGCGTTGCCGGCGAGCGGGACCTCCTCGGGCTCTCCCGTCAGGACCGGCTGGGGTTTCGGTTCGGCGGCCATGATCCTACTCGGTGCTGATGAGCCGGGAGTACGGCCCTTCGACGGCCTTGAGCTCGTCGTGGGTGCCGCGCTGCACCACCTTGCCGCGGTCGAGGACGAGGATCTCGTCGGCGTCGCGGATGGTGCTCAGGCGGTGGGCGATGATCAGGCAGGTGCAGCCGCGGCGGCGCAGGCTCTCGTCGATGCGGCTCTCGGTGGTGGGGTCGAGGGCGCTCGTGGCCTCGTCGAGGACGAGGATCGAGGGCCTCTCCACCAGGGCGCGGGCGATCTCCAGGCGCTGGCGCTGGCCGCCGCTCCAGTTGGCGCCCCCCTCCTCGACGGCGCTGTCGTAGCCTCCTGGCCGCGCCGCCACGTCCTCGTGGATGCAGGCGTCCTTGGCCGCCGCCACCACCTCGGGCAGGGGCACGGCGCCGTCCCAGAGGGTGAGGTTCTCCCGCACGGTGCCCTCGAAGAGGAAGACGCTCTGGTCGACCGTGGCGAGCGAGGTGGCCAGCACCGCGGCGGGGATCTCGCGGCGCGGCCGGCCATCGAAGAGGATCTTCCCCTCCCAGGGCTGGTAGAGGCCGGTGACCAGCCTGGCGATCGTAGACTTGCCGCTCCCCGATCCCCCCACCAGGGCGACCCGGGAGCCGGGCTTGAGCGTCAGGCTCAGCTTCTCGATCAGCGGCGGGTCGAGCCGGCTGTAGCCGAAGGTGACGTCGCGCAGCTCCAGGGTGCCGCGCGAGCTTGACGGCGGCCCCGTCGGGAAGCTCGCTATCGCCGGCGAGGTCCGCCGCGGCGGGGTCGACCCGGTAGCGCAGGACGTCGTCGAGCCGGTTCATGTCCCCCTCGACCATCTGCAGGCGGCCGCCGAGGCTCACCAGCCGGTTGACGGGGGCGATGAAGGCGGCCATGAGGAGCTGGAAGGCCACGAGGCCGCCCACGGAGAGCGTGCCGTTCATCACCCGCAGGCCGCCGAGCCCCAGGATCAGGGCCGTGTTGATCGCCGAGAGCAGCGACGGCACGGCGTCGAGGAGCTGGGTGTAGCGCTCCAGCTCCTGCCGGCCGTTGACCACCTTGGCCTGGTGCCCGGCCCAGCGGGAGAAGAGGTCGGACTCGCCGCCCGTGGCCTTGAGCGTCTCGATCGTCTGCAGCCCGCCGATGGCCGTGCCCAGGAGCTTGCCCAGCTCCTGGGCGAGGCGGCGGTTGCCGTCCACCCGCCGGCGTGACACGTACTGGAGGGCGGCCACGTTGAGCGACACCACGACGATCCCCACCAGGGTCAGCACCGCGTCGTACTGGAAGAGGAGGACGGCGAAGAAGGCGATCATCAGGGCGCCCAGGGCGTTGGTCGCAAGGTCGCGGGACAGGAGCTGGGCCACGCGGTCGTTGATCCCCACCCGCGAGCTGATGTCGCCCGCGAAGCGCTGGCTGAAGAACTCCGTGGGCAGGCGCAGCACGTGCCAGAGGAAGCGGGAGGAGCTCGCCCACGGCCAGGCGGGTCTCGAGGCGCAGCAGGTAACTCTGCTGGAGCCAGGTGAGAGCGCCCAGCAGCAGGGCGGCGAAGCCCATGGCGAAGAGGAGCGGCGGCAGCCAGTCGTGGCGGCTCTCCAGCAGCACGCCGTCCAGGAAGACCTTGGAGAAGACGGGCACGACCAGGCCCGGGATGGCCAGTGCCAGGCCCGCCAGCAGCACGAAGGCGAGGCCGGCCCGGGTGCCCGCGAGACGGCTCTTCAGGGCCGGGAGGAGCCGGGGCGGCTCGCCCCGCCGCTCGAAGCCGGGCCCGGGCTGGAAGGTCAGCACCACGCCGGTGAAGGCCTGATCCAGCTCCTCCTCGGTGACCACCCGCGGGCCTGTGCCGGGATCGTTGAGGTAGACCTTCCCCTTGCGGAACCCCTCCAGCACCACGAAGTGGTTGAAGTTCCAGTGCAGGATGGCGGGCATCCGCTCGCTGCGCAGGGTCTGGGGCTCGCTGCTTGAAGCCCTTGGCTTCGAGGCCGTAGGTGCGGGCGGCCTTGACCATGTTGCTCGCCTTGCTGCCGTCGCGCGAGACGCCGCAGGCCACGCGCAGCTCTTCGAGCGGCACCCAGCGGCCATAGTGGGCGAGGACGATGGCGAGCGCCGCGGCGCCGCACTCGACCGCTTCCATCTGGAGGACGGTGGGCGTGCGCACCCGGGCGGACGCCATCTTCAGAGCCCCAGCTTCTCCCGCAGGGTGGGGATGACGAGCGCGATGGGACGATCCTCCTTGACCACCACGCCGCCCGAGGCGAGGGTGCCGCTGCTGATCTTCAAGCTCGGCCCCCGCGAGGAGGACCAGCGGTAGCCGGTGGGAGTTGCGGGATCGCGGATCAAGGCGACGTTGACCTGGATGGGCGGCCCCTCGGTCATCAGCTTGGTGACCAGGGCTTCGTTGCCCAGAAGGCGCGTCATGCCGCGGGCCGAGGAGGGGAACTCCGCCACCCAGACCACCCGGCCGAGCATGGAGCCGTACTCTTCCCGCTTGACGGTCGAGGGCGAGACCTGCACCGCCATCCCCTTCTGCACCTTCTTGCCCGCCGAGGCCGGCACGAAGAGCACGGCCATCAGGTCCTCGGAGAGCACCTCGACGCTCAGCACGGGCGTGCCCGGGGTGACCACGCTGCCGCGGTCGGCCAGCACCTCCAGCACGCGGCCCGAGAAGGGGGAGAGAACGTTGACGTTCTCCCCGAGCTGGGCGGAAAGCTCGCGGATCTGGAGCTCCAGGTCGCGCAGAGCGGCCTGGCGGGTCTCGAGCTGCTGCACGAGCTGCTGGTCGGCTTCCAGACGCTTGAGCTCCAGGCCGTTGAGCTCCAACCGCTGTTTTGCGAGGTCGTCGCGCTTGGTGTTGAGGGACTGCTGGGTGGTGAGGAAGGCCTGCTTGGTGATGAGCCCGTCGTCGAGGAGGCTCTTTTCGGCGTCCACCCGCTCGCGCAGCAGGGCCACGTCCTTCTCCGCCGCCGCGATGCTGCGCTCGAGGTCGGCCTGTTGCTGGGCGAGATCGCGGGCCCGCAGCCGCTTCTGCTCGTCGGCGGAGCGCTGAAGGGCGGCGTACTCCCCCTGAAGCGCCGCCAGCTTGGCGCGGTTGTCCTGGATCTGGCGGGCAAGGGCGTCCTGGCGGATGCGCGCCACCGGCTGCCCCTTCTCGATCACGTCACCCACGCTCACCAGGACCTCGGTCACCTGGCCGTTGGCCGCGGAGACGAGATCGGAGACTCCGCCCTGGCGCAGGAGGATGCCCTCGCCCTGGGCCTCGGAGGGGATCGATCCCCAGATCCCCCAGCCGAGGGCGGCGAGCAGCAGGGCGCCCAAACCGGTCAGCGCCAGCCAGCCCCGGGGATCGGTGACCTGGACCAGTTGATCGAGCTGCTCGGGGGAGGAGAGCCGCTCCAGGGCCACTTTGCGGAAGATCACGGCCGGCCCTCCTCGGAGACGGCCGGCAGGGTGGTGAGGCGCGAGATCTGGACGGTGCCCTCTTCCCCCTCCTCCCCGATCAAGGTGCCCGTATCGAAGCGGAGCTGCAAGAGGGCGAGGGCCAGGGCGAGCTCAGCCGAGACCTCGGACTGCCGCGCGGCGGTCAGGCGGTCGCGCTGCGAGATGAGGTCGAGTAACGTCGAGCTCCCCGCCCGCAGCTTCTTCTCCTCGTTCACCACCGCCCGTTCGAAGAGGCCCACGGACTCGTGCGCCTTGGCGAGCTGCCGGGCGCCGCGGCCCACGGCGTCGAGGGACGAGGGGACGTCCGCACCGATGGCCTTGGTGATCTGCTCGACGAGCAGGGCGTCCGCGCGCCGGGCGGCGTCGAGCTGCGCCAGCTCACCGCGGGCGCGGCGGTTGAGCGTGGGCCACAACAGGCTGAAGGCGAGGGTAGCGCTGGAACCGGGGACGTTGCGGAAGAGGGGCGAGAAGAAGCTCCCGGCGTCCGCGCCGGACACCAGCCCCGAATAGCTGGGCGTGAAGATGAGGTCGAGCTGCGGCAGGAGGGCGTTCTCGGCCGCCCGGCGCAGGACGTCGGTCGCGCTCTGGCGCTCCCGCGCCGCCCGCAGGTCGGCCCGCTGGCGGATCGCCTCTTCGATCAGGGGCCCGGACCCGTCGGGGGACGGCACCGCCTCCGGAGCCACGGCCGGGAAGGGATCGGCGGGGAACGGCAGGACGCGGATCTCGCCGCCGTCGAGGCCGATCTCGCGCCCCAGGTCCTGCCGGGCGTCGAAGAGCAGGCGCTCGCCGCCGATGCGGGACGACTCCTTGGCGGCAAGGTTGGCCTCGAGCTGCACCTGCTCGGCCGCCGGCACCTGGTCGGCCGCGATGAGCTTGCGGGTGTTCTCCAGCAGCGACCGGGAGCTCTCCTCGCTGGCCCGCAGCACCTCCAGGTTGCGCGCCGCCGCCGCCGCCGTCCAGTACTGGGAGACCACCACCAGGATGCGGCGGGCGATCGTATGCCGGAGGTCGAGCCCGGTCGCCGCCACCTCGCGCTCGGCCGAGAGCTCGCCCGCCGCCGTGGCCGCCCGCCCTCTCCCCCGCAGGAGCGGCTGGCGGATGCGGAAGGAGACGGTGCTCTCATTGCCGACAGGGCTGCCCGTGGTGACGTCCTCGGAGCGCAGGAGCGAGATCTGCGGCTCGATCGACAGGCCCGTCCTGAGCTGCTGGGTGAGGCCCAGGGTGCCGAGGAGCGTCCGCGTCTCCTTCCGGGCGGCGAGAGAGATCGGCTCCCGGCTGGTCGTATCGATCAGCCCGGAGGTGACGACCGGATCGAACTGGCCGGACGCGATCTCGAGAGACCCCCGCGCGCTCTCGAGCTGCGTCTGCTCCAGCGCCAGGTTGGGATCTCGTTCGAGCGTCATGTGCACGGTCTCCAGGAGGCTGAGGCCGGGACCCGGCGGGGGCTCCTGCGCCGTGGCGCCGGCCCCGGAGCCCGAGGCCATGAGCAGCGAGACGGCGAGGCAGAACCGGAGACTGCGCATTAGAATCAATCCGGTTCAGCCTACCAGCATGAGCAGAGACCTTCAAGATTCGCTGCTGACGGCCCTGGGCGCCTCGCCCGGGGAGGCCGCGGAGCTCAAAGCCTACAACGAGAACGTCTTCGACCTCGGCGCCTTCAGCCGGGAGACCCGCTTCCCCCTCCCCGACGAGCCCTTCGTGTCCTTCTGGGAGGAGGTGGTCGAGGAGAGCCGGTCGCGGGGCGCCTTCGCCGTGCTGCGCGAGCGCCTCCCCCAGCTCGCCTTCCCCATCCGGGAAGGGATCAGCCGGACGGCGGCCTACCAGGCGGCCACCCGCCGGGGCGTGCCGGTCGAGTCGTCACCTGAGGCCACCGGCCTCGAGCTCGCGCACCCCGAAGCCGTCGAGGTGGTGCTCCACCGGAGCCCTGCGGGCCGCATCCCGCTCTTGATCGCCCGCCGCCGGCCGGAGTTCGCCGCCCTGATCCAGGCGCTGACGCGCAAGAACGAGCCGGAGCCCGTGCCCGCGGCCCAGGGAGCGCTCATGGTCTCCGGCTACAACAACTGGTGCCGCATCGGGGAGCTCAAGCGCCGCTGGGAGGCCCAGGAGCCCGCGTCGCGCAAGACGGCGACCTGGAACGAGGAATTCCAGCGGATTCAATCCCAGAAGGACCTCTACCAGGACCGCTTCATCCTCCTCTCCGACGGCCCCTACAGCGCCGTGCCCGCCGCCGGTCTGGGATTGGGCGAGGACGAATGGCGGGAGCTGTCGCTCCTCATCCGCCGCGACCACGAGTGCGCCCACTACCTGACGCGCCGGCTCTTCGGCTCGATGCGCAACAACCTGCTCGACGAGCTGATCGCCGACTACGCCGGCTTGGTGGGAGCCGTAGGCCGGTTCCCCGCCGCCTGGTTCCTCCGCTTCCTCGGCCTGGAGGACTTCCCCCGCTACCGTGCCGGAGGACGGCTGGACATCTACCGGGGAGACCCACCCCTCTCCGACGGCGCCTTCCAGGTGCTCCAGCGGCTCATCCGCGAGGCCGCCCTGAATCTCGAACGCTTCGACGCCACACCAAGGACCCCGGCCGAGACCGCCCTCACCCTCACGGCCCTGGCCACCTTCCGTCTGGAGGAGCTGGCAGCGCCGGGCGCGGAGGAGAGGATCGAGCGGGCGGTCGAGAAGTTGTGGGGGCGGGGGTGATCGCGATGCTGCCAATCGCCCCCGGCGAGGGCGAGATGCGCCCTCGCGAATTCTCGTATCGCCCTCGCGGGGGCCATATAGAACTGGCGAATTTTCATATGAAATCCGCGAGGGCGCAACCAGAATCCGCGAGGGCGCGGAGAAAATTCGCGAGGGCGCATGTCACGCCCCTTGGGGGGTGGCGCACCCCACTTGATGAGAAGACACCACAAGTTGCGCTCTCACGGAGAGCGCGCGCTTCGCGCGGGGACACGCGTGTCCCCGTGCCCTTTTTGATCCCCCTCATCACTCCTCGTGGCAGACTGGCAGGGTGAGCGTGACCGGCCGTTCCCCCGCGCTGCGGGCCGTCCTCCTGGGAGCGAGCAACCTGCGGATGGGGTTGCCGCTCGTGGTCGACCTCCTGCGGCGGCGGGCCGGCGGGCCGGTCGAGGTGCTGGTCGCCTGCGGCCATGGCCGGTCCTATGGCGCCTGGAGCCGCTATCTCTTCGTCCGCCAGCTTCCGGGAATCGCCGGCTGCGGTCTCTGGCCGGCCCTGAAAGACCGGCCGCCACTGCCCACCCTCGCCCTCATCACCGATATCGGGAACGATCTGGTCTATGGCGCGGCGGTCTCCGAGATCGTCCGCTGGGTCGAGACCTGCTTGGACCGCCTGGCGCAACGGGAATCCCAGGTCGTCCTCACCCTGCTCCCGCTGGCGCGGCTCGCGAGGCTCTCGCCCTGGGAGGTCCGGCTGGCCCTCTCCCTCCTGTATTCGGGCCGCCAGGCCCCGTGGCCGGCGCTGTTGGAGCGGGCCCGCGAGCTCGACTCACGGCTGCGGGAGGTCGGGCACGCGTACGGCGCCCGGCTGGTGGAGCCCGAGGCCTCCTGGTATGGGATCGATCCCATCCACCTGCGCCGCAGCCGCCGGCGGGAGGTCTGGGAACGCCTGACGTCCCTCGCCCCGGTCATTGAGGGAACGGCCGAGCCGGCGCGGGTTCGCATCCCTCTCCTGGGAGCTGAAGAGCTGCGGCTGGCTGGACGGACCCTGCGCACGGCCCAGCCCGCGGCGCGCCTCGCGGACGGGACGACGGTGTCTCTCTACTGACAAATCCTCCCATCCCCCGGGAAATTTCCCCGGCCTTGCAAGATTGGCGGCCCATTTTCCGTCTTTATAGGGGTAGGAGGATGAAAAAGACCCATGGACCAGAGACACGAATCGGAATACCGGCTTCTCTTTTCGCAATCCCGGATGGTGAAGGACCTGCTGCGCGGCTTCCTGCGCGAGGAGTGGATCGGCTGGCTCGACCCCGGCACGCTCGAACGGCGGCTGGTGGTGAGCCCGCAGGAGCCGGATCCGCTCGCCGGCGCCCTGATCTGGCGCCTGCGCTGGCAGGGCGGCTCGGCCGCCGTCTACCTGCTGCTGCGGCCGCTCGCAGAGGACGACCGCTTCACCGCCGTGCGCCTGTGGGCCGAGCGCGGCCAGCTCTACGAGCACCTGTTGCGGCGCCGCGAGGCGCGCCGGGGCAGGCCCCTGCCCGTAGTGCTGCCGGTGGTGCTCTACGGCGGCGGATCGCCCTGGACGGCGCCGCGCGACGCCTTCGAGCTCTTCCAGCCCATCCCGGGCCCACTCCAGCGCCACCTCCCCCGCATCCCCTACCTGGTCTTCGACGCCGCCCACGACCCGGTGCCGGCTGCGGCCGGCGAGGACAACCTGGTGGCGCTGCTCTGCCGCCTGGAGCGCAGCCGGTCACCCGAGGCCCGGGAGATCCTGCGGGAGCGGCTCAATTCCCTCCTCGACGCGGCGGGCGACGAGGCGCTGCGGCAGGCCTGGAATGGATTCCTCTCGCAGGCGCCGGCCTGGGCCTGAGGGGCAAACTATGCTCTCATGCGGCCTCCATGATGCTCTCCTTCGCCGTCGAGATCCCCGCGTCGGGCGCCCTGTTCGCCGGCCACTTCCCCGGCCGGCCGATCCTGCCCGGCATCGCCCACCTCGCCCTGGCCGAGCGGGCCCTGCAGGATCTCATGGGACAGGACGTCACCCTCGCTGCCGTGCGCGTCCTCAAGCTGCGCCGTCCGGTCCTCCCCGGGGAGGAGCTGGAGCTGCGGATCGGCCTCCCTGACAAGGAGAAGGTGGCGCGCTTCGAGGTGCGCTGCCAGGGCGAGCCGGCGAGCCAGGGCACGATCGAGATCCGGACCGGCTCCACTCCGGAGGAGGATGGGAACCTCGGCGCGGTGGAGGTCCCCGCAACGGGCTTTCCCCCGCCCGCGGACCTCCTCCCCCACGCGCCTCCGGCCCTCCTCCTCCAGGCCGTCCTCGAGGCCACGGAGGATGCCATCGTGGCCGCCGCCGAGGTCTCCCCCCTTCACCCCCTGGTGAAGGACGGCCGGCTGCCCACCTTCCTGGCGCTCGAAGCCGCGGCCCAGGCCGCAGCGGCCCTCGAAGCCCTTGGCCGGCGCGAGGCTCCCGGTCCACGGATCGGCTATCTGGTGGGGATCCGCGACGCCCGCTTCGCCGTGCCGTCGCTGCCGGCAGGACGCCTCCTGCGCGTCTCTGCGCGGCTGGAGGGCAGCGCCTTCCCCCTCTCCCGCTACGCGGTCGCCGTGGGAACGACCGGACGCGAGGTGGCGAGCGGAGTCATCAGCACGTTCCTGCTGACAGAGCCCCGGCCTGCGGATTAGCATCTCCGTATGACTCTGAAGGCTGCGCTTCAGGCCCTGGGCCTCCTGGGTCTGGCCCTTTCGCCGCTCGGGGGCCAGACCTCTCCCCTCGACTGGCCGCCCCCGCCGGCGCTCCCGCCGTTGCCCAGCCCGCCGGTCGAGATCGAGGCCAAAGAGCTGGCAACGGCCCTCGCGGCCGGCACCACCGTGCCTCTCGACGCTCGTAGTGCCGCCGCCTACGGGGCGGGGCACCTGCCGGGAGCCGTTCCGGCCTGGAGCCCGGAGGAGGAAGGGAGCTCCGAAGGGGTACGCTCTCTCCTGGCCACCCGGGGGATCTCGGGCGCCGAGACCATCATCGTCTACGGCAAGGATCGCCACGGTGACCGCGAGGCCGTGGGCCGGCTGTTCTGGCACCTGCGCGAGGCCGGCTGCGCCTCGGTGCGGGTGCTCGCGGGCGGGATCGCCGCCTGGAGTGGAGCTCTGGAGACAGGCCTTTCCCGCCGGCCCGCCGCCGAATTCCATGCCGCCCGCCACGACGAGGTCACGGTGGACGCTGCATGGGTCGAGGCCTCCTTCGGCGAGCCGGGGGTCGAGATCCTCGACCTACGGGACGCCCGCGGCTGGGAGCGCTGGGAGACTCCCCGCGTCTTCGCCGCCGGGCACGTGCCCTACAGCCTGCCCTGGGACGCCCACGCCCTCCTCCCCAAAGACGGCGGCTGGCCGCAGCCCGAGGAGGTCCGCCGCCGGATCAGCACGCTGGGGCCACGGCCGGGGGACCCCGTGCACCCGGACGCGACGTTCGTGCTCTACGGCGACGACGCCCGCGATTCCCGGCTCGGCCTCGCCTATCTCACCCTCTCACTGGCCGGCTTCGACGTCCGGGTGTTCGCGGCAGGTTGGGCAGGATGGGTGGAGGGTGGACGGAGACCCAGGTGCAGGTGCTCTCCGCCCGCGAAGTGGCCGGCCGGCTCGCCCGGGAGAACCCCGGCCTCAAACGGGACAAGCCCCCCCGCCGGCTTGCCCTCCTCGATCTCCGGGAGGCCGGGGACTTCGCTACCGGCCACCTGCCCGGCGCCCACAATTTCCCCTTCCGGCCGGATCCCGCCGGCTTCGAGAGGTCGCTCCGCCAGGGCTGGCCCGGCGCCGATCCCGCCTCCCTCTCCCTGGTGCTCTACTGCTACGGCGTCGAGTGCGTGCGCAGCCGCAAGGCCGGAGCCCTCGCTGCCCGCTTGGGCTACAGGAACGTGCTGTGGTTCCGCGGCGGCGTCCGGGAGTGGCGCAAGGCTGGTTATCCCCTGCCCCGCCGCGCCCCTACTCGTGGCGGATGACCGCCATGGGATCGACCCGGGTGGCGGAGTAGGCGGGCAGGGAGCTGGCGGCGAGCCCCACCAGGGCCAGCAGCAGGGCCACGGAGATGAAGATCCCCGGGTCCGTGGGGGTGACCCCGAAGAGGAGGTTCGAGAACACGCTGGTCGTCCAGGAGGAGGCGACGAGGCCGAGGGTGAGGCCGGTCAGGGTGAGGGTGAGGCCGCGGCGCATCACCAGCGCCACGATCTCCGACGCACGGGCGCCGAGCGCCATGCGGATGCCGAGCTCGCGGGTGCGGCGGCTCACAGTGTAGGACAGGGTGCCGTAGAGCCCGATGGCGGTGACCAGGACGGCCACCAGGCTGAAGCTGCCGAGGAGCCAGGAGAAGAGCCGCGGCTGCGCCAGCGTGGTCTGGACCTCGCCGTCGAGCCCACCTGCCTCGACCGCCAGGTTGCGGTCGAGCTGTTTGACAATGCCGCGAATGGGACCCACCAGCCGCAGCGGATCTTCGCCCTTCACCTCGAGGGCCAGGTCTGGCTGGTAGCGTTGCGCGAGCGGCAGATAGAAATACGGCTGCGTGGTCTCTCGCTCCTCCACCCGGACGTTGCGCACCACGCCCACCACCTCCAGGGCCTTCTTGTCCGGCGCCAGGACGAGGTGCTCGTCCAACGGGTTCTTGTTGGGCCAGAGGATGGCCGCGAGCTGCTCGTCCACGATGGCGACCCCGGGAGCGCCACGCCGGTCCTCTGCCGTGAAGTCCCGGCCTCGCAGCAGAGGGATCCCCAAGGTGTCGAAATAGCCGGGGGAGATGACGGAGCAGTCCACCACCAGCGGCTCCTTGTCTCCGGCATCGGCCTCGGGCCACACGCCCTGGAGGAGCCCCATGGCGTTGTTCTGGCCGAGGGGGACGGTGAGCGTCAGTGCGGCGGAGCTCACCCCCGGCAGCTTGCGGACCCTCGCCAGGAGCTCGTCGTAGAAGGCCTGCCCCTGGACGTCCGAGTAATTGCCGAGCGAAAGGTTGATCCGCAGGTCCAGAACCTGAGCGCTCTCGAAGCCCGGATCGATCGAGCTCAGGTTGAGGAGCGTCCGCACGAACAGCCCGGCGCTCACCAGGAGCACCAGGGAGATGGTGACCTGGCCCACCACGAAGACCTCCTGGAGGCGCGTCCGGCCCCCGTCCAGGAGACCTGAACCCGAACCCGGGTGGAGGAGCGGGCGCAGCTCGCGCCGGGTCGACCAGAGGGCGGGCACCAGCCCGAAGAGCACTCCCGTGACGAGCGACAGGCCGAGAGTGAAGGCCACCACCCGGCCGTCCGCCCGCAGGTCGTAGATCTCGGGCAGGCGCGGCCCGAGCCGCAGCCCTTCGATCGACTCGATGACGAAGAGGGCCAGCACGAAACCGGCTGCCCCGCCCAGCAGGGCGAGGACCAGGCTCTCGGTCAGGAGCTGGCGCACCAGCCGGCCCCGGGTAACGCCAAGCACCAGCCGCACGCCGATCTCCTCCTGGCGGGCTGCGGCCTTGACCATGAGCAGGCTGCCGAGGTTGGCGCAGACCACCAGCATCAGGAGCCCCACGAGGACAGAGGCCAGAACCAGCGGCCCGGCGAGCTTCCCCTCGGTGCCCGGCCAGGTGCCGAGGCCCGGGTAGACGACGAGGCTGGCGGTCTTCTCCTCTGCGGGAACCCCCTGGTTCAGCCGGTCCGCCACCAGGTCCAGCTCCGTCTGGGCTCGTTTGAGGTCCACCCCGGGGGCGAGCCGGCCGAAGAACAGGAGCAGCCAGGCGGGCTTGGGGGCGTGGACCGTGCCCGATCTCAGCCAGGACACGACGCGCGGCGCCACTTCGATCGGGATCCAGAAGTCGCTCGGATCGCTGTGCAGGGTGCCACGGAAGCCCTCGGGCGCCACGCCCAGCAGGACGAAGGCCTTGCCGTTGAGCCCGACGATGCTGCCCACCCCCTGCGCCTTGAGTCCCGGAGACCTCTGCCACAGCGCATGGCTGACCACCACGCCCGGCACGGCCGACCGCGCCCCCTCGCCAGGTGAGAGCAGGCGGCCGACCGATGGTTTCATCCCCAGGGCTCTGAAATAGTTGTCGCTGACGACCTGCCCCTGCACCCGGCGGGGATCGTCCCGTGACGTCAGGTTGGCAGCGACGGGAAAGATGGCCACGAGATCGGAGAAGGCGCGGCTCGCCTCCCGATAGCGCAGGAAGGACGGGTAGGAGAGGGACTCGTAGATCTCCCCGGCTCCTGCCAGTGAATGGGTCTTGCCCGCCAGAGAGACGATCCTCCCCTGCTCCATCACCCCGGGAAGGGGGCGCAGGAGCAGGGAGTCGACGACGCTGAACACGGTGACGCTGGCGCAGATCCCCAGGGCGAGACAGATCACGGCCACGGCCGTGAAACCGGCGTCGTTGTTCATCTTCCGCAAGCCGTAGCGCAGATCGCGAGGCAGCACGCGCACGCTCGAGAACGGTTGCACCATAGGCCGGAGATGCCTCTCTCTGAGACTGGACGGAACCAAGCTTAGCATCTCCGCATGCCAATGAAAACTCTGTGAAGGTTTTCCTTCACTGCGGCTTCACCGGCGTCACCCGCAAGTGCAGACGGACATCGGTGATCCGCACGGCGCGGCCGTCCTCCAGCGTCAGCGTGTCGGAGACCGATAGCCTCCGACTGGCGTCGTTGTCCTTCCACTTCCTGGAGACGTGGACCCTGCCTTCCTCGGGATAGACCTCGATCCATTGCTGCCCCGCGAGGTCGGCGCTGGCCTTGCCCACGGGCTCCAGGATCACGCCCGAGTCCAGATGGTAGCCGGGCCCCGCCCAGTCGAGGATATACGGCTGGTCGTCGAGCTCCAGGGTGGCTCCGGCCTTCATCGAGGTCACGCCAGTGAAGTGGAAGAATTCGCCGTTCGGTTTGCGAACAACATCGCAGACTTCCGGCGTCGTATCCCCGGACTCCAGCTCTAGGGTCATCTGCTGGGCGCGCGCGGGGGCCGGCAGCAGCAGAGCCACCAGCAGCAGGATCAGGATCGACGGCACGGCGGGATGGTGGAGGGACATACTGCACTCCTTTCATAGGGTTGATCGTTCGGGGACACCCGTTCGATCACGACCTACCCCTATACCGGCCTCCACCCAAAACAAGGGAACCAATCTGCTTAATATTCTACCACGGCTTCGTGCTCCAGAGCTTACGGAAACAGAACCACTGGTGGGGCTCCCGCCGGATGGCCGCCTCGAGGTCGGCGGCAAAGCGCTCCAGGGCCCCCTCCAGGTCGCGCTGGCGGTCGCCCGTCCGGGCGACGCGGATGGGCGGGAGAATGGCGCAGCGGTAGCGCCGCCGGCCCTCGCGGAAGACGAAGACCGGGACGACCGGCACGCCGGCGGCGCGGGCCAGGGCAGCCGGCCCCACGGGGAGGGGGAAGGGACGCCCGAAGAGGGGCACCTCCGCCGCCCGGCCGCCCGCGCGCGGGCGGTCTCCTTGGAGGGCCACCACCTCGCCCCCCCGCAGCGCGTCGAGCATCGCCACGCCAAGCTGAGGATCCTCGGCGAAGTGGGTGACGTAGAGGTCGCCGCCGCAGCGGTGGATCAGCTCCGCAATGAAGCGCTGCGCCCGCGGATCGGTCTCGGCCTCCCGCACGACGTGGATACGCCGGTGGTCGCGGGAGGCCGGGAGCATGGAGCCCACTTCCCAGTTCCCGAGGTGGGCGGTGACGAGGATGAAGCCCTCGCCCGACGCGTTGAGCTCTTGCCACCCTTCCAGCCCCTCGGCCTCCACGGTGAAGGGGCGGTCCGTGCTCAGGCGCTCGTAGCGCTCCGAGAGACACCAGGCGAAGCTGTAGAAGGTGCGGAAGATGCGCACCTGGCGCTGCCGCCAGCCGCAGGGACCGAGCACCGCTTCGAGATTGCTGGCGATGGCGGCCCGGATCTTGCGCAACACGATCCAGAAGAAGGTGGTGAAGAGCGCGACCACTACGCGCAGAGCCCAGCCCGGGAGGATCCTCACCCCGAAGCTGTGGAGGCGGAACCAGAACACACCCGTGACGTGGAACGGTCCCAGGAGCCGGCGGGCCCAGCCGGCCTCCGGCGCGTGGGGAGGGGTCTCACGGGATACGGCAATGCTCATGACGGCGAAATCTCGTTGTCCTTATTCTCCCACGCTTTGCCCGCCCGCCGCTGGAACCGGCCGAGGAGCACCTCCAGGGCCGGCAGCACGAGGACGGTGGCGAGCAGGCAGGCTGAGAGGCCGAGGGCCACCAGGATGCCGGCGTTCCTGAGCCCCGGCACCCGCGAGGTGGCGAGGCTGCCGAAGCCGATCACCGTGGTGAGCGTCGCAAGAGTCAGGCCCAGGCCCATGTCCGAAGCCGCGCCCTTGAGGCCGCGGTCCGGGTGCAGGCGCTGCCAGTGCACGGCATTGGCCCCCAGGGTGGTGCCGGTGCCGAGGAGCAGGGGGACGGTGAAGGCGCAGAGGAGGTCGAGTGAGAGACCGAGGGCGCCCCAGAGTCCGAACGTCCAGAGGCACCCCAGAGTCAGCGGCAGGACGGCGAGGAGCGCGTCCCTCACCCGTCCTTTGAAGGAGACGAGCACCACGCCGCCCACCAGCACCAGGGCCAGGGCGCTCGACCGTACGAGGTCGGAGAGCGCGAGGTCCCGCAGCTCCGCTCCCACCCAGGAGATGGCGGCGAGCGAGACGTCCGAGACGTCCCCCGGGCCGGGCGTCTGTCCGGGCGTCTGTCCGGGAGCCAAACGCGCGAGCTCGCGGCTCAGGGCCACGGAGTCGACCTTGGCCCCCTCTCCCAAGGGGAGCCGCACGTGCACGGCCACCACGGCCCCCTGGGGACGGAGCCGCACCAGCTCCGCCATCCACCGCGGCCACTCTTCCGGAGCCGGTGCGGCCGGCGCCTCTCCCCGGCCCAGGGAGCGCAGGGTGGCGAGGGCTGGGGCGAAGCGCTCGGGCTTGAAGCCGGCCGCCGCCAGCTCGCGCTCGAAATCGTCCGCCGCCCGTTCGAGCGGCAGGCCGCGCAGCTCCTCGAGCCGCCGTTCGAGCCGGCCGCCCGAGACCAGCCAGTCCGAAGGCGAGGTGATCTCGGCCCGCGGTCCCAGCCGTGCCCCGAGGAGCTGACGCGCGGCCGCGGCGCGATCGAGCGCTTCGTCGAGCGTACGGCCGCGCAGCACCACCGAGAAGGTGTCGAGCCCTAGGGAGAACTTCTCGACCAGCAGCCGCTCGGCCGCGGCCGACGGCGCATCGGCCGGCCGCAGGGCCCTGAGGTCCGTGGAGAGCGAGAGGCGGGAGATCCCCCAGCCGGCCGCGGCCGTGACCAGGAGGGTCAGCACCAGGCAGAGGCGCCAGCGCCGGGCCGAGAGCTCGGCGAGCCCGGTCAACACCGGCCGGCCGAAGCGGGGCCACAGCCGCAGGGGGCGGAAGCGGTCCGAGGCGCGGGGGAAGGCCGCGAGCAGCGCTGCACACAGGGTCATGGTGGCGAGGAGCGTGGCCACGATCCCCACGGACAGCACCTGCCCCAGCTCCTTGAGCAGACGGAAGTGGGCCACGGTCAGTGAGGCCAGGCCCGCGGCCGTGGTGAAGGCCGTGGTGGCATTGCCCGGCCCGGTCTCGCGGAAGGCCGCGGCCAGCGCCTGGGCGATCCCCTCGCCCTTGAGCCGCCGCTCCCGAAACAGCGCCGAGCCGAGGATGCCGAAGTCGACCCCCATGCCCAGCAGGGCGGCCGTGAAGCCCACTCCCAGGACGCTCAGGCTCCCCAGCTCCAGCGACGCCGCCGCCGCCATCCACACGGTGCCCGCGCCCACGGCCGCGAGGATGGCCGAGGGCAGGTAGAACCCCTCGAAGCCGAGGATCATCACCAGGGCGAGCCCGACGCAGGTGCCGATGGCCGTGGCCGTCAGGTCGGCACGGAAGATGGCCTCGTCCTGGGCCGCATAGATGGGTCCGCCCACGGCCCGGAAATCGAGCGGCCCACCCACCGAGGAGCGCACCTCCCCATAAGCCTTCTCCAGCGCAGCAAGGAGGGCGCGCCCGCCCGCGGGATCGACCTCGGCGCTCGCCGGCGTGAGGATCACCAGGGTCGCGCTACCGTCGTGCGAGATGAAGGCTCCGCTCAAGGGATCGATGGGGAGCGACGCCGTGGCCTTCCCCAGCAGGCCCTCCGAGAGCCCCAGGGGATCGGCAGCGAAGAGGGGCGCTGCGATGGCGCCCGCGGGGCTGCGCAGCGCCTGTCGCATCTGGGCCACCCGGGCATGAATTGCCGGCGGCTCCAGCCTCCGGGCCAGGTCCTCCCGCCACCCCGGCGTCTCGACGAGAAGCGGCATGCGAGGGGCCATGTGGGCGAAGAAGAAGCGCTCGTCCTCCTCCGTCAGGCCCGCCCGGGCGTCGGCCACCAGGGGGCTCTCCCGCAGGCGGTCGGCCAGCTCGCTCGCGGCATTGATCAGCGTCTCGGCGTCGGCCTTTCGTCCCTGGGCAGGGCGCACGAGGACGAAGACCTTCTCGAATCCTCCGAACGTCGAGAGGAACACGCGGTACCCCTCCGCGGCCGGCGCCCCCTCGGGCAGCAGGGCCTCGAGCCGCGTTTCGATGCGCAGCCGGGAGACCGGGAGGAGAGCGGCCACCGTCACCAGGAGGCCGATCCCCAGCACGAGACGGGGCCGGCGGGCGATGAACGCGGCGAGAGAGGAGGAGAGACGGGAGAGCATGGCTCTATCAGGAGGGTGTGGACATCTCAGGCGGAAACGCCCGCGTCCACCACCAGCGCCTGGCCGGTGATGCCAGAGGCGCGGTCCGAGAGCAGGAACAGCACGGCCTGGGCCACGTCTTCCGGCCGCACTCCCCGGGCCAGGCACTCGCCGGCGCGCAGTTGAGCCACGGCCGCCTCGGGCAGCCCAGCCGTCAGGTCTGTGGCCACGAAGCCGGGCACCACGGCGTTGACCCGCACCCCCCGCTTGCCCGCCTCCCGGGCGAGCGACCGGGTGAGCCCCAGGATGCCCGCCTTGGCCGCGGCATAGGCCCCCTGGCCGGCCACGCCGTGGAGGGCGGAGAGCGACGAGACGTTGACGATCGCCCCCCGCCGCCGCACCATCAATCCCCGCAGCACGGCCCGGCAGCAGCGGAAGAGGCCGCCGAGATTGGCGTCCACCACCGCGTCCCAATCTTCATCCGACGTCAGGGCGAGCAGCGACTCGCGGCGCAGGCCGGCGTTGTTGACCAGCCCGTCCAAGGGACCGAAGGCGGCCTCGACCTCGGCCACCAGGTCGTCCGCCCGGTGGCGGTCACGCAGCTCGAAGGGGAAAGCGCGGGCGCCGGTGGCAGCCTCGACCTCGCGGGCCGCGGCCTCGCTGGCACTGAAAGTGAAGGCCACGCGGGCCTCCGGCTCGGCAGCGAGGGCCTCGACGATCGCCCGCCCCAGCCCGCGGCTGCCGCCGGTTACGAGGACCGGGCCCAACCCAGCATCTCCAGGCGGGCGCGGGTGACCGCGCCGGCGATCCGCAGGCTGTCGAGGAGCGGCCGGTAGTGGCTCGTCGTGCGCCCGTCGGCAAACCCCAGGTGCACGGGCACCGTCACCACCTTAAAGCCCCGCCGGGCCGCGCGCACCACGACAGCGCTCTCGGCCTCGAAGCGGGCCTCGGGGAAGCCCACCGCCTCCACGAGGCAGCGGGAGTAGAAGCGGAAGCCGGTCTGGATGTCCGAGAAGCTCTGCCCGGCGGCGAAGGAGATGGCCCGGGACGACAGCCGGTTGCTCGCCCGGCGCACCCTCCCCATCTTGCCGAACAGGTGATCGCGGATGCCCAGCACCAGGTCGGCCCCCTGCGCTTCGGCCGCCGCCAGGAGCTTGGGGATCTCCGCCGGCAGGTGCTGGCCGTCGGCGTCGAGGGTGATGACGGCGTCCACGGCGCCGGACTCGCGGCCGAACAGGTCGGCGAAGGCGGCGGCGAGGGCTGCCCCCTTGCCGCGGTTCCTGAGGAAGGAGAGCACCCGCGCTCCGGCCTGCCGCGCCTCCTCGGCCGTCGAGTCCGTCGAACCGTCGTCCACCACCAGCACCTCGGGAAGGAAGCGCAGGGTGCCACGCACGACCTCTCCCACCGAAGGCGCCGCCTGATAGGCGGGGATGACGGCAACGATCCGCAGGCTCTCTCCGGCCTGATTTCGCAAAACGGCTCCGTTCCTCCTGTTGAAGATACGAAATCTTACCGGAGGACCAACTCCGGGTGGCGGGATTCTAGCCGACTTGGCTCAGGCCCGTCCCAGCACCACCCACGCCGCCGCCCCGCCCGCCGCAAGGCTGGTGGCAAGGACGACGTCCGGAGGCGGCAGGGGCGAGCCGTCATGGGGGACGATCCCCAGCTCGGGATCGGGCTCCCCGAAGCCGGGAGTGGCGCCCAGGGGCGAGCCGGCCGCGGCCAGCACCGCGGATCCCAGGAGGCCGCCGCCGTACTCTCCAGTCACCGCCTTGGGCACGGTGACGGGTGGCAGGGGCGATCCTTCCCAGACCGCGCGGAGGACCTCGGCCTCCAACCGGTCGCCGTCCCGGGCGCCCGAGGCACCGGAGACGACGAGGTCCACGTCCGAAGGCTCAAGACCGGCGCGCTCCAGGGTGCGCTTGAGGCTCCGGGCCAGGGACCGGTGTCCCCGTCCCCAGCCGGAGGGGGGAGCCGTGGGATCGAAGGCGCTCCCCCAGGCCAGGAGACGGGCCAGACCGCGCCCGCCCCGAGCGGCGAGGGAGGATTCGCCCTCCAGCATCACCACCGTCGCCCCTTCCCCCGCGAGGAAGCCGTTGCGCCGCCTGTCGAAGGGACGCGCCATCTCGTCGTCTCCGGGTTCCCCCCGGGCCAGGGCGCCAAAACGGTCGAGGAGGGCGTGAAGGAGGGGCGTCATCTCGTCCACGGCGCCCGCCAGCACCCGCCCGGCACGGCCGGCGGCGATCTCGGCGGCCCCCGTGCCCAGGGCGAGGAGCGGCCCGGCCTCGCGCTGGCAGATCGTGAGGCTCGCCCCTCGCGCCTTCAAGTCGATGGCGATCTGCGCCGCCGGCGCGTTGGCCACACTCTCCATGAAAAGCGATGGCGACGCCGCCTCAGGACTCTCGAAGAGGATCTGCTTGAGCAGCGCCTCCGTGTTGGTGGAAGGTCCGAAGGACGTGGCCATCACCACCGCCGCCCCGGATTCCCCCACCTCGGATTCCCCCGCCTCGGCCAGGCCGGCGCAACGCAGCGCCATGCGTGAGGCCGCCACCGCGAGCTTCGAGGGCGGGCTCATGCGGCGGGACTCGGCGGGAGAGAGCCACCCGGCCAGCACGCCGGGAGGCACCAGACAGGCGCGGCGGGAGCCTCCGGGGAGGTGATAGCCGGCCGCGCGATCGATCTCAGAAGTCAGGGGAACGCCCGCGGCCAGGGCCGAGGCCAGGCGATCCGAGCCGCCCCCCCAGGCCCCCAGGGTGCCCAAGCCGGTGACGAGGACGGGCTCGCTCAAGAGGCCGCGCCCGTCCACCGCGAGAAGACGAGCGCGGCATTGGAGCCACCGAACGCGAGGCTGGTGGAAACCGCCGCCCGCGCGTCTGGCAGGGGGAGGGGCACGTCGAGGACCAGCGAGACCGGCAGCTCCGGGTCCGCCCCCCCATCCCTCCCCACCGGGTGCAGCTCTCCGTGGTGAAGACACAAGACCGTGGCGACCGCTTCGATCGCGCCGGAGCAGCCCAGAAGATGCCCGATCAGCGCCTTGGTGGCCACCAGCGGCATCTCTCCGGCCCGGGCCCCGAAGACCTGCTGGAGCGCCTGCCACTCGGCAGCGTCGTTGAGCGGCGTGCCTGTGCCGTGGACGTTGACGAAATCGATCCCCTCGGGCGGCAGCCCCGCGTCCGCGAGCGCCGCCTCAACGGCCGCCGCCGCCCCCGTCCCCGTGGGATCCGGCGCCGTCATGTGATGGGCATCGCACGAGGAGCCGGCCCCGGCCAGCACCGCCAGCGGCTCGGCTCCCCGCGCCAGGGCCCGCGCCAGGGGCTCCAGCACCAGCACGGCCGCGCCTTCTCCAAAGGACATGCCGGCGCGGCCGGCGCGGAACGGCTTGCAGGGGGCCTCGTCCACCGAGCGCAGGGAGTTGAAGCCGGCGTAGGTGAGCTGGCAGAGGGAATCGGAGCCGCCGGCGATCGCCACCTCCACCTCCCCCGAGCGCACCGCCTCCAGGGCCACACCCAGAGCCAGAGCCCCCGAAGCGCACGCCGAGGAGAAAGTCGCCACCGGCCCCGTCACCCCCAGGTGGCGGGCCACGGCGTCGCCCGGAGCGTTCACCTGCTGCGCCACGAGAGTCGAGAGGCGAGCCTTCCGTGCATCCCGCAGGAAGTCCGAGAAGAAGATCTCGCTCTCGTACATCCCCCCCGTGCTGCTGCCGAAGAAGACCCCAGTCTCGACCTCCTGTAGGCCCAGCCCCGCCTGCCCCAGGGCCTCCAGAGCCGCGAAAACCGCAAAGCGATCCGCAATCGAGAGCCGGCGCCACCCCGGCACCGCCCGGGCAAGCTCCGTCGGGGGCTCGCCCACCTCGGCGGCCAGGTGTGTGCGATGTTGGGAGTGGTCGAAGCGGTCGAAGGGGCCGATCCCGACGCGGCCGGCCCTCAAGCCCTCCCAGAGAGCGGCGACACCCCAGCCCAGGCCGGAGACGGCGCCGATCCCGGTGACGGCCACCGGCCCTGCCGGCTGCTGGGATGGTATGGGAGCTCCCAGAAGGTGACCTCCCTCTTCAGGTGCGGCCCTCGATGAATTCGGAGAGCGTGGAAACCGAGGAGAAGACCTCGCGGCCGATCTCCTGGCTCTTGATCTTGATCCCGAACTCCTTCTCGAGCGCCACCACGAGCTCCAGCGCATCGACCGAGTCGAGCCCCAGGCCCTCCCCGAACAGAGGGGCCTCGTCCGCGATCATCTCCGGCCTCATCCCTTCCAGGTTGAGGCTCTCGACGATCAGGCGCTTGATCCGTACCGGCGTGGCGGCGATTTCCGACATGACGCGAACACCTCTATTCGCCCGGCGGGCCTCAGTCCACCGTGCGGTCCGCTCCGCAGGCCGTCTGTGCTCCGGGCCACCCATGCTAACAGCGCACGGGGGGCCTGGCAATCCCAACCCTTTTTTTACCAGATCCTTACGGAGGAATGGTGCGGGCTCGGCACCCCCGGTAGCTTGACGTCCTACCGGCAGTGAAGGCGTGAGCTAGACTCCCCCTGGCCCATTCACGCCGGGGAGAGGAGCCCATGGATTTCACCGTCTCAGAAACCGTCCGGGATCTGACCGCCGCCGTCCGCCGCTTCCTCGACGCGGAGGTCCTTCCCGTGGAGCGGCTGGTGCTGGAGCGGGGCTTCGGCGCGGCCGGCGTCGCGATTGAAGAGTTGCGCGGCCGGGTGCGGGAAATGGGGCTGCTCGCTCCCCACATGCCCAGGGAGTGGGGCGGCGGCGGCCTTCCCTTCCTCGATCTCGCACCCGTCTCCGAGGTGCTCGGCCGCAGCGTCATCGGCCACTACGTCTTCAACTGCCAGGCGCCCGACGCCGGCAACATGGAGATGCTCCTCCAGCACGGCACGCCCGAGCAGAAGGAGCGCTGGCTCGCCCCGCTCGTCCGCGGCGAGATCCGGAGCTGCTTCGCGATGACCGAGCCCGAGAACGCCGGGCTCGAACCCCGTCTGGCTCGGCACCACTGCCGCGCCGCGAGGGCGGACGACGTACGTCATCGACGGCCACAAGTGGTTCACCACCGCCGCCGACGGCGCCGCCTTCGCGATCGTCATGGCGGTGACCGATCCCGGACGCCCGCCCCACGCGCGCGCGAGCCATGATCATCGTGCCCACCGACACGCCGGGCTTCGAGCGTCGTCCGCAACATCACGGTCATGGGCGAGCGCGGGCGAGGGCTGGACGAGCCACGCCGAGATGCGGCTCGAAGGCGTGCGCGTGCCCGTCAGCGAACCGTCTCGGGCGCCGAGGGCGCGGGCTTCGCGCTCGCGCAGGAGCGGCTGGGCCCGGGCCGCATCCATCACTGCATGCGCTGGATCGGCATCTGCGAGCGCGCGTTCGACCTGATGTGCGAGCGCGCCGCCACGCGCGAGATCGACGCCGGGCAAGCCGCTCGGGCGACCGCCAGATCGTCCAGGCGTGGATCGCCGAGAGCCGCGCCGAGATCGACGCCGCGCGCCTGCTGGTGCTGCACGCCGCGTGGCGATCGACCGCGAAGGAGCGGCCACGGCGCGCGACGAGGTCTCGCTGATCAAGTTCTACGTCGCCGACGTGCTGCTGCGGCGTGCGTCGATCGCGCGATCCAGATGCACGGCGCGCTCGGGCATCACCGACGACACCCCCCTCGCCTTCTACTACGTGCCACGAGCGCGGCGCGCGCATCTACGACGGCCCCGACGAGGTGCACAAGACGGTCGGTCGCCGAAGCGGATCCTGGCGAGGTACGGCATGGACGGACGAAGCGATGAGCGCCCGATCCGATCGACTCGATCGACCGCAAGGGCCGTGCGCCCCGGCGAGGAGCTCGACGCCGCCGCGCTCGGCGCCTACCTCGAGCCGCGACGCTCGGCGTCGACGGGCCGCTCACCGTCGAGCAGTTCCCGGGCGGCCACTCGAACCTCACCTATCTCCTGCGCCTCGGCGATCGCGAGCTCGTGCTGCGCCGGCCGCCGTTCGGCTCGAAGGTGAAGACGGCGCACGACATGGGGCGCGAGTTCCGCGTCCTGTCGCAGCTCTCGCGCCGGTCTATCCGCAAGGCGCCGCGGGCCGCTCGCTCTACTGCGAGGACGCGGCGGTGCTCGGCGCGCCGTTCTACCTGATGGAGCGCCTGCGCGGGCGTCATCCTGCGCAAGGCAGCTGCCGGCGGGCTTCGACCTCGACGCCGGAGCGGATGCGCGGCGTCTGCGAGGCCGCTGGTCGACGCGCTCGTCGATCTGCACGCGCGTCGACTACGCCGGCGGCCGGGCCTCGGCGATCTCGGCAAGCCCGAGGGCTACGTCGACGCGCCAGGTCACGGGCTGGACGCGAGCGCTAGCAACGGCTCGCAGACCGACGACATCCCCGACGTCGACCGCGGTCGCCGCGTGGCTCGCCGCGCACCAGCCCGCCGCGAGACGCGGCGCGGCGCTGATCCACAACGACTACAAGTACGACAACCTCGTGCTCGATCCCGACGACCTCGAACGCGATCATCGCCGTGCTCGACTGGGAGATGGCCACGGTCGGCGATCCGCTGATGGATCTCGGCACCAGCTCTCGGCTACTGGGTGGAGGCCGGACGACTCCGCCGATGCTGCAGCCTGCTGCCCTTCGGCCCGACCGCGCTCCCGGGCAATCTGACGCCGCGCCGAGGTCGTCGAGCGCTACGCCGAGCGCACCGGCCGCGACGTCTCGAACATCCGTCTTCTACTACGTCTTCGGCCTGTTCAAGATCGCCGTCATCGCCCAGCAGATCTACTACCGCTTCAAGCAGGGCCTGACGAAGGACGAGCGCTTCGCCGCCCTGATCGGGGCCGTGCGCATCCTCGGCCACACCGCGGCCCAGGCGATCGACAAGGGTCGGATCGACCGGTTGGAGTAACTGTGCGTCCAATCTGCTAGCCTGCTTCCATGCTCAACCCGACCCCGCCCGAGCATCTCGTCAACGCCCAGGGACAGCCCGACACCGCCCAAGCCGACCAGCTCTATCGCGGCTTTCCCGATTTCTCCGCCTGGGGAGAGCTGACCCCCACCGACATCGACCTCTGGGGTCGCTTCGCTTCAAACCTGGAAGAGCGTCGCAAGACTGCAACGCCCGAGGCCATGAACGCCGCCGTCGAGGTCGCCGTCCGCGCCGCTGCCCTGGACACGGGCGCCATTGAGGGTCTCTACACCACGGACCGCGGCTTCACCATGACCGTGGCCCTCCAAGGACTCGCTTGGCAGCAGATGATCGAGGAGCGGGGATCGGGCGTCCGCGAGCTCTTCGAAGCCCAGCTCGAAGCCTACGAGCTCGTCCTCGACGCCGTGACCCGCAAGCTCCCCATCACCGAGGCATGGATCCGGGCTCTCCACGAGAAGCTCTGCGGTCCCCAGAAGACCTACCGCGTGCTCACTGAGGTGGGTTGGCAGGAACAGGAGCTCCCGAAGGGCCAGTACAAGACCCGCCCCAACCACGTCCGCCTTTCAGACGGGACCTTCCATGCCTATGCGCCCGTGGACCGGGTGGCCGACGAGATGCACCGATTGCTGGAGCAAATCCGGATGCCGGAGTTCGAGGGGGCGCACCCTGTGATCCAGGCCTCCTACCTTCATTACGCGTTCGTGGTGATCCATCCCTTCGCGGACGGCAACGGACGGGTGGCTCGGGCGCTCGCGTCGGTATTCTTCTACAGGGCTCAGTCGATTCCATTGGTGATCTTCGCGAATCAGAGACCGGCATATATCGACGCTTTGGCACTGGCGGATCGGGCGGATCATAGGGCGATCCTTACGTTTTTCAAAGACCGCGGTATCGACACGATGCAGCTCGTGGCGGAAAGCTTGTTGACGGCGGAGGCGCCGGGGATAGAGGAGCTGGCAAAGAGGATCGACAACGATTTCATCTCGCTTCGGATCATGAATGAGATCGAGAATCTATTCGAATCACGAGTCAGGGCATTGGGTCTGACAGGTCTCTCTGCGATATCAACCAACAAAGATATAGAATGGGAAAAATCGCCTCTGCCAGGCTATCAAGCCCCTCCCCTCACGGGCATCAAGGAGCTTGCCCTTTGGAGCGATGCCTTTCAAATGGTCCTCTACGAAATCGAAGTGGCCGTGCTTAGTGCGACAGGCCCTAACCCATTCCCTTTCGTAATTCGCGTCAGCGACAGCGATGACCGGCTGGAGGTTCGCCTTCAAGACGTCAATCCGGAGCTGACACCGTACTTCCTGTTGCGGCTGGACCAGTGGATCCAACGCCAACTCGGACGCATGCTCGCGAAGATCGCGGAGCAGGGAGCCACCTGAAACTCCTCAGCTCTTCCTTGCAGGGAAGAAGAAGCCGGCGGGGACGCCGGCGCTCCCAGGGCGCAACGTGCTGCCCGCCCTCTGACGAACCCCGCCAAGTCCTCCCTGTCCTTGTTCGTCCCTGCCGTCCCTGCCCGTCCCTGTCGTCCCTTGCCTTTCTCCCTCTTCTCCCGGCGGACGGGAGGGAGGCTGGGAGAAGAGGGCCGGGGTGATGAGGGCTCCACGCGGAATATCTCCGGGGTCCTCGTTGTTCCCAGAGCACCCCCGGCTCCCCGGGGCCCTTGACAACCCTTTCACCACCACCCGGTGGGGAGTAGCCCGCCCAGGAGGGTTCCTGGGATCGGGCGGTCGTCAACACGGGGTCTTACCGACCCCCGGCCGCCCGAGAGCGCGCTTGGCGCTTGCGGCGAGACCACCACGACACGTCGATCGTGCCGTGGGGCTCGCTTTCCCGATCCCACGGCCTGTCTCGAAAGGAGATGGGCATGCCGGAAACCTCCCTCGGACCCTGGATCGGGTTCACCCTCTTCGTCCTCGCCATGCTCGCCCTCGACCTGGGGGTCTTCCACCGCAAAGCCCACGCGGTCTCGATGCGCGAGGCCACGATCTGGAGCCTCGTGTGGGTGACGCTCTCGCTCCTCTTCAACGCCGGCCTGTACTTCTTCCGCGGCCCGGACGCGGCCGTGCAGTTCCTCACCGGCTATCTCATCGAAAAGTCGCTCAGCGTCGACAACATCTTCGTCTTCGCCCTGCTCTTCGGCTACTTCGCCGTGCCCAGGGACGTACCAGCACCGGGTGCTCTTCTGGGGCATCCTCGGCGCCCTGGTGATGCGGGCGGTGTTCATCCTCGCGGGATCGGCCCTCATTGCCTCGTTCCACTGGATCCTCTACATCTTCGGCGCCTTCCTCATCTTCACCGGGGATCAAGATGGCGGTGCAGCGGGAGATGGAGGTCCACCCGGAGCACAATCCGGTGCTCAATCTGGTGCGGCGCCTGATGCCGGTAACGAAGGAATACCGCGGGCATCACTTCTTCGTGCGCGAGGCCGGCAGGCGGATGCGCGCGACTCCCGCTGTTCCTGGTGCTCGTCCTGCTCGAAAGCACGGACCTGGTGTTCGCGGTCGATTCGATCCCGGCCGTCTTCGCCGTGACGAATGATCCATTCCTCGTCTACACCTCGAACATCTTCGCCATCCTCGGCCTGCGCTCGCTCTACTTCCTGCTCGCCGGGGTGATGGGCAAGTTCGTCTACCTGAAGCTGGGGCTCTCGGCGGTGCTGGTCTTCGTGGGAGTGAAGATGACGATCGCGGACCTTTACAAGATCCCGTCGCTGATTTCTCTCCTCGTGATCGCCGGCCTGCTGACGGCCGCGGTGACCGCTTCGCTCCTCAAAAGCCGGCGCGAGGAGCGGCGGCTGGCGGGATAGAAAGAATTTCCGGCGGAGCCTCAGGAGCTCCAGGCTCCGCCGGTTGAATTCGCCATCTCAGCCGATCAGGCGATACCGCAATCCGGCGGCGCCGACGGGCAGTTCCTGGCCGATGGGCAGGTGTCCAGCGGACCCGTGCAGGGATAGCAATCCGAGACAACGTACGTGCAAGGCTTGATGAACGATCCCTTGACGATGGCCGCGCCGTCGGCCTGCCGCAGGCTGGTCTCCTCCAGGGAGCGCAAGGTCTCCCGGTTCAGGTGCAGCTTCCTGGCTTTCTGCTTCTTCATACTTGAACCTCCTCGCCTGAAATCCGGGCAGGACGTCCACCCGGTGAGTTGACTTTCTCAGGACCAGCTCCGCTCCTCCATCACCACCCGGCCGCCCGGGAACTCCGTGGGATCCGGCAGAGCCGCGAGCGGCGGCGAGAGCGCCAGCGAAACGAGCCGGCGATCGATGCGCAGCAGCAGGTGGCGGCCCAAGAGATCCTCCACAGCCGCGGCGATCTCGGATTCCTCCCGCCCCAGACGCCCAGCCAGCATCGGTGCGAGCCGCTCCTCGACATGCGCCTCGTCGCAGGCCAGATAGACCTCGCGCGCCAGGCCGGAGATCTCGAAGCTCCGCTCCAGCGCGCACCTCCGCGTATCCTCGAAACGCAGAACGGCGCCGTCGTCCGTCACCGTGAGATCGGGCGGACCGGCCCAGAACGCCCCGATCCAGCGGTTGAGCCCCTCCTGCACAGCCCGGGCTCCCGGCCGACCCTGCATTAGATCGCTGCCGGATTGGGCGAAGACGTCCGGCCGGCCTTCGGCAGCGAAGAAATAAGCGAGATCGGCGAGATCGGGCTCAGGCAAAGGATAGACGTGGCGCATGGCGGTCGCGGGCCGCAACGCGAGGCCGAAGTCCTGCGCCCGTTTGTGATAAGGGCTGAAGCGATCATAACGCACGCGGGACGTGCCGCCCGGCGGCTGCAGGTGCTCCAGAGCTGGAAACCATTCCGCCATCTCGGCGTACCAGCCGTCCTCCTCGCCCGGAAAACCCCATAATAGATTCCAGGTCAGCCGGACGCCGAGCTCCCGGCACCACTTGAGGAGCTGCAGGTTCTGCCATCCTTGAACGCCCTTGTCCATCAGCTCCAGCACCGCCGAGTGGAGGCTCTCGATGCCCGGCTGCAACCAGACGATGCCGGCACGCTTCAGCAGCTCGACCTGCGGGCGGCGGAGATTGGATTTGATCTCATAGAAAATCCGCCGGCGGCCTCCATCCTCCGCGAGAGCCGGCAGGACGCTCTTGAAATAGGCCATGTCGAGGATGTTGTCCACGGTCTCGAAGCTCGCGATGCCGTAGCGCTCCTCCAGCTCCCGCATCTCCGCCAGGACCTTCTGCGGAGATTTCGAACGGAACGTCATGGACGTGCCATTCAAACCGCAGAACGTGCAGTGCCGCGCCGCGCCCCACCAGCAGCCCCGCGAAGTTTCCAGAGGCAGCCCGGGCCGGATGGCCTTGGCGAGGGGGGACTCGCCCACGGCCCGGAAGTAGTCGTCGAAAACAGGAACGGGCAGGGAATCGAGATCGTGGAAGACCGGCCGCGGAGCCTCCTCGGAGCCACCGAGGACCGCCAGGCGGAGCCGGCCGGAGCCGTTCCTGTGCGCCGGACCGAATACGCCGGAAGGCAGACTCTCCTTCGGCACCTCCCGGCCGTGGGCGAGGATCTGATGGCAGAGATCGCCCACCAGGGCATCGGCTTCACCAGAGACAACGTAGTCCACCCAGGGGAAGCTCTTGTGAGTGGTGCGGCCCATGACGCTCTCGCAATTGGCGCCGCCCAGCAGCGTGACGACCGAAGGATCGATCTCCCGCACCCGCCGCAACAGGGCGAGCGAAGCCACGTGCTGCTCGAACGTGGAGGTGCATCCCACGACGCGGGCACCCGTGGCGAGCACCTGCCGGGCGGCCCGGTCGATGAAATCGCTCGCCGCCTGCCGCAGCTTCCGCAGGTCCTTCTGGAGCCGTATGGCATCGGAAGGGCGGCGGTGATAGCCCCCGATCTGCTCATACGCCCCGGCGATGCGCCGCAGATACTCCTCGTCGTCGCGCACCGCATCCGGAAAAGCCGCCGCCGCGAACGTCCACTCGCCAGCCAGGAGCTCCTTGGGGAACGAGGAAGAGCCGAGGTGATAGAGGTGGAGCCCCACCTCCTCGGCAAACCAGAGATTGGGATAGACGGCCCGAGCCACGATCCCCTCCCGCGCCAGGATCGCCTGCAGCAGCCCCAGAGCGAGAGACGGCCGGTTCAACGCCGCATACGGCATGTTGACCAGACAGATATCCACCCGCTCAGGCAGGGCCTCGGGCCCGCTCCCCCACTCAGCAACGGCTGTCATCACAGACCTCCGGAGAGGCGGCCCGGAGATTCCCGAGGCCGCCTATCTCTGAAGGTGCTGCGACGGGGGGATTGGGGGGACACGGGCGCCATATCTCAGCAGTGCGGCGCCCGGGAGCGGGAAGGCGGGGGCAGATCTCAGCAGCCAGGCGTCGTCGCGGCCTCGTTGGTCTTGCCCGAGTCGCCTACTGTATTGAAAGCCCAAACCCGGTAGGCGTAGGAGCCGCCACAGGTCAAACCAGTGCTCTGGTAGGTCGTCGAATTCGCCGGAAACGTTGCGATCTCGACCCACGGCCCACAGCACCCCTGCTTGCGCTCTACCTTGAATCCATCCTCGTTCGGAGAGTTGCCGTCCCACTGGAGGTTGATCTGCGTTGGCGAGGTGGCCGTGCCCCGCAGCCGAGAGGGACCAACAGCAACGCCGCCGAAGCTTCGCACAGTTGATCCTCCAGAAACTACTGAAGAGAATATGCCTCAGCGTGGTCTTGCTCCTTGGGTACCAAATACCGCGAGAGCCGACATCCTGAAAAGCAGCGTCGTATCGTCCCCGGCGCTTCGACTGGACCCGGCTCAGCGGCGAGGAGGGTCAGAACGAAATCGCGCGGCGGGGTTCGCCCCAGGGCCAGACTCAGCCACCATCCTTCCCCTTCGGCAGAACAAGCCCAAGCTTGGTAAGTCCCTCGGGCATGGTGATCTTGTTCAATTCGTGTAGACCGAAGCCCCAGAGGAAAGCGCCGATGTAGTCGATCAGGCTACCGAACGCAGGGCTTGTGGCCCAGAGAACGCGTAGGCCGACGAGGACGGAGACGGCGCTGACGATCCAGGCCACGGCTCCGTCATGGCGCCGGATGTCACCGACGACGGCATCCGGAGTGCGCACCGGAGCGATGTCACGGGGAAGCTGCGGGACGCCCACGAGGTCGGTCGGATTTCCGCCCAACTGGGGAGCGGCGGCCCGGGAAACGATCTCCTCAGCCCTCTCTTTCTCGGCACCGATCTTCAGATCTCGTGCAGTGGGCAAGAGGGCCATGGCCGAGTCATAGTCAGCACGCAGCGTCGCGACATCGGCTTCTGAGACCTCCTCTCCGCCCGCCAGTTTCTTTCGAGCGGCAGCAGCGACCGCTGCGACGGCCTGCAAGCTGACCACCGTCTGTCCCTGGCCAGCGATAGCTCCAGCCTCCTGGGCCGACTTCCCAGCTTGCTGTTCGATACCGCCAAGCACTGCGGCGATGTAGCGGCGCCGAGCGTCGGCAAACTGCACGCTTGTAGCGTCGGCCGGGAGCGCCGCGTGGAGCTCCTTGAGGAGACTTTGCCAGGCCTCCGCTTCGATTCCGAGCGGCGGCACGCTCGCGGCGAGCTCTTGGCGAAAGCGCTCGACGCTGGCGTCCAAATAACTTTGAGAAGCGGCTTCGTACTCCTGCCATCCCTGTTGCAGGAGGTCGGCCGCCGCCTGTCCCGCTGCGGCGCGGCTTTCCTGCAGCTTGCGGGTCGCGGTGCCGAGATGGCTGGTGGCCTTGGTGAGCCCAGCAGCGAGCACCTTCTGATCGGCGGCCGACAGTGGCCCGGCGGCCAGGGCGGCACGCTCGGCTTCGATGTTCTTAGTCAGGGCGGCCGCCGCTCTTTCGAGTGCCTGTCCCGCAGCGGTCAGTAGCTCCTGACGGATCGATCTCGCTTCATCGACGAGGGCATTCTTTCCAGCCTCGTTTGTCAGGGCCCGCAGCTTTCCCTCCTGGACGCGCTGGTCGAGCAGATCGAGGCGCTGTCTGATCGCGTCCTGCTGAGTCTTGTCCAGGACCAAGTCTTCGAGCTGCGATCGAAGGACGATGATCGCTTCGACGATGAGGTAGTTTTCGAGCTGCTCGGTGACTGTCTGAAGATTCGCCTTGATGTCGGTCCCTGGCTCGAGGAGTGTCGTGCGGTGGAGCTCCTGAAGAGCCGCCTCAAGCGCCCGGCGCACTCCGCTAGTCACGTCGGGGATTTCGAGCTGAACACGCTGCAGCAGGAGTCCGATCTGGTACTCGGCGAGCGCCTGCGGCCGGCCAACCGTGATCCAGCGGCGCAGCCAGTAGGAGGCCCACACACCGGCCAGGATCACCAGCGCGGCGTAGAGCCAACAGTCTTTGAGGAACAGAGTGAAGCTTTTGGTCTGCGGCCCATTCGGAGTGGCCACGCGGACAGTCCCCTCGTACTTTCCCGTGCCGCGAAGCCCTTCGATCTGCAGGCGGAGTCCAAGCGCCCCCCAAGGCGCCAAGGCCTGGGGCGGCGCGACTGTCTCGTCGTTGGCTCTGGGCAGCTCGGTCCCGTCCTCCGCGAGCAGACGGGTTCGTGTGTAGCCCGCGCCCGGTTTATAGGTATCCGAGACGTTCACCAGGAGGCTCTGCAAATCCGGCCACTGATAGGCGGCGACCTCGCCGGTGGTCTCGGTCAGGCGCAGCCGTACGGTGGCTGTGGTGCCAAGGGGCCACCACCGGTAGGCTGCCGGATCGGGTTGGGCGTCGATGTCGATCTGCTGTGCCCCCCTCTCTCGTTTCACTACCAGCACGTACTGCTGCGGCTGGGCAACGCCGTCGATCTGCAACGTGAGCAGCCCGGTGAGCCCCGCAACCTCGGTGAACTGCCCCTTGAGCTCGACCGCCTGCACCTGGTAAGGGGTAAGCGACAGGGGGCTAGGCGGAGCTAGTTCGAGCTGAACCGTCCTCCCGCCACTGCCACGTAAGTCGCTTACCGCGAGGGTGACCTTCTGCGGCTTGTCGGTCTGGTTCATCAGGAAGAGACGCTGGGCGAGCGCCGGGTGGCTCGTCGTCAGAGTGATCTTGCCTGCATCGGCTTCCAGCACCTTGACAGGAGGCGGGGGGGCGGTTCCATCGGCCCATACAGCTAGAGGGGGTACGGCAAGCAAGAGGGCCAGGGCGAAGGAGACTCGCGACATCGGCATTCTCATGATCCCTATAGACGGACGTAGAGGAGGAAATCTACGCTCTCGCGACGATGAGAGGGCGCCCAGGAGCGCCCTGCCTGACGCCAGTCGCGCCGGGTTATAGCTCATGTATAATACCAAAACTACGATGAGATCGGCGCTCACGGGTAGAGATTCTGGTCATGGAGAGCAGTAAGTGTCTACCGTTCGAGCAACGGGCCTCCCGGCGGAACCCTCTTGCGAAGGGGCGCCAAGCGCCTGCGCCATAAGGAGAAAGGGATGACGCAGCCGACATCGAAGGGTGACAACAATCTGGAGCAAGGTGACCCCCAGGCGAAGCCGGAGATGGGGAGCGATGGCCCCCGCGAGATGAACGCCTACGCTCTCTTGATCGGAGTCGGGCGTTGCGAGTATTCGGCATGGTCGCTGCCGGTGACGGTGCTCGACGTGCTTGAGCTGCGCAGGACTCTGGCCGACCCGGACCTTTGCGCGTACCCGGGCGAGCATGTCCGGATTCTGAGCGACGAAGCGGCGACTCGCGAAGGGATTCTTGCGGCGGTCGCCGAACTGGCCCAGGCCGCAGCCGCGGACCCGGATGCGACCTTTCTCATCTACTACTCCGGCCACGGCTGGCAGGAGACAGGAGGGGGAGGCGAACGCTACTTCCTGATCCCCTCTGACGCTTGGCCCGACGAGTTGACATCGACAGCCCTGTTGGCCGAAGACTTCATCCGGGGCTTACGGAGCCTCCGGAGCCGGCGGGTGCTGGTGATGTTCGACACTTGTCACGCTTCGGCGGTGGCCGAGGCCAAGGCCCGAGCGATGGCGCCCATTCCCAAAGGCTTCGTCGAGGAGCCTCTACCCATAGAGCTTGGCTACGAGTTGGGGGCGGGCGGCGCCTTCGTCCTCTCCTGCCACGCAACGCAGAAGTCTTGGACCCTGCCAGGCGAGGGAGTCCTCAGCATCTTTGCCCATCACCTGGTCGCCGCTCTCCGAGGAGCTGGCAGTACCGAGGGGGCTCGCTTTGTCAGGATCTCGAGCCTGATGCAATATCTGGACGAGGCTGTGTCAGAGAGCGCGAGAAGGATCGGCCGAGAGCAGACACCGTTTTTCAAATTCGAGACGGAGGACTTCCCGGTCGCTTTGATTCGAGGCGGCAAGGGTCGGTCGGCCACAGGTGGCGAGACCTCAGTGCCACAAGAGAAATCCGCGCCTGGAGGCTCGACAATCAACATCGGAGCGATAAAGGCAGAACGCGATGCGATCTTAGGTCACCAGATCGGCGTTATCGGCACCATGGATTACCATATCAGCACAGCGATGAACATCAGTCACCAGCTCAACATTTGGACCGGGTCAGAGAGACTTGAAGGGAACTCCACCGGCGAGCCACCGGCACGCCATGGTGAACATCTGGCTGAAGCGCTACCAAAACAGGTGGGTGAAGGCGCGGCAATCGGAGCCCCTGCGTGCCTGCACGCCCTACAAATTGCATATCGATATCGGCCCTCTTTCTCCAAAAACCTCCGTCGTTAATCCTCACGCGATCCCTCCTGACGCCTTGGAGACGCTCTTACGCAAGGGTGGCGACTGGGTACAGATCGCGGTGTACAGCCACGATTTTGAGCTCGGGCTTGTCGAAACCGACCGAGAAGGTCCCGCACAAGCCGTATCGGAGGAAGGATGCGTGATGCACCGCCTTTGGCTACCAGCCGTGGCACCCAGCTCGGCGATGGAAATCGAGGTGATGCCGAAGGAGGCAGGGCAAGCCTCCCTGCGCCTCTGCGTCTACTACCGCAACCAGCTCCTGCAATCGCTTGGCCTCAAAGCCCGCGTCGGGCCCGAGATTGGTGAGACGCCTGCCATCGCGCGGCTGCTGGCGGACGGCGACGTTTTGCCGTGGACGGTGATCTACGACCGCGAGTTCGATCCCGCCATCGACCCCGGGAAGACGCAAGGTGATTGGGGATTCGACCGTCCCTGTCTCTCCGTAGGCAGCAGTGAGCAGCCCTATATCCTTCCCGACAGCCTACCGGACGAGGGCCAGTGGCCTGAACGCCCACTCGTCTTCCTCAATGCCTGCCGCTCGGTCGGGCTCGATCCGGAGCTCTTGGGTGGTTTCGTGCAGGCGTTCGTCGATCATGGTGCGGCCGGAGTGATCGGCACCGAGGTGCGGGTCTGGGAGCCGCTTGCGACTGCCTTTGCGGAGCGCTTCTTGGAGAAGTTTCTGACCTGCGAGCCCGTGGGGGTGATCCTCCGCGACCTGCGCCATGAGCTCCTTCGCTGTCACAACCCCCTCGGCCTCGTCTACACCAATTACTGCTCCGCCGATCTCCACCTCATCCTACCGGCTGCTCCCCCCGAAGTGAGCGACGACCGTCTCCTCGGAGGCTGAGGAGTGGTGGAATGGTGGACTCAAAAGGCCGAGGTGGCGCGCTCGCGCCTGTGAGTGGGCGGGCAAGCGGCTATTCCGCAAGATCTCACGGCTGCGGAGGCGATCACGTATCGTGCTATCCCTCCGGCCTCAGCACACCTTCCCCAAAGGGCCAGGGACGGTTGGTATGAAGACTCCCGCTGCGAGATTGCCGACCATCACTTCGTAACCTTTAGAGTTCCTCAAGACGATCACTTCCTCGCCGCCCCGTTGGATCTTCCTGATGAAGAGCCTCGGGTCTTCTCGCCACCAGCTCTCGCGCAGATAGACCTGCGAGGAAAGATCGATGTAAAGGTGTCTCCGCAGTGAATGCATATCGCGGAGCGAATCAGGCACATGGCGTATCGGCTGTTCCCCTGTTGCCCACTGGCCGAACCAAGGGACCTCCTCGGGATTGCGGATGATAAAGGTGCCCAGCTGCAGGCGGCTGGAGTCCGGGCGATCGAAGTCAACCACAACGTCCTCGACCGAGACCCTTTCGACGACGGGATGGAAAGGCCGGTGATAAGCGATCCGATAGAGATAGGTGAAGACCGCAAGGGCCGTGGATTCCATCCCGACGATCTTCGCCGTGACGGAAGATCCGTTCCTCGTCTACACCTCGAATATCTTCGCTATCCTGGGCCTGCGCTCGCTGTACTTCGTCCTCGCCGGATTGCTAGGCAAGCTCGGCTATCTGAAGCTGGGGCTCTCGGTGGCGCTGGTCTTCGTGGGAGTGAAGATGACGATCGCGGACCTCTACAAGATCCCCTACTCCGTCTCCCTCGCCGTCATCGCCTCCCTACTGGCAATCGCCGTAGCAGCCTCGCTGGTGAAGGGGCGGCGGAAGGCGCGGTGCGATAGGTAAGGAGGCCCGGCGGAGCCCGCCACAGCTCGGGTCTCCGCAGGGCTTCTCACCCGTCCACCTCGACCTACGCGATGGTGCCGGTGTCCGGGCAAGAGTCCAGACGCTTGGTGCAGGAGACGCAGTCGGAGATGGCCCGGGTGCAGACGGGGACGCTCAGGTTCCCTCCTACCGGCAGGAGGATGCCGCCGCCGGCTTGCGATAGGGTGGAATCTTCCAGGATGCGGAGGGTTTCCCGGTTGAGCTTCAGCTTCAGCGCTTTTCTGTTCTTCACGATTCACCTCTTCCTTGAAAAGGGTTTTGCCGATCGGCGGGAGGCCGCCGGAACGAGCCCGGCGGCGTTTCCTATCGTCCTCTTCGCAGGAAGGGGCGCTTTTGGATGAGGTCAGGCCTCGATCTTCTTGAAGAACAGCTTCCTCACCGCGGCGAGGAGGAGGAGCGCCAAGCCGAAGGTCGCCACGATGGTGGCTCCGGTCGGCAGGTCGAGGAAGAAGGAGAGGGCCACGCCGCCGGCCGAGACCAGGGCGCCCATGCTCCAGCCGATGGCGAGCCGCGGCCCCAGGCGCGAGGCGAAGAGCATGGCCGTCACCGAGGGAACGATCAAGAAGCAGAAGACGAGCAGCACGCCCGCGATGGCCACCGACGAGGTCACCACGAAGCCGAACGACATGTAGAAGAGGAAGTCCCAGAAGCGGACGTTCAGCCCCTGCCGCTCGGCCTCCTCCTCGTCCATGGAAATGAGCAGGAAGCGCTTGCGGAAGATGTAGTGGAAGAGGCCGACCAGGGAGTAGAGCACCGCCGTCTTCACGAGCTCCGAATTGGTCACCGAGAGGATGTTGCCGACCAGCATCTCTTTCAAGTGCTCGGTCTCCTGCGTGGCTTTCGACATGATCAGGATGGCGACCGCCGCCGAGACCGCGTAGGCGATGCCGATCACCGCTTCCTGCGGGATGCGGGTCTTCCTGTGCACGCGTGAGAAGGCGAAGATCGCCGCCCCCAAGAAGGTGAAGCTGAGCGAGAAGAGGTAGGCGGCCGTCGAGTGCAGGTCGTAGCCGAGCAGGTAGGCGACGGTCGTGCCCAGGGCGGCGATCTGGGCGAGCGAGAGGTCGACGAAGATCACTCCGCGCTCGACCACGTGCACCCCGAGGTAGGCGTGGATGCCGGTCAGGATGAGGCTCGCCAGGAAGGCGGGGAGCAGCAGCTCGAAAATGCTCATCTATTTCTTTCCCTTCCCGGCGGTCACGGCGGCGACGAAGGCGTCGAGGTTGGTGTCGAAGAGTGAGAAGTAGTCTTTGATCGCCGGCGTACCGCCGACGGAAGGATAGAAGGTCACGACCACCGCTCCGGTCTTGCCGGCGATCGAGTCGGGCGTCTTGCGATCGAAGTAGGGCTCGACCAAGATCACCGGGATCTTCTGCGTCTGGATCAGGTTGATGATGTCCAGCGTGTGGGTGGGCGAGGGCGGGATGCCGGGCTTGGGCTCGACGTGGCCCACGATGTTGAGCTTGAAGGCCTTGGCGAAGTTGGGCCAGGAGTCGTGGAAGGTGACGATCTTGGTGCCCGCGTAGGGGGCCATCTTCGCCGTCCACTCCGCTTCCTTCTGGGTCAGGCGCTGTTCGAAAGCGGCGAGGTTTTTCTGATAGGTCGCGCTGCCGGCCGCATCGAGCTGCGAGAGGCGGGCGGCGATGGCGCGCGCGATCACGCGGCCGTTCTCGGGCTCGGTCCAGTAGTGCGGGTTGCCGTAGGGATGGACGTCGCCCATGGCGCGGGTGACCTGCGCCGTGGGCCGCTGCAGGATGTCGCAGCCCACCGAGGCATCGAGATAGCCGGGATTTCCGGGATGGATCTTGTCGTTGCGGCTCTGATCGATGAGCGGCGGCAAGTAGCCGATCTCCAGCTCCAGCCCGGCGACGATCAAGAGATCCGCGCGCGAGAGCTGGAGCACGAAGGAGGGCTTGGCATCCACGAAGTGGGGATCCTGATAACCCTTGGCGAGAGCGAAGGTCTCGACCCGGTCGCCGCCGATCGACTGGGCGATCGAGGCGAAGTCCTGGAGCGAGGAGACGACGCGCAGCTTGCCCTCGGCCACGGAGCCGAGGCTCATGGAGGCGACGAGCGCGAAAAGGACGGGAAGAAGTCGCTTCATGGTGTACCTCTAATCTAGAAAGGATGGGCGCCGTGCGCGCCGATCGCGAATTGAAGTTGGAGAAGGAGCTCGTTGGCGTTCTCGTCGGTCAGGCTGTAGTGCCGGTGCCGGAGCTCGGCCCGGAGCTGCGAGAACTCGCTGGGCCAGAAGGTCAGGATGCCGGCGACTCCCGTGTCGCGCAGCGACGAATCGTCCGCATGCTCGGCGGCCTCGAGCCGGGCGCCCACGAACCAGCGCTTGGCGAGCTGGTAGTCGCCGGAGAGGTACCAGCCGAGCGCCGTCTCGGTGCCACCTGGCTGGTCGCGCCGGCTTCGGTACACCTCGCCGCGGAAGGTGGCGGAGCGGTAGGTCGCCGTCTCCAGCGGTTTCCAGCGGTAGGTCGCGTCGAAGCCCTCCAGATGGGTGCGGCCGTCCTGCGACGTGCCGTTGGGACCCACGCCGTAGGAGAGGCCGAGGTCGAGGTTGGAGGCGTCGGTCAGGTCCTTGAAGATGCGGTAGTGGCCGTTGTAGGCGAGGTCGCTGCGGTGCGGCGCCGCGAAGAGACCGTCGGAATCGCCGCGGAAGATCTGGAGCGTCCCCTCGGTGAAGGTATCCCCCACGGGGAAGAGCCGGGCGACCGAGACGCCCGTGCCGATCCACCCCTCCTCGCCGCCCAGCAGGTTGACCACCGGCAGCGGCTCGTCGGGCCAGGGCAGGACGTGGAGGTGCAGGGTGTTGACCTTGCCGAAGGAGGCCCGCATGCGGCCGACCTTGGCGAGCAGTTGCTGGGGGAGCGAGGTGAAGGTGACGAAGCCCTCTTCGACGTCCACCCCCTCCTCGCCGAAGGAGAGGAAGAAGTCGGCCCGGGCATAGGGATCGACGATCGCCTGGAGGCTCAGCTCGGATTCGCGGAGCCCCGCGACCGGCAGGTTCTCGGTCCGATTGTGACCGGCGACGGACAGGAAGTTGCCGATCACCGAGATGCTGGGGTTGAAGTAGTTGGAGGTCTGCGACGCTCCGGCGCTTCCCGTTGCAGCGGTGGGCTCAGCCGGCGCGGCAGGCTCGGAGGGAGGCGTTTCGGGCGACGGAGCCGGAGCCGGTGGCGGCGTCGCCTCCGCGGTTGCGGGCTCCGGAGCCGGGGTCTGCCCCTGGGCCGCCTGCAGCTCGGCCAGGCGCTTTTCGATCTCGGCGATCCGCCGCTCGTACTCGGCTTTGAGGGCGTCGAGCTGAGCGCGGAGGTCGGCGACGGGGTCCGGTGATGGCGATGGGGCCGCGACCGGTTGCGCCGGCGTGGCCTCGGGAGGCTGAGCGGCGAGGGGGAGCGTCTGCAGCAGGGGCAGCAGGGCGAATCCCAGGGCCAAGCCCAGGATGAATCGCCGCCTGGCTGCACGGGTCCAGGCATCGTGGTCCATGGCGTCTCTCCCGATCGGGGGATTCCCGATCTTGCAAGATCTTCAGAATGTCCGTTGCGGCCGGACGCCTCGCGACGAGGGCCGGCCTGCTTCAGGGAAACGAATGAAGATCTAGGCGGCGGGAGGAGCGCGGCTTCTGAGGTGCTCGGTGAAGGGGGCCCGGACGGGCTCTTCGACGGGCAGGAGGGGCGCGGCCAGGCTGGCCGTGGCGGCATGGACCGCGAGGCCGGGCAGGAGGACCACCGAGAGGCTCGAGACCCGGCAGACCAGGCACTCATCCGAGCTGCCGGAGGTCGTGGCGCCGTCGTCCGTCTGGACGACCGGGGGCTCGGGACCCTGGAGGGCCTGGCCCAGCGCTCCCCACGCATTGCAGCGCGGATGGAGCCAGGGCGCCGGCGCGATCAACTGGAAGACCGCGAAGGCGGTGACCAGCAGCAGGGTGGCGAGATGCCGGAGTCGGTTCATGATCCAGAACGGGGGGTGCCGCTTTGGCACACCGGCAGGATGGTACCACGAACTTTCCGCTGTCCAGTCCCAACTCGTGCAGGATGGAGAGCTGCCGGGGAACTGTCTCTCCATATAGACTCACAGGAAATCTATATGGAATCCCGACCGTGGAGGTGTCCCCCTCCCGAATTCATATACTGCGTCAGCCTGAGTATATGAACGCGCGCCTTCCCCAGTCGGGAGCGGCCTCGTTCATATAGGTACGCCGCCGTACCTATATGAACCGGAGGCCGGACCTCCTCCCAGAGGGCCAGATCCATATGAAAATTCCTGGAATCTATATGCTGGGACGGCTCGGCGGGGCCGTTGGGGCGATTTTCATATAGGGCGGCTGGCGGGATATATAGACGACGACCGCCAGCGGGCCTTCACGACCTCTGGCGTCTCCTGCGAGAGAATCCCCTACGCCGCTGTGCCGGCCCACGGCTTGATCTTTTCGAGCACTTCGGCGAGAGCCTCCTCCGCCACCTCCGTGTCGTAGGCCGCCTGTGCCCGCAGCCAGTAGCCGTTGGAGAGGCCAAAGTACCGGCACAGGCGCAAGTCCGTATCGGCAGTGATGGCGCGTTTGCCGGCCACGATCTCGCCGATCCGCTGGGCGGGCACGCCAATCTCCTTGGCAAGACGATACTGCGAGAGACCCATAGGCAGAAGAAACTCCTCGTGCAGCAACTCGCCGGGCGTCACAGGCTTTAGCTTTGCCATGGTCTCTGCTCCTTCAATGGTAGTCCACGATCTCGACGTCTTCAGCGCCGCCGGCCGTCCAGCGGAAGCAAACCCGGAACTGGTCATTGATCCGGATGCTGTACTGCCCAGCGCGGTCGCCCCTGAGCGCTTCGAGCCGGTTGCCAGGCGGCACCTGAAGGTCTTTGAGCCGGCCTGCGATCTGCAACTGCCGAAGCTTGCGCCGAGCGGCCGCCTCGATGCTCCCGAACCGTTTGACTCGCCGGCCGTTCGCAAGGGCCTCGGTCTCGGCGTTCTTGAACGAGACGATCACGTCGTCATAATAACGCGGCGCGTGATTAACGTCAAGCGTGATGCCAGATTCAGGCGAAGCACGCTGCGCCGCTATCCGCCCCCTCTACGCCCCCTTCTTCTTCCCCAGCCTCTCCACCAGCGCCCGCAGCGCGCCTTGGGTCTCGGGGCTGAACCACTGGTCCAGGAGGACCGCGAGCTCGGCTTCGTTTTCGTCGAAGAGGGAGACGAGATCGGCGCGGACCAGTCGCCGGGTCTGGGCCATGGCCTGCGGCGGCAGGGCGAGGAGGGCGTTGCACCACTCGATCGCCCGCGGGACCAGTCCTTCAGGAGCGACGACCTCGTCCACGAGGCCGATCTCCCGAGCCTCGGTGGGCAGCAGAAGCCGGGAGGTCACGCACAGGCGCTCGGCCTGGCCGGGTCCCACCAGCCGCCGCAGGGCCTGGAAGAGGACCGGCGGCATGGGGATGCCCACCTGGACCTCGTTGAGGCCGATGCGGAAGCTCCCGTCGACCATGAAGCGGGCGTCACAGAAGAGGGAGATCACGGCTCCACCCGCCGGGCTGTGGCCGGTGATGGCCGCCACCACCGGGATGGGCGAAGCGGCGATGCCACGCAGGAGGGCATAGAAATCCCGCCAGGCCGCGGCAATGGCTGGACGGTCGAGCTGGATGAGGTGCGGCACGTCGAGCCCACCCGAGAACATGCCGGGCGAGCCCGAGATCACCAGCGCTCTCGCACCCGCTTCCGGTGCCGACTCAACCGCCCCGCGAAGGGCGGCGATCAGCTCCGGCGACAGGGCGTTGGCCGGCGGACGGTCGAGCCGCAGCTCGCGGACGGCTCCGTGGTCGTGGATCTGGATCATGAGCGAAGTCTCCCGGAGGGATGATAAACCGAAGACCCGAATCGTGACGCCGGCCGACCTCGTGGATCGAGCCCTATCCGCCGCCTCTGACCCTCACTCCCCCAGCCCCTCTCTCCCAGCCTCCCCCCCACCGGCCGGGAGAGAGGGGAGCTCCTGCGGGCGACATTGCCGTAGGGTGCGCTGTGCGCACCGTGACCGTTGACGGTGCGCACAGCGCACCCTACGCGCTTCTTGCAAGACTAACCCCTCCCTCTTCTCCCGGCGGACCGGGGGGGAGGCTGGGAGAAGAGGGCCGGGGTGATGAGGGCTTACAACCGTGGATCCACCGGCTCGCTCTCCAGGGCCAGCACGCCGAAGACGCATTCGTGGACGCGGCGCAGGGGCTCGCGGCGGACGAAGCGCTCCAGGGCTTCGATCCCCAAGGCGAATTCCCTCAGGGCGAGGGAGCGCTTCGTCGAGAGGCCCCGCTCGCGCAGCCGCTCGAGGTTCTCCGGCAGGGTGTAGTCCGGGCCGTAGAGGAGGCGCAGGTATTCGCGCCCCCGGCATTTGAGGGCCGGCTGAGCGATGCCGCGCCGGCCGCGGGCCACGAAGCCGAGAGGCTTGACCACCATACCCTCGCCGCCGGCCGCCGTCATTTCCTCCCACCAGCGGGTGGCCTCGGCTTCGCTCGCGGGATCGGCAAGGTCCACGACGCGGTAGCGGGTGGCGAGGATCAGCCCAGTATCTGCCTCGGGCGCACTGGCGAGCTCCGCCAGGGTCTCCATATGCCAGAGGTGATCGCGATCGAGATGGACGGCGCCCTCGCTCGCCAGCAGATGGAAGGGCGCGAGCTTCAGATCGTGGATCGAGTTCACGGGCCAGCAGTAGCGCCGGTAGGCCTCCACGAAGCGGCCGGAGAGGTCGTAGCGCTCCCGGTAGCGGGAGAGGAGAGCGGCTGTGGCAACCTCCGGCAGTCCCCTCGCTCCGGCCTCGGCGAGCCGGGCCACGGCCTTGGGCAGGGCCATGCGGGCCGCGGCCCCCACGGCGGCATATTGGTTGCGCAGCAGGTCCTGGGCCTTGGCGGACCAGGGCATCAGCTCGCAGTCGAGGCAGACCCAGTCCGTGCTCAGCCTCTCCCAAAGCCCGGCCGTGCTGAGAGCATCGCGCACGCGGACGAGGAGAGCTTTTTCCAATCCCTCCAATCTCGGCTCGTCGAAGAAGGGCCGGCCCGTACGAGTGTAGCAGCGGCCGATCTCGTTCGTATCACTGCGGGGACCGGTCAAACCGAAACGGCGGCGAGCGGAGTCGGCGTCGCGGCAGACCACGACCACGGCCCGCGAGCCCATGTGCTTCTCCTCGCAGACCACGGTCTCCACCCCCTCGGCCCGGAAGTGGGCGAAGGCTTCCGCGGGATCTTCGAGAGATCCCGGCCGGCGGCTGGTCTCGGAGGGGGACATGGTGGGCGGCAGATAGATCAGCCAGTGGGGATCGACGGCGAAGCGGCTCATGACCTCCAGGGCCGCGGCTGCGTTCCCCTCGCGGATCGTGACGTTGCCCCGCAGCCGGGTGGCGACCGCCCGCTTGCCCGCCACATCCTCCAGATCGAGCACGTCGTCGTAGATCTGCTGGCGGTTGAGCTCTGGAACGGGCGAGGCGGGGCCCAGAGGCCGGCGCTCGATCGTCACCGCCTCGACCTCCGCGGGCGAGCGGAGGATCCAGACGCGGTGGAATCCTTCCTTCTGAAGGTCGGGCAGAGATCGCCGGAGCTGGCTCCGCTGATTGCGCAGCACGTGGGGACCGAACCGGCGGTCCCGCCGATTCCGGTTGCGCTCGGTCAGCAACCCCTCCGGCAGATCGAAAACGATGGCCACCGGCTGCACGTCATGCTCGCGAGCGATCTCCAGCAGCAGTCTGCGCGCCTCCGGCTGGGTGCTGGTGGCATCGACCACGGTCAACCGGCCGCGGCGCAGGCGTTTGCCGACGATCATATGCAGAACCTCGAACGCATCCGTGGTGGCCGACTGATCCGTCTCGTCGTCCGACACCCATCCGCGGTAGGCGTCGGACGACACCACCTCCGTGGGCAGGAAATGCCGGCGGGCGAACGTCGATTTGCCAGCGCCGGAGGCGCCGACTAAGACGACGAGGGAGAGCTCGGGGAGGGCGATCTTCACGGGGTCAGGAGCATGGACGAATCAGAGAAGACTCTCACCTGCAAGGCGCAGGACCGCTTCCCGCGTCCGGGTAGAGAGGCGGAAGCGTAGGGCCTGGAGTTGATCCAGACAAGGGGCGACCTTCTCGATGAGCCCAGCCCGCTTGGCATCCAGCAGCAGACCCACGGTCCCGGTCAGAGGAAGCTTGAGGATCTCCGCCGAGCGTCTCGCGAGAGCATCGTCGAGGATGACGATCGGATCGGAGGCCTCCAGGGCCAGCATGAGCACCTCGGTTTCACCAGGGCCGAGGTCGTGGATCAGAGGCAAGGCCGGCTGGCTTCTGGGACGTTGCAGCCTCACCCAGCTCAGGGTCTTCAGATCGGGCAAGCTCACCCCTGCTGCCCTGCCGATCGCAAGCTCCTCTTCCACGGCAACGGGAACGATGACCTCGCCCGCCAGGGCCGGAAGGATGTGGAGGAGTCCGAGCTGATGAAGGTACTGAAGAGGCGAGGTATTGCAGATCACCTCAGGCAAGGCGCGCTTCCCTCTGGAGATCCTCCTCGGAGAGGCTGAACGTGTCGACCCCGTAGTCGGCGAGCTTGGACAAGAAGACGACGCGAGGCACGCCGGCCAGCAACGCCGCGGCTCCCGACGAGAGGCGCCCCAGCTCGAAGAGCTTCACAGCAGCAGCCATCCGCAAGGCCTCGCCCAACTCATCCGGCCGCAGCTTCAGGGCCAGCATGGAGTCCTCCGGGATGTCCAGCAGGATCTGACTCATGGCGTCTCCGATCTCCGAGGAGCAAGCAGCCCCCGTTCGCAGTCTCATTCTACAACCCGAACCCTCTCCCTGTCCGAATCTTCACCTTGATGGACCGCGCTCCTGCGGGCCTTGATCAGAAAACGGTTGGCCCACTCGTAGTCCGGCCGGTCCGGCAGGGTGGTCGCTTCTGGAAGGCCTGCTCGAACTCCTCATGCAGGCCGAGCCGCCAGGCATCGACCTCCTCCCACGGGATCTCTCCCCGCTTGATGGCGAGGAGACGCTCCCGGTGCTCCCCCTCCACTCGCACCGGAATCGTCCCCTCGCGCAACGCCGTGATCCCTGCCATCAGCAGCCGGATGAGGTGCATGGCGTGTTGCCAGCGCGGCGCGCCGGTGGTGCGGACGTCCTGCTCCAGCTTCTTGAACTGGGACATCACATAGCCGTTGTATGTCTGATAGATCAATTTCGAGAGGAAGACCGAGCGGTTGACGATCAGCTCGTCCGCCAGCGGCGTGCTGTGTTCCACGATCGGCGTGTAGAGGCACTCCAAAACGTTGGGATTCGCTTTGAGCGCCATAGTGATGAATTTGCGGATCTCCCAGTAGCACTCCTCGGTCTCCCTGTTCTCGAGTTGCTCGGGGAGATCGAAGAGCGACCAGTGGAGATCCGCCGGCGGGAGATAGAAGCCTCGCCGATCGATGTCCGATCCTTCCCCCGCCAGACCATACGCCACGGAGCCCACGACGCAGCGATAGATCACCCGGTCCCAGAGATCGCGCTCGAGATCCCGCGGCTTCGACCGTTCCAGGTCCTCCTGCTGCACGAGCTTGCGCACGCTCAGGTGCTGCCGGTTCAAAGAGATCTCGCGGCCGTCCGGAAGGAGGACCCGATAGGCATGGGTGCTGTCCACCGGCGACTTGACGACCTTGCCCACAGCGCCCGCGGGGCAGATCAGATTGCCCCGGGAGTCCCGGATCTCGGTGCGGGTCACGACGTGGGTCCCCACGGGGAGGATCCAGTCGAAGGGGGTGGTTGGGTGGGTCATGAGCAGTCTGAATCAGCGGCTCTCACCTGCAAGACGCGGGACTGCTTCCCGCGTTCAGGGAGAGGAGTCTCTCATGGTACCAACTCCCGTGGGTAGCCCTCTGAGTGAGCGCCAAACCCCGCCGGCCGGGAATCCCCGGCCGACCCTTCCTGTTTCCCAACCGCCCATTTCCACCTGGCATAGATCCCGCAAAACTAGAGAACTGGGGCCGGCGGACGAAGCGGCCGGCGTCCTGAAAAACCCTGCCGCTGTTGGACAGGGGAAACTCCAAGGAAGCGCAACAGGAAGGAGCTTCAATGAATAAGATCAAGCTACTCGCTTTCGCCATGGGGCTCTCCCTCATGGCGTTGAATGCCGGCCGCGGCGCGGCCGAGCCGACGTGCCAGGAGCAGTGCCAGATCAACTACGAGCATTGCCAGCAGGTCTGCAGCCAGAACCTCTGCATCATCTCCTGCGACTCGCAGCTCCAGTACTGCCTGTCGTCCTGCTAGGCCTACGCTCGCCGGCCGGGAAAACCCCCGGCCGGCCTTCCTGATCGCCATGGCCAAGGTTTCAGCCGTTCTAGGGAAGTGCCAGAGGATCGGCGCGAGGGATCCGAACCTGCGCTGGAAGGAGGTGGGACAAAACTTTCAGAGAGAGCCGTTTCTGCATCGACACCGAACACCCCATGTAGCGGAGCTCTATACCGACCATAGAGCTGCGATATAGACGTCAAATCGACCCTTGCAAGATTGGAGCGAGATTCTCCCGTCTTTATAGGGTATGGCTAGAAAACTTCGCTTCATCAACCCGTCCCCCTCACCCACCCTCGTCTTCGTCACCTGCCGGACCATTCAAGGACGCTACCTCTTCCGGCCCGCCCCGATTTCAACGACCGGTTCCTCGGCATCCTCGGACGAAGCAGGGCAATCGCGAGGCGCGCTTCCCGATCGGAAACTTCCCGCCAAGCTTGCCCTTCGTCGCGGAAGACCCTCAGAGCCGATCTTTGACAGTTGCCCGCCCGACGGATGGTCATTTTGGAAAGCTCCCAGGCTCCCCTGGGGAGAGGTGCCCGGAGAGAGCATGGTCCGGAGCTTTGAGAAGCCCAGAAGTCGGGGGTCTTATTGCGGCGACCTCCTCAGATCTCCAACTCTGCCACCTCCCGGGCTGCTTCCTTCACTATGAGCCTGGCACCTTTTCGGCGCGGCAGCTTCGATCACCTCCGAGCGGCCTCCTTCAGCCTCCTTCAACAAACCTCTGACACCTACTCTGGCCGCCTCCAATTTACCTCAGGGCCGGGGCCGGCCAGATGATCTGCCGGGTGCGTTTCCAGCCTCGCTCTTTCCGAGTAGAACCTTCCTAAGTTCGAGTTGTTCTGGATCAGGCTCGGCTTGCACCAGAGTCATTCCTCCGAAGACCAACGAGTCCTCGGAAAACAGCAGCACACTATGGCCTCGCTCCCCCTCCTCAGGAAATGTACTGTTTCCAGAGCCCGACCTGAACGTCTTGAGGGTTGTCTGCTCCATCATAACCGGAGTGAAACCGGCAGGATAGAAGCGATATCCGAAGGTAGTTCCTGGGCCTTCAATATGCCACAGGCGCCCGAAATAATGAGTTCCTTCCGACCCCTTCCACGTCTGGAGAGTCCCTTCGAGGTACTGCCTGTTTGGGTCAGTGTACCAAAGAATGACCTCGTGATTGGGGAAAGTTGTGATTTCAAGAGTGCGCCGATCTCCTCCGACTACTGCATAGTGTTTGGCTTGCTCCGGAGCACGCCATACTGTGACCACACAGCCTTTGAGACTAAACAATACGAATCCTAGGACCAAGACTCCACCAAGCAGGGAACCGATTAAGGCAGTGAAACGTTTCATGGCAGGCTCTTAGTATATCGTCGCTAAGGCTCAAATTTCCAAGCCGCGCTTATTTGTACTATGCAGCACGTCACCTTAGGACTGACGCCGAGCGGAACTGGAGTTCAGCGGACTACAGGGGTTGCTGGGCCGCCCTGTCGTCCACGGAAACGACGTGTTAGGGTTCCCCGGCATGCACCTACCGAAGGATTTCCAAGCGGAAGCGGGAAGGACCACCTGGTGGTGAGTCGTCAACTACGATGTACGACATCTCCGTGACTGTGAATATCCATGAGAGCCCCTTGCCGCGTTCTGATCGTATGACCGCGTTGTGGTCGAGACTTTCAAGAATCGGCTCAACGCCCAGGAACTCCTTCGGTTCGATGGTTATGACAAGCGGCTTTCCTGCTGCAGCTCGCGACGCGCGTAGGCTCTTCAGCAAGGCCATGCCGCCGAAGTCTCCGAGAATCCTCTCCTGGTCATCGAACACGACAACAGGGCGAACTGCGCGAGAGAGATCGCCCAGGAAGCGGGGATCCTGAAGCCGAGCCTCTACCCGCGAGTCGATGTAGGAGTTTACCCCTGCGGACGCCGCCACGAGAGCAGCTACTACGCCAAAGACCGTCCATACGGTCTGCGGCGAGATGATGGGCCGACGGTGCTCGCCGAGTTCGGCTGGTGTTGGTTGGGCGTTATCTGACATTGATCGCGGTCCTTTCCAGGGACTCCTAACCTCAAGGTGAGCTTATGCGTACCCCCCGAGAGTGCTTATCGTCAGCCTTCAATCTACCCGAGCCTCAAAGACCTGGACTTCCAACCGCTCTATTGATTCAACTTAGTATCCTACGCCTGTTCCTTAGGCTCGTCAACGCGACGGGTGATCTGTCGTGCTGAGCGCCCCCGAGAGCTTGGAGTTACAGGTCACGTCCGCTCCCCTCGCATGAAGATCCCCATCTGAGTCGGCGGCCCCACCTCCGGATCATCTCCTCCCACCGGCAGATAGCGGACGGTGTAGCCGAAGCGGGCGGCGATGCCTTCGGCCCAGGTGTGGAACTGCTCCCGGGTCCACTCGAAGCGGTGATCGCGGTGGCGGAAGTGGCCAGCGGGGAGGGCGGGCCAGCGGACGTTGTATTCGGCGTTGGGCGTGGTGAGGACGACCGTGCCCGGCCGGGCGAAGTCGAAGACCACCCGCTCGAAGGCGGCGAGGCGGGGCGGGTCCAGGTGCTCGACGACCTCCACTGCGGCCGCGGCGTCGAAGCCCTCCAGGCGCCGGTCGCGATACATCAGCGAGCCGTGGAGGAGTTGGACCCGGGAGCGCTGGGCCGGCGGCAGGCGGTCGAGCCGCTCACGGGCGAATTCGAGGGAGCGGGAGTCCACGTCCATGCCCACGATCTCCTCGAGCTGGGGCTCGCCGGCAAGGATCGTCAGGAGCTTGCCGTCGCCACAGCCGAGATCGATCACCCGCCGGGCGCCGCTTTCGAGGAGGACATCGGCCACGGCGGCGAGCCGCAGATCGTGGAGGCGCAGGGGGCGCTCCATGAAGGCCTCCTCGGCTTCGCGGCAGGTCCAGGCGATCCCTTCGACCCCCGGCCCGTCGGCTTCAGGCTCGCCAGCGGTGAGTTGGGCGAGGACCGACCGCACCAGGGCCCGCTGGTGGCGGAGATAGCGCCGGGCGATCATCTCCCGCTCCGGATGGGTGGAGAGCCACCCTTCGCCGCGCCGCACGAGCTTCTCCGCTTCAGGATCGCCCACCCAGTAGTGCTTGTCGTCGTCGAGCACTGGGATGAGCACGTAGAGATGGGAGAGGAGATCGCACAGGCGGCACGAGGCCTTGAGCGTCACGGTGAAGTACCGGCTTGCTCCCCAGGCCGGAAACTTGGGATCGAGCGGCGGGTTCTCGGCCGTAACCGCATAGCCTAAGGGCTCGAACAGCCGCCGCAGCATCCCTTCGCCGCCGCGGCAGGGGAGCGCCGCAATCCGCGCCTCCAGGGGGATCGCCCTCTCCACCAGCTCCGGCCGCTCCGGGCACCGTCCGCCGAGGGCCGTGCCCAGGACCCGTGCGATGGCGACCGCCAGGAACGACGAGGCCACGTAGGGACGGTCGTTGACGTACTGATCGATCTCCGTCCCCCCGCCGCGCACCAGGCCTACGGGATCGACGTCCAGCAGCAAGGCCGCCGTGCACTCCGTCGCCGTGGCCTCCGGATAGAAGACGTGCACCTTGCCGAAGGCCAGCTCGAAGGTCTGGAGACGGTCCGGGTGCTTGTGCAGCAGATAGCCCAGGTCCGTGGCCGGGGTGTGGGTGGTGCGGAGGGTGAGGAGCATGGGGACAGGGATTCTATCCCTTCACCCTCACCACCCCCCCACCCGAATACGCCGTGAATTCCGGCGCGTACATCGATTGCAGCGTGGCCGGCCCCACCCGGAATTCGCCGGCGAGGTTGGCCCGCAGGCGGTATTTGAGGGTGTAGGTGCCGGCCGGCAGGCTTTCGAAGAAGAAGTTGGTGGCGCTGTCGCGTGTCTCTTCGTACCAGACGAGGCCCAGGTCCCAGTGGCTGCCGGAGCGCAGGGACTCGGGCTCCAGGCCGGCGGCGCGGGGATCGCGGAGGTGGACGTATTCGGCCGCGGCCCGGCTGCTCACGGTGAGGTGCACCTCGACCTCGTCTCCAGGCTTCAAGACGGTGCCGGCGCTGTCATCCAGCGGCTCGAGCATCGTTTCCTTCCCCTGGGTAATGCGCAGGAAGTAGCGGCGGGAGACGTGGAAGAGGTCGCCGTTCCCCTCTTTCACGGGCTCGTCGGTCGAGAAATGCCAGGTGGCGGCGGCGAAGAGGAAGCCGGGCGTCTCCTTCTCCACCACGACCGCGGAATGGGTGGGATCGATCTTGTCGCCGGGGATCACCACCCGGTTCTCCTGGCCCGTGAAGCGGTCCGGCTCGAAGGTGAAGGTCGTGGTCTGCCCTCCCACCTTCACGGTGGCGCTCTCGGAGACTCCGAACTGCCCTTCTTTCTGGAGATAGCGGACCAGGGAGTCGAGGACCTCGGCCGTGGCGCGAGTGGACTTCCAATGGTTGAGCTGCTTGCTGAGGAAGAGCCACTTGACGAGGCCGTGGCGGCGGGGATCGTCGGGCCGTAACTCCATCAGGGCGCGCAGGGCGAAGGCGTGGGATTCGATCGTGTCGTTGTACCAGAGCCAGGAGCGCTCTTCGGGTTGCCAGAAGGTGCCCTCGTCCGGCGTGGTCTTCGCCCGGTCCATCACGCTGTCGAACACGAGACGGGCATCGTCCGGCCGGCCCATGCGCTTCAGGGTGAGGGCCAGGAGGCTGCGCAGATGAGGAGAGAGATCACGCCACGCGGCGAAGCTGGCGTCGAGGATCTGCTGGCGCTCGGCCTCCGTGAGGGCGTCGCCCATCCACGAGGGATCGGGATAGGCCGAGGCCACGTAGTTGATGAAGGTGAGGAGCTCGAGGCAGCAGCTCTCGCTCAGCCGTCTTCCTCTCTGCTCATCACGGTAGCGCTGGGCGAGATAGGACCAGCCTTTCCTCACTGCGTCCCGCGGCACGTCCACCTTGAATTCAGCGGCCTTGGCGAAGCCGTAGAGGAGGTAGGCGGTCATGTAGTCCGAGGATGGCCCGCCCGGCCACCAGGGGAAGGCGCCGTTGGGAAGCTGCGTCTTGGCGAGCTTCGCGAGAGATTCCTCACGCTGGGCGCGCGCGATGCGCGGATCGAGAACTTTGATGAAATCCTTGCCATCTCCCCCCTGGGCCGCCGCGAGGAACGGCGTCTCCTCCAGGCTCAGCTTGCGATTGGGATCCGCGGCGTCCCAGGATTCGAGCGGCGTCTCCCGTTTTGCCAGGTCCGCGGCCATTCGAGCCACGGCGGGATAGCGATCGAAGAGCGTGGACACGATCCCCGTCGAAAGGAAGCGGTTCAAGGTCTGCTCCGTGCACTCGTAGGGATAATTCACGAGGTAGGGGAGAGCCGCGAGCACGCCCTGGAAGAGCTGGCCGTCGATCGTGACCACCAGTTGCTCGTCGATCCGCGTGGCGTCGTCGTTCCTCTCGAGATCCGGGAAGCGCAGCTCGCGGCGCTCCTGGCCCTGGAGCACGGCGAAGCGGGATTGGGCGAGATGGACGCGCGAGGGGAGCACGGGCACGGGGCGCAGCTCGCCGTCGCTCTCATCGCCGGCCACGGCCGTGACTTTGAAGGCCACCGGTCCGATCCGGCCGGGAACGGTCAGGGGGAAGGTGACGCTCGTGCCGCCGCCAGCCTCCACGGTGAAGGGGAGGCGCGCCGTGCCGGCCGTGAGCCCGAAATCCGCCAGACGGCTCTCGCCCGTTTCGGGATCGATCACGTCGATCATCACCTCGCCTTGCATCTCCGTCTTCCGCGCGTTGGTGACCACGGCTTTGAGCTCGGCCCGGTCTCCCTCGCGCAGAAAACGTGGCAGATAGGGGCGAACCAGGAGGTCGCGAGCGCTCTTCACCTCCCGGCGCAACGTGCCGGCCTTGAGGTCGCGGGTGACGGCCTGGACGAAGACGTTCCATGAGGTGACGGCGTCGGGCACGGTGAATTCGATCGTGGCCGTGCCGTCCGGACCCGTGAGCAGATGCGGTTGCCAGAAGGCGGTCTCCGCGAAGTTGCTGCGCACGGGCACGGCCGGGGCGCTCGGGGGCCGCTCCGGCTTGGTGGCGGGATCTTCTGCAGAGGGGATGCGTTGCAGGTCAGAGGACGTGATCGTCGTGCCGGTGGCGACCCGTCGCTCATCGAACCGAGGGCTTTCCGCGGTCACGGTAATCCTCTGCACGACCCTGCCGTCCAGCATCGCCAAGGGCCCGAAGCTCACCCGGCTGCGGCTTGAATCGGGGAAGAGCAGACGGTCCTCCCGGAGGGTTTCCTGCCACGCCGGCAGCTCCTGCCGCTTTGACCAGATCTCGCCCCCGGAGCCCAGGGACGAGAAGAGAAAGGGGGTCCCGGTGCGGTCGGGATAGAGGCCGAGGGGATCGGGAAGCTTGTAGTCGGCGAAGAGCTCGAGACTGCGATCGGTCATCGCGGCCAGGACCTCGGCAGCCACGGCCTCGGAGGCCCGGCCCGCGGCAGGGCGGACGGTGACTTTCCAGGTCTCTCTCGCTCCCGGGCGGAGATGGTCGCGGAAGGTGGAGAACCCCACCTCGAGCTCGCGGTCGTCCCACGGCACCTGAATGGACGCGGTGAGATCGAAGAGCTGGTGATCGCGTAGCAGCAGGAGCTTGAAGCCGAGGCCGCCGCGGTCCGCCGGGCCGATGGCGCGCTCGATGAGCGCGGGGGATTCGCCGCCGCGGAGCGTCCGTTGCTCGATCCGCTCGTTGCCGCGCCAGACCTCGAAGAAGAAGGTCTGATCGGGCAGGCCCGAGTGGACCAGCAGCCGGGCGACTCCCCCCACGCGTACGGTCGCGGTCTCCACCTTGAGCACGGCCGGCAGGGCCAGGGGCGTCCGCGCTCCGGCCACGATCAGCTCCCGCTGCGACTCGACTTTGTTTCCCGCATCGTCGAGCGTCTCATAGCGCAGCCGGTAGGCCCCGGGCCGCAGCGCAGGGAGCTTCACCTCGGCTTCGCCGGACGAGCCGTGGCGCAGCTCGCCGCCCGCGAGCCGCTTCCCCTCGGGCCAGCCGCGGAGGACGATCTCCGGCGAAGCTGGCTGATTCCATCGCGGGCTCAGAGCATCGCCCGGCGTGTGGAAACCATTTTCTGCGAGGCCCGGCACCGGCTCCTCGGCCGGGAGGAGGGCCCGCTCCGGCTGGCGCAGCTCGTAGAGCGACCAGGAGCCTCCTCCCGGCCGTGGCGTGCCGTTCAAATCCCGGCGGGTAATGGTGAGGAAGGCCGGCCGGCCCGCGGTCAGGAAGCCGCGATCGCTCGCGATCCATCCTTCGATCGAGGTCCGTCCGATGAGGAAGAAGCGATAGGTGTCGCGCGTCTCGCCGCCGTCGTCCGTCACCGAAACGGAAACATTGTATAGATCGATCAGCTCCTCACGCCCCTTGCCTGAGAGCGTCGGCGTGAAGGCGATCGCGAACGTGCCGTCCGCTCCCAGATCGGAGGTCCCCGTGGCCACGGTCCCGCCCCTGGGATCGAAATCCCCGCGCCACCACCAGGGATTGAGCGTGGAGCGGAAGACCTGCCAGCGCACCTTCCCGCGAGCCACGGGGAGACCGAAATAGTAGAGCGCATGACCGGTGAGCTTCGCGGGAGCGCCCAGCCGCAGCGGTGCGGCGGGATCGTCGAGCACGACCTCGAAAGTCGGCCGCTTGTACTCCTCCACCTGCACCGTGGCTACACCTTTCTCGCTGTCGGGAGGCTGGGACGCCGCTTCGCTTTCGAGCCTCCACAGTCCGAGCAGCCGGCCGGCCGGAATCTCGATCTCGCCCGAGGCCGTGCCGAACCCGTTGGTGGTCACGGTCCGCGACGTCACCACCTGATCGCCGGCATCGTGCAGCGTCACCGTCACCGTCTGGCCGGCCTGGGCTGTGAACCGTCCCTCCTTTTTCGATCCCCGGTAGGCCAGCACCTTCCAGTGGATCGTCTGCTGTGGGCGGTAGACGGCGCGGTCCGTGTAGAGCAGGGTCGAGAGCGTATCCAACCCCTCCGGTCTTGGCGCATAGGGGACCTCCGCCTCCGCCATCTCCCCTCCCGCCTTGGCGATCAGCGAATAGGTGTGTTCCGGATCCAACGGCAAACGGAGAGCACCGCCGGCGTCCGTAATCTCCGTTCTCTCGATCTGGTTGATCCCCGATTTGCGATCCATGCCATAGAGGCGGACCTCGGCGCCGGCGACGGGCTCCCCGGTGGCTCCGGACAGCGCCAGCACCTCGACCTCCGGGCCGCCGGCGTTACGGGTCACCAGCACGAGATCGCTCAGGAGGATGCGGACGGCCGCTCCGGTGGCTTTCGTGCTGTCGAAGTCCTCCTGCGACGAAGCGACGACGACGTAGGCGCCCGGGCGATCGATCGGCGGCACGACCCAGGTGGTGTGCCAGTCGAAATCCGGCGTTTCGGGCAGCTCGGTCTTCCAGGCCACCACGTAGGGGTTCTTCGCCACCAGCGACAAGAGGTCCTCGCCAACGGCTGGCTGGAGATCGTAGGTATGGGCGCGAAAGTAGAGAGTAGAAAGGTTTTTGTGCGTCACCGCAAGCGAGCGGCGGCCGAGCCCGTCGCTTTTCATCGCCTCGAGACGGAAGCCGGGGAGCTCGATCGCGGAGGCGATCGTCGCGCACCGCTTCCCTCCCGGCGAGTCCGGCCAGGCGTCGCGGCCGGCGACCGCCACGGCGTGCGCCCGGGCGAAATGGCCGGGCTCCTCCTCCTGCATCAGCAGCTCCGCCAGGGTGGCCATGCCCATCGACCACCAGGGGACGTCGCGGAATCCTTCGAGATACGCTTCGAGATCACGGCTGATGAGCCGGCGGTCCTCCTCGTCCGTGAAGGCTTCGTGCAGCCACCGCATCCGCGTGAGCCGGGCCTCCAACGCCGCCTCCCGCCGGCCCGCCGCAAGATGCCACGCCTCCAGATCGCCGAGCACGGCCGCCATCTCCCGCAACGGGTGATCGGGCGCGGCTTGGTCGCCACGGATCTCGCCGCGAATCAAAGCCGGGAGATCGAGGCCGGCGGTGCCCTCAGAATCCTCATTCCACCTCACCTCCCGGTTCCCCAGGATCTCGACAAATTGATAGGTCAGGGCATCGCGCATCGTGCCGCGAATCTCCGAGGGATAGTTGTTGGGCATCAGATAGCGATGGAGACTGGAGAGGGGAATCTCCCCGAGATCCTGCCGCAGGCTCCAGGCCTCGCGGCTGGCGGCCATGGCAGCGGCGGATCTGGTCCCGGGTCCACTGCTCCAGGGGGAGCTCGCCCTCGGCCTCCACCCTCTCGCGCCGGCCGATCTCCCAGGAATAAGCTGGGAGTAGCGCTCCAGAGCCTCGGCGTAATAGAGATCGATCACCGCGCGCTGGACCGCTCCCGTCGGCCATGGCTGGGCCTTGAGGAACCGCGCCGCGTCCTCGGCCTTGTAGAGCTGCGACCGCAGCCGCACCGCCTCGACGAGAGCCCGCGTCCACGTCGCCTCATCCCCGGCCGACCGGGCCTCGCCGATGAGCGTCTCCACCCTGGGGAGGGCCTCCTCCAGCTTGTCCTCACCGATCAGGCGCTCGACCTCCGCCCACGACGCAGCGAACGCGGAAGGTGGCGGAGCGTCCCCCAGAGAGGACGCTGTTGCGAAGCCGGGGAAAGTCAGGACAAGACCCAGCAGAACCGCAGCGAAAGCGCAACAAGAAGCGAAGCGACGGTGCATCCCAAGTACCTCCCAAACATGCCAGGGCCCCCCTGGATTGAACGATCTGGAAGGCGGGGTTGCAACTTGAGGGCCAGGGGAGGGGCTCAAATCACGCACAGGTCTCCATTTGTAGGAGGCCTCCTACGGGCGTTCAACCTTCCCATCACCCAAACCGTAACGGTGGTGGTGACTGAGAGGGCGATATCCTTACCCCCGTGAATCCCCATCGCTCAAGACTCCCGATCCTCTCGCTCCTCCTCGCCCTCGCGGCCTGCCACGAGGAGCCGCCCGTTCATGGTCCGCTCCGCCAGGAGGCCTACGTCTGGCAGCGGGACTGGTCTCCGGCCGTTCGCGAGGCTGTCGGCCAGGCCAAGGACTTCTCCAGCCTGGTGGTGCTGGCGGCCGAGGTTGATCTCAGCCAGCGGGCGCCGCGGGTGGTGCGCGTCCCTCTGGATGCCGAGGCCCTCAAGGGGTATGGCAAGCCGGTGGGGGTCGCCGTACGGGTGCTCACCTTTCCGGGGCTCTTTGCGGACAAACCCGAGGCGGTCCGGTTCCTCCAGGGCCTCGTCCGCGACGTGGCTGCGGAGGCCCGGGCCAAGGGGATCGCTCTCGCCGAGATCCAGATCGACTACGACTGCCCGGCGGCGCGGCTCAAGGACTACCGCGACCTTCTCGCCTCCCTGAAGCCGGCTGCCGCTCCCGTGCCGCTCACGTTCACGGTCCTGCCCGTGTGGCTCAACCAGAAGTACACGTTCCAGAAGCTGAGCGAGGCTGCCGATGGCTACGTCCTCCAGGTCCATTCGCTGGAGCCGCCGGACGATCCAGGGCCGGGGGACATCGAGCTCACCAAGCCCCGGGCGGCCCGCTACTGGGTGGAAGAGGCGGCTGAGTTCGAGCGCCCCTTCCGCGTGGCCCTGCCCACCTACAGCTATCAGGCCGCGTACGATGCCCGGGGCAAGCTCCTGGGTCTCCTGGCCGAGGGTCCTCTGGTGACGTTCGACCCGCGGGTCACCATCCACACGGCGCGGAGCGATCCCGCGGCCATGGCGGACCTCATCCGGGGCTGGAACCGGGCGCGACCCCGGCAGCTCACGGGCATCCTCTGGTACCGGCTCCCCGTGGCCGGGGACCGGAACAACTGGACGTGGCCCACGCTCCGGGCCGTGATGGCCGGGCGGGCTCCCCAGGCCCAGGTGAAGGCCGTGGCCAGGAAGCCCCAGCCGGGGCTGGTGGAGATCGACCTCGTCAACGAAGGCGAGGCCAACTCTCCCCTGCCGGCCACGGTTCAGGTACGATGGAAGGACGACTCATTCCTTGCCGCCGACGGATTGGCGGGTTTTGGGCTGCGACGAGAGGGCGCCCGTGAGATCCGGCTCGAATGGCCTGGCCGGCCTGCGGGGGCCGCGCTGCATCCCGGGGAACGCCGGATGGTGGCGTGGCTGCGCTTCTCGGCCCCCACGGAGGTGTGGATTGAGCCCGCAGCACCTTCCCACGGAGATCGACCTTGAGCCCCAGACCGGCCCGCACCCTCGCCACTGCCCTCGTCATCACCCTCGCCGCCGCTTCCTTCGGAGCCCTCGGGCTCTGGGCCTGCGGCCCGTTCTTTCCCCGTTGGCTGGTGACGGATGAGGCCTTCATCCTGGAAGCGCCCGTCACCTGGCTGCGCGACGCCGTCCAGCCCCTCCTCCCCGCGGAGAAGCCGCCCTTCCCTGTGGTGGTGGACGAGAAGGGGCCTGTCCATCAGACCGCGGATGCGGACCGCAAAGACCTGGAGACCGCCCTCGCCGCTCTGCCCGCGAACCGGCGACAGGCGGTGATCGATACCTACGTCCAGGTGCGGGAAGCCATCGTGGCCTGGCGCGAGCAGGTGGCGGCGTGGCGCGAGGAGGCGAGCTGGAATGACAAAGCTCCGCCCCGGCCTGCACCGCCGAAGCTCACCGTGCCTCTCGGCCTGCCCGGGGAATTCGACGACTATCTGCGGGGCGCCCTCGCCTATCACCAGGACCAGCCGGACGCGGCCCGCGCCGCCTGGGAGAAGCTCCTGGCCCGCCCCGAGAGCGAGCGCCGGCTGCGCTCCACCTGGGCGGCGTTCATGCTCGGCAAGCTCCATTCCGAAAAAGATCCGGCCGCGGCCGTGCGCTGGTTCGAACGCACCCGTGAGCTGGCGGGCAAGGGCTTCTCCGATCCCCTGGGTCTCGCCCAGGCCAGCTTCGGCTGGCAGGCCCGCGCCGAGCTCAGCCGGCGTCAGCCCGACGCGGCCCTGAAGCTCTACCTTCTCCAGGCGAAGGCCGGCGAGCCCACGGCCGTGGACTCCATCCGCCGGGTGTGCGGCAAGGCCGCGGGCGATCCCAAGGCCCTGGAGCGGCTGGCCCGCTCAGCCGAAGCCCGTCCTGTCTTCACCGCCTGGGTGCTCTCCGTGTGGACCCGGGAGGACTACGAAGGCCCTCTGGACCCCAAGCCTGCCCGCAAGTGGCTGGCCGCCCTGCGCGCCGCGGGAGTGACGAAAGCCGACGGCGCCGACCGTCTGGCCTGGGCCGCCTATCGGGCCGGAGACTTCGCCGCCGCCGAGGATTGGCTGAAGAAGGCGCCGGCCGATGCGACCATGGCCCGATGGACCCGGGCCAAGCTCCTCCTGCGTGCCGGCAAACTGGCCGAGGCCGAGCCCCTCCTCGCCCAGGCCGCCGCCGCCCTGCCCGCCTCCGCCGTGCCGGGGCACGACACCTGGGACGCCTATGACAACGGAGTCCAGCCCGCGCTGCGCCCCCGGGCCCTGGGCGAGTTGGGAGCCGCCCGCCTCACTCGGGGCGAATACGTTCCGGCTCTCGACGCTCTGCGTGCGCGGCGGTTACTGGACCGACGCCGCCTACGTGGCCGAAAGAGTACTGACGATCGACGAGCTGCGCGCCTACGTGGACAAGACCTGGCCCGCGGACCTCGCTGCCCACTACGATCCCAATGCCAACAACAACTCGGGAGAAGGGGAAGGAGACGTCTGGGGCGTGACCGACGCGGGCCTCGCTCCAGCACCGGATGCCCGTATCGCCTACGACCTGCGCTACCTCCTCGGGCGCCGCCTGATCCGGGCCGGCCGGCACGAGGACGCCCAAGCCTATCTCCCCAAGCCCCGGCAGTCGCCCGCCGACGCCCTGCGTCAGGCCCTGGCCGAGGGGAAGGACGACAAGCGACCTGCCCCGGAGCGGGCCCGCAGCCTCTTCCGGGCCGCCTGCCTCACCCGCCATCAGGGTCTGGAGCTGCTGGGTACCGAGCTTGAGCCCGACTGGTTCCTCTGGGACGGGGAGTACGAAGTCGATCCCTTCGCCGCTGAGCCGGGCCAACGCCAAGACCCACCAGAAGCTTGGCCCGTCAAAAGACGAGTCCGCTCGCGTGGCCCGCAACCGCGTGGAGCCTGATAAACGCTTCCATTATCGCTATCTGGGAGCGGACCTCGCCCGTTCCGCGGCCGACCTGCTGCCCGAAGGCTCCGCGGAAAAAGCCGGAGCCCTGGCCTCGGCCGGCACCTGGATCAAGAACCGAGACTCCAAGGCAGCCCAACCCTTCTACGACGCCCTCCTGAGCTGCTGCGGCGACACCGACCTTGGCCGCAAGGCCAAGCGGCTGAAGTCGATTCCTACGACGGACGTGTGCGAGGGGGATACGAAGCCGAAGGCGGAGGAGAATCAGACCCTCATCACCCCGGCCCTCTTCTCACCGGGAGAAGAGGAGACAAGCAAGACGGATTCAGCGGGTTCCCCGCTCCCGGACCGGGAGTGCGGTGGGAGAGGGGACAGGATTGAGGGCTCACTCCTTCGGTAGCGGCGGCGGACCGTCGGGGATGTAGCCCTTATAGACCACGCCCTTGGTGCTCTCCTCGAACTCGCGACGGATCTCCGCGCGCTTCGCCGGCTGCTCGAAGAGATCAACCATGGTGGCGGCAAGGACCTTGGCGGCGTAGGTCATCCCCTTGTGACCGATGGACATGCCGCCGCTCGCCGCCACGGGCCAGGCATGCCAGGGAGAGTTCGAGCGGCGCGGTGACCACCGAGACGTGGAGCACCGGCACGTTCCAGCTCACGTCGGCCACGTCCGTGGAGCCGCCCTCGGGACCGCCCGGATTCTCATTGATGGGCTTGACGGCACCGATCACTCCCTTCTGCTCGATACCCGTCTCGCGCTGAATCGTCTTCGCGAACTCCTGCTCCTCCGCCGTGTACTCGATCGGTCCCACCCACTCCATGTTGGATTGCAGGAGCCGCTCGCCGGCGCGGTTGACCAGCATCTCGTAATCCCCGGACTGAATACGCAACGTGCTCTGAACGTCCGCAGCCAGCGCCGCCCCCTCCGCGATCTTGCGCACCCGCCCCATCAGCTCGTCCACCGAAGCGTGCTGATTATCCCGCACCCAGACCCAGACCTTGGCATGGTCCGGCACCACGTTGGGCACGTCGCCGCCATCCTTGATGACGTAATGCATGCGGACCGTGGGCCGCACGTGCTCGCGCATCATGTTGAGGGCGTGAGTGAAGATCTCCAGGCCGTCGAGAGCGCTGCGGCCGTTCCACGGATCGAAAGCTGCGTGCGCCGTCTTGCCGTGGAACTCCACGACGAAATCCACCATCGCCTGAGTGCTCTGGGTGTCGGCCTTGGTCTCATCCGAAGGATGCCAGGCGAGGACCACGTCCACGTCCTTGAACAGCCCCTCGCGGACCATATAGAGCTTGCCCCCCACCGCCTCCTCCGCCGGAGTGCCATAGAACCGCACCGTCCCCTGAAGCTTCCCCGCCGCGATCAGCTCCTTCACCGCCACCGCCGCCCCCAGACTCGCCGCCCCAAACAGATTGTGCCCACACCCATGCCCCGGAGCCCCCACCTCGACCGGCTCCTTGGTCGGCTGAGCCTTCTGAGAGATCCCCGGCAAAGCGTCATACTCCCCGAGGATGGCGATCACCGGCTTCCCCGATCCATAGCTCGCCACGAACGCCGTCGGCAACCCCGCCACCCCGCGCTCCACCTTGAACCCCTGCCCCTCCGCATAGTCCGCCAGCACCTTGGAAGACCGCTTCTCCTTGAGAGCCGTCTCCGCGAAAGCCCAAACCTGGTTCGCCAGATCCACGAGACTCGGGACGGTGGCGCTCCACAGAAGCGACTGCGGCCGCCTTGGCGGGGCTGGGCTTGGGCGTGGAGGGTTTGGCCGCTGCCTGGAGCAGGCCGGGCAGGAGCAGGGCACAGAGGCAGAGGACGAATGCGGATCGAAGGCGGATCATCGGGGCTCCCCCTTGGGTGAGGCAACTGAGGTGAAGATCATACCTTGCCTGGGACCGCCGGCGTCCCGCCGGCCCGACTAACTCCATCTAACTCCAACTTACTCCATCTTTTTCTCCCAACCAAGAAACGATATCCTACCTCTCCATGTCCAAGGACTCTTCTTCCTCTCCCTCCTCCCCCTGGCGCTCAAGAGGCTACCTCCCGCACTTCGACCAACGCCATCTCACCCAATTCCTCACCTTCCGCCTCTACGACGCCGTTCCCGACGCCGTCATCCAATCCTGGAAGACGAGGCTCTCCTGGGTCGAAAACCTCCCCGCCAACGATCCGCGGGAGATCGAGCTGCGCCATCTCATCGCCCGCTACGAGGACGCCGGCCACGGCGCCTGCTGGCTACGCGACGCACGGATCGCCTCTCGGGTGGAAAATGCTCTCCTGCATTTCGACGACGAGCGATACCGTCTGATCGCCTGGTGCATCATGCCCAACCATGTCCATGCACTGGTCGAACTGAAGGAGGACTGGAATCTCGCCAGCGTCGTCCACTCCTGGAAGTCCTACACGGCCCATGAAGCCAATGAGATCCTGGGACGCTCGGGCGAATTCTGGTTCCGCGAATACCACGACCGCTTCATCCGCGATGACGATCACTTCGCCAAAGTCGTTCGCTACATCGAGCACAACCCCGTGAAGGCGCGCCTCGTTCGCTTGCGGGAAGAGTGGCAGTGGAGCAGCGCGTGGTGGCAGAAAGAAGCGTGCAGAGAAGAGTAGATAGAATGCCGGCGGGACGCCGGCGCTCCCAGGCAAGGGGCTGCACAACCGTCAGTTACCTCCGACGAGCCCTCAGCGGCCTCCAGAAGCCTGCCGCAGCAGCAAGCCCCCACACTCACCACTTGCCTGGGAGCGCCGGCGGCCCGCCGGCCCGACTAACCGGCAGGAGAATCAGTACCAGATACAACAGGCGTAGCAGTGGGCCACCGTGTTGTAGCAGCAGTTGGGATCCCCGCCGCACTCGGGGTGCAACGTACCCGCCAGACAGGCCTCCTCGCGAGGCAGGCAGTTGAGCTCACAGTTGCCATACGAGGTGCAGACCGCCTGCACCTTCTGACCGGTAAGACCGAACACGACCGCCAGAGCGAGCACCAACAAGGCAAGACGCACTCTCTTCATTCCGACCTCCTGGGAACGGAAGAGCCTCGGGGTTGAGGCTTTCAGGAAGCATGGTGCTGGGGGGCGGGCTTGGCGGGCCAAGATGTCCCCGTAGGGCGCAAACTTCAGCGCCAGAGGCCTCCACCTACCGAGTCTTTCTTAGGTGAGCTCCCATCTTGAGGCCCTCACCTGGGAAAAGTTCTATCCCGTCCGTCTCTACCCTGAGAGGGATTCATCCGTCCTTTGGCTCTGGGAAATTTTTCAATGGTATCGTCTATCTAACCCGAGATCAACCAACGGCAGCGTAATGGAACGCTGCCTCCACGTGGAACGGATCGTTCTGGAGACAACCCATGGCTTCGCTAAAGTTTATCAAGAAGTTGGATGCTGTCGTTGGAGGCTCGCGCCTCGAACTGTCGGTGACAAAGAAGCTGGGCCCGGTGTCCACCACAGCAGAAGTTGGCTCATCGGGCACCGACGACAGGAGCTTCTCCGACAGCCAGTTGACCCCCGGGCCGGCCACGATGCCAATGGATCCCGCGAATGTTTACGCCATCGTATGGCGAGTCGCGTTCACGAGGGACGGCTCCGCCACTCTCAAGGTCCGGGTCGTTGATGCTCAAGGCAATGTGCTGACCAACAAAAACATCACGGTGAAGGGAAAGGCGAACCAGGTACAGTTCCGCGCTATCGTGGTTCCCTGAAGCACCAAATTCCTGAGTCCCTGGAGGAAAAATGAGAGCCCGAATTGTACTTGCCTTGCAGCTCCTGCTGCTGACGACCATTCCGGCCGTCGCCCAGGATGATCCCTGTGCCTCGTCTCAGACCCGCGACCTTAAATTCAGTGACTTCACAGAGAGTCTTTCAGAGACTATATCTGCCGACACTAGTGTCCGGCCTATTTGCTGTCTGCCGACCGTAAAGCCAGCATTGACTATAGTTTCTGGCGACTCAGGGATGTCCACGATTTGAACTCCGAGGGGTCAATTTGCGATGCTTTCGGGTTGGACCGACCCGAGGTGACGCATGAAAGAGCTTCAACTCAATGCCTCGCTGTACACATGTCTACAGATCTTGTCGGCCTCGATCTTCGAGAAAACCGAGATTTCATGCGCCTTGCAGCCCGATAGGTCCCAACGAGAAATAGCCGCCCCCACTAACCAATTGATTCTCTTCGACTTCTAACCGGACACTAGTGATCTGCCGACTTCAATGCGGGCGCCAAGGCCGCCGCAGCAAGTCACGCTAATGGAGATGGTATAACTAGCAACCGACTCGACCTCCTGAAGAAGGCTTTTCTTGCTCTGGACCTGGGCCAGGTTGATCAAAAAGATGGAGATCTGGTCTTCAACTTCAATCCAGACACTTTCAACTCTGACCTTGGCCAATTCTCACCACGCATAATCGTGCATAAAGCCACTCTCTTTAAGCCGCTCGAAAATAATATTGACACCCTACCCGAGAGTATACGGCAAAGTCAAAAGGATACCCTCAAAAAAGGCATTGGCGATTTGGACGATGTGGAAGCTCACCTCCGCTGGACTGAGGCGTCTGGCACGCCGCGCGCTGCTCTCCAGGCAGTAACGTCAGAGATCTTCACTCCTGTAGCAGAGAAGACGGGTAAGCCTGCGCAGGAACTGGCGAACGAGATTGCTGAGGCTGGCGCCTTTTTCCAGGACCAACTGGGCAAACCCATTGCTCAGGTTAGCATCGGCGATATCTGCAGGGACAAGAGGGAGCCGATCAAGAGCCGCCTCTTAGATCTACAAAAAGATTTCAAGGAAAAGGGAACAGCAGCTTTATCCTCTTTGCAGAAAGATCTCAGCGGCACACTGTTCTTCAAGGCGGGGGATCTCATCGATGGCCAACCACGGTTCAGCGTAGACGGTTATTACCGGTATCGTCAGAATGCCACCGGACCTGACGAGCGCTCCTTGGAGCTGCGTTTCGAGATGGGAACGATTTCGTTCTGGGGCTTCAAGCGCTTCGCAGCCGGCAAAGATATCAATCCTGCGCTGCTCGAAGAATACTTAAACAACAAGAGTGACTCAGCTCCGAGCTTCTCGGCAATCGTCAACTATACCAAGACTTCAGACTTTAAAATCCCTCTTCCGGTCGATGCGACGGAGTTCCACCAAGCCGAAGCGAGCAAGCTTACGGCTACTTTGACGGGCGGATTGTATTTCGGCGGCGGGCGCAGCCATCGGCTGGAGCTCAAGGCTAACTACGATGACATTTCGGACGATCCAACTCGCCAGAATCGCTTCGTCAGTACTCTGAGTTGGGTCGAAAAGCTAAATTCCACCCTTACTCAAGCCCTCGGTGGGAGCGATCTTACCGTCACCTTTATCTATGCCAACAAGCCCGAGTTTCGTGGCGAGGTACAACACGACCTTGGCCTCCGTGCTGGACTCAAGTGGTCGGTCGGCGGCACGTCGACGAAATAAGTCCGCTCCTGGACAGGAGGAGGGCCGTGGCGCTCCGCGCCCCACGGCCCTCCCCCACCCTCCAATCAGCAGAAGCAGCCAGTCCGGATAATCGACGGCGGGCAGGTGTCGGTGCAGCCGACGGCGCTGCAGCCGGCGCGGCAGGAGAGGAGACAGGATTTGTCTTGCGTCTCCGGCACGCCTCCTGCGATGCCTTCCAGGTGGGGGTTGGACAGGTGGGCGAGGGTTTCACGGTTGAGGGCCAGCTTGAGGGTCTTCTTCTTCATCAGGGGCTCCTTTCAGCATCGGCGTGTACAAAGGGGAAGTGTCCGTCCGGTCCGGACGCGGGACAGGTCAACCGAGGAACTTCCCCTCCCGCATCACCCTCTCCCCATCGATCCAGATGTCGAAGTCCCGACCCACGCAGTCGATGTGGGTGGTGGAGGCCCAGGTCTGGCCGTGCTCGGAGGCGGGATGGCCGAAGGCGAGGTGGCAGCCGGGGAGCTTCTCGTCCTGGAGGATGTTGCCTCGCACGTCCTGGATGGCGAGGTTAGTGCCGAGGCCGAACTCTCCCACGCGGTCGCTGTTCTCGTCGGTCGAGGTGTAGCGGCGGAATTCGTCCAGCAGCTCGGCGTTGGCGCAGGCGAGGTGGGCGATGCGGTTGGCCCGGACGTCGATGGTTAGCGGGGTGGCCTTGAGGTCGCCGTATTTGCGGCAGAGGTAGTCGCCGACGACGCCGTCCACCACGAAGCGGCCTTCGACGTTGTCGGGGGCGGTGAAGATCTCACCTCCCGGAAGGTTCCCCCACTTCTCGGGGGTGATGATGCCGCTGGTCTTCAGCCACTTGAGGCGCGGGGAGAGGGTAACGACGATCTCCGTGCCGGCTTTTGAGATGACCCGGATCTCTCGCGCGGGCCTCGCCTTGGCGAGCAGCCAGGAGCTCAGACGGTCCACTTCCAGGAAGTCGGCGCGCATCCCTTCCAGCATGATCTGGCGGTCGATGCTCACCATGTGGGCGTGGCGGATTCTTTTACGCTGAACCACCTCGAACATGGCCATGCGTGATGCGAGCTCTCCCTGCTTTGCCTGGGCGGCGAAGATGGAGACCTGCGAGCGTTCCAGGTCTTCCAGGATGGGCCGCGGCATGCGTCAGTCAGGGGACGGAGAGCGTAGTCCTCCAGGATGAAGACGCTGTGCTCCGAACCCACGGTCTCGATCTCCCGCAGCAGGGCGGCGGCGATGTCCGATGTCTCGCGGTCGGTGATTAGGGTGATCCGCTCGTGCGGCTGGAGCCTCAGGCAGGTATAGATGGCGTTGTGGGCTCCCGGGAGGAGGTCCGGGTCTACGGCAAGAGGATCGAACATCACCCAAGCTCTAGGCCGTGGTGGGTCTCCTGCACGATGAAGTCGACCACGGCGCGGGTATCCTTTGTTTTGTCCCAGACCTGGAGTTGGCGGTCCGCGCCCGTGCCGTGGCGCAGGATCTCGTGGATGTAGTTGATCTCTTCACGGCTCCCCAGCTCGTCCACGACGTCGTCGACGAAGGCCAGGATCTCGTGGATCAAGCCCACGCAGGGCACCTCTTCCTGTTTGCCGAAATCGATCAGCTTGCCCGAGATGCCGTGGCGGGCGGCGCGCCACTTGTTCTCATTGAGCAGCAGCCGGCGGTAGAGGCGGAAGCCGAGGTTCTGCTTGATGAGCTTGTAGAGCTTGGCGGTGACAGCCTGGATCAGCGCCGCGAGCGCGATCGTCTCGTCCACTCGCATGGGCACGTCGCAGATGCGGAATTCCAGGGTGTTGAAGAACGGGTGCAGGCGGATGTCCCACCAGATGCTCTTGGGGTTGTCGATGCACCGCGTCTTCACCAGCAGCTTGATGTAGTTCTCGAACTCCGAGAGGCTCTGGAAATGGTCCGGGATGCCGGTCCGGGGGAAGCGCTCGAAAACCTTACTGCGGTAGGACTTGAGGCCGGTGTTCTCGCCCTGCCAGAAGGGTGAGTTGGTGGAGAGCGCGAAGATGTGCGGCAGGAAGTAGCGCACGGAGTTCATGATGTGGATCGCCAGCTCCCGGTCTTCGATGCCGACGTGGACGTGGAGGCCGAAGATCAGGTTCGCCCGCGCCACCTGCTGCATGTCTTCGATGATGGCCTTGTAGCGCTCGTTGACGGTGATCTTCTGGTCCTCCCAATGCGCGAAGGGGTGGGTGCCCGCCGCGGCGATGGTCAGGCCGTTGCGCCGCGCCAGCTTGGTGAGGTCGCGGCGCAGGCGCAGGACCTCGCCGCGGGCTTCTTTGATGTCCTTGCAGATGCCGGTGCCGACCTCGATGACCGACTGATGCATCTCCGGCTTCACCTGATCCTGGAGCGTGTGCTCGTCCTCGATCAGATGCTGCACGTGCGAGCGCAGGTCTCCCGTCGCCGGATCGATGAGCTGGAACTCCTCCTCGATGCCCAGCGTAAAGAGGCCTGCTTCGCTCACCGGCCCGCTCCCTGTCCTACGGGCTGGGCGGCATCCGCTCCGGTATCTTTCCCGACAGCCGAGACCGGGGGCGCGGAGGCGCGGCTCACGTACTCGCCCCAGCGCAGGTTGTCGCCGTTGTCGAGGTGCAGCTCGGCTTTGCGGATGGCCATGTTGGCCGCCGTCTCCACCACCCAGGCGAAGTTGTCCTCGCCCACGGAGTGGACGTCGGCGTCCGGCGCCGGGTTGCAGAAGTCGATGGCGTAGGGGATGCCGTCGCGCACCGCGATCTCGACCGTGTTGAAGTCGTAGCCCAGCAGCGGTTCAAGGTCAGCACGTCGTCGTGCACCCGCTGCAGGAGGGCGGGATCGACGGCCGGGCCGCCACGCACGTAGCGCAGGTGATGGGGCTGGCGCGGGTCGTACTGCATGATGCGGATGTCCCGGCAATCGAGGCAGTAGCAGCGGAAGTATTCCTTGAAGACGATCTCCTCCTGGAGCATCATCACGAGCTGGCCGGTCTCGTGGTAGGCGCGGAAGAAGTCGTCCGGGCTCTCCACCCGGTAGACGTGCTTCCAGCCGCCGCCGGCGAAGGGCTTGAAGAAGGCCGGGAAGCCGATGTAGTTGAAGATCCCCTCCCAATCCAGAGGATAGGCCAGGTTGCGGAACGATTTCTCGCCGGTGTCCGGCGGGGTCTCATGCGAGGGGAGGAGCACCGTCTTGGGTACGGCCACGCCGATCTTGGTGGCGAGTGCGTTGTTGAAGAACTTCTCGTCGGCGCTCCACCAGAACGGGTTGTTGATCACCGCCGCGCCGTTCAGGGCCGCGTTCTTCAGGTAGGCGCGGTAGAACGGCATGTCCTGAGAGATACGGTCGATGATGACGGCGTAGCCGGAGGGCTCGCCCTGGATCAGCTTGTCGATGCGCACGGGTTCCGCGACGACGTCGTCCACGTGCCTGGAGTTGATCCGGTTGATGAGGGCCTGGGGGAAGGTGTCCTCCTGGCCGAATAGGATACCGATCTTCTTCATGGTCTCATTCCTCCCTCACAAAGACAGCCGGGAACAGTAGCACAGACCCTCCTCACAAACCCTCACCCAGCGCCGCCCAAGACCCTCATCACCCCGGCCCTCTTCTCCCGTCCCCTCGCCACCCCCCTCACCGGGAGAAGAGGGAGAACAGCAAGACCGCTACAGCCGGGCTCCCCTCTCCCGGGGAGGGAGGATGGGGTGGTCGGGAGAGGGGCAGGGGTGAGGGTCTTGGGCGGGGGCGTTCTGATGAGAGATACTACTGGTTGTGGTAGTTGACTTTTCCTCCACAAGCCCTCACCATATGTGCAGTCCAAGGGTCCACGACCTCCTTCCCGGAGCGGCGTGGCGGCTCCAATGAGGCTTGGGCGGCCCAAGGAGCTGGGCGGGCTGGGACCTGCCAATGACGGATTCGCCCAGGAAGGAGGTGGTCCAGTGATCGAAGGTAAACACGGTTCCATGGAGGTGGCGTCCTCGTAAGGGGATCCTCCACGTGTCCGTGGCACAGGGAGGTTAGCCCGTGAGGGATAACCCAACGCCACCGAAGCGGACCCTTGAGACCCCGGCCCCGAAAGGGACCGGGGTCTTTCGTTTTCAGGCAGTCCTGTACAGCCGCTTGAGGAGTTGGATCTGCCCGGCGTGGTAGATGTCGTGGAAGGCGCCGCCCGTGATCAGGTCTCCCAGCAGGGTCTGGCTCCCCTCGGGGGCACGGTCGAGGTCGGTGTCCGAGAGAGTGGAGACGGCGGCGATGAGATCCCGGTGCATGGTCCCCAGGATCCCCAGGTCCCCCTTCCAGGCCCGCTCGGAAGCGTCCTCGCCCGGACGGACGAACCAGTCGCTGCCGGGCACGGGGAACCGCATCTCCTCTCCCCGGCGCAGACGGCGAGCGACGATGTACTTCCAGTAGGCCGCATGGAGGGCCAGCTCCCAGATGTTGTGCCGGCCGGGATTCGGTCGCCACGCCGCCTGCTCCGCGGAGATGCCCCGCAGCGAACCGCGCAGGTTCGTCCCATGCCAGGATTTCCGCTCGTAGGCCTGCTCGAGAGTACGCAGGAGCTGCTGGACGCGGGGATTGGAGGGCTCGGCCATGGCGTCCTCTTCTTATGGCACGATGGAATTCAGGGCGTCGATGATGGCGGGCACGTCCTTGCTCTCGGTTTCGCGGATGAGGGAGACGGCCGAGGCGACGAGCCCCCGCGGCTGGGCGACGAGCTTGCCGAGGAACGCCACCTTACTGTCCAGCGTCTGTATGGTCAGGGGCCAGAGGGATGGCGGCTGGAGCGAGAGGATCAGGGCGTGCAGCCAGGCGTCGTCGCGGGCGGCATCCATGCTGAAGTCGAGGACCCTGACGGCGTCCTCGCCGCCGATCCTCTCCAGCAGGTCGAGCAGGGGCGAGAATTCGCCGACGGTGGCCTCGACGGCCGGAAGGAGACCGGAGAGGACGTCGTTGATCTTGTCGAAGTCGCCATGGAAATCCTGGAGGGCCTGCCCCTGGAAGGTCTCGCCCGCCACCACGCCCAGGTCCAGGTTGATATGGGCGTTGATCCCCACCAGCAGGTCCTGGAGAATGATGAGCTGGCCCGACTGGGTGGAGTCGAACGCCACCTGCCAGCTCTTCGTGGGCTGCCCCCCGGAACGGAACGCCTCGTAGGCCGCGAAGTAGCGGTTAGCGAACAGGGCGTCGAAACGGTCCATGCGCGGCCCATCGTCGAAGAACCCCTCCGCGATCCCCTGCTTCACCTTCAGCGTGACCTGCCGGTAGAGCGCCGGGAAGTATCCCAGCGGATCGCTCTTCGCCTTGCAGTCGGCGATGATGCCGTCGAGGATGGTGAGTACGTCGTCGATGCCTTGGGGCTGCATGATGCCTCCTGGGTTGGATGCGAAGAGCTTATAGCACCCGAGGTGTTGAAAGGACATAAACGACATAAAGGACCCAAAGGACGGCAAGGACAAAAAAGAAGCCTACTGAATTGAGCACGGGCTTGGAGACACCCGTTGTGTTTGATGTCCTTTCGGTCCTTTGAGTCCTTTATGTCCTTTACCCCCGCAACCGCCTCGCCACCCCCCGCAGATCCTCCACGAGCCGGACCCGCGCCTCGTGGCGCGCGGCTTCGTCCGGCATCCTCAGGATGGCCGAGGGGTGGACGGTGGCGGTGAGCCAGCGGGCCCAGGGCGGGAATTCGAAGAATTTTCCCCTCTCGACGGTGATCTTGAATTTCGAGCCCATCAGCGACTGGGCCGCCGTGGCTCCCAGGCAGACGACGATCCGGGGCTTGACCAGGGCGAGCTCGGTCTCGAGCCAGGGGCGGCAGGCTTTCACTTCCCCCAGGTTGGGCTTGGCGTGGAGGCGCCTCTTGCCCCGGGGCTCCCACTTGAAGTGCTTGACGGCGTTGGTGACGTAGACCTCCTCCCGCGGGATCCCGGCTTCGATCAGGGCCTCGTCCAGCACCCGGCCGGCCGGACCCACGAAGGGCTTGCCGGCCAGATCCTCTTGATCCCCGGGCTGCTCACCGATGAAGAAGGCCGCTGCTTCCCGGGGTCCCTCCCCGAGCACGGCCTGGGTGGCGTGCTTGTAGAGGTCGCAGGCCGTGCAGCTCTGGGCGGCCCGGGCCAGGCTGGCGAGGGTGGGCTTGTCTGGAATGAATTCGCAGGCGGAAGGATGAGTCGAGATGGCCATGTCGTGGCGAGTTTACAAGAAATATGCCACGGAAGCCAGAAATCTTCCCTGAGATCGTGTCTACTTCCCGTTGGTGTAGCCCAAGGCCCGCAGCTTGCGCTCGGTCTCGGCGTCCACGGGCTCGGCCCGGGGGGCGGAGGCGTTTCGCTGGTTGCGCTGGATCCAGGCCAGGAGACGGGAGCGCAGCCAGGCCGCTTCGAGGCTGCGATCGCCGGCCAGGTTGACGTGCTCTCCAGGATCGCGGCGCAGGTCGAAGAGGTATTCGGGATCGCGGCTGCGCCCGCTGCCCACCCCCATTCCCCAGGCCTCGCCGGAACGGGGCGCCCAGACGAGCTTGAGGCCGCCGGCCTGGGCGGAGTAGATGCCGCCCCGATATGAAGGGCTGCGATCAGGATGTCGGTGGGTGCCGTCCATGATCCGTAGCGAGAGCCGGGATCGGCCCCCTTAGGACTTCCTGGTGTCGCGGATAATGTTGAAGCCAATGCTCAGTATCGAGACAGCAAGGGAAAAGAACGTGAGACTGAGCGCCCCCTGTGGCGTAACCCTGAGGGGGTTGTCAAGTTCGCCCACAATCACCTCATCTGGTGTCGAGATCGCCAGATTCTTTTGGTTCAATGCCAGGATCCGTGCTCCATTCCTCGCCTCCATAACACTTCTAGCGTCTCCATTGACTTGGCCATCGCTGCCTACAATGTAGACAAACCTGAACTCGCCACCGACTATGAGCAGATCATCGCTAAAGAACACTAAAGAACGCACGGGCCTTGGCTCGGGCAATGGCAGCATGCGCTTTGAGACGAACCCCTGATTTTCATCATAGACGTATGTTACAATCTTTCCATCTCGAGTACCCACCGCAGGTAACCCTTTCTGCGATAGGGTCATGGCCGAGCCACTTTTGAAGCCTATCGGGCTTAACAAAATTTCATTTTCATTAGCGCTCTTGACGTTAATAAAACCCATATCTCCCGATCCGAGTGACGCGACTGCCAAGCGCGGCCCTTGGCTCCAGAAGGACCAATTCTTAGACAAGCGTGTACCAGCAGCACCCTTGGTTTTTTGCAAAGCATCCCAATGCTCCAGAGTTCCATCCTCGCGGATTAAAGTCAGCGTCTTCCCACTGGAGAAAGAAAGAGCGATGACATCGAGTTGGGAGCCGATGTTGAGCTTTGCCACAGGGCTAGAAGCCTCCTTGACATACAGAGTGCCATTGAGAGCCCAAGCTATTCTCTGGCCGTCCGGCGATACCGCATAAGGGAACCATGCCTTCGGCATGGCTTTGGTATTTACAATTGAAGACCTAAGCGAGTATCGCGGCAAGACTTGCCGGGTTCCTGACGGTAGCTGGGACAGACCCACCAGATCAACTGGCTGAGATGCAGGAGAATCTTTAGATTTACAATTTATATCCCATTTCTTGACCGACACCTTGTTATCTCGGAGATCAACCGCGACCAACTCTCCACCGAAGAACCAGAGATCCTCGACCAATTTTTCATCGATCGCGCAGATAGTCTTGACCTCCCATTGCCGCATGACCCCTCCGCGACCCAGCCGAAATGTAAGAATAAGGATCGCCAGCAGCACAATGGTGAGGAGAATTTTCGCTCTGGGCTGAAGTTTTGAATAAGCTGGCATACAATTCGCACCATGACCAGAGACCTGGACAGGAATATCTGTCGCAGATTCAGCCTGATTTGTGAATGATAGGTTTCCAACTTCCGGTTGAGCTGCTAATCAAACTGGCATCCTGCCGCCGCCGCCGCCTGCGTAGCAAGATCCGCAACTCATGGAGACGCCATTCGCACAAACTGTGACACCCCCACATGTCAAACAACAAAAATCCCCACTCGATTTACCATAAAGAACATTCAATTCCTTAGGCGTCATTGATCCTGGGTCATCAGCTGCTGGATTGATGAACCGACCAGTAACAATGTCACTGAATTGAATTTTTATAGCGAAACTGTCGGATTTTATCTCTTTGGGAATTCCAGCCTGGAACACTTTGGATTCGCCCAGAATCTCATCGGCTCTCTGCCGATCATCACCCAAGTCAGTGATCTTGAAAGGAATGACATTGATGAGCTTTGTCGGCTTGTCTTGCACTTGGGGGACAAATCCGAAAAATTCCCCATTCCCGCTCACCGTGACCATCGTGCCCTCGCGGGCGCGAAACTTAGCCACTTCACCAGTCTTCAGGACCAAGCTCCCTATGACAACGTCGTCAGACGTTGGCACCGCGAAAACATCCGACCTCACCAATGACGCCAAGGTAAGCCCGAGGATCACTCCCATCCCACACACGATAGCTGCTCTTTGCCTGGAACTCATGCCAGTCGTCCCCCTTTCAGGGCTGCAGAGTCGAACTCTGCGGTATTGGGCGTCAGGGAACCGTGGCCGAGCACGGGCAAGCTTGGCGGGGGAGGTACCCTATCAGCGACGGAATAGAGACCTGCCACGGTCATAGGCCCTTTGTTTATGTTCGTCTTAAAGTAGACTAGCACAGCTTCCTCGCTTGCGCAAGCCACCTGACTTTCTCCAGTCTGTCGACGGTCTCCTGCCTCACACAGGCGTTGGAGGCAGGTCCCAGAACTCACTAGACAACCAGATCTCCGGACAACCGTCGTGCCAATCCGTAATCCCGTGCATCGGATTCTCCAGTCTAAGCATCCAGACACCGAACTATAGTGAAGTGTTTAGAGGGGCGCAAGGATATTCCCTCATTGTAATGAGGCATTTATTCTCTCGGTCGGCAAATCGATCGAGAGCTGACAACTCCTACTTCCCGTTGGTGTAGCCCAAGGCCCGCAGCTTGCGCTCGGTCTCGGCGTCCACGGGCTCGGGCCGGGGGGCGGAGGCGTTGCGCTGGTTGCTTTGGATCCAGGCCAGGAGACGGGAGCGCAGCCAAGCCGCTTCGAGGCTGCGATCGCCGGCTAGGTTGACATGCTCTCCGGGATCGCGTCGCAGGTCGAAGAGGTATTCGGGATCGCGGCTGCGCCCGCTGCCCACCCCCATGCCCCAGGCCTCGCCGGAGCGGGGCGCCCAGACGAGCTTGAAGCCGCCGGCCTGGGCGGAGTAGATGCCGCCCGTCACGCTGGAGGCCGCCGCGAGGTGGACGTAGCCATCCTCCGGCGGCTCCTGCGGCAGCAGGGGACGGCCCTGGCTCTGTCCCGATTTTCCCGGACCTTCCCCCAGTCCGCAGAGGGCCATCAGCGTGGCGTGGAGGTCTAAGGTGTCGGTGGGAGCGTCCACGATCCGGGGCAGGAGCCGGCCGGGCCACCAGAAGACCAGGGGGATCTCCAGCAGCTCCTCGTAGAGGGTGAAGCCGTGGAGCACGCCGCCGTGGTCGAAGAGCTCTTCGCCATGATCGGAGGTGAGGACGACCAGCGCCTCGCCCGGGGGCGCCAGGGAGGTCGCCTCACGGAGGAAGTGGGCCAGCTCGGAGTCGTTGAAGGCCAGGGAGCCGGCATAGAGGCCCCGGAGGCGCGCGCGGTCCGCGGGGCCGGTGGGGATGTCTCCCTTGCGCACGGCCAGCAGGGTCTCGGTGCTGCCGTCTATGGACGACCGGATGCCCTGTGTGAAGAGAGACCGGTAGGGGGCCGGCGGCGCGTAGGGGTTGTGCGGGTGGATGGTGTGAAGGTAGAGGAAGGCCTGCTCTCCTTGCGGCAGGCTCTTCAGCCAGTCCAGGGCCGCGGCGTGGGCGCGGGCGGCGTTGTCGTTCAGGGTATGGCGGTCCGCCGAGTCGGCGTCCATCAATACTTCGGGGGCCACGTGCTCGAAGCCCCGGTCGGTGCCATAGGCGGGGCTCACGTAGACGTTGCCCGAGAACAGGCCGGTGCGATAGCCGGCGTCGCGGAAGCGCTCGGCCAGGGTGGGGCCTTCATCCTTCCCCAGCTTCCAGTCTCCTCCGGTGACGACCGGCTTCCCCGTGAACAGGGCCTTGGTGGAGGGGATGGTGTTGGGGGCCACGCTGCGGTGGTGGGTGAAGGTCACGCCTTCGCGGGCCAGGCGGTCGTAGGTGGGTGAGAGGTCGGGCCGCCCGGCGAGATGTCCCACGGCGTCGGCCCGCAGGGCATCCATCACATAGAGGATGACGAGGCGGGGCCGCGGACCTGAAGGTGGGGCTTCGGGCGATGCGGCGGCTCTCTGCTCTGTCGACCTGGAGGAATCCTCCCCGCCCGCGAGCCCCAGGCGCACCCAGCGTCCAGCGGGTCCCGGACCGCGGGCCAGCAGACGGACCCGCACCAGCCCGGGTCCCTCGCCCACGGGCAGCTCGATCCGCCGGCGATCGTCCCCTCCGGTCCAGACGAAGCGCTGCAGAGGTCGATCCAGCTCGCGTTCGACGATCAGCTCGAACCGCTGGCCCGGCCGCGCATCCTCCGGCGGCTCGAAGGTGCCCACCAGGGTCTCGCCGCCGCGGACCCGGCGGACGAGGTCCACGAGCGAATCCCCGGTCTGGAGGACGTCCGCGCCTTCGACCCTCGCCTTCCCTGCCGGCAGGGCCGAGCTCAATCCGGCCCCGAGCACGCCGCGAATCCCCCAGTCGGGCTCCAGGTCCACGGGCAGTCGACCCATGGGGAGATCGGCCGGCAGGGGGATCTGGATGGGATCGGTAAGGGGGAACTCTCCGAGGTCGCGCCCGGCGGCCCGCACCCTCACCCGGCGATCGGGGGCGGGTTGGAGCACGTCGAGGAGCAGGGTGCGGGAACCGCCGCCGAGGTTCACCACCTCCAGCCGCACCCGGGCCCGGTGCGCGGGGGAGGAGAGCACCAGCCGTCCCTCGTGCCGCCAGGGCCACCAGCCGGTGAGGAAGCGGTTGCCGCCGAGGGAGGGAGGCGGGGCAATCCGCCGCTGCTCCGTGAGCACGTCGGGGACGTGCCGGCCGTCGAGGAGCAGGCGCACCTCGGGGCCGCGGGCGCAGGCGAGGCTCAAGAGGAGGAAGGCAGCCGCCAGCAGGGTGAATCTGCGTTTCATTCTGGGAGCGTTCAGTATCACGAAACGTGCCAGGGGCAGAAGCCCGGCGATCTCACCGTTGACACCCTCCCGCCCTTCGCTTTAGATTAGGACGTGCACCCCACTGCGTCCCCTGCCCCTCCCACCCTCGCTGGCGGAACGGGTATCGTGGGCGCCATCCCGGCCCGTTACGGGTCGACCCGCCTCCCAGGAAAGCCGTTGCTCCCCATCGCCGGCCGGCCGATGATCGAGCACGTCTACTCCCGGGTGGCGCAGGCCCGAGGGCTCGACCGGGTGGTGGTGCTGACGGACGACGAACGGATCGCCCGGGCCGTAGAAGGCTTCGGCGGCGAGTGGGAGATGACTCCGGCCGACTGCGCCAGCGGCACCGACCGCATCGCCTGGGCGGCGCGACGGTGGGGCTCCAGAGCGATCATCAACATCCAGGGAGATGAGCCCCTGATCGATCCAGAGCTCGTCTCGCGGGTGGCCGAGCACCTCGCCGCGATGCCGGACGACCCCGTGGTGACCCTGGCGACGCCGGCGACGCGCGAGGATATGGAGAACCCGAACGCCGTCAAGGTGGTACTCACCCGCGACGGGAAGGCCCTGTACTTCAGCCGCGCGCCCATCCCGTATCTTCGCCAAGCTCCGGGTCAACAGGGGGGATTCGCGCCGCTCAAGCATCTGGGGATCTACGGCTACCAGCGCGAGGCCCTGCTCTCTCTGGCCGGCCTCGCGCCCACGCCGCTCGAGCGCAGCGAGTCGCTGGAGCAGCTCCGGGCCCTGGAGAACGGCATTCCCATCCGCGTCCTGGTCGTGGACCAGGGATCGTTCGGAGTGGACACGGCAGAGGATCTGGAGAGAGTGGAGAGCATCCTGCAATCTTCTCAATCGACTTCAAAGGCCTGACGGAACTGGAACAAGGAGAGACGCGCCATGGCGACCAAGTTCATCTTCATCACGGGCGGAGTCGTTTCTTCCCTGGGCAAGGGGGTGGCCGCCGCCTCCGTCGGGGCTATCCTGGAGGCCCGGGGCTTCTCGGTGACGCTGATGAAGTTCGATCCCTACATCAACGTCGATCCCGGAACCATGTCCCCCTATCAGCACGGCGAGGTGTTCGTCACCGACGACGGCGCCGAGACCGATCTCGATCTCGGCCACTACGAGCGTTTCACCCACACCCGTGCCAGCAAGCGCCACAACTACACCACGGGGAAGATCTACGAGTCGGTGATCAACAAGGAGCGCCGGGGCGACTACCTGGGCAAGACCGTGCAGGTGATCCCCCACATCACCGACGAGATCAAGGAGGCCATGCGCCGGGTGGCCGACGATTACGACGTCGTCATCGTCGAGATCGGCGGCACGGTGGGTGACATCGAATCGCTGCCCTTCCTCGAAGCCATCCGCCAGTTCCGCCAGGAGCTGGGCCGGGGCAACGCCATCAACATCCATTTGACGCTGGTGCCCTACATCGCCGCGGCCGAGGAGCTCAAGACCAAGCCCACCCAGCACTCGGTGCGCGAGCTGCGGGAGATCGGCATCTCGGCCGACATCGTGCTCTGCCGTGTGGATCGCGCGTTGCCCGAGGAGATGAAGAAGAAGATCGCCCTGTTCTGCAACGTCGACCCCCGGCAGGTGATCGCGGCCCGCGATGTCCCCACCATCTACGAGGTGCCTCTCATGTTCTGCAGCGAGGGGCTGGACGATATCGTGCTGGAGCTGCTGAACCTCCCCCACTACGACCGCGACATGTCGAGGTGGGAGAGCCTGGTGGCCCGCATCAAGAATCCCAAGCACCGGGTGCGGGTGGGGATCGTCGGCAAGTACGTGGAATTCCCCGACGCCTACAAAAGCCTGAACGAGGCGCTTGACCCACGGCGGCATCGCCAACGACGCCCACGTGGAGCTGGTCTACGTCGACGCCGAGGAGGTGGAGACGGGCAACTGGTCGCGCGAGATGTTCGAGGTGGATTCGCTGCTGGTGCCCATCGGCTTCGGCCGCCGCGGCACGGAAGGGAAGATCCGCGCCATCCGCTATGCTCGCGAGCACAAGGTGCCGTTCTTCGGCATCTGCCTGGGCATGCAGTGCATGACGATCGAATACGCGAGAAACGTCTGCGGCATCAAGGACGCCACCTCCTCCGAGTTCGATCCGGACACCGATCACGCCATCATCTACAAGCTGCGCGACCTGCTGGGAGTCGAGGAGCTGGGCGGCACCATGCGCCTGGGGGCCTATCCCTGCCGCTTGAAGGAGGGGACTCTCGCCGCGCCGCATCTACGGCACCGCCGAGATCAGCGAGCGCCACCGTCATCGTTACGAGGTCAACCAGAAATACCTGCAGACGCTGATCGATCACGGGCTGGTGATCTCCGGGCTGTCGCCGGACGGCAAGTTCGTCGAGATGGTGGAGCTGCACGGATCACCCGTGGTTCCTGGGCTGCCAGTTCCACCCCGAGTACAAGTCGAAGCCCACGGAGCCGCATCCGCTCTTCGTCTCCTACATCGCGGCAGCGCTCGCCCACAAGCAGAGGCGGGAGCGGGGGGAGGCCGAGATCGCGGTGACCGCGGGTGGGGCGCCGCAGCGCATCCTCTCGGAAGGCCCGGCCACCACGGTGTCCCAGGAGCCGGCGGAGCTGCCGTCCGAGATCGAGGTCCAGGGCTGAAGATGACGGTAGAGCGGGTGGAACTGGCGCCGGGCGTCGTGATCGGCGGGGACTCGATCCCCGGATTGATCCCCATTATCGCCGGCCCGTGCGTGATCGAAAGTGAGGACCTGGCGATCGACATGGCGCACACTCTCGCCGCCATGGCCGAGAGATTGGGGCTCGCCCTGATTTTCAAGTCCTCCTTCGACAAGGCCAACCGCAGCTCGCTCGGCAGCTTCCGCGGTCCTGGTCTGGAGGAGGGCTTGAGGGTGCTCTCGCTGGTCAAGGCGGAGACGGGATTGCCGGTCTTGACCGACGTCCACGAGCCCCATCAGTGCGCGCCGGCGGCCGAGGTCTGCGATGTGCTCCAGATCCCCGCCTTCCTCTGCCGGCAGACCGATCTCGTGGTGGCCGCCGCGAGGACGGGAAGAGCGATCAATATCAAGAAGGGACAGTTCGTGGCCCCGGACGACATGCCCCGGATCGTGGACAAAGCCCGCAGCACGGGCAACAACCGGGTAACGGTGACCGAGCGCGGCGTCTCCTTCGGCTATCACAACCTGGTGGTGGACATGCGCAGCTTCGCCATGCTTCACGACGCGGGGATTCCCGTGATCTATGACGTCACCCATTCCCTCCAGCTTCCCGGAGGTGGAGAGGAGAGCGGGGGAGCGAAACGCTTCGCCGAGCCCCTCGCCCGGGCCGCGGTGGCGGCGGGCGCGGATGGATTGTTCCTGGAGGTTCATCCCGATCCAGAGCATGCGAAGTCGGACAGCGCCGTGCAGCTCGATCCCACGCGGGCGGAGGCGCTGTTGCGATCGGTGATGGCGGTGCGGAGGGCGGTGGCATGAAGCCCTCACCCCCTGGCCCCATAGGCGCTGACTTTGCCCCGGAGGGCCCCCGCCCAAGACCCTCATCACCCCGGCCCTCTTCTCCCGACCCCCGACACCCCCCTCACCGGGAGAAGAGGGAGAACAGCAAGAACGCTCCAACCGGGTCCCCCTCTCCCGCGGGAGGGGGAGGGGAGGCGTCGGGAGAGGGGACAGGGGTGAGGGTCTTGGGCGGGGGCTCCGCGGGAGAGGGGTCAGGGGCGAGATCCCCCCGCGATGTCGCCCGCGAGGTGCTGGAGACCGAAGCCGCGGCCATCCGCGGGCTCCTCCCCCAGCTCGACGAGCGTTTCGATCGCGCCGTAGCTCTGATTCAATCCTGCACCGGCCGCGTGGTGTGCACGGGCATGGGGAAGAGCGGGCTGATCCTGAAGAAGATCGCCGCCACGCTCGCTTCGACGGGCACGCCGGCCTTCTTCCTCCATCCCGCCGAGGCCGTGCACGGCGATCTGGGGATGATCGTGCCGGGCGACGTGGTGCTCGCCGCTTCCTACTCGGGCACCACGGAGGAGCTGCTGGCGCTGGTCGCGACCTTGAAACGCCTGGGCATTCCCCTGGTGGTGATGACGGCGAGCGCCGCCTCGCCTCTCGCCCGCCATGCGGACGTCCACCTGCCGGTGGCGATCGATCGTGAAGCCTGCCCCCTGAACCTCGCTCCCACGGCCTCGACCACGGCCACCCTGGCCCTGGGAGACGCGCTGGCCATGGCCCTGCTGGCAGCGCGGGGTTTCACCCGCGAGGACTTCGCCCTCCTCCACCCCGCGGGCCAGCTCGGCAAGCGGCTGCTCAAGGTGGAGCAGCTCATGCACTCAGGCGAGGCTTGCCCCAAGGTGACGGTCGCAACACCCATGCGCGAGGCCATCTACGAGATGTCGAAGAAGGGGCTGGGGATCACCGCCGTGGTCGAAGGCGACGGCCGCCTCGTGGGCTGCATCTCCGACGGCGACCTGCGCCGCCTCCTCCAGTCGGACGACGGCGCCATCCTCGGCCACACGGCCGGCGAGTGCATGACCCGAAATCCCAGGATCATCCGCAGCAACGAGTTGGCGGCCGCGGCCCTCAAGGTCATGGAAGACCGCCGCATCACCTCCCTCTTCGTCTGCGACGAGGCCGGCCGGCTCGAAGGCGTGGTCCACCTCCACGATCTCTGGGGGCTGGAGCTGTTCTGATCCCCATGGTCTTGATCCGATGAAAATCTCCGACGAGGATCTGGCCCGCCGGGCCCGGGACCTGGACTGGCTGCTGTTCGACGTGGACGGCGTCCTGACCGACGGCTCGCTGATCTATGGTCCCGAGGGAGAGCGTTGGAAAGTCTTCAACGTCCGTGACGGCTTGGGGCTCAGGCTCGCCAAGGAGGCGGGCTTGAAGATCGGCATCCTCTCGGGCCGGGGCAACGCCGCTCTCGAAGCGCGAGCCCGCGAGGTCGGGTTTGACGCCTTGATCCAGAACCATCACGACAAAGACGCCGCCTTCACCGCCTTCTTAGCCGAGCACGGCGCCGTGCCCGAGCGGGTGGCCTACGCGGGGGACGACCTCCTCGACCTGCCGGTGATCCGCCGCTGTGGCCTCTCCTTCGCGCCGGCCGACGCCGTGCCCGAGGTGCGGGAGCGGGTCGACCGGGTGCTGACGAGTCCCGGCGGCCGGGGGGCCGTGCGGGAGATGTGCGAGCTCGTCCTTCACGCCCGCGGCCACTGGGACCAGCTCGTCGCCCATCTCCTGGTGGATTGGTAGGAACCCCATCCCATGCCTCGCCGCAAAAAGAGCCGCTTCCGGGCCTGGCTCGAGCCCGCCCTGCTCAACGCCGCCCTCTGGCTGTTCACCGTCACCGTGGGCCGCCTCCCCTGGAAAGCTGCCCAGCGGGTGGGCCGGGGGATCGGAGCCCTGGGCTGGAGCCTCTCCCGCCGCGATCGCCGGCGCACCCTCGACCACCTCGCCCTCGCCTTCCCGGAGATGTCCGAAGCCGAACGGAAACGCCTGGGAAGAGATTGCTTCCGCCACCACGGCACTACCCTCGGCGAATGCCTCCACCTCTTCCACCGCGACTGCGCGTTCGTGGGCTCCGTGGTCGAGATCCAGGGCTGGGAGGAGATCGAAAAGGCACGGGCCGCGGACCGCGCCCTCCTCCTGTTCACGGGGCACTGCGGCAACTGGGAGCTGCTGGCGGCGGCGATCAACTGCCGCGGCCTGGGGATGGCCGTGGTGGCCCGGTCCCTGGACGAGCCCACCCAGCAACGGCTGCTCGCGGGCCTGCGCCAGCGCTTCGGCACCCCCACGATCGAAAGAGGCCGCGAAGGAGCCTCCCGCCAGCTCCTCCTCACCCTGAGAAAAGGCGGAGCCCTCGGCATGCTCATCGACCAGGACACCAAAGTCGACGGCGTCTGGGTCCCCTTCTTTGGCCGCCTCGCCTTCACCCCCGTGGGAGCGGCAAAGATCGCCCTGCGCCAGAAGACCGCCGTGATCCCCGTCTTCATCGAACGCCTGGAGAACGGCCACCACCGCATCACCTTCCACCCCTCCCTCGACCTGCCGGAGGACGCGACCGAGGCGACGGCCCTGATGACGGCGAAGATCGAGGAGCAGGTGAGGCGGCGGCCGGAGCAGTGGGTGTGGATGCATAGGAGGTGGCGGCGGCAGCCGGCGGGGAAGGGATAAACAGCAGGGACCCCAAGGGACAGCAGGGACAACAAGGATGAAACGCGTCAGCCAGTTTTCTTCGTCGTCCTTGCAGTCCCTGCTGTCCCTTGGGTCCCTGCTGTCCCTGGGATGAAATAGGGGAGTGCTACACTCCCCCCCGCCGTGCCCCGCACCGCTCCCGCCCTCCTCAGCATTCTTCTCCTGACCACCCTCCCCGCCTGCCGCCCGCGGGCTGAAGAATCTCCTTCAGGTGCCTGGGAGCGGGTGGACCTCTGGCGCACCCCGCCGGTCGTGGATTCGACGCCGGTCGAGTTCAAGGAGGCGACGTTCCAGCGGATCTCCTTCCTCGGGGCCGAGGAGGTGCGCGATCTCAGCCGCGTGCCGCCCGAGCAGCTCGTTGCCTTCCCGAAGCGCTCGGCCGGAGAGGTGCGGGCCCTGGAGCAGCGGGCCAGCACGCTCGTCCACTGGACGATCCAGCCGGGCCGCGACGCCTACTTCTCCTTCGTCCCGCTCGGAGCCTTGAACGGCTGCGACTGCACCTATCGGGTGGGTGTCCGCGAAGCGCCGGACAGGCTCCGCGAGATCTACCGGGTGAAGGCGGAGCTTGCTGCGCCCTTCGCTTCGGCTACGGTCGAGGTCGATCTCTCTCCCTGGGCTGGCCGGCGGATCGACCTGCTCACGCACGTCGAGGGCTCGGCCGCCGCCGCTCCCGGCCAACCCGTCCCCAGCGTTCTCTGGGGAAGCCCCGCGTTGTACAGCCGCAAGGAGATCCATGTCGCACAGCACAAGGGATCTCCCAACATTCTGCTCATCGGCATCGACACCCTTCGTTCCGACGCCGTCGGGGCCTGGGGCCGGAATCCCAGCCTCACACCGTCGCTCGATCGTCTGGCCGGGCAGAGCGACGTCTGGCTGGACGCCTACAGCACCTTCAACGTCACCAATCCGAGCTTCGCTTCGATCTTGACCGGCCTCTACGGCAAGAATCACGGCGTCTACGATCTGAAGACGCCTCTGCCATTGGAGCGAACTACCCTGGCCGAGATCCTCTCCGGCGCTGGGTACGACACCCTGGCTGTCATCTCCGCAAGCCACCTCGGAGACGCTCAATCTGGATTGGGACAGGGGTTTCGCGAGGTCGCGACCGCAAGCGACCACTTCGCCGCCGAGCTGCCCGTCGATCTGGCCATGGACTGGCTTACGGTCAAGCGAGACAAGCCGTTCTTCCTCTGGCTCCACCTCTTCGATCCCCACACTCCCCACACGCCGCCCGAGCCCTATGCCCTGGGGTTTCGCCCCGCCACGGCCGTGGGGCTCTCGCCGGTGCGGACGTGGATCCCCTTCCGCCAGCCCGAGCCCCGGAGCTTCACCGAGAACGTGCTGGGCGGCCAACGCGACCTCTACGACGGCGAGGTGGCCTACCTCGATCGTCAGGTGGGCCGGCTGCTGGACTTCCTGGAGAGCCGCGACCTGCTGGAGGACACGGTGGTCGCCGTGGTGGCCGATCACGGCGAGAACCTGGGGGATCACGGGATCAACTTCCGCCATCTCGGGCTCTGGGATTCGACCACTCACGTACCGCTGATAATCCGCTGGCCCGGCCGTGAACGGGAAGGGCGGCGCCTCGGAGGACTGGTGCAGACGATCGACCTCTTCCCCACCCTGGTCGCCACCGCCGGTCTCCCCGTTCCCCAACAGGACGGCACTGATCTGCGGGAGCTGACGGGCGAGAAACAAACGGGACGCCCAGCCGTCTTTTCCGAGCACGCCGACCGCCTGAGCGTCTCCGTGCGCACGGTCGGCTGGCGCTACGGTGTAAACGAGGGGAACGACCGCCTCCTGTCCCACGGTCCCTATCTCTACGATCTCAGGACCGATTCCCAGGAGACGAAGAACCTCGCCGGCCAGGGCCTTCCCGCCGAGAAGGAGCTGAACGGCCTCCTCCTGCGCTGGCTCGCCACCCGCCGGCCAGGAATGCGCCCGGAGTCGCGGGAGCCGACGGAGGAGGAGAAGGCGAGGTTGCGGGCGTTGGGGTATTAAGCCCTCACTCCTCCGCCTCCACCGCCCTCTTCGTCCGGAACCGGGCCGCGAAGAAGGAGCCGAGGATGCCGAGGAGGTAGAGACCGACGGCGGGCAGGGCGAAGATGCAGAGGTCCACCACGTCCGGAGTCGGCGTGATGATCGCGGAGGCGATGAAGATCACCACGATGGCGTGACGCAGGTACTTCACCAGGAACCTCGGCGTCACCACCCCGATCAGCGACAGGAGCATGATCAGGATCGGCAGCTCGAACATCAGGCCGAGACCCAGGATCACCGTCATCAGGAAGCCGAAGTACTTGTCGGCCGTGATGATGGGCTGGAGGTCCTTGCCGATGTCGAGGAAGAACTTCGCCGCCGCCGGGAAGGCGTAGTAGTAGCCGAAGGCGCCGCCGGCCACGAAGAAGAGGGTCATCGCCATCACGAAGGGGAAGGCCAGCCGCTTCTCCCGCTGGTAGAGACCGGGAGCCACGAACGCCCAGACCTGGAAGAGCAGGAACGGCGACGACAGGAAGACCGCGGCCAGGGCCGCCATCTTGAAGTAGAGGATGAAGGGATCGGAAAGCCCCAGGTAGGTGAGCTTGAGGTTGGGGTTCACATGGTAGAGGGGCGCCACGAGGAACTTGAAGATCTGGCGGTAGTAGCTCCAGCACGGCACGAAGGCGACGGCCAGGAACAGCAACGCCCACAGGATGCGCTTGCGCAGCTCCTGCAGGTGCTGCATGAGCGACATCCGCTTCAGCTCCTCCTGCGTGAGCGGATGCGGTCGCGGCGAGGGGATGGTCATCGGGAGCGGAAACCCAGGCGGAGATTACTTAGAATGATCCAGCGACTCCACGGTCGCGGTCTCCGGCTCTGGCGAGGTGGCCACGGCCGTCCGAGGCTCGGTCATGGGGGGGGCAGCCGACGTCAGCGGCAGCTCCGCCGGCTCGGCGGGAGTCTCCATCTCCAGCCGCCGAAGGCGCAGTTGTGGCGGCTCGGGGGTCTCCTCCAGCGCCAGCTCGGTGTTGATGGACCGCTTCAGCTCGTTGGTGGCCTTGCGGAACTCCGCCATTCCCTTGCCGATCGTACGGCCGATCTCCGGCAGCTTATTGGGTCCGAAGATGAGCAGGGCGAGGATGAAGATGAAGGCGATCTCGGGCAGACCCAGATTCCCCATGGGACCTCCAGCCTCCGATCATCGGCCTTGCGGGCCTGGGAAGTCAAGCGAGGGCGCCCGGTGTTACACTTCTCATCATGAGACGTTCATGGCGCATCGCAGCGATCGGACTGTTCCTTCTCGCGCTGGTGCTCGGCGGGCTGCTGGGCGACCGGCTCCTCGCCGTCACCGACGACGACCCGCGACTCCCTGCCGCCTCTACACCGAGCTGGTGAACGTGGCGCACGACCGCTACGGCGCGGATGTGACCTATCGCGATCTCGTCTACTCCTCGGTCAACGGCATGCTCCGCGCCCTCGATCCCCACACCAGCTTCCTTGCGCCCCGAGGCCTACGACGGGGATGCGGGAGAAGCAGCAGACCAGCTTCTATGGCCTGGGCATCCTGGTCGGCGTGCGCAACGGGCAGCTCACCGTCATCTCCCCCCTCGAAGGCACGCCCGCCTCCCGCCTCGGCATCCAGGCGGGCGACGTTATCAGCACCATCGAGGGCGAGCCCACTGACGGCATGAGCCTCGACGAGGCCGTGGGCAAGCTCAAGGGACCCAAGGGCACGCAGGTGAAGATCACCATCGTCCGCCGCGGCCTCGACCAGCCGCTCGCCATGTCCGTGCACGCGGGCCGAGATCCCCCAGACCACCGTGCGGCAGACCTACATGCTCAACCCGACCACGGGCTACGTGCAGCTCACCGAGTTCGCCCGCGGCAGCGGCCACGAGATGGCCGACGCCCTGGACAAGCTCCGCAAGTCGGGCATGAAGCAGCTCGTGCTCGACCTGCGCAACAACGGCGGCGGCCTGCTCGACCAGGCGATCGATGTCGCCGACCAGTTCCTGCCCGAGGACAGCATGATCGTGCAGACCAAGGGCCGGACGCGCGACTCCTTCCAGAACTACAAGGCGAGCGGCAAGTATCCGCCCCTCGACGTGCCGGTGGTGGTGCTGGTCAACGAGGGCACGGCCTCGGCCTCCGAGATCCTTTCCGGCGCCCTCCAGGACCACGACCGCGCCCTGGTGGTGGGCACCCCGAGCTGGGGCAAGGGCCTGGTGCAGACCGTGTACAACCTCTCCTACGGCGCGGGCCTGGCCCTCACCACCGCCAAGTACTACACCCCGTCGGGCCGGCTGATCCAGCGCGACTACACCTCCTACTTCGACTACTACACCCACGCCGACGCCGGCTCCCCCGAGATCACGGGCAAGCCGGTCGACGCCAAGGAGGTGTTCCACACCGACCTCGGCCGCACGGTCTACGGCGGTGGCGGCATCACGCCGGACGTGATCGTGAAGGAAGAGGAGCATTCGCCCTTCGAGCAGTTCCTCCTCGCCCGCAACGCCTTCCTGAATTTTGCCGTGGATTACGCCAGCCGCAACAAGGTGACGAAGGATTGGAATCCTGACCAGAACAAGGTGCTCGACGAGTTCGGCCGCTGGCTGGTGAAGGAGAAGCTCGCCACTCAGGAGGAGCTCAACAAGAGCTTCACCCAGCAGGACGTCCGTGACGGCGCGATGCTCCAGATCAAAGCCGAGATCGCCAACAGCACCTCCGGTCAGGAGGCCCGCCACCGCGTGCTCACCGCTGGCGACAAGCAGCTCCAGGAAGCCCTGGGCCTCTTCGACCGCGCCTCCTCCATGCTGGCCCAGCGCCGCGAGCTGGGTCCGAAGGTGCAGCGGGGACGCAGACGAAGGGGAAGCTGTAGGCCCCTGGGAGCGCCGGCGTCCCGCCGGCCTACTAACTCCGTTTTTTCTTCTTTGAAGTGAGGGAGGAAAAGCAGAGTTAGAAGGCCGGCGGGACGCCAGCGCTCCCAGGAGCTACTCCTCCGCCCGAGCCACGTCCACTTCCTCGAAATACGTCGAAGGCACCAGCACCTCGCGGGGCTTGCTCCCCTGGGCCGGCCCCAGCAGCCCATCCCGCTCCATCATGTCGATGAGGCGGGCGGCGCGGGAGAAGCCCACGCGCATCCTTCTCTGGAGGAAGCTGGCGGAGGCTTGGCGCTCGGCCACCACCAGACGGGCGGCCTGGTCGTAGAGGTCGTCGTCGTTGTCGCCGTCGCCGCCACCGGAGCCGCCCTCCCCCTCGGGGGCCTTGAGCACGTCGGGATCGAGCTCCGGCTTGCCGAGCTTCTTGAGCCATCGGATGAGCCCCGCCGTCTCCTGCTCCGAGATGTAGGCGCCATGGAGACGCATGATGCGCGACGAGCCGGGCGGCATCATCAACATGTCGCCCTTGCCCAGGAGCTTCTCCGATCCCACCTGATCGAGAATGGTGCGCGAGTCGTGGCGGCTCGCCGTGGCAAAGGAGATGCGGCAGGGGAAATTGGCCTTGATGGTGCCGGTCAACACGTCCACCGACGGCCGCTGCGTAGCCACGATGAGGTGGATACCCACGGCGCGAGCCATCTGCGCCAGCCGCGCGATCGAGGTCTCGACGTCCGCCGAGGCCACCATCATGAGATCCGCCAGCTCGTCGATCACCACCACGTAATAGGGCAGAGGCTTCAAGTCCGCGGCCGTGAACAGCCCCTCGCCTCCCTCGGACAAGGCCAGGCGCTTCTGCGTCTCCGGGTCCGAGATGGCGCGGTTGTAGTAGGCGATCGAGCGCACGTGCACCTCGGCCAGGAGGCGATAGCGCCGCTCCATCTCGGCCACGGCCCAGCGCAGGGCATTGGCCGCCTTCTTCGGATCGACCACCACCTCGCACTTCAAATGGGGGATGTCGGCGTAGACGCCGAGCTCGATCCGCTTGGGATCGATGAAGATGAACTGCACTTCGTCGCGTGTGGCCTTGTAGAGGATCGAGGTGATCATGCTCTGCAGGCCTACGCTCTTGCCCGCGCCCGTGGCGCCCGCCACCAGCAGGTGGGGCATGGTGGCGAGATCGGCGTAATACGGCTCGCCATAGATGTCCGTGCCCAGCGCCATGGTAAGCACCGACGGAGACTTCCTGAACCGCTCGTCCGCCAGCAGCGTGCCCAGACGGATGATGCTCCGCTCCTTGTTGGGCACCTCGATGCCCAGCGTCGAGCGGCCGGACATACGGTCGATGCGCACCGACTCGGCCCGCAGCGCGAGCGCGAGGTCGTCCTGGAGATTGACCACCTGGCTCACCTTCACGCCCGGCGCGGGCTGGAGCTCGAAGACCGTGATCACCGGCCCGGGGCTGATGGCCTCGACCGTCCCCTCCACCCCGAACTCGGCGCAGCGGCTGCGGATGGCCTCGCCCAGACGCACCAGTTGGGCCTGATCCAGGGCATTCTTGCCGTCGCTCATCTGGAGGAGATTGACGGGCGGCAGCGTGCCCGGAGCGATCTCGCCCACGAACGGCAGCTCCTTCTGCGGCACCGCGGCCGGCCGCGACCGGGAGGGCGGCGAGACGTAGGGCGATCCGGACGGCTTGGCGGGCACGGCCGCCGGCAGGGCCGGGAAATCCTCGTCCGGCTCCGGCGCCGGCACCCGACGGAAGCCGAACTCCATCTCGCCCTTCCTCTCCGTCACCCGCGGGCGCAGGGGCAGGTCGAGATGGTCCGGCGGCGGCGCCCCCACCGAGACACCGGCCGCGGCCATGGACGGCCGGTGGGACTCCGGCGGGGGAGGCGCGTTCTTCTGCTTCTCCTCGGCCACCCGCTGGAGGTGCTTGGTGATCACCCGCCGGCGGTTGCGCTCCTTCTCCCGCCGCTCCCGCCGGCGCTCGCGAGACAGGGTCCAACTCTGCCAGAGCCCCCGCAGCTGGTCGCGCCACGAGGCGAGGAGATCCCCCAGAGTGGATTGCACCGCCAGGGCAAGACCGCACGCCACGGCCAGCCCCAGCACCACCAGCGTGCCCGCGAGATTGAGACGCGACTCCAGGAGGTCCGTGAGCAGCACCCCGAACGCGCCCCCGGCCGCCACCGATCCGTCGCTCCAGTTGATGCGGCCGAGCCCGATATGGAAGAGAGCCGGAGCCGCGGTCAGCAGGAGCACGGCCCCGAAACCTCTCCCCACCACCTTGGAAGCCCCCTGCCGCCGCAGCCGCCGCCACCCGGCCACCAGCAGGAAGAGGGGGATGAGCAGACAGGTGAGGCCGAAGAAGCCGAACGCCATGGCCGAGATCTGCGCCCCCACGGCGCCGATCCAGTTGTGGGCCCGCCCCCCCTCCTCCGGCACCCGGTGCAGCAGACTGGGGTCCTGCGGGTGATGGCTCCCCAGACTGAGGACCAGGAAGATCCCGGCCGCCAGCAACACCAGCCCGAAGATCTCCCGCCCCTTCTCCGGCGACAGGGTAGGCCGCTCCGGGCTCTGGCTCTTCTTGCGGACGACGGCGACGGACATGGGCGCGGTCTGGCTCTATCTAGAAGTTGGATGAAGGATCGGCTCTCAAGTAGCGATAAAGTCTAGCACAACCGACGGATCCCCTTGAGCCCCCGCTTTGTCACGCCTTCGCCTTCGCGCGTACCTTTATCGATGGAAGAGTATATGTTGGCCCGCTGCCGAATGGCGGGTCCACCCTCTTGCAAAGGAGACGCTCATGGCGAAGCAACGTGCGTTCAACGGGAGCACGATCCTCGGGATCACCGTGCTCTGCATCCTGGCGGTGGCCGCGGTGGCCACCGGCCAGACCCGTCAGCCGCAGCCGGCGATGACGGCCAACCTGGTGGCGACACCGACGCCCCCGCCGCCGGGACCCGATCCGAGCTGCCCCACCCGCGAGCAGGCGTCGGCGGACTATCAGGCGGGAATGACGGCGTCCCAGGTCATGGCCCTGTTCCCCAACTGCCCCTGGCCGAAGCCAACTCCCTGGACGCCGTTGCCGAAGGCCGAGGAGTGGAATCCCAACTATCCGGTCCCCAATCCACCCCAGAAATGGATCGACAACAACGGCATCGTGTTCTGGGAGGGGTTCGACTCCTGCGGCTACCATCCGCAAGATGGGGTTTTCTCTTGTGTTTTCGAAGTGCGACAAACCAATCAGTACTGGGGCTTCCCGGAGTGGGTGAAATTCTGCATCGACTACTCCGACGGGCTGGGCTTCACACAGGTCGATCAGGACTTCGTGCTGGTGAGAAACGAGCCGTTCAATCAGGCGCCGATCTGGTACTTCTCCGTCAACGGGGTCGACGACGCCAGGCTGGCAGCACTCCCTCTCAACGGCCGGACCTACGTGGCGCGGGCCGCCCTCTCCTGGCTCTTCCCGCCGGTGAGTTGCAACGCCCCGTTCCTCTGGGGGAACACGATCACCTTCCGCATCCGGCTCGATTGACCTCGACGTCATCGGCCAGATCGGCGAAGCTACCAGGATGGAAACCTCCGTCGAGAAGCTCGTCGCCGTCTGCTTCCTGGTCACCGGTCTCTCCCACATCCTCCAACCGCGAGCCTGGGCGGAATTCTTCATCAGGCTCCGGGAGAAGGGAGAGACCGGCAGCTTCCTCAATGGCCTGCTGCACTTCCCTCTGGGCGCGTTCATCGTCTCGTTCCACAACGTGTGGCACGGCTGGCCGCTGGTGGTCACCCTCTTGGGCTGGAGTCTGGTGCTCAAGAGCCTCACCTACCTGACCTTCCCCAAGCATGGGTTGAGAGTGTTGGGCCGTGTCTCTGTCGAGAGATCCTGGGAGTTCGCGGTGGCCGGCGTCTTCGCCTTGGTGATCAGCGGCGTGATCCTGTTCTCATTGCTCAGGAAGTAGGCACCTCGCTTGAAAGAGTGATCGCCTCTTCATCCGTCGTGGCAGATTTCTCCCCGTCGCGGTAGGGAGATCGAGCCTGCCGCAATGTCCAGATCTTTGCCTCCAGCCGGCCGAGCTTTGCGGCAACGCCTTGTCCAGTCCCCTCCCGGAGGAATCCAACGCAGAGCCGATCCCCACATTGCGGCAACGCTCTCTAATCCTGAGGATCATCGAGAAACAACGCGGCAAAGAAGAGAATAATGCGGCGCCTAGCGCCATTTTGTCGCAATCTTCGCTTACAACGCGGCAATCATTCTCCTGAAGCGGCACCTGAGATCCAAACGCCGCGATGCCTTCATTCATCGCGGCACAAATCTGCATTGCGCCTCATCTCTTGGATCTTTGCCGCAATCTTCCTATGTTTGCAGCATCAGTTGACTCATGCCGCAATGCGGAAAAGATCTTTGCCGTAAAATAGATTCACTATGCGGCGCCTATCCATAGATTGCGGCATTGTATCCATATCTGCCGCATTCTATGTGCGCTATGCGGCAACGATGGGGCCTCGAAGGCCTGCTAGACTTCAGCAGAGGCAAGGAGAGAGCCATGAAGAGGACTATGGAGACGCTCTACCGGATAGGACTCTTCACTTCGATCCTGATGATCGCCGGCCTGGGTCGATCAGCCTGGCTGAGGGGATGGACATCCCCATCCCCAAGCCGGGCGCTCCGCCCCCGGGAGTGATCCTGACGGGAGAGTCGGCCGTCGTGCTCGCCGCGGAATTCTTCTACAACCCAGCGCCGCGCCTGAAGGAGATCTGGCAGCCCAGCGCCAGCGACGTCGCACGTCTCGAGAAGCTCCTGCCCGGCTTCATGCGGAGCCAGAAAACGCTCCCTCGCGACTATCAACCCCTGCACGAGTACTTTCGCCAATACGTGGGAGTCGGCCGGAACGGCAAGAAGCTCATCGGCGTCAGCTTCATCCATTCCAGCATTCTGGAAACCATGGAGAGGATCCAGGGCAAGCCATGGGATTTCCAGAACAGTCCCATCGTGGTCATGGACGGAGGCGCCTCCGTCTTTCACCTCCAGTTCGAGCCTGCCACGGGCTCCTTCAGCGACCTGCGCTTCAATGGGGAGGCGTAGGCAAAGCCGTCCTTTCAGCGAGGAGCTGGGAGGAGAGACGGCGAGGGATCGGTCTGGCGCTGGCAGCAGTGGCCTGCCTTGCGGGATTCATCCTCAACCGGCAGGACTGGAGCGTCCGTTTCGCCCGGACCGAGAGGATGAGCGCCGAGAACCGCTTCCTGACCGAGATGAAGGAAAAGGACGTGCTGCGGCAGCCGCTCACCCTGGCCGCCTCCATCAACGAGTTGCAATGGCTGAGGGAAAACGTTTTGCAACGCCCTCGCGGCGGGCGCTGGTTCTCGGCCCGTACACCGAAGGAACGTATTCCTTCCTCCTGGAGGACGGCACCGCGATCTTCCCCATGCCGCGCCGCGCCGGCTTCTCGATGCAGGGGCGCCCACCGCTGCTTCGGCTGCGGGTGAAGTATGAATCCCCTGAAGGATGGGTTGCCTATTCGCCGGAGATGCAGGTGCGGCTGGCTCCGTCAGGGTAGGGCCCATGGGCGCCGGGCACGTCCCAGCGCCCCAGGGCCTTCCGTTCAGGATGGGCAGGCCTACGGCCTCACGTAGCCCGCGATCGTCTCATAGACCCAACCCTGCGCTCCGGCTCCCAGCTCGTAGTAGTTGGTCGTATAAAAGTACTTGCCCCAGCCGGCGTTGTAGTAGCGGTAGAGCGGGACGAGAGAGCCGGTGTAGTTGGTGGGATAGATGTAGCCCTGGATCCACTCGAAGTTGAATCCGGCCGGGGCCTCGTAGTAATTCGTGGAGTAGAAGTGGGCGCCGGTGCTCGGGTTGTAGAATCGGTAGAACGGCGCGTTCCCGGACCCGCTGCGGCTGTCGATGTGGCACTGCACCCACTCGTAGTAGTAGCCCAGGGCGCCGTTGCCCAGCTCGTTGAAGTCGGTGGTATAGAAATGGTCACCGTTCCCCGGGTTGTAGTATCGATAAAGGGGAACGTTGAGCGCCATGGCCCCCTGTGCGACCAGGACGGCGCTGGCGAGCATCAGGAGGAAGACGAGGACGGGGCGACGGGCCGGGCGTATTGGAGCCTTCGACATGATCAACTCCTATCCAGAAGGGCCCCGCAGAAACACACAGGACGGATACCTGCGCTCCGCGAGGCAGTTGAACCACCCTCGCGCACGGGCGCACCGGTAAAGGTCTGCCTCCTCTCTCTCTCCCTGCCGCGACCTCTCCGCCGTTCCCGTAGGCTTCTAGATATACATGCGTTAAAGCGAAGCCGGGAGCGTCACGCGGCGGAACGAACCTTCGGAGACTTCAGGAGATCGTAGGCGTCCCTACCCAGGTTGATCTCGTCGGCCAGGTAGGCTTGCATTATCCTGGACGGGGTCCAGGGCAGGAGATTTTCGTCCTCGTCCATAGGCTTTACGGGAATCCAGGCCAGCGCGGCTATCTTAGCCCCATTCGGCCTATAATGGGGAGAGGAGGTAGTGACTATGGGAGTCGTCAATATCCAAGAGGCGGACCTTTCCAGTCTCGTCGACCGTGTCGTCGAAGGTGAGGAAATCGTGATCGCCAGGAGTGGGCGGCCCGTCGCGAAGCTCGTCCGGGTCGAGATGAAACCACGGAAGCCTGGGCGCCTCAAGGGTCGAGTTCACATGGCCGACGACTTCGATGCACTGCTTCCGGACTTTAAGGTCAGCCTCGCAAAGACGAGACCGGGCTCCGATAACCGCGCAAAATCATCTCCCTGAGGAGAGCGTCCGCCTGCTCAAGAGTCAGGATTTCCTTCCGAATCAATCGATCCAAGACTCCCAAGGTACCGGCAACCGTCAAGCCCAAGGTGCTAGCCAGACGGCGTGCTCTCAGATCGTCGGTGAGGACGATTCCTCGTCGCGCTTCGGCAACGGCGAGACAGGCTGATTCACCGATCCCGAGCTTCTTACTGAACGTCTCCGCTCTGGCGCTTTCGGCCGGAGTGAGTTGGATTCGATCGAGCCAGGCCCAATCCACAACTGGGAGCAGCCCCAACCCTGCCCCCCTCTCCAACTCCGCCATGACCTGTGGGAGGACAGCCAATGAAGGAAAGGCGTCCCGGAGCAGGGTGGGCTGCCGGACCTGGGAAAAGTTGCTCAGGACTGTGGTATCGACGAGGGCGAGAGGAGCCAGAGATCAGTCCTCGAGAGGTATGGACCGCGCCGCCTCGATCTCGGCCCAGGCGTCTTCCACGGTGGCCGGTGCCAGGCGCAAAGGAACCCCGAGTCGCAGGAAGCGGTCCTGCAGCTCGAAGCGTGAAACGTCCAGAAGCTCGGCAGCCTTACCCAGATTGATGTCGTCGTCCAGGTAGGCCTGAAGGATTTTCACGTCCGGATCGTCCGCATCCTGGCCCCGCTCCTTTTCCTCGATCGCGCAGTGGGCGAGCGCTCGCAGGAGCCGGAAATCGAGAGGATCGAGAAGGATGGCCTGCTCCTGTCCGGAGCTTTCCACGACGGCGACTTCCCCATGGTGCACGCGATCGACGACCTCCTGGGTCCTCTTGGCAAGATCGGTTTGGGAGATCGTGGTCCGGGTCATGAGATTCGTTCCTCATTCATAGTCTACATGGAGCCCGGGCTGATCGTCCGGGATCGTCCATAAATCCCCAAAAACTCCCCCACCCCCAACTCCTCCGCCCGCGCCCTTTCAGGAATCCCCGCGGCAGCCAGCACCGCCTCGGCCCGCTCTCTCCCCCAGGCGGCGGCGAGTCCATTCCGCAGGGTCTTCCGGCGCTGGGCGAAGGCCTGGCGGACCAGGGCCACGAAGGCGGGCATTTCCGCGTCCGGCAGGGGCGGCGGGTGGAGCTCCAGGCCCACGAAGGCGCTGTCCACTTTCGGGGGCGGCCGGAAGCTGCCGGGTTTCACCTTTCCCAGGAGACGCGGGTGGGACCAGGCGGCGACCAGAACGCTGAAGGAGCCGTAGGCGTCGGTGCCGGGGGTGGCCACGATGCGGTCCGCCACTTCTTTCTGGACGAGGAAGGCGGCGCGGGGGACTTGGGCGTGGTGTGGCAGGAGGCTTTCGAGGATGGCGGTCGCCACGTTGTAGGGGAGGTTGCCCGCCACCAGGGTGGGCGAGGGGAGGCGGTCCCAGGCGATCCGCAGGGCATCCCCCACCACCAGGGAGAGGCGTGGATCGGGCAGGGCTCGACGCAGGTGGGCGGCCCAGTCCGGGTCTAGCTCCCAGCCGATCAGGTGGCGGGCTCCGGCGGCGAGCAGCTCCGCGGTTAGAATGCCTCCGCCGGGACCGATCTCCAGCACTTGGTTTTCGCGGGGAGCGAGGAAGTCGACGAGGGGCCGGGTGAGGGCGCCGCTCACCAGATGGTGCTGGCCCAGGGCCTTCCGCAGGGGGGGCTTGCGCACGGAGGGAACGCTATCAGACGATTCCCGGCACGTGCCAATTTGGCCCGCGAGGACGCCGTAGAGAACGGCCGGAACGCGAGCAAGTCTATCGTTTTCCGAGGGAAAGCCGGGCGAGGGGACGTATGGCACCCCCCTTGCAGCCTGGCCCCCTTGGCCTGGAGTGATTTGGAGTGATCTGGAGTGATCTGTGCCTATGAACCTGGACGTCGCCACCCTGAACCGAGACGTTGAACGCGAAACCCTGACCCTGAAACGGGTCGAAGCCGAGCTGCGCCGGGTGATCGTCGGCCAGGACTACCTGCTCGACCGCCTGCTGGTGGGCCTCCTTGCCCGCGGCCACGTGCTCATCGAAGGGCGTGCCGGGGCTCGCCAAGACCCTGGCGGTCAAGACGCTGGCCCAGACGCTGGCGATCGACTTCCAGCGCATCCAGTTCACGCCGGACCTGCTGCCGGCCGACTTGATCGGCACGCTGATCTACGACCAGCGGAGCGGCGAGTTCCTGGCCCGCAAGCGGCCCGGTGTTCACCCATCTGCTGCTCGCCGACGAGATCAACCGCGCGCCCGCCAAGGTGCAGTCGGCCCTCCTCGAATCCATGCAGGAGCGTCAGATCACCTTGGGCGACCGGAGCTATCACCTGCCCGAGCCCTTCATGGTGCTCGCCACCCAGAACCCCATCGAGCAGGAGGGGACGTATCCGCTGCCCGAGGCGCAGGTGGACCGCTTCATGATGAAGCTGAAGGTCAACTATCCCTCGCGTCTGGAGGAGGGCGAGATCCTCGACCGCATGCTGGTGGCCCGCGACCTCAAGGCCTCCCCGGTGCTGGAGCGCGAGCGCCTCCTCGCTTTGCGCGAGGTGGTGGACGCCGTCTATCTCGACGCCAAGATCCGCGGCTACGTTCTCGATCTCGTGCTCGCCACCCGCGATCCGCGCGCGGCGGGCCTTCCCGATCTCGCCGACCTGATCTCCTTCGGCGCTTCGCCGCGGGCCACGATCTATCTCGCCCGGGCGGCCAAGGCCCTGGCTCTGGTGCGCGGACGCGGCTACGTCATCCCCGAGGACGTCAAGGAGCTGGCTCCGGACGTGCTGCGCCACCGCATCGTGCCGACCTACGAGGCCGAGGCCGAGGAGATCACCACCGACGCCCTGGTCGGCCGCCTGCTCGACCGCATCCAGGTACCTTGAGCCCCGAGAGGTTGCACCCGATGCCCGGTCTCTTCCCGCGCCGGCAGACAACGCCTCCGCCCCTACCCCCGACAAGGCCGAAGAGCACGGCCCTGCCGGCGGATCTCATGCGCAAAGTGCGGCGCATCGAGATCGCCACCAACCGGCTGGTGGATCAGGGTGTCGCCGGCGACTATCACTCGGTGTTCAAGGGGCTGGGCATGGAGTTCGCCGAGGTCGCGGCCCTACCAGCCGGGCGACGACGTGCGGACGATCGACTGGAACGTCACCGCCCGTATGGGGGCGCCGTTCGTCAAGAAGTACGTCGAGGAGCGGGACCTCACGGTGTTCCTGGTGGTGGACGTCTCGGGCAGCCTCTCCTTCGGCTCGCGGGCCATCCTCAAGCGCGAGCTGTCGGCAGAGATCGCGGCCCTCCTCTCTTTCGCGGCGCTGCGCAATCAGGACCGGGTGGGCGCCGCCCTGGTGAGCGACCGGCTGGAGCTGTTCCTGGAGCCGCGGCGGCGGCGCACCCACGTGCTGCGCCTGGTGCGCGAGATCCTCGACCGGCCCGCCCACGGCGGCACCGACCTCGAGCGGAGTCTCGGCGCCGTGCTGTCGACGCTCAAACGACGATGCGTCCTCTTCTTCATCTCGGACTTCCTGGGCCAGCCCCCGGTGCGCGCTTTGAAGGCAGCCGCGGCCCGGCACGACCTGATCGTGGTGGAGATCGTCGATCCTCGCGACCAGGAGATCCCTGCCGTGGGTCCCGTGGTGCTGCGCGACGCCGAGACAGGGAAGATGGCCGTGGTCAGCGGCCGGCGCTACGCCCGCCGGCACGCCGAGCAGCGGCGCCGGGAGCGGGGCGAATTCCTGAAGCTCACCCGCAAGCTCGGCGTCGATCGCCTGGAGCTGCGCACGGACCGGCCGTATATCAATACCCTACTGGCGTTCTTCGAGCAGAGGAAGAAGAGGTTGCGGCGGTGAGAAAAATCCCTCATCACCCCGGCCCTCTTCTCCCATCGCACTCCCCCCAACCGGGAGAAGAGGGAGAAAAGCAAGAACGCTTCGAGCTGCGTCCCCCTCTCCCGGTAGGGGGGAGTGCGGTGGGAGAGGGGACAGGGGTGAGGGCCCTGGGCGGGGGGCTACTCCTCCTCCTCGCTCTGTCGGCCGCCCCCGCCCTCGCCCAGCCCTCGCCCGTCACGGTCGGTCTGGGTCCCAACGGCATCACGGTGGGCGATCCCGCTCAGGCGGTCATCTCCGTGACGGGGCGGGTTGACGACTTGAAAGGCGCGCCGCGGTTCCCGGTCTGGGGAGCGACGTGGGGCGAGGCCGAGATCGTGGTGAAGGGCGAGCCAGTCAAGATCGGAGAGAGGGATGGGATCGCCACCTGGCAGCAGCGGCTGGTGCTGCGGGCGTTCCGCCCCGGGGCCGTGCCCCTGCCGCCCGTGGCCGTGGAGATCCCGTTGAAGACGGGGACGGTCGAGGCCCAGACGCCGGCCGGGCTCGCTCTCGCCATCCGCTCGGTGATCCCTCCGAGGGAGAAAAACCCGATCCCCAAGCCGCCGGCGGCCATGCGCCCGCTCCCTCTGGGGTCCCGCTTCTGGTGGACGGTGGGAATCCTCACGGCCCTTTGTCTCATCGGCCTCTGGCTGGTGCGGTGGCAAGGACGCCGGAGAGCGGCCACGGCTGCGCCCCCGGTGCCGGCCCTGCCGCCGTTCGAGGAGCTGGCGGTCGAGCTCAACTGGCTGGCGGTCGAGCCGTCGATGCTGATGCTCCACACCCGTCTGAGCCTGGCGCTTCGGCGCTATCTCGGGCGACGGCTCCCCTTCCCGGCCGTGGAGAGCACCACGGCCGAGATCCAGCGCCAGCTCCTCTGCCGCCGCGTGCCCGTGGCCCGTCAGACCGTGGAGCTGCTGCGCTCGTGCGATCTGGTGAAGTTCGCCCGCCTGGAGGTGAATGAAGCGCGGGCCCGGGACCGGGTGGCCGCCACCTGGGGTCTCGCCCACGAGCTCGAATCCCACCTCGCACCCCGCCCGCCCGATGCCCTGGTGCAGCCGCTGGAGAAAGCGGGATGACCCACGTCTTCCCCCACCTCGCGAGCCCCGTCTGGCTGCTGCTGCTGCTGGCTCTCCCCCTCCTCGCCTGGCTGCACCATCGCCGCGGGGAGCGGGGAGGCTTCGGAGCCCTTACGTACAGCCGTCTCCCTGCCGGAGCAGGCCGCGGTCTGCTGCGCGGAGCGTGGAGACTCCACTTCCCCTTCTACGCCCGCCTCGCGGCCTTCGCCTGCCTGGCGCTCGCCCTCGCCCGGCCGCAGCTCGGATATGCCTGGGAGGAGAGCCTCACGGAGGGGATCGACATCCAGATCGTGCTCGACATCTCGGGGAGCATGGGGGCCGAGGACTTCCAGCCCAGGAACCGCCTGTCCGTGGCCAAGCAGGTGGTGAAGGAGTTCATCTCCGGCCGGCCGGGTGACCGCATCGGCCTGGTCGTCTTCTCCGGGGCCGCCCTCACCCGGTCTCCCCTAACCACCGACCGCGAGATGCTGGAGCTGCTCATCGACTCGGTGGAGCTCAACAGCCTGCCGGACGGCACGGCCATCGGCGTGGCTCTCGCCAGCGCTGCGGCGCGGCTCGAGCACAGCACGGCCAAGACCAAGGTCCTCCTGCTGGTCACCGATGGGGCGAACAATGCCGGCGCCATCGATCCGGCATCGGCCGCGGCCCTGTGCAAGGGTCTGGGGATCAAGATCTACACCATCGGCGTGGGTGCGGCCGGCTATGTGCCCGTGCCCATCCCGATCCAGGATCCGGTGACCGGGAAAGTCTCCATCCAGCGCCGGATGATGAACGTCCCGGTGGACGAGCCGCTGCTGCGGCAGATCGCCGGGCGCACGGGCGGGCAGTTCTATCGCGCCAGGGATAGCGAGAGCCTGCAGCGGATCTTCCGTGAGATCGACCGGCTGGAGAAGACTCCCCTCCACGTGAAGCGCTACGTGCGCTACCAGGAGGCATTCCCACCGCTGGTGTGGGCCGGGCTCGCTCTCCTCCTGCTCCCCTTGGCCACCGCCGGCCTGGAGGTCACGGCCGAGCCATGACTTTCGGCGCTCCCCTCCTCCTCGGGCTCGTGCTGCTCGCCCCGGTGGCGGCGGCCCTGGGCTACTGGCTCTGGCACCGGCGCCTGGCAGCCGATGCCGCGTGGGCGGCGCGCGGGCTGTGGGACCGGCTGCTCCCCACCTTCTCCCCCTGGCGCCTCACCTTCTCGGTGTTGACCCTGGCCCTGGCGGTGCTGGGGGCTTCCCTGGCCCTCGCCCGGCCGCGCTGGGGGGCCGGGGAGCAGACGGTGGAGCGCAAGGGGGTGGACGTGGTCTTCCTCGTCGATTCCTCCCTCTCCATGGCGGCCCGGGACGTGCAGCCGTCGCGCCTCTACGTGGCCAAGTCGCTGGTGCGCCGCATGGCGCAGGCCATGCCCGGCAACCGGGTGGGCCTGGTGCAGACCGAGGGGGACGGGGTCGTCCTGGCGCCCCTCACGCTCGACGGTGCCGTGCTCGACCTGCTCCTCGACACCATCGATCCGGGCTCGCTCCCCACGCCGGGCACGGAGCTCGCTCCGGGTCTGGAGATGGCGCTGCGCCTCTTCGGCCAGGGGAGCGAGAAGCACCGCGTGGTGGTGGTGCTCTCGGACGGCGAGGACTGGGGCGGCGGTCTCGAGGGTGAGATCGAGAAGCTGCGGGAAGGGGGCGTGGTGGTCTATGCCTTCGGCGTGGGCACGCCCGGCGGCGCGCCCGTGCCCATCCCCGGCTCGCCCGGCGAGACCAAGCGCGACAGCGACGGCAGCCCCGTCACCAGCCGGCTGCACGAGGACGTCCTCCAGAAGCTCGCCCGCTCGACGGGCGGCTCCTACCTGAGGATCGCCAGCGCGGCGGCCGATCCCGCGCCGGTCCTGCGGCAGATCGACCGCATGGAGAAGCGGACGATCGAGAGCCAGAGCCTGAGCACTCTTGAGGAGCGCTTCCAGTGGCCCCTGGCTTTGGCTGCCCTGGCGCTGCTGCTTCATCTGGGGGTGGCGCCGTTTGCGACGTCCCGGCGGACGGCTCCCCTCTCCCGTCCACTCCCTTCTCCAGAAAGAAAGGCTGTTCTGGCGCGCTCGGTCATCCTGCCCGCCCTGGTGCTGATCGCGTTCCCCTCGCTCCCCATCCCCTGGCGGCCACACCTGCCGGAGTGGGCGGAGCGCTGGCTGTACAACCCTCGGGAGCGGGTGGAGCGGTCGCTCAAGATGCAGAAGCAGGGCAAGCCGCGGGAGGCCGTGGACCCGGCCGATACGGCGCTGCGTCTGGCGCCGGACGATCCCCTGGTGCAATTCGACGCCGGCACGGCCCGTCTGGGCGCAGGCAAGGGGCGCCAGGCCGTGCCGCCGCTGGAGAAGGCCGTGAAGGCCGCCCCCCGGGAGCTGGCCCCGGCCGCCAACTACAACCTCGGGAACGCCCGGCTCGCCGCCGGCGACGCCGCCGGGGCGGTCGAGGCCTACAAACAGACCCTGCGCCTGGAGCCGAACCACAAGGACGCCAAGTACAACCTCGAGCTGGCGCTGCGCGAGGAGCAGAAGCAGAGGATGGGAGGCCGCGGCCGGCCCGCGGGCAACCGCGGCAACCGTTCGCAAAATCAAGACCCGTCGGACTCGCAGGGCAAGGGCCGCCCTGATCCGAACCAGCCGCCGCAGAACGGCCAGAAGCCCTCGCCCCAGCCGCAGGGCCAGCAGCCGCAACCGAACGGCGCGCAGGGCCAGCAGAACCAGCAGGGGAAGGACGGCCGGCTGCCGCAGTTCCGAAACCAGCCGGAGATGAGCGCCCGGGAGGCCTCCTCGGTGCTCTCGGCAGTGGAGAACCTGGAGCGCCAGCAGCGCCGCGATCAGGCGGCCCGCCGGGCCCGGCAGCGGGCGGCGAAGGGGAAGGATTGGTGATGAAGGTGCGTAGAGGATGTCGCCAGGGGTGGCCAACGGAGGCCGGACCGGTCGCGGCACCGCCGGGGCCCTCATCACCCCGGCCCTCTTCTCCCAGCCTCCCCCCCGTCCGCCGGGAGAAGAGGGAGAGGTTTGTCTTGGAGAAGCAAGAAGAAGCCGCTTTTTGCCTTTATAGGACTAACCGCTCCCCTCTCTCCCGGCGGACGGGGGGGAGGCTGGGAGAGAGGGGCTGGGGGAGTGAGGGCCTCGAAGCGGCGGACAGAGGTCCGTCCAGGAAATCAGTCGGCGTCCTCGCATCCCTCCTCCTGCTGGCTCTCGCCCTCCCCGCTCACGCCGCCGACGTCGACGTGCACGTCTCCCTGGAGCCGGACGTTATTGGCATCGACGAGACCGCCACCCTGAGCATCGAGATGCACGGCGAGGGCGTCTCCAGCCTGCGCTTCCGCCCCAACCTCCAGCTCGAGAACCTGGAGATCGTGAGCGGGCCCTCGCAGTACGAGGACCTGCGCTATGCCAACGGCCATCTCACGCGGACCTATCGCCTCTCCTGGCAGGTCCGTCCCCAGGGGCTCGGCCGGGCCGCCGTGCACGACATCTCGGTGGTGATCGGCGATCGCCAGATCCAGCTCCAGCCCCAGGAGATCCGTGTCCAGCGGGAGCCCACGCAGCGGGCGCGGCCCCGGGCCCGGAACGACGAGGACGAGGATCCGTTCCAGCAGTTCTTCGGCCGCTTCCCCATCCCCCGCTGGCGGCAGGAGCCGGAGACGCCGGGCGTCTTCCTGCGGGCCGCGGTGGAGCCCCAGCAGCCGGTCGTGGGGCAGCAGGTGCTCTACACGGTCTACCTCTTCACGCGGGAGGACATCGCCGCCATCTCGCCCAGCGGCGTGCCGCCCTTCCGCGGTTTCTGGGTGCAGGACATCCCCATCCCCCAGCAGCCCCCCATGGAGATGGTGGAGATCGACGGCCGGCGCTACGGCCGGGTGCCCCTGCTCCAGAAAGCCCTGTTCCCCCTGCGCCCCGGCCACTACGCCATCGAGCCGGCCGCCATCGACCTGACGGTGGAGCGCTACGATCGGAGCTTCTTCTTCGGCCCCGCCGTCTCCCGGCCGCAGACGATGCGCCTGAAGACGGAGGGGCAGACCCTGGACGTCCAGCCCCTGCCCCCCGCGCCGCCCGGGTTCACCGGCGCCGTGGGGCAGGTCTCTCTCAATGCCAGGCTGGAGCCGCGGCAGCTCCGGCTCGGCGAGGCCGCCACCCTCACCGTGGAGCTCGCGGGCCGCGGCAATCTCCAGGGCCTGCCGGAGCCGAAAATGGCGCCTCCCCCGGGGCTGACGGTCTACCCGCCGCAGCAGGAGGGGAAGGAAGAGATCGCGGGTACCCTGGTGCGGGGCCGGCGCTCCTGGAGCTACGTCGTGGTGCCCGACCGCACGGGCCACTACCGGATCGAGCCGCCGCGCGTCACCTTCTTCGATCCCGAGTCCCGGCAATACCGGGTGGCCTCGGCGCCCGACCTGGAGCTGACCACCCTCCCCCGCCCGGCCAGCGCCAGGGCGGCCGGAGGGGACCCCGAGCCTCATGGCATCCGCACCGCGGCCTTCCTCTCCGGGGCCCTGGGCGGCCGGCGCTGGACTCCGCTGCTGCCGTGGCTCTTCGCCCTCCCCTGGGGGCTCGCCCTGGTCGTCGCCCTCGCCCGCCGGCGCGCCGCTCGCGTCCCCTCAGAGAGTGATCCGGCACCGGCCGCCCGTTTCGAGGCAGCGCTGGCCGCAGCCGAAACCGAGGCGCGACCCCGCCAGGTGGCGTCACGCCTCGAAGAGGCCTGGCGCGACTTCCTGGCGGAGCGCTGGGACGTCCCCAGAGCCACGTCCTCCTCCCACTGGAGTGAAGGGCTGGCCGGCCAGGGGGTGGACGCCAGCGTCCTCAACGAGCTCGGACAGCTCCTCGACGATCTCGATTACCTTCGCCACGCGCCCCAGCTCTCGACCACGGACACGCTCCGCTCCGAGGCTCTCTCCCGTTGCCGTCGCCTGCTGCGCCGGCTGCAATGAGGATCGGAACTCTCGTCCTCGTCTCCCTGGCGCTGCTTGCCTGGGCGCTCCCCGGGGACCGCGCCGGCGATCCCTCCCAAGCCCTGGAGGAGGGCAACCGGCTCTTCGCCCGCGACCAGGTCGAAGCAGCCCTAGAGGCCTATACCGCGGGCTGGTCCGCAGCCGGCCCGGAGCTCGCGGGTCTGCGGGGTACCCTGGCCTATAACGCCGGGACCTCGGCCCTGCGGCTCGGCCGCCGGCCCGAGGCCCTGCTCTGGCTCCGCCGGGCCGAGCTCGCCGCGCCCGAGGATCCCTGGGTGAGGGACAACCTGAGATTGGCCCGGCAATCCCTGGGCTCGCCGGCGGACGGGGAGAGCGGGGGCGGGAAGGCCTGGATAGCCTGGGTGACCTGGACGGCGGACGGGCGCCTGCTCCAGGCGTCGGCGGTCGTCCTCGCCTGGGTGGCCCTCGTCCTGCTGGTGCTCGCCCGGCGGCGGGGGCGGGGGCTGGTGATCCTCGTCGCCCTCCTCTCCTGCCTCGCTTTCGTCGCCGGGCAGGTCCTCGACCGCCGGGGCCGTGCGGCCGTGCTCCTCGCCTCCTGCCCCGGGGGACCGCCGCCGGGGAGCGAGGTGTGGGTGCGCCCCACCGCGGACGGCGGCTGGCGGATCGCCGGGCGTCTCCTCGGGAAAGGGCCGCGCTGCCCGGCGGGAGCGGTGGGGCTGGTGGCCCCGTAGAGCAGCCCCCCCGTTTCGCTGCACCGCAACTTCTGGTATCGTCTACGGGTCGGCCCTCACAAATCGAGCAATGGAAGGGTCTGCCATGAACGTTCGGGGCGCCGTCCATGAGTGACGCCACGGTACAGGTGATACGGGCGAGGATGCCGGAAGACGCGGGATCGCCGACGCTGGATGCTTTCCACTCCCTGGAGCCCGTGCAGCTCGAGCGCTTCCTGGAGCGGCGGCGGGCCAATCCCAACTTCCCGCTGGAGCTGAGCCTCGCCGAGAACCTGGTGGAGGTGCTGCGCCGGGCCAACAGCTTCGTGCCCTCGGCCGCCGGCTCGATCCTCCTCGACGATCCGTCGGACAAGAAGGACGACCGGCGCCAGAACACCCTCACCTTCATCGCCGCCTTCGGCGAGAAGTCCTCCTGCCTGGTGGGCCAGACCATCCCCGCCGACCAGGGGATCGCCGGCCGGGTCTATCTCACGGGAGAGACCTACTCCACTCCCTACGCGCCCAGCGACCGCTTCTTCTACCGCGCCATGGACGAGCAGACCCGGTACCAGACCGAGTCGCTGGTGGCCATCCCCATCCGCATCGAGCAGGAGGTGTGCGGCGTCCTCGAGCTGATCAACCGCCGCGATGCCCCGGGCTACAGCCAGGAGGACAGGAACCTCCTGGAGATCTTCGCCGGCTATATCTCCATCTCCATCCAGAACGTGCTCGACGGCCGGCAGGCGCAGGAGATCGCCAAGCGCGACAATCTCACGGGGCTCTACAACGACCGCTACCTGCACATCGCTCTCGCGGACACCATCCGCCGCTGCCAGGCCGAGGAGCTGGACCTGGCGCTGCTCTTCCTCGACCTCGACTACTTCAAGCACGTCAACGACACCCATGGCCACCTGGCCGGCAGCCAGGTGCTGCGCGAGGTGGGCCACCTGCTGCGCCGCAAGATGGGGCGGCTGGGGGGCATCTCCGCCCGCTACGGCGGCGACGAGTTCGTGCTGCTGCTGCCCGGCCGCGACCTCGAAAGCGCCATCGACGCGGCCGAGGACATCCGGGCCGAAGTCGTGGGCACGATGTACTGCGCCGGCACGGGGGACATCCAGCCGGACGCGCTGTACCTCAAGGGGATCACCTGCTCCATCGGCATCGCCACCCTGCGCCAGCACCTGGAGCCCGGTCTCTCGCTCGAGGCGAGCAAGAGCATGCTGCTGCGTCTGGCCGATGCCGCCATGTACGTGGCCAAGGAGACGGGCCGCAACAAGACCGCCTTGGCGGGCCAGCCCGTGCGCCGCCGGCCTGGCGGCCAGACCCCCGAGCCGGTTCGTTGACCCCCGTCAGGGGCCGGTGCTAGGATGCGCCGGCTTCCCCGTAGGGGCGCAGCAACCGACATCCCTACCAAACCCCTGACCCCACTCACGGGATCCATTCCGAGGCCCTCCCCCGGAGAGCCTTGAGACGAGCGCGCGCCAAGAATGAGCAAAAAACGGAGCAAGAAGCACCAGGTCGTGATCGCCGGCGCCGGCGGCATGGGCAGTGCCACCGGCCTCCTGCTCCGTGAGCTGGGAGATTTCGAGGTCGACCTCTACGTCGGAGACGCCAGCCTCGAGCGGGCCCATGCCGCGGCGGCGTGGATCCGCGAGGGCTCGGCCCAGCTCGGAGAGGTGCACGCCTTCCACCTGCCGGCCGCGGGGACCAACGCCGAGCTCGAGGGCTGTCTCGCCCGCGCCGGGATCCTCCTCGACTGCCTGCCGGGCAAGGAGGCGCCGCGGATGGCGCGGCTCGCCCGCAAGCACGGGCTCCACTACGCCAACTTGACCGAGCACGTGAAGGAGACGGAGGAGATCCGCGAGATCGCCGCGGGAGCCGAGCAGGGTTTCCTACTGCAGACGGGCCTGGCGCCCGGCTACGTCAACGTCCTCGGGCACGCCCTCTTCCAGCGCTTCTGCCGCGAGCACGAGGTCGACGCGGTGGAGCGGCTGGAGATGCGCGTGGGCGCCTTGACCACCACCGCCCGTCCCCCTCATTACTACGGCTTCACCTGGAGCTCCGTGGGGGTGGCCACCGAGTACGTCGAGCCCTGCATGGGGCTGCGCGACTTCCGGCAGACGACGTTGCAGCCGCTCACCGGCCGCGGCATCCTGGTCCTCGACGGCGTCGCCTACGAAGAGGCCTTGACCTCCGGCGGCGCGGCCGACCTGCCCACCGCCCTCCAGGGGAAGGTCCGCCACCTCGATTACAAGACCCTGCGCTATCCCGGCCACTACCAGTGGGTGCAGGAGCTCCTGGACCAGGCCCCCACCGGCGCCGACCGTGCGAGCTACCTGCTGGGAAAGATGGTGGAGGCCGTCCCCTTCGTGGACGACGACCTGGTGGTGATCTACGCCGCCGTGGAGGGCCGGAATGCCCAGGGCACCCTCCACCGGCTGGAGAGCTCGCGCCTTGATCCGTCCCTGCCGCGTGGGGGCCCGCACCCTCAAGGCCATCCAGGGGACCACCGCCGCCGGCCTCGCGGAGTCGGCCCGCTTCCTGCTCGACGAAGAGGTCTCCGGCGTCTGCCTCCAGAGCCAGATCGATCCCGCCCATTTCATGGCCGGACCCTTCGTTTCCGCGATCTACCATCGTTGAGAAAGTCGCATCGCGCCCGGACATATTCGGCTTTGTGGAAAAGTCTCCCCTGACGGGGCGTAGAAGGCGCGGAAGTGACGCGGAAGTGACAGGCTCTGCCCCTCAGAGACCCGGCGAGATTTTTCAACTCTCTGATTCCAAAGCACTTCCACGCACTGCACAAAAAATTGTTCAAAGTGTACAAACCGTTGTGACAGCGGGCGTTTGGTCCTGCCGGGCGGGAGTTTCCCACAAGGTTTTCCACAGCTCTTGTGGAGATCGGGAGGGCTTCCTGGGGAGCCGCTCAGCGAATGAGCAGGTCCTGCCCACGGGGTGACCGGCGGCGGCACGGAACTGCGGCGAAACTCCGCGGCGAAGTGCCTGGCACCTCGGTGGCGGCCGGGAGATGAAGAGGAGGGAGCGCCTTGAGCCGGACTTGAACCAGACCCCAGCGAGCGGGCCACTGGCGGCGCCGGAAGACAGGGAGCGAAAGCGTCTCCTCTTCCGCGGTGTCGATGAGCAGCGGCAGCACGTCGACGGGTTGCGGGTCTGCTTCCGGCGGCGGCACGGCCGCGAACAAGGCCTGTTTCCAACCGTCATCCACCCCGGGCCAGACCCGCACGGTCTCCAGGGCGCGACCGAGCAGCTCGGGGTGGCGTTCCCAGAAGACGGCGGCGGCCAGTGGCGGCGCGGCGAGCAGCGCATGAGCCCCGTGAGTCGCAGCCTCTGCTCCGCCCGGCTCGTTGAGCATCAGATAGAAGGGAGGGAACGGATCGAGAGGATCCAGTCTGCAAGCCTTCTCCAGGGCCACGCCCGCCCAGGGACGCCGCGCCGAGTAGCCGAGGACTCCGGCCACCAGCCAGAGGGACGGCACGGCGCGACCCATCTCCGCTCCTCTGTGGGCGAGCTCGGCATTTGCGGCATGGGCGATCCGATCCCCGGGCTCACGGTTGCGCAGCAGGGCCAGGCGCACGGAGTACAGGGGAAACTGGGGATCGAGCCGGACGGCCTCGGCGAGCTCGGAGTCCGCCTGGTGGGGACGATGAGCGACGTCAGCGGCCACGGCCCGGTCGTAGCGCCAGTGGGCGAGGGCCAGGGGAGCGAGGAAGAGGAGGGCCGCCACGGCATAGACGCGCACGGGCCACGGCGACTCGGGCCGGGCCTTGCCCCGGCCACTCCCCGCCAGGGCCGCGCCGGCCGCGACCGCGGCGGCCACGGGCAGAGCCGTCACGGCGAGAGCCCCGCTGCCCAGGGAGGCCACGGCACCGCCCCCGAGCCCCAACAGGCCGGCGGCGAGCAGGCCGGGGTCCCGCCCCTCCTGGCGCTCCCCCGTGCGGCGGACGAAGAACAGGACGACCGTGGCGAGGGCGAGCAGCAGGCCCGTGATCCCCAACTCGTAGGCGAGCTGGACCGGCAGGGAGTGGAGCTCCCCCACCGCCTCCCCCCAGGGATTGATCCCGGGGATGGGATCGAGGAACGCGGCGGAGGTCCACGCCGCCGAGCCGGGTCCCCAGCCGAGGATGGGACGCGCCGTGAAGCCCGCCCACCCCGCCTCCACATAGGAGGTCCGCGCCCGGGCCGACGGGTCCTGGCCGGTCAGGATGCGCAGCGCGCGGGGGACCTGGAGGAACGAGACGAGGAGCGCCAGAGCCAGGAGCACGGCCCAGCCGCGCCGCTGCCGGTCACCCCCGCGAACGTTGCGAAGGCCGCGAACACCGCCGGCGCCGCGGATACCGAACCCCACCAGCGCCTCCAGCCCCAGGGCCACGAAGCCGGCCAGCGAGTGGCTGGCCAGGATGGCCAGCAGGGCGAGGCCACCGGCCGCCAGCCCGGCGAGACGCCAGGAGCCCGTCTCCCGCGCCGGCAGCACGGCCAGGGGGAGGAGGATCACCAGCCAGGCCGCGAGCAGGTTGTGATGCCCCAGAGGCATGGCCGGCCGGGGCGAGCCCAGGAATCCCCAGTCCACGAGGGCCCAGGCCGCAACACCCACCACCACCAGAGCCACGGCTCGCAGTCCCCGCCTCCGGTCCTCCTCCAGCCGCCAGCAGCTCGCCAGGACCGCGGGCAGAGCGAGAAAAGCCGGCAGGAGGAGGACGGCGACGCGGCCGGCCCGGGGCACGGGCGAGGCCCAGGCCGAAGCCGCGGCAGCGATCCACAGCCCCGCGGGCAGGAGCCGCCCCACACTACCCAGCCGCAACGGATCGCGCCAGGGAGCGCCGATCCAGAACAGGATCCCCAGCAGGGAGATCATGGCCGTAGCGCTCGCCGCCGCGGTCGCCCCCCAGGCGAAGGTGCCGCACCAGGCCCCGAAGAGGGCGAGGAGGAGGGCGGGGGCGAGGCTGATCACGGCGCGGCTCATGGTGGGGCATTGTAGCCACTCGCACCCCTCTCCTCCGGTTTGCGGTATCCTGTTCCATCCCGCTGTCCTTTCCCGCAGCGAAGTCAAGTCCTCCAGGAGAGATCCGAGATGACCGTAGATACCCTGAGCAACGTTGCAACCACCCTCGAGGCCCTGGGCGTCGAGGCCGAGAACCCCGGCGCTTTCGACGGCGCCTGGATAGCGACCCACGGCGAGCGGGTCGAGTCCCTGAACCCTGCCACGGGCGAGCCCCTCGCGGCCGTGCGCCTGGCCACCGCCGAAGACTACGAGCGGGTGGCCGCCGTCGTCCGTCCAGGCCTTCCACGAGTGGCGCACCTGGCCGGCCCCCCGCCGGGGCGAGGTCGTGCGCCAGCTCGGTGACGAGCTGCGCCGTCACAAAGAAGAGCTGGGCCGGCTGGTGAGCCTGGAGGTGGGCAAGATCCCCTCCGAGGGCTGGGCGAGGTGCAGGAGATGATCGACATGGCGGACCTCGCGGTCGGCCTGTCGCGCCAGCTCTACGGCCTCACCATGCACTCCGAGCGGCCGAATCACCGCATGTACGAGCAGTGGCACCCGCTGGGGCCGGTGGGCGTCATCACCGCCTTCAACTTCCCCGTGGCCGTCTGGGCCTGGAACGCCATGGTGGCCGCGGTCTGCGGCGACGCGACGATCTGGAAGCCCTCTCACCAGGCGCCGCTTGACCGCCATCGCCGTCACCCGCATCGCCCAGCGGGTGCTCGCCGCCAACGGCGCGCCCGCCATCTTCAACCTCGTCATGGGCGGCCGCACCGGGGTGGGCGAGCGCCTGGTGGCCGATCACCGGGTGCCGCTCATTTCGGCCACCGGCTCCGGCCGCATGGGACGCGAGGTGGGCAAGGCCGTGGCCGACCGCTTCGGCCGCTCGCTGCTCGAGCTGGGCGGCAACAACGGCATCCTGGTGATGGACGACGCCGATCTCGACCTCGCCCTGCGCGCCGTGCTCTTCGCCGCCGTGGGCACCGCCGGCCAGCGCTGCACCACCACCCGCCGCCTTTTCCTGCAGCGGGGCATCGCCGCCGAGATGAAGCGCCGGCTGGTCCACGCCTACGGCTCCGATCCGCATCGGCGATCCCGCTCGAGCCCGGCACCCTCATGGGGCCGCTTGATCGACAAGACGGCCGTGGACAACATGATGGCGGCCCTGGAGCGGGTGAAGTCCGAGGGCGGCCGCATCCTCTACGGCGGCCGGACGCTCGACCGCCCGGGCTTCTTCGTCGAGCCGACGCTCGTCGAGGTGCCGAGGCCGCTCCCCATCACCTGCGACGAGACCTTCGCCCCCATCCTCTACGTCTTCGAGTTCGACGACCTGGACGAGGCCATCCGCATCCACAACGACGTGCCGCAGGGGCTCTCCTCGGCCATCTTCACCCTCAACGTCCGCTCCGCCGAGCGCTTCCTCTCCGCCACCGGCAGCGACTGCGGCATCGCCAACGTCAACATCGGCACCTCCGGCGCCGAGATCGGCGGCGCCTTCGGCGGCGAGAAGGAGACCGGCGGCGGCCGCGAAGCCGGCTCCGACTCCTGGAAGGCCTACATGCGCCGCCAGACCTGCACGATCAACTGGGGCGCCGAGCTGCCGCTGGCGCAGGGCGTGGAGTTCAAGGTGGGGGCGTAGGGCCCACCACCCGCAACCCCCCCGGCACCACCTCCACCTTGACCGGCTCCCCCGCCGCTACCGGCCTGAGGGGCTCTCCGCCCCCGTACATCGTCATCGCCCGGTCGATCGTGATCTCCGCCTGGCGGGTGCGGGCCATCAGCACGGCGGGGTGGTCCACGTGCTTGCCGCTGTAGACCTTGGGGAAGACGGAGAGGAGCGTGCGCTTGGGGATCTCGCGCACGATCACGAGGTCGAGCAGGCCGTCGTCGATCTTCGCTTCAGGGGCGATCCTCATGCCGCCGCCGAAGCGGGGGAGGTTGCTCACCACGGTGAACATCACCTTCCCTTCGAAGGTGCCGCCGTCGTGCACCACCCGCATCCAGGGGGGCACGAAGGTGATGAGGGTGTGGATCACGGCGTAGAAGTAGACCAGGGGGCCGCGCAGGCGCTTCACCTCGTTGGCGAAACGGGTGGCCTCGGAGTCGAAGCCCGCCCCTGCGTAGCTCACGCTGTAGGCCTCCCCCACCCTGATGAGGTCGATGCTGCGGATCTCACCGTTGAGGGCCCGCTCGACCGCCAGCTCGAGGTCAGGAGGGATGCCCAGAGAGCCCGCGAGGTCGTTGCCCGTGCCCAGGGGGACCACGCCGAGGGCGCAGGAGGTGCCGGCCAGGCCCTGGAGGGCATGATGCATGGTGCCGTCGCCCCCTGCCACCAGCAGACGCTCGACCCCGTCCTCGGCCGCCCGCCGCGCCTGCTCCCAGAGGTCCGAGACCTTGCGTGTCACCACCAGCCCAGCCCCGTGCCGGGAGGCCAGCACCCGGATGCGGTCGAGGTGCGTCCTCCCCGAGCCGCGGCCGGCAGAAGGATTCACCAGGAAACGGACGGCGCTCGATTCCGCCATCTTCAGACCTCCATCACCGCACGTACGTCATTGTCGAGCACCGGCCGCTTCGTCGAGACGGTCACCGCGAGCAGCACAGTGAAAGAAGCCGCGAGAGCGATGGCGGCCGGCAGAGGACCGGAGAGGGGCAGGACCTTCTGCCGGCCCAGGATCTCCAGGCCGAGGCAGAGCACCGTGCCGGTGACGATCGATGCCGTGGCCGCCGTGGCTGTGACCCGCTGCCAGTTGAGCCCCACGGCCAGGGAAGGCGCCAGGGCGGCGCCGAAGGTGCCAAAGGCGAACGTCCCCAGCAATGCGATCAAATCGTCGTAGAACAGGGCGAGCAGGGCGGCGGCGAGCGTCACCCCCACGGTGGCGATCCGTCCCCAGAGGAGCTCGTCGCGCACCCGCCTACCCCAGGCGCGGGGGAGATCCCGCACCAGCGAGGCGGCTCCGAGGTTGGTGAAGGAATCCGCGGTGGACATGATGGCCGAGAGGATGCCGGCCACCGCGAGGCCCGCCAGCGGCTCCGGTGCGAAGCCGAGGAGGAAGGCCGGCGTCGCGCCATCCGGCTTCTGGAGCGGGGCGAGCTTCCCCTGCGCCACCAGCGCCGGCACGGCCAGCCCCAGCCCCAGCCAGATCAGCAGGCAGAGGACCTGGGAGCCCCCCAGCACCAGGGGGAACCACTTGAGCCGCCGTGGATCGCGGAGCATGTAGAGCTTGTGGAGCATGTGCGGCTGGCCCAGCACGCCGAGGCCGAAGACGAAGAAGAATCCCAGCGCCGTCAACGCCGGCGTCCGGCCCAGCGGCTCCAGGAATTGCCGCCCGAACCGCGGCGAGGCGGCGATGCTGTGGACGACCTGTCCGAATCCTCCCCCCGCGTTCATGGCATAGCCGAACACCGCCACTGCGGACAGCAGCATCAGCGCTCCCTGAAAGACGTCCGTGTAGACGCCCGCCATCATGCCCCCGGCCACGCCGTAGAAGAGCAGGACGGCCAGGCCGATGGCGACCGCGGCCGGAAATCCCCACGCCCCCAGCGAAGCCCGCAGACCGAGCACGGCTTCGAGCAGGGTCCCCAGCGCCAGGAGCTGGGCCCCGAGATATCCCACGGACCCTACCAGCACGGCCACCGCCGCCGCGCCCGAAGCCGCGCGGCTGCCATAGCGGCAGAGGATGGCGTCCGGGATGGTATAGATCTCCCTCACCTCGGCCAGCAGACGGAGCCGCTTGGCCACCGCCCAGCTCAGAAGCGCAGGCGTGAAGCCCACCGACAGGTTGATAAACAGCGAGCCGAGGCCGATGCGGTAGGTCAGCCCCGGCCCCCCCAGGAAGACGAAGCCCGAGAACGCCGCCGCCATGGTGGCGAGACCCGTGAACAGCACGCCCAACCCCTGACCCGCTACCCAGAAGTCCCGGGCATTGCGGGTGCGGCGCAGGGACCAGACCCCCAGAGCCCCGCAGGCCAGAAAGTAGAGCAGGGTGAAGACGACGATCAGCGGCCGGTCGAGGATCGGCACCTCAGTCCTCCCCAGCACCGCGGGCGCGGGACCCGCGAAGCTCCCGTAGCCGCTCCAGGTCCTCCGCACGGAGATGGCGATCGAACGAGGCGGCGTAGAGCAGGCCCAAACCCAGGAGCGGCACGGGGACGAAGACGAAGACCATGATCGCCGTGGCCAGCGGCAGCCCCGCCACGTCCGGGCCGCCGTGAGGCAGGGCCAGGATGGCCGCGAGCCCGGCCGCGAGGAAGAGCCAGAGCAGGATCAGAGGGAAGCCCAATCTCCCCAGCCGCCCGGCGCGGGCTGCCCCCAGGGCGATGAGGGCCACGGGGAAGGTCGCCCCCGCGAAGGCACCAAGCCAGGCGCCCCAGGGCGAGCCAAGCCCGAACGCGGCGAGCGAGGCCAGCGCGGCGAGGGCCAGCAGGACCAGGGCGAGACGGTGAGCCAAAGGGTCTCCTCGAAAACAGCCCGGGCATTGCCGCTAAGCCCCCCGGCTCCCCTAGCCCGCGATTCATCGCCGGGCCCCCGGCATCCCCCGGCTCCGCTATCATCCCCATGCCCCATCCCCAGATCCTCGTCTGCACCAACGAACGCCCCGCGGACAGCCCGAAGCCGAGCTGCGGCGTCCGGGGCTCCCTCGCCGTCTACCACCGCTTCAAAGACCGGGTGAAGGAGTTGGGGATCCGCGACCGCGTCATGGTCACCCGCACCGGCTGCCTCAAGCACTGCAGCCAGGGGATCACCGTGGCCGTCTGGCCCTACAACCTCTGGTACCGGGGAGTGACCGTCGAGGACGTGGAGGAGATCCTCCAGAAGACCGTGATGGAGAAGGGGGGCGAAGTGGAGAGGCTGCGGATGCCGGACGTCCCTTGGGAGTAAAAACCAAAGAAAAAAGCGGAGTTAGTTGCCGGCGAGACGCCGGCGCTCCCGGGGGGGCTTACTCCGGCCCCTTTCGCACCTCTGTCAGCTTCGGCTTGCCCACCAGGTGCCGGGCCTTGCCGGGCGGCAGGCCGAACTCCTTGCTGAACGCGGTGGTGAAATGGCTCTGGCACGAGAACCCGAGGCTCAGCGCAAGCTCGCCCAGGTTGGAGCTCTCCGTCAGCCGCTCCAGCGACTCCTGCAGGCGCAGACGGTTCACGTAGCGCTGGATGGACATCCCCGTCTCCTGCTTGAACAGCCGGCAGAGGTGGAACGGGGAGACGTAGAGCTCGCGGGCGATGTCCTCCAGGCGATAGCGCTGGCGGAATCGCTCGTGGATGAGGGCCTGCGCGTCGTGCACGTAGCGGCGGCGCGCCCGCGCGGATTCGCGGTTGACGCCCCGGCCCGTCCGGCAGGAGGAGGCGACGACGTCCCCCAGGATCTCCATCAGAGTCTCCTCCAGGGCGAGCGGATCCTCGGGCGCCGCTCCGCCGGAGAGGCCCCGCACGAGCGTCCGGAACCGGAGATAGACCCGCGACAGGTCGCGACAGAGAAGCGAGGAGAACTGGGTGGCCGGCCGCTCCTCCACCGAGGGATCGAAGCGCGACATCACGTCCTGCAGCACCTCGCGGCGCACCACCAGGGCGCTGCCATGGTCGTTGCAGCCGAAGGGATGCGTTGACTGGTGGACGGTCTCCGGATTGAAGAGGACGGCCGTGGTGCGGTCCACCACCTCGGACGCGCCGTTGGAGTGCAGGACGAACGCTCCCTCGTGCAGGAAGCTGATCACGTGCCAGAGCTGGACCCGCTCGTCCGACATCCCCTTCCGGCCGCAGTGACAGTCCCACCGGGCGACTCCGAACGAAGGGCTCGTGAACAGCCAGTGGACGTCGATCCCCTTCAGGGTTCCCGCCACCCCGTCGATGCTCGGCTCCGTGCTCATACGGGCGAGGATAGCCCACCCCCACAGGGGCGGGCTTGAACGATCTTGCTCTTCTTCCTTCCTCCTTTCAGCTCCTCTGCCGCCGCCGGTCGAGGACCCGCCGCCGCGCCTCGCCGGGTGGAATTCCGAACTGTTTGCGGAAGGCCCGGGTGAAATGGCTCTGGCAGCAGAAGCCGAGGTCGTTCGCCAGCGTGGCCAGCGCCGTGTCTCCCTGGGCGAGCTCCTTCAGGGCCTGGCGCAGCCGGAGCTGAGTGAGATATTGGTGGATCGACATCCCCGTCTCCTCCTTGAACACCCGGCACAGGTGATAGGTGGAGACGTAGAGGGCGCTCGCCACGTCCTCCAGCCGTAGCGGCTCCCGGAACCTCCGATGCAACAGCTCCTTCGCATCGTCGGCGTATCTCCGCAGCGCCCTCCCCATAGGACGGCGGGCATCGATCTCGAGGGTGGATTTCTGGATCTCGTCTATCATCTCGAACCTCCGTTCTGTTGCCTGCCCAACCTAGAGCCGGGGGCTGAGGAACACCATGAACGGAAGATGAGGAGATTCTGAGAACTCCCTCAGATGAGCTTGCGTATAGGGAAGGATATGAACGTGCCTCTCAGTTCCGGTCCCCCGGGCTCCGCTCGCCCGCGCCTGCGGTTCGAGGGTTTCGAGCTGCGGCCCGACAGCGGTGAGCTGCTGCGGACGGGCTCACCCGTGAAGCTCCAGCCGCAGCCCACCCGGGTGCTGGAGATCCTGGCCTCCCGCTCCGGCGAGGTGGTGAGCCGGGAGGAGATCTGCCAGCTCGTCTGGGGGACTCCTTCGTCGACGTCGACGCCAGCCTCAACTTCTGCATCAAGGAGATCCGCCGGGTCCTCGGCGACTCCGCCACGTCGCCGACCTACGTCGAGACCGTGCCGCGACGCGGCTACCGCTTCCTCAAGTCCGTGACGATCGAGCCGGCCCCGGGGACGACGGCCGAGTGGCCCACGATCCCCACCCCTGTCCCGGCTCCTCCATCGAAGCCTCAACGCTGGTCGCGGCTCGGCACCGTCGGCGCCCTTTTCGCTCTCCTCATCCTCCTGACCCTCCTGGTGGCGAACCGGCTCCGGCCCTCCCCGCAACGGCTGGCGGTCCTCCCCCTGGCCTGCCGCAGCCACGACTTGGCCGACCAGCAGGTCTGCAGCGGCTTGACCGACGCGCTCACCGTGGAGCTGTCCCGCCGGCTGTCCCGTGAGCTCGACGTGATCGCCCCGTTCTCGGTCCAGGCCTACGCGGGCAAAAAGCGTTCAGAGATCGAGCGTGACCTGAAGGCGAACGTGGTCTTGACCGGCGAGGCAACGCCCTCGGCTCAGGGACTCCAGCTCGAGGTAGCGCTGGCGCGCAGCGGGAGCCGCGAGCCCCTGTGGAGCCACAGCTTCGACGTCGAGCTCCAGGACGCGCCGCTCGTCTACGAGCAGATCGCCCGCGAAGTCGCCCGCACCCTCGCGCTCTCCCCTCCGCCGGCCCGGCCGGCGAGACCGAAGCCCTCCCCAGCCGCCTACGAGGCCTATCTCCGGGGAGTCTCCTCCCGGCATCAACGGCAGTACGAGCAGGCGGTGAAGAGCTTCGACGACGCGACCGTCCTGGATCCTGGCTTTGCTCCGGCCTGGGCCGAGCTCGCCCTCAGCCGGGTCCGGGCCAGGGACAAGGTCGATGCCACCGAGGCCGCCGCCCGCCGCGCTCTCGCGCTCGATCCCAACCTGGCCGAAGCCCACGTCGCCGTGGCGCAGGTCCTCTTCCGTCACAACCTCGACTGGGAAGGCGCCGGCCGGGAGTATCGCCGGGGCCTGGCCCTCAATCCCGGCAGCGCCGGCGCCTACAGCGCCTACTCCTATTACCTCATGTCCCTCGGCCGGGCCGACGAAGCGATCGCCGCCGTGCAGCGCGCCCGCGAGCTCAACCCAGCCTCGATGGAGTACGGGGCCACCTTCACCTGGTACCTCTACCTGGCTCGCCGCTACCAGGAAGTCCTCCGCGAGACCCCCGGCACCCTCGAGCTCTACTCGCTCAACGCGGCCGTCACCTCCGAGGGCGCCCTGAAGGCCAGGCGCACCGCCCTGGACACCCTCCTCCTCAGCGCATTCATGCTGGGCGATCGCGACACCGCGTTGCAAGCGGCGAAGGAGCTTCAAGAGGCCTTGAACGAGCCGCAGGAGGCCACCAGGATCCGCACTCTCGACGAGGCCTGGCAGGCCCGCGAGCAGTGGCTTCGAAAGCGCGCGCAGCAAGGTTTCCCTGAAATCTATGCGCAGGCGAAAAATGCCATGCTGATGGGAGATCGCGACCGCGCGTTCCAATTGCTGATCTCGGATTGCAGCTCGCTGGAGTGGGTGACGCCCTACGCCCCGGTCGAGCCACTGTTCGATCCCCTGCACTCCGATCCCCGCTGGAGCCAGGTGCTCGATTGCCTGAAGCTGCCCGCGGACTCTCCGGCTCGGGCGAGCCGGCCATGAGCGCTGCGCCGAGACGCCTCTTTTTCGACGACTTCGAGCTGCGGCTCGACAGCGGCGAGCTGCTCAAGGCCGGCTCGCCCGTGAAGCTCCAGCCGCAGCCCATGAAAGTCCTGGAGATCCTCGCCAGCCGCTCCGGCGAGGTGTTGAGCCGGGAGGAGCTCCGCCATCTCGTCTGGGGCGAGGCCTTCGTCGATTTCGACGCCAGCCTCAACTTCTCCATCAAGGAGATCCGCCGCGCGCTCGGAGACTCCGCCACCTCGCCCACCTTCGTCGAGACGATCCCCCGCCGCGGCTACCGCTTCCTGAAACCTATCAGACTCGAATCCGCATCCCGACGCTGGCCGCGGCTCGGCACCGCCGGCGTGCTCCTGGTTCTCCTGGTCCTCCTCACCATCCTGATCGCTGGCCGGCTCCGGCAGAACCCGACCCTGCCACGGCTCGCGATCCTCCCCCTGGCCTGCCACAGCCAGAACCCCGCCGACCCGCAGGTCTGCGGCGGCATCACCGAGGCGCTCACCGCCGAATTGACCCAGCGCTTCCCCCACGATCTCGACGTGATCGCCCCCACCTCGGCCCTGGCCTACAGCGGTAGGGATGCGGCGGAGATCAGACACGGCCTGCAGGCGGACTACCTCCTCTCGGGAGACGTGGCGCTCCAGGATCAGGGGCTGGAGCTGAAGGTGCGGCTGGCGCGGACCACGGATGGGAAGGCCCTCTGGCAGGAAACCTTCCCCGGAGAGCTCAAGGATGCGCCTCTCCTCTACGCGCAGATCGTCCGCGGCGTGGGCCGAAGCCTGGAGCTGCGGCTCCCCCCTCCCAAGAAGAGGCCGGAGGCGGGAGCGTCCTCGCCCGCCTATCAAACCTATCTCCGGGGCCTCTACTTCCAGCGGCACGAGCAGTACGAGCAGGCGGCAGCCTCCCTGCAGGAAGCGACCCTCCTGGATCCAGACTTCGCTCCCGCCTACGCCGCGTTGGCCCTCGTGCGGGTGCACATACCTTCCTCAGACGTGGAGGTCACCGAGGCTGCCGCTCGCCGCGCCCTCGTGCTCGATCCCAATCTCGCCGACGCCCACCTCGTTCGCGGTAAAATTCTCCTCCATCACTCCCGCGACTGGAAGGGAGCCGGCTGGGAGCTGCGAAGGGCACTAGCCCTGGACCCGGGCAACGCCGAGGCCCACCATCTCTACTCGCTCTATCTGGCCGCCCTCGGCCGGCATGCCGAAGCCATCGCGTTCGCAGAGCGGGCCCGGAGGCTCGATCCAGCCTCGATGCTGGTCGGCTCCGACTACGCCTGGCTGTTCTACCTCGACCACCAGTACCAGGAGGCCATACGCCAGGCCCAGCTCACTCTCAAGCTCTTTCCGCTCAACGCCGGCGCCGCTCCCCAGGTGGCCCAGAGCGGCAAGAATTTTTGTGAATCGACCATCCTCTATAGCGCCTGGATGCTCGGCGACCGGGAGACCGCGCTCGCAGCCGCGAAAGCGCTTCTGGAAGGTCTCGGGTACACCAAGTACGCGGCCCACATGAACGACGTGGAAGAATTCTGGCCGGGACAGGAGCGGTTCATCGAGAGTCACCCCGTAGGGCCCTATGAACGCGCCAAGAACGCCATGCTCCTGGGCCATCGCGACCGCGCGCTCGACCTGCTGACCCAGCAGTGCAAGCCCCAGGGACTCTGGTCCCCGGACGCGGCCGTCGACCCCGTCTTCGACGACCTCCACGCCGATCCCCGCTGGAGCCAGGTGCTCGATTGCCTGAAGCTGCCGGCGGATGCGCCAGCGCGGAGGTGAGCCCGGTATACACAAATCTCCTCCAGCTCTACACTCTTAGGCTCTTCCCTACACTCCTTTTCCTCGGAAGAGTGTAAGCCGGTCCGAGCCCTACACTCTTCCGAGCCAAAAGAGTGTAAATTCCCGTCCTCCTTACACAAATCATCGAGCGGAACGTGTATACCGGCCTCTGCCCTCGCCAGGGGCGGCCCGGATTTACACTCTTCTCTTCCAGATTTGTGTAGAGCCGCAGGATTTCTACACGCATTTCGCCCTGAAAGGTGTACAGAAGCCTCCGCCCCGCGGTAGAATCCGCCCGCAATCCCAGGAGGAACACGATGCGCATCAACGTCGAGGTGGATGAGAAGCTCCTGATGAAGGCTCTCCGTTTGACGGGCCTGAAGACCTACAAGGCCGCCCTGAACGAGGCGCTCACGGCGCTGGCCAGCCTCTATGAGCAGGGAGAAGTGCGGGACCTGCGAGGAAAGCTCCACCGCCAGGTGGAGCTCTCCCAACTCTCCCAACAACGGCGGAGGCGCTGACCGTGTACATCCTCGTCGACTCCACCGTCTGGATCGACTACTTCCAGGGCACCATCACCCCGCAGACGGACTTCCTGGACCGCGCCCTGGGCTGGCGCTACCTGGGCGTGGCCGATCTCATCTTTGCTGAAGTCCTCTCCGTCTACCTCGACGAGCGCGAACGCGAGCTGGCCGAAGACGCCCTGCGCCGCATGCGCCACGTCACCCTCGGTGGCTTCGACCTCGCCCGCATCGCCGCCCGCAACGCCCGCATCCTCCAGGCGAAGAGCCTCCCTGCCCCCGCCATCGCCGAATGCCTCATCGCCACCTGGGCCATCGAGAACCACTGGACCCTCCTCCACTCCAGCCCCGGCTACGAGCCCTTCGAGCAACATCTCGGGTTGAAAGTGCCAGATCTGGGGCTCAAGTAAGGGCTTGTCACAGAATAGCTGTTCCAGTTCACTAGTGTCCGGTTAGAAGTCGAAGAGAATCAATTGGTTAGTGGGGGCGGCTATTTCTCGTTGGGACCTATCGGGCTGCAAGGCGCATGAAATCTCGGTTTTCTCGAAGATCGAGGCCGACAAGATCTGTAGACATGTGTACAGCGAGGCATTGAGTTGAAGCTCTTTCATGCGTCACCTCGGGTCGGTCCAACCCGAAAGCATCGCAAATTGACCCCTCGGAGTTCAAATCGTGGACATCCCTGAGTCGCCAGAAACTATAGTCAATGCTGGCTTTACGGTCGGCAGACAGCAAATAGGCCGGACACTAGTGGTTCCAGTTCTTGTCTCAGCCCCGAAGGGGGCGACAGCATAGAGCCTGGTGGCGTAAGCCCCAGGAAATGAAGCCCAAAACTCCTCCCAAGCCCTGAAAGGGCGACAGCAAACCTTGGCGATCCGGTCTTTCTGCCGCCCCTCGGGGCTTTGGAGGTTTTGGTGGATTCCGTACCTGGGGCTGACGCCCCGGGCTCTACGCTGTCGCCTGGCTCTACGCTGTCGCCTCTTCGAGGCTGGGCTCCGGGCGATTGGTATAGTTATTCTGTGACGAGCCCCTTTTAAGGCAAAGAACAAAGAAGAAGCCGGCGGGGACGCCGGCGGTCCCAGGGGGGGTAGGAAGGGGCAGGACTTACCCTTTTCCTATGAAACGTGTCTCTCCGGGAGGGAGGAATCCGCGCATGCCCGAGGGGGAGATCTTCGAAGACGTTTCACTGGAGATCCGGAGCCTGGGCGAGGGACGATTTGAGGTAAAGATCTCAACGGAAGCTCAGGAGGAGGCGACGGAGACGTTCATTCCGCCCTCCGCAATTTGGCGGACGGGACCGGGGGGAGCCGGAGCGGACGGGTTTCGCGACGGGGAGCGTGAGCTCGATGCCCAACTCCCGCGGCTTCCGGCCTCGGCGCAAGAGGTGGGGGGCGAGCTGTTCGAGGCGCTCCTGCCAAGGAAGCTCCGTGGGATTTTCAATGGCCGCCGCGCGTGGTCCGAAGAGATCGGTCCGGACGGGAACCTCCGCGGGCTACGTCTCCGGCTGCGGCTAGACCTGGAGAAGGAGGAGATGCGGCCTCTGGCCACCCTGCCCTGGGAGTTGCTGCACGATCCTCAATTCCATACCTTCTATGGCCAGGGCCGGCGGCGGCTCCTGGTCCGTCAACTCGCGTCTCCTCTCCGGGCGGCGCCGCTCGCGGTGACTCCTCCTCTGCGCATCCTCCCGGTGGCCTCGCTCCCCTCTGGCACCACACCTCTCGGGCTGGAGACCGAGATCCAGGGCCTTCGGGACATACTCCACGGGGAGGAAAGTTTCGAGCTTCTGTCACCAGCCGGCCCGACTCTGAAAGGGATGCGGCGCGCCCTGAGGAGAGAGCGGCCGCACGTCCTCCACTTCCTGGGGCATGGGAGTTTCGACACGGTCATGGGTGAGGGCCATCTCCTTTTCGAGGACGGCTCTGGAGGGGCGGACCCCGTGGACAGCGAGCTCCTCATGGGGCTGCTGGACGAATTCCGCCACCACCTGCGGCTCGTGGTACTCAACACCTGCTGGTCGGCTGCGATGCCGCGGGATCAATCCCCCTGGGCCACGGTCGGAGCGGCTTTGAGCCTGAAGGGAATTCCCGCCGTGGTCGCCATGCAGTTCCCCATCCGGGACGAGGACGCGATCCACTTCAGCAAGTCGTTTTACGAGTCTCTCGCCACCGGAGATCCCGTGGACGTAGCCGTCGGGGAAGGCCGGTGGGAACTCTATGAACTCCACCAACAGACGCTGGAGTGGGCCGCGCCCGTCCTCTTCTTGCGCGCGAAAGACGGCCGGATCCTCAATCTGCAGGAGCCGATGACTACGGCGCCGGAGGCACTTCCGGAAAGGGAGCCGATATGATGGGACCACAGACCGCCATTGAAGATCCGCTCTGGCTGACCATCCGCAGCTTTAAGTCCTGGGAAGATCAGACTCGATACCAATTCCGATTCTATACTCGACCTGACTGATTTATTCTCGGGCCGATCCATCCAGGACGCGACGCTCTGGGAGACGAGAATCCTCCCCGAGTTGGAGAAATTCCTGTTGCCCGTCGCGTCAAGCCAACAACCTCTAATCCTGGACTTTGTAACCCACGCCAGCATCGCCTTCGCCGCCGGCTGGGTGCTGGAAGCGAAGAGCGGCCTCGACATCACAGTCCGGCAAAGGATGCGGGGAGGCATTATGGATTGGCGCGCCGGCTTGACCAACCCCGACGATGCTCCGCTGCCGGAAGGTCCGTTCTGGAAAGCCGAGGATGACTTAATCTTGGACGAGCAGGCCACAGACATCGCCATAGCCGTGAGCATCACCTTTCCGGTGCTCGACGACGTCCGGATTTATCTCGACCGCACGCGCCTGCCCATCGGGCGCATCGTGCGAGCGACGCTGGCACCGAAACCGAGCGCATTGGGCGTAAAGAGCGGCGCTCACTGCCTGGCGCTGGCGCAGGCCCTCGCCTTGAGAATCCACACCCGGACTCCACAGGAGCACCCCGGCACCCTCCACCTCTTCCTCTCCGCCCCCAACGTCTTCCCCTTCTACCTGGGGCAGCTTGCGAGAGGCCTGGGGAGGGTCCAGATGTACGAATTCGCCTACGACTCAGGCGTGCGGGGAGCCTACACACCGGCGATCCTGCTGCCGCCGCACACCCGGGGTTGAAGGTCCTCCCCCCCCAACAAAAGACGCCCATCCCGTGTCCTACCTTTAAGGGGGGACGACCGTCCCCACCTCTTCGTTCCGGCGTCTTACCCTTTTTCCCAGGAAAGGCGTCTCAGTAGAGAGGACGGTCTCAACTGCCGGAGCTTCGCCAAGCCATGACTCAAGACTCCTTCCTCGTCGCCATCGGCACCCAGCGGGTGAAGGGATATCTCTTCGCCTCGCCGATCCTGCGGGAGACCCGGGGTGCGAGCCTGCTGCTCGACGAGCTCAACCGGCAGAAGACCGGCGAACTGCAGAGCGCGAAGAAGGGCCAGGTGGTGTATCTGGGAGGCGGGTCCGGCAAGGTCTTGTTCCAGGATCCTAGCGCGGCGGAGGAATTCGTACGGGAGGTGACGGCGCTCTACCGGAAGGAGACCACGAACGCCCGGGTCTCTGCCGAGGTGGTGCCGCGGAAGGCCGGAGAGGAGTTCACGGTGTGGATGGCCCGCGGGGTCGAAGAGTCGGAGAAGAACAAGCTGGCGCGGGCGGAGGCGATCCCGGTTCTCGGGGGCCGCTGGCTGCGCCCGTGCACGTCGTGCGGGAGGGAGCCTGCGGAGCGGATTCCCGAGCCGGACGTCCAGGGGAGCCACCAACTCTGTCGCTCCTGCTTCGCCAAACGGCGGCAGATCCGGAAGTTCTATAACGAGGCCAAAGGCAATCTCGACCGGCGGATTCCCATCCCGAAGTCTGAGGAGCTGAAGCAGAGCTGGCCGGGCTCCGTGCTGACGACGCTGGGGGAGGCGGTCGAAAAAGAGTTCGGGCCGGACGTTCGTACACTGTTGCCCAAGGATTTCGACGATATCGGCGAGAGATCGCACCCGGCCAATTATTTCGCTCTGATCTATGCGGACGGCAACCGGATGGGGGAGACGATCCGCTCCATGGCAGGGCTGTTCCCGGGCGACGACGAGGCGAGGCAGGCGTATGCGGCTTTCTCGTCCATCGTGGATCAGGCGACCCGGGAGGCTGCGGTCGAGGCCGTGCTCGCGGAGCTGGAACCGGAGGAGATGGAGACGGAGGACGGCGAGCGGGGGCGGCTGGTGCCCGCCGAATTCGTGATGGCCGGCGGGGACGACCTCATCCTGATCGTTCCGGCCCACGCCGCCCTCGCCGTGGCGGAACGCTTCATCACCGGGTTCCAGGAGAAAAGCCGCCAGTTGCAACTCGACGCGGTGGAGGCCAGGAATCTCGCCCGTCCCTTTGCCGAGGGAGGACTGACCACTTCGGCCGGAGTCGTGATCTCTCATGCCTCCTATCCGGCGGTGCAGCTCGTGGACCTCGCAGCCGAGCTGATGAAGAGCGCCAAGCGGAAAGCTGCGAATCTCGAGGGGACGCTGGACTTCCTGGTGATCCACGAGTCGGGCACGGAATCGGTGAAGCGCCGCCGGAAGGAGTATGTGGGAACGCTTCCCACCGGCCGACCCGTCCACTGCACGGAGCGGCCCTATACGGTGAAGGAATCCTCCCGGCTTCGCGAGCGCATCCTGGCTTTCAAGAAGTCCGATGTGCCCCGGGGCAAGCTCAAGGCTCTTTACGCATCTCTTTTCCGGAGCCCCGTGGAAGCGCAATATGAAGCAGCGAGAATTCGGGAACGGCTGGTGGCGACCGGCAGCGTTTCCGAGCCTCTCCAGGATCTCTTCAAAGAGCTCCCCTTCTTTCCATTCCGCGAGTGCTCTGGTGGCTGGAGCACGCCGCTCTCCGAGCTGATCGAGGTCTACGACTTCATCCACCCGGAGGCGGAAGATGCCGTATCGGGAGAGGAGGTTGAGGGTGGCTGAGAGTCAGAGGGTCTACACCCTCACCTTCCGGGCACCCGTAGGCGTCTTCACGGGCCTGGGCATCGCCGGGCTGGTGGACCGGACCGTAATGCGCGACGCCTCGGGCGCACCGTTCATTCCGGGCTCGACCGTGAAAGGCCGGCTACGGTTCTTCGCCGAACGCCTTCTGCTCTCAGGGGACCTGCCGGCCGGATATTGGTTCCATGGCACTGGCAAGCCGCACTGCAAGAACCCGGCAAAGGCTTGCACCCTCTGCAAGCTGTTCGGAAACACATCGCTCCCCTCTCAGGTGAGGATCGGCCAGGCGATCCTGGGCGAGCCCTGGCGATCGATCGTGGCAGAGCTCCTGGCCGCGGATCCGAACCCCGTGGTCCGGCCGGACGTCGAGATCCGGCCCGGCATCGCTCTCTCGCGGCTCCGGCGCACGGCCCTGCAGGACCATCTCTTCCTGGACGAAGCGGTGCCCGCCGGCCTTCAGTTCGAGGGCCGGCTGTTCGTGGGCGGCGCAGTCACCGCGGAGGAGGAGGCCTTCCTCCGCGGAGTAGGAGCGGTCGTGGACGCCTTGGGAGCCAGGAAGGCCACCGGCCGTGGAGCGCTCGAAGGGGGCGTGCGAATCCTCCTGGAGAAAGCATCATGATCGAGATCGGCGTCGCGATCTCCCTCCATTCGCCCACTCTGGTGGCGAGCGCCCCTCCGGCGTCGAACCAGCTCGACTCGTTGCGTTTCATTCCGGGGAACACCTTGCGGGGCCTGCTGGCCCGGCGCTACCTCGACTCCGTCGGCCATCCTGAGGACGAATTCTTCCATCGCCTTTTCCTCAGGGGCGAGGTGCGCTATGGCTTCGCCTTCATCGAGGGGGCGGAGGTTCTTCCCCTTTCGGCTCGGAGTTGCAAGTACGATCCGGGGTTCCGGCAGGAGGACGGGCATGGAGCTGTGGACATCCTCGTGCCCAGCTCCGGAGCCAGTGGTTGCCCCACGTGCACCCGGCCGCTGGATTACCTGCAAGGTTTCTGGCTCTCGGGAGAGCAGCGCAGGGTGGACGTGGAGACGCGACTGATCACTCGCACAGCGATCGATCCCCAGCGGGGAACGGCGCGCTCGGGCCTGCTCTTCAGCCAGCGAGTGCTGTCGGAAGGTCAGACCTTCGTGGCCACGATCGAAGCGCCGGACGATCTCGCGGCCCAGTTGACGGAAATGCTGGAACCGGGCTTCCCGGCCGTCCTCGGCACCGCCGGGAGCCGCGGGCAGGGGTGGGCGGAGGTCCAACGCCGGGAGGTGATCCGGGATGCCTTGGAGCCGGCGCTGAGCCGTTATCAGCGATTTGTCGCCGCGACCGGAGGGCCCGTCCTGGCGGTGACCTTGCTGACCGACGGCCTCTTCCGCGACGACTACCTGCGCGAAGCGACCTCTCCCGCGCTTCACGACCTGGAGAGCCTGGGAATCCACGTCGAAGACTGGGAGCCGCGTCCCGCCCGAGCCTTCATGGATCTCCGCCAGGTCTTCGGCTTCGATGGGATTCCCATCCGTCTGCCGCGCTCACCGCGGATGGCCGTGGCCGCGGGCAGCGCGTTCCTCTTCAAAGCCCGGCAGGGACGCGAGCCCGAGATCCCGGAGGGGGAAGGCATGGGCTGGATCGGCGATCTCAACGGCGAAGGCTATGGGAAAGCGAAGCTCTGGCACCCCTTCCATCTCGATCCGGAAGGAGCCCGGCCATGACGTCCCTCCTCGAGACCTCCTGGCGCTCGGACCGGGCCCTGGCCTCGCTGGAGGCGGATCTGATCCGGCAAGCCCGCGATCTCTACCGACTGGGCTTCAAGTGCATCAGCCCCTCTCAGATGTCGGCTTTCGGCGAGCTTCTCCGCTCCGCGTCCAACCGGACCGCAGCCCGACAGCGCGCGAAGGAATGGATGGCAAAGCAGCTCGAAAAACTGCGGCAAGAAGAGAAACGCAAGGGCAAACCACGCTCCTGGCTGGCCTCTCCCGAGGGAGGCTCCGCGGCCAGCCTGGGGGAAGAGCTGCTGGCCTGGATCGACGACGAACGCTACCTGGGCGAGAACCCGCCCCAAGACCTTGACCGCCTGGAGGCCCTCCGCCGATTCTGGGCGCGGCTCCATGGTTTCTATCGCTACGAGGTCGAGACGGAAACTGAGATGCCCTTGACCGCCCTCGATTTCACGGAAGGAGGTGAGCCGCGATGACCGCTCTGACCGGGCATCACACGCTCAGGAACCGTTATCGTTTCGAAGGCCGGCTCGAGCTGCTCTCCCCTCTGCGGCTCTCCTCCGGCCGGGCGTCCGATGTGACGGACGCGCCCCTCATGCGCGACCGCGCCGGAACCCCTTACATTCCCGGCAGCAGCCTGCGCGGCGTGCTCCGCTCCGAGTTGGAGAGACTCATCGCCGGCGCCGGGCTGCCGGACGGTCCTCGGTCCTGCATCCTCTTTTCCAAGGATGAGAGCCCGGGCGCCTGTATCAGCGTCAACCGGTTGAAACAGGAAGAGCTGCTGGAAAAGAAAGAAGACGAGGCGCTCGCCTATCTAGGCAAACACCTCTGCGACCTCTGCCGGCTCTTCGGCTCGCCCGTCTACGCCTCGCGGCTGGCGATCGAAGACGCGTACCTGGTGAATCCCGCCGGTGTGGCGGATCGGTCGAACGTCCGCGACGGCGTCGGAATCGATCGCGATACCGGCGCCGCGCGGGAGAACGTCAAGTTCGACTATGAGGTCCTGGAGAAGGGAGACGGTACCTTCTTCACCTTCCACATGCAGGTGGAGAACCTGGGAGAGGCCGGGTCCCACGACACGACCCTGCTGGAGCTGGCTCTGGCTTTATTGGAGCAGGGCCTCTTCGTGGGTGGCAAGCGCTCCGCCGGGCTCGGCCAGATCAAGCTGCAAAGAGACTCCCTCAAGGTGCGGGGTTTCCGCAGCGCCGAAGCCCTCTGGAAAGCGCTTCTGGAAAGGAAAGACCCCCACGTAGAGCTACCCCTGAAGGAGGTGCTGCATGCTTAAACGACGGCTCTGCGAAGCCCGCTTCACCTGGCGCCTCAACTGCGAGGGTCCGCTCCTGATCGCGGACGGTCGTTATGAGAAGAAGAGGGACGAGACGAAAAAAGGTAAATATCCCGACAAGGTCTTCCTCAGCCGGGCTTCGCAAAAAGACGTGGAGAAAGCCATCGAATACGCACGGACGGCGGCGGATGTGCGGCTGCCCTTCTACGTGCCTGGGACTTCGCTGCGCGGCCCCGTGCGCGCTCAGGCGGAACGCATTCTCCGATCTCTGATTCCAGGCAATCCCCCAGCTTCGGCCTGCGATCCGTTTCAGAACGAGCCTGGAGAGGCGCAATCCTGCTCCAAGAGGCTCGACGAAACTCATACCGACTTTCCCTATGCCGAAGCCTGCCCCGCCTGCCGGCTCTTCGGCTGTACGGGCACGGCGAGCCGGATCCTCATCTCGGACGCCGACGTCAAAGGCGGTCGCTCCGTGTTCCGCGACATGATCGGCATCGATCGCTTCACGGGCGGCGTCTTCCAGGGTGAGTTGGAAGACGCGGGAGAAAAGAAGAAAAGCGGCGGCGCCAACATGCGTTTCCATGCGCTGGAAGGGGCCATCTTTTCGACCGAGATTGCGATCACCAACTTCGAGCTCTGGCAGCTCGGTCTGCTGGCCTTCGTCTTCCGGGACTTCGCAGATGGGCTGGTGTCGATCGGTTTCGGTAAGACCAAGGGATTCGGCCAGGTCAAGGGAGCGATCGATAAGATCCATCTCGTGTATCCGGCGGGGCGCCAGGCCGGCCGCATCCAGCACCTCTACAGCCTGGCCTCCGCCGAGGAGCGGACGCGATACGGCCTCCATCCTTCCAAGGCTCCGGAGATCGCGATGAAGCGATTGGAGAACGCCGGCCGGCTCCAGCTCTTTGAGACTTTCGAGGTTCAGGATGCCCAGGCGTTCTGGGATGCCGTGGCCCCCTCCTTCACCGATTTCGTAGCGACGAAGCAGGAGGCGGCGTGAGCCCGGTCATCGGCTGCAGGCGCGGGCTCGCCGGCCATCCCGAGGGACTGCCCGACTTCCCCTATGCGTGGCTGGAAGCTCCTCTCGCGGCGAAGCTCACCCGCCGGGAGGAGGTCGAGAACTGGCAGGATCTCGAGACCTGGCCCGCCGGGCGGATCTTCGGCGAGGAAGGAGAATATCGCTGGCAAAGACTCCCGGACCAGAAGCTCCACGCCGTGCTCCTCCTCGAGTCGGCTCCCCTGCCTCCGATCTTCGAATCCGTCATCGAGTTGGAAAAAAGCGAAGACGCGAGCTTTGTCCTCTGGGGAGAGTGGGTCAACCCTGAGGGGGACCCGGACGGAAATCCTGACGGCGGACCCAGCTTCTATGCCCAGGAGATCCCGGAGATCCAGAGATATCCGATCGAGCTCGGAGGATCCCCGGCCCTGGGGGCCACGCCCCGGCTCCGGGTGCGCCGCTACCGGGACTCGGAAGGAAGGCACGGCGAGCTCATCCGCTGCGTGGGCCTGACCGTGACGCCCGGCGGAGAGTACGATCATGGCTGATCCCACGTACAGCCCCTACAACTTCGTTCCGCTCAACGGCGAGCCCGAGCGGAAACCGTATCCCGGACTGGACCGGCTGGGAGCGGATTCTTATAGCGGCGTCCTGACATGCACTCTCACCGTGTTGACCCGCCTGTTTTCAGCGGATCATCAGAAAGCCCAGAAAGTCACGCCTGGGAAGCCAGAGGACAAGCGGAAAATCTTCCCCTTCCTTCGCAACAGCGCCGGGATTCCGATCCTTCAGGGGACCACCCTCAAGGGGATGATCCGTTCCGTGTATGAAGCCGCCTTTCCATCCTGTCTCCCCCTGGCGGCTGCCTCGGGGATTTCCAAGAAGTCGGGTCAAGAGACTCAGTATCGATTGACCCTGTCCACAGCCTACCAGCACGGCACCTGCGATCAGGTCGACCGGCTCTGTCCGGCCTGCCGGCTTTTCGGAATCACCCAGGGCGACGAAGTCCATGCGCAGGGCAGGGTCCTGTTCTCCGACGCCGGATTGACGAGCGGGGCGCTTCAACAGGAACAGACGAAGCTTGCGGAGCTGTCCTCCCCCAAGCCCCACCACTATGGGATCTACAGCCAAACGGGCCAGGAAGGGGGCAAGATCAGCGGGAGGAAGCTCTATTATCATCACGACCCCGCAAAGCAGCCCGCAGTCGAGACCTTGAGCGATCGGGCCAACGCCTTGAGCGAATTCGCTCCGAGCGGGACCTCTTTTACTTTCAAAATACGCTTCCAGAACCTCAGCGAAGAGGAGCTGAAACGTCTGGTCTCCTGTCTGGTGCTCGATACCGGCCATGCCCACAAGCTGGGCATGGCCAAGCCCCTGGGTTACGGCTCCTGCGCCATCACCCTCTGGGAGGAGGACTGCTTCGCCGAGCAGGGCGGCGACCGGTACCGCGGCTGGAAGAGCGAGAGGCCGCACTTCAGCACGAAGTCCTGGATACTTCAGGAAGGCTGGCTGAGCGGAGATCTCGCGGAGCTTCTCCAGCGGCAGAATATCGGGGCCGTGGGGTATCTACTCTTCAAGGCCTACACCGGCGTGACCCTCGGCGAACACGGCCGCTATGAGCGTTCAAAGCCGAACCCGGCGCCCCGCGTTCCCATACCGCCTTCCACAGGATCCAAGCGGCCGTCCGGTGGATTGACCTTCTCCTTTGAGCCCTCCGCGCAGGAGAAAGCAACCTCTACTGCGACACGAGGCCGAAAGGGGAATCGAGCAGAGCTCGAGGTCGTGAACTACGAAGCCGGCGTGTACACCCTTCGCGATCCGGAGACCCAACAGGAGGGGATCAAGTTCCAGGGTGGCGGCGTCCCCTGGGAAGTGGGGAAGACAGTCAGGGTGCGGATCGTGGAGACCACGAAAGACGGGAAGATCAAGAAGATCCAACCCGGCTGACGATATCCATGTGGGTCAACGGGGCGCGATATGCAATCGTCATTTGACTTGTAACCCCACCACCCCCTCCTACGTAGTCTCCAGGGAGCCTTGAGGCTTCCTATCCGAGGAGGTGTCCATGCTCCGAAAGCCGTCCCCCCATCCCCGCTGGCTCCTCGCCGCTGTTCTGGCTCTCTCGTCGCTGACGGCGTCCGCACAGACGGCCGCCCCTCCTGCCTTGAAGGTCTCAGCCTTCGGCAAGTACTCGGGCTACTCCGAGCCGATCTATGACGGCTGGGTGCGCAGCTCGCGGTATGTGGCGGTGCGGGACGGGACGTGGCTGGCGGTGGACGTCTTCCGGCCGACGCGCGGGGGAAAGGTGGCCACGGAGAGGTTGCCGGTGGTGTGGACGCATGACCGGTATCAGCGGGCCGTCCTGGGCGGGGAGAAGGTCTACACGATCCTCGACGCGTTCGAATGGTTGCAGGACGTGCTCCGGCGCTCCACCGCCAGGTGGACCTCTCCCAACAACGGCGGAGGCGCTGACCGTGTACACCCTCGTCGACTCCACCGTCTGGATCGACTACTTCCAGGGCACCATCACCCCGCAGACGGACTTCCTGGACCGTGCCCTGGGCTGGCGCTACCTGGGCGTGGCCGATCTCATCTTTGCTGAAGTCCTCTCCGTCTACCTCGACGAGCGCGAGCGTGAGCTGGCCGAAGACGCCCTGCGCCGCATGCGCCACGTCACCCTCGGCGGCTTCGACCTCGCCCGCATCGCCGCCCGCAACGCCCGCATCCTCCAGGCGAAGGGCCTCCCTTCCCCCGCCATCGCCGAATGCCTCATCGCCACCTGGGCCATCGAGAACCGCTGGACCCTCCTCCACTCCAGCCCCGGCTACGAGCCCTTCGAGCAGCATCTGGGGTTGAAAGTGCCAGACCTGGGGGCGTAGGAGCAAAGAGTCCCCTGCTCACCCCCCGCTTACCTCCCGCTCACCCACCGCCCATGGAGCCACCCCGCCCCCAGGGCTAGCGTCTCAGGAGACCCGGAGGCACTGACGCGCCGGGTCAACTCAAAGGAGACGCACCATGAAGATCTTCGAGAACAAAGGCCGCATCCTCCGCTTCGTCGGCCTGGCCGCCGCCCTCGCCGTGGCCAGCCTGCCCGCGACCAAAGCGGAGGCTTTCATCACCTGCGAGGAGTGCTACGCTTCGTGCCCGCCTCTCGGCTCTCCTGGTCATTTCGTCTGCATCGCCAACTGCAACAGGATCTGCACGTAGTCACCACGGGGAGGCGGTGGGCGCCACCACCGCCTCCCTACACCCAACCTCCGACTGTAACCCGACCCTCTCCTCCATCGTAGAGTCAAGGGAGCCGCTGGAGGCTCTCGTTCGAGAAGGTGTCATGTCCCAAAAGCCGTTTCCCCATCCTCGCTGGTTTCTTGCCGCCATACTGGTCTTCACGTCGCTGACGGCCTCCGCGCAGACCGCCGCCCCACCTGCCTTGAAGGTCTCAGCCTTCGGCAAGTACTGGGGCTACTCCGAGCCGGTCTACGACGGCTGGGTGCGCAGCTCGCGGTATGTGGCGGTGCGGGATGGGACGTGGCTGGCGGTAGACATCTTCCGGCCGACCCGCGGGGGGAAGGTGGCCACGGAGAGGTTGCCGGTGGTTTGGACACACATGCGATATCAGCGGGCCGTCCTGGACAGGGAGAAGGTCTACACGATCCTCGACGCGTACGAATGGCTGCAGGACGTGGTCCGGCATGGCTATGTGGTGGCGGCGGTGGACGTGCGGGGGAGCGGGGCGTCGTTCGGCAGGTTCGAGGGGATGTTCAGCACCAAAGAGACGGATGATGCCTATGACATTACCGAATGGCTCGGCACTCAGCCGTGGTCCAACGGCAAGGTCGGCATGTATGGGGGTTCGTATCTGGCGTTCACTCAATACCTGGCGGCCAGCCGCAAGCCCCCTCATCTCAAAGCCATCTTCCCCGAGGTGGGCGGCACCGACATGTATGAGCTGCTCTATCGCGGCGGCATCTATCACGGCCCATTCATCGAGAATTGGACCAACATCGTACGGAAGCTGGACGTGGACGAGCCGGCCTTTCCCGTGGACGAGGACAAGGACGGCTCTCTGCTCAAGGCCGCGATCGAGCAACATAAATCCAATCGCAGCGCGGCCGAGCTCTACGCCGCTCTCCCCTTCCGCGACAGCGTGGACGCGTCGTCCGGCGTCCAGGTTTTCCGCGACTGGGCTCCGATCACGTTTTTGAAAGAGATCCAGGAATCCAAGGTCCCCATCTATCTCCTCGACGGCTGGTACGATCGCTATGTGCGGGACGAGGCCATCCTCTACAACAATCTGGACAATCCCAAGCGGCTCACGATCGGACCGTGGACGCACACCCAGAGCGACCGCCTCGACTTCGGCGCCGAGCACCTGCGGTTTTGGGACTACTGGCTCAAGGGGATCGACAACGGCATCCTGAAGGAGGATCCCGTCCATTATTGGGTGATCAATGCGCCGGAGGCCACGGCGTGGCGGTCCGCAAAGGCGTGGCCGTTGCCGAACGAGAAGCGGACGAAATATTGGTTCGGCGCCGGGACCCTGGGGACGGCGGCTCCGGCAGCCCCCGCAGACACTGGAGCGAAGGATGAATTCACGGTGGACTATTCGGCCGAGGTCTCGCCCGATCCGCGCTGGGGCCTGGGGCACGACTTTCCGGAGCTCTCCGCCCACGACGCCAAGGGTCTCACCTGGACGACGCCGCCTCTGTCCAGTCCCGTGGAGGTGACGGGTCATCCCATCGCCCATCTCTGGATGTCGTCCTCGACGCCGGACGCGGACGTGTTCGTCTATCTGGAGGACGTCAACGAAAAGGGCGAGTCGCACTACGTCAGCGAAGGGATGCTCCGCGCCTCGAACCGCGCCACGGCCGATCCTGGCTACAACCTCCTCGGCCTCCCCTACCACCGGGGCTTGAAGGCCGATCGGGCGCCGCTGACGCCGGGGGAGCCGGTCGAGTTGGTGATCGATCTCTATCCCACCTCCATCCTCTTCCCGGCCGGCCACCGCATCCGCGTCACGATCACCGGGGCCGACAAGGCCAACGCCCGCACTCCGGAGCAGTCGCCGCCGCCCCGGCTGACGGTGTGGCGGGAGCCAGGGCGAGGGTCGTGGGTGGAGCTGCCGGTGATTCCACCATCGTAGGCAGTGCAAGCCAACCGGTGGGCCAACCCCGTACAATGCACACGGGAGGGACCACCGTGGACCGAGACCAGCTCCTGGACCGCTATCGCCAGACCCGCAACTTGAGCGTCGACCTCTGCCGGCCGCTGCGGCCGGAGGACTATCGCATCCAGTCCATGCCGGACGTCAGCCCGCCGTGGTGGAACCTCGGGCACACCACCTGGTTCTTCGCCAAGAACGTGCTCGAGCCCTTCGGCCGCTACTCGGCGGACGACGCGCGGCTCGAATTCGTCATGAACTCGTACTACGAGTCGCTCGGCCCCCGCATCCGGCGCGACCACCGCGGCCTCGTCACCCGGCCCACCAATGAGGAGGTCTACCAGTTCCGCGAATCGGTGGACGGCCGCGTCGCCGAGCTGCTCCAGGCCGCCGGCGGCGGCGAGGATCTCGACCGCCTGCGGTTCCTCGTCTACACCGGCATCCAGCACGAGCAGCAGCACCAGGAGCTGCTGGTCACCGAAGTGAAACACATCCTGGGCAGCAACGTCCCCGAGCTGCGGGAGGCGTACCGGCCCGCGGCGCCCGAGCGGCCGGCCGGCGTCCCTGCCCTCCGCTGGGTTCCCTTCCAGGGCGGGCTCCACGACTTCGGCAACGTCGAGGGCGGCTGGTGCTGGGACAACGAGATGCCCGTCCACAAGGCCTGGCTGGACGGCTTCGCGCTGGCGAACCGGCTGATCACCAACGGCGAGTACCTGGAGTTCATGGCCGACGGCGGCTATCGCAATCCCCTCCTCTGGCTGTCGAACGGCTGGGCGAAGGTCCAGGATCAGGGGTGGGAAGCTCCTCTGTATTGGGAGAGAGATGGGGATCGCTGGCGGCTCTGGACCCTCTCCGGCACCCGGGAGCTCGATCCGGACGAGCCCGTCTGCCACGTCGGCTTCTACGAGGCGGACGCCTTTGCCCGCTGGAAGTCGCAACAGGGAGGGGATTGGGAGGGGACTCGCCTGCCCACCGAGCGGGAGTGGGAGCACGCCGCCCGCGTCTCCGGCTTCCCCGGCCGGGACGGGAACTTCCTCGACACCGGCGCCCTCCATCCCCGTCCGGCCCATAGGAATGGCGGGAACGGTTCAGACCTCCTGCAGATGGGCGGCGACCTCTGGGAGTGGACCTCCAATCACTACGAGCCCTATCCCGGCTACCAGCCCTTCGCCGGTCCCCTGATGGAATACAACGGCAAGTTCATGGACAACGTCCGCATCCTGCGCGGCGGCTCCTGCGCCACACCGGAGAACCACATCCGCGCCAGCTACCGCAACTTCTGGGCGGGGGACACCCGCTTCCAGTTCACGGGGATCCGGCTGGCGAAGGGGGCTGGTTGAGAGGGTGTTTCCACTAACTTTGCGCAGAACTCCCCCGCCCAAGACCCTCACCCTGCCCCTCTCCCGACCACCCCAATCCCCCTCCCCGGGAGAGGGATACCCCTGGGGCGTTCTTGCTGTTCTTTTTTCGTCCCTGCTGTCCTTGTTGTCCCTTGTGTCCCTTTTTTGCTGTTCTCCCTCTTCTCCCGGTGAGGGGGGTGGGAGGGGACGGGAGAAGAGGGCCGGGGTGATGAGGGTCTTGGGTGGAGGAGAGCTTTGGTCATGCCCAGGCTAGCGGGCAAGACCGCCCTCGCCGCGATCGAGCATCAGAGCCTCGGTGAGCGTCATCCGGGTCGCCACCGAGCGTGCCGTAGGCAGTCCGAGCGAAGCCAGATCGCGGGTGGGGAGGCGAAGATGCCCGGCCCGGAAGAGGCGCTCCATCACGGGAGGCATCTGCGGGATGGTCTGGGGAATCAGGTTCTGCGCTTTCATGGAAGCCTCCTGCGCCCGAGGTCTGTCGTCTTCACCCGCTTCATCGAGCGGGAAGTATCGGACTGTCGCTCCTTGGATCGTGGCCATGGAGGAAACAGTACCACCGAGGCGAGCCCTCGCGCAAGGGGCCGGGCGCGGCCCGGTAGGGACCGCGCCCCGTCGGGGAAATCATGGCGCCTTGCTGGCCAGCTCCGGCTACGCCAGGGCGGGGACCTGCTTCTTCACCTCCTCCTTGGCGGTGTGGGTGGCCTCCTGGGCGACGGTCTTCACCTTGTCGGCCAGGGTCTGCGGGGTGAGCCCCTGAGTCTCGGCCTCTTGCTTGACGGTGTCGACCACGGACCCGGCCACCTGCTTGCCCTTGTCGAGGGCCTCGTGTCCGAGCTCTTTGGCCTGGTCCAGGAGCTGGTCCCGCTTCTCTCCCAGCCACTCGTCCTCGACGTCGGTCGACGGGATGGCGAGGCCGGCGATGACGCCGAGAGCCAGGGTCGCGGCGCCCACCAGGAGGGGTTTTTCCTCCATGGTCTGCCAGAAACCGGTGCGGGCGCGCCGCACCTGGGTCTTGGCCTGGCGCTTGAGATGCACCGCCTGATCCTTGGCCTTGTGGCCGAGGCCGAGGGCTTCCTCCTTGAGGAGGCTGGCCTTGAGGCCCACGGTGTCCGCGGCGCTGGAAAGGGCCTCCCGGGCGCTGTTCGCCGCCTCCTTGAGCCGGCTGATCCCCGGGCTATTCGTCAAGAAATCGTCTCTTTCGACCATGGTTCGTTCTCCTGCAATTCGGTACCAGGGATGAAGGCTTCGCCGGGACCATCGGGCTCCGGAGCCCAGGACGATCGCTGCCAGGTCTGAGCGTCGGCGCCGAGGGTGTCGAGACTCGGCTGCTGGGAGGGCTGGTAGCGGTCGGGGTGCGCGGGGGCCGAGCTTTTGAGGAATCGCGCCAGCGCAAAGCCGGCCAGGAAGGTGCCACCCAGGAAGAGAGCGGGACGACGCCGCGCGAACGTCTCGGCGTCGCGCACGAGGCTTTGGATGTCGTGGTCCAGCAGATAGGAAGACAGCCGCTCCACCTGCTCAGCCGCGCGGTCCGCAAACCGGCCGAAGGCGTTTGCATCCTGTTCCTGGAGCTGATGGGCGGTATCGCGCAGGGAGCCTGCCAAGCCCTGCAGGCGCTCGGCTGTCTGGTCCTTGCGCCGGGTCACCAACCGGTTCATCTGATAGCGCGCCTGGGAAGCGGCCTTTACCGTCTCGTTCTTCGCCTGCGAGGCAAGGTTCTTGACCTGCTCCTTGGCGTCATCCAGGACGCCAGAGGCGGCGGCAGGAAGGGTGCCGACGCCGAGGTCTTCATAATTCGCCATGAGGAAGTCTCCTTTTGAAGTCTGACCAGACCGGGGAAGCTCAGGTCACCTTTCCGACTGAGGAGACCTCGCAAGAGGTGTGCCAGTCTCTCCTACTGGTCGTTGTGGAGCTCGATGAACTCGTAGATGAAGTTGCCGGTGCCGAGAGCGTCGGAGAGCTCGTTGATCACCACGCCTTTGGCGCAGCCGGCGCCGGCGCCGGTGCCCGGCGTGGCCGAGGAGGCGGAGACCACCGTCCAGCTCGCGCTCGCCGAGGCCGAGAGGCAGGGATCCTTGCGCTGCACGCTGTTGCCGCCGGCCGAGGCCATGGCGATCGTGGTGCCGTCGACCTTGGTGCCGGAGGCGTTGAAGAGGTCGTAGGTCTCGCTGCCGTTGATCACCGGCATGGCATCGCCCGAGTTGAGATAGACGACGTTCGAAGGGAGAGGCGTGCCACCTCGCCAGAAGGTCTCGAAGGCGCTCTTGGTGGCATTGCGGCCGACGATCAGATAGCCGCCCGCGGGAATGGTAGTGCCCGTGGGGATGGTGTAGTTGAAGGTGGCGTTGAGCTGCCCGATCCGCCAACCCGAGACGTTGATGCTGGTGCCGCCCCCGCCCGGACCATAGGTGATCCACATCGGCGCCGACCAGAGGTCGTGGCCGTCGGCCTGCACGGCGTGAACGTAGTAATAGAAAGTCCCGGAGGAGAGCGTCTCGGTGAGTGAAAGAGTCGATTGATTGGTGACGCTGCGGTAGGGCGACGCGGGGATGCCACCGCCGATCTGGCCGCGCCAGATCTCGAGCGAAGAGACGGCCTCGTTGCCCGGATCGTAGACCGCGGCCCGCAGGCTCGCCGAGCCAGAGACGCTGAAGACGTCGCCCATGATGTGGGCGCCGTCCGTGGTGGCGAAGACGAGCTGGGCATTCGAATCTTCACTGGCGAAGAAGTGCCGCGCCTTGTGGGCCTGGAGCAGCGCCAGCTTGGTGAGGGCGGGCGAGGCGTTGTTCGGCAGCAGGTAGACCGTGCGGTTGGGAAGCCCCACGCCGAAATTGTTGCAATGGGCGTCGTGGTCGGCGGTGGGCCCGAGGTGGAAGCCGCGGTTCAAGGCGTTCTTCCAGAGCGGAGAGTAATCGGTCGAGGCCACGTTGGCGTCGGCGCAGTTGGTCGCCGTGTTGAACGCCAGGCCGCTCCTCACGGCAATGCCCTGGAGGGCCTGGTCGGCGTCGGCGTTGAACGCGAAGTTGTCGAACTGGCCGGTCGAAGGGTGGCAGAGGATGCCGAGCGCCCCGGCCGCCGACGGGTTCTCGACCGACCTCTTGTACATCGTGAGATAACCGAAGCGCTTGGGGGTGAAGACGTCGAAATAGCAGTTGGTCCCGGCCGTGCATTCCGCATTCGGCCCGTTGCAGTTGGTGCAGGTCTCCCAACCGAAGAGCTTCGGAGCTTCGAGCAGGGTGACGTGCCCCTGATCGGCGTTGGTGAGCACGCCCCACTCCATGCCGTAGAGGGCCACGAAGGTGCCGTTGACGGTGGCGGAGCTCGCTGCGGCGAGGCCCGCGGCATAGCGCTGCCGGATCTTGGTCGCGGAGACCGGCGGATTGTTGGTGGACATGGCGTCGTCGAGCAGGTGGTTGTGCTCGTTGATCACCCAGTAGTCGAGGCCGGCGGAATTGCGAGCGAAGCTGTAGACGGCCGCGGGATCGAAGGTGCCACTGCCGTTGGCGTTGCCGGACGAGCAGGACGTGGTGGGCTGGCCGCCATCCGACCAGTTAGAGTGGCTGTGGGTGGAGCCGTAATAGAAGTTGTAGCGGAAGCCCGCCTCGATGGGCGTGTTCTGCTGCGCCTGACAGGAGCCCAGGGCCTTGCTCTGGCGCAGGCGGAAGGCCTCGTCCTCCGTAATACGCGGATTGACGATCACCTCGAATTCCGAGGCGCGGGCCTCGGCGATCCCGGGCCGGCCCGCGAGCCCGTCGTAGCCGGAAATCGTCTCTCCGGCGGCCAGCCGGTCTGGCAGGAAACGGCCGAGGAAGGTGTAGCGATACTTACCGGCCCTGACCCGCCGGCCCTCGCCGTCGCGGCCGTCCCACACGAAGTCAGCGATCGCCTGGCCGTCGGCTTCGATGCGCGTGCTTCCCTCCACGGCACGCACCCGCCGCTCGCCGGGTCCCACGGGGCCCCGGATCTCCAGCCGCCAGAACGCCCGGCCGAAGTCCTTCTCCGCCGCCGCCCGCTGATAAGAGAGGACCGTGTAGAGACGCACGGTCCCCAGCTCGCCCGGCAGCCGGGGTGAGAACTGATAGGTGTCGGAGCCCAGGAAGGCGATGAACTGAGCATCGCATTCGTCGTACTCGACGTGCTCGGCCAAGACCGTGGCCGGCACGGCGAGGAGCCCGATGAGGATGCAGATCGCGAGACGCCCTGAACGCCAGGATCGATAGAGCATCACATCTCCTCCGAGGAAACACGCCCGGAACTGGGCGCGTCTACCTTCGAAGGTGCCTGAGGAGGAAAGCCCGAGCCAGGGGCGCCTCGTCTTCCGGCTTGCCTTCCGGTCCGCCGGGAGACGAGGGGTAACCCGCACGCCTACGGATAGAGCGGTGTGCTGTCGAAGTAGTTGACCGGCTTCATCATGAAGCTGACCCACATGATGTGGGTCTCGTCGCTATCCTCGTCGCGCACCATGTGGTGAGCCGCCGAGGTGTACCAGACCACGATGTCGGCGTTGTTGACGTTTTCTCCATTGACGTAGTTGGGCTCCCCCGCGAATGCGGGAAGAGCCGAGCGATCGAGGCGCGGTCTTCCTCATGGGGACCTCCCGGTAGAGGGCAGAGATATTCGGCCCCTCTTTTTGTTTGTGACCTGGTCAACCGCACCAGAGGGTGCAGTCCTCCAGCCAGCAACAGGTCGTGTTCTCGTCGACGATCCAGCAGAGGTAAGGAATACATGCGGCCGCCGGCTTGGCGGTCGACAGGAGAGAGGCTCCGGCCATCAGAGCGGCCAGCAGGAGCAGGCGGAGCTTGGTCTTGCCCATGAGAGTCTCCTTATGAAGGACAGTCTTACCAAAGAGCTCAGGCGCCGCGGAGGCCCTGAGAAGAGCAGCCCTCTATAAACCATGGTGCGTACGGGATGGCTGGCGAGACAGGCGGGATCGCGACGAACCCCTGCGCGAAAATGCGCTAGACTTCCCGCCATGACCGAATACTCTCGACGTGAGATCCTTGGCGCGGCGGCCGCATCCGCCGCCGCGCTCGCCCTGCCGCGGATCGTGCTGGCTGACGACAACCTCGACGCCATCCAGGCCGAGATCGTGAAGCGCCATGCCGAAAGCGTACAGCGCCTTCAGGAATGGGTGAGGCAGCCTTCGATCGCCGCCGAAAACCGGGGCATGGAAGAAGGTTGTGCCCTCATGATGCGCCTGGCGCGCGAGGCCGGCTTCCAGAACGTCAGCCGCATGCCCACCGATGGGCAGCCCGGTGTGTTCGCGACGCTGGACGCGGGCGCTGCACGCACCGTGGGCCTCTACTTCATGTACGACGTCAAGCAGGTCGATCCCGCCGAATGGTCGTCACCCCCTTGGGATGCCGCGCTGGTGGACAAACCCGGCTTCGGCAAGGTCCTCGTGGGTCGCGGCGCGGTGAACCAGAAGGGGCCGGAGGCCGCGTTCCTCGCGGCTCTGCACGCCATTCGCGGCGCCGGGCGAAAGCTGCCGGTCAATCTCGTGCTCGTCGCCGAGGGAGAGGAGGAGATCGGCTCGCCCCACTTCCGGCAGGTCGTGCAGCGGTCCGAGGTGAGCGCCGCCCTGAAGCGCTGCATGGGCGTCTTCATGCCCTCGTCTGCCCAGGACCCGGACGGCACGGTGACGGTGTCGCTCGGCGCCAAGGGAGTCGTCGAGCTCGAGCTGGTGGCGAGCGGCGAAAAGTGGGGCCGCGGTCCCAAGAAAGACGTTCATTCCAGCAATCGGGCTCGCCTCGACAGCCCGGCATTCCATCTCGTGCAGGCTCTCGCGACGCTGGTCACCCCGGACGGCGATCCGGCCATCGACGGCTTCGCGGACGCCGTTCGCCCGGCCTCAGCCGCCGAGCGGGCGATGCTCGATGCCGCGGCAGCGCGATTGCAGGAATCCACCGCAAAGAAACTGCTGTCAGCCGACCGCTGGGCACACGACCTGCCCTGGCGCGAATCGCTGGAAATGTTTTTGTTCACGCCCACGGTGAACATCGAGGGGCTCGTCGCCGGCTATACGGGACCGGGCGGCAAGACCGTGCTCCCGCACCGCGCCGTGGCGAAGCTCGACCTTCGTCTCGTGCCCGACATGACGTATGAGGGGGCCGTAGCCGCGCTCAAGGCGCACCTTGCCAAGCGCGGCTTCGGCGACGTCGAGGTCAATCCGAGCGGCGGCTACGACCCGACCGGCACATCGCCGGATGCATCCTTGATCCGCGCGGAGCTCGCCGTCTATCGCAAGTCGGGCCTCGATCCGATCCTCTGGCCACGCAACGCGGGCTCTTATCCGGGCTACGTCTTCACCGCCGAGCCGCTCAAGTTGCCAGCGGCCCACTTCGGCCTCGGCCACGGCAGCGGCGCGCACGCCCCCGACGAATATCTCGTGATCGAATCGTCCAATCCCAAAGTGATGGGCTGGGACGGCGCGGTGCGTTCGTTCGTCGATTACCTGTACGAGCTGGCGGTGATCGGCTGAGGGTCAGTCCTGCGCGGCGCGAACGACGAGCACCAGGACCCGGCCGTAGGTGGGATCGTCGTACTCCCGGAAGCGCCGGAATCCGGCCTTTTCGAAGGCTCGGATCGCCGAGTGATTGCGCACCGAGGTGACCAGGCCCACCAATGGGACCGTAGGGTCCGCAAACAGACGGTCGAGCAGGAGCGTCAACGCTCGCGGGCCGATGCCATGACCGACCTGCTCGGGGTGGCCCAGGAGAATGTCGAGATCGATCGAACCATCCGGAATATCGTTCAGGCCGATCTCGTCCAGCGCCTCCCGATCGATCCGCTGCCAGCGCAGATACCCCACGGCCTCGCCGGCTGCGGTGATGATGGCATGGCTGCCATCAGCCGGCCGTTCCCGGGCCGCCGCGAGCTGCCGTTCCGGATCGAGCCACCAGCGGGCGACGTGGGGAGCCCGCAGCCATACCGCAAGATGTGGCAGGTCCGTCGTCGGATCGAATTCCCGCAGGCCGACGTCGATTCGTTTTTCCGCATGGCTCATGGTTTCCTGCCCGCCTTATCATATCCATAGAGACCCAGCGCACTCACGATACCCAGTCTCTCTTGGCTGAACTCGGGATAACCCCGAACCAGGTGCCAGAGTAATTCTGGAAGGCAGCAGCACGGAAGAGATCCGGCGGGGGCCTTGAGGTAGTCATCGCGAGAAAATCCCCGTTTTTCAGCCCGCTCGAGCCTCAGATCCTCTTCCTCCGGGCACACCTCTCCTCCGTCAAGCAATCCGGGCTTTTCTAAACCGCCCTTCATCAGGCGAACCTCTGTCAAAGATCGCGTCCTGGGCCGGCTATCCCCTCACGAAGGGTAAGGCCGGTGGGAAGCTCCCCACCGGGAAGATGGCCGGAAGGCCCTGCTTCAACTTCTCGGCCGCGGAGCGGTAGGCCGTCACGAACTGGGATGGCGCAGTGCGCTCCCGGCCAATCCTGCGGACGCTCGACAAAACCTTCCTGGGTGCCACGGCTGAGGATGTAGAGGAGTCTCTCGACCTGTGCCCCTTCCTCGTCGGTGACCACGGCCATGTCGTAACGCCGGGCGAAAACCGTTCCCCGCCAGCCGGTGAGGCGGTTGACCTCGCGGGCCAGCTTGGATTTCAGATCCCTCATAAACCGCGCCGCCTGCACGAACGTCTTTAATTCCAAGGTCGCCCGCGAGGTTGGCCGCTTGACCGGCTGGAAGGAAAAGGTCTGGTCCCGATATCGCGCTCGCATCGCCGATCTGATCCAAAAGATCGAGGCCGATGCCGCCGCCGAGCGAGTCCGCAGCGGCCCCGAGCCGCTCGGCGCGGAGGCGATCCGCCGCCAGGATCCGACGACCCGCCCGAACCACATCAAGAAGTCGCTGGCTCCCCGCTTCCACGCCTTCCGGAAGCGCGTACGCCAAGAGCTCTATCGAGCGTATTCCTGGTTCACGACGGCCTTTCGCGAAGCGGCGGAGAAGCTGCGAGACGGAGATCGCGATGCGCTGTTCCCGATAGGAAGCTTCCCGCCTCACCTACCATTTGTCCGGAATATCCAAAGTGGACTGCCGCCGACTGGATGATCCTCGAGCCGGTCTCTCAGCCTTGAGATCAGTACACGCCTCTTCGTCGCCCAGCGACCTCGCCGCCAGTAGGGACCGGTGTCTTTGCTCGCCTCTGGCAACCTGAGCAGACATCGGCGATTCCCTGCTATCCTCGGGGCCGCAGAGCGCCGGACGTTCCGGGCCGATTCCTCTCACCTACGAGCCAGCTCCCCAGGTTTTCTAGCTTGCTCTCGGCTCTCCCAACCCTGGAGGCACTTTCTTCAGCAGCCTGCTAGGGGCAAAAGCCGAACCAATAATTGCTGCAGGTGGTGTTGACCGTCGTGCCTGAACAACGGCACGTGGTGCTCGAGGGTCCCGTGCAGATGTCGCTGCACGAGGGAACCGCCGGGCAGAAGCCGAGCCAATAATTGCTGCAAGTGGTATTGACCGTCGTGCCTGGACAACTGCAACTGGTGCTCGAGGGTCCCGTGCAGATGTCGCTGCACGGGGGATAAATGACCGCCATAACGTTCGAGGCCAACAGGAAACCCACCATCGCCAGAGCCAGCAGAAAGAGCTTCTTCCGCATTTCGATCTCCTGTTTGAGACGTTTCGGCCCGTAGCTGGGCGGAAACGACGGCGCAGAGCACTGCCCATTGCCACAAGTCTAAAGCACGAGAGATCCCTCTGTCTACCCGCGCCGCCCCCCGCGCGCCCGCTTGAGAACCGGCCGCGCCTCCGGCAGCACCTGTCGCAGATACTGCCCGGTGTGGCTCTCCGGAGTCGCCGCCACCTGCTCGGGGGTGCCTACGGCGATCAGCCGCCCTCCGCCCGCTCCGCCTTCGGGCCCCAGGTCGATCACCCGCCAGAACCAGGACCCGCCCGAATACTGATAGCCAGCCACCAAAGGCTGAGCGAGCACTTCGTGGACACAAATTGACGTGTCGGAATCATTCAGGCCAGACACTCCAAGTGCCGAATAAGGTGCCAGAGTAATTCTGGAAGGCAGCAGCACGGAAGAGGTCCAGCGAGGACCTCGCGGTGGTCATCGCGAGAAAAACCTGGCTTTTAAGCCCGCTCAAGCCTCAGATCCCCTTCCTCCGGGCACACCTCTCCCCCGTCGAGCTTCCGGGCTTTCCAAATCGCCCCTCATCGGGCGAACTCCTGTCAAAGATCGTGTCCCGGGCCGGCTATCCCGTCACGAAGGGCAGGGCCGGCGGGAAACTCCCTACCGGGAAGATGGCCGGAAGGCCCTGCTTCAACGTCTCGGCCGCGGCGCGGAAAGCCGACACGAACCCGGAGTACATCTTGTAGAAAGCCTTCTTCGCCGCCTGAGTCACAGCGTGCACGAGCGGGGCCGGAGAGCGCACCAGCTTCTCCGGACGGGACTGAGGATCTCGTGAGAGAATCGCTCCCACTCCCTCAACTGGCCGGCCCGTGCGGCTCCGCTCCTGCGCTGCCTCAAGGATGATGGAATCCACCAGAGCTTGGACGCGAGCCTGGTAGAGCTCCGGCGGCAGGTCCGCCCAACAGGGGAGTGGCGAGAGAATCACCGTCTCTTCCGTGGCGTAGCGCAGGCGATCGAAATCCTCCTCCTGATGGCGGGCCGCGGACTCCTCGCTGCGATCGAACCAGTGACCCGTCAACGGCCCGCCGTCGAGCAGAGCGTTGACGCAGTGCGCTCCCGGCCAATCCTGCGGCCGCTCGACAAATCCTTCTTGGGTGCCGCAGCTGAGGATGTAGAGGAGTCTCTCGACCTGCGCCCCTTCCTCGTCGGTGACCACGGCCATGTCGTAACGCCGGGCGAAGACCGTGCCCCGCCAGCCGGTGAGGCGGTTGACCTCGCGGGCCAGCTTGGATTTCAGATCCCTCATGAACCGCGCCAACTGACGCGCGTCGGCGACCCTGAGGAGCAGGTAGAGGTGGGAAGAGAGAACGCAGAACCCACAGATCTGCATCTGATACCGCCGCTGCACGCGTCCGAGGATCCCGAGGAACAGGTCGTTGAGCTCGGGTCCGGGGCGGAAGAGGTGGCGCCCTTGAAGGGCCTGGCAGGTGACGAAGACGAGGGTCGGCGAGGGGGACAGGGGTATGAAGCGTATGTTTCTAGCCATACCCTATAAAGACGGAAAATCTCTCTCCAATCTTACAAGCTTCAATTTGATGCCGGCTTGTGCGTTTTCTAGCTGAAACAGACTTCGACTTCTGGCCGTACAGCCCCTCCAAAGAAACGCCCTCTCGCAGAGCCTTGTCCCACAAACCCTTCGGCACCCCCGCCGATTCCGGACGACGAGGCTCTCGACCTGGGCCGGGAATGGGATGGGCGCCCAGGCTACCCCAGAAGTCGCCAGTGACCGCAAACCCCGCGATCTCACCGGACGGATTGGGGGGTTGTCCCCTATTTACAGCCGCGTCGTCCGGTTGTAACATAGATGCAGTAACTTCTTGTTGGCGGGAGACCGTTGAATCTGTGCCCACTCGCCGGCGATCCACGCCGAGCTGAATCTTTGGAGGAGGAAGGACGATGATCCGCCATTCATTGTCTGAAGTCTCCCGCAGGGTTCACCGAGGACGGTTGATCGGTCTCCTTGCGCTGGCCCTCGCGATCCTGCTGTGCATTCCGCCGCCCGCGGCCCGGGCCCAGGAACCGGCTCCCCAGCCGCCGCAAGGCCAGGCGGAGCCGAAGCCGGCGCCGCAGGAAACGCCGACTCCGGCCGAGGAGCAGGAGGAGCGGTTCAAGGAGGAGATCACGGTCACCGGCACGCGCGTCGAAGGGCGCAGCGCCACGGATACGTCGGCGCCCGTGGACGTCATCGACTCCGAGACCATCAAATCCACCGGCGCCACGGAGACGGGCAAGATCCTGCAGTTGCTGGAACCGTCCTTCAACTTCTCCTCTACCACCATCAGCGACGGCTCCGACATCATCCGGCCAGCCACTCTGCGCGCCCTGGGTCCCGACCAGGTGCTGGTGCTGGTGAACGGCAAACGCCGCCACCAGCAGGCGCTGCTCAACGTCCAGCAGACCATCGCCCGCGGCTCGGCCGGCTATGACATCAATGCCATCCCCGCCTCGGCCATCGATCACATCGAGGTGCTGCGCGACGGCGCCGCAGCGCAATACGGCTCGGACGCCATCGCCGGCGTCATCAACATCATCCTCAAGAGCCAGACGAACGCGACCGACGTCGGGCTCGAAGGCGGCCAACACTACGCCGGCGACGGCGAGCTCTACATGGGGAGCGCCAGTACGGGCTTCGCCGTGGGCGGCAAGGGATTCGTGGACATCAGCGCCGAATACCGGGACCGTGGCGAGACGAACCGCGCCGGGCCGGACTCCCTGCGCGTCAATCCGCCCCAGGTCACCCAACGCATCGGCGACGCGGACTCCAAGGACGCCGCCGTGTGGCTGAACGCGGCCATCCCCGCCGGGCCCGGCGAGCTCTACGCCTTCGGCGGCTGGTCGAACCGCAAGGGCAATTCCTCGGGCTTCTTCCGCACCGCGGGCGACGGCCGGACGGTGCCGGCGATCTATCCCAACGGTTTCCTGCCGACGATCATCACCGAGCCGACCGACACCGCTCTCGCCGCCGGCTACCGGGGCTCTCTCGCCCATGATTGGAAGTACGACCTCGGCGTCAACTGGGGGAATAACCGGTTCAAGTTCCGCGAAGAGAACACTGTCAACGTCAGCTATTGGTACGAGCCGGTCAATCCCGCCAATCCCACGGGCCCCCGGATCTCGGACTCGCCGACCTCGGCGGATACGGGCACGCTGGAGCTCGATCAGTTGGCTTTTACCGCGGACTTCGCGGGAAAGGTGAACTGGGGAATGGGCGCCGGCCCCCTCAACGTCGGCGCGGGCGCCGAATACCGCAGCGAGGGCTACAAGATCAAGCCCGGCGATCCGGTCTCCTACGAGTACGGCCGCACCGACAACCGCGCCATCCGCATCCTCGATCAGAACGGCGCCATCGCGCAGCCGGGAACCCAGGGCTTCCCGGGCTGGTCGCCGCGTGAGGCCGTGGACGGCGACCGCAACACGTCGGCGCTGTACGTCGATTTCGAATCGCAGTTGGCGAAAGGGTTCCTCGCCGGCGCCGCCGTGCGCTGGGAGGACTACTCGGATTTTGGCAGCACGATCAACGGCAAGCTCTCGGGACGCGTCGACTTCACGGACCGGTTCGCCTTGCGCGGCACGGTTTCGACCGGCTTCCGGGCCCCGGGCGTGCAGCAGGCCTTTTACAGCCAGCGCTCCACCAACCTCAACGCCGCCGGCGTGCTGACCGACACCCTGACAGCTCGCCAGGGCAGCGCCGTCACACAGGCTTTCGGCATTCCGGCCCTCAAAGAAGAGACGTCGCGGAACTACTCCGTGGGCCTGGTGGCCAAGCCCCAGAGCAACTTCCGGTTGACCGTGGACCTGTACAGGATCGACATCGACGACCGCATCGTTTTCTCGAGCAACATCGGGCTGGGGACGTCGCCCGCGATCGATGCCATCCTCAACAGCCTCAACGTCGGCCAGGTGCTGTTCTTCACCAACGCGATCGACACCTCGACTGACGGCCTGGACCTCGTGGTCCTTTATGATTGGAAGCTCCAGGGCAACTCCCTGCTGAGCCTGGAAGGCGCTTTCAACTTCAACAAGACCGAGGTCACCAAGCGCCGGTCGTCATCCCCCATCCTGCCGCCGGCCGTGCTGTTCGACCAGTCCCAGGTCACCCTGATCGAGGACGGCCAGCCGAGGAAACACTACGTGCTGAGCGGCACCTACTTCCGCGGCCTGTGGAGGACCAACCTGCGCTTCAACTATTTCGGCTCGGTGGCGGGCGAGGGCTTCACCCCCGGCATCAAACAGACCTGGGGCGGCAAGTGGCTGACCGACCTCTCGGTTTCGGCGCCGTTGACCCGCAGTCTCAACCTGACCGTGGGCGGCCTCAACATCTTCGATCAATATCCCAACAAATGGGATACGGTCGGCGGCTTCCCGTTCCCCCAGCTCGGCTTCGTCTACGGCTGGGAGACCCTGCCCTTCGGCATCAACGGCGGCTACTACTTCCTCCGCTTCGACTACCATCTCGGACACTGACGGAGGATCATGGTCTGGAAGGGCGGCAAGAAAAACGCTGCTGTCGCCCTTTCAGGGCTTTCCGGGTTTTGTGGTGAATCCCTTCCTGGGGCTCACGCCGCCAGGCTATATTCTGCCGCCCCCTGCGGGGCTGAAAAAAAGGCTGGCACAGTTATTCTGGATAGCCTTAAGCAGAGGCAGGTCACCTCTACGGACAACGGGCCGTTGTAAGCAGAGGCGGGCTGTCGCAAGCAGAGGCAGCCCCTATCTACAGACGACGGGCCGTCGTAAGCGGAGGCAGTCTGTCGTCTTCAGAGGCGGGCCGTCGTGAGCATCGGCAGCCCATCGTCAACAGATACAGACCAGCGTAAGTAGAGGCAGATCATCGTAAGCAGAGGCAGTCTGCATCTACAGACGACAGGCCGTCGTAAGCGGAGGCAGGCCATCGTGGACAGATACAGGTCATCGTAAGCAGAGGTAACTCGTCATAAGCAGAGGCGGCCCGCCTATACAGACGACGGGTCGTCATAAGCAGCGGCAGGCTGCATCCACGGACGACGGATCGTCGCAAGCGGAGGCAGACCGTCATAAGCAGACGCAGGCCGTCGTCGGCAGATACGGATCATCGTAAGCGGCGGCAGTCTGCGTCTACGGGCGACGGGTCGTCCTAAGCAGAGGCGGCCTGCCTCTGCTTATGACAGATCATCCTAAGCAGAGGCGGGCTGTATCTACGGACGACGGGCCGCCGCTACTCGTAGCGCAGCGCGTCGATGGGATCGAGCCTGGAGGCTTTCTGGGCGGGGTAGAAGCCGAAGAAGATGCCGATGGCGGCGGCGACGGTGAAGGCTAAGGCTACGGAGCCGGTCGTCACCTGGGTGGGCATGCCGGCGAAGCGGGCCACCAGGGAGGAGGCCAGAAGACCGAGGGCCACGCCGATCAGGCCGCCGACGATCGACAGGGCGATCGCTTCCAGCAGGAATTGCAGGAGGACGTGCCGACCCTTGGCGCCGATCGCCAGCCTGACTCCGATCTCCCGCGTGCGCTCGGTGACCGAGACCAGCATGATGTTCATGATGCCAATCCCCCCCACCAGCAGCGAGATGGCGGCGCCCGAGGCGAGCAGAATGGAGAGCACCCGCGAGGTCTGCGCCGAGGTGGAGGCGATCTCCTCCTGCGAGCGCATGTTGAAGTCGCTCTCCTGCCCCGGTTGCAGGCGGTGGCGCTGGCGCAGCAGGGCGTCGATCTCGGTCTGCGCTTCCGCAACCTGGTCGGCGGCGCGCGCCGAGACGTAGATCAGACTGACTCGCGGCTGGCCCATGAGTTGTTTCATCACCGTGGTGTAAGGCGCGATGATCTGGTCGTCCTGATCCTGCCCCATCATGCTGCCGCCCTTGCGCTCCAGCACGCCCACCACTTTGAAAGGCACGTGCTTGATGCGGATCGACGAGCCCACGGCGTTGCCGGCCGGGAAGAGGCTCTCCGCCACGGTGGCGCCCAGCACGGCGACCTTGGCCGAGGAGCGCACGTCGTTGTCGGTGAAGAAATACCCCTGGGAGGTGTTCCAGGCGCGGATGAACGGCCAGTCGACGTCCACGCCGTAGATCTGGGTCCCCCAGTTGAGCTCGCCCGCCACCACCTGGGCGTTGCTGCGCACGCCGGCCGAAGCGTAGGCCACGGCCGGGCATTCGGCTTTGATGGCGAGGACATCCTCCGGCGTCAGCCGCGATTCGCCGGTGAAGGAGCGCATGCCGCCCTGGCTGGAGGCGCCGGGGAAGATCATGATGAAGTTCGAGCCCAGCGAGTTGATGGTGTTCTGGATGGACGCCGAAGCCCCCGTGCCCACGGCCGTCATGGTGATGACGCAGGCGACGCCGAAGATGATCCCCAGCATGGTGAGCAGCGAGCGCATCTTGTTGCGGGCAATGGCCTGCAGGCCCACCTTGGTGACGTTCCACAGACGCAGGGCGGAGACTCTCATCGCGCCACCTCCTCAGGGACTCGCTCAGGGACGGGCTCTGACGCCAGCTTGAAGGGGAAGACGATCGCCGGCTCCGCTTCGGCCGAGGCGGGCGCTCCCGGTTGCGCGCGGGTCTGGACGATCCGCTCGTCGCGCCAGATGATGCCGTCGCGCACGAAAACGACGCGCTTGGCGTGGGCCGCGATGTCCGACTCGTGGGTGATGAGGACGACGGTCTTGCCCGCGTCGTTGAGCTCCTGGAAGATGCCGATGACCTCTTCGGAGGTGCGCGAGTCGAGGTTGCCCGTGGGCTCGTCGGCGAGGAGGATCGCCGGATCGGTGACCAGGGCGCGGGCGATGGCCACCCGCTGCTGCTGGCCGCCGGAGAGCTGCGAGGGGTAGTGGTCTTCGCGGCCGGCCAGGCCCACGCGGGCGAGGGCCTGGCGGGCACGGCGGAGGCGCTCGGGGGTGGAGAGGCCGAGGTCGCTGTAGAGCAGCGGCAGCTCGACGTTCTCCGTGGCCCGGGTGCGCGCCAGGAGGTTGAAGCTCTGGAAGACGAAGCCGATCTTGGCGTTGCGGATCTCGGCCCGGCGGTCGCGATCGAGCCGTGACGCGTCAATGCCGTCGAGCCGGTAGGTGCCCGAGGTCGGCCGGTCGAGGCAGCCGATGATGTTCATCAGCGTCGACTTGCCCGAGCCGGACGGTCCCATGATGGCCACGAACTCGCCCTGCTCGACCTCGAGGTCCACCCCCTTGAGAGCGCGGACCTCGACCTCGCCCATCTTGTAGACCTTGACGAGGTCGCGGATCTCGATGACTGGCGCACCCATCGCATTCATCCCCTAGAAACGCCTCTAGAACCGCCTCATGCCGCCGCCGCCACCCGGCGGCCGGCCGCCCAGCGGGTTGGAGCTCTGGCCGGGGAGCTGCTCCACCTTGACGGTGGCCAGCCCGGTGACCACCTTGTCGCCGGGGTTCAGAGTGCCGGAGAGCACCGCGGCCACCTGGGTGTAGCGGCCGTCGCTGATGCCGGTGCGGATGGTGACGGGGCGAAGCTCGGTCTTCTTATCGCCCTTATCGCCCTCGTTCAAGACGTAGATCGTCTGCCCCTGCTGCCAGCGTCCGCGCCGGCCGCCGCCGCCCGGCAGGGCGCTGCCGAGACCACCGGCGCCGCGATCGGCCATGGAGCGTTCGAAGGAGCGTCCGGAGTCGCCGCCGCCCGGGGTCGAGCCGCCGCCTGCGCCTCCATTCCTCCCCCTCCAGGAACGCCCCCCGCCGCCGGTCGCCCCGGTATCGCCAGCTCCGGCACTGCCCCGGCCCTGCCGGTCCCCCGCTCCCGGCGTCGCCCCCGGGGTCGTGGCCGCGCCCTGCTGGCCTTCGGGCTTGAAGCGCAGAGCGGCATTGGGCACGCGCAGCACGTCGCTCACGGTGGCCACGTCGATGGTGACGTTGGCCGTCATGCTAGGGCGCAGCTTGCCCTCGGGATTGGGGACTTCGATGATCACCGGGTAGGTGATGACGTTCTGGGTGGCGGTGGCGTTCAAGCGTACCTGGGAGATCTGACCCCGGAACTCCTGGTCGGGATAGGCGTCGACGGTGAAGCGCGCCGGCTCGCTGACCCGGATCTGCCCGATGTCGGACTGGTCGACGTCGGCCTGCACCTGCATCTTGGTCAGGTCCTGGGCGATGGTGAACAGGGTCGGCGCCTGGAAGGAGGCGGCCACGGTCTGGCCGATGTCATATTGGCGCGCCACCACCTGGCCGTCGATGGGCGAGTAGATCTTGGTGTAGCCGAGGTTGGTCTCGGCCTGGCGCAGCGACGCCTGGGAGAGGGCGAGTTGGGCCTTGGCCCCGTCGTAGGCGGCCTTGGCCGCGTCGAGGTCCGACTCGGCCACGAGCCCGGCCGCGGCCAGGCGCTTCTGCCGGCCATAGACGATCTGCTGGTTGGAGACCTCGACCTGGGACTTGGTGACGTCGGCCTTGCGCTGCTCCACCTGCTGGAGGAAGGGGGTGGGATCGAGCTCGGCTAAGAGCTGCCCCTTCTTCACCTGGCTGTTGAAGTCCACGTAGAGCTTGGCCACGATGCCGGAGACCTGGCTGCCGACCTGCACCGTGGTGACGGGGGAGACCGTGCCGGTGGCGCTCACCGTCATGGTGACGTTGCCGCGGGCGACCGGCTCGGTGCGATAGCGGTCGCCGCCCTCGTCCTTGCCGCGCCGGAAGAAGACCAGAGCCACCAGCACTCCCACCACCACTACAATGGCGGCGATGAGCCAGCGGCGTTGCTTGTGGTTGTTGTCGAGGGGCTCCATGTCGTCTCCTAACGCGGACACCCGGCTGAGGTTTCCCGGATTTCGCTCTTGCCACAGATTTTTTACATACCTTACAACTCGGGGCGGGGTTCACCGCGCCCCTTGAGTCTACCTCAGGCTTCTATGCAGGGGGCGTACCGGGGAAGACCCCTCATCACCCCGGCCCTCTTCTCCCGACCCCTCCCATCCCCCCTCACCGGGAGAAGAGGGAGAAAGGCAAGGACAGGCACGGACAGGGGACGGACTGAGAGGGGACAGGGGCTAGGGGCGCTGGCGAAGCTCGAAGTTATCGAATTCGATGTGGGCCGACTCCCCCTTGGTGAGCTGAACGCCAATCCCGGCAGAGCCACTCGCAAAGTGTCGTCCGTCACCTCGGCCACGAGAGTGTCGTTGATGAAGAGGCTGTAGTGGACCCTTCGCCAGTACCGCAAGCCGGTTCGTCTGTCCTGTATCCGTGTGGATCGCGGTGAAGAATACGCAGGCTCCAATAGTCTTCCAATCCTTATCGTGGAGGCAGAAGAGAATCCTGTCGTTGGCGACTCCGAAGACATAGATACGGTTTCCGTTCTGTCGAAGAGTAGCGTCGCAGTCCGCGTCAGCCGCGCCATCGACCTTTGTCACCTCGACGCTCAAATAATAGCCTCCGTCACCAATGAGAAGCCCATCCCGCGTATCCCAACGTATCCATGTCTTTGGACACCATACTCATCCACATGTACTTTCCATTGGAGATCGTTTCGTGCTTAAGGATCCCCTTTCGTCGTTACGATAGGTTGAGGATCAGGGCTCCACCCCTGCTGAAGGTATAATCGAACATGTCCACCGCCAAGGGCGTCCAGGATTTCGCCGCGACCAGCTTGTCGAGGGTGTTGACCTTCGTTTCTGTCTGATCCAGCTCTTCCTGGAGCCCGTCTCGCGATTTTCGGAGATCGCTTTTCTGAACGCCGAGGACGACGGCGACGATCAACCCCAGCAGGAGAATGACACGCAGGCCACCTCCCATTGCCGGAAGCCGGCCCTGGACGCCGGCTGAACCGGAACAGGGCCCGGGATCGGCAGCGGCAAGGGTGAAGGCTCGGGGGTGGAAGGAATCGTCACGGGTTTCTCGAACGCACGCGAGGGCTCGCGCAAACTCACCGCAGCCGGCGTAACGCTCATTGGGATTCTTGGCCAGAGCCTTGAGTACGATCGCTTCGAGTTCCTCGGGGATCTCCGGGTTCTGCTCGCGCAGCGGCTTCGGTGGATCGCTGACCTGGGCGAGGCGAACGTCGAAATCCGATGCCGCATCGAACGGCGGACGGCCGGCGAGCAACTCGTAGAGGACGACGCCCATGGCGTAGACGTCCGTGCGATGATCGACGTCCTTCTGGCGGATCTGCTCCGGGCTCATGTAGTGAGGTGTGCCCAGCGTGCCCGTGGTCGTCAGCCGCCGGCCGTCGAGGGTCAGGGCGATGCCGAAATCCACCACCTTCGGGCGGCCGGCCTCGTCGAACATGAGGTTCGAAGGTTTGACGTCGCGATGGATCACGCCGCGCTGATGGGCGTAGTCGAGAGCTGAGAGGGCCTGCTCCGTCCAAGAGAGCGCCGTCATGGGCGTGATCTTGGGATTGCGCTCTAGCCGTTCGGCCAGGGTGCCTCCGGGCAGGTACTCGATGACGAGGAAGAGGTCTTCTCCCTGCTCGATGAAGTCCATCACCTGCGCGATACCCGGATGCCGGAGCTGAGCCTGGGCCCGCGCTTCACGGATGAAACGCTCGCGGAACTTGTCGTCGCGGCTCAGGGTGTGGGCCAGCACCTTGAGTGCCACTGGCATCTCCAGAGTCTTGTGGCGGGCCAGGTACACAGTGCCCATCCCGCCCTCGCCGAGCTTGCTTTCGATCCTCCAGTTGCCGATTTCCTGTCCCAGCATCCTCTCTCCTTCTCAACGGACCCGCAGGACGAGACAGCCGGCCATCTTGTCGTGCCAGCCTTGTTTCATGGGAGAGGACAGGATTGCAAAGTAGCCCAGACCCAGGACGAGGCCGGACAGGATCTTTCCGAGGTTGCGGCCGATGGCACGGCCGAAGTCGATGCGGCGGCCTTGGAGATCGGTCACCCGCAGCTTCAGCGCACGCTTGCCCGGCGTGGCCATCCAGGAAGAGGATTCGAAAAACGCGTAATAAAGCCAGTTGATGACAGTGATCACGAGGTAGACGGCGGTTCCATCCGGATTGTTGTGGTTGTCCAGGCCAATCATGGCGAGAAGGACGAGGAAATCGATCACGAAGACGATGACGCTGTCGAGCAAGAAAGCGCCGAAGCGTGCTCCGAAGTCGGCGTACTGCGTCGTCAGTGGCGCCTGGGGAGGCGGCAAGGGGAGCCCCGGTAATGGCGACAATGGCGGCAATGGCGGCAAGGGCGCAGCCGGGAACGGAGAGACCGGCACGGGTGGAGGAGAAGCCGCGATCGGCGGCGGCACCGTGGCCGGTTTCAGCGGCGGCGGAACCGTGGCCGGCTTGGGGGGCAAGGGCGGTGGCATGGAGATCGGTATGGTGAGCGGCCGGCTGGCTGGGCTGAGTGGAGAATGGCTCCAAACGTCGAGCGCCCGTGCGAGCTCGCCGCAACCGGAATAACGCTCGTTGGGATCTTTGGCCAGGGCCTTCATGACGATCGCTTCGAGCGTCGGAGGGATCTCCGGATTCTGGGTGGCGAGCGGCTTCGGGGTTTCGTTGACCTGCGCGAGACGGACCTCGAAGTCCGAAATGGCGTCGAACGGCGGATGGCCGGCGAGCATCTCGTAGAGCACGACGCCCATGGCGTAGACGTCCGTGCGGTGATCGACCTCCTGCGGCCGGCGGATCTGCTCGGGGCTCATGTAGTGGGGCGTGCCGAGCGAGCCGGTGGTGGTCAGCCGCCGGCCGTCGAGGGTCAGGGCGATGCCGAAATCGACGATCTTCAGGTGGCCGGCCCCGTCGAACATCAGGTTGGAAGGCTTGACGTCGCGATGGATCACGCCGTGCTGGTGCGCATAGTCGAGGGCGTCGAGGGCCTGTCGCGTCCAGGCGACCGCGGTGGCCGCCGGCAGGCGCTCGCGCCGGTTTTCCAGACGGTCGGCCAGGGTCCCTCCAGGCAGATATTCGATGACCACAAAGAGATCGTCCCCCTGCTCGAGGAAGTCCATGACCTGGGCGATGCCCGGATGCTGAAGCTGGGCCTGGGCCCGCGCTTCGCGCACGAAGCGCTCGCGGAACCGGGCGTCGCGGCCCAGGCCGGGAGCCAGCACCTTGAGCGCCGCCAGGGTCCCCAGAGTGCGATGGCGAGCCAGATGGACGGAGCCCATGCCGCCCTCGCCGAGATCCCCTTCGATCTGCCAGTTGCCGATCTGTTGATCCAAAATCCTCCTCCTCGGTCACCGGGTCCGCAGGACGAGGCAGCCGGACAGTTTGTCGTGCCAGCCCTGCCGCATGGGGGACGACGGAATCGTCCAATATCCGAAGCCCAAGGCGAGGCTGGAGAGGAACTTGCCGAAGTAGCGGCCGGTGGCACGGCCGAAGCCGATGCGGCGGCCCTGGAGATCGGTTACGCGCAGCCCGAGAGCGCGCTTGCCCGGCGTTGCCATCCAGGCAGAAGATTCGAACAGCGCGTAGTAAAGCCAGTTGAAGACAGTGAGCACGAGATAGACAAAGTCTTCATCCGGATTGTTGTGACTGTCCAATCCAACTATGACGCCAATGATGAGGAAATCGATCACGAAGACGATGACGCTGTCGAGCAAGAAAGCGCCAAAGCGTTCTCCGAAGCCGGCGTACTGCGTCGTCACGGATACCTGGGGCAGGGCCAAGGGGAGCCCCGGCGAGGGAACGACAGGGAACGGAAAGACCGGCACGGGGGGACGAGCCGCAATCGGCGGCGGAACCGTGGCCGGTTTGAGCGGCAAGGGCGGCGGTATGGGGACCGGCATGGGGGTCGGCCGGCTGACTGGTGCGTGGCTCCAACCTTCGAGCGCCCGTGCGAGCTCGCCGCAGCCGGAATAACGATCATTGGGATCCTTGGCCAGGGCCTTCATGACGATCGCTTCGAATGCCGCGGGGATCTCCGGATTCTGCGCGGCGAGCGGCTTCGGGGTTTCGTTGACCTGCGCGAGGCGGACCTCGAAGTCCGAAATGGCGTCGAACGGCGGATGGCCGGCGAGCATCTCGTAGAGCACGACGCCCATGGCGTAGACGTCCGTGCGGTGATCGACCTCCTGCGGCCGGCGAATCTGCTCGGGGCTCATATAGTGGGGCGTGCCAAGCGAGCCGGTGGTGGTCAGCCGCCGGCCGTCGAGCGTCAGGGCGATGCCGAAATCGACGATCTTCAGGTGGCCGGCCACGTCGAACATCAGGTTGGAAGGTTTGACGTCGCGATGGATCACGCCGTGCCGATGGGCATAGTCGAGGGCGTCGAGGGCCTGCCGCGTCCAGGAGACCACGGTGGCCACCGGCAGGCGCTCTCGCCGGTTTTCCAGACGGTCGGCCAGGGTACCTCCGGGCAGGTACTCGATGACCACGAAGAGGTCGTCCCCCTGCTCAAGGAAGTCCATGACCTGGGCGATGCCCGGATGCCGAAGCTGGGCCTGGGCGCGCGCTTCGCGCACGAAGCGCTCGCGGAACCTGTCGTCGCGGCCCAGGCCGGGGGCCAGCACCTTGAGCGCTGCCTGGGTCCCCAGGGTACGGTGGCGGGCCAGATAGACGGAGCCCATGCCGCCCTCGCCGAGCTGCCCTTCGATCTGCCAGTTGCCGATCTGTTGATCCAAAAGATCCTCCTCTTCGATCAACGGGTCCGCAGGACAAGGCAGCCGGCCAGCTTGTCGTGCCAGCCTTGCCGCATGGGAGACGACGGAATCGTCCAATATCCGAAGCCCAGGGCGATGCTGGACAGGAACTTGCCGAAGTAGCGGCCGGTGGCGCGGCCGAAGCCGATCCGGCGGCCTTGGAGATCGGTCACGCGCAGCCCGAGAGCACGTTTGCCCGGGGTTGCCATGAGGCCCGAGGACTCGAACAGCGAGAAGTAGAGCCAGTTGATGACGGCGCCCATGAGATAGGCGAAAGCGCCCACTTCCTCATCGTTCCAGTGGGCCTTCGTGACGGCCAACACGACCCCGAGAAGGATGCCGCAGACGAAGCCGATGACCATGGTCAGCAGGGTATCGAGCAGGAACGCTCCGAAGCGCGCTCCCAGGCTGGCGTACTCCGTGGCCACCGGAGCGGGCTGCTGCCACGACGGCTGGGAATATACGGGCTGGGGCGGATAGGGGGCTGGATAAGGGGCGACAGGGAAAGGCATGGGGGGCGCGGGCGGCGGGAAAAAAGTTTCCAATTCCCCTGCCGGCCGCCAGTCGGGCAGGCCCTCACGCCAGACGAGATCGTTGCGCTGGACGCCGCCGACGGCGATGAGCCGGCGCATCTCCGGCTCCTCCACTGGGCCGAAGCGTTGATTACCTTTCGCGTAGTACCAGAGCATGGTTCCTCCAGACACTCATTTCCCGGCGGTGGGTGTGTAGTGGCGTCCTACTGGCGGAACAGACCGACTCCATAGTGGCAGACCGGGTTGTCGCATCGCACCATGGCGACCCGCAAGCTGAAGTCGCCGGACTGCGTGGGCGTGAAATCCAGTCTCGGCCGGTCGTTCGTCTGGGTGTCTTGAACGATCATCGTGCCCTGAGGGTCATAGAGCGTGAGGTCGATGTCGTGGCAGTACGGGTCGCAATAGGCGAGGAGGACGTAGGGAACCCCCGCCTGCACCTTCACGGTGAGATTGGTGCTGGCGCCCGGTGTCAGGGTGTTGTAGTAGTCCGAGTCCTTGGTCAGGCCCTGGCTCAGGACGTTCAGCATCGCGGCCACCGAAGCAGCCTCCGGCGAGGAGTCTGTGTCTGCAGCGGGCGGAGACGGCACTTCAGGCTCGCTGTCGGTGCCCGGACCCATCTCGGTGCTCATGGCGTCGGTGGTGACGAGCGGCTCGCTGGTGGTGGTTTCCATCGTGGCCTCGGTGGTCGCCACCGGCGATTCCTCCACGGGCTCTTCCTCTTTTTTCTTGCGCGTGGCGGCGAAGAGGATGATGAGAAGCAGAACCACGATCGCAATGACGCCGACGACGCGCCCGGTCGAGGAGGAGGCCGGCTGCGACGGCATGATCATGGGCGGCGCGGGTGCCGGGGCCGACACGATGGGCGGTGGCACGGGTGGCGGTGTGGGGATGGGCCTCGGCGGCGGGGATGGCGGCACGGGGATCGGCCCGCTGACGCGGTCCCAGTTTTCGAGCGCCCGGCGAAATTCGCCGCAGCCGCCGTAGCGCTGGTCGCGATCCTTGGCGAGGGCGCGCAGGACAACCGCGTCGAGCCCGGCCGGAACGGCGGGGTTCCACCGTTTCATCGGCTCCGGGGCCTGATAGAGGTGGGCCTCTTTGAGCTCGAAATCGGTGTCGCCGTCGTCGGACTGGGGGAGGAAGGGGGGCCGACCGGCCAGCATCTCGTAGATCATGCAGCCCATGCTGTAGACGTCGGCGCGGTGATCGAGTTGCTTGGGATTGCGGATCTGCTCCGGGCTCATGTAGTGCGGCGTGCCAAGGGAGGTGCCGGTGCGTGTGAGCCGCTGCTGCCCCACCAGGAGAGCGATGCCAAAGTCGGTCAGGCAGGCGTGGCCCTGGGAATCGATGAGCACGTTGTTGGGCTTGACGTCGCGGTGGATGATCCCTTTCTGGTGCGCGTAGTCGAGGGCGTCGAGCAGGTCGCGGGCATAGCCCTGAGCCTCTTCCTGAGGGAGCGGGCCGTGGGCGCGCTCCAGGCGTTCGTTGAGCGTCTCGCCTTCGAGCAGGGGCATGACGAGGTAGTAGACGCCGTCCTCGGCGAAGAAGTCGGTCACCCCGAGGATGCGCGGGTGTTGCAAGGTCGCCTGGGCGCGGGCCTCTTGCAGGAAACGCTCGCCAAATTCGCGATCAGCGGCCACGTGCGGCGCCATGACCTTGATCGCCACCCGCCGGCCGAGCACGTCGTGGACGGCGCTCCAGACCTCGCCCATACCACCTTCGCCGACCTTCTTCTCCAGGATGTAGTCGCGGATCTTCTGGCCAGTCTTCATCGCCGATCCTTCCTAGACCTTCTGCTCCGGCCCTTCAGCCGGCGACGGCGTCTGCTCCCTCTCCGGCTCCGGAGAGGGAGCCGGCGTGCCGTCTCCCGGCTTCAGCTCCACTTTCAGCCGCCGGACCTCGAAGGGCAGGGTCAGGGTGGTCCACAGGACCTTGAGGGTGAGCGTGCCGTGCACACGCACGGGAGGCTGGCTGCCGCGCAACAGCTCCGAGCTCATGTCGAGGGCGCTCGCGGCCTCGGGGCGCACCACGAGGTCGAGATGCAGGTCCTCGCCCGGAGGCACCTGCTGGAGATCCCCGGGCGGCGTCCAGACGCCGGTAGCCACCTCCTTGTCGCTGACTTCGATCGTATAGCTCGCCGCGACCACGGCGGCGGAGAGCGAGCTGTCGTTACGCACTCGTAGACGGACGGCGAGCTTGCCTTCCCCCATCAGGTTTTCGGCGATGCCCCGGAGGTGCCCCAGCAAGCCGCTGGATTCGTCGCCGGCTGGCCCGGGATAGCGGACCTCTTCGAGCGTCACGTCGAGCTTGAGACGCACGTAATGCTCGACGAGCCCGGGCGCGGCCAAACCCACGCCCAGCAAGACCAGGGCCGCGGCAATGAGGCCCAGCTTGCGCGACTGGAGCGACCGGGGCCGGGACCCGCTCGGCCGCGCTGGAGCACCGGTACCTGCGACCAACGCCGTGCCGTCCAAGTCGCAGAAGCGGGCCGCGTCCGGGAAGGACGCGCCGCACTGCGGGCAGCGCCGGGCCATGTCTACTCCCCGTCTCCCGGCGCCAGGATCACGAAGTGCCAGACGGTCGCCCCGGTCTTGATCGTGGCGTGATCGGGAACGCGCTGTTTTTCTTCGATGATCTCGCCGTTGACGTAAGTACCGTTCATGCTCTTTTCGTCGTCGATCCAGAAATCCTTGCCACGATAGAGAATGGTGGCGTGGCGGCTGGACATCTGCGGGTCGGAAGCGAGATGGATCTCGCACTCGGGCGAGCTGCCCAGATAATTGCGCCCTTCACGCACGGCAAACAGCTCGCCGTCGGCGCGCCAGGTGTAGGTCACCAGAACGGCGACGATACGGCGCATGCCCGGGGAGACGGCGGGTCCCCCTTCGTTCTCCGTGGCATAGACGGTCTTGCGGCGGCCCGCGCCGCCACCGGCTGGAGGCGGTGGTGGTGGCGGAGGGACCGGGCGAGGGGGAGGTGCAGCCGCCGCGGGCCGTGGCGGCGGTGGCGGCGATGGCGCCGCACCCTCCACCATGGTCGGCTGCCGCTGGCCAGGAAGCGGAGGCGGCTCGGCTTGAGCCCCCGCGGGCTGGTTCGACGGCCGGGTGGTCCACGCGTCGCTCGCCGCACAATAGGGGCAGGTCTCCCAGCCGGGATCCATGGGATGGCGTCCCGAAGGGCAGTAGCGCACCGGAGTGTTGGATGTCAGCGGCGTGTTGCAGCTCATACAGAACTTCGCCTGATCCCGGTTTTCGGTTTTGCACTTGGGGCAGATCTGGCTCATTGATTCCCTTTCCCTTTATGGGGGACGACCACGACTTGGATGCCCGGCATCTCTCCCTGACGCTTATCCGGCCAGGGAGCAACCTGATATTTTCCCGCTGCTTTCCGGTTCAGCTCGTCGACGACATCTCGTGCCTTGGTTTCAAAGCCCTTGCGGTAATAAACCCAGCCTTCCTTGAAATCGGCGGTAGCGGGCCGGGTGACTATGCCCAGGTGCGACAGGAGGTCGCGGAGGATCTGCACCTCGCTGAAACTGACTTCGATCTTGGGCTCGCTCGCAGTGGCGGCCGGCTGTGGCGTTTCTTCAGCCACCTCCGTCTCGCCCCCTGATCGGCTGGCCGGCGGGGGTGGACCGGCCTGGGGGGAGGTTTCACCCGGTGTAGGCGAGCTAGGCGGCGGGGGTGTTTCGGCACTCTCGGGTTCCCCTTCCTGCCAGACGATCACCACATCGGAGTCCTGCATCTTTTCTTCGAGCTCGGGTGGCAGATCGTCGGGCCAGGGCTCCTGCCGGTATTCCGGCGCCCCACGCGACTTCAGTTTCTTGAGGGCCTCGTCGGCCTTTCTTTTGGCTCTGTCGCGGTAATAGATCCGTCCTGCTTTGAGCCCGTCGCCAGCCGCCTGAAAGGTCACGCCCAGAGGCACCAGGAGGCGCTGAATGAGCTTCTTGTCTTCCTTCAGGCTCGGCACGGTGAGCTGGATTTCCGTCCCACCTGGAGAGCTCCCGGCAGTCTTGGTCTTCTTGTCTTTCCCCGGATCCAAGACTTTCATCAGCAGCACGCCCAGCAGCAAGCCGGCGAGCACCAGGAGGAGGATGGTGAGCCAGGAGGGACCCCGGCGTGGGGACGGAGCGGGCGGCGGCGGGCCTGCGCTCTGCCGTTCGCCGGCTCCTTCGGCGGCGAGCACCTGCACGCTGACGTTGTCCTCGCCGCCCGCGTCCAAGGCAAGATTGATCAGCGCGTCGGCGACCGCCTGGGCATCGCCGCGGCCGGCGAGGACCTGGCGGATGCGTTCGTCGTCCACGTAGCCGCAGAGCCCGTCCGAGCAGAGCAGGAGGCGGTCGCCTGATTGCAGCTCGAAAGGCGCCGAGGTCTCGAGCTCGACGTCCGGCTTCTGGCCGAAGGCGCGGGTGACGACGCTCGCGTCCGGATGGTCGCGCGCCTCTTCCGGGCTCAGCATGTTGTGGTCGACCATGCGCTGGACCACGGTATGGTCGCGGGTCAACCGGGTGAGCTGGCCACCCCGCAGCAGATAAGCGCGGCTGTCGCCGGCGTGGGCGACCACCACATGGTTGCCGCGCACCAGGGCGATCACGCTCGTCGCTCCCATCTGGGCCGTCTTCGGATCTCCGGAGTTGGCGCGCTGAAAGATGTCGGCGTTGGTGTGCGAGGCTGCGGCCTGCAAGGCGCCCTCCGGCGGCGTGCCCGGAGGGACCTCGCGCAGGTGCTTCTCCAGGAGGTCGATCAGCATCTGCGCGGCCGTGGCTCCCCCCTCGTGCCCGCCCATGCCGTCGGCGACGACGAACACCTGGCCGAACGCGCTGTGGAAACGGCCGATACGGTCCTGGTTCTCGGCGCGCACCTTCCCCGGATTGAAGTTGGCTCCGATACGGAGGGAAATCGGTGAGGTCTGTTCCATGGACGGTGTCCTCTCTCTGGCTCGGCCTGGACTCGGTCAGTGAACGTCTCGCGACTTCAGAATGACGGCGGTGGCCCCGATGAGCAAGGCGAGCATGACACAGCAGACCGCCGTCACGCCGGCGAGCGTCGAACGGTCGGCCTGTTGGAAGAAACGGTGGGCGAGATCGACCAGCGCGGGGTCCGGCGGCGGCGGGAACTTTTGGGTCTCGACGAGCAGCACCCCTTCGAATGCCCAGCGCGACGGCATGACGCCTGAAAGCAGGCGCATCAGGCTGTTCATCTCGTGCGTCGGCTCCAGCATGCCGCCGAGGATGATCATGGGTAAAAGCATCAGCGGCACCAGCGAGATGGCGATCTCCGGCGTGCGCGCCATGGCCGAGATCAGAAGCCCCACGGCCACGCCGATCAGGGCGGCGAGCCAGAGAATGCCGAGCATCGGCGGCCAGTCGCCCCGCAGCCGGCTGAAAAAGCCGACCACGCCGAGCAGGCAGGCGCACTGCACGAGGCAGAGCGCTCCCAAGACCGCCAGCTTGCCGGCCACGTAGGCCGGGATCTTCAGGTTGATCATCCGCTCGCGATGATAGATCGCCCACTCGCCCACGATCTCCCGGGCGGAGTTCGAGCAGCCGAACCACAGGGCGGCCACCACCATGAGGAACAGGACGCTGGTGCTGGCTCCGGCGACCGTCGGCCATTTTTCCAACACCGGCTCCTGGCTCGCCCTGGCGCCGAACACGGCGACGATCAGGACCGCGATGATCGGCGCCTGGCCGAGCAGGATCGCGGTGTTCCAGGTGTCCCTCATCTTGATGGCGAGGCTGCGGCGCACCAGGGCGCTCCACTGCGCCAGGCCACCGCCGCGGCTGCCGCTGCGGCCTGGGATGGCCGGGATCAGCGTGGGAGCCTTGCCGGCCCTGTCATCCACATAACGTTTTTTTGCCTCGCTCGCGGCGTAGCGGGCGACCCACTCGGCGGCCGGCCGGCTCTCCAGACCGTGGAGCAGCAGGTCCGGCGAGGGCTCGGTCTGCGTTGCCGACTCCGGAGCGAAAAAATGGATGGCGTCCGGATAGGCTGGCCCGTAGTAGGCCAGCCGCGCCGGCTCGGCGCTCCCCTTGTCTTTGGCCAGCAGCACGATGCCGTCCATCAGCCGGAAGACCTCGCGGCTGGGCTGGTGAATGGTGAGGAGGATGGTCTTGCCTCCGTCCGCGAGCTGGCGCAGGAGCTTCATCACCGCCAGCGCGTCCTCCGAGGAGAGGCCCGAGGTCGGCTTGTCGAGGAAGAGGATGAATGGATCGGTCAGCAGCTCCATGGCCAGGTTGACCCGCTTGCGCTGCCCACCGCTGATTCCTTTGCGTTCGGGCGAGCCGATGAGCACGTCCGCGGCCTCGCTGAGGCGGAGCTGGCCGAGCACCTCGTCGATGCGGGCGTGGATGGCCGCGTCGGTCATGTCACGCGGCAGGCGCAGGCGGGCCGTGTAGTAGAGGGCCTGCCGCACCGTGAGGTCGCGATGCATGATGTCGTCCTGCGGCACGTAGCCGATGTGCATGCGGAATTGATCATAGGCCGCGTAGAGGTCCTGGCCGTTGAACAGCACCGCTCCGGCGCTCGGGCGGACGTAACCGTTCAGGGCGCTCATCAACGTCGTCTTGCCCGAGCCGCTCGGCCCCATGAGACCCACCAGCTCCGAAGGGTAGAGCGTCAGCGACACGCCCTCGACCAGGCGCCGCTTCGGCACGTCCACGGCCACGCCGCGTGCCTCCAGGGCGACGTTGCCGCGATAGTCCCGCTGCTCGATGCGATCGAATCCCGTGAGTTGGAAGACGTAGCTGCCGAGGCCGATCCGATCGTCCGGCCCCACGGGCACGGCGCCGGAGATCCGCTGCCCATTGACGAACGTGCCATTGGTCGAGCCCAGATCCTCGACGATCACTCCCTGGGCGGAGCGGCGCAGGCGGGCGTGGTGCCAGGAGATCATGGGATAGTCGAGCACCACGTCGGCTTGCGGATCGCGCCCCAGGAGAAGCGTGTCGCCGTGGAACGAGACGGTGGTGCCGGCGCCGGCCCCGAGCGTCAAGTCCCCGCCGAGGAGCCGGGCTGCCGGCATCCGGAACGAGCCGAAGTACACGGTGTCGGACGGCGAGATCGTGGCGCGCTTGACCTTGTGGTCCGGCGAGCCCACGGCCACGCCGTTGGTCGAGCCCAGGTCTTCGAGCACGGCCTCGCCATTGGTGACGGTGATCCGCGCGTGATAGCTCGAGATCATGGGGTAGTCGAGCGCCACGTCGTTGTCTTCGGCGCGGCCGATGGTGATCACCTTCCCGGCAATCTTCCCGGCAATGGCTTTGGCAGGTGCCACCGGCGTGCCGCACTCGTCACAGAAGCGGGCGTACGGCGGGACTTCGAAGCCACAGGCGGAACAGGTGAGCGCGGGCATCGATCTCGGCTCCAGATCTTTCAAGGGGCGAGGACCACGAACGTCGAGTGGCCGGCGCGAATGCGATCGCCCGGCCCCACCACGGCGGGCACGTCGGACAGGCGCTCGCCGTTGACGAACGTGCCGTTGGTCGACTGATTGTCGTAGAGCAGGAGCGTACCTTCATGGAACTGCAGGCAGGCGTGATTGCCCGAGAGATGGGTGTCCTCCGCGACCAGCAGGTCATTGCCCTCGGCTGAGCCGATCCAGAAGGGATTGCTCTCCACGGCGAACCGTTCTCCCACGGCCGCGCCCTCCTCCACCGCGAGGACGACCGTGGGGTGGCCCGGCTGGGGCGCGGAGAGCTCGCGGCGGAATTGGGTCTTCCGGCGCGACGCGAAAGAGGGTGCGACCGGCTCCTCGAAGGGCTGGACGACCGCGGGCGCGGGCTCGACCGCATCGTTTGCATCAGAGGCCTCGGACGCGGCAGCCACGGGGAGGGGATCGGCCGCCGGCAGGACCACCGCTTCGGAAGCTGCCTGAGGGAGGGGCTGCGGCTCCGCCTTCGCGCGCCGGGGACGCCAGATCAGGAGAGCCGCGCCCAGGAGGACCAGGGCCGCTGCGACGTAGGTCCAGGGGGAGCGCCAGATCCAGCCGGAGGCCGCCGGCTTTTTGACCTCGTCGCCAGGCGGAGTCGGAGAGGGGCGGACGACGGGCAGGGCCGCCGTGGTCTCCCCCTGCAACCAGCGACTTCCCTGCCGCCACTGCACCCCCAGCTTGTGGGGCCGGCCGTCGCCAGAAAGATTCCGCGCCGTGAAGGTGGCGACCGGAGCAGCGCGCACCCGGGCCATGCCGGCGTGGACCACGTCGGTGAGCGAGCTCTCCGTGGCCAGGGCATACGAGCCGCCCGTCAGGTCCGCGAGCCGCTCCAGATTGCTCAGGTATTTCGCATCGATCCGCGTCAGGCCCACGGCGTCCACGGGAATCTCACTGCGGCGCGCCTGCTCGATCACGTCGTCCAGCTCATAGGCCTCGCCCTCGTCCCGTCCGTCCGAGACCACCACCAGCCGGCGGCGCTCGGGCAGGTCGGGAGTGAAGAGGGACAGCGACTTGAAGACCCCCTTGTAGAGCTCGGTGATGCGGCCCCGCGGCGCCAGACGCCCGATCGCAGCTTCGAGCTCGGCGGGGGAAGCGCCGAACGGCGCATCCACCCGCACGTCGTCCGCGAAGCTGACGAGCGCCACCCGGTCCTGCGGCCCGGCGTCGTGAAGCAGAGAGAGCAGAGCCCGCTTCACCTCGGCCATGGGCGCTCCGGCCATGCTGCCGCTCGCATCCACGGCCACCACCACGGCGAGCCCGCGGCCGGTGGCGGAAAACGGCCGCACGCTCTGAGCCGATACCGTGACCTGGCCGTCCTCGACCAGCATCAGATCGGCAGGCGCCGGCTGCGCGGCCGGCCCCTCGACCACCACCTCCAGCGCCGGGAAATGCTCGGTGAACACCGGACCGACATGCAGCCCGGCAGCCGCCAGGCCGCAGGGCAGGAGCAGACCCGCGAGCAGGAGCAGGCCGGATTGGGCGAGCTTGTCTCCGTCCACGTTTTCTCTCCCGGCTCCCTCGTCGTCTCGAGTCAAGGTGCGTCGTTGAGAGCTTGAGTTGGTTCCGACGTAGTCTATCGACGAGCGGGCGTCTCCTGCAAGGGGGAGCCCATCTCCCCGGCGTTCAGCTCCAGTCTCCCATCAAGGTGAAGGCTGCCGGACGACTCTTCATAGAGGTCTTGCAGCAGGATGCCGCGGAGGGTCAGGCATTCGGCTAGATCCACAGCTTCGCCACGAATCAGGCTGGCTTCTTTTGCGAGCTGAACCCATGTCAGCGCCTTCGGGATCCCTTCGGTTTTCGAAACCTTCCACGCGTGAGTGAGTAGCCGGTCGACGACGCGTGTACGGTGCGAAACCAGGCTTGAAGACGTGAGAGCACGTCGATCTCAGGCACCTCAGGGACGCAAGGCGAGAGCGACGCGGCGCCTTCCTTCTTTATAGACACAGGAAGAGGAAGGTTTGTTTAGTGCAGAGAGGGCCAGCCTCGAGGCTCGGGGCTTCGACCCCTCAAGCTCGCCCAATTCCTGTTGCTTCCGGCGTGGACTCGCCGAAGTTGGACTACCGGCGGGAGCGCAGCGCTCTCAGGACTTGACCTCACCCCCTCTCAGGCCTCAGACTTTACTATACAGTTGAGAGTGATGTGGAGCGAGTCCCCCACAGGAGGTGCGGTGAGCCAAGTATTCCTCAGCTATCGGCGGGTGGAGCCGGATCAGGGCCTCGCTGAGGCGCTCTGCTCCTACCTTGAAGAGCGCGGCCTCCGGGTCTTCATCGATAAGCGTATCCAGGTGGGACGCATCTGGGTGGAGGAAATCGATCGGCAGCTCCAAGCGTCGAACGCCTTCGTTGTCCTCCTCTCTGAGTCGTCCGTGCGGAGCGACATGGTGCGCCAGGAGGTACAGACCGCCTATGAGCTGCGAAATGAGGGGAAGATGACCATCCTTCCCGTCCGTGTAGGCTTCGAAGGGAAACTGCCCTACGACCTCGCCTCCTACCTCAACACCATCCAGTACATCCTATGGCGGCCTGGCGAGCCGACTGAGGAGCTCTTCTCTCAGATCCAAGCGGCAATCACTTCTAGTGTGCCGCTCCCCACCGAACCGATCCCGGGGCAGCCGCCTCACGGTCCCAAGATGCACAACCTTCCCTTCCTCCCGCTCGGCGACCTTTTCAAGGGCCGGGACGAGGAGCTCCGCGCCCTGCAAGCCAACTTCCGCGGCTCGACGGGCGCCGCGGGTATGGTCCAGATCCAGGTCATCCACGGTCTGGGCGGCATGGGCAAGACCCGCCTGGCCGTCGAATACGCCTGGCGCTCCGGCGACCGGTACGAGGCCGCGCTCTTCGTGGTAGCAGATTCCCCCGAAGCGCTGCGGTCCGGTCTGGCGGAACGCCTCGACACCGTTTCGGGAACCGAAGTGGCCACCATCTTCTCCTGGATCCGCACCCACGACCGCTGGCTCGTGATCCTCGACAACATCGACGATGAGGAGACGGCGCGGGCGGCGCGCAAGCTCCTGCCCCAGCTTCAGGCCGGTCACGTATTGATCACGTCGCGCCGGCGCAACTGGCCGGCTGGCCTCAAGAATCGCGCGTTGAAAGAGCTGAGCCTCAAGGAGGCGACCCAATTCCTGCTCCAACGGACGGAAGAAGCGAGAGCCGCCACCGAGGGCGACCCTGAGCAGGCGCGCCAGCTCGCGCGGTATCTCGACGGCCTGCCCCTCGCCCTCGAGCAGGCCGCGGCCTACATCTGCCACCATCAGATCACGTTCTCCAAATACCTGGAGATCTGGGAAAGGGAGAGCGTCCTCGGCTGGTACGACGGCGATCTGATGGAGTATCCCGCTTCGATCGCTGGCACCTGGCAGACGACCTTCCGCCAGCTCAGACCCACGGCCGCGGCCCTCCTGCGGCTGGCCGCCTATCTGGCTCCGGAGCCTCTGCCGCTGGAAATGTTCGAAAAAGGGAGGGCCCTGGTCACGGCAGCGGTGCAGTTGCTCCGCGACGAGATCGGACCGGCGAACAACGACGACTCCCAACCCGTCCAGGAAGGGATCTCGGAGCTGGCGGCCTTTTCCATGGTGGCCCGGGAGGCGGGGACCTTCACCGTGCACCGCATGGTGCAGGAGGTGCTCCGCACCCGGATCTGTGAGCCACACCGCCGGGATTGGATCGAGCTGGCCCTGCGCCTGGTGAACGATTATTCACCCGCCGATGCGGACGAGGTGCGGACGTGGCCCATGTGGGACCTCCTCTGGCCCCACGCCGCCGAAGTGTCACGCTACGCCGACGAGATGCAGATCGCGAGCCCCACCTCGGGGCTCATGCGAAGGGTTTCTGTGTATCTCTCGGCGAAAGGTCTCTACGCCGAGGCCGAGCCCTTGATCCGGCGGTCGCTCGCGATCGAGGAAGCGATCGATCCCAATTCCTCGGAAGTCGCCGTGCGCCTCAACAATCTGCCTCGGTTGCTCCAGGCCACGAACCGTCTGGGCGGAAGCCGAGCCCTTGATGCGCCGGGCGTTGAAGATCGACGAAGATTGTTTCGGACCGGATCACCCCAACATCGCCATCGGCCTCACCAATCTGGCTCTCCTGCTGAAGGCCACGAACCGGTTGGCGGAAGCCGAGCCTTTGATGCGCAGGGCCTTGAAGATCGACGAAGTCTTCCCTGGGACCGGATCACCCGGAAGTCGCCACCGATCTCAACAATCTGGCTCAGTTGCTCCAGGCGACGAATCGATTGGCGGAGGCCGAGCCGTTGATGCGGCGGGCGGTCAAGCTCTTCGAGACCAACCTGGGCCCGGATCATCCCAGCCTCGTCGCCGCCATCAGCAATCTGGCGCAGTTGCTGCAGGCCACAGGCCAGTTGGCGGAAGCCGAGCCCTTGATGCACAGGGCCCTGAAGATCGACAAGATCACCTTCGGACCGGACCACCCCAACGTCGCCAGAGACCTCAACAACCTGGCGCTCCTGCTGCAGGCCACGGACCGGCCGGCGGAAGCCGAGCCGTTGATGCAGCGGGCCTTGAAAATCGACAAGGACTCCTTCGGCACGGATCACACGCGAGTCGCCCTCCGCCTCAACAACCTCGCTCAGTTGCTCCAGGCCACGAGCCGGTCGGCGGAAGCCGTGCCCATCATTCGCCGGGCCGTGGAGATCTACCAGTCCAGCCTGGGACCGGAAGATCCCCGGACGTTGAACGCCAAAGACAACCTGGGGAGCATCCTCACGGAGCTGGAGCCCGAAGCGGCGATCGGCGGCAGCAGTCCGGCTTGAGCTGCCCGGAAATCCGCTAGGATCTGCTGCGCAACTCACGGGGGAGATACGCGATGACGACGATCCGGCTTCACCTCTGGGCCCTTGCGGCCTTCGTCCTGTCCACGGCCGCCATGGCCCAGGCTCCGGCCGAGACCCCCAAGCCGCCGGCCCCGACGTTCGAGGAGCGGCTGGCGGCGCGAGCGGCTCAGAGCCGCTACGCCGTGACGTTCAAGGACGGCACGTTCTCCGGCCCTGGCTGGGACCTGATGCTGGAGCAGGGGCGGAAGTCGAGATTTTTCCTCGTGGGCGAGGAGCACGGCATCGCGGAGGTCCCGGCCGTGGTGCGGGAGCTCTTCCGCACCCTTGAGCCGGCCGGCTATCGCCATCTCGCCCTGGAGATCTCGCCGCCCATGGCCAAGGCCCTGGACGAGACCGCCCGCGGCGCGGATGGCTTCGCGGATGGCTTCGCGGATGGCTTGAAGAAGCTCACCCGGTTCTACGAGGACAATCCGCCAGGAGTCGCCTTCTATACCCTCCGTGAAGAGGCCGAGCTCCTCGTGGCGGCCCGTGCGGCGGCGAGCGGGCATGATCCCGTGCTCTGGGGCCTGGACTACGAGATGATGGCCGACCGTTTCTTGCTCGACGGCGTGCGTAAGCGCGCTCCTGAGGGACCGGCGAAGACCGCGGCCGAGGCGCTCTACGAAAAATCTGCGTCCGCTTTCAAGACGGTGAAGGACACGGGAAATCCAGACGCCTTCTTCTCCTTCTCCAATCCGCCCGAGATCCTCGCGGACCTGCGGCACGCCTGGCCGCACCCCGATCCCGAGAGCGCCCTGGTGCTCGACGTGCTGGAAGAGACGCTCGCCATCAATCACCTTTATGCCACGGAAAAGTATTGGGATTCGAACCAGCGGCGGGCCGCTCTCATGCGCCGCGAGCTTCTCCGCTATTGGAACGAAAAGAAAGGGAACGCAGAGAAGGCGAATCCGCCGCGGGTGATGTTCAAATTCGGCGGCAACCACATGCTGCGCGGCCGCAACATCGTCGAGGTCTACGACCTGGGCAACCTCCTCTCCGAGATGGCCGCGGCCGAGGGCTCCCAGGCCTTCAACGTCCTGCTGGTGGGTGGCGCGGGCACCGAGCACGCCATCTTCAACCCGGTGAAGCTGACCTACGAGCCGGCGCCGGTGGAGGTCACGGCCGAGAAGTACATGCAGCCGATCATTAGCCAGACCCTGCCGGAGGGCTTCACGCTGATCGACCTGCGCGCCCTGCGTCCTCTCTTCACCGCCGAGCGGGCGAAGACCGTCGATCCCGAGCTGATGCGCATCGTCCACGGCTACGATGCCCTGCTGATCCTGACCGGCAGCCACCCCTCGAAGCCGCTGTGAGGCTCGATCGATCTACTCGCCGATCTACTCCCCGAACGGGGCCCAGATGTTCTTCACCTGCGTCGCCTGCGCGCAGGAATTCCTCGCCCTCGCCCTGCTCGGGGTCGGCCCAGTCGCGGGCACGGCCGTAGCTCACCCAGGTGCGCTTCATGTTGCCGATCGAGGCGCGCTCGACCGCGGCGCTGCCCTTCGCGGGAGCCGAAGTACCAGAGGCGCGTCCACGTCGTCGTGCGCGGCGAGCACTCCGGCCAGCGCGTCGCGGCTGCCGGTGACGATGTTGATCACGCCGGCCGGGCACGTCCGAGGTGTCGAGCACCTGGTAGAGGTCCGTGGCCGCCAGCGGCGCAGCGCTCGGAGGGGACGGCGACCACGGTGTTGCCCATCGCGATCGCCGGGGCCACGGTGGCGAGACGAAGCCGAGCAGCGGGCGCTCGTCCGGGCAGACCACGGCCGATCACGCCGATCGGCTCGTGGCATGGCGAGGGTGAAGTTGCGCAGCGGCGTGTGCCTGCACCCGGCCAGTCGTACTTGTCGGCCCAGGCCGCGTAGGTGAAGAGCCGCTCGATGGAGAGCTCCACCTCGGCGCTGCCCCGCTTCCAGGCCGGCGCCGGTCAGCGCATCGAGCCGGCGGGCGAATTCATCGCGCGCGGGCGGCGAGGTTCTCGGCGATGTAATAGAGGATCTGCGCCCGGTTGTGCGCCGTGCGTCTTCGCCCAGCCCGGAGCGGCCTTGCGCGCCGCCTCCACCGCGTTGCGGATGTCCTTGCGGTTGCCCTCCCCCACCTCGCCGATCAGCCGCCCGTCGGCATCCAGATCGGGCGGCTGTAGCCCGCGTCCGGGCCGCGCCTGCTTGCCGCCGATGTAGAGCTTGGGGGTGCGGTCGATGGGCGGCAGACCGGCCGGAGCTGCCGTCGATGCCTGATCGTCCGTCTGCCGCCCTTGACCGTTTTGCGTCGCTCGTGTGTCCTTGGCATCCGTGATCTGCCTCGTCTGCCTTGGCCTCCGCCTCCCACGCGCGGCTGCACGTACTCCCACAGCCCTTCCCGCCCGCCCTCGCGGCCGAAGCCGCTCTCGCGGTAGCCGCCGAAGCCGCAGGCGGCGTCGAACAGGTTGGTGCTGTTGATCCAGACCGTGCCGGCCTTGATCTTGGCGCGCGACGTCGAGCGCGAGGTTGATGTTCTCGGTCCAGACGCTGGCCGCCAGGCCGTAGCGGGTGTTGTTGGCCAGCTCGACCGCCTCGGCGGGCGTGCGGAAGGTCATGGCCACCAGCACCGGGCCGAAGATCTCGACCTGGGCGATGGTGGCGGCGGGCGCGACGTCGGTGAACAGGGTCGGCGGGAAGAACCAGCCCTCGCGCGGGCAGCTCCAGGACGGCTGCCACAGCTTCGCGCCCTCTTCCTCGCCCTGTCGCACCAGCCGCTCGATCTGCTCGCAGCTGCACCGGCGCGATGATGGCGCCGATGTCCATCGCCTTGTCGAGCGGGTCGCCCACGCGCAGCGTCTCCATGCGGGCGCGCGAGCTTGGCGATACAGGCGCTCGGCGACGCCCTCCTGCACCAGCAGGCGCGAGCCGGCGCAGCAGACCTGCCCCTGGTTGAACCAGATCGCGTCCACCACGCCCTCGACCACGCTGTCGAGATCGGCGTCGTCGAAGACGACGAAGGGCGACTTGCCGCCCAGCTCCAGCGAGAGCTTCTTGCCGCTGCCCGCCGTGGCCTTGCGGATCAGGCGGCCCACCTCGGTCGAGCCGGTGAAGGCGATCTTGTCGACGCCGGGATGGCGTGACCATCAGCTCGCCCGTGCGGCCGTCGCCGGTGACGATGTTGACCACGCCCGGCGGCAGGCCGACGTCGCGGCAGATCTCGGCGAAGGCGAAGGCGGTCAGCGGGGTGAACTCGGCGGGCTTGAGCACCACCGTGTTGCCCATGGCGAGGGCCGGCGCGATCTTCCAGGCCAGCATCAGCAGGGGGAAGTTCCAGGGGATGATCTGCCCGACCACGCCCACCGGCACGTAGCCGGGCAGCTCGCGCTCCATGAGCTGCGCCCAGCCGGCGTGGTAGATAGAAGTGCCGGGCCACCAGCGGGATGTCGATGTCGCGCGTCTCGCGGATGGGCTTGCCGTTGTCGAGCGTCTCGAGCACGGCGAGCAGCCGGGCGTGTCTTCTGCACCTGCCGGGCGAGGGCGTAGAGATAGCGGGCGCGGCCGTGGCCGCCGAGCTCCCACCAGCGGGCCCTGCGCCGCGCGCGCGGCCTCGACGGCAGCATCCACGTCCGCGGCGCCGCCCTGAGCCACACGGGCGAGCGGCTTGGCCGTGGCCGGGTTCAGAGTCTCGAACCACTCGCCCGTGGCCGGCCGCCGGAATTCGCCGCCGATGAAGGGGAGGATCTCGCGGCCGCGGGCCTCCAGCCACGCCAAGGCCGGATCCGCACTCTCGGGCGCCGGGCCGTACTCCAGAGTCTCGAAAATTTCGGCGATGGTCGGCATTCAAAACCTCAGAGAAAGGAGGTAAGGACAGTCATCCCAGGTCAAGGCGAACGATTTGACGTCGGCGAGACCTAGGCGGCTGATCACGTCGCGGATGACGTCGTGATGCTCCGGCTCGAATTCTCCCTCCATCATGGCGTCCTCGGCCCAATCTACGAGCCCTGCAAGATCCAGCTCATGATGCAGGTAGGCGGTCAGCTTCCCGGCGACGGTCTCAGTTGTGATCACGGGAAAGCTCCTCAATCCGTCCTCAAGCCATGGGATGACGGAAGGAGGCCGAGTAGCGGCCGGTGGCGTGGTGCTCGAGCTGGCGCTCCAAGTCGCCCAGAAGGCTGGAGGCGCCGAGCCGGAAGAGGTCGGGGCGCATCCAGGCGTCTCCCAGCTCCTCTTTCATCAAGGCCAGCCAGTCCGTGGCGTGGCGGGCGGTCGAGATCCCGCCGGCCGGCTTGAAACCGACCCGGAAACCGGTGCGCTCGCGGTATTCGCGGATGGCCCGCACCATGACCAGGGAGACCGGCAGGGTGGCGTTGACCTTCTCCTTGCCCGTCGAGGTCTTGATGAAATCGGCGCCCGCCATCATGGCCACCCGGCTGGCCCGCGCCACGTTGCGCAGGGTCCCCAGCTCGCCGGTCGCCAGGATCGTCTTCAAGTGGGCCGGCCCGCAAGCTTCGCGGAAGGCGCGGATCTCGTCGTAGAGGGCCTGCCAGTCGCCGGTGAGCACATGGGCGCGGCTGATGACGATGTCGATTTCCCCGGCGCCCGCCGCCACCGACTCGCGGATCTCGGCGAGACGCTGGGGGAAGGGATTCTGCCCGGCCGGGAAGCCCGCCGACACGGCGCAGACCGGAATCCCCGAGCCCGCGAGAGCCTCGCGCGCCGTCTCCACCAGGGCGTGATAGACGCAGACCGAGGCCACTCGGATGTCGAGATCGGCAACGCCCAGCGCCTCCAGGAGGTCCTGCCGCACGGGCTTGCGGGCCTTGGCGCAAAGCCGGCGCACGCGGCCCGGGGTGTCGTCCCCCGCCAGCGTCGTCAAGTCGATGCAGGTGATGGCCCGCAGATACCAGGCCGCCTGCCACTCCTTCTTGACGGTCCGGCGCTTGGGCAAAGTGGCCGCCCGGCGCTCAGCCGCGCTGGTGTTGACCCGCACCTCGCGCACCCAATCCAGCTCCAGGGGAGTCCCCGGATTGCGCTCATGGCTCTCCGGAGGGGCTACGGATGGCTGCGGCACCAGGGAGGGCCGGGTGAAAAGGTCTTGGACGGCCATGGCTTCGGCTCCACTCAAAGCAGGGAGCTTAGCACCTCCCAATGCAGCGACGGTCACTTTTGACGAACAAGCAGAAAGCCGGAAACAGGGACGTAAGGGACAGCAGGAACGGTAGGAACGAGAAAAACTCCCGTCTGGCGTCGTCTTTTATGACTGGTGTCCCTGGTGTCCCTGTTGTCCCTACTGTCCCTGATATTGCTCCAGGTTTTCTGCCGCGCAGGCTCAGCCCCAGCCCGCCTCACTGCGTCGCCGCCGCCCGGTTGCGAATCCGCACCCGGCCCAACTCGACGCCGGTGTAGTAGTGAGTGAGGATGTCCCGATAGGAGTGCCCCCGCTGGGCCATGCCATAGGCTCCCACCTGGCACATGCCCACGCCGTGGCCGAAGCCTCGGCCGGTGAAGAGCCAGCCCGGCTCCTGGTTCTTTGGCATCAGGCGCTTGGTGGTGAAGAGGGTGTCGGGCACGTCGAGGGTCCAGCGCACGGCGAGGCCGTCCACCTCCACGGTCTTGCCCTGGTCGTCGGAGATCCGGATCTTGCCCACCCGGCCCGACTCCCCCCGCTCCAGGACCTCGAAGCTGGCGAACTCGAATCCCGGGAAGCGGGTGTTCACCTGCATGGCGAGCTGGGAGTCGGTGCGGAAGCGGGTCCAGGCGCTGTAGGGGCTGCTGCGGTCGAAGGCCACGCCGTCGAGATCGACCTCCTGGTTCAGGGCCACGAGCCGGTTGTCCTGCCAGAAGAGGGTCAAGCGGTCCCCCGGCAGCAGGGAGAGGGCGGCGCTGTAGAGGTCGTCGCCTTGGCGGCGGAAGGTGGCGACTCCCGCGGAGACGTCGTAGACCTTGTCCTCCTTGCCGGAGCGGACGGCGAGCTTGCCGTCGGCGATCGAGAAGAACGACACCTCCTCGCGGCGCACCACGTGCAACAGCTCGGCGACGGCGAGGAGCATGCGCTCGGTCTCTTCGGCGGAGAGCGGCTGATCGAGCGGGCCGGAGAGGAGACCGCTCCTGATGAGGTAGGCCGCGCGCCGGCGATCCTCCTCCGTCCAGTCGGCCGGCGGATTGGTGAGCAGATAGTTGACGTCCTCGGGCGCCAGGAACAGCCGGGCGTCGAGCGCCAGGTCGAAGGCCGAGGCGATGTAGCGCTGCACCTCGCGCCGGTCGAGCGAGGCGAGCTGCTCGCGGGGCGTGGGCAAGCCGGCCAGCAGGGCGAGATGCTCCAGCCTCGCGCCGAGCACGGCAGCGGGGGATGCTCCGGCCGCCGGCGGCAGGAGACGGCGGGTCAGCCCGGCCGGGAAGGGAGTGCCGGGCACGAGGTCCCCGTCGAGCCGCGCCATGCCGCTCTCCATGCAGGGGACGCCCTTGAGATAGGGCTCGTTCTTCAAGGGGAAGATGACGTGCACGTCCTCGGTGTGGCCGCCGCAGGTGGAGCTGTAGAGGGCATCCACCAGCTCGCCTTGGTAGAGCAGCACCTGGCCGGCGGTCTCCGCGACGGCGCGATCGGAGAGGGGGTGCTCCGCCTGCACGCCGCCGTAGACCTGGCAGCGGGGCGTGGCGCAGATGTCGTACCCCTCGCGGGCGAACTCGCCGAGGTTGCGCAGGGTGTAGGTGCGGGCCGCCACGGCCTGGGCTTTCAAGGCCTCGAGCTGGTTGTAAAGCTCAGGCCCCATCTCGCTCGGGACCACGCCCCGCAGGTAAGCCTCGACCGGCAGCTCGTTGATGAGGTTCAAGGCGCCGCGGTCGTTGAGGTAGACGAGCATCCGTCCCCGGTAGCGCTTGCCGTTCACCCGCACGCTGGAGTTGCCCACCGGGGCCACGGAGAGCCAGCGGCCGGGATAGACGGTCGAGGTCTGTCCCAGGGTGAGCCGCAGGGCCGGCTCGGTGACGCTCCCTCCCTCGTTGACCACGAAGCCGCCGGTGACTCCCATCGTCGAGAGGCGCCGCAGATCGGCCTCGGCTGCCTCGCGGGTGGGATAGTGGCCCACCCGCACCCGGTAGAGGTCGATTCCCGCGTCGAAGTAGGCCTCACCCGGCTGGCCGGACGCCTGTTCCAGACGATGGGCGAGGTCCTGCGCCTGCCGCTCGTCGCGCAGAGCGGCCACCTGCAGGCGGTAGTACCCCTGTTGGTACGAAGCCGCGGCCGGCTCCACCTTGAGTGAGGAGCCGACCGCCACCTCCTGAGTCTCCAATGCCACCTGGAGCGGCTCCTCGCAGCAGGGGAAGGTCACGGCGTCGAGATCGCTCGCCAATCCCACCTTGATCAGCAGCGGCTCCTTCTCCTCGTAAGGAGCCTCGATCGGTTGCGTCTCCGGCGGCACGGGCTCGCGCGGCGCCGGTTTCGGCTTCGCAGGAAGAGCCGGCTCCGGCGGCTTCGAGGCCGGCGCGGCAGGCGGCGCCTTCGGGACCGGCCCCTTGGGGACGCCCCGGGGATTCGGCTTCGGCGTACAGCCGGCGAGGAGGACCAGGGCGGCGAGGACGGGAAGAAGCTGCGATTTCACGCGGACTGCACCTCGGGTCTACGACGGATCTCGCGCAGCCCTTCGCTGCGCACCAGGGCCACCAGCGAGGCGGCCAGAATCATGACCAGCAGGGCGTTGGGAAGCCCCTGGAGGAGGAAGAGCAACACCTGGACCAGCGTGCGCAGCCGCGGCGCGCCGGTGAGGAGGAAGGTAGGCACGAACGAGACGGGGACGAAGACGGCCGCCACCGCGAGCGCCGCCAACGCGATCAGGAGGACGAGGAGGAAGACCGTTCCCAGGCGCCGGCCCAAGACCGAAAGCCCCCGGCGCGAGGCCGCGCCCACGCCCGAGCCCTCGCGCGCCAGGTCGGCCTGGGCGACGTGGATCCACAGGCTGGAGACGAGGAACAGGAAGCCCAGAGGGAGGGCGCCGCCGCAGCCGATCCCCAGGGCCGTCCCTGTCCCCCCCAGTTGGCCGCCCACCCCCAGGGTGATGAGCCAGAACAGGACCGCCATTCCCAGGGGGAAAGCCAGGATCCAGAAGATCACGAGCAGCCGGAAGTACCGCCAGAGGTAGAGGCCGCCCCAGCCGGAGAAGTCCCGCAGGGTGAAGGTGCGGAACAGCAGCCGCTCACGGCGAGAGCCCGGCAGGGCCTGGCGGTCGGCCGCCGCCAGCACGCCGTAGGCTCCGGCCTGGAACCAGCAGTGGACGAGGAGGGAGAGCAGCCACACAGCCAGCATGGCGAGCCCGGCCATCATCACCCCCGGCGAGAGCCGGTCGAGCCGGGCTGTCACCACGTCGAGCACCCGTCCCGCGCTCCGTCCTGAAATCAACGCATCCGCCCCGAGGGTGATCACGGGCAGCGCGAGGCTCAGGGCCAGCAATCCCACGACCACGAGCGACTGGAGCCACTGGATCACTACCAGCTCCCAGTTGGCCGCCAGGTTGGTCCAGCCACGGCGCAGGCAGTCGGTGGCCGAGAGCTTCATCGCAGATGCGCCCCATAGACTTCGCGGCGGAAGTCTTCGGCCGCATCCATGACGACAGGCTTTGCCATCTCATAAATGCGGCTGACTACCATCGCGGAGAGGCGGCTTGAAAGAGCGGCGACCTCCGATATTTTCAAAGTTTCGGGAGCTGGATCAGCTCCTCGATCCAGACTTCTATCGTTGAGGGGTTGCTGCTTGGCCGAACTGCCTTGTACAGGATTGAGACGATAGTTTGTTGTGAAAATAGTCGGCAGTCGACGCGTATAGCGAGTATTGATGATGAGGTAGAGGATATCCTGAACCCAGGCAGTCGTCTGTTGTGTCCCGAGTTCGTCTAGGATCAAGAACGGGGCTTCCAGCACAGGGTTCAATACCTCCTGGGTTGTTTCCGGAACCGCCGGAGAAAAGGTACCCTGAATTTCATTGATTAGAGCGTTCAGCTCCACGAAGCGGCCACGAATCCGGTATCGCTCGATGAGCTCAATGAGTACACCGACAGCAAGGTGGGTCTTGCCACCCCCAGGAGGTCCGGTGAAAATCAGGCCGAGCGTGCTGAAGCCTTCTTCCCCAAAGAATTCGTCCACATAGCGCTGCGCAACAGTGCGCGCCCGCAGCAGTTGGTCGCGTACCCTTGGAGAAGGGCTTGCCACCTGGAAGTTGGAGATCCGACATCCGCGATACCGTGCTGGGATCCCCGCCGCCTGGAGGAGCCGGGGGACGACGTCGCGCTGCCGGCAGACGCAGGGGCGAGCCGTGCCCGCCTGGCCGTCTTCGACGACGACCCATCCCCGGCCACCGCATTCAGGGCAGGGCGGTTCGAGGACTTCGCTGGCCGGCATGCCCAAATCGTAGCATGCCGGGCCCTCACCCCTACCCCTCTCCCGCCCCCCTCGCCACCCCCTCCCTGGGAGAGGGAAAAATTTTTCTACCGAACTTTGCTCAGCGGCCCGCTGTGGATCTTCACCAGGGCGTGCTGGCGGCTGGGGTCGGCCCGCCGCTCTTCGGCCTGACGACGGATGAACTCCATCATGCGGTCGACCTCGCCCTGCATGCGCTCCATCTGCTCACGCATGTTGAGGATCACCTCGACGCCGGCGAGGTTGACCCCCAGGTCACGGGTCAAGGTGAGGATGATCTCGAGGCGGCGGATCGCCTCCTCGTCGTAGAGGCGGGTATTGCCGGCGCTGCGGGTGGGCTTGATGAGACCTTCCCGCTCGTAGAGACGCAGGGTCTGGGGGTGGATGCTGTAGCGCTCGGCCACCACGCTGATCATCACATACCTCTGATCGGACTTCCGCCGGCTGGCCATCAGCCGCCCTCCTCTCCGATCTCGACCTGGGTGACCTCCCCCGTGCGCTTCGGGACGTGGACCTTGAGAACGCCCTGCTCGAAGCCGGCCGTGATGCCGTCGACGTCGACCGGCGATCCCAGGTCGAAGGTGCGGCGGAAGGGACCGTAGCTGCGCTCCATGCGGAGGAAGCTCGAGTTCTCTCCCAGCGGCTGCCGGCGGCCGGAGAGCTCCAGCCGCCGGTCCCGCACTTGAAGTTGAATGTCTTCACGCCGGACGCCGGGCAGCTCGGCGAAGATGAGGTAGCCGTCCTCGGTTTCGAGGACGTCGACCGAGGGGGCCCAGGTGCCCGGCAGACCCCCTTCCCGGTCTTCGTAGTCCGAGGGAAGAAGCGCCTGCTCGAAGAGGCTGTTGATGCGGTCCTGGATGCGGGCCAGCTCTTCGAGGTAGATCTTTTTCAGCGGCGCCATGGCTGAAGGCTCCGTTCAGCGCTTCTCGTCCACGTCCACGTATTCGGCGTCGATGACCTCGTCGGCAGCTCCAGCGCCGCCGCCCGGCCGGCCGCCACCGGGCGCACTACCCGGGGTACCACCCGGGGTCGGACCCGCGCCACCGCCCTGCTGCTGGCGGTACATCACCTCGGCCAGTTTATGCGAAGCCTTGCTGAGGCGCTCGGCCGCCTGGTCCATGGCGGAGGCGTCGTCCCCCTCCAGGGCTTTCTTGGCGTCGGCCAGAGCGCGCTCGAGCTCGCCCTTCTCGTCCGGGCCGAGCTTCTCCTTGTGCTCGTCATAGGTCTTCTCGGTCGAGTAGACGAGGCTGTCGAGCTTGTTGCGGGCCTCGACCTGCTTACGCCGCTCCTGGTCCTCACCCTGGTGCGACTCGGCCTCCTTGACCATGCGCTCGATGTCCTTGTCGTTGATGCCGCTCGACGCCGTGATGGTGATGTTCTGCTCCTTGCCGGTGCCGAGGTCCTTGGCCGAGACGTGCACGATGCCGTTGGCGTCGATGTCGAAGGCCACCTCGACCTGCGGCACGCCGCGGGGCGCCGGCGGGATGCCCACCAGGTGGAACTTGCCGAGCGTGCGGTTGTCCCGCGCCATCCCGCGCTCGCCCTGGAGCACGTGCACCTCGACCGAGGTCTGGTTGTCCGCCGCGGTCGAGAAGATCTCGCTCTTGCGGGTGGGGATCGTGGTGTTGCGCTCGATCAGATGAGTGAACACGCCGCCCAGGGTCTCGATGCCCAGCGACAGCGGCGTCACGTCGAGCAGCAGCACGTCCTTGACGTCGCCCGCCAGCACGCCGCCCTGGATCGCCGCGCCCACCGCCACCACCTCGTCGGGGTTGACGCCCTTGTGGGGCTCCTTGCCGAAGAAGTCCTTGACGACTTTCTGGATGGCCGGCATGCGGGTCTGCCCGCCCACCAGCACCACTTCGTCGATGGCCTTGGCGTCGAGACTCGCGTCCTTCAGCGCCTGCCGCGAGGGCGGGATCGAACGCTGGACGAGGTCGTCGACGAGCTGCTCCAGCTTCGGCCGGGTCAGCCGGATGTTGACGTGCTTCGGACCCGCGGCATCCGCGGTGATGAACGGCAGGTTGATGTCCGTCTCCTGCGCCGAGGACAGCTCGATCTTGGCCTTCTCCGCGGCCTCCTTCAGGCGCTGCATGGCCATGGGGTCGCTGCCGAGGTTGATCCCCTGGTCCTTCTTGAACTCCTCCAGCAGCCAGTCGATGATCCGCTGGTCGATGTTGTCACCGCCCAGATGGGTGTCGCCATTGGTGGACTTCACCTCGACGACGCCCTCGCCCACCTCGAGCATCGAGATGTCGAAGGTGCCGCCGCCGAAATCGTAGACGGAGATCGTCTGGTCCTTCTTCTTGTCGAGGCCGTAGGCGAGCGCCGCGGCGGTGGGCTCGTTGACCAGCCGCTCGACGGTCAGGCCGGCGATGCGGCCCGCGTCCTTGGTGGCCTGGCGCTGCGCGTCGTTGAAGTAGGCCGGCACGGTGATGACCGCGCGGTCCACCTTCTCGCCCAGGTAGTCCTCGGCCGCCTGCTTGAGCTTGCCGAGGATCATGGCCGAGATCTCGGGCGGCGAGTACTTCTTGCCCTCCACCACGATGCGGACGTCGCCGTTCTCGGCCCGCTCGACCTGGTAGGGCACCATCTTCATCTCCTCGTTCACCTCATCGTACCTGCGTCCCATGAAGCGCTTGATGGAGAAGATGGTGTTCTTGGGGTTCGTCACCGACTGGCGCTTGGCGACCTGGCCGACGAGGCGCTCACCGCTCTTGGTGAAGGCCACCACCGACGGCGTCGTGCGGTTGCCCTCGGCGTTGGGAATGACCTTCGCTTCGCCGCCTTCCATCACGGCGACGACGCTGTTGGTCGTCCCCAGATCGATTCCGATGATCTTGCTCACTGTTGTCTCTCCTCCTTCCAGCAGGCCTGGGAGCCGAAAACGTCGGAGCTCGATCGCCCGCTGGAGCTTAGTTTAGGACCTTAGTGGCGCAGTGTCAATCTTTCGCCACGTCCTATTTGACAAAGCTGGACGCAGATTTATTCCAGCGTGTGTCAGTCGAGCAGCACGAGGGGGGCCACCTGGGATTCAGGAGGGACGTTGAGGACTTCCGGGTCGAGGAGGAAGTTGCCGGTGATGGCCTCGGTGGTCTCCGCCCCCGGGACGGGCTTGCCGTGCTCCAGGGGCTGGAGGGTGTAGCTCTCCTCGCTCGCCTTGTAGAGCAGGAGGCGCCCCTCCGGGTCCCTGAGATCGGCCGGCGAGAGGAGCCTCGCCTGCACGAGATCCTCCAGACGGTCGGGGAAGCTGCCCTTGAGCAGGAACCAGGTCTTGGCCGCGCGGTCGATCTTGAGATAGAGGGCGGCCCGCTGGTCGCGCACCAGGGCCTCCCGCGTGCGCTCCTGCCAGGGGAAGGGGATCATCAGCGAGTCGGGCACCCGCAACAGGGCGCCCACCACCAGCAGGGCCAGGAGACCGGCCAGGGCGCGTCCCACCCAGGGCACCCCAAGGGGCGCCACCGGCCGCGGCTCCACTTTCATCCGGCGGAAGGCCCCGGTCTCTTCCCCGAACGGGACCACCGGCGCCACCGTAGCCGCCGGCGGGAGTTGAGGCACCGGTGCGGGCCGGGCGGCCAGCCGGGGCGTCGGCGAGGGAGACGGAGGGGGAGCTGGCGCCATGGGAGCCACGGAAGCGGTCACCACCGGCCGGGGGCTCGCGGCCCGGGGCATGGCGGGCTCGGGCGGCCGGGAAGCCGGCGCGGCGGCCGGGATGACCGGGGCGGTGGCCCGGGGAGCTGGAGCGGGGGCAGGAGCCGGAGCGGCGGGGCGCGCGGGCGGGGGTGGCGCGGCCTGGATGGCCTGGATGGAGTGAATGAGGAGCTCCTCGACCGAGATCGGGTCGAACCCCTCCTCGTAAGAGACCTCGTCGCCACTGTAGAATTTGAAATCCCCCTCGCTCCAGCGCAGGAGCTGTTCGAGCAGCCGCGTGGTCTGGAGCCGGAGGGCTGCCAGGATCTGGGACCGCTCCAGGTAGCGCCGCTCCACCAGCACTTCGATCAGCGAGCTGCCGGAGGACTGGCGCTCGGCGGCGGCACGGTGGAGGTCCGAGGCGCTGATCATCCCTTCCTTGACCAGCACCTGGGCCAGCGCCTCGTCGAGGGTCTGGCTGAGGGCGTCGGCGGCCACGATGCGGCCGTTCAAGAAAGAGATGGCGACGATGTCCTGCTGGCCCTGGACCGTCAGGATGCCAGTCTTCTTCTGCTGGGAGATCAGTTGCAGGATCTCCGGCAGCTTGAAGAGATCTAGGGTGCCTTCAACCGCCATGGATGCCGGTCCTCAGCCGCGCCGTTTCGAGCGGGCGGCTCTAGACTTCGTCGCGCAGCTCCCGGCGGATCCGCGCTCCCAGATAGAGCAGCAGACCCGCGATCGTGATGGATAGAGACGCTAAGCTGCCTGGATCATACCTCCAAGGGACGCGCGCTCCGATCTTTCCGAACTGAGACAGCATCAGCAGGGCCGTCACCAGCAGGATCGCCAGGAACGACCGGCCCCCCTCGCCGAGCTCGGCGGAGGCCAGGCCAGGCAGCAGGACGCGGGCCCAGCGGTCGAACGCCCCTTCCCGGATCAAGTCGCCCGTCCCCTCCGTGTAGCCGGACGGCCGCCGCGTCAGGTGCAGGGCCACGGCTACGAGGATGAGGCTCAGCGAGACGAAGAGGGACATGCCGCGGCGCAGCAACAGCGAGCCGCTCCAGCGGTCGTCCCCGCCGTGCCAGGTGGCCAGGAGCTCGCGCCGGATCGCCGGGATGCGGGCCATGCCACCCGAGACCACCACGGTCCGCCGCCCCTGGCTGATCCAGCCCTGCACCCGGGCGGAGTCGATCTCCTGCGCCTTGGCGAGCGCCACCTTCTGCTCGTCGAACATGTAAGAAGCCGAGTAGGCCTGGCTCAGGTTGTACTGCGCGGCAGCACTGTGGGGATCGGCCGTCGCCGCCTTCTGGAAGCTCTGGATGGCGCCGTTGAAGTCACTTTTGAGGAAGGCGTAGACCCCGAGGTCGAGCAGCGCGGCCGGGTTGTCCGGCTCCTTGTCCAGCACCTGCCGATAGAGGCCGCGGGCGAGCTCCCACTGGTTGAGCGAGCGGTGGACGTCGGCGAGGAGCTGCTTGACGGCGACGCTCTCGGGGAGCACGGAGCGCAGCACTCCGAGGTCCGAGAACAGGCTGCCGTAGAGCCGGTGCTCCTGGAGGCTCCGCATGGCCTGGGCCGGGGGCGAAAGCTCCACCGCCACATAGCGCCGCTGGGCGTCGATGACCAGGGGGGTCGTCCCCAGGAGCAGCCAGAGGACGATGAGCACCACCCGCTCGCTCACCGAGCCGTAGCCCCAGAGGAGGATCGACCAGTAGAGCACCAGCCAGAGCGCGCCGGCGGGGAGGGCCAGGGGCCAGAGCAGGGCCACACCGGCCAGCACCGCAGCGGCCGGGCGCGGCAACCGTTTCGCGAGGAAGCCCGAGACGTCCCGGAACAGGGCGTTGCCCCGGGCGAGCATCTGCACGGCCACGAACAGGCCGCCGCTGACCAGCAGCAGGACGAGCGTCCAGGCCAGCAGGTTCTGGAGCCACAGGTAGCGCTCCAGCGGATGGGCGAAGAGGCGGGGAGAGGCGCTCAGCCAGGCGATGAAGGCGTCGCCCGGGTGACCCTCCAGCCGGTCCACCGTGGCCTCGGCGAGCTTCGTCTCCGGGCGGCCCGGATCGAACCGCTCAGCCGCCTCGAGGGCCCAGTGGGCGCGGGCGAAGTCCTTCTGGCCCGCCGCCTGCACCGCCCGCGCCATGGCGGCGGCGGAGAGATCCGGGAGGCGCCTCATCTCGAGCTGGCGCGCCGTGCTCAGCAGGTCGTCCACGGCCGCCCTGGCCTGCTGCGGGTTGTTCTGCACCACCCACTGCAGCCACTGCTCCTCGATCTGCTTGAGCGTCTGCCGCACGCCGGGGGTCATCTCGACGCCCGTCACCTGGGGCGACGAGACGGACTCGGCTCCCCCGGCCGCCGCGGCGGCGAGGGCCCAGAGGACGGCCGCCATGGCCGCCCGGCGCGGACGGCTACTCCCGGCTCTTCTGGACATAGCGGACCCGCAACCGGTACAGCAGGTCCTCCAGGAAGGCGGACTCCTGCGCCGTCAGGTTCCCTGCGGTCTTCTGGCGCAGGAGGTCCATGAGATCGATGTGGAAGTGCGCCATCTCGAGATTCTCAGCCGACTGCCCGTCCGGCAGCAGGGCATCCCCCAGGTAGATGGTCGCCGGCTCGGCCAGCATGGCCGCCAGGTCGAAGAAGCTGGGTCCGCCCATCTCCTCCGAAAGCGGCGGGAGATCCATCCGGGGCGCGGGCTCGGCCGGCCGCCGGGGCTCCCGCGGCGGCTGAGGCGGAGGCGGCTCGGGGCGGCGAGCCTCCGCGGCCGGCGGCGGGGCGGCGGTCGCCGAGGTCGATTTTTCGTCGAGGAAACGGTACTCTTCCCGCAGCGTCCCCTCGGGCGTGAACATCCGCTTGTCGGTGACCTTGATCTCCTTGTCCTTCTTCTCGTTCGCCACTTCGGACCGCTGCTCCTTTCTGACCGCTCGCGACAGGTTTGAAAAATTATGCCCGAGAATCCCGATCTCCAGAAGCTCGCCGACCTGGTCGCCCGTCTGCGCGCGCCGGACGGCTGCCCCTGGGACCGCGAGCAGACCCTGCCCGATGTCCGGGCCTACCTCCTGGAAGAGGCCCATGAGCTCGCCGGCGCCATCGACTCGGGCGACTGGGAAGAGCTCGCCGAAGAGCTGGGCGACCTGCTCTTCCAGGCCGCGTTCATCGGCCGTCTCGCCGAGGAGTCCGGAGCGTTCAGCCTGTCACAGGTCATCGACGGCGTCTACCGGAAGATGGTGGAGCGCCATCCGCACGTCTTCGGCGACGAGGTGCTGGCCGACTCGGAGGCCGTGCGCCAGGCCTGGGAGCGGCGGAAGCTCAAGGCCGAGCCGAAGCGCGAGTCGCTCTTCTCCGGCGTCCCCACCTCGCTCCCCGCCTTGCTCGCCGCTTACCGCCTGACCCAGAAGGCCGCCGGCGTGGGCTTCGACTGGCCCGACGCCGCCCAGGTGCTGGACAAAGCCGACGAGGAGATCGCCGAGCTGCGGCAGGCCCTGGCCCAGGGCGACAGGAACGCCGTGCGCGAAGAGGTGGGAGATCTCCTCTTCACCCTCGCCAACCTGGCCCGCAAGCTCGACGTCGATCCCGAAGCCGCCCTCGCCGGCACCAATCGCAAATTCCGCCATCGCTTCGCCAGGATTGAGGAAGGACTGGCGGCGCAGGGAAAGACGGCGGCCGAGGCGACGCTGCAGGAGATGGATGAGTTATGGGAGGCGGCGAAGGGGGAGGGATCTTAATCGAAGGTCGTGTCGGCTTGGTCGGCGAGCGGGAGCGCGCGTCAGGAGTAGATTCCCTCTACCTCCCGTTCAAGGGCAAACGCAAATAAGTGGGCGATTTCACTGCGCGACGCCCGTCGTCCCCTTTTCTTCGAGCACCTTCTCCAGATACGGCAGCACAGTCTTCGCCACGATCTCCTGCCCTTCTGCCGTGGGGTGGAGGCCGTCGTACTGGTTGAATCTGGGGATGCCGCCGACGCCTTCGAGCATGAAGGGGACGAGGGGGACTTTCAGGTCCTTGGCGATCTGAGGGTAGAGGGCGGCGAAGCGGGTGGTGTAGTCCGGCCCGTAGTTGGGTGGCATCTTCAGGCCCAGCAGGAGGACGCGGGTGCCGGCAGCCTGGGAGCGGCGGATGATCTCCCTCAGGTTCTGGTCCGCTTCCTCGATGGGCAAGCCGCGCAGGCCGTCGTTGCCGCCCAGGGCCACCACCACGAGGTCGGGATGCTGGTTCAGCAGCCAGCCGAGACGGGAGAGGCCGCCGGCCGTGGTGTCGCCGCTGACGCCGGCGTTGATCATGCGGATGGGAGTGCCCTCTTTCCGCAGCTCGTGCTCGAGGACGGCCGGGTAGGCCTCGTCTTCGTCCAGCCCCAGACCGGCTGTGAGGCTGTCGCCCAGGAAGACCACCAGGGGCAGCTTCTGCTGCGCCTGTGCCGTCCGCACGTTGCTGACAGGGGCGGAGGGCACCGGAGCCGGGCGGGCCTGTGGCGCCACGGGCGCATCGTCGGAGACCCGAGGACCACAGGCCCCGGCCATGGGAATAAGGAGCGCGAGGGTGAGGGTTGCCAACTTCTGCCACATAGAGAGAAACCTTCCTGATCCATGTCCTGTCCACGCCGCTCCCGTCCATCCCTTCCTGTTCCAGATCCTGCGGCGTTCCCAAGAGAGAAAACCGCATCCACGGCCTCATATTTCCGATGACCGCACCGCGCATCGAGCTGCTGAAGCTCACCCGCAAGCTCCCCTCCGGCGGCCGGGAGCTGACCATCCTCGACGAGGTGGATCTGACTTTCCAGGCCGGCGAGTTCGCCGCCGTCCTGGGTCCTTCGGGGAGCGGCAAGTCGACCCTCCTCGCCCTCATGGCCGGGCTCGACCGCCCCACCTCGGGCGAGGTGTGGATCGATGGCACGCCCATCCAGTCCATGTCCGAGGACGAGCTCGCCCTGCTGCGCCGGCACAAGATCGGCTTCGTGTTCCAGAGCTTCCAGCTCCTGGGCAATCTGACGGCGCGGGAGAACGTGCTGCTCCCCATCGAGCTGCTGGGTCAGCCCGACCCGGTGGGCCGCGCCAATGAGCTGCTGGCGGCCGTGGGGCTCGCCGACCGTGGCCACCACTACCCCAGCCAGCTCTCCGGCGGCGAGCAGCAGCGGGTGGCCCTGGCCCGCGCCTTCGCCGCCCGGCCGCCCATCCTCCTCGCCGACGAGCCCACCGGCAACCTGGACGGCGCCACGGGACGCCGGATCCTCGAGCTGCTCACCGAGCTGCGGCGCCGCGAGGGCACCACCCTGGTGCTGGTCACCCACGATCCGGCCGTGGCGGCTCTGGCCGAACGCCGCATCCATCTCCTGGATGGCCGGGTGGAGCGGGACGAGCAGCCCGGGCTCGCCCTTCCTGCAGTGACCGGAGCGCGCGTTTGACCCCCGGTTTCTTCCTGCGCTCCCTGGGGCGGGAGTCCCGCGGCTCGCGCGGGCGGCTGACCTTCTTCATCGCCTGCCTGGCGGTGGGGGTCTCTGCCGTGGTGGCCGTGGCCGGTCTCTCGGAGAGCCTCGACCATGGGATCCGGCGCGAAGCCCGCCAGCTCCTGGCCGCCGACTTGGTGGTGCGCGGCAGCAACCCGATCCCCCCCGAAGTGGACGAGGCGCTCAAACCGTTCCCCGGCGTGCGGCGCACGAACGTGCGGGAGACCGTCACCGTGGCCGCGGCCCCCGGCCGTGGCAGCCAGCCGGGCCCCAGCCAGCTCGTGGAGCTCAAGGTGGTCGACGGCGTCTACCCCTTCTACGGCAAACTGGAGCTGAAGCCCCGGCGTCCTCTGTACGAGCTGCTCACCCCCCGCACGGTGGTGGTGGCCTCGGAGCTGCTGGCGCGTCTGGGCCGGAAGGTGGGAGAGGATGTCCTGATCGGCGGCCAGCCCTTCCGCGTCGCCGGCATCGTAGTCGCGGAGCCGGACCGGGTGGGTCTCTCCTTCACCCTGGGTCCGCGGGTGTTCCTCTCCGGCGCCGGCTTCGCCCGCACGTCGCTGGGCGCCCTGGGGAGCCGCATCGGCTACCGCGCCCTGTTCGAGCTGCCGGACGCCACCTCCACCGACCTGGAGCGGGCGGTCCAGACGATCCGGCGCGCCCTGCCGCCGGGCGACTTCTTCCGCGTCGAGAGCTACCGTGAGGCCCAGCCGGCCGTGCGGGAGAACCTGGCGCGGATCGAGCGCTTCCTCGGCCTCGTGGCCCTGCTGTCGCTCTTCGTGGGCGGCATCGGCGTGGCCCAGAGCGTGCGCGCCTGGCTGGCCGGCCGTCTGGACGCCATCGCCGTGCTCAAGTGCCTGGGGCTGCGCCCGCGGGAGATCTTCCAACTGTATCTCGGGCAGACGCTCCTGCTGGGCCTCGCGGGCAGCCTCCTGGGCATCGTGGCGGGCGCCATCGTGCAGATCATCCTGCCGCGCCTGTTCCCGGACCTGATCCCGCCCTCGCTGATCCATCCCTGGCAGCCGGCGGCCCTGCTGCGCGGCCTGGCTCTGGGCATAGGGGTCGCCCTGCTGTTCAGCCTGCCTCCCCTCTCGGCCGTGCTGCGCGTCCCTCCGGCACGGGTGCTGCGGCGCGACGCCGAGCCCCTCCCCCGCCACCGCTGGGTGACCGGCGCCACGGTGCTGGCCCTGGTGGTGGGGATCTGGGGCATGGCCACCCTCCAGTCGCACTCGGTGTGGCGGGGTGCGCAATTCACGGGCGGCGTGGCCCTGGTGACGGCTCTCCTCGCCGGCGCCGCTTGGCTGGTGACCTTCGCCGTGCGCCGCTTGCCGCGGAACTTCTCGGGGTGGGCTCGCCTGTGGCTGCGCCAGGGGCTCGCCGCCCTGGCCCGGCCCGGAGCCGCGGCCGGGAGCGCCATCGTGGCCCTCGGATTGGGCGTGCTGGTGGTGCTCGCCATGTCGCTGGTGCAGCGCCGGCTCGCCGCACAGCTCTCGTCCGAGATGCCGGAGAACGCTCCCAGCGCGTTCCTGATCGACATCCAGCCGGAGCAGTGGCCGGGGGTCGAGCAGGTGCTCCGCAACTCAGGGGCCACCGGCGTCGAGTCGGTGCCGCTGGTGATGGCCCGGCTCGCCGCCATCGACGGCGTGCGGGTGGAGGACCTGGTGGAGCGGCGGGAGGGGGCCCGGCGCTGGGGGCTCACCCGCGAGCAGCGCCTCACCTATCTCGAGAAGCTGCCGAAGGACAATCAGATCGTCTCGGGCAAGCTGTGGAGCGATCCCGCCCACGCCGAGGTGAGCGTCGAGAAGGAGTTCGCCGGCGACATCGGTGTGCGGCTGGGCACGGTTTTGACCTTCAACGTCCAGGGCGTGCCTCTCGACCTCACGGTCACCAGCCTGCGGACCGTGAGCTGGCAAACCTTCGGCATCAACTTCTTCCTGGTGGTGGAGCCCGGGGTGCTGGAGTCGGCGCCGCAGCAGCGGCTCGCCGTGGCCCGCCTGCCCCGGGGCAACGAGCAGCGAGCCCAGGACGCCCTGGCCGCCCGCTACCCCAACGTCATCCTGCTGCGCATCCACGAGATCCTGGAGAAGGTGCTCAAGATCTTGCAGCGCATCAGCCTCGGCATCCGCTTCCTCGGCGGCTTCACAGTGGTGGCGGGCATCGCCATCCTGGCCGGAGCGATCAGCGCCAGCTCGGCCCGCCGCGGGCAGGAGGTGGCCCTGCTCAAGACGCTGGGGATGACCCGCCGCGGGGTGGCGGCCACCTTCGCGGTCGAATACGCCCTGATCGGCCTCGTAGCCGGCGGCATCGGCGCCCTGGGCGGCACCGTCCTCGCCTACGGGGTGATCACCCGCGGCTTCGAAATCCCCTGGGAGCTCGATCCGGCCTCGCTGGCCGTGGCTCTGGCCGGCACTGTCGTCCTCGCCGTGCTCGCCGGCCTCGCCGCCAGCTTTCGCGCGCTGAGCCGCCGGCCCATCGAGGTGCTGCGGGCGGAATGACTCCCGGCAGTCATTCCCCTCCCGACCTCGTCAGCAGATAGCTCACCGGCACGAACTCGAACCCGTCGGCCTTCGCCTTCGGCACCTCGCTCGTCAGCATGGCGAGGGTCGCGGGGTGGGGATGGCCGATGGCGATGGCCGCGCCGTGGGTGCGGGCGAGGGCCAGGAGGTGCTGGAACTGGGCGTGAATGGCCTCGGGTGTGGGATCGCCGTCGAGGAAGACCTGGCGCTCGGCCGCGGGGATGCCGAGCCGGGTGGCCACCTTGTAGGCGACACTCCCGGCGCTGGTGCGGGAGTCGAGGAAGAAGAGCCGGCGCTCGGCGATCACTTCCAGCACGGTGCTCATGGGCCCCTCTTCGGAGGAGAGGAGCGAGCCCATGTGATTGTTCACCCCCACGGCCCCGGGCACGGCCTTCAAGGCGGCGATCGTCCCCTGGCGCAGCTCGTCGTCGGTCATCCGCTCGAGCAGGGCTCCGGGGCCAGGGTTCTCGCCGTTCTTCGGCTGCATGGGCAGATGGAGGAGGATCTCCGCGTTCCTCCCCCGCAGCTCGGAGACCACCTGCGGCGTCTGCTCCGCGTAGGGGAGAACGGAGTAGGTGATGGGCACCCCCAGGCGCTCCAGGGGCCACAGCTCCTCCACGGCCGTACCGAGATCGTCGATCACCACGGCCACCCGGGCACCATGAACGGGACCGTTGGCCACGGGCGCCGGCGACAGCACCACGGGAGTCGGTTCCACGTGGTCCGAAGGGACAGAGCGAAGATGGGGATGCTCCGCGGGCCGCGAAGGTGTCCGCTTCGGGGAGGCCGGCGTCTCCGCGGTGGGAGACGAGGGCTGCGGCACCGATCCATGAAGATAGACATAGAGGGCGCCGGCTCCCACCAGCAGGCCGAGCAGAAAAAGCCACGGCCCGCCGGACCTCGATCCACGGGAGCGGGAAGGGCGGCGGGCCATGCGTTTCGGCGGCGGGGCTTGCAGACGGGGCCTCAGGCGGCCTTGGCCTCGGTCTCCGGCTCCTGACCCAGCAGGCGGCGGATGCCGCGGCGCAGGATCAGCTCGCCCATGGGCGTGTCCTTCTCCAGATAGGTCCGGCTGCGCTCATCGACCAGGAGGTCGGGCTTGAGCGCCTCGTTGAGCGGCTTCTTGTCCGGACCCGTGTAGAAGGCTTCGGTGAACAGCAGCCGGCCGCCCGAGGAGAGGTCGGCCGAGCCCTGCCGGCCGGCGTGGCCGAAGGTACGCTCGCCCACCAGCTCGGCCTTCTGCTTCTGCCGCAGCACGGTGGCGAACACCTCGGAGGCGCCGAGCGTGCCGCGGTCCACCAGGATCACCATCTTCCCCTGCCAGACCGGGCGGTCGTCGCTCTTGAACACCTGCAGCTCCTCGGCGCGGCGCTTCAAGGCGCCCATGTCGCCGGTGGTGAACAGCCGGGCCGCGGCGTAGGCCGACTCGGCGTCGCCCGAGGAGACGCCCCGCAGGTCGATCAAGAGCTTGTCCTTCACCTTGTCGCCGTTCTTCGTCAGGGCGTTGCGCACGGCGGCGGCCGTCTGGTCGTCGAAGGTGGGGATGCGCAGCAGCGGCACCCCTTCGACCTGCTCCAGGGAGACGGGCGGCGGATCGAACGGCTTCAAGTCGAAGGCGACCTGCACCGGCTCGCCGACGCGGATCAGCTCCATGGTCACCTTGCTGCCCGGCTTGGCGGCGAGGACCTCCTGCATCTCCCACAGGGGCATGAGCCTTGTCGAGCGGTCGTTCATCTTGGCCACGATGTCCCCAGGCTTGATGCCGGCGACGTCGCCCGGGCTCCCCTTCTCCACCGCCACCACGAAGGCGATCCCCCGCTCCTTGAGCAGGGTCAGGCCGCTGTAGCGCCGGCCCACCGTGCTCGCCTGGAGGAAGCCGGAGACCTGCGAGGCCGGCACGTAGAGGGAGAAGGGATCGAGGGCGTCGGTGGTGCCGTCGAGGGCGCCGGCCATGAGGGTGTTCATGTCCGGCTCGTCGACGTAGGCCTGGCGCACCAGTCCCAGGGTCTCGCTGAACACGGCGAGATACTTGTAGAACGAGTCGTCTTCCGGCTTCTTGGCTGGACCGGTGTCGGCCGCCCGCAGCAGCGTCGCGGCGAGCAGAGGGAAGACGAGAATGGCGGAGAGGAGGAAGAAGATGATTCGACTGCGGCTCATTGTGCCCCTACCGTAACCAAGTCAAGGGGTCCTCGGGATGGTTCTCCACGCGGATCTCAAAGTACAGCTTGTCCGCGGCGAGCCCCACTGCGTCACCTAACGATACCATATCTTCCTTCGTCACCCGCATCACGCTGAGCCCGGCGTAGAGCGAGAACACCCGCCCGGGGTGCTGGACGATGACCGTGTTGCCATAGCCCTGGAACGGCGCGGCATAGAGCACCTTGCCCGGGAAGACCGCCTTGACCTCCGCTCCGGGGGCCACCGCCAGGTCGACGCCGTTGTGGGGCACCTTGGTCCGGTACCGCGGATCGAGGATGGAGCCGAAGCCGGCGGTCACCCGGCCCTCGACCGGCCAGTCGAGGACGCCCCGGAACTGCGTCATGGGCGTGCCGGCCGGCGAGCCGGGGTTCTTGCCGGCGAGGAAGTCGAGGAAAGCGGCGAGCTTCTTCTCCTTGTCCTGGAGCTCGCTGGCCCGGGCTTCGAGGGTGTTCCCCTCCTGAACCACGCGGGCGAGGATCTGCGCCTTGTGCTGGCGCACGGCCACGAGTTGCCCGCGGCGCACCTGTTCGTTCCGGATCCACTCCTCGGTCTCCCGCCGCCGGGCCACCAGCCGCTCGCGCTCGCGGTCGAGGTCCGTCCGCGCCTGCTGATAGCGGTCGATGGCGGCGCGGTCGCGCCGGGCGAGGTAGCGCAGCAGGCGCACGGAGGGGAGGAGCCGGCGGTCGGGCTTCAGGGAGAGGAAGAGCCGGAGGTAGCCCTGGCGGCCCAGCCGGTAGAGCCCCCCCAGCCGCCGCTTCAAGTCCACCCGGGCGGAGGCGAGCGATCCCTCCAGCCGCTGGACCTCGGCCTCGCCTTCTGAGACCCGCCGCGCCGCGAGGTCGCGCGCCGCCACAGCCTCGGCCAGGCGGGTCTCCTCGAGCTGGAGCTCGACGTCCACCGCCTGAAGCTCGCCCTGCAGGCCCGACTGCGCCTGCCGCGCCACCTCCAGCCGCTGGCTCAAGCGGGCGATCTCCGCCCGCAGGGCCGCCAGCTCCGACTCCCGCGAGCGCTGCGGCTGGCCGGGGAGAGGGGCGGTGAGGGCGAGGAGGAGCAGGAGGGGGATGAGAGATTTCACTCCCCGGCCGTCCTCTGCGCTCCCTCCCCGGCGGGCGCCTTGGTGCGAAGCGCATTGAAGAGGAAGGAGAGCTCGTCGGCGGCCTCCTCGATCTTCTTCGAGACCGGCTTGCCACCGCCGTGGCCGGCGCGGGTCTCGATGCGGATCAGCGCCGGGTTGGGGCCGCCGTTGGCCTTCTGCAGGGCTGCCGCGAACTTGAAGCTGTGGGCCGGCACAACCCGGTCGTCGTGGTCGGCCGTGGTGATCAGCGTCGGCGGGTAGGCCGTGCCCGCGTGCAGGTTGTGGTACGGCGAGTAGGCGTAGAGCGCTTTGAACTCCTGCGGATCGTCCGGCGAGCCGTAGTCCGAGGTCCAACCCCAGCCGATGGTGAACTTGTGGAAGCGCAGCATGTCGAGCACCCCGACTCCCACGATGACGGCGCCGAAGAGGTCCGGGCGCTGCACCATGCAGGCGGCGGTCAAGCAGGCCGCCATTGCTGCAGCCGGCGATCGCCAGCTTCGGGCGCGAGGTGTAGCCGCTCGCGATCAGCCACTCGCCGGCGGCGATGAAGTCGTCGAAGACGTTCTGCTTCTTGAGCTTGATCCCCGCCTGGTGCCAGTCCTCCCCGTACTCGCCGCCCCCCCGCAGGTTGGCCACAGCGTAGATGCCGCCGTGCTCCATCCACACCACGTGGGAGAGGGAGAAGGCCGGAGTGAGCGCCACGTTGAAGCCGCCGTAGCCGTAGAGGTAGGCCGGGTTCGAGCCGTCGAGCTTCAGCCCCTTCTTGTAGGTGAGGAACATGGGGATGCGGGTGCCGTCCTTGCTGGGGTAGAAGACCTGCTTCGTCTCGTACTGGCTGGGATCGAACCCATGGATCTCCGGCCGGCGGAAGACGGTGCTCTTCCCCGTCTCCAGGTCGTAGCGGTAGATGGTGCCGGGCGACGTGTAGCTGGCAAAGGAGTAGAAGGTCTCGCGGTCCCGCCGCTTGCCGGAGAAGCCCTCGACCGAGCCCAGGCCGGGGAGCTCCAGCTCGCGCAGGAACTTCCCCGCGAGGTCGAACTGCCGCACCTGGGAGTGGGCATCCTTCAGATAGAGGGCGACGAGCGTGTTGTCGAGGCAGCCGACCCCGTGGAGGGTCTCGGCCGCCTGGGGGATCACCTCCCGCCAGTGCTCCCGCGCCGGGTTGCGGATGTCGATGGCGATCACCCGGCCGCGGGGCGCGCCGAGGTCGGTCTCGAACCAGAAGATGGGGCCGTCGTTCTCGACGAAGTGGTAGGCGGCGTCGAAATTCGGCAGCAGCTCGACCACCTTGGAGCCGGGCGTCCGGAGATCCTTGTAGGCAATGCCGTTGTCGGGCTCCGTCCCCCGCCAGACCTGGATGATCAGGTAGCGGCCGTCCTCGCTGATCGAGGCCACGAAGCCCAGCTCCTTGCTGTCTGGCCGTTGGTAGACCAGCTCGTCCGCGGACTGAGGGGCGCCCAGCCGGTGGTAGTAGATCTTCTGGTAGAAGTTGGCTTCCTCGAGCTGGCGGCCCTCGTGCGGCTCGTCGTAGCGGCTGTAGAAGAACCCCTGGTTGTCGTGGGTCCAGGCGGCGTTCGAGAACTTCACCCAGCGCAGGAGGTCCGGCAGGTCGCGGCCGGTCTCCACGTCGCGCACGTGCCACTCCTGCCAGTCCGAGCCGCCGGAGGAGAGGCCATAGGCGAGGAGCTTGCCGTCCTCGCTGACGCTCATGCCGGAGAGGGCCACCGTGCCGTCCTGCGACAGCAGATTGGGATCGAGGACCACCTTCGGCTCGCCGTTCAGGGAGTCGACCCGGTAGAGGACGTTCTGGTTCTGCAGCCCGTCGTTGCGGGTGAAGAAGTAGCGCCCGCCCTGCTGGAAAGGGACGCCGTAGCGCTCGTAGTTCCACAGCTCCGTCAACCGGCGGCGGATGGGCTCACGCTCGGGGATGGCGGAGAGGTAGGCCGTGGTGACCTGGTTCTCGGCCGCCACCCAGGCGCGGGTCTTCTCCGAATCCACGTCCTCCATCCAGCGGTAGGGATCCGGGACCTTGACGCCGTGGTAATCGTCAACCTGTTCAATGCGGGCCGACTCCGGGTAGACGATCCGCTTCTCCGTAGCGTGTTCGACGGGCAGTTGCATGGGTTCAGCCATCTCCGCAAGAGCCGGCACCGCCACCAGGGGGAGCAGCATCACCGGCACGATCCGCAAGGACATAAGGATCTCCTTCTCCTAAGGGTGCGGCTGACCCCGATTCCGGGGCCGAGGAGACAACAAGCGGTTCCAGCGGCAACATTTCGTCTCAGAGATAGCCTAGGGAGCGGAGGCTGCGCAGGTACTCCTCGCTCTCGGGGCCGCGCGGCGCGCCGCGGTTCGGCTCGCCGAAGCCGGCGACGACCACGGGCGGCGGCGGCCACCGGCAGCCCGATGGGCCCGAAGGGGGTGCCGGCAGCTCGGCGCTCTGCGGCAGCCCGAGGGCCCGCAGCAGGGCGGAAGCCACGGCCTCGGGAGGCACGGTACCGCCCGTCCCCATCCCCCCACATCCGGCACGTCTCCATAGGAGAATGCGCCCTTCACCCCCCTCTCTCCGTCGTCCAGGGTCGAGCACCACGATCACCGTCCCCACTCCGTCCATCACCCCGGAGAGAAGCCGGTCCGTGGCGGCCAGCTCGGAGCGCACCAGGTCGGCGAACGCCACGTCGCCCCCCTGCCAGCCCGCGGCGGCGATGTCGAGCCCCGGCAGGTACAGGGCCGCCGCCCGAGGGGCTGTCCCCAGATGCCGGGCGAAGACCTCGCGATAGAAGCGATCGGGACGGACGGCACGGTTGAGCACGGCCTCAGCCGTTGCCGGAGGGAGGGCGGCCGAAAGCCGGGGATCACCGCCTCCCACCGCGCTGACGAGCCCCGCGATCTCCCCCGCGGCCGTCTTCGGAGCCACGGCCCCCTCGGCCCTCTCCTGCAGGAGCTGATAGGCGCCGTGCGCCACCACCAGACCGGGGATGGGCTCCGCCGGATAGGTGGCCCACCAGTTCACGGCCAGGGACGGATCGCCGCCTCGGGACGCCAGCTCCCAGACCGTGAACGCCTTCCGCCGGTTGGCCAGGATGGGACGGTGCTCGGCGAGACCCAGCGGCACCTCGACCCGGCTCCACCAGACGCGCAGGGGTCCGCTCTTCGCCAGCGGCGTCCGGACTCCCAGGGGGAGGAAGCTGTCGAGCGAGGTGACGCCGTGGTCCGGCCCCGGCACGCCTGTCGCGACCGCGGTCCAGAACGAGGCCGGCGGCTCCGCCTTGCGGTGATACCGGAGGACCCGGCCCGCGCGGGCGAGGCGCGTCATCTCCGGCAACTCGCCCAGCGTCATCAGATAGTCGATCTCCTCGGGCAGCACGCCGTCGATCCCCAGCAACAGCACCCGCTCGCCCCGTGCCGTGGGCAGCGTTGCCGGGGCCGCGGCCGGCACCCGCCGGGCGAGGACCACCGCCGGCAGGGTCAGCAGCGCCACGGCCGCCACGATGGCGAGCCCCAGCCAGCGGCGGGAGAACAGCCGCCCCAGGGGAGCCTCCTCGGTGAAGCGGATGGCGAGCGAGAGCAGCCCCTGGTAGACCAGCTTGATGAGGAGGTAGATCACCAGCGGCGTCGCCAGCACGAGCACGGCCACCTGCTCCAGCCGCCCCTCGGAGAGCACCTCCCGTCCCAGCCGTAGCGCCAGAGCCAGCACACCGGCCCCCGCGAACAGGGCCACGACCAGGGAGAGCGTCTCGATGCGCCGCACGTGCGTGAAGCGGATGACCGCCAAGATCACTCCACAAAGAGCCAGGAAGGAGATCCCCGTGGCGAGCGCCAGGGGAGGGAACAGATGGAGGAAGAGGGCGAAGAGATCGAGGGGGCTCGCCGTCAGGCTGCCGTTGGCGACGGCGAGCGCCAGAGCCAGGGCCGCCGCCAGCGCCAGCCCCGCGAGCAATCCCACCTTGGCCGTGAGCCCCAAAAGCGCCCGCGCCGGCTGCCGGGGCTTCAAGGCATCCTGCAGCAGGAAGCGCTCGAATCCCCGATCCAGATACCCCAGCCGCCGCAGCTCGGAGCGCACTCCGTCGAGATCATGGGCGGGCGTCATGGCAACGGGTAGTGTACCCCGAGGGCGCCCTGGCCCCATGGGCTCTTCCCTCTCCCCCTCCCGGATTGCCTCATTCCCCCCGCGAGGGGCAACACAAAATTCGCGGATTGCGCGATGCAATTCGGGAGGGGCAACACAAAATCCGCGAGGGGCATGAGGCCCCCGGCGGATTGCGCGATGCAACTCGCGAGGGGAACGTCGCAATTCGCGGGGGGCATCACGGCCCTCGCGAGTTGCGTGATGCAATCGGCGGATTGCGTGATGCCCCCCGCGAGTTTTGTGTTGCGTTTGCCTTCCTACCCCCGCTCCCGCTCCAGGAAGTAATCCATCAGCTCCGACGACGAGCTCTCCATCTCCACTCCGAGGCGCTGCACCCGCTGGGTGATGAAGTTGAACATCCACGCCGCGGGCACGGCGACCACGAGGCCCAGGGCCGTGGTGAGGAGTGCCTCGGCAATCCCCTGGGAGACGGTGGCGAAGCCTCCCTGCCCGTTGGCCAAGGCGATGTCCTTGAAGGCGTGGACGATGCCGATCACGGTGCCGAAGAGGCCGATGAAGGGGGCGGTGGTGGCGATGGTCGCCAGGCTTCCCACGCCGCGGTTGAGCTCGGCCGTCGTCTGGAGGGCCGTGCGCGCCAGAGCCCGGCTCGTGGCTTCGATGACCTCGGCGGCGGAGAGCCCCCGGGCGCTCTTCTGCTGAAAGGTGGAGAGCCCAGCCGCCACCACCCGGGCGACGTGGCTGTGGGGAAACCGGCGGGCCGCCTCGATGGCCGGCAGCGGCCGGCCCTCGGAGAGATGGGGAGAGACGGCCCGGGCGAATGCGACCGACTGCCGGCGGGCCCGGGCAAGGACGATCAGCCGTTCCAGGGATACGCCGAGAGACCAGACCGAGAGGATCACCAGGATGACGATCACCACCAGCCCGGTGATGCTGACCTCCTGACCGAAGAGTGCGACAGAGGCGTTCACGAGTGCTCCTTTCCAGCCCCGAGGGGCACGAGATCCAGCCCGGATCTCGAACCGGGTCGGCCGTCAGCGGCCACCCTGAATGGTTGGTCGGGAGCGCTCCCTGCCTGGATTAGAAGGGGGAAAGCGGGATTTGGTTCCGGGGTTTTTTGATCACCGCGACCGGTGCTGGACGAACGCCGCCAGCTCGCGCAGGGGATCGGCCTTGCGGCCGAGGGGAGCGAGGGAGTCCACGGCGAAGCCCAGGAGCTCGGCGGCGAGCGATTGGGCTCCTGAGACGCCGAGGAGACGGACGAAGGTGACCTTGCCTTCGTCTTTCCCCGTGTCCTTCCCTATCTGCTCGGGGCTGCCCAGGACGTCGAGCAGGTCGTCCGCGATCTGGAAGGCGAGGCCCAGGTTCTTGGCGTAGCGCGCGATCACCTCGAGGTCCTTGCGCCGGGCGTCCGCGGCCATGGCCCCCAGCTCGCCGGCGGCCATGAACAGGGCCCCGGTCTTGTGGCTGTGGATGTACTCCAGGACGTCGAGGTCCATCTCCTCGGGCCTGGTCAGCAGGTCGAGGGCCTGGCCGCCGATCAGGCCGTCGCTGCCGATGGCCGCCGCGAGATGGTGGACTACGTCTTCCGTGGTGTAGCGGCGCAGCGAGAGTCGGTGGGCCGCCTCGGCCACCAGGGCGTAGGCACGATTGAGCAGCCCGAGGGCGGCGAGCAGGGCCACGCTCTCGCCGAACGCCCGGTGCACGGTGGGCCGGCCGCGGCGCAGGGCGGCGTCATCCATGGCCGGGAGGTCGTCGAGCACCAGCGAGCAGGCGTGCACCATCTCCACGGCGCAGGCGAGGTCGAGCACGGGCTCGGAGCGCACGCCGAAGAGGTCGGCCACCGCCAGGGTGAGCACCGGGCGCACCCGCTTGCCCGCCCCGGTCAAGGCGTAGTGCATGGCTTGGTGGACGGGCTCGGGCCGCGCCGTGGCGGGCGGCAGGAGTTCCGGGAGCCGGCGGTGGACCCGGGCGGCCCAGGCCGCCAGCCGGCCGTCGAGAGCCGCTGGCGCCGGAGGCCCCGGCAGCCCCGGCAGAGCATCGAGCTGCGGGACGGAGCTCATGGAGTCCGGCCCCGCGCCGCTCCGTCAGGCGAAGGACTGGAGGCCTTCCGCCTCGCTGTCATAGACGTCGAACACGGTGATGAGCTGGGTGATGGTGAGGATGTCCGTCACCTTGGCCGGCAGATTGATCAGCTTCAGCTTGGCCCCCCGGTTGGTGGCCGTGGTATAGGCGCTGACCAGCTCGCCGATGCCGGACGAATCGATGGTGGAGACGTCGCGCATGTTGATGAGGACCATCTTGGCCCCGCTGTTGATCACGTCCTGCACCGCGTTGCGCAACTGCACGTCCCCCGTGCCGATGGTGATCTTGCCCTTGAGATCCACGATGGTCACGTCGCCGGCCTGCCGCTTGTTCACGTCCATTCTTCAAGTCCCTCCTAAATCCTGTTGAGTCGAATCGTGACTGGAATCCGTCTTCGGCCCGGCGAACCGCTTGCGCAGCGTCACCATGGTGCCCCCGCCGGTGCCGGAGCCATAGGTGACGTCGTCCATGAAGCGTCGCATGAACAAGATGCCGCGGCCATTGGACCGCAACAGGCCCGCCGGGGCCAACGGATCTTCGATCTGTGAAAGGTCGAACCCAACGCCCTCGTCCTCGACCCGGATCACCAGGTCGTCCCCCTCCACCGCCAGGTCGACCTGGACCTGCTTGGCGGCATCCTGCAGGTTGCCGTGCTTGATCGCGTTGGCCAGAGCTTCGCGCACCGCCAGGTCCACCCAGTGCTGGGCATCGTCGTCCATCCCCAGCCGCTGGAGGCAGTCGCGCAGCACGACTTGGACCAGCTCGATGTTCTCGAAGCGACTCCCGACGGCGAGATGGAAGCGGTAGTCCACGGGCATCGGCAATCCTCGAGCGGGAGTCTACCAGATCGCCTCATGGGGCGAGACCCAGGAAGGCTACCCTTTGCTCCCCATCCCCGTGAGCTTGAGGACCGCGGGGACGACCACCAGGAGCTGGATGCCGTCGAACAGGGCGTGGGCGGCCATGGCGGCCCAGATGCTCTGCCGCCAGCGCACCAGGAGGCCATAGATCAGCGACAGCAGGGTGACGCCCACCAGCATGAACGGCTGGCCATAGGCGAGATGGGCCAGGGCAAAGATGGCTGTCGAGAGGAGGATGCCCACCCGTGGCTGCAGGAAGCCGCGGAAGAAGGTCTCCTCGACGATCCCCGCCGAGAGGCTCACCGCCAGGCGGATCCCGAAGGGGAGCGCGGCGATGAGAGGGATCAGGGCCGGCGGCTGCCGGGGGACGACGTCCTTGCCCCCCAGGGCCATGATCACCCCGGCGATGGCCAGAATGGCGGCGAGCACGGCCAGCCAGGCCGCAAGCCCCAGGCCGAGCCCGAGGCCGATCTCCCGCGGCACGTCGGGTGCCACGAAGCCGAACTGCACCAGGAACTGCCGCCCCAGAGAGGGCGGAGGGGGAGGCGGCGCGGGCGGCGGCAGGGGAATGACTTCGGGCGCGGTGACGGGGCTCGCCTCCGCCGGAGGGACTTCTAAAAGGCTCGCCTCCTCATGAACGGGGAGGAGCCCCGGCGCCTCCTGGGGAGGCTCCGCCGCAGGGACCGGCACCGGCGACACCGCCAGAGGAGCCGGCAGCGGCGGGCGGACGGCGAAGCCGAGGAGGAACCAGATCCCCAGCACGATCAGCATGACCAGGTGCAGCTCGAAGAGCTGGAAGGTGCCGATCTCCGACAGGTTGGGCGGCGCGATCGACAGCCCCGTGGCCGCCGCAGCCAGGGGCAGGAACACCGCCAGGCCGAGAAAGGCGGCCAGCACCAGCAGGGCCAGCCACCGGCGCCAGGGCTGCCGGAAGCCCGGGGGATAGATCCGGCGCACCCGGCTCAGGCGGTCGAGGGCAAAAGAGGTGGCCAGCCCGAGGGCGAGAGCGATCACGAGGGTCGCGAGCCGTGGCGGCGTCATCAGATCTTCTGCCTCTGCCGGTAGCTGCGCATGATCATCAGAGCGCTGTTGAGCCGCTGGATCTTCCGCTGGCGGAGCTGGATGGCCGGCAGGTCGTCCAGGGCGGGCTGATCCCCCCGCAACTCCCGCAGATGGCGGTCCATCTCGAAGCCGAGCTGGTCGAGGTCGCCGCGGGTCAAGGTCTTGAAGGTGCGTTCGGTGACCAGTAGATACCCCTCCGCCACGTCCCTCGCCATCGCGTACGCGCTACCTCCGGGGAAGCCCATAGGCGGGGGATGATATCCCGGGAGCACGAGTCCCACCACCCCCGGCCCGCCGGGGCCTCCCGTCCCCCGTGCTATCATCCCCTCTGCGGTTCCGTCCCCGGCCGCCCAAAATCCGCACCCAAGCTGTAAGGAGGATATCCCTTTGAGCCGCTTCCCAGGCGTTGATCTGCTGGAGCTGGATTCTCTTCTCACCGAAGAGGAGCGCCTCGTTCGCGACACCGTACGCGCTTTCGTCGACGACAAGGTCAAGCCGATCATCGAGGAGTGCCACCGCGAAGGCCGCACCCCGCTCGAGCTGGTGCCCGAGATGGGCGACCTCAACCTGTTCGGCGCCAGCCTCTCCGAGTACGGCCTGCCCGGCCTCGGCGGCGTCGCCTACGGCCTCATCATGCAGGAGCTGGAGCGGGGAGACTCGGGGCTGCGCAGCTTCGTCTCCGTCCAGAGCTCCCTCGTCATGTATCCCGATCTATACCTTCGGCTCCAAGGAGCAGAAGGACCGCTGGATTCCCCGCCTCGCGACCGGCGAGGCCATCGGCTGCTTCGGTCTCACCGAGCCCGACTTCGGCTCCAACCCCGGCGGCATGCGCACCTATGCGAAACGGGTCGGCAGCGACTGGGTGCTCAACGGCTCCAAGCAGTGGATCACCAACGGCACCTTGGCCGACGTGGCCGTGGTATGGGCGAAGACGGAGGACGGCGTCCGCGGCTTCCTGGTGGAGAAGGGCACTCCGGGCTTCACCTCGTCGGACCAGCACGGCAAGTTCTCCCTGCGCGCCTCGACCACCTCGGAGCTGGGCTTCCACGACTGCCGCATCCCGGGCGACGCCATCCTGCCCGGCACGACCGGCCTCAAGAATGCCCTCATGTGCCTGAACCAGGCGCGCTACGGCATCGCCTGGGGCGGCATCGGCTCGCGCCATGGAGTGCCTACCACACGGCGCTGGAGTACTCGAAGCAGCGCATCCAGTTCAACGGCCAGCCCATCGCCGCCCATCAGATGGTGCAGGAGAAGCTGGTTTGGATGGCCATGCGAGATCAGCAAGGGCCAGCTCCTCTGCCTCCAGCTCGGCCGCCTGAAGGACGCCGGCCGGCTCAAGCACTGGCACATCTCCATGGGCAAGAGGAACAACGTCTGGGTGGCCCGCGAGAGCGCCAGGATTGCCCGCGAGATCCTCGGCGCCAACGGCATCGTCGACGACTACCCCGTCATCCGCCACATGCTCAACATCGAGTCGGTCTTCACCTATGAGGGGACGCACGACATCCACGCCCTGATCATCGGCGAGGCCTTGACCGGCATCCCCTCCTTCAATGCCCCCGAGCGTTCCGCGGCCCAGAAGGAAACGGAATCTCCGGCCACTGTGGGGAGCTCCCGCTGATGGTGATGGACCACCTCCTCGAGCAGGGCTTCATCCGCGTCACCGAGCAGGCGGCCATCGCCGCCGCCAAGACCATGGGCTTCGGCGACCGCCGCTACTCCGATCACGTGGCCGTCGAGGCCATGCGGCAGGAGATGGACAAGCTCGACATGGACGGCCGGGTGGTGATCGGCGAGGGCGAGCGCGACAAGGCGCCCCTGCTCTACATCGGCGAAGAGGTGGGGGCCCGCCGCGGCCACAACGGCGCCGCCCAGGTCGACATCGCCGTCGATCCCCTGGAGGGGACCAACCTCTGTGCCACGGGCGCGCCCGACTCCATCGCCGTGCTCGCCGCCTCCGAGCGCGGCGGCCTGCTCTATGCTCCCGACGTCTACATGGAGAAGCTGGTGGTCGGTCCCACGGCCCGCGGCTCCATCCACCTGGACGCCCCGGTGGCCGAGAACCTGCGCAACATCGCCGCCGCCTTCGAGCGCAAGGTGAGCGACCTGACGATCGTGGTGCTCGACCGCCCCCGCCACGCGCAGCTCATCGCCGACATCCGGGAGGCCGGGGCCCGCATCCGCCTGATCGGCGACGGCGACCTGTCAGCCGGCATCTCGGCGGCGGTCCGGGGCACCGGCGTGCACGCGGTCATGGGCATCGGCGGCGCCCCCGAGGGGGTCATCACCGCCGCGGCCATGCGCTGCCTGGGTGGCGAGATCCAGGCCCGTCTCAAAGCCACCAACGAGGAGCAGCAGGAGCGGGTCAAGTCCCTGGGCTTCCACGACCTGTCCAAGATCTACAAGACCGAGGACCTCGCTCCCGGCAACGAGATCCTGTTCAGTTGCACCGGCGTCACCGATGGCGAGCTGCTGCGCGGCGTGCGCTTCTTCGGCGGCGGCTCGCGCACCTCCACCCTCTTCATGTCGCTGTCGCGCAAGATCATCCGTTTCGTCGACACCATCGACCGTGAGCAGGTGACGACGCCGGTCCGCTTCCTCTGAAACGGGATCGAACGAGACGGACGATGATCAAACCGGACCGCTGGATCCGCGACTGGGGGCGCAGCGGAGGAGTCACCCCTTTCGAGGAGAACCAAGTCAATGCCGCCAGCTACGACGTCCGGGTCTCCGACCACTGGATCTGCCCCACCCGCGACCCCGAGGAGCTCCACGCCCCCAGCATCAAGCTCTTCCCCGGCGAGGTGGTGCTCGCCTCGACCATGGAGTACGTGCGCATCCCGCGCGACGTGGCCTGCGACCTCAAGCTCAAATCCACCCTCGGCCGGCTGTGGATCAACCACTCGCTGGCCGGCTGGTGCGATCCCGGCTTCGAAGGGGAGATCACCCTGGAGCTCCAGAACCTCGGGCCCCAGCCCTTCATCCTCGAAGCGGGCAGGCGAATTGCACAGCTCATCTTCATCGCCATGGAGTCCGCGCCGGACGTCGCATACGGCGACCCCGGCTCGTCCAGCCACTACCAGGGGCAGAGGGGGACGACTCCGGCACGAAGATGAGGCGCTTCATCCATGCACAGCGCGCTGGCGGCTTGGTCCATCTCCCAAAATTCGCATAGGACTATAATCGGCCCGGTCATCATGGGCATCGTCGGGAACCTCAGAACGATGCAGCTCGAGGAGCTGCTCCAGTGGCTCTCCCAAAGCAAGAAGAATGGGACGCTGGAGATCGTTCATGGCAAGACGGAGAAGAAGGTCTTCTTCAAGGACGGCCTGATCCTCTCCTCGGCCTCGAACAAGCCGGAGGAGTACCTCGGGCACTTCCTGGTGAGCCACGGTCTCATCTCCGAAGCCCAGCTCAACCGCGCCGTCGAGTTGCAGGAGAAGAGCCGCACTCTGCTCGGCATGATCCTGGTCAAGAACGGCGCCATCGCCGAGCGGGACCTCGCCCGCATGCTCCGGATCAAGGCCGAGGAGAGCATCTACGACATCTTCTCCTGGGCCGAGGGGGACTTCCGCTTCCTCGACGACAGCCTGCCCGACAGCGCCATGGTGCCCATGAAGCTGGACGTCACGGCCATCGTCATGGAGGGCGTGCAGCGGGTCGACGAATGGCGGCGCATCCGGCAGGTGATCCCCGACGAAAAGATGATCCCGGTGGGGATCGTGGACCTCTCCACCATCCCCGGCCTCGGCGCGGGCGACCGGCGGATCATGGACCACGTGGACGACCAGCGCACCATCGAGGAGATCCGCGAGACGACCCACTCCACGGAGTTCCAGGTCTCGAAGCTGCTCTTCGACCAGTACCAGGCGGGGCACGTCAAGCTGGTGAAGCTGCGCACCGGCGGCGGCTCGGGGGATGCGAGCGGTGCCCCCACGGCGGCGGCCCTCATGGACGCCGGCCGCGCCTACATGAAAGAGGGGGACTTCGACGCCACCCTGCGCCACCTGCGGGCGGCGCGGGCCCTGGAGCCGGACAACCAGGACGCCCAGCAGATCCTCACCCACGCCGAGAAGAGGATCCGCGAGTACATCGAGAAGGCCGGCGTCACCTTGAGCTGCATCCCGCAGGTGACGGCGACCATGGAGCAGCTCACCTCCTCGAACCTCTCCCCCCAGGAGGGGTTCATGCTCACCCGCATCAACGGCACCTACGACATCCAGTCGATCCTGAAGATCACTCCCATGCAGCAACTCGACGCCCTGATGCTCTTCTGGAAGCTCTCCCAGGCGGGATACGTGCGTATTCTCCCCCCGCGCAACCCCTCGGGCGCGCCGTTGCGGGGGACGGCGATGCGGTAGGGGTGGGAAAGCTCAAAAAGGACCTCAGGGACTGCAAGGCCGGACAGGGACGAACACGGACTTCACGGACACGGAGGTTTTCTCGTCCTTGGTGTCCTTGCTGTCCCTGGTGTCCTTTGGGTCCCTTCGCTCTTAAAGACTACTCCCCCTCATCCTCAAAGCAGGCCCGGCTTCCTTCGCCGACGTCCACCTCTTCGAATTCTTCTGCGATGATCCGCAGCATCTCCTCCGCGTCCTCGTCGGGCATGGTCCCGATCACGTCCGCCAAGGGATGAGCGTTCTGGCCGTCAATCTTCTCTTCGCTCAGCACGGGAATCCTCCTCTACCTCCTCCATCCTACCCCGGCCGAGGCCGCGACACATTCAGATCCCCCCGCACCGAGAACCGCAACGGCCACCCTGCCGCCTCCCCCGCATAGTCCACCCCGATCCGGGGACTGGCGACGATCTCCTCCGCCTCTACCGGCTTCCCCTTCGTGAGGTAGAGGGGCGGGCGATCGAGGAGGACGCCGTCGAGCTCGCGTCCAATCCCTAAGGCCTGGCAGATCTTGCCTGGCCCGCCAGCGAGGTCTCCAGGCCTTACCTTCTTTGTCCAGCCCCGGTTCTCCGCCATGCGCTCTTCGCCCTCGACTGGCTCTCCGGCCCGCAGGAGCACGGCACTGCCGATCCCCGCCTCGCCGGTGACGGCGTTCAGGCAGTAGTGCATGCCATAGATGAAGTAGACGTAGGCGTGGCCGCCGGGCAGGTAGAGGTTCTCGTTGCGCGGTGTGCGGCGGCCACCCCAGGCGTGACTCGCCCGGTCCGGAGCCCCCAGGTAGGCTTCGACCTCCACGAGGCGCAGCACCAGGCGCTCACCCTCCAACTCGCGCACCAGGTAGCGGCCGAGCAGATCGCGGGCGACGATCTCGGCGGGCCGGCGATAGAACGACGATGGGAGGGGACGAAATCGGCTCATGCGACCTGGGGAACGGTATCATCTCCCCCCGATGAGCCAGATTCCGCCTCTCTTCGCCGAGCTGCCTGACGCCTTCGCCGCCCGCTTCGATCCGGACGCTCCCTGGTCCCTCCTCGGCGCCCCTCTGGACGAGGTCCTCGCCGGCCTGCCGTCGAGCGACATCCAGACCGGCCTGTCGCCGGACGTCCATCTCGCGGGCGACCGCATCGTGATCTGCCGGGGCACCCGCATCCATCCCAGCGTGGTGATCGAGGGGCCGGTCTTCATCGGCCAGGACGTGGAGATCCGCCCCGGCGCCTACATCCGCGGTGGCTGCTGGATCGGCGACCGGTGCGTCGTCGGAGCGAACACGGAGCTCAAGCGCGCCCTCCTCTTCCCCCACGCCAAGGCCCCCCACCTCAACTACGTAGGCGACTCCATCCTGGGGGCGGACGTCAACCTCGGGGCCGGCACCATCCTCTCCAACTTCCGCCACGACGGCGGCGCTATCCACATCCCCGTCGAAGGCGGCCGCCTCGACACGGGCCGGCGCAAGCTCGGCGCCATCCTCGGCGACGGCGTGCTCACCGGCTGCAACTGCGTCCTCCACCCCGGCACCGTCGTGGGCCGGGGGACGCAGATCTACCCGGGCGTGCAGCTCCGGCCGGGGATCTACCCGGCGCAGAGCATCGTCAAGCTGCGGCAGGAGCTGGAGATCGTGGAGCAGGCGTAGGAGCCCAATCCCCCCTACAGCACGGGCCGCGGAAACGCCTGCGTCACCGAGGTGTCGATCACCGGGTGGCTCACCACCATCACCGTCCGGTCGTCGTCCGGCGGCGCGTCGCGGCTGAAGGCTTCGACGCTGGCGAAGATGGCGTCCACCACTTCGCGGGCCGTCTCCCCCTGGTGCTCGCGGGACACTTCGATGAGGCGCTCCAGCCCGTACTCGCCGAGGAGTCGGCCGTCCTCGTCCCGGCCCTGGGTCTCGCAGATGCCGTCGGTGTAGAACACCAGCATGTCCCCCGGCTTCATGATGACGAAGCCCCGCTGGTAGCTGGCGTCCGGCAGCGGCCCCAGCACCGGCCCTCCTTCCTCCAGATAGCGCACCGTGCCGTCGGCCGTGACGTGGAAGGGGGGCGGATGCCCGGCGTTGACGTAGATGAATACACCGTTGAGCTCCAACTCGCCGTAGAACATGGAGACGAAGCGGCTGGTGAGCGTGCTCTTGTGGATGATCTTGTTCATCCGCTCCACCGTGCGCACGATCTTGAAGTCGCGGGCGAGACCCATCCGCAGCCCCATGTAGACGTCGCGCACCTGGAGCGCCGCCGGCAGCCCATGCCCCGAGACGTCGGCGATGGCGAGCCCCAGGATCTTCTCGGTCACCGGGATGTAGTCGAAATAGTCGCCGCCCACCCCCTCGATGGGCTCCGAGCGACCATAGATGTCGAAGTCGCCGTATTCGGGCACTCGCTTGGGGAGGATCGACGCCTGGATCTTCCGCGCCTGCTCGAAGATCCCCTCCATGCGGTCACGGCGGATCTTCTGATTGACGCTGTGCCGGAGGATGCCCAGGGAGAAGAGGATGTCCTCCCGGTCATAGCCGGGCGCGACGTCGAAGGCCAGCACGTATTCCTCGCTGCCCACCTCGATGGCGGCGAAGCGCTGCACGCCGAGCTGGCTTTCGAGATTGCGGTCGATCCCCGGGTCCTCGGCGTCCATGTACACCGTGCCGTTCTCCATCAGCAGCTCGATGGGCCGGTAGGAGATGGGCACCTTCAGCCCCTTGGGTACCTCCTTGGCTTCGCCGAAGGTGGCGAGCAGGACGTAGTAGCCCCCCCGGCGCTGGTAGAGGCGGCCGCCGTAGATCCCCAGCTCGTCGCGGAACTTGTCGATGATGATCTCGAGCAGGGACGGGATGGTCTGGCCGACGTCCTCGTCGCGATCCATGGCCGCGACCACCTGCTCCACCTTTTTCATCAGCCGCTGGTAGTTGACCGGGCGGGCTTCGGACGTGATCACGGGCAGTCTCCTTCCTATCGGGTCAGCCAGCGCCCGACGGCGACGGGCATTCTACCTTGGACCCTCCTGAATGAGCGGCATGGATCTTGCGGCTTTCCAGAGAGGGCTGGAGCCCCGTGGTGACAGTCCCACCCATCTTGAATGAACAGCAAGGAGGCAGCAGCATGAAGCTCGAATCTCTCAAAGATCTCTACGTGGAACAGCTCAAAGACCTCTACAGCGCCGAGAACCAACTCGTCGAGGCGCTGCCGAAGATGGCCGAGAAGGCCAACGCCCCCGACCTGCGCAAGGGGTTCCAGGACCACCTGCGCCAGACCGAGCAGCACGTCAAGCGCCTGGAGCGCATCTTCAAGGACCTTCAGGAGAGCCCCAAAGGCAAGGAGTGCGAGGGGATGAAGGGGCTGGTCAAGGAAGGCGAGGAGATGATGAAGATGAAGGGCGAGCCCGCGGCTCTCGACGCCGGCCTCATCGCCGCCGCCCAGCGGGTGGAGCACTATGAGATCGCCGGCTACGGCACGGTCCGCACCTACGCCGAGCTGCTGGGCCGCGACGAGCACGTCTCGCTGCTCGAGCAGACCCTGCGTGAGGAGGAGGAGACGGACGAGCGGCTCACCGAGCTGGCGGAGAGCCACGTCAACGAGGAGGCGCTGGTGCGCTGATCACCCTTCAGAGGGACGGGGCTCGTCCTCGTCCCTACCCCCGTTCTTCCCCTTCAGCAGCCGCAGCACCTGGGCCTCCATCCGCCGCAGGCCCGTGGAATCGTCGTCTTCGGGCAGGTCCTCAGTGGTGGTCTCCAGGGTCTGAATCAGGCTCCCTTCCAGGTAGGACTCGATCACCACCGGGTGGACGTAGAACTTGCGACAGATGGCCGGCCGGTTGCCGAGATTGGCGGAGACCCGCTTGATCGCCTCCACCACGGCCTTGCTGGCTTCCTTCTCGTCCTCACAGGGGCCGAGCTCCAGGAGGGCCGAGAGGGCGAGCACGGTGCCGCCCCAGGTGCGGAAGTCCTTGGCGGTGAAGTCCTCGCCCGTGGTCTCCCTCAGGTAGTCGTTGACGTCCTCGGAGCTCGACGCTCTGGCGCTGGCCGTCCCCGTTGAGGTACTGGAACAGCCTCTGGCCCGGGATGTCGCGGCACTTCTTGACGATGCGCGCCAGACGCCGGTCGTGGACCTCCACCGAGTGCTCCTTGCCGCTCTTGCCCCGGAACTCGAAGCGCAGGATGGAGCCGGAGATGTCCACGTGCTGGTCGCGCAGGGTGGTCAGGCCAAAGGAGTTGTTCTGCTTGACGTACTCCTTGTTGCCCACCCGGATGAGCGTCGTCTCCAGCAGCTTCACCACCGTGGCGAGCACCTTCTCCCGCGTCAGGCCGCGCAGCGCGAGGTCGGCCTCCACCCGCGCGCGGATCCTGGGCAGCGCCTCGCCGAAGGCGAGCATGCGGCCGAACTTGGTCTCGTCGCGCACGCTTCGCCAGTCCGGGTGGTAGCGGTGCTGCTTGCGTCCCTTGGCGTCCCGGCCCGTGGCCTGGAGATGGCCGTTGGCTCGCGGGCAGATCCAGACGTCCGTCCACGCCGGCGGGATAGCCAGCTTCTGGATCCGCTCGATCACCTTGGGATCTTTCACCGTCTTGCCCTGGGGATCGACGTAGGTGAAGCCCTTGCCCTTCTTGCGCCGGCGGATGCCCGGCTCCTCGTCGGTGACGTAGCGCAGGCCCGCGGCCCTGGCGCTCTCCACCGGGTCCACGAACACGGCGATCGTCAATCCCGTGTCCAATTTTTCACTGTCGTCAACTGCGATGGCTTGAACAGCGGCGCCCATAGTCACCTTTGCCGGCCGGTCCGGCGATGGTTTGCAGAAATTACCGACTCGTCATCCCCAGACCATGACCCTGGCCGGCGCCAGGGTCCCCGAGAATTCCAGGACGGCCTGCACCTCTGCATCGGCCATGCCGGATCTCCAGGAAAAGAAAGGGAGTTGCCCCGTCCTTACGGCGGGCGCGCGAGGCGTGGCATACAACCTGCACTAGGGCGTCTAGCGCCGAACCCTCCCTTGATATAACTACGCGCCGCGCCGGAGGGCCCCGGCCCCATCGCAGCGCCGACACTGGAGAGACTGAGACCATGGACGCTACGGCCCCTTCCCTGATCGCGCGACGCGAAGCTCCCCCGGACGAGCTCGTGGGAGTCCTCGGCCCCGGCGTGGTGCTGCTCGAGGCCGGTGGCGGCGTCCGCTTCGCCGATCCTCGCGCCCTGGAGCTCTTGGGGTGCGAGGACGGTTTCGAGCTGGACCGGCTGTGGGCCGAGCTCAAGCCCCGGCTGGAGAGTGCCGGCCTGCGCTGGAACGGCGCCAGCGGCGGCGCTCCCTGCGCCGCCCTCGAGCTGCCGGTGCCGACGGCGGAAGAGAACGCCGCCCCACGCTCCCTACTCTTCGACCTGCGGCGCGACCCCGACCGCGGCGGCGTGCTCCTCGTCCAGGACCTGGGCACCCTGGCCGGCCTCGCGACCGACCTGCGCCTGACCTCGCAGATGCGCTCCGTCTCCCAGATCTCGCCCGCCGTGGCCCACGACCTGCGGGCGCCGATCAACGCCATGGTCTTCAACCTGGAGATCCTCAAGGAGACGATCGCCTCGGGCCGGGCGGAGGTCCCGGGCAATCGGGACAAGCTGCTGCGCTACGTCAACGTGCTCAAGGAGGAGCTCACCCGGCTGCACCGGGGTCTCGAGATCTTCCTCGCCCACATCTCTCCCCGCGGGGACAAGCTCGAGACCCTGGACCTGCGCGAGCTGACCGACGAGTTGGCGGCGCTGCTGGTGGGGCCGGCGCGCAAGCAGCAGGCGCAGGTGGCAACGGATCTGCCGGCGGAGCCCGTGCGGATGGAGGGCAACCGCTTCCTGCTGCGCCAGGCGCTCCTCCACCTCGCCCTGGCCGCCCTGGCCGGCGTGCCGAAGCAGGGGAAGCTGCACCTCACCCTGGAGCGTCTGGACGGCCGCGCCCGGCTGCGCATCCACGGCGCTCCCGGGCCGGACAGCCCGGCCGCCTCCGATGAGACGAGCAGCGAGCCGGCCCCAGGGTTCGACCTCCGCCTCAGCTCCGAAGGCTCTCGCGCCCAGCTCTGGGTGGCCCGTTCCATCGTCGCCGCCCACGGCGGAGAAGCCCGGACCCTGGGGCCGGCCGGAGTCTCCGCGGCGGGGCCGGCGCAGGCATATGAGGTAGAATGGATCCTCTCTAAGGACGCGCAGCCTGAGAACGCGGAGTAAGGAGCAAGGAGACGATGCCACATGCACTCGCCGTCGATGACGATCCCAACTTTCTCTCGGCGCTCGCCGAGCTGATCGAGGGCCAGGGTTTCACCACCAACACGGCGTGCACGCTGCGCGACGCCCGTGCCCAGGTCAGCCACCGGACGCCGGACGTGGCGCTGGTCGACCTCTATCTTCCGGACGGCAGCGGCATCGACCTGCTCAAGGACCTGGAGCTCGGGGCCTCCACCGAGGTGGTGCTGATGACCGGCCACGCCGACGTGGAGAGCGCCGTCCAGGCCCTGCGGCTGGGCGCCAGCGACTACCTCACCAAGCCGCTGGACATCGGGCGCTTGAAGAGCATCCTCGCCAACGTGGCGAGCGTGCAGCCGTCGGCGCCGACCCAGGCGCAGCCGAGCGAGCCGCAGGAAGTGGGCCGGCTCGGGTTGCTGCTGGGCGCCTCGCCGCCCATGCAGTCGCTCTACGAGATGCTCAACCGGGTGGCCCCCACCGACGCCTCGGTGTTCCTGGTAGGCGAGAGCGGCACCGGCAAGGAGCTGGCGGCCCAGACCCTGCACATGCTGTCGCGGCGGTCGCGGGCCCCGTTCCTGCCCCTGAACTGCGGCGCCGTCTCCCCGACGCTCATCGAGAGCGAGCTCTTCGGCCACGAGCGCGGCAGCTTCACGGGCGCGGACGCGGCGGCACAAGGGCTACTTCGAGCGCGCCCACACGGGCACCCTGTTCCTCGACGAGATCACGCGAGATGCCGCATCGAGCTGCAGGTCAAGCTGCTGCGCGTGCTGGAGACGGGCGAGGTGGTGCGCATCGGCGGCGACCGAGTCGGTCGCCGATGGACGTGCGCGTGATCGCCGCCACCAACCGCGACCCGCAGAAGGCGGTCGACGACGGCAAGCTGCGCGAGGACCTGCTCTACCGGCTGCAACGTCTTCCCCGATCCACCTGCCACCGCTGCGCGAGCGCGGCGACGACGTCGAGCTGCTGGCCGAGCTACTTCCTCGGCCAGCTCAACGAGCGCGCAGGGCACGGACAAGGCCTGGACCGGGACTGCCCTGGACCGTCTGCGCACCCACCACTGGCCGGGCAACGTGCGCGAGCTCAAGAACGTCGTCCACCGCGCCTTCATCATGGCCGACCACGAGATCACGCCGCGCTGCCTGCCGCGCGAGGTGGGCGGCGACTCCGGCGGCATCCGCAGCCTCAACTTCCAGGTGGGCACCTCCATCGAGGAAGTCGAGCGGCGGCTGATCCTGGCCACCCTGGAGGCGCACGGCGGCAACAAGCGCAAGACCGCCGACGTCCTGGGCGTCAGCCTCAAAACGCTGTACAATCGTCTCAACACCTACCGGGAGCCTTAGGCGGGAACCCGGGGTGCGAACGCATGGGAGAGGAGTTGCGGGTTCCCCCTTGAGGAGCCGGACGGGAGGTTGTATACTCCCCCGTCGTCCGCCGGCTCACTGCGAGACTTGGAGAGAAGAGGCCGTGGCACAAATTCTGCTTCAGAGCGACTCTGGACGTGCGTAGAACGGACTGCCACGGACTCTAACGACCATCGACAGGTCAAACAGTGACGAGGAGGATGACAATGAAAACTTCAACGCTGTTGCGTGTGCCGGTCATCTGTATGGCGCTAGTGCTGGCTCTTGTACTGGGCGCATGCAGCTCGACTCGATCGGCCGGGACTCAGATCGACGATGCCACCATTACGACGAAGGTGAAAGCGAAGCTTGCGGCGGATGGTGACATCAACCCGTTCAACATCGACGTGGACACCAACGAAGGCGTAGTGACGCTCCAGGGACGAGTCGCGAAGGAGGAGGCCCGCACCAAGGCCGAGCAACTCGCGCGGGAGACCGAGGGCGTCAAGAGGGTCATCAATCTGGTCAAAGTGGGCGACAAGACCTGACCGTCGTCCTGTGGTCTTACATCAGTTTCATTTAACAAGGGAGAAAACAAAATGAAGAAGCTGTCCGTTCACCTTTCGCTTCTGTGCCTGCTGGCCTTCCTCCTCATCCCGTTCGCCGGATGCAAGAAGGAGGAGGAGCCGACCGAAGAGACCGCCACCACCGAGTCCACGATGGAAACGACCACCACCGAGACTTCGACGACGACGACCACCACCACGACCGACACGGGCACCATGGACACTTCCATGGAGCCCGCGACGACCGACGCCACCACCCCGCCGGCTGGCAAGTAAGTCCTCCGGTCACCCATTCGCAAGAGCATTCCGGGGCGCTCGCTTATGTCGAGCGCCCCTTTCTTTTCTCCGGGTTCCCTGTAAAAACTTCCGCTCGCGCCTCACCCTGGGTCTGGGCTGCGACCGCGGTGGGTTTCTCTGGTTCCCTACGACGCCGGACGGAAGACCTCTTCGAGGAAGCGGCCGGCTTCGGCGCGGAACTCGTTCGTCCATTCGTGGCCGCCTTCGAAGACGAAGGGGCGGACGTCGATCCCCTTGCGGCGCAGCAGCTCGACGTCGTGCTCCATCTTGGCGGCGTCGTACCACTCTTCGCTGGAGCCGCGGCCCAGGAGGACGGGGGGGAAGTGGGAAAGGTCGCGGGGCTCGAGCTCGGGCGGCACGTCCTCCCCCAGCACGACCACTCCGTGGCAGGCGTGGCCCGAGCCGGCGGCGGCGCGGTAGGCCATGGCCGCGCCCTGGGAGAAGCCGAGATAGGCGAGACGCTCGGAGACAGGAAGCTCGCGCTTCACCGCGGCCACCACGCTCGCCACGTAGCGAAGGTTGTCCTCGATGGCGTGCTCCCTCTGCTGCCGGGTCATCCAGCCCGCGATGACGTCGCCCGCGCGGTTGTAGAAGGGGTGGAGCGCCTGCACGGCGCAGAGCACCCAGCGCCCGGCGCCGGGGAGGCGGCGGAGCTGCTCCAGATGGAGCTCCGCGTTCTCGCCATAGCCGTGGAAGCCCACCACCAGGGGGGCCTCCTCGGGCTCGGGGGGCACCTCCAGGAGGTAGCGGCCGTGGACCAGGGCCGCAATGTCTCGCTCCAAGCGCCGTTCCAGGCGACGATCGTCGCTCATGCCCGCCGTCTCTCGGCGGGGCGCCGCAGGGGGGACGACAGCTCGCGCACCCGGTCTTCGAGGAGGGCCGGCAGATCGGGGTCGTCCTTCTTCTCTTCGATCAGCCGCACCAGGGCGCTGCCCACCACTACGCCGTCGGCGATCTTCCCCACGGCCGCCACCTGCTCCGGGGTGGAGATGCCGAAGCCCACGGCCAGAGGCTGCGCGAGGCGCTTTCTGAGCTTCTTGACGTCGCGCACCAGCTCTGCGGGCAGGACGGTACGCTCGCCCGTCACGCCGGTGCGGGAGACGTAGTAGACGAAGCCCGAGGAAGCCTCGGCCACTTTGTTGACCCGGTCCCGGGTGCTGGTGGGGGCGAGCAGGAAGACGGTGTCCACCCCCTGCTCCCGCAGGGCGGGGATGAAGTCCCGCTCGCCCTCATCCGGCGGCAGGTCCACGCAGAGCACGCCATCGACCCCGGAGGCAGCCGCCTGCTCGGCGAAGCGCTCGACGCCACGGGCGTGGACGGGGTTGAAGTAGGTGAAGAGCACGATGGGGATCCCCAGCTTGTCGCGGTGGCGGGCCACGAGTGACAGGAGGGCCGAGAGCTTGGTGCCGGCGGCCAGGGCGCGGACGGCGGCCCGCTGGTTGACGGGGCCGTCGGCTATTGGGTCGGAGAACGGCACGCCCAGCTCGATCAAGTCCGCGCCGCCGGCGGCCAAGGCTTCGAGCAAGGCGGCGGTCGTCCCGAGATCGGGATCGCCGGCCATGATGAACGGGATGAAGGCCGCGCGGCCCTCCCGGGCGCAGCTCTGGAAGACGTCGTCGATGGCGGTCATCGTCCCCTCCTCGCAGCCGCGGCTGCGAAAGACTCAACGGTGGCTTCGTCCCCCGCGTGATCGCGGTCGTAGGCGATCACCGATTCGACATCCTTGTCGCCGCGCCCCGAGAGGTTCACCAGGACGATCCGCTTGCGCGACAGGCGCGGCGCCCGCTTCACCACCTCGGCGATGGCGTGGGAGGACTCCAGGGCCGGAAGGATCCCCTCGGTGCGGGCCAGGAGGTGGAAGGCGGCGATGGCCTCGGCGTCGGTGGCCGAGGAGTACTCCACCCGGCCGGCGTCGTGCAGCCAGACGTGCTCCGGGCCGATGGCCGGATAGTCGAGGCCCGCTGACACGGAGTGGGTGGTGGCGATCTGCCCCTCTTCATCCTGCAAGACGAAGGTGCGGGTGCCGTGGAGCACGCCCAGGGCGCCTCCGGCGAAGCGGGCCGCGTGCTCGCCCCGGCCTGGGCCGCGACCGCCGGCCTCGACGCCGATCATCCGCACCCGGGTGTCGGCCAGGAAAGCGGTGAAGAGGCCGATCGAGTTGCTGCCGCCGCCCACGCAGGCCACGGCGAGGTCGGGCGATTCGGTGCCCATCTGGCGCTTGAGCTGGAGGCGGGCCTCGTCGCCGATGACGCGGTGGAAGTCGCGCACCATGCGAGGGAAGGGGTCCGGCCCCAGCACCGAGCCCAGCACGTAGTGGGTGGTGCGGACGTTGGTCACCCAGTCGCGCAGGGCCTCGTTGATGGCGTCCTTGAGCGTGCAGCTCCCGGAGTCGACGGGCACCACCTCGGCGCCCAGGAGGCGCATGCGATCGACGTTCAGCCGCTGGCGGCGCATGTCCTCGCTGCCCATGTAGACGGTGCAGGAGAGCCCCAGGGCCGCGGCCGAGGTGGCGGTCGCGACCCCGTGCTGGCCGGCGCCCGTCTCGGCGATCACCCGCTCCTTCTCCATCAATTTGGTGAGCAGGCACTGGCCGAGGGCGTTGTTGATCTTGTGGGCGCCGGTGTGCAGCAGGTCCTCGCGCTTCAGGAAGATGCGGGCGCCGCCCAGCTCTTCGGAGAGGCGCTCGGCGAAGTAGAGCGGCGTGGGACGGCCGGCGAAGTCGTTGAGCAGGGCCGTGAGCTCGCGCTTGAAGGCGCGGGAGCGCTGGGCCTTGTCGTAGGCCCGCGTCAGCTCGGCGAGCGGCGCCATGAGCGTCTCGGGCACGAAACGGCCGCCGTAGGGGCCGAAGTAACCCTCCGAGTCAGGGAGGGGTTTGGGTCTCGCCATGCCTCACCTCCTGAAAGAGCCGTCGCAGCAGCTCGCGATCCTTGATTCCGGGGCGGGATTCCACCCCCGAGCAGACGTCGATGGCGTAGGGCCGCACGCTCTCGATGGCGCGGCGGGCGTTGCCCGGTCCCAGACCGCCGGCCAGGAACAGCCGCCCCGGAGTCGCCGGAGAGACCGTCCCGTAATCCCATGTTGCGCCCGTGCCGCCGTAGCGCGCGTCATGGGGAGCATCGATGAGAATTCCCCAGACCTCGCTCCAGGCTGCAAGCTCCTGGGAGCCGGGCGGGCCGCCGGTGCGGAAGGCCTTGAGGGCCCGCGGCGCGAACGGGGCCACGAAGCCGGGCTCCTCGTCGCCGTGGAACTGCAAGAGGTCCAGGCCCACGCGACCGGCGATGTCCTCCACCTCGGCGCGGGGAGAATTGACGAACACCCCCACGAGCGTCACCCCCGGGAAGCGACCTCGTACCGCCTCGGCGATCTCGAACGCCCGGCCAGGCTCCACGTACCTGGGGCTCGCCCGGAAGAAGTTCAACCCCAGGTAGTCGGCCCCCAATTCCACCGCCGCCAGGGCGTCGGCGGGGGTGGTGACGCCGCAGATCTTGACCTTGACGCTCATGCCGCCTCCGGCCCCAGAAGCTCGCGCAGCTTGGCCGCGGGATCCGGGGCGAGGAGCAGCGTCTCGCCGATGAGGAAAGCGTCGAAGCCGCTCTCGCGCAGGAGGAGCACGTCGAGCGCGTCACGGATGCCGCTCTCCGCCACCTTCACGGCTTCCCCAGGCAGGCCGGCCAGGAGCGAGATGGAATTCTGGAGATCGACCTCGAACGTGCGCAGGTCGCGGTTGTTGATCCCCACCATCTCCCAGGGCTCGCCCCCGAGCTTGGCGATGTCGTCCGCGTCGTGGGTCTCGACCAGGGGGACGAGGCCGAGGCCGCGGGCCAGCCGGGCATAGCGCGCCATCTCCTCGGGCTCGTAGAGGGAGGCGATCAAGAGGATGGCATCCGCGCCCGCGTCCCGCGCCCAGAGGAGCTGGATGGGATCGACGATGAAGTCCTTGGCGATGGCCGGCAGATCTGAAGCCTGGCGGCAGGCGGCCAGCAGCTCGTAGCTCCCGTGGAAGAAGTCGGGCTCCACCACCACGGAGAGGCAGGCGGCGCCGTTGGCGGCATAGGTGCGGGCCTGGGCCACGGGGTCCACCCGATCGTGGAGGGAGCCGAGCCGGGGGGAGCCCATCTTCACCTCGGCGATGATGGCAGTCTCCCGGCGCTGGGATCGCAGAGCAGCCAGAAAGGCGTTGTCGGCTGGCGTGCGGGGAGCGCCCTCGACCCAGCCGGTGGGATCGGCGCCGCCCGTCTCGGCGATGCGCTCGCGCCGCCGGGCCGTGATGCGCCGCAGGATGTCCGGAGGAGTCATCCCGAGAAGCTCCTCAATTCTTCGAGCTTCTCGGCCGCCGCCCCGGACTCCAGAGCCGCGCGGGCACGCTCCACCCCCTCTTCGAGGCTGGCGGCGATGCCGCTCACGTAGAGGGCGGCGCCGGCATTGAGGGCGGTGACGTCGGCCAAGGCGCTCGTCTCCTCGCGAGCCTCGCCGGAAAAAACCCGGCGCACGGCCGCGGCGTTCTCGTCCGGCGCGCCGCCGGCCAGCTCCTCCAGGCGGGCGCGGCGCAGACCGAAGCGCTCGGGCTCGAGGTCGTAGATCCGCACCTCGCCGTCCTTCACCTCGGCCACGTGGGTGCGGCCCGTGGTGGTGATCTCGTCCAGGCCGTCGCCGTGCACCACCAGGGCGTGCTCGGCTCCGAGGTCGCGCAGCACGTAGCCGATGGGCTCCACCAGGCTCTCCATGTAGACGCCCATGAGCTGGCGGCGGGCGCCGGCCGGATTGGTCAGGGGGCCCAGGAGGTTGAAGATGGTGCGCAGCCCCAGCTCGCGGCGCACGGGCATCACCTCGCGCATGGCGGGATGGAGGAGCGGCGCGAAGAGGAAGGCGATGCCCACGGCGTCGAGGGTGCGGCCGGCGGTCTCGGGGTCGATCTCGATCTTCACCCCCAGGGCGGCCAGCACGTCGGCGCTGCCCGAGCGGCTGGAGACCGAGCGGTTGCCGTGCTTGGCCACCGGCACGCCGGCCGCCGCCGCCACCAGGGCCGCGGCAGTCGAGATGTTGAAGGTGCCGCGGCCGTCGCCGCCCGTGCCGCAGGTGTCCACCAGCCCCTGCCGCTGGTGGGGGATGGGGATGGCGCGGCGGCGCATGGCCGTAGCGGCGCCGGAGATCTCGGCCACGGCCTCCCCCTTCATGCGCAAGGCGACCAGGAGCGCGGCCTTCATGGGCTCGCTGACCTGGCCGTCCATGAGCTGGCCGAAGATCTCCTCGGTCTCCTCGCGCGTCAGGTGATCGCCCGCCGGTCACCCGCACCAGGGCCGTGCGGACGTCAATGGCCATTGCCGTTCTCCGCTCGGCACAGCTCGAGGAAGTTGGCAAGCAGGTGCGGCCCCGCGCCGGTGAGCACGCTCTCGGGGTGGAACTGCACGCCCCAGTAAGGGAGGTCGCGGTGCCGCAGGCCCATCAAGGTGCCGTCGTCGGCCCAGGCCAGGGGCTCCAGCTCCGGCGGCAAGGTCCCCTCCTTCACCTCCAGGCTGTGGTAGCGGGTGGCCTGGAAGGGGTTGGGCAGGCCGGCGAACACCCCCTGGTCGCCGTGGCGGACGGGCGAGGTCTTGCCGTGCATGAGCCGGGGCGCCCGGTCCACCGTGGCGCCGAAGGCAACGCCCAGGGCCTGGTGGCCGAGGCAGACCCCCAGCAGGGGGACGCGTGCGTGGCTTTTGATCAGGTCGAGGCACACTCCCGCGTCTTCGGGACGGCCGGGGCCGGGGGAGAGGACGATGCCCGCGGGCTTGCGGGCGAGCATGGCCTCGGCGCTCTCGGCATCGTTGCGCAGGACCTCCACCTCCGTCCCCGCCGCGGCCAGCAGTTGGACGAGGTTGTAGGTGAAGGAGTCGTAGTTGTCCACCATCAGGATCACAGGGTCTCCTCCAGCTCTTCGGCGAGCGCCACGGCGGCGAGCAGAGCCGCCGCCTTGTTCTCCGTCTCCTTCTCCTCGGTCGCGGGATCGGAGTCGGCCACGATGCCCGCTCCGGCGGTGACGGACGTCTCATTCTCCTGCACCACCAGGGTGCGGATGGCGATGCAGGTGTCCAGGTCGCCGGAATAGGAGAGGTAGCCCACGGCGCCGGCGTAGGGTCCCCGCGCCTCGGGCTCCAGGTCGTCGATGATCTCCATGGCGCGGATCTTGGGCGCGCCCGAGACCGTGCCGGCCGGGAAGCAGGAGAGGAGGGCGTCGAGCCCGTCGCGGCCGGTCGCGAGCTCGGCCTCGACGCTGGAGACGAGGTGCATGACGTGGCTGTAGTTCTCCACCTCCATGAAGGTCGGCACCCGCACGCTCCCGGGCACGGCCACGCGGCCGAGGTCGTTTCTCCCCAGGTCCACCAGCATCACGTGCTCGGCCCGCTCCTTGGGGTCGGCCAGGAGGTCGGCGGCGAGAGCGCGGTCGCCCTCGGCGTCCATGCCCCGGGGACGGGTGCCGGCGATGGGCCGGGTCTCGATGTGCCGCCCCTGCTTGCGCACCAGAAGCTCGGGCGAGGCCCCCACCAGCGACACCTCGGGCGCCTCGAAGAGCACCATGTAGGGGCTCGGGTTGACCATGCGGAGAGCCCGGTAGAGGGCCAGGGGCTCGATGCGCCGCTCCACCTTCCAGCGGCGGGCGAGCACCACCTGGAAGATGTCGCCGGCCGCGATGTGCTCCTTGGCCTTGACCACCGCCCGGCGGAAGCTCGCGCTGTCCAGGGTGGGAGGGGCGGTGGCCACGGGTTTCACGGCATAGCCCGGCATGGCGACACCGCCTCCCCCGGACTCCCTGGTGAGCAGCCGCGACAGCCGGGCGAGCTGGCGCTCGGCGTCGGCCACGTCGAGCTCGCCTTCGACCTCGTTGGCCACGGCGAGCACCCGCTGGCGCGCGTGATCGAAGACCACCAGGGTGTCGAAGCGGGCGAGGACGGCCACGGGGAGGTCGAAGGGATCGGCGGGACGGTTGGGCAGGCGCTCGACCATGCGGATGAGGTCGTAGCCGAAGTAGCCCACGAGACCGCCGGTGAAGGGGATAGGCCCGGGCTCGCCGCCGATCTCGTGCACCACGGAGCGCAGGGCTGCGAGCGGCTCACCGGGAAGATCCTCCCGCTTGCCGCTCCGCTCCACCTCCAAGGCGGTCGGGATAGAGACGGTAGATGGCCCGCGGCGCCGCTCCCAGGAAGCTGAAGCGGGAGATCTTCTCGCCGCCCGTGACGCTCTCCAGGAGGAAGCGGTAGGGGGAGAGCGAGGCGAGCCGGCGGTAGACGGCGAGGGGCGTCAGACTGTCCGCGAGGAACTCACGGACATGCGGCACGGCACGGCGCGGCCGGCGCGAATCGGTACTCGAAGCCATGGAATCCAATCCTCCAAAAGAAAACAAATTGTCCGCGCTCCCCCTATGAGTGCTCCGAACGGGCCAAACCGTGGCGCCGCAGGAGCTCCTCCCCCACCTCGGACGGGTCAATGCCGGTGGCGGCAAGCAACACCAGCAGGTGATAGAGGAGGTCCGCGGCCTCGCCCGTCAAGGCTTTGCGGCGCTCTTCTCCCCCATTCGCTACGACGGATACCGCGGCGATCGCCGTCTCCACCCCCTCCTCCCCCACCTTCTGGGCGATCCTCTCGATGCCGCTCCCGAGGAGCCGGGCCGTGTAGCTCGTCTCCGGATCGGCCCCGCGCCGGGAGTCGAGCACCGTGGCCAGCCAGCCCAGCTCCAGCCGTGCCGGATTGGGCTCGAAGCAGGTGCGGGTGCCGCGGTGGCAGGCGGGGCCGGCCGGGAGGGCGCGCACCAGCAAGGAGTCGGCGTCGCAGTCCGCCGTCACCTCCACCACCTTGAGGGTGTTGCCCGAGGTCTCCCCCTTGCGCCACAGGGCCTGGCGGGAGCGGCTCCAGAAGTGGGCCTGGCCCGTAGCGATCGTGAGCTCCACGGCCGTACGGTCGGCGAACGCCTGCATCAGCACGGCGCCGGTGTTGACGTCCTGGACGACGACGGGGATCAGTCCGCGGTCGTCGTAGTGGAGCAATGAAGGATCAACCCCGGAAAGATGACTCATCCTTCCTCCTCTCTCACGGGGAAGCCCGCCCCGGCGATCACCCGCTTGACGTCGCCCACCGTCCAGGTCCCCTGATGGAAGATCGAGGCCGCGAGCACGGCAGCGGCCCCGGCCGCGAGGGCTTCGACGAGATGCTCGGGCGTGCCCGCGCCGCCCGAGGCGATGACGGGCACGGGCACGGCCCGGACCGCGGCGGCCAGGAGGTCGAGGTCGTAGCCCCCCTGGGTGCCGTCGCGGTCGATGCTGGTCAAGAGGATCTCGCCGGCGCCGCGCTCGACGCCCTCGCGGATCCAGGCCAGGGCGTCGAGGCCCGTGGGCTGGCGGCCGCCCTTGGTCACCACCTCCCAGCCGCCATTCCTGCGCCGGGCATCCACCGAGAGGACCACGCACTGGCTGCCGAAGCGGCGGGCGAGCTCGCCCACCAGGTCTGGTCGCTCCACGGCCGCGGAGTTGATCCCCACCTTGTCGGCGCCGGAGCGCAGGAGGCGGCGGGCGTCCCCCTCGCTGCGCACGCCGCCCCCCACGGTCAAGGGAATGAAAACCTGCTCGGCCGTGCGCCGCACCCATTCGACATCCGTATCGCGCTCCTCGGGAGCGGCCGTGATGTCGAGGAAGACGATCTCGTCCGCTCCCTGCCCGGCATAGCGGAGGGCCGCCTCGGCCGGGTCCCCCTGGTCCCTGAGGTCGCGGAACTGCACACCTTTCACCACGCGGCCGTCGCGCACGTCGAGGCAGGGGATGATCCGCCGGGCGAGACCGGAGGGGCCTTGGGGGAGAGGGCCGCAGGCCGCCAGCGCCTCCTCCACCGTGAACGCGCCTTCGTAGAGGGCCCGGCCCACGATGACGCCGCCCACCTCGGGGATCACCCGCGCGGCTTCGAGGTCGGCCAGGGCGTGGACGCCGCCCGAGACCAGGGCCGGGATGCCCGTGGACCGGCCCACGCGGCGGGCGAGGTCGAGGTTGGGCCCGGTCATCATGCCGTCGCGCTCCACGTCGGTCACCAGCACGGCCGGGCAGGGGAGGCCCATGAGCCGGCCGCAGATCTCGCCCAGGGTATGGGGCGCCCCCTCCTTCCAGCCGCTGATCCGCACCTCGCCGCGGGCCACGTCCAGGGCTGGCACGAGCCGGCCGGGGCGCTCCAGGGCCAGGGTGCGGAAGGCCTCCACGTCGCGGGCCACGAGCGACCCGATCACCACCCGGTCGATACCCGCGGCCAGGGCCTGGTCGATGGCCGCGCGATCCCGCAGACCGCCGCCGAGTTGGATCCTGGTGTCCACAGCGGCCATGCGGGCGATCAGATCCCGCTGAGGCGCCTCCCCGAGCGCCGCGTCCAGATCCACCACGTGGACCCGGGGGACGCCGGCCCGGGCGTAGGCCTCCAGCAGGGAGACGGGATCGTCCCCATAGACCGTGGCCCGGGCGTCGTCCCCCTGGCGGAGACGGACGGCCCGGCCGTGGCGGAGGTCGATCGCGGGGATCAGCTCCATGCCATCTCCAAATAGTTGGACAGCAGTCGCAGCCCGGCCTTGCCGCTGCGCTCGGGGTGGAACTGCGTGCCCATCACCCGCTCGCGGCCGGCCACCGCGGGGAAAATGCGGCCGTGGGTGCAGCGGGCGAGCTGGCGCTCCTCGGGCACGTCCTTCGGGGCGTAGCTGTGGACGAAGTAGACGTAGCGCCCCTGACCGTCTCGCTCCGTGAGACCCTTCAATAGAGGATGGTCCGCCACGTCGTGCAGGCGGTTCCAGCCGATGTGGGGCACGGGAACCGTGCCGGGCAGGCGGGTGACGCGGCCGGGAAGGAGGCCGAGGCCGTCCGTGACCCCGAACTCCTCCCCCTGCTCGAAGAGGATCTGGAATCCCACGCAGATGCCCAGGAGCCAGGCGCCCTGGGCGAGGGCCGCGCGCAGGGCCTCCTCCACCCCGCCGCGCACGGCCTCCCGGGGAGGCGCGAAGGCGCCGACTCCGGGGAGCAGGAGACACCGGGAAGCCGCGACCCGCTCCGGATCCGCCGTGATCTCGGCCTGCCCGCCCACGCGCTCCACGGCGCGCACGAGGTTGCCCAGGTTGCCGACTCCGGCGTCGATGACCAGCGCCTTCATTTCGAGAGGGTCCCCTTGGTGCTCGGCACGTCTCCTCCACGGGCCCGCAACGCCACGGCCTGGCGCAACGCCAACGCCGCGGCCTTGAAGGCGGCCTCGGCCGCGTGATGGCCGTTCCTCGCAGAGAGGATCTCCAGATGCAGGGTGAGCCGGCCGCGGTCCGCCACGGCCTGGAAGAAATCCGCCACCAGGGTGAGGGGGAAGTCCGCCGTCACCCAGGAAGCGGCGATGTCCTGCGGGGCCGCATAGTGGAACGAGCCGCGGCCGGAGAGGTCCACGACAGCCCGGGCCAGGGCCTCGTCCAGGGGGGCGTAGGCATGGGCGAAGCGCACGATCCCCTTGCGCTCTCCCAAGGCCGCGGCCAGGGCCTCGCCGAAGGCGATCCCCACGTCCTCCACGGTGTGGTGGAGATCGACGTGGGTATCTCCCTGGGCCTTGAGATCCAGCCCGATCCCCGAGTGGGTGGCCAGGGCGTTCAGCATGTGGGCGAAGAAGCCGTTGGGGACGTCGATTTGCCGATCGCCGCCTTCCAGGTTGAGGGAGAGCCAGATGCGGGTCTCGCCCGTGGAGCGCTCGACGCGGCCGGAGCGGTCTTGCTGGTCTCCCTCTTCTCCCGGTGAGGGGGGTGGGAGGGGACGGGAGAAGAGGGCCGGGGTGATGAGGGCCTTGGGTGGGGGCACCGAGGGCCCGAGGGCCTTCTTCACCGCCCGCAGAGCCGCCCCCGTCCCGATCGACACCCGCAGGCAGCCGGCCAGCCCTGGATAGCCGCTCACGTCCCGCACCCGGATTCCCCGCGCCTCCAGGGTCTCGCGGATCTCACCCGCTTTGCTGGAGCGGACCAGGAGGAAGTTGGCCTCGGAGGGGAAGACCTCCAATCCCGCTTCCGCCAGCATGGTGGCCCACTGCGGGCGGCGGGCCACCAGGACCTGCACCCGCCGTCGCGCCTCGGGCTCGGCCTCCAGGGCCACACGGCCGGCGATCACCGCGGCGTGGCCCACGTTGTAGGGGAGCTTCACCTTGAGCAGCTCCGCGGCCAGCCGCGGATCGGCCAGGAGGTAGCCCAGGCGCATCCCGGCCAGGGACCAGGCCTTCGAGAAGGTCCGGAACAGGACGAGGTGGGGATATTTCGCGAGGAGCGGCCGGTAATCGAAGCGACAGAATTCGCCGTAGGCGTTGTCGAGGAGGAGCGGCGCCTCCAGACGCTCCAGCAGGCGCTCCACCCGCTCCGGCGGCAGGGCGTCCCCCGTGGGATTGTTGGGGGTGCAGAGGAGGAGAGGACGGCGGGGATCGCGCGCGATCTCCTCCTCCAACTCGTCCGCCGGGATGCGCAGGTCGGGCCGGGGGGGCAGGAACCGGGGGACGCCCGCGGCCTTGAGCACGAAGCTGCGGTAGAGCCCGAAGCTTGGCTCGGCGCCCAGCACCTCGCCGCCGGGGGGAGTGAGGGCCGTCAACGACACCGACAGCAGCTCGTTCGAGCCGTTGCCCACCAGCACTCCTTCTTGAGGGTGGTCGTGCAGACGCCCCAGATCGCGGCGCAGCTCGTCGGCGTGGAAGTCGGGGTAGCGGGCCCAGTCAGTCTCCAGCAGGCGCCAGGCCATCTCGTGCTTGAAGCGCCGCGGCAGATCCCAGGGGACCTCGTTCTGGTCCAGCTTGTGCCGGCTGGGCGACAGGTCGAGGTGGTACCGCGACAGGGCGCGCAGCTCGGGCCGGACGAAGAGGGCGGGATCGCTCCTTCATCCCGGTCATCCCAGGCGTCTCCTCGCCGACGCCGCGTGGGCGGGGAGCCCCTCGGCGTCCGCGAGAGTGCGCCGCAGCCGCCGCCCGGTGGCTCGCCGCGGTCGGCGTGAAGCGCAGGGTGTGGCTGCGGCGCAGGAAGTCCTCGACTCCCAGGCGCCGAAGCGAAGCGGGCGCTGCCGCAGGTGGGGAGCACGTGGCTGGGGCCGGCGATGTAGTCGCCGAACACCTCAGGGGTCGACCCGCCGAGGAAGATCGCCCCGGCCGCGCGGACGTGGAGGGCCAGCACCTCGGCCTCGTGCCCCACGAGCTGCAGGTGCTCGGGAGCGATCCTCTCGACCAGGTCGAGCGCCTCCTCCAGCCCGCCCACCACGAAGGCGGCGCCGAAATTCTTGAGGGACTCCCGGGCCGTCTCCGCGGTCGAGAGGCCCGCGAGCTGGCGCTCGACCTCGACCGCGACCCGCTTGGCGAGCCGGGAGTCGGTGGTGATCAGAACCGCCGCGGCCTGGGGATCGTGCTCCGCCTGGGCCAGAAGATCGGCCGCCAGGTCGCCCGGATCGGCAGCCCGGATCGGCCACGATCACCACCTCGCTGGGGCCGGCGATGCCGTCGATCGCCACGTCCCCGACCACCAGCTTCTTGGCCGCCGTGACCCAGGCGTTGCCCGGCCCCACGATCTTGTCCACCCGGCGGACCGTCTCCGTGCCATAGGCGAAGGCCGCGACCGCGTGGGCGCCGCCCATGCCCCAGACCTCGGTGACGCCCAGCCGGGCGAGGGTGAAGCGCAGGGCGGCGTTGGCCTGGTACGAGCCGGGTGGGGTCGCGACCGCGATCTCCTTGACACCCGCCACCCGGGCGGGCACCACCGTCATTACCACGGTCGAGGGGTAGCTCGCCCGGCCGCCCGGCACGTAGACGCCCACCCGGCCGAGGGGCGTCACCTTCTCCTCCAGCTCCACCCCCTCCTCTTCCAGGCGGTAGCCCGTGCGCACCTGGGGCGCGTGGTAGCGCTCGACCGCGGCGATGGCCCGCTCCAGGGCCTCGACGAAACCGGCGGGCAGGAGGGTGGGGTCCGGAGTCTCCGGCGGCAAGGGCGAGGCCGGCCGCCGAATCGGCCACGGCGCCGTCGAGCTTCCTGGCATGGTCGAGGAGGGCCCGGTCGCCCCGTTTGCGGATGTCGGCCACGATCTTCTCCGCCTTGCGCAGGGTCTTCGCATCCAGCACGGAGTCGCCGCGGCGGGCGAGGCGTTCAATGGCGCGGCGACCGGCGCGGGAGCCGGACTTGAGGACGTCGAGTGGGCTCACGAAACCACCTCCGCTTTCTCCAGACGGCCGATCCAGTCGTTCAAGAGCGCCCGGTGCCTTTGGTACGAGGCGCGGTTCACCACCAGGCAGGGGGCCACCTCGGCCACGGCCTCGATCTCCACCAAGTGGTTCTCGGCCAGGGTGCGGCCGGTCTGCACGATGTCGAGCGCCAGCTCGGCCAGGCGCAGCACGGGCGCCAGCTCGATCGAGCCCGAGAGCTTGAGGATCTCGGCCCCCCAGGAGCGCTCGGCCACGATCCGGCGGGCCGTGTTCGGGTACTTGGTGGCGAGGCGCACCTGGGTGCCCGGAGCGGGCAGGACCCGCTCGCGGCCGATGAGCGACATGCGGGAGCGGCCGGCCAGGAGGCGCACGGGAACCAGCAGGTCGCCATCCACCTCCTCCAGCACGTCGCTCCCCACGATGCCGCAGTCGGCGATGCCGTGGCTGACGTAGAGGGGGAGGTCCCAATCCTTCAAGGAGAGGATCTCGATCCCCTTGTCCGGCAGCCGGCGGAGGAGGCTGCGGTCCTTGGCGCTGTCGAGAGGGATGCCAGCGGCGCCGAAGGCTGCCAGGGCTGCCTCCAGGTTCCGCCCCTTGGGGAGTGCCAGCCGGATCACGATCTTCCCTCCCCGCCCGCGGCCTCCAGCAGCCGCTCCAGACTGAGGGAGAACCCCACGGCCGGGATCTCGGCTCCCAGGGCCTTGAACAGACGGTCGTAGCGCCCGCCGCCACCCACGGGCAGGGCCGCGGGGCCGGCGTAGGCATGGAACACCAGGCCGTCGTAGTAGGGCCGCTCCCCCTCGCTGACCGAAAGCCGCGGGTCCAGGCTGTTGCGGGCGAACTCGGCGAGGTCGACCGTCAGCAGAGCCTGCGGGAAAGAGGCGGCGAGCTCGTCACGGAGGGAAAGAAGGCCGCACAGCCTTTCAGCGGCTTCGGGACCTAGATCCTCCGGCCGGTCGGGCACGCCGTTCTCCACCACGCCGAGGAGCGTGGGGCAGGCGCGCCGCACCTCGCCCCTCTCCCGCCGCGCCACGGCTGCCGCGAGCAGAGCGGGATCGGCCACGTCCGCCGCCAGCAGCAGCCCGTCGAGGGCGCCGGCGAAGCCGAGCACCAGTTGGAGATCGCCCCCTCCCGCGCTCGTCGCGAGCTCCAGGAAGAGCCGCAGCACCTCCCGCTCCGCCGTCTCCCCCGGCAGACCCAAGAGCTCGGCGCCGAGCTGGTAGAACTCCCGCGCCCGGCCCGCCCGCTCCTCCTGATAGCGAATCACGTCACCGCGGTAGTAGAGGCGCAGCGGGAGGGAGAGCGAGGCGAGACGGGGGGCGAGGAGCCGCGCCAGCATGGGGGTGAAGTCGGCTCGCAGGGCAAGGAGGTCGCCGTCACGATCGACGAAGCGGTAGAGCTCCCCTCGCGCGGCAGGCGTCAGCAGCGCATCGTAAGGCTCCAGATAATCGAGGATGGGGAGGATCACCTCGGAATAATCGGCCTCCCGCAACCGGGCCACCAGGCGCTCCTCCGCATCACGGCGGCGGCGGGCGCTCTCGAACAGCAGGGCCGCGACGCCCGTAGGCAGGGCGGCGGAGACTCTCACGGCACCGTCTCCATGATTTCCAGGCCGGCGGCCCGGCGGGCGAGGTCCAGAGGCAGGTCGCGGCCCGTCATCAACCGGAACTGGGCGCGCGCCTGGTCGATCAGCACCTCCCGGCCGTCGATGGCCACTGCCCCCCGGGCCGCCGCGGCGGCGAGGAGACGGGTCGGACCATCCTTCAGATAGACGAGATCGATCACCACCGCGCCGGACCGGAGCCGCTCGGGGTCGAAGGGGAGGGGGTCCCCCTCGCCGCGGCCGAGCGAGGTGGCGTTCACCAGCAGGTCGAACCGGGAGGGATCGAGATCGGCGAAGGGGAGGTAGGGGATCTTGAGCCGGTCCGAGGCGGCCTGGCCGCGCTCGGGATCGCGGTTGAAGATCGTCACCCGCGCTCCCGCCTTCTTGAGCCCCTCGGCCGCGGACCGCCCCGCGCCGCCCGCCCCGGCCACGGCGGCCTCCAGGCCCTCGACGGCGAGGCCCCGGTCGCGCAGGGGGAGGACCACGCCGTCCGGGTCCGTGGCCTCCGCCTCCCACACCCCCTGGTTCCATATCAGCGTATTGGCGGCGCCGATCAGCCCGGCGAGAGGGCTCTCCGCTCCGGCCACGGCCAGGGCCGCCTCCTTGAACGGCGTGGTCACCGACAGCCCGCGCAGGGGCAGCCCCAGAGCCTCCAGCTCGCCGTTCTCCACCACCTCCAGCCAGAAGTCGCCGAACGACTCGGTGTCGAAGGGGAGGTAGAGGGCGGGGATCCCCAGGGCCCGGTAGGCGGTGTTGTGGATGCGGGGCGACAGCGAGTGGGCGATCGGGTGACCGACGACGCCGAACAGCACCTCGACCGGCGGCAGGTCCGGCAGCCCATAGTCGGCGCGCAGCCGCTCGATCGAGAGCTGGCCCGGCGCGCCCGGGACCTCCCCCAGAGCGCCGTAGACCACCGGCGCGCCCAGGCGGGGAGCCACGAAGCGCGTCCAGGCGCCGCCCGCGCCAGCGGCGAAGGCGATGACGTCCCGCCGCCCCAGGGAGCGGAGGAGCTGCAACGTCGCCAGCTCCTCGCCCGGCTGAACGGCCGTGGGCACCAGCTTGTAGAGCAGGGAGGGAACGGCGGCCATCCGCTCGAACGTGGCCTTGAGGCCGTCGAGCCCCGCGGCCGGACCATGCCAGGAGAGGACCCGGCGCTCGGGCGGCACGGCCTTCAGGATCTCCGGCGACAGGTCCCGCGCCGCTTCGAGGTCCACCAGGTCGTAGCGGGATGCCGCCTCGATCAGCCGCCGCTTGCGCTTCTCGGAAGAGCCGTCGAAGGCCCCGCTCTCGGCGCGGCTTCTCAGGGTGTAGAGGAGCCGGCCCGGGAAGGAGCACAGGCCCGCGGGATCGAGATCCCCCACCAGGTCCGCCCGCACCTCCAGCCAAGCGACCCCGGAAAGGCTGTGAGCGAAGCTCGCGAGCCCTCCCTCGGGCACCGTCGTGATGGTCGCCACCAGCGTGGCGCGGGCCGCTTCTCCTGGAGCTGTCTCCAAAACGAAACCTCCTTCCGGGCCCGGAAGGAGGTCGACGTAGGCGTCAGGCGGTCTCTCGTCCCGGGTCCGTGCGGCCGGGACAGCGCCCGGCTCAGTTCACGGAATGATGATGCGCACGCCAAGCCCAGGCGGTGGAGACTGCGGAGCGGAGCTGGGCGTTTGCGTGCATCGTCAAGTTCCCGATCAGGTTCGGAGCTTACCGCAGGACCACGGCGGGATGTCAAGGGTGAAGGGAGGGCTACCCTCGCCCCTCGCGAATTCTGGCTCGGCCCTCGCGAAATCTCGCATCGCCCTCGCGAATTTTCATTGCGCCCTCGCCAGGGCCGGACCGCCCCTCGCGAATTCTCGCAACGCCCTCGCGAGTTTTCGTCGCGCCCTCGCGAATTTCATATGCGCCCTCGCGAATTCTATACGGGCCCTCGCGAGGGGCGGCCCAGAATTCGCGAGGGCGGAATCAAAATTAGCGAGGGCAGAGCCCTGATTCCTGGGGGCCGGGGGCGAGGCTTCGGAGGGCAAGCCGCCCAAGACAGGTAGAATGCCGCCCATGCAGTCGCTGATCGCCGATCTCATCCGTTACGGCCCGCTGATCGTCTTCGCCAATGTCTTCCTGGAACAGATCGGCGCGCCGATCCCCGCCCTGCCGACGCTGATCGTGGCCGGCGCCCTGGCAGCGCAGGGGCAGATGAGCCTGCCCGCCCTGCTGGGCGCGGCCTTGGTGGCCTCGCTGGCAGCGGACACGGTGTGGTTCCTCCTCGGCCGCTGGCAGGGACACCGCGTGCTGAAGACGGTCTGCCGCCTCTCCCTCTCCCCCGACTCCTGCGTGCGGGGCACCGAGGACCTGTTCGAGCGGGCGGGCATGCCCTCCCTGCTCTACGCCAAGTTCATCCCCGGCTACAGCACGGTGGCGCCGCCGCTCGCCGGGGCCATGGGCAGGAGCCTCGGCGCCTTTCTCCTCTGGGACACCTTCGGCAGCCTCCTCTGGCTCGGCTCGGGCGTGCTGCTGGGAGCGATCTTCCATCGCGCCATCGACCGGGTGGTGGACTACCTGGAGACCCTGGGCTTCTGGGCGTTGGTGGTCCTCGCAGTCGCCCTGCTGCTGGTGATCGCCTTCAAGTGGTGGCAGCGCAGGCGGGTGATGAAGATCCTCCGGCTCGCCCGCATCTCGGTCGAGGAGCTCAAGCGGCTGATGGACGCGGGCGAGACGCCGACGATCGTCGACGTGCGCAACCGCGCCGCCCATCTCCACGATCCCCGGCGCATTCCGGGTGCTATACGTATGACCTTCGACGAGATCGACGAAAAGCTGGCCGAGCTGCCGCGGGACCGGGAGGTCGTCCTCTACTGTACGTGACCGAACGAAGCCTCCGCGGCCCGTGTCGGTCGCGCTCTGATGGACCGGGGTTTCACGAGGGTCCGCCCCCTGGAGGGTGGGCTGGACGCCTGGATGGAGCAGGGCTTCGGCGTGGAGGATGAGACGATCATCGCCATCCGGAGGCGGAAGTGAGGAGAAATTCGTAGGAGGTGCCCATGGTTTCGCTGACGATTGACTTGCCGGAAGAAGCGTTCTCGGCGTTGCGAGTCGACCCTGATCAATTCGCCACAGAGCTGCGGTTCGCCGCCGCGGTTCAGTGGTACCACCAGGGGCTCATCAGTGGGAGCAAGGCCGCTGAAATCGCAGGCATGACCCGTCTGGCTTTTCTAGACGAGCTTGCCCGCCGTCGCCTGGACACCGTCAAGATCGACTTTGACGATCTCGAGGCTGAGCTCCACGGTGGCTGATCGAGTCGTCGTCAACGCGTCGCCCCTGATCGTCCTTTCTCGGGCTGGCCGGATCGATCTGCTGACTCTTGTTGGGACGCCGATCCATGTCCCGGAGTCCGTCACCAACGAAGTTCGCGCTCACTCGGACGAGGCTGCGCGCGTGCTCGACACTGTTGCGTGGCTCGATATAGTTCGGGACGCTGAGGTGCTACCTCTGATAAGAAGTTGGGATCTCGGGTCCGGGGAATCCGCCGTACTGGAGTGGGTACAAGCTAACCGCCCCGCGCGCGCCATCATCGATGACTACGCCGCCCGCAAACTGGCCAACGTTCTCGCTGTACCGGTTACCGGCACGCTAGGGCTCGCGCTTCTGGCAAAGCAGCGCGGCTTGTTTCCTTTGGCTCGACCCCTTGTCGAGGAGTTTGTTCGCGCCGGACTTTATCTCTCAGACCCTGTCGTCGAGCGCGCTCTGCGACTCGTTGGAGAATGACCAATGAACCCCCGGAACAACGTCGCTACCGTCGCCCGCATTCTCAACCTGATCCCCGACGAGGATCAGCAGATCCTCAACCTCTCTGTGGACGACGCCCGCCGGCTTCTCCTGTCGGCCGATCCGCGCGACGTGCTGCGCATCGAGGGCTCCTTCGCCCTGGTGGCGCGGGACGGCCAGCGGGTCTGCCTCGCCCGCAGCCTCGACCGGCCGCTGCGCTATTTCCTCGCCAAGGAGACGGACGGCCCCATGCTGGTGGTGGCCGACCGCATCGATGCCCTTCGCGACGCTTTGGAGCGGGAGGGGCATGGCGATCAGTTCCATCCTTCCTATAGCCGCATGGTGCCGGCCCATCACGTCACCGAGATCCAGCTCGTGGGCTGCCCCGATCCCAATCCGGCCTACCGGCGCTTCTTCGATCCGCCCCGGGGCGTCCTGCCGCCGGACCTCGACGTAATCGGCGAGGCCTACGTCCGCGCCCTCTGCGAGGAGCTGCGTCTGTGGCTCGCGGCCGTGCCGGGGACGGAGCCGCTGGGCGTCCTCTTCTCGGGCGGCGTGGACAGCGGCGCCCTGCTCCTCTGCCTCTACCACGAGCTCTTGGCCTCCGGGCAGAGCCCTTCGCGCCTCAAGGCGTTCACCCTCGCCGTGGACGGCGCCGGCGACGACCACGATCAGGCCCGGGAATTCCTCCGGCTCACGGGTCTCCAGATGCTGGGCGAGGCCGTCGAGGTGCCCGGCTCGCGGCTCGATCCCTTCACGGCCGTGGAGATCATCGAGGACTACAAACCCCTCGACGTCGAGTGCGCGGCCATGAGCCTCGCCCTCCTCGCCGGCATCCGAGAGCGCTACCCCTCCTGGCGGTTCCTGGCCGACGGCGACGGCGGGGACGAGAACCTCAAGGACTATCCCATCGAGGAGAACCGGGAGCTCACCATCCGCAGCGTGGTCAACAACCGCATGCTCTATCAGGAGGGCTGGGGGGTCGAGGCCATCAAGCACTCCCTCACCTACAGCGGGGGATTGAGCCGCGGGTGCGTCCGGGGTTATGCCCCGGCCCGGCGGCACGGCTTCTCCCTGTTCAGCCCCAACAGCCGCCCGCGGGTGATCGCGGTGGCCGAGGCCATCCCCTTCGCCGCGCTCACCCAAGGCTCTCACGACGCCCTCTACGGCCTCAAGGGCGAGGCGCTGAGCCGCGGCGTCCGGCGGGTGACGGGCCTCGAGCTGCCGGTCTTCCCCAAGCGCCGGTTCCAGCATGGAGCCGCAGCCGAGGAGACCTTCCGCAGCCGCTTCGGAGTACCCCCGGGCCGCTACCGGAGCCACCTGCTGAGCCTTTACCCGTGACGCCAAAGGAGGTCCGGTCGCTGCGGCCTCCCAAGCGGCCGGTCGATCCCTGGGCTCCCCTCGGCCATCTCTGGGAGGAGGAACGGACACGGGACGGCGGGCTCCTCCCCGCCCTCACCATCTTCCTGGCCGGGGCCGAATGCCCCTTCACCTGCGTGTTCTGCGATCTCTGGCGGGAGACGCTGGATCCCTCAGACATTGCCACGCCCCTCGGAGCCCTGCCGGTCCAGATCCGCAAAGTCCTGGCAGCGGCCGGACCGCCCCCAGGTCAGGCGGCGGTGAAGCTCTACAATGCCAGCAACTTCTTCGACGTCCGGGCCGTGCCTCTGGAGGATGAGGCGGAGATCCTGGAGCTGGTCGCCCCCTTCGTCCGAATCACCGTGGAATGCCACCCCCGGCTCGTGGGTGACCGCTGCCTGCGTTTCGCCGAGCGCCTCGCCGGCTCCCTGGAGGTGGCTATGGGGCTGGAGACGATCCATCCCCAGGCTCTCCCCCGGCTCGGCAAGGGGATGACCCTGGAGGATTTCGACCGCGCCGCGGACCTCCTGCGTCGGGCCGGGATCGGGCTGCGCGCCTTCGTGCTGGTGGCGCCGCCGTTCATTCCGCAGGATGAAGCCGTGGATTGGGCGGTGCGCTCCGCCGAATACGCGCTCGAGCGCGGCGCGGAGCGGGTCTCGCTGATCCCCGTCCGGGAGGGCAACGGCGCCCTCGACGCCTTGAGACGGGCCGGGGATTTCCACCCTCCCCGTCTGGAGCAGCTCGAAGAGGCGCTGGAGCGATGCCTCGCCCTGGACGGGGGAATCGTGACCGCGGATCTGTGGGACGCCCGCCGGTTCGCGAGCTGCCCCGACTGCGCGGACGCCCGTCTGGCACGGCTCGACCGGCTGAATCGTACGGGACGGGTCGAACCCAGGATCATCTGCGACGTTTGCAAAGGGATTGACGGGTGAGGATCGCCATCATCGGCTCGGGCTTCGCGGGATCGATCCTCGCCCGCATCCTCAAGGTTCTGGGTCATCGGGTTCTCCTCCTGGACCGGCATCGCCATCCCCGCTTCGCCCTGGGCGAATCCTCCACCCCTCTCGCGGCAATCTGTCTGGAGCGCCTCGCTGCTCGCTACGGACTGGACGACCTCCACGCCTTGGCGGCCTGGGGGCGCTGGCGGGAAAAGCTGCCTCATCTCCGCCGGGGGTTAAAACGGGGCTTCACGTTCTACGGTCACTCCCCGGGGCGCCCCTTCACGAACGAGCACCGGCTCCTCGTCGCGGCGAGCCCGGACGACGCCGTAGCGGACGCCCACTGGCTGCGGGCGGACGTGGATCACCATCTCGCGCAGCAGGCGGAGGCCGTGGGGGTCGAGGTCCTGGAAGAGGTGGAGCTGACCGGTCTGGAGCCCGGATGGCGCCTCACCGGCACGCACCGGGGCCGAAGCGTGCGCTTCGAGGCGGACCTGGTGGTGGACGCCTCGGGAGCCGGGGGATTCCTGGCCCGGCATCTCCCCATCGCCAAACGTGAGGTCGCGCTCGATACCTCTCTCGTCTACGGGCACTTCGAGGGCGTGGACGCCTTTGCCGGCGCCGGGCTTCCCCCGGGACCGTATCCGGATGAGCAGGCGGCGGTCCACCACATCCTTCAGGAAGGCTGGATGTACGTCCTCCCCTTCGACCATGGAACCGTGAGCGCCGGCTTCGTCCTTTCTGAAGAGAAGACGAAGCGGGAGTTGGCATCTCTCCCCCCGGAGCAGGCCTGGGCGAGGCTGGTCGATCGCTATCCGACGTTGCGCGATCAGTTCGCCCCCGCCGTTCCGTCCCGCCCCGTGGCCACGATCCCCCGGCTCCAGCACCGGCTGGCCCGCGCCGCCGGTCCCGGCTGGGTTGTACTGCCCCACGCCTTCTGCTTCCTGAGCCCCCTGTTTTCGACCGGCATTGCCTGGAGCCTGCTGGCCGTTGAGCGTCTCGCCTTTCTCTTGAAGGACGGATCGATCGCGGATCTCGATCGCTACGGCGCTCTCCTCGCGCTGGAGGCGGACCACCTGGAGCGGCTCGTGGGCGGCGCCTACGAGGCGATGGGGGATTTCGACCTCTTCGCCTCGTACTCCTACCTCTACTTCGCCGCCGCCAGCTTCGCCGAGGCCAGCCAGCGCCTCCTTCCGAGGGAAAATCCCTGGGCCTGGGAGGGATTCCTGGGAGCTGGCGATCCCGTCCTCAAGGGCGCGCTCGACCGCGTCCTCACCGATCTGCGGGAAGCTCCACGGCAGGATTTCGAAGACGTGGTGCGCCGCGCCATCGCGCCCCGCAATCTCGCGGGACTGGTGGATCCCGCCCGCCAGAGGCTCTATCCCGTGGATCTCGAATCCCTGGTGGAAGCCGCTGGATTGCTGGGGCTCACCCGGGAGGAGATCCGGCGGGAGATTCCACGCCTGCGGGGATTGCGGGGGGTGTAGCATCCGGCACGCTATGGCACGGTTCCTGGTGACCCCCGAGGTCTTCGCAATGTTCCCCGACGCCGTCCTGGGCGTGATCGTGGCCTGGGATGTCGACAACCGCTCCCAGCACCCGGAGATCCTGGTCGGGCTCCGCCAGGAGGAGGCGCGGGTGCGGGAGCTGTTCGCCGGCAAGACGGTGACCGAGCACCCCCACATCGCGACATGGCGGGAGGCCTACCGGAAGTTCGGCGCCAAGCCCAAGGATCACCCCTCCTCGATCGAGAACCTGGTGCGCCGGGTGGCGAAGGGGCATGCCCTTCCCCAGATCAATCCGCTGGTCGATCTCTACAACACGGTCTCCCTCAAGTTCCTGGTGCCTGCCGGGGGCGAGGACCTCGACCGCACCCAGGGGGATATCCGGCTCACCGTGGCCGGCGAGGGGGAAACGCCGGTACGCCTCCTGGGCGAGCCCGAGGAGCGGCTGCCGTATCCGGGCGAGGTCATCTACAAGGATGACCTCGGCGCCCTCTGCCGGCGCTGGAACTGGAAGGAGGCCGACCGCACCAAGCTGACGCCGGAGACCCGGCGGGCCATCCTGGTGCTCGAAGGCCTGCCGCCGGTGGGGGCCGGGGAGATCCTGGAAGCCACCAACAGCCTCGCCGCGCAGATCCAGACCTACTGCGGCGCCAGCACCACCACGGCCCTACTCGATCGCAACCAGGCGGATCTCAACCGCACTGTATAGCGCACTGGCCGATGGTGCCGCCGTCGCAACGGCAACAATCCATGCAGCCCCCCGATTGCTCGCACCGGCAGCATGCCCTTTCTTTGGGAGTGCCGGTGTTGCAGGAGCACACCGTGGGACACCAGGTGGTGACGCCATCGCAAGTGACATGCCCCTGCTCGCCCGGACAGGAGCGGTCCGACGCCGAGCAACTGGTGACGCTGTTGTTGCCCTCGCAACTGACGGTGCCAGACTCGCAGCTCGCCGTCGCCATGCAGAGGGCCTTCTCCAGGCCGGTCCGCGGGCTCTTTGCGGCGAAGAGCACCCGGCTCGGTTGCGTAGAGCAGGAGCCGGCGACGGCAGAGGGTCCCAGGATCGCGGCAAGGGCTTCCTTTGTCAGAGGGGCTGGGCTGGGCGCTTGGGCGAAACCGGCGACCGAGACGAAGAGACAGGCGCAGGCAACGATCCATGTTGTGTTCTTCATCAGCCATTCCTCCTTATGTAGTTACTGACATACCACTAGTCTACTCCTTCACCAGGTCTACGGGGCGGTCCTGGAAGCTTGCGGCGTTCCGCGATAGCATCTCTCCAGTCCTGAGACGACGAGCCGATGACCTGCGGCTGCCGCGGCAGGCGCTGTCCATGGAGGATCTCCAGATGATGTGGTACTACGCGCGAGGAGGAGGCCAGTTGGGGCCGATGAGCTGGGAGGACCTCGTCAAGGCGGCCCGGGCGGGGAACCTGGGGCCGGGCGATCTGGTATGGACGGAGGGGATGGCGCAGTGGCAGACCGCGGTCTCCATCCCGGGGCTGATCCAGCAGACCGCGCCGCCACCCGCGCCCGCGTACGCAACGCCCCCGGTTGCCCAGGGATATGGGCCGCCGCCGGCCCAGCCGGGATACGCTCCGGTGCGTCCCCCCGTCCGCCAGCCCACCATCGGCGACGATGCCGGGATGCGGATGCTACTCCCCGTGGGGCGGTCGCCCTGGGCCATCGCGGCGGGCTATCTCGGCCTGCTCTCCCTGCTGGGGATCTTCGGGCCCCCGGCCTTGATCTGCGGCATCCTCGCCATCCGCGACATCCGCCAGCATCCCGAGAAGCATGGCCTGGGACGGGCGTGGTTCGGGATCGTGATGGGCAGCCTGGGCTCGATCGCCTTCGTGGTGGGGATCATCGGGGTCCTGACGTCGAAGTAGGGGCGGCCAGGCCCTCGCTTCTCGCCTTGAGCTCGGGAGCGACGCGGGCGAGCTCGCGCGCGACGTCGTCCACGAGCGCTGCCGCTCCCTCCAGGGAGCCGCTGCGGGCCTCAAGCTCGAGGACGTGGCTCAGGGAGGCGAGGCGCAGGGCTCCGAGCTGGGCGCTGCTCCCCTTGAGCGAGTGGGCGACGAAGGCGAGCGCCTCGGCGTCGCCGGCCGCCAGGGCCTCGCGCAGGCGGGCGAGACGGCGGGGGATCTCCTCCAGGAAGCCGTCGACGATCTCGCCGACCACGGCGCGGCCGGTGACCTCCTGGAGCCGGTGCAGGCGGTCGAGGTAGACGGGGTCGAGGGCCGGAGGCGCCGCCGGCAGGTCCGGTGCGAGTCCAGCAGCAGCCGGGTCCGGCGGTCTCCCCAGGCTGCGCAGGGCGGCCTGGAGCTCGCGGATGAGGACGGGCTTGCTCAGGAAGCCGTCCATGCCGGCGTCCAGGCAGGCGTTGCGGTCGGCCACCAGGGCGCTGGCGGTCATCGCCAGGATGCGGGGCCGCTCCCCTGCCGGCCATTCGGCCTGGATGCGGCGGGTCGCCTCCAGGCCGTCCATGCCGGGCATCTGCACGTCCATGAGGATCAGGTCGTAGGGCTGGCGGCGGAGGGCGTCGAGCGCCTCGTGGCCGTTGCCCGCCACGTCGGCCGAGTAGCCCAGCTTTTCCAGGAGCAGGAGGGCGACGCGCTGGTTCACGGAGTTGTCCTCGGCCACGAGGATGCGCAGGGGGAGGCGCTGGCCGAGGGCGGGGTCGGGGTCGGCCAAGGCGTCGGACTCCCGGCGCTCCCAGCCGGCGGTGTCGAAGGCAGGGGCGGGCCGGCAGCGGATGGTGAAGTGGAAGGTGGAGCCCTTGCCCGGCTCGCTCTCCACCCACATTCTCCCGCCGAGCTTCCCGGCCAGACGGTCGCTGATGGCGAGGCCCAGGCCGCTGCCCCCGTAAACGCGGGTGCTGGACGGATCGGCCTGGCTGAAGGGCTTGAACAGCCGGTCCATGCGCTCGGGGGGGATGCCGATCCCCGTGTCCTGGACGCTGAAGCGCAGCTCGAGGAGGCCCTCCTCGACGGGCACGGCGTCGAGCGTCAGCCGGATCTCGCCTCGGGCCGTGAACTTGACGGCGTTGCCCAGCAGGTTGACGAGGATCTGGCGCAGCCGCGTGGGATCGCTGATCACGGCGGCGGGCACGGCGTCGTCCACCTCGCAGTCGATCTCGAGCCCCTTGCGCAGGGCCTCGGCGGAGAGCAGCTCGATGGCGTCCAGCAGGCAGTGGCGGACGTCGAAGGGCATGGCCTCGATCTCCAGGGCTCCCGCCTCCACCTTGGAGAAGTCCAGGATGTCGTTGAGGATGCCGAGGAGGGCCTCGCCGCTGGCACGGATGGTGTCCACGTGCTGCCGCTGCTCAGGGCTGAGGGGAGCGTCGAGCAGGACGCTGCTCATGCCGATGACGGCGTTCATGGGAGTGCGGATCTCGTGGCTCATGTTGGCCAGGAACTCGCTCTTGGCGCGGTCGGCCCGCTCGGCTTCGCGGCGCGCGGCTTCGGCGCGGTCCCGCTCCTCCTGGAGAGCGTGGGTGCGCTCCTCCACCAGGACGAGGAGCTCGCGTTCGCGCACCCGCAGACCGTGGACGCGCAGGCGCCAGGCACCGGTGCCGCCGGCGATCGCCAGGGTGACGCAGAGGACGATGAACCAGGAGGTCTCGTAGAAGTGGGGCTCCAGCCGGAAGGTCAGGGCGGCGCCCTGGGGACTCCAGACGCCGTCGTTGTTGCTGGCGATCGCCCGGAAGGTGTAGGTGCCGGGCCGCAGGTTGGTGTAGTAGGCGCTGCGCCGGGTGCCGACGTCCACCCAGCCCTTGTCGAGCCCCTCCAGACGGTAGCGGAACCGCACCCGCTCCGGCGTGAGGAAGCTCAAGGCCGTGAAGTAGATCTCGAAGACGCGGCTCCGGGGATCGAGCCGCGGCACGCCGGCCGTCGCCACCGGCTGCTCGTCCACCCTGAGGTCCTCGATGACCACCGGGGGCGGCAGCGGGTTGACGGGGACCTGCTCCGGCCGGGTCGCCACCACGCCTCGGAGGTTGGGGAAGAGGAAGCGGCCGTCGCGCGTGCGGCAGGCGGCGGGTTGGCTGGCGCCGCACCCCTCGGCGCTCTGCATCCCGTCGGCGACGCCGTAGGAGTAGGAGTGGAGGGTGCGCAGGCGTCCCGCCGCGAAGGCCAGGAGGTCGGCTTTCCGCACCCGGTGGATGCCCCGGTTGCTGCTCATCCAGAGGTAGCCGCGGGAGTCTTCGAGGATCTGGAAGGCGGTGTCGTCGAACATCCCCTCCCGGGTGGTGAAGACGGTGACCTTGCCGTGGGAGAGGAGGTGGAGGCCGGCGCCGGTGCCGATCCAGAGGTCTCCCTCCCGATCCTCATGGAAGGCGAAGACCGCGGCCTGGGCCAGGGCCCCCTCCCGGAAGGTCTCGAAGCGCCCGCCCCGCAGGCGCGCCAGCCCGCCGCGGGTGCCCACCCACAAGGTTCCAGCGCGATCCTGGTGAAGAGCGAAGACGCGCTCGTTCGGCAGGCCGTCCGCGGTGGTGAAGCGGGTGAAGCGGCCTTGGTCGCGCAGGTACAGCCCGCTCGCGGTGCCCACCCAGAAGCGTCCCCCGGGGTCCTGGTAGAGGGCCAGGACGAGCACTCGGGGGAGGCCCTGCTCACTGCCCACGGCTACGAACCGGCCAGCCCGGAAGAGGGCCAGGCCGGCGTTGGTGCCGGCCCAGAGGTTGCCGTCGCGGTCGCGCAGGACGGACCGCACGATGTCGTCCGGCAGACCCTCCCGCCGGGTGAAGACGGTCGTCTTGCCTCCATCCACGTGGTAGAGGCCCTGGCCGGTGCCGGCCCAGAGAGAGCCGTCGCCATCCTCGAAGAGGCTCCACACCACCCGGCCCGGCAGGGCGCCCTCATCGCTGCCGAGGGGGCCGAAGGCGACGTCCTTGAGGCGCTGGAGGCCGCTGGTGCCGGTGCCGATCCAGAGGCTCCCCTCGCGGTCTTCGTAGAGCGCGCGAACGTCGTTGACCGGAGGTGTGCCGGCCGCCACGAGCCGGCCGTCGCGCAGGCGGCTGAGCCCCTGCCGGGAGCCGATCCAGAGGTTGCCGTCGCGATCCCGGCACAGCGCGCCGACCTCGTCGCCGGACAGGCCGTCGCGCGTGGTGTAGACCGTGAGGCGGCCGTCGCGCAGGTGGTTCAGGCCGCGGAAGGTGCCGATCCAGAGGCTGCCGTCGGGGTCCGTCTGCAAGGCTTCCACCCGGTCGTCCGAGAGCCCCTGGCGGGTGGTCAGCGGCTCGACGCGGCCGTCCACGAGGTGGAAAAGACCGGCGTCGGCGGTGCCGATCCAGAGCCCCCCTCGCGGTCCCGGGCGAGGGCGGTCACCGACGGGTCCGTCAAGCCCGCCAACGGCACGGCGGCGAGGTGGCCGTCCCGGTGGAGGCGGGCCAGGCCGCGGGCGGTGCCGATCCAGACCCCGCCCTCGCCGTCGGCCAGCAGGACCTGCACGCGATCGTGGGGCAGGCCGTGGCGCCGCGTCAGGGAGGTGAACTTCCCGTCGCGGAAGCGGCCGAGGCCACCGCCGTCGGTGCTGATCCACAGGGTGCCGTCCGGTCCCGCCAGCAGCCGGATGAGGGCGAGGCTGGTGAGCCCCGGGGAGTTGCTCGGGGAGAAGACCTTGAAGCGGACGCCGTCGAAGCGGACCAGGCCCTCCTGGGTGGCCAGCCAGAGATATCCGTCGGTCGTCTGGACGATGGAGGAGACGGTGTTCTGGGGCAGGCCCTGCTCGGTCTGCCAGGCGTCGAGCCGGTGAGGCTCGCTGGCGGCGATGGGGGCCGCCGGAGGCGGGGCCGCCAGGGCGAGGCCGGCGGCCAGGAGGATGACGATCCCCCGGGGAAAACGCCGGATCGGGCGAGCGGCCGTCCGGGCCGAGAAGGGCTCCAGAAGGATCAGAAATCTCCTCAAAGTGTCGAGACGTGGCAGCAGAGTAAGCCCGGGGGACAGTCGAGTCAATGCCTCTTGTGGTACGTTCCCGCCGCCATGAGGCGGCTCGTCAAGCTCGCGATCCTCGTCGCCCTGCTGCTGGCCGCGGCGGGCCACGTTCTCTACTGGTACTGGCCGCGGGAGCGGGCGGCGGTGCCGGAGCACGGAGGCCTGCCAGCCCGGCTCCTCGCAGCAGGGGACTATGGAGCCTGTCTCTGGATCCCCTATCCGCACCAGAACCTGGGCGCGCTCGCGGGCGTGATCGGCGACGGCTCGGCCTACCTGGCGGCGGCCAGACGCGAGGCCGGGACGCCGGCGCCGGCCCTCCCCTCCTTCGGGCCCTTCGCCGTGCCGCCGGCGCAGGAGATCGTGGCCTGCTCGGACCTCGACGGCCAGCGCTTCCTGCTGGTGGCCCGGGTCTACCCCGGGCTCGCCGCCGTGGCCCGGCTGGCCGGCCGGCTGGCGGACAACCCCTGGCTCAAGGGGGGCGAGGTGCGGGAGACGCGGGGCCAGGGGGACGAGGTCGAGGAGAAGGTGCTCCAGGTCACCTGGCAGGACGGCCTCTGGATGGTGCGCTCGGGACGGGAGGCGAAGATCCCGGCAGCCGGTCCGGGAACGGAGACGGCGCCGGCCCTGGCGCTCCTCCATCTCAAGGATGAGATCCGGGAGATGCCGGCCGGGGACTACCGGCTGGCGCGGCAGGGAGACGACCTGGCGGTGACGCTGGCGGAGGGTGGCGACGTGCCCGAGCTCCAGGTGAAAGGCGGTGACGCGCCGGTGCTGCTGGTGGTGGCGGGAGCCGCCTGGCCGGACGCGGAGCCCCGGCCGCTGCCGCCGGCGGCCCTGGCCCTCTTCGACGTCCAGGGGGGCGGCCTCAAGCTGGGCCCCCTGGCGCTCCCTGGCGCGGCGGTGCTCAATCCTCCGGGAAGCCAGCGGTGGGGGCTGCCGGCGCGGGGCCTCGCTGGCCTTCTGGCCGACCAGCTGCCGCGCGGGAATGCCGCGGGATGGGAGGTTGTTGCCCTCGACACCACGAGCCTCGCCCGCGCCGAGGCCTTGGCGCCGGAGGTCTCGGCGCTGGTGCCACCCGACTCCGGCTCGGACGGCCGGCTGGTCCTCGGAGCCTGGCTGCGCCCGGGCCCGGCCCACCGGCTGGTGGCCCAGATGCGCAGGGGGCTCCAGAAGGTCCCCCTGGTCGACCGGCGCCAGGTGCAGCGCTGGAAGGACTGGGAGACGCTCCTCGGACCGTTTTCCCCCTGCCAGCAGGTATCGCTCGCGGCGACCCGCTCCCCTTCCTCGTTCCGGCTGCGGCTCCACCGCTGCGGTTGACCGCAATTGGTTGACCGTGATTGACAGCCGGCGGGGAATCCCTTAGCCTTTCCGTTTGCCCCGGTTGGAGGTGACGTACGGTGAAGATTTGGCTGGATCAGGTTCGCGAAGAACCTTTCAACTGGGACGAGACTCAGAGCTTTTCGAAGGAGTCCCTGAACCGCCCCGAGTTGCTGGACCTGAGCCCAGTGTCCTGGCGCGGCCAGGTGATCTATGCCGACCCCGGGTACTACCTGCGGGCCCGGCTCTCCTATGAGCAGACCCTGAGCTGCAACCGGTGTCTGAAGCCGATCGTCGAGCCCGTGCAGTCCGACGTCGAGCTGATGATCGTGGTGGAGCCCGGTCCCGAGGCCGGGGGCGAGCACGCGCTGCACGAGCAGGACTTGGGGGTCCTCTACCTCCAGGACGAGGTCCTGGACACCGACCCGATCCTGATCGAGCAGCTCCAGCTCAACATCCCCATGAAGCCGCTGTGCCGGGAGGATTGCCAGGGGCTGTGCCCGGTCTGCGGGGCCGACAGGAATACCGGAGCCTGCTCGTGCGAGGAGTCGAGCTCCGACCCCCGCTGGGCGGCTCTCGCCGAGCTGAAGAGCCGGCTGACGAAATGAACTGACGCTGGTCCCGGGCGATCCCGGGACTTACGACCTAAGACCAACACCGAAGAGGCTCGACGACCATGCCGAACCCGAAACGCCGCCATTCCAAGGCCCGCCGCGACAAGCGCCGCGCCCACGACGCGCTGGCGCGTCCCGCCACCTCCACCTGCCCCAACTGCGGGGAGGTCAAGATGCCGCACCGCGCCTGTCCCAACTGCGGACAGTACCGCGGCAACCAGGTGATCGAGGGCAAGGAGACCCTCTAGGCCTCCTGGATCTCCCGCGCGGCAGACCTGAGACCGAAGCCGGAAAATCCCGCTCCGGTCCCTGAGCTTGAATCGCCGGCCCCAATCCCGACATGCCGATCGCCGTAGACGCCATGGGTGGGGATCATGCGCCGCAATCCGCGGTGGAGGGCGCCGTGCGGGCCGTGGCCGAGGACGGCGCCGCGGTCCTGCTGGTGGGCGACCGGTCGCGCGTCGACGCCGAGCTGGCGCGCCACGGCTACCGGGGGAGGATCGAGATCGTCCATGCCGAAGAGGTGGTGGACATGGACGAGCCGGCGATCACCCCCATCCGGAAGAAGCGGCGCTCGTCGCTGCGGATCTGCGCCGAGCTGGTCAAGGATGGCCGCGCCCAGGTCATGGTCACCGCCGGCAACACCGGCGCCGCCATGGTGGCGGCCAAGATGGTGATCGGCACCGTGGCCGGGGTGGACCGGCCGGCGCTGGCCGCCGTGCTGCCGAACCCCCGCGGCCGCACCGTGCTGCTCGACGTGGGAGCCAACGTGAACAGCAAGCCCCTCCACCTGCGCGAGTTCGCCGTCATGGGACACTTCTACGCCCAGGAGGTGCTCGGCACTCCCCTGCCGCGGATCGGCCTGCTGTCCATCGGCGAGGAGGAGGGGAAGGGCACGGACCTGACCCGCGAGGTGGCACGGGTGCTCAAGACCACGGGGCTCGAACTTCGCCGGCAACGTCGAGGGCGGGGACGTGTTCAGCGGCGAGGTGGACGTGGTGGTCTGCGACGGCTTCGTGGGCAACGCGGTGCTCAAGAGCGCCGAGGCCGTGGCCGAATTCCTGTTGAAGATGCTCAAGGAAGAGGTGGCGGCGAGCGCCCGCGGCAAGCTGGGCTACGCCCTGGCCAAACCCGTCTTCGACCGCTTCCGCGAGCGCGTCGATTACAGCGAATACGGCGCCGGGCCGCTCCTGGGCCTGAACGGCGGCTGCTTCATCGCCCACGGCCGCTCCAACGCCCGCGCCATCCAGAGCGCCATCCGCCGCGCCACGGAGTTCACCCACGCGCGGTTGGACCAGAAGATCCGCGACAAGATCGCCGAGCTGCACAGCCAGGAGGAGAAGCTCCTGGCCACGGCCGGCCGGGAGGCGAAGGGGGATGAGCTCTACTGGTACCATCGTCGACAAGAAGATCGCGTTCATCTTTCCCGGCCAGGGCGCGCAGAAGGTGGGCATGGGCCGGGTGTGGGCCGAGGCCAGCGCGGAGGCCCGGGCTGCCTTCGCCGAGGCCGACGAGGCCCTGGGCTTCCCCCTCTCCCGCCTCTGCTGGGAGGGGCCGGAGGAGGAGCTGGGGCTGACGGAGAACACCCAGCCGGCGCTCGTGGCCACCGCGATCGCCGTCCACCGCGCCCTGGGCGAGCTGGCGCCGGAGCTCCAGCCGATCGCCCTGGCGGGGCACAGCCTGGGCGAGTACTCGGCCCTGGTGGCGGCCGGCGCCCTCGGCTTCGCCGACGCCCTGCGCCTGGTGCGCAAGCGCGGCCAGCTCATGCAGGAGGCCGTGCCCGTGGGGGTGGGGGCCATGGCGGCCATCATCGGCATGGATCCCGCGGCCATCGCCGCCGTGGCCGCGGACGCGGCGACCAGTGGAGATGGATCGGAAGTCTGCGCCGTGGCCAATTTGAACGGCCCGGCGCAGACCGTGCTCGCCGGCCACAAAGGGGCGATCGACCGCGCCGTGGCTCTCGCCAAGGAGCGGGGAGCACGCAAGGCCACGCTCCTCGCCGTCTCGGCCCCCTTCCATTCGCCCCTCATGCGCCCGGCGCGGGAAGGGCTGGCGCCCATGCTCGCGGCCACGCCCTTCGCCGATCCCCGAATCCCCGTGGTGAGCAACGTCGACGCCGCGCCGGTGACCACGGGCGCCGCGGCCCGGGAGGCCCTGGAGCGGCAGATCGACAGCCCCGTGCGCTGGGTGGAGTCGGTGCAGTGGATGGAAGATACGGCGGGGGTCGAGGTGTTCGTCGAGGTGGGGCCGGGCAACGTGCTGACGGGGCTCACCCGCCGCATCGTCAAGGCGGCCCGCGCCACGAGCGTCTCGGACCCCGACCATCTCCGGCAGCTCCTGAGCGAAGAGGAGAGAGAGAGCTGATGCTGAAACTGGACAACAAGACCGCGCTGGTGACCGGCGCTTCCCAGGGGATCGGCGAGGCCATCGCCCGGCTGCTGGCCCGCCAGGGCGCCCGGGTGGTGCTGGCGGCGCGCAACGAGGAGAAGCTGAAGCGGCTGGCGGCCGAGATCGACGCCGGCGGCGGCTGCGCCCGGCCCCTGGTGCTCGACGTGGCGCAGCCGGAGACCTTCGCCGAGCGCTTGAAGACCCTGCCCGAGGACTACGCCGCCGTGGACGTGCTGGTCAACAACGCCGGCATCACCGCCGACAACCTGCTGCTGCGCATGTCGCTCGACGACTGGGAGCGGGTGCTGCGCACCAACCTGACGGGGGCCTTCGCCCTCACCAAGGAGGTGGTGCGGGGCATGGTCAAGCGGCGCTGGGGGCGGGTGATCAACGTCTCCTCGGTGGTGGGGATGATGGGCAACGCCGGCCAGGCCAACTACGCGGCGGCCAAGGCAGGGCTCATCGGCTTCAGCAAGTCGCTGGCGCGGGAGCTGGGGAGCAGGAACGTGACGGTCAACGTGGTGGCTCCGGGCTACATCCAGACGGCGATGACGGACAAGCTTCCCGAGGCCGCCCGCGAAGAGCTCAACGGAGCGATCGCCCTCAAGCGCTTGGGCACCGTCGACGACGTGGCATGGGCCGTGCTCTTCCTGGCCAGCGAGGAAGCGGGATACATTACCGGGACGACGTTGAACGTCTCGGGCGGGTTGTACATCTGAAAGAAACCCTGGTCCGCATGGACTGTCCACATGGACTCACGGCGGACCTTTGTGTTAGAACCCCACATCGTGCACGGGCATGCCCCGGGCCGATCACGATCACGGAGGGAAGAACGATGGCAGTCGCGGAAAAGGTCAAAAGCATCATCGTCGAGCAGCTCGGGGTCGACGAGGAGGAGGTCACCCTGGAGGCGAGCTTCACCGAGGACCTCGGGGCCGACTCGCTGGACATCGTGGAGCTGGTGATGGCCTTCGAGGAGGAATTCGGTATCGAGATCCCCGACGAGGAGGCCGAGAAGATCAGCAACGTACGCGAGGCGGTCGAATACATCCAGAACAACACCGGGGACCAGAACTAGGGGTCCCTCCTACTTTCCGCCTCCGCCAAAGATCCAGCTTTGAGATCCGACCTGCGCCGCGTCGCCGTTACCGGGGTCGGCCTCGTGTCACCCCTGGGGGTGGGTACGGCCGAGACCTGGGACGCCCTGCTGGCAGGGAAGAGCGGCATCGGTCCGATCACCCGTTTCGACACGGCGGAGTACCCGTCGCGCATCGCCGGCGAGGTCCGGGGGTTCAATCCCCTCGACTACCTGGACAAGAAGGAAGTCAAGAAGAGCGACACCTTCATCCACTACGCGCTCGCGGCCACCCGTTTCGCGCTCACGGACTCAGGGCTAGCCATCGACGAGGGGAACGCCGGCCGGGTGGGGGTGATCATCGGCTCGGGGATCGGCGGCCTGCCGCTCATCGAGCAGATGCACCAGACCCTGCTGGAGCGGGGCCCGAGCCGGGTATCCCCGTTCTTCATCCCCGGTCTCATCGTCAACATGGCGGCGGGCCAGGTCTCCATCCACTATGGGGCCAGGGGACCCAACACCTCGCCGGCCACGGCCTGCACCACCGGCCTCCATGCCGTGGGCGACGCCTTCCGGCTGATCCAGTGGGGGGAGGCCGACGCCATGATCGCCGGCGGCGCGGAGGCGGTGATCACGCCGCTGGCCGTGGCCGGCTTCTGCGCCATGCGCGCGCTCTCCACCCGCAACGACGAGCCGGAGAAGGCGTCGCGCCCCTGGGACGTCCACCGCGACGGCTTCGTGATCAGCGAGGGGTGCGGCATCGTCGTGCTCGAAGAGCTGGAAGCGGCGCGGCGGCGGGGCGCCCCGATCTACGCCGAGGTCGTGGGCTACGGCATGAGCGCCGACGCCTACCACCTCTCGGCGCCCCATCCGGAGGGGGAGGGCGCGGTGCGGGTGATGCGCACCGCCCTCGCCGACTCGGGGCTCGCACCGGAACGGATCGGCTACATCAACGCCCACGGCACCTCGACGCCGCTGGGCGACCTCTCCGAGGTGCGGGCCATCAAGACCGTCTTCGGCGAGCACGCCTACAAGCTGGCCGTCTCCTCCACCAAGAGCGCCACCGGCCACCTGCTGGGCGCGGCTGGCGGGCTGGAAACGGGCATCCTGGCCCTGGCCGTCCGCGACCAGGTCCTCCCCCCCACGCTCAACCTCGACGAGCCGGGCGAGGGGTGCGACCTCGACTTCGTCCCCCACCACGCCCGCAAGGTCGACCTCGAATACGCCCTCACCAACTCCTTCGGCTTCGGCGGCACCAACGCCTCGATCGCCATGAAGCGCTACGAAGGAACCTAAGGCTTCAGCTCCCGCTCGAAGAGCTCCGTGGCCCGCTCGTAGAAGTGGCGGCTCGAGGCGCCGCGGAAGCCGTGCTTCTGGCCGGGGTAGAAGGCCTCCTCGAAGGCGAGGCCGTCCTTGACGAATTCGTCGCTCAGGTTGACCGAGTTCTGGGGATGGACGTTGTCGTCCGCCAGGCCGTGGACCACGAGGAGGTGGTCCTTGAGGTTGGGGGTGTAGGTGATGGGCGAGGAGTCGCGGTAGCCGTCGGCGTTGTCCTGGGGACGGTCGAGGTAGCGCTCGGTCCAGATGGTGTCGTAGAGCTTCCAGTCGGTCACCGGGGCCCCGGCGATGGCGGCCTTCCAGGTCCCCGGCCGGTTGAGCACGCAGTAGAGGGTGTTGGTGCCGCCGCCGGACCATCCCCAGAGCCCCAGGCGGGAAGCGTCCACCCAGGGGAGGGTCTTCAAGTAATCGACGCCCGCGAGCTGGCCCGCCAGGTTGACCGTGCCGAAGCGCCGGTAGTCCCGGTCCTCCCCCGCCTTGCCGAAGAAGAGGGACGACTGGTTGTCGACGCTGAAGACGGCGAACCCCCGCTGCGCCATCAGCTTGTGCCAGAGATCGCGGGCGCTCCACGCGTTGCTCACCACCTGCGAGCCGGGGCCGCCGTAGTGGTAGACGATCACCGGGTATTTTTTGGCAGGATCGAAACCCGCGGGCTTGAGGATCCGGGCGGGCAGGCGGGAGCCGTCCGGCCCGGGGATGGTGAGGAATTCCCACTTCGGCAGCGTCGCCGCGTCGAACGTGGGCGGCGCTGACGGGAGTGGGACGGGACTGCCGGTCACCGGCCGCACCTCGCTCCGGGTCGGCGTGTCGGCGTCACTCCAGGTGTGGACCCAGGCGCCGGTCTTGGGCGACACCACGGCGGCATGGTTGCCGGGCTCGGCCGTCAGCACCTCCCAGCCCTTGCCATTCAGATTGCCATTCAGATTGACGCGGGCCACCTTGCGGTCGATGGCGCCGAGCTCGGAATTGGAAAAGGCGGTGACCACGGCCCAGGAGCCGTCCGCGGCCACGCCGTCGAGCGAGGTCACGGCCCAGCCTTCAGGAGTCGCCGGCCCGAGGAGGTGGCCGTCGGCGGCATAGAGGTAGAGACGCCGCCAGCCGTCGTGCTCCGAGCCCCAGAGGAAGCGGCCGTCCGGCAGGAAGCGGAAATCCCGTCCCAGGTTGATCCAGGTGCGCCAGGTCTCGGTGAGGATCGGCGCGCAGCCCCCCTCCGCGGGGCTGCAGCGCAAAAGCTCGAGGCGGGTCTGATCGCGGTTCAGGCGCTGGACGGCCACGGCGTCGCCCGCCGGCGTCCAGTCCACCCGCGCGAGATAGGCCTCGGGGTCCACGGTATTGAGCGTATCCAGCCAGGTCGTCCGCCGGGATGCCACGTCGACGACGCCCAGCTTGACGCGGGGGTTGGGCTCCCCCGCCTTGGGATACTTCTGGAGGGTCACCTTGGGATAGAGGGGGGAGTCGTTCACCAGGGGGTAGACGCCGACCGGGGTCTCGTCGAAGTGGTAGTAGGCGATGCGGGAGCTGTCGGGGCTCCACCAGAAGCCCTCGGGCTCGCGGTCCCAGATCTCCTCCCAGTAGACCCAGTCATTGATGCCGTTGAGAGCGACGTTCTCCTGGCCGTCGGTGGTGAGCCGCAGCTCCTCGCCCCGCTCGACGTCCATCACGTAGAGGTCGAACCCGCGCACGTAGGCGATGCGGCGGCCGTCGGGCGAGAAATGGGGATCCTCCTCCTTGGCCTCGGTACGGGTCAGCCGCCGAATTTCCCGATTGTCGCGGCTGGCGAGCGACTCGAGATAGAGGTCCCCCTCGGTCACGAAAAGCATGGAATCGCCCTTGGGGGACCACTCCCAGGCGTCGATCTCCTCCCCCGCGTCCTCGCCGTCCTTCTTCTCCTTCTTTGCCCAGACCTCCTCGCTCTTTCCCGTGGCGAGGTCGAGCACCCACAGACCTTTCTCCCAGACGTAACCCAGCCGCTTGCCGTCCGGCGACCAGGCCGTGAGCGTGGGGCGGCGGCCGCTGGCATCGGGCGCCAGGAGCGCGCCAATCGAAGGCGGCGCGGGCGGCTGTTCGGCGGCGACAGGTGAAATGGCGAGCGCAGCGAGAGTCCAGACGATGAGCGATCGGCGCATGCAGCCTCCTCGGGGGTCATGGAAAGCGCGCCAAGTCTAGCAGGCGATCCTGCAACCTTCCTCCCTCCCGGCCCGTAGTGTTGGCATCATGGAGAACCGGAGGCCCTTATGAAATCGATTTCAAGGACATCCGCGCTGAGCGCGGCCCTGATGCTTTCCCTCGGCATGGCCACTGCCAATGCCGCTGAACAGACGCGCGCCTTCCGCCAGCCCTTCCCGGCCAACGCGGAGGTGCGGCTCGCCAACCTTGCCGGCCGCATCGAGCTGGTGCCGGGGCAGGGGAGCGACGTGGTGGTGGACGCCACCGTCCACGCCGACGCCGACAGCGCCGCCGAGACCCAGCGGCTGCTTTCCGGCATGAAGTGGGTCAAGAGCCACGACAAGAAGGGGCGCGAGGAGTGGGCGCTCTCCTATCCGGTGGAGAAGTACCGCTCCTATACCTATCCCAGCAACCGGGAGAAGGACAAAGAGGACTCCGAGCTGCCGGCCTTCCTGAGCTTCCTCAACGTCGGCAACCAGACCATGACCACCTACCGCGGCGAGCGGGTGCGGATCTACGCGAAGAAGCACGACTCGGCGCCCATCCTCTACGCCGACCTGCGGATCATCGTGCCCGCCGGCTCGAACCTCGCGGTGCGCAACGCCGTGGGTCCGGTGCGCGGCGGCGATCTCGACGGCGTCCTGTCCGTGGACACGGGCAGCGGCAACGTGCAGATCGCCTCCCACTCCGGCCAGCTCAGCGTGGACACGGGCTCGGGCGACGTGGTCCTGGGCGCGGCCAAGGGCGAGACCTCGATCGACACGGGCTCGGGCGACGTCGTGGTCAAGCGCCTGGTGGGCAACGGCACATCGACACCGGCTCCGGCAACGTCACCGTCAGCCAGGTCTCGGCCGGCAAGCTGGCCATCGACACGGGCTCGGGCGACGTCGTCATCCAGGACGGCGTGGTGGGCCGGGTGATCGCGGACACCGGCTCCGGAGGCGTCAAGGTCCTCTCCGTGGAGCTGGAGGAGCTGGCGGCGGAGACCGGCTCGGGCAACGTGGTGGTACACAGCTCGCTCGCCAAGGCGCGCAAGGTCACGGCCGAGACCGGCAGCGGCGACATCGACATCAAGGCGGGTCCGGACGCCTCGTTCGACATCGATTCGGACCAGGGGAGCGGCGACCTGATCGTCAACTACAGCGACGCCACCCTGCGCAAGGCGGGCCGCAAGGTCGTGGGCGCCCGGCGCGGCAACGGCCGCACGGCCATCCACGTCGAGACCGGCAGCGGCGACTGCACGATCGGCCCGAAGGTGTAAGGCCCTCATCACCCCGGCCCTCTTCTCCCGTCCCCTCGCCACCCCCCTCACCGGGAGAAGAGGGAGACCAGCAAGACTGCCCCAGTCGGGAACCCCTCTCCCGGGGAGGGGGGATGGGGTGGTCGGGAGAGGGGCAGGGGTGAGGGTCTTGGGCGGGGGAGCGCTGGAGCTAAGTTAGCGCCTATGCCCGCGGTGGCGAGGGCTACCCCCGCCAGACCGGCTGCGTCAGGCACGTCGGTCCCCCCTCGGCTTTGAGGGAGACCTCCCGGCCCACGTAGGTGACCACCTCGCAGCCGGCCTCCTCCAGGCGCCGGCGGGTGACGGGGTTCCCCTCCAGCATCAGCACCTTGCGCGGCGCCAGAGCCAGGACGTTGGGACCCAGGGTGGGGAATTCCTCCTCAGGCACCGCGACGAGCCGGATCCCCCGGTCGCGCAGCCGGCGCCAGAAGGGGACGGCCAGGAGGGGCGGGTAGACCACGGCAAGGTCGTCGTCCACCAGGCTGATGAGCGAGAGGAGGTGGAGGCAGGCCTCGGGACCGCCGAAGTACGGCAACTCGACCGGCACCACCTCGACGTCCAGGGGGCCGAGGATCTTCCGGAGCTGGCCGAGACCGGCGGCATTGGTGCGGAAACCGTGGCCGGCAGCGAGGGTGTGGCGGTCGAGCCACAGGAGGTCGCCTCCCTCGGCCGTGGCCTCGCCCTCGAGAGCGCCGAGGATGGGGACTCCCACCTCCGCAAGCCGGCGCCCCATCGCCTCCTCCTCGCCGCGGCGCAGGGCCTTGCCCATGCGCAGGAGCACGGCCCCGCGGTCGGTGATCAGCACGGGATCGAAGACGAAGATCGAGTCCGCCCGCTCCGGCTGGGGCTCGGCGTGCTCAATGATCTCGGCACCGGCCCCCCGCAGCAGGTCCACGAGAGCGTCGTGCTCGCGCTGCGCCGCCGCGAGGTCGGGCCGGGACGTGTAGTGCCACACCGCCGGGTCCGCGCCGCCGAAGGCCGCATCCGGCCGGCGGACGAGGACCCGCCGCAGGGGAGCGACCATGCTCTGACTGCCGTAGGAGATCGACATCGCAGGCGGAGTCTACCCCGGGACGATCTGTGTCAGGGGCTGGCGGACGATCAGAGAGGTGCGAGCCCCCGCGGTATCGTCGTCGGACTCTTCAGCAGCGCCGGGAGGACTTCCTGAGGGTCGAGATCTCGCAGTCCCGGTCCGTACCATCGTGGACTGGAGACGACCGCCGGGGCCGCGTCCGCAACGCCTTGATCCTCACCACCATCCCCGTCGTGCTCCCGGTGCTCGCCTTGCTCTTCATGGGCCGGTAGCGGCGGCGCCAGGATCTCGGGCGCCACGGACCGCTTGAACGCCCGGGGCGTGACCCCGGTCAGCCGCTTGAAGGCGCGCTCGAACGTCCGCAGGTCCTGGAAGCCGACGCTGGCGGCGATGCTGGTGATGGTGTCGTCGCGCTGCTTGAGGATCTCGATGGCCCGCTCGACCCGCCGGGCTGCCAGCCAGTCGCGGAAGCAGACTCCCGTCTTGCGGTGGAAGAAGGCCGAGAAGTACTTCTCCTCCAGGCCCGCGGCTCGGGCCGCCGTGCGCAGGGGGATGGGCTCGGACAGGTTCCGGTCCACGAACTCCCTCACCCTCTGCAGGGGGAGGTAGTAGGAAAAAATCCGTGTTTCGAAGTCGTCACGGTCGAGCATCCTTTCAGCCCCTCTCTCGTCATTTCCACGACCAGCTTGTCTGAAAGACCTGATATGCAAAGGCGCTGCCAGGGTGGCTCCCCTGGGGAAAGAGGGGCGGAAGTGTCAGAAGTCTGTCAGTCAACTGTGTCAGGAAGTGACAATTGTGTCGGGCACTCTGTTCTGACACACCTTTGCTAAGACTCTGTTCGCTTTCACGATTTCTGACGCAAAGGGGGCACTATCTGCCGAGACTCCCGGGGGGTGCCCATGGGATAACCAGGTCAGCGTTCACAACGCTTTCCCCCCTAGTACAAACCTCTGAAGGGGTCCGCTTCGGACCCCGGCTTTTTTTCAACTCCCTACACCATCGCCTCCGAGCTCAGCTCCGGGTGCACCTTCATGAACGACACCAGCGCCGGCAGGTACGAGCGCAGGGGCGGCACCTGGAGGTCGGTACCGGCGAGGTCGGCCTGGGTGTTCGTGGTGTCGTAGAAGGTGGGATGCACGAAGTAGTCGATGGAGCTGGAGGGGATCTGCATCACCCGGTAGACCAGGGGAACCCAGTCGATGGCCTTCTTCGCCACGCCCACGGGCAGGGGGACCTTCACCAGCAGACGATGGCTCGCCTTGGCCGCGGCGTGCAGGAGCTCGTCGATGGTCAGCGGATCGGGATCGGCGAGCTGGTAGACCTTCCCCACCGCCTTCTCTTCGCCGGAGAGGTAGCTGATGGCGCCGATGACGAAGTCCCGGGGCACCACGTTGAGGCGCGTGCGGGTCGTGTCCCCCACCACGGGCATGATGGCGATGCCCGGCTGGCGCAGCAGCCAGCGGATGGCGAAGTAGGGACCGTCGTACTTCTGGGTGGAGCCGGTGTGGCTGTCCCCCACCACGATGGCCGGCCGGTAGATGGTGGCTGGCAGCCCCTTCTTCATCCGTTCCTGCACCTCGGCCTCGGCCAGGAACTTCGTCTCCTCATAATGATTGTTGAACCGCTGCCCCTTGGCGAGGTCGGTCTCGCGGAAGATGCCCACGTAGGCGCCGCTCACGTAACAGGTGCTGACGTACTGGAAGCGGGAGAGGCCGGAGCACCCCTCGGCGAAGTCGAGGACGTTTCTGGTGCCGTCCACGTTCACCTTCATCCCCACCTTGCGGGGGACGGAGAGGTCGTAGACCGCCGCGAGGTGGTAGACCTCGGCGACCTCGCGCTGCAGGGGGCCCAAGTCCGCGAGCCCGAGGCCGGGGACGGTGATATCCCCCTCCACGAGACGGATGCGACCTTCGAGGCGCGGCTCGCGCGCCACGATCTCCGCAACGCGCTGGCGGGCGAGGGGGGCGAACTTGGGCTGGATCAGGCAGACGGCTTCCTCGGACTCCGAGCGGGCCAGCACGCGCGGCACGAGCTCGGAGCCCAGGAAGCCGGGGAAGCCGGTGAAGAAATGAGTGGCCATGATGTCTCTCTCCTCGACGTCTCCGGACTGCCGCTCAGCGCAGGCCGGGCACACGCCGCAGCACTTTGAGCGTCAGGCTCATGGCGCGGCTGAAGATCTCGTCGGTCATGCCCGCGGGGGCCGCGAGCGGCAGACCGCGCTGGATGGCGATGGTCTGCGATTCGGTGTACTTGAGGATGCCCTTCCGCTCCATGGCGCCGGCCGACCCCCGAGTCCTTGAAGCCGCCCATGGGCGCGTCGACCGAGGCCCAGGCCGCGGCGTAGGCCTCGTTGACGTTGACCGTGCCGCACTGCAGGCGGGCGGCCACCCGGTGGCCGAGCTCGAGGTCGCGGGTCCAGACGCTGGCGTTCAAGCCATAGCGGCTGGCGTTCGCCCGTTCGATGGCGTCGTGGACCGATTCGAAGGAATAGACCGCCACCACCGGGCCGAAGGTCTCCTCGGTGAACACTTTCATGTCGGGCGTGACGCCGGTCAAAATCGTGGGCTCGAAGAAGGTGGGGCCGAGTTCGGGCCGCGCCCGGCCGCCGGTGAGGACGGTAGCCCCCTGGGCCACGGCGTCCAGCACATGCTCCTGAACCTTGGCGAGGTGGGACTCCGAGATGAGGCAGCCCATGTCCACGTCGTACTCGAAGCTGGCGCCCAGCCGCAGGGACTTGGTCTCGCGCACGAAGCGGTCGAGGAAGGAGTGGTAGAGCGACTCGTGGAGGAAGAGGCGCTCGATGGAGATGCAGAGCTGGCCGGCGGTGGAAAAGCAGCCGCGCACCGCGCCCTCGACCGCCGCGTCGAGATCGGTATCGGCGAGGACGAGCATGGGATTCTTCCCTCCCAGCTCCAGGGCATAGCCGATGAGCCGCTCCCCCGCCTGCCGGCCCACGATCCTTCCCGTCTCCGTACTGCCGGTGAAGGTCAGGAAGTCGCAGCTCTCGATCAGCGGCGGACCCAGCTCCGGACCCTCGCCAGGGATCACCTGGAACAGCCCCGCCGGCAACCCGGCCTCCTCCAGGAGCTCGGCCACCCAGAGGGCCGTGAAGGGGGTCTGCCGGTCCGGCTTCAGCACCACGGCGTTGCCAGCCATGAGGGCTGGGATGGCATCCGTGACCGCCATCGACAGCGGATAGTTCCAGGGCGAGATGATTGCCACCACTCCGCGCGGATGGTGGTGCTCCCAGGTCTGGGTCAAGCCGGGCAGGGCTCCCTTGCGTCGCTTCGGGCGCAGGTGGCGCTCGGCGTTCTCGGCGTAGTAGTTGGCGACGATGGCCGTGTCGGCTACCTCCTCGAAGGCATGCTTGCGGGCCTTGCCGCTTTCGAGCTGGACCAAGTCGAGGACCTCGTCCTGGCGGTCGAGCAACAGGTCGTGGAAGCGCACGAAGACCTCGGCACGCTCGGCGAAGGTGCGGTGTGACCACGCGTCCTGGGCCTTGCGCCCCACCCGCACGGCCTCGCGTACGTCCACGGCCGAGCCCCGCGAGACCTCGCCGATGAGCTGGCCGGTGGCTGGCGACCGCAGGGTCAGCGTCGGGCGGGAGGGATCCAGGTGATAGAGACGCGCCGCCAGATGGGCGATGCGCCCGCGGCCGATGCGCGGGCTCAGGACGTCCGCGGCTTTGGCGCGGACCGGGGATTCCAGGGTGTCGATCATGGGGTGGAGCTCCTTCTTTCCACCCTCTAGCCTGCCACAGGCGGGAGTCTACGTCAAGCTGCGGCATGAAGATTAACGCGCTGCGGCAATCAGGCCGTTGAAGTAAGGTTGAAGTAAGATGGACGGCATGAACGGAGACCCGCAGGACCTGGAAAACGGCTGGAGCATCCCCTGGAGCGGTGAGCGGCGGTGGGTGCCGTTCTATCCGGACGGCAACTCCATCTACTGGTACTACGCCTTCCGCCGAGAGGTGGGAGACACGATGGGGATCCGTATCCTCGGGGAGCTCGCCCACGCCCGGTATCAGAGCTTCAACGTCTACAACGAGGCGGGAGACTTCGTGAACGGAGACGACGAGGACTCGCTCCCCTCCTCGTTGCGCGACGACGACATCCTGCCGGACCCGGGGAGCGACAACCCCTTCTGGCTGGCGGTCGACCGGGCCGTGCCGGAGCGCGATTACATCGTCGAAGTGGTGCCGGACGAGACCCCGAAAACCGAGGCGGACAACGTCATCACCTTCCCCGACGACCTCGAATACGTCTCCATCTTCCTCCGCGTCTATCTGCCGGACGACCCGGACGGCCCCGATGGACTTTCGGGCGGGGTGCCGCTGCCCGAGCTCCAGGCTTTCGACACGGAGACGGGAGAAAACCTCCCCCTGCCCGAGCGCCAGCTCCTGGCGCTCCATACGGGAGGCAACCCGCCGGACCATCCGCCGGCCGTTTCAGAAGCCGGTCCGGTCTACTTCTACAACATCGCCGCGAGCGGTCTCTACGCCAACCAGGACAACACCTACCTGACCAGCTTGCTCGAGCCCGCGGACGACTCGGTGGTCCTCCTGCGGCTCAAGCCTCCCACCTACACGAACACCTCGCAGCCCGCAGGGATCATCCCGGCCGAAACCATGGTCCGCTACTGGTCGTTCAACCTCTGCGACTCCAAGCTGACCAACACCCTCGCCACCCTGGCCGACTATGAGGCGAAAGTGGCGGCCGACGGCTTCGTCTACATCGTCCTGAGCGACAGCCGGGAGGAGATCGCCAACCTGGGATCGGACCTCAACCACCTCTCGTGGGGCCGGCATCGGAACCTCGCCGTGATCTATCGCAACCTGGTGTCCAACCCCTATTTCCCATACTCGGTCGCGGCGGTCCCGGTCTACGACTCGCAGACCGAGGACACTGAGCCCGCCCAGAGCTTCATCGGCGACTACGCGCCCCAGGGTGTGATGTGCAGCGTCGAGGAGCTCTCCACCGACTTCGGCGGCTTCCCGATCCCCGGCTGAATCTACCCCGCTACAGCCTTCTCCAGGGCCGCCGCGTCGTCCCGCTCCATGGCGAGCTCGGCCGCGAGGCTCTCCTGATCCCGCCAGATCGTGGCCACGGCGGCGATCTTGCCGCCGGAGCGGTAGGCGACGACGGCGCTGCGATCCTGGAGGGAGCCGTGGACTTCGATGGCATCCCACTTGGTGGCGTGGCCCACGTAGTTGATGCTCACGTCGTAGTGCTGGCTCCAGAAGAAGGGGACGGCGTCGAAGGGCTCGGCCTGCCCGACGAGGTTGCGGGCGATCGTCTGCCCCTGGCGTTCGGCCACCACCCAGTGCTCGACGCGGATGCGCTCGCCGGAGTGGGGATCGGGCCAGCGGGCGATGTCACCGATGGCATAAACGCCCGGAGCGCTGGTCTCGAGGTGCTCGTTCACCAGGACACCGTTGTCCACCGCGAGCCCGGCCTCTTGGGCCAGGGCCACCCGGGGCCGCACGCCCACGCCGAGGACCACCAGGTCGGCGGGGACGCACTCGCCGCTCTCCAGCTCGACTTCGGTTTCGTGGATGGCCTTCGGCTTCGTCCCCAGCTTGAAGGTCACCCCGTGCTCCTCGTGGATGCCGCGGATGAAGTCGCCGATCTCCGGCCCCATCACCTTCTCCAGGGGACGCGGCTCCGGCGCCACGACCGTGACCTCCAGTCCCCGGGTCCTCAGGGAGGCCGCGGTTTCGAGACCGATGAAGCTCGCGCCCACCACCACGGCGCGCTTGGACGTCTTGGCCTTCTCGATGAGCGCCCGACTGTCTGCCAGCGATCGCAGGAGGTGCACGTGGGGCCGGTCCGCACCCGGCAGGGGGAGGCGGATGGGCTCGGCCCCGGTGGCCAGGATTAAGGCGCCATAGCCGAGCGTGCGGCCGTCATCCAGACTGACCGTCTTCGCTTGGGGATCGATCGCCTTGGCGCCCGCCTTCACCAGCTCGATCCGCCGCTCGGCGTAGAAGTCCGGTGGATGGAGGGGGATCCACTCCTCGGGAGCGTTGCCGGCGAGGTAGTCCTTGGAGAGGTTGGGACGGTCGTAGGGGATCTCGCCCTCGGGACCGATCAGGAGGATGCGTCCGTCGTAACCCTGGCGGCGCAGCTCCTCGGCGGCAGCGTTGCCCGCGGCACCGGCGCCCACGATCACCACGGGATCGGGCCCCGAAGCCTGCCGCTTGGGAGGCTCGACCTTGTTGCGGATGACAGATCCGGTCCCCCTCCCGCTCCACTTTGTAGCAAGCGACGGGATTCAAGGCCGGCGCTCGCACGGCCTCACCCGTGCGCAGGCTGAAGCAGGCATGGTGCCATGGGCAGCGGACCCTGTCGTCCACCACCCTCCCCTCGGCCAGGGGACCGCCGTAGTGGGTGCAGGTGGCGCCGACGGCGAAGATCTCCTCTCCTCGCCGCACCACCAATACCGCCTCGCCATGGCTGTGCCCCAGGAGCTGACCGCCGTCTGTCAGATCCGCGAGTGGAATCCCCTGCGCCAGGTCAGGTCCTGAAAGTTGCTGCTCTCCGCTCATCGGGCTCCCTCCTCCCACTTCACCTCAGCCGATGCAAGGCGCCTTCCAGCCGCGGCAGGGCCTCCTCGATGTCGGCTTCGGAGACGGCGCCCACGCTCAGGCGGAACCAGCCCTCGTCCACGGTCGAGCCAAAGGCCCCGAAGGGGACGACGCCGATGCCGGCCTCCTCCAGCACGTAGCGGCGCACGTCGCGATTGGTACGCAGCTCGGTGCCGTCGGGCGTGACGCGGCCGAAGGGATGGATGCGGACCGTGAGGTAGATGGCCCCCATGGGGGGAATGCTGTCCACGGCCAACCCCCGGGCCTTCATGGCCTGGAAGCCCTGGTGGAGACGGTCCAGACGCACCTGCGAGCTGGTGCTTGAAGCCGATCTGATAGCGCCGGATCTCCTCCGGCTCGTCGAGGAGCTTGGCCGTGGCCCGCTGCTCGGCCCGGGGCGCCCAGGCCCCGACGTGCCCCAGCACAGCCGACATGCGGGAGATGATGTCCACCGGCCCCACGCCCCAGCCCACCCGCAGTCCCGTGGCCGCGAAGGCCTTGCTGATCCCGTCCACGAACAGGGTGTAGCGCGCCATCTCCGGCAACAGCTCCGGCGGCGTCACGTGGGCGGTGTCGCCGAAGACAGAGCATCCAGTAGATCTGGTCGTACATCAGGTAGAGAGGCCGCTCGCCCCGCCGGTTGCGGGCCTCGTTCTCCTCCAGCACCGCCTCGCAGATGCCCAAGAGGGCACTGCGCTCGAAAGCCGTGCCCGTGGGATTCAAAGGCGAGTTGAGGGAGAGCAGGCGGGCGCCGGAGAGGGCCGGCACCAGCTCCTCCCGGGTGGGCAGGAAGCGGTGCTCCGGCCGGCAGACCACGGGCACGCCTTGGCCGCCCACCAGGTGCACGTAGTGGTTGTTGTTCCAGCTCGGCACCGTGTAGACCACCCGGTCGCCCGGGTCCACCAGGGTGCGGAAGATGCAATAGATGATCGGCCGGGCGCCGCCGGCGATGAGCACCGAATCCACGGGATAGCGCAGCCCCAGATCGCGCTCGTAGAAGCGCGCCACCGCCGCTCGCAGACCCTCCAGGCCGTTCGACGGCGGATAGTTGGTCTCCCCCTTCTCCAGCGCGGCGCGGATCCCCTCCATCAGCACTTCGGGGATGGGGAAATAGCGCGGGTCGAAGTCCCCCACCGTGAGGTTGCAGATGGCGCGGCCGGCGGCCACCAGAGTCCGGATCTCCCCGGCGATGCGCAGGATCTCCGAGCCCACGAGGGCCGCGGCCATGCCGGAGACCCTCCGGTCGGGGTCGGGACCCGCATCCCGGGCAAGCTCGGCAAGGTCGAGACAGGTCTGTTCGATGTTCATAGGGGAGAACTATGGCAGGAAACCGGGCCTGCCTGAAAGGGGGGCCTGCAATCCCTGCAAGGGGTAACCCGGCTCAGGGGAACGGGAAGAGGAGATGCACCGGAATGGCGAGCTCGGGCAGTACGGACGAGCGGATCGTTTCGCCGAGGCCGAAGCAACCCCACTCCACGTACCGCACGCGATCCTCGCTCAGGGCGAGCACCGTCATCCTCCAAGTACGTAGATTCGCTCGCCAGTACTCCAGAACCCCGGCCTCACGATAGACCTCCTGCTTGAGGGTACGGTCGCGCCGGCGGGTGACTGGGGACTCGACTTCGATGATCAGGTCCGGAGCACCTTGAATGTTTTCAGCATCCCAAGGAGGTAAGTTCTCTTTGCGCAGAAAGAGGAGATCCGGTAGGACAGGTGTCCCGAGGTCTTGAGGGAGGATGACGTCCAGCGGTGCAGGAAGCAGAACCCCCTGGTCGTTGTCTTCCACGGCCTTGCCGAAAAACAGGAGCAGCCTGGTGACGATATGCTGGTGCCCAGCAATCGGAGGTGGTGTCACATAAAGACGTCCTCGGATCACCTCGTAGCGGTACCCATCTTCAGGTAGACGGGCATAATCAGCAAAAGTCCAATCTCCCTGAGATGGCCAGGAGGCGGTACCAGGCTTGATGGGATTTCCTCGTATCTTGGTACGGTGAGTAGAAAGTCTGGGCATGAGAAACTTCCAAGAGCCCTTCAACCAAAATTTTTCCTATCCAGGATAGTTCTTCTTCTGCTGGGGCGCAAGAGACAAGGAGGCTGACGCGTGTCGATTCAAATGAAGATCTGGAGGATTCAGGGAGACCGCCCTGTCGCGCTCCCGTCTGCCAAGCTGGACTTGGAGGCCCGGCTGGAGCGTTGGCTCTGCCAGGACCTGAGCCTCGTGGGTGAGGACCTCCTGCTCCTGGGGAATCAGGTCGCCACCGATTACGGCCACGCCATCGACATCCTGGCCCTCGACCGTGACGGCAACCTGGTGCTCCTCGAGCTCAAGAGGGGCCGCACACCTCGCGACGTAGTGGCTCAGGTCCTCGATTACGCCTCATGGATCCAAGGTCTCTCGCCCCAGAAGATCGAGAGTCTGGCTCAGGAGCACCAGCAGAAGCCGCTTCAGGCGCTCTTCCAGGAGAAGTTCCATACCGAGCTACCCGAACCCTTGAACCAGGAACAGCGGCTCCTCATCGTGGCCACCGAGTTGGACCCGCAGTCAGAGCGGATCGTCCAGTTCCTCTCTTCGCGCTACGGCGTGAATCTCAACGTGGTGTTCTTCGATTACTACAAGGACGGCGGTCAGGAGCTGGTCGGCCGTAGCTGGCTGATCGCGCCCGAAGAGGTCAGGCGGAATACCCAAACCCGCAACGCGCGTCCGATCCTGAGCCTGGAAGACCTCGCCGACATTGCGGCCTTGCGAGGCGTGGGAGACCTATACCGCCTGCTCCACGAGGGGCTCTCACGGCTCAGCGATCAGGTGGGGACCACGCAGTCGAACGTCACCTACCGCTGGCGTTTGCTCTCGGGAGGACGGTCGGCGCTCGTCTCGGTCTATCCCAAGGTGAGCGATCCCCAGACAGGTCTGATCGCCGATATCCGCGTCGACGATCTTGCCCGCCAGTTCGGCCTCACTCCAGCCGATCTCCGTGCCGTGCTCCCGGAGAGGCTCGGGCCGAAGCAGATCCCAGGGCTATACCTCTACTCCGAGGGGTACGCTTTCCGGAATCGGGAGGAAGTGGAGCGATTCCTTGGGCGACTTGGCGCCGGGCTCAGTCCCCAGAGCTCAGCCCCGAAGGGGGCGACAGAATAAAGCCTGGGGTGTCAACCCCAGGAAACGTTGCCCTACAACGATTTCAAGCCCCAACGGGGCGGCAGCAGCTTGAGGTGCGACGGTCCTCTGCCGCCCTTTCAGGGCTTGAAAGGATTGGGGCTTCGCGTTCCTGGGGCTCACGCCCCAGGCTGTACGCTGCCGCCCCCTTCGGGGCTGAGTATCGGGCGATTGGTCATAATTATTCTGTGGCAAGTCCTAAAGCGTCCCTGCTCATTCCGTCAATCCGTCCACGAGTCTCCGCCGGAGCCACGCCGGTCCCGCCTCACTCGGAGGGAAACAAGGGGTCCACCGGAATCGCGAGCCCCGAGAGGAGGACCGAGCGGATCGTGTCGCCGAGGCCGAAACACCCCAGCTCGACGTATTGTGTGCCGTCTTCACTCAGGACGAGCACTGTCACCGTCTGCGTCCGCGAGCTGGCCAGCCAGTACTCTGGAACTCCGGCTTCGCGATAGGCCTCGCGCTTGGTCGTCCAGTCGCGAGTTCGTGTTCTTGGGGATTCGACCTCGACCACCAGATCAGGCGCCCCGTGAAATTTCTGGTCTTTGAGGCGGGGCTGGTTCCCCTTGCGGAAAAAGACGACGTCGGGCTGGACCGGAGTCGCGATCCCACGGGGAAGCACGATCTCGACCGGTGCCACGAAGATCCGGCCCAATGCCCCCTCCACGACAAAGTTCCCCAGCAGCCGGGAGAGCTCAGTGACCACGTGCTGATGGAAGAAGATGGGCGGCGGTGTCACGTAGAGATGTCCCCGAATGACCTCGTAGCGACGGCCATCGTCGGGAAGGCGTGCGTAGTCCGCATAGGTCCACTGTCCCTGCGCCGGCCAGGACCGGTCGTCGTCCTCCCAGGGGAAGGTCAGAGTTCTCGCGGGCTCGCCCATGGCTTCGAGGTTAACGCTCCCCGGTCGTCCCGTCAATCCGTCCACGAGTTGCGGGAGGATCGTAACTCGCGGCGCGCCTGGAAGCAAGATATCAGCCGCGCTGGCCGTCCCGATCCCGTAGAGATGGGATGAGAAGGCCAACCTCCTGTGACGCAGTGCCAGAATAACGGTCTGCAAACAGGTGATCGCGCGGCTAGACGCGAAAGGAGGTTGACCGTGGTTGAGCTTAGCAAAGTTGAGGCGCAGGAGGTGATGGGCTTGGATCTCGGGGATCGTTCGAGCCAGATCTGTCGGATGGACCGCAAGACCGGGGCGGTTTTGGAGGAGCGGCGGCTGTCGACCACGACAGCCAGCGTCCAGCGCTACTTCAGTTCTCTTCCCCCTCAGTTGGTGGCGCTGGAGAGTGGAACCCACAGCCTGTGGATGACGCGGTTGGTGAAATCTCTGGGCCACGAGGTCATCGTGGCCAATCCCAGTCAGGTGCGGGCCATCTCGTCGAGCCTGAAAAAGACCGACGAGCGCGATGCGCGGTTCTTGGCGCAATTGGTCCGGGTGGATCCCCAACTGCTGTCGCCCGTAGAGCCACGTAGCGAGCAATCTCAGAAAGCCATCGCCGTGGTGCGGGCTCGGGAAGGTCTGGTCAAGGCGCGCACGATGCTGGTCAACCAGGTGCGCGGGGTCGTCAAGTCCTTCGGCTACCGTCTGCCCTCCTGCTCCTCGGCGGCGTTTGCCTCCAAAGCCCAGCAGGATAAGACCCTGCCGTCGTCGCTGAAAGAAACACTGGCGCCTCTGCTAAGGGTCCTCTCGGAGCTGAGTCAGGAGATCGCCCGCTTCGACAAGCAGGTCGAGGTCCTGGCCCGGCACTGGTCGGTGACGCAACGGCTGCGCCAGATCAAGGGCGTCGGAGCCCTGACGGCGCTGGTGTTCGTGCTGACGCTGGGCGATCCATTTCGCTTCGCCAAGTCGCGCGCAGTGGGAGCTTATCTGGGCCTGGTCCCCGGTAGTCGCAGCTCGGGCCAGTCGGCACCCCAAATGCCCATCACCAAGCAGGGCGACCGGCTGACGCGGCGCCTGCTGGTGCAAGCGTCCCACTACATCTTAGGTCCCTTCGGACAAGACAGCGACCTGAGACGATTGGGTCTGCGGTTGGCCGAGCGTGGGGGCAAGAGCGGCAAGAAACGAGCCGTAGTCGCCGTCGCTCGCAAGTTGGCAGTGGTGCTACACCGCCTTTGGGTAAGCGAAACGGACTACGAGCCTCTGCGCAAGGCGACAGCCTAAAGAAGCCCAGGAAGAAAGAAACAACAGCTCAGCAAGGGAGAAAAGCGTTCACAGAATCGGAGTTGGAGTCTCAACCTCCCGTTGTCGGTGACTGCGTTGTGACGTCGTGAGCCTTCGAGGCCGTCGTAGAGAGTGCAGCGCCGCAGCGGTGGAACCCCCTCATGCACCGAGCCCAAGAGGGCTCCTTGAGAGTGCGGATGGAAGACTCGGGGACCGACACCCGACTCCGATCGAGAAGAAGATAAGGACAGGCCGCCCTGGCGGCCTTGCAATTTGGGGCCTTCTCATGGAAGACGTCACAGCCATCCCGCCCGCCTGAGCCCCCCTCCCCCCTCGCGAATTCTGGCTGTGCCCTCGCGAATTCTCGCATCGCCCTCGCGAATTTTCATTGTGCCCTCGCGAGTTTTCGTCGCGCCCTCGCGAGGGCCGGACCGAAATTCACGAGATCTCGTAAGGCCCTCGCGAGTTTTCATCGCGCCCTCGCGAGTTTCATATGCGCCCTCGCGAGTTATATATGGGCCCTCGCGAGGGGCGGCCCAAAATTCGCGAGGGCCTTACGAGAATTCGCGAGGGCCGGACGAAAATTCGCGAGGGCGCAGCCAGAATTCGCGAGGGCGGGAGCTCATCGCGCCAGGGCAGGAGGGTTTGCTGAGGGGGCAGAGCGGGACTTGGCGTCGCCGCTCTGATCCGTCACTGATTCCGCCGCAGCCCTTGGGACAGATTTTCTAGCCCCATCGCCACGTCTTCGGGCTTCACGGCGAAGCCGAGGCGGAAATGGCGGGGATTTCGAAGAACTTCCCGGGCACGATCGAGGTCTCGCGGGTGCGCAGCCAGTCGTGGAGGGGCTGGCTGTCCTCTTCGCGATGGAGACGGGGGAAGACGCACATGGAGCGCTCGGGCACGGCGCAGTCGAGCCATTCGGTGTGATCATTCAGGAAGGTGCGGACCTGCGCGATGTTGGGATCGAGGATGGCCCGGCTTCTGGCGATCAGCCTCGGGAGCTGGCGCAGGGCGGCGAGACCCAGGGTGGCGCTCGGCATCGAGCCCCCGGCGTCCATGAGGTCGAAGACTTTCCTCATGCGGTCGGCGATCTCGGGCGCGGCGAAGATCCAGCCGCAGCGCAATCCCGAGAGGCCGTAGCTCTTGGTCAGGCTGCTGGGGGCGAGGACGTGGGGGCCGAGGTGGACGTGGCTCGGCGGCGCCTGGTCGAACCAGACGTCGCGATAGACCTCGTCCACCAGCACCAGGGCGCCCACACGCGCGGCCAGCCGGGCCACCTCCGCGACCTCCTCGGGCGGCAGCATCACGCCACTGGGATTGTGGGGGTTGGTGAGCACCACCAACCGGACCTTGTCGGAGAGCTGGGAGCGGATGGCGTCGAGGTCCACGTGGTAGCCATCCTCGAAACGCCGGCCGAAGCGGCGCACCCGGGCGCCCACGAAGCTCAGGGCCGCGAGGAGCGGCTCGTAGGTAGGCTGCTCGATCAGCACCTCGTCGCCGGGATTGACCAGGGTGGCGAAGGCGAGGAAGTTGGCCCCCGACGTCCCCCCCGCCTGCACCACCTGCTCCGGGGTGACGCCGTAGAGGGAAGCGATGGCTTCCAGCAGCGGCACGTATCCATCCTTGTTCGCGCCGTTGACCTGAACGTCTCCTGGCTCCAGATCTAGATCCTCCGCGTCAGCGCCGAGCATGCCGCTGTTGGCGAGGTTGTAGCGGGCCCAGGCGTAATCCTTGGCCCAGCGCATGTAGATGCTGCCTTTCATTCCTCTCTCCTTGGTGCCGTCCGCCGCCCCATGCTCCAGAAATAGTAGACCGGCACGCCCAGCATGAAAATCCCCGTGCCGATGAGGGCGTTCAGGGTGTCAGTGAAGAAAGTATTGAGGACGATCCCCGCTCCCGCCAGGATGAAGAGGAGGGGAATCCAGGGGTAGGCCGGCACGGGGAAGGGACGCGGCGCCTCGGGCAGCTTGCGCCGGAAGACGAGGAGCGAGGCGCCGGCGAGGGCGAAGAAGATCCAGTCCGCGAAGGCGGCGTAGCCCAGCAGCCGGTCGTAGGTGTTCACCAGCGCGTAGACCGCGGCGAGGCCCCCTTGGAGGAGGATCGCCGCCGTGGGCGCCCGGAAGCGCGGGGAGAGGCGGGCCAGCGCACGGAAGAAGAGGCCGTCCGCGGCCATGGCGTAGTAGACGCGCGGCGCCGAGAGGAGCGCCAGGTTCATGAAGCCGAAGGTGGAGATCACGATCAGCAGGCTGATGACCTTGGCGCCCGTCTCCCCTGCCAGCCTGGAGGCCATGTCCGCGGCCGGCGTCTGCGTGGCCGCGAGGTCCTGCGCTCCGAGCACGTGCACGTAGGCCACGTTGGCCGAGATGTAGACGGCGATGACGCAGAGGACCCCGATGAGGATGGCCCGCGGCAGGGTGCGCTGCGGCTCCTTCACCTCTTCGGCCACGTAGTTGAGGTTCTGCCATCCCCCGTAGGCGAACATGGCCGGCACCAGACCGGCGAAGAAGGCGGAGAGCAGGGAGAGGCCGCCCAGGTCCGGCGGCACCAGGGGGTCCCAGGTGAGCCCTGACTTCTGGGTGAGGACGAAGGCGCCCACGATCAGCGCCGCAATCGCCAGCGTCTTGCTGAAGGTGATGAGGTTGATCACCACGGCCCCCGGCTTGATGCCCAGGGCGTGGAAGGCGGCCAGAGCCAGCAGGATGGCCGCGGCGAGCCACGGGGTCGCCCCCTCCGGCAGGTCCACTAGCCGCGCCACGTATTTGGCGAAGGCGACCGCTACCGCCGCCGTGGCTCCGGACTGGACGATGAGCAGCAGTCCCCAGCCATAGAGGAAGGCCACGATGGGCGAGAAGGCCTCGCGGAAGAAGGCGTACTGTCCGCCCACCTTGGGCATCACGGTCGACAGCTCGGCGAAGACGAAAGCGCCGAAGAGGGCGATGACGCCGCCGGCGATCCACACCCCGAGGATGAGGAACGGCGTATGGACCTTCTGGGCTACCACATAAGGATTGATGAAGATGCCCGAGCCGATGATGCCGCTAATGACGATCATCGTGGCGTCGAACAGGGTCAGACGCCGGGCGAACCCCGGGCTCGATTCACTCATCTTGTCCCTCCGCAATATCGCCGCAATATCGGCGGAGAGTCTACCCCACGATCAGGGCCACGATCAGGGAATACCGGCGAGCGGCAGCATCCAGGGCTGGCGGCCGCCGAACGGGGTGTAGGCCGAGAAGTAGAGGTTGTTCCCGACCGGGGTGAGCCCCAGGGGGAGGGCCGAGAACATCCCCGGCGCGATCTCGTCCGCCTGGTGCGTCCCCGCCGGCGTGCCATCGCTCACCCAGATCTCGCGGCCATGGGCAGGATCGTTCGCCGTGAACCAGACGCGGCCCGCGGCCACGACGAAGGAGTCGGGATAGGAGGAGGCGCTCCCAGGCGCTAAATCCATCTGGATCGTGCCGGCGGCCGTGCCATCCGTGCTCCAGAGCTCGAAGCCGTGATCGGCGTCCCACCCCCGGAAGAGGAGTCGCCGGCCGGCGCGCGTCCAGACCGGCGTACCACCATAGATGCCGGGTATGAGGCCCGTCGGCTGGGCCGAGACCGGGCCGAGGAAGACGGTGCCGGCGGCCGTGCCGTCCGTGCTCCAGAGCCCCCGTTGGGGAGTATCGCCGTCGGTGATGCCGAAGAACAGGAGCCGGCCGTCGAGCTCGGTCAGCCCCATCACCTCCCAGCCGAGGAAGGCGGGGCTCGGCTCGGATTCCGTGCCCGCCACCTGATAGAGGCGGCCAGCGGCCGTGAAGTAGACCTGGCCGCCGGCCGCGGCGACCTCGGGGTCATAGCCGAGATCCCAGAAGTTGCCGAACCGGGTCGTGCCGGCTTCCGTGCCATCGGTGCGGAGGAGAGAGGATCCGTCGAAGAAATAGAGGAAGCCGCCCAGGGGCTTCAGATTCGTCACCCAGGACACCGGTAGAGCGAGGAGCTGCCGGGTGCCTGCCGACGTGCCATCGCTCGACCACAGCGCCCAGTGCTGGCGGTCCGCGCTCTCGACTAAGAAGACCAGCCGGCCGCCGAATTCGTGCGGCTCCCGCACGTACGTATCGCCCAGGTAAGCAAGGGTGCGTGTGCCTTGGGGCGTGCCGTCGGTCGCCACCAGGTGGCCCCCGTAGATGCCACTCCCGTCAGCGTAGCCGTTGAAGGTGAAAGCTCGCCCGCCGGCGATGACCGGTGGCGAGAAGTCGCCGAAATACTGGCCGGACGCCTGAGAGGCGGTGATCAGTGGACGCGTGTGGAGGCCGTCGCTCGACCATAGGATCAGATCGCGCACGCCCCGGGTGGTGAACACCACGCGGTCGCCCAGGCTGGCGAACGCGGGATTGGAGGAGAAGGCCGTGCGGTCGAACGTCGCGACGGGGTGGGTGCTCGCCTCCGAGCCGGAGGTCGCCCATAGCTCCGAGGTATGTCTCCCGGTCGCGAGTCCCGAGGAGGACTTGAGAGCCGAGCACGACTCCGCCTGGAGAGCTCGGAAGGGTCTCGCGGCCGAGGAAGACGGTGCCTGCGGCCGTGCCGTCCGTGCGCCAGAGGCCGGGGCCGTTCTCGTCCGTGGCCGTGAAGTACACGGCGTCGCCCAGGGTAAAGAAATTGGCGGGATCGGACGAGCAGCGGCCGGGGCACAGGTCGCGGACGAGATGCGTGCCCGCGGCCGTACCGTCGCTCGCCCACAGCTCGGTGCCGTGGGCGCGACCATTCCATCCCGGGAAGACCACGAGCCGGCCGCCGGGCACAGGGTGGATCTCATAGGACGCGACGACCGGGCAACCCCCGGAGCAACCGGCGAGCGGGGCGGCGGGGCCGCCATTCGAGGTCCACAGCCGCACGTGATAGTCGTCCGGCGCGATGAGGAGGAGCAACGATCCGGGGAGGCGAATGGCGCCGCCCCTCTCTCTCGTGGCGAGAGAGGCCGGGGCAGCGAGGCTGGTGAGCCGCGATGTCCCCGCGGGCGTGCCGTCGCTGCGCCAGAGCTGCGGACCGTCACCGTCGTCCGCCACGAAGACGACACCGTCGCCGTCCGGCTCAAGGAAAGTGGTCAAGAAATCGCACTGGCGCTTGGTGAGGTAATCGCAGACCTCATACACCGCGAAGTGCCGGACCTGCCGGGTGCCCGCGGCCGTGCCGTCGCTCATCCACAGGGAGAAGCCCTCGGTCCCTACGTCTCGGGCGACGAAGAAAAGCCGCTTTCCCGCCACCGTCAGCAGATCGATGAAGGGGACGGCCTGAACGAGCGAGGTGCCCCCTTGCGTGCCGTCGGTGACCCAGAGCCCGAGCTTGTCCTCCGGGAAAAAGTAGACAGGGAAAAAGGCCCGATCCCCAAGGGCTACGAAACGGTAGAACCTGCCGCCGTCTGAAGCCGGCAGCACATCGGAGACCCGCAGGGTGCCCGCCACCGTGCCATCGCTCTTCCACAGCTCGCAGCCGGAGTCTCCGGTAGCGGCGGCAGGAAAGAACAGCGTGCCCCCGACGACCACCTCGGTGGCGTCCGAGAGATAGGGCTCCCGGCAGATATCCGACTGCAGACGGAAGGTCCCTTCCCGCGTTCCATCGGTTCTCCACAGCTCGCGGTCGGAATCCCAGAGGCCTTTGGGAATCTCGAACAGCACCGCTCCGCTGACCTGGCCCAGGAAACGGGGCTCGTTCCTGCAACCGGCGATCTCGTCCGTGCAGAAGCCCGCGATCAGCTCCGTGCCCTGCGGCGTGCCGTCGCTCACCCAGAGCGTCACCCCGGGGCCCGGCGTGTGCAGGTAGGGATTGTAGAGATTGGCCGCGGACACGAAGAAGACTGTCCGTCCGCCCAGAACCGCGAACGGGGAGGGTGGCAGGTAGCCGCCGCTCGTGAGCGCGCTCGGGTTCTGACTCTCCGCGTGGGCATCCATGAGCAGCCGGGCCGCGGCTCCATGCAGGGAAGCCGGCGCTCCGAGACACAGCGTGAGCGCCATGAAAGCGCAGAAGCACCATCCGCCTCTCGAGGTTTGCATTCCGGGATTATACCGGGCTGGCAGACCCCTTGCTAAGGATGTAGCTCGGAGGACGCTCCGGACGGAGCCTCCGAGGCAGTATGGCAAAGCAGGCAAGGCTTTTTCGCGAGGATGACGAACGAGAGGAACGGGAGGAGCCCCAGAAGACCCGGTCAGCACCGTCCCGGAAACCCAGGCCCCGGCAGCCCCTGGGACGGCGGGGGCTCCTCTGGATCATCACCCTGGGGGCCGTGATCCTCCTCATCGCCCTGGTGGCGAGCCATTTCGACGAGTATCTGCGGCGCACTCTCGAATCCAAGATGAACCAGCACCTGAAGGGGTACACCGTGAGCGTGGGGCACGCCCACCTCTCGCCGTTCAACCTCTCGGTGACGCTGGAGCGGCTGACCATCCGCCAGCAGGCCAATCCCGAGCCGCCGGTGGCGGACATCCCCCGCCTCGAGACGAGCGTCGAGTGGCAGGAGCTCCTCTCCTTCCACCTCGTGGCCGACGCGGTGTTCGACCAGCCGCGCATCCACGCCAACCTGCCCCAGCTCCGCAGCGAGAACCGTGACGCGACGAACCTCAAGGACCGGGGATGGCAGCAAGCCCTCGAATCCATCTATCCCCTGAAGTTCAACCTCATTGAGGTGCGCGACGGCGACCTCGTCTACCTGGATACGGATCCCAAGCATCCGCTCCACATCTCCCACTGGAACCTCATGGCGTCGAACATCCGGAACATCCATTCCAGCGACCGGACCTATCCCTCACCCATCCATTCCGACGGTGTGATCTTCGACACCGGCCGCGGCGTGGTGGACGGGCATGCCGACTTCCTGGCCGAGCCGTTCCCGGGCGTCCATGCCATCTACCGGGTGTCGAACGTCCCCCTGGAGCGGCTGGGGGCCTTGAGCGCCCGGGAGAACCTGTCGCTCAAGGGGGGCATCCTCGCCTCGCACGGCGAGTTCGAGTACGGACCGCGCCACAAGGAGGTCCGCATCGCGGACGTCACCGTGCGCAGCCTCAACCTCGACTACATCCACACCGCGGCCACCGCTCCCAAGGAGAAGGCCCAGGGGCGGCAGGTGGCCGCGGCGGTGAAGGATACGACCCCGCCCGTGCCCGTCACCATCCAACAGCTCAAGCTCACCAGCAGCCGGCTCGGGGTGGTCAGCCGGGCGACCGACCATCCCTTCAAGGCCTGGGTGGACAGTGCCGACCTGGTGGTGACCAACCTCTCGACCGGCTTCCAGAAGGGGCCGGCCCATGCGCGTCTCGACGGCCGTTTCATGGGCAGCGGCAAGGCCCGCGGCACCGCCACCTTCCGCCAGGCCAGGAACGGTCCGGACTTCAACTTCGCCGTGGCCGTCGAGAATGCGAGCCTCCCCTCGCTCAACGACCTCTTCCGCACTTACGGCAAGTTCGACGTGGCCGGCGGCACCTTCTCCGTCTACTCCGAGATCAAGGTCCACAACGGCCGGATCGACGGCTACGTGAAGCCGCTGTTCAAAGACGTGAAGGTCTACGATCCCGAGCAGGACAAGAAGAAGCCCGTCCTCAAGAAGCTCTACGAGAAGATCGTCGGCGGCGTCTCCCATCTCCTGGAGAACAGCCGCCGCGAAGAGGTGGCCACCGTCGCCGACCTCTCGGGGACCGTGAGCGATCCCGACACCAGCACCTGGGACATCGTGGTGCGGCTGGTCTCGAACGCCTTTATCAAGGCGATTTTGCCGGGGTTCGAGCGGGAGTTCGAGGCGGCGCGGAAACGGCGGTGAGGGGAGAGCTCAAGAAGAGAAAGGACTTAAAGGACAGAAAGGACCCAAAGGACTTCACGGACTCCCTCTTGTCCTTTATGTCCCTTATGTCCTTTAAGTCCTTTCCCTTCTCACTTTACCTTGGGCTCGATCGTCAGCGCCACCTTGTCGACGGGGATCGAGACGTCGTCGGGAGCGCTGCCGGGCACCACGACCAGGGTCACCGTGAGATTGTCCCCCGGCAGGATGCGCTCCTTCTTCAGCTTCCTCAGGGTGGAGGCCGCGTCGAGGATGATGTCGTCGCCGGGAGAGTCGGCCGCCGGGTCCTCGAAGGAGCTCATGGCACCGACGTAGTGGAGATCGTCGGTGCCGGTCGTGCCGCTGGCCTGGGCGAAGTTGAGGAAGACGCGGACGCTCGTGCCGTTGGGGGCCTTGAAGCCGTTGAGGGTCAGCCGGGCCGTGGGGCTGTCGGCGGGACGGTCGGGGAACTTGCGGAGGACGTTCCTCAGGTCGCCGGAGAGGTGGAGGGTCACCGTCACGGGCGCGGAGCCGCGGACGGGGCTGCCTGGCGTGGCTTCGACCGTGAGCGGGGGGTCTGCCGCCGCAGCCGCCCGAGGGCCGGAGAGCGCCAGAGATCCGAGGACGACAACCACTGCGAGCAGAGTTACCGGGCGTCGGGGGAGCATGCAGGACCCTCCGGTCTCGCGCCCGAGTGCGAGCGCGATCAGTTTCGCCGACTATATCCCATTCCCGGCAAACTCCGGAGCCGGCGCGGCCAGGAGGTACAATCTCGGGGCGGCTTCCTGGAGAGGCTGTTTTTCTTGCCCGGACGAAAACACCTTGTCGAGGAAAGGAGAGCGGCATGAAGCTGGCCCTGGCCAACCTCAAGGGGGGTGTGGGAAAGACGACGACGGCGGTCAACCTCGCGGCGGCCTATGCCCGCAGCGGCTTGGCGGCGCTGCTGGTGGACCTCGATCCGCAAGGCTCGGCGACCTTCTCGCTGGGGGTCGGCCGCGACGGGGTCGAGGCCTCGACGGTCGACGTGCTGGGCGGCGACCGGCCGGCCACGGAGGCGATCGTGGAGACGCCCTTCCCCGGCATCCACCTGCTGCCGTCGACGCTGCGGCTGGCAGGGGCGGACCTCGCCCTGGCCCGCAAGCACAAGCCGGAGAAGCTGTTGAAGAGGGCCCTCGATCCTCTGCGCCGGCGGTATGACGTCATCGTCATCGACTGTCCGCCCGGCCTCACCATCCTCACCGTCAACGCCCTGGCGGCGGCGGACGCCTTCATCGTCCCCGTGGCCCCCCACCGTCTGGACCAGGAGGCCCTGGCCGGCTTCCTGGGGCTGACGGAGGAGCTGCGATCGCGGCTCGGCAAGACTCCGGAGCTCTTGGGCATCCTCCTCACCATGGTGGACCACCGCACGCGGTTGACCGACGAGGTGGTGGCCGCCCTGCGCAAGGAGTACGGCTCGAAGGTGTTCCGCACGGAGATCCCCATCAACGTCCGCCTCGCCGAGGCCCCGGCCGAGGGGCGGCCCATCTTCGACTACACGAGCTGGTCGAGCGGCGCCCTGGCCTACGGGCTGCTCGGCGGCGAGACGCTGCGGCGGGCGAGGAAGGCGGGGCTGATATGAGACGGAGCCTCTCCGCCCTCGCGCTGGCCCTTCTCTTCGTGTTGCCCGCGGTAGCCGAGCCGGTCACGATCCGCGCCGGCAAGCTCATCGACGGCCGGGGGGGCACCCTGGAGGACGTCACGGTGAAGATCGACGGCTCGCGGATCATCTCCGTGGAGCGGGGAGGGATGGGGACGCCCACGTGGGACCTGCGGGGGCTCACCCTGATGCCGGGCGGCATCGACACTCACGTGCACATCGCCTGGCACTTCGACAAGAATGGTAAGACCCACGGCGACGAGACCAAGGGCGAGACTCCCGGCCAGACCGAGCTCTATGCCGTGGAGAACGCCATCCAGACGCTCCAGGGCGGCATCACCACCGTGCAGAGCCTGGGCGCGCCCGAGGACAAGGACCTGCGGGACTGGATCGCCCGCGGCGTCATCCCCGGTCCGCGGGTGCTGACGGCGATCGATCCTCTGGAAGACCCGTCGCTCACTCCGGCGCAGATCCGCGACAAGGTGAAGAAGCTGGCGGAGGAGGGTGCGGACGTGATCAAGGTCTTCGCCTCGAAGAGCATCCGCGACGGCGGTGCTCCCACCTGGACCCAGGAGCAGCTCGACGCCGCCTGCGGCGAGGCCCGGGCCCACGGCCTGCGCGTGGCCGTGCACGCCCATGGCATCGAGAGCGCCCGCCGGGCCGCGATCGCCGGCTGCACCTCGGTGGAGCACGGGGTGCTGCTCGACGCCGCGACGCTCAAGCTGCTGGCCGAGCACGGGACGTATTTCGATCCCAACATCGATCTCGTGTTCCGCAACTACTTCGAGAATCAGCAGAAGTTCCTGGGCATCGGCAACTACACGGCCGAGGGCTTCGCCCAGATGCGCCGCGCCGTGCCCCTGGCGCTGACGGTCTTCAAGACTGCCCTGGCCACGCCGAAGCTCAAGGTGGTCTTCGGCACCGACGCCGTGGCCGGCTCGCACGGCCGCAACTTCGAGGAGCTGATTTACCGCGTGGAGAAAGGTGGGCAGGATCCCATGGCAGCCCTCGTCTCCGCCACCTCGCTCGCCGCCGAGTCGCTGGGCCTCCAGGACAAGATCGGAGCCGTGGCCCCCGGGTTGGAGGCCGACCTCATCGCGGTGGAGGGCGATCCCCTGAAGGACATTCAGGCCCTGAAGCGGGTGGTGTGGGTGATGAAGGGGGGCAAGGTGGTGAAGAACGAGGTGCGGTGCGGGCGGTGAAGTAACGGGGGCGGCAAGCCGCCCCCGATTACGCTACTCCTTCTTCCCCGCCGCTCGCGCCCTCCCCACGTACGCCATCAGCTCGCGCACCGGCGCCGTGGCCATGCCCTCGATCGTGGGCTCTTCCTTCCACATCCGGCCGGCTGCCTGGGCGATGCCGGGGTTGCCGCCGGTGAACTCCTGGATCAGGGCGTCCCAGCGGTGGACGAGGGCCTGCACGGTCTCGCTCGCGGGGTCTGTGCCCATCTCCATCTCTGCTCTCACTTCGTCCATCAGCACCTGCCAGTCGGTCTGCGACTGGCGGATGCGCTCTTCACCGAGCAGCTCCCTTCGCTGGCGGAGCTCCTCGGACTGCTCGGGGGTGTAGTACTTGTCCATTCTGTTCATGGCCTCGATGACTTGGAGGAACTCCCCAGTGGAAATCGAGCCGGAGATCGAGCCGGCCTTCTCCCAGCGCCCGGCAATGGCTTCCAGCCGCTCGCACAGGCGCTGCTGTAAGGCGATCTGCTCCTTCAGGTGACCAATCTGCATGCGCAGCACCTGGTCGGGCGAGACCTCCGGCCGGGCCAGCAGCCCCTTGACCTCTTCCAGGGAGAACCCCATGTTACGGAGCGACTTGATCTGCTGAAGGCGGATCACGTCGCCCTCGGTGTAGAGGCGGTAGCCCGCCTCGGTGGTTCGGGACGGCCGCAACAGGCCGATCTCATCGTAGTAGTGGAGGGTCCGCACCGTGATTCCCGTCCACCGGGCCAGCTCGCCCACCTTCCAGGGCGCAGGCCGCATCGTTCCTCCTCCTTTCTGGCGGTTCGTGGTGCCCATGGAGGAGACGATAAAGCCTCACGTGGCGTGAGGGTCAAGGGGGGGAAAAGACCCTCATCACCCCGGCCCTCTTCTCCCGTCCCCTCCCGGCCCCCCTTCACCGGGAGAAGAGGGAGAACAGCCACACCGCCCCAGCCGGACCCCTCTCCCGGGGAGGGGGATGGGGTGGTCGGAGTAGGGGCAGGCGTGAGGGTCTTGCGGCGGCGAGTGCTCTCCTAGTAGTCCGCGTACCCCTCACGCGTCCGGGCCCGGGCGAAGCCCTTCACGCGGACTTCCAGCCTGTGCCATTTGCCGTCGCCCTTGGCGTTGTTGGGGTAGTAGCCCAGGGCGTACTGCTCGTGCAGCTCTCTCAGGATGTCGCGGAAGGCGCCCTCCAGCTCCTCTACGCGGTCGATGGCCAGGATGCGGCCGCCGCTCTCCTTGATGGCCTGCTCCAGGTCTTCGTACTGGCGGTCGTTGCCCTTGAAGTCGCGCCACGAGGAGGTGAAGGACAGGTGTTTGCCGCCGAGCTGGATCCAGTAGATCAGCGCCTGGCCGGCGCGCGCCTTCCACAGCACGTCCGCGGCCGGGAGCACGCTGTGCACGTCCGAGCCGTCGGAGAAGAGCACCACCACGCGCTGGCCCTGGCGGGCGTCGAGGAGCTTCAAGGACATGTAGAGGAAGTCGTTGACCGCCGTGCCGCCGGCCGCCGGGGTGGTGGCGAGGGCGGGCTCGAGCGCCGACTTCTCCGAGGTGAAGGGGGTGAAGCGCAGGAGCCGGTCGGAGAACAGGGCCAGCATGGCCTCGTCGGAGGACTTCATGCCGCCCAGGAAGGCCTTGGCCCCCCGCCACACGGCCTCCTGCTTGCCCTGCATGCTCTCGCTGGTGTCCAGGAGGAGGACGGCGGTCAGCGGCAGCTCGTCGCGGCCGAAGGTGACGATCTCCTGCGGCGCGCCGTTGTCGAGCACCTGGAAGTCGTCCTTGCCGAGGTCGAGCGCCCGCTGGCCGTTGCGCACCACGGAGACGAACAGGGCGCGCAGCTTGAGGTCCAGCTCGTCGTTGATCATCACCGCCCGCGTCATCACCTTGTCCGAGCCGGCGGCGCCGCTGGGGGAGTAGGCCACGGCGCGGAACTCCCGCGAGATGTTGTCCTCCCCCACGTCCACCTGGACGCGATAGGGAGCCGTCTTGGCCGTGCCCACCAGCTTGCCGTTCAGGAAGACTTCGACCCGGTCGATGGGGACGCCGGGCTGCACGCCGACCCGCACCTCGGTGTTGCCGAAGACCGGCTGGTCGGGCTCCGGGCTCAGGATGCGCACCGCCACCTGGCCGTGCGCCGCAGCCGCCAGGAGGATGGGAAGCACGATGGGGAGAAGACCGCGCGCTCTCATCGTCCCACCCCCGTCCCTTGAGCCGGTGCCGGCGGCGCGCTCAGCGCCTGAGCGAGCACCGGCAGGCGGGAGCGCGAGTTCTCGTCGAGGAACGTGCGCGCCGCGGCGAAGGAGTCCGGCCGCACGGTGTTGTAGAGGAAGCGCGCTTCGGCCTCGGGCCCGGCCTTGCGGCTGAGGGCGTTCTCCACCAGCGTCGAGGCCTCCCCCGGGTGGCCCCGGCGGTCGAGCACCGAGGCGAGCTGGATAGTGAGCCGCAGGTCGTCGGGATAGCGCTGCAAGGCCTGCCGCAACACCTGCTCGGCCTCGGCCACCTTCTCCTCCTGGAAATCGAGCTGGGCGAGCTCCTGGTAGGCCAGGGGGGTGACCCAGGAGGTCTCGGTTGTGGCCGTCAGCTCCTGAAGGAGCTTGCGGGTCTCGGTTTTCTGGTCCAAGCGCTGGTCGAGCCGTTTGAGGTTGAGCGCCAGGCGCAGGCGGGCCTCGGCGTTGCCCGGCTCAGCCTCGAGGGCGCGGCGCAGGTGCTTGACCGCGGTCTCGGCCTGAGCGTTCTTCTCGTAGATGGCGGCGAGGCCCAGCAGGGCGGCGACGTTCTTGCCGTCGAGCTCGATGGCCTGCTGGAACATCTCCGCCGCCGGGAGCTGCTGGGCCGACTGCTGGAGCAGCCCCCCCAGGCTGGTGAGCAGCCGGCTGGAGACCAGGGAGGCCCCCTCCGAGCCCGACTGCTCGTGGTAGAGGATGGCGAGGTCCCGCGCCATGGTGCGGGTGTGGATCATGGCCAGGGCCCGGCCCTGGAACCCCCGCTGCAGGAGCCGGCGGTAGGCCTCGTGGTGGAGCACGGCGATGGGCACCAGCACCTCGAGGTCGGCGGCGCCGACCTGGTGGATGACCGCCTGCTCCGCCTTGAGGAGCACCTTGCGGGTCCCGGACTCGGCATCCGACACGACCGCCGATTCGAGCTCGATCAGCTCGTCTGGCGCCCGCTCCGTCTCGCCGGCCGACCAGTCGGCGAGGACCTTGCGGTAGGTTTCCTCGATCTTCTCCGGCCTCAGCTTCTCTCCGGCGCGCAACCCAAGAGTGCCGCCGGTGCCCTCTCCTTTCGTACCCTGAGCTCCAGCGGCCAGGCTGAGAGACAGCCCGACCACCATGGCGAGCCCGAGGGCGGAGCAGCCCTTGAACTTCCAATCCGCTCGCACGCGCATAGGACCTCCAACAAGAAGAAATGCCCTCCTTCCACTCTCCTCCGGGCGGTCCAACCCGGGACAGACCTAGACCGACAGCAGAAAGAAAGACAGCAATGGCACATTATAGGTGCTTCCGGATCGAAAAGCGTGACAATCTGGGGATGAATTTTGTCGAGGAGGGGCTGGAGGAGGGTGAGGGGGCGCAGCCAGGCTGCGCCCCTGGGGTCCTCGAGAGCGCGTCTAGCCCTTGCCGTGCCGGCCGGGCTTGCGCGGTTTCGGGGTGGCGCGCCGTCGACCACCGACTTGGGAACGCCGAGGCTCAGCAGCACGTTGCGGGTGCCCTCCCGGGTGAGCACGAACGGCGGGCCCGCCTCGGAGCCGTCGAAGACCGCCTGCGCCGTCGAAGCCGCCGTAGAGGCGCCGAAGACGAACGGGAAGAGGTTCACCGGCTCGACGTCGGTGCCGAACTTGGCGTTAATGGCGTCGATGAACAGGTTGGCGATGAAGGCGTAGCCGAGGGGTGTGGGATGGACGCCGTCGTAGGAGAAGATGCCGCCCGTCAGGAAGCCGCTGGTGTAGGAGATGCCGCCGATGTGGATGCCGGTGGTGGCGGCCTGGGTGAGCACCGCGTTGGCGTCCACCAGGGCGGCGCCGCGCTCATTGGCCACCGTGGCGATGATGGCGTTGTAGGCGTTGACCCGGGCCTTGATGTTGGCCGCCTCGGAGGCGGTGAGCACCACGGAGCCGGGCAGCGGCTGGCCGTTGCCGCCGAGCGCCAGCGGGATGCCGAAGCCCTGGGCCTCGGCCGTGGTGGCGGAGAGCAGCACGAAGTCACCGGGGTTGGTGCCGATGAGCGCCACTGGATTGCCGCCGATGAGCACCGGCTGGCCAGTCGCCGGGTTGATGATGAAGCGCGTCAGGGTGGTGACGAACGGGATGCTCGTGACGTCCGGGATGTTGGCGACCGCGAACTTGGCGCCCGACGCGGCGATGGCGCCCGCGATGGCGCGGTAGTCGGCCTCGAAGCTCGCCACCGGAGTGAGGAGCTGGTCGGTGCCGGCCGTGGCCGAGCCCAGGGCGTCGTTGTTGCCGATCCACAGGGTGACGAAGGTCGGCTGCAGCGACAGGCCCTGCTGGAGCTGGGTGAAGCCGGTCCCCCGCAGGATCAGGTCGTTGAAACCGCCCGAGGTCGCGGTGAGCAGGCCGTGCACCGTGACGCCGGGAACGCCCATGTTGTCGTAGGGCCGGGGAAGGGTCAGGTTGAGCGGGACGCCCTGTCCCGGAGTCGGGGCGATGACCGGGGTGGGGACGAGGCGCGCCAGCATGAGGGCGCCGAAATTGGGCGTCCCGCTGATGCCCGGATCGCTCACCAGCGGCTGCTGGAAGTTGGCGATGCCGAACTGCCGGGCCAGCAGGGCGGGATAGCTGTTGTCCTGAGCGGAGCGGAACAGGGCGCCGCTCGCAAAGCCGGCGGTGAGGCTGTCGCCCAGGGCCACGTACTTGCCGAAGTTGGCCTGGCCGAAGGCGGTCCCGGCCGTGATGAGGGCGAGCGCCAGGAGGCTCGCCAGTACCTTGACACGATGCATCTTCCTGTCTCCTTGGTCGTTCGTCGGGTTAGAAGGTCAGGGTCACACCCAAGAGCACGGCGTCCGTCTTGTAGGTGCCGAAGAAGGTGTCCGCCTCGGCGCCCGGAAGGTTCTTGTCGCGGCTCCTCTCCTTGAAGGGGAGGTACATGACGGCGAAGTCGGCTTTCCAGGAGCCGGTGTAGCCATAGCCGATGCAGTAGCCGCTACGGTCGGCGTCGGGCAGCAGGGGGGACATCCCCTCCTCGGGCTGCGGCGTCTCGTCATAAACATAGCCGAAGCGCCATTGCGAGGTCGGGCTCGCCTGCCAGCGCAGGCCGAGGCGATAGTTGTAGGCGTCCTTCCAGTCCTGGGGCAGCGCCGTGTCGGGCAGCGAGTTGGTGGCGCCACCCGTGAAGTCGATGACCACCTCCTTGAAGCTGCTCCAGCCCGTCCAGTTGGCGTCCACCTCGACCAGGAAGTTGGGGTTGATGCTGTAGGCGAAACCCAGGCTCGCCATGTCGGGGAAGTCGATGCTGGTCTTCACCGGCAGATTGGTGCCAAAGGGCAGCCGGGCCGCGAGGGCGAGGTCGAGCTGGGCGTTGCCGGTGGAGACCTGGGTCAGCCGGGCGTCGCCGTCGTAGTCCACCGTGATCTGGCTGCGGTAGGAGAGGCCCCAGGAGAAGCTGGGGGTCACCTTGTGCAGGATGCCGACGTTGAAGCCGTAGCCTTCGCTGAAGTCGCCGTTGAGCTTGAGCTTGCCGGCGTCCACGATGCGGTTGGTGAAGGGGTTGTTCACCCCGATGTTGCGGTTGAGCTCGACGTCGGAGATGCGGGCGATGGCGCCGATGCCGATGCCGAAGTTGGGCGTCGCCTGCCAGCCGATCGTCGGGTTGATGTCGAAGGCCCGCAGGGCGGCCTTGGTGGAGAGGAAGCGGCCGGCGAACTGGTTCGGATTTTCCCACTCGGTGGTGAGGCCGAACGGCGTCTCGACGCCGAGGCCGAACTTCCACTGCGTATTGATGGGCTGGATGTAATACAGGTGCGGCGGGAACTCCGAGAGCTTCTTCTGCTCCGCCTCGTAGCCCTCGCCCGGGAAGGGGTTGGCGCCTTCGAAGTCGGCCTTCAGGCCCTTGATCCAGGTGACGCCGACGGCGAAATCCCTCTTGTCGAGGAACGCCAGGCCGCCGGCGTTGTAGAACAGCGCCGACGGATCGTCCGCCTGGGCGGTGAAGGCACCCGCCATGCCCATGGACTTGGTTCCCTGCTCGAAAATGCCAAAACCGGCCGCCTGCACGGGCACCGCGGCCAGAGCGCCGAGGGCGACCGCCGCGCCCAGGACCCTCCACATCACTCCACCTCGCCTCTGCATCGCTTCCTCCTGTCTGGTGAGCTCATGAAAATGGTTTGACCGGGCCCCCGGGGTCTCTCCCACGTTTCAGCCCTCCAGAGTTGCGGGAATGGGGACTCGGATGGCTTTTTTCGGCTCTCCTAAACGTTAGTCCCAAGTCCCGGGAGTGTCAACGCCCGCAGCGATCCTGAACTGCTGCTAGAGTAGGGTGCCTCTGGAGGTGAGGATCATGTTCGAAAGCCCGGTCCAGCACGAGACCTTCTACAAGCTCAAAGAGTACCTCGGAGAGCTGTTCGAGGAGCCCTACCACGATCCCGAGAACGACCACTTCTACGTGCGCTACGGCACCACGGTGCTGGAGATCTCCGTGGAGCCGCTGGGATCGGAGGAGGCCGTGGTCGTCATCATGTCCTACTGCGTGCAGGACGTGGAGCTGGAAGAGGAGCTGCTGGCCGGTCTCCTGGAGCTCAACCACCAGATGCCCTGCGGCCACTTCTCGGTGGTGGGCAACGACATCTTCTTCGCCCACTCCCTCTTCGGCCGCAACCTGGACCCCCGGGACCTGCTGCGGGCCATCACCGCCGTGGCCAACGTGGCCGACGACTACGACGACCGGATCGTGGCGCGCTACGGCGGCCAGACGGCCTTGGAGCGCATCCAGGACACGGGGGGACGGCGCCGGCGCCAGGAGATAGGAACGGATTGAGCCCCACGGCGGTCGTCACCAGCGGCCGGTCTTGATCACGGCCTCGACCTCGCGGTCGAGCTCGCGGGTCTTCTCGGCCTCCCGCTTGTCGAAGGTCTTCTTGCCCTGCACCAGGGCGATCTCCAGCTTGACCCAGTTCCCCTTGAGATACATGGAAAGGGGGACCACGGTCAGCCCCTTGAGCTGGGTGCGGCCGAAGAGGCGGTTGACCTCCCGCTTCTTGAGCAGCAGCTTGCGCACCCGCTCCGGCTCCTTGTTCTCGCGGTTGCCGTGACTGTAGGGGCTGATGTGGGCGCCGACGAGGAAGGCCTGGCCGTCCTTGAAGTCGACGTAGCTGTCCTTGAGCTGTACCCGTCCCTCGCGCGCGGACTTCACCTCGGTGCCGGCCAGTTGTATCCCGGCCTCCACGGTCTCCAGCACGTGATAGTCGTGCCGGGCCCGCTTGTTGCTCGCGAGGGGACGGACCCCGTCCCCGGCCTTGGTCGCCATGCGGGGGAGTCTATCAGGGGAAAACCGCCGGGAGACTCCACCCTCCTGGGAGCGCCGGCGTCCCGCCGGCCACTTACTCCGCTTTTTCTTGCGCCGCCACCCTCGCCGCCTTCCCCACCTCCTCCATCTCCGGCACGTCCCGCCCTTTGACCTCCGGCCAGACGACCCGGCGAGCAGCAATCGCCTTCGCCAGCCGCTCCCAGAGCTCCCGGTTCTGCACCGGCTGACCCTCCTGGGTCTTCCAGCCCCGCTGGCGCCAGCCGTCGATCCAGCGGGTGGCCCCATTCCTCAGGTAATCCGAGCCGGTGTGGACGCCCACCGAGATACCCGCCGGCAGGCTCTCCAGGGCGGCGATGGCTCCCAGGAGGTCGAGCTGATTGGACGTGGCGCCGGAGAGACTGCCGGAGAGGACCGTTTCCTCCCCGCCCTTGCGGATCAGGGCCGCCCAGCCGCCCCGCTTGCCGGAGCCGGCGACGCGGAGGAAGACCTCGGCGTCCACGGGCACAGAGACCGCCTTCGCTCCCCCACCCCCTCGCAGCCTGCGGATCTCCAGGGTGGCGAGCTCGTCCGCCCGCTCGTTCCAGCGGTTGCCCGCGTGCCCCTTGATCCAGTCCCAGTGCACCTCGTGGAGCTGGATCAGCTCGGCCAGGCGGCGCCAGAGATCCTCGTTCTGGAGCTCGCCGTCCTTGCGCCGCCAGCCGCGGGCGATCCAGCCGGGGAGCCACTGGGTGACCCCCTTCCTCAGGTATTGCGAGTCGGTGAAGAGATGGACCCGGCAACGGCGCTTGAGCGACTCCAGGCCGCGGATGGCCGCCGTCAGCTCCATCCGGTTGTTGGTGGCGCGCGGCTCGCCGCCCGAGAGCTCCCGGGTCTTGCCGCTCAGGGGATCGAGGAGGATGGCCGCCCAGCCGCCCGTGCCCGGGTTGGGATCGGCGCCGCCATCGGTGTAGATGGTGACCGCGGGGAGAGGGGGCTGATCGCTCATGGGCGGCGCGGAATCTAGAGGAAAAAGAGCCGGATGGCAAAAACGGGGCAAAGGACTGCAAGGACACCAAGGACTGCAAGGACTGAAAGACACCCTTGAGGCTGGAGTTTCCCGTCCTTGCTGTCCTTGCTGTCCTTTATGTCCTTGTATGTCCTTGCTCCCAGCTTCGGCGGCCAGGCACAGTAGAATCCCCTCCATGAGCCGTTCCAAGCGCTACCGCCTCGGCCCGCAGCTCCGGCGGGCCGCCGCCGATCCCGCGTTCTTCGATCAGGTCCACGTCCTCTTCGGCGGCACGGGGGCGGTCGGGGGAGCCACGGCTCTGCAGATCATCGGCTTTTTCGAGGAGGCGGCGCGCGGCAACCCTGGCGCGGAGGGGCGCTCTCCCCGGCTGGTGATCACGGGCCGGTCCAAGGCCGAGGTGCGGCAGTTCACCCGCCTCCTCTTCGATCTCCAGGAGCGCGATCATGGTGATGGCTGCCATCCCACCCCGATCGACAGCGTCGGCTACCGGACTGTGGGCGGCGTCACCGTGGAGCTGACGGTGCTCGGCGTCGATCCCTCGATCCCCGGTCTCCAGGACTTCGCTCAAGCGGACGAGGCCGGCCGCCGCGAGGCCATCCGGGAATTCCTGGCCGGCGGCGGTCTCTCTCTGGAGAGCCCGGACGAGGAGAAGGCCCGTTTCCTGGAGGAATCCCTTCGCCAACGGGTGGGCCAGCCATTCAGCCGCTTCCTCGAAGGTTATCTGGCCGAGCGGGGTCCTCTGCCCGGCGGACGCGAGCGCTTCCGCTCGGTGGTGGTGGGCATCCCCCTCGCGAGCGTCGCCGCCTACAAGCTGGCGGATCTCGACGAGGCCGGCCCTTTCCTCGGCGTGGCCCGGGGGAGCTCGCGCCTGGACGAGCTCAAGGAGGTCTACCTCGCGGCCATCCGGGACGACCTCGCGAATGTCCGCGACCGTCTGGCCGACAAGGTGCTGGCCGCCCATACCACGGCCGTGGGCGGCATGTACGACGAAGAGGAGGACGGCTCGCGCACCATCCGCCTCGGCTTCGCCCACAGCGCCATCGACGACAAGCTGAGGAAGAAGCAGATCTTCGCCGAAGAGCTGGCCCGCCTCTACGCCGAGAAGCAGATCAAGATGTTGATCACCGCCGCCGCCATCGGCGTCGACGCCGTGCTGGTCAAGGAGAGCCCGCCCATGAACGGGGCCATCCGCCGGCAGCTCGCCCGCGCCCACGCCGAAGGGCATTCGGTGATCCTGCCCGCTCCGCCGGCCCGCCTGGCCGTCTATCCGCCCGTGGACCTCGACCTCCTGGGCGAGCCGCACGCGCCCGTCTCCTTCCAGCACGGCCGCCCCCTGGTGCTCGACTACGTGCTGAAGAGCGGGGAGAACGGCTACTTCACCATCTCCAACGCCGACGCCCTCTACCGGGTGATGCGGGTGACGACCGGCAGCGAGCTCGGGCTGCTCCTCGCCCGCACCGCCGTGTTCGGGGACGATCCCCACGTCCCCAGATTCCCCAACAGCGCCTGCTACTACACCGAGACCGACAACAGCCGCCAGGTCTTCGACCTCCTGGGCCAGCCCCGTCTGCGGCACAACCAGCAGAGCGGCCTCCAGCCCAAGGCCCTCCAGGACTTAGGGTCGGCCAAGCACCAGGCCGAGCTCCACACCCTGGGCCTCCTCATCCTCCTCCACCGGTTGAAGACCCTCGACTTGGATGCCCTGCCGCCGCAGGTGGACCTCGCGTCGTTCCAGCCGGACGTCTTCTTCGAGGACCACTCCGCCGTGCTCACCCTGGAGAACGTACTGACGTGGACGGCCGCCCCCCTGGCGCACGAGCTCTACCTGCTGGCGACCGCGCGGGAGGAGAAGGACCTGGCACCGCTCAAGCACTTCTACCAGAACGATCCCGGCCGGCAGGAGGCCGCGCACCGGGTCCTCCAGGCCGCCCTCCACGCCGTCTGGGCCGTGCCCTCCATCGGCACGCCCATCATTTATCAAGAGGATGGGCGCCGGCGTGTCGTGGCCGGCTACTACGCCGCCTCTCTCGACCGCGTGGTGACCCACCGCGACACCTTCGCCTCCCACCTGCGGCAGCGCTTCGAGGAGTTGGGCGGCGGCAGCGAGGCGGATTTCGACCTCTTCATCGAATTCCACGTCGCCAACTTCGGCTTCGCCGACCTGAGGCCCGTGGCCGTGCTGGTGACGGCCAAGTCGGATGAGAGCTGGCGGGGCAACGTCCAGGTCTTCCACGACGAGCCCGCCTTCCTGGCGGCTCTGGAGCGGCTGGAGCCCTACAGCTACTTCACCACCAGCGGTCTCATCGCCCTGCTCGTCCGCTTGCGAGGACTCTGCCGTCTGGCCCACCAATTCGAGCCCCGCCTCGGCACCGCCAACGAATTCCGCGCCCACCTCCCCTTCGACGAGCGCGACCGTCCCCTCCTCGTCCCGGGGATCGTGGAGGCTTTCCGGATGGTCTCCGAGGGATTGGAGAAGAACACGGGCTCGGAGCGGTTGGACGGGCGGTGGGGGTATTACGTTTGAAGTAGGATCTTTTCCGTGGACAACCCCGAGATCGCCCGCATCTTCGAAGAGGTCGCCGACGTCCTCGAGATTCAGAACGAAAATCCGTTCCGCATCCGTGCCTATCGCAACGCGGTCCGCACGGTCGAGAGCCTGACGACTCCCCTGCGCAAGTGGGTGGAGGAGAAGCGGCCTCTCACCGATCTGCCGGGGATCGGCAAGGAGATGGCGAATCACATCCAGGAGATGGTGGAGACGGGCACGCTCGGCTTTCGCGACGAGCTGCTGGCCGAGGTGCCCCGCTCGCTCATCGAGCTGATGCGCCTCCCCGGTCTCGGTCCCAAGAAGGCGCGGAAGGTCTATGACGAGCTGAAGATCGGCTCGGTGGACGAGCTGGAGGCCGCGGCCAAGGAGGGCCGCATCGCCTCGCTCCCCGGCTTCGGCGCCAGGAGCCAGGAGAAGATCCTCGCCGGCATCCAGGAGTACCGCCAGCACGGTAGCCGCTTCCTCCTCCCTCAAGCCGAGCGCGCCATCGAGCCCCTCCTCGGCTATCTGCGGGAGTCGCCGGGGCTGGAGCGGTTGGAGGTGGCCGGCAGCTACCGGCGGCGCAAGGAGACGATCGGGGATATCGATCTCCTCGCCATCGCCTCCCAGCCAATCCCCGTCATGGAGCGCTTCCGCAGTTATCCCCAGGTGGACAAGATCCTCAATGCCGGCGACACCAAGAGCACCATCGTCCTCGGCTCGGGTCTCCAGGTGGACCTGCGGGTGGTGCCCGCGGAGTGTTACGGCGCCGCCCTGGTCTACTTCACCGGCTCGAAGGAGCACAACGTCAAGCTCCGCCGCCGGGCGGTCGAGAAGGGACTGAGGATCTCCGAGTACGGCGTCTTCCACGAGCACGCCAACGGCGAGAGCGAGTGCATCGCCGGCCGCGAGGAGGCGGACGTCTACGCCACCGTGGGGCTCGCCTGGATCCCCCCGAGCTGCGGGAGGACCGGGGGAGATCGAAGCCGCGGCGAAAGGCCCCCTCCCCGAGCTCATCCAGGTCGAGGACATGCGGGGCGACCTCCACATGCACTCCACCTGGTCCGACGGCCGGAGCTCCATCGAGGAGATGGTGACCGCCTGCGCCGCCCGCGGCTACGAGTACATGGTCATCTCCGACCACAGCAAGTCGCTCGCCATGACCGGCGGGCTCGACGCCTACCGCCTGCGCCTGCAATGGGCGGAGATCGACCAGGTCCGCGCCCGCCACCCCGAGATCCGCATCCTGCGCGCCATGGAGGTGGACATCCTGGGCGACGGCTCGCTCGATCTCGAAGACGAGATGCTGGCCGGTCTCGATCTCGTCCTCGTCTCCCTCCACTCCCGCTTCGACCTGCCCGCGGACCAGCAGACCGAGCGCGTGCTCAAGGCTCTGTCCCACCCCGAGGTCAACGTCTTCTGCCACCCCACGGCGCGGCTCATCAACCGCCGGAAGCCGGTGGAGATGGACCTCGACCTCATCCTCCGCCGCGCCGCCGAGCTGGGGGTCGCGGTCGAGCTGAACTCCAGCCCCAACCGCCTCGACCTGAAGGACACCCACCTGAAGCTCGCCCGGGAGCTGGGCTGCAAGGTGGTGATCGACACCGACGCCCACCGCATTGGGGAGCTGGACCTCATGCGCTACGGCGTGGAGCAGGCCCGGCGGGCGGGGCTCACGCCGGGAGACGTGCTGAACACCCTGCCCTTCGAGGAATTTCGGGCGGCGATCCAACGGTAGGAGCTTGCGCGGCAGAAAACCTGGAGCAGAGACATCAGGGACGACAGGGACATCAGGCTCTTGTCCCTGGCGTCCCTGTTGTCCCTCACGTCCCTGTTTCCAGTCTTCTGGCGTTCGGTTAGAGTAACCGGCGCTCATTTCGACTCCGTCTCGGACGGAAGGAGATTCGCATGCTGCGCAAGCTCATCCCCAGTGCCGCCTTGCTCTTCGTCATCACAGTCCTTCCCCTGGCCGCCCAGGAGCCGGTGGATCTCGGCATGTTCGGCCGTATCCGGGACGAGGGCCTCCACCGCTCCCAGGTGATGGACACGGTGTTCCACTTGACCGACGTCCTGGGCCCCCGCCTCACCGGCTCGCCCGAGCTCAAGGCGGCCAACGACTGGACCCGCCAGCAGTTCGAGAGCTGGGGCCTGGTCAACGCCCATCTGGAGGGCTACCCCTTCGGACGCGGCTGGAGCTACACCGCCACCCAGACGCGGATGACGGCGCCGCGGACCGTTCCCCTCCTCGCCCTGCCCAAGGCCTGGTCGCCGGGCACCAACGGCCCCGTGAGCGGCGAGGTGATGCGGGTGGAGATCAAGTCCGACAAGGACTTCGACCGCTACAAGGGGAAGCTGGCGGGCAAGGTGCTGCTGTTCGAGGACCCTGTCAAGTTCCAGGAGCCGGAGACCCCGGCGTTCGAGCGCTATACGGCCGCGGGGCTCGAAGAGCTCGGCGAGGCCCGGATGCCCAGCGACGACAACCGGGCGGAGAGGCGGCGCCGGGGGGTCGAGCGTTACCAGTTTCGCAAGGCGCTCAACGAGCTCCTGGAGCAGGAGAAGGTCGTCGCCACCATCGATCCGAGCGGCGTGACCAACGGCATCGTGCGGGTCAGCGGCGGCGGCTCCTTCCGCCAGGGAGAGAACGTGGGCGTGCCAGCGCTGGTGATGGCTGCCGAGCACTACAACCAGATCCTCCGGCTGCTCGACGACGGCGTGAAGGTGGAGATCGAGGTCGACGTGGCCGCCCGCTATCACGACGACGACCCGCAGGCCTACAACACGGTCGCCGAGATCCCGGGCACCGACAAGAAGGACGAGATCGTCATGGCCGGCGCCCACCTCGACTCCTGGCACGCGGGCACCGGCGCCACCGACAACGCCGCCGGCTGCGCCGTGGTGATGGAGGCGGCGCGCATCCTCAAGGCCCTGGGAGTCAAGCCCCGGCGCACCATCCGCATCGCCCTGTGGACGGGCGAGGAGGAGGGCCTCATCGGCTCGCGGGAGTACGTGAAGCAGCATTTCGCCACCCGTCCCGAGACCCAGGACCCGAAGCAGAAGGCCCTGCCCGAGTGGATCCGTGAGGACACCTGGCCGCTCCAGCTCAAGCCCGAGCACGCGAAGATCTCGGCCTACTTCAACCTCGACAACGGCACCGGCAAGGTGCGCGGCATCTACATCGAAGAGAACGCCACCGTCCGCCCCATCTTCGAGGCCTGGCTCGCCCCCCTGCACGACCTCGGCGTCACCACCGTGACCTCGCGGCCCACCGGCGGCACCGACCACCAGTCCTTCGACCGCGTGGGCCTCCCCGGCTTCCAGTTCATCCAGGACGAGATGGACTACGACAGCCGCACCCACCACACCAACCTCGACACCTACGACCACCTCTACCGCGACGACCTCATGCAGGCTTCAGTGGTGATGGCGAGCTTCCTCTACAACGCCGCAATGAGGGCCGAGCCCCTGCCGCGCAAGCCGCTGCCGCAGGAGCCGCCGCCCCCGAAGAAGAAAAAGGCCGAGGAGGAAAAGGAAAGCGCGCCATGAAGACCCGCCGGCTGGGAAAAAACGGGGCCACCGTCTCCAGCCCTGGGCCTGGGCTGCATGGGAATGTCCGAGTTCTACGCCGGCCGCGACGACCAGGAGTCCCTCGCCACCCTGGAACGGGCCCTGGAGCTGGGGATCACCTTCTTCGACACGGCCGACATGTACGGCCCCTACACCAACGAAGAGCTGGTCGGCCGCTTCCTCAACGCCCAGCCGGGCCGGCGGGAGCGGGTGGTGATCGCCACCAAGTTCGGCATCGTCCGCGATCCGAGCAATCCCCAGGTGCGCGGGATCAACGGCAAGCCGGACTACGTCCGCCACTCCTGCGAAGGGAGCCTGCGCCGGCTGGGAGTGGAGACGATCGACCTCTACTATCTCCACCGGGTGGATCCCGCGACGCCCATCGAGGAGACCGTGGGAGCCATGGCCCGGCTGATCGAAGAAGGAAAAGTCCGCCACCTCGGCCTCTCGGAAGTGAGCCCACGAGACCCTGCGCCGGGCGCAGCGGCGTCCATCCCATCACCGCCGTGCAGAGCGAATACTCCCTCTGGAGCCGCGATCCCGAAGACGGCATCCTCGACGCCTGCCGCGACCTGGGAGTGGGCTTCGTCCCCTACAGCCCCCTCGGCCGCGGCTTCCTCACCGGCCAGATCAAGACCTTCGAGGACCTGGAGCCGGACGACTACCGCCGCCACTCCCCCCGCTTCCAGGGCGAGAACTTCCAGAAGAACCTCGACCTCGTGAAGCACATCGCAGAGATCGCCGCGGAGAAGCACTGCACCCCGCCCAGCTCGCCCTCGCCTGGGTGCTGGCGCAGGGCGAGGACATCGTGCCCATCCCCGGCACCAAGCGGCGGAAGTACCTGGAGGAGAACGTGGGGGCTCTGGAGGTGAAGCTGAGCCCCGAGGATCTGCGGAGGATCGACGAGGTGGCCCCGAAGGGTGTGGCGGCTGGGACGCGGTATCCGGAGGCGATGATGGCGGCGATGAATCGGTGAGGGGTCTAGACGGCACGGACACACGATGAAGACGACGGGAATTTGCCCTAAGTGCGGCTCGCGAGAACTGCTCCGGATACCTGGAATGACCGGCGCTCATGGTGCGGGAAATAACATTCCTACGGGCATGACGATTTTCTCGAGCGTCAAGGTTACTCGCTTTCTCTGTTCGCAGTGCGGGTATTCCGAAGAGTGGATCGAATCGCCTTCCGATATTGAAAAGCTCCGGAAGAAATACGGCGGTTCGGCGGGTGCCAAGGCTTGACCCATTTCTTAGGCGCCATGCTCAATCTTCAGGGAGCCAAAGAGGCTCTTCAGGCGCATCCTCCTTTTTTCTCCCCTCTTTTTGGATTTTTCCGCCGTCTTTTGGATTTTCACGGGGTCTTTTGGATTTTTACGGCGTCTCAACGTCTAGAGACCCCATCTTTTCCCAAAAGATCCCCTCTTTTTCCAAAAAGACTCCGTCTTTTCCCAAAAGACGCCGTCTAAATGGACCAGACATGGTCTCGGCAGCTTTTGGACCGTCTCAGGCCAAAAAAAGAGGCCCGAGAAAATTCCGCCCGGCGAAGCGGCGGAGAGGGGGACTCTGAGGCCCAACGGGTCGTCCCTCCCTCAGCCCAGCCCAACGGGCTGGGTTGGAGGGGCGCACCGGCCCCTCATGAGGCCTGAAAGGCCGTGCTAGATGCATCGCCACCTGTTATTGCTCCGTGGGGGCTCAGGAATGAACGGGGAGGCCTCTCCAACACAGCCCGTTGGGCTAGGCTGAGGGAGCCCTGGCCTTCGGCCCGGAAAAAGGCGGCGCCACATTATCCGCCGCCTTATTGATGGTGGGAGTACTTAGCGGAGCGAGGGGCTTCGAGTCCTGCCGCCCTCCGGGCTCGCAGCAAGGCGCCTGGTGTAAGCTCCGCCGAGCATGGCGAACCCGGGAGCGCTCGAGAGGTCGCTCGGCCCGTTGCAGGCGGTGGCGATGGTCGTCGGGACGGTAGCCCTTCACCCGAGCGATTTCCCGTTCCGATCTAAGACGACCATCGACCTGCCGGAGAGCTGAACCATGCGCAAGTACTTCGATACTCTCTGGACTGTTGAGGACCTAGCCGAGTACCTCGCGGTTCCAATGCAAGATGCTCAGGAGATGATCAGCCAGGAGTCGATCCCGCACGTCAAGATCGGCGAGCACATGCGGTTCCGGAGATCGGAGATCGATCGATGGCTCGATCACCTGGCGGTGCCATGTTTGGATCGGCCTTCTCGGCCTCTTGCTCCTCTGAACGCAAGCCCGGAAGGATCGACAGGGAGCCGGGACTTTCCGCTAAATGCTCCCCCACTCGTTCCGCCGGCAGCACCCCAGACCCAGATCCCCTCGGCCCCGTCTTCGCTTCCGCCACTCCCAGGCCCAACGAAGATGCGCCGTGCTGTACAGGCTTCCCTTGAGGATGATGGTCCAGACGATCAATACCTCCAGAAACTCGTGCAGGAGATAGGGGAGGAAAACGGCTTTCTCGTCACCATAAACCAGATGGTTGCCGGTGGGCACACGAGTGTAGATGTCGTCCTGGAGCGGGACGGATGGCGGCTTGCGTGCGAGATCTCGGTGACTTCAAACCTTGAGCAGGAGATTGCCAGCATCCGCGAGTGCTTGGATTCCGGCTTCCACGAAGTTGCGATGGTCTTGCCCAATGAGCGGCAAGCCCGAAAGTTGGAGAACGCTCTCTCGAACGCCCTCACGAAGGAAGAGCGCGCTCGGGTAAGACTTCTCCGTCCCGAGGAGATTACAGGCTACATCGAGGGGATCGAGACTGTCGTTTGTGAGCGCGAAACGACTTTCGGTGGATACAAGGTTAAAGTTCGGTATGTTCGTCTCAATCCATCTGAGACGGCTCGACGGGGCCGAGTGCTAGCCGAAGTCATGGCACGGGTACTCCGACGTGAATTAGAGCTGGGCTCGAATGCCATGGAGGAGAAGGAGAAGTGATGGGCCAGTCCGTTTCAAATCCTATTGACCCCGGCCGCGTAGGTGGGGGACTCTGAGGCCCTACGGGCCGCCCTCCCTCAGCCCAGCCCAACGGGCTGGGTTGGAGGGGGCGCACCGGTCTTTCATGAGGTCTGAAAGGCCGTGCTAGATGCATCGCCATCCTGTTATCGCGCCCCGTGGGGGCTCATGGATGAGGAGGACCTTTTGACCCAGCCCGTTGGGCTGGGCTGAGGGAGCCCGGACCTTCAGTCCGGAAAAAGGCGGCGCCCACTTTACCCGCTACCGTATTGATGGTGGGGAGTACCTAGCGGAGCGAACGAGCTACCGATCTGCCGCCCTCCGGGCTCGCCAGGCGTCTGGTATAAGCTCCGCCGAGCATGGCGAACCCGGGAGCGCTCGAGCGGTCGCTCGGCCCGATGCAGGCGGTGGCGATGGTCGTCGGGACGATCATTGGGGCGTCGATCTTCGTCCAGCCTTCGGAGATCACCCGGCAGATGCCGTCCTTGGGTGGCGTCCTCTTGGTCTGGCTGGGGGCTGGGGTCCTGACGCTCTGCGGCGCTCTGGCCTGCGCCGAGCTTGCTTCGGCTTTCCCGTCGACGGGTGGCGTCTATGTCTTCCTGAAGGAAGCCTGGTCTCCCGCCGTCGGCTTCCTCTGGGGCTGGGCGATGTTCTGGAGCATGCACACCGGGATCATCGCCGCTCTGGCCACGGTCTTCGCCCGCTATGCGGCGACTTTCGTGCCCCTCGGCGGCACGGGTCTGCGGGTGACGGCGGTGGGGCTCATCGTGGGGCTCTCGGCGGTCAACTATGTCGGCGTACGGCATGGCGGGCGGGTGCAAACCCTGTTCACCGGTGCCAAGCTCCTCGCCATTGCGGCGCTCTGTCTGGCGGGGCTTTTCCTGGCGGGGAGGGTGCACCGGTTGGCGGTCCCTCCCGTTGCGATGGAGGAGATGGTCACGGCCCGGGGCTTCGTCCTCGCTCTCGCCGCCGGCCTCTTCGCCTATGGCGGCTGGCACATGGTGACCTACACCGCCGGGGAAACGAAGGACGCGACCAGGACCATCCCTCGCGCGCTCGTGCTCGGCACTCTCGTGGTCACCGCCTGCTACGCGGGTTTGAACGCCGTCTATCTCAAGGTGCTGCCGCTCGCCGCGGTGAGGGCTTCGACCCGCGTGGCGGCCGACGCGGCGGACGCTCTCTTCGGCAGCGGCGGGGCCGCGCTCCTCTCCGTGCTGGTCCTGGTTTCGACCCTGGGTGCGGTCAACGGCATCATCCTGACCGGCCCCCGCGTCTATTACAAGATGGCGGAGGACGGCCTGCTCTTCCCCTGGTTCGGCACGCTCCATCCCCGCTTCGGGACGCCGCACCGCGCGCTGATCCTCCAGGCGGTCTGGGCTTCGGTTCTCGCGTGGACCGACAGTTATCGCGCGCTTTTCACCCGCGTCATCTACACCGAATGGATTTTTTTCGCTCTGATGGCGGCCGGTCTCTTCCGTTTGCGGCGGCGGCCGGACTACCAGCCTGCCTATCGGATTTGGGGGTACCCGGTGTTGCCGATCCTCTTCATCCTCGCATCCCTCGTCATCGTCGTCGTGCAGGTCCTGGCCGAGCCCAAGAGCGGCGCCTGGGGCCTGGGTCTCGTTCTGCTGGGGCTTCCACTTTATTTCGTGTGGTCCACACGGAGAGGTCGTGATAACCGTGGAGCCCGGAAGGAATGACGGCGACGGGATCGAAGAAGCGGGCCCACTGCTTTTTCAGATACTCGGCCGTGTGGAAGGAGACTTGATAATTGAACCCTTGGCAGCTCGGGAGATGGACGAAGCCTGCTGATTCGATCTTCAGCGGGTCGAGGCCAAGCTGCTGAGGCAGCGTGGTCACCAGTTGCGGTCCATGAGTGCTCGCGATAAAGAGGCCCTGAGGCTTGAGGATGCGCCGAAGCTCGGCGAGCCATGAGAGCTGGCTGTCTTCATCGAGATGGGTGAAGACCGAGATGGAGACGATGACGTCAAACGAGGACAGCGGGAAAGGGAGCGGAGGCTGGGGCGCGATGGGGAGCCATCGGCCGGGCAGGTGCCTGGCGGCCCAACGGACCTGCGAGCGATCCACGTCGACGCCAGTGATGCCCACCCCGGAAGCGATCAAATGGCGAGCGATGCGCCCGCAGCCACAACCGAAGTCGAGCCACTGAGGCAGCGAAGACAGCTCCCTTCCCAGCGATTCCACGACCGCCAGAACGTCGCAGGCGCAGCGCTGCCCGGTCGAGAGGAAATCCGCGCGGGAGCCGGTAATTGCGACGCGACGTCGAAGCCGGGCCGGAGGCAAGGGTAGAGAGGGAGGGACGAGCTGCTCGAAAAGATCGACGGGGAAATCTCGTATCGCACTCGGCAGGTCCCGCAGGAGCTGGCGGAGAAATGCGCGCGTGGCTGGGCTGATGCACTCTTTGAGCATGCGAGAACGCTCCCCTCTCTCCTGCAGCAACTCCCGGTAACACCTCTCCTTCATACGTTCGATCCCGGCTCACCGTCTGTTGACGGGGACGCGGGAACGTTGGGAGTCGACTCGCCTGCGTCGGATCGGGCGATCCCCGGTTTCGACTCCGCCCTGCCGATAGACTCTTTGACAATTGACGTGAACTACATCTCCGGCCCGCGTGCGGGAAGGGCCGGGGAACGGCTCAACAAACTTCCCTGCTTCGTGTCCTCTCGAAGAGAACACGAGAGATTGTCGTGGTGTGCCTCCTCCAGCAGGAGGCTGGGGGATGGGCGCTCCACCGGCAAACCCTCAGAAGGGAGGGATCTATGAAGCATCGTTGGTGGATTGCCGCGCTGATCACGGCGGCCGTTCTCGGGACCGCCTCACCCTCGCGGGCGCTGGGGATCTTTCATCGAGGCGGGAAAAACCAGGAGCAGATCGTCTCATGCGTCAATCAGCGCGCCTGGATCGCTTACTTCAAGAGCGATAAAGGGGTCCTGGCTCCGGTTCGCGACACCCAGAACACTGATAATGACAAGGAATGGATCGGCTTGCGCTTCACCGATTACGAAGGACCGCGCATCCGCCTGGGCGTGCTCAAGGTGATCAATAAGTCGGCGGAGGCGGAGGAGAACGAGGGGCATGGAAAGATCGAGGTACCCGTCTCGGGAATCCAGGAGATGTTGACGGTGGCCCTCTCCAGCACCAAGCGCTTCGATGTCATCGAGCAGAAGCGCTTCCAGGAGATCGAGACGCAGCAGACGCGAAAGGATCTTCTGGAGCCGAGCCCCACGTCAATCGCCAAGGTCGGCAAAGTTCTCCAAGCGCAGTACCTGGTCTACGGCACGGTCAACGAGTGGACCCCGGACCGTGCCAGCCACGGCATTAGGGAAAAGATCTTCAAAGGCGGCAAGAACGAGGCCGAGGTCGCTATCACTTTCACCTTGACGGATGTCGCCAACGGACAGATTCTATTCACTACTGCGGAACGGGCGCGGATGGCCGAGTGGAGCTTCGGTTTCTCAGGACCCGAGGTGGGAGAAGGGTCTACGACCGAAAAGACGCCCGTCAACTACGCCATCCGTGCCTGCGCCAACAAGGCTGCGCTCAAGATCGCGACCTTCCTGCGCGATCGCAAGTGGAAGGGCACAGTCGTGGATGTCAAAGGGCCTAACGTATATGTCAATGCGGGAAGCCAGCAGGGAATGGTGTCAGGGCTCCTGCTCTCCGCATTTACCGTAAAAGGGATTGTGAAAGACGTTGAAGGTCGCATGAACCTGGGCGAAGACCTGAAGGGGATCGGCACGCTGTCGGTCGATAGTGTGCAACCGGGATTCTCGATTGCACATGCGGCGAACGGATGCAAGGGGATCAAGAAGGGAGACCGCGTCGAGCTCGCCTCTCCACCGGCTCCGCCACCGGTTCCGCCGAATTGCAAGGAGATGGACCAGAGCCTGGCCCCTTGAGATTTCCCGTCTCTCGTAGACCGCTCAAGGGCTCGCCCAACGGCGAGCCCTCACCTTACGTCTCGGAAACTCCACAACTATCAGAAAAGAGCTGACTGGGTCGGCTTGGCCGGCATGCGGTCTTTGCGGCCCAAGGGGTCGCGAGAGCTCAGCCCAGGGCTGAGGCCGAAGGCCGATGCCCTGGGTCCTCAGGCCCCACAGCCCTGCGGCCTGAAAGGCCGCGAGATACCTGGGAGGATCGAACCGACTCCGACTCGACTCAAAGAATCTTGCGGCCTTTCAGGCCCCTCGGTTTATTGCCTTTCTTTCTACCCAGGGCATCGGCCTTCGGCCTCAGCCCTGGGCTTCTGCCGGCCCCTTGGGCCGGGTGGGTCAGCCAGTTCCAGGCCAGCAATGGAACTCTGCCCCAGAGCCACGCTTTCTCAGGGTTCGCGCGCGACAGCGCGCTAAGTTCACTTCGCGGTTTAAGGAAGACCGGAGACCTTGATCGGGTGCCCGTCCAGCGTGAACAGGGAAAGGCGGAACTGCTTGTTGCTACCCAACTGGGGCGCTTGAAACTTGAAGGTGTTCTGGGAGGAGCCATGAGGGCTGAGGGCGAGATGCGGATTGGAGCCCAAAAGATCAGACTCTTGGATCCCATAGCGCCCCTTGTCGTCGATAAGGTCCGAGCTCTCCGCGTCGAAGGTTACCGACAACGGAAGGTCACTGGAGTTCTTGAATCTCACGACTACCTGCAGATCTTCGTCGCCGCGTACGATTGAGACGATCTGCGCCGAAAGACTGGAGAAATCGGCGGTTCTGGCCGAGGTCTCTGTGTCGTGCGGGGTGGGCGCGGGAGCAATCGGTGGCGTCACCGAAGGGACGGTGGCTACCTGCTGCTGCGGCGCGGTTCCGGTCTGGTTCGAATCCTTTTTATCGAGGACTGGATCCTTTCCTACTGAATGGTTCTTGTCCTTGATGATCGCCGGTGGCTTGTCTTGACCGTGATGAGTCTCGATCGTGTTTTCCGTCGTCAACTGGGTGTTGGTCTGACCGGGCGTCTCGCCCTGTTGGAGCGTCGACTGGGTAGTCGATTTCGGAATCGCCAAGTAGAGGACGACCACCAGCACGGCGCCAGCCACGCCCATCATCACCTTGATCACCACTCCCCGCTTGGGAGGAGCCGGGCTGGGTGCCGGATGGGCGGCCTGGGGCGGTAACGGGGGCGCCACGGGGGCCGGCGCCGGGAGTTTCGGCTCCTCCCGCAACTCGGCCGGCTTCGCCACGAAGACGTTGCCGTCCGGCACGCGGAGGAAGAGGACGGGCGTGGACCACTCAAACGTTTCGGGCTTGGCCGAGTGGATGGCCTGTCGGCCTTCGGTGAGCGCCTGGTCGATCGAGTCTCCGCGCGCCAGATGCCGGTAGAAGGCCGTGCTGAAGCCGATGGCGGCGCGATCGGAGATCGGTCGTTGCATGGCGACCACGGCAGGGACGCCGCCGAGCACGAGCGCGGTGGCCACGCCCCGGAAAGGATTCGCGCCCCCTTGATGACGAGCCCGCGCCGTGTTGCAGGCGTTGAGCACCACGACGCCCAGGGAGCGAAGGTCTTTGAGCTTGGTGGCGAAAGCCTTGCCGCTCACCAGATCCGGAGAGCCGTCCTCCGCTTCGAAAGCGAGCATCCCTTCACCGCTCGCGCGGTCGAAGGCGCCGTGTCCCATGAAGTGGAGGACGTTATAGGTATCCTCGGACAAGGCTTCGCGCACAGCGCCGGCGGACGCGTGGGGGAGGAACCTCACCTCGATCCCGGGAGAGCTGCGATTTAGCTCTTCGAGGCGTCGCGTCTCCTCGTCGAGATCGAGCGGCTCCATGCCGTGCGGGCTGGCACCGATGGCGAGGATCCGCAGCGGCGGTGTGAATGGGATCGGTTGCGAGGAGCGCGGGACGTCGAGATAGCGCACCAGCGACGTCTGACGAGAAAGCGCGAAGAAGTCTTCGGTCTCGCCGTCACAGAGCAGCTCCCAGGGCAGGTCGGCGAGCGCTCCGGTTTCTTCGTCGCTGGGATCGAGCTTGATCTTGAGACGCAATCCGAGGTTCGGCGAGATCTCGAGCTGACCCCGGCTCTTGTCGAGGAGCGTGCGGACCTGGCCCTGAAAGACGGAGCGATAGAGCTCGGTGCCGAGCTCGAGCGGCGGTTGGATGGCGGGGGCCGGGGCAACGCTCTGGTAATCGAGCTCGCGGTCGCCCCCACGAGCGATCCCGAGAGCACCGAGGGTTGCCGCCTCCCCGCCGGTCACGGGGGGAAGCGAGAAGCCGACAACCCCCTCACCGAAGGGGGATTTGAGCACCCGGGCGCGGAACCCTCCCCGAGGGCTGGAGTCGAACTGGAGGACGAAGTCTTCGAATCGCACTTAGTTCTCAGACACGGATCGGCGGAGTTTGTTGAGGGGAAGGCGTCTCGCCGCAGAGTAAAGGGGGGACCGGGCGGGCTGTCCTCCTGGCTTTCCTGATGGTGAGAATGCCCGTACGCCCGAGCGCCGCGGCGTATAATCGGTTGCTCAAGGAGGTAACCATGAAAAAAGCTCTCGCCTGCACCCTTTTCGCCCTTGCTCTGCCGGCCTTGACCGCATCGGCGGCTGAGATTCCCGCCGTCGCCGCTCCGACTGTCCTCGAACCGGCTTGTGGGCCCGCACCCGACGCCTTGACCCCGGAGCGGGCGGACCTCGCGCTCGTCCTCGGCGTCCCCAAGCCGCGCCAGGTCAACACCTGCAACGACATCTGCATCTCGGACTTCAAAATCTGTCGCGACAGTTGCCATTCGCTGGCTTGCTACAACCAGTGCCGCGACGCCTATAACATCTGCGCCGCTGGCTGCTGAGCGAGAGACAAGGACCCAAAGGACTGCAAGGACTGCAAGGACTGCAAGGACAAAGAAAGTTTCAGTGTCCTTGAGGTCTTTGTTGTCCTTGGGGTCCTTGGGGTCCTTTTCTGCTACGCCGGCGCCTGGGGTTTCGTTTCACCTTTCAATCGCAGAAAAGCTGCCCCTGTCACGGATTCGGCCTGCCGGGCACCCTATTGAGTACGGAAGTCCTTTCCACTCAACCCTTTTTCCAAAGGAGGGTAGCCATGAGGCGATGGAGGGCCGTGGGGTTGGCGCTGGTCCTGGCTTCGGGCTTCGCCTGGCGCGCGGCAGCGCAGCCGGGGTCCGGCCAGCGTGCGCAGGGCCTCGACGCACTGGCGCGAGGTGATGACGCGGTCGGCGATCGGCAATTTCGAAGAGGCTTTGGTCGACCGCCTGGGCGCCGGGGATCCGGCTGGCTTGGCGGAGAGTCTGAGCGACCTCGGCAGGGTCTACGAGACGATGGGCGAGCGGGAGGAAGCGATCAGCTACTTCCGTTCGGCGCTGGCGATCGACGTGCGCCGGGAGGACCGGCTCGCGATCGCCCGCGATCTGGTGGACATCGGCCGCCTCTACCAGTCGCTGGGAGACGCGGAGCAGGCGGCCCGGCACTTCGAACAGGCTCATAAGGTGCTGAGCGGCGTCCTGGCGCCGGAGGGGCTGGCCACGGTCGCCGACCCGCTCGGCTGCGGCAGCACGAATGAGATCACCCCGCGCCCCGCCGACATCCCGGGCGGGACGTGGACGATGTATGGCTCGGGAGCGACGGAGAAGGAAGCCCTGGCCCAGGTGCTGGCGTCGCTCTTCGCCAACATCTATGGCAAGCCGAAATGCAAGTCCACCTGTCCTGATGGCTCGACACCGCCGGACGGCCAGTGCGTTGCCGACATCAAGTCGTCCGATCCGCCCTCGGTCACGCCAGGGGACTACGGGTCTCCGGCGTGGAAGACCTGGAACAAGGGCGGCCGCGTGATCATCGGTCCGGTCAAGGTCACCAAGTTCCCGCAGGGTCTCAAAGCGGTTCAGTCGTGCAGCGCGTGCACCAAGGCGCTGGGGAGGATTCCATGAACCCGTCGTGGCGAAGACTCGCGATCGCCTTGAGCCTCGCCGTCCTGGCACCGCTGGCGGCGTCGGCGCAGGCCAATTTCTTCTTCATCCACGTGCCGCCCACGAGCAGCGGCACTTCGGTCGACCAGGTCGTCTCGGGGCTCCAGGACATCGGCCAGATCCTCGAGGACAACTGGGCGCTCGGCCATCCCGATTCGGGTCCCCCCAAGATCTGCTGGGTCGGCTTCGCGGGCCCCTGGAAACCAGGCGGCCCGACCGAGCCCAATCTCGCCGGCAACGCCGCCAACCGGCTCGGCAACGCAAGCCCGAACGACAATCAGGAGGGCACGGCGGTGAGCATCGACTACTGCGCGATCAGCATCGTGCTCGACGAGTTGCTGGCCAAGTGCGACATCGTGATCGCTCTGGGCGAAGGGGCGGACAACTCCTTCAACCTGGAGGAGCACGGCGATCCGAACAACCCGCCGGAGCCCGACTGCGGGGGCAACACGCCGGGCGGGCCCGTTTGCGGGGGCGGCGGCTGCACCGGCACGGATTGGGGCGAGCCGAGCTACTGCCTGTGCGCCACGCCGACGTTCAGTGAGCTCGTCGTCTGCTCCTACAATGACCAGCACGCCGACGATCGGCCGGGCAGCTACATTCCCGTCAAGCCCGGCACCGGCGCCGGCAACTTCCTCTGCGGTTACACCTGCTGCGGCGCTCACCAGATCTACTGAATCTACTGCGCCATCGCCCCCTCCAGCCAGAGGGCTGGAGGGGACCTCGCCCGCCGTGGAGGTCTCCCCAGGGCGCCCGTGCTAGCATTCCGGCGCTCGTGGATACCTCTCTGGAGACGGAAGGTCTATGTCGAACGAACTGCTCTTCGGACTCTACATCTTCGTGCTGGCCGGCTTTCTGGGCCACTACGTCATCGAGAAAGTGCCGCCGCTGCTGCACACGCCGCTGATGGCGGGCACCAATGCCATCTCGGGCATCTCGCTCGTGGGCTCGCTGGTGGCGGCGGGCGGCGGGTATGGCACTCTCAGCACGATCCTCGGCTTCGTCGCCGTCATCTGCGCCACCATCAACACGGTGGGCGGCTTCCTCATCACCGATCGCATGCTGCGGATGTTCAAGAAGAAGACGCCCGCCCGGAGGGAGAAGGCGTGAACGCTTCCTTCCTCTATCTCATCGCGTCGGTCTGCTTCATCCTGGCGCTCCAGGGGCTGTCGTCGCCCACCCGGGCCCGCCAGGGCAACCTCATAGGCGCTTTCGGCATGCTGGTGGCGGTGGTGGGCACGCTGCTCTACACTCACATCCTCACCTTCCTGTGGATTGCCATCGGTCTGATGATCGGCTCGGCCATCGGCGCCGCCATGTCGATCTGGATCCCGATGACCAAGATGCCGGAGCGGATCGCGCTCTCCCACTCCTTCGGCGGTCTGGCCGCGGCGCTGGTGGGCGTCTCGGAGTATCACCATCGGATGGGCAGCGGGGGCATCGACAAATTCACCATGGGCGCCCTGGGGCTGGAGGTGTTCCTCGGCTTCCTCACCTTCACCGGCAGTCTCATGGCCTTCGGCAAGCTCCAGGGGCTGATCAGCGGCGCGCCTCTCACCTACAAGGGGCAGAACGCGACGAACATCACGATGTTCTTCGCCGCTCTCGGGCTGCTGGTGCTGCTGATCCTGGACCCCAGCCGCAGCGTCCTCTTCTATGCCATGGGGGCGCTGGGCCTGGCGGTGGGGGTGCTGGCGGTGCTCCCCATCGGCGGCGCGGACATGCCGGTGGTGATCTCCCTGCTCAACTCCTACGCCGGCCTGGCCTCGGCCGCCACCGGCTTCGCGCTCGGCAACTACGTGCTGATCATCGCCGGCGCTCTGGACGGTACGTCGGGTTTCCTGCTGTCGATGAAGATGAGCAAGGCCATGAACCGGTCGTTCGCCAACGTGCTGTTCGGCGCGTTCGGCGCCCAGCCGGACACCTCCGCCGGAGGAACGGGCGGCCCGGCCGCCAATTACAACCTGGCCACGGTGGAGGATGCCGTGGGTGTGTTGACCGCGGCCCAGACGGTGATCGTGGTGCCGGGCTACGGCATGGCGGTCTCTCAGGCGCAGCACGCGGTGCGCGAGCTGGCGCAGGCCCTGGAGGCCAACGGAGCGACGGTGAAGTACGCCATCCATCCGGTGGCCGGCCGCATGCCGGGTCACATGAACGTGCTACTTGCGGAAGCGAACGTCCCCTACGATCAGCTCTACGACCTGGACGACATCAACGACGAGTTCGCCCGCACGGACGTGGCTCTGGTGGTGGGCGCCAACGACGTGGTCAATCCCGCGGCGAAGAAGAATCCCAGCAGCCCGATCTACGGCATGCCGGTGTTCAACGTCGACGAGGCCCGCGCCGTCATCGTGCTCAAGCGCAGCGTGGCCACGGGTTTCGCGGGGATCGAGAACGACCTCTTCGTGCAGCCGAACACGATGATGGTGCTGGGCGACGCCAAGAAGACGCTGCGCGAGTTCATCGCCGGGGTGAAGGAGGAGGCGGCGTAGGCCCCGGCTTTGACCGCGATTCCAGGAGCTCTCCGCATGCGTTCCGCCGTGGGCAGGGTCGCCCTGCTGCTCTTCGGCTCCGGTTTCTGCGCCCTGGTGTACCAGACGGCGTGGCTCCGGATGTTCCGTCTCGTGTTCGGTGCCTCGACGGCGGCGTCGGCGGCGGTGCTCGCCCTGTTCATGGCCGGCCTGGGCTTCGGCGGGCTGGTGCTGGGCCGGCGGGCGGATCGCCATCCTTCTCCGCTCGGCTTCTACGCGGCTCTGGAGGCCGGGATCGCCCTGAGCGCGGGGCTCTCGCCGTGGCTCGTGGCCCTCGCCCGGGGCATCTACGTGGCCCTCGGGGGGAGCGCCCGGATGGGTCTGGGGGGGAGCACGGTGGCGCGCCTGGTGCTCTCGACGATCGTGCTCGCCGTCCCCACATTCCTCATGGGAGGCACCCTGCCGGCCGTGGCCCGGGCCGTGGAGCGGGTTGGTGATTCGGGACGCCGGGTGGTGGGCCTGCTCTACGCCGTCAACACCCTGGGCGCGGTGCTGGGGACCCTGCTCACCACCTTCTTCTCCCTGGAGGTGCTGGGCGTCCGCAAGTCGATCTGGATCGCGGCGCTGATCAACCTGCTGGTGGTGATGGCGGCCCGCGGTCTGGCGCGGGAGCTGCCGAGAGAGGAGCTGGAAGCGTCTGAGGGGATAGCACCGGCATGCCCTCCGAAGCCTCACCCCCGGCCCCTCTCCCGGGGGGAGGGGGGACTTGGCTGAAGAGGTGGAGCTTGTAGGGAGTGCTATGCGCACCGTGGACGTCTTTGAAGATACGCAAAGCGCACCCCCTGGCAATCCCGCCCGCCTGAGTCCCCCCTCTCCCCCCGGGAGAGGGGCCGGGGGTGAGGCTTCGAAGGGCATGCCGCTGGATTCAGCTCCGACTTCCCAGGGCGGCCGGCTCGTTCCCGTGGCCGCGGCGCTCGTGGGCTTCGTCTTCCTCCTCATGGAGCTGGTCTGGTACCGCATGCTGGGGCCGCTCCTGGGAGGCTCCTCCTACACCTTCGGGCTCATCCTCGCCGTGGCCCTGCTGGGCATCGGCGCCGGCGGGCTGCTCTATGGGGCCGGCGAAGGCGGGAGGCGGCCGACCCTGCTTTCGTTCGCCGGCACTTGTGCTCTGGAGGCGCTCTTCCTGGCTCTCCCTTTCGCTCTCGGCGACCGGATCGCCGTGCTCGCGGCTCTGCTGCACCCCCTGGCCGGGGCCGGATTCCTCGCGCTCATCGGGGCCTGGACGGTGGTGACCGTGCTGGTGGTGCTGCCGGCCGCGGTGGTGGCCGGCTATCAGTTCCCCTTGCTCATCGCCCTCCTCGGCGCGGGCTCCCGCCAGGTGGGGCGCGAGGTGGGGATGACCTACGCCGCCAACACCCTGGGGGCCATCGCGGGCTCGATCGCCGGCGGCTTCGGTCTCATCCCCCTGCTCACGGCCCCGGGCGTCTGGCGGCTGGTGGTCCTCCTGCTCCTGGCGCTGGCGGTGGTGGCGATCCTCATGGGGCTTCGCACTGCTCCCCGCCGGGCCGCTCTCGGTCCCGCGGTGGTGGCCGCCCTGGGGCTTCTCTGCTGCGTGGCCACGGGACCCACGGCGTTCTGGCGGCACTCCCCCATTGGAGCGGGCCGGCAGCCGATCTCCGGCTGGCACGGGCCGAACGATGTCCGCAACGCCCTCGAGAGCGCCCGGCAGCGGATCGTCTGGGAGGCGGATGGCGTGGAGAGCAGCGTGGCGCTCGATCTGTCGGAGGAATACTCCTTCCTGGTCAACGGCAAGTCGGACGGCAGCGCTCTGGCCGATGCTCCCACTCAGGTGATGAGCGGCCTCGTGGGAGCCCTCCTGCACCCGCAAGCCCGCCGGGTGCTGGTGATCGGCCTCGGCACGGGCAGCACCGCCGGCTGGCTCGCCCGGGTTCCCTCGGTCGAGCGGGTGGACGTGGTGGAGCTCGAGCCGGCCATCGTGCACGTGGCCCGCACTCTCTCCACGATCAATCAGGACGTGCTCGACAATCCCAAGGTGCACCTGATGATCGGCGACGGCCGGGAGGTCCTGCTCACGACACCCGAGACCTACGATCTCATCTTCTCCGAGCCTTCGAACCCCTACCGGGCCGGCGTGGCCAGCCTCTTCAGCGCCGACTTCTACGCCTCCGTGCGCCGGAAGCTGCGCCCGGGTGGCATCTTCCTCCAGTGGCTCCAGGGCTACGAGCTGGACGCCCAGGTGGTGCGCACGGCCTACGCCACCCTGGCCTCGCAGTTCCCGGCGGTGGAGAGCTGGCGCATCCAGCGGGGAGACCTGCTGCTCATGGCCACCGAGCAGCCGGTGGTGCACGACCTCGACCGGATCCGCTCACGCATCGGCACCGAGCCCTATCGCACGGCTTTCGCCCGCACCTGGGGAGTGGAGGGGATCGAGGGGTTCTATGCGGGCTACGTGGCGACTCCCGCTTTCGCCCGTGCCGTGCGCCGGACCGAGGGGGACGCCTTGAACACCGACGACCGGTCCATCCTCGAATTCGGCTTCGCCAGGAACCTGGGCCGCTTCGGGCTGTTCCGCATCGGCGACCTCCTGAAGCTGGCAACGGCGCGGCGAGAGAACCGTCCAACGACCCGCGGCGCGCCCCTGGACTGGAATCGGGTGGAGGAGATGCGGGCGGCGCGGGCGGTCTACTGGGAGGACGATCCGCCCGATCCGAGCCCCGGAGGAGATGACGCCGCCCAGCGTCGCCTCGCCTCCCGCCGCGCCGCCGCTCTCGGTCACTGGCCGGAGGCCTGTGCCCGCTGGTTCGAGCAGCCGGAGCCTCCCCACACCCATGCGGATCTGTTGATGACCGGTGAGTGCCTGGCGGACCGGGATGATCCCCGCACGCCGGAGATCGCCGCGGCCCTCGCCCGCGAGCAGCCCATCGAGGCCGACCTCGTGCTGGCCCGCTGGCACGTGGCGGCGGGACGGCCCCGGGAAGCGGTGGAGAGACTGGAGGCGGCTTTCGCGGCCTACCGGAGGGATCCCTGGGTCTACCGGCCCTTGGTGCAGCGCACCTTCCGCCTCGTCATCCCCCTGGCGCGGGAGGACCGGGATCTGGCCGCTCGCCTCTACGCCGCCCTCGGCCAGCCCTTCGCGGCGCGGATGTTCGACGGCCAGCGGCGGATCATCCGCATCTGGGTGACCCGGGAGATGGCCGTCCCGTCCCGTTGCGCCGAGGCCATCGCGGCGTTGGAGCCCCACGTCCCCTGGGACGAGCTCTTCCTCACCTATCGTTATGCGTGCTACCGCCAGGCAAGGAGCCCTCTGGCGGCGGAGGCGCAACGGGATCTGGAGGAATTCCTGGCCGCCACGCCGCCGAAGCTCGCGGTGGGTCTGGCTGATCCCGTGGCCTCGCCTTGACCCTCCGGCGCCCGATCCCATAGGCTCATTCTTCCGCCTGATTCTTGCGGCGGTGATCTGCGGCCAGGAAGGGGTCTACGGAGATGGCGTCCATCAAGACGATCGGCGTGGTGGGTGCGGGCACCATGGGGCACGGCATTGCCCAGGTGGCGGCCCAGAGCGGTTATGAGGTGATCCTCGTCGACGCGGTGCCGGAGGCCCTGGAGCGCGGCAAGGCGCAGATCGGCAAGGGTCTCGAGCGCCTGGTGGGCAAGGGGAAGCTCAAGGCCGAGGAGCGCGAGGAGGCCCTGGGCCGGCTCGCCACCCACGGCGAGCTCACGGCCCTCAAGACGGCGGACCTGGTGGTGGAGGCCATCGTCGAGCGGCTCGACGCCAAGGAAGCGGTCCTCGCCGAGCTGGACCGGATCTGTCCTGGTCCTACCATCCTCGCCTCCAACACCAGCTCCATCTCCATCACCCGCCTGGCGCGGGCCACATCGCGGCCGGAGAAAGTGATCGGCATGCACTTCATGAACCCCGTGCCGGTGATGCAGCTCGTGGAGGTCATCCGCGGGCTCGCCACCAGCCAGGAGACCTACGACGCGGTCGAGGCCGCGTCGCGGAAGATGGGAAAAACCCCGGTCGAGGTCCACGACGCGCCCGGCTTCGTCTCCAACCGGGTGCTCATGCCGATGATCAACGAGGCCATTTTTTGTCTCTATGAAGGGGTCGGGAAGGCGGAAGCCATTGACGAGGTTATGAAGCTTGGGATGAACCACCCCATGGGACCTCTCGCCCTGGCCGATCTGATCGGCCTCGACGTCTGTCTCGACATCCTGAGGGTGCTCCACGAGGGGTTCGGGGATCCCAAGTACCGGCCCTGTCCGCTGCTGGTGAAGATGGTCGACGCGGGTCGCCTGGGCCGCAAGTCGGGCCGGGGCTTCTACGAGTACGGCGGCGGCTAGCCAGGGACAAGCCGTTTGGAGGATACTGTATAGAAATGTACTGCCAGGTCTGTGGCGCTCCCAACCGGGACGACCATGAATTTTGCGTCCGCTGCCACCAGAAGCTGCTGGTGCTCTCGGGCGCGTTGCGCGAGGACGAGGACTCCTACGACGAGTCGGCGGAGGAGAGTTTCTCCTTCGACGAGCATCTGCTGGAGCGGATCTCTATCCTGGAGGAGGCGGTCAAGCGCACGGCCGAGACCGTCCGCCAGCTCCTGGGGGCCCTGCACAAGCAGGAGAAGAACATCCTCATCAACCAGACCGGCCTCTCCACCCTGCGCGAGTTGCTGGAGACCAAGAAATACATCGGCTGGGACGAGTGGAGCGATCTCTGGGAGTCCAAGATGGACTACCAGCTCCTGGCGCTGGAGAAGCGCGAGCGCTTCCTGGCCATCAAGGAGCGCATCGCCGGCCTCCATCACGGCGAGAAGCGAAAGCTCTTCCTCCAGCACCTGGAGGACGCGGAGTACGCCCTCTTCGCTTTCGACATCGAGCGGGCGGTGGCGGCCCTGGAGGCGGCCTACAAGCTCGACCGCGGCAACTACGAGCTCGCCTACTTCCTGGGCGAGACCCATTTCAACGAGGGGGACACGGAGGAGGCCCTGACCTACTTCTCCCGCGTCCTCGAGGTCAAGCCCGACCACTACGAGGGGCTCGTCTACAGCGGCGTCATCCTCTACGAGCGGGGGGACCACCACCGCGCCGAGGAGTTCCTGAAGCGGGCGGTGGCCATCTATCCCGACAGCTTCCTGCCCCACTTCAGCCTGGGCGCCGTCTACGCCGGCCAGGGGAACCTCGCCAAGGCCGTGCTCTTCCTGGAGCGGGCGGTGGAGGTGGACTCCGTGCCCCAGGCCCTGTTCCTGCTCGGAAGCTGCTACTACGAAATGGGCAAGCTCTCGGCCGCGGTGCACTACCTGCAGGAGGCGGTGCGGCACGATCCCGCCTTCGAGGAGGCCCACCATCTGCTGGGGCTCGCCTACCTGGATCGCCACTGGACGCGCAAGGCGCTCGACTCCTTCCGCCAGGCGCAGCGCCTCAATCCCAAGAAGCTCCAGTATCAGGACCTGGTGCGCTATCTCTCCGGCCATCACCCCGGCGGTCCGCTGCCGCAGGTGGGCGGCGAAGCCGAGGTCTGGTTCAGGAAGGGCGAGGACTTCCGCTCCCGCGACAAGCTGAAGCAGGCCCACACCTGCTATCGCCGGGCCCTCTCCCTCGATCCGGAGAATCCCACGCTGCTCATGTCCTACGCTCTCCTCTGCCTGCACATGAACCGCAGCCAGGAGATCGAGGCGGTGACCCGCAAGGTGCTGGACCAGAACCCCGGTGAGACCTTGAAGGCCACGGCCTACGCGGCCTTGATCGAGGCCATGCGCAGCCAGGGGAAGTTCCGCGAGGGCAACCGCATCGGCGAGCGGCTGCTGGGCGAGGGCAACTCCAACTTCACCAAATCGATCGCCTACTACGAGATGGCCTACAACCTGGCGGAGATGGAGGAGGACCTGGACGAGGCGCTCGACTACGCCCGTCGCTCCGTCGACCTGGCGCCGGACGAGATCAAGCAGTTCCCGCTGGCGGCCCTGGGCTGGGTGCACTACAAGCGCAAGGAGTTCGACAAGGCCATCGACTTCCTGGCCAAGTCGAGCGAGCTCGGAGCCTCGCCCACCACCCTCACCCATCTCGGTATGGCCCTCCTCGCCCACGGAGAGGAGGACCGGGCGAGAAACGTGCTCGCCCACGCCCGGGCCCTGGGCGAGCGCGGCGAGGCGCTGCAAGAGAAGATGATGGAGTGCATGAAGGACTCGACGCGCCTCATCGAGCGGGCGCGTCGGGGGACGCGGGCGAAGTAGGGCCGGCAGCGGCCATCGCTATCCGAGGGTAATCGAAAACTCGAGTTTGGGATGGAAGCCCGTCGTATCCCCTTTCACCTTTATCTTCAGCCCCGAGCTCGCCTCCCAGAGGATGTGGTTTGGCCCGAGGGACGGCACAAGGTAGCTGATCGTGAACACCGGGTTGTTTGGAACCGTGGAGCCCAGGTATTGGTAAGTGCAGCCGCCGCAAGCAGCGTTGGAGAAGCTCCCGGAGCTGCTCATAATCGTTCCAGTGTCCCTGGCCAGCAGGGAATCGGGCGCCTTGTCCCAAGTGCCGCAGACGCTCGAGTTCACGAGTCTAAAATCGGCGTCGGTCAGGTTGTAGATCACCGACACGAACGACTCCAAGGCTAATGCCGCACCAGGTTGCGAAGCTTCGGGTTCGAGCTCTGTGGGCTTCTCTGCGGTGATGTAGGGCATTTGCGTCTCCTCTGGTTGTCAGGTTTGGCGGAGACCCAACAGCAATGGACGTGCCCGGCTGCCGTCCCCGCGCAAAGGCCGCTGCGCCCCGTGGTTTTCGGTCCTGGAGCTGACGTGATGCGGAGCGCTGACGCGTCACTGACGCGTCACTGACGCGTCAGCGACAGGCCTCGGGCTCGACTTTTCGCTCTCCTCCTCGGCGCCGGCGGTGGACTTCGGAGGGAGCGGCCTTAACCGTCCCTCACCGGGAGAAGAGGGAGACCAGCAAGAACGCCCCCGCCGGGGGAAGGGTTTGGATCGTGGTAGGCTTTAGGGTAGAGGTGACTCGATGAGCCCGATGGCACAGCCAAGCAGCGCCGCTCCAGACACCGCAGAGGTCTCCGACCAGCCGAAGAGCGTCGAGGAGACTCTTCGTGCGCTCCGGACTTTGCTCGACGGAGATGAACAGGAGCAGCGTGAAACCTTCGCCTTCCTCAAAGAGGCTCTCGAAGAGGATCGCCTGTCCAGCCGCAGACTCTTCTCCTCGTGATGATCGTCCTGCTTGACGCCGGACCCCTCGGTATGCTCTCCAATCCCAATGCATCAGTCGCCAATCGAGAATGTTATCGGTGGATGGAATCTCTGATCGTCAAAGGGATTCAAGTCTGCGTTCCCGAGATCACGGACTTTGAGGTGAGGAGAGAGCTTCTCCGGGCCAACAAGCTTCAGGGAGTTGCGCGGCTCGATACCGTCAAGAACAACGTCAGGTATCTCCCAATAACGACAGCAGTCATGTTGAAGGCTGCTGATCTCTGGGCACAGGCTAGGAGAAGCGGTCTCCCGACGGCGGATCCCAAGGCTTTGGACTGTGACGTGATTCTGGCCTCTCAAGCCTTGGAGGTGAACGGAATCGTGGCCACAGACAACGTGGGGCACCTCGGGCGTTTCGTGGAAGCGAAAACCTGGCGTGACATCGTCTAGGCACCGCTGAAGCCGTCCTCGCCCCATCCCATGTACAATGTCGCCCCTTCGGGGCTGTCCATCCCGATCCCGATCGGAGGAGCCGATGCGCTGGAGCCGTTTTTACCTGTATACCACCCGCGAGGTGCCGAACGACGCCGAGGTGATCAGCCACCAGCTCATGGTGCGCACCGGCATGATCAAGAAGGTCGCGGCCGGCATCTATACCTATCTGCCGTTCGGCTGGCGGAGCCTGCAGAAGCTGATGGCCATCGTCCGTCGCGAGATGAACGCGGCCGGTGCCGTGGAGCTGTCGATGCCCGCCATCCAGCCGGCTGAGCTGTGGATGGAGTCCGGCCGCTGGCAGCGCTACGGCAAGGAGCTGCTGCGCATCAAGGACCGCCACGAGCGGGACTTCATCTTCGGCCCCACCCACGAGGAGGTGATCACCGACACGGTGCGGCGGGACGTGAAGAGCTATCGCCAGCTCCCGTTCAACCTCTACCAGATCCAGACCAAGTTCCGCGACGAGATCCGGCCCCGCTTCGGCCTCATGCGCGGCCGCGAGTTCCTGATGAAGGACGCCTACTCCTTCGACGCCGACGCCGCGAGCCTCGGCGCGGACTACGAGGCCATGCGCGTGGCCTACTGCCGCATCTTCGAGGCCTGCCAGCTCGACTACACCATGGTCGAGGCGGACACCGGCACCATCGGCGGCTCGGCCTCGCACGAGTTCATGGTGGTGGCCGACACGGGCGAGAGCGCCGTCGTCCGCTGCCCCTCCTGCGGCTATGCCGCGAACGTCGAGAAGGCGGAGACCCGGAAGGTGGAGGCCTCCAGCGAGGTCCATCCGCCCCAGGCTCTGGAAGAGGTGGCCACCCCGGGCAAGCACACCATCGAGGAGGTCTCCCGCTTCCTCAAGGTGTCGCCCAAGCGGCTGGTCAAGACCCTCATCTACGAGACCGAGAAGGGGCTGGTGGCCGCCCTGATCCGCGGCGACCGGGAGATCAACGAGGTCAAGCTCTTGAACCACTTCGACGTCGAGCACCTGACGCTCGCGAGCGAAGAGAAGGTGCGGGCTGCGACGGGCGCCCCCGTGGGCTTCGCCGGCCCGGTGGGGCTCGAGGGGATCCCCATCGTGGCCGACGAGTCGATCCGCGGCATGACCAACTTCGTCACCGGCGCCAACAAGGGGGATGCCCACTACGTCAACGTCAACTGGGGCCGGGATGTGGACCTCTCCGACTGGACCGACCTGGTGCTGGTCACCGGTGGCGACCCCTGCCCGCGCTGCGACGGCACCCTCGAGCTGTTCCGCGGCATCGAGGTGGGGCACATCTTCAAGCTCGGCACCAAGTACTCCGAGAAGCTGGGCTGCAACTTCACGGACGAGGAGGGGAACGACCATCCCATGATCATGGGCTGCTACGGCCTGGGGATCGGCCGCACCGTGGCCGCCGCCATCGAGCAGAACCACGACAAGGACGGCATCATCTGGCCCCGTCCCCTCGCCCCCTTCGAAGTGCTGCTCATCGCCGTCAACCCCGAGGACGCCGCGATCAAGCGCACGGCCGAGGATCTCTACGCCCAGCTCCAGGAGAAGGGAGTCGACGTCCTCTTCGACGACCGCGACGAGCGCCCGGGCGTCAAGTTCAAGGACGCTGATCTCATCGGCATCCCCGTGCGCATCACCGTGGGAGCCAAATCGCTGGCCGAGGGGAAGGTCGAGGTGTCGCTGCGGCGGGATCGGGAGAAGCAGCTCGTGGCGCCGGGGGAGGCGGTGGGGAGGGCGATGGAGCTGATGGGGGGCTGAGGCGGCCGGGAGGCAGGAGGGCTAGACAGTCATCCTGCCTCAAACTGGAGGACCCGTAGAGTCTCTGGCTCTGTCCGGGTGCTGATCTTGAGCATTTCCATCCCAACGACCCTGCCATCCTTGTCGAAATCCAGAATTACACCAGGCTGAACCTCTTCGGATTCGACGATCTCAGCCTCATCCAAGCGGAAGTACAACGCGTCATTTTCTCTGTCGATCTTCAATCTCATTTTGTTCTTCCCAGGCGGCGGTCGAAGAAAACCGTCACGATTCGATGCGGATGAACATTCTGGTTGACGACGACGTGCAGGACGCGTCCGCCTTTTTCTTTGATCGCTTTTGAGTAGTGCATATTGTCATCGTCAGTGCTTTTCTTTTTTCTGTCTGGGTTGGCAATGGTACGCCAAACCCACTCCTCGGGCAAGCTTCTCTCTTTAAGCATGTCTTTAGCATGCGCCGAAAGCGTGATGTCAGGCATCATGTCCTCTCATCAAGCGAAAGGGGACACAGAACCCATCGGCAGGATCGGCTCCCTTCGGGGTGCTCTCCTTCACGAGAGTCAGAGATGTGGAGAGCCCACCCCCCGTGCCTTTTACTGAGGTGATATTCTCGAAGAAAGAGCCCGCAGTGTCAAGTCGCATGGCTGGAGATAACGAATCCAGGTCCTCAAACCCGCCTCTCAGAGCGGCGAAGCAGCGGGATGAGATGAGGGCTCCCAGGTGTATCAGGAGTGTGGTACACTTCTCTCCATGCCCCCCACCCTGCGCATCGATCCCCGTGACGCTCGCCCGATCTGGAGGCAGATTGAGGAGGGGGTCCAGCATCTCGTCGCTCGCGGCGCCCTGCCGGCTGGGACGTTGGTGCCGTCGGTGCGGGATCTGGCCCGCGATCTCCAGATCAATCCCGCGACGGTTTCGAAGGCCTATCAGCGCCTGACCGATGCCGGTGTGCTCGCCGTCCGTCGGGGCGAGGGGACGTTCGTCTCCGAAACGCCGCCCCCGGCCTCCGACAGCCGGCGCACTGGGCGGCTGCGGGAGGAGGCCATGCGCTATGCCAGCCTGGCCGTGACCCTGGGGGCCAGCCGTGAAGAGGCTCGCTCGACCTTCGAAGCGGCCTGGGAGAGCCTCAAGGACGGCAACGGGAAAGCTGAAGGAGAAGAGGAATGAACCCCATCGTCCTCGACGGGCTGACGGTGCGCTACGGCGACCGCGTGGCCCTGGACAGCGTTTCACTGGCGGTTGAGGAGGGGGCGGTCTATGCCCTGCTGGGCCGCAACGGGGCGGGGAAATCGTCCCTCGTCCGCTGCCTGCTGGGGGAGCAGAAGCCCGCTGCCGGCCGCGTTTCGCTCCTGGGGAGGGAGGTGTGGAAGGAGAGGGCGGCCATCCTGAGCGAGGTGGGGGTGGTTCCCGAGGAGCCGGACATGCCTCCGGCCCAGAGCCCGCGGCAGATCTCCCGCTTCTGCTCCCGCCTCTATCCGCGGTGGGACGGAGCGGGGGTCGAAGCGCGGCTCAAGCGGTTCGGGATCTCCATGGGGACTCCCTTCAGCCGTCTTTCCAAGGGGCAGAAGGCGCAGGTCGCCATGGCCCTGGCTCTCGGGGCTTCACCACGCCTGCTGGTGTTGGACGATCCCACCCTGGGCCTCGACGCCGTGGCCCGCAAGGCGGTGTTCGAGGAGCTGATCGGCGAGCTCGCGGACCGGGGGACGACCGTGTTCATCACCAGTCACGACCTCGCGGGCGTCGAGAGGATCGCCGACAGGGTGGCCGTGTTGCGGCAGGGGAAGCTGGTGCTCGACGAGGAGATGGAGACGCTCAAGCATCGTTTCCGCCGGCTGAGCTTCCCGATGGCTGAGCGCGAGCCGCAGCTCGAGGCCTTGGCTCCCGTGGCCGTGGCCGCTCGGGGCTGGGGGATCGAGGCCGTGGTCTCGAGATACGCCGCGGAGCATCTGGGAAAGCCGGGCGACGATGGACCGGAGGTCTCGGCTCTCACCCTGGAGGAGATCTTCATCGCCCTGACGGGTGAGTCGGAGGTGGAGCCATGAGGGGTTTTCTCGTCGTGTTCGAGCGCGAGATCGTGGAGCGGCGGCTGCTCCTGGCAGCGGCCCTGGTGCTGGGGCTCGTGCCCCTGCTGGCCCCGCTGATCCCTGGAATGCCTCCGGCCAGGCCCGCGGAGCTCCAGGGCGGCACGGCCCTGGGGCTCGCCCTCGTCCTTACCCCTGTCCTGGCCCTTCTGCTGGGGGGATCGGTGATCGTCCGCGACCTTGCCGAACGGCGGCTGGGCTTCTACTTCTCCCGGCCGCTTTCGGGCTTTGCCATCTGGGCCGGCAAGCTGGCGGCGGCCGTGGCGCTGGTGGTGGGCGCGGGTCTGCTCGTCCTCCTGCCCACGACGCTGGTGAGTGGGCTTCCCGATCCCAGCGGCTTTTGGGGCACGTTGGGCACGAGCTCGGGGGCTTTCCAGAGCGGGTTCGCTCTCGCGGTGATCTGGCTCGGTATCCTGCTGCTGGCGCTCACCGCCGCCCACGCCGTGAGCGTGATGGTCCGTTCCCGGTCGCCCTGGCTCCTCCTCGATCTCGCCGCGTTCGCCGTCACGCTGTCGGTCGCCGGCTCCTCCCTGCTCGCCCTGGCGCGGAATGGGGCTGGCGTACTGGCGTGGGAGACCCTCAAACCGAACGCTGTCGAGGTCCCTACCGTGCTCCTGTCCGTCGAGCTCATCGCCGGGCTGGTGGCTCTCCTGGGTCTGACCGTGGCCAGTGGAGCCCAGGTGACGCAGGCGCGCACGGATCTGCGCCGCGGTCATCGTGTCCTGTCGATCGTCCTGTGGAGCGTGCTGCTGCCGGCCGCGCTGGGGCTTGCGGGCTATACCCGCTGGTTCCTCGCGCCCTCGCTAGAGGATCTGGTGAGCATCCACGAAGCCGCGGGATCGCCTGCCAGCCCCTGGATTGCCGTCTACGGCCAAGCTGCCCACCGCGGCGCCTACCGCCCCGGATTCCTTTACGACGTCGGCTCCGGCCGGTTCGTCCGCGCCGGTTTCGGTCTCACCTCGGCGGTTCGATTCTCGGCGGACGGGCGGCGGGCGGTCTGGCTGGAGTGCTCGGACGTGAGGACGCCGGCGCAGAACGACCTCGAGCTCTGGACCCTGGACCTCCGCCGGCCCGGCGCCGCGCCGCAGCCCACGCGAGTCGTACTGCGCGGGGTCGCCCAGGCGTTTGCGCTCTCGCCGGATGGCCGCCGGGTGGCCGCCGTCCACGACGGACGTCTGACGGTGGACGAGATCGACTCTGGCCGGCTCCTCGCCTCGGTCCGCCTGGAGAGAGACGAATACCATCAGATGCGGCGGCTCGCCTTCGCCAGCCCGGACCGGGTGCGGCTCAATGATCTCGACTTCAGGTTCGCGCCGCAACCCTCTGTTCCTCGCGAGATGATCCTCGCGATTTCCGAGCTCGACGTGACCACGGGCAAGGTGACGACCACCCAGATGGAAGAACAGCTCGACGGCTTCTCCACCTGGATCATGGGGCCGACGGCCGACCGCGTGCTGCTGCGCCAGCAGCATACCCTCCAGCTTCGTGACGGCGCCACCGGCAAGCTCATCGCGGAGGTGGGTGGAAAGGGGGCCCGCGCGTCCTTCCTGCCCGACGGGCGGATTGCGGTTCTCTCCCGGGGAACGGAGGGCAGCGACCTGCGGATCCTGGAGCCCGCCGCGGGCGCCGAGCTGCGGCGTTTCCATTTCCCGGGGATCCGCACCGTCCTGGTGGCCGATCAGCCCAGCCCGGAGACCGTGAGGGTGGTGACCCGAGGAGGATCGGGCGCGGCCCCCTGGCAGCTCTGGTCGCTCGACCTCACAACGGGTGAGTCCCGCCTCGAACCGCAGATCAGCCTGACGACCCTCCCCTTCCAGGGATCGGGCCCCTGGCCGTCGCGGCGTGGCAGGGACGGCATGGTGTGGTTCGATCCCGTGAGTGCGCGGGAGGTGGTGGTGCTGAGGGACGGCCTTCCCGGCCGCTAGACTCGCTGGCGCGCCACGGGAAAGCTTTCCGCGCGCCGGGAAACCTTCCCGCGCCAGCGGAAAGCTTTCCCGTGGCGTGGAAGACCTTTTTTCTGGCCCGCAAAGTTTCTCCAGCCAGCGGAAAGCTTTCCACGCCGCTGGAAACTTTTCCCAGCGCCGGGGAACCTTTCCCAGAGCCAGGAAAGGCTTTCCGGCGGCTGGAAGACCTTTCCCAGCGCGCGGAAAGCTTTCCCGGCGCGCGGAAAACCTTCCCGCCGGGGTGAAAGCTTCTCCGCGGCTGGGCAGGGGTGGCGTGCGGGATGCATGCGCTGGCTGGGTCCGGGTGCCGGGCGGGTTTTTCTCGTTTCCCTGAAGGAGACCTGAAACCTTTTGGCGTCTCGAACGCTCTAACTAGTGAGGAGGTGTCTTCCGGAGCACCCGCCTCTCGGCTCCTTGGATGGTGAGGCGGTCTGGTCCGTAAACAAGAGGTAACCCCCTGCGGGTCGTTCCCGGAGTGAGGAGAGCAGACATGCACGATCAACCCATCAAGCCCCCGACGCCACGGCACGTCGATCCCGGCGCGCCCCATCGCAAGGCCCTGGATCTGGTCGTGGACTATCTGCAGGATCTCCATCACGGAGCCGACCTGCGCCCCGACGCCGCGATCTTCGGCCGCCGCCAGCGCCTCCACAGCCAGCCCTGGCGCCGTCCCCGCCGCGCCGCGGCGGAGACGCCGTCCACCCTGGAGCTGATCCGGCGTTACGAGGCCCGGTTCCACCCGCACTAGACTGACCTCGTGGCCGGCCCCCGTCAGACTTCGGCCGGCCCCCTCCCACCCTCACTCCCCCAGCCCCTCTCTCCCAGCCTCCCCCCCGTCCGCCGGGAGAGAGGGGAGCGGGTTAGCTCTGAAAAAGCAAGAAGTCTTCTTCTTCTTTTCTTCGACTAACCCCTCCCTCTTCTCCCGGCGGACGGGGGGGAGGCTGGGAGAAGAGGGCCGGGGTGATGAGGGCTCCGGCGGCACGGCGACCGGTCCGGTTATCCTACGGCTAGCGCAGCGGCGTCGCACCTTGTCCCGCCCTGTGTCAAGATCCCTGGCCATGGAAGCCGGCCCCTTTCCCGTCCGTTTCGAGCTCGAGGGCTGGGACCTCGTCTGGGTCCGTGTAGAGGCGGTCCCCGGGCAGGAGGAGGCTCTCGCGGGCCTGCGCCGGGAAACGAGCGAGCGGGTCCGGACCCGCTTCGAGCCCGAGAGTCTCTCGTCCCATCCCACGGTGGCGGCCGTGCGCAGCCTGTTCCGGGCCGCGGGGTGCGATCCCACCCGCTATCGCCCCTCCTCGGAAGCCCTGCTGCGACGGGTGCTCAAGGGGGAGGACCTGCCGGCGATCCATCCCCTGGTGGACCTCAACAACTGCCTCTCGGTGGAGCTCGCCGTCCCCGCGTGCGTCGCGGGAGAGGGGACCTTCAATCCCCCGCTGGTGCTGCGGGCGGGCCGCGCCGGTGAGAGCTATGAGTCGCTGCGCGGTCCCTTCAACCTGGAGGGCAAGCCGCTCTTGGCCGATGGGGAGGGACCCTTCAGCACTCCGATCACGGACAGCCAGCGGGTCAAGGTGCAGGAGGGCATGGGCCGCGCCTGGATGGTGGCCTACCTGCCCCGCGGCGTGGTGACTCCCGAAGCGGTCCAGAGCACCCTGGATGATCTGCTGAAGAAGATCGGAGCTTCATGATGTCGGAGATCACCCATCTGTTCACCGATCTCGGGGGCGTGCTGCTCACCAACGGCTGGGACCGCGGCCTCCGCAAGCTCGTGGCCACTCACTTCGAGATCGATCCCGCGGAGATGGACGAGCGCCATCACCTCACCTACGACACCTACGAGGCGGGCAAGATCAGCCTCTCCGAATACCTCCGCCGCGTGGTCTTCTGGGAATCACGGAGCTTCACCGAGCAGCAGGTGGTGGATTTCATGCTGGAGCAGGCCCGCTGCTTTCCCGACATGATCGAGATGTACAAAGAGGTCAAGGCGAGGAACGGCCTCAAGGTGGTGGTGGTGAGCAACGAGGGGCGGGAGCTGACCACGGACCGCATCCGGCGGTTCAAGCTCAAGGAGTTCGTGGACATCTTCGTGGTCTCGAGCTATGTCCACTTCAGAAAGCCGGACGAGGACATCTTCCGCCTCGCCCTCGACGTCGCCCAGGCCGAGCCCGAGCAGGTGGTCTACGTGGACGACCGCCACATGTTCGTGGAGGTGGCCTGCCGGCTGGGGATGCGCGAGATCTGGCACCGCGACCTGGCCTCGACCCGGGCCGCGTTCGCCGCGCTGGGGCTCGACGTCCCCAACGGGGAGAACGAAAAATGACGGTCCCGGCGACGAACCCGACCGCCTTCGTCATCTTCGGCGGCGGCGGCGACCTGACCTGGCGCAAGCTGATCCCGGCGCTCTACAACCTCTGGCTGGACAAGGACCTGGGGGACTCCTTCAAGGTCATCGCCCTGGACATGAAAGACCTGGACTCGGCCGCCTATGTCCAGCACCTGCGCGAGGGGGTGGACCAGTTCAGCCGCCGGGGCAAGGCGGAGGAGGAGGCCTGGAGCCGCTTCGCCGGGCATATCGCCTACAGGAAGGCGGATTTCTCCGACGCCACGGCGTTCAAACGCCTGGCGGAGGAATTGGAGGCCCTGGACCGCGAGTGGGGAAAGCCGGCCACTCGGGTCTTCTACCTGGCGACTCCGCCCTCGGTGATGCAGCTCATCGCCAAGCAGCTCCACGACGTCCAGCTCGTGACCGACCCCGGTCGGGCTCGCGTGGTGTTCGAGAAGCCGTTCGGGCACGACCTCGAAAGCGCCCGGGAGCTCGACGCTGCTCTCGGCAGCCTGGTGGACGAGAGCCAGATCTACCGCATCGATCACTACCTGGGCAAGGAGCCGGTGCAGAACATCCTCGCCTTCCGCTTCGCCAACACGGTGTACGAGCCGCTGTGGAATAGGCGCTACATCGATTCGGTGCAGATCACCGTGGCCGAGCAGGAGGGGGTCGGCACGCGCGGCGGCTACTACGAGCACGCCGGAGCCTTGCGCGACATGGTGCAGAACCACCTGATGCAGGTGCTCTGCCTGGTGGCCATGGAGCCGCCCGTCACCTTCGAGGCGGACGAGCTGCGCAACAAGAAGCTGGACGTGATGCGGGCCATCCGCCGCCTGACCCCGGCGACGGTGCACGATTTCGTGGAGCGCGGCCAGTACGGGCCGGGGCTGGTCGACGGCAAGAAGGTGCCGGGATACCGCAGCGAGCCGGGGGTCGAGCCGCACTCGACCACGGAGACGTTCGTGGCCTTGAAGCTGTTCGTGGACAATTGGCGCTGGCAGGACGTCCCCTTCTACCTGCGCACGGGCAAGCGGCTGCCGGTGCATGCCTCGGAGGTCTGCATCCAGTTCCGGCCCGTGCCGCACCAGGCCTTCCCGGCCTCGGCCATCGGCGAGATGGAATCGAACCGGCTGCTGCTGCGCCTCCAGCCCCGGGAGGGGATCATCCTGCGTTTCCAGGCCAAGCGCCCGGGACCGAACATGCGCCTGGCCCGGGTGGAGACGCGCTTCACCTACAAAGAAGCCTTCAAGACTCCCGAGCCCGAGGCCTACGAGACCCTGCTCCAGGACGTGATCGAAGGCGATCCCACGCAGTTCATGCGCCGTGACCAGGTCGAAGAGGCTTGGAAGATCGTCATGCCCATCCTCGACTACTGGAACGACCAGGGGCACTCCGACCTGCCTTTCTATCCCGCCGGCACCTGGGGACCCGAGGCCGCCCACTTCCTTGTCGCGCGGGATGGGCGGGTGTGGGTGGAGCCGAGCGGGCTCGATGAGGAAGAAGGAACGAGCCACGTAGCTTTCCCGGTCGATATCATAGCCAGCATCTCCCGTCCGAAGTGCTGGATTCGACCTTGCCATCTCTCGCCAAGACGCTCGATCATGCGGATAGAGACATGGTTCTCCAGATTGACGAGACTAAATGATGCAGTCCTTCTTCCAGACGGTGAAAGCTTAATCCAGAGTGGCCCGTGTTGAGCGCTTCCCAGCCTCTTACCTAAACCCCCTCAGCGCCTTGGAGTATGTTTTCCTAAGACATAGAATAGACTTGCCTGCATACCCATCCTCTCAACTATCATCCGCATCGCGTCAGCAAGACTATCCAATGTTTCTGTCGTCTCTGTGACATGCGGTATTGCAATTGACTGCAAATAACAGTCATACTTGTCGCCTACAGGAGTGATTTTACAGTTGAAACTTATACAGCTCAGAAGTCCTACGCCAGGCACGGAAATAGTTCGACGCGTAACAAGTACGTCGCTTGTGGGTGATTCTAGCTTCCAGTCCAAGGGGTTCGCATTGAGGTTATCGCGTACATAATCTCTTAACTCGAGAAGAAGCCGCATCTCCTCCATGAGTTGCTCGGGGTCTTCATGCTCAGGTACTGTGACTAGTTGCGATTGTTGCTTGAGTGTAGCAGCCGGTTTCTCACCGTCAGGGGGCAGGCGTGCCCCAAAAAGCCGCCTCCACATTGACATTCGTCTCGCTCCTTGTCTAGGATCTTTCATCTGAGCTGTCTTCGCGAAACAATAGCTACGTCACCCGTCAATCCGTAGATCACCTGTCTAGTACTTTATTTCTTTGATAAAATATGAAACATCATCTGTTGCATCACCGAGCAGTCGACTCCAGAATAGCGATCTTTCTATATGTTTCTCAGGGTAGAGACGAAACAGATACTTTCTCAATCTTTGGGCGCGGAGCTGTGAGGGCGGGTGCGTCTCGGAATACACAACGTCGAAGCGTCGCTGCTGCAAGGCGGCGGCTGTTCTTGCAAGAAATTCAGCGAGCGAGAAAAATAGAAACACTCCAGCGATTTTCTCGCGAATAGAAAGCCGAAATTCGTTCTCTATTGGGCGCGTAATCATCATCCTCGGAGAGCAGTAGTTGCATGCCCAGACGGTCTGCTTCGAATTCTTTCTCCCAATTTTTTGCGAGGAGCACCGTGTTACTCATTGAAACCTGTTCGTCTTCACGCAGGTGCCCTGCAATCGCATGCCCGTATTCGTGCGCTAAGACGAAGCGCTCGCATTCGCGCCGAATCCCCGCAACGAGGTTGCCTTTGAAGCCGTACAGTGCTGGTACACGTTCGGCAGCATGGGAGTCCTTACGCACAAAATAAGCGATGGCCGTATCGGCGAGAATAGCGATGACTCTATGGGGATCTAGGAGATCAGTGTCGCTTTCATTGAATTTAACAAAATAACCGAGCAGTGTCGCCACCTGATGAATCAGACTCATAGTACCAGCATTGATAAGTATCAAAATGCCGTTTTTCATTTGCCTGGCACAAGCATTAAAATCGCCGGTGACAAATTCACCTGCAAAAATAATCTCATGAAACTCAGGCTTGAGTCTTTGTGCCTGGATCTCGATCTCGCCTGCAAATTTTTCTATCATCGGGTTAAGCGATATTGTATCAGGCCCCTCTTCAACGTAAAGACTAGTCACTCGCTCTATCCAGCGTCTGCCATCAATTTCCTTTCCCTGCTCTCCCTTCTCTGCCTCCAATCCCCGTGCTAGTGCTCCTTGCAAAGAGAATCCTTCTCGCTTTGCGATCACAAAACCATGATTGCGCCGTAGCTCATAATACTCCTCCCGAAGTCTCTCCTTGGAAGCCATAACTTGTAAGCCACTATGTGTTATCTAGCCGTATATATACTCAGCATTCTTCGCTACTCACTAGTATCCTGCCGAGTTCTATCCATACCTGCAATCCTCCCGCTACTAGTTGGGCTTGATTGGGCTGAGACACCACCAGTCGCGTGAAGCGTATAGGTTCCGAGGACCTACCTGGTAAGATATTCGGTATAGAATTTTCTACTTCGACGCATTCATCTTCGTGTGCGCCAACTGCTGTTCGTATATCAACCCATTGGTACTCAGCCAGGTGTGAAGGCAGAGGTGTCGAGTCAAGGAGAATCGGCACGATACGTTTTTGGAAAGCGACTGCTTGTTGGCACTCTGAAGCCACCGCACGCGACCTTGCTGAGTGGCGGCACCAAAAAAGCAGAAAGACATGACACTGCGTGATGGCATCTGCAATCACTGCTCTCCATCGACTACCAGGCGGGATGCTGTCAACGTCGCGGAACACACCTGAGCCCGCAGCTCTCAGAACTACTACTAGAGAACCCACGATTTCGCTGTCTTCGTGGCTATAGGAGGCAAACACCGGATGCTCGGATTCCGGCAGGAAGTCTTGCTTGCCAAAAAGCGGGCTGGAAACCATCGCGTCGGCCCTCATGGGGAGGGTTGAGGGATACTAGCCTTCAAACCTCGGCAAATATTCTACAGCTCTTGCATCCTCTACGTCAATACGGTAGGTTGCGTTGTCTCCCCTAGGGCTATGGGGGCACTTCGGTTGAAGCTTCAGGTAGCCTCACTGCTCGGCAGAGGAGTATGGCTACCCTACTACGGCGCGCGTGCTGTAGAACAACCATGGCTCCTTGGTTGCGATGTTATTGCACTCCAGCACGACGTACTGGCCACACGGTTTGTTCCGTGAGAGACGAGAAGGAATCATAGCGCCTCCCCTAAACCGATAGCATCCCTACCAGAACAGGAGGATTCCTAGCAGGCGATTTGGGAGCAGCTTCGCCGCTTAGAGGAGAGAATACTAGCCCTCCGTGGGTGCCGTAAAACAATCACTCCGATCTGCCGCGTCGGTAATTTCGCGAGGTTTGTGGCCACTCGACCTGCGGTTTGCCATCACCACCGAGGCCTGCACCAGGTCGTCGCGATGGAGGTGGTCGTAGGTGTCGAGGTTGGTGTGGTGGGTGCGGCTGTCGTAGTCCATCTCGTCCTGGATGAACTGGAAGCCGGGGAGGCCCACGCGGTCGAAGGACTGGTGATCGGTGCCGCCGGTGGGCCGCGACGTCACGGTAGTGACGCCGCGGTCGTGCAGGGGTTCGATTCAGGCCTCGAAGATGGGACGGACGGCGGCGTTCTCTTCGATATAGATGCCGCGCACCTTGCCGGTGCCGTTGTCGAGGTTCAAGTAGGCCGCGACCTTCGCGTGCTCGGGCTTGAGCTGGAGTGGCCAAGTGTCCTCGCGGATCCACTCGGGCAGGGCCTTCTGTTTCGGGTCCTGGTCTCGGGACGGGGTGGCGAAGTGCTGCTTCACGTAGGCCCGGGAGCCTATCAGTCGCCGCCCACTTCCTCGTCGCCCGCGACGGGCGGGTGTGGGTGGAGCCGAGCGGGCTCGACGAGGAAGGGGAGGACCGCTAAAGCCGGGAGAACGAAGTGATCTCGATCCCGAGGGAGCGCAGGAGCTCCAGGAGCCGGGGATCACACAGCGCCGCCGTCTCCCGGTCCCATTCGTAACCCCAGTCGTACTCCGCCGCGAGAGCCGTGTCCCCCGATCCCGGATGGCAGACCAGCTCGGTCGATCCTTCCACGTCTTCCAGGATACGGGCGAGCCTCTCGACGGTCAGCCTGCCCGCGTCGAGCACGCCCACGGTGCGCTCCACGGTCTGAATCGATCGGACCTCCAGACGCTTGGCGATCAGACGCTTGGCGATGCGGTTGAGGATGCCGATCTGCAGTGACCGCGGTGACAGCCCACGGGCAGCCGGCTCGCGGGGAACGCGGACGAAGGGGATCCGGTGCTCTTCGGCCAGCCGCACCACGATCTCGAAGATCCGGGGCAGGACGTGCAGGTGTTGGTGGCTGTTGGCGTGGACGATGGGGAGCCCCGTGGCCTCCAGCCTTTCGATCTGCCGCCGCAGCTCCTCTTCGACCTCGGCGGCGGCGATCCTCCCCAAGAGGTAGCGCCGCGTGAACACCCGGAAATCCTTCAGGAAGGCGCCCTTCCCGTCCACCAGGGACGGCACCCGCTCCGGGGGAGACAGGGGGCGCTCCCCCACCAGGGTGAGGTGGACCCCCACGTCCAGCTTCGGGCGATCCTTCAGGATCTCGACGGCCTCTTCGAAGGCGCGGCCGTTGGCGACGACGCTGCAGGCCCTGACGATCCCCCGGTCGTGGGCTTGAATGGCCCCCGCGGTCATGCCGGGGTGGAGACCGACGTCGTCGGCGGTGGCGATGAGGGCTTTCAACGGCTCGGCTCAACGGCCGGGCGCCGTCGGGGCCTCGACGGCCTCGGACTCCTCCCGCGGCCGCTCCTGTTCCCCGCGGCGCCGGGGGTGGCGCATCTCGGGGTAGAGGGCGATGAGCTCGCGGAAGATCTTGAGGATCACCGCCGGCGACGACAGGGTCGAGCGCCCGCGGGTGCGGGGGAAGTAGTCGAGGCCGAGCTGCTGGATGACGAAGCCCAGGTTCTTGGCCTTGACGATCAGCTCGGCGTCGATCAGCGAGCCCTCGCTCCTCAGCTCGACGGCCTCCAGCACCTCGCGGCGCATCAGCTTGAAGGAGAAGTTGATGTCGCGGTGGGGCCAGCCGAAGAGCAGGCCGATCAGCGAGTTGTAGAGATAGGAGTAGACCGTGCGCCGGAATCCCTCGGTGGTGCGGTCCAGCCGGTAGCCGGCGATCAGGTCCGCCCGCGTCACCAAAAGCGCCTGAATGGCCCGGCCCATGACGTCCGGATCGAACGGCAGGTCGGCGTCCATGTAGAGCACCAGGTCCTTGCGGGCGGCGGCGAAGCCGGTCTTGAGCGATGCCCCCAGCTTGCGGTTCACCGGATGGCGCAGCATGCGGATCCTGGGGTTGGCCGTGATCAGTCGCTCGACGATCGCGGCCGAGCGATCCTCGGAGGCGTCGTCCACCACCAGGATCTCGTAGTCCCCGGCGTGGCGCTCCAGGGCGTCGACCGCGTAGTCGATGGCGTGCTCGATGTTCTCCTCTTCGTTGAACATCGGGATCACGAGCGAGACGGAAGGGTGTTCACGCATGGGCGGCTCGGAAAAGCAGGTTAGCGCGGGATCCGCTTCAGCGCCAGGAGTTGGACGGCCAGCCGCCGCGAGTCGGTCCCCGTCGCCGTCGTGCCGGGCACGAAGGAGCGGTCGGAGCGGAATTCGATGTCGGCCTTGCCGCACCCGGACAGCGGCAGCTCGACCTGCCGCTCGATCCCCCGGGAAAGCTCGACGGTGGTGATCGACGTGCCGTTGACCGACAGGGTCACGGTATTCGAGGGCAGGGGCGCGGCCGCCGGGAGCCCCAGGGTTACGGCCACGGCGCGGATGCCCCGGGGGAAGATGCGGAGCACGGCGTCGGCGTCCAGCCAGCGCCATTGGGGGTCCCGCACGCTCGGCTCATAGACGTTGACACCGCGTACTACCTGGTAGCGGGCATCGGCCGGGATGGGGCTTAAGGAGATCACGCGATAGTGATTGCGGGTGAGCTTGCCGTAGGCGTCCGTCTCCGGCCAGCGGAAGGTGACGGCCCCCGGCCACTTCGTCTCCCCCTCGGCCAGGAGCCAAAGAGGGGCGTAGGGACGCCGGGCGTAGGTCTGGAGCCCGGCGTCGATGGGCGAAAGGTCGAAGCCCCGCAGCAGGAAGTGGGCATGGGGCGCGAGATCGTCCTGCACCAGGATCCCCGCTCCCGCGGGCAGGTGGCGACGGGCCCAGACGGTCGCCTGCAACGGTGGGGAGAGCGAGGTGGAGCGCGCGGCCAGGAGGGGGCCGGCATAGATGGCGCCGCCCACCACCACCAGGGCGGGGACCACCCAGGCCGCGGCCGGCACCCTCGCCCGGCGTGCCGCGGCCTCGCTCCCCACCACCGCCACGAAGGCCGTGCCGAGGACGACCGGCAGGGCATAGCGAACTCCGTCCGCCGGGTCCAGGAAGAGCAGGCAGACGGCGAGCTGCGCCGCGGCCAGGACGGCCAGGGGGAGCGCTGCCCCTCGCCGGCGCCGCGCGAGCACCACGATCCCGATCACGGCCAGGGCGAGCACGGGCAGCGACAGCCACTTGGTTCCCCAGGGGTGGGCCAGGAAGCGGGTCAGCAGGGCCAGCTTCGACTCCCCCGCGCGGGAGGTGTTCGCGTCGTGCACGGCCACGTAGGCGGCCTGCTTCATTTCGTAGGCGAGGAAGCTCCTGGGCCCGCCCGCGGCTACCACCAGGGGCACGAACCAGAGGAGAGAGGTCACGGTGAACGCGGCCAGGACCTGGTCGCGCCGCCGGCGGTCCGGCTCCTGCCAGAGCGCCACCCCGAGCATGGGGAGGACGGCCAGGGCGAGCTGCGGCCGGCAGCCGATGGCCGCAGACGCGGCGGCTCCCAGCCCCAGGGCCGCCCACGTGCCACCCTTCTCACGCAGGGCCGCGGCGGCGGCGAGGGCCAGGGCGATGAACATCAGCGCCGGCGGGTCCGACATGGGGAGCGGACCCTGAACGAGCATTACGGGCGAGAGCTGGAAGAGAAGCGCGCCCGCCACCGCCAGCCGCTCGGTCTCCGGCGAGGGTCCCCCCGGCTCCCCCGGAAATCCGCCGGAAGGCCGACACCAGCGCCCAGTAGCCCACCAGCGAGGAGACCACGGCCAGGGCCACGAGGCTCACGAAGTGGCTGGGGAAGACGAGGGCGAAGAGCTTGCCCAGCCCCACGGTGAGGGGGTAGCCCGGCGGATGGGGGCGGTGCTGGAGCGGCTCGAAACGCCCGATGGCGCCGGAGAAGAGGAACTCGTCCATTTCCCACAGGCTGCGGGGCAGCGTCAGGGCGCGCACGGCCACCAGCAGGCCGAAGCCCGCGAGGGAGACGGGCGAGAGGCTCCGCACGGCGGAGAGGAGCCGGGTTGACACCGTCCTCATCGGCAGATATGCAGTCCGAGTGGCTTCCATAGGGTACTTCCAGTCCCTCTCCCTGATCCGCCGCACCTGGCGTGCTGCGCCAGTCGCCACCCGTCTTCACGTCCTGGGGCGGTTCCTTTCCTGCCCCTTTCTACGGGTGCTCGACTTCCTACCACCTGGGGCCTCTGTGCTAGATCTCGGAGCTGGGCATGCGATCTTCTCACATCTTGCCCTGTCAGGGGGAGCCCGGAGCGTGATTTCCCTGGAACCGGACCCGCGGAAGGTCTTCCTCACCTTCCCGCGTGCGGGGATGCGGGTGGTGGCGGGCTATGACGACGCCGTCCGCGGCCCCTTCGATGCCGTGGCCATCCTCGACGTCCTCTACCGTCTCCCTCGGGAGGCCTGGGACCCGCTGCTGCGCTCGGTGCGGGAACGGCTGGCGCCCGGCGGAGTCCTGCTGCTCAAGGAGCAGGACCCCGAGCACCGGCTCAAGGCCTCCTGGAATCGCGCCCAGGAATGGCTGGTGGATCGCGTCGGCCTCACCCTGGGCGAGGCCTTCAGCTACGAGACCCGGGAGGAGATGCGCCGCCGGCTGCTCGCCGCGGGCTTTTCGGATTTCCAGGCCGTGGAGATCGGCGTGGGCTATCCCCATGCTCATATCCTTTATAGTAGTTACCGTTGCCGCTGACCCTGAGGGCGATGAACTCGTCGACGAGGGCACGGGCGATCGACAAGGGAGAGGGCAGGCCCGGCAGGCGATCCACGGTGAACCAGCCGGCGTCCTCGATCTCCCCGGGCTGGGGCGTGAGGTCGCCGGACTCGTAATCGGCCACGAAGCCCACCATCAGCGAGTTGGGGAACGGCCAGGGCTGGCTGCCGAAGTAGCGGAGGTTGGTCACCGTCACCCCCACCTCCTCCTGCACCTCCCGCCGCACCGTGTCCTCCAGCGACTCGCCGGGCTCCACGAAGCCCGCGAGCGTGCTGTAGACCCCCGGCGCGAAGTGGGGCGAGCGGGCGAGGAGGATCTCGTCCCCTCGCTCGATGCGCACGATGACGGCGGGCGAGATACGGGGGAAGTGCTGGAGGCCGCAGCGCGGGCAGGTGCGGGAGAGCTCCACGGGCTGGCGCTCCGTGGGCGTGGCGCAACGGCCGCAGAAGCGGTGGTTACGATCCCACTCGACGATCTGCACCGCCCGGCCGGCGAGCTTCCAGACCTCCTCGTCCAGGGCTCCCCAGAGGCGGCGCAACCCCTCGAAGATGAAGCCCGGCGGCGGCTCCGCTTCGGGCGGCAGGGCCACACCCCAGGAGGGAACCCCTCTCAGCGAGCCGGCCGCGACGGGCTCCGCCGCCGGCAGTCCCAGAGCCACCCACTCGGCCGCGCCGGGCACCCGCACCCCGGCGTCCTCTTTCGCGACCAGCAGCTCGGGACCCCGGAACCCGAACCACCAGCCCTGGAGATCCTGGCTCACGTCCGGACGACGGGGGTGAGACCCCGCAGGCTCAGCAGGTAGTCGGCGAAGACCTGGTTGAACAGGGCGCCAGGCCGCTTGCTGCGCAGCCGCTCCACGACCTCGGATCCGTCCATCCCGAGATACATGAGGATGAGCCCTGCCATCAGGGCCGAGCGGTTGAACCCCATGCCGCAGTGGGAGAGCACCTTGTGGCCTTCGGCGACGAGCGAGGCGGCCATCCGGGCGACGCCGTGGAGCTTGGGCATGTCCGGCAGGTCCTCGTCGTAGATGGGGAAATAGAGGTAGAGGATGTGGTTCGGCAGCGTGGGGATGCCGGCGTCGATCTCCCCCTCGAGATCGATGACCACGGTGATCTCCCGATCCTCCAGGAACTTCCAGTCCTCGATCCGGGGCGAGAGATAGAGACAGCCGGCTTCGTCGAGGCAGACGATCTGCATGGTGACCTCAAAATCAGAGCCGCCACCAGTCGAAGGTCTTGCGCGACGGATCCCAGTAGATGTGGAACGCGTCGCAGCGGTCGTCATGGAGGTTGATCCCCAGGCCTTCCTTCTTGCCGCCGCTGGCCGCCTTGCGCTCCCCGGCCTTGGTCGCCGGATCCAGAGGCTCCAGGCTGATCTTGGCCTGATCGGAGCAGAGGGCCTCCTGGCCTCCCCCTTTCCAGGGGAAGTCCAGGAACCAGGTCTTGCTCCCAGCGGTGACGGGGCCCTCGACGACCCCCACTACGAAACGGTCCTTGCGGATGCCGCTCACGGCGAAGTCGGGCAGCCCGTCCTGATCGAGATCGCCCTCGATGAGGCTCTGCGGGTTCCACTTCGTATTCGGCTGCCGGAGCGTGACCACGTCGAGCGCCGTCCGCGCCCCCCCCGGCCTGGTCTTAGTGCTCGTCGCGCAGGCGGTCAAGCCGCAGAGGACGAGAATGAGAAGGATGGTCTGTCTGGTCTTCATGATCTCCCCCGGTTCCTCCCTCCCCCGGAGGGACATCATACCTCGCGGGCAGAGGTCAGGGAGAGCCGGCGCTCGGGTCGCAGATTGCGGCAACGAAGGTGGCCGGCTGGTGTAAAATCACAGCATGCAGAGGTCCTGAATCTTTGATGGAAAACTCCATGAGCTTGCAGCGATATCGAGAGTTGTCCGACGAGGCCGAGTCCTCACCCGAGTACTGGGTGGACGTCGCGATCAGCGACTTCGCACGGGAGCTTCATGCTCTCATGAAGCAGCGCGGGGTCAGCAACTCGGAGCTCGCACGGCGGCTTGGAGTCAAGCGGCAGTTCATCACCAAACTTCTCGGGGGAGCCAACGTGACGCTGGGAACCATGGTGAAGCTCGCCAGGGCTCTCGACGCCGTCGTTCGTGTCCGGCTTGAGGGTAAAGAGGAGCGGTAATCCTCTGCAATCACCGCGGCGCAGCCACGTCCTTCTTCCGCAGATACTGGTCGATCATCACAGCCGCGATGTTGCCGGTGCCCATGGCGACAGCCACCTGCTGGGTCATGGGGCGCAGGTCGCCGGCCACCCAGACGCCGGGCACGTTGGTGTCCCCCCGCTGGGACTGCGGCTCGGCGTGATGGCCGGTCGAAGCGATCGTCACCCCGAGTTGGACGGCGAGGTCGGTGCGTCCACGGGCGGGGCTCGAAACGAAGAAGGCCTCGGCTTCGAGGATCGTGCCGTCCTGGAGCTCCAGACCGGTGAGCCGGCGCCTGTCGCCGATCAGCCGCTTGATCTCTCCCGAGATCGCAAGGATCTTCCGCTCCGCGAGCCGCTCGACCCAGTGGGGAGAGAGATCGCGGCCGCCGGAGAGCAGCACCCGCAGACGCTCCGTATAGCGGGAGAGGCCCACGGCCATGGACGCCGCCCAGTCGGCCGGACCGGTGCCGATGACGATCGTGTCGCGGCCGAAGAGCTCAGGACCCTCGCAGTCCGAGCAGTAGAAGAGGTTGCCTTTGCCGGCATAGGCGAAACAGGGGGTGAAGTCGCCGTCCACCGTGGGGTGGAAGCGGGCGACGCCGGTCGCGAGCAGGACGGTGCGTCCCTGCCAGGTCTCCCCCTTGCTGCCGGTGAGGAGGAAGCCCTCCTCCTTCCCCACGGCTTTCACGACATCACCGCGCTGGATCTCCGTCCCCAGCGCCACCGCCTGTGCCTTGAGCCGCTTCTGGATCTCCACTCCCGTCGCCTCGGGCATGCCCGGCACGTTCCACAGCTTCTCCAGGGTGAAGAACAGGGGACCGGTGACGCGGTCGATCACCACCACTTTGCGCTGATGCCACGCCAGATGCAGCCCGGCCGACAGCCCCGCCGGCCCGCCGCCCACGATGAGGGTGTCGTAGAGGGTGTCCATGGCTCCTGGAGGAGAGAGCTTATCAGGGATGGACTTCCGTGGCTTGACATCCCCGTCCCCTTCCTCCTATTTTGGTAATGACTCATCGAGACCGGCTGAGGGAATAGGCCCGAAGAAGCCGGGGCAACCCGCGGAGCTAAACCACTCCGTGAAGGTGCCAACTCCTACGGCAGCCGAAAGGCTCGCCGGCAGATGAGAGCCACGGAGCGAAGCTCCTTCGTCTGGTCGTGGCCATTCTTCTGACGGTCCTCCGTAGGGTTTCCGGTGAGAGACAAGGAGGATCTCAGATGAATCCGCTTTCGTCCCTCTCGGCGACCGTTCGTCCCGCCACCCTTGCAGTGCGCTCCGGGCTGTGCAGTGATCAGCACCACGGCTCCGTGGTGCCGCCCATCCACCTCTCCTCGAACTTCACCTTCGCAGGCTTCGCGGAGCCCCGGACCTACGACTACACCCGCTCTGGGAATCCCACGCGGGATCTCCTGGCCACAGCTCTCGCCGAGGCCGAAGGGGGCGCCGGGGCGGTGGTGACCTCGACGGGCATGTCGGCCATCCACCTCGTGCTCCAGCTCCTGCGGCCGGGAGACCTGGTGGTGGCGGCCCACGACTGCTATGGCGGCACTCATCGCCTCCTCTCCTCCTGCGCCGCCCGGGGCGATTTCCGGGTGATCTTCGCGGATCTCACCGATCCCTTGCGGCGCGACGCCGCTCTGAGGACTGGCCCGCGGCTCGTCTGGGTGGAGACGCCAAGCAATCCGCTGTTGCGGATCACGGATGTGAGAGCTGTGTGCCGGGCGGCCTCAGCCGTGGGCGCCCTGGTAGCCGTAGACAACACCTTCCTCTCACCAGTGCTCCAGCGTCCCCTGGAGCTGGGGGCGGACGTGGTGGTGCACTCCACGACCAAATATCTGAACGGCCACAGTGACGTGGTGGGGGGCGCGGTGGTGGTCCGGGAACCGTCTCTCCACACCGAGCTCGCCTGGTGGGCCAACTGCCTGGGATTGACCGGCGCGCCTTTCGACAGCTACCTGACTCTACGAGGATTGCGGACCCTGCACGCCCGGATGCGCGTCCACCTGGAGAATGCGGCGGCTGTCGTGGAGATCCTACGGTGTCATCCCGCGGTGGCGAAGGTCCACTACCCCGGCCTTCCGGACCATCCCGGCCACGCCCTGGCCGCCACCCAGCAGCAGGGCTTCGGCGCCATGGTGAGCTGCGAGCTGGCGGGAGGTGAAGCCGCGGTCCGCGCCTTCCTGGACGGCCTGCGCCACTTCGCCCTCGCCGAGTCGTTGGGCGGCGTCGAGAGCCTGGTAGCCCACCCGGCGACCATGACCCACGCCGCCATGGACCCCGAAGCCCGCCGTGCCGCCGGCATCGGCGATGGGCTGCTCCGCCTGTCGGTGGGCATCGAGGATCCCGCGGATCTCTGTGGGGATCTGGAGGCCGCGCTCGAGCGGGCGATGGCGGTCGTGGAGTTTCCGGCGGTGGTGGGCTGAACCCGAGGATCTGCCTGCCGGGGTGAAGGACTGTGCCTCGGCAGGCTGCGATCTGGCATCGCTACCGCCAAAAACCCGATACGATATCCGCGCAGTCGCAGCTCCATCCCTTCGAATCAGGAGAATTTCATGGCGGATACGCGAATCGAAAAGGACAGCCTCGGCGAGATCGAAGTGCCGGCCGGAGCTTATTACGGCGCCCAGACGGAGCGGGCCCGGCGCAATTTCCCGGTCTCGGGGCTGACCCTGCCCAAAGGGTTCATCGCCGCCGTGGCCATGATCAAAGGCGAGGCCGCGGTGGTCAACGAGGAGCTGGGCACCGTGCCGGCGGAGATCGCCGGGGCCATCCGCCAGACGGCCCAGGAGATCGTTGACGGCAAGCTCGACGGCCACTTCCCCCTCGACGTCTTCCAGACCGGCTCGGCCACCTCGACGAACATGAACGCCAACGAGGTGATCTCCAACCGCGCCATCGAGATCCTGGGCGGCGTCCTCGGCAGCAAGAAGCCGGTCCACCCCAACGACCACGTCAACATCGGGCAGTCGTCGCAACGACGTCATCCCCACGGCCATCCACGTCGCGGCCTACCTCGCCATCGTCCGTGAGCTGGAGCCGGCCCTCGAGCGCCTGGCCGACGCGCTGCAACGCAAGGCCGAGGAGTTCGACCGGGTGGTGAAGATCGGCCGCACTCACCTTCAGGACGCGGTGCCGGTGCGCCTCGGTCAGGAGTTCTCCGGTTATGCCCAGCAGGTCGAGCACGGCCTCGCGCCGCCTGGCGGCCGTCAAGCCCCGCCTCGCCGAGCTTGCCCCTCGGGGGCACGGCCGTGGGCACGGGGCTCAATGCCCACCCCGACTTTCGCCGATCGAAGGTCATCGCCCTCCTCGCCGGGCGCGCCGGCTGCCCGTTCGTGCCGGCGCCCAACCGCTTCGAGGCCATGGCGGCCAAGGATGCGGCCGTGGAGACCTCGGGAGTGCTCAAGACCATCGCCGCCTCGCTGACCAAGATCGCCAACGACGTCCGCTGGCTGGCCTCGGGCCCGCGCTGCGGCATCGGCGAGATCTCGATCCCCGAGCCTCCAGCCCGGCAGCTCGATCATGCCGGGCAAGGTCAATCCCGTCATCCCGGAGGCAGTGCTGATGGTGGCCGCCCAGGTGGTCGGCAACGACGCGACGATCACGATCAGCGGCATGGGAGGCAACTTCGAGCTCAACGTGATGATGCCGGTGATTGCCTACAACCTGCTCCAGTCCATCGAGATCCTGGCCAACGTCTCGAAGCTGCTGGCAGAGAAGTGCGTCGAGGGGACCCAGGCCAACCGCGAGCGGTGCGAGGAGCTGGTGGAGAAATCGCTCGCCATGGTCACCTCGCTGGTGCCCAAGATCGGCTACGACGCCGCGGCGGAGATCGCCAAGGAGTCGGTCAAGACGGGCAAGACGGTGCGCGAGCTGTGCATCGAGAAGCAGGTGCTCCCCCCTGAGGAGCTGGCCGAGGCCCTCGATCCCTGGGAGCAGACCGAGGGAGGCATCCACGCCGGAGGGGCGGGAGCGGGCGGCTGATCTCTGGCGAGATCACTCCTCGGCCGGGGGTGCTCCGTTTCGCCTGCAGAGCTCCATCAGTCCCAGCAGGACGACGCCGGCGAGGAGCACGGTGCCGCCCAAGAGCAGGTCCGAGCGGCTGAGGCGAGTGTTGGTCACCAGGGCCGCGAGGTTGAGCCCCAGACCGAAGAGCAGCACGCCCAGGACCAGCCGCTCCGCCGGGCTGCGGGGCGGCGGCGGCTCCCGCCGCGGCTTCGTGGCGGCCGGCTCCGGCTGAGGAGGCTCGACAGGCGCCACGCTCGGCGGGCGCAGGTTCTCTGTGTCATCGAGAGGCAGGCGCAGCCGCGGGTTGTAGGGCGCAGGGTGCCGCGGCCGCGGCTTCGGTGCCTTGCGGGGGGAGACTGTGGATGGGGCGACCCGTTGGGTTTCGGCCATGACTCAAGGCTCCAACCCTTAGTGACGTCACCATCGGAAAGATTTCGGGGGTGTCGGCCCCCGGAATGAACGGGCGGCCCCGGAGGAACCGCCCGGTGGAGATTCTCTAGGCTCTGGCGTGCGCGACTTTGTGGGCCTGGAAGTTGCCAGCGTGTGTGATCAGTTGGACACGGTCATTGTCCGAGCTGGCCTCGGCGGAGAGGCCGCCATGGCCGTCGACGTAGAAATAGACCTTCCAGGGGCCCTTGGAAGCGGGCTTGTGGTGGACGGTGGAGCCCGCGGCGAGCTCCTTCCAATTGACGGTGTCCTCCGGCCTGAACGGGAAGTGAGGATCGTGTGGACCCGCGCCGGATCCACCGGTGCCTGTGACCTTGTAGCGAGTGTCCTGCCCACTGTCATTGGTGATTTCCATGGCGATGTTCCTCCCAAACAAAGTTCCTTGCCGGATCTATCCGGCAGAGGCACGTTGCCAAAAGTCAACGGTTCGTTTGCACGACCTCGAATTCCTCCGACATTTCGCTGTCGCTCTCGCCCTCGGCGGCGATGGCGGTGACGGCGATCTGGTAACGGCCCGTGGAAAAAATCTCGGAAGGAACATCAACGAGCAACAGGGTGCCCCCCTCTCCCCTCTCGACCGTCTTGAGGGCGCTCTTCTCCCAGACCGTTTTTTCCGCTCGATTGATAGCGACGTTGCAGGACTTGGCGTCCACGTTCAGCATGGTGATCCGAAACTCGGCCGTATGGGAGCCCGGAGAGAGGTGGAGCTTCTGGAGCTTCGCCACCTGTTCGTCGGCTCCCCGCAAGCTCATGAGGGTGAGAGTCAGCACGTCTACAGGTGGCGTGGCCCGGCGTTGCGGCGGCTGTGGCGGCTTCGGCGTCTCGTTGGCCCTCAGGTCCGGCGGGCTTGGCTCAGGCTTCACCTCCTGAACCTGCCGCGTCGGAGTCGGCATGGGCATCTGGGAGGTTGCCTCCGGGGCCTGCGGTCCACGTTGCAAGGCGAACCAAACCAGGCCGGCCACCATCAGGAGGCTCGCCGCCAGCGCGACCCAGCGGATCGCGGGGAGCGAGAAGACCGACGTCCGGCGGTCCGGCACCACCACGGCCTTCTCATCGGCCACGGTGTTCAGCGACCGGGCCAGGGCGAGACGCTCCCGTCCCTGGGGAGAGGAGGCGAGCCTGTGCAGCACCCGCTCCCTCTCCGCAGGGGCGAGATCTCCCCTGTCGGCAGCGGCGAGGAGGTCGGCCTCCACGGCCTCAGCGAGCTTGAAAAGCTCGTCGTCTTCGAGGAGCCGCCGCTCCAACCGGTCGGTCTTCCTCTTGCGGAGCTTTCCCAGCAGGTATCTCCGCAGCAGTGTGTCGTCCTGAGGTCCCCATTTCATGACCCAGCCCTCCTCCTCGTTCAGTCCCACACACGAGTGTTCCTTGAGGTGAAAACGTTTCACGAAGAAGGCGTCGCTCGATGCTTCAGGCAGTCCGCGAGGCAGGACTCCAGCTTCTGCCGCACGCGGTGGACCCGGATACGCAAGGCGTTCATGTTGGCCAACTTCAGCTCCTGACAGAGGGCCTTGCGGTTGCTGATGTTGTTTTCCCCCTGGTGGTAGCGGAGCACCAGGTCCCTCTGATCCGCAGGCAGGACCGCAAGACAGCGGCGCAGGCAGTCGAGCCGCTCGTCTCCCCCTTCCTCTTCGGGAGGCGGCGGAGGGGGGAGGAGGTCGCCGCTCTCCTCCCGGGCCCGGTGCTCCCGGGAGGCGCGCCGCATCACCTCCTTGTAGAGCAGATGGGCGACGCCGCAGAAATAACCATAGGGATCGGCCGAGCGGAGCTCGATCCCCTCGGCCAGACGACGCGCCACCCGATTGAAGGTTTCGTCTGTCAGGTCCTCGGGCGCGGCGCAGCCCCGCCATTCGAAGAGGCGGATCAGCTTGCGGCGGATCTTTTCATAACGTTCGCCCGCCCGCTCGCGATCCTCCGGGTCGAGATGGGAAAGGAGAATGTCGAAGCTCTCCTGGGTCAGCCCCGGGGGCTTCTTCGGCTGCGGCGTGTCTTCGCCGTCGACGCTCGTCACCTCCACTCCCCCTGGAGGGAGAAGCCGGCCCAGTAGTAGGGGGATTTCCGCTTTGGGTCGCGTGCCATCTCGAGCTGGGCCTTGCGCAGGGCCGCCGTGGGGGAGAGGCCCTCGCGCAGCATGCCACGGTAGAAGCTGCCCATCAGCTCTGCCGTGGCCCGGTCCTCGACGCTCCACAGGCTGGCCAGGACGCGGGCGGCGCCAGCGTACATGAATCCACGGGTCAGCCCAATCAGCCCCTCGCCCCGGACCTCCTTGCCCAGCGCCGTGCGGCAGGCCGAAAGGACCACCAGGTCGGCGTCGAGACGGAGATTGTAGATGTCGTTGAGCCTCAGGTGGCCGTCGTCGTCCTGGCGGCGTCCCGACTTGTCGACCTGGGAGAGGACCAGGCTCGAGAGGTCCGGACGCTGGCTGTCGACCACGCCGTGGGTGGCGAAGTGGACGTTGCGGAATTGGGTGAGATCGGTACTGAGGACAGTGGCGCGTGAGGCGTCGAAGTCGAGGGCCTTGAAGACCTGGTCGCGGGGTAGCAGGGCTGTGATGATATCAGCCTCCCGGCGGGAGAAGCTGAGACGGGAGAAGCGGGACGGGCCGGCGGTGACCTCGCGATCGCCGATCCCCCGGTGTGCCGGGGAGGATGGAGCGGGTTGGGTCCGGGCCACTCCAGGCCGGCGCAGGCGCTCGTCGTTGGAGCTGAAGACCGGGTCCGCGAAGATGGCGAGGGCCCGGGGCGCCTTCACCCGGTCGTGCATCTCGCGGCGCAGCACGGCGAGAGCCGAGGCCGACGGGAGGCTCACGACCTCGTGCCGGGTGGCCAGCGGAGCCTCCGACCCGGGGATCGGCAGGGCAGCGAAGGGAATGTACTGAAGGGCGCCATCGGCCACCACGAGCAGCGGAGCGTCGCCGAGCCGCCTTGCGACCGGCTGGAGCAGCAGGCTGGAGAGCTGGCGCCCCACTTTCTGGGCATCGGCGTCCGCCTTGGCGATCCGGGCTCGCCGGCCCTCCAGGCTCTCGTCCGGCTGCAGGTCGTTGCGTGCGATGATGAGCTCGTAGTAGCGGCGGGCCTGGGCCTCGATCACCTCGCGCTTGGGCAGCTCGAAGCTCTCGAGGCCTGCCGGGGTGATCAGCCAGAGATAGCTCCGCTCCGAGCCCAGAGCGTATTCGAGCAGCACGGCCTGGCCGTTCAGGACCTCGTCCTGCACTTCACGGGAGTTGAGGGGCTGCGGCTGCGTCAAGGCCGCGTATCCCGGGCTGTTCAGCCGGATCTCCTCCTGGACCGTCCGGTATTCTTCGCGAGCATCTTCGAGGTCCCGCTCGGCCCGGGCGACGCGGTCGGCGTCGACTTTCTCCGCGCCGAGCAGCTCGCGGCGGCGGATCTCCTGAACGCTGACCTTCTCGCGCAACCGGCGCTCCCGCTCGAGCAGGGCGGGAGGGATGCCCTGCCGGAGGTCGGCCGAAGCCTCGTTGAGGATCTCGAGCAGGCTCCGCGCCCGCGCCTTCTCATTCACCTTGAAGGCGTCCGCCGCGTAGCCCGCCCCCGGATCAGCCTTGTGGAGGGCCATCAGGATATCGACGTACAGCTCGTAATAAGCCTTCTTGGCCGCCAGAAAGCTCGCTCGCAGGTCCTGGCTCACCACCTGGGCACGGAGGGATTCGATGATGCGGACCGACGCGTCGACGTCCGACAGGGCAGCCTTCAATTCGCCGGCATCCTTCTCCACCTGGGCCAGGGCGAGCATCGTATAGGCCTCCTGCCGGAGGTCCCCCCGCAGGCGGCTGATCTCAACGGCGCGCGTCAATTCATCGCGTGCGCCCTGGAGATCCTTCAACTTCCAGTCGGCGAGCCCCAGGGCATGGCGGGCATCTCCTTCAGCGTCCTTGTGGTTGCCAACCCGCAGCAGGGCGCGGCGCGCGAGCTCGCGGGCTTCTCCGGCCTTGCCGAGCTTGAGCTTGAGGTTGGCGAGATTGTTGAGAGCCTTCGCCTCGATCTCCGCATTGCCGATCTCGCGTGCCAGGGACTCTGCGGCCTGGAACGATGCTCCGGCCTCCGCGAGCCTGCCCAGGCGTTGCAGCGCGAGCCCCACGTTGTTGAGACCCGCGGCCTGGTGGTCGCGATCTTTGGCCCGCCGGCTCAAAGCGAGGGCCTGACTGTTGTACCGGAGAGCCTCCTCCCCATCTCCCAGCAAAATGTAGATCTCGCCCAGATTGTTGAGGGCCGCAGCCTCGTTGTAGGAATCTCCGGTCCGGCGGGCGAGAACGAGGGCCTCCTTGTACCAGCGCAGCGATTCCTGTGGCTCGGAGATGTCCAGATAGGCAGCGCCGAGATTGACTAAGACGCTCGCTTCGAGCTTCTGATTGCCGGTCTTGCGGAAGAGCTCGAGGGCTTCCTTCAGGAGCTGGAGGGCCTTTGGGGACTCTCCATTCTCCGAGTAGAAGTTGCCGGCGTGGTTGAGGACCCAAGCCAGCCTCGCGATGTCGCCAGAAGCACGGGCGGCCTCCAGCGCCCCTTCGAAACGTCTCTTCGCATCCTCCCCGTGCGGATCCTCTTGCAGGCTGAGTCCTGTCCAAGTGAGCGCCAGGGCCTGAAAGCTGCGGGCTTGCGGATCCCGGTCGTGCTCCCAAAAGGCCGCCGACTGCTCGAAGCTCCGGACTGCCTGGGGATACCGGTTCTGGGCATAGTGCTCCTGGCCCAGAACGAAGAGGATCTGAGCCTCCTTGCGATCCTCATGCAGCTCGTGCCAGAGCGCTGCCGCCCGGTCCAGGGCACGGACCTTCTCATCACCGTTCCCGGATAGCCCGACCCAAGTCGCCTTGACGGCCTCGATCCGCAGCTTGTCCGTCTCCTGAGAAGCCCGGGGTCCTTCGACATGGAGCGTATATCGCCCGGTAGGCTGTTGCTTGGAGGCATCGATCTCGATGCGATAGGGCCCTTCTCCTCCCACGATGGCAGCGAGGTCCTCCAACTCCCGCGGGTTACCGCCGAGACTCATGCTGTCCGCCCAGGCCACCAGGACGCCCTTGGAGTCGACCAGCCGGACGGTCAGATCGATCCCCTTCTCCTGGACCGTGATCCGCAGGAACTGGCCCGTCTGGAGCTCGATCGTATAGGTCTGGGTCTCGCCGCCCCGGATCTCCCGCTCCTGGGTGAGCCCGTCCGAGAGAGAGGACGCCACGGGCGGAGCCGTCTCCGCACCGTAGAGAAGGGGGGCGATGAGGAGGGGCAGCAGTCGCGCAGTACGGCGCAAAACGAAAGACCTCATCCGTTCTTCTGTCTGGGCGGCTTCACAACGCTCGCTCCGGCCCTTCTCTCCTGGCTGATCTCGTGACTCCGGGAAATCCTGACGGTTGGCAAAAGCACAGCCATTTTATCGTCTCAGGGCTTGGGCGTTCCAGTCGAGGACAGCCCCAGACCGCTTTTGGATGACAGTCAGGCCTGATTTCTTTCTTCAGAGGCGCAAATGCGGCGGGTTTCGCGCTAAGCTACAAGACGTGCCTGACGGACCGGAGAAGGGCCGGCGCGTCCTCCACTGTGACATGGACTGCTTCTACGCGGCCGTCCACATGCGGGACGATCCGTCGCTTCAAGGCAAGCCGGTGATCATCGGCGGCCGGCCGGAGAGCCGTGGCGTAGTGGCCGCCGCAAGCTATGAGGTGAGGAAGTTCGGCGTCCACTCGGCCATGCCCTCCTCGCGCGCCAGGCGGCTCTGCCCCGACGCCATCTTCATCCCTCCCGACTTCCGCCGCTACTCCCGCGAGTCGGAGAAGATCTTCGCCATCTACCGGGAATTCACCCCCCTGGTGCAGGCGGTGTCGATCGACGAGGCCTATCTGGACGTCACCGATCACCTGGGGGAGAGAGGAAGCGCCACGGCCCTGGCCAAGGAGATCCGGCGCCGGGTGCGGGAGGAGCGGGGGCTGACGGTGAGCGTCGGCGTAGGTCCCAACCGGCTCATCGCCAAGATCGCCTCGGACTTCGACAAGCCGGACGGTCTGACCGTGGTGCCACCCGGCAAGGTCCAGGCCTTCCTCGATCCCCTGCCCGTGCGCCGCCTGCACGGAGTAGGGCCGGCCACCGAGAGAGCCCTGGCCGAGATGAAGGTGCTGACGGTGGCCGACCTGCGGGGGGTGGAGCTCGAGATCCTGACCGCCCGCTTCGGCAAGCACGGCCGCATCCTCTGGGAGTTCGCCCAGGGGATCGACGAGCGGCCGGTGGAGACCCACAGCGAGCGCAAGAGCCTGGGGACGGAGAACACCTACGCCGTCGATCTGGCGAGCCTCGAAGAGATGGAAGCCGAGCTCTCCCGTATGGCCGAGGAGCTGGCGCGCACTCTGGAGCGCTCGGGGCTCGCCGGCTGCACGGTGACCCTCAAGGTGCGCTATGCCGACTTCACCACCGTCACCCGCTCCCGCACCTTTCCAGTGCCGTTCTGCGACGGCATCTCCATCGCCCTCTGCGCCAAGGACCTCCTGCACCGCACCGAAGCCCCCTCCCGCCCCGTACGCCTCCTCGGCGTCACCGCCTCGAACCTGGTGCGGGAGCGGATCTCGCAGCTCCCGCTGTTCGTGTAGGGGAGTAACCACCTGGCACTCTCCTTGCTAGATCATTCTGTATAGGTTGTATCGCCAACGGCCGGATCGGACCGGCCGTCTGCAAGGAGGAAACCGTCATGTTGAGATGGGCTCTGATCTTCCTCATCGTGGCGCTGATCGCGGCGGTGTTCGGCTTCGGCGGCATCGCGGCCGGCGCGGCGGGGATCGCGAAGATCCTGTTCGTCCTCTTCCTCGTGGTGTTCGTGATCTCACTCATCATGGGGCTGGTGCGCCGGGCCTGAAGCGTAGAATGGCGATCGCCGCCTTCCGGCTCGACCCGGGCATGCCGCCCGGGCCGCGGGCCGGATCTCGCGCAGAGGACCGGCGATGCTGGAATCCATGCGCGGGGACGCCCCGGAAGAGGAGGAGCGTCCCCGCCCTGATCGTCCTGACGTCAGGAAGCTCCGCGACCTCCTCGCGGGTCCGTTCGGCGTCAGGTCGCTGGCGCTCTCCGGTCTCTTCATCCTGGCCGGCTTTTACACTCTCTACGTAGCGCGGGCGTTCTTCCTACCCATCATCCTCGCTCTGCTGCTCACCTTCCTGCTCAGCCCTCTGGTGCGGGGGCTGAAGCGGCTGCGCATTCCGGAGGCCCTCGGCGCGGGGATCGTGGTGCTCGGCCTGCTGGGGACCCTGGGATGGGGCATCTACGAGCTCGCCGGGCCCGTCTACGAGTGGACGCAGCAGGCGCCATCCAGCCTGCGCAAGCTGGAACGGCGGGTGCGCGACTTGAAGAAGCCCGTGCAGACGATGAGCAAAGCCACCGAGCAGGTGGCGAAGATCGCCCAGGTGGGGGGCGGCGATCAGGCTTCCCAGGTGACCGTCTCCACTCCCACCCTGGGCTCGCGCCTCTTGAGCCACGCCCTGGACGTCGCAGTCAGCGGCGTGACCATGGTCATCCTCCTCTATTTCCTGCTCGCCGCCGGGGATCTGTTCCTGGACAAGCTGATCAAGGTGCTCCCCAGCGTGGACGACAAGAAGCGGGCCGTGGACATCGCCCGCCAGATCGAGACCGAGATCTCCGCCTACCTCTCGACCGTCACCCTGATCAACGTCCTCCTGGGCCTTGCGGTCTGGGGGCTCATGGCCTGGATCGGCCTCCCCAACCCCCTGCTCTGGGGCGTGATGGCCACCGTCTTCAACTACATCCCCTATCTCGGACCCTTGACCGTGCTCGCCGTGCTGGCCGGGGTGGGCTTCCTGACGTTCAACGACCTCCCCCACGCCCTCCTGGCGCCGGGCGTCTTCGCCGGCCTCACCTTCGTCGAGGGCTACCTGGTGACCCCCATGGCCCTGGGGCGGCGGCTGACGCTCAACCCGGTGGTGATCTTCCTCGCCCTCTCCTTCTGGGGCTGGCTCTGGGGAATCGCCGGCGCCGTCATGGCCGTGCCCATCATGGTGGTGTTCAAGATCTTCTGCGATCACAGCGAGTCGCTGGCTCCTGTCGGCGAATTCCTGGAGAGCTAGATTGTCGTCATAACGCTGTCCAGATTTCTGTCCAGATTTACACCGGGTTCTCAGGGATTGACCGCAGGCTCTGCAGATGCTGGCGCAGCTCGGCCAGACTCTCGAGCCGGAGGGCGCCGATCTCGGAGAGGACGCTGGCGTAGGCCGGGGCCGCACGGCCGCCCACGAGGATCGTCGTATGGCTTCCCAGGAGACGGCGCAGCCGGCGCAGATCGTCCCTCAGCAGGGGATCGTCCGGCGGATAGGTGAGGCTCAAGGCCACGGCGCGGGCTCCCTTCTGCACCGCGGCGGCGGCGATCTCCTCGGACGGCAGCTCGGGACCCAGGTAGGTCACCTGCCAGCCCTCGCCCGCGGCCGAGGCCGCGGCCATGAGGGCCCCGAGCTCGTGATGCTGGCGCGAGGGGGTGGTGACCACCATGTGCGGAGCCGATGGCTCGGACTGCTGAAAACTGTACAAGGGGCCCAGGAACGAGCGGACCACGGCCGAGGCCATGTGCTCGTGAAGCGGACGCAAGGTGCCCTGGTGCCAGAGGTCTCCGATGCGCTGCATGAGGGGCACGAGGAAGCTTTCGATGAGACGGGTGCGGCTGAACGCCACGGAGGCGCGCTCGATCTCGATCGTAAGCTCCTGCACGTCCAGGCGCTGTGCCGCGCCCAGGCAGCGGGTGAGAAAGGCCTCGGCGGGATCGTCGCCCGCGTCCCTTACGAACTGCGGCGGGACCGCCGTCTGCGGGCCAGCCGGAGCATCCGACTCCACCAGCGCCTCCAGCTCCTCGTTGGAAAGACCCGCCACCTGGCTGATCCCCCGCCCGGAGCTCACCACCCGGCGCAGCAGGAGCAGCCGCTCGACGTCCTCGTCCGAATAGAAGCGGCGCCGGGTGTCCGACCGGCCCGGCGCCACCGCTCCGTAGCGCCGCTCCCACGCCCGGATCAGGTCCGGCTTCAGACCCGTGCGCCGGGCCACGACGCCGATGGGATGGCGTTGGCTGGATCGGCTCGCCGACATTGGACGCAGAATACCAGGGCGTCTATGGAGCGTCAAGAATCAGGAGAGATTTATCTGGACACTATCTTGACAATAGAAGGAAGTCTCGTTAGGCTGTCCAGGTATTTTCCCCTTATGGGTGCGGGATTGGAGGGCCAACCTCCAGCCCCGTACCCCTTTTTGCCCTCAGGGAGTGAGGGCCTACGCCAGCTCGAACCACGCCTCGCGCCGCCCGAACTTGGTGGAGAGTGCCGCGCCGATGCCGATCAAGGTGGCGGTCGTCCAGGCGAGGACGCCGAACCAGGGGAGGAACTTGATGACGCCCAGCACCAGCAGGCCGATGGTGGCGGCGTTGAGCGGCCGGAACCGGCGGCGCAGCAGGCGGCGAGAGATCCAGTCCCCCAGGGCGTAGAAGACCGCCACCATCCCCCAGAGCTTCAGCACCATGGCGAGGAGCACCACCAGCACCAGCAGCGGCACTCCGATGAGACCACGGGCGAAGGCGCTGAAGAACAGGGCGGTCAAGACCAGGCAGACCACTCCCGTGAGACCCACGAAGAAGCTGCGGAACGGCTCGCGACGAACCCCGTCCGCCGTCTCCAGAAGCTGCCGGCCGCTGGCGGCGAAGAACAGCAGGAGGACCGCGGCCCAGGCCGCCAGCAGAGCCAGCTTCGCCCCCACTACCAGTTGCGAAGCGAAGCCGAGGCCGAGGCTCGGCCCTTCCATCAAGGTCATCCAGGCGTTGGACGCCGTGGGATAGGAGACCATGCGGCCGCCGGCCCGCGCCCCGGGAGCGGCGCGGATGGTGCCGCCCACCACGAAGATGTCGCCCCCCACCCGGGCCGTGGGCGTCAAGCGCACGTTGCCCCGCATCACCACCACGTCCCCCGTCACCTGGCCCGAGACCTCGACCGAGCCGTCGAGGGCCGCCACGTCCGCCAGGGCCTCGCCCTCGACGATCACGTCCCGGCCCACGCCCACGAGCTGCTGGCGGCTCACCGCTCCCGGCTCCAGTCGCAGGGCGGGCTCGCTCCGGGCAAGGCGGTCCTCCGCTCCCGCGGGGGAGGCCATCACGAGCAACAACACAACGCCCAGGAATCTCACGGCGCCAATGGTAAGCGAGAAGGACTGGAAAACGGGTACGGCAGAAAGGAGAAAGGGAGGCTCAGCCGCCCGTCCTCCGTCCCCGGGCCGGCGTTTCCAGGGAGGCAGACGCCGCCGACGGCCGCCGGCGGCGCACCAGGGAGATCAGGAGGAGATTGAGGCAGAGCACCAGGAAGCCGAAGGCTCCGAGGCTCACCGGCGAGGAGATGACCTCCTCGACCACGATGCCGATCCCCTTCCACGAGGCGCCGAGCAGCCCGGCCCCGGCAAGAGCGGCGGCACGGATCAGCCCACCCACGGCGCTCACGGCGGCGAGGCCCGAAGGCGCCACCGAGGAGCCGGCGAACATCAGGCCGGCCATCAGCATCAGCATCGCCGCCACCGCCGCAGGGAAGCGCCAGGTGCGCGGCGCCCGCCCTTCCCAGCCGGCCGGCGGCAGGGCGGCCATCACAGAATCCGCGAAATCCGGCCGCACCGGCACGGCCGAGCGCTGGAGCAATCGCTCGAAGGCGAGCAGCTCCTCCCGCTCCCGGCGGCACTCCTCGCAGCCAACGAGATGCTCTTCCAGACGGGCCCGCTCTTCCTCGGCCAGCATGCCATCGGCGTCCAGATTCAACCATTCACGGTACGTGCTGTGATCGGGCCTGTTCATTGGGCATCCTCGCACTCGTCAATCACTGAGAAAGTCCTTGAGCTTCTCCTTGAGCATCTGCCGCCCGCGGAAGAGCTTGTTCTTCACCGTCCCCAGGGGCATCTGCTTGAGCTTCGCGATCTCCTCGTAGGGCAGCTCGCCGAAGTGGCGTAGCAGGATCAGCTCCCGGTACTCCCAGGGCAGGCCGTCGATGGCCTCCTGGATCGCGTCTCCCCGCTCGCGGTTGCGCAGCTCGCCGTAGGGACCGCGCTCGGGGGAGGGGAGGTCCCAGTCGCGGCCTTCACCCTCCTCGTCCTCCTGCCGCAGCGAAACCACCTTCAATCGCCGCCTGCGGATCTGGTCGATCGCCGCGTTCTGGGCCACCCGAAAGAGCCAGGTGGAGAACTTGTACTGCGGGTCGTACCGATCCAGCACCTGGTAGACCTTCACCAGGATCTCCTGCGCAAGGTCGTGCGCGTCGTCCGCATTGCGCAACAACCGGAACAGGTAATTGACCAGCCGGCCCTGGTAGCGCTCGATCAGATCGCCGAAGCGGTCCCGATCCCCCCCGAGGACCGCGGCCACCAGATCTTCGTCGGTCGCCTGCTCCGTTCCCCGCGTCATGGATGAGTACGCAAGTTCGTGGCCAAAGTTTCAGAGCGGGTTCCCGGGAGACGCAAGGGCTACCGGCTTTCGCGGCCCTGCAGCCATCTCCCCAGGAGGAAGAGGACGGCCCCCGCGGTCGCCACCGCCAGCTCCAGACGGATCTGATCGTAGGCCATCCCCAGGATCAGCGAGCTGCCGACGATGACGAGACCGAGGACCTGGAGCAGCCAGCCGAACCCGGACATGGCTTCAGTGGGGAGGGTTGCCGTCGCCGGGAGGGGCGACGTCCTGGCGTGTGGCGATCACGCCGTGAGCCTTGCCCGTGAGCAGGTCCGCCAAGTCATGCTCGATGCCATGGGGAGCCTCCTCCACGATGCGCCCCACCTCCTGGCCGCCGCGGCGGACGATGAAGGTCGGAACGTACCGGATGCCATTCTCGACCGCCGCTCCTGCCGGCTCCTTCTTCTGCCGGTCAACGCACACATAGGAGATCTTGAACGGCACCGAGCCGCCCGCCTCGTCGATCGCCCGCCAGAGACGAGGCACCTCGCGCCGGCTGTCCCCACACCAGGTGCCCAGGAACACCGTCACCTCCGCCCCTGGCTCGATCGCCGTCAAAGCCTTGGCCGCCTCGGCATCGGGATGGGCCTCGACCTCGGCCTGCACCCACTCCGGAGCCGAGCCCTCGATCTGCTCCCGGGTCGCCGGGCCGACCAGCACGGGCTCCTCCTTCTTCGTCTCCGGCGGGACCTCGACTCCCTGAGCCGCCACAGCGGGCTTCTGGACCGTCAGGTAGGGGGGATCGGAAGCGCGGGCAGCCACGGCGCCGGCCGCAAGGGCGAGCAGGATCATTGAGAGAGTTACGGATTTCATGGCCGGGAGTTTACCGCAACGGCCCCCGGTGTGGAGGGTGGCAGCGCCGGGATTGCCCTGAACCTCCACCGCCTGCTCCATGGAAGGCCTGCCTCAGGCTGGACGTGCTGGAGCAGGGGATCGGAGCGCCTCCCGGACAGAGGGGCTTGAACCTCGCGGTGTGACGACGGCCCCAGGGTCAACGCCGAGCATAACGAGTCTGCTGCGGTGAAGAAGTGCGCTCGGGTGGAGCCTGAACAGGCTGATTTGAGTTTCGCTCTCTCTCTTGAAGGTACCTGACGAGAGCCTCCGGATCGTTCCCATGCTCACGGAACAGCTCTTCCCGATGGCGATGCAGCTCTTCGACGATAGGATCATTGATCATGGGTGTCTCCTAGCAGTTCTTCGGGGGTGCACACGAAGGGCATGTTGAATCCAGCCGCTTCGACCATATTCGTTACACGAGGAAGTAACTCGGCGTTAGCAATGTGAGAGCAGTTCCAGGTTAGCAGATACTCGACGGCATGGATAGAAGCCGTGGCAATGTGAAGGGCATCCGGAAAAGCCCGGGTCGGCAGCACATGAGCCCTGACGATGCTCCACGCCAGTTCCGAGGCGTCCTGCGTGATCCCAAGACGCGGGATTCCCTCCAGCACGGCGAGGCGTCTTGCCGCCGCATCAGCATCTCCTCTCCCGGCTTCTTCCAGGACCAACTCGGAGGTTACGACTTCGAACTGGGCGCGTCGGAGCGACCACCACCTGGTAGTGATGAGCTGGTGTGCAGCAGTGATGATATCGGCAGACGGTCGTGCCGTGAGGTAACTGACTACCGAGGTTTCGAGGTATAGACGCGACATCGTCATCTCGGGCGGATTCTACCATGCCGACACCTTATCCTCCCTAAAAGCTTCAGACCCTCTTGTCGATGCCGGTTCGGCGGGTGCAGTGGGGGAGTCAGGGGTTGAACCCAGACGGTAGCTCCCAATCTGACAAGACTGCCGGCGTTGACGAGGATTAGGGATCAGCGTAGACTATCCATGCCCTAAGAATGAACAACAGCATCTCGGTTCACCCAGTAGCCTGAGCAGGTACCGAGGACTGTCGGGAAGGCATTGAGGTAGGAGACGGACACAGGTGATCCAGAGGTTAGGCTCTGCGAGTGATGCACTCATCGATAGAAAGATGAACACGTGAAGTCCTCAGCTCTACTCTCGGTCGTCCTGCTGGTTATTGCTTGCGGGCGGTCCGCGCCCCCGAGAGTCCACGATGTGCACCTTTCAACACTTCCTACCGTGAGTACGGACATATTCCCTCTCGCAAATGGTGCTGCACTCGCTGTAGCAGAACATGGCCGGGGCACCACGATCTTCCTTCTGGTCGCCAATCAGGGCATCAGGGTTACGGGCACCGCCACAAGCTCTGGCGAACCCGACGTCTACCCTCTTGCGGACGGCTCGGGATATCTGGTCTTTACCGGAGGCACCGGCGTAGGCATCTACCACCTGGACGGTCACTCTCTCTCGCCGGTGCGGGAAACAAGTCAACTCACTGCCTTGCCGGGGCCTGCCACCGCTGCCGGTTTCGCCTGGGCTGACCGGTTTTCCGCCAAGTCCCGGGCCACACGTCAAGATCGTGAACAGCAAGAGGCGGAGGACCAGCATGAGGAAGACCAGCAAAACTAGAGAGGAGGTCGACTACAGTGACACAAACCTCGCACATTCTTCGCATCGTATCACTGCTTTTGGCCGCTTTCGTAGCCCTTCGTGAACTCGTCTACTACATGGACCACCCATACCGTAGCGGTCCGTCTCTTACTATAGCCCTCCTCGCTATCGCAGTGGTTCTCCTAGCGGCGGCAGGGTTCGCAAGGCCCAATCATGAGGGCAGGACCTAACCCAACGTTGCAGCGGATTCGCTTCGCTCTCCGCTCCAGATCCCAACCCGAAAAGACTGCCAGCGTTGACGAAGATTAGGGATCAGCGTAAAATCGGACGCTCCATAGAGTGAATGATATACATTCTTGGTCCACCAGTAGCCTGAGCAGGCACAGAGATTGTCGGGAATGCGTTGAGGGAGGAGAAGGATATAGTTGGCCTAAAGGTTGGGCGTAGGAGGATAGATGTATACGATAGTTGCCTTGGCCTTCTGCTTGCTGCTTGGCGTCATGATTAAGACTCAGGGTATCTCCGCCTTGCTTTGGACGCCTCTTGGTTTCGCCTTCGGTTTATTCGTGACCGCGCAAATGCTTTTACCTTTGATACTTGGCCTTCCTCGAGCTATTCGCTTGGTGATCAAAGGGCAGATGCGAGCTGCTGTCTTTGGGCGCATTCTGGTTACACCAGTCGTTTGGTTTGTGCTTCTTGTCGCTGTGGGCTTCGTCCTTGGTCTGCTCTGGCCTTCAGCGCTAGCGTTCTTGGACAATAATGTGGCATTCAATTTAGGCGGATGGCTTGGGACGATAGCAATCATTCTTACCCCGCTCTCAAAGAAGGGTCGCTCCGACTTCAGAGCAGACTTTGACAAATCCTACTGCCGGTTCTATAGAGACTCAAATGAATTTGCCTCGCGAGACCAATCAACGAAAGAAGCTGAGGCAGCAATTACAGTCGCGTCAAATCTATATCTCCATACGATAAAGAGGGCAGAAGTTCCACCCGGCACTTTGCAGCTAAATCTTCCGGACTCGCGGTATCGTTATCTAATTTTTTGTTTGAGTACCGTAGCGGCGGCCTGCGCATCGGAAATGACGAATCGCGATGCAGTAGTGAACGACTGCCTGAATTTCCTAGTGCGATGGGCTGTAGAAAATGATCACGAATTCTTTGGTGGTTCGGCTACTTTTGACATGGCTCTAAACAGAGGTACCAGATATCTCCATGAGTTCAGCGACCAGTGGGTGAGCTATTTTGAGCTTGAAAAAGAAGACGCGGATAGCATCGACTCAGTTTCTTCCATGATCCACAGTACTGAATCAAATGTGCCGGCCGGCAATGCTGACACAGTGCGTCTCGGGGAATTGGCTCTAGAAGTTGTCTGCCGAACTCCCGCCATGCGGGAGGCGTTTGTTGAGCTGGTTAACCGGTGAGGTATTGTAACTCCTCGCCGTTCCCCAAGAGGGGTCTGGCGGAGGTATTGAGTTCGGAATAAGGTGCCTCGCCAGGCCAGGAGGGGAGGATCTTGAGAACAAGGCGGAGGGAGTAGAGCAGCGTCCAACATCTGGCATCAAGCGGACAAACTACGTCGCCGCTTATGCTCAATCATTGGACGGCGCGGGACCGGTCAGTACACTTTTCGCCAGCTCTCCCGAAGGAGATGGAGCGGTCATCATGCTCCCTGTTGGAACTTAGGCCAAGGCCTCCCGCTCTAGTCACGACCGACGGTATGGTATCCTGGAAGCATGTCATCACCCCAAGTCTATGTCGAAACCTCGGTACCAAGTTTCTACCATACGACTCGCACAGGAGCGGCAGCAGTGGCACGGCGGGAATGGACGCGGCGATGGTGGTCCATGGCACGAGAGCGCTACACTCTGGTGAGCAGCGATCCTGTGCTTGATGAGCTCCGCAGGTGCGACTACCCGAGCAAGGTGGCGGCTCTTAGCTGGCACAGGAGCTTCAGTTGCTGGAGCTGGCACCTCCCGTAGCCGAGATCGTTAAAGCCTATGTCCGACACCGGTTGATGCCCGAGGATCCCGCAGAGATGTTCTTTACCTGGCGTTGGCCTCTTAACAAGTGCGAGTTCCTGGTAACATGGAACTGTCGGCACTTGGCGAACGCCAACAAGTACGGGCATATTCGTCGAGTGAACAACCTCCTCGGCTTGTATGTGCCCGTGCTGGGACACCTTTGGAACTGCTCGGTGAGAATTATGGATGAAAAAATTGAATCGGCGTGGGTTGATGAAGGCGACGAAGAGATCGCCCGTATTCGCGAGGTCCGTCACCGCATCTCGGAGGAATTCGGGCACGATCCGTATCGCCTGGTGGCCTACTACATGGAGCTCCAGAAGGAGCATCCGGAAAAGTTGATACCGGCCCCAGACTCAACGATCGCGGGTAAGGGTAGGGGTGAGCCGTAATCAGCAGAGACGCTGTTGGCCGGACGCGCGGCCCTTCCGTCGCAAGACAATGCCTCGTCGTACGTGGCGCTCTTCTAATCGAACCGGAACTTGGTCCGTCGTCCCAGTACGTGGGGATGCTGCACCAGTCCATCGGGTTCTTGCACCGTGACGTCGACCCGTTGGATCGGGAGACGGAGACATAGCTCCGAAACACGACGTCGTCGCACCAATCCATGCATCCCTTGCACTGGGACTTCGGGACGTTGCACCGGTACGGCGGCTGGTTGTACCGGTGCGTCGGATCCCTGCTTTGGTACGTCGATCCATTGGATCGGTACGTCGCTTGGTCGTACCGGCACATCGGATCCTTGTACTGGTACATCGACTCTCTGCACCGGGACATCGAGCCGTTGTACCCGTACATCTTTCCCTTGTACTGAGACATCGGGACATTGGATCGGTACGTCGGTTGGTTGTACCGGTACGTCGGGTCTTTGCATCGGTACGTCGAGCCACCGCACCGGGGCGTCGACCTGTTGCACCGGACATCAGTCGGTTGTACCGAGACATTGGGTCTTTGCACGGGTACAGCGAGCCATTGCCCCGGGACAGCAACTCGTTGCACCAATACAACGAGTCGTCGCATAGGTCCATCGGCCCATTGCACCGAGACATCGAGCCGTTGTACCGGTACGTCGACCCGCTGCACCGGGACACCGAGCCGTCGGATCCATCCATCCGCCCGTTGCACCGGGGCATCGACCCGTTGCACCAGTACAGCGAGTCGTCGCAACGGTACGTCGACTCGTCACATCGAGGCATCAAGCCGCTACATCATGCTCGACGAACTGCTGGAGCAGGGGACCGGGGCGCCTCCCGGGCCGGGGGGCTTGAGCCTTGCGGTGTGACGACTCCCGGGGGCGGCCTACTGGGAACAGTCTCCCGCCTGGTCGCTCATCTTCTTCGCTTCGAAGGCCTCCATCGGCGGATGCTCGACGGCCTCGCTGTTCGCTTTCCAGTGGCCGACGAGAATGGAGCCGCTGCCGAAGACGGCGAGGGCAGGGCCGGTGTCGTCCTCGGTCTTGTAGGTGAAGCGCAGGACCCTCCCCTCCAGGCTTCCCTTCAAGGGCGCCGTGCCGCCGTCGTAGCAGCCGGTCACCGTGGTCCCGTCCTGCTGGAGATGGAATTTCCGTCCCTCGGAGTCGTACGTGCCGGTGACGTTCGGCGGCGGGTTGTGGGTCAGCCGCTCGCCGAAGGCCTTGAGCTCCATGATCTGAGCGATGTCGTTCGTGGTCTGCATGCTCTTGACGGTCATGCGCAGCCAGCGCCCGGGCACCTCGGCCGAGGTGCGGAAGATCTGTCCATCCTTGAGGGTCGGAGCGAGCGTGACCGTCGCGATCGGCTTGAACCCTGCGGTGGCGCTGGTGTCGGACATCTCGATCAGGACCTGCTTCGGCAGGCGCCCGTCGAACTCGTCGTTCGCGGTGTCGAGCTGGATGCTCCGGATCAGGCTGCGGTCGGCCAGCTCGATGACGGTGGGCTGGCCGAACTGGCCGGCGTTGCTCGTCCAGCCGGTCCGCGGGTCCTCGTCGAGGAGGAACCAGGCCTCCGCCGACGCCCCTGGCGCCTCGGGACGCTGGACGACGAGAGCCCCTGCCGCCAGGCCGGCCAGATCTTCACCCGCCGCGGCCGGGGGCGGCGCGGGAGGCTTCGCAGCGGGAGCCGGCGCAGGTTTCGCCGGCGGCGCGGCGGGTGAGATCGGAAGGGCCGTTCGCGATGTGGATACCAGGAGGAAAAACGTCATGGCGAGGCGGGCGATTCTTTTCATGGCCGGATCATAGCGTCGCTCCGGGGCGCCGCCAATCTCTGCAGAGTAGTCCTCAAGGCACTGTCGTTGCCGGGAGAGGGGGAAAGAGCGAGCGGCGCCACAAAGGAGGTGGGCGCTCCTGAGAACAGGATTACGGCTCTGAGAGCTCGTCCTGACGCCCCAGGCTGATAACCTCGTGCCCGGAACTTGGACCCGTGGTCGCCGCTCGCACGTAAAAGCATACCAGAGCCCCGGCTTCGGTTGTCAAGCCCCGACCCTATTTCGCTCCAGGACGGAAGCTCGGGGCATGGAAGTGCGTGACGCGCTCGAGAACCTCCACTGGATCTCCCAGCGCCACCTCGCCCGGCTGCACCACCTTCATGTAGATACCCCGCAGGTTCCGGGGCCGCAGGTCCGGCTGGGAGACGAAGCGTAGCGCCTCGGGTCCGAAGCGGGCTCGGAACTTCTGGCAACCATTGTGGGGCTTCGGCGTCACCTCCAACATGGCGCCGCCCGCACGCACCCGGCTGCCGGTTGGCAGGTTCGCGGTCGAAAGGTCGAGCGAGAAGAACAGGTTGTCCCCGAACAACGTCAACGGCTGACCGTTCGCGATCATCTCGGCCACGTCGATCTGGATCACCGTGAGCTGCGCCTCGGGATTCAGCTCCTCCTTGCGGCTCCAGGCATCGCCCGGAAAACCGGCCTCCCGCGTCAGGAGGACCCGGTCGGGCCTCTCCCGCCGCCCGCTTTCCCCGCGCCTCACGAGCAGAGCGACAGACCCGAGATCCAGGGGAGCTGCCGGCAAAGCCGCGAAGGCACGGTGCAGATCGTCCAGCGCGTGATACCGCGCCGGATCGCCCATCGAGTTGGAATCCACTTGAGGTTCATGTGCCATTTCTTCGCTCTCATTGAGCCGCCGCCGGCAGGCCCGGCCCTGGATCTCCGGTGGCAGAACTGCTCCGCGCATGATACCCAAGATCGCCGGCAACCAGGTCCATGGCTGCATGGATGAGGATCACCGGCCAGAGCGAGCCCGAGGCGAGGACGATGAGGGCGAAGATCAGGCCGACGATGGCGGTGCGGAGGACGTGCGAAGGACCCATGTAGAGGTGCGCGAAGCCGAAGAGGATGGAGCTCGATCACGACGGCGAAAATGGGACCGGTCCACACGCCCACGTACCACATCACGAAGCCCCTGAAGAGGATCTCTTCGCAGATGCCCGCCGTGATCGCAAGCAGTGCGAATCCCTTGCGTTCGCCGGGCGCTTGCGGCAGGAGCAGTTGGCCGGAGCCCATTCCGCGATAGAGCCGTTCGAGGCGCTCGGGGCGTGCGAGGAGGGCCCGCCGCTGGGCTCCCATCAAAATGAGGTAGAAGACCGCCAGCGCGAGTCCGATCCCGAACCGCCACGGCGTGCCGAGACTCAAACCCAGCCCGCTCCAGGGGCGCCCCTGGAACGCCCAGAGCGCGAGGACGCAGAGGGTCGTCCCCCAGGCCCACAAGACGCCGACGAGGTAGAAGCGCCCCCGCGCTCCAGGGACGCCGGCCGACGTGGCACGGACCAGGCGTGGAAACATCCAGAGCCAGTTGACGAGAGGCGTGGCGAGGGCAATGAACGCGAAGAGCACGGGGTCGAGCACGGCGTGCGGCGCAGGCATGATATCCTCCCCTCTGGTTGTTCAAGAAGCCATCATTATTCAAGTCTCTTTGAATAATCGGCAGATGTCAAGAGGTCGGCAGGAGGTTCAGGGAATGCCCAGGAAGAAGGAGACGGGGGACACGGAACGCGAGCCCCGGGAGGCCGCGCCCATACAGCCGGTCACACGGCTGGAGCAGGTGCGGGCGTTGTCGCATCCCCTACGATTGCGGCTGCTCGAGCTGTTCGCGGAGCGTCCGCGCACCACCATGCAGGCGGCCGAGGAGCTGGGCGAGACGCCGACGAAGCTCTACCATCACGTGGCCGCCCTCGAAAAAGCAGGCCTGGTGCGGGTGTGCGAGACGCGGCGCAAACGGGGCACCACCGAGAAGTATTTCGAGGCGGTAGCCCACCGCTTCCTGAGCGGCGAGCAGGCAGTGGTGGATCTCGGCGACAAGGGGACCCGGCGCGATCTCGAAGCCCTGGGCGTCGTGGTGTTCGATCAGGCCCGCAACGAGTTGGTCCAGGCGCTCGGCTCAGGGGAGGAGCCGCCCGCCCTGATGGCGATCCGGGTCGTGATGCGCCTGTCTCCCCGCGCGGCCAAGCAGTTGGAAAAGGAGCTGCAAGCACTGCTGGAGCGGCTTCACCAGAAGAGCGCGCGGGGCTCCAGATCCCGCGGCGCGCTTCGCCGTTACTCCCTTACGATTGCGCTGGTACCCACGGAGGATTTGGAGTAGCAAGGACCTCAAGGACTGCAAGGACGAGCTTCGTCCAGGTTTCGGCGTTGGCGTTCCAGAGCCGACCGACCTCTTCGTGATTCATCGCAGATCCCCTTGTTTCGCGTATTCCTGGGCCGCGGACTTGGTGAGCGCGATCACGCCGGCCTTGGAAGCGGCCGATCCCTGAGCTGCCGCCGGTGACGAGGGCTATCCGATCCTTGAATCGCTCACTCATGGATCACGGCACCTCGACGACCTTTTCAATCCGATCCCCGAGACGGATCTGGTCCAGCACCTTGTCGCCGGCCACGACCTGACCGAAGACGGTGTAGCCGCCGTCGAGGTGGGGCTGGGGGGAGAGGGCGATGAAGAACTGGCTGCCTCCGGTGTCCGGGCCGGCGAGGGCCATGCCCACGGCGCCGCGGGTGTAGCGCAGACGGTTGATCTCATCGCGGATGGCGTAGCCGGGGCCGCCGCTGCCGTCACCGCGAGGATCGCCGCCCTGGATCACGAAGTCGGGGACGACGCGGTGGAAGGTGAGGCCGTCGAAATATCCCTGGGCCGCGAGCTGGAGAAAGTTGAGGCAGGTCAAGGGCGCCTCGGGGCAGGCGAGACGGACGGTGATCGTGCCGCGGACGGTGCGGATCTCGACCGTGCGGGGCCGGCGGGTGCGCTGCACGATGTTTCGATAGGCCTCCACCGCTTGGCGGGTGGCGGGACCGGGCGCGGGGATCTTGGTCTCCCCCAGCTTCGCCAGGCTCTCGCCAGCCTCCCGGCGCAGGACGTAGGGACCGTTGACCGCGGCCTTCTCCAGCAGCTCCAGGATGGCTCCCTTCTCCAGCGGCTCGGCCTTGCCCCGGGCCGCAAGAGCCCGCACGGCCGAGAGGCCCATCTCCTCCAATCCTTCACGATAGACCCCGGGGAGGGCCGCCTGAAGCTCGGCGAAGGGGGCGACCGGGTGCTCCACCAGCCAGTCCAGGGCCGTGCCCCGCACTTCCGGGTCGGGATCGGTCAAGGCCTTGCGGGCCACGTCGTCGGCCTTGGGGTCCGCCCCTAGCCAGGCAGCGAGGGCCGCGCTGCGCACCCGGAAGCTCGCGTCTCCCGCCAGCTTCGCCAGGACGTCGGCCCCTGCGCCCGGAATTCCCAAGAGCCCGGCGGCTTCCGCGGCTCGGGCGCGCAGGGCCACGTCCTCCGAAGCCGCCGCGGCCGCGATCCGGGCCGCAGCCTGCGGGTACTTCCCCGCGGCCAGGGCCACGAGGGCGACGCCCTTCTCCCACGGCTCTCCGGAATCGATCCGAGACGCCAGGGCTTCGCCCAGCTCAGGCCTCGCCCACACGCCGGCGGTCTCCAGGGCGCTCGCCCGCACGCCGGGATGGGGATCGTCCATCAGGGATCGCAGGCGCGGCGTCCAATCCTCCAGAGGCTTCGCCTTGTTGGCAGCCACCAGGGCGCGGGCCGAGCGGAGGGCTTGGATGGTAGGACCTCGATGGGGATCAGCGGTGTCGTCCAGCAACGGACGGAGAGCCGCGAGGTCGTCACCGGTGCCCACGATCCCCAGAGCCCGGGCGGCCCAGGCCCGGACCCGGGGGTCGGCGTCGCCGAGGAGCTTGCGCAGAGTGGGGAGGGCCGGGGGACGCGGGTCCCGGGAGAGGGCATAGGCGGCTCGGGCATGAAGGGCCGGATCGGTCTGGGCGAGGCCGCGTTCGGCGAGCGAGACCGTCGTGTCCTCCTTGAAGCGGAAGAGGCCAGGGAGGAGGCGCGCCCAGCGCTCCTCTTCGGAGAGAGGGAGGAGCTGCTCCACCACGTCCACCACCCGGGCCCCGAGCTTGCCCAGGGCCTCGACGGCCAGGAGTCCCGTCTCCCGGTCGGGATCGCGCACGGCCAGCAGCAGGGCGGCCTGTCCTTCCGGATCTTCCAGCTCTCCCAGACTGAACGCCGCCGCCCGCCGCACGGCCGGGACCTCGTCGATCAGCAATCCTTCGAGCACCGTCCGCCCTGCCCGGTCGGGAATCCGCCCCAGAGCGACCGCCAGCTCCTCGCGCAGCACGGCGCCCCCCTTGAGGCACTGATGCACGGTGAAGTCGTCGATCTCCTGGCGATCCACCAGCAGCAGGAGCAGAGCCCTCTCGTCGAGGTGAGGAACCTGAAGGTCCGGCGTCTCCGGCGCCGTGCGGGGGTGGACGCAGGCGGCGAGGAGGAGGATGAGGAGAAGGATCGTCCGATTTCGTTTCATGAGCATGGAGGAGGTGATGCTACCACTGCCCCCCACCCTCCCGGGCGGGGCGAATTCGGCGATCTCCCTGTATATTCCCCACCATGAGCTCCCCCCGACTCCGCTTCGACCAAGTCCGCCGCCGCTTCGGCCGTCTCGCCGTGCTGCAGGGGGTCTCCGGCGTGGTGGAGCCTGGGGAGATGATGCTGGTGACGGGTCCCAACGGCTCGGGGAAGAGCACGCTGCTGCGGTGCCTCGCCGGGTTGCTCGCTCCGGACGAAGGGACGATCGAGTATCAGGAGAACGGGACGCCCTTCGACACCTCCGAGCGGCGGCGGCGGGTGGGGGTCGTGGCTCCGGACCTCGCCTTCTACTACGAGCTCACGGTCAAAGAGAACCTCGCCTTCTTCGCCAAGCTGCGGCGGACGTCGCCTGCCCGGGGGCTCGAGGTCCTGGCCCGGCTGGACCTGCCGCTCGACCGGATGGCGGGCAATCTCTCGTCCGGCATGCGCCAGCGCCTGCGCTGGGGCTTCGCCCTGCTCCACTCGCCCCGGCTCCTGCTGCTCGACGAGCCGTTCCAGAACTTCGACGCCCCGGGCGAGCGCATCGCCCGCGAGATGCTCGACGAGCACCTCGCGGCCGGCGGCCTGGCCGTGGTGGCCAACCCTTCTGCTCTGGACTTCCACCATGTGGCAAAGCACCTCGACCTGGGCCGCTGAGGCGTTGGCGATGTTCGTGAAGGAGTGGCGGTGCGAGTTCCGCACCCGCTATGCCTTGAACACCCTCGCCCTCTTCGCCTTCACCACCCTGGTGGTGGTGAGCTTCAGCCTGGGACCGCTCGGGGTCGCCCGCGCTCAGGGGTCGACGGTGCTGCCGGTGCTGCTGTGGATCATCCTCCTCTTCTCGGTGGCGGCGGGTCTGCCCCGCACCTTCGTGCAGGAGGAGGAGACGCAGACGGCCATGGCTCTGCGCCTGTCGGCGACACCCTCGGCGGTCTTCTGCGGCAAGCTGCTCTATGGCCTCACCCTGGTGCTCGCCCTGGAGACGCTGGTCACGCCGGCCTACGTCATCATGACCAGTCTGGAGGTGGCCTCGCCCTGGCTGCTGGTCGGGGTCCTGGCTGCCGGGGGGTATGGCCTCGCCGTGGGCAGCACGCTGGTGGCCGCCATCATCTCCCAGGCGAGCAGCAAGGGGACGCTCTTCTCCGTCCTCTCGTTCCCGGTGCTGCTGCCGCTCCTGGTGCTTGCCGTGGAGCTGACCCGCGGCGCCACGTCCGGGAATCCGGGCGGGGTGGCTCTGCCGGTGCTCCTCCTGTATGATGCAACGCTAACCGTCGCCGGGCTCATGCTCTTTCCAACGGTCTGGAACCCATGAAAACTCTCTTCGCCTGTCTGCTGTGGTTGTGGATCTCCCTCGTGATCGTGGGAGCTTTCTTCTATGCTCCCATCGCGGAGAAGTTCCAGGTGCCGGGCTCGAGCCGGATCGTGTTCTTCCACGTGCCCATGGCCTGGACGTCGTTCCTCGGGTTCATCGCCGCCGCCGTGTGGAGCGTGATGTACCTGATCCGCGGCAACCCGCGCCACGACCTGTCGGCCGCGGTGGCCATCAAGATCGGCCTCTTGTTCGGGGTCCTGGCCACGGTCACCGGCGCCATGTGGGCGCGCATCGAGTGGGGCGCCTGGTGGAACTGGGACCCGCGCCAGACCTCGATCCTCGCCTCGATCCTCTTCTATGCCGCCTATCTGGCGCTCCGGCAGTCGGTGAGAGACCCCCGGCTGCGGGGCCGGCTGGCCGCGGTGTACGCGCTGCTCGGCCTCGTGGTCACGCCCTATCTGTTCTGGGTGGTGCCCCGGATCACCTACTCGCTCCACCCCGACCCGGTGGTCAACACCTCGGGCAAGGTGGAGATGGACCCCCGCATCCAGCACGTTCTCTACGCGAGCGGCCTGGGCTTCGCCGCCCTGTTCTTCTGGATGCACAATCTACAACGCCGTCTGGAGTCTCTCGCCGAGCGGGTTCCGGCACCTAGGGAGTAGGGGGGTAATGAATTGAGCGTCAACGGCTGGATCGTCGCGGTCAATCTGGTCATCTGGACGGGCCTGGTCGTCTACATGCTGCTCCTCGACCTGAGGCTGCGCAAGGTGGAGCATACGGAGAAAAAGCCATGAAGAAGAACCGTCTGTACATGCTCGGCGGAGTGCTCCTGCTGGCCTTCGCCGGCTTCTCGTTCACGACCTTCAAGGATTCGATGACGCCCTACGTCCCCTACAAGCAGGCGCGCGAGAGCAGCCGCGTGGTGCAGGTGGCCGGGGCCCTGGAGAAGGGGAGCTCCTCCTACGCGGAGGCCAAGGAATCCCTCTACTTCACCCTCAAGGACCCGAAGACGCACGAGAACCTGCGGGTGCGCTACAAGGGGCTCAAGCCGGCCAACTTCGAGGACGCCATCAGCATCGTGGCCATCGGCCAATACGATGAGAAGGCCCAGGAGTTCGAGGCCCAGAAGCTGCTGGTGAAGTGCCCGAGCAAGTATCAGGGCGCGGAAGTGAAGACGTACAGCTAGGCCGGATCGCAGTCATCACCCCCGGCGCCGTCTTTTCCACCGGGGGCAAGGAGATCCACGTGAGCAGCTATCTCTCCCATCTCTACCTGCCCGGGGCCCTCGCCCTGTGGTGCGCCCTGATCTTCGCCCTCTGCGCCATGTGGGGCTACGTCCAGGTGCTCGCCGCCGGTCCGGCCGGCAATGACGGGGCCAGGACCTTCGCGCGCCGGTCCTACGGCTTCTTCGCCCTCTCCATCGTGCTGACGGCGGTGCTGATGTCGCTGCTCCTGCATGATGCGCGACTTCCGGGTGGAGTACGTCTACCAGTACTCGGGGATGGATCTGCCGACCTACTACCAGTTCTCGGCGTTCTGGGCGGGGCAGAAGGGGAGCTTCCTCATCTGGCTCTTCTGGGGCACGCTGCTGGGCCTCCTGGTGCGCCGCACGGCCGGGCGCAACGAGCCGGCGGTCATGGGGATCTACACCCTGACGCTGATGGGCCTGCTGCTCATCCTGGTGCGCGAGAACCCGTTCGTCATGCTGGGCAAGACGCCGGTCGATGGCGTGGGCCTGAACCCCCTGCTGCAGGACAACTGGATGGTCATCCATCCGCCGATCATGTTCATCGGCTACGCGGCGAGCGCCATCCCCTTCTCCTTCGCCATGGCCTCGCTGTGGCGGCGCAAGTACGACGGCTGGGCGGAGCGGGCCTTCCCCTGGGCCCTCGTCGGGCTTCCTGGTGCTCGGCACCGCCATCACCATGGGTGGCTATTGGGCCTACAAGACCCTGGGCTGGGGCGGCTACTGGGGCTGGGACCCGGTGGAGAACGCCTCGTTCATCCCGTGGCTCTTCGGCACGACGATGATCCACGGCCTGCACATGGAGCGGTCTAAGGGCCGCTACCGCCGGGCCAACTACGTGTTCGCATTCCTCACCTACATCTCGGTGCTCTACGGCACCTTCCTCACCCGTTCGGGCGTGCTGGCGGACTTCTCGGTGCACAGCTTCGTGGACCTCGGCATCTCCGGCTGGCTGACGCTGCTCCTGGGCGGCTTCTTCCTCCTCGGCCTCGTCCTGCTGATCCTTCGCTGGAAGGAGATCCCCACCGAGCTCAACGAGGATCCGCTCTTCTCGCGCGGCACCTTCATGGTGCTGGCGACCATCACCATCCTCGTGATGGCCGTGGTGGTCACCGCCGGCACCTCGGCGCCGCTGTTGACCAAGGTGATGGCCAATCCGAGCCAGGTGGGACCCAGCTTCTACAACCGGGTGAGCCTGCCCATCGCCCTCTTGATCGCGCTGCTGCTCTCCCTTGTCCCCTACCTCACGTGGCGGGGGAACAAGCTCTCCGAGATCCTGCGCAAGATGATCTTCCCCGGCCTCTTCGCCGCGGCGGTGACGGTCGGCGCCGTGGTGTGGAAGGTGCACGACGTCTTCCACATCCTCTTCATCCTGCTCGCCTCCCTGGCGCTCGCCACCAATCTGCAGAAGACGGTGGGCAAATACCGGGTGAGCGGTCTGCGCGGGGCCGGCGGCTATCTGGCCCACGTGGGCGTGGGGGTGATCCTGCTCGGCATCATCGCCTCCTCGGGCTATGACGAGAGCACCAAGGTGACGCTGATCCAGGGCGTCCCCCGTCAGGTGGGAGACATGAGCCTGACCTTCAAGCGCTACATCCCCCGCCAGGGTTTCGAGAAGGAACGCATGGAGGTCGAGGTGGTCAAGGCCGGGAAGAAGCCTTTCATGGTCTACCCTAAGATGTTCATCAACGACCGCACCAAGCAGATCATGGTGAATCCGGACATCCGGACGACGGCGCTCCAGGACCTCTACGTCTCGCCCATCGACTTCGATCCCGGCCAGCCGCGGCTCCAGCTCGCCAAGGGCACCTCGGGGCGCATCGGCGACGTGGAGGTGAAGTTCACGGGCTTCGACCTCCAGGCCGACGGCGGCAACGCCATGGCCGCCATGGCCGCGGGCAAGCCGGTCACCATCGGCGCCAACCTGGCGGTGAGCCGGGGCGGGCAGAGCGTGGACTTAAAGCCGCTCTACAAGCTCAATCCCACGAGCGGCCAGGTGGAGACGCCGGCCGTCCTCCTCCCCGGCGGCGGTGCGTTGAGGATCTCCGGCATCAACGCCAGCAACGGCGCCGTGCAGATCGAGACGGCGGGTATCGCCAGCCCGATGAAGCTGTCGGTGGACGTGACCAGGAAGCCCCTCATCCAACTCGTCTGGTTCGGCCTCTACGTCGTCATCCTGGGCGGCGGCCTCGCGACGTTCCAGAGATTGCGGGAGGTGCGGATCAGGGAGCGGGTGGCGGCGGCGAAGCAGGAGCCGTAGGCGGCGTAGGACGTTCTCTACAAGGACCACTCTCCCTGGGATTGACAGTCCCGGGGAGGGGTGTATACTTTTCCAGATTTGGGAAAGCCTCGTACCTCCAAAGAATGACATTGTCCGCCGGACGTGTCCTATCCTCTGAGGAAGGGGTGTGCTACTCTGGGAGGACGAGCCCCATGATTAACCCCAGCCGTTAATCTTGAAGAGGGCTGCTTGGAGATCTTATTCAGTAACAGCAGGCTGGAAAAGGAGTGCTGCGACTCGAAGATCAGGAGGAAGCGGCACGGCGACGAGAGGGCACGTCGGTTGGGGCGCCGGCTCGACGACCTCCAAGCAGCCGCGACACTGTCCGTCATGAGGACGCTACCGGGCCGATGTCACGAGCTCACCGCAGATCGGAAAGGTCAACTCGCGCTGGATCTCGACGGACCCTACCGGCTCATCTTCGAGCCCACACATGAACCTCTTCCCTTGGATGAGAACGGCTCTCTCGACTGGGACCGCGTGACTTCAATACGTATCCTGCTCATAGGGGACTATCACAATGGCTGAAAATCAGTACTGCCCCGACGAGGTATCGCCTCCTGGGGAAACGCTATTGGAAGTTCTCGAAGAGCGCGGGATGACTCAGGCAGATTTAGCCGAGCGGACAGGGCGACCTCGCACGACCATCGACGAGATCATCAAGGGTAAGGCTGCCATCACACCCGAAACTGCCCTCCAGCTCGAAAAGGCTTTGGGAGTTCCCGCCAGTTTCTGGAATGCCCGAGAGACTCGGTTTAGAGAGTTTCTTGCTGCACGAAACGCGAGCGAACGCTTTGAGCCCCAGGTTGCACAAGCCCGGCCATCTCGGCCGTGATTGCGCAGGAAGACGCTCATCCAACTCGACACGACAACTGCCATGCCTTCCAAGAAGGACGGGCCGTGGGCGACGGATTCCCGGATCAGCGAAGAGGTTTTCAATCTCTTGAAAAGACGTGGTCCCCTCTGCGCGAGCCAGATTGCAGTCGAGGTGGGGCGGTCCCTGAGGAACGTCACAGCCACGCTGGACGAGCTGCGGCAGGAAGGGGTGATCGAGCCCCGGCCGGATCGGGACCGTTCTGTGCCCTCTGGCGAGTACGAAACTCCTTGGGGTCTGGCGTGGCCCTCTTGGTTCCGCAAGGCGGTCTAGTCGCCGTTCTCTCTACTTTCGCTCTTGGATCGAGCTCGAGACCCTATGACGACCAGACGATCTATCTTCTTGTAATCAGCCATCACCTTGAGGTCGAGCCCCCGAACAAAGCAACCCTCCTTGCCACTTTTCTCCTCCGGTATATCAATCCCTAGCTAAATATCATTTTCATGAAAGACTTGTTAGTTAGTAGATTGTTTCCATATCGTGATGCAATGAGGCTTGGGACAGATCCCGAGTTAGGCTATTATTCTCTGGCTTAGAGCACCAATTGACACGCTATCAGGAATCGACCTACTAGACTTGGGCTTAATCATAATCGTTGGAAGCGATGTAGTTCTTCGCGTCTCCGGGAGGTTTTTCGTGTGAAAGTGCCATCGGAAGAATATCGAAAGAACCGTTGTGTCCCGTTTACGGGGGGATAGAGCACCGCGCTTAAGTGAGAGACGGCTCATGCTTAAGCAGGAAGGCGCAAAGTTTTTAGGCTATGCTGCTGTATCTATTGACTAGCTAGAGTTAGTAAGCTGAGAACCAGCCTAGTCAGGCGGAGGTAACCAAGGATGGCAAGAATCGAGTCCTCTAACTCCGTTGAAGTCAAACCGACTGACCGCCACGATCGGTCTCACATCTCAGGCCGGACAACGGCCCAGGATGATTATTTAGTTTTCCTCAGCCATTCATCGAGAGACGAATGGATCGCTACCATGATTGCCCAAGGTGTTAGACAAAGGGGCAGCAACGTCTGGCTTGATGTGAATGAACTTTCAGTAGGCGACCCCATATACGGCGAAATACTTGAGGCTGTGGATGCCTGCGATGAAGCTATAGTGTTATTGTCGCCCTATAGCTTAGAGTCGAAATGGGTGCTTTTCGAGATGGGAGCTATTTGTGGCCAACACAAAAGAATCACACCCTTACTTGTACATGTTGAGCCAACCGCCATTCCTTTCATACCAGGCGTAAGGGCAATAAATATCAACCAAGTAAGTATCCCCCGGCAGAGCCGGGGGCTTTAGGTTGTGAGCCGCTCAAAGCGGCAGGGAGGGGTCGCTAACGCGGCCCCTCAAGGTTTGTGCCTCCTAAAGGAGGCGGTTCACTTCCAGAGACCGAGTTGGTCCAACCGCTCGTCCTCCTTCTCCTGGTTCTTGATGTACTCCCGAATCACCGACTCGTCACGGCCCACTGTCGAGACATAGTACCCCCGAGCCCAGAAGTGCTGCCCCACAAAGTTGCGCTTGCGCTCTCCGTAGACCCGGGCCAGATGGATGGCGCTCTTGCCCTTGATGAACCCCACCACCTGCGACACCGAGTACTTCGGTGGTATCGACACAAGCATATGGACGTGATCGGGCATCAGGTGACCTTCCTCAATCTGGCTTTCCCTCTGTGCTGCCAGCATGCGAAATACCTCCCCCAGATGTACTCGCAACTGCCCGTATAGCGTCTTCCTGCGACACTTCGGGATGAACACAATGTGGTATTTGCACTCCCACCTCGTGTGGTTCAAACTCTTCGACGTGTCCATCGTGGACCTTCCTTTCGTGTGCTTGGCGGCTCACGATAGGAAGTCTCGACGATGGACACCCCCGAAAACGTCAAACTTCTACTGCCTCCCCGGCAGAGCCGGGGGGACTCCTGGGCAGGCTAGAGAACGTTTTCCTTCCGGAACTCGCACAAAGAATCGTGGAGAAGACTACCCAGCGATAAACGTAGAAGCAACAGATTATTATAGCTAGCCTCCTATGTACTAGACTACACGTACATCACCTCCTCAGGAGGCCTCGCATATTCTCTCCTGATGGAGAAAAGATTAGGATTGTACCCTGCGCCCGAATGGAGCACTTGAGCGTTCCGTGATATAGGACGGCCAGGAGCGACGACAGAAAGACAAAAATTTTTACCGTCTCGGATTTCCTTATGTAGATGCCAATGCAGACAGCTTTTTTATTATCCGCATGGAGATCGATAGGCCGAGAATGGCCGTAGGGCTATTTGGAAAGGGAAAGCGCTGTATCTGCTCGTACCGTAGGTCAACGCTGCTTGAGATTTGATCTAGACCCAGATCCTTGACCGGACGTTGGCAGGCGTTATACTCTGTGCTCATGAGAAATCTCGCCAGCCGTGCAGGGCTCGCCCTCGTGCTCGCCGGGATGTGGGTCTCGACCGCAGCCGCCGAGCCGCCCTCTCCTGCCGCAGAAGCCTATGCCCTGGGCCAGAAGCATCTGGCCAGTCGGAGCTGCTGCGGACCTGCGTGCGGCGCTCAAGGATTTCCAGCAGGCCACGGCCGCCGATGCCACGTTCGCTCCGGCTTTCGCGGGTCTGGCCGAGACGCAGGCCCTGCTCTTCAATTATCCAGCGGCCCGGGAGGCGGCGCAGCGGGCTCTCGCGCTCGATGACCGGCTGGCGATGGCGCACGCCGTGATGGGCTTCGTCCGCATGCACGCCGACTGGGATTGGGCCGGCGCCGAAGCCGAGATCCAGCGTGCCCTGGAGCTCGATCCGGGAAAGATCACCCCCCTCCTCTGGTACGCGATCCTCCTGGAGGTGACCGGCCGCTCGTCCGAAGCGGTGGCACAGGCACAGCGGGCCGCCAGGCTCGCGCCCGAGGATCCTCACGTGCGCGCCGGGCTCGGGTATCGTCTCTTCTGGGCTCGCCATTACGACGAGGCGGTGGCGGAGCTGGCGGAGGCCTTGAAGCTCGATCCCACTTTGGAGACCGCCCAGTACTTCATCGGCCGGGCCCGCGTCCAGCAGGGGCGCTTCGACGAGGCTCGGGGCGCCTTCGCCCGCGCCCGGGAGCTTTCGCCGAGCGATGGCAACCTGCTCTCCGCGTCCGCCTATCTGGAAGCTCTGGCCGGCAAGCGGAAGGAGGCGGAGCGGCTCCTCGCCCAGATGGAGAAGCTGGCCCATCGCGGTCTGCCGTTCGCTTCGCAGGTGGCCGGCGTCCACCTGGCCCTCGGGCACAAAGGGGTCGCGCTGGGATGGTTGGAAAAAGCCCTCTCCGCCCGGGAGGGTGCTCTGGTCTGGCTCAAGATCGATCCCCGCTTCGAGTCCCTGCGCGGCGAGCCCCGCTTCGTGGAGATCCTGCGCGAGCTGAAGCTCGCCGGCTGACCTCCGGGCTCAAAGTATATGGACTTGCCGCGCCAGTATATGGCGCGGTCTCCAAACGAGCCGGTACGGTCCTCGATTATATAGGGAGAGCGCAGTACCTATATAGAATCAGTCTCCCCCTATATGAAGCGCCGAAATTTTCATATGAATCAGGCTCTGGGACGGGGTCTAGAGGCTCCCCGGCGTCTCTCGCACGGTTTTCTATATAGTGGCGTGGAGATTCTATATAGACTTGTCGCCAAACTCGATGGGGGAGCTTCCGAGCATATAATTTTTGGACGACTCCATATAGAGAGACGGTCCCCCAGGAACGGCGGCCCTACGCCCCGAAGGCCAAGCGGTCGGCCAGGGTGTGGGGGAGGCCGGCTTTGCGGATGCGGCGTTGGGATTCCTGGACGGGGTATTCGACCCGGTACCAGTGCACGATCCCCCTGGCGCTGTCGTAGGTCATGTAGGAGGCCCGGGGATCGCGGTCCCGCGGCTGGCCGATGGAGCCGGGGTTGATGAGATAGCGCAACCCGGGATCGAGCTTGATCCGGCCGCTCGTCCCCCGCAACGCCCGCACGCCGATGAGCCGGCCTTCCAGCCAGAAGACCGACGGGATGTGGGTGTGGCCGAAGAAGGTCACCGGCGTCCGGAAGCTCGAGAAGATCTCCCAGGCGTCGACGTCGGAGAAGACGTAGGTGTCCTCGTCGAGGGGTGAGCCGTGGCAGATGGCCATCCCCTCCTCCACCTGCAGCGGCCCCTGGGGCAGGTTGCGCACGTAGCGGAGGTTGGCCGGGGTGAGACGGCCGGTGGTCCACTGGGCCGCGGCCAGGGCGGTCTGGTTGAAGTTGCCGCCGGAGTCGATGCCCGCCACTACCTTGTCGTGATTGCCGCGCACGGTGTGGAGCCGGGGGCCCAAGTCGCGCACGGCGTCCACCACCTGGTTGGGCGCGGCGCCGTAGCCCACCAGGTCGCCGAGCACCAGCACGGAGTCGTAGCGCTTGCGGCGAGCCCGCCTCAGGACGGCCTCGAAGGCGTCCCAGTTGGCGTGCATGTCCGAGAGAATCAGATAGCGCAAGGTGCTTGTCTCCGATCAACGATCCCCGATCAACGATCCCCGATCAATAACGCGATTCTCGCCGCGATCTCCTCAGGCCCCTCGCCGGGAGCCACGTCCACGGTCACGTCCGACCGGCGGTAGGCCGGCAGCCGTTCACGATAGAGCGCCAGGGCCTGCACCTCATCGCGGAACAGCGGCCGGTCGACCTTCCCCCAGGCGCCGATGCGCGCCACGATGGTGGCGAACGGCGGGTTGAGCCACACCGACAGCCCGTTCGTCCCGATCCAGCGCGCGTTCGGCTCTGACACCATGGTACCGCCCCCGGTGGCCACCACGACGTCCGGGAGCCTCGCGGTGTCGCGCAGGGCCTCGGCCTCCATCTGGCGGAAGGCGGCTTCCCCCTGGGTGGCGAAGATGTCGCGCACCGTCGCTCCCGCCCGCTGCTCGATCGCCTCGTCCAGGTCCACGAAGGGCACCCCCAGACGCACCGCCAGCCGCCGGCCCACCGTGGTCTTGCCCGAGCCCATGAATCCCGTCAGATAGACGCGCATGGGCCCTCGCCCGCCGCCGCCAGCAACCGGCGGCAGTTGGCGCGGACGTCTCCGCGGCAGACCGCTCCCAGCACGGCCGCGGCATCGGCGCCGGCGGCCAGCACCGCGGCCACGTTGCCAGCCTCGATGCCACCGATGGCCACCAGTCGTTTGCCGGTCCGAGCCCGCGCCCAGCGTACGAAGTCGAGGCCCACCACCGGGTCCGGCCGCTCCTTGCCCGTGGTGGGAAAGACCGGCCCCACGGCCACCACGGCCACCTCCGGATCGGCCGCCGCGGCCGCGAGCTGTTGCTCGTCGTGGGTCGAGAGGCCAATCTCAACCTCTCCTCCCACCACCCGCCGGGCCGCGACCGGCGGCAGGTCGGCCTGGCCGAGGTGGAGGCCGTGGATGGAGACAACGGGGAAGAGGGCCGCGAGGTCGGCCCGGTCGTCCACCCAGAGCTCCACTCCGCTGCCTTCGAGGGCCCGGCAGCACCCCGAGAGGGCCGGGTACCAATCCCGTCCGGCGAGCCGCTTGGCCCGGACCTGGATCCAACGCACTCCGGCCTCCGCCATCTCGGCCACGGCGGCGGGCAGCGGCCGGGGATGGAGCGCCTCGGCGTCGGCGATGGCATAGATCGCGGGCGTCATTTGCCGCCGTCGCCCGTCCGTGCCTCCCGCTGGAGGAAGCGTTCCATGAAGCGCGTCGACAGCCGGCCGGCCACGAACTCCGGATCGCGGAGGATGCGCCGGTGGAGAGGGATGGAGGTGTGGATCCCCTCGACCACGAAGAAGTCGAGCGCCCGGCGCATGCGGGCGATGGCGTACTCCCGCGGTGCGGTCGTGGACGATCAGCTTGGCCACCAGGGAGTCGTAGTAGGGCGGGACGACGTAGTCCTCGTAGACGTGGGTGTCGACGCGGACGCCGGGGCCGCCGGGCAGGTGGAAGGTCTTCAAGCGGGCCGGGGCTGGGCGCGAAGGTCTCCGGGTTCTCGGCGTTGACCCGGCATTCGATGGCGTGGCCGCGGGGCTTCATGCCGTTCGGGACCTGCAGCTTCTCGCCCGCGGCCACCTCGATCTGCTCCTTCACCAGGTCGATGCCGGTGACCATCTCGGTGACCGGATGCTCGACCTGGATGCGGGTGTTCATCTCCATGAAGTAGAAGCGGCCGTCGGCGTCGAGCAGGAACTCGATGGTGCCGGCGTTCTCGTAGCCGACGGCCTCGCAGAGGCGGACGGCCGCGGCTCGCCCATCTCGCTCGCGCAGCTCCGGCGGTCAAGCGCCGGCGACGGCGACTCCTCGATCAGCTTCTGGTGGCGGCGCTGGATCGAGCACTCGCGCTCGCCGAGGTGGACCACGCGGCCGTGCTGGTCGCCGATCACCTGGATCTCGATGTGGCGCGGCTCCTCCAGGTACTTCTCGAGGTAGACCGAGCCGTCGCCGAAGGCGTTCCGGCCTCGGCTGCGCGCGGCGGCGAGCTGGCCGGCGAGCTCCTCCTCGGCCTGGACGATGCGCATGCCGCGGCCGCCGCCGCCGGCCGCGGCCTTGAGGATCACCGGGATAGCCGATCTCCGCGGCCAGGCGTCGACGGCCTCCTCCGCGTCTGGCAGCGGCTCTCGCTGCCGGGGAGCACGGGCACGCCCGCGGCCTTCGCCGTCTCGCCGGGCCTTGGCCTTGTCGCCCATCAGGCGGATGACCTCGGGCCGGGGACCGATGAAGGTGATGCTTGCACTCCTCGCAGCACCTCGGCGAAGTGGGCGTTCTCGGCGAGGAAGCCGTAGCCGGGATGGATCGCGTCGGCGCCGGTGATCTCGGCGGCGGAGATGATGCGACGAGATGTTGAGGTAGCTCTGCTGTCGACGGGGGCGGACCGATGCAGACGTCCTCGTCGGCGAAGCGGACGTGCGAGGCTGTCGCGGTCGGCCGTCGAGTAGACGGCGACGGTCTGGATGCCCAGCTCGCTGCAGGCCCGGATGACGCGCAGCGCGATCTCGCCGCGGTTGGCGATCAGGATCTTCTTGAACATCAGCGCGGCTGCGGGATCGCTACAGCGGTCCGGATGGCGAACAGCGGCTCGCCGTACTCCACCGGCTGGCCGTTCTGGGCGTAGATCTCTGCGATCGTCCCGTCGACCTCGGACTCGATCTCGTTCATCAGCTTCATCGCTTCGATGATGCAGAGCACCTGCCCCTTCTTCACCGCGAGCCCGACCTCGACGAAGGGATCGGCGTCGGGCGACGGCGCGCGGTAGAACGTGCCGACGATGGGGGAGTTGAGGATGTGGGTGCCCGCCGGCGGTCCTGCAGACGCCGCGGCAGCGGCGGGAGCCGGAGCGGCCGCAGGAGCCGCGGCCACGGCAGCGGGCGCCGCAGCCACGGCCGGGACCGGGCTCGCAAGACCGGCCGGGGATGCCGGAGGCGCGGGAGCCGCCGGAGCCGCAGCCACGACGGAAGCCGCCTGGTAGCCGTCGATCTTGAGGCGGAAACCCGAGCGCTCCACCTCCAGCCCCTGGAGCCCGTTGTGCGCCACCAGCTCGATGAGCTCTTTGATCTGTTCAAATGTCAGCACGTGGATGCCCCTTTAGAAGTCCCCTGCGGCCCGCCCGGCCCCCTCTCCGGAAGAGAGCGGGGTCAGGAGAGCTCCGCCTCCAGGAGCAGACGCGCTCGCCGGAGCTCGAACCGGGCCCGCCCGTAGTTCCCCTCGGGTCCCAGCACGAGAAGCAGATAATAGTCCGCGGCGACGGAGCTTACCATCAGCGTCAACCGGTCCGTGGTCACCGAGAGGTGCTGCACCCCCCCGACGTCCAGCTCGCGGTGGTTCTCGGTGATCGAGCGCACCTGGGCGACCAGCTCGGCCGCCAGGAGGTCGAGATCCAGGTTGGGATCGGAGCTGACGGATTCCACCGGCATGCCGTCCCGGGCCACCAGCGAGAGGGCCAGGGCGCCGTCGATGCGGTTGCTGATGCGGCTCAACTGGTCAAGAAACATCGCGCTGCCCCCCCCGCCGGATGCGCTCCAGGTAACGGCTCAGGAGGAAGGCCTTGCGGGCCTTACCCTCGGCCTCGCCGGTCCGGGCCCCCGGCTGGTACCCCGCGAGCAGGTCGTGCGCCACGAGGGGTCTGACTTGCGGTGGCCGGGTCGAGAGCTTCTCCAGGCCCTCGCGCGCCGCGGCGTTGTCGGGCTCGCGGCGCAGCACCTCGTGGAAGAGCCGCTCGGCCTCGGCCGGATAACCCTGGCGCAGGTAGAGCTCCCCGAGCGTGACGGTGGCGACCGGCTCGGGCGGCGCCGCGACTGGCTCGGACTCCGGCAGCTCCGGCGGTTCCGACGCCAGGGCGACCTCCTCCACTGGCGCCTCCTGCCAGTCGAACCCGGCGACGGCGACCGGCTCGGGCTCGACGGGCTCGAACACCGGCTCCGACTCGGGCAGGGGGGTCCACGGCGCGGCCTCGGCCACTGCCTGCTCTGTCAGGTCGAGCTGGAACAGGCCTTCGCCCGCCAAGCCGGCGAGGTAGCGCCGGCGGCTCTCGCGGGAGGCGAGACCGGGAAACAGGGTGTCGTCCGCCTCAGGCGCCTCGGGCGGTTCGGGCGCCTCGGGCTCCTCGGTTTCGAGCACCGCCGCGGCGGCCTCCGGCTCAGGCTGCGCCGGAGCCGCTGCCACGGGCGTAGCAGGCGCAGACACCGGCGGCGACCAGAGATCGAAGACGTCGCCGCCCGACCGCGCAGGGGCAGGACGGCCGAGGTCGAAGATGTCCTCCTCCGCCGCTGCCCCGCGGGACGCCACAGGCGGCGGCGAGGGCGGGCCCGGCGGAGGTGCCGGGGGTGCCTGGGGGAGCTGAGGGGCCTGAGGAAGTTGGTCCATCGCGCGGAGCCTCCGGCGGAGCTCTTCGATTTCAGGATCGCTGTCGTTGAGCAGCGTATAGAGGTCGAGGCGCTCACGGGCCCGCTCGGGCTCGGCGGTCTCGATGTACGCCCGCACCAGCAGCTTGTTGGCCACCATCTGGGTGGCATCCTGCTTGACCACCCTCTCCAGCACCGTCCGGGACTGCTCGGGCTCGCCCAGTTCCAAGAGGCACCGCCCCTTGGCCACCAGGGCCGAGAGGTAGCCGGGGTGCTCCTTCAGTCCCCGCTCCAAGCACCTCCAACGCCTCCCGCACCCGGCCCTGATGGCGGTACTCCTCCGCGAGCTGGAGGAAGATGCGGGAGGAAGGGTCGGATTCCCAGCGCGAGCGGAGCTGGGTGAGGCGGTCGGGAAACGCGCCGTCACTCATGCGGACACACCTTCGGCAGAGCGCAGGCGCGCAAGAACAGGGCGGGGAGGGCGTCAGGAGTGACAGCAAAGCGGTCGCATTATAGCAGCACAAGCAGTCCCTCCCCCGCCGTATGGCGGAGGAGGGACCCTAGTGTAGCCGGGCGGGTTCACTGGATAGTGATTACGGTGGTCGACTCCAGGAGTTGGCCCGTGCCGGACGGGGTCCGCGCGACCACGGTGAAGCTGGTCCTGCCGGCGAGTTGGGACTGGGTCACGGTCAGCTCGTTCTTGGCGATGCCGTTGGTGTCGGTGAACACGACGCCGGTGTTGGAGAAGGTTCCCGACCTGCGACTGGAAGGTCACGGCCGCGCCTTGGAGCGGCTGCCCCTGGGAGTTGGTGACGAAGGCGGAGAAGGTGATGGTGCCGCCGGAGGGCGGAACGGTCTGCGAATCCGCCTGCAGGCTGATGGCCACCGCCGCGTCGCGGATGGTCACCGTGGTGGTCGCCGCGTCGCTCGAGCCGAGGACGGCCGAGATGGTGGCCGTGCCCGGCTGCGTCCCGGCGCTCAAAGTCGACGTGGCCGTGCCGTCGGAACGGGTCACGGGACGGCTGGGATTGAGGCTCCCCAGGGTGGTGGTGAGGATCACCTGGAAGCCGGCGCCCACCGGAGAGCCGTCGGAGTTACGCGCGATGATGGTGACGGTCGCCGTGCCCGCCACCGCCACGTTGTTGGGCGACACGCTCAAGATCAGCGACGGCTTGGTGTCCGTCGACTCGCCCACCTGCACGTCCGTGGTCGCCATGACCGTCCCGGTGCCCGTGGCCGCCGTGATCTTCGCCGTGCCCGAGCGCCCGTCGGCCTGGTAGGTGGCCGTGGCCCGGCCGTGGCTGTCGACCGCGACGATCGAAGGGATGGTCCCCTTGTCCACGGACAGCCGGATCTCCGTGCCGGGATTCAGGGGATTCCCATCCGGCCGGCGGCCGTCGATGGTGATCGTCGACGAGCCGTTGAGCGTGATCTTGCTGGGATTGGCGCTGACGATGAGGACCGTGCCGTCCGGCGCGACCGGCGTCGCCTTGTCGCAGCCAGCCAGGGCGAAGACGGCCAGGGAGAGGAGCAGTATCGAAACAACCCGGTAAATCATAGCGACTCAGTATACGAAGCGGGGCGGCCATCCGTCCAGACGGCCGCCCCGCGGAAAGGTCGAGAATAGAGAAACGGCCGCTCCGCTAACTCCCCTCGGTGTTGTCAGTCAGACTCGAGCACTGCGGGTCCGCCGGGAAGTCGGTCAGGCCGTCGCTGTCGTTGTCGAGGCCGTCGTTGCACTGGGGTGTCGCCGGCGGCGGCGGGGTCGAGTTGTCGCCAGTGCAGGTGGTATTCGACGGGTTGAGGAGGAACGCGTTGGTCAGCGTCGACACGCAGCGGAGCTCGTCGAGGTTGCGGACGGTGACGTTGATCGGCGTCGGCGTGAGGCGCGTGCCGTTCGCAATGCCGTCGCCGTTGCCATCGCAGGGCTCGGTGATGAAGGTGAACCCTTGCGGCGCGCTCGGCACCGTCACGGTGATGGAGCTCGCGGAGTGGGCACCGATCACCGCCGAGCTGCCGTTGGTCGCATCACCGAAGAGCACCTGGACGTTCGGACCGAAGTTCTGGCCCGAGATCGTAGCCTGCGAGCCCGAGCTGCCGCCCGGCGGGCTGATGCCGAAAATCTGTGGCAGCGGCACCACGAAGTTGAAGCCGATGCTGGCGGTGGCGCTATCGCCGTTTTCGATGTTGGTGACGCTCACCGTGCTGGAGGAGATCCGGCCGTTCGCCGGACAGGCGGCTGGCAGCGGCGCCGCACTGGTCAAGATCACGATCTCAGTGCCGGTGACGGAGACGACCGCCTGCGCCACACTGACGCCGGCGAAGCCGAACGACACCGCCACGGGATCGTCGAAGCCGGAGCCATGGATGAGGACCCGGGTGCCGCCGGTGAAGAGAGGAGTGCCGGAGCCGCTCTGGTCCATGGCGGTGATCTGCACGTTGGTGCCGTACTTGAAAAGCTGGGTGCCGACGGTGCTGAAGCCGGTGTTCAGGTTCTTGACCAGCACGTTCACCACCTGGTTGCTGAGGTTCTGGCCGAAGCCGCGGGCCGCCGGCGTGATGGCCACGATCTGGTTGCGCGTCACCGACACGATGGAGGCCTCGACGCCGTTGAAGCTCGCGGCGCTAGCACCGAGGCCGAAAAGGACCTGGACCGGCTGCTGGAAGCCGTCGCCGACGATGGTGACGCGGGTACCGCCGTCGTTGGTGCCGAGGGTGGGCGAGATGGAGAACACGGAGGGCTGCTCCGTGCCGCCGCCCAGGGCGTAGGTGAAGCCCCGGTCGATGGTGTCGCTGTCCTGGTTCGGCTTGTTGAGGTTGATGGTGACCTGGACCGACACGGCCGCCGTCTGCCCCACGCCGACGGTCACGCCCGCCGCCGCCGCGGAGGGCGTGACCACGGTGATGCGGCCGGAGGTGACGGAGCGCACCGTGGCCGTGGCACCGTTGAAGGTCACCCGCACCGGCGACGCGAAGCCGCCGCCCAGGATGTTGACGATCTCACCGCCCTGGGGATTGCCGAGGTTCGGATCCACCGACGAGACGAAGAAGGTGGCCGCCTCGCCGATGCGGACGTTGGTGGCGCCCGTGAAGGCGACACCCGCCGAGCTCGTGAAATTGGCGCGGACCGCGGCCGTGCCCGTCTCCGTGGTGGAGAACAGAGTGGCCGAGGCCCGGCCGTTGACGAGCTGCAGGTCGACGGCGTTGGTGCCCGCCGTGCTGCCGAACGTACCGAGCGTGGTGGTGAGGTGGACCGTCGAGCCGTCCGCCGGCGGCTGGCCGTTGTCGGCGCGGTGCACCTCCACGGTGATGGTGCTCGAGCCGCCGCTACCTGCCGTGATGTCGGACGGATTGGCGGTGACCGAGACGACGAAGGAGGTCACCGGGTCCGGCGGCTTGGGAGTCTGGGTGCCGCCGCCCCCCTTGGGCTCGGTGGGCGACGAGGTGCAGCCCAGAGCCGCAGCGAGGGCCAGCGCGAAGAGCAGTCGAGGGGCGTTCCTCAGGGCATACATACCGAAACTCCTACCGGCTCAAGGCCGGACTTCGATGGTGAAGTTGGCCGGCGCGGAGGCGATGTCGTCGCCGGAGAGCGTACGGCCGAAGAAAGTCATCGAGACGTCCAGGACGATCACCGCCGTCCCGGTCTCGCGATCGATCCCGAAATCCCGCAGGTCCTTGAGCGGCTGGCTCAGCACCTGATCGCTGAACAGGATCGGCACGTTGAGGACGTCCTTCGTGCCGTTGACCGTCACCGTGCCGAAGATGGACTGCACGGCGGGGGGCGGCACCCGCGTGCCGGTGTCGCGGCGCCGGTAGCGGATCTCGTAGGACTGCAGCTCGATGGTCTGCAGGTCGCCGGTCGTACCCGTGGGGTCCTTGGCGACGTTGCGCAAGGTCACCCGGTCGATCTGGAAAGGACCGCCGGTGCCCAGCGAGATGCTGACCGGCAGGCCGCTGAAATCGGTCACCGACAGCAGGACGGTACCCTCGCTCCGGTCGGTGCGCGAGCGGCAGCCGGCCACGACGGAGACCAGGAGGATCAGAATGAGGATGGCGCCTTGTTTCTTCATGGGAAGACTCCGCTCCCGAAAGTGGCTCAGATCTTGATGACCCGCGGCGTGATGAAGATGAGGAGCTCATCGTTCTCGTCGCTGCGCGTCTTGTTCTTGAAAAGATAACCGATGATGGGGATGCTCCCCAACCCCGGCACCCGGTTCTCGCCGTTGTTGGCGGTGATCTTGTAGATGCCGCCGATGACCGCCGTGCCGCCGTCGCGCACCACCAGCCGGGTGCGGGCGTCCTTGGTGGCGATCGGGGCGTTGGTGGCTCCGGGCACCAGGAAAGCGGTCTGCGGCTCGCGCTTCGAGATGTCGATGTCCATCAGCACCGTCCCCTCGGCCGTCACCTGCGGCGTGACGTCGAGGCGCAGCGTGGCGTTGATGAACTGCACCGTCACCGTGTTGTTGAGCACGGTCTGCACCGGGATCTGCAGACCGCTCTGGATGGAGGCGCGCTGGTTGTTGAGCGTCGCCACCTTGGGCGCCGAGAGGATGGTGATCAGACCCTCGCTCTCCGCCGCCTGCAGGGCCACGTCGAGGTTGAAGGTGTTGAGGACGTTGCCCAGGCGCAGCCGCAGGAGGCCGTTCTGGCCGCCGGCGCCGAGGTTGACACTGCCGTTGGCATTGACGTTGTTGGGGAAGATGAGCCCCGTGGTGTTGCCGTGGGCGGCGTCGGCGATGGCCTGGAAGCTCCAGTTGATGCCCACGTCGCGGTTGAAGCGCTTCGTGGTCTCGACGATCCGCGCCTCGATCATCACCTGCGGCTCCGGCGCGTCGAGCAGGTCGATCACCGACAGCACGGCGTCCATGTTGGAGGGCAGCTCCTTGATGATGAGGGCGTTGGTGCGCCCGTCCACCACCACGCTGCCGCGCTGGGAGAGGAGCCCGGCCTGGCCCGCCTTGAGCAACTGCGCCACGTCGGCCGCCTGGGCGTAGCTCAGCCGCTGGTAGACCGTGCGCAGGGGGATGGCCAGCGCCTTGGCCGCCGCGAGCTGCTGCCGGTCCTGGGCCTCCTGCCGCAGCACGCTGCTAGGGGCGATGCGCATGACGTTGCCGTCGAGCTCGTAGTCCAGGTTGTTGATCTTCAGGATCTGCTCGAGGGCCTGGTCCCACGGCACGTTCTCCGAGCTCCGCGGTCACCACGCCGTTGACCCCCGGCTGCACGATGATGTTCAGACCGCTGATCTGGGCGAAGGTGCGCAGCACGTCCGTGACGTCGGCGTTCGTCACCTTGAGGTCGATCGGCTCACCGACGTAGGCCCGCTCCCTCTCGCCAACGGCCTTCGGCCGCAGGATGGAGTTGGAGGACGATGGCTGCACGCCTTCGAGCTCCACCGGACCTGCGCTCGGGCGGCTGCCGCCGGCCACGGAGCCCGCCGGGGCCCCGGCCGGACGGGGCTGCACCACCACCTTGCCGGACGTCTGCGAGGACTGGATGATCGTGGTGGCCTTGCCCGTGCCGGCGGCCGGCGGCGCCGCGGGCGGCGGCTGCCGCTGGGCGAGCACCAGGTCGGAGGGCTCGGCTCCTGCCGGGGGAACAACCGGGTTCGGGGGCTCCGGAGCAGGCTCCTTGACGCGGGCCGGGGCCGCGGCATGCGGTGCCGGGGTCTGGGCGGGAGCCGGGTGAGCCGGAGCGGGCGCCGCGGGGGCCGAAGACTCCGTGGCGGGGCCCTCCCCACCGCCTCCGCCCGCCGGCGGGAAGGAGATCACCAGGGCCTCCTGGGTGCGCTCGATCACCGGCACCGTGTCGCGGCGCAGGTCGAAGACGACCCGGGAGACCGGCTTCGGCGCCGGTTTGAACTGCGCTACCCGCACCCGCTCCACCACCGAGCTCTCCACGCTCAACGCCGTCCGCGGAGAGCGGTTGATCACGCCGTCGAGGTCGATGACGAAGCGCCGCGGCTCGGAGAGGGCGAAGGTCGAATACGGGAACTCGCCGTCGCCGGCGATACGGATCACGGCACCGCCGTCGGAGGCCAGGACCTCGATGGCATCGAGCCGGGTGGCGGCGACGCCGGAGGGGGCGGGGGCCACCGCCGGCTTGTCGGGAGTGCCGGCCGCCGCCGAGCCGGAAGAAGGCGCGGCGGCGGGAGCCTGGCCCGTGGCGGCAGGTGACGCACCGGTCGTCGCCGTGCTCGCGGTCTCCTCCCCCAGGGGCTCGAAGGCCAGCTTGGCCTTGGCCTGCTCGGCCTTCGACTGCTCGCCTAGGGGCAGAAGCTGGATGCGCAGCTTCGTGCCGTCGGCCGTCACCGAGTGCTCCACCTCCTGACGGGTGGCGATCACCAGGCGGGTCATGGGCCGGCTCCCCTCATCGCTCTTCTGGATGGCCAGCGACGAGACGAGGCCGTCAGCGGGCGAGAGGTCGGCGAGGCCGGCGCGGGGGGCCGCGTTGGGCAGCTCCACGATCACCCGCCCCTCGGCGTTGCGGAAGCTCGTCCAGACCAGAGGAGCGCTCGCCTCCAGGTCGATGAACACCTCGGGTGCCCCCTCCCGCAGGTCCAGGGAGCGGATCTCGGCGGTCGCGGGGACCGCCTTGGCCTCGGCCGGAGCCGGCTTCGTTGGAGCGGGCTCGGCCTCGACTACCCTCGCGGGCCTGGAGGCGGTGCAACCGGCGCCTGCCGCGACGCAAAGCACCAGCGCCGAAGCGATTAAACGCCGGAGCCCGGCGAACTGTTTCGTGGTTTCCACATCTCCCATGGCTACTCGCCTCCCTTACGGGCCTGTCCTACTGCGCAGGGTTCAGGCTCTTGACAACCTCACGGAACGGCTTCAAGGCGGTGGGATCCTGCACAATCTGCTTGAACACCACCTCGTTGTGGTTGATGCTCACCACGTCGCCGTCGTAGAGCTGGTCCCCTACTTTCAACAGATAACTCTTCTTCTGGTTCGCGGCCACCACCTGGGCCACGTAGCCTTTGCTCGTACGGAAAATCCCCGTCAGGTCGACCTCGTCGATCAGCAGCCCCGGGACGCCCTCCGGCCGCGGACCGCGGAACTCGGGGCGGTCCTGGCCCACGAGCAGCGACTTGAAGGGATCGCGCCGGTTGCCCGGGTCGTAGGTGAAGCCGCTGCCGGAAAGGGCCTCCTCCTCGCCCTCGAGGATCTTGTCGATGTCGCCCAGGTCGGTGCCCATCGGCTCCCCTCCTCCCGGCGCGGTCGCGGCCGGAGGCGGCGTCGGCGCGGGCTTGGCCGGGGGGGCCGGCTTCGTCTGCGCCAGCGCGGCCCACGAGACCGCCAGCACGACGAGGGCGGTCAGGCTGGTGGGACGGATGAGACGGAGCATCAGTCGGGTCCTCCTGCGGGCGGAGCGCCGGAGCGGATGCGGGAGGCCGGCCCCCCGGTCGTCGGCTTCGCCGGGTGCGCAGCCGCGGCCCCGGACGTGCCGGCCGCGGTCTTGTCGCCCTCCTTGGTCTCCGGCTCCTCCTCCTTGTAGACGAACGTCTTGGCGGTGAAGGCGGCGGCGATGGTACGGGCTCCCGGCTTCGGCGGCAGGGCCGTGATCTCCATGTCTTCGATGTTGATGATGCGCGAGAAGCGGCTGATGCGATCGAAGAAGAGGGCCAGGTTGTGATAGGAGCCCTCGACGTTCACGCCGATCGGCCACTCGCTGTAGAACTCCTTGTCGCTCAGGATCCCGGGATTGAATCGCCGCAGGGAGAAGTCCCCCTGCTCGGCGAGCGACCGGATGCGCCGCATCAGGTCCGGCGTGTTGCGCCGGGCCGGCAGGATGCGCAGCAGCTTGTCGAGCTCCAGCTCGAGCTGGCGCACCTCCTCGCGGAACTTCGGCAGCTCCTGGCGCGCCGCCCGCCCCTCCTGGATCTTGGTCTGCAGGCTCTGGAGCTGCCCTTCCAGGCGATCGTAATCGTCGACCTTGCCCTGCATCAGCTTCATGCCGATGAAGAACGCCAGCCCGCCCAGCACCAGACCCAAGCCTAAGCCGACGTACCAGGGCTTGCCTTCGAATCCCGTCTTCACCGGGCCTGCCCTCCTGAACCGGACGTCGCCGGCGGCGACGCCGGGGACGCGGTGCCGCCCGGGGGGGTCTCCCCCGCGGCCTCGCCTTCCTTGGCGTGCGTGGCGAACGAGTATTGGAAGTTGATGACGAATTTGTAGACGTTGCCCGCCTGCTGCTCCGTGCTCTTGAGGACGGGCTCGTCGAACTCGGGGACCTTGTCGAGGTTCTCGATGAAGTTGGCGACGGCGTTGGTGTTGAACGCCCGGCCTTCGATCTCGATGGAGTTGGAGGTCATCTTCATGCGGTCGAGCCAGAGCAGCTCCGGCAGGGCGCGGGAGATGTAGTCCATGACCCGCACCGGCCCGCGCTGGTTGGCCTTGAGGTCGCTGATGACGCCGATCTTGCTTTCGAGCGCCTTCTTCTTGGCCTTGTAGTCCTCGACCTCCTTGATGACGTTGGCCATGGCGGTGACTTCCTGCTGCGCGGCGTCCACCTCGGTCTGCTTTTCGGCGATCTTCTGGTTCCAGTACCACCAGTAGCCGACCAGCCCGACGATGCCGAGCAGGAGGCCGACGACGAGCAGCCAGGTGCCGACGTCCTGCCCGCCCCCGCCCGGCACGCCGGCCGCGGGCTTGGATTTGCGGACCGCCGCCCGCTTGCCTTCGGAGAGCAGGTTGATCTTGATCATCGCCCTAATCCCCCACCCGGCGGATGGCCAGTCCCACGGCGACCGCCATCATCGGGGCGATCGACTGCAGCCACTGGCCGTCGAAGTCGCCCTCCTTGAACTGGATGCGGCGCAGCGGATTCATCAGCTCCGTCGGCACCTGGAAGCGCTCCCGCAGCACCTGCTGGAGGTTGGGAGTGAGCGCGCAGCCACCGGCCAGGATCAGCTCGTCGACCGGACCTTCCGATGAAGTCGCCGAGAAGAAGTCGAACGTCTTCCTGATCTCCGATGCCATCTCCGACGACACGGCGTCGAGCACCGAGCGGGCGTCGGCCGGCGAGTAGCGGTCCACCGACTCGCCCTGCTTCAACCCCTCGGACTGCGCGAAGGAGAGGTTGAACTCGCGCTGCAACGCCTCCGTGAACTGGTTGCCGCCGAACGAGATGTCGCGCCAGAAGACGGTGGTGCCACGGGCCAGGATGTTGATGTTGGTCACCCCGGCGCCCATGTTGATCAGCGCCACCACCTTGCGCGGGTCGAGCTCGTAGTTGACCTCGTAGGCGTTCTGCACCGCGAAGGCGTCCACGTCCACCAGCGTCGGCTGCTTGCCCGTCTGGCTGATCACCGACACGTAGTCGTTGACCTTGTCGCGCTTGACCGCGACCAGCAGCACCTCCATGTTGTCCCGCCCCGGCTCGCCCTCGGTCAGCACCACGTAGTCGAGCCGCACGTCGTTGATGTCGAACGGGATGTACTGCTCGGCTTCCCACTGGATGGAGTCGGCCAGCTCGTCCTCGGCCATGGCCGGGAGCTGGATCTTCTTGATGATCACCGAGTGACCGGAGAGCGAGGTGCCGTAGCTGGTGCCTTTGACCTTGGTCTGGTCGTTCAGCCGGTGGATCGCGTCCACCACCAGCGACGAGTCCATGATCGACCCGTCCACGATGGCCTCCGGCGACAGCGGCTCGATCCCCAGGCGCTGCAGGTGGAACTCACCCTTGCGCTCCCGCAGCTCGACCAGCTTGATGGCCGAGCTACCGATGTCGAGGCCCACGATCCCCTTCTTCGCACGGGAGAAGAGCACGTTTTGAACTCCCCCTAAGCCCAACGTTCAAGGCAACTTACCGGGTGATACTTAAAGCTTCGCTGGAAGCTACCAGGAAAAAACACCCCTGTCAAGACGCCCATGCATGTATGGCTATATTGACCAGTTCGGGAACTCTACACCAGCGTCGGCCTCTGTGCAAGCGATTACCTCCGGCCAGGCAAGATCTGGTTTGCGGCCGTCTCCGCGAGAGGGAGGACCCAGGGCTCGCGGCCGTGCTCGCCGTCGTCGGCGGTGAAGAAGAGATTGCCTTCAGCCGCCACCAGAGACTGGGGCGACGAGGAGGCGAAGCCGGGCAGGACGTCCTCGACCATCCGCGTGCCTGCGGCCGTGCCGTCGCTCGTCCACAGCTCGAGGCCGTGCTCGCCGTCGGTGGCCGCGAAGTAGAGCCGGCCGGAGGCGGCGGTCAGGAAGTCGGGGCGGGAGTGAGCCGGCCCCGGCGCGAGATCGCGCACCAGGAAGGTCCTCGCGGCCGTGCCGTCCGTCCGCCACAGCTCTTCGCCATGGGTGCCGTCGTCGAGCCGGAAGAAGAGGAGGTCGCCGGCCGGAGTGAGCTCTGGGGAGATGAAGAGGTCCGGATCGCCGGGTGGCGCGAAGGTGGTGACGATGCGCGTCCCCGCCGCCGTGCCGTCCGAGCGCCAGAGGGCCCCGGGCCGGGCGGGATCCCCGGTCTCGGCATAGAAGTAGAGGATGCCGTGGAGGACGGCGAACGAACGGGGATTCAAGGGGCGGGGCGCATCGACGTCGGAGATCACCGGCACCGTACCGGCCGCGGTACCGTCGCTCGACCACAGCTCGAGTCCCTCCGCAACGACCAGCCCGAAGAAGGCCCTACCCCCCAGGGGGGCGAAATCCGACGGCGAGAAGTTCCCATCGACGTCGACCAGCGCCCGGGTCCCCGCCTCGGTACCGTCGGTGCGCCACAGGGCGTAGGCGAACGGTGCCTCGTTGCGCTGCGCGATGAAGAAGACGTCGCTGCCTGAAGACCCCAGGAGGTCAGGCGTGCCGCCCAGCGGGATCGCGGCGGTCTCGACCGTCCCCTGGAGCGTGCCGTCGCTGTGCCAGAAGCTCCAGATCCAGTCCGCCCCGAGCTCGATCTCCGCGGGGTCGAGGATGAAGAAGAGCCCGCCATCCATCGCGGCGGAGCCGCGCAGGAACGGCTGGTCCTCCCACGAGCCCAGGAGGCGGGTCCCTCCGGGCGAGCCGTCGCTGCGCCAGAGCTGGGCCCTCTCGAGGTCATCGAAAATAAAATTGAAATCGAAGAAGTCGAGGCCCGCGGAGCGGACGACGGGCCCCACGAAGCTGGAGTCGCAATCCTTCTCGGAGACCAACAGGCGGACCGTGCCCGTTGCCGTGCCGTCGCTCCCCCAGACGCCGAAGCTGCCGGCCACGCAGGCACCGAACAGCAGGCCGGAGCCGGATGGGGCCGGGCTCTGAAGAGAGGTTCCCGCCGCGAGGTCTCTCCCCAGGGTGACGAGCGGCGCCGTGCCCGCCGGCGTCAGGTCGCTCGCCCAGGGCTCTGAGCCGTCGACGTCGTCGAGGCCGTTGAAGATCACCCGGCCGTTCACCACGGCGAGGTCGAGCGGGGAGGTCGATGCCAAGAGAGTGCGGCCGATGGGCAGCGTGCCGGCGGCGGTGCCGTCGGTCACCCAGACATCCCGCTCTCCGGCGGTGAAGAGCAGCCGTCCCAGCGCCGGGGTGAACCCGCCGTGGAAGCCGTCGCAGGGGCCGGGGCAGAGATCGCGCACCAGCCGCGTGCCCGGCCCCGTGCCGTCCGTCTCCCACAGCTCGTCGCCATGCTCCGCGTCGTGGCCGGCGAAGAGCAGGCGGTCTCCCAGGGCGCCGAAATCCGCCTCGTCGGGATCGAACGTGGGGCACCCTCCCGGACAGCCGGTCAGCGGCTGCGGACGGCTCATCCCGGGTCCCAGGAACCAGAGCGAGACGACGGGATTCGTGTCGTCGGCCGCCGCCGCGAGGACCAGGCCGCCACCCACCTCGGCGATGGGCCCGAGCTCCCCCTGGAACTGGGCGAGAAACCGCGGCCGGTGGTGGAAGGCCGTGATTTCCCAGAGATCGACGATGCCGTCTTCTTCATCGACCCTGAGCAGCAGCCGGCCGCCGGCCTGGAAGATCTCGACCTCGGGCGACCGGTAGTCGGTGGGGAAGATGCCGAGCCGGCGGGCGGTGCGCCCGCCGGGCGGGACGAACCACAGGGAGTCATAGGTCGAGGCATACAGCGCTCCGTCCACCGCCAGCAGGTGCGCGATGTGGCTGGGGAGACGGACGATCTCCCGCGTGCCCCGCGTCGTGCCGTCCGTCCGCCACAGGGCGGGTCCCCTCTTTCCGACGGCGCTGAACACCACGTGATCGCCGTCGACGACGAACTGGATGGAAGAAGAGGTCTCAGCCTCCGCCTGCACGGCGCGCAGCAGGAAGGTCCCCGCGACCGTGCCGTCGCTGCGCCACGGCTCGCACTCCCCGTCCGGAGTGCAGGTGGCGAAGTAGAGGATGCCGCCCGGGCCGAGCAGGGGACTGCCGGCGTAGCCTGTGATCTCAACCCCCAACGGGTAGGTGCCGGCGGCGGTGCCGTCCGAGCGCCAGAGCTGCTGGTCGGGACCGCTCAGGAACGCGATCCGCCCGTTGGCCGCGAAGATCCCGGCCCATGAGCCCGGCGGGCTGCTGGCACACAGATCGGCCACCCGCTCGGTGCCAGCCGCCGTGCCGTCCGTAATCCAGAGGAGGCACTGGACGTCGCCCCCGAGGAAGCCCATGAACAGGACCCGGTCTCCCAGCCGGGTGAAATTCTGAAAGACTGTGGCGTGGCCGTCGTCCCAGGGGAGGGTCCCCGGATTCAGGTCTGCCACCATGTGGGCAGGGCCCGCGGCGGCGTGGGACGCCCCACCGGTCGCCAGGGTCAGAAAGGCTGCCAGGAGCCAGGACCTACGCATGAAGAAGCCTCGCCTGCTTGAGGTCACGAGAAGTTTCTGGTATCTTACCCTGCCCTTCGGGGCTCGGCAAGGAGAGATGAACATGGCCAAACAATGCGAGATCTGCGGCAAGGGCACGACCTTCGGCCGCAACGTCAGCCACGCCCACAACGTGACCTCCCGCACCTGGGAGCCCAACCTCCAGCGAGTGCGGGCCAAGGTCGAAGGCGGCGTGCGCCATATCCGGGTGTGCACCCGCTGCCTGCGGAGCGGCAAGGTGGTCAAGGCGCCGGCCCGCAAGTGGAGCCCGCCGGAGACCGGGACCGCGAAGTAGCCCCGCCTCGGATTCCCCCGACTTCACCATCCCCGGCCCTCTTCTCCCCAGCCTTTCCCCTGTCCATCGGGGGGAGACGCGGGAGAGGTGCGCCGGCTTCCCTCCCCTGCCCGGCCTTCGCCCTCGGGAAATCTGTTGCAGCCCTCCCGACATTCTGTTGCAGCCCTCGCGAGGGCCGGTCCGCCCCTCGCGAATTCTGGCTGCGCCCTCGCGAATTTTGGTCCGCCCCCGCGAGGGCGCACCGAGAATTCGCGAGGGCCTTACGAGATCTCGCGAATTTTCAACGCGCCCTCGCGAGGGCTGCAACAGAATTCGGGAGGGCGTTACCGAGATCTCGTGAATTTTGGACGGGCCCTCGCGAGTTTTGCGGCAGAACCTTGGGAGGCTGCAACAGTTTCTCTCGAGTTTTGCGACATGCTCAAGGAGCCGCGAAGCTCAGGAGAGCGTTCCGTTCCCCCGCCTCTCCCGCCGGATCTGGGCCGCGACCTGGCGGAGGAGCTCGCCGGTGATCCGGTCTTCGGCACAGGCCTGCTGGAAGAGGAGCAGCGCGATCATCGCCTCGCGCTGGACCTCTCGGGACTCGAACACTACGACGACCTCCGCGGCAAGCTGCTTCAGCTCCTCGGTCCGCCCCTGCTCCAGGAGGAGAGCGGCCAGGTCGAGCGAGACCAGCGCGGCGTCCAGGCCCTTGCCGAGATCCAGGAATTCGTGCTGCACGACCCGGTATCCCTGCTCGGCCTCTGCGAGCCGGCCCAGGCCATGGGCGAGGCTGGCTTCGGTCCACTGGAGTCGCAGAAGGTCGGTGGGCTCGGCCGTATCCTGGAGGATCTGTCTGACCTCCGGGAGTAGCAACTGTGCGTCCTCGTACCTCGCTGTCATCGTCAGCAGATGCAGCAGGTTGAAGCGGGCATAGGCGGAGAGGCGAGGATCCTGGTAGGGATCAATCTCGAGCAGGCTCTGCTGGACAGCATCAATGGCACCGGGCAGGTCGTTGCCTTTCTCTGAGGACCTTGGCCTTCTTCAGGAGCGCCCTCGCCAGACCGGTCCGATCGTTCGCCTCCCGGTGAAGATCGACAAGCTGATCGATCAGTTCCTCTGCCTCTTCCAACCGTCTCTGATCCAGGCGAAGCGATGCCTTCAGGCTGAGTACCTCGGCTTCGGTCCGAGGGTCGTCGACGCCGCTCGTGACGAGGCATTCACCTGCCAGCAGGAAGGCTTCGTCCGCCGCCTTCAGCTCACCGAGCACCCGCCAGGCATTCCCGAGATGGGCGAAGGCCCGGGCCCGCAGCTCGCGGACCCAATCCGGATGGTAGGTGTCGCCGAGGTGCCCCGCCACACGCACGGCTAGGTGAGCCGTCTCCACGGCCAGGGCGGGATCCGAGAAGACCTGCTCGCGGACCTTCTTCAGCAGGAACTGGCAGAATCCCCAGGTGTGCAGCTCCTCTTCCTCTTCGGCCCGGCGCATCCGCTCCTCATGCGGCCCCTCGCCGAGGAGACCGAGCAATCCCGGCGCCTCCCGGGTCTCCACCACGGCCACGGCCTCGTCCCAGTGGCCGCTCTCCGCGAGCAGCCGGTCGATCTCCTCACGCATCTCCCGGCAGACGGGGCAGCTCCCGAGGAAGTGCGGCGCCAGCTCCCGCACCACCTGCTCATGGGGCAGCTCCCCCGCCAGCCACCTCGCCATGGTCTCCAACGACGGATGATCGTCCTGCACGGTCGCCCCTCCTTTCAACTATGAGAACACTCCTCAAGAAGTATAGTTGCCAGTGAGGGGAAAGACGAGACACCCGGCAAAGAAAAAAGGGACCGGCGTTGCGCGCCGGCCCTCAGACGGCTGCTAGCCATCAGGATCGATCATGGGGCCGTTGTCACCCCTCTCCCCGGGCGGGCTCGCCGGGGTGGGCTGGCCGTTGGGATCAATGATGGGTCCGTTCTTCTCGAATGTCCCGGTCCAGAGGCGATCTAGCCAGTGCCGGAAGGTCTGGGCGAGGTCCTCCAGGAAGGCCGGCCCGGGGGGCTGAGGCCGGACGGCCGCGGCCCGGGCCGGGAGGGGAAGGGTGAGCGCCGCCATCAGGACCACCGTGGTGAGGACCCGTCGCGGCAAGCGTGGAGGCATGTCTCCGCTCCTTTCGGGCGGGACTCGGCTACGGCGTCATCGCCTGCGGAGCCCACCCAGGCAAGAAGGTTGCCTCAAGAGTCCCCCACCCAAGACCCTCATCACCCCGGCCCTCTTCTCCCGACCCCTCCCACCCCCCTCACCGGGAGAAGAGGGAGAACAGCCAAAACGCCCCAGTCGGGTACCCCTCTCCCGGGGAGGGGGATGGGGTGGACGGGAGAGGGGCAGGGGTGAGGGTCTTGGGCGGGGGAGCTCGAGCCAAAGGTAGCGCCTCAGGAGTGAGGGTCTTCAGCTCAGCGCTTCGAGGTGCGAGCCCGAGCCGCCGCCGCTCATGCGGCGGTTGACGCGCAGCACGCCGGCGATGGCCCGCACCTCCTTGAGCAGCTTGTCGAGGTGCTTGCGGTCGTGGAGCTGGCAGACGACGCTGATCGAGGCCCTCCCGGTCTCGTGGGTGTCGGCCTCCATGGAGTTGATGTTGCTGCCGGCGCGGGTGATGGCGTCGGTCGAGCCGGGCCAGCATCCCCTTCTGGTCCTCCACCTCGATCATCAGCGAGACCTGGTAGACCTCGTTCTTCTGGAGCTCCCAGCGCACCTCGATCTCCCGCTCCGGGTTGTAGAGCAGGTTCTGGACGTTGGGGCAGTCCACGCGGTGGACGGAGACGCCGCGGCCGCGGGTGATGTAGCCCACGATGTCCTCGCCCGGCAGCGGCGTGCAGCACTTGGCGAGGTAGGCCAGCAGGTCGCCGTGCCCCTTGACGGTGATGGGGCCGTGGCCCCGAAGGGGAGGATCTTGTTGACAGCCGTGTTCACCGCCTGGCGCAGGCGGCCGGGCTTCTCCGGCGTCTCGGCGAGCTTCTCCTGCCCCACCACCCGCTCCAGCACCTGGCGCGGCTCGGTCTTGCCGAAGCCGATGCGGCTGTAGAGGTCGTCGACCTTGGAGAGCCCCTCGCCCTGGAGGTAGGCGGCGAAGTCGGGCGTTTCCGTCACCTTGCGCAGCGACAGGCCGTACTTGCGCAGCTCCTTCTCGAAGCAAGCGGCGGCCGATCTCCATGGCCCGCTGCTTCTGCTGCGTGTTGAGCCACTGCCGGATCTTGCTCTTGGCCCGCGAGGTGACCACCAGGTTCAGCCAGTCGCGGCTGGGGTTGCGCGACGGATTGGTCGAGCACCTCCACCATGTCGCCGTTCTGGAGCGGGGTGCGCAGGGGCATCGAGCTTGCCGTTGACCCGCGCGCCGGCGCAGTGGTGGCCGAGGTCGGTGTGCACCCGGTAGGCGAAGTCGAGCGGGGTGGCGCCGCGCGGGAAGGAGAAGACCTCGCCCTTGGGGGTGAAGACGTAGACCTCGTCCGGGTAGAGGTCGACCTTGAGCGTGGTGAGGAAGGTGCGCGGATCCTGCACCTCCTTCTGCCACTCGAGGAGCTGGCGCAGCCAGAGGATGTTGGGATCGCTCGCCAGCGGCTCGGCCTTCCCCTCCTTGTAGCGCCAGTGGGCCGCGATCCCCTCCTCGGCCACCAGGTCCATCTCGCGGGTGCGGATCTGCACCTCGAAGGGCTGCCCCTGGTCGCCCACCACCGTGGTGTGGAGCGACTGGTAGAGGTTGGGCTTCGGCATCGCGATGTAGTCCTTGAACCGGCCGGGGATCGGGCGCCAGTTCTGGTGCACGACGCCGAAGGCGGCATAGGTGTCCTTGAGGCTGCCGGTGACGATGCGGAAGGCCAGGAAGTCGTAGAGCTGCCGAGATGTCGATCCCCTGCCGGCGCAGCTTCTCGTAGATCGAGTAGTAGCGCTTGACCCGGAAGCTGATCTCGGCGTCGATGCCCGCGGCCTCCAGGCTCTTCGCCAGCCGGTCGCGGATGCGTTCGGTGGCCGCCTGGCCCACCTTCATCTTCTCGGCGATCTTGGAGTAGAGCTCGGCGAACTGGTGGGGATAGAGGTGGAAGAAGGCCAGGTCCTCGAGGTCCCCCTTGACCCGCGCCATGCCCAGGCGGTGGGCGATGGGGGCGTAGATCTCCAGCGTCTCGCGCGAGATGCGCCGCCGCGACTCGGCGGGCAGGTGCTCTAGGGTCTCCATGTTGTGCAGCCGGTCGGCGAGCTTGACGACGATCACCCGGATGTCCTTGGCCGAGGCCAGGATCATCTTGCGGAAGGTCTCGGCCTGAGCCTCGTCGCGGCGCACGTACTCGTGGCGGCCGATCTTGGTGACGCCGTCCACCAGCTCGGTGATCTCGCCGCCGAACTCCTTCTCCAGCGCCTCGCGCGTGGTCAGGGTGTCCTCCAGCACGTCGTGGAGCAGGCCCACGGCCACGCACATCTGGTCGAACTTGAGGTCGGCCAAGAGCCAGGCCACGTTGAGCGGATGGATCATGTACGGCTCGCCGGAGCGGCGGGTCTGATCCTTGTGCATCACGGAGGAGAAGTCATAGACGGCGCGCAGGAACACGGGATCGACGGCCCGGCCGTGCTCCGACAGGCAGGAGAGGACCTCGTCGAAGCGCACCACCCCCGGCGGAGGCACGGGCGGTCGCAGGCTCTTGGCGAGGGGCATGGTCGTCTCCCCGCGCGAGAGGTGGTCGCGGCGGGTTTCACATTATACCCAGCCCGGCCCTCATCACCCCGGCCCTCTTCTCCCAGCCTCCCCCCCTTCCGCCGGGAGAAGAGGGAGAAAAGCAAAACCCCTCTCTTCAAGCCCCCTCTCTCCCGGCGGGCCGGGGGGGAGGCTGGGAGAGAGGGGGTTGGGGGAGTGAGGGCCCTACGCCCGCCGCCGTGCCGTGCGGGGGCGCCGCGGCCGGGCCGGCACTGCCGGCGCCTGGTCATCGCCCTCGGCGGGCGTGGCCGTGGGACGGGGCTCTCTGCGGCCCGGCTCCGCCCCACCCCTGGACATGGCGCCCGGCTTGCCCTTGCGCCACTTGCCGTTGACCCCGAAGAGGCTCTCCCACAGCAGGGCGAAGGGGCTCGCCACGTAGATCGAGGAGTAGGTGCCGACGATGATGCCGACCGTCATCACGAAGGCGAAGCCGCGCAGCACGTCGCCGCCGAGGACGAGCAGCGACAGCACGGTGAGGAAGGTCAGACCGCCCGTCATGATGGTCCGCGACAGGGTCTCGTTGATGCTCTCGTTCATCACCTCGATCAGCGGCTTGCGGCGACTCTTGCGCATGTTCTCGCGCACGCGGTCGAAGATCACCACGGTGTCGTTCGTCGAGTAGCCGATCAAGGTGAGGAAGGCGGCGACCGTGGTCAGGTTGAACTCGTAGCCCATCAGGGCGAAGAGACCGAGGGTGACCATGACGTCGTGCAGCGAAGCCATGATGGCGCCGATGCCGAAGCGCAGCTCGAAGCGGAAGCCGATGTAGGCCAGCATGGCGAGCAGCGACAGGATCACCGCCCAGAAGCCCTGGCTGCGCAGCTCCTTGCCCACCTGAGGACCGACGTTCTCGGCACCCAGCACGGCGAAGCGCCCGAGATGGACGCCCTGGCCCTGCTGCAGAGCCGTGGCCACGGCGGGAGAGACGCCCGGCAGGTGGGAGACGCGGTCCATGCTGGCGAACAGACTGTTGTGCTGCCGCTCCTTGTAGATGGCCTCGGCGATGGGGGCGTAGTGGGCGCGGGCCGCCTCCGGTCCCCGCGCGGCCACGTGCTCCGGATCGGTCTGGACGAGGAACTGGGTGATCGCATCGCTGTTCGCCACGTTCAAGTCCAGGCCCGTCTGGCCCTGGTTGAAGGTGCGGCTCAAGGCGTTGACGATCTTGTCGCGGCTCCCCTCTTCAGACCCCGTAGTCACCGAGGTCTTGATGATGACCTGGCGGGCCGAGGGGTCGCCGTAACGCTGGATCACCGGCGCGCGGAATCCCTGGCTCTCCACCACCTGGCGGATGCGGTCGAGGTCCGGCTGCTCCCGGAAGGCGAGGGTGATCTGCGTGCCGCCGGCGAAGTCGATGCCTAAGTTGAGCTTGTGCGGCCCGAAGATGGTGTAGAACCCCACGATCACCAGGATGAAGGACACGATGATCCAGAACCGCCGGTACTTCATGAAGTCGATGTGAGTGTCGTGCAGGATTTGCATGGCGTTGCTCCTTACGGTCGCGCGGACGGCGCCTCAGATCGACAGCCTTTGCACCTTGCGCCGCGAGAGCACGAGGTCGAAGAGCCAGCGGCTCACGAAGACCGCGGTGAACAGGGAAGCGAGAAGACCGATGAACAGGGTGATGGCGAACCCCTTGATCGCGCCCGTGCCGAACTGGAAGAGAAGCAGCGGACGAGACCATGGTGGTGACGTGGGTGTCGATGATCGAGGTCAAGGCGCGGTCGAAGCCCTGGTCGATGGCGCCGCGCACCGTGCGGCCGGCGCGCAGCTCCTCGCGGATGCGCTCGAAGACCAGGACGTTGGCGTCCACCGCCATGCCGATCGTCAGGATGATGCCGGCGATGCCGGGCAGGGTCAGCGTGCGACTGGAACATGCCCATGCCGCCGAACAGGATGAGGACGTTGAGCACCAGCGCCGCCACGGCGTTGACGCCCGACAGCTTGTAGTACACCAGCATGGTGAGGATGACGAGGAGCGTGCCCACCACGCCGGCGCGCACGCCGTCGCGAATCGAGTCGCGGCCCAGGGCCGGACCCACCGTGCGCTCCTCCAGGTAGGTGATGCCGGCGGGCAGGGCGCCCGACTTCAGCACCGTCGACCAGGTCCTGGACCTCCTGCTGGCGTGAAGTTGCCCTCGATCGATCCCGCGGTCGGTGATGCGCGACTTGATCACCGGCGCCGAGACCACCCGGCCGTCGAGCACGATGGCGAGGCCGCTTGCCCACGTTCTGGCCCGTCGGCTCGCCGAAGGCCTGCGCGCCCGTGGGCGTCAGGGTGAAAGCGACGTTCGGCTGGCCGAACTGGCCGCGGTCCGGCTGGGCGTTGGAGAGGTCGCGGCCGGTCACCGTGCGCCGCTTCTGCACCGCGTAGTACAGCTTGCCCACCACGGCGTTGTTCTCGCGCCGGTCGCCCTCGAGGATCTCGAGGTCCTGCGGGAGCTGGCCGCCGAAGTTGGCGAGGATCTCCTCGCGGCTGCCGACGCCGCCGCCCCCCTTGGGGAAATCGACCACCCGGAACTCGAGGAAGGCCGTGTTCTTGATCAGCCGGCGCACGCGCTCGGGATCGTCCACGCCCGGGAGCTGCACCAGGATGCGATGTCCGGTGGTGGTGGGCTGGATCACCGGCTCGGTGACGCCGAACTGGTTGATGCGGTTGTCGATCGTCGTCACCGCCTGGTTGACGGCGGCGTTGCGCACGATGTTGACATCGGACGGCTTCATGGTGAAGACCATGGCGTCCTCACCCTGGCGCGAGACGTCCCAACGGGGCAGGTAGCGCTGCGCGAGCTCGCTTAGGGCGTCCCGCTGCTCGGGCGTGGCGCCGGAGATGGTGAACACCGAGTCCCCCGTGCGCTGCGCCTTGAGATTGGCGATCCCCTGCTGCTTGGCCCGGTCCAGCAGGGCCGCCAGGTCGGAGTCGGTCTCTGCCCGCAGGGCGTCCTCGGTGTGGACCTGCAGCAGCAGGTGCATGCCGCCCCGCAGGTCGAGGCCGAGATTGATCTTCTGTTTCGGCGGGTAGGCCAGCGCCGCGGCGGCGAGCGCGACGACCAGGATGATGATCCCGCGCACGAGAAGAGGTCGTTTCATGAATTGCTCCCTTTGTCGCTTTTGTCGCCCTTGTCGGCGGCTTTCTCGACTTTTTCGGGCGTGCCCTCGAACCCGGTGACCGCCGATTTGGCGAACCATACGCGGACGTTGTCGGCGATGCGCAGCAGCACCTTCGGGCCCTCGATGGCGGTCACCTCGCCATAGATGCCGCCGTTGGTGATCACCTTGTCCCCCTTCTTCAGGTTCTCGATCATCTTCGCCAGGGCCTTGCGCTGCCGCTGCATGGGCAGCATCAGGACGACGTAGAAGATGACGAAGATGAGGATCATGGGGAGGAAGCCTCCCAGCCCGCCGAGGGGGCTGGAGGAGGCTTGCAGGGCGAGGATCGTCGTCGGTTCGAAGATTGGATTCATATGTGCAGACCCTGGCAGGGTACCCTGCCGTTACGAGCTCCGTTGCTCCAGGGGATCGGAAGAAACCGGGAGGACCTCAAAATCAGGCCCTTCCGGCGAGTCTTCGCCGGTTTCGCCGGCAGCGCGGCGGGCGAGGGTCCCCAAATCCGTCGACGCACCGGGTCCAATAGCCTGCCGGATGTCGGCCATGAAGTCAAGGTAAAAGCGCAGGTTGTGCAGGGTGGCGAGCACCGGAGCGGTCAGCTCGCCGCAGCGGAAGAGATGGTGGAGGAAGGCCCGCGACGTCCGCACGCAGGCCGGGCAGCCGCAGGCCTCGTCCAGGGGACGGGGGTCGTCCTTGAAGCGGGTGTTCTTGATCTTGAGCACCCCCTGGCGGGTGAAGAGCACGGCGTGGCGGGCGTTCCTCGCCGGCAGCACGCAGTCGAAGAGGTCCACCCCCTGGGCTACGGCGTGGAGGATGTCTTCGGGGTAGCCCACCCCCATCAGGTAGCGGGGCCGGTCCTCGGGCAGGAGGGGCGCCGTCCACTCCACCACCGCCCGGCGCTCGGGAAGCGGCTCCCCCACCGCCACGCCGCCGATGGCGAAGCCGTCGAAATCCAGCGCCGAGAGATCCGCCGCCGCCCGCTCGCGCAGATCCCGATAGACGCTCCCCTGAACGATGCCGAAAAGGCCTCCCCCATTCCCCTTCCACGCCTCGCGGGCGCGGCGGGCCCAGGCCAGGGTGCGCTGCCAGGAGGCCTCTGCGGCCGGGCGCTCGACCGGCCAGGAGGTGCATTCGTCGAGCACCATGGCGACATCCACCCCCATCCTCTCCTGGAACGCCACCACGCCCTCGGGAGTGAAGCGCAGGGGGGAGCCGTCGAGATGGCTGCGGAAGGTCACGCCGTCCGCGTCCACCGTGCGCAGCCCGCCCAGGCTCCACACCTGGAAGCCGCCGCTGTCGGTGAGGATGGGCCGTTGCCAGCCGCTGAAGGCATGGAGACCACCCAGCCGCTCGACGACGTCGATCCCCGGCCGCAGCGCCAGATGGTAGAGGTTGGCGAGGAGGATGGAAGCGCCGGCCCCCTCCAGCTCCTGGGGAGTGACCCCCTTCACCGCTCCCAGCGTGCCCACGGGCATGAACGCCGGGGTCTCGACCACCCCATGGGGAGTCGTCAACCGGCCGCGGCGGGCGTTGCCGCCGGTCGCGAGGATGTCGAAGGTCAGGGGCATGGGGCCCTAGGTTTTCACGACTTCGACTTCGCGCTCCCCTCCCGCGCCAGGTCGATCGTCCGGCTCTCGACGCCGGGGGGAGCTTCAGCACGAACCGCTCCGCGGGGATCGGCGCGTTGCGCTTCACGTCGCTGAACTGGTAGTCGACGGAGTCGCCGTCCGCCTCCTCGTACTTGAGGCGGTTGGGGAAGAAACTGTCGCTGTCGATCCACAGGGTCATCGACTTCAGCCGCTTGGCGATGCGCTTGTACTTGGGCACCAGCTCCATGCGGTAGGGATCGTTCTTCTTCTCCGGCAGCTTGAGCCGCACGGTGAAGTACTCGAGGAGGGTCTGCAGACTGCCGCTCGCGCCGAGGTACTTGAAGACCTGGTTGGAGTAGCGCCCCACCTTCAGGGTCTCGGCGCGCTTCAAGTCCTTGTACCAGGTGGTCATCTCGTCGCCGCGGATCACCACCGTGATGGGGCTCGGGCTCAGGTACTCCCAGCGCACCTTGTCAGGCGCGGCGTAGGAGAAGACCCCCTTCGACTGCTCGGGAGCGGTCAGCATCGAGCTCTCCTGCTGCTGGGTGAAGCGGGCCTCCACCGTCTTGAGCTGGCGCTGCTCGTACTTGACCCGCTCGACCAGGGCCGAGAGGCGCTGCGGTCCGGTGAGGCCGGGGGCCATGGGATCGGGAGGCGTCCTGTCTCTCGCTGCGAACGCGGGGACGGAGACGAAAAGGGCGAGCAACAGGGCGGCGGCTGTGGTTTTCATGCGACGTGAGCTCCAGTCCAGGGGAAAGGCGGCGAGTCGGCGCGCGCAGAGAAGAACGATCCTACCGCCCCTTTTCTTCCGGACGCAAGCGCGATGCCCGTTGACAGGCATCCGGACGGATGCTACGTTCACCGCCCTCTGAAAAACCGGCCCCCCGGATGGGGCGGGAGTCTACGAATGCCTGAGCTGAAGCTGGGAACCAAATACGAGTGCTACAACTGTGGCACGAAGTTCTATGACCTCGGAAAATCCGATCCTCTCTGCCCGAAGTGCGGAGCCAACCAGAAGGATGCCTCCACGTCGGAGCCGTCCGTCAGCCAGGCCTCCCGCCGCCGCCGCAAGGCGGACGTCGTCAAGCCCATCGACGTCGAGGAAGAGGAGCCGATCGCGGACATCGCCGATGACGAGATGGTGGGTCCCGACCTCGGGGAGGAGGATCTCGCTGCCGCCGTCGTCGACGACGAGGAGGAAGAGGAGGATCTCGACGAAGAAGGCTGAGCGCCGCGGTGGGACCTCCCCCGTCGCGCTGGCGCTCGGCGGCAATGTTGGCGGCATTGGCGGCGATATGGGCCCGGTGGAGCGGACCCTCGGCCGGGCCCTCCGTCAGCTCGAAGCCTCTCTCGGTCCCCTGCGGGTCGCCTCCCTCTACCGCAGCGCCCCGGTCTCGCCGGTCGTTCAACCGGATTTCCTGAACACCGCCGCCGTGGCCCACACCACGCTCCCACCGGAGGCCGTGCTGGCCCTGGCCAAGGCCCTGGAGCGGGCCGCCGGCCGCCTTCGAGGCGTGCGCTTCGGGCCCCGCCCCCTGGACATCGACCTCCTGCTATACGGCGACCTCTGGTCGGCCGCTCCGGAGCTGACCCTCCCCCACCCCCGCCTGAGGGAGCGCCGCTTCATGCTCGAGCCCCTGGCCGAGATCGCGCCGGACTGGCTCGTGCCCCCCGACGGCGTCCCGGTCCGGGAGTTGCTGTCCCGCCTGTGTGATGCTCCTCTGGAGCGAATCGGCTGGGCTCCACATGCTTGACGGTTTGCTGCTGGCGTGGATGCTGCTCGGCTGGGGAGCGCAGGCGGTGGTGCCCTGGCGTCTCCCCGGCATCGAGCCTGGGCGTCGCCGTCCCTGGGCCGTCGCCCTCCTGCCCCTGCTGGTCACGGGCGCCCTCGCCGCCTTCCTCTATATAGAAGGTCACCCCGATGCCGCCGTGGTGCAGGAGATCTATCCCTTCACCGCCTCCCGGACCGGCCGGCTCCTCGCCGTGCTCCTCCCGGCCTTGAGTCTCGTGGACCTGGTGGCCGCCCTCGGCAGCTCGCGCTTCGAGTCCACCGCCTGGCGTCTCACCGCCATCTTCGGCCTCACCTTCTTGCTGATCGCCTCCTGGACGGGCGAGCTGCTGCGCATCGGCGAGGGTCCGGAAGGCGAGCTGATCCCCGTGCTGATCCTCACCGGGTTGCGCCTCCTCCTCGCCCTGGCCGCGGCCGAGACCCTGGCGCCGGGGCGTCCGATCCTCGCGCCTTTCGCCGGCCTGGGTCTGGTGCTCTACGACCTGCTGCTGCCCGCACAGCTCGCCAAGGTCCTCTGGCGAAGCCCCGGCGCCTTCACCCTGGGCGCGGCCGTTCTCCTCTTCCTCGCCGCTCGCTGGCTACCCGCCTCGCTGCGCCGGTGGACCCTGGGCGCCGCCACGCTGCTCGCCGGGCTCTTCCTCGCCCAGGCCGCGCAGCTCTCCCAGGCGCTGGCCGTGCTTCACTGAAGCTCGCCCAGCAGATCCTCGAGGTCGAGCTGCCGGGTGTACATGGCCAGCTCGCCCGCGGGCGTGCGGGGCCAGGCCTCGCGCGGCCGGTCCCAATACAGCTCCACGCCGTTGCCATCGGGATCGCGCAGATAGAGCGCCTCGCTCACGCCATGGTCGGCAGCGCCATCGAGCGGGATGCCGGCCGCGATCAATCGCCGCAGAGCATCGGCCAGGGCGGCGCGCGTGGGATAGAGGATGGCGAGATGGTAGAGCCCCGTGGTGCCGGGAGGAGGAGACGGGCCGCCCCGGCTCTCCCAGGTGTTGAGCCCGATGTGGTGGTGATACCCGCCCGCCGAGAGGAACGCCGCGCCCGGGCCAAAGCGCTGGGTCAACTCGAAGCCGAGCACGCCGCGATAGAAATCGAGAGCCCGCTCGATATCCGCCACCTTGAGGTGTACGTGACCGATGCGGACCTGGGGATCCACCGGAGGGACCGTGCCGCCGCTGTCCGGTTCGGGTGGGATCATGAACGAGATCAGTCCCGGAAGACGCCCTGAAGACTCTCGGCCGTCAAAACGCGCTCGCCCCATTCCAGGAGACGATCCGCATCGGCAGACCGCACCCGGTCCTCGATCTCGGGCTCCAGAGGACCGAATTTCAGACGGAGCTGGCGAAGCACCAACCGGGCTTCGCCCTCCTGACGGCCCTCCTGACGGCCTTCCTGACGGCCTTCTTCTCGGATCTCACGGTTCCAACGGTCGATGCTTTCAGCCAGCATGGTGTAGATCTCCGCCGAGGAGTCCAGATTCCCGATCAAGGAACCGAGGTCCGTGGCTACGTGCCACGGCTCCCAGCCATTGTAGATCAGGACCAGGATCACCAGCGGCAGCTTCCTCCAGACGCCAGCCGGTTGGCCGGCCAGCAGCTTCTGGTAGAAGAGGCTCTCGTAGTTCATGAAGCGGACCGGCAGCCTGCGCGCCACGATCCCCTAACCCCTCCTTGACTCCGTCTCTTCGCCTCTCTACTGTCGGGCCGTCATCGACTCAGAATCGAGGCCGCCCATGAAAATCAGCGCAATCGCCGCCGCTCTGCTCCTCCTGCCCGGAGGAGCTCTCACCGCCGCTCCCCTGAATCGCGCCGAGTTGGCCAGCCGGGTCCGCACCGAGCTCCTCTACGCCTGGAAGGCCTACGAGCAGTACGCATGGGGCCACGACGAGCTCAAGCCCTCGAGCAAGACACCTCACGACTGGTACGGAGAGTCCCTGGAGATGACGCCGGTGGACACCCTGGACACCCTCCTCCTGATGGGCTTCAAGGACGAGGCCGAGAAGGCGAAGACGCTGATCGTCGACAAGCTGTCGTTCGACAAAGACGTCCCGGTGAAGAATTTCGAGGTCACCATCCGCCTGTTGGGTGGGCTCCTCTCCGGCTATCAGATGACGGGCGATCCCCGCCTGCTCCATCTCGCCGAGGACTTGGGGAAGCGGCTGCTTCCCGTCTTCGACTCCCCCACGGGCATGCCCTACATGTACGTCAACCTGAAGACGGGCAAGACCTCGGGCGCGCGCTCCAACCCCGCGGAGATCGGCACGCTCCTGCTCGAATTCGGCACCCTCTCGAAGCTGACGAAAAACCCCATCTTCTACGACAAGGCCAAGAACGCTCTCGTCCAGCTCTACAAGCGGCGCTCGAAGATCGGCCTCGTGGGCGAGGAGATCGACGTCGAGACCGGGCAATGGATCAGCAACGCCAGCCACGTGGGCGGCGGCATCGATTCCTACTATGAATACCTTTTGAAGTGCTCGCGGCTCTTCGGCGACAAGGACTGCGAGACGATGTGGAAGGAGAGCGTCCGCGCCCTCAACAAGCACCTCGCCGACGACACACCCACGGGTTTCTGGTACGGGCAGGTGGATCGGATCACGGGCAAGCGCACCGCCACCGAGTTCGGAGCCCTCCACGCCTTCCTCCCCGCCGTCCTCGCCCTCGGCGGCGATCTCGCAAGAGCGAAGCGCCTCCAGGCTTCGGCCTACAAAATGTGGAACCTGCACGGGATCGAGCCCGAAGTCCTCGACTACCGCACGATGAAGGTGACCTATCCCGGCTATCCGCTACGGCCGGAGATCATCGAATCGGCTTATTACCTCCACCGTTTTACGAAGGACCCGCGATATCTGGAGATGGGGCGGACCTTCTTCGAAGCGCTCGTCACCCACTGCCGGACCGACGCCGGCTATACCGTGCTCAAGGACGTCACGACCAAGGAGAAAGGTGATCTGATGCCCAGCTACTTCCTAGCGGAGACGCTCAAATATCTGTATCTCCTCTTCGCCCCGGACGACACGTTGGACTTCAAAAAGGTGATCTTCAATACGGAGGCGCATCCGTTGCGGCGAACGTGGTAGAGCGACACGATCCCTACGCCTCCCTGCGCATCCCGAGCTTCCTCTGGTATCTGGCCAGCGTCGTCGTCCTGACGCTGGGGACGATGATCCAGGCGACCGTGGTGGCGTGGCAGGTCTATGCCCTTACCAAAGATCCGCTGTCGCTCGGCCTCGTCGGGCTCGCGGAGGCGTTGCCGTTCATCGGCGCCGCCCTCTACGCCGGCCACCTCGCGGACCGCCACGATCGCAAGCGCCTCTCGCTGCTCGCCATCGGAGTCCAGACGCTCGCTGCCAGCGTGCTCCTCGCCTACACGCTGCGGCCGGAGGTGCTGGCGGGAGGCCGCGTGTGGCCGATCTATGCGGTGGTGTTCGCCAGCGGCCTGGCCCGCAGCTTCCTCCAGCCGGCGCGCACGGCGTTGGGGGCCGAGATCGTCCCCAGGGAGAGCTACGCGAACGCGGTCGCCTGGCGTTCGTCGGTCTGGCAGCTCGGGGCGGTCGTGGGGCCGGCGCTGGGGGGCGTGCTCTATGGTTTTTCAGGCGCGCGAGCGGCCTACGCCGTGGAGGCGGTCCTCTGTCTGGCAGGCTTCATCCTCTTCGCACGCGTCGCGTACAACCGGCGGCCCGCAACGCCCCGGGAGGGCAGCATCGCCGAGAACCTCACCCAGGGAATCCGCTTCCTGTTGACCCAGCCGGAGTTGCTGGGCGCCCAGTTGCTCGACCTCTTCTCCGTGCTCTTCGGCGGTGCGCCGGCGCTGCTCCCCATCTTCTCGTCCGAGATCCTGCACACCGGCCCTCAGGGATTGGGGATCCTGCGCGCCGCTCCCGCCGTGGGCGCCGTAGCGATGTCCATCGTCCTGACCCACTGGAAACTGCGACGCGCTGGACGAACGCTCTTTCTTTCCGTCGCCGCCTTCGGCTTGTGCTGGATCTTCTTCGCCCTCTCGCGGTGGTTCTGGCTGTCGTTGCTGCTGCTGGCGGTGAGCGGCATGGTCGATCAGATCAGCGTGGTGATCCGTTCAACCCTCCTCACCCTGCGCACGCCGGAACGCCTCCTGGGCCGCGTCTCGGCGGTCAATCAGATCTTCATTGGCTCGTCGAACGAGATCGGCTCCTTCGAGTCCGGCGTGGCGGCCCGGCTCCTGGGCACGGTGAATTCCGTGATCTTCGGCGGCCTGATGACGCTCGGCGTGGTGGGCGCCACGGCCTGGAAGATCCCAGCGTTGCGCAAGCTGGATGAGATCGAATAAGCCGATCCCCCGTCCTACTGCATCGTCGCGTTCGTCACCGCCGCACCGGCCGAGAGCAGCGACGTATCCACCAGCAGTGGATAGGTGGGCGCCACCGTGCTGGTGTAGAAGACGGCGCCGTTCTTGAAATATTTGACCACGCCGCCCACCACCGCCACCTTGAAGACGTCGCCCGCGCGGGTGAGCGTGTCGGACCGGTAGACGTTGTTCTCCCGCACCTCGGCGTAGCCCGATCCGAGACGGATGGCGAAGTCGACGTCGGTGAGGTGCGTGTCCGTGTTGCCGTGGCTCAGACCGATGTAGCGGATGGCGCTCGTCTCGCTCGCCGTGAACTGCACCCCGCCATCGCCCGAGGCAATCTGCTGTTGCGAGACGGCCCCGGCGTCGTCGCAACCGTCGCAGCCGCCGGACTTCTGGAGCGAACCGCCCGTGGCCGTGGCATTGACCAGGCTCGTCCAGACGACACCCCCGCCACCGCCCGTCGTGCTGCCCGTCAGCAACTCATAGGGGACTTCGACGAGGAAGGCGTCCAGGCGGTCGCCGCCCAGATTGCTGGTCCAGATCATGTACCGGCCCGTCAGGTCGAGATTGGCCTTGGGGAACTTGCCATAATCGTCGTTGCCTCCGGGAGCGTCGAGATCGATCATGGTGGGAGCCACGATGAGCACGTCGAGCGACGTGTCGAGCTTGAAGCAGACGAGCTCGTTGCCGCGCGGCACGTCGTTGCGCGTGGCACCGCTGCCGCAGGCGAACTGCTGGCTGATCGGCACGCCCGGCCGCGTGTTGCCGTGAGCGATGTGATCGGCCGAGAGAGCGGACCAGTCGCTATCGTGATTGACCACCGGACCGGCGATCGGCGTCTGATCGAACCGGTAGAGCCGGATGGCGTTGGGCAGGCTGTTCCAGTTGTCCGCGCCGACCATGTAGCCGAAGCCCGTGTCCATGTGCCCCGTGGCGCCGTCCTGGTCGAGGATCTGCCGCTCCGTCCCCGTCTGAAGATCGATGATCCGGTTGTCCAGCCCAAAGGCGCCGTCGAGGTCCTCGAACGACACCAGCCAGCGGCCGCTCTTGTCCACATGGCACTCGTCGAAATCGCCGAGCTTGGGAAACCAGGAGAACTGCGCCGTGTCCTCGCGATAGACGAGGCAGCCGAGCATCTCAAAGGTGTCCTTGTCGCGCAGGGTCACGGAGTGGACGCGGTCGTCGTCCGACGAATGGGCCTGCCAGATGTACTTGTCGGTGCCGAACTGCGCCGAGACGTCGAACACCTGGGTGAATTGATGGGTGAAGATGTCGTAGCGATAGAGGCGGGGTCCGAAGTTGTCGGTCACGTAGACCTTGGAAGGCTGGGCGGCGCTCCAGTACCAGCCCTCGCCGCTGGCATAGTAGAACGGGCTCGTGGGAGCGAAGAGAGGCCCGAGGTTGGTGACGGCGCGGGTCGTCTTGTCCACCTTGAACAGGGTGGGACCCGTGCCCCCCGAGCCCTGCGACAGGCCGAGGAACACGTACATGTCGTTGCTCCCCGTGTGATCGTTGACGTTGCGCCAGTAGGAGTAGCCCACGTAGTTGAGGCAGTCGGTGCCGCTGCAGTCGCTGGAGTTGGTGAGGCGGATGCCGCGCGTGTTGTAGGGAGCGGGAAACGTGAATGGTCCACGGGCAGGGAGGAACGATTGGATCTGCGTCGGCGTCAACCGCGGCCGGATGGCGGTCGAGCTCGATTTCTCGACGAAGCCGCCCGGCGCCTGGGCGAGAGCCGGAAGGGCGAGGAGAGCCAGGAGGACGGTCAGGCGGAGGACAGGGGACGCGGTTGTCTTGGCCATGGCAAAGCTCCACTGAGAGAAGGATTGGCAGGAAGCGACCGGGAGCGGATCAGCAGGTCCGTGGTCATGGAGTCCCTTTCAGGCGGGCGAAACACCCGCCTATGGCTAAAAGTCTAAGCAAAGGCTGGGCCAGAGATGGGGATCGGCGGGAGCCTGTTCATCAGGAAAACGTGCGCTGAATCTCCGCCAGGCTCGGCTCGATAGGGAGGCCAATCAGCAGCAGGTCAACGGTTTTGAGGACGAAGGTCCCCGCGGCCATGTCGCCGAGCCGCTGGCGCTTCTTGCTGGTGAGGACGGCGATACCCGCGGGAATGCCGCCGAACAGGAAGGGATTGACCTCGACCAGCCGCAGCAGGGTGCGGATCAGAGCCTTCTGGAACCCCGGCAGATTGCCCGCCGCGTCCACCACCTTGATTCGCGTGACGAGCTTGCCGACGGTAAATCCGGTGAAGCCCTCCAGCACCGGGTAGTACGCGGCAGCCAGGGCGATCCAGAACCACAGGGTGATCGAGTAGAGCTTGTCGCCCAGGATCAGATCGGGGAGGACCAGCAACCCGATCAACACCAGGAAGTCGATCACCGTGGCCCCCCACCGGCGGACGACGATGGATGAGTCGTACGATGCGGCAATGTCCTCGGGTCTCATGGCGTCCTCCTCCTCTCAAGACTGCGGCAGACGATTTCGCTCAGACGATTTCGCTCAGAATAGCACCGGGGGCCACGAGCGGCCCGCAGACCGCTCGTGGCCCCCGGAAGGGCTCCTACGTCAAACCAGCCCCGTTACCGTTCTCCAGGCTGCGCCGCAGCTCATTGCGCAGGGCTTCGGCCTGAGGATTGGCCGTCACCGCGGGGTGGATGCCCACGGTCTCGCCCAGCTTGCCCGAGAGGAGCAGGGCGAGCAGGTTTTCGACAAGATTGCCGCCGCCCTTGCCGTCGGTGGTCATCTGGATCTTCGGCACCACGTCGGCCCCAGCCTTTTCGATGGCCTCGGCGAACCGGTTCATCACCTGCTGCACGAGTTGGTACTGGGGACCGCCATAGGCGCGCACCTGCTCTTCGAGGGCCAGCGCCTGGGCGACGCCCACACGGGCGACGCGATCGGCGTCCGACTCGCCCACGAGACGGATCTTCTTCGCCTCGCCCTCGGCCAGGATGCGGATCTTCTCCGCCTCGGCCTGCGCCAGGGTCTGGATCTGCGCCGCCTGCTGCTGGGCGCGGGCGTACTCGGCCTTGCCCTCGTTGGACTGCACGGTGATGGCGATCTCCGACTCCGTCAAGGCCTGCTGCTGGCGCGCCCGGCTCTCGGCCTCCCGCAGCTCGCGCTCCTTGACCGCGGCGCGTTCCTGCCGGTTGTAGGTCTCCACCTGCTCCTCGGCGATCTGCCGCGAACGGAGCTGCACCAGGATCTGCTCGATCTGGCCACCGCCCTCGCCCGAGGTGGGCGTACCGATCAACACTTCCTGGAGCTCCAGGTTGTAGACCGCGAACTTCTCCTTCATCTGCACGCCCGAAATGTCCTGGATCTCCGAGCGGTCCTGGAGGAGCTGGATGAGCGTGCGGGTCTGCGCCACGTTCTTGAAATAGGCGCTGACCATGGGATCGAGCGTCTGCTCGACCAGCTTCTTGATGTCGCCGAAGCGCTGGATGACGAGCGGCGCCTTGCGGTAGTCGATGTGCACCACCACGGACAGCGGCAGGCTCGGCTCGAACGCGTCGCGGGTGATCAGGCTCACCTCGGAAAGGTTTTCGTCGAAGCGGTGCGCGCCCGTCTCCGTGCGGTTCCACTTCAGGATGAAGTTGGTCGTCGGCACCGTGATGACCTTGCCGGCGTAGGTGTTGAACGCGTACTTGCCGGGCAGCAGCGGCTCGTTCCACACACCCCGCTCGCCCACCGCCACCAGCTCGCCGTGCTTGTAGTCCTTGCCCGAGAGGTCACGGCCCGTGACGCCGGTGTAGGAGACGACCACGCCGACATTGCCCACCTCGACGATGGTCTTGGGTACCAGCTCCTCGGTGGCGAACAGGCGGTTGATGAAGTAGGTGCCCTCCACCAGCACCTGGAGCTGCCGGCCGCGCTGGCCGCCGGCCGCCAGGAACTTGTCGGCGTCCTGGAAGCTGTTGTGATACGTCTCCGGATGGGCCGGATCGTTGCCGACCAGGGGCGCGATGAGCTCGCCCGCCGGCACAGCCGGGCCATCGTGCACGATGACGATGCCCATACGGTCCTCGGCGCCGCGGATGATGACCGGGAGATAGCCGCCGCGCTCGGAAATCAAGTCGCTCATCTTCTTGAACACCACTATCTCACTGCGGTCGAGAGGCAGGTAGAGGATCTGATCGCGAGTGAGCACCACGAAGAGCGCGAGGTTGATGGCATACGTGCCTTCGCGCAGGATCAGGCGCTGCGGACCCTTCTGGCCGCCGGCGCGCAGGAAGGCCACGGCGTCCTGGAAGTTGTTGGCCCGCAGGTTGGAGGCCAGCGTCTGGGTGGGCTGCAACGGCTGACCGTCGCGGGCGAAGACGTAGCCGATCTCGCCCTGCGGAATCGTGATCAGCGGCATCTTGTGGACCCGATACTGAAAAGGCTTGAGGAAGTGCCAGCCACCGCGCAGCACATGCGGCTGGTACCCGGCCTCGCCTTCGAGAGCGATCAGGCCGGACCGCACCGAGCCCTTGCCGCTGATCAGCTTCTCCAGGATCCCCACACGGTTGTTGGGGATGTAGACCAGCGAGCGGGAGAGGAGGTAGAGGAAGAGGACGCCCAGGACGAGCAGCGTAACAAAGACGAGGGACATGGTGATCTCCAGTGTTTTGAGTAGGTCGTTCAGGATCGGCGGTCTGGGTCTTCCCCGGCTGGCCCCCATGGCGACGCCCCGCCGATAGCGGTTGGGGGGCCAGGTCTGTCCGGGGGGTCTATATTGTAGTGCTCTTGGGGCGGGAAACGTTTCGGGGGGCGTCCGGGCTCGGCCAACCGGCGTGAAAGCACCCTTGGAAGAGAGACCCGAAGTCTCGCAACCGCTTCCAAGGAGGAGATCCATGAAGAGACTGTTGACGTTGACCGCCGTGCTGGGGATCGTGGGCGTGACGTCCTGGGCGGCGGCGAGCCGGCCCGCCTACGCCTCTCCCCTCTGTGACAGCCTGCACGGGACCTCCTGCCCCGTCACCGGCGCCAAGACCCCATGCACGACCTCGGACGGCTTCCCCTCCACCTGCACCTGCACGTCCACTCACCACTGGCGGTGCCTGCTGTAGGAGGACCGGCCGGCTGAATCACACCCCAACGTCGTCGAGGAACCGGTACATCACGTAGGCGTCGACGTACCCGAGCTCCCGGTGCCGGAACGCCCTGGGCAGCGTCCCGACGATGGTGAAGCCCAGCTTCTGCCACAGGGCCACGGCCACTTCGTTCGTGCTGACGACAAAGTTGAACTGCATGGCGAGGAAGCCGGCCCTGCGGGCCTCCCGCAGACAGTGCAACCCCATGGCCTTGCCTGCGCCGCGACCGCCATAGGCCGGATCGACCATGAACGAGGCGTTCGCCACGTGGGAGCCGAGATCCCGCTGATTGGGAACGAACTTGTACATCCCGACGATCCGCCCATCCTCCTCGGCGACGTACGAGGCCACACCCGGACCGAGCCAGTAGGCGAACGCCTCCTCACGGCTCGTCTCGGGAGCGAATACATAGGTATCCCCGGTCGCGATCACCGCGCGAAAGATGGGCCAAAGGGCCTCGAAGTCGTCTTCCGTGGCTCGTCGGATGTCCATGGGCAGGCTCTGCGAGCCAGGATAGCATGGGCTACCGCCGCTCCCCACCGAGCCCCGGATGCCGTCGGCCCGTCCAGCACGCAGATCAGGGCTTCTCCTTCCAGACGCACCTGGATTCGTAGGAAGGAGTCTGATGGGTACACTCGACTGAGAGCAGGTTGTCGGGATGAGGCTTCAGTTGCCACTGCTCATCGTTGGTGAATGGGTGGGGTGAGAGGCGAACGATCGAAGCTCGCAGATTCCAGCCCGTCAGGAGCTCGGACGGCAGCATGGCAACATCGTCCAAGTGATCGACCTCGAGAGCGCCCTCGAGCTTGAAGAAGCCTTTGCCGATAAACTCCCGCCACGACCGCTGCCGCTTGTCCCAAGGGTGGGCAACCTTCAGCGTGCTGGCTCCGGAGCCATCGCGCCGGGAAACCTGCACCGTCATCGAATCGTCAAGGGGGTTGTACCGGATGCTCGACAGGAGGACATCTCCGGGCTGCGCCGTGAAGATGCGCCCAGTCGTGCACTTATACTTTTTACGGGGGACCGGATTCGGGTAGACATATTGAGCTGAGTAGTACCAGAAAGGGTGACTTTCGTAGCTCTTCTCATCTGAAATGAAATGAACGCAATCCGGACCAAACATCAGAACCGGCTGGAGAACCCCGAAAGATCTATCCTCCGTGTCTGTGATCCCGCTGGACTGCTGCACACCACACCAGAGGAAGATCGACTGGCCTTTGTACACCGGAACGCTCGGGACCGTAAATTCGCATCGGAAGATCTCGAAACCTGGTCCTCCCGACGTTGCGGCCGTGTTCCAGGTACCTGGCGGCTGCGCGGCTGCCTCCAAGGCCCTGGAACCCAGTGAGGGGACAGGCTCGGTATGGGCTTCCGGCGTGATTCCCAAGCTCCCGCCCTGACGGGACTGGTTCGAAGCGCACGCGACAGCCAAAAAAAGCACCAATACCATGACTCCAAGGGTTCTAAGGGAATTCATAGATCCTCCCAGGTAGTGTTTTGGACAGCCTTTCTTGTCGCGGTGCTCCATGCCGGGGAGAATCCATGTGGCCTCCCGTCTGTAAGAGCCACTGAAAATGCGTAGGGCCATCCTAACCTGTTTGGACGACCACTCGCGGGTTTTTCCCGACTCTGGACGGAAGGTGAAGGAGACCAGAACACGGCCCTCCCCAGTGGGCACAGGCCTTTCCCTGCTCGTACGGCGGCTTTCCCGAACAGGTACAGGCCTCTCCCTGTTGGCCCGGGTGCCTTCCCTGTTGGTCCGGGGTCCTTCCCTACTCGGTACAGGGCTTTCCCCATTGGGGAGAGGGGCGTACCTGTTCATTTGGGAGCTTCCCCGCCTTGGTGGCAGTCGCTCCCACCTTGGTGGGAGTCATTCCCACCGCGGTCGCAGTCGTTCCCACCGCGGTTGGAGCCACTCCCATCTCGGTGGGAGTCATTCCAACCTCGGTCGCAGTCACTCCTACCGCGGTCGCGGTCACTCCCATCTTGGTGGCAATCACTCCAACCGCGGTCGCAGTCATTCCCACCTTGGTGGGAGTCACTCCCACCGTGGTCGCAGTCGTTCCCACCGCGGTTGGAGCCACTCCCATCTCGGTGGGAGTCATTCCAACCTCGGTCGCAGTCACTCCTACCGCGGTCGCAGTCATTCCCACCTTGGTGGGAGTCACTCCCACCGCGGTCGCAGTCGCTCCCACCTCGGTGGCAGTCACGGCTTTCCAGGGACAGCAAGGACAACAAGGACTCCAAAGGCAGGAAAAGTCTTTCCTTAAAGTCCCTGCTGTCCCTGAAGTCCTTTCCCCCTACCGCCGGCGCACGCAGAGGATCGTCACATCATCCTGGAAAGGCTCTCCCGCCGCGTGCGCCTCCACGGCACGGAGAAGCTCCGCCACGACGTCGGCAGGCTCGGCGGGTCCGGTTCGGGCGGATAGAGAAGACTCAAACGCTCACCCCTACCGCGAGACGAGCGCGCCCGCCACCGGCAGATCCTCCACGCTCCAGCCTCCTCCCAGCGCCTTGACGAGATTGACACTGGCCGTCATCTGCCGGACCCGGACGTCCACGGCGGCGCGCTGGTTGTTGAGGGCGGCATTCTGGGCGGCGATCACTTCGAGATAGCTGGTGATGCCGCCGGTGTAGCGGGTGCGGGCCAGCTTCATGGCGCGTTCGGCCGCGGCGGTGGCGGCGGCTTGCTGGGTCGCTTCTGCGTCGAGGATGCGCAGAGCCGCGAGGTTGTCTTCCACGTTTTCGAAAGCGGCCAGCACGCTCTCGCGGTAGGCAGCCACGTTGGCATCGTAGGCGGCTTCGGCCTGCGCCGTTGCGGCGCGGCGCCGGCCGCCGTCGAAGACCGTGGCCACGAGCGCGGGGCCGAGCGACCAGAAGCGGCTCGGCAAAGAAAACAGCTTCGTCAGGGTCGAGGATTCTAAGCCTCCCGACGCGCCCAGGGTGAGGCTCGGGAAGTAGGCCGCTCTCGCGACGCCGATCTCGGCGTTGGCCGCGGCCATCCGCCGCTCGGCCGCGGCGACGTCGGGCCGGCGCTCCACCAGCTCGGCGGGGAGGGCCACGGGAATCGCGGGGGGCGCGACGTTGATCGGCGCGGGTGCGATCGTCAGATCCGACGGCGGTTTGCCGGCGAGGATGGCGATCGCATGCTCGAATTCGGCGCGAGCCACGCCGAGATCGATCGCCTGGGCACGCGCGGATTCGAGCTGCGTCTGCGCCTGCGCCACGTCGGCGCCCGAGGAAACGCCCTGATCGTGACGCTTGGTGGTGATCTCGAAAGCCCGTTCATAGTCGGCGACCGTGGTGTCGAGGAGCTGGCGCTGCTCGTCGAGACCGTGGAGCTGGAAATAATCGATCGCCAGCTCGGTCTCGAGGCTCAGGCGTACGGCTTCGACGTCGGCGGCGCTCGCCTGGGCGTTGGCCACGTTCGCCTCGATCTCGCGGCGCACCCTTCCCCAGAGGTCGAATTCATAGGAAAGGTCGACCGGCGCCTGATAGATCGTCACCGTGCCGGTGCGCGTCGTGCCCGTGGCGGTGCGGCTCACCGAAACGCGGGAATTGGTGACAGCCGCTCCCGCGGTCACGGTGGGGAACAATCCGGCGCGCGCGGCCTGCACGGCTGCACGCGCGCCGCGGAACTGCGCCTCGGCCTGCGCCAGGGTCTGATTGGAGACGGCAACCTGCTCTTCCAGCGCGTTGAGCTGCGGATCGCCGAAGATCTCCCACCACTTGCCGCGCAGGACGCCGTCCTTCGGCTCCGCCGTCTTCCAATTCTCGGGCGGCTGCTCCTTGAAGGCGGCCGGCGTCTCCACCGGCGGCTTCTTGTAATTCGGTCCCACGGCGCACGCGGCAGCCAGCAGGCCGATCCAGATCAGATTCAGGGCTTTCATGCTTCGGACCTCGCGGGCACGGCGCCGCGGCGGCGCTCGCGCCGGGCTTTCGACCACCAGAGCTGGAAGCGGTCGAGATACAGGTAGACGACCGGCGTCGTGTACAGCGTCAGCATCTGGCTGAAGAGCAGGCCGCCCACGATGGCGATGCCCAGCGGCCGGCGCAGCTCCGAGCCCGTGCCGATGCCGATGGCCAGCGGCAGGCCGCCCAGCAGCGCCGCCATCGTCGTCATGATGATCGGGCGGAAGCGCAGCAGGCAGGCTTGGAAGATGGCGTCCTCCGGGCTCTTGCTCTTCCTTGCGCTCCGCCTCGAGGGCGAAGTCGATCATCAGGATGGCGTTCTTCTTCACGATGCCGATCAGCAGGATGATGCCGATGAGGGCGATCACCGTCAGCTCCGTTTTGCAGAGCATGAGCGCCAGCAGCGCGCCCACGCCCGCCGACGGCAGCGTCGAGAGGATCGTGATCGGATGGATGTATGCTCTCGTACAGCACGCCGAGCACGATGTAGACCGTGAGCAGCGCCGCCAGGATGAGGATCGGCTCGTTGGCCAGCGAGCCTGAAACGCCTGCGCCGTGCCCTGGAAGCTGCCGTGGATGCTGGCCGGCATGCCGATCTCCGCTCCTGCGCTCGATTGATCGCATCGACCGCGTGCCCAGCGCCACGCCCGGCGGCAGGTTGAACGAGATGGTCACCGACGGGAACTGCCCCTGGTGGTTGACGGTGAGCGGCGCGTTGGTAGGTCGCGTAGTGGGTGAAGGTGCGCGAGCGGCACCAGCTGGCCGTCGTTCGCCCGCACGTAGATGTGCCTGCAGACCGTCGGGGTTCTGCCAGAACTGCGGCGCCACCTCCATGACGACGTGGTACTGGTTGAGCTGCTGTGTACATGGTGGAGACCTGCCGCTGGCCGAAGGCGTCGTAGAGCGTGTCGTCGATCATCTGCGGCGTGATGCCGAGCCGCGAGGCGGTGGCGCGGTCGATCACCAGCGACGCCTGGAGGCCCTGGTTCTGCTGATCGGTGTTGACGTCGGCCAGCTCCGGCAGGGTACGCAGCTTCTGCATCAGGCGCGGCGCCCATTGCAGCAGCTCCTTGGCGTCGTCGCCCTGGAGCGTGTATTGATACTGCGCGTTGCTCGCCGCGGCCGCCGATGCGCAGGTCCTGCACGGGCTGGAGGAAGAGGTCGGCGCCGGGCACGTGGCCGAGCTTCGGCGCGCAGCCGTGCGATCACCTGGTCGGCGGTGACGTCGCGCTCTCCGGGGCTTCAGCGTGACGAACATGCGCCCCGAGTTCGCGTTCCGCCACCCGTGAAAGCCGGTCACAGTCTCCACCGCCGGATCGCGCTGCACGATTCCCGACGAACCGCGCCAGCCGCTTCTGCATGGCCTGAAAGGAGCGTGTCCTGGTCGGCCTGGATGGTGCCCGTGAGCCGCCCCGTGTCCTGCTGCGGGAAGAATCCCTTGGGAACGATCACGTAGAGATAGACGCGTCGCCGCCATGGTCGCCAGGGTGACCAGCAGCGTCAAGGGCTGGTGCCGCAGCACCCAGCGCAGCGACGATTCGTAAGCCTCGAGGATCCACTGGAAGACCCGTTCGCTCGCCTGGTAGAGGCGGCCGTGCTTCTCCTGATCGTGGGCGCGCAGGAGCCGGGCGCACATCATGGGCGTCGTGGTCAGCGAGATCACCAGCGAGACGCCGATCGCGACCGACAGCGTCACCGCGAACTCGCGGAACAGTCGTCCCACGATGCCGCCCATCAGCAGGATCGGGATGAACACCGCCACCAGCGACAAGCTGATCGAGAGGACGGTGAAGCCGATCTCCCTGGCGCCGCGCAGCGCCGCCTGGAGCGGCGGCATGCCCTGCTCGAGGTGGCGGGTGATGTTTTCGATGACGACGATCGCGTCGTCCACCACGAAGCCGGTGGCGACGGTCAGCGCCATCAGCGACAGGTTGTCGAGGCTGTAGCCGAGCAGGTACATGACGCCGAAGGTGCCGATCAGCGACACCGGCACGGCCACGCTGGGGATGAGGGTCGAGCGCACGTTGCGCAGGAAGACGAAGACGACCAGGATGACGAGCACGATCGAGATCACCAGCGTGATCTCCACGTCGTGCACCGAGGCACGGATGGTGCGCGTGCGAGTCGATGCACCACCGACAGCTTGATCGCCGGCGGGATCGACGCCTGGAGCTGCGGCAGCAGGGCGCGGATGCGATCGACCGTGTCGATGATGTTGGCGCCCGGCTGGCGGAAGATGATGAGCAGGATCGCGGGCTTGCCGTTGGCCAGCCCGCCGGTGCGCATGTCCTCCACGGAGTCGGTGACGCTCGCGACGTCGGCGAGCCGCACGCGCGGCGCCGTTCCGGTAGGCGATGATCGAGCGGCTGGTATTCGTCGGCCTTGAGCAGTTGGTCGGTGGTGCTGAGCGACCAGCTGCGTGTCGCTCGTCGGAGACTTGCCCTTCGGCCGGTTGGCGTTGGCGCTGGCAAGGGCCGTGCGCACGTCTTCGAGGCCGAGGCCGAACTCGTTCAGCAGCAGTGGGATTGACGTCCACCCGCACGGCCGGCAGCGCGCCGCCGCCGACGTTGACCTGGCCCACGCCCTCCACCTGCGCCAGCTTCTGCTGCAGGATGGAGGAGGCGATGTCGTACATCCGCGGCTCTGTCCGACCAGGTCGGAGGTGAGCGACGAGCATCATGATCGGCGCGTCGGCCGGATTGACCTTGCGGTAGGACGGGTTGTTCGGCAGGTTCGCCGGCAGCTGCTCCGCGCGCGGCGTTGATCGCCGCCTGCACGTCGCGCGCGGCGGCGTCGATGTTGCGGCCGAGATCGAACTGCAGCGTGATGTTGGTCGAGCCGAGCGAGCTGGACGAGGTCATCTCGGTGACGCCGGCGATGCGGCCGAACTGGCGTTCGAGCGGCGTGGCGACCGACGAGGCCATGGTTTCGGGGCTCGCGCCGGCAGGCCGGCCGACACCTGGATCGTGGGGAACTCCACCTGCGGCAGCGGCGAGACCGGCAGGAACGGTAGGCGATGCGCGCCGGCGAGCGCGATCGCGACCGTCAGCAGCGTGGTGCGCGATCGGCCGGTGGATGAAGGGCGCCGAGAGGCTCATGCGTCCTCCACCGGCGTCGGATCTGCGATGCGACCTCGGTCTGCGAGCCGTCCGCTGCGCACCCGCCGCGCCAGGCGATCGAAGGCGAGATAGATGACCGGCGTCGTGTAGAGCGTCAGCACTGGCTGAAGATCAGTCCGCCGACGATGGTGATGCCCAGCGGCCGCCGCAGCTCGGAGCCGATGCCGGTGCCGAGCGCCAGCGGCACGCCGCCGAGCAGCGCCGCCATCGTCGTCATCATGATCGGCCGGAAGCGCAGCAGGCGGCCTGGTAGATCGCCTCGTGCGGCGCGCTTGCCCTCCTTGCGCTCGGCGTCGAGCGCGAAGTCGATCATCATGATCGCGTTCTTCTCCACGATGCCGATCAGCAGGATGATGCCGATCAGCGCGATGACGCTGAACTCGGTGCGGCAGAGCATCAGCGCCAGGAGCGCGCCGACGCCGGCCGACGGCAGCGTCGAGAGAATCGTGATCGGATGGATGTAGCTCTCGTAGAGCACGCCGAGGACGATGTAGACCGTGACGAGCGCCGCGAGGATCAGCAGCGGCTCGTTCGCCAGCGAGGCCTGGAACGCCTGCGCCGTGCCCTGGAACCCGGCCTGGATGCTCGCCGGCAGGCCGAGTTCTTGCCTTGGCCTGCATCGATCGGCGCGCACCGCGTCGCCCAGCGACGCGCCGGGCGCCAGGTTGAACGAGACGGTGACGACCGGGAACTGCCCCTGGTGATTGACCGACGAGCGGCGCGCGTCGACGTCTCGATGCGCGTGAAGGCGCTGAGCGGCACCGGCGCCGCCGTCCGGTGCGACCGCAGGTAGATGTCCTGTCAGGTCGCTGCGGGACGCGCTGCTGGAAGCTCCGGGCTGCGACTTCCAGCACCACGCGATACTGGTTCGACTGCGTGAACATGGTCGAGATCTGCCGCTGGCCGAAGGCGTCGTAGAGCGTGTCGTCGATCATCTGCGGCGTGATGCCCAGCCGCGACGCCGTGTCGCGGTCGATGATCGAGGCGCGCCTGCAGGCCCGCGTTCTGCTGATCGCTGGCGACGTCGCGCAGCTCCGGCAGCGTCTTGCAGCCTGTGCGACGAAGCGCGGCACCCAGACGGCGAGCTCGCTGCGCGTCGGCGTCCTCGAGGCTGTACTGGTACTGCGTGCGGCTGACGCGGTCCTCGACGGTCAGGTCCTGCACCGGCTGCATGAAGAGCGTGATGCCCTGCACCTTCGCCAGCTCCGGCTGCAGGCGGCGGATGACCTCGCTGGCGCTGATCTTGCCGCTCTTCGAGCGGCTTCAGGTTGATCTGGATGCGCCCGCTGTTGATCGTCGTGTTGGTGCCGTCGATGCCGATGAACGACGACAGGCTCTCGACCGCCGGGTCCTTGCAGGATCACCCGCGCCAGCGCCTGCTGGCGCTCGGCCATGGCCGCGAACGAGATCGTCTGCGGCGCCTCGGAGATGCCGAGGATCACGCCGGTGTCCTGCACGGGGAAGAAGCCCTTCGGGATCACGACGTACAGCAGCACGCGTCGCCACGAGCGTGGCCGACGGCCACGACCAGCGTCGGCCGTCTGGTGTCGCAGCACCCAGCTGCAGCGTCCGGCCGTAGAAGTCGATGACCGATTCGAACGCGCGCTCGGACGCGCGGTAGAACCGGCCCTGCTCCGACTCCGGCTTGTGGCGCAGCAGCTGCGCGCACATCATCGGCGTCAGCGTCAGCGAGACGACGGCCGAGACGAGGATCGTGACGCTCAGCGTCACGGCGAACTCGCGGAACAGCCGGCCGACGATGTCGCCCATGAACAGCAGCGGAATCAGCACGGCGATCAGCGACACGCGTCAGCGACACGATCGTGAAGCCGATCTGCTCCGAGCCCTTGAGCGCCGCCTGCAGCGGCGGCATCGCCTTCTTCGATGTAGCGCATGATGTTCTCGATCATCACGATCGCGTCGTCGACGACGAAGCCGGTCGAGATGGTCAGCGCCATCAGCGTCAGGTTGTTGAGGCTGTAGCCGAGCAGGTACATCACGCCGAACGTGCCGACCAGCGACAGCGGCACGGCCACGCTGGGAATGACCGTGGCGGCGAGCGTGCGCAGGAAGAGGAAGATCACCATCACGACCAGCGCGACGGTCAGCATCAGCTCGAACTGCACGTCGCGACCGAGGCGCGGATCGTGGTGGTGCGGTCGGTCAGGATCGCCATCTCGCACCGACGGCCGGCAGCGAGGCCTTGCAGCTGCGGCAGCAGCGCCTTGATGCGATCGACGACGTCGATGATGTTGGCGCCGGGCTGGCGCTGGATGTTGACGATCACGGCCGGCGTCGTCGTTCATCCAGGCCGCCTGCCGCACGTTCTCGGCGTCGTCGATGACGTCGGCCACGTCGGACAGCCGCACCGGCGCGCCGTTGCGATAGGCGACGACCAGCGGCCGGTACTCGCTCGCTCGACAGCAGCTGATCGTTGGCGCCGATCGTGTACGCCTGATGCGGCGCCGTCGAAGCTGCCCTTGGCCTGGTTGACGTTGGCCTGCGCGACGGCCGTGCGCAGGTCCTCCAGCGTCAGCCCGTAGCGACGAGAGCGCCGTCGGATTCGCCTGGATGCGCACCGCCGGCTTCTGCCCGCCGCTGATGCTCACCAGGCCGACGCCCGGCAGCTGCGAGATCTTCTGCGCCAGCCGCGTGTCGGCGAGGTCCTCGACCTTCGACAGCGGCAGCGTCTTCGACGTCAGGGCCAGCGTCAGGATCGGCGCGTCGGCCGGGATTGGTCTTGCTGTAGATCGGCGGGTTCGGCAGATCGCGCGGCAGATAGGTGCCCGGCGGCGTTGATCGCCGCCTGCACCTCCTGCTCGGCGACGTCGATGTTCGAGATCGAGCTCGAACTGCAGCGTGATGACCGAGCAGCCGTCGGAGCTGGTGGACGTCATCTGGTTCAGGCCCGGCACCTGGCCGAACTGCCGCTCGAGCGGCGCGGTGACCGACGAGGCCATGACCTCCGGGCTGGCGCCCGGGATAGAACGTGATCACCTGGATCGTCGGGTAGTCGACCTGCGGCAGCGCCGAGACCGGGAGCTGCCGGATACGCGACGACGCCCGCGAGCAGCAGGCCCGCCATCAGCAGCGACGTCGCGACCGGCCGCAGGATGAAGGGCCGCGAGGGGTTCATGGCCTTGCCTTCCGCGGGACCGTTCGCGTCCGTCGTCGACACGTCGACTTTCGTGCCCGGCTGCAGCTTGTCCACGCCGTCGGTCACCACCACCTCGCCCGGCTGGAGACCGCTCGCGATGGCGGCGTCGTCGCCCTCGGTCAGACTGCACCGTGACGTTGCGCGACTCGACGGTGTGATCCGGCTTCACGACGTAGACGAACGTGGCCTGCGGGCTGCGCTGGAGCGCCGCGGTGGGCACGATGACGGCGCTCGCGCAACGTGTCGACGAGCAGCCGGGCGTTGACGAACTGATTGGGGAACAGCGCCGTCGTTCTCGTTGGCGAACATGGCCTTGAGCTTGACGGTGCCGGTCGTGCGGATCGATCTGGTTGTCGACGGCCAGCAGCGTGCCCGTCGCGAGCTTGCTTCTTGCAGATCGCGGTCGTAGGCGTCCACGGCGAGGCTGCTGCCCGGCGTGCACCTGCTGCAGCACCTGCGGCAGGTGTCTGCGGGGATGGTGAACGACCACGGCGATCGGCTGGAGCTGCGTGATGACGACCAGGCCGTTGGCATCGCTGGCGTGGACGATGTTGCCCGGGTCGACCAGCCGCAGGCCCACGCGGCCGCTGATCGGCGCCGTGATGCGGCGTAGGTGAGATTGAGCTTGCGCGCCGTCGATCTGCGCCTGATCGCTCTTCAGCGCCGCCTCGAGCTGGTCGACCGTCGCGACCTGCGTGTCGAGCTGCTGCTGCGGGATGGCGTCCTGCGCGATCAGGGCCTGATAGCGCTGGAGATCGACCCGGGCGTTCTTGAGCGCGGCCTCGTCCTTGGCCGTCTGCCCCTCGGCCTGCGCGAGCTGCACCTGGAACGGCCGCGGATCGATCTCGGCCAGCAGCTCGCCCGCGCGCACGACCTGCCCCTCCTGGAAGGCGATGCGCAGAAGTTGGCCGTCCACGCGGCTCTTGACCGTGACGGTGTTCAAGGGAGACACGGTGCCGAGGCCCGTGAGATAGACCCCCACGTCCTTGGTGTGCGCCGCCGCCGCCAGCACAGGGACCGGGCGCTCCGGCCCCTTGCCGGCCTCGGCCTTGCCCCCCTTGCCCTGAGTCTGTCCCTGCTGGTCCGGCTCCCCTCCCGCCTTTCCTGGACGGTGCATGACCAGGTAGACGGCGAGGACGACGAAGGCGAGGATCAGCAGCCAGCGCAGCCAGTGGCGCCGGGGCGGAGCGGGCGGCTCCTCCGGAGCGATCGTCTCCGGCGGGGCTTCGGGTTTCGGAGTCTCACGCGCGGTCGCCGGGGCTGCGCGCTCTTCTTGGACAGGGGGTTCGGAAATGATCATTGGCTGGACCTCTCCCTACGCGTGGCAGCAAGGGCCGCCAGATCCCAAGTCTAGATGCAAGAACCGGGCAAAGGGGTTAAGAATTTGTAAAGAATGGGGGAAACGTGCGCGGTGAATAAAATTTCTCTCACTCTTCAATCTGAAGAGAGACGACCCGCCGTCCCCGTGATGTCCGAACCGATGTCGTATCGGGTCTGGGTCGTCTCTACGGGTCGGTTTCGCGTTGGCGTTGGATTTCGATTACGGGGGCGTCCCAGGAATCGACGGTCTACGGTCGTGCGGCAACGTTCCGTAGAGACGACCCAGACCCGATACGACATCCTCCGCAGGCCTCGGGGACGTCGGGGCGTCTCTCTCTGGTGGATAAACGATGGCGTCAGGCCCCTGGGACACCGGGGCATCTCCCTTTCGAGATCACCCTCTCAGGAGCGCCGCCAGCGCCCGCTCCATCGCTTCGCGATCCAATCCACAGAGCGTCTCTGCCATTTCGGCCTGCACCTGCCGCACTTTTTCGGCACCTGCGGCCTGGCGCTCCCTGCCGAGCGGCGTGAGAGCCGCGCGCACGCTGCGGCGGTCTTTGGGATCTTCGACGCGGTAGACGAGCCCGTCCGCTTCCAGGCGGCCCATGAGCTGGGTGATGTTGGAGCGGACGCAAACCATCCGCGATGCCAGATCGCTGAAGGTCAGGGGCGCGCCGGCCAGGGCGAGATGCTTGATGGCACTGTATTTGGGCACTGAGAGATCCACTTCTTCCAACCCCTCTTCGAGACGCCGCTCGATGATCCTCGCGATCTGGAGCAGCACGGCCATCACCCGGCTGGTCTCGGACGGGTAGAGCGCGGCCTGCAAGGCATCCTGAGGGGTCATGGCTTCATCCCTCCAGAGGGCCACGCCTCGTCTCCCAGCTTCCAGCCGCCGCCCAGGGCGCGATAGAGCTGGACGAGAGTGGCCAGACGATTGAAGCGGGCCAGGGCCAGCAGGTTCTCCGCGGGATAGAGCTGCTGTTGCGCCTGCAGAACCTCGAGATACGACGAGAGGCCCGCCGCATAGCGCGTGTTCGAAATCTTCGCCGCCCGCCGGTCCGCGGCCACGGCCCGTGCCCGTTGCGTCTCCACCTCGGCGAGCTTCTGATAGGCCACGAGAGCGGTCGAGACCTCGCTGAAGGCGTTCGTCACGCTCTGCTCGTAGGCCACCCGGGCCTGCTCCCAGCGGGCCACGGACGCGCGGTAGCGGTTCTGGAGCAAACGCCCCTGGAACACGGGGGTCAGCAGCCCGCCGCCGATCGACCAGGTGCTACCGCTGCCCACGAGGTCCAAGAGATTGGCCGACACGCCGCCCACGGCACTGGTGAGGCTGATGCGGGGGAAGAAATCGGCGTGGGCGATGCCCACCTCCGCGTTGGCCGCGATGAGACTCTCCTCGGCCTCCTTGAGGTCGGGCCGCCGTTGCAGGAGGTCCGACGGGAGCCCCGGCGGAATCTCCGGCGGCAGGAACTGATCGTTGAGCACCGCGCCGCGCGCAATGGGCCCCGGGTTGCGGCCGAGGAGGAAAGAGAGCAGGTTCTCCTGCGCCGTGATCTGCCGCTCGAGGTCCGGGATATTCGCCGTGGTAAAGGCGAGCGAGGCCTCGGCGCTGGAGGTCTCCAGGGCCGAGGCGGCTCCCCCCTGGAGGCGGCGGCTGAACAGATCGAAGGTCGCCTGGAAGTCTTCGGATGACCGCTTCGCGATCTCGAGTTGGAGGTCGAGCTCGCGGAGTTGGAAGTAGGCGGTGGCCACCTCGGAGGCAAGCGAGAGCCAGACGCCGCGCCGCGCTTCCTCCGAAGCCAGCACCTGGGCCATAGCCGCTTCATTGGAATGCCGGATACGACCCCAGAGGTCGAGCTCCCAGGCAAGGCCGAGGTTGACGTCCACCAGGGCCCCCGTCTCGCCCGACAGCCGGCCGTACCCCGCCTGCACCTGCCCCTGGATCGCGGGAAATTTCTGGGAACGGACGATCCCGGCGTTGGCCCGCGCCTCTTCGACGCGCAAGGCCGCGAGCCGCACGTCATAGCCGTTGCGGAGCGCCTCCGCGATCAATCCCTTGAGGGCGTCGTCGCGGAAGACCTCCCACCAGGGCTGATCCGCGAGCGAGGCAGCTTCGGCCGGGCCGGCCTGACCCCGGGTCTGCTCCGGGATGGTGAGGGCCGGCCTCTGGTAGGGCTGGCCGGTGGCGCAGCCGGAAAGGACGAAAAGGACACCAAGGACAGAAAGGACGGAAAAAGATGAGAAGAGCGACCGCCTCATGAGTTGCTCTCCTCGGCCACGGGCACCAGGGCCGCGTTCTTGGCGGCGCGCTTCCGCTCCGCTCCGCCGAGCCGCTCGACGAGCACGAAGAGCACGGGGATGAGGAAGACGGCGAGGCAGGTGGCGGCCAGCATGCCCGCCACCACCACGGTGCCCAGGATCCGGCGCGAAGCGGCGCCGGCACCGTGGGCGATCCACAGCGGCACGCAGCCCAGGATGAAGGCGAAGGACGTCATGAGGATGGGCCGCAGGCGCAGCTTCGCCCCTTCGAGCGCGGCCTCCGACAGGCGGCGGCCCTTCTCGAATTCGGCCTTGGCGAACTCCACGATCAGGATCGCGTTCTTCGCCGCCAGACCGATCAGCATGACGAGCCCGATCTGCCCGTAGACGTCGAAATCGAACTTCCGCAGCAGCAGTCCCAGGAAAGCCCCGCACACGGCGACCGGCACGGAGAGCAGCACGCTGAACGGCAGCGACCAGCTTTCGTAGAGCGCCGCCAGGATCAGGAACACGAAGACGAGCGAAAGCGCAAAGACCCGCCCCGTGGTGCCTGCCGCCCGTTTCTCCTGATAGGAAAGGTCGGCCCAGTCGTAGCCGATTTCGCGGGGCAGCGTCTGCGCCGCGACCTCCTCGAGCGCGGTCAGGGCCTGGCCCGAGCTGTAGCCGGGAGCCGCGGCGCCCGTGACCTGCGCGGCGCGGAACAGGTTGAAGCGCTGTGTGTATTCCGGGCCCGACGGTGCGCCGCACCGTGACGAGCGCGGAGAGCGGCACCATGTCGCCGTCGTTGTTGCGCACGTAGAATTCGCTGATGTTTTCGGGCCCCACCCGCTGCTCCGGCTCCGACTGCAGATAGACGCGCCACTGCCGGCCGAAGCGGTTGAACTGGTTGACGAAGATGCCGCCGAGAAACGCCTGCAGCGTCTGGTAGACGTCGGCGATGGCGACCCCCTGCTTCAGCACCTTGTCGCGATCGACGTCGACGAAGACCTGCGGCACCGCGGCGCGGAACGGAGCTGTTGACGTTCGGCAGCTCGGGCCGCTTGCGTGCCGCTTCGAGGAACGCTGCAGGTTCTGGTTCAGGAACTCGACCGAGCCGCCGCTCCGATCCTGCAGCCAGAGCGAAAACCCGCCCGAGGTGCCGAGCCCGGGGATGGCGGGCGGCAGGAAGGCGAAGACGTTCGCCTCCGGGATCTGGGCGCGGAAGCGTACCGTTGAGTTTGTCGATGAGCTCCTTCGCCGAACGCCCATTGCCCTCACGCTCGTCCCACGGCTCGAGCGAAACGAAGTAGAAGGCGTTGTACGACGCCGAGACGCAGGTGAGCAGGCTGAAGCCGGCGATGGTGTTGTAGTAGCGCACGCCCTGGGTCTGACCCAGGACGTTCTCGACCTTGCGGCAGACCGCGTCCGTCCGCTGCAGCGACGCGGCGTCGGGGAGCTGCACGTTGAGGAGGAAGTAGCCCTGGTCCTCCTCCGGCAGGAAGCTGCCGGGGAGCAGCTTGCCGAGCCCCCCGGCGAGGACGGCGAAGCCGACCAGGATCAGCACGGCGATCACCGCCTTGCGGACGAGGTAGCCGGAGGTCCTGACGTAGCCGCTGCGCGCCTTGTCGAAGCCGCGGTTGAAGGCGCCGAAGAAGCGCGCCAGGAGCCCCCGCGACGCCCGGCGGGGGCGCAGCAGCAGCGCCGAGAGCGCGGGCGAAAGCGTCAGCGCGTTGAAGGCCGAGATCAGCACCGAGATGGCGATGGTGATCGCGAACTGCTTGTTCAGGCGGCCCTGGATCCCGCCCATGAAGGCGACCGGGATGAACACCGACGAGAGGATGAGCGCGATGCCGACCACCGGCCCGGAGACCTCCTCCATCGCCTGGAGCGTGGCCGTCGCGCGGCGTCATCCCCTCTTCGATGTGATGCTCGACCGCCTCCACGACCACGATGGCGTCGTCCACCACCAGGCCGATGGCCAGCACCAGCCCGAAGAGCGACAGCGTGTTGATCGAGAAGCCGAGGAACGGGAAAGAACGCGAAGGTGCCGATGAGCGACACCGGCACCGCGATCAGCGGGATCAGCGTCGCCCGCCAGTTCTGCAGGAACAGGAAGACGACGAGGATGACCAGGAGCATGGCCTCGACCAGCGTGGTCACGATCTCGTGGATGCCCTCGGTCACCGGCCGCGTGGTGTCGACCGAGATGGCGTAGTCGAGGTCCTCGGGGAAGCGCGTCTTGAGCTCCGCCATCGTCTTCTTCACCCCCTCGGCCACCGCCAGGGCGTTCGAGCCCGGGGCCTGGAAGACGCCGATGATGCGCGACGGCCGGCCGTTGAAGCGGCCGATCTGGTTGTAGGTCAGGGCGCCCAGCTCGATGCGGGCCACGTCCCTGAGGCGCACCGCCGAGCCGTCGGGATTGAGGCGCACCACGACGTCGCCGAACTCCTCGGGCGTGGCGAGCCGCCCTTGCGCGCGCACGGTGTAGGTGAACTCCTGCCCGGGCGGCGCCGGCTCGGCGCCCACCTGCCCCGAGGGGTTCACCGTGCTCTGCTGCTGCACCGCGCGCACCAGGTCGCGCGACCGTCAGGCCCAGCTTGGCGAGCTGATCGGGCTTGACCCAGATCCGCATCGCGTATTCGCGAGGCGCCGAAGTTGATCACCTGGCCCACGCCCGGGCACGCGGTAGAGCGCGTCGTTGACGTTGATGAGCGCGTAGTTGCCGAGGAACAGACCGGGATAGGTCCCCTTCGGCGAGTAGAGCGAGATGAGCATCAGGGGCGGGCCCTGGGTCTTGCGATAGGTGAGGCCGAACTGTGTTCACCTCCGGCGGCAGGTTGGGCTGCGCCTGCGAGACGCGGTTCTGGGCGTTCACCTGATCGATGTTGCGATCGGTCCCGACGTCGAAGGTCACGCGCAGGGTCATCGTGCCGTCGTTGGCGTTGGTGGACTGCATGTAGAGCATGTTGTCGACGCCGTTCATCTGCTGCTCGAGCGGCGTGGCCACCGACTGCTCGATGGTCAGGGCGTCGGCGCCCGGGTAGGTGCTCTGAATCTGGATGACCGGCGGCACGATGTCCGGATACTGCGCGACCGGCAGCCCGGCCATGGCCACCAGGCCGAGGAGCACGGTGAGGATCGCGATGACGATGGCGACGATGGGCCGGTCGATGAAAAAACGCGCCATGATCTATTTTCCTCCTGGCGTCGAAGCCGCGGGAGTCGTCGTCGCGGGCGCGGGCGTGGTTTCGGCCATCGCCTCGGGCGGCGCCTCTTCCGGCTTCACCTTGGCACCCGACTTGACGCGCGAGAAGCCCTCGACCACCACACGGTCGCCCGGCTGGAGCCCGGAGTCGATGACCCACAGGCTGCCCACCCGCTCGCCCGCCTGCACGGTGCGGATCTCGGCCGTGTCGTCGCTCCCCACGACCGCCACCTGGAAAGATCCCTGAAGCTCGTTGACCGCGCGCTGCGGCACTAGGATGGCTCCCTTCTTGAGCTGCGTCATCGCCCGGACTTTGGCGTACTGGCCGGGGCGCAGGAGGTTCCCGGGATTGGGGAAGAGGCCGATGGTGATGATGGTGCCCGTCTTCACGTCCACCTGCCGGCCGGCGAGGAGCACGCGCCCCTTGTGGGGGAAGACGGTGCCGTTCGCGAGCACCAGCTCCAGGATGTCGCTCTGGGCCACCGACGGGTTCTGCTGGAGCTTCTCCTGATAATTCAGGTACTCCTGCTCGCTCAGCGGATAGATCACACGGATGGGATCGCACTGCGAGACCGTGGCGAGCACCGTGGTGGGGCTCACGAGATTGCCCACCTGCTGCTGGGCGATGCCGGCGACGCCGCTGATGGGCGAGGTGACCCGCGACCAGCCTCTGGTGAGCCCGGCCTGATGCACGGCAGCCTGACGCGCGGCCACGGTCGCCCGGGCCGCCTGCTCGGCGGACAAGGCATTGTCGAGCTCCTGCTGGCTGATGGCCTTATCGGCCACCAGGGGCTGAAAGCGGGCCACGTCCCGCTGGGCCTTGGCCAGCTCCGTCTTGGCCTGCTCCAGATCCGCCTGCGCCTGCTCGAGCCCGGCCTGGGCCTGGCGGGGATCGATCTCGAACAGGAGCTGACCCTGGCGGACGAAGCTCCCCTCCGTATAGTCCCGCCGCAGCAGATACCCATCGATCTTGGGTCGGATCTCGGCGTTGACGTTGCCGTCCGTGGTGCCGATCCACTCCCTATAGACCGGCACGTCCCGCTGGACGACAGGAGCGACGACCACCACCGCCGGAGGTGGAGGCGGCGGGGGGGCGTCCTTCTTGCCACAGCCGAGAACGGCCAGGACGGCCGCTCCCAGAACCAGTGCACGCGTCATCTGCGACTCCCCATGAACAAAAAAACGCCGCCCTCCTCATCGGGAGAGCGGGTCAATTCATATATGAACAGTAGGCCCGGGGCGGGGGTGGTGTCAAGGGGAGGGGAAATTGGACGGATCGGACGGATAGGTCGCCATGGGTCCCGTACGATCCCGTAGAGACGACACAGCCCGTCCACGATACCCTCTCGGTCACCAAGGGGACGGCGGGTCGTCTACTCTCCAGCCACCTCTCCGTTTCCGCACTCTCGGATTTGCTGGACTGGGCCCGGGCTTCTCGACCAGCGAATCGCCGTTGGCTTCGAGCGAGGGCCTCCCCTCTCCTCTGCCGTCAAGAGGGCGTTTCTGCGACCTTATTGATCTCCTCCGAGAAATTCGTGCGTACCTTGAGGACTTCAGCATCAACGATCTTTCGAGCCGCGGCTGCGGCTTCCTTGACGGCTTCGTCCAAAGGTTTATCAAGTCTCCCATCAGGTGGGCCTACGAATGCAACCGCTTGGCCGACGGCCCAGGTCGCGGCGTGTAGCGCCGCAAACTCGTATGCCTCAAGTTCCAAAAGTCTTCTGTCGGTCTCTGAGAGAGGGGCAGCGAGTGCGTCGATAATCTTTTGGGCCGCATAGACCCACTCAAGCGGGGGGATCGCTGCACTACTGACTAGTTGAACTAAAGTTTTTAGGACACTTACGATCCTGTCGAAATTCGAAATTTCGACCACAGTCACCAGATTTTCAATGCTGGCCAACGCTAGGCCTGCTCCCAAGTCATCAATCTTCTGACCCTGGGTATCCTGGGGCCCGGATACCCTTTCCTTTTCCATCATCACGTCGAGTTGTTGGATCACGGCAGATAGGTAACACGAACTGATGTTCGCGGCAGCAATGGTATAAATCAAAGCCTCTTGATACCGATGCTGCAACGCTTGGCTTCGAGCGCTGCCGAGTGAACCCTCAAGTTGTTCACTTCTTCTCTTGAATGCAGATACGATCCGATCGTTCAGTTCATGACATTTGGGTAACCATTGATCGTAGGGCATATTTTCTCCTTAAGTCTGCTCCTGCTTATAGCACGCCAACCCTTCTCATGGGCACAACTCTGGCCGACTGGGGCAACAACGACTGCAACGGAGTCATTGCAAGTACGGCCTTTCTTCCGCGACTTCGGGCCAATTTGTTAACTTTAAACCGGCGTTCCTCCCCTCTTTCGGCTGGAGCCATCACGCGGCAACCCATCTGCAAAACCAAAATACGATGGGGCCTCGAGTGAAGGACCTTCTATAGGGCCCTTCCCGAGACGGGAGACGCAGGATCGTGTCATCAGCCACCTGGCGGTAGGCGACCAGGTCCTGCGCGGTGGAAGAGAGGAACACCTTCATGGAAGACGCCAAAGGATTCAGTTACTTCCAGGGATTCAGGAGCCTAACGCCCGAGGACGCGAAGTCTTCTTCATCACGTGTCACAACCACGAGATCGTGATGCAAAGCTGTGGCGGCGATCAGAGAGTCGATCAGGGGCATGGGTCTCCCTCTAGTCTCCAATCTGCTCACCAGGGTGCCCCAGGTCAGCATTTCTCCGGTCTGTAAAGGCAGCAGGCAATCGTGAAATCGTACCAGGAGGTCATCCTTGAGCCACGACTGCAACGATTCCTTCCGCTTGGAAGCTGGGAGCTTGTCAATTCCCTTCTGGATCTCGCCGAGTGTGATGACGCTGAGGAAGACTGAATCAGGATCCAGCCCGACGAGCCAGCTCACCACTTTTTCGGCAGGCTGCCGGGCAGTGAATTCCGAGATGACGCAGGTGTCGAGCAGGTAGCTCATAGGGAAATGTCGCGGCCGGCTGGACGACGATCTCTCGTCAGGTCGAGGTCCGAGCCCCGCAGCGGCGACTCCAGAAAGAACTGCGCAAGGTTGGTCCGGCTCTTCTTCAGAGTCAGGTACTCTTCATAGGAGAGGACGACCGCGACCTCGGCACCTCGCCGGGAAATGACTTGAGGCCCCTGCTGGATCGCCTCGTCTACCACTTCGCTGAGCTTGTTCTTGGCTTCCTGGATCTGCCATACCCGTGGCATTGGACACCTCCTGTCCAGACTGTCCAGATTGTAGCACCAAACCCCCAGGGTAAGCTATCCTCCTGGGTATGGCAGACCGCCGCCGCAGACTGCAGTCCATCGCCGGAGTCTTCCTGGCCTGGACGGCGTTCGGACTTTTCTTCTCCACGCAGGACCTGACGCGGAGGCTCATCACGGGTGACCCGACTCCCTGGTGGCAGTTCGTGGTGTCCTGGCTCGTGGGGGTCTATCTCTGCGCCGCCTTCACGCCCGTCATCCTCTGGCTCGGCCGCCGGTTTCCGATCGAACGGCGGAAGTGGCTGCGGCGGACGTTGCTGCATCTGACGTTCAGCGTGATCTTCTCGATCGTGCATCTCGTGCTGGAGAGCGCCATCCTGCCGCGGCTGGGGCTCTTTCCCGCGTTCATGAAGAATTTCTCCGCCACCCTCACCATCCTGTTGCTTCTCGGCTTTCACCCCAACATCGTTTCCTACTGGCTCGTACTGGGCATTCAGGCCACGTTCCGCTACTACCAACAGTATCAGGAACGCAGGCGGCGGGCGCTTCAGTTGGAGCTTCAGGCTTCCGAGCTCAAGACCCGACTCGTACAGGCGCAGTTGAGCGCGCTCAAAGGACAGCTCCAGCCGCACTTCCTGTTCAATACTCTCAACGCCATCATGGTGCTGGTGCGCCAGGAGAAGGGCCGGCAGGCCGAGGAGATGCTCGCCCGCTTGAGCGATCTCCTGCGCAGCGTCCTGGACGACGTGGAGGCCCAGGAGGTGCCGCTGCGGCGCGAGCTCGAATCTCTGGAGCTCTATCTCGCCATCGAGCAGGTCCGTTTTCAGGACCGGTTGCGCGTCGAGATCTCCACGCAGCCGGAGACGCTCGACGCCGCGGTCCCTCACCTGGGGTTGCAACCGATCGTGGAGAACGCCGTGCGCCATGGGATCGGGCGACGCTCGGCGGCGGGGAAGATCCGGATCGACGCCGCCAAGGTGAATGGAAATCTGGAGATTCAGGTGCGGGACGACGGCCCCGGCTTGCCACCCGGCGGTATCGGCGGCGGTGAATCACGAGGCATCGGATTGATGAACACGCGGGCGCGCCTGCAACAGCTCTACGGCGACGCGGCGACACTGACCGTCGAGAACGGCGAAGGGGGCGGAGCCGTGGCCACCCTGGTCCTGCCCTATCGCGTCGAGCTCGGGACGACTGCGACGACCACCACGGAGGTGATGGAAGTCCATGCCCTTGACGCTATTGATCGTTGACGACGAGCCGCTGGCCCGTGAAGGCCTCCGCATGCTGGTCGCCGAGGACCGGACGTGGCGGTGATCCACGAGGCGAAGGACGGCCGCGAAGCCGTGGCCGCCCTGCGCCGGATGCGGCCGGACTTGGTCTTCCTGGACGTGCAGATGCCAGAGATGGACGGCTTCGCGGTAGTCCGGGAAGTCGGTGCCGAACGTATGCCCGCGGTGGTCTTCGTCACGGCGCACGACAAGTACGCGATTCAGGCGTTCGAGGTCAACGCCATCGACTATCTGCTCAAGCCCGTGACCCGGGAGCGTTTCTCTCAGGCACTCGCCCGGGCCAAGTCCCGCCTTCAGGCGCAGCCCGCGGAGGACGCGAGCCGGCAGATCCTCTCCCTCCTCGAAACCATGGCCGCACCGAACCGCTCCATCCGGCGGCTGGCGGTGCGCACGGCAGGTAAGACCACTTTCGTGGACATCGATGACGTGGACTGGATCGAGGCCGCGGAGAACTACGTCAAGCTGCACGTCGGCCGCGCGTCCCACCTGGTCCTCGTGGCGATGAACACGCTGGAGAAGTCCCTCGATCCCGAGACTTTCCTGCGCGTCCACCGCTCGCTCATCGTCAACGTCGGGCGCATTCAAGAGCTCGAGCCGGCCGCGCACGGCGAATACGTGATCACCCTGCCGCACGACGTCCGCGTGCGCTCCGGCCGCTCCTATCACGAGAAGCTGAAGACGCTCGCGAACAACCCGTTCTGAGCCCGGCCGGCCCGTTCGTCAACCCATAAGGCCCGTTCGTCAAATTTCCCTTCCGGCGGGAGCCGCGCCTGCGGCATGCTGGATTCCGGAAGGAGAACGTTATGAACGATCCATGCTTGGCAGAGCTGTCGGGCGTGCACAAACGATATGGAAAAACCGTCGCACTGGACGGGCTCGACCTGGAGGTGGGGCACCGGGAGCTGTTGGCTGTCCTCGGACCGAACGGCGCGGGCAAGACGACTGCGATCTCGCTACTCCTGGGGCTGCAACAGCCGGACGCGGGAACGGCCCGCCTCTTCGGCCAGCCGCCGAAAGACCTGGCGGCCCGGCGACGGGTTGGTGTGATGTTGCAGGAGGCTTCGCTGGCGCCGGAGCTCCGCGTCCATGAGCAGATCGACCTCGTGGCCAGTTATTACCCGGCGCCGATGGACGTCGATACCGTGCTGGAGAAGACCCGCATCACGGCGCTGGCCCGGCGTCCCTACCGCAAGCTCTCGGGCGGGCAGAAGCGCCAGTTGCAGCTCGCCCTGGCGGTCGTCGGCCGTCCGCAGCTCCTGTTCCTCGACGAGCCCACGGTGGGCCTCGATCCGCAGGCGCGGGAGCTCTTGTGGGAGACGATGCGCGAGCTCGTGGACCAGGGAGCTTCCATCGTCCTCACCACCCACTACCTGGAAGAGGCCGAGGCCCTGGCCGATCGGGTGGTCGTCCTCGGCAAAGGCCGCCAGATCGCATCCGGCAGTGTGAGCGAGGTGCGTGCTCTCGTGTCTCGTCAGGAGATCACCTGCCTCACGACGCTGACAGTCGAGGAGATCCGGACCTGGCCCGGCGTGGAAGAGGTGAGCCGTGATCAGCACGGCCTGCACGTCATCACCCGTGAAGCCGAAACCGTGGTGCAGCGGCTGCTCGCCGCGGATCCGAATTTGAAACGGCTGGAAGTCCGCCGTGCCGGTCTTGCCGAAGCCTTCGCTGAGCTGACTCAGGAGAATGCGTCATGAACAACATTACGACTTCGACTGCCCTGGAGCTCGGCGCCGAGCGCGTCCGGAGCTCCGATCTCCCGACCGGCCGGCGGCTGCGCGCCTATCTCGCCGAAGCCCGGTATGAGTCCGTGCGCATGCTTCGCGCGCCGGGCTTCGCCATCCCGTTCCTCGGCATGCCGATCCTCCTCTATCTGCTGTTCGCCGTGCTCATCGCCGGCAGCGCCGCCCAGAAAGATCCGGCTGTGGCAAGGTTTCTATTCACGGGCTTCGCCTCCTTCGGCATCATTGGACCGGGCATGTTCGGCTTCGGCGTCATCGTGGCGACCGAGCGCGAGCAGGGTCTCCTCCGGCTCAAGCGCGCGCTGCCCCTGCCCATGGCAGCCTACGTCCTCGCCAAGATGCTCATGGCGATGCTGTTCGCCACCATCATCCTGGCGACCCTGATCTCAGCCGGTCTCGCGCTCGGCCACCTGACGCTGACCGCGGGACAGATCGTGAAAGTCGCGGCGGTCGACATCCTGGGATCGATGCCGTTCTGCGCCCTGGGATTGCTGATCGGAACCTGGGCCTCGGAGCGGAGCTCGCCGGCGCTCGTGAACCTCGTCTACCTGCCGATGTTGCATCTCTCAGGTTTGTTCTATCCGCTGCCCAAAGGCCTGCAAGCCATGGCACCCCTCTGGCCCGCCTATCACCTGAACCAGCTCGCCTACGCCGCCGTAGGAGCCCCTTTCCGGGGCGAGACCCTGACCCACGTGGCCGTGCTTGTTGGCGTGACGGTGCTCTTCGGCTGGATCGCCCTGAGAAGGCTGGAGCGGGTGGGGTGAGGAGAAGAGCAAGGACACAAAGGACAACAAGGACTGCAAGGACTTCAAGGACTCCAGGGACAGAGGTTTCCTGTCCCTGCTGTCCTTCAGGTCCCTTTATGTCCCTTATGTCCTTTCCTATCGGTTGAACGGCCGCTCAGTCACCCAGTGGAAGCCCCGGTTGACGAGCAGGAACGTGGTGTCCTGCCGGCTGAGCCGGGCGCGGATCTTCTGGCCGTCCAGCGTCCCTTCCATCGTCAAGAGACTCGGTTGAGGCTGTTGATAGGAGAACGCGGCCTGCCATTTCGTATCACCCCGCTTGGTCAGGGTCATGGCCTTCTTGCTCATTTTGAGGGTGTAGAAGGTGCCCCGGGATTCGCTCATGGGCTGGACGGCGACGAAGCCGGGAAACTCGAAGACCACCCGGCGCCACCGCACCGCGTCCGAAAGGAGGGGCGGCCGGGCCACCCCGTCGACCTCGAACTCATCCACGTTCCAGACGCCATACAGCGGCGACCGCGGCGCGAGATCCCCATATTCCTTGCGGGCCTGGTAGGCCCCATAGAGCAGATAGCCCGCCAGGCTGGTGATCAACAGCGTCCGCAGGACCAGCGCGGTGCGGTGGAGCCATGGCTTGGCGAACAGCCGGTAGGGCTCGACGGGCTCCACCCGGCGGTTGAGGACCAGAAGGTTGGCCAGACGCCCCAGGCCTGGAGCGGCGATCACGAGGCCCAGGAGGAAGAGGTGCGATGAGTACAGCTTCACGGGCACGTCGTAGCAGAAGTTGAGCATCACGATGTTGGCGAACACGCCCATGCTCACGAGCGCTCCCAACAACGCGGTCCGGCGGGCGGTGAGCAGCAGGCCGCCCACGACCTCGCAGAGGCCGCTGAATACGGTGTAGGCCGTCGAGGCGCCCATGAACGTCCACAGGATCCCCATGGGCGAGCTGTTGCCGTAGGGCTGTAGCAGGCGGTCGAGGGATGGATCCGGGAACTGGCCCTTGAATACCTTGGCCATGCCGTAGCCGAGCATCACCGAGGCGAGCGCAAAGCGGCAGTAGATCCGGAACCACTCGCGAAGCCGCACGTAATTCGTACGTTTCCGGTCCAGGAGCGTCCACACCAGCGTCGCGGCCGCGGCGAGGACTGCATAGCAGAAAACCTGCACGTAGTTGTAGGTCGTATCACCGCTGCCGTTCGGCTGCACGGGAATGCCGACGTGGAACACGTGCCCCGCCACCCACGGCACCAGGGCATTCCAGAGGTCCTGGTACTTCTGGTTGACGATCTCGAGGCCGGGGATGAAGTCGAGTGGGAACGGCAGGAGATAGAGCAGGAAATAGGCGAAGACGAAGCGGAAGAGGATCCGCTTGGCCAGTCCCCATTGGGGGGCGACGCGGCTCTCCTCTCTGGGCTCTTCCGGAGCCGAAGGCTCCAAAGGAACAGCAAAAAGTCTCGAGGACATGGAGGAAATGCTACACCAGTCCGAGGCTTCTTCAATGCCGGGGCTTGCCTCTAACCGGCGTGCTTGGCGAGCAGCGCCTTCGCCTTCTCCAGCGTCGACTCCTGCTCCACCACGAGCGCGGGCACGGGCTGGCGGGTGAGGAGTTGCTTGAGGATGTCCCGGGCTTCGGCGGACTTCTCCGGGAAGTGCTCGAAAAGGGCCTCGGCGAGGAAACGGTGATTGTCCAGGTTGTCCGGCCCCAGGGCCACGGCTTTGCGCAGCTCGGAGACGGCCTTGTCGCGGTCCACCCAGCCGGTGAAGAAGGGGACCCTGGGCGCAAGAGTGTGGAGACGGCCCAGGATGCGGTGGCCGGCGGCGTCCTCATAGCGCTCGTCGAGGGCGTTGAGGGTCTCAGAGTAGTTGCGGACCTTGTCGCCCACACCCTGGCGCGCTGCGGCGAGGCGGCCGAAGACGTCACCCCAGAGCCCCCAGTGGACGGCCGACCAGAGATAGAGGGGAGGCGCTTCCGGAATCCCCGCGAGGGCTTTGGCCGCTTGGGCGGGCTTCATGGCGTCGAGCTTGTCCCGGCCACCCACCCGCTTGGCCAGACGGTCGATGGCGGCCTCGGCGACCTCCTTGCCGCGGGCAAAGATCTTCTGCTTCTCGTCGTTGCTCTGGGCCACGAACTGGCCTTTGAAGTGGAGGGCCCGCAGCAGCTTCCACGATCCCTCCAGCCGGTCCGGCTGCTCCTTGACCGCCCGCTCGAAGCTTGCGATCGCCTCGTTGATGGGCCCCGGCTGAGCCCGTGCTCCCTGGTGACCCTCAGCCCGCCGCTCATAGGCGGCATCGCCCGCCGCGATGGGATCGGTCTGGGCGAGGAGGGTGGGAGAAAGGACCAAAGGGACAGCAAGGACGGCAAGGACAGCAAGGACGCGAAGAGGGGTGAGGGGAGTTGAGGGATGAGGGTTCATGAGGGGGATTGTAGCAACCCTGTCCCCCTCCGCCTCGTAGTGGAGACCGACGAGCCCGGCCGTCGTTTCTATCCTGCCGGGCTGAGGAGAGAAACTACCATGCGGCGCATCTTCGCCCTGTTGCTCGTTTTGCTGCCTTTTACCGCCGCGGCTGCCGCGGCCCTCGAGGTCCGCACCCATCCCGCGGACGTGGTCTATGCCTATGAGGTCGATCCAGCGCGCGGGCTCTACACCGTCGTGCTTCAGAACGTGGCCGTCGTCCAGGCGGCCCAGAAGGAGGGTGGATCCGTCACCGTCGAGTCCCTGGAGATCCAGGCCGTCAACGGCGGCCAGGTCGCACAGACCCTGGTGATCCCGGGCACGGACATCGATAAGGGAGCCCAGCGTCTGGCGGCCATGGAGGCCGCGGGCATCCTCAAGCTCTATGACTTTCACTTCCAGACCAGCCGCTATCTCGCAGGCCTCCACCTTGCCGCCAATCGCACGCTCGGACCGGGCACGGCCGTCGTCGTCTTCGGCAAGCCGATGCTGCTCCTCGGTCTCCCTAAAGACGGCCTCGCCCTCATCGCTCATGGGAAGGATGCGGCAGGCAAACCCGTGGAGGCGCGGACCACGCTCAAGGTGGAGGATCACCGCTCGCCCAACGAGTACGCCTTCCCGCTCGCCGGCACCTGGTACGTGGGCGCTGCGCCCAGCCTCCACAGCCATCACCGCTGGGCGGCCAACGAGGAGTTCGCTCTCGACCTCGTCGCCCTCGGCCTGGACGGTCACACCCATAAGGGGGACGGCAGCCGTCTCGACGATTACTACGCCTATGGCCGGGACGTCCTCGCCGTAGCCGATGGCACCGTCGTGGAGGTGGCGACGGACGGTGCCGAAGCCAACGACCGCCTGCGCCGTCCCGGCGAGAGCTCCGAGGACTTCGAGAAGCGCACCGTCCAGGCCCAGAACGAATTGCTGATGAAGAACCCCAAGCTGGTGATCGGCAATTATGTGGTGATCCGTCACGCTGGCGGCGAGTTTTCCCAGTACGCCCATCTCAAGCAGGGAAGCGTGCGGGTGAAGGTGGGCGACACCGTGACCCGCGGCCAGGTGATCGCCCAACTCGGCCACACCGGCAACACCACCGAGCCCCACCTCCACTTCCAGCTCACCGACGGGCAGGATCCCATGTACTCGCGGGGCCTTCCCATCGTCTTCAAGAACACCTCCGTGGAAGGGGATGGCTTCGAAGGCCGGCCGCTGCAGACGGGGTGGATCGTGACAGCGGGGAAGTGATCACTCCCCGAAGGTCATGCGGGCCAACTCTTCCTGCAGTTGGCCCTGCTCCTCCGGATCGCTGGCACGCGCGAGGCGGTCTGCCAGATCGAGGAAGCGCGTCCGTTCCTGCGCCTCAAGCACCGACTGGGCGGAGTGTGGCGGCTCGGCCTGCACTGGTGTCGGTGATGGACGACTTTCACTCCCTTCGCGTGGTCGCGCGTGGTCCGGGCCGCAAGAGACCTACCGAGATCACCGTGTCCCTGGCACCCGATGTCGCCCAGGCCTTCCCTGACTCCAACTCGGTGAACGAGGCTCTTCGCTTCCTGATGAGGATCACTGAGAAAGAGATGTCTCGTCAGTAGCTGGCCTCAAACCCCGCCCTGAGCTCCGCTCCCTCCACCTGCCGGCGGCCCCAAGACCGTCGTGTCCCTGCCAACCGGCATCGCGGGCTTGAATCTGAAAGTCATTTATGGCACGATACCTATGTACAACTTGCTGCAACCGCGGCAATCTACGAGGAGAATCGGCTATGCGAAAGCTCGTCTCGATAGGCGCCTTGTTGTTCGTGCTCGGCGTAACCTTTCTTTCAAAGCCGGCTGTCGCTCTTTCCTTGTGTAGCTGCCTCTTCTGCTCCGGCCACCCGACCGCCCCGTGCATGGAGAACGGCTCCGGGAATGTTTGTGTCGCATACCTCTGCGACCACTGCACGCCTGAGGCCTGCCTCTGAATTTCCTTCGCTATGGTGAACGACTGCGAATTTCAGGAGGTGCGGTGAACAGATCACCCATAGGAGGAAATCTCAAAACCCCACCCTGAACTCCACCCCCCCGCCCTCTCCCGCCCCAAGGCTGAACTCGAAGCCGTGGGCGGTGAGAATCTCCTGGACCAGGGTCAGCCCCAGGCCCCGGCCGTTGCGCTTGGTGGAGAAGAAGGGGGTGAAGAGGAGGGCGCGGACGTCTTCGGGGATGCCGGGGCCGCTGTCCCTTATAGATAAGGAAGGGCGGCCACGGTCCCAGCTCCCCTTGTTGCCTCCCTCGAAGCCGAGGTGGAAGACGATGGCGCCGTCTTCATCGATCGACTCCATGGCGTTCTTGAGGACGTTGACCAGCACCTGCTCGATCTGGTTGCGGTCCAGCTCGATCGGGGGAATTGCCTCCGACTCCTCCCAGGCGACGGCGATCCGCCGCCGGTCCAGCTCCGGCCGCAGGAGGATGAGGATCTCGTCCACGAGCTGTCTGACGTCCGTGGGCCGCCGGTCCGGGGGCGGCAGGCGTACCACTTCGGCGAAGCCGTTCATGAAAACCCGCAGGTTTTCGAGTCGCGTGACGGCCACGGTGATGCCCTGGAGGAAGTCGTCCCGGTCCTCCTCCCTGAGGTCGGGCGCGTAGCCGCGGAAGGAGTCGAGGAGCGAGCCCACCGCTCCCACCGAGTTGTTGATCTCGTGCGACATCATGCGGATCAGCTTACCGTAGGCCGCCTTCTCAGAGGCCCGCAGCTCCTCCGTCAGCTCCTCCAGCAGCAGGAAGCTGCGGGGGAAGCCTCGGTCGAAAAACTCCGCCCGCGAGGCCTTGATCCGCCGCCCGCCCTGGAGAGAAACCACCTCGGAGCCGCCGATGGGGATCGTTGCCAGGGCCGGTCCCAGGGGCGGTGCCAGGCCGGCGAGGTTCTTCTCTTTCGCCTCGTCCGGGGAAATCTGGAGAAGCCGGGAGGCCGCGGGATTGAGGGTGGTCATACGGCCGTCGAAGTCCAGGGTGACGATGCCCGCGGGCGAGGCGGTGAGGATGCGATCGAGGAGGTAGTGCTGCTCCTGGAGCTTCAGCCTTTCCTCGCGCAGCCGGCCGATCATCTGGTTGTAGACGCGGATGAGCGCGTCCATCTCCGGCTGGCCCACCTCGCGGAACTGGGAGGTGAAGTCCCTTTCGCCAATCAGCTCCGCTCCCGTCCGGATGAGGTCCAAGGGGACGAAGAACGCCCGCACCAGGAGAAAGCCGAGGACGATCGAGAGGACGAACAGCCCCTCGACCACCAGCAGCCACAGCCGGTTTTCGCGCAGGACCACGAACGAGATCACGGCCAAAATGGCGTGGATCAGGATCAGGTACGCGATGATCTTGGAACGCAGGCTGATGGCGGGCAAAATGCGTTTTTCTCCCGTCTTTTCGGTTTGAAACCAGGTTTAAAGCCAAAAGACCCCTAAAATATCGCTGAGACCCCGTCTTTTGGGATTAAACGGGGTCTTTTTTGAAAAAGACGGGGTCTTTTCAGAAAAGACGGCGTAAAAATCCAAAAGACGGGGTTTCACGGGATTTTCCGCCCTTTCAGCCCGTTTCAGGGGAACTCGAGCCCGTATTTCTCGAAACGCCGGTATAGAGCCGCCCGGGAGAGCCCCAGAGCCTCGGCCACGCGGGTGACGTTCCCCTCGTAGTGGCGCATGCATTTGACGATCATGGCCTTCTCCATCTTGTCGAGCGTCATGGTGCCGGGGCTGGGGAGCGCGGTCGTGCCCCGCGCCTCCCGCTCGGCGAGGCCGGAGAGGGCCACGAGATCCCCCACCTCCAGGCGGTCGCCGTCGAGCACGAGCGCGGCCCGCTCCAGGGTCTGTTTGAGCTGGCGGACGTTGCCCGGCCACGGCTGGTCCGCCAGCCAGTTCAGGGCTTTACCGCTGATCTCCACCGGACCCCGCCGGTAGGTGCGGGCGCTGGCGTCGAGGAAGCAGTGGGCGAGAAGGGGCACGTCCCCCCGCCTCTCCCGCAGGGCGGGCAGACGCACGGCGATGAGATTCAATCGATAGAGGAGGTCTTCGCGGAACTGCCCCTTCTCCACCATCTCCCCCAGGTCGCGATTGGTGGCGGAGACCACCCGCACGTCCACGGTGCGCGTGTGGCTGGAGCCCAGCACCTCGTAGGAACGGTCCTGGAGCACCCGCAGCAGCTTCACCTGGGCTGACGGGTCAACCTCGCCGATCTCATCCAGAAAGATGGTGCCGTGGTCGGCCGTCTCGAAGCGACCCTTGCGGTCCGCCGCGGGCATCCGTAAAGGCGCCTTTGACGTGGCCGAACATCTCGCTTTCGAAAAGGGTCGAGGAGATCCCCCCGAGGTTGACCTTGACGAACGGTCCCGCCTTGCGCCGGCTGTTTTTGTGGATGGCCTCGGCGATCAGCTCCTTGCCCGTGCCGCTTTCGCCGGTGACGAGCACGGAAGCGTCGGTCGGGGCCACGCGGCCGATGAGCTCGAGGATCTTCAGGAACCGGGGATCGGCGCCGATCAGGCCGCGGAAGTCGAAACGCCGGTCGAGCTCCTCGCGCGACACCGCGGGACCGCGGCCGTCCCCCGTCTGGGCGGCGAGGGAGAGGGCCGTCTCCACGGCCTGGAGGAGTTGGGCGTTGCTCCAGGGCTTGGTGATGAAATCCGACGCTCCAGCCTTCATCCCTTCGACCGCGAGGGAGATCGAGCCCCAGGCCGTGATGAGGATCACGGGCAGCCGCGGACGCAGCCGACGGATCTCGCCCAGCAGCTCCAGCCCCTCCTCCCCACCCGTGCCGCGGGAAAAGTTCATGTCCTGGAGCACCAGGTCGAGCTCCTGCTCGCGCAGCAGGGCGAGGGCCTCCTCCGGCGACCGGGCCCCCCGCGCGGGGTGGCCGTGGCGCTTCAAGAGGAGGCTCAGGGAAGCGACGACCGACGGGTCATCGTCAATGATCAGGATCATGGATCACTCATAGCGCAGGGCCTCGGCCGGCTGGACCCGCGCGGCCATGGCGCTGGGATAGAGGGCGCAGAGGATCGAGAGCATATAGATCGAGACCATGGCCACGAGCAGCCCGCCCGCGAACACCCGGCCGCTGATGAAACCGATCAGATCGAGGATCGGGATCTGGGCCACCAGCACGGTGCCGAGGAAGACCCCCAGGGTGGTGAGCAGGACCTGCTCCAAAAGCACCTGACGGTGGACCTCCGCCTTCGCCGCTCCGGCCGCCCGCCGCAAGCCGATCTCGCGGGTGCGCTGGAGGAGATTCTGCCACAGCACCCCGATCAATCCGAGGCCGACCATCAACAAGAGGAAGAAGGCCACGACGCCGCCGACGATCAGCGGCACCAGCCGCAGCCTAAAGGCCGACTCCCGGAGCTGGGTGAGCGGCTTGACCTCGAACGACCACTCGGGAGCCACGCCCTGGGCGCGGGCCGTCAGCGTCTCCTCGAACGACGCCGGCGTGCCCGGCCGCACTTTGATGAGAATGATCCGCCCCGGCCGGTCGTCCGGATTGCCCATGCGCTTCAAGTCGAACCGGTAGTTGCCCGGCCCGGATAGCTCGCCGGCCCGGCGGAAGTCGTCCACCACGCCGATCACCCGCATCTCGGGTCTGGGCTTCATGCCGTCCGGCACCGGCTCCGTGAGCCGCTGGCCCACGGGCTCCTGGCCGGGGAAGGCGTCGCGGGCCAAGTCGCGATCGATCACCACCGGCAGCCATCCCAGCTTCTCGTCGCCGTCCTGGAACCACCGGCCGGAGACCAGCCGCAGGCCCAGCACGTCTTTGAGACCCGGCGTCACCTCGTTGAACTCCATGTCCACGCCGTGATGGTTGATCGTCATGCCGCTGTTGTATTGGCCGAATTCATAGGGCGCGCCCATGGCGCCGGCCGCCGACTCCACGGCGTCGAACGACTGCACCTCCTTGAGCAGGCGCGCGAACGTGGCCGACTCCTCCGGGGTGTGCTGGTCGTCCGACTTCTTGGTCTCGATGCGGAGCTGCCAGACGTCCTTGATGGAAAAACCGAGCGGCCTCTGGTAGTTGTCCCAGCAGTACATGCCGAGCGTCGCCACCACGAACACCACCAGGAAGGAGAAGAAGATCTCCAGGATCAAGAGCGCGCTCGTGCGTTTGCGGTTCCACACCAGCTTGAAGAGATGACGGATCATACTTGCCTCCCGCGCAGGGCTTGAACAGGGTGGAGCTTGGACATGCGCCAGGCCGGGTAGACCCCGGAGAACAGGCCGAAGAAGAGAGCGATCGCGAGGCCGTAGAGGAACACCCGGCCGTTCAGATGGAGATCGGAGTAGGGGATGGCGCCGCTCGTGTTGAGGGCGGAGAGCACCGCCGAGGCGAGGAGGAGCCCGATGCCGGCGCCGATCAGCGTCAGCACCACGTTCTCCACCACGAACTGCCCCACCAGCGTCCACGACGAAGCCCCGAACGCCTTGCGCACGCCGATCTCGGACGAGCGGTCGAGGATACGGCTCAAGTTGATGTTGACCAGGTTCACGGTGGGCAGGATCATGAATAGCATCGCCAGCAGCAAGAGCAGGGCGAGCAGCCGCTCGGGATGGCTGTCCGCGAGGCTGTTGGTGCTGAAGAAAATGCGGGAGGCCGCGCCGAGGAGCGTGTCGGCGCCGCCGAAGATCCACTTGTACATCTCCGGGTTGGGGATGCCGGCCTCGGCCGCCTTGAGGCGCGTCGCCACCTCGGACTTGATGGCCGGGAAGTCCGAACGGCTGTGCGCCAGCAGGATGGCCATGAATTGGCCGATGTATTCCTGCCGGTAGGTGCTCGACTTGAACGTGCTGATGGGCACCCAGACGTCCGAGAAGGCGATGACCCGCAGGACGGGGACGTCTTTGACCACGCCCACCACGCGGAAGGTCTGGCCGTCGATGGCGATCGTCTTGCCCACGGCGGGCTTACCCGCAAAGAAGCGCTCGCGCGTGGAGGCATTGATCACCGCCACGTGATTGCCGTTCTTCTCGTCGTCCTGGCTGAACGGCTGCCCCTCCAGGAACTTGAACTCGAGGATGCGCCAGAACTCGCCGTCCGTACGCTTGAGCCACGACTCGACCCGCTTGCCGTTGAGATAGGAGATGGCCGTGCTCTGCACGCTCAAGATCGACGTCCGTTCGACCGCCGGCACTTCCTGTGTGAGATTGCGCAGCACGCGATCGAGCAGCCCGTAGCCGGAGAATCCCGTGTAGGTCATCTGCTCGCTGCGCAGACCGATCTGATAGATGCCGAGCGTGCGGTCGCTGTGCACCTCCGGCGCGCCGGGCGCGAAGACCTGATCCAGCATCGCCGTGGCCACCATCAGCACTACCAGCGTGATCGAGATGCCGAACAGGCTGATGAAGGTGAAAAACTTCCGCCGCCCCAGGACCTTGAGCGCGACCTTGAGATAGTTTCGGATCATCGCCGTCTCCTTGAGCGCGCTACTGCACCTGCCGGCCGTCGAACAGCCGGACGATGCGATGGGTCTTCTCGGCCAGCCGGGGATCGTGGGTGACCATCACGACGGTAGTCTTCTCGTTCTGGTTGAGGTCCTCCAGAATGCCCATGATCTCGTCGCCCATCTGGCTGTCGAGGTTGCCCGTGGGCTCGTCCGCGAGGAGGATCCCCGGCTTGCCCACGATGGCGCGGGCGATGGCCACCCGCTGCTGCTGGCCGCCCGAAAGCTGAGTGGGGAAATGCCGGGTGCGCGACGACAGCCCCACGCGATCGAGGGCCGCGAGAGCCGCCCGGCGCCGCTCCTTGTTGGACATCTTGCGATAGAGGAGGGGGATCTCCACGTTGTCCGCCACCGACAGGTCGGACACTAGGTGGAACTGCTGGAAGATGAAGCCCAGCCGCTCGTTGCGCACCCGGGCCAGATCGCGGTCGCCGTAACGATCGATCGTCTTGCCGTCCAAAGCGACGGTTCCTTGCGACGGCTCGTCGAGCAACCCCATGAGATTGAGCAGCGTGCTCTTGCCGCACCCCGAGGGGCCCATGATCGAAATGAATTCCCCCTTCTCGATCTCCAGGTTGATGTTGTCGAGCGCCGTGGTCTCCACGCGCTCCGTGCGATACAGCTTGCTGACCTGCTGTAGATGGATCATGGCGAATATCTCCCTTTTCAATCTCTATTTCAAATTCACCCGTTCGAGGCGAACGTAGTCCTTCATGTCGGAGAGGATGACCTCGTCCCCGGGCGCGAGGCCGTCCAGCACTTCATAGAACTGATAGCCTGAGATGCCAAAACGCACCGTGCGGCGCACCGCGTGATCGCCCTGGACCACGAACACCGCCTCCGAGGAGCCGCCCTGGGCAAAGGGCCCCTTGGGCACGCGCAGGGCGTTCGATCGCGAATCGGTCACCGCCAGCACGTCCACCCGCAGGTTGTTGCGCAGCTTGGCGTTCCTGGCGTCGTCCAGGTCCACCTTGAATTTGACGGTGCCGTTCTCGATCGTGGGATCGATCGTGGCCACGCGGCCGGTGAGGGGCTGGCCATCCAGGATCACCCGCGCGGGCTGGCCCGCATGGAGGCGGGAGGAATGGACGTCCGACACCGAGGCCTCGACGCGGAACGAATCGAGATCGGCGATCCTGGCAATGACCTCGCCGCGCCGCACCGTGGCCCCCTCCTGCGGCACCACCCAGGTGAGGACGCCCGAGCGGTCCGACCGCGTGGTGGCGAGCTCGAGCAGCCGGCGGGCGTCGTCGCGCTCCTTGCGCAGAGTGGCGAGATCGAGCTCCACGCCCTGAAGCTGGGCGTCCGTCGACCGCCGCGCGCTCTCGACCGAGGCCTGGAGCTGCTCCAGCTCGATCTTCGCCTTCTTGGCCTCCACCTCCGCGCCCCGTGCCGTCTGCTCGGAGACGAGGCCGTCCGTCCGCAGCTTGCGGTTCTGCTCGGCGCGATACGCGGCCCCTTCGGCGTCGAGCTTCTGCCGCTCGATCTGCCCTTTGAGATCGATCAGACTCTTTTCCAGATTGAGCCGGAGCTGCTGCTGCTCATTGGCCTTCTTGGCGAGCTGATCCTCCAGCTTTTCGAGATCCAGCTTCGAAGCCGATGTATCCAGCTCCAGGATCGCCTCCCCCGCCTTCACCACCTCCCCCGGCCGCTTGAGCACCTTCTCCACCCGTGCCTCGACCGGGCTGGAGATCACGGACTCGAACGCCGGGATGACGACCCCCGAAGCCTCCACGATTCCCTCGACCGGCCCCTGATCCACCCTCCCCGTCCGGATCTCCGCCCGCGCCACGGCAGGCCGCAGCCATCCCGGCAGCAAAACGAGGACGATCACCCCCAGAGCGACCGCCCCGATCCCCCAAGCCGCCCTGCGTCCCAGCCGGCGATATCTGTAACTGGCATCCAGCTCGCGGTCCATGTGTGCTCTCCCTCGGTCAGAGAGCTGTAAGGGCAAGGGCTGTGCCAGAGGCTAAGTTGTTGAAACCGCTAGATTTCGGATTGCGGAGGGCCAGGCGGGGGCGTCCGGCGCTGGACGGCGGTGTTCGGAAATGAACGATGGGCAGGCAAGTCCACTATGGACAGCGCCGCCACTCTGTGGTAATGTCCATGGGCGATATGGCACGTTGGGGAGGGAACTGAAGAGGTGCCTAGAAATGCAGCCGCCCTCAAGCACACGGAGTGGACCGAGACACTCTCCCCGGAGGAGATCGAGCGCCGGAGACAGATCCTTGCCGAGATCCGCGCCCTCAGGAGTCATCCTGCGACAGAGGAAGAGAAGGCATTCTGGCGGGAGTTCGATAAAGAGGTAAGGGGCCCACAGCCGCCGTTGAACGCGCCCGTTACCGAGGAGGAGATGGAGCACCGGAGACGTGTCATCGCGCGGATTCAAGCCCGAATGGCGAAGCCAGCTACGGAAGCTGACGAGCGACTTTGGCAGGAGTTCATGGCAGATCTTGAGAGGGAGCGTCCGACGTTTCGCTCTTGAGACATGCCCCTACCTCTTCTTCTCGACAGCAACATCCTGGCGAGAGTCGTACGGTCTGATGTCGCTGAAAACAGGCCGGTCGTTGCGGCGATCTTCCGTCTTCAGGGAGATCCGGAGTTCCGAGTCTCTGTACCAGAAATCATAGATTACGAACTCCGCCGTAAACTTATCCACCTCGGATATCAACGACATCAGGGGAGAAAATGGGCACGCGATGCTCTCATCAATCTGGATGAGCTCGTCTCTATGGGCTATACCCCTCTCACGACGGAGACCATGAGGCTGGCGGCCAGTATCTGGGCTCAAAGCCGTGGCAAGGGACAGTCACGAGCTCCAGAAGACAGCCTGGACATCGACGTCATCCTCGCCGCCCAGGCCTTGCAGTCAGGCGGAAAAATCATTACGACGAACGAGAAGCACTTCCGGGACATCGCGGACGTCTTCGACTGGACGCCCTTTCAATCCTCCTGAGCGCTGGTCGTCCTATCTTCAACCCCGCCAGAATCCGCCACCTCCGGCAGCCGATCCCAGAGCACGAACACCCCGTGCGTGTAGAGAGGATCGGAGTCGTTCGTCGCCTGGGCCAGGTCGAACCAGAGGTTCCAGGCGCGATTCAACTCCTCGGGGGTCATGTCCTTGAGGTTCAGGTCGTCTTCACTGAGCAGTTCCATCTCGATCCCTCCTTGTCCTCACTATCGCGGCTCCGAGCACCCTCAGAGATAGAGGACCACTTCCTCAATCTCGAAAGGAGAGCTCATGAAGAACGCGCTGCGGACGTTATGCCTGGCCGTTGCCCTCACTCTTTGTGTCTTCGCTGTAAGTTATGGCGACGATCCCGTAGGGGTTTGCCGCATTCATTGCGACGACGGCACGACGGCCCAGTTCTGTGACGTGACCTTCCCCCGTTGCCGTGTGCATTTCAACAACCTCTGTGGTGGAGTGGGGAGCTACTTCTGGGACGAGGCGTCGACCTGCCCTTGAGGCTCAGGCAGAGGAAAGAAGGTTTGGGCACCGTCGTCTCCCGGACGCGGTGCCCAAACCTTCAGCGTCAAGCCTGCTCCGATTTCATTTCGTGCACGGCGAAAGGCCCTCCCTGGGGATCGAGGATCATGGCGATCCAACTGCCACCCGGGACCTCCATGGGACCGTTCAGCACCTGGCCGCCCTTCTGGCGTATGGTCTCGACCGCGGCGTTGACGTCCGGCACCCGGGCGTAGTGGAGCCAGGCCGGGGGGCCCGGCTGCTCGGCGGGCTTTTTGTAGGCGCCGCCGAAGGGGATGCCGCCGGGACCGAACATCTGATAGACGCCCATCTCCCCCATGTCCATGGCGGAGGTCTTCTCCCAGCCGAAGAGGTCGAAGTAGAAGGCGAGGGCGGTGTCGGGGTCCGTGGTGGTCGCGAGCTCGTGCCAGGTGAAGTGACCCATGGGCGGCGGCATCTCGGGCTGCTGCCCGGAGCCCTCCGGTGTGAAGGGGGCGATCGTGGCGCCCTGCGGATCGGCGATGACCGCGAAGCGGCCGATGGTGGGAATGGGGGTGACCGGCTTCAAGACCTTGCCTCCCAGCTCCTGGGCGCGAGCGACGGTGGCATCGGCATCCGGCACGGCGACGTAACCGATCCAGTGGGGCCGGGCACCGCCGGCCACGGCTTCGTCGGGCAGCTTCATGACGCCGCCGATGGGCATTTCGTCGGCCGTCCACATGGTGTAGCTCATCCCGGAGCTCCCCCAGAGATGGGTGCCCCACCCCACGACGGCGGTGTAGAAGGCCTTCGCGGCCTCCAGATCGGTGGTCATCAGATCATACCAGACGAATGGGCCGCGGGCGCTGTTTTCTGACATCTGTTCCTCCTTTGTGGATACGAAAACTTCCTAGCCTCCATATCATACACGTAATTGGGGCGGAAGTCCTGTGACAATTTGGGTGCATCTCTGGTCCGGCCTTTGCAGTGTTGGATCGCCCGAAAGGAGGAGGTCCATGAAGAACCTCAGGAAGTTGGCGATGTTGGCAGGTGTCCTCGCGCTGTGCGCCTGCGCCTCGAGCCAGAGCGATCAGAGCGCAGACAAGAAGGTGGATTGCTCGACCGTCCGCTGCGCCGCCTGCCCCGCCGGCCAGCACCCTGCCTTGAAGCCGCCGGACTGCTGCCGCTGCATCCCGGACTGATCTCGCCTCGAAGCATGAAGGGGCGGCCGGCTTGGCCGCCCTTGTGCGCCCCTCCTATGGGACAGGTAGGTGTACCATCAGGCCATGAAGACGAGATGGCTGGTAGCGTGGCCGGTCGGTATCCTCCTCATCCTCGCAACATGTCTGGTGGCGAGCAGCCCGGCTCCCCAGCCCAGGCCGCAGGCGGTGGATTTCGAGAAGCAGGTGCGGCCGACCCTGGAGGCGCGGTGCCAGCCGTGTCATTTCACGGACGGCAAGATGTACGGGAAGCTCCCCTTCGACCGGCCGCAGACGATCCATACCCTCGGAGAGAAGATGTTCACCCGCATCAAGGACTCCAAGGAGCAGGCGATCCTGCGGGCGTTCCTGGCGGAGGAAGGCCCGGCTCGGAGCGGGGCAGCCCGGTAGGGCAGTATCATAGAGGCATGGAGGTTGACATGGCTCTCTTGGATATCCAGTACATCTCGGACGAGGAAGGGAATCCCACTGGGGTGATCGTGCCCATCGATCTCTGGCGGGAGATCGCCTCGGAGCGGGAGACCGCCTACCTGCTGCGCAGCGAGACGATGAAACAGCGGCTCCTCGAAGCCCGGGAGCGACGGGAGGGAATCCCCTTCGATGAAGTCCGCAAAAAGCTTGGAGTTTGATCCTACCGCGTTTGAAGACCTTGCCTGGTGGATCGAGCAGGATCGCAAGAAAGCCCTCAAGATCGTCAAGCTGATCGAGGCGATCCAGCGGGACCCCTTTCAAGGTGCCGGGGAACCTGAGCCGCTGAAACACGATTTGGCGGGCTGCTGGTCTCGCCGTATCGATCGTGAGCACCGTCTCGTCTACGAAGTCTCGGAGACGAAGATCAGGATCCTTGCCTGCCGGTATCACTACTGAGGATTACGGCCGAAGAACAGCGTATGGCTCCGTCTCCCGGCGCCGCCGCGGGCAGAGACCCGCTCCGTTCGGGCATCGAACCCGGCTTTCCGGAGCCGGCGGACGAAGTCTGGAGAGTCTGAGGAGGACCAGACGGCGAGCACTCCGCCCTCTGTAAGGCTCTGCCTTAGACGGGCGAGGCCCTCGGCGTTGTAGAGGCGGCGGTTCGAGCGCAGGGTGAAGGCCTCGGGGCCGTTGTCCACGTCGAGGAGGATGGCGTCGAAGCGCTCGCGGCCGTCCAGGAGCGACTGGACGTCCGCACGGACGGCTCTGACCCGCCGATCCTCGAGCGGCCGGCCGGCGAGGTCGGCGAGGAGTCCGCGATTCCAGTCCAGGAGGGATGGAAAGACCTCGCAGACCACCACCCGGGCTCCCTTGGGAAGGCAATCGAGCGCGGCGCGCAGCGTATAGCCGAAGCCGAGACCGCCGATGAGCACGCGCGGCACCTTCCTCTCCGCGATCGCCTCGCACGCCCGGCGCGCCAGCGTCTCCTCCGAGCCATGGACGCGGCTGGTCATCAGCTCCTGGCCGTCGACGCTTAGAGAGTAGACGCCGTCCCGCCGGGAGAGGACCAGCTCGTCGCCCTCGGGAGTCTGCTCCCGCGCCACGATCTCGATCGGCTTCACGGCCCTAGCCTATCCCGCCCTGCTCAAAAGGTTGTTAGAATCCTGGAATCGCAGCCGCTTGGCGCAAGGAGGTCCGATGCGCAGAGAATGGATCGTGGGAGCGTTTCTGCTGGTTCTGACCGGATGGTCGAGCGTGGCTGCCGAGGTCCCGCAACTGCTGCAGGACATCGTCACGCGGCCTGTACCGCCGATCGGCATTCCAGGCCTGCCGCAGGGCTTTGTCCAGGTGAACGATCGCCTGGTCTTCTCGACTCCGAGCGGCGACTTCGACTACAGCGCTCCGGGAATCCTCTGGAGCACGGACGGCACACCGGAAGGCACGCACGCCGTATCCACCGCGATCTGTCCTGCCTTTTGCGAGAGCGTCACTCCTGTCGCGACGTGGCCCGGCGTCGCACTGCTGAGGACCACGCAGAAGCCCGATCCCACCGGCAACGCTCCCAAGATGCGACTGTGGCGGACGGATGGGACTCCAGCCGGGACCTTTCCATTGACGGAAGCGGCGGAGACGAATCAGATCGTCGGAGCCTTCGTGGCAGGTCCCTCGCCTGGCGCCGGGCTCTTCTACTTCTTCGACTGCCCGGGCCCGACGACTCAGGAATGCCAGCTCTGGCGCAGTGATGGGACTCTCCCCGGAACCCACGCAGTCACGGATCTGAAGTTTTCTGTCGTCACTCCCATGCCCGCCGCCGGCAGATTCTTCTTCCTGGCCAGGAGCGCCGAGGAGACGGGCTTGTGGGTCACGGACGGCACCGCGGACGGCACCCGGTTCCTCGCGGCGACCTCGTTGTTCTTCGGCCAGGGAGTCATTGCGGCGACACCTTCCCGGCTCTTCTTCGCCACAAACGACGAAGGGCTCTGGGTGAGCGACGGCACACCCGCCGGCACCCGGCTCGTCTATGAAGATTCGATCAACTTTCTGGAGCCGGCCGGCGAAGGGGTCTACTTCCTGACCGGATACATCGGCCAAGCCCAGATCTGGCAGAGCGACGGCACAGAGACGGGCACCCGGCGCCTGACCGACCTCCCGGAGGGCGATGAGATTTCGTCCCTCCTGCTCGGGCAGGCCGGCAACCGATGGGTCTTTTCCTATCCCTACTATGAAGGTCCTCTCTGGGCCGCTGGCGAAGGTTTCAGCCATCCCACTCCCCTGACCTGTCCGGAGGGCTGCCCGCAGGTCGAATTGGCCCAGCCGTTCTCGCAAGCGTCTCCACCGGGTCGTATTCTCTTCGCCGGGCACGACGCCCAGCATGGGTGGGAGCTCTGGGCCTCTGATGGCACGGGCCGTGGCACGCGACGCCTCACCGACGCCTGCCCAGGCCCGTGCGACGGTCTCGATATACAGGACCTTCTGGCTTCCCGCAGGCTCGGCCAAACCTACTTCCGCGCGCTGAGCCCGTCGTCCGCGCCCGAGCTCTGGGTCACCGACGGCACCCCGGGGGGCACCCGCCGGATCGCTACTGGTCTCCCTTCGGATTTCGGCGTCCTCAAGGACCTCGTCTTCTTTGGCATCACCAACCCCAGGGGCACCACGTCCGAGCTCTGGGTGACGGACGGAACACCGGCGGGCCAGCGGCGCGTGGCCACGCTGCGGACCCTCGCGGGCTCCTATCCGCTCTTCGCGCCGCTGGCGAACGGCGCCCTGATCTTCGCTGCCGAAGACAAGGATGGTTTCCAGACGCTCTGGCGCAGCGACGGTACTCCGGAGCGGACCCTCCCGCTGCCCGGATTCGAAGCCTCCGAGCTCTTCGAGCTCGTCCGGGCGGGAGAGCTGACGTTCTTCACGAGCCCCAGCCCGCAGTCGCCCCGGGAGCGGATCTGGCGGACGGACGGCACCGCCCGCGGGACGTTCTCCGTGGCCCGGCTCCCCCACAATTCTCTGTCGACCTCAACATCGCCTGGAACGGGAAGTATCTCTTCGCCGTCTCCGGGCCAGAATCGGACGGCTGCGCCTACTGGCTCAGCGACGGCACGCCTCTGGGCACCCGGGAGATCGTTCCCGAGCTGGCCGGCTCGCGTTTCCCCACGGGGCTCCACGCTCTCGGCTCCCGGTTCCTGTTCATCGAACGAGTCCCGGGCGATGGGGGTCTCACCCCTCAGGTCTTCGTTTCGGACGGCACTGCGGCCGGCACCCGCCAGATCTCGAACATCCCGGGTCCCCGGGAACCCATCGAAACCGACCTCGCCGAGATCAACGGTGTGACCTTCTTCCGGCTCTATCAGCAGAACGGCCAGGAGGTGGAGGTCTGGCGGACCGACGGCAGCTCGGAGGGCACCTACCGTCTCCCCTTGGGACTGTCCCGGGCGGACGCGCTCTTCGCCTTCCAGGGCTCGCTCTACCTCACGGCCGCGGTGGATGCGGAAGGCCCGCTCGGCGTCTGGCGGGTCCCCCTCGATGGCAGACCGCCCATTCTCCTGACCACCGCCAGACCCACCTTCCACGCCTTCACCCCGGCGGGCGGCCGGATGTTCTTCGCCGCCCAGGACGCGACGAACGGCGCCGAGCTCTGGGTGACGGACGGCACGCCCGAGGGAACCCGCAGAGTCCGCGACATAAATCCCGGCACGCCCTCCTCGTCACCCGCTGAGCTCACTGCGGCGGGCAACCGGGTCTTCTTCGCCGCGGACGACGGTGTGTCGGGTCGCGAGCTGTGGGTGAGCGACGGCACCGAAGAGGGGACCCGGCTGGTGTGGGACGTCAACCCCGGATTGCTCTCCTCGTCGCCCTACGGGCTCACCGTGGGCGGCGGATACCTCTTCTTCGGTGCCGACGACGGCAAAACCGGCGTGGAGCCCTGGGCCTTGCGGCTGGAGCCGTAGCCTCCAGCCCGGGCCCACCCCTACGCCCGGGAGCCGCTCCGGCCTTCGGCCTCCGGCGCCAGGGCCGTCCAGCGCCCCAGCACGGTGCGCAGGTGGAGGAGCGGCCCGGTCATGAAGGTGGTGATCAGGGCCATGAGCACCAGCATGGCGAAGATCCGCGGCGACAGGATCCCCAGGTCGTAGCCGAGGTTCAGTACGATCAGCTCGACCAGGCCGCGGGTGTTCATCAGGGTACCGAGGGAGAAGGAGTCCCCCAGCTCATCCCCGTCCAGCGGGCCGCCGCCATGCTGCCGCCGAGCTTGCCGGTGATCGCCACCGCCACGATCCCCAGGCAGATGAGCCAGCTCTGCCAGTCGGCGAGCAGGCCGATCTGCGTGCGCAGGCCCGTGAAGGCGAAGAACAGAGGCAGCAGCAGGACCGAGCTGAAGGTCTCCAGCCGCTCACGGAGGAACTGGCGCAGGCCGGAGTCCGGCGGTATGCACACGCCGGCCAGGAAGGCGCCGAACAGGGCGTGGATGCCGATCATCTCTGTACAGAACGCCGCCGCGAAGACGAAGGCGAAGAGGGTGGCCAGGAGCCCCACGCTGCCGGTCTGTCCCCCCTTGAAGCGCTCCTTCCAGATCCGGGCTGCCAGCGGCTTGACTCCGAAGAGCATGGCGGCGATGAACAGCAGGGTGAGGCCGATGGTCAGCAGCGCGCCGCCCAGGCTGCTGGCCTTCACGATGGCCACCACCACGGCCAGCATGCACCAGGCGGTGACGTCGTCCACGGCCGCGCAGGCGATGGCCGTGCTGCCGAGGAAGGACTTCGACATCCGGCGCTCTTCGAGGATGCGGGCCAGCACCGGGAAGGCCGTGATGCTCATGGCCACGCCGATGAACAGGGCGAAGGCGATGAACGGGGTTCCGGCCGGCGCCAGGGAGCGATAGAGCAGCAGCGCCGCACCACACCCCAGGAAGAACGGCACGATGATGCTCGCGTGGCTGACCAAGACCGCCGCGTGGGCCTTCTGGCGCAGGTGCTGCACGTCGAGCTCGATGCCCACCACGAACATGAAGAGGATGACCCCGATCTGGCTGAGCATCCGCAGGGCGTCCAGCGACGCGGCGGGGAACAGGAAGGTCTGCACGCCGGGAGCCACCAGCCCCAGCAGGGAGGGGCCGAGGAGGATTCCCGCGATCATCTCGCCGATGACCGGCGGTTGCCCGATGCGGCGGAAGAGGATGCCGAGGATGCGCGCGGCAAGGACGATGACGATGACCTGGAGCAGCAGGAGGCTTAAGGGGCTCTTCACGTTGTCGACGAGGGTGTGGGCGATCCCGCTCCCGGCGGCCTGGGGCACCGCCGGCCCCACGCTCGAATGCGTGGCGGAGGCGTGGACGGCCGCGGGAGCCGGAGCGTCCGCCTGCAAGCTCGATCCCAGGCGCAGGACGCCGTAGATCCCCGCTCCGAAGAGGACAAGAGTGACGACATAGAAAAGCAGATTCTTCGACATGACTTCTCCCCCAATGAAATTATATAGACTTCAGTTTCCAGATAGGTGTGGGGAGAAGGCCAGACCGGGACGGACGGAGGAGAACGAGCCTCCCCCGGCCGTCCCTCGCCGGGGTCAGGCTTCGGGCTTGGGATGGCCGCGGTGGCAGGTCCCGCAGGAGACCCGGGCCTTGGGGTCGAGGCCACGCATCCCTTTGATGTACTTCTCGTTGATGTCGCCGGCCATCCGCATCATGCCGCGGGCCGCCACCTTCTCGTCCTTGTCGTCGCTCTCCCACTTCTTCGGGTCGTGGCAGTAGACGCAGTCCACTCCGAGGGCGTGGGTGAAGGCGTCCATGGCGCGCAGCAGGCGACCCGCGGGCACGCCCTTGAAATTCTCGATGTTCATGAACACCTTGTCCGCCGGCTGATCCTCCTTGCCCGCGATCTCCTTCTGGAGATCGGCCAGAGCCTTCTGATTGTCGAAGCTCCCGGCGGCGTGCGCGGGAACCGGCGCCGGAGTCGCAGTGGGAGCCGGGGTCGCGGCGGGAGCCGGCGCCGGAGGAGTCTGGGGTTCCGACCGCGGAACGGAAAACGCGGGAGCAGCGGCGAGCCCGGCGAGCAGCAGGCCGCCGGCGATCAGGTCACGAAAGTCGATGCGCATCGTTCTTATCCTCCTCGAAGGAGCCACAGTCTACTGCAAGGGCCTGGAAGAGGTCTCCTGAAAGTGTCAAACTCATGGCGAGCACCGTACGGGAGGTGAGGCATGCGTACTCTGAGATCGCGACGGTCCAGCCATACCCTCGCCCTGGCAACGGTCCTGCTGCTCGCCGGGGGATGCGCGCTGATCGATCGGATGAGCGGCGTTGCAGAGGCGAAGAAGCTTCAGGAGTCCGGCGTGGCCGCCAGCGCCCGGATTCTGGCAATGTGGGACACGGGGATCACCGTCAACGAGGATCCGGTGATCGCGATGCGCGTCGAGGTGACCCGCCCGGACGGGTCCGTCTATGACGCCATCATTCCCAAGACTCTGATCTCCCGGCTGGACGTCCCACGCTTCCAGCCAGGAGCCACGGTTCCCGTGCGCATCGATCCGCAGGATCCCCTCCACATGGCAGTGGACGTCTACCACTACCGCTGAGATCGCTGAAAGCTCCGCCCAGCCCCTCCCCTCGGCCGGTGGCCGCTTCCTTGCAAGGTTTCCGCTCGCGGGAGATCGGCCCTATTTCGGGCAGGCGCCGCCAGATTGGAGATCTCATGCTGGGCAAGTGTTTCTGGGCGGCTTCGATCCTCCTGCTCTCGACGGCGTCGGCCGCCACTGCTCAAGTTACTCAAAGCGTCCCCCGGCTGGTGATGGACATCAACCGACAGCCCTGGGCCATGGCCGACCCGCAGCCTCCCGCAGCCGGCACCTTCGTCCAGGTGGGGAGCCGCCTCCTCTTCTCGACCTCCAGCTCTCCGGCCGACGGCGGCCTGTGGGTCACGGACGGCACGCCCCAGGGGACGGCCGCGCTGCCGGTCGCCATCTGTCCCTCCCCCTGCCAGTCCATCTCCCACCTGGCCACTCTGAACGGCGTCGCGCTGCTGCGCACCGACTCGGGAGGCGGATATGGGGCCCGGTCGGTCCGCCTCTGGCGAACGGATGGCACCGGGCCCGGCACCTATCCGCTCACCGGGCCGCTCTCCGACCTTCGAGACTCCCTGGTGGAAAGCCTCGCGGGCGCTCCGGCCCTGTACTTCGTCGGCTGCCGGACTGGAGAAGGGTGCGAGCTCTGGCACAGCAACGGGACGAGCGAGGGCACGGGGATCCTCAACGACCTCCGGTCCGGACCCGAAGGCAGCTCGCCCCACGCCCTCACGGCCTGGCACGGCAGGCTCTACTTCTTCGCCGATGATGGACAGGGGGGTCAGGGGGGCCGGGGGATGGGGCTCTGGTCGACCGATGGCACGGCGGCCGGTGCCGTCTTCCTGGCCGCGGCCGGTGAAAGGGATCGGGAGGAGCTCCTCACAGCCACGCCGTCGCGCCTCTTCTTCACCGCCGGCGCCCTGCGGGAGGAGCTCTGGGCCACCGAAGGCCAGCCTTCAGGCACCCGGCGGGTGCGAGGGTTCGCGGGAGGGCCTTTCCCCGGATCCCTGAAGGTCTTCGGCGATACGGTCTTCTTCACCGCCCGCGACGAGAAGAGGAACGAGGATCAGTACTGGAGCAGCGACGGCACCGAGGCCGGCACCCGCCGCTGGCTCTCCTTTTCGAATCCGTCCAACCAGATCAGCACGAACGAGGCTCCACTCGTGGACGCCACCCTGCGCCGGGTGGGTCCGCGATGGGTGCTGATCGCTCCGGACAAGGGAGTGAGCCGGCTCTGGACGAGCTCGGGCGATCTCGGCAGCGCGACGGTCCTGACCGATTGCAATGGGAATTGCCCCCTGGCGAGCGCCTTCGTGGCGACCGAGAGCCGCACCGGGGGTCTCCTGTTCGCCGGCTCGGACCCGGCCCATGGTCTGGAGCTCTGGATCACCGACGGCACGGGCCCGGGCACGCGTCGCCTCGCCGACGCCTGCTCCGGCCCCTGCTCGGGGCTCGGGGGCGGGGTCGAGCCCTCGCCCGGCGTATCCGCCACCGGCACCTACTTCGTGGCCACCCCCGATCCGGACAACCAGCGCGAGCTCTGGGCCACCGACGGCACGCCAGAGGGGACGCACCGGATCGGGAGCCTCACGGCCGACTTAGGGATCTGGGGAGGTCTCGCCTATTTCGGCACCGCTTCGGGCACGCCTCCCCGGGGTGAAGTCTGGGCCACCGACGGCACGGCGAACGGCACGCGGCAGGTGGCGATCCTGGGGGGAGCGGCTCCGGGCTCCAACCCACTCCTGGCGCCCCTCCCGGGCGGAGTCACCCTTCTGGCCTGGGAGGGGGACAGCCAGTTCCTATGGGGCAGCGACGGCACGCCCGGGGGAACGCACCGGCTCTCCGAAGTCGGGATCACCGGCGATACCGCCTTTGCCGACGGCTTCCTGCAAGCCGGCGGGCTGCTGTTCTACGACCTCGTGCTCGTCCGCCGCGAGCGTCTCTGGGGTGAGGAGCTCTGGCGCACGGACGGCACGACCGCTGAGGGGACGCATCGCGCAGTCGAGCTCCCCCCCGGACGGGCGTTGCGGCTCGGCGCGGAGTGGAACGGGCGTCTCCTGTTCCAGATGGAAGGGCCGGCCGCGGGTCGCTGCGCCTGGTGGGGCAGCGACGGCACACCCACCGGAACCCGGCAGATCCTCCCCTTCCCCAAAGACGTCCAGTGCGCGACGGGAGTCCAAGCCATCGGCTCGAAGTTCCTCTTCGTGGCGCGGACCGGAGCGGGACGCAAATTCACCCCCCAGCTCTTCGTGTCCGACGGCACGCCGGGCGGCACTCAGCAGATCTCGCGCATCCCTGGGCCTCGCGACGCCATGGAGCCCAACTTCGTCCGCGTGGGCAATACGTCCTTCTTCCTGATCCTCAGCCGCAAGGGGTTCGAAGCCGAAGTCTGGCGCACCAACGGCACCCTGGCGGGGACCGGCCGCGCCCTCCACTTGCCGCAGCCCGGCCAGCTCTTCGGCTTCCGGGGATCGCTCTACCTCACCGCCGCCGCGCCGGGGAATTCCAGCGGTGAGCGCGCTCTCTGGCGGATCGACGACGGCAAGCCGCCGGTTTTGCTCCATACGCTACGTTACGGGGCCAATCCCTCGTTCACGCCGCTGGGCAACCAGCTCCTCTTCACGGCCGAAGGCGACGCCCACGGCGCCGAGCTCTGGCGCACGGACGGCACGCCGGAAGGCACCGTCCTGGTGCGCGACATCCTCCCGGGCGAGGGCTCCTCGACACCCACGGGCCTCACGGCCGCGGGAGGACGCGTCTACTTCGCCGCCCACGACGGCCAGCACGGCTGGGAGCTGTGGGAGAGCGACGGAACGGCCGAGGGGACCCGGATGGTCCAGGACATCAACCCCGGCCCGTTCTCCTCGGCCCCCGCAGGTTTCGTCGTCTCCGGCTCCAATCTCTTCTTCGTGGCCGACGACGGCGAAACCGGCCGGGAGCTGTGGGTGTTGCCTTTGGGTCCTTCAAGCTCCCTGGCACGCTATTCGCAGTCCTTTTCTGCACAAACTCACCGCCCACGGCGGAAAGAAAGGGAACCCGTCCATGGACAAAGACAACCTCGAACGGCTCCGGATCCTGCTCAAGGGGCATGAGGATATCCTGGAGGAGAAGCGGACGCGGCCGGAGGGAATCCTCCGGCAGAACGATCCCTTCCGGGAGCAGTTCAATCGGGTGGCCCGCTCGATCATCGTCCCCCTCCTGGAGGAGATCAAGGACGTGATGGCCGGAAAGGTGGAGTCGGCCACCATTTTCCACTCCTCCACGGCGGCCGGCCTCAAAGTGAAGCTGGATCGCTGGGAGGACTACGACCGTTCGCTCCTCTTCTTCGGCGACGAACCCACCCAGATGGTGAAGATCACCCACGAAGGGATCGGCTTCAGCCTCCTCTCGGACAAGCTCCCCCTCGCGCAGCTCACCGCCGAGCGCGTCGAGGACGAGGCGATGAAATTCTTGAAGCGCCTCTTCGGCCAGGAGCAGCTCCGCCGGCCCACAACTGTCCTCACCTACCCGTCCAGCAACGGCAACGGCTCGGCCAACCGCCGCCCGCCCGTCAGCCCCAGCCGGATCGACGAGCTGGTGCGCGTCTGACCTGAAAGGTCGCCCCGGCGCTCCCCCGCCCAAGACCCTCACCCCTGCCCCTCTCCCGACCACCCCATCCCCCTCCCCGGGAGAGGGGTACGCGTCTGGGGCGTTCTGGCTGTTCTCCCTCTTCTCCCGGTGAGGGGGTGGGTGGGGACGGGAGAAGAGGGCCGGGGTGATGAGGGTCTTGGGCGGGGGCGTCCCCTCAGAACAGATACGTCAGCCCGATATTGGCCACCGCCTTCTCCTCCTGATCGCCGTTCAACCCATCGACCACGGGAACCTGCACGGAAAGCCGGCCCACCAGGCCTTTGCCGAAGTCGACGATCAGCTTGGGCGAGAGGTAGAGCAGCGAGCCGCCGGTGTTGGGATCGAGGAAGCCGTCCTGATCGACGCGGTCCTTGCCGGCGTCGCGGTAGTTGAGCTCCACGGCAAGGTCAAAAAGGCGGCTGAGCTTGTTCTCATAGCCGGCGTTGGCCATCCAGACGTCGCCGTACTCGTAGCCGAACTGATTGTCCCCCGTGCTCCGGTACTGGGTCGAGCCGTAGAGAGACGACCGCGAGTTGAAGAGGTAGACACCCGAGAGGCCGCCGAACCAGTCGGTGGAGCCGGTGCCCGGCTGCAGGTGCTTGTCGAGGCGCTCGCCCCCCGAGGCCACGTCGTTTTTCCCCCAGTCGGTCTTGACGCCACCCACGGCCGAGATCCAGGCCCGCCGGCCGAGCCCGGGCGCGAACTCCGACGACCACAGCCGCACCAGGGCGTAGATCTCGGGATCGGACAGCCCGTCCTGCGACGAGCGGCCCTCGGGGTCCGTGATCTCCCGAGAGGTGAAGGGGATGCGGGCCACGGCGACCGCGCGGTCCTGGAAGGAGTAGGTGAAGGCCGTGGTGAAGCGGTTCTCGATCATGGTCTCGCGCCCGGGGGTGTGATCGTGCCCCTCGTGCTTGGCGATCAGGGCGTCCCCCTCCTCCTCGGCGAGTATCCCCTGCTCCTTGTCGAAGTGCTCCCAGTCGAGAGCGACGCGGAAGGCCCCGGACTTGAAGTAGACGTCGGTGCCAAGGGCGTTGAAGGTGGGATCGCCGCAGCGGCACATCGAGCAGGCGCTCGCGGGCACGGCAGGAATGACAAGCAGACACGCGAAAACTGCCGCTCCAGCGAGGGCAGACATGCGATGCAAGAATTTCATGGTCCAATCCTCCCTACCTAGAAGGTGAGTCTTCGGGCCGCCCGATTGCAGGCGAGCCCCGTCGGCAACGCTCAGGCGCGCCGCGAAGACCGGGGAGGAGGAACAGGAGGATCGAACACGGGAGATGAAGGGGGGATCGGCGACGCTTCGGCGATCCACCCGGCGGGAGCGAGCAACGTCTCGCCCGGCCGCGCCTGCCGCAGACCCGGACGGTCCGCCGTCTCCCGCTGGCCCTCGAGCGAGGCGGGCAAGCTGTGGGACTGGCCCATGCTGCACCGCGAAGCGTCGTCCTGCCGGAGATGGCAGGAAGCGCCCGGCTTCATGGCATGCTGCTGGCGGCGCAGATGGCAGCAAGCCCCCACGACCTTGCCGCAGGCGCACCGGTCCGAGACCAGCGACACCGACAACGCCTCGCTCGCCACCAGAGTGGCCAGCAGGAGCGCTGCGGCGATACCGCGAAGGGTGGGTGAGCGCATGGGGAGCAGGGCCTCGGTCGAGGACTATCCTACACCCTCAACCTTTCAGGAGGATGTCTGGAAATGAGGTGTGCCGCGATCCCCAGATCGGGACGCTGGCCGGCTCGGATGGGCCCAGAGGGGGCCGTCCTGGATGAGAAACGAGCAATCCAGGATAATCCAGTATGCCTCTTTTTCTCCACCTGCTGTACTAGAAGAAGTAGAGAGGTTTTTCAGAAGCGCGCCTTTTCGACCGCCGATAGCCGGCGGCCGTTCCCCCTCCGCGGAGGACGAAGGAGATTGCATGAAGCGTTTGGTGTCGATCGGACTCTTGCTCCTGAGCGTGGCAGCGGTTCCGGCGGGTGCCTCGACGTTCCTCCAGATGTCCCAGAAGGATCTGGTCCGTGCTTCCGCGGCCGTGGTCCAGGGGCAGGTCCTCAAGGTGAGCTCCTTCTGGGAGCCCACGGGCCGGATCATCGTGACGGAAGCTCTGGTGAAGGTGGAAGAGAAGATCTACGGCGAGGCGCCGTCGGTGGTGGTGGTCCGCACCTTCGGCGGCACGGTGGGCGACTTCACGGTCGAGGCGCACGGCTTCCCGAAGTTCCGCGCCAATGACCGGGTCCTCCTCTACCTCGAGGCTGAGAAGGATGGCGTGACGCGCGTGGCCGGGTACCAGCAGGGCCAGTTCCACGTGGTGCGGCAGGGCAATGTGGAGATGGCGATTCCGGCGACTGAAGACGACGCGAGCGTCGTGACCCGGGACGGGCGCGTGGCGGCTCCGGCCAAGGCCCTCCGCCTCGACGTCCTCAAGGAATCCATCCGTGGCGAGGCGCGCCGCGCCGGCCGGCTCGAGAACTAACCCCTCGCTTCCAAGGAGACCCGGACCATGAAGATTCAGTCGAAAGTCGCGACCCTCACCGTCCTCGCCTGCCTCGTTGCGAGCAGCCTGTTCTCCTATGCCCTGCTGAGCCCCCGGCGTACCTGGGACAGCCCGCCGACCCTGATCGTCGACAACCGTGGCATTCCCAGCATCGCCGATGGCGACCTCGGCCGTACCCGCATCCGCAACGCTATCGTCGCCAGCGCGTCCTGGAACGGCGCCGGCACCGGCACTCGCATCAACGCCTCGGTCGGCTCGGTGTCGGCGTGGCGCATGGGCGATGGCCGGCCGATGCTCAACTTCCGTGATCCTGTGAATGCCTGCACGGGCAACTGCCTGGCCGCCACCTTCACCGGCTTCTTCCAGTCCCGCGGCAATGGCACCAACCGCATCACGGACGCCGACATGGTCACCCACTACAATGGCTTCGACTGGGCCACGGCGGGCGAGGCCTGCTCGGGCGAGATCTTCGCCGAAGGCGTCTTCGTGCACGAGACCGGGCACCTGCTGGGCCTCGGCCACAGCAGCGTCTCGGGCGCCACCATGTTCCCCTCGGTCAGCTCCTGCAACAACGGTCCCGCCAGCCTTGCAACGGACGACATCAACGCCATCAACGATCTGTACTAGACCGCTTCGATGCGGTCCTGGCGAGCGGGGGGCCTTCGGGCCCCCATTTTCTTTTCGCGGTATCCTCTTCCAGGATGTCCGTCAACACTCTCCACCCCCGGCTGCGCATCCTCCACGGCGAGGAGATCGCCCTGGGGCCCGGCAAGGCCGACCTGCTGGAGGCCATCGAGCGTGCCGGCACGCTCGCCGAGGCCGCCAAGCTCCTGGGCATGTCCTACATGCGGGCGTGGAAGCTGCTGCAGACGATGAACGCCTGCTTCAAGCAGCCCCTCGTCACCACCGCCCGCGGCGGCTCCGTCCACGGCGGTGCCGTGATGACCGAGACCGGCCGTGCCGTCCTCGCCCTCTACCGGCGCATGGAGGAGGAGACCCGGCGGGCGGTGGAGCCGGCGTGGGAGGAGATGCGGGGGCTGTTGGCGGAGTGAGCGGCAAGAGCCAAAGCAAAGGACATAAAGGACATAAGGGACTCAAAGGACGGGAGATTCAAGTCCTTCTTTGTCCTTTACGTCCCTTGAGTCCTTTATGTCCTTTACCTCCTGGGGTGGGCTCCGGTTTTGCTAGCCCCGTTATCCTTGACGAAATATATCGGCCCTGCTAGCCTCTCCCCCACTTCGGAGGAGGGGATATGCGCTACGCCTGCAGCCTGCTGGTCTGCATCCTGGGATTGCCCGCGCTCGCCAGTGCCCAGACTCTCGGCACCGTCAAGCCCGCGGGGCGCGAGCCCACGCTGACCATCGGCGGCCTGATCCAGGCCCAATTCGACGCCGGCGACCGGGGCGACAGCCGCTTCGCCAACGACGACGACCGCTTCTATCTGAGAAGAGCCCGCCTCAATGCCACCGGCCGGTTCCTGGAGGAATTCGATTTCCGGCTCGAGCTGGACCTCGCCGGGAGCCTGTCGAACAGCTCCGCCCTGCGGGCGCAGATGACCGACGGCTACATCAACTGGAACCGCTACCCGCAAGCCAATATCCGGGTGGGCCAGTTCAAGACGCCGTTCGGCTTCGAGCAGCTCTATGGCGATCCCCGGCTCTACACCCTGGAGCGCAGCCTGGTCAACGACCGGCTGACCCTGAGCCGCCAGGTCGGCGTCCAGTTGGGCGGCGACTTCTTCGAGAAGCGGCTGACCTACGCCGTGGGGGCCTTCAACGGCAACGGCGTCAACAACAACTTCAACGACAACGACTCCTTCCTGAGCGTCGGCCGCATCGCGGGGATCCCCTGGCAGGGGAAGCTCGGGAGCACCTCGGCCACCTGGTCCGTGGGCGCTGACGGCTTCTCCTCGAAGGATACGAACGTCCCCCTCTCCGACCTGGGGCTCGATTCCACGCCCACGTCGTCGGACCGGGACGGCATCTTCGCCGGCGAGCGCCGGGGCTATGGCGTGGACAGCCAGCTCATCGCCGGCCGCTTCGAGCTCTGGACGGAGATGCTGCGCGTCCGCTTCGAGCCGAAGTCCCGGATTCCACGCGCCAACTTGGACGCCAACGGCTGGTACGGGCAGGCTTCGTACTACATCGTGCCCAACCGGCTTCAGATCGTCGCCAAGTACGAGACGTTCGATCCCAACGACGCGCGCAACGCCGACGAGACGGATACGACGACGCTCGGCGCCACCCTCTATCTCAAGGGACACGATCTCAAGCTGATGGTGAACTATCTGCGCAGCGACGTGCCCATTCTGTCCGACACCCAGAACAAAATCCTGGCTCGACTGCAGGTGATCTTCTGACCGTTGAGAGGAGACGCGATGAGACTACGCAGCCTGATCCTCACGATCTTCATGATCTTCGGTATGGCCTGGTCCCTGCCGGCCCGGGCCGGGGAGGTCATCGTCTTCACCGCCGCCAGCCTGACGGAATCGATGCAGGAGATCGGCACCGCCTATGAGAAGGAGACGGGCGACAAGGTGGTGCTCAACCTCGGTGCGTCGAACGCTCTCGCCCGCCAGATCCAGGAGGGAGCGCCCGCGGACCTCTTCTTCTCCGCCGACGAGGCGAAGATGAACGACCTGGAGAAGCGGGGGCTGGTGGTGAAGGGGACGCGCCGGAGCCTCCTCTCCAATACGCTCGTCGTCGTGGTGCCGGTCGATTCCAACCTGAAGATCGCCTCGCCGGCCGATCTGGCGACCTCGAAAGTGCGGGCCCTGGCCCTGGCCGAGCCGCAGGCCGTGCCGGCCGGCATCTACGCCAAAGAGTGGCTCAAGTCCCTAAAGCTGTGGAACAAGGTCATCGACAAGGTGGTCCCCACGGAGAACGTGCGAGCGGCTCTGGCGGCCGTGGAGTCGGGCAACGTCGACGCGGGGGTCGTCTACAAGACCGACGCGGGGATCTCGAAGAAGGTGAAGATCGCCTACGAGGTCTCAGTGGCCGAAGGGCCGAAGATCTCGTATCCTCTGGCTGTGATCTCCGAGTCCAAGCAGCAGGAGGCTGCCCGCAAGCTCCTCGCCTATCTCGAATCGGACGCCGCGCTGGACGTCTTCCGCAAGTACGGCTTCCTCGTGCCGTCCGCGCCGTAGAAGGGGCCGCGACCATGGTCGGAGGCGAAGGCTGGATCATTGCGTTCACGGCCGGAGTCGCGAGCCTGGCCGTGCTGCTCATCCTGCCGCCTGGCATCGCCCTCGGTTGGCTGCTGGCGCGTCGTCGTTTCCCGGGCAAGGCCCTGGTGGAGACGGTGGTGGCCCTCCCTCTGGTGATGCCGCCCGTGGCCACGGGCCTGATCCTCTTGAAGCTCCTGGGCCGGCGGGGAGCCCTGGGGGGTTTCCTGCACGACCGGTTCAACCTCGACGTCGTCTTCACCTGGCGGGCGGTGGTGATCGCCATGGCCGTGATGTCATTTCCTCTCTTGGTGCGCACGGCCCGGGTGGCCTTCGAGAAGGTGGACCCGCTGGTCGAAAAGAGCGCCCGGACCCTGGGAGCCGGCCGCGCGCGGGTGTTCTTCAGCATCACCCTGCCGCTCGCGAGCGGCGGAGTCGCGGGAGGCACCCTGCTGGCCTTCGCCCGCGCTCTGGGAGAGTTTGGAGCCACCATCCTCGTGGCGGGGAACATCCCGGGCCGCACCACCACCCTCTCCCTCGCCATCTACAACCTCGTCCAACTCGGCAAAGACGGCGAAGCCTTCCGCCTCCTCACCTGGGCCGTCGCCCTCGCCTTCCTCGCCGTCTGGTGCGGCGAGGCGTTCCTGCGGCGGGCGGGGGATGGGGTGAGGACGTGAGAACAGCCTTTCTCTAAGAGAAGACGCTGATGAACGAGAAGCTGTGCGCTGAAAACCATCGTCGCCCCATGGATCGCAGTTACGTCGAGACCCTTGCACGACAGTGGGTGGACTCCGTCGCTAGGCAGGGACGGCACCTGATCGACATGCGAGCGAAGCAGCGATCAGAGAATAGGCCGCTCGACAGGCAGAGGCGTGAGGACGCGAAGGGCTGGATGCGCTCCCAAGAACACTTCTTTGTAATCGCGCTCGGAAAGGCGTTGGATTGGTTGAAGGAACTCGAAGCCGTCGATCCGGCACTAAAGCCGCTCATCGCAGAATTCTGTTCAAAGGTTCCCGATGGTCGGGGTATCAGGAACATGCGAGAGCATGACAATGCCTATCTTCACGGAAAAGGTCGGCAGCAGGCTGCGTTCCACAAACGAGTCGAAGGCTACGCCGGAATGAACGTAGTCATTTCTTCTGATGCCACCGCCACCATCATTGTCGGAGAGCACTACCTGATTGGCGGTCGCCTCAACGTACGAGAGACTGTAGCAGCCGCTGACCAACTGCTGCAGTTCATCACCGTGCCCTATGAGTCGACGCCGGCGGCGAGCTAAAGAGGCGCCCAAGCCCCCAGCGTAGGCGTCGAGGCAGCCGTCCTCTGTCTTCCGGCATCGCCGAAAAGACGGAATTCTCCAGCACCATCACGCGTACCGTCACGATCATGACGAAACCCAACCTACTCTTGACCGTCTCCGCGATCGTTTTCTTCGCCGCCGCACTCCCGCTTCTGTTCGCTCCCGACGAGCTCACACGGCTCGCCGGCGGCTCTGCTTCCAACGCGGTACAGCCTCTTCTCCAGCTCGTCGGTTGCGGACTCTTCGGCTTCGCGCTCCTCAACTGGACGTCTCGCTACTCCAGGACCGACGGCATCTTCGGCCGGCCGCTCGTGATGGCGAACCTCGGTCACACGGCCAGTGCGGCGCTCCTCTTGGGGCACGTCGCCGTCCGCCATACGGTGTCCGCCCCGCTCGTCGTAGCTATCGTTCTCTACGGTGTCTTGGCTCTCGCCTTCGGCCTTCAGCTCTTCCTCTCCAAATAGTTGGGGAGGCGGGGAAACGCCGGGGCTCTCCCGCATGGCGCAGAGCCCCGGCGTGACCCTGGCGCAGAACCGCCGGCCGTGCGGTTGGCCCAGGGCTCCGGAACGGTCCGCCGCTCCCGCAGACCGTTCCGGGGATCGCCCGTAGGCGATCGGATTCAGTTGTCAAAGATCAGCGCTTCCCCTCTCCGTTGGCTTCGCTCGACGACTCTTCCCGAGGTCAGATCTTCTTACGTCGATGGCAGGCCGGCCGTCCAAGGCAGCGAGGAGGGAAATGTCGGGGAAACAGTCTTCGAAATCGGCTGGCCGACGTTCGAGATCCTCCGGCCGACGTTCGTGATTCTCTCGCCAACGTTCGTGAGCCTCTCGCGAACATCGGCGAGCCTCTGGCCGACGCCGGCCAGACCCTGTTGAGCGTCGGCCGGACGATGACGGACGCCGGCCAGTCGTTCGCGAACGTTCAGCGGTCGATGGCGAACGTCAGCTAGTCACTGGCCGGCGCCGGCCGATCGACGACGAACGCTGGCGAGACGAGTTCCAATCGGGAGAGATGGACGCCGGAGGCCGGTGCTCCGTATGCGTGCTCTGAAGTGGATAGCGCGGCTCCGAAGATCTCTGGATCTGAGGAGCGGCGTGCTCTTTGACAGACGACGTACACGATATCGAGGACGGTCGCCTCGGGCGGCGGCGGCTGTCCTTGTCTTTTCTACCGCCGCGTAAAAACCACCTTCGCCGGGTTGCCGCTGGCGATCGAATTCATCGATATAGGACCGGCGACCACGGTGCCGGGGGCGAGGATGGAGCCGCTGCCGATGTCGGCTCCGTCGAGGATCACGCAGCCGGCGCCGATCCAGACGTTGGGGCCGATGTGGATACCTTTTGTGGAGACCTTCTCCTGGAGGCGGATGGGGAGGTCGAGCCGGTCGTAGCGGTAATTGTTGCCAATGATCGAGACGTTGGGGCCGATCAGGCAGTCGTCGCCGATTTCGACTCCGGCGGTGTGGGAGGAGAGGAAGCAGTTGGTGGAGATCTCGACGTGGCTGCCGATGCGGAAGGGGCCGTCCGCGGATTTCAGCTTGGTGAAGGAGCCGATGATGGATTTCCGGCCGATTTTGAGATTCGGGGTGATCTCCACCTCGGCACGGGGGCTGACGAAGCAGCGGTAGCGAAGCCAGGCTTGAAGAGTCACCAGGAAGCGGGGGACGAGAAAACGGCGGAGGAGTGCGCCGGTCCGCATCAGCCTTGGAGCCGGGCTGCGACCAGCCGGCGGATGGAGTCGAATCGCTCCATGTCTCCTACTTCTTTCATGGTGAAGGTGATCCCGAACGCCTCTTCCAGAGCGGAGACCATCTGCAGGTGGTTGAGCGAGCTCCAGAGCGGGGCGTCGGCGCGGCTGAATCCGTCGTGAATAGCCGCGGGGTCGAGCTCCAGGACCTGGGACATCACGTCTCGGATGCGTCGATCGGTATCCAGGGGCAGGTTCAAGAAATTCTCTCCTCTACCGGAGCCCCAGGGCCATCTCGTCCTGCACGACTTCTATCCAGTGGCAGTCCTGCTTGCGGCCCTGGCCCCGGCGCAGGAGGTAGAGGGTCTCGCCGGTCTCGCGGCGATCGAGCACCTGGAAGCCCTGGTCCTGGTAGAAGTTGGCGACGGGCTGGTTGCGCGCCGTGGGCACGAAGCGGCCGCGCAGCTCCACGTGCCCGGGCTCTTCGAGGAGGCGCTGCTTGACGTGGTTCATCAGCGCGGTCTCGATCCCCCGGCCCATGGCCCGGCAGCTCAGCAGGAAGCTGTCGATGATCATGAGACGGCCATCGCGCCGGAGGAGGACGGCGCCGATGGTCCCCATGTCGCCGAAGCGGTCGCGGGCCCGGGCGATCCAGGTCTCGCAGAGGGACGAGCTCAGGCAGCGTTCGAGGTCGGCGGGGGTGTAGCGCCGGGTCGTCAAGTTGAACTGGTTGGTCTTGGTGAAGAGCTGGTGGAGGCGCGGCAGGTCGTCGCGCCGGGCGCGGACGATGGCCAGCTCCGTGCGCAGGCTGGCGAGATAGCCGGAGAGATCGCCGGTGACAGCGATGGCGGCCCGCAGGTCCTGGCGCTCACGCTCCTCGGCGTACTGACGGGTCTTGACCGCGTCCTCGGGCAGGACGGCCGTGCGCTCGAAGTCGGTGAGGCGGTCGAGGACGGCGGCGAAGTCGGCGGGGTCCGGCGGCAGGAGCACGGTCTTCACCTCGGGCAGCATCTGGGCGATCAAACTCGTCTCGGCCGGGTTGTCGTCGACGAAGACTAAGCTGTCGAGGCCGAGGCGCAGGCGGGCGGCGAGGCGGCGGAGGCCCTCGTGCTTGGGGTCCCAGCCGATCTCCAGGGCGGCGAAGTCGGCGAGCTTCAGGGGGATCTCGGGCCGGCGATCGAACAGCTCGGTCACGTCCGACGGGTTGTTCTTGCTGCACACGGCCAGCAGGACACCCTGGGTCTGGAGGGCCTTGAGACGGTGCTGGAAGTCGAGGAAGGCCTCGCCCTCGGGGTCGCCGGCGCCGAGGCGGATGCCGGCCGGGCCGTCCTCCCCCACGACACCTCCCCAGAGGGTGTTGTCGAGGTCGAGGACGAGGCACTTGCGGGCCCGTCCCTGGGCCGCCCGGGCGTGGCGCACCAGCTCGGCGGCAACGCAGCCGAGGAAACCCGGGCTCCAGTCCATCTTCGCCAGATAGAGGAGCTTGCGGTCGGTCATCCGGTCCTTGCCGTAGGCCGAGGCGAGGCGGTCGGCGTCGAAGACCTGCACCCGGGGGTGACCCTTGAAGCGGCGCAGGAGCTCCAGGTTGAGGTCGAAGTGGAATTCGGTCTCGCCATACTCCTCGTTCAAGTCGGCGAGGCCGAAGGCCGGCCGGGCCGGGGAGGGGAAATTGGCGATGAGCAGGGTCGAGGGGAGCCGCGCCAGGGCCGCTTCGGCCCAGGATTCGAGGTGGGAGACGACGTCGTCCCGCAGCTCCCGGCGCTCCGTGGGAGAGAGGAGGGCGAATCCGGCCATGGCCGTGGGGCGCAGGCGCTCGAGCGACAGGGCGAGGAGCACCAGGTCGGGCGCGAAGGTGGCGAGACCCGTGCCATCTCCCAGCACCTCCTGCACGTGCTGGTCGAACCCTCCCAAGTAGTGGGCGGCGCGCAGCACCTCGCGGGCGAAGTGGAGATCCACCCAACGGGGAAGCAGGTCGAGGGTGAAGTTGGCCAGGTAGGCGAGCCGGACGTCCGGCGGGCCTTCCCGACGTTCGAGGGCTCGGGAGAGGAGAGAGAGGTCGTTGGTGGAGAGCTTCTCCGGGTCCAGGGGGGCCAGGACCCGCTGCACGGCGGCTGGAGAAGGAGCCGCGGCCGCGGCTTCAGCCACGGCCCGGACGTCGAGCTTCGAGTCCCGGGGTCGGTCCATCGTTCCACTCTCCGATCGTTTCGAGCTTCAGGGCCACGGCGTGGTAGAAGGCCAGCAGCTTGCGCCGGAACGCTTCCGGGGTGAGCACGCGCTGGGCGAGCCGCCGGGCTCCCACGGCCAGGCGCTCGCGCAGCACCTCGTCTCGCAGGAGCCGTGCCAATCCACGGGCCATGGCCTCGGGCTCGGGCTCCACCAGCAGGGCCACGTCGTCGTCCAGCACCTGGGTGTGGGTGGGCAGCCGGGTCGCGAGCACAGGGCGGCCCGAGTCCAGATAGGAGTAGAGCTTCATAGGGGTGTTGGAGCCCTGGATGCGCGGCGAGACCAGCACCGTGGCCTGGCGCAGGCAGGCCCCCAGCTCGGAAACCGGGCGCGGACCGGCGAAGCAGACCCGGCTGTCCCCGGCCTGCCGGCGGTAGCGCTCGATCGAGGCCGCGTCTCCTCCCACGATGCAGAGGCGGGCCTCGGGGATCTCCTCAATGACGCGGGCGAAGGCGGCGAGGAGGAGGTCGATCCCCTGATAGGGCTGGAGGTTGCCGATGTAGAGGATGAGGGGGTGGCCGCGCCAGTCTTCTGGGGTAAGCCGAAGACGTGGAGAAGGGACAGTAGGGACTCCAGGGACTTCAGGGACAGCAGAGCCCTGATGTCCCTGTTGTCCCTGCTGTCTCTGATGTCCCTTTTTCTGGCCCTCCAGCAGGCTCGGGTCCTCCAGCCTCCCCACCAGACCCTCGGGGTGCCAGGCCCGCGCCTGATCCTCCAGGGAGCGGCAGACGGCGAGCGTGCCACAGCTCCCCCTCACGGCCACGCGCTCGCAGGCGTCGAGGAGGCGGCGGACCCGGGTGAGCGCCGGGAAGCGGTCCACCATCTGCTGGGCGAGCCCGGAATCCATGTCGTAGACGTAGGGAACCCCGAACAGAGTCTTGCCGATCCGGGCCATGAAGGCCGACTCCTCCACGGCGTGGACCAGGTCGAAGTGCCCGCGGCGGAGGAGGGCGAGGAAGCGGGTGAGCATCAGGGCGTCGAGGACCAGCTTCTTGATTGAGAAGCCCGGGCGCACTCCGCGGGTGCCGGGGAGGGCTCGCACGCGGTGGACGCGGCAGCCGGGGATCCCCGGGTCTTCGCCTTCAGGGAAGGTGAGCACCTCCACCTCATGTCCCTCGGCGCACAGCACCTCCAGGAGCCGGCGCTCGGCGAGGGGCGTGCCCCGCTCGCTGAAGAAGGGATGGGGAGCGAGGAGGAGGATCTTCACGGGACTCCTTCCTTGATCACTTCGCCAATCCCTTCCCCGATCCTTTGGGACGCGTACACGGCCCCGCCCACCAGGGCCTGGGCGAGCACCAGCCCGTAGTCGAGCCACGCGAGGGCCACGCCCACGGCCGCGGGGGCGCCGAAGGCCGCCAGGAAGAAGGCCCAGACGTTCTCCCGCACGCCGATGGCGTTGATGGAGACGGGCAGCATCATCACGAACAGGGCCAAGGGGACGACGAGGAAGAAGGCGGAGAGGGGGATTGCCACGTGGAGCGCCCGCGCCAGGAAATAGACGTTGAGCACCACCAGCGACTGGAGCCCCAAGGACCAGGCAAAGGCGCCGGCCAGGGCGCGCCCCTTCCCCTGAAGGGTCAGGACCCGCGCCTTCCGCGAGAGGAGGACGAGGAGAGCCGCGGCGACAATCAGAAACGCCGTCCCGCCCAGGAGCCACCCCCGGAGACCGGGCACCCGGGCGAGCAGAGGACCCGAAGTCGAGATCCCCAGGGCGGCGAAAAGCACGAGGGCGAGGAGCCCCAGGAAGCGATCCAGGAAGACGATCCCCAGCGCCGTGGCCTTCCCCACGCCCGCGCGGGCCGTGGCCACCACCCGCACGGCGTCGCCGCCGATGGTCGAGGGCAGGAAGTTGTTGAAGAACACCCCCACGAGGAACGCGCGCACCAGGGTGGAGAGCGAGGCGTCGCCGCCCTGGGAGCGGATCAGCAGCCGCCAGCGGCTGACGCTCGCGAGGTAGCCCAGGGGATTCAAGGCCAGGGCCAGCAGCACGAAGCGCAGGTCCGCCGAGCGGAAGGCCACCGCCACCTCGTGGAACGGAGCACGGGCGAGGATCCACGCCACCAGCGCCACGGAGATGGCGATGCGGAGGAGGAGCCAGAGGCGGGCGCGGCGGTCAGGGGAAGTGAACATCACGCCGCCGATCCCAAACGCTCCCTGAGCAGCCCGGCCAGGTCCGGCAGCGACTCGCCCCGCACGTACATCCGGTACCAGACCTCGACGTTCAGGATCATCCACAGCCGCACGTGGTGATCGGCCCGGCCGGTCACGTGCTCCTCGACCAGCCTAGCCACGGGCTCGCGGCGGAAGATCCCCTCCTCGATGAGCGTCGAGGTGGCGAGCAGGTGGCGCAGCACGGGGAGGAGAGGACCCCTCATCCAGTAGCCGAGGGGGAACATGAAGCCCTGCTTGGGCCGCTCCAGGACGGCCGGCGGCAGGTAGGGCGCGGCCACGCGGCGCAGGAGGTATTTGAGGCGCCGGCCCCGCATCTTCAAGTGGACGGGCAGGCGGGCCACGAGCTCCGCCAGGCGGTGGTCCAGGAAGGGCGAGCGGGCCTCCAGGCCGTGGGCCATGGTCATGCGGTCGGAGAGCATCAGCGAGTGCTCCGGCAGGCGGGTGGCGATGTCGGCCTCGAGCATGCGGTCGAGGTCGTGCCGCGCCTCGGCCTCCTCGAAGCCCTCGATCACCGATTCCATGGGATCGACCTCGGCCAGGCGCACGGCCACGTCGGGCGCGTAGAGCCCGCCCTTGCCCTCCTGGCCGAAGCGGAAGAAGGCGGTGGCCTGGGCGTAGCGCCGGCCCCCCTCGTGGAAGGAGAGGTCGTGCACCCAGCGGGCCTTCTGGGTGAGGTTCTTGTAGTCCGCGGAGTCGCGCAGGGCGTTGAGGGCCGGGCCCAGGAGCCAGCGCCGGACCCCCTCGGGCAGGGCGGCGTAGAGGCTCACCCAGCGGAAGCCGAAGTAGCGGTCGTAGCCGGCGAAGACCTTGTCGCCGCCGTCGCCCGTGAGCACCACCTTGACGTGGCGGGCGGCGAGGGCGGCCGCGTGGTACATGCAGGCGGCGATGGGGTCCGAGGGCTCGTCGAGGTGGTGGACCATGGCCGGCAGGAGCTCCACCATGTCGGGCTGCACCACCTCTTCGTGATGGTCGGTGCGGCAGTGGCGGGCCACCTGCGCCGCCCAGGGAAGCTCGTTGAAGCCGGCGTCCTCCACCCCCACGGCGAAGGTGGGGACGGGCCCTTCCCGCAGCTCGGACATCAGGGCCACCACCAGGCTCGAATCCATGCCGCCTGAAAGGTAGGCGCCCACGGGCACGTCGGAGATCAGGTGCGCGTCGACCGTCTCCCGCAACCGCTCCCGGGCTTCCTCCACCAGCTCGGCCTCGCGGTCGCCCCTCTTGGGGAAATAGCGGAGCTGCCAGTAGCGCCGCACCTCGATGGTGGGGGCCACGGCCAGGCACCCGGAACGCGGCTCCACGTCCGAGGCGTCGAGCACCAGGAGATGGGCGGGCGGCAGCTTGCGGATCCCCTGGAAGAGGGTGCGCGGGCTGGGGATGAAGCGCAGGGTCAGGTACTCGTCGAGCGAGCGCAGGTCGAGCTCCGGCCGCGGCGCGTCCGCTCCGCGGGCTGCCCCCCCCGCAAGAATGGCTTTGATCTCCGAGGCAAAGACGAGCCGCCGACCGTCGAAGCGATAGAACAGGGGCTTCTGGCCGAAGCGGTCGCGGGCCAAGAGCAGGCGCCGCCGGCGGATGTCCCAGATCGCGAAGGCGAACATCCCCCGCAGCTCGTCGACACAGCGCTCGCCCCGCTCCTCGTAGAGGTGGACGATGACCTCGGTGTCGCTGTCGGTGCGGAAGACGTGGCCACGGCGCAGCAGGTCGCGGCGCAGCTCGCGGTGGTTGTAGATCTCGCCATTCAAGACGATCCAGGCGCTCCGCTCCTCGTTGGCGATGGGCTGGTGGCCGCGGGCGAGGTCGATGACGGCGAGGCGCCGCATGGCGAGGCCGGCCTCCCCCAGCAGCACGGCGCCCTGATCGTCCGGACCGCGATGGACGATGGCGGCGCTCATCCGCTCCAGGGCCGCGGGATCGGCTCCGAGGAGGTTCCACTCGCCGCAGATTCCACACATCAGGACGCCCTCAGAGCATCGCTGCTCACGTCGCGCTCCGCGCGGATCACCTCGGCGACGTGGTACTCGCGGACGTTTCTGGCGTGGAGGAAGATGAGGATCTCTCCCACCAGGCCGAGCGACAGCGTCTGCACGCCGAGCACCACGAGGAGCACGGCGAGAAGGAGCAGGGCCCGGTCGGCGAGGCCGGTGGCGAAGAACACCTTCTCGGCCACCACCACCAGCCCCAAGAGGACGCCGAGCGACAGCATCCCCGCTCCCAGGAGGCCGAAGAAGCGCAGGGGACGGCGGATGAACTTGGTGAGGAAGAAGACGGTGAGGACGTCGAGCAGCCTTCCGAGGTAGGCGCCGATGCCGTGGAAGCGCGTGCCGCGGTCCTCCCGGCGCTGGGGCACGGGGATCTCGCGCACGGCGAAGCCCCGGTGGTGGGCCAGGAGGGGGATGAAGCGGTGCATGCTGCCATAGAGGTTGAGCTCGGAGGCGACCTGCCGGGTCATCGCCTTGAAGCCGCAGCTCAGGTCATGAAAGCCGGTCTTGGTGAGGCGGCGCACGAGGCCGTGGAAAAGCCGCGACTGGAGGCGGTTGAAGGCGGAGTCGATGCGCGGATAGCGCCGGCCGGCCACCAGGTCCGCTCCGGCGTCGAGGGTCGCGAGCGCCGGACCGAGACCCGCCGGCTCCACCTGGAAGTAGGAGGCCAGGGTGACGATGCGCGGGGCGCGGGCCCGCTCCAGGCCCACGGTCAGGGCCGCGGACTCGCCGAACGGGCCACCCAAGAGCACGATGACCACCTCGTGCTCGGCCCGCCGCTGGATCTCGCGCAAGGCGGGAAGGGCGCTCTTCAGGTGCTCGTCCACCACGAACAGGAATTCGGCCGTAAGGTTGAGGCGCGCCAGCTCGGCGCCGAATTCGCCGTAGAGCTGCCTCAAGTCCCCGTGCCGCTCCACGACCGGCACGACGATAGAGACGTCAGGCGGGTCGTAGAGCCGCGGGGCTCTCATATCCACCTCCGGAGACCGGCGACGCGAGCAGCGACTCGGTCGCCCTGAAGTCGCCCACCTTCAAGAGCAGCTCGGAGAACAGCCCCACGAGCGTCAGGTGGACCCAGGCAAAGGCGCAGAGGATGGTGATGGCCGGGAAGACCAGCGGATAGGAATCCACAGGCCCTCGCGTGAGGTGGATCCAGGCGCTCGCCGCCAGGGCGAGCAGCGTGCCGGCGAGGAAGGGCACGCCGAGGACGGCGAACCACTTCGCGGGCCGGGTGGTGAAGCCGAGCAGCATCTTCACCGTCAGCAGGTCGAGGAAGACCTTCCAGATGCGGGAGATGCCGTACTTGCTGCGGCCGAAGCGCCGCGGCCGGTGGTGGACCACGACCTCTTTGAAGCGGCAGCCGGAGAGGCCCATCATGGGCGCCAGGAAGCGGTGCATCTCGGCATAGAGCCGGGCGCGCTTGACGGCTTCGGCACGGTAGGCCTTCAGGGTGCAGCCGTTGTCGTGGATGCGGGTGCCGGTGAGCACACCGATGAGCCAGTTGGCCGCCCAGGACGGCACCTTGCGCATGAGGAGAGGGTCCTCGCGGTGCCGCCGCCAGCCGCAGACCACGTCATATCCCTCGTCCAGGGTGGCCAGCAGGAGGCCGAAATCCCGGGGATCGTTCTGCAGGTCGCCGTCGAGGGTGACGACCACCCGTCCCGTCGCGTGGTCGAAGCCGGCCTGGAGAGCCGCCGTCTGCCCGAAGTTGCGGCGGAAGCGCACGGCGGTCACCCGCGGATCGCGGGAGCAGAGCCGCCGCAGCCGGTCCGGCGTGCCATCGGTGCTGCCGTCATCCACCAGCAGCAGCTCCCAATCCAATCCGAGATCATCGGCCGCGGCGCGGATCTCGTCATAGAGGGCATCGACGCTCTCCTCCTCGTTGTAGAGAGGGACGACGATCGAGAGGTCCACGGTCAGGGCACCCTCTTGACGATCATGGGGCCGAGGAGGCGGGTCAAGGGCAGGGGGAGCTGCTGCCAGATGCGGATGGCGGCGTTGTATTTGGGATTGGCGGGACTGACGTTGGGCAGCTCGCGGGCCTTCTCCAGATGGTACTGGTAGCCCAGAGGCACCTCCTCCATGCCCCAGCGGCGCTTGAAGTCGTAGGCCCCGCTGCCCCGCTTGCTACGACCGAAGTCGAACACCCGGAAGCCGTGGTCCCGGCCCCAGCGCAGGATGGCGAGGTAGGTGTAGTCGTCCACTCCCCGGGCCCGCGGATATTGCCTACGATCGGCGCCGGCGTAGAAGGGCATGATGACGTCGCGGAACAGGAGGTTGAGCACCCCGGCGACCGTCCTGCCCTCGTGCTCGATGAAGAACAGGTTGGTCGTCCCCGGATGGCGGTCCAGGATCTCCTCCAGGAAGAGCCGCGGATAGACGGGTGTGCCGTGGTGCCGCATGCTCTGGCAGAAGAGGTGGTAGAAAAGCGGCAGCTCTTCCAGGCCCGCCACCCGATGGGTGAAGCCGGCGCGGGACACGTAATTCATCATCTGCCGGCGCTTCCTCTCCATGCGCTTGAACAGGGCCTCCTCGCCCTCCGTCAAGTCGGCGCGGAAGGTGACGTAGAGATCCTTGGTGAGGAGACCGGGATCGGGCAACGGCCGCTCGGAGCGCAGCTCCAGGTAGTCCACCCCTCGCTCGGCGGCCAGGGCCCGGGCCGCTTCCAGCAGGGCCGTGGCGGCGTCTTCATCATCGGCCGCGATGCCGCCGCCGATGGCGAAGGGGATGGAGACCAGGGAGTGGCCGAAGAGCAGGCTCTCGAGCTCGAAGAGGGGGAGCACGCCCGCGATGCGGCCGTCCCGCAGCGCCGTCAGGTAGTGGGCGCGGTGGCCGAAGACCCGCTCCACCAGCCAGCGCCAGCCGAGTTGGTGGAAGAAGGTGCCGTCCGGAGACTGGCGCACGTAGCGGTCCCACTCGGCCTCGCGGTGAGGGATGAGGTTTTCGACGACGACCGGCGACGGCTCGACGTAGACGAGGGGCTCGGCGCTCATATCCCCAGCACCTCCCGGCACGTATCGAAGGCGTACTCGGAGAAGAGCCGCGCCAGCCGGTCCTCGGTGCGGTCCAGGTTGTGGTAGTGGCGCAGCCGGGTGAGAGCGCCGACCGGTTGCACGGGCTGGCCCGGGTCCAGCTCCCAAGGGTGGATGTAGACGATGGCCGGCCGGCGTTCATGATCGTTCAAGTGGTGCATCCCCCAGCGGATGAACGGCAGGGGGAAGTGGCGCAGGTAGCCGCCGCCCACGAAGGGCAGGTTCATGCCGGCGAAACGGACGGTCGAGATGGGGAACTCCTGGAGCGCCGCGCCCTTCTCCCCGTGGACCGGCCGCGGGAAGCGGGGGAAGTCGGGGATGCCGTAATGGTCGTGCCGGATGGGGAAGATGCTGGAGTCGTAGCGAAATCCCTCCTCGATCAGCACGTCCATGGCCCACAGGGTCTCGCGCACGATCGAGTAGTTGGGGGCGCGGTAGCCGATGACCTCGACGCCGGCCACGTCCTCGATGGTGCGCTTGGAGCGGCGGATGTCCTGCCGGAACTCCCAGGGGCTCAAGGTGGTGACCCGGCGGTGGTCCTGGCCGTGGGTACCCAGCTCGTGGCCGGCGTCGCGGATGGCCCGCACCAGACCCGGCCAGCGCTCGGCCACCCAGCCGAGGACGAAGAAGGTGCCGCGCACCCCGTGCTCCTCGCAGAGGTCCAAAAGACGCAGCGTGTTGCGCTCGACCCGCGGCTCGAACCCTCCCCACGCATCGCGGGGGATGGCGCGCTCGAAGGCTCCGACCTGGAAGTAATCCTCGACGTCGACGGAAAAAGCGTTCAACACGATCTAACCTCCCGGCCCGGCACGGCGACGGCCGTTGCCGGGCGCTGATGGTTCTGATGGATCAGCTCTTCGACCCGCCGCGCGTTCTCTTCCCAGAGCCAGCCCTGCTCGTGCAGGCGGGACCGGGCCGCGGCGCCCAGGCGCTTCCGCAGATGCGGATCGCGTACCAGGGCGAGGACGGCGCGCCCGAGATCCTCCGCGGTGGGGTTTTCGTCCCCGGGGCAGAGCAGCGCGGTCTCGCCGTCGGTCAACAGCTCGCGGACGTTGGCCGAGCCGGGCGCGACGATGGCGCGGCCGGCGGCCATGTACTCCAGGATCTTCATCGGGCAGGCGTAGGGAGTCACCGCCGGCTGCACGGCCACGTCGAAGGCCGCGAGCGCCGACTCGATCTCCTCCCGCGGCACGGCGCCGCAGAGCACCAGCCGGGAGCCGAGCTCGGGCGAGGCGGCCTGTAGCTCGCGCAGACCGGGCAGCGCCGGACCGTCGCCCACCAGGACGAGGTGGATGCGCGCCTGCCGCCACTCGGGCGAGGCCACGGCCGCCACCAGCCGCTCCAGGTCGTGCCAGGGGCGGAACCAGCCCACGACGCCGGCCACCGGCACGTCCAGGGGGATCCCGTGGGCGTGGCGGAAGGCGGCGCCGTCCCCTCCATCCCTGCGATTACCGAAGCCGCTGCGCACACCGTTGGGCATCACCACCACCTTGCCCGCGGGCACCCCCTGCTCTTCCAGGATGCCGGCCAGCACGCGGGTGACGGCGATGGTCACGTCCGCTCCGGCGCACAGCCGGCGCTCGACGGCGCGGGTGAGCCCCTGGAAGAAGAGGCCGTCGTGGCGGGCCTTCTCCAGGGCCAGGGGGGAGTTGACCTCCAGCACGAAGGGCACTCCGTGCCGGCGCGCCGCGGCGAGACCGGCGAAGGTGTTGGCGGCGTAGCGCTCGTAGACGAAGTCCGGCTTCAGCTCGCGGATGGCCTTGGAGAGCCGTCGGTAGGCCACGGCGTTGTAGCCCAGCTCCAGCCCCTCGCGCAGGGGCAGGGGAAGATGTGAAGCGGCGCGCGAGGCGAGCCCCGCGAGCCCCCGGGCCTCGCGACCGTTCTCCGCTGCCCTGGCCTCGGCCCCGGCCTCCACCAGAGCCACCTCATGCACGTCGTGCCCCCGCAGCCGGAAGGCGCGCTGGATCTCGGCGATGTGGATGCCCTGCGCGTCGCCCGCCCGGGTGCGGTGGTGGTAGAGGATCTTCACGGCGTGGTTTCTCCCAGGCCGGCGCCGATCCCAGAGATTTCGTAGATCGGAGTGACCGCAGCGCCGCCGAGGCCCTCACCTCCCCGACCCTCCTCTCCCAGCCTCCCCCCCGACCCGCCGGGAGAGGAGGGAGAAAGACGAGAAGACGGAGTCCTGCTGTTCTCCCTCTTCTCCCGGCGGATGGGGGGAGGCTGGGAGAAGAGGGCCGGGGTGATGAGGGTCTTGGGTGGGGGCGCTCGACAGCGAAGGCCGCGAGCGCCGCCCCGATCTCCTCCGCCACCTCCCGCCCCACCACCCGCCAGCTCCGGCCGGCGAGAAGAGAGGTGATGGCGTCCCGGTCCCAGGTGCGCTTCAGGGCGGTGTCGAGGCCGGCCGCGATCGCTTCGGGGTTGCGCTCCACCAGCAGGCCAGCCTCCCGGGGGACCAGCTCCGGAATGTCGCCCACCGGGGTCGCAACCACGGGCGTGCCACAGGCCAGGGCCTCCAGCACCACGTTGGGGCACCCCTCGTGGGCCGTGGCCAGCACGAAGAGGTCGGCCCCGGCGTACCAGCGAGCCAGTTCCTCGCCGCGGCGGGGACCGGCGAAGATCACCCGGTCGGCGATCCCCAGCCTCTCGGCGAGAGCCCGCAGCTCGGCCTCCATGGCCCCCTCGGTGCCGTTGCCGCCCACGATGGCGAAGCGCAGGTTGGGCCAGCTCCTCTTCATCCTCGCCAGGGCCTCCATTACGAGGTGGAAGCCCTTGCGCGGCGCCAGCGTCCCCACCGAGACGAGGAGCGGACCGTACTTGGCGAGCCCCAGCGCGCGCCGCGACTCGATACGGTCCAGGGGGTGGAACAGCGCGGGATCGACGCCGTTGCCGATCACCCTCACCCGTTCGGCCGGGATCCCCAACGCCACGGCGTCGCGGCGCAGCGACTCGGAGACGGCGACGATGCGGGCCGCCCGCCGCAGGGCGAAGCGGAGCTGCGGCCGGCGCAGCCGGAACGGCATCAGCAGCGGCAGCATGCCGCGCAGGGTGATCACCACCGGCACGCGGAAGACGAGACCCACGAGCGCCGCCGCCATCCCCTCGGGGTAGACGAAGTGGGCGTCGATCACCTCGAAGCGGAAGTCCCGCCGCAGCTTCCAGAGCGCCGGCAGGGTGCAGAGGAACAGCAACAGGCCGTCCAGGCACTTGAGGATGCCCGGGAAGGAGAGGAACCGCGGGTGGAGCACGGGCACGCCGTCCTGCACCTCCTCGCGCGGCACCCGCGGACGCAGGCCGGGGCGCAGACCCGAGACCAGGGGGAACCAGGGCGTGGGGGCCACCACCCGCACCTCCACGTCCGCCGGCAGGCCCCGCATCCGCTCGCGCACGAAGAGGCCGTGGTGGGGCTGGGCGGCGTTGGGGAAGACGGTGCTGAAGAGCAGGACCCGGGTTGTCCCCGCAGACGTCTCAGGCGCTCGCCGCATGCCGCACCTCCTCGGGAAGATCGGTACCGGACACGGCGGGCGCCTGGCGCGCCACCTCTCGTCCCCAGAGCTCCAGCATCAGCAGCGTCCATATCGACCAGCCCGCCTCCAGCCGGCGCGCCGCGTGGTCGTCGAGGAGCCGCGCCACCTCGCGTTGGTCGAAGAGGTCGCGGCCGAAGGCGTCGCGGGCGAGCAGCAGATCGCGGGCGAAGCCCTGCAGCTCTCCCCGCAGCCAGCGGGAGACCGGCGGGGCGAAGCCGCGCTTGGGCCGGGAGAGGATCTCTGCGGGCAACCGGCGCTCCGCCACCCGGCGCAGCAGCACCTTGCTTCTCGTGCCGTCCAGCTTGAGACGCGAGGGGAGCCGCGCCGCGAGCTCCACCACCCGGTGGTCGAGCAGGGGGCAGCGCACCTCCAGAGCGTGGGCCATGCTCATGCGATCCACCTTCACCAGGCCGTCGTCGGCGAGCCAGGTCTTGAGATCGAGATAGAGAGCGCGGGCCAGGGGATCGCGCGGCGCCCGGGCGAGGTGAGGCTCCAGAGCCACGAAGGGATCGAACCGTTGCCGGCGCTCCTTCAGCCCTTCGCCGAACAGCCGCTCCTCGAGATGCGCCGGGATCAGCCGGCGGTCGGCGAAGTAGGAGCGCTCGGCGCTGGTCGAAAGATTGCCCAGAAGGGTGGCGAGGCGCAGGGGCCGGGGCAGGCGCGGCGAGCGGGGCCAGCGCCGGGCGAGAGCGGGGAACACCCCCTGCCGCACCGCCGCGGGCACCAGACCGCGCAGCCGCACCTCCAGGAGATGCAGGGCGTACTTGTCGCGATAGCCGGCAAAGAGCTCGTCGCCGCCGTCGCCCGAGAGGGCCACGGTCACCCGCCGGCGGGTCTCGCGGGAGACGTACCAGGTGGGCACGGACGAGGGGTCGGCGAAGGGCTCGTCCAAGTGCCAGGCGATCTGCGGCAGCACGTCCGCCAAGTCGGGCCGGACCTCCATCTCCAGGTGGTCGGTGCCGAGAGCGCGGGCCACGGCCGCGGCGTCCTCGCGCTCGTCGGTCTCGCGGTCGGCGAAGCCCACGGTGTGGGTGCGCACGGGCGCGGCCAGGGCGTCGCTCATCAGCGAGACCACCACGCCGGAGTCGATACCGCCTGAAAGGAAGGCCCCCAGGGGGACGTCGCTCTCCAGACGGTCCGCCACGGCGCGGGCGAGGAGCCGTTCGAGCTCTCCGGCCAGGCGCTCGTCGTCCGCGGGGCCTGTAGTCACCGCGGGGTCGGCGGGCTCGGCGATCACGTCCCAGTAGCGCTCGACTCGGGCTCCGGTCTCGCTCCACACCGCGAGATGGCCGGCCGGCAGCTTGGCGGCACCGCGGAAGATGGTCCACGGCGACGGCACGTAGCCGTAGGCGAGGTAGAGGTCGAGGGCCTCGGGATCGACCTCGGCCTCTACGAGCCCGGCTCCGAGGAGCGACTTGAGCTCCGAGGCGAAGCCCACGCGATGGCCGTCGTCGGCCAGGTAGAGGGGCTTCTTGCCCACGCGGTCGCGGGCCAGGAGCAGGGTGCGCTGGCGCAGGTCGGCCACCGCCAGGGCGAACATGCCGGAGAGGCGCGCCACGCAGCCGGGCCCCAGCTCCTCCCAGAGATGGACGATCACCTCCGTGTCCGAGCGGGTGACGAAGCGGTGTCCCCGCCCCTCCAGCTCCCGGCGCAGCTCGCGGTGGTTGTAGATCTCGCCGTTGCAGACCACGGCGGCCGAACGGTCTTCGTTGAAGATCGGCTGGTGGCCGCCGGCGACGTCGATGATCGACAGCCGCGCGTGCCCCAGGCCGAGGGGCCCGGCGAGGTGATAGCCCTGGTCGTCGGGCCCCCGGTGGCGCAGGGGGGCGATGAGGCGCGCCAGGTCCTCGCGGCGGACGAGGCCGGGCTGGCCGTAGAGGAAGAGACCGGCGATGCCGCACATGGCTCAGGCTCTCTCCATCTGGGCCGCGCGGACGGTCTGCGGCGCGGGGCGGCGCCACCAGGGCTCCTCCGGCGCCGCCGGTTTCTCCAGGGTCACGGTCTCCGTGGCCGCGGCCCGCGCCGCCACCTCCAGGCTCACGCTCAGGGCCACGAGCTGGTAGATCAGCTCCGCGTAGGCGGTGTTGAGGAACAGGCTGCCCACAGCGTAGGCGACGATGGAGATCTGCATCATCCGGGCGTAGGTCTCCACCCAGGGAAGGTCGTTCCTTCGTCGCAGCCGGCCGAGGGCCAGGTAGCCCGAGGCGATCAACGCCACGAACAGGATCAGCGCCGGCAGGCCGCACTCGGCGAGCACCTCCAGGTAGGCGTTGTGCGACACCCGGAAGCGCCAGGGCTCCGGCGAGTAGCGCGGATGCACCACCTCCAGATTGTTGGGCCCGACGCCGAACACCGGGTAGTCGAGGAACACCCGCCACGAGGTCGTCCAGGCGTTCAGCCGGCCCCGGGCCGAGCCGTCCTCCTCATAGTCGGAGATGGTGGAGGCCCGCTCGCTGTAGTCGCGGGTGAAGGCCGTCGAGGTGACCCAGAAGAAGCCGGCGGCGGCGAGCCCCAGCACGGCCAGCACCGCCAGCCGGTGCCGCGCGCGCCAGACCAGCGCCGGCATCACGCAGGCCAGGGTGAGCAGGCCGCCGCGGGAGAAGGTGTAGAGGACCGTGGCCCCGCACAGCACCGCCACCACCACGGCCGCCCAGCGCAGCAGCTTCTCCTTCTCCACCATGGCGATGCCCGCCAGCAGGGGGATCACCATGTTGAGCACCAGGGCGAAGCTGTTGTTGTCCGACATGAAGCCGCCCGGACCGTCGTTGTAGCGGGCGCCGCCGTACATCAGGCCGAGCACGCCGCGCTTGGCGCCCAGGAAGCCCACGGAGAAGGCGATGAGGATGATCAGGATGCGGAAGCGCTGGCGGTCGCTCACCAGCCCGGTGGTGAGCACGCTGATGAGGATCGCCTTCCAGTAGTAGCCGTACATCGTGCCCGCGACGTCGGGCAGCACCGCCATGGCGACCGACAGGGTGATCCAGCCCACCAGGAGGAGCAGGAGCACCGTCTGCGGCCGGATCACCAGCCAGCGCTCGCGGCCGAGCGCCACCACGAGCCCCGCCACCATGGCGAGCGCCACCCACTGCGACAGGGGCATCGTCGCGGTCAGGCCCCAGCCCATGTCCTGCGGCCGCATGTAGGCCAGCCAGCCGTAGATCAGGAGGCCGACGTAGGGACGCAGGACGATCACCGGCAGGCTGGCGCAGACGATGCCGAGGACCAGCAGGTCAGCGCACGGCGCGTCTCCCCGGCGCTGGTGACAGCGCTGGTGGCGGCGCTGGCAGAGGACAGTAGCGCCACCTCCTCGTCCTCCTCGGCAGCGCCCTCCAGGCTCCCGGCCGGGGGGCGGGCCACCGCTCCCGACCAGATCCTCCAGACGATCCTGGATGGTCCCCCAGCGGTAGGTGGCGAGGAGCCGCTGGCGGGCGGACCCCGGCGAGGCGCTCCCGCATCTGCGCATCGGCGATCAGCGCGGCGACGGCGCGCTCCATCTCGTCGTCGCTCGCCGCGGCCAGCAGGTCCCGGCCGCTCCGGAAGCCGCCGTCGGCGATCCCGGCCAACACCCGCTCGCTGCACGCCACCGGCAGGTTCGAGGCCATGGCCTCCAGCACCTTGTTCTGCACCCCCTGGGCGATGCGCAGGGGGGCGACGAAGATCCAGGCGCGGGAGAGGAACGGCCGCACGTCGCCCACCGCGCCAGTCACCGTCACCCCGGGCATCTCGCCCAGGTCGCGCACCGCCGCTACCGGCGAGCGGCCCACCACCAGCAGCTCGACGCCGGGGAAGCGCTGCCGCAGGCGGGGGAAGACCTCGCGGGTGAAGTGGACGACGCCGTCGACGTTGGCGAAATAGTTCATCTGGCCGGTGAAGACCAGCGTCGGCGTGTCCGACTTCGGCAGGTCCAGAGGCCGGAAATAGTCCGTGTCGACCCCGGAGAGCACGGTGGCCACCTTGGCCTCCAGGGCCTGGGACTTGTACCGCCGGGTCTCGTTGCCGGTGGCGAGGAGGATGCGCTGGAAGCGGCCGGCGAGCGACGTTTCGTAGCGCTTGAGCCGCCGCGCCTCCAGGGCATAGACCGGACGCAGGGCGAGCGGCGCGAAACGGGCGTACTGGGCCCACTTGGCGGAGTCCACGTCCACCATGTCGAGACACCGCCGGCACGTCGGGGAAGAGCTGGGCATAGGGCGCCATGGCCGAGCAGAAGACCACGGCGACGTCGAACCGTTCGCGGCGGGCGAGCTCCCGCAGCCGGGCGGAGAGCTCCTGCGACTCGAAGAAGGAGAGGCTCAAGGGCCGCGGCCGCAGCGCTCCCAGGGCCGCCCGGGCATAGGCAGCCGTGCGATTGAGGGGGAAGACCTCCACCCGCTCGCAGAGCGCCTCCAGGGGAGCGAGGTCCGGCAGATCGGACAGGTCGCCGTCCGCCAGCGTCAGGAGATGCACGTGGTGGCGGCGGGAGAGCCCCTGGATCTGGTAGAAGGCGCGGATCCTCTCCCCCTTGTCCGGCGGATAGGGCAGGCGGTGGCAGAGATAGAGGATGCGCAGCCCCGCCCGCGGCCGGGCCACGTGGTGGCGCAGGTCCACGGGACCCGACTCGGTCATCGCGCCCCTGTCCCAGCAGCACGATGCGGGCTGTCGAGAGCAGGATCGAGAGGTCCAGGAACAACGACAGGTTCTTGATGTAGTAGAGGTCGAACTTGAGCTTCTCGATCGACTCCTCGAAGCTGGAGGCGTAGGAGGCCTTGACCTGGGCCCAGCCCGTCAGGCCCGGGCGGACTACCAGGCGCTGCTCGTAGTAGGGGCAGACCGCTTTGAGCTGCTCGACGAACAGCCGGCGCTCGGGCCGAGGGCCCACCAGGCTCATGTCACCCACCAGCACGTTCAAGAGCTGCGGCAGCTCGTCGAGCCGGGTCTTGCGGATGAAGCGTCCCACGCGGGTGATGCGGGGATCGCCTGCGACGGCCCAGCGGGCGCCGCCGGCCTCGGCGTCGGTCTTCATGGAGCGGAACTTCCAGAGGGTGAACTCACGGCCGCCGCGGCCCACCCGGTCCTGGCGGAAGAGCACGGGGCCCGGCGAGTCGAGCCGCACGGCGAGGGCCACCAGCAGCATCAGCGGCGCCGCCAGCACCAGGCCGGCCGCGGCCACCACGAGGTCCAACAGGCGCTTGGCGAACCGGGTGCCGCGGGAGACCACGAAGCCGTCGGAGAAGATGAGCCACGACTTGCGCAGCCCCTCGACCATGATCTTGCCCGTGATCTGCTCGTAGTAGCTCAACCCCTCCTGCACCCGGATGCCGCGGGTCTTGCAGTCCAGCAGGGCATCCATGCTCAGACGGCCGCGGTAGTCCAGGGCCGCCACCACCACGCGGGTGACGCCGTGCTGGAGGGCGAGCTGGCAGGCCTGGGCCGTAGTGCCGATCACCCGGGGATTGATCAGGCTCACCCCCTGGAGCGCCGGATCGTCGTCGAGGAAGCCCACCACCCGGTAGCCCAGATGCTTGCGGTGGAGGGTCTCGCGGGCGATGTCGATGGCCTTGGCGTCGGACCCCACGATGAGCACCCGCTCGGCGAAGCCCTCGCCCCGCAGCAGGATGAAGCGCAGCACCACGCGCCAGGCGAGGACGAACGAGGCGCCGAAGAGGAGGGCCAGGGCGAAGATGCCGCGGCCCGTCTGCAGCGTCGGGAGGATGAAGTAGAGGGCCCAGCAGGCGACCGCCAGGAGCGAGAAGGTGCGCAGCAGGCGGATGAGCAGCAGCCGGGCGGAGAGCAGCCCCTCGCCGAAGTCGTAGAGGCCGTTGGCGTAGAGCGACAAGAGGCCCACCAGGGCGAAGACCGCGCCTTCGAGGAGCACGGTGGTGCCGGGCGGCGGCGTGCCGGGCCCCACCCCCAGCCGCAGCGCGGTGGCGCACTGGACCGCCGCCAGGAGCAGCAGCCCTTCCATCACCAGCGACACCGCGGCCGGCAAGGCCCAGTAGCGATTGAACAGCCGGATCATCTCCCTGTCCTCCTAGTAGTACCCGCGGTACCCCCGCTCCGAGATGCGAGCGAAGTTGAGCACCGCTCCGATGAGCTTCTCCGGTCCCAGGACCGACAGCGTCTTCTCGATCGCCCACTTCTTGGTCTGCCCGGCCCGCACCACCAGCACCACGCCGTCCGCCCGCGCGGCGAGCGACCGGGCGCTGGCCAAGAGGTTCATGGGCGGCGAATCGATGACCACCACCTCGTAGGCGTTGCGCGCCTCGTTGAGCACCTCCGACACGCGGCGGCCGGACATCAGGTCGCCCGACACGCCCGAGGAGCCGGCGAGCAGCAGGTCGAGCGAGCTCCCCGCGTGGGAGATCACGGCCTCGGCCAGGGAGATGCGCCCCTCCAGCACCTGTTGGAGGCCCGGCCGGTCCGGCCGCTCGGGGGCGAGATAGGTGTAGAGCTGCGGCCGCCAGATGTCGCCCTCGAGGAGCAGCACCCGGCGCTCCTGGCCGCGGGTCAGGGTCAAGGCCAGGTTGAGGCTGGTGAGCGTCTTGCCCGCCCCCTCCTCGGGGCTGGTCACCATCAGGGCATAGCCTCGGGATCCCAACGCTTCCACCCGCTCCTCCACCTGCACGGCGAGGCCGCGGTACTGCTCGGCGGCGAACGACGGGGGATCCATGTAATTGATCACCGGCGCGTCGTCGCGCAGCTCCACCCGGCGCGACGAGCCGAGGTCGCGATCGCGGTGAAGCCGCGGCATTTCGGTCCTCACGGGCATCTCCATGTCTTCAGCTCCTCCAGGCCCTGGGGGCCGTCCGCACACCGCGGAACGGGGGGATGGTGGCGAGCAGCGGCACGCCGGGGAAGGCGGCCTGCAGCGACGCGGCATCGGCGTAGGTGGGATCGGTGCGGTCCCGCAGCATCGCGAGCAGCAGGCCCGCGGCGCCGCCCAGGACCAGGCCCAGGGCCAGCACCAGCACCTTGTTGGGACGGTAGGGCGCGTTGGGCGGCAAGGCCCGCTCGAGGATGGTGAACTGCTCGCCCTGCTGGCTCTTCTCCAGGTTCTCGTAGAGCTTGGCGTTCAAGCGCTTGTCGAGCAGCGAATCGTAAGAGCGCCGGATGTTGTCGTAGTCGCGGGTGAGCGACAGCAGCTCCTGCTCCACCCGCGGCACGTTTTCGAGGCGCGCCTGGATGGCCGCGGTGTCGGAGAGGATGCGCTCGCGCTCGGCCTTGAGGCTCTTGATCTCCAAGTCTACGGAGGCGAGCTCCGCCTTGGTCGTGGGATCGAGCCGTGGACGCGGCGCCGGGGCGTCGTCGTCCGCGGTGGCTGAGGGAGATTCAGCCGGCTTCTGGCGCTCCAGGGCCTCCAGGTGGGCCACCGCGGCCTGGGCGCGGATGACGTCGGGATGGCGGTCGGTGTAGCGGGCGCGCAGCTCGGCGAGCTCCTGGCGGGCCTGCTCCAGGCGCGTGGGGCCCGCGGGCGTCCTGGCGGCGGCCGGCCGCGAGTCCAGCGGATAGCCCAGCTCGGCGATCTGGCGCTGGAGCAGGAGCTTTCGCGTCTCCGCCCGGTCCAGGGCGTCCATGTTGATCTGGAGCTTGGACTGGAGCTGCTCGACGGCGTGCAGGTTGGTGTCCCGCTGCTCGGGCAGGTCGCCCATGTTCAGGCGCTTGAACTCCGCGATGCGGGCCTCCTGCTGCTCCAGCTTCGCTTTCGTCTGGTCCAGCTCCCGCTCCAGGAACGACGCGGTGCCCTGGGCCTGGCTCGTCCGCTGCTCCAGGTTGTGCTCGATGAACACCTCGGCCACCCGGTTGGCGGTGCGGGCCACCTTCACCGGGTCGCTGCCCTCGAAAAAGATGAAGAAGGTGTCGCCCTGCAGGCGGATCGTCAGGTCTTCGCGCAGGCGGTCGATCAGAGCGTCGATGGGCACCTGCCCCCGCAGCTCGGGGTAGAGGTCCATCTCGCGGATGATCCGCTCCATATTGTCGCGGCTCTTGATCTGCGGCTCCATGGTGTGCAGCCGCTCCTCGATGCTGGTGGTGGTCGTAGGCTTGACGTAGTCGGTGGGGACTTTCTGGGCCTCGACCAGCACCTGGGTAGCGGCGCGGTAGGTCCGCGGCAGCACCCGGAGGGCGGCGACGGCCCCCAGCAGGCCGAGCACCGCGGGGATGAAGAACCAGAGGCGGCGGCGCCAGACGGCGCGGGCCAGCTCACTGAGCGTCAGGTTTGTCATCGGTCGTGGGCTCTCCGAGATGGTCCGGCTTGTGCGGGGTCTCCCCCGTCTGGTAGAGCCGGACGGCAAGGTTCAGGTAATAACGGCCGTACGAGAGATCGGGAAACGTCACCACCTGGGACCGCTGCCAGACCCGCGAGTAGCCGCCTTCGAGGCGCAGCAGGGGACCGAAGCTCCAGGAGGCGTGCGCGGTGCCAGCCACGTAATCGGTGAGGACCGAATCCGGCCCGGTCCCCAGACCAGGCGCCTCGACGATCTCCCGCTGCCGCGAGCCGTTGGCGTCGAGCCCCAGGGTGAGCTGGCGGCCCACGGCGCTGGTGGAGATCCCCAGGAAGACGTTGTCCGCCTGCGCCGCCCGGCCCAGCCCTACGCCGGGCGACACGTCGTGCGCCAGACCCACGGCCCAGCGGAAGCGCCGCCGGTCCTGGGAGAACTGGGCATTGCCCCGCCAGCCCTGGTCCTGCGAGGCCGCGAAGACCGGCTCTCCGGAGGCGCCGGCAACTCGCACTGTCGAATCCACGGAGTAGGCGCCGCCCTCCAGCCGCAGATGGCTGCTCTTCCCCACCTCGGTGGCCCAGGCGAGGCCCAGGGTGAGGACGTCGGCTTCGCCGCGGTCGCCGTAGTCGTAGCGCCCGGCGTCGCCGCCGACGTCGACGCTCTGGCCGCGAGCGAGAGCGAAGGAGGCGCCCAGCCGGGCCAGGACCTGCCGCGAGTCGGCGAGCGCGGAGCCCTGGTACTTCCACATCCCCTGGGAGACGCCGGCGCGGATCGCGACCCGCGAGCTCACGGCGCTCTCCAGGTCGACGTCCAGGCTGTGCACGAGCTGATCTCCCTGGCGGGGAGCCACCGTGGTCTCGGCCTGGGTGGGCACGTAGAGGTCGAGCGTCGGGCTGTAGAACAGCCGCTCCCGCGCCGAGAGCTTGAGCCGCCGCGACAGGTCCGCGTTCAGCCCGAAGTCCAGGCGATGGGTGAGACCGGAGAGCCGCTGCGGATCACTGAAGCCGCGCTCATAGGAAGGGGAGTAGCCCAGGGCCAGGTCGAGCCGCTGCCGTCGATAGGAGAGCTGGAGGTTCAAGCCTGCCCGTCCCACCGCCTGGTCCTGGAATCCTTGCGCCACGCCCTGTCCCCCGCCCTGTCCATAGTCGCCTTCGTTGCGTACCCCCGCCTCCCCCTCCAGGAACAGGCGAAACTCTCCGGCCGGCGCTGCCGCAACGGGAAGGGCAGCGAAAGCGACGAGCAACGAGAGCGCCAGAGCGCGACCCGCTCTCTTCCTTGCCGCTGCCGGACCTCTCCTCATCCGCTCGTCTTCCTTTCTCCCCAAAAACGAAAACCGGCGCAAACCTGAGAGGTTCGAGCCGGTTTCACGAGCTGTCCTTCAGGGCTGGAGGGATGACCTGCCAGCAACGAGACCGTTACCCTGATGTAACTCTCGCGAGACCGGTTCTCGGCCACCGCCGATTGCTACGAGATGCTCACTGCCTGTTCGAAATCGTTCCAGCTACAAAAATTGTTGATCCAGCCAGTCCATCCCGTCGGGGCGAAGGGCGGTGCAAGAGGGGTGCCACGGAGGTTATCAATCATCCCTACGCTCCTCTTCTCCTCCGATTCCCTCCGAACAAGCGAGGGCTCGCGCCGGACTGCCACTCCAGCGCGTCCCCCAACTCTGCCAAGCAGCGTGTAGGTTTTTCCGTTTGGAAATCAGGGAAAGAAGAGAGTGTCGCCGGGGAGCAGCAGGACGTTGTCCTGCGGCTTCTTGCCCGAGATGATGGCGTCGAGCCGGTATTCGTGGCGCTCGTCATCCTTGCCGTCGCTGCCGTTGCGCAGCAGCACCACCCGGCCGCGGGAGTAGGGGGTCGTGCCCCCTGCCAGGGCCAGAGCCTGCATCAGCTTGGTGTTCGGCTGCAGGTCGTAGGCGCCGGGGTGAACCACCTCGCCGGTGACGAAGATGCGGCGCGAGTGGATCTCCTTGACCATCACCGAGACGCCCGGGGCGGTGACGTACTCCTTGAGGCCCTGGGTGAGGGCCTGCTTGAGGGCCAGGGGCGTCATCCCCGCCGCCTGCACGTCTCCCAAGAGCGGCACCGAGATGCGGCCGTCCGGTCGCACCGGCACGGTCACCGAGAGGTCCGGGTTCTTCCACACGGAGATCTCCAGCACGTCGCCGATGCCGATGCCGTAGGCGTCCGGGGGATCGTCCTCGGCGCGGTTGACGGGAGGGGCCTGTGCCGCCGCGCTCCCAGATAAAAAGGTCAGTAGGAAGGTCACGGCTGCGGCTTGGGCTATGGCAAGGGTTCGGGTCCCCATTCGTCTCCTCCAGGATCTCGGGTCAAGGCTCCACCCGGGGGTGAACAACACCTTGGGGGCGCGGGGTGCAAGAAGCGTTCCGCCAGCTCCCTGGCCCGGCCGTTGCATCCTCGCCGCGACGACCCAGGGGGAGGCTTGCCCATGAAAAAACGACTGCTCGATTGGATCGTCTGCCCCGCCTGCGGCGAGCGGCCGCGGCTCGAAGTGTTCGACGAGGAGAAGGTGGCGCTGCCGTCGCCGGTGGCCGCGGTGACCGCGCCGGTGTGCGCCTTCTACTGCGCGCGCCACGGCGTGCACGATCCGCAGCAGATCACGCCGCCGCCGGACTGCAACGCCTGCTATCGCGAGGAGGTCGTCGAAGGGGCCCTCACCTGCGTCTGCGGCCTCGTCTACCCCGTCATCGGCGGCATCCCGCGGATGCTCACCAACGCCCGCGAGGAGTATCGGGACTTCTTCGCCCGCCACGGCCTGGGGGGTGTGGCCAAGACGGCCCCAGCGTCCGCCGCAGCTCCCAACGCCGACCCCCGCAGCCCCAAGAGCTTCGGCCTGCAGTGGACCACCTATCAGGAAGGGGATCACACCTGGTTCAAGGACGACGCCGGCCTGCGCAAGCGGGAATTCCTTTATAACCTCGACGTCACCCCTGACGATCTCGCAAGCGCCACCCTGCTCGACGGCGGCTGCGGCAACGGCGAGCTGACGCGGGCCGTGGCCGAGTACGGTCCCGAGATCGTGGCCATGGACTTCAGCCGCAGCGTCGAAGGGGCGCGGCAGCGGCTGTTCGAGAAGGGCTTCCCCGTCTCCCACAAGGTCCACTACCTCCAGGGAAACCTCCTGGAGCTCCCCCTGCTGGCGAAGAGCTTCGACCTGGTGCACACCTCGGGCGTGCTCCATCACACGCCGAGCACCTATCGGGCCTTCCGTTCCATCAGCCGGGCCGTGAAGCCGGGCGGCAAGCTCTACGTCCAGCTCTACCGCCGCCGTCCCACCTGGATCCACGCCGTCAACGTCTCACTGCGGGCGATCACCACCCGCCTGCCTATGCGTCTTCTCTACGGCCTGTGCTACGCGGCGACACCCATCCACGCGGCCCTCTCACGGCTCATGCACCTCCTGCGCGGCGAGCCCGCGCCGCCCAAGGCCACGGCCCGCGAGCGAGCGGTGCAGATGTTCGACAACTACAGCCCGCCCTTCCAATATCGCCACACCGTGCCGGAAATCCTGAAGCTCTTCGCCGGCGAGGGCTACACCGACCTCAAGGACGTGACTCTCGACAACGAGGCCCGCCACATGCTGGCCGTGCTGGGGAAGAAGACCCCTCATCACCCCGACCCTCTTCTCCCATCGCCCTCCCCCCGACCGGGAGAAGAGGGAGAACAGCAAGAACGCCTCAGCTACGTTCCCCAGGGATGAGGGTCAGTCGATGAACGCCCGGTGCCACTCCTCCAGCACCAGGAGCTGCCAGAGCACGCGGTGGTGGTCCCGCTCCCCCGCCGCGTGCTCGGCCACGAGATTGCGCACAGCCTCGGGACGGAAATAGCCGCGGTCCAGGAAACGGTCGCTGCCCAGCACCTCCTCCACATAGCCCCGCAGCTCGCCCTTGAACATGTGGGCCAGCGGCGTGGGGAAACCCATCTTGCCGCGGTAGAGGATCTCCTTCGGCAGATAGGGCTCCAGGGCCTTCTTGAGGACGTATTTCGTCTCCCAGCCCTTGATGCGGTAGCGCGGGGGGATGCTGCCGCCCAGCTCCACCATCCGGTGATCGAGGAAGGGGACGCGCAGCTCGACGGACGTGGCCATGGTCATCTTGTCGGCCTTGATGAGGAGGTCGTCCGGCAGCCAGCTCTTGACGTCGAGCACCATCATCCGCAGCAGGGGATCGAGATCCTCCGTCCCCTGGTAGTACCGCCCCACCAGGCCCGGCATGGCGCTGCCGTTGAACAGGCTCCGCACCTCGGGCCGGTAGAGCGAGTCCTTGATCCCTGTCTCGTAGAAGGAGACCCCGGTGTAGCGCTGCGGCAGGGGATGATTGGAGAGCTCCGTGTATTTCTTCCACTTGCCCCCCAGCCGATCGAGCAGGGGGTTGACGAGCGCGCGGCGCAACGGCTCCGGCAGCCGGCGGTAGCGCTCCAGCTCCCGCATGTACTTGTAGATGGGATAGCCGCCGAAGACCTCGTCCGAGCCCTCGCCGGAGAGCACCACCACCACGTGCTCCCGGGCCAGCTTCGAGACGAAGTAGAGGGAGATGGCCGCCGACTCGGTCACCGGCTCGTCCATATGCCAGACGAGCGAAGGGATGAAGTCGCGGAATTCCTGGGGCTTGACGAAGACCTCGTGGTGGTCCGTATTGAACCTCCGGGCCACCATCCGCGCCCAGCGGGTCTCGTCGAACTCCGGGCCGAAGTCGTAGGCCACGGTGAAGGTCTTGATGTCGCGGATGCCCATGCCATGCATCAGAGCCACCACGGCGCTCGAATCCACACCGCCCGAGAGGAAGACGCCCAGGGGCACGTCGCTCCGGAGCTGGAGGCGCACCGAGTCGCGGAGCAGGTCGAGCGACCGCCGCACGCACTCGGCCTCGCTCATCTCCTCGGTTTCGGGGCTAAGGTCCCAGTACTGCCGCAGGCGCACCCCGTCCGCGTCCGCCGTCAGGCACCAGCCGGGCTGGAGCTTCTCGATGCCCGCGAAGAGAGTGCGCTCGGTGGGGACGTAGCCGACGCTCATGTAGGCGTCGAGCATCTGGAGGTTGACCCGCGGCCGCTCGGGTAAGACGGCGAGGAGGGCCTTCACCTCCGAGGCGAAGGCGAGGCCGTCCTCCCCCACCGTGTAATAGAGGGGCTTGATGCCCAGCCGGTCGCGGGCGATGAACAGGCACCGGGCCCGCCGGTCCCAGATGGCGAAGGCGAACATGCCGTTGAGCTTCGCCAGCATGGCCTCGCCTTCCAACTGATAGAGGCGGAGGATGACCTCGGTATCCGTCCGGGTCTGGAACGTCTCTCCCCGCGCCTCCAGCTCGGCGCGCAGCTCGAGGAAGTTGTACACCTCGCCGTTGAAGGTGATGGCGAGCTGCCCATCCGCCGTGAACATGGGCTGGCGCCCGCGCCGCGACGTGTCGAGGATGGTGAGCCGCTTGTGGGCAAGACCGAGAGGCCCCTCCTCGTAATACCCCTCGTCGTCCGGTCCCCGATGGGCCAGCCGTCCCCCCATGGCCCGCAGCTCGCTCGGCGCGACAGGCCTCCCTGAGCGGAAGTTGTAGATCCCCGCGATTCCGCACATGACGGCGGGGGAGAAGCAAAAAGCGAGCCGGTGGGGGACTAAGAAAGGATCTGAATCCCCTCGACCTCGATCTGGTTCATGACCTCGGTGTAGAAGTCGACAGGAACCCGTGAGCCCTCGATCTCGATTTCCGCAGCGTCGCTCTCGATAGAGACCACGAGTGCGTAGCGTACCCGCTGCTCGACTCGATTCTTCCTCCTGGGGTCCCTCCACCAGCCCAGGACCGGAAACACCGCGATCGCGTCCTTGGCCGCCAAGTCGGCTGCACTGCCTGTCCATACGTCTGAGTGGATCGAGCCGTGGTCGCGGGCTCGGCCGATCGACCATTCCCGGGTATCCCAATCGGCATCAAGATCCTCTCCCTCGACGCGGTCCGCTTTGTTGATCTTCTTCAGAAAGTCCTTCTCCTCTTCTCTGGCAGTCTTGATCGCGAACCGGAGCCCGTGCGAGGCATACCGATAGCGCCGGCCAATGCCGCCTGGTCCTCTCCGCTGCCCTGGCTTTGGCTCCACGAAGTAGGAAAGGGTGACCCGCATTCTGACCTGTAGTGCCCCCAGTTCCTCCAGGACATCCCTGGGCCAGGGCAGCCTATGCAGATTCATTTCGTGAGTCTTAGCTTGAGGGCGATCCAACCAGAAAGGTTGGATCGTGTCCTGGACGACCAGAGTGAGTTGATGGCGCAGGCTGTAGAGCGCTCGCTCCAGGTCCGGCACGCCATATCCGTAGCAGCGGAGGAGACTTTCCATCCTCCGCCGCTGAGACTGATCCGGAAACCGGTCCATCATGGCGGGGGTCCATCGGGCGGAGTGGACGAGGAGAGCCCGGACGGTCTCGGGCCAGAGGTCGGGATAGTCCACCAAGACCAGGGCTCCGAGCCGCGCTGCCTGGGCCGTGGCGGCACTAGTTTCCCGGGAGCGACAGAGCCATCTCGAATCGCGGCGTAGCCGGGTGGTGAGGAGAGAGAGACTGTCGGGCCAGTCCAGGTTGCCCGTCCCAGGCTCCTGGACCATGTTCCCGCCTTCGAGGACCAGATCCGGTTTGTTGGGCCACTCTCTCAACCAGGAAAGGGAGGTCGTGTTACAGGGACTCATGTCTCCCGCTGGCGCAACGGGCTCCCACCCCCTGAAGTCCACCTCCGGAACGGTCGTTTTCTCGGTGAAGGCCCCGATCGTCAGCGCATTCCAGGCCTGTGCAGGATCCTCGATGCAGTCAGTGAGGTTGGAATCTGGGTAGGTGTATCCCTCCGCAATATTTGCATTGCCCGATGAGACGAAGACCAGACGCTGTGGCTTCCCTTCTTCCTCCGCTCCGGAGCAGAGGAGATCAACAGCGGCGGACCATGAGGTAGGCTTCCCCTCCCGGCAATCCTCGGCTGTCACGCTCAAGGAGAAGGCCCTCGGACGGTCCGGGTTCTGCGTCTCCACTCTGGCCGCGGCGGCCAGGGTGATCTCGCCATAGAGCTCGGGCTCGTTGGCGATTGGTGGATTGAGGATCTTGACGGACTCAATCTGATGCTTGATCTCGACAGGGTCATCCTCCAGCAGATGGCGCTCCAACTCGTCACCGAATAGAGCGAGACCCGCCATCTCAGTTCCGTGTCCCTGTCGATCCTCCACTCCCCAGTTCGCCGCGTCGTAAGAGTGGGCATTCTCCCGGGGCAACGCCGCGTCGAGCAGGGGATGCCCCACGTCCGCTCCAGTGTCCAACACGCAGACCGCCGGACAATCCAAGTGAGGAAGCTCGATCCTGGCGCGTAGGGAAGCCATCCTCTCCCTTTCTTCACGAGGGCCGAAATCCAGCAACTCAAGAGCGAGACTTCGGGCTCCCCGCAACTCAGCAATAGAATCGAGAAGGTCTACCGAGAGAGTCATCTGCTCCAGAGTTGCCCGTACCAAGACGACCGAACGGTCTGGGAAGTGCAGCTCCTGCTGACCAACCTGGATGCCGAGGCGTTCTGCCTGCTCACGAAACTTCTCAATGCCTACACGATCACGGGTCCATACTTCCCACCAGTGTGGATCTCCCGCAGCCGGCAGCTCTCGGACTGGATCGGTCCAGAGATCCCTGAGGGCGGCTCTTCGGATCTGAGCGATGCTGTTGATCAACGCCTCGCCTCGACGAGCACCTTTCGAGGTCACTTTGGCTGGATCGAGGTAGTCGGCCAATTTCCGCTCAAGCACGGAGAGCTTTCCTTCTGGCACGAACACTGTCGCGGTTCCGCCTCCACCTTCGAGCGAACGGAATGCCAGCAGCTCTATGCCAGCTCTACGGTCTTCAAGGCTCTCGAGTGGGAAATCCGGATTGATTTCCACATCGAAGCTCAAGATCAAGCCAGAGACCTCGTCGAGCTGCCATCGCTGGCGCTTGGACAAAATCTCGGCTTGCTCTTCAAGAATCCCTGAAAGCTCCTCGGCCAAGGCACGGCCGTGCTCCGCAGGATTTCTCCCCGGGTAACGCGGACCTTCAGGCCGGCCGCCAACGTTCACCTGGGTGAAACGTCTCGCTTCCGCGGTACCTGCCAGTAGGAGGTGACGAAGTCTCTCTTCTGCCGTCGGCATGACAACAGAAGATTAAATCAGATCTCAGCGCGGATTTCAGCCAGGAGTGTGGGACTTCCTGGAAAGGATGGCCCGTTGAAGGCTCTCGCCCCGGATCGCCTCCCGCCCCTCGATCACCATATCCTTTGCAGCGTCCTCACAGGCCCGGACTAGGTCTCCATGACTGAGCCCCTCCGCCTCCTGAGCGAGTGCCGTCCAATCCACATTCTCGGTCTTGAACCCGGCGAGCCTCTCTTGTAAGAGCCGGATGACCAGATTCCTGGTGGGGACCTCGAAGCGGACCACGTCGTCAAAGCGGCGAAACAGGGCCCGGTCGAGGATCTCTGGATGGTTTGTCGCTGCGATGATGATGCTCAGCGAGTCGTCCTCCTCGATGAACTGCAGGAAGCTGTTGAGGACGCGACGGATCTCGCCGGTCTCGTTAGGCATGGCCCGTTGCGAGCCGATCGCGTCGAACTCGTCGAAGAGATAGACGCCCCGCGTCTGATGCATGGCGTCGAAGATCAGGCGCAGCTTGGCTGCCGTCTCGCCCATGAACTTGGTGATCAAAGCCTCGAAGCGTACGAGGAAGAGCGGCAGGTGCAGCTCGCCCGCGAGCGCCTTGGCTGTCATCGACTTGCCGGTCCCCGGAGGTCCCACGAGAAGGAACTTGCGTCGCGGCTCGAGCCCATGCTCCCGAAGTCTCCCCTGCTGCCGGTGCTCTTTGAGGATGCGCTCGAAGACCTCGCGGGTCGCCGCTGGCAGCACCATGTCGTTGAGCCGGAGATCGGGATAGGAGACGCTCAGGAGCCCTTCGAGATCACCGCGCGGTCGCGAGATGGGAACGGGTCGGACGCCATTCCGGCCGACGACGGCGCTCTTCTCCGACCGTGCTTTGTCGACGAGGTCCCGGAGCTCGGTCGCCACCTTGCCGTGGCCGAGGCGAGCCTCGTGCGCGGCGAGTTGGAGGGCGATCCGGTAGAACCGGGGCTCGTCCTGCTCGCTGAAGCTCTTGATCAGGGCCTTGAGCTGGTCCGCGGTCGCCATGGTGATCCTCCCCGGACTTAAGGTGATCCTGGAGAGACGTTTGTTGACATCAGCATAGCCGATGCCAGGCGGTCTCGGGAGAAAGGTGCGCACAGCGCACCCTACAGCCTCTCGGGAGAGCAGGAGTCAAGACAACGGCGCAACCGCCGCCCTGACCGTTGCCCCAGGCGCAGTCGCCGGCCTCAGCACCTGGGGTGCCAGGGCGCTGATCACCTCCAGCAACTGCTTGCGCACGGTCTCGCGGGAGTAGTCCGTGGCCAGGCGGCGGCGGCTGTTTTCCACCAGCCAGTGGCGAGCACTGGGGTTGTCCAGGAGATCGGCGGTGGCCGTCACCCACTCGACCGGGTGCTGGCCCACGAGGATGAAGTCCTCGCCCTGGCGGCCGGAGGTGCCGGCCACGGCCCAGGAGGAGGCGAGGACGGGCACGCCCACGGCCCAGGCTTCCAGCACTTTGATGGGCACCCCCGAGCCGCAGCGCATGGGGGCGAGGGAGATCGTCGCCTGGGCGATGATCGAGCGCAGGTCCCGCGGCGACTCGATGAGGCGGGCGCCCGCTCTCTCGATCGCCTGCCGCAACGAGCGCGACGGCCGGTCGCCGGCTACCACCAGGCGCACGTCCGGCCGCACCCGCCGCAGCTCGGGCCAGACGTCCCGCAGCCACCAGGTGACCGCGTCCGCGTTCACGAAGTAGCCGAGGTTGCCCGTCATCACCAGCACGGGCCCCGCATCCCCCTCGCTCCAGAGCTTCTCCCCTTCCTCGGGGGCGCCCACCTTCCGCTCGCGTACCGACAGGCGCACGACGGCGACCTTGGCCGCGAGCTCCGGCGGCAGGCGGTTGACCAGCGCCTGGCGGTCCCGCTCGCAGACCACCAGCAGGCGCAGGGCCCGCTCCGCCAGCCGGCGCTCCGCCACGGCCAGCAGGCGTGCCTCCAGCTTGAGCAACGGCACCAGCCACCAGCGATCCACGGCCGCCCGCAGGGAGAAGTTGAGCGAGAGGCTGTCCACGAGGTCCACGACGATCGGCGTGTCGCCGAAGTCGTTGACGTGGATGGCCAGGCGCACGAGCTGGAGGATTCCCAGGTCGTGCTGGGGAGCGAGCTCCCGCAGCCGGCGTCCCAGATCCGGCTGATAGAAGAGACCCGTCTGCAAGGGCAGCCGCTTAACGAGCGCCCGCACCATCCCCGGCAGCAGGGCGAAGCCTCCGGGCTGGTACAGCTCGACGCGGTAGGGCAGCCCTTCCGCCACCGGCGGCTGGTCCTTCCCCGGCGCTGGTGTGAGCAGCGTCAGCTCGTGCTCGGCCGAGAGGAAGTCGAGCATCTGGAGCGCCCGCATCTGATCGCCGCGCCGCGGCGGCCAGGGGTAGCGGGAGGTGACGAGGAGGATCTTCATGAAGGTGGGCTTTGAGATCGGCGCCTTATTTTACTCCCACACGCCGGTCTCCAAACCTCAGGGGAGATCCCAATCTCTCGCCGGCTGCCGCATATAACTCGAAATATGACGCAAAACCTCGGCTCGGACCTGCCCGGAGCCAGCAGCGTGACGCTAATCCCCTCGAATGTGATGCGTATAGCATGAAGAGAGACGCGAAAACCTCCAAGGCGGACTCGGAACCCACGAACGGAGGCATCCCCGCCCCTTTCGGGAGCTGCGAATTAGCAGCATGGCGACGCCAATACCAGCTCTTCTGATGCGAAATTCAAAAATTCTGCTGCCTGTGCCTCCACATTTGACGCAAATTCATCCTCGTCTGCCGCTTATACCGAGCTCGCTGCCGCGTATACCTGGAAATTTGCGGCTCCCATCGAGACGCGAGACCTCGCGAGCTGGCAATTTGCAACAGAGCGCCCGCTTTACGCATCACGGAATTCCACGCGCGGGGTCCAATCAGGTGGATTGGGATCGCGAAGCGCCCGATTCACAGCATCTTTCCCACCATTCGCATCAGCCGTCTCCAGTTTGGAGGCCGGCCCTCCGGATTTCGCATCAGCCATCCGGGTGGCGACGGGCGCCAGCTCTTCACACGAGCTTCAGCAGATGACCGAGCTTCTCGCGCTTGGTCCGCAGGTAGGCGCGGGTGGTCTCGGTGGGGGGCACCTCGAGAGGCACGCGCTCGACGATCTCCAGGCCATAGCCGTGGAGGCCGATGTACTTGCTGGGATTGTTGGTCATCAGCCGCATCTTGCGCACGCCGAGGTCGCGCAGGATCTGGGCGCCGATGCCGTAGTCGCGCTGGTCCGGGCGAAAGCCGAGGCGCTCGTTGGCCTCGACCGTGTCGTGCCCCTGCTCCTGGAGCTCGTAGGCCCGCAGCTTGTTCATCAGGCCGATGCCTCGCCCCTCCTGGAGAAGGTAGAGAAGGACGCCCTTGCCCTCCTCGGCGATATGGCTCAGGGCCTGCTCGAGCTGCGGCCCGCAGTCGCAGCGGCAGGAGCCGAAGATGTCGCCCGTGAGGCACTGGCTGTGGACCCGCACCAGGGTCGGCTCCTCGGGGGTGATGTCCCCCATCACCAGGGCCACGTGCTCGTCGCCCGTCTCGTCCGAACGGTAGGCGTGGATGCGGAAGTCGCCGAAGACCGTGGGCAGGCTGGGCGAGGCGACCTTGCGTCACCAGGGTCTCGTTGCGCAGCCGGTAGCTGATGAGATCGGAGACGGTGATCATCAGCACCCCGTGCGCCGCGGCCACCTTCGCGAGGTCGGGCACCCGCGCCATGGTGCCGTCCTCGTTCATGATCTCGCAGATCACCCCGGCCGGCTTGAGGCCGGCGAGCCTGGCGAGATCGACCGAGGCCTCGGTCTGGCCGGCGCGCTTCAGCACGCCGCCGCGCTTGGCGCGCAGCGGGAAGACGTGGCCCGGGCGCAGGAGGTCCTCCGGCCGGGTCGCCGGATCGATCGCGGTCAGGATGGTGGCGGCGCGATCGGCGGCGGAGATGCCGGTGGTGATCTTGCCCCGCGCCTCGATGGAGACCGTGAAGGCGGTGCCGAAGGGCGAGCTGTTGGCTCGCACCATGAGCGGGAGATCCGAGCTCGTCGCAGCGCTCCTCGGTGAGCGCGAGGCAGATGAGCCCCCGCCCATGCTTGCGCCATGAAGTTGATGGCGGCCGGGCTGACCTTCTCGGCCGCGATGGCGAAGTCGCCCTCGTTCTCGCGATCCTCGTCGTCGCAAATGATGACGATCTCACCCTGGCGAAAGCGTTCGATCGCCTCCTCGATAGGGGCGAAGGGAGTTTCCTTGGACATGATGGCAGACCTTCCCACCCGGGCGGGTCGCCCCCCGGATGCTAGGAGAATATGGATGCGGATGCGACCCGGGTCAGTCTACGTTGCCGCAGTGCGTCAGTCAACCATGGGAGGGTCAGGCAGGAGGTATGGGATCTGCTGGGCCGCGACCGGATTCAAGAGCAGGAGAGCGCGGAAAGCTGCCAAGTGCTCGTCCATGGCGGGCTCGGCGGCCTCGTGGAGCTCCGAGATGACTCCACGCCAAAGGCCCAGTTCCCGCAGCAGATTGGGACGTTCCTGCACTTCGAGCGTGAGGTCCACGAGCCGGAGCACCCGCTCGTACTCACGATGCAGGCTCAACCAATCCCGAAGCTCAATAGACCTCTTCGCCCGGTTCATCTCGTTGCCGATCATGAGGATCTGCTGATCGACGCTGAACTGCGCCCAGCGGGCGAGGGTAAGCGAATCATGCTGCGGCATTGTTAGAGGACTCTCCCACCGGTTCGGCAAGAAGCGCCTCAACCACTAGACGCTCCTCTGAGGAGAGCTCTAAAAGAACTCTCTCATCGTTCGTTTCCAAGTATCGGACCGCCCCCTCCAGTAAATTTAGTGGAACCTCCAGCTCAGCTACCCCAGCACGAGCCTCTTTCCAAGCAGCCAGCCAAGGCTCGATTGCATCACGATTGTGACTGTCGCGAAACAAGAGAGCGCTCCGAACGAGGGCTACGCCCAAACTTGGCAACATGTCGGCTTTCCGGCTGTCCCTAACCCAATTCGCGGCGTCCTTCTTCCATTGCGCCTGTTGCCGCTTGAACACTGACCTAACAGCCCACGATATTATTGCGTCTCTAAGCCTGGACCGCTTAGGCTCTCCGTTGTAAAATAACTTCTCACTTGAAGGAAGAAACTGGATCGCCTCCTCACTCCGTTCAAGCCACACCAAGGCCGCGCATCTCAACAGCAGCGCCCCCTCATTACCAGGGTCCAAACTCAGGGCTTTATCGACGCTCCTCAGCCCATCCTCAAAGCGACTCAGGCAGCACATCAATTCGCCAAGTCCCAACCAATTACTGGAACTCCCAGGGTTCCGAGAAACAGCTTCTTCCGCTGCACTCATGGCACGCTCGCTTAAGCCCAATTCTTGACTTGCCCGACTGATCTGTAAAAAAACAATAGACGATTCGCACCCTGTCTCTAACGCCTTCTCGGAAACAGCCAAAGACTCGCTCCACTCCTCTCGCTCCAAATGAGCACGACCCAGAACGGCCCACGCATTACCAGCGGAGTCATCAACTCCCACTGCCATCTTCGAATTAGAGAGCATACCATCAAGATTATTCGCTGCGAGACAAACAGCCGCCCGCCCGATTAACGCCAACTGCACCACGTCAGCCTCGTCCTTAACAATCTCTTCACCGTATCTAAACCCAGTTATTGCTAATATTTCATCAGATACTTCAGCAAGTCTCTCAATATCCCCTTCCTTGGCGGCGCGATCAAAGTCTTCCTTGCAGGCAGCAATCCTAGGATCCACATCGTTAGATTCAAAAGACATAAGAGCATGCAACAGCGACTCCCGAAAAGATTCAAGCGGAAAGGCGTTGCCTGATAATTTCGTCTCCAGCTCCCTTTGCGAATACCAAAGTCGAAGAAAATCAATTAAAAATCGAACAGGTTCACCGCGATGCTTCTTCATTTCCATGCACAAACGCATGAGCGGCTCGCGGAGCTCATAATAGGACTCTCTGCCCAGAGGCAAGGAGCGCACGTACCCCATATCTCGCAGCGTCTTCAACTGACTGGATATGCTCTGCTGGCTGACGAAGCATTGCTTGGCGATCTCCTTGACGGTCACAGCACCCCGACGATCGCAAAGCAGTTCGACGATCTTCCTCTGCTGAGGAGAGAGCCAAGCCATCCGCGCCTGATAGTAAGGGGTTAGATCGTCGAGCAGGGCGATCATAGGCCCTACCAACTCGTCAAGGGAGTCTCGAGTCAGGAACTGTGAGAAGATGATGTAGATGCGAGGATTCCCCCCCGCCAGATGATGAACCGCTCGCACTCGGGCACGGCCTTCCGGTGTGCCAAGAGCGGAGGCCAGATCAGATTTTCCCGTGAGCTGTGCCACCCGAGTTAGAAGCTGGACGGCCTCTCGATGATCTAGCTCTGCAAGATGGTGTACCCGGAAGAAGCCGTAGAACGGCGACGTCTGTAGGGAGACTCCGTTGAACAGGCTCTGAGATGTGGCCAGTATCGAAACGAATCCGCGCTCTTGAAGAAAAGCGCGGAAGCGCTTCTGACCAGACGATCCGAGTCCAGAGAAGATCTCATCTAGATTTTCGGCGATCACCAGTAGCGACTTTGAACCAACGTACTGAACCAGGAGATCTACTGCTCTCCGCTCTGCCTCCGCCGGAGGGAAATCAAAGAACGACTCCGCATCCTCCAGACCCGAGTTGCCATATTCTGCCCGCAAAGCTGAGAGAACCCTCAGCAGTAGATCAAGGAAGGAGCTGATCCCCCACTCCTCTTCCCGCAACCAGGCGATGAGCAGCTTTTCCTTGAGATCCTCCTGGCTTTTCAATCGGTGGTAGATCAGGGCAACCAGATGGGTCTTACCGATTCCCCGGGGTCCGACGACTAGCGTATGCTGCTTCGACTCTCCCTTGGCGCTCTCACGAATGAGTTCGACCAGCCGTTGAGCCAGAGCCTCTCGCTGAACGAAAATGGCCTCCAAGGCCTCGGGGCTCATGAGGCTAGGCGTGAAGCGGGAAAGGAGCGGCTCACTCATGAGTCGAGGCCTCGATGAAATCGCCACCAGCGCTGGATGAGGGGATACCGGAAGCGATACCCGCCGGCACTGTCCTGAAGAAGATAGTGATCGCTTTGTAACGAGGAAAGCGATTCGAGCGCGGCTTCGCGATCCTCTGTCGCGATCTGGGACTTGAGACGATTGAACACGTCGACGAACGGCAAAGGCGAATCTGCCGTGGCGAGGATGTCCAACAAACCCAGAATCACCGGCCTCCGAGGCGGTTCGTAGTAGATGTCGATCCGCTCCCGGTAGTGACGGAGATTCCAGGGATCGATGGGGTCGGTGAGGAAGGACGTCATGACTTCCCCGACCGTTCCAACGGTGACGGTATCGCTGAGCCCCGCCATTCTGTCCACCAGATGGTGAATGAAGTAAGGGATGCGATCCGCCTGACGGGCGATGGCTTCGCAGACCTTCTCCCGGTCAACCGTGGCGATCCTCTCACCGTCCAGAAGAAGGCCGGCGAGGTGCTCGGCATCCTTCTGGGCCAGTGACGGGACCTCCACCGCGAGCATGTCGTTGATCGGTGAGTTGGGGTGACCGCTCTTCTTCAAGGACAGGATCACGTTGTGGAGGCCGATGGAGCCTGTGAACACCATGCGGAGCTTGGAGTTCATCTGTCGCAGGGATCTCAGTGTATCCAGCAGTTCCATTGCGACCGCCTCACCCGACGACTGCTTGATCTCGTGGAGCATGAGGGGGACTTCGTCCCAAAAGAAGACCAGCGTTCGGTCCTGGTGCTCGATCAGATCCTCGATGGTCTTGACCAGGAGAGGTTTCCAGTGGCTCGGATCGATCTGAGGCAGAGTGACGACGCTCGCCAGGCTTCCTCCCCCGATCTCGCTCAAGAAGCTCCGGACCCGCTCGCAAGTTCTCTGACGGCGGCTCAAGTATCCCTGCACGTCCTCAAAGACCAGACGCGCGAATTCCAGGGGCGACCGCAGCCCTTCCAGGTCGTGGAAGACGGTCAGCAGCTCAGGACCCGCCTCGACGTTCATCTTCTTCACGATAGAGGTCTTCCCCATCCGCCTTTCCGCGGTCAGGACGAGACTCTGCCGCTCCAGCACTCTCCACAGCCGGCGGATCAGGCCATCCCGGCCCACGACCTCCGCTGGGTCCAACTGTCCTCCCGGGTTCGCCCGCATGGCATCCCTCCCAAGGAGGATTATACGACGAATTCATCGTACGATGAATCCATCGTACGTTCCGCCAGGGGAGGAAACCCTAGAACGCATTCCCAATGTTGAAGAACAACTGATACGCCGGCTCTCCGGTCTCGCGGTCGAGCTTCCAGCCGATGCCGGCGCGGATGGGGCCGATGGGGGAGAGGTAGCGGGCGCCTAAGCCGATGCCGGCTTTCAGGTCCCGGAGGCGGATCGAGCGCCAGTCGGCCCAGACGTTGCCCGTGTCGTAGAAAACCGTCCCTCCGAAGTCGCCGAAGATCGGGAAGCGGTATTCGAGATTGAAGAGGAACAGGCCGTCTCCCCCCACCGGCTCGTAGTCCGTGCCGCTGGAGTTCAGGATCAGGGTCTCGCCGCGGATCCCCAGCTCGTCGCGGCCGTAGGCCCGGTGGGTGGCGTCGCCGCCGGCGAAGAAGCGCTCGGGGATGGGCACGTCGTGACTGGGGAGGTTGCGCAGCGGATCGTCGGCGTCGCCCTTCAGGGCCTTGTAGGGTTGGATGCCGCCCAGGCGCAGGCTGGCGGCTATCACGCCGGGGGAGCCGAGGTTGAAGTACTGGGTCTGTTGCAGGAAGAGCTTGACGAATTCGGCGTCTGTCTCGAAGGCCGGAAAGGCGTACTGGAGCTGGACCAGAGAGCTCCAGCCGCGGGTGGTGACGATGGGGTCGTCCCGCCGGTCCCAGAAGAAGCTCGGCACCAGGCTGGTGATCTGGTACGGCAGGTCGTTGCGCTCGAGGTCGTTGGCGGCGAAGCCCGGCTCGACCTTCAGCTCGACGATCCGGTAGTCGAGCGCCAGGGTCAGCCTGCGGTTGCCGAAGACGCGCACGGCCTCGGTGCGGGCGCCGTAGCGCGTATTTTCGAACGGCCGGTCGCGCTGCGCTTCGAACTCGTAGAAGAGGGTGGTGGTCAGGGAGATGGGCTGCTCGCCGAGGTAGGGTTGGTTGAAGGCGAAGCGGAAACGTTTGTCGCGCTGGCTCCAGCGCAGATCGGTGCGCAGGCTGTAGGCGCTGCCGAAGACGTTGTTGTCGGAGTAGCCGAAGAGGCCGCGGAGGCCGGATTCGGAGTCCCAGCCGAGGCCGTAGATGACGGAGTGGGACTTCCCCTCCTCGACGCGGGCCAGGACGTCCCGTTCCGAGGCGTCGAGATCGGCCGGAACGAGCTCGATGTCCACCCGGGAGAAGATCCCCAGGCGGTAGAGGTTGCGCTCGATCTCCAGGAGCTTGGTGTCGCTGACCGGGTCGCCGTGATGCAGGTCCATGGTGCGGCGGATGACCTCGCCCTGGGTCTTGCGGTTGCCCCGCACGATGATGCGGTCCGCCAGCCGGCGCGGCCCTTCGAGGACCTCGAGGGTGACGTCCACCAGGGTGTGGTCCGGGTTCCAGTCCTGGCGGGCGGAGACCTGGGCCTGGGGGAAGGCCGCGGCGGCGTAGGCCCCCCGGATGGTGTCCAGCGTGCTGTCGAGCAGGGCGGTGTGGAAGGGTCCCCCCTCGCGCAGGGGCAGGCTGCGCCGCAGGTCCTTCTCGTCGAGGTTCTCGAGCCCCTGGAAGCGGAGGTTCACCACCCGCTGGCGCACCCCTTCCTGGATGGGGATGATGAGCTTGAGGTCTTGGCCCTCCCGCTCGACGGCGGCCGGCCCCACCTGGCTCTTGGGGAAGCCGGAGAGGGCGTAGTAGCGCCGCAGGTTGTCGAGGTCCTCGTTCAGCTCCGCGTCCACCAGCCGGCCGCTGCCCGGGCGCAGCAGGCTGCGGCGGGAGGTGCTCATGTAGGCCATCAGGTCCGGGGTCTCGAGCTGCTCGTTGCCCTCGAAGTCGATCTCCTTGAGCGTGTAGACGGGCCCGGGATCGATGCGGAAGGTGAGCTGGAGCTCGCCATTGTCGCCATCGTTGTGCTTCTCCTCGGTCGTGACCTTGACGTCGTAATGCCCCTCCTGCTGGTAGTAGCTCTTGAGCCGTCCCACGGCCTGGAGCACCAGGGCCTCGTCGTAGCCCGCCTGGCCGAGGAAGGTGAGGAGCCCCTTGCGGCGCAGCGTCGCCTCGTCGGCTCCGATCACCTGGACGGAGATCTTGGGGCCGATCGCGATGGGATAGGTGAGCTTGACGGAGCTCGCCGCGTCGTCGCGCTCCTCGCTCGGGGAATCGACCCGGGCTGCCCCGTAGTGCTGGCGGATGAGCCAGTCCTGGAGGCGGTCGGCGCCCTCCCGGGCCTCACGGCGGCTGTAGCCGTCGCCCAGCTTGATCCGGAGCTGCTTGACCAGGGCCGCCGGCTCGAACGGGTCGACGGGCTGGCTGAAGGCGATGGTGCTGACGATGGCACGGGGGCCGCTGTCCACTTGGTAGGTGACCACGGCCCGCCGGCGTACCGGGTCGGTCGTGACCGCGACCCGCACCTGGGACTTGAAGTAGCCGTTGGTCTCGTACAGGTCCTGGAGAGCGTAGACGCCCCGCAACACTCCCTCCTCGGAGAGGGGCTGGGCCAACTTCTGGGGCACGACCCGCTGCAGGTCGTCGCGGCTCAGGCCGAGTTGGCCCACGATACGGACATCCTCCACCTGCTCCACGGCGCGGAACACGATCACCGCCACCACGCCGCCGCCCGCCGGGTCATCGCGGGTGTAGAGCTCGAGCTCCGAGGCATTGCCGGTCGCCTGGAGGTTGCGCAGGGTGTGGCGGATGGCGACGTCGGTGAGGGGCTGGCCGGCCTCGATCTCGATCAGGTCGGCGAGGTTGAGCGACTCGTCGAGGGGAGCGTCGCTGCGCACCTCGATGGCGGTGACGATGGGGCCTTGGGAATCCGTCGGATCGGACCGATCGGTCGGATCGGCGGGCACCGCGGCGGGGTCTGCCCCCGGGCCGCACCGCCGGCGAGGAGAGCCAGCGCGAGCGCCAGGGCTATTCCCCACGCCGCGAATCTCAGAATCGCCGCACCCATTGCGCGTCGACGGTGTAGGTGCCGTCGCCCACCTGGGTGAACACCAGGGTGACGTTCTTCCGGAGTTGCCACTCCACCTGGACGATGGACTGGCGGTTGCTGGTGGGATCGTAGGAGTAGGTGACGAAGACTTCCTTCGACAGGCGCTTGCCGACCGTGAAGCCGACGCCCGAGATGGGCTGGCCGGCGGAGGTCAGGGGGTCGATGCGGAAGCGGTCGAAGCCGAAGAGGGTGCCCACGCGTTTGGTGAGCGCCGAGGCCGCCTGCCCGTAGAGGAACTGCCGCGCCACCTCGGTGGGGACCACCTGCTGGTCCGTGGGCGGGGGCGCGTACCCCGCCTCGGGCGAGGGGCGCTGCCCGGTGGCCACCAGGGAGACGATCTCCAGGTCCGCCAGGTTGGCGTCGGAGGAGAAGTGGACGGCGGGCCTCTCGATCGTGCCGTTGATGTTCAGGGTGATGTTGAAGCCCTGGATCTCCGTCTGCGCTACGAGGTCGATCACGGGATCGATCTTGGTGGCGTTCGCGAACGTGAGCGTTCCCCGCTGCACCTCGTACTGGTTGTCGTTGAACACCAGGGTGCCGCCCCCATCGATGTCGATGTCGCCGAAGACGAGCGGCCGCGCCAGGCTGCCGCGGATGCCCAGCCTGACGTCCCCCTGAAGGTTGGCGAGGTTGTTGCGGACGCGCAGGGCATCCGGACCTTCGACGTTGAGGTTGAGCTGGGTGGTGGAGAGGAAGTCGTCCGTCTCCGCCACCGACAGCCGCTGGCGCTGGAGGACGGCCCGCTGCAGCAGCAGGAGAGGATCGACGGTGATGTCCTCGACGTAGAGCGAGCGGCGCAGGTCGATCTCGCCTTCGATCTCGCGGCCGTCGCCGTTGGACTTCAGGGTGACGGAGGCGTCGCCGCGATTGAGCAGGAACTCGGGGAAGCGGTAGGAGACGTCCTGCGCCGAGACGTTGAAGACGTAGGCCAGCTCGCGGTCCGGGCCCGGCAGGGTGAACGTGCCCGTGGCCTGGAGGCGGCCGCCCCCGAAGCGGGCCCGCAGATCGTCGAGCACGATGCTGTCTCGGTTGAGGCTCAGGGAGGCGTTGACGTCCTCGAAGGCCTGGGCCAGGTTGGGCAGGATGAGCTGAGCGTCGTGGAGCGTCCCCTCGCCGTTGAACCGCGGGTTGGCGGCGGTACCGCGCAGGGTGGCGAGCAGGTCGAGCGATCCCTGCACCTTGGCGCCGGGGATGAAGAGCTCCGCCCAGGTGGCGGCGAGGGTGCTCTGGAAGCGCAGGTCGAGGGGGGCCTCGCGCTTGAGCCCCACGGTGCCGGAGACGAAGAGCTCGTTCTCCGTGCCCGGCTCGCCGAGGTAGAGCGAGCGGACGGTCACCCGCTCCGGAGTCACCTCGGCCACCACCGGCTCGCGGCTGGCGATGGTGTGTCCCTGGTACTGGAGCCGCAGGTCCGAGAGGCGGACGGCGGTCTGGAAGGTCCCGGCCCCGAAGTCGGCGCTCAAGCCCACGGTCCCCACCAGCGAGCCGGTGAGCTCCGGCAGGGGCTGCGGCGAGACGGCGCGGGCGAGGGTGCCGAGCTGGTCGGTGTGCACGTCGACCGCCAGGTCGGCCCCCTGGCGGTCGAGACGGCCGCCGCCCTGGAAGGAGGCCATGCCGAGGAGCGATCCCTGGACGTCCACCCGCTGGCCGTCCCAGGTGGCCACGATCTGGGTATCCCCCTGCCGGGTGCCCTCAGGCTGCACGATGGCGCGGCCCCCTAGGGTCAGGTCCCGCCCGCGGATGGAGACCATGGCCCGCGGCTGGTCGAGCGTGCCCGAGGCCGCGGCGTCCACCGACACCATACCCGTCAGCTCGCCACCCAGCGGCTCGCGGAAGGGCGCCGCCGCCAGCGACAGGCCCGGCGCCGTGAGGGTGAAGTCGAGGGCCTGGGTCGCCGGGTCGTAGCTGCCGCGGACCACGGCCAGGCCGGCCGGCATCTCCACCCGCCCCTCCTGCACCTGGAACCGGCCGCCGTCGAAGCTCGCCACGGCCCGCGCCCGGCCGAGGGGTACGCCCTGGACCACCAGGTCCTCTACCTGGGCGTCGATGCGGCCGGAGATCTGGCTGCTGGGGCCGGAGAGGTCGACGCGGCCGGAGAGCTGGCCCGCAAAGAGCCCGGCCAGCTCCGGACCCAGGAAGTAGCCGAGGCCGGCGGCCGGCCACCGCTCGGCGTCCACGGCCAGGGCCAGCGGCTCGGTGGCCGCGGTGCGGCCCGGCGGCGCGAGGGGCACGCGGCCGGTCACCATCACGGCGCCGCCCTCGCGGGTCAGCTCCAGACGCAGGTCCTCGACCGCCCGGGGGTTCAGGGAGAGGGAGCCGTGGACGGTGTCGGCGGTGGTCACCGGCGCCACCACGTCCTGGAGGTCGAGCAGCAGGCGCAGGGCGTAGTCGTTGCGGGCGAAGGTGACGGCCCCCTCGGCCGTGCCCTTCCCCCGGGTGGGAAGCCAGAACGGCTCCGCCTCGCCCGCGGCCGGCCGGCCGCGCAGCAGCGGATCGAGGGGGGCCACGTCCTGGCTCACCAGCCGGAAGTCGAGCTGGCCGGTGCCGCGGGGGATGTCGAAGCTGAAGCCGTGGGAGGTGATGTCCTGGCCCGGCGAGGTGAGGTGGAGGGCGCGGCTCGCCACCACGCCCCGGTCGAGGGTGATGGGCAGGTCGCCCGCGATGGGCAGGCCCGGCCGCTCACTCCCTGCAGGTGGACGTCGGCGCGGCCGCGTGCCGGCGATCACCGCGCGGTGGCCGAACCGGTACTGGAGCATCCCCCGGGCCTGGCCCGCGAAGCCGCTGACGATAGGCACCTCCTCGCCCGGGAACTGGTCGGAGATCAGCTTCTGGAGGTCGAGCCCCGCATAGTCGAGATCGAGGGCGATGGGGACGCCGTCCCGCCCTTCGCTTCGCATACTCGACGTTCACCAGCCCGGAGAACGTGCCTCCGGCGTAGCGCGCGCGGTCGACCTTGACCTCGATCCCCTCGCGGCGGCCGTTGAAGGCCGCGGCCACGTCCTGGAACGTGCGGCCGAGGGTGGCGACGCGGGGGGTGGTGACCGTGCCCGTGTACGACCACGCCTCGCGCGCCCAGTCGAAACGGCCGCGGACGCTGAACGGCCCGGCGATGGGATCGGTCATGTAGCCCAGCCGGTTGACGATCTGGGTGGCGCCGTCGACGGTGTAGTGCAGCTCGATGCGCCGGCTCCTCCCCCCGGTAGCCGATGAAGCCGTCCGCCTTGAGCGTGAGGTCCGGCCCGGCGACGCGGGCGGTCGTGACCTGCACCCGCCCCTGCTCGGGCACGAGGCTCGCCCGGGCCGAGAGGGTGAAGCGGTAGGGGCGGGCGTGAGGCAGCGTGATCCCGACCTCCTGGGCGGTGACCAGGGCGTCGAGACGATTGCCCCCCTCGCCGTTGCGCTCGGCACGCCCCACCAGCCGTCCCCAGACCGCCCGCGCGTCGACCGCGATGGGGGAGTGGACCTCGTTGAGCCGGAAGACCCCGTTCTGCACCAGGATGTGGCCGATGCGGACGTCGAACCGCTTCGGACCTCTCGGCCGCCGCCGAAGTTGAATTGCGGCATGTTGGTCGAGCCGTCGTCGTTGATCTGGAGGTAGACCTCGGGCCGTTCGACCACGATCTGCTCGATGTCGAAGACCCGCCCCTCGAGGTCGCGCACCGCGAGCTGGAGATGGGCGAGGGGGACACGCAGCACGGGGGGATCGCCCGGCCGGGGACCGGGGACGACGACGTCCCGCAGCTCCAGGGAAGGGGGGAAGAAGTTGTAGTCCACGCTGCCGATCTTCACCGGACGGCCGAGGAACTTCGACGTCTGGGCCACCATGCGGGCGAGCGCCCGCTCGTGGACGAAGCGGCTCTGGAGCAGGAGCAGGCCGGCGGCCAGCAGGACGACGAGGAGAAGCAGCCCCCAGACGAACGGGCGCACCACCCAGCGCCGCACCCGTCCCGGCCGCCGGCGGACGGGCGGCGCGATCGACTCAGTCGCGCCTCTCCTGGGGAGCCGTCTCCTCAGGAGGCGCCGGGTCCCAGGGCTCGCTCATCCGCGGTCTCCTCCACCGCCGGGGACGTCCCCGCCCCCTGCCAGTCCCCCCCAGCGCAGCTTGCCCCGCAGGCTCTCGTAGAACCGGCGCCCGCTCACCTTGGCGAGGCGCACGGTGGCGGCGCTTCTGGTGAGGCTCACGGTGTCGCCATAGCCCAGCGAGGTGCCCTCCTGGCCGTCGAGGGTGAGGTAGACCTCCTCGCGCTGCGTCTCCAGGGTGACCTCGATGGGTGCGGCATCGGGCACCACGAGGGGCCGCATGGAGAGGGTGTGGGGGCAGATCGGGGTGAGCACCGCCACCGGCAGCAGGGGATTGACGATGGGGCCGCCCGCCGACAGGTTGTAGGCCGTGGAGCCGGTGGGAGTGGAGATGATGAGCCCGTCGGCGCGGAAGCGGGCGATCAGGTGGCCGTCCACCCGCAGGGTCAGCTCGATGATGCGGGCGAGGGCGCTCTTGGTGATCACCGCGTCGTTGAGCACGCGGAAGCCGGAGGGCGCTCCGCTCTTGCGGCGCAGCTCGACGTCGAACAGCGAGCGCTCCTCGGTGGTGTAGCGGCCCTCCAGCAGCTCGACCATGGCCGGGTAGAGCTCGCCGCGGTTGACCTCGGTGAGGAAGCCCAGGTTACCGAGGTTGACTCCCAGGATGGGCGTGCCCAGGGCGAGCGTGCGCGCCACGGCGAGCAGCGTGCCGTCGCCGCCCATCACCACCACCAGGTCGTAGGGCTCGGCCGGCTGGAACGGCGTCTCGCCGTGGACGCCGCGGGCCCGCAGGGTGGTCTCGTCGAGGGCGGCCACGAGGCCGCGGCGGCGCAGCCACTCGGCCAGCTCGTGGGCGGTGTGGACGGCGTCGCGGCTCGCCACCTTGGCGACGATGCCCACGCGCTGGAAGCCGCCGTTGCCCGCTTCACCAGGGGGATGCCGTCGCCGGCTCATTCCGCTTCCCTCCGGAAGAGGGCGAACGCCTCGCGGTTGCCGCCCGTGCCGGCCACCGGCGAGTCGAAGCAGCCCAAAGGCTTGAGCCCGAGGGCGGCGAGACCCGCGACGCACTCGTCGATCACCCGCTGGCGCAGGGCCTCGTCGCGCAGGATCCCCCCCTTGCCCACCGCGCCGCGGCCGGCCTCGAACTGGGGCTTGATCATGGGCAGCAGCAGGCCGCCCGGAGCGAGATGGGGCAGCAGGGCGGGCACCACCTTGAGCAGCGAGATGAAGGAGACGTCGACGGTGATGAGGCCGCAGGGCTCGGGCAGGGCATCGGCGGGCAGGTTGCGGGCGTTGATCCGCTCCATCACCACCACCCGCGGATCGTTCCGCAGCCGCAGGTCGAGCTGGCCGTAGCCCACGTCCAGGGCGTAGACGCGGGCCGCCCCCCGTTGCAGCAGGCAGTCGGTGAAGCCGCCGGTCGAGGCGCCGACGTCGAGGCAGACGAGCCCGGCCGGACGGAGTCAGGAAAATCGACCGCAAAGTGATCGAGGGCGGCGGCCAGCTTGCGCCCGGCGCGGGAGACGAAGGGCTCGCGCGCTCCCACCACCGCCAACCGCGACTCCTCGCGCACGGCCGTGCCCGGCTTGTCCACCCTCCGCCCCTCCACCTCGACCGTGCCGGCCATGACGGCACGCCGCGCCGCCTCCCGGCTGGCGAACAGCCCGCGCTGGACCAGCAGTTGATCGAGTCGCACGGAGGCCAGCTTCCGTCTCTTTTCGAGGTCGATCATCGAGAGCGTCGAGGGCATCCGGCGTCAAAACGGCGTCGTTCCCTACAGTGATCCCATCGTCTCCGGCGAGCTGTGCAACGGCTGTGCCCGCGCGGCTCCTATATATCACCCGTTTGCGGACCCTTCCTCGTCCCGCTCGGCCGCCTCCAGACAGAAGGGGATGGCCAGCGCGAACAGGGCGGTGCGCTGCACCTCGGCATCCCCCCAGTTGTTCTCGAACAGCCCGGCGACGTTGAAGGCCAGGATGGCGAGGAGAGCGCCGATCCAGAGGTCGGCCCGCGGTCCGCGCCGTCCCCCCTCGCGCCGGAAGCGGCGCCAGGCCAGGACCATGGCGGCGATGGTCAGCCCAAGATAGGAACCGAGGGCCGGCAGGCCGCGCTCCGCCGCGAGCTGCAGCAGGCTGTTGTGGAGGTGCGGCACGTTGTAGCGCGGCGCCGCCGGCGGCCGGTAGATGGCATAGCGGTGCTTCACCACGTCGGGCCCGATGCCGAAGAGGGGACGCTCGCGCGATCATGGTCAGTCCCGCCTCCAGCATGCAGAGCCGGTCGTAGTTGGAGGTGTCGCGCAGGTCCACGATGGAGGTCGCCCGGTGCAGCAGGGGCACCGGCGCCAGGACGATGAAGGCCACGGCCGCGGGCACGTAGGCCAGCAGCAGCCGCGGCGCGCGGAGCACCACCAACGCCGTCAGCGCCACGGCCAGGGCCACCCAGGCGTTTCGGGTGTAGCTGCCGACGAGGGCGGCGTTGATCACCACCAGCGCTCCCCACCGCCAGCGGGCTGCGCCAGCGGCCGGCGTAGACCATGGAGGCGACGAGCAGGAGGTCGCAGATCAGCAGGAAGCCCGAGAAGGTCATGTAGTGGGAGAACGGGCCGCGGATGCGGCGGTCGATGTCGCCGTAGCCGAAGAGGTATTGCGACAGGCCGTGGCAGGCCAGCAGGGCCGCCATCCCCACCACCAAGTCCACCACCCGCCGCACCTGCCCCTCCCGGCGCAGCACGAAGGGCGCCACGAAGAGGGTCGAGAGGTTGAACACCTCCGTCAAGCCGCGGGCGCTGGTCCCGATCTCGTAGGAGGCGACGATGGCGCCGCCGAAGAGGAGCACGTAGAGGCCCAGGAACAGCCAGAGGGGCTTGAGCTTCGCCCATGGCATGGGCCGCCGGCGGGTCCACGGCAGGGCCAGCAGGGTCAGCCCCAGGAGGACGTTGGAGAAGGAGACGCTGAAGATCGCCAGCAGATGGGAGGTATAGAGCCAGAAACCCACCTGCTCCCGTCGGCGGTCGGGAACCTCGAAGGAGTGGGCCACGGCCGGACGCTCCAGGCGGGGCCTTGAAACCGGCGGGAAGCCTTCAGCGCCCGACGGCGGAGGCGGGGAGGGCCTCCTCGATGAGCATGATGGGGATGTCCGAGACGATGGGGTAGACGAGGCCCGAAGCGGCGCAGTAGAGGCCCTGCTCCACCACCGGCTCCTCGTCGCGGAAGTGCTCCCGGTACTTCTCCACCAGGGACCCGCGGACCTCCCGCGGCAGCTCGATCAGCTCCAGCTCACCCTTCGACTTGGGGCAGACGAGAATCTCCAGCAGCTCGGGGTCGACAGCCATGATGGCGGAGGATAGCACAGGGCTCCGAGGGGCTCACCGCCGGGTCGAGAAGGTGATCACCAGCGACTCCGAGCCCGGGTTGTGGTGGTAGAGGACGGCGTTCGAGAGATGGTAGAAGAGGAGGCCGAGCCGGTGGCGGTCGCCGATCTGCCGCGTCACCTCCAGGCCGGAGCGGAACTCGACCGGCCCCCCCAGGTCGAAGCCGCCGTTGCGCGAGTAGATCCCGGCTCCCAATTGAGGAGTGATCTGCCAGCGCTGGCCGGTTGCGATCTCGAAGCGGAAGCTGCCATAGGCGTAGAAGGAGCCGTCCGCATTCACCATGACGCCGGCCGCGGGCACGAACCCGGGCACGGCGCGGGGCATGAAGCGGATGGGCACGAGGGCGCAGCGCAGCTCCAGGCCCGCCTCGGCCACGCGGTCCTCGTCCAGCACCCGGAAGCTGCCGGCGGAGACCGCGAAGCTGCTCAGCGACTCGGCCCGGCTCGCTCCCGGGGCCAGGGCCGCGAGCACCAGCAGGCATGAGATCCCCAGCATCCTCATCCGCGATGTCATCGAGACTCCCCTTTCTGTGATCCATCGGCGCCGGTATAGCATACGGTGGATGCCCGAGATCTCGATCGTCATCCCCGTCTTCAACGAGGAAGAGAACCTGCCCGTCCTCGCCGCCGAGGTCCAGGGGGTGATGCGCGGTCTCAGGCTACCCTACGAGGTGATCTTCGTGGACGACGGGAGCACGGACGGGAGCCCCGCGGTCCTCTCCCGGCTGGCCGAGGAGGATCCCGCGGTGCGGATCGTCCACCAGCGGCGCAACTCGGGGCAGTCCGCAGCCCTGGACGCGGGCTTCCGCTTCGCCAGAGGCAGCATCGTCGTCACCCTGGACGCCGACCTGCAGAACGACCCGGCGGACGTCCCGAAGCTGCTCGCGCTCCTCACGGAGCCGTCGGATCATGACGTGGTCTGCGGCGTGCGCACCCGCCGGCAGGACACCTGGGTGCGCAAGGTCTCCTCCAAGATCGCCAACGGCGTGCGCAACCGGCTGACCCACGAGTCCGTCACCGACGTCGGCTGCACCTTGCGGGCCATGCGCAGTGAGTATCTGCGGCGCGTCCCCATGTTCACCGGCATGCACCGCTTCCTCCCCACCTTGCTCAAGATGGCGGGAGCGCGCGTCGTCGAAGTCTCCGTCAACCACCGGCCGCGGCTCCACGGCCAACCCAAGTACAACATCCGCAATCGCATCTGGCGGGCGCTGGCCGACCTCTTTGCCGTACGCTGGATGCAGCGGCGCTGGATCGACCAGCGCCTCTCCGAGGAGATCGACACTTGGACGCAAAGACCGTCTGGCTCGTCATCGGCTTCGTTGGACAGGCCCTCTTCTTCGGCCGCTTCTTCGTCCAGTGGATCGCCTCCGAGCGACGCAAGCAGAGCGTGATCCCGCGATCCTTCTGGTACCTGAGCCTCGGCGGCGGCGCCGTGCTGCTCGCCTATGCCATCCACCGCCGCGACCCGGTGTTCATCCTGGGCCAGGCCACGGGCTTCTTCATCTACACCCGCAACCTGTGGTTCATTCACCGGCCGCAGCCCCCGCAGACCCCGCAGAGAGCGGAAGCCACCGATTGAAACCCCTCCGCCGCGACCTGCTCGTTCTTACCCTGCTCGGGGCCGTGCTCTTCCTGCCCGGGCTGGGCTTCCGCGACGTGTGGAACCCGGACGAGGCCCGCTACGCCGAGGTGGCCCGGGAGATGAGCTCCCTCGGCCACTGGGCCGTGCCCTACCTGAACGGTGGGGTCTACGGCGAGAAGCCGCCGCTCTTCTTCTGGACGATCGCCTTTTTCGGCTGGGTTACCGGGAGGGGCGGCGGCCTCGACGAGACCGCCGCGCGCCTCCCCTCGGCCCTCGCCGCCATCGGCTGCCTGCTGCTCGTCTTTCGCATCGGCGAGAGACTGTTCAGCCGCCGCGCCGGATGGCTGGCGGCCGCGGCCTTCGCCACCTGCTTCAAGATCCTCTGGCAGGGGCGGTTCGGGCAGATCGACATGCTGCTCACCGCGCTCGTGACCCTCGGCGTCTGGTTCTGGGTGCGCGCCTGGACCGAGGAGCGTCCCCGCCTCCACTTCCTCTTCTTCCTCTGCGCCGGGCTCGCCACCCTGGCCAAGGGACCCGTGGGCTTGCTGCCGCCGCTGCTGTCGATGGTGGCGTTCCTGCTCTTCACCCGCAACACCGCGGAGCTCAAGCGGATGCGGATCGGCTGGGGGCTCCTCCTCTGGGCGGCCGTGGTGCTCGCCTGGCTGATCCCCGCCGGGCTCGCCGCGGGGCCCGACTACCTGCGGCAGATCGTCTTCCGCCAGAACGTCACCCGCTACGCCGAGCCCTGGCACCACTTCGCCCCCTGGTACTACTACCTGACCGTGGTGCCGGGCGAGTTCTTCCCCTGGTCGTTCCTCCTCCCCACCGCCCTCGTGGTGGGCTGGCGGCGCCTCGCGGGCCGGGAGCGGCAGGGGTTCCTCTTCTGCCTCTGCTGGATGGTGGTCACCCTGGTCTTCTTCAGCATCTCGCCGGCCAAACGGTCGGTCTACGTGCTGACGATGTATCCCGGCCATGGCTCTGATGGTCGGCGCCGTGCTGGACCGGCTGGCGGCCGAGTGGCCGGCGTCGCGGCGGTGGCTTGTGATCCCCTTCGGCCTGGTGGCCGCTCTGGCCCTCGTCGTCACCGTGGGGCTCCCCCTCTATGGCCACGGCCGGACGGAAGCGGCTGCCCTCGGCGGCGACCGCTTCGTCTGGGAGGTCACAGCCGCCTTCGTGCCCTTCCTCCTAGGCGCGGCCTATGCCTGGTGGAGCTCCCGCGCCAGCGCCGTCTCCCGTGCTGCCGCGTCGCTCGCGGCCGGCATGGGCCTGACCACTCTCCTCGCCGCCCTCTTCCTGCTGCCTGCCTTCGACGCCGTCAAGTCCGCCCGCGGCCTCTCCAAGGTCCTGGTCTCCAGGATGGCTCCCGGGGAGACCTACGGGATCTATCCCCGCCTCGACAACACCTTCCTCTTCTATACCCGACGCTTCTGCGTGGATTTGAACAGCGAGGCCAGGCTCCGGGCCTTCCTCGCCCGCCCGGGCCGCGTCTGGCTCCTCGCCCAGCGCGACGACCTGGCCAAGGTGAAGGGTCTGCCGCCGCTAGAGGAGATCGCCCGCGACCAGGACCCCACCGGGGACGGCTACGCGCTGCTGACCCGTCCGTAGTGTCCCGGTGTATTGCTAGTGTAGTACGGTTGTGATACGCTGCCTTTCGACAGGGATCCCGTCGCAACCTCTCGAAAGGAGACCGCTCATGCTTCTCAAACCGTTTACCCTGGCCTTCGCCCTCCTGGCGCTGGGCCTGCCCGCCGTGGGCCGGACCGACTCCGCGCCCGCCCAACCCACCGATGACGTGGCCATGCGGCAGACCATCGTCGACATCCGCAGCGTCGGCACCGCCATGTACGCCTGGTACAAGGACGAGGTGGCGCCGAAGCGCAGCGAGGAGGCCCACAAGAAGGCCGTCGAGGCCGCGAGCAAGACCGCGGCGGACATCAGCGCCATCCCCGCGATCTCGCGCGAGGACCTCGCCAAGGTCCTCGTCCCCAGGTACCTCCCGGCCATTCCGGAGAAGGACGGCTGGGGGAACCCGTACGACTTCCACCTCGACATCAAGAACCCTGATGCCCTCTTCGTCATGGGCCTGCGCAGCGCCGGCCGCGACGGCAAGTTCTCCGGCAACGTTTACGAGGTGGGGGGCTTCGCCCCCGACGACGCCGACCAGGACATCTCCTGGGTGGACGGCTACTTCGTCCGCTGGCCGGAGAAGAGGTAGCGGGGGCTTACTGGGCGTCGGGCACCAGCAGGCGCTCGATGCCCCGGGCCTTGCCCGTCTGCTCGTCGACGTCGATCACGGCGGCGGACAGGCGCATGTCCTTCTTGGCGACCTCGAAGGAGGCGGGGGTCTGGAGGAGGAACTTCTCAGGACCTTGCGGTCCCGCGATGCCGATGATGGACTCGTAGGCGCCGGTCATGCCCACGTCGGTCAGCAGGCGCCGTGCCCCTGGGGCGGACCGTCTCGTCGGCGGTGGGGACGTGGGTGTGGGTGCCGACCACGGCGCTCGACCCGGCCGTCGAGGTACAAGCCCAGCGCCTGCTTCTCGCAGGTGGCCTCGGCGTGGAAGTCGACGAAGATGACCTTGACTTTCGCGTCGAGCTCGCTGCGAGCACCGGTCGGCCACGCGGAAGGGGGAGTCGAGCGTTGCTGCATGAAGACCTGCCCCTCGAGGTTGATCACGCGCGACCGGGATACCCGCCGCCGTCTCCCCCACGTGCAGCCCGCGGCCCGGGATTGCCCGTCGGGATAGTTGGCGGGCCGCAGGAGCCGGTCCGCTCGCGTTCGAGCGAGTCTCGACTCCCTCCTTCTTGTCCCAGATGTGGTTGCCGGAGGTGAAGACGTCGATCGGCAGCTCCGGCGATCTCGCTCGCAGACCTCGGGCGTGACGCCGAAGCCGCCCGCCGCGTTCTCGACGTTCACCACCATGTAGTCGACCCGGTGGTGGTCCACCAGGCGCGGCAGGAGGCTCTGGACGAGCGCCCGGCGGCCCGGCTTGCCGACGACGTCGCCGACGAAGAGGAGCTTCATGGATCTCCTACCGGGCGTACTCGACCGCCCGGGTCTCGCGGATCACCGTCACCTTGATCTGGCCGGGATACTGTCAGCTCGGCCTCGATCTTCTTGGCGATGTCGCTGCGACAGCCAGAGCGCCTCGCTCGTCGGCGATCTTGCCGCTGTCCACGATGATGCGCATCTCGCGGCCGGCCTGGATGGCGAAGGTCTTCTGCACCCCCTTGAAGCTGGAGGCGATCTCCTCCAGCTTCTCGAGCCGCTTGACGTAGGTCTCGAGGACCTCGCGCCGGGCCCCGGGCCGGGCCGCCGAAAGCGCGTCGGCGGCGTTGACCAGCACGGCCTCGACCGTCTGCGGCTCGTAATCGCCGTGGTGGCAGGCCATGGCGTGGATGACCTCCTCGCTCTCGCCGTACTTGCGCAGCAGGTCGATGCCGAGCTGCAGGTGGGTGCCGTCCATCTCGCGGTCGATGGCCTTGCCGATGTCGTGCAGCAGGCCGCCGCGCCGGGCGACTGGCCACGTTGGCGCGCAGCTCGGCGGCCATGGTGCCGGCCAGCCAGGCGACCTCCTTGCGAGTGCTGGAGCACGTTCTGGCCGTAGGAGGTGCGGTAGCGCAGCCGGCCGAGCAGCTTCACCAGCTCCGGGTGCAGGCCGGGGATGCCCAGCTCCAGGAGCGCCGCCCTCGCCCTCCTGGCGGATCTTCTGCTCGAGCTCGGCCCCGACCTTCTCGACGACCTCCTCGATGCGCGCCGGGTGGATGCGGCCGTCCACGATCAGCCGCTCGAGCGCCACGCGCGCCACCTCGCGGCGGAAGGGATCGAAGCCGGAGAGGATCACCGCCTCCGGCGTGTCGTCGATGATGAGGTCGACGCCGGTCGCCGTCTCGAGGGCGCGGATGTTGCGCCCCTCGCGGCCGATGATCCGCCCCTTCATCTCGTCGCTGGGGCAGCTCGACGACCGAGACCGTGGTCTCCGACACGTAGTCCGAGGCCGAGCCGCTGGATGGCCATGCCGATGATGCGCTGGGCCTGCGCGGCCGGCCTGCTCGCGGGCCTCGTCCTCGATGCGCTTGACGATGTGGGCGGCCTCGATCTTGGCCTCGTCCTCCATCACCCGCACCAGCTCCTCGCGGGCCTGCTGGGCGGTGAGGCCGGCGATCTGCTCGAGCTTGCCCCGCTCCTCCTCGAACATCCGCTCGAGCTCGGCCTCCCGCTTCTCCGCGGCCTTCTCGCGGGTGGCGAGCGAGCGGTCGAGCTGGGTGAGATCCTTGTCGCGCCGGGCGAGGTCCTCGCCCTTCTTGTCGAGGCCGTCCTGCTTCTGGAGGAGGCGGCGCTCCTGGGCTTCGAGCTCCGAGCGCTGCTTGCGCGAGATCTTCTCGAACTCGCTTCTGGCTTGGAGGAGCTTCTCGCGCGCGGCCACCTCGGCCTCGCGCATCTGGGCCTCGCCCTGGCGCTGGGCGTCCTCGACGACCTTGGTGGCGTCGACGCGCGCCTGCTCCAGGATGCGACGCCCCTCCTGGCGGATGGAGCGCCATCCGAAGACTAAAACGAGAACCGCGACCGCCGCGAAGAAAATCGCCGCGGCCAGGATGATGAATTCGGTAGTCACCGGTTACCCCTTGCTCCTACAGGGCAAGGGGGCCGGGTTTGAATCAGGAAGGACCTCGCGAAGCGAGAAAAGGGCATCCCCTGCGCGGCCGTGAAGGCCTTGCGTTTAGAACCTGACGCGCCAGGTGGGTGTCCGCTCCGTGAGCCTTTAGCGTCCTCGTACGAGCGAGGCTGGCACGGGCCACACGGGTGAAAGACTCCCATGGTATGAATGTTGGTTCTACAAGCGTAGTAACCATCACGAACCACGCAGGGGATGCTGACCCTTGTTCATCATATCTTTGAGTTGGCGCCGCCACTCGCAAAGCCCCTCAACCTGCGAGGGCCTGCGTTAATTCCTCGGTGAGCGCCGCCACCTTCTCCCTGATCTCGACCCGTTCCCCTTCTTGCCGACTCTGAATCTGGAACAGCTCGTCCGCCAGATTGAGTGCCACCAGGATCGCGATGCGGGCCATATCGCCCGTCTTCACGTGCTGTGCGACCTCCCGCATCTTGCGGTCTACGAGGTCGGCCAGACTCTGGAGGTACCCGTTCTCGTCGTCTCCCCGGACGTGGTACACCTCGCCGAAAATCTCAACCGGTGTGGTGGTTGAAGGCATGGTCCCCCCGTCCAGTCGATGTGCCTTCCCGGCAGCAAGTTACGTGATGCCAGCGGTTTGGCGAGGCACACTATACCACAGTCGTCTACAATCCCCCGCCGTGCCCGTCTACCCCCTCCTCCGCCGCCTGCTCTTCGGGCTCGACGCCGAGACCGCCCATGGCTTGGGGATGGCCGCCCTGCGCTCCGCCGGAGCCGTGCCGGGCCTCGTCCCCGCCCTCGCCCGGCGCAACCTGGTGGACGCCGCCCCCCTGCGCCAGACCCTCTTCGGCCGCGACTTCCCCAACCCCGTGGGCCTCGCCGCCGGCTTCGACAAGGACGCCGCCGTGGTGGGGACCCTCCCCGCCCTCGGCTTCGGCTTCGGCGAGGTGGGGACGGTCACCCCCCTCCCCCAGCCAGGCAATCCCCGGCCGCGCCTCTTCCGCCACTCCGCGGAGGGGAGCCTCCAGAACGCTCTGGGATTCAACAACGGGGGGATGGAGGCCATGCGGCGGCGCCTGGAGCGAATCTACCCGGCCGCCCTCCCTCTGGGGGTCAACCTCGGCAAGAACAAGGCGACCCCGCCGGAGCGGGCTCTGGACGATTACGAGACCCTGATCCGCGGGCTCCACCCGTTCTGCGACTACCTGGTTGTGAACCTCTCCTCGCCCAACACCCCAGGGCTGCGCGACCTCCAGAACGAAGCCTTCGTGCGCGAGATCCTGACGCTGGCGGCGACGATCACCGCCAAGCCTGTACTGGTGAAGATCGCCCCCGACCTCGCTCCAGGTCAGGCCGCCGCCCTCTCCAAGACCGCCGTCGAGGCCGGAGCGGCGGGCATCATCGCCACCAACACGACGATCGACTACGCCCTGGTGCCGGGGGCCAAGGACTTCGGGGGGATTTCGGGCCGGGCGCTCAAGGAGAAGAGCTTCCAGGTCTTCGAGGAAGTAGCCCGCGCTCTCTTCGGCAAGACCGTCCTCATCAGCGTCGGAGGGATCGACTCCGGAGCCGAGGCCTACCGGCGGCTGAAGGCCGGGGCGTCGCTGGTCCAGCTCTACACGGCCCTGATCTACGAGGGCCCCGGGCTGCCCCGCCGGATCAACGAGGAGCTGTTGGCGCTGATGGAGAGGGATGGGGTGAAGGGGATCGGGGAGGTGATTGGGGCGGAGCGGTAGGGTTTACCCTCTCGCCAACCCCTCCAACCTCTCGGTCAGACCCTCCACCCGTCGCCGCACTTCCTCGCGCTCGATCTCCCAGGCCTTGGCCGCCGACGCAGCTTCGGCGCGCTCGGTCTCGACGGCGGCGAGCTGGCGCTCCAGCTCCTGGATGCGAGATTGGAGACTCGCGATCTCCTCGCCGTCCTCCCGATCCTCCCAGGGCGCGGTCTCAGCCGGCGGGGTGGAGAGGGCGGCGAGGCGGGTTTCGAGGTCTTTGATCGTCTCGCGCAGCGTGCGGTTCTCTTCCCGCAGCTCGCCCAGACGCTCGACGGCGTCGTGCACCCGGGATTCGAGACCGTCCAGCCATTCGATCTCCACGGCGTCCTACCCCTTCCAGCCGAAGCGGCGCTCGAGCTCCAGGCTGAGGGCAAGCTGGCGGGCGTTGACCTCCTCCTGGGTGAGCGAGCGCTCGCGGGCGTTGTAGTGAAATGAGATCGTGGTGTTCACCGCTCCCTCGGGCACTCCGGGGCCACGGTAGCGGTCCTTGAGCTGCCAGGAGACGAGGTCCGGGGGGGCCAGCTCCCGGAGGGCGCGCTCGACCTCCACCCACGGCGTCTCCACGGCGTGGGTGAGGGTGAGGTCGGCCATGATCCCCGGGAAGCGGGAGGGCAGCTCCACCTGCAGGCTCACGTCGCCGCCCGAAAGCGCCGCCGTGGCGATCTCCGCGGCGTAGAGGGGATAGCCCTCCTCCTCCGCGACCCGGCCGAACCAGCCCACGGCCTCGCCGCTCGAGAGCAGCTCCGCCGAGTTTCCAGACAGAAGACCCGTCAGCTCCGCCGGGCGCGCCTCCAGCTTGACGCCGAAGGCGTCGGTCAGGGCCTCGATCGCTCCCTTGAGATCGAAGAGGTCCAGCTCGACCTCCCGCTCCCAAGGCGTGCCCACCCGGCCGCCGCAGACCAGCCCCACGTGCTCCGGCTGGTCGGGGATGCCCCCCTCCGCACGCTCGTAGAAGACAGTGGCGATCTCGAACATGCGCACCGCCGGCAAGCCCTCGACGCTGGTTGAAGCGGGCGGTCTCCACCAGGTTCGGCACCAGCGACCGGCGCAGCACCGAGAGCTGCTCGGAGATGGGATTGGCGAGGCGGATGGGCTTCGCCTCCGGCCGCAGGCTGGGGAACGCGGCATCGCGCACCGGATCGAGGAACGCGAAGTGGACGGCCTCGGTGTAGCCCGACGCCGCGAGCTGCCGCCGCACCCGCTCGCGGCGGATGAGATTCGCAGCCCGCGGCGCATCGGCCCCGGGAATCCCCGGCAGGGCCGCGGGGATGCGGTCGAGCCCGAAGACCCGCAGCACCTCTTCATAGACGTCCTGCGGATAGACGTCGTGCGGCGGCTCGGGGCGCGGCTGGAAGTCGAAGTACCGCCAGGAGGGGACGGTGATCCCCCAGCCCCCGTTGCCGGAACGGTCGACTCCGAAGCCGAGGCCCGTCAACCAGCGCTCCGAATCCTCGGGATCGACGGCCGCACCCGCGAAGGCGTCGAGCTTCGCCAGATCGAGACGGCCCCGCCGTTGCCAGGAGCGGTCGGGATCGCGAACGTCGAGCACCCCCGCGAGCACCGTGCCGCCCGCCGACCTCGGCGATCACAGGCCGCGGCCCGGCTCGCGGCCTCGGCACAGATCTCCGGGATCCGAGCCGCGCTCGAAACGGTGGCTGGCGTCGGTGTGCATGCCCAGCCGCTTGGCAGTCATGCGCACCCGGCGACGATCGAAGTGGGCGCTCTCGATAAGGAGGTCGCGGGTGGCGTCCGTCACCTCGCTTTCGAGGCCCGCCCATCACCCCGCCCAGGGCCACGGGCCGCTCGGCGTCGGCGATCACCAGCGATCTCGGGATCGAGAGCCCGCGTCCTGGCCGTCGAGGGTCTTGAGCTTCGTCTCCCGGCCCGAGCCCGTCGCACCACGATCTCAGGACCTGCGAGCTTGGCGAAGATCGAAGGCATGGAGCGGCTGGCCCAGCTCCCAGAGGACGAAGTTGGTGACGTCCACGACGTTGTTGATGGGACGCTGGCCGATCGACTCCAGGCGCCGGCGCAGCCATTCGGGGCTGGGGCCGATCGTCACCCCGCGCACCACCCGGGCCGCATACCGCGGGCAGCCCTCCAGGTCCTCGATCACCACCTTCGCGGCGTCCGTCGTACGCTCTCGCGCCCTTCCGCAGGCGGAGGATCGGCGGCCGGCGCAGGGGGACGTCTCGGAGCACCGCGATCTCCCGCGCCAGGCCGAAGTGGTTCATGCAGTCCGGCCGGTTGGTGGTGACGTCGACGTCGAGCAGTGTGTCGTCATGTCCGCGCCTTTGCCGTCAACTCCCTCGACGGCCAGGCCGGCCGCCGTGAGGCGCCGCGGCCAGCTCCTGGGGATCGGCCGGCAGGTCCACGTACTGGGCGAGCCACTCGCAGGAGAATTCCATCAGCCCCTCACCTGCCGCAGCAGCCGCTCGTCGTTGTCGAAGAGCAGCCGGATGTTGGGGATGCCGTAGCGGTTCATGGCCACCCGGTCGCTCCCCATGCCGAAGGCGAAGCCGGAGTAGATATCGGGATCGATGCCGCAGCCGGCCAGCACCCGCGGATCGACCATGCCGCAGCCCAGGATCTCCATCCAGCCGGTGCCGGAGCAGACCTCGCATCCCCGGCCCTTGCAGTTCTGGCAGGTGACGTCCACCTCGGCCGAGGGCTCGGTGAACGGGAAGAAGCTGGGCCGCATGCGGATGTCCGTCTCCGGCGAGAAGAGCCGGCGCATGAAGGCGAGGATCGTCCCCTTGAGGTGGCCGACGGTGATCCCCTCGGCTACCGCCAGCCCCTCCACCTGATGGAACATGGGCGAGTGCCGCAGGTCGTTGTCGTTCCTGAATACCCGGCCCGGGCAGATGACCCGAATGGGCGGCTTGCGCGACAACATGGTGCGGATCTGCACCGGCGAGGTGTGGGTGCGCAGCAGCAGGCCGTTCTCCAGGAAGAAGGTGTCCTGCGTGTCGCGCGCCGGATGGTCCTGGGGGAAGTTCAAGGCGCCGAAGTTGTGGTAGTCGTCCTCCACCTCGGGCCCTTCGGCCACGCTGTAGCCCATCTCGGCGAAAATCCGCTCCATCTCCTCGACCACCAGGGTCACGGGATGGACGTTGCCGAGGGGCGGCCGCCGGCCGGGGAGGGTCACGTCCACGGCCGCGGTGCGGCGGGTGGCCTCCTGCTCGCGGGCGGTGATCTCCTCGTCGAGCTCGGCGAGGCGGCTCTCCACCCGCTCCTTGAGACGGTTGACGGCCTCGCCGTAGGCCCGGCGCTCCGCGGGGTCTACTTTCTTGATGTCGTCCAGCAGGGTGCGCACGAGGCCCTGCTTGCGTCCCATCCACTGGACGCGCAGGGCCTCCCAGGCCGATCGGTCCCGCACCTGCCGGGAGGCGGCCTCGAACTCCTCGCTCCGTGCGGCGAGCGCCGTCGCGCTCATCCTCAGGCCTCCGCGGACGCCGGGGCGCCCTGACTCTCCAGCGCCTGCTTCGCCAGCTCGGCGATACCCGCGAAACCCTGCGGATCGGTCACCGCCAGGTCGGCCAGCACCTTGCGGTCGAGCTCGGAGCCGGCGGCCTTGAGACCGGCGATCAGGCGGCTGTAGGAGAGGCCGCTGAGACGGGCGGCGGCGTTGATCCGCACGATCCACAGGCTGCGAAGCTGCCGCTTCTTCTGGCGGCGGTCGCGGTAGGCATAGCCGAGGGCCTTGTCGACCGCCAGCTTGGCGATGCGGTGGGCCTTGGACTTGGTGCCGTAAAAGCCACTGGCCCGATCGAGAATCTTCTTGCGCTTGAGCAGGCGCTTATTACCACGCTTGACACGTGCCATCTATCGAACCTCGTTTCTGCTCCACGCCTCAGAGGGGGAGCGGTAAGGGCCCACAACGGCGCGGCGATGGCCGGGTACCGGGGGCCGCGGCTCCGGGGGCAGGTCCGTCCCGCCGGCAGCCGGAATGATTCTTGGGGGCGACCGCGGGTCGCCCTACTGGTGCAGCATCCCTTTGAGGGTGCCTGCGAACGCGGGGGAGACCTCCACGGACTTGCGCAGGTTGCGCTTCCGCTTGGTGGTCTTCTTGGTCAGGATGTGGCTGTGCATCGACTGATGACGCGTCACCTTGCCACCGCCCGTAACCTTGAAACGCTTCGCGGCCCCCTTGTGTGTCTTCTGCTTGGGCAAGGGCGGCTCCTTTCTTGAAACAACCGTCTGAAACAAAAAGATCCCAGGAAGGGAAGGTTCCCCTCCCGGACGTCCTCTCCCCGGCCCGCGGCGGGTCAGGCAGAGGGCTTCTTGGCGCTGCGCGGCTGACCGAAGATCACGTGCATCCGGTTCCCCGCCATTTCGGGCGACGATTCTAGCACTCCATGCTCCCCCAGGTCTGCCTCGAACCGCTTCAGCAGCTTGTGGCCGAGATCCTGACGCGCCATCTCGCGGCCCCGGAACTGCACCGTGGCCTTCACCTTGTCCCCCTCGCCGAGGAACCGGATGGCGTTCTTGAGCTTGAAGTCGTAGTCGTGCTCGTCGATGTTGGGCCGGAACTTGACCTCTTTGACGTGAATGACCTTCTGCTTCTTCTTCGACGCATGCGCCTTCTTCTTCTGCTCGTAGAGGAACTTGCCGAAGTCCATGATGCGGCACACCGGCGGCTTGGCCGTCGGCGCCACCTCCACCAGGTCCAGCGTCTGTTCCTGAGCCCGCCGCAGAGCCTCCTCGATCGGTACGATGCCCGCCTGCGAGCCGTCGGCGTCCACCAGGCGCACCTCGCGCACCCGGATACGCTCGTTGATCCGCGTTGCCTTGTCGATGTCAGCTCACCCCCTGAGAGCGCCGGGTCTGAGCCCGGAAAGTTGTGTCCAGATCGTGCCTCCTTTTCAAGATCGCCTGTTTGTCCTTCATTCCTACAATCGGGCTCACAGCTCCCGGCTGCGAGACCCCGTCAGATCCTTCACCCGGGCCAGGAACGCGTCGATCGAGAGCGCTCCCAGATCCTCTCCCGCGCGGCGGCGTACCGCGACGGTTGCATCCTCCTGCTCGCGCGCGCCTACTACGAGCATATAGGGGACCTTCTGCACCTGGGCCTCCCGGATCCTGTAGCCCAGCTTCTCATTGCGGTCGTCCAGCTCCACCCTCACCCCGGCCGCGGCCAGCGTGGCCCGCACCTTCTCGCCGTATTCGGCGAACTTCTCCGACACCGGCAGCACCACCGCCTGCACCGGAGCCAGCCACAGGGGGAACGCCCCCGCGGTCTGCTCGATGAGGATCGCCAGGAATCGCTCCACAGAGCCTAGCATGGCGCGGTGGATCATGACCGGCTGGTGCTCGGCACCGTCGGCGGCCACGTACTTCAAGCCGAACCGCTGCGGCATCTGATAGTCGAGCTGCACCGTGCCGAGCTGCCAGCTCCTGCCCAGGGCGTCCTGGACGTGGAAGTCGATCTTCGGCCCATAGAAGGCCCCGTCCCCGGGATTCACCTGATAGGCGATGCCCCGGCTCTCCAGGGCCTGCGCCAGGGCGGCCTCGGCCTGATCCCACAGCTCGTCCGAGCCGATCCGCTTCGCCGGCCGGGTCGACAGCTCGATGCGCGCGCCGTCGAAGCCGAACGTCCGGTAGAGCTCCAGGATCACCGCCGTGGCCGACAGCACCTCGGACTCGATCTGCTCCTCGGTGCAGAAGATGTGGGCGTCGTCCTGCTGGAACGAGCGCACCCGGAAGAGACCGTTGGTGACGCCGCTGCGCTCATAGCGATGGAGCCGGCCGAAGTCCGCATAGCGGATGGGCAGGTCGCGGTACGAACGCAGGCGCGTGCCGAAGATCAGGCAGTGGGTGGGGCAGTTCATGGGCTTCACCGCCATCTCACGCTCATCCGCCTCGGTGAAGAACATGTTCTCGCTGTAGTTGGCGTAATGCCCCGAGGTCTTCCACAGCTCCACGTCGAGGATCTGCGGCGTCACCACCTCGCCATAGCCGTAGCGGGCATTGAGCTCGCGCACGTAGTCGATGAGCGTGGACGTAGACCACCGCCCCCTTGGGGTGCAGGAACGGCATGGCCGGCGCCAGGGGATTGAAGCTGAAGAGGTCGAGCTCCTGCCCCAGCCGCCGGTGATCCCGGGCACGGGCCAGCTCCACCTGCGCCAGATACTCCTCCAGCTCCTTCTCCGAGCCGAACGCCGTGCCGTAGATGCGCTGCAGCCGCTCGTTGCTCTCGTCCCCCTTGAAGTAGACGCTGGAGGCCTCCAGCAGCTTCACGGCCCCGATCTGCCCCAGGCTCTGCACGTGCGGCCCGCGGCAGAGGTCGGTGAAGCGGCCGTCGCGGTAGAGGGTGATGGTCTCCCCCTCGGGGATATCCTTCAACCGCTCGACCTTCAGGGACTCGCCCATCTCGCGGAAGATCCGCTCCGCCTCCTCGCGGTCGACCTCGATGCGCTCGAAGCCGCTCTTCTCGGCGAGGACCTCGCGCATCTTGTCCTCGATCTTCTCGAGGTCCTCGGGAGTGAAGGCGCGGGGGAAGCGGAAGTCGTACTGGAACTTCTCGCTGTGGTCCTTGCGCCCGGCGTCGTACTCCGCCTCCGGCCAGAGGCGCTTGACGGCATCGGCCAGCACGTGCTCGGCGCTGTGGCGGATGAACTCGCCGGCCTCCGGGCTCTTGACCGTGAAGATGCGGAAGGCGCCCCCCTGGGTGAGGGGAAGACGCAGGTCGATCTTGCGACCGTCCAGCTCCGCGCCCACGGCATCCTTGGCGAGACGCGGCCCGATGGCGGCCGCCACTTCGAGCGGAGTGGTGCCCGAAGGAACCGTACGCACGGATCCGTCGGGAAGGGTCAACTGGACGGCTTCTAGGGTCGTCTCCATAACACAGCAATCGCTTTCAAGCGATGAAACCAGTCGAACGGGATTTTTCTCTCGGGTCCCGGCCCGCGCCGGTGGAGCTCACGAGAGAGGGGGATGGTAGGCGCTAGCGGACTTGAACCGCTGACCTCTACCGTGTGAAGGTAGCGCTCTAACCAACTGAGCTAAGCGCCTGGGCATGGAGAAGATCGGTTCACCAGTAAGGTCGAAGGCTCCACTACGTCTCTGGCTCTCTCTCGTTCTGGCTCCGATTCCCGATTCCTGAAGACCTTTGGTAGGCCCGAGCGGACTTGAACCGCTGACCTCTACGATGTCAACGTAGCGCTCTAACCAACTGAGCTACGGGCCTGAGCTCCCTGGCTCCGAGTCTTCGGTTCCCAAGGGAGGGTGAGGTTAGCAAAGGCTGGGAACGGTGTCAACGCGGCGGGGCGGCGACCCCGGAGCCGAGGGAGGCGAGGGTTCCAGAAGCCCACAGCTCTCCGTCTTCTTCCGGGCCGAAGGCCAGGGCTTCCTCAGCCCAGCCCAACGGGCTGGGTTAAAGGGTGCCCCCTTCATCCATGAGCCCCAACGGGGCGCGATAGGGGACGAGGCTTTTAGCTCGGCCCATCAGGCCTGGTGAAGGATCGGTGCACCCCTCCAACCCAGCCCGTTGGGCTGGGCTGAGGGAGGGCGACCCTTCGGGCCTCAGAATCTCCACCTCCGCACCGGGGTCCAGCATCATCGGCCGCGACCCGGTCGAGATCATCCGCGAGCGCTTCGGCAGACCGAATCCCGACGAGCCCTGACGAGCGGGGGTCCCGGCTCCCCAAGCTCCGGACGCCGGCCGACGCTTATACCCCTCCTCGCCCCACGGGCAACCCACCGCGCCGCTCGCAACCCCCTGAAACCAGGAGGCTTGCCCCTCGCCCCATCGCATCGGGCCCTCAGGATTCAGGTCTCTGCCCTCGCGAATTCTGGCTCCGCCCTCGCGAGTTTTCGTCCGGCCCTCGCGAATTCTGGCTGCGCCCTCGCGAATTCTCGTAAGGCCCTCGCGAATTTTGGGCCGCCCCTCGCGAGGGCCCATATATAATCCGCGAGTTTTCATATGGAATTCGCGAGGGCGCGACGAAAACTCGCGAGGGCCTTACGAGATCTCGTGAATTTCGGCCCGGCCCTCGCGAGGGCGCAGAGAAAATTCGCGAGGGCGCGGCCAGAATTCGCGGGGGGCGAGGCGGTCCTGTAGAATTGGGACGAATCCAGGAGAGATCCCGATGACTCCCTCCGCCTCGCCGACGCCAAGTCGCTGGACGGCGAACCCTCTCTTCATCTTCTGGGAGCTGCTTGTCCTGATCGCCGGCCTAGTCACAGACGAAGCACGCACCAACGGCGTAATTCCCGCAATCGAAGGCATCCGCATCATCAAAGAACGCCGCTCCTGATCTCTCAATTCATCCAACGCCATGACCTCCTTCCGCACCAACCACCTGACCCGCCTCCCCCTCCCTCTCGGCACCGTCTGGCTGCTGACCGACGTGGCCGAGGCCAAGGGGCGGCAGGATCTCTATACACGCCAGGCTCCTCAGGTGCTCCAGGCTCTCCGGGAGACGGCGCTGATCCAGAGCGTCGAGTCTTCGAACCGGATCGAGGGGGTCACGGTGGCGCCGGGGCGGCTGCGTCCGCTGGTTCTGGAGAGCGCGAAACCCCGGAATCGGTCGGAGGAGGAGATCCTGGGCTACCGGCGGGCTCTGGACCTCCTCCATACGAGCCCCTCGGATCTGGAAGTCAGGCCGGAGCTTCTGAAGCGGCTTCACGCCATCCTTCAGGAAGGGAGCGGCGATGCCGGGCAGTGGAAGAAGGTCGACAACGAGATCGTGGAGGTGCGCGCCGACGGACCGCCGCTCGTGCGTTTCCGGCCGGTGAGGGTCGCGGAGACGCCGACCGCAGTCGAGGAGCTGTGCCTCTCCTACCGGCACACGGTCAACCAGGGAGAGGTGCCGCCGCTGATGGCGGTGGCCGCGCTCGTCCTCAATTTCACCTGCATTCACCCCTTCCGGGACGGTAACGGCCGGGTCTCCCGATTGCTGACGCTCCTCACGCTGTACCAGTCGGGGTACGAAGTCGGCCGGTACATCAGTCTGGAGCGGCTGGTGGAGGAATCCCGTGAGGACTACTACGACGCTCTGAAGCGCAGCTCGGAAGGATGGCACGAGGGGCGGCACGACCTCTTCCCCTGGCTCAACTACTTCCTGACGGTCTTGAAGCGGGCCTACCGGGAGCTCGAAGAGCGGGCGGGCCTCATCCGGAGCGCCCGCGGCGCAAAAACGGTGCTCATCGAGGCGGCCGTGGCCGCCTTTCCCGGTAAGTTCACCCTGGCTGCCCTGGAGAGGGCCGCCCCCGGTGTGAGCCGCGATATGGTTCGCCGGGTCCTTCGTCGCCTTCAGAAGGAGGGGAAGGTGGAGTGCCTCGGCATGGGACCGGGCGCCGCCTGGCAGAAAAGAGGGTAATGTCCCCTCAAAAGAGGGTAAAAATCAGGGTACTAAGCCAGAGGAGAGGGCGGGGGATGACCCGGATTCCAGGCCAGAATGAGGGTAATGTCTCTCAAGTGAGGGTACTAATGAGGGTAATAAGGGGAGCAAAGAGGGTACTACCCTCATGACCCTCCTCACCGCCCCCCTGCCCGGCCTCTATCTCGCCCTCCTGGCCTTCCTCCTCGCCCGGGCTCTCCGGCGTTGGTGGGACCCGGTGCCAGGGCGGGTGTGGGCGGGGTTCGGGGTGATTCTGATCCTCCTCTTCGGGCCGGCTCTGTTCCTGGGGAGGGTGCTCGTGCCCGGGGACATTCTGCCAGGGGCTCGGACGGCGGAGGCGGCAGCGCATCCCAGGGGAAACACGCTGCAGCTCGATCTGGTGACGCAGATCGTTCCCTGGGAGGCGGAGGTGCGGCGGGCGGTCAAGGACGGACGGTGGCCGGCTTGGAATCCGGATGCGGGGGCGGGGATGCCTTTGTTGGCCGATCCCCAGTCCCAGGCGCTGGAGCCGCTCGTGTTGGCGGGTCTGCCGTTGCCGCTTTGGCAGGCGGTGGGGGTGACGGCCGGGCTCAAGGTGCTAATCGCCCTCGTGTTCTCCTTTCTGCTGCTGCGACGGCAGGGGATGGGCGAGGGGCCGGCTCTCTTCGGCGCTCTCGCTTTCGGGCTCTGTGGCTTCGTGCTGCTGTGGCTCAACTGGCCCATTGCCACGCCGGGGGCTCTCCTCCCTCTGGTGCTCTATGGTCTGGCGGTGACGGACGAGCGGGGGGAGCGGCGGGATTTCGGGTTGCTCGTGGTGGCCCTCTTCTCCCTGCTCGTGGCAGGGCATCCGGAGACGATCCTCCACGTGGCGACCGTGGGAGGGCTTTTCGGTCTCTCCCGGCTCCTCCGGCGGGAACGCTCCGCGCGGGTGGGGCTCGTGGCCCGGTGGGCTCTGGCGGGCGGGATCGCTCTGGGGCTGGCCGCTCCCGTCCTGGTGCCGGCGGCCCGGTACATCCCCCAGGGCCTGCGTCATGGACAGGTGGCGAGGCTCAACGAGTTTCTGAGGACGACTCCGCTCGTGGACTGGCGGACTCCGGACGAGCGGCAGCGGAGCGGGGAGGGCTTGAGACGGCGCTTCGTGCCCCTATTCGCGCCCAATGCCTTCGGCAACAACGCCTACGACAGCTACTGGGGCGAGGCCAATTCGAATGAGGACGCTTCCGGGTTCGTGGGTGGCGCGGCGCTGCTCGCGGCCCTCCTGGCCTTCCTCCCCGTCCGCCGGCGCATCCGGGAGGAGCGGCTGTTCCTGGGCGTGGCGGTGGTCAGCCTGGCGGTGACGATCCGCCTCCCGGGGGTACCGTGGCTCCTGTCGATGATGCCGGTGTTCAACCAGTCCGTCAGCGGCCACCGGCGCCTGCTCATGGTGCTGGCCTTCTCCCTCTCCTATCTCGCCGCCTGTACGGTGGAGCGCTGGCGATCCGGAGAGGGAGCCCCCCGTCGCTGGGCCGTGGCCGGAGTCGGCGTCCTCCTCCTGGGCCTCATCGCCTGGGGCTACCTCGGCTCGCCACCCCCTACAGGTGCTAGGGACATCGAATCCCTCCGCACCTTCTGGCTCGTCCTCCAACTCGTCACGGTGGCTTCGGCGGGGACTGTCCTGATGATTGGAGGGAGAGCGGAGAGAAGGGTCCGGACGCTCCTGGTCTTGATCGTCCTCGTCGCGACCGAGCTCCTCATCCTCCACGCCCCCGCGAATCCCTCCCTCCCCCGCGACACCTTCTTCCCCACCACGCCGGCCATCGCCTTCATCCAGCAGAATGCGGCCGGACTCACGGATGGTGGGGCTGATGGATCAGTTGCTGCCCAACGGGGCCGGGGTCTATGGCCTCTCGGACATCCGCGTCTCCAATCCCCTAAAGCCCCAGGCCTATGTCGAGGCAGTCAGCCCGGTGAGCGTCTCGGCGCTGACCACGGAGCACATCATCTCGGTCGTGGAGCACCCGATCTTCCAGCTCCTGGGAGTGCGCTGGGTCCTCGCTCCCCCCAGCTTCAAGCGGATCCACGGCCTGCGGCTCGCGTTCCACGATCCGGCGGCACGGGTGTTCGAGCGTAGGCGGAGCCTTCCTCTCCTCTTTCTCCCCGAGTCGGCGGAGACCCCGGGCGTCCTACCGTGGCCGGACTGGCTCGCCCAGAATCCGGACTTCGGGGCCCGGTCTCTGGTCGCGCCGGACGCCGGCCGTCCCCCGGTGTGGGCGGCCGCACGGCCCGAGGACTCGGCGCTTCAGATCCTCCTCCAGCAGCCGGCCCGCTTCGCCCGGGCCCTGCTGGCCGAGGACCGTCTCCTCGCCACCAGCGTCTACCAGGATGGCGGCTGGCAGCTCCTCCTGGATGGCGAGCCCCACCCCTCCCTCACCGCCAACGGTCCCTTCGTGGCAACGTGGCTGCCCGCGGGCGAGCACCGGGTGGAGATGATCTATCGCGCGCCGGGGCTGATCCTGGGGCTGGCGCTGGCCGCCCTGGCGCTGGCGATGTTCGTTGCGTGGCTGACTCGGCCGCGTGCCCTCCGAAGCCTCACCCCCGGCCCCTCTCCCGGGGGGAGAGGGGGGTCTCCTGCGAATGGAATTGCCGATCCGATACGCAGTTGACCTTCAACGTTTGTAGAACGGGACAGCGTCCCCTACGGCCTCACCTCCCCAGCCAAGTCCCCCCTCTTCCCCCGGGAGAGGGGCCGGGGGCGAGGCTTCGAAGGGCAAGCCGCGTGCCTTTTCGACAGCCTTTCAGAGGGAGGAGCTCACCGCGTCCAAGGACTCCCCCAGAAGCCGCCAGAGGGCTTCGATGTGCTCGGGCTCGGTGCGCAGGTTGCCGATGGCGACCCGCAGGGTGTAGCGACCCTTGAGGCCGGTGTGGGAGAGGAGGAAGGGGCCGGCGGCGTTGACCCGGGCCATGAGCCGCTCGTTGAGGCGGTCCTGATCCTCGGGAGATCCCGCCGTCCCAGTCATCCGGGCGCGGAAGCAGACGGTGCTGAAGGGCACCGGGGCGGCAAGCTCGAAGCGGGGATCGGCCTCGATCCAGGCGGCTAAATCCCTTGCCATGGTGCAGTGCTCACGGATGCGGGAGCGCAGCCCCTCGTCGCCGAACGCGCGGATCACCATCCAGAGCTTCAGCGCGCGGAAGCGGCGGCCGAGCTGGGCGCCCAGTCCATGTAGTTCGTCGACCGCGACTCCCCTCCGTCGGAGGTACGCGGGCACGAGGGTGAAGGCGCCTTGAGCACCTCGGGCCGCCGCAGAAGAGGGCGGAGCAGTCGACGGGCGTGAACAGCCACTTGTGCGGGTTGACGACGATCGAGTCCGCGCGATCGCACCCGGCCAGCACCTCGCGCCGCTCGGGCAGGATGGCCGCGACCCCGCGCGTAGGCGGCGTCGACGTGGAGCCAGAGTCTCTCGCGCGCGCGATGTCGGCGATCGCCGGCACCGGGATCGACGCTCGTGGTCCCGGTGGTCCCGACGGTCGCGCACACCGCGATGGGCCGGCCAGCCCGCCGCGCGGTCCTCGGCGACCGCACGAGCCAGCGCCGCCGGATCCATCCGGAACTCAGCGTCGCGTCGCGATCTTGCGGACGCCCTCCCTGCCCGACGCCGAGGACGATCGCCGCCTTCTCGATCGACGAGTGCGCCTGGTCGCTGCTGTAGACGGCAAGGGTGGCGCGTCCGGCCGGCCGGAGATCCCTTTGTCGCGGACGTCGAGCCCTTTGCGGCCGTCGCGCGCCGCGGCCAGGGCCACGAGCGTGCTCGACGAGGCCGTGTCGTAGATGACGCCGCGGAAGTCCGCGGGCAGGCCGAGCATCCGCGCCAGCCAGTCGCAGACCCGTTCTTCAGCTCGGTGGCGGCCGGCGCCGGTGCGCCAGAGCATGGCGTTGACGTTCAGCGCCGCGGCCAGAGTCTCGCCCAGGATGCCCGGGCCGGAGCCGGTGATCGAGAAGTAGGCGAAGAATCCGGGGTGGTTCCAGTGGGTGACGTTGGGCTCGATCACCCGCAGGTAGTCGTCGAGGATGGTGTCGATGGGCTCGGGCTCGTCCGGGGGAGAGGCCGGCAGTACGCGCCGCACCTCGCCGGGGGAGACGGAGGGCAGCACGGGCCGGTCCCCCACGCCTTCGAGATAGTCGGCCACCAGGTCGGCCACCCGGTGCATGGCGGCGCGGAAGTCGTCGGTGGGAAGGTCGCGGGACATGGGGAGGAGACTATAACGAGAGAGGCGGCCCGCAGGCCGCCTCTTCGTCCATCGCCAGAGGATGGGCTCTTACGACGCGCCCTTGCGGCGCAGCTCGTCGTCGATCACTGAGGTGATCTGCTCGATCGGCACCGCGCCGTTGATGAACCGGCCGTTGACGAACATGGCCGGGGTGCCGTTGACGCCGGCCGCGGAGCCGGCCTTCTTGTCGGCCTCGATCTCGGCGGCCTTGGCGCCGGAGTCGAGGCACTTGTTGAAGTCTTCAGCCTTCAGACCCAACTCGGCCGCCTTGGCCTTGAGCTGGTCGACGCCGAGGGCGGCCTGGTTGCCGAACATGGCGTCGTGGAGCTGCCAGAACTTACCTTGGTCGTTGGCGCAGAGCGAAGCCTCGGCCGCCTTCTGGGCGTTCGGGTGGAAGGGAAGCGGGAACTGGCGGAAGACGATGCGGACCTTGTCACCGTACTTGGCCTGGATCTGCTCCAGGGTCGGCGTCAGCCGGGAGCAATATGGGCACTGGAAGTCGGAGAACTCGACGATCGTCACCGGCGCGCTCGCGGGACCCTTGGCAGGACCCGTAGCTGCCACCTCGATGCGGACCGGCTCCATCTTGATGTCCACCTTGTACTTCTTCTGGAGGCCCTCGTAGAACGCCGAGCGGGCCTTCTGCTGACCCTGCTGCTCGAGGTAGTTCTTGATCTGGCCAGCGATCTCGGCCTTCGGCTTCGGGATCTGGGCCTTGTTCTGCTCGTAGAAGGCATCGACGTCGGCGTCGGTCACCGGCACGGCCTTGATGCCCGCCAGGACCTGCTCCTTGGTCTGTCCCTTGGCCTTGGCCTCGGCCTCGACCAGCCGCTCGTTGATGGCGGTCTGCAGCGAGCCCTCGAGCAGGTCGTGGACGTTCTTCTCGTACTCCCGCTCGAGGCCCTTGAACTGGTCGGCGGCGCTGGCGCGGACGTCGGCCTCGGTGATCGGCTGGCCATCGACGACGGCCAGCACGGTCTTGCCGCCGGAGTCGCTGGTGCCCTTGTCCTGGCCCTGCGCCGAGCAGGCAGGCATCCAGACGCCCAGGGCGAGGACCAGGAACAAAGCGCCCGGGATCAGAGGTTTACGGAATCCATTCATAGGTCTTACTCCTTTTGGTGGACGGTCTTTTCAGAAGGGTGGAACAGATCACGACGGAGCCAGATTCCTGATTCGGGACGATATTTTAGCACGGCCGGCGGCCGGTCTTCCACTGTTTCAGGTGCCGCTCAGGCCAGATGGCGAGCCACCAGCCCTTCCAGGATGCGGTCGGCGGTGATCCCCCGCAGGCGCAGGGCCGGGGATTCGAGGAGGGATTCGGCCAGGGCCAGCCGCGCCCGGCGAGCGCCCGGCTCCCCCGGCTCGAGCTCCAGGGAACGCAGGACGGCCGCCGCCGCCAGGGCCCACGGCCGGCCGGCCCGGGGATCCTCCCACCCGCCGGCGCTGGCGAGGGCCGCGGCGGCATTCAGCAGAAAGATGGGGGCGCCGCTCCTGGCATACGCCGTCGCCGCGGCGCTGAAGGAGCGGGCCAGGGGCTCGACGGCCTCGGGATCCACCGGCTCGGCCGCCCCCAGGAAAACGGCCAGCGAGCGGCTGCGCAGGGTGGGAAGCAGATCGAGACGCGACGGCGCGAGAAGGAGGAAGTTGCGAGGCGAGGTGACGTGGGGCTCCTCCAGGTTCTTGAGCAGGGCGTTGGCGGCCTCGCCCGTCAAGCTCTCGGCGCTCGCCACCACGAACACCTGGCCGCGCGCCTCGAAGGGGGAGAACTGGGCGGTCTTGAGGAGCTCCCGGGTGGCATCCACGGAGGTCGAGGCCTTCAGGTCCCGCTCCAGCACCTGGAAGTCGGGGTGGAAGGCCGCGGTCTCCCCTCCGCTGGTATCGGGCCAGACAATGCGCCGGCAGTGCCGGCAGACGCCGCACGGCCGAGCCTCGGGAGCGGCCGCGCAGAGCAGGGTACGGGCGAGCTCGAGAGCCGCCCGCCGGCGGATCTCGACGTCGCCGCCGTCGAGGATCACCGCCGGGTAGAGCCGCCCCTGGCGGGCCGAGGTCAGGGCCGCGGGGAGGCTCACGCCGCGGCTCCCTCTCCGTCCAGCAGATCGGCGAGCGCCCGGCGCACCTGGGTCTCGGTGGCCTGCCACGGGCCCGCGGAGTCGATGACCTGGAAGCGCGGCTCGGCCGCGGCCAGATCCAGGAAGCCCCGGCGCACCCGCTCGTAGAAGTCGAGGGCCTCGGCGTCCAGACGGTCGGCGGCTCCCCGCTCCTGGCGCGCCGGAGAGTGCCCACGGGCGCGGGCCGCCGCCGCCGGCAGGTCGAAGAGGAGGGTGCGGTCCGGCACGCGCCCCCCTGTGGCCAGCCGGTCGACCTGGTTGATGACGTCCAGGGGCACGCCCCGGCCATAGCCCTGGTAGGCTCGGGTGGAGTCGGTGAAACGGTCGCAGAGCACGAGCTTACCCTCCCGCAGGGCCGGCTCGATGACCTCCAGCAGGTGCTGGCGACGGCTGGCGAAGACCAGCAGCAGCTCGACGGTGCCGTCGAGGGCCCCCCAGCGGGGGTCGAGGAACAGGGCGCGCAGGGCGTCGCCCAGCGGCGTCCCCCCCGGCTCGTGGGTAACCACGTGCGGCACCCCTCGGGCTGCGAGCCAGGCGGCGGCACGCCGGAGATGGGTCGATTTGCCGCTGCCGTCGAGCCCCTCGAAGGTGATGAACTGGCCCGGCATGGCAGGAAAAGCTACCATGAAGACCCGGGGGGGCTTCCCTTCTGCGCCGAAGTCCGTATGCTTCCCGCCGCGCGCTCCTCCCCGGAACCGGGGTACCATAGAGGGGACGGAGTCTCGTACGTGGCGACCTGGCGGCCGGAGATTTGCATAGATGCCGGTCTGTTTGCACGGTCGTGCAACCCTAACCTTCCTATCGTGGAGGAGCAATCCATGGCGGACAAGAAGTCGAGCGGAAAGTCGGGCTCCAAGGGTGGAGCAGCCAACAGCGCCTTCATGGCCCCCCTGACGCCGGACGCGGCGTTGGCGGAGATCGTGGGCAAAGATCCCCTGCCGCGCACCGAGGTCACCAAGCGGGTCTGGGACTACATCCGGAAGCACAACCTCCAGGATCCCAACGACAAGCGCACCATCCGTGCCGACGCCAAGCTCAAGGCGGTCTTGGACGGCAAGGACTCGGTCACCATGTTCGAGCTGACCAAGCTGGTCAACGGCCATCTCAAGAAGGGCTGAAACGAGGCGCTCTGCTCAAGCTCCGGCCTTCCTCTCGTTCCGAGTCAGGGGCGTAGCCCGGTCGCGCCCCTGGATTCAACCCTCGCCTGAGGACACGACCGATTCCCAATCCCGAGACCGCCGTCCCCGGCTCGCCCCTGCAATGGGGTGTCTTCTTCGCCCTCGTCCTGGGGATGCTGGCGCTCGACCTCGGCGTCTTCAACCGTCGCGAGCACCGCGTGGGGCTGCGCGAGGCACTGTTCTGGAGCGTCGTCTGGACGCTCGTCGCCCTGGCCTTCAACGGCTGGATCTACCACCGCTTCGGCCCGGCCACCGGGCTCGAGTTCCTCACCGGCTACGTCATCGAGCGCTCGCTCAGCTTCGACAACATCTTCGTCTTCGTCGTCATCTTCAACTACTTCGCCGTGCCGCCGGAGCACCAGCACCGGGTGCTCTTCTGGGGCATCCTGGGCGCCCTCCTCTCCCGCGGCGTGTTCGTGGGCATGGGAGCGGCCCTGATCTCCCGCTTCTCCTGGCTGATCTTCGTCTTCGGCGCCTTCCTGGTCTACACCGGCGCCCGGCTGCTGGCGGAGAGGGAGACGGAGGTCCACCCGGAGCGCAATCCGGTGCTCAAGCTGTTCCGGCGCTTCGTGCCGCTGACCGCCCGGTATCACGGCAGGCACTTCTTCGTGCGCGAGGACGGCCGGCTCAAGGCCACGCCGCTGATGCTGGTGCTGGTGGTGGTGGAGGCCACGGACGTGGTTTTCGCCGTCGATTCCATCCCCGCCGTCTTCGGCGTCACCACCAACGCCTTCATCGTCTTCTCCTCGAACATCTTCGCCATCCTCGGCCTGCGTGCCCTCTACTTCCTGCTGGCGGGGCTGATGCACAAGTTCCGCTTCCTGAGCTACGGCCTGGGGCTGGTGCTGATCTTCGTGGGGGTCAAGATGTTGATCGACCCCTGGGTCCACATCCCCACCGGGCTGTCCCTGGCCATCGTGCTGGGGATCCTCGCCCTGGCCACCCTCATCTCGCTGCTGCGGCCGGCGCCGCCGGAGGAGGCGTTCCCCGATCCGCTGGAGATCGCAGGCGATTTCGAGCACTCCCCGGCGGCGAGAGAGCTGGAGATTGAGTCTGAGATGAAGGAGTAGGGTAGGATCAGCGTCCGGAAAAACTCGAACTGGAGTCTGTGCAAAATGGCGAAGGTCTTCATCCCACGCGAGCGGCGTTCCGGGGAAACCCGCGTCGCCGCCACACCCGAAACCGTGAAACGGATGCTCAAACAGGGGCTGGAGGTGGTGGTGGAGCGGGGGGCCGGCGTGGCCTCCCTCTTCTCCGACGCCGAATTCGAAGCCGCCGGCGCCCGCCTGGTGGACGATCCCACCGCGGCGTGGGAGAGCGCCGACGTGGTGCTCAAGGTGACGCCGCCCGGCCACTTCCCCGGCCTGCCCGGGCACGAAGCCGAGGGTCTGAAGCCCGGGGCCGTGCTCCTCGGCTTCCTCGCGCCCTACCGCAATCTGGAGATGGTACGGATGCTCGCGGCGGGCAACGTCACCTCCTTCGCCCTTGAGCTGGTCCCCCGGGTGACCCGGGCCCAGCCCATGGACGCCCTGTCGTCGCAGGCCTCGATCGGCGGCTACAAGGCCGTGCTCCTCGCCGCCTGGCGGCTGCCCAAGTACCTCCCCCTGCTGATGACGGCGGCGGGCACCATCAAGCCGGCCCGGGTGGTGGTGATGGGCGCCGGTGTGGCCGGCCTCCAGGCCATCGCCACAGCCCGGCGGCTGGGCGCGGTGGTGGAGGTCTCGGACGTGCGGCCGGCCGTCAAGGAGCAGGTCGAGTCCCTGGGCGGCAAGTTCATCGAGCTGCCGCTGGCCGAGAGCGGCGAGGGGCAGGGGGGCTACGCTCGGGAGATGGGCGAGGACTTCCTGCGCCGGCAGCGGGAGATCGTGCAGCGCCACCTCGCAGCGGCTGATGCCGTCATCACCACCGCCCTGGTGCCGGGCAAGCCCGCGCCGCGCCTGGTCACCGCCGAGATGGTGCGGGCCATGCGGCCGGGCGCGGTGATCGTCGACCTCGCCGTGGAGCAGGGGGGCAACTGCGAGCTGTCGCAGCCCGACGCCGAGGTGGTGGAGAACGGCGTCGTCATCCTGGGGCCGTCCAACCTGCCGGCCGCCATGCCCCACGACGCCAGCCTGCTCTATGCCCGCAACCTCCACTCCCTGCTCGGGCTCGTGATCGACAAGGAGGGGAAGGTCGCCCCCGACTTGAACGACGAGATTCTCGCCGACGCCATCCTGACGCACGGCGGCAAAGTGCTGCACAAGCCCACCGCCGAGCAGCTCGAGCCCCAGGAGGTGTCGGTCTAGGCCGGGGAGCGCCTCCTCCCGTCCCGGTTCGGCACCTTGCCTGCACTCGTGACAACAGGGGAAATCCACCTGCAGGGGCTGAAGTGTGCCGATGGCTGAAGACGACCGTAGCGGTCACGGGCTTGAGACCGCCGAGCCGGACACCGTTCTTCTGACGGGAGACGACGAGCTCGCGCCCCCGTTGCTCGCCGTCCTGGAGCGGGTGCGCTCGACTCTCGACCGGGAGCGGGCCGCGGCGCCCGCCCTCTGCGCCGAGCTACTCGAGCTGTCCCCCGCGGCGGCCGAGGAGCGGCTCCGCCAGGAGGCCCGCTTCCAATCCTGGGGAGTGTGCGAGCTCCTGCTGGCGATGAGCGCCGAGCCGGCGATGGCCGCCGCGGCTGGAGATCCCGGCGGGGCCGCCCGCCTCGCCGCCCTCGCCCTGGCGGGGGCGGAACGGCTCGATCCCGCGCGGCACGCCCCCGCCGTGGTGGAGGACTTGAAGGCGCGGGCCTGGGCCGCCGTGGGCGAGGCCCGCCGGCAGGCGGCGGACCTCCCCGGGGCGGAAGAAGCGCTGCGCGCCGCCGCCGCCTGTCTCGCCCACGGCACGGGCGACCTGCTGGTGGAAGCCCGGCTGCTGGAGTTCGAGGCGGCCGTGCGGCGCGGGCAGGGACGGGACAATGAAGCGGCGGCCCTGCTCAAGCTGGCCGCGGCGCGATACCGTGAGACCGGCGAGTCGCAGCGCCTGGAGCGGGTGCTCGCCGAACGGGAAGACATCCTGCGGCGGGACGGCTCACCTCCCTCCTCCCGCTCTCCTTTGCGGTCGATCTCTTGAAACGGGAGGGTGATGGACCGGCTCGCCTGCTGAGGTATCCTCCCCGGTGGAGACCGAGGAGACCGACATGAAGAAGGCCTTGCCCCCCCTCGCCCTCGCCCTGCTCCTGCCTCTCACCCCCGGCGCCGCCAATGCGGCCTCGACCCCGGCTCCGGCCGGCACCGGCGGTGCCGTGGCCGCGGCCGATCCCCTGGCCGCCGCCGCCGGCCTCGAGATCCTGCGCACGGGCGGCAACGCCGTGGACGCCGCCGTGGCCACCGCCCTCGCCCTTGCCGTGGTCTATCCGGAGGCGGGCAACCTCGGGGGCGGCGGCTTCGCCCTGGTACGTATGGGCGGCGAGATCTCGGCGCTGGATTTCCGTGAGACCGCGCCGGCCCGGGCCAAGCACGACATGTACCTGGACGCAGAGGGCAAGCCGGTGAAGGACGCCTCGCTGATCGGTCCGCTGGCGGCCGGCGTCCCCGGCTCACCCGCGGGGCTCTGGGAGCTGCAGCGCCGCTTCGGCCGGCTCCCCTGGACCAAGGTGGTGGCCCCCGCCCGGCGCCTGGCAGATGGCTTCCCGGTGAGCCGCTACCTCCACGACGTGCTGGGCAAGGAGGAGAACCGCAAGCTCCTGCTGCGCTTCCCCGAGACCGCCCGGGTGTGGCTCCCCAACGGCGAGCCGCCGGCCGTGGGAAGCGTGCTGCGTCTGCCGGATCTCGCGGCGACCCTCGACCGCTACGCCGAGCGCGGGCCCGAGGCCATCACCGGCGGCGCCGTGGCCGCGGCGGTCGAGAAGGTGTCGGGCGAGCATGGCGGCGTGCTCACCGCCGCCGACTTCGCGGCCTACAAGCCCGTCTGGCGCCAACCCCTCACCTTCGAAGCCTTCGGCTGGAAGCTCGCCTCCATGCCCCTGCCCTCCTCGGGCGGCGTCATCCTGGGCCAGGCCCTCGGCATGCTGGAGAAGCTGGGGTGGGAGAAGCTCCCCCGCTTCGGCGCCGATCGCGATCACCTGCTGGCCGAGGCGCTGCGCCGTTCCTTCGCCGACCGCTTCCTGCTGGGCGACCCGGCCACCACCAAGGCGACCGAGGCCCAGCTCCTCGATCCATCGTGGATCGCCCGCCGGGCAGCGGAGATCGACTCCCGCCACGCCACCCCCTCGGCCCAGGTGCAGCTCTGGCCCGGGGCCGCCAAGGCCGCTGCTGTGCCAGGGAGCGGCGAGACCACCCACCTCTCGGTGGTGGACCGGGACGGCAACCTGGTGGCCCTCACCACGACTTTGAACGCTCTCTTCGGCTGCGGCCTGTGGGTGCCGGGCGCCGGCTTCTTCCTCAACAACGAGATGGACGACTTCGCCACCGCTCCAGGCGAGCCCAACCTCTTCGGCCTCATCCAGGGCGAGGCCAACGCCGTGGGCCCCGGCAAGCGGATGCTCTCCTCGATGAGCCCGGTGATCGCCTGGAAGGGGGAGGAGGCCTATGCCCTGGGTGGCCGGGGCGGCTCGCGCATCCCCACCAACACCCTGGAGGTGCTGCTCAACCTGCTGGTGGATGGCGACCCCCTGCAGACCGCCCTCGACCGGCCGCGTCTCCACCATCAGTGGCTGCCCGACCGGATCGAGGTCGAGGCCGACGCCCTCTCCCCCGAGACCCGGGCCGAGCTCGAGCGCCGCGGCCACACCCTCCAGACCAGCGCCACGACCGCCAAGGTCCACATCGTTCACCGCCTGCCCGGTGGCCGAGTGGAGGCCGCCTCGGACCCCCGGGGCTCGGGCGTGGGCGGGGTGGTGGTGCCGGAGCAATAAGAAAGGGACCCAAGGGACTTCAGGGACAGCAGATTTTCTTGTCCTGTTGTCCCTACTGTCTCTGCCGTCCCTGAAGTCCCTTTTCCCATACTCCCCCGTCGCCTTCTGCTGACGCCAGCGGCCCAGGCCCTCCCCGCCCTCCCAGGGAAAACCCCGCGGCACGGGAATTGCCCCTTGCGTCTCTAGAGGGGCTCCCGTGCCATGACTCGCCAACACCTCTGGAGAATCCTCGGGCTCGCGGCCACCATCGCGGGGCTCCTCCCTTCACCTCCAGCAGCCCAGACCCAGCGGTTCACCGGACGGCTCACCATCCGCGAGCGGGAGGTCCTCATCGACTTGCCTTACACCCTGGAGGACGACGCGCTCAAGCCCGGCGCCTTCCAGGTGCTGGTGGATGGTGAGCCCCGGGAGGTGACCCGCGCCGAGCCGGTGTCCGCCCAGGGCGAGGCGCCGTGGACGATCGTCGTCTACGTCGACCGCGTCCTCGCCGGTCCGGGCACGGTCTTCTACTCCGGCCTCAGCCTCTCCAAGCGGACGGCGGCGCTCACCCGCCTGGGCACCGTGGAGGTGATCGTGGCGGATTCGGACCCGCGGCCGGCGCTCGCTCCCACCCGGGAACCCCGGCCCCTTTCACGGTTGCTCACCGACCTCGCCGCCACCGCCCGCGTCGAACGGGATCAGACGGAGCGCCGGCTGACGGCCCCCAGCGCTCCGGAGGCGCCGCGCCTCCGGCGCCAGCTCGACAAGCTCCTGGCCCTCCTCACCGCCCACCAGCCCCGCGGCCCTCACGCCGTCCTGCTGGTGGCCGATGGCTTCGACCTTCCCGACGAGCAGGTCGCGGCCCTCGACCGCGGTGACCGCGGTAATCGCAGGGCTGGCGGGGCACCCCAGACGGCCGCCGCCACCCTCCAACGCACGGCCCGCCTCCTCTCTGCCTACGGCTGGGTGACGATCCCCGTCCCCCTGCGCAAGGAGGAGGCGGGTCTGCCGGCTTCGACGCAGACCGAGATCGAGCTATTCCGGGAGGTCACGGCGCCGTCGGACCATCAGAACGGCGTGCCGCCCATCATCCCCTTCAAGTCCCCCAAGGGGACGTCCCTCGTCTATCCCGGGGTGATCGACCTCATGATCGCGCCGCGGACAGCCGCCCTGCGGGCCCTCGCCCGGCCCACGGCGGGCACCGTAGTGGGCTACGAGGTGCAGCTCGACGAGATCCTCGCGGCCCTGGGCCGGCGCTGGCGGCTGTGGTTCGCCGAGCCGGACGTGCCGGTGGGCGGCCACATCGCATCCTTCGCCGTCCACCTTCCCGGCCAGCGCCAGGAGGTCCGGGCGCCGGCCTGGATCCGCTCCTCCACTCCGGAGGAGATCGCGGAGGTCCGCCTGGAGGACCTCCTGGCTGGACGATCTCTGGACGGAGGTTTGCCGCTCAGCGCCACGATGGCCACGGGGCCCGCCGGCCCGGAGCTGCGCCTGGAAGTCGCGCCGGTCAAGCTCCCGGAAGACGCCCCCGCCGGTCCCCTGCGGCTCTCCTGGGCCTGGGCCGGCCCGGACGGCGCCACCGGCATCCGTCACCAGATCCTCCCCGCCGGCGACCTGACGAAAGGCTGGCGGCACGCCGAGCGGCTCGCGCCTCCGGCCGGCGAGCGGCGGCTGGCCAGGCTGGCGATCATCGTTGAGGCGCTGGGTCCTGAAACCTGGGGCGGCGTGGTCCTGAGCTTGGGAGATTGACGGGCGGGGCTTCAGCCGGTGGCCACCCGGAGGTCCTCGGTAGCGTCGAGGACGGCGCGCAGGGTCTCGCCCAACACCTGCGGCGAGAAGGGCTTCTGCAGACAGATGGGCGAGTCCGTTCCGCCGTCCGAGAGCCGCTCGTCGTTGTAGCCCGACATGAAAACCACGCGCGTCTGCGGGCGCTCGCTCCGCAGGCGCTGTGCCAGCTCGTGACCCTTCATCTCCGGCATGGTGACGTCGGTCAACAGCAGGTGGACGGCACCGCGGTGGAGGCGGGAGAGGATGAGGGCCTCCTCGCCCGAGGCGGCCTGGAGCACCCGGTACCCTTTGCTGACCAGGATCTGATTGAGCACCGTCCGCACCTCGTCCTCGTCCTCTACCAGCAGGATGGTCTCGGAGCCCCGGTCCGAAATCCCCGGCGCAACCCCACCGCGCACCACCTCGGCCTCGCGGGTGACCGGCAGATAGATGGAGAAGCACGCCCCCTCGCCCGGCGCGCTGTTGACGAAGATCTGGCCGCCGCTCTGGCGCACGATGCCGTAGGCCGTGGAGAGGCCGAGCCCCGTCCCCTCCCCCTTGGTGCTGAAGAACGGCTCGAACACCCGGGCCTGAGTCGCGGCATCCATGCCGGTACCCGTGTCGGTGACCGTCAGCAGGACGTAGGAGCCGGGCGTCACGTTGGCGTGCGGCGCCGCACCGCCGTCACGAACCTCCAGAGGCACGGTGCGCAGCGTCAACCGGCCGCCCGAGGGCATGGCGTGGCGGGCGTTGACCGCGAGATTGACGATCACCGACTCCATCTGCCCGGGATCGATCTTCACCTTGCCCAGCTCCGGATGGAGCTGGGTGATGAGCTGGATGTCCTCCCCCAGCAGCCGCTGCAGCATCTTCTCGAGACCCGAGATCACCGGGTTCATGCCCATCACCCGGGTCTCCATGGGCTGCCGGCGGGCGAAGGCCAGGAGCTGCTTGGTGAGGGCCGCGGCCCGCTGTCCCGCCTCCTTGATGCCCCCGAGGTTGCGGCTCAAGAAGGCGTCGTCGCCATAGCGCTCCAGCAGCAGGTCGCTATAGCCGAAGATGGCCAGCAGGCAGTTGTTGAAATCGTGGGCGACGCCGGCCGAGAGGCGGCCGATGGCCTCCATCTTCTGCGAATGCAGGAGCTGGCGCTGCAGCATCTTGTTCTCGGCCTCGTCGTGCTTGCGCTGGGCGATGTCGCGGATGGCCACCACCGACACCTCCTCGCCCTGGAAGAGATAGCGCTTGCCGGCGATCTCGATCTCCACCGGGCTGCCGTCGCGCCTGAAGCCGCGGCTCTCCCGCGGCACTCCCTCGAGGTCCACCTCGCCCGCCACGAGGTCGGCCAGCGGGCGCCCGAGGATCTCCCCGGGGCGGAAGCCGAAGATGGCCAGCAGGGCGTTGTTGACCTCCAGGATGGCGCCGTTGCGGACGATGGCGATGCCTTCGAGAGTGGCCTCGAAAAGCGTGCGGAAGCGCTCCTCGCTACGCCGGATCTCCTCTTCCGCGGCCTTGCGTTGGGCGATCTCCTGCTGCGCCTTCTCGTACAGGCGGACGTTCTCCGCCATGGGGGCGACCTGGTTGGCCACGGTGGACAGAAGCTGGATGTCGCTGGCGGGAAAATAATCGTCCGGATCGCGGCGACCGATGAGCCAGACGCCGATGGCCTGGGCCTGGACCACCAGGGGGACGACCAGGCGCACCCAGGCGCGCGGCGATTGGTCGCCCTCACGGGGCCGCAGATAGCGGCCGCTGCGCCCCAGCAACTCCCGCAGCTCCTCCTCCGTGGGCTCCGGCTCCCCGGCGGGGACCGCCTGCTCGTAGAGAGTCTCCTTGCGCTCGTCCCCGAAGAGGTAGAGGGCCGACTGGCGGATCAGCAGGGTGGGCAGGATCTCGTTGGCGATCACCCGCGCCAGCACCTCGCGGTCGAAAGCCGTGGGAATGCGCTCGGAGACGAGGCCGATCACCTCCTCGGCCGTGTGCTTGATGCCGAAGATGCGGCGGTCGACGAGCGCCTGGAAGCGATCCCGCAGCAAGGGCGCCACGGCCACGAAGAGCAGGGAGACGAGGAGGACGGTCGCCAGGAAGCCGCTGGGGATGGTCTGCCAGCGCTGGCTCAAGAGGAAGAAGATCACCGTGTAGGAGGCGAACAACAGCACCGAGAAGGTATAGATGCCGAGAAAGCGGTTGGCGCGGAACTCCAAGGCGCCGAAATTGTGCCTGTAGATGGCGTAGATGTAGCTCATCGGCAGGATCGGCATGGAGAGCGTCGCGATGGCGAGCATGTAGTTGTACACAGGGCGCAGGTTCTGACCCTCCTGGAACGCCGTCTGGAGCAGCACCGGCAGCACGCCGTGGAAGAGAAGCACGGGTACCAGGCCCAGGGTGATGCCGAACAGCATGATGCGCACGGCGACCCGTGCGGCAGCGCCCACGGGCAGAGCCAGGCGGACCAGGAGGAGAAGGATGGCAAGGCTCAGCCCCGCCAGGGTGTAGCCGAGGTAGGGGACTGCTCTCGCGGGACGCGCGAGGTCCACCACCGCCAGGATCAGCGACAGCGCATAAAGCCCGCTCAAGCCTGCGAGCCGGGTGCGGGGACCCAGGAGAGGCTTGGGCAGGATCAGGTGCAGATGAAGACAGAGCGGCGCAAAGAACCAGATCACCGCGTGAAACACGAAGGCGGAGCCGCCAACCCGCGAGGCCACTCCCGAAGCGAGCCACAGCGCAACGTTGTAGCTGAAGAGCACCAGCACCACCCAGCGTTCGTCGCGCGGCCGCAAGAAAATGACGGCCACCGTGCCCATCAGCCAGAACACCACCGGCGCGAACAGGTCGAAGAAAAGCTGGGACAGGTCGATACTCGGTTTGTTGATCCTTACGTCGAGGGTCAACGGCTCGCCCTTGCGCTGCAAGTCGACGCGGGCCTCCCCTCGGGGAGCGAAGAACCCATTGAGCGAAAGGCTGCGGTCCTGGGTGAAGTGCTCGAAGTCCACGCCCGCGACACGGAGCACCTGGTCGCCGACCTTGAGGCAAGAGGCCTCGGGACGGCACGGATAGGCGGAGATCACCGTCCAGTTCGCCGTGCTCAGGGTGAAACCCAGGTCGGGCGAGGAGACGGCATAGGGAAAGTACAAGCAGGGGATGAGGACGAGGAAGGAGGCGAGGATCAGGAAGAAATCCGCCGCCTTCCACGAAGGGCGATGCCGGGCGTCCATGAGTTAGACCGGACGCCTTTATAGCAGGCTTGCGGACTCCCGTCCACCCCCCGCCGTCGGAGGGGTGGCGCGAGGTGATGGGGGCCCCCGGGGGGAGAAGCCAAAACGCGGGCCGCGCAGGCGCGTGGTAGAGACTTCAAGTTCCCCTTCGAGCCCCCGATTGCAGGAGCTGCCGGGAGTTGGAGGATCTCAGATCCTGCCAACCAGTGCACGTCCGTCCGGTGCATCGCAAGGCCATTCAGTCCATGCATACGACCCTGCGACGAGGGCCTTCAAGTCGGTCATCCGGCTCAGACGGCGCAGCGCATCGAACAACACGCTTTCTTCTTTTCGGGAAATGAAGCGGGAACGGAAATCTTGAATGTTCATTATATCCCTCCCAACGGAAGGTCGTACCTTCCACAAGGTTTGATTCTCTAATGCGCGGAGGGTCCCAATCGAAGGGGTGGGCCGGGCGGGCTGCGCGCGGCCGGGCGAAGATGGCGATGAGGCGGAATTCGGCAGACGGCGAGAGGATATTCAACCGGTTCGCGCCGGGGGGTTTCAGCCTGAATGCTCAACCCTGCATTGAGCACGTCACGAACCCTCTTGAAGCAGCCTCTGCTGAGAGGCCAGTAAATTATTATAGCACCAAATACCCTCTCTAAATTCCTGTCCCCTCCTCACGAGAGTATCAGTGCCGCCGGATCCTCGACCCCCACCCTCTCGAGCAGGCGGTGAAGCGGATCGAGATGGAGCTCGACCAGATTCACCACCGGCTGCGCATCGGCGAGAGAAAGGCCGCCGAGCAATTCCTGGAGCTCGCGCGCGAGCTCGATCAGCTTCAGGGTGCAGTAGCTCACCGCACCGCTGCGGAAGAGGATCTTCTGCGCCGCGGCGAGAGTGTCGGGATCGTCGACCTGCGTCGAAAGCTGCGCGAACTCGTCGCGGTCGGCATGCTCCGCCGTCAGCGCAAAGAGGATCGGCAGGTTGTTGTGCCGCCGCTGCCAATCCGCACAGGCCGGTGACTGCAGAGCATCCGACAGGTCGTCGTTGATCTGGATGTAACGGCCCAGCAGTCGTCCCAGATGGGCCAGCCGCTCCGCCGTGGCACCGTCCGCACGGCCCAGGAGCGCCCCCATGCGCAGGGCCTCGCCGAAGAGCGGCGGGGTCTTGGCTTCCACCACTCGCCAGTAGTCCGCCTCGGTCTCGCGCTCCAGCGAATCGAGGCTCTGGCCGAAGCAGGTGGCGAGGGAGAGGGTAGCGAAGCTCGCCTGCAAGGCCGCCCGTACCGGTGCGGGTCCCTGGTCGAGGAGGCAGTGCCCCGCCGCCTGGAACGCCAGGGCCAGATTGGCCGCCGGCCCCGCGCCGAGACGGTGGAAGTCGCCCCGCGGATCGTCGTCCAGCATGTCGTCTACGAGGTGAATGCTGATCACCGAGCAGAAGACCGCCGCCGCTGCAGGTAGGGCATCCAGCTCGGAGCCCCCCACAGCCCGGCAGGCCGCCACCGGATATTCCCAGACGGAGATCGATTCCCGATGGACCGGCCGCTCGATCAATTCCAGCATCTGGGGCCAGGAAGAGACCTCCGGAATCCCGCGGACTCTATCCTTCATGGCTTCGAAATTCATAAATTGAACACCCTCCGCTCAAAACCTTCCAGATCGAGCCCGGGAGGCGTCACCTCCCGGGCCCGGACACTGCTCACGAAACGGCACGGACCCTCAGACGCGTTCCATGCCGCTCAGCCCTTGCAACTACTGCGCCTCCGTATCGGGCCACTGCGGCCAGTCGACGTTGAAGGGACCCGTACCATCAGTCATCAAGGCCTTCGCGTCCTCGATGCGGCCGAGGTTGCGAAGAGCCGCGAAAAGGTCACACTGCTCGGTGGTTGAACTGAACTTGCGATAAAACTCCTGAATGGGCATTGGCGTAGCTCTCCCCAGTTTCTTGGAGGAGTGAATTGCTCCCCCCGTTTGACAAACCTACGGTTAAGTTGCGACGGACTTCAGATACAGCAGTTCATGAGGAACAGCGGAGATATCAGGTCTTTAAGAGTGGCCACGAGTTTTCCCCCCATAGAAAGTAGAAAAATACGACAACGGACTTCAGAGAGTGCGCATCTCTGGACGTGAAGTGCGATCACCCGTAGAAACCGTGACACAAGCGTCAGAGCTCTGTCAGACCGTGACAGTGACACGAGAGCTGACACTTTCGCCGGCCTTTTGACAGAATGATAGATCTATTTTTGAATCAGATTACAAGCTTGGAGACGGCGCGGCTCCCAGCGGCTCGAGCACGCCGGAATGCGCCCGCGCCGCGGCGCCGGTCTGGAGCAACTGCGCCAGCTCGAGACCGGGGAGTGGACGCAGGAAGAAATAGCCTTGGGCGTAATCGATGCCGAGCAGGCGGAGGACCTCGGCGTCCTCGGCGGTCTCGACCGCCTCCATCACCGTCGCGGTGCCGGCGCGGGCCGCCATCTCGGCGGTGGACTGCACGATGATCTGCTTGAACGGATCGTGGGCGAGACCGCGGCAGAAGGTGCCCGAGATCTTGAGGAAGTCCGGATGCAAGTCTTGAAATAGGTTTAAATTCGAAGAGCCTTCCCCGAAGTCGTCGAGGGCGATCCGGAACCCCCGCTCGCGCAGCCGCTGAAGGGTCGCGGCAAAGGCGCGGGGATTGACGATGGTCTGCTGCTCGGTGAGCTCCAGGATGATGCTCTTCTCTTCCATCCCGGTGGCCTGGACGGCCGTGCAGAGCTTGTCGGCGAACTCCGGGTTGGTCATCGAGCGCGGCTGCACGTTGAGAAAGGTGACCACCGAGTTGCCGAGGTGGACCACCTCGGTCAGCGCAGCCCGGATGCATATCATGTCCGCCTCGAACAGCATCTCCTTCTGGGCCGCGTAGGCGAGGAAGACGGCCGGGCTGCCCAGCACCGAGCGGGCGGGGCCGCGCGCCAGGCTCTCGACGCCGAAGACCTCGAAGCGCGGCGCGCCGTCGCGCAGCTTGACGACCGGCTGCAGCACGGCGCGGATAGGATTGGTGGTCATGAAGTCTTCGAGCAGCTCCACCTGCTGCACCTCGCCGTCGCCCTCCAGAGGGGCGCCGGGCGGGAGCAGAGCGTCGCGGCGGTCCAGCAGATAGGCCCGCAGCCGCGACAGTCCTTCCGACTTCTCCAGCACGGCGGTGACGCCGAGGACGGAGCACAGGTCGCGCACCGCCTGGTCAACATAGCCGGAGAGGACGTAGACCGCCGTATCGGGGAAGTTGGCGGTGACGAAGCGGACGAGGCGCATGCCGTCCAGGCCGCCGAGCTGGGAGACGGAGAGGTCGGTGATGACGACGTCGAAGCGGAAACAGCGCAGCAACGCCTCCGCCGCCTCGATCTCCATGCAGGTGGTCAGGTCGAGGCCCGGCAGCCGCAGACAGGCGGCCAGGGTGTCCACCACGATCGACTCGTCGTCGAGGATCAGTACGCGAAGCACGGCATCACAGTCTGCCGCCTCCGCTGGCGGCGGGAATTACGGCGCTCATCAGCTATCCGAGAACGGATTGAATCGGGTGGAGGCTACCCCTTGAAGGGCGGGAAGTCAACGGTCTCTCCTTCCACCACCCGTCCCACCCGCAGGAACCACAGCTCGAACCGCGGCGCCTCCGCGAGCTCCAGCGCTTCCCGGACGGCCCTGGCGTAGAGCGCGCCCTGGGGCGCGTAGACAGCCGCCCGCGTCCGGATCTCCTCCTCCGTCGCCACCTCGTCCGTCTTGTAGTCGGCGATCACGATCTCCCCGCTCTTGGGATCGCGGTAGAGGAGGTCGATGGCGCCGGTGACGACTCCCACCGGCGAGTGATTCCCTTCTCCCGGGGGGAGGAGGACGGGGAGCTCGCGGGCGAGGAGGTGGTCTTTCAGTCCCCGGAGGCGCGCGAGGAGGGGGCCGGCGGCGAAGGTGTCGAGGAGGGACCCGGCGACCGGGAGGGCGCGCTCCAGCTCGTCCCCTTCCACCAGGGCGGCGAGATAGGCGGGGAGGAGGGAACGCTGGCGGCCGGCCTCCTTGCGGGGATCGGCGGCCAGGTCCCACTCCTCCAGGGCGCGGTGGATCGCCCCACCCGCGGCCATGGCGGCGGCCCGATCGATGACTGCGGGGGGGACACGACGCCCGGGCTCCTCGCTCACAAGGCGCTCGGCCTGCTGCTCGCGGAGAAGGGCGTGGGCCTCTTCGGACGCGGCGCCGCCGAAGGGACGGGCCTTGCGGATCCCGGCCTGCTCCCGCGCCGCCTTCAGGCCCGCGGACACCAGGGCGATCTCCTCCGGCCCGGGCAGGAAGGGACGCTCGGGCTCGGCGGCCAGGCCGCTCTCCTCCCGCGGACGCAGGGCGGGGAACTTCCAGAGGGCGCCCGTCGCGTCCGTGAAGGTCCAGGGGGGATCGGTCTCCGCGGCCAGGGCCTGCTCCCAACGGCCGGCGAGGTCAGCCGGCAGGTCGCGGCGGGAGAGGAGAAGGTCCATGGGCGTGCGGGCCTGATCCCACGGTTTCCCTCCCAGACGCTCGGGCCACACCCCGGCCAGGACGACGCGGTCCTTGGCCCGGGTCATGGCCACATAGAGAAGGCGGACCCGCTCGGCGGCTTCGACCTCCCGGCGCTCAGCCTCGATGCGATCGAATCCCAGGGTGGGAGCCCCGAAGAGACGGTATTCGTAGCCAATGCCAGCGGGCTCGGCGGTCCCGGCCGTGGTGCGGTTGCCGCGGTCGCCCGGCGGGGCCTTGTGGAGCTGGACGAGGTAGACGTGCTCGAAGTCCAGCCCCTTGGCGCCGTGGATGGTGAGCACGGCGACCGCGTCCTCCGAGCTGTCCGTGGGCCGCCCCTCCTCGGCCTCGCGGGCTTCGGACACACTGCGGCGCAGAGCGCGCAGGATGGCGGTCACGTCCCCTCCACCCTCCTCCATGGCCCCGAGAAGCTGGCGGAAGAAGCGCTCCAGGTTCGCCAGACGATAAGGGCCGAGGTAGCGGGCCGCCTCGGTGGCCTCCACCAGGGTGAGCCCCCGCAGGCGCTCGACGAAGACGTCCGACGCCTCGGTGGCGAACGACTGGCGCAGCACGGCCAGACTCTCGACCGCGGCCAGGAGGTTCCTCTCCCAGCCAGCGACCCGCTCGATGCCGGGGACGTCCCGCGGCGTGGCCGAGACCGCGCCCTCCACGGCCTCGCGCACCAAGGCGAGGGCGTCTGGATCGGGATCGGCCAGCTCGGTCATCAACTTCGGGAGCTGGCGGTTCCAGAGAGGGATCAGGGCCGCATCGGGCACGCCCACGAAGGAGGACCGCAGCACGGTGAGCAGGGCAAGATGATCCCCGGGATCGAGGATCGCCCGCACCAGGGCCGCGGCCTGGATGACCTCGCGGCGGCGGTAGTACTGCTTGTCCCGCCCCACGGCAAAGGGGACGCGGGCGCGCCGCAGCTCCTCCAGATAGAGGTCGAGATCACCCGTGCTGCGCAGGAGGAGGGCGATCTCGCTCCAGCGCACGCCGTGCCTCTCGTGCAGGGCGCGGACGTCGGCGGCCAGGGCCGCGGCCTCGATCTGGGCCGCCTCTACGGCCGCGGTCTTCGCCGCACCCCGCTCGTCATCCCGCTTCCAGGAGACCCAGTGCTCGACCGGGGCCCAGCCCATCGCCATCGCCCCGCCGCTCCCAGGGCGGACGAACCCCGGATCCCCCTGCCGCCGCTCGCACGGCAGCAGGGGCTCGAACGAGGGCTGGACGCCAACGCGGGGGAGCATGACGGGCTCCACGATCCGGGCCACCTCCTCCAGGATCACGGGCACGGAGCGGAAGTTCTCGACCAGCGACATGACCTCGCCCCCGGCCGCCCGCACTCGCTCCACGAAACCGTCGTAGGCCCTGAGGTCCGCGTTGCGCCAGCCGTAGATGGACTGCTTGGGATCGCCCACCAGGAAGAGGCCCGGCCGCTCCGCCACCGGCCCGTCGAGGGCAATCCAGCGCAGCAGCTCGCACTGCACGCGGTCGGTGTCCTGGAACTCGTCCACCAGGAGCTGATCGATGCGCCGGCGCACCTGTTGCCGCACCTCGGACTGGCGGGCGAGGAGGCGCTCGGCCCCGGTCAGGAGGAAGTCGAAGGTGGCGATCCCTTGCGCCCGCAGCGTGCCCTCGACAGCCGCGAGCAGCGGACGCAGGGCGAGGCGGCCGTGCTCCAGCAGCTCGGGATCGAGACTCAGCAGGTGATCGAGGAGCTGGACCAGGGCGCCGGAGGCCACGGCCAGCTCTTCCAGGAGATCGCCCGAGAGATCGACGTCCTTCCTCTTGCGCGACCACTCGTGCAGATGGTCTCTCAGGTTCTTGGGGAGGAGCCCGGCGGCCCATTCCTTCAGGATCTCCACCGGCACGTCTCCGGCTTCTCCGAGCCGGGCGATCAGGGCGGCGAGCCCCTCCTCGATCTTCTGGGCGTTCTTCCCCCGCGTCCACCGCAGCCGGGGAGCGATGAGGCCATGGACCGCCTGGCAGGCCGCGGCCAGGCGAGCGCGGAAGGCAGAGACCTCTTCCTTCCCGAACGGATCGCGCTCCAGCGCGCTCGATGGCAGGCCGGAGCCCAGGAGGGCGATCAGCGCCTCGACGATCTCCTGGGGGCCGAAGCCGCGGGCGGCCAGGGCCAGGAGATGGGGATCGCCGGGGGTGCCATAGCCTTCCCGCAGCACGTCCTCCACGATCTCCTGGACGATCTCCTCCACCCGGTGGCCATCGGCGTCGATCACCAGGTCGGGATGGACTCCCGCCTCCAGGGGGTGATCGGCCAGCAGGCCGCGGCAGAAGGCATGGATGGTGCGGACCGCGAGGTGATCCAGGGTGCCCAGGAGGGAGCGCGCCCGGGCCGCCCGCTCCCCGGCGGCCGGGAGCAGCGAGACGTCGAGCCAGTCGGGGACCTCTCCCCCCGCGGCCAGCGACGCCAGCTCCCGGGCCGCCCGGCCCGCCATCTCCGCCGCCGCTGCTTCCGTGAAGGTGATGGCCACGACGCGGCCCAGCACCTCGGCGGCGATGCGATCGGGAGAGACCTCTTCGGGAAGACCGAAGGGCCGGGCCCTGGCCCGCTCGGCCAGGCGCCGCTCCGTCCGCTCCCAGCCCGTGCCCAGAGTCCACGACAGGAGCCGGCCGATGAGGGTGGTGGTCTTGCCCGTCCCGGCCCCGGCCTGGAGGACCAGGGGACGATCGAACCGGGTCTGGGCTGCCCGCCGGGCCTTGCGGTCCTCCTCCCGCAGGATCTGCTCGCGAAATCCTTCCAGGAGGGTCACAGCTCACCCTCCACGTCCACGACGCCCGTCCGCTCCTCCTTCCCTGGCTTCTCCCACAGTCGCCAGACCTTCAGCAAGGCTTCTTCAGCGGCAACGGTCTCCTGCGCCCGCCCCGTCCACTCGAAAAGGCGCAGACGGGCTCCCGAGTCGCCCCGCAGGCACGCCTCGGCCACGGAGCAGAAGCCGCAACGGCCCGGCTCCTCACGGCCGGTGGGCTCCACCACCCGAGGGAAGAACGCGCCGGCCCCCCAGGCCTCCAGCACCGCGCCGACCGCGTTCTCGAAGGCCTGCACCAGCTCCTCGTCCCCCCGCGTGACCGTGAGCTGCCGCTGCTCGGGGTCGAGATCGGGACGGAGGAAGAGATACCGGCCCACGCTCTCTTGGGTTGAGCCCAGGAGATAGGCCACGGCCTGGAGATGACTGCCCCTGCGCACGCGGTCGAGGAAGTGGCGGTGCCGGGCGTCTCCCCGCTTGGCCGTGGAGATCGGCTGGCCCGTCTTGTAGTCCGTCCACACGCGGCGCCCCCCGATCCGGTCTACCCGGTCGGCCTGGAACTGGACCCGATGGGAGCGGCCCCGGCCGTCCCAGACCTCGAGCATCCCCTGCTCCTCGACGCCGACCACGGGAACCGCTCCGCTCGTCCAGTCGGTCTCTCGTGCCGCTTCCAGGAAAGGCCGGGCACGCTCCGCGAGGGCGCGGGCGAGCCCCGGCAGGAAGATCCCCTCTTCGCGCAGCAGGCGCTCGGCCTCCACGAACAGGGAGCGGCCGAGCACGGCTTCGTCGGGCCAGGGCACGGCCACCGGCAGCCGATCGCCCACCGGACCGTCGACCTCCCCGGGAAGGCCGCCGACCGAACGGACGATCCCCTCCAGCACGGCGTGGACCGTGTTGCCCAGAAGCAGGGGATCGATCCCCGGCAGGGCCCCCACCGGATCGGGTGTGGGCTCCAGCCGGAGCAGCCGGCCGAGGAAGACCTGCCACGGGCAGGCGGCCAGGTTCTCCAGCAGGGTGACGAAAAGCTGGCGCAGCCGCGGCTCGCCCTCCCCTCCGCCCAGGTCCATCCGGCCCACGTACCCGAAATAGGGGCCGGGCCGGGAGCGCACCGCCCGCCCTTCCGGAGTGCGCAGGTCCGGATCCATCTCGTCCAGCACCGCGAGGCGGGAGGCGGCCAGGGCCTCCCCTCCCGCCCGCACCTCCTCCAGCGCCAGGGGGAGGACCCGACCCCACCAACGCCGGGGGGCGTGGAGCCCGGCCATCACCGCGTGCTCGGCCGCGGTGCGCGGGCCGGGAAGGGGGCCGGCGGCCGGCAATCCCCAGAGGGCCGGAGCCTTCTCCACTGCCATGCGTTCGCGCAGCCTCTCCACCAGAGGCGATGCCGCGAGGGGCTTGCCCTCGTCGTCCGCCACTTGCCAGGAGAGGATCACCGACGGGCTCGCCGAGAGGAGCTGGGCGAAAAGGTAGCGCTCCTCGTCGAAGCCCGAGCGCTTCACCGGCACGTCGGGGAGGACCCGCTGGAGGATGCGCCGCAGATCATCGGGCAGCAGGGGGTCCTCACGCACGGTGCGTGGGAACACGTCGCGGTTGAGGCCGATCAGGAAAAGGTGATCGAAGGTGCGCGCTCGGGCCTCCACCACCGAGAGCACCTGGACGCCGCCCCCCTCGCCGCCCAGCGGCGCGGCACCGGCATCCTCGAGGAGATCTTCCAGGAGGAGACGCAGCTCGTCGCGGGAGAGGACGAGATCCGCCGGCGCCTCCCGCGCGATCTCCTCCAACGCGGCAGCCACGGGCCGGGCTTCATCCTTCAGGAGACGCCACTTCAGATCGCGAGTGAGCAGAGAGTGCAGGCGGCCGAGGTGATCGGCCACGGCGGCCTCCTCCGGCCACGAGGCGAGCCGCTCGCGCACCCGGCGGGCCCGGCGCATGGCCGCGGCGAGGAGCGATCCCGCCACCCGGCGGCGATTGGCATAGACCTCGGCCTCCCTCCCCTCCTCCTCGGACTCCTCGTCTCTCGCCGACGCGGTCTTGAGACCCTGGCGGATGGGCAGCGGGAACGAGCCGTCACGCACCACCTCATCGAGCCGTAACTCGGTGACGTCCCGCAGCCGGCCGGCCCCCAGGGCGTAGAAAGCCAGACGCAGATCCACGAGGGATCGGTTCCCGCCGGGCAGGGACGCCAGGGAGTCCAGCCAGCGATCGGAGGGAACTCCCTCGCCCTGGCGTAACAGCTCCAGGAACGCCTGGGCGCGACGGCCTGCCGGCTCCAGCCCTCCCGTCTCCCCTACGCCCGAGAAGGGGATGCCCAGACGGCCGAAGTGGCGGCGCAGGACGTGACGATAGGGACTGAGGTCCCGGGCCACGACTCCCACGGCCTCGGGCCGGATGCCGCCGTCCAGCAGGACCCGCACCCGGCGGGCCACCTCCCGCACCTCCGCCTCGGCTCCCACGGCTTCGACCCCTTCGAGGCGGGGCGGCACCGGCCGCTCAGCTCGATCCCCATCCAGCCTGGCCGGCTCGACCCGCGCCGCCAGGGAGAGCCGCTCCAGGAAGCGAGCGGGGAAAGCCCTCTCCAGCCCCTCGTCCTCCGGTCGCGGCGGCTGGTCGAGGACGAGCCAGGCGCTGCACTGTTTGAGGAGAGCCTGGAGGAAGTCGGTGGCGACGCCGGTGGCGTCCGCGAAGCCATGAATGAGGATGGCCCGCGAGGGGAGGGCCCGGTCGGGATCGCTCTCCACCCGCTCCGTGGCCCGCCGCAGCAGGGTCGCGACCCGGCCGAGGTCCAGCTCGCGCATCCCCGCCTCAGCCCGGGCCGCGGCACGCACCAGGGCGCGAGCCCGCTCCACCTCGACCCGCGTGGCCACGTGATGGCCATCGCTCGCCAGCACCTCCTCGGCCGCCTCGGCATGGACCGGCTCCAGGCCGGCATCCAGCAGATCCCGGAGGGTTCCGGTCACCGCGCCGTAGCCATCCACCAGGTCCTCCAACCCCCGCCGCAGGGACGGCTCAGCCCGGGCCGCCCGCTGGGCAAGGGCCGAAAAGAGCCTGGCCCCCCGCGGCGCCGGCTCGCCTACCCGCTCCAGCACCTCGGAAGCAAGACCGAAAAGCGTCTGGAGGATCACTCCCGCGGCCGACCGTCCCCGCCGGCGGACGATCGCCGCGCTCAGATGGAGCCGCAGACTGCGGGACGGGACGACGATCCGCACCGGCTTGGCCAGAAGCGAAGGCTTCTTCTGCACCTCCTCCAGCAGGGAGTCCACCCGCTCCAGGACCGCTCTCTCCGCCGCGCGGGCCCCATGCACGAGGAGAACGCGGCCAGGAGGGCGGGGCGGAGCCGGAAGGACGTCGAAGAGGCTGAGCTGCTGCGGCACGAGGGAGAGGATATCGCGGAGCGCAGTCCTTGCCGGGAGAAAAACCCTGTTCCCCAGCCCGCTGGGCTGTTTCAGCCGTCAAAGACCTTTGGCCGCCGGCAAAGGTCTTTCCCCCCTCGACAATAGGTCTTTCACCGCCAGCAAAGGTCTTTCCGCCCAGCAAAAGGTCTTTCTCCGCCGGCAAAGACTTTTTCCCTCTGGAAAAGGGTGTTTGAGGCGGGGAAAAGACTTTCCCGGGTCCCAAAAAGTCTATTCCCCGGCCCAATGACTTTTCCCCGGGTCAGTTGACTTGAAACTGCAGGCAAAAAGTCTTTTCCCGCGGAATTGACTCTTTCGGACGGGCAAAAGGCTTTTGGGTTGAGGGAAAGGTTGGAAACCAGTCCTCTCAGCGGAGAATCCGCGCCAGATTCTGCCGCAACCCCGAAGCGTCGAAGCCCTCGGTCTCCAGAGCCTCGGCGGCGCGGACGATGAGCGCCACTCCGTCTTCCAGGCCGAGGCTCTGCCCACTCGCGGTGTAGGTGGGGAGCCCGGCGTCCCAGGCCACGGCGAGCTCGAAGGTGCAGCCGTTGCTCCACTCCCAGTCGTCGCTGAAGTAGAGAGCCTGGAAGCGGGTGCGAATGGCCGTCTCCCAGAAAGCCAGATACTCCTCCTGGCCCCAGCCGGGAGCGAGGAACGGCGCCGGGGTAACCACCAGGGGCCGGCCGGGAATCCGACTCCGTAGCTCGCGAGCGAAGGCGTCGGCTTCGGCCGCGTTGGGGTCCCAGATGAGGCGTTGGAACTCCGCCTCTCCCAGAGCCTTCTTCAGCGCCGCAGTGTCCTTGAGCTTCCACTCGCGGAGGAGGCGGTAGAGCCGCGGCCCCGTGGTCAGCTCGCTGCTGGCATAGACGGCCTTCTCACCATTGAGGACACAATCCAGGGCGAGGAGCGCCATGCGCGACTCCTCGCCGAACGTGCGGGCGTGGGGGAGGGGGTCGAGCTCCCCGTGGGCGTTGTAGAAGGGCATAGGATCTCGTCGCCAGAGCCTAAGTATGGAGATGAGGCAGGATCTGCTCCTCGAACACGGTCGGGTTGAAGTATCGCAGAGCCTCGCCCAGGACTTCCACCCCCTGCCGGAGGACGGCCTGCAACTCCGGATCGCGAACGAACAGCTCATCCGTTTCCGGCGCGGTTGCAACCGGCGGCGGTTCCGCATCCCCCTCCTCGATGGCAACGTACTCCGTTTCGTTCACCAGGGCCACGAGGACCCGGCTTCCAGAGGAGCGGCGCGACCTGGGTCTCTCCTCCTCACATTCCAACAGTCCCTGCCAATCCGCGAAATTGGGCTTGCCTCCGGTCTCCAGGCCGCTCCAGAGGGCCTCCATGTAGATGGCCTTGCGAAACGAGATCAGGATTCCCGCCCGCTGATAATCACGGTCCTCTCCCCGCCGCACCCAGGGGATGGGCAGGATCACGAATCCTTCATAGTCCGGCGATTCCCGCCGCTGGTAGTAGTTGCCGAGCAGGGGAATGCCGTCAATGGGAAGGTTGTGATCCGCGTACCCAGAAGAGAAACCTCGTTGTTATAGATTTTCTCCAGCTTGATCCCGTTCCTGCCATTCCCTTGCCTGTACCAGAGGGCCCTACCGGAAGCGATGGAAATCCACGCCATGGAGTGCTGGTCGAAAGGTCGCCCCAGGCTCCCCCGCTCCCAGGAGAAATACGAGACCGCGGACTCATCCACGGAGAGAATGCCGATATTGACGCGAACGTCGGCGTCTTCATGGGGAGGAACAAGCCCTGCAGAGGCCAGGATCTGCTGAGCCGACTCTTTCTCCAGAGCCCGACCGATCGCACGGTCGATCGATTCCCGAACGCGATTGGCCACCCAGCTCTGCGACCAGTGGAGGTCGAGGATCTCTTTGGCGAACCCCGCTGTCTGGAGCTGATTCCTTCCCTGAACGACGTTGAACAACGTGTCCAGGAAGATGAGGCCCGCGTGGCGCCACGACAGGAGCCAGCGCCAGAAACGGCGTCCCCAATAGAGCGCATGCTGTCGCTTATCTTTCTCATCACGAGTCCACTCGGGTGGACGATGGACGAGGACGACCCGGCTGCGGATCGCCTCGACAGCTCCTTGATACAGAGCGGACAGGAGCAGAAAGGTCAGGAAGAACGTCACGAAAAGGATGAGATAGTAGGCCTTGGCGTTGATCCCCGCGTCCTTCCAGAACGAATCGTCCACGAAGGACACCGCCGCCATTCCACCGAGACCGCTGAGGACGGTGGTGGCAAAGTTCCCCTGAAAAGGCGCCGTCAACGTCCGGGTGCTTTTGTTTTCGGATTTCGCCGCATCTGCCGTATCCGCGGCCGCCCGCTCCTGCGGCCGGGCACTGGAGCTCGGGCGGGTCCTTGCCGGCGGAATTTCCCAGGTCGCAACCACGGTGAGCAACGCAGCCAGCAAGGCAATGACGATGATGGTAGCCCGAGCCAGATCTTTCGCGTTACCGTGCAAGCTCCACAGCCAATCGTAGACGTCTCGGGGCTGCGCAGAAAGGGGCCGGGAGGGGCTGGGAGGGACTTCCGACTTTGCAGGAGGACTCTTCACGTCCGGAGGCTTGGCCGCAGGCGTCGTCTCCACGCCAGGAGAAGCGGGAGCAGGGCTTTGCAGGGCGAAGGCGTAACAAGAAAACAAAGCGACTGCGAGCAAGAATGACGTGACGACACGCATAAAGCACACCTCCGAAACAGGATCGGTCTCCTCCAGAGACGGCCGGCGCGAGAGTTTTCCCACCGTCAGCCGGCCGGCTCTTCGATCCGGGAAGGGATCCGCGCCCGGCGCAGGAGGTCGCCGAAATGGCTGGTCACTCCCACGCGGCCCAGGAGGATGATGCCCTCCTCCGTGCCCTGCACTCTGGCGATCAGCTCGCGCAGGGCGTCGATCCCCTGTGAAATTTCAAGGGAATGGTAACACGCCGCGTCGCCGGGAAAGATCACCCGGCCGGAGGAGAGGACAGGACCGCGGTGGAGTTGGACGATCCAGGGGCGGGCGCCGTCGTGGACCCATTCGAAGCGGACGGGACCCAGCCGGCCGGAGGCCCGGCGGTAGAGGTCTTTCAGGGAGGACTCGACCCCAGCCGGCAGCTCCTCCGGGGGCCGGCGGCCGAGCATGAAGTCGTCTCCCCGGCCGGCGACGCCCTCCACCAGGGGCTCGCCGTCCGGACCCGCGAGCAGGGCGCCCGAGTGACGGGCATCAATCCCCTCCTGGGCCAGCACCGCGGCAATGGCGTCCCCCTGGGATCTTCCTCGCGCAGCAGCCGGAACGGATCGACCCAGCCGCGATGGGTGGTGAAACGCCCCGGCACCTGCTCCAGGGGACAGGTGCGCAGCCACGTCTCGGCCGAGCCCGTCCCCGTGCCGAATGCGAACGGAGCCAGGCGCCGGGGGAAGACCAGCGTGCGGGGGACGGTGAGCCCCAGGGCGTCCGCGATCACCAGGCCGAACGTCTTGTCCCCGAGATGGCGGCTGAACCGGTTCGGCCAGTCGACCCGCGGCGCGACGGGCGGCGGACCCGGCGTCTCCGTCTCCCAGAGGGTGATGTGCTCCCTCCGGTAGCCCCGTCGCAGGGGATGGAGGCTGAACTCCACTCGCTGCTCGCGCCGCTCCGGCAGAGCCGGCTGGAAGCCATAGACGGTTTCGAGGACGCGCATCCCCAGCTCCCGGGGGAGCGCGCACGCGCCCGGCTGCTCGACGCAACGCGGCGTGTCACCCGGCGCGAATTCGAGCAGGTCGCCGAAGGCCACGCCCGAAACGCCCCCATCCTCTATATCTATGGTCTCGTTGAGGATGGTGTACAGTCCCTCGCCCGCCAGCCGGCGCAGCTCGCCCAGGATCTCCTCCTCCCCCTTCCGCCCATAGAGGAACGAGCGGCTCTTGGGATTGTCCGGCTGCCAGCTCCGGATGTTGACCGAGCCCTCGGGCGAAGCGCTGAGCAGGGCGGCCACGGCCTCCTCCACAGAGCCGAACCGGTGGCCCGGCTGAAAACCGCGGATCCAGGCGTGCCGCTGCACGAGGTCCGGCCCGAAGCTCACGAACTGAGCCACGTTCGCCTGCCGCGCGAGCTTGTCGAGGATGTCGTCCTTGAAGTGGCCGGCCATTGGTAGATCCTTACACGTTCACCGGCGGTTGTCCGCCGGGTTGGGTGTCAAGACCCCCTTTCAAACCGTGCATGCGGATTTCCCGCACACGGCTTACCGGTGGTCTCTCGAGTCGCAGCATTACGCAGCCTCCGGGTAGCGGACGGTGCCGCGCAGGCGGTGAAGCCCGAGGTTCCAGAAGTATTCGCGCGTCCATCGCTTCGGCCTCGCCGGCTCGCAGGTTGCGTCCCTTGCGCTTGACGAGCAAGCGCTTGGAGACCGCTGCCAGACGTAGCGAGTCGACCTGGTTGAAGCGCTTGGCGGCGTTGCCGGTGCGGAAGTAGTTGCCCCATCCCCGGAGCACGGGGTTGAGGTCGCCGATGACCTCGCGGATGTCCGCGTGGCACCGCGCACCTCGGGGTCAGCTCCTTCACGCGCTGCCGGATCCGCTTCATCGAGCGCTGCGAGGGCCATCGCTGGAGGAAGTAGAGGCGCTTGCCGCGTCTTCTCCCAGATCGGACCGCTCAGCCGCTTGTGCAGATGGCAGCCGAGGAAGTCGAAGCCCTCCTTGACCATCGAAGAGCTTCGACCCGCCTCGTCTTGTCCGGGTGCAGCTCGAGACCGAGACGCGTCCAGGATCGCCCTGCACCCGCTCCTCGGCCTGCTCGCACTCCGACCTCGTCGGCACATCACCACGAAGTCGTCTGCGTAGCGCACCAGCGTCCCCAAGGGGGCGCTGTGGCGCGTCCACAGCGTGTCGAGCACGTGCAGGTAGATGTTCGACAGCAAGCGGCGAGATCACTCCGCCTTGCGGGGTTCCCGCCACCAGCGTCGGATGGACGACGCCGTCCTCCATCACACCTGCTTCGAGCCACTGCCGCAGCAGCTTGAGCACCCGTCGATCCGAGATGCGCCGCGCCGACGAGCTTCATCAGCTTGCTCGTGGTCGATGCTCCCGAAGTAGTCCCGGATGTCGGCGTCGAGCACGTGAGTGGCCGCCTTTGGCGCCGAGTTTCCGCAGCGTCTCCAGCGCCATCGTCGCGCTCCGCTTGGGCCGGAAGCCGTACGAGCACGGAAGAAATCCGCCTCGAAGATCGGCTCCAGCACCAGCTTCGCCGCCATCTGCACTACTCGGTCCCGGACCGTCGGAATGCCCAAGCGGCCGCTTCCTCCCATCAGCCTTCGGAGATGTACCGGCGCAGCACCACCTCCGGCCGGTACTTGCCTGCTGCGCAGCACGGCTGCCGAGCTCTTCCAGGAAGCGCTCGACACCGTACTGCTCGACCTCGGCGATCGTCTGCGAATCGACGCCCGCCGCGCCTGTTCCGCTCGACCCGCTTCCACGCCTCCCACAGGACGTCACTCCGGTAGATGTGGTCGTACAGCGCGTGGAAGCGTCGACCCGGAGACCGCTTGGCCGCGGCCCACAGTCGACGTTGCAGTTGTCGCACTTTGTCGGTCGGCCTACGGCCGCCGGGGTGGTTAGGTCCGGTCTTGCCGGCCATTCCCTCGCGCTTACCTGCTCCGACGACACGACCACCCCAGGGACCCTTCCCTCCTGACGGCGTTGTTCGTCGCGCGCCATCACCGGTACTACGATCCCCTCGGACTCCCGCTGCGCAGCGCCCGATTTCGCCTTCGGCTTATACGGGCCCGCCTTGCCGCGACGACGGCGGCGCAGACGGGTCTCTCGTGTTCCGCACTTCTCCTTGCACACGTGCTGCTCCCCGTACCCCGCCGGGACCTCGCCGCAGGCTCCGGGACTCCTGCGAGCGACGTTGCCTTCGCCGTGACATGAGCGGCTCGGCTCCCGGATTGTTTCTCTGTCGAGGCTGCAGGCTTCACTTCATGTTGCGGCCCGCGTGCTTGCTCCCCGCTGCACGGCTCACGCCGCCTCGCGGGCTTTTGACGCCCCGCTCGGGCCTCGGAGTCTCTCCCGACGCCTGGGGCCTGCTACCCGGCGCTCCGGCGCTTACCGGGGCGGGACTCTCACCCGCTGGAGACGCGCAGCGGGCAGACGCCGGGCTACCCGGAAATCTCTCGTCTGCGTCACGACGCACCATGGGGGGAGGATATCAGCGGTCTTCCCCATCCTTGTTTGTCCTTGTCCGTCCGTGTTCGTCCTCGCCTTCCTCAGAGAAACCTTGAAATCTAGAGCAACTTGTGCATAATGCATTGACTCTGGCAGTTTTTTTCAGCAACGTAACCGAAGGAGGCAAGCGATGACCAGACAGTGGATGTGTCTCTGCTTCATCCTGCTCTGCATGCTGGTGACTAGCTCGGCCTGGGCCGAGCAGAAGGCCACGGACAACCCGGTGGCGTCTTTGCTCCTCCAGGCGCCGGCCCCGGCCGCTCCCGCGCTCTGCAAGACTACGCCCCTCTCTCGCGCGCAGGCTGCTCCCAAGGTGCCCCTGGAGCTGTTCGGTGAAGATGCGAACGGATCGGCTCCTGAGTCCTGCTTCCCAGCGGAATGCGGTTCGTCGGCGAACCCTCCGCTATGCGGATTCAGTTGCTGCCGCCTCAAATGCTGCATCTGCTGAGCAGGCCCATCACCTTCCGGCGAGTTGCGGAATAACCGTTCTATGGCTTGACCGCAACTCGCCCTGTGGCCGAACCTATAATGTCAGCCGATGCTGCGGATCCAATCAATCCTCCTCCTCTGTCTCCTGCTGGCGCTCGCCTGCGCGTCAGACACCGGTCCCACAGGCCCCGTGACGCTCGGCGCCAGCCTTGGAAGCCCGGGCGATCCCCGGGACGGACAGGAGGGAGCCGCCCTGCAGGATTTCGAGGAAGGTGGTCCAGCCGCCCGCGCCGGGCTGCGTCCGGGCGACCGGCTCCTGACCCTGGACGGAAAAACCGTCGACAGCTCGTGCACCCTCGAACGCCTGCTCCTCGGCAGACGCGCCGGCCAGGAGGTCACCGTCTCGGTGCGGCGAGGCGGAGAGGTCCTCGAAAAATCAGTGAAGCTGGCCGGCGCTCTCACCCTCCACGGCCAAGCCTGCCAGGCCGGACAAGCCGCGGGATGCTTTCGAGCTCGGCCTCCTCTACGTCCGGGGACAGGGCGTGCCGGCCGACCCGAAACGCGCCAACGAGCTTTTCGATCAGGCCTGTCAGGGCGGCAGCGCCGCTGGGTGCGCCGAGCTCGGAGGCCGTTATCTCAACGGCGAAGGCGGTGCCGCCTACAACACCCGCATCCGCAAGCTGCTCAGCCGGGCCTGTGATGGTGGCAGCGCCGCGGGTTGCGCCCACCTGGCCTTTCTCTATGCCACGGGCCGGGGAGTCCCTCACGACGACGGCCGGGCCCTCAGTCTCTATCAGCAAGCCTGCGACGGGGGCGACGCCGCGGGTTGCTACAACGTCGGCCTTCATTTTGAAAAAGCCCGCGGAAGCTTCGAGAACCGCAGCCTCGCTCAGATCGCCTACGGCCGCGCCTGCGATCTCGGCTACGCCCTCGGCTGCACCAATCTCGGCTTCCTCCACGAGCAGGGCCTGGGCACTCCCAAGGACCTGGCACAAGCGGCTGCCTTCTACCGCCGGGCGTGCGAGGGGAGCCCCTGCGAGCCCGGAGATCCCCTGGGTTGCTTCAACCTCGGAGTCTTCTATCGCGACGGCATGGGAGGAATCGCTCCGGACAAGAAGCAGGCCGCCGACCTTTTCGAACGGAGCTGCGCCGGCCATAACGCTTTCGGTTGCGCCAATCTCGCCGACCTCCTCTACGCCGGCGACGGCGTGCCCAAGGACGAAAAGCGAGCTGCCGACCTCTTCCGCCAGGCCTGCGACGGCGGGCATCTCCTCTCCTGCCGCAACGCCCTGAGCCTCCAGACCGGCAGCCCGGGAGAGACCGCGCAAGCCCTCGACCGCCTGGAGCGGGCCTGCCAGGAGGGCGACACCGCCGCCTGCTACCATCTGGGCAATCTCTATGACGAAGGGCTGGGCATCCCCGCGGACCCGGCCCGCGCCGCTGATTACTTCCAAAAAGCCTGCACCATGGGCGAGCCGCGGGGCTGTGTGAACCTCGGCGTGATGGCCGCAAACGGCACGGGAGTCCCACAGGATGACGCCCGAGCCCTCGCCCTCTACCAGCGGGCCTGCGATGCGGGCCTGCCGAGAGGCTGCTACAACGTCGCAGCGCGCTATGCAGGAGGCCTCGGCGTCGCCAAAGATCCCTTCCAAGCCGCCCGCCTCTACCAGAAGGCCTGCGATGGCGGCGACATGCTGGCCTGCGCCAGCCTCGCCGACCTCTACGAGAAAGGAGGCGGCCTCATCCCCGACCCCACCCGCGCCCGCGAGCTCTTCGAGAGGGCCTGCAAGGGCGGGCATGAGGAGTCATGCAAGCGGCTGCGGTAGCGAATGACATATACTTGCCCTCATCAGGGTAAGGGGCTAGCTCATGACGACCGACACACTGCTCGAGCGCATCACCATCGACCCGGACATCTGCCACGGCAAACCGTGCATCCGCCATATGCGATATCCCGTCGAAGTCATCCTGGAGCTGCTCAGTGCCGGCACGACGATCGAGGAGATCCTGGCGGACTATGACGACCTGGAACGCGATGACATTCTAGCCGCCCTGGCCTTCGCTGCCCGGCTCAGTCAGGTCAAGCGACTCGAAGCCATCACAGTATGAAGTTCCTGGTGGACACACACCTGCCACGGCGGCTGGTGTCCTTGTTGCGCCACGCTGGCCACGAGTCGCTCCACACCAGAGATCTCACCCTACAGAGTCGGACGCCGGACGAGGTCATCAATCAGATTTCGCTCGTCGACAAACGCGTGGTCATAACGAAAGATGCCGACTTCGTGAGCGCCCACCTGCTCCAAGGAAAACCTTACAAGCTCCTCCTCGTCTCCACGGGGAACATCAAGAACAACGACTTACTGGAGCTGCTTGAACAGAACCTCGAGACCATCGTTGCAGCCTTCGAGCATCACACCTATGTCGAATTGGGGCGTAGCCACCTCACCGTTCATCGCTAGACGGATTTGAGAGCGAAGCCTTCTCCAGCATCCCCCTGAACCGCTCCGCATCCAGCGTCACGAACAGCGCCTTCGCTTCCGCGAAGACCTCCCCTGAATCCCCCACCAGCCGCCCCGCCGTCCGCACCTTCCTCCCTTCCACCCCCTCCACCCAGGCCTCCAGCAGGGCGGCCGTCCCCAGAGGCAGCATCCGCCGGAAGCTGGTGTCGAGTTGGACGGCGACGACTTTGTGGCCGGCGGTCCAGGCAGCGGCTCCCATGGCTTCGTCGAGGACGGCGGCCATGCTGCCACCGTGAGCGAACCCCGGCGGTCCCTCGGCTCCCGGACCGAACCAAGCGCGGCCGACCAGCGGCCGCTCGCCGCCACGCCAGAAGTAGCGAACTCGGAGGCGGTCCCCCTGCGGATCCCCCGAGACGAACGATCGGCCCCCGGAGCCCCTCTCCAGGCGCGGCGGCTCGATCGGCCGCCAACCGGGCTCAGGGGTCACCTCGGGGGCGGAGTCTCGATTCGGCTGTGGATCGACGATGGCGGTCTCCTTGCGCTGAGGTGTGAGAGACGGAGTTTGCCTCAGGCGCGCTCGGCGGTCTAGCATAGACAGAAATGCAAGGGTCAAAAAGTGGAGTCACGCCCATCGGCCACCTCCGTCGTCTGCTCGGGCTCGCCTTCGGGCTCGCGGTCATCGTCGGCAGCACGATTGGCGTGGGCATCCTGCGCACGCCCGGGCTCGTCGCGGGCCATCTGCACAGTGGATCCGCCATCCTGATCGCCTGGGTGGTCGGTGGCCTCTACACCTTGCTCGGGGCGGTATGCATGGCCGAGTTGGGCACGATGATGCCGCAGGCGGGCGGGTATTACGTGTATGCGCGGCGCGGATTCGGCAACTGGGTCGGCTTCGCAGTGGGATGGACGGACTGGCTCACCTACTGCACGGTGCTCGCTTACGTCTCGATTGGTCTCGCAGAATTCAGCGGTGTGCTCATGCCAACGCTCAAGGGCTGGGTGCGGCCAATCGCGATCGTCACGCTCCTCGCCATGGTGGCGCTCCAGTGGGCGGGCCTCAAGGTCAGCGCGTGGTTTCAGGAATGGACGACCGCGATCAAGTTCCTCGCTTTTCTCGCCCTCGTCGTCGCTGCGTTCACGATGGCTCCACGTGGAGCCCAGATTCTTCAAGCGCCGGCGGGCGCGCCCGGTCTCACGTTCACCGGCATCATCCTCGCGCTGCAAGCCGTCGTGATCGCCTATGGCGGCTGGCAGAGCGCGCTCTATTTCACCGAAGAAGATCGTGATCCCGCGCGCAATCTGCCACGCGCGATGATCGGCGGCGTCGTTTCGGTCACCGTCGTTTATCTGCTCGTCAATCTCGCACTTCTGGTCGTGCTGCCCATTGCGGATCTCGCGAAGTCCACGCTGCCAGGGGCGGATGCGGCAGCGATCATCGCCGGTGATCGTGGGAAGCAATTCCTTACGATCCTCTCAGTCATCTCGCTCCTGCCGCTGCTCAACGCAATCCTGATGATCGGCACGCGGATTCTGTTCGCGATGGGACGTGACGGGCTTCTCCCGCAACGCACGGCGTCGGTCAATGCGGGCGGCACACCCGACGTCGCGACCTTGATCACGACCGGCGTGGCGCTCATCCTCATCGCCTCCGGCACCTTCCAGAACCTCATCGCGCTGGCATCGGTCTTCCTGGCCGTGAACTATTGCGTCTGCTGTCTCGCACTGGTCGTGTTGCGACGGCGGGAGCCCAACGCCGCCCGGCCGGTCCGCGCCTGGGGATATCCCTGGTCAGCCGTCATCGTCGTCGCCGGCGCGGTCGTGTTTTTCGCCGGTATGCTCGTGAACGACACGGCGAACACGGTGAAGGCGATGGGATTGATGGTCCTGGGGCTGGCCGGGCGGGCGGTGGTGTTGGCGGTCAGGATGGTGTTGGCAGTCCGATCGAAGAAGCCTCTAGGATGAAGCGGAGCTTTGCGGGCGGCCACGATCGACTCGCAGTGCCGCCGTGCTACTTCCGTGCTACCTACCCGGATGAGAGGTGAGCCCGGACCCGTCGCTTCACTTCTTCCCAGGTCAAGCCCGACGCCGGGTTCTGGATCAGGTTCTCTTTCCTTCGAGCGAGCTCTTCCTTTTGCCAGTCGTAGACGGGCACTGCCTCAGAGGTACTTGCAAGATCATCCCAGAGATCCTCAACGAGCTGGAGTTTTTCCGACGGACTCAGGTCGAACACCGAAGCAATGGTAGGGATCATTAAGCGGCCTCGCTACCGGGGCTGTAGGTCGGCCGAACGCACGGAGGAAACCTCCGCCCCCTCCTGATCCTTGTACTGCAACAGATACAACCGGTAATAGATCCCCCGCAACGCCAGCAGCTCCTGGTGGGTGCCGTACTCCCTAACCTCTCCTTTATGCAGGACGAGAATCCGGTCCGCCTTCTGGATGGTGGAGAGGCGGTGGGCGATCACCACGCTGGTGCGTCCTTTCAGAAGTCGGTCGAGGGCTTTCTGGATGAGCTGCTCGGTCTCGGTGTCGATCGAGGAGGTGGCTTCGTCCAGGATCAGGATGCTGGGGTCGAAGGCCAGGGCTCTCGCGAAGGCGATGAGCTGCTTCTGGCCTACGGAGAGGCCGGCTCCCCTTTCGCGGACCGGAGCGTCGAAGCCGCCCGGGAGTCGCTCGATGAAGGGGAGGGCGTGCACTTCCCCCGCGGCCCAGCGCACCCGCTCGTCGGCGATGGCTTCCTCCCCCAGCCGGATGTTGGCGCCGACGCTGCCGGAGAAGAGGAAGACGTCCTGGAGCACCATGGCCACGCTCCTCCGCAGCTTGACGAGGTCCCAATGCCGGACGTCCACCCCGTCCACCCGCACCGCTCCCCGGTCCACGTCGTAGAAGCGCAGCAGCAGGTTCGCCAGGGTGCTCTTGCCCGCGCCGGTATGGCCCACCACGGCCAGGGTCTCGCCCGGACGCACTCGGAAGGACAACCCCTTGAGCACCGGCTCGTCCTCTTTATAGGAGAACCAGACGTCATCGAACTCGATCTCCCCATGCACCCGCTCGGGGCTGTAGGCGTCCGCGGGCGGTGCCAGGGTCACCGGCGTGTCGAGCAGCCGGAAGATGCGTTCGGAGCTCGCCATGGCCGCCTGCAAGATGTTGTACTTCTCCGACAGGTCCGACAGCGGCTGGTAGAAACGCTGGGCGTACTGGAGGAAGGCGACGAGGCCGCCGATCGAGAGGGCGCTCACCACCACCCGGCCGCCCCCCACCCAGATCAGCAGGCCCGTGCCCACGGCCGTGATCAGCTCCACTCCAGGGAAGAACACGGCGTAGTAGAAGATCGACCGCACGTTGGCGTCACGGTGGGCGGCGTTGATGACGTCGAAGTCGTCGTAGGCCCTCTTCTCCCGGTTGAAGAGCTGCACGATGGGCATGCCCGTGATGTGCTCCTGGAGGAAGGCATTGATGCGGGCGATCTTCACCCGCACCTCCCGGAAGCTCGTCCGCACCCGGTTCTTGAACCAGGAGGTCAGCATCAGCAGCAGGGGGACGATCGCGAACGCCACCAGCGCCAGCCGCCAGTCGAGCCAGAAGAGGATCGTCGCGATGCCGGTCAAGACCAGGACGTCGCCGAAGATGGTGACGATCCCCGCCGTGAACATCTCGTTAAGGGCGTCGACGTCGGTGGTCACCCGCGTCACCAGCCGGCCGATGGGGTTGCGGTCGTAGAAGCCCAAGGGGAGGCGCTGCAGGTGGCCGAAGATCTGCCGCCGCAGGTCTTTCATGATGTACTGCCCCATGAGCTGCAGCACGTAACCCTGGGCGTAGAGGGTGAGGAAGGTGAGGACCAGGGCCGCCAGGAAGACGAGGGAGATGACGGTGAGCCCCTGCACCGCGGTCTGCGCCGGATCGATCCCCCGCGCCAGGAGCTGGCCCCGGATCCACTGGCTGGGCGCCGAGATCTGCCCCTCGCTCCCCCGCGGCCGGATGAAGAGGTCGATGGCCACCGCCGTGGCCAGCGGTCCCACGAGCTGGAAGACGGAGGAGGCGAGGATGAGGACGAGCGCCCCCACCGTCATCCCCCGGTAGGGACGGAGGTAACCCAGGAGCCGGCGCATGAGCCGGGCGTCGTACGCCTTGCCCAGGACTTCTTCTTCGTGGGGATCGACGGCCTCGCTCATGGGGGAACGATAGCAGAGGCCTCCCCTGGGGAAGGAGAAGAAGCGGAGTTAGTAGGCCGGCGGGGACGCCAGCGTTCCCAGGGAGTCCTAGAAGAGGCGTCTATACCCTTTCATCTATTCCCTCAATGGTGTAGACTCCCCCGCAGCCTCAACCGTTCAGCAGTCGGGCAACGTAGTTCGCGGGAGTCTGTGGTCATGCCGCCGACATTGAATCAACTCCTGAAGTCCATGGTGGAGATGGGGGGCTCGGATCTCCACATCACCACCAACTCGCCGCCCCAGGTGCGGGTGGATGGCCATCTGCGGCCGCTCAGCCTGCCGCCCATGACGCCGTCGGAGACCAAGCAGCTCGCCTACTCCATCCTCACCGACAACCAGAAGCACCGGCTGGAGGAGAGCCTGGAGATCGACCTCTCCTTCGGCATCAAGGGCCTGGCCCGGTTCCGCGCCAACATCTTCCACCAGCGCGGCGCCATCGCCGCCGTGTTCCGGCAGATCCCCTATGAAATCCAGGGGTTCCGCGAGCTGGGACTGCCCACCATCATCGAGCGGCTGTGCGAGAAGCCCCGCGGCCTGATCCTCGTCACCGGCCCCACGGGCTCGGGCAAGTCGACGACGCTCGCCGCCATGATCGACAAGATCAACCGCGAGCGCAGCGAGCACATCGTCACCATCGAGGACCCGGTGGAGTACCTCCACAGTCACAAGAAGTGCATCGTCAACCAGCGCGAGATCAACGCCGACACCCACAGCTTCACCGCCGCCCTGCGCTCGGCCCTGCGGCAGGACCCGGACGTGGTGCTGATCGGCGAGATGCGCGACTTGGAAACGGTGGAGGCGGCGCTGCGCATCGCGGAGACGGGCCACTTGACCTTCGCCACCCTGCACACCAACTCGGCGGCGCAGACCATCAACCGCATCATCGACGTCTTCCCGGCCCACCAGCAGGGGCAGATCCGGGCCCAGCTCTCGCTGGTGCTCGAGGGGATCATCTGCCAGACCCTGCTGCCCAAGGCCGGCGGCAAGGGGCGGGCCATGGCCATGGAGATCCTGATCCCCAACCCCGCCATCCGCAACCTGATCCGCGAAGACAAGGTGCACCAGATCTACGGCATGATGCAGGCCGGCCAGGCCAAGCACGGGATGCAGACCTTCAACCAGTCCCTGGCCGCCCTCTACTTCAAACGCATGATCACCCTGGAGACGGCGCTCGCCCGCTCGTCCTATCCCGACGAGCTTCAGGAGATCATCAACCGCGGCCCAGCCGCCTTGAACCCCGCGTTGACGGCGTAGCAGAAGGAGCTTTCGGATGCCCAGCTTCGAGTGGAAAGGTCGTACCCGATCCGGTCAGAGCCAGGAAGGCCAGCTTCTGGCCGACTCCCGCGACGCCGCCGTGGCGGTGTTGCGGCGCCAGCAGATCCAGGTCACCAGCATTCGCGAGAAGGGGCGGCAGATCAAGCTCATCCCCCGCATCCGGCGCGGCGTGGGCTCGAAGCGGGTGGCCATCTTCACCCGCCAGTTCTCCGTCATGCTCGACGCCGGCCTCCCCCTGGTGCAGTGCCTGGAGATCCTCGGCGACCAGGAGGAGAGCCGCACCTTCCAGGGCGTCATCCAGCAGGTGCGCTCCGACGTCGAGGCCGGCGCCTCGCTCGCCGACGCCATGCGCAAGCATCCCAAAGTCTTCGACGCCCTCTTCACCAACATGGTGGCGGCCGGCGAGTCGGGCGGTATCCTCGACATCATCCTGCAGCGCCTCTCGGTCTACATCGAGAAGGCGGTCAAGCTGAAGGGCCAGGTGCGGTCGGCCCTCATCTACCCGGTGTCGATCATTGCCATCGCCGCCCTGGTGGTGTTCGTCATCCTCAAGTTCGTCATCCCGACGTTCGCCCAGCTCTTCGCCGGTCTGGGCGGCGAGATGCCCCTCCTGACCCGCATGGTGCTGAAGGCCAGCGGCATCGTGGGCGATTACTGGTGGCTGCTCGCCGCCATCATCATCTTCGGCGGCGTCGCCCTCAACCGCTGGCACCAGACGCCGCACGGCCGGCGCGTCATCGACAGCGCCATCCTGCGCATCCCGGTGGTGGGCATGCTGCTGCGCAAGATCGCCGTGGCCCGCTTCTGCCGCACCCTGGGCACCCTGACGGCCTCGGGCGTGCCCATCCTGGACGGCCTGGAGATCACCGCCAAGACCGCCGGCAACGCCGTCATCGAGGACGCCGTCATGGCGGTGCGCAAGAGCGTCGAAGAAGGTAAGAGCATCAGCGAGCCGCTGGCCCAGACCAAGGTCTTCCCCGCCATGGTGGTGCAGATGATCAACGTCGGCGAGCAGACGGGCGCCCTCGACCAGATGCTGTCGAAGATCGCCGACTTCTACGAAGAAGAGGTGGACACGGCGGTGGCCGGTCTGATGAAGCTCATCGAGCCGGTGATGATCACCGTGCTCGGCGTCATCATCGGCACCATCGTGGCTGCCATGTACCTGCCCCTCTACTCGATCCTGTCGAAGATCGGGTAAGGTTGAGAGCAGGATCCATGGCCGGAGCGGCCTCACCGCTCCGGCTTCGCCCTTCGCTATGACTCCGCTGGTGAATCAGCTCCGCTGGTATACGGCCATCCGCGTGGTGGCCATCGTCAGCGTGCTCTTGCCCTACCTGCTGATCCAGATCTGGATGCTCCCCTCGACCCCGGCCGCGCAGTCGGACCCGGCGTTCGTGGGGCCGCCCGCCCGGGCGAGCCAGGCGCCGGCCACCGAGTCCGAGGTGGTGCCCCGCTACATCCTCGGCCTCCTGGGCGGCGTCACCTGCATCGCGACCCTGATCTACATCGCCCTGATGCGGCTGCTGCGGCGCCGCCCCACGGTCCAGGCCTACATCCAGTTCATCGGCGACCTGGTGCTGATCACCGGCCTCGTCTACTTCCTGGGCGGCGCTTCCAGTCCGTTCTCGCTCCTCTACCTCATCATCATCGCCGTGGCCTCGACCCTGCTGCGGCGGCGGGCCGGCCTCATCGTGGCGAGCGTGGCCCTGCTGCTCTACGGCGGCATGATCGTGCTCCTCTACTTCGGCAAGATCCCGCCGGCCAACCCCGCGCAGGAGGCGGTGTCGAGCTGGCGGCTCTTCTACAACCTGGCGGTGCACGGATTCGGCTTCTATGCCGTGGCCCTCCTCACCTACTACCTGGCCCACAACGTCACCCGCGTCGAGCGCGCGCTGGAAGAGAAGAGCGAGCATCTCGCCGACCTCCAGGTGGTGCACCGCGACGTCATCCAGTCGATCAGCAGCGGCATCCTCACCACCGACCTCGCGGGCGTCATCACCAGCGCCAACCACTCAGGCCTCGAGATCCTCGACCGCGAGGAAGAGGACCTGGTGGGCGTGCCCATCCAGAAATCCGGCCTCTTCACCCCTCAGCAGTGGGACGATGCCACGGCCGCCAGCGAGCAGACGCGGCCGCATGCGCTCCGAAGTGGAGGTCGCCCGCGGCAGCGAGACCCGCTACGTGGGCTTCTCCGTCTCGCGCTTGACCGACGCCGAAGAGAATCACCGGGGCTACATCGTCATCTTCCAGGACTTGACCCGCTGGCGGCGGATGCAGGAGGAGCTGCGGATGAAGGACCGCATGGTGGCGGTCGGCGAGCTGGCGGCCGGCCTGGCGCACGAGATCGGCAATCCGCTCGCGGCCATCTCCGGCTCCGTGCAGATGCTCTCCGCCTCCGTGGACGGCGATGGGGCGCAGCGCAAGCTGATCGAAATCCTGCTCAAGGAGAGCCACCGGCTGGACCGCACCATCAAAGGCTTCCTGCGCTTCGCCCGGCCGCGCGAGCGCTCGAGCGTCTCCTTCGACATCGCGCGCCTCCTCGCCGAGAACGTCGAGCTGCTCAAGAACAGCGAAGAGGTCTCGGACCGCCACCGGCTGGAAGTGCAGCTCGATCCGCCCACGGCCCGGCTGTTCGCCGATCCCGACCAGGTGAGCCAGATCTTCTGGAACCTGGCGCGGAACGCCCTGCGCGCCATGCCCGACGGCGGCGTGCTGCGAGTGGCGGGCACCCTCAAGGAGGATTGGTATCGTCTGAGGGTGATCGACACCGGCCGCGGCATGTCCGAAGAGCAGCGCACCAACCTCTTCCATCCGTTCCAGTCGTTCTTCGACGGCGGCACCGGCATCGGCATGGCCATCGTCTACCGCATCGTCCAGGATCACGGCGGCCGATTGCGGGTCGACAGCCGGCCGGGCGCCGGCACCACCATCACCGTGGAGCTGCCCACGGTCGCCTCGAGCGTCACCCTGGTCTCCGCGGAGGCGCCCGCATGAGCCCGCGTTCCCGGCTGCTGATCGTCGACGACGAATCGAGCATGCTCGACTTCCTCTCCCTGCTCTTCGCCGCCGAAGGCTACGACGTCTCAACCGCCCGCTCGGTCGCCGAAGCCCACAAGCAGTTGGAGCGCCACGCCTTCGACCTCGTGCTCTGCGACATCCTGATGCCGGACGGCAACGGCCTCGACCTCTTACGCGAGATCAAAGCCAACGGCGGCGGCCCGCCGGTCATCATGATGACCGCCTACACCTCCACCAAGTCGGCCATCGAGGCCATGAAGCTGGGCGCGGCCGACTACGTCTCGAAACCGTTCGACGTCGACGAGCTGAAGATCGTGGCGCAGAAGGCCCTGGAACGGGCCGAGCTGGCGGACGAGAACGTCTACCTGCGGCGCGAGCTGGAGCAGAAATACACCTTCAACAACATCATCGGCAAGAGCAGCCGGATGCAGGCGATCTTCTCGCTCGATCGAGCGCATCGCCCGCACCTCCTCGACGGTGCTGATCCACGGCGAGAGCGGCACGGGCAAAGAGCTGATCGCGCGCGCCATCCACTTCGCGAGCCCGCGCTCCACCCGGCGGTTCCTGTCGCTCAACTGCGGCGCCATGCCCGAAAACCTGCTCGAGAGCGAGCTCTTCGGCCACGAGCGGGGCGCCTTCACGGGCGCCGTGAAAGACAAGAAAGGGCTCTTCCAGGAGTCCGACCGGGGCACCCTGTTCTTCGACGAGATCGGCGAGATGACCCCCTCGATGCAGGTGAAGCTCCTGCGCGCTCTGCAGGAGAAAGTAGTGCGCAAAGTAGGGGGGACCGAAGAGGAGTCGATCGACGTGCGCATCATCGCCGCCACCAACCAGGACCTGGAGGCTCGGATCCAGAGCGGCGACTTCCGCGAGGACCTGTACTACCGCATCAACGTCCTGCCCATCCACCTGCCGCCCTTGCGCCAGCGAAGAGAGGACATCCCCCTGCTGGTGGACTTCTTCCTCCAGAAATACAGCCGGGAGATGGAGCTGTCGTTGCGTCAGATCTCGATCGAAGCGATGCAGATCCTGGAGAGCTACGACTGGCCGGGCAACGTGCGGGAGCTCGAAAACCTGATCGAGCGCGTGCTCGCCCTCTCCCACGCCGAGACCATCACCACCCGCGACCTCCCCGTCCACCTCCTCACCAACCGGCGGACCCACCCCGACCTCGTCCAGCTCCCCGAAGAGGGCCTGGACCTAGAGGCCTACCTGGAATCCATCCGCACCCAGCTCATGGTGCAAGCCCTGGAGCGCACCAACGGCGTCCAGACCCAGGCCGCCGAGATCCTGGGGATGAGCTTCCGGTCGTTCCGGTATTACGCGAAGAAGGCGGGGTTGAAGGGGGGGGGATTGAGGGGCGGACGCAAGGCTCGTCCTCGTCACAGAATGACTTTTCCAGTTTCTTGTCTCAGCCCCGAAGGGGCGGCAGCATATAGCCTGGCGGCGTCAGCCCCAGGGAAAGGATTCCCCAATATTTTTTGAAAGCCCCAGAGGGGCGACAGCAGAACCTGGCGATCCGATCTGCTGCCGCCCCTTCAGGGCTTTTTGGGTGTGTGGTGCATTCCTTACCTGGGGCTCACGCCACCAGGCTATATGCTGCCGCCCCCTTCGGGGCTGAGATCCAGAGAATTGGTACAGTTATTCCATGAGGAGTCCCATATGCGGATTACGCTAAGAAGGCGGGGGAATGGATTTGAGGCCGAAAAGTATCCCCCTTTCTGGCATGACTGCGGTAAAGTATGGCTATGACGCCAGTACGCGACCCTGCCCTGATCGCTCGAGTCCAGACGACCTTTGACCTCTATGAGGCGGCCGAGGTCATGATGCGTCAGAACCTGCGCCGCCGCTTCCCCCAGGAGAGCCCGGAACAGATCGAGACTAGACTGCTCGCCTGGCTCCATGACCGGCCGGGGGCGAAGATCGGTGACGCATCGGGGCCGTCGTTCCGGGTGCGATGCATCTTTCCGTGACTCTGCGTAAAACTATCTGCGTGGCTACGTCAAAGAGAAGCAGCCGACGACAGCAGGAGAGCTCTGGCCTTGGCGCCGCAACTATCGCTGCACTGAAGGGTCTTCGAGACAGTGGTCCGAAGAGCTTTGAAGATCTCATCGCCTCCCTTTTGTCGTCCCTGGCCGGTGTCCCTTTCAGGCTGAGCCGCGCAGGAGCTCAGCCTGGAGCTGACGCTCTTTCGGAGAGCTCCATTGCCGTGGAGGTCAAACGCTACGACGAGAGGAGAGAGTCCATTCGCGATGAGCTCCTGGGCTCTCTGTTGCGGGCGGCAGACCCAAACCTGAACCTCCAGCTCTGGATAGCAGCCGCCACCGTTAGCGTGGGGGCCGCAGGCTACGAAGAGCTTCGGTCTCGCGGCGAACAGCTCGGCCTTGCGGTCCTGGTCCTGGATGCGGATTCCGCACAATCTATGCTGCCCGGTGCCCCACCGATCGCTGCACTCTGTGCTACCGGCCCAGAGACAGTTCTCCGTGCTCTTTCAGATCCAGATTGGCAAGATCCTAAAAAGAAGACCCAAATTGATCTCGATGCTATTCGGGCAGACCTGGATGCGGTCCGTTCGCTGCCCGGCTTTGACACGTTTAAACAGAAGCTTCAGAGAGATCTGGTAGAGCTCCCGACATGGTCTCTCCTTGTCCGCAGACAGAACCGGTGGCTTGCGAATCAAATCCGGGAGAACCCTTTTACCTTCTTCCGGGTTCCCTACAAGCAAACCCACTCTGTCCGCCGCAAGATCGAAGCCGATATTGAGGCATGGCTCAGGCGGATCACCGGTCCCGAGCCCAGTCTCGCCGCAGTCGTAGGTGAGCGTTTCGACGGTAAGACCTGGTGCGTCCTCGACTGGCTCCAAGGCCGACTGGATGATCTGCAGATTCCAGTATTCTTCATCTCTTCTCTTCAGGGCGACAGCGTGAATTTGGAGGACAGGATCCTGGAGCAGATGAGGCAGAGGCTCAGCTCCTTCGAGCGCCATGCGCCAGCTCTTCTTCGGCGTGCCCGAAACCGTCCTCCAGAGCAGGGTCCATGGGCGCTAGTCGTTCTTGACGGGCTCGACGAGTATCGATTGCGGGATCCGGACCAGCACCTGATCTGGGCCCTGGAGAGCCGCCGCAGGACTCCTCAAAAAGCGGAGGTCATGGGACGTTCGGACCCAGATAAGAGTAAATCGATCGAAGAGCTTGTGAATGAGAATATCCGCCCCTGCGCCGTACTCTGTACCTGCCGGCTGCCTTCTTGGGGGAGATTGGAAGACCGGATCGAGCAGCTTGCTCGAGGGAGGGTGTCTGTCCTGCGAATCGGCCCCTACGACGATGAAGAGCTTACCCGAGCCTTGGCAATCGAGAATCAGCCGCTGGAGCTCATCACTGGCCTTTCCGAGGAGGTGCAGGAACTCATCCGAAGGCCACGCTACTTGCGGCTTCTGATCGACAAACTTCCCAAGCTCGACCGCTATCACGAGGTGAACGAGGATCTTATGTTCTGGTTCGACGCCCAGGACCAGATCCGTAATAGTAGGCCGGGAGTCCGCGACTGGAGCGAGACCGCATACCAGGACGTCCTGCGGAAGCTCGCTAAACGTTATGCCAAGAAGGGCCAGCTCCACCATAGCGACGTACACTCAACGCTCGGTAAGGCAACGGAAACAATCCACGCCGCTCTCCAAGATCTGGAATCTGAAGGAATCCTGGAGACGATGCCTGACGGGAAATATCGCGTCCGTCCTGAGCAGCTCCGGGTCGGCATGGGGCTCCACCTCCTCAACTTGCTCGAGCAAGCGAAGCAGAAGAAAAAACAGGATCTCGCCACAGTGCTTCGCGACGCTCTGGAGCCAATACCCGATTCAGACCCGAAGGTCGAGTGGCTCCGCTGGGCGGCAATCGTCTCCTTGTACCAGGACGGAACCTCTCAAGACGTAGTCGATACGCTGGTCGGCGCCTGGTTACGCTCGCGCAATCTCCCCCAAGGTGATATCGAACAGGTTCGGAGACTTTCCTCCCGCCTCCTTGTCCCGTTGCTTCGGCTGGCTCCGGATTCCTGGTCTTCGGCAGAGCATAGCGAGAGGATGCGGGAGATCTCCAGGCTCGTCATTCTGGACCACCTCGAACAGAAGAAAGAGCAGATCGGAGAGCACGTACGCTCCTGGATGCGACTGGTTCCGACTCGGGGTCCGCACTTCATAGAAGAGAAGCCAGACGCAGGGACGCAGGTCCAATCGGCGTTGAAACAACCATGCCTCCAAGACTGGAATCTTCGTCGGAACGGAGACTCAAGCATCCTACAGCTACAGGGCTTTGGCTTGTATTTAGAAAGCCTCGCTCCGGGCCTGATCGGACCAGAAGATCTCTTGGGGTTAATGGCAGTGCGCCACATCCCGGCATACTACTTCAACAGATCCGTTGCTTCGGAAAGCTTAATCTTCCGACGCAAACTGTTCAAACTTCCTATTTCTTGGTTTGAAAAGTACGCAAGAAAAGACAAAGCACTCCCGGGTAGTCTATATTCTAGAATCATCCATCATTTTCTCCTCGCGGCGGATCAAGCAGACCTCCTTCCCTTGGCCGAGTCGATCGCACCTGCCGAGGAGCCTGTAGAGAAGAGGGATCCTGATGGGATAAACAACCCCATGGGTTTCTTGCGGTACCACCGATACCTCGCTCTAGATCCTAATTTTACACCACCCTCCAACGCTGAACTCGCAAGCCTCAGATCAGCTTGGACACAACACTTTGCTGGAGTTAAACTTTATAATGACCCCAATTTGGAGACAAGATTAGAGGATCTCGACTTCGAGCACACACTCTCGGCAATTGCTGCCTGGGCTCCCGATCTGGGAGCTAATCTGGTCCGGCAGCAGATGCGCGAGATCCCCGCCACAGTGTCTACAGGGCGCTACCCTTGGGCACAAGAGATCGAAAGGCACGCAGTACTGGTCGAAAGGGGACATTCGCGCCCCTCTCATCGAGGCGACCTCAAAGAATTGGGAGGATCAGGACGTCAATATTGACATGGGCGATGTTCTTTTGAGCCTCTTACCTGGCATGTCCTCCTCGGAGGCGCTAAACGCTGTCCTTGATCACCATATCGGGTTCGAATGGCGGGACCTCTTCGAAGTAGCATCAGGATTGAAGATTGAAGGGTTACGGGCTCTGCTCTTAGAGAAGATCGAAACTGAGCGAGACTCAAAACGATTGACTCGATTGATTTACTTGCTTCACTGTATGAAAGCTGGGAAACTATCCCCGACTGAGACGCAGAAGGTCGCCTACAGGATAGAGAATGGTACAGCAAATGAAAAGATCGGAGCAATTGCGGTTGCAGCGAATGCCGGAATATCGAATATTTCGACCAAGGCGCTGTTACAGATCGCAACAGAGGCGGATCCCGAGACCCTGGGGCCACGTAACGCAGAATGTACCCTAGCTCTGAAGGGAGAAGAGATTGATCGCCTGCCAGTTCGTTTGCAGGCTGTCGCCGCAGCGAAACATCCTCACCTTCGTGAGCCTTTTCTGCGTAGTGTCGAAATGGCTTTGAAAATTCGGAAGAGAGGTACGGCCTCGGGGAGTGGTAACTACCTATTCGAATGGAGCTCCGAAACATTTCCTCGCTCTTTAGTCGATGGAATGTCCGATGCAAGATTCAAACGCTGGGCGGAGGCAGCAGCACAGCCAGAAGTCTCTCGAAGCCTCGGGCTCGTGCTCTCTCTCTTCTGGCGAGCTCTTGTTGAAGGACATGCATTGGCCGAGTCGCTTTGGTCCCTGGTCTACCCGTTCCATCGGGGGCGTTTCGGAGGACGGACGCAGTTCCTCTGTGGCTACGTCAACTGCGTGCTTTGGGACCTGTCGCACTCGGAGGCCAACGACCAGATGGCGAGAAACCTTCTCCGTAGCCTCATTCTGGACTCCCGAACTGACCGAGAGCTGTTTGAAATTGCACTCGGGGCTCGCTACGAGGGACAGAGTAGAATCGAGAGCGTCCTGGAGTCCCTCCTGAGCTACCGGGAGCCCGAAAGCCGGGCGAGGGCGGTCCGTGTTTTCGGCTGGCTGGAGGGAGGCGAGTCCTGGCTCGGTGAGATCGCTGCTTCTGATCCTTCCCTATGGGTCCGACGGATCGCCGAAAGCGCTCTGGAGGTTCGCCGCTATGAAGGCTTCTCCCACCACTGGTTTGAGGTCTTCCTCAGCGATGACAATCGGGAGGTGCGGTGGGGAGCTGGCCAGCTCTTCTTGGAATCTGTAGACACCAGCGGCATGATTTGGGCTCGCCGTTATTTGCGTAAGGCGGAAGTTGATGCCAGGGTGTACGGAGAGGCTATATTGCTCCTGAGAAGTGCCGAGAAGGAAGTCAAGAACCGAAGGGAAGCGTGGGGTAAAACCTTCTTAGGATACTCGGTGATCGACCTCGAACACCTTTTGGATCCATGGAAGCACCGCACCGGCTGGAAGGATTTGAAGTAGAGTCTCGACTCTACGACAGGAGATTGAAGGTGGCAAAGAATCGCATCCGGAGCATCGGACAAGAGATCCTCGAAGGCATCCGTGAGATCAAGCGGGGTGAGGTAGGTCGCGTTTCGGTTCTTCGCCAGGAGAAGGAGCCTGGGAGGCCGATCGTGATTCCTCAAGAGGAGAATCGAAAAGCTGCGACCGAGGCCGAACGAGAGATCCTGATCCGGCTCGCAGAGGGCGAACAGGAGATTGCTCGTGGCGAGGGTCACGATCTCGAAGATGTCCTTGCCGAAGCAGACTCCCTGTTACTCCGCCCTTGAAGGCTCGCTTCGTCAAGAACCGCGAGCCTCGGAGCACACCTCCCCCCGAGGCCCACGAGAAGACCCCGTCAGGCCGTACCTCAGGCCGGAGGACGGGTCGGCTCCCGTCCCCGGCGGATTCAGTTTTCAATGAACCGGCTGCGGTCCCTCTCCGTTGATCTCCCCGACGGCGACGCCCCGAGGGACATCTCCTTCATACGTTCGATCCCGGTTCGCCGTCTGTCCTCGGGGACGGGGAGACGCTGGGAGTCCGCGCACCAGCGTTCAAAATCGATCGGCCGGTGTTGGCGGTCCTTCGGCCGGCGGTTGAAAGGGTCTGGCCGGTGTTGGCGAGCCTCTGGCCGGCGTTGGAAAGCGTCTGGCCGGAGCTCGCGAGGGTGTGGCCGCTGCCGGCGAGCCTTCGGTGACTACCGGCGAGAGGCTGGCCGGCGTCGGCGAGACCTGTTTTAAGGCTGGCGCGCCGATTCGAGCTGCCGGCCGGCCGATCACGGAGAGAGTTGGGACGACGCTGGAGCGGGGTGATCCGTAAATCTCTCGTTGGCAGGACATAGCGCGGACCGGCGGATCCCCGGTTGCGGCTCCGGCCTGACCACGGGATCTTTGACAATTGACGCAAACTGAATCTCCGGCCCGGTGCGGGGACGGGACGGGGATTCCTCTGCCAGGGGGACAGAGGCGGGCTGTCCCCCAGGCGCTTGGTCGTCCCGGCCGAGCGACGAGAAGATTTGTCCTTCCGCCAAGGACAGATTTCGGCTAGGCTGTCCTCCGTGGAAGGATAAATTCCAGCGCCAGCCATGAAACCAAAACACTGGGAGCCCAAAACCACCGTGCGGGGGATGAACGATCTCCACCTGGGAGCCTACTGCGGCGATGCGGAGATCGTGCTCGCCGTGCTCGACCGGGGCGCCGACGTCAATTGCCAGGACGACAACGGCTACACGCCTCTTCATTGGGTCGTCGACATGGGGTGGACTCCCGGCGACCGGGAGGAGATCGTGTCGCTTCTGATCGAGCGCGGTGCCGATGTCGAAGTTTGCGATGGCGTGGGCCGTACGCCTCTGTGTATCGCCAGCCTGACCGGCAATGAGCGGCTGGTTCAGCTCCTGATCGAGGCCGGCGCGAACGTGAATTTTCGCACCCCCAGGGGAACGACCCCTCTCATTCTCGCCGCGGACTCCGGCAACGAAAAATCCGTCAGCCTCCTGCTGGAGGCCGGCGCCAACGCGAACGCTTACACGCTCGACGGAACCACGGCCATAGACCTAGCGCTCAGCGCCGAATTCGAGGAGGTCGTCGAGGTGCTCCGCACCCGCTGTGTGCATTGAGTGCCCGCAGGCCGCTCTACAGCATCAGATCCCCGCCATTGATGTCGAGCGAAGCACCGGTAATATAGCCCGCAGCCTCAGAAGCTAGAAAGCAGATGAGGTTTGCCACCTCGACAGGGTCTCCCAGGCGGCGGATGGGAAAAGTTTTGGCAATGGCTTCGAGTTGCTCGGGGGTGGCGTTCTCGCGCGTGAGTTCGGTGTCGAAGAGGCCGGGGCAAAGGGCGTTGACGGTGATGCCGTAGGGTCCCAGCTCTTTGGCGGCGGCGCGGGTCAAGCCCTGGAGGGCGGCTTTCGAGGCCGTGTAGTGGGCGCCTCCCAGGGTGCTTACGGTCTTGCCCGCGGTCGAGGAGAGGTTGACGATGCGCCCATAACCCTGCTCCTTCATCGCCGGCAGCACGGCGCGGATGAGGAGGAAGACCGCGGTGACGTTGACCTCGAACGTCCGCCGCCACTCCTCCTCGGTGATCTTCTCGAAACGGGTCGGGAGGGCCACGGCCGCGTTGTTGACGAGGACGTCGAGCCGGCCGAAGCGGTCGAGGGTGCGGGCCACGATCGGTTGCAGGTCGGAGGGGTTGCTCGAGATCGCCCGACACCGCGAAGCCGCAGTCCCCCAACTGTCGCGCGGTGGCTTCGGCCCGCTCGGGGTCCCGCACGTGGACGGCAACGGAAGCGCCGCGGGCGGCGAGGCGCTGTGCGGTGGCGAGCCCGAAGCCGCGGAAGGCTCCGGTGACGAGGGCGACGCGGCCGGTGAAGTCTTCGAGCATGGGTCGGAACTATAATCGAGGACTAGATGGCCAAGGCACCCTTCAAACCGCTCCGGCTCGCTCCCGTCGCCATCGAGGCGCTCTCGCTTCCCGACGGCGGTCTGGTGATGCGGTCCCGGCACGAGCTGCAGCCGTATGCGCACCGGCTCGGGGAGCATCTGTGTTACTGGGCGGAGGCCGCGCCGGATCGCACCTTCCTGGCTGAGCGTGATTCGAGGGGCGAATGGCGCCGTGTCACCTTCCGGGGCGCTCTGGACGCTGTGGAGCGGATTGCCAGCGCGCTGCTGGAACGGGGCCTCGATGAGCACCGGCCGGTGGCACTGCTCTCGGACAACGGCGTCGATCACGGCCTTCTTCAGCTCGCGGCCATGCACGTGGGGATCCCCGCGGTGCCGATCTCTCCCGCATATTCGCTCCTGGCCGAGGATCATGCCCAGCTTCGCTACATCCTCGAGTTGGTGCGTCCCGGAGTCGTCTACGCCGCGGATGGCGCCAAGTTCTCGAAGGCCTTGAAGAACGCTGACGCCGAGATCGTGGTCAGCGCGAATCCGCCGGACGGGGCGACTCTTTTCAATGCGCTTCTGGCCACGGAGATGCACCCGGCCGTGGAAGACCGCTTCGCGGCGGTGGGTCCGGATACGATCGCCAAGATCCTCTTCACCTCGGGCTCTACGGGCAAGCCCAAGGGTGTGATCAACACGCAGCGCATGCTCTGCTCGAATCAGCAAGCTATTAAGCACAAACCGGCTCCTGATTTCTCCAGCAAAGCACTGTAAAACAAGCACTTACGCCGCGGCGCCTTTCGGCTCAGGAGCCCCGCTGTTTCTTCCGTGTAAGGCGGGTGTAAGGCAGCCGGCCCACTTCGGCACCTTCCCGCCTGTCCGGGTTGGGGGCCTGAGCCGTGGGCGTCCATCGTCCGCCGATTCCCCAGAAAACAGAAACGGCGCCACGCGGCGCCTAGCATTGCCCCGCTTCCGATTCCGGGAGCGGTAAACCAGACGGCCCGGCGGGGTGGTAGGACACGTCCGCCGAGCCTGACCCGAGCACAGGGAGACAGCCCCATGCCCGAGCTAACCGCGCAGTCTACACCGCCCTCTACACCGCCCACGCCGTCCGGCCCTGCGGTCTCTCCGCCCACCATCCGGCCGGAGGAATTCGAGAACTACCCCGCCTTCAGGGAGACGTTCTTGCTCTACTTCCCTGAAGCCAAAGCCAACGGCACCATGCGGAGCTTCGGCCTGCTCCTGCACGAGCTGGTCCTCAACTTCTGGGGATACTGGCCCGCCCACCGAGAGGGGATGTTCCCCGCGGAGCTGCGGGCCGCTGTGGCCGATCTCCGCCATGTCCAGGGATGCCTCCAGGAGTGGACCGGGCCGGCCTGTTCTGTCGATTCCGAGTATGAACGCCGTCTCTCCGAAGTGGGCGCCGACGTGGCCCGCGGCATCGGCAAGCTCGCCGATCGCCTGGAGGTGGAGCTGGATTCTTGGCTGGAAGGGGCGTCTTCATGAGCGCCGCATCCTCTCCCGTCACTCCAGAGCCTGAAGGCGAAGACGCGGCCAGCCCGCCTAACTTCGATCCCATGGAGTGGGAGGACTTCGCTGTCTTCCGGGAAACCTTCCTCGCCTACTTCACCATCCCCGAGCACAACGCTCTCCTGCGCGGCGCGGGGAATCTCATCTTCGATATGACCTTAGCCGCTTCGGACAAGTGGCCCGATCAGCCGGAAGGGTGGCTCCGGGGCCAGCTCCGGGCCGTGGTGGCCGATCTCCGCCACCTGGAGGGCTTCCTGGTGACGCTGGCCGTGACGCCATCGCCCGATCCCTACGAGGGTGCTCTCCACCGCACAGCCGTGCTCATGTCCCGGGAGATCGCCTCCGTAGCCAAGCACATCGAAGGCAGGCTCGGCACGTGGCGGGGGGAGGAGTCATGAGGCGTCGCTGGTGGTGCTGGCCCACGAGCGCCGTTCATCGGCTCGACATCCACGCCACGCCGGAGCAGTGGCAGGCGTGGAATGCTGCGGCTCGTCTCTGCGGGGTCTCCCTTCAAGTCTGGCTGACTCAGGCCGGGGACGCCCACGCCCGCAACCTGCAACGATCCGTCAAGGGGACGCAAGCGGCCGGGAAGAAGGGGAAGCAGGGGCTTACATCCGAGCCCGGCGGGGAGGTGCCGTGAGCGGGTCCTACTGGTGCCAGCGCACCGACACCACCACGACCTACACCGTCACGGCCCGGCGGGATCAGGTGGAGCGGTGGGAAGCCGCCGCTTCCGCTGACGGGTTGCGGTCGGTCGGCTCGTGGCTGGCCGAGACGGCGGACGCCTACCTGCGGGAGCGAGTGCGAGCGGGCCGCGCGGCCCCCCTGACATGGCTCCGGGCCCGGTTCCCGGTGCTCATGACAGACACGACGGTCCGGCCCGAAGTTGCCAGGGGAGCTCGAAGTTGCCGGGATGGTGTCCGGCCCCTTCGGGATCTTCCGGGGAGACGGCCGGGGTGTGGGCGAGCCCGGATGCTCCCTGTACTCCCTGGTCCACCGCCCCACGCGGCGGGTCATCGACTCGCTCCCCCTTCGGAAGTCCTGCATCGCGCTCGCGGCGGAGCTGGCCGCGCTCCGGGTTGACTGGCGGGAGACCGATCCGGAAAAGGTGCTCGGGGAAGCTCCGGACCGGGGAAAGGCGCAAGCGCTCATCCGACTCTTTGGAAAGCTCACCTGAAGGTAGCAAGTGTTGGGCCGGTTCCGAGAGGGGCCGGCCCTTTTTGTCTCACCATGTAATAGACGGCTGGGGCAAAATGTGCCAGCATGAGGCGAAATGTCCCATGTTGTTACTCCGCATTCCGTTGCTTTACTTCAAGCGCCCCCGGAGCGCAGACTAAGTCAGAGCGCGCCCGGTTCGATTCTCGACAGACTGGCAGAGGTACTTCTCCCGGGCGGAAAAGGATTGGTGACCTTGCTGGAAGCCTATCTCGACGAGAGCGAGCGCCCGGACGGTTCATTCTGCGTTGCCGGCTACGCTTTCACCTCGGAGCAGCTCAAGCGATTCAACCGAGAATGGAGCGACTTAACGGGCGGACGCGTCTTTCATACGAAAGACGTAATCGGCCGGAGGAAGGCATTTAAATATCTTGTTGATAATGAAGAATCCAATCGCCTCATTCGCGAGGCGGTTGGCGTCATTGATCGACATATCACCTTTGGCGTAGCTTGGTCTTGTGACATCAACGAGTTTCGCGCTTGTGCTCCGGCATGGTGTCGCGGCTTCAGGGAGGCCTACACCATTCTTTGTTATTGGGTTACAATTGCTTTTGGTAAACTGGCGCGAGAAAGCGGAATTGGTGATGGGAGAATAGCTTACTTTTTCGAATCTGGCCATAAGTTTGAGGCGGAAGCCAGAGACCTCATGAAATTTCTATCCATGAGGCCCGACTATAAGAGGGCGAGCGGTCACTATGCTGATTCCTTTATTCCCAAAGGAGAAGCCTCCGCGCTCGAAGCGGCCGACTTACTGGCATGGGAATGGACGAAGTTTCTAGGCGAGACGGTCAGACAAAAAAAGCGCAGAATGCGCAAATCACTCAGGGCGCTCGTGTCAGACGGGGGCGGCCCCCAGCAAGATCCCAGATATAAACTCCTCCATGTTACTGGTGAACGGCTAAACAAAGGCATGGAACAGATCAGTGCGGAATTGCTGGCTTTATTCGAAAGTCAGTAGCTCGCGCACCGGCCAGGGCGTCCGACAAATCCCGGCCCGTCATGGCAGGGCGTACAGCCCTTCAGCGTCCGGTGACCCAGGGCTTCCCGGCCTGGCCGCGCTCCGGGTTGACTGGCGGGAGACCGATCCAGCGCCCAGTTTGTCATGGGGGGCTCCCCCGCGCGTACTGGTGCAGAAAAGGGGATTGCTTGTCCCGCAGAGCTGGCGCGGATCGGCGCGGCGGAGGTCGGCGCCGCCGTGCTGGCGTTGGTTCGCCGGCCTTTTATTTGCTCTTCCGTGTAATCCGGTGTGCGCGACGTGCGCGACGGAGCCGGACGTGAGCAGCCGGCCCTTTTTTTGCTCTTCGGAGTAATACGGACTTCGGCCCCGGCCCACGCCGCCCCCGGACCGTCTTGCGCTTCCATCGGCCTATTCTCCTGTCGCCTTAAACTCACCAGCGCCCGCCTGAGCCCCGATCTCCGGAGCCCGCTCCCGGTACTACCTTTCCCCCTCTCCTTTTGCGGCCCCGGAGCCGTCTCCCGTCCCGGCGATGCCCCGTCGCCCGTCGCTTCGTTGGTCTCGTTGCTCACTACGTCAAATTGTAGCCCTTGTCCGCAAACGAAGTCAATCCCGGCAATGGTGTACACCGCACGCGGCAATCCGTCCGGGCTCCTGCCACGCTTCACTTTGCCCGCGCCTTCACCTTCCGGGCCGCTGGCGCCGTCGCTGCCGGCGACGACGGGAAGGCCCGCAGGTTGGACACTTCCGGGAGCGGTTCGGCCCCGAGCGCCGCCCACAGCGCCGCCGAGACGGTGTCCGCGTCCGCGAGGAGCCGTGCCGGCGAAAGGTGGGTGTATCTCGCCGTGATATCGCCGTCCGTGGAATGCCCCGCGAGCATCTTGATGCGCTGCGCGTCGAGCCCGAGTTCCGCCGCTGTCGAGATGAAGCTGTGCCGTGTGCAGTCGTAAAGCCTGAGCCCGTCCGGGAGGTCGGCCGCCGCTTTCAGCTTCCGCCAAAACGGGACCATGTTCTGGAGAGGCGTGCCGGGAAGGAATGCGCTCGGAAAGACGTGTTCCCCGAGCCGCGGGAGCCCTGCCAAGATCCGCCCCGCAGTCTCGCCCACGTAGACCACGCGCGGCCCGGTTTTGGAGTCTGGCAAGCGCCACAGCCGGCCGTCCAGGTCCCGCCACTTCATCGAGAGGGTTTCTCCTATGCGGGTTCCCGTCAGCATGCAGAACGTAAACGCGACGCCTGGAATCGAGCCCTTCTCAGACCGAAGCGCCGCGCCGATCCGCGCCAGATCCGCGGGGCTTGGCGCCGCTCCCCGCCGTCGCTCCGCATACTTGACGTGCCCGGCCCCGGGGTTGATCGATTCGTGAGGAATCCAGCCTACACGCTGGGCAAAGGACCATAGCGCCGAGATCGTCGCCAGCGTCCGATTTGCCATGAAAGGCGTTCCCTTCAGCCCTCGATAGATCGCCGCAACGTCGGCCCATGAGACAGCCGTCAATTCTTTCGCGGCGAGCGCCGGGAGAATGTGGTTACGGAGCGCAACGCCATAATTTCGGACCGTTGCCGGTTTTCGATCGCTCGCCTGCTCTTCCATGAACCGTTCCGCGAGGTTCCGGACCGTGGGGGCCTTGCGGGACTCCGCCTTTTCCTCTGCGGGGTCGCCGCCGTTCTCGACTTCCAAGCGGAGCCGCTTCGCCCGTGTCCGGGCCTCGTGTAGCGTAAGCTCCGCCCATACTCCCCGAGCCTCATCCGCCGGTCTCGCCCGTTCCTGGTGTATTGCCAGACGAAACCGCGATAGCCGGCCGGTGTCACCATAAAGGCAAGCCGGGGGGCCTCTGAGTCCCACAGGTAGAGGGTCCGGGCCGGGTCCGGCGCCGTCCCCTCTATGAGGCGTTGTGTCAGCTTGACGCGCCTCGTTTTCTTCGGCTCGGCTTCCTTGGCTTTGGCTTCCATGGTGGGCGTCCTCTCGGTTTTGTGTAAGGCGGGTGTAAGGAACTTGCGTCAATGTCTAGGATACACTAGACTAGTGCCATGAGCGCAATCCCTTGCTCCGCCGGGCTTTCCGGAATGCCTGTCAACCCCCGTAAAAGTCCGGTCTGCTCTGCTCGAACCAGCAGGTGCTGGCGCAGGTGTGGCCTTTTCTCGCAGAGCGGCCGCCGGTGATCGTGGACTGGCTGCCCTGGAGCCATACGTTCGGCGGCAATCACAATTTCAATCTGGCGCTGCGCAACGGCGGCACGCTGTACATCGACGGCGGCAAGCCGGCGCCCGGGCTGATCGATGGCACGGTGCGCAATCTGCGCGAGGTGCCGTCCACTTTCTATTTCAACGTGCCGCGCGGCTTCGAGATGCTGATCCCCTACCTCGAACGGGATGCTGTCCTGCGTGAGATGTTCTTCCGCGATCTGGACGCGATTTTCTACGCCGCCGCGGCCCTACCGCAGCCCCTGTGGGAAAAACTGGAAGATCTTTCGATCACCGCGACGGGCCGGCGCGTGGTCATGCTCTCGGCCTGGGGCTCGACGGAGACGGCGCCGAGCGCCACGCAGGTCCATTTCCTCATCGAACGGGCCGGCGTCATCGGTCTGCCGGGGCCGGGAACGGAGATCAAGCTGGCACCGGTGGACGGCAAGCTGGAGCTGCGGGTCCGCGGTCCCAACGTGACGCCCGGATATTGGCAACGGCCCGAGCTCCATTCCGCGGCGTTCGACGAAGAGGGATTCCTGAAGACGGGCGACGCGGGTAAGCTCGCGGACCCGGACGATCCTTCGCAAGGCATTCTTTTCGACGGCCGTCTCGCGGAGAATTTCAAGTTGATGTCCGGCACCTGGGTGCACGTGGGCGAGCTGCGCCTAGCGATCCTCGCGGCCGGCGCTCCCATCATTCAGGACGTGGTGGTGACAGGCCACGACCGGCACGAGGTCGGCCTGCTCGTCTTCCCCAATCCAGCCGGTTGCCGTGCGCTTTGTAATGCGGGCGAGGACGTGCCTCTCGTCGAGCTGATCCGCCGGCCCGAGGTGCACAGCCGATTGCAGGCGTGCCTCGAAGCTTACAATGCCGCCAACCGCACGAGCAGCCGGCGCATCGCCCGCGTCCTCCTGCTGGCCGAGCCCCCTTCGATTCAGGCTGGCGAGATCACGGACAAGGGCTACGTCAACCAGCGCGCCGTGCTCGCCCGCCGGGCAGCGCTCGTGGAGCAGCTTTATAAAGGAGAGCCTGCACCGGAGCCCTCACTCCCCCAACCCCTCTCTCCCGCCTCCTCCCACCCCCCTCACCGGGAGAGAGGGGAGCAGGAAACCCTACAAGAGCAGGGAAACGAAGTTCTCCTATTTTTTCAAGACTAACCTCTCCCTCTTCTCCCGGTGAGGGGGGTGGGAGGAGGCGGGAGAAGAGGGCCGGGGTGATGAGGGTCTAAAGGTTCTCAGTCAGCAACCCGTGGAGCTGCGCGATCTGGATGGGCTTCACCAGGTAGTGATCGAAACCCACGGCTTCGGCCTGCCGGCGATCCGCTTCCTGGCTGTAGCCGGTGACGGCGATGAGCCGGACGGACGCGAGGCCGGGTAGGGCCCGGAGATGGCCGGCGAGCTCGTAGCCATCCATCACCGGCAGGCCGATGTCGAGCAGCGCCACGTCCGGATGGAATTGCTCTGCAATCTTCAAAGCTTCTGGACCGTCGTGCGCCACTTCCACGGCGTGTCCCTTCAAACGGACGCTCGTGGCCAGGAGATCGGCGGCATCCGTATTGTCATCCACGATGAGCACCCGGAGGGCGTCGGGCCGCACGGGGGCTTCCCGTTCTCGCGCGGGAGGCATCCACTTTTGCAGGTTGATCCGTGGCGCCGGCGGCTGGTAGCCGGACGATGAACTCGCTTCCCTTACCCGGCCCTTCGCTGTGCGCTTCGACCGTGCCGCCGTGCAGCTCGACGAGGACGCGGACGATGGCGAGCCCCAGGCCGAGCCCTCCCTGCGCGCGATCGAGGGCCTGGTGCTCCTGCACGAAAAGATCGAAGACGCGCGGCTGGATCTCGGCGCTCAATCCGATCCCGGTGTCGCGAATCCGCAGGATCACCTGAGCGCCTTCCGTCGTGGCGATGACCGTGATGGTGCCGTGCGGCTCGGTGTATTTGGCGGCGTTGTTGAGGAGATTGGAGACCACCTGCGCCAGGCGGATGGCGTCGGCTTCGACGGCGAGGCCGTGGCGCGGCACGTCGACGTCAAGGTTGTGCAGCCGCTGCTCGATGAGGGGGCTCGCCATTTCGATCGCTTTGGCGATGATCTCGGAGATTTCGATCCGCTCGCGATGCAGCTCGATCTTGCCACGGGTGATGCGCGACACGTCGAGCAGGTCGTCGACGAGGCGAATGAGATGATGGACCTGGCGCTCGATCAGCATGCGCTCTTTGGTGAGCGATCTCGTCGCCCCGCAGCCGCATGAGCTGGAGCGCTGTGACGATGGGAGCCAGCGGATTGCGCAGCTCGTGACCGAGCATGGCCAGGAATTCGTCTTTCGATCGGTTGGCGACCTCGGCTTCAGCGCGCGCCTCGCGCTCGCGGATGAGCAGTTGCCGGTTCCGCTCGTGCGCGGCCTCGACTTCACGGCGCTGGCGCGAGAGGTCCATGAGCGTGCCTACGCGGGCGAACAGCTCGCGCGCCGAAAAGGGTTTGACGAGATAGTCGTCGGCGCCCGCGGAGAGGCCTTCGAGGCGCGCCTCCTCGCCCGCCCGCGCCGACAGGAAGATGACGGGGATGTTGCGCGTGCGCTCGCCGGCACGCAGAGCCTGGAGCAACTGATAGCCGTCGAGACCTGGCATCATGATGTCGGAAAGGATGAGATCGGGCGGGGCGGCGCGGGCCCGCTCCAGCGCGGCGATCCCATCCCTGACCGCTTCCACGGCGAAACGCTCGCTCAGGAGGCGGGTGACGTACTCGCGCATGTCGGCGTTGTCGTCGGCGAGCAGGACGCGCGCTGTCCCTTCTTTCTCCTGTACGACAGGAGGCGCAGCGGTTTCGTCCCCCAGGAACCAGCGCAGCGCTTCCTCCACGAAGGGCGCCGCGCCCACGGCCGTCGAGCTCAAGCTGCGCGGCGTGGCGAGACGTTCGTGAGGCAGGTGCGCGGAGCCGAAAGGAATCGTGATCGTGAAGGTCGTGCCCTGTCCCACGACACTCTCCACGGTTATAGTGCCGCCGTGCAGCTTCACCAGCTCCTGCACCAGCGCGAGCCCGATGCCGGTGCCTTCGTGCGTGCGCGAGCGGGCGCCGGGCACACGGTGGAAACGATCGAACAGCAAGGGGATCTGTTCCTCGGAGACGCCGATGCCGGTATCGCGCACGGTGAGCACTGCCTGCTCGCCGCGTTGATGGAGGGCGACTTCGATCTCGCCTTCGAAGGTGAATTTCAAGGCGTTCGAAAGGAGATTGAGAACGATCTTCTCCCACATGTCGCGATCGACGAAGACCGGCTCGCCGAGCGCCTCGACGTCGATCACGAAGATGCAGGCCCGCGTGCTCGATCGCGGAACGGAAGACGCTCGCAAGGTCGCCGGTCAGAGCGGCGAGATCCGTGGGCTCGTAGGCGGCCTGGATGCGCCCGGCTTCGATGCGGGAGAAGTCGAGGAGGGTGTTGACCAGCTTGAGCAGTCGCAGCGCGTTCCGGTGCACGACCTCCCAGCGCTCGGCGGTCGGCCGCCGGCAGCGTGTCCGCGCGGCTCGAGCGCATCCTCGCGTCGGCCCCAGCATCAGGGTGAGCGGCGTGCGGAACTCGTGGCTGACGTTGCTGAAGAACGCCGTCTTGGCGCGGTCGATCTCCGCCAGCGCCTCGGCCCGCGCCTTGGCCTCCGCGAGGGCGCGGGCGTTGGAGATGGCGGTGGCGATCTGGCCGGCGACGAGCGCGAGGAAGCTGCGATATTTGTCATCCAAGATGAGCCGCGGACTGATGGCGGCGACCAGCACGCCGGTGGGCCGGCCCTCGCCCGGCTGGGCGATGGGGAGGACCGCCACCCGTTGCGCCGGCAGAGACTCCGCGTCCGGCAGGGCTCCGTCGAGGATCTCGCGGCATACCGGTTGCGATCACGATGCCGAGCGGCCAGGGGACGATTCTCCGACGTCAGATCGATCTGCACCGGACTGGCGACCGTGCCCGGCTCGATTCCCGCGACGCCGGCGAGCGTCGCCCGCTTCCCATCGGCATCGAGCAGATACAGGAGCCCGAACGGCAGATCGGCTGGATTCTCCGCGATCACGCGCGCCGCGGCGTCGCAGGCCGCCTCGGCGGTGGCGGCCTTCTGGCGTGCGGGCCGAGAGCTCCTGCAAAGTCTTGAGACGCCGGGCCCCGAGCACGCGCTCGGTGGTCTCCGTGACGGTGACGAGCACGCCGCCCACCTCGCCGCCCTCCTCGCGGATGGGGCTGTAGGAGAAAATGAAATAGCACTCCTCGACGAAGCCGTGGCGGTCGAGCGGCAGCAGGAAATCGACCACCGTGGTGGCGCGTGCCCACCATCACGCCCTGGAACATGGGCCCGATGATGTGCCAGATCTCGGCGAACGTGACCGCGGGTGCTGAGCCCCATGGCAGCCGGATGCTTGGTGGAGCCGAGGATGGGCCGGTAGCCGTCGTTGTAAAACTGGATGAACTCCGGCCCCCAGGCGATGTACATGGGGAAGCCGGTCTCCAGCAGGATGCTGAGCGCTGTGCGCAGGCTCTGGGGCCAGGTGGAAACCGCGCCCGACGGCCGTCTTGCGACCAGTCGATGGAGCGCATGAGCGCCCCCATCTCCCCGCCGCCCGCGAGCGGATCGGCCGTTCTCCCCTGCTTTATTGCGACCATCGACGACTCCTCCCCCATCATCCCCAATCCTATCTCGTAACGAGAGGAGATCTCACATTCCGGCGGGGCCGCTGCGCTTCAGGTATTTCCGCAGGCGGTCGAAGAGCTCGACCTGGTCCTCCTCCGTGGCCGTGGCGATGAAGATCGTGTCGTCTCCGGCGAGAATACCTGCCACCTCGGGCCAGTCCGCGGCGGTGATGGCCTCGGCCACCATCCTGGCGGCGTTGGGGCTGGTCAGCATTACGGACAAGTGGGGTCCGGTCTTTTTCAATCCCTGCACGAAGCCGAGGATGCCCTCGAAATCCCCGGCCCCGACCTGCCGCCAGGGTTTCAGCACATAACGCCCCCTCACCCGCTTGACTCCCAGCTCCTGCAGATCGCGGCTGATGCTCGACTGGGTCGCCTTGATCCCGACCGTCGCCAGCAGGTCCACCAGCTCCTGCTGGGTGGAGATCGACCGCTTCTCCGCGATGAAGTCTCCGATCGCCTCCAGGCGCAGCTTCTTCTCCTTGGTCATGGGCACGGGCCGTTACCTCCTTTGTTATCCGCATCTTACCCGATCTTTGCCGGATAGGCAAGTTGCCTATTGACATAGCGACTGGATTCATGCATCATACTCCCAGTTGCAGCGGATAAGAGTTGGGTAGCACCCAGACTGGAATCGGATTCACCGTCGCCATGAAGGCGCCGGTGCTCGAAGGCCCCGACGTGGGCCGGAAAGGAGACGTAGCATGGCTATTGAGACGACGTATTCAGGAGTGCTGGGAGAGCTGACGCGGTTCTCCGCGGCTCTGGCCGCAAACGCCGCGGAGTTGCCCTATCTCGCCGGGCCGCACGAGCGGCTCGACCTGATCCTGGGCGATGCGCAGCAGACCGCCCGACAGCAGTCCGCGCTCATCGCGGACAAGCAGGAGACCTCGAAGCGGCTCAAGTCGCTGGTCGTTGAGGGCCAGCGGGTCGCCACGGGAATCCGCCGGCTGCTCAAGCAGAACTACGGCAACCGTTCGGAGAAGCTCGCAGAGTTCGGCGTCCAGCCGTTCCGCGGCCGGACCCTGAAGACCAAGCCGGGAGCTCCGCCTCCCACTCCCACGACTCCCACCACCCCTTCCTCCACCCCTCCCACTCCCGCGGCCGCCCATACCGCGGCGGATCCCAACCCCACGAAGTAGACACCCTCGGGGAGCGCGCCAGCCGGCGCGCTCCCCTTTTTCGTCCCGTCAGCGATCTCGCCAGCGAAAATGAAATACGGTAGCCCAGCGCTGTATACGACGCCCCGTCGCAAAACAATCCAGTCTGATTTCCACTCTTCTCCGGATCGTTGTTTACGCCACGGCGTCGTTGTTCAAGGCAGCGTGGCTCGTTCGAAGGTGAAGCGGCGTATCTCTGCCAGCGCGTCGTCGTTCCTGCCATGCCAGCACTGTTCTTGCCAGAGCAGCGCAAGACTCTCCACCACGCCGTTGAACACGACGCGCCATCTCGTTTGTGCCGAGGTGTCGTCGTTCACGACAGACTGACGGGTACAAGGACGGCGCGTCTTGTTCTCGCCAGCACGACATCGTGGTTTTCACGGCACCTTGTACTTGCCAGGCCGACGCAGGACATTCCACCACGCTGTCGAACGTGACGCGGCGTTGTCGTACGCGACGCACCGTTCTTGTTCCGGACGGATCAGCTCGTTTCAGGGCGAACCGTTCTTATTCCATCCAACACGCCATCGTTCCCGCTACGGCGTTCTTGTTTCGTCCAGTGCGCCTTGGACGTTCCGAGTCACCCAGTCTTCAGGATCAGCGTCCACAGGAAAGACAAGGACCCTCTCGTCCGCAGCCGGCCACTCGAACTTCGCGATCAGGTCATGCATGACGCTCTCCATGACAGGAGTACGCGAGGGATTCAGGTCATTGGCGCGCCGCCGGGAGAGCGTCAGGATCGCCTCAGTTCGGCTCGTCGAGGACCGCGGCGACTGAAGCGGCGACGGCGGCCTTCTCCAGCCAGCGCTCCAGCCGTTCCGGGTCCTTCTCGGACAGAATGCGCTCGCGGGCGGCCTCGGGCACTGCAAGGCCGCGAACCCGCAGGACGGTCAACACGGCGCGCGCTGCCTCCTCGGTGCGCCCCTTGGTCAGCCCCTCGGTGAGACCCTTGGTGAGACCCTCGGTGAGGCCCTCGGTGAGACCCTCGGCACGGCCCTCGGCACGGCCCTCGGCGACGTATTTCTTCGCGAAATCGCTCTGGTATTCGTAACCCTTCATCATTGCCTCCAAGGCGCGGCGAGCCGCTTCATTCAAGGAATTGTATACGAGATCGTAGTAGAGCCTGACCCGGTCGTCGTCGAGCCTCTGGATCGCGGGCAGCACCGCGGCGGCGATCGTCGCTCCCTGCTCGGTCTCGCCGTGCGCCAACGCGGAAAGCACTCCGAGCTCGGGCCGGCGGGCCGCTTCCTCAAGGTCCGTCACCACCGGAACGCCTGTGCGGCGCAGCACCGGCGGGCGCAGGACGAAGCCGGGGACGCCGGTCTCGATCGCCTCCGCGCACCATCCAGCGACGACCGGATCGGGTGCGACCACGAGGAGAGCCGCCGGGCAACCGTGGACTGCACGCGCGACGGTCACGTAGGCGGGCCAACTGAGGCGCTTCTTGGGATCGATCGCCAGTTGGACCTCGACGATGACCACCCGCACGGGGGTGCTGCCATCGAGAAGGAGGACGACGACGTCGGCGCGGTACTCGGCGGGCTGGATCTCGGTCAGGTCGGCCGAGGCGATGCGAGCTTCGGTGTAGGCCGGAAGCGAGAGGCCGAGCACCTCGACCAGGATCTCGGCGGCGAGCGAGGGACGGCTCTTGAACAGATCCACGAGGATCTCATGGGCCAGCGAGGGCATGCCGGAGATCTTCGCATACGGGAAAAAAGGAGTCAAAGCCGGAGATGGCTGGCGGCCAGAGACATCTCATGCGGTGACGGCCTGCTCATCCCTCTACCCTCGCCCGAAGACCTCCTGGAACCGCCGCACGGCCTGGGCGCTGCCGCAGACGTAGACGGCGTCTTCGGGCTGGAAGCGGAATTCCGGTCCGAATTCCACCAGCACGTCCTCTCCCCGCTCGACGGCGACGATGGAGCAGCCGGTGCGCTCGCGGACTCCCAGATCGGCAGGGTGGCGGCCGGCGAGGGTGGTGGGAGTGGATTTCAGCACTTTGAGGTGCGGATCGACGGCGACCGCCTCCTGGCCCAGGAGCTTCTGGGCCAGCATCTGGCCGGAGACCTGGCTGATCGACAGGGCGAAGTCGGCGCCGGCACGGTGGATCCGCTCCACGTCCTCCGCCTGGTTCACCCGGGCGATGACCGGCACCTCGGGCGCCAGGTCCTTGAGGATCACGGTGGCGAAGAGGGTGGCGGCGTCGGTGTCCAGCGCCAGGATCACGGCCTGGGCCTCTTTGACGCCGGCCGCCTCCAGCACACGCGCGTCGAGCACGTCCCCCACCTGATCCACCTCGGGGCCGGGCCGGCGATCGATCAGCCGCACCTCTTCGTTCACCACGCGCAGCAGCTCGGCCACCTTGCGCCCCACCTCGCCGCCGCCGCACACCACGAAGGGGCCTTCCCGCCGCAGGGTCACGGCGCCGCCGGCCAGGTCGCGCAGCCGGTCGATGCTGGCGTGGCTCCCCACGACCACGAGGATGCCGTCCGCCTCCAGACGCAGGCCGGAGCCGGTGGGGACCTCCAGCTCGCCGCCGATCCATTGGCCGATGACGGTGGCGCCCGTGCGCGTGCCGATGGCGGTCTCGTCCAGGGTGTGGCCGGCCAGCGGGCTGTGGGGATTCACCCGGATCTCCGCCACTTCCAGGTTGCGCCCGAGCTGCTGGATGCCACTCACCCGCGGATTGATCCGCGTCGAGGCGCGGGCGGCCAGGGCGGCTCCCAGGATGTGGCGCGGCGTGAACACGGCCGTGGCGCCGGCGAGCATCATGGGCCGGCGGTGGAGGGGCTCTTCGACGAGAGCCAGGATGGGCTCGCGGAAGCCGAGCTGGCGGGCGGCCAGGACCACGGCCGCGTTCTCGTCGTCCGAGCCGTTGGCGATGAGGGCCCGGGCGCGCAGGAGGTTCACGGCCTCCAGGCCGTCGTCGGCCAGCCGGCCGAGGACCACCCGGTGGCCGCGATCGAAGCAGCCGGCGTGCCTGCCCCTCGTCGGACTCCAGCACGAGCGAAGGCACTCCGGCCCCGGCGAGCTCGTCGAGCAGGGTCTCGACCGCCGGCCCGTAGCGAAAGACCACGGCGTGGCCCGCGAGACTCGCCTGGGCCCGCTGCGGCAGCCGGGTCTCGAAGCGCTCTTCGAGGAAGGGGATGAGATAGAGGGGGAAGACGAGGAAGACGAGGAACACGCCCACGAACTGGACCGCCACCACCAGCAGGACCATGAGAGGATGGCGCCAGTGAGTGTCGGCGCCATAGCCCGTGGTGCTCAAGGTTTCGGCAGCCCACTCCAGACTTTCCCAGAAGCCGCGGGTCTTGCCCTCCAGCGCTGCCATCCCCCACATGTAGAGGAGAGCCGAAGCCACGACCATGAGGGCGAGGCCCAGAAAGAGGAGGCCCAGGCGGGCCCGGGAGCGTCGCATTCGGGGAATTCTATTCTAATAGGGCATGTCGTCTTCATCCAGGCCGAAGTGGTGGCCCAGCTCGTGGACCACCGTATCCCGCACTTCGCGGATCACCTGGCGGCGGTTGTCGCAGGAGCGGAGGATGGGGCCGCGGTAGATGATCACCCGGTCGGGCATGGCGGCCTGATAGAAGGAGTCCCGCTCGGCCAGGGGGACGCCCTGGTAGAGGCCGAAGAGCTCCTCGTCCGGCTCCATACCCAAGGCTTCGAGGTCTTCCGGATCGGGCTCTTCCTCCACCATCACGGCGACGTTCTCCAGCAGCTCAGCGAATTCCTCGGGCAGTCCGTCCAGGGCCTGCTCGACCAGGGCTTCGAACTCTTCGGGCGGCACCCTCATGGTGGATCAAGAGTAATCGAGGTCGCTCCGATCGCGGTAGACTCGCGGCATGTCCGTCCGCCTCGACAAGTGGCTGCACGTGGCCTGCGTGTTCAAGACCCGGAGCCAGGCCACCCATGCCGTGGACTTAAACCGGGTGCGCGTCAACGGCCAGCCGGTCAAGCCCCATCGCAACCTGGTGCTGGGCGATCGCATCGAGGTCGTGCAGGGGGAGTGGATCCGCGTGCTGGTGGTCAAGGAGCTGCGCGACAAGTCAGTGTCCAAGGAGGAGGCGCGCACGCTCTACGAGGATCTGAGCCCGCCCCGCCCCGAGGCCGATCCCCTGAAGCGGCTGATGCTCCGACCGCCGGCGCGGCGCGAGAAGGGCGCCGGCCGTCCCACCAAGAAGGAGCGGCGGGACATGGAGAAGTGGGGCGAGGGGAGCGAGGAGCTGTGAAGATCCGCTCTGCCCTTCCCTCCGACGCCCCGGTGATCGCCGACCTGGCGACGCAGCTCGGCTATCCCAGCTTTCCCGAGGAGACCGAGGTGCGATTGGGGGGCGTGCTCTCCAGGCCGGATTCCACGGTGCTGGTGGCGGAGGATGAGGATGGCACGGTGATCGGCTATGGCCACGTCTTCGCTGCCCATCGGGTGGACGCCGATCCCTTCGCGGAGATCGGCGCGCTCGTCGTGGATCAGAATCGGCGCAGCCAGGGGACGGGGGCGGCCCTGGTGGCGGCCATGGAGGCCTGGGCAGCCGCACAGGGATATAGGGAGCTGCGGGTGCGGAGCAATGTCATTCGCGATCGGGCGCATGCATTCTATGAGCGGTTGGGGTTCAGGCGGGTGAAGAGGCAGGAGGTGTTTGCGCGGCCGATCTCCGCCCGGTGATGAACAGTCTCAACTTCCTCTTCGGCCCCGGCCCAACCGGCACCCGCGGCTCTCTCTGGCCGCGCTGGATCTTCCTGCGGGCCCTGGGGGTGATCTTCTTCTCGGCTTTCTATTCGCTCGCGTTTCAGATCAAAGGGTTGATCGGGCTCAACGGCCTGCTGCCCGCGGCGGCGTATCTGGAGATGGTCCGGCATGCGTTTCCAGGATTGTCGCGGTTCTGGTATGCGCCGACCGTCCTGTGGATGGGCTCCGGCAATGGCGCGCTCATGGCTTTGGTGTGGGGCGGACTGATCGCTTCGGTCCTGCTGATCTTGAACGTCTGGCCGCGGGGGACGATCGCGATCTGTCTCATCCTCTTCCTTTCGTTCATTGGCGCAGCGCAGGATTTTTCGTCTTATCAATCGGACGGCATGCTGCTGGAGGCGGCGTTCCTCTCGCTTTTCTTCGCGCCGCGGGGATTGCGGCCCGGATTGGGCGCGGATCAGCCGCCGTCGCGGGCCAGCCTGTTCATGCTGCGGTGGGAGTGGTTCCGGATCTATTTCGAATCCGGCGTGGTGAAGCTGGCGAGCGGCGATCCCCAGTGGCGGGACCTGACGGCCATGGATCATTATTATGAGAATGGGCCGCTCCCTTCCTGGATCAGTTGGTACGCCCAGCAGCGGCTCCCCCACGCTTTCCACATGGGTACGGCCCTGGCGACGCTCGTCATCGAGCTCGGCCTGGTGTGGCTCGCCTGGCTGCCGCGTCCGCTCCGGCTCACATGCTTCGCCATCTGCACGACGCTCCAGGTGGGGATCATCGCCACGGCGAACTACGCCTTTCTCAATTACCTGGTCTTCGCCCTCGGCTTCCTCCTCCTGGACGACGGCGTCTTCGCCCGGATTCGCTGGAAGGTGCCGGAGAGCCCGGTCCGGCCCGTGCCGCGGTGGCGGATGGCGGGGGAGGCCGTGGCGCTGACCTGGATTTTCTACGCCACGCTCGTGCCGTGGCTGCCGGTGCGGGGCACGGTCCTGGCGGCGCCGGCCCAGGCCCTGGCGCCGCTGCGCATCGCCAATCAATATGGTCTCTTCGCGGTGATGACCCGGGAGCGCGACGAGATCGAATTCCAGGGGAGCAACGACGGCGAGAGCTGGATCGCCTATCCCTTCCGCTACAAGCCCCAGGACCCGGCCGAGCCGCCAGGCGTCTTCGCTCCCTACCAGCCGCGCTTCGACTGGAACCTGTGGTTCGCGTCGCTGGGCCGCTCTCCCAGAATCCATGGGTGGAGACGGCGGAGATCAAGCTCCTGGAGGGGAGCAAGGACGTGCTGGCCCTGTTCCGGAGCGATCCCTTCAAGGGCAAGCCGCCGTCCCAGGTGCGGGCCGTGCTCTGGCAGTATGGGTTCACCACGCCGGAGGAGAAGAGGAAAACGGGGCAGTGGTGGTGGCGCAAGGCGCTCGGTTTGTATGCGCCGGTGATGGAGCGGGGGGCGGATGGGACGATTCAGATGAAATGAGCGCCGGGGTCTCTATAATAAGTCCCTCAGTTCCATCCTCCCAAGGAGGCACGCCATGCAGACGACGGCGAAGTCCCTCTCTCGACGCGGTTTCGTTCAGATGCTCGGCGCCGGCGCGGCAGCTGCGGTGCTGCGGCCGGACCTGACGGCCCTGGCCAGCACAGCGAAACCGGTGAAGCCCGCGGCCCATGCCGCCGATCATGCCACCGACGCAATCGTCCGGCTGAGCTCGAACGAGAACCCCTACGGCCCTTCCCCTGCCGCGTTCGACGCCATGCGGGAGGCGTTCGGCCTCGCGTGGCGCTATCCCGACGAGCACGTGGACGCCCTGATTGCCGATCTCGCGAAGCACCATGGGGTGGGCGCCGATCACCTCCTGATGGGGGATGGCTCGAGCGAGATCCTCAAGATCGCGGCCGCGGCCTTCACCGGTCCTGGCAAGCCGGCGGTGACGGCCGATCCCACGTTCGAGGCCCTGGCGCGCTATGCCAGCAAGGGCGGCGCTCCGATCGTCAAGGTTCCCCTCACCGCCGATTACCGGCATGACGTGCCGGGGATGCTCAAGGCTGTGGGAGGAGGCGGACTGATCTATGTCTGCAATCCGAACAACCCGACCGCCACGCTAACCCCGAAGGCGCAGGTCCGCGAGCTCATCGCCCAGGCCGCGGGCAGCACCGTGCTGGTGGACGAGGCCTACTTCCACTATGCGGACAGCCCCGACTACGAGACGGTCGTGCCGCTCGTCCGCGATCATCCGAACCTGATCGTGGCCCGCACCTTCTCGAAGATCCACGGCATGGCCGGCCTGCGTCTGGGCTACGCCGTGGCCCAACCGGAGACGCTCGCCCGGCTGCGGGACCAGCAGGCGTGGGACAGCCTCAACATCCTCGTGGTGGTGGCGGCGCAGGCGAGCCTCCAGGACGCCGCTCACCTCGAACGCAGCCGGCGGCTCAACCGCGAGACCCGCGACTGGCTGCGCTCCACCCTGGAGGGCAAGGGCTACCGCCTCCTCCCCTCGGAGACCAATTTCATGATGATCGACCTCAAGCGGGAGGTGGGGCCGGTGATCGAGGCTCTCAAGGGGAGAGGGGTCGAAGTGGGCCGGCGCTTCCCGGCCTACCCGGAATTCCTGCGGGTGACGATCGGCACCCGGCCGCAGATGGAGGCGTTTATGGGGGCGTTTGGGAAGGTGGCGGGGTGAGGTCGCGGTCGCCGCGACGCCGAAGCCCTCATCACCCCGGCCCTCTTCTCCCAGCCTCCCCCCCTTCCGCCGGGAGAAGAGGGAGAGGTTAGTCTGGGAAAAAGCAGGAACAAGCCTGTCTTCAAGCCCCCTCTCTCCCGGCGGAAGGGGGGGAGGCTGGGAGAGAGGGGGTTGGGGGAGTGAGGGCCTGCCCCGAAGGGGCCGCCTTTCCCCAGATCTCCCCCAGAACTCTCTGAAAATTGCCGCCGAGGACCAGCTCGATGGCGTGGTCGCTGTAGCCGCGGCGCACCAGGCCTTCGGCGAGGTCGAAGACGCGGCGGGCGGGCTCTAAGCCCTGGACGGCGTAGCGGGCCAGGGGACGGCCGGTCGCGGGATCGGCGGCGTCCACGTCCACGTCGCTGCCGATGCCCACGTGCTCCACTCCCACGGTGCGGGCTACGTGGTCGAAGTGGTCGAGGAGGTCGGAGACCGTGGCCCGCCGGCGGGGGCTGACGAAGACGGCCACGGTGGTGATCCCCATGACGCCGCCGCGGCTCGCCAGGGCCCGCAGCACGGTGTCGGACTTGCAGCGCGGGTTGGCCACCAGGGCGCGGCAGTTGGAGTGGGTGACGAGCACCGGCTTCGCGGAGGCGGCGATGGCGTCCAGGCTGGTGCGCTCGGAGCAGTGGGAGACGTCCACCACCATGCCGGCCTGGTTCATGGCCTTGACGATCTGCGCGCCGAAGTCCGTGAGCCCCGTGTCCTGCGCTTCGAAGCAGCCGCAGCCGATACGGTTGCGAGTGTTGTAGGTGAGCTGGGAGACCCGCTGGCCGAGGGTGTAGAAGCTTGCCACGTCGTCGACCGTGCGGAAGTGGTCGGAGCTCTGGAAGCCCACGAGGATGCCCAGCTTGCTCCCCGTGCGCACCTGCTCCAAGTCCTGGGAGCTGCCGATACGGAGGAAGGCGTCGGGCCGCAGGGCCAGGAGGCGCTCCCAGCCAGCCAGCCAGTCGAGGGCCGCGTCATAGGCGCGGGGATCGTTGGGGTCCACCGCGGGGTGGAACACCCGCACGCCGGAGCCCTTGAGCTTCTGGAGGTCGGAGCCGCCGAAGGCGCCCGGATCCCGCTGCCAGGAGTGGAGCTTCGGCCAGTCCAGGGTCAGCAGGCCGAGCATGTCGATGACCATCGACCGCCCGACCAGTTCGACGGCACGAGCGGAATGCTCGCTCCGCGTGCCGGCGAAGAGGTTGTAGCGTCCCCGGTTGATCATCGGGCCGGCGAGGACCCCGGTCCCGGCGAGCAAGCTCGCGCGTAAAAACTCCCTGCGATTCACTTCCCCTACCCTTTAGTTGGGCAGGATTGTACAGGGTGTTTGGGCAGGATGCTAGAGGTTTTTCAAAACGCCGCCCGGGATTTCAATCCCTGGCTACCGCTCGAAGCGCAGCCCGGGGTTGACCCGGAGCTGCTGGAGGAAGCTCGCGATCTCGCGGGCGAGCTCGGCCGTGGCCCGCTCCCGCTGGGCGGCCTTCTGGAAGAAGAGGAGGGCCGCCAGGGCTTCGCGGGGGACGTCCTGGGCCTGGAAGATGCTCCCCATCTCGAGCGACAGCTCTTTGACCTCGGCGTTGCGGCCCTGGCGGGCGTAGAGCTCCGTCAGCTCGAGGGAGACCAGGGCGGCGTCGAAGGCCATCTCACGCTCGACGAACTCCTGGCGCAGCCCGCGGAGGATCTCGATGGCCTCCTCGGTGTGGCCGAGACCGGCGGCGATCCGCCCCTCGGCCCAGCGCAGACGGATGAGGTCGAGGGGGTTGCCCAGCTCCCGGCAGAGGGTCGCGACGCCGGGGAGGCGCGACTCGGCATCGGCGTAACGCTCGACGGTCGTCAGGTCCCACAGGAGGTTGTGCCGCAGGCAGAGGACGAGGCGGGGATCGCGCTCGAGGTCCAGCATGGGCTCGGCCTGCTCGAGCAGCTCGATCGACGGCTCGGGCTCGTTCATCTCCGACAGGGCGAGGGCCTTCTTCACCAGGGCGCGGCCCGCGAGGTGCTCGTCCCGGTGCTCGGGGCGATCGCCCCGCGCATGGATCTCATACATGCGGTCGAGCAGCTCGAAGGCTTCCGCGAAGCGGCGCTGGGAGATGCGCAGCGAGGCCTTGAGCTCGAGGAACAGCGGCTCGTAGCCGAGGCAGTCGCCGAGCTCCGCCTCTCCCGCCTCCCACCAGGCGTCGGCGATGGAGAACGACTCGTCGGCGCTGCGCAGGTCGCCGAGCACACGGCGGGCATTGCCGTCGTGCGACCAGGCATAGCCGCGGAGCTGGTAGAGCCGGCGGTCGGTGACCGGCTCGTCGTCCTTGAGAAGGTCCGAGATGAGGACCGCCAGCTCCGCCCTCTCCACGGCCTGCGCGGCGTCGATCGCCGTCAGTCGCAGGCTCTCCTGGCAGAGGAACTCGCAGAACCCCCAGACTTGAAAGCGCTGGTGGGTCCTCACCAGATAGTACTGGTCTTCAAAACGATAAGGCTCAAGCTCGCTCCAGAGCTTATAGGCTTCGGCTCGGGATCTCGCCAGAGCATTTAGAGAATCGACCATGAATCCCTTCCTCTCGGGGCTTGGAGTCAATCCTGTTGCGCCTATCTCACCGAGTCTGTTAACCGGCCGGGTCCAGACGGCCGCCGTTGTCGTCCGGAGGCGGCGGCGTGGTCAAATTTGACGACGCCGGCGGCGGAATAACTTCGTCTTTCGCCAGAGCTGGCGAACCAGCCCACAGTTTTGTAAGCAAATTCCACACCAGATTGAATAATCCTGTCTCGTGGGTCACCTCACTCGCCGCCGCGAGCCGCGCCGAAGAGTCGTGAATGGGGCGGGCCTGAACGAGCCCGGGAGCCAGGAACGCGACGAGGAGGATCAGGAGCATAGCGTGACGCAAAACTGGTCGCATGGGGTTTATCTCCTTTGGTTGGTAGCGGCTACACTCGGAGTTCGTCGCGATTCGGAGGAAACCGCCTACCCTTACGCAGAGGTCGACAGCAATAAGCGGGCCAACCTCCGCAAACGCCCGTTCCATGGACAATCCTTAGCCAGCGGGTCTGACGAAACGCGGCACCGGGGCGTCACCAATCCCTGTAAGATCTGCCATCCAAGCCCCGCCGGCTGGAGCCGGAACGCACACCGACGACGCCTTTGGAGGTCGGCCCATAGGCGGGAACCCAGGTATCCCGCCGTTTCGTGAAGGGATCGACGGGGAGCTGGCGCAGGTAGCCTTCGTCGACCAGGGCCTGAAGGGATTCGGGGGGGTGACCCTTGTCCCCACGATACTGGCCGAGGACGTCGCGCAAGGTCTTCAGGTGGGTGCGGAGCACGGCCTCCCGGGCTTTGAGGGGGATCCCGCAACCGCAGGGGCAGCCCACCGGCAGAAAGGCGAAAATCAGCAGCAGTAGGAGGGGAGAGGCGAACAGGAGGGAGCGGCGCAGTGGGCTCATGTCCTTTCTACGTGCGCGAGAGCGGCGGCGTTCATCTTCACGAAGGCTGAAGCAGGGGCACCCATCTTGCACTTCGCCTCGGGCCTGGAGTAGAGTGCCGCGCTTGTGACGACTTTCACAAAGTCCCTTGAACCTCAAGCGGCGCTCGGATATCTTCGCGGCCTGGGAGTCTAGGGAGGGCGGCTCATGCAGATCTTCCACCGCAGCACGAACACGATCGCCAAGGTCAGCATCTTCGGCTCGATCTTCTTCCTGGCGTTCTTTGCTTGGGTCTACTCGACCCTGCTGCGCTCGTCGTACGCCACGGGTCAGGGCGTGGTGAAGAAGCAGCCGGTGCCGTTCAGCCACCAGCATCACGTGGCCGGGCTGGGGATCGACTGCCGCTACTGCCACACCGGAGTGGAGCGGTCCGCCTTCGCCGGCATTCCGCCGACCGAGACGTGCATGAACTGCCACCGGCAGATCTGGACCAACGCCGACCTCCTGGAGCCCATCCGCGCCAGCTACCGGGACAACGTGCCGGTGCGGTGGACGCGGCTCAACGACCTGCCGGACTTCGTCTACTTCAACCATTCGGTGCACATCGCCAAGGGGATGGGCTGCGTCACCTGCCACGGGAAGGTGAACCAGATGCAGCTCACCTTCCAACACGCCTCGCTGCAGATGGAGTGGTGCCTGGATTGCCACCGCGATCCGGGCAAGAACATCCGGCCGCGCGAGGAGGTGTTCAATCTCGACTGGGAGCCGCCGGCGGACCCGCAGCAGGCGCGGGCGATGCAGGCGCGGCTGTTGAAGGATTACAACGTCAAATCTCTGACGAGCTGCTCGACATGCCATCGCTAGCCATCGCTAGGGAATGGAGAGCGAACCTGATGGACAACACATCCCAAGGCCGGCTCGACCTGGACGCGGTGCGGGAGCGGCTGCGCACGAAGCGGGGACCGGAATTCTGGCGCAGCCTGGACGAGCTCGCCGTGACCTCGGAGTTCCAGGACCTGCTGCACCGCGAGTTCCCGCGCCATGCCTCCGAGTGGGGAGACGATGCGAAAGATACCGACGGCGTCTCGCGGCGCGCCTTCCTCCAACTCGCGAGCGCCTCGCTGGCTTTAGCCGGGCTGACCGCCTGCACCCGGCAGCCGACCGAGGTCATCGTCCCCTACGTCAAGCAGCCGGAGCAGATCGTGCCCGGCAAGCCCCTGTTCTTCGCCACCGCCCATACGGTGGGCGGCTATGCCTTGGGCGTGCTCGCCGAGAGCCACCAGGGACGGCCCACGAAGATCGAGGGCAATCCGGACCACCCGGCGAGCCTGGGGGCCACGGACGTCTTCGCCCAGGCCTCGGTGCTCAGCCTCTACGATCCCGAACGCTCGCAGACCATCCTCCACACCGGCCGCGCCGCTACCTGGGGGAGCTTCGTGAGCGAGGCGAGCGCGGCCCTGCGCGCCCTGCAACCGCTGGGGGGCGAGGGGCTGCGCCTCTTGACCGGCACCGTCACCTCGCCCACGCTCGCGGGGCAGATCCAGGCCTTGCTGCAGAAATATCCACGCGTCCGCTGGCACCGCTGGGAGCCCGCCGTCTCCAACGCCGCTCACAACGCCGCGATGCAGACCTTCGGCCGGCCGCTTGGGCTGCGTTACGACTTCACCCAGGCGAAAGTGGTGGTGACGCTCGGCTGCGACGTGCTCGCCGAGGGCCCGGGCTCGGTGCGCTACGCCCGCGACTTCACCGACGGCCGGCGGGTGCGCAAAGATCATCCGGAGATGAACCGGCTCTATGCCGTCGAGAGCTTCCCCACCTGCACGGGCTCGGTGGCCGATCACCGGCTCCAGCTCTCGCCGCCTCAACTCGAGGGTTTCGTCCTCGCCCTGGCGCAAGGCCTCGGTGCCGCCCCTGCCGACATGACTTCCGGGGCACCCGCCGATCCCAAGGTCCAGGCCTGGCTGCGAGCGGTGACCGACGATCTCAAGGCCAACCCGGGAGCCTCCCTGGTGATCGCCGACGAGCACGCTTCGATCGCCGTCCAGGTGCTCGTCCATGCCATCAACCAGGCCCTGGGCAACGCCGGCAAGACGGTGCTCTACACCGAGCCGGTGGAGGTCGATCCCCAGGATTCCGTGCAGTCGCTCGCCGGGCTGGTGGCGGACATGAACGCCGGCCGGGTGGACGTGCTGCTGATGCTCGACGGCGTCAACCCCATCTATACGGCGCCGGCCGACCTGCCGTTCGCCGCGGGTCTCAAAAAGGTCCGCTTCGCCATCCATCACGGCCTCTATGAAGACGAGACCTCCGGCTACTGCCAGTGGCACTTGAACGCCGCCCACGAGCTCGAGAGCTGGGGGGACGCCCGCGCCTTCGACGGCACGGTGACCATCCTGCAACCGCTGATCGAGCCGCTCTACAGCGGCCGCACGGCGATCGAGGTGCTGGCCGGCCTCTCCGACAAGCCGGACGCCACGAGCTACGACCTGGTGCACGAATTCTGGTCCACCCGCCTCGACGTCGGCACAGCGGCCAATTTCGATGCGGCCTGGCAGCGGGTGCTCAACGCCGGCCTCCTCCCCAATACGCAGGCGCCCACGGTGGCCGCCGCGTTCTCTGGGGGCGCTGGCCAGCAGGTGGCGGGACAGATCAATCCTGGGACGCCGGGACAGATCACCCTGCTCTTGCGGCCCGATCCCACCGTCCGCGATGGGGCTCTGGCCCCCAACGCCTGGCTCCAGGAGTGCCCCAAGCCCATCTCCAAGCTCACCTGGGACAACGCCCTCATGCTCTCGCCGAAGACTGCCCAGCGGCTGAAGCTCGACACCGAGGAGATGGCCGAGGTGACGGCCAACGGCCGGAAGATCCAGGCCGCGGTGTGGATCCAGCCCGGCGTGGCCGACGATACCGCCGTGCTCCACCTCGGCTACGGCCGGCAGAACGCGGGCAAGGCCACGGGCGCGGGCTTCAACGCCTACCTCCTGCGCACCACCACCGCGCTGTGGACCATCCCCGGAGTCACCCTGCGGGGACTGGGGCAGCGCTATCCTCTCGCCAGCACCCAGAACCACCACCTGCTCGATCCGGGCTGGGAGGAGATGGAGCAGGCGAGCGAGGAGGCCGAACGCCGCGAGTTGATCCGCCATGGCACGCTCGAGCAGTTCCGGCAGGACCCCGAATTCATCCTGAAAAAGCGGGAGATCCCGCAAGAGACCCTCTATTCCAAGGTGGAATACAAGGGGCACGCCTGGGGCATGTCGATCGACCTCAACACCTGCACCGGCTGCAGCGCGTGCGCGGTGGCCTGCCAGGCGGAGAACAACATCCCGGTGGTGGGCAAGGAGCAGGTGCTCAAGCACCGCCACATGCACTGGATCCGGATCGATCGCTACTTCAGCGGCGACATCGACGCGCCGACCGTTCATCACCAGCCGGTGCCCTGCATGCAGTGCGAGAACGCGCCGTGCGAGGTGGTCTGCCCGGTGGCGGCCACGGTGCACAGCGACGAGGGGCTGAACGACATGGTGTACAACCGTTGCGTCGGCACCCGCTACTGCTCCAACAACTGCCCCTACAAGGTGCGGCGGTTCAACTTCCTGCGCTACAGCGACCGCACGACGCCGGTGCTCGGCTTTGCTGGAAAACCCCGACGTGACGGTGCGCATGCGCGGCGTGATGGAGAAGTGCACCTACTGCGTGCAGCGCATCGAGGAGGCGAAGATCGAGTCCAAGGTCGAGGGGCGGCCCATCCCTCCCAACTGGCTGAAGACGGCCTGCCAGCAGGCCTGCCCCACCCAGGCCATCGTCTTCGGCGACGTCAACGACGCGGCCTGGGAGGTGACCAAGCTCAAGGCCGAGCCCCTCAACTATGGGTTGCTCGAAGAGCTGAACACCCGGCCGCGCACCACCTACCTGGCGAAGCTGCGCAACGCCAATCCGGCGCTGGCAGAGGTCGAAGGAGGAGCCGTGCATGGCGACACTTGAAGACGGCGGAGTGATCGAGGCGCGGGAGAAGCCCTACCGGCCGCCGATCGTGGCGCCGGGCCACACCACGGCCACGGTCACCGACAAGATCAGCGAGGTGGTGCTCCAGCGCACGCCGCGGTGGTGGTACGTGGGCTTCGCCATCTCATTCCTGGTGATGATGATGTTCCTCGTCGGGGTGACCTGGCTCTTTGCCAAGGGCGTGGGCATCTGGGGCGTCAACGAGCCGGTGGGCTGGGGCTTCGCCATCATCAACTTCGTCTGGTGGATCGGCATCGGCCACGCCGGCACGCTGATCTCCGCCATCCTGCTGCTGCTGCGCCAGGAGTGGCGGACGTCGATCAACCGTTTCGCCGAGGCCATGACGCTCTTCGCCGTGGCCTGCGCCGGCATGTACCCCATCCTCCACCTCGGCCGGCCGTGGCTCGCCTACTGGCTGATGCCCTACCCCAACACCATGGGGCTGTGGCCGCAGTTCCGGAGCCCCCTCATCTGGGATGTGTTCGCGGTCTCCACCTATGCCACGGTGTCGGCTCTGTTCTGGTACGTGGGGCTGATCCCCGACCTCGCCACCCTGCGCGACCGCTCGAAGAAGCGCATCGCCCAGATCATCTACGGCTTCGGCGCCATGGGCTGGCGCGGGTCGGCGGCGCACTGGCACAACTACGAGACGGCCTACCTGCTGCTCGCCGGCCTCGCCACACCGCTCGTCGTCTCGGTGCACACCGTGGTCTCCTTCGACTTCGCCATCGGCATCATCCCCGGCTGGCACGCCACGATCTTCCCGCCCTACTTCGTGGCCGGCGCCATCTACGCCGGCTTCGCCATGGTGCTGACGCTCACCATCCCGCTGCGCGCCGCCTTCAAGCTCCAGGACTTCATCACCACCCGCCACCTGCAGAACATGGGCAAGGTGATGCTCGCCACCGGCCTCATCGTGGTCTACGGCTACGCCATGGAGTTCTTCTTCGCCTGGTATAGCGGCAGCCACGTCGAGCAGTTCACTTTCATCAACCGCATCACCGGACCTTACAAGTACTACTGGTTCGGGCTGATGATCTGCAACCTTCTGGCGCCGCAGGCGCTGTGGATCCGCAAGGTGCGCACCTCGGCGCTCGGGCTGTTCATCGTCGCCATGTTCGTCAACGTCGGCATGTGGCTGGAGCGCTTCGTGATCGTGGTCACCAGCCTGCACCGCGACTTCCTGCCGTCGTCGTGGGGCATGTATCGCGGCACGGTGTGGGACTGGGCGATCTACGCCGGCACCATCGGCCTGTTCTTCTCCCTGCTCTTCCTCTTCATCCGGTTCCTGCCGATGATCTCCATCTTCGAGATGCGGACCATCGTGCCCGGCACCCGGGGCGGCGAGTACACGGAGGTCCCGCGATGAGCGCAGCCCATCCTCATCAGCCGCAGGTCCACGGTCTGATGGCCGAGTTCAACTCGGCGGACGACCTGATCGCGGCGGCGCACCGCATCCACGACGCGGGCTACAAGCGGGTGGACGCCTACACGCCCTATCCCATCGAGGAGCTGTCCGAGGCCCTGGGCCACCACCGCACCAAGCTGCCGCTCATCGTGCTCATCGGCGGCATCCTCGGCGCCATCGGCGGCTTCGGGCTGCAGTTCTGGGCGTCGACGATCGAATATCCCATGAACGTCGGCGGCCGGCCCGCCCTGAGCTGGCCGGCGTTCATCGTGCCGACGTTCGAATGCACGATCCTGGCGGCGGCGCTCTTCGCCGTGCTCGGCATGTTCGCCTTGAACGGACTGCCCCATCCCTATCACCCGGTGTTCAACGTGCCGCGCTTCGCTTTGGCGTCGCGCGACCGCTACTTCCTGGTGATCGAGGCGCGCGATCCGAAGTACGACCGCCGGGAGACCGAGCGCTTCCTGACCGACCTCAAAGCGAGCGAGGTGTTCGAAGTTGAGCCCTGAGACCTTCGACCGGCCCCGCGAACCCTGGTGCGCACAGCGCACCCTACGCATCGTGGCTTCGGCGCTGCTGCTGCTGGCGGCCGGCTGCCGGCAGAACATGCACGACCAGCACAAGGTAAAGACGCTCGGGGCCTCCGACTTCTTCCCCGACGGCCAGGGGGCGCGGCCGATCCCGGCCCACACCGTGGCGCGGGGCGATCTGCGCGAGGGCCCGGCCTACACCGGGCTCGACGCCGCCAACAAGCCGGTGGCCCAGTTGCCGTTCCCCCTCACCCGGGAAGTGCTGCTGCGCGGTGAGGAACGGTTCAACATCTTCTGCTCTCCCTGCCACGACCGGCAGGGCACGGGCCACGGCATGATCGTGCAGCGCGGCTACAAGCAGCCCACCTCGTATCACGTCGAGCGGCTGAGGAACGCGCCGGTAGGCTACTTCTACAACGTCATCTCCGAGGGCTTCGGGGTCATGCCGAGCTACGCGCCGCAGATCCCGGTGGCGGATCGCTGGGCCATCGCCGCCTACATCCGCGTGCTGCAATACCGGCAGACGGCGAAGCTCGCGGATCTGTCTCCCGAGCGGCGGGCGGCCATCCAGGCCGAGCTCGACAAACCTGCGACTCCGAGTCCTACGCCATGAACCGAGACTCCATGAGATCCGAGGCCGCGGCCTACGCCGCTCCTGCCGGCCCCGACGGTATCGATCGGCTGCAACGGCTCGCCCTCATCGCCGGGGGCCTGGGCGCCGTCGCCTGCGTCGTCGGCCTGCTGCTGTCGCGCCCGTACTTCTTTCGCGCCTGGCTGGTGGGCTGGGTCTTCTGGGTCGGCGTATCGCTCGGCTGCCTCGCCATCTCGCTGCTGCATCACCTGTCGCGGGGGGCCTGGGGCCTCGTCATCCGCCGCGTGCTGGAGGCGGCCTCGCGCACCCTGCCCCTGCTGCTGGTGCTGGCCATCCCCCTGCTCTTCGGTCTGCAGGACCTCTACGTCTGGGCGCGGCCGGAGGCAGTGCAGGCGGATCCCCTGCTGCAGGCCAAGGCGCCATACCTCAACGTCTGGGGCTTCGTCATCCGGCTGGTGATCTATTTCCTGATCTGGGGAGGCATCGCCTACGTCATCAGCGGAATGTCGCGGCGCCAGGACGGCGAGGCGGACCCCTCGGGGATCACCCGGCGCATGCAGGTGCTCGCCGCACCCGGCCTCGCCGCCTACTGCCTGGCGGTGACCTTCGCCGCCGTCGACTGGCTAATGTCGCTCCAGCCGAAATGGTTCTCCACCATCTACGGCGTCTACCTGATGGGGAGCCAGGGCTTGGCGGCCCTCGCCTTCCTCATCACTTTTGCGCTCTGGCTGTCGCGGCGCGAGCCCATGGCCAAGGTGCTGCAGCCGCGCCATTTCCACGACTGGGGCAAGCTGTTCTTCGCCTTCGTCATGCTGTGGGCCTACTTCTCCTTCTCCCAGTTCCTCATCATCTGGGCGGGCAACCTGCCGGAGGAGATCGCGTTCTACGTCCCCCGCATGCGGGGCTTCTGGGGCGGCGTCTTCCTCGTCATCGCCCTGTTCCATTTCATGCTGCCCTTCCTGCTGCTGCTGTCGCGCGACTTGAAGCGCAACGCCCGGCGGCTCGTCGTCGTCGCCTCCCTGATGCTCGTCATGCGCTGGGTGGAGCTGGTCTGGCAGGTGGAGCCGGCCTTCCACAACGATCACAATCCCGGGTTCTACTGGCTCTACCTGGCGGCGCCGGTGGCCGTGGGTGGCGTGTGGTTCTACACCTTCCTGCGCGAGCTCAAGAAGCGGCCGCTCTTGCCGATCAACGATCCCTACCTGCCGGAGGCGATAGCTCACCATGAGTGATCGATCCTCGCATGGGCCCGCCCATGCTCCGGAGACGGAGCAGTTCGACCGCGAGATCAACGTCCGCGGCGTGATCTGGAGCGGCATCGTCCTCGTCATCGTGGCCGTGGTGGCGCACCTGATCGTGTGGTGGATGCTCAAGGGCTTCGAGCACCATGACGAGAAGCGGGACGTGCGCCTGTCGCCCATCGAATCCGCCAACCCGCAGCAGACGCCGCCCGGTCCCCTGCTGCAGAAAGATGTGGTGGGGGACATGAAGCGGATGCGGGAGGGGAGGACAAGGCGCTCAACCAGCCGGCCTGGATCGACCAGCAGCAGGGGCTGGTGCGGCTGCCCGTGAAGGATGCCATCGACGTCATCGCTGCTCGCGGCGTGGCCCCCGAGGTGGTGGGCGGCAAGACGGGGGCGCCGGTAACGGAAAGCCCCAAGGGACAACAAGGGCAGCAGGGACGACAGGGAGGGACTCCTTGAAGGGCTGGATCTTCTCCGCTCTGCTCCTGGCTGCTGGCGTGGCGCAGGCCGCTTCGTCCGTGGTGCCCAGCACGGAGATGCCGGGACCGCTCAAGGCCGTGGGTTACGACCAGCGGATCGGCGAGCGGGTCCCCGTGGACTCTGTCTGGCGGGATGAGTCGGGTCGCGAGGTGAAGCTGGGGGATCTCCTGGGCCAGCGGCCGGCCGTGCTGGTGCTCGCCTACTACCACTGCCCCATGCTCTGCGACCTGGTGCTGCAAGGGGTGGAGACGGGCTTGAAACCGCTCTCCCTCGATCCCGGCCGCGATTTCGACGTGATCGTGGCGAGCATCGATCCCGCGGAGACACCGGCCCAGGCCGCGAAGAAGAAGCGGGAGATCCTGAAGCGCTACGCACGGCCGGGCACCGAGGGGGGCTGGCACTTCCTCACCGGCTCCCGGGACGGCATCGCCCGGCTCGCCCAGACCGTGGGCTTCCGCTACGTCTACGATCCCGCGCGCAACCAGTTCGCCCACGCCGCCGGCATGGTGATCCTCACCCCCGAGGGGCGGGTGTCGCGCTACCTCCTGGGGGTCGAGTTCCCGGCCCGCGACATCCGGCTCGGTCTGGTGGAGTCAGGCCACGGCAAGCTCGGAAACGTCGTGGACCAGGTCCTCCTCTACTGCTTCCACTACGATCCCACGGTGGGCCGCTACAGCGCCGCCACCTTGAACATCCTGCGCATCTCGGCCGTGGCCACGGTGCTGGCCCTCGCCCTCCTGATCGTCTTCCTGCGGCGGCGGGAGACCGCCGAGCCCGGTCCTTTGGGAGCCGCCTGACATGAGCTCACCGTTCCCCCTGTTTCCCGAATCGGCTTCCTCTCTCTCCGGGGACGTCGACCTGCTGTTCGTCGTCTGGTCGGTGATCAGCCTGTTCTTCACCGTCCTGATCGCGGGCCTCATCCTCTACTTCATGGCCCGCTACCGCCGGCGCCATCCCGAAGAGGTGGGAGCGGAAGAGAGCGCCGCCCTGTGGCTGGAGATCGGCTGGTCGGTCATCCCCCTGGTGATCGCCCTCGCGATGTTCGTCTGGGGCACGCGGGTATTCTTCAACATCTACCGGCCGCCCGCCGACGCCGTGGAGTACACGGCCATCGGCCGGCAGTGGATGTGGAAGGTGCAGCACCCCGAGGGGCAGCGGGAGATCAACACCCTGCATGTGCCCGTGGGCCAGCCGGTGGTGATGAAGATGACCTCCGAGGACGTCATCCACAGCTTCTACATCCCGGCCTTCCGGGTGAAGCAGGACGTGCTCCCGGGGCGCTACACCTCGCTCTGGTTCCACCCCACGAAGCCCGGGGTCTACCACCTCTTCTGCGCCGAGTACTGCGGCGTCGAGCACTCGAAGATGATCGGCAGCGTCATCGTCATGGAGCCCAGAGACTACGAGAGCTGGCTCGCGGGCGGCGCCGCGGGCAAGTCGATGGTGGCTTCGGGCGGCGACCTCTTCCAGTCGCTGGCCTGCGTCACCTGCCACCGGGCGGGCGCCTCCGGCCGGCTCGCCCGCGGGCCGGCCCTCGAAGGGGTCTACGGCAATCCGGTGAAGCTCGCCGACGGCCGTACGGTCGTCGCCGACGACAATTACATCCGGGAGTCGATCTTGAATCCCACGGCCAAGGTCACGGCCGGCTGGGATCCGGTGATGCCCACCTTCCAGGGCCAGGTCACCGAGGAGCAACTCAGCCAGCTCCTCGCCTACGTTCGCTCGCTCGGCCCCACCGCAGTCGCACCCGCAGCCACAGCAGCACCCGCATCCGCAGACACTGCGCCGGCCGACAGAAAGACGCCATGAATACGACAGCAGCCGCGACATCCCCCCGTCACCACCACCGCGGAGACCGGTTTCAAGCCGCCGAACTACCTGAATGCCGCCTATGGCGTCCGCTCGTGGCTCCTCACCCGGGACCACAAGCGGATCGCCATCCTCTACCTCATCTCGGTGACGGTCTTCTTCGCCCTGGGGAGCCTGTTCGCCCTGCTCGTCCGCCTGGAGCTGCTGACCCCCGAGGGGGACCTGTTCCAGCCCGACACCTACAACCGGCTGTTCACCATGCACGGTGTCGTGATGGTCTTCTTCTTCCTCATCCCGGCGATCCCGGCGGTCCTGGGCAACTTCCTGGTGCCGCTGATGATCGGGGCCAAGGACCTGGCCTTCCCCAAGCTCAACCTGGCGAGCTGGTACATCTACAACCTGGGCGGCATCTTCACCCTGTGGGCCATCGTCCACGGCGGCGTGGACACGGGCTGGACCTTCTACACCCCCTTCTCCACCCACTACTCGAACACCTACGTCATCTCGACGGCCCTGGGCATCTTCATCACCGGCTTCTCGTCGATCTTCACCGGCCTCAACTTCATCGTCACCATCCACCGCATGCGGGCCCCGGGCCTGACCTGGTTCCGGCTGCCGCTGTTCATCTGGTCGCACTACGCCACCAGCCTCATCATCGTGCTGGGCACGCCGGTGGTCGCCATCACCATCCTCATGGTGGCGGCGGAGCGGGTGCTGCACCTGGGGCTCTTCGATCCGGCGCTGGGCGGCGATCCGGTCCTCTTCCAGCACCTGTTCTGGTTCTACTCCCACCCGGCGGTCTACATCATGATCCTGCCGGCCATGGGGATCGAAAGCGAGCTCATCGCGGCCTTCGCACGCAAGAAGGTCTTCGGCTACAAATTCGTGGCCTTTGCATCGATCGCCATCGCCGTCCTAGGCTTCCTCGTCTGGGGCCATCACATGTTCGTGGCCGGCGAATCGATCTACGCGGCGACCATCTTCTCCGTGCTCTCGATGCTGGTGGCCATCCCCTCGGCGGTGAAGGTGTTCAACTGGACGGCCACTCTCTATCAGGGCTCGATCTCCTACCAGACGCCCATGCTCTACGCCCTGGGCTTCATCGGCCTCTTCACCCTGGGGGGCTTGACGGGCGTCATGGTGGCGACGCTGGGCATCGACGTCCACGTGCACGACACCTACTTCATCGTCGCCCACTTCCACTACATCATGGTGGGCGGCACGATCATGGCGTACCTGGGGGGCCTCCACTACTGGTGGCCGAAGATCTCGGGCAAGCTCTACCCGGCGTTCCTCTCCAAGCTCTCGGCCCTGCTGGTGTTCGTGGGCTTCAACCTGACGTTCTTCCCGCAGTTCATCCTCGGCTACCTCGGCATGCCGCGCCGCTACTGGAGCTATCCGCCGGAGTTCCAGGTGCTCAACGTGCTGTCGACCGCGGGCGCCTCGATCCTGGGCGTGGGCTACATCCTGCCGCTCTTCTACTTCATCTGGTCCATGCGCTATGGCAAGGACAGCGGCGACAATCCTTGGGGCGCCGTGGGGCTCGAATGGGACACGACTTCGCCGCCCCCCACCGAGAACTTCTACACCACGCCGGTGGTGACCCACGGCCCCTACGAGTACAACCGCGAGGAAGTGCACAACCGCATGTCGCAGGAGGTAACCCTTGGCTAGCGAACCGTTGGTGGAGCCGCACGGCCACGGTCACCATCCCGACCTGGCCCACCAGTTCGACTCGCTCGACCAGCAGAAGGAGTCCTCGACGCTGGGGATGTGGCTCTTCCTGGTCACCGAGATCATGTTCTTCGGCGGCCTGTTCCTGGCCTACACGGTCTACCGGGGGATGTATCCCGAGGCCTTCCTGCTGGCGAGCAACACGCTCAACGTGACCATGGGCGGCATCAACACCGCGGTCCTCATCGGCAGCAGCTTGACCATGGTGCTCGCCGTCTGGGCCGCGCAGGTGAGTTGGCGCAAGGGGATCGTGCTCTTCCTGGTGTTGACGATGGCCCTGGGCACGACCTTCCTGGTGATCAAAGCCTTCGAGTATCGCGAGAAGTTCGTGGAGCACCACGTGCCGGGACCGAGCTTCAACTTCGAGGAAGAGCACCCGAGCCCGCACCTCAAAGCCCTGGCCGCCAGGGATCCGGACCTGAAGCGGCACACCTCGATCTTCTTCTCGCTCTACTTCATCATGACCGGGCTGCATGCCACGCACATGATCATCGGCATCGTCATCCTCGCCGTGCTGGCCGTGATGGCCTGGAAGGGGAAGTTCAAGTCCGAGTACTACAACCCGTTGGAGATGACGGGCCTCTACTGGCACTTCGTGGACATCGTCTGGATCTTCCTCTTCCCCCTGCTCTACCTGCTCGGGGCCCACGCCCGCTGAGGGATCGCCATGGCTGAGCACGTGACTTCGCGCAAGGTGTACTTCCTGGTCTTCGGGGCGCTCCTCGTCCTCACCGGGCTCACGGTCGTGGCGGCGAAAGCGGACCTCGGACCCTTCAACGACGTGGTGGCCCTGGCCATTGCCGTCACCAAGGCCATGCTGGTGATCCTCTTCTTCATGCACGTGCGCTACAGCACCCGCATGACCATCCTGACCGCCCTCGCCGGCTTCTTCTGGCTGGCCATCCTGCTGGGATTGACGCTCGCCGACTACGCGAGCCGGGGGCAGGTGCTGGCGATACGCCAGCCGAGCGGGCAGGTGGTGCGGGTGCCGGGGAAGTAGGGGAGATGCCGACTACTTTACGCCTGGGACCATACCGCTTCTACTTCTATTCCCATGACTGCGGTGAGCCGCGCCATACCCACATTGACCGAGAGAAGATGAGTGCTAAGTTCTGGCTTGACCCCAACGTATCTTTGGCCGAGAACTATGGCTTTAACCGTAAAGAGCTACGAGACGTCGAGCGGATCTGTCACGACAACCTGGAGATATTGAGAAATGAATGGGACGCTTTCTGTTACCCCGACTCTCGCGGTCACTAGGGTTGTCCAGGCGACCGTTACGGATGACATGCTCTCGGTTGACCTTGAAGATGGTCGCACGATAGCTGTTCCCATCGGCTGGTATCCTCGCTTGGCTTATGCCACCCCCACGGAGCGAGCCAAGTTTCAGATCAGCGGTGCGGGCTATGGTCTTCACTGGCCCGATTTAGATGAAGATATCGGCGTGGAAGGCTTGTTGCTCGGCAAGAAATCCAGTGAAAGCCAAGCCTCCTTTGAACGCTGGCTTCAGGGTCGGTCCTCATCCCTGTCGAGCCGGTGAAGTCGGCGAGTAATGCGCCCAGGGGGCGGCTCTCACCGTAGCCGAAACACGATCCCCACTCGCGTCCCATCCTCCGGCAGCACCCCGGGCTTCACCCGAAACTTCGTACGCTCGTTCTCCCAGTCGCGGACGGTGTAGCGGGCGTTGCCGACTTTGCTTCCCGGGCAAGAATAGAGGCAGACGATGCAGCCGGATTTCCACTTCGGGATGTTCGCCCGGTGACCGCCGAAGCGCATGTCGAAGCCGCGGCCGCCAGGATCTTCCAGGATCTGGCCGAGGGTGAGGAGAGCAGGTTTGCCCGGCACCCGCACCAGGATCTCGACGGGCGGGCCGGCGATGACCTTGTCGGGCGCCTTGGAATCCTTGTCCTTCCTGTCTTCCCAGGTGGCCATGCCCAGGGCGTTCCCCGGCTTGGTCCCCAGCCTTTCCATAGCGTCCAGCACCTGGACGTCCGAGACCTCGGCGCGGAAGAGGGAGGCCATGGCCGCGCGGCCGTCCTTCCAGACGATAAGGTGATAGCCGGGCATGCCCATGCCCAGGAGCTCGCGCTCGAACGAGCTGCGGGTGACGGTGGCAGGGAATTCGATCTCCCCTTTCCCAATCCGGATCGGACCCGCCGACGCGGCTCCCAGGCTCAGGACCGCGAGACCCGCAAGACTCTTGAGCAGCAGCGTGTTGCGGAAAGACGATTTCATCGCGACTCCTTGAGACGGCACTCGACGCGCCCTCACCGAATAGCGTACCCTCTCCACGCCATGAAAGCGAACCGCACCCTGCTCGACCTCTTCCTCGAAATCCAGATGCTCGACCGCATCCCTCGGGCCGGCTATGTGCTACGCGGCGTCGCCAATCCGGAGAGCGTGACTGAGCATACGATGCACGTGCTGTTTCTCGTCTGGACCCTGGGGATGAAGACCGAGGGAATCGACGTGTCGCGGGCGGTGGAGATCGCCCTCGTCCACGATCTCGCGGAGCTGCGCATCGGCGATCTGCCCCGCACCTCGTCCCACTACTTCCCCCCGGGAGCGAAGAAGGTGGCGGAGGCCGCGGCCATGGCCGACGTCCTGGCTCCCCTTCCCGAGCGGGCGCGGCGGCTTTACGACGAGTACCAGGAGGGGATCACTCCCGAGGCCCGGTTGGTGAAGGCATGCGACAAGCTCCAGCTCATGCTCAAGGTGACGGTCTACGAGCGCTGGGGCACCGGCGCCCTCGCCGAGTTCTGGGACAATCCGGACAACTTCCCGGATGGAGGCTTTCCCGCGGTCCGGGAGCTGTTCGAAGAGCTGCGATCCCGCAGGAAGGCGGGGACGGCTTCAGGCTCCTAGGGTGTGGAGCCCGAGTCCGAACCGTCCACCTCGATCCCCCGGCGAGACAGCAGACGGCGGAGGCGGTCGTAGAGGTTCTGACCGAGGAGCGACTGGGCGGTCTCGCTGATGTCGCTGAGGACGACGCGCAGGTCCTCCGAGCCGCTCCAGTGCTTGCGGGCGTAGGGCTCGAGGTCGCCGCCGAAGGCCTGGGAGAGCACGGCCGTGGCGAGCACCAGGTCATCCAGGTAGCCGGCGCCGCCGAGGATGGCTTCGGGGAGCAGGTCGAACGGCAGGATGAAGTAGGCGAGAGCGCCGCCGATCAGCGCCCGCGTCGAGCCCGGCACCTCGCGGTCGAGCGTCAGCCGCACCAGGAGGATGAACACGTCGGGCACCAGCATCAGGGCCCGCACCGCGCCCTCGGAGAGCCGGCCGCCGCGCTTCTCCACGACTTTGAAGATCTTCTCGCGCAGGCGGTCGTAGAAGCTCAGCAGGCCGGTGCTGGGCAGATTCGTGCCACGGGCCAGGGCCTCCTCGGACTCCAGCTCGGCCCGTTCGGAGTCGAAGCTCTCGAAGTCCTCAGCCACGGCGGCGGAGATCTCGTCGGTCAGCGGTGGATCGGGCGTCAGGTCATCGGGCATGGGGATCTCCAGGGGATAAGTCTATCCTTATCTGGGAGAGCTTCAAGCTCCGTGCCACGACCCAAGCAAGGACACAAGGGACAGCAGGGACTTCAGGAAGCTGGAAGTCCTTGTTGTCCCTGCTGTCCTTTATGTCCCTTCAAGCCTTTGCTTTGCCGCCCCCCTGCGAACCAGAACAGCCTTCAGCCAGAGGCCGCCCACGCCGAGGAAGGGTACGAGGTAGATCAGGGAGCCGAGCGGTCCCAAGGTGCCGTCCGGCGTGGCCTCGACGTCGGCGGCGAGCTCGCCGCCGCCCGCAGAGCCGTTGATCAGACAGCGGACGTGCCACATCCCGCCCTGATCGAATTTCGCCGGAGTGTAGTAGCGGGCACCCTGGCGGACGGGCTGTGCCTCCGCCTCGTAGAGGACCTCCTGCAGCCGGCCGGAGACGGGGCGGATGCCGATCCGCACCCGGGTGCGAGCGGGCAGGCGCTTGCCTTCCGGCGCGTCGAGGACCACGTAGAAGGTGCCGGTGCCGATGTCCGGGTCCGTCCAGACCGAGACGATGTAGGGGCCGACGGTCCGGTCCACCAGGATGGGGAAGGGCGGTCCCTGGTGCGCCGCGGCCGGGAGCGGGCAGAGCGCGAAGGCGAGGAGGCAGAGGAGCAGGCGGCGTGCCGTCATGTCAGCCTCCCAGGATCGTACCCCGCATCTGCATGGGCTGGTAGAGGAGCCAGACGGCGGCGGCCGTGAGAAGGAAGAAGAGGACGGCCCAGGGCGCGAACGTCCGCACCGTGCGGACCGGATAATCGCGCTCGGCGATCCGGTACGCCACCAGCAGGGAGCCGAGGAGACCCAGGCTGAGGAAACCCAGCTCGAGGGGATGGACCAGCCCGGGTGAAAGACCGGTGAGACTCCATTTCGGCGTCCCGAGCCAGGGCAGGCCGGCCGTGGCCATGGCGTCCTGCGTCACCGGTATGAAGGTCCACAGGCTGGTGACGAAATGGAAGGTGTAGTGGGCCAGCCAGATGCCGAAGCCCAGTGGGATGAAGGCATAGGCGAAGCGGGTGGCGAGCGGCGCCAGCGGTTCCCGTGTGCCGGCCCCCCGGCGCGTGAGCCAGGAGGCCAGGCCCAGCAGCAGGACGGGCTCCACCACCAGCAGGAGCAGGAAGAGCGTGCCCAAGACCGGCGCCTCGCGGGTGGTCCCCATCCAGCGGGCCAGCCACTCCTCCACGGCATAGATCGGGCTCACCATACCGAAGGCGTTGCCCAATGCGCCGAAGGCGAAGACGAGCGCCAGCGCCGCCAGGTCCTTCCGTCGCGAGAAGAGCCCGAGGCCGGAGCGGCGCGGGTCGGCCCACAGCTCGCTCGCCGGCACGCGCGTGGCCAGGACGACGTTGTCGTGCGGGCAGGCGTGGACGCAGTCGAGACAGAACGTGCAGTCCATGTTGCCCGTCTTCTTCGGCAGGAAGAGGCCCAGCTCACAGCCCTGCTGGAGGACGACGGAAGGATCGGCGGGATCGCGCGTGCCGCGGATGCAGTCGTGCGTCTTGCACCGGGCACAGGCGTCGGCGTCGCGGACGGTCACCTCCAGGGGCGAGACGGTGGAGGCCACGAAATTGAACTGGCCGAGGGGGCAGACCCATTTGCAGAACGAGGCGTCCTTGAACACGGAGTCCACGGCGAGAGCGGCGGCGAAATAGGCGACGATGAGCCAGGCCGTCCACCACGGCGAGCTCCAGAGGTCGAACAGCTCGTAGGCGAAAAGGATGAGGACGAAAAGCCCCACCGCCAGCCACTTCGAGCGCAGCCAGCGGGGCCAGCGCCGGGTGGGCTTGAAGAAGCGCCGGGCCAGAGTACGGGGAGCATGAAGGGGCAGGCCATGCAGAACAGGTTGCCGGCCGCAAGGAGCACCAGTACGAGAGCGCCCCGGTAGTGTACCCAGGTCAGCAGGGTCGCGAGGTTGCGGAAGGCGAGCTGAGGGCCCAGGAGGCCGTGGGCCACCATGGCCACGGCCACGGCGAACAGCGGGAGCTGCATCGCCGTCCGCGCGTGGCGCCAGCGCAGGAAGCGATCCAGCGTGGCCGAGGACAGCGGGCTCAAGCCGCGGCGAGGCGCGGCTGGAAGGCGCAGGTGCATTTCATGTGGGCCGCTTCTCCCACCGGCGGAAACAGGTGGTAATACATGGCGATCACCATGGGGATGAAGACGATCGTGTTGTAGATCAGGTGCAGCTCGACGCGAGGGATCCAGAGCTGGGCGATGCTGGTGGGCACCGGCGAGTGGAAGAGGTTGTGTCCCGTGAGGGCCTGCCCTTGCAGCAGCGCATGCTCGATGTGATGCCAGAACTGGATGACGAGCGCCACCGTCCACCACCGCCGCGACGTGCCGACGAAGCCGGGGCGCAGCATCCAGATGCCGATCAGCATGACGAGGGCATAGCCGTAATGCAGCACCTCGGACTTGACGAGCCAGGGATACCAGAGGCCCAGCACGCCGCGCGACTCCGGGACCGGCCACTTGAGGACATAGATCTGAAACGCCTGCGCCAGGTGCTCCGCCCAATGGCCCAGCACGATGACGGTGAAGACCTTCAGGGCTCGCTCGTGCCAGGAGGAGTTGAGGCGCTCCAGGAATCTCTGGGAGCCGTGGCTCTCAGCCATAGGGGTCGCGGTGGGTGCTGTCAGGTCCATGCCTCTCCTTTCCGGGTTTCAGGCGCTCGCCCTCCTGAATCTTAGGTGCACCTAAGATGAAAAAGCGCGCCCCTCCGGGTGGCTCCTCAGAGCAGGATGGGTAGGCAGCGGCGAGATGCGGCGCCTGGATCCGGTCCGGCACCGCCGAAGTGCATCTCGGCGTGGAGAACGATTTCCGTCCTGCCCGGAAAGCGCATCCCGCGCTCCTGGTGGACGGTCTGGCCGCCATCGTGGAGCGTTGCGCCGGCGCTGGATATCCGGTCAGCAGCGATGAGCCCCTGCCGGGATACGACCGGGTCTACGTGGCGGACCCTTCGGGAACCGTATCGAGCTTTTGCAGGTCGGGGAGTGAGGCTCGGAAGCAGGCCGGCCCCTACCTTTCCAAGCAGGGGCCGGCCGGGTGACTCGGGGTTACTTTTCCTTGCTGATGGTGACGGCCTCGAGGGTGACTCCAAGCTCGACGCCGTTCCCCTTACCGGTCAAGGCCAGCCCCACCGGTCCCTTGGTCAGGGCCTGAGCCGCGGCCGCCTTGCCGACGCCCGCTGCCGCTCCGGCGGCGACGTACCTTCCGAACACCTCATCGATGTTCGCAACCTCCGAGAACTTCCCCTGGCCGTCCCGAATCACCGACTTGCCGGCGGCGATTCCGACGCCCCTGGCTTCGATCTTGACCTGGGCCGTCTGGCCGTTCTCACAGGTGACCGTCCCCGATCCGTGGCCGACCTTGACGCCTACCGCCCACTCCTGCAGCGTAAAGTCGAGCCGGCAGGTCGTCGTGCTCTGAGCGGCCCAAGCCGGCGTCGCGAGAAGGAGAGAGAGGACGAGAACCGTGAAACCGAAGGCTACGCGTGGTTTCAGCATGGTGCAATCCTCCGTAGCTGTTTCGAGCCCCCCACCGCGCCGAGCGGACGGCGACTTTGAGCGGGTGACTCTACTGTCTATGGAGCAAGAAATGGACCAGAAGAAGGCGTAAATCCGGCGCTGACCGGATGACGGACCAGGAGCTCACGCGTACAATGCTCGTCATGCCGACCTTCGAGACAGGGAACCCGAGCACCGGCGCCGAGATCCGGACCGCTGCGAAGGCGCTCCACGCGGAGATCGTGCCCTTCCTCGGTTCGATTCCGACCCCGGCGTTCTTCGCCCCCCAGGGCGCGTCCTGGTCGCCGGCCTGGCACGTGCGGCATCTCACGAAGGCGAACTTACCGGTGGCGCGGGCGCTCCGGTTGCCGAAGCTGGTGCCGCGCCTGCTCTTCGGGACGGCAAAGGAGCCCTCCCGCAGCTTCGAGAAGCTCCGTGAGGATTATCGCGCTAGGCTCGCGGCCGGAGGGCAGGCGGGGCGGTATGCCCCATCCGACAAGCCGCTGCCGCCGGATCTGGAAGCCTGGCGCCAGGAGATCGTCGCCGACTATGGGCGGTCAGTGAACGACTGGATTTCTGCCTCGCAGCGGTGGTCGGAAAAGGATCTCGACCGCATCCGCATGCCCCATCCCCTCCTCGGCAAGCTGACGGTTCGTGAGATGCTCTTCTTCACCCTCTACCACAGCGCCCACCACATGGCGATCGTGGCGCGACGGCTGGCGGGCGGCGCCTAGAACATGTACGCCAGCGCCAGCCCCACCTGCGCACCCATCATCATCAGATACATGTGCCTCCAGGACGGATGGTTCTCCGTCTCGGTGAGGGATTTGGGGTCCCGCACCAGGAGGTAGACGGTGTAGAGGCCCCAGAGCGTGAAGAGGACCCCCATGATCGTCAGGAGTGTGGGATTGCCCGTGAGGATGGCGTGCTGGGGGTTCTGCGGGTCGCGCAGGCGGGCTCCCAGGGGCAGGAGGAGCCAGGGGAGGACGAAGAAGGGGGCCATGATCCAGGCCGCTTTCCTCGGACCGTAGAGGATGGGCAGGGTCCTACAACCGCCGGCGCGGTCCCCTTCCATGTCGGCGAAGTCCTTGGTGGAGGCGGCGCCGATGAGGAAGAAGCCGATGACGGCGCCGATGTACCAGGGCTCGGTGAAGGCCACGTGCGCCACCATGGCCCAGCCCGCCACCTTGAGCAGCACGCCGCGGGGAATGGCGATGGTCAAGTTGGCGAGCATGCCCCGGATTTTGGTCCGTCCCAGCTCCGGCGCCGAGTAGATGAAGGTAAAGAGGAGCCCCGCCAGGTAGATGAAGAAGGTCACGTGCTCGGAGACGGGAGCTGTCAGCTTAGCCTCCAGGGTGTCGTAGGGGTGCGGCACCACGAGCCAGGTGGGGATCAGCGCCAGGGCGTAGAAGATCCAGGTGAAGATCCAGGCTTCGCGCAGCGACAGCGCGCCGGTAACCAGGGGACGGTTCGGCTTGTTGAGGCGGTCGATCTCCAGGTCGTAGATCTGGTTGATGGCGTTCGATGCCGCGTTCATGAGGCTGGCGCAGACCGAGCCCAGGATCACGGTGAGGACGACCGGCATCGTGAGCTGGTGCGAAGGGTTGTGCACCGAGCCGAAGGCGCAGATGGCGCCCGAGACGATGCCCAGGAGCGGCGGCAGCAGGGTGAACGGCCGCGCGAGCTGCATGTAGAGCTGGAATTTGGAAGGCCGGGCGGAGAGGTCCGGCGAGACCGGCCGCGAGGATGCTTGGGACGCCATGCTTAAGACCTCAATGGACCAGGGGGGAGAAGGCCGCGGCGACCAGGGCCCCCACTAGGGTGTTCAGGAAGTTGAGCGCTTCGTTGTCGAGGAGCTGCCGCTTTTCGAGCGCCGCACCCACGACGCTTTCGAAAGTCGTGCCCACGAACGCCGCCACCACCACGGCCACGACGCCGGCCCACGGGTAGAGCCCCAGGGCGGCGCCCAGAGCGGCGATGATGAGCGAGGCGATCACGCCGGCCAGCGTCCCCTCCAGGGAGACGGCTCCCTCGGTGCCCCGCGGCACTGCGCGGAAGGTGGTGATGAGGAAGGTGCGGCGGCCGAGGAGTTGGCCGATCTCGCTCGACGAGGTGTCAGCCGCGGCCGTGGCGAAGGCGCCCGCAAAGGCAAGGCCGAAGAGGACGCGGTAGTCCGTGACTCCGGCGAACACCGCGCAGGCCGTGGCCACGCCGGCGTTCGCCAGGGCGTGTCGAGCCCCCCGCCGTCCCCCCTTCTCCTGGGCGAGCTTCTCTGCGGCCTTCTTGCGGTAGCCGAGCTTGGTGCAGGCGCTGCCGATGACGAAGAAGGCCAGCAGCAGCAGGTAGCCCCGCCAGTCGTAGAAGACGTAGATGAGGAAGCCCACCAGGAAGCCGGCGATCACCCCGGAGAGATCGACCGTCCGCGCCGCGTAGGCGGCCCCGGCGAGGGCGGCGTTGACCAGCAGGGCCAGCAGCAGGCGCGTGGGCAGCACGGGATCGGCCAGGAAGGCACCCCAGTGCCCCTGGGTCAAGACCAGGCCGAGCAGGAAGAGACCGGAGACGAGGGGGACGCCGAGGTTGTCGTCCAAGCCTTGAGGGAGCGACTCCAGGCCTGCGGCAAGCAGGGCCGTGGCGAAACCCGCGGCGAGGGCGAAGGCCCAGCCATAGGAGCGAGCTTGGACCGGGGCGGTCCACACTAAGAGCACAGCCGCGGCCACGCCGCCGAAGACCACGTAGGCGAGGCTCCCCACCCAGCTCTTCCGCGGGTTCCAGGGGAGCTTGGTCCGGCCGAGGGTCGTGCCGGCGACCGAGGCCATGCCGTCGCCGAAGGCGAGGATCCCCCAGGCCCCGGCCGCCACTTCCAGACGATTCCAGAAGACGAGGATCAGCACCAGCACGGCCAGGGGATAGAGGACGATGCCCAACGAGCCGCCAGCCTCCAGCTCCGCCGGCCGCCACAGACGCCGGCCGCCGATCCGCGGTAGAAGATAGAGGTTGAACGCCAGGGCGATCAGGGCGAGGACAGCCGACCAGAGGGGACCCAGGAAGCGCAGGGAGAAGGCGATCAGGCCCACGCCCATGTGGGTGACCTTGCGCGCCAGCTCGCTGCGCGTGAAATCGCTCACGGGATCTGCCCGCTCTCGCGCAGCCAGGCCGCGGTCGAGCCCAGGCCCTCGGCGAGGGTGCGCCAGCGATAGCCCAGCTCCTTCTCCGCTTTCCCCGAGCTCAAGGCCCAGTCGTGGCGGTAGACCTCCACGAGGTCCGGGGTGAGCTGGGGCGTGGTGCCACGGAGCTGAGCCCAGGCCTTCTGGAGGGCGCCGGCCGCCTTGGCCACGGCGTCTGGCAGGCGCAGGGACGGGATCTTCGCGCCGAAGAGCCGGCCGACCGTGGCGTAGAAATCCCCCTGCGTCACATTGTCGCCGCCCAGCACGTAGCGCCGCCCCGCCGGCTCTCCGCTCTCGAGGACCTGGGCGATGCCGCGGGCCACGTCCTCCACGTAGACGTAGTTCCACCGCCGTTCGGGCTTGCCCAGGAGGGCGGGAAGGCGCCCTTTCACGAGGTCCAGGATGTGGCGCACCACGATGTTCCCCTCGGTCAGCTCACCCGGACCGTAGATGACGCCGGGGTAGACGACGTCGAGGGGGGCGCCTGCAGCCGCGGCCTGGCGGGCCCGGCGATCGGAGAGGGCCTTGGTACGCTCGTAGTCGTTGATCCATACCCGGTCACGGGGCTCGGCGCTCTCGTCGAGCACGCCCCCCGGACCTCCCTCGGTGGGACCGAGGGCCATGAAGCTGGAGACGTAGACGATGCGCCCGACCGTCCCCGCCGTCTCGGCCGCGGCCAGGACGTTCTCCAGCCCCTCAACGTTGATGCGGTCGAACTGCTCGCGGGGGGCGAGGATCTTCACCAGAGCGGCGGCGTGCACCACGGCATCGCAGCCGGCCACGGCCTGCTTCAGGCTCTCGCGATCGACCACGTCCCCCTCGGCGAACTCGACGCCGGCCGGGAAGCGCTCGCGGGACGATCCCTTACGCACCAGCAGCCGCAAGTCGTGCCGGGGCGCCAGCTCGGAGACGATCCGGCGTCCGAGGAAACCCGTGCCACCCGTAATGAGGACTTTCATCGCGTGTCCCTCCACAGGTCCGTCAGGGCGTCGTCCAGCGTGCGCTCCGGTTTCCAGCCCAGGGCTCGCAGGCGGCTCGCGTCGCCGGCAAGATAGGGGATGTCGTAGGGGCGGGGCGGATAGATCCCCTCCTTGACCTCCGCCTTGACGCCCGAGATGGCGAGCAGGCGGTCGAGGGCGTGGCGCATGGGGACGGCTTGGCCGCTGGCCAGATTGTAGACGGTTCCCGGGCTCCCCTTCTCGGCCAGCAGGCGGTAGGCGGCAACGCCGTCGTCCACGTGGACGAAATCGCGTGCCGTCGACAAGTCGCCGACCTCGAGGAGCGGCTCCCGTTCGCCGCGCCCAATGGCGACGAGCTGAGCGGCCCAGGAGGGGAGGGCGAACTTGGGGGCCTGCTCCGGACCGATGAGGTTGAACGAGCGGACGATCACGGCGTTGGCGTTCGCGGCCAAGCGCTCGGCCGCGGCCTTGGTCAGGGCATAGGGAGTCTGGGGCGCGATACGGCGGTCCTCGGGGATGGGCTGCTCCTCGGGAGGGACCGTGCCGTAGACGTCGGCGCTGGAGGCGATCACCACCGGCCGTCCCGCCGCAGCGGCGAGGACGTTTTCGGTCCCTGCCACGTTGGCCCAGAAGTAGTCGGCCATCTTGTCCCACTCCCAGGATTCACCGATGTGGGAGAGGCCCGCGAGGTTCACGATCGCATCCGGCGCAGCCGCACAGACGGCGCGCTTCAGGCCCTCCCGGTCCACCAGGTCCACCTCGTGGAGGTCCACGCCCGGGAAATCAGGCCGCTTCCCGATGTAGCTGCCGCTCACCCGCTCGCCTCGCCCGGACAGGTACCGGACGAGCCGCGAGGCCACGAAGCCGCCGATGCCGGTGATGAAGACGTGCATGGGATTTCTGAGAGCTTCTAGCCCTGGAGACGTGCCTTGCGCGCGGCGAGCACCTTGCGCCAGTAGTCGAGCAGGTCACGCACCGTCTGCTCGAAGGGGATGTGCGGCTCCCAGCCCGTGTCGACGCGGAACTTCGAGCTGTCGCCGATCAGGATCTCCACGTCCGAGGGGCGCAGGCGGTCGGGATCGACCTCGGTCCGCACCTCGACGCGGGAGAAGGAGAGCACGAGCTCCAGCATCTCACGGATGTGGATGCCCTTGCCCGTGGCGATGTTGTAGACCTCGCCGGGCTTGGCCTTGGTCACCGCCATCCAGTAGGCGCGCACCATGTCGCGCACGTCGGTGAAGTCGCGGATGGCCTCCATGTTGCCCACGTGGATCACCGGCTCCTGGAGTCCCAGCTCGATGGCCGCCACCTGGCTGCAGAAGTTCGAGGTGACGAACACCTGCCCGCGGCGCGGACCCGTGTGGTTGAAGCCCCGGGTGCGCACGACCTTGAGGCCGTAGCTCTGGAAGTACTGGTAGCCAAGGTAGTCCTGGGCCACCTTGGAGACGGCGTAGGGGGAGAGCGGCCGCAGGGGATTGGTCTCCTTGATGGGCGTCTCCTCGGGATGGACGAGACCGTACTGCTCGCTGGAGCAGGCGATCTGCACCACGGGTTCGAGCTTCAGGGCGCGGATGGCCTCGAACAGGTTGGTCTGACCGGTGACGTTGGTGACGATGGTGTCGTTGGGCGCGTTCCAGCTCGACGGCACGAAGCTCTGGGCCGCGAGGTGGAAGATGACGTCCGGCCGCGAGACTTCCAGGGCCCGGTGCATCGAGGTGTAGTCGCGCAGGTCGGCCTCGACCAGCCGGATGCGGCCGTCGAGGTGCTCGACGTTGTCCATGCGGCTGCGCCAACGATAGGTGCCGAAGACCTCGACCCCCGGCTGCTCCTCCAGGATGTATTCCGCCAGATGGGAACCGGCGAAGCCGGTGATCCCCGTGATCAGTGCTCTCATCCTCTTCTCCCTTTTCGCAATTCCCTCTCCTGTCGCAAACCCCGCAAACCCCGCAGATATCCAAGAGTCTCGATCAGCCCCCACTCCCACGGCTCCACCTGCCGGCCGGCCAGCCCCTCGAAGCGCGTCACGTCCAGCACCGACCAGGCCGGGCGCCGGGCAGGGCGGGGAAAGTCGGCCGCGGTGATGGGCACCACTTCGACGGCTCCCGACTGTCCCGGCCCTCCCGGCCATAATCGGGCGATCTCGACGGCGAAAGCGTACCAGGAGACGGGCTCCCGGTTGCGATAGTGAACGACGCCGGTGGCTCCGAGGCGGGCGAGATCGAGCAGGGCACGGGCCAGGAAGGGGGCATAGGTGGGGCATCCCTCCTGGTCGTTCACCACCCTTAAAGGGACGCGACCGGCCTCGATCAGGTCCACCATGGTCGCCACGAAGTTGGGTCCGCCGGGGCCGAAGAGCCAGCTCGTCCGCACCACCAGGCCGCGTGCCGAGGCGAGAACGTGGGCCTCGCCCGCCAGCTTGCTGCGGCCGTAGACGGAGAGGGGAGCCGTGGGCGCTTCTTCGATGTAGGGCTCCTTCGCAGCGCCGTCGAAAACGTAGTCCGTAGAGACATGGACCAGCCGCGCGCCCGCACGCTCGGCCACGGCGGCGGCGTTCGCCACGGCGTCGCCGTTGACGGCGAAGGCCCGCTCGGTCTCGGTCTCGCAGGCGTCCACCTTGGTGAAAGCGGCGCAGTTGACCACCACCTCGGGACGGAACGCGTCCGCCCAGCCGAGCAGCCGCTCGCGATCGGTGACATCGGCTTGGAGCTGGGAGAGCCCGAGCGCGGCCCAGCCGCGGGCTCTCGCCTCCGCGACCACCGCCTGGCCCAGCATACCCGTCCCGCCGAAGACCAGGCAGCGCATCTAAGGGATCCCGACCTCCGAATTGTCCCCCACCATGAAACGGTAGGCCTTGGGCTTCTGATCGGTCCTGACGATGCGCACGTTGCGGCCGATGAGCGAGCCGTCGATGCGCAGGGGGACGTCCCGGATCTCGCAGTCGGCGAGGACGATGGAGTTCTCCATCTCGCAGCGCACCAGGGTGCAACGCTCGCCGATCGAGGTGTAGGGTCCCACAAAGGCGTGCTCCAGGCGGGCGCCGTCGCCGATCACCACCGGTCCCCGCACCAGCGAGTCCACGATCTCCACTCCCTCGCCGAGCTGCACCCGCCCCTCGATGCGGCTGCCGCGGCTCATGGCCTCATGGTGGGCGCCGCGCGGCACCTCCAGGCTCTCGAGGACGATGCGGTTGGCCTCCAGCATGTCCTCCAGCTTGCCGGTGTCCTTCCACCAGCCGCGGACGATGTGGGGGTGGACGTCGAGACCGCGGTCGATCAGGTCCTGGATGGCGTCGGTGATCTCCAGCTCGCCGCGCCGGGAGGGCTTGATGCGCCGGACCGACTCGAAGATCGTAACGTCGAACATGTAGACGCCGACGAGCGCGAGGTTGCTCCGCGGCTCGGGCGGCTTCTCAACCAGCCGGTGGACCTTGCCCTCGGCCGTCAGCTCCGCCACTCCGAACTGCTCGGGATTTGGCACCTCGGCGAGCAGGATCTCCGAGTTGCAGCCCAGGTCGCGGAACTCCTCCACCAGCGAGGTGATGCCGCCGGCGATCAGGTTGTCTCCCAGGTACATGACGAACGGGGAGCCGGCGAGAAAAGGCTCGGCGATCAGCACGGCGTGGGCGAGGCCCAGGGGCGCTTCCTGCTCGATGTAGGTCACCCGGGCGCCGAAGCGGGAGCCGTCGCCCACCGCGGCCTTGATCTCCTGCCGGGTGTCGCCCACGACGATGCCGATCTCGGTGATGCCGGCGGCCACGATCGACTCGACGGCGTAGAAGAGCACGGGCTTGTTGGCCACCGGCACGAGCTGCTTGGCCGAGGTGTAGGTCAAGGGGCGCAGCCGCGTCCCCTTGCCGCCGGACAGGATCAACCCCTTCATCGGATCTCCGGTGGCGTCACGGCTGGTTCTGCGAGGTGCGGCTCGTCAGGTCGAGGAATGTGCCGACGTTCTTCAGGGTGAGGGCGAAGCGGATTTCCTGGTCCTGCACGCCCGCCGGCCCCGTGGCGCTCTGGAACTTCCGCAGCTCGAGGCGCAGACCATAGCACTGGGAGAGGTAGTTGACGACCAGGGTTTCGCTCTGCAGGAGCTGCTGCTCGAAGTCGTAGTTGAACTGCCCGTCCAGGCGCAGCCCCCAGGAGGGGATGCCGAAGCCGGCGCCCAGGCGCACCTGGTTGGCCAGCGACTTCCCCACCTCCGGCCGCGCGGAGGTCACCCAGGTGGTGGCCACGTAGTTGTTCGCCGCACCGCCCCAGCCGTAGTTGCCCGTCAGGCTGGTCGAGGAGAGACCCCGGAACAGGGTGCTGTAGGTGGCCTCGATCTTGAGGCTGATCTTGTCCGCGGGGTTGAAGCGCAGCAGGGCTTCGAGGGGACCGAAGGAGGTGGTGACCGTGCCGTCCTGGGAGACTTGGAGCGGCTGGGTGGAGTCGAAGCTGTAGTTGCGGGCGAGCTCGAAGAGGAACACCTCGCGGGCGACTCCGGTCTCGGTGTCGGGCTTGGCCAGGATGCGGTTGTCGAGGGCGATGCGTCCGGCGTTGGCGGAACGGGGAGTGTTGTCGACCTCGTCGAACAGGGGGATGCTCTGCCGGTCGTCGAAGGCCCCCTGATAGGCGTAGGTGAAGCGCGGCTCGATGACGTGCTTGAGCTTGTAGCCGCCCAAGGTGCCGGCGAAGATCTTCGAAAACGACGGACCCACGATCTGGGCGCTGGCCACCGGGAAGGTGCGAGTCAGGCTGTCGCCGGTGAAGGCCGTCTGCGCGGCGTTCAGGGAGTCGCCGTACCAGGTGACCCGTTCGCCGCCCGTCACCGAGAGGTTGAGCCAGGGGACGGTGCGCACCGGCAGGGTGACCTGGGGGAAGAGGTCGAAGCGCCCATATTTGCCGTCGTAGCTGTTGGGCCGGGCGATGTCGAGATAGTCGACGGAGGTGTCGAGCTCCAGGTAGAACGGGGTGCGGCCGACGCGGGTCTGGCGCAGCCGGTACTCGAGCTCGGGGAGCTTGCGCTGGACCACCGTGTCGATTTGGTTGACGAACGTCTCGCGGCTGTTGAGCAAGAGGTTGAACAGGTGCGGTCCCCAGTTGCCGGCCACGAACGCCCGGCTGTCGATGAAGCGCAGGGTGTTGCGGTCGAAGCTGCGCTCGAAGTCGCGGAAGAAGTTGAAGTCCGAGAAGTCCTGGTACTGGACGACGGCGCGCATGCCGTGCGGCAGGTCGTCGGTGGTGTGGTTGAGCTCCACCTTCCAGCGCCACTTGTCGACCTCGGGGTCGCGCACGAAGTAGGTCAAGAGGTCGCCCCGCGTGCCGGCCGTGGGCTGGTAGCGGAGCTCGTTACCCAGGCCGAGGAAGTCGCGGGTGAAGAAGTCGGCGTGGAAGGTAGTGTCGTAGCTTCTGCCCAGGGTCTGGAAGTAGGCGAGGCCGAGAGAGGCGCCGCGGCGGTCCGAGTAGCCGACGTTGGGGATGAGGAAGCCCGAGGAGCGCTCGCTCTTGACCGGCCAGAGGATGTAGGGGGAGTAGAAAACGGGCAGCTTCTTCGCCCGCATCGAGGCGTGCTTGACGTGGGCATAGCCCCCGACCTCGATACGCGCCTCCTTCAAGCGGAAGCTCCAGTCCGGCACCAGTTGGGTGCAGGAGGTGAAGAGGCCGTCGCGCACCACGTAGGTGTCGGGGCCCGTCTTCTCCACCTCGGCGCCCTTGAAGTAGTAGTCGGGAGCGACCTGACCGCCGGCGTTCTCCAGCTTGCCGGTCTTGGTATCGAGGCTGAAGGTGGCGGTGTCGCCCGTCAGCCGGCGGGGACCCTGGTCGATGACGACGTTGCCCTTGGCGGTGACCAGCTTGGTCTTCAAGTCGATCTCGGCCTGGTCGGCCTTGAGGTCGATGTCCTGGTAGCGGATCTGCACTCCACCAGTCAAAACGGCGAGGTCGTCGCGCTTGTACTCCAGGTTGGCGGCGCTGCCCGCAGCGCTGCCGCCGCCGCGCTCCTGGGTGAACTTGAGCTGGAAGTCGAGCCGGTCGGGCCCGGCGCCCGGCGGTCCGGCCGGAGGCGCGGGCGTGGGCGCCGGCGCGGGCGGAGCCTGGGGCGTGCCGGGCGACGGCTGGCTCCCCGGCGTGGGCGCCACGGGCTGGATGGGCCCCTGGGGCTGCAGCTCCGGCGGGATGACTGCAGGGGTTGCGGGGGCCGCAGGTGCCGCCGCCGGGGGAGGCGTCATCTGGGGCGTCGCTTGAGCCCCGGCGGGGGGCGTCAGGCAGAGCGCCAGCAGGAGGGCCGGAAGGGTGCGGTGTCCGTGCATGAGAGCGGTGGCTAGTCTATCCGCTCGACGATCATGGCGGTAGCCTCGCCGCCGCCGATGCAGATGGCGGCGCAGCCGAGACGGCCGCCGCGCTCGCGCAGGGCATGCAGCAGGGTGGCGAGGATGCGGGCTCCCGAGGCGCCGATCGGGTGCCCGAGAGCGACGGCACCGCCGCGGACGTTGACCCGCTCGGTGGACAGATCCGAGGTCGCGCAGGAACGCCAGGGCCACCACGGCGAACGCCTCGTTGACCTCCCACAGATCGACGTCGGCGGCCTTGAGGCCGGAGCGCTCCAAGACCGCCCGCACGGCGCCGCACCGGGGCAGTCGTGAACTGCTCCGGCTTCTGGGCGAGCGAGGCGTGGGCGATGACGCGGGCGAGCGGCTTCGAGCCCCGGCGCGCGGCCTCGGAGGCGGTCGAGAGCACCAGGGCGGCGGCGCCGTCGTTGATCTTGCTGGCATTGCCGGCGGTGACGGTGCCGTCCTTCTGGAACGCGGGGCTTCAACGAGGCGATGCGCGACAGGTCGGACCTTGTAGGGCTCCTCGTCGCGGTCCACCACCGTCGGCTCCCCCTTCTTCTGGGGGATCTGGACGGCGACGATCTCCGCGGCGAACAGCCCGCTTCTCCGTGGCCTCGCGGGCGCGGCGGTAGCTCTCCAGCGAGTAGGCGTCCTGCTCCTCGCGGCTGAATTTGTACTCGACGGCGCAGAGCTCGGCGCAGTTGCCCATGTGGACGTCGTTGTAGGGGTCCCACAGGCCGTCGTGGATCATCGAGTCGACGAAGCTTGCCATGGCCCAGCCGCAGCCCGTCGCGGGCGCCGGGGGCGAGGTAGGGGGCCTGGCTCATGCTCTCCATGCCGCCCGCCGCTACAATTTTGAAGTCGCCGCAGCGCAGGTCGTTGGCAGCGATCATCACCGCCCGCATGCCGGAGCCGCAGACCTTGTTGAGGGTGATGGCGCCGGTCGCGACCGGGCAGCCGGCGCCGAGGGCAGCCTGGCGGGCCGGGGCCTGCCCCTGGCCGGCGGTGAGCACGCAGCCCATGTTGACCTGCTGGACGTCCTGCGGAGCGAGGGCCGCCCGCTCGATGGCGGCGGCGAGGCGCGCGCCCCGAGGGCGTGCGCGGGAAGGCCCGAGAGAGCACCCTGGAAGGCTCCGATCGGCGTGCGCACCGCACTCAAGATTACGACGTCATCCATGACCTCTCCTGTGAAGCCGTCTTGGGGGAGCTTTAGGCCGCCCGCGCGGCCGGCGGGCAGCCCGGGGATGCTAGCACAACAGGTACAATGCGCCCGAGGCCATGCGGACCCTGGGCATCGACTTCGGCGAGAAACGGATCGGCCTGGCCATCTCGGACCCGGCCGGCCGGATGGCCGTGCCGCTCACCACCCTGGAGCGCCGCAACGACCGCTCGGCCGTGCGACAGATCGCGGAGATCGCCCGCCGCGAGGGGGTGGAGCGCCTGGTGCTGGGCGAGCCCGTGGGGCTCGACGGCGAACGAGGTGAGGCCGCCGAGCGGGTCGAGCGCTTCGGCCGCAAGCTCGCGGCGGTCACCGGCCTGCCGCTCCTGCGCATCGACGAGGCCCTGACCACCGTCGAGGCTGCCGCGCGCCTGCGCCAGGCCGGGATCGATCCCCGCCGGCAGCCGGAGCGGCTCGACGCCGCTGGCGGCCCAGATCCTGCTCCAGGAGGCCCTGGACCGCAGCCCGTAGAGAGAGGCCGGGAGACGCTTGTGGCACCAGGCAAGCAGCGGTCGGGCGGCGGGCGATCCCGCGGCAAGAAACGGGAGGCTTCCGGCGGGTGGCCTTGGCGCTCGGCGTCCTGCTCCTCCTGCTCTCGGTGCCGGCCGGCATGGCGGCCTGGTCGTGGTGGAAGCTGCAGCGCCCCTACCAGGGCTACACCGGGCCGCGAGCGGCAGGTGACCATCGCGCCGGGCACGCCCGCCACCGGGATCCTTCAGATCCTCGAGCGCGAAGGCGTGCTCGGCCGACGCCAAGCTGGCCCGCTCCTACCTCGTCTACTGCATGCGGCGACCCCACGCTGCAGGCCGGCGAGTACCTGTTCCGCGGGCCCCATGTCCACCGCCCAGGTGCTGCGCAAGCTGGTCGCGCGGCCAGACCGCTCACCCACAGCGTCACCCTGGTCGAAGGGCTGACCCTCGGAGGAGACGCCGACCAGCTCGCGCGCGGCGGGCTTCGGCGAGCGCGAGGTCTTCCTCGCTCTCATGCGCTCGCCGCGGCTGCATCGCCGACCTCGACCCGCGACGCCCCCGACCTCGAGGGCTACCTCTTCCCGGAGACCTACAGCTTCGCCTCCGCAACCCCGGAGCGCGAGATCGTCGACGACCCTGGTGCGCACCTTCCGCCGCCGCTTCGACAAGAGCGTCCAGCCGCTCCTCGCCGCCAGGGTCCCCGGCGGCGCAGCGTGCGCCAGGTGGTGACGCTCGCCAGCATCGTCGAGAAGGAAGCCAAGATGACGCACGAGCGGCCGCTCATCGCCGCCGTCTACCAGAACCGGCTGGAGCAGAAGATCGGTCTGGCGGCCGACCCCACAGTCATCTACGCCCTCAAGCGGCTGGGGCGGTGGAACGGCAACTTGACGCGCGAGCGACCTGCGCATGGACTCGCCCTACAACACCTACCGCTATGCCGGCCTCCCGCCGGGGCCCATCTGCTCGCCGGGCCTTGCCAGCCTCACCGCCGCCGCCGCGCCGGCGCGACGTCCCCTATCTCTATTTCGTGAGCCGCAACGACGGCACCCACGTCTTCGCGCAGACTCTCGAGGAGCACAACCGCAACGTCGAGATCTGGCAGCGCCAATATTGGCGAGATCAACGGCGGGATCAACGGCGCGACCGCCGGGCGGGTCGGTAATTGATTGACAGTTGCCGGTCACTGGTGTATCAAGGCGATTAGCTAGAGTCGACAAACAGCAGCCGCGCCGTCCCTTCGAGCACATAGCCGCCGATGACGGCGCCAGTCCCAGGAGGAGGCGTGTATGAACATCCCGGAAGAGTTTGGGAAGTATCTGCTTCTCAAGAAACTGGCAGAAGATCCACTCGGAGAGACGTTCCGCGCCGGCAGGGTCGGCCAGGAGGGCATGGATCAGGTGGTCCTGCTCCGCGTCTTCAACGGCAAGGGGCTGGACGGCGAGGCGCTGTGGCGGCCGGGTTTCGGGACGCGGCCGGCGTGCAGGAGATCGCTGAAGAGCCCCAACATCGGCAACGGCGTCGACCTGGGCCGCGTGCGCAGCTTCCCCTACGCCGCCTACGACTACATCTCGGGCAAAAACCTGGCGGCGGTCTTCGCCCAGTCCGCGCCGCGAGCGCTCGCCGATGCCCACCGACCACGCGCTGCTCATCGCCGAGCGCATCTCCCTGGCCCTCGCCGCGGCCTCCGAGAGCCGTTCAAGGACGAGCGGGTGACCCACGGCTTCGTGGTTCCGCAGCTCGTGATGGTCTCCAACGAGGGCGAGACGCGCCTCCTGGGCTTCGAGGCGGCGCCGGGCCTGAGCGGGCTGGCCGCCGCCGGCTGGCAGGACGAGAGCCTGCGCCCCTACCTCGCCCCCGAGCGCTGGCCGGGGCCGCGCCCTCGCGCGCCGACGACGTCTACTCCCTGGGCGCCCTCCTTTACGAGCTGCTCACCGGCGAGCGGCTACCTGCCGGCGCCGCAGCACCCGCCGGAAGGCTACGGCGCCCTCATCGACGGCGCCGAGCTGCCCAACGAGGGGACGCCGCTGCCGGCCCCCGTCGCGGCCCTGCTCAAGAAGAGCCTGGTGCCCCGCGAGCAGCGCATCGCCGACGCCGTGACCTGGCACAAGACGCTGTCGAAGCTGATGATCGACGGCCACTTCAGCCCCACGACCTTCAACCTCGCCTTCTTCATGCACAACCTCTTCCGCGACGACATCGAGCGGGAGAGCCAGGAGATGCAGGCGGAGAAGAAGCTCGAGCTGCCTCCCCGGCGGCAGCCGGCGCCCGTCCCCGTGCCCGTGGCCGCGCCCGCCCCATTGCGGGAGGGCACCGGAGTGCGCGAGGGCACGCTCTCGGGCACCCTCTCCGGCACCCGTTCCCAGGCCGCCCGCCAGCCCGAGCCGTCGCGCAAGGGGCTGTGGATCGGCATCGCGGCCGTGCTGGCCCTCGCCGTTCTGGGTGGCGCCGGCTACTACTTCTTTGGCCGGACGAGCGCGCCGGGACCCCAAGGTCCGGTGCCCGGCGCGGCTCCCACGCCGCAGCCCGTCGCCCTCCCGGGCGTGACTCCGGCCCCCGCTGTGCCGGCCGCCGCCGGGCCCTCCGAGGAGCAGATCCAGGCCCAGATTCAGCAGATGTTCGAGGCCCGCAGCAAGGAGATGGAGGCGAAGTTCAAGAACCAGTACGACGACCGCATCAAGCAGCTCCAGCAGCAGCTCGAGGACACCCGCAAGACCAACCAGCAGGCGTCGGCCCCGCCGAGCGCGGCCCCGGTCGAAACCCGTCTCACCCCCCGCCTCGAGCCCCCCGCGCCAGCGGCGGCCCAGGAGAAGCCCGCCGTGCCCACGCCGCAGCCCGCGCCCTCGCAGCCGTCCACGGCCGAGAAAACCGAACGGCCGGCGACGACGCCCGCGCCGGTGCCGGCGAACCCGGCTCCCGCGGTCCAGACCCCGGCCCCCGCTCCCCGGCCGGCGCAGGTGCAGGCGGGCGACCTGGTGCAGCCCGGCCCGGGTGTCGCCCCGCCGAAGCTCCAGAGCCAGCTCGACCCGCGTTATCCGCCGGCGGCCCAGCGCCTGAACCGTGCGGCCCAGGTGGACATCAAGGTGCTGGTGGACGAGCGCGGCCGGGTGATGGACGCCGAGCGGATCGGCACCAAGGCCGGCTTCGGCTTCGACGAGGCCGCCCTCGACGCCGCCCGGCGGGCCATCTTCCAACCCGCCACCAAGGACGGGGTGCGGGTCAAGATGTGGATGACGCTGCGGGTGAACTTCACCCCGCCGATCCGGTAGGGCGATCTCGTTCGAGGAAAGGAAAACGCCCGGCACGCGCCGGGCGTTTCGCTTTTCAGGGAGCGGGTACGATTACAGGTCGGCGGCCTTGAGGCTGGCGACCAGCTTCTGGATGCAGGGCTTCATGACCTTGTCGAACATTCGGTTGTCGTCCACGCCGCCGCCGACGCCGAAGACCGACACCCTGACGCTGGCCTCCTCCTGGCTCGCCTTGTCGGCCCAGACGATCTCGCCGGTGCTGGCGTTGATCAGCCGGGCGTTCAGGGCCGCCACGAACTTGCGCTTGCCGGCGAAGACGCCGCCGCCGCCGCCGCTCACGTCGGTGTTGCCGTACTCGGTGACGGCGCCGGTCAGCAGGTAGTTGACACCCAGGATCTTGCCGAGCTTCATGGCCGTCTTCGGGGTCGATGTCTCCGGACTGGGTGAGGCCCTTCTCCTGCATCATGGCGTCGAGCTGCTCGCGGTCCACGACGCGGAACTTGCCGCTCTTGAACAGCTCGGTGACGAACACGTCCTGCGCCGCCTGGGCGCCGCCGTGGTACCACCACTGATTGTCAGCCTTGTTCTTGAACTCGAGGACGGCGATGCGGGGCTTCTCCGCGGATGCCGCACTGGACAGGGTCGGAGCCGCCACCAGGGCCAACAGGGCGACCCCGCAGAGGGCAAGAATGGAAGCGCGCTTCATAGTCAAAACCTCCTTCAGGGAAAATTCGGCTACCTCTAGTTTACCCCGGATCGACGCTCCAGGGCTATCCACTCCCAACCGGGGGTCAGCCGGTCAGCCGTCCAGCTCCTGCGCATCGACCACGCAGAGGGCCGTCAGGTTCACGATGTCGCTCACCTCGACGCCGCTCTGCAGGACGTGGATGGGCTTGGCCATGCCGAGCAGGATGGGCCCGATGGCCTCGGCGCCGGCCAGACGCCAGATCAGCTTGTAGGCGATGTTGGCGGACTGCAGCTCGGGGAAGATGAGGACGTTGGCCGTCTGCCGGAGACGGCTCCAGGGATAATTCTCGCGCAGGATCTGCTCGACGACCGCGGTGTCGGCCTGCATCTCGCCATCGATCTCCAGATCCGGCTCGCGCGCGGCGCACGATCTCCACGGCGCGGCGGACCTTGCGCGCCACCGCGTGGGTGTTGCGAGCCGAAGTTGGAGAAGGAGAGCATCGCCACCCGCGGCATCGATGCCGAAGCGGCGGACGAAGCCCACCGCGAGCTGGGCGATCTCGGCCAGCTCCTCCGGCGTGGGATCGATGTTGACCGTGGTGTCGGCGAGCAGGAAGACGCGGTCCTGGAGGATGAGGAGATAGGCGCCGGAGACCCGGTGCACCCCGGGCCGGGTGCCCACGATCTGGAGGGCCGGCCGGATGGTGTCGGGGTAGGACTGGGTGAGGCCCGAGATCAGGCCGTCGGCGTCGCCCGTCTCCACCATCATGGTGCCGAAGTAGTTGCGCAGCCGCATCCGCTTGCGCGCCTCGCTCAAGGTCACGCCGTCGCGCCGCCGCAGGTCGTGGAAGCGGCGGGCGTAGTCCTCGAACCGGTCGCTGCTCTCGTTGTGGATGATGGTGACCCGGTCCTCCGGCAGGTCGAGGGCCCGCAGCCGCTCGGCGATCACCTCGCGGCGGGCGAGCAGGATGGGGTGGGCGATTCCCTCATCCACCAGGATCTTGGCGGCGCGCAGGATCTGCTCGTGCTCGCCCTCGGGGAAGACGACCCGCCGGGGGGAGCGCCGGGCCCGGTCAAGGACGCCGCGCATCAGCTCCAGCCGGCGGGAGATCAGCGTCTCCAGCCGCTCGCTGGTAGGCGTCGAAGTCGGCGATCGGCATCCGGGCGACGCCGCTCTCCATGGCGGCGCGGGCCACCGCCGGCGCGCACCCGCAGCAGCACCCGGTGGTCGAACGGCGTGGGAATGAAGTATTCGCGGCCGAAGCGCAGCGATTCGAGGCCGTAGGCTTTCAGCACAGAGTCCGGCACGTCCTCCCGCGCCAGCTCGGCCAGGGCCGCGACGGCCGCGAGCTTCATCGGCTCGTTGATGTCCGTGGCGCGCACGTCCAGGGCGCCGCGGAAGATGAAGGGGAAGCCGAGGACGTTGTTGACCTGGTTGGGATAGTCGCTGCGCCCGGTGGCCACGATGGCGTCCTCGCGAGCAGCGCGGGCCTCCTCGTAGCCGATCTCGGGATCAGGGTTGGCCATGGCGAAGACGATGGGGTCGCGGGCCATGGAGCGCACCATGCCGGGCGTCACCACGCCGCCCACCGAGAGCCCGATGAAGACATCGGCGCCCCACATGGCCTCGGCCAGGGTGCGCGCCGCGCGTGTCGGCGGCGAATTCGCGCCTTGTTGGGCTCCATGTCCTTCGCCCGGCCGCTGTAGATCACCCCGGTGCGGTCGCAGAGCACGATGTTCTCCCGGCGGGACCCGAGCTGGAGGTAGAGGCGGGCGCAGGAGATGGCCGCAGCGCCGGCGCCGGAGAAGACGATGCGCACCTCCCCGATCCGCTTGCCCACCACCTCCAGGGCGTTGAGCAGGGCGGCGCCGGAGATGATCGCCGTACCGTGCTGGTCGTCGTGGAAGACGGGGATGCTCATCTCCGCCTTGAGCCGGCGCTCGATCTCGAAGCACTCGGGCGAACGGATGTCCTCCAGGTTGATGCCGCCGAACGTGGGCTCCAGGAGCTTGACGGCGCGGATGAACTCCTCCGGGTCGGTGGTGGCGAGCTCCAGGTCGAACACGTCGATGTCGGCGAAGCGCTTGAAGAGGACCCCCTTGCCCTCCATCACCGGCTTGCCCGCCAGAGCCCCGATGTTGCCCAGCCCCAGGACGGCCGTGCCGTTGCTGATCACTGCCACCAGGTTGCCCTTGGCGGTGTATTCGTAGGCCAGGAGGGGGTCGCGCTCGATCTCCTTGCAGGGCTCGGCCACCCCCGGGCTGTAGGCCAGGGAAAGGTCCCGCTGGGTGGCCGTAGGTTTGGTGGGGACGACCTGGATCTTCCCCTTGCGCCCCTGCGAGTGGTAGGCGAGCGCATCCTCGCGGCTGATCTTCTTCATGAGAATCCCCCGACTGGACTGGCAGATCCAGGCGGAGGGATCTTACTATGGCGCCTTCAGCCCGACGGCTCGAGGTCCTCCGGCTCGGGCTCGGAGGCGGCCAGGACCACCTGCTCGAACACCCGCCGGTAGAGCAGCAGCAGGTCGGTGAACACCTGCCGGAAGGCCTGGTCCGTGCTCTCGGCCAGCACGCTCTCGCCCTTGACCAGGGGCGGCAGGTAGAGAGGATCCTCGGAGCTGCCGGACCCGGCGATCTCGTCTTCCAGATCCGGCCCCAGCTCGGCGGCGCGGCGATCGACCAGGTACAGCGTGTAGAAGAACTCGAAGTACCCCACCTTCAGGGTGTTGAGGACCTTCTCCAGGGAGTCGAGCTTCGGCAGCTCCTTGCCGTTCTCGTACTTGGAAAGCTGGCTTTTGCCGATTCCGGCCTCGCGCGCCACCCGGGCCTGACTCTTGCCCCGGAGCTCACGTAGCAGACTGAGGGTACGACCCAGGTTCGTGAACATGCCCATAGAGGAAATGTATCGGCTCCGCACCACCCAAATCAAGCGCAAGTCTCTGAATCCAGAGAACTTAGCTCTGCCAGCAATTGTCAGGGACGACGATTAATGGCGCGATCGGGCTACGCTGACCGCGAGCATCGTTCTACAAGCGGGGAAGAAGGCGATAGGAAAGGATACGCGAACGCGTTTTCAGCGCTGGCGTTTCCGGGGGGCCGGACGGCCCGGGCGCCGCGGTTTCTCCTCTTCCGGCGAGGACGCGGGCTCGGGCTGCGGCGGGGCGGCGGAGCGCGGCACCACCCGGAAGAGCACCAGGAGGTCTCCGACCTCGATGGCGCCCTGGGCCACCGTGCCCACGGGATGGAGAGTCGACTGCAGGAACGACTCCAGCCGGCCGAGCACGTCCTGGACCTCCTGCGGCCCTCCGGCGGGGGGCCTGCCTTCCTCGCGCTGCACGGCCTGGGCCTCGGATTCCACCAGCTCGTAGCGGCGGAAGAACTCGCGCCGGCTCACCCCCTGGCAGGAGAGGATCTTGGCCAGCGTCGAGAGCGTCGCCTCCTGCTTGTTGTTCTCGATGCGCGAGAGCTGGCCCCGCCCCAGCTCGGCGCGCTGGCCCAGCTCCTCCAGAGTCAGCCCCCGCTCCCGGCGCAGCCGGCGGAGGGTCTCGCCGATGAGCTCGAACATGGCCACGGCCGGGAATCTATCCGGAGCCGGCCTGGCGCATCAACCTAAGTCCTTCTCGCTGAGGGATTTATAGCTTCTGCCAGATTGTCTTTGGCGATCTCTTATTGCCGTTTACGGTCCTCGATCCCATCCATTCCGGCACACGGCGGGAAACAAAACCGCCTGAATGGAAAAGTACGGCCGGCGGCGTGCGCGGGGACTCCTTGGAGAAAGTTTGCGTGCTACCCTGTCTTGCACCATGGAGGCGCAGACACGGAGCGATCCCGCGCCGACGGGTGCGGCCGAGCCCCTGCGGGTGCTGATGCCCTCGCCCATCGGGGCACTGGGGGTCGAGCTCCTGGGGACGGTGGTCATCCGCCTGGTGATCGAGCCCGGCGAGGCGGAGCTCTCCGGCTTCCTGCCGCTCCACGATCTGGCGGGCTCGGACCTCCTGGACGAGGTCTTCGGCCGGCTGGCCGAGTACTTCGCCGGCGCCCGGCGCAAGCTCGACTTGAAGTTCGACCTCCGCCTGTCCGGGCTCGGCCTCTTCGAGCGCCGGGTGCTCAAGGAGACGGCCAAGATCCCCTATGGCAGGACGCGGATCTGCCAGCAGATCGCCGAGGCCACGGGCCGGCCGGGCTGCTGCCGCGAGGTGCTGGCGGCGCTGCTCGGCAATCCCATCCCCATCGTGATCCCCTGCCACCGGGTGGTCGCGAGCGACGGTCCCGGCGAGTACGTGGGCGGCAGCCAGCACAAGCGCTGGCTCCTCGAGCTGGAGAGCCGGAGCCTCGAATCCCCCTGATCCCTTCTTCCTATAGGCGCTAACTTTGCCTCGGAGCCCCCCTCCCAAGACCCTCATCACCCCGGCCCTCTTCTCCCGTCCCCTCCCACCCCCCTCACCGGGAGAAGAGGGAGACCAGCAAGAACGTCCCAGTCAGGTACCCCTCTCCCGGGGAGGGGGACGGGGTGGTCGGGAGAGGGGCAGGGGTGAGGGTCTTGGGAGGGGGCTCTGAGGCAAAGTTAGCGCCTGTGCCCCACCCTCCTAGAACCGGCCTTCATCCAGAACCGGGGTTTCCACGTAGGTAGGGGTGGGCCATGCAACTCGCGACGCCGCTTTCCACCCTGCTCCCGCTCCGGCCGGTTGGCGTATATTCCGTGCCGGAGATCACTCGCTTGCCGTCAGGAGCCTCGCCGGCCCCCAGCGACCTCCTCCTCCTGGCCCGCATCGCGGAGGGAGACCTGGAGGCCTTCCATATGTTCTATGGCCGCTACGCCGGCCGGATGCTGGCCTACGTCCGGCAGCTCGGCCGCAACAACCGGGAAGGGGCGGAGGACGTGGTGCAGGAGGTCTTCGTGACAGTGTGGCGGCGGGCGGGGAGCTTCCGGCCCGAGCGCGGCGATCCCGCGGGCTGGCTGTACACCATCACCCGCAACAAGCTGGTGGACCTGTGGCGCCGGCAGGGGGACGCCGCGGCCCTATGCGAGCTGGAGGAGGCGGTGGACCCTGCCCAGGAGCAGGGCGAGCTGCGGCTGACCATGCACCAGGCCCTGGCCCGGGTGGCGCCGGAGCAGCGGAGGGCGATCGAGATGGCCTACTTCGGCGGGCTCACCTATGAGGAAACGGCACAGCGCCTGGAGGTCCCTCTGGGGACCTTGAAGTCGCGCATCCGCTCCGGCCTGAAGACCCTCCGTACCGTGCTGGAGGGAACCTGACATGCACCCCACGGAAGAGCTCCTTGTCGCCGCGGCCTCGGGCCAGGCCGACCTCCCCCACCGGGTGATGGTGGAAGGGCACCTCGACGGCTGCGCCGCCTGCCGCGCCGCCACGGCTGGGATCAGCGCGCCCGGCGGCGCCCTGCTCGCCAGCCTCCCCGCCGTCCGACCACCGGACGCCCTCTGGGAGCGGCTGCGGGCGCGGATCGGCGCCCTGCCCCCGGAAGGTCCGGCCGTGAATCCCGCCCTCGCCGGTCTCCCCCTGCCCGAGGGGGTGCGCCGCGAGCTGCACGAGCTACCCCAGATGACGGCGCTGCGCTGGCGCAAGCTGCCGGTCCATCCCAGCCGCTACGCCGTCCTGCTGCGGGACCCGCTCACGGGCAGCGCCCTGGTCCTCGGCCACATGCCGCCGAAGCACGGCTACCCGGCGCACGTCCACCTCGGCCCCGAGGACATCCTCGTCCTCGCCGGCGGCTATGAAGACCACTTCGGCACCTTCGAGGCGGGCGCCTGGGCCTCCTACGCGCCCGGCAGCCAGCACCGCCCTTGGACCGAGCCCGGTGAAGAGTGCTGGACCCTCACCCGCCTGGAGAAGCCCAACCTCTTCCTCGGCTGGCGGGGCTGGCTCCAGCGGCTTCGGGGGGACTTCTCAGGAGTGGTCAGACCTAGCGATCGTCAGCCGCTGTGAGAAGGTCCCGGATCAAGGGCTCCAGGTGGTCCTGAATCCCGATGCCGATGAGCGAACGCAGCTCCGTAGCCGCATCCGGCTCACCTTCGAGATCTTTGAGCGACGTCTCCAGAGGCGACCGTGGAACGCTCGCCTGCACGCCCAGCAGCCGGTAGCGGATGGACCTCAGCTCTCCTGCGATCGCCTGCATCTCCTTCCTCGCGCCTTCGATCACCTCATGCCCTCCCTCATGATGGAGAGAGAGTACGGACCCTTCGGCGACTCTTGAACAAAGAAATTGCAGATGCTATATCCTATCGAGGAGGCTGTACTTTTCCTTATGGCGGTCACCATGGAGTTACCGCATGGCGAAACAGAATCGCTGCCCGGAGGCTCTGGCGCTGGTCTTCCTCCGCATGGCACGCGGCTGGACCCAGAAGCAACTGGCCGCCGCTCTCGGCATCGACGAGAAGAGACTCTGCCGCTACGAGATCCGCGAGACCCTCAGCCGGGAGGATCTGGATCGCCTCGTGGCGCCGCTCGGGTATCCCTCCGAGGCCGTGGATCTTCTCCTCTCGGTGTACCGGAGGATCTCCACCCCGCCCGCAGCCGTGGCCGCGTCGCCGCTTTCCCTCACGGTCGCGGAGCGCGAGCGGATCGCCCGCGCGGCGTGGATCGCCGGCAAGGGCGTCGAGGAAGCGCTCGTCGTCGAGCTCTCCCGGACGAAGCGAGAAGAGAAAGAGGACGTCGCCGCTCAGATGGCCGAGGCCCTGTATCTCCTACTCGTCCCCTTGCCGGCCGAGGATCGGCGCCGGATCATCACCGACTTTCCCGTGTTCCATCACTGGGCGCTCGCCCGGCGGTTCTGCGCCGCTAGCCTGAAAGCCGCGGCCGACAAGCCGGAGAAAGCCCTCGAGCTGGCCCGCCTCGCGCTCGTGACCGCGGAGAAGGCGCCGCAGGAAGAGCGCTGCCGCTCCCGCCTCCTGGGTTGGTGCTGGGCCCACCTCGGGAACGCCCTCCGGGTGGCAACGGACTTCGAAGGGGCCGACAAAGCGTTCGCCCGAGCCTGGCTGCTCTGGCGTGCCGGCGAGCCAGCCGAGCCCGAATGGCTCCCCGAGTGGCTCCTGCTTTCTCTCGAAGCGTCCCTGCGGCGTGGGCAGCGGCGCCTACCCGAGGCCCTGGAGCTTCTGGATCAGGCGATGGCTCTGTGCAGCGACGAACCCGCAGCGATGGCGCGGTGTCTCCTCAAGAAGGAGCATATCTTCGAGGTGATCGGCGATATCCCCGCCGCTCTGGCAATCCTGGCTCAGGCAGCACCCTACGTTGAGATGACAGGCGACCCGCACCTGCTCTTCGCACATCGCTTCAACACAGCGGCTGACCTGTGCCACCTCCAGTGTTTCGCCGAGGCGGCGGTGCTGCTGTCTGAAGTCGGCGAACTGGCTATTCAACAGGGGGCGGAACTGGATGGCCTTCGGGTCGGCTGGCTGGCTGCAAGAGTGGCCGCCGGACAGGGAAAGAAGGAAGAGGCGGTGGCCGGCCTGGAGCAGGTACGCCAGCGTTTCACCTTTTTGAAACTCCCTTACGAGGCGGCCCTCTCCTCTCTGGATCTGGCCGTGATGTGGCTGGAGGCGGGACGCACGGCCGAGGTGCGGGAGCTGGCAAGAGCCATGGCGTGGATCTTCGATGCCAAGCAGATTGAGCGCGAGGCCCTGGCTTCGCTTCAGATCTTCCGCGAAGCCGCCTTGCGCGAGGCCGCCACAGTGGATCTGGCACGATGGATCATCGCGGAGATCGAAACAGTAAGACGCTCGGCCCCTCCCCCGGTTCCGACGAGGAGAGGCCGGGGTGACGGCTAGAAGTGACAGAGGCCATTCGGATCGATGTGGCAGCCCGTCTCCCTCTGCATCCTGCCAGTAGGCACCGGGGCCGGTGCGAGGACGCAACGTCCGTCCGGATCGATGTGGCAGCCCTCCTTGCTCCAGAAGGTTGTAATGAAGCTCCAGGAGCGACTGAGCAGGTTTGTCGGGGAAGGCTTCGAAACCTTCGCGGGTTGCTCTCCGCTGGCCGGGCCTCCCCTGGCCCAGGCGCAAGGGCTGACGAGGACGGTAAGGGTCAGCAGGAGGGCGAAGGCGAGTCTGAGGCGGCGAGAGGAGCTGGGCATAAGGGCTCCCTGGGGGATCGCTCCTTTCCCGGCCGCCATGACCGCGAGGGCGACCCTCCGGAAAAAGTGGACCAAAACAACATACCTCATGGGTCGAAAGAAGGAGGACGCATGGCGACGAAGGGGGAAAATCCAGAAGTCCTGCGGCTGGTGGTCGGTTTCCTGCGCTTCCTCGTGGATCAGACGCAGACCGCGTTCGCCGAGGCTTCCGGCTTGAGCCAGAGGGACGTCTCGCGCTATGAGTCAGGCCTCCAGAAGCCCTCGGAGAAGAATCTGCGGCGGATGGCGGCCGTGGCGGGCGTGCCCTGGGCCGTAGTGGACCACCTGCGGCGCTTCTACAGCGCCATCCTCCCCAGGATCCGGGAAGGGAGCAGCGAAAGAGGTGCCCAGCCGAACGAGGAGCGGCTCGAGCGAGCCATCCTGGAGCCCGTCCGCCTCGCCCTGGCAACCTACCGGGCCGAGGACGAAGCCGCTCTGCGCGAAGCCGCCACGGTGGAGTTGGCCCGGCGGGTGATCCAGGAGGTCGAGACGGCGAGGCGCTCGGCGGCCTGGCCATAATTTCGATGTTGCAAGCGTGTACCCACGCCCTTGACAGCACGGGCACTTAATGCCATACGTTGTATGCTGGATTGGTGAAGAAAGGAGAGCCACTCGTGCAGAGACCCTCTCACCTTGTCGCCATGTCGATCTTCGTAGGTAGTCTTGTCGGCGGGGCCTGTCCGGTGACGGCAGACTGCGTGTCTTGTGGGCCTGGGGGCGAATGCTTCAATGTCAGCGCCGGCTTCTCCGGGAATTGCGAATGCAGAATCCGTAGCGTCCACGGAGTGTCAGTATGCAAGCCCATAGGGGTCTGTGATCCCTTGGACGCTACCAGTTGCGACAGCGGCCCTCAGCCGAACGTCGCTCCGGGTGTAGAGGTCTCGGCGAAGTTCCTCAGCCCCCTGGCGGAAAGGAATCCTCGGCTGGCCGGAGCGGTCTGGGGTGCCCTCATGGAGGACTCCTCAACCCGTGAGATCCTCCGCTACCGGTTGGTTGCTGGGGAGTACACGGGGACCCTGGGCAAGGATGGCAAGAGCTACACCTTCAGGACCCGGGTGGAGCCATTGTCCGAAGACGGCTTCTCGCTCTCGGTCCTCCTGGAAGAGGACGGGACCGGCCGCGTCGAGGAATACAAGGGTGTCATCCTTGCCCGGGGGCAGAGCGGAGCCCAGGAGCGAGTAGGACGAGAAGGCCGGTCACGATTCTCCTGGAGCCCCCGCGGGCCAGAAAACTAGGAGATCGAGTTGGCGGGCAAGACGCTCGGTCTCCCGCCCCGTGACTGCTCCTTGGAGATCGCTCCGTCCACGCAGGTAGGGCGGAGCCCGCAGCAGTTACCGCAGACCCCGCAACCTATCCGATCGACCGTGGTACGCGAACGACGCCAGGCCTGGGGCTCGGCCTTTGCATGCACGTTCAGCTATAGATGACGACCGAGCTCGCGGAGTAGACTCAACCGTCATGGAGCCCGACGACGCTGGACAGACCCCTCTGATCTCACCGCTGCTCCTCTCCTTGTTCGAGCGCTACGCCGGGCATAACGTCACCCGCAGCCTCCACGCCTTCCGGCTCGCCAAGGCCCAGCGCCCCGATCCGGTGGCGATCCGCGGCAAGCCGCTCATCGTCTATTTCAATCATCCCTCCTGGTGGGACCCGCTGATCTGCCTGCGTCTGGCGGAGCAGTTCTTCCCCGACCGCAACCACTACGCCCCTATGGACGCCGCGGCGCTGGCCAGGAACCGCTTCTTCGCGCGGCTGGGGTTCTTCGGCGTCGAGCTTGGCAGCGCGCGCGGGGCCCGCCGCTTCCTCAACGTCTCGCAGCAGGTGCTCTCGCGGCCGGACTCCGCCCTCTGGATCGCCGCCGAGGGGCAGCTCACGGACCCGCGGGTGCGGCCCGTGCGGCTGCGCTCCGGCATCGGCCATCTCGCCAACCGGGTGCGCCAGTCCGTGCTCCTCCCCCTGGCGCTCGAATACCCGTTCTGGGAGGAACGGATGCCCGAGGCCCTGGCCCGCTTCGGCGAGGAGCTGCCAGCCGGCGAGGCCGACCTCACGGCCGCGGACTGGACGGCGGTGCTGGAGACGCGGCTGGAGGACACCCAGGACGCCCTCTCCGTCGAGTCGCTCGCCCGCGACCCCTCGCGCTTCGACGTCCTGCTGGGCGACACGGCCGGGGCGGGCGGTGTCTCCGGCGTCTGGAGCCGTCTCAAGGGCCGCTTCCGCGGCAACGACGGGAAGACGTCCTGACGGGGATCAGCCCGGGCGGGGGACGGCCTCGGCCCCTTCGGGCCAGCTCCCACTGAGAAAGGCTTCGGCGGCGGGGAAGAACTCCCGGGGCCGCTCCAGGTAGGGGTGGTGGCCCGAGCCCGCGATCCTCAGGAAGCGGGCGTCGGCGGCGTAGGCCGCCCATTCGCGCGATGCCTCCTCCGGCACCAGGTCGTCCGTGCCCTGCATCACCAGCAGCGGCCGGCGCAGCTCCTGAAGCCGCGGGCGGAAGTCCCACACCTTGATCTTGGGGATGATGTGCCGGAAGTAGAGGTTCATGGCGTTCTGCGGCCACTCGTTGGGGAAGGAGCAGACGTCATCCAGGGGGAAGCGCGCCGCCGCGGCCAGCTCGGCCATCTGGGCGGGAAGCAGGTAATAAGTGAACCAGGCGCGGCAGAAGGCCACCGGATCGTCGTGGTCGAGCCCCTCGCGCCGCATCTCTTCGAGGCGTGGGATGCCCGGCGGATAGATCAGCTCCTCGGAGGTGGGGGTCTCCTGCAGCCACTCGCCCGGACGCCGGGGGGTGATGGGGCAGACGAGGAGCATGCGCTCGACGCGCTCGGGGAAGTCCAGGGCGTAGAGGGCGGTGATGGCCGCGTGGTAGGAGGAGCCGATGAGGGCCATGCGCTCGAGGCCGAAGTAGCGCCGCACGGCCTCGAGGTCGGCCACGTCCTCCTCCAGACTCAGGTGGCGGCCGTCGGTGACGGTGCTCGACCGGCCGCGGCTTCGGGGGTCGTAGAGGATGAGTCTACGGCCCTCGGCCAGGGGCTGGAGGAGCTGCGCCAGCCAGTTGGCGTTGGGCACCACCACCGCCTCCGGCCCGTCCCCCAGGACGTGGTAGTAGAGGTGGAGCCCGGGATGGATGAATACGAACCCTTCGCTACTCCGCATCGCGGCGATCGTACCGGAAGGAGCGGCATCAGGACTACCGCGGTGCGGCAATCTCCAGAGCTCCCCCACCCAAGACCCTCACCCCTGCCCCTCTCCCGACCCCTCCAGCCCCCTCCCCGGGAGAGGGGTACCCGGCTGGGGCGTACTGGCTTCTCCCTCTTCTCCCGGTGAGGGGGGTGGGTGGGGTCGGGAGAAGAGGGACGGGGTGATGAGGGTCTTAGGCCGCGGCCAGAGTGAAGGAGAAGACGCTGCCGCCGCCGGGGGCAGAGTCCATCCATACCGACCCGCCGTGGGCCTCGACGATCCGCTTGGTGATGGCGAGACCCAGCCCGGCGCCGCCCCGCGACTGGGGCGAGGCCTGCCAGAAGGGGACGAAGAGGTGCGGCCGGTCCCGCTCGTCGATCCCCGGCCCCGTGTCCGCCACCCAGAAGCGCACCTCGCGCCCACCGGCGAAGCGCTCGGCGCCCACCACCACCCGACCGCCTTCGGGGGTGAACTTGAGGGCGTTGGCCACCAGGTTGGCCAGCACCCGCAGCAGCCGGTGGCGGTCGGCCTCCACCTCGGGGATCTCCGCCGCCATGTCGGCCTCCAGCCGCAAGGCCTTCTGGTCTGCCAGCGGCCGCTGGGACTCCAGCACCTCGGAGATCAACGCTCCCGGCCGCAGCCGTTCCCGTTCCAGCACCAGGCGCCCGTCCTCCAGCCGTGCCACGTCCAGCAGGTCCTGGATCAGGCGGTCCATCTGGTCCACCGAGCGCTTCATCACCTGCAGCGGCCGGCGGCCCTCGGGCGGCGCGGCGGCGAGCATCTGCGCGGCGCTCATGGCGAGGGGGTTGAGCAGGTTTCTCAGGTCGTGGGAGACCACGGCCAGCACCTCGTCGCGGGTGCGCAGGGCCTGCCGGGCATCCTGGTACAGGTAGAGGTTGTCCACCGCCAGGGCCACCCGCCGCGCCAGCTCCTCGGCCAGGCCGACGTCCCAGGACCGGTAGTGGCGCCCCACGGCCGAGGAGAGCAGGGTGATGGCCCCCCGCGTCGTGTCGCGGGCCACGAGCGGCACGACAAGGACGGAGAGGAGGCCGAGACGCTCCAGGGCGGCGCGGCTCCCGGGACCCTGCGCGAGGTCGTCGAGGGTCTCGGCCGTGACGCGGGAGAAGACCTGGATCTTCCCCGTGCGGATGGCCTGGAGGATGGGATGCCGCTCCTCGGGCGCCGCGGGGAAGGCCTCGCGCAGGAGAGCCTCCCGGTCGGCCGCCGAGCGCACGGCGATCCGGCGCACTCCCTCTCCCTTCTCCTCCGCCCTGAGATCGATCAGGCAGTGGTCGGCCAGCCGGACCACCAGCAGCCGGGCCACGCCCTGCAGCATGGAGTCAGGATCGAGCGCGCCCGACAAGACCGAGTTGGCCTCGGCCAGCAGGCCCAGCGCCTCCTCGATCCGCTTGCGCTCGGTGACGTCGATCGTGACGCCCACCATGCGCAGGGGCCGGCCGTCGCCGTTCCGCACCAGGAGGCCCCTCCCCTCCACCCAGCGCATGCCACCGCCGGGCGGCAGGATGCGGTACTCCACGTCGTAACCGCGGGGACCGGCGAGCGATTCGGCGAGCGACCGCAGCACCCGCTCCCGGTCCTCCGGGTGGATGTCGCCCTGGAAATCCTCGAAGGTGCCGCCGAAGCTCCCTGGCGCGAGACCGTGCATGCGCTCCAGCGCCGGCGACCAGCTCACGCGCCCGCTCTGGAGGTCCCACTCCCACGTCCCCATCCGGCCGGCCTCCAACGCGAGCCGCAGCCAGTCGTCATGCCCGTCCGCGTCGCCCCCACCGCTCACGGGGACCCCTCCTTTCCCTGCGGGAATCTCTCAAATTCTGTAAATGGTACCAGGATTCCGGCTCAGGAGCCCTCCCCCACCGCGACCTCGAAGACGCGGAAGGGGGGCCGGTCCGGAAAGGCGTGCCGCAGCAGCGACAGGCTGACGTTGTAGACCGGCACGCCCTGGGCCGTCTTCCCCTCCGGCTGCCCGCGGTGGGCGTGGCCGTGGAAGACGGCCTGCACGGGATAGCGGGTGAGCGGCTCTTCCAGACGGCTGGAGCCGAGGAACGGAAAGATCTCCACGGGCTCCCCCTCCACCGTCTCCTGGATGGGCGAGTAGTGGAGCACGGCGATGCGGGGGCGGCCCCGGAGGCGAGCGAGGGCCGCCTCCAGCTTCAGGGCCTCGTCCACGGCCTCGCGCACGAACTGCTTGATGATCTCCTCCCCCCACGGCCCCAGGGCGCGCTTGCCGAAGCCGCCGGCGAACCCCTTGACCCCGGCGAAGCCCACGCCCTTCACCTCCGTGGCGTCGCCGTCGAGGATCCGGATGCCGCTGTCGTTGAACAGGGCCTTGAGCTCCTCCTGCTTGCCGCTCTCGAAGTCGTGATTGCCGAGCACCGCGATCACCGGCACGCTGACCGCCGCGTGGATTTCCCGCGCCAGGTCCCGGGCCTCGTCCAGCAGGCCGTGATCCGTCAGATCGCCGCAGATCAGGAGCACGTCGCAGTCCCGGCCGGCCTGGGCCAGCACCTCCCGTACCTGGGGCTCGGGCGACCGCGCATAGTGGAGGTCGCCCAACGCCGCAATGCGTACCGTTCCGTTCGTCGCTGTCATCTCGCCTGTCACTCCCGCTGTACCCGGGACTTCAAGAGACGTGCCAGAGGCCTAGGCGCTAACTTTGCCTCCGAGCTCCCCCGCCCAAGACCCTCACCCCTGCCCCTCTCCCGACCACCCCACTCCCCTCCCCGGGAGAGGGGTACCCGGCTGGGGCGGTTTTGCTGTTCTCCCTCTTCTCCCGGTGAGGGGGAGTGGGAGGGGACGGGAGAAGAGGGTCGGGGTGATGAGGGTCTTGGGCGGAGGGAGCTCGGAGGCAAAATTAGCGCCTATGTGTGCTAGAGGAGACTGGTACGCCTCTTGCTCCATCTCCGGACCTCATGACGACGACCGACACCGAAACCGCGCAGACCGGACTGGCCCCCGAGACGGCGGACTTCTATCGCGAGGCCCTGTCGACACTGGAGGAGGGGGGCGTGCCCGTGCTGGTGGGGGGCGCCTACGCCTTCGCCCGCTATACCGGCATCATTCGCCACACCAAGGACTTCGACGTCTTCATCCGGCCCCGGGACTTCGACCGCGCCCTCGACCTCTTCGCCCGTCGGGGCTGGAAGGCCGAGCGCACCTTCGCCCACTGGCTGGGCAAGGCCTTCCAGGGCGACGACTTCGTGGACGTGATCTTCAGCTCCGGCAACGGTGTGGCGAGGGTGGACGACCTCTGGTTCCAGCACGCGGTGGAGGACGTCGTCCTCGGCCGCCCGGCGCGGCTCGTGCCGGCCGAGGAGATGATCTGGTCGAAGTCCTTCATCATGGAGCGCGAGCGCTACGACGGCGCCGACGTGGCCCACGTGCTGCTGCGCCGCGCCGCCGACCTGGACTGGGACCGCCTCCTCTCCCGCTTCGAGCCCCGCGGCGGCTGGCGGGTGCTGCTCGCCCACCTGGTGCTCTTCGGCTACGTCTATCCGGGGGAGGCCCGGCTCATCCCCGAGCGCGTCCTCGCGACCCTCGCCGATCGCCTGCGCCACGAGGCCCCCCCCAATGAAAATGAAAAGGATGCCCGCCTCTGCCGCGGCACCATCCTCTCCCGTTCCCAGTACCTGGTGGACGTCCTGCAATGGGGCTACGAGGATGCCCGCCTGCAACCCGAGGGAGCCATGAGCCCCGAGGAGGTCCAGCGCTGGACCCTCGCCGCCGAGAAGGACGGCGACCTCAGCCAGCTCGCGGCGATCGAGGGGGAGCACGGCCCTCGCGAATTCTCGTAACGCCCTCGCGAATTTTCATTGCGCCCTCGCGAGGGCCCATATATAACTCGCGAATTTTCATATGAAACTCGCGAGGGCCCGGGGAAAATTCGCGAGGGGCGGGTCAAAACTCGCGAGGGGCCATATGTAATTCGCGAGTTTTCATATGAAACTCGCGAGGGCGCACCCGAAACTCGCGAGGGCGCGATGAAAACTCGCGAGGGGCGGACCAGAATTTCCGGGGGCGCAGCCGTTTTCCTACCCGCCCGGCTCCCATCCCGCCGGGGCCATCTCGAAGCTCGCGAACTGGAAGCCGGGGGCCACGGTGCACCCCACGAGGGTCCATCCCGCCAGAGCACGAGCCGTCTGCCAGACCCCGGCCAACACCACGGCCTGGGGACGTTCGCCGGCCGCGAGGTCCGCGCCCAGACGCACGGCCGAGCGCTCCCGGCCGTCCCAGAGAGTCAGCTCCAGGGGACCGCCGGCGTAGTGGTGCCAGACCTCGTCGGCATCCACCACCCGGTGCCAGGCCGAGGTCTCCCCTCCCCGCAACAGGTAATAGATGGCCGTCGAGGCCCCGCGCTCCCCTGCAGCGGCGGGAGCACGGAAAGTCTCGCGGTAGAAGCCCCCCTCGGGATGGGGGATGAGGCCCAGGAAGTTGACGACCTCGTCAGCGGTCACTGGGCGATCCGGAAGCGGAGAGTGACGCTGGCCTCGACTCCGACCTGACCGGCCGAGACCGGCGTCGGGGCGGCCATGGCGGCCTCCATGCGGGCCATCCCGAACCGCGGATAGGGCGGCGGCGTGACCGAGATGCCTCCCTCGGCGACCTCCAGGATCTCCCCCAGGCGCAGCCCGAGGGCCTTGGCCAGGGTCTCGGCCTTGGCGCGGGCCGCCCGCGCCGCATCGGCGAGGGCCTGGGCCCGGGCCGCCTCGTCGTTGCGCAGCCCGAAGTCCACGCCGTCCAGGGTGTTGGCCCCGGCGCCGAGGCCGGCGTCGATGACCGGTCCCACCTTGGCGAGATCCTCGATGCGCACGGTGACGGTGTTATTGGCCTGATAGCCGGTGATGCGCGGGGCCTGGCTCTCGGCGCCCGGCCGGTTGCTCTGCGAATAGAGGGGGGAGAGCGAGAGGCCGGAGGTCTGGATCTCCGCCTCCGGGATCCCCTGCTTGTGGATGGCGTCCAGCACGGCGTTGGCGGCCCGGTTCACCTGGTCCTGGGCAGCACGGGCGGTAGCGGCCTGGGCCACCACTCCCAGGCGGACGGTGGCCTCGTCGGGAGCCACCCGGGCCGTGCCCGAGCCGGACACGGTCAGCACGGGAATGGCATCCATGGCCGGTCCTCCTGCCGCCGCCGGCCCGGGAGCCTGGGCCGCGAGAGGCAGCGCCAGCAGGGTCAAAGCGGCGGCGATCGTGAGTCGTTTCAGCATACGTCTCTCCTTTGCCGGCCCAGTATATAGAGAGACGCCCCCGCCGGCAGGGGGAGCCGGCGGGGGGGAAGCCTGAAAAGCCGATCGTCAACGGTAGGACGGCGGGGTATCCCCGCGATCCTGAGGTTTCGGCTCAGGAGGCAGTGGAGCAGGGGGCTGGTCCGAGAGCCCTGGATATCTGCTCTTGTCAGGAGGTGGTGTGGTCATGTAGCGAGTCTGGAAGAGGTCCCAGAACCCGAACACCAGGCTGAGCAAGGCCAGGATTCCCGCGATCTCACAACAGCCCAGGAAGCCAGCCGTCGCGGCGGCAGCCGCAGTGACGAGACTGAGGACCTTCGGGGGCGGCGGCGGCACATAGACGATCGGGCTCGGGGGCGGATAGGACTTGACCGGAGGAGACGTGGTTCCGTCACCGTCACCCATGAGATCCTCCCCACTCGATTCGAGTGCTCTTCATTTTCGTTCCCTCCTCGTAAGGTAGCTCGTCGTTCGACAGTCTTGGCGTTCAGACAGGCGTCTCAAACGTTCTGGCGTTACAGATCATCCTATCGCGGCTCTCCAAGCAGGATGAAGGGTGCCCAATTGGAGGGGTGCGGATAGGTCCCGCGACGAATCATCGCCAGCTTCGCCGTCTGCAGGGCTTTGGCCTTCTCTTGCAGGTGATCGAGGTCGCGGTAGAAATCCACCATGAGCTCGGGCGTCGGCCCGTCGGCGACGTTCCAGAGGCTCACCACCAGGCTGGGCGCGCCGGCATAAAAAAATGCCCGGGTGAGCCCCACCAGCCCCTCTCCCGTCACCTCCTGGCCCATCGCCGTCTGGCAGGCGGACAGCACGACCAGATCGGCGGAGAGCTTCAGGTTGAAGATCTTGGGGACCTGGAGGAACTCGTCGTCCCCGCTGCCACGTCGAGCCGCGAGGATCAGGGCCGAGCTCTCGGGGTAGCGCTCATCGATCTTCGCATGGGTGGCGAAATGGAGCCGCCGGGCCAAAGCCACGGCCGGATTGCGCGTCACCCGGTCTTCCGTCGCGTCCTGGCCGATGAAGCTCAGAGCCGATCCGGGATAGAGCCCGGCGATCTCCCTGGCCTCTTGCTCCGAAGCCCGCAAGCGGTCGAAAGCCTTGCTGCGGGACAAGGCGAAGGGAGCGAACACCGCGACGCGCATACGATTCGTCGCCGGCGGCTCCTGCCGCGGCTCGCGCAGACCGGCGAGAACGCTCGCCGAAGGGACGTACGCGATCGCATGGCGGCGGAGCAGATAGGGAAGGTCCTGATAGGAGCGCTCTCCTGGCGGCTCGGTCAGGAGCGCTTCAAAGGGAATGTAGAAGAGCACCCCATCCGGAGAGATGAGCAGGTTCGGTTTTCCGGCCAGCTCTTTGGCGGCGGGAGCCAGGAGCTCGTCGTAGAGCTGGAGCGCCGACTCCAGATAGTCCTTCCGGGTGAGGACGCTCTCTTTGTCGAGAGCCGTTCGCAGCCGTCGCACCTGCTCGGAGATCCGGCTCGCGGGAGGAAGGTCGTAGGTGCTCATCCCTTTCCGGGTGATCACGAACAGAGTGGAGCGGCTTTCACCGAGGTAGTACTCGAGCAGCGCGGTCCGCTCGTCGAGAAGTCGATCCTGGATCTCGGACAGCGTCAGCGGAACCGGATAGCGGACCTGGGCGTAGCGTTTGTTCCTGGTCCGGATCTCCAGGTCGAGTTGCTCTCGCTGCCCGGTCAGTTTCTGGAATTCGGACCGGAGCTCCCGGGCGCGCTCAGGGGTGTCACTGGCCCGCAGCCCTTGCTGGGTCTGGGAGATCTCGTTTGCGAGGTCCTCCTCGCGGCGCCTTAGATCGGGAGCCAGCCCTTGACTGACGTCGATCCGGCCCTCCGCCAGAAGGTCCAGCAGTCCTCTCGCCTTGGCCGACTCGCTGATGTTCAGAGCCTCGGCCTTGCGGCCGAGACGCATCAGGAGATCCATCGTCAGATCGTAGTAAGTCCGTCGCGAGGCGGAAAACCCAATGCGAAACCGATCGAGTGCGATGTTTCGGCGGGAGGATTCAATGATGCTCAATGCATTCCTGGCGTCCGCCAGGGCCGCTTCGAGTTGCCCCTGATCCCTATGCAATTGAGCACGTTTCAGGAGACTCAACACCACCACGCTCGTATATTCAATGTCATTCCCCAGAGCGATGGCCTGACTCAGGCACTCGGCCGCCTCTGCGGGTTGACCCAGTCTGGTGTAGACCATCCCGAGGGCGAACAGGCTCGACGTCTCGCGGGTTCGGCTCTTCTTTGCCCGCGCCAGAGCGAGCGCCCTCTGGAGCGACGACAACGCCTGCCCAGGTTCGTTCAGATCGAGCAGGGCCAATCCCATGGCATAGGCTACGCTGGGATCTTCAGGCATCAGACGCCGCGCTTTTTCATATTCGGCGAGGGCGGCCCGCGGGTCTCCCATTCTCTGGCGAGCCCTGCCGATGCCCACCAGGGCCAGGGCCTCCTCGTCCACCTGGCGGCCCGCGAAAGCGGCTCTCGCCAGCTCGTAGTTCTGCAGCGCCTTCTCCGGGTTGCCGAGCTCGAAGTAAAGATTGCCCATGTTGAGGCGCATGACTCCGGCGCTCGTCGCAGGAACCTTGTCGACCGCCTGGCTGAACAACTCCAGCGCTCGTTGGAACTTCCCCTGATTCAAATAGATGGCCGCCAGATTCTGCTCGGCGAAGGCCTCGACCTCTGCATTCCCTGCCTGGCGGCTGAGTTCGAGAGCCTTCTCCCACGTTTCCCTGGCCTCGCGGAGATGGAACTGCGCATAGTGACTGGTACCGATGTTGAGCAGCGCCTGAGCCTGCTGGGCGAGCTCGCCCGAAGCCACCGCGAGGGGCAGGGCCTTCTCGAAGGTCTGCAGCTCCAGAGCCGAATCACCTTTCTCCTGGTACGCATTGCCCAGTCCCAGGAGCACATACGCCTGCTCCCAGGGCCCCCCCACCCGTTCCCAGATCGCCAACGACTGCTTGTAGAGCTCAGCGCTCTGGTCATACTTCATGAGCCCTCGGCTGCAAAAACCCATCTTGCTGAGCGTCCAGGCCTCCAGATCCTGGGCTCCGCTCTGCCGCGAACGCGCGAGAGCCTTCTGGTACCAGCCGAAAGCGGCCTGTCGATTCCCCTGAGCTTCCTCGAAGGAGCCGACGTCCGCCAAGGCCATGGCTTCGCCGCGGGCATCGGCAGCCTTCCGCCAGGAGGCCAGGGCCGCCTGGAGGCGCGAGAGGGCCGTCGGGCTCTTCCCGGCCATGAGCTGCCGGCCTTCCGTCAGCGCCTTCCCGGCTGCGATCCGGTCTTCGTCGCCAGGACCAGCGCGACGCGCCTCCCGCACCCTGACCTGGTATCGACTGGAGCGCTTCGGTGAGCCGCGCGCCAGGATTTCGATCCGGAAGACACCCCCGCTGCCGGAGATCAGGTCGAGGCGCTGAAGCCCAGGGGACTCCGTACCCTCCCCCGCCGCCAGCTCTTCCCCTTCAGGATTCAGGACCCTGGAGGACAGGCTCACGCTCCGCTGGGAGATCTCCAGCGAGACGAACGCGTCGGCCCCCAGACGCAGGCTGAAGGCCTGCCTCTCCCCACCCCGAACCAAGCGCTCGATCGAGGCGCCCGGTTGCACCGCCAGCGTCACCTCCCCCTGGAAGGGTGCCAGAGTCTTGGGCCGGCACCCGGCCACGAGGCCAGCCGCCAGCAGGGCAATCCCACAGAGAGAGAGGATGCGAAATGGGTGGAATGCGCGCGGAGCCGTCACCTTTTGTCAAGTTTATCGCACTGGCGACGTAGAACTTCGTGGGGAGGACTCACGATGGAGACCGGAGCATATAGGATGTTGTCTATGGCGACGGACGACCGGGAGATGGTCGCCCGCTTTCTACGGGGCGAGACCGAGGCGGTAGGGACGGTAGATAGCTGGATCTCGCGCGCCGCGTGGCCGTATCAGCGCCGGCTCGCGGACCGGTGGGACGACGTCCTCCAGGACGTGCGGCTGGAGGTGACGCGCCTCCTGGGCCAGGGGAAGTTCCGGGGCGAGTCGAGCCTGCGGACCTACCTCTGGCGGGTGGTCTGCCACACCTGCCTGGACCAGCTCCGAGCCCAGAGCAAGTGGAAATGGACCGACCTGGACTCCTTGGAGCAGGGGGACGGTCCCGTCGGCGTGGTCCAGGCTCCGGCTCCGAACCGGGAGGAGCGGGACCTGCTCGAGCGCGTGCTGCGGCGGGTCCCCCCGGAGTGCCGGGAGATGTGGCGCATGATCGTGGCCGGCCTCTCCTACAAGGAGATGAGCCTGCGCATGAACGTCGCCGAGGGGACGCTCAGGGTCCGCGTCCTGCGCTGCCGGGAGAAGGCGACGGCCCTGCGCCAGGAGATCTTGCGACCGACTGGCAAATCGACGTAACGTCGCGGTCCAAAGTTCGCCTAACAAGAGTTGAAAGGCGAAAACTGATGACCTGCGACCAATCCATAGAGCTCCTCCCCTGGTTGCTGAACGGCACCCTCGAAGCAGGGCAGCGCGAAGAGGTGCGCAAACACCTGGCCGGCTGCGAGCGCTGCCGCCAGGCCCTGGCCGAGACCCGGCAGGCCTGGACCGTGTTCGCCCAGCACATCCCCGCCCAGGATCTGGTGGCCCTGGCCTGGGGAGATCGCCCTTCGGGGATCGAGGCCGCGGCTGCCGAGGAGCACTTGGCATCCTGCACCCAGTGCGCCGCGGAGCTGGAGCTGGCGCGGATGAGCCGGCGCCTGGAGGAGGAGGACAACATCGCCCTCTTTCCCGTCGCCAAGCCCCGATCCGTAACCGGAGCCGCTCCCCGGACCTGGCGCGCCGCTGCCATTGCCGCGAGTCTGGCCGCGGTGGTGGCCCTGGGGGGTGGGTCCACACCGCCCGGCAGGTGGGCCAGCCCACGACGCAGTTGGCCGGGACCCAGACCTCGGCACCGTCGCAGGAGATGCAGCCGGGGGTCCTGATCGACCTGGGAGCCGGGGGCGTCGTCCGGGCCGGAGATCCCGAGAAGTCGATCCCGAACGACCAGAACAGCACCCTGGTCCTCACCTCGCGGGCGTCCGGCGATCTGGAGGCCGAGATCCTGGACGCTACGGCCAAGCCCGTCCAACGGATGCGCCTGCACCAGGGCGACCACGGCTCCTACACCGTCCTCCTCCCCACGGGCCTGAAGCCGGGCGCCTATACCATCCGGCTGCTCAAGGACGGTGCGCCTCTGCCAGAGGAGACCTGGAACTTCCAGGTCGTGGCGCCTGGGGCTGCTCAGCCCTAGGACCTCAGGAGATCGCGGATCGAAACCATCCCCCCTTCGAGGATTTCGATCGTCAACTCACTCCCATACATCAAGCCCATACCGAGAAGGGGCTCGGTATCCGCCACTTCGACGGAGATGCGACGGGGCTGGCCGTTCCAGAACACCAATCCTTCATGGGCGTCGAAGGGGCTCCTGCTGCCGTCTCCGAGCAGAGCCACCCCACGAACCAGGAAGGGGAGCCCCAATTCGGCGACCAGGTCGGGTGGAAGGGTGAGTGAGCCATCAAAGCCTGTATCCACGACGGCAGTCACTTCCCGTTCCTCCCCCTCCGGCCCGCGCACCACTATGCGGAGAACGGCCTCGTGCAGGGTGTTGACCTCTCCGGTCATCATCCTTGGCCTTGCTGCCGGACCTCGCGGCGGTGGCCTCCGAAGCGATGGGCGTAGAGGAAGCCGACCCGGCGTAGCCAGAGTTGAGCCTCCGGATTTCTGGCGCGCAGGCGGTCGATCGCGGTCAACTCGTCTTTATCGATCTCAAAATCTCTGGTTTCGATGTCGATGACGACGAACTTACCACGCTCCTCTTCTTCTTTGATCCGGGGCAGGACGGTGCTTTCGTAGATCTCGTCACCCCGGCGAGCGAACTCTTCCCGGCTGTAACGAGCTTGTGGGTACAGGGTGGCCATGTCGCCAGTATACGATACCTCGACCCGTCAGCGCCCAACCTCCCGTGCCGCCGCCCCCTGGATCTCCAGGGTCGCGGGGTCCTGGAGGAAGGCGGCGACGCCCAGGGCGTCCGTCTTCCAGCGCTTGTCGATGCCGAGGACGAGCTCGGTCGTCTTTTCCGCGCCCGCGGTGGCGGGTAGGGTGAAGGCCTTCTCGAAACGGCGGACCACGCGGTCGTTGTGCAGCACGCGCGAGGCGTTCTCCCCCGCCTTCACCGAGGTCGAGAGGCCGCTCTCGTAGACGGCGACCCAGAGGTCCAGGGGACCGGCGGCGCGGGCCAGCTTCGCCCCCACCTTCACCTTCAGGTGGCCGTCCGGAGTGGGGGGATCGAGGGCCAGGGTGACCCGGCCGGCGGGCTCCCGGGAGAGGGCGTCGCCGATGCGGCCCATCACCTGCCCCTCCTGGTTGCCCACGCATTCCGCCCGGCCGTTGACCACCACCTGCGGGGTGTAGATCCGGTTGGTGTGGAAGACCCGCGACGCATAGAGCTGCTGCCGCTGCGACCAGCGGGAGGAGGAGAAGGGGTCCTCCCAGCCGATCTGGTTCCAATAATCGACATGGAAGGACAGGGGAATGACCTTCCCCTGGTAGCGGGAGTCCTGGGCGAGCTGTGAGAGCAGCCGGTCCGCCGGCGGGCAGCTCGAGCACCCCTGGGAGGTGAAGAGCTCGACCACGGCCGTCCGGTCGCCGGCGACCGCCGCAGCCTCGCCGGAGCCGCCGCGGGAGGCGAGGATGGCCATAGCCAGGACAAGAAAGGAGAGCTTCAGGATCGTGCTCATAAGGGGACCTACATCTTGCTGTAGTTGGGGCCGTCGCCGCCCTCGGGGGGCACCCAGGTGATGATCTGATAGGGGTCCATGATGTCGCAAGTCTTGCAGTGGACGCAGTTGCTGGCGTTGATCTGCAGCCGCTCGCCCGTGGGGGAGGCGGGGTCCGGCACCATCTCGTAGACGGCGGCGGGGCAGAAGCGCTGGCAGGGGTTGGCATACTCCACGGCGCACTGGTAGATGCAGATGTCGGTGTCCGCCACCAGCAGGTGGACGGGCTGGTCCTCGTCGTGGGCCGTGCCGGAGTTGTAGACGTCCGCCAGCTTGTCGAAGGTGAGCTGTCCGTCGGGCTTCACGGGGGCGGGGGTCTTGAGGTGCCGCCCCTCGGGGGTGTTCAAGGGGATCATCCGCTCGTGGCCGGGCTTCGTGTCCAGGCGGTCGAAGATCCCCCAGCCCCGGCCGCCGGTCACGAGACCCACCCCGGCCTGCATCATGCCGGCGAGCACGCCATGGTCGAAGGCCTGGTGGAAGTTGCGCACCTCCCAGAGCTCCTCCTTGATCCAGCTCGCCTCGACTTTCCCCGGATAGGCGGCGAGCCGCTCGGCCGTGACGCCGCCGGCCTTCAAGGCCTCGAAGATCGTCTCGGCGGCGAGCATGCCCGACTTCATCCCCAGATGGATCCCCTTCAAGCGCTGGCCGTTGAGCATGCCGGCCGAGTCGCCCACGATGAGGAAGCCGTCCCCCGCCATCCGCGGCATCGACCACCAGCCCCCCTCGGGGATGGCCTTGGCGCCGTAGAGGGCGAGCTTCCCTCCTTCGAGAATGGGCGCGATGGCTGGATGGGTCTTGAAGCGCTGGAATTCCTGGTGGGGATCGAGCAGCGGGTTCCGGTAGTCGAGCCCCACCACCAGGCCGGCGATCACCTGGTCGTTCTGCATGCCGTAGACGAAGCCGCCGCCGAAGGTGTGATTGTCCAAGGGCCAGCCCAGGGTGTGGATCACCTGTCCGGGCTCCAGCCGGCCGTGCGGCACGTCCCAGACCTCCTTGAGACCGATGGCGTAGATCTGGGGATTTTTCCCCTGCCACAGGTCGAGCTCGCCGTCGAGCTGCTTGACGAGAGTCCCCCGCGGCCCCTCGCCCAGAACCACCACCTGGGCGCGGACGTCGACTCCCGGCTCATAGTTGGCCTTCTTCTTCCCCTCGCGGGAGATGCCCTTGTCCCCTGTGCGCACGCCCACCACCCGGCCGCCCTCCACCAGGGCCTGGGCCGCGGGGAACTCGAAGAAGACGTCCACGCCGGCGGCCTCCACCTTGGGGAGCATCCACTTGAGGAGCTTGCCCAGGGAGGCGACGTAGTTTCCCTCGTTTTCGAGCGGCGGCGGGATGGGGAGGGAGAGGGACTTGCCCGCAGTGAGGAAGAGGAACTTCTCATGCTCGATCCGGGCCTCGAAGGGGGCGTCGCGCCAATCCTCGGGAAACAGCTCCTTCAGGGCGCGGGGATCGACGACGGCGCCGGAGAGCGCGTGGCTGGTGATCTCGCGGCCCTTCTCCAGGACGCCGATGGAGAGCTCCATCCCGGCCGCCTTGGCCAGGCGGGCGAGGTGATACGCCCCCGCCAGGCTCGCCGGTCCGGCGCCCACGAAGACAACGTCCATCTCAAGGGTCTCGCGCTCATCACTCATGCGTGCGGTTCCTCCGGCTGCCAGGAAGGGGTCCGATTTCGGGCAGGGATGCTACCACGGCTGGGGAAGAACACAGTCCTTGTTCTTCCCTTTGACTGTGCTACAGTGCCGCCCGTGCCAGGAAAGCGAATTTCCCTGGAGACGTTACCTGCGGCCCCTCCGGGGGAGCGTCTATCCATGCGGCGAGTGGGAGGCGAGGGGATCCGCTCCTCCTTCGCGGACGACGTGCGCCGCGGCCTGACCTCCACCCCCAAGGTCCTCTACCCCAAGTATTTCTACGACGAGCTGGGCTCGCGCCTCTTCGAGGCCATCACCGCCCTGCCGGAGTACTACGTCACCCGCACCGAGGCGGAGCTCCTGCGCACCCACGCGGGTGAGATCGCCGCCGCCCTCGGCGGACCGCTCTGGATGCTGGAGCTGGGCAGTGGCGACGGGCAGAAGACACGGCTGCTCATCGAGGCCCTGCTGGCCCGCCAGGAGAGGCTCGAATACGTGCCGGTGGACATCTCCGAGTCCGCCGTGGCTCTGAGCAGCCAGGCCCTGCTCCTCTCCTATCCGGACCTGCGCATCACGGCCTACATCGGGGAGTACCACGCGGCGCTGCGGGCCATCCGCAAGGAGCGCACCCTGCCCGGCCGCACCCTCGTCCTCTTCCTGGGCTCCACCCTGGGCAACCTGGATCCGGAGGAGCGGCTGGTCCTCCTCTCCGACGTGCGCAACCTGCTCAATCCCGGCGAGGGCTTCCTCCTCGGCGTCGACCTGGAGAAGCCGGATCGCGTGCTGATCCCCGCCTACGATGACCCTCTGGGAGTGACGGCGGCCTTCAACCTCAACCTCCTGGTGCGCATCAACCGCGAGCTGGGTGGCGGGTTCGACCTCGCCTCCTTCCGCCACCAGGCCCGCTACAACCGGGTGGAGGGGCGGATCGAGATGCACCTCGAAAGCCGCCAGGATCAGAGGGTGCCGATACGCGGGCTGGGGATCGAGGTCCCCTTCGCGGCCGGGGAGACGATCCACACCGAGAGCTCCTACAAGTTCCGTCCGGAGCAGATCGCGGCCCTGGCTGCCGCCACCGGCTTCGAGGTGCGACGCACCTGGACGGACTCCCGGGGCTGGTTCGCCTCGAACCTCCTGGTCGCCGTCTGAGCCCTGCACAGGCGCTAACTTTGCCTCAGAGCTCCCCCTCCCAAGACCCTCACCCCTGCCCCTCTCCCGACCACCCCATCCCCCTCCCCGGGAGAGGGGTACCTCTGGGGCGTTCTTGCTTTTCTCCCTCTTCTCCCGGTGAGGGGGGTGGGAGGGGACGGGAGAAGAGGGCCGGGGTGATGAGGGTCTTGGGGGGGCTCGCCGGCAAAGTTAGCGCTATAGGGGACAGAGGTGAGGGTTTTGACAAGGAGCCGTCCCACACGTAGGATTCCCCGTCCGGGCCGGCGTAGCTCAGTTGGCGAGAGCGCCTGACTGTGGATCAGGAGGTCTCCGGTTCAAATCCGGACGCCGGTACCATCATCCTTTAGAATAAGCCCTTCACTGGAGGTGGCCCCATGACAGGCCCGGTTGAGCCCCGCCTCTCGCGGGGACTGCGCGACCTCTTGCCCGCCGAGATGCTGGCGCGCCAGTGGATGATCGACACCATCCGCGGCGTCTACGAGCTCTACGGCTTCGTGCCCATCGTCACCCCCGCCATCGAGTACCTGGACGTGCTGCGCGGCTCCTCGGCCGGGGCCGAAGCGCAGCAGTCGATCTTCACCGTCCAGAACCCGGAGAAGGAGGCCCTGGGGCTCCGCTTCGACTTGACGGTCCCCTTAGCCCGGGTGGTGGCCCAGTACCGCGACCTGCCCCGCCCCTTCCGGCGCTACCAGGTCTCCCCCGTCTGGCGGGCCGACAAGCCGGGGCCGGGGCGCTTCCGCGAGTTCACCCAGTTCGACCTCGACTCGGTGGGAGTCGAGTCCGAGGTCGCCGACACCGAGGTCATCGCCGGCATGTGCGACACCCTGCGGGCCTTGAAGGTGGGCCCGTTCCGGGTGCGCTTCTCCTCGCGCGGCATCCTGAACGTATTGCTCGCCTACGGCGGCATCCTGGAGGAGCAGGGGGCGGAGGTCTTCCGCGTCCTCGACAAGCTGGACAAGGTGGGACCGCAGAAGGTCCGCCTGGAGCTGACCACCGGCTACGTCGACTCCTCGGGCGATCCCATCCCCGGCCTGGGGCTCGCCTCCGAGCAGGTGGACAAGATCGAACGCTTCCTCCAGATCCGTTCGGACGACCGCCGCGAGGTGGTGGCAGAGCTCCGCGACCTCTTCGCCGGCGTCGAGGGAGCGGATCGTGAGATCACGGTCGTGGAGCGGATCTCCAGCCATCTCTACGCCCTCGGCTATGGCGAGGACGAGGTGTCGCTCGACCTTTCGATCGCCCGCGGCCTCGCCTACTACACGGGCCCGGTGTTCGAGGCCATGCTGCTCGACGCGCCGCAGTTCGGCTCGGTCTTCGGCGGCGGCCGCTACGACGACCTGGTGATGCGCTTTCTGGGCGAGAAGGTGCCGGCCACGGGCGCTTCGATGGGCGTCGACCGTCTCCTCGCCGCCCTCGTCCACCTCGGCCGGGCGGGGAAGGAAAAGGCCACGGCCCGGGTGCTCGTCACCAACATGGACCCCGGCCTTCAGGAGGACTACCTGGCCATGACCTGGGAGCTACGGCGGGCGGGTATCCCCACCGAGCTCTACCTGGGCACGGCCAAGGGACCGGGCAAGCAGCTCAAGTACGCCGACGCCTGGGGCATCCCCATCGCCCTCCTCTACGGCTCCAACGAAAAGGAGAAGGGGATGGTGACCCTGAAGGACATGGACGTGGGCCGCCAGCGGGCCGAGGCCCTGGCCAACCGCCAGGAGTGGCTGGAGGAGCGCCCCGGGCAGCGCGAGGTCCCCCGGGCCGATCTCGTGGCCGCCGTGCGCGACGTGCTGAAGGACATCGAGACCCCGAAGCGATGAGCGAGACTGGCCATCCCATCGGCCTTGACGGCAGCTCCCTGACCCTCGAGGATCTCGCCCGCCTCGCCCGCGACCCGCGGGTGCGGGTGGAGATCCACGCCGACGCCCTATCCCGCGTCGCGGCGAGCCGGGCGCAGATCGAAGCCATCGCTTCCCGCTACGTGGCGGAGTGGGAGAAGGAGGACGGGCATCCCGTCCTGGAGTACGGCGTCACCACCGGCTTCGGCGAGTTCAAGGACGTCCCCATCGCGCCCGACTGCCTGGAGGAGCTGCAGCGCAACATCCTCCTCAGCCACTCCGTGGGGGTCGGGGAGACGGCCGACGCCGACAATCCGGCCAACTACTTCGAGCCGGACGTGGTGCGGGCCGCCCTCGCCATCCGCCTGAACGCTTTCCTGAAGGGTCATTCGGGGATCCGGCTGGAGGTGGTCCGCACCGTCCAGGCCATGCTCAACCGCGGGATCGTGCCGCGCGTGCCCATCCGCGGCTCCGTGGGATCGAGCGGCGACCTCTGCCCCCTCTCTCAGCTCTTCGTGGTGTTGCTGGGCGAAGGGAGCTGGTTCGTGGTTCGCGAGCCGGAAGACCTCTCCCAGGGCCGTTCCCGGGAGCTGCGGCGCGGTCTCGATCAGCTCCAGGAGGACTTAGGGGTCGAAAAAGTCCCCGCGTTGAGCTACAAGGATGGCCTCGCCCTCACCAACGGCGCCACCTTCTCGGCGGCTCTCTTGGGCTTAGCCGTCCACGACGCCTCATCTCTCGTCCACACGACCGACGTGGCCATGGCCCTGAGCCTCGAAGCCGTCTGCGGCTGTGCCCGGGCCTTCGACGCGCGCGTCCACCAGGTCCGGGGCCTCGCCGGGCAGATCGCCTGCGCCGAAAACGTCCGGGAACAGATCAAGGGCAGCCGGCTGATCGAAAAAGCAGGAGCCGTGCAGGACGTCTACTCCCTGCGCTGCGCTCCGGCCGTCCACGGCGCGGCCCGGGACGTCCTCGCCTATGCCCGCAAGGTGGCGGAGGCGGAGATCAACGCCGCCACCGACAATCCTCTCTTCTTCCCCGCCGACCCCGCAAATGATTCGCCGCCTTTCGATCACGAGTTCGCCGCCAACTGGCCCGCGGGCTACGACGGCCGGCAGCGGATCTCGTACTCGGCCGGCAACTTCCACGGCGAGCCGGTGGGCATGGCGGCGGACGTGCTGGCGATCGGCCTCGCCGAGCTGGCGGACATCTCGGAGCGGCGCACCCAGATGCTGCTCGACGCCCACCACAACCGCAACCTCCCCTCGAACCTCATCCCCCACCGGGGGATCAACTCCGGCCTGATGATCGCTCAGTACTGTGCGGCCGGCATCGTCTCCGAGAACAAGGTCCTCACCCACCCCGCCTCGGTCGATTCCATCCCCACCTCCGCCAATTCCGAGGACCACAACGCCATGGCCACCATCGCCGCCCGCAAGCTGCGGACGGTGCTGCGCAACGTCCAGGCCGTGCTGGCCATCGAGCTACTGGCCGCGGCCCAGGCCGTCGAGTGGCGGGTCGCCCTGGACATCGACCCCGTCCATCCCCGCCTCGCCCCCCCTCCGACTGGGCTCAGGCCGACCGCGAAGCCCAGGACTTCGAGGAGCGGACCCGCCCCGAGCACCGTCTTGAAATCGCTTCCTGGCTGGGAGGAGGCACGAAGCGCGCCTACCTCCAGATCCGCCAGCTCGTCCCCACGATGCTCAAGGACCGCGTGCTGGAAGGGGATATCCGGGCGGTGCGAGCTGCTGTCGAGCAGGGCGCCTTCTCGCTCGTCTAGTCCCCCACCTCCACGATCAACGCCGAAGGCACCGCCTCGTCCGCCAGCCGCAGGTAGAACCAGCCGATCCCTGAAAGCCCCAGCATCAGCCCCGGCACTTCGACGTTGCCGTAGGTGCCACAGGGCCAGGGGAGCTTCTGGCGATGATGGGCTTCGATACCACGCCGGGCGATCTCCTCGGCACGGAGTTGCCAGGCGGGATTGCCCAGGGTGCGGGCGCCCTCTAAGAGGACGTCGCAGTTGCCGCCCAGGCCGTGGCAGAGGCAGAAGTTGGTCTGGCTCATCTCCTGGCCGCCCAGGACGTGCTCGGCCGTGTGATCGAGGGCCGTTTCGGCTTCGGCGCGGCAGGTCTCGTCGCCCGTGAGCTCCCAGACCCGCAGGCGGGCGAGGGCGATGCCCGGCGCGCCGTGACACCAGGCGGACATGAAGGAGGGATATTCCGTCACCGGACCGCCGGAGAGCTCGGGGTCGCGCAGGTCGGGCCAGTTGCGGCGGTCCGGATCGTACCAGTGCCGCTCGTAGCGGAAGGCCTCCTCGCCAGCGCCGCGGAACCTCTCCTCGCCCGTGGCCTTCCACAGCTCGTAGAGGGCCCAGCCGATGCCGCCGGCGCCATGAGAGAAACCATTGAGGTTCCCGATCTGCTTGGAGCCGGGACGGATCTGGCCCCACGACCAGCCGTAGTCCGCGCGCACCGCCGTATTGATCAGATGGTCTCCCAGGCGGATCGCTGCTTCGACGAACGAGTCCGGTCCGCCCATCTGTTTTTGGACCTTGAGGAGCTCGGGGATGGCTCCGGCGCTGCCGGCCAGCACGTCGTAGGACTGGAGGTCCACCTCGCCTGTCGCCACCCGTCCGAGGAGGGAGAGAGCGGGCTCGCGCAGGGCATCCTCTCCCAGGATCTCCGCGCCTTCGAGCACCGCGAGACCCAGGCCCGTCCAGCCGCTCCAGGCGCCGACGCGCGAGAAGGGCTCGATATCCTCGGCGCGGGCCAGAGCGTTGCGCAAGGCGCCCAGGGCCGTGCGGCGGAAGACGCGCTCGCCCGTGGCGGCGTGGAGACGGGCGAGGAAGAGGCCGATGCCGCTCGTGCCCCCGTAGACGTCCGGACCATAGGCGCGATGGGTGTGCCGCCAGCGGCCATCCAGCGACTCCATGGAGAAGCCCGTCCAGTTGCAACGATCCCAAGCCCACAGGGCATCGCGGCAGACGCGGGCGCCCAGGGCCGCGGCTACGTCGAGGTAGTCGTCCGATCCCCCGGTCCGGGGAGCGGGGATGGCAACGGACGAGGCCTCCACACTCTCCTCCAGATCCGGAGGAGGATCGTAGACGTCGAGCGAGTCCCCATTGAGGTAGAGACGATCGGGGTCCGTGCCCGCCGCAGCGATCCTCTGGTGGAATTCGGCGAGCCGGGATTCCAGGCTCTGATCCCCCCGCAGGAAGGCGCTCCAGCAGGTCTCGGCCAGCACGCGGCAGCGGTGCTGCCCGAAGCTCTCACCATTGCCGGGGTCTTCGGCCACACCGATGCCGGCGGCGTACCGGCGGGCGAACAGGGGCACGTCCTCCCCGAGGAACGGCCGCAGCTCGCAATAGGCGTCGCGCAGCAGCTCCCCCAGGAACGGGAAGTGCCGCTTCGAGAGATAGAGCACGCCCACGTCCGTCCGGCCGTACTCGCCGCGCAGCGTGGCGCACTTGAGCCGGAAGGGAACGTGGAAACGGTTGAGCCGCTCGGAGAGGAGGCGCACGAGCTGCGGCGCTCCCTCGGCGGTGACGTTCCAGTACGCCCGGGCGAGGCCGAAGCCGTCGGCCAGGGCCTCCGGCGTCTCGCCGAAGCAGTAGTAGAAACCGGGCTGGAGCGACGTGGACTCGCGGGGATAGAAGAGGCTGATGAGCGCTCCGGGCCGCGGCGGCGCGCCGGGGCCGTCCTTGCTCAGGAACTGCCCGGGCCAGACGTTGCGCGAAGCGTTGCCCCGCTGGGCCGTCACCTGGCCCGAAGAGTGGATCTGCGAGATGGACCACCCCTCTTCCCAATGGTCGCGGCTGGTGTTGGCCGCGGCCAGCTCGGCGATCAGGGCCGGGTCCACCGTACCGTTCGGCGGCGGATCCCCCGGCGGCAGGGGCGGCCGGAACGGCCGGCTGTAGGCGTAGCGATAGAGAGCGCCGCTCAGCCACTCGACGAGCGGCGGCGTCTGCTCCGGAGCCGGCTGCCCGGCCAACGGAGCCGGTTGCGCGGGAGCCGGCGGCACGGTGAAGGTCTTGCCGCCCAGGATGAAGACCTGAGGGGATTCGATGCGCAGGGCGGCCAGGAGATCCGCGATCGTCGTCGTCCCGTTCATGCCGCGGCTCCCAGACCGAGGATCTCCGCGGCGGCCGAGGCCGGATCGCGCAGGATGTTCATGCTCATCTGGAGCTGGCAGAGCCCCTGGGGGGTCATGTCCTGCGACTGCTGGATCGCTTCGTAGGCGGTCTGCACCATGCGGGCCGCGGCGCAGGCCATCGTGCGTTCGAGCAACCGGCGCTCGGACCGGCCGGTGATGACGCGAGCCTGGGCATAGCTCCTCCAGAACGCCGCGAGGGCGGCCTGCATGTCCTCGGCCCGGTAGGGCGAGGAGGCGGCGGCCTGGCCCAGCGACACACCGGGGCCGAGCGGCAGGAGGAAGATCCAGAAGGTGAAATACGCCTGGAAGATAGCGCCCACGTCCCAGCACTCATCGCCGAGGTCCGCCATCTCCCAATCGATCATGCGCAGCTCGACCGGCCCGTCGTCCGTGCGGCAGAGAATCAGGTTCTCCCACTTCACGTCGCCGTGCACGAGCATCCGCGGCGCCCACGAGCGACGGATGGCGTCCAGGGCCGTGGTCAGCTCGGGATATTGCTGAAGGATCTGCAGGAGCTGCGCGTTGCCGCGGCTCATCTGATGCAGATATTGCGGATGGGTCTGGTGGATCGAAAGGATCCACGGCACCTGTCGTTCGAACAAGCCCATGGCCTCGAGCTGGGGCTGGAAGCGCTCGGCCTGACGCTGGAAGGCACCGATCCGCTCGCCCTGCATCTCGGCGATGGCGAGGGGAAAGCCGCGCATCCGCAGGTGGTGCTCCCACACGCTCTCGGCGTTCGGCAGCATCTCCAGCACCAGCACGCCGTTGGCCTTGTCATAGTGATGGAGCCGGGGGATCAGCGCTGCGAGGCCTTCGAGGCTCGGGTGGCTCGCGGCGAGACCATAGCAGGCCGCCTCGCGCTCCAGGGTGCGGAGGTTGGCGGCGTTGCGGCTGCGGGACTGCTTGAGGAAAAAACCCGGAGAGCGCCGGCGGAGGACCTTGAGATTGCGGTTGCGGCTCGACTGGTCCACGACCATGAAGTCGCCGTCCACCACGGACTCGACGGTCAGCAGCCGGCGCTCGGCCAGGTAGTGAAGGACGTTTTCGGGATTGACGGATAGCATGCGCGGTTCCGAAGAGAACAGGGGCCCGGCCCCCAATCCTACAAGGAGCCGGGCCCTTCCTGCGTCAGGACTCTACTTCTTGTCCTCTTCTTTTTCGGGTGGGCAGCCTGGGCCGCAGGTCCGGATACCGCCGCACTGGGTCGGACCGCCAGCCGTCACTTGAGCCCCACCACCACCGCTACTCTGCTCAGGTGGACAGGCCGGGCCACAGGTCCGGATCCCGCCGCACTGGGTCGGACCACCAGCCGTCACTTGCACACCACCCCCCCCGCCGCTGGCCTGCTCAGGAAGGCAACCCTGGCCGCAGGTCTGGATGCCGCCGCACCTCGTCGGGCCACCCGCGGTCACAGCCACGAACTCAGCGCCGCCACCCCCAGGGGGGCAACCCTGCCCGCAGGTCTGGATCCCACCGCACTTCGTAGGACCGCCAGCCGTAGGCTGTCCGCCGGCCGCCTGCTCATTGGGAGGCGGGCAGATGAATTCACAGGTGTGGATCTGGCTGTGCCCGGGGCAGACGCCGGGAGCACAGGTCGGGCTGCAAGTCTGGACGGGAGCGCAGGTGAACCCCAGACAGGTCACCCCACCCGCACAGGTGTGGATGCCGCCGCAGGTTGCGATACCACCGCAGTGGCTCGGTCCGAGGCAGGTCGGAGCGCAGGTATGCCCGCAGGTTTGGATTCCGCCGCACTGGGTCGGCCCGCCGCAGGTAATCTGACAGGTGGGAGCGCACGAGTGGACTGGAGTGCAGGTGAACCCAAAGCAGGTCGGCGCGCCAGCGCAGGTGTGAATGCCCGGGCAGTGGGTGGGACCACCGCAGGTGATCACACAGGTCGGAGCGCACGTCTGATGGGGCAGGCAGGTCACCCCGCCGCAGGTGTGGATGCCCGGGCAATGGGTCGGACCACCACAGGTGATCGGTGGGCTGCAGGTGTGGATGCCGGGGCAGTGAGTCGGACCACCACAGGTGGGCATGCAGGTCTGGCCACAGGTATGGATGCCGGGGCAGTGCGTCGGGCCGCCACAAGTCGGGATGCAGGTCTGGCCACAGGTGTGGATGCCGGGACAGTGGGTCGGCCCGCCGCAGGTGATCTGCGGGCTGCAGGTATGGATGCCGGGGCAGTGCGTCGGACCGCCGCAAGTGACGATCTGAACACAAGTGTGGCCACCACACAGGCTGATGGGAGAGATGGTGATCGTCGGCGCCACCAACTCAGGCTGAGCGCCGCACTCCGGCCCGGTCGTCGGCCAGCCGCCGCCCTGACAGAGGTGCTGGGTCAGCGGCCCTTCAATGAACCTCGTGAGAGAGCTCAAGATTTATTCTCCCTGGTCGATCGGTTGGCTTTCCCCATCCCCCCGAATGGGAGACAGGGATCGGATCGTCAGCTCTACATCGCTTCTCCACCTCGCCAGGGTGGAGAGCGCGCTGCGTCACACATGTCAAGCCCGCCTGAGACCCGTCGCACCGGAGCTGGCGCTCGACAGGGATTTATTCAAATGCTAGGTCCCAGGCAGACCCGCCGTCAATGGTCCCGGGTAAATTTGTGGCAACAATCGGAGCGCAGAAAAAACGACTACATTGCTATGGATCTATAAATAGAGCCATAGCACGGAAGGGACCCAAGGGACTGCAAAGATCTAAGGGACATCAAGGGCATCGGAAAACCTGGGGAATCGGGCTTTTTCGTGGGCCGGGGTGGCGCGATCATCCGCTCGCCAGGGGATTTCAATCCCTGGCGAGGGGCTTCCGTTCCGCCAGCTCCTCGCGGATCGCCGCGCGGATCATCTCCACCAGCTCTTCGGGAGCCGTGGGAGTAGCCGCCGTCGCGGGCGCGGTCGGAGTGGTCTCGATGTGGCCGATCCAGTCGGACAGGCGGTGGGTGGCTGCGGCGCGGGTCTGGGGGCAGCCGAGCCTCAGGAGGTCGCCGGGCGGGACGCGCAGGAGACGCGCGAGGGCCGTCAGGTGCTCGACCTGGAGATCCAGGTTGCCGTTCAGGAGCTGCCCCAGGGTACCGTTGCGAAGCTGCAGCGCCCTCTCTATGTCACGGTGCCCAAGGCCGGAGGCCTCCACGGCACGGGCAATGACCTGGCAAAGCGAACGGAGATCGTCTTGCACGAGCCCGGATTAGAGCACAACCGGGGACGCAGCTCCAGGTTCCAAGACAAGAATCCACGAATTCGGGGACAGATCCGGAGGCTTCGGGGACATTCCCGGAAGAATCGGGGACAAATTCGAGGTAAACGGGGACATGAAGACGGAATCGGGGACAAAACTTTGAGAAATGGGGACAGAAATCAGAAATTGGGGACAGATCTTAAGGAAACGGGGACAGAAACGCGGGAACGGGGACGGTACCGACTGAAACGGGGACAGCCCCACGAGATTCCGGGACAATTTTTGAAATTTGGGGACAGCCGCGCAGAAAAGGGGACGGAATGTCTGATTCGGGGACAGAGCTCTCCGGTTTTAGCCCTCCCCCTCCTTGAGGATGTCCAGCTCGCGGCGGACGGTGTCCCGAACCAACGCCGGCAGATCTTCCCCCGTGGATGCGGATGCGCTCGCGAAGCGGGGCCGCATGGGATCGATCCAGTCAGTGAGCCGCAGACCGGTCGGCGAGCTCAGGTCCGGCAGCCCGGCGTCCAGGAAGTCCTCGGGCGGAACGCTGAGCAGGCGGGCGAGCGCCAGCAGATGGCGCACCCGTAGCACCCGCCGGCCGGCCACGAGCTCGTCCCACCCGCCGCGCGGCAACGCCAGAGCCTGCTCGATCGTCCGCCGCCGCAGCCGAGCCGCGTCGACAGCGCGCTGGAGGACCTCACGCAGAGGTTTGAGCTGGCGAGACATGGACGAGATCAGTCCCGACGGTTCCAACGGTCGATGCTTTCAGCCAGCATGATGTCGAGCTCCTGCCGATCAAGGAACCGAGGTCCGCGGCCATGTGCCACGGCTCCCAGCCATTGTAGACCAGGATCGCGATGACCAGCGGCAGCTTCCTCCAGGTGGCCGCCGGTTGGCCGGCCGGGTCGAGCCGCGACTGGAATACGGTTTGCGCAGAAAACCAGTTGACATCCGGACCGGCGGGGATCATAATTCGGTTTGCAGCACAGACCCGCTGCCATGGAGGTCGAGATGGAGACTGGAAAGCTGGATCGCATCCGCTTCGTCACGCGGCACTTCAACGATCTTCAGGGACTCCGCTATTGGGTCCCCCTGGGGCTGCTCACCTTGAGCGTGGGAGGCACCACCTACTTCGCGAACCTGCCGTTCGTGATCCTCCGTTTCGTCTTCTTCCTGGGAGCGGTTCTCCTGGCGTTCGGTGCGAGACGGTATTACCGGCATGCCTTCGGCGAAGTCGAGCCGCAGCCGGTCTATCCCACCCGGGAGCTCCCTTCCCTCTCGATCTTCAGCCCGGCTGGCTCAACCCCGCGGCTCGCGGGCTTTCGCGAGGTGCCACCCCAGGTGCGGTTTCTATTGATCCCTTTGGGGCTAGCAGTGATTCTCTTTGCGATCTTGCGGACGAGCAGCCCTGCCCTCATGGTCGAGGTGGATGAATCCTTGATCCAGCCACCCTGGGCCGCATGGAATTCCGTTTTCCGGTTCGCGCCCGTTGACGACGACGGCTCTCTATCGGTCATCGCGCTCTCGCCAACCACAGCCAAAGCCGTCTACGGACAATTTATGTATGCCCTCCTCGGCGCCTGCTTCCTTGGTATCTGGCTGTGGCGGGAACGCCGCTGGTCCCAGAGCTACTATCTGGCGCTCGGAGCCCTGCTGCTGGGTCTCTCAGCCTTCGGGGCCTCCCTGGGAAACTTCCTGGGGACCGATGGGAGTACCGCTCCGATCGTCGATCTCTTCCTTCCCGCCGTGAGCCATCTCTGGATCGCCCTGCTCCTCTGCGGCGCCGCGATGATCCTGGCCGGCCTGCTCGATCACTGGCAATTGATGCGGGTTCTGGGAGCACCTCAGCAGCAGACCTGAACGCAGTTGCTCTAGGGATCCTGCCGTCGATAGGCGCGCGAAGCGTTCGTCACCATGGCGCCATTCTAAATCTACTCGACGGGAATTCCGAAATCCCGAAAGCCGGCGCTTCTCGCGAAGTTGTTGATGCTGTTGACCATGGCGGCGATCTCCGGCGGGCAGGCTGGGGTTGCGCCGTCGATATCCACATGCAGGGTCTTCCGCTGACTTCCGTTGAACCAGGTAATGTCGTAGAAACCCGCGGTCGGAACCACGTGCACCGTGACCGAGCAATCACCCTCCTGCGAGGCGATGCCGTCTTCGGCGAGTGCCCGCTGGAGGGCGGCGAAGTCACTCTTGCGGGCCACACGGGACCCCGTGGTCACGAACCAGTAGGCGGACCACGGGCTGGCAGAGACGTTGCTGGTCAAGGTAGCGGTGACGAGACGAGCCGTCGTCACGAAAATCTCCTGATCTTTCGAGGTGGTGCCTTGCCCTCCATAATTGAAGCTGGCGTGCACGCGCAGAAGCGCCGTGGGAGGGGGCCCCTGAGCCGCTCCGAGAAAGGAAGGAATGAGAGAGATGCCGAGCGCCAACGTCAGATTCCTGATCGTCATGATGCAGCCTCCGTATTTGTCTACTGGAGTCTACGTTGGCGCAGGGCCCGCCGTCTAAATCACCCGCCCGTCGTCAATCCACCCATCTCCTGGAGCACGATGCCGGTAATGTAGGAGGAATCGGCGTCGCTCGCCAGGAAGACGTAGGCCGGAGCTCGTCATCCTCCCGTCGTTGAAGCGCGTCCATTAAAACCGGACTGCAAGGGCGCACTGATTCAGAGCCTCACTCGATGTCCTCGTCAGCGCGATACTGGAGCCCGGGGATGCGCGGCGTGCGGATCTCGAAGCCGCGCTGGCGGAAGAACGCCTCCCAGATCTCGATCTTGTAGGCGAGACCCTCGGGCTGGCCCGCGTCGGACCAGTTACGGCGGTCCGCCCAGGTTTCGTCGGAGCGGATCAGGGGCCAGCCGGCGAGGGCGAGATGGATGGCGAAGGTGCCGGGCACGCAATAGAACGTCTCGCTGGGCCGGAGGGGCTCGAGCTCGCCGGCGTCCCAGCCGAGCCGCTCGCCGAGATTTCGCGCCGTGACCACGGAGCGCCATTCGCCGTCCTTCTCGATCAGGAAGCGGGCCTCGGATTCGCCGATCTCCACACGATACGGCGGCAGCTCCGGCTGCCAGAGGAAGACCAGATTGCGTTTCCACATGTAGATCCACATCCCGATCCGGGCATAGAAGCGCACCGCCGGCTGCCAGGTCCAGCCCGTGTCGAGCCGCATCCCCCCGGCGCCATTGGCGATCGTGGCGCGGTAGACGGCTTCCAGGGCCCGACGAGCAATGTTCCGCTTCCGCTCGGCCGGAGCCACGTACAGGCTGGAGATGAAGATCAGGTCGATCCCCGAAAACATCCTGGCGATGGCGAGCGTGCCCACGCGCCGGCCGTCGTCGAGCAACCAGAACGGCAGGCGGTAGTTGCCATGAGGAGAAACGAGAGGACGGCCGTCGAAGCTGACCAGACGCTCGATGGCCAGGCGAGCGTCGTCCGTCAGGGCGTCAACGTCGAGCTGACCGTGGCAGTTGCCCTCGAAGAGCGACGCCAGCTCCCACGCCATCCAGCTCCGCGTCTCCTCTTCGTCTTCCGAGAGCGGCTCCACCACCCCCTCGGCCGCCAGTTGCCGGCAGCACGCTTCGATGCTATTTAGTTGTGTTTGATACCAATCGGTGTTCGCGCTCATGGGAGACAAGAGTAGATGGAAGTGCCATCCGAAGGCTACCCCGCCGGACTTGGGCCTTCGAAGGCGCTCATAACTTCTCTCACGAGGACGGCCAGATCAGGCTGACCTTCGGTGCTGACCTCCACCAAAGTACCCAGCCCCAGGGGACCCAGAGATGCCTGAGCGGCGAAGTTGACGAGCAGCTCGGCGTAGGACCACCTATAGTCCAGATGACCTGGGTTTCGCTGCCTCGCGAGAAAGCGCTCTGCGGTAATGTGAGGGCTGCATTGGCAGTGAACCTCCACCTTCGTTCCAGGCAAGGCGAAGAGCCAGTCGGTTGGAGTTCCGGAGTCAGACAGCGATTGCGGGTGTTTCCACCAGGACGTGAGAACGGCACCCGCCGCCTGCTCGGCCTCCTTGCGAAAGGCCGCGTCGGCTTCGTGACTGAGCTGCCGCCTCCACTGCGCGTCACCGATGCCCTGGCTCTCGAAGAGCGCTTCCAGGAAGTGATCCTTGTCGAGCAACGGCAAGCCGAGCTCCCGAGAAAGCACTGTGGCGAGCGTTGACTTGCCGCTGGCGGGCAGGCCGCTGACGATGACGTAGCGATTCATTGTGGCGATCGAGCGCCTATTGGAGGCGACCCTTGAACCGGGGTACTCTGATCTCAACGGTCCTGCCTGGCCCCTCCCGCCGAGCCCGTTGCGCCGAAGACCAGAGCGCTCATCGCGCGAGGTAGCTCTCCGTCACGGAGCCTGGAGCGGCCCGGACACCGCCCCGGTCTCCGGGCCGTTGCGTCTGATCCCTCGCGGCACCAATACGGTGTGCTTTTCGAGGTGTCTCATATAGTCCCTACCGTTCTAGAGATAGCGACGCCTCCTCATGACCAACAGTCCGGCTCCGGCGAGCAGGACGGTAAGCATCACCATTGCGCTCATGCCGAGCGCCGGAACGGCTGGCACAAATACGGCGGAGCTGCATCCCCCGATCGTGTTGCCGCCGGCGCCTGCCATCGTCACCGCTCCCGTCGGACCTCTTCCCGCAATGGCCCTGCCGGTCACGTTGGAGCCCGACCCCACGGTGATGCTTGCATCCGCGATGACGTTGCCACGAAAGCTGACTCCGTTGAGGGTCGCGGAGGTACCAACCCGCCAGAACACGTTGCAAGGGTTGGCCGTGCCAATGACATTCGAGCCGACGTTGGCGGTGAGCGTGCTATCCACCTGGAAAACGAAGATCCCGGGCCCGTTGAGAGTGAGGGTTCCGAGGGCCGCCAGATCGGCCGCTCCTCCCGCAAAAGAATAGATGCCTGAGGTGAGCACGGCTCCGTTCAGTTGCGCGGGGAGCACCGTACCTGGCCCCTGAGCGGCCAGAAAGTTGTAGGCCGAGATTGCATCCAGATGAGCCTGCTGCACGGTCAAATCATTCGTGAGGTGCAGGGTGAACGGCGGAGCGACACTCGAAGGTGGAAAGTTGGTAATCGAAGCCGTGGGAGACGAACCGACGTCGCCACTGACCACAGTGCCCGCGCCGGTGGAGCCCGTCACCCCCGAGTTACCCAGGACCGAAAACTGCTGCAGGATGCCCAGTGGCGGCGCTGACTGGGCCAGCACCGGGAACGGGCCGTAAAGAAGCGCGGCGAATCCCACGAATGCGCCCAGGAGACTGAAGTACGCTCGCTTCATCTTGAACCTCCTTCCGAGATTTGGGTCGCTGAAGAAATACACGTCCGGCCATGAGTATAGGCTCTCCTTGCTCAACCTGGGCGCCCTGGAGGGAGCCCAGTGGGTTTCCTCAGGGGCTCAGATACGGCGAGGGATGGCGCCTACTGGGCGTATGTCCTTGAAGATGTGGAGGATAGGGCCGCGCCACAGCGTCCACTCGGCCGGCGTAATGCAGAGCCCTACGCGACCGGGCTCGGATCGGTTTCAACCAAAGACGGCGACGGCCCGCACCGGCGAGCCGGTTCCGCCACGGATCTTGAGCGGCAGGCCGATGAAGCGGAAGCGTCCACGGCCGATGAGCTGGTGCAGATTGACCATGTTCTCGTAGTGGGTGAATCCCAGCTCGCCGCAGATCCGATGCACTTCCTTGTTCGAAACGTCGATCACCCCCGGCGACGCCGTCTCGACGCCAAAGGCCGCGATCCTCTGCCGGCCCAGCCAGCGCGCCGCATCGACGCTCACTCCGGGGCCCCGGTGCCAATCGGCGGTCCCGTACGCGCGCCGGTAATGATCCGTATACAGCAGCACCGTATCCCCCGGCTTGATTTCGAGCTTCGCCGCGGCGAGGGCGCGCTCCAGATCGGCGATCTCGATCAGCTCCCGCAGACCTTTTTGAGACAGATCCAGACAGATCCCCTCGGTATAGAACATGGCCAGAGGCATCGTGTCGATCGACTGTCCCCGGTACTGCCGCGCCATATGATTGATGGCGTCCACGTGCGTGCCCGTATGCTCGCCCATCTCCAGCCGGTTCACGGCGGGAGAGACGACGTCGCTGTCGGCAATGCCGTCCCACTGTTCATGCGAGACGTGCAGAGTGATCTCCACTTCCGGAAGGCCGGGGAAGACCGGCATGCCGGAGAAGATCTCCTGGCTCAGATCGATGATTTCAAGGGGCATGCGATCTCAGCTCCGTTTGGGCGCGAACAGAGCGCTGATTTCCCGGTAGCTGACCGCGTCGGCCGCGAATGTGAACGTCCCATGCTCATGCATTTCGCGGGCAGCGCGAAGAAACGCACCCAGGGCGGCGCGGGAGAGCGCGCTGCCAACGCTGATCCGCTTGACGCCGATGTCTGAAAGCTCCGCGAGGCTCAGTTGCGCGCCCTGCAATCCCATCACGACGTTCACAGGGCGGTCCACCGAGCGGACGACCGTTGCGATGTCTTCCTTGCTCGTGAGCCCTGGAGCGTAGAGAACGTCCGCCCCCGCCTGCTGATAGGCTTGAAGCCTCCGGATCGTATCCGCGAGGTCGCGGCGCCCGACGAGATAGTTCTCCGCGCGTGCCGTCAAGGTGAACGGGTAAGGGAGAGCGCGAACCGCCTCCGCGGCTGCCCGGACGCGCTCGACCGCCAGCTCGAAATCGTAGATATAGGGATCAGGACGATTCCCCATGTCCTCGATGGAGCAGCCGGCAAGCCCTGCGTCCCCCGCAAGCTGGATCGTTTCGGCCACGGTTCGAGGATCATCACCGAAACCGTTCTCCAGATCCGCGCTCACCGGCAAATCAGTGGCCGATACGATCGCACGCGCGTGCTCCAGCATCTGTTCGCGACCCACCGTATTGTCCCGCTGGCCAATGGAGAACGCATACCCGGCGCTCGTCGTCGCCAGGGCTTCGAAGCCGAGGGATGCAAGAAGCCGTGCCGTGCCGACGTCCCAGGGATTGGGGATGATGAATGCATGGTCCCGTTCATGAAGAGCGCGAAACGCGATCGCTTTGTCCGTCTGAGTCCGCATCCCGACCTCCGAGCTGAGAGAGCGCGAGGATTCGACGCCACGGGCTCCAGTATATCGCTCCTCCTAGGAGACTTCCCTCCCTGAGGGGAATCCCAGGAGGATGGGTGGCGGTTTGTCCCGCCGGCGCCTCTATTCGCACCTTCTTTAGTATGTGACGATTACGAAAGGAGACGTTATGACCCGAAACCTGTTACGCCTGGCCCTCCTCGTCTTTGCCCTCTCCACGGCCTTCGGCCTCACCCTGCCACGTCCGGCGTTGGCGATTACCTGTGGCACCGGAGACTTCTTCACCAATTGCACGAAGAAGTGCTGCGGCCCGGGCGTGACCACCACCTACACCCGCACCGGCCTCGGCAGCAGTTGCTCTGCCGCGAGGAGCGCCTGTGTGAGCTGCCTGCCGGCCTGCCCGTCGGGGCAAAGCCCGTGCGGCGGCCCCACCACAGGAGCCTGCGGATTCTAGAGGCGGTCTCATAGACATTCAGCGCCCGCCCCTCGCCAGGGATTGAAATCCCTGGCGAGCCTCACCCCTTCCCGTGGCCGAACAGATTCACGAGTAACTGATCGAAAGCGAAGAGCAGCCCCATCACTACGAGCGCCACGACAACCACTTTTGCCTTCTGTTTTAACGGCATACGTCCTGCCTTGGATTGGGGCGTCAGAGCTCGGATTGCCTCCCTCACTCGTTCCTTGTTGCAAACTACAATGACAAGCAAAAGCAACGTGTAGATCGTGGCGCTTGCCAGAGCGCCGTACTTGTCCAGGAAGATGACGTCGAAGACGAGGATGTTCACCATGATCGGCAGGAGGATAGCCACGCCGAGCAGCTTCGTCCGCTCCCACAACAGCAGCCAAGCTCCGAAGACCTCGGCCAAGCCTATGAAGAGGATGTAGGCGAACGAGTAGCCCATGAAAGTCCAGGCCAAATCGAATGCTGTAACTTCGCCGAGGGGAATTTTAGCCAGGCCCTCCGGCAGCCGTCCCTGGCGATAGAACTGTCCTCCTGCGATCTTCCCCAAACCGTAGACGTTCAGGAAGATGAACACATAACATCGCGCGGCAAGCTCGATGACTCTTTGACCAAAGCGCCTCTGCGGGAGGACTGCGCTGTTGGCTTCGTCCGTCATTCAATACTCCTTCAGTCGCTGGGTAGCCGACTCCCGATTGTGGCCGAAGCGAGCAGGCAGCGGCAAAGCTGGCGCGCTGCCGATGTCTCTCCTCTCTCCCTGGACGAAGAAGAGAGGAAAAAGGTTCGCGCGGGGGTGAAGGGGCTTTGCCTGAGGAAGCTTCCGTCGGCTCAGGGAAGACGACGCGGTGACGCGGTAACGTTATCTCGCCGCTGAGTGAACCTTACTTTGCGCCAGGGAATCTTACCGTGGCCCAAGGAAGATCGCCACTCCATGGCTACAATGCTCCGTGATGGACGCGACCACTCCCACCCAGGAGATCGTCATCGCGACGAAGCAGTGGATCGAGCGGGCTGTCATCGGCCTCGATCTGTGCCCGTTCGCCAAGGCGGTGCACGCCCGGGATCAGATCCGGTACGCCGTCAGTGACGCGACAACACCGGAGGAGCTGCTGGCTGACCTCGTCGGCGAGCTCCAGGGTCTGGCGGCGGCCGATCCGGAGGAGATCGAGACCACGCTGCTGATCCATCCCGGAGGTGCTGGCGGATTTCCTGGACTACAACGACTTCCTCGGTGTGGCCGACGCGGCCGTGGCCGAGCTCGGGGCTCGAAGGGGTGATCCAGATCGCCAGCTTCCATCCGCGATACCAGTTCGCCGGCGCCGAGCCGGACGCCATCGAGAACTACACCAACCGCTCGCCCTATCCCATGCTGCACCTGCTGCGCGAGGCGAGCGTCGAGCGCGCGGTGGCCGCGTTTCCGGACGCTTCCCGGATCTATGAGAAGAACATCGAGACTCTCCGCCGCCTAGGGCTCGCAGGCTGGCGCCGGCTGGGGATTGGACCCAGGAGGGACGGCTGACCCATGGACCTCGAAGAGACCAAATACACGCGGATCGAGTACGAGCGGAGATTCCTCGTTTCACCGCAGAGTGACTGGAGGAGCGTGGTCCAGCCCTACTCGAAGACCTTCGAGGACAAGTACCTTCGGAATGCCAGACTGCGGCTGAGAATCCAGACGGACACGGACACTGGCCGGCGGATCATCAAGCTGACGAAGAAATTCGAGTCGGAAGTCGCCCTATTACCAGCGGATCGGCAGGATTCTGCTGTCCCCAGGCGAATACGAGATCTTCGCGGATCTGGAAGGGGATCGGCTCAACAAGACTCGCCATTATCACCTCAATAATCACCTCGATGGCGGTCGGGTGTTCTCGATCGACGTCTTCGCGGGCGAGTTGGACGGGCTGGTCCTGTGCGAGATCGAAGCGGAGGGACTCGAGGAGCTGATGTCGATTCAAGCCCCGGCGTTCGCGGGTCAGGAGGTCACCGAAGATCCCTTCTTCGCTGGGGGGAATCTCTGCCGGACGACGCGCGGGGAGCTAGCTGCAGCAGCTCGCCACGATGGGGTGAGGGTCACTCCGGCATCCCCACCGTCACCCGCAGCGCTTCGGGATGGACGTGGCGGCGGGCGGCGGCTTCGACGGTCGGGCGGTCTAAGGCTTCGAGCTCGGCTTTGCGGTGCTCGAAGTCGTCGAGGGGGAGGTCGTACTCCTCGGCTTCGATGAGCAGGTCGGCCCATTGGCGGGCGGTCTCGCGGCGGAAGGGCTCGCGGCCGAGCAGGTAGGCGCGGGCCTCTTCCAGCTCGGCGTCCTCGATCCCCTGCTCCACCAGGCGGGCGATCTCCTCTTTCACTCCCCGCTCGGCCTGCTCGACGGTGGCCGGCGAGGTGCCCACATAGGTGACCAGGCGGCCGGCGTCGAGGCCGGCGCCGGCCGCGGTCTGGGCGTAGGTGGTGTAGGCCAGCCCTTCGCGCTCCCGGATGCGGGCCGGGATGCGGCCGGTCAGTCCCGCGCCCGAGCCGAGCACCACCGCCAAAAGCTCCAGGGCGGCGTAGTCCGGATGCCTGCGCGGCACGGTGAGGTGGCCGATGTAGAGATGGGCCTGGTCGCTCGATTCGAGGGCGATCTGGTGCCGCGGTCCCAGCCCCACAGGCGCCGGCGGCGCGGGGAAGGGCTGGACGTCCACCGGCGTGCCGGCGAGGAGGCGGCTGAGGCGGTCTTGCACGGCGTCCTCGTCCACCACGCCGGTCACCGCCGCCAGGATGCCGTGGGCCTGGGCCCGGGCGTGGAAGGCGGCACAGTCGGCCGGGGTGAGGGCGAGGAGGCTCTCCTCGCTGCCGTGGAGCGGCCGGCTCCGCGGGTGGGGCGTGAAGAGCTGCGCCAGGAATCCCCAGGCCGGTCTTGACGTCCGGCTGGTCCGACAGGCTTTCGAGCTCGGCCGCGGCCTGCTTGGCCAGCCAGGCGCAGCGGTCCGCGGGGAAGGTGGGCTCGAGCAGGAGCTCCACCGCCCAGTCGAGGGCCAGCTCCCAGTCTTTGGCGAGAGCGTCGAGGGAGATGCCGATCGACTCGAAGGTGCCGTGGCTCTGGAGGACCATGCCCTTGCCCTCGGCGTCCTCGGCGATGCGCCGCCAGTCGCGGCCCCGGGTCCCCTCGGCGAGCATGCGGCCGGTCACCAGGGACTGCCCGGGGATCGTCTCCTGCCGCGCTCCGGCCTGCAGCCAGAGCCGGATGGCCACCACCGGCGCGCCTTCCACCCGCCGGACGCGTACGATCGGCGGAGGCGGGGAGAGCCCCTCTCTATCTCGTTCCACTGATTACCTCTCCGCCACGAGCCCGGCGACCGCCGCCACGGCGGCATCGACCTCGTCGTCCGTATTGTAGTAGTGAGGGGACAGGCGGACCGCCGTGGGCGCTCCCGTTCCCCGGGCATTGGGATGGCGCCGATAGCCCACGACGGCCGCGCTGGCGTTGATCCCCTGGGCCCGCAGCCGCAAGACGGCGTCCCGGGCCGTCCACCCGGCGAGCTCGGCGGTGACGATGGCGCACAGCCGCTCTCCCCGGTCTGCCACCCGCACCCCGGGAACGGCGGCCAGCCGCTCCCGGGCCCGGGCCGCCAGCTCCCAGGCCCGTTGGCCGCAGCGCTCGACGCCCGGCCTCGGCGGCATAGCGGGCCGCCTCGCCCAGGGCCAGCACCAGGGCATAGGAATACTCGAAGTTCTCGAACCGCCGGGCGCCCTCCGCCAGCTCGAAGCGTTCAGTATCGGCGATATTGGCCAGGGCGCCGCCCCGCAAGTCGATCGCCAGCGGATAGTCGCCCCGCTCCAGGGCCCGATCCGAGACGTAGAGGAAGCCGATCCCCCGCGGACCGCGGAGGAACTTGCGCGCCGTGACCCCCAGGTAGTCGCAGCGCAGGCGGGCCACGTCCACCGGCATCTGGCCCACGGCCTGGCAGGCGTCCACGAGATAGGGGACTCCCGCCTCTTCGCAGATCTCCCCCACCTCCTCCGCCCGCTGGACGAGGCCGGAGTTGGTGGGCACCCAGGAGAGCGCGACCAGACGGCAACGGGGGTGGCGGACGAGCTCGCGCACCGAGCCGGAGTCCACCCCCCCGGCCGGCAGCTCCTCGGCCCGCAGCACCTCCAGGCCGCGCCGGCGGGCCAGGGCGAGATACATCAACTGGTTGGAGGTGTAGTCGCTACGGGTGGTCACCAGGACGTCGCCGGGCGCGAAGTCGAAGGCGGAGAGGGCCTGGGAGAAGGCCACGGTGGCGTTCTCCACCAGGGCGACGTTGCGGGGTGCGCAGCCGAGGAGGCGGGCGACGTGCTCGTAGACCTCCGCCACCCGCCCGGCCGCCTCGTCCTCGGCCTCGTAGCCGCCGATCCCGGCCTCGTGCTGGAGGTAGGCCACGGCCGCCTCGGTCACCGTCCGCGGCGGCAGCGCGGAGCCGGCGTTGTTGAGGTGATTGCGCTGGGCGCAGCCGGGGGTATCCCGGCGCCAGAGGGCGATCTGCTCGGCGGTAATGGTCATGCGGGCGAAAGCAGGATCAGGATTTCGGCAGCGACCACCCCGCCACGCCGCCGCGCTCGGGGCGGAGGTAGCGGTCCGCGACCTCCAGGAGACGGTCGGTGTTGGTGGCGAGGATCTGGTCCAGGTGGCGGTCCAGGTGCTCGAGGTCGAAGAGGGCCATGGCGAGCCCAGCGGAGACGGCCTGCTGGTGCACCTTCTCGTGGCCGAACACCCAGTCGGCGGCGGCGATCTGCCGGCAGCGCTCCAGCTCCTCCTCGCTGGGAGGGTGGCGGAAGAGGTCCGCGATCAGCTCCAGGACGCGGGCCTCCACCCGGGCCGGCTCGATGCCGGGCACCACCTCGACGGCGATGGTCATCATGCTGGCGTCGAGCCCTTCGGAGACGTCCGCCGCGGCCCACACGCAGAGCTGCTCCTCCTCGACCAGAGTGTGCTGCAGGCGGCTCGTCCGCCCATCGCCCAGCAGGATCGCGGCCAGGCGCAGAGGGGGATGGTCGGGATGGGAGCCTGCGGGCGCGGGCAGGGCGAGGAGCAGGCGGGCCACCTCCCCCTTGCGGCGCTCCAGGCGCTCGAGGGACGAGGGCAGCACCGCCGGCGGCGCCGCGCCGCGGCGTGGCGCAGCGCCGGGAGGCGAGGCTGCCCAGGGTGCGCTCGACGGCGTCCAGGGCCCCGTCGCCCAGGTCGCCCGCCACCACCAGCACGGCGTTGTCGGGCCGGTAGAAGCGGCTGTGGAAGTCGCGCAGCGCCTCGCCGTCGGTGGCCAGCAGCTCGTCGCGGGTGCCGAGCACCGGCCGGCCGTAGGCGTGACCGGCGAACAGGCGCTCGTGGACGGCCATCTCCAGGGAGTCCCACGGCTCGCTGTCGTACATGGCGATCTCTTCCAGGATCACCTGCCGCTCGCTCGCCACCTGCCCGGGATCGAGGGTGAGGCTCGCCACGCGGTCGGTCTCGATGGCCAGGGCCTCGGTCCAGCGGTCGGCCGCGAAGTTGAAGTAGTAGACCGTGCCGTCGTGGCTGGTGAAGGCGTTGTTGACCCCGCCCAGGGCCTGGGTGATGCGGTCGATCTCGCCCGGGCCGTAGCGCGCCGAGCCCTTGAACATCATGTGCTCGAGGAAGTGGGCGGTGCCGCCGTGCCCCGCTGCCTCGTCGCGGGTGCCGGCGCGGTAGAAGAGCGCCGAGGTCACCACCGGCGCCTGGCGGTTGGTGAGCAGGCAGACGGTGAGGCCGTTGTCCAGCCGCTCCAGCCGGATCTCGCCGGGCAGCGACCGGAGGCCCGGCGGAGCCTCCAGGACGGTGGGAGAATGGTCCCTAATCACCATCCCCTCCCTGGGTGAGGACGACGTCGATGCGCTCGCGGTCCCGCTCGGCGGTCGGTACCACCTCGACGAGGACGTCGTACCGGCGGTGGCCAGGCGCCACGATGGACACCCGGTGCTTGCCCTGGGGGAGCTCCAGCCACTCCTTGGGGCGGAAGAGGCCGCCGCCGAAACGCCGGGCCGGTCCCACGGGCTGGTTGTCCACCAGCACCTCGGCCACGGGCGGCCGGACGCGGAAGGCCACGGCCTCGCGCACCCGTACGGTCCGCAGGTCGGAGGCGTCCACCTGCTCGGCAGGACGCTGGAGGAGGTTCGCGAAAATGGGCGTCGTGCCCCCGGCGGCGCTGGCTTCGACGGCGATCTTGAGGTCGTTCATCCCATCCTTCTTGATCTTGACCAGATAGGTCCCCGGCCCGGGGAAGGTGAAGGTGCGGGCGCCCTTCTGGCCGCTCCACTCCCTGGCGACGACCGAGAACCCTCCCATCCACCAGAACCATAGCGTCTGGCGGCGTGATGCGGAAGGCCACCTCCAGGCCGGAGCGCACGGTGCGGTCGGCGGCCTGCGGCCGCGGGCGACGGCGCCTCCGGCTCGGGCTCGCTCTTCGTCGGGCGCGGCCGGCGCGGGTGACGGCGATTGCGAGGGCGCGGGGAGCGGCTCGGTCTTCACCGGCGGCGCCGGGGTCACCGTGGGCTCCAGCCGGGGCCGAGGCTCCGGCGTGGGGGCCGGCGGCGGCGTGGACGGCCGCGGCGACCGGGGTCGGCGAGACCGGCGGGGTATTCGAAGGCCGCGGGGCCGGACGGTCTGAGGGGTGATGCCGGCCGGAACGGACGAGGAGGACGCCGGCATGGGCGTGACCTCCGGCGCCGGCGGCGTCTGCGACGTCTGCGATTCTGAGCCTCCCCCTGCAACCGGGGCTGCACCCAACGGGTGTAGGCGTACCAGGCCCCGATCCCCACCACCGCCAGCAGCAGCGCGGCGACGGCGATCACGATCCCCACTGCCGTCCGGTTGGAGCCCGGAGCAGCGGCCGGTACCGGAGGCGCCATCTGTAGGGGCGGCATGGGCGGCGCCGGCTGGACGGGAGCGGAAGGGACCGGGACGACGAGCTCCTGAACCGTCGGCGCCCGAGGAGCCTTGCTCGGGGTGGTGGCGGGCGACGCCGGCAACGTGCTGTGCGTGGGCGGTACCCCGGAGAGGAAAGGCGGCGGCGCGGTGAGCGGAACGCCGGAGGAGGGTTTGCGGGGGAGGACGAAGGTCTCCTCCAGCAGGGCCGGAGCGGCCGGAGCCGACAGAGTCTCGTCCGACAGCTCGGACTCGATGACGGCGAGCTCGCGGGCCGCCTCGCCCGCCGTGGCCAGGCGCTCGCCGGGGGTCTTGGCCAGCAGGCGGCGCAGCAGCTCCTCCAGGCGCGGCGGCACGGCGCGCAGCTCGGAGACGGGCGGCGGCTCCTTGTGCAGGATCTGGTAGACGAGGGTGGTGATGGTGTCGCCCTCGAACGGCCGCTTGCCCGAGAGATCTCGTAGAGCACGACGCCGAGGGAGAAGAGGTCGCTCCGGCCGTCCAGGTCCTCGCCCCTGATCTGCTCGGGCGACAGGTACTGGGGACTGCCCATCACCGAGCCGGCCATGGTCAGCTCGGTGCTCTGCCCGGCCATCTTGGCGATGCCGAAGTCGGCCACCTTCACCCGGCCGGCGCGGTCGAGGAGGATGTTGCTGGGCTTGATGTCGCGGTGGACGATGCCCTGGCCATGGGCGTAGTCGAGGGCCTCGGCGACCTGGCGGACGGCGCGCAACACCTCGCGCAGGCTGAGCCGGGGCGCCCCGGGATCGAGGCGGGCGGCTAAGTCCGTGCCCTCCACGAATTCGAAGGCGAGGTAGAGGAGCCCCTCGGCCTCGCCGGCGTCGAACAGGGTGACGATGTTGGGATGGAGGAGGCGGCCGGCGGCCCGGGCCTCGCGCAGCAGGCGCTTCTTGCGGTCGTCGATCTCCTGGGGCCGGCCTACGAGGCGCACGGTCTTGATCGCCAGTTGGCGGTCGATCTGCGGGTCCTCGGCGAGGTAGACCTCGCCCATGGCGCCAGCGCCCAGGAACTTGACGATGCGATAGCGGCCGACGGTGCTGCCGCCCTCCAGTGCGTTCACGGCTCGTCCTGGTCCTCTCCGGTCGTCTCGTCGAGCGGCTCGCCAGAATCCTCCCCCTCGTCGCCCGTGGCGATGTCCTCCCGGGCATTGAGCAGGTCGATCGCCTCCTGGGCCTGCTCAGGGGGCACGCGGATGCGGATCTCCGCCAGCTCGCCGAGATCGGTGGGGAACTCGCTGGCGTGCAGCGACTCGGCCTCGGCCTCGATGCCGCTGCTTTCAAGGAATCCCACGATGAGGGTCGCCTCCTCCGGCGTGCCCACGATTTTGACGACTTCCCACTCTTCAGGATCTTCGGCCATGCGGTCCCTCCCAGGGCTCAAAGTTGGATCATATCGCAGGAGACGGAGCCTACTGCTCTAAAGACGGAGGGGGCGGATGGGCCGGCACGGGATTCCGTCTTCACGCTGGGGCCTCCCGGCTGCCAGCTCTCGTGGGCGAGGCCGTCGAGGGTGTAGGGGACGACCTCCTGGCGGGGATACCAGTGGCGGCTGTGCTCGGCGAAGCGGTCCAGATCGCGGTGCCAGCGCAGGTGGGAGACGACCATGGACCTCCCGTCCACCTGGATCCAGTTGCAGGTGTTCCTCTCCCGCTCGCCGCCGCGGCCACGGTTGGAGGTCGTCGTCCCCGAGTGGAGGATGACGACCGGCGGCCGGCCCTTGGGGTAGAACTCCTCGGAGTTGCCGATGTAGGCCTGGTGCAGGTGGCCGGAGAGGATGAGGTCCACGCCGGCGCTGGAGAACAGGTCGATGGCCTCGTAGGCGTTGGCCAGCACCCGCTGGGTGCCGAAGTTGGGGGGCGGGATCAGGTGGTGGTGGGCCACCACCACCTTGCAGACCGTCTCCGGCACGGAGCGCAGGACCTCCTCCACCTCCAGCAGCCGGCGCAGGGGGATGCGGCCGTCCTTGAACGTCCAGCCGAAGGCGGTGTTGATCCCCACCACCAGTAGCTCTGCGTCGCGGTAGACCGGCTCGAGCTCGGGGCTGAAGTATTTCTTGTAGGCGCCGAAGGGAGCGAAGACCCGCTCCCAGACGCGGTAGAGGGGGACGTCGTGGTTGCCCGGCACCACCAGGCTGGGCACCGGGATGCGATCGACGAAGGCGCGGGCCTCGCGGAACTGCTCGGGCTTGGCCCGCTGCGTCAGGTCGCCGGAGAGGACCACGACGTCGGGACCGTTGCGCTCGATGAGCTCCAGCACCCCCTCCGAGAGCCGGGGGAGGTGGGGCGGTCCGAAGTGGACGTCGGAGATGTGGAGGAGCTTGCGCAGGGCTTACCTGAGCCCCCGTTCCAAGTTCTGCTGGAAGTTCTCCGCGACGCGAACCGCCACGAACGAGGACAGGGCGGCGAGGATCTCGGACCCATGGCGGCGCCCCAGGAAAAAGCCACCGAGGGCCGCGAGCGCCAGGACCGGCAGCGGATAGTTCACCACCAGCCGCTCCCAGTCCAGCCCCTCCGGCACGATCTCGTCGATCAGCTCATCGACGATCGAATCCCGCTCCACGATCTCCATGGTGGTCTCCTCCTTGGCGGTAGCTTATCTGAAACCCACAGAGCTCCCCCACCCAAGACCCTCACCCCTGCCCCTCTCCCGACCACCCCATCCTCCTCCCCGGGAGAGGGGTCCCGGCTGGGGAACTCTTGCTGTTCTCCCTCTTCTCCCGGTGGGGGGGTGGGAGGGGACGGGAGAAGAGGGCCGGGGTGATGAGGGCCTACTCCTCGTCCCTGCTGCCCCGTCGGGTCAGCAGGCCGAGGAGGAAGCCGACGCCGGCGGCGATGAGCAGCGACTTGCCGGGGTTGTCCCGCACGTAGAGGCTGACCTCCCGCGACACGTTGCCGGCCTGGGACTTCACCCGGCGATAGGTCTTCTCGGCGTTCTTCGAGACCTCATCGTAGGTCTCGCGGGCCCGCTCGGCGCCCCGGCGGATCTCCTTGGACGCTTTCTCGGCGCCCCGGCGGACGTCGTCGGAGACCTTCTTGTAACGGCTCTGGACGTCGTCGCTGAGCTTCTGGAACCGCTGGCGAGTCGCATCCACGCCATCGGACACCGCTTCGCGTGCCGTTTCGGCACCGTCTTTGATCTCTTCCTTGAGAGTGGCCATTGCTGCCTCCATATCCCCCGCTCGGGAGTTTGTGGGAAACCGTCCTGCGGAAACCAACTACCTTCATCTACTACTACTACGATGAAGATAGATAGCAGAAATCGTGCCGGCCGGGTGGGATTTCCCTGGTGCTACACTCGGGCGCGCCAGGAGGAGCCATGCCGAACGTGACGTTCTACGGCGCCTGCGGCGTCGTGACCGGCAGTTGCACACATCTCGACTGGGGGGAAAACCAGGCCCTCGTCGACTGCGGTCTCTATCAGGGCGGCGAAGAGCTGGAGCTGCGCAACTGGCGGGAGTTTCCATTCCGGCCCTCTGAGCTCACCGCCGTGGTGGTGACCCACGCCCACCTCGACCACATCGGCCTGCTCCCCCGGCTGGTGGCCCAGGGATATTCCGGACCCGTCTACTGCACGGGCCCCAGCCGCGGCCTCATCTCCCTCGTGCTGCGCGACGCCGGCCAGCTCCAGGAGGAGGAGGTCCGCTACGCCCGGCGCAAGGGCTACAGCCGCCACCCCGACCCCCAGCCCCTCTATACCGAGGAGGACGCCCGCCGGGTCTTGAAGCTGCTGCAGCCTCTCCCCTTCCACGAGGAGCGCGAGCTGTTCCCCGGCGTGCGGCTGCGCTACGTCCGCGCCGGCCACCTGCTGGGAGCGGCGAGCGTCGAGATCACCGGCAAGGGGGCCGACGGCGAGCGCCGCACCTGGTGCTTCTCAGGCGACGTCGGCCGCTACGGCGTGCCGATCCTGAAAGACCCCGAGCCGCCCGCCTCTGCGCCGGCCGCCCTGCTGCTCGAATCGACTTACGGCGACCGCCTGCACGCCCGGGAGGACGCGGCCGAGGCCCTGGGCAGGATCATCGCGGAGACCTACGCCCGGGGCGGCATGGTGATCATCCCCGCCTTCGCCCTGGGACGGACCCAGGACGTCCTCTACTATCTCTCCGCCCTCGTGGACTCAGGGCGGCTCGATCCGGCCACGGTCTTCCTCGACAGCCCCATGGCCATCGAGGCCACCCAGATCTACGAGCGTGCCGAGTCCGAGCACGACGAGGAGCTCGAGGCCCTGGCCAACGATCCGCTCAAGGACGGCCGCTTCGTCCGTGTACGCACGGTGGACCAGTCCAAGGCCTTGAACACCCGCGGCGAGCCGGCGGTGATCGTGGCGTCCTCCGGCATGGCCAACGGCGGCCGGGTGGTCCACCACCTGCTCCACCGCCTGGGCGATCCACGCAGCTCCGTGATCTTCGTGGGCTACCAGGCGGCGGGCACCCGGGGCCGGGCCCTGGTGGATGGCTGCGAGACGATCGCCATCCAGGGACAGACTGTGTGGGTGAAGGCGAAGGTCCTTCAGCTCCAGGGCCTCTCTGCTCACGCCGACCGCGACGAATTGCTGCGCTGGTGCCGCGCCCTGCCGGCGCCGCCGCAGCGGATCTTTTTGAACCATGGCGAGGACCCGCCGCGCAAGGCCCTGGCGGTGGCCATCGCCGAGGAGCTGGGGTGGCCCCGCCCCGTGCTCCCCTTGACCGGAGATTCAGTGCCTTGGTAGACGTCGAGACTTCGGGCGACCTGACGCTCGTGGGCCGTCCCTACCGGCGGGACGAGGGGGGACCTTCCTTCCTCGGCCGGCTCGCCCGCTACTTCCACCTCACCTTCCGCCAGTCCCACGAGGATTCCATCCTGCTCACCGCCTCGGCGCTCGCCTGGGTCACCGCCCTGTCGCTGGTGCCGCTCTTGTCGGTCTTCTCCTTCGTGGGCGCCCGCGTCTTCAGCCAGTACCCGCAGCGCACCCTGGAGGTCTTCGTCCAGATCGTCCCCTACTCCGACAAGGGCCTCGTCGACAAGATCTCCGAGTTCCTCGACCAGGCCGAGACCATCCACGGCTTCGGCGTCGTGGCCTTCTTCGCCACCACCCTACTGCTCTTCTCCACCATCGAGGAGTCGCTCAACAAGATCTGGAACGTCTCCCGTCGCCGCCCGCTGCGCACCCGCCTCCTCTCCTTCATCCTTCTCCTGTTCTGGGGGCCGCTGCTCCTGGGCGCCACCTTCTCGAGCCTCCTCCTGCTGCGCCAGGCGCCGGCCCTGCGCCTGCTCCTCGAACGCTCGTTCATCTTGAACGTGATCCCCTTCGCCGCCACGGTGGTGGGCCTGACCACCCTCTACTGGGTGGTGCCCTACACCCCGGTCAAGCTGCGCAATGCCCTCGCCGGGGGGCTTTTGGCCGGCATCCTGCTGGAGATCCTGCGCCAGGGCTTCGGCACCTACGTCGAGGTGTTCCGGAACGTCAGCATCGTTTACGGCAGCTTCGCCTTCGCCCTGCTGTTCATGATCTCGCTCGAGCTGATGTGGACCATCATCCTGTTCGGCGGCGAGGCGGCCTACACGGCGCAGCACTTCTCCGTGCTGGCCCGGGGGCTGCACCGCCACCCGCCCGTGCAGGCGAGCTGGGTGGGGCTCGCCGCCCTCCTGCTCATCGCCCGTCGCTTCGCCCGCGGCGAGCCCTCCCTCTCCCGCGAGACCCTGGCCGACCGCCTCTGCCTCACCAACGACGAGCTGGAGCGCATCCTCCACCCCCTGGTGACCCAGGGCCTCCTCAAGGTGCACGGCCGGGACGAATACGGCCTCGCCTCCGACCCCGCCGAGCTGCCGGTCGACAAGGTACTGAGCGCCTACGATCACCGGGCGAAGCGGGGAGCAGAGCTGGCGGGAGGCGAGATCGCGCAGCGGCTGGACGACATAATCGGCGACCTGGCGGAGTCCCGGACCCAGCACCTGGCCGGCCTCACCCTGGCCGGCCTCCTGACCCGCTGCGAAGGTTGTGAGTCGCCGCCCTTGCCGGGACCCTCCTCCACGAGTACAATGTCGCCCTCCCGCACCGTGGGGCAGTAGCTCAGCTGGGAGAGCACCACGTTCGCAACGTGGGGGTCGAGGGTTCGAATCCCTTCTGCTCCACCATTCGTTTCTTCAGAAACCGGTTCCATCTCTCGGCGCCGCCGGCCTTGCAGCCTGCCGTGTGCCGGGGGACAGGGATGGTACTCTCCTCCCCGTGGATAGAGCCGTGACCTACGAGATCGACAAGGTTCTCCTCAAACCAGGTCAATCCGTCCTCTTTGCGGATCGGGACCACTTGTTGGAGGCCCTCGACCGACTCGACCAGCCGGTTCCTGCGCGACATGAAGGAAGGACCAAGGATCATCGAGAGCACTTCTGCATGCTGCGTTACCTGCGTTTCGTCGCCGGAGAGGACCTCCTACCTCTCCCAGTAACTCTGAGAAAGCCTCCCGCGGGACAAGACCCTCCAGACTTCGTTCTCGAGTGGCCTGATGGGAGGCAGGAGACATTCGAGTTGACGGACGGCTCCACACAGGAGTACCAGAGGAGGCTCGCCACGGCGAGCAGGGCCGAGGACCACCTGGTCTTGCCCGTCGACATCAACACGCCAGAGAAGGAAGCGGCTCAGCTATGGGCGGAGATCCTCTTCTCGGCTTTCCTCCAGAAGGCCGAGGTGCTCAGGCGCGGCCGCTTCGATCTGGACCACCTCCTCATCTACGACTTGACGGGACTCGGCCTGTTGCTCCCCTTGGAGCGGGGGGCATCGATCCTGAGGCAGAAGGTTCGGGAGTGGTATGCCAGGGAGGCGCCAACGAATCGATTCGGACGTATCTCTATCCTGCGCGACCTGGCTCTCCTCCTTGCCTTGGAGGGTGAGGGGAGAATCCTCCGGGGGGATTGGCCGTATTTCCAACTCTCGGTCATCCGTGCTCACGACGAAGAGGATCTGAAGAGAAGGCTCCGGGAGATCGACCGCTACTGCCGTCAGAATTCCATCCGTCACCTTAAGACCTTCGGCTCCATACGTGGAGGAGACAGGATCGATCTTCGAGAGGACAGCGACCTGGACCTCCTCGTGGAGTTCGAGCCTGGGACACGCGTCACTCTGCTGGACATGGCCCGCATGGAAAGAGAGCTCGGCCAGTTGATCGGATTCAAAGTAGACCTCCGTACGGCGGGCGACCTGAGCCGGTACTTCAGGCAAGAAGTCCTGCAGGAGGCGGTGGAGTTGCGTGCTGCCCGAGGATGACAGGATCCGCCTGCAACACATGCTCGACGCGGCCAGGAAGGCGCGGCGCTTGGCTGCAGGACGTGATCGCGGAGAGCTCGATGACGAGGATGATCCTCTTGCAGATGCTCTGGTCCATTTGATCTCTGTTATCGGGGAGGCTGCCAACAAGGTGAGTGCCGGTACCCGCTCAGAGCTCGACGGAATCCCCTGGCCCGATGTCGTCGGTATGCGGAACCGGCTGATCCATGCCTACTTCGACATCAACCTGGACATCCTCTGGGCGACGGTTCAAGACAGCCTGCCCTCCGTCATTCGGTTATTGGAGTCTGCTCTGGCAGAAGACGAAGAAGTGTGAAGGGGACATTCGAGACTGGCAGCGAGCGAAGCGGCCGAGCGCAGCCAAGCCAGGAGAGAGTCCAAGTGGAGCGCAGTTGCTTCATCATCACCTAAACCACAAGGATCAAGTAGATACGGCGCCCGCGTGATAAGGAGCCAGCGGTGGACGACTACAAATACGAGGTCGCGATCTCTTGCACCAAGGAAGACGAGTCTGTGGCTCAGGAACTCCATGACCTTCTGCAACCTCGAGTCAAGTCGATTTTCTTCTACCCTGAGAACCAAAAGGAGTTGATCGGCCAAGACGGTGTCCAGAAGTTTGGAAGCGTGTTCCGGACGGAGTCGAGGGTGGCGCTCGTCGTCTACCGCGAGAAATGGGGAAAGACGCCTTGGACCCTGGTAGAGGAGAATGCGATCAAGGAAATGTGTCTGAATGGCGGGTGGGCCCGCGTCATCTTACACTCCACGGACGGAACGGCTCCCTTATGGCTACCGAAGTTCTATATCTGGTCTGGTAGTCGATATGGCCTGAGCGCGCTCGCGGCTGCGGTCGAGCAGAAGGTCCAAGAGGAAGGGGGGCAAGTCGGAGAGGAAGACGTCCTGGCTAAGGCGCAACGCATTCGCCGGTCTCTCGCGGTAAAGGAAGCACGAGAGGCGCGTCGTTTCACGGTCGAAGCGGTTGATGCGGCTCACAAGGAGCGCCAAGCCATCAATAAACAGCTCGCGGACTTGGTGGCAGCGCTAGAGCGCACGCACGAGGGGTTCAAACTGCTTGAGGAATCCAGTGCTGACTCCATCCAGGGGCGACTGGAAGCCGGCGGTTATACGGTATGGGCTGGTGGGGTGGCGATCTTCTTTCGTTGGACGGGTAGCACCGTGAACAGCATTCAGGGAGACAAGCTGATTCTTTGCTCCGGCAGCAGTGGGCCCTGGGGACTTAGCACTGACACTGTACGCGAGGTGGATAGCTATGAGTTAGAGCTGGCCGAGGACGACACCACCTGGCGTTGGGTAGATCGTAAGGGCCGTCACTATACGTCCTCAGAACTTGCGGAGTTGGGGTTTAGTTGGCTCCTTGACAAGCATGAGCAACGGCGTAAGTCTGATCTTGAGCGACAGCGTCGCTCGTAGCCTTTGCGGGCAGGCTAGCTGTGAGTTCAGGCGACTTTCTATCCGGATCGGCAGCCGAGCAAGGCTCATGAACGGCATTTAAGAGGTCGAGGTCCGGCTCCCTTGGCCTCCATCCTCCTTGCTAGGAAAGGGTTGCCCACCACCCCTCCCCTGGTGAATCACCATTCTGAGCAAAGTTGCTCAGAATGGTCGTGTCTGCGAGGGACGGCATGCGGTGAGTTGAGACCGTTCAGGCATGCCGGCGTGCGGCGACGATCTCGGCCTGCGCGTCCTCGATGGAGCGGGGTCCGCGTCGGAGTGGAACCCCCAGGCGCAGGAAGCTCTCCTCGAGCTCGAAGCGGGAAAGCTGGAGCAACTCGGCCGCCTTCCCGAGACTGATCTTCTCGGCGAGGTAATCGCGCAGGACCCGCGCTTCCAGCAGACCGCCGTCGGCGTCTTCACCGGTGGCGCACACGGCGAGAGCCCGCAGGAGCCGGTAGTCGAGAGCGTCCAGGAGGACGATACGCTCCTCCCCTCCGCTCGCAACGACGGCAAGCTCTCCCTCCTGGACCCGATCCAGGATCTCTCGGGTCCGCTGGGACAGGTCGGAGGGGGAGATGATGGTTCGCGTCATCGAACGGACCTCCTTACTAGAGGACCTCACACCAAGCTTCCGCCGCCAGACTCCAGGCCTGAACATCCCGCAGCCAGGAGAGGAGAAGGTTCCAACTCCTGCGGAGTTGCTCCACCATTCGTTTCCCCTTCAACTCTGCTCGGTCTGAGAGAGTGCTAGACTGACCTCGAGGATCTCGTATGCACGACAAGACCTTGACGGAACATCTGGACTTCCTCGTCACCCAGAAAGGGCAGGACGAAGCCGCGGTGCTCGCCCAAGCCCTTCGCGCAGGCATTGAGGCCCTGTATCAGGAAACGCTGACCGAAGCCTATCTGCTGGGCAAAGTGCCGCGCGAGACGGTCCTGAGAGAGCTGGGCTCCGAACGGCTCGCCGAGATCGATGATCAGCGCGACGCTCTCCGCCGAGATGTCGCCTGGAGCCTGAAGAGTGCCTGAAACCATCTCTGATACCGGTCCGATACTGCACCTTCAAGAAATCGCCCGATTATCGACTCTCACGACTGTCGCTCCTCAATTCTTCCCTCTTTACCGCATCTGTTGAGGATCAGTAGCGCCCGATCTTGTCGGCCAGCTCGGCGCTCACCAACACGCGGATGCCGTGGCGCAGCAAGGAAGTGAAGTGACGACGGTTCTCGGTCGCTACGAGCCGCGCGCCGGCCTGCCGCGCGGTCTCGGCGATATGCGCATCGTAGATCCTGCCGCCGGTCGTTCCCTCGCCCACGGCAGAGACCATGAATTCCTCCCGCCGCTCCGCTGGGAGGTCGTGGACCGAGAAGCGAGGGAAGATCTCCTCTCGCAGGAGCCGCAGGGAGATCTCCGGTTCGAGGCGGTATTCTTCCGGCAGCCGGGTCGTCACCGAGTAGAACTCGAGGCAGCAATGCCAGGCGGTCATCGGACGTTCGATGCGACCGTCCGCGACCGCGTCCATCAGCAGCAGGGCGTGCTGCGAGCTGCTGCCGAAGTCGATGCTTCCGGCGATGAGGACACTGGTATCGAAGAAGGCGCCTGTCAGGCCGGCCACCGGTCCCGCTCCTCTTCGATCAACCGAGCTACGTCGACCTCGGTGCGCTCCCCCTCCGTAACGCTGGGGCGGACGACCAGGCGCTCGCCGCGCCGGACGAGCTCGGGGCCGGTCACCGACCGGACGAGGCGGATGGCAAAGCCCTCGATCATCATCTCGAGCTCCGTCCCGGCAGCGAAACCGAGCCGCTTGCGCACCTCGGCAGGGATAACCACCCGCCCTGCCTTGTCAATGGTTGTGATCATGGGCAAAGCATACCATGCTCTTGCCACTCCCCTCCCATCTCTCTTCCCCTGACTCGATCCGTCAGCCTTTGAGGACCACCAGATCGAGCTGGCGAAGTTGCTCAGGGCCCAAGCCCTACGTCTATGGGGCGTCACCGCTCCCACATCAGCTCCGCCGTGACCGGCAGGTGGTCCGAGGTTTCAATCGGCCAGGCGCGCGAGGCGCGGACCTGCCAGCCGTGATCGGCGAAGATGTAGTCGATCTGCTCGTTCCAGTGCGGAAACGTCGGACCGATCCCCTGCGAGGCGAGCTGCGCGGCGTTCTCGCGGCGGAACGCCTCCATCTCCGGCGAATGCGGCCCCGTGTTGAAGTCGCCGGCGAGGAGATACGGGTAGCGGCTGGTGCGGACCTCCCGCGCGAGGCAGCGCAACTGTTCCCCGCGGATCTTCGAGTTGAGGCGGCCCCACGTCGTCAGGTGCGTGGCGTAGAAGCTGATCGTGGCTCCATCGATGCGGATCGTCGCCTCAAGGAGCGCCCGCGGCTCTCCGACGCAGGGCAGCGGGTGCACCTCGGCCTGCACGATCTGGCCGCGGGTGAGGATGGCGTTGCCGAATTCGCCGCCCCACCGCACGTAGCTCGGGGCGAAGTAGCCGTGGAAACCGGTGCGCGACTCCAGCTCCGCGAGCTGATCGCGAAAGCGCGACTGCCAGGTCTTGCGATGCACTTCCTGCAAGGCCACGATGTCCGGGTGGAGGCGCCGGATCGCCTCGGCGATGTGGCGCACGTGATCGCCGTCGATCAGCTCGTCGTGGCCCGCGATGTTGTAGGTCATCACCACGAGAGGCCGGCGCTGCGGCGGAAAGCCGATCCGCTCCGGAAAGCTGACGAGCGTGCCGTGCTCGTCGCGCGTCAGCCGGCGAAGGCTCGGGTCGACCGGCCGTGGATGGCACTCGCCGGAACGGACGGTATAGATGGCGAAGACGCGGTAGAGAACGGGCAGAAGAAGGATTGCGAGCACGCCCAGGATCAGCCTTCGTTTCATCGGCAGCCTGTTTTGCACACCGCGTTCCATCCTCAGCAGACATCTCCCAAGCTCGATAGCCCCGCTTCAGCGGGGTATCTCACGAAGCGAGTTGGGTAGGCGTTGGGGTCGGCGGCCCTCTGAGCCACCGGTCGGAGGATCAGAACTTGACGACGTACCGCTTGGCCTCCAGACAGGCGCTGAAGGCCTTCTTGAACGCCTGTTGCTGCTCGGCGTTCGCCTGCTGCGCCTGTTGCTCCTGCTGCTGGACCTGCTGTTGCGCCTGCTCCGACTTCGCCCTGCCCCGGCGGCGCCCCGCCACCAGGCCGACGGTCGCGCCGATGACGGCGCCCTTGCCGGCGTCGTTGCTCGCGATCTCGCCGATCAAGGCTCCTGCCGCCGCCCCGACCACGGTACCCTTGGCGCCGGTTCCCTTGCCGGCGTCGGCCGCCTGCTGCTTCGCCGCCTCCGCCTGTTGCGCCTGCTGCTGAGCGACCCTCTGCACCTCGAAGGGATCGACACCGGTGTTGCCGACCGCCCATTTGTAGCACTCGGCTTCGTCGATCGACTGCCGGTCCGGGGACTGTCCCGCCTCGGGGAAGACGTAGACGCCGACGGTGGCGGCCAGCGTCTTGGGCTTGGGGGCCGGCTGCGTCTGGCTCTGAGCTCCGGCCGCCGCGGGAATGACGAGCAGTGCGCTCAGGACGATCGTCGCGGTCCGTGTCATCGGCGGGTCCTCCCTCGTTTCGCGGGACGTGGCTCACTTCTCGGCGGCAACGGCTGCGGGAGCCGGCGTGCAGGCTCCGAACACCACCACGCCGAGGTCCTCCCGCGCCACCGACGCCGTCAGCTTGCCGCTGGCTTCGGAGATCATGATGCTGAAGGCCCGGGCGCGCTCCACCCCTTGCAGGACGATCAAGCCGTCCTCGCGTCGCACATGCTCGATCCGGGTCTGACGGTTCTCGCCGCTGGCCGGGGTGGTGGAGAGCAGGCGGTGGGCCAGATCCACCTCGAGGAACCGGGGCACGTTGAGCTCTTCGGGAGACATCGCCTCGCACAAGCTCTCCTCGCTGCAGGCGGTGACCTCGATTGTGACGCACAGCAACCGCTCCACGCCGGTCAGGTCGTCGGCCGGAGCGGGCCCAGCCCAGGCCAGCGAGCCGGCCAACGCCAGAAACCAGATGGTAGAAGCTCTCATGGCAGGTCCCTCGATTGTCGTGCGCACCCCGATGGTTTCATCGTAGATCGGTGTCCCGGGTGTTGCTATAGGACCTTGGTCCAGGGCGCCGGCGATGCCGGCGATGACCCGTGCGACCGTCTGACGTCCTCACGGGGCTTCGCTCAGCCGCGCCGCGCGCATCAGCAGGTAGTTGCGCTCCGGAACGCTGGTCGTCTTCTCCGCGGCCGTGCGGTAGAGCGACACCGCGGCCTCTCGCTCGCCGGCCCGTCTCCAGCAGGTGCGCGCGCACGGCGTCCAGCCGATGGTGGCCGGCGCAGCCGCTCGTCCTGATCGAGCGGTATCAGCAGATCGAGCCCGGCGTTCGGACCGTGGACCATCGCCGTGGCGATGGCGTGGTTGAGCGCGACCATCGGGTTGTCGGACATCCGCTTCAGCACGCTGTAGAGCGCGAGGATCTGCGGCCAGTCGGTGTCCTCGGCGTGCGCCGCCTCGTCGTGCACGGCCGCGATCGCCGCCTGCAGCTGATATTCGCCGACCGATCCCTGGCGCAGCGCCGCGCTCGACCAGCGCGACGCCTTCGGCGATCGCCTGCGCGTCCCAGAGCGTTCGATCCTGCTCGTCGAGCGGAATGAGCTCGCCGCCGGGTCCCGTGCGCGCCGCGCGGCGCGCGTCGGTCAGCAGCATCAGCGCCAGCAGGCCCGCGACCTCGCCGTCGTCGGGCAGCAGCGCGTGGACAGCGCGCGTCAGCCGAATCGCCTCGTTCGAGAGGTCGGTGCGCTGCAGCGCGTGTCCCGAGCTGTGGTGTAGCCCTCGTTGAAGATCAGGTAGAGCACGTGCAGCACCGAGCCCAGCCGGCTGCGCCCGCTCGTCGGCGTCCGGCATGCGAAACGGCACGCGCGACGTCTTGATGCTCTGCTTCGCGCGGCTGATCCGCTGCGCCATGGTCGGCTCCGGGACGAGGAACGCCTTCGCGATCTCGGCGGTCGTCAGGCCGCCGACGGCGCGCAAGCGTGAGCGCGATCGCCGACGACGGCGAGAGCGCCGGATGGCAGCACATGAACAGCAGGACGAGCGTGTCGTCGGGATCGATCGACAGGCTCGCTGTCGAGCGCCGGTGCGACGGCTGACGCGGGCTCTCACCGGCGACTACGGCTTCGCGGTTCCGGCGCGAGATCTCGCTGCGCACGTGATCGGTCATGCGCCGCAGCGCCACCTGGATCAGCCAGCCGCGCGGATTGTCGGGGACGCCGTCGCGCGGCCACTGCGCCGCCGCGGCGATCAGCGCTTCCTGCACGGCGTCCTCGCAGGCGGCGAAGTCGCGAAACCGCCGGACCACCGCGCCGAGCACCTGCGGCGCGAGCTCGCGCAGCAGATGCTCGACACGAAGGTCCGGCGGCGGCGACGTCACTTGAGGTCCTTGTGCGACCGCCCATCACCTGGCGCACTTCGATCCATGTTGAACGGCACGCCGCCGGCATGCCGGGCGCAGCCGACGCCTCGGCGGCGATCTCGTACGCGCGCTCGGGACTGTCGACGTCGACGATCCAGTAGCCCGCGAGGAACTCCTTGGACTCGGGGAACACGCCGTCGGTGATCGGCTTGCCGTCCTTGCCGGCGCGCACGAGCTTCGCCTGCGCCGGCGCGGCCAGCCCTTCCGCGCTCACCAGCTCGCCCGCGGCGCTCAGCTTCTTGCTGAGCTCGATCATGAAGGCGATGTTCGCCTCGATGTCCTCCTTCGGCCAGCTCATGTACCAGGCGTAACCGTCGCGCGGGGTGTTCATCATCAGCATGTATTTCATGACCTTGGCTCCTCTTCTATCTTAGCGGCCCGGCATGAGTCCGCTCTCAGAGTCAAGTCGGAGCCGGCAGTAGGATTTCGACATCGCGCCTCCATTACATCAAATCGCGGCCGGGGGTTTCTTACTCCACCTGGCCACGATCTCTCCGCGCTATCTCCAACTTCACAGCGAAGGCCGTCACTTTTCTGCGCCGAGGTTACGACCCCTCACCATTTCTGGTCATCCCGCGTAACCCATTGATTACGTTGGATTTGGGATTGCCAAGCGAGAAAAAGGTCCTCTATGATCCGGGTGTGATCACGAAAGAAGACGTCGCCCGGACCTTGAAGCGCCTGCGCGGCGACCGCAGCAAGGCGAAGTGCGCCCGGGAGGCGGAACTCAACGCTAACGCCTGGACTCACTACGAGAAGGGGAGGCGCCTGCCCACCCCGGCGACCAGCGCCCGTCTCGCCAAGGGGCTGGGGGTTACCCTCGCCAAGTACGAAGAGGAACTCCTGGCCAGCCGCAACGAGCGGATGCGCGAAGAAATCGAGCAGGCCCGGGAGGCGGAGCCCGCGCCGCGCCCCGCCGAGAACGACGACTCCTACCAGCGCGCGGTGCGGGAAGGGATCGACGTCATCCACAGGGAGCTCGAGAAGCTCTTCCTCCTCGTCCATCCCAAGCTCAGGAACCGGTGAGCCCACCCACCTTGGTGGCGCCCCACACGGAGACGATCGCCAGGCTCACTCCGAAGAAGAGCAGGACGCCGAAGAAGAGCGCCTTGCCCAGACGCCGGCGCTCGTCCATGGCGGCCAGCAGCGTCAGCCCCACCACGAACTCCAGCAGGCACAGCACGGGCAACAGGGACAGGATGATGCAGCCGCTCTGCTTGTGGGCATGGGTGAACAGCCAGGCGAAAAGCCCCACCAGGACGAGATCGGCAGCCGCCACGCCCACGGCGCCCGGCCAAGCCGGTGGATCGGGCGGCGGCTCGTTGCCCTGGTAGACGCGGATGGCGCGCTCCACGGCGTCGGGCCGGTGCCCCGCCTTCACCATCTGGGCCCGCAGCGCGTCCAGGGAGAAGAGGCCGGAGTTCGCGGCGAGATAGGCCAGCAGCGCTTCGAGGTTGCGTCGCGACATGGAGAGGAAGGATAACCGAGGGGCGAGGGACAATCCGCCTGTCCCGCCATCCTGTCCTTAAGCGTCCTATACTAATAAGGAAGGGGCGGCGGGCCGCGGTCCAACCTCCGCAGGGTTCCCCATGGCGCGTTCAATCTCTTAAACGGCTGAGCTTCGATTCGCCCCGCCGGGCTCAGCACCCGCATACCAGCACCCTCAAGGAGATCGACATGAGTGCCCATCTGTCCTCCCGTATCCGTCCGGCTCGTTTCGCGGCCGGACTTCTCTCCACCTTCGCTCTCTTGCTCCTGCTCGCCGTGCCGGCCCAGGCCACGACTCCGCTCGGGGCCACCATCGTGGGCAGCAGCGTGCAGTTCGCCCTGTTCTCCGCCAACGCGACCCGCGTCGAAGTCTGGATCTTCGCGACGCCCACGGCCTCCACGCCCACGGCCAAGTACGCGCTCACCCAGACCGACGTGCCCAACCACATCTGGACCGTCACCGTCTCCGGCCTCGGCGCCGGCACCTTCTACGGCTACCGGGTCTGGGGCCCCAACTGGACCTACAACGCGAGCTGGACGCCGGGGAGCAATCTCGGCTTCGTCTCGCACGTGGACGCGAGCGGCAACCGCTTCAATCCCAACAAGCTGCTTACCGACCCCTACGCCAAGGCGGTCACCGGCGAGCCGCAGCGGGTGAGCGGCCACTACTCGACCGCCATCCTCGGCGGCACGGATACCTACGCCTTCGTCGACAGCGCCGGGGCCATGCCGAAGTCGATCGTGGTCAGCGACTCCTACAATTGGGGGACCGAGGTCAAGCCCAACATCGCGATGAAGGACTCGATCTCGTATGAGGTCCACCTGCGCGGGTTCACCAAGAACGACTCCAGCGTGACCGCCGCCGCGCGTGGCACCTACGACGGCTTCGGCTCCAAGGCCTCCTACTTGAGCACCCTGGGAGTCACCGCCGCCGAGCTCATGCCCATTCACGAGTATCCGCAGTACGACGACCCGGTGGGAGGCGCCACCGCCGACCGGATCAACTACTGGGGGTATATGACCACCCAGTTCTTCGCCCCCAACCGCGAGTACCTGTGCACCGACATGACCAACTGCACCTACGTCGCGGGCGAGCAGGTGACCAAGCTCAAGGACATGGTCAAGGCCCTGCACGCCCAGGGGGTCGAGGTCTGGCTCGACGTCGTGTTCAATCACACCTGGGAAGGGGGAACCTGCTCAGGGAACCCCGTGCGCTACATCAACCTGCGCGGTATCGACAACGCCACCTACTACACTCTGGCCGACGACAAATCCTGCTATTGGGACTCGACCGGCACCGGCAACAACCTGAACGCCAGCCGCACGGCGGTGCGCAATCTGATCGTGGACAGCCTCACCTATTGGGCGAACACCCTGCACGTCGACGGCTTCCGCTTCGACCTCGCCTATGAGCTGGGCCGCGAGGGGAGCGACGGCCGGACGTTCAACAACAACGCCACGACCCTGGTCGCCATCGCTCAGGCCGCCTCGAACAACGGCTTCAAGGTGATCGCCGAGCCGTGGGACACCTCGGGCTTCGGCGTCGGCCAGTTCCCCTCTGGCTGGTCCGAGTGGAACGGCAACTATCGCGACAACCTGCGGCAGTACGAGAAGGGTGACAACTCGCAGGTCGGTAATTTCGGCGCCTCTATCACCGGCACCTGGTCGGGATTTGCCACGCCGCCCGAGACCGTCAACTTCGTCACCGCCCACGACGGCTTCACCTTGAACGACCTCGTCTCCTACAACACCAAGCAGAACGGCACCGGCCCCTGCAATCCCACGGGCGCGGATGCGTCAAGCGGCAACGACACCAACCTGAGCTGGGACAGCGGTGGCGACGAGGTGCTGCGCCGCCGGCAGATCCGCAACTTCGCGGCCCAGATGCTCCTCGACCACGGCGTGCCCATGCTCCTCGCCGGCGATGAATTCCGCCGCACCCAGAGCGGCAACAACAACGGCTACATGGCCGACAACGCCTGCGGCTGGATCGACTGGAGTCTGCAGACGACGAACCAGAAAACCTACGACTTCTTCCGCAAGCTGATCGCCTTGCGCAAGAATCACCCGGGCTTGAGGAGGAGCGTGGCCGTGGGAGGTGCCGATCACGACGGCGACGGCTACAAGGATCTCTCCTGGCACGGCACCACGCCGGACACACCGGACTGGAGCAGCACCTCCCACTCGCTGGCCTGGCTGATCGACGGCTCGAGCCTGGAGACGGGTGGCCCAAGCGACGCGGCCGACCTCTATACCGCCTCCAACGCCTACTTCGGCAACCTGACCTTCACCATCCCCACCGCTCCCAACGGCAAGTGCTGGTGGCTGGTGGCCGACACCGCCGACTGGGCCGAGGGCACGGGCAACGTCTACTACGACCCCACGGTCGCAGCCTGGAATTCGCAGCCGCTGCCGAAGATGGGGGGCACCACCTACGGCGTCCAGGCGCGCTCGACGCTGGTCGTCGCCGCGCGGCCGTGCAACTCCTCCGAGGCCATCCGCGTGGACTTCACTGTCAACGGCTTCACCACCTCGCCGGGGCAGGACCTCTACGTGGTGGGGAGCGTTCCCGAGCTCGGCAACTGGGACACGTCGAAGGCCATCAAGCTCAACTGGGTGAGCGCCAGCCAGTGGAGCGGCCCCGACTTCTTCTACGCCAGCAAGGGCGCGGCCATCCAGTACAAATACATCATGAAGCAGGCAGGCACGGTCACCTGGGAAGGCGGCGCGAACCGCAACTACACGGTGCCGACGACGGGCTCGGGGAGCCGGAACGACACCTGGCAGCCGTGACTGGGTGCTCCATCACGCTCGCCGCCCGGCGATGAATCACCGGGCTAGGAACAACGCCCCCTGAAGGGGACTTCAAGCCGGATTTATCCAGCGCCGTTCTTAGCCCGGGCATTTATGCCCGGGCGGTGGGGCAGCCTGTCCTCACTCATCCCGGTGCACGATTCCCGGCGAGAACGCCGGCAGGCAGACGGCGATGTACTCGGCGCCCCCGGGCTCGGGGCTGCTGTAGCGCACCCATTCGCCGGGGACGGACACCACGGCCTGGCCCGCTCGCACGTCGAGCGATCCGCCTTCGTGGTCGACTCGGATCGACCCTTTCAGCACCACGGTGATCTCCTCGAACTCGGGGCGCTGGCCGGGCTCTTCCCAGCCTTCGGGAGAGACCATGCGCTTTCGTGGCCCGAATTGACCCGGCCCGTGTACTCCTCGATCCGCTTCGGCTTGTTGCCCGCCGCAGCGATGACGGCAGGTTGCTCGATCAGTCTCGGCATGTTCGCTCTCCCTCTCGTTCTCTCCCCTCGTTACTTCACCAGCAGGCTCTTCCCATCCAGGTTCGTCGTCGGCTTGACTTTATAAAGGTCGAGGATCGTCGGCATCACGTCCCCCATGTAGGCGCCGTTCTGGGCCTTCAGCTTGAAGCTGCTGAACAGGATGCCCTGGACCAGGGGCGGGTAGACCGAGCAGTGGTCGCCGCTCCAGATGTCCAGGTTGGGCTCGACGATCGACTTGCCGATGCCGCCCAGGCTGTCCTGCCAGCCCACGCGGTAGCCTTCGCTGTTGGAGGGGATGAGGTCCGGAATCAGCACCGGATCGTAGACGCCGTTGTAGGCCTCGTCGCGGGTGAAGACGTGGGCCACGGGGCGCTCGCCCGTCTCCTCGTCCACGAAGGCTTCGAGCCCTGCCTTGATCTGGGCCGTCACCTGCTTGTACTCCTCGCCCGGATGGACGATCCCCTTGGCCTCGCGGCCCACCTGGTTGACGTAGATCTGCCCGAGGCCGAGCGCGTAGGCCTTGGTCTTCGACCAGTCGACGTTGACGAAGAAGTTCCCCTGCTCGAAGAGGTCCTCCAGGTTCATCCGCTTGGCTTCCTGGCCGTTCAGGGTCATGAACCCGTTCTTCACCAGCCAGGTGTTGTAGTTCATGCCGCGGCGGAAGGAGGCGAAACCGTGATCGGAGACCACCAGGATGGCGGCGTCCGGCCGCTTCTGCATGGTCTCGCCCACGATCTTGTCCATGTCCTGGTAGGACTGGAGGATCGAGCCCGCCCACTTCGCCGCTCCCTCCGCGTTGTAGAGCGGGTGCTTGGGATCGAAGTACCGGAACATCATGTGCTGCACCCGGTCGGTGAATTCGAAGTAGTGGACGAGGACGTCCCAGTCGTCCTTGGCGAGGGCGCTCGCGAGGATCTCCCTGTCCTTGTCCACCGTCATCTTGACGTCTTCGAGGAAGGTCTGCTCGTCGATCGTCCCCGAGGTGGGCGACCAGGTGTCGATCATCCATCCCCGCGTCTTGAACGGGCCGTGCTCTTTCGTCAGGTCTTTGACGAAGCTCGCGGGAGCGGTGACGTTGAATCCGAGCGGCAGGTGCTCGGGATCGAAATCGATGGGCGACAGGTAGAGCTTGATCTCCGGCTCGACGGCGAGCAACTTGAACTTGCCGATCCCCTGGACCTTGATCACCGAGTTGAACGAGAAGGTGAAGTGCACCCAGTCGCTCCACTGGCTCGGCTTCAGGGTAAGGTCGGTGTCCTGGACCTGGATTCGCAGGCTCTTGCGGTCCTTGGCCACGGTGAGGGTCATGGGGATCTTGAGGTGCTCCGTGCTGCCCCCCTTCTTGAACAGCTCGTTGGGGACCTCCTTGATCTCGGTCTCGATGGTGCCCTGGTTGTCCACCAGATCCACCACCTCGACTTTGAAGTCGCCGCCCCCCTTGGGAGTGAAGAACAGCTCGGAGGTGAAGTAGAAGGGCTTGCCGATGCGCTTCGAGAGGTCGGGGACGCCGAGCCCTGAGAGCAGCTTGCCGTTCTCGAACTCCCTGGGCGGGAAGGTGACGGGGATGCGCATCACCCGCACCCGCTTGCCGGCGTGGCCCAGGAGCTGCCAGAAGGTATCGCCGTGCTGGTTGTTGATGGCGATGGGCCGCGAGACCGGCAGCAGGCGGGCCGCCGCCACGCCCGTACCGATGCCGGCGGCGATGCCCAGCACCAGGGCGACGATGCCCGCCACGGCCGTGCGCAGGCGGAAGAGCTTGAGGACGAGCAGCAGGAGCAGGGCCACGGCCACACCCGCGAGGACGCCCACGAACGGGCCGTTGTTCCTGCCGAAGAGGAAGTCCTCCTTCCCCTCCTCGGCCGCGGCGAAGGTGGGGACGTACGTCTTGGGGTTGCGCTTCAGGAAGTCGAACACGCCGTGCCGGCCGGGGTTCAAGCCGGTCGAGAACGTGGACCAGGAGACGGGCGTCTGCGACGGGATGGTGGGCCGCAGGGGGGTGAAGGTACCCTGGGCGCGCAGCCTGGCGAGATTCGGCAGCTTGCCCTCGTCCATCCACTGCTGGGTCAGCTTGGCGTCGGCGCCGTCGAAGCCGAGGATGATCAGCTTCTTGGGCGGCTGCTGCGCCGCGAGCGGAGCCGCGAGCGCCAGGATGGCGAGGAGGGCGACAGACAGGGATCGGATCTTCGTCATGGCGTGGTCGGTTCCGGGTTGAGGTTGGGTGAGCCTGTATGAGACGGGGGATTCTAGCGAACTCGGAGCCCGATTTGCCGTAGTCTTCTCCAGGATGACTTCCCAAACCAGCCGTCTCCGCCCCCTCCTGGCCCTCGCCGTCGGCGCGCTGACCTTCGCGACCGGAGCAATCCTGGCAAGGCAATGGCTGCCCGAGTGGCAGTCCGCGCCCCTGCCGGCGCGGTCGGTCTTCGTCCAGCGCTATCAGGAGCTGGCGCGCACGGCGGCGGTCCGCCTTGATCCCGGCGAGCCCAAGGTCTCGTTCAGCAAGCCCGACCAAAATCTGCGTGGGGATGATGCGGCGCTCGACCGGTTGACACCCAAGCAGGCCGCGGACCTGGGCGGCGGACTGGTCGTTCGGGTGCAGCACAAGGGGCACGAGACCAACGGCGGCAAGAGCGGCGACGGGCACGACCTGATCGTCCAATTCCTGCCCTCGGGCGATCCCTTGAACGTGGTCTGGGGAGGGACCGGGGAGGTCGTCACCGATGCCGTGCGACGGAAGCCCACGGCCTCGGCCGCGGAGCAGGGCCGCTTCTCGCGTCTCCTCCTGCGGCCCGGCGAGAGCCTCGGACCGGCCGGACCGGGTGGCGTCGGCAACTCTCCGGGCTCGCGTTATCCCGTGGCGGGGAGCCAACCGCCGCAGACCATCGACGTGACGCCCTTGCCTGGCGGCTCCCTCATCCTCAGCCGGCAGCTCGCGGGACCCACGGCTCGGGAAAAGCAGAGCACCGCAGCGACGGTCGCCAAAGTGATTCTCGAGGCGATCCCCCTGCTCGCCGGCTGCGTCACCGTCCTCATCCTCTTCTTCGTCCTGATCGGCCGCCGACGGATCGATCTGCGCGGCGGCGCGGGCCTGGGGCTGCTCCTCCTGGTGGCCGCGGCCGTGCCCACTCTGGCGGCCGACCTGAGCTGGATGGGGGCTCTGAGTGTGCTCGGCGCGCTCTTCCTCGCCCTCTGGGCCTTCATGGTCTGGTCCACTGGCGAGTCGTACCTGCGCTCCGCACAGCCGGGCCTGACCGTGAGCCTCGACGCTCTGCGCACCGGCCGGCTGGGGCCCCGAGGCGGCCGCGCGCTCGTCTACGGCGTGGCCTTCGGCGGCGTGATCGCCGGCCTGCGTCTGGGGGCCGAAGCCGTGGCGGCGTATCTGCCGGGAGCCTGGCCGGGCGATGACAGCCTGCGTCTCCCCCTCTTCTACGTTCTGACACCCTTCAACGACGGCGTCGTGCTCGCCGGCGGAGTCGCCCTGGCCATGGGGCTCGCCTGGCGGTACGTGCCCGCGCGCTGGGCCCTCGCGGCCGCCGCGGTAGCCGCTGGCCTCGCGATCCCGTTTTCCTCGATCCACCCGGTCACCTTCCAGGCAGCGGTGAACGTGGCAGCCGTCGCGGTGCTCGTCGTCCTCTGCCGGCGTGTCGGCCTTGCCGCTGCTCTGATCGCCGCCGTCAGCGGCTACCTGCTCCAAGGCGCGGCCTTCGCGGTCCACTACCCGGCCTGGCTCCCCGTCTCCCTGGCAGTGACCGCGGGCGCGCCGGCCCTCCTCCTCGTCCTCGGCTTCGTGGGACTGCGCCGGCCGGCGGAGCCGGAGCTCGACCGGCTCAAGCAGCCGGCGTTCATGCGACGCATCGAGGAGGAGCGGCGGCTGCAATACGAGATGGATCTCCTCGCCCGCATGCAGGTAGGCCTGCTGCCCAAGTCCATCCCCCAGCCTGCGGGCTGGGAGATCGCGGCCCGCTCGCTGCTCGCCACAGAAGCCGGGGGCGACCTCTACGACTTCATCGAGGACGAGGAAGGGCTCCTCTGGATCGCCGCCGGCGACGTGGCCGGCCACGGCTACTCCTGCTCGATCGCCCAGGCCATGACGGTCGCGGCCCTTTCAAGCCTCGTCGCCGCCAACCAGACCCCGGGCGGCATCCTGCAACGGGTGGACCGCGTGCTGCGGCGCAACGCCCACCGTCACTTCACCACCCTGGCCCTGCTGCGGCTCGATCCCCGGACCGGCCGGGGTCGGCTCGCCAACGCCGGCCACCCCTACGCACTGCTGAGCGCAGAGGGCGAGGTCTCCGAGATCCCTCTCGCCGGTCTCCCCCTGGGGCAGGGGCCGAAACGCCAGTACGGCGACACCGAGGTGGAGGTCCCGCCCGGAGCCGCCCTCGTCTTCAGCTCCGACGGCCTGTTCGAAGCCACGGACACCCGAGGTGCCTCCTACGGCTACGAGCGCCCGCGCGAGGTGCTGCAAGGCCTCGCGGGAAAATCCGCCGAGGAGATCCTCGAAGGATTGCTGGCGGACTGGCGACTCTACCGGGGGAGCGTCGAGCAGGAGGACGATACGACGGTGGTGGTGGTGAAGCGGGCGGGGTAGACCGGATGATCAAATTCCGGTCACGAGAAAATCGATCGCTGCGATGATCTCGGCACGGTGCTGCTGGACCTGGGCGACCGGGGCTCCCAACTCGCTCTTTGGAATGCCCGCGAGCTGGGGAGTCAGCATCACGAACGACTCGCCTTCGATCACCAGAAAGGGCGTCAACGTCTTCATGACCTTCCCCTTCAAGGCGGAGGCCGGCCGTAGAGGAACCACGACCCGGGTTTCCAACTCACTCAGCAAGTCGTTCTGAATGTCAAGAAAGAAGGGAGCCTCTGCCCGGGTACGGAGGTTCTTGTTCTTGTACACCGTGAACTGAGCCATCAAAAGCTCCGCAAACCATCGCTGAAGACTCCCTCCTTGGCGACGAGCTCATTGTAGGCTTCGATCGCCTCCCGGTTCTCCTCCAGCCAAAGCTCGCGGTTCCTCCTCCGAATCTCCTCAGCCTGGGCTTTTTCGAGGGTCATCGAAGGAGTGATCTCCGGCTCGTGGGCCTTCCTCTGGGCTTTCATGAACGAAGTATAGCGTGCCTAGATCAACCGCAACTCCCGCTTGATCTCATTGACCCGCGCCTGCACCGCCCCACGGTCCAAGGTGCGGAAGCGCTCCGGGAGGAGCTCGCGGCTGGTGCTTTCCAAGACGGCGCAGAGGATCTGCATCTCCCGCTCCCTTGAGTTGGCGGGGGGGATGAAGTCGCTGAACGCCTTCTGGAGATGCTCGGGCTTCACCTCGGACGACTCCGCCGCTTCCGCCTCCAGGGTGGCGCGCACCAGGACGGCTTCGAGGTCCGAGCCCGAGAGCCCGAGATACTGGTCCTCGGTCGCCACGTCGGCGATCGAGGTCACTGAGGTCTTCAAGCCCAGCTTCTTCACCATCACGCGGTAGATCTCGTCGTACTCGGCCGCGGTCTCGGGATAGAAGAGGGGGATGTGCTCCTCGGCCCGGCCCTGGCGCTTGAGATCAATGGGCAGCAGGTCCGGCCGGGCGGTGATCAAAAACCAGAGGATCTTGCCGCGGTAGCGGGTGTCGCCCATGAAGGCGGCGATCTGGGCGAAGACGCGGTTCTGGGTGCCCGAATCCCCCTGCTGCTCGCGGTTGCCCAGAGCGGCGTCGGCCTCGTCCACCACCACGCCCACGGGAGTCAAGGAGGCGAGGATCTTCAAGATCCGCTCCAGATTGGACTCCGTCGATCCCACCCACATGGAGCGGAAGTTCTTGAGCTTCACGCAGGGAAAGCCGATCTCGTTGGCGAAGCACTCGACGAGGAAAGTCTTGGCGCTCCCCACCGGGCCGCAGATCGAGATACCCCATGGGCACCGCGGCCGGATTCCCCCGGGCGATGGCGCGGGCGGCGCGGCGCAGGCGGTCCTTGACCGCGGGCATGCCCGCCACCATGGAGAGGTCGAACTTGGGCTCGACGTACTCCAGGAGGCCCAGCCCCTCGGTCTCGATGACCTCCTTCTTCATGGCCCGCACCCGCTCGCGGGTGAGGTGGTCGCCGTTGGCGTCGGCGCCCTCCAGGAGCTGGCCGAGCTGCACCCGGGTCATGCCGGCCGTCAGCTCGGCGAGGCGCTGGGGTGGCAGATCCGATTTCTTCGCGTACCAGTCGGGGGAGCGCACGGCTTCGAGATAGGTGAGCCGCTCGGCTTGGTCGGGCCGCATGATCTCGATCTCCCGCGTGGAGTGGGCGCGCACCAGCTTCTGGTCGAGCTCGGCCAGGCTCTCCGTGACCAGGACGACGACGATGTTCTTGGCCAGCAGCACCGGGTCCTGCGACCACTTCCGCAGGTAGACCAGCACAGCCCGGTCCTCCGGCGTGCGGTAGGCCACTTCAGCGGCGGGGACGATGGTCTCGGCGAACGGCAGCAGGAGCACCACCGGCCGGGCGGGCTGGCAGGAGGCGCATTGCAGATAGTAGGAGTCGAGGAGGGCGAAGCAGTTGGGAGCGTCGCGGGGGAGGCCGTCCATCCAACTCGTGCCGTGGACGGCGTCGTACCCCTTGAGGAAGGCCTGGAAGTGGCTGCGCGCTCCCGGCGTGGCAAAGCCCAGCCCCTCGGCGCGGTTGTAGGTGATGATCGACTGCCAGCCGGAGAAGAGCTGCTGCACCAGGAAGTCGTCGAGCGACAGGAAGCGCAGCCCCGCCGAGCCGCGCACCGGCACCAGGTCGGCCGGCACGCCGTGGATCACGAAGGTGTTCGCCTGCTTGGCGTTGGCGGCGCGCACCAGCTCCGACGCCCAGGACGGAAGCGAGTCCAGGAACACCGGCGGGGAGGCGACAACTTCGGCTGCCATCGATTGATCCAAGTCTTAGCCTGCGTCCGGCAGCTTCTCGGGTGTCGTCTGGCCCGTGGGCTGGGTGGGGAACGGCGCGGCCTCGCGCACGGCGTCGGGCTTCTTCAAGCCCAGCTCCACCTCGAACTCCGAGAGCACGCTCTGGGCTTGGAGCTGGCGGGCCTTGCGCTCGTTCTTGATGCGCTCGACGTCGAGACCGCCGGTGGCCACCTCGACCGCGGCCTTGGCCTCGGCGGAGCGCTGTTTGATCTCTTCCAGGTACTTGTCGTTGGTGGCGGCGGTGCCGTAGGTGTCGAGCTCGGCGATGGCCGAGGCGGCGTTCCGGAGCGCCGCGGCGTTCCTCGACTCGGTGATGGCCTTGCGGCTCTCCTCCATCTTCGCCCGCAGCTTCTGCTTGATGTCCTCGACCGTGATCTGGGAGTTCTCGAAGGCCTTGCTGGCCGCCGCGAGCTGGTCGGTGGTGGTCTGCAGCTCCTGGCGGACCTGCTGCAGGCTGGCGGCGTCGTCCTCGGCAAGGCGGCGGGACTCGGGGCTCCCCTCGGTGAGAGCGGCCTTGATGGAGTTGACGAGCTGCTTCTCCCGGGCTTCCAGCGCCTGCTTCCCCTGCTCCAGGCGGATGACCGTAGCGCGGGTGGTGATGAGGATCTGGTTCAGCTTGGGCAGGGTGTTGCGCATCTCCTCGATCGACTCCTGGAGCATGACCTCCGGATCTTCGGCGAAGGAGATGAAGTAGCCGATCCACGACTTGATGACTCGGGCGAGGCGTTCGAACATGGCGGTCTCCTGAGAAGGCCCGCGGCTTGCCGGCGCGGGCGGACGGCCCTATTTCGGCTGCGCCTCCGGTGCGGCGGGAGCCGCGGGACGGGGCGATTCCGCGGTCGAGATGGGGTTCGCCTCGACGAACGGGTTGACGGCGTCGTACAGCTTGCGCTCCTCGGCGCGCTTCACCACCAGCCAGCGGGAGAGCTTGGCCTGCTCCCCCTCCAGGGCGAGACGGTTGGCCTCCATCTTCTCCCGGTTGCGGCGGGTGACCTCGTCGATCTCCGCCTGGAGCTGGGCGTTGTCCTTGTCGATCTGATCGGAACGGGAGGCCAGCTTGTTGCGCAGGAACTCCTCGAACTTGTCCAACGCCTGGTCGCGCCGCACCGCGTCCTGGACGATGTCGGTGACCGGCACCGGCCCGGAGGGGTTCATGTTGAGGAAGCCGGTCAAGGCCGCGGCCTTGGCCCGGGCATCGAGCGCGGCGAAGCCCGGCGAGGCGAAGATCTCCAGCACCTTGTAGGCGGTGTAGCCATGGGCCGGATCGGTCACGCCAGCGGCGCGGTAGATCGATGCGAAGTCCGGGACGTCGGCGTCGCCCCCCTCGTCCTCCTGTGGGGCCGGCAGCTTGCTCTCGTCGATGGCCGGCGTCTCCGGCAGGGTGCCGAGCAGGTCCCGGATGTCCGCCGGCGGTCCCACGGGTTTGCCGGCCGGCACTGGCGGGGCCACGGCGGCGCTCTCGTCCGGCGTCATCTCCACGAGCTTCATCTTGCTGAGGACTTCCTTGAGACCCATGGGCGTTTCCTCATCTCCGGTGAAAAGCCGAGATTCGAAGCCTATGGCCGGGGCCGGGGGGTGTCAAGGAGAGACTCCGTGACGGCGGCGCAGGTGGGGCATGGGGATGAGGTTCGAGAGCGACACCAGCGCTCCGGCGAGGGGATTGAGCTCGGCCATCTCCCGCGGCGTCAGCGGCCGGATCGACAGCACGCGCCGGTTGAGACTGGCCGTCTGGGGATCACAACTGCGCTCCAGGAACGCCGCCAGGAGCCAGCGGCCGAGGGTACGGCGAGCCGCGTTCACGCCGTGGATTCTACTCTGCCCCTTGCCAGCAATCCATCAGGGCTGTATGATTCAGCCGTGAACGAATCTGGCGCAACCGTCTGTCCCACCTCTCTAGCGTTCCAGATGCTGGGCGCGGCCCACGAGGTGGAGGCGCGTCTGGAGAGCGCTCTGGACCGGATCGGCCTGTCGGTGGCCAAGTTCGGCGTGCTCTCCAAGCTGGTGGCGGCGGGCGAGCCCGTGGCCCTGGGATCCCTGGCCGAGCGCTCGTCCTGCGTGCGGTCGAACATGACCCAGCTCGTGGATCGCCTGGAGTCGGATCGCCTGGTGGAGCGGGTCAGCGACCCCACCGACCGGCGCTCTGTGCGCGCGGCCCTGACGCCCGCCGGCCGCGAGCGCCACGCCGCGGGCGTCCGCATTCTCGAGGAGGCCGGACGCGAGGTCTTCGCCATTCTGGAGGAGGAGGAGCGGGCCACTCTGACCCGCGTCCTCGCGCGACTGGGAGGGCGCTGCTGAGCCGCTTTTTTTGGCGCCAATAGTTCAGCGCTGCACTTTTGACAGACAAACCTTTCTGGCTATGAACGACCGGAGGAGAACGATGAGCATACCGCAGGAGCAGCACCCCATCCTGACCCCCATCCAGCTCGGCCCCTACACCCTGCGCAACCGGGTGGTGATGGCCCCCATGACCCGCAACCGGGCCGGCGAGGGCCTCGCCCCCACGCCCACGGTGGCTACCTACTATGCCCAGCGGGCTTCGGCGGGGCTGATCATCACCGAAGGCTCGCAGGTCTCGCCTCACGGCGTGGGCTATCCGAACACGCCGGGCATCCATTCCGACGCCCAAGTCGAGGGGTGGAAGAAGGTGACCGCGGCCGTGCACGAGCGGGGCGGGCGGATCTTCCTCCAGCTCTGGCACGTGGGGCGGATCTCCCATCCCTCCCTGCAGCCGGAGGGCGGGCTGCCCGTGGCGCCGTCCGCCATCGCCGCCGCGGGGACGGTCTTCACTTACAGCGGTCCGCAGCCGTTCGTGGCGCCGCGGGCCCTGGAGCTTTCGGAGATCCCCGGCGTCGTCGAGCAGTTCGCTCACGGCGCCCGCCAGGCGCTCGCGGCCGGCTTCGACGGCGTGGAGCTCCACGGCGCCAACGGCTACCTCATCGACCAGTTCCTGCGCGACGGCACCAACCAGCGCACGGACGCCTACGGCGGTCCGGTGGAGAACCGGGTCCGCTTCCTCGTCGAGGTGGTGGAGGCCGTGACCGGAGTGTGGGGCGCGGACCGGGTGGGCGTGCGCTTCTCCCCCACCGGCACGTTCAACAGCATGTCCGACTCCGATCCGGTCTCGACCTTCGGCTACGCCGCCCAGACGCTGGACCGTTTCGGCCTCGCCTACCTGCACGTGGTCGAGCCCACGAGCGGCCGCTTCGCCGTGCCGGGCGCACCCATCGTGGCCCCGGCCATCCGCGAGCGCTTCCACGGCTCCCTCATCTTGAACGGCGGCTTCGACCTCGTCACCGCCGACGCGGTCATCGCCGCCGGCCAGGCGGACCTCATCTCCTTCGGCCAGCTCTTCCTGGCCAATCCCGACCTCCCTGAGCGCTTCGCCGAAGGGGTGCCGCTCAACGTGCCGGACTCCGCCACGTTCTACACCGGCGGCGAGAAGGGCTACATCGATTATCCCACGCGGGAGGTGGCCGCCGCAGCGGTGTGAGCCTCAGGCTCCATCGTCCAGGTCTCGCGACCCGCCGCGTCATCGGCTTCAGGGGTCGGATCGCGGGACCCAAGGAGCGAATCTCCGGACCCGCGGGTTGGGTCGCGGCACGGGGCCGAGATGGTCCCCGTGCCGCCACTCTTACTCCACCCGCGTCACCGGCACCATCCGCCCCGTCCCGAACGCCTTCTCGCTGACCTTGAGCACGATGCCGTGCTGCCAGCGCTTGTGCTCGGAGGTGAGGAGATGCCGGCGCCAGGGCTCGGCTTCGCTCCCCGCCGGCAGGCCCTGGACGAGGGTCTCGAGAGCCGGCGCCACGACGGGATAGTCGAAGGGGTCCACCTGGTCCGGCTTCAGCTCGGCGCTGGGAGGCCGCTCCAGGATGAACGGAGGGATGGCGACGCGGTGGGCTGTCAGCCAGCGGGCCACGGCGTAGACCTGGGGCTTGGTGAGGTCGCCGATTACCGCCAGAGTGCCGGCGAGGTCGCCGTAGAGGGTGCCGTAGCCCAGGGAGATCTCGGTCTTGTTGCTGGTGTTGAGGAGAAGACCGCCGCGGCGGTTGACGTGGGCGGTGAGGATCAGGGCGCGCAGCCGGGCCTGGAGGTTCTCGTCCGTCGTCCCCCGATCCTCCAGAAGAAGGTGGGAGAGGGACCGGCGGGCTTGGTCATGAAGAGGCTCCAGGAGAATCTCCTCGAAGCCGATCCCCAGGGCTGCGGCCAGCTCCCGGGCGGCTTCGGTCGATCGCGGATCGGTGTGGCGCGAGGGGATGGCCACGGCCGTGATCCGGGCCGGCCCCACGGCCTCGGCGGCGATGCATGCGACGAGAGCGGAGTCCACGCCGCCGGAGAGGCCCAGGAAGAGCCGCGCCAGGCCGTTCTTCGCCGCGAAGTCCCGGACTCCCAGCACCAGGGCTGCGAACAGCTCCTCTTCGACTTCCCATCTCCGGCGCGAGCGCCCCGCCCACCTCCAGGTCCACCACGTCGACGGCTTCGGCGAACCGGGGAAGGCGAGCGACCACCTCGCCCCGGGCGTCGACGACGAAGCTGCCGCCGTCGAAGATCAGCTCGTCGTTGGCTCCTACGGCATTGACGAACACCACGGGCGCTCCTTGGCGCCGGGTGTGGTGAAGACGCTTCTCCAGGACCCCTACGCGATATGGAGAGGATGAGATGGCAACGAGCGTCTCCGCTCCACCTGTGAGGAGGTCCGCACCGGGATGGACCGGGTAGCCCTCGTCCCACAGATCCTCGCAGACGAGGAGACCGAGCCGATGGCCGGCGATCTCGATCGGCTGGCTCTCTGCGCCGGGGACGAACCACCGCGGCTCGTGGAAAACGTCGTACGCCGGAAGCAGCCGCTTCGGGGTGAGGGCGGCGACGCGTCCACCCGTCAGAACGGCGGCCGCGTTCCACAGACCAGGATGGCCGGGCGTGGCCGATCCCGAGGGAGCGACCATCCCCAGGATGACGGGAGGACCGCCTGCCAGCTCGCGCGCGATCTCCTCCGTGGTCTTGACCGCCTGTTCCACGAAGGCGGGGTCCAGGAGCAGGTCGCGAGGCGGATATCCCGTCACCACCATCTCGGGCAGGACGACCAGATCCTCCCCTCCTAGCCTCCGGGCCTCCTCCACCGCTGCCACGATCCGCCGATTGCCGGCGAAGTCTCCGACCCGGGTGTTGATCTGGGCGAGGCCCACCTTCATGTCGTCACCCGGAGTGGGAGCGGCTGCGACCGCGGTGGGAGTGACCGCGACCGCGGTGGGAGTGACTGCGACCGCGGTGGGAGTGACTGCGACCGTGGTGGGAGTGGCTGCGACCGCGGTGGGAGTGACTGCGACCGCGGTGGGAGTGACTGCGACCGCGGTGGGAGTGACTGCGACCGCGGTGGGAGTGACTGCGACCGCGGTGGGAGTGACTGCGACCGTGGTGGGAGTGACTGCGACCGTGGTGGGAGTGGCTGCGGAATCACATCTCCCCCGACAGCCTGGAGCAGGTTGAGCGCCGCCATCACCGAGTCCCGCCGCAGACAGACCTCATCCCCCAGGAGAAAAGTGCGGTAACCCAGGGAGAGTAGGAAGGCAACGTCGCCGATCTCGGGGCTCTCCGGCACGGGGTGCCAGGCCAGGGAGGGGAAGATGCGGCTGGCCACCAGGGCCTCCGGGTCCGCGGCCAGGACCTCCCGCAGGGCGGAGACGATGCGGTGGGGCCTGCCCACTTCCACGAAGAGGTCGCCCCGGGCCGCCGCCAGACGTCCGTAGGTGGCGCCATGGACACGGGCGAAGGCGAGGCCCCGCCGCGATTCGATCTTCAAGACCAGCTCGGCCCCGGGCAGGAGCTCCCGCACCTCGGCCGCGTCCTCCGGCCGCTCGACGTAGGAGAGCATCACCCGCGAGAGCCCCACCTCCTTCATGGCCGCGAGATAGGCGCGGTCCGTGTCCGTCAGCGTCCCCTCGACCTCCAGCGAGGCGCTGGGGACGTTGACCGACTCGCCCGGCCCCACCACCCGGCGCGGGCCGTCCTCCAGGATCAGCCGGTCGCCGTCGACGGCCACGATGCGGGCGCTCTCCCGGCCGTCGTGGAACCAGGCCTCGGCCGGGGTGTGGACGCGGATGCGATGGGAGAGGCGCACCTCGGTGAAAGGCGGGACGGCCGCGGCCACGACCCGGAGCTGCCGGCCCTTGAGATCCACCCAGAGGGGAGCCCTAAGCCCCGCCAGCCGCGCCAGCACGTCGGCGATCGGATCGGCCAGGGGCATCACCGTGTTGAGGCGCAGGCCGCACACCAAGGGGTGGGCCGCCACCTCCGCGAGGAACGGGGCGTAGGGAGGCGCGGTGACGATCGCCCGGACCTGCACCGCGCCTTACAGCTCCAGCGTCGAGTGGCAGAAGGCGCAGACGTAGCGGCCCACGGCCTCGGCCGGGATGCGCGCGCCGCAGCTCGGGCACTGGAGCACGCGGGGCCCCTCCTTGCGCAGCTTGTCGGCCACGGCCTTGACCTTGCCCTCGTCCTGGCGCGCCCGCAGGTTGGTCTGGAAGTCCTCGAAGCGCCCCCAGCTCCGGGCCACGAGCCCCATGGCATAGTCCACGGCCCGCTGCTCGTCGTCGATATGGAAGACCTTCTCGTGCGCCCAGGGCCGCGGCCCACTGCTGGTCCACCTCGTCGCCCTTGCGGCCCGTGGGGCGGCGCAGGAACCAGGTGTTCCAGCGCGCCGCCACCCGGTGCCAGCATTCGAGGGCGTCGAGGCCCTCGCCCGCGGGGCTGCCGAAGATGCGATTGAGGAGCCCCTGGGACTCCGGCTTGTCGCCCAGGAGGTCCGCCACCTGCTGGCGGGGATCTTGGCGTGCATGGGCGCGTCGCCGAACACGATGAGGAACGGATAGTTGGCCGCCGGAGTGGTGACGTGGTTCTCCACCCACCAGGCGAAGAGACCATAGCTCTCGGGCGCGTCGCCGCCGCCGCCCTCGCCGTAGAGGGCGTTCAACTGCTGCTCGAGGTCGTAGCCATGGGCGAACTCGGTGACCTGGAGAGGCCAGCGGTCCACGCCGGCGTCGCCGATGGCGGCGAAGCAGATCTCCACGTCCTCCTTGTACTGGGAGAGGGTGTTGTAGAGCAGGGGCAGGCGGTCGAAGATCTCGAACGGCCAGTTGGCCATGGAGCCCGTCACGTCCACCGCCACGATGATGGGATGGGCCGAATTCGTGGTGATCTTCTTGTGGGGATCGATCATCGAGGGATTGGGCGCCGACTTGTGAGCGTAGGTGCGCGATCCGGCCACGGCCTCCGCCGCCGCGGCCGCGGCCCGCTCCTCGCCGCCCGCGCCCGAGTAGCGATAGCTGCCGCTGCCATACCAGTCCGAGGTGTCCTCACTCCACGAGTACATGCATCCTCCGCGTCTTCAGGGTGTCCGCGGTGTCCGCTGGGGAGAGTCTATCGGCTGGGGAGCGTCGAGCGCCAGGGTCGCGAGCCCCCACTCCCGCCGGAACCGCTGGACGAGCCCCGCCTCCTCCAGGTAGGTGGCCACTTCAGGGGGAACCATTTCCCGCCACCCCTCACCCCGGGCCATGGCCTTGCGCACGCCCGTGCCATCCACGGCGATCCGCCGCTCCGGCGGGATCAACTGGACAGGATGGACCACGGGGTAGACCTCCCGCATCAGCTCTCGCACGTAGGGATTGGCGGTGACGAAGAGGTCCAGAGGCCCCAGGAGGTCAGAGACCATGGCGCGCCACCGCGGGCCATGCCCCAGGTCCGGCACCTCGACGATCGTGTAGCTTCCCTTCTCCCTAAGTACCCGGTGGATCATCGCCGCCGACTCAGCCGCCGTGAACGGATTCTGGAGATCGTACCGGTTGGAGCTGCCGATGCCGATCAGGATCTGCTCCGCCCGCTCGACCAGGGCCTCCAGCACCGCCGCATGCCCGAGATGCACGGGCTTCCAGCGGGCGATCATGCCCAGGCGGGGAATCACCTACTCCTCCCGCACCATCACCACCACCTTCTGCCGGGGCCGCAGCAGGTACTCGCGCCGCTGGTATTTCCCCTTGAGAGCGGGGAGCACCTTGTCCTCCATCCCTTGCTCGACGATGACGACCGCCGCGTCCGGATCCGGGGGGACGTCCTGCCGGTATTCCATCCCCGGCACTTTCAGGAAGTACCAGGGGAGGGGCCAGCCGTGGTGGCCGTAGATGCGGAGAAGAGGGAGCTCGCCCGGCGGCGCCTGGGCCAGGGCGCTGCGCACCTGGACGAGGAGGTCCTTCACGTCCCGGTGGGTGGGCACGTAGACGAGGGCCAGGGAGTCGTCGTCGTAGCGCAGGAAGGAGACCTGGACGGAGCGCCAGGCCTCGAAGCCGAGGCCCAGGACGAAGAGGGCCACGAGCGCTGCCTGGACCGCCCGCGGCCATCGCGGGGATGGCTGAGATGGCTGGCTGAAGGCCTCCCGGAAGAGGACGGCTCCCGCGAGCGCCGCCGGCAGCACGATGTTGAGGTCCAGCCAGGGGGTCTTGTAGCGGAGCAAGGAGTAGGCCGCGAGCTCCCCCGCGGCCCACAAGGCACAGAAGGTGCCGAAGGCGTCCCGCCGGCGCAGGGCCAGCCAGCCGCCCACGGCGGCGCAGACCATAGGCAGGGGCTCGAAGGCGAGGAGGAGCCGGGGGAAGTAGTCCCAGGGCTTGGCGTGCTCCGCCCCTCCGATCCCCTTACCGGCCCAGAGCGTGAAGGTGCGGACGGAGTCCGGCAGCCCCTGGGGATTGGTGAAGAAGGAGGTGAAAAGGAGGACGTAGGGCGCGACGAACGCCACCGCCGCCCAGGTCACGCCCTCCAGGGGCGGCCGGCCCCAGAGCGCGCCCAGGCGCGGCCGGCCGTAGACCCAGGTGCGCGCCAGGAGGGTGGCGATGGCCATGACGGCCAGCGTCAGGATGTAGGTCTCCTTGGTGGTGGCCATCAGCGCCAGGCTCAAGGCTGCGAGCATGAGATGCTTCTGCCGCCGGGTCTCCAGGTAGAGTGAGCCCGCCACCACCAGGGCCAGGGTGAGGAAGGCGAGGCAGGTCTCGTGGATCAGGTCGCGGCCGTAGGAGACGAGGGACGGCGAGAGAGCGAGGAGCCAGGCCGCCGCCGTTACCCCGGCGACACCCAGCCGGCGCCGCAGGGGGAGGAGCAGCGGCACCATCGCCGCCGAGAGCAGGGCGATGGGCAGACGCAGAGCCGTAACCCCCTGGCCCAGCGGGATCGCGAAGGGGGCCTCGAAGAACACCAGGAAGGGGCCGTGGAACTTCTCGGGGTCGTAGCTGAACTGGAACCCGTCGAGCACGCGGCTCAGGAACCAGGCGTTCACCCCTTCGTCATGGTGGAAGGGCCGGTCCCCCAGGAGGAAGAGGCGCAACACCAGGGCCGCGGCGAACGCCGCCCAGAACGGCAGCCACCTGACCGTCAGCAGATCGCGAAAGGTCGACCTCGTCTCCGGTGCCGCCATGGGCGGGATCGTACTTCACCCGGCCCGTGAAAACAGCCGGGAGCGGCCCCCTGGCGAGGCGCAGGTTTGCTGGCAGCCAGGGGTTCAACGAAGGTCAGAAGCCGAGTTGGACGGGGCGGACGACGACGACCGTCATCAGCCGGTTGAGGGTGTTGGTGGGCAGGAAGGGGCCGTTCGACAGAATGATCACCACGTCCGGCCCGCCGACGACGTGGAACGTGATGGTGATGCTCGACCCGGACACCGACACGTCGGGCGCGGTGTTCTGGAGGTCGGCGTCGGTCAGGTAGCCGTGGCGCACCTGCCACTGGATGGCGGCGTCGACAGCGGCCTGACCCGCGGGGTAGTTGAGCACGGCCGTCCGCTGGAGTAATTCCCGGTTGCCGGCGACGGACTTGAAGAACAGGAGGTCTCCGGGCTCCTGGGCGGAGGCGGCGGTCGCCGCGGAGACGGCGAGGAGGAGGGCGATGAGGATGCGCTTGAGCGACATGGGTTCTCCTTTCGAGTCATTGAGGAGGGAGGCGCCACGGCCGGGACCGTTGCCGGGTCCTCCCCGGTCCGCTGGCGAGCATCGGCCGGCCGAGGGGTCAAAGACGTCCGGGAACGGTCAAGAAATCGTCAAAGTCCGGAAGCCGGCGGGCTGCGGCACCTCTCTGACAGGAGGCACACCGTGAAGCTGCGCTTTGGAGAGCTCGTTCTCGATCGCGAGGCCGGCCGGCTCACCGGACCGGCAGGGGAGATCCGTCTCCGGCCCCAGACGTTCAGGATGCTGGAGGTCCTGGTGGCGGCCGCGCCGCGCATCCTCTCGCAAGAGGGCTCCTGGACCGCGTCTGGGGGGTCGAGCACCTCTCCCCCGCCTCGGTCAAGCAGGCGATCTCGGAGGTCCGACAGGCGCTGGGCGACGATCCCGCCCGGCCGGCGATCATCGAGACCGTCCATCGCCGGGGCTATCGCTGCATTGCGCCGGTCATGCCGGTCGTGCCGGTCGTGGCTCCGCCGGTGGCGCGGCAGCCGACGTCGGAGCTGGCGACGCGGCCGATCCCCATTCACCTTCCCATTCCTCCTCCCGGCACGCCCCAGCCACGCCCGAGGTCCGGACGGCGGCTGGCGCTGGTGCTCCTGGTGCCGATACTCGGCGGCCTCTCCGCCCTGGCCCTGGTCCGCCTGCCTCAGCCGGCGGCAAAGACCTCGCCGGCGGCCTCGCGGGTCGCCACGGCCTCGCGCCGCGGCGTGGCCATCCTCGGCTTCAAGAACCTCTCCGGGGATCCTCGCCAGGACTGGATCTCCAGCGCTTTGACCGAGATCCTCGGCTTCGAGCTGGCGGCCCCCGGGCGGGTGCGGCTGATGCCGGCGGAGTCCGTGGCGCGGATGCGGCGCGAGCTCGCCGTCCCTGACGCCGAGAGCCACACCGCCCCCAGACTGGCCGCCATCGGCCGCAACCTGGGTACGGATCTGGTGGTGGCCGGCTCCTATCTGCTGGCCGCGGAGGGGCCGGAGCGGCTGCGTATCCAGGTGGTGGTGCAGGACGTCCACACCGGCGAGACCGTGGCCTGGGCCCGGGAGACCGGCTCGCCCGACGCCCTGGTCGACCTCGCGACCGCCGTGGCCCGGAGCCTCCAGGAGACGATCGGCGGCCCGGGAACGGGGTCCGTTCCCGAGGCAGCCGCCTTCGCGGCGAACGGCGAGTCGCTCCGCCTCTACTCCGAAGCCCTGGCAAAGCTGCGGGTGTGGGACGCGCCCGCCGCCCTGCCGCTGCTCGAGCGGGCCGCGGCGCTCGATCCGAAGAGCCCCTTTCCCCAGGACTCCCTCGCCGCCGCCTACTCCCGCCTGGGCTTCGACGGCCAGGCCCAAAAGGCGGCGCAATCTGCCCTGGACCTCTCGCGCAAGCTGCCGCGAGAGATCCGCCTCGGGCTGGAGGGGCGGTCGCGGGAGGTGCGCGGGGAGTGGGCCGAGGCGGTTGCGATCTATCGCGCCCAGCAGCGCCTTCACCCCGATGACTTGGAGGTGGGCTTGCGTCTGGCCGCGGTCCAGACGTCGGCGGGTCAGGCGGACCATGCCCTCGCCACCGTAGCCTCGCTGCGCGCGCTGCCGCCGCCGGCCGGGGCCGACCCGCGCCTCGACCTCGCCGAAGCGGAGGCCGCCTGGCGTCGCGGCGACTTCGCCCGCACCCGCGATGCCGCTACCCGGGCCATCGCCGGAGCGGAGCGCCGGAGCGCCGCCCTGCTCGCGGCCCATGGGCGTCTCACCCGCGGCTGGGCCTGCTTCCGGCTGGGTCAGGGGGCCGCGGCCCTGACCGACGCCCAGGCTGCCCGCGACCTCTACCTGAAGATGGGGGACCGGGGGGCTGCCGCCGGAGCGCTGGTCGCCGCCGCGAGCTTCCTCCAGGCGACCGGCCGGCCGGCCGACGCCCGCCAGGCCTACACCACGGCTCTCGCGGTGCTGCGCGAGATCGGCGATCGCGGCCGGGAGGCCAAGACCCTCAACAACTACGCCGCCCTGCTCGGAGACGAGGGCGACTACGCCGGAGTGACGACCCTGCTCGAGCGGTCGCTCGCCATCAAGCGCGAGATCCGCGACCTCCACGGCACGGCCGTCACCCTGGCCAATCTCGGCAACCTGCTGCGCACCCGGGGCGACCTGCGAGGAGCCCGTGCCCGTCTGGAGGAGGCTCTCGCCATCAACCGCCAGACGGGGGAGGACTTCGGCGTCGCCTTCGACTTGCGGGGCCTCGCCCGCGTGCTCGTCCACGAGAGGCGCACCGGCGAGGCGTTGGCAGCCCTGGAGGAGGCCCTCGGCTTGAGCCGCAAGACCGGCGACGCCGAAGGCGCGGCCGAGGCTCTCCTCGCCCTGGGCGATCTCTGCCGCCAGGCGGAGAGGCACGAGCAGGCCCGAGACTGGTACCGGCAGGCCTACGGCGAGTTCCAGGCCCTCAGGCAGACCGGCAACATGGTCTATCCCCTTCTCAACCTCGCGGAGATGGACGGGCAGCAGAACCATCTCGACGAGGCCCTCGCCGGCTTCGACCGCGCCCTCACCCTGGCCCGCCAGGCGAGCAACGGGCTCCTCGAAGCCCATGCCCGCTCAGGGCTGGCCGAGACCGCCGAGAAGCGGGGAGACCTGAAGCGCGCCCGCGACGAGCACGAGAAGGCGCTCGCCCTATGGACCCGACTGGGGAGGAGCGCAGAGGCCACCAGGAGCCGGCAGGCCCTCGCCCGCCTGGCACTGGCTTCGACGTCGTAGGACCCGCGCCGCTCAGCCCTCGTAGGGCTCCATGTGGACCAGCACGCCCAGGACCGTGGAGACCGCGGCCTGGATCGCGCTCTTCACCTTGCCGCTCAGGATGTGGGCGTCGTGGAGCGACATGGCGGGATCGGCCTGGACGTGGATGTCCACGAACAGGCCCATGCCGGCCCGCCGGACCTTGAGCTTCTCCGTGGCTGCCACGCCGGGCACGGAGCTCGCGGCAGCGGCGATGCGCTCCACCACCGCGCTCTCGGGGCTGCGGTCCATGAGGTCGCCGAAGGCGGGCCGCAGGATGCGCAGGCCGTTGAAGCAGATCACCAGGGCCGCCGCCAGGGCCGCCCAGTCGTCCGCCGACGCCCAGCCCGGGCCGCCGATCAGGGCCACGCCGATGCCGATGGCCGCCGCGGCCGAGGTCAGGGCGTCGCTGCTATGATGCCAGGCATCCCCCTTGACCGCCGTGCTCTCCACCTCCTCGCCCACCTTGAAGACGCGGCGGAAGAGCACCTCCTTGACGGCGATGACGGCGAGCAGGATCACCAGAGTGAAAGGCGCCGGGGAGTGATGGGGGATGAGGATCTCCCGCACCGCCTCGATGGAGATGCCGATCGCCGCACCGATCAGCATGAAGCCCACGATCACCGCGGCCAAAGCCTCGGCCTTGCCATAGCCGAAGGGGTACTGCTCATCCGCCGAGCGGGCCGAGATCCGCAGGCCGCTCCACACGATGAGGGAGGAGAAGATGTCGGCCAGCGACTCCACGGCGTCGGCGATCAGGGCGTAGGAGTGTCCCAGTACGCCGGCCAGGAACTTGGTCAGAGCCAGGCCGGCGTTGACCAGCAGCCCCGCCTGAGCAGCCCGGGCCCCCCGCTCCGCCCGCTCCCGTACGACCTCGGCTCCGCCTGATTGCATGGCTGCCGGGAGAGAGGGGAGCGGGCGCTTGTTTTCCTAAGCGAGGCCCATCTCTTCAAGGGAGTGGGCAGAGAGAAGACGCTCCGCAAGCCGTGTCAGCAGATCCAAGGAATCGATCGCCTCGACCCGGCGGCGGACGGTCTCGGGCAAGGGGCCAAAGCGCTTCCCGAGCTGGTGGAGCAGAACTTGCCTGGCACCCTGCTGGGCTCCCACCTCCACCCCTTCCCTGCGCCCTTTCTCCAGGCCTTTCTCCCAGCCCAAGGCTTGCTGCGTTTCCGACCATGTCATCGCCACGGCTCGCACCTCCAGGTTCTCTTTTCGGGAGCGAAGTGCTTCGAATTCCGCAACCTCCTCCCGGCTCCAATTGTAGATAGGTTTCCACGCAGTCGACAAGTAGGAAGGGATCAATCCGTCCCTTCAGACCCGCGATCCGGCGCAGGCAGGCCATCTTCAGCTCCGCACGGCTCCACGAGCAGAGGCCAACGCAAAGGGGACCCGATCCCCCGGGGTCCCCTCAACTTCCCACACCTGTCGTTCGTCCGTCTACGGGCAGGTCGCAAACGCGCTACTGTCGGTGAGCGCGGGGGCCGGCGCGCCTGGATAGTTGAAGTAGATCTTGCTCTTCAGTCCCTTGAAGTCGAAGATCTCAACGCGGTAGAACTGGTCGGTGGTCGCCGCGGAGTAGATCCAATAGCGACTGTTGAGGCCGCAGCCGTTGATGGCCTTGATCATGAGCTCCCAGTTGTCGGAGCTGAAGAACCAGAAGATGCCCGAGTTGGGGCCGGCCACGACCACGTGCCCGTCGCCGTCCGTCGGGGTCCCCGGAGTCGGATTGGTGCGCCATTTCGTGGTGATCTGGAAGCGGCCCTGCAGGCACAGCGCGCTGGTCGTGCTGGAGCCGCAGCTCACCGGGCCGGCCGGGAAGGTCAGGAAGCCGGCCCCAGGGCCGAACAAAATACCGCCGTTGCCGCCCACGATGTCGCTCGGGCCGCTGTCAAACGACCAGAGGCCCACCAGCCCGGCCTGGGGGCTCGTGATGCGGACATTGATCGCGCTGCGGATCTGCGACTGGGTCCGGGCCACGTTCCACAGACGTACCTCGTCGATCGAGCCGGTGGGGGGGTGATCCCAGAGCTTGTCACTGCCGATCCGCATCTCCGCGCTGCCGGAGGTCAGCGGCCCCGTCTCCGCGAACGATGCGGCGAGCTCGCCATTGATGTAGTGCCGGCGCGTTGAGCCGTCGAACGTCACAGCCACATGCGTCCACACGCCCCGGGGAATGATGCCGCCGTTCCTCAACGAGCCGCCGCCCTTCAGATACGACCGCAGCGTGGGTTGACCGCCGACATTGCACTGGCCGATCCACCAGGTCTGGGTGAAGTCCTTGCCGGCGATGCTCCTGCAGTCTTCCCCCGCAGTGTTGTTGGTGATGGAGACCCAGGCCTCGATGGTAAAGGCCCCTGTTGGGTTGAGCGCCGGGGAGGCGGGGGAGATCAAGACATAGCTACCGATCGCCCCTGACAACGACAGCCAGGACTCGAACGGCTGGGCCTCCGCCGCCGGGACGAGCAAGACGGCCAGCGCGAACGCCACCAGCAGTGTGCCGAGGAGCCGTGCACTACGATCTGCTCTGTTCATCGGAATTCCTCCTTCCGTTACAGAATCTGGAATCTTCAGCGAAGAGGATGTGGCGCCCGGATGTCTCCAGGGGCCACGTTGAATCCTGTTGGCCTCTTGGGCGCTGGGACGGAGGAGTTCGTTACATCCGCGCCGGCACAGCCGCGCCGGTGCCGCGGAAGATCGCCAGGTAGGCTTCGAGGGTCTCCAGGGCCAGGCGGTCGGCGGGGCTGTTGACCACCTGCACGCCGCCCCGGCGCAGGTGGCGGGCTAGACGGCGGTTGGCGAGTTGGATCTCCAGGCTCGCCACCTGGGCGAAGGCTTGGGCCGGGGTCGCGGGCTCGGCAGCGGCCAGCGCGCGTAGCTCGGGGTCTTCGAGGTTCACCAGCAAGACCCGGTGGCGACGGCCGAGGCGCAGCAGCGACTCGCGCAGCAGCTCGGCTGCCGCGAGGTCGACCACGGAGGTCATGAGCACCGCCGTGGCGCTCTTCGACTCGACGTCGAACACCGCCTCGGCCGCGAGGTCGTAGGCCGGCTCGGTGAGCTGGGCTTCGAGGTCGTAGAGCGCCTCGTAGGCGAGGCCCGCGCCGCGTCCGCCGGAGCGCACCCGCACGGTGCGCAGGAGGCGGCCGGCGAAGGCCAGGATGGTCACCTGATCGCCGCGCGCCGCGGCCACTCGGGTTAAGGCCAGGGTGGCGGCCACGGCGTAGTCGAGCTTGCTGCGCCGGCCGTCCATGGAAGCCATGGCGCGGGCACAGTCGAGGAGGATGACGAGGCGGGCGCTCCTCTCCCAGGTGTCCTCGCGGGAGATCAGACGGCCGTGGCGGGCCGTGGCCTTCCAGTGGATCTTGGCGAGGGGATCGCCCGGCAGGTACTCGCGCAGAGCGTAGGGCTCGGTGCCGGTGCCGTGCAGGCGCAGGGGGATCTGCCCCATGCGGCGGCGATGGGCGAGGGCCAGGAGCTGACCCACCTTCCCTTCCCAACGCACCTGGGGATAGACGCGGACCGTCCGGGCCGGCAGCAGCTCGCGCTGCGCCCAGGCGAGCTGCCACGGCCCGAGGACGCGGGCGGTCAGCGGCCCCATGGCATGCTCGCCGCGGCGGCGAGGGGTGAGCGTGTAGGTCCAGCGCACCTCGCCCGGCCCCGCCGTCCCGGCGACAACGAGCTGCCGGCGCAGGGGCGAAGGCGCCAGGGCGGGATGCAATCCTTCGCGCAGCAGCGCCGTGACCTCGCGCGAGGCCGCGGTGCCCACCCTCACCTCCACCTCTCCGGGCGCCTCCTGCACCAGCAGGGGCGGCAGCCGCCGGACGGCCGTCAGGGGAGTCGCGGCAGCGCGGCGCCAGTCCACCACCGCGGCGGCCGCCACCAGGGCGTCCAGGCCCAAGGCCACCCAACCCAGGCGGGGCTCGAGGAAGGACGCCACCAGCAGCAGGGTGATCAATCCCAGGATCTGAAAGCTGCGGGCGGCGGGCATGGGGATCGCTCCTCAGTGGGGGACGGGCACGGCCGCGGCGACCCCTTCCAGGACCTGCCGCGGGCTGAATCCCTCCAGCTCCGACTCGGCCGTGAGCAGCACGCGATGGGCCCAGCAGGGCACGAGGAGACGCTTCAGGTCGTCGGGGTTGAGGAAGTCCCGCCCCTCGAGGAGGGCGTTGGCGCGGCCGGCCTCTAAGAGGGCTAGGGCGGCCCTGGGCGAGACCGCGAGGTCCACCTGCGGCGAGCGGCGCACGCCGGCCGTGAGCGCCGCCAGGTAGGTGAGCAGATCCTCGGCCACGTGCACCCGCCGCGCCGCCTGCCGCAGGGCCTGGGCCTCGCCCGGAGCCAGCACAGGGCCGGGGAGCTCTGCCCCCCAATCCGGCAGGGTACCGGCCACGGCCCGGCGGTAGAGGTCGAGCTCGGCATCGGGAGAGGGCAATCCCATGTCGATGCGCACCAGGAAGCGATCGAGCTGCGCCTCGGGCAGAGGGTAGACCCCCTCGAACTCGATGGGGTTCTGGGTGGCGATGACGAAGAACCCCGGCTCGAGGCCGAGAGCGGTGCCGTCGATCGTCACCTGCCGCTCCTGCATGGCCTCCAGCAGGGCCGCCTGGGTCTTGGGCGGCGTGCGGTTGATCTCGTCGGCCATCAGGATCTCGGTGAACACCGGGCCGCGCAACAGCCGGAACGATCCCTGGCCGGCGTCGTAGACGTTGGTGCCGAGCACGTCGGCCGGCATCAGGTCGGGGGTGAACTGCACACGGCTGAAGCGCACCCCCAGGCACGAGGCAAAGGCCCGGGCGAGGAGGGTCTTGCCCAGGCCGGGCACCCCTTCGAGCAGGGCGTGGCCACCCGCCATGTAGGCGACGATGAGGGTCTCGACCGCCGTCCGCTGGCCGAGGACGGCGCCCTCCAGGGCGGCGGCGAGCTCCTGGGCAACCTCGATCAGCCGCTCGGTGGGAAGGGTGGGGGGCTCAGGTGTCTGGCTCATGGAATCTCGGTCTCTCTTTCGTTCTCAGGGGCTGGCGGCTCCACCCCGCCGGCGGCGCGCCACCTCGCGGGCCAGCACCACCAGACCGTTGGCATCGGTGCTCGCGGCCCGGCGGTCGAGGTCGGGCGGCAATACGAGGTGGCGGTCCAGCTCAACTGCGCGGGCGAGGAGCCGCTCCGCGGCCTGGCGGTGGTGCCCCAGGCGGTGATGGAGGGCTCCCAGGCCGAGCAGGAAGGCGCCCGCCGAGCCGGTGACCACCGGCGGCTCGCTCCACGCCGGGCCGAAGGGGCGCGCCAGCGTCAGCAGCGCCGCGAGGTAGAGCACGGCCAGATGCAGGAGGACGAGGTCCAGCGTCCGGCCGACGGCCTCGGTCTCGATCGGAACCCGGCCCGTGAGCCCGTGATGATACTCGTCGAACGTCCAATCGTCCCCCAGCCGGCTGCGGAGGGTCTCCAGCAGGGCGGCGTTGCCGGGGTTCCCCAGGCGGGCGTTGGCGAAGGCGTCGGCCGGCACCAGCCAGATGGTCCCCCGGTAGCGCGGCAGGGAGGCGACCATCACCTTGCCCCCGGGTCCTCGATAGAGGGGCAGGGCCTCGGGCGGCATCTCCGGGGCCGCGCGCGGAGCCCAGATGTGGACCGGCTCTGCGGTCCCGATCACGCTCGGCGCCGGGTGGAGGTCCCACTCCTCGCGCGCGAACCGCCGCCAGCGCAGAGGGTTGAGCGTCGTCTTCCGCACCTCGTGGGGGAAGAGGCCCAGGGCCTCCAGGGCCACGCGCTCGGTGGGGTTCCTCAGATCGCCGGAGTAGGCGAGGACGAGGGCTCCGCCGTTGCGCAGGTGCGTGTCCAGCGGATGTTCCTCGCGGTTGATGAATCCGTGCTGCCAGGGGAAGGCGGTGACCAGGACGCCCGGGCGATCGAACGATTCGAGGGGCTCGTCGAGCAGTTGCACGCGCGCCCCGCGGGCCTCCAGGTAGCGGCGGGCGGCGAGCCAGCCGCCCGGTCCCCGAGAGAGGGAGCTCCCCCGGGCCTCCCCTCCGCCTGTGGTCAGCACGGCGACCGCCAGCACGATCAGTACGGCGAGGGCGATGAGGATCGGGAGCCGGGGGATGCCGCTGAGGCGCCTCATCCCAGGGCCTCCTCCAGCCGGGTCACCAGCCCCCGCACGTCCTCGGGAAGAGGCCGGAGGGGACCGTAGATGAAGGCGTCGAGGCGGCGGATCAGCCGGGTGAGATCGGACCGTTGGGAGCGCGTCACCAGGTCCCGGCTGGTCCAGTCGGGCTCGACCAGGTGGCCGGCCAGTGAACGGGCCAGCCACCACCAGGCCGCCTCCAGGGCCTCGGCCGTCTTCCCCGCGGCCAGGCGGCGCTCGAGCTCGGCCCGCCAGCCGGCGGCGTCGAGGGGTGTCCTCGCCGTGGGCGCCACCGCGGCCAGATCTCCTACGGCCGCCGGCCGCCGGCGCCGCAGCCGTGGCCACAGCGTGCGGAGGATCAGGAAGAGAGCCAAGCCCGCGGCCAGGAAGGCGGCGGCGATCATCACCCAGCGGGGCAGATGCAGCATCTCGGCGCCGCGCTGGATCGCTTCGAACACGGCATCGCGGAAGGCGCGGCCCAGCTCGCCGAAATAGGAGCTCTCCGGCGGCACCGGCGTACGCTCGACGCCGGAGGACGCCAGCACCCGGTCGAGCAGGGCGTGGTCCGCGGGTACGATCCGCTCCGCGAGGATCAGGGCCAGGGCTCTCCCGAAGGGGGTACCGGAGGAGGCACCGCCGGTGCCGGGAACAGGGCGTCGATCTCCGGCCGCAGGTCGATCCCCTCCTTGCTCCCGCGGACGTCGGCATAGAGCAGCGCGATGCCGAAGGCGGTGTAGATGTAGATGGCCATCCGCGCCAGGGCGGAGAGGAACTGGGCCGGAACCTGGAGCCAGATCCAGCGGCCCATGGTGCCTACTACGTCCTCCTGCCCCGCCATGGTCTTGCGGAAAATATCGATGAACATGGGGATCTGGAACGGCAGTGCCACGATGACCCCCGCCATGTAGCTGATGATGGTGGTCACCAGCGTCAGCAGGAGGATCTTGACGATCGGGTGCTCCCCCAGCCGCCGCGAAGGATTGAAACGGGCCAATTCGGCGCTGCGGGAGAGCGCACCGAAGCCAAACCGGCCCTCCTCCGCCATCACCGGCACGAAGAAGGAGAGGAGGGGGCCGACGTAGAGCACCGGCAGGATGCAGAGCACGGTGGAGACGAGGATGGCCACGAACCACAGCAGCAACGTCCATACAACCGGGAAGCTCGAGCAGCGAACCTCCAGGCCCGCTTCATGTCCACGGGCCGGCCCGCCAGGGCATCCAGGGCCGCCACCTGGCCGGCCACGTAGGCCAGCGCGCCGAGCAACGCCAGCAGGAGAGCCGTCACGATGACCAGCGGGCTCCACATCGCGAACGGCGAGAGCTGCTCGATCCTGCCGTTGCCCAGGAGGTCCTGGAAGCTGAAGGCCTGGACCACGGCGACGATCGTGGAGAGCACGGCCACGGGCAGGCCCACCGCTGGAAAGATGGCGCGGAAATGGGCACGCGTCCGGCGCATCGCCTCGTCGAGGATCACGGTGAGAGGCATGGGGCCCCGGGGCGGAACGGTGGGCTCGGTCATGGCACGGTCTCCGGTTGGACAGGGCGCAACGCCAAGGCGAGGAACGCCCCCTCCAGCGCGAGGCCCAGGGTCAGCTTGACACCAGCGGGCACTCCCGTCGAGGGGGAGATGAAGACCTCCACCAGGGCCAGGATGACGAACCACGGCACACAGCCGAGCAGCACGGCGAGCGACCCCCGGGCCGCCTCCCGCACCGCCAGGGCCCGCGGCCGGTCGTCCGCCGCCACCAAGGCCCGGCCCACGGAGAGGCCCGCCGCAGCCGCGACCAGGATCAGCGTCAGCTCCAGGAAGCCGTGGGCGGAGACGAACACCAGCAGCGCGCCCGCCATGGAGTAGTGCATCGTCACCCCCAGGAGAGCTCCCAGCATCAGACCGTTTAGCAGGACGATGTAGAGGGGGATGAGACCGGCCAGCACGCCGCCGCTCCACGCGCTCAGAGCCACCGAGATGTTGTTGGTGGCGATCCCTGACGAGGAGATGGAGGGCGGCACGGTGGTGACCAGCGACTCGGTCCACAGATGCCCCTCCTCCAGCCCGCGTATGGCTTCGGGACCGAGTAGGGAGACGCCCAGGGCCGGGCGCAGCACCGCCAGGGCCAGGCCCCAGAGGACGGCGAAGAGGAAGAGGGCCACGGCGATACCGAAGAGGCCGAGCTGGCGCTGGAAGGCGAGGGGGAAGGTGCGGCTGAAGAAGGTCCGCAGCCCCCCGCCCGGCCCCCGCCGCCCCTCGCCCGTGAGCCGGCGGGTGCCTTCGAGAGCCAGGGATTGCAGCCGGCGGGCGGCGGCCGTGCCCGGGAAGCGGGCGCCGGCCAGGGCGTGATCGTGAAGCACCTGCCGGTAGCGCAGGGCCATGTCCTCCAGGGTGCCGTAGCCGACCCGCCGCAGGCTGCGGCGGGTGGCGGCGAGCTGGGCCTCGAAGCCCTCCCACACCGGCCGGCGCAGACGCACGAAGCGGGCGTAGTCCATCCGGTCAGCCCTCCTCCGCCTGCAGGGCGGAGCGGACGGCGGCCACGGGGTCGCCGCCCGGATCGAGGCCGGCCAGCATCTCGGGGGCATCGCGCCGGATGCGATCGAGAATGCGCTCCGCCATCTCCCGCGCCAAGGCCGCATCCCCCAGGTTGCGGGCGCGGGCCAGGAAGGACTCCACGACCGCCAGCTCCCGCGCCCCCCAGCCGGGCGGCACCCGCCCGAGCACGGGCGCCGCCTCCCGCTCCCGCTCGTGCACCACCAGCGTGCCGGCCAGGCGGTCGCCCAGCCGCCGCGAGAGGGGGTCGATGGCCATCAGGATGGGGCCGAAGAAGAAGTCGAGAGAGCGCACCAGGTTGCGGATGAGCAGCGGGCCGGCCCCGGGCGTCCCGCCCTCGGCCGTGACCACCCGCAGCTTCACCAAGCGCTTGCCCAGGGTGCGTCCACCGGTCGCGATCTCCTGCACGGCGAAGTAGCCCCAGTCGAGCAGGAAGAGCCCGGCGATCACGAAGACCGGGGCCCACTGCGGCCCCACCAGACCCGCCAGGAAGACGGAGCCCAGGATCCATGCCAGGCTCACGATCGCGAAGCCGAGGTAGTCGACGAACGCCGCGAGCGAACGGCTCCCCAGGCCCGCCACCGGCAGGTCGAGACGGATGTTGTCCAGTCCCAGGATGCTCTCACGCCGTATCTCGGACACTTGGGCCGCTCCCTGTTCCGCGAGCCCCTAGCGTACGTGCCCCCCGCCGGGGCGTCAATGCGTGGCTACTTCTGGTGCTTCTGCGCCTCGCCCGTCATCGGCACGAAGAGCACCGGCATCACCTTGGCGGTATCGACGCCGCCGTCGGCCCGCTTGGTGAGGACGAGGAGGTCCTGGAGGGTATCGCCCACGGGGATCACCATCTTGCCGCCGGCCTTGAGCTGGGCGATGAGCGGCTCGGGGACGCGGCGGCGGCGCCGCGGTGACGATGATGGCGTCGAAGGGCGCGGCGTCCGGCCAGCCCTTGTAGCCGTCGCCGATGCGCACGTGGACGTTGCGATAGCCGAGCTCCGTCAGGGTGCACTTGGCCCGCCTGCCCAGGGGAGTGAGATCTCGATCGAATACACCTCTCGCGCGCAGCTGCGAGAGGACCGCCGCCTGGTAGCCCGAGCCCGTGCCCACCTCCAGCACCCGCTGGCCGGGGTGGAGGTCCAGGAGCTCGGTCATGAGGGCCACGATGTAGGGCTGGGAGATGGTCTGGCCGTTGCCGATGGGGAGCGGGTGGTCCTCATAGGCCTGCCGCCGCTCGCTCTCCGGCACGAAGAGGTGGCGGGGCACGGCTTCGACGGCGGCGAGCACGTCGACATCGTTGATGCCGCGAGCCCGGATCTCCTCCACCATCTTCTGGCGCGCCACCGCCAGAGCATCCCCCTGCAGATCGGGCGCCGCCGCCGAAGAGGCCGCCCGGCAGCAGCCACGCCAGCAGCACCAGGAGAATGGCGAGGGCAGACCGCCTAACGATGGCCATCCTGCACCTTCCCCTTCATCGGCGACAGGCGGACCGGGATGATGGTCCGCTTCTCGATGCCGTCCTTCGCCTTGGTGATCACCAGCAGGTCCTGGAAGAAACCGGGCCCACCGGCGCCACCATCTTTCCCCCCACCCGGAGCTGGTCGATCAGCGCCCTGGGGATCTGCGGCGGCGCCGCCGACAGCAGGATGGCGTCGAACGGCGCTTTCTCGGGCCAGCCCTGGTAACCGTCGCCCGCCCGCACCTCCACGTTGTGATAGCCCAGGACGGAGAGGCGCTTGCTCGCCTGGCTGGCCACCACTTGGTCGATCTCCACCGAGTAGACCTCGTGGGCGATGCGGGAGAGCACGGCGGCGTGGTAGCCCGAGCCGGTGCCGATCTCCAGCACCTTGTCCCCCTTCTTGAGCTCCAGCAGCTTGGTCATCAAAGCCACCATGTAGGGCTGGTAGACCGTGCGCCCCGGACCCAGCAAGAGCGGCTGGTCGCTGTAGGCTTCGGCGCGCAGCGAGTCCGGCACGAAGAGATGGCGCTGCACCTGCTCCATGGCCGCCAGCACGTCGGGCTGGGTGATCCCCCGCTGCTTCACCTGCTGCTCCACCATGGAGTGGCGCAGGCTGTCGAGGTTGTCCCCAGCCCGCACCGGCCCGGCGAGCGACAGCGCCACCACGAGCCCCAGGGCGAGGCTCTGCGAGACGCGGGTCCGGCGGCCCCGGAGGGCGCGCGATCTCACCGGCCGCCTCCCCCTTCCTCTCGAACACCACCTTGCCGTCCACCAGGGTGTAATCGATCTCGGCCTGCGGGATCTCCGCCACCGGCACGGTCATCGGGTCGCGGGCGAAGACCACCAGGTCCGCCCGCTTGCCAGTCGCGAGAGATCCCACCTCTTTATCGAGGAACAAGGACCAGGCCGCGTCCAGGGTGAAGCCCTTGAGCGCCTCCTCGCGGGTCAGCCGCTCGCCCGGCAGCCAGCCGCCCGGCGGATTGCCCTGGAGGTCCTGGCGGGTCACAGCGGCGTAGAGGCCCAGGCGCGGATCGGCGGACTCCACGGGGAAGTCGCTCCCCAGGGCCAGCCGGCCGCCGGCGTCGAGCACCTTGCGCCAGGCATAGGCCCCGGCCAGACGCGCCGGCCCCACGCGGTCGCCCGCCCACGGCATGTCGGAGGTGGCGTGGGTGGGCTGCATGGAGGCGATGATCCCCAGCCGGGCCATGCGCTGGATGTCCTCCACCCGCAGCACCTGCGAGTGCTCCAGGCGGAAGCGGACCTCAGGTCTCGGACCACCCAGGGCCCGCTCCATGGCGTCGATGGCCACCAGGCCGCCGCGGTCGCCGATGGCGTGGATCCCCACCTGGAAGCCGGCGGCCAGGGCGCGCCGGGAGACCTCCTCGAGGTGGTCGCCGGTCGAAACCAGCAGCCCGAGGTTCTTGGGATCGTCGCTGTAGGGCTCGATCAGGGCGGCGCCGCGGCTGCCCAGGGCGCCGTCGATGTACATCTTGACGCCACGCACGGTGAGCCGCGCGTCGGGATCGATCTCCGGACCGCGCTTGAACCAGCGGTCGAGGAGGTCCTGGTCGTCGCTGAGGAACACGGCGGCTCGCAAGGGGAGCTGGCCGGCCCGGCGCAGGGCGTCGTAGGCCCGGTAGTAGGGGTCGCCGATCCCTAAGTCCGTCACCGTGGTCAACCCCCGCTCCACGCAATGTTGGGCGGCGAGGCGCAGGCCCCGCTGGCGCTCCTCGTCCGTAAGATCGGGCAGCCGGCTCTCCACCGTGGCCATGGCGTTGTCGATCATCACTCCCGTGGGCCGCCCCTGGGCGTCGCGCAGGAAGCGGCCTCCGGTCGGATCCTGGGTGCTCGTATCGATCTTCAGGATCTCCATGGCGCGGGCGTTGACGAGCGACCGCATGGCCATCCACCCGGGTCACCCAGACCGGGTGGTCCGGCACCGCGGCCGACAGCGCGTCGTGGGTGGGGAATTGCTTGTCGGGCCAGCGGTTCTGGTCCCATCCCCAGCCGCGGATCCAGGAGCCCGCCGGGACCCGCCCGGCCGCCTCGCGCACCCGCCGCACCACCTCGCCGAAGGTGGCCGCCCCCGTCAGATCCACCTGCTGCAGGACCTGGCCCAGCTCGGCGAGATGCGAGTGGGCGTCGATCAGCCCCGGAGTCACGGCGCGGCCGGCGAGGTCGATCACCTGGGTCTTGGGGCCGCGGAGCCGGTCCGCGCCCGCGTCCGGGCCGAGGTAGACGATCCGCCCGCCGCGCACGGCGAGACTCCCCTCCACCTTCCCCGGAGGCTCCACCGGATAGAACACCCCGTGCCTCAGGATGAGGTCAGCACCGTCCTCTGCATAGGAGGGTTGCGCCACGGCGAACGCCGCCGCGCCCAGCAGCAGTGAGGTCAAAACAGCCGTAAACCTAAGCATCGTCTCGTTCTCCCCGAGCTCCGTACACCTCCCGGGCCAAAGCCAGGGGGTGCAAAGAGCAAGCCATGTGAAAAGCCTTGTAAATGCTGCATTTTGACGCCGGCCGATGTAAACTCCCGGCCGTGTTTCCCGACGGCCCCGTACCCCTCGACGAGATCGTGTCGCGGCTCGAGCGCCTGCTGGCGGCCTCGCCGGCCGACCTGACGGAGATCTCCTGGCTGGAGGTGCGCCGCGGCCAGGAGAGCAACGGCAAGCGCCGGCGCGACACCTACGAGTTGCACGAGCGAGCGGTGCTCTTCCGCGTCCGCGAGTCGGGCCGCACGGGCATGCACCGCACGAGCGTCTCGACCCCATCGGACCTGGAGAACGCCCTGCGCGAGGCCCTGGCCCAGGCTCGCCTGTCGCCTCCGAGCCCCGATCTCCTGGCCATCCCCAACGGTGACGCCCCGGTCGAGACGGCAGGGCTCTGCGACCCGGAGCTCGCCCGTATGACGCCGGGGCGGGCGCGCGACATGCTCCAGCGCCTGGCCGCGAGAGGGGAGACGGCCCGCATCGGCTGGTCCGAGGGGCGCCTCGCCGTGGCCAGCAGCCGCGGCCTGCGCCGGGCCGCCGACGTCACCTCCGGCTGGATCGAGGTGGTCTGCGGCCGCCAGCCCGGAGCCGGCCGCGCCGCGGCGGCCTCCCGGTCGCTGGCCGGTCTCGATCCCCAGAAGGTTTTCGAACGCGCGCGACGGCGCGGCGGCCCGCCCGAGGTAGTGCGGCCGCCCGCGGGTCCGGCCCCTCTGGTGCTGTCGCAGGAGGCCACCGCCGCCCTGCTCGAGGTGCTCAACCGGCAGGCCTTTACCTCCGAGTCGTTCCACTCCGGCGTCTCCTTCCTCCGTGAAAGTCTCGGCCAGCCGGTGTTCCACCCCGCCGTCCACCTGCGGGACGATCCCACCGACCCACGCGGCCTCCCCTTTCCCTTCGACCTGCTGGGGGCCGCCGCCCGCCCGCTCGACCTGGTGACCGGCGGCGTGGCCATGACCCCGGCGATCGACGACCGCCTCTCCCGCGCCCTCGACCGGCCCCCCACCTCGCAGCGGGTGGCGCCAGACGAAGCCGTGGCCGCCCACCTCTTCCTGCTGCCCGGCGAAGCCGCCGAGGACGAGCTGCTCGGTGCCGCGAACGGCGGCCTCTGGGTGGCGGCCTTAGAGCCGCTCGAAGCCTACGATCCCCAGGCCCTGCGCTTCCGCGCCGTGGCCCGCGGCGTGCGCCAGATCGACGGCGGCACGCTCGGCCGGGCCCTCCCCGACCTGATCTGGGAGGACGACCTCCGAAGCGTGCTCTCCCGCGTGCTGGCCGTGGGCTCGGACCTGGTGCCCATCGCCACCGGTGCCGGTCTCTTCCGCGCCACCACCGCGCCCATGCTGGCCGTGGCGGAGGTCGGCGGCCTGCGCTTCGCCCTCGACTGAACGCTCAGGGACTCTACTCCCAGATCTTGACCTCGAACCGCCCGCCCGAGTCAGCGGCCCCCCGGTACATCCCCTCGGAGTTGAAGACCAGGGCGATGGAGCCGTCGTGGCCGACGCCGATCACGCCGCCGTCCCCCGGCTTGAGCTTCTGGTGGATCACCCGGTCCGCCGCCTGCTGCAGCGTCAAGCCGCCGTACTCCATCAGGGCCGAGATGTCGTGGGTCACGGTGTGCTTGATGAACTCCTCGCCGATGCCCGTGCCCGAGAGGGCGGCCGTCTTGTTGTTGGCGTAGGTGCCGGCGCCGATCACCGGCACGTCTCCCAGCCGCCCGAAGCGCTTGTTGGTCAGCCCGCCGGTCGAAGTGGCGGCGGCCAGGTTGCCGTGGGTGTCGAGCGCCACGGCCCCGACCGTGTCCTTGTCCTTCTTGTCCTTCTTGAGCCGTTCCTCTTTGAGCTCCTCCAGGAGCTGCTGGTAGCGGAACGGGGTGTCGAACCAGTTGTTTTTCACCCTCTCGACCTTCATCTGGGTGGCGAAGGCCTCGGCCCCCTCTCCCACCAGGAAGACGTGGGGCGACTTCTCCTTGACCAGCCGGGCGAGGGTGATGGGGTTTTTCACCGTCTTCAGGCCCGCCACCGACCCGCACGAGAGGTCCCGGCCGTCCATGATGGCGGCGTCGAGCTCGTGCGTCCCCTCGTGGGTGTAGACGGCCCCCTTGCCGGCATTGAACAGGGGATCGTCCTCCAGGAAGCGGACCACCTTCTCGACTGAGTCGAGACTGGTGCCGCCCCCCTTCAGCACGTCGCGGCCGATCTCCAGAGCGTGGGTGAGCGACTTCAAATACTGCTGCTTGCGCTCCTCGGGCAGGTTCTTGGGGATCGTCCCCGCCCCGCCATGGATGGCCAAAGCCCACTTCGGGCCGGCCGGCGGCTGGGGAGGCGGCGTCTGGGCCGCCGCCAGCAGGGGGAGGAGGAACACGGACGTCGAGAGAACAAAGCTCCGCATCGTGAGTTGGATCATGACGGGGGATTGTAGCGCGGGAGGCCCTGATCACCCCGGCCCAGAGAGAGGAAGGCTTTAGAGAGCCCGACGCATCAGCACCAGCGTCTGGTCATCCCCCTGCGGCAGACCCTGGGAGTGCTCGCCCACCTTCTGGGGGATGGTCTCCACCAGCTCCGGCAGAGGGCGGTAGCGCTCGCGGCGCAGGAGATCGATCAGCCGGCCCATGCCGAACTCTTCGTCGCTCGGCGATTCGGCCTCGGTGATGCCGTCGCTGTAGATGCAGAGCAGGTCGCCCGGCTCGAAAGTGAGGGCGCGGGACTGGAACCGCGCCTGCAGCATGAGCCCCAGGGGGAGTCCGCCGGCGCCGAGTTGGTCCACCGAGCCGTCGCGGCGCAGCAGGATGGCGGGATTGTGCCCGGCGTTCATGTAGTGGAGCACGCCGGTGCGGGGATCGAGCTCGGCCAGCATCATGGTGATGAACTTGTTGGCCGCCGAAGACTCCACGATGTGGCGGTTCAGCCGCTCCAGCAGCTCCGGGCCGAACTCCAGGTGGTCCCGCAGCAGGTGCAGAGCCGAGTGGAGCGTCGAGACCATGAGGGCGGCCGGCATCCCCTTGCCGGAGACGTCTCCCACCACCAGACCGATGCGGTCGTTCGGGGCCTGGAAGAGGTCGTAGTAGTCGCCGCCCACCTGCCGCGCCGGCCGGTACCAGCCCACGAGGTCGAAGCCGGGGACTAGGGGAGCCCCCTTGGGGAGGATCTGGCGCTGGATCTCCGACGCCAGATGCATCTCCCGCTCCAGGCGCTCCTTCTCCAGCGCCTGGAGGTGGAGCCGGGCGTTCTCCAGGGCGAGCGCCGCCTGATTGGCGAACAGCGACAGGGTGCGGCGATCCGAGGGGAGGAAGGGCCCCACGCCGCGGCGGCTCTCCTTGTCGCCCACCACCAGCAGCCCTCGCCGGCCGCTCTCCACCTCGATGGGCACGCCCAGCAGATAGCGGGCGCCCGGGAGCAGACGGTCCGGAGCCTTGCCGGCGCCGGCCAGGAAGGAGTGGAGCTCGGGATCGTCAGCGGCCAGCCAGTCCGCGGCCTCGCCGCCGAAGATGCGGTCCAGGCGATAGCGGCCGTCCTCCAGGAGGTAGAGGGCGCCCCGCCGCGCGTCGAGCAGCGACACGGCGCGCAGCAGGATCTCCTCCGACAGCCGGTCGAGGTCGAGGGTCGAGGCCACGGCCAGCCCCACGTCATAGAGGGCCTCCAGCTCCACCACCCGGTAGTTGACCTGGAACTGCTGCTCCTTGAGCTCCTGCTTCAGACGGCAGCTCTTGAGGGACGAGGCGAGGAGGAGGGTCAGGGGATCGCTCGCCGCGTGCTCGGCCTGGTCCAGGGCGAAAACACGAGGAGGTGAGAAGAGGAGCCGGCCGCCGGGGAAGCTCAGCCCCCCGAAGCCATCCGTCGCTCCCGCCTCCAGGGTCTGGGGAAGGCCGTCCCCCACGGCAGCCTCCCGCTCCAGCGTGCCGCTATGGTCCAGGTAGAGGCCTGCCGCGGTGGCGCCGTGCTCCCGGCGCCAGAGATCGAGGAGCCGCTCCAGGAGCTGGCGCTCGCTCGTCTCGTCGCGGGAGAGGACCAGAAGCTCATCCCAAGCCGGATCGACCCGGCCGGCGGCCGGTGCGGTGCCCTCCATGCTGTCTCCTACCGGGAGTCAGGTCAGGCCCGGATCTGGGCCACGGCCGACGCCTCGTCGCTGTAGATCGGAGCGTACTGCGCGAGGCCCATGATATGGAAGGTCTTCTCGATGGTCGGAGTCAGGCAGCAGAAGCCGAGCTTGCCCTCGATCTCCAGCATCTTCTCGATGATCTCGATCAGGATGGAGATGCCGATCGAGTTGACGATCTTGGTGCCGGCGAGGTTCAAGAGCAGGACCTTGTAGCCGTCGTCGAGGAGCTTGTAGGCCGCCTTGGCGATCTCCTCGCCCCCCTGGTTGTTGATGTAACCCTCGGTGTAGATCACCGCCAGCCCATCGCGGCGATCCACGGTTACGCTGAGCGTCTCGGTCATCGGCTGGCCCCCGCTTTCATCGCATCTTACTCATCACGACGGTCGTCCCGTCGGCGCCGGACTGTATCTCCACCTCGTCCATGAGCCCGCGGATGATCTTCAGCCCCCAGCCGCGCTTGCGCATCGACTTGAGCTTGTCCGCCATGGTGGGCGCCTCCAACTCATCCGGGGAGAAGCCGATGCCATGGTCTTTGACCAGGATGCGCAGCTTCTCGGGATCAGGGTCCCCCAGCACCTGGAACGTCACGAAGACCTCCTGGTCGGAGGAGTGGCTGTGCTCCAAGGCATTGATGCAAGCCTCGACCACGGCCATCCGGACCTCGTCGATTCTATCCGGACTCATCCGGATCGACTCGGCGATCGCCGTCGCGGTCTTGCTCGCCTCGATCTCCATCTCTGGGACCATGGGGAGCGCCAGCGTGACCTCCCTCAAGACGCCTTCAGTCATGTCCGTGTCCGTGCGAGTGGGCCGCCCAGGCCGGAAGTCAGAAGGAGAGGAAGAGCTGCAGAGCGTAGATCACGATGGGATGGACCAGGTCGTGCGACAGCAACCAGCCGAAGCTGACCAGCGAACCCACAGACAACAGAACCTTGACCGGTACGAACGGAACCGCTACCTGCTTGCGAGCGGAGTCTATCATGGCATTCCTCCTCATCCGCCTCTCCCCTATCGCAAGCCCGTTGCCAACCTGCCACGCCGCCGTCAACTCCGCCGTAAACCGTTTATTTCCCGTTGCTTGGCTGAATCCCCAGGAATCCAGCCCCAGAACGCCTCACTCCGCGTCGCGACATTTTGTCTCAGCAATCCCCGAAGATATGGGATGGAATCGCCCGAAAGTCCCACCTTGCCGCGCTTGCGAGGGATTTGGGGCAAATTGTCGCGTGCGGGATAATTTGTCGCGGAACCTCAGCCACCCTCAGAACCCCTTCCGCTGCAACGTCTTGCGGTCGAGCCCCAGGATGCGCGCCGCTTCGGTCTTGTTGCCGCCAGCGAGCTTGAGCACCCGGGCGATGTGGCGCTTCTCCAGGGTTTCGAGGTCCAGGGGCTCGGGGGAGGACGGCTGGGCCGCGGTGCCCATCAAGGAGCGGACGAGGTCGGCGTCGATGTCCCCGTCCGCCAGGGAGACGGCGCCTTCGATGAGGTTCTGGAGCTCGCGGACGTTGCCCGGGAAGTCGTGGCCAGCAGCAGGGCCAGGGCCTCGGAGCGCAGCGCCGGCATCGGGAATCCCCTCCCGGCGGCAGAACTCCTCCAGGAAGGCGCGGACGAGATGCGGGATGTCCTGCTGCCGCTCGCGCAGCGGCGGGAGGTCGATCTCGACGCCCTTCAGCCGGTAGTAGAGGTCCTCGCGGAACCGGCCCTCCCGCGATGCGGCTCTCCAGATCCTGGTGGGTGGCCGCGACCAGCCGCACGTCGACCGGAATGGACCTCCGGCCGCCCACCCGGGTCGATCTCGCGTTCCTGGAGCACCCGCAGCAGCTCGCACCTGGAGGCTGGTCTCCATGTCGCCGATCTCGTCCAGGAACAGGGTGCCCCCGTTCGCCAGCTCGAACTTGCCCGGCCGCGCCTGCACGCCCGTCGCGACCCCGCCTTCGATGCCGAACAGCTCGCTCTCGAGCAGCGTCTCGGGCAGCGCCGCGCAGTTGACGGCGATGAGCGCCCCTTCGCGCCCCGAGAGATGATGAAGGAGCTTGGCCACCAGCTCCTTGCCGGTGCCGCTCTCGCCCCGCACCAGGACGTTGACGCCGCGGGGGGCCACCCGCTCGACCACCTCCAGCACCCGGCGCATGCCCGGCGCGTGGGCCACGATCTTCCGGCCCCCCACCTCCTCGGCGAAGCGACCCTTGAGGGCCTTGTTCTCCTCCTCAAGGCGCTCGCGCTGGGTCTCCAGACGCTCCACCTGGCGGGCCGCGTCCAGGGCGGCACCAGCGAGAGCGGACACCGAGTCGAGGAACCGCCGGTCGTCCGCCGTGAACGAGGGGTCCGAGTCGCCCCGCACCTCCTTGTCGAGCACGGCCACATAACCGAGGAACACGCCGCGGTAGGCCAGAGGCGCGGCCACGAGCTGATCGTAGGTGCGCCCGGCGAGCACCCCATGGGAGCGGGCGAGGATGTGCCCCTCCATCAGCAGCTCCCGCCAGATGGGCGCCGCCAGCAGGGCATCCCCCGTGGGCTGGTCGTCCACCCAACCCACGGTCGCCACCCCCCGGGCCCCACCGTAGGCATCGCGGGTGACGGCCACGGCCGCCGCGGGATCGAGCACGGCGCACACCCGCTGCAACAGCTCGTCCACCAGCTCCTGCTCCGGCCGCTGGGCGTGGAGTGCGATGGCGAGGTCGTACAGCGTCTCGAGCTGCAGGATGCGCCGCTTCTCGGCGATCAATGCGTCGTGGCGCGCCATGGCAAACCATTCTACGATCGGAGCCGGGCGTTGTTTCTCGAAGCCGGATCAGTTCGGGCCGGTGCAGTAGGTTCCGAAGTAGGTGCCGCAGTTGGTGACCACGTAGCCGTTCTCTTGCCTGAGCGAGCAAGGTTTGCTATTGGAGGCGCAGGAGGGGCAGCTACAGAGAGGGGGCAGCGACAGCACGGGGGCCGCCAGGGTGATGACGAGAACGACGACGAGCAGAAGCAGTCTTTTCATGGGAATCTCCTTTCCATTCCATAAAGAGGGGTGCCCCGAAGGGGAGGGAGCGAGACCTACCGCCGTCCCCCCGCCCGCCTCTTCACCTTCATCGGCGGCGGCAGCACCCCCTTCAGGTATTGCCCGGTATAGCTCTCCGGCGACGCCGCCACCTCCTCCGGCGTGCCCACCGCGAGGAGCTGCCCGCCTCCGGCTCCCCCCTCGGGGCCGAGGTCGATCACCCAGTCGGCCGTCTTGATGACGTCCAGGTTGTGCTCGATCACCACCACCGTGTTGCCCAGCTCCACCAGGCGGTGCAGCAGCTTCAGGAGCTTGCCCACGTCGTCGAAGTGGAGGCCGGTCGTGGGCTCGTCGAGCAGGTACAGCGTGCGCCCGGTCGAGCGCTTGCACAGCTCGCGGGCGAGCTTCACCCGCTGCGCCTCGCCGCCCGAGAGGGTGGTGGCCGGCTGGCCCAGGCGGATGTAGCCCAGGCCCACCTCGCACAGCGTCTCCAGGATGCGCTCGATCGACGGGATGTTCTGGAAGAGCTCGTACCCCTGCTCCACCGGCAGGTCCAGGATCTCGGCGATGTTCAGCCCCTTGTATTTCACCGCCAGCGTCTCGCGGTCGTAGCGCTTGCCGCCGCAGACCTCGCAGGTGACGTAGATGTCGGGCAGGAAGTGCATCTCGATCTTGATCTGCCCGTCCCCCTTGCAGGCCTCGCAGCGCCCGCCCGGCACGTTGAAGCTGAACCGCCCGGGCCCGTAGCCCCGCATCCGCGCCTCGGGCGTCATGGCCATGAGATTGCGGATGGGATTGAAGACGTTCGTGTACGTCGCCGGGTTCGATCGCGGCGTGCGGCCGATGGGGCTCTGGTCGATGGCGATCACCTTGTCGAGCTGTTCCAGACCCAAGATGCGCTCGTGCTCCCCGGGCTTGTCCGACGCCCGGTAGAAGTGCCGGGCCAGCGCCTTGTAGAGGATCTCGTTGACCAGCGTGCTCTTGCCCGATCCCGACACCCCGGTGACCACCGTGAAGCAGCCGATGGGAAACTCCACGTCCAGTCCCTGGAGGTTGTTCTCCCGCGCCCCCTCGATGGTGAGCAGGCCCCGGCCCTCCCGGCGTTCCCGCGGCACCGGCACCTCCAGCTTGCCCGTGAGGTACTGGCCGGTGAGCGAGTGGGCGGCCTTCTCGATCTGCTGCGGCGTCCCCTCCGCCACCACCTCGCCGCCGTGCACCCCGGCGCCCGGCCCGAGGTCGATCACCCAGTCCGCGGCGCGGATGGTCTCCTCGTCGTGCTCCACCACCAGCACCGAGTTGCCGAGGTCCCGCATCCCCTGGAGGGTCGCGAGCAGGCGGGCGTTGTCCCGCTGATGGAGGCCGATCGACGGCTCGTCCAGCACGTAGAGCACGCCCATGAGCTTGCTGCCGATCTGCGTCGCGAGGCGGATGCGCTGGCTCTCGCCGCCCGAGAGCGAGCCCGACGACCGGTCGAGCGTCAGGTAGCCGACCCCCACGTCGTCGAGGAACGACAGCCGGTCCTGGATCTCCGTCACCACCTTCTCGGCGATGGCCCGCTCCCGCTTGTCGAGATCGATCTCCCCCATCCACTCCCGCAGGTCCGACACCGACTGCCGTGAGAGCTCGTCGATCGACCTTGCTTTCAGCTTCACCGCCAGCGCCTCCGGCCGCAGCCGCCGGCCCTGGCAGGTGGGACAGGGGTGGACCGACATGTACTTCTCGATCTCGGCGCGGATGGTGGGCGAATCCGTCTCCTTGTAGCGCCGGTCGAGCATGGGGGTGACCCCCTCGAACTTGCCCGTCCACGAGTAGCTCGACTTCTTCCCCGTGAGGCTGAAGGAGATCTCCTCGTCGCCGCTGCCGTGGAGGATGACCTTCCGCGCCTCGGCCGGCAGCTTCTTCCACGGCGTCGAGAGCGAGAACCCCATGGCCTTCGACAGCGTCTCCACCATCTTGAGCCGCCACGACTTCGACCCTTCGGGCCATGGCGCCACGGCGCCGGCGAGGATCGACCGCTCCGGGTCCGGCACCACCTTGTCGGGATCGACGCCCATGAGTGTGCCGAGCCCCGAACACGTGGGACAGGCGCCATAGGGACTGTTGAACGAGAACAGCCGCGGCGTGATTTCCGTCAGGCTCGTGCCACACTCCACGCACGAATAGCTCTGGGAGAGCGTCTCCTCCGCGGCTCCCTCGGGAGCGAGGACGACCAATCCCCCCGCCACCTTGAGCGCCGTCTCGATGGAATCCGACAGCCGCTTCTCGATGCCGGGCTTGACCACGATCCGGTCGATGACGATGTCGATCGAATGCTTCTTCTGCTTGTCGAGATTGGGCAGGTTCCCCGCGAGGTCGATCATCTGGCCGTCGATCCTGGCGCGCATGAACCCTTCCCGAGCCATCTGGCCGAGCTGCTTCTTGTACTCCCCCTTCTTGCCGCGGACGTAGGGGGCATAGAGCACCAACCGGCTCCCCTCGGGCAGCTCCAGCACGCGGTCCACCATCTGCTGCACCGTCTGCGGCCGGATGGTCTGGCCGCAGTTCGGGCAGTGGGGCACGCCGATCGAGGCATAGAGCAGCCGCATGTAGTCGTGGATCTCGGTGACCGTCCCCACCGTGGAGCGGGGGTTCTTCGACACCGACTTCTGCTCGATCGAGATGGCCGGAGAGAGGCCGTCGATCGAGTCCACGTCCGGCTTCTCCATCTGCTGGAGGAACTGCCGGGCGTAGGACGACAGCGACTCGACGTACCGCCGCTGACCCTCGGCGAACAGCGTATCGAAGGCCAGCGACGACTTTCCCGACCCGGAGACCCCGGTGATGACCACCAGCTGGTTCCGGGGGATTTCGAGGTGGATGTTCTTGAGATTGTGCTCGCGCGCACCGCGCACGGAGATCGTATCCATGGGACCGGTCATCCTAGCAGACAGGGAAGGGGGACCGGAGTTGATCCCCGCCGACACGCAAACACGACATGCAGGGGAAGAATTCCCGCCGCGTCCCCGCTCCTTCAACCCGCCGGTCCCGTAGAGACGTCACAACCCGTTACGACACCCTGTCATCCTCCACGGGGACGGCGGGACGTCTCTCTTCTTTTTGGGACCCGGCCGGAACATCGGGCTTCACGCCGGCGAGCAGGGTCTCGAGGCCGCTGGGGTCGATCTTCAGGAGCTTCAGCAGCCCCTTCACGTCGATGCCGAGGGCTTCGAGCTGGGCGAGGACTTGGAAAACGAATTGCGGGGCCATGCCGGAGACCTTGCCCAGCCCCTGACCGTTGCCGCCCACGTCGACGATCGAGATCCTGTCGATCTGTCCGATCGCCGCCGCCGCCGGACCGAAGATCGCCTGGAGCAGCTTCGCGCCCGCGTCGCCGCCGTGGTCGAGGAGACCCGGCAACTTGTCGAGCACGAGGATGAACCGGGCGTCGCTCGACATCTGGGCGAGCGCCTCGGCGAGCTTCTGGGTGCCTTCGGCTTCCGCCAGGAGCGCCTGCTTCTTGGCTGCGGCGTTGCCTTCGGCTTCGGCGAGCAGCACGGACTTCCGGCGATTCGCTTCGCCCTCGCCTTCGAGAGTCGCGGCGTCACGCTTGGCCTGAGCGGTCCTCTTCAGGTACTCCGCCTCGGCGTCGGCATCGAGGATGCGCTTCTGCTTCGCGGCCTCGGCATCGATGATCGCCGTCTGCCGAGCTGCCGTGGCGGTGGCCACGACGGTGGCATCGAGCTCCTTGGTGCGCCGCAGCGCTTCCTTCTCCTGGACGATGACCTGGGCCTCGCGTTCCGCTGCGTCCCGCTCCGCCTGAGCCACCCTGAGCCTCTGCTCCTGGGCTGCCTTGGCGATCTCGCCGGCCATGTTGGCCTCGGCCTGCACGATCGAGGTCTCTTTGAGGAACGCGGCCTTCTTGAGGTCGCGATCCTTCTCGGCCTCGGCGACTTTCGCCGCGTTGGATGCGGTGACGAGAGACGATTCCCGTTGGGCGTCCGAAACGGCGATGTTCTGCCGCCGGGCCGCGTCGGCGACTTTGATCTCGGCTTCAGCCTTGGCGTCCGCTACGGCCTGCTTGCCGAGCGCGTCGATATAGCCCTGGTCGTCGTTGACGTCCTGGATCACCAGGTTGATCACGTCGAAGCCCACCCGCTTCAGCTCGGTGGAGCTCTCCTCGATGACGCGCTGATTGAACTTGTCGCGCTCGCGCAGGATCTCGCCGATGTCCATCTTGCCGATGATCGACCGCAGATGCCCCTTGAGGATGTTGCCGACGAAGAGGAGGATCTCGGGGGCGGCCTTGCCGAGGAACGACTGGGCGGCGCGGTTCAGGTCTTCAGGCGCGGGCGAGAGCTGGACCGAGGCCACCCCCCGCACGGTCAGCCGGACGTTGTCCTTGTTGGGGATGCCGGTCTCGTCGATCTCGATCTGGAACGCCGACGTCGACATCTCCATGTAATCCTCGACGAGGGGCATCTGAACGCGCCCGCCGCCAGTGATGACCAGATAGCCCTGGACCTGTCCCGTCGCCGGATCCTTGTACTTGCGCCCGTAGAAAACGCCGACCCGGTTGGGCGGGATCTTCTTGTACCGGCTCGCGATGAACCTCACCGCGAGCACGAACGCCAGGGCCACGGCGATGACGAGAATCGGCAGAGCGAATCGTCCCAGAAACGACGTGACGCTTTCCATGACGGGTTTTCTCCCTTGCGCCTATGAGCTGAGCGGAGCGTTGGCTTCTTCGATCTCCCGGACGACGAGCTGGCTGCCCGTCGTATGAACCACCCTGACCTGGCGGCCCTTCGCTATGGCGTTCGTGTCCGCCGACCGGGCCAGAAAGCTGCGGTGCTGTCCACGCAAGGTGATGGCGACTTCACCGGTTCCGTTTCTCCCGATGGGGATGGTGACCATGCCGATCTCGCCGACGGCGGTGCTGGTGGTGACGATGGACGTGGCCTGCTGGCCATAGATGAGCCGCATGACCCCATACATGAGCAGACCGATGAGGAATCCCACGGCCAGGCCGACGAAGGATGCCGCGAGCGGGCCCGCGCCATAGTAGGCCGCGATGGCGCCGCCGGCACCGAAGCCCATGAGGAACGCGCCGATCACCTTGGTGGAGAAGATGCTGACCGTAGGCTCGATGTCGTGGCTCGCATCGTGACCCGCATCGTGGCCATGATCGAAGTGCCCGCCATGGTCGTGGTCCCCGTCGTGGTCATGGCCGAAGATCGAGCCGCCGAGGAGCAGGATGAAACCCGCGGCAGTGATGCACACGAAGATCAACATGAGCCTTCACCTCCTTCCTGCGGGTAAGCATACAACCGCGAGGGACGTCTCTCCTCGAAGGAGAGGAGCTCACGGCCACTCGTTCGGGCTGAGCACCCCGTCGTGGTTGACGTCGAGATGGTCGAAGGTGACGTTCGAGCCGGTCCATTCGAGGAGGGTCAGGCGGCTGTCCTGGTTGCGGTCGAGGTTGCGGAAGCGGGCTCGGTCCCGGGACGTGGCGCGGGGATTCCAGGAGTCCTCGCTGTTCCGGGCCCTGTTGCCGTAGTCGGGGAGCCCGTTGGCATCCCTCCCCGACGGCCAGACCGGCTCGTCCCGGGGATTGCGGCGCAGGACGTTCGGCGTCAGCAGCTCATCCGGGCTCAGACGCCCATCCTGATCCCGATCCACGACGTGGAAGCTGTCCTTGGCGAGCGGCCACTCGTCGAGGGAGACGTAGCCGTCCCCATTCTTGTCCAGTTGCCGGAAGCGCTCGACGTAGGGGTTCTTGACCTCGCCAGCGGCGCCCTTGGGATCGGGCGCGGTCTTCTCCTGAGCCTTGGGAGCCTTGCTCTGCGCGCTCGCCCCAGCCGACAAGGCGAGGAGGAGTGAAAGGAAGAGGATGAGAAGGAAGCGGTCTCGGTACTGCATCGGAGCCTCCTGCCGGTCCGCGAACAGGCCCGGCCTTCAAAGTCCAAGATTGCAAGCGAAGTACCACGGCGTCAATAGCGCCAGTCCCCGGGACGGCCGGGGACTCTCCGGCCGTCCGATCTCACGCCTTCAGAAATGGTACGATCCCTCGCGCGATATGTTTCCACCTGGAGACGCTCGACGAGAGGCCCAGCTCTTTCTGGTGCTGACGTTTCTGTTCAGCGCTCCCTTCTACGGCGCCTTCATCCTGGCGGTCATCGGTCTGCTGGACGACATGCCCCAGACGGACGGTCTCCTGATCGGCGCCTTCACATGGACCCCGGGTGCCGCCGCCATCGCAACCCGCCTGAGCATCCGTCGCAATCTCCGGGCTCTCGGATGGGGTTAGGGGAAGAGGCCGGTCTGCCTTTGGGGGCGATCGTTCTTCCCTTCCTAGTCTAGGGCATCCCTGGCCGGGTAGCCGTGGTAGGATTAGGAACTCAGACTGCCAAGCTTCTGTACCCACCCAATGGAGAGTAGGCTGAAGCGAGCAGCCCTGAGACGCCGCGTAACACCTTGATGTTAGCCGAGTAGTTCCTAGCTTGAACGGAGGGCAGAGAGATGTCTTTCTGGAGCACAGAAAAATTCGAACAAAACGCCGCCACGGAGAAGATAGTCATTCCCTACGATAGAAATAACCTAAAACATGGAGCCTACGAATTAGCCGTAGGACCAGAGGCCTATATCACCTCGGCCGAGGTAAAGGAACTACTAGAGAATCGTCAACAAATGACAGTTCCCTCAGGGCAGTTCGGCTTAATCATTACAGAAGAGGTTGTGTGCATACCAACAACGGCCATAGGCTTTATATCTATACGAGCGAGTATAAAATTTCAAGGCCTTGTTAACGTTTCAGGATTTCACGTGGACCCCGGATTTACCGGAAGGCTGAAGTTTGCTATCTATAATGCAGGGAGTCGAGACATTGTCTTAGAGCGCGGCGAGCGCATATTCATGATATGGCTTAGCGATCTGGATCAACCTACCTTGGATAAGTATCAGGGGTCACGGGAGGGGCAAATGGGGGTAGCAGCGGCTGATGTTCGCCAACTTCGTGGCGACATAGCATCTCCGGCTGCCCTGAAAAAAGAGCTCCAGGAACTCAGGACTGACATCGAAAAGAAAACCTCTTCTATCGAAAAGGAGATACTCATTTGGAGAGCCGTCGGCATCGCCCTCCTGATAGCTGTCGTGGGGCCTTGGTTAAGAGACGCTCTCTCCCATAACTCACCAGGTCCGAGCCACCCTGCTTCTGTACCCTCAGTCTCAGTATCGGCACCACCTACCCATCCGGCAATCTCCAAGAACTTACAGCGAATCTCTCCTTCGGCATCAAAGGGCGGTGCAGTACCTCCAGATCTTACTCCACCGGATCAATCGCCACAAAAAAGGCCTTAGGCCTGAGAATTTCAAGCAGCACGTACCTACAGTTCCTCGTTGTTCAGCATGAAGGATGTAGATAATGGATATCGTAGGACACGGTATTGATATTGTTGAACTCCAAAAAATCCAAAGGATTCTCCAGCTTTATGAGGAAGACTTTCTAGACCAGTGCTTCACGGAGCTAGAACAAAGGAAAGCGCCCCTCGGTGTGAACCGTGTTCGCCACATCGCGGGGAACTTTGCAGCAAAGGAGGCAGTACTAAAGGCCCTTGGTACAGGGTTTGGTGATGGTGTCGGGTTTACAGATGTGGAAATCAGCCGGTCACCATCCGGCGCACCCACGGTGCGATTATCTGGCGGCGCGGCCAATGTGGCCGTGGCCCTGGGAGTACAAAGATGGCTGATTAGCATTAGCCACAGCGAGGCATTCGCCGTCGCCAGCGCACTGGCAACCGGTTCGACACTCCAAGAAAACCCGCCCACCTAGTCTAGCGAACCTTAAGGAAGCATACTACGCGATCAGCATTGATCGCTGGTTAGACCTTTACCCAGATAGCGAATGGACCGCTTCTCCAGATTTACCTCAACCTGGCCACCTTGATTTTCCTCTACCTGCCTCCACACGCTGTACCCCATAAGAATAGCGCGCTCCCATTCGCCAGTAGAGCAGATCGACACCTCGAATTTGGCAGTCATAATGCGAATAGACTTTAATAGATCGTAATCAATAAAGGTTACTCCCTCCATGGAAGAATGGTCGCTCGCATAGGCGAAAACGAGGGCAGATATTCCTTCCTCGGTCACGATGGCTCGACCACCGTCCTCTACCTCGTCAATTTTAGGGTTGCTTTTCCTTTTGATGTTGATACCGTCAATCTTTAGATTGCGTCGAGTTACCGGTGACCAGCCGAGGACGGCAGCACAGGCGAGATGGAATACGTCATGGAAGCGGTACCCATCAGCGTCGTGAGCATTGTCCGTGAGGTCCTCACCGAGTTGCTCACCATTGACGAATACGCGGATTTTCGAAGACCCCGCCTCAACGACCTCCCTAAAGTCTGCGATAAAGTACCGGGGAATCCTTTCGTTGTCAGGGAAGCCTTCGTCAAAAATACGAGGTTTGAGGTCGAGGGAGAGCTGTCCATCGCTTTTGTGATCCCAACGTGCACGAATCTTCGCCAAATTGCTCTCGGCAATGTCACTGAGATCGAGACCAAATTGGGTCGCTGTGGCAGCTACGTACCAAAGTAAATCTCCCAATTCTTCAATCAGCCGGTCTCTAAAGCGGACATGCGCTTGACCATCGCGAAGAAGCTTCTTGTACTCGTTGAGCAGTTCGCCGACCTCACCTGCGAGACCGAGAAGCGAGATGATCTTGTCGGAGCCCTCAGCCGAGGGTTTCTGTTCTGTTGCTTGGGCTTTCGCTTGGTATTCACGAATGTCCATAAATTTCGCCTCCTTGACATCGCAGCTGACCGAAACTCATTCACCAGTTGCATTCTTATCGGCTACAGTCACATCGAAGAGCTTTCAGCTTCGGCTATCTTGTCATTGATATTCCATTTAGGCGGATACCAGTAATTAATCTGCCGCATATTGCACCGGAATCTCTGCTTGATTCTTGTTCGCCCGGATAGACCTTTTACTTCAGGGTGCATAATGCGGGAATATTTGTCCACTTCGCAGAACAGGTTCTGACAATCAATCAGCTGAAGAGGTCGCCCCCACAACGAGCGGAACTCCAGGCCCAGGCGCTCGAACTCACACACTTGTATATCAGCCATAAGCATTATGATCTCTGTCTCACTAAGGCCACCACGATCGGCGAAGCACTTTCTGATACCATCCAAAGCACCCGGCCCTGGCACGACGAACTCCATCTCTGAGAAATTTATGATTGGGCTGTAGTTGATGTCAGTGACAAATTGATAGGCAAGAAAATCGCCTATCGTTGGATATGCTACAAGTTGATCGAATACGCTGTGCATACTCTTGGCATCGGCAAGCTTCTTGGGAAGTTCGTCTGCCATCATGGCCTCAATCAAGTGGAGATGTAACCGATGCTTGCGGGTTTCACTCGAACTCTTTCCGCCGGTAGGCATAATGTATGCCGCGGAGTAGATGGTAGAGCCTTCCTTCATAGCTTGGCAGAGTACGCGATCATATGCGTCAAACGAATAGTCCTCGAAGGTTATCGGCCCTAGCTCTCGTTCCAGCAACTGCCATGTTTCTATTTTGTTGAAGAATTTGAAGAGTAGGATGCGAAAAAAAATTTCCCCGTGAGTCGTGGGTAGGTCGTCCCTGTAGATGACTTGGCGTATCAAATATTGGCTTACACGGTCAGAGGCACGATATGCGTTCGTAAATTTATAAGTGGAGAGTACCGGATCATCCGTCCATGGCGCAGGCTTGCCAGCAAAGCGTTCGAAGAATATCCTTTGCCTCTCCGCAGCAAAGCGCCAGTATGTGTTGAACACAACTGTTGGGTTGGCCGGGATAAGGTGCCTTAGGGCGATTGGGCCCGCTACGGTGGTAGACCGAATAGCTTCTTTAGGGGAGTCGAAAGCGCCTCCGAGACTGAGACCCCCGTCCGTCGCTTGTTCTACTTCACGTGAGGCACCGAGAACACTACTGCTCGTGTTACGTGCAGACAAGTTGGGAATCGCCTGGGCGCAGATCGCGATTACTTGAGCTATTGTTTGCTCCAAAGAACCGGCGTTATCGACAATAGCAATGGGAACGTGACGAGCCTCTTGAACAGCCAAGAGTTCATATTCTTTAGTGAGTTTACGCCATTCATCAAAGCCTTCTCTCCTGTTGAGAGGCCTATCACGGCGAATGAACACAACCGTTGCGGGGCGAATTCGGCCCCAGAAGGCGCGCTCCAAGTCAGTCAGGTGCTTAAGAAGCCGGCGATTCATTCCGCCTGTAATTCCGTAAGTCCAGGTGGACCACCAGAAGCGATCCAAGAGGACGTGGCACCCTGATGCCAAGGCAGGAACAATGCGCCGCTCGATTGCGTCTAAGTGCGCTGCAACATGAAGCACCTGTTTGCTCGTTATGGTAAGGGCTTCGATGCCGAGCCGCGCCGGCGCGTGGTGGAGTTCGTAAACGAGCTTACCGAGAGTGCCCAGCTCCTTGCCTGGAAAGGTCATGAGCTCACATACGTATCCGTTCGCATTGAGCCACTCTGCCACCTTAGTCGAGATCGTGCTCTTACCAACTCCGTCGGGGCCTTCGAAGACAACCAACTTCCCGGTTATCTTTCTAGCTCGAACACTGCTCATTGATCTACCCTGCCATCGTGCCCTTTCTCATTCTCAGTTGCTATCCGGGCAGCGGCAATAAGCGGATAAAGCTCGGAGCTAGTCTTTGAAAAGCTGCCAAGCTTTCCAGCTCCAATATAGATATTTAGTCGATTGAAGCTTAGGCCTGTCTGACTGGCAACGAAATGGCCCAACCGGCAGAGTCCCAGATAATTTCCATAGGCCTTCCGCACAATTTGTTGAGTCGCATAGAAAGCATTGATTACAAGATCCTCCTTGCCGACTCTAACAAAGGTCAGATGTTGCATACACGGGAAGCTCTGATAGGGCCCGCTCGAGTGATCGCGAACCGGATCAAATATAGAAGCCTGGAAAGCCGAATCTCTCTTAATCTTGTTTTTCTCGAAAAGTTTGATTATGTGCTCAAGCTGATTACCCTTCTCAGGTATGCTCCCTTCGGGTATATAGGGTAGACGCTGGCCAGTTTTCGCATCGAGGTCAAAGGCAATAAGACGCGAAAAGTAGGTGCCACTGCAATTAAGACGGTCCATCGCCGCATAGTATGGTAGCGTCTCACGGTACTCTTCAAAGAAGGCATGTCGGTCACCACCCGCAATACGCCAAAGTGATTGCGGGAAGATCGTATTGGCTACGGTGTTCACCTGGAACTGGTCCTTTTTCTGGAGCAGACCATCAAGCGCAGTACGAACCCTGTCTACTTCAGGAATGAAGTCATTGGAGAAGCCTGAGATAGAGACAACAAGGGGAGATATCTCAGTCCCGCCGTGATCGATTACATGCAGCAGTATCTGTGACCAAGCACGAGAGATATTGGTGTCGCTAATCAGCAACGGTTCGGTACTAGTCATTGTTGTCCTCTTGTTCAAGGTGACGGTATTCAGCAAAGCCTACGAACTGATATGGTGACACGCGAGCAAAAACAGCCCATGGGGTACTAGGGCACGTGATACGAGCGATACCAGGACGGACGGCTCGAAAAAGTCGACCGCTCGGGTAATCGGCTTGAAAGTCTAATACGTTACCCCCGGCGACCGCATCTTCCGGAAGTAAGAGCAGTGTGCCCACTTCAGCGTCCAGCGTAGGAAGCCCCCAGTGTCTATCAGCAATGACAAGCGGCTCGGAAACAGGAAACCCCAGGAGGCCGTGCCGTATAGCCTTTGGGTCCGTTTTGCGAAGTTCATCGGCGCGGGTGAGTCCAATGGCCTTGAGGCTATGGGCGAGATGGGTAATAAGCGTTTCATATCCGACGCCGAAGTGGCACGCTACGGTAAAGATCTGCACCGGCGTAGCAGTTTGAGGGTCCCAGCCTCGACAGGCAAAGGCCCTACGCACTCCGAGCGTTGGCATAAGTAGGAAACCGGCGAAAGTGTTTACGAGAAATTCCTCAGGCCTGAATGCCTGAACAGTTCGGCCGGCTCCTTCAACGAGTTCGTCTACGGTGGAGCCGTGGCAAAAGACATGGTGCCCGAGCTCGTGAGCGCAATTGAAGTTTCGGCGAGGGAGCGGGCGGAGCGATGACAGCCAAATAACTGCCGTCCCGTCTTCTCTGCGGCCGTAGATGCCCTCCATACTTGCGACATCAATAAATCTAACTTTAATCCCCATATCCTTACAAAGCATATAGACATCCAATGGGCCATTGTGTTCACGGTCCCATTTCTCCCGCAACTCGATGGACTCCACCATAGCTTCATAGGCCAAATCCTTGGTGGTCAAGCTCATAACTAATCTCTTCCGCCGCGTAGAGAAGCAATAATTTTTAGTAGCCGGTCTAGGTCCCCCAGGCTTGAGCTTTTGGAGTTCGCGGGCTGCTAGCTGCAGTTTGTTATCCAGGGTGTCCACCTTTTCTGCTCCCTCACCTCCAAGCCAGGAAAGGCTCACATCGAACAGCTCGGCCAGCTTCGTAAGCTCGTCAGCAGTGACCGAACGGTTCCCCGCCTCCATCTCTGAGACTGAAGGTCGATGCAAACCGAGCATCTTGGCGACTTGCCCCTGAGTTAGCCCCGCGGCCAACCGTGCTTCGCGTACACGGGCGGCAATGACCGACTTCTTCTCATTCTGGCCCATATGTTGTTAGTCTCCCCCCCTGAATCTAGGCCTTCAAGTTGGCGACAACGACGGCAATCTCTGTGATAGAGAGCTTCCGACCGCGGGAACGCCCCCCCTCGCGGAAAATGTTCTTCCCCTTGGGGATGGTGATTCCCAGCCCGCGGGTCAGCCGCTTGATGGAGACGAGCGCGAGCGGACTGTCGAACCCATCGAGGTCATCAAGTGGCACAATCCCATCATGGATGAGATCTGCATCTTCATAACCTCCGTCTCTCTGAATTTCACGGAGCACCTCGATCAACTTGGCTTTTACCAGCTCGGAATTCATTCGACACCTCTCTTACCACAGGTAAGAATATCTTACCGCCCGGCCGAAGTCAACCCCCCTCATCGGGTCGGGATAGGTGTTGGGCTCCTCCCGAAAGGTGGCGGCACGGCGATGACTGAGCTTGCCATCTGAGGCGGTCGCCGTGACAAAGTCTTCGACTTCACGGCTCTCTCACTCCAGATCGCCTTCTCCAGGCATATCTATCCCCAATCGAGCACCCGAGCCGTCCGAGTCGCCCTTCGGCAGGCTGATCCCTGTTGAGGTCGGGCCTCGGACGGATTATCCCGTCACGAAGGGGTAATCTTGGGGGAAAACTCCTGACCGGGCAGGGCGCGTCGCGATCGCTCTGCTTCAACTTCTCAGCCGCCGGGCCGGGAGCGTGCCAGCTTCGCGGGTCGATACCGTGGATCCCGCACGACGGTCGACTCCACACCCTCTACCGGCCTGCCCGTCCGGCTCCGAGCACCGCCTCGGTGGCGACGGAATCCACCAGGCCTTGACTCGGGTCCGTTACAGGCGGCAGAAGCGCCCAGCAGGGAAGCGACGAGAAACCACGGCGTCTTCTATCGGCTGGTGCAGGCAGTCGAGTCCTGCCTCTGATTGTGGGCCGCGTATTCCCAGCTGCGGTCGAACCCAACGGCTGGCCGTCGAGCAGGGCGTTCACGCATGCACTCCCGGTTACAGGAAAGCCCGCCGGGGACCGGCCCCGACGGGATTCCGGGTCCTGGAGGGCGACTAAGGATCGAGGCTGGGCCGCCGCCTACTCAAACACCGGCCGGCACTCCCGGTTCGTGGCGCTCCGCACGCAGACCTCCGCGAACCTCCCGGGCTCGAACTCCAACTTCGCCTCCACGGGTGTGATGACCTGCGCGCCTCCCTCATCCACGTAGAGCCCGAGCTCGAGGACTTCGGGGTACTGCGGGGGCATGGGCGCCAGCCGCGCGTTGGAGGCCAACACATTGTGCGTGCCCTTCACCCAGACCGTGAACAGCACCTCCGTGTGCTCGATCTTGACGTCGTCGATCCGCTGAACCAGTATGGTGTTTTTGCTCATGTCACTCTCCTTTCCAGAAAGTCGTTGGATTCTGTAAGGAAGGTGACGGACGGGGGCGGGGAATTTCAAGGCTGTCGGTGGAAGCAGTGCCGAGGCGCTGAGATGCGATCGTCGCCGCCGTGGCGGCTCAGGAACGGCACGACGCCGTCGCCTCCCGGCTTCCCCTAGCCACCGGGAGAGAGGGGCGCGGGGAGCGTTTCTAGGCGAGGCCCGTCTCTTCCAGGGAGTGAGCAGAGAGGACCCTTTCCGCGAGCTCGGTCAGCCGGTCCAGCGAGCTGATCGCCTCGACCCGCCGGCGGACGGTCTCGGGCAAGGGCCCAAAGCGCTTCCCGAGTTGGCGGAGCAGGACCTGCCTGGCACCCTGCTGCGCTCCCAACTCCACCCCTTCCTGGCGTCCCTTCTCTTTCCCTTCCCTGAGCCCCTCCTCTTTCCCTTCTCTACGCCCCTCCTTCAGACCTTCCTCCCGTCCTATGGCCTGCTGCGTCTCCGACCATGTCATCGCCACGGCTCGTACCTCCTAATTCTCTTTCCGGGAGCGAAGTGCTTCGAATTCCGCAATCTCCTCCGGCTCCAATTGTAGATAGGTTTCTACGCAGTCGACAAGTCGGAAGGGATCAACCCGCCCCTGAGTCCCGCGATCCGGCGCAGGCAGGCCATCCAGGCAATCTCCACGATAGACTCTCCACCCAAGGAGCCCACCCATGCGAATGACCGACATCCCCTTCGGAACCACCGACTGGTCCCAGATCGAGCCGACGGAGCATCCGGGTGAAACCGGCACTGCTTTCTGGCGCACCCGGACGTTTGGCGAGATCCGGGTGCGGATGGTCGAGTACACGCCCGGGTATCTGGCCGATCACTGGTGCGTGAAGGGCCACATCCTCCTCTGCCTGGAAGGGGAGCTCCACGTCGAGCTGCGTGATGGGAGCACGCACGTCCTCACGCCTGGCATGAGCTATCAGGTCGCCGATGATGCGGAGCCCCATCGCTCCCACACCCGGACCGGTGCGCGGATCTTCATTGTGGATTGAGCGCCGCCCGGGAGCGTTTCTAGGCGAGTCCCATCTCCTCAAGGGAGCGGGCAGAGAGAACCCGTTCCGCGAGCTCGGTCAGCCGGTCCAGCGAGCTGATCGTCTCGACCCGCCGGCGGACGGTCTCGGGCAAGGGCCCGAAGCGCTTCCCAAGTAGGAGGAGCAGGATTTGCCTGGCACCCTGCTGGGCTCCTACCTCCACCCCTTCCCTGCGCCCCCTCTTTCCCTTCCCTGAGCCCCTCCTCCCGTCCTATGGCTTGCTGCGTTTCCGACCATGTCATCGCCACGGCTCGTACCTCCCGGTTCTCTTTTCGGGAGCGAAGTGCCTCGAATTTGGCAACCTCCTCCCGGCTCCAATTGTAGATAGGTTTCTACGCAGTCGACAAGTAGGAAGGGATCGATCTGGGCCCTTCAGCCCGGCGATCCGGCGCAGGCAAGCCATCTTCAGCTCGGCACGGCTCCACGGGCCAGGGTCCATCAGCGCCGCGAGGGCCCAGGCCAGAGGCTCGGGTCTATCGAGATACTCCGCGGCGGGACAGCCCGCGAGGCCGAAGGAGACGTAGCGCGGCTCTGGGAAGTCCGGGCCGAAGTGACTCTCCCAGCTCTCCAAGTTGACGCTAGGACGCCCGCGTTTCAGGTAGACCACGATCGTCAGCACCGGCGTGTCGTAGCGGGCCTGGATCTGGTTGCGGTAGCGCCAGAGGCGGTCCTTCATCCCCTCGCTCGCCCTCGCCTCGATCTCGACGTGGATCAGGCATGGAAGGCCGTCGCGGGTGCGGACGCGGGCCAGCAGGTCGAGCTCGCGCCGGCGACCGTGGGGGCCTCCGGCGAAGAGCTCCTTGTCCAACAGCTCGGGCGAGGATAGGTCCAGCCGTTCCAGCGCCCGTGGCGCAACCAGGCGCAGGAAGTCTTCGAGAAAGACGCGCAGCAGTTGCTTGAATATCTTGTCGTGTTGGGTGGCCATGGCGATCCCAAGAGCCGAGATCGCCGCCCATCGGCGCTCTCCCTCCACCCATATAAAGACGTAAAACGCCGGTCCAATCTTGCAAGTGCCCGCCGGACGGGCGTTTGCGAGGGGGGTTTCGGGCTATTCAAGGAGCGACTGAAATTAAAGCTCGCGGCAGATGACGCCCGCCGCCCGTAACTCTCCGGGCGGCCAGTCTTCCCCCTGGCAGCCGGGAGAGAGGGGAGCGGGAACCTGTCTTCTAGGCGAGGCCCATCTCTTCCAGGGAGTGAGCAGAGAGGACCCTTTCCGCGAGCTTGCCAGCCGGTCCAGCGAGCTGATCGCCTCGACCCGCCGGCGGACGGTCTCAGGCAAGGGCCCAAAGCGCTTCCCGAGCTGGTGGAGCAGGACCTGCCTGGCACCCTGTTGGGCTCCCACCTCCACCCCTTCCCTGCGCCCCTTCTCCAAGCCCTGCTCCAAGCCTTTCTCCAGCCCCTCCTCCAGGCCTTTCTCCCGGCCCAGGGCTTGCTGCGTCTCCGACCATGTCATCGCCACGGCTCGTACCTCCCGGTTCTCTTTTCGGGAGCGAAGTGCCTCGAATTCGGCAACCTCCTCCGGCTCCAATTGTAGATAGGTTTCCACGCAGTCGACAAGTAGGAAGGGATCGACTGGGCCCTTCAGCCCGGCGATCCGGCGAAGGCAGGCCATCTTCAGCTCCGCCCGGCTCAAGCTGCCAGGGCTCATCAGCGCCGCGAGAGCCCAGGCCAGAGGCTCGGGTCTGTCGAGATACTCCGCGGCGGAACAGCCGGCGAGGCCGAAGGAGATGTACTTCGGCTCTGGGAAGTCCGGGCCGAGGAGACTCTCCCAGCTCTCCACGTTGACGCCGGGACGCCCGCGTTTCAGGTAGACCACGATCGTCAGCATCGTCATGTCGTAGCGCGCCTCGATCTGGCGGCGGTAGCGCCGGAGGCGGTCTTTCATCCCTTCGCTCGCCCTCGCCTCGATCTCGACGTGGATCAGGCATGGAAGGCCGTCGCGGGTGCGGGCGCGGGCCAGCAGGTCGAGCTCCCTTCTTCGACCGTGGGGCCCCCCGGCGAAGAGCTCCTTGTCCAACAGCTCGGACGAGGACAGGTCCAGCCGTTCCAGCGCCCGCGGCGCAACCAGGCGCAGGAAGTCTTCGAGAAAGACGCGCAGCAGTTGCTTGAAGATCTTGTCGTGTTGGGTGGCCATGGCGATCCCAAGAGCCGAGATCGCCGCCCATCGGCGCTCTCCCTCCACCCATATAAAGACGTAAAACGCCGGTCCAATCTTGCAAGTGCCCGCCGGACGGGCGTTTGCGAGGGGGGTTTCGGGCTATTCAAGAAGCGACTGAAATCAACCGCCAGGCCCATCTCAACTCCTGGTGTACACAGCCTCGCGGTGCGCCGTCCCGTTCTTCACGAGGCGGACCTCGCCGTCGGCGAGCAGCCGCCGCAGGGCCGTCGAAGCCAGGCGGGAGGTGATGGGCCGGCTCAGCTCGGCGCCAAAACGCCGCTTCACCTCTTCGGCGGCCCGGGTGGGCGAAAAAGGCTCGCCCGCCGGAACCTCCGCGACCCACCGGGCCACCAGCCGGCTCGGCAGCACCCGCTTGACCGGAAGCGGCTCCGGCAACGGCCTCACCTCGGCGGCCCGGGTCGCGATCTCGAACGCCGTCTCGGCCGACGCCTTGAACGCCCCGTAGTTGCCGGCGATCTTCTCGTATTCCGCGGCATGGAAGGCCCTCTTGTCCCGATGGAAGGCCTCGTGCTGGGCGTGATGGGATTCCTGCTCACGATGGAACGCCATCTCCTCTTCCAGGTGAGCCAGGATTGCCGCTACGGAAAGCTGTGAGCTCATCCCCACGTCCTCCTCTTTGTCGCAATGCCGGCGAGTTTGCGTCATATCTCCAGACAATGCGTCATATCCCTAGACTTCGCGCCATATCTCGAGACAACGCGTCCGATCCCGGCATTATGCGACATATCCA
>CAVQIV010000008.1:0-640645 GCA_963712665.1 Thermoanaerobaculaceae bacterium | reverse complement strand
GCCTTCGACATCTCGGTGCTGGAGCTGTTCCTGCCGCTGTCCCGGGGCGCCCGCATCGAGCTGGTGGACCGGGAGGTCGCGGTCGATGGTTTCCGGCTGCAGGAGCGTCTCGCTGGCGCCACGGTGATGCAGGCGACACCGGCGACCTGGCGCCTGCTGCTGGAGGCCGGGTGGAAGGGGAGCCCCGAACTCAAGGCGCTGTGCGGCGGAGAGGCCCTGCCGCCGGATCTGGCCCGCGAGCTGCTGGCCCGGACGGGTGAGCTGTGGAACGTCTACGGCCCCACGGAGACCACGGTGTGGTCGGCCGTGCACCGGCTCACCGCGGCCGACGCCGCCGGCTCGCAGCCGGTGCCGCTGGGCGAGTGCGTGGCCAATACGGAGATCCATTTGCTCGACCGTTTCGCGTACGGCCTGGAGCCCGTGCCCGTCGGCGCACCGGGCGAGCTGTACATCGGCGGCGAGGGGCTGGCCCGGGGCTATCTCGGCCGTCCGGAGCTGACGGCCGAGCGGTTCGTGCCCGATCCCTTCGCGGACCGGCCAGGGGCCCGCCTCTACCGCACCGGCGACCTGGTGCGCCGTCGCTCCCACGACGGCGCCCTGGAGTTCCTGGGCCGGGTGGACCACCAGGTGAAGATCCGCGGCTTCCGCATCGAGCTCGGGGAGATCGAGTCGGTGCTGAGCGCCCAGCCGGCGGTGCGCGAGTGCGCGGTGGTGGTGTGGGAGGACGCGCCGGGCGACAAGCGCCTGGTGGCGTATCTGGCCGTGCATTTCGAGACCGATCTGGAAGCCGTGCGCAGCGCCTTGCGCCAGCAGTTGCCCCAGTACATGGTGCCGGCCGTGCTGGTGGTGCTCCCGGTGCTGCCTTTGACCCCGAACGGCAAGGTGGACCGGCGCGCCCTGCCGGCTCCGGACGGCGCGCCGGCAGGCGCGGAATTCGTCGCTCCGCGCAATCCGGTGGAGGCAGCCCTGGCCGCCGCTTGGGCGGAGGTCCTCCACCGCGACAGGATCGGCGTCCACGACAACTTCTTCGCGCTGGGCGGCGACTCCATCCGCATGATCCAGGTGGTCGCTCGCAGCCGCAAGCACGGCATCCGCATCACGCCGCGCCAGCTCTTCCAGCACCAGACCATCGCCGAGCTGGCCGCGGTGGTCGAGGTGGATCGCCCGCTCGCCGAGCCCGCCCCGGGCGTCCCGCTGCCGCTCACCCCGGCGCAATGCCGCCGTCCCGCCCTTGCCGGGATGGGCCGCGAGATGGTCCGCTTCGCTCCCCCCGCAGGATGTGGGACGAAGGCCGTGGAGCAGGCCTTGAGCGAGCTGTCGGCACGGCACGACGCGCTACGCCTGCGCTTCCACGACGACCCCGAGGGCTGGTCGCAGCGGCTTGCTCCGGAGGCGGCCGTGGCGCTGGAGAGGGCCGGATCGGAGGCCGAGGCGCTCCTGCTCCTGGAGGGCGGCGCCGAGGCTCTGCGGGTCGCCCGGCTGCCCGACGGCAACCTGCTCCTCGCCGCCCACCCGCTGGCCGTGGACGCCCCCTCCTGGACCGTGCTGCTCGCCGACCTGTCAGCCCTGTGCCAGGGGACCCCGCCGCCGGCCGCGTCGCCGTTCGCCCGCTGGGCGGAAGCCCTGGCGCCCTGGTCTGCCTCCTGGTCCATGCCCTGGTCCAGTGACCCGACGGCGGCAAGCCAAGGCGCCGCTACCGATCCGGTCACGGTCTTCCTCGGCGTGGCGGAGACCTCCGCGCTCCTCGGCGAGGCCGGGGCCGCCTACGGCAACACGGTGGAGGAGATCCTGCTGGCGGCCGTCGCCGGCGCCCGGGCCCACTCCAGGACGCTTGCCGAGGTGGAGGGATTGCGCCCCGTGCTCAAAGGGCTGGACGGCGACCGGGTCGTCGGCTGCCTCGCCGCCCCGGTGCGCGTCCTGGTCGAGAAGCGCCCCGCCCCGGGCATGACTTTGAAGGGGATCAAGGAGCGCCTCCGCCAGGCGTTGCGGCCGGCAAGCCCGGTGCCGGGCGAGCCCGACGTGGCCCTGCGCTGGACGCCCCCCCTCGGCCCCTGGGGCGGCGAGCGCGTTGCCGCCCCGGCGACGGCGGCCGCCGGGCTCCTGCGCGTCGACTGTTCTCTGGAAGGCGGCCGGCTGCGGGTCGACTGGACCTCGACCGGCGCGCACCGGCGGAGCGATCTCCAGCAGACTGGCGACCGCTTTCTCGCGGAGCTGGATGCGCTGGTCCGGCACTGCCAATCTCCGGATGCCGGAGGCTTCACCCCGTCCGATTTCCCCGTGTCACGTCTCGATCAGGCTGGCCTCGACGACCTCCTCGCCGAGCTCGGCCGACGCTCCACGGAAAGGTCTCGTTGATGAGCAAGCTGAACGTCGAAGACATCTACCAGCTCTCTCCCGGCCAGCAGGGGATGCTGATGGTCGTTTTGCTCTCCGGTGCCGAATCGGAGGTCTACTTCAACCAGAGCACGATGACCCTCGAGGGGGATCTGGACGTCGCCGTCTGGCATCAGGCCTGGCAGCGGGTGGTGGACCGTCATCCGGCCCTGCGGACGCTCTTCGTCTGGGAGCGGCGGGAAGAGCCGCTCCAGGTGGTCCTCAGGGAGGCCGAGCTGCCCTGGGAGGAGCGCGACTGGAGCGGCCTGGCCAGGCTTGAGCGCGAGGCACGGCTGGAGGGCTTCCTCCGCCAGGACCGCGCTCGCGGGTTCGACCTGGGAAATCCGCCGTTGATGCGCTTCGCTCTGATCCGCTGGGACGAGGCGACCTGGAAAATGGTCTGGAGCTACCACCATCTGATCGTCGATGGCTGGTCCCTCTCCTACGTCTTCGGCGAGGCGGTCGCCTGCTATGCCGCGTTCCGCGACGGCCGGGAGCCGGACCTGGAGCCGCCGCCTCGCTACCGCGACTACGTCGCCTGGCTGCAGCTCCAGGACCTGAGCCTTGCCGAGGCCTTCTGGCGCGACGCTCTGGCCGGCTTCGACGAGCCCACCCCGCTGCCTTACGACGGCACCGGCCTGGACGGCGAGAGCTGGGCCTCCGGCCGCGAGCTGAGCAGGATACCCGCCGCCAAGGCCGAGGCGCTCGCCGCCCTGGCTCGCCGCCACCAGCTCACGCTCAATACCGTGTTCCAGGGCGCCTGGGGCGCTCTTCTCGCGCGCACCACCGGCCGCGATGACGTGATCTTCGGCGGCGTCGTCTCCGGCCGGCCCGGCGAGGTGGAGGGCATCGAGTCGGTGGTGGGCTTCTTCATCAACGTGCTCCCGGTGCGGTTGAGGATGGAGAGCGAGGCCGTGGGGACGGCCCTGGCAGACCTGCAGCGCCGCCAGTTCGAGCAGCGCGACTTCGAGTACTGCCCGCTCGAGAGCATCCAGGCCTGGAGCGGTCTCCCCCGCGGCTCCCGCCAGATCGAGACGCTCCTGGTGTTCCAGAACTTTCCCCTGGATCCGCTGGAGTCGATGACCTCCCTGCCGGGGTTCCGCATCCTCGAGACCGGGGGCAAGTGGGCCAACCACTACCCGGTCGCCCTCACCATCGCACCGGAGGCCGGCGGCGGGCTCGATCTGAGCCTCAGCTACCACGAGGGCCGCCTCGATGCGGCCGCGGCCCGCCAGCTCCTCGCCCACCTGCAGACCATCCTGGAAGCTTTCGTGGCCCGTCCCGCGGCCCGTATGGCGGAGCTGCCGCTGCTCACGGCCGACGAGCGCCGCGAGCTGCTGGCCGCTGCCGCGGGTCCTGTGGCACCCGCAGGGACATCGGTCGGACGTTGCATCCATACCCTGTTCGAGGAGCAGGCGGCGCGCACGCCGGAGGCTCCCGCCGTCGAGGCGGGCGGCCTGGCGCTCACCTACCGGGAGCTGAACGCGCGCGCCGAGAGCCTGGCCCGCTGGCTGCGCCGGCAGGGCGTGGGGCCCGAATCGATCGTCGGCCTCTGCGTCGAGCGCTCGCCCGAGATGGTGGTGGGGATGCTGGGCGTGCTGAAGGCGGGCGGCGCCTACCTGCCGCTCGACCCGATCTATCCCCAGGAGCGCCGGGACTTCATGCTGGCGGACTCCGGAGCCCGCGTGTTGCTCACCCGGGAGAGCCTGATGGACCCTGCCGGCGATGGCGAAGGCGACGAGCCCGAGCCGGCGGCGCCGCCGCTGCCCGGAAACGGCGCTTACGTCATCTACACCTCGGGCTCGACCGGCCGTCCCAAAGGGGTGCTCGTCTCCCATGCCGCGCTGGTGAGCTACGTCGAGAGCGCCGGCGAGGACTTTAGGGTAGGCGCGGGGGACCGCGTGCTGCAGTTCGCCTCGATGGGCTTCGACACCAGCGCCGAGGAGATCTACCCCTGTCTGGTGCGCGGCGCCACGCTGGTGCTGCGCGACGACGCGATGGCCGGCGCTGCGGAGGTCTTCCTGCGCGAGGTCGAGCGGTTGGGGCTGACGGTGCTCGACCTGCCCACCGCCTACTGGCACGAGCTGGTGGACGGCATGGCGCAGCAGGACCTGGACTGGCCGGCCGGCGCGCGGCTGGTGATCCTCGGCGGCGAGCAGGTGCGGGCGGACCGGCTCGACGTCTGGCGCGAGCGGGTGGGGGAGCGCAGCCGGCTTCTCAACACCTACGGCCCCACCGAGGCGACCATCGTCGCCACGCGCCGCGAGCTCTCCGGCCCCCGTGACTTCCCGGCCGAGGTGCCGATCGGCCGGCCGGTGCCGGGCGCCCGCGTCCACGTGGTGTCGCGCGATCTCGAGCTCCTGCCGGCCGGTCTCGACGGAGAGGTGGTGATCGGCGGCGCCGGTCTGGCCCGCGGCTACCTGGGCCGGCCCGACCTGACGGCCGAGCGCTTCGTGCCCGATCCCTTCGCGGGCTCTGCCGGCGAACGGCTGTACCGCACCGGCGACCTGGCGCGCCGGCTGCCGGCGGGCGAGCTGGAGTTCCGTGGGCGCGCCGACCACCAGGTGAAGGTGCGGGGCTATCGCATCGAGCTGGGCGAGGTCGAGGCCGCGCTGCGTGCCGTCCCCGCGGTGCGCGAGGCCGCGGTGGTGGCGCGCGAGGCGCTCGGCGGCGGCAAACGACTGGTCGCCTTCGTGGTCGCGAGAGAGGGGTGCGCTCCCACCGCCGCCGACCTCCGCGTGGAGCTGCAAGGACGGCTTCCCGAGTTCATGGCACCCGCCGTTTTCGTGCTCCTGCCGGAGCTGCCCCTCACCCCGAGCGGCAAGGTCGACCGCCGCGCCCTCGAGCGCATCGAGGCCGGCGCGGGACAGCCGGACTCCAGCGGCTTCGCAGCGCCGCGCAACCAGATCGAAGAGATGCTCTGCGGTCTCTGGAGCGACCTGCTGGGGGTGGAGCGGCTGGGCATCCACGACAACTTCTTTCAGCTCGGCGGGCACTCCCTGCTGGTCGCCAGGCTCGCGTCGCGGGTGCGTCAGGCCTTCGGCGTCGAGCTGTCCATGGTGGAGATCTTCAAGCAGCCGACCGTGGCCGAGCTGGCCCTGCTGCTCGAGCGCGCCGAGCGGGCCGGGGGCGCCGAGGATATGCCCGAGCTGCCGCCCATCGGCCTAGCGCCGCGCGACCGGCCGATCCCGCTCTCCTTCCCTCAGGAGCGGGTCTGGTTCCTCGACCAGCTCTCGGCCGGCGGTAACATCGCCTACAACTTCCAGGTCAGGATCTGGTTCCAGGGACCGTTCGACGCCGGGGTCTTCCGCCGCACGCTCACCGAGATCGTCCGCCGCCACGAGGTGCTGCGCACCAGCTTCCCCGAGGTGAACGGCCAGCCGGTCCAGGTCATCCATCCCGCCGCGCCGGTCGACCTGCCGGTCGTCGATCTGCGCCAGTTGCCGGAGGAGGAGCGTTCCGACGTTGCCTGGCAGCTCTTCTCGAACCTGATCCAGGTCGCCTTCGACCTCTCGCGAGCCCCCCTGATCCGCTGGCGGCTCCTGCGCCTGGCGGACGACCTCTGGGAGCTGCACCAGGTCGAGCATCACTTCGTCCACGACGGCTGGTCCTTCGCCATCATGCTGCGCGAGATCAAGGCGCTCTATGTGGCGTTCCTCCGCGGCGAGCCCTCGCCTCTGGCCGAGCTGCCCGTGCAGTACGCCGACTTCACGGTCTGGCAGCGCGAGTGGATGGCGGGCCCCGTCATGGACCACCTGGTGGGTTTTTGGACCCGCAAGCTCGCGGGAGCGCCGCAGGGCCTCGAGATCGCGACCGACCGGCCGCGTCCGGCGCAGGCGTCCTTCGCGGGCAACCTCGAGTTCTTGCGGATGCCGGACGATCTCTATGCGGCGTTGCGCAAGCTCAGCCGCCGCGAGGGCTTCACCCTCTACATGACGATGCTCGCCGGCTTCTTCGCGCTGCTCCAGCGCTACACCGGCGAGCTCGACATGGTGATCGGCACCAGCAACGCCAACCGCCGGGCGCACGAGATCGAGAACATGATCGGCATGGTCGTCAACAGCCTCCTCCTGCGCGGCGACCTGTCGGGCAACCCCACCTTCCGGGAGCTTCTCGGCCGGGTGCGCGAGCTCTGTCTGGAGGTCTATGCCCACCAGGACATGCCCTTCGAGCGGCTCGTCCAGGAGCTGCAGCCGGAGCGCACGTTCGGCCGCAACCCGCTCTTCCAGATCATGTACAACTTCCATGACTCCGCCGTACCGGATCTCGAATTCGGCGATCTCCAGGCCCGTTTCAGGGTGTACGACAACCACTCGGCCAAGGTGGACATCAACGTCATCGTGATCCCGCGGGCAGAGCAGAGGGTGGGCCTCACGGAGCGGGAGAACGACAACCACGCGGTCATCCAATGGGAGTACAACACCGACCTCTTCGACCGCGCGACCATCCTGCGGATGATCGACCATTACTTCAGGCTCCTGCGCGGCGTCGCCGCGGAGGGCGGCGAAGGGACGCGCCTCTCCGCGCTGGCGCTGATGAGCCCGGAGGAGCGCGAGCAGGTCCTGCAGCAGTGGAATGCCACGGCGTCGGCCTACCCGCGCGAGGCCACGATCCCCGGCCTGTTCGCGGAGCAGGTGCTGCGGACCCCGGACGCCTTCGCCGTGGTGAGCGGCATCGAGGAGCTCACCTACGCGGAGCTCAACCGCCGGGCCGAGCGCCTAGCCGGGTGGCTGGTGGCGGCGGGAGCACAGCCGGATGAGGCGGTCGGCCTGTGCGCCGAGCGGTCCGTGGACCTGATCGCAGCCCTGCTGGGCATCCTCAAGGCCGGCGGCGCCTACGTTCCTCTCGATCCGAGCTACCCACAGGAGCGGCTGGGGGGGATGCTGACGGACGCCGGGGCCCGGATCGTGGTAGTGCAGGAAGGGCTGGAGGACGTGCTGCCCGAGAGCGGCGCAATCCGGCTGCCCCTGCACGGCACGCTCCACAAGGAAGGTGGGATCGCGGTCCGGCCCGCCCTGCACCCGGACCAGCTCGCCTACGTCCTCTTCACCTCGGGCTCGACCGGCCGTCCCAAGGGTGTCGCCGTGACCCACCGCAACGTGGTGCGGCTGGTGCGCGAGACCGGCTATCTCCGCTTCGGCCCAGAGGAAGTCTTCCTGCAACTGGCGCCGGTCTCCTTCGACGCCTCGACGCTGGAGATCTGGGGACCGCTGCTCAACGGCGGCCGGCTGGCCGTGTACCCGCCGGGCCCGCTCGACTTGAGCGAGCTCGGCGACGCGCTGGAGCGGTACGGGGTGAGCACGCTGTGGCTGACCGCGGGCCTGTTCCACCAGATGGTGGAATCGCACCTGGAGGGTCTGCGGCCGGTGCGCCAGCTCGCGGCCGGGGGCGACGTGCTGTCGCCGGAGCTGGTGCGCCGCGCCCTCGCGGGCCTGCCCGGCGTGACGCTGATCAACGGCTACGGTCCCACCGAGAACACCACCTTCACCTGCTGTTACGGGATGCGCTCGGCAGCGGACCTCGGTGCCGGCCCGGTACCCATCGGCCGGCCCATCGCCAACACCCAGGTGTACGTCCTGGACGCCGCGTTCCAGCCGGTGCCGGTGGGGGTCGTGGGCCAGCTCTACGCGGCTGGCGACGGGCTCGCGCGCGGTTACGCCGGACGGCCGGAGCTGACGGCGGAGCGCTTCCTTCCGGATCCGGTGAGCGGCGAGCCAGGAGCGCGCCTCTATGACACGGGGGACCTGGCGCGCTGGCTGCCGTCCGGAGGCGTCGAGTTCCTGGGCCGCGCCGACGCGCAGGTGAAGGTCCGCGGCTTCCGCATCGAGCCGGGCGAGATCGAATCGGTGCTCGCCTCTCACCCGGAGGTGGAGACGGCGGTGGTGGTGGCGCGGGAGGACGTGCCGGGCGACAAGCGTCTGGTGGCCTACGTGGTGCCGGCGGGGGAGAGCTCTCCGGAGCCCTCGGCGCTGCGCGCCTGGGCGGAGAAGCGCCTGCCCGCCTACATGGTGCCCGGGGCCTTCGTGCGGCTCGCCGCGCTGCCTCTCGGTCCCACCGGCAAGGTGGACCGCCGCGCCCTGCCCGCGCCGGCAGGGGAGCGGCACGAGGCCGAGCCTCAGGGGGAGCGCAGCCCGGCGGAGGAGCTCCTGGCCGGTGTCTGGGCCGATCTGCTGGGCGTGCCTGGCGTCGCCTCCCACGACAGCTTCTTCGCGCTCGGCGGGCACTCGCTGCTGGCCACCCGGATGATCTCGCGGGTCCGTGCCGTGCTGGGTGTCGAGCTGCCCATCCGCGCGGTGTTCGAGGAGCCGACGCTGGCCGGCTTCGCCGCCTGGACCGAGCGGGCGTTGCAGGAGGATCTTGGCGAAAATGGCGCTAGCCTGCCGCCCCTCGTGGCCGTGCCGCGCGATAGGCCCCTGCCGCTCTCGTTCTCGCAGCAGCGGCTGTGGTTCATCGACCAGCTCGAGCCGGAGAACGTCCCCTACAACGTTCGGGGCGGCGTGCGTCTGGAGGGCTCGCTCGACGTCGCGGCCCTGGCCGCGGCGCTGAGCGGCATCGTCCGCCGGCACGAGGTGCTGCGCACCACCTTCGGCCAGGAGGCGGGCGAGCCGCGGCAGGTGATCGCTGCGCCGGCTCCGCTCCCCCTGCCGGTGCTCGACCTCTCCGGCCTGCCGGCTGAGGCGCAGGAGGTGGAGACTCATCGCATCGCGACCGCGGAGTCTCGCCGGCCCTACGACCTGGCCCGCGGCCCTCTCCTGCGCTGCACCCTGCTGCGGCTCGGTGAGCGCCAGCACGCCCTCCTCGTGGGTATGCATCACGTGGTCTCCGACGGCTGGTCGATGGGCATCTTCGTGCGCGAGCTGGGCGCGCTCTATCGCGCTCTCGTCACGGCTGAGCCCGGGGCCCTGCCCGCGCTGCCAATCCAGTACGCCGACTTCGCCGTCTGGCAGCGGCAATGGCTGCGCGACGAGGCCCTGGCCGAGCGGCTCGCCTGGTGGACGGGGCAGCTCACGGGCGCGCCCCAGGTCGTGGAGCTGCCGCTCGACCGGCCCCGGCCGCCGGTCCAGAGCTTCCGCGGCGGCCACGTGTACCTGTCCCTCGGCAGCGAGTTGGAGGCGCGGTTGGAGACCATGACCCGGCGCCTCGGCATCACTCCCTTCATGCTCCTGCTGGCCGGGTTCGGCACCCTGCTCTCCCGCTACGGCGGCCAGTCCGACGTGGTGGTGGGCACTCCCATCGCCAACCGCCGGCAGGCCGAGCTGGAGGACCTGATCGGGTTCTTCGTCAACACGCTGGCGCTGCGGGTCGACCTCGCGGGCGATCCGACGCTCGGCGAGCTCGCCCAGCGCGTGCGGGAGATGTCGCTCGGGGCCTTCGCCCACCAGGAGGTACCTTTCGAGCGTCTGGTGGACGAGCTCCGGCCGGTGCGGGTCCTCAGCCATTCGCCCGTGTTCCAGGTGCTGCTCGCGCTGCAGAACTTCCCGGTCTCCCCTCTCGACCTGCCCGGCCTGACCCTCTCGCCGCTGCGCTTCGAGACCGGCCAGACGCACTACGACCTCTCGCTCTTCCTCAACCCCCATGCCGGCCAGGGAGGCTTGCTGGCCGTGGAGTACGCCGCCGACCTGTTCGACGCGGCCACGATCCAGCGGCTCCTCGGCCACTTCCACCGGCTGCTCGCCGCCGTGACGGCCGAAGGCGGAGAAGAGGTGCGCCTCTCCGCGCTGCCGCTGCTGGGCGAGGAGGAGCGCGAGGAGGTGCTGCACACATGGAATGACACGGGCACGGCCTATCCGCGCGAGGCCACGATCCCCGGCCTGTTCGCCGAGCAGGTGCGGCGCACACCGGACGCCCTCGCCGTGGTGAGCGGCGGCGAGGAGCTCACCTACGCGGAGCTGGACCGCCGGGCCGAGCGCCTGGCCGGGCGCCTGGTGGCGGCAGGAGTGAAGCCGGATGAGGCGGTCGGCCTCTGCGCCGTGCGGTCCGTGGACCTGATCGCGGCCCTGCTGGGCATCCTCAAGGCCGGCGGCGCCTACGTGCCGCTCGATCCGGGCTACCCGCGCGAGCGGCTGGCGGGGATGCTGGAGGACGCTGGCGCCCGCATCGTGGTGGTGCAGGAAGGGCTGGAGGACGCCCTGCCCGCGAGCGACGCCAGGCGACTGCCGCTGCGCGACACGCTCCACGGGGAAGGTGGGATCGCGGCCCTGCCCGCCCTGCCAGCCCTCTATCCGGAGCAGCTCGCCTACGTCCTCTTCACCTCGGGCTCGACCGGCCGTCCCAAGGGTGTCGCCGTGACCCACCGCAACGTGGTGCGGCTGGTGCGCGAGACCGGCTATCTCCGCTTCGGGCCGGACGAGGTGTTCCTGCAACTGGCGCCGGTCTCCTTCGACGCTTCGACGCTGGAGATCTGGGGACCGCTGCTCAACGGCGGCCGGCTGGCCGTGTACCCGCCGGGTCCGCTCGACCTGAGCGAATTGGGCGGCGCGCTGCAGCGGTATGGGGTGAGCACGCTGTGGCTGACCGCGGGTCTGTTCCACCAGATGGTGGAATCGCACCTGGAGGGTCTGCGGCCGGTGCGCCAGCTCGTGGCCGGGGGCGACGTGCTGTCGCTGGAGCTGGTGCGCCGCGCCCTTGCGGGCCTGCCCGGCGTGACGCTGCTCAACGGCTATGGTCCCACCGAGGGCACCACCTTCACCTGCTGCCACGCCATGCGCTCGGCAGCGGACCTCGGCGCCGGCCCGGTGCCCATCGGTGTGCCCATCGCCAACACCCGGGTGTACCTGCTGGACGCCGCGTTCCAGCCGGTGCCGGTGGGGGCCGTGGGCCAGCTCTACGCCGCCGGCGAAGGCCTCGCGCGCGGCTACGCGGGCCGTCCGGAGCTGACGGCGGAGCGCTTCGTGCCCGATCCGGTGAGCGGCGAGCCAGGAGCACGCCTCTATGCCACGGGCGACCTGGCGCGCTGGCGGCCGTCGGGGGAGGTGGAGTTCCTGGGCCGCGCCGACGCGCAGGTGAAGGTCCGCGGCTTCCGCATCGAGCCAGGCGAGGTCGAGGCGGTGCTCGCCCGGCACCCGGAGGTGGAGACGGCGGTGGTGACGGCGCGGGAGGACGTGCCGGGTGACAAGCGCCTGGTGGCCTACGTGGTGCCGGCGGCGGAAAGCTCCCCGGACCCGGCGGCGTTGCGCGCCTGGGTGGAGCAGCGCCTGCCGGCCTACATGGTCCCCGGAGACTTCGTGCGGCTCGCCGCGCTGCCGCTGGGTCCCACCGGCAAGGTGGACCGCCGCACCCTGCCGGCGCCGAGCACGGTCCTTCCCGACCTCGACGACCGGTTCGTGGCGCCGCGCAACCCGGTAGAGGCGGCGCTGGCCGCGGTCTGGGCCGAGGTCCTCAGGCGCGAGCGGATCGGCGTCCACGACAACTTCTTCGAGCTGGGCGGCGACTCCATCCGCACGATCCAGGTAGTCGCGCGCAGTCGCGATCAAGGGATCCGCATCACGGCGCGCCAGATCTTCCAGCACCAGACGATCGCCGAGTTGGCCACGGTGGCGGAGGTGGTGGGCTCGCACGCCGCGCCGGCCCAGGACGTGCCGCTCCCCCTGACGCCGGCGCAACGCCTGCGGGCCTCCGTCGCCGTCGACGGGGCCGGGCGCGAGCTGGTCAGAGTCGCCCTCCCCGCGGGGAGCGACGCGGCGGTCCTGAAACAGGCCCTGAGCGAGCTGTCGGCTCGGCATGACGCGCTGCGTCTGCGCTTCACCCAGGACGACGAAGGGTGGTCGCAGCGCTACGCCCCCGAGGAGACGGGCGTCGTGCTGGAGAGGGCGGAATCGCTCCAGGGAGGCTCCGAGGCCCTGCGGGCCGCTTTGCTGCCGGACGGCAGCCTGCTCCTCGCCGCCCATGAGCTGGCCCTGGACGACCCCTCCTGGAGCGTGCTGCTCGCCGACCTCTTGGCGCTGTGCGCGGGCGCTGCGCCGCCCGCCGCGTCCCCGGTGACGTTCGCCCGCTGGGCCGAAGCCCTGGCGCCCTGGGCCGCCCCCTGCGCCAATGGATCGGCTGACGCTGTCGAAGCCACCGCCGTGGGGCCGGTCACGGTCCACCTGGAGGCAGCGGAGACCTCCGCCCTGCTGGGTGAGGCCCTGGCGGCCTACGGGAACACCGTGGAGGAGATGCTGCTGGCGGCCGTGGCCGTGGCCCGCTCCCCGGCGTGGACGCGGGTCGAAGTGGATGGCTTGCGCCCCGAGATCGAGGGTCTCGAGAGCGTGGGGGTCGTCGGCTGCCTCGCCGCCCCGGTGCGGGTCCAAGTCGACGAGCTCAGCGCTCCGGGCGACGCCTTGAAGGCGGCCAAGGAGAGCCTCCGCTGCGCGTTGCGCCTGGGCGCCCCGGTGGCGGACGAGCCCGTGGGCCCGCCGGACGTGGCCCTGCGCTGGACGCCGCCTCTCGCCGCCTTTCAGGCGGAGCGGCTCGCCGCGCCGCCGGCCGCCGACGCTGGCCCCCTGCGCCTCCACTGCCGTCTCGAAGGCGGCCGGCTGCGGGCCGACTGGACGGCCACGGCGGTCTGCCAGCCGGAGGACCTCGAGCGGCTCGCCGGTCGCTTCCGCGAGCAGTTGAGCGCGCTGATCCGCCATTGCCAGTCCGCGGAGGCCGGCGGCTTCACCCCCTCGGACTTCCCGGGCTCAAACCTCGATCAGGCGGAGCTCGACGAGCTGCTCGCCCAGCTCGGACCGTCGGTGGAGTGACCTCGTCGATGAGCAAGCCGAACGTCGAAGACATCTACCCGCTCTCCCCCGGCCAGCAGGGGATGCTCACCGTCGTCCTCCTCGCCGGCTCCGGGTCGGAGGTCTACTTCGACCAGAGCGCCATGACCGTCCACGGGGAGCTCGACGCCGCCCTCTGGCGCCGGGCCTGGCAGCGGGTGGTGGATCGCCATCCGGCGCTGCGCACGTTCTTCGTCTGGGAGCGCAAGGGCGAGCCGCTCCAGGTGGTGCGCAGCCAGGCCGAGCTCCCCTGGCAGGAGCTCGACTGGCGCGGCCTGGAACTGGCAGAGCGCGAGGCGCGGCTGGAGGGCTTCCTGCGTGCGGACCGCGCCCTCGGCTTCGACCTCGGCGCTCCTCCCCTGATGCGCTTCGCCCTCATCCGCTGGGAGGACGAGACCTGGAAGCTGGTCTGGAGCTTCCACCATCTCATCGTCGATGGCTGGTCCGTCTACCGCATCTTCGGCGAGGCCGTGGCCATCTACACCGCCTGGCGCGAAGGCCGGGAGCCGGACCTCGCGCCGCCCCGCCGCTACCGCGACTACATCACCTGGCTGCAGCGCCAGGACCTCGACCGGGCCAAAGCCTTCTGGCGCAGCGCTCTGGCCGGCTGCGACGAGCCCACGCCGCTGCCCTACGACGGCACCGGCCAGGGCGGCGAAAGCTGGGTCTCCAACCGCGAGTCGAGCTGGGTTCCGCCGGAAGAGTTCGAGGCGCTGTCGGCGCTGGCCCGCCGCCACCAGCTCACCCTCAACACGGTGTTCCAGGGGGCCTGGGGCGCTCTCCTCGCCCGCGCCACCGGGAGCGACGACGTGGTCTTCGGCAGCGTCGTCTCCGGCCGGCCTGGCGAGGTCGCGGGGATCGAGTCGGTGGTGGGCTTCTTCATCAACGTGCTGCCGGTGCGGGTGACGCTCGGCCATCTCGGCAGCGCGGCCGTGGGCACGGCGCTTTCGGACCTCCAGGCCGTCCAGGTGGAGCAGCGCGACTTCGAGTACTGCCGGCTCGAGAGCATCCAGGACTGGCTGGGGCTTCCCCGCGGCTCCAGGCTGATGGAGAGCCTCCTGGTGTTCCAGAACTTCCCGCTGAATGCCGTGGAAGTCACCTCCTCACCCGGGTTCCGCATCGAGAGCAGCCAGGCCCTGGGGGTCAATCACTATCCGGCCGTCCTCTACGTGGCGCCGCGGGCCGGGGGGCTCGACCTGAGCCTCCACTACCACGAGAGCCGGCTCGACGCGGCCGCGGTCCGCCGGCTCCTCGCTCACCTGAGGACCCTCCTGGCGGCGTTGGCGACCCAGCCCGACGCCCGCATGGCAGAGCTGCCGCTGATGACGGTCGAAGAGCGGCGCGAGCTGCTGGCCTGGGGTCCGGGTCCCGCGGCGGTTCCGGCCGGCCGTTGTATCCACACCCTGTTCGAGGAGCAGGCGGCGCGCACGCCGGAGGCCCCGGCCGTCGAGGCGGGCGGCAGGGCCCTCACCTACCGCGAGCTGAACGCGCGCGCCGAGAACCTGGCCCGCCGTCTGCGCCTGCAGGGCGTGGGGCCCGAGTCGATCGTCGGGCTCTGCGTCGAGCGCTCGCCCGAGATGGTGGTGGGGATGCTGGGCGTGCTGAAGGCGGGTGGCGCCTACCTGCCGCTCGACCCAGCCTATCCCCAAGAGCGTCGGGCCTTCATGCTGGAGGACTCCGGAGCCCGCGTGCTGCTCACCCGGGAGAGCCTGACGGACCCTGCCGGTGATGGCGAAGGCGACGAGCCGGCGGCGCCGCAGCCGCTGCCCGGCATGCCCGCCCCCGCTAATACTGCCTACGTCATCTACACCTCGGGCTCGACCGGCCGTCCCAAAGGGGTGCTCGTCCCCCACGCCGCGCTGGTGAGCTACGTCGAGAGCGCCGGTGAGGACGCCGGCATCGGCGCCGGGGACCGCGTGCTGCAGTTCGCTTCGATGAGCTTCGACACCAGCGCCGAGGAGATCTACCCCTGTCTGGTGCGCGGCGCCACTCTGGTGCTGCGCGACGACGCGATGGTGGGTCCGCCCGAGGGCTTCCTGTCTGAGGTCGAGCGGCTGGGGATCACGGTCCTGGACCTGCCCACCGCCTACTGGCACGAGCTGGTGGACGGCCTGGAGGCGCAGGACCTGGCCTGGCCGGCCTCTGCGCGTCTGGTGATCCTCGGCGGCGAGCAGGCGCAGTCGGAGCGGCTGGACGTCTGGCGCGAGCGGGTGGGGGAGCGCAGCCGGCTGCTCAATACCTACGGCCCCACCGAGGCCACCATCGTCACCACGCGGCGCGAGCTGAACGGTCCCCGGGATTTCCCGGGCGCGGTGCCCATCGGCCGGGCGGTGGCGGGGGCCCGGATCCACGTGGTGTCGCGGGGGCTGGAGCTGCTGCCGGCCGGTCTGGAGGGCGAGCTGGTGATCGGCGGCGCGGGTCTGGCCCGCGGCTATCTGGGCCGGCCCGATCTCACAGCCGAGCGTTTCGTGCCCGATCCCTTTGCGGAGGCTCCGGGCGAGCGCCTGTACCGCACGGGCGACCTGGCGCGCTGGCTGCCCGCGGGCGAGCTGGAGTTCCGCGGGCGCACCGACCATCAGGTCAAGGTGCGGGGCTTCCGCATCGAGCTGGGGGAGATCGAGACCGCGCTGCGCCGGCTGGCCGGGGTGCGCGAGGCTGCGGTCATCCTAAGGGGGGAGACGCGGGAGGAGCGGATCGTCGCCTACGTGGTGCCGGCCGGCGAAGCCGTCCTGTCGCCGGCCGCGCTGCGCTCGGAGCTCGGGGAGCGCCTGCCGGATTACATGATCCCGGCCGCCTTCGTCACCCTCGCGGAGCTGCCGCTCACGCCCAGCGGCAAGATCGACCGCCGTGCCCTGCCCGCGCCGGGGGACGTGGCCCATCCCGAGCCCGGCGCTGGCTCTGCGGCGCCGCGCAATCCCCGCCATCCAATCGAGGAGCTGCTGGCGGGGATCTGGTCCGACCTGCTCGGAGCCTCTGGCGTCGCTCCCCACGACAGCTTCTTCGACTTGGGCGGGCACTCGCTCCTCGCCACCCGCATGATCTCGCGGGTCCGCGCCGTGCTCGGCATCGACCTGCCCATGCGCGCCATCTTCGAGCATCCGACGCTCGCCGGCTTTGCCGCGCTGGCCGAGCGCGTGCGGCAGGGAGCCGCCGGCCCCGGGCTGCCGCCCCTCGTCCGGGTGCCGCGCAGCGGGCCGCTGCCCGCCTCGTTCGCGCAGCAGCGGCTCTGGTTCCTCGCCCGGCTGGAGCCGGCGAGCTACGCCTACAACCTGACCTGGGCGGTGCGCCTCGCCGGCGCGCTGGACGTCGCTGCCCTGGCCGCGGCGCTGACCGCCGTCGTCGGCCGCCACGAGTCGCTGCGCACCACCTTCGGCGAGGAGGACGGCCGGCCGTTCCAGGTGATCGCGGAGCCCGCGCCGTTCCCGCTGCCGGTGGTCGACCTGGCCGGCCTGCCGGCGGTGGCGCGGCAGGAGGAGGCGCGCCGCGTCACCACCGCCGAGGCGCGCCGGCCGTACGATCTGGCCGCCGGTCCCCTCGTGCGCGCCGCCCTGCTGCGGCTGGGTGAGGGGGAGCACGCGCTGTTGACCGGCATGCACCACGTCATCTCCGACGGCTGGTCGATGGGTATCTTCGTGCGCGAGCTGGGCGCCGGCTACCGCGCCGCTTTCGCCGCGGGCGAGGGGGCGGCGCTGCCCGCGCTCGCCGTGCCGCTTGCCGTGCCGCTTGCCGTGCAATATGCGGACTTCGCCGTCTGGCAGCGGCAGTGGCTCTCCGGCGAGGTACTGGCCGAGCAGCTCGCTTGGTGGACGGGGCAGCTCAAGGGCGCGCCGCAGGTCGTCGGGCTGCCTCTCGACCGCCCCCGGCCGGCCGTCCAGAGCTACCGCGGCCACCAGGCGGACCTGGCGGTCGGCGCTGATCTGAGGCAGCGTCTGGAGGACACGGCCCGGCGTCTCGGCAGCACCCCGTTCATGCTCTTGCTCGCCGGCTTCGCCACCCTGCTGGCGCGCTACGGCGGCCAGGACGACGTGGTCGTGGGTACGCCGATCGCCAACCGCGGTCGCGCCGAGCTGGAGGACCTGATCGGGTTCTTCGCCAACACCCTGGCGCTGCGCGTCGACCTCGCTGGCGATCCGGGCTTCGACGAGCTCGTCCGCCGCGTACGGGAGGTGACCCTCGGCGCCTTTGCCCACCAGGACGTGCCCTTCGAGCGCCTGGTGGACGAGCTGCGGCCGGAGCGCAGCCTGAGCCATTCGCCGGTGTTCCAGGTGACGCTCATCCTGCAGAACCTCCCGCCCTCGCCCCTCGATTTGCCGGGCCTCACCCTGGCGCCAATGGACGCCGCCACCGGCCGGGCCCAGTTCGACCTCTCCCTGTTCTTCTACCCCCAGACGGACGGGGGTCTCCTGGGACGGCTGGAGTACGCCTCCGACCTCTTCGACGCCGCCACGGTCGAGCGGCTTCTCGGCGGCTGCCACCGGCTGCTCGCCGGCGTGGTGGCCGAGGGAGGGGAGAAGGCGCGCCTCTCCGCGCTGCCGCTCATGGGCGAGGAGGAGCGCGAGCAGGTGTTGCGGCAATGGAACCGGACCGGCGCCGAGATCCCGGAGCCGCCGGTCCACCGGCTGTTCTGGCAGTGGGCGGAGCGCGCGCCGGAAGCGCTGGCCGTCGCCTGGGATGGCGGCCGGCTCACCTACGGGGAGCTGGCGAGCCGGAGCGCGCGCCTGGCCCGGTGGCTGCGCACCCAGGGGGTGGGGCCGGAGACGGTGGTGGCCCTCTGCCTGGAGCGCTCGCCCGAGCTGATCACCGCGGCTCTGGCCGTGCTGGCGGCCGGCGCGGCCTACCTGCCCATCGATCCGGGCCAGCCCACGGAACGGCTGGACTGGATCGAGAGCGATTCCCGGGCGGCCCTGATCCTCACCACGGCGGACCTCGCCGCGGCTCTGGCGGGGGATCGGGCCGGCGCGGAGGAGGAGAGCTTCCTGCCGGTAGACGCCGGGCCGGACGGGCTCGCCTACGTCATCTACACCTCCGGCTCCACGGGTATGCCGAAGGGAACCGAGCTCGGCCACCGCGGCCTGTCCAATCTGGCCGCCTGGCACCGGCGCACCTATGACCTCGGCCCTGCGGACCGTACGACCCTGCTGGCCGGACCTGGCTTCGACGCCTCGGTCTGGGAAACCTGGGCGGCGCTGACCGCCGGGGCGTCGCTGCACATCCCACAGAGGGACGTAGTGCTGGCTCCTGATGCGCTCCTGCGCTGGATGGCGGAGGAGGGGATCACGGTCTCGTTCCTGCCCACGCCGTTGGCCGAGGCGGTGCTGGCCGAGCCGCTCCCGAAGGAGCTCGCCCTGCGCTGGCTGCTGACCGGCGGCGACCGCCTGACGCGCCGTCCCGCGCCGGGCCTCCCCTATACGCTCGTCAACCACTACGGTCCCACTGAGAGCACGGTCGTGGCCACGGCCGGCCCGGTGGCTTCCGGCGGCGAACGGGCGCCGGAGATCGGCTCGCCCATCGCCAATACGCGGGTCTACGTTCTGGATCGTTCCCTGCGGCCGGTCCCGGTGGGAGTCGCTGGCGAGGTCTGCCTGGCGGGGGAGGGACTGGCCCGGGGCTATCGCCACCGTCCGGAGCTGACCGCGGAGCGCTTCGTGCCCGACCCCTGCAGTGGCGACGGGGCGCGTCTCTACCGTACGGGCGACCTGGCGCGCTGGCGTCCGGATGGCTCGCTCGAGTTCCTCGGACGCATCGACACCCAGGTCAAGATCCGCGGCTATCGCATCGAGCTCGGCGAGGTGGAGGCCGCGCTCGCCCGGCAGCCGGGGGTGGAGTCGGCCGTGGTGCTCGCCTGGGAGGACATGCCTGGGGACAAGCGATTGGTGGCGTACGTGGTGGCATCCGCGGCGTCCGCCGAGGAGCTGCGCCGGGGTTTGCAACAGACCCTGCCCGAGGCGTTCGTCCCGTCGGTCTTCGTCTTCCTCGCGGCCCTGCCGCTCACTCCGCAGGGCAAGGTCGACCGCCGCGCCCTGCCGGCGCCGGACCTGTCGAGCCTGGGGGCCGGCACGGAATTCGTCGCCCCGCGCAACGCCGTGGAAGAGACTCTGGCGGCGGTGTGGTCGGAAGTCCTCCGGCGCGACCGCATTGGCATCCACGACAACTTCTTCGAGCTGGGCGGCGACTCCATCCGCACCATCCAGGTGGTGGCGCGGTGCCGCAAGCGCGGCCTGCGCATCACGCCGCGCGATCTCTTCCAATGCCAGACCATCGCCGAGCTGGCTGCGGTAGCCGGGCTGGCGGAGGTGGATGAGCCGGCCGCGGAGGCTCCGCCCGTCTTCCACCTCGATCCGGCGGAGCTCGACGCCATCCGCGCCGCGCTCGGCCGGCGAGCGTCGACGAGCAAGCTGGACCTTGAAGAGATCTACCCGCTCTCTCCCAGCCAGCAGGGGATGCTGATGGTCGTCGTGCTCTCCGGGCAGGCGCAGGTCTACCTCGACCGCAGCGTGGTGACCTTCGGCGGCGAGCTGGACGCCGCCCTCTGGCGCCGGGCCTGGCAGCGGGTGGTGGAGCGCCACGCTTCCCTGCGCACGCTCTTCCTCTGGGAAGGGCGGGAGCAGCCGCTCCAGGTGGTCTGCCGGCAGGTCGAGCTGCCCTGGGAGGAGCTCGACTGGAGCGGCCTGTCGGGACTTGAGCGCGAGGCGCGGTTGGAGGGCTTCCTGCGCCAGGACAGCGACCGCGGGTTCGACCTGGGCAACCCGCCCCTGATGCGTTTCGCGCTCATCCGCTGGGACCTGGAAACCTGGAAGATGGTCTGGAGCTTCCACCACCTCATCATCGACGGCTGGTCCCTCGCCCGGGTCTTCAGCGAGGCCGTGGCCACCTACGCCGCCTTCCGCGACGGCCGCGAGCCGGCTCTGGAGCGGGCGCCTCGCTACCGCGTCTACGTCGACTGGCTCCTCCGCCAGGACGCGGAGCGCGCCGAGGCCTTCTGGCGCAGTGCCCTGGCCGGCTTCGACGAGCCCACGCCGCTGCCCTACGACGGCACGGGCGAAGGGGATGAGAGCTGGAGCTACGGCCGCGAAACGAGCTGGCTCCCCCCGGCCGAGGTGGAGGCGCTGTCGGCCCTGGCCCGCCGCCGCCAGCTCACCCTCAACACCGTGTTCCAGGGGGTCTGGGCCGCCCTCCTCGCCCGCGCCACCGGCCGCGACGACGTGGTCTTCGGCAGCGTGGTCTCGGGCCGGCCCGGCGAGGTGGAGGGGATCGAATCGGTGGTGGGCTTCTTCATCAACGTGCTGCCGGTGCGGATGAGGATCGGTCACGAAGCTGTGGGCGCGGCGCTTGCGGACCTCCAGCGCCTCCAGGTCGAGCAGCGCGACTTCGAGCACTGCCGTCTCGAGAGCATCCAGGACTGGAGCGGTCTGCCCCGCGCCTCCCGGCTGATGGAGAGCCTCCTGGTGTTCCAGAACGTCCCCCTGAACCCGCTGGAGATGACCTCCCTGCCCGGGTTCCGCATCCTCGACAGCCAGGTCAGCGGGGCCACCCACTACCCGATCACGCTCTACGTCGCGCCGCGGGCCGGCGGGCTCGACCTGCGCCTGGACTACCACGAGAGCCGTCTCGGCGCGGTCTCGGCCCGCCGGCTCCTCGCTCACCTGCGGACGATCCTGGCGGCCTTCGTGGCTCGTCCCGACATCCGCATGGCGGAGCTGCCGCTGCTCACGGACGCAGAGCGGCGTGAGCTGCTGGCCTGGGGCGCCGGCGCCGCGGCACCCGCAGGGACACCGGCCGGCCTGTGCATCCATACCCTGTTCGAGGAGCAGGCGGCGCGCACGCCGGAGGCCCCGGCCGTCGAGGCGGGCGGCAGGACCCTCACCTACCGGGAGCTGAACGCGCGCGCCGAGAGCCTGGCCCGCCGGCTGCGCCGGCAGGGCGTGGGGCCCGAATCGATCGTCGGGCTCTGCGTCGAGCGCTCGCCCGAGATGGTGGTGGGGATGCTGGGCGTGCTGAAGGCGGGTGGCGCCTACCTGCCGCTCGACCCGGCCTATCCCCAGGAGCGCCGGGACTTCATGCTGGAGGACTCCGGAGCCCGCGTGCTGCTCACCCGGGAGAGCCTGACGGATCCTGCCGGCGACGACAGCCCGAGCCGGCGGCGGCGCCGCCGCCGCTGCCCGGAAACGGCGCTCTACGTGATCTACACCTCGGGCTCGACCGGGAAGCCCAAAGGGGTGCTCGTCCCACACGCCGCGCTGGTGAGCTACGTGCAGAGCGCCGGTGAGGACGCAAGGATCGGCGCGGGGGACCGCGTGCTGCAGTTCGCCTCGATGAGCTTCGACACCAGCGCCGAGGAGATCTATCCCTGTCTGACGCGCGGCGCCACCCTGGTGCTGCGCGACGACGCTCTGGCCGGCGCTGCGGAGAGTTTCCTGCGCGAAGTCGAGCGGCTGGGGCTGACGGTTCTCGATCTGCCCACCGCCTACTGGCACGAGCTGGTGGATGGCATGGCGGCGCAGGACCTCCCGTGGCCGGCCTGCGCGCGTCTGGTGATCCTCGGCGGCGAGCAGGCGCGGGCCGACCGGCTCGACGTCTGGCGCGAGCGGGTGGGGGAGCGCAGCCGGCTCCTCAACGTTCGTCTGCTGAATACCTATGGCCCCACCGAGGCGACGATCGTCACCACGCGGCGTGACCTCTCCGGCCCGCGCGACTTCCCGGTTGCAGTGCCCATCGGCCGGCCGGTGCCGGGGGCTCGCGTCCACGTCGTGTCGCGCGGCCTGGAGCTGCTGCCGGCGGGTCTCGCGGGTGAGCTGGTGATCGGCGGCGCGGGTCTGGCCCGCGGCTACCTGGGCCGTCCCGACCTGACGGCCGAGCGCTTCGTGCCCGACCCCTTCGCGGACTCTCCGGGCGAGCGCCTGTACCGCACGGGCGACCTGGCGCGCTGGCTGCCGGCGGGGGAGCTGGAGTTCCGGGGGCGCACCGACCATCAGGTCAAGGTGCGCGGTTTCCGCGTCGAGCTGGGGGAGATCGAGGCCGCGCTGCGCCGGCTGGCCGGCGTGCGCGATGCCGTGGCCATCGTCAGGGAGGAGAGGATCGTCGCCTACGTGGTGCCGGCGGGCGAGCCCGTCCCCTCGACCCCGGAGCTGCGTTCAGGCCTCAAAGAGCTGCTGCCGGACTACATGGTCCCGGCCGCCTTCGTCACCCTCGCGGCCCTGCCGCTGACGCCCAGCGGCAAGGTCGACCGCCGGGCTCTGCCCGCTCCGGGCCTGGACCGTCCCGACGTCGACGCCGGCTCTGTGCTGCCGCGCAATCCGATCGAGGAGCTGCTGGCGGGGATCTGGACCGATCTGCTCGGGGTCTCCGATGTCGCTCCCCACGACAGCTTCTTCGATCTGGGCGGGCATTCGCTCCTGGCCACCCGCATGATCTCGCGGGTGCGCACCGTGCTCGGCGTCGAGCTGCCCATGCGCGCGATCTTCGACCAGCCCACGCTCGCCGGCTTTGCCGCCCTGGCCGAGCGGGCGCGGCAGGGAGACGCCGGCGCAGACGTCGAGCTGCCGCCCCTCGTCAGGGTGCCGCGCGGCGGGCCGCTGCCCGTCTCCTTCGCGCAGCAGCGGCTCTGGTTCCTCGCCCGGCTCGAGCCGGCCAGCTTCGCCTACAATCTGGCCGGGGCGTTGCGTTTCGCCGGCTCGCTGGACGTCGCTTCCCTGGCGGCAGCGCTGACCGCCATCGTCTGCCGGCACGAGTCGCTGCGCACGACTTTCGGCGAGGAGGACGGCGAGCCGCTCCAGGTGATCGCGGAGCCCGCTGCGTTCCCTCTGCCGGTGGTCGACCTGGCCAGCCTGCCGGCGGCGGAGCGGGAGGAAGAGACGCGCCGTATCGCCGCCGCCGAGGCGCGCCGGCCGTACGACCTGGCCCTCGGACCCCTCGTGCGCTCCACCCTGGTGCGGCTGGGCGAGCGGGAGCACGATCTGCTGATCGGCATGCACCACGTCGTCTCCGACGGCTGGTCGATGAGCGTCTTCGTGCGCGAGCTGGGCGTCTTCTACCGTGCCGCCATCGCGGGCGAGGGGGCGGCGTTGCCCGAGCTTGCCGTCCAATATGCGGACTTCGCCGTCTGGCAGCGGCAGTGGTTGAGCGGCGAGGTGCTGGCCGAGCAGCTCGCCTGGTGGACGGGGCAGCTCGCAGGCGCGCCGAAGGTCGTCGAGCTGCCTCTCGACCGGCCCCGGCCGGCCGTCCTGAGCTATCGCGGCCGCCAGGCGGATCTGGCGATCGACGCCGACCTGAAGCAACGCCTGGAGGCGAAGGCCCGGCGTCTCGGGATCACCCCTTTCATGGTCCTGCTCGCCGGCTTCGCCACCCTCCTGTCGCGCTACGGAGATCAGGACGACGTGGTGGTCGGCACGCCGATCGCGAATCGTGGCCGCGCCGAGCTGGAGGACCTGATCGGGTTCTTCGTCAACACCCTGGCGTTGCGCGTCGACCTCGCGGGCGATCCTGGTTTCGACGAGCTGGTCGGCCGGGTGCGGGAGATGGCCCTCGGCGCCTATGCCCGCCAGGACGTCCCCTTCGAGCGCCTGGTCGACGAGCTGCGGCCGGAGCGCAGCCTGAGCCATTCGCCGGTGTTCCAGGTGACGCTGATCCTGCAGAACCTCCCGTCCTCCCGGCTGGACCTGCCGGGCCTGACGCTGGTGCCGCAGGTGGACGAAACCGGCCGGGCGCAGTTCGACCTGTCCCTGTTCTTCTACCCCCTGCCGGGAGGGGGGCTGCTGGGGCGTCTGGAGTATGCCTCCGACCTGTTCGACGCCGCCACGATCCAGCGGCTGCTCGGCGGCTTCCACCGTCTGCTCGCCGGCGTGGCAGCCGAGGGAGCCGAGAGAGAGCGCCTCTCCGCGCTGCCGCTGATCGGCCCGGAGGAGCGCCAGCAGGTCCTCCACCAGTGGAACGACACGGCGTCGGCCTACCCGCGCGAAGCGACGATCCCCGGCCTGTTCGAGGAGCAGGTGCGGCGGACGCCGGACGCCCTCGCCGTCGTGGACGGCGGCGAGGAGCTCACCTACGCCGAGCTGAACCGCCGGGCCGAGCGCCTGGCCAGTTGGCTGGTGGCGACGGGATTGCAGCCGGACGAGGCGGTCGGCCTCTGCGCTGAGCGGTCGGCTGACTTGGTCGCGGCCCTGCTCGGCATCCTCAAGGCCGGCGGTGCCTACGTCCCGCTCGACCCGACCTACCCGCGCGAACGCCTGGCGGGGATGCTCGCCGACACCGGGGCCCGGATCGTGGTGGTGCAGGAGGGGTTCGAAGACGCCCTGCCCGCGGCCCCTGAGAGAGGAGAGGTGCGGCTGCCGCTGCGCGGCACGCTCGGCGCGGAGGGCGGGACGACGGTCCGGCCCGCCCTGCACCCGGAGCAGCTCGCCTACGTCATCTTCACCTCCGGCTCGACCGGCCGGCCCAAGGGTGTGGCGGTGACCCACCGCAACGTAGTGCGGCTGGTGCGCGAGACCGATTACGCCGACTTCGGTCCGGACGAGGTCTTCCTGCAGCTCGCGCCGGTCGCGTTCGACGCCTCGACGCTGGAGATCTGGGGACCGCTGCTGAACGGCGGCTGGCTCGCCGTGTACCCGCCGGGCCCGCTCGACCTGCGCGAGCTCGGCGACGCCCTGGAGCGGTACGGCGTGACCTACCTCTTTTTGACCTCGGGCCTGTTCCACCAGATGGTGGAATTCCACCTGGACCGGCTGCGGCCGGTGCGTCATCTCACTTCCGGGGGTGACGTGCTGACGCCCGAGCTGGTGCGCCGCGCCGTCGCCGGTCTGCCCGGAATGAAGTTCACCAACGCCTACGGTCCCACCGAGGGCACCACCTACACCACCTGCCACCCCTTGCGCTCCACAGCCGACCTCGGCGCCGGCCCGGTGCCGATCGGGCGGCCGATCGCGAACACCCGGGTCTACCTGCTGGACGGCACGTTCCGGCCGGTGCCGGTGGGTGTCATGGGGCAGCTGTTTGCGGCCGGCGACGGGCTCGCGCGCGGCTATCTGGGGCGGCCCGACCTGACGGCGGAGCGCTTCGTGCCCGATCCGTTCGAGCGGCGAGCCCGGGGCGCGGCTCTACCGCACCGGCGACCTGGCGCGCTGGCGCCCGGACGGCGAGCTCGAGTTCCTCGGCCGCGCCGACCCCCAGGTGAAGATCCGCGGCTTCCGCATCGAGCCGGGCGAGATCGAGGCCGCTCCTGGCCACGCACCGGCGAGTCGAGACGGCGGTGGTGATCGTGCGCGAGGACGAGCCGGGCGAGCAAGCGCCTGGTGGCCTACGTGGTCGCGGCCCCGGGGTGCTCGCCGGAGCCGGCCGAGCTGCGCTCCTGGCTGGCCGAGCGGCTGCCGGACTACATGGTGCCGGCGGCGTTCGTGGCGCTCGACGCGCTGCCCCTGCGCCCACCGGCAAGGTGGACCGCCGGGCCCTGCCCGCGCCGGAGCGGCGCGAGGTGGCGCGCTCCCAGGAGCGCCGCGCAGCGCCGGTCGAGGAGCTGCTGGCGGGCATCTGGGCCGAGCTCCTCAAGGTGGCCGCCGTGGCCTCGAGGACAGCTTCTTCGAGCTGGGCGGGCACTCGCTCCTCGCCACGCGGGTGGTCTCGCGGCTGCGCGAGGCCTTCGGGGTGGAGCTGCCGCTGCGCGCTCTGTTCGAGGCGCCCACGCTGGCGGGCTCGCGGCGCGCATCGAGGAGGCGCCAGCGCCAGGGGCTCGGTCTCGAGGCGCCGCCGATCCGTCCGCCGCTCCGGCCGCGCGACGGCGAGCTGCCGCTCTCCTTCGCCCAGGAGCGGCTCTGGTTCCTCGACCAGCTCGGCGCCGGCCGGGCGCTCCTACAACATCCCGTCGCCCTCCGCCTGCGCGGCGCGCTCGACGTGCCGGCGCTCGCCGCGCTGCCTGACGGAGATCGTGCGCCGCCACGAGGCGCTGCGCACCACCTTCACGGTGACCGGCGGGGCCGAGCCGCGGTCGCCAGGTGATCGCGCCCGCCCGGCGCGCTGCCGCTGCCGGTCGTCGACCTGGCGGGGCTGCCGGAGTCCGAGCGCGAGGCCGAGGCCGCGCGCCTCGCCCGCGAGGAGGCGCGCCGGCCGTTCGACCTGGCGCGCGGGCCGCTCCTCCGGGCGACCCTGCTGCGGCTCGCCGAGCGAGGAGCACGTGCTGCTCCTGTCCATGCACCACATCGTCGGCGACGGCTGGTCGATGGGCGTGCTGGTGCGCGAGCTCGCCGCGCTCTACGCGGCCTTCGTCCAGGGGCGGCCCTCGCCGCTGCCGGAGCTGCCGTCCAGTACGCCGACTTCGCGGCCTGGCAGCGGAGCTGGCTGCAGGGCGAGGTGCTGGAAGCCGCAGCTCGGCTACTGGCGCGAGCGGCTGGCCGGCGCCCCTGCGGTGCTCGAGCTGCCCGCCGACCGGCCCCGCCCGCCGGTGCAGAGCGCCCGCGGCGGCGGCCTGGCCTGTGCGCTTGCCCGCGGACCTCTCTGCCGGGCTCGCGGCGCTCGGCCGCGGCGAGGGGGCGACCCTGTTCATGGTGCTGCTCGCCGCCTTCCAGGCGCTGCTCGCCCGCTCCACCGGCCAGGAGGACCTGCCGGTCGGCACGCCCATCGCCGGCCGCAACCGGGCGGAGATCGAGGAGCTGATCGGGTTCTTCGTCAACACCCTGGTGCTGCGCGCGCGACCTGGCAGGCGACCCGAGCTTCCGCGAGCTCCTGCGGCGCGTCGCGGGAGGCGGCCCTCGGCGCCTACGCCCACCAGGACCTGCCGTTCGAGAAGCTGGTCGAGGAGCTGCGGCCGGAGCGCGACCTGAGCCACTCGCCGCTCTTCCAGGTCATGTTCGTCGCTCCAGAACGCCCCGCGCCGGCGGCGCTGGAGCTGCCGGACCTGCACCGTCGAGCCCGTGGGCGGTGGCGGCGGCACGACCAAGTTCGACCTGACGCTCGCCCTCGTGGAGACAGCCGGACGGGTTGGCCGGCAGCCTGGACTACAACACGCGACCTGTTCGACGCGCGCCACGGTCGAGCGCCTGGCGTGGACTACCTGGAGACCCTGCTGGCGGCAGCCGTGGCCGATCCGGATCTGCCGCTCTCGGCAGCTGCCGCTCCTGGGCGAGGCCGAGCGCCAGCAGCTCCTGCGGGTGGAACGACGCGCGGACCGCGTCTCGCACGGTCGACTGCCTCCACGAGCTGTTCGACGCCCAGGCTGCACGCGACGCCGGAGCGGCCGGCCGTCACCTGCGGCGGCGAGAGCGCTGACCTACGGCGAGCTGGACGCGCGGGCCAACCGGCTGGCGCACTACCTGTCGCAGCGGGCGTGCGGCCGGGTCATCGGGTGGGCCTCTGCCTGGAGCGCTCGCTCGACCTGGTGGTCGGCATCCTCGGCGTGCTCAAGGCCGGCGGCGCCTACGTGCCGCTCGACCCGGCCTACCCGCGGAGCGCCTGGCCTTCGTGCATCGCGGACAGCCAGGTCGCCGTCATCGTGACCGAGGAGAGCGTGGCCGCGCGACCTGCCCGCCCACGGTGCGCGCGAGGTGCGCCTCGACGGCGACCGGACGGCGATCGACGGCGCAGAGCGCGGAGAGCCCTGACGATCGAGCGTGACGCCGGACATCCTGGCCTACGTCATCTACACCTCGGGCTCGACCGGCAGGCCCAAGGGCGTGCTGGTCACCCACGCCAACGTCGTCGCGCCTGTTCAGCACGCGCACCGAGGCGCTGGTTCGGCTTCGGCGCGGACGACGTCTGGACGCTGTTCCACTCCTTCGCCTTCGACTTCTCGGTCTGGGAGATGTGGGGCGCGCTGCTCTACGGCGGCCGGCTGGTGGTCGTGCCCTACTGGGTGAGCCGCTCGCCCGAGGCGTTCTACGAGCTGCTGCGCGACGAGCGGGTGACGGTGCTCAACCAGACGCCCTCGGCCTTCCGCCAGCTCATGCGGGCCGACGGAGCGCGGCGCGCCGACGCTGGCGCTGCGCTACGTGATCTTCGGCGGCGAGGCGCTGGAGCTGGCCAGCCTGCGCGCCCTGGTTCGAGCGCCACGGCGACGACCGGCCGCGGCTGGTCAACATGTACGGCATCACCGAGACCACGGTGCACGTCACCTACCGGCCGCTCTCGCCGCAGCGACGTGGAGGCAGGCGCGCGGCAGCGTGATCGGCGTGCCGATCCCCGACCTGTCGTCTGCGCGTGCTCGACCGGCATCGGCAGCCGGTGCCGATCGGCGTGCCCGGGCGAGATCTACGTCGGCGGCGCGGGTCTGGCCCGCGGCTACCTGGACCGCCCGGAGCTGACCGCCGAGCGCTTCGTGCCCGACCCGTTCGCGGCCGCCGGGCGCGCGGCTCTACCGCACCGGCGACCTGGCGCGCTACCTCGCCGGACGGCGACCTCGAGTACCTCGGCCGGATCGACCACCAGGTCAAGATCCGCGGCTTCCGCATCGAGCTGGGCGAGATCGAGGCCGCGCTCGCCTCAGCAGCCGCGCGTCGCGCGAGGCCGTGGTGCTGGCGCGCGAGGATACGCCGGGCGACAGGCGGCTGGTGGCCTACCTGGTGGTCGAGGCTGAGCTGCCAGCGGGCGAGCTGCGCGACCGGCTCAAGGACCGGCTGCCGGAGTACATGGTGCCGGCGGCGTTCGTCACGCTGCCTGCTCTGCCGCTGACGGCCAACGGCAAGGTGGACCGCAAGGCCCTGCCGGCCCCGGAGGCGGTCGCCCCGGCGGCACCGCGCGAGCGGGTGGCACCGCGTACGGCGCTGGAGCGCTTCCTGGCCGAGCTCTGGCGCACGGTGCCGGGCGCCCCTGCCGAGATCGGCATCGGGGACGATTTCTTCGAGCTGGGCGGCAACTCCATCACCGGCGCGCTGCTGATCAACCGCCTGCAGGCGGCCCTGGGCGAGATCGTCCACGTGGTCGTCATCTTCGACGCGCCCACCGTCGAGAGCATGGCGGCCTATCTGATCGAGAACCATCCCGAGGCCGTGGCTAGGGTGTGGGGCGAGGACGGGGCCGCTGCGGTGAGCCGCGAGCGGACCGAGCGGGTGGACGAGGCCCGGGTGGCGCAGATGCGCGGGCTCATCCGTCCCCTCTCGCCTCTGCTGCGCAGTGGAGCGAAGAACCCACCGGCGGTGTTCGTGCTGGCGCCGCCGCGCTCGGGCACGACGCTGATGCGCGTGATGCTGGGCGGGCATCCGCGGCTGTTCGCGCCGCCCGAGTTGGAGCTTTTGTCCCACAACACCCTGGCCGAGCGCCGGGCGAGCTACACCGGCCGCGACGCCTTCTGGCTGGAGGGGCTGGTGCGCGCCGTCATGGAGATCCGCGGCTGCACGGCTGAGGAGGCGACGGAGATCACCACACGCTGGGCGGACGAGACGTGGACCGCGCGCCAGGCCTACGGCCAGCTCCAGGAGTGGCTTAGGGGACGCATGCTGGTGGACAAGACGCCGTCCTACGCGCTCGATCGGGCCATTCTCGAGCGCGCCGAGGAGGATTTCTCAGAGCCGCTCTACGTCCACCTGGTGCGCCACCCCTGCGGCATGATCCGTTCCTTCGAGGAGGCCAAGCTCGACCAGATCTTTTTCCGCCAGGAGCACCCCTTCGGCCGCCGCGAGCTGGCGGAGCTCATCTGGCTGGTCAGCCAGGAGAACATCCTCGGCTTCCTGGAGTCCGTGCCGCGCCGGCGCTGGCACCGGGTCCACTTCGAGGAGCTGCTGCGCGAGCCCGAGGCGGAGCTGCGCCGGCTCTGCGGCTTCCTGAGCCTGGACTTCGATCCCGCCATGGTGCGGCCCTACGAGGGCAAGGCGCGGCGGATGACGGACGGCATCCACGCCGAGTCGCGCATGCTCGGCGACGTGAAGTTCCACACCTACTCAGGGATAGAGGCGAGCACCGCCGAGCGCTGGCGGGAGGCCTTGCGGGAGGACTTCCTGGGCGTGCCCACGGCGCGGATGGCCAATGCCCTCGGCTATGACGTCCAGGTGGCTCGCAGCGCCGCCGCCATTCCACGCCGCGCCTGGCAGGCGGGCGAGCCGCGGCCGGTCTCCTTCGCCCAGCAGCGGCTCTGGTTCCTGGACCGGCTCGAGCCAGGGAGCGCCGCCTTCAACCTGCCCGGCGCGCTGCGGCTGGCCGGCCCGCTGGAAGTCGAGTCCCTGGCCGGTGCGCTGAGCGGCATCGTCCGCCGGCACGAGACGTTGCGTACCCGGTTCGTGGAGGAGGATGGGGAGCCGTGGCAGGTGATTGCGGAGCCTGCTCCCCACCCGCTGCCGGTCTGCGACCTCTGCGCCCTGCCGGCCGCGGCGCGCGAGGAGGAGGCGCGCCGCATCGCCACCGCCGAGGTGCACCGGCCGTACGACCTGGCCCGCGGACCGCTCGCGCGCTTCGCGCTGCTGCGGCTGGGCGAGCTGGAGCACGTCCTGCTCATCAGCATGCACCACATCGTCTCCGACGGCTGGTCCCTGGGGCTCTTCGTGCGTGAGCTGGGCGAGCTCTACCGGGCTCTGGCTGCGGGTGAGCCGGCGGCGCTGCCCGAGCTGCCCATCCAGTACTCCGACTTCGCGGTCTGGCAGCGGCAGTGGCTCAGCGGTACGGTTCTGGAGGAGCAGATCGGCTGGTGGGCCCGGCGGCTCGCGGGTGCGCCCCAGGTCGTCGAGCTCCCCCTCGACCATCCCCGTCCGGCGGTGCAGAGCCATCGCGGCGCCGTGGCGATCCGTGTGCTGGGAAGTGGTCTGGGGGTGCGCCTGGAGGCCCTCTGCCGGCGCCTGGGCGTGACCCCCTTCATGGCCCTGCTGGCCGGCTTCGCCACCCTGCTGTCCCGCTATGGCGGCCAGAGGGACGTCGTCGTGGGCTCACCCATCGCCAATCGCGGGCACTCCGAGGTGGAGAATCTGATCGGCCTCTTCGCCAACACGCTGGCGATGCGCGTCGATCTCGCCGGGGATCCGGCGGTCGAAGAGCTGGCCGGCCGCGTCCGGGAGATGGCCCTGGGGGCCTACGCTCACCAGGACGTCCCCTTCGAGCGGCTGGTCCACGACCTGCAGCCGGACCGCAGCCTGAGCCACACGCCCGTGTTCCAGGTCCTGCTCGCCCTGCAGAACATCCCGCAGTCGAGCCTGAAGCTGGCGGGCCTCACCCTCTCGGGGCAGGAGGCTGGCGCCGTCCAGGCGCAGTACGATCTCTCCGTCATGCTCTCTCCCCAGGCGGGCGGTGGGCTGCGCGCCTGGGTGTCCTACGTGGCGGACCTGTTCGACGCCGCCACGGTCGAGCGTCTGCTCGGCCATTTCCAGCAGCTCCTGGAAGGCATGGTCGTCGAGGGAGGGGAGAGCGCACTGCTCTCCGGGCTGCCGCTGCTGACCGGAGCCGAGCGGTCGCAGCTCGCCGCGTGGGACCAAGCCGAGCAGCGGGGCCATCCCGAGGGGCTGCTGCACGGCCTCTTCGCGGCTCAGGCGCAACGCACGCCGGAGGCTCTGGCCCTGGTTGCGGGGAGCACCGTGCTCACCTACGCGGAGCTGGCGGAGCGGTCGGCCCGGCTGGCGGCACGCCTGCGCGCCCTGGGCGCCGGTCCCGAGGTCGGGGTGGCGGTCTGCCTGGAGCGCAACGCCGATCTGATCGTGACCCTGCTGGCGGTGCTGCGTGCCGGCGCCTTCTACGTGCCGCTCGATCCGCAGTACCCGGAGGAGCGGTTGCGCTTCCTGCTGGAGGACAGCGGCGCCCGGGTCCTGGTGGCAAGCCGCGGTCTGGCCGCGGCGCTGCCGGCGCCGGAGACGCGATGCCTGCGGCTGGACCTGGAAACGGCCGCTGCGATCGGCCCTGCGGAGCCCGGCGCCGAGGTGTCCGATGCGGTTACGGCGCGCAACCTCGCCTACCTGATCTACACCTCCGGATCGACCGGCCGGCCGAAGGCGGTGGCGATCGAGCACCGCAGCGCCGTGGCGTTTGCGTGGTGGGCGCGGGAGTCCTTCTCGGCTGAGGAGCTGCGCGGCGTGCTCGCCGCGACGGCGGTGACCTTCGACCTGTCGGTGTTCGAGATCTTCGTCACCCTGGCCTGGGGCGGCACGGTGGTGCTGGCCGAGAACGCGCTGGCGCTGCCGGAGGTGGCTGCGGATCTTCCGCCTGGCGTCGAGATCACGCTGATCAACACCGTGCCTTCGGCCATGGCTGAGCTGCTGCGGGAGGAGAGCCTGCCGCAGTCGGTGCGGACGATCAACCTGGCGGGAGAGGCGTTGCCGCGCTGGCTGGCGGATCGGGCCTACGCGCGGCCGGAGACCGGGCGGCTGTGCAACCTCTACGGCCCGTCGGAGGACACGACCTACTCGACCTGGACGGTGGTGGAACGCACCGCGGAGCGAGCGCCCGCGATCGGCCGGCCGGTACACGACACGCGGGCCTATGTGCTGGACTCCGCGTTGGAGCGCCTGCCGCTGGGGGCTGCCGGCGAGCTGTATCTGGCCGGCGCGGGTCTGGCCCGCGGCTATCTCGGCCGTCCCGAGCTGACGGCCGAGCGCTTCCTGCCCGACCCCTACGGGGATCAACTGGCCGGAGGCGGCGGTCGCATGTACCGCACGGGTGACCGGGCGCGGCTGCGGCCGGACGGGGAGCTGGAGTACCTGGGCCGGTTGGACCATCAGGTCAAGGTGCGGGGCTTCCGCATCGAGCTGGGGGAAGTGGAGGCGGCGCTCGCCGGCCAGCCGGGGGTCGAGTCGGCCGTGGTGCTGGCGCGCGAGGACGTCCCCGGCGACCGGCGGCTGGTGGCCTACGTGGTGGCCTCGGGAGCGGAGCCCGCGGTGGCGGAGCTGCGGCGCGCGCTGCAGCAGACCCTGCCCGAGCCGTTCATCCCGTCGGCCTTCGTCTTCCTGGAAGCCTGGCCGCTGACTCCGCACGGCAAGGTCGACCGCCGGGCCCTGCCTGCCCCGGACGCTTCACGGCAGAAGACGGCCCCGGAATTCGTCGCTCCTCGCAACGCCGTGGAGGAAGCCCTGGCCGCCGTCTGGGCGGAGGTCCTGCGCCGCGATGGGATCGGCATCCACGACAACTTCTTCGAGCTGGGCGGCGACTCCATCCGGACGATCCAGGTGGTCTCCCGCAGCCGCAAACGGGGCCTTCGCATCGTGCCGCGCCAGCTCTTCGAGCACCAGACCATCGCCGAGCTGGCCGCGGTGGCGGAGATCGACCACCATCTCTTCGACCCGGCCTCGGAGGTTGCGCTGCCCCTCACCCCGGCGCAGCGCCATCGCGCCAGCCTTCATGGCACCGGCCGTGAGGTGGTGCGGGTCGCTCTCCCGGGGGGAATCGCGGCGGCGGCGGTGGAGCGGGCTCTCCACGAGCTGTCGGCGCGGCACGACGCGTTGCGTCTGCGCTTCCTGTGCGGCCCCGCAGGCCCCGGAGGCCCCGGAGGCCCCGGAGGATGGTCGCAGTGGCTCGCTCCCGCGGCGAGGGGCGTCGTGCTGGAGAGGGCCGGATCGGAGACCGACGCGATCCAGCTCCTGGCAGGAGGAGCCGAGGCCCTCCGGGCCGCGCTGCTGCCGGACGGAAACCTGATCCTGGCCGCCCATCCGCTGGCGCTGGACGGCCCCTCCTGGGGTGTGCTGCTCGCCGATCTGTCGGCGCTGTGCCAGGGAGCCGCGCCGCCTGCCGCCTCCCCGGTGCCGTTCGTCCACTGGGCCGAAGCCCTGGCCCCCTGGGACGCTCCCTGGGCAGAAGATCCGGCTGTCGCGGTCGCCGGCGTCGCCGTGGGGCCGGACACGGTCCTGCTCGGTGAGGCGGAGACCTCGCTCCTCCTGGGCGAGGCGCGGAATGCCTACGGCAACACGGTCGAGGAGATCCTGCTGGCGGCCGTCGCCGGAGCCCGCCCTGCCGCCTGGACCCTGGCCGAAGTGGACGGGTTGCGCCCCGAGATCGACGGTCTGGAGAGCGGCCGCGTCGTCGGCTGCCTCGCCGCCCCCGTGCGGGTCCAGATCGAGAAGCGCACCGCCCCGGGCGATGCCTTGAGGGAGGCGAAGGAGTGCCTCCGCCGGACGTTGCGCCTGGGTGCCCCCATCACCGATGAGCCGGGTGAGCCGGGTCAGCCGGACGTGACCCTGCGCTTCACGCCACCGCTCGGCTCCTGGCAAGCGGAGCGCGTCTCCGCTCCGCCGGCCGCCGGCGCTGGACCCCTGTGCGTCGACTGCTGTCTGGAAGGCGGCCGGCTGCGGGCCGACTGGACGTCAGCGGGGATCTACCAGCAGGAAGATCTCGCCAGGATCGCCGACCGCTTCCGCGAGCAGTTGAGCGCGCTGATCCGGCATTGTCAGTCCTCGGGCGCCGGAGGCTTCACCCCGTCCGATTTCCCCGTTTCACGTCTCGATCAGGCGGAGCTCGATGATCTGCTCGCCGAACTCGGACAGTCGATGGAGTGATATTGTCGATGAGCAAGATCGAAGACATCTACCCTCTCTCCCCCGGCCAGCAAGGGATGCTCACGGTCGTCCTGCTCGCTGGCGCCGGGACGGAGGTCTACTTCGACCAGAGCACGATGACGCTCGGCGGGGAGCTCGACGTCGTGCTCTGGCGCCGGGCCTGGCAGTGGGTGCTGGACCGGCATCCGGCCCTGCGCACGCTCTTCGTTTGGGAGCGGCAGCGCGAGCCGCTCCAGATCGTGCGCCGGGAGGTCGAGCTCCCCTGGCAGGAGCTCGACTGGCGCGGCCTGCCCGCTCCTGAGCGCGAGGCACGGCTGGAGGAGTTCCGGCGCCAGGACCGCGCCCGCGGGTTCGACCTGGGCACGCCGCCCCTGATGCGTCTGGCTCTGATCCGCTGGGAGGAAGAGACCTGGAAGATGGTGTGGAGCTTCCACCACCTCATCGTCGACGGCTGGTCCCTGCCCCGCGTCTTCGGCGAGGCGGTGACCATCTACGCCGCATTGCGCGACGGCCGGGAGCCGGCTCTGGAGCCGCCGCGCCGCTACCGCGACTACATCTCCTGGCTGCAGCGCCAGGACCTGGGCCGTGCCGAGGCCTTCTGGCGTGGCGCTCTGGCCGGCTTCGACGAGCCCACCCCGCTGCCGTACGACGGCACCGGCCTCAGCGCCGAGAGCGGGACCTCCGGCCACGAGCTGAGCTGGATCCCTGCCGCCGAAACCGAGGCCCTGTCCGCCCTGGCCCGCCGCCAGCAGCTCACCCTCAACACTCTGTTCCAGGGCGCCTGGGGGGCTCTCCTGGCGCGCGCCACCGGCCGCGACGACGTGATCTTCGGCAGCGTCGTCTCCGGCCGGCCCGCCGAGGTGGAGGGCATCGAGTCGGTGGTGGGCTTCTTCATCAACGTGCTGCCGGTGCGGGTGAGGGTCGGTCATCCCGGGGAGGAGACCGTGGGCACGGCGCTGGCGGACCTCCAGCGCCGCCAGGCCAAGCAGCGCGACTTCGAGTATTGCCCGCTGGAGACCATTCAGGCCTGGAGCGAGCTGCCCCGGGGCTCTCGCCAGATCGAAAGCCTCCTGGTCTTCCAGAACCTCCCCCTGAACCCGCTGGAGGTGACCGCCATGCCCGGGTTCGGCGTTCTCGACGCCCAGACCCGGGGGGCCACTCACTACCCGGTCACTCTCTACGTGGCCCCGCGGGGTGGCGGTCTCGACCTGCGCCTCGACTACCACGTGAGCCGCCTGGACGCGGGCGCGGCCGGCCGGCTCCTCGCTCACCTGCGGACCCTCCTGGCAGCCTTCGCAACCAACGTCGACACCCCAATGGCGGAGCTGCCGCTGCTCACGGACGCAGAGCGACGCGAGCTGCTGGCCGTTGCCGCGGGTCCTGTGGCACCCGCAGGGACATCGGCCGGACGTTGCATCCATACCCTGTTCGAGGAGCAGGCGGCGCGCACGCCGGAAGCTCCGGCCGTCGAGGCGGGCGGCAGGACCCTCACCTACCGGGAGCTGAACGCGCGCGCCGAGAGCCTGGCTCGCCGGCTGCGCCGGCAGGGCGTGGGGCCCGAATCGATCGTCGGGCTCTGCGTCGAGCGCTCGCCCGAGATGGTGGTGGGGATGCTGGGCGTGCTGAAGGCGGGTGGCGCCTACCTGCCGCTCGACCCGGCCTATCCCCAGGAGCGTCGGGCCTTCATGCTGGAGGACTCCGGAGCCCGCGTGCTGCTCACCCCGGAGAGCCTGACGGACCTTGCCGGTGACGGCGAAGGCGACGAGCCCGAGCTGACGACGCCAGAGCCGTTGCCCGGTAACGGCGCCTACGTCATCTACACCTCGGGCTCGACCGGCCGTCCCAAAGGGGTGCTCGTTTCCCATGCCGCGCTGGTGAGCTACGTCGCGAGCGTCGGTGAGGACGCCGGCATCGGCGCCGGGGACCGCGTGCTGCAGTTCGCCTCGATGAGCTTCGACACCAGCGCCGAGGAGATCTACCCCTGTCTGACGCGCGGTGCCACCCTGGTGCTGCGCGACGACGAGATGGTCGGCTCCCTGCAGCGCTTCGCCCGCGAGGTGGGAAACCGCGGTGTCACCGTGCTCGACCTGCCCACGGCCTACTGGCACGAGCTGGTGGCGGAGATGGAGCTGGGGCTGGAGATGCCCGCCTCCCTGCGCCTCGTCATCCTGGGAGGGGAGCAGGTCCAGCGTGATCGCCTCGACGCCTGGCGCCTGCGCGTGGGCGACCGCATCCGTCTGGTGAACACCTATGGTCCGACGGAGGCGACCATCGTCGCCACGCGGCGCGGTCTCAACGGCCCGCGCGACTTTCCGGCTGAGGTGCCGATCGGCCGGCCGGTGCCGGGCGCTCGCGTCCACGTCGTGTCGCGCGGCCTGGAGCTGCTGCCGGCAGGTCTCGAGGGCGAGCTGGTCATCGGCGGCGCCGGTCTCGCCCGCGGCTACCTGGGCCGGCCCGACCTCACCGCCGAGCGTTTCGTGCCCGATCCTTTCGCGGGCTCTGCGGGCGAACGCCTGTACCGCACGGGCGACCTGGCGCGCCGGCTGTCCACCGGGGAGCTGGAGTTTCGCGGCCGCGTCGACCACCAGGTGAAGGTCCGGGGTTTTCGCATCGAGCTGGGCGAGATCGAAGCCGCGCTGCGCGCCCTCCCCGCGGTTCGCGAGGCGGTGGTGGTGGCCCGCGAGGCGCAGGGCGGCGGCAAGCAGTTGTTCGCCTACGTCATCCCGCGGGAGGGGGGCGCTCCCGGGACCGTCCAGCTCCGCGCGGAGCTCAAAGAGCGGCTCCCCGATCACATGGTGCCGGCTGGCTTCGCGTTCCTGCCGGAGCTGCCCCTGACCCCGAGCGGCAAGGTGGACCGTCGCGCCGTGGCCCAGTTGCCGGCCGAGGAGGGAAGGCCGGCCCTCGACGTCGAGCTCGCGACGCCGCGCAACCCGGTGGAAGAGGTGCTCTGCGGCATCTGGAGCGACCTGCTGGGCATCGAGCGGGTGGGCATCCACGACGACTTCTTTCAGCTCGGCGGGCATTCCCTGCTGGTCGCCAGGCTCGCCTCGCGGGTGCGTCAGGCCTTCGACGCCGAGCTGTCCATGGTGGAGATCTTCAAGCACCCGACCGTGGCCGAAATGGCTGCGGCGATCGAGCGCGGCCAGGCCCAGGACGTGCCTGCGCTGCCGCCCATCCGGCGCGCGCCGCGCGACCGCCCGATCCCACTCTCCTTTCCGCAGGAGCGGGTCTGGTTCCTCGACAAGCTTTCGGTGGGCGGCAACCTCGCCTACAACTTCCAGGTCACGATCCGGTTCGTGGGACCGCTCGACGTCGCGGTCCTCCACCGCACGCTCAACGAGATCGTCCGCCGGCACGAGGTGCTGCGCACCAGCTTCCCCGAGGTGGGCGCCCAGCCGGTCCAGGTCATCCATCCGGCCGGCCCGGTGGACCTGCCGATCGTCGACCTGCGCCAGGTGCCGGACGAGGAGCTGCCCGAGGTCTCCCAACAGCTCTTCTTCGACATGACCCAGATTCCGTTCGACCTCTCCCGGGCACCCCTGATCCGTTGGCGGCTGCTGCGCCTGCGGGAGGATCTCTGGGATCTCAACCAGGTCGAGCATCACTTCGTTCACGACGGCTGGTCCTTCGCCATCATGCTGCAGGAGATCAAGGCGATCTATCCGGCGTTCCTGCGCGGTGAAGCCTCCCCCCTGCCCGAGCCGCCCGTGCAGTACGCCGACTTCGCGGTGTGGCAGCGCGAGTGGATGGCGGGACCGGTGATGGACCGCCTGCTGGATTTCTGGACCCGCAAGCTCGCGGGGGCGCCGCGCGGCCTCGAGATCGCGACCGACCGGCCGCGTCCGGCGCGGGGCTCTTTCGCGGGGAGCGTCGAGTTCTTCAGATTGGCGCCGGATCTCTATACCGGGTTGCGCAAGCTCAGCCGCCGCGAAGGCTTCACTCTCTACATGACGATGCTCGCCGGCTTCCTCGCCCTGCTCCAGCGCTACACCGGCGAGCTCGACGCGGTGATCGGCACCAGCAACGCCAACCGCCGGGCGCACGAGATCGAGGGCATGATCGGCATGGTGGTCAACAGCCTCCTGCTGCGCTGCGACCTCGGCGGGAACCCCGGCTTCCGGGAGCTCCTCGGCCGGGTGCGGGAGCTGTCGCTGGAGGTCTATGCCCACCAGGACATGCCCTTCGAGCGGCTCGTCCAGGAGCTGCGGCCGGAACGCCAGCTCGGCCGCAACCCGCTCTTCCAGATCATGTACAACTTCCACGACGCGGCCGTGCCGGATCTCGAGTTCGGCAACCTCAAGGCGCGTCACATGATCGCCGGCAACCGCTCGGCCAAGATGGACATGAACGTCATCGTGGTCCCGCGCGGGGAGCAGCGGGTGGGCCTCGCAGGGGACGAGAGCGATCTGCGGTTGCTTCTCCAGTGGGAGTACAACACCGACCTCTTCGACCGCTCGACCATCCTGCGGCTGGTCGAGCACTACGAGACGCTCCTGGCCGGAGTCGTCGAGGACCCCAGGCGCCCGCTCGCCGAGCTCCCGTTGCTGACCGTCCCCGAGCGGCAGGAGCTGCTCGCGGACTGGGGGGTGGCAGCGTCCTGTCCCGCCGAGGACGCGCTCCACCGCCTGTTCGAGGCGCAGGCCGAGCGCCGGCCCGCGGCCGTGGCCGTGACGATTGGGGGGATGGGGGAGCAGAGCCTCACGTACGGCGAGCTCGACCGCCGGGCCAACCGGCTGGCCCACCGCCTGCGGGCCTTGGGAGTGGGGCCGGAAGTGCCGGTTCCCCTCTGCGTCGAGCGCTCGCTCGACCTCGTGGTCGGCATCCTCGGCATTCTCAAGGCCGGCGGCGGGTACGTCCCCGTCGACCCCGGCTACCCGGCCGAGCGGATCGACTGGATCCTCACCGACTCCCAGGCGGGGATTGCTTCTCCCGTGCTGGTGACCCAGTCGAGCCTCACTGCTTCGTTGCCGGAGGGCCGTGCCCACGTCCTCTGCCTCGACGATCCCGGCTTGGAGATGGAGAGCGATGCGGATCTACAGGGCGGTGCCGGGGCCGACAACCTCGCCTACGTCATCTACACCTCGGGCTCGACCGGCCAGCCCAAGGGCGTGCCCATCCGCCATCGCCACGTCGCCCGGCTCTTCTCGGCGACCGACGCCTGGTTCGGCTTCGGCGCAGACGACATCTGGACGCTGTTCCACTCCTTCGCCTTCGACTTCTCGGTGTGGGAGATCTGGGGGGCCCTCCTCTACGGCGGCCGCCTCGTGGTGGTGCCCTACCTCACGAGCCGGTCGCCGGAAGCCTTCTACCGAGCGCTCGCCCGCGAGCGGGTGACGGTGCTCAACCAGACCCCCTCCGCCTTCCGCCAGCTCATCGCCGCGGAGGCGGCGGTGCGCCAACGAGGCGAGACGACTGGCGAGACGGTTGAGGAGCTGGCGCTGCGCTGGGTGGTCTTCGGCGGCGAGGCCCTGGAGCTCGGCGGCCTCCTCCCCTGGTTCGAGCGGTATGGGCGGAATGGCGACGAACGGCCGCGCCTCGTCAACATGTACGGCATCACCGAGACCACGGTCCACGTCACCTACCGCCCGGTGACGCGGGAGGACGCCGAGGCTCCGGGGCTGGGCAGCCGGATCGGGCGCCCCATCCCCGACCTCTCGGTCCACCTCCTCGACGGCGATCTCAATCTCGTGCCGGCCGGCGTGCCGGGCGAGATCCTCGTCGGCGGCGCGGGCTTGAGCAGCGGCTACCTGAACCGGCCCGACCTCACGGCCGAGCGGTTCATCCCCGACCCCTTTGCGGGCGAGCCGGGAGCGCGGCTCTACCGCTCGGGCGACCTGGCGCGGGTGCGCCCCGGCGGCGACCTCGAGTATCTGGGCCGCCGCGACCACCAGGTGAAGGTCCGCGGCTTCCGCATCGAGCTGGGCGAGATCGAAGCCGCCCTCGCCCGCCATCCGGCGGTGCGCGAGGCCGTGGTGCTGGCGCGCGCGGATGCCGGCGGGGAGACGCGGCTGGTGGCCTACGTGGTGGCTCCTCCCGAGGCGGCGCCCGCGGCTCAGGACCTGCGCCAGCTCCTCAAGGCGAGCCTGCCGGAGCACATGATCCCGTCCGCCTTCGTGGTCCTGGACACGCTGCCCCTGACCCCTCACGGCAAGGTGAACCGCAAGGCCCTGCCGGCGCCCGAGGCGGCGCGGAGCGAACCGGAGTCGACCTTCGTGGCCCCCCGCTCGATCGCCGAGGAGACCATCGCGGCGATCTGGAGCGAGGTGCTCAGGGTCGAGCGCGTGGGCGCACGGGACGACTTCTTCCTCCTCGGCGGCCACTCCCTGGCGGCGGCGCGCATCCTGTCGCGGGTGCGCGACGCGCTGGGGGTCGACCTCTCGCTCCTGGTCGTCTTCGAGACGCCGACGGTGGAAGGGATGGCCGTCGCGGCTGCCGCCGCCAGGCCTGCCGAGCGCCTGGCCGGTGCGCCGGCCGCGATCACCGGGGAGGAGGCGCTCATCGCGCAGGCCGCGGAGCTGTCGGATGCCGATCTGGACGCCCTGCTCGAAGAATTCATCGAAGGGAGAAGCTGATGAAGGTCCTCTACGACGAGAGCCACAACCAGACCTGGACCGCCGATCCCTTGCTGGCTCTGGCCATGAGCCGGCGCAGCAACGAGGCGCCCCGTTATTACTCGTACGCCCACGTCGCAGAGCTGATCCGGTCGACGCTGGGCGGCGAATGCCAGCGCCTGACGGCCGGGCCCATCCTCCCCGAGCGGCTGCGCGGCACCGACGTCCTGATCGTCAACCACTGCTGCGCCAGCAAGCACCCCCACGCCGGCGTGGGCGGGGAGGCCACTTTCTCGCCGGACGAGATCGCCGCCATCGCCACCGCGGTGGCGGAGGGCATGGGGCTCCTGGTGCTCGGCGAGTTCGAGAACGCGCGTTGGGGCTGGAACGTCAACGACCTGCTGCGGCAGCTCGGGCTGCGCTTCAACGACGACCTGGCCGAGGTGCCGGGGATCGCCGTCCACGCCGGGCGCCAGCTCCACGTCTTCGAGGCGAAGAACATCGCCGAGCACCCCATCGCCCGCGGGGTGTCGACCGTCTCCTACTGCTCCGGCTGCACCGTCGCCCTGCTCGACGAGCGCGCCACGGCGGTGGTGCGCGGCAGCGGCGGCGCAGCCCTGATCGCCGCCGCCGAGGTGGGCCGCGGGCGTGTCGTGGTGTCGGGGGACTCGGACCTCTTCGCCGAGCCCTTCGTCTCCTACAACGACAACGCCCGGCTGCTGGTGCAGATCCTGGGGTGGCTGGCGCGCAGCCGCGTCGCCGTGCCCGCCGGCGCCGTGCTGCCTCTCACCTCGGCAACGGAGACCGCCCACGAGCTGATCGCCCGCCACGCCGAGCCGGGTCCGGCGGCGGGCACCATCCTCGACCTCACGGCGGAGGAGCATGAGCGCCTGCGGGAGCTCCTGGCGCCGGTGACCCTCGACCCGCGCGACGACTTCGAATCCTTCTTCGCCGAGGCGCGGCTGCTCTTCCACGAGATGCCGCGGCGCCTGCGCCGCTCCCTGATCGAGTTCGCCAAGGGGGGCAACGCGGACGGCGCGCTGCTGCTGCGCAACCTGCCGTGCGATCCGGAGCTGCCGCCCACGCCCAACCGTCCCAATCGTCAGGGAGAGCGGCCGCAGCGGCCGCGCAAGGCCACCTGCGCCAGCGAGCTGTGGATGTGCTGCGTGGCCTCGGCGCTGGGCGAGCCCGTCGCCTATCTGCAGGAGAAGCAGGGCAACATCTTCCAGGACGTCTACCCCACGCCGCAGAACGCCGACAAGCTGTCGAGCGAGAGCTCGTCCATCCTGCTCGACTTCCACACCGAGATCGCCTTCCACCCCTACATGCCGGAGTACCTGCTCCTCTATGGCCTGCGGCAGGATCCCGACAAGCAGGCGCGGACCATCTTTTCGAGCGTCCGCCGCTTCTTCCATCTGCTGCCGCCGGGCGATCGCGACACCCTGTTCTGCGACCTGTTCCGCACCGGTGTGGACTACTCCTTCGGCAACGTCGAGGAGCTCAAGGGGGCCGGTCCTCTGGTCTCCATCCTCTACGGCGACCGGCTGGATCCGTTCCTGCGCTACGACCTCGACCTGATGGTGGGCCAGACGCCGGAGGCGCAACGCGCCCTGCAGGTGGTGCGCGAGCTGGTCAATCAGGTCAAGCGTGACGTCGTCATCGAACCCGGGAGCCTGCTGGTCCTCGACAACCGGCGCTGCGTCCACGCCCGCTCCGATTTCACCGCCTACTACGACGGCCGCGACCGCTGGCTGCAGCGCATGGCCGTGGTGCGCGACCTCGAGCCTTCGCAGCGCGATCGCGTGCGCGGCACGCGCGTCATCGCCACCGATTTCACGCCGTTCCTGGAAGAGGCCGCGGCCCGGAGCGACTCCGTGCTCCAGCTTGCCGCCGAAGAGCAGAGATGAGCGAGACCATGCCGGACCGTTCCACCCTCTCGCGCGATGAGAAGCTCGCGCTGCTGGCCCGCCTGGCGCGCCAGAAGGAGCGCGCCGCGCGCGCCTTTCCCCTCAGCTTTGCCCAGCAACGCCTCTGGTTCCTCGACCGGCTCGATCCCGGGAACCACGCCAACAACATCTTCCGCGCCGTCACCTGGAGCGGTCCGCTGGACGCCGAGGCCCTGCGCCGCGCCCTCGCCGAGGTGGTGCGCCGCCACGAGGCGCTGCGCACCTTCTTCCCGGAGGTGGACGGCGAGCCGCAACAGAAGGTCGCCCTCGCCACGGACTTCCCCCTGCCGGTGGAGGACCTGGGCTCGCTGCCGCCGGTGGAGGGGCGAAGGCGTGCTCGCGAGCTGGCCGAGGCGGAGTCGCGCCGCGGCTTCGACCTGGCAGAGGGGCCCCTCTTCCGCGCCCGTCTCGTGCGGCTGGCGGCGGCCGAGCACGTCCTCTTCCTCGCCATGCATCACATGGTCTCCGACGGCTGGTCCATGGGCCTGCTGTTCCACGAGCTGACCGTCCTCTACCGGGCCTTTGCCGCGGGGCTCGCCTCGCCGTTGCCCGAGCCGGCTTTCCAGTACCCGGACTTCGCGGCCTGGCAGCGCGAGCGGCTCACCGGCGAACGCCTGGCGGGAGAGCTCGCCTGGTGGCGCGAGCGGCTGGCAGGCTTCCCCGACTACCTGGAGCTGCCCGGCGATCACCCGCGGTCCGCCGCCGGCTCCTTCCGTGGCGCCCTCGAGACCTTCGTCGTGACGCCGGAGCTGTCGGAGGGGTTGCGCACTCTGGCCCGCGACGCGGGCGCGACACCGTTCATGGTCCTGCTCGCCGCCTTCGAGACCTTCCTCTACCGCATGGCGGGACAGGACGCCTTCCTGGTGGCCACCAACGTCGCCGGCCGCAACCGCACCGAGCTCGAAGGGGTGATCGGCTTCTTCACCGAGATCGTGCTGCTGCGCGCGCGAGTGAGCCGCGACGTCAGCTTCCGCGAGCTGCTCGCCTGGGTGCGCCGCGACGCCCTGGACGCCCAGGCCCATCAGGAGCTCCCCTTCGAGCGCCTGGTCGAGGAGCTGCAACCCGAGCGCCACCTCTCCCACAACCCCCTCTACCAGGTCCTGTTCGTCCTCCAGAACGTGCCGGGCGGCGGCGCGGTCGAGCTGCCTGGCGTGCGGCTCGGCCACCTGCCGTTGGAACGGGGTCTCGCCAAGCTGGACCTGACTCTGGAGGTGGTGGAGAGCGGCGGTGCCTTCAGCGGCTACTTCGAGTACAACACCGACCTGTTCGAGGCCGCGACCGTGGCCCGCATGGTGGAGTGCTTCCTTGAGCTCCTCGGCGGCATCGTCGCAGGGGGAGCCGACCGGCCGGTGGGCGAGCTGGCGCTCCTCACCCCCGAGCAGCGGCAGCGGGCGCTCATCGACTGGAATCCCCGCTTTTCCGGCGCGCCCGGTCTCGTTCCCGAGCGGATCTCCGAGCAGGCGCGCCTCACCCCCGATGCGCCTGCGGTCTTGTTCGGGGATGGCGCTCTCACCTATGGGGAGCTGGAGGCCGGCGCCAACCGGCTGGCGCGGGCGCTGCGCCGGCTGGGCGTGGGGCCGGACAGCCGCGTCGGGGTCTGCCTGGAGCGCTCGCTCGCCATGCCCATGGCGCTCCTGGGCGTCCTCAAGGCGGGCGGCGCCTGGGTGCCGCTCGATCCCACCTACCCGCAGGAGCGTCTGGCCGTGGTGATCGAGGACACGGCCATGCCGGTGCTCCTCACCACCCGCGACCTCGCCGCCAACCTCCCCGCCGGTAGTGCCCGGATCGTCTGCCTGGACGATCCCGGCTTCGCCGCCTCTGAGGAGCCGTCCGCTCCGGGCTGGGAGATCCACCCCGAGGCCCTGGCCTACGTCGTCTACACCTCGGGCTCGACCGGCCGCCCCAAGGGCGTGGGCGTCCCCCACCGGTCGCTCGCCAACCATGCCGCCGCCTGCGCCGAGCGCTACGGGCTGGGGCCTGCCGACCGCGCCCTCCAGTTCACCTCGATCAGCTTCGACATCACCTCGGAGGAGATCTTCCCCACCTGGCTCGCCGGCGGCGCGGTGGTGCCCCGTCCGCCGGGGCTCTTCCCCACGATCCCCGAGCTGCACGCGCTGATCGTGCGCCACGGCGTCACCGTCGCCAACCTCCCCACCGCCTACTGGCACGAATGGGTGAGCGAGCTGGTGCGCTCGGGTGAGCGGCCGCCGGCGCCGCTGCGCCTGGTCGTCGTCGGCACCGAGCAGGCCCTGCCGGAGCGCGTCGCCGAATGGCTGGAGGTGGCGCCGGGAGTCGCGCTGGATCAACGGCTACGCGCTCCACCGAGGCCACCGTCACGGCCTTGACCTGGGAGCCCGGGGCGGACGACGCCGGGCGTCTCCACACCGCGCCGCGGGTGCCGGTGGGCAAGCCGATCCGCAACTGCCGCGTCTACGTGCTGGACGCCGCCCTGGAGCCGGTCCCCATCGGGGTCCCCGGCGACGTCTACATCGGCGGCCCCAACGTCTCGCGCGGCTACCTCGGCTGGCCCGACCGCACCGCGGCCAGCTTCGTGCCCGACCCGTTCGCCGCCGGGCTGGGCTATGGCCCCGGCCAGCGCCTCTACCGCCAGGGGGACCGCGGGCGCTACCTGCCGGACGGCACCGTCGAGTGCCTGGGACGGTCCGACTTCCAGGTGAAGGTCCGCGGCTTCCGCATCGAGCCGGGGGAGATCGAGGCCGCGCTGGCGCGCCACCCGGCGGTGGAGACGTGCGTGGTGCAAGCCATGGACGACGGCACCGGCAACCGCCGGCTGGTGGCCTACGCGGCGCCCGTGCCCGGCCGTGCGCTCGCGGCCGAGGAGCTGCGCGCCTTCCTCAAGGACTCGCTGCCGGACTTCATGGTGCCAGCCGCCTTCGCCGTGCTCGCGTCGCTGCCGCTCAACGTCAACGGCAAGGTCGACCGGCGGGCGCTCGCCCGCCTGGCGCCGGAGATGGAGACGGCCATGGCCGGCGCGGCCAACGCGGCTGACGCTCCCCGCTCGCCCATCGAGGAACTGGTGGCCGCGATCTGGGCCGAGCTGCTCCATCGCGATCAGGTGGGGGCGCACGACAGCTTCTTCGAGCTCGGCGGCCACTCGCTGCTCGCCATCCAGGTCATCTCCCGCATGCGCGAGGCCCTGGGCGTCGAGGTGCCGCTGCGCACGCTCTTCGAGGAGCCGACGGTGGCCGGGCTCGCCGCCGCCGTCGAAGCCGCCCGCCGCGAAGCGGCCGGCCTGGCGGCCCCGCCGCTGGTGCCGGTGCCGCGCGACCTGCCTCTCGCCTGCTCTTTCTCGCAGCAACGGCTCTGGTTCCTCGACCAGTTGCTGCCCGGCGACCCGGCCTACAACATCCCGGTCGCCGTCCGTTTCCAGGGGGCGATGGACCTCGGCGCTCTCGGGCTTGCCCTCGGCGAGCTGGTGCGGCGGCACGAGGCGCTGCGCACCACCTTTGCCGCGTCCAGGGATGGACAGCCGGTGCAGGTCGTCGCTCCCGCGCCGGCGGTTGCCGTGCCGCCGCCGGTGGTGGACCTGCGGGGGCTGCCGGCGGCCGTGGGGGAGGCGGAGGCGTTCGCGCGCCTGATCGCGGAGTCCGTGCTGCCCTTCGACCTCGGCCGCGGACCGCTGCTGCGCCCCTACCTCTTCCGGCTGGGCGACGAGGACCTGCTGCTGTACTTCGCCATCCATCACATCGTCTGCGACGGCGTGTCGATCTCCATCCTGCTGCGCGAGCTGGTGACCCTCTACGGCGCCGGCGCGCGCGGCGCGGGCTCGCCATTGCGGGGGTTGCCACCCCTGCCGCTGCAATACGCCGACTTCGCCGCCTGGCAACGCGACTGGCTCCAGGGGGAGACGCTGGCCCGGCAGGTGGCGTATTGGCGCACGCAGCTCGCCGGGGCTCCCGTGGTCATCGAGCTGCCGACCGACCGGCCGCGGCCGGCGGTGCAGACGTCGCACGGCGCCCGCCGCAACTTCCGCCTGCCCGCGCCGCTGGTGAAAGACTTGGCGGCGCTCGGCCGCCGCGAACGGTGCACGCTGTTCATGACCCTCCAGGGCGTGGTCAACACCCTGCTCGGCCGCTACTCGGGGCAGGAGGACGTGCTCGTGGGCTGGCCGATCGCCAGCCGCAACCGCGCCGAGCTCGAAGGGGTGGTCGGCTTCCTGGCCAACCTCCTGGTGCTGCGCACCGACCTGCGCGGGGAGCCGGCCTTCCGGCAGCTCCTGGCGCGGGTGCGCGAGGCCGCGCTGGGCGCCTACGCCCATCAGGACCTGCCGTTCGAGCAGCTCGTCGAGGAGCTGCGGCCCGAGCGCCACCTCTCCCACAACCCCATCTTCCAGGTCTTCTTCGTGCTCCACCAGGCGACGTCCGGAGGGCAGGGGCTGCCGGGATTGACGGTCAGCGTGCCGTCGATCGACAACCGCACGACCCGCGGCGACCTCCTGGTGTCGCTCTCCGAGGCGGGCGACGGCCTCGTGGGCCTGATGGAATACAACACCGACCTCTTCGACGCCGCCACCATCGAGCGCATGATCGGTCACTTCGCCAACCTGCTGGAGGCTGTGCTGGCCGCTCCGGACACGGCGGTCGCGGCGCTGCCCATCCTCGGCGCCGAGGAGCGGCGGCAGATCGTCGAGACCTGGAACGAGACGGCGGCGCCCTATCCAGACCGCTGCGTGCACCAGCTCTTCGAGGCGCAGGTGGAGCGCTCGCCCGGCGCGGTCGCCCTGATATTCGAGGGGGAGGGCGAGAGCCTGACCTACGGCGAGCTTAACGCGCGGGCCAACCGGCTGGCCCGTCGCCTGCGGGCCGAGGGGGTCGGTCCGGGGGCGCTGGTGGGGCTCTGCCTCGAGCGCTCGCCGGAGATGGTGGTCGCTCTCCTGGCCGTGCTCAAGGCGGGCGGCGCCTACGTGCCGCTCGATCCCACCTATCCGCCGGACCGCCTCGCCTTCGTGCTGGAGGACAGCGGCGCCCGCGTGCTCTTGACCCAGCCCGAGCTGCGCTACGGCCTGCCCGGAGAGGGACTGGCGGTGATCGAGGTCGAGCCCGGAGGCGGTGACGGTGACGGCGTTGAGAATCTGGAGCCGCTCGCCGGTCCCGAGGACCTGGCCTCCGGGCCAGAGGACCTGGCCTACGTCATCTACACCTCGGGCTCCACGGGCCGGCCCAAGGGGGTCGAGGTGCGCCACGCGGGGGTGGTCAACTTCCTGACCTCCATGGCGCGGTGCCCTGGGCTCGGGGCGGACGACGCGCTGCTCGCGGTCACCACCATTTCCTTCGACATCGCCGGACTGGAGCTCTACCTGCCGCTCGCCGTGGGGGGCCGCATCGTGCTGGCCAGCCGTGACACGGCCGCGGACGGCGCCCGCCTGGCCGCCCTGCTCGCCGCCTCGGGCGCCACCGTGATGCAGGCGACCCCCGCCACCTGGCGCCTGCTGCTCGCCGCCGGCTGGACTGGCACGCCGGGCCTCGAGGTCCTCTGCGGTGGCGAGGCGCTGCCGCTCGACCTGGCGGCGGAGCTGCTGCCGCGGGTGGGCTCGCTGTGGAACGTCTACGGGCCGACCGAGACCACCATCTGGTCCACGGTCGAGCCGGTGCTCACGGTACTTGCGGGGGTGGGTGCCGGCGGCTCGGTGTCCATCGGCCGCCCGCTGGCCAACACCACGGTCTACCTGCTCGACCGGCGCTTACAGCCGGTGCCGGTGGGGGTCGCGGGCGAGCTCTACATCGGTGGCGCGGGAGTGGCCCGCGGCTATCTCGGCCGGCCCGAGCTGACGGCCGGGCGGTTCGTCCCCGATCCCTTCAGCGCCTCGCCCGGCGCACGCCTCTACCGCACCGGCGACCTTGCCCGCCAGCTTCCGGACGGCCGCATCGCCTACCTCGGCCGCACCGACTTCCAGGTCAAGGTGAGGGGATTCCGCATCGAGCTGGGGGAGATCGAGGCCGCGCTCTCACGGCATCCGGCCGTGGCGCAGGCCGTCGCCGCCGTGCGCGAGGACACGCCCGGCAATCCGCAGCTCACGGCCTACTACGTGCCGGCCGAGGGGCGGGCCGCGAGCGTGGGCAATCTGCGGGCGGCGCTGCGCGAAGAGCTGCCCGACTATATGATCCCCGCGCTCTTCGTGTCGCTCCCGGCGCTGCCGCTCACCCCCAACGGCAAGGTGGACCGCAAGGCCCTGCCTGCGCCCGAGGGCGGCCGGCCCGACGTCGGGCGCGAGTACGTGGCCCCGGCAGGCGAGGTCGAGGAGCGGCTGGCGGCCATCTGGGCCGAGGTCCTGAGGATCGACCGGGTGGGAGCGCGCGACAACTTCTTCGAGCTGGGAGGGCACTCGCTGATGGCGACCCAGGTGCTCTCCCGCGTCCAGGGGACCTTCGGCGTCGAGCTGGCGCTGCGCGTCCTGTTCGACAGCCCGACGGTGGCCGGCCTGGCCGAAGCCATCGTCCAGAAAAGCCTGGAGCAGGCTGACGCCGATCTGCTGGCCAAGCTGCTCGCCGAGCTGGAAGGCGAGCCGGCCTGAGCCCGAACGCCAGAGACTGAGAGAGATTGAGATGACAGAAACCGAGATTGCCAAGCGCATCGCCGAGCTGCCGCTCGAAAAGCGGGCCCTGCTCTTCCAACAGTTGCAGAAGCAGCGGGAGAAGGAGCCCCTGCCCGGCGCGGCGCTCATCCCGCGCCAGAGCCGCGCCGCCGAGACCCATCCGCTGTCGTTCGCCCAGAAGCGGCTGTGGTTCTTGAACCAGTTCGAGCCGGAGAGCCCGGAGTACAACATCCCGCAGGCCTATCGCATCCAAGGCGAGCTGGAGCCGGAGGTGATGCAGCGCGCCCTGCGCGAGATCGTGCGCCGCCACGAGACGCTGCGCACCACGTTCCGCTCGGTCGAGGGGGAGCCGGCCCAGGTCATCGCCCAGGTGGTGGACATGGAGGTCCCCTACATGGACGCGCGCCCGCGCGTCGCCGATCCGGCGGACGCCTGGAACGAGGCCCTGCGGCTGGCCGCGGCCGACGCCCGGGAGCCGTTCGACCTGACGCTCGGACCCCTGATGCGGGCCCGGCTCTTCCGCACCGGCGAGCGCGAGCACCTGCTCTACCTGAACGTCCACCACATCGCCTACGACGGCTGGTCGATGGGCATCTTCGCGCGCGAGCTCGCGGCCGTCTACGACGCTTTCGCGGCCGGCCTCCCCTCGCCCCTGCCCGAGCTCGTCGTGCAGTACCTCGACTTCGCCGTCTGGCAGCGGCAATGGCTGTCGGGCGAGGTCCTCGAGCGCCAGCTCGCCTACTGGCGCCGGCAACTGGGCTCGGTGCCGCCGCTGGAGCTGCCGACCGACCGGCCGCGCCCGGCCGTGCGCACCCACAACGGCACCGCCCTGCCCCTGGGAATCGGCGATCGCCTGTCTCAGGACCTCAAGAGCTTCGCCCAGCGCGAGAGCTCGACGCTCTTCATCGTGCTGATGGCGGCCCTCAAGGCCCTCCTCCATCACTGGAGCACGCAGGAGGACGTCGCCGTCGGCACGCTCATCGCCAACCGCACCCGGCCGGAGGCCGAGGCGATGATCGGCTTCTTCGCCAACAGCCTCGCGCTGCGCACCGACCTGTCGGGAGACCCCACGTTCCGCGAGCTGCTGGGCCGCGAGCGGGAGGTGTCGCTCGACGCCTACGCCCATCAGGACCTCCCCTTCGAGAAGCTGGTCGAAGAGATCAATCCGCCCCGCGACATGGCACGGACGCCGCTGTTCCAGGTGATGCTGATCCTGCTCAACGCGCCGGGCGAGGCCATGGACCTCCCAGGGCTCAAGCTCCAGCCCGTGGCGATCGACAGCCGCACCTCCAAGATGGAGATGACCCTCTACCTCACGGAGACGCCGGCCGGCGTCGACGGCTTCATCGAATACAACACCGACCTCTTCGAGGCCTCGACCCTGAGGCGCCTCATCGCCCACTACCGGCGGGTGCTGGAGACCGCGGTCGCGAGACCGGAGACGCGCCTCTCGGAGCTGCCGCTCCTCTCCGAGGACGAGCGGCGGCAGGTGCTCTGCGACTGGAACGCCACGGCGGCCGAGGTGCCCGCCGCCACGCTCCATGGCTGGATCGAGCAGCGGGTACGGCAGGCGCCCGGGGCCACGGCGGTCGAATTCGAGGGCAGCCGCCTGACCTACGGCGAGCTGGACGCCCGGGCCAACCGCCTGGCACGCCACCTGCGCCGGCTCGGTGTGGACGCGGAGACCCTGGTGGGCCTCGCCCTGGAGCGCTCGCTCGACATGGTGGTGGGCGTGCTCGCCGTGCTCAAGGCGGGAGGCGCCTACGTGCCGCTCGATCCGGAGTACCCGCAGGAGCGGCTCGCCTACATGCTGGAGGACTCGAAAGCCCCGGTGCTGCTCACGCAGGAGAAGCTCCTCTCGCGCTTGCCGGCGAGCGAGGCGCGCGCCGTGGCGGTGGATCGCGACGCCGGGATCATCGCGGCCGAGAGCGCCGAGCCCCTCGCTCCGATCGACAGCGGTGTTGCGCCGGGCAACGTGGCCTACGTGATCTACACCTCGGGCTCGACCGGCAAGCCCAAGGGCGTGCAGATCCCGCACGCGGCCGTGGTCAATTTCCTGAGCTCGATGAGCAAGCAGCCGGGCTTGACCAGCGCCGACACGCTGCTCGCCGTCACCACCCTCTCCTTCGACATCGCGGGTCTCGAGCTGTATCTGCCGCTGGTCGTGGGCGCCCGCCTGGTGCTGGCTTCCCGCGAGACCGCCCAGGCTGGCGAGGAGCTCGCCGCGCTCATGGCGAGCTGCGGCGTCACCGCCATGCAGGCCACTCCGGCGACCTGGCGGCTGCTGCTGGCCGCGGGGTGGACCGGCAGCCGCGACCTGAAGATCCTCTGTGGCGGCGAGGCGCTGCCGCGCGACCTCGCCAGCCAGCTCCTCGGGGCCTGCGGCTCGCTGTGGAACGTCTACGGACCCACCGAGGCCACCATCTGGTCGACCCTCGACAAGGTCACGGCGGAGGGGCCCATCACCATCGGCCGGCCGCTCGACAACACCGAGATCTACCTGCTGTCGCGCCGCATGAAGCCGGTGCCGGTCGGCGTCCCCGGCGAGCTGCTGATCGGCGGCCAGGGCCTGGCGCGCGGCTACCGCGGCCGGCCCGACCTGGCGGCTGAGAAGTTCATTCCGCATCCCTTCGCGGCGCTCAAGGGCGAGCCGGGAGCGCGCCTCTACCGCACGGGCGACCTGGCCCGCCACCTCCCCGACGGCCGCGTCGAGTTCCTGGGCCGCATCGACCACCAGGTCAAAGTCCGCGGCTTCCGCATCGAGCTGGGCGACATCGAGGCCGCCCTCGGCCAGCACCCGACCATTGCCCAGGTCGTGGTCGTGGCGCGCGAGGACACGCCGGGCAACAAGAAGCTGGCCGCCTACCTGGTCACCGCCGCAGGCTCTCAGTCGCCGAGCGTCACCGACCTGCGCGCCTACCTCAAGGAGAAGCTGCCGGAGTACATGATCCCGGCCCTCTACACCTTCCTCCCGGCCCTGCCGCTGACGCCCAACGGCAAGGTGGACCGCCGGGCCCTGCCGGCGCCGGACAAGGCCGCCGCGGCGCGCGAGTACGTGGCCCCGCGCGACGACAAGGAGCGCTTCTTCTGCGAGCTCTGGCAGGAGCTGCTCAGCCTCGAGCGGGTGGGCATCAACGACGACTTCTTCGAGCTCGGCGGCGACTCGCTGCTGGTCATCCGCGTCGTCACCAAGGCCAACAAGGCGGCGCTGGGGATCACCACCAAGCAGGCCTTCCAGCACCGCACGGTCGCGGAGCTGGCGGCGGTCGCCGGCACCACCGAGATCCTGGCCGAGCAGGGGGCCGTCACCGGGCCGAAGCTCTTCACGCCGGCGGAGCTCCACTTCCTCGACCTGGGCCATGCCAACCCGGACTTCCACTCGATCGGTACGCTGCTCGAGCCGAAGGACTGCGACCTCAAGCTCGAGATCCTGGAGAAGGCTCTCGAGCACGTCATGCTGCATCACGACAACCTGCGGGTGCGGATGACGCCTGGGCCACAGCTCACCATCGATTCGCCGGGAGCGCCCGTCAACCTGCTGCGTGTCGACCTCTCCGGCCTCTCCGAGGAGCAGGGGAGCCGGGCGCTGTCCGCCGCCGTGCGCCAACTGGTCATCAGTTGCAGGATGGACGAGGGCAACCTGGTGCGGACGGCGGCTTTCGACTTCGTGCCCGGCAAGGTGGACGGCCTGTTCATGACCGCCCACTTCATGGCCGCCGACGTGGGCTCCTGGCAGATCCTGCTCGACGACGTCGACACGGCCTACCGCCAGCTCGCGGCCGGCCAGCCCGTCACCGTGCCGCGCAAGACGACGTCGGCGAAGCAGTGGGCCGAAAGGCTGGCCGAACGCGCCAAGCCCGGCGGCATGCCGCAGCAGGAGAGGGACTACTGGCTGGCCCAGGCGCCCTTGAACCCGCCGCGCTTCCCCATGGACCATGAGCTGGGGCCCAACGACTGGATCACGGCGCAGGCCGAGCGGCTGGACCTGGACCTCGAGGAGAGCACCCTGCTGCTGCAGCAGGTGCCGCGCTTCCACGGCGTCCAGATCGACGCCCTGCTGGCGACGGCGATCCTCTCGGCCTTCGAGGGCTGGATCGGCTCGCGCTCGCTGCCCATCCTGCTGCTCGGCCACGGCCGCGAGGCGCTGTACGACGACATGGACCTGACGCGCACCATCGGCTGGTTCAACACCATCTACCCGGTGCTCCTCGACATGGGGCCGAACCCCGATCTCGTCGAGAGCGCGCGCGAGCTCAACCGCCAGCTCCGCCGCGTGCCCCACGGCGGCACCGGCTACGGCATCCTGCGCTACCTGAGCCAGGACCCCGACGTCGCCGGCCACCTGGCGAAGGCGCTGGAGCCCCAGGTGTTCTTCAATTACTTCGGCCCCGACAACTCCAAGGAGCTGGGGGGCCTCAAGAAGATCCGGAACTTCGGCGGCTATCATCAGGACCTCACCACCAAGCGGATGTGCCCGCTCGCGATCAGCGGCCTCGTCATCGAGGACCGGGTCGTGTTCAAGTGGGAGTACAATACGAACCTCCACAAACCCGAGACGATCGAGCCCCTGGCGCGACGCTGCTACGAGGTCCTGCGGTGGTTCGTCAACGATTATCGGGCCCGCGGACAGGGCGCCCCCGGTTAGAGATTGCCGATGGAAACGATTGAGGAAAAGGCGCACCTGCGGCACTGGCGAGCCCTGTGGAGCGACGTCTATGGGCGCAGCGAGCCGCCGCGCGACCCGGCGCTCCACCTGGCCGGCTGGAACAGCAGCTACACGGGCCTGCCCATCCGCGAGGCGGAGATGAAGGAGTGGGTGGAGCGCACCGTCGAGCGGCTGCTCGCGGGAGCGCCCCGCCGCGTATTGGAGATCGGCTGCGGCACCGGCATGCTGCTGCTGCGCGTGGCCCGCACGCCCACGGTCGAGGCCGTCACGGCCACCGACTTCTCGCCGGAGGCCTTAGCGTACGTGCGCAGCCGTCTCGACGCCGAGGGGCTGTCACACGTCACCCTGCTGCAGCGCCCGGCCGACGACTTCACGGGGCTCGACGGGGCCGGTTTCGACCTCGTCGTCCTCAACTCGGTCGTCCAGTACTTCCCCAGCCTCGACTACCTGCTGCGCGTGCTTACCGGAGCGGTGGCCGCCGCGGCCCCCGGAGGCCGGATCTTCCTCGGCGACCTGCGGAGCCTCCCCCTGCTCGCGGCGTTCCACGCCTCGATCCAGCTCCAGCAGGCCGACGCCGCGACGCCGCTCGCCGAGCTGCGCCAGCGGGTCGAGGCGGCGGTCGAGCAGGAGCGGGAGCTGGCGATCGATCCGGCCCTGTTCGCCTCCCTGCCAGGCGCTCTACCCGGAAAATTGCCGGGCGTGGACCGCGTCGAGGTCCAGCTCAAGCGGGGGCGCGCCAGAAACGAGATGACCCGGTTCCGCTACGACGCCACTCTCCATTTGGCGGGCAGGCCGGCCGCCGGGCCGGAGCCTGAGCGCTGGCTGGAGGGGAGCGACCCGGACGCGGCGCCGGCGGTGCTGCGAAAGCGGCTGGCCGCCGAGGCGCCTCCGGTGCTCGGCGTGCGCCGGGTGCCCAACGCGCGCCTGGCCGCCGAGGTCGAGGCGCTCCGGCTGCTGCGCGAGGACGGGACGCTGCGGACGGCCGGCGACCTGCAGGCGGCCCTGCGCCGGGCTCACCCCTCCGGCGTCGAGCCGGAAGACTTCTGGAGTCTCGAACGGGAGCTGCCCTACCGGGTCGAGATCCGCTGGGCGGAGGACGGCGCCACGGGCGCCTACGACGTGCTCCTGAGGCACACGACACAAACCTTGACGGGACCGCCCGAGGCGGGCGCTCCGAGACGTTGACCCGGGCGCGGCCCGAACGAAGGAGAGGACATGTCAGAGTTTCAACCAGCGAGGGGAACCAAGGCCTTCAGCCTGATCTGGATCGGGCAGCTCGTCTCGGTGCTCGGTTCCGGCCTCACCAGCTTCGCTCTCAGCATCTGGGCGCTGGAGCGGTCGCATTCCGTCACCCAGTACACGATCATCATCGTCTTTGCCAGCCTCCCCGGAGTGCTGGTCGCCCCCTTCGCCGGAGCCCTGGTGGACCGCTGGGACCGCCGCACGGTGATGCTGTTGTCCGACCTCGGTCCGGCGCTGATCACCTTGACCTACGCCTACCTGCTGTGGAAGGGCGGGCTGCAGCTCTGGCACATCTACATCGGCGTCGCCATCAACTCGATCCTGGGCACCTTCCAGTGGCCGGCCTACATCTCGGCCATCACCATGCTGGTCGACCGCAAGCAATACGCCCGGGTCAACGGCATGCTGGAGTTCGCCGGGGCGGCCACCACCATCGCGGCGCCGGCGCTCTCGGGCCTGCTGATGACCCTGGTCAAGATCTCGGGCGTGCTGCTGATCGATTTCGCCACCTTCCTGTTCGCCGCCGTGACGCTGCTGATGGTCCGCATCCCGCGCCCCGAGGTCAGCGAAGAAGGCCGCCGGGCCAAGGGTTCCCTGTTGAAGGAGGCCGCCTTCGGGTGGACGTTCATCCGCGAGCGCCCCGGCCTGTTCAGACTGCTCCTCTTCTTCGCCGTCGTGAACTTCGCCGTCTGCGTCTGCGGGGTGGCCACCATGCCCATGGTGCTGGGCTTGACCGGCTCGCGAGCGGCGGTGGGCACCATCATGTCGCTGGTCGGCGTGGGCATGCTCATCGGCGGCGCCATCATGGCCGCGACGGGCGGCCCCAAGAAAAAGATCTACGCCGTGCTGGGCGCAGGATTCGTGTTCTCCCTCTGCTTCGTGCTGGCGGGGCTGCCGTCGCTCGCCCTGGTCGGGGCGGGAGTGCTCATCTGGTACATCGTCCTGCCCATCCAGAACAGTTGCAGCACCGCGATCTGGCAGACCAAGACCCCGCCCGACGTCCAGGGGCGGGTCTTCTCCATGCGCCGCGTCATCGCCCAGTTCACCACCCCTCTCGGCGACTTCAGCGCCGGCCCGCTGGCCGACAAGGTCTTCAATCCCCTGCTGATGCCGCACGGCGCGCTGGCCAACAGCGTCGTCGGCAAGGTGGTGGGCGTGGGGGAGGGGCGAGGCATCGGCCTCATGTACCTGACCTTCGCCTTGATCCCGGCGCTGGCCGCCCTCTGGGGCTTCCTCAACCCGCGGGTGCGCAACGTCGAGACCGAGCTGCCGGATGCTCCGAAGCGGGTAGCCGCTCCGGCGCCGCCGCCCCCGGAGGAGGCCCCGGCCGAGGCCCCGCCGGCCGCGACCGAGACCGCGGCGCAAGCCTGATCCTGATCGCGATTTCTTTGTGGAGACGAGCCGCTGATGAAAGACTCGACCGCGAGAGCCCGACCCCGTTTCCTCGCCGCCGCCGCCCTGGCCGCCGCCCTGGCCGGCAGCGCCCTGGCGCAGACACCGCAATCGCCGCCGCCGGCCGCGCCAGCGGCGGCGCCCTCCCTGCGCCAGTTCCAGGTCACCCGCGCCGCCACGCCGGTCAAGGTCGACGGCGTGCTCGACGACGAAGCCTGGAAGACCGCCACGGTGATCGACCTGCCCTATGAATGGTTCCCCGGCGACAACACGCCGCCGCCGGTCACCACCGAGGCCCTGGTGACCTACGACAGCGACAACCTCTACGTCGCCTTCCGTTGCCAGGACCCGGACCCCAAGGCGATCCGCGCCCATCTGATGGACCGCGACGCCGTGGGCACGTTCCTCCAGGACGACCACGTCGGCTTCAGCATCGACACCTTCAACGACGAGCGGCGCGCCTTCCAGTTCCGCGTCAATCCGCGCGGCGTGCAGGTGGACGGCACGTTTTCCGAAGCCAACGGGGCGGAGGACTTCTCCTGGGACGCGATCTGGAATTCCGCCGGACGGATCACCGCCGGCGGCTGGGAGGCGGAGATGGCCATCCCGCTGCGCCAGCTACGCTTTCCGCGCACGGCCGGCCCCCAGACCTGGGGGTTCGACATCCTGCGCAACTACCCGCGCAACGTCCGCCACCGCATCTCCTCGCGCTACACCGACCGGGCCAAGGACTGCGTCCTCTGCCAGGAGAACAAGGTCACCGGCTTCCAGGGCATGGCCCCCGGCCGCAACCTGGAGCTCGATCCGACGCTGACCGGCCTGCGCAGCGACACCCTCGACACCTTCCCCGACGGCAATCTCCAGAAGGACGAGTCCAAGGTCGAGCCGGGGCTCACCGCGCGCTGGGGGGTCACCCCCAACGTCACCCTGGGCGCCGCCGTCAACCCCGACTTCTCGCAGATCGAGGCGGACGTGGCGCAGCTCAGGATCAACACCCGCTTCGCCCTCTTCTTCCCCGAGAAGCGCCCCTTCTTCCTGGAGGGGGCCGACCTCTTCCTCACTCCGCTCAAGGCGGTCTTCACCCGCACGCTGGCCGACCCGGAGTGGGGAGGCCGGATCAACGCCAAGGAGGGCAAGAACGGGCTCGGCCTGTTCGTGGCCGAGGACCGGATCAACAACCTCATCATCCCGTCCAACCAGGCGTCGCGTTTCGCCTTCCTCGACGACAACGTGAAGAGCGGCGTCTTCCGCTACCGCCGCGACGTGGGGGAGCGCTCCGTGCTGGGCGTGCTCTACACCGACCGTGAAGGCCAGGACGACGACTACCACAACCGGGTGGCAGGGCTCGACGGCTTCCTGCGCTTCACCCCCTCGGACACCATCCGCCTCCAGTACCTGCGGTCCGACACCCAGTATCCGCTGGCGATCGCGCGGCGCAACGGCCAGCCTCTCGACTCCTTCGACGACGACGCCTTCCACGTCCAGTACGATCACTTCGCCCAGAACTGGAAGGGCGTCATCCTCTACCAGGACCTGGGGCCCCTGTTCCGGGCCGACAGCGGCTTCATCCCGCGGGTCGACACCAGGCTCGCGGAAGGGCAGTTCGAGCGCTTCTTCTACGGCACCGCCAAGTCCTGGTACACGCAGGCGAGCGTCGGCGTCCACGGGCTGCGCACCGAGGACCACCAGGGGCTGCTGACGGACCAGAGCGTCGAGCTGTTCGCCACCTACAATGGCCCCCGGCAGTCCGCGCTCGACGTCCACTGGCTGCACAACAAGACCTTCTTCGATGGCACCACCTACGACCTGGACCAGCAGGTGTTCAACTTCGTGATCAACCCCACGGGCGGGCTGCAGTTCGGCCTCTCCGCGCAGTTCGGGGACGACATCGACTTCGACAACTCCCGGCCGGCGACCTCGGTGACCTGGCTGCCCGCGGTACAGATCCGCCTGGGCCAGCACTTGAACGTCAACGCCTCGTACCAGGACGCGCGGCTGTGGGTCAAGGGCGGCCAGCTCTTCGACGCCGAGCTCGGGCAGACGCGCATCATCTACCAGTTCAACGTCCGCACGTTCGTGCGCGCCATCCTCCAGTACCAGAACCTCAAGCTCAATCCGTCGCTCTACCTGTTCCCCGTCGAAAGCCGGCAGCGGGACCTCTTCGGGCAGTTCCTCTTCGCCTACAAGATCAATCCGCAGACCGTGCTGTTCACGGGCTACAGCAACTCGCAGCTCGGCGTGTTCAGGACTCCCCTGACGCAGACCGACCGCTCCTTCTTCCTGAAGATCGGCTACGCCCTGCTATTCTGAGAGGATGGTGGACGTCAAGAGAATCGGCGTGATCGGAGCCGGCGTCATGGGCGCCGGCTTGGGACAGACCCTGGCCCAGACCGGGCATGAAGCCGTGCTGGTGGACCTTTCAGACGAGATCCTGGAGCGGGCGCGAGGGGAGATCCGCAAGGGCCTGCGCTTCCAGGGCCTGTTCCAGAAGGGGGCGAAGAAGGAAGACCCCGACTCCGTGCTCGGCCGCATCCGCTTCACCACCCGGCTCGAAGACCTCGGGGACGTGGACTTCGTGGTCGAGAACGTGCCCGAGAAGTGGGAGATCAAGAAGGAGGTCTACCCGCGCATCGACGTGATCTGCCCCGAGCGGGCGATCTTCGCCGTCAACACCTCCTGCTATTCCATCACCCGCGTGGGCGCCCTCACCCGCCGGCCCGACCGGGTGATCGGCATGCACTTCATGAACCCGGTCCCCCTGAAGCCCATGGTGGAGGTCATCCGCGGCCACCACACGAGCGCGGCCACCATCGCGACCGCCCGCCAGTTCCTGACCCAGATGGGCAAGGACTGCATCCTGGTCAACGACATGCCCGGCTTCGTCTCCAACCGGGTGCTGATGCTCACCATCAACGAGGCGGTCTACGTGCTCCAGGACGGGGTGGCGACCGCCGAGCAGGTGGATCAGATCTTCAAGACCTGCTTCGGCCACAAGATGGGTCCGCTCGAGACCGCCGACCTGATCGGGCTCGACACCATCCTCTATTCGATCGAAGCGCTCTACGAGAGCTACAACGACAGCAAGTACCGCCCCTGCCCGCTGCTCAAGAAGATGGTCGACGCCGGCCTCCACGGCCGCAAGAACGGCAAGGGCTTCTACGACTACGGCCTCTCCCTGTAGGAAAATCAGTTTGCCATGGACCCGACGCAAACCAAGATCAAGGAATTCCTGTCACGATTCTTCAAGAGTCACGACCTGCAGCCGCACGAGGACATCTTCGCCCTCGGCTTCGTCAACTCGCTGCTCGCCATGCAGCTCGTGGCCTTCGTCGAAAAAGAGTTCGGCATCGCCGTGGCGGACGACGACCTCGACCTCGACAACTTCCGCAGCATCGACGCCATCGCCGCGCTGGTGGCGCGCAAGCGGGGGAGCGCGGCTTGAACCTGGAGCTCACCGCCGGGCAGCGGGCCGCCCGGGCCGAGTTCCGCGCCTTCACCGCCACGGCGATCGCGCCCCACGCCGGCCGCTGGGACCGCGAGGAATCCATCCCCGCCGGGCTGATCGACGAGCTGCGGCAGCGCGGCTACCTGGGCTCGAACGTGCCGCCGGACTTCGGGGGCCCCGGCCGCGACATGATCACCTACGGCCTGCTGACGGAGGAGATCGCCAAGGGCTGCTCCTCCGTGCGGTCTCTCCTCACCGTGCACGACATGGTGGCCCATGCCATCCACCGCTGGGGGAGCCGGGCGCAGCGCGAGCGCTGGCTGCCGCACCTCGCCCGCGGCGAGGTGATCGGCGCCCTCGCCCTCTCCGAGCCCAACGCCGGCAGCGACGCCAAGAGCGTCGAAACCGTGGCCATCGACGCCGGCCATGCCTGGGTGCTCGAAGGCCGGAAGAAGTGGACCACCTTCGGGCAGATCGCGAACCTCTTCCTCGTCCTGGCGCAGGCAGACGGCAAGCCCACGGCCTTCCTGGTGGAGCGGGAGAGCCCGGGGCTGACGGTCTGCCCCCTCAAGGGGATCCTCGGCACCCGCGCCTCGATGCTGGCCGAGATCACCTTCGACGGCTGCCGCATCCCCAAGGAGAACCTGCTCGGCCGGGCTGGCTTCGGCGTGTCGCACGTCATCGCCGCAGCGCTGGAGCAGGGGCGCTACAGCGTGGCCTGGGGCTCGGTGGGCATCGGCCAGGCCTGTCTCGACGCCTGCCAGACGTACGCGGCGGAGCGCAAGCAGTTCGGCGTCCCCATCGGCGACCACCAGCTCATCCGGCGGCTGCTCACCGAGATGATCGCCAACGTCCGTGCCGCCCGCCTCCTCTGCCTGCGCGCCGGGTGGCTGCGCGATACTGGCGATCCGGGAGCCGCCGGCGAGGTCATGCTGGCCAAGTACTTCGCCTCCACCATGGCCACCCGGGCGGCCAACGACGCCGTCCAGATCCACGGCGCCAACGGTTGCAGCGAGGATTATCCCGTCGGCCGCTACCTGCGCGACTCCCGGGTCATGGAGATCATCGAGGGGAGCACCCAGATCCAGCAGATCACCATCCCCCTTTTCGAGCTGCAGGAGCTTTGACGTGATCGAAACCGGAAGCCACGCCACCGCCGTCCACGCGGCGAAGAAAAAAGAGAAACAATCCATCAAGTGCGTGGTCTGGGACCTCGACGACACGGTGTGGGACGGCATCCTGCTCGAAGATCCCGAAGTCCACCTCCGGCCGCACGTGGTCCACCTCCTGAAGGCCCTGGACGAGCGCGGCATCCTCCATTCCATCGCCAGCCGCAACGACCGCGGCCTCGCCCTGGCGAAGTTGGCGGAATTCGGCATCGACGAATATTTCCTCTACCCCCAGATCAACTGGAATTCCAAATCCGCTTCGATCGCCCGCATCGCCCAGGACCTCAATCTCGGCCTCGACGCCATGGCCTTCGTGGACGACCAGCCTTTCGAACGGGAAGAGGTGGCCTTCACCCACGGCCAGGTGCTCTGCCTGGACTCAAGGCAGCTCGACGACCTGCTCGACCGCTCCGAATTCAACCCGCGCTTCATCACCGAGGACTCGCGCCTGCGCCGCCAGATGTACCGGGCCGACATGGCGCGCAACCAGGAGGAGGAGGAGTACGCCGGGCCCAAAGAGGAGTTCCTGGCGACCCTCGGGATGGTCTTCACCATCGCTCCCTGCCGCGAGGAGGACCTGAAGCGCGCCGAAGAGCTGACCGTGCGCACCAACCAGCTCAACACCACCGGCTACACCTACTCCTACGAAGAGCTGGACGAGCTGCGGCGGTCCCCCCGCCACAAGCTCTTGATCTCGAGCCTCGAAGACCGTCACGGCTCCTACGGCAAGATCGGCCTCACCCTCCTCGAGCTGGGCGAGGAGGTGTGGACGGTCAAGCTCCTGCTGATGTCCTGCCGGGTGATGTCCAAAGGCGTGGGGACAATCATGATCCACCACGTCCTGCGAATGGCGCGGGCAGCCGGGGTGAAGCTGCGCGCCGAGTTCGTCACCAACGACCGCAACCGCCAGATGCTGATCACCTACCGCTTCGCAGGTTTCAAGGAAGTGGGGAGAGCGGGAGAGATCGCCCTCCTGGAGAACGACTACTCGGCGCTCCAGCCGGTACCTTCGTACGTCGATCTTCGGCTCCTGGAGTAGCCCGGCCAGCGGCCGGAGCTACCCCCCTGGGAGCGCCGGCGTCCCCGCCGGCTACTTACTCCGTTTTTTGAGACCGGCTGATCCTGTCCTACCAGGGCTTCAACACCGTTCGATCGAGGGAAGCGATGTATTCGAAGTCTCCGTCAAAGGTCAGAAGATGCCCCCCACAGTCCAGCGTGGACGCGGCAATCCAGATATCGTTGATCGGGATCGGCGTCCCAGCTCGCCGTAAATCTGCGAACAGCCGGCCATAAACGCGGGCTACCGCAGGCGTTACAGGCAAGATCGAGACGAATGGCTCGGAGAGGAACTCGGCTAGGAGCGTACGGTTCTCACGCCCTCGCCGACCGAGAGTGAAGCCTGCTTCGAGCTCGCCTAGAACGATCGTCGGAAGAAGGACGATCTCGGCTACGGCAATCAGGTCGAGAACGCGCTCGTTCCCTGCCCGGAAATGGGAATAGGAGGACGTATCAAGGACAAGCCGGCCGGCGAATTCAGCGCCAGAGCGGGTCATCGATCGTCCGCTGAGCCGAGAGCGCCTCGTTGAACTCTGCGAGGTCCTCGGCGGTCCATGTCGCGTAGCGAGCCAGCTTGCGCCGTCGCTCGTCCGGGCCGACTGCGGCCTCCAGGATCTCGAGCACGGTCGCATTGACGCTACGACCGCGAGCCCGGCTGAGGCTTTCGAGTCTTTTTCCGACTTCTTCCGACACGCCCCGAATGGTCAGTTGCTTCGCCATGACAGCAGGATAGCATAAATGTGCAGGCACGCAGGCAGCCGGGTAAAGCTGCGCGCCGAGTTCGTCTCGAACGACCGCAACCGCCAGATGCTCATCACCTACCGCTTCGCGGGTTTCAAGGAAGTGGGGAGAGCGGGAGAGAGCGCCCTCCTGGAAAACGACTTCTCGGCGCTCCAGCCGCCGCCTCCGTACGTGGATTTGCGGATCCTGGAGTAGCCGGGCCAGCCGCGAGCCCTCGGATTTCGCGTCAGAGGCCGGGATCGGAGCCGCGAAAAGCGACTTGAATGACGCGTCTCTCTGGATGGGAGCCGCATATACCGAAATGGCAGTCGCGTATTCCGTCCTAAGTGTTGCGAACTTCTCGCGGGCAGCCGCAGAAACGTCTCCGGCAACCTCTGGCATTGGATCGGAGGATGCGAATAACTTCCCATGATCTGCAAATTTGAAGATAATTGATGTCAATAGAGAGATTTATGATCCCAGTGATGTCCTTGAAGCCGCATACTGCTCCAAATGAGACGCGTATGTCCACTCTTCTGTTGTGAATTCCAGGGTGTTTGCTGCAAAAACCCCGGATCGAGCCGCTCCGGGAATCCTCCGAGTGGCTCGCGAACGCCTATTTGCGGCAGAATCTCCGCTCTACACAGGGCTGGATCCGGAGCCGGCGCCCGGCGAAGTGGTGTTCGCATCAACAAGCGTCTATTTCGCAGCGCAGAGCCGGCGTTTCTCAGCCGAGAGAGAGGTGCGAAGGTCCTGCTTCCCGGATTTTGCGGCGGCGAGAAGGAGCTGGGGGGCTGGCGTGGGGAAAGCTGCAGCCGCCGAGAGGATTACAGAGGCTCCGGGGCGAGCCTGATCGCCGAGGACGACCAGGTGGCCGTCGGAGTCGAATCCTGGGGCGAACTGGGCAACGGCCGCGTCTACAACAACGAGTACCACTTCCTGATGACGATCCGCGACGGGAAGATCCGCGAGGTCCGGGAGTACCTGGACACGCAGCACGTGTTTGCGACGTGGTTTCAGGGGTAGCTCCGAGAGCTGTTGCAGCCGCTGGCCGGAGCCACCCCCTGGGAGCGCCGGCGTCCCGCCGGCCTCTAACTCCGCTTTTCACTCCCCTCACCTCAAAGAAGAAAAAACGGAGTAAGTAGCCGGCGGGACGCCGGCGCTCCCAGGGGGTGGCTCCGGCCAGCGACTGCCCCGGGCAGCCCCCCACTCCGTTATTATGTATGACGATCTATGGCTTGAATCACTGAGCCGTTTCCCGGTTCAACGAGGAGGGTCCTCCCACGCAACCCACCGAAACCTTCCCCCTGAATCCTCAAGGGCCGAGGCCCCCCGGCGGTCCCCTAGCCAAGGGCGCCATGGTGGGCCGCTATGTCGTGCTGGAGCGCATTGGCGCCGGGGGGATGGGCGTGGTGTATGCGGCGTACGATCCGGAGCTCGACCGCAAGGTGGCGCTCAAGCTGTTGCATCCGGAGCGGACGGGCGCGGCGGCGGAGGAGCACCGGCTGCGGTTGCAGCGGGAGGCGCAGGCCATCGCCCGGCTTTCCCATCCCAACGTGGTGGCGGTCTTCGACGCGGGCACGCTCGACGAGCAGGTGTTCGTGGCCATGGAATTCGTGGCGGGGCGGACGCTGCGGCAGTGGCTCAGGGAGGAGAAGAGATCCTGGCGGGAGATCGTGGCGGTCTTCCTGGCGGCGGGGCGAGGGCTCGCGGCGGCCCATGACGCGGGGCTGGTGCATCGCGATTTCAAGCCGGACAACGTGCTGCTGGGCGGCGATGGACGGGTGAAGGTGGCGGATTTCGGGCTGGCTCGGCCCGTAGGGGAGGCCGATCCCGGTGGTGGCGAGGCCGCGGTGGCGGAGTCTCCCGGGTCGCGGGGGCTGCTGGCGACTCCCCTCACGGAATGGGGAGTTGCGATGGGCACGCCGGCCTACATGGCGCCGGAGCAGCTCCGGGGGGAGAGGGCGGACGCGCGCAGCGATCAGTTCAGCTTCTGTGTGGCGCTCTGGGAGGCGCTCTATGGGCAGAAGCCGTTCGCGGCCGAGGGGTTGAAGGAGATGTTGGACGCGAAGCGGCGCGAGGAGATCCTCGATCCTCCGGCAGGAACGGGAGTGCCGGCCCGTCTCCTGCCCGTCTTGCGGCGGGGGCTCGCGGCTTCGCCCGAGGCTCGCTATCCCGGGATGGCGGAGCTGCTACACGACCTGGAGCGTGATCCCAGCGTCCTGCGCCGGCGGTGGCTGGCGGCTGCGGCGCTCGTGCTGGTGACGGGAGCCGTCTTTGCCGGGCTGGGGTATTTCCAGGCCCGGCGGGCTCAACTGTGCGGCGGGGTCGCGGAGAAGCTCGCCGGCGTCTGGGACGAGCCGCGCCAACAGGCGATCCACGCTGCGTTCCTCGCCACGAAGGTGCCTTTCGCGGAGGACGTCTGGAAGACGGTCAAGAAATCTGTGAACCGCTACACGAGCGACTGGGCGGGCATGCGGCGCCAGGCCTGTGAGGCCACGCGGGTGCGGGGCGAGCAGTCGGAGGACCTGCTCGACCGTAGGATGCTCTGCCTGGACCAGCACCTCCAGGAGGCGGCTGCGATCACCGATCTGTTCGCGCACGCGGACCACCAGGTCATCGACAAGGCGATCCCTTCGGTCCGGGCCCTGCCGCCGCTCGATGCCTGCGCGGACGTCGAGGCGCTGAGAGCGAAGGTGCCGCTGCCGCGCGACCCGAAGCTGCGGCAGCAGATCCGGGAAGTGCAGGCGCTGGTGGCGCAGTCGAAGGCGCTGAAGATCGCTGGCAAGCGCGCCGAATCGCTGGCCAGGGCCCAGGCTGCCGAGGCCAAGGCGCGCCCGCTTGGCTACAAGCCGGCGCAAGCCGAGGCTCTCTTTCAGAAAGGTTTTCTCGAAGATCTCACCGGTGATCATCAGACGGCGGAGAAGACGCTGTTCGAGGCTCTCGTCACGGCCCAGGCGGCGGGGCATCAGGAGGTGGCCGCGCGATCGGCCTCTCAGCTCTCCTGGATCGTCGGTTACGAGGAGTCCCGCCCGCCGGAGGGGGAGAAGTGGGCGCGGATGGCCCTGGGCATTGCCGAGGGGGCGCGAGGAGGACCGGTGCTCCGCTCCGACCTCCTGTTGCAGCTCAGCGCAATCCGGGCGCAGGAGCGGCGGTTCAAAGAAGCGCTCGACCTCTCGCTGGAGGCGCTCGCGCTCACGGAGCAGGCCCGCCGCGACAGCCCGCGAATCCCTCCGATCCTCACCGACGCGGGCCAGTATCTCAATCAGTTGGGGCGGAATGACGAGGCCCTCCGCTACGCGCTCCGCGCCTTGCAGATCCGGGAAAAGACGCTGCCGCCCAACCATCCCGACTTTGCCGGCTCGTACAATCTCCTGGGGAATATCTACACGGCCCTGAACCGAGGAAAGGACGCGATCACGGCCTTCGAGCGCGCCATCGAAATCAACCGCATCAATCTCGGGCCGAAAAACTGGGTGGTGGCGGGTGGGCTCCTCGGCCTGGCAACCGCCCATCAATATCAAGGTCATCTCGACGTAGCCCTGCGCCTGGATCGCGAAGCGCTCGCCATCTTCGAGGAGAACTTCGGACCCGACAACCCCTACGGCGCCATGACCTTGTTCAACATGGGCGAGGTTCTGCTGGCCCAGAGCAAGCCGGCCGAGGCGTTGACGTCCTACGAACACGCGAAGGCGATCTACGAAAAGACCCAAGGCCCGGACAGTCTCCCGATCGCCAGTGTCCTGACCGGGATCTCGCGCGCTTTCGTCAAGCTCGGTCGCGCGCGGGAAGGCATCGCGCCCGCTGAGCGCGCCCTGACGATGTTCGAGAGCCAGCAGGGCATTCCCATCGAGCTCTACCAAACCTGCTTCTTCCTGGCCTCAGCCCTCTGGGACGGCGGCGGCGACCGTGGCCGCGCCGCCAAACTGGCCCGCGAAGCTCGGAGCGAGCTCGAGAAGGCTGGGGCGAAGGACCAGCAGAAGGAGGTCGAGGACTGGCTGAAGCAGCGGGGCCTCAGCGGGTGAGCCCTTCTGATCACTCGCCGGATCGGGCGGCAAGCTTCCTCCTCAAAGTCCTCTCCGCGGACGGCACGGCCGTGCGACGGTTCCATCTCACGCCAGGCGAGCATGTGGTGGGCTCGCTCGCGGGGGTGGACGTCCATCTCGAGGAACAAGGGGTCTCGCGCCGGCATGCGCAGATCGAGGTGCTGGCCGATGGCGGCGCGGTGGTGCGCGATCTCGATTCCAAGAACGGCACGTTCGTGGCCGGCCGGCGGATCCGCGAGACCGCGGTCTCCGGCTTCACCATGGTCGCCTTCGGCTCCACCCAGGCCGTGCTCCAGCCCGCGGACCCGGCCCGCACCCAGGTTCTCCTCGGCTCGGGCGAGATCCCCTTGAGCCCGGAAGCAAAGAAGGAGAAGGAAGAGAAGGGACTCACCACGGACGGTCTCCATCCCCTGGAGCGCCTGGCCGAAACGCTGGAGGAGGTGCTCCCCGCCCTTTCTCAGGGGCTCTCGACGCCCCAGGAGGCCGCGGACGAGCTGGTCCATCGCTGGATCGCCGTGCTCCCCGTGGGTCGGGCCGAGGTGCTGCGGGCCGGTCCTTCAGGAGAGGCGGTGGTGGCCGCGGCCTCAACCCAGGACCATCTCCCCCGCAACGTGGCCACCCTGGAGGTCGAGGGTCCTGAGGGCTGGAAGCTCCGCCTGCGGGCCGCGGACGTGGCCAAGCTCGGGCTGCTTCGACCCCTGCTCCGTCTCACCCTGGGGTCGCTCGCGGCACGGTCGATCCTCCGTCGAAGGGTCGAGGGAACGCGGCCGGCTCCGTCCACGGAGGAATTGGAGGATAGGTCGCTGCCCTCGGGGCTGGGCTCCGAGATGTCGAAGCTCTACCGCCGGGCCGGCAAGGTGGCGCGGGGGGACGTGCCGGTGCTCGTCCTGGGCGAGTCGGGATCGGGCAAAGAAGTGCTGGCGCGTTGGATCCACGCCCGCTCGCGCCGGGCCGCGGGGCCGTTCCTCGCCGTCAACTGCGCCGCCCTCCCCCGGGAGCTGCTGGAGGCCGAGCTCTTTGGGATTGAAAAAGGGGTGGCGACCGGAGTCGAGGCCCGCCCCGGATTGCTGGAGCGGGGGACGGGGGGCACGGTGCTCCTCGACGAAGTGGGGGACATGGCGCCCGAGACCCAGGCCAAGGTGCTGCGGGTGCTGGAGAACACCACGCTCTTCCGGGTGGGTGGCCGGGCGCCCGTTGAGGTGGACGTCCGCTTCGTGGCCGCCACCAACCGCGACTTGGGGACCCTGGTGGAGGAGGGGGGCTTCCGGCGCGACCTCTATCACCGTCTGGCGGCCTTCGAGGTGCGTCTCCTTCCGCTGCGGGAGCGGCGGGAGGAGATCCCGGCGCTCGCGGCCCGCTTCTTCCATCGCGAGTTGGAGAAGAACGGTCTCGCGAGCCCGGGCATCACCCGCGCCGCCCTCGGGGTCCTGGTGCGCTACGACTGGCCGGGCAACGTCCGCGAGCTGCAGAACGAGATCGCCAAGTCCACCCTCCTCCTGGAGGGGGGAGAGCCGCTCGACCTGCCCCACCTCTCCGAGCGGATCCGCCGCCCGCCGGGCGAATCCTCCCCGCCCGCCGACCTCACCCTGGAAGAGACCGTCCGCCGCGCCGAGCGCCAGGCCTTCGCCGTGGCCCTCGCCGCCGCCGGAGGGGACGCCGCCCAGGCCATGGAGCTGCTGGGGGTTTCCAAGACCACGTATTACCGGAAGCTGAAGGAGCTCGGGCTGGGGTAACCCCCTGGGAGCGCTGGCGTCCCGCCGGCCTACTAACTCCGCTTTTCCTACCCTCCCTTCCAAGAAGAAAAAATGGAGTTAGTAGGCCGGCGGGACGCCAGCGCTCCCAGGCGAGTGTGCCCTCGAACGGTCCCGAATTCGGGACTGAAAACCTCGCCTCCAGCCTCTCCGGTCCCGCGGACGGGAGCGGCCCTTTCACCCATTCCCTTTGTTTTCAGCAGCTTGGCTCCTGGCAACGCCCTTGCCCTGTGCAGGCGGCGAAGTTGAGGCGCTCATCCCGTGCGCCTCGAACCGCCACCCAAGGCAAGGAGAGTCGTCATGAAGAATCTCGCTGCTTTCGCTCTGCTGCTGGGAATCGCCGCCACGTCCGCCCAGGCCGCCTTCATCGAGCCGCGGTGCGACGTCTATTACAAGTGCCACTATTCCAACTACACCGGCTCGGCCGTGCAGGACGGCCTCTCCTATTTCACGACCTGCAGCGGGCTCGGAGGGTCGTTCATCCGGGCGACCGAGAAGTTCCAGGCCCATTTTCAGGGCCGGATCATTTGGGACAATCGGGCTGTGGTCTTCACCAAGCCGGTCAACATCTTCGAGCGCAACCCGGAGCCGCCGCCCTTGCGGCTTCTCGTCGGCACGCAGTGGGAGTTCACGGTCGGCCCCAGCGGCCCCCAGTGCAAGGACACGGTGGTGTGGAAGGAGGACGGCACGATCGAGTACAACAACTGCACGGACGGCCACACCCGCACCTGTGCGCCCGTGAACTGACGCCTGCCTGTGCACCCCAGGGCCGCCCCTCCCGGGCGGCCCTCGCCTCGCCGCCGGAATTCCCCGTCCCCCTTTTCCGGTTTCCACCCCTGAGACAACCTGGGAGGCTAGGCGTTTGCGCCGGCCCTTGCGTAGAATAGACAGGCGCTTGACGCTGACCCGAGTGGAGAGACTCGCCTTGATGCACAGATCCTGGATCCGCTCGCTCCCCCTGCTCGCCGGGCTCTTCCTGGCCGTCACCCCTGTGCGCGCCGAGCTGGTCATCCTGGTGGATGGCAGCGTCATGAAGGCGGCGGACTACGAAGCCGTGGGCGAGCAGGCCCAGATCACCTTCCCCTCGGGCGGCCGCCTGACCCTGCCCATCGACCGGGTGGACCGGGTGGTGGACGACGAGTACACCCCGCCGCCTCCCGCGCCGCCGGCGGCTGCCATGGCCGCGGCTGCGGCGCCGGAGCCGGTGATCCCCCTGCAGTTCGACGAGGCGACCCAGAAGGTGCCCGACGGCCCCTACGGCCCCATGATCTACGAGACGGCCCGCCGGCACTCGGTCAACCCCCAGGTGGTGGCGGCGCTCATCCGCGCCGAGTCGGCCGGCAATCCTCGCGCCTACTCCCGCAAGGGGGCCCGCGGCCTCATGCAACTCATGCCCTCGACGGCCGAGCGCTTCGGCGCCCGCAAAGAGAAGCTCTACGATCCCAAGGAGAACCTGGAGGCCGGCATCCGCTACCTGAGCTGGCTCAAGGACCAGTTCCCCAACGACCTCTCCAAGATCCTGGCCGCCTACAACGCCGGCGAGAACGCCGTGCTGCGCTACGGCGGCATCCCCCCCTATCGCGAGACCCGCGAGTACGTGAAGCGCATCTATACGACGCTGGGGCTGACGGTCGGAGCGCTGTGACGAAAGAAACCGGGCTTCGTGAGGAGGTCTTCGAGCGCGTGCGGCGGGTGGTGGCCGAGGTGTTGAAGATCTCCGAGGACAAGATCACCCTGGAGAGCCGCTACGCCGAGGACCTCCACCTCGACTCCTTCGACAACCTGTCGCTGCTCATGGCCCTGGAAGACGAGTTCGAGCGCACGATCGAGGACCAGGGCGCGCTGCAGATGACCACGGTGGGGGAGACCGTGGACTTCATCCTCAGCCAGGCCGCACGGGCTTCATGAGGCGGTCGCCATGAGGCGCCGGGTCGCCGTCACCGGCCTCGGAATCGTCAGCTCGATCGGCAACGACGTCGAGGGCTTCTGGCGCTCCTGCCTCGCGGGAGCGACCCGGGTGGAGCCCATCCCGGAGGCCTGGCTCGCCTACTCGCCCTTCACCTCCCGTCTCTGGTCCCCCCTGGCCGAGCCCGACTACGAGGCTTACGGCATCGGCCGCATCGAGCGGCTGCAGAACGACCGCGCGGCCTTGATCGCCCTGGTGGCGGCGTTCCAGGCCCTGGCAGCCGCGGGGATCGCCCGCGAGGTGCGGGACGAGAAGCGCAACACCTTCGCCCTCCCCGGCGTCGAGCCCGAGCGGGCCGGCATCTCGCTGGGCACGGGCATCGGCGGGGTGAGCTCGCTCCTGGGCAACTTCCTCCACCATGCCCTCACCCGGCCCAAGGAGTCCCTGCGCCAGGTCCGGGACCGCCTCGGGGCCACGGAAGCCGAAGCCCGGGAGCTCTTGGCGGATTGTGAGCGGAGGTTGCAGGCGCCGGCTCGGGACAATCCGTTCGCCGTGGCCATGGCCATGCCGAACACGGCGGCCTCCGCGCTCAGCGTCAAGCTCTCCCTCGTGGGTCCTCACCACACCCACTGCGCCGCCTGCGCCTCGGGGACCGTGGCCATCGGACAGGGCTTCCGCGCCATCGCCTCCGGGGAGATGGACCTCGTGCTCGCCGGCGGTGTCGAGCTCCTCGACGATCCCTACGGCAGCATCTTCCACAGCTTCGACCTCGCCCGCACCCTGGTGCGGGGGGAGGACCCGGAGCGGGCCAACCGGCCGTTCGATCGCGACCGCTCGGGCTTCCTCTTCAGCCAGGGGGGAGGCGCGGTGCTGATCCTCGAAGAGCTGGAGCGGGCCCGGGAGAGGGGCGCCCCCCTCCTGGCCGAGATCGCCGGCTTTGCCGAGACCTCCGACGCCCACAACCTCATGGTGATGGAGGAGGGAGGGAGGCAGATCGCCCGCGCCATCGCGAACGCTCTCAAGGACGCGGACCTGGGGCCGGAGGAGATCGACTACGTCAACACCCACGGCACGGGCACGCTGGCCAACGACGAAGCCGAAGCCGCCGTGCTGGGGCGGATCTTCGGCTCCCGGCCGCTGGTCAACTCCACCAAGTCGCTGCTCGGCCACACGATTGGGGCGAGCGGCGCCTTGGAAGCCGTGGTCACCGTGCTCAGCCTCCAGCACCAGACCACGCACGCCTGCCGCAATCTCGAAGATCCCATCGCGGACCTCAACTTCGTCCGCCGGGTGGAACCCCATCTCCTGCGCGCCGCCCTCTCGCAATCCTTCGCCTTCGGCGGGCACAACGCGGCAGTGGTGCTCAGGGCGATTTGAATCCCCGCCACGGGGACGAACGCGGACGGGCAAGGACGGCCACGGACGCGGGGGGATTCCGTATACTCTGAGTCATGGCTAAGCGCGCAGACGAGATGTCCTGGGCGGAGAGCCGCAATTCCCACGAAACCGATCTTGAGCCTTGGGACGACGCGGAAGAGGAGGGCGTCGTCATGCTCCAGCGGGTGGTCGAGCGCCCGGACGGCCGGCTCGAGCTGGTGGAGATGCCTCTCACGCGAGAGCTGTATCTCAATCCGCGGCTCGAGGACAAGATGACTCAGGGACAGGTGCACGGGGACGTGCTGGCCGAGCTGAAAGAGCTGCTGAGCCGCCATTTCGAGTCGCAAGAGGGCGTCACGGTGCTGATGGACGTCAAGCACCTGCTGAAGCCCCGGAAGGGCCCGTCGCCGGACATCTCGATCATCCGGGGGATGCGCGATCCGCACCGCAAACGCCAGAGCTTCAGCCTCGCCAAAGAGGGGGTCATCCCCAGCCTGGTGATGGAGATCATCTCGCCGGTGGACCCTCGGGTGCGCAAGTGGGACGAGGTGGACAAATACAAGCTCTACCAGCGGGTGGGGATCCCCGAATACATCCTGGTGGAGCCGCCCCGCCCCGAGAACGGTCAGCGGTTCCTGCTCAACGGACATCGTCTGGACCCGCAGGGGCTTTATCAGCCGATCGCGCCGGATGCTCAAGGACGCCTGCGCTCCGTGACCGTGGATCTGCTCTTCGGAGTCTCAGCCGCAGGCAACCGGATCGACGTCTTCGACGCCAGGACGGGCAGACGTGTGCTCTATCCGTCCGAGCTGAAGGAGAAAGCGGACCTTGCGGAGCAGAAAGCAGACCTTGCAGAGACGGCCCGCAAGGCGGCGGAAAAGAAAGCGGCCCGCGAAGAGTCGGCCCGCAGGTCGGCGGAGCTGAAAGCGGTGCGAGAAACCGCGGCGCGCCAGTACGCCGAAGAGCGGGCGAAGGAGTCTGAGCTGAGAGCGGCGCAAGAAGAGACGGCGCGCCAGTCCGCGGAAGAGCGGGCGAAGGCAGCCGAGGAGGAGCTGGAGCGGCTGCGGGCGCGGCTCGAGCAGCTCCCGAAGCCCCCTCAAGAAGATATCTGAGACGTCCTCACGCCCTCCGAAGCAACGGCACCTGCTCCAGCGAAGGCGCGTCCCGCGCATCGGCTTCCACGGTCGCGCCTGGAGCGAGGAAGCGGTAGTACTTTCCAGAGATGGGACCGGCGACCGTCAACGCCGTCTCTCCGACGTAGCGGAAGAAATGGCGCGCGGGGGCTCGGCTCCCAGAGGAAAGGGAGCCGTTGAATTGCGTTCGTTGACCTCCACAGCAGGACATGGGGGAATCTCCTTGTCTTCCAGATTGTCTTCCATGTAAGGCGCCGGCGGTGGAACAGTGCGCGGCGCGGTGAGCCGTTCGAGAAAGATGGCGATCGCCGAGAGCGCGGGCCACAGGAGCAGGCGCTCGCGCCAGGACTCGCCAAAGCCAAAGGCGAAGGGAAGGCTGATCCACAGGCTGAGGCAATAGAAACAATCGAGCAGCTTGCCGAAAAACCCTTCTCCCGCTGCGCGGCGCAGGCGGACGACGAGATCCCACGGACCATCCTCTGCCTGGAGCAGGTGGGTGATCCGCCAGACGCACAGGGTTGCCAGGGCCAATTCGTAGGCTTTCATGAGGTCCGTGTTTGTCAAAGTCCATGTAGAAAACGTGCGGCCCGCCGTATGGAACCGGCGGGCCGCTGCGGAGTCGAGGTTAGGCAGGCTCCAGCGCGAACCCCTTCGGTTCCGCACCGGCGTCCAGATACGTCAGGGACGACCATCCATCCGTGGCGAGCGCGTGGACATAGAGCGTTTCGGTGAAGGCGGCCTTGATACAGTGGGTGCCGCACGTGCCCCCGTTCAGCAAGGTTGCTACCGGGACGTTCTTGGTGAATACGCTGGCTGCATCGCGATTGAAACCATCCTCGGGACCTGCAACGGACCCGCCCGCGCTGGCTTCGGTCACCGGTCCGCAACTGCCTTTGTCGACCCGGAAGCTGAAGGTGGCGAAGTCGTTTGGATGCCTTGCTTTGAAGCTGACGATCGCCTCGTTGCCGCCGGTATACGGAATGAAGCCGCAGGGACCCGCCAGGTTGCCGTTGACGTCGACGTCGTTGATCGCGGCTTCGCAGGGGTTGTTGTCCACGTGCAGGACGAGGCGGAATGCGACGATTTTGCCCGAGCCGTCTCGTTTCACCCGGTCTTCCATGTCGCCGGCCAGTGCCGGAGAATGCGCGACGAGCTGCGTCGGCACATCACCGAGACCGAACGGCGCGTCGACCGTCGGCACCTTCAGCAGTACCCCTTCGTCTGTCAGGTTGACCGGGTGGACCGGATCGCTGGCCTTAAACAGCTCCAGCTTCAGTTCGTACTTGCCGGCAGCAGGCACGGGGTCTCCCTTTTCTAGCAAGTGGGAGAAGAAATAGGCGCTGGCGGTGTTGTTTCGCGCATCTACTTCCGGCGCCCAGGAGGCTGAAACAGCGCCCGCGTTGAGTGGTGGGTTGGCCGGGCGGATCTGGAACAGGTTCTTGCCGGCGAAAGCCGGGTCCGGCCCGAGGGTGTAGGGTTTGAAGACCAGGGTGCTGTCGGTCAGGATCTCACCGTAGTGGCGCACGACTTGGTGATCCAAGGCCGTCCAGTCCGCCTCGTCCATGCTGCCCAGGCGGCGATACGACCAGCGATAGTGCGTGATACCACTTCCGATCAATCCGTCCCCGAACCACACGGTCGGCTCCAGGCTGGCGCCGAAGGGCGCTCCGCCATTGGTCAACCCTTCGCTGCTGCCGACCGAGGAGCGTTGGATTTCGGTCATGCTGACCTCATGGCCGATGGACAGCACCGCGACCTGTTTGCCCGGTAGAGGCGGCCGGTCGTCGCACCACGGCACGCGAGGGTCCGAAACGCGCAATGTCACCTCACTGCCGCAGGCGTAGTCCCAATACGTGTTGCAGCAGACCGGTGGAGCGTAGACGGTGGTCCACGTGCCGCCGATGCAGTATTCGATCCAGAAATACAGATCGGGATGATCGCCGAAGCATGGATACCAGATGGTGTCCTCGAAGAGCCCCTGATGGTTGGTGGTCGCCACGGCGATCTCCTCGCAGGTGCAGAAGTAGGGCCACAGCCAAGGCCACCAGCAAATCCAGGGCCGCAAGACCGCAATGTTGTCCACCAGCGCCTGCCGCACAGCGGTGACCGACGACGAGATCAAGGCAACTCGTGTCGCCAAGGGAAACTCATCCGTCAACGCGCGGGGTGGGAGCGGCTGCGGGTTCAAAGCGGTCCGAGCCTCATCGGCCGGCGCCGGTGACACAGTCGTCCGGAGAGCGGTCAGGTTGGGAGCGGAGAGCCGCGACTGCACCATTCTGGCGACGTTGACAGGCGAGGGATCGATCACTCCCGGATCGAAACGGAAGATCGGGGGGTCTGGCTCTGGAATGGGCCGCACCCTGACCAACTCCTCGCGCAGGCGGAAGATCACGTCGTCCGGCAGACGCAAGATGAGCCAGGGCAACCGGTCTACCTCGCAGACGTGGACGCGGGCATTGCACACCGGTTTGTCGTAAATGACGCCGCCCACCTCCACCGGCTTTACCACCTTTCCTCGCACTCTGCAAAGGCACCAGAACCACCACTTCCAATAGATCTCCGGAATGAGATGTGCCTGGACGTCGCTGCGCGCATCGAAGCTCAGGGCCGGCTCATAGCCGTTGACGCGCGCCATCGTTTCGAGCGTGACGTTTTTCTCTCTGCCCTCAGGCAAGGCTGCGAAGAAGATCCGCGCGCCACGTGCCTGCTCGTTCGTGAGCCCGAGCTCTACCTGTCCCTCTCTGAGAGGAGCGCTCGCGAGGAGATCGCCGCGAGAATCGAAGGCGTATGCCGTCACGTCGATCGGCGAAGCCGGCTTGCCTTCAAGGGCGACTTTGAGCAGCAGAGTTTTCTTGGCTGGGTAGTTAGGTTTTGGCATCGTACTCTCTCCTTCCATCGTTGAAATGAGGACCAGGCCGCTGAACCTGCTCCAACGAGGGCGCATCCGCGGATCGGCCTTCACGGTCGCGCCCTTTACAGCTTTCCATCGCAGTTACCTCCTTGCGCTGTTTGGCCATTCCCGGCCCGCTATGGAGGTCTTCGCGGTTGGCCGCGGTTTTCTGACAGATCCTGGGCTAGAACGAGAAGGTCGGCCCCCAGAGCACCTGGAAATTCGTGGTCCAGCCCGGATTGATCATGTCGTGGAGCCACAGGGCGCGCACGTCGAGGCGGAAGCCCGCTTTCTGAGTCCAGGCGAAATCGGTACCGAAGCCGAGTGTCAAAAGCGGAGCCGTGTCAGAAAATCCCAGGGTATCGTAATGAGCCACCCCGACGCCCGCGAGGAGGAAAGGCAGAACTTTCGAGGGCGGAGCGTTCAGGTGGCGCACCAGATGGAGCTGGGCATTGGCCAGGAGACCGGAATTGATTGGGTCTTCGGTAAAGGCGATCCCGGTCTCGAGCTCCCAGCTCCAGAGGGGGATGAAACGGTTCCGCCGGTAGAGGAAGCTGGTGTCGAAGCCGGAATTCAGCGGCAATGAGTTGTCGGTGAGGAGACCGCCGACGAGCATCGAAACCTGATGCGGCAGCGTCACCGGAGTGGTGGGAGGAGTCGCGCCGCAGGAGGGCAGTTGGAAGGACGCGATGCGGGTGCGCCAGCCGGCCGGTGAAGAGGCTGAGTAATATTCGGTGGTATACCAGAAGGTGCAGTCGTCCACCGGATCGAGGTCCAGCGTGCTGTAGTTGCCCCAGCGAGCAGGGCCGGTCTGCGAGCCGCCGCCATTGAGCAGAGTGGTTTCCGCCACGGACAGGGTGCCGAGGGGATCGCCCGCGAGGCGCCCGGCGTAACGGATCCCCGGGAAGACCGTGCTGCTCGAGGCGCTGTAACCCAGAGCGAGACTGCCGTCCTTGTCCATGGCGGCGCTGGCCATCCAACGATGGAGGGCGTTGTCCGGAGAGTGGGTCGCCTGCTGAAAAACCGTCCACGGACCTCCGGAGGTCCGGCGCAACTCGTACCAGCGGATGCCGGCGTGGTCGCCTCCGGTATTGACCGTGTGATTCGTGACCAGCGTCTCGTGGCTGCCGAAGTTGCGATACTGGAGGCGCCACATCAGCCAGGCTGGAAGAGTTTCGAGGCGTGTCGGAGTCCCCGGCTGAGGGACGCAGTTGCCGGCGAAGCTGTCGCCGCACAGCACGGCGTCGAAGGGCGCCACCGGCAGGCTCGGCAGGGGAGTGAACGTCGAAGACCCAGGGCTCCCCCAATTGACGCTGAACGCGAACATCTCCAGCCGGTCGGCGCCGCCGAACAGTGCGCCGTCGACGTGCCGCACGAAAAAGTTGGGCGTGCCGGTGGGCGGAGCCGGGCCGTCGAGATCACTGGGCTGCAGGAAGAGCGAGGGAGGCGGAACGAAAAACTGGACGGCACCGGCCGGCAGACCGCTCAGCATGCGGATCCGGTCGAAGGCGTACACATCCAGACCGCCGCCGGGAAAGCCACGCTGCGTCCCCATGTAGTATCCGTCCGGCCAGACGCCGATCTTCGGATAATCGGGGAAACCGGGAGTCGGGAAGGCGTACAGGTACCATCCACCGGCGACCGGATCGGGCGTGCGGGAGATGGCGATACACTGGAAATTGGCCCCGAGCGCGAACTGGCTGACCAGCCAGCGATCGGCCAGATGGTCGTAGCGCACGATGGGATCGCCGTTGTTGTTGGTTTCGCACGGTCCGCCAAAGCCGGCCCAGAGGGCATTGATCGGCGACGGGCCGACCAGCAGGTTACCGGTGCGGTCGTAGATCGCCAGGGAGATGTTGACCGTCTGGACGTAGTGGTTGGGGCCAATGTCTCCGACGGTGTCCGGCGGCACCCAGCCGGTGGCCGTGATACCGTCGAAAGAGGCCGGGGAGAAGGTGGCGGCGATGCCGGGTCCCGCGGCCTCGGGCGTAGCGGCGGCGTCGAAAAAGGACGGTTCTGCCGCCCCGGGTGCCTGCGTGCCGGTGGACCTCTGCTCCTTCAGGTCCTCAACCTCTCGGTAAGGCTCTCCCGCTCGCCAGGCTTGCGTCTTTGGCAGTTGCCGGAGATCGCCTTCGAAGACCTTGGGAGCGATTGGCTCATAGAGGATCGGGCCTTGGTACCTGGACGCCTGCTGGGCCTCCAGGGTGCCGCCCGTGGCGGCGAGGAGCACGAGCAACAACCCGGCCAGAGCCCGTACTGGATACAACTTTGCAAGGTTTTTCATCGTCTATTCCTCCGTGTTTTGCAGCTATTGAGGCGGACGTTGCAGGTCTGGCAGCGTCCGCGTGAGCTCCACCGGGTCGCCGGCGAGCATGCGGGTGCGATCGAAGGTGAAGAGGATCGGGGCTCCCCCCAGGTCAATGACCAGCGAATAGTTTTTCGCTCCAGTCTCCAGCGCGGTACCGGCGCGATACATCGGCAGCACGAGGTCATAGAGGTACCAGCCGCCGGCGATCGGATCGGAGGTGCGAGAGAGAGCGGCGCAGAGATGAAAGGCGGAGCCGGGCGCGGGCCGGGCCCACCGGCTCAGCAGCCACCTCCCTGCCCGCTGGTCATAGCGGACCGTCAGCGGCTGGTCGCTACCTGCCTGGCAGGCTCCCGCATCGTGGGCCTCGCGCCAGATAGACTCGAAGGTGAAGGGGCCCGCCGCGAGAGCGCCCGAGGTTTCGTGCACCGCGAAAGCTCCATCCGCTCCATGAAGGGCATAGCGCTGGGCGCCCGGGCCTTCCGGGCGGACGACCTGAACGGATCTCCCCGGCGGCCAGGGCGCGAGAGCCGGTAGCCGGCGCAGGTCGCCCGCGAGCACCTCGGGGATGGCAGGGCCGCGTTTCGAAGGCATTTCGGTGCGCTTCAGATCGGGGACCTCCCGCACCGTCTCTCCCGGCTTCGGGGTCTCGGAAGGAGGAAGCTTGCGCAGGTCCTTGCCGATCTCCTTCGGCGGTACCGGCGGCTGGACCGTGGGCTGCGGAGGTTGCTGCTTCCCGGCCAGGAGCGGGGAGGCCATCGCGCCGGTCGCGAGCAGCAAGGCCAGCGCAATGCGCGCGGTAGGGACTCTCGTTCGGAGTCGGAGAGATGAGCTCATGTTCAACCTCGCTGCAGACGGAGATCACCAGTCTTGATGCGTCTCTGGAGGGTGTTCGCGGCCGGAGGCGGGTTTCTGACAAGGGTGAGTGAAATGAAGAAGCGTCGGCCGATCGGGACTACATCGGCCGGCGCCCGCGCTCGAAGCACACCAGGTGTTTACAGGTCGTTGATGATCTTCAAGGGCACCTGGGCGAAACGGATCTCGTAGCTACTGATCTTTCGACTGGTGCATTTGTAGGTGTATGCGGCACCGCTGATTGTCACCCCGCCGCCGACCGCCGCCGGTGCCCCGCCGGAACGCAGCTCGGCGGCCGGGTCGAAAGGGTTGGGGTTTGTACGGGACCGGAGCCATGCTGACCGCCGGAATGTTCGCTATGCGGTTGATGTAGACGGTCACCTTGAGCAGGTTGAAATCCGACGTATCGCTTTTCGAGGGACCCGGGCCGGCCGGATGGACCCGGAGCGTAACGGTGTAGGCACCGTCCGAGAGCATGGTGGTGTTGATGCGGCCCAACTCGCCGGCGGGGAACACCGGCGTGGTGCCGCTGGCGCCTCCTCCAGGATAGAGCACGATGCCGGGGATCGGCGGATCGTCGGCCCGCTGGATGTCCAGCGTGTAGCTGCCGAAGACCAGGCCGCCCGCGATTCCCGTCACCGGCACGAAGAGAGCACCAGCCGCCGGATCGGGCTCTTCCTCGGTGCAGCCCTGCGGGGAGATCAGCTTGCACTTCAGGTCCTGCTGTACGATGTATCCCGGAAGGTCCCGCACCTGCCTCGGCGGCCTCTCGGGCTGCGGTTGCCGGTCGTCTTGCCCGGGCATGGCTTAGCTCCTTCCTGCTCGTATCGCCCAGGGCTCGTCACCGTGTTCGACACGGAGCCTCGATCCTGGGACGGGTTTCCTCCTGCGCTGTGGACAGCGATTGTCCAGCATGGCGCTCTGAGAAGGCTTTCGCGCCTGGCCGCCGTTTTCTGACAGCGAGAGGCAGGAGATCCGGACAGGGGAGAAGGACGCCGAGGGTGAAAACGAACGCGGACGACGAGGCCCCAGGAACCGTTCTCCACCTGGAGCAGATGGGTGATCCGCCAGATGCAGAGGGTTGCCAGGGCTAATTCGTAGGCTTTCATGGGGTCCGCGTTCGTCAAAGTTCATGCAGGAAACGTGTGGCCCGCCGTATTGAACCGGCGGGCCGCTGCGAGTCGAGGCTGTCTAGGCAGGCTCCAGCGCGAATCCCTTCGGTTCCGCACTGGCGTCCAGATATGTCTGGGTCGACCGGCCATCCGTGGCGAGCGCGTATACATAGAGCGTTTCGGTGAAGGCAGCCTTGATGCAGATCGTGCCGCACGCCTAATGATCTGACTCGGAAGGCTTGGTCTCGCCGGCCGGGCAGCAGCGGTATTCCGATGACTTTTCGAGGAGGTCGATCTGCTTCTTGAGCAGCTCGTTCTGCAGCCGCTGGTGCTCGAGGTCGAGCTCGACCTGCTTGCGCCGCGCCGGTTCACACGCGGTGCAATCGTCGAGGCAGGCCTTTACGAGGACGCCCGGTGTCGGCAGCGCCGACTGCTTCTCGAAGGAGTAGCTCTTCCTCGCCGTGGCTGAAACCTTGCCGTCGGCGGCCAGCAGATCGGCGTCCGTGAGCTCCTTTCGGACCTGCTTGATGGCCGCTTCGCGCAACGCGGCGCTGAGCTTGGGCGCCACGTCGAACGGCAGGTTCGGCAGACCCAGCGCCGGATCTTCGGCCCTCACTCTTCCTTCCTGCTTGGTGGCCAGCACGTTGGTCGAGGTGATGCCAACGCCGGTGCTGGGCCCGACCGGATTCGCGTCCACGCGGGTGAAATCGCGGCGCGGATCGGCATCCATGATGACGCGCAGCTCGATCGTTTCAAGCGTGTACTTGACGGTCTGCGCCTTGTTGATCTGATAGAAGAGAAAGGTGATCGCGTGGCACTGATTCTTGTTCTCGAACTCTCGCGACGCGCTCTCGTAATGGTCCTGCGACTCTGATTCGGTATGGGTGCGGCTCTGGGACTCGCCAATGGACGTGCTCGCCGCCTTGCGCGTGCCCATCTCGGCGGCATGGAACGAGCTCTGCGCGTGCTGCGAATGCTCTCCCAGGAAGGTGGAGAGGGAGTTGGAATCGAAATTGCCGCTCATATTGGCCGAGCCGCCCAGGCCGAGGATGTTGATCCCGGCGTCGCCGTGGCCGTCGACGTGAGCGTGCGACTGATTGCTGGAGGTGGCGCTGTCGCGGGAGCTCACGTCGAACAACGAGTCGCTCAACTGCTGCATGAAGAACGATTCTTCCGAGGACTGCGAGTTGCGATAGCCGAACTTCGTCGTGGTGTCGAAGGTGAACTTCGAACGGCGGTCGGAGGTGAAGAGCCTCACTTTTTCCCCCGGCAGTAAAGTCGTCGTGTAGAGCAGGTCGCCGATCGCGAGGGGTCCGCGGCAGCGGGTGAGACGGAAATGGAACTTGACCTCCACCGGGACCTTCTGCCGATCGATGTCCTTGGCTTCCACCACTGTCGGATAGGTCAGGCGATAGTGGAAATCGAGCACGTCGCAGATGTCGTTGGGCGCGAGCTGCGGGCAGCAGGGGACGGTGTGGACAGGCGGGGCGTACGGCTGGGCCGCGCGTGCGGGTTGAACGGCTTCCTTCGTGTCGTCGCTCATGTTCTCTTCTCCTCGTCGTTGAAATGAGGGTTTGGCCGCCTCTACGCGAGGCGTTCATGAGAGGTCTTCGCCGTCGTCGGCGGTTATCTGACAAAAGGAGACGAAGAAAGCGAGGGTTGGGCAGGGCCTGGAAGCAGAGAAAAGAAACGCCGGCCGATGGAGCCACATCGGCCGGCGTTTCGCATCGGTGCTCAGCCAGTTTTATGGATCGACGTAGACTGGGCTCTGATAGATCTCGGTGACCTGTTTCGATTCGCTGTCGATGCAGATCTTCTGCTTGTAGATGAGCCAGATCCCGCCGACCACCATGACGAGGCCGGCAAAGGAGCTCAAGTAGTAGAGCGGAATGACGTTGGTATCCATCTGGATCTCCTCCTGGTAGAGATCGCCGGTCTGGGTGTGAGGCGTCTCTGGAGGGGTGTTCGCGGCGGGGGGTGGGTTTCTGACAGGGGCGAGCAAGATGAGGGCGCGCCGGCCGATAGAGACGGCATCGGCCGGCGCGTCAAGAAGGAGCTCTCAGCGAGACCTAGGGGTCAACGTAGACCGGGCTCTGAACGGATCTTTCCTTTGTGCTTCCATTGACGAGCGCATTCAGCTTGAAATCAACGCTCGCTGTGCAATTCTCGAGCGAAGTCAGATTCCCAATAGGGCCGAAGCCGATCCTTATGGGAGCGAGAGGAGGTGTCGCCGTTCGCGACGCTTGGAGAAGGTTTGAGAACTGTTGGGTCACGTCCAGCCTTTCCGTGATGTGCGGGTCGGTGTTGCATTCGATGACGAGGACGGCGCTCGAGATCGTGGCCTGGGCTGCCTGGGCCAGCCAGTCGGGATCGAAGGCCGCGGCAAGGTCGTAGGGCTTAGGGGCGTCCAGGTCTGGCACGAGCGAGGGAGTGAGAGATACAAACTGGTTCAGGGTGGGGGCGATGGTGCAGGGCGGGCACGGAGTGTCCGGCGGCTGGGTCTGAGTCAGGCTGGGAGCGTTCATGTCGGGTAGCGTTTCCATCGGGCAACTGCTAGTGACGAGGATCGATTTACCGGATTTCGAGTAGGTATCGGCCTGCGGGGAGCAGGAGGGCGGATTGATCGTGATAGAGTCGACCGGGAGCGGGGAAGAGACATTGGGCACGATCCCCGAAAGGTTGGCCGCCGGATAGTTCGGACAAGCAGAGCACGGATTTCCACCTCCGCAGTGGTTGAGGGTCCTGCAGAGCGACAGCCGCTTCAGGTAAGGGGGGGTGGAGGAAGAATAGCTGGGAAGGGTTTCCGCCGCGCCATCCACCTGGTCCATGACTTGATCCTGCGTCAAGCCCGGCTGCAGGTGCCAGACCACGGCGGCGGTGGAAGAGGCGACGACGGCGGCAACTGAGCTTCCCGTATAGATTTTGGTGGGCTCCAGGACTCCGGCCACGCCGGATGTATTTACCACTGCATGATCGGCGTAGGCGACGCGCACTGGCATGCCGCCGGGGCGGGCATTGGGCAACGGCAGGCCTTGCCGGTCGACCCCTCCCACCGCGTAAGCGACCTTCTTGTCGCCAGCCTCCCAGGCCGCTGGCAAGAGGGGTTCTTGGGAAGTCTGTCCTCCGGACCGGTTGCCGGCGGCGGCAATCACCAGGACGCCGAGGTCATGGGCAGTATCCAGGGCGCTATAGACCGCTTGGGTCGCGGCGTCGAGCTTCTCCTTCTTGTGTGCGTTGGGGTCTATGTATTCACCGTCCCAACCGACGGAAAGGCTCAGAATGAGCTTCGGTCGAGGCTGGAGAGTCTTCCAGTGCTCAATTTCCGCCGCGATGGCGATCGCGAGGTCGCCGATCCGTCCCTGGTGACCACCGTTGTCACTGCCGGGGTCGTCCGTCGCATTCGGATCTGTCGGATCTGGGTAATCGTAGTTTTCGTAACGCAACGCGAGGCGGCTTGCGATGTGAATAGGACAGTTTTGAGGCGGGGTGTCATGGCCGCAGACGAGCTCGTAGCTCAGGTGCGCCATGCCGTAGCCATGCAAGGAGCTCAGAGCCGGGTTCTTGGCAGGCAGCCCCTCACCCGTGGGATGCGTGTCGACGAAGACGAGACGCACTGGATTATCTGTGGAATTGAGCTGAGCTGTCCCGACCTGATTGAGGAAATGCTGGGCGAGCGGCGCCCAGATCTGATCCCCAAGGGAGTCCAGATCAGTTGGCGCATTGGGAGTCAGCGCCAGCTTGTCAGGCCCGACATTCGAGAGCTTGAAAGGCTTTTGAAACGGCTGTCCTGTACCCTGGTCCGTGTAGAAACAGATCCGGTCCAAGCCATGCTCGTGGAACAGCGCGTTTACCCTCGCCTGTCTCTCTCTGTCGATCCGGGTCCGCTTCGGAGGGGGACTGTTCGGGTCGCAGGAGTTCTTGACGCCATCCTCTGCATGAGCGACCGCCAGCTCTAACAGGGACTCGGTTCTCCAGCCGTACACTGGGGGGCAGGTCGAGCCCCACTTGAGCAAGCCGATCTGGCGGCCCGGAGTGGGGATGGGTCTGGGATGCTGGTCGGGCTGCTCTTTGAGTTGCCCTTTGGGTTGCTCTTTGAGTTTTGGCGGATGGGGGAATCTGGCGGTGGCACACCCGACCGTCCACCCCATCGCTAATCCCAAAAGAACGCAGAGAATCCTGGATCGCATGGTGGTTTCCTCCCAAATGCCGCAGGTTTCGGCGCCACTTCGGACCGGCACGGCCCTGGAGGAGCTGTCCGTGCTGCGGCTTCTAAGTTAGGCTTTCGCGGCGGACTGTTCGTTTCTGACAAACAGCCGCTCTTGCACCACGACTTAGGGAACCAGGAGGCGGAAGCTCGCCCAGGCAGCCTTGGGGGACGGATCTTTCTTGCGGCAGGCCAGTTGCGCCCGCCGCAACTGGTGCGGGAGATCCTCTCCAGGCTGCCAGTGGCGATACAGCTCGTCCATCAGCTCGTTGGCGGAAGCGTCTGGGACCAACTGCCTCGCGGCGACGACTTCCTTGGCGCCGGCCAGCAGGAAGGCGTTGGCAAGGCCGACGCCCTCGCCGGGGGCTTCCTCCGAGGTGCGGCCGGCGTCGCAGGCGGAAAGAACGATCGAAGCGGGCGTCTGGGGGGACAGCGCCAGGACGTCGCTCAGCGTCAGTCGGGATTGGTTCGCCAGCGGCAACTCGCTGCTCCAGCCGGCGAAGCCGCCGAAGATTCCGTGGCCGGCATAGTGAAAGAAGCTCGCCTTGGCTAGCTCATCGCTGACCTTCTTGGAATTGGCGTCGTTGCCCTTTAGATGCCTCAATTTCCATGAGCCTGGCCAGCGCTTGATGGCGGCGGCCACCGTCCCTCCTTCGGTGTCGGCCGTCCGCAGGTCTCGCGTGGGGTTGGAGACCACGAGGGCTTCCTTCTGGCGGTCTTCCTTCTGGCCGCTCCGGAGTGCAGAGGCGGAGCGCACCGGCAGGTCGAGGCTGTAGGCCACCGGCTTGGTCGCGAGCAGTGGCTGCCCGTGGGTGAAGGGCAGGGCGTGGAAGTCCACAGACCTCAGAGGGCCGTACGGCAGGATCTTCACGCTTGTGGCGCTTGCGATGGCCGCTTGGAAAGGCGGGGACGGTGTGAGCAGGAGCCTCGCGCGTTGCTCCAGATCCGCAGGCATGGTCTCGGGAAGCTCGAAGGTGGCGACCACGATCCCTCGTTCTGTGGCCGCGAAAGCCGCCCATTGTTTTCCGGGCAAGGGGTGATAGGCCAGGATGACCTCGCCGGGCGCCGGGGGGGCGAGCTTTTCCTCGCCTCTACGGCGGAGGGCGTCCAGATCGCGCAGAGCGAGATCGAGATCGTCCTGGGCCTCCTCGAGCTTCCTGGCCTCAGCCGCCAGGGCGCTCTCTTTCTCGCTGACCGCCAACTGCCAGCGCTTCGCGGCATCGTTTTCGACGTCCCTGCGAAGGTCGTTGTATTTCGACAGAGAGTCTAGCCAGGCTTTCTGTTTGGTGGCATCCAATTGGCTCAGGCGATCGCGGACCGCGAGCTGGCGCAGTAGCCGCGAGCGAGACCTGCGTGCCAGGTCGAAAGCGCTTTGCTGCTGCCTCCCTTCGAGCAGCAGCTTTAGATACAGGCGGGTCGCTGCCTCCTGATAGGCGAAGTAAGTGTCGCGTCCCTGATGAACTGGAATGTGCCGGCTCTGCTCCTCGATCTGGCTGTCCGTCTTGGCGAGAACCTTGATGGCTTCCTGCTGCTGACGGCTGGCGATATAGGCTTTGGCCTGGCCGAGCAGAGCCTCAAGGAGCCCCGCGGGCGACGCAGCGCGCTCAGCTCTCTTCTCGAGCTTCTCGTAGAGACTGAGAGCGAGCTCCGGACGGCCTTCGTGGAGCGCCATCCGCGCCTCGAGGTCGTCCTGCCAGAGAAGCTCGAGCAGGTTCGAATGCTCGGCCAGGGCCCGGGCTTGAGCGAGCTCCCGGCCCGCCTCGGACCATTGGCCCTGCTGCTGGTAAGCCAACGCCAGGTTCTGGTGAGCGGTGAGAATCTGGTCTGGCTTGCATCGATTCTTCAGGAATTCGGCCAGGGCATTCTGGAGGGCCGGAGTCGGGTTTCCGGCGGTATGGTTTGCCTCGTGCTCCATGAGCTGGAACCAGCCAAGATTGGTCCAAAAGGTTCCCAGGTCGCAACTGGACTTGAGATCAGGGTCGGACTGCAACTTGGCGTACAACCTGGCCGCGTCCTGCGAGCGACCGAGCTGCTGATATACGAGAGCCAGCTCCTGACCGGCGTACCTTTCCAGCTTGGGATTTCCCACCCGCTGCGCGAGATCGACCGCTTCCTGGAGCCGTTTCAGGGCGGCAGCATAGTTGCTGGTCCTCTCCGCCAGGACACCCTGGTAATAGATCACATTGAACTTGTCGTCGACTGGAGCTTTTGGAGGGGGGGACCGAAGCTGGGGTGCTTGGAGGATCTGTTCCGCTTCATTGAAGCTCCCCTGTTCAATGTACAGATGCGCGAGCCAGGTTGTCGCCGCGACCTCTCCGCTCCAGTGATGGTGGGCCTGGTCCAGAATCACTCGCAGTTGCAGGAGTTTTTCTGCCTCCTTTGGCTTTCCCGCCGCCAGGCTTGCCAGTAATTCCAGGCCCCGGCATTGCTCCTCGTGTGAAGCCGGTCGCCGGCGCCCGAGATTCTTTAGACGTCTCTGGGCTTCCTGGGGGTCCTTTTGCCTTTGCCCCTTAATTTCGTCGAACCACGAGGGCTTGTCCGCCTTGGCAAGGCGCAGGGACCAGGTTGCGCCGTCCTTGCTCTCGGCCTGCGGGTAGACGGTCACCGTGAGTGGTGCGGACTGTACAGGAAAATTGAGCCCGTACCGAAAGCCTGCACCCTCAGCGCTTCCTTTATCCTCAAGCTTTTGACCGCCGACGCGGATTTCTATCCGGCTGCGGGGCTCGGCCTTCACCCAAAGCTTGAGCGTGGGTTCCTTGGATTCAGGATCGTAGGGCCGCAAGGTGCAGACCGGCTCCGGCGAAGAGTAGAACGACCAGCAACCGCTGTATTCGACTTCCGGTGGGGGTGGAGGAGTGGGACACGACAGCAGCAGTAGCCCGGCGAGCACCAGTGGAGAGGCGCGTAGGAGAAACCTGCGGGCTGGGCTCAATGTCATGGGGCAGTCTGACCCTCGGTGCGAAAGTCGACGCAGGCCACCTGCCAGGAGGCAGGAGGTGGTTTCTCCTGCTTAAGGGCATCACAGATGGCCTCCCAGGAGTCGCTCTGGGGGCGGTTGGCCCGCAGCCGCTCCTGGACCTCCCTAGCCTCTGGAAGGCCCTTCCGGGCGACGACGGTCCAGAAGATCCAGTCTCCCGGCGGAACCTTGATGTCCTCACCCATCGTGGCTTTGAGACGGACGCTGCCGGTTTCCACGGCTTCAAACTTGTTTTCCAGTCCCAAACGCTTCAAATCCTCCCGGCCATCGCTGGAGCTGAGGAACGCTCTTGCCTTTACTTTTCCGGGGTGCTCCAGAGGCTGCGCCGGAGCGATCACAGGGTTGAAGAGTGTGTCGGGGCCAAAGACTCGCTTTTCGTTCGTCGGCACGGTCTCGCCCCCACGGCTCTCCTTGAGTCCGCCTTCCAGGCTGGCTTGGTAGCCGCGGTCAATCAGTGGTGCCGGCCTCAGCATCAGGAAGAACAACCCCGCCGCCACCGCCGCCGGAGCGCCAAACCAGACCTCTATCCGGCGCCAAAAGGGCGGCACGGGCTTCCTCTTCTCTCTGGCCCGCTGGAAGTTAATCGCGCTCACCACCTGCGCCTGGAAGTCGGCACTGAGGGGCCGGAAGGCCTCGTAGGCTTCCCGGGCTTCGGGGGAGGATGCGGCGAGGGCTTTGAGCTCAATCTCCTCTTCCGCGGTCAGGGTGCCGGCGGCCAGCCGCTCCCAGCGTTCGTCGAGGCGCGCCTGCTCGGCTTCCGCCTCCTTCCGTGCCAGTTCCCCAAGTTCGCGTAAGAGTCGATCACTCATCTTTCATAGCCCTCCTTCTATGTTTTTCGCGAGGGCCCCCCGTTTTCTGACATCTCGGCCCGCAGCTTCTTGGCGAGGCGTCGAAGGCGGCTCCGCCAAGCATAGACCGCAAAGGCGGAGAGGCCAGTTTTTTCCTGCACTTCGGCCGGCGACAGATCCTGGACGAAGAAGAGTTGGAACAGCCACCAGCCCAGGGGGCTCAGCTCCTCGTGCAGACGGTCGAGCAGGAGGGAGAGGAACTCGCGGCTGGCTGTGCGCACCTCCTGATTGCTGTCCGGGGTCGGGGTGTCGAGTTCTTCCGCGGTGAAGGAGGAATCCTCTTTCCGGGGATTCCGCGGGCCGCTGCGCAGGAAGGAGAGCACCTCGCGCTCGGCGACCAGCCCCACGAAGTTCTCCAGGGACAGGCCGCGCTCGGGCTGCCAGGAGCGCAGGACGTGGCCGTCCCGGGCGAAGAGCTTGAGTAAGACCTCCTGGACCTGATCCTCCACCTCCTGATGCAGGTCGCGCCCGCCGGCGAGGAAGGAGCGGCGGGCCAGCAGGGTGCGGGACACGCGCTTATGGATCACGGGCGTCAGCATGGCCACCAGTTGGTCCTGGGCGGCCGGATCGCCGGCCAGGGCTCGCTCCACCAGGGCGATGGTGTCCTCAAGGTTCATGGTTCGCGCGACCTACCGGAAAGGGGCTCGTGATTATTTGAGTATAGAACAGAAGTGGGCCGGTCCAGCAGTGGAACCTTCGGGCACCCTCGTGCGTCTAACCAGAGAGCAGGGCTCGTCAACGACGACGGGCTCTGGGGAGGATGGATATGCGACAGGGATGGCGGGTTTCGCTGGTGGTGGCGTTCGTCTTGGTTGGCGCGGCCGCCGTGGGTGCGGAGGAGCCTTCGGCCACGGAGGCGGAGTTGGGCAAGCCTTTCACGCTGGTGGCGGGGGAGACGGCCAAGGTGGGGCCGGACGGTCTCGAGATCACGCTGCGGTCGGTCTCCGAGGACTCGGGGTGCTCGACTCCCAAGGACTGCTCGCTGCGGGTGTTCAACGGCTCCTTCGCCATGCGTCAGGGCGAGAAGAGCGATTTGGCGCAGGTCAGCGCCATCATGCAGCCGGACTCGGCCGTGAAGGTGAAGTTCGCCGGCTATGAGATCGACATCGTCGATGTCCGCCGCACCGATCCCAAGGCGCCGGTGGTGGTGACGTTCCAAGTGGACAAGGAGGAGGGCGAGGACAAGCCGTAGCCCTCATCACCCCGGCCCTCTTCTCCCGCCTCCTCCCACCCCCCTCACCGGGAGAAGAGGGAGAGGTTTGTCTGAAGAGCCAGGTGAGATTTCTCCCCCGGTGGCGACAGGTATAGGCGAGCCCGAGCCGCGGTGGGTCGCGCGCGGGCTGGAAACGGCCGGCCGGAATCAACCGCCGCCGATTGGAGCCGCTCGATGAAGGGAGAAAGTCTCATGTTCACGAGAATCGTCAAGAATGTCGTCCTGGTGGGTGCCGGCGGAAGCGCCACAGGCCCCGACGAATACCGTTGTGGCTACGAATATCCCGAAGTCTACACTCTGGACGCTGGGAATCAGCCGGGCACCCAGGTGCTGGACGTCCGCTGGGAGTACGCGCCCTTCCTGCCACTGCCGAAATTCATCCAACCGCCCTTCGTGGACGTGGTGGACGACACCCACATCTCCCTGGCTTGCAAGGCCATCGATGACGTGTCGGCCGAGCGGGTGAAGGTGCGGATCATCATCATCGCCGGTTAGGTTCTCCCCTCGAAGGTCAGGTCAGCCCTGGACAGCAGGACAGGGCTGATATCCTAGTCTAGAGGACGAGAACCGCCATGCGATCGATCGTGGGACTGCTGCCCGTCTGTTTGACCCTTCTGGCCTGCGCGTCGGCGGGGGAGCCGGGCAGTCTGGCCAGCCGGCTGGAGCCGTTCGTGCAGCGCAGTGACGTGGACATTGCCATCGCCTACCACAACCTGGGCACCGGCGCCGTCTACCTGCGCCACGAGGACGTGCCCTTCCACGCCGCGAGCACCATGAAGCTGCCGGTGATGATGGCCCTCTTCCAGGCCGTCGACGCCGGCGAGCTGCGGCTGGACGAGCCCTTCCCGGTGCGCAACCAGTTCCAGAGCATGGTGGACGGCTCGCCGTTCGTGCTCGATCCCAAGGAGGACGGCGATCCCGACCTCTATCAGGCGGTGGGGAGCACCCGGCCGCTTCAGGAGCTGATCCGGCGGATGATCGTCCGCAGCTCGAACCTGGCCACCAACCTCCTGATCGAGCGCATCGGCGCCTCGCGGGCCACGGACCTGATGCGGGGCCTGGGGGCTTACCAGATGAAGGTCCTGCGCGGCGTGGAGGACGAGAAGGCCTTCAGGATGGGGTACAACAACACGGCCACGGCCCGGGACCTGGGGATCCTGCTCACCACGCTCGCCAACGGCGACACCTTCTCCCGAGAATCGAACGACAGGATGATCGAGATCCTCAAGGAGCAGGAATTCAACGAGAAGATCCCCGCCTATCTCCCCAAGGGCACGCCCATCGCCCACAAGACCGGGGACATCACGGGCGTCCACCACGACGCGGCGATCGTCTTCCCGCCCGGAGAGCCGCCCTACGTGCTGGTGGTCCTCACCCAAGGCTTCCACGACGAGAAGCAGGCCAACCAGATCATTGCCGAGATCTCACGCACGGTGTGGCAGGCGAGAGGGGAGACCCCTCATCACCCCGACCCTCTTCTCCCCTCGCACTCCCCCCAACCGGGAGAAGAGGGAGAAAAGCAGGGCCCGAGGAGTCGGCGATGAGTCCCTCCGATCTTCTCAAGCGCACCGCGGACCTCGCCCAGGAGTTCCTCGACAGCCTGCCCACGAGGCGGGTGGGGCCGGCTGTATCGGTCGAGGAGCTGCGGGCGGCTTTGGGTGGACCGTTGCCGGAGCGGGGGGAGGACGACCTGCGGGTGATCGAGCACCTGGCCCGGGCCGCGGAGCCCGGCCTGGTGGGGATGGCCGGTCCCCGGTACTTCGGTTTCGTCATCGGCGGCCACGTGCCCGCCTCGCTGGCCGCGGACTGGCTGACCTCGACGTGGGATCAGAATGCCACCCTCTACGTCACCTCGCCCGCCAACTCGGTGGTGGAGGAGGTGGCGGCCGGCTGGGTGCTGGAGCTGCTGGGCCTTCCGGCCACGGCCAGCGTGGGGTTCACCACCGGCTGCTCCATGGCCAACTTCACGGCGCTCGCCGCGGCCCGCCACGCCGTCCTGGCCCGTGCGGGTTGGGACGTGGAGGCCCAGGGGCTCTTCAACGCGCCGGAGATCGAGGTGGTGATCGGCGAGGAGGCCCACGCCACCGTACTCACGGCCCTCCAGATGCTGGGGTTGGGCCGGGAGCGGGTGAAGCGGGTGGCCATGGACGGCCAGGGGAGGATGGTGCCCGAGGCGTTGCGCGATGTCCTGTCCGGAGGCTCGGGGCCGCTCATCGTCTGCGTCCAGGCGGGCAACGTCAACACCGGCTCGTTCGATCCGCTGACGGAGATCGTCCCCATGGTCCGCGAAAGACGCGAGCGCGGCGGCTGGCTGCACGTGGATGGCGCTTTCGGCCTGTGGGCCGGGGCCGTGCCGTCTATGGCCCACCTCGTACGGGGCGTCGATCAGGCGGATTCCTGGGCCACGGACGCCCACAAGTGGCTCAACGTGCCCTATGACTCAGGTGTCGTGATCGTGGCCCATCCCGAGCCTCACCGCGCGGCCATGACCATCTCCGCGGCCTACCTGGCGCAGACGGAAGGTCGCGAACGCGATCCATTCGACTGGGTGCCGGAGTTCTCGCGCCGGGCCCGGGGCTTCACCGTCTGGGCGGCCCTGCGATCGCTGGGCCGGTCCGGCGTCGAGGATTTGGTGGAGCGCTGCTGTGCCCTGGCACGGCGGTTCGCGGAGAGGCTGGGGAGCGAGCCGGGGGTCGAGATCCTCAACGAGGTGGTCTTGAATCAGGTCCTCGTCCGCTTCTCCTCTCCGGGCGGAGACGCCGACGCCCTGACCAGAGACGTGATCTCTCGCGTCCAAGCGGACGGCACCTGCTGGCTGGGGGGCACCACCTGGCACGGCAAGGCGGCGATGCGGATCTCGGTCTCCAACTGGTCGACGACCGAGGGGGACGTGGACGCTTCGGCCGCGGCCATCCTGCGGTGCTTCCGGGCCGCGTGTTAGCATTTCCCTCCCTGGAGGCTTGCGCATGACGACTTCTCTCATGGACCGGGACGCTTCGCCCCTTGCCGCCGAGCCCGAGCGGGAGAGCGTCCTGCGCGACTACCGGATCGCCTTCCGAGCCGGCAGGCGAGCCTCATCGGCCGGCGCGAGGTGATCACCGGCAAGGCCAAGTTCGGGATCTTCGGCGACGGCAAGGAGGTGGCGCAGGTGGCCCTGGCCCGCGCCTTCCGGCCTGGCGACTTCCGCTCCGGCTACTACCGCGATCAGACCCTGATGATGGCGCTCGGGCCTGCTGACCGTGGAGCAGTTCTTCGCCCAGCTCTACGCCGACGCCGACGTCGAGCGCGAGCCCTGCTCGGCCGGCCGCTCCATGAACGCCCACTTCGCCACCCGCTGCTGGACGCCGGACGGCCGCTGGCAAGGAGCAGATCGATCGCGTGCAACGTCTCCGCCGACGTCTCGCCCACGGGCTCGCAGATGCCGCGCCTGGTGGGCCTCGCCTAGGCCTCGAAGCTCTACCGCGAGCTGCCCGAGCTGGAGCCGCCAAGCCGCGCGCTTCTCCCGCCACGGCGACGAGGTCGCCTTCGGCACCATCGGCAACGCGAGCTGCGCCGAGGGGATGTTCTGGGAGGCGGTCAACGCCGTCGGCGTGCTCGCAGTCGCCCATGCTGCTCTCGATCTGGGACGACGGCTACGGCATCTCGGTGCCCAACGAGTTCCAGATCACCAAGGGCGACCTCTCGGCGCTGCTCTCGGGCTTCCAGCCGCGAGCCCGGGAGCCGGCAGCGGCTTCGACCTCTACACCGTCCGGGGCTGGGATTACGCCGGCCTCGTGCGAGACCTATCGCTCGGCCGTGCGAGATCGTGCGCCGGGAGCACGTGCCGGCCATCGTCCACGTCGTGGAGATGACGCAGCCGCAGGGCCACTCCACCTCCGGCAGCCACGAGCGCTACAAGTCGCCGCGAGCGGCTGCGACTGGGAGGACGGAATTCGATCCGGTACCGCGCATGCGCGCAGTGGCTGATCGAGCAGGGGATCGCGACCGCCGAGGAACTCGACGCCATCGAGGAGGAGGACCTGCGGCGCGTGCGCGAGGCGCAGCGCCGGGCCTGGGACGACGTTCCGCGCGCCCATCGAGGCGGAGAAGCGGACGAGCCCTCGGCGCTGCTCGACGAGCTGGCCGCGAGTCCGCAGCGGCGAGCGACGAGTCCGGAAGCTCCGTCACGGATCTCGAAGCGCCAGCCGGCACGCCGCTGCGCCGCGACGTCCTGGCGGCCGTGCACGCAGGCGCTGCTGATCGACTGCGCGGTGAGGACGCTGCCCGGCGCGCAGCCGCCTGGCCGCCTGGACGGCAGGACGACGGAGCGCGTGAACCGAGGATCGCTACGGCTCCCACCTCTACAGCGAGGGCGCCACGCGCCGCGCTCACGGTCCCGCGCGGTGCCGGCCGAGTACGCACGACGACTGCGCCGGTGCGTCAACGGCTTCGAGGTGCTCAACGCCTGCTTCGACGCGGCCCTCGCCCGCTGCCCCGACGTCATCGCCTTCGGCGAGGACGTCGGCAAGATCGGCGACGTCAACCAGGGCTTCGCCGGCCTGCAGGAGAAATACGGCGCGCTGCGGGTCGACGACACCGGCATCCGCGAGATCGACCATCATCGGCCAGGCCATCGGCATGGCCCTGCGCGGCCTGCGCCCCATCGCCGAGATCCAGTACCTCGACTACATCCTCTACGGCCTCCAGATCCTGTCGCGACGACCTGGCGACCCTGCGCATGGCGCACCAAGGGCGGCCAGAAGGCGCCGGTGATCGTGCGCACGCGCGGCCACCGGCTGGAGGGGATCTGGCACGCGGGCTCGCCCATGGCGGGCATCCTCGACCTGGTGCGCGGCATCGTACGTCTGCGTGCCGCGCAACATGACCCAGGCCGCGGGCTTCTACAACACCCTGCTGCGAGGCGACGATCCCGGCGATCGTGGTCGAGGTGCCTCAACGGCTACCGCGCCAAAGGAGAAGCTGCCGGCCAACATCGGCGACTTCACGGTGCCGCTGGGCGTGCCCGAGGTGCTGCGCGCAGGGAGCGACGTCACGCGTCGTGACCTACGGCGCCACCTGCCGCATCGTCCTGCGAAGCGGCGGAGCAGCTCGGCCCAGGTGGGCATCGACGTCGAGGTCGATCGACGTGCAGACCCTGCTCCCCTTCGACCTTCCCGGCCGCATCGTGGAGTCGCTGAAGAAGACCAACCGCGTGCTCTTCGTGGACGAGGACGTGCCCGGCGGCGCCACGCGCCTACATGCTGCAGCAGGTCCGTGCGAGACGCAGGGCGGCTTCGCCTGGCTCGACTCCGCCGCCCGCACCTTGACCGCGCAAGCCCCACCGGCCCGCCTACGGCTCGGACGGCGACTACTTCTCGAAGCCCAACCGGGAATCCATCTTCGAGGCGGTCTACGGCATGATGCACGAGGCCGACCCGGAGGGGTTTCCGATTTTCTATCGTTGACGAGAACAATCTTCAGCCTGACGCCTCTGTCTCCGACTTTCGCCGGCGCCGCTTCAGCCGTCGAGGTCCCATCGTCTTAACCCCACCCTCAGAGACCCCCTTCTGGTTCTCCGGTCCTCTCCCGTTCGATGCCGCGCTGACTCGCGTCAGCGGATCGGCAAGCGGCGAAGGCGATAGCGCCGGTCTTCCACGACGACGAGCGCTCCTTCCTCGAGATCTTGTTGCCTTTCAGCAAGAAGTTGCAAGAGCCTCGGAGTCACTGAACCGGGCGTCTGGTCTTCCAGGCGAAAGATGATGACGCTCGGCAGGGACAGTGAGCCCAGAGCGAGGAGATCTCCAAAGTCGAGATCGAAGGTCAGGACAATCCGGTTTTCGCGGAGAGCCAGACTGAGGATCTCATCGTCCGGCAGGCGATGGAGGCCTTCCTCGCTCAGGTGAATCACGTCGTGGCCGTGATTGCGCAGGTGCTCCCCGGTCGTCCGGGAAACCCCCATGTCGGCGACGAATCTCATCAGCTCGCGATGCGGAGAGGGTAGACCTCTTCGTTCGCGAGAGCGGACGCGTACTGGAGGGCTTGACGGATGTCTTCCGGCTCTAACGACGGATACTCGCTGATGATGTCCTCAACTCGCATCCCGTTAGCGACCAGATTGACGACCAGACCAACAGTAATCCGCATGCCGCGAATGCAGGCCCGACCTGCCATGATCTTGGGGTCAAAGGTAATGCGGTCGAACATGTCGAGCCTCCTGTCCTGAAGAGTGGCGGATTTCTGGGCCGCTCTTCAGGACCATGATCGCACGGATCCCTCTACTTCCGCCGTCTCCTCCGGCGCCGACGACGCTTCGGTCCCGCCCCGGAAGCTCCTTCGACACCTTCAGTCCCTTCGGGGGCATCCTCAGGACCGTCCTCGAAGTCGTCGTCCGGCCCCTCGTCGTCCCCCTCATCGAACGACTCGCCGGTGGCATCACGGGTTTCGACCGGGGAAACGGCGGCCTGCTCTCCTGCTTCGACCTCAGGAGCGCCGTTGCCGTTCTCGCCTGGCCCCTTCTTCTTGCGCTTGCGGCCGCCGCGACGGCGACGCTTGCGCTTGGCCGCCGCCGCCGCCCCTTCGCCAGCGGCTCCGGCCTCGCCCTCCTCCTCGCGCTCTCCAGCTTCGCCGGGCTCGAAGTCCTCCTCGTCCTCGTACTCCTCCTCGTCGGGGAGGGCGAGGTCCCAGGCCTGGAGGGTGACGGGCGCGGGCTTCTGCTTCGAGGGACGCGGGGGCTTCTCCCGCTTCTGCCACTCGACGCGCTCGTCGGGCCGGTGGAGCCCGGCCGTGGCGATGATCTCGATCCGGACGTCGAACTCCTCTTCGATCGCGGCCATCTCCTGCCGGTAGTGGTTCTGGAGGGCGTCGGCCAGCTCGGGATGGAGGCCGATCTTCACTCCCTGGATGGAGCCGGTGGCGGCGCGGGCCTCGATGCGGCGCAAAAGCGACAGGCTCACCATCTCCTCGCTCGCCAGGCGACCCGAGCCGTTGCAGGTGGGGCAGGTGCGGTGGGTGCGGAGTTGGAGGGCCTGCTGGATGCGCTGGCGGTTGATCTCGAGGAGGCCGTTCTGGCTGATCCGGCCCACGGTCGAGCGCGCCTTGTCCTCCTTCATGGCGTCCTTGACGGCCTTCTCGACCCGGCGCTGGTTCTTCGAGGCGCGCATGTCGATGAAATCGACCACGATGATGCCGCCGAGATCGCGCAGCCGGAGCTGGCGGGCCACCTCGGCCGCCGCTTCGAGATTGGTGTGGAGGGCCGTCTCCTCCTGGGTGGCGGCGCGGGTCGAGCGGCCGGAGTTGACGTCGATGGCGGTCAGCGCCTCGGTGGCGTCGATGACGATCGAGCCGCCGCTCGGCAGCTCCACCCGGCGCTCGTAGATGCGGTCGATCTGCGGCTCCAGGTCGTAGCGGCTGAAGAGCGGCAGCCGGTCCGAGTAGCGGACCAGGCGCGTCTTCGAGCGCGGCATGAAGGCCCGCAGATAGGCTTCGGCCTTCTGGAACGCCTCATCGTCGTCGATCAGGACCTCCGCGATGGAGGTGTCCAGGTAGTCCCGGAGGGCCTGGAGGATGAGGTCCTGGTCGGTGTACAGGAGCCGGGTGCCCTTGCCCTGGATGGCCGCCGCCTGCACCCGCTTCCACAGCCGCAGCAGGGCTGCGAGGTCGCGGGTGAGGGTCGCCTTGGTCTGATCCAGGGCGTTGGTGCGCAGGATGACGCCGCATCCCTGGGGGAGGTCGAGGCTGTTGGCCATCCCCTTGAGCTTCTTGCGGGTGTCCTCGTCCTCGACCTTTCGCGACACGCCGCGGGTGTCGTCGAAGGGAGTCAGCACCAGGTAGCGGCCGGCGAGCGAGAGGCTGGTGGTCAAAGCCGCGCCCTTGGTGCCCATGGGGTCCTTGGCCACCTGGACGACGATGGGCTTGCCCTTCTCCAGCACCTCCTCGATGCGCGGATGGCTGTGGGGAGGCTGCTTGTAGAAGGCCTCGGGGACCACATCCTGAATGGCCAGGAAGCCGTGCCGCTCGACGCCGTAGTCGATGAACGCCGCATTCAGGCTGGGCTGGATGCTGGCGATGACGCCGCGGTAGATGTTGCCGCGGGTCAGGTCCGATTCCGCGACGTCCACCTTGTAGTTTTCCAGGACGTTGCCCTGGACGATAGCGATGCGCAGCTCTTCCTGACGCTGCGCGTTGATCAGCATTCTGCGAGTCAAAATTGTCTCCGTTTGGCTAGAGCATGAAGGGGCAGGGCGGGAGGCAGAGTGGTGGCGACATTGCTTGCGGGTGCGTATTCTGCCCCACGCTCTTCAAATATGCAACCCCGGGAGCCCGGAGACCCCTAAAGCCACGACGCGGGAGGCCACTCTCCGATCTCCGCCCCGGCCGCCGACGCGAGCAGCCCGAAGGCGCGGACCATACGGCGGAAGGACCGGCAGCTCCGGTGGGCGGCGGCGAGGTCGAAGAGGGCGGTCAAGGCGGGCTGGTCTCTCCTTTCATCGTCCCGAGGATCTGGATTCAAGCTGGAGTCTCGAAGAGGCTGTAGTCAGATCTCTGCCTGTGGATAGGAGGAGCGTCGAGGAGGTTGGATCGTAACATCTCTCCCGCTCCCATGATATGTTCTTCAAGAGCCTCTCGGGGAGCTTTTCCTATCCGGGCCACGTGGCTGGCGCCATCCTCCCAATAGACAACGCGAAGGTGCCGACCCTCGATCCAACCCGAAGCATCGAGCAGTTCGGGGCTATGTGTGGTGATTAATGTCTGTGATCGATAGCTAGCAACCTTAATCAAGTCAAGAATTGTTCCAAGAGCGCCGGGATGAATTGTCAGGTCCGGGTTTTCAAGGACAATCAGAGAAGGGGTCGGATTCTGGAATACAGCCGATAGGAGCCCCAGTGTTCGCAAGGTGCCTTTCGACATGTTGAGCGCGCTGAGAACAAGTTTCTTCTGCTCTCCTAAATACACCACGAACTCCAGGGAGAGCTTGTCTCCAATCTCCTTAGGGTGAACCTCAACCCGGTAGGGCAAAATGTTGGCGAGGAAATCGTGGATCAGCTCGACGTCAGCAGGCGATTCGTTGATGATCGTTTGAAGAACGGTTGCGGAATTGCTCCCGTCGCCTCGCAAATGAGTCGTTCCGTCGGGATCCTGCAGGTTCCGAAGCCGTCCAGGCTCGATTGAATAAGCCCGCATTGCGGACAGTGTGCGGACTACGGGGGCAAAAGCCTTATGGCCACCGACCAGCGGCAGGACCAGCGAGCTGGAGTCCGTTACAGGAAGCAGGTTCCTGAAGCTCGAGGAAGAGGAGGAACCCTCCGGATCTTCGCTGCGTTCGAAATAGACTCTGCCGGCACTGCCAGTGATCACACACTGCTCGCGCTTTACCTTGAATCCCCTCTGGGGCAGAACTTGGATCTCAAACCCATATTGTGCCGATGAGATCTCCTCGGAGGGATTCTCAAGCTCCAGAGCGAGCCCGAAGTGGGGGAGGCCATTGGAGGTAGGGGACCGGTGGCAGAGAGAGGAAAACCCTCCTCTCCTGGTCATCACTGAATGAAGCGGAGACGTCATGGCCTCGCCCATCAAGGACAGGGCGTCGACCAGGTTGCTCTTTCCCGCCCCGTTCTGACCCACGAGAAAGGTCGGATTATCGAATTCGATCCGTGCCGAGTCGAAGCTGCGGAATCCCTTGAGGGTCAGACTACGAATCACTGGTTTCACAGACTCCTCCTTCTACTCAGGGATAGTATAACGCCGAGCTTTCCCTGGGGGCATTGACGCCGTTCCTCGCTTACCCTGTTAGACTCCCTTCGACCCCGCTCTGGGGCCGACAGGGCCAGAAGGACTGCGATGAAGCACTACGACGTCATCATCCTCGGCGGCGCCTTCAGCGGCGCTTCGGCGGCGATCCTGCTCCGGCGGGACCGGCCGGAGCTCTCCGTGCTCGTGGTCGAGAGGGCGGCGGCGTTCGATGCCAAGGTGGGGGAGGCGACGACGGAGATGTCGGGGATGTTCCTCACCCGGCGGCTCGCCCAGTGGCAGCATCTGGAGCGGGAGCACCTGCCCAAGGAGGGGCTGCGCTACTGGTTGCACAACGAGAACGTCCACGGTCACGCCGAGGCCAGCGAGGCCGGGGCGTTCCAGCGCAGCACCGTCCCCTCCTTCCAGCTCCGGCGCGACACGCTGGACGAGCACCTGCTGGCCACGGCCGTGGCCGAGGGAGCTGAGCTCCTGCGCCCGGTCCGGGTGCGCGAGGTGGAGCTGGGGGACTTCGACCACCGGGTGACCCTGGAGCGGGAGGGCGGCGAGACGGAGACCGTGGCCTGCCGCTGGGTGCTCGACGCCACTGGGAGGGCCACTTTCCTCGGCAAGAAACTGGGATTGATCGAGCGCAACCGCGAGCACCCCACGGCCGCGGTCTGGTGCCGCTGGGAGGGGGTGCGCCATCTCGACGACGTTGCGGCCCGCGGGCCCCTCGCCTTCTCCCGCGGCAACGTGGCATCCCGCCGCCTCGCCACCAACCACTACATGGGCTTCGGCTACTGGGTCTGGTTCATCCCCCTGGGCAACGGCGAGACCTCGATCGGCATCGTCTTCGACACCCGTCTGGTGGATCTCGACCGGGGGAAGAACCTGGCGGCCGACTACCTGGCCTTCCTCCAGGCCATCCCCGCCGCGGCCGAGCTGCTGGAGGGGGCGCGGATGAGGCCCGAGGACCTGCGGACGTTCTCCAATCTCGCCTACGTCACCCGCCAGTACATGGGAAACGGCTGGGCCCTGCTGGGCGATGCGGCGGCGTTCCTCGATCCCTACTACTCGCCCGGGCTGGACCACGCCTCGTTCACGGTCGAGGCCACGGTGGAGATCGTCAAGGCCCAGATCTCGGGAGAGCTGGCGGGAGAGGACGTCGCCGCCCGCATCGCCGAGCACAACGCGACCTTCCTTCGCTCGTACCACCGCTTTTTCCGGGCCGTCTACCAGGACAAGTATTACTACATGGGCGAGCACGACCTGCTGTCGGCCTCGTTCCTCATCGACACTGCGCAGTACTACATCTTCGTGGTCATCCCCGCCTACCGGCTGTTCGGGAAGTTCCACTGGATGCCGGTGCTCGGCCCCAAGCCGGCGTTCTTCAGCTACCACCTGATGCGGATCTACAATCGACGCTTCAAGACGATCGCGCTCGCCCGCCGGGCTGCGGGGGAGGCCGGCCGGCGCAACCACGGCCGGCGGGTGAAGGCCCTCTTCGACCTCCAGTCCGCTCCCTTCCGCATGGCCGCCCGCGGCCTCAGGCTCTGGGCCCGGGCGGAGCTGGACAACGTCCGGCTCTCCCTGAAGCGGCTGTTCGCAGGCAGGGCCAGAGCGAGAACGATCCCAGCTCCAGCGGACCGCTGAGATGTATATTTAAGTCCCGGCGCCAGGGGAACCCCTGGCTGCCGCCTTTGGAGCTTCCTTTGGAGTCGGTGAGGGCACCGGTCTTGAATGCAGAATCGCGGGAAGCCGGCGTTCGTGCTTTCCCTGCCTCAAGTGGAGGACTTGCGATGTCCGACTCTCCCCCCCTCTCCTTGCGTCGGCTCTTCCTGCGTCGGGCGGTTCTCCCGCTCGTCCTTGCGCTCGCCGCGCTGGCCAGCCTGCCGGGAGTCGCCTCCGCCCAGTACTTCGGACGCAATAAGGTCATCTACGAGCAGTTCAAGTGGCGGGTGCTCAAGACCGAGCACTTCGACATCCACTACTACCCCGAGGAGGCGGCGGCCACCCAGGAGGCCGCTCGTATGGCGGAGCGCTGGTACGCCCGGCTTTCCTCCATCTTCGGGCGCGAGTTCAACGAGCGGAAGACCATCATCTTCTATGCCGATCAGGCCGACTTCCAGCAGACGACGGTCACCCGGGGTCTCATCGGCGAGGGGACGGGCGGCTTCACCGAAGGGCTGCGCACGCGCGTGGTCCTCCCCTTCACCGGCGATTTCGAGGACACCGACCACGTCCTCGGCCACGAGCTGACCCACGTCTTCCAATACGACATCCTGAACGACCACCGGGGTCCCGAGCAGGGGGGGAGCCTGGCCCGCACCGCGCCCGTGGACCTCCCCCTGTGGTTCATCGAGGGCATGGCCGAGTACCTGTCCCTGGGCCGCTTCGCCCCGCAGACGGCCATGTATCTGCGCGACGCCCAGGCTCGCGACTCTCTGCCGGATCTCAACAAGCTCTCCCGCGATCCCCGCTACTTCCCCTACCGCTGGGGTCACGCCTTCTGGGCCTACGTGGGCGGCCGCTGGGGAGACGCCGTGGTCGGCCGCCTCTTCGCCCGCGCCACCCGCTCGGGGCTCGAAGGCGCCCTGCAGGAGGTGCTGGGCACGGACGTCAAGCAGTTCTCCGAGGATTGGAAGGCGGCCATCCGCGCGGCCTACGGCCCGGTCATCGAGGGACGGCAGACGCCGGCGGTGCTCGGCCAGAAGCTTCTCCCCAAAGAGCCGAAGACGATCGACACCTACGTCTCGCCGGTCTTGAGCCCGGACGGCAGCCAGTTCGCCGTGTTCTCCACCCGCAGCCTGTTCAGCTTCGACCTCTATCTGGCGGACGCCAAAACCGGACAGCTCAAGGGCAAGCTGTTCTCCTCCGACGCCGATCCCCACCTCGACTCCCTGCGCTTCCTCGACTCCGCGGGCGCCTGGTCGCCGGACGGCACCAAGTTCGCCCTGGTGGTGCAGACCAAGGGGGACAACGAGCTCGCCATCTTGAACGTGAGCTCCCGCCATATCGAGCGGCAGATCGACATCCCGGAGGCAGGGGAGCTCTGGAACCCGGCCTGGTCGCCGGACGGCCGCTCCATCGCCCTCTCGGGCTCGGTGGGGGGCTGGACGGACCTCTTCCTCGTCGATCTTGAGAGCGGCCGGTCGCGGCGGCTGACGCAGGACCCCTACTCCCAGTTCCAGCCCGAGTGGTCGCCGGACGGCAAGAGCCTCGCCTACATCTCCGACCGGGCCGCCGGCGGGGATCCGGCCAACCGCAGTTACTCCGACGTGGGCATCTGGATCCTGGACGTAGCGAGCGGCCAGACCCGCCAGGTGGTGGCGCCGATGGCCGGCGCGACGCAGATCAACCCCCGCTTCGGCCCGGGCGGTCAGGACCTCTATTTTCTTTCGGATCGCGCCGGCGTGAGCGATCTCTACCGGCTGAACCTGGGGAGCAATGAGCTCTTCCGCGTCACCCGGGCCGCCACCGGGGTGGCCGGCATCACCCGGCTGTCGCCGGCCTTGTCCGTGTCGCAGCGCACGGGCGAGGTGCTGGTCTCGGTGTTCACCGATGAGCGCTACGAGGTGCACTCCTTCGACGCCCAGGCGGCCAAGGGGGAGCCGGTGGTGGCGACGCGGGACGAAGAGGCCGAGGCCCGGGCGGCCCTGCTGCCGCCGCAGCAGCCGCAGACCCGGAGCCTGGTGGCGGATTACCTGCAGCAGCGTTTCCTTCCCCCCGAGCCCGCGGGTAAGGAGCCCACGGATGAGGCCTACCGCCCGCACTACAAGCTCGACTGGGTGGGCCCCAGCGTCGGAGTGGGCTACAGCACTACCTACGGCACCGCGGTGGGCGGCGACGTCGCGGCCATCTTCAGCGACGAGCTGGGCCAGCATGAGATGGGTTTCGCCATCCAGGGCGAGACCGGCACGCTCAGCGAGTTCGGCTTCCAGGGCTACTACCTGAACCTGGGCCACCGTCTCAACTGGGGTGGCTCCGCGAGCCGCATCCCCTACATCTCGGCCTTCACCGCGGTGAGCAACGGTACCGTGGACGACGGCAATGGCAACCTCCTGCCCGCCACCATCGTGCAGCAGGAGCGGGACACGATCACCGAGAGCCGGGCGGACTTCATCACCCAGTATCCGTTCTCCTCCACCCAGCGTTTCGAAGCCTCGGCCGGCGTCACCCGCATCGACTTCGACAGCGTGCTCGAGACCCAGATCCAGGTCGGCAACGCCATCGTGAGCGACACGCGGCGTCACCTGCCGACCCAGAGTGCGCTCCAGCTCTACCAGGGCTCGTTCGGCTTCGTGGGGGACAGCAGCTACTTCGGCTTCACTGCGCCAGTGCGCGGCCGCCGCTACCGCATCGAGGTGGAGCCCACCTTCGGCGACCTCCAGTTCCAGACCTTGACCGCGGACTACCGGCGATACTTCTTCCTGCGCCCCATGACTCTCGCCGCGCGGGCCCTGCACTTCGGCCGCTATGGCCGCGACGCGGAGAGCCCCCGCCTCTCCGAGCTCTACCTGGGTGATCCCACTCTGGTGCGTGGCTACGAGGTCGGCGACATCGGCCTGTCGGAGTGTACGCCGGTGCCGGGCAGCACTTCGGCCTGCCCCGAGTTCGACCGCCTGGTGGGGAGCCGCCTGGCGGTGGCCAACCTCGAGCTGCGGATACCGTTCCTGGGCGTGCCTGGCTACGGCCTCATCAAGGCCTCGTTCCTGCCCACGGACCTGGCCCTCTTCGTCGACGTCGGCACGGCTTGGAACAAGAGCGAGAGGCCCAGGCTGCAATTCGACCGCAACTCCGTTGAACGGGTCCCGGTGGTGAGCGCCGGCGTCACGGCGCGCATGCTGCTCGGCGGCTTCGCCGTGCTGGAGCTCTACGTGGCGAAGCCGTTCCAGCGCCCGCAAGAGAGCTGGGTGACGGGTTTCCTCATTGCGCCGGGCTGGTAGAGCTTTTGACTAACCTCTCCCTCTTCTCCCGGCGGAAGGGGGGGAGGCTGGGAGAAGAGGGCCGGGGTGATGAGGGTCTTGCTCTCCCTTGCCAGAACCCCCGCCGCCCTGTATCTTGATCGGGTTGTGAAGTCGAAGCTCCGCTGTCTCCTCCTGTTCCTTCTGGTGGTTCCGGTCTCCGCTCTGGCCGCTCCTGATCCCGGCTGGGTCCGGATCGACGTCCCCGCCACCGGCTCCTACTTCTGGCGTTACGTGCCGCAGAGCCTGGACGCCTCCAAGCCGGCTCCCGTCGTGCTCTTCTTCCACGGTGCGGGGAGCAGTCCGGACGGCTACCGGAATTACGTGGCCGCGGCGGCGGAGACCGCCGGCTGCGTCCTCGCCATGCCGAAGTCCTCCGGCCTGGGCTGGGGGACCGAGGCGGACGAGCAGACGGTGACGGAGACCCTGCGGCTGTTGCGTGCGGATCTGCCGGTGGACGACCGGCGCATCGCCCTGGCGGGGCATTCGGCCGGAGGGGCCTGGGCCTATCTCCTGGCCTACGCCGGCAAGACCTACAGCAGCGTCTTCACCCTCGCGGCGCCGTGGTATGCGGTGAGCGTGCTGGCGGACCCCTCCTACAAGCCGCCCATCCACATGTACTACGGCACCGCCGATCCCAACTACGTCACCGGCCGGCCGCAGCTCGAGGCGCAGTGGGCGCGGCTCGGGGTCTCCTGGGATGAGGACGTGCAGGCGGACTACGGCCACAACGGCTGGCCCACCTCTTCGATGACGGACGGCTTCCTCTTCCTCAAAGCCCACCCCCGCCCGGAGACGACCTCCAGCTCCTGCGTGGCCGGCGCCACGGCCCTCTGCCTCAACCGCGGGCGCTTCCGGGTCGAGGCCGTGTGGGACGCCAACGGCACCTCCGGTTCCGGTCACGTGGTCCCCGGCTCTGCCGCGGACTCGGGGCTCTTCTGGTTCTTCGGCCCCGACAACTGGGAACTGCTGGTGAAGGTGATCGACGGCTGCGCCGTCAACGGCCACTACTGGGTGTTCTCGGCCGCTACCACCGACGTCCATTACGTCCTGACGGTGACCGACACCGCCACCGGCCAGGTATCGCGCCACGAGAACCCCGCCGGTAACGCCGCGGCCGCGATCACGGATACCAGCGCTTTCTCGTCCTGCCCCTGATCCGCCCGCCGGCCGGCGCGCCGAGGCGCGAAAAAGGATCTTGTCCAGGAGTCCTGATCCGGTGTAGACTTCGTGTGGAGGTGCACATTGACCTACACGGTTGACGATCTGCGAGATCGGCTGGACGAGATCCTGGAGCAGGTCCGTGCCGGTGAGAGCGTCGAGATCCTGGAGGACGGCCGGGAGATCGCCAGGATTCAGGGGGTCCGGAGCACGGCTGCTGGGATTGAGGACTCGGATGAAGCGGCGCTCCGCCAGCTCGAGGAGGAGATCCTTATCATTCCTGCAGCCGAGCCTCGTCCCAGTCTTGAGGATGTACACCGCGAGCTTGAAGAGCTCTGGCGCGAGAATCCTCCCAAGCCGGGAGGCTTGGCGCGGTTCCTGGAATCGCGAAGGTGAAGGGCGGCTACGTCGATAGCTCCTGCCTGATCTCCATTGCGCTCGGTGAGCCAGGCTCACGGGAGCTGGAGGCTCGTCTTTCAAGGATCGAACGACTCTTTTCCTCCGGTCTCCTGGAGGCTGAGTTCAGGTCAGCTCTGGCTCGGGAAGGGACCGTAGGAAGAATCCGGAATCTCCTGGCCTGGGTCAACTGGATCTACCCCCGCCGCCGGCTCACTCCAGAGATGGATCAGATTCTCGGAGCTGGTATCTTGAAGGGACCCGATCTCTGGCATGTCGCCTGTGCTCTCTCCGTGCGCACCAAATATGAGGTCCATCACTTCCTGTCGCTGGACGACAAGCAGTCCGCAATCGCCAAGTCACTCGGCTTCCGCGTCCTTTAGCGGGCGCAGCCGGACGATGGCGATCTCCGGCGGCACCAGGAAGCGGACTGGCAGGACGCTCATCCCCACGCCCCCGGTGACGAAGAGGTGTCTTCCTCCTTCCACCACCGAGCCCATGGCGTAGCGCTGGCCGTAGCGGGACGGGACGACGAGGCGGCCCGCGATCGGGAGCCACACCTGGCCGCCATGGGTGTGCCCCGCCAGCGTCAGGCTCACCCGGGAGGGGACGGTGGGGAAGATGTCCGGATTGTGGGTGAAGAGCAGCACCGGATTGCCGTTCGTCACCTGGGCCAAAGCCCCCCGCACGTCGTGCCGCCACGTCCAGTAGTCGCTCACCCCCACCAGCCAGAAGGGTGGACCGCCGGCGGTGATCTCGACCGCCCGGTCCTCCAGCGACGGAATGCCGGCCCGGCTCAGGGCATCGATCACCCGCGATGCTCGGAACCAGCGGTCGTGATTGCCGAGGACGGCGTAGACCCCCAGCGGCGCCCGCAGCCGGCCGAGGACGGGCGCGATCTCCTCCGGAGGCACGAACCGGCCGCCTGGAATCTCATGGATGACCAGGTCGCCCAGGATCAGGATGAGGTCCGGCCGGGCGGCGTTGGTGCGCTTCACCACCTCGTCCAGCTTGTCGAGACCGTTGTGGGGCGAGCCCACGTGCAGATCCGAGAGCAGGGCCACCCGCATTCCAGCGCGTCCGGCCGGCCAGCCCGGAACGGCGAGCGGTACCTCTCGCACCCGCAGGGTTCCAGGCTCGATGCCGAACGCCCAGACACCCAGCACGAGCCCGACGGCAAGCAGCAGGAGGGCGATCTTGCGGAGTCGGCGTCGCACGGCAGGGGATTCTACGGGGAGAGCACGTTCCCGAGTAGGTACGGGCCTCTCCCGAGCAGGTACGGGCCTCTCCCCATTGGTCCGGGGTCTTTCCCCGTTGGTCCGAGGGCCGTACCTGTTGGTCCGAGGCCCGTACCTGTTGGTCCGGGGGCCTTCCCTGTTGGTCCGGGGTGCTTCCCCATTGGTCCGGGGCCTCCCCGCTGGTTTCCGCTATCGCCCCGAGGAACGGGCTAGGATACCGGTCATGCCCCCGGGCACCCCACGCCGGCCGGGCCACGTCCCCCTGGAGCGGGCCCTCTCCAAGCTCGGTCTCGCCTCGCGCACCGAGGCCCGCGAGCTGATCCGCGCCGGCCGCGTCGCCCTGGACGGTGAGACCGAGATCGATCCTCTCCGTCCCGTCGTCCCCGAGGCGATCCGCATCGAGATCGACGGTCAACCCATCCGTCGATCTCAACCCCTGACCGTTCTCCTCCACAAACCCCGAGGTGTCGTGACCACGCGCTCCGATCCACAAGAGAGGCCTACGGTCTACGGCTGCCTGGAAGGATTGAACGCTCACGTCATCCCCATCGGCCGTCTGGACGCCGCCACCTCGGGCCTCCTCCTGCTGACCAGCGACACCCGCTTCGCCGACTGGGTAACGGATCCGCGCAACGGAGTTCCCCGGGTCTACCTCGTCACTGTCCGCGGCGAGCTGACTGAATCGACGGCGAGACTCCTGGAAGAAGGGATCGAGGACGAGGGGGAGCACCTCGCCGCGCGGACGGTTACGATCCGCAAGCGCTCCAAGCGAGAGACCCATCTGGTGATCGAGCTGACCGAGGGAAAGAACCGCGAGATCCGCCGCATGCTCGCCGCCGTGGGCCACGAGGTGACGCGCCTCAAGCGGGTCTCCTTCGGCGGCCTGGAGCTGGGGGACCTGGCGCCGGGGAGATGGCGGGTGGTGTCGGGAGACGAATTGAGGGCCGCATTTCCCGGCGCACCGGTGCGCGAGAGCCCCTGAAACGGATACGATCGGAAGGTCATTCAACTGTAAGAGCAGGGAGGAGACTGATGGCCGAAATCCGCCGCTGCGGACCTGTGTCCCACCTCCGCGCCGAGCTCAACCAGTTCATCCTCCACTTCCGCAAGGGCCGGCTGATGCGCAAGGGGTCGGGGCTGGCCTACTGGTTCAGCCCGCTCTCCGCCGCGGTGGCCCAGGTCCCCATCGAAGACATCGAGACGACGCTCGTGTTCCGGGAGATGTCGGCCGACTTCCAGGAGGTCACGGTGCAGTGCACGCTGCGCTACCGGTGCGCGGATCCGGAACGTGCGGCGGCGCGGGTCAACTTCACGATCTCTCTGGATGCGGGCGTCTGGCTGGAGCAGCCCCTGGAGCGCCTGGCCAGTCTGTGGAGCCAGCGGGCGCAGCAGCCGGCCCGGGCCTACGTCATGAGCGTCCCCCTGGTGGAGGCGGTGCGATCCGGGGCCCAGACCATCCAGGCCTCGATGGAGGAGGTCCTGCGGCGCGATCCCGAGGTGGAGGCCGGCGGTCTCGTCCTGGTCAGCGTCCAGGTCAATCGCGTCTCGCCGACCGCCGAGCTGGAGAAAGCCCTGCAGACGCCCACCCGGGAGGCGATCCAGCAGAAGGCGGACGAGGCCAGCTTCCAGCGCCGGGCTATGGCCGTGGAGAAGGAGCGGGCCATCAAGGAGAACGAGCTGGCGACCGAGATCGAGCTCGCCCGCCGCCAGGAGGAGCTGATCCGCCAGCAGGGCGCCAACCATCTTCAAGCCATCCGCCAGGAGGCCGAGTCCGAGAAGGCCCGCGTCGAAGCCGAGGCCGAGCGCAAGGTGCTGGCGGCCGAGGCCGGAGCCCAGGAGACACGCATCGGTGCCGAAGCCGAGGCCAATGCCCGGCGGGTCACCGGCGAGGCGGAAGCGGCAGCCGAAGCCGCGCGCGCCGCTGCCTGGAAGGACTCTCCCGCCCGCGTGATCCTCGGCCTGGCTCTGGGCGAGCTGGCGGGCAAGATCCAGAGCATCCAGCATCTCAACGTCACTCCCGACCTCCTGGGTGAGGCCTTGCAGCGATTGGTGGAGGAGAAGACCGGGCAGTGATCGCCGACGCCAAGCTGCCTCGCGTCGTGCTGGTGACGCGGAAGACGCCCCTCGAGCTGCTGCTCGAGCGCCATGGGACGATCTCCCAGGCCCGCTTCTATCTCCAGACCCGGGGCGAGGAGATGGCCGATTACACCGCGGCCCACGAACGTTTCCAGGCCGGTCTCGCCGCGGTCCAGCGGGCCATCCCGCCGGACCAGCGGCGAGTGCGGGTGGAGCGGGACCATCTCGATCGCTTCCTCTTCGCACCGGACGACATCGTAGTGGTCGTGGGCCAGGACGGCCTGGTGCCCAACGTCGCCAAATACCTGAACGGCCAGCTCACGGTGGGAGTCAATCCGGACCCCGAGCGCTACGACGGCGTGCTCTGTCGTCATTCCCCGGAGACCATGCCCCGGCTGCTCGACTGGACGGCCAGCGGCGACGAGGCGTTCATCGTCCAGCATCGCACCATGGCCCTGGCACGGCGGGAGGACGGCCAGCAGCTCCTCGCCCTGAACGAGGTCTTCATCGGTCACCAGACCCACCAGTCGGCCCGCTACCGCATTGTCGCCGGCGATCAGGAAGAAAGGCAGTCGTCCTCCGGCATCGTGTGCTCCACCGGCACCGGCAGCACCGGCTGGGCGCGATCCATCTGCGAACAGCGGGGTTGTGTGACGCATCTCCCCCAGCCGCAGGAGCCGCGCCTCGTGTGGCTGGTCCGCGAGCCGTTCCCCTCGGTGTCCACCCAGACGGGCTTGAGCCTGGGCAGCCTCGACCCCGGCCAGAAGTTGATCGTCCGGTCCGAGATGGCGGAGGGGGGAGTCCTCTTCGCCGACGGCATCGAGTCCGATCGTATCGAGTTCCTCTCCGGCCACGAAGTGAGCGTGAAGATCGCTCCTGTGACGCTCAACCTGGTGGTCCCGAAGAAGACCCGCGGCGCGCCGGTGCGAGAAAAATGATCCTGTTCCGGAGCCCTGATCTGGTGTAGACTCTTCCTGGAGGTGCACAGTGACCTATACGGTTGAGGATTTACGGGAGCGGCTGGACGAGATCCTGCAGCGGGTCCGGGCTGGCGAGCGCGTCGAGATCCTGGAGAACGGACAGGAGATCGCCAGGATTCAGGGGGTTAGGAGCTCTGCCGAGCCACCTCTCTCCCTTGAGGAAGTACTCCGCCAGCTTGAAGAGGAAGGAGTCATCATTCCCCCTTCCGAGCCTCGCGGTGAGTTGGTTCCGTTAATGGATGCTCCTGGCACGTTGGCGGAATTCCTGGAATCGCGCAGGTGAGGAGCCATAGGCGTTAACTTTGCCGCAGAGCGCCCCCGCCCAAAACCCTCACCCCTGCCCCTCTCCCGACCACCCCATCCCCCTTCCCCGGGAGAGGGGAAGAAGAAACTCTCCCTCTGTCCGTGACCGTCCTTGCTCGTTCGTGGTCGTCCCCGTCTTTCTCCCTCTTCTCCCGTTGAGGAGGGTGGGAGGGGACGGGAGAAGAGGGCTGGGGTGATGAGGGTCTTGGGCGGGGGAGCTCTGCGGCAAAGTTAGCGCCTATGGCCCGAAATCCCTCCGGGCGAGATAGAGTCCCCCTCCGTGCGCAAGATCACCCTCATCACCACCGGCGGCACCATCGAGAAGACGTACGACGAGCACACGGGCGAGCTGGCCAACCGGCAGTCCATCGTGCGGCGGATGCTGGCCGAGCTGCGGCTCGAGGAGACGGAGGTCAACGTCTTCGAGCTGATGAGCAAGGACAGCCTGGAGATGACCCCGGCGGACCGCGACCGCATCCTGGAAGCCGTGCGGGCCACCGGCGCCTGCGCGGGCGGAGCGACCACCGGCATCGTCGTCCTCCATGGCACGGACACCCTGGCCTTGACCGGCGAGCACCTCCACGCGAACCTCGGCGGCCCCCAGGTGCCCGTCATCCTCACCGGCGCCATGCGGCCGTTCGAGATGAAGCACTCTGACGCCTTCCAGAACCTCACCGAAGCGATCTTCGCCACCGGTATCCTGCCGCCCGGCGTCTACTGCGTGGCCCATGGCCGGGCCCTCGCCTTCCCGGGAGTGCGCAAGGACCCCGAACGCGGTACGTTCGTGAAGGCATAGAGAGGAGCTGCCATGCGATCCGCCCTGGCCGTCGTTCTCCTGCTGGCGGCGGCGTCCGCGACCGCTGCCGATCTCGCCGACGTAGAGACCTTCCTCGGTCAGACGGCCTATGACGAGGCGCGGATCTCTCCGGACGGCGACCGGCTGGCCTTCATCACCCGGCGCAACGATTTCGAGAATGACCGCGAGGAGACCGCCCTCTGGCTGATCGATCTCTCGAGCCCCGCCGCCCGGCCGGTCCAGCTCATGGAGCCGGGAATCTACTCTGGGTTGCGCTGGTCTCCGGATGGGCGAGCTTTGGCATTTCTCGCGGCTCCGGCTCCAGAGGCCGGGCCCCAGCTATTCCTACTGACGCTGTCCCCTGAGGCGGCGCCGCGGCGGCTGACCGACCCCGGCCGGTTCCTCGAGGGCATAGAGCTCTACGACTGGCTGCCCGACGGCTCCGGGCTCGTCTTCGCCGCCGCTGAGCTGGACGAGGCATCCACCGCCGCTCAACGCAAGCTGCGCGACTTCTATGGCGACGTGCGCCGGCTCTCCGCTTCACCGGTTCCAGGATCTTCCCTCTATCGACTCAGCCTTGCGGACGGTCGCGTCGAGCGCTTCGCCTCCGCCCCCTTCGACGTTCTGGAATCCCTCGCCGTCTCCCCGGACAACCGCTGGCTCGCGATCGCCGGCAGCGGTCTCCGTCAGACCGTGGATACCGGTGAGGTGGCCCTGCTGCCGCTCACGCCCGAGGCGGCCGGAGAGGCGCCGCAACGCACCCGTAATCTCATCACCGAGGAGAGCCTGGCCTGGATGGGGCACGATCTTTTCGTCGCCGGCACCGGCGAGGAGAAGGATGGCCGCTACACCGCGACCGAGGCGAGGATGTACCGGGTCGATGCGGGAGACCTCCACCTCGTTCGCGTCGCACCCGGCCTGCCGGGCTATCTCATGCAACTGATTCCGCTGTCGGACAGCTCGCTGTTGACGCTTGCCGTCGTCTCGACCGGGATGCGCGTCTCCCGGGTCGAGCCGGCCTCCGGGAAGGTCGTGACCCTGCGCGAGCACCGGGGCTGGATCGACAACCTCTCCGTCTCGCGCTCAGGAGACCGGATCTCTTTCATTGCCGGCGACGCCCGTCACTTCTCCGAGATCTACGTGGCTCAGGGTCTGAACGACCTCGCCACGGCCCGCCCGGTGACCGACTTCAACGCCGCTCTGAGCCGCGGGCCGCTGCCGGAGATCGAAACGGTTTCCTGGAACAGTGAGGATGGGACCGTCGTCGAAGGTGTGCTCTTCTGGCCTCCGGGTCGGAAGGGAGAAAAAGGGTTGCCATTGATCGTGGACCTCCACGGCGGACCCTTCGGAGCGGCCCGAACCGAGGCCGTGGATCTCCATGGCCCCTACATGTCCTATCCTGCCCTGCTCGCCGCCCGCGGCTTCCTGGTGATCAATCCCAACTATCGGGGGAGCGCCGGTCGTGGAGACGCATTTGCCCAGGGCATCGAAGGCCATCGTTGCTCGCGACCGTCGCAGGACGTCGTCCGCGGTGTCGAGAGCCTCATCGCCCGCGGCTGGGCCGATCGCCAGCGGATCGGGCTCATCGGCTACAGCGGTGGCGGCGGTCTCTCCAAATGCCTGCTCGGCCGCACCGACCTGTTCCGCGCCGTCTGCACGGGCGCCGGCATCTGGGACGACCTCTCCCTTTTCGGCACCCCGCGTGGAGCGATGTGGGCCGAGTTCTTCTACGAGAGCAAACCTCTCTGGTCGGATTTCAACCTCTGGTGGACCGAGTCGCCGATCAGCGGTCTCGGCCGCATCAAGACCCCAACGCTGATCGTGGCGGGAGATCGCGACCCGACGGCAGCTCCCGAGCAGGCCCGCGAGCTTTACTACGATCTCGTCTGGCGCGGCGTACCGGCGGAGGCCCTCCTCTTTCCCGGCGAAGACCACGTCTTCTCCAAGCCCTCCCACAAGCGGACGAAGATCCGCGCCGAAGTCTCCTGGCTGGAGCACTACCTGCTCGGCAAACCGCGGATCGAGCTGCCTGAAGCAAAACCTTGACTTTTCTGGAGAGCCCCATGGCCAACAACATCGACGAGTTCCGCAGCTATCGCCAGCGGATGAACGACCGCATCATGGAATCCGAGCACCTCGGCATCAAGCGATTCTTCAATCTGGACACCGCCGCCTACCGCGACGGCGCCCTCGACGGCAAGACCAAGGAGCTCCTGGGTCTCGTCGCCTCCGCCGTGCTGCGCTGCAACGACTGCATCGACTACCACCTCGACCAGTGCGTCGAAGCCGGCTTCACGAACGACGAGCTCTACGACGCCCTGAACGTCGCTCTGGTGGTAGGAGGGAGCATCGTCATCCCCCACCTGCGGCATGCGTTCGACACGATCGACCAGCTCCGGGATCATGGGCGAGTCACATCCTGAGGAGCTCAGTCAGCAGCAGCTTGACGAGGCGTCTGAGGCTGAGATCCGGGACCGTAATCGCCGAGCTGCGGGGGGTGCGGCAATTCTTGGGCGGGGTGAGGCCACGCCGGTCCTACCTGACCTCATCCGCCGGAGGGTGAAGCCCTGCATTCAGCAGGATTCGCCGCAGGTTGACGATGCCGATCCTGTTGAGCTGCAACTTCTCGATCGTCGCCCTGCCGGTCGGCGTCACACCGACCATCAGCGTGAAGTCGGCGTTCCATACGAAGTGATCGCCCCAGCGGTCCCGGCGAGGGTGAAACAGGGAGACGCTCTCACCATTGACAGGATCCTCGCCCTCCACACTGGTAAATTTCCTGTTGTTACAGCCCTGACAGGACAGCGCCAGGTTGGAGAGGTCGTGGCTCCCGCCCCGAACCAGCGGAATAATGTGTTCGATAGAAAAGGGATCGGGGGAGTACTGCGCACGGCATTTGCAATATTCACAGCAGCCACGAGCGCGCTTCGAGACCGTTTCCTTGTCACGCGCCGTTGGGCGACGACTACTCATAGAGCGGTGATTTGATCCCGAGGTCGTCCATCAAAGCATCGACGGGCGTCTGCCACAGACGTGCGAGCTGAATGACGTTCTCCATGCGCTGAACGTTCATCTCTTCCATCTGGTCGGACAATGCGATGAGCTCGGCCTGCTCCTCTGGCGTCAAAGTCTCGGCCCGGCGCTTCGCTTTGAGCGCCGTGTAGCGCTGCCAGGTCTCGCTGGAGAACCCGCGGTTGATGGCCTGTAACAGCTCCGCCTCCTCCGCAGGCAGTCTCGGTGCGGTGACCTGCCGCGGAGCAGCCAACCGTTCGCGCAGAGCTCGGAGGATGTACCCCTGAGGGTCGAGCCCCTGCTTCGCCGCCTCTCGGTGAAGTGCGGACTCGAGGTCCGGGGTGATCTCTATGGTGAGGGCTGACATGCTTCTAGTCTACCGGCTCAGCAGGGGCTGGGCAAGGTCTGGGGAAGGCTATGCCTTCCGCCGCATCCGCAACAACTCCTCCGGAGGCTCCCCCAGGAACAGATCCGGATGCAGCCGTTCACCCGGCTGGACCGCGTACTTGCTCGAAATCCGTGACGCCCGCCTCGCGCAGCACCTCCTCGTCGATGAAGAAATTGCCGGTGCAGCTGCCGGCTGTCGCGGGTGAGGATCACGTGCGCGGCGTCGGCCACGATCTCGGGCTTGCGGCAGTGCTGGGGCGGGGTCGCGGCCGCCGAGCATGGCGAGCGCGGCGGTGGCGATGACGGTGCGCGGCCACAGCGCGTTGACGGCGATGCCGTCGCCGCGGAACTCCTCGGCCATGCCCAGCACGCAGAGGCTCATGCCGTACTTGGCGATCGTGTAGGCGACGTGCGGCGCGAACCACTTCGGGATCGAGGTTGAGCGGCGGCGAGAGCATCAGGATGTGCGGATTGGCGCGCACTTCCTGAGATGCGGGAGGCACGCCTGCGAGCAGAGGAACGTGCCGCGCGCGTTGACCGCCACATCAGGTCGAAGCGCTTCATCGGCGTCGCCAGCGTGCCGGTGAGGCTGATGGCGCTGGCGTTGTTGACCAGGATGTCGATGCCGCCGAAGGTCTCGACCGTCTTCGCCACGGCGCCTGCACCTGCTCCTCGTCGCGGATGTCCACGCCGCAGCGGCAGCGCCCGTGCCGCCGGCCGCTCTCGATCTCCTCAGCGGCCGTGTAGATCGTGCCGGGCAGCTTGGGATGGGGCTCGGTCGTCTTGGCCGCGATGACGACGTTGGCGCCGTCGCGCGCGGCGCGCAGCGCGATCGCCAGGCCGATGCCGCGGGACGCGCCGGTGATGAACAGGGTCTTGCCCTTCAGATCGGACATCGAAATCTCCTCGGGATTTCTCGACGGTCAGGCCCGGCCGCGCGACGATTTTTGTGAGTATTCGGCGAGCTTGGCGTAGGCCTCTTCCAGGACCTCTTCCTGGGGCAGGAAGACGATCCGCACGTGGTTCATGTCGGGCTGGCCGAAACCCGAGCCGTGGACCATCACGACCCCGTAGTCGAGGATCATGTCGCGCACCAGCTCGGTGTCTTTCAAATCGCCCAGGGAGAAGCGGGGGAAGGCGTAGAAGGCGCCGCGGGGCGGCACGCAGCTCCAGCCCGGGATGGCGTTGAGCCGCGTCACCGTGAGGTCGCGCCGGCGGCGGAGGGTGGCGTTGACCTCCGCGATGTGGGGGTTCGGCCCTTCGAGCGCCGGCTTGATGGCCCATTGCACGGGATGGCTCGCGCACAGCCTGGCCCGCACCAGCCGGCCCATGGCGTCGATCAGCGGCGCCAGGGCGTCCTCGGGACCGGAGAGGATGGTCCAGCCCATGCGCAGCCCCGGGCCGAGCCACACTTTGGAGAGCCCGGCGAAGGTGGCCATCGGCAGGTCGTCCCGTAGCGAGGCGGTGGAGACGAAGCCCGTCTCGCCGTCGATCAGCATACGGTCGTAGATCTCGTCGGAGAGGACTACGAGATGGTGCCGCGCCGCGATCTCCAGCAGCGTGGCTAGGGTCTCGCGGCCAGCCACCGAGCCCGTGGGGTTGTTGGGATTGATCACCACGATGGCCCGGGTGCTCGCGTCCACCTGCTCCTCGATGTGGGCGAGGTCGGGCTGCCAGCCGTTCGACTCGTCGAGGTTGTAGGGCACGGCCCGGGCGCTGAGCTTGGCGAGGACGGCGGAGTAGAGGGGATAGCCCGGGCTCGGCACCAGCACCCCTTCGCCGGGCTCCAGCAGGGCATTGAGCAGCAGCTCGATGGGCTCGGACGCGCCATGGCCGATGAAGACCTCGCGGATGCCACGGATCCCCTTGCGCTCCTCGGCGTCGCGGCGGATGGCCTCGCGCGCTTCGGGGATGCCCTCGGAGGCGGAGTAGGAGGTCTTGTTGTCCCGCAGGGCCTTGACGATGGCCTCGACCACCACCTCGGGGGTGCGGAAGTCGAACTGGCAGGGATCGCCGATGTTGAGGCTGATGATCTTCCTGCCGGCGGCTTCGGCCTGGCGGGCGAGAGCGACGACGTCGCGCACGGCGTAGGTGACGTCGTCGATCCGCCGGGCGGTGCGGATGGGAGGGAAGAGGGTCGTGGTGGCGTTCATGACGATCTCAGCTCTCACAAGGCCGACGTGCCGGGTGGCACCAACTCGTCGATGCGGGCCGCCTCGTCGCCGGTCAGTTGGACGTCCAGGGCCCCCAGGCTGTCTTCGAGCTGCTCCATCGTGCGGGGACCAATGATGACAGAAGTCACGGCCGGATGGCGTAGGGCCCAGGCATTGGCGAGGCGGGCGAGGGAGACCCCCTTCTGCTCGGCGAGGGGAATGAGCTGCTCCACGATGTCGAGCCGGCGCTGGAACTTGGGGTTCTCGAGGTCGCCGACCCAGGTCTCGGAGCGCTTGCTGTCCCGGGGGTTGCCGGTCTCCCGGCGGTACTTGCCCGTGAGCCAGCCGCCTTCGAGCGGGCTCCAGACGATGTTGGCGAGGCCGAATTTCTGCGTCATGGGGAAGTGCTCCAGCTCCATCACCCGGCGCAGGATGCTGTACGGCGGCTGGAGCGACACGAACCGCTCCCAGCCGTGCCGCTCGCTCACCCACAGGGTCTCGACGATCTCCCAGGCGGAGAAGCGCTTCTCCCACATCGCCTCGCCTGCGAAGTGATTGGTGGAGAGGCCGAGGTAGCGCACCTTGCCCTGGCGCACGAGGTCCGTCAGGGTCGAGAGAGTCTCCTCCATGGGAGTCGTGGGATCCGGCCGGTGGATCTGGTAGAGGTCGATCACGTCCGTGCCCAGGCGCCGCAGGCTGTGCTCCACCTGCTCCTGGATGGCCTTGCGGGAGAGGCCCCGCTGGTTGGGGCCGGGTCCCACGGGCGCCCACACCTTGGTGGCGAGCACGGCCTCCTCGCGACGGTCCTTCAAGGCCTTGCCCACGATGACCTCGGACTCCCCCTCGGAGTAGCCGTTGGCCGTATCGATGAAGTTGATGCCGGCCTCCAGGGCCCGGTGGATGATGCGGATGCTCTCGTCGTGATCGGCGTTGCCCCACGAACCGAACATCATCGCCCCCAGGCAGAGAGGCGAGACCTTGAGGCCGGTGTGACCCAGATTCCGGTATTCCACGCTTCCAGACCCCCGTTCGAAGATGCCCCGCTCTGCAGCGCGGTGATCCTATTATGGATTACCCCTACCCCGTCGTCTGGTACTCCGCCCGCCGGATGCGCTCGTCGACGCTGCCGTGGAGGATCAGCTCGCGGCATTCGAAGGCGGGCAGGGGCGGGCTGAAGAGGTAGCCCTGGAAACGGTCGCAGCCCAGGCCTTCCAGCCAGCGCCATTGCTCCAGGGTCTCCACTCCCTCGGCGATGACGCCGATGGCCAGGCTCACGGCGAGCGCGATCACCGCCGCCGCCACCTCCTCGCTGCCCCGCCCCTTCCCCAGGGTGTGGACGAAGGAGCGGTCCACCTTCAGCGTGTCGATGGGGAAGGTGGTCAGGTAGGAGAGCGAGGAGTAGCCAGTGCCGAAGTCGTCGATGGCAATGGCCACCCCCAGGTCCTTGAGGCCGCGCAGCACGGCGAGGGTGGCGCCGGCGTTCTGCATGGCGAGGGTCTCGGTGATCTCCAGCACCAGGGCCGAGGGGGGAGCCCCGTCTCGGCCAGGACGCCCTCGACACGTTTCAGCAGGTCCGGCTGCTGGAAGGAGCGGGGCGAGAGGTTCACCGCCAGTCGCAGCTCTTCGGCCCCGGCCTGTCGCCATTCCTGGATCTCCCGGCAGGCGTGGCGCAGCACCCAGAGGTCCAGGGGCACGGCGAGCCCCGAGACGTCAGAGAGCCACAGGAACTCGCCCGGCGTCATCAGCCCGCGCACGGGATGGCGCCAGCGCAGCAGGGCTTCGACCCCTTCGAGCACGCGGCGCTCGGCGTCGAGCACCGGCTGGTAGAAGAGCACCAGCTCGCCGGGCCCCTGGGCCAGGGCCTTGCGCAGGTCGACCTCCAGGGAGAGCTGCTCCAGGGTGTTGGAATCCATGCCCGTGGTATAGATCTGGTAGTCGTCCCGCCGCGTCTCCTTGGCCCGGTACATGGCGATCTCGGCCCGCTTGAGGAGGGTCTCGGCGTCGTCGCCGTCCTCGGGGAAGCGGCTGATGCCCAGACTCGCCGTGAGGTAGATCTCTCGTCCTTGGAGGGCGAAGGGGAGACGCATGATCTCCAGCAGCTTCTCGGCCACGCGGAAGACCGCGGCCTCGCTTTCCGCCGATGTGATCAACACGGCGAACTCATCCGCCGCGAGGCGCGCCAGCAGGTCGGAGCCATGGAGGTGGGTCCGCAACCGCTCGGCCACCAACCTCAGCAGCTCGTCGCCGTAGCGGTTGCCCAGCGATTCGTTGACCTTCTTGAAGCGGTCGATGTCGAGGAAGAGGACCGCCGCCCGGTCGCCGCGGGCCGCCGCGCGCTTGAGGGCCGCGGCGAGCGACTGCACCAGCAGGTTGCGGTTGGGCAGGTCGGTGACCACGTCGTGGTAGGCCAGGTGCTCGATGCGGTCCGCGGTGATCACCACCCGCTGGCGTTCGTCCTCCAGCAACCAGACGATCATGCCGAGCCCGATCAGCGCCTCGAGCAGGAAGTCGAACGGACCCAGATAGGCGACGTAGCCCAGGGAGCGGGCGAAGAGATTGCGCGCCAGGAGGACCACCAGATAGTGGAGCTGATGGAGCCCGAAGAGCAGGAAGGAGCCGGCCACCATGCGACGCCCGATCCCCGACGTGGGGCCACTGCGGTGACTGCGGCGACTGCGCCAGACGCCCCAACTCGCGACCCCGAACGCCACCCCCTGGAAGAGCAGCCGCAGCCCCACCCGTACGACCTCCCGTGTGTAGCGGGTGCTGTCGAGCGTTGCGAAGACCGCGACCAGGGCGAGGAGGACGAGAGCGGCCAGCACGGCCGTCCGCAGGCGGCCGGGAAGCTCCTTGCCTTTGACCACCTCCCAGGTGCCGAACAGCAGCAGCGCCGCCTGCCAGTAGCCCGCCACCAGCCAGAGGAGGGAGATGGCGAGGCGCAGCGGCATCGACACGCCGAGGCTGGAGTAGGCGAGCAGCAACGCCACCGCACCGCCGACCTGGGCGATGCAGAACGCCCACCAGCTCCAGGCCCAGGTGAGGAGATAGTGCCTCCCGTAGGTCCGGTAGAAGCCCGTGAGGACCACCGCCAGGACGATGGCGCCTACGGCCTGGGCGAGATTGCTTGTGAAGATCACAAGCGTATCACTGACCATGTGACGCTATCTTAGTGCATGAGTGAAGAGATTGAGCATCCTACGAACGCAGCAGGAAGAATCCCGCCAGCGCCAGCGCGAGGACCAGGATTGCGATCCCGATCCAGACGAACGTCTTCTTGCCCTTCCCTTCGCCGCCCCGAAGCAGCGAGCCGGCCTCGCGGATCTCGGTGAGCACCCGCAGGTTGAGGATCTCCTCCAGCCGCTCCAGGCCGTCCAGCAGGTCGAGGGCGCTGGCGTAGCGCTCCTCGGGCTTGCGGGCCAGGCAGCGCAGGGCCACCACGTCCACCTGCGGCGACAGCTCGGGCTCGAGCTGGCTCGGCAGGCTGAACTTGGGGCTGGGCGCGCGACCGGTGAGCATCTCGTGGAAGATGGCGCCGGCTGAGTAGAGGTCCGCCCGGGCATCGACCGGAGCGCCTCCCTCCAGGGTCTCGGGCGCCAGGTAGTAAAGGGCGCCGAGGCGGATCTCGCCGGTGGCAAGAGTGGAGGTGAGGCTCGAGGTCGAGATCGACTCGAAGCCGCCGGTCCCGAGGTCCGACAGCTTGACGACGGCAAAGTCGGGCGACACCAGGACGTTGCGCGGCGTCAGGTGGCGATGGAGGAGACCCTTCTGGTGGGCGTGGGCGAGCCCACGGCAGACGCCGCGCATCACCGCGAAGGCCTCGGGCAGGGAGAGGCGCCGCGTCTTGAGGATGCGGTCGAGGGACGTGCCCTCCACCAGCTCCATGGCAAGGTAGAGCTGCTCGCCCTGCTGGCCCGTGCCCAGTACCTGCACCAGGTGCGGATGCCGGGTGACCGGGGCCACGGTCGCCAGCTCGCGGTGGAAACGCTCCACCAGGACGGGATCGCCCGTGAGGCGGGGCGGGAAGAGCTTCAAGGCCACGGGCCGGCCCTTCGAGTCCTCCGCCCGGTAGACCGTGGACTGCCCGGCCTTGCCGAGCAGCTCGCGCACGCGGTAGGGACCGACGGTCTCAGGAATGGCGGATGGCTGTGGCATGGCTTTCAAAGATCAATCGCTCTCGAAGATCAGTTGATCTCAAAGATCATAAGCGTGTCACCGATCGCGATGCGATCGAAAGGCCGGAGCACGGCCCTCTCGGCCGGCTTGCCATTGACCAGGGTGCCGCGGCTGCTGCCGAGGTCGGTCATCATCCAGGCGCCGTCTTCCCAGGCGAGCTTCAGGTGCTCCTTGCTGGCGTTGGGATCGGAGAGGGGCAGGGCGCAGGAGCGGGAGCGGCCCACCAGGGCCGGCTGGGCGCCGTCGAGGGCGAGCGACCTGCCGCGCTCCGCCCCCTCGGCCACGTAGAGCCGGGCCGGCGGCGGACCTTCCCGAGCCTCGCGGCGCATTGCCGCGTGCCGCGGGTGCTCGGGACGCGAGATCTCCAGCGTCTGGATGGGGTAGGGGATGACGATCCGCTCCTTGTGGAACTCCTCCCAGACGCGGCTCCGCACGTCGCTCGCGATCTTCGGCCCCTGCGCCATGTCCTCGATCCAGATCCGCAACTCGTAGACGATGGCGCTGGCATCGAAGGAAAGGAGGTAGACGTCCGGCGCCGGCTTGTCCAACACTCCGGGCACGCCGGCCGCGCAGTCGAGCAGCACCCGGCGCACGTGGTAGGGCGGCTCGTCGAAGTGGGCCGCCACCTTGATGCGCTCCATGTGCAGCGGATGCGGGTAGTAATAGTTGAGCACCCGTTCGTCGGCCAGCTTGCTGTTGGGGATCACCAGGTTGTCGTTGTCCCGCGTCCGCAAATGGGTGGTGCGCCAGGTGATGGCCACCACCCGCCCCTCCTGCTCGCCCACCCGGATCCAGTCGTTGATGCGGAACGGCTTCTCGACGCTGATCACCAGACCGGCGAAGAAGTTGCCGAGGATGGGCTGGAGCGCGAGACCCAGCACCAGGGAGGTGACGGCGCTGGTGGCGATGAGCGGCGCCACGTCGAGCTTGGGGAAGGCCATGCGCAGCGTCACCAGGGCGGTGACGAGATAGACCACGAGCATGGTGACCGCCGGTAACAGTGGCGGCAGGCGCATCCCCCGGCGGGCCGTCAAGTGCACCTCGAAGAGGTACATCCCCAGCAGCCGGAAGACGGTGATCAGCCCGAGGAAGAGGCTGGCCCAGCTCAGGATTTCGGCCAGGGCCGCCGGCCGATAGGTGGGCTCGAGGAGGTGGAAGACTTCCAGTGCCGCCACCCCGGCTCCCACGTAGAGGGGGAAGGCGAGGTGGCGAAGCCAGAAGAAACGCCGGCCGAGCGCGGCCACGGCCACGATCAGCAGCGAGAGCAGACCGGCGCTCCCCAGCACGGCGAGGGTCATCCGCAAGACGGCACCTCCGAAAGCGACAAGGGGATTCTATCCCGCGGGCTCCGTCTGCGCCGTGCGCCGGAAACGGCGCCAGGCGAGCGCCCCGATCAGCAGGATCAGGACGCCTCCCGCGCCGCCTGCAATCATCCAGGCCCAGAGCGGCACGTTCCAGCCCTTGCGTCCGCCGGGGAGAGGCACGAGGTCACCGTCGCCGAGCACAACGATGCCGGCCCAGGCCGCGGCCGGAGCGCCGTCCGCGATGAGGTCCTTCTGCGCGGCCTGGGCCGCGGCGGCCACAGAGAGGCCGTGCCCGAGGTGGCGATAGAAACGAGCGAAGAAGTCCGCGGCCTCGTCGTCCCGCAGCCGCCAGAGGCTGGCCACCACGGTGTTGGCCCCGGCCTGGAAGAAGGCGCGGGCGAGGCTCATCACCCCTTCGCCCCGCAGCACCACGCCAGTGTTGCTGCTGCACGCGGAGAGGACGACGATGCGGCCTTTGAGATCGAGGTCCACGATCTCGCGGATCTGCAGCAGGCCATCCTGGTTGGCGGCCCCGGGGGCTAGGAGCACGCCGGAGCGGTCGGGGGTCACCTCGTCGGTGACCGCGTGGGTGGCGAAGTGAAGGACGCCGAAGCGTTTCAGGGGCGCTGACTTCACCCAGGCCTCGGACGCGTCCTCCCCCAGGCGCCGCACGCTGCCGCCCCCCATCTCGTCCACCACGGAGCGGCTCTCGCGGCGGGCGTAGGGGAGCGGCCCCAGGCGGACCCCCGAGGCGAAGACGGCGGCCCTCTCCCTGGCGGCCACCACCCGCGGACCGTTCCCGCCAGGCAGGGGGGGATCGGCGAGGGCGAGAGCGGGCACCGGGGCCACGGCCGGGCGCTCCTCCCTCCAGCTCAGCCAGAGGGTGGCCGAGGGGATCTCCGTCAGCTCGAAGCGGACGGCGAGCGGCGGCGACTTCGATGTGGCGCGGAGAGCCGCGAACGGGAGCTGGTGAAGGGCGTCGTCCGGAATGATCATCAGCCGGTGGATGCCTGGGGGTAGCTCGGCCAGGGGATGTTCCAGAAGTTGCCGGTAGAGGCTCGCAGCCGGCGCGGCTTCGGAGCCGTCCCGTTGGTCGAACATGCCGTTGAACAGGCGCACGGCCGCCCGCAGCTCGCCCCGGCCCGGCAGGCGATAGACGCGGGTGCCGCCGCGGGTGGTCACCAGGAGCCAGGAGCCGCCGGCGAAGCCGCCCCGCTCGTCCTCCCAGGGAGCGATCTGGAAGGAGAGAAGGGCGTCGTCGGCTCCCAGGGCCGCGCGGACGCGAGCGAGGGTCGCGAAGTCGGGCCGGCGGGGGCTCGCCAGGGCCGGCGCCGTCTGGGCGAGCTGGTTGCGGAGCGCTGCCTCCTGCATCTCCAGGCCTTCGAGATTCTTCATCGCTGTCGTGCGTTCCGCGGCGGAAAGATCGGGATTCATGAGCTGCCGCTGGACGCTGGAGATCTGCTCCAGGACGGAGCCGTGCCGCTGGCGGATGGGCACCGCTTCGGCGGGCACAGCGTGGGCCGCTTCCAGGGTGTCAATGAGACTGCGAGCCCGGAGGCGCTCGGCGACCTGGAAAGCCGGCTCCAGATCCCTCTGTCCCGCTTGCGCGGCTTCAATGAGGCGTCCAGAGAGCCAGTAGTAATCCTCGGACCAGGTGGAGAAGGCCTCGGCCTTGCCCGAGGTCGCGGCCTGCAGGTCCCGCAGGGCTTCGATGGCGTCCAGCGCCGAGCGCGAATCCTCCACGGTCCGGCTGTTATCTCCCGCGGCCCAGCTCACCCGCATCCTCTCTCGCCAGGCGTAGGCCATGGACCAGTAGTCCTCGGCTTTCCGGGCCAGGGCGAGCGAACGGTCGATGGTCTCCTGGGCCGCGCGGGGATCGCTGGGGGTCAGGAAGCGGGCGAGGGCGTTGAGACAGTAGCTCTGATCGCGCGCCGTATCGACGGCGGCGAGGCAGGCCTCGAAGTGCTGCCGGGCTTCGGTCCCCTTGGAGAGGGTGCCGAGGATGAAGTGCGCTTTGGCCTGGATGCCGGGATTGGGAGCCGCAATGGCCGCGTCCAGGGCTTCCTGGGCCAGTCGTGCGGCCTCTCTCCGGCCTTCTTCGCTGGGCAGCTCCGCCGTCCGGTCCAGCACCGCGCGGGCCATGCCGTAGCGAGCTCCGGCCTCACCGTAGCGGTCCTTCTCCACCACCGCCAGCTCCGCCATCCTGCGGAATGCCTGAAGCCCCTCTTCATAGCGACCGAGCTCGAGGCTCAGGTTGCCCAGCCCGCTCAGGCAGTCGCGCCGCATGTAATAGGTCACGCCAGGAAATCCGGGGAAGAGGACGGCTTCGGTCTGGCGGAACAGGAGATAGGCCTGCTCCAGGTCCTTGCCCACGGACCAGAGGTGCCGGCCCTGGAGGGTGCGGGCGCGGGCGAGCAACTCGGGCTGGCCCGAAGCCTCCGCGACCTTCATGACCCGTTCGGCCTGAGCGCCCGCTTCCGCCACCTTTCCGGCGTTGAACAGGAGGCGATGGACATTGGACCGGGCGAGGACCTCGCCTCGGGCTTCATGCCGGGCGGCGAATTCCTCAGCGGCCGCGCGGAACAGCTCGCCGGAGTGGGTGGTATCCAGGTAGGCCAGGTAGAGGGTGGGCCAGGGGCTGCCTGGAAACCGTCTCAGCAACTCTCGGAGACGCGCCGCTCCCTCCTCGGGTTTCTTCAGCGCTTCGGCAGCGTCGTCGAAGCACTTCGCTGTGGTTTCGCTCTCGGGTCGGCTGGCGGCGAGCCGGTCGCAGGACTCGAAGCTCGGCGGAGGTGGTGGGGACACGACCGCGGGGGCTGCTAGGAGAAGGAGGAGGACCGCCGAGAGCATCGAAGGGAGTCTATAACGCCCAAAAACAAAGGCGGGCGGCCATGGGGGAGCCGCCCGCCTTCGAAGGAGTCGTTGAGAGGGTCAGGGCTTGATCGGGCCCGGATCGGTGTCTGGCGGAGCGGTGCAGCAGTCGTTGTTCGGGTCGGCCTGGCTGCCGCTCTTGTCGGTGGCGCTCACGGACGCGGTCTTCTTCTTGGTAGCGATCAGCTTGCTCATGACATATCTCCTTCAAGATCCAGAATCGTCGGTTTGTCTCGTCTCTTCGGGTTGCCCGGGTGGCTTCTCTGCCCCCGTTCGGGAGTAGCAACGAAGCCCGAGCCCCGATCCCCTCACGTCCCTGACATAACGGATCAGAAGGCAGAATGTTTCCCGCGGTTCCCATGTAAGTCATTGATATAAAGTAGTGAAAGCGTTTCCAGCTCGCTGCCTGAAAAAGGCGGGCTGCGGGGCCCGCCAGGACTTCGGGGATCGATCTACTGCAGGGAGGTGGTGAAGGTGGGGGAGGTCACGCGGTGGCCGTCGGGGAAGACGGCTTCCACCTGCCAGAGGAGCTTCGTGCCCGCCGGCAGGCCCGCGAGGGCAGCCTCGGGGAGGCGATACTCGGCGGCGGTCTGGCCCTGGGCGCTGGCGACCTGCCGCAGGTCCTCGGTGCTGACGCTCACGTCGTAGGAGGCGGCACCGGCGAGCGGCGTCCAGCGCATCACGGCGCCCTGGCGCGGCAGGGCCTGTCCCGCGGGAAGGAGGGAGCGCACCTGCGCCGCCTCGCCCTCGCGGTAGATGGGCGCCGGAGTGGGCACGATCGTCTCGCGGTAGACGCCGACGGCGATCAGCACGCCGGCGGCCAGGGCAGCGGCCGCGAACATCGGGCGGCGCCACTGCCCGAAGCGGCCCACGATCACCTTGCCCGGTGCCGCCTCCGATCGGGTGGCGCCCTGGCGGTCGACCTCCACGGCCAGACGCCAGTCTTCGGCGCAGGCTGCGCAGCGGGCCGTATGGTCCACCACCTCGCTCATCTCGTGCGGCGGCAGCTCCCCGCGCACGGCGGCCCAGATCGTCTCTGGAGCCGGGCAGTCCTCGGGGGCTGGGGCGGCCGCGGCCGGGGTGGTGAAGGCGGCGCGCCAGCGGGTCAGCTCCTGGTCATCCTGAATCATCGTTGCACCTCGCTTTGGTCCTTCCTCTCGAACCGAAATCAGATTGCTTCAAGGGATTCCACCCCCCGTTTCGGGAAGCCTCGCAGGCGCCTTGGCGGGGGTCGTTAAGAGAGGAACGCTCCGGCCCGGCCTTTTCCCTCACTGCGTACGCCGCCGTTTCGCCCGAAGGGGGGCCGGGCTAGTCGCGGATTCCCTTCGTGCCCAGGCAGTCGCGCAGGTCGGCCATCCCCCGGTAGACGAGGTTCTCGGCCTTCTTGGCCGTCCAGCCCATGAGCCGGCCGACCTCGGGCACGCTGTGGCCCTGGAGGTTCAGGGTGACGGCGTGGCGCCGGGGGGGTACCATGAGCCCCAGGCAGTCGCGGATGGCCTGGCCGACCTGGCGGCTGGCAGAGGCGCGCTCGGGGTCGGCGTCCGGGGCAGCGGGATCGTAGGAGACGGGCTCGTCCTCGTCGCTGCCGCTTTCGAGGGAGACCTCCTGGCGCCGGCGCAGTCGCCGGATCTCGTCGATCATGGCGCTGTAGGCGGCCTTGCGCAGGTAGAAGGCGTTGAGCTCGGCCGTGCCCTCCTTCTTCCTCTGGATCTCCATCACCCGCATCATGGCGACCTGCACCAAGTCGTCGGCCTTGTCGACCATCCAGCGGGGGCAGACGCGGTCCACGGCGCGCACCAGGTCGCGATGGAGCTGCGCGTAGTCCTTCGAGCTTCCCCAGGGTCCCTTCTGCGAGTCTGAGATCACCGTATCGTTCGCTCCGCCCGAGACGGCGCATAGCCTACTACGACGACAGGTGTGCTGAGAGCCGGCGGCAAGCGAGAGAGCCCGCCACCGGCTTGGGGGGAGGCCTACGCGCAGGCGCAGGTGATGCAGGTGTTGATGCAGACGGAGCCGGCGCAGGTGACTCGACAGGATGCGCCGCAAGTCTGCGTGCAGTTGATGATGCAGGAGCCGCACTGAGTGAAGACGGTCGACGCGTTGCCGCCCGCGGCCTCCTGCGCTTCCCGGTCCTCGAGGTTGCGGAGGGTCTCACGGTTCAGCTTGAGCTTGAGCTTGCGCTTCATGGTGGGGATCTCCCAGTGGATGCCCCGGGGCATCCATAAGGCACGGGCGGGCTCATCCCGCTCGGCTCAATGAGCAGGACGATGGAAGGGAGCGGTGGTATTAGAAGGGGTAGATATTTCGAGTCTCCGGAGACTCATGCAGGCGGCTCGGAACCGTAACCGTGCCCGATCTCGCTCAGCATCTTTTCGATGTCGGCCGTCGGAAAGCAGTGACGAACTGCCCTACGTACTGCTTCGAGCTTGTCCTCAACCCGGCGCTCGCGAGGCCTGGCCAAATCTTGGGGTGTGAGGTGGTGTTCCTCCATCAGGTATTCCAGAACCTCGGGTGCGCCGACCTCGGGAATCGAGAAGTGCTCCTCCTCGTAGGCGTGGAGGAGGATGCCGAGGGTATGGAGCAGCCCGTAAAGCGGATGCTGCTCGTCGTCGCCAACCTCATCGAGCAACCAACCCAGACGGTCGACGGCGGCGGCATAGTCTTGCTCATTGCGGATAGTCAGCAGAGGTCCGATAGCTTGCCAGTGCTCTTTGGTTCCCTTCGGCAGCGCGCTCATGGTGTCTCTCGTCTCCAATCACGATACCACTGATGACACCGACCGACCTCGTAGGCGGATCCTATGCGAACGGTCCAGCTCACTTCGGCTTGGTACCCGCCCCATCAGCCGCACCGCATTGCCTCCCATCACCAGCGCCTCCTGCTCCGGCGGCAGGCGGAGAAGCCGGATCTTCTCCAGCTCCAGGCCGGGGTGGAGCCACGGCCCGTCAGCTGCCGAAGAGGAGCTTCTTGGCGCCGGCCTTGCGGATGGCTTCCACGAGGTAGTCGAAGCGGCGGACGCCCGAGGTGTCGGCGTAGACGTTGGGATAGCGAGCCAAGAGGTCCACCATCTGCTGCTGGGACCGCCAGTCGTCCCAGAAGCTGCCCATGTGGGCCACCACGAAGGGAACGTCTGGATACTGGGGCGCCAGCATGTGGAGGAGGTGGACGCGGCCGACCACGTCCACGAGGATCGGGATGCGGTTCTCGCGCGCCGCTTCGCAGACCTCCCGTGTGGGGGGAGCGTCGGTGGCGTGCACTTTGAGGCCACGGAAGCCCCACTCGCGGACCGCTTGGCGGACCATGGCGCGGATGCGGCCGGCGTCGCGCCGGGCGTGGACGAAGGCGAAGCCGATCAGGCGCGGATTGCCGGTGACGATGCGGGCCAGCGCTTCGTTCGCCTGCGCGTAGTCGCTGTGGAAGCAGGGGAGGACGACGGTGCGGCCGATCCCCGCGGCCCGCGCCCGCCGCAGATACGTACCAAGCGGAGCCTCGGTGAAGGGCGGGCCGGTCAGGCCGTCGCCCTGGCCGGCGTGACAGTGGAAATCGACGATCATCGAGCTTCTCCTTTCCTTTAGGCCGATACCGCCATCCGCCGGCCAACGGGGAGCGCGGCGTAGGCCTCCAGGAAGGCCAGGCAGGTAGCGATCCCCCGCTCGAAGGTGGGGAGGTGGAAGCGCTCGTTGGGAGCGTGGATGCGGCTGTCCGGCAGGGCGAAGCCCATCAGGACCGTCTGGAGGCCGAGCACCTCCTGGAAGACGTTGACCACCGGGATGCTGCCGCCCGAGCGCAGGAAGACGGGCGCCGCTCCGAACCCCCGCCGGTAGGCGCGGGCTGCCGCGCGCATCGCTGGATGGCCCCGGTCGAGCACGGCTGGCCGGGCGCGGGACTGGGTGGTGAGCTCGAAGCGCACCGTAGGCGGCGTGACCCGGGCCACGTGGCCCCGCACCAGGAGGTCGATCTCGCGCGGGTCCTGGTCCGGCACCAGCCGGAAGTTGAGCTTTGCGGATGCGCGAGCCGGGATCACCGCCTTGCTCCCTTCGCCCTGGTAGCCGCTCGTGAGGCCGGTGATGGCGAGCGAGGGGCGCACCGTGGTCCGCTCGTAGAGGGACCATCCCGGCTCCCCCCACCCTCGTTCCGCTCCAGCATCGGTCAGGATCCTGGCGTCTGGGGGGCCTACCTTTCTCATATAGGTGCGCTCGTCGTTTCCCCAGCGCCGCACCCGGTCGTAGAAGCCGGGGATGGCGATCCGCCCCCCGGGCGTCATGGAAGCCGGCGACGATCTCGCAGAGCGCCTGGGCCGGGTTGTGGATGGCGCCGCCGAAGGTGCCGGAGTGGAGGTCCTGGCGGGGACCGGTGATTTCCAACTCCATGGAGAGGCCGCCGCGCAGAGCGTAGGTGAGGGCGGGCCGGTCCGGCCCCAACATGCGGGTGTCGGACATCACGGCCGCGTCGGCCGCGAGCGCCCGGCGGTGCTTCTCGATGAACGGCTTCAGGTTGGGGCTGCCGATCTCCTCCTCGCCTTCGAAGAGGCATTTCACGTTGAGGGGCAGCCGGCCGGCCGTCTTCAGGCACGACTCCAGGGCTTTCACGTGGCAGAAGAGCTGCCCCTTGTCGTCCGTGGCGCCACGACCGTAGAGGTAGGGTCCGCGGACCGTGGGCTCGAACGGCGGTGTCGTCCACTCCTTCAGGGGATCGGGCGGGTGCCCAGGAACTCTTCGCCTTCGAGCTCGCTCTCGTATTCGCCCTCGCCCTCGTACTCGTTCTCCAGCTCCATCTCGAACTCGCCTTCTAGTGCCATGGGTTTGTCTCCTTTGTCGGTTTTTAAACCTGAACCGCGCTGACGAGATCCAATGTAGGCGGATGCTCGAGCGCGCGGCAGTCACACCTTCAGGGAGCCTCACCCGTGTTCCCCCGGACGTGCGTCGCACGAAACTGTGACAGGGAGAAAGCGATTTCGCCCGTTACAAAATGAAGGTTCGAAGAGCCTAACGAGGCTGGAGGTTACAGACGTGAAGCATGTCGGCTCGGCGGCACATCCTGTTGAAGCCGTGCGAGACGAGGGTTGGGGGGGAGGCAATGTCGAATGGCAGTCTTTTTCTGATGAGATCCGGTCCCTCGTTCGCCAGTTGATCGAAGAGAGCGGGCGCCGGGGCGCGCCCACGGAAGAGGAAGACGGCCAGCCGGTCGTCATCCTGGACCTGGTCGTTGACGGCGTCCGCTGCGTCTTGTCCCGTAAGCCCGTCGAGGAGGAGCTGCGGGCGGGGGTGGCCCTCCTCTCGCCCCGCGAGCGCGAGATCGCCCGCATGGTGGCCAAGGGCTATCCCAACAAGGTGATCGCCCGCGTGCTGGAGATCAGCTCCTGGACGGTGTCCACCCACCTGCGGCGCATCTTCGCCAAGCTCGGCGTCTCCACCCGCGCCTCGATGATCGCCAGGCTCCTGGGAGACAGCCTGCTCCAGGAGCGTGGCCGCTCCTGATCCCGCCAGCCGATCGCCGATCCGCCATCGTCGCAGTGAGATCTGGTATCCTCTCGGCGAAACGATCAGGGAAGGATCGCCATGAGCAAGGCCCAGGTTCCGGAGACCAGCCGGGAGGTCTTACGCCGCGCCGTCCACGCCGGATTCGGCGAGACGCCGACGTCCGAGGGATTGGTGGACATTCTCTGCGAGGTGGCGGCCGTCGGCGGGCTGGAGGAGGCCTTGAGCACGCTGGCCAAGGCGCAGGAGGAGGTGGAGCGGATGGCCGGCGGCGGGTGAAGGCCGGGCCCGGCCGGTAGCTAGGGCCTGGGCATCTCCCAGGCCCGGGCTGCGAAAGCCGTCAGCGGCCCTTGCTCGGTCCGCAGATAGTCCTTCACTTCCTCCACCATCGCTAGCGTCGCGATCCTCATCTCACAGGCGGTGCGCAGCAGCATCACCGCTCCCAACGCCTCCCGCTCGATCCCCAGGCGGAAGAAGGTCTGTGAGGCGGCGAGAATGACCTCCTCGGCCTCCCCGGCCTTGCGCTGCGCCAGCAGGGCCGCGGCTAGGTCGAGGGAGAAGAGGGCCGCGTCGTAAGGCCGGTTCGCCTCCGTGAAGCTCTGCACCACCTCGCGGAAGGTCACCTCGGCGCGGGCCCGTCTGCCGAGGCCGTAGTCGATGCGCCCCTCGAGCACGCGGAGGCGGAGCCGGTTGAGACGCCCCTCGACGGCAGCCAAGTCGGCGGAGTGGAGGAACAGGAAGCTGCGGGCCTCGCCATAGCGGCGGCAGTCGACGAGGAAGAGGAGCTGGTTGTGTAGCGCCGCCTGCTCCAGGGCCGGATCGCAGCCCGGCGGGAGCAACGCCGCGCCGCGGCGCACGAGGCTGAGACCCTCTTCCGGGTCGCCGGCGTTGCCGGTGTAGAGGCCCAGCATGATGAGGGCGCGGCCGGCGAGCTGGAGGTTGTCGTGGTCCTCGTGGAAGGCGAAGGCCTTGAGGAGGTTGCTGCGGGCGGCGTCGAACTGCCGCCGGTCGGCGAACAGAGGGGCCTCCAACTCGAGGATCCGGACCTCCAGGAACGGGTCCTTGGTACCCATCTCGAAGAGCCGTCGGGCATCGTCCAGGGCGGCTCTGGAGGCGTCCAACTGGTCGAGCAGCCGGTAGGCGTTGCCCAGCTCCGCGTGCGCCCGGCACTGGAAGTCGATCACCCGCTCCATGCCGTAGAGCCCGGCGTCGAGGCGCTCGGCCGCCCTCACGGCCAGCCAGGCGAGCTGCGCCATCCGCCCGGGATTCTCGTGGCGGAGCGACCAGCTCCGGGCGAGCAGGGCCTCGAACAGGGCGAGGTCGCCGGGCTTCTGGGGGAGCTTCTCGACCGCCTCCAGCCCGCCCTGCTCCAGGAGGCACGCGAGCTCCCGCGCCTCGGCCTGCTGCGACTGCAGGTGACGGTCGAGCTGGCAAGCGGCGCGGATGGCCCGCTCGATGGCCGCGTCATAGGCGGCGTCCTCCTCGGGGGTGAGCTCGGGCGGGTCGGCCTCGAGCCCCAGGAGCAGGCGCAGCGCGGCGGGAGCGGCGTCGAGGCAGCGCTCGCAGGGCGCCAGCAGGTGCGAGAGGACCTCCCGGGCCCGCTCCGTGGGCAAGACGCCCAGAGGTAGAGCCGAGAGCTCTTCACGGCTCGGATGGTCGTTCAAGTCCTCGCCTCCTTTCGGGGACTGTATTGTCTCACAACCGGTCCCGAAAGACGACAGGGATCCAACCCGGGAGCGGCGGGATGGTCCGCTCCGGGATCTCTGTGCTTCTGTGCCCCCTTCCCGCTCAGCCGTTGGGATCCGTGTCCTGCCCTCCCGTGGAGCGGGTGATGGGCGAGGTGGGGGCCGCGATCTGGGCTCCCATGGGATCAATGCCCGCGCTCCGCTTGCTCCCGGCCTGCGGCTCCTGGTGGGCTGCCGGGGCCTGCTGGGAGCTGCCGGTCCAGGGCCAGACCTCCATCAGCCACTGCCAGGCCTTGCCGGCGAGCCCGGGCTCGCTCCTCCGGCCCGCGGCATGGACCTGGGGGGCCAGGGCCATGACGAGAGCTGCCGCGGCGATCACGCGCCGAATCCGTCGCTGATCCATAATGCCTCCTCGTTCCGCGGGGACGGCCGGTGGCCGCCATTGGCTCCAGCGTCCGCGGATGCAACGTCTGCCGTTGCTCTGTACATCCAGTTTGGCATGCCTCTATCACCCAGGGTGTCCCGTTCTTCCCCATTCGCGCCACTTGACTATCGAAGCACCTTTGTTTTTTCAGTCCGTGGCGATGCGCGGTGCCGGGTCGGAGGAGGAGGGGGAAGGCGGTGCCGCAGCAGCAACCCGGCATCTCTTATGGGGGGAGAAATCATGCATTCCGTCGTCCACTTCAGAGGGAACGTCGATTTCGAGTACCTGATCCTGGGCGCAGGACCCGCGGGCCTGCAGATGGGCCACCACCTTTCCCGCGCCGGCCACAGCTACCTGATCCTCGAAGCGGGGGACTGCCCCGGCCACTTCTTCAAGACCTTCCCTCGCCATCGCACCCTGATCTCCAGCAACAAGGTCTACACCGGGTCCGAGGATCCGGAGGTCAACCTGCGGTTCGACTGGAACTCGCTGTTGAGCGAGGGGGACGGCCGGCTGCTGTTCCGGGACTACAGCCGCCAGTACTTCCCGCCCGCCGACAAGATGGTGCGCTACCTCGGCGACTACGCCGATTTCCATGAGCTCAACGTCCGCTGCAACACCCGCATCCTCAGGGTGGAGAAGCCGCGGCCGAACCAGTTCCGGCTCCACGACGACGCGGGCGCCGTCTACACCTGCCGCCGCCTGATCGTGGCGACGGGGACCGGCAAGCCCTACATCCCCGCGATCCCCGGAATCGAGCTGGCGGAGAGCTACGTCGACGTCTCGGTGGACCCCGAGGATTTCGCCAACCAGCGCCTGCTGATCCTGGGCAAGGGGAGCTCCGCCTTCGAGACGGCGGACAACCTCATCTCCACGACCGCCCTGCTGCATGTGGCGAGCCCCAATCCCCTGAGCCGGGCGGTGAGCAACAACTTCCTCGACACCTACCATCTCAAGGCCCAGAATGCCGTGCTCGACTGCATGGTGGACCGCATCGAGCGTCGCGACGGCCAGTACGTGGTGTCGGTCCGCTACAGCCCTCGCGGCGAGACCGGGGAGCTGACCTACGACCGGGTGATCGTCTGCACCGGCTTCCGTTTCGACGACTCGATCTTCGCCGCGGACTGCCGGCCGGAGCTGGTGACCAACCATCGCTTCCCGGCCCAGAGCTCCGAGTGGGAGTCGGTCAACGTGCCCGGCCTCTACTTCGCCGGCACCCTGATGCAGGCCAACGACTCCAAGCAGCAGACCTCCGCCTTCATCCACGGTTTCCGCTACAACGTGCGCGCTCTCTTCCGCATGCTGGAGAAGAAGCACCACCGCCGGGAGTGGCCGGCGCGGGAGATCGAGCCCACGCCCGAGGGGCTGGTGGAGGCGGCGCTGGTGCGTTTGAACCGCACCTCGGCCCTGTGGCAGCAGACCGGCTTCCTCCACGACGTCATCGTGGTGGACGAGGGCTGGGACCGCGCCGTCTACTACGAGGAGATGCCCCTCGCCTATATGCTGAACAGCGCGGTCGGCGACAGCCGGCACTACTACACGATCACCCTGGAGCCCGAGCCGGGCCTCCACCCGGTCATCCGGCGCTGGTGCGGCCGCCGTCTCGTCTCCGAGCAGCATCTCCCGGAAGACCTCTCCGGCGAGTGGACGAAGCAGGACGCCCATGTCGCTCCCCTGCGCTTCTTCTTCATGGAGCAGCTCCTCGAGGCCGCCGAGATGGCCGACCTGGAGATGGAGGAGATGGAGGCCGTGCCGGAGCGGCGCGGTCTGCGCAGCGTGGCAATGTAGGGCTCAACCGGGCCCGCCATAGGCGCTAACGTTGCGCCGAGGGCCCCCGCCCAAGACCCTCACCCCTGCCCCTCTCCCGACCACCCCATCCCCCTCCCCGGGAGAGGGGTACCCTATTCGGGGCGGTCTTGCTGTTCTCCCTCTTCTCCCGGTGAGGGGGGCGGGAGGGGACGGGAGAAGAGGGCCGGGGTGATGAGGGTCTTGGGCGGGGGCCGGCCCGGTCAGGTGGAGCAGAAACTCGGCGGCGTAGCGCCCTCGCTCGTCCGCGATCCACATCGCGTCCGCCCCGGGGAGCATCTCGGTGACGTGCAGGACGGGCGGGGCGGCGCCCTCTGCGGCGGGGAGGAGGATGCGGCGCAGGAGGTCCACCGCAAGCGGGGAGTCGAAGTCGGCGTAGAACGGCTTGGGCTCGGCGGGGGTGTGGAGGAAGACGTGGCGGGGGAGGCCGTGAGCCCGGCGCCAGCGCTGGACCTGGGCGAAGAAGCGGCCAGCCTCCGCGTCCGACCCTTCCCGGGGAGCCTCGGGCGCCTTGTCCGGGGGGGCCCGGGGGGAAAATCCAGTGGCGGCGCAAGAGGACCACGAGGCCGCTTCTGAAGCGGGGCCAACTGGAGATCCCCGGGACGTCGAAGCCCGGGAACACGGCGAGCGGCTGGAGACCCTGGCGGCCGATCTCCACCAGGAAGGAGACGAACCCCTCCGGGCTCACACCGCTGCTGATGAGCGGCACCACTTCCACGTCACGGGTGGCCCAGCGCAGCACGAAGCGGCCGGCCCCTGAATCCCAACGTACGGTCAGTCCGGTCAGGGGGATCACCTCGGCTTCGGGATTGGCCCGCTCGCCCAGCAGCTCGATCTCGTGGCGGAAGAGGGTGGGGCGCAGGCCGGCGTTGGCGCTGCGGCCGAAGTGGTTGTAGGTGATCTCGGCGAAGACCGCCCCTTCCCGCGCCAGCGGCTGCCAGCTCTTCGCCACCTCGCGGGCCACGGGGTTGTCCTCCGAGTTGTCCGGCCCGGGGCCGCCGTGGAGGTGGGCGAAGCGGGCGAGGGCGATGCCGGCGCCGAACAGAGCGTTGAGGACGATGCGGTAGCGGCCCGCCCCAATCTCCCCAGGGCCCCCGGCCGCGATCTGGAACAGGGCGCCCGCCGACCAGGTGGGCTCGGGGAGGTCGCCCACCAGCGCGTCCCAATCCTCGTCCGTCAATTCGACCTCCTCCTGACCCGCGGCGAGCGCGGCCCGGGCGCGGGCGGCGAAGAGCTCCCGCGTCCGTTCGAGCACCGCCGCGGCCCGGGTCTCTCCGGGCGGCGTTGGAGGAAACGAGTCCGGGCGCTCCTGTTGCTCGGGCTCGAAGAGGCCGTGGTAGAGGTCGAGGAGGGGGACGTCGGTGTCCGCGGGATGGGCGGAGAGGAAGCGCGCCGCGTAGGCGTTTCTGAAGGCGATCTCGGGATAGAGGCCGGCGAAGAGCCGCACGTAGCGGCGCAGCGGCCTTTCAAGATCGGCGCGGACGCGCGCGGGGAGGGTGACCTCGATGCCGGAGGCCGTGTCCAGCCGGAACAGGACGTCCCGCTTGAGGGGAATCCTGTGGGGGAGGGCCGCCAGGCGCTCCTCCAGGCGGTCCATGGCCGCGATCCGTTCCTCGGACGGCAGAGCGGCCAGGGCGTCGACCTCCCGCTCGACCGCCTCGATCTCCGGCAGCCAGGGCGCGTCGCAGCCGGCCGCGCGCATTCTCTCCGCCACGTACGCCAGGGGCCGGCGGGCGTTGTAGGGCGGCTCGATCTCGGCGATCAGGAACCCCGTGTCCACCAGCTTCTCGAAGAAGGGAGCGAGCTCTCCGACCTCGACCTCGTAGCGCTCCGCCACGGTGGCGAGGAGGGCGGGGAGGGTGAGGGTGCCCTTCGCGGCCTCCTCATGGAAGAGGTCGAGGACGGGCTGGGCCCGGGTGCGGGAGAGCACCTCCATGTCGGTCTCGCGGCGGGGGGTGATGGGGCGCCAGAAGATCCAGGCGCCAACTCCGGTATCAACTTCGGTGTCCGCGGAGGCCTCGCGCCGCAGGGTGGGGTTGAGGCGCGGCACGATGGCGGGTCCAGCCGCGGGGTCGGCGCCCAGGCAGGCGGAGACCTTGCGCGTCTCGCCTACGGAGAGGAGGACGTCGAGCCGCGCCGGCCGGTTGGCGCCGGTCACGAGGGCCTCGTCCCCCGCGATCCACGCCAGGGCCGTGGCGCAGAACACGGAGTTGGGGCTGGTCTTGGTGGCGAAGCGGGCGGCGTAGGCCGTGAGCTTGGCCGCGGCGTGGCGCTCGTCGTGGCGGAAGCGGGCCGGGTCCATCCCTGCCATGGCCTCGAGCCGGTCGAGGAGCGCCCGGCTGACCAGCCGCATCCCCTCCCGGAACACGGGGCGGCCGGCGAGGGCGAGCAGGGCGCGGCGGGTGCGCAGGAGGTCGGAGCGGAAGGCGCGCTCGTACTCCGCCTGGAGAGGATCGAGCCTGGCGCGATGGGCGAGGTGGTCCGCGACAGAGTCAAAGAGCTCCGGTGGCAGGATCCCCCGCAGGGCGTCGAGCTGGGATTCCGGGACGCGGCGCCGGTTGTGGAGGGCGCGGCGCAGACCGATGACCGCCTGGCGGGCCAAGCGGTTACGAGCCGCCTCGGGATCGCCGCCGCCCGGCGGCTCGCCGGCCACGGCATGCAGGGCGTCGGTGAGGCGCGCCACCTCGGCGTCGAGCTGATCCTCCAGCTCCTGGACGGGGGCGAGCCGGGCGAGCGCCTCGCCCGCGGCCAGAGGGGCCAGCGTCGCGACGGGGAGCGCGGCGATGCGCAGCAGGACGAGGGGGGCCTCAGCGCCGGGCATCGGGACCTTGGGTCGGGCCGCGGGACCCGAGGGTCAGGCTGCGGGACCCGTGGGTCAGGCTGCGGGACCCGTGGGTCGAGTCACGCGACCCAGGGGTCAAGTGAGCGGACCCGAGGGTCAAGTCATCGGACCCAGGGGTCAAGTGAGCGGACCCGCGGGTCGAGTCGCCTGACCCATGGCTCAAGGGAGCGGACCCGAGGGTCGAGTCATCGGACCCACGGGTCGGATCAGCGGACCCTCGGGTCAAGCTGCACGACCCTCGGGTCGGATCACCCGCTCCACGGGTCCGGCCGCACGACCCACGGGTCGCGTCACCCGCCCCGCGGGTCCGGTCACGCGCCCCCTGAGCCCCATCCCAGGACCCACGGCCCCGGTCGCGCGCGCCACGGGTCGGATCACCGGCGGTCCGGATCGGCTCGCAGGCGGCCCGGGTCAAGCCGCTCCCCCGCCCTCTTCGAGCAGGCGGTGCATGTAGTAGCGCAGCAGGGCCTCGGGGGTGGGATCGAGCCCCAGCCGGTTGCAGCTCATGTGGGCGTAGGACCAGGCGAGATAGACGAGCTCCTGCTGGATGCGCCCGGCCCCGTGCGCCTCCACGATGGCCGCGGCCACGGGCCGGCTCGCCTCGGCCCAGCGCGCGGCGATCTCCGCCGCCTCCGTGCCGCCCCAGAGCAGCTCGGGGTCCCGGCTCTGCTCGCCCGTGAAGAGGTCCTGGAGGCCGTCCTTGATCGCCTGGTACTTGGCCTCGACGGTCTCGATCTCCTTGTCGCCCCAGGTGCCCATCTCGTGGGTCCAGCGGTGGCCGTAGGCGTAGAAGGCAAGGCGCTGCTCGCGGTCGAAGCCGAGGAGGTCCAAGAGCCGCTCGGTCATCACCATCGAGACCTCGCGCCGCGACTTGGCGAGGAGACCCTGGCGCTCGATCGCCATGAGGTCGAGGCAGGCGAGCGAGTCGTGGAGGAAGAGCTTCTCGGCGAGCGCCATGCCCTCGTCACCGCCGTAGCGCTCCACCTCGCGGTCGTACTGGGCGTATTCGACCCCTTCGACGGCGCCCGAGTCGCGCAGAGGGACGAGGTCGCGGTCCACCCGCTCGAACACGGGGCCCGAGACCCAGTCGGGCCGGCCCAGGATGCGGAAGCGCACCTGCCAGCTCGGCACGTTGTAGCGGGCGAAGAAGAGGGAGTGGAGCTCGGGAGCGCCGCGCAGGTCGCGCGCGATGGGCGTCACGAAGTCGGCAAGGATGCGCTCGTGCTGCTCGCGGGGGGCGTAGAGCAAAGTGAAGAGACAGAGCTGATCGTCCAAGTGGGGGAGACCTCCGATCGGGGCATCAGGCTCCGGGCCGGACGGCACCCTCTCTTCCTTGCCCGCCGGCCCGGGACAGACTCAATTCGTGGCGCGGGCCGTGAACAGGCTGCCGGTGGTGGTGGCGGAGATGGGACAGGTACACCGGTGGCTGGTGGTGGACGTGCCGCACCCCGGGTTGCAGATGATCTCGAGCTCTTCGACCTCGAGATTCAGGGCCTTCGGCTTGCTTTCGACTTTCTGGGCCATGGTTTTCTCCTTTAACGGGTCGTCCGCGCAGTGAACAGGCTGGCGGTCGTGGAGGCGGAGATGGGGCAGGTGCAGAGGCGATGGGTGCTCGAGGTGCCGCACCCGGGGTTGCAGCTCACCTCGAGCTCTTCGATCTCGAGGTTCAGGGCTTTTGACTTGGTCTCGACCTTCTGAGCCATGTGTGCTCCTTTCTCGGTCGGGGGCGCAGTTGCCCCCATATTGGGTAGTGTACCGGAGCGTATGGATCGGGACGGCCGACTCTCTAGCTGACGGTCCGTGCCGTGAACAGGCTGCCGGTCGTCGTCAGGCGAATGGGGCAGGTGCAGCGCGGATCCGTCGACGACGAGCCACACCCCGGATTGCAGGCCACCTCGAGCTCTTCGATCTCGAGGTTCAGGGCTTTCGACTTGGTCTCGACCTTCTGGGTCATGGAGTGCTCCTTTCTGAACGGGGGCGCAGTTGCTCCCATATTGGGTAGTGCGTGGGAGCGTATGGATCGGGACGGCGGATGCCAAGCCCGGAGGTCCCGGACCAGAGATTACTCGACTCGCAGGTTGCGCACTTCGATACCAAGGGCTGGCGCGCGGGAAAGGGGACCGTCCGTGGTGAGGAGAGGTGCTGCATAGAGCCGTGCCACGGCGACGTAGAAGGCATCGTAAGCGCTGACGTTGTGCCGGTGCCGCCAGGCCTCCTGCACTAGTGCAGTGTGCTGAATACGGTCGAGCGGCCAGTCGCTGAGCGCCTGGATCGCCAACTGAGCGCGAGCCTCCGGGAGCTTCTGGTGCAGAACGGCACGCCTCAGGACGGAGAGTACCTCGACGTCCAAAAGGGCAGGCGCTACCAAGGCGGCGCCCTTGATGAGCTCCACGAGCTTGAGGCCGAGGGGAGTACGCAGAAGGTACTCCGTGGCCGCGGAGGCGTCGATGACGTAAAGAGTCAATCGAGCTCTCGCTGCCGCTGCCCCCGCTCCTCCTCGAGCAGCGCAGCCGCCGAGACGCCGAGATCGGTCGGCGGATGCTGTTCGAGGCGCTCGTGCCATTCGCAGCGACTCATCTCGCGTTCGAGAGCGGCCAGTGCCACGTCGCTCAACGTCCGGTGGTGCTGCCGCGCATAGCGCCGAAGGCGAGTATGGAGAGGCTCGGGCAGATTCTTGATCTGAAGGTTTGCCATGCTGAGGAGTCTAGCATGCTGCCGGCATGCTGCCCCCTCAGTGATACCCCGCCCCCGGGTACAGCAGGTTGAGGGCCAGGGTCTGCAGCGGGCCGGAGATCAAGGGGAAGACCTTCCAGGCGGCGAGGAGTCCGAGGAGGGAGAACATGGGCTGGTGCAGGAGCGCGCGGTAGCGCTCGGCCGTGGCGTCGCCCATGAAGGCCGGCAGGATGGCGCTGCCGTCGAGCGGCGGCAGGGGGAGGAGGTTGAAGGCGAAGAGGAGGAGGTTCAGGGAGAAGAGGATGGAGAGCGGCGTTGCCGCGGCGGCGGCGAAGCCCGGCCGCGTGGCGGCCGTCACGGTGGTGAAGTTGGCGAAGTCGGGCGCCGTGAACACTCCGGCCGCCATGCCGGCGCGGATGGCGAGGCCGGCGATCAGCACCAGGAGAAGGTTCGCCGCCGGTCCGGCCGCGGCCATCAGGGCCGCGCGCTTGGGGTAGCGGTGGGCCCAGGAGGGATCGTAGGGGGCGCTCGCCCAGCCCATCATCCAGTGGTTCAAGGCGAAGGAGATCAGGGGGATGATCACCATGCCCATGGGCTCGCGCCGGATGTGGGGGAGCGGGTTCAGGGAGACCTGTCCCCCTTCGTAGGCCGTGGGATCTCCCAGCTTGTAGGCGGCGAGGGCGTGGCCCGCCTCGTGGAGCGTGGTCGAGAAGATGAAGACCACGAACCAGGTGAGGCCGAGGACGAGCAGGTCGGGATTCAGACCGGCGGGACTCACGCCCGGCTCAAGTACTTGTCTTCACGGGTGTCGATGATGATCTTGGTCCCCACCTCGATGAACGGCGGCACCTGGACCACGAGCCCGGTCTCCATCTTCGCCGGCTTGTAGGAGGCGCTGGCCGTGGCTCCCTTCATGCTGGGCTCGGTGTCGACCACCTCCAGGACGACCGTGTTGGGCAGCTCGATGCCCACCGGTTTCTCATCGTAGAAGTCGATCTGGAGGACGGTGTTGGGCAGCAGGTAGAGCACGTTGTCACCCAGGGTCTCGTCGTTCAGGGTGATCTGCTCGTAGGTGTCCTGGTTCATGAAGTAGTGGCCCGACGGGTCGGAGTAGAGGTACTCCATGGGCTGCGTGTCGAGGATCGCCCGCTCCACCTTCTCGGTGGAGCTGAAGCGGTGCTCGAAGCTGTTGCCGTTTCTCAGGTTGCGCATCTTGGCCTGGACGAAGCCGCGCAGGTTCCCGGGGGTGACGTGATGGGAGCTCATGATGCGGCAGATGTCGCCCTCGAAGAGAATGCACATGCCAGTGCGGAGTTGTGAGGCTTGGATCAAGGTGGGATCTCCCGTGATTTCTGGATTGGGGCCGGGCGCCTGAGGGGAGGCGCCCGGTTCCTGGAGATTGTACAGCCTGCGCGGCTACTCCTGCTCTTCCTTGCGGTGCTTCTGGTACTCGGCGATGAGCTTGTCCTGCACCAGACGCGGCACCTCTTCGTAGTGCGAGAACTCCATGTGGAAGCTGGAGCGCCCTTGCGTCATGGCCGTCAGGTGGCGGTCGTAGTCGAGCATCTCGGACATGGGCACCGAGGCCTTGATGACCTGGGCGCCGTTGACCGCGTCCATCCCCTGCGGCCGGCCGCGGCGGTGCGACAGGTCGCCCATGATGTCGCCCATGAACTCCTCGGTGGTATGGATCTCCACCTTCATCACCGGCTCCAGGATGGTCGGCTTGGCGTTGGCCATGGCGTCCTTGAAGGCCAGGGAGCCGGCGATCTTGAACGCCATTTCCGACGAGTCGACGTCGTGGTACTGGCCGTCGAGCAGGCGGACCTTGAAGTCGACCATGGGATAGCCGGCGAGGTAGCCCCGGCGCCGGGCTTCCTGGATCCCCTTCTCCACCGCCGGGCGGTAGTTGTTGGGGATGGCGCCGCCGAAGATCTCGTCGGCGAAGTCGAAGTCCTCGCCGCGCGGGAGGGGCTCGACCTTGATCGGCAGTCGGCGAACTGGCCGCGGCCCCCGGTCTGCTTCTTGTGCCGGCCGTGGCCGTCGGCGGGCTTGAGGATGGTCTCGCGGTAGGGGACCTTGGGCGGATGCAGGATGAGGTCGACGTGGTAGCGGTGCTTCAGCTTGGCGACCGCGATCTCGATGTGGAGCTGGCCGGTGCCCGAGAGCAGGTGCTCGTGCGTCTCGGGGTCGCGCCCGGCGTGGAGGCTGGGGTCCTCGTCGATGCAGCCGGTGGAGCGCGTCGCCGATCTTCTCCTCGTCGCCCTTGGACTTGGGCTCGACGGCGAAGGTCATGGCCGCCTCGGGGATGGTGATCCAGGCGATGCGCACCGGCCTCTCCTTGGCTGCACAGGGTGTCGCCGGTGACGGTGCTCTTGAGCTTGGCGACGCCGCACGATGTCGCCCGCCACCGCCTTGGGCGCGGGGCTCCCCTGCTTGCCCTGGAGGAGCAGCAGGTTGCCCATGCGCTCGCTCTCCTCGGCGCGGGGGTTGTAGAGCGGGGTGTCGGAGGAGAGGGTGCCGGAGACCACGCGCAGGATGGAGATCTTGCCGGTGAACGGATCGGACAGGGTCTTGAACACCAGGGCGGCCGGCGGCGCTCGCCGGGTCGGCCTTGAGCGCCACGTCCTCGCCGCCCAGGTTCTTCGCCGGGAAGCCCTCGCGGTCGGCGGGGGAGGGGAGGAGGGCGAGGAAGGCGTCGAGCAGGGTCGAGGCGCCGATGCCGTGGCGCAGGCGGCAGAGAGCGTCAGGGGGAAGATCTGGCGCCGCGCCACGGCCTTGCGCAGGCCGGTCTCGAGGTCCTGCTGCGACAGGGTGCCGCTCTCGAAGAACCCCTCCATCAGGGCGTCGTCGGTCTCGGCCACGGCCTCGACGAGGCGCGAGCGGTGGGCCTCCACCTCGTCGGCGAGCTCGGCGGGAATCTCGGCGGCCGTGCCCTTGCCGTTGCCGTCGCGGGTGAAGCGCCAGGCCTTCTGCGCCACCAGGTCGACGACGCCGGTGAAGCCGGCCTCCTGGCCGATGGGGATCTCGACGGGCAGCACCGTGCGGCCGAAGCGCTTGTGCAGGGCGTCCAGGGTGCGGCCGAAGTCGGCGCGCTCGCGGTCCATCTTGGTGAGGTTGACCAGGAGCGGCAGCCCGATCTCCTCGGCGTAGCCCCACACCCGCTCGGTGTTGACCTCGACGCCCGCGACGCCGCTGACGCAGACCACCGCCGCGTCCGCGGCCCGCAAGCCTGCCTTGGTCTCGGTGAAGAAGATGCCGTATCCGGGGCAGTCGAGCAGGTTGACCTTGTGCTGCTGCCAGGGGACGAAACAGGGGGCGAGGCCGATCGAGATCTTGCGCTCGATCTCCTCGTGATCGAAATCGGTGAAGGTATTGCCGTCCTCGACCCGGTGCATCCGGGTCGTCACGCCACCGGCGTAGAGCAGGGCGCTGACCAGCGAGGTCTTGCCGGTGTCGTTATGCCCTGCAACGGCGACGTTGCGAAGCTTGTCGGGGTTGTCCACCTGCATCCTGAACCTCCTTCAGGGACTCGATAGCGGTCAAGGGCGCGTAAATATACCACAAGGAAAAAGGTGCGGGCCGCCCCTGGAAGCGGGCTCCTAAACCCCGAAAGTACCAGGATTTACCGCCGCCGTCCCGGTTTGACCTCGGGACCGCGTCCGGCCTAGAATCCCTTGCGCGCTCAAAAGTGCTAATCGCCATGCTTCCTCTGACGCCGACCAAACTGGGCCGCTACGAAATCACCGACGAGATCGGCAAGGGGGCCATGGGCGTCGTCTACCTGGCCCGCGACCCTCTGATCGGCCGGCTGGTGGCGCTCAAGACCTTTCGCATCGGCTACTCCGTGCGCGACCAGGAGATGGAGCAGTTCCGCATCCGTTTCCTGCGCGAGGCCCAGAGCGCGGGCATCCTCACCCATCCCAATATCGTCACCATCCACGACGTGGTGGAGTCGAGCGAGGAGGGGCTGGCCTTCATCGCCATGGAGTACGTCAAGGGGACGAACCTGAAGCTCCTCCTCCAGGGGGACCAGAAGCTCTCCCTGCCGTTCGTGCTCGACGTCATCTCGCAAGTCGGCGACGCCCTCGACTACGCCCATTCGAATCGGGTGGTGCACAGCGACGTCAAGCCGGCGAACATCCTTATCACCACCGACAACCGGGTGAAGATCACCGACTTCGGCATCGCCCGCCTGGACAGCTCGAACCTCACCCAGGAGGGGCAGCTCCTGGGCACGCCCAACTACATGGCCCCCGAGCAGATCCAGGGCAAGGAGGTGGACCACCGGGCCGACCTCTTCTCCCTCGGCGTGGTGCTCTACGAGATGCTCACCCGCCACAAGCCGTTCCAGGGCGAGAACCTGACGGTGGTGAGCCACCGCATCGTCTACGACCACTTCACGCCCCCCCGGGAGTACGTCCAGGGCCTGCCGCCGGGCTTGGAGCCGGTCCTCGTCAAGGCGCTGGAGAAGGAGCCTGCCCGCCGCTACCAGCGGGCGCGGGACCTGGTGGACGACCTGCGCCGGGTGGTGGATGCGAGCAAGCAGCGCGACGACTTGAACGAGACCCAGAGCCTCTCGACCACCCTGGTGCTGCCCCCGGCCCCGGACCTGCCGCCGCCTCCGGTGCCCCGGGCTACTGCGAAGCCGGGTCTGTTCAGCCGCTGGCGCAAGGAGCCGATCTCGCCGGCGGTGGCACCGCCGCCCGTTCCTCCTCCGCCGCGCCCGTCGCCCCCACCGGACGTCGTCTCGGGCGACACCAGCGTCGCCAGCGCCTCCGGCGTGACGCCGCCACCGCCGCCTCCACCCTCGCTGCTGGACACCAACGCCACAGCGGTACCCGCGGTTCCGGCCCTGCCGCCTCCCCCTCCGGCCCGGCCCGCACCGGGCGCGGCACGCTCGACGCGCTCGACGAGATTGATGCTCGCGGTGGCGGGGATCGTCATCCTCCTCGGTCTCCTGATCGGGGGCGGGTTCCTGCTCTGGCGGAGCCGGCCGCAGCCCAAGGGTGCAGAGGCCGCCACCACCCCGGCACCGCCGGTCCAGGCTTCACCGCCGCCCGCGGCGGTCACGCCGCCGCCGACCCCACAGCCGGCGGCCACGCCGATCGCGGCTCAGCAGTTGGAGTTCGCCCGCCAGGCTTTCACCGACAAGCGGTACGACGCGGCGGTGGCGGCGGCCAATGCCGTGTTGTGGATTGATCCCGGCAATGCGGAAGCTGCGAGCATTCTGAGCAAAGCCAAGGCCGCCCAGGCCCGCGCCCGGCAGAAGCCGGCGCAGACGCCGCGGGAGCTCCGGCCGGACCAGGTGGCGGCGACCCCCGTGATCCCCACGACTCCGGTGAGCCCGAGCCCCAGCCCGCCTCCCACGCCGGCGGCCACGACGGCCACCCTGCACGTGCATGCCGTTTCCGAGTTTGCCGGCGGCGGTACGCTGATCGTCCGCCTGGGCGACGTTGAGAAGACACGCTACAACTTCCCCGGCTGGGGTGGTCTCTTCCGCCGCCGGCCGGACAAGCCCCCCGAATTCAACAAGTACCTCGAAGTTCCGGCGGGGACGTTGAGCCTCAACGTCTATGTCACCCCTGGCGGCCGGTCGGCCCAGCTCAAGCCGGTCTCCGGCAACTTCTCGGGCGGCGGCTCGCGCGTGCTGGAGGTGCGGCTCGCCGCGGACGGGCAGGTCGACGCCAGCCTGCGGTGAGCTTCAAAGGACATCCCCCTCCGCTCCCACGCTCACCGGCCCCAAATCCGCGAGCTGCGGCTCCAGGTCCGCGGCGGGACCCACCGCCACCACCGCCACCCGCTCCGGATCGAGGTGCCGGCGCGCCACGTCCAGGAGCTCCTCGCGGGTGAGGCTGGCGACGCGCTCCAGGTGGTAGGTGAAGTAGTCGTCCGGCAGGTCGTAGACGGCCAGGGTCTCCAGCCGCTTGGCGAGATCGCCGATGGTCTGAACGGTATAGGGGAAGACGCCGATCAGATAGCTGCGCGTCTCCTCCAGCTCCTCGGGCTCCACCAGGGCCTCGCGGATGCGGCGCAGCTCGAAGAGCACCTCGCGGGCCGCGGCGCCCGCGGACTCGGTGGCCACCGCGGCGCTCACCGTGAAGGGGCCCGGCCCCATGCGCGCGGAGAAGCGGGACGAGGCGCCGTAGGTGTAGCCGTGCCGCTCGCGCAGGTTGAGGTTGATCCGGCTGGTGAACTTGCCGCCCAGCAGGGCGTTCAAGGCGAGCAGCGGGATGTAGTCCGGGTGCCGGCGGGAGATGCCCGGGTGGCCGATCCGCAGCTCGGTCTGGGCGGAGCCGGCGCGGTCCACGACGTGCACCGAGATCCCGGTCCGGGACGGGGGACGGATCTCTGGCGGCGCCGCGGGGGGCGACGGCGGGCCGACGGTGCCCAGGGCGGCCTCGGCCTCGCGCAGCAGCTCCTCGGGGTCGAAATTCCCCACCGCGATCAGCGCCGCGCCAGCCAGCCCGTAGTGACTCTCATAGAAGGCCTCGATCATCCCGCGGTCCAGCGCCGTCACGTCCTCCTCCTCGCCGATCAGCGGGTGAGCGTAGACCGTGCCCTCGTAGAGGACGCTGTACAAGCGGTCGTCGGCGAGCGCGGAGGGATCGTGGGTGCGGCGGAGGATCTCCGTCAGGCGCTGGCGCTTCAGCCGCTCCAGCTCCTCCTCGGGAAAAGTGGGGTGGGCCAGCACGTCGGCCAGCAGCTCGAAGCCGGCGGCGCGGTGCTGGGCCAGGAGGCCGGTCGAGAGGTAGCCCACGTCCCAGTCGGCGCCGGTGGCGAAGTAGCCGCCGAGCCGCTCGGCGTGGGTGGCGATCTCCATGGCCGAGCGCTGGACCGTCCCCTCGTCGACGAGCGAAGCGGTGAGGGTGGCGAGCCCCGACCGTCCCGGCGGATCGTATTGCCCGCCCGCGGGGGCCACCACCTCGAGGCTGACCAGCGGCAGCTCCGGCGAAGCGCGCCGCGAGCACGGCGAGACCGTTGGGCAGCCGCGCGCGCAGGAAGGGCGGAAAATGGAATGGCCTGATGGGCCCCGGCAAGGGCGGGGCCGAGCGGTCGACCCGGGGAGCCATCAGTCCTCCTCGCGCGGCACCACGGTGATCACGGCGCGGCCGGCCTCCCGCAGGGCCGCGGCGGACTCGACCAGCTCCTCGGGGGTGATCTCGAGGTAGCGGCCGGCCTCGGCCGCGACACCGCCGGGATCGTCGAAGTAGGTGGCGAACTGCGAGAAGAGGTCGGCCACACCGTCCAGCTTCTGCAGGCTGCTGTAGATCTCGGTGATCGTGCGGTTGCGCGCCCGCTCCAGGTCGGCGGGATCGGGAGGCGTGGTCGCCGCGCGGTCGATCCAGGCCAGCAGGGCCTCCTCCACGGTCGCGATCTCCACGTCCGGCCGGGCCGTGGCCACCAGCATGAGGGTGCCCCCCTTCTCGTACGGGGAGACCGAGGCGCCCACGTCCTGGGCGATCTGGCGGTCGTAGACCAGGTCGCGATAGAGAGGGCTCGACTTGCCGCCGGTCAGCACCGCGGACAAGAGGTCCGCGGCATACCACGCCCGCTCGCCGTAGGCCGGAGCGCGGAAGCCGAGGTAGACCCGGGGGAGGCGCACGGCGTCGGGTATCACGTCCCGGCGCTCGCCCTCCAGACGGTCGGCGGGGACGGTCACCGGCGGCACCCGCGGGCCGGGCGGGATCTCCCCGAACCAGGCCTCGGCCCGCTCCAGGGCGGCGCCGAGGTCGATGTCGCCCGCCAGGGTCAGCACCGCGTTGCTGGGCGTGTAGTAGGTGCGGAAGAAGTCCCGCACGTCCTCCAGGGTGGCGGCGGCGATGTCGTCCATGTAACCGATCACCGGCCAGTGATAGGGATGGTCCGGCGGATAAAGCAGCTCGTGGAGCCGCTCCCCGGCCATGCCGTAGGGCTGGTTCTCGATCCGCTGCCGGCGCTCGTTCATCACCACGTCGCGCTGGGTGTCCAGGTTCTCCTGGGTGAGCGCGGGGAGGAAGAAGCCCATGCGGTCCGACTCCAGCCACAGCGCCGAGGTCGAGGTTGTGGGTGGGGAGCGTCTCGTAGTAGTTGGTGCGGTCGTACCAGGTAGAGCCGTTGGCCACGCCGCCCACCTGCTGGAGGAGGCGGAAATGGTCGTGGGTGCCCACGTGCTCGCTGCCCTGGAAGAGCATGTGCTCGAAGAGGTGGGCGAATCCGGTGCGCCCCGGCCGCTCGTTCTTCGAGCCCACGTGGTACCAGAGGTTGACCGCCACCAGCGGGAGGGCCGCGTTGCGGTGGAGGACCACCCGGAGGCCGTTGGCGAGCGTGTGGTATTGGAACGGGAGGTCGAGGTCGGGGGTCGCGGAAGTCATCAGGATGGTGGGCACGGGAGGGAAATCGGCGGCGAACCCCGGCGCTGCGGCAGTGTATTGAGGGGCGTCGAGGGGTGTCAAGGCAGGGGGAGGAGAGGGTGCCGCTTGCATTACGCTATGTTACCGCTATACTTGCACCATGTCCTACCTCACCGAACGGCAGAAACAGATTCTGGAATTCATTCAGGAGTACCGCAAGGATCGCGGCATCGCTCCCACCCACCGGGAGATCTGCGAGCGTTTCGGTTTCTCCTCCTACGGCACGGCGTACAAGCACCTGAAGCTCTTGCAGCAGAAGGGCTTCCTGCGCCGCGACTGGAACCAGAAGCGGGGCATCGAGCTGATCCGCGCCATCCCGGGAGCGGAGACGTCCGAGCGCGACCTGCCGTACTTCGGCAAGATCGCGGCCGGCCGCCCCATCGAGGCCCTCTCCGGCAACGACCGGGTGACCGTGCCCGGCCATCTCCTGAGCCCCCGGGGGGCGACCACTACGTGCTGCGGGTCGTGGGTGAGTCGATGATCGACGAGGGGATCCACGACGGCGACTACATCATCGTGCTGCGCCGCGACCGGGCCGAGCCCGGGGAGATGGTGGTGGCCCTGGTGGGCGACGAGGCCACCCTCAAGCGCTTCTACCCCGAGGGCCCCGTGGTCCGCCTCCAGCCTGCCAACCCCACCATGCAGCCCATCCGCGTCCCTGCCCGGGACGTGCGGGTGCAGGGAGTGGTGGTGGGGCTGATGCGGAAGTTCTAGCCCTCACCCCTGTCCCCTCTCCCACCGCACTCCCCCCAACCGGGAGAGGGGAACGCGGCTGGGCTCTCTCGCTTTCTCCCTCTTCTCCCGGTTGGGGGGGAGTGCGATGGGAGAAGAGGGCCGGGGTGATGAGGGGCCATGCTATGGCGTTCCCACGAGTCTCCTGTACAATGCGCCCCAATCATCATGGATCTTGATCGTCTCCTTAAGTTCATGACGGACAAAGGGGCGTCGGACCTTCATCTGAAGCCGACCCGCCCGCCCTTGCTGCGTATCAACGGCCGGCTGCTGCCCATCGAGGCGCCGCCGCTCAAGCCGGACGAGCTCAGCGAGATGCTGCTGGGCATCCTCTCGCCCCGGCAGAAGACCAAGCTGGAAGAGAAGATGTCGGTGGACACCGGCTACGGCGTCCGCGGCCTCGCCCGCTTCCGCTGCAACATCTACATGCAGCGGGGCAACATCGCCGCCTGCTTCCGGCGCATCCCCTATCAGATCAAGAGCCTCGAGGACCTGGAGCTGCCGTCGGTGCTGCTGGAGCTCTGCGACTTACCCATGGGGCTGGTGCTGATCACCGGCCCCACGGGGAGCGGCAAGTCCACGACCTTGGCGGCCCTCATCCGCTACATCACCACCCACCGGCCGGTGCACGTGATCACCATCGAGGACCCGATGGAGTTCCTGTTCACCGACGATGTGGCGTCGATCTCCCAGCGCGAGGTGGGCACCGACACCGGCGCCTTCTCCGAGGCCCTGAGAAACGCCATGCGCCAGGACCCGGACGTCATCATGGTGGGCGAGATGCGCGACCCGGAGACCGTCTCGACGGTGATCACCGCGGCCGAGACCGGCCACCTCGTGTTCTCGACCCTGCACACCAACAGCGCCACCCAGACGGTGGACCGCATCCTCGACACCTTCCCCTCCGAGCAGCAGGGGCAGGTGCGGGCCCAACTCGCCCAGATCTTGAAGGCGGTCGTCTCCATGAAGCTGGTGGAGAAGGTGGATGGCCAGGGGCGGGTGGCGGCCCTGGAGATCATGCGCGCCTCCCCCAAGATCAACCGCATGATCGAGGACGGCGAAACCAGTGGGCTGCTCGAAGAGGTGGAGTCCTCGGTGGGCTACTACCGCATGCAGTCGATGAACCAGTCGCTACTGGCACTCCTGGTGCACGGCACCATCACCTATGCCGAGGCCATGCGGCAGTCCTCGGACCCCGAGGACCTGTCCCTCAAGCTGCGCAAGATGTTCCCCCTGATCGAGGAGAAGGGAGGCGAATTGAGCCCCACCACGTCGGATTTTTCGCAGATCACCGAGCTCCAGCAGTTCAAGCGCCTCTATGAAGAGCAGGAAGAGAAGATCAAGCTCAAGCTCGCCGAAAAAGACGAGCAGATGGGCGAGCTGCAGCACGCCATCCGCCAGCGCGACGAGCAGATCGAAGAGCTGAAGACACGTCTGCAGGAGCTCGGTACCGAGCGTGATCGCGCGCGGAGCGACTATGCCCGGCTGCGCCAGGAGGCCCAGGAGAAGATCGAAAAGCTCATGGAGCGAATCAAGGAACTGAACCAGCGGAACGCTGGCGAGACCGGCGCCGCGCCGCCGAAGTCGGGGATTTTCCGGTAGGAAGGGACAGCAGGGACTGCAGGGACATCAGGGACGCCAGGGAAAAAGCGTCTCTGTTCTCTGATGTCTCTGCAGTCCCTGCTGTCCCTTAGGTCCCTGGGCTCCCCCGCACCATCCCCACCGCCTCCTCCCGCGTCCGCACCTTCCCATCCACCTGCGCCTGCCGGATGGCGGTGAGAACCCGGCCCACCTCGGGACCGGGGCCGATGCCCAGGAGCTGCTGTACCTCCTCGCCGGTGACGAGCCGGGGCGGGTCCAGCAGGGCCGGGCCTTCACGTTGAGCCAGGTCCACGAGGGGACGGAGACGGGCACGCCAGGTGGCGACGTCCGCGGTGCGGGCTCCCAGGGAGACGGCCACGGTGGGCCAGAGGCGGCCGGCCCGGTGGAGGAAGCGCCGGCGGCCGAGCTCGTCGCCGGGGAGATCCTCCTCGGCGAGGAGGGGGTCCACCTCGGCGGCCGTCTGGCGGGTGACGTAGCCGGCGTCGCGGAAGAGCTCCAGGAAATCCCGCGGCCCGCGGCCGGACCGTGAGGGCAGGTGGGCGAAGGTGGCGGCCAGCCGGGCGGGCCGGGCTTCCACCCGCGAAGCGGCTTCGGGATCGAGCTGCCGCAGATCCCGGCAGCGCTCCGGGAGCCTCTCCAATTCGGTCACTGCCCCGCCGGGCCGGCCGGGCTCGCCCGGGGCTCCCAGCCAGAGGCCGGGGTAGAGGTCGAGCGCCACCAGCAGGGCGAGGCCGCGATGGGCCTCGGGGTGATCGAAGAGGAGGGCCAGCTCGTCGCGCACCCTTTCGGCCGCCACCTCGGGCAGGCGGGGCGAAGAGGCGCGGGCCAAGAGCAGGGTTTCGGGATCGGCGGCGAAGCCGGGGAGGCGCAGCAGCAGGCGGGGGAGGCGCAGCACCCGCAGGGGATCGCCCGCGAAGCTCTCCGGCGTGGTGGCCCGCAGGATACGGTGCTCGAGATCGACGAGGCCGCCGAAGGGATCGGCGATCTCGCCGCGATGAATCTCCAGGGCGAAGGAGTTGACGGTGAAGTCCCGGCGAGCGAGGTCTTCGTGGAGGGTGGTGCCGGCCCGGTCCCAGAGGTCGACCACCACGTCTCCGGCCACCAGCCGGTAGGCGGCGAACTCCTTGCCGCCGAGGAGGACGAGGCGGGCCGGCAGGGCCGCGGCCAGCCGCTCGGCGATCTCCAATCCGCGGCCCGACACCACGGCGTCGAAATCGTGGACCGGCAGACCCAGGGCCCGATCACGCAGGCACCCTCCCACGAGATGGCACTCCGTCTCCCCTGCGACCGCAACGAGGGTACGCACGGCCCGGTGCTGTAAGAGGATGCGGAAGGTCCGGGAGCGGTTCACCACCGGATGCTACACTTCCTCATGCTTCGGAGAGCTGCAGGTCTCGTCCTCGGTCTCTGTCTTCTCGGTCTTCCAGCCGGAGCCGCAGACCGTCAAGACAAGCCGCAGGAGCCCACGTTCTCGGACGAGATCGACGTCTCCCTGGCGACCGTGGTGGTGCGGGTGGTGGACACCTGGGGACAGCCCATGCTGGGGCTGAAACCCGAGGACTTCCGCGTGCGGGTGGGGAAGAAGGAGATCCCCGTCGTCGCCGTGGACTGGATCGGCGAAAGCGAGGAGGCGGCGCCTCTCCCCCTTCCGGAGCTTCCGGCCGAGGCCACGGCCGAGCCTCTGCCGCCACCTCCCTTACCCCCGCCGCTGCCTCGGCTCATCGTCTTCTTCGTCCAGGCCGACCTGACGCCGAGCCGGATCAGCGGCCAGCTCCGCCTGCGGCCCTTCACCCGCGACCTGCTGGCGACCCTGCGGCCGAGCGACCGGGTGGCGGTCGTCTCCTTCGACTCCCACCTCAAGCTGTGGCAGGACTTCACGGCGGATCGCGTCGCCACCCACGACGCTCTCGACCGGGCCATGCTGTTCAGCCACGAGACCGCGGTCGCCCCCGGCGATCCCGTCTCCCTGGCGGCTCACTACGACCGCGCCGAAGCCCGCGCCGCTGCTTCGCCGGAGAAGGGCCTGGAGATCATCGGCCGGGCGCTCGTGCCGCTGCCCGGCGAGAAGACGGTGATCTTCCTGGGCTGGGGGCTCGGCCGCCTGTTCGGCTCCTTCGGCGTGGTGATGACTCCCGACTACAAGCCGGCCGTGCAGGCCCTGCGGCGAGCCCATTCGTCCGTCTTCGTGCTCGACGTCACCAGCGCCGACTACCACTCCCTGGAGACGGGCCTGGAGGCGATCGCCGATTCCACGGGCGGGCTCTACCTCCCCACCTTCCGGCTGCCCGGGCTGGCCACCAAGGTCCTCGGCCGGGTCCTCTCCGGCTACTACGTGCTCACCTTCGACCGCGCTCAGCTCTCCGGAACGTCCGGCGAGCTGCGGATCGAGCTGCGGGAGAAGAACGGCACGGTGCTCGCGCGGCCGGTGGCGGTGAGGTAGGAGCCCTCATCACCCCGGCCCTCTTCTCCCGCCCCCTCCCACCCCCCTCACCGGGAGAAGAGGGAGAGGTTAGTCGGAAGAAGAAGTCAGGCAAACTTTTCCCCCTCTCCCGGTGAGGGGGGTGGGAGGGGGCGGGAGAGGGGGTAGGGGGCGAGGGTTTGCCTTTCCCGCACAACCGGAGCTAAACTTTCACTTCAAGGCCATGGCACTAACCACCGAAGATACAAGGAAAATCGCCACCCTGGCCCGGCTCCGGTTCACGCCGGAGGAAGAGGCGCGGTTGACCGGCCAGCTCGCCAAGATCGTCGACTACATCGACCAGTTGCAGTCCTACGAAGGCGCGGAGCCCGACCTGGGCTCCCGGGGCGTGCAGGAGATGGAGGACGTGCCCCGCGACTGCCTCCCCCGCGAGCGCTTCCTGGCCAATGCTCCGGCCTCGCTCGACGCGTTCCTCCTGGTCCCCGAGGTGAAGGGTGGCGGCGATGCCTGAGCTCTGGGAGCTCTCGGTCGAAGAGATCGCCGCCAAGGTGCGCGGCCGGGAGGTCTCGGCCTCCGAAGTCCTGGACTCGTGCCTGGACCGCACCGCCAGGGTGGAGCCGCTGGTGGCGGCCTATCTGGAGGTGTTCGAGGAGGAGGCAAGGGAGCGGGCGATGGAGATCGATCGCCGGCTGGCCGCGGGGGAGGACGTGGGGCCGCTCGCCGGCGTGCCCGTGGCCTTGAAGGACAACTTGAGCCTCGACGGGCACGCCCTCACCTGCGGCTCGCGCATCCTCGCCGGCTACGTGGCCCCCTACACGGCCACGGCCGTGGCGCGGCTGCTCTCCGCCGGGGCCGTGCCGGTCGGGCGGATGAACATGGACGAGTTCGCCATGGGCTCGTCCTGCGAGAACTCGGCCTACCAGCTCACCCGAAATCCCTGGAACCTCGGCGCCGTGCCCGGCGGCTCGAGCGGCGGTCCGGCCGCGGCCGTGGCCGCGGGCAGCGTCCCCCTGTCCTTCGGATCGGACACGGGCGGCTCCATCCGCCAGCCCGCGGCGCTCTGCGGTCTCGTGGGAGTCAAGCCCACCTACGGCCGGGTCTCCCGCTACGGTCTCGTGGCCTTCGCTTCTTCGACGGATCAGATCGGACCTATCGCCCGCACGGTGCGCGACTCGGCGCTCGCTCTGCAAGTGATCGCCGGGGCCGATCCCAACGACGCGACCTGCGCCACCGCGCCGGTGGGGGACTATCTGGGAGCGATCGAAGAGGGGATCGCCGGCCTCAGGGTGGGAGTGATCCGCGACGTCGATCCCGCGGGATTGAGCGATGCCGCGGCCCGCAACTGGCTCCGGTCGCTCGACCGGCTGGCCGCGGCCGGGGCCGAGCTGGTCGAGGTCTCGGTGCCCAGCCTCGACGCCGCCGTGGCCATCTATTACGTCGTCGCCACCTCCGAGGCCAGCGCCAACCTCGCCCGCTTCGACGGCGTGCGCTACGGCCACCGCTCGGAGAAGGCCGACAATCTCATCGACCTTTACTTCGACAGCCGCAGCGAAGGCTTCGGCCCCGAGGTGAAGCGCCGCATCATGCTCGGCACCTTCGCCCTCTCCTCCGGCTACTACGAGGCCTACTACGGCCGCGCCCAGGGAGTGCGCGAGCGCATGCGGCGAGAGCTCGCCGCGGCCTTCGAGACCGTCGACGTGGTGGTGACCCCCACCACCCCGACCGCCGCCTTCCGTCTGGGCGAGAAGGTGGACGATCCCCTGGCCATGTATCTCTCCGACATCTTCACCACGCCCGCAAGCCTGGTGGGATTGCCGGCCGTGGCCGTGCCCTCGGGGCTGGACGACGAGGGCCTCCCCCTCTCGCTCCAGATCCTGGGTCGCCCCTTCGACGAGGCCACGGTCTTCCGCGCCTCGCGAGCCTTCGAGCGCGAGGTGGGCTTCGCCGTCGTACCCGCATTCCGGGGGGCGGAGGCCGACTGACCATGAGGGTGATCCCCATGCGCGGCGCCGTCCTGGCCGTGATGGCCGTTTTGGGGATTCTGATCGCCCTGCCTTGCTCTGGCGCCATCGCGGCGCCGTCGCGCACCGTCCGTGTCCCCATCGAAGAGGGAGTGGTGGCCACCCTCGCGGAAGACCGGGGCATCCTCGTCGAAGCGCTGCCGAAAAAGGGTGAGGGGATGGGTCCCTTCGCCCGCCGGCTGTGTGGCGACTCGGCCTTTGCCGTCCAGATCGGCGAGGCCAACGGCGGGGCCGCGAATCTCCAGGCCGGCGTGCGCTACGCCGTGCCCTTCACCATCCTGTCGCGCGACTGGCAGCTCAAGGCCGTGAAGGCCCTGTTCGCGGACGACCGCGGCGAGGCCGACGGCTGGCGCCACCAGGTGCGGGGCGTGGGCGTGATGCAGCGGGAGAGCTTGTGGCGGATGGCCGAGTGGTTCACGGGCACGGGCGAGAACTTCCGCGCCATCCGCGAATACAACGAGCTCAAGGACGAGGACGTGGCGAAGGGCACGGCCGTGACCATCCCCTCCGAGCTCCTGCTCCCCGCCTTCCGCGCCGTCCTGCCCGTGCCCGAGCGGCCGTTCCTCCTCCAGTACGGAGTCGATAAGGACGGCGAGTACGCCATCTACCGCCTGCGCCCCCACGAGGCCCTCTACTCCTCCGTGGTGGTGCGCTTCACCGGCCGCGTCTTCGCCGCGGACGTGAACGCCCTCGCCGAGCAGATCGCCCACCGCAGCGGCATCCGCGACGTCACCGACATCCCCATCGGCTTCCGGGTCAAGATCCCCTTCGACGTGTTGCAGCCCGAGTTCCTGCCCGAGGGTCACCCCAAGCGCAAGGAATACGAGGCGAACCTGCGGGCGAGCGCCCAGTTCAGCAACCAGGTGAAAGCCCGGGGCCTCTCCGGCATCACCGTGGTGCTCGACGCCGGCCACGGCGGCCTCGACGCCGGAGCGAGCCAGAGCGGCGTCTGGGAGAGCCTCTACGTCTACGACATCGTCATGCGCGTCAAGCACGTGCTCGAAAGCCAGACCGCCGCCCACGTGCTCGTCACCACCCGCGACGGCGACGACTTCCGCGTTCAGGACCTGGACGTCCTCCCCTTCTCCCGCCGCCACGCCGTGCTCACGACGCCTCCATACCCCATCGAGGATCCCAAGATCGGGGTCAACCTGCGCTGGTACCTGGCCAACAGCCTCTACCGAAAGACCCTGCAGACGGACAAAGACCCGCAGAAAGTGGTCTTCTTCTCCATCCACGCCGACTCCCTCCACCCCTCGCTGCGCGGCGCCATGGCGTATTTCCCGGCCGCCGACATGCGCGACGAGAGCTACGGCAAGACGGGTCCGGTCTACACCCTGAGGAAAGAAGTGCAGGAGAGCCCGCGCGTCGTCTTCCCCCGCGACCAGAGGGTAGAGAGCGAGGGCCTCTCGCGCGAGCTCGCCAAACAGGTGATCGCCGCCTTCCAGTCCGGCAACCTCGCCGTCCACCCCTTCAGCCCGGTGCGCGACAAGATCATCCGCAACAACAGCGAATGGGTCCCCGCCGTACTGCGCTACAACTCCATCCCCGCCAAGATCCTGCTCGAAGTCTGCAACTTGAACAACGACCAAGACCGCAACCTCCTCCAGACCCGGGCCTACCGCCAGCACGTGGCCGAGGCGCTGGTGCGGGGGCTCCTCGCCTATTACGGGCAGAACACGGGTGGGCCTTCACAGGTGGCGGAGACGGCGAAATAGGTCCGAAAAAGAGACATCAGGGACAACAGAGACAACAAGGACAGCAGGGACAAGAAAAACCAAGGACAGTTATCGTCCTTGCTGTCCCTGCAGTCCCTGGTGTCCCTGATGTCCCTTCTCCTTCTCCGCTACAATCTTTTTCAATGCCCCCGACAACCGCGCCCCCCGCCGGCGACCGCCCGGTCTTCCTCTCCTATAGCCACCAGGACCGCCCCTGGCTGGAACGCCTGAGCACGATGCTGGCGCCCCTGGTGCGGACGGGCGCCATCGAATTCTGGTGGGACGGCCAAATCAAGGCCGGCAATCCCTGGCGGCAGGAGATCGACGGCGCCATGGCCTCGGCCCGAGTCGCCGTCCTGCTGGTCAGCGCCCCCTTCCTCGCCTCGAAATTCATCGCCGAAGTGGAGATGCCCTATTTCCTGGACGCTGCCCGCAACCGGCAGGTTCATCTCCTCTGGGTTCCGGTCTCGCCGAGCCTCTACGAGCACACCCCTCTGGCGGAGATCCAGGCCGCCCACGATCCTTCCCGGCCGCTCAGCACGCTCTCCGAGTCCGAGCGCGACGTGGCGTTGAAGGCGATCTGCCAGAAGATCCACGAAGCTGTCGGGGATCAGAAACTTTCCTTCGCCGCGTCCCCCCGCCTCGACCTCAACCGCCTCCCCACCATCGGCCCCGAATTCGTAGGCCGAGAGGCCGAGTTAGCCCGCCTCGACGCCGCCTGGGAGGACCCGAAGATCCACGTCGTCACCCTCGTCGCCTTCGGAGGCGTCGGCAAGTCCGCCCTGGTGAGCCACTGGCTCGATCGCCGCGCCGCCGCGGGTTGGCCCGGCGTCCGGCGCGTCCTCGACTGGTCCTTCTACAGCCAGGGCACGGAAGAGCGCGTGGCCTCTGCCGACCGCTTCCTCGACCACGCCCTGCGCTTCTTCGGCGATTCCGATCCCACAGCCGGCTCGTCCCGGGACCGCGGCCTACGGCTGGCCGAGCTGGTGCGGAGGGAGAAAACCCTCCTGATCCTCGACGGCGTCGAGCCGCTCCAGTACCCCCCGGGTCCACTAGCTGGCCGCCTCAAGGATTCAGGCCTCGCCGCCCTCTTGAAGGGCCTCGCTGTCGAGAATCCCGGTCTCTGCCTCGTCACCACCCGCGAGCGCATCACCGATCTCAACTCCTCTCCCCAGACCGCTCCTCAGTGGGATCTGGAGCACCTCACCCCAGCCGCTGGCGCCGAATTGCTGCGCCGTCTCGGGGTGAAGGGGAAGGACTTCGAGTTGAGGGCTGCGTCTGAGGAGATGGGCGGTCACGCTTTGGCGCTGACCCTCCTGGGGAACTACCTTCGCCGGGCCTACAGCGGCGATGTGCGGCGCCTCAAGGAGGTGGATCTGGGAGATGCCGCAGAGCGGCAGGGCGGCCACGCCTTTCGAATTATCTGTACCTATTCGCTCTGGCTGGGAGAAGGACCGGAGGTGGCCATCCTTCGCCTGTTGGGCCTTTTCGACCGGCCGGCTGATGCGAAGGCTCTGGCGGCTCTCCGGGCGAAGCCGGCGATCCCTGGCCTCACTGAAGCGCTGGTGGACATCTCCGCCGAGGAGTGGAACTGGGCGATCTCAAGCTTGCAGGAACACGGGCTCCTACTGCCAGCCGATCCCCATCAGGCAGGCGACCTCGACGCCCATCCCCTCGTCCGGGCCTACTTCCAAGAGGAACTCGAGAAAGAGCATCCTGAGGCTTGGCAAGAGAGTAACTTGCGGCTCTACGAGCACCTGAAGGATTCGGCACCTGATCTTCCCGAGACCCTAAAAGAAATGGAGCCCCTCTTCACCGCCGTCCTCCACGGCTGCCGGGCGGGACGCCAGCAGGAGGCGATGGATGAAGTCTTCTGGCGGCGGATTCTGCGTGGAAACAATCACTTCAGTTGGAGACAGCTCGGAGCCTTCGGCTCGGACCTGACAGCACTGTCCGGCTTTTTCGATCATCCCTGGGACCGGCCCTCCACTCGCCTCACACCGGCGGATCAGGCGTTCTGCCTTAACCAAGCGGGCCTCTACCTGCGCGCCCTGGGCCGGCTAGCGGAGGCGGTTCAGCCGATGCAGGCGGCCTTGAATGCGGGCATCGCTCAAGAAGCCTGGAACAACGCGACCCGCCGAGCCAGCAACCTCAGCGAGCTAACCCTAACCCTGGGAGAGGTACCACGCGCCGTGGCCTTCGGAGAGCAGAGCGTCGAGCTGGCCGACCGCAGCGGCGACGCCTTCATGCGGATCGTCAGCCGGACGACCCTGGCTGATGCCCTGCACCAGGCGGGCCGGTGGGAGGAGAGCGCGAAGGCCTTCCGCGAGGCCGAGGCGATGCAGGCGGAGGATCAGCCCGAGTACCCACGGCTCTACTCGCTACAGGGCTATCGATTCTGCGACCTGCTGCTGGGTCAGGCGGAGCCGGAGGACGGGGCCGGGCCGGCCGGGCTCGCCACCAACCCGGAGCCGGCGCGGCGGTTCCGCGAGGCGTGCCGAAAGGTGCGGGAGCAGGGAGGAGAGATCCTGAGAGCTGCCAACGAATTTGGCCACAGCTTGTTGACCTTTGCTCTCGTGGAACTAACCCTAGGCCGAGCCCATCTCGGCTTGGCCCTGACCGCCCCCGACCCGGCCACTCCCGGCGAGGAAGCCGAGGCGGAGCTCGCCCGATCTGCAGAGCACCTGGACCGCGCTGTGGTTGTCCTGCGGCAATCGGGAAATGAGGACGACCTCCCCCGCGGCCTCCTGGCCCGAGCCACCTGCCATCGCTTACGGGGCGACCTCTCCGCCGCCAAAGCGGATCTTGATGAGGCCCTGGAGATTGCCGAGCGCGGTTCTATGCGCCTCTTCATCTGCGACGCCCACCTGGAATGGGCACGCCTCTGCCTCCAGCAGGGGGAGGCCGAGACGGCCCGGCGGTATGTGGCCCTGGTCCGGAAGCTCGTGGACGAGACGGGTTACGGTCGGTGGGAGCGGGAGGTGAGGTGGTTGGAGTCCAGATTCGCGTAGAAGTCCACAGCCGCGGACGGTTGGACTCCAGCCGTTACCGATTGGATCACAGCCGACGACGGTTGGGCCACAGCCGACGACGATCAGACTTCAGCGGCCGCCGGTTGGTTCAAATCCGACGCCGGTTGGACGGCGTTCTTCCCCGGATGGACTCTCTTCGAGGACGGTTGGAGCCGACTTTCCGGAGATGGAGCGCAAACGCAGAAAGATGGAGCCCAAATTTGGGTGGATGAAATCCAATCGGCCGTAGATGGAATCCAAATTTCCGTGGATCGAGCCCAAACCTGAAAAGATGGAGCCCAAACCTCGGCGGATGGAATCCAAACGCCGGAAGATGGAGCCCAATCGACAAAAGATGGAATCCTGACGCCGACACGCGGCCTCCAAACGCACGACGCTAGAGCTTATCCGGAAAAAGATGTCCCTTAATGGAGCGACCCGAGAGGCGTTTCTCCATTGGGGACCGGGCCAACGGCCTGCCCCCGGGGCTCCGTATAAGGAGCTGGGAACCAGCTTCGGGCAGCGGGCGTCCAAAGGATGTGACATGGAATCGTGTCCAGCGTCATTTCCATAAGACGGGGACGCGCGCTCCCCCCAGGGTAGGGTCCCTGGCACCGTTCTGGAAAGCCCCGTTGTCGTCCCCTTTCTTGCATGTGCTCGCACCCAGGGGACAGGGTCTGAGCGAACTATGGCCGAGGGAGAGATCACCAAGCTGCTTCAGACCTGGAGCGCCGGCGACGCGACGGCGGTGGAGGAGCTCCTCTCTCTGGTCTACGACGAGCTGCGCCACATCGCGGCGCGGCAGCTCCGCCAGGAGCGGGTGGGCCACACGCTTCAGGCCACGGCGGTGGTGAACGAGGCCTATCTGCGCCTCCAGGGCGTCGAGGGCTTCCAGTGGCCCAGCCGGTCGCACTTCTTCGCATTCGCGTCGCACCTCATCCGGCGTGTGCTGGTGGATCACGCGCGCCATCACAATCGCGCCAAGCGGGGCGGCGGCCTGGAGCGGGTGACCCTCGCCGAGGCCGCGGACCTGGCCCTGGACCGGGCTCCGGACCTGGTGGCGCTCGACGAGGCGCTCACCCATCTGGAGGCCCTCGATCCCCGCAAGGCCGCGGTGGTGGAGCTGCGGTTCTTCGGCGGCCTGAGCACGGACGAGATCGCACATCACCTGCGGATTTCGTCCGAAACGGTGGGGCGGGAGTGGCGCCGGGCCAGGGCCTGGCTGTTCGACCAGCTCCAGCCGGTGGAGAGGCCGGTGTGAAGGTCACCGCCGAGCGCTGGCGCGAGGTGGATCGCCTCTTCGCCGGCGCTCTGGAGAAGCCGGCGGCCGAGCGCCAGGCGTTCCTCGACGCCCACTGCGACGATGCCGAGCTGCGGGCCGAGGTGGAGCGGCTGCTGGCGGTCGACGAGCAGCTCAGCACCTTCCTCGAAACGCCGGCGGGTGAGGCCCTGGGGGTGCCGGTGCCGTGGAACGACGAGGGCGGCCGCGTCGGTCCCTACCGGCTGCTGCGCCGCATCGGCAGTGGTGGCATGGGCACGGTCTACCTGGCCCGGCGCGACGACGAGCACTTCGAGCGGCTGGTGGCGGTCAAGGTGCTGCGCTCAGGGCTGGAGAGCACGGAGGCCCGCCACCGGTTCCTGGTGGAGCGCCAGATCCTGGCCCGCCTGGAGCACCCCAACATCGCCCGGCTCTACGACGGCGGCAGCACGGAGGACGGCCGCCCCTATCTGGTGATGGAGCTGGTGGAGGGGTTGCCCGTCGATCTTTATTGCGACCGCCACCGGCTCACTCTCGATCAGCGTCTGGAGCTGTTTCAGCGCATCTGTGTCGCGGTCCAGTACGCCCATCAGAACCTGCTGGTCCACCGCGACTTGAAGCCGGCCAACGTCCTGGTGACGCCGGAGGGGGAGCCGAAGCTCCTCGACTTCGGCATCGCCAAGCAGCTCGGGCCGGAGGAGGAGAACGCGGCGACGGTCCCGGACCTGCGGGCCATGACCCCGGTCTACGCCAGCCCGGAGCAGATCCAGGGCAAGGCCGTCACCACGGCGAGCGACGTCTACTCCCTGGGCGTGGTGCTCTACGAGCTGCTGGCGGGCCGCAGCCCCTACCGGCTGGCCGGCCGGCGCGGTGCGGAGCTCGAAGCCGCCATTCTCGAAGCCGAGCCGGAGCCGCCGAGCCAGGCCCTGTTCCGGCCGGGGGAGCCGTCCCCGGAGGTCACCCCGGAGGTCATCTCTGAGGCCCGTTGCGCGCATCCCGGAGCTCTCGCCCGCCGGTTGCGGGGGGACCTGGACCAGATCGTCTGCCGCGCTCTGCGCAAGGATCCCCAGGAGCGCTATACGTCGGTGGCTCAGCTCTCCCAGGACCTGGAGGACCATCTCGCCTTCCGGCCGGTGTCGGCACGACCCAACTCCCTGCTCTACCGGACGGGGAAATTCGTCCGCCGGCACCGGACGGCGATGGTGGGTGCGACCCTGGTAGTGCTCCTGGGGATCGGTCTGTTGGCGAGCCATGTCGTCCAGAGCCGGCGCGTGGCCCGCGAGCGGGACAAGGCGCGCTACACCCTGGCCTTCCTGGTGAACACCTTCCAGCAGGCCGATCCCTACCACAGCCGCGGCGAGATGCTGACGGCGCGCGAGATGCTGGACGAGGGGGCCGAGCGCGCCACGCGCGAGCTCTCGGGTCAGCCGGACGTGCAGGCCGCGTTACTGGATTCCATCGGCGAGGTGGCCCTGGGTCTCGGCCGCTACGACCAGGCCGGACCGCTGCTGGAGAAGGCCCTGGCACTTCGGCGCAAGACGTTCGGTCCGGACTCCCCGGAGGTAGCCGAGAGCCTGGAGCACCTGGGGCAACTGAGCTACGAGCGATCGGATTTTGGCAATGCCGAGGCGCGGCTGCGGCAGTCGCTCGCCATCCGGAGGCGCCGGCTGGGCGAGGACGATCTCAGTGTCGCGAAGACGCTCAACCTGCTGGGCCAGGTCCTGGCTTCCAAGGGCGGCTCGCCCACGGTCTCCGACGACGTGGAGAAGCTCCACCGGGAGGCCCTGGCCGTGGCCCGCAAGGCCGAGGGACCCGCGGGCCCCACCGTGGCCGAGAGCGTCCTCCTGCTGGCCCAGGTGCAGAGCGATCGCGGAGACTACGTGGCGGCCGAGAAGCTGTTCCGCCAGGGGCTGGCGATCGAGCGCCGCGCCCTGGGGAGCCAGCACCCTCATCTCTTTCGCGACCAGGCGAGCCTGGGATCGATCCTGATCGATGCGGGCAAGTTCAAGGAGGCCGAGACCCTGCTGCGCGACACCCTGGCGGCCCAGCGGCGGATCCTGACGCCAGATCATCCCGACCTGATGGAGACACTGAACAATCTGGCCGAGTCGCTCCACCGCCAGGGCCAAAACGCCGAGGCCGAGGCCCTGGACCGGGAGGTGCTGCGCATCACCCGTGCTCAATATGGCCCTACCCATTGGCGGGTGGCGGCCGTGCTGGGCAATCTGGCGTCGGTCATCGACGCCCAGGAACGGGGCCACGAGGCGATCCCCTATCTCCAGGAGGCGTTGGAGATCCGGCGCAAGAACTACGGCGAAAAGCACCCCATGGTGGCCCAGGCCCTCCTGCTTCTCGCCGGCGTCTATCGCGAGTTGGGAGACTACGACCGCTCTCTGCCGCTGGCCCGGCAGGCGCTCGCCATCCTCGAGGAGGTGGAGGGGCGGGACCATCCCCACGTGGCCTATGCCATGCGCGAGATCGGCAAGTCCTACCTGGACCGGAGCCGGTGGGCCGAGGCCGAGCCCTATCTGCGCCGCTCGCTGGAGATCCGGCGCAAGGAGCTGGCGCCCGATCATCCCGAGGTGGCGCGGGCCGAGACCCTGTTGGCGAAGTGCCTGATCCCTCTCGGACACTACGACGAGGCCGACGGGATGTTGCGTCATGCGGAAGCCACGCTCGCGGCCCAGCTCGGCCCGGAGGATAAGCAGGTGAAGTTCGCTCGCACCCTGCGCAGCGAGTTGGCCGAGGCCCGGGCGGGTCATGGCCGGCCCTGAGCCCCTCCTCAGAGCGCCCCCTCCCGGGCCCTCACTCCCCCAACCCCCTCTCTCCCAGCCTCCCCCCCTTCCGCCGGGAGAGAGGGGGCTAAGAAGAGAGCTGCTTTTTGTCCTTTTATCTAACCTCTCCCTCTTCTCCCGGCGGACGGGGGGGAGGCTGGGAGAAGAGGGCCGGGGTGATGAGGGTCTTGATATGCTCCCTCCATGAGCGACCCCCGACGCGTCGCAGTGGTGAGCGGCGGCGGCTCCGGTCTCGGCCGTGAGATCGCCCTGGAGCTGGCCCGCCGCGGCTACGACCTGGCCCTCCTCGGCCGGCGCCGGCAGCCCCTGGAGGAGACGCTGGAAGTCGCGAGAGTCTCCGGAGCCGTCTTCCCCTGCGACGTGCGCGATGCCGAGGCCCTGGAGAGCTGCGCCGCGGCGGTGCGGGAGCGTTGGGGCGCTGCCGATCTCGTGGTGCCGGCCGCGGGCGTGGTCTCGCTCGCGCCCATCGAGGAGACGAAGCCCGAAGATTTCGCGGCCATGCTCGACACCAACCTCACGGGCACCTTCCTCCTCCTTCGCGCTCTGCTGCCGGCCATGAAGGAGCGAGGCCGGGGGTGGATCGTCCCCATCCTCTCCGTGGCCGCCCGCCGGGGCTTCCCGGGCTGGGGCGCCTACTGCGCCAGCAAGTGGGGGCTCCGCGGCCTGGTGGCGGTGCTGCGCGAAGAGCTCCAGGGCACGGGCGTGCGGATCACGGCTCTCTATCCGGGAGCCACGGACACGCCCATCTGGGACCATCTCCCCGGCGACTGGAACCGCGCCGCCATGGTGCCCCCACGCGAGGTGGCCCGCGCCCTCGGCTCTGCCCTCGACGGCGATCCCGCGGCCCTGGTGGAGGAGATCCACCTCGGCCCGGCCGGAGGGGCGCTGTGAAAGGCGCTTTGAGGGAAAAATCGCATGCGGTCCTGCTGCTGACCGTCTTCCTCCCCCTCCTGGTCGCCGTGCCGGGCGGCAAGTGGGCCCTGCCGCTGCTGGCCCCGCTCACGGTCTATTTCCCGTTCCTCCAGCGGGTGCGGGAGCGGGACTATCTCGGCGCCTGGAGCCTGGGCCTCGCCTGGGCGTTCCTGCTCAGCCTGGGGGTGATCCTCCTGGTCTTCTGGCTGCCGGACGTGGCACGCTCCGGCATCCTCCACGGCGAGGCCTACCGCCAGCAGATGTTCGGCTGGGTGGCAACCGGCGAAGGGCCGGAGAACGACTGGCGCCAGTTCCTCCCCCAGCACCTGCTGCACCTGGCGATCTTTCTCCTGCTCACCTGGGCGACCGCCGGCTACCTGGGCCTCGCCCTCGGCGCCGGGCTGGTGGGTTACATGAGCTACTTCGTGGCGTCTTACGCGGTGGCGAGCGGCCATCCGTTCCTCGGCTCGCTGGCTGCCTGGGTGCCCTGGTCGGTGCTGCGGGTCTGCGCCTTCGTGCTGCTGGGAGCGGTCTTCGCCCGCCCTCTCCTGGTGCGCCGGGCCTGGCCCTTCGAGCGCGTGGAGCACCGGCTGATGGGCCTCGCGCTCTCGGGGATTCTGGCCGACGTCCTCATCAAGGCCTTCTTCGCGCCAGGCTATGGGGTGTTTCTGCGGCAGATGGCGCGGTCGTTCGTCCGGTGAGGGAGAAGACCCTCATCACCCCGGCCCTCTTCTCCCGCCCCCTCCCACCCCCCTCGCCGGGAGAAGAGGGAGAAAAGCAAGAAAGGACGTAAAGGACAGCAAGGACAGCAGGGACGAACAGCCAGACCGCCCCAGCCGGGTACCCCTCTCCCGGGGAGGGGGATGGGGTGGTCGGGAGAGGGGACAGGGGTGAGGGTCTTGGGGGGCGCTCCAAGATGGGCTCCAATTGACTCCCCAGGGACCGCCTCCCTATACTTCAACGCTCCTGGAAAGCCATGGCCATGAACGAGATCCGAGAGACCCGAGGGGAGATGAACGGCGCCGGACGGCGGTTCGGCATCGTGGCGTCGCGCTTCAACTCGCGCCTTGGCGACCTGCTGGTGGCCGGTGCGGTGGACTGCCTGCGGCGGCACGGGGTGGCGGCAACGGACGTCCATCTCGTCTCGGTGCCGGGCGCCTGGGAGATCCCACAGGCGCTGGAGGAGCTGGCGGCGGCTGGCGATGCCGGCGGCAAGCTGGATGGCCTGGTGGCGATCGGGGTGGTGATCCGGGGCGAGACGCCGCATTTCGACTACATCTGCGCCCAGGCGAGCCGCGGCATCGCGGGTGTCTCCGAGCGCTACCGCGTGCCCGTGGGCTTCGGCCTGTTGACCTGCGACACCTCCGAGCAGGCGGCGGAGCGGGCGGGAGGCAAGGCCGGCAACAAGGGATGGGAGGCGGCCCTCGCGGCGCTCGAAATGGCGGACCTCTTTGCGCGCCTGCGCGCATCCTGCGCATCCAACGGCTAGCGATGAGCCCCCGCCCCGGCTATGATTGCCGGACGGCGGCCGCTTCCGCTCGTCGGGAGCGGCCCTTGTTTTGAATGACGTATTTCCACTGGGGTCTTTGAGGCGAGGTCCATGACTGCAGGAAAGCGGCGCACGGCACGCGAAATGGCGGTCCAGATGCTCTACCAGTGCGACTTGGGAGGCAGCCCGCTGACACACATCTTCAGCACCTTCGACCTGGCCGAGTACGTGGCGCGGGAGGCTCCCGCCGCGGACAAGTTGCGGGGCCAGCCCACGGCCGAGGAGCGCACGGAGCACAGCCGGCGGCGCAAGCGGGTGGAGGAGGCGTTCGAATATGCCCAGGCGCTCGTGCGAGGGACGGTTGAGAACCAGGAGAGAATCGACGAGCTCATCCGCAGCCAGGCCGACAACTGGCGGCTGGAGCGGATGCCGGCCGTGGACCGCAACATCCTGCGCCTCGCCGTGTTCGAGATGCTCCACGAGCGCGATACGCCCAAGCTCGTGGTGCTCGACGAAGCCATCGAGCTGGCCAAGAAGTTCGGCTCCGAGCAGTCAGGACGCTTCGTCAACGGATTGCTGGACGGCCTGCTGAAGCAGCACACGTTTCCGGGCACCCTCACCTAGACCTGTAAGAGGAGCGATGAGCACACCCTACGACCACAAAGCCGTCGAGGCCAAATGGCAGGACCGCTGGGAGAGGCAGCGGGCCGCCGAGGTGGACCTGCGCCACGGCCACGGCAAGTACTACATGCTGATGATGTTCCCCTACCCGTCGGGCGACCGGCTGCACGTCGGCCACGGGCGCAACTACATCCTGGGCGACGCCCTCTTCCGCTTCCTCAGGATGAACGGCAAGCGGGCGCTCAATCCCATGGGCTGGGACGCCTTCGGCCTGCCGGCCGAGAACGCCGCCATCCAGCGCGGCGTCCATCCGCGCGACTGGACGCTCGGCAACATCAAGGTGATGAAGGAGCAGTTCCGCCGCTGGGGCATCCTCTTCGACTGGTCGAAGGAGATCGCCTCCTGCTTCCCCGAGTACTACCGGTGGAACCAGTGGCTGTTCCTGCGCATGCTGGAAAAGGGGCTGGCCTACAAGAAGATGGCGCCGGTCAACTGGTGCCCGAGCTGCCGCACCGTGCTCGCCAACGAGCAGGTGGTGGACGGCGCCTGCGAGCGCTGCGGCACGCCGGTGGTGCAGCGTGACCTGGAGCAGTGGTTCTTCCGCATCACCGACTACGCCGAGCGCCTGCTCGCCGGGCTCGACTCCCTGGAGGGGTGGCCGGAGAAGGTCAAGATCATGCAGCGCAACTGGATCGGCCGCTCCGAGGGGGCTGAGATCCGCTTCGCGATCCCCTCGCCCAAGGACTCCGTGACGGTCTTCACCACCCGGCCCGACACCGTCCACGGCGCCACCTTCCTGGTGCTGGCCCCGGAGCACCCGCTCGTGGCCAAGCTGATCGCCAAGCACCCGGAGCGGGAGGCGATCGAGGCCTGGATCGAGAAGGTGCGCAACATCCCCCGCATCCAGCGCTCGGACGAAGGCAATCCCAAGGAGGGGCGGGATACGAAAGTCATGGCCGTCAATCCGGCCACGGGCGAGAAGATCCCCATCTGGCTCGCCAACTACGTGCTCCCGGAGTACGGCACCGGGGCCATCATGGCCGTGCCGGCCCACGACGCGCGCGACCTCGACTTCGCCCGCCAGGAAGGGCTGCCCGTGCGTCTCGTCTACCACCCGGAAGCCCCGGAAGATACCGATGTGGATCCCGCGACCCTCGAGGAGCCCATTCTGCACACCGGGGTGATCCGCAACGCGCCGCCCTTCGACGGCCTGCGCGACGGGCCGGAGACCATCCCCCGTTTCATCGCCTGGCTGGAGGAGAAGAAGTGGGGCCAGGGCAAGGTGACCTACCGTCTGCGCGACTGGCTGATCTCCCGCCAGCGCTACTGGGGGACGCCCATCCCCGTCGTCTATTGCCCCAAGTGCGGCACGATGCCGGTGCCGGACTTGCAGCTCCCGGTCGAGCTCCCTTATGACGTGGAATTCACGGGCCGCGAGGGCAACCCGCTGTCGCGCTCGGCGTCGTTCGTGGAGACGAAGTGCCCGAAATGCAAGGGGGCGGCGCGGCGCGAGACCGACACCATGGACACCTTCGTGGACAGCTCCTGGTACTACCTGCGCTACCTCTCGCCGCGGGATGCCACCAAGATGTTCGACTCCGACGTGGCCAACCGCTGGATGCCCGTCGACCAGTACATCGGCGGCATCGAGCACGCCATCCTCCACCTGCTCTATGCCCGGTTCGTCTGCAAGGTGCTGCACGACTTCGGCATGGTGGCGGTGGAGGAGCCGTTCCAGAACCTGTTCAACCAGGGGATGATCACCCGCTACGCGGAGAAGTCCGGCCGCATCGAGAAGATGTCGAAGTCGAAGGGCAATACCGTGTCGCCCGACGAGCTGATCGAGGAGATGGGGGCCGACACCGAGCGCGTCTACACGCTGTTCATCGGGCCGCCCGAGAAGGAGGCGGAGTGGAGCGACGAGGCGGTCTCCGGGGCCCACCGCTTCCTCCACCGGGTGTGGCGGATGCTGGAGAAGCTCCCCGAGGCGCCGCCCACGGCGCCGGCGGACCCGGAGCTCGAACGGGAGCGGCACGCCACCATCCAGCGGGTGACCCACAGCCTCCAGCGCTTCTCGTTCAACACCGCGGTGGCGTCGCTGATGGAGCTCTCGAACAGCCTCACCAAGGCGCTCGAAGAGAAGACGGCCTCACGGCTGCGCTGCGAGGAGACGTTCGACACCCTGGTGCAACTCCTCCACCCCCTGGCTCCTCACGTCACCGAGGAGTTGTGGGAGCGCCGGGGCTACACCGAGAGCCTGCTCGAGACCACCTGGCCGGAGTACGACGAGGCGAAGCTGCGCCGCGCCCGCATCCAGCTCGTGGTGCAGGTGGACGGCAAGGTGCGCGACCGGGTGGAGGTGGACGCCGGCGCGGACGAGAAGGAGGTGCGCTCCACCGTCCTCGCCAGCCCCAAGGTCAAGGAGCACTTGGGAGGCCGGGAGGTGGCCAAGGCCGTGCTGGTCCCCGGGCGGCTGATCAACCTGGTGACGCGGAGGTCCGCATGAAGAAGAGATTCCTTCCGGTGATCCTGCTCCTCGCCCTGCTCTCCCTGCTCGGCTGTGGCTATGCCCTGGTGGGGAAGGGGAGCAACATCCCGGACGACGTGAAGTCGGTCTACCTCCAGCCCCTCCAGAACCGCACCCCGCGCCAGCAGGTGGAGCAGGAGCTGACCACGGCCATCGCCCAGGAGCTGGTGACGCGCCAGCGCTTCGCCGTGGTGGGGAGCGAGTCCGAGGCCACGGCCGAGATCACCGGCGCCGTCATCGGCTTCGGGGTGACCCCGGTGACCTTCGACAACACGGGCAAGGCCACGCAGTACGAGATCGCCATCACCGCCCAGATCGCCTTCAAGCGCACAGGGACCGAGGGCAAGCTGCTGTGGAAGAGCGACAACTACACCTTCCGCGAAAGCTACCCCGTGGAAGCCACGGACACCGCCTACTTCGACCGCGAGAACGAGGCCATCACCAAGGCGTCGAAGCGCTTCGCCGAGACGCTGGTGACGAGCCTGCTGGAAGGGTTCTGACCCCGCCCCCAAGACCCTCATCACCCCGGCCCTCTTCTCCCGTCCCCTCCCACCCCCCTCACCGGGAGAAGAGGGAGAACAGCAAGACCGCCCCAGCCGGTACCCCTCTCCCGGGGAGGGGGATGGGGTGGTCGGGAGAGGGGCAGGGGTGAGGGTCTTGGGCGGGGGAGCTCGGTTACTTCGCCAGAGCGGAGACCGTCTTCGTCAGACGGGACTTGTAGCGCGAGGCCGTGTTCGCGTGGATGACCTTCTTCTGGGCGGTCTTGTCGATGATGCCCAGGGTCTTCGGCAGCAGCTCGGCCGCCGTGGCTGCGTCGCCGGAGGCCACCGCCGAGCGGAGGCTCTTGATGGCCGTGCGCAGGCGCGAACGATGGGCGCGGTTGCGCTCCCGCTGCTGGATGTTCTGACGGTTCCGCTTCTCAGCCGACTTGGTATTCGCCATTCGCTTGTGATCCCTTCGTGCTTTTCAAGGTAAGGCCGCACCCGCACCGGAGGCGGCGGAGCTTTATAGCATCCCCGCCTAGCGGACGTCAACTCCGACCTCGCGCAGCCGCTGCCGCGCCAGGTTGGCCTCGTCGCTCGTGGGGTACTGCCGGATGACGTGCTGGAGCTGGACGACGCCCTGCGAGCGCTCGCCGAGCTCCAGGTGGGCATAGCCCTTCTTGAGCAGGACGCTCGCCGTCTTGTCGCTCTTCGGGAAGCGGGTGAGCACGGCGTCGTACTGCTCGATGGCCTGGCGGAACCGCTTCTGGCGGTAGAAGGACTCGCCGATCCAGTAGACGGCGTTGTCCGACAGGTCGGTGTTGGGGAAGTTCGTGAGGTACTCCTGGAACTCCCGCGATGCGAGGTCGTAGTTGCCCTTGAGGTAGTCGTTGTAGGCCGCGTCGTAGAGGCTCTTGGGATCGGCCACTCCGGCGGCGCCTGCCGGCGGTGGCTGGCCAGGAGGCGTCGTGCCGTCGGGTCCCGGCGGCGGGGCCGCCTGTTGCTGGTTGCGGAAGCTCTTCAGCTCCTGATTGGTGGCCGCGATCTGCTGCGAGAGCTGGGAGAGGCGGTTGTTGGTGTCCTCCAGCTTGCCCTGCAGCGCCTCGATCTGCGCCGACAGGTCCTGGAGCTTCACCTGCATGTCCGCCTCGGTCTTGAGCAGCCCCTGCATCTGCTGGCCGACGCTCGACTGGAGGTTGCCGACGTCCTGCCGGCTCGGCGCCTCCTGGGCCTGCTTCTGGAGCTGCAGCATCTGCTTCTGGATGTCCGAGAGCTGCGACTGCAGGCCCTCGATGTCCTGGGTGGAGACGCACCCCGCGGCGGCGAGGGCCGCCGCGAGGCAGACAGGCAAGGTGAGGCGGCCGAAGGGGCTCATGTCATCCCACGTTCGAGCGGCCGGTGATGATCATGTGCGCGCGGCGGTTCTGCGACCAGCAGCTCTCCACCTCCTCGGTGCAGAGCGGCCGCTCCTCGCCGTAGGAGAGGGTGCGCAGGCGCTCGGGCGCGACGCCCAGCGAGCCCAGGTACTCCTTGACGGCGTTGGCTCGCCGTTCGCCCAGGGCCAGGTTGTATTCGTTGGTGCCGCGCGAGTCGGCGTGCCCCTCGATGGTGACTGAGAACTGCGGCTGGCTCTTCAGCAGGTCGGCGTTGCGCGACAGCTTCTGTCGCGTGTCGTCCGTCAGCGTGCTCTCGTCGTAGTCGAAATAGATGTCCGGGCTGAAGCCGCGGCGGCGCAGCTCCTCGTTGACCACCTGCATGTCCGAGGAGGTGAGCGGATCCTCGACCTTGTCGACCACCGCCGGGGCGGGTGGCGGCGCCACGTCCGTGGGCGGAGGCGGGGCCGGCGTCGGTGCCGGCACCGTCGTGGTCTCGACGTTCAGGTCCGGCGGCGGCGTGGTGGGCTTCTTCTTCGGGCAGCCGTAGAGAAAAGTCAACAGAGCTGGAACCAGGATCCAGATCATCCGCTTTTGGTTCATGAGATTCTCTCCTCGATTCACGTCGTCGTACTGCTGTCACCTGCCGTCACTGTATCAAAAATCCATCTCTACTGCGGTGATCGCTGTTACGGAGGCGCGATCCGCGACCAGTCGGCCATGTCGTTGCTGCCTTCGGTCGTGAGCTGGCGGACGTTGCTGCCGTCCAGGTCCATGACGTAGATCTGTTTGCTGCCGCCGCGGCGCGAGGTGTAGGCGATCTTGCGGCCGTCGGGGGAGAAGGTGGGCGACTCGTTCTCGCCGGGGCCAAAGGTCAGCACCTGGGTCTCCAGGGTGCCGACGTTGGTGATGGCGATCTGGAACTGGCCGTCCCGCCGGCTGGCGTAGGCGATCAGGTCCCCCTCCGGGCTCCAGGAGGCGCCGTCGTTGTAGGTGCCCTCGAAAGTGATCCGCCGCGGGTTCGTGCCCTCGGCGTCCATCAGGTAGATGTGGGGGTTGCCGGCGCGGCTGGAGGTGAAGGCGATGAGCCCGCCCTTGGGGCTCCACGCCGGATTGGTGTCGATGGCGTTGGAGGTCGTCAGCCGCCGCAGGTTGCCGCCGTCTGAGTCGGCGGTGAAGATCTCGACGTTGCCTTCGAGCGAGCGGGCGAAGGCCACGTGCCTGCCGTCGGGCGAGAAGCTGGGGCTGGTGTTGAGCGAGCCCGAGGTGATGATGGGGCGCTTGCGGCCACTCGCGAGGTCCACGAGGTAGAGGGCCGGCGGACCGTTGAAGAACGAGGTGTAGGCGAGCGAGGAGCCGTCCGGGCTCCAGGCCGGCGACATCGAGGTCGAGCGGTGGCCCGTGATCTTGCGCGGGTTGAAGCCGTCATAGTCCATCACCCAGATCTCCTTGTTTCCAGAGCGGTCCGAGGTGAAGGCGATGGAGGAGAGGGCGATGCCTGGCTTGCCGATGAGGAAGCGGATGACCTCATCGGCGAAGGTGTGGCCTATGCGCCGGCTGGCGTCGTAGGGGCCGCGGTAGCGCTTGGCCACCACGGGCTGGCCGCTCCTGATTTCGAGCGCCCGCCCCTCGAAGACCAGCCGGTCCCCCTCGGCCTTGACGTCGCCCAGCAGCAGGAACTCGTTGCCGGTGGAGGCGTAGGCCGCGAGGTCCTTCTGGGGATCGCCGGTCAGGGCGAGGCCTGAGAGCACGTCCGGGCCCTGGATGACGAAGTAGCCCGAGACGTCGAGGTCGCGCCGCACCGTCTCTTCGAGCTCGCGGGCGGCGGCGGCTCCGCCCCCCGGAAGCTGGCCGCGGAAGGCGGGGAAAGCGATCTTGATCTTGCGTGCTGCGGCCCCCCGGTTGAGTTCGATCGTTACCTGGGATGGAGGCTGGGGCGCGGCCGAGGTGGGCTCCGGGGCCGGCGGCTGCTGGGCGGCGGCGAGCACCAGGGCCAGCGGCAGCAGGATGAGGAGGACGGTTAAGGCGGCGGCTCTCGATCTCATGACACCTCGTTTAAGGTCAACGGACGATCAGGTTGACGCCCAGGGAGTCGTTCCGGTACGCCCGCGGCAGGGGGGCGAAGGGGGAGGCGTTCTGCACCGCGCGCAGCGCCGCCAGGTCGAAGGAATTGTAGCCCGAAGACTCGGCCACCGTCAGCTCCGTGATGCTGCCGTCGCGCTGGATGCGGAAGGAGATGATGCAGCGCACGTTGTCGCCCAGGGGAGGCCGCTGCCACTTGGCGTCGATCGAGGTCAGGAGCTGGTCGATGTAGTAGGCGAACTTGAAGTCCGTGTCGAACCCTGCGATCTCCGAGCCGAAGGACGAGGTGCCCACGGGATTGCCGGTGGGCGAGCCGCGCCGTCCGGCCTCGCCCTCGGGCGAGCCCTGGGCGGCCGTGCCCGCGGGGTTGCTCCCCGTGCCCCCGGTGGTGGGAGGCTTGGTGGAAGGCTTCTCCGGCGGCCGGGCTCCGGGCTTGGTGCTCGGCGACGCGGGAGTGGGCGCGGGTGGCGGAGTCTTCTCCGGTTTCTTCGGCGTCTTCTCGGGCAGCACCGGCACGTCGTCCTGCGGCTTGGCGGCGACCTGCTCCGGCGTGGGCTCCGGCTTCGGCGGCTCCGGGCTGGGCTCGGGAGAGGGCGTCTCGGCCTTGGGACGGCTCGCCGGGTGGCGTACCCCCAGGGCCGCGGCCGGGATGATCTGCACCGGCACGAACGACAGGGGTGGGGGTGGCGGCGCGAGGTGGGGGAGGAGCAGGGCGAGGGCCACGGCCCCGGCGTGGAGCAGGACGGCGACGGTGACGCTCACGGCTTCCGTCCGCCGGCCATCGCGGCGGGAGCGCTGCGCCAGGATCCGCTCGACCGACTGGCTCACGTGCGGCCCCGGCTCCGGCGCTCGCGCTCGGTGACCATGCCCACGTGCACGATCCCGCCCTGATGCAGGAGGTCCAGCACCTCGATCACCTTGCCGTAGGGCACGTCGCGGTCGCCCTTGAGGAACACCGTGTCGTCGCCGCGGGCCGCGATCTGGGTCTTGACCCGGGAGACGAGCTCCTCGGTCTCCACCGCCGACTCCCGCAGATAGACCCGGCCGTTCCTGTCGATGGAGATCACCAGCGGGTCCTGGACGCGCAGGGGGAGGTTCTGCGCGTTGGCCCGCGGCAGGGCCACCTCCACCCCCTGGTGGAGCATGGGCGCGGCGATCATGAAGATGATGAGCAGCACCAGCATCACGTCCACCAGGGGCGTGACGTTGATGTCCGCCATCACCGGATCGTCGTCGTCGCCACTTCCCAAATTACCCAGATTGAACGCCATGTCGTCGCCTCGTTTCTTGGAGGGTTGGACGGTCCGGGCTCAGGTGAAGTTCCGCTCGGCCAGGTTGAGGAACTCGAGGACGAAGTCCTGCATCTTCCCCCGCAGCCGGCGCATGTGCTGGGAGAAGTAGTTGTAGGCGATGAGGGCCGGGATGGCCGCGCCGAGGCCGGCGGCGGTGTTGATCAGCGCCTCGGCGATGCCGGGGGCCACGGCCACGATGGAGGTCGAGCCCTGGAGACCGATGTCGTTGAACGCCTTCATGATGCCCCACACCGTGCCAAAGAGGCCGATGAACGGCGTGGCGGCTGCCGTGGTGGCGAGGAAGCCCGTCCACCGGGTCACGGTCTGCAGCTCGACGTTGACGGCCCGCGCCAGGGTGCGTTCGAGGGCGATCAGCGAGGTGATGCGATAGGCCCGCTTCTCCCCCGGCCGCTCCGGGTCCGGCGAGCTCTTGATCTGGCTGTCGATCTCGGCATAGCCGGCCTGGAAGATGCCCACGAGCGGCGAGGCGCCGAGCTTGCCGGCCACGGCGTTGACCTCGCTGAAACGCTGGCTGCGGTGGAACGCGTCCATGAACTTTGCGCTCTGCTGGTCGGCGCGCCGGAAGTGCACCAGCTTGCCCAGGATGATGGCCCACGAGCCGAGCGAGAACAGGGCCAGGACGGCGAGGATGAATTTCGCCATGGGACCGGCCTGGAAGAAGAAGCGGAAGATCCCGGGCCCCTCCTGGGCACCGAACTGGATGAACGTCAAGGCCGTCGTGAACATGCGCGCTCTCGATCCCCCTTCTCTGCTACCTACGTCTGCCGGCGGGCCACCGTACCATGGCCCCCGCGCCCAGCAAAGACCGTGCCGGATCGCCCAGGGATTATTTCACGGCGGGCGGCTCCTCGGGCTCTTCGAGGGCCGGCGGGAGGATGACCCGGTGGCGGCTCAGGAAGTCCTGCAGCGAGGGGGTGATCACCGCCAGGGCCTCCTCGACAGTATCCACCCAGTGGGCGACCTCGAGGTCGCCGGGAGAGGCGAGGCCCCGCGCCACGATGTCCTTCTCGATCCACTGGCGCAGCCCCCGCCACATGGGGCCGACGAAGATCAGGGGACGGTTGCGCAGCATGCCCACCTGGAGGAGCTGCCACATCATCATGGCCTCCAGCGTGGTGCCGATGCCGCCGTCCATGACGATGCAGGCGTGGGAGAGGCGGATGAATTGGTGGAGCCGGGAGAAGAAGGTCGAGTGCTGCTTGACCTCGTCGAGGAACGGGTTGGGCTGCTCCTCCATGGGGAGGAGAATGGTGAGGCCGAAGGAGCGGGTCTTGTAGTGATAGGCCCCGGCCCGCGCCCCCTCGTTGGCGGCCCGCATCAACCCTGGCCCCCCGCCGGTGACGATGTCGCACCCCATATAGGACAGTTGGCGGGCAAGCTCGCGCACCTGCTCATAGACCGCATCGTCCGGCTGGATACGACTGGAGCCGAAGATCGCCACCCGGAAGTAGCGCTTCTCCAGGGGGGCCCGGCGGTCGAGCCACGAGATCAGCCGGTAGAGCAAGAGGATGGCGTGGTCGAACCACCGCAGCACATACGTCCGCCGCTTGCGCCTCAAACGCTGTCTTCTGGTCTCATGGGGGGCGACGACGGGAGCAGGGGGAAAGAGGCGGCGGGACGTCATGGCGCCGCAGATTGTAGACCGGCGGGAGGGGTAGGACGACCCACAGCCCTCAGTTAGCGAGGCCGACCCTTCGTTTTCCTCCGGAATGAAGGAGAAGTCGGTCCTGGGGGCCGGTTGGGCTTCGATCGACCAGTAGGCTCGGTTCTCTCGGAAGAGAACTCAGATTCGTCCGAGCACGCCGCTTCAACTGCCCTCTGGAGCTCCTCAGGTGTGCGGGACCCTGGCTTGAGTGGAGCCAGGAATGTACGAGACTTTGCCATAGCCCTAAGATAACGTGTATGCGTCAGATGTTAATGCTTGGCCTCATCAGGACCAAGGATTCTGACCGAGCCATTCAGTGACAACCCAGGTGTAATCGATGAAGGTCAACTCCTTTGGTGAGAGGCGTAGCTTATGGCAAAGAGAAGAAAGCTCCTTGCGGAAGACGTCGTAGCGGTTGCTGATCGCCTCCCCACCGGGCATGCTAGTGGTCGGAGATGCAGTGCGCAGCCAGTTCCGCACAATGGAAATCGCTTTCTTAGGATCATCTCCATGCGAACGGATGTCTTGGCCGGCGATGTCAGAGATGAACTTTTGATACCGGTAATCTTCTTTATCCAGGATCAAGCCGATTTTTTGCGTATTCTCCCCCGAACCATACCGCTTGGCTCCTAGAAACAATCCTAGCTCCAAGGGCATGTTGAACCTGGGTAGATTGTTCGTCGGGTCGAGCTCTGTCTTCGAGATGTCGTGGATACCAAACCTGCTTTCGGAGACAATATTGAAGATCTTTTCGATCCGAATCTGACTCCCGTCGTCGATCTCCAGGGCACATCGGGGTGTGAAGCCGCAGTCAGAAACCGAAAAGACAATCGCTTCGAAGAGATCCTTGTAGTGATCGTCAAAAGGACAGTTGATGAAGACGTACTGGACTCGGGCAGTTCCCATGGAGGCGCATGAACCCCGCTAGGTAGTAGAGAAGGACCGTGGAACGAAATACCGGTTAGTGTTTCCCGTCCCTCTTCTGATCTGGTGAGATCACAAGACAGGGCTCGGGCGTAGAGGGAGTTAACACAGCCGACCAATCATCGTCACCTCTACTACCCATTACATCCCTTACTGCGCTCCGAATTTCCTCTGGAGTTCGGGAGCCGCGCCTGATGGGGGATGGTATCCTGCGCTTAGACGTTTTAGACATGATCTTGTATTACACCTCCACAAGTCACGGTCCAAACTCACTGGTCGTGCCGAAGCCCAAGTGCTTCCCTCATCGCTGCCATTTTCTCGACTGCAGCCCGAATGGCCTCCCGATGAACGGAACGTGTAACGGGTGGGCAGAGGACTCGCGTTTCCACAGTACGTAGTCTAACTCGTGGCGAGCGGGACGTCAAAACCTCGGCAGCTTCGTCTTTCTCCCGCTTGGCATCCCGTTCGTCTAGGGCACTACGGACGGCGGCTCGGACCTTCTCCGGTGTTCTGGAGCTTGGCTGAAGGGGGGAGAGACCGACTCGTCTTTGCATGTCGAGGAAGGTACCTGGTTCTTCCCTGAGGAGTCAACCCCCACCATCCCCATCGGCCCTCCACCCGTGGTAGTCTCGCTTCCGCCTCGCCACGGCACCCCTAAGGGCTGTGGCGAGGTGCGTCTTGCAGCACCCAACCCTGGAGAGAAGATGACTGGGCGAGTCCTCATCACCGGCGCCTCGGGCGCTTTGGGGCGGAGCGTAGTGGCGCGCTTCCTCGACGGCGGCGATCGCGTGCTGGCCGTGGGTGGGTCCGACTCGGCGCTGGCGGAGCTGACGCCTCTCGCGCCGACCGACCGGCTGGCCGTGCGGCGGGTGGACCTCGCCGTCACCGCCGAGGTCGAGCGCCTGTTCGCGGACGCCGAGGCCCACTCCGGGATGCCGCGGTCGGTCGTCCATCTCGTGGGCGGCTTCCGCTGGGCGCGCTTCGCCGAGATGTCCGACGCCGACTGGAGCTTCCTGATGAAGGTCAACCTGGACACCACTTTCCGCGTCTTCCGGGAGACCGCCCGTCTCTTCGAGAAGGCGGGCGGCGGCGCGCTGGTGGCCGTGTCGTCCCCCGCGGCCCTGCTGGGCGAGGCCGGGGTGGGTGGCTATGCCGCCACCAAGGCGGGCGTGCTGCGCATGGTCGAGTCGCTGGCGCGCGAGATGGCCCCCTTCGGCGGCCGGGCCAACGCCGTGCTCCCCGGTACCATGGATACCGACGCCAACCGGGCTGCCATGCCCGACGCCGACCCGGCGAAATGGGTCACCACCGACGCCGTCGCGTCGGTCATCCACTTCCTCACCACCCCTGAGGCCGCGGCCATCAATGGCGCCGCCGTGCGGGTGCCGGGACCAACTCTATGAGCCAATCTCTGGATTGCCAGATCTATTACGATTCGACGCGCCACGCCGAGCCTCTGCCGGGATCGGGAAACCGGATCGATCTCGCCGCCGAGCCCGAGGCCGCAGCCTCTCTGGAGCGGCTGGGGATCTCGCTGGAGGCGGACCTTCCCGCCGTGCTCCTCTCCGAGCCGGACGGCAAGGTCCGCATCGTGGGCGTGCGCCTGACCCCCGAGGAGGCGGCCCGGCTGGCTGAAGGCGCGGGCATCCACGCCAGCAACCTGGTCGTCTACAGCTCTTCCTGGTGTCCGGACTGCCGCCGGGCCAAGCGGGTGCTGGAGGAGGCCGCGGCCTCCTTCGACGAGGTCGACATCGATCGCGACGCCGGCGCCGAGGCCGTGGTGCTGGCCAGAAGCGGCGGCCGCCGCGTGGTGCCCACGCTACGCTTCGACGACCGGGTGTGGGCCTTCAATCCCGCTCCGCCGCTGCTCCGCCGGCTGCTCGCAAGGAGACTCCCCGCATGAAGATCGCCGTCTGCATCAAGCAGGTCCCCAACACCGAGGCGCGGCTGCGGGTCCGCCGCGACGGCAAGTGGCTGGAGGAGGAGGACCTGCCGTTCGTCATCAACGAGAGCGACGAATACGCTCTGGAAGAAGGGCTGCGCATCGCCGAGAAGACCGGCGGTGAGGTCGTGGTTTTGAGCCTCGGACCCGAACGGGTCAAGGAGGCCCTGCGCAAGGCCCTGGCCGTGGGCGCGGCGCGGGCCGTCCACCTCTCCGACCCCGCCTTCGCGGGCGGCGACGCCCTGGCGACCGGCCGGGCCCTCGCGGCTGCGCTTCAGCGCGACAACTTCGACCTCGTGCTCACGGGCTCGCAGTCGGACGACGTGGGTTACGGCGGCACCGGCTCGGTGATCGCCGGACATCTCGGCTGGCCCCACGTCTGGCTGGTGATGGGGGTCGAGCTCGAAGAGGGGAACCGCTCGGCCAAGGTCACCCGGGAAATGGAGAGCGGCGTCAACGAGGTCTCCCGCGTGCAGCTCCCGGCCGTGCTGGAGATCCAGGCGGGGCTCAACCACCCGCGTTATGCCTCGCTCAAGGGGATCATGGCCGCCAAGAAGAAGGAGATCGCCGCGGTCACGCCCGCCGACCTGGGGCTCGATCCGTCGCAGGTGGGTGAGGCGGGCTCGCGGCTGGAGATCGTCTCCGTGGCCTTCCCCGAATCCGGCCGGGGGGCGCAGATCCTCGAGGGAGATGCCAAGACCGCGGCCGCGGCCCTGGTACAGAAACTTCAGAAGGAAGCGAGGGTGCTGTGATGGCGGATCACGTCTGGGTCGTCTTGCAACATCGCGAGGGCCAGGTCTCCCGCATCTCCTGGGAGGCCATCGCCGCGGCGCAGAAGCTGGCCGCCTCCCTGGGCGGCAAGGCCGAAGCCGTGCTCCTGGGCTCGGGCGTGGGGCTCGCCGCCGCCGAGGTGGCCAAGCTCGACCTCGCCGCCGTCCACGTGGCCGATCACGACGCCCTGCGCGTCTACACGCCAGGGGCGTACATTGGAGCCTTGGGACCGGCGATCAAGACTGCGGCTCCGGCCTTCGTGGTCTTCCCCCACACCTATCAGACGGTGGACTACATGGCCCGCCTCGCCCAGACAGTGGGCGCCGGGTTGCTGCCAGAGGTCACCGCCTTTGAGAGCGCGGAGGGCGGCCTTTTGTGGACGCGGCCGATCATGAGCGGCAAGCTGCAGGCCAGGGTGCGCGTCAAGGGGGAGGGGACGGTGCTCGCCTCCGTCCAGTCCGGCGCGTTTCAGGCCGACGGCGTGGTGCGCGGCGAGGCCGAGGTGAAGCCCCTGGAGGTGGATCTCGCGGCCGTCAAGCCGGACCGCGAGGTCCTGGGCTACGAGGAGGTGGGGGGTGACACGGTCGACCTCACCAAGGCGGAGGTCATCGTGGCCGTGGGCCGCGGTGTGGGGGGCGCGGACAAGATGGGGCCCGTCGAGGCCCTGGCCAAGGCGCTGGGAGCCGAGATCGGCGCCAGCCGGCCGGTGATCGACAACGGCTGGCTCCCCCGCGACCGCCAGATCGGCTCCTCGGGGCAGACCGTGGCGCCCAAGCTCTACGTCGCGGCCGGCATCTCGGGCGCCATCCAGCATCTCGTGGGCATGAAGGGCTCGTCGGTGATCGTGGCCATCAACAAGGATCCCGGCGCGCCCATCTTCACCGTTGCCGACTACGGCATCGTGGGCGACCTCCACGAGGTCCTGCCGGCGCTGACCGAGGCGGTGCGGGCGGCCAAAGGATAACCGCGGGGTGTCCACCCGCTGGGTCGTCCTCAAGTTCGGGGGCACCAGCGTCTCCACCCCGGAGCGCTGGCGCACCATCGCCGACCTCACGGCCCGCCGCATCGCTGACGGGCTGCGGCCGGTCGTCGTCTGCTCGGCCCTCTCAGGGATCTCGAACCAGCTCGAAGCGCTCCTCGCCTTCGCCGTCGAAGGACGTCATGGGGATGCCCTGGCGGCCATTCGGGAGCGGCATCTCGAGCTGGGGGAGGGATTGAAGATCGACGCTGCCGGTCTTCTCGCGGACGACTTCGAGGAGCTCTCGCGCCTCGCCCTGGCCGCGTCGCTGCTGCGCGAGGCCGGACCAGCTCTGAAGGCGCGGGTGATGGCCTTCGGCGAGCTGATGTCCACCCGCCTGGGGGCCGCGTTCCTTACGACGCGGGGGATCGCCACCGCCTGGCTCGACGCCCGCACGGCCCTCCAGTGCCGGGAAGACCCCATCGCCTTCGGCCCGCGCGCGTACCTCTCGGCCACCTGCGACTTCGAACGGGATTTTGATCGCGATAATGATCTGGCCGCGCGCCTGGCCGCCCTGCCCGGGTCAGTGATCCTCACCCAGGGGTTCATCGCCCGCAACCGCGAGGGGCAGACCGTGCTCCTCGGCCGCGGCGGCTCGGACACCTCGGCCGCCTATCTCGCGGCCCGGCTGGGTGCGGAGCGGTGCGAGATCTGGACCGACGTGCCCGGCCTGTTCACGGCCAATCCGGCGCTCCTCCCCTCGGCCCGGCTGCTGCGTTCCCTCCACTATGACGAGGCGCAAGAGATCGCCACCATGGGCGCCAAGGTGCTCCATCCCCGCACCATCCCGCCCCTGCGCCGCCACCGCATCCCCCTGCACGTGCTGTCGACCGACCGGCCGGACGTCCAGGGGACCGTGATCTCGGACTCGGGCCCCGTGGCCGGCCCGCAGGTCAAGGCCATCTCGTCGCGCCGCGGCATCACCCTGATCTCCATGGAGACGGTGGGGATGTGGCAGGAGATCGGCTTCCTCGCCCGCGCCTTCGAGGTCTTCGCCCGCCACGGCCTGTCGATCGACTCGGTCTCGACCTCGGAGACCAACGTCACGGTCTCCCTCGACCCCGGGGCCAACGCTCTGGAGGGCGCGGTGCTCGACGCCCTGCTGGCCGATCTTGCCAATTTCTGCGAGCCGGAGGTGATCGCGCCCACGGCCTCGCTCTCCCTGGTGGGGCGGGGTATCCGCGCCATCCTGCACGAGATGGGACCGGTGCTGGAGGCGTTCGAGGAGCTGGAGATCCACCTCGTGACCCAGGCGGCGAGCGATCTCAACCTGACGTTCGTGGTGGATGAGGAGCAGAGCGAGCGGCTGGTGCGCCAGCTCCACGGGCTGCTCTTCGGCCAGCAGGTGGAGGGCCCCGTCTTCGGCCCCTCCTGGAGCGAGCTGTTCGGCCGCGAGGCCACGGCGACAGGCGCCTCCCAGGAGTGGTGGCGGCGGCGCCGGCCCGAGCTGCTCGCCCTCGCCGCGGAGAGAGGCCCGGTCTACGCCTACGACGCCGGCTCGCTGCGCGGCTGCGCCAAGGCCTTGCGGTCGCTCTCGGCCATCGATCGCCTCTTCTACTCGGTGAAGGCGAACGCCGATCCCGGCGTGCTGCGGGTCTTCCACGCCGAGGGATTGGGGTTCGAGTGCGTGTCCGCGGCGGAGCTGGATCACGTGCGGTCCCTCTTCCCGGATCTCGATCCCCCGAGCCTCCTCTTCACTCCCAATTTCGCCCCTCGCGAGGAGTACGTGCGCGGCTTCGCGGCCGGGGCCCGGGTGACGCTCGACAACCTCCACCCCCTGCGCGAGTGGCCCGAGGTGTTCGCGGGGCGGGAGGTCTTCCTGCGCCTCGATCCGGGGCGGGGAAGGGGGCATCATGCCCACGTGCGCACGGCCGGAGCCCAGTCGAAATTCGGCATCGCTCCGGAGCAGTTGGCGGATTTGCGGACGCTGCTCGCCGCCTGCGGCGCCCGGGTGGTGGGGCTCCACGCCCACACCGGCAGCGGCATCCGCAGCCCTGAGGCCTGGCAGGACGTGGCCCTCTTCCTGGCCGAAGTGGCCGACCAGTTCCCGGACGTGCGGGTGCTCGACCTGGGGGGAGGCCTGGGCGTGCCCGAGCGGCCGGGGCAGAGCGCTCTCGACCTCGCGGCCCTGGACGACCTGCTGCGGCGGTTCAAGGCCGTGCGTCCCGAGCTCGAGCTCTGGCTGGAGCCCGGCCGCTTCCTGGTAGCCCAAGCCGGGGTGCTGCTGGCGCGGGTGACGCAGGTCAAGCGCAAGGGGGAGGTGATCTACGTGGGTCTGGAGACGGGGATGAATTCGCTGATCCGCCCGGCCCTCTACGGCGCCTACCATCCCATCTACAACCTGACCCGCCTCGACGAGCCGCCAGGGATGGTGGCCCATGTGGTGGGGCCGATCTGCGAGACCGGGGACATCCTCGGCCGCTCCCGCCGCCTGCCTCCCACTTTCGAAGGGGACGTCGTGCTGATCGCCAACGCCGGCGCCTACGGCCGGGTGATGAGCTCGCGCTACAACCTGCGCGAGCCCGCGGGGGAGGCGCTGCTGGAGTAGAGCGGGCCTGAAACCCGTCTCGCCTCCCCCTCGTAGTCCCCAGCGAGGAGGAGACGACCATGACCTTCGATCCTGAAGCGGACACCTTGAGCCTTTCCGGCGCCCTGCGCGGTTTCTTCATGGCGCCGTTCCGGTTGCAGACCTACGCCAACCTTCTGTACCTGGCCCTCGCCTTCCCGCTGGGGCTCGTCTATTTCATCTTCCTGATGGTCGGGCTGCCGCTCGGCTATGGCCTGGTCGTCGTCTGGGTGGGCATCCCCATCCTCGGCCTCGTGTTCGCGGGGAGCTGGTGGATGTCGGCCCTGGAGCGCCGGCTCGCCATCGGCCTCCTGGGCGCCAGGGTGCCGCCCATGGCGCCGCCGCCGACCTCGGAGGTGCAGGGCTTCTGGCAGCGGATGAAGGCCTTCTTCTCCAACCCCGTGACCTGGAAGGGGATGGGCTATCTGCTGCTCAAGCTCCCCGTGGGCGTGGTCTCCTTCACCGCCCTGGTGACGCTGCTCTCGCTTTCCGTCTCGTTGACTCTGGTGCCCATCCTGTGGCCCTGGGCCGACTTCAGCGCCGACTTCGACATCGTGATCTGGGGTCCCACCACCTTCGGCGGTGCCCTGTTCGTGGGCCTGATCGGCGCCCTCCTGCTGTTCGTGTCACTCAACCTGTTCAACGCCCTGGCCGGCCTCTGGCGGGAGTTGGCCGTGCTCATGCTGGGCAGCGAGCGCTTCGCGGCGCCGGCTCCGCCGCCCGCTCCGAAGGGGACGATCAGCGGGACGATGAACGGGACGGCCGTGCCGGCTACAGTCTGATCCGGCTGATCCGGTCTTGGAGGGGAGGGGTACCCGTATCATGGAGGGATGGGTCTCCTCCACGCTCTGAAGCAGGACGTGCGGCTCGCCGTGCGTTCGCTGCTGCGAAGCCCCGGCACGACGGTGGCCTCCCTGGCCGTGCTGGCCCTGGGGCTCGGCGCCAGCGTGGCAATTTTCAGCGTTGCCGCGGGCACTCTGCTGCGCTCCCTGCCCGTTCGCGAGCCGGACCGGCTGGTGACCCTGTGGGAGCGGCAGGCCAGCGCCCATCAGGAAGTCACCCCGGCAGCGCTCGCCACCGTCGAGGCATGGCGCCGGTCACCTCGCTTCGCCGGCGTCGCCTCGGCTGCGATCGACTGGCTCAACGTCTCCGGACCCGGGGAGCCGGAGCTGGTGCCCAGCGCCTGGACCTCGGCCGATTTCTTCGAGGTCGCCGGGGCCAACCTCGTCTACGGCCGGGGTTTCCGCCCCGGCGAAGCCGGCACGCCGGTGGCGGTGATCTCTGACCGCTTGTTTCGCCAGCGGTTCGGCGGCGCTCCAGCCCGTCTGCGCGACGGCATCTTCCTCGACGGGAAGCCGTATCGCGTGGTGGGCGTGGCACGGCCGGGCTTCGACCTGTTCGGGAGCCGGGACGTCTGGATGCCGGCCGTCTGGGATACCTCCGAGCGGCACAGGGCCAGGCGCTTCCTCCGCGTCCTGGCCCGCCTGGCTCCGGGAGTGAGCCAGGCGGAGGCGGCCTCCGAGCTCGAGAGGCTGACCGCCGAGATGACCCGGAGCGATCCCAGGTATGAGGGCTGGGAGCAGCGCTTGGTGCCTTTGCGGGTGGAAGGGCTGCTGGAAGTCCGCCGTGCCCTGCGCCTGCTGGGCGCCGCCGTTTTCGCCGTCCTGCTGATCGCCTGCGCCAACGTCGGCGGGGTAATGCTCGTCCGGGCCCTGGGCCGGGAGCGCGAGATGGCCCTCCGCTTCGCCGTGGGGGCACGCCGCCTGGACGTGGCGCGTGGCTTCCTGGTCGAGAGCGCCGTATTGTTCCTGGCGGGCGGCAGCCTGGGACTGCTGATCGCCGCCTGGGGGACTCCGGCGCTGCTGGCGATGGCGCCGCCCATGAGCGTGTCGTCTGAGGCGGGCCTCCGGGTCGCGGGGCGGGCGCTGCTGTTTGGCCTGGCCACGTCGCTTTCGGCCGGGCTGCTTTCCGGGCTGATCCCGGCCCTGATGGCTACCCGGATGCCCCTCTCGGATCTCCTCAAGGACGCCAGCCGGAAAGTCTCCCGGCAGCGGCTCCGGCGGCTTGGACACCATGCCCTGATCGCCGCCCAGGTGGCGCTGACCCTGGTGCTGACCGTGGCGGCCGGCTTGCTGTTGCGCAGCTTCTCCCATCTCCGCGGGGTGGATCCCGGATTCGATCCCGCGGGACTCGCCGCCGTGCAGGTGCGGCTGCCCTATCCGGAATTCACCACGGTGGAGCGCAGGCGGGAGATCTTTCAGCAGATCCTGAGCCGCGTCCAGGGCCTCCCCGGGATCGCGGATGCGGCCCTGGTGGACGCGCTGCCTTTCGACGTCGAAACGTCACAACTGCGGATCCTGGCCGAAAGGTGCCGGAAGGACCCGAACAAGATCGGTTTCACTCTCGGCCACAGGGTCACACCCCGCTACTTTCCCATCCTCGGCATTCCCCTGCTGCAGGGCCGTCCCTTCCTTGACTCCGACGGGGTGAGCACGCCGCCGGTCGTCATCATCAACCAGTCCCTGGCGGATTTCTGCTGGCCGGGCCAGGACCCGATCGGTCGGCGTTTCGCCTTCGGCGCCGGCCGGGGAGAGCCCGAATGGGCCACGGTGGTGGCCGTGGCAGGGGACACGCGCCAGAGCCATCTCACAGGATCGACGTTCGAGGTGTATCAGCCCTTCCTGCAGGAGCCATGGTCCTGGGCCTATCTGGTGGTCCGAGGAAGGGAAGGTGAAGCCGGCTGGGTTCGGTCCGTCACCCAGGCCGTGCGGGGCGTCCGCCGGGACTTCCCCCTGGGCCCCGAGGTGCGCATCCCGGACCTCGTGGTCCGCGATCTCGCGCCGAGCCGCTTCCGCTCCCTGGTGCTCGGCCTGTTCGCGGCCCTGGCCCTGGCGCTCGCGGCCGTGGGCATCTACGGGGCCGTGGCCTACACCGTCGCCCGGCGGACCCACGAGATCGGAGTCCGCATGGCCCTCGGGGCCCGGCCGGAGCGGATCGTGGCCCAGGTCGTGCTCCTGGGGATGGTGCCGGTGCTGGCCGGCCTCGCCCTGGGGCTGGGGATCGCCTGGCCCGTGGCCCAGAGGCTGGCCGGGCAGCTCTATGGCGTGAAGCCCGGAGATCCCCTCACCTTCGCCGTGGCGACCGGGGTGATCGCCGTGGTGGCGCTGGTGGCATGCTATGTCCCCGCCCTGCGCGCCATCGAGGTCGATCCCGTGGACGCCCTGCGACAGGATTGACGCGGACACCCTTTTCGCGCCCGGGCAGGATAGCATTGAGGGGTTCCCGGACCGCCCCGGCCATGAAAGCGCCCACCCTCGACGAGCTTGTGCTGCTGCCCGAGCCCCTGGCTCTCCAGCGCCACTTCGACGCCCGCAACTACCGCACCTTCCGCTGGCTGCTGGTGGCGGTGGCGATGTTCTCCCTGGGCGGCATCGGGGCTGCCGCCGACCTCCACGCCATCTGGGAGCTGATCGTCTACGCGGTGAACGTGCTCTTCTGCGCCACGCTCTTCGTGTTGCGCCGCCGGGAGCCCTTCGTCCGCAACTTCCGCCAGGTGTTGCTGATCTTCCTCGGCGTGGAGACCCTGGTGCTCAAGGTCGCCACCATCCACCTGCAGGGGCACGGCGAGGTCGCGCCCTTCATCATGGTGGCCTTCCTGCTTCTGGCTTTCCGCCTACGGCTGATCGAGCACCTCCTGCTGTACGGCTCCTTCTGGCTGGCCGCCGTCTTCCCCTGGAGCTGGGTGGGGCTGGGGCAGCCTGGGGCGGTGCCGGAGGCAGGGGAGAGGACCGGGGTCTCCATCGTCGTCCTGCTCTGCCTCGCGTTCTCCGCCGGTTTCAGCCAGCTCGCCCGCCGCCGTTTCCTGGAGATCTGGCGCAAGGAGCACTCCCGCCACCGCGAGCGCCTGCGCATGCGCGAGGAGATCGAGTACGCGCGCAAGATCCAGCTCAGCATGCTCCCCCAGCGGGCGCCCGAGCTCGACTGGATCGATCTGGCCGCGGCCTCCCTGCCCGCCACCGAGGTGGGGGGCGACTACTACGACTACTTCCATCTCGCGGACGCGCGGCTCGCCCTGGTCCTGGGCGACGTCTCCGGCCACGGCCTGGCGAGCGGCCTGCTCCTCTCCGGGGTGCGGAGCTGCCTCTACCTGCTGGAGGAGGAGCTGGGCTCACCCATCCCTGTGCTCGACAGGCTCAACCACATGGTGCGGCGCACCACCGACCGGCGCACCTTCGTCACCCTGCTCTGCGCCGTGCTCGACCGCGAGACAGGCACGCTCACGGTGACCAGCGCCGGCCATCCACCCGTTCTCCACTACGAGGCTCGCACCCAGGGCTTCGACGAGATCGGCCACGGCGCGCCTCCCCTCGGCACCTTCCTCGAGGCCCAGTACGCCGAGGACTGCCGGAGCGTGGCGGCCGGCGATCTGCTGATTTTCTACACCGACGGTCTGGTCGAAGCCCGCAACGCCCACGACCAGGACTATGGCGACGCCCGCCTGCGCCGCGCCGTGGCCCGCGCCGCCGGCAGCCGCACCGCCCGCGAGGTCCGCGACGCCATCCTGGGCGATCTCGCGAACTTCAAGGGAGATCAGGAGCAGGCGGACGACATCACGTTGGTGGTCGTGCGCCTGCGCGGGCCGGCGGGTGTGAACTCTGCCTTGCCACCTTCGTAGTAACTCCCCAGCGATGAAACCCCAATCCCTCGACGACCTCGTCCTCCTCCCCGAGAGCGAGGCCCTGCAGCGGCATTTCGACGTCCGCAACTGGCGGGTGTTCCGTGCGCTCCTCGTCATCTCCCTGCTGGTCTCGCTGAGCGCCGGGGTGGCCGCCGCCAAGGAAGGACACGTCCTGGCGTTCGCCGTCTTTGCCGTGGATGTCGCCGCCACGATCGTCCTCTTCGTCTCGCGCCGGAAGCCCTGGTTCGAGCAGTACTACCGGCAGATCCAGACCGCCTACCTGTTGCTCCAGGATCTCGCCTGGGGCTCCGAGGTCCTCGGCGTGAAGAAGGGACCGGAGATCGCGGGCGTGCTGCCGTGGCTCTTCCTCTCCCTGCGCCTGCGGCCGGCCGATGCCCTGCTGCTCTATGGCGTGTACGGAGTGTTCCAGAGTCTCCCCCTCGCAGCGCTGGGTCTGGGGGAGCGGACGGAGCTCGATGCCGGCCGGGCCCTGGCTGCGCTCTGCCTGCTCGCCGGTTCCCTGGGCCTGACCCGCCTCCAGAAGCGGCGTTTCCTCGCGCAGTGGCGCCGGGAGCATTCCCGGGCGCGGGAGCGGCTGCGGATGCGCGAGGAGATCGAGTACGCCCGCCGCATCCAGTTGAGCATGCTGCCCCAGGGCCCGCCGGCCGTGGACTGGCTGGACCTGGCCGCGGCGTCGATGCCGGCCACGGAAGTCGGGGGCGACTACTACGACTACTTCCGCCTTTCACCGTCGCGGGTGGTGCTGGTGATCGGCGACGTCTCGGGCCATGGGATGGCGAGCGGCATCCTGCTTTCGGGAGTGCGGAGCTGCCTCTACCTGCTGGAGGAGCACCTCGCGACACCGGTCAAGGTGCTGGCGCGCCTGAGCCCCATGGTGCGGCGGACCACGGACCGGCGCATGTACGTCACCCTCCTCGCCGCCGTGCTCGACCGCGAGGCCGGCACCCTCACCGTGGCGAGCGCCGGTCATCTGCCCTTGTTGCGGCGGGGGAGCGGCGGCTGGGAGGAGGTGGGGAAGGGAGCGCCGCCCCTAGGCACCTTCCGCGATGCCCGCTTCGAGGAAGATGCGCGCCCCCTGGCGCCGGGCGATCTCCTCGTCCTCTACACCGACGGCCTCATCGAAGCCCGCGACGCCGCCGGCCGCGAATACGGCCAGGACCGCCTGCTGCGTGCCCTCGACCGCGCCGGAGAGAGGTCACGGCCCGCCGAGATCCGGGAAGCCGTGCTCGGCGACCTCGCCCTGTTCCGGGGCGATGCGGAGTCGGAGGACGACGTTACCTTGGTGATCGCGCGGGTGGGGTAGCCAAAAAATCGAAGCAAGGACATAAAGGACCGAAAGGACACAAAGGACATCAAGGACAGGAAAACCGTCCTTTGAGTCCTTTACGTCCCTTGTGTCCTTTATGTCCTTGATGTTCCGCGTCTGCTGGGTGCTATCGTACGGATCGTTCCGGCGTAAGGAGGCTCGAAATCCGTATGGCCCGCTCTTTCATCCCCGGTCTGCTCGTGTTCTTCGCTCTCACCGGCTCCCTCTCGGCCCAGCCCCCGGCACCCCCGGCAGTCACCATCCACGACGAGCCCATCCCTCCTGGCGAGCCGGGAGGGCCCGATCCCGGATACCTGTGGGCTCCGGACGTGGCCGAGCCGGGGAGCGTCGAGAAGATCAAGGAGTACACCACGGCTCCGGAGTTCCTCGCCGAGTCCGTGGCCTACGTGCCCGATTCGGCGACGGTGCCTTCGCCGGCCAAGGTGCTGGGCCACCTGGTGGGGGCTCCGGACGAGCTGTCGCGCGTCGCCGACGTCCACGGCTACTTCCGCAAGCTCGACGCGGCGAGTGATCGCGTCGAGGTGCGGGTCATCGGCACCAGCGAGGAAGGACGGGAGATGCTCCTCGTCCTCGTCTCCGACGCCGAGAACCTGGCGGACCTCGACCGCTACAAGGACGTCACGGCCCGCCTCGCCGATCCCCGCCGCACCTCCCGCGCCGAGGCCCGCCAGCTCGCCGGGGAGGGGAAGGTCTTCTACTGGCTCACGGGCGGCCTCCACTCGGTCGAAACCGGCAGCCCCGAGATGCTCATGGAGCTCGCCTACCGGCTGGCCGTGTCGGAGAAGCCGGAGATCCAGGCCATCCGCAAGAACGCCATCGTGCTCATCACCCCCATCCTCGAGCCGGACGGCCGCGACCGCCAGGTGGACTGGTACTACCGCCACCTGCGGGGACGCAAAGGCGACTTCGAGGAGATCGCCGAGATCCGCTCGCCCCCCTACTGGGGCCACTACGTCTACCACGACAACAACCGCGATGGCATCCAGGTCACCCAGGCCGTGACCCGCGCTTTTCATGAGACCTACTTCGATTTCCACCCCCAGATCACCCACGACCTCCACGAGTCGGTGCCGCTGCTCTACATCATGACCGGCTACGGCCCCTACAACCCGGCCATCGATCCGGTGACCATCAGCGAGTGGACCCAGCTCGGCCATCATGAGGTCGGGCAGCTCGCGGCCCAGGGACTGCCCGGCGTCTGGACGTGGGGATTCTGGGACGGCTGGTGGCCCGGTTATCTCAACTCGGTGGCCAACACCCACCACTCGGTGGGGCGCTTCTACGAGACCTTCGGCAACGGCTCGGCCGGCACCTATGAGCGGGATCTCTCGAAAGCGCGGTTCGCGGGCCGGCCGGTGACCGACGTCCAGTGGTACCGGCTCACGCCGCCGGCCAAGAAGCTCCGCTGGTCGCTGCGCAACAACACCAACTACATGGAGGCCGGCGTGCTCGCCGCCCTCGAATACGCGGCGGCCCATCGCCAGGAGCTGCTGGAGAATTTCTGGATCAAGGGCAACCGCTCGCTGGAGAAGGGGAGGACGCAGGCGCCCTATGCCTGGATGTTTCCGCCCGAGCAGCGCGATCCGGCCCGCCTCGCTTATCTGATCAATCACCTGCGGGAGCAGCGCATAGAGGTGCACCGCCTGGGCCAGGAGCTGGCGCTCGGCAAGAAGACCTGGCCCGCGGGCAGCTACGTCGTGCGCCTGGACCAGCCCTACCGCGACGCGGCCCTCACCTTCCTCGAAGAACAGAAGTTCCCGGCCGACGAGCCCAACCGGCCCTACGACGACCTGGCCTGGACCTGGCCTCTCCTCTACGGTGTGACGAGCGAGAAGGTCGCGGACCGCAAGGTGCTCGACGCCGCCATGGAGCCGGTGACGGCCGACGTGGTGCCCGCCGGCACGGTGGCTACGTCGGCCGGTACTGGTGAGCTCTTCCTCCTGCGTGACACGGGCCAGACCGCTCTGCTCGACGCCCGCGTGCTCCTCGGTACCCATCAGGTGGACGCGGCGGAGGTGGCGTTCACGGCCGGCGGCGTCACCTATCCGGCCGGGAGCTGGATCGTCCAGGCTCCCCGTGAGGCCGTGGAAGAGGTCGCCCGGCAGACCGGCCTCTCCTTCACGGCCACGGCCGCCCTGCCTGACGTGCGGCGCCACCTCGTGGACCTCCCCCGCCTCGCCCTGCTCCATACCTGGATCGACACCCAGGACGCCGGCTGGGTGCGCTACACCCTCGACCGCGCCAAGGTGCCCTACACCCTGATCAACGACGACGACCTGAAGCGCGGCGGCCTCGCCGACCGTTTCGACGTCATCCTCTTCCCCGACAGCGGCGGCGAATTCTCCGACCTGGTGCACGGCATCGACCCCAAGTACGGTCCGCTCGCCTACACCCGCACCCCGGAGTCCCCCAGTCTCGGCATCCCCGACGCCTCGGAGGACATCACGGGCGGCATGGGGTTCGAAGGGCTGCTCAACCTGCAGCGGTTCATCCAGGGGGGCGGTGTGCTCATCACGCTCGCCAACGCCGGCCGGCTGCCGGTCGATGGCGGCCTGGTGCGCGGCGTCACCGCTTCTGCCCCGGGCCGCACCCCCGGCTCGGTGCTGCGGGCCAAGGTGGTGCGGCCCGAGCACCCGCTCGCCTATGGCTACGAGGAGCGGACCACCGTCTTCCTCGGCAACAGTCCCATCTTCGACGTGCCCAAGGCCGAGCGCCGCCGGGTGGTGGTGCAACTCGGCACCAAGAAGCCGGACGGCGACGAGGAGGAGGCGAAGAAGGACGCCGGCCCCACGGGTGGTATCGAGGTGGAGGATCTCGACGCGCCGGCCGCGGGCGCCGAGAAGACGGAAGAGGCCAAGGTGGAGAAGAAGGAGGACACCCGGCTCGTGCTCTCCGGCGCCGCCAAGCCGCCGGAGGACGTGGACGGCAAGCCGGCCATCCTCGATCTGCCCGTGGGCAAGGGACGGGTGATCCTGTTCTCGTTCAATCCGCTCTACCGCTACCTGAACCTTTCAGATTTCCGATTCGTATACAACGCTGTGCTGAATTGGAACGACCTGCCGCAGTGAGCGAGCCCGAAGATTACCTGGACGAGGCTCCGCCGCCCCCTGAGCCTCCCGCCCAGCCCCGTTCGCGGGGCGGGGCCGCCATGGTGTTCGCCGGCATCCTGCTCAGCCGGATCATGGGCCTCGTGCGCGAGGGGACCCTCGCCCGCTACTTCGGGGTCAGCCCCTACCAGGACGCCCTGACGACGGCCTTTCGGGTGCCGAACATCCTCCAGAACCTGCTGGGCGAAGGGATCCTGTCGGCCTCTTTCATCCCCATCTACAGCGGCCTGCTGGCGGAAGGGAAGGAGAAGGAAGCCGGCCGTTTCGCCGGGGCCATCTTCGGCCTGCTCCTGGCGGCGGCGGCTGGCGTCGCCCTGCTGGGGAACCTGCTGGCGCGCCCCGTCGTCCTGTTCCTGGCGCCGGGCTTCCGGGGCGATGCCGCCCGCGTGGCGGCAGGGACCCTGGCGGTGGACCGCTTCGCCCTCACGGTGACAGGGGTCCGCATCCTGTTCCCCATGACCGGCGTTCTGGTCCTCTCGGTGTGGGCGCTCGCCGTGCTCAACAGCAACCGCCGGTTCTTTCTCCCCTATTTCGCGCCGGTGCTATGGAATGCGGCGATCATCGGGGCGTTGATCTTCGCCGGCCGCAACCTGGCGCACGGACTGCAGGATGCCGTGACCCAGACCAGTCTCTTTCGGGTCGTCTGCTGGGGGGCGTTGTTGGGCGGCCTCCTCCAGTTCCTGGTGCAGTTGCCGGGGGTGGTGCGCGTGCTCAAGGGGTTTCGCCTGTCGTTCTCCACCCGGGTGCCCGGAGTGCGCGAAGCCCTCTCGGCCTGGTGGCCGGCCGTGGCGGGCCGTGGCGTGGTGCAGCTCGCGGGCTACATCGACCTCTTCCTGGCCAGCCTGCTCGCCACGGGCGCGCAGTCGGCGGACCGCTTCGCGCAGATGTTCTATCTGCTCCCCATCAGCCTCTTCGGCATCTCGGTGGCAGCCTCGGAGCTGCCGGAGCTGTCGCGTCTGCGGGCTGAGGGGGCGGGGGCGGCGATGATCGGCCGCGTGCAGCGCGCCCTGCGCTACGTGGCCTTCCTCAACGTGCCCACGGTGATCGGCTACTTCGCCTTCGGCTACCTGGTGATCGGCCTCTACCGGCGGGGGAACTTCGGCGCCGGCGCCAACTGGCTCGTCTACCTGGTGCTCTGCGGCTACACCACGGGGATCCTCGCCACCACCACCTCGCGGCTGCTCCAGAACACCTTCTACGCCCTGGGCGACACCCGCTCGCCCGCCCGCATCGCGGCCATCCGCGTCGGCAGCTCGGCCCTGTTGGCCCTACCCCTGATGTTTTTCTTCGATCGCTATCCGCTTGCCACGCTCGTGGGGCCGCAGGCCGGCGGCAAGCTGTTCCTGGGATCGGTGGGGCTCTCCCTGGCCTCCGGCTTCGGCGCCTGGATGGAGCTCTTCCAGCTCCGGCGGGCGCTGCGGCGCCGGCTCCCCGAGTTCGACCTCCCCTGGCGGGACGATGCCCGCATGATCGTCATCGCCCTGGGCGCGGCCCTGCCCGGAGCCGCCGTCTGGTGGCTGCTCCCCTCGGCCCTCCATCCCATCCTCAAGGCAGCCCTGGTGCTGGGGACCTACGGCGCCGCCTACCTGACGCTCGCCCGCCTGGCCGGCGTCGAGGAGGTCGAGGCCTTCATCGGCGGACTGCGGCGACGATTGAAACGGCGATGACGACCATGAATGGCTCAGATTTTGCTACTGCGAACACTAAATGTTCTGATGAGCCCTGAATTGTACAGATTGTACAAGGTGCTCCTCGCTGCTCCGGCCCATTGTGCGAACGACACAGCCCTTGTAAGGAACGCCGCTTGATCCTGGAATCGAACATCCCCAAGCTGACTCCGGCGCCGGCCGTTGGCGAGAGCTCGTCTCTCGATCCCTCACCCCCCCTCGCCGGCCTGCGCGTGCTGGCCGTGGACGACGACCGCGACACCCTCGACGTCGTGGCCGAGCTGCTGAGCCTCCGCGGCGCCGAGGTCGTGCCCGCGGCCTCTGCGGCCGAAGCCCTGAAAGCCCTGGAGCGATTCGATCCCGACGTCCTGGTGAGCGACATCGGCATGCCGGAGCGGGACGGCTACGACCTGATCCGCGACATCCGCAGCCTCGGTCGCGGTCCCGCCGAGCTCCCGGCCGTGGCGGTCACGGCCTTCGCCAGCCCCGAAGACCGCCGCCGCGCCCTCGCCGCCGGCTTCCAGGTGCACCTCCCCAAGCCCGTCGATCCCGGTGAGCTCACCGCGGTCGTGGCGCGCCTGGGACGGGGCGGGACGGAGTAACAACACGCGCCTCCCCGGGAAATCCATCCCCGGAGAGGCGCGCACCCCCACCCTTCCCCCCTGATCCCCCCTTCGGTCTCCCCTTCCTCATCCCCTGGACAGGGCCCGCGCCAAGATTCTTATTTCGTCTGTGTGAGGGGAGAGTAGGGGAAGAACATTACGGTCAACATTACGCTAAGCTCCGGCGGTCCGTCGGCCCTCTTTTTGTGCCCGACCTAGGAGCTCTGATGCTGATGCGCGCCCTGCGTCTGTTGCTTTTGTCTGTCCTGGTCTTCCTTGTCTCAACCTCGCCTGCCCTGGCTGCGAAGCCGGCTCCGGTGAAGAAGGAGCCGCCGACGGCGGCCAAGCCTCCGGGGTTTGTGGACCCGCCGGAGCTCAAGGCCATCAAGTTCCGCCTGCTCGGGCCCGCCTGGGGCGGACGCGTGTCGCGCGTCGCGGGCGTGCCGGGCGATCCCAGCGTCTACTACGCGGCCACGGCTTCGGGCGGCGTCTGGAAGTCCACCGACGGCGGCGCGACCTGGAAGCCCGTCTTCGACGACCAGCCGATCTCGTCCATCGGCTCGATCGCGGTCGCGCCGTCCGACCCCAACGTCGTCTACGTCGGCTCCGGCGAGGCCAACATCCGCGGCAACGTCGCGGCGGGCAACGGCATCTACAAGTCGATCGACGCCGGCAAGACCTGGACGCACGTCTGGAAGCAGGAGGGCCAGATCGGCACGATGGCCGTCCATCCCGAAGAACCCGGACGTCGCCTTCGCCGCCGTGCTCGGCCACGCCTTCGGCCCGAACCCCGAGCGCGGCGTCTACCGCACGCAGCGACGGCGGCAAGACCTGGCAGCAGGTGCTCAAGAAGGACGCGGACACCGGCGCCTCCGACGTCGCCCTCGATCCCTCCAATCCGCAACATCGTCTTCGCCGGCCTCTGGCAGGCGCGGCGCCGTCCCTGGGACCTGACCAGCGGCGGCCCGGGCAGCGGCCTCTACGTCTCCCGCGACGGCGGCGACACCTGGAAGCAGCTCACGGGCAACGGCCTGCCCGAGGGGATCTGGGGCAAGGTCGGCGTCGCGGTCGCGCCGTCGGACGCCCGCCGCGTCTACGCGCTGATCGAAGCGGAGAAGGGCGGCCTCTTCCGCTCCGACGACGGCGGCGAGAACTGGACGCTCGCCACCGGCAGCCACGCGCTGCGGCAGCGCGCCTGGTACTACTCGACGCTCACCGTCGCACCCGCCAATCCCGAACGTGGTCTGGTTGCCCCAGGTGCCGATGCTCAAGAGCATCGACGGCGGCAAGACGTTCGAGCACGTCAAGGGCATGCCACCACGGCGACCATCACGACCTCTGGATCGATCCCGACGAACCCCAAGCGGATGATCGCCGCAACGACGGCGGCGTGGAACATCACCATCAACGGCGGCGAGACCTGGTTCGCGCCGCCGCTGCCGATCGGCCAGTTCTACCACGTGTCCGTCGACAACCGGGTGCCGTACCACGTCGCCGGCGCGCATGCAGGACCTCGGCACGGCTCAGGGGCCCGAGCAATCAGCCTCGTCGGCCGCGGCATCCGCACTACGCGACTGGCACGGCGTCGGCGGCGGCGAAGCGGGCTACGTCGTCTCCGATCCCGACGCGACCCCAACATCGTCTATGCCGGCGAATATCTGCGGCATCATCACCCGCTACGACCACCGCACGCGGCGAGTCGCGCAACGTCAGCGCCGTGGCCGGAGAACCCCTCGGGCCACGGCGGCGAGGACATGCGCTACCGCTTCCAGTGGACGGCGCCGATCGCCGTCTCGCCGCACGATCCGAAGATGGTCTACCACGGCGGCAACGTCCTCTTCCGCACCGCCGACGGCGGCCAGACCTGGACGGTGATCAGCCCCGACCTCACCCGCAACGACAAGTCGAAGCAGAAGTGGGCGGGCGGCCCGATCACCGGCGACAACACCGGCGTCGAGACCTACTGCACGATCTTCGCCATCGCCGAGTCGCCGAGGCAGAAGGGCCTGATCTGGGCCGGGCAGCGACGACGGCCTGGTGCACGTCACCGAGCGACGGCGGCAAGACCTGGACGAACGTCACCGCCGCCATGCCCGGGCTGCCCGAGTGGGGCACGGTGTCAGCATGATCGAGCCGTCCCACTTCGACGCCGGCACCGCCTACGTGGTCGTCGACGCCCACCGGCTCGACGACATGCAGCCCTATCTCTGGAAGACGACCGACTCCGGCCAGACCTGGAAGCGGCTCGACGGCGGCCTGCCGCGCGACGTCTATCTCCACGCCGTGCGCGAAGACCCGACGGAGCGCGGCCTGCTCTATCTCGGCACCGAGCGCGGCGTGATCTTCTCGCGCGACGACGGCGACAGTGCCACCTGGCAGCCGCTCAAGCTCAACCTGCCCACGGTCGCCGTGCACGACCTCATGGTGAAGGACGACGACCTGGTGGTCGGCACCCACGGCCGCTCGATCTGGATCTTCGACGACTTGACCGTGCTGCGCCATCCCGTGCCCTCGCCCGCGCCGGCCGCCGGCGTCTACCTCTTCCCTGTGCCGGACGCCGTGCGCTGGGAGGTGAGCGGCGGCCCGGCCGATCGCTGGAGCGGCCAGAATCCGCCCCACGGCGCGCGCATCTACTACTGGCTGGCCAAGGAGCCCAAGGGCGACGTCACCCTCCAAGTGCTGGACGCCGCGGGCACCGTGGTGGCCAACCTCTCCAGCAAGCCGCAGGAGCCCACGGGCAGCAGCGAATACGTCAAGGAGGAGAAGGAACAGCTCGCGGAATTCGCCCTGCCCAAGGGGGCCGGCATCCAGCGGGGAGTGTGGAACCTCACCTGGGACGGCGCCGAGATGATCCCCAAAGGCATTCTCGACTCCGGCTACCCCGGCACCGGTCCCGAAGCCGTGCCGGGCACCTACACCGTGCGTCTGACGGTCGAGGGCCAGACGGTGACCGCCCCCCTGGTCCTGCGCCCCGATCCGCGGGTGACGGCCTCCCAGGCCGATCTGGAGGCACAGCTCCGCTTCTCGCTCCAGGTGCGCGACGCCATCACCCGCTTGACCCGCGACGTGGTGCGGCTGCAGACCGTCCGCCGCCAACTCGCCCAACGCAACGAGCTGCTGGCCAAAAACGACAAAGCCAAGCCCCTGATCGATTCGTCTCAGGCATTGATCGTCAGGCTGGACGACCTCGAAGCGAAGATCCACAACCCCAAGGCCGAGATCGCCTACGACGTCCTGGCTCAGAAGGGAGGATCGAAGCTCTACTCGCGGATGGCGCCCTTCCTCGGCTGGGTCACCAGCGGCAACGGCGCGCCCACGCAGGGAGCCAAGGAGGTCTTCGCCGAGCAGGTGAAGGAACTGGCGGGCTACGAAGCGGAGCTCGACGGCCTCCTGAGCAAGGACGTCGTAGCGCTCAACGAGTCGGCCGGCAAGCTGAGCCTCCCGGTCATCTACGTGCCGGCGAAGTAGACACCCTCGGGGAGCCACTCGCCTGGGAGCGCCGGCGCTCCCAGGAGGTCGACTCCGAGGACCCGCTTCGAAAAACAAACACCCGGGGCGCGCCAACCGGCACGCCCCGGGGTTCTACTGCCTTACAACTTCAACCTACGCCGCCGGCTTGGTCACCGGGGAAGTGGAAGTCCCCGGCTCCGGCGTACCACCCGGCGCCGGCGTCCCCTCCGGCGGCTTGGTGGTCTTCTTCTTACGGGCGGACCCGGTGCGGATCGGCGAGATACCGAACTGCACCAGCAGCTCGCTCTTGGGCCCGAGGTTGGCCTTCACCGCCCCGCGCAGCCGGATGGCCAACTCCTTGCCGTCCTTCAACAGCTTGTTCAAGGCTTGCGTGGCCTCCTGCCGAGCGGCCGTCAGGGAATCCTGGCGCGCCTTCATCTCCTTGGTCTTCGCCAACTGCTCCTGGAAGGCGATCCGGCTGCGCTCCGCATCCGGCAGGCTCGCGGCGTGCTCCAAAACCGCCGTGAGCAGCGCCTCCGAGTCCTTGATCACATCTGCGTACGACGATGCAATAGGCATGTTCGTCTCCTTTCTTTCTGTCGATTCACTGCGTTCGTCTCTGGCCCGGCCACGTCAGCCGAGCCGCTTCGCGAGCTCCAGCACCGACTCCGTGATGCCGCCCATGTTCCCCCTCCGCGGATACCCGTGGAGCGTGACACCGACCAGGCTTCCCGAAACCAGCACCGAAATCACCTGCCGGTCCGCCGCCGCGATCTCCGACACGAAGGCGGCATAGGACAGAGCCACCCGCGCATCTCCAAAGTCGTGGAGACAGTCAATCGTCCGGCGGTCCCCATTGAACTTCCAGGCCCGCATCGCCTGGAGCGCCTCCTCCACCCGTTCCGGCTTCAGCTCCAGCTCCGGCCGGTGCGGCGGCCGCCTCAGCCACACCGTGGGCTGGAGGGGGTTGGCGCTGAGCATCCCTGCGTTGGTCGAAAAAATCTGCTGCATGGTGAACCTCCTTCGGTTCAAAGCTCCGGCGCCTCCATGACGCCGGAAGGTGAAACCTGCGCCACAATCTCCTGCTTTCGATCTTGAACGGCATCAAGCGGACGGATAATGACCGTATCAGATTGGTTTGTCAAGCCTCTTTCTCGATTTGTTCATCCCGGTAATTCCTTGGACTTGGAAAGCGTCGTACTACAACCAATTTGGCGCCCTCACGGGATTTGACGGAATTGCGCAACCGGCCTCTCTGCGGGTATGATTTCCCTGGATCTCTTTGTGCCCTCACGGGATGAGGGTGGTCCTGGTGGATCGGGAGTCCGGAACTTTTCAGGAGATCGGAGCAGGGCTCAGCCCATTCCTGCCAGACTGAGTCGCGACATCACCTGTTGTCGTCGCCCGCGGGCGGCGGGGCCATGGAGGTTCCAGGCCGCACCGCGGACTGGGGAGGTTCGGCTCATGTCTCAGCGTTCCTTGAAGCGTCTCCTGTTCGTGACTCTCCTGGCCGGAGGCCTCGCCCTCACCGGCCCCTCCCAGGTCCACGCCGCACCGGCTGGACCTGTGCAGGGGGCTTGGGAGTGGTTGACGCGGGTCTGGAAGGAAAGGGTGACGGTGCTGTGGAAGCAGCCGGTGACCGAGCACTTCATCTCGCCAGAGCGTCGGCATCAGAACAAGCAGGGTGGCTGCATTGATCCTAATGGGTGTGCTAACCCCGGGGGGCCAGTATCCGGGGTAACGGCATGCCATGCTTGGACCGATGTCGGTGTATGCGTCGATCCTAACGGCTAGTGTCGTCAAAGGAGCACAGCACAGATGTGGCAGTAGTCCAGTGGCTACTGCCCTCTTCGTGCTATAGTGGTACGACTTCGAGTTAAGTGGATCAGGTCCTGCATTTTGAAAGGAGGACGATTTGCGCGAACATCCCACCCCGGCTGTTCTGGATGCGTTCCTGCGAGGAGAGCTATCCAGGGACGGAAATCGCGGTGTGGTTCGCCATCTCCTACGAGGATGTGTCTCCTGTGCTGCCCAACTAAGAGAAGAGCACGCCAGGCTCACTGCTGACCGATGGGGTGAGTCAGTCTTCGACGCGAGTAGCTATACCGAGGTTCTGGACCGTGCTTCGAAAACGGCGAGGCATCTTCAACGTGAAGCTGCCCGTGCGCGTGAGGTCACCTCTCTGCTTGTCAAGGGAGGCATCAAGGCAGTGGTCCAAGACGGCGACTTGCCTCTTCGGGGACTGGGGGTTTATCACGCTCTCCTAGAGCGGAGTTGGGTTGTGCGATATGAGAGCCCTCGTGAAATGGTCAGTCTCGCCAGGGCAGCGACTGAGGTAGCTGAGAGGCTTGATTCCATGCTTTACGGTACCAAACGCATCTTCGACCTTAAGGCACGAGCATGGGGTGAGCTAGCGAATGCCTTCCGAGTTTCGGACGACTTCGAAGAAGCGGAGCGCGCATTCGGGATAGCATTCGATCTCCTGCTCAAAGGAAGTGATGACCTTTATATCAAGGCACGTCTCTATGATCTAAACGCCTCGTACTTAGGCACTTGTTGTCGCTTCAGTCTCGCCTTTGCATCTCTTGACCTTGTTCACAGGTCTTATTTGGAGCTTGGAGAACGGCATCTTGCTGGCCGTGCCCTTATCACCAAGGCAATATATACCCACTACGACGGCAATTCGGAGGCAGCACTCCAGATCAATGCCCAAGGCTTGACTATGGTGGATAGAGACCGAGATCCGGAACTCGTATTTCAAGCCTTCCACAATCAACTTTGGTTTCTCGTGGCTTGTAGTCGTTTCCGTGACGCGAAGAGAGCCCTCTTCCTTCGTCAAGCGGATTTGCAGAAATGTGGTGGCGAGATCAGTAGGCTCAAGCTACGGTGGTTACAGGGACAAATCTGTTATGGGCTGGGGGAGTTGGGAAGTGCTGAAGTCGCATTCTGGGAGGCAAGGCAAGGTTTTGAGAGCGCAGGGTTAGGTTTCGCCGCAGCCTTGGCCTCTCTTGATTTGGCCCTCCTCTTTTTGCATCAGGAGAAGAATCTTGAGGCTGAAGACTTAGTAGCTGAGGCGGTAGAGGTATTCCTTGCTGTGGGGGTTCATCGTGAGGCGCTGAGTTCAATCCTGATCCTGCGGGACTCCTTCGAGAAGCGCCAGGGGTCGATCATCCTCCTGGAGAGCGTCATCGAGTTCCTCCGGCGATCCCAGATCGACCCCGATGCCCGCTTCACGCCACGATTCGAGTAGCGAAGAGAGAGCGACGGCAGACGGTCCGGCTCTGCTTTTCCCGAAAGAGCCCTGAAGAGGCGTGATCCGGCTCTTTAGGTCGACTCCCTCCTGGACATGAGAGCATTCCATCCCTGAGGCTCACGCCCCAGGGATGCGCGCCGCTGCCCTCCGGGGCAGAGCCCGGAGGGGGAGAGAATCCTCCCGGCCTCACCGGTTGCTGGCCAGATCCCGTAGCGCCTGGCGTACCGACTCCTGGATCTTCCGCTGCAGCTCTTCGTCGGAGACCGCGGACGAAAACCTGGCCTCCCCCTCCGGCGGCTGCATGTCGCGCAGGATCTTGTGGATCGTCTTCGCTGACTCGGTGGGCGGCTCCGGCCGGCGCGGGTAGGCCAGCTCGAAGAACTCCGCCCATTCCAGGCCTATGGCGCGTGAAATGGCCAGCACGTGCTCCACCTTGAGCTCGATGTTCCCTGCGAACAGACGCCCCAGATAGCTGGGGGTCATGCCCAGGCGCCGCTCGATCTCGCGGTTGGTGAGTCCCAGGATGCGGATCGCGGTCCTCAGGACCGTCATCAGGCGTTCGACTTCTTCTCGTTCTGGAGTTTCGGACATGGTAGGAAGTGTACAGCACAAGAGGTAGCTGACGGAAGGGGGCAAAAAAACTTTGGCCTTGACAGATTTTGCCCCGTAGATGTAGAACAAGGTCTGAGCCGCCGGCTTTCGGAGCCCAGGTTTCCCGGTTTCGTATACGACGGTCGATAATTGTCGATTCTGGAAAGGAGATCTCATGAGCGACCGGCCGCAGCCTCCTGTCAATGCCTTCTCCCCCCAGTACCTCTCCGCCCTCCGCGAGCGGGACGAGACGTCCGAAAGCGCGCTGGAGGCGGAGCTGGCGGGGCCTTGGACCCTGCGTGAGCACGACGAGCGCTTCCATCTCTTCCGCGAATGGGAGGGCTTCGAGACGGGGCACCAGCCGTTCGCGTCCTTTGCGACGCGGGAGAACGGCGTCCTCTTCCTGACGGCGCTGCGGATGTTGGCGCAGCCGCCGCTGTTCCGGGGCCGTGAGACGAGCTCCCTGCCGGCGGGTCATCTGGTGGAGCGTGCGGGAGAGATCGCGGGAGCCACCCGCGCCTACCAGCCCGACCTGCTGCTGGCCGCCAACGTGCTGGCAGGCCTGGCCCGCTCCGCCGCGGACCTGGCGAACCTGCTGGGGCTCGCCGGGGGTGCCACCCAGGAGATCGCCGGCGAGATCCTGGGCACCACTATCCTGACCGGAGCGGCCGAGCCGGCCGAAGCCTGAGGTCGAGGTGGACCTCCGAGCTGCTGCCACCCCCGTGGGAGCCGCTCCCACCGCGGTGGGAGTCGTTGCGACCTGGGTGGGAGTGGCCCCCACCGCGGTGGGAATGGCTCCCACGGGGGTGGGAGTGCCTGCGACCTCGGTGGGAATGACTCCCACCTTGGTGGGAGTGGCTGCGACCGCGGTGGGAATCACTGCGACCCCGGTGGGAATGACTCCCACCGCGGTTGGAACGGCTCCCACCGCGGTTGGAATGACTGCGACCGCGGTGGGAGTGACTGCGACCGTGGTGGGAATGGCTCCCACCCAGGTGGGAGTCGCTGCGACCTCGGTGGGAATGACTCCCACCCAGGTGTGAGCGGCTGCGACCGCGGTGCGAACGGCTCCCACCTCCGAGGAAGTGGATAAATCTACCTTGGAATCCATCTGGGAGGTCTCAAAAGTCGCCGACTTGCCCTTCGAAGCCTCACCCCCGGCCCCTCTCCCGGGGGGAGAGGGGGGACTTGGCTGAAAGGGTGGGTCTTGTAGGGGGCGCTGTGCGCACCGTCACCGACGTCGAAGGTGCGCACAGCGCCCCCTACGGCAATCCCGCCTGCAGGAGACCCCCCTCTCCCCCCGGGAGAGGGGCCGGGGGTGAGGCTTCGAAGGGCAAGCGGCCGAAGTCGGCAGGGACTTTTGAGACACCCTCTCAGGGCTGAAGCCCCGCCTTGCTGGCCCGCGCCGTCATCAGGCCCCAGAGCCAACTGATCTTGTAGCGCTCGACGTCCGCGTCCTGATGTCCGGTCTCCAGCAGCAGGCCCAGGCACTCCTGCTTGCGATACGTCCTGAAATGCGCCGGACTGAACAGCCGCAGGCAGAGGTCACAGATCCAGCACGCCAGGTAGTCGTCGCACCAGTCGGTAATGACCAGCCGGCCTCCCGGGCTCAGGACCCGGCTCATCTCGCGCAGCGCGGTGACCGGCTGGCGGACGTAGTGGAAGACGTTGCAGGACAGGACGACGTCGAGCTCCTCGTCCCCGAAAGGGAGCCGCTCCGCCCAACCTTCCTGGAGCAGGACCTCCGGCGGCAGCCTGCGGCGCGCCACCGCCAGCATCTCCGGCACGGGATCGACGCCGGCCAGTTGCGCGGCAGGATGCTGCTCACAGAGACGGTGCAGCAGAGCCCCGGTGCCGCAACCCACGTCGAGCACCCGGTCCGAAGGCCGCAAATCGAGGCGCGCCAACGTCTCGCGAGTCGTGGCCTCAACGTAGAAAGACCACTTCGCATCGTACTCCGGCGCGAGCCGGGCATACTCTTCGACCACCGGCTGCCTCTTCATGCCCCAGGCCTCCTTGCAGGGCCACGTTAGCACCCCCTCCAGATTCAGCTCCGATTTGATGTACCCTATCCAGTTATGACGCGGAGCGGTGCTCTCCTGCTGCTGGCGGTTCTGGCAATCTCCCTGCTGGGAGCGCTAGCGGTCTGTGAGGATGGGTGCGCCTGCCATGGCTGCTCGCTCATCTGCGCTTCCTGCTCCTGCTGTCAGAGCTCGCTCACGGCTCTTCCGGGGAATCCTGGCCCCGGCGGCGACGTCGGTCCGGTGCTCGCCAGCGGAGAAGGGGTCCGCCCGTTCGCCAGGTCCCTGAGCGTGTTTCACGTCCCCAAGCCCGCCTAGACAGTCCTCTCTCTCGCATAGGTCTTCAACCGTCGTTGCGGCGCGCAGAGTTCGCGCCTGATGGGGGTGTCTGCCATGAGACAGGCTGCCGCGGCTTGGCTTGCCACTGCATGGGTGTTCCCTGGTCTCTGCCTCGCGCAGTCGATCCAGTCGGGGTCTCTGACGTTGCCGGACGCGTTGCGTCTGGCGCGGGAGCGGGCCGCGACGATTCTGGAGGCGGGAGGCCGGGTGGAGGAGGCGCGGGCGCGGCTGTTGCCGGCGGCGCTGCGCTGGCGCGAGAACCCGGTGGTGGAGGTGCAAGGCGGCCGGCGTCACGACGTGGAGAGCTTCTTCGACTACGAGGTGTCGGTGAGCCAGGCCTTTGAGCCGGAGGCCCGGCGCCAGGCGCGGATCGCGGGTGCCGAGGCCACGTTGGCGGCGGCCGAGGCCGAGCTCGGGGAGGTGCGGCGAGTCTATCTGGGCGAGGTCGCCGCCACGTTCCAGCGCGCTCTGGCCGCTCAGGAGAGGGTAGGGCTCACGGCGGAGGCGTCAACGCTGGCCGCCGGCCTGGTGGCCACGATCGAGCGGCGTTATGGCATGGGCGAGGTCACGGCCCTGGAGCTGAACCGCGCCCGCACGGCTGCGGCCCGGGCCCGGGCTGAGATGAGCTCGGCGGAGGGGGAGCGCAGCAGCGCGTCCGGCGAGCTGCAGGCGTTGCTCGGTCTGCCGGCGGGAGGGGAGCTATTGCTGGCCGGCGGGCTGCGGGAGCTGCCGCGGTTCGAGCTGGAGACGCTGGTGGCCCGCATCGGCGAGCGGCCGGACCTCGCGGCGCTCGCGGCCGGAGCGCGCGAGGCCGAGGCCCAGGTCCGGCTCGGCGAGACGCTGGCGCGGCCGGAGTGGGCCCTGCAGACCGGTTTCGCGCGCGAGGAGCGGGCGGACATCGTGTCGGGCGGGGTCGCCATCTCCCTCCCCCTGTTCCGGCGCGGCCAGGAGGAGCAGGCCGTGGGCCGGGCCCGGGCCGGCAGCCTGAGAGCCCGGGCGGAGGCGCTGCGGCAGGCCGTCGAGGCCGAGGTCCGCGGCTCTTTCGCGGCGTATCAGCGGCGCCTTCAGGCGGTGACGGAGCTGGAAGCCACCGCACTGCCGGCCATCGCGGACAACGAGGTGCTCGCCCAGAAGAGCTTCGAGGCGGGCGAGATCAATCTGGGCGAGCTGCTCCTGATCCGCCGGGAGATCCTGGAGACCAGCCTTTCCCATCTGGACCTCCTCCTCGCGGCGCAGCTTGCGGCCGTGGACCTGGAGACGAAAGCGGGAGCGATCCCATGAAGACGACGATGAGCTTCGTGATCCTCGCCCTTGCCCTTGCGGTAACGGCCTGCCGCGATGGCGGATCGGAGAAGCCCGGAGCCGAGGCCGAGCACCGGGAGGCTGCTCCCGCGGGAGGAGAGCCGCAGGCGGGGAAGGACGGCCTGGTGCGGATCGCTCCGGAGATGCTGCGCGATCTCAAGCTGACGACGGCGAAGGCCGAGGCGCGGACGGCGCAGAAGGGGGTCTCGGTGCTGGGCGAGCTGCGGGTGAACGAGAACGCCTATGCCGCGGTCTCGACTCCCATCGCCGCGCGGGTGGTGGCCCTGCGCGCCGAGCCGGGCCAGGGAGTGCGGGCCGGGCAGGCGCTGGCCGAGCTGCAGAGCCCGGAGCTGGGCCGGGCGCGGGCCGCCTGGGAGTCGGCCGCGGCGCGGCAGGAGCTGGCCGCGAAGACGCTGGAGCGCAAGCGCGGCCTGGCGGCGGAGAGGATCGTCTCACTGGGCGAGCTGCAACAGACGGAGTCCGCCGCTGCCGAGGCCGGAGCCGAGCTGCGGGCTGCCCGCGCTACGCTCGCGGCCCTGGGCGTCCCCGCGGGGGCCAGTGGCGATCCCTCGCGGTTTTCCCTGCTCTCTCCGATCGGCGGCACGGTGCTCGAACGCAAGGCCCTGCGCGGCGAGATGGCGGACCCGGCCGTGCCGCTGTTCCGCGTCGCGGACCTTTCGCGGCTGTGGCTCGTGGTCCAGGCCTTCGAGCGCGACGCGATGCGCGTCGCAGAGGGAGGCGCGGCCCGGATCACCTTCGCCGCCCTTCCCGGACGCGCGTTCCAGGGCACGGTCGCGCGGGTGGGCAAGGAGGTGGAGTCCGCGTCGCGGACGGTGCCGGTGCGGATCGAGATCCCCAATCCCGAGGGGCTGCTGCGGCCGGGAATGTCGGCCACGGCCTGGCTCCCCCTGGCGGACGTGGGCGGCCTGGTGGTCGCCGTCCCCACCTCGGCGCTCCAGCGGCTCGAAGACGGATGGAGCGTCTTCATCCCCCGCGGTGAAGGGGCGTTCGAGGCGCGGCCCGTGGGGCGCGGGCGCGACCTGGGTGGGGAGGTGGAGATCCTCTCGGGACTCAAGGCCGGAGAGACGGTGGTGGTGGACGGCGCCTTCCTGCTCAAGGCCGAGACGGACAAGGCACATGGGGGCGGGGAGCATGAGCATGAGTGAGCTTGCCAAAGCCGACGGCCTGCCCTTCGAGACCTCACCCCCGGCCCCTCTCCCGGGGGGAGAGGGGGGACTTGGCTGGGGAAATGAGGACGTAGGGTGTGCTGTGCGCACCACGAACGGTGACGGTGCGCACAGCGCACCCTACGGCAAGACCGCCCGCAGGAGTCACCCCTCTCCCCCCGGGAGAGGGGCCGGGGGTGAGGTTTCGGAGGGCACACCGCCACCTCTTCGAAACCTCCTTGAAGACTGACCACGACCGACTGGAGACCGACCCCCATGCTGGAACGCATCCTTCGCGCCTCCTTCTCCCGCCCCGGGCTCGGCGTGATCGTGGTACTGGCAGCGGCCGGGCTGGGCGCGGCGTGGCTGCGGGACCTGCCGCGGGACGTCTTTCCCGATCTTTCGACGCCGGTGTTCAACGTCATCGTCCAGAACCCCGCCATGGGGGCCGAGGAGCTGGAGACGGGGGTGGCCATCCCCCTGGAGGTGGCGCTCGCGGGTCTGCCCGAGGTGCGGCGGGTGCGGTCGAGCTCGCAGCTCGGCGTGGCGCAGGTGCGGGTGGAGTTCGAGCCCGACGCCGACTACTACCGTGCCCGCCAGCAGGTGGGCGAGCGGGTGAGCCAGGTGGCGGGGTCGCTGCCTCCCGGGACGGGCACTCCCCTGGTCTCCAGCTTGACGGGCCGGCTCAACGAGATCCTCGAGCTCACGCTGGAGGCCGAGCCGGGCGCGGCGGACCTCATGACGCTGCGCGACCTGGCGGACTTCGAGGTGAGAAACCGCCTCCTCGCCGTGCCGGGCGTGGCCGCGGTGGAGGTGCTGGGGGGATATCTCCGCCAGTTCCAGGTGCAGCTCGATCCGGAGCGGATGGTGGCGCGGTCGGTCGGCCTGGAGGAGGTGCTGCACGCGGTGAGGGAGTCCAATGAGTCGGCGGCCGGCGGCTTCGTGACCCAGGGACCGATCGAGTGGACGGTGCGCGCCATGGGGCGGGCCGAGACGATCGCCGATCTCCGCTCGACGGTGGTGGCGATGCGCAGCGGCACACCGGTGCTGCTGGGCGACGTGGCCGAGGTGCGGGAGGCGCCGGCCGTGCGCCGGGGGCTCGCTCACCGGCTCTCCGGCGAGGTGGTGAGCTGCCGGGTGGTCAAGCAGTTCGGGGCCGACACGGTGGAGGTGGCCGCGCGTGTGCGCCGGGCCCTGGCGGACCTGCAGCCGACCTTTCCCAAGGGGGTGCGGCTGCGGCTCGTCTACGATCAGTCGGAGCTGGTGAGCCTCGCTCTGGGCGGGGTGGGCCGCGCCGTCCTCCTCGGCGCCGTGCTCGTCGTAGGCGTGCTCTTCGCCCTGCTGGGCAACTTGCGGGCGGCGCTGATCGTGACGCTCACCCTGCCGCTGTCGATCGCCCTCTCGGGCCTGATCTTGAAGCCGCTCGGCGTGGGCATCAACACCCTGACCCTGGGCGGCCTGGCCATCGCCGTGGGGCTCCTGGTCGACGCTGCGATCATCATGACCGAGAACGTCTACCACCGCCTCACGGCGTCCGCGATCAACGCCACGGAGCGCCGGCATCAGGCGTTCGCCGCGGCGCTGGAGGTGGGACGGCCCATCGCGTTCGCGACGCTGATCGTGCTCGCGGTGTTCCTGCCGCTCTTCGCCATGTCCGGCATCGAGGGACGCATGTACCGGCCACTGGCCGCCGCGGTGATCGCCGCGGTCGCCGCCGCCCTGGTGCTGGCGCTCACGATCGTTCCCTCTCTCGCCGGGTCGTTCCTGCGGCCGGCGCGGCCCGGGGCGGCCGAGGACGTCTGGCTCATCCGGCGCATCAAGGCGCTCTATGCGCCCGTGCTCGACGCGTGCATGCGCCGGGCCGGGCTGGTGCGCGTGCTGTCGCTCGCCGTCACCCTCCCCGCGCTGGTGTTGGCCTTCTCCGTCGGCTCGGACTTCATGCCGAAGCTGGACGAGGGCGCCTTCCTCCTCCAGACCGTGCTACCGGCCGAGGCCTCGCTCGACGAGGTGGACCGGCTGAACCATCGCGTCGAGGACGTCCTGCGGCAGGTCCCCGAGGTCGAGGATGTGGTACGGAGAACCGGCCGGGCGGAGACCACCGAGGACCCCATGCCCCACACCCTCTCGGACGTGCTGGTGGTGCTGAAGCCGGAGCGCTCCCGGCCGCTGGAAGCCATTGAAGAGGACATGCGCGAGCGGCTGGCGCCCGTCCCGGGTGTGGCGGTGCTCTTCACCACGCCCCTCGGCATGCGCATCGACGAGGGACTGGGCGGCACGCCGGCCGACCTCCAGGTGCGCATCTTCGGTCCGGACCTGACGCGTCTCGCCCGGCTCGCGGGCGAGGCGCGGGAGGTCCTGGAGAAGGTGCCGGGGATCGTGGACCTGCGCGCCGAGCAGCTCACGGGCCTGCCGCAGATTCGCATCGCCGTGGACCGGCCGGCCGCGGCGCGGGCAGGGCTCCAGCCCGGCGAGATCGTCGACGCCATCCGCGTCGGCCTCGCCGGAGAGGAGGTCTCCCAGGTCTGGGTGGGGCAGCGGCGCTTCGGCTTGGTCGTGCGCCTGGAGGATGCGGCCCGCCGGGACGTCAACGCCCTGCGCTCGCTGCTCGTGGACGCGCCGGACGGCAGCCGCATCCCCCTGGGGCAACTCGCCCGTATCGAGGAGACGGAAGGGCCGGCGGCCATCCAGCGGGAGGCAGGCAGCCGGCGCATCGCGGTCGAGGCGAGCGCGGCGGGGCGGGACCTCGGCGGCGCCGCGGCCGAGGTGCGCCGCCGCCTGACGCGGGAGCTACGCCTCCCGACCGGCTACTTCTTCGACGTCGGCGGCCGGGTGGAGAGCCAGGCGCGGGCCGTGCGCTCGCTCGCCCTGGCGATCGGCGTCGCCCTGCTGGCCGTCTTCGTGCTGCTCTACCTGGCCCTGGGCTCGGTCGCCGAGACCCTGGTCATCCTCGCCACCCTGCCGGACGCCTTCGTGGGCGGCATCCTGGCCCTGCTGCTAGCCGGGGAGACGTGGAACGTCTCCTCCCTCGTGGGTCTGATCGGTCTCTTCGGCATCGCCGTCCAGAACGGTCTCGTGCTGGTGGCGCAGACCCGCGCGCTGCTGGCGGAGGGAAAACCTTTCGGAGACGCGCTGCGCGAGGCCAGCCTCGGCCGCGTGCGGCCCAAGCTGATGACCGCCGCGACCGCCATCCTCGGCCTCCTCCCCCTGCTCGTCCTGAACCTCCACGGCACCGAGATCGAGCGTCCCCTGGCCGTGGTGATGATCGGCGGTCTTTTGACCTCGACCCTCTTCACCCTGCTGGCGCTGCCCACCTTCTATCAATGGGTCCACCAGATGCAGGAGCGCTGGCGGGGGAGACGGACCGCTCGCGAGGAAGCGACAGCATGACCCACGACACCGCCAGGCACTACAAGATTCGCGGCATGGACTGCGCCGAGGAGGTGGCGGTCCTCAAGCGGGAGGTCGGCCCCCTGGTGGGCGGGGAGGACCGGCTGTCGTTCGACATCCTGAAGGCGAAGATGACAGTGGCGGCGCCGCAGGTGGCCGAGGGCGAGATCCTGAAGGCCGTCGCGCGCACGGGCATGCAGGCACAGGTCTGGACGGAGGCCGCCGAGCGGGCGGAGCCGGAGGGATTCTGGCAGCGCCGCGGGCGCACGGTGATGACGGCCGCGAGCGGCCTCGCGCTGCTCGTGGGCTTCGCCGTTCACGCCGGTGCCGAAAGCGTGCCGCTCGCCGCGCGGGTTCTTTATACCTTCGCGATCCTCGCCGGCTCGTGGTACGTCCTGCCCAAGGCGTGGCTCGCTCTCAAGCGCCTGCGGCCGGACATGAATCTGCTGATGACCATCGCCGTGGTGGGAGCGGTCGGCATCGGCGAGTGGTTCGAGGGCGCGACCGTGGCGTTCCTCTTCGCCCTCTCGCTGGCCCTCGAATCCTGGAGCGTGGGGCGGGCGCGGCGGGCCGTCGCCGCCCTCATGGACCTCACACCGGCGATCGCCCGCGTCAAGCGGCCGGACGGCAGCGAGGAGGAGGTACCCGCCGAAGCGGTGGAGGTCGGCGCTCATCTGGTCGTCAAGCCCGGCGAGCGCATCCCGCTGGACGGCCGGGTGACCGCGGGTTTGAGCGAGGTCAACCAGGCGCCCATCACCGGCGAGAGCGTCCCGGTCCCCAAGGCCGCGGGCGGCGAGGTCTTCGCCGGCACCATCAACGGCGACGGCGCGCTGGAGGTCGAGTCCACCCGGCGCGCGGGAGACACGACCCTCGCCCACATCATACGCATGGTGGGAGAGGCCCAGTCGCGCCGGGCGCCTTCCGAGCAGTGGGTGGAGAAATTCGCGCGCATCTACACGCCGGCGGTCATGGCCCTGGCCCTGGTCGTCTTCCTCGTCCCGCCCCTGGCCTTCGGCGGTGCCTGGGGAGACTGGTTCTACCGGGCCCTGGTGCTGTTGGTCATCGCCTGCCCCTGCGCGCTGGTGATCTCGACGCCGGTCAGCATCGTCGCCGCGCTGGCCGCGGCGGCCCGCCATGGTGTGCTGATCAAGGGCGGGCTGTTCATGGAGGTGCCGGCCCGCATCAAGGCGGTGGCGCTCGACAAGACGGGCACGCTCACCTGGGGACGCCCCGTCGTGGTCGAGGTCCTCCCGCTGGGGAATCACGACGAGCGGGAGCTCCTGGCGCGCGTGGGGGCTCTCGAAGCGCGCAGCGAGCATCCCCTCGCCCGGGCCATCGTCGGCTACGCCAAGGATCACGGAATCGAGGTCCAGCCCGCCACGGACTTCCAGATCCTCCAGGGCAAAGGGGCGACCGGCCGTTTCGCAGGACAGGAGTACTGGCTGGGCTCTCACCGCTATCTGGAGGAGCGGGGGCAGGAGACGCCCGAGATCCATGAGCGGCTGGAGGAGATGTCGCGCTCCGGCAGGACGGCCGTGGTGGTGGGCACGGGGGACCACGTCTGCGGGCTGATCGCCGTGGCCGATGAGGTGCGGGGAGAGGCCCGGGGGTTGGTCCAGGCCCTGCGCGATGCGGGGATCCAGCGCATCGTCATTCTCACCGGCGACAACCGGGGCACCGCCGAGGCCATCGGCCGGGAGACCGGAGTCGACGAGGTGCGCTCCGAGCTGCTGCCAGCGGAGAAGGTGGCGGCGATCGATCAGCTCGTGGAACGCTATGGCCAGGTGGCGATGATCGGCGACGGCGTCAACGACGCCCCTGCCATGGCCCGGGCCACGCTCTCGGTGGCCATGGGCGCGGCGGGGAGCGACGCCGCCATCGAGACGGCCGACGTGGCCCTGATGTCCGACGACCTCTCGCAGCTCCCCTGGCTGATCCGCCACTCCCGCCGGACGTTGCGGGTGATCCGCCAGAACATCGTCTTCTCCCTGCTGGTCAAGGCGGTGTTCGTGGTCCTGACCTTCGCCGGCCACGCCTCCCTCTGGGCCGCCATCGCCGCCGACATGGGAGCGTCGCTGCTGGTGATCTTCAACGGCCTGCGCTTGCTGGGAGGGGGAGAGGCGCATAGGCGCTAACTTTGCCTCAGAGCTCCCCGCCCAAGACCCTCATCACCCCGGCCCTCTTCTCCCGTCCCCTCCCAGCCCCCCTCACCGGGAGAAGAGGGAGAACAGCAAGACAGCCCAGCCGGGTACCCCTCTCCCGGGGAGGGGGATGGGGTGGTCGGGAGAGGGGCAGGGGTGAGGGTCTTGGGCGGGGGAGCGCTGCGGCAAAGTTAGCGCCGCAGCTCCGGAAACAAGCGGGCCGGAACGTCACGGCCGAGGGCCTTCTGCCACGCGGCTGGGTCTACTCCCCCCGCGGCCAGCCGCGTGGTGACCCGCGGCTCGCTATCCTCGGCAAGGCCGAGAGCCGGCGTCCAGCCCGTGTCGCGGAGGAAGACCTCCACCTGGTCGTCGGTCGGCGGGCCGGCGTAGAACTCCCAGCCGTACAACTGGGTCTCGCTCAGCTCGGGCATCGGCTCGCTCTTCGGCAGCGGCGGGGGAATTCGCATCGGCCCCCTCCACGGCCGCTCCCGGTCTTTGGGGTCGTAGTACAGATGGGTGAGCACCCACCGGTGTCCGCCGTCTTTCGTAGGCTGGTCGAAGTGCTTGAGCACCAGTGCTTGGATGTACTGGAATGGCCGGTCGTCGGCGATCCTCTCCCAGGCGAGCACGTTCACGGTTCCCTGCTCCCACCAGAGCGGAAGCGCGGCGTTGATCTCCTTCGTTCGCCACTGCTTGGGCGGTGGATCGGTGCGGAGAGGGAACGGCGGGGCCGCGGACACGAGAACCATCAGAGTGAGACCGAGAAAAACAGCCCGGCGCAGGAGCATAGGGGCCTCCGTGAGCATGGCTGGATAGTATCTCGCGTTTCAGGGCCGGAACCTAGACGGACTTGAGCAGGCGCGTCTCCCCCGCCCAAGACCCTCATCCCCTGCCCCTTCTCCCGCCCCCTTGCCACCCCCCTCACCGGGAGAAGGGGTCCTGGCTGAGGCGTTCAAGTTTTTCTCGCTCGTCCTTGTTGTCCTTGCCGTCCTTTATGTCCTTTCTTGGCTGTTCTCCCTCTTCTCCCGGTGAGGGCATGGCGGGAGAAGAGGGCCGGGGTGATGAGGGTCTTGGGCTGCTCCTACCCCAGGGCGCTCGCCTCGTCGGCACCCAGGACCCGGCCGAAGCGCATCACCTCTTCCCGGTTGGCCGGCAGGTTCATCGCCAGGAAGGTGAAGGCGTGCCAAAGGTCGCGCGCGTTGGCCCGCGGCTCGCACAGGCGGCGGACGAGGGAGGAGACGCCGTAGAAGGCGCGGTACATCTCGAGGCGCTTCTGCGACAGGGCGCGCGCGCTCATCCCCTTGGGCTCGAAGACCAGCGAGCCGTAGGTGTAGCCCGGGTCGTTCCACCACTCCGGCCGCGCCAGGCGCCCTTCCTGGCGGAAGGTGTCGTAGAGCCCGGTGCCCGGGTAGGGGGTGAGGAGGTTGAAGAGGACGGCGAAGAGGCGCTGCTCGACGGCGAACTCCAGCATCCGGTCGAGCGAGTCGGGAGTGTCCTCGTCCATCCCCAGGAGGAAGGAGCCGACAATGGCGATCCCATGATCGCGGGCGATCTCGAGCGCTTCGGAGTAGCCGATGCCGACCGTGTTCCAACTCTTCTCGATCTGTTCGAGGTTGGAGCGATCGAGCGACTCGATGCCGACGAGGACCCCGGCGCAGCCGCTCTCCCGCATGAGGCGCATGAGCTCGCGGTCGCGGGTCATGGTAAGGCTCGCCTGGCTGATCCAGCGGATCTTGAGCGGGATCAGGGCGCGGAAGAGCTCCTTCGCCGCCTTGCGGTCGCCGACGATGTTGTCGTCGACCAGGAAGAGGAACTTCTTGCCCTGGCGCTCGACCTCCGCCACCACCTCCGCTGGCGGACGGTGGCGGAAGCTCTGGCCGAAGAAGGTCGTCACCGAGCAGAAGTTGCAGGCGAAGGGGCAGCCGCGGGTGGTTTCGATCATGCCCACCGGCAGGTACTTCTTCCCGGCGAAGATCGAGCGGTCGACTCGTACCGCGGTGAGGGGGAGAGGCTCGGCCTGGCGGTAGACCGGCTGCAGGCGGCCGTGCCGGGTGTCGTCGAGAACCTTGTCCCACTCCCCTTCGGCTTCCCCCAGGAGCAGCGCATCGGCATGCTGGGCGGCCTCGGCGGGAAGGAGGGTCGGGTGATGGCCGCCGAGGATGACCGGCACTCCCCGGCTGCGGAACTCGGCCGCGATCTGGTAGGCGCGGCGGGCGGTGAAGGTCTTCACCGAGATCCCCACGAGATCGCGCGGGGCGTCGAAGTCGATGGGCTCGATACGGTCGTCGACGGCTTCGACCTCGACGTCCTCCGGAGTCAGGCCGGCCAGGGTGGCGAGGGTCAGGGGTTGCAGGAGCCAGGAGGGCTTCTCGCTCACGCCCTCGCGCTTGATCATCGCCGGCTCGATCAGGGTGACTTTCATGTCGGAGCTCCCAGCCACTCACTCCAGTGGGTGGTCTTCTGCAGCATGGAAGGCTTGACGTTCCCCATCTTCTGCCCCTGGCGCTGGCAGGCGCGCAGGTACCGCTCCTGGCCGCCGACGACCGGCGCGATGCGCGGCGGTGCGAGCTGGCCCAGCCGGCGGCAGTAGGCGTAGTGGAAGTTCTCCGAGAGAGCCCGGTCGAGCTCCGCGGTGAGCGCGGTGAGCGCGACGGTGTCGGCGAGGTTCCCGGCTTCCAGGAAGAGGGCGTAGCGCAGGTCGCCGGCGGCTCTCCCTGACGCCCGCTCCGGGGCGAGCAGGGCGAAGCTCGGCTCCAGACGGTGGCGCTCGAAGAGGCCGCGCAGCACACCGGTCACGAAGCGCTCGTTGAGCTTCTCACCGAACCAGTCCGAGACCTGGTCGGTCTTGCCCACGAAGCGCAGGCACGGAGCCTCGCCCACGAAACCCACGACCTCGACCACGTCGTGCAACTGGTAGCGATAGAAGCCGCCGCCGGTGGTGACCACGACTTCGTAGGTCTCCCCCTTCTCGACCTGGTGGGCGAGCCGCGTCTCGCCGGAGTCCGCGAGCAGCTCGAAGAAGTGGGCCGTGGTCGAGAGCGCTGCCCCCTCCCGGCCGACGAGCGGCAGGGAGACAAAGGCCTCGGTCGCGAGGAGACCCTTGGGCTGGAGGGTCACCCCTGGGAAGCGCCGGGCGAGCTCGGCGGCATAGGGGGCGGAGGGGCCATCCGCCCAGCAGCTCAGGAGCCGGAGCCGGGGCCAGATCGCCGTGTAGTCCGTGGGCGCGACCCGGGAGAGGGCGCGCGCCCTGCGTGGCGCCGGGGTCAGCCGGCGGCGCAACCGGTGCCAGATGTTGGGATCGATCGCGGGATCGATCCCTGGATCGGCCGGCTCCGGCGGGGTGAGGGTCCCGGCCGCGAGGTCCCGGAGGAGCGGCTCCCACCACTCCGGCAGGCAGGCGAGGAGGAGGGTGAGGAAGGTCGGGTTCCACACCGAGATCAACCGCAGCCCGGGCTGGCGGAGGAGGTAGAGGAGGGTGACGTAGCGGAAGGTGGCCACCTCCCGCAGGTGCTTGACCGCGTTGGGCACGGCGAGCGTCGATTCGACCAGGGGGCCCAGGGGGCCGAGGTAGTCGCTGTCCTCCTCGAAGCCGATGGGGATGCCGCCCGCGCCCGCAGTCGTCGACTCCCCTTCGGTCAGCGGCGTGATCGACCAGTAGGCCGGCCCATGGAGGAGCTCGCCATAGTGGCGATAGAGATCGGCGATCCACACCGCGAGGCCGCGCCGCAGCTCCTCGCGCAGCGTGGCGGTGTAGGGAATGAGCTTCGAGCCCGAGGTCGAGCCGCTCGAGAGCTCGAAACGCTCGACCGGCTCGCGGGTGAGGACCGCGGTCTGCCCAGCCTTCAGGCGCTCGATCTCCGGCAGGTAGTCGTCGTAGACGGTGAGCGGCACCCGCTGCTGGTAGACAGCGGCCGTGGAGATCGATCCGAAGCCGTGGCGCTGGCCGTACTCGGTGTCCCGATTGTTGGCCAGGTAGGCGGCGAGCCGCTCCGCCTGGCTCTCCGCCACCCGCCGGGTCGAGCGCGCGAAGCGCCGGGCCTCACCGAGGGAGGCGGCCCGCCAGAGAGCATTGACCAGGGTCGGGATCATTCCCATCTCCTGCCGGCTCCTCTCAGCGGAGCATCCGCCGGCCGGCAGCGGTCAGGTTGTCCGGATGGGCGAGGGTCAGGCACACCAGCTCGTCGCCTTGCGCATGCCCGGGGTTCTTCTCCAGGCAGAAGGCGATGTGGGGATCTTTGAGCCGTTCCTCGGGGACCTCGGCCACCCCGCCCCGCAGCGGGGTGGCGCCGGAGGCGAAGCGGACGATCCCCTCCCGGCAGTGGAAGTCGGCGCCGAAACGTGCCCGGGCGAGCTCGCCGAGGAGGGCCTGGAGCGCGGGCGGCGTCGGCTGGTCGTACCGGGGGTAGAACTCCCGGAAGAAGACGGGGAGGAAGCGGTAGGTGCGGTAGCCCGAGGTGAGGAGCAGCCAGTAGAGCGGCTGGACCATCCCGACCGAGAGCGAGAGGACGGTCTTGATCCAGCTCCGCGACAGCTCCATCGTCCCCCAGTAGGCCGGGCGGACGAGAGTGTCCCCCGAGTAGACGACGCTCAACGCCTGGCCGCAGGCGGTCGTCTCGTAGAGGGAGAGGGTGGTGAAGCCCTGGAGCCCGCCCTCGGGGTCCTCGAGGAGGAGGACCCAGTTCTTGAGCGACAGGTCGCGGAGGAAATGCTCGCGCTCCGCCACGAAGCACTCGTCGAACAGGTCATAGAGGGTGGTGATCTCAGACTGCGAGAGCTCTCCCACTGCCACGACCCGGCTCTTGAGAGGCATCATGCGCGCTCCTCCGCCCGGTGGACCGCCAGAGGTGAGGTGGGGAGCGCCTTCCAGTAGCGGATCCATTCGAGGAAGCAGCGGTCGAGGTCCGGCAGGAGGACGCCGAGCTTCCACTGCAGGTCCTGCATGACGGCGACGTCGGGTTTGAGGAACGCCACGGTCAGGCCGTGCATGGCGCTCAGGAAGACCCGGCGGAGGGCGCGGGGGAAGGCGGCGGCGGTCTCCCTCCCCATGACGTTCAGGATGAAGATCCGGGTGTGGCGGGCGTCGATCGGCAGGATGGTGAAGAGGATGCGGGCGTCGGTCCGGGTGTTGTAGGCGAGGATCGTGTTGCCTCCCCAGCAGTGTGCGGCGAGCTCGACCTGGTCGATCCCGATCCGGCGCAGGAAGCGGTCGTGGAGCTGGCTCCCCTCGACTTGCGCCCGGAAGCGGACGGAGAGGTGGAAGGCGGACTCGCTCGCGAGGGTCGGCGGCTCCAGCAGGCGACGGTGATGGACGGTCGCGAAGTGCTGGCCGTCGAACGAGTTGGCGGCCAGCACCTGGTAGGGGGTGACGAAGCTCATGACGCTCACCCGGCTGTAGAGCCCGGGGTCCTCGCCCGCGAAACGCGGGAAGGGGAAGGCTGGCTCGCCGCCCAGGAAGCCGAAGACCAGCCCGTAGTGCTCCTCGCAGACCAGGGCCGCCTGATGCGCCTGGCGCGGGATGGAGCAGGAGCCCGGGATGTGCTCGCAACCCCCCTCCCTGCTGTACTCCCAGTGGTGGAGGGGGCATTGCAGGCGCTCGCCCACCACTTTCCCCTGGCCCAGGTCGGCGCCCATATGGGGGCAGCGGGCGTAGAGCGCTCCCACCTTCCGCGACGGAGTGCGGAAGATGGCGAGCGGCATGCCGAAGGCCTCCCGCCGGACCACCTTGCCAGGCCGCACCTCGGTGCTCCGGCAGAGGGGGTACCAGGAGGTCGGAAAGGACTCGCCTGGGATCGGGGCCGTCATAGCACGGCGACCTCCGGCCCCGGGATCCGGCCGTCGAGGGCAGCGACCGCCGCTTCGCCATCCTCCCAGGCGGCGAGGTAGAGCTGGCTCGCGTAGGCGAGGCTGCGGTAGGACCGCAGCGCCGCGTCCAAGGGGTCGCCCTCCCCCAGGCCGAGCACGAGGTAGCGGTCACCACGCTCCACCCCCTGGTTGTACAGGGCACGCAGGAGCGCCGCGAAGACCGCCGCACCGCGCGAATCGCCGCCGGCATCCTCATCCTCATCGATCGCCCGGTGGCTCGCGTAGCGGGAGCGCAACGCCGTGCCGGGCTCGGGCAGCTCGGGCCAGCCGCAAAAGGGGGCCATGAGGTTGAGCAGCCGGCGCCAGCGGGCGAGGGCGCCGCTGTAGCCGCGGACGACCGTCTGCTTGACCGCCCCCTGGTCCCAGCCCGCGAGGCACCCCACCACCTTCCCCTCCTCCGACAGGACGACGAAGAAGTCCTCCGGTGCGAGGCCCGGGGTGGCCCCGGGCTGGCAGAGGCTCTCCGCCGTCCATACCGGAGCGAGCTGGTGGCGCGCCCCGTTCCTCGCCAGGCAGTCGAGGATGGCGGGCAGGAGCGCCGCCGAGCCCCGGGTGAGCCGCAGGCCGGCGGGGAGAGGGCGCGGCCGGCGGGGGCGGCCGATGGGAATGGCGTAGGTGGAGAGCCGGGCATAGGGGTGGAGCCGGGGGAAACCGGGGAGGCCGCTTGCCAGGAGGCGCTGGGCCGGGCGGTTTTCGGCCACGATGCTCAGCAGGTAGAAGGGCGCCCGGCCGTCCTCGTGGAGCGACCGGTAGAGGTTGAACGAGCGGGCCAGGCAGCGGGCGATGCTCATCCCCTGGCGCACCCGGGGGTGGAAGCGGAGCTGGCTCATGTAGCCCACCGCTTGGGGGGCGCCGTTGACCCAGAGGGTGCGCACGGCGCGGCTGGCGCAGCCGACGATTTCCCCTGTCCCCGCGGCCCGTGCCACCAGAGTCTGGTGGAACGGGCCCTCGAGCGCCGCCGCGCCGAAGTAGCGGGGCTCGCGCTCGTAGGAGAGAGCGATCCGGCCGGGTATGGGGTTCTCCCGCAGCAGGCGGCAGAGCCCCGCGTCGTCCTCCGGGTCCTCCGGTGCCGCGAGCTCGATCCGGATGCTACACCTCCCAGCCGAGCATCTTGGTGAAGCCAATGGGGCGGTCGTCCATCTTCAAGGTGGCGGCGAAGAACTTGAAGAGGAAGGCGAGGTACGAACGGCCGGTGACCACCCGCGGCAGGCGCGGCCAGATCAGCTTGTGGACTTCCGCCAGGTGATAGCTCGGGATCTCCGGGAAGAGGTGGTGCTCGAGGTGGTAGTTCTCCTGCAACAGGCAGAAAGCGACGACCGGGTGGGCCTGGATCGAGCGGCTGGCGAGGTAGGGATCGTGGGCCTCGGTGATCCCGTGCTGGGTCAAGCCGCGGATGGCGGTCATGTGGGCTGCGATGACCAGGGGGATGAACCAGAGGTAGAGGAGGTAGCCGTTCGGCACCACGGCGAAGACCACGGCGTAGATCGCGATCAGGATCCCGTACTCGACGAAGATGTCCCGCCGGTCGGCCGCGCTCCCCTTCCTGGAGGCGAGGACGGGGATCATGACGATGTAGATGTAGACCCCGGCGATCAGCCGCACGTAGTGCAGGCACCAGAGGAGGAGCCGGTTCTTGGTGTAGTTGCTGTAGTCGTCCGGATCGCGCTCGTCGCCCAGGTACTGGTGGTGGCGCTGGTGCATCACCTTGTAGGCAGAGAACGAGAGGCAGAAGACCATCCCCAGGGCCACCGACACCCAGCGGTTGAGCCGCGGCGAGGCGAAGAGGGTTTTGTGCATCCCCTCGTGCAGGAAGAGGATGAAGGTGTTGATGGCCACCGCCGTCATCAGAGTGCCGGCGATCCGCAGGAGTATGGGAAAGAGGCCGGGCGCCGTGCGGTAGCCGTAGCGATAGCCGTAGGCGTTGATCAGCATCCCCGCCACCCAGAGGCCGACGAAGAGGGCCATCTCGCGGATACGGATGCCGGTGTCGAGCCGGCGCAGGGCGGCGAGCTCGGTCTCGAGGCCGAGCATCATCTGCCGGCGGGCTTCGGCGTGGAGCGGAACGGCCGAGGCGTCGCCATGCGAGGGCGGCGCGCCGGCGGAGATCAGGATGTCCGAGCTCATACAGCCTCCCTTCGGATCGCTTCGACGTCTGCCCTTTTAGACCGCCACCTCGCGAAGGAGGGGTTGCGGCCGCTCGCGGACACGGATCATCTCCCCCTGCCAGGCTTCGTCGCCCAGAGGGTAGTCGTCGCGCTGGCGGACCTCGCGGCGGAAGAGGTAGTTGATGCCGTAGTAATGCCACCACATGGCGCGGTTAGATCGGTTGACCTCGTCCAGGCCGCGGCGCCAGATGTTCTTCCAGGTGTAGAACTCCGCCCGCGCGTCGACGCAACCCTGCTGCAGCCGCTCGGGCGCCATGTGCCGCGGGTGGAAGGGGATCTGGTTATAGGAGTAGCGCTCGTCCAGCCACCACTTCTCGTAGCGCAGCCGGCCCTCGGATTCCCAGCGCTGGTAGAGCGGCGTGCCGGGGAAGGGCGTCAGGTGGTTGAAGGCGGCGATGTAGAACTTGTGCCGCAGGGCGAACTCCACCGTCTCCGGGAAGCTCTCCTCGGTGTCCTCGTCGTAGCCGAAGACGAAGGTGACGTAGAGCCGGATGTGGTGACGGCGCAGGTTGGCGAGCGCCTTCTCGAAACCGCCCTGCATCGTGTTGAATCCCTTGTTCATCTTCTGGAGGTTCAGCGGATTGAGCGACTCGAAGCCGATCAGCACTCCCTGGCAGCCGCTCGCGACGAGGAGCTCGAGGAACTCCTCGTCATGGGCGGCGTTGATGCTCGCCTGGCTCACCCACTTGATCTTCAGGGGGATGAGGGCGCGGAAGAAATCCTTCGCCTGCTTCAGGTTGGAGGTGATGTTGTCGTCGACGAAGAAGATCAGCGGCTTGGGGCCCATGCCGGAGAGCTCGGTCAGGATGTCGTCCGCCGGCCGCCGGGTCTGGCTCTGGCTGAAGACCGTCTGCACGGCGCAGAAGTCGCACTTGAAGTGGCAGCCGCGGCCGGCCTCGACGAGGCCGATCGGCAGGTAGCTCTTCCCCTTGAAGATCGAGCGCTCGGGGCGCAGGCGGGCGAGGGCCGGCCGGCCCGGGGCGCGATAATAGGGCTGCAAGGTCCCGCGCTCGGCGTCCGCCAGGATTCCTTCCCAGAGGTTCTCGGCCTCGCCGATCACCACCGACTCGGCGTACTGCGCAACCTCCTCCGGGCAGAGGGTGGCATGGAAGCCCCCCATCACCACCGGCACGCCGCGCTTGCGGTACTCGCTCGCGATCTGGTAGGCGCGCTTGGCGGTGTAGGTCTCGACGCTGATCGCCACGAGGTCGGTCGGCTCGTCGAAGGGGATGACCTCCATCCGGTCGTCGTAGAAGGCGATCTCGACGTCCTTGGGGGTGAGGCCGGCGATCACCGCGGGCGGCAGGGGCTCCATCTGCCAGGTGCGGATGTACGGCTGGCCGATCCGGCGGCCGATACAGGGGTGGATCAGCGTCAGCTTCATGCCGCACCCGCCTTGCTCCACTGCATCTCCGGCCGCTGGCCGGTGATCCAGTCGCAATTGTAGAAGTCGTGGAGGTGATGGGCATAAAAGCGGTAGCCGAAGTTCGCCAGCCACCAGATCGGGATCTGGATGCGCGAGCCCAGGAAGCGCCGCACCATCGAGGTCGCGGAGTAGGCGTGCTTCCAGGCCAGCTCGTGGCCGGCATAGAGCTCCGACGGGGATAAGTGCTTGGGCTGGAAGACGACGTGTTGGGCGTCGTAGAGCTCCCAGTTCCGGGTGAGGATGCGCCCCTCGCTCTCCAGCCGCTTGTAGAGGGCGGTGTTGGGGAACGGGGTGACGATGGCGAAGCGCGGCAGGTCGATGTGGGCGTCGACGGCGAAGCGCGCGGTTTTGAGGAAGATGTCCGGGGTGTCGTGGTCCATCCCGAAGATGAAGCAGGCCATGAGGGTGATGCGGTGCCGGTGGAGGCTCTCGACCAGCTCCCGGTACTCCCCCGGGGCGTTGAACCCCTTCCGCGACTGCTTCAGGCTCTCCGGAATGATCGACTCGAAGCCCATGAGCAGGCCGGAGCAGCCGCTGCGGGCGGCCAGGGCGAGGAGCTTCTCGTCGCGGCCGAGGAGCGTGGTCGAGAGGCCGAACCAGCTCACCTTCAAGGGGATGAGGGCCTCGAACAGCTGGGCGGCATACTCCTTGTCGGCGATCAGGTTCAGATCGATGAAGATGATCTTCTTCGCCCAGTGCTGGCGGATGTCCGCGATGATTTCCTCGACCGGCTTCTGGAACGGCTTCACCCCCCAGGCGAAGGGGACGACGCAAAAGTCGCAACTATGGACGCACCCGCGGGTGGCCTCGAAAACGTGGGTGGTCACGTAGCCGCTCTTCTGGATCATGTCGCGGCGCGGGAAGGGGCGGCCGGCGAGGCTCATGCCCGGAGCCTGGGTGTAGCGCGCCTTCATCTTCCCGGCGGCGAAGTCGCGCAGCAGCTCGGGCCAGGTGTCCTCGGCGTAGCCGACGACGATCGCGTCGGCATGGGGCGCTGCGTCGTCCGGGATGAGGGTGATGTGGGGGCCGCCGAGGACGACGGGGATGCCGCGGGAGCGGCAGTGGGCGGCGAGCTCGTAGGCGCGCATGGCGCTCCCGGTGATCACCGTCATCCCCACCAGGTCGGCCTCGAAGTCGAGGTCGATGTCCTCGATCCCCTCGTCGAAGATGCGGATCTCGATGTCGGCGGCGAGCTCCGGGGGGACGAGCGCGGCGAGCGTGGTGAGCGTGAGCGGCGCATACCGCAGGCTCTTCTTGAAGATCCCGCCGCGGTGCCGGTAGAGAGGTCCCTTGGGAGAGATCAGGACGAGTTTCATATTCCCGTTCCTCCTATGCGCTCACATCGAGACTCAATCACATGGCGAGAAAACGTAGGGATCTTCACATAAGATTTACTTAACTGCATCCTATCCCTGGCGTCCCCCGCAAGGCAAGATGGGTCGAGGCCCGGAAACGATTCCGCTGCTACCGTCTACCTGATCTACAGCGGCGCGATCAGCGCGGCTTCATCCCCCTCCGGCTGGAAGGCGGAGATGGAGACGACTCCGGGGCCGGCGTGGGTGCCGACGACGGGGCCGACTTCGGCCTGGATCAGCTCGGTCACCTGGAAGGCGTCGCGCACCAGGCGCTCCAGGCGGTCGGCCCAGGCGGCGGCGTTGCCGTGGGAGACGCCGGCGATGATGGGACGCTTGGGATCCAGGCGGGATTTCAGGAGCTCCAGGATGCGGGGATGGGTGGCGCGTCCGCCGCGCACGCGGTCCACGGCCGTGATCTCTCCCTCCTCCACGCCGAGGATGGGCTTGATCCCCAGGAGGCCCCCGAGGAGGGCGCGGGCGCGGCCGATGCGGCCGCCGCGGGCGAGGTATTCCAGAGTGTCCACCACGAACAGGGTGTGGATGCGCGGCGCCATGGCCAGCAGGCGACGGCGGATGTCGGCCGCGGTTTCGTTGCGGGCGGCCATGCGGGCGGCGAAGAGGGCGAGGAGGCCGAGGCCCAGGCTCACCTGGCCGGAGTCCACCACGGCCACGGTGGGCGTCGGCCCGGAGGCGCCTTCGCGGCCCGAGAGCGCGGCGGCGGCTCCGGCGGTGGCCCTCTCGAAGGTCTTCGAGAGGCGCGCGGAGAGGTGGAGGGAGACCACGTCGTGCCCCTTGCCCAGCCAGTCGCCGTAGCGGCGGGCGAAGTCGTCCACGGGTGGCGGGTTGGAGGAGGGGTGGGCCTTGGTCCGCTCCAGCAGGTTGTAGAACTGCCCGGGCTGGAGGTCCACCCGGTCGTGGAAGGTGGCGCCGTCGAGCTCCACGGTCAGCGGCACCACGGCGATGCCGTGGGCGGCGGCGAGGTCGGGCGGCAGGTCGGAGGTCGAGTCGGTGACCACCATCACGCCGGGCTCGCGGCGCATCAAGAGGCCCCGCTCTTCCAGGCGCAGCACTTCCTGCACGATCTCGCCGTCGCGGTCCGGCAGACCGTCGAGGATCTGCCGCAGGGTGGCCCCCCGCTGGGCGGAGCCCAAGATGCGTTGCTGGAGCGGAGTGAACGGGGTGGCGAAGAAGGCGGGGCCGATCTCCACTTCCAGGTGCAGCCGGGGATCGGGGAACTCGCCCAGTGAGTCCTCGATGGCGGCGAGCACCAGGGAGTCGAGGCTCTCTTCGATCTCCTGGCGCGCCGGGAAGTCGCCGGGCACGAAGCGCACCGGCCCTTCGTGCAGCCGGCCGAGGCGGCAGAAGGCTTTCAATCCCCGTACGGGACCGGACGCCGCGGCCGCCACCTCGCCATTGCGGAGGAGGAGCGAGCCGCCCCGCAGGTCGAGCCGGCCCGAGGCCTTGGCTGCGGCAAGGCCGCGCAGCAGCTCGATGAGGGGCGTCTGCGCCAGCTCACCCACCAGCGCGGCCAGCCGGCCATCCGGCGCCAGGCCCAGCTCCCGCCCCAGCAGCACGAGCAGCAGCCGGCGGGCCACCTCCGGCAGGTCGAGGCCGGCCACGGGCAGGAAGGCCGCTTCCTCGGGCAGATTCTCCTCCTCGGCGGGATGGCGGCCGATCACCACCAGGGTGCGCCGGCCGGAGCTGCCCGAGGCGAGCAGGGCTTCGGCGTCCACCCCCGCTTCCAGGGCTTCGCGGGTGGTGACGATCACCGCCTCGCTCAACCCCTCGGCAAAGCGCCGGGCCCGGGCGGTGTCACCCAAGGGCACGACCTCATAGCCTTCGGCGGCGAGGCGGGAGCCCAGATCGCGCAGGCGCTCGGCCTTGGGATCGACGAAGAGCACCGTGGGACGAGCGGCCACGGTCAGGATCTCGCGTCCGGAGGATGGAGGAGACGGAGGAGGCCGAGGAGGCTCTGGGGCTCGTGCGGAGTGGCCCGCCAGCGGGGGGAGCGGCCGGCGAGGGCGAGGGCCTGGCGCTGCGCCGCTTCGCTGCCGGCCACCATCACGCCGCCCGCGCCCCGCGGTCCGCTCGTCTCCAGCCGCTGCACGACGCCGCTCACCGCCTCCTCGGAGCCGGTGCCGCGGATCCAGATCAGCACTCCGGCACACCCGGGCACGATGGCGTTGACCTGCGGCTGCGCCGCGCCGGCGAGCGTCTGGACGTGGAGCGAGAGCTTGCCGTGGCGGCCCGGGAAGGAGACGCTGCCCGCGCTTGCGTAGCTCCACCTGCTCGACCAGCTTGCGCAGCCCCTCGTTGCGGCGGAAGCCGGGCCCCTCCTCGACCAGCCGGCGCAGCGCCGGCCAGACCTCGGGCTCCACCAGCAGCAGGTAGGAGAGGGCGGAGGCGGGCAGGCCGGCTTTGGCGGCGGTGTCGATCAGATCCTCCACCGCCACCTCCAGGAGGAGGACGGTGGAGATCTCCCGCGTGTTCTGGATGTCCGCGTCCTCCTCGCCGGTCTGCGGCGCCACGGCCCCGGCCTCCACCAGCAGGGCCAGGGCCAGGCGGGTCGAGGCTGGGGCCTCGGTTTCGTCGGCGACGAGGTCGAACAAGCGGATCCCCGGCTGCTGGAGGATGCGCTCGAAGACCCGGCGCAAGGGCAGGTCGTTGAAGTCCGGGTCCACGGCCGGCAGGCTGGGAGTGAGGGACTGGAGCGGCTGCCCGGTGGCGGGGATGAGATGGCGGCGCTTGGCGATCTCGTCCTTGAGCCACGCGGACTGCATGAGGAGCTCGTGCAGGGGGAGCGGCCCTTCCCGAGTCTCGTGAAGCGTCTCGGGATCGAAGCGGAACCCTCCTTCCTCCAGGGAGAGCAGGGCGAGCAGGGCCTCGCGACCGCGCAGTCCCTGCCAGATGGCACCTCCGGCCTGGCCGTCGCGCAGCTCGAGGGAGCCCGAGCCGCTCGCGGCCTTGACCCGCAGGATGCCCGTCTTGCGCACCTGGCCCAGGTACTGGAGGAGGGCCCAGAGAGGGTGGTTGGCGAGGTCGCCCTGGAGCACCTGGAGCACGGCCGTGCGATTGGCGAGCAGCCGGTAGAGGCGCAGCAGGAGCTCTTCGAGATCGCAGGGCCGGGTGAGCACGTCGTCGGCACCCACGCGCAGGGCAGCCACGGACTCGGCGGCGCCCGCCAGCACGAGGATGGGCAGCGAGCGGGTGGCCGGCTGGCCCCGCAACGCCTCCACGACCTCGAGACCAATGCCCGGTGAGGTGCCGAGCACCATCAGGTCCACCTGCTGCTCCTGCGCCATGGCCGCGGCCCGCGCACCGTCGCTCAACCGGCGCACCTCATGCCCCGCCACGTGCAGCCGGTCGGCCAAGACCGCCGCAAACACGGAATCGCTCTCGATCACCAGGACTTTGGCCACGGCACCTCGCCTCCGGAAAGTACGGGAAGCGGGACCATTCTATGCGCGGGAGGGGTCGGGGGGGAAAAGAGATGGGAGAAAGGGACTTTAGGGACAGCAGGGACGACAGGGACGTCAAGGACACTCCTACTGAGGAGTCTTTCGTCCCTGGTGTCCTTGCAGTCCCTGCTGTCCTTGGGCGCTTGAGTTTTTACAACCCTACCCTCCGCACCATCTCCCGATACCGGGGATCCGCGCGCACCGTCTCGTAATCGACGTCGGTCTTGAGGAAGGAGAGGCTCTGGTCGCGCTCGGCGTAGGCCTTCTCGAGGAGGGCGAAGCCGGGGTCGGGCTCGCCCAAGGCGAAGTGGATCTTGGCGAGCAGGGTGGGGGCCACGTATTCGTGGGCGGAGCGCTGCTCGAGGTCCGCGAGCACGGCGCGGGCTTCCTGCGTCTTGCCCCAGCGGGCCAGGGTCTTGCCGATCGCTCCCAGGACGAAGAGGTTCTTCTTGTCCAGCGCCTGCGCACGGCGCAGCTCGGCGTCCGCGATGTCAAAGCGGCCAAGATGAGCCTGGGACTCGCCGGCCAGCAGGTGGTAGAGCCAGAAGTCCTGGATCTCCAGGGCGGCCTGGGCCACCTTGAGGGCGCGGCCGTAGTCGCCGGCCCAGTAGTAGGCCGTCCCCTCCAGGAAGCTGACGATGGGCGACAGGGGATCGAGCACTCGCGCTCGCCGGGCCATCTCGATCGATTCGCGGTGGCGGCCCACGGCGATCAAGTAGCGGGTGTACTTCGAGCAGGCGTCGGCGCTGCTGGGGTTGAGCTCCAGGGCGCGCTCGAACTCGCGGTCCGCTTCGGCCCAGCGCCAGTCCTGCATTAGGGTCATGGCGAGGGCGGTGTGGGCCTCGGCCAGGGTGTCGTCGAGCTCGACGGCCCGGCGCGCCGCCTCTTCGGCCTTGGGGATGGTCTGGCTGGGCGGGAAGATGGCATAGCCGAACGAGCCCAGGCCGTAATAGCACTCGGCCCGCGCCGCCCAGGCCAGGGCATAGTTGGGATCGCGGACGAGGGCATGGTCGAGCTCCTGGAGCGCCTGCTGCAGCGACTCGGAGGTCCGCTTGTTGATGAGGTACCGCGCTTTCAGATAGCTCTCGTACACGGCGCCGTCCACCTCCTGCACCTTGGCCAGCCGCGAGCGGTCGGTCGGGCTGAGGCCGCCCCGGGTCTGGCGGGCCACGGACTCGGCGGCCTGCCGCTGGAAGAAGAAGATGTCGGTCAAAGAGCCCTGGAAGGTGTCGCCCCAGCGCACGGTGCCGGTGGCCGGCTCCACGAGCTGCATCACCATCGTCACCTGCTCGCCCGAGCGCTGCACCGAGCCCTCCACCACCCAAGCCACTCCCAGCTCGCGGGCGATCTCGGCCAGGGGCTTCTGCGTGGCCCGGTAGCGCATCACCGAGTCGCGGGAGGTCACCCGCAGGCCGCCGATGCGCGCCAGGTTGGCGATCACCGCCTCGGTGGTGCCGTCGGAGAAGTAGTCCTGGGCCGCGTCGCCCGAGAGGTTGCGCAGGGGGAGCACGGCGATGGCGACCCCCGCCGGCTGCGTGGCCTCGGAGCCTGGCGCAGACGCCGGAGCCGGGGAGAGGCGGCGCCACAGGGCCGCCGCACCCAGCAAGGCCAGGAGGGCGACCCCGGCTAAGACCACCGTGAGACGCAGGGTCCGGCGGGGAGGGGAGGCCGCCGGCAGGGTGGCCGGGACCGCGGGCAGCATCATCGTGGTCGGGGGTGATGGCAGCTCCGGGACGATGGGGAGGGCCACGCCGCCGGAGAGGCGCCGGCGCTGGACATCCGCCAGCTCGTCCCGCAGCTCCCGGGCCGAGGCGTAACGGCGGGTAGGCTCCTTTTCCAGGCAGCGCTGCACCACCCGGTCCACGTCCGGCGGCACGGCGGCGAGCCGCTCCAGGGCCGGCGGCTGGTGTTGCAGGATGGCGGCGGCCAGGGTGGCGTTGCCTTCGCCATGGAAGGGGCGCACCCCGGCGAGCATCTCGTAGAGGATCACCCCGAGGGAGAAGACGTCCGAGCGCGCATCGACCGGCATCCCCAGGATCTGCTGGGGCGACATGTAGGGGAGCGTGCCCATCACCCGCCCTTCGGCCGTCAGGTCGGCCCAGGGGGCGGCGCCGTCGGCCACCGTCTCCGGCTCGGTCTTCGAGATCCCGAAGTCCAGCACCTTGACCACGCCGTCGTCGCGCACCATGACGTTGGAAGGCTTGAGGTCGCGGTGCACGATGCCCGCGGCGTGGGCCTGGGCCACGCCGGCGGCCATGGGGATGGCCAGCTCCAGCGCACGATCGACCGTGAGACCGCGGGGCGGAATGAGCTCCAGGAGGGTGCGGCCCTCGACCCACTCCATGACGATGAAGGGCTGGCCATCCGCTTCCTCGACCGAGTGGATGGTAACGATGTTGGGGTGGTTGAGCGCGGCCAAGGCCCGCGACTCCCGGTTGAAGCGCCGGCGGCGCAGGTCGTCGGCCACCAGCTCCGGGGGGAGGAGCTTGAGCGCCACCTTGCGGTCGAGCTTCAGGTCCTGAGCCAGGTAGACGGTGCCCATGGCGCCGCTGCCCAGCTCGCGCAGAATTTCGTAGTGATTGAGGGTGGTCCCAATCATGGGGGAAGACACGAGAGCGAGATCTTACCGGCGGGGGAGCGAGGCCGCAACGTTTCTGGACGGATCGGCAGGCTTGATGGTAGTTTTCCCGGGCAGCACGGCGGTATCTGCGATCCCTTGTCAATCCAGTCCATCCAGGGAGGAGAGCCCCCATGTCCCACTCCGGTGAAGACTCGTTGCCCGCCCCCGATTCCCCGCTGCAGCAGGCTTTCAACCAGCAGGCCGGCGAGCTCGACCTGCGTCTGGAGCCCGTGGTCTCCGGTCCCGACGAGACGGTCACCATCGGCATGGCCGTGGCGGTCTTCTCCCGCACCGTGGACGTCAAAGTGCCGGCCGCGCCGCCGCCCGTCGACTCCTCGGACGACGAAGCCATCCGCGACCTGGTCCACGGCTACGAGTCCCTCGATCCCTCGATCTATCCCGACCAGTGGCGCAACTATGCCACCGATCCCCACATGGGCGTGGGCCTCTCCTGGGTGGGGGTGGTCCACGAGCACGCGGTCCGGCGCTGGCTGGAGACCCAGGCGCTGGCCGACGCCCTGGCCGCCTTTCCGCCGTTCTCGCCGCGCCACCTGGAGCTCCACGATTTCCGCATCATGTACATCGGCGACACCCGCGCCGTGGTGACCTACCAGGTGGAGGAGGAGTACCAGAACAGCAAGACCACGGTGGGCAACCACTCGTGCATCCTCTTCAAGGTCCACAAGGTCGGCTGGCGCATCGCCGTGGCCACCAAGGGCGGCGTGGCCGAGGCGTTCGGCGAAGGCCGGTGACCCCGGCCCCGCAGACGGCGCAGACCCCGCAGACCCCGCAGACGGTCAAGCGCTTCCGGCAGGGCACCCACCGGGTGCGGCCCCCGGAGGAGACCTGGGAGCGGCTGCGGCCCCTGCTGCCCGCGGCCGGCATCACGCGGGTGGCCGACGTGACGGCCCTCGACGTCGTGGGCGTGCCCGTCTACCAGGCCGTGCGGCCGGCCAGCCGCAACCTCGCCGTGTCGCAGGGCAAGGGGGCCACGGAGCACGCCGCGCGGGTGAGCGCCGTGATGGAGGCCCTGGAGCTCTGGCACGCCGAGGACCTGGGCTCCCTGCCGCAGGTCACCGTCACCGTGGGGGAGATGCGGGGCGCCAACGCCATCCTCCTCTCCGACCTGCGCTGGGCGAGCGGCATCCGGGTGCCCCGCGCACTGCCGCTCGCCTGGGTGCGCGCCGTCTCCTGTGCCGGCGACCGGCACGGCTGGCTGCCGCGGATCATGCTGGAGCTCGACTTCCGCATGCGCCTGGAGCTGGAACCCCGTCTCTTCGAGCTGACCTCCAACGGCCTGGCCTCGGGCAACTGCCTGGAGGAGGCCCTGCTGCACGGCCTCTGCGAGCTGATCGAGCGCCACGCTCTGTTCCTCGCCCGCGAGGAGCCGGATCGCCGGGTCGCCCTGAAGCCGGATTCGATCGACGATCCCTGGCTGCGGGACGTGGTGGCGCGCATCCGCGGCGCCGGCATGAAGCTCGCCCTGTGGGATTTCACCTGGGAGGCCGGCGTGCCAGTCGCGGTAGCGGACCTCGCCGGGCCGGACTTCCCCCACGTCTGGCGCGGCTCGGGGTGCCATCCCGATCCTGCCGTGGCCCTCTCCCGCGCCTTGACCGAGGCCATCCAGTCGCGCCTCACCTACATCTCGGGAGCGCGGGACGACCTGCCGACCCTGACGCAAGCGCCCGCGGCCCACCAGGTCTTCGACTCCTTTGCCGAGCCCGAGGGGGAGCGTGCCTTCGAGGCTCTGCCCGATCTCTCCGGCGCCAGCGTGGCGGGCGACCTCGCGGCGGTGGTGGAACGCCTCGCCGCCCTGAGCCTCCCGGCCTTCTACGTGGACCTCACGCGCCCGGAGCTGGACGTGCCGGTGGCCTTCTCCTTCGTGCCCGGCCTGCGGGAGATTCCCCATGGCTGAAATGACCGACGGGCGGGTCATCGTCTTCGCCGGACCGACCCTGCCCCGCCATCCGGACGCGGACTGGCGCGCTCTCCTCGCCGCCTGCGACCTGCGTCCGCCGGCCCGGCGCGGCGACGTGCTCGACGCTCTGGTGATCCGGCCCGCGGCCCTGGTGCTCATCGACGGCTACTACTACTCCGTGCCGGCCGTCACCCACAAGGAGCTGCTTTATGCCCTGGACTCCGGAGTGCGCGTCTTCGGCGCCGCGAGCCTCGGGGCGCTGCGAGCCGCGGAGCTGGCGCCCCTGGGCATGATCGGAGTGGGGACGGTGTTCGAGGCCTACCGTTCGGGCGCCCTCGACGGCGACGACGAGGTGGCCATCCTCCACGCCTCGGCCGAGATGGGCTACCGGGGGCTCACGGTCGCCCTCGTGGAGCTGCGCCACGCCTTGGAGTCTCTGGCCTGCGACCGGGAGGCCGCCGCGGCGCTCGTGGCCCGCGTCAAGGCGCTCCCCTTCTCGGTCCGCCATGCGGACGTGATCTCGGATCTCGCCCGGCGCGAGTTGGGGGAGGAGGCCGCGGAGACCCTGATGCGCCGGCTGGCCGCGCACAGCGTCAAGCGGGAGGACGCCCGGCAGGCGATCGAGCTGGCGCTCGCTCCCGGGGAGGCGCCGGCCGTGAAGCGGCGGGAGAGCGGCGGTTTCCTCGTCTTCTACAAGGAGATCTACTTGCCCGTCTACGGCGCCTGGCGGATTACCCAGGTGCTCCATCCCGGGGTGGCGGGCTTCGTCCGCGACGTCCGGGTGCGGTCGCTGCTCGCGTCAGCGGCCCTGCGGGCGGGGATCGAGCCGCCCCCGGAGCGGGTGCGGCGGCTCATCACGGCCATGGAGCGGCTCCACCGCCGTGCCGCCGGGGAGCTGCTGTTCCCCGAGCCCGAGTACGCGGAAGAAGCTCGGATCGTGGCCTTAGCCCGGGAGGCCTGCCGCCGGCTCGGCGGTCGCGGCGGCGCTCTGGAGGACCTGGGACGCCGGTTCGGCGTCGATCCCGCGGGCCCGGCCGGCGATATTGGCGATATTGAGGAGGACCTCCTGGCGCTCACCGGCCACCCCGACCTGACGCCGGGCTGGTGGCTGGCGCGGGCGTTCTCCTTCACTCCGGCGCTGGCCCCGGCCCTCTCGGCCGCGGCCCGGGCCGCCGAGATCCACGCCTGCTTCGAGCGCTGGGCCGAGGGCTCGCGCGTGGCCCGGACCGACCTGCGGCGCCTCGCCGCGGGCTTCTGGGGATGCGCGCCCGGGGAGGTCGAGGAGGAGGGGCGGCGGCGCGGCCTGTTCGAGGCCCCCAACCTGGCCGGCGGGCTGTGGGGAGCCCTGGAGCGGCTGGCCGCGGCCGAGAGCCTGCGCCAGCCCATCAATGCCTATCCCGAGGCCCGGGCCACCCTTCTGGCCCGGTCCCTGGCGTCCCCTCCGGGACTGCCACCCACGAAAGGAGACGAGACCCATGATCGGAGCCTGGACGACCGCGACCGTCACACTCCCACCCCCGGCAGCAGCCCCCCCGGTACCCGGTGAGGGGATCGATCAGATCGCCTTCCTGGTGGGGGGTACCTGGGTGAGCGTGCCGACACCCGGAAGCACGAGCGTCGTCGAGGAGACCTGCACCTGGGGTCCCGGCAACCAGTCGATCCTCACCGTGGTGGTGATCCGCTCGGGCGGCCAGGAAACCGGCAACGGTCGGGGCGCCTTCAACTGGGATGCCGTGCACCAGAAGCTCCTCGCGCACAGCCTCATCGAGCAGGAGGGGACCGAGCAGCGGATGGTGGCCCACCAGATCCCCCTGGTCGGCGGCAACAACCAGTGGCACTTCGAGGCGGAGGTCGTCATCGACGCGCAGGTCCAGCAGCGGCAGATGACCCTCACCCAACTCGGTCCGGACGAGATGCGGGTCGATCAATTCCTGATCCAAGGCAGCGAGCTGAAGCCGCTGGCTTCGGTGACGTATGCGCGGAGGGTGTGAAGGGCTTATCTCCCTCCGGCGACCTTCCGACCGGCTCGCTCATCGGTCATCGAAGGACGGGCGTTCCTCTGAGGCAGATCGACCACGACCTTGGAGTCTGCCTCCAGGGCAGCCCGGGAAGCGCGCTCTTCGTGGCTCTCGAGGTGGACGTGGACCACGGAGCCCAGGGCCATGGCGATCTTCACCATCGTCAGGAGCGTGAAGTTGCCGCCATCCAGCAATTGGCTGACGTAAGCTTTAGAGGTCCCCATACGCCGCGCCAGCTCCGAGGGACTGACGCCCATGTCCTTCATCCGGCGGTGCAACTCGCGCGCGAAGTCGGTTTGGGCGATGTCCAGCCAGTAGTCCACCGATCCCTTGGCGTCAGCGATCATTGCCGAGTAGTGCTCAGTGCTCATGAATCACCTCTCAGACGTCCAGATTGACGATGGCGAGACGCCGGTTTGCCTTGGATTCAAAATAGGCCGCTTTCATCTCCCGCGCCCGTTCCAGCTCTCTCTCCGGTGTCTGATCCCGTTTGAAGAAGCCCACGGTGCAGACCACGCAACGATCGCCGTCGAAGAACCAGACGACCCTGGGTTTCGCACCCCTGCGCGGTTGCTTGCGGAACTCGAAGAGGCCGTCCGCGAGAGGCTTCAGCGGTTTGCATACCGTGGGGTTGTCGACCTGAGGCCCCTCGTAGGGGACGCTGGCGATCAGCAGAGAGAGCATCTTGTCGCGCGCCTCCTTGGACCCTTCGCGGTATCCCTTCTGGAGCAGATCGAGGACCGGACACCGCCCGTCATCCTCGCAAACAGCCAACACTTCCCAACGCGCCCGCGCCAGCCGTAGCAGTCTCATGTTAAGTTTGGACTTAACCCCCTGTCAAGTACCTTCGGTCTCAGGTTCTGTGTCAAGCGGTAAAATCTCGGGAGAGGATACCAGAGTTTCTCGAAGCTCATGTCAACCACCCCCGCCTCCCCCCGCCTTGCCACCATCCCCCCAATCCGTCAGGATTGACGCGAGCCCACAGGGGGAGTGAAGAGCGAATGAGACTGGTCAAGATCGGGATCGGGAGCGTCGATCCCACCGTCGGTGCGGTGCGGTCGAACGTGGATCGCGTCCTGGCGCAGGCGCGGGACATGGCGGCTCAAGGGGTGACGGTCGGCTGCTTCTCGGAGCAGGTGGTGGGCGGCTATCCGCCGGAGGACCTCATTCAGTGGCGGGCTTTCGTCGCTGCCCAGCGGACGGAGTTGGAGCGCTTCGCGGCCGAGACGGCCGGCCTGCCCACCGTGTTCGTGGTGGGCACGGCCGCGGCCATGGGCGGGCAGATCTTCAACTGCGCGGCGGTGGTGCACGGTGGCGCTCTCCTCGGCTTCGTGCCCAAGGAGAAGCTCCCCACCTACAACGTCTTCTACGAGGCGCGGACGTTCTCCCGCGGCGCCCCGGGTCTCGCCCTGGAGACCGGCGGCGTGCCGCTCGGCGACTACCTCTTCGCCTTCGACTTCGGCCTCCTCGCCGTCGAGGTGTGCGAAGACGTCTGGTCCCCGGACGGCCCCATGCGCCGGCGCTGCTACTCGGGCGCGGAGCTGGTCTTCAACGTCTCGTCGTCGCCGTTCCGCGTGGGCGTAGTGGCGACCCGCCGGGAGATGCTCGCCACCCGCTCGGCGGACAACCAGGTGACGCTCGCCTATGCCAACGCCGTCGGCGCCCAGGACGGCCTGATCTTCGACGGCGGCGGCTTCGTGTTCCAGAACGGCCGGCTCCTGCTGGAGGCGCCCCGGTTCCGCGAGGGGTGGGAGGCCTGCGTGGTCGACCTCGACCGCACGCTGCTGGCGCGGCGTGAGACCACGACGTGGCGCGCCGACTGGGAGATGTTCCAGCGCGAGGAGGTCGCCGTGCCCGTGCTGCGCAGCGATGCGCCCACGGCCGACCGCGCCGGCCTGCTCTATCCCGCGCCGGCCTGGCAGAACCTCTTCCTGCCCGCCTCCGTCAGACCCTCCCGCACGGCGCGAGAGGAGGTGCTGGACGACCTCATCGAGGCGCTGGCCCTGGGGGTGAAGGACTACTTCCGCAAGTCCGGCGCCTTCAAGCGCCTCGGCGTCGCCCTCTCGGGCGGCCGGGACTCGATGCTCACCCTGCTCCTCGCCTGGCGGGCCGCCCTGCTCCTCGCCGAGGACGACCCCTCCTCCCCGGTGCCGGTCGAGGCCTTCTACATGCCCACCCGCTACTCGGGGGAGGAGACGCGCGACGCGGCCCACACCCTGTGCCGCGAGCTCGCCGTCCCCCTCACGGTGGTGCCCATCGAGGAGGCGTTCGACCGCGAGGTGGAGGCCACGCGCCAGATGCTGAGCGGCGGCGAGCCTACGGAGCTCACGCGCCAGAACGTGCAGGCGCGGCTGCGGGCCGGGCGGATGTGGAACTGGGCCAACAGCTCGGGCGCCCTGTTCCTCCAGACCGGCGACATGAGCGAGAAGGCCGTCGGCTACACCACGATCGGCGGCGATCTCGAAGGGGCGCTGTCGGTGATCGCCAACGTGCCGAAGACGGTGGTGGTGGCCCTGCTCGAGCGGTTCGTCGAGCGCTTCGGCGATCGTTTCGGTCTCGAAGGAGTACGCCAGACCCTGGCCACCGAGCCGGGACCGGAGCTGGCCGCCGCGCAGACAGCGGAGAACGAGCTGATGCCGTTCCCGGTGCTCGACGCCTGCCTCTACCTCTATGCCGGCGAGAAGCTGGCGCCGGACGAGGTCGCCCACGCCCTGCGCTCGCTCTTCCCCGAAGTCGAGGCCGGGCGGCTCACGGCCTGGGCCCGGCGCTTCGCGACGCTCTTTACCCGCTCGATCTACAAGTGGGTGCAGGCCCCCCTGGCCCTGCACGTCGGCTCTCTCGACCTCGACCGCGAGCGGGCGCTCCAGCTCCCCGTGGTGCAGACCAACGAGTGGAACGATGACCCCGCTTGAGACGGGCCTCCTCATGCTGGCCATCATGGCGCTGTCAGTGGCGCTTTCAGCGCTGCTGGCGCGCGCCCTCCACCGGCGGACGAGGCGGAAGCTGCGCCGGCGCGAGCGGCTCTACCAAGATCTGGTGGCGAACAGCTTCGGCCTCATCTGCATCCATGACCGCGAGGGGGTCGTGCGGATGGTCAATCCGGCGGCGGCCCAGGCTTTGGGTTGCGCGCCCGAGGAGCTGGAGGGCCAGAACCTGCGCGAGATCCTCTCCCCCTCCACCCGGGACGCTTTCGACAAATACCTGGAGCGGGTCCGCGCCGGCAAGCCGCTCGAAGGGCTGATGCGGGTGGTCACCCGGGATGGGGAAGAGCGGGCCTGGATGTACCGCAACCACCTCGTGTCGAATGAGGGGGCCGAGCCCTACGTGGTCGGCCATGCGCTGGACGTCACCGAGCGGCTGCGGGAGGAGGAGGTCTTGAAGCGCCACGCGGCGGAGCTCTCCCGCGCCAACCTCGCGCTCAAGGCCGAGATCGACGAGCGCACGCGGGCCGAGCAGGAGCGGGACCGGTTCTTCGACATGTCGGTGGAGATGCTCTGCATCGGCGGCTTCGACGGCTACTTCAAGCAGCTCAACCAGTCCTGGGAGCGGACCCTGGGCTTCTCGCTGGAGGAGCTGAAAAGCCGCCCGTTCATCGAGCTCCTCCATCCCGACGACCTGGCGAGCACCGAGGCGGAGAACCAGCGCCTGCGCCTGGGGGTCGAGGTGGTGGACTTCGAGAACCGCTACCGGACCCAGGACGGCTCCTACCGCTGGCTCTCCTGGCGCGCCAGCTCGGCGCCGGAGCTGGGGCTGATCTACGCCGTGGCCCGCGACATCGAGGACCAGAAGCAGATCGAGCGGATGAAGAACGACTTCGTCTCGGTGGTCAGCCATGAGCTGCGCACGCCCCTGACCTCCATCCGCGGCGCTCTCGGCCTGCTCGCCGGCGGCGTGGCCGGGGAGCTGCCGGAGAAGGCCCGCGCCCTGCTCGACATCGCCGCCAAAAATAGCGATCGCCTGGGGCGCCTGATCAACGACATCCTCGACATCGAGAAGATCGAGTCGGGCAAGATGGGCTTCCGCTTCTCCCCCCAGGACGTGATGGCGGTGCTCGAGCTGGCGGTGGAGAGCAACCGGTCCTATGCCGAGGCCTACGAGGCGGAGCTGCGGATCGTGGCCGGGGTCTCGGACGTGCAGGTGTGGGCCGACGCCGACCGCCTCCAGCAGGTGGTCGCCAACCTGCTGTCCAACGCCTGCAAGTACTCGCCGCGGGGCGGGGTGGTGGAGGTCGCGGCCACGCGGCAGAGCGACGGGCGGGTGCGCATCGCGGTGACGGATCGCGGCCGGGGGATCGCGCCCGAGTTCCAGGCCCGCATCTTCGAGCGCTTCGCCCAGGCGGACACCTCCTCCACCCGCAAGAAGGGGGGGACGGGGCTGGGCCTCAGCATCTCCAAAGCCATCGTCGAGCGCCATGGCGGGCAGATCGGATTCGAGAGCGAGCCAGGGGTGGCCACGACCTTCTTCTTCGACCTGCCGGAGTGGGGGGGCTCCGACCGCGAGCCCGCGGCCGGCGATGGAGCGCGGATCCTGGTCTGCGAGGACGACGTCGACGTGGCCCATCTGCTCGCCCTGATGCTGGAGCGGGAGGGGTTCCGGCCCGACGTGGCGGCCAACGCCGCCACGGCCAAGCAGATGCTGCGCCAGCGGCACTATGCCGCCATGACCCTCGACCTCATGCTGCCCGACCAGGACGGGATCTCCCTCATCCGCGAGCTGCGCACGGGCGATGCCACCAGCCGGCTGCCCATCGTCGTGGTGTCGGTGCGGGCGGGGGAGGGGAAGACGGAGCTCGATGGCGGAGCCGTAGGGGTGGTGGACTGGCTCGCCAAGCCCATCGACGAAGGGCTGCTCGTCTCGGCGGTGCGGCGGGCGGTGCGTAGCGCCCACGGTGAAGAGTTGCGCATCCTCCACGTGGAGGACGATCGCGACCTGCAGCGGGTGGTGGCCGCCATCGTCGGCGGCGACGCCCGGGTGGAGCCGGCGTTCACCCTGGCGGAGGCCCGGCGCCGGCTGTCCGGGGAGAGCTTCGACCTGGTGATCCTCGATCTCGCCCTGCCGGACGGCTCGGGCATGGACCTCTTGCCGCTGCTGGGCAGCCTGACGCCGCCCACCCCCGTGCTCGTCTTCTCGGCCCACGAGGTGGACGGCGAGGTGGCGGACCGGGTGACCTCGGTGCTCGTCAAGTCCCGGACCTCGAACCGCAAGCTGCTGGAGGCGATCCGCTCCGTGCTGGCGGCGAGGACGCCGACGCCGTGGCCGCCGCGGCCCTTAAGCCTCTGACTGCGGGCTGGAGTCTGCGATGGCCTGCAACTGCGCCAGGACCTCTTCCACCCTCCCGTCCTGCACTTCCGTCCCCGCCTCCAGCCCCTTGCGCAGCAGGCGCTCCAGGGCGCGGGCGTGCTCGGTGACCTCGGGGAAGCCGAAGGTGGCGCCCGAGCCCACGAGGGAGTGGGCGAGGCGGTGGAAGTGGCGCAGGGGCTCGGCCGTCCAGCCCGCGTCCCGAGCCGCGGCGCGGGCCGTCGCGAGCTCGGCCAGACGCTCGGGGAGGCGGCCGGCGAAGTACTGCCGCAGGTCCTCGGCGGTGGTATCGAGGTCCATGGCGGGGCTCATGGCAGGGTGGACCAGATTCCCCGCACGGTGTCGGCGAGACGCATGGGATCGAAGGGCTTGGAGATCACCTCCACCGCTCCCAGAGCCTTGTAGTGGGACACCTCGTGGGCCTGCACCCGCGCCGTCATGAAGACCACCGGCGTGGCCTCGCCCTGCGGCAGCCGTCGCAGGGCCTCCAGCGTGGACGGGCCGTCCATGCCCGGCATCATCACGTCGAGCAGGACGAGGTCGGGGGAGAACTCCGCGAACCGGGCGAGGGCCTCGGTCCCCGTGCCGCAGGCGAGCACCCGGAACCCGCCCAGAGACTCCAGGGCCAGGGTGGCGACGACCTGGATGTCAGGATCGTCCTCCACGAACAGAATGCGGGACAGGGCGGATGGTTCCATGAGGCTCATCGAGAGGTGACCCGAGCGGGAGTGTGGGGAAGGAAGATTACGAGACACATTACAGACGGGCTCGCCCTAGGATACTATGAGCCGGCCTTGAGGAAGACACAGCTTGATCGATAAGTCCCCTGTTCCCGATGAACGGTCCGGCCGCAGCGTCCTGGCCGTGGAAGACGATCCCGACCTGCTGCGGCTGATCCGGCGCGAGCTGGAGACCGCCGGCTTCGAGGTCTGGGCCTGCCCCTCGGCGGAGGACGCCCTGAAGACCGTGACCGTCAAGGGGCTGCCGCACCTGGCCCTGGTGGACATCCTTCTGCCGGGAGCGGACGGCCTGTCGCTCGCCAACAAGCTCCACGAGTGGAGCGACCTGCCCATCGTCATGCTGACCTCGGTGGACGAGGAGGAGACCGTGGTGCGGGCCATCGAGTCGTTCGCCGAGGACTACATCCGCAAGCCGTTCAACTCCCGTGAGATGGTGGCGCGGGTGGAGCGGGTCTACCGCCGCATGGGCGACTTCGCCTACACCCTGCAGCCGGTGGTGCAGGTGGACGGCCGGCTCGCCGTGGACTTCCCGCACCAGCGGGCCCTGGTGGACGGCCGCCCCGTGCCCCTGACCTCCACCGAGACCAAGCTCCTCTACGTGCTGATGAGGAGCGCCGGTCGGGTGGTGGCCACCGACTTCCTGCTGCGCCGGCTGTGGCCCTCGGACGAGGTGTTCGAGGACACGCTGCGCGTCCACGTCCACCGCCTGCGCAGCAAGATCGAGCCGGAGCCTTCCCGCCCCCGCTACGTTGTCACCGAGCGGGGAACCGGGTATCGTTTCCCTCCGGTCCCCCCGTGATCCTGAAGCTGACGCTGCCGCGCCTGCGGCTCTCCCTGCTCACCCGCGTCGCCCTGGCCCTGGCGGCGGTGGGGTTGCTGCCGCTCGCCCTCTCCTACTTCGGGCTGGCGGGCGTCAACCGCGACGCCCTGTTAGAGCAGGTGCTCAACACCCACTCGCTGGCGGCCGAGACCGCCGCCTCCCGCGTCGCCGCCTTCCTCGACGCCCGGCTCACCCTGGCCCGTAGCCTGGCGGCGAGCCAGGCCCTGGCGGATCCCCGCTCGCCGGCGGCGCAGGAGCTGCTGGTGCAGAGCCTCCAGGCGTGGTCCTCCCTGGGCATCGAGGCCGTGGCCGTGGTCAACTCCCGGGGCGAGACGGTGATGCGGGTGCAGCTCAAGGACGAAGGCTCGCGGCGCCGCGCCGAGGCGGGCCTCGCCGGGGCCTGGCCGCAGCCGGTCTCCATCCTGCCCGGCGTCAAGCCGCCGGTGGTGCGGGTCGCGGCCCCCCTGCCCCAGGGCGCGGGCGCCGTGCGCCTGATCTGCGAAGGCTCGCTGCTCGACGAGGTGCTGCACCCCGACGAGCTGCGGCAGGAGGCCGAGGTGGCCCTGGCCGATCGCAACGGCCGGCTGCTGCTCGGCAACGACCGGTCTCTGGACGCTTTTCCTCCGACTCTGGTCACCAACGCCCTCTCGGGCCAGTTGCGTGGCGCCGGCCGTTTCCCCGATCGCCGGGGCGCCGAAGTGCTGGGCGCCTATGCGCAGGTGCCGGGGACCGACTGGGTGGTGCTCTCGCGCCAGCCGGCGCGGGTGGCCGAGGTGGTGGCGGGCAAGCAGCGGCAGCGCTCACTCCAGGCCCTGGGGCTGGCCCTGCTGCTCATCGCCGCGCTGTCGGGCGGCGCCTGGGTGGCGGTGGTGCGGCCCATCCGCCAGCTCGCCCGCGAGCAGCGCCAGTTGGCCAGGGCCGCGCCCACCCTTTCGACCGGCAATGAGATCGACGACCTGCGCCGCAGCTTCGACGCGCTCAGGCGCGGCATCTCCGAGCGCGAGGCCCTGAGCGACGTGTTCCTCGGCCGCTACCAGGTGGTGGAGTTCATCGCCACGGGCGGCATGGGCACCGTGTTCCGCGGCTGGGACCCCAAGCTGCAGCGGCCGGTGGCGTTGAAGACGGTGCGTCTGGGGGTGGACCTGCTGCCCGAGAAACGCCAGCAGCTCATCACCCAGCTCGTTCGCGAGGCGGTGACGGCGGCGCGCTTCAGCCATCCCAACGTGGTGGCGGTCTACGACGTGGAGGACGCGCCCGACGGCGCCTTCATGGCCCTGGAGTACGTGGAGGGGTTGAGCCTCGAGCACCTGCTGTTGCGCCGCGGCCGGCTGCGCCCGGCGGAGGTGGCACCGCTGGGCGCGGCCATCGCCCGCGGCCTCGCCGCCGCCCACGCCCGCGACATCGTGCATCGCGACGTCAAGCCGGCCAACGTGCTGCTGGGGCGCGACGGCACCATCAAGGTGACGGACTTCGGCATCGCCGACTTCGTGGCCGCGGCCAGCCGTGCCGAGGGCCTGGTCTTCGGCACGCCGGGCTACCTGCCGCCCGAGAGCCTGCGGGGGTCGGGCCACAACCGGGCCGGGGACCTGTTCGCCCTCGGCGTGATCCTCTACGAGAGCTTGACAGGCGCCAAGCCGTTCCCCGGCCTGCAGGTGTCGGACATGATCCAGTCCACCCTCTTCGCCCCCTTGAAGCCGCCGGGCGAGCGGGTGGCGAGGATCCCCCCGGAGCTGGAGACGCTGGTGGTCCTCCTCCTGGAGCGCGACCCTGCCCGCCGCCCCACCAACGCCGTTGCCGTGGCCGACGAGCTCGACCACGTCAACGCCCGCCACGGCTATCGCTGGCAGCTCGACGACCCCATCCCCGCCATCCCGGCGGTCGAGGTTGCGCCGAGCTTCACCCTCGAGGCGCAGTGGGTGCCCACGGCGCGGGTGGAGGTGGGGTAGAGCTCACTACCGCCGGCCGCGGCTGGCTTTGCCAAAATTACACATGTCGTCCATGCGCACGGCGTCGGCGCCGGCGCCGTAGCGGCCTTCGGCCGTCATCAGCGTGGTGACCCACCCCTGGGCGTGGGTGCCGTCGGAGTGCCAGAGGTCGATGGCCAGGAAGCCGAAGGGCTGGGTGACGGGCAAATTCTGGCTGCCCACGTGCACCTTCTGGGTGGCGAGCGGGAAGGCGTGGCTCTGGGGGATCTCCCGCGGGTTCTCCGCCTCGTCGAAGACCACGAGCTGCTCCTCGCCGAGCGGCGCCCAGTCAGGCCTGGTGCCGCAGTCGCGCACGTCGGCGTCGGCGCGGCGGGTGTCGCGCCAGACCACCACGTCCGTGCCGCCGGAGAAGGGGCCGCCCTCCAGATAGCGGGTGTAGTAAAGGCTGGAGAGAGGGATGCGGTCGTCGCGCGAGTCGAAGCTCACATAGCGGCCGTAGAAGGTGTAGTCCCCGGGGTTGAAGAAGTCGGGATCGGCCACCACGGCCACGGCGGTCTGGCTGCTTGCCCGGTTCTGGTCCGAATTGACGTAGAAGTAGTCGCCCCAGAGCACGTTGGCGTCGCTCGCGAGGCCCATGCCGTTGGCCGCGAAGTAGTGGGGATCGGCCGGCGTGTTGGCCGTGGTGCCCACGGCGCGTGGCGAGCAGCGGTTCACCACGTCGACGGTGACATAGCCGGTGACCAGGTTCGGATCCGTGCCGGGGCTGCCCGCGCACTTGCTGGTCGTCGACTTGGCGACCGGCTCGCCGGTGTGGGCGGCCCGCAGATAGGAGAAATCCAGGGGCGTGGAGGTCGCCGCCGGACCTTCCCCTCCCGTGCTGCCGCAGCCGGCCACGCTGGCGTCCGGCACGGTGGTGGGCAGGTTGCCCTGGAAGAGGTCGCGCAGGTTGAGGGTCTGCACGTCATAGCCCATCAGATAGACGTCGAAGGCCAGGGTCGGCACTCCCCAGTCGGTCCACAGCACCACGCGGGCGATGGCCGGCTTCGACGAGCCGTTGTTCACCGACATGAGAGTGGTGGCGCCTCCGGGATGGTTGAGATCCACCTCGAAGTAGGGGATGAGGAGGGTAGCTGCCGGCTGATTGCCGACGCGACAGTTGCCGCTCAGGATTCCGGCGTTGGCGTTACCGCTTATCAAGAAGGCAAAGCTTAGCCATAGAGCGAACAGGGCCCGTTTCCAACTCATGATTGGCTCCCGTAGATTTCTTGGAGACCTGCCTGACTCGGCTGGCTCCCGGATCGAAGGCCTCCGATCCGATGGACCTCACCTCTTGCGACTTTCATGCCATCCCCCTTCCGCCCTTCTACGGTTACACTACGGCCCTATGAGCGAGACTCTAATCCAGATCGGCCGCCAATCGAGCGCTTCTCCGGCTTCCAGTCGCCGGGAGGGGCGCCCCGAGTGGCTCCGCATCCGGCTGGCGACGCCCGCGTCGTACCACCGGGTCCGCGGCCTGGTGGACCGGCTGAATCTCCATACCGTCTGTCAGGAAGCCCGCTGCCCCAACATCTATGAGTGCTGGGGCGAGCACGGCACCGCCACCTTCATGATCCTGGGCGACGTCTGCACCCGCCGCTGCGGCTTCTGCGCCGTGACCTCGGGCCGGCCGCAGGCGGGCGTCGACGCGCAAGAGCCCGCGCACGTGGCCGAGGCCGTGGCCGTGATGGGTCTGCGTCATGCCGTCATCACCTCCGTGGACCGCGACGACCTCCCCGACGGCGGCGCCCGCCACTTCGCCCAGGTCATCGCCGCCATCCACGAGAAGAACCCCGGGACCGCGGTCGAGGTCCTGACCCCCGACTTCCGCGGCGTGCCGGACGCGCTCGACGTCGTCCTCGGCGCCCGGCCGGAGGTGTTCTCCCACAACATGGAGACCGTCCCCCGCCTCTACAGGCTCGCCCGGCCCGGCAGCCGTTACGACCGCAGCCTGGCCCTCCTCGCCGAGGCCTCCCGCCGCCGCGACGCCGGAGACTATGAAGGCCGGATCAAGACCGGCATCATGCTCGGCCTGGGCGAGACCGCCGAGGAGATCTACTCGACCCTCACCGATATACGAAGCGCCGGGGTGGAGATCCTCACCCTGGGCCAGTACCTCCAGCCCAGCCCCAAGCACCTGCCGGTCGACCGCTGGGTGCATCCCGACGAGTTCGCCACCTACCGCGGCTTCGCCCTCTCCTTAGGCTTCGCCCACTGCGAGGCGGGCCCTCTGGTGCGCAGCAGCTACCACGCGCACGAGCACGTGAAGCCGGCATAGGCCTAGCCCGCCGTCACCCGCCACAGCCCGGCGAGGATGAGGGCGAACCCGATCCCCTCGGCCCAGCCGAAGTGTTCGCCCAGGAAGGCCGTGGCCAGGACGGCGGCCACCAGCGGCTGCAGGGTGTTGTAGGTGGCCACCAGGGCGGGGGAGGAGCGGCGCACGGCCCAGGTGCTGGCGGCGTAGGCGAACACCGTGGGGAAGGCGACGATGTAGAGCAGGCCGAGCCAGGTGGCGGTGGAGATCCGCGCCGGATCGAGCGCCGCGAGAGCCGGTGTCGCCACCGCCAGCACCGCGAGACCCCCGAAGAGGAACGACCAGGCGATCACCGTGCGCCAGGGCAGGCGGTTCAGGATGGGCCGCTGGAGCACCAGGAACAGGGCGTAGCAGAGGCCGTTGGCGAGGATCATCAGGTTGCCCGTTCCGGCCTGGGGGTCGGTTGAGAAGCGCAGGGGATTGACCAGCACCAGGGCGCCGGCGATCGACAGGCCTATGCCCGTCAGCCGGCCGGCGCTCACCCGTTCTATGCCGAGCACCGCGGCCGCCCCGGCGGCGAACACGGGCACCGAGAGCATGAGGATGGCGGCGTTGGTGGCCGTCGAGTGCTTGAGGCCGGTGATGAACAGCAACTGGTTGGCGAAGACTCCCAGGCCGCCGAGCAGGGCGAGCATGGGCAGGTCCCGCCGGCCGGGGAGCACGCGGTCCCGGCGCCAGGCGAGCGCCAGCAGGATGGGTGTCCCGACTCCCACCCGGATCGCCGCCAGCGCCAGCGGCTCCAGATGGCCCAGGAGCGCCTTGGCCACCACGTGGAACCCGCCGAACGAGAGCTGGACGAAGAGCAGCGTGAGATGGACGCGCGCGGCCGGCGCCGGGGCGGGAGCATCGGGCGAGGGGGGCGAGGGGAGGGCGGGGTCGGTCACGAAGAGCAGAGAATAGGCGATTTCGTCGCCCGAGCCCTCATCACCCCGGCCCTCTTCTCCCAGCCTCCCCCCCGTCCGCCGGGAGAAGAGGGAGAAGTTTGTCCGAAGAAGAAGCAAGAAACACAGATCTTTCTTCAAGCCCCCTCTCTCCCGGCGGACGGGGGGGAGGCTGGGAGAGAGGGGGTAGGGGGAGTGAGGGTCCGCCCCGAAGGGGCGCCTCCCTCTTCCCTCTCCCCCCGCGAACCGATTACAATCCCTGCTTGTGACGGAGCGCACAAGGCGCGTCCTTCCTCTCCCAGGCCAGAACCGACTGCTATGACCGAGACTGCCGCCGGCATCCGTATCCGTCCGCTCGACGAGCTGGACATCTCCGACATCGTGGCCATCGACGAGGCGATCAGCGGCCGCTACCGGCCGGAAGTTTGGGAGCGCCGGATCAGTTATTACCTGCGGAGGGCCCCCGAATCCTCCGTCGTGGCCGAGGTGGACGGCAAGGTCGCCGGCTTCATGCTCGGCGAGGTCCGCTCGGGCGAGTTCGGGCTGGAGGAGCCCACGGGCTGGATCGAGGTGCTGGGGGTCGATCCCCGGCAGCAGGGCAAGGCCCTCGGCCGGCACATGGCGGAGGCTATCCTGGAGCACTTCCGGGCGCAGGGCGCTCACAGCGTCCGCACCCTGGTGGACGAGGGGCGGGACGACATCCGCAGCTTCTTCGCCTCGCTGGGCTTCGAGCCCTCGGGCCTGCGGCCGTTCGCCAAGCGTCTGTAGAGAGAAAGAGGGAATGAGGATGAGCGTAAGAACCAGCACGCTGCCCAAGGCGTATCACGAGGCGGTCCTGCGGTGGAAGGACGTGTTCCTCCCCGACTACGACTTCCTGCTCGAGAACTGGGACAAGCACTTCCCCAACGATCCCGAGTTCCAGCTCTGCGCCTTCCGCGAGCTGGGCATGTGCACGGAGATCGAGTGCGGCGACTTGAAGGGCAAGCCCAAAGCTCAGAAGCCCTCGGACATGCTGCCCGAGCAGGCCCACCACCTCTTCGGCGCCATCCGCGCCCAGGCTTCGACCGAGTTCGGCTCCATCCAGCAGCACCGCCTCACCCTCGCCCGCGCCCAAGAGGAGGAGGAGCAGTTCTGGATCCTCCGCATGATGGCCGAGGAGCTGCGCCACGGCTACCAGATGCTCCACCTGCTGGTCGAGGACGACTGGAGCTCGGTCTCCAAGGAGTCCTCCGCCGAGATCTTCGAGGACATCCTGTCGATGAACACCGGCTCCCACGTGCTGGGCGCCTTCAACATCGACTTCGACTCGTTCGTGGACAACGTCGTCTTCTGCGCCCTGATCGACCGGGTGGGCAAGTACCAGCTCGCCATGCAGAAGATCTCCGCCTACCAGCCCATGGCCGAGAGCATGCCGCAGATGCTGCGCGAGGAGGCCTTCCACTTGGCCGCCGGCGTCGTGCCCATGCGGCGCTGGGTGATGGCCGCCGCCCGCGGCGAGACCTTCGTCACCATGGAGGTGCTGCAGAAGGCGATCAACAAGTGGCTGCCCCGCGGCCTCGAGATGTTCGGCGACGAGCGCGGCGGCGGCACCAACGTGCGCCTGGGCTTGAAGCCGATGAAGAACTCCGAGGCCCAGCGCCAGTATTACGAAGAGGTGACGAAGCTGGTGCGCGACTTGAACCTGCGCTACCTGCGCGCCCGCATCGTGGACCTCACCCACGCCGGCTCCGAGGCCGCGCTCGACCGCATCCTGGCCGGCGAGACGGTCGAGGGGATCCATCGCGAGGACCTCCTCTACATCCCGCCCATGGACTTCTTCCGCCGCCGCGGCGTCCCCGCCTTCCGCATGGTGGGCGAGCAGGGCGAGACCTTCGCCACCGTGCCGGAATACCTGAAGCATCTCGTCCGCACCCTGCCCGAGGCCTACCGCGCCAGCCGCGACTACAAGGAGTACGTCCAGGCGCTGACCGAGGTGCAGGAGGGGAAGATGACCGCCGAGCAGGCCGCCGGCAAGATGCCGACCCTGCGCCGCGTGGCCGGCGCCTGCCCGTGCTCGAAGTCCGTGCGCTGGATGGTGGACGATCCCACGCCGGTGACCGCGGAGCCCGCGGTCGCGGTCAACCAGTCCGTCGCCTGAGCTACGAGATCCCGGCTCCCGAAAAGCTCTGGCGAGATGAGCACGTTCAACCGCCTGCTGGTCACCACCCTGCCCCTGGTGCCCAAGCCCATCGTCCGCCGCGTGGCCTCGCGCTACGTGGCGGGCGAGACCCTCGAAGACGCCGTGCGCGTCATCCGCAAGCTCAATGAGGAGGGGGCCATGGCGACCGTGGACGTGCTGGGCGAGGAGGTCCACGAGCGGGAGAAGGCCCTCGCAGCCACGGAAGAGAACCTGCGGGCCTTCGAGGTGATCCACCGCGAAGGGCTGGACGCCAACGTCTCCGTCAAGCCCACCCTCCTGGGGCTCAAGATCGACGAAGGTTTCTGTCGTGACAACATCGGTCGCCTCGCCGAAGCGGCGAAGGGCTACGGCAACTCCATCCGCATCGACATGGAGGACAAAACCACGACCGATGCCACCCTGCGCATCTACCGCGAGCTGCACGCGCGCTACGGCAACCTCGGCTGCGTGCTCCAGGCCTACATGCGGCGCACCCTGAAAGACATCGACGAGCTGCCGGAGGAGAATCCGTCCGTCCGCATCTGCAAGGGGATCTACATCGAGCCCCGCCAGGTGGCCTGGAAGGGTTATGAGACAGTGCGGGCCAACTACCTCAGCGCCCTGGAGAAGCTCCTGATGCGCGGCGTCTACGTGGGCATCGCCACCCACGACGAATACCTGGCCTGCGCCGCCTCGGCCCTCCTCGACAAGCACGGTGTGCCGCGTGACCGGTATGAGTTCCAGATGCTCCTGGGAGTGGACGAAGAGCTGCGCCGCATCCTCCTGGCCGCCGGCCACCGCCTGCGTGTCTACGTCCCCTTCGGCCGGGACTGGTATCCCTACTCCATGCGCCGGCTGCGGGAAAACCCCGAGGTGGCCCGGCATGTGTTACGGGCGTTCCTGGCGGGGAAGTAGCCGCCTGGGAATTCTTGATCTCAGGCTTGAACGTTGGTATTCTCCCCAACATGCGGGCGCGCGAACTGTTCAATCGTCGCGTCGCGCTGTTCGAGCATGCTTTTGCCGAGCTCGTCGTCTGGGAGGTTCCACAACAGGTGCCTGGCAGCATGCACAGCTATAAGTACCGCCTGGCATTCGTGGTGGATGACGAATGCGTACTACGCTACGACAATGAAGCAGGCAAGGGAGATCACAAGCATATTGGCTCTAAGGAAGTGGCCTATGCTTTTTCGACAGTCGAACGGCTGGTGGCCGATTTCTTTCACGATGTAACGAGGTGGCGCCATGAGAACCGTGACGCTTGACGTACGCCCGCTGGCGGATACTCTCACCGATTTCGTGCAGGCTTGGAATACTGGCGAGGCGTCTTCACCGCGCATCAGCTTCGAGTCTCCGGCCCTGCTCTTCAAGGTGCTCACCGGCAAGCGGTGGGAATTGCTGCAGGCTCTAGCCGGCGCTGGGCCGGTGACGAGCCGCGAAGCTGCCCGGCGCGTGGCACGCGACGTGAAGTCGGTGCACGGCGATGTCCACGCCTTGCTGAAAGTCGGCATCCTCTCGCATACGGAGGATGGCCGGATCGTGTTTCCTTTCGATGACGTGCACGTCGACTTCAAGTTGAAGGCGGCGTGATTCGCGGGACAGGCTCGGGCGATCGCGATCCCGGCGGGCGCCATCTGCCAGGACTCCCGCGCCCGGGGCTCCGGCGCGCGCCTCACCCGCTTGAATTTGCGGGTCAGGGGCGAGCCGTCGTGCGTCACGGGGGAGCGCTCGCGCGTTCTCCGACCCGTGGGGCGAGCGACGGGACCCAAGGTTTCTGAGACGCGACCCGCGGGTCACGTGATCCGCCCCTTGGGTCCGGTCGTGCGACCCGCGGGTCCCGCCTCTCGCTCCGTGGGTCGGGCGGGACAATCCGCGGGTCGGGAGACCCGCCCCGAGGTCCCGGTGACGCCCGAGTTGGGTCCCGCCTCGCAGACTTCGAACGCGGTGACGCCCATCCCGGGTCGAACGCCTCCCGCGGCGGGTCCCGCTCCGCGGCAGGAAGAGTGTGGCGGAGCTTTCGATCACCTGCGGGTGAACCCTACCCGCGCCGCAACCGCCAACAGCCGAGCGCGGCCAGCCCGAAGAGGAGCGCTGCGAGCCCCGTGGGGGAGAGGGCTGGGATCGCCGCCGGCGGCTGCGGGTCGCCGAGCCCGCACCCGTTTACCGTCAACGTGTACTCACACTGATTTCCGAACGGCAGCGAGGTGACCACCTGGAATTGCGCCCCCGCGGGCACCCGGAATGAAAAACTGACCTGAGAGTTCAGCGCCGTCACCCCCGAGCTGCCGAGGTAGTTCTGACAGATGCTCGTGGGGTTGAACGTCGGCGAGTAGGCCGCCAGGTACATTTCCACAATGCCTGGCACGCCACAATTCGCGATGAGCGTCGCCGTTACGCACGTCGGATTGGCGGTGTTGTTGTTGACCAGGGTGTAAGCGTTATAGTTGACAGGCTGAGTCCCCTGCACGATGCAGGGACCGGTTGTTGTACAAGTGTCCGGGACGCCATCACGGGCGATATTGCCCACCTGTACGGGATCGGTCACGAGAACAATTCCCCCCGTAGTGAACGGGCAGGTCTGCTGCGCGCTGCCAGACGACGAAAGCGTGACCGCAAAGACCAGACTCCAGAGCACGACCGCGGATCCCTTCATGATGGACCTCCTGTTCATCGGGACCCTCGGGCAGGAGGGTCCCGACTGCGATAGACCTCCCAGGCCGCGCGGAGGTTTAGCAGAGGTGGATCAGGGCTGATAGGTAAAGGAACGCTTGAAGGTCGAGATGCTCTGGCCGTTGGCGCTCGTCACCTGAACCTTGAGGGTGTGGAGGCCGACGGTAAAGCCCGACGGGTTGAAGGTGCCGCTCCAGCCCACCGGGCAGTTGACACCCTTGTTCACCCCGGTGGTCGAGCAGACATCCGGACGCAGGCCGCCGTAGGTGAAGCCCGCGAGGGTCGTGGGCTGGTCGTCGATGGTGAATGCGAAGGAGGCGGTGGTGAGGGTGGCGCCGCTCTCGCCGTCGAAGGCCCAGCCGGAGAAGGTGGTGGCGCCGCGCACGGGTGTCGACGACTGCGGGGAGTCTACGGCCTGGGCCGGGCTGACCCCCCAGACCCACGGCTGCGTGCCGTAGGCCCACTCGGAGGAGAGCCGGTAGTAGGCCGCGTAGCGACCGTCGTGGAAGAAAGCGGCTGACGGGCTGAACTTGCTCGGCGAGCAGAGACCGCTGAACTGGTCGAACTGGTAGTAGGGGCTGCCGAAGATCACCGGATTCCCGGCCGGCAGCGCGAGGCCCCGGCCCAGGCATGACCGGCAGCAGCCACCGAGTAGTCGTCCATGCAGCCGTTGCCGCCGCCACGGGCGCAGGGGCCGCCCCAGTTGGCGAAGTCGTAGCTCGCGAGCGCCTTGAGCACTTCGTTGTGGATCGAGGAGGTGAGGAGGCCGCGGCCGCCGAGCCGCAGCGCCGCCGCGGTCACCAGAGGAGGACGCTGACTCCCAATCGAGCCTTGGTCATGGATGCTCCTTCCGAGGAGTTGGCTGATTCGCCCGGCCGTTCCGGGCATGCGCGCATTAAAGCAAATCCAGTTTATTCAATATTCCAGGTCCCTGGGTTTGACCCCGGGATGACCGGGTGCTAGGCTTTTAAATCGTTCTCCAGGTAACCGCGGACCCCTTTGACCATGGACGATCGCCACCGCTCGGACTCCCGCAACGTCCTCTCCCGGGGCGACTCGGACACCGACGACATCGACTTGTCGCCGCTCCATGAGAGCGGCATGACGCAGACCTTCGAGGGCTCCAGCCGGAGCGGCAGTGGCCCCGTCCACGTGGAGGTGGAGGCCGACGTCATCTTGATCGCCCACCCCGAGAGCCAGCGCCTGGGCTCCCGCTACCGCCTCTCGCCGGGGACCACCCTGGAGATCGGCCGCTCGGCGGCGGTGGGCATCAGCCTGCCGGAGGTGATGTCCATTTCCCGTAAGCACGCCCGGTTGCGCTATATGGGGCCGGTGGTCACCGTCGAGGACCTGGGCTCGACCAACGGCACCTACGTCAACGGCCAGCCCATCCACGGCCGCACCGTGCTAAGGAGCGGCGACCGCTTCCAGACCGCCGCCGTGCACTTCAAGTTCCTCCACGAGGCCGACGTCGAGAACGCCTACCATCTCGCCATCTACGAGCTGGTGGCCAAGGACGGTCTAACCGAGATCTTCAACAAGCGCAAGTTCGACGAGGAGATCCAGCGCGAGTTCGCCCGCGCCCAGCGCCACCAGCGGCCGCTGGCCCTGGTGGTCTTCGACCTCGACGAGTTCAAGACCATCAACGACACCTACGGCCACCTCTGCGGCGATTTCATCCTCAAGCAGGTGGCCGCGATCGCCCGCGATCTCACCCGCCCCGAGCAGATACTGGCCCGGGTAGGCGGCGACGAGTTCGTCATCCTCGCCCCCGAGACCAACGCCGAGGGCGCCGAGGTCCTGGCCAGCAAGATCCGCGACCGGATCGTGGCCTTCGACCACCGCTACGGCGACATCAAGATCAACGTGAGCTGCTCTTTCGGCGTGGCCGAGCTGCGCAAGGACATGGCCGCCCCCCAGGACCTCTACCAGGCCGCCGACGACGCCCTGCTGCTCTCCAAGCGCAGCGGTCGGAACCGGGTGGCGGTGCAGACGGGCTAGCCTCCCCGCAGCCGCTCCAGCCGCCCCAGCCACCCCTCCATCCCCACCCCCGTCCGCGCCGAGGTCTCCAGCACCTCCAGGCCGGGGCGGACCTCCTGGATGTTGTGGAGGGCCTCCTCGCGGTCGAACCCCACGGCATCGGCCAAGTCCATCTTGGTGAGGATGGCTAAATCCGCGCCGCTGAAGATGGTGGGGTATTTGAGGGGCTTGTCCTCGCCCTCGGTCACCGAGAGGAGGACGGCGCGCAGGCTCTCCCCCAGGTCGTAGCTCGCCGGGCAGACGAGGTTGCCCACGTTCTCGATGAACAGGAAGTCGAGGGGAGGGAGGTCCCAGCCGTCGAGCGCTTTGCTCACCATCTCGGCTTCGAGGTGGCAGACCGTGCCGGTGACGATCTGCCGCACGGGGGCTCCGGACTGCTTCAGGCGCTCGGCGTCGCGCTCGGTCGCGAGATCCCCCACCAGGGCGGCCACCCGGCAGTGGGGATGCAGGGCGGAGAGGGTGGCTTGTAAAAAAGTCGTCTTCCCCGCTCCCGGGCTGGACACCAGGTTGACGACGAACGTGCCCGCGGCCGCGAACCGCTGCCGCAGGTCGCGGGCGAGCAGGTCGTTCTTCTTGAGGATCCCCTGCCGGACTTCAACGATCCTGGACGGCATTCTCTGGGATCTCCGCAATCTCCAAGGCCTTGAGCTCCAGCTCCCGGCCGCGCACCACGTCTGGTGTGGGAGTGTCGCACACCGGGCAGCGGAAGCACTGGAGGCTCGGCAATTGCCGCTCCGCGTTGCAACGGGGGCAGAGCACGGCCACGGGGACCTCCTCGATCTGCAGCCGCGCTCCCGCGATGGCCGTGCCCTCGGCGGCGAGGTCGAACGAGAACTCGAGCGCCTCGCGCACCACGCCCGAGAGCGCGCCGAGCCGCAGGTGGAGCGCCTCGACACGGACATCCCCCAGTCGCTCGACCTCCTCGCACGCCGCTTCGATGAGGCTCATGGCGATCGACAGCTCGTGCACGTTCGCCAGGATAGCACCCTCGAAGGCCCTGTTTTTGCATGAAGGCCTCGAGGCATGTGGGACGTACCGACCTGAAAGGGGGTAGCTCGTGGCGACGGCGGCGAAACCTTCCCAATCAACCCAACCAGCCGAACCGGTCGTGCACATCCTCTGGATCAACGCGGGTCTCTCCTGCGACGGCGACTCGGTGGCCTTGACGGCCGCGACCCAGCCGAGCATCGAGGAGATCGCCATGGGGGCCTTGCCCGGATTGCCCAAGATTGCGGTGCACTGGCCCTTGATCGACTTCGAGTGCGGTCCGGAGGGGGGGGCCGACAACTTCATCGAATGGTTCCACAAGGCCGACCGCGGCGAGCTCGAGCCCTTCGTGCTGGTGGTCGAAGGATCGATCCCCAACGAGGCGATCAAGAAGGAAGGCTACTGGAGCGGCTTCGGCAACAACCCCGCGACCGGCCAGCCGATGACCACCAGCGAGTGGCTGGATCGTCTGGCGCCCAGGGCCCTGGCGGTGCTGGCCGTGGGCACCTGCGCCACCTACGGCGGTATCCACGCCATGGCCGGCAATCCCACGGGCGCCATGGGCGTGCCCGACTATCTGGGCTGGGATTGGAAGTCGAAGGCCGGCCTTCCCATCGTCTGCGTGCCCGGCTGCCCCATCCAGCCCGACAACCTCTCGGAGACCATCCTCTACCTGCTCTATCAGGCGACCGGCCAGGCGCCGATGATCCCCCTCGACGAGTGCCTGCGCCCCACCTGGCTTTTCGGCCACACGGTGCACGAGGGGTGCGACCGCGCCGGCTACTACGAGCAGGGGGAGTTCGCCCACGAGTACGGCTCGCCCAAGTGCATCGTGAAGCTCGGCTGCTGGGGGCCGGTCGTCAAGTGCAACGTGCCCAAGCGGGGGTGGATCAACGGCGTGGGCGGCTGCCCCAACGTGGGCGGTATCTGCATCGGCTGCACCATGCCGGGCTTCCCCGACAAGTTCATGCCCTTCATGGACGAGCCGCCCGGCGCCTCGGTGTCGACCCTGGCGAGCGGCCTCTACGGCGGCATCATCCGGGGCTTGCGCGGCATCACGGCGCGCACCGTGGACAAGGAACCCAAGTGGCGTCACCGCGGCAGGGAGCTGACCACGGGATACGAGAAGACCTGGTGAGACCGGAGTCGATCCCAACCAAAACCATGCTTTAGAGGAAGGGAGACTGAAGATGGCGATCGCAACCGAGGCTGTTCCGTCGACCCTGGCTACGCCGTCGACTAAGGGGGGTGGCAGGAATCTCGTGGAGATGCATTGGGATCCGATCACGCGCATCGTCGGCAGCCTGGGGATCTACACCAAGATCGACTTCGGCCAGCGCAAGGTGGCGGAGTGCCACAGCACCTCTTCGATCTTCCGCGGCTACAGCATCTTCATGAAGGACAAGGACCCGCGCGACGCGCACTTCATCACCAGCCGCATCTGCGGCATCTGCGGCGACAATCACTGCACCTGCTCCTGCTACGCCCAGCAGATGGCCTATGGCGTCAAGCCGCCCCATCTCGGCGAGTGGATGGTCAACCTCGGCGAGGCCGCGGAGTACATGTTCGATCACAACATCTTCCAGGAGAACCTGGTGGGGGTGGACTTCTGCGAGAAGATGGTGCGCGAGACCAACCCCGGAGTGTGGGAGAAGGCCGCGGCCACCGAGGCGCCGCAGGCCGCCGCCCACGGCTACCGCACCATCGGCGACATCATGAAGTCGCTCAATCCGTTCGAGGGCGAGTTCTACCGCGAAGCGCTGCAGATGAGCCGCATGACGCGGGAGATGTTCTGCCTCATGGAAGGCCGGCACGTCCACCCTTCGACCCTCTACCCCGGTGGCGTGGGGACGGTCGCCACCATCCAGGTCTTCACCGACTACCTCACCCGCCTGATGCGCTACGTCGAGTTCATGAAGCGGGTGGTCCCCATGCACGACGACCTCTTCAATTTCTTCTACGAGGCGCTGCCCGGCTACGAGCAGGTGGGCAACCGCCGCATCCTGCTGGGCTGCTGGGGCAGCTTCCAGGACCCCGAGGTCTGCAACTTCGACTACAAGGACATGACCAACTGGGGCCGCCGGATGTTCGTCACCCCGGGCGTCGTGGTGGACGGCAAGCTGGTCACCACCGACCTGGTGGAGATCAACCTCGGCATCCGCATCCTGCTGGGCAGCTCCTTCTATGAGGATTGGAAAGGCAAGGAGATCTTCGTCAAGCACGATCCGCTGGGCAATCCCGTGGACGAGCGCCACCCGTGGAACCAGCACACGCTCCCCAAGCCCCAGAAGCGCGACTTCGACAACAATTACAGTTGGGTGATGTCGCCGCGCTGGTACGACGGCAAGGATCATCTGGCGCTCGACACCGGCGGCGGACCGCTGGCACGCCTGTGGGCCACGGCCCTCGCCGGTCTGGTGGACAACGGCTACGTCAAGGCGACCGGCAACAGCGTCGTGTTCAATCTGCCGAAAACGGTGCTGAAGCCGGCGGTCACCTTCGAGTGGAAGGTCCCCAAGTGGAGCAACACCATCGAGCGCAACCGCGCGCGCACCTACTTCCAGGCCTACGCCGCCTGCTCCGCCCTGTACTTCATGGAGCAGGCGCTCAAGGAGGTGCGGGCCGGCCACACCAAGACCTGGGAGACGTTCACGGTGCCGGACGACGCCATCGGCTGCGGCTTCACCGAAGCCGTGCGCGGCGTGCTCTCGCACCACCTCGTAATCCGCGACCGCAAGATCGCCAACTACCACCCCTATCCGCCGACCCCCTGGAACGCCAACCCGCGCGACGTCTACGGCACGCCGGGACCGTATGAGGACGCGGTCCAGGGCTGCCCGATCTTCGAGGAGAACCGGGGAGACAAGTTCAAGGGGATCGACATCATGCGCACGGTGCGCAGCTTCGATCCGTGCCTGCCCTGCGGCGTGCACATGACGCTGCCCAACGGCCGGGTGGTCGAGCAGCGGCATTCGCCGGCGGGGCTCCACGGAGCGTAGGCGATCATGTCAGACGACTCCGATCTGCGGGCCGCCGGCGACCGCATCGAGACCCTCATGGCCGAGCTCGCCACCGCGGGCCCGGCCGTCCAGGCCAAGGCCGAAGAGCTGGTGCGGCTGCTCATGCGCCTCTACGGCGCCGGGCTCGAACGCATCTTGACCGCGGTCGACGACGCGGGTGCCGCGGCCTCGCCCATCTTCGCCCGCCTGGCGGCGGACGACCTCGTCGCCAGCCTCCTGGTGCTCCACGACCTCCACCCGCTCGCCCTGGAGACCCGGGTCGAGCGGGCCTTGGATCACGTGCGCCCCTACCTCGCCTCGCACGGCGGCGACGTCACGCTCTTAGGCGTCGGAGAAGGCGTGGTGCGGCTGCGCCTGGAAGGGAGCTGTCACGGCTGCCCCTCCTCGACGGTCACCATGAAGCTGGCGGTGGAGAAGGCCATTCAAGAGGCCGCCCCGGAGATCGTGCGAATCGAAGTCGATCCGACCGATCCGACCGATCGGACTGATCCGTCCGATCTGGTGCAAATCGGCAGCAGCCTGAGGTCCGCGGCCGCCGGGGAGACTGCCCCTTGACCGCCGACTCCCCGGCCGACCCGCTCGGCCGGCTGCGCGAGCTGCTGAAGCCCCGCCCCCGCCCGTCTCCCGAGGAGCGTTGCGAGCTGTGCGGCGTGCCCATTCCCCCGGAGCACCGGCACCTGGTGAGCCTGGAGACCCGGGGCCTGCTCTGCGTCTGCCGGGCCTGCGGCCTGCTGTTCACGAACGGCGGCGCCGCGGGCGGGCGATATCGCACCGTGCCCGAGCGCTACGTGCTCGCCCGCGACCTCGTGCTCACCGAGGCGCAGTGGGAGAGCCTGCAGATCCCGGTCAGCATCGCGTTCTTCTTCCACAACAGCGCTCTCGGCCACGCCGCGGCTTTCTATCCCAGCCCGGCCGGCGCCACGGAATCGCTGCTGCCGCTCGCCACCTGGGAAGAGCTGGTGCGGACGAACCCGCTCCTCGCCAGCCTGGAGCCGGACGTCGAGGCCCTGCTCGTCTACAGGAGACCGTCCGGAGATAGCGGCTTCGAGTGCCACGTGGTGCCGATCGACGCCTGCTACGAGCTGGTGGGCCGCATCCGCCTGCATTGGAAAGGTTTTCAGGGCGGCGACGAAGCCTGGAGCGAGATCGACGCCTTCTTCGCCGGTCTGCGTCAGCGTAGCGGTGAGCCATGGCCGACCTGAGCTTCCAGGTCGTGGGCGCCCGCGTCGAGCCCTACGCGGCGGTGCCCACCCTTCTCTTCACGCTGCGCGTCGAGGAGGCTGAGCGGCCAGCGCATCCACGCCATCGCGCTGCGTTGCCAGATTCAGATCGAGGCCAACCGGCGCCCCCACTCGCCGGATGAGCAGGCGAAGCTGCTGGAGATGTTCGGCGAGCCCAGGCGTTGGGCGGAGACCGTGAAGCCCCTGCACTGGACCAGCCTCGCCGTGATGGTGCCCGGCTTTCAGGGCGCCGTCACGGTGGACGTGCCCATGAGCTGCACCTACGACTTCGAGGTCGCCGCCGCCAAATACTTCGAAGGGCTCGACGAGGGCGAGATCCCCCTCCTCTTCCTGTTCAGCGGCACGGTGTTCACGCCCGGGGGCACGGGCTTCATGGTCGAGCGTGTGCCCTGGGAAAAGGAGTCGGCCTTCCGCCTGCCGGTGGACGTGTGGCGGGAGGTGATGGACCGCTACTTCCCCAACACCGCCTGGATCCGCCTGTCGCGGGAGAGCCGCGACGCCCTCCAGCGCTTCAAGGCCGAGCACGCGCTGCCCACCTGGGACGACGTGGTGGAGGCGCTGCTCGGGAACGTCCCCAGCGGCGGAGTCCCCTCATGAGCTTCGAGCTGGCGCAGAAGGTGGCGGACGCCGTGCTCTACGAGGGCTACGTGCTCTATCCCTACCGCGCCTCGTCGGCGAAGAATCAGGTGCGCTTCCAATGGGGCGTCGTGGCCCCACAGGGCGGCTCAGAGCCCTGGGAGATGCAGACGGAATGTCTCATCGCGCCGGGTGAGGATCCCAGGATCGACCTCAAGATCCGCTGTCTTCAGCTCCAGGCGCGGACTCCCGAGGAGGCGACCGTGGATGGCGGATTCCGTCCCGTCGAATTTCTCGACGTCGAAGGCGAGCTGGTGCTCGCCTGGGACGAGGGAGTCGAGCGCGAGCTGAAGGTGAACGGCGTCGATCTGCGAGTCCTGGAGCGGGACGGCGAGCGCGAGATCCCGTTCGATCTCCCCGGCGGCTGCGAGATCGAAGATCTGCGATCGATAGGCCGGATCGTGCGCCGGCGGTGGCATATTTCCGCGGTCGTCCGGCTGTCAGCCATAAAATTGGAGGATTGGCTCCGCCTGCGGGTCCGCATCGAAAACCGCACCGCCGTGGCGGAGGATCTCCAGCGCGACGAGTCCCTTCGCCGCTCGCTCGTCTCCACCCACACGCTGATCGAGGTCCATGATGGCCGCTTCCTCTCGCTCCTCGATCCGCCGCCCGCAGCGGCGCAGGCGGCGGCCGGATGCGCGAACCTGCACACCTGGCCCGTGCTCGTGGGGCCCGAGGGGAGCGCCGACGTGCTGCTCTCCTCGCCCATCATCCTCTACGACCATCCCACGATCGCGCCGGAGAGCCCGGGCGACCTCTGCGACGCGACCGAGATCGACGAGATCCTCACCCTGCGGATCATGACCTTGACCGACGAGGAGAAGCGCCAGGCGCGGGGCACCGATCCCCGGGCCCGCCGCATCGTCGAGCGGGCAGACAGCATTCCGGACGAGGTCCTGGAGCGGCTGCACGGCGCCGTGAGATCGCTGCGGCCTTCTGGGGAGACTGGCCCTTCGAAGCCTCACCCCGGCCCTCTCCCGGGGGAGAGGTGGCTGAAAGGGTGGAGCTTGTAGGGTGTGCTGTGCGCACCGTGGACGTTTTTGAAAATACGCCAAGCGCACCCCATGGCAATCCCGCCCGCCTGAGTCCCCTCTCCCCGGGAGAGGGGCCGGGGGTGAGGTCTCGAAGGGCACGTGGCCGGATCCAGTTCCAACCTTCCAGACGCCTTCCGGGATGCCGGACTGGGAGGCGTTCCTCAATCCGCCGGGCGAGACCCCGCCCGAGGAGGCTTCGCTGACCCTCGGGGACGTACGGGTGGAGAAGGGCTCGCGGGTGCGGCTGCGGCCCTCGCGGCGCGCCGATTCCATGGACCTCTTCCTCGCCGGCCGCGACGCCCGGGTCGAGGGGGTCTATCACGACGTGGAGGACGCGGCCTACGTGGCGGTGACGCTCCTGGACGACGATCCGGAGGGCGACCTGCACGCCGCCACGGGACGCTTCTTCTATTTCTACCCCGACGAGATCGAGCCGCTGTCGCAGCCGGAGGAGAGGGGATGAGCCCCGGCGTCCTGGTGGCCGGCATCGGCAACGTCTTCCTGGGCGACGACGGCTTCGGCGTCGAGGTGGTGCGCCGCCTGGCCGCGAAATCGCTGCCGGCCGGAGTTCGGGTGGCCGACTTCGGCATCCGCGGTCTCCATCTCGCCTTCGAGCTGCTGGAGCATCCGGACGACACGACGATCCTGGTCGACGCCACGCCCCGCTCGGGCGAGCCGGGCACGGTCTATTTGATCGAGCCCGATCTCGAAACCCTGGCCGCTCCAGGGGCCGGGGCGGCGGATGCTCACGACATGACGCCCGCGGCCGTGTTCGGCTTCCTGCGCTCGCTGGGCGGCACGCCCGGGCGGGTGCTGATCGTCGGCTGCGAGCCGCTGTCGACCGAGGAGGAGATGGGCCTCTCCCCGCCGGTTGAAGGAGCGGTGGACGAGGCCGTGGCTTTGATCCTCGACGTCCTGGTGCGAGAGAATGGCTCTGGCAATGGGGCCGGAGCCTGAGAGGAGGGAGGTCCATGAGAATGAGCGGGTGGAATTGGGCGTTGGTCGTCATCGCCGTCGTCCTGGTCGGTTTGTTCGCCGTCCAGGCGCCGGAGATCGTCCGTTACGCGAAGATCAAGCGGATGTGAGCCGCGCCAGGCCATGGCCTCGATCTCGCTGCTGCTCCTGGGGCTGCTGCTGGGGCTCCGCCACGCGCTGGAAGCCGATCACCTCGCGGCGGTCGCCAGTCTTGCCACGCGCAGCCGTAGCGTTCGCTCCACCGTCCTCCAGGGAGTGTCCTGGGGGCTCGGTCACACGCTCACGCTGCTCGTGGTGGGCGGCCTCTGCCTGTTGCTGCGCGCCTCCATCCCGGACCGTCTCGCCGGAGCCCTGGAAGGAGCGGTGGGCGTGATGCTCCTGCTCCTCGGCGCCGACGTGCTGCGGCGCCTGCGCCGGGAACGGGTTCACGTCCACACCCACCGTCATGGCGACGGCACTCTGCACTTCCACGTCCACCGCCACGCGCCGGAAGAGGCGCACGACCCCGATCATCACAAACAAGCGCACGAGCACGCGCACGGGCTCTCCCGCCGCGCCCTGCTCGTGGGGCTGGTGCACGGCCTCGCCGGCTCCGCGGCGCTGCTGCTGGTCACGGTGACGACGATCTCCTCCATCGGGTTGGGGATCGCCTACATCGCCGTCTTCGGCCTCGGCTCCATTCTCGGCATGGCGGCGCTCTCGGCGGTCATCGCTCTTCCTCTCCAAGGTCCGTCGCGGCTGGCGGGCTGGTCGAAGGGCCTGGAGGCCGTCATCGGGGTGAGCACCATCCTGATCGGCGTCTGGGTGCTCTACAAGTTGTTTTGAGAAGGAGGTTTTCCATGTGCCTGGCGATCCCCGGAAAAGTGATCGATTTCGTGGCGGAGACGCCGCAACTGGCGGTGGTCGAAGTGTCGGGCGTGAAGCGCCAGGTCAACGTCGACCTGCTGCGGGAGGAGGGGATCGGCCCCGGCGACTGGGTGCTGATCCACGTCGGCTTCGCCATGAGCAAGATCAGCGAGACCGCGGCCGAGGAGCAGATGCGGATGCTGGCGATGATGGGGGAGGATTTGCAGGCCATGGAGGAGATCGAGGGGTACCAGTTCGGCCAGGAGCCGAAGCCCTCCTGAAGGGAGACGCCATGAAGTACGTCGACGAGTTCCGCGATCCCAAGCTCATCCGCCAGGCGGCTGACGAGGTGCGCCGGCTGGCGCGGCCCGATCGCCACTACCGGATCATGGAGGTGTGCGGCGGGCATACCCACGCCATCTATCGCTTCGGTCTGGAGGGATTGCTGCCCGGCAACGTCGAGCTCATCCACGGCCCTGGCTGCCCGGTGTGCGTGCTGCCCATGGGCCGCACCGACGACGGCCTGGCCTTGGCCGAGCTGCCGGGCGTCGTCTTCACCGCCTTCGGCGACGTCATGCGGGTGCCTGGCACCAAGGGAAGCCCGCTGGAGCACAAGGCCCGTGGCGCCGAGATCCGCATGGTCTACTCGCCGCTCGACGCCATCAAGCTGGCGCAGGCCCATCCGGAAAAACATATCGTTTTCTTTGCCATCGGCTTCGAGACCACGGCGCCTTCGACGGCGCTGACTCTCCTCAAGGCGCGGCAGCTCGGGCTCACCAATTTCTCGGTCTTCTGCAACCACGTGACGATCATCCCCGCCATCCGCGCCATCCTGGATTCGCCGGACATGCGTCTGGACGCCTTCGTGGGGCCCGGCCACGTCTCGACCGTCATCGGCTGCCGTCCCTACGAGTTCATCGCCGAGGACTACGGCAAGCCGATTGTGGTCTCGGGCTTCGAGCCGCTGGACATCCTGCAATCGCTGGTGATGATCCTGCGCCAGCTCGCGGACGGCCGGGCCGAGGTGGAAAACCAGTACGCGCGGGTGGTGCCGTGGGAGGGCAACCTGCCGGCCCTGCGCGCCCTCGAAGAGGTGTTCGAGCTGCGGCCGTATTTCGAATGGCGCGGCCTCGGCTTCATCTCCCAGTCGGCCTTGAAGCTGCGCGACGAATTCGCGCAGTGGGACTCCGAGCGGCGCTTCGACGTCCCCGGTATCCGGGTGACCGATCCGAAAGCCGCGCAGTGCGGCGAGGTGCTCAAAGGCGTGCTCAAGCCGCCGCAGTGCAAGCTCTTCGGCACCGAGTGCACGCCCGAGCGGCCGGTGGGCGCGCTCATGGTCTCCTCCGAAGGGGCGTGCGCCGCCTATTATCATTACGTCCATCGCATGGCCGCGGCGGGGAGCCTCGAAGGATGAAGATCGTCGAGGCCGTCGAGGCCGAGTCGCCCGCCGCTCTCCCTCGGGTCCGTTTCCGCGACGCCCGCATCGAGATGGCCCACGGCGCCGGAGGCAAGGCCAGCCGGCGGCTGATCGAAGGATTGATCGCGCCGCTCCTCGGCGGCGAATCTCCTGGAGCCCCTCACCGACGCCGCCTTCCTGGATCTGGACGGCACCCGCCTGGCCCTGACCGCCGACAGCTTCGTCGTGCGCCCGTTGCGCTTCCCCGGCGGCTCGATCGGCGAGCTGGCGGTGAACGGCACGGTGAACGACCTCGCCGTCTCAGCCGCGCAAGCCGCTCGCCCTGCTCCTCACCTTCGTGATCGAAGAGGGGATCGCCACCGAGATCCTGGAGACCGAGCTGCGGGCCATCTCGGAAGCCGCGAGGCGGGCCGGCGTCGAGGTGGTGGGGGGGGATACCAAGGTGGTGGAGCACGGCAAGGCCGACGGCATCTACATCACCACCGCCGGCCTCGGCAAGGCAGATCCGCGGGCCTGGCTGTCAGCCCGAGCCGTGCGGCCCGGTGATCAGATCCTCCTCTCCGGCCCCATCGGCGATCATGGGATCACCATCCTCCTCGCCCGCGGCGAGATCGACCTCGAAGCGGATCTGCGCTCCGACACGCGTTCGGTCTATCCCTTCGTGGAGGCGATCCTCGACGTGGCGGCCCCAGGGTTGCGCTGGATGCGCGATCCCACGCGGGGAGGCGTCGCGACCGCCTTGAACGAGCTGGCGCGGGACAGCGGTCTGGGAATCGTGCTCCACGAAGAGGAGATCCCCGTGCGTGACGCCGTGCGCGGCGCCTGCGAGCTGCTGGGCCTCGATCCGTTGCACATCGCCAACGAGGGGCAGTTCCTGGCGATCGTGGCCCCCGAGCAGGCCGAGGAAGCTTTGGCGGCCGTGCGTGCCGTGCCCGGCGGTGGGGAAGCCGTGATCATCGGCGAAGTGCGCGAGCAGCCGGCGCGCACGGTGGTCGCAGCGGCTTCGTATGGCGGGACGCGGGTGGTGGACATGCTGGTGGGGGATCCGTTGCCGCGGATTTGTTGATACCTTGAGCCTGATGTCGACCACCACTCCCGTACCTATGCATGAGCTTGACATGTCGCCCTCCAACTTCTAATACTTCCGTATTCGACCGTAATAGAGGAGGAGCGATGCTGATCTCTCCGAGCGTCCGATGCACTCAGCTTCTTCTGCTCTCCTTCTGGGTGCTGGGGGGTTGGGTGCCCGGCGCGCGCGGCCAGATGCCGGGCGCCTCCTGTCTCCCCCCACCTGCGGTGTGCCCGCTGAATGAGTTCGTCGTCGGCATGTTCTCCTTCGACAGCATCAACAATATTTCGTTCCCGACAAGCGCCTTTTACACGGACAGCTTCAACCACCAGCACCCGTCGAGCCAGCTCAATGGGCTCAGCGCCGACGGGTTCGACACGGTCCAGTACTATGGTCCAGGGTACTGGAATTCCTTGGCCGATGTCACGAACCTGCTCACGCTTTTCAAAGTGAACGGGATGAGGATCCTGCCTGATGAGCGGTTCTTCTATGTCCCCAACTCCAGCACAGCCTGTGGCCTGCCTTCTGGCACCAATGTCTACAACGGCAACCCCCCATACGACAACTACTGGACGATGGCCTATGCGCTCCCCGCTTTCGCCGGCGTGGTGTTCGGCCACAAGCTTACCGAAGAGGCCTCGTACTATCACGGCGCCTACATGGGGAACCAGCCCCCCTTTTACCCGAATCCGGCATACGGATGGTGCGATACTTGCGTTGGCTGCATGCAGACCGTGCCGCCCTATTGCAGCTCAATTCTCACCTGCATTCACACCTGCGAATGCGGCGCTTGGAAATTCACCGAAATCCCTCCTAGCAACGTCTCGGATGCCATGGGTCACTACCGAGCGTTGCGCCAGAGCCTGGCACCGCAAGTCTCGGCGGTTGGACGCCAGCGGCTTGCAGTCATGGAGGCCAACCACGGTAAGTCCATTCAGGAGAACACACGGGACGGCGACGGCTTCTTCAACCCGCAGGACTATCTCCCGCTTGCCAATCGCGCGGATCTATTCCTCGAAGGTTCCTATTTGCAACTGCCCTCCAGTTGGGCGACGCAACTCTACTTGAATGTCTTCTCGCCCACGGACTACCACTATCTCGGCTTCCTAAAGTCCATCGACTTCGCGCAGATGCAAGTGCCCGAGGTCCACAAGGTGGTGAACATCGAGGGAGGCCAGCAGCCGACCTCCTTCCACGGCGATCTGTCGTCCCCAAACGCGAACCTGCTCTGGTTCCAGGCGTATGCCTCGATCGTTCACGGCGCCACGGGCGTGTGGTTCTGGGATCTGGCGTCGGCCTGGTCCCATGGCCAGCCGGGCAGTTGGGCGGCCGATCCTGCACGGTTTGAGCCGTCGAACTTCCCTGACCTCTATAAAGCCTACGTCGCCCCGCTGGCTCGGGAGCTTCGCTACCTGATCGGCCGCAACGTCCTGGCGCAGGCCAATTCGTCCACGGCGCCCTCCGTGCTCAACAGCAAAACCGATCATCCCGACGACTTCTGTATCGTCGGCAAGCCCTCATCCTATATCCCGCTCGGGGACCATCAGTCGGAGGGCTATGGCGTCCGCTACACGATCCTGTCGGGGGGGCAGGACGTGATCATGATCGCCGTGAACCCTCTGCCGCTATGGATCGACCCGACACTGGACTTCAGCGCGATTTCCAATGGAGTCATCGCCAACGCGTCCGGCGTCGAGGCGCTGTTCGAGACCCCTCAGGACGCGATCGACCTCGCACAAAAGTCGGCGTCGTACAAGACCAACCGGGCCGGCCGAGTGACGCTCACATCTCCCTGGGCGGCAACGCGGCAGATCAGTTATTCTGGCCATCGCTTCACCGACCGCTTTGGACCGCTCGACGTGCACGTCTACAGGTTCCGTCCGGGTACGGGGAGCACCCCGAGCGCGCGCTGGTACCATGCGGCGCTGAACTGGGACGGGTTGGGCCGCGCCGCGGGCGACATCGCGGTCAGCAGGAACGGCGTCACGATGGTGTTTTACCGTGGGGCGGATGCTAGGGTCTACCTCCATTGGTGGGATGGTCGACGCTGGCGCAGCGATGCTCTCGACTACAACGCGCCTGCCAGGACGGCCGGCGACCTGGTGGTCGATCCGTCGGGTACGAGTGTGTACTTTCGCGGCACCGACAACCGCCTCTACAACTTCTGGTGGAACCCCGGGAAGGCGGGAGGTGCCGGCTGGCAGGAGGATGCCCTCGACTACAACGCGCCTGCCAGGACGGCCGGCAACCTGGTGCTAGACCCATCGGGTACGAATGTATACTTTCGCGGCACTGACAACCGTCTCTACAATTTCTGGTGGAACCCCGGGAAGGCGGGAGGCGCCGGCTGGCAGCAGGATGCCCTCGACTACAACGCTGCGCCCAGGACGGCCGGCGACCTGGTGGTCGATCCGTTGGGTACGAGTGTGTACTTTCGCGGCACGGACAACCGCCTCTACAACTTCTGGTGGAACCCGTCCAAGGCGGGAGGCGCCGGCTGGCAGGAGGATGCCCTCGACTACAACGCTGCGCCCAGAACGGCAGGCAACCTGGTGCTCGATCCGTCGGGTACGAGTGTGTACTTTCGCGGCACGGACAACCGCCTCTACAACTTCTGGTGGAACCCTGGAAAGACAGGAGGCGCCGGCTGGCAGGAGGATGCCCTCGACTACAACGCTCCGCCCAGGACGGCGGGGAACTTGGTGGTTGATCCGCTGGGATCGAGAGTGTTCTTTCGCGGCACCGACAACCGCCTCTACAACTTCTGGTGGAACCCCGGGAAGGCGGGAGGCGCCGGCTGGCAGCAGGACGCCCTCGACTACAACGCTCCGGCTCTCGTTGGCGGCGACATCGTGCTTGGCCCTCCTGCACCCGGACGCGACGTGGACCACGTGTATTATCGCGGCACGGACGGCCGGATGTACAACTTTTGGTGGACCGGAAGCAGGTGGGAAAATGATGTGTTGAATCCCTGCGCTCCCCCGATCGTCGGACGCGGGACCGCCGTTGACGCAGGCGGGATTCTCTACTACATCGGAAAGTCCAGCGATCCGAACATGGACGGCAGGATTTTCGAGTTCTATTGGACGGACAAGTAGATCGCTCCGGCGTGCCATCGACCAACAGAGTCGCGCACAGGTGGCAGGTGACGGGAGCGGCTGAGGGCGTTGTGGGGCCAGCGGAGCGGGAGGTTTTCTGGAACTATCTGATACCTTAGTTCTACTTTGTCAGACTGCCACTCCCGGCCGAGGTGCCGCTGGCGGTACTACGGCGTAGAGCACGCTCGCGAGGCTTTCGTCGTTCGCCAGCAACTCCCTTCACCACGCCGAATCGGCTCTCGATACCTCATTGCGGGACCTGTAGAGACGGAGAAATTCCGACCCGCGGCGGCGGGGCTTCACTCCAAGCTCGATTCCTACTCCTTTCAGGCGCTACCTGAGATCAGACTGCTGATCGTGCTCTACTCCAAGTCGGCGAGCTGTTGTCGGCGATAGGCCGACTCGATCGCTTTGCGGCGAGCCTCGTGGCGTGCTTCCATCTGGCGAACGACTTCTTCGACCGTAACGTCGCACCGGGGTAAGAAGTGCGCCAGCAGAACCTCAATGTCCGAGCAACTCAGCAGCGGATAGCTCTCCCGGTTGGCCAGTTTCTCCTCCAGCATAAAGAGCATCGCCATCAGCACCAGAGCCATGTGGTGGTGCCAGGCACGCCAGCCGCGCACTTGGTAGTCGGCCAGGCCGCTCTCGCTCTTGGCATCCTCGAAACAACGCTCGATCCAAAAGCGCTGCCTCTGCATGTACACCAGCCGCTCCAGCGAGGTCTGCGCAGGAGCATTGCTCAGGACGTACTTGATGGTCTCGGCAGAACCCAACTCCCGGATCGCCACCACGTGCCAGCAGCGGGCCTTGACCTCGCTGCCGTCCCACAGCCACACACGACCCTGCAGGGCCTCCACACGCAACTCCCCGCGAGTGCCTGGACGAACCGCGATTTCCTGCCAACGCTCCGTGGGCTGAGCCTTCACCCATTCGTCCACTCGCTGGCTGGCGCTCTGCGCTTGCAGCCGCGTCGGCTTCTTGCCTCGGGAGCCTTGGCTTTCCGGCACGCGGGGATCAGGATCTTCCAGGTAGATCTGCTGGTCTTTGTGCACCTCGGCCCCGAACACTTCTCCAGAATCCTCCAGGCGACGCAGAAACGCCGGTTCCTTGCCATACCCACCATCCACACCCACCCAACTGAAACGCACACCGTTCTGGCGGGCATGCACCACCATCTCGAAGGCCAGGTCTCACTTGCTCTTGAAAACCACCTCGGACTCAGGAATACCCGCGGCCAGAGACCTCTCCAGATTCTGCGTCCAGTCCTGGGGAAGGTATAAACGGGTGTCGATCAGGGTCGAATACGGCCCTTGAACCAGGCCGGCAAACACCGCCACTTGGCAGTTGTCCACCTTCCCCAGACGACCCGACCATTGCCGTGCCACTCCCACGGACATGTCGCCTTTTTTCTGGAAGGAGCTCTCGTCAATCAGTAGAGCGGAGTCTGCCGACCCGCCAAGATGACGGTCCGCTTCCACCGCCACCTGATCCAACACGGCACGAGCCTCCCACTCGGACTCGGAGACAAAGTGGTGGAGCGACTGGTAATCACAGTCAGGCACGACTTCCTCCATGCGCTCCATGTTTTTGCGGCTGGCCTGCATCAAGCCTTGGAGATACTTCTGGGCCTGGGAGGCGACAGAACGCGTCCCGCGCCGAAAGTGCGTCGCAAAGCGCTCCGAAAACTGCTGGAACCGCTGTCCCATCTCTTCAAATGGGGATGGGACATTGGCTATCTCCTTGGACTTACGTCCGTTCAGGTGGGGAGTTCGGCATTTAGGTATCTCCCGCAGGCGCCACTGTGGCGCCATGTCGGAACCTTACCCGACAAGATACCCGAAATCAAGACCTTCGGCTGACTGACTCGGTCTGACAAAGTAGAATTAGTCCCGATGTCGACCACCACCCACACCACCCAAGCCGCCTTCGCCGCACAGCGCCTCCTAGAACGCAACCGCGTCTCGGCGGCGTTTTTCCCCGCCGAGAGCGAACGCCTGGCGCGGGTCTGCCAGGCCATGGCCGAGCGCTTCCTGCGCGGCGGGCGCCTCTTGGCGTTTGGGCGGGGCCACTATGCCACGGACGCGCAGCACGTCTCCGTCGAGTTCGTCCACCCGGTGATCGTGGGCAAGCGCGCGCTGCCGGCCTTGGATCTGTCACTTTTCTTTCGCGATGGGCTCGCTGCCCTCGTGCAGCCGGACGACATGGTGATGGGCTTCGGGCCGCCGGAAGGAGATCCCGAGGTGACCGAAGCCCTGCGGCTGGCCGGATCCCGTGGCGCGCAGACCGTCGCCATGACCTCGCCTTCGCCGGACCCGTACATCCATCAGGAGCTGATCGAAATCACCTATCACACCCTGTGGGAGACGGTGCACGTCTTTTTCGAGCACGGCGCGCTGGGGCACGAGGTGGGGAAGTCGAGCTTCCTCTATCCTTACCTCGGCAAGCAGAAGCAGGATACGAGCGGCCTCGTGGCCGAGGTGGCGGCCTCCATCCAGATGAAGGCCCGGGACGACGAACGGCTGCGCGAGGAAGTGGCCCGCGAGCAGGCGGAAAAGATCGCCGCCGCCGCGGCCGCCATCCGCCAGCGCGTGGCCGCCGGGGGCAAGCTCATCCTCTTCGGCAACGGCGGCTCGGCCACGGACGCCAACGACTGGGCCCTCGACTGCGTGTCCCCGCTCAAGGACTTCCGTCCCATCCCAGCCGTCTCGCTCGCCATGGAGCCGGCCGTGGTGAGCGCGCTCGCCAACGACCTCGGCTCCGAGGTGATCTTCCTGCGCCAACTCATCGCCCAGGCCAAGCCGAACGACGTGGCCATCGCCATCTCCACCAGCGGCGGCTCGTCCAACATCCTGGCGGCCCTGGGAGAGGCGAGGAAGCGCGGTCTTCTCACCGTGGCCCTCCTTGGCTACGACGGCGGCGAGACCGTGCGCCAGGGCCTGGCCGAGTTGCCTCTGGTCGTGCCGTGCGATTACATCCCCCGCATCCAGGAAATCCAGGCCTCGATCTATCACGTCATGCTGGAGCTGCTAGTGGAGGAAATCCCGGAGGAGATTGCGTGAGCCTGGACCTCTACGGCACGAAGACCTGCCCCTACACCGCGGAGCTGCGCGAGCAACTGGAATGGGACGGCCGCGACTTCGCCGAGCACGACGTGGAGGAAGACAACGAAGCCCTCGCCCGCATGATCGCCTTGACGGGCCAGCGGACCGTCCCCGTGCTCGTGGAGGATAGCCGCGTGATCCAGATCGGCTGGCAGGGCCGGGGCTGTATCGTGGCGGCGCCTTGAAAGCCCATCTCCTCCGCGTCCACGGCGTGGTCCAGGGCGTAGGGTTCCGCCCCTGCGTCTACCGCCTCGCCCAAGCCCACGGTCTCCGCGGCTGGGTCTTGAACGCCGGCGAAGGCGTGCAGATCCACGTCGAAGGGGACGCGACGGCGTTGGATCGCTTCGTCGAGGATCTCCAATCCCACCCGCCGCCCGCCTCGCGCATCGCGGACGTCGAGATCGTCCCCGCCGAACCGCAGGGTTTCGCCGAGTTCGAGATCCGGGAGAGCGCGTCCGGGGGTACTCCCACGGTCCGCATCTCCCCGGACCTCCCGGTGTGCGCAGCTTGCCTTGCGGAGCTCTTTTCGTCCACAGATCGCCGAAGTGGTTATCCCTACATCAACTGCACGGACTGCGGTCCACGCTATTCGATCATCCTCGCTCTGCCCTACGACCGGCCGCGCACGACCATGAAGGACTGGCCCATGTGCCCGCGCTGCGCCGCGGAATATTGAAAATCCGTCGGATCGCCGCTTTCATGCCCAGCCCGTGGCTTGTGCGGACTGTGGACCGGATTTCCTCCTGGGTGATGACCGTGGCTGGGCTGCCATCCGCGAAGCCGCGCGCAGGCTACGGGGCCGGGAGATCCTCGCCGTCAAGGGGATCGGCGGCTATCACCTGGCCTGCGATGCGTTCCAACTCGCCTGCGGTATCAGCTCTCCGGGAAAGAAAGTTCCGCAAGGAGAAGCCGTTCGCCTTGATGGCGAAGGACCTCGACACCGCCCGCCGCCTGATCGATCTCTCATCCGAAGCGGAGTCGCTCCTCACATCGTTGCAGCGCCCCGTAGTGCTGGCGCCCGCGAAGGTGGTGCTTGCGGGAGTCGCGCCGGAGAATGGCGACTTGGGGGTGATGCTTCCCTACGCGCCCTTCCATCATCTCCTCTTCGCCTACGGCGCGCCGGACGTGCTGGTGATGACCAGCGCCAACCGTTCGAGCGAGCCGATCGCCTATGAGGATGACGAAGCGATCGCGCGCCTCGCCGGCATCGCCGACGCCTTCCTGATCGGCGAACGCCCCATCGCCCGCCGTGTGGACGACTCCGTCTGCACCGTGACCTCGCTCGGACCCGTGGTGCTACGCCGGGCGCGCGGTTACGCGCCGGGTGCCGTCGCAAGGCTGCCTACGGATCGGCCCATCCTGGCCCTGGGTGGAGATCTCAAGAATACGATCACCCTGGTGGTCAACGGCGAAGCCTTCGTCAGCCAGCACCTCGGGGATCTCAACAACTACGACGCCTTCCGCGCTTTTGAGGAGACGGTGCGCGACCTCACCGCCATGTACGAGGTGGATTGGGACGAGCTGCGAATCGTTCACGATCAGCACCCCGAATACGTCTCCTCGCTCTTCGCGCAGACGTTGTCCGCTGCTGAGACCGTGGCCGTCCAGCATCATCGAGCCCACGTCGCTAGCGTCCTCGCTGAGCACGGCGCCCTCGACCGCCGCGTCCTGGGCGTGGCCTTCGACGGCACGGGCTACGGTGATGACGGCGCGACCTGGGGAAGCGAATTCTTCATCGGCAGCGTAAGCGAGGGCTTCGATCGTATCGCGCACCTGCGGTCTGCATCCCTGCCCGGCGGCGACGCGGCGGCGCGCCATCCCGTGCAGGCGGCGGCGGGATTCCTGGCCGAGATCGAGGTTCTCCCCGACTTGACAGCCGCACCGTTCAGTTTTCCCCGCCGTTATCTGCAGGCGAGGGAGCTGATCGAAAAGGGACTGCGCACGTTCCCTACGACTTCAGCCGGTCGTCTCTTCGACACCGCCGCGGCGTTGCTGGGCTTCACCCGGAAGATCACCTTCGAAGGGCAGGCTGCGATCTGGCTGGAGCACCTCGCGCGCGACGCTGGAGAGGTTGAGGAGTATCCGATGCCGTTCAACGGGGAGGAACTGGATTATCGTCCGTTGCTCGCGGCGTTGATCGCGGACCGTAAGGCTGGACGACCTGAGGCAGAGATCGCGCGCGGTTTCCATCACGGCTTGGCTGCTGGGATCGCTCGCGCTGTGTTCCAGTTGGCGGAGCAGAAGAAGCTCGACACCGTCGTTCTCTCCGGCGGGGTGTTCCAGAACCGGCTGCTGCTCGATCGGCTGGCTGCGCTCCTGGCCCCGCTCACGGTGTGGACCAACCGCGATGTCCCGGCCAACGACGGCGGCTTAAGCGTAGGGCAGGCCGCCCTGGCGCTCCAAGACGTCAAGCTTCGAGCCGTTTGACCCAGGGAACCTCCGAGAAGCCGCCGTCATACGACAGCACCTCTTCGATCCCATGCTCCCACATCACGCCGATGTGAACGCCGTCCCGGGTGGACAGGGCCGGATAAGCCTCCAGAAGCTTGCGTGTCTCTGCCATGGCGCGATCCGTGACGGAAAGGATCGGAATGCCGAGATGGGTGATGGAGTCGAAGATCTGGAAGCCGACCTCGGGGAACTGCGAATTGCGGTAGCGGTGCAGAATCTCTTGCAGCACCTCGGTATTGGTACAGGCCGCAGGGCCCTTGCCGTTGACGATCCGCTCGAGAAACCGCAGGCAGGGCAGGCGTTGAGGGCTCTCCTTGCCCGCCGCGTACATGAAGATGTTCGTATCGATCAGGATCACGTGTAACGCCCTGCGATCGACTCTTCAATCATGGTCTCGACAGGGCCAACCGGGGCGTCCAGTGACTTGAGCAGGTCCAGGGCTTCACGGGGGCTCATGGCTGCTCCTCCGAGCGCTTCGTCGGCCTTCTCGCGGAGCTGGCGCCGCGCCCACTCGGCGAGTGTCAGGTGCGAGCGGCGCGCGGCGGCCTGGAAATGCGAGCACTCCTGCTCGCTGATGGGAATCTGAAGGCGCTTGGTCATACTCATGGGCATGAGTATGACGCCAGCCTGAAGTGAGCGTCAAGCACGGCGGCTTGAGAGTAGGGCAGGCCGCCCTGGCTACGCCTCCTGGGAGCGCCGGCGCTCCCAGGGGGGTGGCTTGCCCCAAGGTCTACTTCAACAGGAACGTCCGGATCATCTCCAGCAGCACCGCCCGCTGATAATCCGCGTTGCTCTTCTTCTGGAAGCCGTGGCCCTCGTCCTTGGCGATCAAGTACCAGACCGGCACGCCGTTCTTGCGCACGGCGGCGACGATCTGGTCCGACTCGTGGTGCGGCACGCGGGGATCGTTCTCGCCCTGGCTGACCAGCAGGGGCTTGGTGATGCTGGTCCGCGTGGTTCAGCGGGCGCGATGCTTTCGAGGAAGGCCTCGCATGTCCGGATCGCGCTCGTCGCCGTACTCGACCCGGCGCAGGTCGCGGCGGTAGTCCTGGGTGTTCTCGAGGAAGGTGACGAAGTTGCTGATGCCCACGGACTCGAGGCGCAGCGGAGCCGGTCGCTGTAGTGGGTCAGGACGGCGAGCACCATGTAGCCGCCGTAGGAGCCGCCGGTCACCACCACCCGCGAGGCGTCGAGGTCGGGCTGGGTGGCGATCCAGTCGAGCAGGGCGCCGATGTCCTTCACCGAGTCCTCGCGCAGCTTGCCGTTGTCCAGCTTCAGATAGGTCTTGCCGTAGCCCGAGGAGCCGCGGACGTTGGGTACGATCACGGCCACGCCCAGCTCGTTGAGGATGTAGTTGTTGCTCCCCAGGAAGCTGGGCCGCGCCTGCCCCTCCGGGCCGCCGTGGATGTTGATCACCACCGGCCGCTTGCCCGGGTAGCGGTCCGCGGACGGCCGGTAGACCCAGGCCGGGATGGTGCGGGTCGTTCCCTTGGCGTCACCCCCGAGGGTATCGAAGGTGGGATAGCGGACGAGCGTCGGCAGCGCGAAGGTCTCGGGATCGAGCCCTCCCACCTCGCTCGCTGTCCAGCGCTCGAGATGTTGCGGCTTCGCGGGATCGTAGCTGTAGACGTCCGACGAGGAGCGGGCCCAGCTTATGTCGAAGCCGATCTCGTGCGAGCCGGGGCGGAATTGGAGGGCGCCGGCGGTGCCGGCCGGCAGGTCAGGGGTGGGGAGGGCCTTGCCGGTCGTGGTGTCGACGCTTGTGGTGTCAATCAAATGCAGGCGGCTCCTGCCGTCCTCGTTCACCAGGTAGGCGAGCAGCCGGCCGTCGTCCGAGAGGGCGAAGTCCTCGACGTCCCACGGCACGTCGCCCGAGATCACGGTGGGGGCGCCGGTTGCGGCATCGAGGCGCACCAGGCGCAGGAACTCGGAGTCCTTGTCGCTCGTGGTATAGACCGACTTGCCGTCCTTGGACCACAGGCCCCCCTGGTAGGACACCGTGGGGTCCTCCTTGCGGGCGTTGCGAGGGGTGAGCGTGTGCTTCTCGCCGCTCGCCACGTCCAGCCAGTAGAGGTAGGACTCGTTGGCGGACACGCCCTCGGAGACGAGGAGGCGACGGTCGTCCGGGCTCCAGTCGACGCGGCGACCAGGCGCCCTGGACCTCGGCCAGCCGGCGCTCGCCGCCCGGCGTGGCGAGATCGAGCACGTAGACGTCCATGTCGCGGCCGTTGCGGGCGTTGCTGGCATAGGCCAGGCGCTGGCCGTCGTGCGACCAGACGGGGGAGACGTAGCGGTGCGTGCCGTCCGAGAGCCGCCGCGCCTTGCCGGTCTTGCGGTCGAGGAGGAAAAGCTGATAATTCTCTGCGCCGCCCTCGTCGATGGAATACAGCATCTCGTCGGGATGGCCTGGCCGGTAGAGGCTGGCGCCCACCGGCTCGCGGAAGAACGTGAGCTGGTTGCGAGTGCCGAGCGGCGTCGTCACCTCGTGGATCTGCGGGCTCTCCGCAAAGCGCGTGCGGATGAGCATCCGGCGCTCCTTGGGGTGCCAGTCCATGAGCAGGGCGCCGCGGATGTTCTCGTAGGGCAGCAGGCCTTCGAGATGGGCGAGAGGGATGGGCGGCACGCCCTCGGCCGAGATGCTGTCCGGCACGGCCAGGGTCTGCGGCGTCTCGGCCGCCCCGGCGGGGACAACAGGATTCGCCATGAGGGCGATGAGGAGGACGGACGCAGGCGTTGCCTTCATGAGCACACCTCCATAGTGGACATTTCCATCGAAACGGCTACACTCCGGGAGAGACTTCACATGGCCAACTTCTACAACTGTGCACGCTGCCCTGCTTACTGCTGCTCCTATCCCCGGATCGCCGTGCAGGCGGCAGACATCCGCCGGCTGGCCCGCTACCTGGGACTCTCCCCCGAAACGGTCGCGCGGAAGTTTACCAAGAAAGGGGACGAGCCTGGCGAGGTCATCCTCCGGCACCAGCCGGACGAGACCTACGGCACCATCTGCCGCTTCCTCGACGTCAAGACCCGCCGCTGCACCGTCTACGAGGCCCGGCCGGCGATCTGCCGCGAGTATCCCGGCACCTGCCGTTGCGGTTACTACGACTTCCTCAGCTTCGAGCGCCGCGTCCAGGAAGACCCCGACTTCATCCCCAGCACCTTCAACCGGCCGGAGAAGTAGGGGACGCCCGCACTCGCGCTCACGCGCTCAAAGGAGTGGAGCGATGCGATCCTCAGGAACCGTCGAAGAGCTCCTGGCCGAGATCGGCAAGCTGCCCGCCCACGAGGTCGGCCAGCGCTGGGACCTTTGGGTGCCCGAGCTCCTGCGCCTGCGGGGGACGCGCGTCGGCGAGGACATCGCCCAGGCCATCCTGCTCGACGCCCTCCTCGCCAAGGGCTTCTACCCCGACGGCGCAACCGCCGGCGACGGCGGCCGCACCCACCACTACGTCTGCCGTGAGTAGAGCCCGGCGGCCGTGAGGACCCTGAGCATCGGCCTCGCCTCCTGGATCGTCCAGGACGGCAACTACCCCGACTTCGAAGCCGGGCGGCAGTACCGCTTCGCCCTGGAGCTCTTCCCCACCGCCGTGGCGCCGTCGCAGAACCGCTCGCGTTACCTGGAGCCGCTCGACGGCTGCGACTACGCCTTCGGCGGCCAGGTCGTCCTCGTCTGGCCCGAGGTCGTGGTACTGGACGTGGGGCTCCTCGTCTACCACGAAGGGAGCGTGGACGGCCTGCCGCCGGCCGGGGAGTACGCGGCCGGCGAGCTCTACCTCGGCATCGACCCCTTCTTCTGGTTCGAGACGCACGCGAAGCGCTGGGGAGCGCCCAACCTCTTCTACGACTGGCACGTCGAGGAGGTCCTCCTCGAGACCACACCCTGGACCGAGTCGCTGGACGAGCAGGGCCGGAAGGTCCGGCGGCGAGCCGAGGTGGCTCAGACCTTCACCGCCGTGCACCGCACCAATGCCTTCGAGGATGATGGCGGCAACGCGCACTACCTTCTGCGGTGTGTGCGGCGGTAGGGTGTCTCAGATTTCGTTGTAGATGCGGCGGCTTGCCCTTCGAAGCCTCACCCCCGGCCCCTCTCCCGGGGGGAGAGGGGGGTCTTAGACGAACCGGGATTTCCTTCGCGAAGCGACGGGACGGTAGGCGAGGTCGCAGTCACTCCCACCGCGGTTGGAGTCGTTCCCATCTCGGTGGCAGCGATTGCCACCGCGGTCGCAGTCATCCCCACCTGGGTCGCAATGGCTCGCACCGCGGTCGCAGCGACTGCCACCGAGGTTGCAGTCACTCCCACCACGGTGGCAGCCACTCCCACCTGGGTCGCAGCGACTCCCACCGTGGTCGCAGCGGCTCGCACCGCGGTCGCAATCGCTGCTGTCAGGAATCTGAGATAGCATGACTGGGAACAAATCTCCGCGACCTGGAGATTCGCCGCTGCGAGGAGGTGAGCGATGAGCGACGTGCCGAGCTTGTTCCGGACGATCCTGCACGTGTCGGACATGGATCAGGCGGCAGCCTTCTACGCGAAGCTGCTGGACACCCCGGGAAGGAGGATTGCGCCAAGCCGCCACTACTTCGACTGTGGGCCCGTCATCCTGGCGCTCGTCAATCCCACCGGCGAGGGCGGGACGGCGAAGACCAACCCCGACTACGTCTACTTCGCGGTGCAAGACCTCGCAGCGGTCCACGCGCGGGCCCGCGAGCTGGGCTGCCTCTCCGGGGGCGAGGTGCACGGCGAAAGCGCGGGCGAGATCGTGGTTCGCCCTTGGGGAGAGCGCTCCTTCTACGCCTATGATCCGTTCGGCAACGGTCTCTGCTTCGTGGACGAAAGGACGATCTTCAGGGGCCGTTGACGCTCCAAAGCGGCGGTGCTGATGCTAAGCTTTATCCTGTTGTCCCACAATCGGAGATCAAGATGAAGCGAGTCTCTCGGTTCCTCGTCGCCTCCTCGTACTGCGGGTGAGCCCGCCGGGTTGAGCAGTGATCCTAGCGGTTCTGGCAAGCACCATCGCACTGGTCCATGCGCTGCTCATCGCTCTGGTGATGGGGGGCGCCCTGGTGGCCACCACCCCGCGGGTGATCCCCCGGTTCCCCCGCTGGCTGGTCGTGGCCTACCTGGTCGCCGTGGGCTTGACCCTCCTCTCCCATCTCTTCTTTGGCAGTTGTCTGATGACGGCGTGGGAGAAGGAGCTGCGCAACCAAATCGTCCCGGGCAGCGCCTACCAGGGGACCTTCCTCCAGCACTACTTCGGGTTCCTGCCCTCCTCCGTGACCAAGCCGGGTCACTTCGCGCCCTGGTTTGGAATCGTGCTGGCCGCCACGGCATGGGCGTTCCTCCAGCTCCGGCGGCGAGGTGGCGAATCCACCCAGCCATCGTCGCCGCCACCCGAAGGGTCCCTCTCCATAGACAGGGAGATAGACAGGGAGGAGGAAGTCTGCGGGTCCATCCCCGGCTCCGACGCAACGTAAGGGCCAAGGGTGTCGCCAAGGATGGTAGACTTCCTTGGTTCCGAGGTATTGTCTTCGGGTGACTGACCTTCGACACCCCTGACGCCCCGTTCCTACGTGCTCCGCGAGATCCACGTCCGCAACCTGGCCGTCCTGGCCGAAGCGTCCGTCGAGTTCGGCGGCGGCTTCAACGTGCTTTCGGGCGAGACGGGGGCGGGCAAGTCCATCGTCGTCGATTCCCTCTCCCTGCTGGCCGGGGCCCGGGCGAGCGCCGACCTGGTGCGCACGGGGGCCGAGGCCCTCACCGTCTCCGGCGTCTTCGAGCCCGAGGGCAAGGCCTGGCGCCACGTGCTGGAGGAGGCGGGGCTCCCGGTCGAGGGCGAGGAGGTGCTCGTCCGCCGGGAGATCGGCCGCAGCGGTCGCAACCGGGTGTTCGTCAACGATCAGCCCACGACCCTGCGCCTGCTGGCCGACCTCGCTCCCTTCCTGCTGCGCATCCACGGCCAGCGCGACGAGCTGGGTCTCATCGAGCCGGACCTCCAGCGGGCCCTGCTGGACAGGAGCGGCGGCGCCGAGGCCGGACCCCTCCTTGCCCGCGTGGCCGAGACCTTCGATCAGTACACCCGTCTGGCCGAGCGGCTGGAGCGCCTCTCGGGCGACGATCGTATGCGCCGGGAGCGGCTCGATCTGCTGCGCTTCCAGGCCGGGGAGATCGATGCCGCCAAGCTCCGCGCCGGCGAGGAGGTGGAGCTGCGCTCCGAGCGCGACGTGCTGAGGAACGCCGAGACCATCGCCCGCGCTCTGGGCACGGCGGCGGAGCTGCTGTTCGACGAGGAGGGGGCGGCCGTCGAGCGCGTGGCCCGGGCCCAGTCGCTCCTCGCCGAGGTGGAGATGTGGGAGCCCCAGGCCGCGGCGTGGGCGAGCGAGTTGGAGGAGGTGCGCATCCGGTTGACGGAGATGGCCCGTGCCGTCCAGCACCGGCTCGACGGTCTGGAGGCCGACCCCGCGCGGCTGGATTTCGTGGAGGAGCGCCTCGCCGTGCTGGAGCGTCTCATCCGCAAGCATGGGGGAGACACCACGGCCGTCCTCGCCCGGCGGGCCGAGATCGAAGCCGAGCTGGCCGAGCTCGAAGGGGACGACAGCGACCGCGACGAGCTGGCGGCCAAGGTCGCCGCCACCCTCGCCGAATACCGGCAGGCGGCTCTGGCGCTCTCCAAGGCCCGCGAGGCCTGGGGCCAGGCCCTGGTGGAGCGGATCGAAGGGGAGCTCAAGGACCTGGGCCTCGCCCGCGCCCGCCTCGCGGTGGCCCTGGAGCGCCGGCGGCGGGTGGGGAGCCCGCTGATTATTGAGGGAGAACGCGATGGAGAGGAGACCGACTTCGGCCGTGACGGCATCGACCAGGTCGTCTTCCTCTTCGCTCCCAATCCCGGCGAGCCGCCGCGCCCCCTGGCCCGCATCGCCTCGGGCGGCGAGCTGTCGCGCATCCATCTCGCCCTCCAGCTCGCCTCCCGGGGCGAGGCCGAGAAGGCGAATCCCACCCTGGTCTTCGACGAGGTGGACACCGGCATCGGCGGCGCCGAAGCCGCGGCCCTGGGCGCCAAGCTCCAGCGCCTGGCCAAGGGCGGACAGATCCTCGCCGTCACCCACCTCCCCCAGGTGGCGAGCCACGCCGACCTCCACTTCAAGGTGAGCAAGACGGTGGACGGCGGACGCACCAGCGTCCAGGTGGAGGCGCTGGACCCCGACACCCGCGTCGAGGAAGTGGCCCGCATGCTCGCCGGCAAGAAGGTGACCGACCTCTCCCTCTCCCACGCCCGGGAGCTGATCACGGGGGCGGCGCGGAAGAGGGGGCGGTGAGATCCTCCATCCCCCTCTGGCGCCTGGGCGATCCCCTCGATCCCCTGCGGGCGCTCCTGGCGCGTGGCGGGGTGCTGGCGATCCCCACGGAGTCGAGCTATGGGCTGGGCGCCGATCCCTGGAACCCGTTGGGGATCGAGGCGATCTATCGCATCAAGGGGCGGGAGCGGGGCAAGCCCCTGCCGGTGGTGGTGGGTGGAGTGGAGCAGTTGGCGCCGCTGGGGATCGATTTGGGAATCGTTCCCGATCCCAATATAGTGAAGCTCCTTTTCGCCCACTGGCCGGGACCGCTGACGGTGGTCCTGCCCCTGGTTCCCGGGGACCGGCCGCTGCCGGCCGCCGCTGGGGAGGGGACGCTCGCGGTGCGCGTGCCGGGCCACGAGGATTTGCGGGAGCTGCTGGCCGCCCTCGGGCACGGCCTCACGGCCACCAGCGCCAACCTGAGCGGCGGCGAGCCGGTGCTCGATCCAACCGGGCTCCACGGTCTGCTCGCGGGCGAGGACGCGATGATCTTCGACGGCGGCGTGCTCCCCGGAGGGCCGCCGTCGACGCTGGTGGCAATAGGAGAGGAGGGGCTCGTGGTTCTACGAGCAGGGAGATTCCCTGCCGAGCGGCTCACGCAGGCGTCGGCGAAGAATCCGACGGATCCGGCCGATCCGACCGATCGGTCCGATCAGTAATAGGAGACGGCTTATGAAGCACCCCAGGTTGATCCTCACCCTCTCGCTCCTCGCCCTCCTTGGGCTGGCGGCGGCGCAGCCTGCCCATCTGCTGGCGGCGACGTCCGCGCCCGCTCCGGCGCCCAGGGCGGACGACGCGGCGGCCGTGTTCGCCGGCGCCCAGACGATCTTCCCCCTCGCCGAGGTGAAGCGGGGGCAGCGCGGCTACGGGCTGTCCGTCTTCGCCGGCACCGAGCCCGAGCGTTTCGACGTCGAGATCATCGGCGTCATGCGCAACCTCCGCCCGGACACCAGCTACATCCTCGGCCGGCTCACGGGCAAGGGGCTGGAGAAGAGCGGCGTGGCCGGCGGCATGTCCGGCAGCCCGGTGTTCATCGATGGCCGGCTGGTCGGCGCCGTGGCCTTCAGTTGGTCGTTCTCCAACGAGGCCCTCGCCGGCATCACGCCCATCGAGTCGATGCGCACCCTCTCCACCTTGAAGCCGCTGGACGTGTCGCCGCCGCCCACGCCCATCAAGCTCTCGGACTTGATGGCGGGCCAGTTATCGGGGAAAACGCCGGAGGATCTGGTGGCCAACCAGCTCGCCCGTCTGCAGCCGCACTTCCTGAACGGCGCTCTGCCGGCCGTGCAGTGGGTGACCTCGGGCTTCGGCGAGCGTTCGACGGGTCTCCTGCGTATGGCCCTGGGCAGCGTCTCTCCCGCGGGGCAGGCGGCGCCCGGCACAGTGCCGGACGATCTCGCTCCCGGCAAGTCCGTGTCGGTGGTGCTGGTGGATGGCGACTTCGCGCTGGCGGCCAACGGCACGGTGACCGACCGCTACGGCGATCACGTGCTCGCCTTCGGCCACCCCTTCCTCGGTCTCGGGCAGGTGAAGGTCCCCATGGCCACGGCCGAGGTGGTGACCATCTTCTCCAGCTCCAACAACTCGTTCAAGATCTCCAACGCCGGTAAGATCGTCGGCGCCTTCGAGCAGGACCGGCAGATGGGAATTCAAGGGCGCATCGGTGCCATCGCACCCATGATCCCCATGACGATGCACATCGCCGCCCAGGGTCCGGACAGGCAGCGCACCTTCAACATGCGGCTCGCGGACCTGCCCGAGTTCCTGCCGCTGCTGGTGGGGACCAGCGTGCTCGGGGGAATCGAGAGCGCCAGCTACGCCACTGGCCAGCAGAGCCTGAGTCTGACGGCCCATCTGCAGCTCAAGCGCTACGGCGACCTCGCGGTGAGCCAGAGCTTCGACGGCGAGAACGCCGGCACCGACGCCGCGGCCTTCCTGCTGACCATCGTCAACTACCTGGCCCAGAACCCCCTCGAGAAGGTGGGCGTCGAATCCATCGAGGTCGACGTGGATCAGACCCAGAAGCCCCTCCTCTCCACTCTGGTGGGGGCCAACGCCGACCGCACCGTGGTGCGGCCCGGCCAGCGGGTGATGGTGAACCTCGACTTCGTGGCCTACCGCGGCGACCGTTTCCACCATTCGCTCGCCGTCGACCTCCCCAAGGACCTGCCTGCCGGCCGCTACTCCCTGCTGGTGGGCGACGGCGCCAGCATGGACGCCGCCCGGCTGGCCCTGGAGCCGGCCGAGCCCGTGAGCTTCCCCCAGGCTCTGGAGCTGCTGCGCTCGTTCCACTCCCGGCGCGACCTCATGGTGCTGGGGGTCTACGGCGGGTCCGGTCTGTCGGTGGCAGGCGAGGTCATGCCCCGTCTCCCTGCCTCGGTGCGCTCCCTCTGGGGCGCTGCCTCCTCGGGGAGCGCCGTGGGCTTGAAGAGCACCATCGCCCAGGAGAAACGGGAGCGCATGGAGGTGCCCGTGCAGGGGATGGTGCGGATCGACCTCGAAGTGCGCAGGAAGCAGCCGCTGGCGGATGACGACAGTGACCGCAGCCCGGCGGGCGGCCCAACGAAGGATCAAAAGACGGCGGCCACGCCCGCCGGGAAAGCGAACTCCTAGTCGATGAGAGCACGGTCAGCCGTACTCACCGCGGTATTCCTGGGAGCCTTCTTGGGGTTTGGAGGCCAAGCGGCAGCGCACGCCACGCAGGTGAAGATCTTCCAGACCCAGAGCCAGGCCGCGTTCCTCGCCGGCACCCTGGAAGGGGTGAGCGTCGATTCGCTCGGCCGCATGCAGCTCGCGCCTCGGGTGGAGCGGGTGGCGTCGCTCGTCGAGCCCTTCCTCCTCTCCGCCGCCGTCCATCCCGACGGCTGGGTGGTGGGCACGGGCAACGCCGGCAAGGTGCTGAAGATCGATCGCAAGGGCGTGGTCACCGAGCTGTTCGCCGCGCCCGAGCCCGAGGTCTTCGCCGTCTGGGCGGACAAGGACGGCACGGTCTACGCCGGCACCTCGCCCCGCGGCAAGGTCTATCGCATCCCGCCGGGCAAAGGCGCTAAGCCTGAGCCCTTCTTCGATCCCCAGGAGACCTACATCTGGGCCCTGGCCCACGCCGCGGACGGCAGCCTGCTCGTGGGCACCGGCACCCAGGGGAAGCTCTTCCGGGTGGATGCCAAAGGCAAGGGCGAGGTCCTCTACGACAGCGACGACACCCACGTCCGCTCCCTGGCCCTGCTGCCCGGAGGCGACGTGCTGGTCGGCACGGCGGGTGAAGGATTGATCCTCCGCATCAGCCGCGACGGCAAGGCCCGCACCCTCTACGACGCCAGCGCGCCCGAGGTCGTCTCCCTCGCCGTGGCTCCCGACGGCACCTGCTATGCCGCGGTGGTGGCCTCCGAAGCGAGCCTCGTGGACCAGGCCAAGGACCAGGCCGCCGCTGCCGCGCCCACCGGCGCCACGCCGGCACCGGGCAAGAGCGGCCCTGGCCAGCCCCAGGTCACGGTCACCGTTGAGCCTGCCGAAGGTCCTCCTCCCGCCGCCGGCCGCCGCGGCGCTACCGGGGCTTCCCAGACGGCGAAGAGCGAGGTGCTCTCCATCTCGCCGGCCGGCGTGGTGGAGAGCCTGTGGAGCTTCACCGACGACACGGTCTACGACCTCCTCTACGAGGATGGCAAGCTGTGGGTGGGCACCGGCCTCGAAGGCAAGCTCTACCGCTGGGCCGACCGCCAGATGCTGCTCGAAAAGGATGTGGATGAGCGGCAGATCGTGGCCGCGCTGCCCGGCGACCCGGGGCCGGCCTTCGCCACCACCAATGCCGCCGGTCTCTTCCGCATCACCGCGGGGACCGAGCGCACGGGCACCTACATCAGCGCCGCCCTCGACGCCGAGCAGGTGGCGCGCTTCGGCACCTTCTCCTGGAAGGGGGACCTGCCCGCGGGCGCCTCCGTCCGTTTCTCCTTCCGCAGCGGCGTCAGCGCCGAGCCGGACCGCACCTGGTCGGCCTGGAGCGAGCCGCGCGAAGGCCGGGAGATCGCGGTCGACGTGCCCGGAGGCCGCTACGTCCAGTGGCGGGCCGAGCTGCATGCCGGGGATGCCGGGGATGGCGGCTCGCCCCGCCTCTACGAGACTGATCTCTCCTATCGCCAGGAGAACCTGAGCCCCAAGATCGGCTCCTTCACCGCCCTGGAGCCGGGACAGGTCATGGTGCCCGCCAACTTCAACCCCACCAACCAGGTGTTCGAGCCCTCTCATCCCAGCAAGAACGGCATCTTCACCAGCCTGACTCCCGGCTCGGATGACGAGGGCGGCGGACGCACCAAGACCCTGTGGAAGCTCGGCTATCAGACCCTGCGCTGGACGGCGACCGATCCCAACGGCGACGATCTGGTCTACGATCTCTCCTTCCGCGCGAATGACGACACGGAATGGCGCCGGGTGGTGGACGATTATGATGAAGATCACTACAGCTTCGACGCCCTCTCCCTGCCCGACGGCACCTACCGCTTCCGCCTCCGGGCCTCGGACAAGAAGGCGAACGATCCGGCCGGCGCCCTGGAGGCCGAGCGGGTGAGCGATCCCGTGGTCGTCGATCACACTCCGCCGGCGCTGGTCAAAGTGGAGAAGGCCAAGGATGGTAAGGACAAGGATGGGACGACGTTGCGGGTCACCGTGCGCGACGCGGCGAGCCCGTTGCGCGATGCGGTGTACAGTGTCAACGCCGAGGAGTGGAAGCCGGCACAGACGGCCGACGGGCTGCTCGACGGGCGCACCGAGACGCTGCTGATTGAAGCCGGCAAGCCGGGGGACCTGGTGATGCTGCGGGTCACCGACGCCGCCAACAACGTGATCACCTTCAACCTGAACCAGGAGCGATGAGCAAGCGGATCGCCGTCTACCCGGGATCGTTCGATCCCATCCACAACGGCCACCTCGACATCATCGAGCGCTGCCGGCCCATCTTCGACGAGATCGTGGTGGCCGTGCTCTACAACGAAGGCAAGAAGCCCCTGTTCACCGTCGAGGAGCGGATCGAATCCATCCGCGAGATGGTGGCGCCCGAGATCCGGGTGGAGAGCTTCTCCGGCCTGCTCGTCGACTTCATGGACCGGGTGGGGGCCCGCGCCGTGGTGCGCGGGCTGCGCGCCGTCTCGGACTTCGAGTATGAATTCCAGATGGCGCTCATGAACCGGCGCTTGAACCCGCGGGTCGAGACCGTGTTCATGATGCCGAAAGAGGACTACATCTACCTCTCCAGCCGTCTGGTCAAGGAGGTCTTCGCCCTCGGCGGCAACCTCGAGGGCCTGGTGCCGGACCCGGTGATCGCCCGGCTGGCGGAGCGCCTGCCCCAACGCCTTTCCCAGAAGGTGAAGGCATGAGCCTCGACCGCTTCCTGCTGCGCTGTCCCAAGGTCGAGCTGCACGTCCACCTCGAGGGGTCCATGCGCCCCGCCGTCCTTTTGGAGCTCGCGCGGCGCAACGACATCGAGCTGCCGGCCAAGGACGAAGCGGGGCTCAAGCGCTGGTTCCGCTTCACCGACTTCGAGCACTTCGTGCAGGTCTACCTCGCCTGCTCGCGGGCCCTGCGCCGGCCTGAAGACTTCCAGTTCCTCGTCCTCGACTTCCTGGCCGAGCAGGCCACCCAGAACGTCCTCCACACCGAGGCCCACTTCACAATCGCCACCCACATCGCCAACGGCGCCAACGGAGGCGAGGTCCTCGCCTCCCTGGCCGAGGCCATCGCCGAGGGCGAGCGGCGATATGGCGTGACCCTGCGGCTCATCTTCGACATCGTGCGCAACGTGGGCGTCGCACCCGCGGACCAGACCCTGGAGTGGTCTCTGGCCGGCCGCGAGCGGGGAGTGGTGGTGGCCCTGGGACTCTCGGGGAGCGAGGCCCTCTTCCCCAACGAGCCCTTCCGCGAGCACTTCGCCGCCGCGGCCCGGACCGGTCTGCACCGGGTGGCCCACGCGGGCGAGCACGCCGGGCCGGACTCCATCCGCTCCGCGCTGGCCCTCTGCGACGCCGAGCGCATCGGCCACGGCGTGCGGGCCGTGGACGATCCCGCCCTGGTGGAGGAGCTCAGGGCCTCCCAGATCCCCCTCGAGGTCTGTCCCACCTCCAACCTCTGCCTGGGTGTCGCGCCCGACCTGGCGAGGCACCCCTTCGACCGCCTCTACCGCGCGGGCGTGGCCCTCTCCGTCAATTCGGACGATCCGGCCTTCTTCAACACCAACCTCACCCGCGAATACCTGAAGCTCCACCAGACCTTCGGCTACACCCCCGCCCAGCTCGCCGGCCTCTCCCTCGCCGCCCTGCGGCAATCGTTCCTGCCCGAGGAGGAGAAGGCAGCCCTGGAAGAGAAGTTCCGGCAGCAGTTCGATGCCCTGGGAAGAGAGCTGTTCGGCGCGCCGGTCGAGGCGCCGGTGAGTTGAGCCCCCTATCTCGGCGACTGAGATCTTCAAATTCCCAGCAGCATCCAATCCGGCACCGCGAAGACCGACTCCGTCAGCCTCACGACCTGGTCGCCCCGATAGACGACGAGCCCCCCACGGTAGCTCTCTCCCAGCACCCTCCTCGCCTGCTCCAAAGCGGTCGCCTCCCGGGCGTCCACCCGTGGCCGAGCCTTGAACTCGATTCCCAGGAGTCCCTCTTGCCGTTCGAGAATGAGGTCGACCTCGAGGCCACCGCCGGTCCGCAGGTAGGAGGCCTCTGCTCGTACACCCAGGTTGCGGAGGGTGATCAGGATCTGGGCTATCACCGCGTTTTCGTACTGCTCGCCCAGCAGGCCGCCGATCTGCCCCGAGAGGGCGCGCTGGACGCCGCTGTCGAACCAGATGAGCTTCGGCGATTTGATCAGCCGCACGCTCGGGTTTCCTGACCAGGCTGGCAGGTGGAAGGTCTGGTAGGAGAGATCGAGATAGCGCAGGTAGCGCCGCACGGTGGTGACGGGCAAACCCGCGTCGCGGGCGAGCTCGGAGTAGGAGAGGATCTTGCCTGCCCGCAGCGAAGCCAGCCGGTGGCAATGGGCGAAGGCTTCGAGATCCCGCAGTTGCGCCAGATCCGCCAGGTCCCGTTCGAGATAGGTGGCCTGGTAGGCGTCGAGCCACTCCCGGCGCTCCTCGGGCGGATACTGGAGGAGGGCCGGCAGGCCGCCCCACTCCAGGAGGTGCTGCAGTGCTGCCTGAGCCGCACCCACCTGAGGACCGACAACTCCGTCCTGGAGAGACGAAAGCCGGTCCTGAAACCCCTGGAGGTTCGACAGGAGACCGGCGATCAGGGGCTCGGTCGGGCAGGTGCCGCCGTACTGCGGAGTGAGCTCGCAGACCGTGAGCGGCCACAGCTCATAGAGGAAGACCCGCCCCGCGAGGCTCTCCCGGACCTGCTCCAGCAGCACGATACGCGAGGAACCGAGGAGAACGGAAAAAGGAAGATCCCCTTCATCGTAGGCCCACTTGATCTTGTCGAGGAGGCCCGGGGCCTTCTGCACCTCGTCGAGCACCGCCGGTCCCACGACCCGCCCCCACGCCTCGGCAGGCACCCCTCGCAACCGCTCCCGCTCGCCCGGGGAGTCCAGGTTCAAGTACCGGAGGTCACGATACAGAGCACGGGCCAGGGTGGTCTTGCCCACTTGGCGAGCTCCGGTCAGGACGACGAGCCGCCGCGGCCCTGAAGGCGAAGGCAGACGGACGGCCAAAGCTCTCGGTAGCATGCAAAAAGCCTAGCAATTTGACCACTCAGCGGTCAAATTGCCAGGCAAATCGACCAAACGATAGCCAGGAAAGGCCTACCCCAGGACTGACTCCGGGGCGGAGGGCGCGCTACCGCGATCGACCCCCACGGGCAGGGCGACATCGCCTTCGGCGGCGTTGTAGCTGTCGCGGAGGGCTTCGAGCTGCTTCAGGTGCTCCCGCTGGGCGTTGATCACCCGCAGGAGGACGTTGGCCGTGGGCTCATCCACGTCGCGGATCATCTTGGGATAGAGGATGTCGTTCTCGTAGCGCTCCTCGGAGATGGCGTCGCCCAGGTCGGCGTCCAAGGTGCGCACCTGCCCGCTGGCTTCCAGCAGCTCGACGGCCAGGGCGTCCTTGGCCTCGGCCAGCCGCCGCCAGTGGCGGGAGAGGTTCGGGTTGCCTTCCTGCTCGGCCTTGGCGGCGTCGGCACGGAAGCGGGCGGCGCTCGCCGCCTCCGCATTGAAAGCGGTCTTCAGGTGCTCCAGGAATCGCGGGATCCTCGACACGGTGTCTCCTTACTCGCTCCGTTCGCGCTAAGATGCCCTGGCGTCTGTGGGAAGCCTGCCCGCCAGGGAGGGTCTCCCGATTCTATGGGAGTTGGAGGGCTTGTCCAACCCGGGGGGCGTCCAATCTGGGGGGCCGGTCTCCCCGGAGCTGAAAACCTTGGCCCCTCCCATGTCGTAGTGCCCTTGAGGGATGCCGTCTCCCCGGCTTCCGCTGACCCCTCGTGAAACAGCGCACCCGCCGACTCTCTGATCTTCGCTGTGCCGCCCGTCGCCCTGGCGGTCCTCCTGGCGTTCGTCCACGTCCCCTACGTGACCGCCCTTGCCCGCTTCTTCCTGGCGGCGGTCTGCCTGGTGCTCCTCCTCTGGGCCTCGTGGCGGATCTACCGGTCCTTCCTCTACAAGGTGGGCCGGCGTCTCGCCTTCTCCTACTTCCTGCTCGGCGCGCTGCCCATCCCCCTGCTGCTCCTGCTGACGTCCGTGCTGGCCTACATGCTCTCCGGCTTCTTCCTGGGACACCTGTATCGGGACGCGGTCGAGTCCGTCCAGCGTGAGCTCGACACCACGGCTCGCTCCCGGCTGGACGCTTTCGCCGCCACCCGATCCGCCGGCGTGCCCGGTCCCCCCGGCGACTCCACGGCGGTCTTCGGCTACTACAGGAACGGCCGCCGGATCGGCGGCGACCGGCGCACGCCCACCTCCTGGCCGGCCTGGGCCCAGGCCCTTCCCCGGTCCTCCAAGGCGAGCCGGGAGGTCGAGCCCCGGTTCGTGGTGCCGTCCGGCGGCGGCGCCCCCACGCTCATGGCCATCACCTCGCGTGACGGCCTGGGGGTCGTCGCCCTCTATGCCGGCGATCTCGACCTCGCCCTCAGCCAGCGGGCCGAGGCCTGGGTGGAGACCTACCGCTCGGACGATCCCGATCTCAAGGTCGTGAGCCTCCAGTTGGGCAACCGCCGCATCCCTCTCCAGGCCCTGCGCCGCGATCAGCAGGCCGCGGACGCGGCGAAGTTCTTCCGCGCCCTCTCCCGCGGCCAGCGTTTCTGGGACGATCCCGTCCTCTGGTGGGGAGAGATCTCCGGCGCGCTCTACGACCTCGAAACCGGCAAGGTGGTCGCGGATTACCTGGCGGCCAATCTCAACACCACTCCCCGCACCGTGGCCCGCCACCTCTTCGCCAGCGCCGCCGAGATCGACACCTTTGCCTGGGTGATGCTGTTCATCGTCGCCTTCCTGCTCTTCGACGTCTACGCCGCGGCCGCGTTCATGGCCATCTTCATGATCGTGGGCCTGTCGCGGGCCGTGAACCGGTTGAGCCGCGCCACCGAGGCCGTGCGCCGTGGCGACTTCAGCGTCCGCATCCCCGTGAAGCGTCGCGACCAGGTGGGGGACCTCCAGCGCTCGTTCAACGAGATGGCGGGCAATCTCGAGGCCCTGGTGGCCACCTCGGCCCAGAAGGAGCTGCTGGAGAAGGAGCTGGAGCTCGCCCGCAATCTCCAGAAAAGCCTGCTGCCGAGCGACCTGCCGGCGGGAGGCGGCGTCGAGTTCGCCACCCTGTTCGAGCCCAGCGCGGCTATCGGCGGCGATTACTTCGACGTGCTGCGTCTCTCGGAAGAGGAGCTGGCGGTGATCATCGCCGACGTCTCCGGCCATGGGTTGTCGAGCGGCCTGCGTATGGCCATGCTCAAGGCGGCCCTGCTGATCCTCGTCGAGGAGACGCGGGACCCGAAGGAGATCCTGCGGCGTCTGGACAGCGTGGTGCGCACCAACGGCGAGAGCCGCTTCTTCGTCACCGCGACCCTCGGCCTCTTCAACCTGAAGACCGGCGTGCTGCGCCTCACCAACGCCGGCCATCCCCCCACCTACATCGTGCGCGGCTCCGAAGTGGAGGAGATCCTCCTTCCCAGCTCCCCCCTGGGCGGGCTCGGCCACTCCTACGCCAGCGCCACCACCACCCTGGGCCCGACCGAATCCGCCGTCTTCCTCTCCGACGGCCTCATCGAAGCCACCAACGCCATCGACGAGCCCTTCGGCTACGACAACGTGGCCCGGGTGCTGGCTGGATCTCCGGGGGAAAGCGCGGTCGAGATCCGCAACCGCCTCCTCGTCGCCATCGAGCGCCACGCCGCAGGCCAACCCGCCGGGGACGACCGGACCCTCATGGTGCTGCGATATGGAGGTCACCTCAGGTTCTCACCCGAGAGACCGGACGGAATCGCTACGTCTCAGATATCTTCTTGAGGGGGCTTCGGGAGCCGCTCGAGCCGTGCCCGCAAACGCTCCAGCTCCTCCTCGACTGCCTTGCGGGCCGCCTCTTCCCGGTCCGCCCGCTCTTCCGCGGCCTGGCGGGCCGCCGCTTCCCGGACCGCTTTCAGCTCCGCCGACCTGCGGGCCGCCTCTTCCCGGGCGGCTCTCTTCTCGGCCGCCTTGCGGGCCTCCTCTGCAAGCTCCGCTTTCTCCTCCAGCTCGGACGGATAGAGCACACGCTCGCCCGTCCTGGCGTCGAAGACGTCGATCCGGTTGCCGGCGTCCGAGACTCCGAAGAGCAGATCCACGGTCACGGAACGCAGGCACCCCTGAGCATCCGGCTCGATCGGCTGATAAAGCCCCTGCGGGTCCAGACGATGTCCGTTGAGCAGGAACCGCTGACCGTTCTCGGGGCGCGGCGGCTCCACCAGGATGTATTCGGGGATCCCCACCCGCTGGTAGAGCTTGTATTTGTCCACCTCGTCCCATTTGCGGACCCGGGGGTCCACCGGCGAGATGATCTCCATCACCAGGCTGGGGATGATCCCCTCCTTGGCGAGGCTGAAGCTCTGGCGCTTGCGGTGCGGATCGCGCATCCCGCGGATGATCGAGATGTCCGGCGACGGGCCCTTCCGGGGCTTCAACAGGTGCTTGACGTCCATCAGCACCGTGACGCTCTCTTGCGACTCGAAATGGCGGCTCAGCAGCTCCTTGAGCTCGGCCAGCACGTCCCCATGCACCTGTCCCTGAGTCATCTTGTCCTCGAGCCGCGGATTGAGATACAGCTCCCGTGTCAGGGGCATCTCCACCAGCTCGAGCCGGCCGTCCGGGCGCTCGACCACCCGCTGGAGCATGACGACGTTCTCCTCTTCCGCGTCGTCCCAAGGCTCGAGATCGGGATCGCGGCTCTCACCCCAGGACATCTTGTCTGCGGGCTTGGCCATGGCTCCGATTATACGGAATCCCCCGAGATCCGTCAAAGATACCATGAGAAGGAGACGGGGGAAGAAGACGTGGCATGTTAGGAGAGTACGCGGGATGTCGCCGGTGGCTTTGCGAGCGCCTCCCGAAGCGCGGCCGGATGGGGATGCGGCCATTGCGGAGTTGTGGCAGTTGGTGCAGGAGGAAAAGGCGAGGCAGGCAGAGAACATGGTGGAAAAGCCCGCCAGGGATTGAAATCCCCGGCTACCGACGGTGTCCCCTCCGGGGCCCAAAAGGTGTTTGGCGGTCCGGCGGTCCCGCCAGGGACTACCGAGGGTAGCCAGGTGATTTCAATCCCTGGCGAATGGACACCGGCACGTCGGCGACACGCGCGAGCGCCACAAAGCCGCCGCATGTTCCGCGAAAACAGCCCATCTGCCGAGGATTCGAGCGCATCCCGCCCGATAAGGCGTCCTCCCGGAACACGGGCTCTCATCCCGAGAGACGAGGCATGGCCCGAGAACGCGGCCCATATCCCGCAAAAACGCCGTATATCCGCGGGGAAAATCATTTTCCCTTTCTCCTACACCGCATATCCGCAGGTATGGGCCATATCCGGAGGGAAAATGATTTTCCCTTCTTCTATGCGGCGTTGTCTCCAGATATGGCCCATATAAGAAGGGAAAGTGATTTTCCCTCCAGATATACGCCATAGCCAGAGGGAAAATGATTTTCCCTCCGGATATGCGCCATATCTGGGGATATGAGGCATCTCCCTGGCAATGCCTCAGAGCTGCGGGAAAGAAGGGCGCGGGATCGGGCTTTACCCCTTGTCCCCGCCCGAGCGAGGATCTCCGCCGCCCTGCTTCTGCGTTTCGGGCGACGACGCGGATCCGTCCTTGCGCGAGCGCTTCCGGCCACGGAAGGGCTGGATGCCGAAGGCGGCCAGTTTCTCGTTGTCGGGACCGAAATGCTGCTTCAAGGCCCGACGCAGGAGGGTGGCCGTGCGGCGGCCTTCCGGCAGGATCTCCTGGATGCGCTCGGTCACTTCCTGCTTGCGGGCCTCGTAGAAGTCCCGCTGGACGACGAGCTTGTGGATCTCGTCCACAAACCCCTGGAGCTCGCCGTGGGTGCGCTCGACGAGCGGAGAGTCCGCCTTGACCTCCGGCGTCACCAGCTCGGCCAGCTCCGACCAGTCGCCTACCGTGTGTCCGGTACGAGTCCTGGGCATTTCGGGTCTCCTGTTCCCTGGCGGGACCGCATTTTGCGACCCCTCGGGGGCACCGTCGGTAGCCAGGTGATTTCAATCCCTGGCGAGAGCGGGCCCCCAACGTTCATGAGACGCTCTAACGCTGTTCATGAGACGCTCTAGCGCTCCGACCCCTTCCCTTTCTCCGCCCCCTTCGGCTCCATCCCCGGCTGATACAGCACCGGCCGGTGTGCCTTGTCTTTGGCTTCCTTCACGATCCGCCGCACGTCGGCCAGGAGCTTTTTGGCGTCGTAGACGATGCCGTCTTTGATCGTGTATTTGACGCCGCCGGCGCGCATGACTTCGTTCTTGTCCGTCACTTTGATGACGCCGGTGCCGTAGAGGACGGCGAGGTTTTCGATCGGGTTCTCTTCGACCACTACGAGGTCCGCGAGCTTACCGGGCTCGACGGTGCCGATCTCTTTGTCCATCCCCAAGGCCTCGGCTCCCTTGAGGGTGGCGGCGCGGATCACTTCCAGGGGGTGGAAGCCGGCTTCGCGCAGCAGCTCGAGCTCGCGGATGTAGTCGAAGCCGTAGAGCTTGTAGATGAAGCCGCTGTCCGAGCCGGCCGTCACCCGGCCGCCGCGGTTCTTGTATTCGTTGACGAAGGTCATCCACAGACGGTAGTTGTTCTTCCAGTCCACCTCGTTCTCAGTGGTCCAGTAGTACCAGTAGGCACCGTGGGATTTGCGGTTGGGAGTGTAGAAGTCCCAGAGCGAGGGGAGGGTGTATTCGTCGTGCCACTCGGCGCGGCGGGCGCGCTCGAGGTCCCGGCTGGCTTCGTAAATGGTGAAGGTGGGATCGATCGTGAAGTCGAGGGCGATGAGCTCGTTCATCACGTCGTTCCAGTGCTGGGAGTAGGGAGGTGCTGCCTGCTTCCACAGGCGGCCGGCCTGGCCGAAGCGGTCGGCTTCGTTGGCGTAGTTGTAGTCGAGCGGATAGTCCTGGATGGTGCGGTCGGCGAACAGGGCCTCGGGCAGCCCGTACCAGTGCTCCATGGTGGTGAGCCCCCAGCGCGCCGAGGTGAGCACGTTGACCCGCGCCACGTCCATCTGCGCGTGGTGGCAGGCGCTCCTCAGTCCTTTCTTCTTGATCTCGTCGATGGCGGCCTGCATGATGTCCGGCCGGTAGCCGAAGAACTTGACGCCGTCGGCGCCCTTGGCCGCCATCTCGTCCACCCACTTGCGCCCTTCGTCGGGGGTGGTGAACGGCGTCTCCCGCCCCTGGCCGAAGAAGACGTAGGCCTCGATGCGCGGCGCGGTGATCTCGTTGCGCGCGCTCTTGGCTTTCTCATCCAGGACCCAGTCGATGCCGTTGCCGCTGCCGGGATCGCGGATGGTGGTGATGCCGTGGCCCATCCACAGCTTGAAGACGTATTCGGCGGACGTGCCCTGCTCTTTGCCGCCGATGTGGCCGTGCATGTCGATGAGGCCAGGCAGGACGTAGAAGCCCTGGAGGTCGAGCACCTTGTCACCCTCTTCGGCCTTGGGCCGGTGCTTGGGATCGATCTCCACCCCGGGGCTCCCCACGACCGCGACCTCGACGATGCGGTTCTTGGCGATGACGATGTCGACCGGTCCCACGGGCGGAGCGCCGGTGCCGTCGATCAGGGTCACGCCGCGGAGGATCAGCCGCTTGAAGGGGCCGTCGCCCTCGGCGCGCGGCGGCGCGGCGGGGATGGAGGTGTCCTCCTTCTCCTTCTTCTCCGTGGCCGCTTCCGGCTTCTTCTCCTTGTCCTGGGTCTCGGCCGCGCCCGCCGTCAGCACACCGGCGACGAGCAGCGCGGCGAGCCAGGCGAGGGAGAGCCGGAGCTTTCGCATCCTCTCCATGGATTGAGCCCCCTTCGGGTCGAAGATCAGATTCAGACGCGACATCCTCTCAAAACCCCGCTGGGGCGGCAAGAGAGGACCCTCACTCTCCCAACCCTCTCTCTCCCAGCCTCCCCCCCGTCCGCCGGGCGAGAGAGGGCTAAGAAGAGAGCTGCTTCTTGTCCTTTTATCTAACCTCTCCCTCTTCTCCCGGCGGACGGGGGGGAGGCTGGGAGAAGAGGGCCGGGGTGATGAGGGCCAACTCCGCGGGAAGGCAGGCTGCCAAAGTAGAGGTAAGATGGAGCCCAAAATCTGCGATGAGCCAGAGCGCTTCGGTTTCGCCGTCTTCGTTCACCGTCCCCTGCCCGGGTTGCGGGCAGAGGCTGCGGTTCTCCATGCCTTCGGTCACGGAGATGCCGGCGCGGCTGCGTCTCCAGTGCGCCTCGTGCCGGACGGTGTTCGGGGTCCGCCGGCCCGGCGCCGCTCCCGCGGACCCGGCCAACTCCGTGGGCTCGATCGGCACCACGCCGCCGACTTTGGTGGCCTTCCCGGTGTCCGGGCCTCCAGGCTCCTCCTCGGGTGGCGAGAGCGTCCCTCGCAGCGTGGCGCCCTCCCTGTCTGCCACGGGAACGTCATCCCTGGCGCGGCGGCGGGGGGTGGACGAGCCCGCGTTCGCTCCGGGGGAGGTGCTCGCCGGCCGCTACCGGATGGCGCGCTTCATCGCCAGGGGCGGTATGGGCGAGGTCTATGAGGTGGAGGACCTGGAGCTCAAGGAGCGAGTGGCCTTGAAGACCGTGCGCTGGGACGTGGCGCGGGATGCCATGACGGTCGAGCGCTTCCGGCGCGAGATCCAGCTCGCGCGCAAGGTGACCCATCCCAACGTCTGCCGCATCTTCGACGTCTCCTATCACCGGGATGAAGGCGCGCCCGAGACCACCATCTTCCTCACCATGGAGCTGCTCCTCGGCGAGACGCTGTCGCAGCGGTTGCGCCGGGCCGGTCCCATGAAACCCGAGGAGGCGCTGCCCATCGCCAGCCAGATCGCCGAGGCTCTCGACGCCGCGCACCAGGCCGGCGTGGTGCATCGCGACCTGAAACCGGGCAACGTGGTGCTGGTGGAGGGGCGGGGGAGCGCTCCCACCCGCGCGGTCCGCGCAGTCGTCACGGATTTCGGCCTTGCCCGCCTGGAGACGGGGGCCGAGGCCGCGGCCGGACAGGCCCTCACCCTCACGGGAGCGGCAGGGGTCGTGGGCACTCCCGCCTACCTGGCGCCGGAGCAGGTCGAAGGGGGCGAGATCACGGCCGCGGCGGACGTCTTCGCCTTCGGCATCGTGCTCTACGAGATGGTCACCGGCACCGTCCCCTTCCTGGGGGACAATGCCCTCTCGACCGCGGTCAAGCGCCTGCGGGAAGCGCCGATCCCGCCCCGCGTCCACGCTCCGGGGCTCGATCCGCGCTGGGAGAAGGCCATCCTTCGTTGCCTGGAGCGCGATCCTTCAGCCCGCTTCGCCAGCGCTCCCGAGGTCATCCGCGCTCTCGAGCGTCCCGTGGCGCCGGCGGCGACCGTCACCACCCCGATCCCTTCCCCTTCCTCCCCGGTCTCCGTCAAGGCCAGGGCCCGATTTGAGGGTCAATTTGCAGGTCAAACTGCGAGCCAAAAAACCGCGGGCTCGCGGCGGCGGGGATTTCAGATCGCCGCCCTCGGGATCCTCCTCCTCGCCGCCCTGGCCGTGGGCTGGGTGCGCTACGGCCAGTGGCGGGAGAAGCAGGAGACCTTGAGTCACAACCTGCCCCTGCCCGCGACCGACATCACACCCCGGCGCTCGGTCGCCGTGCTCGGCTTCAAAGACCTCTCGGGCCAGCCCGGCACCGCGTGGCTCTCCGCGGCCGTCTCCGAGATGCTTTCGACCGAATTGGGAGCCGGGGGCGGCCTGCGGGTGGTGGCCGGCGAGAACGTGGCCCGGGCCAAAGTGGAGCTGGGCCTGGGCGCCATGGACAGCCTCGCCCGCGACAGTCTCGCCCGGGTCCGCACCCTGCTGGGCACGGATGCCGTGGTGCTCGGCTCCTACGTCGTCGTCGACGGCGCCAACGGCCGCCAGATCCGTCTCGACGTCCGCCTCCAGGACACCCGGGCCACCGGCGACCCGGCCACCATCGTGAGCGAGACCGGCGGCGAGCGGCAGCTCTTCGACCTCGTCTCCCGGGTGGGGAAGCGGCTGCGGCGGCAGTTGGGAGTGGAGGAGGAAGGAGGATCGGATTCCGGCGACGCGCGCGCGGCCCTGCCCGCGAGCCCCGAGGCCGCCCGCCTTTATTCAGAAGGGATCGAGCGGCTACGACTCTTTGATCCCGTGGGGGCCCGGGACCTGCTGGCCCGGGCCGTGACGGCCGAGCCGGGCAATGCCCTCAGCCACTCGGCCCTGGCGACCGCCTGGTCCGCCCTGGGCTACGACGCCCGGGCGCGGGACGAGGCCAAGTCGGCGTTCGACCTCGCGGCCAACCTGCCGCGCGAAGAGCGTCTGCTGATCGAGGGGAGGTACCGCGAGGTCACGCAGGATTGGGACCGCGCCATCCAGACCTGGTGGAAGCTGTGGTCCATGTTCCCCGACAATGTCGACTACGGCCTGCGCCTGGCCGCCGTGCAGACGGCCGCGGGCCGGGTGGCGGACGCCCTCGCCACCATCGCGGCCCTGCGCACCCTCCCCCCGCCCACGGGGGACGATCCCCGTATCGACCTGGCCGAGGCCCTGGCCGCGGGCGCCGGCGCCGACTTCAAGCGCCAGCAGGCGGCGGCCACCCGCGCCGCGGCCCGCGGCTCGGCCCAGGGCGCGCCCCTCCTGGTGGCCCAGGCCCGCCTCCTTGAATGCCGGGCCTTGCGCAACCTCGGTCAGCCGGACCCGGCCCTTGCCGCCTGCGAGGAGGGAAGGAAGCTCCACGAGCAGGCGGGAGACAAAGCCGGCGTGGCCGAGGCCTTAACCCACGCCGCCAACGTCCTCTACGATCGCGGCGACCTGCCGGGAGCCGAGCGCCTCTATGAGCAGGCGCTCGCCACCTACCGGGAGATCGGCAATCGCGGCGCCGAGGCCGGGGCCTTGAACAACATCGCCGTGGTGCTCAAGAGCCAGGGGGATCTGGACCGCGCCCGCCAGCTCTACGAACAGGTGCTCTCCATCAGCCGTGAGATCGCCAGCCGGGGCGGCGAGGCCTACGCCCTCAACAACCTCGCGGGCGTGCTGCTGCGCCGGGGAGAGCTGGACGAAGCCGCGAAGCTCTTCGATCAATCCCTCGCCATCCGTCGCGAGCAGCAGGACAAGAGCGGCATCGCCTACGCCCTCGATAATCTGGGAGTCGTGCTGCGCCGCAAGGGGGACCTTGGGGGCGCGCGCAAACGCCACGAGGAGGCACTGGCCATCCGGCGGGAGATCGGGCAGAAGATCGGCGAGGTGGCCTCGCTCAACAACCTCGGCGCCGTGCTGCTGGATCAAGGCGAGCTCAACGCGGCCCGGCGAAACTTCAACACCGCCCTGGCCCTCGCCCGCCAGACCGGCAACAAGAGCGCTTCAGCCTACTCACTCTTCGGCCTCGCCGAAGTGCTGGCTCGCGAGGGGAACACCGGAGAAGCCCGGAAGCGCCACGAAGAAGCCCTGGCCCTGCGCACCCAGCTCGGAGAGAAGGGAACCTCAGCCGAGAGTCAGCTCGCCCTCGCCAGCGTCCTCCTCGACGCGGGAGATCCAGCGAAATCCGGCGATCTCGCCCGCGCCGCCGCCGAAGAGCTCGGCCGTCAGGGAGCCCCCAGCAATCAAGCCCTCGCCCTCGCCACCGCCGCCCTGGCCGACGACGCGAGAGGGAGCTCCGCCGCCTCCCGGGATGCCCTCACCCGCGCCACCTCTCTCCTCCAGGGAACCCAGGACCTCCGAGCCCGCCTCACCGTCGAGCTCGCAACGGCCCGTCTCAACCGGAGCGGAGATCCCGCCCTCCAGGCCATCGCCGACGAAGCAACCCAAGCCGGGCTCCTCGACCTCCGCCTCCAGGCCGAGCTGGCCCTAGCCCAGCACGCCGCTCAAGGGAAGACCGGCGACGGCGGGGCCAAGCTCGCCGCCCTCCAGAAAGAAGCCCAGGCTCTGGGGTATGGGGGGATTGCGCGGAGGGCCGGTGGCGGAACGTAATCTTCCAGCGAAGGCGGTAGAGACGTCCCAGGTCGTAACGACGCCCTTTCGGAAACCACGGGGACCGCGGGACGTCTCCGGGGCGGAGACACCGGCCCCGATATTCAGGGCTCAGGCGTCGCCACCCACCGCCTTCAGAAGGCTCCCCGGCGGCAGGGATGCCGCGGGTAACTCGAGCATGCAACTGTCTCGAGAAGGCGGAACGACATCGCAGCACACGGAGCTCGGAGCGATCACAGTGGGCCACGGCTCGCCAAGCAAATCACAGGAGCTGCCGCCAACCTCCAGGAAGAACGTCCTCCGCTCAGTCTGAGGAAGAGCCATCCAAACCGCTGCCGAGCTATTCTGCGCGGCATTTCCACCGGCAGGCAGAGTCAGCTTGCTTTCGATCTCAAACGTAACGATCACACCTTTGACATGGGCCAGGTAACTGGCCACGATCTTGTCATAGGGCTGGAGCATCCCCAGGCGATCTGCATTGGGGAGGCGATCGCGCAGCGGTTGCGCCCAGCGCTCGTGCGCCTCGCGTTGCGCGTTGAGCGAGGCTTCGATTTCAGGAAGAGCCGAGCGGCAGTCCACCACAGATCCGCGCAACAGGACCGGGCCACCTGCTCCCTCAGCGCTGATGCAAATAGGACGAGCCGCCGAGGGTGCGAGAACAGCGAGGGCGACAAGGAGAAGAGGTCGTCTCAGGTTCATCATGGAAGTCTACAACGGCCGGAGCCTCGGCGGGGAGGGGGACCATTGCTCTCTCTTTAAAAGAGATCTAGAATCATCACCATAGAACCAGATTTGGACTCAGATGAGACTCCGGATTGCCGTAACCGACAACGACTGGTTCCGCTTCCTCCGGCAGCAGCCTGGAATCGATGAGGTCAACTTCTGGCAGCCGGGTGGGGAGCGGAGGTTCAACGCTCTGGCATCGGGCGAGCTTCTTTTGTTCAAGCTCCACAGTCCCGAGAACTTCATCGTAGGAGGTGGATTCTTTGTCCGCTTCCTTTTCCTGCCTTGGAGCTTTGCCTGGGATGCCTTTCGGGAAAAGAATGGAGCAGCCACCCCTCAACAGATGAAGAGGAGAATCGAGAAGTACCGTCGAGAGCCCGTCGGTCCCAACGACCAGATAGGCTGCATCCTGTTACGTGATCCCTTTTTCTTTCCAGACGACCTCTGGATTCCCGTCCCCAAAGATTTCGCTCTGAACATCGTCCAGGGCAAGACCTACAAGGCAGACACATCGACGGCGATCGGGCTCTGGGAAGAGGTGAGCCTCCGTCTGAAGGGATTGGCCCCCGCGGCGGCGGAGATTGCCACGGAACCTCAACCTATGTGGGGAGATCCGGTCCCTGTCCGGAGACGACTCGGCCAGGGTACGTTCCGAGTTCTGGTGACGGACAACTACGGGCGCCGTTGTGCTGTAACCGGAGAGAAAGCTCTACCCGTCTTAGACGCTGCCCACATCCTGCCGGTCACCGAAGGGGGCCAGCACCGGCTCGACAACGGGCTCCTCCTGCGAACCGATGTCCACCGCCTCTTCGACACCGGTTACGTCACCATCACTCCCGACGGCCGTTTCCTGGTCAGTCGCCGCCTCAAGGATGACTTCGACAACGGGGAACCCTACATGCCCTTCAACAACCAGAGGATCTTCCTCCCCGGCGATCCCATTAACCGGCCCAGCCGGGAAGCTCTGGAGTGGCATGAGGCTATGGTGTTCTTGAGATGAGTTCGACTCTGCCTAAATATAAATAGTGCTGACATCAGGATCGTCAGCTCTTTCACTAGCTTCGAGCTTCTGCCCACTCACGATGCCGCAGAAGCGCAACCAGACTCGGCCGCATTGTTGGATCACAGGCTCTCGGAGCCGAACCCCCGCAAGTTCCGCATAACTAGTAGCGGCGAGGCTTGCGGCGATGACCACCGTTATAGACTCAGGTGCTATCGCGAGCAATCCAAGATCGGACAGCGTGTGGATATCCGACCGTAGGAGCAGACCGTTCTGGACGTGGTTTGTCTCGGGTCCAAGATATGGAACGATGTGGGCCGCTTCAAGAGCCTCGATAGCATCGCAGCCGGTAATGGCACATCGCCGCCCATAGGCTTCTAGCAGCTTCTCCCGGAACTCCTGCTGACCACGGCGACGGACAATCTGTGCCAGAACCCTCTCCCGGTCTACGACACTACTCGCGTCGAACGCTCGGTTTTCCACGGCAGAGCGTCGTTGCGCCATCGCGAGCAACTCGATTTCAGCTCCTACTCCGGGCGGGTGCGCGAGGTCATCACGCCCGAATCCCTCAAAGAAGAAATAGCCGCCATCCCACCCTGCCACCAAGGCGAGGCCCATCACTTGATACCGAACGGCGGGCTTGGGCTTCGTCTGGCGAATGACGCCGACGGGCACGGAACGGCATCAGCGAAAGCGCCGGCAACAGCGACTCCCTCGACCTACTGCCACCGCGCCCGCCGCCGACTCTACTCTATTGAAGGAAGCAACTCGGAAGTGACCGAGGCGGGGAAGCTGGCGCGTTGACGTCACGACTTCTGGCTCGCTGAAGCTCTATCTTGCCTTTTTCTGGACACACCTATCCCCAGGCGAGCTCTCGAGCTTTCCCGTGGAGCTTTCGTGGGGTGGACTCCTGTCAAAGATCGGCTCTTGGTCCTGCTATCCCGCGGCGAAGGGCAAGCCTGGCGGGAAGCTTACGATCGGGAAGCGCGCCTCGCGATCGCCCTGCTTCAACTTCTCGGCCGCTGAGCGAAAGGCGGCCGCGAACCACGGGCCGGAAGAGGTAGCGTCCTTGGAGGGTTCGACACCTGTCTCCCCTGTCGCCGTCCCCCAAGCTGCAAAAAGCAAAGAGCCGCGCCCATCCCGGTCGCTCCAGCGGACGCCTGCCGCCGTTTCAAGCTATACTGGTCTGCGGACGGAGTCACTTCGAGGAGCGTCGGGGCCTGCGGGTAGGCGCCACTCGAACCAGCCGTGAGCTCCGATGGGTTGAACATGAAGTCCGCTACCTCATCGCTTTCCTGGTCGCTTCCTCTACGAATCGCAGCCTTGCTCGATTGCTCACTCGCGCTCTATCACCTGGTCTTGCCCTACCATATGCATTGGAGGTCAGGACTCCATGGCGTTCCCGACAGTCTGGTCTGGGCGCTCTTCGCCTTGAACTTCTCCTGGAGCATTCTCATGCTCCTGACGGGCCTCTTGGTGTTCTACGCGGCACAACAAACTCTCCCGGTCGGTAGATTCACCAGAGCCAGCGTCTTTGCGGTCGGTCTCTTCTGGGTGCTCCACGGAACCTACACCTGGCTGCACCCCCTGCCACTTCCCGCCTCGCTTCGCTCGCTTGGCTTGATCCTCATGGCGTTTCCTCTTGTCGCTGCCACCCTCCACTGGCTACCGCTCATAGCCCGAAACCACGGTTCGACCGCCTGATGCCGAGTACCGCAGGCCCAAGCAAGCGCACCAGCAAGACCGTCTTTGGGCGGTTCATGGCGTGGCGCCCAAGTCCTCCGGACGAACGCGCCCGCGCGGCGTTTCTACGAGCGGCTTGGTTTCGTAGTGAGCGCTGCGACTGAGACGCATTTCCAGATGGAGAAAAGCTTTGCGGCGAGCACGGCATAACGGCATGCAGCGGACGGCGCTCAGCGCCTGGGCACTGGTGCTCTGTCTCTCCGCCTGTAGCGTCCATGAGGATAGATCCACGGCCGATCGGATCGCGGCCAAAGCCCTGGCTGGTATCCAGCCGTTCCACATGATCAAGCTCGACACCGTGGCGATCGCGGCAGCGGTTCACGACGGCAAGACGGTTCGACTTCCCTTCGTCAACACAAAGAACCAGTTGAAGCTCAAAGATGTGCGACTCACGCTCCGCAACCTCCGCAGCCCCACGCTCGCCAACGCCGAGGTGAAAAACGGCGTCGCCAAAAGCTTTGATCTCATTCGCCTGCCGCCGCCCGCGACGTATCAGGGCTGGGCCGAAGGCAAGGACGACGAGGGCGTCGCTCAAAAGGGCGCCGCAGTCTTCACCCTCAACGAGCGTGTGGTCGAAGGAAACATCCTCATCGCCTCCTCCAAGTCCGGCGAGCACATCGTGGCGGACGGCTGGTCGATCATCGAGCCGCTCGAACCGCAGTTGCGGCTGCGCGGCGTCGATGCGCAACAGCGCGAGATCGTGCTGAGGTATTACAACCACATCGTCTACAACGTCAGGGGCCAGCACCAGCGCGTCGTTGCCGATGCGGACCTCTTCCATGCCTCTATGCTGGTCAAACAAGAGCCGGTCGAGCCGGCGCCGCTGGTTGTCTCCTCTGTCGCGGACGGCGATAGCGCGTTCTACCACGCCTACCCGCCGGACTCGGTCATGCCGTTCTGGCTGAAGGAGGAGGCGCTCTTCAACGTTCTCGACTGGCTCTTCAACTGTATCGAGCCGGAGGCCAACCCCGACAACGCCTACACGCGCTGCGACAACGAATTTGATGGCGGCGCCAATGGCTTCCGTGCGCAAGTCCGGCTCGACCGGCTGGAGGCGTGGGAGCAGGGCGGGCCGAGCAGCGCGAACCGTGTCGAGCTTCTGCGCCAGTCGGCTCGCGAGACTCATCAGGCGACACCGCCTTGTTGTGGCGAGCCGCACACCGCTGGCCGCTCGGCTCTCGTGTTCTTCTTCAGCGGTCGCACCCTCGAAGGGGGTGCCGGCTATGCCAGTGTGGCGGGCCTCGCGGTCTACGATGACAGTTGTTTCACGAAAAACCCTGAAGATTATCTGTGCCACCATGCGCTCACCCAGGTCACGCCGGGTGGCGAATTCCCCGGCAATGCCTTCTTCCAGGAGCTACTTGTCGCGCACGAGGTTGGCCACATCATTGGCGGCGAGGACCAAACGTTTGCCTTCGGCGTCTCCTGGCTCTTCGGCCAACAGAGCGGCCCCAACCTCATGGGTTCGTTAGGCCTCAACAACGACACTATCTATCATTATACGGAGATGGACGCTCGTGATGTCATGGGGCCGCTGCTGCGAAAGCGGTTGGGCAGCCCTCTAGGGAAGCAGGCCGAGCGGCCCTGAACGCCATGACACCCATCCAAAAAACCCTGCGCATCCTCTCGCTGAGATTCGATCACGAGGACATCCAGACTCTCACACGGCGGTCGGGTCACGCGATGCTGGTGTTCGACAAGGACGGGCGGCGCCTAGTCCGTGCTCTGAGCATGGCCATAGCACTCTTCACCACTCCGTTGCTCTCGCACTGTGGCGATCCCTCCAACCCGTCCCAATTGCTCTTACCTGCTGGAGACGGCCCCGGTACAGTCTTGGTCGCCGATCTCAACGGCGACGGATCTTTGGACATCGCCGTAGCGAGTGAACGGAGCGGCACTGCAACCGGCTACTTGAACGACGGGAAGGGACACTTCTCCCCGGCACCAGGTTCGCCAGTGGCCGCCGGCCCTAACCCCAACGACATCACCCTCGCCGATTTCAATAAGGACGGAAGACCGGACCTGGCCTTCGCGAACCATGACACCCAGGGGCTGACGGTACTCCTCGGCGATGGTCGCGGAGGCTTCGCGCCCGCCCCCTTCTCTCCTCTACGCATCGCCGTGAAGCCTCATCCCCATGGCATCGCGGCCGGGGACTTCAATGGCGATGGATTCGTCGATCTGGTCACGGACAGTTGGGCCGAGAACAGGCTCCAAATCCTATTCAACCCGGGAGAGTCGCAGTCCCTCTGGACGCGCTCCATCTACTTCGAGGTGGGCAAGCACCCATATCAGCGCATCCGAGTCACCGATCTCAATCGAGACGGCCGAGCCGATATCGTTAGCCCCAATCTCGAGGGCGACAACGTCACGGTCCTGCTGGGCAATGGGCACGGCGGATTTTGGCAACCGGCGGGCTCCCCATTCGCCTCTGGCGACTCCCCGTTCGCAGTGGCTGTGGGCGATATCAACGCCGACGGAATTCCGGATCTCGCCGTCGTGAATTCGCCGAGCAGCACCTCTGATCGTTCCGGACGAGACGGTTTGACCCTCTTGCTGGGAGAAGGGACCGGGGCATTTCGACCCATCAAGGGCTCACCCTTCCCTGTGGACAGGTTCCCGAACCAGGCGGCCGTCGGCGACCTCGATGGCGATGGCGTCGGCGATGTCGTCGTGTCGTTCCCGGAGAGCGACCACGTCACTGCGTTCTACATGTCCCAGCGCGGCGTGCTCCGCGAACGCAAGGACATTCGCGTAAGCGGCCACCCCAAGGGTCTTGCCATCGGCGATCTCTACGGCAACGGCAACGGCGACATGGTGATCACTAATAATTCGGCGAACACGATCAACATCCTCTTCGGCCGGTAGCAACAACCTGGGGGGCGGCCTGTGGCCGCCGCTGTTCCGATCTGCACCGATTCGTTCCCGGCACGGTTCAGCGTCATCTCTGTTCAGAACTGTTGAAAATTGGCAATCACGCCGACGAATATTGCGCAGAAAATTTAGACTTGACCCGCGGAGTCGAAACTGTCGGCAAGCAAGAGCAATCTTCTGCGTTTCTGGATGAAGTTTCGTAGTCCTTTTCGCGGCATTGTTGCTATTTTTTGTCAGCCCGGCCGACCGATAGAAATTCGTAAGCTTTTGATAGGAAAGGATTTACTTTCGAGTGCGGCAAGCCGGCACATCCCTTGCTCCGATCACCCTTGTTGGATCAGCCGAGACTGTATCCGGCTCACGGCATCGAGCCGTGAGCCGCTCCCGGGGGAGTCGAAAGACTCGACGGCCCCCAACAGAGGAGGAGGATTGGACATGGGAATCAGAAAAGCCGACGTTCGCTTCAAACGGCACTCCGAACAGGCGGGCTTCACGCTGATTGAGCTGCTCATCGTCGTTGCCCTGATCGCCGTTCTCATGACCCTGGTCGTGCCCAACGTCTCCCAGTACCGGCACAAGGCCGCCATCGCGGCGGCCCAGGGTACGGCGCACTGCCTGGAAACTGCATTTACCGGCTTCGACCCCCAGAGCATCGATCCGGTGGAGCGTTACCCCATTGGCATCGTCGATCAACAGAGTCTGATTGACGCCGGCAACCTGCTCGGTTGCAAGATGTCACCCAGCCGTCAGTCGGTGGAATGGAGGAACTGCGATATGATCGTCATTTGCCCCGACGGCTCCGTGATCAGCCAGGCCTGCAATCCGAACGTGGCCTGCAACGGCGGATCAGCCGCCAGGATGGACTACTCCCTTACGCTCGGCGTTCCCGGTTACGCGGACACTCTCGTCATCTCCTCCGACCGCGCCCTCGTGACCAACCCCGCCCCGGTCTTCCCCCCGGTCAACGCGCCCTGACTGAAGGTCTTCGAGGTCCCGCTTCGCGGACGCGGTTGGCCGTCCGCCAGGCGGGACCTCGATTTACAACGACGGAGCTCTTCAAGGAGGTGCTTTGTGGGTGAACATCGTTCCTGCCCGACCTGCAACAAAATCGCGGACGGCGCTCGCGGCCACGGCCACCGTTCGCTGATGCTGGTGCTGCTTTGGATCACGATCACCTTCCTGGTGACACCGCTCGTCTACAGCGCTACCGAGATCCCCTCCCTTATCCCCGCTCATGAAGAGTGGGGAGACGAACCGATCGCCTATGTTGGCCACGGCGGGTTCTTCGAGCGCGACGGCCGGCAGATCGTGCCGACGGCCGAATTCGTGGCCAGGGCGCAGAGCTGGTACCGCGAGCACCTCCTGGCCGGGCTCGGTCCGGAAAAGAGAGCTGAGCTCTCCGCCTTCGAGCGGCGATTGGGCAAAGACCTCAACCTGGCTGGACAGGCGGGACTCGTCGTCCAGCAGCGCTCGCTCGACTGGCTGATCGCGCATTCGCCCCGCACGAAGAGCGTGGGAGACATGCAGATCAAGCTGAATGCGCTGGCCTACCAGTTGAGCTGGCAGCTTCCGCTCCACGACGATCTCGAGCTGCTCCAGAATCTCGCACCCATCAGGCTCGATCCCGAGATCGAAGCGCGGCTCAGGCTGCCGGAATTCAATCCGGCCGTCGCCAAGACGGCCACCACGAATCGCGGTCAGGCCTACGCCAACGAGTGCAGCGCGGCCGACGTGCCGATTCCGCCCTCGATCGGCGTCATGGATCCCGCCGGCCTGACCGGATGGAGAAGCCTGGGCTTCATCCCGGCGGCCAAGCAATTCATCGTCGGAACGCCGGCCGAAGTCCGGGTCTTCGAAAGCCCCAAGGGCATGTGCATCGCCCTACCGCGGTACACGGACTCATCCCTGACGACCGTGAAGTTGGACGGCGTGATCTGCTTGAGCAAGACGACCTCGAAGGTCTGCTTCTGGGACAATCAGAGGAACGGTTCCGGTTTCTCCTTTACGGCCGGCACCAAGATCCCCATCGGTGTGCCGAATCTGAGCGTCGATCCGCAGGGCCGGTACCAGGCCGGCGGCGCTGAGCTCGAGTTCGGCAGCGGTGGCGTCTGCACCGACTGCCACGCGGGCGAGAATCCGTACATCATCCATCCGGACGTCAACCTCGGCACGGTCCTGATGGGTGACTTGAACCGCGCGCCGCTGCTTCTGCCGACCTTCGGGCCGAACCGGTACGATCCGCTCGTCGGGAAATCCTGGCCGCAGAACCAGCTCTCGCATTCGCAGCCGCTGGTTCCCGCGGCCTGCACCGGCTGTCATGCGCTCGGCGGCCCCGGCGGCCGATTCCCGCACCTCTCCTCGGAGTTGCCCGGCTATTGCGGAACGATCCTGGCCCAAGCTCTCATCCAAACGATGCCACTCGGCGCCCCGGGGAGCCAGACGGGCTCGTCGGCGATCACCGCCTTCCAGAGCTATTGCAGCACGGCGGCCAGCGCGGGCCCGTCCAACCGGGGCGACCCGCATCTCACCACCACCAACGGCATCAATTACGACTTCCAGGCCGCCGGCGAGTTCACCGCGCTGCGCAACTCCGCCACGGGGTTTGAGCTCCAGACCCGCCAGACCCCCGTCCTAACATCCTTTACGCCCGGCGCGAACCCTTATACGGGCCTGGGAAGCTGCGCGAGCCTCAACACCGCCGCGGCCGTCCGCGTGGGCAGCCACCGGATCAGCTATCAGCCAAGCCCCGGCAGTGCCGGCACCGCCGAGCAGATGCAGTTGCGCATCGACGGCAAGCTGACCACTCTACCGGCGAGTGGCAACGTCAACCTGGGAGGCAACAACCGGATCGCCAGGGCCGCTTTGGGCGGCGGTATCGAGGTCAGAGCGGACGATGGAACCCGCGTGATCATCACGCCCAGCTTCTGGACTTCGCAAGGCTACTGGTATCTGGACGTCGAGGTTCTCAACACCCCGGCCCGCGAAGGCACGATGGGGAAGATCCTCCCCGCCAATTGGCTACCCCTCGCGCCGGACGGCTCCTCCTTCGGTCCGGCCCCGGCCGGCATCACGGCCCGACACTCGCTGCTCAACGTGACGTTTGCCGACGCCTGGCGCGTGACGAGCTCGACGAGCCTGTTCGACTATGCGCCGGGTACGTCGACGGCGACTTTCACTAACCGCAACTGGCCGCCGCAGCCCGGCTCGTCCTGCACGACGAAGAGCGGCACGCTCTCCGCAGGAGCGAACCTGCTGCCCGTGAGCCCGATGGATCCCGCGACGGCCCAGAGTCTGTGCAACCCCATCAAAGCCGACAAGGCAGCCTACGATAATTGCGTCTTCGACCTGACCGTCACGGGCAATGCGGCGATGGCGGATGACTATCAAAGGGCGCTGCAATTGAGGGGGACCGCCGCCGTGGGATGCACGGGAGTGCAACTTGGCGCCTCCCCCGCCTCGTCAGCCGCGGTGGGCACTCCCGTGGCGCTGACCGCTTCGCCGGTCTGCGCCACCAGCGTCACTCCACAGTACCGGTTCTGGGTATACACGTCCTTTTGGAAGATCGTGCGCGACTGGAGCCCGTCGGCCACCTTCGACTGGAGCACGGCAAGATTGAAAACCGGGGCCTACCGCCTCCTGGTGGAGGTGCGTCCCGGCGCGAGCGGCCTCCCCAGAGGATCGAACATCCTGCCTTTCACCCTTTCACCTTCACCTTGAGCCTGGGAGCCTGCGTGGCAGAAAAAAGCCGAGCAAGGACTGCGAGGACAACAAGGACTGCAGGGACGACAAATCACCAGACTTGGTACCACCCTCTGTGCCTTGATGTCCTTGTCGTCCTTGCTGTCCTTTTATGTCCCTGTTTCTTTCAATGACCCCGATTGGGCTTTCAACCGCTCGGCAACACGATCCCGAAGCACTCCCGGAGCGCCTCCGAGTACTCGGCGTCCGTCAGCTTTCGCTCCTGCCTCTCGCCGCCGCGGGTCGTGATTAGCTTCATCCCGCTCAGCGTCACACGTCCGTCCGGCGTCGCCAGGGAGCAGATGCGGTTCTGGGTGAAATGGGATTGGGGTGAGATCTGGTGGAAGCGGCACCGGTCGGCGTAATCGGCGTAGACGTGCGGCTCCAGGTTGAAGCGGTATTGGGTTTTCCAGGGGCCATCCTCTTCGCGGCGGGCCAGGAGCAGACGGCCGTCTACGGTCTCCTCGATACGATAGGCCAGATCTCCCTCCACCTGCTCGCCGCGCTCGTCCAGCCGCAGCGGCTCGCGGAAGGATTCGCCGAAGCCCACGTCCGCCAGCCAGCGGTCCTCCAAGGTAACCAGGAGCGCCATGTGGTCGTAGTCCGGGCTGAAGTCCCCAGCCGCGCCGTACACGCTGGCCGAGAGCATGGTGACCTCGAACCCCAGGGCACGCAGCAGGGCGGCGAAGAGGCCGTTGAGCTCGTAGCAGAAGCCGCCGCGCCGGCGCGTCACCACCTTCTCGAAGAGGGCCTCGTCGTCCAGTTGGATCGTCTCCCGCCAGTGGATGCTCAGGTTTTCGAAGGGGACGGAGAGCAGGTGCGCCACGTGCAGCCGCCGCAGGGTCTCGGCGGTGGGGGAGAGCGGGCCGTGGTATCCGATGCGTTCGAGGTATGCGTCGACGTTCATGGCGTCAACTCTATCGCGGAGAGCCCGAACGTACTTTCAGGGCAGGCGCAGATCGAGCGTCGAGGCCGCTGCAAGGAAGCCGGAGGCACACCTCGACCGGCTTTTCCAGGCTTCGAGCTCGCTCGGAGCCATCACCTCGGCTGCGCCGAAGCAGACCGTGTAGCGACCCGGCGCCAGTTGCGGGATACGGATCTCACGGCCTTGCTGAAAGGCAAAGCGGACCCCGTGGCCCTCGGCCCAGTGTACGAGCATCCCCATGGGGATGCCGATGTCCTCCTGCCAGACAACGAGCGTCTGGTCACCAGACGGCTCGTTCTTGCCGGAGTTGACGACCAAATCGCCGCCCTGGGGCTCCACCTGGAGGAGCAGCTCGGCGTCGCTCGAAACGTTGACTTCATAAGCCTTGAGCGCTCCTCCCGGCGGGCTCACGATCGCTTGCACGGCTTGCGTTCCCTCGGGCACCTTGAGCTCAAAGGTGCCATCGAGCCCCGTTCGCAGCGTCGACGCCACCCCATTTCCGCCTGAGGCGGGCCAGACATTGACCGTAGCGCCGATCACAGGCCCCGTTGGGGCGACCACTTTTCCTCGAATCGTCCGATTGCGCCGCAAGGTGAGCACGACGGGACCATGGGCTCCATCGCCGGAAGACTGGAACATGTAGGTATCGCTGACTTCGTGCCCGCCTTCGGCCGTTCGCTCCGCGGACAGCTCCGTCGTGCCCTCGGGGAAGGCCCGGAGCTCGAACTCTCCCTTGGCGTCGGTATCGGTGACGATGGTACCTACCGAACCGAGTGTAACCTGCGCGCGCGCCGCAGGCTTTCCCGACGGGTCCACCACTCGCCCATAGACTTTGGTGTCCGGAAGATCGATGTCAACCGAGGCGTGATCGCCCTTGGGCTTCTTCACCTCCACTTTGGTGAAGGTCTTCACCGCAGGCTGGGCACCCTCAATCTCCACCTGCCATTTCCCCGGCTTGGGAAGCGGCCCTTCAAAGCGCCCGTCCGTATCGGAGGACATCTCGATCTTGACTGCGCCACTTCGCCCTCCGAAGAAGAGCCGACCGCTCACCGGCTGGTCGCCCAGTCGAACCGTGCCCTTGACCCAGAGCAGGTCGATGTTGATGGGATAGGGCTGCGAAGGATCGAGGAGATCCACGTGCGGGTCCGAGAAGACCTGATTGCCGAGCCGATCGTAGACGATGATCCAGAACCGGCCCGGAAATCGCTTGGGGATTCGTACGCGGCCCTCGGAGGATGCTTCAGCCCGGTAGGAAGGATCCTCCCATCCGGCTCGATATTCATTGGCCCGAAGCGCCTCGACGCGCCAGGGCCGGCCCAGCCAATCGGTCGGCGGGGAGAGCGTCACCTCGAAATCGAGGGGGCGCCGCAGCACGATGGGCAATGTCAACCTCGATTCAGCGCCTTCCCAGACTTCCACAGGAGACATCTGCGCTTTGGCATCGTTCTGCTGCGCGACGATGGCGTAGGAGCCAGACCTCACCCCCGAGAGCTGGAAGAAACCTTTTTTCTGGCAGGGGACCTCGCTCGCGACTGTCCGCAGGAACTCCAGCGTGGGATCGTTCGGGCGGCCCGGCGCCGTCATGGGCTCGAGACGAACCCGGCACTTCTCGGCTGGAGCTCCATCCTCTTGCGTGATCCATCCCGCCACCGAGGCCCCGCGTTGCAACTTCCACACGCCGAGCGGGCTCGTCGAGCCGGCCTTGACGTCGACGTTCCAGAGGTACTGGGGGACGAATCCCTTGGGATGGAGAGCGACGTCGAGCCGCCCCGCGGGCAGCCGGCAGCGCCAGTCTCCAGACGAGCCGATGGCGCAGGGAGCCGATCCTGGAGGAATGTCCTGTTTCGAAATGTCTTGTTTCTTGACCCGGCCTTCGCGGGTCGGCTCGAACCGCACCTCAAGGCTCTCGGGGAGCTTCTCCTTTCCCTCCACAGCCAGCTTTCCCGTCAACGTGCCGGCCGGCCGGAGCATCACCTTGACGTCAAGAGGCTGATTTGACGCGTCACGGGGCACCTGAAGGACGGAATTCGCCGCGAAGTAGCCGGGGAAGTCCGCGATCAGCGTCCACTGCGAGCCGGCAGGCAGCACGACCGCCGCGAGCTCGGGCAATTTCGTTGGAACGACGACGGGATTCCCGGCCGCAGCGCCCTTGAAAACGACGAACCCTTCTCCGCTCAAGGGCGCACCCGTCGCCGAGACCAACGTGACGTGGATCTGCGCCGTCGCTGTCGCACTCGCAGGCGACTCACCCACAGCCGCCGCGGCAAGGGGTCTACCCACGGCAGCGGCCACCGTCAAGCACAAGTAGAAAACGGCCTTCCTCACCCATCCACCTGCCTTCTTGAGTGAACGTGGAGAAGGACCGGCGAGAGCTTTGGTCTCGGCGCCGGCCAGTGGGAAAGACAGCGAGATAAAGCTAGACTGCAGGTCGCCCTCCGTTGCCGCTACAGCTCATGCACTCGGCAGGGCACCAACCGTTCTGATACGAACAGGTGGTGCCACCGCTGCCCCCAGAGCCACCGCTGCCGCCACCGGAAATAACAACGCCGAAGCATGCAGAGCCAGACTCGGTGCAGTACCTTCCAATGCCGGTATCGAGCTCGGAGCAACACATTGAGCCATCCTCGTTGTTCGCTACCGCACAGTAGTCGGCGGGAATCGTGATATGGGTCCTTTCCCTACACACCTGGCAAGTGCCACAATCTGCCCGTCCAACCCCCTCAGCAGCCATCAGCATGAGCCCTACCAAGACAGCCAGACCCATCCTACGCATCCTCATTCCTCCTTTCAGACTTCCTCTAAATAGCACACATACCAAGATGATGCAAGATCTCGGTCAATTCGGGCCAGGAAGAAGCGTATGATCCCGGCTGGGTCCTGAAATGAAGCGAGTCCGCCCTTTTCTCACCCACTTGGGGGGTGCGCTCCTGTGCCTCGGCTGCGCAGGCGCTGATCGGCCTCGGCCAGGAGTCTCGCTGCGCTGTGCAGTCGGCCCTTGCGGCGCCGAGAGCCTTTCCGGTTGGTGCTTCGAGGCTCCCGTGACCACAGCGCTCGGGCCGGGAGAGGCGCGGCAGATCGAGCTCCGCGTGGCAGCGCCGGGCCGGCATCCCACACCGCTCTCCAACGCTCGGCTCTTCGTGCGAGACAACCGTGGCCGCGACGCGGCCAGCGTCGCCCTCGGCCTGCGGGTGGCGAGCGCCTCGGCGTCTGGAGTGGGAGTCTTGGACGCGGGCCGCTGAGACGGTCGAAATCCTGTCCCTGATTGCGGGCCGCGTACTCGCGGCTGCGGCTATACGGCACAGCGCATTGCCTTGACGAGGATTCTGAAGAGGCGTAAGCTGGCTCCAACCTCAAGAATTCGAGGGGATTAGCTTGATGCGCATAGCCGTCACGCGACGTTTCTGGACGAAGGGAAGTGACGATATCGCAGCCGAGGGAAGCGGGCTTCGAGTCGGTGAATCATAGCGGTTGGGCGATACGAGTAAGTCATGGAAAGCCCCGAAAGTCTGACAATGATAGATCAAATCTTGGTAGCGGCCGTTCCTGCTCTTGTAGCATTGGTAGCCGGCCTAGTTGGAGGCTATCTTACAGGCAAACATGAGTCCAAGCTCGAATACCAGAAGTGGCGGCGGAGTAGAGCTGATGACCTCGAAAAAGAGGCTCGCGTTGCAGTAGCGGAGTTGACTAAGAATCTCGGCGCGGCGTGCCATGTGATGGCATGGCTTACGTGGAAGGCACGCAACAAAGCAGCACACCTCAAGCCTGAGGACATTCAGAGCTATGATAAAGAAATGCACGCCCTCTTTCCCATCATCTCCGGCTCCTTAGCCTTAGTATCAGCCTTGAGCGAAGCTCTATACGAGAAAATGGAACCACTCACCCAGCAGGTGTATACACTTGATGCACAGATAACGCTAGCGGGCACACTTTGGCTTGAGCAACAGGGTAACGGAGCGGACCTACTTGGCAAGTACCAGGAGAAGGTAGTAAAATATTCACGAGATCTGAATGGTATGGTTGCAGACATCTTTCGCGAGCAAGGAAAGCTTTTGGAGATGCACTATCCGAGTTGAATTACCCAACCTAAACCCCTGCACCGGACGGCTGGCACCGCCGGTGAGGGGCAAACTCGCACGGATTGGGACGTGCTTTTCGCGGCTTGGCTCGAGACTCCAGCAGCGAAGCGGGTCGACGGCTAACCGCCAGACCAGCGAGCGCCCTCTGCCGCCAGCATTCCCTCGGAGAGGAAGGTCATGATGCGAGTCGCCGCCCTCTATGATATTCATGGGAACTTGCCGGCTCTGGAGGCCGTCCTTCGTGATGTCCGCCAGGCGGATGTGAACCAGATCGTCGTAGGAGGCGATGTCGTTCCCGGCCCCATGGCCCGCGAAACGCTCAGGTGCTTGCTGGATTTGGACCTGCCCACGCATTTCATTCACGGCAACGGCGAGCTGGCGATTCTGGCCCAGATGGCCGGCTTGCGAACCGGATCGGTCACCTACTGGGGCACGATCTCAGGCGCGCGTCCGCCAGAAAGCGTCGTCGAGATCTATCGCTGGACTGCCTCACAGCTTCAACCTGAATTCGAGCCGGTGCTCGCGAGTTGGCCAAAGACCCTTCAGCTTGAAATTGACGGTCTGGGCCAGGTGCTGTTCTGCCATAGTACGCCGCGCAGCGAAACCGAAGGGTTCACCCGGCTGACCGCCGAAGACCGCCTGCTGCCGCTGTTTGAGCCACTCCAGGTCGCGGTCATCGTCTGCGGCCATACCCATACGCAGTTCGACCGCAGGGTCGGCAGGACGCGCGTGGTGAATGCGGGCAGTGTCGGTGCACCCTTTGGAAAGCCAGGCGCCTATTGGCTCTTGCTTGGCCCCGATGTCCAACTGCGCCGGACAGCCTACGATTTCGGCGCAGCCGCGAAACGCATTCGAGGCACGGAGTATCCGCAGGCGGAGGACTTTGCCGTACAGAGCGTCCTGGCGCCGCCCTCGGAAGAAGCCATGCTCAAGGTCTTTGCGCCCTTTGAATTGAGCCCCTAGGGCGGTGCCCCCAGCTCTCGCGACCTTTCAGGCCGCAACTCGTTGTCAGCCCTCTACTCTACCCAGGGCATCGGCCTTCGGCCTCAGATGCCCTGGGCTATGTTCTCCCGGCCCGTTGGGCCGAACGGTGTGGGTAGTGTATTCAACCGGGTTCCTGCGGTACAATCGCTGACATGAAATCGCGGTTATCTCCATAGGACCGCCTCTAGACGAGCTATCCCTTGCAATGCAGCCAGCACGCGAACTGATCAACCACGACGATCCCGCCTTCCCGCTCGTACGCCAATGGGCCGAGGCGGCTATTCGTCCGGTCGAAATCCTTCCGCCGTCCGACGCTCGGGAGGAGGCATTGGCCCAGACGCAGGTCACGACCCGATCGTCGATGGGAGCGGTCGTCTACGAAACGGGTGGCATCCTCGTTGACGGCGGCTGGCTTCGCATTTTGGGTTCGGGGCACACGCGTTTGACCCGAACGCTGCCGGCGTGGAATGCGGGGCGAAGCGATGGCTTCTACCTCGTCGCCGACGACGCGGTCGGCGGGTTCTTCACGATCAACGGCGGAGCGCTCGGCAACGACGTCAAGAATCTGTATTACTTCGCGCCGGATTCGCTCAATTGGGAGCCCCTGGAGATCGGCTACTCCGACTTCCTCTGGTGGGCCTTCTCCGGAGAGCTCGATCAGTTCTACGACTGGATCCGGTGGCCTGGGTGGGACACGGACGTGCGGACGCTCCCTGGGGACCGGTGCTACGCCTTCTACCCGTTCCTCTGCACACGGGAAGGCAAGGGCGGGCGCGGCCAGCGTGCCGAAGTTCCGATTGAAGAGGCGTGGAACCTGCAGATGGATCTCCGCAAGCAGCTCGGGCTGTCCGGCCCAGGCACCTAACCATCCGACCGAGGTCGGGGAGTTGGGGCGTTGACGTCACGACTTTCAGGGACTTAGCCGGTCCTGTCCCCAAATCTGAGGTCGAAGGGGCGGCGAGCCGTGAAGGAGGGGACAGGCCCGCTCCTGCGTCCCCACCGCCCCTCGCAGAGCCCGCTTCATCCGTAGCCGGAGGTCCGCGGGTCAGCTCAACAGGACCAGACGCAGCGCTGGTAGGCTCTGACGCAGTTGCCCAGGCAGGTGCTGTACGCAGATCCGGACAACCCGTTGCAATTCGCCCGGCAGATGGAGTCCTGTTGACGGCAGAAGGTGGTGTCGTGGCAGGGCGCCGCGTCGGAAGGCTTGAGGGTCAGTGTGGAGACGAGAGTCATGGCGCCGAGCAGGTACAAAAGCTTCTTCCAGGGCATGTCGGTTTCTCTCCTTGGTGACGCAGCCGAGCCCATCTCGGGCTGCTCTCAACACTCCCGTGCTGCAAGCTCCTCTGGACGAGCCAGGATCTTGGTGGCGCGCACTCTTCCCGGAGACCGGCCCCGAGACCGGCGAGGGTCCGTAGGGGGTGACGAAGTCTTCTCGTGGGATCACGGGCGCGCTCTTGTCATCGCCCGGCTCGCGCACGGCGGGCAGGATGTAGCGGGGCGGGAGGTTCTGGGAGGTGTTGACCGTGCCCTTGCTGCTGTAGTTGCCGGCGTAGGTGGCGATGACGAGGTCGAGCGCCGGGATCACGATCACCGCCTGGCCGCCGGCGCCTCCGGCGAAGAAGGCGTGCAACTTGTATGGAAAATCGATGCCCCACCAGAGATAGCCGTAGGTGATGCCGCGCAGGTGGTACAAGGACTTGGACGCGCGGGCGACGAAATCGTGATCGAGAAGCCTGTGGCCCTGCCACACTCCGCCGTTGAGCATGAGCTGGCCGAATTTCATGAAGTCTCGCGGCAGGAGCTGCATGCTACCGCCGCCGAAGGGGTGCCCCACGGGATCCAGAGGCCACCCATACCGGGTGATCTTCATCGGGATTCCGAGCAGGCGGTCGAAGGTGTCCATGGGCGACTCACCCGTCGCGCGGCCCACGACCCCGAGGGCGAGGTTCGGATTGATGCTGCAGTAGACGGACTTCTCCCCGGGATCCGTCGCCATCGGAACCTTCAGGGTGAAGCGGTAATAATCCGGCTCGTCGGTCTGCTCGATCATGACCTCTTCATTGCCGGGCGCCGCCGGATTGGTGTCGTCGCAGAAGTATCCGGACGACATGGTCAGGAGGTGCTCCAGGGTCATGGCCCGCTTGCGTGGCTCCAGGTCCGCGGGAAAGGCGCCGCCGTTCATGATCTGGTAGACCGGGGTGGACAGCTTCAGCGGCGCGCCGGCCCGCATCGCGGCGCCCACGACCGTCGCCGTCACGCTCTTGGCCGCCGAGCGCGTCTCGTGCAGCTTGTCGCGGTGCTCGCCGTGGAAATACTCCTCCAGCACCAGCTTGCCATGCCGCGCGATCAGGAAGCCGTGGATCTCCGGGCTGTCCACCGACTCCATCGGCGTGTCGATGATCCTCTGGATGAAGCTCTCGATGCCCGCGCGATCGATGTCCACCTCCTCGAGCGTCCCCGTGGGCCAGCCGTCGTCGCGGGCCAGCGGCGGATGGTAGACGTAGCGGCCTGGGCTCTTGCCCCGCGGATAGAAGTCGCTCTGATTGCCGTCGCGGCGGAAGTCGTAGGTGCCACCCCGATTGGGAAAGGATAAAGTGATCACGTCCTGGGCCGCGTCGTAGGTCCCGCCCGCCAGCTCGCCCTCTTCCTTCTGCCCCGGTCGCTTGCCGATCAGCTTGACGGCGTTGCCCTCGCGCACGAGACGATCGACGCCGAGCCAGGCGCCGTAGTCGCGCTCCGGGTTGCGCAGGAAGACGCCGAGCGATCCGTCCGGCCGTTTCCGCGCCAGGAGATAGAGGGTGAACGTGTCCTCGTACGGATCCACCTGCCCGCTCCACCGGTCAGGGCCAGCCGGCTTCAGTTGGACGGGCGATGCATATTTGCCGTTGACCGTGTCCGGCTGATACCAATTCCCTCCCAGGGCGCCTCCGGTTCGCAGCCTGCCGCGGAACGCTCCCTGGCCGTTCGGCAGCTCGAAGGACAGCTCTCCCTTCTCTTCTCGGACGGGCACGGTCCGCCCCATCATCTCGGCGGTGTACGCGGCCCCGTGGCGTTGAATGACCAGCGGACCGCGGGCAAAGGGCCCGAACCACCGCTTCGCCTTCCAGAGGCCCTCGAGGTCGTCCGCCGCCAGGGGGGCGGCGAGCAGCAGGAGGACCATCCCCAGCGATCGGATTATTTTCATCGTTGGCTCCTCTCGGTTGATTCATCCTACTCGGCACGTTACTCGGCACGCAGGGCCGACAGCGGGTCTACGCGCGCAGCGCGCATCGCGGGACGCAGGCAGCCCCCCATGGCGGTCGCGAGACATAGCGCAGTGGCCACGGCGATCGTGAGCGGATCTTCAGGACGCACTCCGAAAAGCAGCGCGCTCATCCCTCGGGCGGCAGCGTAGGCCACGGCGACGCCGATCGAGATTCCGATCAGCGCGAGCGCCAGCCCTTCGCGCAGCACCAATCCCATGATTTCCCCGACCTGCGCTCCCAGGGCCCGGCGCACGCCCAGCTCCTGGGATCGCTTGGACACGGTGAAGGTGAGCAAGCCGTGGATGCCGAGCCCTGCGATCAGCAGCGCGATCGCCGAAAGGGCTCCGAGCAGCCAGAGCTGGGTCCGGCGCGGCGCCGTCTCGTCGGCGATGATCTCGGACATCGTGCGCACGTTGGAGATCGGCTGCTCCGGGTCCGCGGATTTGATGATCCTGCGAATCCTTAACAGCAGATCGTCCGTGCGACTACCGCCGTGGGTCTGCACGACGAGTTCCTTGGGGATGTAGCTGGTGATCGCGCCGTCGGCCACCTGCTGGTAGGGCAGATAAACCTGCGGCTCGCTCGCCCGCTCCAATCCGCGCACCCGGACGTCCCCTGCCACTCCCACGACCGTACGCTTGTCGTCCGCGAGGCGGAAGCGCTTGTTGATCGGATCCTCGTTCGGCCAGTGGCGTTTCGCGAACGATTCGCTCACCACCGCGACGAAGGGCTGTTTGCGCGTGTCCGTCTCCGCCACGTCACGCCCCCGTCGCAGGGGAATGCCGAGAGTCGCGAAGTAGCGCGGCGTGACGTAGCGCAGGCCCACGCTGTTCGATTTGTTGGGGAGGACCTTCTCGCCGTTGAGCGAAACCGGCCAGATCCCCCCGCGCATCGCCATTGGCAATCCCGTGATATAGGCCGCGTTGCGCACTTCCGGGAGGGTGCGAGCTTCCTGCAGCACGCGAGCGTAGAATTGCGCACGCCGGGCGGTCGAATCGTACTTGGGCAGTGGGAGCGCCGTCTGCAGCGTCAGCACGTCGTCCGCGACGAATCCGGGATCGGTCGTCTGGATGCGCCAGATCGCGCGAATCAGCAATCCCGAGGTGACGAGCAGCACGACCGACGCGGCCACTTCCACCACGACGAGCGCGGCACGGAGCCGTTGCGTGCGTCCGCCTACCGTGCGTGTGCCGCTGCGCAACGCGTCGAGCCCGCTGCTGCGGCCTGCGCGCACGGCGGGCGCGAGCCCGAAAGTAAAGCCGGTGAGGAGCACGAACGCCGCGGCGAGCCCGAGGACGCGCAGATCCAGAGACGCGTGCTCGGCGACCGGCAGAGTGCTGGGGATGAGGCGCGCGAGCAGAGGCTCTCCCGCCGCGGCCGCCGCGATTCCCACGAGGCCGCCGACGAACGTGATCCCCACGCTTTCGGTGACGAGCTGACGCACCAGCCGCTCGCGTCCGGCGCCGAGCGCGGCGCGTACGGCCAACTCTTGCGCGCGGTGGGCACCGCGCGCGAGAAACAGGCTCGCGAGGTTCGCGCAGGCCAGGAGCAGGATGCACAGCGTCGCGCCGCAGAGCGCCAGCACCAGCAGGCGAGCGCGCTCCGACAGCTCATCGCGCAACCCGAGGAGCACGGCGCCGATGTCCTTGTTCTCCTTGGGATATTGCTGCTCGAGGCGGGCGCTCACGACCGCCAGCTCCTGGCGCGCCTGCCCGGCCGATACGCCCGGACGCAGACGTGCGACGACCTCGAGGTAGGTGTCGTTGCGATCGGCGAAGTCGTCTTCGCGCAGGACGAGCGAGGTCCACGCTTCAATGGCGCGATTGGGGAATTGAAAGGACGCCGGCATCACACCGATCACCGTGTGGGGCACGCCGTCGAGCCGCACGGAGGTGCCGATCACGCCGGGATCGCCGCCGAAGTGCGATTTCCAGAGCGCGTGGCTCAAGAGAACGAACTGCCCCGTCCTGGCCTCTTCCGGGGTGAAGACGCGGCCGAGCAAGGGTGCGACGCCCAGGAGCGGCAGCAGCTCCGGCGTCGCCCGCGCGGTTTCCAGCCTTCGCGGCTCGCCGGGGCCCACGAGGTTCGCGGCGTGGAGCCAGTACGCGCCCATGCTGGAGAACGAGGACGTCATCGCCTTCCAATCACGATAATTCGCGGGGGACACCTCATTGGTTCCGGAGCTAGAGCCTTCCCAGAGCTTCACCAGCCGGCCGGCGTCGGAGTAGGGCAGAGGCCGCACGAAGATGAAATCCGCGAGTGAAAAGACCGCGGTGTTGGCCCCTACGCCGAGGGCGACGACCAGCACGGCGGTAAGCGTGAAGCCGGGTGTGCGCCACAGCGAGCGCGCGGCGTAGCCGAGGTCCTGCCGCAGCACGTCCCAGTGCACCGCAATGGCGTTGGGGACCACGCCCGCGAGCGCCGCCAGGAGGATTCTCAGCGCGGCCAGGGGACCGAGAAGCTCGCGCGTCCGCTCGCCGAAGGCATAGCAGAGCTCCTCGCGATACTCGTCCCGGAAGGACGCGGGATAGAGACGCAGCAGCGCGTGGTAGAAGCGCATTCTGTTGTCTCGATCAGGCCGTCTCGGGTTTGAGCCCGCGCGCCCGGGCCAGGCGCACGAGCTGGGAAAGGCGCCGCATCTCCGCGCGCGCCACGTCGAGGCCGAAGGGGGTGAGGCGGTAGTAGCGCCGCCGCGGATCGTCGCCTGCCGCTCGCCTTTTGGTGACCTCGCGCTTGGAAACCTCGATAATGAGACCCTGCTCGACCATGCGGGCGATCGAGCGATAGAGCGTGCCGGCGCTCATCCGCAGCTCGCCCTGGGTGCGGGCCTCGACGTCCTGGATGATGGCGTAGCCGTGGCGCTCTTCGTCCATGAGCGCGAGGAGGATGTGGAAGGTGGCCGGCGGCAGCGGCAGGAGCTGCTCGACTTGCTCGCGATCGTTCGTCATGCCCCTACTATAGCCACGGTGGATACATTCGTCAAGGCTATAGTTGCGCGGCGCTGCCGTTACAGCGGCGGGAGCTGGAGCACGCGCTCAAGAAGCGTCACAACGGCGCTGTGGTATCCTACGCTCCGTAAGTACTGACATTCTGGGAGGGAGGGCTTATGCAGTCTGACCGGCTTGTCTCCGTGTTCCGCCGTTTCCCAGTTCTCGCTGTAGCCGTTCTATTGGCCCTCACGGCTCTTCCGGTGAGAGCCGCCGTGGCGCCGGGCCCCGAGAGTAAGGCCGCAGCAGCCGCGGCTGGCAATCTGGACATGCGGGTCCTCGGCGGGCGCGACTTGCTCAAGGTCCTCGCCGGCTATCAGTTGGACCCGCGCCGGATCGGATCGCGCGTGGCGGCCCAGAGCAAGACCTTGCGGCAAGGAGTCGCCCAGCTCAAGGCTGCCTCCCGGGGCGCCGAGGTGAGCTTCTCTCCTCTCTTCGGTGCCGCCGAGGTGGTCAGCAACCCCCGCGGCACTCTCACCGGCCCTGCACCGGGCCGGCCGGGGTTGGAGATCGCGCACGATTTTCTGCGCGCCCATGCGGGCCTTTACGGTCTTTCGGACGCCGATCTCGCGGCCCTTCGCTGCGCGGGGGAAAGCGTCAACCCCAGGAGCGGGCTACGCATGGTGCGCTGTGAGCAGACCGTCCATGGCCTGCCCGTCTTTCAGAGCGACACTCGCATCACCTTGGACCGGAGCGGCCAAGTCGTCCGCGCCGTCGGCCTCCTCGCTCCCTACGCGCAGGACAACGCCTTGGCGATCTCGCCGCAGGTCACCGCGCAACAGGCCCTAGCGGTGGCCATGAAGTCGGTGGCGGTCGACCTCGATCCGACCCGGATGAGCCTCGCGAGTGTGAGCCCCGATAGGACGAAAGCTGAGGTGGCGGCCGCCGACCCGCGGATCCTGGGTCGCGTGCAGAGCCACCTCGTCTACTTTCCCCTGGCCCCGGGTGTCCTGGTGCCGGCTTGGAAACAGGTGACTTTCACCCAGGGTCCCGGCGACTGGACGACGGTGGTCGACGCCGGCACTGGCATCCTCCTCTGGCGCAAGAACATCCGCAGCTACGCCTCCACCCAGAATGCGCGCTTCAGCGTCTACGTAGTTCAAGCCGACGGCAAGACCCCCGCCGAGAATCCGGCGCCGCACTCACCGACCACTGTGGCGCCCGGCGCTCAGTATCCCGAGATCCTGCGCACCGACGTCAACATGTCGGCCGTCCAGGACGTCACCGCCTCCCCGAACGGCTGGATCGACGACAACGGCAACACGACGACGGGCAACAACGTCGATGCTTATTTGGACGTCGATGGCAACGACGTTCCGGACGCCGGTGGCCGGCCGATCGGCAACCTCGACATCGCGGGCCGTCCCCGCGATTTCCTGGGCACCGGCTACGCCTACATACCGGCCCCCTCGGGCGGTAACCCCGACGCTGGCGACGCCCCCTCGGGCGTGCCGTTCCAGCACGGCGCCGTGACTCAACTTTTCTATCTTGCCAACTGGTATCACGACCAGCTCTACACCTATGGCTTTGACGAGGCCGCGGGAAACTTCCAGCAAACCAACTTCAGTGGAATGGGTCTAGGCGGTGACCGGGTGCTCGCCGAAGGCCAGGACGGCTCGAGCAGCAATAAAGCGAGTTTCTCTACGCCGCCGGATGGCGCCCCGGGCCGCATGCAGATGGGTATCTTGGACGCCCCGACGCCGGACCGCGACAGCAGCCTCGACGCCACGATCGTATTCCACGAGTTGACGCACGGCCTGACGAACCGCCTGATCGGCAACGGCGACGGCCTGTTCACTCAAGACGCGCGCAGCATGGGAGAGGGGTGGAGCGACTTTTACGCGCTCTCGCTCCTCTTCAGCAGCAGCAACGCCTACGATCCCGACAAGGAGTACGCCGTAGGTGCCTATTCAGCGTATAAGCTCCCCATCCCCTTCGTACCCCCTCCTCCCCCTACTCCCTTCACCGACAACTATCTGTATGGTATCCGCCGGTTTCCCTACTCGACAAACTTCAATTTCAGCCCGATCAGTTGGAACAATTTCACCGACTCCAGCTTCGTTTTCGCGTTCACGATTGGCACGATGCCGCCTGTAAATCCTTTGATTCCAGTAAGCCCCTTGAATACCAATCTCTCGGCCGGCGGTCCCTACGAGGAACACAACGTCGGCGAGATCTGGGCCAAGACTCTCTGGGAAATCCGTAGCTGTATCATCGCGTCCGTCGCTTGGAACGTGCCAACCGGCAACGCCATTACGCTCTCGATCATCACCGACGCCCTCAAGCTGACGCCGCTCAATCCCACTTTTTTCCAGGCGCGGAACGCCATACGCGATGCGGACTGCGCCACCAATGGCTGCATCAATCAGGTCTGTATCGAGAAAGGCTTTGCAGACCACGGCCTGGGCTTCTGCCAGGGCTACTGCATGAATGCGAGCTCGGGTTCCCTGGGCACCGGTGCCTTTTTCAGTTTTCCGGTGTCGTTCTCGCTGCCCTACCTCGACATCGAATCTTTCACCGTCGACGACAACCAGGGCAACCACAACGGCGTCATCGATCCCGGCGAGGAGATCCGCTTGACGATCGAGCTCGAAAATCCCTGGCGCCTGACCACGCAGGGAGTGGCTTCGGCAACGGCGGTTCTGACCTCCTCGACATCGGGTGTGGCTATCCTCACCGGCAATTCGACCTATCCGGCCATCGCGGCCCAGGCGACGGCCTCCGGCACGCCCTTCCGCTTCACCGTGCCGGCGGACATCCCCTGCGGCCAGGCGCTCCATTTCACGCTCACCACCACCTCCACTCTCGGCACCAAGAGCCTCGATTTGACCCTGCGCGTCGGCAACCGCACGGGTACCGAGGTACCGGTCACCTATACCCGCAGCATCCCGGGCGGCCTCGCCATTCCGGACGGTGACTTCTACGGCGCCCACGACACGATGACGATCACCGACGACCGCGAGATCGCGGACCTCGACTTTCGGGTGGATGATCTGCCCCACACCTTCACCGGAGACCTCGTTGCCGGCCTCCAGGCCCCCAGCGGCTATGGCACCAGCCTCATCTACCGGCGCGGCCTCTTCATCGGCGACACCGACGGCGACAATTTCGTCGACACCGTGATCGATGGGGATTCGAGCAACGATCTCAACCAGACTGGCGCCGCCAGCGCACCTTATACAGGAGACTGGCTGCCAACCTTCAACTCCCCGATCTGGGGGCTTCTCGGCATCCCCAACCTGGACCCCGACCCGATCGATCAGTTTTCCTTCATGGAGGGCGGAAGCACCCAGGGGGACTGGAAAGTCCATATCTTCGACGAAGCGCCGTTGGACACCGGCAAGCTCAACCGCTGGTCACTGATCGTGACTCCCACGGCGTTCACCTGCGCCGCCTTCAACCACGTCACCGCCACCAAGACGGCGAGCGGCACCTTCGTCGAGGGGGGAACGGTGACCTACACCATCGTGCTCACCAACAATGGCACGGGAATCCAGCCGGATGCCCCGGGCAACGAATTCACCGACGTGCTGCCGGCTGGGTTGACTCTGGTGAGCGCCACGGCGACGTCGGGAACCGCGGTCGCAACGGCCGCCACCAGCACGGTGACCTGGAACGGTTCCATTCCGGCCGCCGGATCGGTGACGATCACGATCACGGCGACGGTCGCCCCCGGGGCCGCGGGTACGACCCTCGTCAATCAGGCAGCGGTCACCTTCGACGCCGACCTCGACGGCTCCAACGAATCGGCAAGCCTAACGGACGACCCAGCGACTCCGGCGGCCGGAGACGGCACGACAGTCGTCATCGGGCAGCCGATCGCCGAAGTGCCAGCCCTTACGCCGCAGGGCTTCGCCGCCCTGATCCTCCTCCTGGCAGGCGCGGGTTTCGCCCTGCTGCGCCGGCGGCGGGTGAACCGATGAGCGCTGCCTGGCCACTGTTTCTGTTGACTCCGCTCCTGCCTCCTGATACCGTCCGGCGCGATTCCTTGAACTGCCCGCCTGGCGGGAAGGGGGTATGCGATGCATTCACCCAAGGCTGTGGGCTCTGTCTCTCGTCTGCTGGCCTCAATCGGCATCCTGGTCTTCGTCGCACTGGGCTTCGCCAACGCCGCGAAGGCGCCGGTGAAGCCGGCTCCGCCGCCTCCGAAGCCGGCCGCAAAGCCGGCTCCCAAGCCGGCTTTCGAGATCACCGAGGACCGGCCTCAGTGCAAGAACTACAACCCGCAGCGCCAGGCCTTCTTCGGCACCACGCACCTGCACACCGGCCTCTCCTTCGACGCCAGCATCCGTTTCGTCGACTATGCGAGCGGCAACGACCCCCGCGGCGCCTACCGTTTCGCCCAGGGTAAGGCGCCGATCAGCATTCCCGAGCCTTCGGGCCTGCAACCCAAGCGGCGAGCCTCCTGCAACGACCCGGCGACCGAGCCCGTGGGCGGCGGTCCGAGCCGGACGCCCTGCATCGACCAGCCGCTCGACTGGGGCGCCGTGACCGACCACTCCGAGCACTTCGGCGTGATGGGTTTCTGCAAGAATCTCGGCGGCAAGTACCTGCCCGAGAGCATGTCGATGGAGTGCCGGATGCTCAACGGCTTCTTCTACGAGCCGCTGCACGCCCTGAACCCGATCCTGGGGAAGAATATGGCGTCGAACGCGTTCACCCAGCTCACCCTTACGAATCTCGGCGCGATCAGCAAGAACACCAACCTTCCGGTGTGCAACAACAATCCGGAGCTGTGCGCCAAGGCCGAGATGGAGGTGTGGAACGAGATCCAGGAGGCCGCCGAGGAGGCCTACGACCGCAGCAGCGAGTGCAGCTTCACCAGCTTCGTGGCCTACGAGAACGCCTCGACGCCGCTGCTCAACAACTGGCACCGCAACGTAATCTTCCGCAACGATCGCGTGGTCAAGAAGCCGGTCAACGCTCTCGACATGGCGGTGGTGGTCAACAAGGATCCCACCAAGGAGCCGGTCGACACCCTGCTTGCCATCGTGCCCGACGAGCCGCGGGTGTGGCCGGTGCCGCCGGGCACCAAGGTCAACCATCCGCTGCCGCAGCCCTTCTGGAACAAGCTGGAGGAGGACTGCACGAAGGGCAAGAACGTCACCGGGGGCAAGGCCAGCCACTGCGATTTCATCACCATCCCGCACAACTCGAACCTCGGCGGCGGCGGCCAATTCTTCCCGCCCATGTTCCTCGATCCCTACAACACCGCCGACGCCAAGCGGCACCTGCAGATGGAGCCCCTGGTCGAGATCTATCAGGACAAGGGCGCCAGCGAATGCCGCTACGACCCACGCTTCCTCGCCGGCACCAAAACCATCGACGAGTTCTGCGCCTTCGAGATCCTCGACAGCAAGAGCCTGGGCGCGGCCTCGGGCGTCGGCACGTCGAGGCTCCAGCAGCGGTCCTGCCGCGCCCGACACCTGGGGCGACCGCGCCTACGTGCGCAACGTCTGGAAGGACGGCATCCAGTACGCGGCGAAGAAGACCTTCGACGGCATCAACCCCTTCAAGATGGGAGTGGTCTCCGCTTCCGACTCGCATACCGGCGTGATGGGTTGGCATCCGGAGACCGAGCAGTGGCCGGGACACCTCGGCATCGACGACGCCTACCCCATGGCGGAGTCCTCGACGATCCAGAACAGCACCGGCGGCCCCTCGGTCGTGTGGGCCGAGGAGAACACCCGCGATTCGATCTTCGAAGCGCTGAAGCGCAAGGAGACCTACGGCACGAGCGGGCCGCGGATGAAGGTCCGCTTCTTCGGCGGCTGGAACTATCCATTGGACGCCTGCGGCAAGGACTTCGTCGACGTCGGCTACAAGGGTGGCGTGCCGATGGGCGGCGACCTGCCCGCCCGCACCCTCAAGGACAGCGCCCCCACCTTCATCACGGCCGCCTTCTGGGACGATCACATCAGGACCAAGCTGCAGCAGATCCAGATCATCAAGGGCTGGGTCGAGAAGCGCGGTGACGACAAGAAGCCGGTCTACGTCCAGCACGAGCGGGTCTATACCGTGGCCGGCGATGTGGCCGGTGAAGCGGGCAGCCCGCTCAATCCCCAGTCGGCTATCGACTCCGACACCTGCAAGGCCAGGCCGAACCTCGGCAACGAGCGCCTCTGCACGGTGTGGAAGGACCCCGACTTCGACCCGAGCCAGCACGCGTTCTATTACGTGCGCGTGCTGGAGGAGCCGGTCTGCCGCTACAGCACGCTGTGGTGCCGCAAGTGGATCGGCGTCGATCCGCTCGACACCGACGACTGCAACACCCAGCTCTCGGCTCTCCAGAATGGCAACGCCGCCCAGAAGGCCAAGGCGAGTCAGGGCGCCATGTGCTGCTCGAACCAGACCACGGACACCTTCGTGCAGCCGGTGATCCAGGAGCGCGCCTGGACCTCGCCGATCTGGTACGAGCCGGCGGCGGCGAGCGGTCTGACGCAGAAATCGGCGCAGAAATCGGCGCCGGCGAGCAGCAACCTGGCACAGAAATCGGTGCCGCAGAGATCGGCGCAGAAGTCGCAGAAATGAAGAGGTGGCTCAAGGCTCCGGCGCTGCACATGCTGGCCCTCGGGGTCCTGCTCTTCGGCTTCACCGAGCTCTGGGGCGGGGCTCTTCTGCCGCGAAAGAAGCGCATCGAGATCCCTGCCCATCGCCTGGAGGCGATGTTCAAGGATTTCGTCGCCGACACCGGCCGCAGTCCCACGCGGAGCGAGTGGGAGCAGATGATCGACATGCAGGTCGACGACGAGGTCCTGTACCAGTACGCGCTCGCCCTCGGCATGCACGAGAACTCCGCCGCCCAGGCGCGTCTGGCGCAGATCGCCGACTTCGTCGAGGCCAATCCGCACGAGGCGACCCAAGCCGGGAAGGCCAGAGCGGCCATGGATCTCGGCCTGCACGAGGGTGACCTGGTGGTGCGGCGCATCCTCGTCGACAGCGCCAGGCGACTGATCCGCAGCGTCGTGCTGCTGCAGAAACCGGCTCCGGGGATCGTCGAGCAGTTCTACGCCGCCCACGCCGCGGAGTTCACCCGGCCGGCGCTCATCCGCATCTCACAGGTGGCGATCAACGGCTTCGCCCATCCGGACGCGGAAGAGAGGGCTCACCGGCTGCTGGCGCGGATCCGGGCGGAGAAGCTCGACCTCGAGGCCGCGCTGGCGCTGGCCGACGAGACGCCGGCGCCGGTGCACCTGGAGCTGCTCTCCGAGCAAGGCTTGCGATCGGAGCTCGGGGGCGACTTCGCCACCGCGGTGATGGCGCTGCGGCCCGGAAGCTGGTCGGAGCCGATCCCCTCGGACTATGGATACCATCTCGTCTGGGTTCACGAGTACCAGGAGGCCCGAGTCCCGCCGCTCGAGTCCGTGCGGAATCAGGTCGAGCAGGCGCTGCTCCAGAAGCTGGCCGACGATTGGCTCAAGCTGCGGCTTCGCGAGCTGCGCGCCGACTTCGAGATCGTCGTGCCGGGGAGGGCTTCGTGATGAGTCGACCTCGGCTCGCCCTGCTCGTGCAGGTTTTCCTCCTCGTCCTCATTGCCCTCGCGGGGACCGCTCCGGCGCGGGCTCACCAGTTCGCGCCTGCCCTGCTGGAGATCGAAGAGCTTTCGGGCAACGAGGCCGCGGTGAAATGGAAGCAGCCTGCGGTGCGGGTGCAGGGCAGCCAGCTCCGTCCGGTGTTGCCGGTCGAGTGTGAAGGCCTCGGCGATCCGCAGGTGCAGAAGGAGGGCACCGGGATGCGCGCCTCCTGGCGGATGCGGTGTCCGGGAGGCCTGACGGGCAAATCGGTGGGAGTCGAGGGCATCGCCAGCAGCCAGGCCGACGTGCTCCTGCGCATCACCCTGCGCGACGGCCGCAAGATCCGGCACGTGCTCAAAGCCGAAGCGCCCAGCTTCAAGATCGACGTCGACAGCAGCCGTGCCGGGGTCTTCAAGGACTACGCCGTGCTGGGAGTCCAGCACATCCTGACCGGCCGGGATCACCTCCTCTTCGTGCTGGCCCTGGTGCTGCTCGTCGGCTGGGGAAGATCGCTGGCATGGACGATCACCGCCTTCACCGCGGGCCACAGCGTCACGCTCGCCCTGGCTTCGCTGGGAGTGGTGCACGTGCCGCAAGCTCCGATCGAGGCCGCCATCGCGCTCAGCATCTACTTCCTCGCGGTCGAGCTCACCAGCGCGCGCCAAGGCAAGCGGACGCTGACGCAGAGAGCCCCCTGGATGGTCGCCGCCGGCTTCGGCCTGCTGCACGGTCTCGGCTTTGCAGGAGCCCTGGCCGAAGTCGGCCTGCCCACGGCGGAGATCCCGCTGGCGCTCTTCTCCTTCAACGTCGGCATCGAGCTGGGCCAGCTCGCTTTCGTCGGCGCCGTGCTCCTCGTCGCCGTAGCGCTCCGCAAGATACCCATCGCCTGGCCGCAATGGGCCAAGGCTGTACCGGCCTACGGCATCGGCATGATGGCCACGTTCTGGTTCCTGCAGCGAGCCGTGGCGCTGATGTGAGCCAGTAGTTCTTCAACTGCACCCGCTTCCTCATTCGCCGGGCTCGCTGCCTGCCTGTTATCGCACCTGCATCTGTAGGAGAGGAGCCGGTGCTCCTTTCGCCGCGGGTCGGAACGAGTCACCCGCGGCTCTCCTCAACCCAAGTTGGAGAGAGATTGAATGAAGAACTTCGCGCTCATGATCGCCTTCGCACTCCTCGCCACGGTTCAGGCGTCGGCCGCCGAGATCTCCACGGCCGCTCCCGCAACGCCGACCCTCGAACAGCTAACCCCAGGGAGGACTCCTCAGTTCGCGGCGTTCAGGCCTGTGCCGTACTGCTCGACCGTGCAGGGCACCTCGTGTCCTGCCGCGGGGGCTACCACGGCCTGCACCGACGTCTGCCACAGCCAGCTAAGCTGCACTTGTTATAACATCTATGCCCCTCCCTATTACATTATTGTGATTGGACGGTACTGGGGCTGCGACTACGAGTGCTGATCGCAAGGCCGAGCCGACTAACCCTCCGCCTCGCGGATTCGAAGGGAGTGTCATGAAGAAGATTGGTATGTTCCTGTTCGCTCTGGCCCTTGTGGCCGCGGCCCTCGTCGACCGGCCGGCGGAGGCCGCCGCTTGCGTGAAGCCCGCCTGCCCCTCATCACCCGCCTGCTGCAGCGCCTCGGAGTGCGAGTCCTGGTGTCGCTCCATCGGCGGCGGCCTGGCTGGCTGCCTGAAGCCTGGAACGACGGGCGGCTGCTGCGCCTGCAGGCCGCTCGAAGGCTGAAACGTCAGGGACTCAGGGCTCCGGGCGGATCAGCTCGGAGTCTTTCCCCTCTCTATAGAGCTGGCTAGAAGACCCTGGCACCTCCGCCGCAGGCATGTCCAGAGCCTGGTGCCTACCATGCTAGTATCGCAAGGTTGTCCGGTTGTAGGGACAACCGGGTCGGTCTCGGGTCGGCCTACTCGGCGGCCCTCGAGCAAGGCCACCCCTAAAAAATGACCGGTGTATACACTGCCTCGCGGGCAACGGTTTTGAGGCGCAGCGGTAACGGCCACGGGCGCGGCCGGTCTGCTATCTGGAGGAACGGATGGACAAGCCTCGCATCTTCCTGGGTTCGTCAGGAAAGCAGGAGAAGCTGCTCCAGGCACTGACACGCGGTCTCGAAGACGTCGCGCACGTAGAACCCTGGACGACATCCTTCAATCCCGGGACCACCACGCTGGAACGCCTCCTCGAGCTTGCCCATGAAGTCGACTTCGCGGCATTCGTGTTCGCTCAGGACGACTGGACGACGAACAGCCCGCTGGCATCGCCTCTGCCGGGGTCCGGTCAGGCTTCTCCGCGAGATAATGTCGTCTTCGAAGCCGGCCTTTTCGGCGGAGTGCTCGGAATGCGCCGAACCTTCATCCTCCATGCGAGCGGCGCGAAGCTTCCAAGCGATCTCCTCGGCCTCACGTGCGTACGGTACGGCGAAGCGACCACCCCGGCCGAGATGAGAGTCGTCAACCAGAAGCTCCGGAAGGCGATCGAGAACGAGGGCCGCGTTGCCCGTATCGAAGGCCTGTGGTGGCAGTTTTCCCTGACGCGAGCGCACCGCGCGGGAGCCTTCCGCCGTGAGCCTTCTGAAGATTTCGCGGGACCGCGACGGCGCGCTGGAGCTGGCCGGCCGTTCATGGCAAGAGGATGGCAGCCTGTCAGCGAGATACTGGAGCGAAGCGGTGAAGGAGAGGAAGGAGTCTTCGGGCATCTTCTACTATTGGAAGGGAGAACGGCCGCTGGACCCGAACGCGCCGCAGTTGGACGGGACGGGGGAGATCCGGATGGAGTCGGCCGAGCGCGCGTCCGGGTACTTCACGACTCGTGCGGACACGCACCCGAGAGTGAACGCGCGGACGGCCGGTGTCTACTGGCGCGCCGATCCAGAGGACATGAGCATCCTGGACGGACGCGACGATCGGAAACGCGCGGAGCTGATCGCAGAGCGGCTGAGGCATTGGAAGTCGATCAAGAACGCCTGAGATCAAGGTCTCGTCACAGAATAACTGTGCCAATCGCCCGCTATGGAGGATCGATGACATGAAAAAACAGCGAACCGTCAAGAAACTGCAGCTCAGCAGCGAGACCCTGCTCCGTCTCAACCAGATCCCGCTGGTGCAAGGCGGGCAGGGCAGAGGAACCCTGACCTTCGAGGGGACCTGCGAGAATTCCCTTTGCCCGGTTTGCACGGCGCTGTGTACCGGCACCGAGCTCCGTGCCGATCCCCTCTGTAGACAGTAAGCAGGCATCGAAGAGAACTTCGGTTTAAGAGCCGCATGAGGCGAGCGCACGCGTTTGGAGCAAGGCGGGACGCAGGGCCTCAGCAGAGGCAGATCGAATCCTGCCTGGTGTACCCGAAATTGCCTAGGTTAGAATAGAGCCGGTTCGATCCAGACCAGAGAGGGCCCGCTGAAAATCGGGCGAAAGGAGCTCATATGAGACAGCTCGTTGTTGCCACGGCGTTCCTAGCCGGCGCGTGGCTCGCCGCCGGCGCTGAAGCCCGAGAGCCCCACAAGATCGTGCACGACGCCGCCCCGGGCGCCAGTTGGCTCGCGATCCAGAACGCGACGGCCATGACCTTCGACGGCAAGGTCCTCACGCTCCAGGGTGTCTCGCCGACGGTCGTGGTGTTCACCGACCGCCCAAGGCGGATGGCAACGGACGTCCCGCTCGACGTCGTCCTCAAAGGAGGGGCCAGGGGCAAGGACAGCCTGAAGAAGGATCCTCCGAACGCCGGGGTGTCGGTGGTCAGCGAGGGCGCGATCCAGACCACGGTCGTCGTCCTCACCAATCCGCGGCGCAGTGGCAACTCGCTCAGCTACGATGTCCGCGTCCTCGAAGGCAAGCTCCCACCATCTGGCGGACCGACGTCGATCTTCATCGACGACGTGTGTCTCAGTTGTTGGTGATACCCGGCTCGCGGAGGCCTGCTCCCTTCGGAGTAGATGTCCCGCTAATTAGCGAATGAGCACCTCTCATTATAGAGGGAGTTGGTGTCTGCCGATCAACGGCGGATATCCTTTGATTCCAGGAGGACACCATGAGCCAACTGGCCTTTCGCTTCCCAAGCCCTTCCGTTGTCGTCTTCGGACTGCTGCTCGTAGGTGTGGCGGGCGCTGCCGCGGCCGAAGAGGGCCCCAGGATCACTCCGGAGGCGAGACAGGGTTTCCGTATCGTACTTCCGCCTCAGGCGACGGACCGCGAGACCTGCGCCGTTACCTACCAGAAGTGCTTCGTGAGCTGCTTCGCCAACCCGGGCAAGAGAGCGATAGACGTCTGTCTGACGGCGTGTGACAAGGCCGCGACTCGCTGCACGTCTGACGGCGTAGCCACTTTGCGCAGCGAGGATCTCGTCAGGTGGGGGGTGGTGAGCATGAACAAGGACGGCTGCCATGCATCCTCACTCTGCCCGTCGGGATATTCGTCCTGTGCGAGTTGGTCCGGCCCATCCAACTGCGGCCCCTCCTATTGTCAAGATGAAAGCTGGTGCGGAGACCCGTGGTGTGACAATGGGTGTCATCCCGGCGGAGGCCCGGCCAACCACACGCCCTATGAGCAGTTTCGGGTCTGTTTCGATCAATTCGGAAACTCATGCACCGAGTGGGTTTCTTACGACGCCTCCTTCTGCGGCTGCTAGAAGGGACGTAGGCCTCCGGGCGGATCAGCTCGGAGTCTTTCTCCTTGTCGCGGGCGATCGGGCCCGTTCCGGCCGCCTTCGCTGCCAATACTGGGCGAGGGCCGGCCATCCGAGTATCCATATAGAAGCGCTGGAAAAGTATATGGATGCCGGTCGCTCGGCGCCCAAGGTATTGACGAGGTTCAGGAACCGGCGTATGAAGGCCCGATGAAGGCAGCCACAATCGGGCGTTATGGGTCACCCGGCGTGATCGAGGTCCGCGATGTCCCGACGCCGGTGCCCGGACCGGACGAGGTGCTGGTCCGGGTCCATGCCGCAACGGTCAACAGGACCGATTGCGGCGAGCTCCTTCACCCGACACTCGTACGGCTGCTGGCCGGCGGCGGGCGATCACGACGAAACATCCTCGGCATGGATTTCGCCGGAACCGTCGAAGCCGTTGGCGCGGCGGCCAGCCTGTTCACGCCCGGAGACCGCGTTTTCGGAATGTGCCCGTCCAGGAATGAAGGCGCCCAGGCGGAATATTTCTGCATGCCCGAAACCGGGCCGATCGCGCACATGCCCTCGAATCTGCGCTTCGATCAGGCTGTCATCTGCGAAGGCGCCTTTTACGCAAATCCGACCATCGAGCATTTCGCCCTGAAGCCCGGCCACAGGATCCTGATCTACGGCGCATCCGGCGCGATCGGCACGGCAGCGCTTCAACTCGCCAAAGATCGCGGCGCCGAGGTCGTCGCGGTAGTGGCAGGCCGCCACCTCGGACTGGCCCGATCGCTGGGAGCCGACCTGGCGGTCGACTATGCCACCGACGCATTCGACCAGCTTGGCCGCAGCTTCGACTTCGTGCTGGACGCGGTGGGAAAGCTGGGCATCCGCCGATGGCGGCGATGGCTCAAGCCCGGGGGCGTCTTCGCGGCGACGGATCGCGGCCCCTGGTCGCAGAATCTGCTGCTCCTGCTCTGGTCGAAGGTCACGGGAAACGGGCGGGTCGTGGTTCCCTTGCCGAAGCGGGGAAGCGGGCAGGCGTTCGTGATCGGACTGAGGGACAAGATCGAAGCGGGCCGATTCAGTCCCGTCATCGATCGCAGATATCCGCTCGCCGCGATCGTCGATGCCTATCGTTACGTCCAGACCGGAGAGAAGGCTGGCGTGGTCGTCATCGACGTCGTCACGGAAGATCGGCCTGCCGGGGCTCAATCCCGATCCGGGGCCTGAGCGGCTTGCCACAGCTCGCCGTACTTCTCGCGCACGTAGGGATCGAGCTCCTCCGCAAGCCCAGCGGGGAGCTTGAGGATGCGGATGACCTCGATGACGTCCGCCAGGTCCTTCAGACGATGCGGGGCGGTCATCCCCGAGGCCAGCTTCAGCTCGATCAGGCGGGGGAGGGGTAGCAGGGCCGTGCGCTCGCCGCGCACGGCGGCCACAGCAGGATCCGGAAACGCGACCGGCTTGGGAAGGCCATCGCCGGGATATTCCCCGGTCAGGACGACGTCGACAGTCACGCCGTTCTCTGTGTCCCGAAGGCCTTTGCTCCCGGGGAATTTCTGGACGTAGTCGAGCCCCAGATGTCTCGCCTTGAAGCTCTCCAGTCCTCGAGGAGTCAACAGGAGATCGACGTCTACGGTACACTCTCCGGAAGCCGTAGGCATTGAGAGCCATGCGCACCAATGACGGCATAGGGAATACCGTTCTCTTCCAGCAGACGTGACACCTTGTGGAGGGCGCGCTGAACTTTGGATTCGCCTCATGAAGAACTTTTCCGCCTCTTCGATTCCCGCGTGAAAGCGAGCCTCAAGCTCCGGGTCCAGACGAGGACGTTGCGCCCAGGCATCCTTCGCGCGGGCCTCGGTCGATCTCATACGGGCAAGATTAGCAGAATCCCGGCGCCAATCTTCAGGCGTACGAATGGCCGCCCGCCTGGCCGGGAATTGAAATCCCTTGGCAGCCCGTCATCCAGAACCGGGGTCCGGGGCGTAGAGAAGGGATGAAGCCGTCAATTCCCTGGGAGGTGACTCATGGCCTTTGCGTTCGTATTCAAGCCGGCAATGATGGATGAGACCCAGTATGACGAGTGCATCCGGCGCCTGGAGGCCGCCGGGGCCGGTGCTCCCCCGGGCCGGCTCTACCATGCCTGCCATGGCTCGGGCAGCCAGCTCCGGGTGTTCGACATCTGGGAGTCGATGGAAGCTTTCGAGCGCTTCGGCCCGACGCTCGGCCCCATCCTCCAAGAGCTCGGGGTCGACCCAGGAGCTCCGGAGATCACGCCGATTCACAACATCGTCGCTCCAGGATAGGAGTCAGGTCGCTTCGCAGCAAACCGGTGCCGCTGGAGGTCTGCGCAGCGGCACCGGGGAAAGAAAGAGGCGCTGGTCCTATGGGATCTGACAACCGTCGCAGAGCCTGAGGGCGCGGGAAATCCCCTCAAGGGAAACCCGTGTAGACTGATCCCCACAATGAAGACTCCAAGCAAAACCCTCCCCCTTCTCGCACTGGCAATGCTGCTCTCCGCACCGGGTGCAAGTCTCGGACAGGCGCCCGACCGGACCCCGGTGGTCACGACACCCCATTTCGCCTTCTACAGTGACTTCGACACCAACCTGAACGACGCGCTGATCGCGGCAGGTGTCGCGCGGAAAGACGGTAAGCCGGAGCTGTTTCATGCCGGCGACGAGGTGGCCTGTTTTGGCAAGCTGCCGCCGTCCGTGCGTGCCGCATGGGAAGGGGCCGTCAACTATTACAAGGAGATCATCTCTCCGGCCTCCTGGATCGACCGCCAACAGTACCTGATCCGGGTCCATCTCGCTGGGTTTGACGAAGAATTGAAGGCCGCTGAAGACCGGCAATTCGTCGACATTGCCCGCAGCTTCAGGGCGGCTGCAACACCGGCCTACAAGATGTGCCGCTGGGCTGCCCAGGACGAGAAGAACCGTCGCTGGATCGAGGAGCTCAAGCCGCGGCTGGCCACGGATGAGCAGAAGATCGCTTCCCGCTTGGAGAAGCTCTATCAGAAACGATGGGAAGGCTTGCCGATTCCCGTGGACGTCGTGGAGACCGTGGACTGGAGCGGAGCCAACTCGATTCTCCGGTATCCTGCCGGCGGGCACCTGCTGATTTCGGGTCCGTCGTATCAGGGTCCTGCCGCCCTCGAGGTCGTCTTCCACGAGGCTTCTCACCTGTTGATGGGGCGCGATGCTCCGCTGCGGCAGGCTCTCGACAACGCCGCAAAGGCCGTTGATTTTCGCCTGCCCGGCGAGCTGTGGCACGTGGTCTTGTTCTACACCACCGGGGAAGCCGTGCGCCGCATCCTGGATGACGGCGGCAAGCCGGGATATACACCGATGGTCTACGGAATCTTTGACCGTGGCGTCTGGATCGGTTATCGCAAAGCTCTCGAGAGCACCTGGCGGCCTTACATTGACGGCGAGCAGGCTCTCCCCGAGGCCGCAGCCCGTCTCATCGAGGCACTTCGGAAGCCGGAGCAGCCATAAAGCCCTTGAGACAGGCTGGTACGATTCTGCGCGTCGCTGCCGCCACAGGGAAGTGCGACCAATGTGGCGCCCAAGTGATCACACCCTAGCCTCATCGGCACACCACTTTCAACCAATGTTGTCCGGGGAACGTCATCCGTTCCAAGTTCTCCTCGTGCTGAATCGCTCGAGCACCACGTGAGCGAACATGGCCAGCCGGCTGCCCCAGGGGGCGAGGGCCCGCTCCAGGCCTTTCCAGAGAGGGTAGGTGGCGGCCGGCGCCAAGCCTCGCAGGGACACTCCGCCGGAGACGAGGTAGCGGAAGGGCATGAGGGGGGTGATCGAGCGCACCCGCCATTCGGGGGCTTCGCGCTCGAAACGCTCGCGGTCGCGTTGGAAGAGGATCCAGGGGAGCGCGCCGTTGGCTCCTGAGAGCGGCCCGCCGGCAGGGATCTCCCAGCTCTGCGCCTCGGGATGGAAGGGCTCGTGGTGGAGGTGGGTGTAGACCCAGCGCGACCAGGGGGTGACCCAGGGCTCGATCAAGGCCACGACGCCGCCCGGACGCACGGCGCGCGCGGCTTCGGCGAAGAAGCGCAGGGGGCGCGGCAGGTGGTGGAGGACGTTGGTCATCACGATTCCCCGCAGGGACGAGGCGGCGAAGGGGAGGGCCAGGCCGTCGAGGACGAGGTCGATGCCCGGGACATAGAAGACCTCCGAGCGCTTGAGCTTCGGGATGTGATCGGCGAGGAAGCCGGCGCCGGCGCCCAGCTCCAGCACGGCCCCTTCACCGGACGGCAGGGAGGCGGCCAACAATCCGTACCATTCCTCATAGATGCGGTGAAGGAAGCGTTTTTCGGCCAGGATCCGCCGGCGAAGCTGGGTGGTGCGCGGATCGTCGAGGTCGAGCCCGCGGGTGAGCGGATGCTCGAGCCAGCGCGTCAGGATGCTCATCGCGATTGATCAGACAATTCAGACAGCGATTCGATCAAATAAATTTGATCCGTCCCGGCGGCAAAGGCGCACATCTTGAGCAGCAGCCAGCCATGGCTCCAGCGCTGGATGTTGGTCTCGCCGTAGGTGCGCTCGCGGTAGCGGACCGGCACCTCGACGATCTCCAGGCTCAGCTTGGCGGCGCCGAACAGGAGGTCGAAGTCGCCGAACGGATCGAAGTCGCCGAAGTAGGCGCGGTTGGCAGCCAGGGTGTCGTAGTCGGGCTTGCGCAGGACCTTGGTGCCGCAGAGCGTGTCCTTGATCGGCTGCCCGAGCAGCCAGGAGAAGGCGAGGCTGAAGAACTTGTTGCCCAGGAGGTTGGCGAAGCGCATGGCCTGCTTCTCCATCGGGTAGACGAGCCGCACGCCGTTGACGAATTCGCCCTGGCCTGAGCGCAGGACCTCGTAGAAGCGGGGCAGGTCCTCGGGCGGCACGGTCAGGTCGGCGTCGAGGATCATCAGGATGTCGCCGCTCGCCTGGGCGAACCCGAGGCGGACGGCGTCCCCCTTGCCCTTGCCGGTCTGCTGGAAGGCTTTCGATCTGCGCTCGGGATGGGTCCGCGATCTCGCGTTCGATGGCGGCCCAGGTGTCGTCTTTCGAATGCCCTTCGACGAAGACGAGCTCGGTGCCTGCCCCCATCTCGGGCGTGCGGGCGAAGATGGCGGGGATGTTCCCCTCTTCGTTTCTGGCCGGCACGATCACGGAGACGACCGGCTCTTTCTCCAAAGGCCGGGGGACCGGCCGGGCCACGAGGAAGTTGGTGAGGGCGAGATGCCGGAACGGCCAGAGGCGGACGAGGAAACGGTTGCAGAAAGGCGCGAGCAGGGGGATGGCGAGCGGCAGCAGCACCTCCTGCCAGTGGCGGATGGTCTGGAAGCCGGCGAGACGGAGGAGGTTCTTGACGTCCGGCGACCGTGAGCCAGTTCTGATAGAGCACGGGCCGGGCGAGCCCCAGGCGCTGGGCCAGGGCCAGGGGGAGCTCCCAGAGGCGGCTGTAGACGTTGAGGATCACCCGCGTGCGCCGATGGGTCAAGGGCGCGATCCGGCGCAGCAGGCGCTGGACGTCCCAGGCGTCGTTGATCAGGTCGGAGAGGATGATGACGTCGAAGGTCTCGTCCAGCCCTTCCAGCACGTGGGCGTCGGCCTCCAGGAAGCGGAGATCGGGATGGCGGGCCGCGGCCTGGCGGATCATCTCGCCCGAGAGATCGATCCCTAAGCCCACGGCAGGCTTCAGCGCGGCCAGCAGATCGCCCCGGCCGCAGCCGAGCTCCAGGACCTTGAGGCCCGGCGGCACCAGGAAGCGGTAGACGCGTTCGAGGCGCCGGTGGTAGGCCCCGGCGAGACCGGACCGGCGCTCCCAGCGGCGGGCCACCTCGTCCCAGTGGGCCCTCCGCTCCTGCCGGTAGAGCTCCTCGGCCGGATCGTTGCGTTCGAGGTCCGCCGCGGCGGCCTCCGTGGAGATGTCGGTCGTCGTCATCGTTTCTCCTGTGCGCGGGCGAGCTCGAAGAAGGTGCGCGCCTCCTGGCCCCAGAAGATCCAGGGATCGGGGTGCACCGCCCTCAGCTCGATCGAGAACGCCGTGCCCCCGCCGAGCGGCACCTCGACCGTTCCGCTCCCCGGCTCCGCGGCCACATCGTGGACGAAGACCTCCCGGCCGTCCACCTTCACTCGCTGCTCCATCCGCCCCGGAGATCCGCCGGGAGCATACGGATCGGCGAGGCGGATGACCAGGGGGGTGGAGGGGATCGTCCCCTGGGCCACGCACTCCGCGGCGGCCGTTTCTCCGGGGACGGGGATGGGATGAAAGGTCTCGAGGGTCGCCGAGGTGTCGGAGACCTGGGTCAGCCGGCCGCGCGAGACCGTGCAGTCGAAGATCCTGGGATCACCCGGGAAAGAGGCGAGACGGAAGCGATAGGTCCGCTGCGAGAGACACGTCGCGCGCCTGGACCGCGGCGATGGCCCGGGGCAGGGAGAGGGCGAGCACCGTGGCCGCGATCCCTCCGGCGACGAGGGCCGCGGTCACCCGCGGCCACGGAGCCCGGCCCACCACCTCGCCGAGGACGAGGGCGATCACCAGGATCTGCAGAGCGGTGGCAGCGAGCAGGTACCTCCCCTGCGTCACCGTGACGGCGTGGAACCCGATCTTGAGCGCCATCGTCGCCACCAGGACCCAGGCCGCGGGATTCCGCCGCCACGCCCGCCCGGCCAGAACCAGAGAGGCGAGGAAGAGCGCGAAGAGCACCGCCATCTCGATCTCCAGCCAGGGGGCCGCGCGGTGCGCCAGGGCGAGGGCGCGAGCGCTGTGGGACGGGGGCATCACCTCCGGATAGATGAGGCTCCAGACGAGGTTGGCCACCTCGCCCGTGAGCAGGAGTTGGAGGGTGAAGGCGGTGATCCGGGCCGCATGGAAGAGCGGCCGCGCCGTGGCCGCGCGCCAGGCGAGCCGCGGCACCTGTCGCTTCAGCTCGGCGGGGTTCTCCAGCAGCGACGGCTCCACCGAAGCGATGTAGGGCAGCGGATCGATCCAGGCGTTGGCGGTCGCACCGGGGATGTAGGACCCCAGGACCGCGACGCCGCCGTGCTCGGTGCTGAGCGCGAAGCGCCCCGTGGCCGCCTGGCGCTGCCAGGCCATCAGGAGGAGAGGCACGCCGGCCGCGAGCGCGCAGAGGAGGAGCGAGCGCCGCCAGCGTTCCTTCCAGGCCGAGGTCCCGGGAGACCATCCGAAGGCCGCCGCCACGAACAGGGGAAAGAGGGCCACCAGCATCTCCTGACGGACGGAGATGCTCAGGGCATAGAGCAGGCCGGCGGAGATCGGGTGCCCCTCTCCGCGGGCCATCGCCCGCACGGCGAGGCATGCCAGGGCGACCGTGGGCAGCAGGACCCAGTTGTCCTGCGCCACGACCCCCGAGAAGAGGATCTGGCCGGGCCACAGGGCCAGCATCCCCGCCGCCAGGAGGCGGACCCGGGCGGGCAGGACCCCGCGCCAGAGCGCCAGGGGGAACACGGGCAGGAGCCCCGTGGCCACAGCGGTCGCGATGCGGGCGGTGGTGTCGGGATCGCGGGGGAAGACGCGGAAGAGCAGGGAGAGGGCCAGCGGCAGGCCGGGATTGAGGACCCGCCAGTAAAACCCGTTGGTGGTCACCGAACGGTCCCGCATCCAGAGCCCGAAGTCGACGAGCGAGCGGAAGTCGGAGACCGGCTGGGTGGGGAAGAGATGGACGAAAATCAGTCTCGCGACGAGCCCCGAGGCCAGCAGGAGGACGGCCAGGGGGGTGATCCACGGCCTTGGCTCTCCTGACGGCTTGACTGGCATCTCGTTCGGTGCTTTCCTTGGCCGGAACCGGCACGTTATCAAATCCGCTCAATAAGATAGTTTGAATTCCAGGGAGACGGCAAATTTCCTCGCCGCCGAATCGTGATCAGCCCAGAGGCATGACCGCCGGCCGCCTCCCCGTGGGGCTCACGGCGGCTGTGGCCCTCTTCCTCTGGCGCCTGTTCTTCCCGGGGCTGATGTCCACCGATTCCATCATCCAGTACACGCAGGCACTCACGGGCGAGTACAACGACTGGCAACCGCCGCTGATGGCCATCGTCCTTCACGCCGTCTTCAGTCTGGGAGGGGCCCTCGGGATCCTGATGCTGGCCCAGTGCGCGGCCGGGGTGTTCGGCGTCGTGGCCCTGGCCCGGGAGGTGATCGTGCTGCTCTACGGCGACCGCGTCCCGGAGCGCCGGTCCCCCTGGCTCCCTCTCCTCGTGCTCCTCGCGCTGCTGGTGCCGCTCACGCCGCTGGCCTTCCATCTGATGACGTTCTGGAAGGACGCCTGGGCGATGATCCTCCTGCTCTGGATCGGCGCCCTCGCGTTGGACTTGTCCCGCCGCGGGCCGGCTCCGAAGCGGCTCGCCCTCCTCGTCGGCCTCACCGTGACGCTCGGTCTGGTGCGCCACAACGCCGTCGTCGCCCTCCCCGTCATAGGGTTGGCGATCTGGGAGGGGATGCGCAAGGCGGGCCGCTCAAAGGCGCTGGCCCTCGCCGCGGCCCCGCTGGCGCTGGTCCTGGTGGCCAGCCCGCTGATCGACCGGGTCTTCGCCGTCAAGAAGCTCCACCCGGACTCGCAGATCATGGCCCTCGACCTGGTGGGGATCTGCGCCGCCGACCGCGCCGCCTGTGCGCGTCTGCCCTGGACGCAGGCGCACATCCTCGACTGGAGCTCCCTCGCCGACTACCGGCCGGGGGACTTCGGCTTCATCTTCTGGGACCAGCCGCCGCACGTCGATCCGTCGATCCGCCTGGACTATCCCCGCCTGCGGGCCGACTACCTGGTGGCCGTCCGCGAATTCCCCGGACCGCTCGCCCGGGTAAAGCTGGAGGCGTTCAAGACCCTGCTGGGCCTCGATCAGACCTACTACTTCTTCCACGATTCGATCGTCGACAACCCCTACCGCCTGGTGCTCGGCCAGCGCCTCGCGCCCCTGCGCCAGGGATGGAGCGATACGGCGAAAAAGGTGGCCGAAAACCGGGTGCTGCGCTGGGTCTCTGGGGTCCACCTGGTGTGGATCGTGGTCGACGTCCTGGGGGTGCTGGGGCTGCTGGCCCTCTCCCGCCGGGCCGGGGGAGCCGGTACCGGATCCTCGTCTGGGTGCTGCTGATCCCCCTCGGCTACTACCTCTCCTACCTGTTCGCCACCCCGGTCCACGACTTCCGCTTCATGTATCCTGCGACCCTCCTGGTTCAGTGCGTCGTGCTCTCCGGACTGATCGGGGGGATCGCGCTGAAACCGCAGAAGCCGACCGGCCGGGCCCCCAACTTCTGAAGGTTGTCGGCGTAGACCGGCCTCTTGGCGTGCTGGTAGAAGCGGTAGTAGAGCCAGCCGCTCAAGCGCGCCTCTCCCAGCACGGGAGCGAACACCACCCAGGCCTGGAGGGCCACGGCGAGCCCCAGGGCCACCCAGGCGCTGCGCCGCAGAGCCCGGGGGAGGAGGGGAACGCGGGAGTAGAAGACGGCGAGAGCGCTGACCATGGCCGCCAGCACGGGCTGGTAGAGACGAGGCACCCAGGCACCGCGCAGAGGCCATCCCGGATAGGGCGGAGCGAGATTGTTGAAGAGGAAGAGGAGCACGGCCACGATCAGCAGCGACGCCTCGGCCCTCCCCACCACGGCGCGGGACTCCCGGGGGAGCCATCGTGCGGCCAGCAGGGCGCAGAGGAAGAGCAGCGGCAGGAAGAGAAAATTGCTGAAGAGCACGTTCGCCACCACCGCCTGGGGGAACTGCCGCAGCAAAGCCCACCAGGCCGGGAGGTCCACGGGCGAGACGTAGCTCTTGAGCACCGCGAAGTAGACCTCGGTGTTGCTGTTGCGGAACGGCACCTGGAAGACCTGCCACAGCACGAGGGTGGTGAGGACGGTGGGGATCACCAGGGCCACGGCAAGCACCGCGCACGGCCCCCAGAGCCGCCGGCGAAGGAGGATCAGAATCCCGGCGACCCCAAAAAACGGCAACAGGTCGTAGCCCGTGAACAGGACGCCGAGGGCGAGCCCGACGATCAAGGCCTGGCGCCGGTCGTGAGCGTCTCGATCTGCCAGAGCAGCACCAGACAGAGGAGGCTCAAGGGGACGATGGCGGCGTAGGAGTAGGGGAGACCGGCCCAGTACATCCACCCCGGATAGGTGGCGAGGAGCGCCAGGAGACCGGCCGGCGGCTCTTTGCCCAGCCGGCGGCGGAGGGCCAGCCAGAAGACGGCGAGTGATCCCACGGCGAGCAAGACGTTGGTGACCAGCCCGCCGGCGCCGTACCCCAGCAGCTTCATGAACGGGTAGGCGAGCAAGGGATAGAGCACGCGCCGCAGGGCGACGCTGAACTCCCACTGGTCGCGGGGGGCGCCGTCGAGCATGAGGAACGTGGCCTTGAAATGGAAGTGATCGATGTTCAGGGGATAGTTGCACGGCCCCCAGAGGAACGGCTTCTCCAGGGTGGCGGCGTAGGGCGCGAGCGTCCCCGTGTTGACCCAGATCCCCAGGGCCAGGAGGAGGCAGGCGCCGAGGAGCCGGAGCCGGTCCCGCGGCGGCCCGCTCATGTTCCGGCCAGCCGCTCCAGCACGAAGTAACGCCGCTGCATCCCCGCCGAGATCTCCTCGGAGACGATGCGGAACGGCCGGCCGGCGATCAGCCGCTCCACGTCCTCGCGGGTATAGCGGAAAGTGGCCGAGGGATAGGCCCGGGAGAGCGCGTGGTCGGGCGGGAAGACGATCCCCTGCTCGACCGCGGGGTTGGGCCAGTAGAAATCGGCATAGAGCCGCCCGCCGGCCTTCAGGAAGAGCTCCAGGAATTCCAGGTTCCAGCCGGCGAGCTGGAAGTTCTGGTGGATCCAGAAGTAGCGGCTGATCACCGTGTCCACGGTGCCGAAGAAGGGGGCGAGCCCCGCGCGATCGGCCACGTGGACGTAGGAGCAATTGGGCGGCGAGACCAGCCGCGCCACCTGGAGGGCCAGGGTGCTGTAGTCGGTCCCCAGGTAGTGGTCCACGTAGCGGGCGATCAGCTTGCCGAGGTTGCCGCAGCCGCACCCCATCTCCATCACCCGCCGACCCTCCAGGTCCTCGCGCCGGCAGTAGAGGGAGAGGGGCCAGCCCGGGGGGATCCGGAAATCGATCATGCCGAGGGCGGAGTCGGGGAGCGGCGGCTGGCCGGGGTAGGCCGTCCAGGGCGTGAGCTGGGCCTCCCACTCCCGCCCCAGATAGGCCAGCCACTCGTCGTTCCAGCGCTGGATCTCGCGCTCGGTGCACGCGAAGGGCGGCGAGGCCTCGAGCTCGTCGTCCGCGGGCACGGCCGGAGGAGGAGGGGCGGCGCGGAGAGAGCGCAGGATCCGGCGGATCACACTACCGCCGCCTGGGCCGCGTGGTGGAGAAGAGCCTGATCGTAATTCTTCCGGAACCAGGTATAGGTGCTCTCGATCCCCTCGCGCAGCCCGATCGAATGGCGCCAGCCGAGGGCATGGAGGCGGCTGACGTCGAGCAGCTTGCGCGGCATGCCGTCCGGTTTGGTGGGATCGAAGACCAGCCGCACGCCCGGGGCCACCACCTCGCGCAGGATCTCCGCCAGCTCGCGGATGGTCAGGTCCTCGCCCGTGCCGACGTTGACGTGCCCGTCCTCGTCGTAGTGGCGCATGAGGAAGAGACAGGCGTCGGCGAGATCGTCCACGTGCAGGAACTCACGCCGGGGCGAGCCCGTGCCCCACACCGTCACCTGGCCCTGGCCGCGGACGTGGGCCTCATGGAAGCTGCGCAGGAGGGCCGGCAGCACGTGGGAGCTCTGGAGGTCGAAGTTGTCGTGCGGGCCGTAGAGGTTGGTGGGCATGGCCGAGATGAAATCGCAGCCATACTGCCGCCGGTAGGCCTGGCAGAGCTTGATGCCCGAGATCTTGGCGATGGCGTAGGGCTCGTTGGTGGGCTCGAGCAGGCCGGTGAGCAGGTACTCCTCGCGGATCGGCTGCGGGCACTCGCGGGGATAGATGCACGAGCTCCCCAGGTAGAGCAGCCGCCGCACGCCGTGGAGGTGGGCCGCGTGCACCACCGTGCCGTGGATCATCAGGTTGTCGTAGATGAACTCCGCCGGCCGGGTGGAGTTGGCGAGGATGCCGCCCACCGTGCCGGCGACGAGGAACACGTACTCCGGCCGGTTGGCCCGGAACCAGTAGTTCACCGCGGCCTGGTCGCGCAGGTCGAGCTGCTCGCGGGTGGCGGTGAGGACGTTGTCGAAGCCCTCCTGGTGCAGGCGGCGGACGATGGCCGAGCCCACCAGCCCACGGTGACCGGCGACGTAGATGCGGGCGGAGCGGGGGATCTCGATCTTCATACAGCCCAGAACTTTACCACGCGCGGCAGGAACGGCGATCCCAGGCGTTCGCCGGCTTGCCACCTGGAAACGCGATTGCTATCTTGGTGTGAAAATGACCGCGACTCTAGCGAGCGTCCATCCTCGTCCTCCTCGTTGCGCTCTCCTCGGGCGCGGCATTGGCACGGAACCCGAGCCTGTGCCCGGTGAGCGGCAAGCCGCTGCCTACGGCTGCGCAGCGACAGTTCACCGTCCCTGCCAAGCTCCTCCCCTGCTTCCTCACTCCGGTCGAGATCGTCGCCATCCACAGCTCCATCGGCCACGACGCCCAGACCACCGTCACCGATCCGGCGTTCGCGAGCGGCGAGCTCAATCCCGATGGCACCCTGCGCCCACCGCTGACCCTCGAGCAGACCGCGGCGCTGGCCAAGATGCACGGGGTCCTGGACGACGACATGCGCGCGGGCGCCGTCATCCGCAAGTTCATCTCGAATTCGGACGTCGGCGGCTTCCTCTATGGCCGTACGGTGATCGGCTCGCCGTCTTCACCGACCGTGGTGACCACCAACACCGTGCGCGGCTTCGTGGGGCTGGAGCGCAACACCCAGGGGCTCGACGCGGGCGAGACCATAGGCGCCCTCGGTCTCGACTATGAGACCGGCGCCACCGGCCAGTTTACCGATGCCAGCACCCTTCCCCTCCGCCGCCAGGTCTCCCAGGAAGTCCTCCTGCACGGCCTCCACTCCATCCGCCACCACATGTCCGCTGAGGGAGCGCAGGATGCCCAGATCCCGCTCGCCCGGGACTTGAACGACTACGTCCAGGCAAATGATGCCACGCTCGAAAACCGCTCCTTCGAAATGAACCGCCAGGGTCAGACCAATCCCTACACCGGCCTCGGGATGTCCGACGACATCAGCCTCTGACCCTCGACCCCACGGATGCCGCGGACGCGATCTATCCCCTCCACGTCAACGAAGAAGACGTGATGACCGTGCCTACGCCGCTCGCCCGGGGCGACGTGCTCCTGCGCCGTTCCCTCGACGGCCATGAGACGCTGATCGCGCGCTACGTCAAAGTCACCCGCGCGAACGGCACCACCACCAACGTCTGGTTCCTATCACCCCGGCTCTCCGCCGCGGACCGCGCCTACTACCGCGGGCTCGTGCAGCAGGCCGCGGCGCAAGTGGCGGCCGCGGGAGGCTGATGCCCCTCCGCCGCCGCGACACGCCGGAAGGGCCCGTCTGGGTGCGTCCCCCCTTCCGGCTCGAGGACTACACCGCTCCCCGCGAAGCCCTCCATCTCTTCGAACGCTGGCGCGACCGCGGAGACGTCGAAGCCACGGACGCCCTCCTCGCCCTGCGCGACGGCCCCTTCGGCAACTACCTCCAGGTGGATCGCCACGTCCGCGACGGCAAGACGTGGATCACACTGCTCGAAGCCACCCGCGAATTCGCCCTCGAAGTCGAAGCCAGCCCCAGGGGATTCGGCGCCGTCGCACCCCTGCCGCCGCAACGAGCCTACGAGCTGGCCTGCGCCCGGGACGCTTTGCGCTCCCGCCCCGTGATCCGGGAAACCTGACGCTTTATTTTCGGCGCGGTAACGTTACCGAGCCACCGCGTCGTCTTCCCTGGGCCACGGAAAATTCCCGGCCCTCGATCGATCCACCGGCCCAACGGGCCGGGAGACCCGAGCCCAGGGCCCGAGGCCGAAGGCCGACGCCCTGGGGAAAAAGGGCACCCACCCTCGTTGCGGCCTGAAAGGTCGCGAGAACCCAGCTCGACAACGCGTGGGATGGAAATCTCTCGCGGCCTTTCAGGTCGCAATGCTCGGTTGGCCGACAGGTATAGCATGCCTAATTCTGACACCAATCTGCTTGGAGGCTTTGTAGAGCAGTTCCAGCCGCCTGCTATCCGTGTCGGGGTGGACCTGCTGGCGCTCGATCGCATTTATGAGCAGTTACCCGCACGCTTTCCGAGACTCTACGAGCAACTTCTCCTCACCTTCATGTGGGACGACGTCGAGCTTATCCCCACAAGAAAGCCCTGGTAGGGACTGGGCGGGAACGATTCTCAGATTGGAGCGTTAGGACTATCATGACAAATCGCACCGTCACTCTTCTCCTCCTTCTGCTCGCCTGCCCGCTCGCCGGCCTCGCGGCGTCGAAGCCGCAGCCCCTGCCGCCGATGACCGCCGAGACATGGCGCGCCGATCTCGACTTCTTCGCGCACGAGCTGCCGCGGCGGCACAAGAACGCCTTTCACACGATCACCCGTGAGCAGTTCGCCGCCGAGGTGGCGAGCCTGCGCGCCAGAGCGGGGCAAGCGAACGACGACAAGATGATCGTCGGATTGATGCGCATCGCGGCCATGGTCGGCGACGGCCACACCTACGTTCGTCTGCCGTCGAGCCTCCATCAGTTCCCGGTCGCGGTCGCGAACATCGAAGGCGCGTACCGCGTCGTCCGCGGCGCCGGGCCGGCCGCCGAGCTCGTCGGCGGCAAGCTGACCCGCATCGACGACGCGTCCGTCGAGGAAGCGGCCGCGCGAATCCGCACCATCCTTCCGCAGGCGGAGAGCGACATCCTCTTCGCTGCTTTCACGCCGCAGTGGCTCTCGATCGCGGAAGTGATGCACGGCCTCGGCATCGCCAGGAGCGCCGCGGCGGCCCGGTTCACCGTGGTGCTCGACGACGGCACCGAGCGCTCGGCGGACGTCCGGTCGATCCCGGTCCAGGCCAGACCGGAATGGCGGGGCGCGACGGCGAACCCGCCGCTTTATCGCCAGCGTCTGGACGAAGGGTTCTGGTTCACTTGGCTGCCGGAGGCCGGCACCGTCTACGTGAGCTTCCGGAAGTACGACGACCTGCGGGCCAAGTCGAGGGAGTTATGGTCGTTCGTCGACAGCCATCCCGTGCGGAAGATCGCCATCGACCTGCGGCAGAACGGCGGCGGCGACTTCAATGTCGGCAGGAAGTATCTGGTCGACGAGTTGGCGCGCAGACCAAAGCTGCGCGGCTTCGTCATTACCGGCGGGAGGACGTTCTCGGCCGCGCTCAAGAACGCCATCGATTTCCGCGAGATCGCCCGCGCGACCCTTGTCGGCGAGACGATCGGCGAACGGCCGAACAGCTACAGTGAGAACGACGAGATGAGGCTGCCGCACTCGAAGATGGAGATCTCCTACTCGACGCGGTACTACAAGTTCCTGCCCCACGACGGGCTGGTCACGCCGGACAAGGAGATCCTGCCGACCTGGGCCGACTGGATAGCCGGCCGCGATCCGGTCCTCGACTGGATCGTCGAGCAGTAGGGCCGGCCCGCAGTGGTAGGTGCCAGGGTCTTTCCTGGGACTTGAACGACTACGTCCAGGCTCATGATCCCACGCTCGAAAACCGCTCCTTCGAAATGAACCGCCAGGGCCAGACCAATCCCTACACCGGCCTCGGGATGTCCGACGACATCGTCCTCTTGACCCTCGATCCCACGGACGCCGCGGACGCGATCTATCCCCTCCACGTCAACGAAGAAGACGTGATGACCGTGCCTACGCCGCTCGCCCGGGGCGACGTGCTCCTGCGCCGTTCCCTCGACGGCACCGAGACGCTGATCGCGCGCTACGTCAAAGTCACCCGCGCGAACGGCACCACCACCAACGTCTGGTTCCTCTCTCCCCGGCTCTCCGCCGCGGACCGCACCTACTATCGCGGACTCGTGCAGCAGGCCGCGGCGCAGGTGGCGGCCGCGGGAGGCTGATGCCCCTCCGCCGCCGCGACACGCCGGAAGGGCCGGTCTGGGTGCGCCCCCCCTTCCGGCCCGAAGACTACACCGCTCCCCGCGAAGCCCTCCATCTCTTCGAGCGCTGGAGCGACCGCGGAGACGTCGAAGATACGGACGCGCTCCTCGCCCTGCGCGACGGCCCCTTCGGCAACTACCTCCAGGTGGATCGCCACGTCCGCGACGGCAAGACGTGGATCACACTGCTCGAAGCCACCCGCGAATTCGCCCTCGAAGTCGAAGCCAGCCCCAGGGGATTCGGCGCCGTCGTACCCCTGCCGCCGCAACGAGCCTACGAGTTGGCCCGCGCCCGGGACGCCCTGCGCTCCCGCCCCGTGATCCAGGAATCCTGAGCCGAAACAAGACTCCCCGCGGTAACGTTACCGCGTCGCCGCGTCATCTTCCTTGGGCCACGGTAAGATTCCCTGGCCCAAAATAACGTTCTCAGCGGCGAAATAACGTTACCGCGTCGTCTCGTCGTCTTCCGTGCGCCGCGGTAAGATTCCCTGGGCCAAAGTCGCGTTATTTCTGGCGCGGTAACGTTACCGCGTCGCCGCGTCATCTTCCTTGGGTCACGGTAAGATTCCCTGGCCCAAGATAACGTTACCAGCGGCGAGATAACGTTACCGCGTCATCGCGTCGTCTTCCGTGGGCCGCGGTAAGATTCCGTGGGCCAAAGTCGCGTTATTCTCGGCGCGGTAACGTTACCGAGTCGCCGCGTAGTCTTCCTGGAGCCACGGTAAGATTCCCTGGCCCAAGATAACGTTCTCAGCGGCGAGATAACGTTACCGAGTCAACGCGTCGTCTTCCGTGGGCCGCGGTAAGATTCCCTGGGCCAAAGTCGCGTTATTTTCGGCGCGGTAACGTTACCGAGCCGCCGCGTCATCTTCCTGGAGCCACGGTAAGATTCCGTGACGCAAGGTAACGTTCCCGGCGAGATAACGTTACCGCGTCATCGCGTCGTCTTCCGTGGGCAGAAGGAAGCTTCCTCAGGGTAAAGCCGTGCGCCCGAGGCCAAGACAAGCATCCACCCGACCCAGGAATGCTCCTCTCCCTGAGGCTCTCTGGAAAGTCCCAAAGGGACGACAGCGTGAAGCCTGGGGGCGTGAGCCCCAGGAACACGGAGCTTTCAAAGCCTTCCAAGCCCTGAAGGGGCGGCAGACTGCCTGCTCTCCATCCACCCGCCGGATCTCCGGCTCCTTTGTACGTCCTGCCGGTCCGCTTCGTCAGGATCCGCTACTACGGGCTGTTGGCCAACCGCAATCGGGAGAAGGCTCTGGAGTTGTGCCGCAAGGTTCTGCCGGGTCCACCCGTCCGGAAGGTGGAGAAGATGGCCTGGCGCGAGCGGCTTGAGAGTCTGACCGGCATCGATCCGATGCGGTGTGAGGTCTGCGGTCAGAAAGCCCTACGTCTGGTGGAAACCATGGCACCGGCTCGGGCGCCGAGGGCTCCGCCCCAATGATTCATCCGCTCATAGCTCGATGGCAATATTTGTTTGCTCAACCGTGGAGCCGAGGGGTAGTGTATCCAACCGAGCTCCTGCGGTATAATCCCCGTCATGAACTCTCGGTTGTGGAGCCCCGGCCGGTGGCGGAGCCTTCGCTTAGACGGCCCTCTTCAGCCTCACCAGCGGCTCTCGTGGCGCTGGGGAGGCGCGCGAGGCATCGCGCGAAGCGCCTGCGGGCGATTGAATCTCCATAGGGCCGCCTCGGTAGGGCCCGCGGCTTCGTTTAACCTGCGTCTATCTGAAATCCTCCCGGGATCGGTGGAGGACTTCGGCCGATGGTGTGGGGAGGACTTCAGATAGACGCTTACAGGTTGGGCGGCGACTGGAATATCACTATTCTAGCGATCAGCGAAGAGACCTGGACCTAAAGGCCGAACGAGGTAACAGATGAATTCGCCGAAACTCGTAATTCCCATGTCGATCTTGTTGCTATCCACCTTGCTCGTTTCTGCCACTGGGTCCTCTGGTGCCAGAATCAACAAGCGTAAGATTGCTTTGGAAGCGGGCGGACCAGAACTGATCGTTCCGAAGGGGAAAATCTGGAAGGTCGCGGGCCTCAATCCTTACTCTTCTGAAAGAGGCGTGGGAACGGCAGATCTTTATATTGATGGGCAGATCTTTGTTGGCAAAGATAAAGCCTATACCATTCATGGCAAGTTCGACATCTGTATCAACGATAAGCAGACTTCGCCGCTTTGGATCTTAGAGGAATCCAAGGTGTCAGTCGGAGACTCAAGAGGGCGGCTGACAATCGAGGAGTATGAGGACAGCGCTGCCGAGGATTGAATGTCCCATGCGCGAAGCCAAACTGTGTGCAGGAACTCTAGGTAAATGAGAAGTCACCCAGAAGCGCGCTGATCGAATCATGCCCAAAGTTTGGACCGGTTCCAAGTTCAAGATGCCGGAGCGGCTATACCGCTACAGGCCGATTGCTGGCGATAAGGACTGGATTTACCTTGAACAGATATTGCTGGGTTCTACTATGTACGGGGCGCCACCTGGGATCCTGCAGAAGATGGACCCTGCAGACTGCCACGTAGCTTTAAACACCCGCTGCACGTTCGACGAGTTCAAGCGGAGCCGCTATGGTCAAGAGGCGACGCAGCAACACCCGAAATGGTCTAAGCCCAAGCGCGACTCATACCTCCGCCAGTATTACAAGAACCTCATGAAGCCGGATTTTGGTAGTGACGTGGTTGTTGCGCTTCAGCAAAGCGTGGACCAATACGGTGTGATCTGCTTCTCTACAGATGGAAACATCCCTGCCCAATGGCAGAACTATGCCTCCGAGGGGCAAGGAGTCTGTTTGGAGTTCGACCCACTCAAGGATTTGGACTTCTTCAGGAAGGTCAAGCCCGTGAACTATATCGATGTGCTCGAGCCAGCAAATGTCTTCACCGACACGACCGAAGTGCAGGTCCGTAAACGTCTGTACACAAAACTCACCAAATACGAGAGTGAGGATGAGTTTCGTGCCCTCTTCGACCGTGGATCTGGACAACAAATATCTTTCAAGCCCGAGGCGCTGGTAGGGGTTAAGCCAGGCTCGGCGATGAAGAGGGCGGATCGCAGTCACCTCGACGCGCTTCTCCGGCGCCGGCCTAGACAGAACCTAGCGGCTGCGATGCAAGCCAATGTCCCATAAGAATCCCTTCGCCAAACAGGCGTATGAGCTGCTTGGCACCTCCGCTACGCTCCGGTGCCAAACAGCTTGGAGCCTCTCGTCTGTGTCCAGAGCTTATGTGGTACAACTCGAGCCAGCTTGGTGCCTCCGCTACGCTCCGGACACCAACCTGGCATTTGCGGGTAGCGGAACTAGCCAAAGCACGGGTGCTCGGCGTAGAATTGGAGAAGCCGCTGCAGGGCAAGGAAGTGGCATGTCCAACCCTAAACTCGACCCTCAGCTAGTCGAGCACCTATGGCCTGTACTCTCCAGGCTCGCCGCCGCTGGCGCACACCAGATCTGGATGATCGGTTCCCAGGTGTTTGGCTATAAACCGGGCTCCGATGTCGATTTGCTGGTGATCGGCTCCGCTGGGCTCAGGGAGACGCTGGCGGCCAAGAGGCGCCCGAACGGCTGGCGGGGGAACTTCGACATTCTGATCAACGTGGTTGGCGAGCCGACTTTTGAGGAGCCATGGCCGCGATCCGATGGGAGGCGCCGGAGGAAGAGCGGCGACTTGGATCGTTGGAAGTGGCGCCAGATATCGCCAACCACCGCGGAGTACTTGGCGGCGCCCTCCGTGGGAGAGACAGTTGCTCCCACCGTAGGCAAGCATCCGGCCATCCTCGTCTTTTCGAAGGACGGCGACGCGGAGCTCCCGCCGACGGAGGTCTCGTGAGGGTCGGGGTTCACCGGCCAACACCAGCCGTCGAGCGGACGACACCGCAAACAGCGCGGTCTCGCCGCTCACGGCTCCAGCGTTAGGCCACTACGGACGCGCCTATGATTTTCACGATGAAGCCTATCGTCACTCGTTTCATTGCCACCCTCTGTTGCCTCTTTTCGCTGCCGCTGAGCGCAGCCGACCTTTCCTCCAAGCTCGCTAACCAGCCGCCTTCGTTTGGACCCAAACCCGGTGAGCCGTGGGAGAATTCCCTCGGCATGAAGTTTGTGCCGGTGCCCGGGACGAACGTCCTCTTCTGCATCTGGGAGACGCGGGTGCAGGATTTCGAAGCCTTCGTGAAGGCGACCAGCCACAACGCAGGCGAAGGTTGGCGCAACCCCGGGTTTGCCGCGCGCGGCTTCAACATCGACCAAGACGCTGTATTTTCGCAGACGCCGTTGCATCCGGTTACCCACGTGAACTGGAACGATGCCGTGGCATTCTGCCGGTGGCTGACGGAGAAAGAGCGAGCCGAGGGAAAACTGTCGGCGGGCCAAGAGTTCCGCCTGCCTACGGATGCCGAATGGAGTCAGGCGGTGGGTTTGTCAGCCGAATCAGGAGCAACCCCGGAGGACAAAGAAGGGAAGATAGTAAATGTTTATCCCTGGGAAGCCGGGTATCCTCCACCAAAAGGAAGCGGAAACTATTCAGGCGAAGGAGACGGTTGGTCAGGGAAGATCGACGGCTATACCGACGGTGCCAAGTTCACGGCCAAGGTGGGCAGCTACAACGCCAATCGGCTCGGAATCCATGACCTGGGAGGAAATGTCTGGGAGTGGTGCGGCGATTGGTTCAACGCCGAGCGAAAAGAGCGCGTGATACGGGGCGCGTCGTTCAACCAAGGCGCTCCCGGCCGTCTGGTGTCGTCCTACCGCGCCCCCAAACCGCCCGGCGTTCGCGAGTTCAACCTCGGATTTCGTTGTGTGGTGACGGTGGGCGCGTCCTCGCCCTGAGGTGATTGTTCATCACAATGACGCCGCCACCGGCGGCGACGTCTGTGCCAGTGCTGAGGGCAGGACTAGGAGGAGGGCCAGGCCCGACAGGGAAGATGTTCCGCATCGCTGCCAGTAAATCGCGCACTGGGGTCCCAGCCGCCGGCGCGGGCGACGGAGTTTGCTTTATTTGTCCCGGGTGCCGCGGCAGAGCGCACTGTTCTCTTTAGGAGGAAACCCTATGAGAATGAAACGGTTCGGCACAGTCGCGTGGTCAGCTCTCTTCCTGGTCTTCCTCGTTCTGGCAGCAGCCGCCGCCGAGGCGAGGACGCTTCAGAACGGGGTCACGATCAAAAACCCCAACGCTACCCTCCCAGCCACCGTCACCTACTCCTGGAGCGGGCACTTCCAGGGTGGGGGCGATGTCTGACTCGTCCCGGAGACTGTGACCGTCCCGGCGGGAGGGTCAGTCCACGTCAATCCACCACCAGGTTTCGTTCCCACCGACTTCGTCATCCTCAAGACCGTCATTGCCGGCTTCAATGTTGGCGGAACTACGGTCTTCGATCCGCCGACGGTAGCCTCGGTGACGACCATCAAGGTCCCGTGCCCGGCGAGCGGCACCCAGGTATGGAGCTTCCAGTACTTCGGCGCCACGGACTATGGACCGGTCTTCGCCAACGTGCCCATGTCTATGGATGGCTTCGACGCCGACGGCTTCCCGCGCGTCGAGACCGCGAAGACGGACGCCAACGGTAATCCCGTGCTCAACACCTCGGGAGGACACTGCTTCGAGGCGACCGGCACGACCGTGCTGGCGAATCCGGCGACGCGCACCGTGCGTCCCGAATTCGCGCCCAAGACCTCCGGCCGCGTCTGCCTGGAGCTGACGTTCACGTCGACCGTGGGCACCACGGCGAGCCCTGACAGCGGCGGCGCCCAGAAGTAACTCCCCTAACGGCCGGGAGCGGTTCAGCCCGCTCCCGGCCCAGCCCGAGACGAGCCAGATGATCTGGCCCGAGAAGTCCCTCCACGAGGAGACGACAAGCCCCCGGCGGCCGAAACCGCCCGGGGGCGGTGGGGAGGCAACGAGGACACGTTGCGGGCGACGGCCTGGCGCGCCCCTTGGCTCGCCAGCAGAGCCTGAATCCGATTGCGGTGCAGGGTCCGCTCCTTCTTCAGCACCTCCCAGTCTGGACGACTGACGGCGGATGTGGTCCTCGCGTATGCTCGGAACTACGCCGCTGAACGGCGAGGTCGTTCAACGGACTAACCGATCGGGAGGAACACGGATGCGGGTTGGGTATCGAGTCGGGGCGGTTTTGCTGGCCCTTCTGGCATTCGTCGCCGGAGGGTCCCGGCTACGCGCGAGGCAGGTTGGCTGGCAGCCAGAGCCTGGCCATACGCAAGTGCCGATATGGCCGGGGGACGTTCCTGATGCGCGGCCAGTCGATGGGCCCGAGGTCGCCGGGACGGTGGTAAACTCCGCTGGTAACAAGCATCTGGTTGGCGGCCGACCCTGGACCTATGTCGACAAGGTCTCGCAGCCCACGATGACCGTCTATTCGCCACAGGGAACCAACACGGGCGCTGCGGTCGTCGTGTTCCCGGGCGGGGGCTACAACGTTCTGGCCATCGACCTTGAGGGCACGGAAGCCTGTGATTGGCTGACGTCCAAGGGGATCACGTGCGTGTTGCTGAAATATCGCGTGCCGTGCGTGAAGGTGGGGCCGTATCGGGATTGTCCGACGGCGTTGGAAGACGCCCAGAGGACCGTGGGGCTGGTGCGCTTCCACGCCGCGCAGTGGCATATCGATCCGCGGAAGATCGGAGTGCTCGGCTTTTCGGCCGGTGGGCATATGGTCGCCGCGATGAGCACCCACTTTGAGAAGCGTCTGTACCCGGCTGTGGACGCCGCTGACAAAACGAGCTGCCGCCCGGATTTCGCGGTGGCTCTCTATCCGGGACACCTGGCAGTCCCCGAAAAAGGCTTCGCACTGAACCCCGATATTCAGGTCACCAACCGGACACCGCCCACGTTCTTGCTTCAGGCGGAGGATGATCCGGTAGATCCAGTAGAGAACTCGCTCGTCTACTATTCGGCGCTGAGGAAGGCTGGCGTTCCCGCAGAGATGCACTTGTATATGAAGGGCGGGCATGCGTTTGCGCTGCGGCCGACTGAATCGCCCATCACGCGATGGCCGGAGCTGGTGGAGGCGTGGCTGGCCACGATCGGCGTAATCTCGAAGTAGATAAGCTCAACTCGCTGTTGGCGAAGTCGGTAAGAGCACCATCTTCCCCGTCGTCGCTCGACCTTCGAGGAGACGGTGCGCTTCGGCGGCTTCGGCGAGCGGAAAGCGCCGCGAGATCGAGATCTTCAGATCTCCTGATTCGACCCATGTCAAAAGGTTCCGGCGCGCAATCGTCCAGGTCGCCGGATCATCGATGTACAGGCCGAAGGCTCCGACTTTGAGACAGCGGGGGTAGAGCTGATCCGGATCGACCGGATCGGGTGGACCGCTCGCTTCGCCGAAGTAGATGAGCTCGCCGTAGGGGGCCAGCAGGGCAAGGCTCTGGGCCTGTGTGGCCTTGCCCACCGAGTCGAAGACCCGGTCGACGCCGCGGCCGCCGGTGGCCGTCGCGACGCGTTCCGGAAGATCCGGACCGTAAAGGAACGCTTCTCCTCCCAGGCGTTCCACCGCGGTGGCCTTCTCGGGGCTCGATACCGTCCCGAGCACGCGAGCGCCCTGCCGCCGGGCAAGTTGGAGGAGGATCTGTCCGACTCCGCCTGCGGCTGCATGGATGAGAACCGTGGCTCCGGGGGCGAGAGTCGTCGCGAAGAAGGCCAGTCCGTAAGCCGTCAGCCCCTGCACCGGCAGGGCGGCCCCAAGGTCGAACGGAATGGCGTCACCCAGATGGAAGAGCGCCTCAGCGGGCGCGACCGCATACTCGGCATACGTCCCGCTCACCGCCGGAGGCAGGGCCCAGAAGGCGACGCGCCGGCCGACCAGGTCGGAATCCGTGTCCGGACCGACCGCCACCACCCGCCCGGCGCCTTCCGTCCCAGGCGTCCAAGGCAGAGTGAGATTCTTGTAAATCCCCCGCCGCCTCTCGGTATCCGAAAAATTCACCCCCGTCGCGTGAAGCTGGACGAGAACCTGCCCATGCCCCGGCTCTGGGCGTGGCACGTCGGCGAGCTCGAGAACCTCCGGTGGACCGAGACGGTGAACGAGGATGGCGCGCATGGGAGAAGCCTACACCGCCGGCGCTGCCCCAGCCGCCCAACCTGCTTGCAGCGCTGCTTCGCTGATCGAGGGGCTTGGATGCGGCCCTGCGAAACCGGCGCGTTCCAGCAGTCTTCCAGCACCATAGAAGATAGAGAACTCCTTATCCAGGAGACGTCTGCCATCGGAGAAAGGAGGTGAGACGAGACAAGCGGCCAGCACTTTCCTGACGAATGCAGACCAGTTTTCAAACAATCGTAAAGAAAAGGGAGATTCCGATGAGACTCTCAAAGATTCTGCTCATTTCTTTCGTGGCGCTGGCGATCGGCCTGGGGGTGTCGGGTACCGCTTCTGCACAGGCACCGAACAACCCTGTGGGACTCTGGAGCGTTACCTTCTACAACGACAACACCCCGAACCTCGCCCAGATGGCCACCCAGAACATCTGCTTCGTGGCCAATGGCACCTGGTTCGGCACCACCTTCCCGGCCTGGGGAGGCAGGTGGTTTCAGAAAGGCAACAACGCAGCCGGTAACGGCAACCGGGTCCGCCTCGACGGCAACTACGCGGGGGGAGTGGGCAATGACTCGGCGGAGATCGACTTCGACAACCTGAGACTGATGACCGGGGCCTGGAACGAGTGGCGGGACGGGTTCCCCTTCTTCGTCTGGACTCGGGTGGTCTTGACCAGGCTCGGCTTCTGCCCGGCGACGCCCGCGGCGTCCGAGACTCAAGCGTCCACGGTCGACGATGGGACCAACCCGCTCGACAAGGACGGCGCCACGCCTCCGAGCTGCGTACCGTTCTGATCGATCCTTCCACTGGGCGGAGGCCGGGCCTCCCCGGCCTCGCGCCGCATTTTCTTCGCTCCACCGTGGAGTCGAGGGATAGTGTATTCAAACTGGTCGCTGCGGTGGTTATGAGCGATCGCCGTCCCGCCCCGTTTCCGGCAGGCCAGTGCCGCCTGTCCTCATTCTCATCATGGTACGCTCTGCCGACAACGCGATGCGCCAGCGCCGCTGAACGGCAGTATGTATATTCTTCGATCGCCATTTCCCCGGAGGCTGGTTCCGTGAGCGACGAGAGCACGGGTGTCATTACCCGTCTGTTGATGGAATGGCGGAGCGGCGACGAGCAGGCCCTCGAAGAGCTCACGCCGCTTCACCTGGTTGAGATCATGCCGTGAGTGTGATCTAGAGGAGGTGTCGTCACGTGATAGCATCGCGCGCGGCTGCAGCGGAGCGGCCATCGGTTGGGCTCTGGAGGAGGCGATGTCCCTGCGAACGACGACCGGCGATACAGAGATCGAATCCGTCAGAATCGGTCCCGAGGATCCGCGATATCTCGCGGTGGTCGAGAAGCGTTTCAATAAGCGGTTCCGCGCGAGCCCGGACTACGTCCGGCTGGTCAGCTCGACCAAGCAGGTGATAGCGGCTGTCGAGGAGGCGGTGGGGGAGGGGCGGCGGCTCGTGGTGACTAGCGGCGGGCATTGCCTCGAAGGTTTCGTCTCGGATCCCGAAGTGCGGGTGATCCTCGACATCTCGCCCATGAAGCGCATCGATTACGACGCGGAGATGGGAGCCGTGGCCGTCGAGGCCGGCGCCACGGTGGGCGAGACGTTCCGGACACTGTTCGAGAAGTGGGGAGTGATGATTCCGCTCGGCGAGTATCCGGAGATCGGTATGGGCGGGCATGTGGTCGGTGGCGCCTTTGGCTTCCTCTGCCGGCAGTTGGGCCTCGCGGCGGATTATCTCTATGCCGTCGAGGTGGTCACCGTGGACGAGGGCGGACGGGGGAGGTGTGTGGTGGCCACCCGGGAGACGTCCGATCCGAATCGCGACCTCTGGTGGGCGCATACCGGTGGCGGCGGTGGTAACTTTGGCATCGTCACCCGGTACTGGTTCCGATCGCCTGGCGCCTCCGGCGAGGACCCTGCCAGGCTGTTGCCCCGCGCACCGGAATCGATCACGACGTTCAAGGCGGAATGGAATTGGAGCGACGTCGATCAGCCATCCTTCCGGCGACTGCTCAGGAATCATGGGGTCTGGTGCGAGCGAAACAGCAGTGCCGATTCCCCCTACGCGTCGCTCTGGACTCTCCTGGAGATCCATCGTCAGCAGTTCGGGAAGATCATCATCCGTGGAGTGAGCACGGCCGGCCCCGGTGCCGAGCGGCAGGTGGACGACCATCTGGTGGCTCTGAGTGAAGGGATCGTCGCACCGAGCGGCCGGGAGCTGGCACGGATGTCCTGGCTCGAGTTCGCCCTGAACCCGTTTCCCGATCTGTTCGCCGGGCCGCCCGGCGGGGTGAGCGCCAAGGTGAAGGACGCCTTGCTCAAGAAGCGGTTCACGGATCGCCAGATTGATGTCGCGTACGATTCCCTGACCCGCACGGACCACGACGTCATGGGCGGGATGTTCGGGCTCGCCACCTATGGCGGGCGGATCCATGCCGTCGCGCGCGATGCGACCGCCGGTGCCCAGCGCGATGCGATTCTCGACATCGCCTGTACCACAGGCTGGCTCGATCCCCAGGAGGAGGCGAAGAACCTGGCCTGGGTGCGGGCGTTCTATCGCGATCTGTTTGCGGACAGCGGGGGCGTCCCGGTCCCGGGCGAGGCGTACGATGGGGCCTTGATCAACCATCCCGACACCGCCGACCTCGCGGACTTAGGCTTGAATACGTCAGGCGTTCCGTGGCACACCTTGTACTACCAAGAGAACTACCCGCGTCTGCAGCGGATCAAGGCGCGGTGGGACCCGCGCAACGTGTTCCGGCATGCGTTGTCGATTCGGACCGGGAACGCTACCTGATCGGTGCCCTGAGCCCGAGCGCAGAGATCAGTCCCGGAAGACGTCCTGAAGACGGAGATAGAGGCCCCGGGCCGGGGAGTCGTTGTCCCTATATGGCCGTTCGGGGTTTGAAGCGACACTCCGGCGCAGGATGTCGGCCATGTCCCCTGGTCGGCTCGTTTTTTCGGTGTCGCGCACCTTCTCCTGGTGTGGATTGGACCTTACCCATTCACTCATTCGGATCGGAGGTCATCGTGCGATCGAAGCGGATTTTTCTGGGCCTGGGCGTCTTCCTGGTTTTCCTGCTCGCGGCCGAGCAGGCGAACGCGCATGCGTGGTGTAACACGCGCAACAAGTGCCGCTGGTGGGAGAAGAAGTACACGGCCGACACGGTGGTGAGCTGCATCGGATACCCTCTGCCGCTCTGCCGCCAGCATGGTGGCGACTGCGATTGGACGGGCGATCTCTCGTGCGGCTGGCGCAACTGCCTCTGGGGTGGCGGCAACGCCGCGGCCCATAATGGCAACGTCGGCTGTTATCACTGGGATACCCGCTCGGGGTAGGGCGTCGCCGGCGATCCGACCACGCGTGAGACTCGGGACGACGACCAGGGTAGGCACGAGGTCTACAGCCGGGCGGAGTTCGACGACGTCACGCACACCGTGACGATCAGCCTGGACCGCGGCGAGATCTCGGCCCTCCAAGGCGGGCTGGCCGGGACGCTCGACGTTTACATTCTGCGCGACGACACCACAGAGGACCAGGTCAAACCGGGTGAGGAGGCGCCGGACCCGGTGCCCACGCCCACCAACACGCTCTGGCACGGCTCCATCGTCCTCACTGACGGCCGGCTGGTCGTGACCGGCTTCGACCCAAGTGAGTTCAAGGTCACGACCGACCCGACGGGACTGAGCCGCGTTACCTTCGCCAACGTGAAGTCCGTCCAGCAATTCAACATCTCGGATGCGGACTTCGACAACCTCGTGGTCCGTGTGGCCACGGGCGAGCAGTAGAAGCTGACAGGAGAGAGGACGGTGCCAGACACCTCTAGGCACGGCTCAACGCATTGCGGGACCCACCCAAAGGGAAAATGAGGGGACCCAATGGCGTATTGCGAGGTCACAATGGACCGATGAGTGCACCCATCGCGCCGTTGCGTGCTCGCATCGACGGTCGGGGATCTTGAGGAGAGCGACGCCCTCCTCTGGCCCCGAGACAGCCAGAGTTCCCTGGAGATATACTTTCCGGGAATGCAATCCTGGACCGAAACCCGCCTCTGGAAGCAACTGGCTTCCTTGTCGAGCCCTGAGCGTTCGAGCGTCGAAGGGCTCCTCCAGCAGTGGATGCCTGAAATCGAGAGGGTCCTGAACGCCGGAACCTCGCCGCTCGACTTCACCCTGCACGATGCCGAGCACTCGTTCCGGGTCGCTGAGTGGATGGCGAAGATCGTCCCGGAAGGCGTCCTCGGAAAGCTCAGCGCCTATGAGCTCGCCCTGCTCCTCCTTTCGGCCTATCTGCACGATATCGGCATGACGCCGGAGCAGGCCAGGGTGCAGCGCCATTGGCGGCACCTGGTCTTCGGGCCGCTTCCCGAGGAGGAAGGAGGGCTCTCGCAGGAGGAGGCCGCCGAATTCCAGCGCTGGCTCGACGACGAAGAGGGTGGGCTCGTGCCGCCCCTGGCCCGGGAAGGCAAAGCCGGCGAGGACGATCTTCGCCTGGCGGCCGAGCTGATCACCTACTACGCGCGCCACAAGCATAACGACTGGAGCGGGGAGTGGATCCGGCAGTACGCCACCGGGGCTCTCGGCAGCTACGAAGGCTGGGTCGAGGATCTGGTGCCCCTCTGCCAGAGCCACCACCAGGGCTACGCCGATCTGCTGAAGGAATCGTTCGATCCCCGGCCGGTGGGGCGGCACGGCGAGGTGGTCCATCTTCGCTATCTCGCCTGTATCCTGCGCGTGGCGGACATCCTGGACGTGGATCCGGAGCGCACGCCGCCCGTCCTCTTCCAGCACCGGGATATCGCACTTAAGAGCGTCATCTATTGGTGGAAGGATCACGACTTCTGGGTGAACCCCGACGGCTCCACGCTGGTGATTCATGCCCGACCGCGCAGCGCGATAGTGGAGAAGGCGGTCCGTGACACGGCCGAGTGGATCCGGCTCGAGCTGGAGACCTGTGCGCGTCTCGATCGGGAGAAGCCGTTCTCCCACAGCTCCTTCCGAGCCTCCGAGCCACTGCCGCACCAATGGATCTTTCCGGATTCGATCCAGCTCCAGGTCCGGCCGCCGAATGATGACTACGTCTACATCGACGGCGCGTTCCGGCCGAACACGGCCAAGCTGCTGGAGCTACTCTCGGGAATCCAGCTTTATCAGGAGCCGCTGGCCGCCGTGCGGGAGCTGCTTCAGAACGCGTTCGACGCGGTCAAGGAGCAGATCGCGCTCGAACGGCTGGCAGGCGATCCCGCGGACTCGAAACGGACCGACGCCATCACCGCGCTCCAGAGCGTCGAGCTTCGTTTCGAAGAGAAGGATGGCCGCAGTTGGCTGTTCTGTACGGACAGCGGCGTCGGCATGACGCGGTCGATCATCGAGAACTATCTCCTGGTCAGCGGGAGCTCCCGCCGGCACGACATCCTGGAGCTGGATCGCCGGTGCGAGGCCGCTGGCTTCCACCTGGGCCGCACAGGGCAGTTCGGGATCGGCGTGCTCAGCTACTTCATGCTGGCCGACCGCGTCGAGATCCGCACCCGCCGCAGCTCCGCGCGCAGCGATGCGGAGACGCATGGATGGCAGTTCCAGACGGAGGGTGTCGGGGCCTTCGGAGAGCTCAGGAAAGATTTCCAGGGGAGGCGCGGGACGACCGTCGGCCTGCGGCTCCGGCAGGAGGTTGCCGCAAACCGGGAGGACTTTCTCTCGCGCCTGCAGGAATACCTCCTCGAAACTCTCCTGCGCCTGCCATGCTCCTTCCGGCTTGTGGTCGAGGGAGAGGACGAATCCCGTCTCCGGCTCGAAGAAGGCTGGCAACCCCTAGAAACCTACCTGGTCAATGAATATATCCGTCAAGTCGAGGGTGGCTTACCGCCCGTCGGCATGCTGAGGTCCGATCGTGAGAGACGAAACCTCGCCTTATCAGAGTGGGCTATCGTCGCTGAGCGTCTCCGATCGGCGATTCGATGGGAGACAGAAGTGGGCACCTTGCCAGGCGGAATCGGGCACTATCGACTGTCAGTTCCATTTTTTATCCTGCAAGGCGGCCGAAGTGGTTTGTTTTTTGACTTCGATCCTGAGATTCGAGGCTTGGTGAGGCCTCTCTCCCACGTTGGAACTCTCGCTTTGGCTCTACAACCCAAGCTGCGAACCAGCTTTCATGGGATGAACGTGCAGAGCGCTCCGGCAAATAGAGAGCTGTTCCTTCGGGCAGATTTGCCTTATTTGGCAGAGATCGATTGGGAAGGCTCTCAGGCCGGTCAGATCACCGTGGACCGGAGCACCTTCTCGACCACCACGGAGGCCTTCGAATCGGTCTCCTGGTTGAAGTCTCGGGGTGAAGAGCTCCAGGCGATGATTCTGTCGAAAGAGCCTTCGGAGTACGCAGAGCTGAATGCAGCCCTGAACCCACGGGTTCCTTCGCCTCCAGAGGCATGGTGGTTCGTCAACGCGCCTGACCGGGAGGGCCTCCGATGGGAACCGCTCTCTCTCCCCGCAGTGAGCGGATCGTCTCTTTCTGTTCTAAGGAATGCTGTACAGGCCATTTGCGGTGATCGGTCGATATCGATTGCCCAGTCCTTCCAATATTTCCTTAATCCCGTATACGGTGGGGTGTATTTCGAGTGGGATACGGGGAACCCTTCCAGGGTTTACCCGAATAGGCTCGCCGTCGTCAGTAAATCGCCACTCATCGTCATTCCTGAGTACGTCGTCCAGCCGCAGAAGGCCAACAAGGTCGGCGGTCTTCTCCAGTGCGAGTTTCCTCATGTCTGGAGTTCGATCGCAGCTGTTGAGCCCCGGCGGAACTGGGATAACTTGCTTTGGAATAGAGATCATCATCTTTTTCAGACCGTTGCGCCAGAGGATCTTGAGTGGTTCACGAGTTTTAGGCTCGAACAGCTTTCGGAGGATCTTCTTCAAACGAGGGGAAGGTCAGCACTCTACTTGATGAAAGTTTTAATGGATAGAAACAGGAATACAGATTGGCATCGCGAGCTCGCGGAAGACTTTCGCCCCGGCTTCTGGCGTGAGCTCTGGGATTGCTTGGCGTTGGACCCTGCGGAGATCGTGGCCTGGATCCAACAATCGAATGGTAAGGGGGAACTCTTGGTGTTTAGCCCCGAGGGCTTGGAGAGCATTCCCGCCACCGACCCCGAATTCCCCAGTATCTTCCGGACCCCGGGGAGGAGTGGAAGCTGACCATTACGTATAAGGATGGTTCAACGGGAGGATGAAGGGACGTTGCGTCCTATTCTCGTATCCAGCAACGGAGGGTGCCAGCACTTATTTGGCTGGATCCCGACCGCGGGGGTATATATCGCGCCCCGGTGGGGCTATGGAGGTGGTCGGTGACTGTCCCACCCAGCCCGTTGGGCTGGGCTGAAGGAGCCCTGGCCTTCAGCCCGGAAGAAGGCGCGTTATGATGTTCGCGTCGATCAGGAACCTCATGGCTCGTCAGCCAGGTGCATGAAGCGAAGGGGGTGCTGAGCCTGGAAGGCGTCGAAGTCGTCGAGCAGGCGTTCTTCTTCTGCCGTCAGCGGCTCGGCTTTCCAAGCCTGAAGCAGGCCAAGCATGCGGCGGTTGGCCTCGGAAGCTGAGCGTGGTGACGCGGCTCCGGATTCGGAGGACTCCGCCAGGAACGTAACAATGACCCGTGCTCCCTCGACCACCGGCGGCGCTTCGCGTAGCTCGATGCGGCCGCCTCTGAAGACTCCTTCGACACTGGTCAACATCGCATCACTCCTTCGCTTCTCATCCGCCGCCAAGCCAGGCGGGAGGCGCCCTGCCTCTGCGTGTCGAGTCTACCCTCAGAGCCCCGGCGCCGGCGGGGACGCGCTTCCGGCGAGCGAGCGGCCGCGGAAGGCGCCGTAGTGGAGCTGCGTATCGGGGTTCCAGTTCCCCGTGGCCACCAGGGTCTCCGGCGTGTAGGCTCGTTGGCGGAAGCTGTCCTTGCCGGTCCGTTCGAGGAGGAAGCGGTAGGGGATGGCGAGCTCGCCGCCGTCGGTCGTGCACACGATCTCGCCTTCGAGGACGAGCCAGCGGCGGTCGGGGATCTCGAGGAGCGCGATGCCCTCCGGGTTCGCGGAGACCCGTTTCAGGACTTCTTCGCTCTGCAGGTCGTAGATCCGCCATTCGGAGGCGAAGAAGCGCGGGCCGTCGTGGACCGCGCAGCCGGCCCGGAGACGCCCGGACTCCGCAGTCTTCGTGCAACCGAAGGTCAGGTCGCCCTCTCCGCAGACGGGGGCTCCGGCCCCGGGGAGAGTGACGAGCAGAAGGAAAACGAAGCTCAGGGTCCAGGCTTTGGTGCGCACGCGTCCTCCTTTCGGGGGCACGCCGCGCGTTGCCGAGGCGGAAATATAGCCCGGGTCAGGCTCATCTCCGGGCTTGCGACGTGCCCGCGAGGTCGATCTGTAGCCGAGATGGCTGAAGAAATTGTACCGCAGGGACGGTCGGGAAGATAGTGGTAGCAGCTTTGGGAAGAAGACTTTGGGATCGGCCCATCATCCAGAACCGGGGTCCGGGCCGTCGAGGAGGATGAGACCGTCAATTCCCTTTTCATACGGCGTGGAGCCCGGCCGCGCGCCACACGGCGCACGCAGCTTCGACCGCTGCCGGCGTCGGCGGCTCCGTGTCCTGCAGTGTGTAGCTCAGCCGGAGGCGCTCCCATTTGTAGCGCCCCATCTGGTGGAATGGCAGCACCTCGACCCGCTCGACGTTGCCGAGGCTCGCGGCGAACGCCGCCGACTTCGCCATGTCCTCGTCGTCGTCGGTCAGCCCCGGCACCAGCACGAACCGGATCCAGACCGGCTGCCGCCGCGCCGCCAGCCGGCGGGCGAACGCCAGCGTGGGCCCGATCTCCTGGCCCGTGAGGTCCAGGTGACGCGCCGGGTCCCAGGTCTTGAGCCCGAGCATCACCAGGTCGATCGTGTCGAGCTCGGCGTCGCTCAAGCGGTCGCCGAGGTAGCCGTTGGTCTCGATCGTGGTATGGAGGCCCATGGCCTTGGCCGCGGCGAGCAGCTTGGCGACGAAACGGTCCTGCATCAGCGGTTCGCCGCCGCTCAGCGTGAAGCCGCCCGCCATGAGGTTGAGGCCGTGGCGATACTTGCGCAGCTCGTCGGCCGCCTGCTGCACGCTCACGGGGATGCCGTTTTTGAGCGTCCAGGTGTCGGGGTTGTGGCAGTAGCGGCAGCGCCACAGACAGCCCGTCGTCCAGGCCACCACCCGCACGCCGGGGCCGTCCACGGTCGAGCCGGTGGTGTAGGAGTGCAGGAAGCCCATGTCGCCGGAGGCGAGCGCTTCGCGCACCGTCGTCTCCGGCAGGTGCTCGCCGAGGCTGACACGCAGCTCGAACGGATCTTTCGCCGCGAGCGCCGGCGGTTCCAGGGTCTTGGTGTCGGCCATATCCAAGCTCTCGCCGTGCGTCGCCCGCTACTTGCGGGCGGTGACCGTGATCTCCACGTGCCCGGGCCCGACCAGCTTGGCGACCACCACGGTGGTCCGGGCCGGCCGCGGCTCCTTGAAAAAGCTCGTGTAGACGGCGTTCATGCGATCGAACAGGGCGCCATCCGTCAGGTAGACCTGCACGCTCACCGCGTCGGCGGGCGACATCCCCGCGGCCTTCAACACCGCGCCGATGTTGTCGAGCGCCTGCTGGACCTCGACATCGAAGCTGGCGGGAATCTTCCCGTCCTTGTCCTCACCGGCAATGCCCGAGACGTAGAGCGTGCCGTCGACGAGGATGCCGTGACTCCAGTTGGCGCTCGGCTTTACGCCCGGCGGGCGGACGATACGCTTCTCCGCCAGCGCCGGCGCGGCAGCGAGCAGCAGCAGCGCGGCGACGATCGCAAACCGTTTCGACATGGCAGCTCCTCCGTGGATCCGCACGGGCTCACATCCCGTGGAACGTCCGGTTGATGACGTCCAACTGCTGATCGCGCGTCAGCCGGACGAAGTTGACCGCGTAACCCGACACCCGGATGGTGAGGCTCAGATACTTCTCGGGATGATCCATCGCGTCCAGCAGCGTGTCGCGATTGAGCACGTTGATGTTCATGTGGTACCCGGTCGCGGTGAAGAACGCGTCGAGGATGGCCGTCAGGTTGATGATGCGGTCCTCGGCCGTGCGGCCGAGCCCCGTGGGCACCAGCGTCGTGGTCAGCGAGATGCCGTCCGCGGCGTCGCGGTAGGGGATCTTGGCCACCGACGCCGCGGACGCGTGGATGCCGTGGCTGTCGCGCCCGTGCATCGGGTTGGCGCCGGGCGCGAACGGTTCGCCCTGTCGCCGGCCGTCCGGCGTGTTGCCGGTGGCCTTGCCGTAGACGACGTTCGAGGTGATGGTGAGGATCGACTGCGTGTGCAGGGCGTTGCGGTAGGTCGGGTGCTTGCGCAGCTTGCTCATGAACGTGCTGACGACCCAGACGGCGAGCTGGTCCACGCGGTTGTCGTTGTTGCCGAAGACGGGGAACGCCCCCTCGGTTCGGTAGTCGGTCGCGAGGCCGCTCGCGTCGCGTACCACGTGCACCTTGGCGAACTTGATCGCCGACAGGCTGTCGGCGACGACCGACAGGCCGGCGATGCCGAAGGCCATCGTGCGCAGCGGCGCGTAGTCGTGCAGCGCCATCTCGAGCCGCTCGTAGGCATACTTGTCGTGCATGTAGTGGATGACGTTCATGGCGTCGACGTACACCTTCGCCAGCCATTCCATCATCTGGTCGAAGCGCGTGACCACGTCGTCGAAGTCGAGGACGTCGCCCTGCACGGGCCCGCTCGCCGGCCCGATCTGCTTGCCGCTCACCTCGTCGCGGCCGCCGTTGATGGCGTAGAGCAGGCACTTCGCCAGGTTGGCGCGCGCGCCGAAGAACTGCATCTGCTTGCCCACCAGCATCGGCGACACGCAGCATGCGACCGCGCCGTCGTCGCCCCAGGTGCGCCGCATGATCTCGTCGCTCTCGAACTGTAGCGAGCTGGTGTCGATCGCCACCTGCGTGGCGAAGTGGCGGAAACTTTCGGGCATGCGCGCCGAGTACCATATCGTGAGGTTCGGCTCCGGCGCCGGCCCCAGGTTGTAGAGTGTCTGGAGCATGCGGAAGCTCGATTTCGTCACCAGCGAGCGCCCGTCGTCGCCCATGCCGCCGATCGATTCCGTCACCCACGTCGGGTCGCCGGAGAACAGCTCGTCGTATTCCGGCGTGCGCAGGAAGCGCACGATGCGCAGCTTGATCACGAAGTCGTCGATGATCTCCTGCGCCGCCTCTTCGGTGAGGCGACGGGCCGCGAGGTCGCGCTCGAAGTAGACGTCGAGAAACGTCGAGCAGCGGCCCAGCGACATCGCGGCGCCGTTCTGCTCCTTGACCGCGGCGAGGTAGGCGAAGTACAGCCACTGCACGGCCTCGCGCGCGCTCGACGCCGGGCCCGAGATGTCGAACCCGTAGCTCGCGGCCATCGACTTGAGCTCGGCGAGCGCCCGGATCTGCTCCGCCAGCTCCTCGCGGTCGCGAATGATCTCCTCGGTGGACGGCTCGTCGTCGAGCGCCAGCTTCTCCTGCTGCTTCTTCTCGATCAGCCGGTCGACGCCGTAGAGCGCGACGCGGCGGTAGTCGCCGATGATCCGGCCGCGGCCGTAGGCGTCCGGCAGCCCGGTGAGGATATGCGAGCTGCGGCAGCGGCGGATCGCGGCGGTGTAGGCGTCGAACACGCCTTCGTTGTGGGTCTTCCGGTACTTCGTGAACGTCTCGACCACCTGCGGGTCGGGCGTGTAGCCGTAGGCCTCGAGGGCTCCCAGCACCATGCGCAGGCCGCCGTTCGGCATGATGGCGCGCTTGAGCGGCGCGTCGGTCTGGAGCCCGACGATGACCTCGTTGTCCCGGTCGATGTATCCCGGCGCGTGCGCCGTGATCGAGCCCGGGACCTGCGAGATGTCGAGCACTCCCTTCTTGCGCTCCTCGACGAAGAGCTTCGTCAGTTGGTCCCAGATCTTCTTCGTCCGCGCGGTCGCGGGCGCGAGGAAGGCCGCGTCGCCGTCGTAAGGCGTGTAGTTCAGTTGGATGAAGGCGCGGACGTTGATCTCCCTCTGCCACAGCGCACCCAGGAACCCCTCCCACGGTGATGCGGCGGCCGCGGTCTGGGCCCTCTCCGAAGCGATCGTGCTCATGTCGTGCTCCCTTGCGCCGCGCCCACGGGCGCGGGGCTGCGCAGTCCCAGCAGATCGCCCGTGTGGCGGGCGATCATCAGCTCTTCGTTGGTGGGGATCACCCAGGCCGACACGCCGCTGCCCGGGGTCGTGATCCGCGTCGCGTGGCGGCCGTTGGCGGCGGCGTCCAGCTCGACGCCGAGCCACGCCGACGCTTCGCAGATCCGCCGCCGGATCTCGGCCGAGTGCTCGCCGATGCCCGCGGTGAAGACGAGCGCGTCCACGCCGCCGAGCACCGCCGCGAGCGCGCCGATGTGCTTCGCCGCCTGGTAGACGAAGTAGTCCACCGCCAGCTTCGCGCGCGGATCGCGGCTGCTCGACCAGGTCGCGCATGTCGTTGCTGATGCCCGAGATGCCCGAGCAGGCCCGACTGCTTGTAGAGCAGCTTCTCCACCTCCGCGGCCGACAGGCCGAGCGTCTGGAACAGGTGCAGGACGACACCCGGGTCCATCGCGCCGGGCCGCGTGCCCATGCAGAGGCCGTCGAGCGCGGTGAAGCCGAGCGTGCTGTCCACGCTCTTGCGCGCCTGCATCGCGCACAGGCTGGCGCCGCTGCCGAGGTGCGCGACGATCACGCGCCCGTCGGCGATCTCCGGCGCCACGTCCGGGCAGCACGGAGGCGATGTACTCGTACGACAGGCCGTGGAAGCCGTAGCGCTGCACGCCGGTCACGCGGATCTCCTCCGGCAGCGGCACGAGCTCGGCCACGGCCGGCTGGCCGCGATGGAAGCTGGTGTCGAAGCAGGCCACCTGCGGCACGCCCGGCAGCCGCTCGGCGACGGCCTCGATGGCGGCCAGGTTGTGCGGCTGGTGGAGCGGCGCCAGCGGCGACCAGCGCGCGCAGATCCTCGAGCACCTGCGGGTGTGACGACGCACGGCTTCGCGTACTTCGCGCCGCCGTGGACGACGCGGTGGCCGACGCCGAGCACACCGGCGAGCCGCCGTAGCGCTCGCGCAGCCAGCCGGCCAGCACGTCGAGCGCGGCGCGCCCGTCGCGCACCGCGCGGCGTCGCAGCGTCTCGTCGGCGAGCGACGGCGCCGGCGCCGTCCTTCGCCGTGAAGCGCGGCGACGTGCCGATGCCTTCGATCTGGCCGCGCGCGGCGAGTGCCCACCCCTCGCCTTCCGGGCGCCGGTAGACGCAGAACTTCAGGCTCGACGAGCCCGCGTTGAGGACCAGTGCGTAGTCGTCCATGCGCTCGCTCCCACCGGCACCGCCAGCGCCCGCCGCGCGTGCGCGGCCAGCACCGCCACGGCGCAGCTCGCGATGCGCGACCGCACGCTGTCGGCGCGGCTGGTCAGGATGATCGGGCACCCGCGCGCCGAGCACCAGGCCGGCGCTGTCGGCGTTGGCCAGGAAGCTCAGCTGCTTGGCCAGCATGTTGCCGGCTTCGAGGTCGGGCGCGAGCAGGATGTCGGGATCGCCGGCCACCTCGGAGTCGATGCCCTTGATCTTCGCCGCCTCGCGGCTGATCGCGTTGTCGAACGCCAGCGGCCCGTCGAGCAGGCCGCCCTTGATCTGCCCGCGCTCGGCCATCTTGCACAGCGCCGCGGCGTCGATCGTGGCCGGCATCTTCGAGTTCACCGTCTCGACCGCGGCGAGGATCGCCACCTTCGGCCGCTCGACGCCGAAGGCGACGCGCGAGATCGATGGCGTTCTGGCAGATGTCGACCTTGTCCTCGAGCGTCGGCGCGATGTTGATCGCGCCGTCGGTGACGATCAGCACCTTGTGATAGGTCGGCACGTCCATGAGGAACACGTGGCTGAGGCGCCGGCCGGTGCGCAGGCCGCGTCTCTTGCGCCACCACGGCGCCGAGCATCTCGTCGGTGTGCAGGCTGCCCTTCATCAGCAGCTCGGCCTCGCCCATGCGCACCAGCTCCACCGCCTTCGCCGCGGCGGCGCGGCTGTGCGGGCGCGTCCACGATGCGTACGTCGTTGCCGAGATCGATGCTCGCCGCGCGCGCGATCTCGCGATCTTCGCGGCCGGCCCGACGAGGATCGGCATGATCAGCCCGGCTGCGCCGGCTTCGAGGGCGCCGGCCAGCGCCGTCTCTTCGCAGGGATACGCGACCGCCGTCGGCACCGGCGCCAGGCCCTGGCATCGCTCGAGCAGCCGTTCGTACTTTCCCGTTCCAGGTCGTGAGTCATGACTTGGCCTCCGCCAGTATCGGAGCCGCCGTGTTGGCCACGGCCGGCCCGGTCTCCTTGAGCAGGAACGTGAGAAGGATGGCGAGCGCCACGCCGTAGAGCAGCGGCTGAAGGCTGCCTGGTAGTGCTCGAGCGTCATGGGCTCGCGGCGCCGCCGGCGACGCGCACCAGCAGGACCGCCGAACACCGGGCCGAGCAGCGCGCTGAACGTGAAGTTGAGGAAGTTGATGACGCCGGTCGCGGTGCCGCTCACTCGGGCGGGTTGGCTTCCTTGATCACCGTGTAGGGCAGCATCGCGGCGCCCGAGGCGATGCCCGCGACGAGGCCGAGCGACGTAGGGCGGCAGCACGTCGGGCCGGCCGTAGAGGATCCAGGCCAGGCAGGCGAGCAGCACGAGGCGCCGCCGACGATCACCGGCTTGCGCCGGCCGATGCCGGTCGGAGACGAAGCCGAGCAGCGGGCAGCCGATGATCCAGCCGAACGGCACGGCGGCCGAGCGCATCACCGCGACCGCGTAGTCGCATCCCGTGCGCCTCCTGCAGGTAGCGCACGCCCCAGACCATGTCGAAGATCGTGGTCGGGATGAACAGCAGGCCCGCGATCATGCCGCACAGGATCGACTGCGGGTTGCGGAACACGATGCCCAGCGCGCCGCCGGCGCTCGTCGAGCCAGTCGTCGGCCTGCGCGCGCTCCGGCTCCTGCTTCGGCAGCAGCAGCGAACAGGAGCACGGCTGATCGACGAGCCCGGCGACGCCCATCCCGACCCAGAAGCTGTTCCAGGGCACGCCGCGCGGCGATCACGGGCCCGACCACGAACTGGCCGGCCGATCCGCCGGCCATGCCGAACATCTGCGTGGCGCCGATCAGCGTCGCGGCGCGCGAGGCGGGAAAGTTCGTGGTGGCGATGTAGACGGCGCCGACCAGCGCGAAGACGCCGCCCGCGCCCTGCAGGAAGCGGCCGACGCTCGCGAGCGTCGCGTTGCCCGGGCGAACAGCAGCGCCCCGATGCCGACCGCCGCCGCGCCGATGGGCACGACCGTGCGCGGCCCCAGGCGATCCATCGCCACGCCGGCGACCAGGCTGAACGGCGAGTAGCCGTAGTAGAAGAGCCCGACCAGCGACGCGACGCCGATGGCGCTGAGGCCGAACGCCGTCCGACAGCTGCGGCATCATCACCGCCGGCGCCGAGCGCAGCGCGTACTGGTAGAAGTAGTACACCGCCGTGACCAGCCAGGCGACCGCCGACCGCCTTGCTGGCCGCGGCTCATCGCGCGGCGCCTCGGTGCATCGCGCGCGTCAGCAGAGCACCACCGAGACGGCCAGGCCGCCTTCGGAGGTCTCCTTGTACTTCGAGTTCATCTCCTTGGCCGTGAGCGCCATGGCGTCCACCGTCGTGTCGAAGTCGACGCGGCGGTTCGCCGGGATCTCGTTGCTCGCGATCATGAAGCCGGTCCAGGCCTTGACGGCGCCGAACGCGCAGCGCTCGATGCAGGGGACCTGCACGAAGCCGGCGACCGGATCGCAGGTCATGCCGAGGTGATGCTCGCAGCGACGACTCCGCGGCGTTCGCCACCACCTGCGGCGGGAAGTCGTGCGCCTGCGCGATGAGCGCCGCGCCCATGGCCGAGGCCACGCCGATCTCCGCCTGGCAGCCGCCTTCGGCGCCGGACAGCGTCGCGTTGTGCTTGCACAGGTAGCCGATCGCCGCGGCGGCGAGCATGCCCGTCGCGGATCTTCTCCTGCGGCAGCTTGCGGCCGCCCTCGCCGAGCGCGTAGACGAGCGCCGGCATCACGCCGGCCGAGCCGCCGGTCGGGCGCCGTCACGACGAGGTGGCCGCGCGCGTTCTCTTCCGAGCCCGCCAGCGCGTAGGCCGCGACGACGCCGACGCCGCGCTGCCTCTCGTACTTGTCGTCCATGCGCGCGCTTGTAGACGTCGCCGGCCTTGGTCTTGAGCTTGATCGGCCCGGGCAGCGTCGCCGGACGGCGCGCTCAGGCCCGGCCTTGACGATGTTGACCATCGCGGTCGTGATCTTGTCGATGAAGGCGTTGATCTCCGCCTCGCTCTTGCCGGAGACCGCGACCTCGTTGGCCATCACGACCTGCGCGACCGAGAGCTTGTTCTTCTCCGCGTGCGCCTGCAGCTCCTTCATCGTCGAGTACGGGATACTTCGGCTGCGCCCTTCTTCGGCGGCTGATAGCCCTTCCACTCGATGAACCCGCCGCCGACCGAGTAGTACTCCTGCTCGTAGCAGCACCGTGTCGCCGGCCATGCAGCTTGCAGGTCATCGTGTTCGGGTGCGGGAAGTCGCCCTTGGGCGCGTCGTAGATGATGTCCTTGAGCGACGACGTTGAACGTCTTGCTCGCCGAGCTTCACCGGGAAGGTCTGGTCGGGCTTGGCGGCCAGGCTCGTCGAGGAACGCCGGGTCGACGGTCGCCGGCTCCTTGCCGATGATGCCGGCGAGCGCGGCGCGCTCCGTGCCGTGGCCCTTGCCGGTGGCGCTCAGGCTGCCGAACAGGTGCACCTTGAGCGCCGGTCGCCTTGGCGAGCTGGTCGGCGGGCAGCTTGGTGCAGCGCTGGTAGAAGTCGTAGGTGATGCGCATCGGGCCGATCGTGTGCGAGCTCGACGGCCCGGGGCCGACCTTGTAGAACTCGTCCAGCGTGGTCATCACCGGACCCTTGGCCTTCTTGACGTCGAGGTCGGGCGACACCTTGCTCTTCGGCGCCGGCGCCGAGGCCGCCTTCTTCGCGACCTCCGCCGGCGAGACGGGCGGCGCGCCCGAGAGCACCGTCACCGCGCCGATCATCGCGGTCCGCATCATGAACGTGCGCCGGTCGACTCCCAGCGGCGTCTCGGGCTCCTCGACTGTGAGAGGGACGTTCGTATCGTCATCGTCAAACGAGCTCATGGCGTAACCTCCCCGTTGAGCGGCGAAACGCGTCGCTGGCTGCCAACACGGCGACCGGCTTTGCGGCGCTCTATGACATGGACGATGCCTGGGACGTCGCTCGTGGTAAATTGGACTTTGGTCCCATAGGAGCGGACGTCCGGCCCCGGGCGGAGCTGCTCCGGACCAAGAGGGGATACAGTGATTTGGGCGTACGCTCGGCCGGGCCGGCGCTAGAGAGAGACGGAGGCGAAGCCATGGCGACCAACGAAGCGCCAGCAGTGAAGACGCCGCGGATTGTCCGCTTCGCTGTCTGGCTCACCTTTTTCAATACGTGGGTTCTCTTCGAAGAGACCGTCGTGGATCGCTACGGCCTCTGGCAATACATGCCGTACTACCGGGTGGGGAAGCTCTGCTCGTGGGATATCGGCGCCATGGCTCTTCTTGGCTACCTCGTGTGGTGGTTCTTTCGTGGCCGCAAAAAAGGTTGACATTCACGCCTGTGCAGAGTGAACGAGCCATCGTGCGCTGGAACCTGGGCAAGCGAATCGCTTTTCGATTTCTCTTCTCCTATTTCTCGCTGTTTTTCTTCGAGACTCTCGTCAATCTCATCCCCTTCACCGATCCGCTCATCCGCCAGTACCACGCGCTCTGGTATGCCGTGGTGGTGGGGCTGGAGAAGCATGTCCTCCATACCGGGTACGAGATGTTCCTGCTGGACGGGGCCGTGGGCATCAGCAATACGGCCTTCGGCACGATCATGTTCTTCTGCTACGTGGCGGTGGCAGCCGTGGCCACGGTGGTGTGGTCGGTGCTCGACCGGCGGCGGGACAACTACTCACGGCTCCACCAATGGCTCCGGCTGGTGATCCGCTGGTCGCTCGCCCTCACCATGATCCACTATGGGCTCCTCAAGATAATTCCCGTCCAGATGATGGCGCCGCCCCCCCTGGGCGTGCTCCGGGCGCGAGTGGGGCAGCTCCCTCCCATGCGGATGCTTTGGATCTTCGTGGGGTCGTCGCCGGCGTATGAATCCTTCACCGGCGCGGCCGAGCTCCTCGGAGGCGTTCTGCTGCTCTTCCCGCGCACGACGCTCCTGGGCGCTCTCGTCTGCTTCGCGGACATGATGATGGTCGTCACCCTGAATTTCTGCTACGACGTCCACGTCAAGCTCTTCTCTCTGCATCTGCTGGTGATGTCGGCGCTGCTCATCGCTCCGGACGCCCGCCGGCTGGCGGATCTGTTGATTTTCAACCGCCGGGTGGAGCCGGCCGAGGCGGTGCCGCTCTCTCCGCACCGGTGGCTCAATCGGTCCTTGCAGATCCTGGTGGTGCTGTTCGGCTTGTACCGGATCGTCACGGGTTTGCAGGAAGCCCGCGAGCGTTATGCGAGGTTCTATCCGCCGCCGCCGCCGCTCTATGGGGTGTGGTCGGTCGACGAATTCGTGGTCGATGGCAAGGATATTCCGCTGTACACCGATCCTCAAAGATGGCGGTTCGTGACCTTTCAGTCACCAGGATCTCTGTCGGTCGAGCTGATGATCGGATCCTCCAAAAAGTATCCCCTCAATCTGGATATGAAAAACCGGCGGATGGTCCTCAGCCAGGACGGTCAGTCCGCCTTCTCCTTCCAGAAACCGAAACCTGCCGTGCTGATCCTGGACGGTCAGTTGGACGGGCACCGGACGCGGGCGAAGCTGAGCCAGATGCCACTCACTTCGACGGGTTTTCGCTGGATTTTCGATCCTCCTCCGGAGGACCGTTGAGCGCCAACCGCTTGCGCGCGTCATAGGCGACGAAGCGCGGCAGGAGAGCGCCGCAGAGGAGGACGACGATGACGCAGAGAACGCCTCCGGAGAGGACGGAGGCGCGCACGCCGAAGGCGGCGGCCACCAGCCCCGCTTCCACGTGGCCGAGGAGGGGACCGCTCATGTAGCTGATCATCTCGATCCCCGCCAGGCGCCCGCGGAAGGCGTCGGGGATGGTCTGATTCCAGAGCGTCATGCGGAAGAGGCCGCTCGTGGCGTCCGCCCCACCCGCGAGGGCCAGGAAGATCACGGCCACGGGGAGGCGGTCGGTCAAGCCGAAGGCCACGATGGCGAGACCCCAGACCGTGGCGGCCAGCATCACGGCCAGACCGTGGCGGTGGACGCGCGGGGTCCAGCGGCTCGTGAGGCTCGCCACCAGGGCTCCCATGGCCGGAGCGGAGTAGAGCAGGCCGAGGGCTCGCGCTCCTCCGAACGTCGCGGAGATCGCGGGGAAGAGGGCGAGCGGCATGCCGAAGACCATGGCCACGAAGTCCACGACGTAGGTGCCGATGAGCTCCTGGCGGCTTCTGGCGTAGCGGAAGCCTTCGATCACGCTTTTGAAGCTGGGGCTCTCCTCCGAGGCCGGGGGCAGGACGGCGCGGATGGTGCGGATGGCGAAGAAGGAGAAGACGTAGGTGAGCAGGTCGAAGACGTAGGTGGCCGCAAGGCCGGTCGAGGCGAGGAGGGCCCCTCCCAGGGCCGGACCCGCGATCATGCCGATGCTGCCGCGGAACATGGCGAGCGCCGCCGTGGCCGGGATCTCGCCGGGCTCTACGAGGCGCGGGGTGAGCGCGTCGAGCGAGGGTCGCTGGAGGCCGTTGAGGGCCGACATCAGGCCGGCGATGACGTAGAGCGTCCACACGGGAGGCTTGCCGGCGAGAGCGGTGAGAGCGAGGAGACCGGCGCCGCACGCGAGGCCGAGGTCCGTCAACAGGATGAGCCGGCGGCGATCGACCGTGTCCGCGAGCGCGCCCCCGAGAAAGGCCGTACGAGCAGCGGGAGGAGCTCGGCGAGGCCCAAGAGGCCCACGGCCAGCGAGGAGCCCGTGAGCTTGAACATCTGATAGGGGAGGGCCACGTAGGTGACCATGCTGCCCAGGAAGGAGACGAACTGGGCGGCGAACAGCGACCGGAAGTCGTGGTGCCGGAGGGGTCTGAAATCCATGAGCGGCGAGAAGGTACCACAGGGGATTCTCCGAGCGTGTACTATTCCGGCGGACAAGGGGGGGAGATCTTCATGGACGGCGGCCGGGCGTTTCTCGCAGCGCGTGACTTCCTGATCGCTCACCGCGACGACTATGCCGCGGCCTGTGCCGGCTTCCGCTGGCCGGAGCTCGATCAGTTCAACTGGGCCCTCGACTTCTTCGACGTCCAGGCCCGCGGCAACCAACGCACGGCCCTCTGGGTGGTGGATGAGGCCGGGAGCGAGACGCGGCTCAGCTTCGCGGAGATGGCCGAGCGCTCCAACCGGGTGGCGTTCCATCTGCGCGCCTGCGGCGTCCGGCGGGGAGACCGCGTGCTGGTGATGCTCCCCAACATGGCGCCCCTGTGGGAGATCATGCTGGCCGCCATCAAGCTGGGAGCGGTCGTCAGCCCGGCCACGACCCTGCTGTCGAGCGCTGATCTAGAGGATCGGATCTTGCGTGGCGAGATGCGGCACGTCGTCGCCGACGCGGCCTCGACGGAGAAGCTGGCCGCGGTGCCGGGGGACTACACCCGCCTGGTGGTGGGGGAGGAGGTCGCCGGCTGGCGATCCTTCGCCGAGGCCTACGCGGCGCCGGCGGACTTCCAACCGGACAGTCCCACGCGCGCGGACGATCCCTTCCTCCTCTATTTCACGTCGGGGACCACGGCCAAGCCCAAGATGGTGCTTCACACCCATCAGAGCTATCCGGTGGGGCATCTCTCGACCCTGTACTGGATCGGACTGCGCGAGGGGGACGTGCACCTCAACATCAGCTCGCCCGGCTGGGCCAAGCACGCGTGGAGCTGCTTTTTCGCGCCGTGGAACGCGGGCGCCACGATCTTCATCCACCAGCTCCCGCGCTTCGACGGGCAGAAGACGCTGGCGGCCGTGGCGCGTTACGGGGTGACGACCCTGTGCGCGCCGCCCACGGTGTGGCGGATGCTGATCCTGGAGGATCTGAAGTCCTACCCCGTGAAGCTGCGCGAGCTGGTGAGCGCGGGCGAGCCGCTCAACCCCGAGGTGATCGAGCGGGTGCGCGAGGCCTGGGGCCTTACGGTGCGCGACGGCTACGGCCAGACGGAGACGACGTGCCAGATCGGCAACCCGCCCGGGGAGCCGGTGAAGGTGGGCGGCATGGGCAAGCCGATGCCGGGCTACCGCATCGACCTCCTCGACGCGGACGGCGCATGCCGGCGACGAAGGGGAGATCGCCATCCGGCTCCATCCCCGTCCCCTTCCCCTGATGGCGGGCTATCTCGACAACCCCGAGGCCAGCGACCGGCTGCTGGGCGGCAGTCATTACCGCACCTCGGACGTGGCGACCCGCGACGCGGACGGCACCTTCTGGTATGTCGGGCGCGCCGACGACGTGTTCAAGAGCTCCGACTACCGGATCAGCCCGTTCGAGCTCGAGAGCGCGCTGATGGAGCACGACAGCGTGGCCGAGGCCGCGGTGGTGCCGAGCCCCGATCCGATCCGCCTGAGTGTGCCCAAGGCCTACGTGGTGCTGAAGCCGGGGTTGGAGCCGTCATCGACGGCGGCGCACGCTCTCTTCCGCTTCTCCCGGCAGCGGCTGGCGCCGTTTTCCCGCATCCGCCGCATCGAGTTCGCGGAGCTGCCGAAGACCATCTCGGGCAAGATCCGCCGCGTGCAGTTGCGGGCCATGGAGAAGGAGCGCCACGCCGGCGACCTCCGGGGCATCCGCGGCGAGCACGAGTACTGGGAAGACGACTTCATCGATTTCGATTGAGGATTGGCTGTATGCTGTAGGCTCGCACGTGCGTTCACAAACCGGTGCCGAGTCCGCGGGGGCCTTCGCCCGCCGGGAGGCCGCCAGGAGGAAGATTAAGTTGGCAAAGCCGAACTATCAGTACGAGAGGCGTCAGAAGGACCTGGCCAAGAAGAAGAAGCAGGAAGAGAAGCTGCGGCGCAAGGCGGAGAAGGCCCAGGCGCCCCAGGAGAGCCCGGAGCCGTCGCCGGGCGCCGGAGAGACCCCGTAAGGTCGCCTGGGCCAACGGCTATACCTGAAGCGGGCCGCCCTTCAGACGGCGGCTTTCCGCACGTCCAGAGTGATCGGCTCGCACTTCAGGGCCATGGATTGCTGCCGGTCCCGCGGGCGCGGCACCGCGGCGGCGTCCTTTGTCACGTCCAGCAGATCGCCGGTCACCTTCATCTGATATTTCCCCGGCTGCTTGACGTCATAGACCTCGGCGAGATCGACGGAGACGTTGACCGACTCTCCCGCTCCGATCTCCACGTACTCCTCCCGCCCCGGATCGCCCCGCTTGAGCATGGGGCCCTGGTAGGGGATCTCGGCGCCCTTGCCTTTCCCCAGAAACGTCACGGTGAAGATCGTTCCCCGCCAACCCTCGATGGGGGTGTTCCAGCGCAGCACCCAGAGGGGCTCGCGGGTGCGGTTGGTGAGCCGGAAGCGGAGGGCCACGGGGCCGCCAGCCACGAGCGGGTGGACGGCCTCCAGCCGGCACTCCAGAGGCTCGGTGGGAGTGGCGGCTTTCATGCAGTGGGTGGAGACGATCGCCGCGAGGGCGATGGAGAGGAGCGGGAGCGTTCTCATCCCGAGAGTGTAGTCTGCGCGGCGGAAAAGCCGAAACAAGGACTTAAAGGACGAAAAGGACGTAAAGGACCCAAAGGACAGGGTCAAGCTTTTGTCCTTTGAGTCCTTGGTGTCCTTTGGGTCCTTTACGGCCCTCGACCTGTTCCCGGATCATCCGGGATCGAGCAAGCTGGGAGTATCCGCGATCGAATCCACCACTACGTCCGCTGCCTCCTGGGCCTTCTCCTCGTCCTGGGGCCGGTATTTTCCGGTGCGTACGGCGATGCCGATCATCCCCGCGGCGCGGGCTCCGGCGACGTCGGATTCGAGGTCGTCTCCGACTACGGCGATGCGGTCGTGGGGGAGGCCGAGGTCGCGGGCGGCGGCGGTGAAGAAGGCGGGGCTGGGCTTGCCCACCAGGGTGGCGGTCTTGCCGCTGGCGTATTCCAGGGCGGCGACGAAGGGGCCGCCGTCGAGGCTCAGCCCTTTCTCCGTGCGCCAGTAGCGGTTGCGCTGGAGGGCCAGGAGCTCGGCCCCGTCCATGAGGTGGCGGAAGGCCTGGTCGAAGAGGGGGAAGGTCCAGTCCTCTCCCAGGTCTCCCACCACCACGACCTCAGGGTCGCGATCCACGATCTCGAAGCCGGCGAGATCCTCCCAGGTGGCCTGGGCCACGAGGAGCTGCACCCGCCGCGAGCCTCGGGCGCGCAACCAGTCGGCGGCCGCGGCCGGAGCGGAGAGGATCTCCCAGGGGCGGGCTTCGATGCCCATGTCCCGCAGCCGCTCGGCCAGGGCGGCCCGGGGTCGGCGGGTGGTGTTGGTGGTGAAGCGGAAGGGGACGTCGGCGCGCCGCAACGCCTCCAGGGCGCCGGCGGCTCCGGAGATGGGGCGGCCCTCCTGGTAGACGGTGCCGTCGAGGTCGAAGAGGAAGCCGGCGATGGGGAGCGTGGTAGTCTTCACGGCTCAATGTCTCCAGAAGGATAAATCCATGGCGTTGACACAGTATTTCGAGCACCAGAACCGCGAGGCGGAGATCTATCGCAAGTGGGAGGCAGAGCGGCGCTTTCGTCGCCGACGTCGCATTCGCCGAAGCCGCCCTTCACCATCTCCATGCCGCCGCCCAACGCCACGGGCACCCTACACCTCGGGCACGCCATCATGCTGGTGCTGGAGGACATCATGATCCGCTGGCGGCGCATGGCGGGCGACGAGGCCCTCTGGGTGCCGGGCACGGACCACGCGGCCATCGCCACCGAGAGCGTGGTGATCAAGAACCTGCAGCGCCAGGGGATCGCCGATCCGCGGTCGGAATTCGGCCGCGAGGAGCTGGTGCGCCGCATCGCCGATTTCGTGGAGCAGTCCCGGAGCACCATCCGCTCGCAGGTCCGCGCCATGGGGGCGAGCTGCGACTGGTCCCGCGAGCGCTACACCATGGACCCGCAGCTCAACCGCTGCGTGGTCGAGGTCTTCGGCCGCATGTTCCGCGACGGTCTGATCTATCGCGGCGCACGCATCGTCAACTGGGACCCGGGGCTCCAGACCACGGTCTCGGACGACGAGATCGAGTATCGCGACACCACGGCGAAGTTCTATACCTTGCGCTATGGCCCCTTTCTCGTGGGCACCAGCCGGCCGGAGTCGAAGCTGGGCGACACGGCCGTGGCCGTCCATCCCGACGACGAGCGGTACCGCGAGCACGTGGGCAAGACCTATGAGATCCGTTGGCCCAAGGGGCCCACGATCACGGTGCGCGTGGTGGCCGACGCGAGCGTCGATCCGGAGGTGGGCACGGGCGCGCTGGGCGTCACTCCCGCGCACAGCCAGATCGACTTCGACATCGCCCAGCGTCACGGCCTGCCCCTCCTGCCGGTGATTGGCGAGGACGGCCGCATGCTCCCCGCCGCCGGCCCCTATACGGGGATGACCGTGCTCGAATGCCGGGAGGCCTTCGTCCGCGACCTCGAGGAGGCGGGGCTGCTGGCCGACGTGCGCGACTATCCGCAGCGCCTGTCCGTCTCCTACCGCTCGAAGCAGCCGATCGAGCCGCTGGTCAAGTCGCAGTGGTTCATCGACGTCAACAAGCCGGCGGTCTCCTGGCAGGGCAAGCTCCTTAGCCTGAAGGACGTGATGCGCGACGTCGTGCAGTCGGGCGAAATCCAGATCCTGCCGCGCCACGAGGAGAAGACCTACTTCCACTGGATCGACAACCTGCGCGACTGGTGCATCTCGCGCCAGATCTGGTGGGGCCACCGCATCCCCGTCTGGTACCGGGGCCGGCAGGAGGTCTACGTGGGCCACCGCGGGCCCGAGGGCGCGGGGTGGCAGCAGGACTCGGACACCCTCGATACCTGGTTCTCCTCGGCCCTGTGGACGTGGAGCACGCTCGTCGATCCCGAGCTGGCGAAAGACCGCGCGCTGGACCTCGACGAAATCCTGGAGCGGAGCCCGGACTACGGGAAGTTCCACCCCACGAGCGTCATGGAGACGGGCTACGACATCCTCTTCTTCTGGGTGGCGCGGATGATCCTGATGACCACCTACGTCACGGGCCAGGTCCCCTTCCGCACCGTCTATCTCCACGGTCTGATCCTGGACCGCGACGGCGAGAAGATGACCAAGTCGAAGCCCGAGACCGCCATCGATCCGCTCGATGAGATCCGCAATAACGGCGCGGACGCCCTGCGGCTCTCGCTGGTGATCGGCAACGCGGCCGGCCAGGACTTCCGGCTGAGCCGCGAGCGCATCGAGGCGAGCAAGGGGCTGGTCAACAAGATCTGGAACGCGGCCAAGCTCGTGGAACGCACCCTCAGCGAAGAGGCGCCGCCCGCGCTCGATCCGCTCGCTCCGGACGCCGTCTCCCATCCGGTGAACCGCTGGATGCTGTCGCGGGCTCACGGACTGGTGGACCTCGCCAACGCCCGGCTCGCGGCCTATGCCTTCGGAGACGTGGCGGAGCAGATCCGCTCGGCCTTCTGGGGCGACTTCTGCGACGTGTACCTCGAAGCCGTGAAGACTCCGGAGCTCGCGGAGCTTCCGGAGACGCGGGCCGTGATGGCGCACGCCTTCGACTTCTACCTCCGCCTGCTCCACCCCTTCCAGCCCTTCGTCACCGAGGAGATCTGGGGCGCCCTCGGCCGGCCGGGGATGCTCATCGGCGAGCGCTGGCCCGAGGCGATGCTGCACGAGCGGTGGCCTGCCGAGACCGAGGGGGTCGATGCCGTGTTGCGGCTGATCACCGATCTGCGGCGCATCCGCAGCGAGGCCAAGGTCGAGCCCAAGGCGAAAGTGGCCGCACGCGTTCAGTCTCTCGCCTTCGCGGACGTGATGGCAGCCTGCGGCCCGGTGATCCGCCGGCTCGCCAATCTGGGCGACCTCGCCTGGACGGGATCTGCCCCGGCCGAGGAGGGGCTCGACGGCGCCACGGTGGCGGTCGATGCCGCTTTCCGCGTCGCGGTCGACCTCGGCCAGAAGAACCGCGACGCCGAGCGCGAGCGGTTCGTCAAGCAGCTCGCCGACGCCGAGCGCCGCTTGGCCTCGAACGAGAAGCTGCTCGCCAATCCCAGCTTCCTCGAAAAAGCCAAGCCCGCGGCCGTGGACAGCGCCCGCGCCGAGCTGGAGAAGCTGCGGGCGACGGTGGGAGCGATCCAGGAGCGGCTGCAGGCGCTGTGAGGGCGACGGCTCCTGCCGTCAGGGGAGCAGATCCGCGACCGCGATCGCCACATCGGGACGGGCCAGGGGAGAGATGGTGTCTCCGGTCCGGAGAACGCTCCGCGAGCGGTAGATCCCGTTCCGAGGATCGCGCTGGATCTCCAGACATCTATCCCGCAGGTTCATGATCCAGTAGTCCGGAATCCCTACCCGCGCATAGAGCGTTGCCTTATCGCGGTCGCGGTGAAGCGAGCTGTCCGCGACCTCGATCACCAGGACGGCTGTGGTGGGGTGGGAGGTCAGGTTTTCCCGGGGATCGTTTCCCTTGACGACAGCCAGGTCGGGCTCGGGCTCCGAGTCTTCGTCCAGAGCCAGAGGCATCTGCACCAGGACGTCGAAGCCTTCCGAGAAGATGCGCTCCAGGGCTCGCCGGGCCAGACGGATGGCGACTGCGTGGGGAGGACTATGGGGGCTCATCTCGAAAATGAGCCCGTCCACCAGCTCGAGTCTCTCTTCCGGTTGGAAGAAGCCTTCCGCGACCAGTCGCTCATATTCCTCCCGCGTCCAGCGACGAAACTCTGTGGCCAGCGTTGCCATGCTTTAGATCCTACTCCAGCTCCGATGCCCTGAGCACGGCGCCCAGCAGCTTTTGCAGCTTCCCGGCCGCGGCCTGGCCTGCAGCGAGCACGTCCTCGTGGACGACCGGCGCGTCGGAGAGCCCGGCCCCGGGGTTGCTCACCATGGAGAGGCAGAGGCAGCGCATCCCCATATGGCGGGCGGCGATGACCTCCAGGACGGTGGACATGCCCGCTACGTCCCCGCCCAGGATCTGGAGCATCTTGACCTCGGCCGGCGTCTCATAGCTGGGTCCGGCGAGGCCGGCGTAGACCCCTTCGCTCAAGCGGACCCCGAGCTCACCGGCCAGCCGCAGACTCAGGGCGCGCAGGCGGGGATCGTAGGCGTTCGTCATGTCCGGGAAGCGCGGTCCCCACTCCGGTGGGAGCTGGCCGCGCAGGGGATTGAGGCCGGTCAGGTTGAGGTGGTCCTTGAGCAGCACGAGGTCGCCGGCCCGGTGGTGGGGCTTGAGGCCGCCGGTGGCATTGGTCATCACCAAGACCTTCGCACCCAGGAGAGCCGCGAGCCGGATGGGGAAGACCGTGTCGTTGGCGCTGTAGCCCTGGTAGGAGTGTATCCGGCCCCGGTAATAAAGGACGTGGCGGCCCGGCAAGGGCTCGAACATCTCGACTGCGTGCTGGTGCCCCTCGACGGCGTGGGTGGGGAAGGGGAGGAGGAACTCGAGCTGCAAGGGTCCGTGGGTCCGCTCGCCGAAGTCGACCCCGAGGCCGGAGCCGGAGACCACGGCCACCGCGGGCCGCGGCCAGCCCAGCAGGTCGAACCGCTCGACCGCGGACTTGTGCTGCTCGATCAGGGTCTCCAGGCCCTCCGGAGCCTCGTCCAGGGAGCGATGGACGAGCCCTTCCAGGTCCTCCGGCAGATCAGGATCGTCTTCCATGGCCGGGTATCCTATCAGCGCCGCTTTGGCCTGGGCGGCCTCCGCTCCCGCATGGCGCGGGACCGGTCCCAACAAGGAGAGACATCCCATGAAGACATCGCTCGTCAAGCTCGCCTGCGCCCTTGCGCTACTCGCCCTGCCCGCTCTGCTGCCGTCGCCGGCCCGCGCCGACAAGTGCGCCACCTGCCCGGAGCTCCTCAAGGCCTGCAAGGATTTCTGCGGTAGCAACAACGTGATCTTCAACTGCCAGAACCACAACCCCTGCGCCGGCACCTGCACCTGCGGCTAGCCGAAGGAGAACCACACGTCTGCGGCCGGTGCCTCGGGGTCCGGCCGCGCCCTCCCTCCTGTCATCTTCATGTCTTTCCAGATGGGCGATTCCGGAGGCTCGCAACAGCGCCCGATCGGCACCTAGTTCTTTGGAAGCAACCGTTTTACTAATACGCTTCACTAGGAAAGGAGATCGTCATGAAGAAGATGGTTCTCGGGTTCTCTCTCGCCCTGGCCGCTCTCGGCTTCCTCGCGTCTCCAGCCCTGGCCGCGCCGCTGAGCGCTGCGGACCAGGCCTTCATCGCCTCCCTCGCCCAGCCGGCTCCGGTACCCGCCGCCCAGCGCCCGGCCCTCGGCGAGAAGGCGCTCTGCACGGCCACGGCGAATTGCTGGAATGGCACCACTGTCAGTTGCTCGGGGAACAACAGCACCACGAGCTGCTCGGCGACGGACAGCAACTGCGGTGGAGGCCAGCGCGGGTCCGTCACCTGCGACGGGGTCACCGTCTTCTGCCCCCCTGCCCTTGCGACTTGAACTGTGCCGAAGAACGGGCCAACTGCATTCAGCCGACTGCGACCCCTGCCCTGTGGTCTTCTCCTGCAACCTCACCGCCTGTACCACCTCCTGTCATTGCAAGTTCAGCGTCTGCCCCTTCTGAGGTCGGGAGACCGAGAGCCCCGCCGCGGCCGGTCCAAAGGGGCCGGCCGCGCTTCCCGAATCCCTCCGACTGTAGCTATATCTGTTATGGGCAAAATGCTATATTCGGCATTGCGTGGCGGCTTCCGCGAGAGGAGCTTCATTCGAGAAAGGAGATTCGTCCATGAAGAAGAGGGTCTTCGGTGTATCTCTGGTCTTGGCTGCTCTCGGCTTCCTCCTGTTTCCAACCCTGGCGGCGGCGGCCGGCCCACGGCACCGCGCGCCGGGTCCCCCGACGCTGAACGATTTCCTCGCCTCCCTTGCCAAACCGGGCACGACGACGCCTGCGGCCAAGCAGCCAGCCGCCGGCCCCGCCGTCCAGGGAAAGTCCCTGTGCACGGCCACGGCCAACTGCAGGTATGGTGGCACCGTCTATTGCGAGGGCAACAGCAGTTGCTCGGCCGCGGATGGCGACTGCTCCTGGAACAACGTGGGGTACGTCGTCTGCGACGGCCAATCCTATTCGTGCCCCGGGTCCTGTTGCCCGGAGGGCTTCTGCACCCGCGATTGGCAATGCGCGTGGGGGTGCAACCCCTGCAACTACAGCTACACCTGCAACTACCAGTACTGCTTCGACGACTGCGAGTGCAACTACAGCACCTGCCCGATTTAGGGGCGAGTCACGTTTGAAGCGGGGCCGCCACGCCCCCTGCCTTCAACCCCTCGCCCTTCTCGGATAGGCTATCCGCTCCTACGGAGGAGGCGAGGGGAGTCCATGTCCGAGCTCGATGAACAGATCCAGAACCGGCGCGAGAAGCGCCAGCGGCTCGCGGAGGCGGGGATCTCCCCCTATCCGCACCGCTTCGACTGGGACCTGGAGCCCGCCGGCGTCCGGGCGGCCCATGGCGGCAAGACGGCTGAGGAGTTGGAAGCCGCCGGCCTCCGCCTGCGGGTGCCGGGACGGATCCTCTCCATCCGCCGGCAGGGGAAGCTCGTCTTCGCCGACCTTCACGACGGCCGAGAGAAGCTCCAGCTCTTCATCCGCAAGGACGAACCTGTCCGAAGCTGGCCGCCTGGTGCTCGACAATCTGGACCTGGGCGATGTCGTGGGCGCCGAGGGGACGCTGATCCGCACGCGGACGGGCGAGCTGTCGCTCAAGGTGGACGGCCTGACGCTGCTCGCCGAAGGCCCTGCGCCCGCTGCCCGAGAAGTGGCACGGCCTCGCCGACGTCGAGCTCCGCTACCGCCAGCGCTACCTGGACCTCGCCACCAACGAGGAGTCCAGGAAGGTGTTCGAGGTGCGGGCGGCGCTGGTCAAGGGCATCCGCGAATTCCTCGACGCCCGCGGCTTCCTGGAGGTGGAGACGCCGATGATGCAGGTCATCCCCGGCGGCGCCACGGCGCGGCCGTTCAAGACCCACCACAACGCCCTGGACATGGAGCTCTTCCTGCGCATCGCGCCCGAGCTGTTCCTGAAGCGGCTGCTGGTGGGAGGGATCCCCCGGGTCTACGAGATCAACCGCAACTTCCGGAACGAGGGGATCTCCACCCGGCACAACCCCGAGTTCACCATGCTGGAGTTCTACTGGGCCTACGCCGACTACCAGCAGATGATGGACTTGACCGAGGAGCTGCTGACCAGCCTCGCCGCGATCGCGCTGCGTATCCAGGGGAAAGAGCAGATCACCTGGGAAGGCAAGCCCGTGGACCTCACCCGTCCATGGGCTCGCTTCACCATGCGCGACGCCATCACTCACTTCGCGGGCGTGCCGGCCGAGCGGCTGGAGACCAAAGAGTCGGTGCGGGCCGTGCTGGAGGAGAAGGGGCTGGACGTGCCGCCTGGGGACACCTACGGCCATCTCCTCATGGGGCTGTTCGAGGACACGGTGGAGGAGCACCTCTTCAATCCCACCTTCATCACCGACCATCCCACGGACGTCTCGCCGCTCGCCAAGCAAAGGCAGGACGATCCCCGTTTCACCGAGCGCTTCGAGCTGTACATCGCCGGCTCGGAGATCGCTAACGGCTTCAGCGAGCTCAACGATCCGGACGTTCAGGCCGAGCGCTTCCGCCAGCAGGTGGCAGCGCGGGAGACGGGCGGCGACGTGGAGGCCCATCTCTACGACGCCGACTACGTGCGCGCTCTGGAGCATGCCATGCCGCCGGCCGCGGGCATCGGCGTGGGCATCGACCGTCTGACCATGCTGATGACCGACCGGCAGTCGATCCGCGACGTCATCCTCTTCCCGCTGATGCGTCCCGAGGCGGGGGACGACTGATGCGAGTCGGCACCGCCGGGGACCCTCATCACCCCGGCCCTCTTCTCCCAGCCTCCCCCCCGCCCGCCGGGAGAAGAGGGAGAGGTTTGTCTGAAGAAAAAGCAAAGCCACAGGCATCGTCTCTCCTCCTGCGCAACCTCCCCTTCCCGGCGGTGATCGCCCTGCGCTATCTGCGCAGCACGCGGCGGGACGCCTTCGCCACTTTCCTCTCGGTCGTGGCCGCCATCGGCCTGGCCCTGGGGGTGGCGGCGCTCATCGTGTCCATGGCGGTGATCTCCGGGTTCCAGAACGCGCTGCGCTCGGAGCTGCTGGGACGGACGCCGCAGATCGAGGTCGAGCTCCCGCCTGGCGTTGACGCTGAGGGGGCGCGCGACGCCGTACGGCGGGTTTCCGGAGTGGCCTCGGCCCAGATCCTGGTGCGGGGCGGCGGCTGGCTGGTGGACCAGGGGAAGGTGCAGCCGGTGGAGATGGTGGGATTCGAAGGCCGGGTGCCCCGCTCCTTCCCGGGCGCAGCGGGCAAACCCGAGGGGCTCTACGTGCCGGAGACGCTCGCCGCCCGCTGGGGGCTGCATCCCGGCGAGGTGCTGGAGGTGGTGTCGCCGAAGCCGACGCTGACCCCGCTGGGACCCCAGCCGCGAGTGCGCAGCGTCCCCCTGGCCGGCACCTACGCGGGTGGCCGGACCCAGGAGGAGAAGGAGCGCGCCGCCCTGCCGCGGGCCGTGGCCGAGACCCTGCTCGGCAAGACGGACCGCCGGCTGGACGTGGAAGCAGCGGATCTCGACGCGGCCCTGGACGTAGCCTCCCGGCTGCCCGCGGTCCTGCCGAAGGGGAGCGAGGTGCGCACCTGGAAGGACCTCAATCGTCCTTTGCTCTTCGCCCTGCGTCTGGAGAAGCTGATGATGTTCGTGGCCGTGTCGTTGATCGTCCTGGTGGCCTCCCTGGCTCTGGTGGCGGACCTCGCCCTCATCATCTCCAGCAAGCGGCCGGAGATCGGCATGCTGGGCACCCTGGGGGCGACCCCGGCGGCCCTGCGCCAGGCCTTCGTGCTGCTGGGTGGGATGGTGGCTGGCCTCGGATTGCTGGTGGGGACCGTGCTGGGGGTGGGCTTCGCCTGGCTGGCCGACCACTACCGTTGGTTCCCGGTGCCGGGGCGGGTCTACTTCCTCGACTACGTCCCCTTCCGGGTGGAGCCGCAGGACCTGGTGCTGGTGCTGCTGCTGACCCTGGGGCTCGCCCTCGCCTCCTCCCTCTACGCCGCCCAGCGGGCCGCGACCCTCGATCCCGTGGAGGCTCTGCGGCGATGAGCGTCACCGTCTACGCCAGCGGCGTCACCAAGACCTACCAGGACGGCGTCCGGCGGGTCGAGGTGCTCAAGGGGATCGACCTCGCGGTCGAGCCGGGAGAGCTGGTGGCGATCGTGGGTCCCTCGGGATCGGGCAAGTCGACCCTGCTGCACCTCCTGGGGGCCCTCGACCGGCCGGATAGGGGAACGGTCGAGGTGGGCGGCCAGCCCCTCGCCGGCCTGTCGGGGGCAGCGCTGGCGGGTTTCCGTAACCGCACCATCGGCTTCGTCTTCCAGTTCCACCAGCTCCTGCCGGACTTCACGGCTCTCGAGAACGTCATGCTGCCGGGGCGGATCGCCGGCCGTGAGCCGCGGGGAGTGCTGGCCCACGCCCGCCGGCTGCTGGAGGAGGTGGGGCTGGCCGAGCGGCTGGACCATTTCCCCAACCAGCTCTCCGGCGGCGAGCGTCAAAGGGTGGCCCTCTGCCGGGCCCTGGCCCTGGAGCCCCCCCTCCTCCTCGCCGACGAGCCCACGGGCAACCTCGACCCGGAGAGCGGCGAGGTAGTCTTCCAGCTCCTCCTCGACCTCCAGGCCCGGCACCGCACGACCGGCGTCCTCGTCACCCACAATCCCGAGATCGCCCAGCGCTGCACCCGCATCCTCAGGCTGGATGGTGGAGTGCTACAGCCGTACTGAAAACCGGACACCTTCGGCGCCCCGGCCGAGGGGGCAAGGAGTGAGGCTCCGGGCGGGAATTTTGCAGCCCGTCGGGTCCATTGACCGGGATGGGAACGTAGAGTCGTCACGCGCTGTATGCCATGGAGGTCCCCCGGGAGTGAGTGGCGTGCTAGAATCCCATGGCATTGCAGAGGATGACGGCAGCTTCCATTCCCCTCGACGTGAGGTGACGTGTAGCGTGCCGACGACTTGAGGAAAGGTCGAACCGAATGTTTGAGAAGTACAACGAGAAGGCCCGCCGAGCACTCTTCTTCGCCCGCTACGAAGCCTCGCAAGCTGGGCAGCCGGGTCATCGAGTCCGAGCACATCCTGCTGGGGATCCTCCGGGAAGGGGAGGAGACAGTCAAGCGAGATCTTCCGGCCGCTTCCAGTCAAGCCCGAGGACAGTCCGCCGCGAGATCGAAGGTGAACGCGTCTTCGTCGAGCGCATCTCCTCGACCGCCGAGCTCCCCCTTTCCGAAGAATCGAAGAAGATCCTGGCCTACGCCTCGCACGAGGCCGAGAGCGATGCTGCACCCCTACGTCGGCCCGGAGCACCTGCTCATCGGCATCCTGCGCGTCGAGGGGTGCATCGGCCATGCGCATCCTGGCCGCAGCACGGCTTCGACGTCTACGCCGTGCGCGAGGAGGTGCTCGCCATCGCCAAGGAGCGCGAGGCTTCGCAAGCAGAAGAAGGAGCTCCCGTTCCTCGCCGAGTACAGCCGCGACCTGACGCAGCTCGCGCCGCCGAGCAGCCGTTCGACCCGCTGATCGGCCGCGACAAGGAAGTGGAGCGCATCATCCAGATCCTCTCCCGCCGCACCAAGAACAACCCGATCCTCCTGGGCGAGCCGGGCGTCGGCAAGACCGCCATCGTCGAGGGTCTGGCGCCAGCGCATCGTCGAGGGCGCGGTGCCCGATCTTCCTCGCCAACAAGCGGATCCTGGCGCTCGACCTGTCGCTGATCGTGGCCGGTACCAAGTACCGCGGCCAGTTCGAGGAGCGGCTGAAGGGGATCATCAAGGAGCTGCGAGGAGAACCCGCGACCTGATCATCTTCATCGACGAGATCCACTCGCTGATCGGCGCCGGCTCGGCCGAGGGCTCGCTCGACGCCGCCAACATCCTGAAGCCCGCCCTGTCGCGCGGCGAGATCTCCTGCATCGGCGCGACGACGCTCAAGGAGTACCGCAAGTACATCGAGAAGGACCGCTCGCTCCTGCGCCGCTTCCAGGCCATCCAGGTCACCGCCGCCGCTCGGAGGACGAGACCTTCGAGATCCTCGAGGGGGTCAAGGACCGCTACGAGCAGTTCCACAAGGTGCGCTACTCGCGCCGAGGCGCTCAAGCACGGCGATCTACCAGTCCAACCGCTACATCACCGACCGCTTCTTCCCGGACAAGGCGATCGACATCCTCGACGAGGCCGGGCGCCAAGGTGAAGCTGAAGCGCGTGCGCCGACACGCAGAACCTGCGCAGGCTCGAGCTGGAGATCCGCCAGATCGTCAAGGAGATGAAGAAGGCCATCTCCGACAAGGACTTCGAGAAGGCCGTCTTCCTGCGCGAGCGCGAGATCGAGCTGCAAGGAGGAGATCGAGCGCGACAAGGCGCAGCCGGCGGACGAGACGAGCGACGCTGGAAGTCACCCGGCGCGACATCGAGGAGATCATCTCCTCGTGGACCGGGCATCCCGGTGGCGTCCCTCGAGAGCGAGGAGGCCGAGCAGCTGCTCCACATGGAGGACACCCTGCGCCGCCGGATCGTGGGCCAGGAGGCGCGCCATCATCGGCGTCAGCCGAGGCGATCCGCCGCTCCCGCCTGGGCGTCACGAACCCGCAGCCGGCCGATGGGCTCGTTCATCTTCCTCGGCCCCTCGGGCGTGGGCAAGACCGAGGTCGCGCGCCGGCTCGTCGGAGTTCCTGTTCGGGAACCAGAGAGCCGCTGGTGCGCTTCGACATGTCGCGAGTACATGGAGAAGCACGCCGTCTCCAAGCTCATCGGCTCGCCGCCGGGCTACGTCGGCCACGAGGAGGGCGGCCAGCTCACGGAGCGGATCCGGCCGCAACCCCTACAGCTGATCCTGTTCGACGAGATCGAGAAGGCGCACCCGGACATCGCCAACCTGCTGCTCCAGATCCTCGAGGACGGCATCCTCACGGACGCCTACGGCAACCAGGTCGACTTCAGAACACCCTGGTGCATCATGACCTCCAACATCGGCACGCAAGCTGGTGCTGCGCGGCGGCCGCATGGGGTTCGGCGAGGGGAGCGAGGAGGCGAGCACCAGCGAATCGAGGAGGAGATCCTCGCCGAGCTGCGGCGCGACTTTCAGCCCGGAGTTCATCAACCGCATCGACGAGGTGATCGTCTTCAACCCCCTGGGCGAGCGCGAGCTGCGGCTGGTCGTGGACATCCTGCTCGCGGACGTGAACAATACCCTGGCTGAGCGTGGCCTCCGGGTGGAGGTCAGTGATCCGGCCAAGGAGTGGCTGCTGGCCAGAGCGGGCGTCGAGCCCTCGACGGGGGCCCGGCCGCTGCGCCGCGCCATTCAGCGGCACATCCAGGACAAGGTGTCGGACATCCTCATCAATCAGCACGGGGAGCCGATCGAGCGCATCGACGTGGATCTGGAGGGCGGTGAGCTGACGTTCCAGGCCGGCGCCCAGGAGATCGTCACTCCCAGGCGCTGAGCCGCCGGCCGGCGGTCACCAGCAAGAGAGCAGCAGTCATCCCCGGCGGCTTCAGAGCCGCCGGGGCTAGGAAAGGACGAGACGATGTCTGTACTCATCGTGGGCCGGCGTGGATCGCGCCGCTGGCAGGTTGCGCGCCGCCTCCTGGTCGTGCTTCTGCTGCCGTCGCTGCTCTCGGGCGGCTTCTCCGCCCGGGCCCAGGCGCCGCAGGCACCGGTCAACGGCCGCACCATCGAAGCGATCGAGTTCAAGGGCGCCAAGGCCCTGTCGGAAGACACCCTGCGCTACTACCTCGGCCTCGAGCCGGGGCAGCCTCTCGACGAAGAGGCGCTCAACCGCAACGTCAAGCAGCTCTGGGACCGCAACCTGGTGGACGACGTCCAGGTGGAGAGCGTGCCCACGCCGGCGGGGGTGCGCCTGGTGATCACGATCGCCGAGCGGCCGGTCCTGCGCTCCATCGACTACGAGGGGCTGAAGCGCATCTCGAAGACCGACCTCCAGGACAAGCTCACCACCCAGCGCATCCGGGTGCACGAGGGCGAGCCCCTGTCGCTCGGCGAGTTGCAGCGGGTCAAGGCGCTGATCGAGCAGCTCTACGCCGACAAGGGCTACCGTTTCGCCAACGCCCAGTACGAGATCCAGGAAATGGGTCCCAACGAGAAGAAGGTCGTCTTCACCGTCGACGAGGGCAACCGCGTCCGCATCTCGGACATCCAGTTCGAGGGCAACACGGTGTTCAACGACACGCACCTGCGCTGGACCATGAAGAAGACCAAGGAGAGCAACCTCATCAACCGCATCTCCAAGAAGGACATCTACGATCCGGCCAAGCTCCAGGAGGACCTCGACAAGGTCCGTGAGCTCTACCGCGGCCAGGGCTACAAGAACGTCGTCATCGGCGATCCCAAGGTCGACGTGCGGGCCAAGAACCCCACGGCGGCCAGCCTCAAGGACCAGAACCGCCGCATGTTCATCACCATCCCCATCGAGGAGGGGGAACGGTGGAAGTTCGGCGAGGTGAAGATCGATGGCAACCAGCTCTACCCGGAGAGGGCGCTGTTGCGGGCCTTCGAGCACAAGACCGGCGGCTGGCTGCGCTCCAAGGTCATCGAAGACGGGGTGAAGGAGATCTCCGACCTCTACCACAACACCGGCTACATCTTCGCCCGGGTGGAGCCCGAGCTGGTGGAGCGTGAGGGGCGGGTGGCCGACCTGCACATCCACGTCAAGGAGGGCGACCAGTTCCAGGTCGGCCGCATCGAGTTCTCGGGCAACGACCGCACCAAGGACAAGGTGCTGCGCCGCGAGCTGCGCCTCTACGAAGGCGGCCTGATGAACGTGGCGGCGATCCGCAACAGCGTCCTCAAGGTCAACCAGCTCGGCTACTTCAAGCTCAACGAGGAAGACCCGGTCGACATCGACACGGATACGGAGAAGAAGAAGGTCAACCTGACCTTCAAGGGCGAGGAGTCGGACCGCACCGAGCTGCAGTTCGGCGGCGGCTGGAGCGAGCTCGACGGCTTCTTCGGCCAGTTCGCCATCAATACCAAGAACTTCCTCGGCCGCGGCGAGCAGGTGGGCGTCTCGGTGCAGAGCGGCAAGCTGCGGAACTTCTTCGACCTGTCCTACTACGTGCCATGGTTCCTCGACAAGCCGCAGAGCATCGGCATCCGGGCCTACGACCAGAGCCTCCAGTACGACCTGCTGGCGGGAGGCACGGACACCTACCTGCGCCACAGCAAGGGGGCGGTGCTGACCTACGGCCGCAACTACCGGCTGTTCAACTCGATGAGCCTGAGCTACAACCGTTCGAACTACAACGACGAGACCAGCGCCACCGTGCCGCCGCTGCTGCCCGGCGAGACGCCGCGGCCCGCCGGCCAGCCGCAGCCGGGCGACGTGGTGGTCACCAAGGTGCGGATCAACAACTCCTCGCTGCGGCCGGCGTTCGCCTTCGACAGCCGCGACAACCCCTTCGAGACCACGCGCGGCAAGCGGCTGTCCCTGGCCGTGGAGTACGCGGGCGGCTTCCTGGGCGGCGACAACAACTTCTGGCGCCCCGAGGTGACGTACAGCATCTTCAAGCCGGTGACCAACTACCCCGCGAAGACGCTGTTCGCGATCAACGCCGAGGCCGGCTGGATCAAGCCCTTCGGCGGCCATGAGATCCCCGTCCTCGAGCGCTTCTTCCTGGGCGGAGAGAACAGCGTCCGCGGCCACCGCTTCCGCTCCATCTTCCTGCGCGACGCCAACGGCGAGCCGTTGCGCGATAAGGACGGCCTCGTCCTGGGCGGCGACAAGTTCCTCCAGTTCAACCTGGAGTATCATTTCCTGCTCGGCGGACCGTTCCGCGTGCTGCTCTTCGCCGACGCCGGCAACGTCTACGGCGAGGGCTCGACGTTCGACCTGACGGGCCTGCGCAAGACCGCGGGTGTCGAGCTGCGGGTGTTCCTCCCCGTGTTCGGCGCGCCGCTGCGCTTCATCTATGCCAAGAACCTCGATCCGCTGCCCCACGACAGCTTCGAGGATTTCCAGTTCAGTATTGGGACCAGCTTCTGATCCAAGGAATAAAAAGGAATAGGAGAAAACACGTGATGTCGTTCCGAACCTCTCTCTCAAGCGCCGCCGCGGCCGGCCTGCTCAGCCTTGCGCTGGCCGTGCCGGTGGCGGCCCAGGCGCCTGCCGCCGCTCCCGCCGCCGGCACGATCAAGATCGCCGTCATCGACACGGAGAAGATCCTGCTCTCCTCGGTAGCGGGCAAGAAGGCTGTGGCGGATCTTAAGAAGCTCCAGGAGCAGCGGGAAGGCGAGTTGCGCGCCAAGGCCCAGGAGCTCAAGGACCTGCAGACCAAGATCTCCGACGGCCGCCTCTCCCTCGCCCAGGACAAGCTCGCCGAAATGTCCAAGCAGTTGGAGGAGAAGGACATCGTCCTGCGCCGCGCGCAGGACGACGCCACCCGCGAGCTGAACAAGAAGCGGGACGAGATGCTGGCCGGCATCGACAAGAAGGTGATGCCGGTGATCAACCAGGTGGGCAAGGACCTGGGGTACACCCTGATCTTCCGCAAGTTCGAGAGCGGGCTGATCTACGCCGACGAGGCGGTGGACATCACCGCTACCGTCATCCAGCGGCTGGACGCTGCTGCGGCTGCGGGTAAATAAGCGCGTGGGCTACCGGCTCGCCGATCTTGCCGAGCTGGTGGGAGGCCGGGTCGTCGGCGACCCGGAACGCGCCGTCGAGACGATCCGCACCCTGGAGACCGCCGGTCCCGCCGACCTGTCGTTCCTCACCAGCCCTCGGTACCGAGCCCAGGCGGTCGCCAGCCGCGCCGGCGCCCTGCTGGTGGCGCCGGCCCTGGCCGGCGCGGCCGGGTCCGGTCGGGACCTGCTGGTGGTGGATGATCCCGGGCTTGCCCTGGCTCGGCTCCTGGCGCGGCTCCACCCCCCCGCTGACGTTCAGCGGGAGGCGGGGGTCCACCCCACGGCTATCCTAGAGCCCGGTTGTGCGGTGGACCCCACGGCCCATATCGGACCCTACGTGGTGATCGGCGAAGGCAGCCGGATCGGCGCCGGCGCCGCCGTCCATGCCTTCGTGGCCATCGGCCGGGGCTGCACGGTGGGAGAGGGGGCGGTGCTCCATCCCCATGCCGTGCTGTACGACGGCACGGAGGTGGGCGCGGCTGCCATCGTCCACGCCGGCGTGGTGCTGGGGGCGGACGGCTTCGGCTATGCCACCCACGGCGGCGTCCACCACAAGGTGCCGCAGGTCGGCCGCGTGGTGCTGGAGGCGGAGGTGGAGGTCGGCGCCAACTCCACGATCGACCGCGCCACCCTGGGGGAGACCCGCATCGGAGCCGGCACCAAGGTTGACAACCTGGTGCAGGTGGGGCACAACGTGCAGGTCGGCCGGCACTCTATCTTGTGCGGCCAGGCTGGCATCGCGGGGAGCGCCCGCCTGGGTAACGGCGTGGTGCTGGCCGGGCAGTCGGGTGTGGCGGGCCATATCGAGCTCGGCGACCGCGTGCAGGTGGCGGCCAAGTCCGCGGCCCTCACCTCCGTGGAGGCGGGCAAGGCGGTGGCCGGCATCCCCGCGGTGGAGCTCCGCAAATGGCGGCGCCAGGTCGCCCTGCTGTCGCGCCTGGAAGAGATGAGCCGGCGCCTCCGCGCCCTCGAGCGCCGGCTCGGGGAACCCGCCGAGGGCGGTGAGATCAGCGAGGAGGATTGAGGTGAGCGATTTGACCCCGAGCGATTCGACCCCCAAGACACCGCCGTGGGACATCGAGTGGATCCTGTCGGTGCTGCCCCACCGCTATCCGTTCCTGCTGGTGGACCGGGTGCTGGAGATCGAGCCGGGCAAGCGCATCGTGGCCCTCAAGAACGTCACCATCAACGAGCCCTTCTTCCCCGGCCACTTCCCGGGCCGTCCCGTGGTCCCGGGCGTGCTGCTCGTGGAAGGCATGGCCCAGGCCGGCGGCCTGCTGCTCCTGGGCGACGTCCCGGACCGCGCCAACAAGCTGCTGCTCTTCGCCGGCATCGAAGGGGCCAAGTTCCGCCGGCCCGTAGTGCCCGGCGACCAGATCCGCTACGAGATCGAGGTTCTGCGCCTGCGCAGCACCTACTGCAAGCTGGCGGGCAAGGTGATGGTGGACGGCCAGCTCGCCGCCGAAGCCGTGATCTCCTCGGCGATGGTGGATCGCTGAGCATGGGAGCCTCCATCCACCCCCTGGCCGTGGTGGACCCGACCGCCAAGCTGGGCGACGGAGTCCGCGTCGGTCCGTTCGCCGTCGTCGGCCCCGGGGTCGAGATCGGCGACGGTACGGAGGTCGGCGCCGGGGCCCAGATCTATGGTCCCAGCCGCATCGGCCGCGAGAATCGCATCTATCCCAACGCCGCCATCGGCTTCGATCCCCAGGACCTCAAATACCAGGCCGAGGAGGTCTGGCTGGAGATCGGCGACCGCAATCAGCTCCGCGAGTTCTGCACCCTCCATCGCGGCACGGCCAAGGGGGGCGGCACCACCCGGGTGGGCAGCGACAACCTGTTCATGGCCTACACCCACGTCGGCCACGACAGCCAGGTGGGGAGCCGCATCGTCTTCGCCAACAACGCGACTCTCGCGGGGCACGTCGAGGTCCACGACGACGCCAACATCAGCGCCTTCTCCTCCGTGCACCAGTTCTGCCGGGTGGGCCGCCACGCCTACGTAGGGGGCTACACCGTGGCCACTATGGACGTGCTGCCGTTCGTCAAGACCGTGGGGCAGAAGCCCGCCTGCTACGGTCTGAACTCCTTCGGCCTCAAGCGCAAGGGGTTCGACGCCGAGCGGCTGCGCCGGCTGGAGCTCGCCTACCGCATCCTGGTGCGCTCGAAGCTGAACACTCCTCAGGCCCTGGAGCGGCTCAAAGCCGAGCTCGCGGGCGCCCCGGATGTCGATTACCTGATCGCCTTCGTCGAGAGCAGTCAGCGGGGGATCCACAAGTCCGTGCCGCGGGGAGGCGGGCGGGGAGGAGGGGAGCCTGAGTAGCCCCCCCGTCCACTGCGTGTCGGCGTCTTCGGCACCGGCGCGATGGGGCGGAACCATGTCCGTCTCCTGTCGTCGCTTCCCGGCGCTGAGCTGGTCGGCATCTACGATCCCGATCCCCACTCCGCGGAGGCGGCGGCCCGCGATCACGGCGCGCGGATCTTCCCCCGGCTCGAAGAGCTGGCCGGGGAGATCGAGGCGGCTGTCGTGGCAGCGCCCACGGTGGCCCATGCGGACATGGGCTGCGCCCTGCTCGGCCGGGGCCTCCACGTGCTGATCGAGAAGCCCATGGCCGCGAGCCTGGCGGAAGCGGACCGGTTGCTCGACCATGCCAATGACCGCGATCGGGTGCTCGCCGTGGGGCACGTCGAGTTCTTCAATCCCGCGGTCCAGGCCCTGCTGGGAGTGGGCACGCCGCCGCGTTTCGTCGAAGTGCAGCGCCTGGGGGTCTTCTCCCCCCGCAGCCTGGACGTGGACGTGATCCTGGACCTGATGATCCACGACCTCCAGATCCTCCATGCCCTCGACCCCAGCCCGGTCGAGGAGGTGCGGGCCACGGGCATCGCCGTGCTCTCGCCGCACATCGACATGGCCAACGTGCGTCTGCAGTTCGCCTCGGGCGGCGTCGCCAACCTGACGGCGTCGCGGGTCTCCTCCGAGCGCACGCGCAAGCTGCGGGCCATCCTGCCCAACCGCTACTACTCCCTGGACTACCAGGCGCAGGAGATCAAGGGCTACCGGCTGGAAGAGAGGGATGGGGAGCGGCGCATCCTGCCGGACGACCTCGACGTCGAGCGGGCCGAACCCCTGAAACGGGAGCTCGAAGCCTTCCTCGCCGCCTGCCGGGGCGAGCTCGCTCCCCGGGTGGACGGCCCCCAGGGCCGCCAGGCGCTGGCCACGGCCCTGGCGGTGGTGGAGGCGATCCGGTAGGGCTCTGATTCCCCCCGGCGTCTCAGACTGCTACACTCTCCCGCCGGTTCCGGCAATCGACGGTTAGGCCTGGATTCCTAGAGAAAGAGGAGTTTCCTGATGAGTGACATCCGTATCGGTGTGATCGGCGGCAGCGGCTTGTACCAGATGGAGGGGATGACCATCCGCGAGGAGCGCCGCGTCCAGACACCGTTCGGCGATCCTTCGGACGCCTACATCCTGGGCGAGCTGGACGGCCGGCAGGTGGCCTTCCTGCCCCGCCATGGCCGCGGCCACCGGCTGCTCCCCACGGAGCTCAACTACCGGGCCAACGTCTACGGCTTCAAGACCCTGGGGGTGGAGGAGATCGTCTCGGTCTCCGCCGTGGGCTCGCTCAAGATCGAGTACAAGCCCACGGACATCGTGGTGCCCGACCAGTTCTTCGACCGCACCCGCCACCGGGTGGACACCTTCTTCGGCAACGGCCTCGTGGCCCACGTCTCGCTGGCCAAGCCCATCTGCCCACGGCTGCTCGACACCGCGGCCGAGGCGGCGAAGGCGGCGGGGGCCACGGTGCACAAGGGCGGCACCTACGTCTGCATGGAGGGGCCGCAGTTCTCCACCCGTGCCGAGTCCGAGACCTACCGCAGCCGTGGGTTCGACATCATCGGCATGACCAACCTCCAGGAGGCGAGGCTCGCCCGCGAGGCCGAGATCTGCTACGTCTCGCTCTCCATGGTCACCGACTACGACTGCTGGCACGAGACCGAGGAGGCCGTCTCCGGCGAGGCGGTGATGGAGGTCATCCGCCAGAACGTCCAGATGGCCCAGGAGGTAGTCCGCCAGATCGTGCGCCGGATCGGGGAGGCCCACAGCCGCGACTGCCTCTGCGCCGAAGCCCTCAAATACTCGCTCATCACCGAACGGTCGATGATCCCGGCGGCGACCATCCAGGCGCTCCAGCCCATCATCGGGAAGTACATCAAGGCCGAATGATACGCATCCTGATCACCAACGACGACGGCATCTTCTCCGAAGGGATCAAGCTGCTGGCCAAGTCGCTATCGGCCCTGGCCGAGATCGTGGTGGTGGCGCCGGACCGCGAGCAGAGCGCCACGGGCCATGCCCTCACCCTGTCGCGGCCGCTGCGCATGCAGAAGGTCGAGGAGAACTGGTACGCGGTGGACGGCACACCCACCGACTGCGTCAATCTCGGAGTGCTGTCCTTGCTCAAGGACAAGCCTCCGGATCTCGTCTGCTCCGGCATCAACTTCGGGCTCAACCTGGGCGACGACGTGACCTACTCGGGCACCGTCTCCGCCACCTTCGAGGGCACCCTGCTGGGCATCCCGTCCGTGGCCTTCAGCCAGGAGGTGGGGGAGGGGTTCTCCTTCCAGGCCGCGGCGGACTTCGCCCGCCGGCTGGTGGAGATCCTGCTCGGCCAGGAGCTGCCACGTGACCTGCTGCTCAACGTCAACGTACCGGCCGGCCCCATCCAGGGGGTGAGCTTCACCAAGCTCGGCCGCCGAGTCTACAAGCAGTCGGTCATCGAGAAGCTCGACCCGCGGGGACGGAAGTACTACTGGATCGCGGGCACGCCGCAGTGGGAGCGGGCGACCGGCACAGACTACGAGGCCGTGTCCCAGGGCCGGGTCTCGGTGACGCCGCTGCACTTAGACCTCACCTACTACCCGGGTCTGGAGAGCTTCGGCCCCGTCTGGGAGAAGCTCTCGGCCCTCACCTTCCCAGCCCCTCCTCCTTCCACCTGAGGAATGAGCGACTACGCCGTCCAGCGCGAGCGGATGGTCCGCGACCTGATCGCCGCTCGCGGCATCAAGGACGAGCGCGTGCTCGCGGCCCTGCGCAAGGTCCCGCGCCACCTCTTCGTCAAAGACCACCTGCGCTCCCAGGCTTACGGCGATCACGCCCTGCCCATCGGCACCAACAGCGGGCAGACCATCTCCCAGCCCTTCGTCGTGGCGTGCATGACCGAGATGCTGGAGGTGGGTCCCGAGCACTCGGTGCTGGAGATCGGCACCGGCTCGGGCTACCAGACCGCCATCCTGGCCACCCTGGCGCGCCGGGTCTACAGCCTTGAGCGCATCCCCGAGCTGGCCCAGGCGGCCATCCCCCGCATGCGCCAGCTCGGGCTCGACAACGTCAAGATCCAGGTCTTCGACGGCACCGTGGGCTGGAGCGAGTGGGCGCCCTACGATCGCATCCTGGTGACGGCCGGCGCGCCCAAGGTGCCGGAGCCGCTTTTGGGACAGCTCGCGCCCGGCGGCGCTCTGCTGGTGCCCGAAGGGTCGCGCCACCTGCAACGCCTAGTGCTCTACCGCAGATCGCCGCGGGGGGAGATAAGGCGCCGCGAGGGCGAAGACGTGGCCTTCGTGCCCCTCCTCGGCCGTCACGGCTGGAAGCCGGAGCAGAAATGAGCGCAACGGGCAACACCCCCGCCGTCCGCTTCCGGGTGAGCGGCCACGTCCAGGGCGTGGGCTTCCGCTGGTATACCCGCAGGGCCGCCCAGGAGTTGGGGCTCACCGGCCGGGTGCGCAACCTGCCGGACGGGAGCGTGGAGGCGGAGGCGCAGGGGAAGCCCGAAGCTCTGGACGCCTTCCGGGAGCACCTGCGGCAAGGCCCGCCGGGCTCCCGGGTCACCCGGATCATCGAAGAGGTGCTGTCCGCCGTGCCCAACTGGGACGGCTTTACGATCGACCGCTAGCCCACCGGGCTGGCCCTATGGAGGACAGACGGAGGAGACATGGAGGATCTGAAGGCGCACATCCGCGAGGTGCCGGACTTCCCGAAGCCGGGCATCAACTTCTACGACATCACGACCCTGCTGCAGGATTCCCTGGCCCTGCGCATGACGGTGGACCGTTTCGTCTGGCTCTTCGCCCGCAAGCGGATCGACAAAGTGGTGGGCATCGAGTCGCGCGGCTTCATGTTCGCCCCCATTGTGGCCTACGACTTGAACGCCGGCTTCGTGCCCGTGAGGAAGCCCGGCAAGCTGCCGTACCACAAGATCCGGGAGACCTACGACCTGGAGTACGGCACCGACTCCGTCGAGATGCACAATGACGCCATCCAGCCCGGCGAGCACGTGCTCATCGTGGACGACTTGGTGGCGACGGGCGGCACGGCCCTGGCGGCGGCGAAGATGGTCGAGTCGCTGGGAGGGAAGGTGGCGGGCTTCGGCTTCATCATCGAGCTGACCTTCCTCCCCGGTCGCCAGAAGCTCCAGGGCTACGAGGTGGAGTCGCTGATCCGGTATTGAGCGGGGGCCGGGGAGAGCCTGGGGTATAATCCCTCCCCGCCTGCGGCTGTAGCTCAGGTGGAAAGAGCAGGAGTTTCCTAAACTCTTGGTCGGGGGTTCGAGTCCTCCCAGCCGCACCACCCCTTCCATTTAGGGGCTTGACAACGAGATATACTCAGTCGTAGTATAAGTCTTAGGCCGGCGGTGCCGGCCCTTTTTTGTGATCTTGATATGCTCAGAATGAGCATAGGAGATACGATGAACCTCGAAACGTCCCGGCAGTCCTCCTGGCTCGACTACACGCCCGCGGTGGCGCTTGCGACGGCGCCCATCCATGACCGGGTGCGGTCGGTGATCCCGGACGTGGAGTGGCCGGTCCATGCGCCGTACATCGCGGCCATCAACGAGCTCAAGCGGCAGCGCAACGCCGTGGTGTTGGCCCACAACTACCAGACGCCGGAGATCTTCCACGGAGTGGCCGACTTCGTGGGGGACTCGCTGGCCCTGGCGCAGCAGGGGGCGAAGACGGAGGCGGAGGTGATCGTGCTGGCCGGCGTCAACTTCATGGCGGAGACGGCGAAGATCCTGTCGCCGGAGAAGACGGTGCTGATCCCCGATCCCCAGGCCGGGTGTTCGCTGGCGGCGTCGATCACGGCCGCGGACATCCGGTTGCTGCGGCAGCGGTACCCGGGGGTGCCGGTGGTGACGTACGTCAACACGTCGGCGGCGGTCAAAGCCGAGTCGGACATCTGCTGCACGTCGGCCAACGCCGTGGCGGTGGTGGAGTCGCTGGGGGTGGAGAGGGTGATCTTCCTCCCCGACGAGTACCTGGGCAGGTACGTGGCCTCGCAGACGGACGTCGGGATCATCCTCTGGAAGGGGCATTGCGAGGTGCACGAGCGCTTCACGGGCGCCGAGCTGCGCGCCTATCGCCAGGCCCAGGGTGGGAACGTCGAGATCCTGGCCCATCCCGAGTGCCCGCCGGATGTGCTGGCCGAGGCGGACTTCGTGGGCTCGACCGCGGCCATGGCCCGCTGGGTGGGCGAGCAGCGGCCACGGCGGGTGGTGATGATCACCGAATGCTCGATGAGCGACAACGTGGCGGTCGAGTATCCCGACGTGGAGTTCATCCGGCCGTGCAATCTCTGCCCGCACATGAAGCGGATCACGCTGCCGAAGATCCTGCGCTCGCTGGAGACCATGGAGCACGAGGTGGAGGTCGATCCCGAGGTGGCGGGACGCGCCCGCCTGGCGGTCGAGAGGATGCTGGCTGTGGGCCGGAGGGAAGGGAAATGACCGGGCTTCATGGGCTCATGGATCGACGGCGTGTCGCGCTCCGAGGTGCTGGTGCTGGGGAGCGGCGCCGCGGGGTTGACGGCCGCTCTCGGCTGTGCTCCGCGGCGGGTGACGGTGCTCACCAAGGTGCGCCAGGGCTCGGGCGGCGCGAGCCCCTGGGCTCAGGGGGGCATCGCCGCGGCCGTGGGGAAGGACGACGCTCCAGCCCTCCATGCGGCGGACACGATGGCCGCGGGCGCGGGGCTCAACGACCCCAGAGTGGTGGAGATCCTCACCGTCGAGGGGCCGCGCGCGGGTGGAGGCGCTCCTCGCCCTGGGGGCCCATTTCGATCTCGACGAGACCGGCTCGCTCTCGCTGGGCCGCGAGGCCGCTCACAGCCGGCGGCGCATCCTCCACGCGCGGGACGCCACGGGGGCGGAGATCGTGCGCACCCTGGTGGCGGCCGTGCGCCACGCTCCGGAAATCCGGATGATCGACAGCGCCTTTGCCGTCGATCTGGTGATGGACGACGGACGGGTGATCGGCGCCGTGGCCGTGCACGAGGACGGCCGGCGGGTGCTCCACCTCGCGCCGGCGGTGGTGGTGGCCACAGGCGGGCTCGGCCATCTCTATCTCCATACGACGAATCCGCCCGAGGCCACGGGAGACGGTCTCGCCATGGCGGCGCGGGCCGGGGCCCGGCTGGTGGACCTGGAGCTCGTGCAGTTCCATCCCACGGCGCTGGCCACGGGCGCCGATCCCATGCCCCTCCTCACCGAGGCGCTGCGGGGCGAGGGCGCGGTCCTCGTCGACGAGACCGGCCGCCGCTTCATGAGCGGCGAGCATCCGGACCGCGAGCTCGCGCCGCGCGACGTGGTGGCCCGGGCCATCTGGAAGAAGCTGATGGCGGGGCACCGGGTCTTCCTCGATTCCCGCGAAGCGGTGGGGGAGGAATTCCCTGAGCGCTTCCCCACGGTCTTCCGCCTCTGCCAGGAGCAGGGGCTCGATCCGCGGGTCGAGGCCATCCCCGTGGCGCCCGCGGCCCACTATCACATGGGGGGGATCGCGGTGGACGAGCGGGGCCGCACCTCGTTGCCCGGTCTCTGGGCCGCGGGCGAGGTGACCTCGACCGGCGTTCACGGGGCCAACCGGCTGGCCAGCAACTCGCTGCTGGAGGCCCTGGTGTTCGGGGCCCGGGTGGCCGAGGACCTGCGCGAGGCTCCGGCCGCCGGCCGCGCGCCCCGCAATCTCCGGCTGGCCGGCGTGGGAATCGCCGCGCCTGGTGATGCCGAATTAGTGACGGCCATCCGCCGGCTGATGTGGGAGAAGGTGGGGGTGGTGCGCGACGCGACCGGCCTCACTTCGGCTCTGATGGAGCTGGACCGCCTGGCGGCCCGGCATCCCCAGGCGGCGGGGGAGGCCCGGAACCTCCTGGGAGTGGCCCGGCTGGTGACGGCCGCGGCCCTGGCCCGCCGCGAGAGCCGCGGCGGCCACTACCGCTCGGACTTCCCGTCGCCGGATCCGGCGTGGCAGCGCCGCCTCTTCCTCACCGCCGGGCCGGACGGCTCGCCGCGTTTTGAAGCCTCGCCCGCGGACATCGCGGCACCGGTCCTCGCCGCCGTGGCCGGGAGCCGCGTTTGAGCGCGGACCATCCCGTTCCCCTCTATCCCCTCCTCTACGAGCCCCTGGTCCGCCGGGCGCTCGAAGAGGACCTGGGCCGGGCGGGTGACCTCACGAGCGACGCCATCCTTCCCGTGAGCCTCAAAGGCGAGGCCGCGATCTTGGCCCGCGCCGCCGGCCGGGTGGCCGGGCTGCCTGCCTCCCTCTCGGCGTTCCATCTCCTCGATCCCGCGATCGCGGTGGAGGCTCTGGTGGCGGACGGGGAGGACGTGGAGGCTGGGGCCGCGCTCGCCCGGGTGCGGGGAGGGGCCCGCACCCTTCTCACGGCCGAGCGCACGACCCTCAACCTCCTGGGCCGGCTGTGCGGCATCGCCACGGCCACCCGGGAGATGGTGCGTCTCGTGGCGCCCTACGGCGCCCGCATTGTCTGCACCCGCAAGACCACGCCGGGCCTGCGCGCCCTGGAGAAGTACGCCGTGCGCTGCGGCGGCGGTCACAACCATCGCTTCGGACTGGACGACGCCGTGCTCATCAAAGACAACCACGTCGCCTTCGCCGGCGGCCTGCGTCCGGCGATCGAGAGCGCCCGCCGCGCCGTGGGGCACCTGGTGAAGATCGAGGTGGAGGTAGACTCCCTGGAGATGCTGCGCGAAGCCCTGGACCTCGGGGCGGACGTGGTGCTGCTCGACAACATGTCTCTCGACACGCTGCGCGAGGCCGTGGCCCTGGCCAAGGGGAGGGCGATCACCGAAGCCTCGGGAGGGATCACCCCGCGGACCGCGGCGGCGATCGCGGCCACGGGGGTGGACCTGCTCTCTATGGGATGGCTCACCCACAGCGCTCCGGCGCTGGACGTGGCCATGGACGTGGGGGGCTGAGATCCTACCGCGCCCGCAGCTCGATCTCCTTCTTGCTCTTGTTCCCCACCATGTCCACCGCCTCCACCTCCAGCACCACGCGGTCCTTCTCCGTGCGGCTCTTGAGCACCAGCCGGTCGACGCCGGAGCCGGCGTCGTCGGCGGCGATCCAGAGGACGTGACCGTCGAGCACGCCCTCCTTGCCATCGGCGGATACCCTGGTATCCAGCGCGGTGAGGAAGGCCTGCGGCCGGTCGCTGTCGATCTCCACCGGGATCTCCAGCGGGAACTGGGTGCGGACGCCGCCCTTGTCCTTCACCCAGGGCAGGGGCAGTTGCCAGACCCCGGCGTAGGATTGCCAGGCGTCGTGGGGCAGCACGCCCCCCGAGCGCCGGCCCCGCAGGCGATGACGCTCGCGCTCGCTGTCCGGAGCCAGCCGGTCGGCGAGGGATTTGGCGTCGCCCAGCTCCCAGCGGATGGTGGGCGGCGCCGTGTCGGTGACGAAAGCGACTGGCGCCAACGGCACGCGATGGCCACAGCCGTCGAGCACCAGGGCGCCCGCGGTGTGCTCGCCGGCGCTCCAGGCGTCCGGCCAGGAGGCAGCCTCCTGGTCTCCGATCACCGGCACCCAGCGGGCCGGAGCGCCGTCCGCCCCGGTGGCTGTCACCTGCACGGTGGCGCTGGCGGCGGTGAACAGCCGCTCGCCCACCCGCACCTGGGGGCCGGCGATCGAAAGGCTCCCCGTCGGCGTCTGGACGCCCGTGCGGTCGGAGGTGATGGCGAGCGCCGAGCCCGCGCTGGGATAGCCGTCGAGACCGGAGGCGCTGCGCGCCGTCACCCGCCAGTGGTAGGTGCCCACGGGCAGGGGAGCGGCGCGCCACTGCGTCCCGGTCTCGCCCGTCTGCCGCGCCACCAGCTCGGCGCAGGCCGGGTCGCGGCAGACCTCGACGGTGTAGGAGGCGGCCGCCGGCACCGCCTGCCAGGTGAAGAGGGGATCGGCGCAGGCCCGCTCGGCACCGGCGGCGGGATCGAGGCCCGCCGGGGCGGCAAGCAGCTTCTCCGGGGGCGAAGGCGGTCCGCTGGGGGCCACCGAGGTGCCCATCCCCCGAGGCACCTGGACTTTGGCGCCGCCGGCCTCCACCTCGCTCTCGCCGCCGTAGACGCTGACCTTGGCGCTCCCCTCGTCGGCGCGGCGGGCACGGGTCTGGGCGCCGCCGGCCTTATCCGGTCGTGAGGTGGTGCGCGAGGCGCCGACCACGATCTCCACCTCTGGCGCAGCTACGGCCGCCACCGTGGAGCGCGCGTCGAGGTCCGCCTGCCCGGCCATCAGCTCGACGGCCTTGCGCTCCACCCCCTTGAGCGTCGAGCCCGAGCGGCGGAGGAAGACCAGGGAGTCCTCGGTCACCGTCAGCTTGGCGCCATCGGCGAACTGCAGCTCCGCCGAGGCCTGGTGGAAGGTGCGCATGCCGTCGCGCTCCACCAGCACGTCGCCCAGCAGGGCCTCCTTCCAGTCGATGGGCGATGGCTGCTCCTCGACCTGCCGCGACAGCCGGTTGACGGTGGCCACCGGCAGGACGGGCCGCACCGCTGGCATGCGGATGCGCTGCCCGGGCTCGATGCGGTTGGGATCGGCGATGTTGGGGTTCAAGCGGTGGAGCTCCTTCCAGAGCTGCACCGAGCCCAGGAAGCGGGTGGCGATCCCCTCCAGCGTCTCTCCCGGGCGCACGGTGTGCCAGATGGTCGTGCCCGCCGGCGGTGGCGGCGGGGCTTGCGCCTCCGCGCTCCACGGCGCGAGCAGTGGAGCGAGGAGGCAGGCTGCGATGGCGAACAGGCGTCGGCTCATTGGCGCGGTCCCTCTTCCGTCCCTCGAATTCCATGCGGACGGCTGGTTGCGGATCGTTCCCTACGGTAGTACCCGTATACTAATCCGCCTTTGGGCCGGGAGCGAGCGCCATGAAAACGGTTTTAGTAGTCGATGATGAGCCCTCCGTCCTCTTCGCGCTGGCGGAGGGGCTCGCGGATAGACGGCGCGGGGTCAAGGTGGCCACCGCCGGCAGCGGCGTCGAGGCCATCGCTCTGCTCGAAAGCGAGCGCATCGACCTCGTGCTCACCGATCTGCGCATGCCCGAGATGGACGGCTTCGAGCTGTTGGCCTACCTGCGGCGCAACTTCGCCTCCCTGCCGGTGATCGTGATGACCGCCCTGGGCGGCGCCGAGACGGCCGACCGGCTGGACGGGGCTGTCGAGTGCTTCACCAAGCCGTTCAACGTGCCGGACTTGAAGCAGAAGATCGCCGAGCTGCTGGCCCAGCGGGTCAAGGGGCGGGTGGAGAACATCACCCTCCCCTCCTTCCTGCAGCTCCTGGAGTTGGAGCGCAAGACGTGCACCCTCGCTATCACCTCCCTGGGCCGGTCCGGCCGGCTCTTCTTCCGCGGCGGCCGGCTGGTGGGGGCCGAGACCGGGGAGCTCACCGGCCAGGAGGCGGCGCTGGAGATCGTCACCTGGGAGGACACCGACATCGAGATCGCCGACGGCTGCCCGCCGGTTAGCCCTGAGATCGCGGCCGGCCTCCACTACCTCCTCATGGAAGGGATGCGACTCAAGGACGAGCACGAAGAGGATGTATCGCCCCGGCCCGCGATGCTGCCGTCCCGCGGCGAGGTGCGACCCGCGCGGCGCCGGAAACCGGCGGCGGATGCCCGTGCCGCCGTGGCCGATGCGCTTGAGCGGGGCCGCGCCATCAAAGGTTCCCTGGGGCTCCTCCTGGTGGACATGGATACCGGTGTGATCGCCGACTCAGCCGGCCTCTCCGAGGGAACGACGCTGGGCGCGGAGATGGCCAGCGCCGTGGCCGAGTTGCTGCGCGAGCAGCGGCGGGTGCGGCAGCCCGGGAGCCGGGACGAGGTCCTGGAGGAGGTCCTGCTCACCACCTCCGACCGTTACTACATCGCCCGCGGCCTGGGCGCCGGCGGAGAGCACTTCCTCCTCCTCGTCCTCGACCGGCACCAGGGCAATCTGGCGCGAGCCCAGCTCGACCTGGTCAATCTCGAGCGGTCGCTCAACTCAGGATGGGCGTGAACCCCTCGTCCGTCTCCTGCACCAGCAGCAGGTGAAATCCCCGGCGGGGGCCGACGCGGACGAAGTCCTCATACTTGGTGAAGGTCTCCTCGACGCCGAAGGTGAAGCGGCCCGCGCTGCCCAACTCGGCGCTGTGCCAGGCCTCCAGGGTGGCGTCGTAAGGCGCGGGCCACGAGGATGGCGCCGCCCACGTCGCGCCGATGCGAGCCTCGATCTGATACGGGAACGTCGGGGTGGGGCTCTCCGGGGGAAAAGGCATCCTGGGCTCCAGCATAGCGGGTCGGGACCCTCCTTGGGTCCTCCTTGGAACAGTGTCGCAAGGATCTACGCAGGATGGGATGCTCCCGGTTTGCTCGGGTTTCAGCTAGGGCAGAGTCACCGCGCTCCCACTTCCGCCCGCCCCCGCAGCTCCGCGGCGGCATTCTTTACCGCCGGCTCCTGGCTGGCGTCCAGCAGTTGGGCGGCGCCGGCCAGCACCTCACGGGCCGCAGCGGTCTTGCCCTGGGTCAGCAGGCAGCGGGCGAGGAGGAGGGTGGCGGCCCTCTCGCCGGGGGGATTGGCCAGGGAGCGGAAATAGGAGATGGCGGCGCGGGCCGCGGTCTCCGCCTGGCTCGCTTGGCCCTCGGCGAGCGCGACCTCGGCCAGGGAGAGCCGGCTTTCGGCGGCGTTGAGCTTCTCGCCCAGGTCGGCCCGGATCTCGAGGGCCTCCTCGTGCCGTTGGCGCGCCTGGGCGAGCTCCCCGCGGGCGAGATGGACCGAGCTCAGGCCGGCCAGCCCTGAGGCCATACCGCTGCGGGCGCCGCGCCGGCGGAAGATGGCGAGCGCCTTCTCGAAGCTGCCCTGGGCCGCCGCGAGATCGCCCTGGTCGAGCTGGACCCTGCCGGTTTCCACCAGGACCTCGGCCAGGAGCCTCGGCTCACCGAGCTTGCGGCAGAGCGTGGCCGCCTGCTCCAGCGCCGTGGCGGCCTGCTTCAACTCGCCCCAGCGGCGCAGCACCTGCCCCTGGTGGACGAGCACGGCGGCCTCACCGCGCGGGTTGGCCTGCCGGCGGGCGTCTGCCAAGGCGTCCTGGAAACGCTGGAGGGCCTGAACGAGCTCGCCCTGGAGGATCAGCGTGACCCCGATCTCATCGCGGGTCTCACCCTGCTGGTCCGGCATGTTCAACCGCTGATAGACGAGCAGAGACTGCTCGTAGAGCCGGCGCGCCGCAATCACGTCCCCCTGCTGGCGCAGCACGTTGGCGATGCCGCGATCGGCCCGCGCCACGCCGTCCTCGCGGTGAGTGGCCTGGGCCTCGGTGCGGGCCTGCTCGCTCTCCTCCCGGCTCTGGGCATAGTCGCCGCGCTCCAGACTGACGTTCGCCATGTTGTCGAGCGCTGCCGAGGCGAAGTCACCGGCGCCCATCCGGCGATAGATGGCAACGGCCTGCTGCAGGCTGCGGCGGGATTCCAGGAGGTCCCCTTCGGACAGGGCGATGGCGCTCAACCCTTCGAGGGACGCCGCCTCGCCCTGGGCAAAATTGAGCTCGCGGTGCAGGGACAGGGCCTGGCGGAAGAATTCTTTGGCTTCCGCGAGACGGCCTCGCTTGCGCAGGATGATCGCGAGGTTGTGCAACAGAGACGACTCGGTGCGACGATCTCCGACCTGCTTGGCCAGCTCACGGCTCTGGCGATACAGGCTCTCGGCCCCGGCGAGGTCGCCGACGGCGAGGCGCTGGCTTCCCGCTTCCTTCAGCGTCTGGGCCATCTTGCCCTTGGCACCGAGCCGCCGGTAGAGGGTGAGGGCCTCATCGCTGGCCGCCTGGGCGGCTTGGAGATCCCCCTGCTGGGCCCGTACCGAGGCGAGCCCGCGCAGAGCTGCCGCATTTCCCCATGGATCGCCCACCGTGCCGAAGGCCTGCCGCGCCGCCTCGGCCGCGCGGCCGGCTCCGGCCAGGTCGCCGAGGATCAGGAGCGCCTGGGCCATGACGAGGCGGGCCTGCCCCTCCAGCCGGTGGGAGCCGAGGGCAGCAGCGCGGCGGGCTGCCCGCTCGGCCGCAGCCTTCGCGCGCGGGTATTGCAGGGAGGAGAAGGCGCCCTTGCCTTCCGCGATGTCGATACGCGGATCCGTCGCGGCCGGCGAGGGCAGGCGGCGCAGACGGGTCAGCGTGGAATCGGCGTCGCCCGGCCGGCCGGCTGCGGTCTGTGCCGCCGCCAGACGCAGACCGGCTTCGAGGTCGTCGGCATGGGCGGCGACGATCTGCTGCCAATTCCCTGCGGCCTCCTCCCAAGCGTTCGCCGTCTCGTGGTAGCGGGCTTCCAGCGGCAGCCGGTCCTCCCGGCGCAGGACCGCGGCCAGGCTGAAGGCCTTCTTGGCTTCCTGCTCCGCCTCGCCGACATAGCCCAGATCGATCAGGACGTCGGCCAGGGCGGAATGCAGCAGCGGATTGTCGGGGTCCTCTTTCACCGCCCGCAACAACAGGTCGCGGGCCCTTGTCGCCTGGCCGCGCCGGAGACGGTGGAGCGCTTCAGCCCACAGCTTCGTGGCGCGTTTCGGCCGCAAATCTCGCAGGCTCTCGGCGTCGATGCCCGCCGGCTCGCCCGCGCCGAGCTCCCGGCGCAGGCTGGCGGCCAGGCTCTCCAGGGCCCCGTCGCCGGACTCGCTGAACGTCTTCACCGTGCGGCCAGTGCGATCGCGTAGCGCCACCTCCCAGCGGGTGCCGGCGGAGCCGGGCAGATAGACGCTGGTCACCAGGAAGTCGGCGCTCAGCCGTTCGTGCAGCCGGGGGAGGGCGGAGTCCGGCAGCCGCGCCGGCTCCGCGGGAGCCAGCTCGCGGACCGCCCAGTCCACCTCTTCGGCCGGGACGACGCGGACCTTCCCCGTGGCCGCCAGCTCCAGGGGGAGCAGCTCGAAGCCCGCGTAACCCGCGGCCTCTTCAATGCCAGGGGCGAGATTGTCGAACGGCAGCACGGCCACGACTGGGCGCGCGGGAATGGCCGCTGCCGGCCGGGCCTCGGTTGCCGCCGGTGCCGGCTCGCGACCGCCGAGGTGACCGGTCCACCAGGCCCACCAGAAACCGCCGGCGGCGAGGAGGAGGGCCGCCGCGGCGAGCCCCATGGCGAGGCCCTTGCGGCGGCGCCGGTGCCGGCGTACGCCGCTCTCCACCAGCCGCAAGGGCGAGGTGGCGTCCTCCTCGGCCTTGGTGAGACCCAGGGCCCGCACCACGTGGCGCACGCTGGGGAAGCGCTTCTCCGGCTCGCGCTCCAGGCAGCGCAGGATGGTCTTCTCCCACGCCGGGTCGAGGTCCGAGAGGTGGATGCGCGGCGAGGGCGCCGGCTCCTGGAGCCGCTTGAGAGCGGTGTAGAAGGCGCTCTTGCCCACGAAGGGGAGCTCGCCCGTCACCATCTCGAAGATCACCACCCCCAGGGCATAGACATCCGTGGCCGGAGTGGCCTCCTCGCCCCTCACCTGCTCCGGCGCCATGTAGGCCGGGGAGCCCACCAATTCGCCGGTGGCCGTGAGGTTCGCCGAATCGTCGGCTTCGATCGAGCTCCAGGCCAGGCCGAAGTCGGTGACCACGGCCCGCATGCCCGACGGGGCCGGGCCGAGGAACGCTGGTACGAGGAACGCTGGTACGAGGAAGATATTGCCGCTCTTCAGGTCGCGGTGCACCACACCGTTGGCGTGGGCGGCGGCGAGGGCGGCCACGATGTGACCGATCACCGGCAGCGCCTCGGCCGTGGACATCCGCCCCTGGCGCGCCAGGAGCTGCTCCAGCGTCTCGCCGCGCAGCAGCTCCATGGTGAGGAGCACTTTGTCCGGCGGCGCGTCCGGAGCCGGCGAATGGTAGACCAGGTCGAAAACGCGGCAGACGTTGGGATGGGTGACCCGGCGGCCGAGTTGGATCTCCCGCTTGAAGCGCTGCAGCACCCGCTCGTCGCGGGCGATCTCGGGACGCAGCACCTTGATGGCGATGGCCTCGTCCAGCTCCTGGTCGAACGCCTCGTACACTTCGCCGACGGCGCCGCGGCCGAGGAACCCCACGATGCGGTAACGGCCCGCCAGCACCTCGCCCGGTGCCAGGGACCCGCTGCGCCCTCCGTCGAAGGGACCGCTCGACAAGACTGCCATGGAACGATTGATTATACCGGACTACCGCCGCAGGATCGCGAAGAAGGCGAACGCCGCCAGCAGACCGAGGACGAGCACGATAGCGTTGAGGAAGACTCCGATCCTGGCCATGTTGCGGCTCTTGGCATTGCGCAGGCCGAGGAGACCGAAGACGATGCCGAGCGCGGCGAAGAGAAGGACGGCGACACCGGGCACGAGCGGCCGCATCCAGGAGCTAGGCCAGCGCGCGGGCAGGAAGAGGCTCACCAGGAACCGGGAGCCGAGGGCGGCCAGGAAGCAGACGAGGGAGGCCACGTGCCACCCTGCCGGGAGGTCGAGGGCGGCATATTCTCCATCCACGTAGTGAGGCAAAGGTCTGGGTTTCATGTCCGGTAGACTGAGCTTGATTCTATGTGGAAAAGCTCCCGCCGCCGCGTCCTGTTTCCACCCGTGAGCTGGGCGTCGCCCGAAGGGGTGATCGCCGTCGGCGGCCGTCCTGATCCGGAAACCCTCAAAGAGGCCTATGGCCGGGGGATCTTCCCCTGGCCCCACGAGGGCGTGCCGCTGCTCTGGTTCTGCCCGGACCCCCGCTTCGTGCTGGAGCCGTCCGCGGCCCACGTCTCCCGCTCACTGCGCAAGGAGATGCGCCGTGGCGCCTTCGAGGTGCGGGCGGACACCGCCTTCCGGGAGGTGATCGCCGGCTGCGCGCGAGCACCACGGTCGGGGCAGCGCGGCACCTGGATCACCCGGGAGATGATCAACGGCTACACAGCCCTTCACGGCGAGGGGCTGGCCCACTCCATCGAGGCGTGGCAGGAGGACCGGCTGGTGGGCGGGCTCTACGGCATCTCGCTGGGCAGCGTCTTCTTCGGCGAGTCCATGTTCGCGGACGTGCCCAACGCCTCCAAAGTGGCCTTCGCCACCCTGCTCGCGAACCTCATCCTCTGGCGCTTTCCCCTGCTGGACTGCCAGAGCCACACGCCCTACCTGGAGAGCTTCGGCGCCCTGGAGTGGCCGCGCCACCGCTTCTTGACCGTGCTCGAGCGCGCCCTCGAGAAGCCCACCCGGCAGGGACCGTGGAAGCTGGATCTGGGGCCAGTTGAGGCGGCGGAAGCGCTCGCAGCCCAGGATCGCGACCGGTTATCCTAGAGCCCTATGGATTGCCGCGCCGGCTGCGGTGCCTGCTGCATCGCCCTCTCGATCTCCTCGCCCATCCCCGGCATGCCGGACGGCAAACCCGCGGGCGTGCGCTGCATCCAGCTCACCGCCGACAACCGCTGCCTCCTCTTCGGCCACCCCGACCGCCCCGAAGTCTGCGTCCGCCTGCGCCCCCTGCCCGAGATGTGCGGCGACACCGCCGAGCAGGCTCTCGCCTACCTCACCCTCCTGGAGAGGGCCACGGCGCCGGGGTGAGGGGTGAGGAGGATGTGGGAGCTCTAGAAGAGACGCCACCGGCGAGGCTTCGGGCGAGGGTTCGCAGAGCTCTTGGCGGGATTCACGACGGACCTCGGGTACATCCTCCCGGCCGGCAGGCGCTCCCAGCGATAGACGAAGGCCCAGTGCTCCAGGGTGTGGATGGTCTCTCGTTGCAGCTCCCGGAGGACCTCGGGGTCGACGCGCGGGGGCGAGCCCGGGCAGCCCGCGCACGACAGGCGCTCGAGGGCTTCTTCGAAGATCGGCACGTCCTCGTAGAAGGTCATGGCCGCGTTCAGGGGCTTGATGAAGCGCTGCCGCTCGCGCCGGGAGCAGTGCCGCTCCGCCATCACCCTCAGGCTGGCTTCGAGCGCCGCCTGCTCAGAGACCATCCAGCCCCAGTCGAAGAGGATGTCGATGAAGAAGTCCTGCAGCTTCCAGGTGACGAACCCGATCGACTCCGCCCAGATCCTCTGCTCCAGGTCGAGCTCGCGCTCGTAACGGCGCGGCGCCAACCATTGCATGAGGGTGCGGAGCCACCGGCTCCGCTCCGGCACCTGGAGCGCCCGGGCCAGGCGCGCCGCCACCTGGCACACCGCTTCGGCCAGCAGGCTCACCAGGACCGTCCGGTTGGGAGCGACCGAATACCTCTGGCCAAAGTAGTTGTATCCCTTGAAGGATGTATAGACCCAATCCGAGCTGTCGAGCTTCCCGGGCTCGTCCATCCCGCGTGTCTCCTGTCAGGAGAAGAAATCTTTCCCCCGCACGAGAGTATCGCTCGCCAGGCTGCCGGATGCAAGGAACTTTTTGGCGGATTGCGCCAAGCGGATCGCCGGATTACCGGATTATGCGACGCGCCCCCGGGGGCGGGCTTCCAGCTCCCCGGCGGGAGCCCTGGGGACCTTGCCGGCCGTGGCGGGATCGAGCGGATGGGGCCCAGCGCTCGCGGGTCGCGCTCCGCGACCCGCCGGCTCTGCTGCCGGGACCTCGGGTCGGGGCGCGGGACCCGCGGGTCGGTGAGCGGACCCACGGGTCGAGTCAGCGGACCCACGGGTCAAGGAGCGCGACCCCGGGGTCGAATCAGCGGACCCTCGGGTCGAATCACGCGACCCTCGGGTCGAATCGCCCGACCCTCGGGTCGTGTCACAGGCGCGACGGGTCGGCTTGCTCACGAGGACTTCCCCGGAGGCGCCGAGCCGGGTTGACCTCCCCGCGCGGCGCGTTCCCTCTCCCAGTGCGCCCGCAGCTCCTCCGGTGTGACGCTCGCCGCGCCCAGCAGGCTCCGGATACCCGGCTCCACGTCCTGATGGAGGACGCATTCGACGGTGGTGACCACCTCGGTGTCCACGTCGTAGGGGATCTTGTGCTCCAGCGCGGCGTCCACAGGGTCCGGCAGCTCCGCGAGGACCTCCTCGAAGCGCTCCTTCAGCCCCTCCATCTCATCGGCCAGCGCCGCGGCCTGGGCCTGGGAACCGCCCGTCACCACCGGCCTCATCACCAGCCCGGCCGGGGAGACCCGCAGCTCCACCCTTCCTCCCTCGGCCGCCACCAGCACTGGCACACAGCTCGGGGGCACTCTCACCTCTTCCTCTTCAGCAGACGACAGCACCTTGACGAGCCTCTTCATGGTCCAATGTCCCTTCTGGCAGAGCCGTTGCGAGATCGCCACCCGAGCCAGCCGATCTCTCCACATGGAGGGAAATGTCTGGCTCCAGGAATTTCGCCCTCTCTGCGGTTTCTATCCTGACTCTGCTGATGCTGTCAATACCCGTCGTGGGAAAAACGGGGATTGCTGGACGTCTGCGAAGGATGTAGACTCTCCGTCATGGCAAAGACCGAAGTCGAGCACATGCTCCACATTCTGAAGACCACGATGCGGCTGCTGGGGATAACCAACCGGGACATCGAGAGGAAGCTGGGCTTGAGCTCGAGCTACCTCAGCCGTCTGTTCTCGGGCCACATCGAGCTGCGGTACGAGCACATCGTGGACATCTCCGAGGCGCTGGGGATGCGCCCGGAGGAGATGCTCCACCTGGCCTACCCGGAGCTGCCCAATCCCCTGAGCGAGACCATGCAGAAGGTGCTCCGTACCATGGGGCGCAGCGTCAGACCGTCGCAGGCGCCGGCCGCCGCCGTGGCCACCAGCGCCCCCGCTGCGCCGGCCGGACCCTCGGAAGCCGAGGTCGAAGCGATGATGGCCCGGGCCTTCCGCCGCTTCTTCGGCCAGCTCGCGCAATTTGGCGAGGAGGCGATCGGGGGGAAGAAGTAGAGGGGAGCGCCGAGGCTACGGTATCTCCGAATCGAACCGGGCGTGCCGATCGTACTCGGCGCGGCGCAGGAAGGCGATCACGTCGGCGAGGGTCGCCGCCAGCCGGTCGGCCGCGATCTTCTGCTCGATGGAGCGCCGCAGGAGGAGCACGGCCATGAGCTTTTCGCGGCCGATACCCAGCCGCTGGAAGACCTCGACCGCCTTGAGGATAACCTCCCTCGCCTCCGTCCCTTCCCGACGCTTGAGGAGCACGGCGGCGAGATCCAGGGAGGCCAGGGCGGACTGGAATTCCAATCCTGCCTCTGCCAATCCGGCCTGAACCTCCCGGAAAAGCTTCTCGGCTTGCTCGATGTTTTGCAAGCCTTCTTCGACCCTGCCTTCAAGCCAGCGGAATTTCAGCCAGTTCATCCTGCCGCTGGAGCTCTTCAGGGGGCGACGCCGGAAAAGTTCCTTTCTCGCCTCGCGGAACTCCCCGCATTCGACCAGGAGCCAAAGAATATTGTGGACTGCGGCAACGACAAGATCGGGTTCAACGTTTTCGTCAACCAGTTTGAGGCCTTCTCGCGTCAGCCGTATCCCCCGCTCGGGCTGGCCGGCATAGCCGATATACAAGCCTTTCGTAATTAGAGCACGGCCCGCCAGGTGTCTGTTGCCCTTGCGAAGGTGGAACTGGTGGACGAGCGTCAGGGCGTTGCTCGCAAGGGCGAAGTTCCGAAGATCTGCGGCGAGCGAAGCTTGAAAGTCGAGGATACGGACCCGCAGCAACTCGTCACCAGTGCCCTGGGAGAGCAGTTCCTCCGCCCTTCGGAAATAGAAGAACGCATCGTCCATACGATCGGCAGTCCGCAGGGCATTGCCCAGCTCGGCCGCGGCCCGGCACCGCACGTCCGCCACGCGCCGAGCCCCATATTTCCCTTCACTGAGCTGGTTGGCCTCGCCGAACGCCCACTCCGCAAGTCGGACCATGGCCCGTGGATTCTCGTGGCGGAGCTCCCAGCTCCTGCGGAGGAGGCCCTCGACCACGGCCAGCCGATCCACGCTGGCGGCGACTTCGTCAAAGGCTCCGAGACCCCGGGTCGCCAGGGTCTCCGCCACTCGCACGGCGCCCTCGCTCTCCCTGCGCAACCGCTTCACGGTCCGGCGGGCGGTGCGCAAGGCTCCATCCAGCGCGGCGTCGTAGCCTGACGCTCCGGCCAGGCTCTCGGTGGTGGCGACGCAGCGCTCGCATTTCTGGACGAGGTGACGCACGACCTCCCGCGCCCTCTCCCCTTCGAGCTCGCCACGTACGAACCCCAGAAGCTCCTCACGGCTCGGGTGCTCCTCCATCGTGCGGCTCCTTTCGGTCCCCGGATTATCCCAGAAGAGACGAGAAAAAAGGAAGGGGCGCCCGCAGAGGAGGGGAGCCGGGGCCGGAAAAGTCACCCTGTGCCCAGCCCCGGGTGAAACAGCTAGCCGTTCGGATCGATGCCGCCTCCCTTGTCGCAGTCACCCGAGCAAGTCGGGGCTGTGCTGCTGCTGGAAGAGGGTGGGTTGCTCGCGGAGCCGCTTTTCCCGGTGAGGGAGCTGGGCTGCGCGGCGGGCTCGGTGCCGGGGTGCGCGGCCGGGGCCCAGAGGCCCTGCCACCAGTGCAAGGCGTGCTCGAAGACCGTCGCAGGGGCGAAGGGCGCGGGCCAGCCGGCGGCGTGGGCCGGGCCGGCCAGCAGGAGCAGCCCCAAGGCCACCACGGCGATGGGCGGTATCTTCCTCGTCCTCATCATCTCTCCTCCTGGACCGCGGGACGGCCCGGGGCCGCCATGGACCCGGCGCCCGCGAGAGAGCGGCGGCCGGACCGCCGCATGCGCCACCCAGTTTGGCATCGAGAGAAGGATTTCCCCGAGACCCAGATCGTGACGACCAGCAATATACCGCCCGCCGACGCAATTGTCAAATGTATTTCCGATACAGAACAGATGAATTAGATACGGGAAGAGAAAAGCTAAATTGGTCGAAATTGGGACTTGACAGAGAGAAAACGGGAAGATACAGTTCTGATTATGAAGAAGCGAGAGAGCGAGGAGGGTGCGTAATCTTCCGGACGAGTAGATGAAGAGCCGTCAAGGAATCGATCTTCCGGAGTCATGGAGGCTCCGGAGGTACAGAAGGAGGTGTGAGATGGACATGGAAGTGAATCCGCAGTTGCAGAGCCTGGAGCCGTCGGAGGCGGAGCTGCGCCGTCCGCCGCGGCCCCCGGACCCGACCCTCAAACCGGAGCGCGTAGAGGAGTTTCTCCAGGCCTTTCCGGCCTGGCGGCTGCTACCCAGCGGCGACGCTCTGGAGCGGACGCGGGACTTCCCGTCCGGCTCCGTGGCCGCGAGCTATGCCGCGTTCGTGGCCGCTTACGCCCACCGGGAGGGAGTGATGGTGTTCCTGGAGTGCACGGGCGGGAAGCTGTCGATCACGCTGCGCAGTCACGAGTGCCAGGGTGTGCCTGGCGGCGTGACGGAGAAGGTCCTGAATTTCGCACAGGCCCTCGGATGACCCGTGGGCCGGAAAGGAGGAAGTGAGATGGCTACCATCAATTCGTTGGCCGACATCGTGCTGGATTGGGAGAACGTGCTGGCGGCCTGCCGCAACAACGCCGAGCTCGATGAAGGCCGCTGAAGAGCTGAGGTCGGCGCTGGAGAGGCTGCTGGCCACGGCGCGGGAGCTCAACAGCCAGAAGGAGGCGAGCATCGCCCAGAAGCAGCAGCTCACGCAACAGTTGCTGGCGGTGCTCAAGGAAGGCAAGGAGACCGCCCGCCGGCTGCGCGCCGCGGCCAAGGCGCAGCTCGGAACCAAGAACGAGCGTCTGGTGGAGTTCCAGGCCCGCCCGATCCGCGATCGCAAAGGCCGGCGCTCGACCAAGAAGAATCCCCAGCCGCCGGTGACGCCGCCGGCGGCGTCACCGGCGACGGACGGCAAGCCCGCCGAGCCGCCGCCCCTCAAGGCCTAGTCGCAGGTTGATGCTCTCCTCAGGGCGTGCCGCAGGGCACGCCCTGTTTTTTTCTCCAGCGGCTTGCCCTTCGAGGCCTCACCCCCGGCCCCCATATGCGTTAACTTTGCCCCAGAGTTCCCCCGCCCAAGACCCTCATCACCCCGGCCCTCTTCTCCCGTCCCCACCCAACCCCCTCACCGGGAGAAGAGGGAGACCAGCAAGAACGTCCCAGCCAGGTACCCCTCTCCCGGGGAGGGATGGGGTGGTCGGGAGAGGGGCAGGGGTGAGGGTCTTGGGCGGGGGTCCCATTTCCTTCCTTCACGGAGTCCTCTATCATGGGAGCCGTCTTGCGCCGGCCCGCTGCCGTGTTCCAGCCCATCTGCCTTGTCCTGGAGGAACCTTCCCGATCCCTTGTGGACCCACGTAGGGACTGCTCAACCGTTCGAACCGCAAAGGAGGTCGTGCATGTCGGAAGAGGAGCGGATAACTGGAGGAGAAGAGGGCAACGTCAACGACGAGGTGAGCCGTAGGACCTTCCTGCGTCTCGGAGCCCTGGCCGGCGCTGGCGCGCCCCTGGCCGGGCTGCTCGGTGCCCAGGCGGCGGAGGCTCAGGTTGAGACTGAGGTCGCGCCGCTCTCCAAGCGGGCGATCGAGATCGAGGGGGCGACCATCGCCGCGCTGCAGGCAGCCATGACCCGCGGCGGCCTCACCTCGCTCGATCTCGTCAACCGCTATCTCGAGCGGATCGACAGGCTCGATCAGGGCGGCCCCAAGGTCAACTCGGTGCTGGAGCTCAATCCCGAGGCCCGGAAGATCGCCAAGTCTCTAGACTTCGAGCGCAAGAACCATCACGTGCGGGGTCCGCTCCACGGCATCCCGGTGCTGCTCAAGGGCAACATCGACACCGGCGATCAGATGACCACCACGGCGGGCTCGCTCGCCCTGCTGGGAGCGCCAGCCCGGCAGGACGCCACGGTGGCGGCGCGACTGCGGGTGGCGGGGGCCGTCATCCTGGGCAAGACCAATCTCTCGGAGTGGGCGAACTTCCGCGGCTTCAACTCCACCAGCGGCTGGAGCGGCCAGGGGGGCCAGACCCGCAATCCCTACGTGCTCGACCGCAATCCCTGCGGCTCGAGCTCGGGCTCGGGCGCTTCCGCGGCGGCGAGCTTCGCGGCCGCGGGCCTGGGCACCGAGACTGACGGCTCGATCGTCTGCCCGGCGTCGCTCAACGGTGTCGTGGGCATCAAACCCACGGTGGGCCTCACCAGCCGCGCCGGCGTCGTGCCCATCTCCCACACGCAGGACACGGTGGGGCCCCACGCCCGCACGGTGGCCGACGCCGCGGCCATGCTGAGCGCTCTGGTGGGGGTCGATCCTCGCGATCCGGCCACGGCGGCGAGCGCCGGCAAGTTCTCCACCGACTACACCCAGTTCCTCGATCCCGATGGCCTGCGGGGGGCCCGCATCGGCGTCTTCCGCAACACCACCACCGGCTACAGCCGGGAGACGGATGCCATCTTCGAGGACGCGCTCCAGGCCATGCGGAACGCCGGCGCCGTGCTGGTCGATCCGGCCGACGTGCCGACGATCGAGGACCTGAACGCGGACCAGGCGGAGATCATCGTCCTCATCTACGAGTTCAAGCGCGACCTGAACGCCTATCTCGCCACCCGCACGGGCGTGCCGGTCCACACCCTGGCCGACGCCATCGCCTTCAACAACGCTCATGCCTCCCAGGAGCTCCAGTACTTCGGCCAGGAGTTCTTCGAGCTGGCGGAGCAGGACATCTTCAGCGAGCAGGAGTACATGGACGCCCTGGCGCGCGGCAAGCGGCTGGCGGCCACGGAGGGGATCGACGCCATCCTGACGTCGCAGAGCCTCGACGCTCTGGTGGCCCCCACCGGCTCGCCCGCGTGGACGACCGACCTGGTCAACGGCGACCACTTCACGGGCGCCAGCTCCGGGGCTCCGGCAGTGGCGGGTTACCCGATCGTCAACGTCCTTGGCGGCTACTCCTTCGGCGTGCTGCCGGTGGGGATCAGCTTCATGGGCACGGCGTTCAGCGAGGCGAAGCTCATCAAGCTGGCCTACTCCTTCGAGCAGCACACGCAGCTCTTCAAATCGCCCACCTTCATCCCCAGCCTGCCGCTGCCCAGCCATGCCCGGGTCAAGTCGCTGCGCTTCGAGAACCTGCTGGACCGGCTCTCCAGCAATCCCAAGGCGCGCGCCATCCTGCGGAATCTGTAGGCCTTGACCCCCTCCCTCTCCTTCCGGAAGGGAGGGAGGGGCCCCCCCCGCCCAAGACCCTCACCCCTGCCCCTCTCCCGACCACCCCATCCCCCTCCCCGGGAGAGGGGTACCTGGCTGGGACGTTCTTGCTGGTCTCCCTCTTCTCCCGGTGAGGGGGGTTGGGTGGGGACGGGAGAAGAGGGCCGGGGTGATGAGGGTCTTGGGAGGGGTCACCCCACCGACGAAGCCACCAGTTCCAGCCCCTCCGCTGCCGCGGCGGTGCGGCGGCGGGCCCAGAGCCCGGCGGGGATGTGCAGCAGAGCGAAGACCGCCGCTCCCGCGAGGATGCCACGGAGGCCGAGCAAGTTGAAGAGGAACACCGCGAGCGTCGCGCCACCCGCAATGAGCCCCGCCACCAGGGAGAGCACCGTGCGGCTCGCTCCAGCACCCCCCTCCTGGCGCAACTGGGAGAAGGGGAAGTCGGGGAAGGTCCCCTTACCCATCAGGATCAGGAGGTCTCCCAGCATCAGCATCTCGGCCAGGAAGGCCAGACGCTCGGGCCAGGGGCCGTCGACCCGGAGCTGGCGGATGATCAGGGCGGCGAACAACGGCGTGAGGTGGAAGGCGCGCACCAGCGAGACCGTGGCCAGGGAGAAGCGGGCGCGGTCGATGGGCGCGGTGAGGATCCAACACAGGTTCTCGGGCCGCGAGCTGCGGATCAGGACGCTGGCCGAGAGGATCAGCAGCCAGGCGAAGAAGAAGACGGACATGGGCGGCGAGCTGTAGGCGCCGCGGTGGTCGAGGTAGAACAGCAGGAAGAAGATGCCCAAAAGCGGGGTCATCAGGAACTCGGAGCGGACGCGCCAGTCGGAGCGCAGGTGGATGCGCAGCAGGGCGAAGAGACGGGCCCGCTCGCCACTGCCGGCCGTCAGCCGCCGGCGGGGCAGGGCCTCGCGCCGCGACGTCGGCGGCCGGGGCGTCACCCTCTCGACCGGCTCCAGCAGCCGCTCGCGCAGGCCCGCTCCCAGCCAGCGGGTGGCGCCGGCCAGCAGGAGGGCCGGCGTGGCCACGGCCAGGGCGAGCCGCGCCAGCACCGGCGATATCGGCAGCGTTGGACCGGCCAGGGCCAGCTCCAGGAAGGAGGCGAACCAGAAGGGCGGCGCGATCCAGGGGAGCCAGGGCGAGATCCCTTCGAGGCCGCTGCTTTTCACCAGGGTCTGGCCTCCGACGACGAGGAAGTAGCCGATCTGGAAGAGCCCCTGGATCCAGGGCATCAGCCGGTCCAGAAACCTCCTGCCCCCGGCTTTGAGGAGGGCCGCAGCCAGCAGGAGGCCGAAGGTGCCGGTCGAGACGGCGGCCAGGGCGCCGCCGGTCAGGAAACCCAGGCCCGCGGCAGGGCCCAGGGCGAGAGCGGCGGTCAAGGTGGGGATCCCGAACAGGAAGGCGGCCAGGATGGCGAGATATCGGCCGATGGCGGCGAGCTTGGCCAGCAGGAACGAGCGGCTGTCGTGAGGCAGAGCCCCGAGCACCTGCATCTCCCGGGGATTGACCAGGACGTCGAAGTTGTCGGTGATCACCACCAGCAGCAGGAAGGCGCAGCCCAGTGTGAGCGCGAGCACGGCGCCGAGGAGGGGGGACTTCGCCATCGCGATCATGGCGCCGGCCGAGAAGCCATACACGGCGGCGAAGAAGCAGAGCAGACGGTAGGGGGTCGAGCCGGCGAGGACGCCGCGGCGGCGGGACTGGACGATGCGCACGCCGCGCTGGAGCAGGAGCTTCTGGGTGCGGTAGAGGGGCCGCGGCCTCCGCGGCCGGAGTGTGGTGGAGGTCCCGCACCAAGTCGAGGAACTCTGCGCCGGAGAGCGACTCGTAGAGCTCGGCTCCCTCGGGCACATAGCCAATGACCTTGCGTACCTCGTTCGGCGCGGTTGCCAGGTCGTGGCCGGCGATGCGCGCCCTGCCGCCGGTGGGGCGCAGCAGGGTGGCGAGCATCTTGAGAGTGGTGGACTTGCCCGCGCCATTGGGGCCGAGAAGGCCGAGCACCTCGCCCGCGGGGATCGACAACGAGACGCCGCGCACCGCCGGCCGGCTGCCGTAGGAACGGGACAGGTGCTCGAGCTCGATGAGGGTTTCCACGACACCATCCTACCCCGCACGTGTCGCAGCCCGCCGTTTTCCGGAATCCTGCGAGCTGGGAGCGAAGGAGGGGACGACCTTCGGTCCCTGCTGGCGCACCAGCTCGACGACGCGGCCCTCCAGGGTCTCGAGGTTGCCCTGGAGCACGGGCTCGCCGCCGTGGCTCTCCGGGCCGGGGAGCGCGCCCACGGCGCGGTTGCGTCCCTCGCGTTTGGCGAGGTAGAGGGCACGGTCGGCCAGGCCCAGCACCTCTTCGAAGAAGAACCGCTCGGGATCGACCACCGACCAGGGGAAGGGAGCCCAGCCCACCGAGCAGGTGAGGATGATCTTTTGACCCTCGACCAGGAAAGGCTCGCCGGCGATCGCTTCCAGCGTCCGGGATGCGAGCACGGCGCCGGCCTGCCGGTTCGCCCAGCGGCTGACGACGAGGAACTCCTCGCCCCCCCAGCGCACCACCGCGTCGGTGGTGCGGGCCACCTCCCGCAGCCGGCGGCCGACCTCCACCAGCACGGCGTCGCCGGCCGCATGGCCGGCCCAGTCGTTGAGGCGTTTGAAGTAGTCGAGGTCGATGAAGTAGAAGATCAGGTCCGCGTTGCGGTCGGTCAACTCGAGCAGGCTCTGGGCGTTGCGGACGGCCTGCGCCAGGTCGGGACCGATGTTGACGTCGAGGAAGCGGCGGTTGGAGAGGCCCGTCAGGGGATCGGTCAAGGAGGCGAGCTCCAGCTTGGCGTTGGCCTCCGCCAGCTCGCGGGTGCGCTCGGCGACTTGGTGCTCGAGGAGGGCGGCGCGGCGGGCCAGGGCCTTGACCCGCAGGAAGCTGAACCCCCAACCGAGACCGATCAAGGTGAGGGCGTAGAGAGCGATGGCCCAGGAGGTGAGCCACGGCGTGGGCCGCACCCGGAAGATCACCGCGATGGGGCCGGAGACCCTGCCCTCGCCGTCCCGCCCCCAGGCGCGGAAGGTGTAGTTCCCCTGGGGCAGACGGTTGTAGACCACGCGGGCCTCCCGACTCCAGGGTGTGGGCCGGTCCTCCAGGCCGGCGAGCTGGGTGCGGTAGAGGGTGGCGTGCTCGCGGCGATAGCTCAGCAGGGCGAACTGAAACTCCAGGCTGCTCTCGTCGTGCCGCAGCTCCGTGCCGGAGGCGAGAGGCCGCTCCCGGCCTGCCACCTTGACGTGCTCGAGGAGCAGGGGAGGGCCCGCTCCCACGGCCGGAGCTTGCCGCGGCGGAGCAGGGTCGAGGATGGCCGCACCACCCATGGCGCCGCCCCAGATACGGCCCAGGTGGTCGCGGAACGACGCGTTGGTGAACTCCGTGCCCGGGAGCCCGTCGCCGGTGTCGAACGTCTCCACCCGTGCGCCGGCCAATCCGGTCGCGGGATCGAGGGTCAGCCGATTCACTCCCGACTCGGTGAAGACGTAGATGCGGCCGTAGACGTCGGCCTGGACCGGTGCCGTGGCGCCAGGATGGAGGGCGGGGCGGGTGCGGTCCGTCATGGCTTCGCACGGTTTCTGGAGGTGGCCGGCCGGGTCGAGCCGCATACGGGCGACACCCCCCCGGGTGACGGCCCAGAGCCAGCGACCCTCCGCGCCGTCCAGGATCTGGAGGGACAGCACCGCCGGATCGGGCAGGCAGGGCACCCCGACCGGCTGCCAGGTTCCAGCCTGGAACCTCGCCACGCCCTTCTCGGTGCCGGCCCAGAGCACGGGCGCAACGCCGTCGGGCGTCGAGCGGACGAGAGCCCGGACCTCCCGGCCCGGGAGGCCTGAGTTTCTGGGATGGAAGAGGGTCCAGCGTCCCGCGGCATAGCGCACCAGGCCCTGGCTGGTGCCGGCCCAGACCTCGGAGCTCCGGGGCCCCGGCACTGCGAGCAGGGAGACGATCCAGTTGTGGGGCAGCGGACTGTTGTGGGAGTCGAAGCTCGACCACCGGCCCTGGGAGTAACGGAGCAGTCCTTCCAGGGTTGCCAGCCAGAGCGAGGACGAGCCGTCGGCTTCCCGGGAGTTGACGGCGTTGAGCGCCACCACAGAGGCGCCGGGCGAGAGCGTGTAGCGCTCCCATCCCTGCGGAGTCAGCCGGACCATGCCGTTGATGGTGCCGATCCAGTAGGTGTGCAGCCCGTCGGGGAACGTCACCTCGCCGAGGCCGATCACCAGGTCGTTCGGCAATCCCGAGCGGGTGTCGGTCGAGTGCCACTGCTCAGGGTCGAGGCGGGCGAGGGCGGCGGGGGTGGTCACCCAGAGGGTTGGTTCTCCAGTCTCCGGCCCGGTGGCCAGGAGATTCATCACGTAGTTCGCCGGCAGTCCCGAGCGGACGTCGAAGCGCTGCCAGCGGCCATCGTCCAGGAAGCGGAACAGGCCGGCGCGGAAGCTTCCGGCCCAGACCACGGGCTCGCCGTCGGAGCCTCGGGAGGCCAGGAGCTTGATGATGGGGCTCGTAGGGAAGCCCGAGCTGCGATCGTATCGGGTCCAGACGCCGTCCCGCAGCCGGGCCATGCCGATCTCGGTCCCCACCCAGAGCGAGCGCCGGCCCGCGCGATCGACGGTCTCGGCCAGACTGCGGATCGAAATCCCGGGGAGCACGGCGGAGTCCGCGAAAAGCGGCGAAAGGAGCGGGCGCTCGTCGCCGGCGTGGTCGAGCCGCAGGAGCCCGCGGCTGGTGCCAATCCAGAGAGCGAGCCGGCCGTCCTCGGAGCGGGTGGGGAAGAGGGTCCGCACGGCCTGGCCCTGCAGCGCCTTCACCTCGGTGCAAACCTCGCCCAGGCACCGCGCCAGGCCCCGAGAGGTGCCGACCCACAACGTGCTGCGGCCTCCCTCCACGGTCTCGAGCAGCGTAGCGACGACCCCGGGCGGGACGCCGGCACGCTGGTCGAAAAGGGTCCAGACCCCGTCCTGCAACCGGTAGAGCTGGCTCTCCGGCGGCTTGCCGATCCACAGGCTCCCATCCCGGCGGCCCGTGATGGCGAAGACGGGCGCCGGTTTGCCGGGGACCTCGATGCGCTGCCAGCCCTGACCGTTGTAGCGCACGAGCCCTTCCGGAGCGCCGGCCCAGATGTAGCCCTGGGTGTCCTGGGCCAGGGCCGGGGCTCCGGGCTTGACCCCCTCCCGCCAGGTGAACACCCGCCATGGCAGCCAGCGGTCCGGATCCGAGGGAATCTGAGGCGGCCCGGGCCGCACCACGGGCGGCAGGGTGCCGAAGGGTCCGGAGCCGGCAATGGCAGCCAGAGGGATCGCGAAAGCCGCGGCAAGGAACAGGAAGGGACGGATTGTCATCAACGCTGAGGACACAGTATAGCGCAAGTCTTCAAAATGTCGAAAGACGCAATCCAGGGCGCGCCTCTGTCGTTCGGCCGCGCAATTGCTCGTTGCGCTTCAAAGAACGAAGGCCCTCCCCCCGCAGGGAGAGGGCCTCGAAGACCTCGCGAGTGTGGCTCGGCGCCCTTACCCGACCTGCCTCCTGCGCAGGAAGAGCAGGGCCGCGCCGGCGAGAGTCACGAACAGCATGATCAATCCGAAGGTGCTGAGCGTCGGCACCTGGGTGATGTCGGACCCGACGACGAAGCTCGTCGGATTGTTGGAGCCGGTGGCGCCGGGGTCGTCCGTGGTTGCCACCGACTCGTTGACGTTGTCGCCGTCGCCGTCGAAGTTGATGGTCCCCTGGTTCGTCACGACCGTGCCGGCGGCCGAGGGGAGGATGGTGGCGGTGATGGTGATCGTCACCGAGCCTCCCGCCGGAATCGAGCCGTTCCAGGTGACCGTGTTGGTGCCGGTAGTGGCCACCGCCGTGCCGCTCGAAGCCGTGGCCGAGACCAGGGCCAGTTGCGCCGGCAGCACGTCAGTGAATTCGTTGCCCGGGTTGTCGCCCTGCGCGCCGGTGCCCGTGTTGTTGAGCGTCACCGTGTAGGTGATGGTGCTGCCGGGGGTGAAGGTGCCGGCGACCGTCTTCGTGCCCGAGACCGTGGCCCCGGCCGCAGCGGTGATCGAGTCGCTGTCGGTGGCCGAGTTGTTGCCGGGCGTCGGATCGGTGACGCCGGCGGGAGCCGCCACCGTCGCCGTGTTGGTCAGCGTGCCGGTCGCCGAGGCGGAGATCGTGCAGCTCGCCGTGTAGGTGACGCTGCCGCCGGCGGGAGGTTGACGGTGTCGTTGATGTTGCCGGAGCCCGAGGCCGTGCAGGTGCCGCCGCCGGCGCCGACGCACGTCCAGGTGCAGGTGAGCGAAGCCGGGAAGGTGTCGGCCACCGTGGCGCCCGTCGCGTTGCTGGGGCCGGCGTTGCTGGCGATGATGGTGTAGGTCACCGAGCCGCCCGGCGGTCGCCGAGGTGACGCCGTCGGTCTTGGTGATCGCCAGGTCGGCGCTCGCCCCGAGCGTGTCGGTGTCGGTCGCGCGAGTTGTTGCCCGGGGTCGGATCGGTGACGCCGCCCGGCGCCGTCACCGTCGCCGTGTTGCGAGAGCGTGCCGGTGGCCGCGGCCGAGATCGTGCAGCTCGCGGTGTAGGTGACGCTGCCGCCGGCGGGCAGGTTGACGGTGTCGTTGATGTTGCCGGAGCCGGTGGCCGTGCAGGTGCCGCCGCCGGCGCCGACGCAGGTCCAGGTGCAGGTGAGCGAGGCCGGGAAGGTGTCGGCCACGGTCGAGCCCGGGCGCATTGCTGGGGCCGGCGTTGGTGGCCATGATGGTGTAGGTCACGCGAGCCGCCGGCAGTGGCGGTGGTGACGCCGTCGGTCTTGGTGATCGCGAGGTCGGCGCTGGCGCCCAGCGTGTCGGTGTCGGTCGCCGAGTTGTTGCCCGGGGTCGGATCGGTGACGCCGCCGGGGCCGCGACCGTCGCGGTGTTGGTCAGAGCGTGCCGGTGGCCGCAGCCGAGATCGTGCAGCTCGCGGTGTAGGTGACGCTGCCGCCGGCCGGCAGGTTGACGGTGTCGTTGATGTTGCCGGAGCCGCTGGCCGTGCAGGTACCGCCGCCGGCGCCGACGCAGGTCCAGGTGCAGGTGAGCGAAGCCGGGAAGGTGTCGGCCACGGTGGCGCCGGTGGCGTTGCTGGGGCCGGCGTTGGTGACGATGATCGTGTAGGTCACGGAGCCGCCCGGCAGTCGCGGTGGTCACGCCGTCGGTCTTGGTGATCGCGAGATCGGCGCTGGCCCCCAGCGTGTCGGTATCGGTCGCCGAGTTGTTGCCCGGGGTCGGATCGGTGACGCCGCCGGCCGCGGCGACCGTCGCCGTGTTGGTCAGCGTGCCGGTGGCCGCGGCCGAGATCGTGCAGCTCGCCGTGTAGGTGACGCTGCCGCCGCGGGCAGGTTCGACGGTGTCGTTGATGTTGCCGGACGCCCGAGGCCGTGCAGGTGCCGCCGCCGGCGCCGACGCACGTCCAGGTGCAGGTGAGCGAGGCCGGGAAGGTGTCGGCCACCGTCGAGCCCGGTGGCATTGCTGGGCCCGGCGTTGCTGGCCATGATCGTGTAGGTCACCGAGCCGCCCGGCGTCGCGGTGGTCACGCCGTCGGTCTTGGTGATCGCAAGGTCGGCGCTCGCGCCCGAGCGTGTCGGTGTCGGTGGCCGAGTTGTTGCCCGGGGTCGGGTCGGTGACGCCGCCAGCCGTGGCGACCGTCGCGGTGTTGATCAGCGAGCCGGTGGCCGAAGCCGAGATGGTGCAGCTCGCGGTGTAGGTCACGCTGCCGCCGTTCGGGAGGTTGACCGTGTCGTTGATGTTGCCCGAGCCGCTGGCGCGTGCAGGTGCCGCCGCCGGCGCCGACGCAGGTCCAGGTGCAGGTGAGCGAAGCCGGGAAGGTGTCGGCCACGGTCGCGCCCGGAGCGTTGCTGGGCCCGGCGTTGGAGGCCACGATCGTGTAGGTCACCGAGCCGCCCGGAGTCGCCGTGGTCACGCCGTCGGTCTTGGTGATCGACAGGTCGGCGCTCGGCGCGAGCGTGTCGGTGTCGGTCGCCGAGTTGTTGCCTGGCGTCGGGATCGGTGACGCCGCCAGCCGTAGCGACCGTGGCCGTGTTGGAGAGCGTGCCGGTGGCCGCAGCCGAGATCGTTGCAGCTTGCGGTGTAAGTCACGCTGCCGCCGCCGGGCAGGTTCACCGTGTCGTTGATGTTGCCCGAGCCCGAGGCGGTGCAGGTGCCGCCACCCGCGCCCGACGCACGTCCAGGTGCAGGTGAGCGAGGCCGGGAAGGTGTCGGCCACCGTCGAGGTCGGCGCGTTGCTCGGGCCCGCGTTGCGAGGCGGTGATCGTGTAGGTCACCGACCCGCCCGCCGTCGCCGTGGTGACGCCGTCGGTCTTGGTGATCGCCAGGTCGGCGCTCGCCGCGAGCGTGTCGGTGTCGGTGGCCGAGTTGTTGCCCGGCGTGGGATCGGTGACGCCGCCGGCCGCGGCGACCGTGGCCGTGTTGGAGAGCGATCCGGTGGCCGAAGCCGAGATATTGCAGCTCGCGGTGTAGGTCACGCTGCCGCCGGCAGGCAGGTTCGACCGTGTCGTTGATGTTGCCCGAGCCGCTGGCCGGTGCAGGTGCCGCCGCCGGCTCCGACGCACGTCCAGGTGCAGGTGAGCGCGGCCGGGAAGGTGTCGGCCACCGTCGCGCCCGGTGCGTTGCTGGGACCGGCGTTGGTGGCGGTGATGGTGTAGGTCACCGTGCCGCCGGCCGTCGCCGTGGTCACGCCGTCGGTCTTGGTGATCCCGAGGTCGGCCTGCGGCGTCAGCGTGTCGGTGTCCGTCGCGCTGTTGTTGGCCGCGTTCGGATCGCCGGCCGAGCGTCACCGTCGCGGTGTTGCTCAGCGTGCCGGTCGCCGAAGCGGCGATGGCGCAGCGTCGCGGTGTAGGTGACGCTGCCGCCCGCGGGGAGGTTGACGGTGTCGTTGATGTTGCCCGAGCCCGAGGCCGTGCAGGTGCCGCCGCCCGCGCCGACGCAGGTCCACGTGCAGGTGAGCGCCGCCGGGAAGGTGTCCGCCACCGTGGCGCCGGTCGCCGGCGGTGGCGCTGGCGTTGGAGGCGGTGATGGTGTAGGTCACCGAGCCGCCGGGCACCGCGGTCGCGACGCCGTCGGTCTTGGTGATCCCCAGATCCGCCACGGCCGCCGCCTGGACGTTGATGCACCCGTTGGCGGTCACGCTCTGGCCGTCCGGGTTGGTGATCGTGACGTTCTGCAGCCCGGGGGTCAGCGCCGTGATGTTTAGCGTCACCTGGGTCGGATTGTTGAACGTCACGCTATTGACGGTCGCGTTGGTGACCGTGGCGGAGATGTGGCTGAACGGCAAGGCCGGAGGCGCCAGGTTGGCGCCCGGATCATAGAAGCCCGAGCCGCCGCTCGAGGTGGCGTTGATCACCACGTTGCCGGTGGGGCCGGTGAAAATGATCGGGGAGCCCGAGCACGTCGGCGTCGCCGGCAGCGGCGCCGTGAGGCAGCCGACGCGCACTGCGTAGCTGTTCGAGGCCTGGTTGTACTCCTGGATCGTCCACACCGACATGTCGTCGATCGGATCGACGACGGTGAAGGAGTAGTCGCCCCAGCGGCGGCCCGCAGCGCCACCGGGATCCGCCGGCGGGTTGTAGTTCGAGGTCGTCGTCCCGTACGTCACCGCGGCAGTACCGCGGCGGTCCCGTCATGGTTCCCAGGGTGTCTCCCGCCAGCCGGCCGACGTAAACCGGAGTGGCGCCCACCGACGCCGGCCATGGTGTACCCGAGCACCGCGTGCCCCTGGCCGGTGACCACCACCGAGGGAATCCAGTACTGGCGCGCGGCGGCGCGCGTCGCCGCGTTGTCGAAGACGGTCCCCGACTGCACCACCGTCGGCGTCGTCGTGAGGTTCTGGAACTCGTACCAGCGCGTGGCGTTGCGCGAGGCCGCGGCGGTGTTCGCGACGCCGGCCGCGCTCACCCGGAAGTTGTGGGCCGTCCATAGCCGGCCATTGCGGATCATCGCTGCGATACAGCCGGTCGTCGAGGGAATCGAGGTTGCCGTTCGCGCCTCCGGTGTTGCCGGCGTGCTCGACGCGATTGGGAGACGTCGTGGTCGGCACCGTGACGCTGATGTTGGCGGAGATCGTGGGCGTCGCGGACCCCGGACTGCTCACCCGCCGGAACATGAGCGTGCTGAAGGTGGCGTTGTCGACGCCGACGAAGTACCCCTCGGTCGCGGTCGGGATCGAAGTTGTCGACGCCGCGCGGCGCGAACGGTCCGGCTCCCGCCCCCAACGCCAGGTTGGCGAACGCGGTGACGGTGATCGGCCCGGCGCCGAGGGCCGAGGTCTTCCGCACTACGTAGCCGTTGGTGCCGACGAAGGCGCCCGCGCCGGTGAACATGTTGCAGCCGACGTAGAGCGCGTTGACGTCGATGCCGAGCGACGGGTAGTCGCAGAAGTTCGCCGACGTCCGTCTGGAACTGGAACAAGGTCCAGACCGTGGTGCCGCTGATCGTGCCGGCGCTCGCCGCGTCGCTCACTGCCAGGAGCCACCGGTTGGGGGCCGTCGTCGTGCAGGTGGCGTTGGTGCACGGCACGTCGATGATGGACATGAACCAGCGGGCGGAAAACCGGTCGTAGCGGATCTGCGGATCGCTGGTGAAGTTGAGGACGACCGGCGGGGTCACAGGCGTCATCACCGGGGCAAAGAAGACGTCGGGATCGGCATTGATCACCCCGTCCGCGACTCCCGCCTTGGTGAACGAGCGGATGCGGCCATTGACGAACACGATGTACTGCGTCGGCCCGACCGTGCCCATGGAGTCGGGAGGGAAAGCCCCGGTGTCGGTGAGCGTCGCACCGTCGAAGGCGACGCCCGTGGTGTGGATCTTGACCCCTTCGGGAGGGAGCGCCTTCTCGGGCGGGACCGCCGGGAAACTGGCCACCGCGGGGGCATTCGGGGCCTGTGGCAGATTGCTCCGGTCCGGGTACTCGAGCTCGTGCTCCGGGCGCTCTTCGGGTGGCGGAGGGCTCGCCGCCTGCCGCGCCATGATGTCGGCGGTGCTCTCCGGGATGCCCGGGGCACCTGGCAGACTCTTCCCCTGGATGTCCGCCCCCCAGGCGGCTCCCGTGGCGAGCAAAACGAAGAGGATGATGACGACGAGCCGGATCGACGCGCGGGCACGGAGGCTGGCCATGTTCTCGTCCCTTCTCCCTTGCGGGCGGCAACAGACTGCGAACAGCAGAGCAGGACTACATACTGGATAGTCGAAGGATAGTCTACATCAGGTCATCCCGGGGGTGTCCAGCGGGGCGGGCGATCCTGCATGCTATGATTCGCCTGATTACTGCTCAGTGGGAGAGAGTCGCATGTCTCGGAGCCAAATCCGTGTCGCCTGCGCCGCGGGACTGTTCGCGGTCGCGGCCCTGACCCTGCTCAGCGCTGGGGAGAAGAGGTCGTTCGCGCAGGCCGGACCCGGGCCGGGACCGGTGACCAGCGACGCCACGGCCGCTTCCACTCCCGCTCCGACCCCGGCCACGAAGCCGGCACAGCCGCCAGCGACGAGCGCTCCGGCTCCTGAGCCCCTCGCCAATCCCTGGGTGGTCAACGGCCTCCTTGGCGTGCTGGGCCTCGCGACCCTGATCTTCCTCGGCGCCTTTTTCGTCTCGGTGAGGAAAGAGCCGAGATTCACCATCGAGACGAGCTGGGGCGGGTTCGGCGGCGGCCTGGGAGGGTGGAGCCTCTCGCCCTCCCTCGTCTACCTGATCGCGACGCTCGTTCTGGCCGGCATGCTGTGCATGGCGGTGTCGAGAGCCGCCAGCCCGGCGAGCCCGGCCAAAGATCCGGCCGCTGAAGCGGGCAAGGGGACGAAGTAGGGTGGCGCTGCGCATCCGGGAGACTCCCGAGCCGCTGAGCCTTGCCTCGTACGACCTGACGCGGGACTCGCTGGTCATCGGATCGAACGCGTCGCGCCTGCTCATCCAGGAGCTGCGGCGCTACTGCCGGCGCGAGATCACCGGCCGCTCCTTCCTCATCTCGGGGCATCGCGGCGCGGGCAAGACCACGCTCGTCAACAGCGCCATCCTCGAATCCTGGAAGGAGAGCGAGCGCAGCGGCGCGCGGGGACGCCCGCTGTTCGTCCCCATTCACGGGCCCAGCCTGTTCCGTAGTGCCGCCGCCAAAGGAGATGGCGAGGCGAAGGAGAAGGCCGCGGGCCTCGATCCCGCCTCCGAAGAGGTCCTCAAGCAGACCATCCTCTGCCTCCACCGGGCCGTGGCCCACGAGGTCGCCGGAGCGTTCCGCCGCCGGGTGCTCGAAACCGCGGCGACCGAGCGGCAGCGCCGGGAAGGCCTGGAGCTCGCGGCCCAACTCGCCGTCGAGCTCTACGAGTGCCCCGGCCCCATGCGGCTGCGCGAGATCTGGAGCCGGGGCGGTTTTCTCGACGGCTCCCATCCCGGCGTGCTCTTCCGTACGGGCGAAGAGGATCAGGGGTTCCGTGAGCTGGTGGCGATCTCGGGCGCCTGCGAGGCCTTCCGCCGCATCTCAGGAACCTATCAATCCAAGGAGACGACCGAGGACGCTGCGAAGACCAAGACCGAGGCCGCGCTCGCCACCGAGGCCGGCAAGGACCTCTTCGGGCCGATCCTGTCGCTCTTGACCGGTGGTCTGGTGGGCACGGGCGCCGTGGCCCTGGCCGGTGCCGGGGGGATCGAAGCTACCCTCGCCGGCATCCTGGGAGCCCTCGGGGCCTCGACCGTGTTCAAGATCTCCGGCTCGCGCTCCCGCGATCGATCCGTCTCCCGTGAGCGGACGTTCCTCTTCGACTTCACGGTCGCAACCCTCGACCGCGCTCTCCCCATCTTGATCGAGCGCCTCCAGGACGCGGGCCTGGCACCCGTCTTCGTGGTCGATGAGCTCGACAAGGTCGAGCACCTTTCGGAGCGCATCCTGTGGATGGTGCACTACCTGAAGAAGTTGGTCGCCGAGCGCGCGTTCTTCTGCTTCCTCACCGATCGCAGCTACTACGAGGAGATGATCCGGCGCGGCGAGAGCCATCCCTATCCCGTCGAATACACCTACTTCATGCACCGGCTCTTCGTCGTCTTCCAGCCCCAGGACTTCCACGCCTACCTCGACGAGGTGTTGGGGTTGAAGAAGAAACCGGAGGCCCCTCCGCTCAATCCCGAGGACCAGACGGACGGGCTCTTCCTACGCTACGTTCTGCTCCATCAATCGCAGATGCATGCCCTCGACCTCCAGCGCCGACTCGCCTCTCTGCGGGGGGTCGACGGCACTGTGGCGCTGGGAGGCGTCGCCCTGCGCGATCGTTCCGCTTTCAAGGTAGCCGTGGTGATGCAACTCGCCATTGACATGATGCTGGAGCACTCCGAGCTGGCGGACCGCATTGCCCGGGAGCCGGAGTTCGGGCGGCTGGTCAATGACGCCATGTACTACCTGTCACGCCGCTGGCGGGAGGAGCCAGGAGAAGAGCTGAGCCTGGTGGACGACCAGGAGGCCGCGTTCGGAGAATACCTGGAGAAGCGGATGGGGCGTGAGGAGGAGGCCAGGACTGAAGATACCGCCTCGAACCCGTTCTGGAGTATCCGGAAAGAGGAGGTCAAGCCCAAGGTCAAAGAGACCGTTTCGGAACGGGACCGCGGGCTTCTTTTCCAGTTCGTCCGCGATCTTGCATTCACCTTGGCGGTCCGGCCAAGGTATGAAACCTTTTTCCAGGTTTGGAATGATCTCCGGAAGCGTAAGGGGCAGGATCTGATTGACGCGTCGGTGCTCGACGTGCTGCCGGAGAAGGGGCCGCCGCTTCTCTTCATGAAGGCCGATGGCAGTGCCTATCGCTGGCTCTACGACATTGACGGCAGGGAGTTGCCAACGGAGCCAGGCGAGGCTAAGCCGGCCGGGCCTGCCCCGGAGGCAGAACCTCTACCTCCCGAGTCGGACTGGAAACCCGCCGTCGCCTTCATCAATGACTTCGCGCAAGCCCTCGCGGAGCTGACCGTATGAGCCCGACGCTGACTCCCAATCCGCTCGGCGAGGTGGACCTGTCCACCCTCTCCAGCCATCTGCGGATTATCTCCACCTCTCCGGCATGGCCGACCGTGCAGGCCGCGATCGCCAACCTGCAGCACTTCGCATCCACGGGGCAGCGCTACGACGCGTTGCAGAACGACATCCGCTGCGTTCAGCAGTACATGCGGCTCCTGGAGGGGAGGGCTGAGACTATTGCACACGCCCTCGTCTGCGGGCTCGTCGTGGGGTTGGCTTCGGACATGAAGACGCGAGGGCGCCGGATCCTGGTGGGACTGGACGTGATCTCGCGCGCTCACCGGTTTTCAGAGAAGACCGACTCCGAGGTGGCGGAGACCCTGAAGAATCTGCTTCTGGATATGCGCCATCATCCAGACTTGTCGACCCTGATGAAGGCCTGCCCCGACCTGTCCTGGAAGGGAGATTTGAAGGACTGGAGCGCAAGGCTCGGAGAGACGTTCTCCAGGCTAGACCAGGCGACACTCGACCAGGGCTTGATGATCCGGGTTCGCGGTGGCTCCTGGGAATCCTGGCTGCGGCGCTTGGACCTCTTCTTTCAGGGCGCCCGGCAGCCTGAGCCCGAGTTGAACGACCTGCTGGCTTTGGCGGCACAGTCGCCGGCAGCCAGGCTCTTTAAGCTCGACCTGCGAGAGATGACGGTGGGGGACTGGAGCGCTGCGCTGATCGAGACCATCTCAACCCCCACTTATCCTCTCTGGGTCGCGGTCGCCGCTCTGCTGGCGCTCGGTTTCAACGACAGTTGGATCGATCTGATATTGGTTGAAGTCTCGAAGGCCAAGTCTCAGGAACCTAAAGGGCTGGCTTGGGATCGTTGGCAGGCCTGGAGACGCTTCATGCCAGACCGCCCTTCGCGATCCGTCCTGATCTTGAAGCGGGCTGGAAAATCGATCGTAGAGGGATGGCTGCCTTCACCGTCCACAGCCGCCTTGGTGCTATCGGCCGCCGAGGCTACCAAACTGATCCGCGGTTTCGATTTGAGCAAGGTGTCTTTGAAATCCGAAACGCGACTCGACCTTTGTGGTTTTGAGATGCCTCTCGAGCCACCCGATCTCGACACCACGATCCTGAAATTCACGCAGTTTTTGCCGGCCCCTCCGCCGTTCGGCGTCTACCTCTATACCGAGACGCCCCGGACACTGCCGCCGGGACCCTACGTCATCGCTCCGAAGAGCGCGGACGAGCTGTTCCCAACGCCGCCGCCCGCCTGATTCGACCTACTCGCCGCCTGCCCCCCAGAGCTCCTGGAGGCGCCGGTCGCGGCCGCAGCCAGTGCGATAGAACTTGTAGCGGAGGGGATTCTTCTTGTAGAAGTCCTGGTGGTATTCCTCCGCGGGATAGAAGGGGCCGGCGGGCACGATCTCGGTCTGGATGGGCTGCTTGAAGCGCTTCTGCACCTCGGCTTTCGAGGCTTCGGCCAGGCGCTTCTCCGTGTCGTTTCTGTAGAAGATGGCTGAGCGGTACTGGTGTCCCACGTCGCAGAACTGGCGATCCTTTACCAGCGGATCGACGTTGTGCCAGAAGGCGTCGAGCAGCTTCTCGTAGCTGACCTTGGTGGGGTCGTAGGTGACCTCCACGGACTCGGCGTGGCCCGTGCCGCCGGCCGAGACCTCTTCATAGGTCGGGTTCTTCTTCGTGCCGCCGGTGTAGCCCGAGGTGGTGGAGATCACGCCGGGGACGTGGTCGAAGGCCTCCTCCACGCACCAGAAGCAGCCGGCGGCGAAGGTGGCCTTGGCCACTGAGGCAGGCTGTGCCGCCTGAGTGGTCCCGGGGGTCGGGGTCGAAGCCATCAGGAGCCCGGCGAGGACCAGCCAGCTCCGCTTGAGGATTCCATTCATGTCGTTCGTTCCTCCTTCCATGCCTTCCACTGCATGCTACGCGTGGGCCAGGGGGACGGATTTCTGAGCGACTCCCACCGCGGTCGCAGCCACTCCCACCGCGGTCTGAGTCGTTCCCACCTTGGTTGGAGTCGCTCAGACCTCGGTCGGAATCACTCCCACCTGGGTCGGAATCATTCCCACCTCGGTGGCGGTCACTCCCACCGCGGTGGGAGTGACCGCCAGCGGGATGGGAGAGGCCGCGAGTGCGTCTGCGACGAGCCCTCAGGAATCGCCGGGCGCCGCCGGCTCCGGCGTCGCGGACCGCTTCAGCCCCGCCACCATCGCCACCAGGACGCCGGCCGTGATGGCCACGTCGGCGACGTTGAAGATCCCGGTGCGCAGGGGACCGACCCCTAAGCTGACGAAGTCCACCACCCGGCCGTCGTTGACGAGCCGGTCCACGAGATTGCCGAGGCCGCCGGCCACCACCAGTCCGAGGCTGAGCCGTTGCGCCATGGAGAGCTTCGCCGAGCGCGTGGCGAAGACGGCCAGGGCTGCCAGGGCCGCACCCGAGAAGACCACACCCAGGAGGAACCGCCACTGTGGCGAGAGCCCCGCGCCCAGGCTCAGGAAGGCGCCCGGGTTCTCCACGTATTGGAAGCGCACGGCGCCCCCCAGCAGGGAGATGGGAGGCGAGGAGGCCAGCGTGTCGCGGGCTAGCGCCTTGGTCGCCTGATCGCAGCCCACGAGGGCCAGGAGGGCGAGGGCGACGAGGAGGAGGCGGAGGGAGGAGCGCATGGCAAAGCGGCCGGAGCCAGGCGGGAGGGTAGCACAGGGCTCACCTCGGACGAGATCAGGCACTGTAGGTTCTCAGAGGCTTCCCGTTGAAAACGTCGTTTAAACTCTGGAGGACCGTGATGTCTGGATCGAGGAAGGCCTGGAGTCTGTCCCTGCTGGCCCTGGTCGCTGTCTGCCCCCTGCTCCGGGCGCAGAATCCAGCCACTACCATCGCGCTCAAATCGCGCGTCATCGACGTCAGCCGCCCGCAGCCCGTGCTCCCCGAGGCCCTCCGTGTCCGCCCCGCGGAGTCGCAGGAGGATCGCGACGGAGACATTGTGCTGGTCAAGTTCCCCGGTCCGGTCACAGCCCGCCAGTTCAAGGCCCTGCGCGCCGCCAGTCTGCAGATCTATACCTATCTGCCCTATTACACCTATCTGGTGAAGATGCCGGCCGGTGCGCGGACCAAGTCCCTCCTCTCCACCCTGGGCGCCTCCTGGAGCGGGCCGTACCATCCGGCTTACAAGATCTCCCCCGAGATCTCCGCGGTGAATCCGGATTCCAAAGCCAGCCAGGGCTACCGGCCGGTGATGATCCAGGTCCTGCCCGACGCCGACCTCTCCGAGGTGGTGCGGTCGATGAAGGACCTGGGGGCCAGGGGGATCGTGGGCGCCAAGCGCAGCCCGTTCTTCTCCCGCGTCCGGATGCTGCTCAATGCCGCCGAGATCGCTGCCCTGCGCGAGCCCCTGGCCGGCATGCCGCGACGTCTTCTGGATCGAGCTCGAGGGGCGGAAGACGCTTGCTCAACGACACCACCGTCTGGGTCGGGCAGTCGGGGCTCTCCGGCGGGCAGACGACGCCCATCTTCAGCCAGGGGATCTTCGGCGAGGGGCAGACGGTCGGCATCATCGACACCGGCATCGACCCCGACATGTGCTTCTTCCGCGACACGGCCCGGGGCCTGCCTCCCACCAACGCCGTGCAACGGCGGCACCGTGGTGGACACCGCCCAGCGCAAGGTGCATCGCCGTGGACTTCCTGACGGCCAGCGAGTGCGCCGGCGGCATCGCCAGCACCGAGTGGGACACCCAGGACCACGGCACCCACGTGGCCGGCACCGTGGCCGGCGACAACTTCGCCAACCTGCTGACCCACAACACGGCGGACGGCATGGCGCCGGGCGCCAAGCTGGTGATCCAGGACGCCGGCTTCCTCACCGACAACTGCGGCGACCTGCCCGGCATCGGCTGCCCGGTGGTCGACCTGAATCCCGCTCTTCCAGCAGGCCTACGACCCAGGGCGCGCGCCTCCACACCAACTCCTGGGGCGACAACGAGAACGCCGCGGTGCAGAACAACTACTCGGCCGGCAGCCAGGACGTCGACGAGTTCATGTGGAACCACAAGGACTTCCTGATCTTCTTCGCCGCCGGCAACGCCGGCCCGGGCACGGGCTCCGTCGGCAGCCCGTCGACGGCCAAGAACGGCGTCTCGGTGGGCGCCACCCTGCGCGGCACGAGCGCCGATTCCATGGCCTCCTTCAGCAGTTGCGGCCCGACGGCCGATGGCCGCATCAAGCCCGACATCACCATACCCGGTTCGAGCATCGTCTCGGCCGGCAACGACAAGAGCATCACGCACGAACAACTGCGGCACCCTCACCATGTCCGGCACCAGCATGGCGACGCCCGGGCGCCGCAGGCTTGACCGCTCTCATCCGCCAGTACTACACCGACGGGTGGTATCCCACCGGCGCGCAAGGTTTCGACGAACGGCTTCACCCCCTCGGCAGCCCTGCTCAAGGCCACGCTGGTCAACTCGGCCGTCAACATGGCGGGCACGACCGCCATCCCCGCCAACTGCCAGGGCTGGGGCCGGGTGCTGCTCGACAACGCCCTGTACTTCACCGGCCAGACGCGCAAGCTGTCGGTGAAGGACAACGCGACCCCCTTCGCCACCGGCTCCACCAACGAGGACCGCACCTTCACCTTCTCGGTGACCGCGGGCGAATCCCTCAAGGCGACCCTGGCGTGGACCGACTTCCCCTCCACCCCGGCGGCGAGCACCAATCTCAACAACGACCTCGATCTGATCGTCACCGGCCCGACCGGCACGGTCTGGCGCGGCAACGTCTTCTCGGCCGGCGCCTCGGCCACGGGGGGTGTGGCCGATCGCAAGAACACCCTGGAGCAGGTGCTGCTGTCGGCCCCGGCGGCTGGCGTCTACACGGTGACCGCGCGCTCCTTCAACGTGCCGAACGGTCCCCAACCCTTCGCCCTGGTGGTCACCGGCAACGCCGTCGAGGGAGGCACGCCGCCGCCCCCGCCGGTGACGGTCTTCTCCGACGGCTTCGAGACCGCCAAGGGGTGGACGACCAATCCTTCGAGTACGGATACGGCGACCACGGGCCAGTGGGAGCGGGGCGTGCCGCAGGCCACGAATTCGGGTGGCGCCAAGCAGCTCGCAACCACGGTCTCGGGGACGAACGACTTGGTGACGGGACGCCTCGCGGGCACGGCGGCGGGCGACTTCGACGTCGACGGCGGCACCACCTCCATCCAGTCGCCAGCCATCGCCCTCCCCTCGACGGGAGCGCTGACCCTCTCCTTCTCCTACTACTTCGCCCACGCCACCAACTCCTCGACGGCCGATTTCTTCCGCGTCAAGGTGGTGGGAACTACCACCTCCACTGTCCTCCAGGAGCTCGGCTCGACCGCCAACGACAACGCCGTCTGGGCCACGAGCTCGGTGAACATCACCGCCTTCGCGGGACAGACGGTGAGAATCCTTATTGAGACCGCCGATGCCTCGGCGGCCAGTCTGGTGGAGGCTGCGGTGGATGACGTTAAGGTGGTGCAGCAGCCGTGAGCCTTCACTCCTCTTTCCTCGAGGGACGTCGTCCTTCCCGGACCCCTGCTAAGATCCAGGGGCAGATTTTGAATGTCTCTGCCAGTCCTGGGAGGACGCGATGTCGCGATCGGAGAAGCTCTGGAGTCTGTCTCTGCTGTTGGCGGTCGTCCTCTGTCCCCGCCTGGGCGCGCAGGACCTGCGGCTCGAGGAGCGAGCGGCGACCGTCATCTCCCTGAGCTCGCGGGTGATCGACACCAGCCTCCCGGAGCCCGCTCTCCCGGAGGCTCTCCGCGCCCACCCCCTGGATGCGCGCGATCCTGATGGAGATGTCGTGCTGGTCAAGTTCCCCGGGCCGGTGACGGCCGATCAGGAACAGGCCTTGCGTGCCGCCAGCCTGCGGGTCTACACCTATCTGCCGTTCTACGCCTATCTGGTGAAGATGCCGGCCGGCGCGAAGACCGGCTCCCTCCTCGCTGCCGCGGGCGCCTCCTGGTCCGGCCCATTCCACCCCGCCTACAAGATCTCCCGCGAGGTGGCCGCCGTGGAGCCTGGAGAGAAGGCGGCCTCCGGCAAGGAGGACTACCGGCTGGTGATGGTCCAGGTCTTCCCCGACGCCGACCTCTCCCAGGTGATCCGGTCGATGAAGGAGTTGGGGGTGAAGCAGATCGTGGGTGCGGGGCAGGGCTCGTTCTTCTCCCGCGTCCGCCTGCTGCTCACGACCGCCGAGATCGTCGCCCTGCGCAAGCGGCTGGCCGCGATCCGCGGAGTTTTCTGGATCGGCCTCGAGGGGCGGCGCACCCTGCGCAACGACACCACCATCTGGGTGGGGCAGTCGGGGCTCAACGGCGGACAGACGACACCTGTCTTCAGCCAGGGGATCTTCGGCGAAGGGCAGATCGTGGCGGTCCTCGACACCGGCATCGACCCCGACATGTGTTACTTCCGCGATGCCACTCTCGGGCTTCCCCCGACCAATCCGTGCAACGGCGGCATCGTGATGAATTCCGCCCAGCGCAAGGTGCTCGCCGTGGACTTCCTCACCGCCACCGAATGCGCCGGCGGCATCGCCGGCAACGAGTGGGATACCCAAGGCCACGGCACCCATGTGGCCGGCACCGTGGCGGGAGACAACTTCGCCAGTCCGTTGCTTAACGACACGGCCGACGGCATGGCCCCCGGCGCCCGGCTGGTCATCCAGGACGGCGGCTTTCGGACCGACAACTGCGGCGACCTCCCTGGCATCGGCTGCCCGGTGGTGGACCTGAATCCCATCTTCCAGCAGGCCTACGACCAGGGGGCCCGGATCCACACCAACTCCTGGGGCGACAACGAGAACGCCGTGGTGCAGAACAACTACTCGGCCGGCAGCCAGGACGTCGACGAGTTCATGTGGAGACACAAGGACTTTCTGATCTTCTTCGCCGCCGGCAACTCCGGGCCCGGCACCGCCTCGGTGGGCAGCCCCTCGACCGCCAAGAGCGGCGTCTCCGTGGGCGCCACCCTGCGCGGCACCAGCGCCAATTCCATGGCCTCCTTCAGCAGTTGCGGCCCCACGGCCGACGGTCGCTTCAAGCCCGAGGTCACCGTGCCCGGCTCGAACATCGTCTCGGCCCGCAACGACGTCAGCGCCACCAGCAACAACTGCGGCACCACTTCTCTCTCGGGCACCAGCATGGCAACTCCCGGCGCCGCGGGATTGACGGCCCTCATCCGTCAATACTTCACCGACGGGTGGTATCCCACGGGGAGCAGGGTGGCCGCGAACGGCTTCACCCCCTCGGCGGCTCTGCTCAAGGCGACCCTGGTGAGCTCGGCCATCAATATGACGGGCACGACCGCCATCCCCGCCAACTGCCAGGGCTGGGGCCGGGTGCTGCTCGAGGACGCCCTGTACTTCGCTGGCCAGACGCGCAAGCTATGGGTGAAGGACGATGCCGCGCCCTTCTCTACCGGCACCGTCGACGAGGCGCGGACGTTCTCCTTTCAGGTGACCGCTGGTGAGCCGTTCAAGGTCACCCTGGCGTGGACCGACTTCCCTTCCACTCCGGCGGCGAACCCCAACATCAACGACGACCTCGATCTGACCGTCACCGGCCCCACGGGCACGGTCTGGCGCGGCAATGTCTTCTCGGGCGGCGTCTCGACGACGGGCGGCGCAGCAGACCGCCGGAACACCCTGGAGCAGGTGCTGCTGGCGGCCCCGGCGGCCGGCCTCTACACGGTGATCGTGCGCTCCTTCAACGTGCCCAGCGGTCCCCAGCCCTTCGCGCTAGTGGTCACCGGCAACGCCGTCGAAGGAGGCCCGGCGCAGCCGCAGCCGGTGAGCCTCTACTTTGACGATTTCGAGAGCCCCTCGGGCTGGACGGTCAATCCCGCAGGCACCGACAAGGCCACCGGCGGTCTGTGGGAGCAGGGGGATCCGGAGGGCACCGATTCAGGTGGTCCCAAGCAGCTCGACACCACCGTTTCGGGCCTGAACGCCCTGGTGACCGGTCGTCTGGCGGGAGCGGCGGCGGGGGACAACGACCTCGACGGCGGTCCCACCTCCATCCAGTCGCCGCCGATCCCGCTCCCCGCGATCGGTACGTTGACGCTCTCCCTTTCCTATTACTTTGCCCATGGCAGCGACTCCTCGCCGGCGGACTTCTTCCGTGTCCGGGTGGCGGGGAGGAAGTTCACCACCACCCTTCTCCAGGAGCAGGGCAGCGCCCTCAACGTCGACGCCCACTGGGCCACGGGCACGTTCGACCTCTCCTTCTACGCGGGACAGACGGTGAGAATCCTCATCGACGCCGTCGACGCCGCCCCGGCAAGCCTGGTCGAGGCGGCGGTGGACGACGTGAAGGTGGTGCTGCAGCCGTGAGGTGAGGCGGAGCGCTGAAAAGAAAGGACATAAAGGACAGCAAGGACGTAAAGGACAACAGGACAAAGAGGATTACCAACGAGATCGGTTTTCCCCGTCCTTGCAGTCCTTTATGTCCCTTATGTCCTTTATGTCCCTTTCTCCCTCCCCCCTACTGCGCCTTGACCTCCGTCCACAGCCGATCCAGCAACTGCGTCGTCTCCCCGAGGTCCTCGATCAGCTCGCAGCGGTCGAGGACCTCCTGGGGCGGGTAGATCGAAGGGTCGTTCTTGACCTTGGCGTCGATCAGCGGCAGGGCGGCGCGGTTGGCGCCGGCGTAGTGGACGTGGTTGACGATCTTCGCCGCGATCTCGGGCTCCATCACGAAGTCGAGGAAGGCGTAGGCGGCGTCGACGTTCCTGGCGCCCTTGGGGATGGCGAGGTTGTCGATCCACAGGGTGCCCCCTTCCTTGGGTACCACGTAGGCCAGGCGGCCCTTGGAATTGGCCACGGCTTCGGCCATCTCGCCGTTCCAGCCTTGAGCCACGTCCACGTCCCCGGCGGCCAGGAGATTGGCGAAGTCCGAGCTGTTGTAGGTCCTCACCAGCCGTTTCTGCTGCTCGAGCTTCTCGGCGGCCTGGCGCAGGATCGCCGGGTCCTTCTCGTTGATCGACCGCCCCATCAGCTTGAGCGCCGCGCCGAAGGCCTCCCGCACGTCGTCCAGCATCAGGATGCGCCCCGCGTGGCGCGGATCGAAGAGCACGGCCCAACTCTCGACCGGTTCCTGGATCTTCGTCTTGTCGTAGCCGATCCCCGTGGTGCCCCAGAGGTAAGGAATGGAGTGGCCGTTTCCGGGATCGTACTTCTGGTCGAGGAATCGGGGATCGAGATTCTTCAGATGGGGGAGGCGGGCGTGGTCGAGCGGCTGGACGAGCCCCTGGGGCGCGAGGATCTTCAGCATGTAGTCCGAAGGCACCACCACGTCGTAGTCGGCGACGCCGGACTGGAGCTTCTCCAGCACGGCCTCGTTCGAGTCGTAGGTGTCCACGTTGGCGTGAATGCCCGTGCGCCGCTCGAATTCCGTCACCACCTCCTGCGGCAGGTAGTTCGTCCAGATGTAGACGTTGACGACCTTGGCGTCCGGCTTGCGGCAGCCGGCGAGGGCAGTCAGAACGGCCAGGAGATAGATGGCGGCGATCCCGATCTTCTTCATCTTCATCGGTCTTCCTTCCCGGAGGGACCCTGGAGCAGCCGGTGGGCCACGACGATGAGGAGGATCGTCACGCCCATTAGCAGGGTGGAGACGGCGTTGATCTCGGGGGTGACCCCGACCTTGAGCATGGAGTAGATGTGGAGCGGCAGCGTCGTCGAGCCCACGCCGGCCACGAACGAGGTGATGACGTAGTCGTCGATCGAGAGGGTGAAGACGAGGAGAGCGCTCGCCACGATCCCCGGCAGGGCGAGCGGCAGGGTGACCCGGCGGAAGGTCTCGAAGGGTCCCGCGCCCAGGTCCCGCGCCGCCTCTTCGAGGGCCGGATCGAGCCCCGAGAGGCGCGCCCGCACCACCAGGGCCACGTAGGAGACGCTGAAGACCACGTGGGCGATCACCACCGTCCACAGCGACAGCCGCAGCTCCACGACGCCGAAGAAGGTCACCAGCGCCGCGCCCAGCACCACCTCGGGGATGATCACCGGCAGATAGAGCAGGACTCCGGGTGGCTCCCTGGCCCCGCGAGCCGCGAAGCGACGGCCAAGAGCGAGGGCCGCGGGCGTGCCGAGGACGACGGAGACCGCGGTGGTGATCCCCGCCACCACCAGGCTGTTGCGCACCGCGCGCAGGAGGAGGTCGTTGTCGAGCAGCCGGCGGTACCAGTCGAGGGTGAATCCCTCCCAGAACGCCGTCTGGCGGGCGGCGTTGAAGGAGAAGACCACCAGGATGGCGATGGGCACGTAGAGAAAGAGATAGACCAGCGCCGTGTGCGCCGCGAGCAGGCGCCGGACCCCGCGGCCACTGCGGCCGGTCACAGCAGCTCCTCCTCGCCCCGGCGGCGGGCGAGGGCGGCGTAGCCGAGGAGCAGGAGGAGCACGGCCGCCGTGAGCTCGAAGGCCAGGGCTGCGCCGAACGGCTTGTTGCGGGCCACGGCGAACTGGTTCTGGATCAGATTGCCCAGCAGCATGCTGCGGGCGCCGCCCAGGAGATCCGAGACCACGAACTGCCCGAGGCTGGGGATGAAGACCATGACGATCCCCGCCGCCAGCCCCGGCAGCGTGAGGGGGAACGTCACCCGCCGGAACGTCTGGGCGCCACCGGCCCCAAGGTCCGAAGCCGCCTCCAGGAGCGACCGGTCGAGCTTCTCCAGCGAGGCATAGAGGGGGAGGATCATGAACGGCAGCTCGCCATAGACGAGACCGATCATCACCGCCGTCTGCGTGTAGAGCAGCTCGACCGGATGGTGCAGCAATCCGCTCCCCATCAGCACCAGATTGAGCAGCCCCTCGGTGCGCAGGATGAACATCCACGCGTACGTGCGGATGAGAAAGCTGGTCCAGAACGGCACCACCACCAATCCCAGGAGAACCCCCTTCCACCGCCGCGGCGCCAGTAGCGCCAGGTAGTAGGCGATGGGGAAGCTCACCAGGATGCAGAGGATCGTCGTCGCCACCGCCATCCACACCGATCGCCAGCCGATCTTGAGGAACACCGAGTCGAGCGAGCGGGCGTAGTTGCCGAGGAACGCTCCGGAGCGCAGGTACTCTCCCAAGTTCGAGATCGGCCGCAATCCGCCGTAGGTCCCCGCTCGGCGAAGCTGACGCCGAGCATGAGGAGGAGGGGGAGCAGGAAGAAGATGCCCAGCACCAGCCAGGTGGGGAGGAGGAGGGCGCTCCGGCGGGCCTTGGAGACGGGGGGCATCGCGCTACGGGAACCTAGCCTCCGGTTTCCGTCCTGTCAAGCGGCGCCGTGAACGTATACTGTTGTCCGGAGGTGTCCTATGGACGCAGCCCGTTTCGAAAGGCTGAAGAGCTACTTCGTTGAGCACCTGGATCTCGGGGTGGCCTCGGTGTACCTCTTCGGCAGCCATGCCGAGGGCCGAGCCCACAGGGAGAGTGACATCGACGTCGGGATCCTGCTTCAGTGGGAGCGCTATCCTACTGAGAACGACCGCTTCGACATGAGGATCCAGTTGGGCTCCGAGCTGATCGCCGTTCTTCATCACAATGAGGTCGACGTGGTCATCCTGAACGACGCTCCGCCTCTTTTAGGTCGGAAGATCATCCACGATGGCATCCGGGTGTTCCTCGGTGATCCGGAGACCGATCATGCCTACGTGCGGGACGTCCAGATCCGGGCTGCGGATGTGGAGCCCTGGCTCAGACGGTTGCGCAAGCTCAGGTTGGAGGCGCTGGCGCGGTGAGCCCTGTCGTGGAGCGGCTGGCGGAGCTGCGGCGCCATCTCGATCATCTTCGCGAGCTGCGTCCTCGGGTGACGAGCTCTGAGGATCTGCGCCGCGATCTGTCGCTGCACAATGACGTTCTCTTCTCTCTTCTCACCGTCTGCCAGTTGGTGATCGACATCGCCAGCGAGCTCTCCGCCCGCCGCGGCCTTCGCTTCGAGGACTACACGGTGGCGGTGCGGAATCTGTCAGCCTTCCCTGAGTTCCCGCGTTCTGTCATCCGGAGTCTCGAAAAGCTGCCGGGGTTTCGTAACGTGCTCATTCATGAGTACGTGAACCTGGATCTGCGACGTGCGATCGAAGCCATGGATCAGCTTGGCCCGGTAGAGGAGTTTTTGAAGATCGTGCGGGAATTGGACTCCTAACGCCGCAGCACCACCCGATGCCGCGCGTCCCAGGTCAGGACAGCAGTGCTCCCAGGCGGGAAAGGGAGATCCACCCCCGCATTCTGGGCCAGGACCGTAAAGCGCTCACCTCGCCCATCCTCGACGACCCACTCCGTGCTCGCCCCGTGATAGACGCGGTCCACCACCGTCACCTTGAGTGCTTCCTCCCCGTTCATCGCAGCCGAGCGCAATGCGAGCTTCTCGGGGCGGACCACGAAGCGGACGGTCTCGCCCCCGATCTCTCCGGTAAAGACGTTCGTGGCACCCAGGAAGCGGGCCACGAATTCGGTCTCGGGGGTCTCGAAGACCTCGATCGGAGTCCCCACCTGCTCGATGCGGCCGTGGTCCATCACCGCAATGCGATCGGAGAGGGCCAGGGCCTCCTCGCGGTCGTGGGTGACGAAGACGAAGGTGATGCCGAGGGTGCGCTGCAATCCCTTGAGCTCCCCCTGCACCTCGCGCCGCAGGTTGGGGTCCAGAGCGGCGAGCGGCTCGTCCAAGAGGAGCACCTGAGGCTCCAGGACGAGGGCCCGGGCCAGGGCCACCCTTTGGCGCTGGCCGCCGCTCAACTGGTCCGGACGGCGCCGTTCGAGGCCGGTCAAGCGCACCAGCCGCAGGGTGGCAGCCACGCGTTCCGTCCGTTCGGAACGGGAGAGCGTCTTGTAGGCGAGACCGAAGGCCACGTTCTGCTCGACGGTGAGGTGGGGGAAGAGGGCGTACTGCTGGAAGACCATGTTCACCGGCCGCCGATGGGGAGGCACCCGGGTCGAGTCTACGCCGCCGATGCGGACCGTCCCCTCGTCCGGCTCCTCGAGGCCGGCGATCATCCGCAGTAGCGTCGTCTTGCCGCAGCCGCTGGGGCCGAGCAGTGCGAAGAATTCCCCCCGGCGGATCGCCAGCGTCACCCCATCCACGGCCGTGACGCCGCCGAAGCGCTTGGTGACGCGGTCGAACCCGATGCTGGGGTCTGCGGGTGGCATGGCGCGGCGGCTGATGATAGCGCGAGGATCTTCTATAATCTTTCCTACCCCACGGAGGCAACCATGCCCAAGGTGATCCTGCGTCCCGTTCTCGCCGCGCTCCTCGGCGCCGCGCTCCTGGCCGGGCCGGTGGCGGCGGGCGATCTCCGGTGGCAGCCCTTTGGTCCGGGGGGCGGCACCGTCACCGGACTGGCTCTCGATCCGCGCGATCCCCAGGTCGTCTATGCGGCTACGTCGCAAGGCGTGTACGGCAGCCGCGACGGCGGCGGGACGTGGACGGGCCTCTCCTCGCCCCCCTTCATCACCGCGGTGGCGGTCGAGCCCTCCCATCCCGACACGATCTACGCCGGCGGTGCGCGGATCCTGCGCAGCCGCGACGCGGGCCGGAGCTGGCAGACGGTGCTGGACGATTCCAGCCTGGAGGTCCGCGCCCTGGCCGTGACCACGGGGCAACGGCCTGTGGTCTTCATCCTCAGCCGGAGCACCGTATGGCGCAGCGCGGACGGCGGCCAGACCTGGACGACCCCCTTCAGTGCCGACTGGACCCTCGATTCCATCGCCGTTGATCCCCGCCATCCGACCGTGGTCTACGTCGCGGATCGCGAGGGGGTCTTCCGGAGCTCCGACGCGGGGTTGAGCTGGACGCAGGTGCTGCGGCTCGACGAGCCCGTGCTCTTCTCCGGCCTGGTGGCGGTCGCCCCGTCGTCGCCGGAGATGCTCTATCTGATCGCGGGCTCCGTGCAGGGGTTTTCCGTCTACCGGAGCCTCGACAGCGGCAGGTCCTGGTGGAAGGTGAAGAACGAGCCGGACCTGTCGTTCCACAGCGCTCTGGCGGTCGATCCCCGCTCGCCCAGGAAACTCTACCTGGCCGGAGTCGATGGACTGCTCGGCAGCGTCGACGGTGGCCGGATCTGGCGGCTCCTCGACCGCGGCATGCCCAAGGACTTGAACGGGAAAAGGCCGGTCGCCCTCTCGTTGGCGATCGATCCCCGGCAGCACCGGACCGTCTTCGCCGGCCTTTCCGAGATAGGCGTGGCGCGCAGCGACGACGGCGGCGGGAGTTGGACCGTCCCCGTGCAGACGGGCCTGGCTGCGGCCACGGTCCGCTCCCTCTCCTTCCACCCCCTGCGGCCCGAGGAGGTGCTCGTCTCGCTCAACAGCCGGGGGGACCGGGGTTTGAAGAGCACGGACGGCGGCCGGACGTGGTCGTTCCTGCCGCAGCAGATCGTCCGTACCGGCCTTCAGGAGCTGGCGTTCGATCCCCTGGACGCCGATCGCTTCTACGCCGCCACCCTCAGTGGGCTCTGGCGGACGGAGGATGACGGCACGACCTGGTCCCGGCTCCTGGGGATGGTCTACCACGTGGCGACAGCGGGTCCCGGCGTCGTGCTGGCAGCCTCGGCCTGCGGCCTTGAGCGCTCCCGGGACTACGGCCACACCTGGACGATGGTGATCCCCTGTGTGGACCCTGAGAACGAAGAGCTGGGCCAGTCCGTCTTCCAGATCCTGGCGAATCCCGAGGCTCCGAGCGTGGTCTACGCCCGGGTGAGCCGGAGCAGCGATACCCACTCCTACAGGGAGGTCGCCTATGCGAGCGACGACCAGGGCGCCACGTGGTGGCAGCTTGCCTTCACCACCACACTGTTCGCCGTCGCGCCGGGGGATTCCCGCATCGTCTATGCCTGGGAGCTCTACGGGTCGTTCCAGCGCAGCCAGGACGGAGGGAGGACCTGGCAGGTGGTCACCGTGCAGCCGCCTGACGACGGCGATGCCTATGTCAGCCTCGCCGTCGATTCTGGGGACCCGGACACGATCTACCTCTCCACGTACCGAAAGATCCTCCGCAGTCGCGACCGCGGGCGTACACTGGAGGTGCTCGATCCTTCGTTCCCTGGGGTCCGGCTGGTCACTGATCGTGCCCATCCCGATGTGCTGTTCGGGTTTCCGCCCTGGGGCGGGCTGTTCGAGCTGCGGCTGGTAGAGTAGACAAGGGGGTGACCGCCGTCAGCCGGCCACCCCCTCTAAAGACAAAAACGCGCCTTTGAAGGCTTTTCAGCCTCGTTGAGACCTTACGGTGGGGAGACGCGGAAGTTTCATTGCAGTGTTCATCGGGCAAGGAGACACCATGAATCGAGCACGCTCACGGAAGTTGGCCGCGATTCCTCTCACCGGGATCCTCCTCGTCCTGGCGTTGGCGGTTCCCGTGCGGGCGGCGGATGGACCGGGAAACAACGCCTGGACCCCTTTCGGCCCGGGCGGCGGCAATGTCAAGGCCCTGGCGGTCGATCCACGAAATCCGGATGTGGTCTACGCGGTCGGCGCCAGCGATTTTTACGCTGTGGATGGCTCGCTCTTCAAGAGCGTGGACGGCGGCACGACCTGGAAGGCCCTCGTCCAGGCGAGCATCATGGCGATCGATCCGGAGCACCCCTCGACGATCTACGCCGGTGGCTACGGCCTCTGGCGCAGCGACGACGAGGGCCGGACCTGGGCCGACATCTCCCCGCGCCTCGGGGACGAGATCCTCTACGTCGAATCTCTGGCGGTGGTGCCGGGAGGAGTCCTGCTCGCGCAGAGCATTTCACAGCTTCTGCGAAGCGTGGACGGCGGCCGGACCTGGACGACCGTCCGGGAAGATCGGGACATCTTCCAGTCGATCCTGGCGGACCCGGCGAATCCCGGACGCGTCTACTATCTGAGCGACGCCGCGCTTTCCAGGAGCGACGACGGCGGGGTGCACTGGACGCTCGCGGGGCAGCCAGGCAACCGCAGCATCAGCTTCTACGGCGCCGTCATCGCTCTCGCCCCCTCCGCGCCGAAGACGCTCTACGCTCTGATGGACTTTGAAAGCAAGCTACTTTTCCGCAGCGACGACGGAGCTGCGACCTGGCACCGGGTGGCGGCAAAGGGGCTGCCCATCGGCAACCCGCGGGCCCTGCTCGTCGATCCGCGCTCGCCGGACACGATCTATGCGGCGGGCGAGGGAGGCGTCTCCACCAGCACGGACGGAGGGAGATCCTGGCGCACCCTCAACTCCGGCCTGCCTCGCGGGTCCGACAACCGGCTGCTGCCGGTTCTCTCGTTGGCTCTCGCACCCTCGCGGCCGGAGACTCTCTTTGCCGGGATGCAGAGCTGGGGAGTCGCCCGCCGCGACACCTCCGGGACGCGGTGGCAGACCAGCCTCGCGATGGGCCTCACCGCCGCCGCCATGGTGGACCTGCAGTTCCACCCGTTACGCCCTGGAACCCTCTACCTCTTCCAGGACGAGGGTCGCAGCTTCCGGAGCGCCGACGGCGGCCAGACCTGGCAGCCGTTCGTCGGCCCGCACGGCCGGAAGGGCATGAGTGGCCTGGCTTTCGATCTCACGAATCCCGACCTCCTCTATGGAACTGATCGGGTGGGGACGTGGAAGAGCGCCGACAGCGGAGAGACCTGGACGTGGCTCTCTTCCCCGAAGGGCCGGCTCGCCCTCCTGGGCCCTCAGAACCTGATCGGCGTCGGTTGCGGTCTCCAGCAGAGCACCGACGGCGGGCGGACCTGGAGAGAGAAGATCCCTTGCCTTAGCCCAGACTATGAAGATGGCTACCGGGTTCCGGTCGCCGTCGTGGCCGATCCCAAAACTCCGGGCACCGCCTACGCGGAGTTCGAGGTGGAGGGGGACACTCACCCTCACCGCACCGAGGTCTTCCGGACCCGGGACGGCGGCGCCACCTGGACGCTGCTGGCGCTGGAGTATCCAATCCGCTTTGCCGTGGCGCCGAGCGACTCCCGCATCCTCTACGCCGTTGATGAACCTGCATATCGCTCCCTGCTTCGGAGTGTCGATGGCGGAGGGAACTGGGAGGTCGTCAATCGCGACCTGCCCCCCTTGTGGGGGGCCTTGGTCGTGCATCCGGCCGATCCAAATACGCTGTACCTCGTGTCGGACTCGCTCCAGATCAGCCGCGACGGCGGCGCCACCTTCGAATCGGTCGACGCCCCCATGGAGCCCTGGGAACGGACGGCCTGGCTCTGGACCGACCCGGCCCATCCCGGGATCCTCTACGGCACCGCCTCCAGGGGAGGGCTGTTCGTGGGCCGGTTCGAGTAGCGGCCGGGAGGCGAGCCGTCCCGACTCGCTTCCAGCCCCGTCGCGCACCCTCCTTCTTGGAAGCCCCCTACCCATAACCCTCAACTGGAGGAGGAGCTCGAATGCGGTTCCGTCGTTTCACCATCCCCATCCTCGCGGCACTGGCCTTGCTGGCCGTCGCGAGCCAGGCCGGGGCCCAGCCCTGCCTGATCTTCGTTCACGGCAAGCAGACCGATACCAACACTTTCACCAGCTACACCGCGGCCCGCAACTATTGGGTCAACGGCAGCCACGACTTCGTGAAGACCGCCACCAAGAATTTCGCCACTCCCTACTACGTCGTGGGCTACAACGGCACCCGTCCCTACTGGGAGTCGCAGTCGGCCGGCGAGGTGGCCAACGAGATCGTCAACGCCACCAATGGCGGCGCGGACGGCGGCGGCCATCGCTGCACCAAGACCTTCGCCCAGGGCGGCACCTTCTGGGTGGTCGCCCACAGCATGGGCGGCACGGTGATGGACTACATCCTGGGCAACAACGATGCGTCCGATCCCAACTTCAACTTCAACGGCCCCTACGACGTGGTGGCGCAGCGCGTCAGCCTGGTGATCACCGCCGGCGGCGCCCATCGCGGCTCGCAGGGAGCGGACGCCGTGTGTCTGCAATCGAACCCGCTGTGCAGCTTCATCGCCATCTTCATCCAGAGCTGCGACGATGCCACCTTCTGGCTGCGTAGCTCGGACGACGTGCAGGTGCGGACGTTCGCCAATCCGCCGGCCAAGACGATCTACCTCACGGGCGGCTACGAGGCGATCTTCGGCGCGAGCGCCTGCCTGAACGGCGAGGACGACGGCGTCGTGCAATATGCCTCGATCTTCGCCTGCAACGGCTCGGCCACGGCGAGCTTCGACAACACGAACGTCTGCAACAACGCCAGCAAACAGGAGGCCTCCGGCTTCCGCAACCTCGACGCCGCGCACGAGAACCACAGCGACGAGCGCGACGACAGCGACTCCGACACCCGCCGCGCCATTCCGGACGGCATCTGGACCTGCAGCGGCGTGCCCTGCGCGCCCAACACCGTGGTGCAGAGCTCGATGACCACTGCCCGTTTCATCAGCACCCTTTATTAGGAGATGCCGGCCATGACTGCCAAGAAGACGTTGGGAATCATGATGATGACGATCGTGGCGGCCGCCGGATCTCTGGCGGCCCAGGAGGCGGGCCAACTCGCCCGCGAGACGGCCAAGGAGTATCTGGAGCAGGCACGCTACCCCGAGAGCTCACGCGTCTTGAAGCGGGGGGAGGGAGATCCCATCCGCGCCAAGCGGCAGGTCAACCGCGTCTCCCGCCGGGGGCCGGACTCCGCCGAGCCCACCCTCTCCGTGTGGGCGGCCAAGGTGAGCTTCGAGAAGGGCCAGCCGGTGGATCTCTTCGCCACCATGGAGACCCAGGGCAAGGCTTTGACCGGCGGAGCCGGCATGGCCGGCGTGGCCGCGGTCACGGGCGAGATCGTGGACGAGTCGGGCTCGATCCTGACCGAGATCGCCTATCGCGACGATGGCCACGGCCTGTGGTCGGCCCGTCTGTCCCCCGAGGGACTGGGCGGCGCTCTGGCCGCGAGCTATCTCGTGCGCGTCAAGGCGCGCCTCGCCAACGGCGACCTGCGGGAGGCGGCCGGCGGCTTCCTCTACAGCGATCCCGCGGCGCATCTGACGGGCCGTTATCGCGACTTCGTGCGCGACGGCGACCTGGTGATCGCGGCCGAGGTCGAGGTCACCGAGGCGGGCCGCTTCCATCTTGCGGGCACCCTCTACACGAAATCCGGCGAGCCGCTCGGCACGGCCCAGGCCGCGGCCCAGCTCGAGCCCGGCCGGCGCTGGATCGAGCTCCCCTTCTACGGCCTGATGTTCCACGACCGCGCCGCCGCCGGTCCCTACAAGCTAGGCACCCTCGCCCTCGCCACCACCAACCGCATGCCCAACGCTCTGAACGACCTGGTGACCGACGCCTACGTCACCCGACCCTACCGCGTGCAGCAGATGCGGAGCACCTCCTTCGAGCGTCCCGCCCTGATCGAAGCCGCCAAGCGGCTGGAGCTGGACTCCGAAAGGGCGCAGCGCGAGGCACGCAAGCCCGAGCAGCAGTAGATTTGAGGTGAGGCCGGGGCCCTACTTCTGGGCCTTGGCCCGCTCCCTCGCCTGATCCTTCGCCACGTCGAACAGGTTCCGCGCCGTGTTGAACTCCAGGATCGGCCGGTCGTCCCGGTTCAGGGAGTTGACCTGGCCGAGGTAGGCGTCCACCTGGTCGGGCCGTACTGCGGGGGAGTTCATCAGCTCGACGACCCCGCGCATGGTCAGGCCTACGGCGGAGAAGTCGCGGGCGAGAGCCGGGCTGCGCAGTCGCGCCACCACCGGCTCCAGCTCGATCTGGAAGGGCTCCGGCGAGGCGAGGACGATCACGTCCGTGCCCACCTGCCAGAAGGTGACGTTGGGGAACACGGTGTGGATGGTGTGGATCATCGTCCGGAAGTCGTTCCTCTTCATCTCGTAGAGCGGCACCCACTGGCAGAGGATGCCGTTCTTCTCAAGCCGGCTCGCCGCCGAGCGATAGAACTCCTCGGTGAACAGGCCCGAGACACCCGACACCCAGATGTTGGGCGGCTCCGAGGTGATGACGTCGAAGCGCTCTCCTCCGGCGTCCATGAAGTTGCGGCCGTCGTTGGTCACCACCCGCACGCGGGGATCGTCCAGCGCGCGGTCGTTGAAGGGGGCGAAGTGGGTGCGCGCCGCCTCCACCACTCGCGGATCGATCTCCACCACCGTGATCTCCCGCGGTTCGGGGTGGTGGACCACGGCCCGTAGGGTGAAGCCGCCGCCGAGGCCGATGGTGAGCACCCGTTGGGGGGCGGGATGGAAGAGCAGCGGCAGGTGGCCGAGCAGGAGCTGGGTCCGGTTGTCCCGCACCGCCGTGCTGGCATCCGTCTTGCCGTTGTGCTTGAGCAAGAGGTCCGGCCCCAGCCGGGCCACGGCCACCTGGCCATAGAAACCCTGCTTCTCGTCCACCACCTGCATGGACTTGATCTCGGCCACGTAATCCCGCCAGTTGCCAACACGCAGGCCGTGGTAGTAGAGGGCATGGAACGGAGCCCTGAAGGGGAGAACGGCGGGAGAGAGCACGACCGCGCCGGCCAGCAGCACCGCGACCGCCGCCGCCGGCACCCAGCGCCGGGGCCCGGGCGACAAGGCGAGGAAGACGGCCGCGCCCAGGGCATAGATCGCCAGCGTCACCGCCATCAGCCCGGCGAAGCCCCAAGCCGGCAGCACGAAGAGCTCGGCGAGGAAGGCGCCCACCACCGCTCCCAGGGTATTGACGAAGAACGCCCGCCCGGCTCCGGCCCCCCGCTCGGCGCCGCTGCGGGTGGCGATGCGGGTCACCAGAGGGAAGTTGGCCCCCATGGCCAGTGTCGCCAGGAAGACGATCGCGAGGATGAGCAGACACACCGAGAGCTGGAACGGGTTGTAGCCGTTGCTCCACTGGAAGATCTGGAAGTAGGCCCGGGCGAACGGCCCCGCCATGCGGAACACCGCCACGCCGGCGAGCGCCACCACGGCGTAGAGACAAGCCACGGCCGCGTAGGGATTGCGGATGCGGTCGATAAAGCGCGACATCAGCAGGCTGCCGAGACCGATGCCGGTGAGGAAACCGGCGAGCACCGTGCTGGTGGAGAAGACGTGGGTGCCGTTGAGCAGCGAGAAGAAGCGGTTCCACCCCGTCTCCAGCAGCAGGGCCGCGGCGCCGGAGAGGAAGAAGGTGACGAGCACGATCCGCAGCCGCGCCGGCGAGGCCACGGCAGGGTCCTGGGTCTCGGGCTCAGGCGTGGCTACCACCTCGCGGCGGCGGCCCTTGCGCTCCTTCCTGACGATCACCCGTCCCTCCCGTTTGCGCAGGAGGATGAACACCCCGAGGTCGATGGCGCCGATCCCCAGGATCCAGGTCGATGCCGAGAGCCCGCACTGGGGCACCAGGAAGAATCCGGCAAAGAGCGAGCCGAGAGCTGCGCCCAGGGTGTCGAGCCCATAGACCAGCGAGAGGTCCTGTCCCATGCGCCCAGGCTCGCGGGCGGCGAGGCGCACGGCGAGGGGGAACACGGCGCCGATGGCGAGCGTCGGAGCGATCATGCAGATCAGCACGACGACGAATTTCGCCAGCGCCGCCGGCAGGGGAGAGAGGTCGGAAGGCGAGACGGCGAGGAAGAGCCTGCGCCCCAGCTCGAAGATAGGGAGGCTCGCCACCACCCAGGCGCCGAGGAAGATCTCCAGCCAACCCAAGAGCCGCCAGGGCCGTTCGCTGCGGTCCGCCACCCGTCCCCCCCACAGGGCGCCCACGGCGAGCCCGAGGAGGAAGACGGAGAGCACGGCGCTGAACACGAACGCCGTCGAGCCGAAGAGGTACGAGACCTTGCGCAGCCAGAGCACCTGGCAGGAGAGCGACAGGAGATTGGTGAAGAAAACCGTCCCCAGCAGCAGCGATCGGCCCACCCGCGCCGGCACGGCCGGCGGGGGAGCAGTCTGGCGGGAGGCTTTCCCCATGGGGCGGGGAGTGTAGCAGAGCCCTCACCCCATCCCGCCGCGTCCGTGTTTCGTCCCTGTTCGTCCGTGCTCGTCCGTGTTCCCCTACCCCTCCACCCCCGCCGCTGCCATGGCCGGCGACTCAGGTGCCGTCCCCTGGCACCCCTTGCGGCCGGCCCGGGCGATGTGCTCCGGCTCGTAGGGAGTGGTGAGGAGGATCTGCGCCATGTCGATCGCCCGTCCGGCGAGCTTCCCGCGCCGCTTCATGGAGGGCCTGGCTCTGCTGCACGAAGGCGACGTTCTTCTCCATGTCCTCCGCCGTCCAGCCGCGGGAGTGGGCGATGTAGGGGAACTGGGGGAAGACGCAGCCCACCTCGGCGAAGAAGCCCAGCATCTGGCCCGCGACCGCCTGCACGTTGTCCTGGCCGCCGGTGATGATGAACGCCGCCGCCTTGTTGCGCAGCAGGATGCGGTTTCGCAGGGTGACCTGGTTCTGGACGCAGTTCATCCGCTCCACCATCTTGTAGTAGAGCGAGCTCGCCGAGCCCCAGCGGATGGGGGTGGCCACCAGGATGGCGTCCGCCCAGTGGACGATCCCCTCGTAGACCCCGTCGAGCTCGTCCGTGGGGTCCATCTGGGTGATGGAGCACGGCCAGGTGCAGGCGTGGGCGCTCTTCGAGTAGTACCCCTCGCACGGGCGGAACTTGAGCTGGGAGAGGCGGATGCAGCTGCGTCTCGGCACCGCGCTCGCGGGCCGCGGAGAGCGCCGTCTCCAGCAGGGCCTCGGAGGTGGAGTAGCGGGGATGGGCCGGGTCCATCACCGTGGTGGAGAGCCCCAGCACCCGCACCGGCCCGGGCGCCCGCACGATGGGCCGGTCCAGAGGATGGGGCGCGTGAGGCTTCTTGTTGCGCTTCGTGGCCGGAGCGAGGTTGACGTACAGCCGGCCGTCCCGCTCCCTCACCTCGTAGCTCGGCACCCGGTCTTCCTCGAAACCGGGCTCCCCCTCGCCCGTGCGGCAGTGGAACTTCCAGTGGTGCCACGGGCAGACCACGTAGTCACCGTCGAGCTTGCCCTCGCCCAGGGGGCCGCCCACGTGGTTGCAGGCCCCGGAGATGGCCCCGAACCGGCCGTCCTTGAAGGTGAGGGCGATCTTCGTCCGCCCCACCGTGATCTGTTGCAGGGGACGCCGGGCGAGATCCGCGACCGGCCCCAAGTCATACCACCGCGCTTCGCTCATTTCCCCATCCCTCCGTCGAGCAGCCGGCGGCAACCCGCCACGGCCGAGTCCAGGAACGCCTCCACCCGCCGTGCCTGGGAGCCGTTCGATCCCGCGCCCGCGAAATCCGAGGCTTCGAGCACGGCTCCCACCCAACCCTCGGTCTGCCAGCGGCCACCCGCGAGCTCCGGCAAGGCATCGGCCTTCGGCGCCGGCCGGGGAGCACGTAGAGATAGGGCTCCGGGATGCCACCGTCGCCCGGCGAGAAACCTACGCCGATCGAACGGGCCGTCTCCGCGTCCTCTCCCGCTTGATCTGAAATATCCAGCAGGATCAGGGTGGCGATGTCGAAATGGTGGGGCCAGCAACGCACCGGCGAAGCTCCCGGATTGCGTTCGGCCACGGCCCGCAGCACGCGGTCCGCGTCCGCGTAGTAGCGGCCGAGCTCGGCGAATCCGGGGCCGGCCGTGCTGAACACCGCTCCGTTCCCCACCGGATGGGCGGGGAAGTCCTTCCCTGGCCGCTCCAGGGGCTTCTCCAAAGGACGCCCCGCGAGGCGCTCCACCTCCGCCTTGATCCACGCGTAGGCCTCGTCGACGGTGCGGCCCTCCAGAGGCAGCTCGGCCAGGGCGGCGCCGTCCCCGTCCAAGAGGACCAACGCCGCAGGGGACGGCCGCACGGCGGAGCGGAAGCGCCCCTCCACGGCTCCCTGCGCCAGGACCCGGTGCCCGGCCAGCCACTGGAAGCTTTGCTCTCCATAGTCCGCCTGGTGCGGCAGCAACAGCTTGCCCACGCCCGCCGCCGCCTGCGCCGCCCAGTGAAGCTGCAAACGGGCGTCGGTCAGCTCGCAAGGATCGACCGCGCCCAGGGTTTCCCAATCACTCATGGCAATTCCCTCCGAGCTTTGGAAGCCGGTGGCGTGGAGACGTTTCAAGGCCCTTAAGCCTATCGCGGTGAAGGAGTTTTGGCGATCCCTTCGCCCTGCCGAGGCGTCTTGGTCTAAACAACCCATCAGCCAGAGTGTCTGAATGGGTGAGCCCCGCGCTCAGGTAAGTCTCGTTGGGGCCTCTAAGGAGGAGGGTGGGATGGCCGCCATGTCATATGCCGATTTCTCTCTGGGCATCGAGCATGCTGGGGAAGCTCGGTACCTTGTGCGCGCATTCACGCCGGACACCGAAGCGGAAAGCCCTACAGAGCTTCCCTTTGGGTCGAAGGATCTGAGCGGCCTCCTGACGCGGCTAGCCTCATCGGCTGCTTCCTCGCTGACCGACTTTCGTGAACTCGACGGGCCTGTTGGGACTGAAGTTCCTTCAAACACCGTGGCGTTCGGACGGGTGCTTTTCAAGATCCTCTTTCCTGGGGAGGTAGGAGAACTCTACTCCTCACAATGGAACTCAGCGACTAAAGCAGGTCTTGGCCTCCGTATAAGCCTCCATCTCCGGCCCAGGAATCCGTTGCTTGCTTGGTTGTCCAGAGTTCCTTGGGAGCTAATGTACGACGACAGGTCTGGAGGCTTCCCATGCCTGAACCCGCTCAATCCTCTGATACGCCATCTCGACCTCCCCCGACCTGCTGAGAGAACACCGTTTCACACTCCGATTCGAGTTCTCGTCGCTGCGGCAAACCCCTCGGGTGTCTCGAAGCTCGATCTGGCGGGAGAGCAGGAGAAGATCGCGGCATCCAGTGGGCGGAGAAAGCAAATCGAGGTCGAGGTGTTCAAGGATGCTTCCCCGGAGGGGCTGCGACGGAAGCTCGCCCGGGGCGACTACCAGATCATCCATTTCATGGGGCACGGTCTGGTAGAGGAGGAAGACGGGAGCCTCGTCTTCGTGACGCCGGAAGGACATCCATGTCGAGTGACCGGGCAGGAGATGTCCCAACTCGTTCAAGCAACTCCAACCGCGCGGCTAGTCATTCTTAATGCATGTCGCACAGCGGCCGTTCCGGAGGCCGATGAAGCCGATCCACTCGCAGGTGTCGCGGCGGCCTTGGTCCGCGGGGGCCAACCGGCGGTCATCGGAATGCAATTCTCGATCAGCGACGAAGCTGCCCTGAAGTTCAGCGAGGTCCTCTACGAAAGGCTCGCAGAAGGCGACCACCTTGAGACGGCCGTGGCCGAGGCGCGGCTGGCAGTCTACCTGACAACCTCCCGGCCGGCGGACTGGGCGGCTCCAGTGCTGTTCTTGCGGGGCGCCGAAAAGCGGCTCCTTAGCGCCCTAACTGAGAAACAAGTCCAAGAGGCTGACCGCGGGACGACGCCAATGCACGAGGTCAGAGCCAAAGCGGAGGACATTTACGCCAAAAACATTGTGGTGAACGCCTTAGATCTCGAGGATCCGAACGATAAGGTTCCAGACCAATCCACTAAAGCCTCTTTGGACAGCAAAACGCTCAGGGCCGAAGAAACGCTTTCCATTGCTGCAATCCGGATTAGAAGGCCGAATCCCTGAGGAGGATAACCTGATGTTTCAAGCTCTCTGGCATAGCATCTGGGCCGACAACTCGCTGCCCGGAAGGAGCATCGTCCTGATTATCGGTTGCCTCCTTCTCTGGGCGGTCCGGGCCGGATCACGGCACCTCCGGCGCTATCGGAAGGAGGGGGCCAATCTCTCCTTGTTGATGCAAAAGCTCCGGCAGGCCACAGCCCCCAAACCCGCGCCCTTAGGAGAAGGAGCCGAGCCGAAGGGAGCCCCGGGGGTTGGGGAGCCCGAGCGACTCGAGGCGCGTCATGTGTCGCCTGCCGACCTTGCATCGCTCCGGAAGGGCCTGGATCCTGAAAGCCTGATTGCCGAGAGGCTGGAAGCCATCGAAAAGCTCCGCACCCGCCAAGTGAAGGTCAGCCCCAACGCCCTGCAGCAATTGAGTCTTGCCAGAGATGAGGCGCGGCCTGGAATGGCGGTCCCGGGAGCGGTGGGGGGATTGGCGATCATGCTCGGCTTGCTGGGAACTTTCATCGGTTTGGCGATCATGGTCCAACAGGTCCAGTTCGTTCTGCCTGAGAGTTCTGGAATTATTACCGTCAACTCCTGGACACGGTCGGTGGAGAACATCTCGCGGGTCCTGGGAGGGATAAAGACGGCCTTCTCCTGCTCTTTGGTCGGAATCGTCTGCGCTATCTTGGCATCCCTCCTCAACTTCCGGCTCCGCACCACGCAGGCACTGTTCTTCGAGACTCTGGAACGCTTTACGACTGAGGAGTTGCTGCCTGCGGCAGTGCCCGCGGTAGAGGACGAGAGCCTTCTCGATAGGGTCTCCCTGCAACTCGAGAACTCCTTTACTCGACTTGAGGAAATCTATCGGCAGAACCAAGACTCTCTTAAAGACTTGACGGGAGCGCAGCTCGCCTTCGTAGATATTGTAGAAGAGATCCGTAAGATCACGCGAAGCGAGGCGTCCCGGAATCTTGAAGGAGTTCTCGATCGAGTAACGCAGACCAACAAGTTGGTCCTATCGGTCACGGAGCAACTACCGAGGATCGTCACCGCCATCGAGACCGGGCAACGCCGCCTGACGGACCGCTTGGCGTCACTTTTCTCGAGCGTTGCTCCCATGCCGGGGTTGACGCCTCCCGCGAAGTCGCGGATGACGCTGACGACCGCCTTGGTGGTAGGCTTAGCGATTCTTGCGCTGACAATCTTCTTCTTCAAGAGCTGAAGAGGCCGAATCATGGAACTGTTCCACTTCCACCGTGGAGCTTTGAAAAAGCGGGACATACCCGTGCCGTGGCCAGCCATGCTCGACCTGATCACGTCCACGCTCATGGTTTTTATGCTCGTCACCACGCTGCAACTAGTTTTTGGCAACGACGACATGGAGGCCGCGCTGACGCGCGGACGGCAAGGGCGCTTCGTGCAGGAGTTTCAGGGCGAATTCTGGGCGGAGGTCGCGAGCCAGGAAATCCGGGTCGAGCCGCATCTCAACTTCATCCAGATTCGGTTCAGCGACGGCGTCCTCTTCCAAAATGGAGAGCACCACCTGCAGCCGGCAGGTCAGCAGTTGCTACGCCGATGCGCGCAGGTGTTCGCCCGGGCCGGCGGGAGCGGCTATGAACAGATTCAGGTCGAGGGACACACCGACGACGTACCTCTCGATAGCCCGATCTATCCCACCAACAATTGGGAGCTGTCGACGGCAAGAGCGCTCAGCGTGGTGGAGTTCCTCAGCGGTGTGGATTCTAGGTTTGCCCCAGTCCTTTCGGCCAACGGTTACTCCTCGAACCGCCCCGTGGCAGACAATAAGAATCCGGCCGGTCGGAAGCTCAACCGGCGGATTGAGATCCGCCTTTTCTTCTCTGGAACCCGGTCCGGTTCAGCAGCTTCACGTGGCAGTGGACGATCATGATTCGCGACACCGCGTGGCTTCTGCGCAGGTATCGGGATCACGCCTGTTCCGATTGGCGGATTCGAGATGTCCTGGACCGGCAGTTCCATCGTCTGGTCGAGCAACGGCAAGCCTTGAACGCCGAGGTCGACGAACTGCGGCGTTCGGCCCCGGAGAGCCTGAGACAATTCGATTCAGCTACAGATCTCGCCTTGCAATACTTGGCCGAGCAACGATTCGACTCGGCGCTTCAGGAAATCCGGAAAGCCGGAACAGAGCTCGCCGAGCTCCGCCGTTTCGCCGAGATTGGGGCGGATCTGAAGCGAGCTGCCGAAGCGATCGGAAAGTTGGAGGATCTGCTGGACTCGCCTCTGCTTGCTCTAGCCAGCATCCGTATCCTCCGGCGGCTGCGGGATCTCGCGCGGCAGCTTCTCGACCAGAGAGAAGCTCGCAAGGCAAGATTCGTAGTCCATCTTCTGCGGGATCAGACCGCCCGGCTGAAAGCGGTCAACCGCAAGGAACCGAACCCTGGCTTGGTGCTGCTGCTCGCGGAGTTGGAGATCCAGGGCGGCGAGGAAGCGACCGGTCGGCTGAGAGAGCTGATGCTCGCGGGCTATATCCATCTGGCGGAAAGGCTCGCAGAGGATCTGGAAGCCGATCTCGCGGTGAAGGATCGAAAGAAGAGGGCGGCGAAGACACCAGGAGGATCACTCGGTCCGTTGATCCAGAACCTGGACGAGATCGATCGGCAAGCGACTTCAGTGCGGAACGTTTTGTTGCAGTGGTTAGGAGGCGCTTCGTTACAGGACGCAAAGGAGGATTCTTATGGATCCGATGTTGACTGAAGCCAGGAGAGTTGCCTGGAAGATCGAGGGCATTGGTCCCGATCCGAGGCACCATCTGGTGATCTTCAAGCGGTCCGGAGGAGGGTGGCTCTTCCATCGAGCCTTGAAGCCTGGAGAGGTCCTCAAGCTTTCGTTGTTCGAATCTGCCCAGGCCTATCAGGCCTATGCGGTATCATCGGACAGCCAACTCCGCCATTCGTTCTGCCGCAAATACCAGGCGGTGGGCCAAGCATGGACCTTTACACTGCACTTCGATCTCCACTTCTGCGTTGCGAAGCCGGAAGACCTAGCGCTGAAGCTCGATGACGATCCCCTGCAACTCCTCGAGGACGAGATCGCAAGAGTATTGAGCAGCACGGCCCGGCATCTTTCCTGGATGCTGATGAAGACTGAAAGCCAGGAGTTTGGGTTGCATCTGCTGGATGCGGAGGGTACCGAAGGTCTTGGAGAAAAAAGAAAAAATTTTGATGTTCTACGGCTGTACGCAAAAAACTTAGGGCTGGATCTCCGGCATATCGATGTCTCGCGGAGTCTGGCGGAGGGCGATATTCAGCCTGACATAGTGAAGACGAGAGAGAACGCAGACACTCAGCTTACCGTCGCGAGCATTCAGCATGCGGTGACCCTGGAGTTGGACCGAATGAAACACGAGCGCGCCCGGCTCGCAGTCGAGGGAAGCAATGCCCTACGAGGCCTCGGGCGCCTGAGAATGGTGCTCGACAAGATCGCCAAGCAGGGGGTCAGGGGGCTTTCGCAGGCCGTGGACGGCGTGCGTTCCTTCGCGGCCATTAACGATGCTCTGGCAGAGATCCAGTGTCTCCAAGGAAGCTTTATGGCTCTCTCTGGCGGTCAAGGCCCTTTAGCCATGCCTGGTAGCATTCCTATTTCGCAAGTGTCTCCGGACGGCAGATTTCTTGGAGCATCACCCCGCGCCAGTGATCCATTGGAGCGGCTGGTGATGGAACTTTTCCAGCACCTGAGGGCTCTGGACCACAACCCGGCAGACAAGCGGCAACTTCTTTCGATCGCATTGCATCTCCTGGCCGAGGCGGCCCAGGGCCAGAAGGCGGACGGGGAGTTTCTGGCGGCCGTACGGGGGGAGCTTGAAGAACGCCTTGATTTCCTGGAGGCAGCCTTAGATGATGAACCTCTCGAATTTCTGAAGCGAATCATGGACGTCGATGCTATTCAGCAGGAATTAGCATAGGAGACGCGATGGAAGACGACGACGGAACGCTGTCTGAACCTCCCGCAGGAGATGAAGAAGGGGACGAGAAATCCAGCTTCGGAAGCGACGAGCGCGACGACGACGATGTCCGGTCCAACGCTTCAGTCGAAATTAATAGTGAGCACATTTCAGCGGAGACTCTTAAGGTCGCTTCGACGATCATTGAGAATATTGAGAAACTGACGATCACTGCCGATCCATCCGCGGCTTTGGCGGTGACACTCTCGGTCAAGCACTTCCGTGCCCGGACTTCGGAGGAACTCGACCGTTGTGAGGAAGATCTCGTCTTCGAAGCCGAAGAGGTGAAAGCTTTCAGCCAGTCGGTAGAGGAAAAGCGAGTCCTGATCCTATGTGGCGAGCCGGAGAGCGGCAAGGGGAGCACTGCGCTGCTGATTGCCTCCCACCTGCGCGAAAGATTTCGACTGAAGGGAGCCCTCGTCTGCCAAGGTCTCGATTCCGCCGTGCGCGTCGATTTTGAGACGATCGCCAGCTCCGCTTCCTTCCGTCACCAAGCAGTGGTTTTTGAGGACGCATTGGCCGGGGAAAATCCTGAACTGGCTCGCTTCCTGAAGACCCTGGATCCGATCCTCCTGACCACCGTGGCAGAGCGTTTGAGAAAAAACCATTCCGTGATTATCCTGACGGCGGCCTCACACACACTGGAGCCATATGAGACGCGCCTCAATGGGCTCGGAATCCTGGTGCGGGTGGCGACGCCTCCGCCGGAAGTCCTCCTGCGGGCTCTGCAGCGTTTCGCGGGTCTTCTTCCGCTTACAACCGACCTGAGGGAGAAGGTGACAACCTTCCTGCAAGAGGAGGGGGAGGATCTCGCCGGAAGGCTGGCAACTGTGCCGAAGATCTCCCGCTTTGCCCGTGAATATCTGGCCGATGTCGCGGACAAGAAGCTCACTGTCCAGCAGGCCCTTGGCCGCATGGACGACCTCTCGCAGTGGTTGTTGACCGATCTAGCCAGCGATTTGGAAGGACAGGCTGCCGTTCTCGCGATCGTGCTTGGCTCGGCCACCTCGCCGACGATCGGCGTTCCTTGGTTCCCATTCGATCAGATGTGGCGGAAGCTCGTCGAGCTGCTGCGAAAAGAGCGACATATCCCAGAAGATACACCTCTGTCACTCCCGGGTCGCGCGCCAGCGTTGCTGGAGCGAGCTAGGGCCGAGGTCCTGGTGATGCCGGCACCCTTGCCGGATTTAGTCCGGTTCCGCAACGACCGCTATCCCGTGGTTCTCTGGCAGACGCTGCTCGGCAATGGCCGGGGGCTGGCGACGGTAGTGCTGCCGCTCCTTCACGATCTGGTTCTGGACTCCGATCCTTATCTGCGGACCAGTGCCTGCCGTGCTCTGGGCCGCCTGGGGCAGATCGGACCCGTCGATCTCTCGCTTCCCATTCTCGTAGAGTGGACCCACGAAGAATCGACTCCTGACGATCTGCTCGGAGCCTTCCTGCAGGGAGTCGTCGCCAGCGAAGATGCTGGCTATCGCGACTTCTGCCTTGGACGGCTTCGTCATCTGGCCTGCCAGGAAGAGGTTGTGGTGGCGACTGCGGCGATCCGTGGCCTCAGGCTTCTCGGTCGGCCCGATCCGTGTGTGCCGCTTCGGGAGCTCCGGGAGATCGCCCGCTTGCGCCTTCCACTCCAGGTGAAGCTCCTGCGCCAGGTAGAGGGAGAGGTCGTTAAAATGGAAGAGAACATCCGGAAGCTGGCCAATCCACGGCGGGCCTCCCGAGAGCTGCGCGAGCTTCATGCCGTATCGCAAGTGATGATGGGTGCTGCCTTGATGCCCAGCGAGAGACTGCCGATCCTCGGCTCATTCCAATATTCACTGGCCGGTGTCCTGTTCTCACTGGGCGGTGACCCGGGGCCAGTGCTGGAGGAGCTCATCGTTTGGATGAAGCCGGAGGCCGGGACGCTCGCGCCTCTTCTGGCTTACATGTTTCTCCACCGTAAGGGGCTCATCGATCTGTTGGACCGACACCCTTGGATCGCAGGCTCTGTAGGTCCGGAACCCTGCAGCCGTTTCCTGCTTTCCGCAAGCCGAGGACCGGAAGAGACGCGGATACTCCAGGAATTCTTAGAGAAGATCTTCCGAGCCCTTCCCATTTTCCCCGGCCTTTTTCGATTCCTCTTGGAACAGCGACTGCTCCAGATTCTCAGAGCGTGGAGCCAGGAGGGTTGCAAGGTGATTCGGCTCCGCCCGACGGTGCTACGACTGTTCTCAGGCCTTTTGGCTTCTAAAGACGCCTACCTGCAAAAGCTCGTGGAACGATTCCTGCGAACCGATCAGCATTTTGCGGTTCGTGGTAGTCGGCTTCGGGCCTTTGCCGTGGATGCCCTTTCGGGAAGAACGAGCGATGCCGCTCCCATGGCGGCCGCACGCCCGCGTCGCCTGCCGTCCTGGCTTGGCAAGATCAAGGATGAATCGGACTGAGGAGGGGTTGTCAAAGACGCCCCGATAGTACAATCTTACCCAATGATCCGCCGTTCCGTCCTGCTGGTCGTTTCCGTCCTTGCTGTCCTTCCCCTCCCCCTCCTCGCCCAGACCCCCGACGCTGCCAAAGCCGACTACGACCTCCTCCAGCGCTGGCGCTTCCGCACCCAGCCCATCGCCGTGCCTGCGGGAGGCCTCCGCTGGAGCGACGAGGGCGGCTCCTGGTCCCTGGAGTCGGGGAGGATCTGGCTCGAAGAGCCCACTGCGCTCGGCGTCGTCACGGGGCTCGTCTTCGAAGGCAAGGGTCGCTTCCAGATGGCCGTGCCGGACCCCATCGAGCTCGCCCAGCTCCGGCGCTTCACCCTCAAACCGGACCTCGCGGCCATCGACGAGCCGTTTTCCCAGATGGTGCTGCGCGCCGGCGATCTCCCGCTGAAGGGGATCGAGATCCCTCCCGCCTCGGGCTTCGAGGTCAACAAGCTGGCCCGCGACCGCCACCTCCAATGGCTCACCCAGCGCATCTTCGACGCCGACTCCCGGGTCATGGCGGCCCTCCTCACGCCGGGCGACCGCTACCTGCGAGCCGACATGAAGACCGATGGATTCGGCTGGCTGACCTACGAGTACGACGGCCGGCGGATGGAAGAGATCCGGCTGATGCACTTCAACACCGCCTTCCCTTCGGAGGAGATCTGGCTCGCCCTCGACCGACCCGCCGATCGGGACGCGCAGGGGCGGCCCCACAGCCGCTGGCAGCCGGCCGTGGACGTCCAGCATGTGGACGTGAAGGTCGATCTCACCCAGGGCGGGCGTGACAAGGACTTCATGAAGGGGCAGTTCCAGGTCGGCGTCCGCTTCGTTCCCCTGCGGGATGGCGACCGCGTCGTGCAGCTCTACCTCGATCCTTTCGCCAAAGTGTCCGCCGTGGCCGAGAACGGCAAGCCCCTGCCCTTCCTTCGCGATCACGTGGCCGACCGCAGCAACGCCCTCGACAATCGATTCAATGATCCCTCGCTCCTCGTCCTGCTCGACCGGCCGCTGACGCGCGGCGAGGAGAGGCGGCTCGACGTCACCTACGACCTCGACCTCCTCAACTATGCTCCGGGGCGCGGCTGGTATCCCGGCACGGATGGCGACGAGACCATCCTTTCCGACTCCCACACCGCCCGCCTGGAGCTGACCGTGCGCAAGAAGTTCGAGGTCCGGGCCATGGGCCGGCGCGACGAAGCGAGCGATCGCGAGGATGGCAGGACCACCACCTCTGTCTGGGTGGTGGATCAGCCGGTGAAGATGCTCACCTTCTCCTTCGCCGATCACTTCCACGAAGAGAAGGTCCAGCTCCCGGGCGTGCCGGACGTCATCTGCTTCGGCTCGCGGGTTCACGTGGGGAGCAAGAACAGCTTCTGGAACGTCGCGGCGGACGTCATCAACGCCTTCAACTATTACCAGCAGCTCTTCGGCACCAAGCTGCCGCCGCAGCCGGTCTATGCCACCGGCATCAACGCCGGGCACGGGCAGGCCTTCGACGGCTTCATCCACCTCTCCGAGTACTCCTTCGACATCCTGGGCCCCGGAGCGGGGGAGCTGTTCCGGGGGCACGAGGCTGCGCACCAGTGGTGGGGAGTGCAGGTGGGAGCCGCCTCCTATCGCGACGCCTGGCTGGGAGAGGCGTTCGCCGAGTATTCCGCCATGATGTTCGTCGAAACCACGGTGAAAGACGGCCCCAAGCTCTTCCAGGAGATCATCAGCGCCTACGACGACGAGCTCAACGGCTCCATCCAATCCGGCTTCAGCAAATTCGCCCGTCCCGGGGTGAGCCTGCTCAACCGCGCCTACGGCAACCGCATCGGCCCCATCGGCCACGGCTGGCGGGCCGGCACCGGCGAGGTGCCCACCGCCTACAGCTCCCAGGTCTACTCCAAGGGCGCCCTGGTGCTTCACATGCTGCGCGGGCTGCTGCGCGATATGACGAAGAGCGATCAGGCGTTCGTGGACGTGCTGCGCGACTTCGCAACCACCCACCGGGGAGGCTTCGCCTCGACCCAGGACTTCGAGGACGCCGTGGCCCGGCGCGCCCCCGGCGACTGGTCCTGGTTCTTCGACGAGTGGGTGGAGGGCACGGCCATCCCCACCTACCGCTGGAGCTTCCAGATCGCCGCGGCGCCCGACGCCGAGGGAAAATGGCCCGTAGCCCTGAAAGTCCGCCAGTCCGACGTCCCCCCCGGCTTCAAGATGTCCGTCCCCGTCGCCGTCGACTTCGGAAACGGCAAGACCGGCCACCTGCGGGTGATGGTGGAAGATCCCGAGAAAACCTTTCCTTTATCCTTCCCGGATAAGCCGAAGAGCCTGACGTTCAATCCGGACTCCGAGGTATTGGCGAAGGTCAAGAGGGATTGAAAAATGATCAGAACCCATGGCCTCACCCACATCGCCCTCGCCGTGCGCGACGTCGAGCGATCCTCTCGCTTCTATCAAAAGGTTTTCGGCGCCGTGGAGACCTATCACCGCGAAGGCTTCGCCCAGGTCGAGACGCCGGGGAGCCACGACGTCATCGTCTTCGAGGCGAGCGACGAGACGACGATCGGCCAAACCGGCGGTATCCGCCATTTCGGATTCCGTCTCGTCGATCCCAAGGACATCGCCGCCGCCGTCCGCGAGGTGGAGGAAGCCGGCGGCAAAATCCTCAGCCGTGGCGAGTTCTGCCCGGGTGAACCGTATCTCTTCGCGGCCGATCCAGATGGATATGAGATCGAGATCTGGTATGAGTGATCCCTATGAAGCGATCTACGCCACCATCCGCCGCATCCCCCACGGTAAGGTAGCCACCTACGGCCAGATCGCCGCGCTCTCCGGCCTGCCCCGGCGGGCCCGGATGGTGGGGAAGGCCCTCCGGGAGACGCCGGACGGTCTCGAGATCCCTTGGCAGCGGGTGATCAACGCCGCCGGCCGGGTCAGCTCCCGCGGCGGTCTCGGGGTGGAGGAGGGATACCAGCGCCATCTTCTGGAGGAGGAGGGCGTGGTGTTCAGCGCGAGCGGGCGGATCGACCTCGAGCGCTTCGGATGGGACCCGGATGCGCGGCCCCGTGGACAGAGTAGGGCAAGCCGCCGGCAGAGATCTGGCTCCGAGTAAGCGTCCCCTCAGTCGTTGAGGAACCGAGCCAGGAACGCCGCCGCGAAGGGTGACTTCTCCACTTCCGCCTTGTCGAGCGGATTGTTCCACCATAGCCCCTCGCTGTTGGCCAATAGGATGATCGTCAGGTGACGTTCCGGAACCTTGAGGTACAGGGCGGAGTAGGCCTGCTCCCACCAGCCGGAGTGCCAGACGAGCTTGTGCCCGTGGTACTCCTGGACGAACCAGCCGAGGCCGTAGGGGAGCGCCACGCCGGCCGGGGAGCGTATGGGCTTCATCATCTCCTGCACCGAGGCGGGGGAGATGGAGCTCGCCGCGATCCAGCGCCAAGTCGAATTTCGCCAGGTCGAGCACGGTGGAGATCACGCCGCCCGCGGCCCCGTCCCCTTGCTGCTGCAGTTCCGGTGATCGCACCAGAGCGCCGCTGGCGTCCAGATGGTACGGCGGGGCGAGCGCCTGGGCGAGATCGTCGCGCAGGGGCAGCTTGCGGTGGATGCGGGCGGAGCGGGCCATCCCCGCCGGCTGGAAGACGTAGCGCTCGACCAGAGTCGAGAACGGCACGCCCGTGACCTCGGCCATGGGGCGCGAGCCCCAGGAGTAGACGACCGGGTTGTAGAGGAAGCTCTCGCCCGCCTTGCCGTTCACCGTGTGGGAGAGCACGTTGCGCAGCGTCAGCGGCTCGGTGTCGCAGTGCAGATTGCGGGAGAAGATGCCGGGGCCCTGGCGGAAGTCGTCGCAGAATTCGGCGTAGCCGCGATAGGTCTTCATCGGCCGGTCGAGGTCGAGCTGCCCGAGCTCCACCAGCTTCATCGCCACCACGGCCGAGATCGGCTTCGAGACGGAGGCGATGTTGTAGGGCGTCTCCGGAGTGGCGGGGATGCGCCGCTCCAGGTCCGCGAAGCCGAAGCCGCGGGTGAGCACGACCTTGCCGTCCACGAGCACGGCCGCGGACATCCCCGGGATGTGCGCGCCGGTGCGAAGCGAGTCGAGCGTCGCGGCGAAGTCGGTGAGGTCCGGTGCCGGAGGAGCGCTCGGGACGACGCGGGAAGGCCTCGCCGCACAGGTGACCAGGAGAGCACAGAGAATGGCGCAACCGAAGAGTTTCATGCTCATCGCACCTCGGGCAAGGCCGGAGGCTCCACGGCTTCGAGCTGCCGGCACGTCTGCCCGGAGCAGTGCCCCAGATCGTGGACGATCTTCGAGAGCTGCGCCAGCCAGGCGCGGGGGAGCCGGCTGGTGAGGTTGATCGTCTCGTCGGGATCTCTCTGAAGATCGTAGACCTCGCGCTCGCCGTTGCCGTACTCCACGAATTTGTAGGTCGCCGTGCGCAGACCGAGATGGGCGGGATAGTCGAAGACCGCCTTCAGGTCCTGCGGGTCCGGAGGCTCCAGCGCCTGGCTCGTGGCCACGAGGCCCGGCGGAAATTCGAACTGCTCGAGGAGAACCGCCTGGCGCCAGCCGGCCGGCGTCTCCCCGCGGAGGAAGGGAACGAGGGAGCGGCCGTCGGACGCGAGGGGGAGACTGCGCGCCCGCGAGCTCGGCGAACGTGGGCGCGAGATCCACGCTCGACGTCAACGAAGTCACCGTCGTCCCCGCCGGCACACCAGGGCCGCGGATCAAGAGCGGCACGTGGACGTCCGTCTCATAGGGGGTGTATTTGCCGGGCTCCAGGCGGTGCTGGCCCATGTGGAAGCCGTTGTCCGAGGTGAAGACGACGTAGGTGTTGGCGAGTTGGCCCGTCTCCTGGAGCGCCGTCACCAGACCCGCGATCGCCTCGTCCACGGCCTGGAGCGACTGCATCTGCTTGCGATACAAGGCATCGATGGCCCCGATCTGGCCCTTGTTGAGACGGCGGAGGCCACGCATTCGCGCCGGCTTGTCGCGCACGTCCCCCTCGTTGAACGACGGTGTGCGGGGCGCCTGAATCCCCGGAAAGAGGCCGGTGTGCCGCTTGGCCGGAGTGGAGGGTTTGTGCGGCGCATAGGTCGCAAGATAGAGGAAGAACGGCTGCCCGCCCGCTCCCGCCCGGCGCACGAAATCCACCGCCTTGCCGGCGAGGACGTCGGTCATGTAGTCCCCGGCTGTGCTGCCGTACTTGACCTTCTTGCCGTTTTCGTTGAGCGTGAAGCGATAGGCGGCGTAGGGGCTGCCGGACACGGGGCTCGCCCACTCGTCCCATCCCGGCGGCACGTGCGACGCATCCTCCGTCCCCGGATAGCCGTTGAGGTACTTGCCGAACAGAGCCGTGCGGTAGCCCGCGGCATGGAGTGCTGTGGCGATCGTCGTCTCCTCCAATCCCAGATCGTCGAACCGCTCGAAGCCGCCGTCCGGCGGGAAGTTCGTGTAGACCTTGTGATGGTGGGGATAGACACCGGTCAGGATCGTCGAGCGCGAGGGGCAGCAGAGGGAGAGCGGCACGAAGTGATGGGCGAACGTCACTCCCTGACGGGCGATCAGGTCGCGGGTGCGGGGCATGAAGTCGAGGGAGCCCAGGACGAGGTCCTGATCGTCCGTGAGGATGAAGACGACGTTCGGCCGCGTGACCGCAGGCACAGCCGCCGGGGCGCCGAGGAGGGCCAGGAGGAGGAGAGCGGCGAGGCGGCGAACGGAGACCATGACGCGAGATCCTTCCAAGAAGAGGTGTACCATGGATGAGGATAGACCAGGAGGGACTCGGATGGCCCATCGAGCTTCGAACATCCTTCCGTTCATCAATCCCGCCGAGCAGAAGACCGGCGTCGTGGGCCGGGTCCATCACGACGGCTCGATCACCTTCCGGGGGCAGCACTATCCCACCATCAAGGACGTGCCCAAGGATTGCCAGGCCATCCGGCCGGACGTGGAGACCGAATCCAGTGGCGGCGCCTCTACCGGGCGATCGCTCCGGAGGCCAGGCGCGGGCGCTGAGCGCGTAGTCCTCCTCTGTCTCTTGACCTATATACAAATCCTATATAGGATTGGAACATGAAGCCCATTTCCCTCCATGTCGAAGACGAGGATTACCGCAGTCTGAAATCCCTCGCGGATCGTATGGGCAGGCCGGTGGCGGAGCTGATTCGGGAAGCCATGACGGAGTACCTCGATCGGAGGGGGCAACGCAAGGGCTCGATCTTCGACCTGGCGCCCCATCCGAGCGGTTCGTTGCTCGCGCCGTGGACCCGGGACGAGCTGCTGGACGAGATGCGAGAGCGGTGATCCTCGGCGTCGGCGGCTGGCCACTCTGAACCCTGGAGACTTCGGGATCTTTCCTTTTTCTCGAGATGGTGGAGATCCAGTGATCCAACGGCGGATTGCAGACAACATCGGGTAGGGGCGGGCCGCTCCGCCCTCGCTTCCTCCGGACCCGCCCCTACCCAAACCGCTACGGCTCCCTCCCTTTAATGCACGGGCTCGAGCACGAGCCGGCCCGCCACTTCTCTCTTTTTCCAGTCGGTCGTGGGCGCGGGCGGCTTCGGTCAGGGGGAGGACGTCCGAGACCCAGGAACGGATGGCGCCGGTCTCGATCAGGCGCAGCGATTCGTTGAGCTCGGCCTGCGTCGTCGCGTAGGCGCCGAGGATCTCGAGCTCTTTGACGATGACGAGGCCGGGATTCAAATCCGACGTGCCGGTCTCGAGGTTGCCGACGATGACGAGCCGGCCACCGGGGGCCAGGGCCTTGAGCGTCTGGGCGAAGGTGAGGCTGCCCACGATCTCCAGGGCGACGTCCACTCCCTGGCCGCCGGTGACGCGGCGGACCTGCTGGAAAAATCGAGATCGGGGCTGACGATCACCTCGTGGGCTCCGGCCTCGAAGAGCACGTCCGCCTTGCCGGCGCTGGAGGTGACGGCGATCACCCGGCCGCCGTCGTGGCGGGCGAGCTGCACGGCCTGCATGCCCACGCCGCCGCTGGCGCCGGTGATGAGAACGGTTTCTCCCGCGATGAGCCGCCCACGGGTGCGCAGGCAATGAACGGCCGTGCCCGTGGTGCAGCAGGTGACGGCCGCGACCGGCCAGGACACCGATTCCGGCACCCGGCCGAGCCCGCCGACCGGCGCCGCCATGTAGCCCGCGTAGCCGCCCGGGATCTCTTCGCCGAAGAACCGCGTGTCGTTCTTGCACAGGCTGTTGCGCTCGGCGTGGCAGTGGATGCAATCGCCGCAGCGAGAGGCGCTGCAGCGTCGCCGCCCGGTCGCCGACTGGCCCAGCCTTCGACGCCGGGCCCCACGTCGATCACCTCGCCCGCCGCCTCGTGCCCCAGGATGGCGGGCACGCTGGTGCGCGGCAGGTTCCCCGGCGATTGATCACGTCGTGATAGCAGACGCCGCAGGCTTCGACGCGCAGCAGGACCTCGCCCGGACCCGGCGTCGGATCGGGAACGGTCTCGCCCGCAGGTTGCCGGGGGCTCCGAAGGCTCGCAGGACGATGGCTTGCATGGAGATCTCCTCGCTTTCTGGGGATCAATCAACCGATCAGTCGGTCGCGCAGACCGCCGGCGTCGATGCTGCGGATGGCGCGCAGGTGCTCAGGGGAAGGGGCGGTGGTGACGGGCAGCGGATCGGCACTCTGGAACAAGAAACCCGTGCGCTCGGCGATCCGGTCTTCGGAAGCCCAGGCGTGGCGGCCCACGAGCTTCGCGCCCTGCCAGCCGAGCGAAAACACGCCGAGATCGGTGAGCAGACGGGTGCGGCGGCTGACGTCGCTGGTCGAAGCCACCTGCACTTTGGAAACCAGATTGCGCCGGCTCTGGCGGCCCACGACGATCACCGGCTTCGCCACCCAGCGGCGCAGTGTGGCGGCTCCAGCCACGCCGGGGAACTTGGTGGTTGGCTGCTCCAGCGAGCCGGCGGCCGAGAGGTTGGTATCCCCCGCGCCGTCCACCTCGGCGGCACCGAAGAACATGATGTCGACCCGTCCCCGCCGGGCGTGATCGAAAAGATCGGGGATCGAAACCTCGCCGGAGCGGCCGTCGAGGTAGCTGAGATCTTCCGAGCAGGAAAGGAGCTTCGGGATCTCCGGATTGAGCGAGCCCACGCAGGCGAGATAGGTCAGGTGCGGCGCATGGGTGGCCCTGGCCACGGCAATGGCGAGGATGGCGAGCGGCGAGGCTACGCCGGTCGCCACCACGGCGCCGTCCTCGATCTCGCGCGCCATGGCGGCGACCACGGTTTCCGCGGGAGTGGCGGCGGCGAGCGTGCTCATGCCGCCTTCCTTGAAGCGTGGATCACGCCTTCCAGGTACTCGGCCTCCCGTCCCTGCTCGGCGAGCGCGAGATAACGCTCCAGGTGATCGAAATCCGCGGGATAGAGACCGCAGCAACCCGTGGGATAGGCCCCCCGCGGCTCTTCCACCAGGAGGTCCACCGTGAAACCGGGGATGGTCGCCCGCGGCACGCGAGCCACCCGCTCCTCGACCGTAGCCACCACGCGGCGGGCGGCGCCGGCCAGCAGCACGTCGGTCGTGGGGTCTTCAATATAAAGGTTTCCCTCCGCGTCCGCGGCGCGGGCATGGATCAAGGCCACGTCGGGATGGAAGGCGCGCTCGACCGGCACGGATTCGCCGGTGAAGGGATCGGTCACCCGCGGCAGGGGATCGAGCCGGGAGACGGCCGAAGCGTCGGCGTCCGGCACCGGCAGGAAGGGGAGGCCCATGGCCGCGGCCCGGAAGCGCTGCACCACGCGGTAGCCGTCGTGCTCCGCCCAGTCGATCGTGCCCCCTTCGATGGCGCGCTTCAAAACCGGCATGGGGCGCACCCGGTTGTCCAGAGTGATGGCCGCGAAGAGGAATTCCACCTTGCGCGCCGCCCCGGCCGCCACCAGGATCTCGGCCGGCAGGGGATTGGGCAGCGAGATCACGTGCAACCCCTGGCGGCCCTGGCGCACCAGCTCGAAGACCAGAGCCATGGGCGCGCGGCCCAGCATGAAGCCGCCGGGAGCGATGGAAGCTCCATCCGGCACCGAGGCCGCGGCCTCCGCAAGGTCCACCCAGCGCGCCCGCCTCACGACGCCTTCCTCCGCTCCGCGATCTCGAGCACGGGCCGGAACTTGTAGCCATAGACGAGATAACCCTGCGGTCCCTTCTCCTGGATGCGCCGGGTCACCATCTCGACCGGCATGCCGATCTCGACTTCGTCCGGCTCTACGTCCGTGAGCTGGGCCGTGACCCGCACCCCCTCCTCCAGCTCCACCAGGGCCACCATGTACGGTCCTGAAAAACCTTTCGGAGCCGAGGCCACCTCGGCATAGGAGTAGACGGTGCCGCGTCCCGAGAAACGATGCGTCGCGAGGTCCGTGCCGCGGCAGGCGCCGCACGCCGAGCGGGGAGGGAACTGCACGGCGCCGCAGGCCGTGCACCGCTGCCCTTCCAAGCGGTAGTAGGGGGCCGTCAGCCGGTGATAGCGGGGTAGGTCCATGATGCTAAGCCTCCAGAATGTGAGCGACCGCGATCGATCCATGCCCGCCGATCGACTGCGTGAGGGCCACCCGGGCGCCCTGGATCTGATTCGGCCCGGCCTCGCCGCGGAGCTGCGCCGTCGCCTCGACGATCTGATACGCGCCGCTCGCTCCCACCGGGTGCCCCCGGGCTTTCAATCCGCCGAAGGTCGAGACCGGGACGCACCCGCCCGGCGAGTAGCAGCCGTGGGCCGCCCGCTTGAGGGCCTCGCCGCGTGGCGCGAATCCGCACGCTTCGAGCGACAGAGCGGTGATGATGGTGAACGCATCGTGCGCCTCGAAAAAATCGATGTCCTTGGGGCCGAAGCCGCTCGCCGCATAGCACTTCTCGGCCGACACCTTGGCCACGCCGAGCGTGAGCAGATCCGGCCGGCCCGCGAGACCGATGGTGTCCGTCGCGCCCGCGGCGGCCGCGATGCGCACCGGCCGGTGATGCGATTGCAGGAAATCCCGCGAGCACACCACCACGGCCGCGGCGCCGTCGCAAACCGGCGCGGCATCGAGCACGCCGATGGGCGCCGCCACCAGGGGTGAGCGCACGAACGCCTCCGTCGAGATCGGCTCGCGGAACATGGCGTTGACATTGGAGGCGGCGTTTTTGTGAGCGTTGACGGCGAAGGGGGCGAAGTCCTCGCGCGAGACCCTCATCTCGTGCATATAGCGCCGCATCATCAGAGCCGAGAGAGCCACGAACGAAAGACCATGGCTCGCCTCGTAATCGCCGTCCGAAGCCGTGGCAAGGCCGGCCGCCACCTGATCGCCCACGGCGTCCGTCATCTTCTCGATGCCGATGGCAACCGCCACGTCGTGGATCCCCGCCGCCACGGACATCGCCGCGGCCCGCACGGCAGCTCCACCCGAAGCGCACGCCGCCTCCACCTTCCACGCTTCGGCGGGAAGGAGGTCCGCGGCGTCGGCCAGCAAAGCTCCCAGGTTCTCCTGACCGTTGACGGCCCCGCCCAACATGTTGCCCACGAACAGGGCGTCCACCGTCTCGACCCCCGCGTCCGCCATGGCCTTGGCGATGGCCATGGCCCCGAGCTCGCGCAGCCCGAGATCCCAGTGCTCCGACACCGGAGTCTGTCCCGCACCAATGATGAAGACTCGAAAACGTCTCTCATGATCTCCTGATCTTTCCCCGCAACCGGAGGTATTGGCCGTAGCCGTCCACCACGCGGCGGCGATCCAGATAATCGAGGACGGCGGCCCCCCGCCGTTGCTCCGCAATCCGCTCGGTGACACGGAAACAGAAAGCATCGCTTCCCGCGCCCGAGCCATAGGAACAGAAGAAGATGCGATCGCCCGGCTCCGCGACGTCGAGCACGGCCGCGAGCCCGAGGAGCGACGATCCCGCATAGGCGTTGCCCATGCGCGGCGCCACCAGGCCCGTCTTGTACTGCTCACGGGTGAAGCCCAGCTCGGCCGCGACTTTTTCCACGAACTTGGGGACAGGCTGATGGAACACGGCGTGAGCGAAATCCTTCGCTTCCAGCCCCACCTCGGCCATCAGCTTGCGGGACGCGGCCAGCGTGTGGCGGAAATACGAAGGCTCGCCCGTGAAGCGGCCACCGTGCTCGGGATAGTGGGCCGTCTCGCGGCGGAAGAAGTCCGGCGTATCCGTGACGTGCGAGACCGAAGCCTCGACTATGGCCAGAGCCTTCGACGCGTCGCCAAACAGATAAGCCGCGCCGCCGCACCCGGCCGTGTATTCCAAAGCATCGCCGGGCTTGGACTGAGCCGTGTCCATGCCGATGGCGAGCGCGGCCTCCACCATCCCCGAGCCCACGAACGCCACGGCCGCCTGCATGGCCTCACTGCCGGCCTTGCAGGCGAACTCCATGTCCGCGGCCACCACGTGAGGCGTTACTCCCAGAGCCTCGGCCACGATGGTGGCGGAAGGCTTCACGGCATAGGGCTTCGACTCAGTGCCCACCCACACGGCACCGATGTCGTCCGTTTCCAGACCCGACCGGTCGAGCGCCGTGCGGGCCGCCTCGATGGCCATGGTCACCACGTCCTCATCCGGGCCGGGCACCGACTTCTCAGCCACGGCGGGAGCGGCGGCGCCCCGCGGACGCCAGGCGGCCGAGATGTCGGCCGTCCGCACCCGCAGCCGCGGCACATAGGCGCCATAGCCGGCGATCCCCACCTCGCGATTCGGTCTCATGCAGCTTTCTCCTTTTTCTTCTTCGCCCTGGCCTTTTTCGGGGAGATTTCGAGGCCGCCGAAAAACAGGTCCTGCATCTCGCGGGCAAGCTGCTCGGCCGGAATCTTGCCGTCCGGCCGGAACCACTTGTAGATCCAGAGCACCTGACCGAGGAACGCGAACGCGGCCACCCGCGGCTCGACCTTGCGGATGCGCCCCTCGCGCACCGCCTCTTCAAACGTGGATTCGAGGAAGTGGACGTAGCGCTTCTTGCGCGCGTTGATCTGCGCCCGAGCCGCGCCGGTCAACGTCTCGTGCTCGTGGAGGATGATGGTGACCTCCTTGCTCCACCCCTCGGTCACCAGGAAGATGTTGCGCTCCATGCACGCCTTGAGGCGCTCGACGGGATCGCTGATGGAGAGGACGGGCAGGAGGACGCGCTCCTCGAAGATGTCCATCCCATAGCTCTGGATCTCCAGCAGCAGCTCCTCCTTGCTGCGGATGTAGTAGTAGAGCCCCGCCTTGGTAAGCCCGCAAGCGTCGGCGATGTCCTGCACCGACGCCGCCTCATACCCCTTCTCACAGATCAAACGAGCCGCCGTCTCCAGCACCGTCCGGTGCCGTTCCCGATGGACGTCCGATCCCGCTTCCGGAGCACGCGCCAAGACGAATTCCTTTCCGATACCGACCAGACGGTAGAATTCTACCGGTCGGTCGGTAGTGTAGGGAGGCCGGCCGGGGCTGTCAAGGGGGGAGGAAACTTCCAAGAGAAGGAACCTCGGGAGGTACCCACCCCTGGGACCGCCGGCGAGCCCGCCGGCATCTAACTCCGTCTTTCTCCTTTTCTTCCAATCTCCCCTCAAAGGACACCAAGGCTCTCAACTCGCAGACTGCCAGCATGTGCTAGCATGGAGCTGTGAAAGCGGAGGTATCCTCATGGCAAGCCTGAGCATCCGCAAACTGGATGACGAAATCTACGACCGGCTCCGGGACCGTGCGACCCGGAAGGGAGTATCCATGGAAGAGGAAGCCCGCCAGATCCTGAAGCGGGCCGTCTCGCCACCGGAACGGCTGGGCGATCTGTTCCTGAAAGTCTTCGGCCCCGCCAAGGGCGTGGACCTCGAGCTGCCTCCGCGCGAGCCGCACGAACCGCTGGATCTCGAGTAGCTCGCGACCGCCAGCATGATCATCGTCGACACCAACGTCGTGGCAGAAATGATGAAGCCGTCGCCGGATCCGGCGGTCGTGTCCTGGCTGAACGACCAGGAATCGGCAGCGTTGTTCTTGACGACGATCACCATCGGGGAGATCGGCTACGGTCTGGAGATCTTGCCTCAAGGCAAACGGAGGCTGCATCTGGAGCAAGGCTTCGAACGGATCCTCGCCGAAGCCTTCACCGGCCGCATCCTGGTCTTTGATGAAGAGGCCGCCCGACACTACGGTGTGGTCATGGGAAAACGCAAAGCCCTCGGTCGCCCGCTCAGCGTGCAGGATGGGCAGATCGCGTCGATTGCCCGGGCAAAAGGCTTCACGGTTGCAACTCGCAATGTTCGGGATTTTGTAGAATGTGGGGTGGAGATCGTCAATCCGTTTGAGGCGGGTTGACGTCCGAGACGAGCCGCACGAACCATGATCGCGATCGAGGACCTATACGAGCCCGAGTGGGTGGACTGGTTCCGGCTGACTCCCCAGGAGCGCTGGGAAGAGAGCGCCAAGCTCTGGCATCACTACGTAGCGATGGGAGGCTCCCTTGATCCCGAACCCGATCCGCAAAGCCCTTTCTACGATCCGGAGACATCAAGTCGCCCACCTGTTGATGGGCGGCCAGGCCTGCGTGTTATACGGCGCAGCGGAGTTTAGCCGCGATCTGGACCTGGCCCTGCCAGCCTAGCGGTGGTTCCCGTCTCTTTAGGTGACAGGCACTACCGTATAGCCGGTGTTGGTCTGGTGGAGCAGATACTTGCCATCTCCTTTGACCCTGGCCCTCAGCTCCAGGGTAGTGCCGCCCTGAATCAACCAGGTCTGCGCGATGGTCACCCGGTCGCCAGGCGTGGAGAGGTGAGCGATCGCGATCGCTCCACTCCCGAGGGCGATCGATGGACCCCCGAGCACGCCCAGGAAAGTGCCCGTCGGGTTCCCCTTGGTGACGAGCTCGACGTCAAAAACCGCGGTCACGAGCACCGAGCTTGAAACGGTAAGCTGGGTTCCGTCCAGCGAAATTTCCGTCGGTGTGCCCTGCAACGGAACGTCTTTGGCCAGGGATACGCGCTTGTTAGCCATGGGATTTCCTCCTTGGCGGTGAAAGTCGAGCCGGTGCGACAAAGGCGGTTCGCCATGGGTCACCGCGGCCCGAATCCGCTCTTCTTTCTTGAAGGATGTAGTATAGCACGCGTTCGCCCCTGCGGCAGGACGCATTGCTCGATCTTCTTGGTCAGTAAACCATCGGCCGTGTCGAAGACCTTGGTGAGCCGGACAGAAAGAAAAATTGTCATGAGTGTACTGGTATCCACACCCAGCGATCGGGGAGTTGGATAAGAGACTTCGAGCCTTACCCCGAAACCCCCCCATACACCACCACAATCTCCTCCGGAGAATCACTGAACCCCTTGGCGAACGTCCCGATCAGACTGCCGCTGGCGGTCCATTGGTAGATCTCGTTGGTCTCGCGGCTGCAGGTGTAGAGGTTACCGTCGGGATCGACGGTGATGCCGGAGACTTTGTCGAGGCGTTTGGTGTCTTGCATGAGCGAGTTGGCCTGGAAGTTCCCGCTCGCCACGTTCGCCACCGGGTAGGTGAAGATCCGCTGGTTACCGGGGCTGCCGATGTAGAGCAGTCTGGCGGGTGCGGCGAACACAAGGGCCACGGGCTCTTGAACGGAGTGGTTCTTCGATTCGGTGATCGCTCCCAGGTAGGTGCCGCTTGCCGCGTCGAACACGGCGATGCGGTTGTTTCCCTCGTCGGCGACGAAGAGATGGCCGGCGTTGTCGAAGGCCAGGCCGCGGACGGAGTGTGTGGAGCTCCCAGAGGTCGTGAGGGTCAGACCGCCTTGGCTCACCGGCACGGGCGTGAAGGGCGGCACTCCGGAATCGGCGGTGTAGGCGGGCACGAAGGTCCCCGGGTTGAACGTCCCTGTAGGATAGTTGGTCTGGAGGAAGGAGGAGAGGGCCATGGCCTGGCCGGCTTGGGGGCTCTCGGGGCCGAAGAAGGCGGTCACCACGTTGGTGTCCTGGCTGCAGACGTAGAGGTTGCCGTCCGATCCGAAGGCCGGTTGATAGGGATGGAGCAGGCCGGGGGAGGCCGTGGGTGTGACGTAGCTCGTCACGAAGGCCCGCGTGTAGGAACCCGGGTTGGCCGAGGCGGCGAATTGCAGGATGGCGGAGCTCTTCTTGTAGGCCTGGCTGACGTAGAGCCTCCCGGCTGAGTCGAAGGCCATGCCGCGCAGCTCCTGGTAGGTCTGGGAGGGATCCAGGACCTCGGTCGAGACAACCTCGCCGGAGGGCGACAGAGCGTAGACGTTGTTGATGGGCGACGACGATTCTCCGGAAAACGTGACGTAGAAGCCCTGGAGCTGCATCCTTTACCTCCCTGTAGTGATGGCCTGAGATTAGCGTAAAACGGCCTGCGACAGAAGGTTCACAACTCCTCCACACGAGAGCGGTATAGTGGGCGTCTCTGAGCTTGGACGGGCTACTGAAAGCCCGTCCCTATCGCCCTTGCAGGCAGGAGAACCGCCATGAAGAAGGAAGCGAATCTGAAGCCCACGGGTTGGTCCCGCATTCTGTTGCTGGTCGCGATCTGTGCAATCCTCGGCGTCGCCCAGGGCCTGGCTCAGGCCCCGGTGGCGGCGAGCCCGCAAGCTCCGGCGGTCTCCGCTCCCTCGGAGGTCGCGGATTTCCTGGCGACGTTGTCCGTGCCCTCGGACAGCCAGGGTACGGCCGATCTGACGCCCGCTCCTGAATTCCTCCAGACCAGCACCGACTGCACCAGCGACGCCCAGTGCCCGCCGGGCAAGCTGTGCTGCCGGGCCTGCGCCTTCCCGGGGTGCACTCACAAGGCTTGTCTGACGCCCATGAATGGACACTGCCCGCTGATCCCGTAGAGGGATCTGGAAGCCCAAGCCGGATTCATCCGGCGCCGTTTTTCAAGGGGCCGTGGCGAAGAAATCCTTTCAGTCACGGCCCCACCGTAAACGCGATCACAAAATCCCCCAGCGGCGCCACCGGCAAGCCGTGGCCGCCGGCGGAGATCACCACGTATTGCTTGCCGTCGGGGCCGCGGAAGGTCATGGGCATGGAACGGGCGCTGGTGGGGAGGTCGGCTTTCCAGAGCTCTTTGCCCGTCTCGACGTCGAAGGCGCGGAGGGCGGCGTCGAGGGTACCGGCCATGAAGACGAGACCTCCGGCGGTGACGATGGGGCCGCCGAGCGCAATGGAGCCGTATTGCGCGGGCGGTGCAGGCGCCGGGCCCATGGCGGGCAGGTGGCCGAGGGGCACGGTCCATTTCACGGCCCCGGTGTCGGCGTCGATGGCATTCAAGGTGCCCCAGGGCGGCGGTGTGCAGGGCCAGCCTCCCGGGGCGCGGAGGAAGCGGCGGGCCATGCCGTAGGGCGTCCCTTTCTGGGGAGCGAATTCCCAGCCGCCGCTCAAGTCGCGGCCGTTCGCTTCGTTCTCGCGGTCGAAATCGGCGCGGGGAATCAGTCGCACTTCCGCGGCGAGATTGTTGACGGGGATCAGCAGCAGATGGTGGGCGGGATCGTAGGCGGCTCCTCCCCAGGCCATGCCGCCGACGTTGCCCGGGATCACCAGCGATCCGCGCAGGCTGGGCGGCGTGAAAATCCCTTCGGAACGGAGCCCGGCGATCCTCTCGCGGCACCATTGGCGATCGGATTCAGAGCCCTGGATCTCTTCGACGTTCATCGCCTGCGGCGCGAGTGGCCGGGGGAGCACGGGGAACGGCTGCGTGGCTGCCGCGATTTCACCTGTGACGTCGCTCTTCGGCACCGGCCGCTCCTCGACGCCGAAGATGGGTTTGCCTGTGAGCCGATCCAGGATGAAGAAGTGGCCGGTCTTCGAGCCGATGCCGAGCGCGGGGATTGTCTTCCCCTGACGATGAACGTCGAACAGCACGGGCGGGGAGGCCACGTCGTAATCCCAGAGGTCGTGGTGAACGGTCTGGAAGGACCAGACGCGCTCACCCGTGTCCGCCCTCAGAGCGATCACGGAATTGGCGTAGAGATTGTCGCCCAGGCGCTCTCCACCATAGTAATCAGGGCTGGCGCTGCCGGTGGGGACGAAGACCAGGTTGCGCTCGGGATCGGCGGCGATCACGGACCAGGCGTTGGCTGCTCCCGTACGTTGAGCGCTGCCATTTTTCCAGGTCGCGGCTCCAGGATCTTTCGGATTTTGCGGAATGGGATCCCAGGTCCACTTCAGCTTGCCGGTGACGGCGTCGAAGCCGCGCACCTCGCCGCTGGGGCTGCTGACGGAGTCGTTGTCCGCAACGCCGGAGCCCACCACGATCGTATTTCCCGCGACGGCCGGCGGCGAGGTCTCCTCATAATCGGCGTAGCCGTCAGGAGCCGGTGGAATGCGCAGGCCGCGGCGGAGATCGATCACGCCGTTCTCCCCGAAGCCGGCGCAGGGCTTGCCGGTGACGGCGTCGACGGCGATCAGGTGCGCGTCGATGGTGGCGAGGAAGATGCGGCGCTCTCCCTTGGGGGATTTCCACGTGGAGACGCCGCGGCTGGCGAAGTCGCCATAGCCGGCGTCTTTGTCGATCCTGGCGTCGTAGGCCCACGCTGTTGGCCGGTGACGGGATCGAGCGCCAGGATGCGGCCGAGCGGGGTCGAGAGGTAGAGGGTGCCGTCGACGTAGAGCGGAGTCGCTTCGAAGGCCGTGGGCCTGGAGCCCTTGGGCTGGTAGGCGTCGCCGGTGCGGAAGGTCCAGGCGACTTTGAGGGTGTGGACGTTGCCGCGGTCGATGGACGTGAGCGGGGAGAAGCGCTGGCCGCCGGGGTCGTGCCCCCAGGCGGGCCAGTCGATGCCGGTCTGATCGGTGCCGGCCTGAGCGGCTGGCGTGGGCGTCTTCGAGGGGGGCAGGGCCGCCGGGGACGCGATCCAGGCCGCTGCCAGGCCGGCCAGACTGAGCATCAGGGATCTCGGGATCATGACGCCATGATATGCCGGGATGGTAGAATCAGAGCCTAGATTCGCCAGGGATTGAAATCCCTGGCGACGGGGGCTTCACCTTCACCCAGGAGTCTGCTCATGCCGCAAACCCGCCGCCGGTCGCTGTCCTTTGCCATCCTCACCATCCTCGGTCTGCTCGTCTTTGCTGGAGCTGCCGGCGCCAGGACCATCCCGAGTCATTCTCCGTCCTGGTGCGGCACGACCCGCTCGGGGCTCGCGGTCAACCTGGCGATCCATCGCGATCAGGTGCGCCGGTTGGAGGAGAAGCGGTTGAAGGAGAAGGCGTTGCACTCTTTCCCCCAGGCGTCGCGGGTGGGCGACGTGGCGGTCCTGGTCGACGACGGCAGCATGGTCGTGCAGCCCAATCCCCTCGACATCGCCAACTTCGGCGTGCAGTTCGTGCCGCAGAAGAAAGGAGGATTCGTGGTCTCGCCGTCGGGCGATCCGATGGCGGAGGAGATCGGCGACCGGATCGACCTGGCGGACGACGACGCGCGGCTGATCCCGTTCCCCAAGGGATTCCGTTTCCGCTTCTACGGCAAGACCTACACCGGCATGTTCGTGGGCTCCGACGGCCATCTGACCTTCGCCGCGGCCGAAGCCTCGTCGACCGACCGGGACCTGAACCGCCTGATCGCCGGTCCGCCGCGCATCGCCCCCCTCTTCGCCGACCTCAATCCAGAGACCGCCACGGGCGACGGCGGCGTCTACGTGCTCACCAGCAAGACGAAGATCGTGATCACCTGGCTCGACGTGCCGGAGTTCGGCACGACCAATCACAATACGTTCCAGGCGGTGCTCTACCCCGACGGCCGCATCACTTTCGCCTTCGGCCGCATCGACGCCCGCGAGGCCGTGGTGGGAGTGGCGCCGGGCAACGGCAGCGACGTGCAGTTGCTCGATTACACTGAGAGCCTGCCCTCCGGCGTCGTCAAGGTGGCGGTCGCCGAGCGCTTCGTGGCCACCCGGTTTTTCGATCACCTGGCGGTGCCCAGGGCCTTCTTCCGCGAGTTCGCCGACGATTACGATCACCTGGTCGTCTTCCTCGACTTCCCGCAGAGCCTGGGCCCCGGCGCCTTCGCCTTCGAGCTCACGGTCAAGAATGACGTCAAGGGTATCGGGGACGACGTCTTCGACTTCAGCCCCCAGGTGGGCAGCAAGGGCCGGCTGCGCAGCTTCGTGCAGATGGGGACCCTGTCGCGCTATCCGAACGACCCCAACACCCAGTTCCTCGGCACCAACAGCACTCTCGACGTCCTGGGGCAGGAGACCGGCCACCGCTGGCTGTCGCAGTTGCACGTCCTCGACGGCAACGGCGAGAAGAGCGACGCCCTGCTCGGCCGCGACCTCGTGCACTGGAGCTTCTGCCACAACACCCTGGCTTCAGACATGGAAGGCAACGAATTCCGCGAAGACGGCGGCGGCCGCTTCACCACCATCGCCGCCACCGAGCGCTACAGCCCGCTCGATCAATATGCCATGGGCCTGATCCCTGCCGCGGACGTGCCACCTTTCTATTACGTGACAGGCTGCTTCGATCCCGCCGCCGAGCCCGCCATCGGCACCACCATCACCGGCCAACGCATCGATCTGACCATCGACGACATCATCGCCGCCGAAGGGCCGCGCGTGCCCGCCGCCGCGAAGGCCCCCCACAGCTTCAAGATGGCGTTCATCCTCATCGCCCAGGCCGATACGTTCCCGTCCGAGGAAGCGATCGCCAAGCTCGACCGCATCCGCGCCGCGTGGGAGCCCTACTTCGCGCAAGCCGTCGATGGGCATGGATCGGTGAGCACGGCGCTGAAGCCGCGCCGGTGATCCCCGCGCGGGGCCGCCGCCTTTTGATTGGAGGGTGTATTATTTGCGCACAGGTGGACTGTGCAAAGATGCTTCACTCCATTCCTCGGCCTGGCCTTGGTCCTCGTCCTCGGCAGGGCCGGCCTCGTCTCCGCTGAGACGCGGCCGGAGGTGACCTGGTCGCTCCACCGCCGCGAGCTGGGATTCTTCGACTGGCGGCCGCGACTGGTCCTGGGGGCGCGGGGCGAAGGGTGGATCGGCGGCGGTGCGCCCCCCGGCACTCCCGGCGGGATGCTCTACCGATGGTACCAGGGCGAGTGGGAGCCATGGAAGGTCTCCCCCCAATCCAGGCGGAGCGCACGTTCGTCCTCGACGTCGATCCCGCCGGCAACCTCTGGCTCTGCCCGTATTCGCCCACGGACGAGGCCACGTATGGCGGCCTGCGCATCCGGCGCTACGACGGCCGGCACTGGCGGGAAGAGGTTGTGACGCCGGGGATCTGGCCCCAGACCATGGCCATGGTGTCCCCTGACGAAGGTTGGATCGGCGGTAACAACGCCAGACTGCTGCACCGGACGAGAGGCCGCTGGCAGCAGACGTCCCTGCCCTTGGAGAAGCGGGAGGGGATGAACATCCTGGCCCTCAAGATGTCAGGCCGGGACGAAGGGTGGCTGGCGGGGACCCAGGGGCTGGTGGCCCATTATTCCGCGGGTCGATGGCAGAGAGTCCAGGTGCCGCCGGCGATACGATCGGAGAGACTCCACGCCCTGGACGTCACTGCCGACGGCAGCTTGTGGGTGGCGGGAACCCAGGGACTCATCGCCCGCCTCGACTCCCGCGGCTGGCACCGCTTCCCCACTCCCCATCCCTTCAATCTCTTTGGTCTGGACATGGTCTCTCCCGACGATGGCTGGGCGGTGGGGGAGTACGGCACCATCCTACGCTGGGACGGCAGGATGTGGCGCCAGCAGGTCTCGCCGACTTTCGCCGACCTCTACGACGTGGTCATGGTCACAGCCGGGGGCGGCTGGATCGTGGGCAACGACGTGCTCTTGCATTCTTCGCCCGGCCGCGGGCCTCTGCTGCGTGATGCGTCGTTGCGAGGCCGTTATCCCATGGCTCGCCAGCCGGCCCAGGGGATCGCAGCGGTGGACGTCGACGGCGACGGCGACCTCGACCTGTTCCTGCTCCAGCCCACCTCGATCCAGCTCTACGAGAACCGGGGCGAGGAGGGCTTCTACGAGGTTCCCAGGCTCCCTGCACTCCCGCTGTCCCTTTTCAAGAGCTCCGTCTGGGGAGACGTGGAAGGGGACGGCGATCTAGACCTGCTGGTGCTGAGCCGCAGCCCGGCCGAGGCCTGGCTCTACCGCAACTTGGGAGGTTTCCGTTTCGCCTCACCCGAGCGCTTGGCCGTGGGCCCACTCAGCAACACCGACTCGGCGGTTTTCGTCGATCTGGACGGTGATGGCGACCTGGACCTCTACGTGGCCCGCGGCGGCGACCTTGCGCACCAGGCCAGCCTGGTGTACCTCAACGATGGCGGGGGCAGGTTCCGGCTCGCCGATGCCTCCGGCGGCAGCAAACGCTCCGAGACGTTCTCCCTGTGGGGAGATCTCGACAACGATCTGGACCTCGACGCCGTGCTGCCCTGCAGTGGTGGCCGGGAGCTCTCGCTGCTGATCAACCAGGGGGGACGGCTGCGCGATGCCACGACGGGCTCGGGGCTCGATGCGTCTCTGTGCGGAAAGAGAATCCTTCAGGGCGCCCTGCTGGACCTGGACCGGGACGGCGACCTGGACCTGCTGCTCCTGGGGGATCGCCTTTACGTGTTCCTCAACGATGGCAAGGCACATTTCCGGCGCGACGACACGCGGTTCGATCCAGTGGTGAGCAACCCCGCCGTGTTCAGCACCTTGAGCAGCGTCGGCGATCTCGACCACGACGGCTACCCCGAGGTGCTCCTCCAACCGGTGAGCGGTGGCCGCCGCGCCGTCCGCCTGTTTTCCCGCAGGCCGGACGGCCATTATCACGACATCGCCTCCCAGCTCGGCCTGACGGATCTGACGGGCAATGCCGCCGTGTTCACCGATCTGGATGGCGACGGCGACCTCGACCTCTACGTTGCCGGCGCCGAGAGGGGTTATCTGATCGAGAACCTGGAGGATGGCTCCGGCGATCTCACGATCCGGCTGCACGGCGATCGCAGCAACCGGTCAGCCGTGGGGGGCCGGGTGCGGATCTACACCACCGGACACCTCGGAGAACCGGCCTTCCTGCGTGGCTATCAGCAAGCCGGGGTGGGTTTCAATCCATCGGGCATCCAGAACCTGAGCGCCCTGCACTTTGGGCTGAACGCCCGGCGGCGCTACGACGTCGAGGTGACTTTTCCCAGCGGCCGGCAGGTGGTGAAGCGAGGTGTGAAGCCCGGGCGCACGCTCGACGTCAACGAAAGCCCACCCGGGCTGCGGCAGCTCATCCTCGTCTGGCGCTGGGGCCGGCGTGCGTGGCTGGCGGCCGATCTGCGGCGGGAGGGCGTCAAGCTCGGGATGGTGTTGCTGATGCTTTGGGTGTGGTACAGGAGCTCTGGGATTTCACGCCGCTTTCGCCTGGCGGCGTTGCTCTTCGGGGTCTATCTGCTCACCGCCGCCAGCCTCGCGGCGGATACCCGTCCGATCACCCACGTCCTGCAACTGCTGGGCTTCGGGTGTGTTCTCGCTCTCCTTTCTTTGACCGATCGTCGCCTCACCGCCTGGCGCAGCTCGCGCTACCTGGGCTCCTATCGTCTGCAAAAGCTGCTGGGAGAGGGTGGGATGGGAGTCGTCTATCTCGCGCGCAACGTGGTGACGGGGAGGACGGTGGCCCTCAAGGTGCTCCACCCGCGCATGATAGAAAAGGAAGAGCACCGCATCCGCTTCCTGCGCGAGGGGCAGATCCTCACCCGGCTGGAGCATCCCAATGTCGTCAAGGTTTTCGAGACCGGGGAGGTCGACGGCCGTGGCTACATCAGCATGGAGCTGCTGGCGGGCCTGTCGCTGCGCCGGCTGGTCCGGCAGCGGGGGCCGCTTCCGCCTGCGGCCGTGCGGGACCTGCTGGCGGTCTGTTGCGACGCTCTCGCCTACGTGCACGGCCGCGGGATCATTCATCGCGACGTCAAGAGTGAAAACCTTTTGCTGCTGGAGCCCGACTCCGCGCTCCCCGTGGACGAAGCCGGCTGGCGGCGGCGGCTCCGGTTGATGGATTTCGGTCTCGCTCATGCCAGCGACATGAATACGCTGACCGATCGCACGGCTCTCCTCGGCACTCTGGCTTACCTGCCGCCGGAGCAGTTGCGGGGACAGGTCCCGGATGCGCGCTCCGACCTTTATTCTCTGGGAGTGGTGGCCTATGAGGCCCTGACCGGCCGCCTGCCTTTCGAAGCCGACGACAAGGGCTCGCTGCTGGCCTGCATCCAGACCGAACCGGTTCCACTCCTGGCGCGGCCGGATCTCCCCGCGTCTCTGGCGCGTCTGATCGAGAGGATGCTGGCCCGCACTCCCTGGGACCGTCCCGTTTCGGCGGAAGCGCTGAGCGCGGAGCTGGCCGCCCTGGAGCGGGAGGAGAGCCCTGAGCCCATCGGGTTGCCCTTCGTGATGGAGGAGGCTGCCCCCATTGCAATCTCGCCGGCGACGAGCTCCGGGATCTGGGGACAGCGCTATCGGGAGGCCCGGTGCCGTCTGGAGGAAGGACGGACGACCGAGGCCCACGTGCTCATGATGGAGTGCTTGGCGGATCTCAGGCAGGTCCTGCTCTCGCTGGACCGCGACCAGCAGGAGAGCTACTGCCGGCAACACAGTGTAAAGGCGGCTGTCGAGCTCATGGACCGCCTGAGCGATTGACGATCGAGGAGAGATCGAGGATGGGAATGGAGCTGCTGGAATCCCTCGACGAGGCGCAACGGCGGGGGATCGAGACCCTGGGCCGCAAGGCTCTGGCCCTGGAGCGACTGCTCGCCATCGGTCAGGAGATCTCGACCCTGGACCTGGCCACGGCACTGCGGCGGATACTCCACCACGTGCTGGAGCTGACCGGCACCCGCCGCGGTGCCGTGCTGCTGGCGGAAGAAAAGGAAGGTTTGCGGGTGGAGCTGGCCGTCAACCTGGAAGGAGAGCTCGCGGGCGAAGGCTTCGCCGTCAGCCGCTCCGTGGCCGCGCGAGCCCTGGCCACGGGCGAGGTGATCGTGGTCGAGGAAGCGCAGGCCCCCGCCTCGGAGTACCGCGAGCAGCCCAGCATCGTGGAGCTGGGCCTGCGCGCCCTGCTCGCCATCCCTCTCAAAACCCGGGAGCGCACCCTGGGCGTCCTCTATCTCGATACCGACTCCCCCCGCCACGCCGTGCGCGATCTCGACCGGTCCGTGCTCGCCGCCTTCGGCTCCCAGGCCGCCATTGCGCTCGACAATGCCCGCCTCTACCAGAGCCTTCAGGACGACTACTTCCTCCTGCGGCGCTCGGTCGAAGAATCGTTCCGTTTCGAAAACATCCTCTACCGCAGCCCGGCCATGCACCGGGTCTGCGAGGCCATCCGCCAGGTGGCGGCGAGCGACGTCACCGTGCTGATCCAGGGCGAGACCGGCACGGGCAAGGAGCTGGTGGCCCGCGCCATCCACTTCAACAGCGCGGCGCAAGCGCGAGCGGCTCCTCGTGCCAGTAACTGCCGGCGCCCTGCCGGACAACCTCCTGGAAAGCGAGCTCTTCGGCCACCGCCGCGGGGCCTTCTCCGGCGCACTGGAGCACAAGCCAGGGCTCTTCGAGGCCGCCGACGGCGGCACCGTGTTCCTCGACGAGATCGGCGAGGCCTCGGCCGCCGCTCCAGGTCGCCTGCTGCGCCTGCTGGAGACCGGCGACCTTCCGGCGGGTGGGCGAGCACGGCCGATCGCCGGGCCGACGTGCGCGTCCTCGCCGCCACCCACCGCGACCTCGAAGAGGAGGTGCGCTCCGGCCGCTTCCGCGCCGATCTCTATTACCGGCTGAGCGTCTTCCCCATCCGCCTGCCGCCGCTGCGGGAGCGTAGGGAGGACATTGAATTGCTGGTCCACTGCTTCGTCGAGCGTTTCAATCGCGAGTTGGGCCGGTCGGTGCGATCCATTCCACGATCGACCCTGTCACAGCTCCTGGAGCGCGACTGGCCGGGCAACGTCCGCGAGCTGCAGAACGTGATCCAAAGGCTGGTGTTGCTCTCGCCAGGAGAGGAGCTTGCAGGATTGGATGATCAACCGGCCGCCGGCCCCACCGCTTCCCTTCCCGCGGCGCAGCCCCTCGATTCTCCGCCTCCCCGCACCTTGGAGGAGGTGGAGCGCGATCATATCCTGACCGTCCTCGCGCAGGCCGGCGGCAACCAGTCCGTGGCCGCGCGTCTCTTAGGGCTCAAGCGCGGCACCCTGCGCTGGCGCCTCAAGAAACTGGGCATCGAATCGTAGCCTCTGGCCGCGGGCCGCCACCTCGCCTGGCAGCCCGCGGCCACCTGGCCGGCGGCAGCCGGGTCCCCGGCTCGTGCCCGCCGCGCTCAAACCCCTGATGGAAAAAGGTTTCGCTCGTGGAGCCGCGGCGGGCACGAGCCTTGCGCAACGCCTGAAGGCAGGCTGGCCAGCCGGGACAAAGAAACCTTTTCTCAAGAGGAGAAACCGATGAGCCTCAGAATTGCAAAGCACGTGGCAGGATTGTTCGTCGTCTGGAGTCTGATCGCCTTGAGCGGTGCTTGGGCCGCAGGGAGCGAGGCGGCCTGCTGCGCCTTGAGCGGTGGTTGCGCCGGGATGACCGATCAGCAGATCCTGAACCTGGCGTTGAACAACAGTCCCGGCACGACCTCCAGCAACTTCGGTTCCTGCTACTACCACACCGGCGGCTCGACCGACGCTTGCCTGTATTACGTCAAGGTGAGCTACTATGGCGGAGCCAAGGGATACGACGGTGGAACCGGCTGTCTCAACGATATCAACCAGGTGGCCACGGTCCTCCGCCAGCTCTGCGAGGATGGGGTCTGCTGCTGCCCGAAGAAAGTGCCTACGACCGTCTGTCCTGCCGGTCCGCGGGTTTGGGCCAAGGACCCCTTGACGGGAAGCTGCTGTGAGTACCCGAGCTCCTGCGCAGCGCCAACCGGCTGGCCGCTGTACCCGAACCAGGCGGAGTGCGCGGGCTGGAAGACGTCAGGCGTCGATTGACCCCGGAGAGGGTGTCTCTCACTGAATTGAGACACCCTCCGCTTGCGGCCTGGCGCCCTTGATCAACAGCCAGAGCGTGAGCGCGATCTCCCCGAAGAAGGCCGGCTGGGAGATCACAAAGACCTGATGCTGAAATGGCGGCCACAGCACACCGGTAACGCTCAAGGCAACGTAGGCGAAGCCGCAGACGAAAGAGCATCTCGTGCGCCGCGATGTTGTTGACCGTCGCGGCTGCGTTCCCCTCCACGAACAGCTTGTTGGGGATGTAGATGAGGCGCAAGGGGCCGATGAGGATCAGGAGCAGATACCAGAGTCCAGCGACTCTCCCCGGGTTGTGGGTTGCCCGCATGTTCACTCCTCGTTGGAAGGCCTGTGGTCGCTCTGATCGCCAAGGCCAGGTGCGCCCATTTCGTCAGTGTCTCTACGCCTGACCCTGCTGAATGTTTCAGGGGGAAGCGTCGCCCCGACTTCCATCGGCACGGCGACGGATTTGACGCCACCTTTGTTGAACGGTCTGAACGAATGCACGATCGGCGGCCTCGCTGAACAACGCAACCGCGCTTCGCCCCGACAAGATTGCGCGCGCAAAGACCAGGCCGAGCAGAAGTACGGTGAGAGTCACATTGGGCCAACCGTTCAGAGGCCATTGATGGGACCACGATAGAGACAGTTTGCTGGAGAATGGTGCGAGGTAGTGAATAGGCCAGATGTCCGTCGGATCTGGCCCGCGCGAGCCGATCAGATCGCAGACGAGGTGAAGATGCAGGGTCGCAATCGCCGCACCAACGACTGGCGCACGCTGGCGAAGGATCAAGGCGACGGCGGCAACCATTGCTGCACCGAGGACACCGTGAAACAGACTGTGGTGGAAGGCGCCATAGAGATTGGTCGCAGGACCACCGACGAGCGGACTTGCGTAATCAAACACGACGCCTAGGCCGTCTAGATCTGAGGCGACTCCGGCGAACGTTATCAGGCGGCGTTCGCGATCGTCCTTCGCGACTCCTTCGGCGACTGCCCAGGAGAACAGGAGGTGAGTGATTGGATTCATTCTGTCGGGCTTACCGTCTGAAGAGCCACGGGCTCCAGTGCTGCAGCGAGCGGCGGCCTGGCTCGGGCTGCCAGCCGGTTTGCAGGAGACGCGTGGAGAGCTGGCGTCGAAACGATCCGTCGAGCTCGCGGAGCAAAGCCCTTGACTCCGCGAAGCCGATAGCCGATACTAGTGGTGGAGGCTCGGCCCAGGGGCTGCTGCTTTTGGTGGCTCCGAAGGCATTGCCTCCTTTTTCATTCTCCACCTTGTCGGGCCTCGTACGGATCCGGCACGAATATGATGCCGTAGGAGTCGTAGACGGCCCCGTCGCGGTATCCCTCCCCATGGAACTGAAGTTGGGCGAGCCATCGGCCGTAGTCGTTGGCGATCTCCGGTCGGTCAGGCGCGTCCATCCCTCGAGTCGGCAGACGAAACCCCCAGTTCACACAATAGATCGCCAGATCTGCGGCTTGGACCGGGTAGGTCATGTCCGATGAGACGAAAATCGGCGCTGGAACGATCCATGCCGATCGATAACGTCCTGTTTTTGTCTTCTGGAAGTACGCCTCGAGGCGTCGTACGAAGCGGCGGTCTTCGGCCTTCTCCACTTCATCCATCACGAGCAAGCCGTGCTGCTTCTCTTGCTCCAGGAAATAGAAGTAGCGCTCAAGAAGAAATACCTGGTCCTTCCGCAAATACTCCTCCGCCTCGTACGTATCTGGCTTGGTGATACTGCGCGGGATAGCAGCGGCGAACAAGCGTGCCTTGTGTTGTCTGAGGAGCTCGAACATACCCGTTGCCATCTCCAGACATGCCTGTCCGTACGCTGTGAACTCCAATCGGCTCGGTACTTTCTTCTCCAGCCCCTTGGTGAGAAAACCGCGGCAGTGTTTGCGGCGCTCCTCATCAGGCATTGGCGGCTCTTGGGCCGCCCACTTGAACCTGTCCTTGTCCAGGAGCTTGCAGCCCTTCAATTCGGCCTGGAATTGATCGTAGGGCATGGTCCGGTGATCGTGGCCGCTCTCATCCAGGAAAAGCAGATAGCTCATTCGAGAACCTCAAGGCAATCCCTGTCTTAAACGTTCCCCTCGGTGGCTCGCAACGCCTCCCAATCAGCCTCGGCGAACTCCTCCGCGACCTGAACGGCCTCGTTCTTATAGGCAGGGTCGCCTGCCATCTGAGCGAACTCCGCGTCGATCGCGGCCCGGCGGGAGGCTGCGAGAGATACTGTCGTTCGAACTTTTCTTGCCGGCATGTGCGTCTCTCCTCAGATGTCAAGTATGGTGCCTTTGCCCGCATCCCGCAAGGCATCATGAGGGAGGGCTTACCGTCTGAAGAGCCACGGGCTCCAGTGATGCAGCGAGCGGCGGCCTGGCTCGGGCTGCCAGCCGGTTTGCAGGAGACGAGTGGAGAGTTGCCGTCGAAACGATCCGTGGGTGACGGCGACGATCAAGGAGTGTTGCGCGGCGAGCTCTTCCAGCCAGGCCGCTGCGTCGTTGGTGCGAGCCGTCTCGGCTGCCGAGGGGTATTGCCCACGGAGAGTCAGGCGCAGGGTTCGCCCACCGACGGCAAGGGCCCACGCCGCGAGCGGGAGACGAAGCCCGCCGAGATTGGGACCTTCGAGATCGAGCTCGCGGAGCAGGGGAGAGACGACGATCTCGCGCCCAGGCGCCAGCAGGCGCGCCGTGGCGATGGCACGGGCAGCGTCGCTGGAGAGCACGAGGTCGGCATGACCGCCAGTTGCTCGAGAGGGGCAGGAACGCGCTCGTCTTCGCGGATCCCTGCGGCTTCATAGGCCTCGCGCCACGCCCGGAAGCCGCTGGCGTCGATCCAGCCGGTGTGGACGTGCGCAGAGCGGGCGTGACGAACCAGGGCGACGCGACTCTCTGTCTGAATGGAGCCTTGCACGCTTCACGGCCCAGTCAGGATCGTACGGGCTTATTTCCAAACCATCTGTCATCCTTCAGTTAAAGTCCTCGTCGAAGGCCGTACACTTCGTGGGATCCATACAGAGGCTGAAGTTCCCGCAGAGGCTCATGCAGGTGTTGGTGCCGCCCGCCGCATCGCGGAGCTGGGCGTGGTCGAGCATCCGCAGCGACTCGCGGCTCAGCGTCAGCTTCTTCAGACTCTTCTTCTTCATTTTCTTTCTCCTCAGGAGATGGGGTTGCGTTTGAGGGGCAGGATACACCAACTCGCAGCAAGACGCCCGCGGGCGCAATGGGGCAGACCAACGGAAGCACCCCGGACCAACAGGGAAAGACCGCTCCCGAGGTGGGGAAGGCGCCCGGACCAACGGGAAAGGCCCTGTACCAACGGGGAAAGCCCCGTACCTGCTCGGGAAGGCGCTTGGACCAACGGGGAGGGGCCTGTACCGGCTCGGGAGAGTCCTTCTCCCCGCTCGTTGAGCCTCTCCCCCTACGCCAGCAGCTCCACCACCGCCTCCTCCTCGGACTCAGGAGCCCCGGGCTTCTCTTCGCTTGCCGGGTCGTAGGCGCGGCGGAGCTTGATCTCGGGCCGGCGGCCGTCGCCTTCCAGGGTGAGAGTGAGGTAGAGGTGCTCGCCGTCGTTCGAGACGATGTAGGACTCCGTGCGCTTCGGGCCCTGGTCGGGTTTCACTTCGACGACGAGGAAGCCGTTCTTGTCCCAGCTCGCCCGCAGCTCGGCGGGACCGCCGGGAGATTTCTCGTCCCGGATCTTGCTGCCGTCGGTCTTGAGGACGCGGGTCTGACCTTCTTTATTGGTGATGGTCACCTGGTCGCCCTGCTGGGTGATGGTCAGCTCGTCGAGGGCGGCGAGCATGGCCCGTGGGCCTCCGCGGTGGTCCTGATTCCCCCCTGGCCTTCCGTGCCGCCGCCCGGCCGGCCTGGGAAGCCTCCGCCCGGTCGTCCGCCGCCGCCCCGTCCCCATCCGCCTCCTCCATGTCTCCCCATGCCGCCGAAGCCTCCGGAGCCGCCGCCGTGGGGGTGGTCGTCTTCCCGCATGCGGGAGGTCAGGTCTTCGTTGAGCTTCCAGGTGCCCTGGAGCTTGGAGTGCGGCGGCTCGGTCTTGTCGGCGGCGAAGGCAGAGAGGAGGGCCGCGGCAGAGGAAACCACCAGCAGCCCGATTGTCCAGCTCAGACGTGTTTCGCGGCTCTTCATGACTCGGGCCCTCCTCGCGGTCCAGGCTATGGCTGCGGCGGAAAGGGAGTCTTCAGGGAAACGAAAGAAATCTGTAAAGGATGTAAAGTCTGCGAGATCGCCCGGCGGACGGCTGGTAGACTGACCGTCATGAGATCCCGGATCCTGGCGCAGCGGCTGCCCATCGCCATTTCGGTGCTCCTGGTGGTCCTGCTCGCCGTCCTGGCCGTGCTCCAGTGGCAGTGGATCGGCGAGGTGACCGCCATGGAGCGGCACCGGATGCGCTTCAGCCTCCTCTCCGCCGGCTCCCGTTTCACGGACGATTTCGATCGCGAGGTGACCCGTGCCTTCCTCTTCTTTCATTACCCTCTGCCGGAGCCTGGGGAGACCCCTGTGGCGCGGATGGATCGCGTCGTCCGGCAGTATGAGCGCTGGAAGAGCGATGCACCGTATCCCCATCTGGTGCGCGACGTGTTCGTGGCGCGTCCCGGCGGCGAGCTTCAGGTGCTGTGGCCGGCGGAGCACCGCTTCGTGGACACTCCGTGGCCGGCTGAGCTCGCGCCGCTGCGGCAGCGTCTGGAGGCGGCGGCCCACCGGCCGGATTCCCCTCCGGGGCCTCGTGGTCTGGGGCCGGTCGTGGCCGCGGACCTCCCTGGCCTGGTGATCCCTCTCGGCGTGCCGCCCCTGCCGCCGCCTTCGCAAGGGGAGACCCGTCCGTCCGCGGATCCGCCCTCCGGCTCGTTCCTCCTGGTGCGGTTCGATCTGCAGATGATCGCGAACGAGATGTTCCCGGCCATGACCCGCCGGCATTTCGACGATCCCCGGGGCGGCCACTATGCCCTCGCCGTGGAGGACGCCGGCGATCCCCGGCGGATCGTCTTCCTCTCCGATCCCGAGGTGCCTCCGGCCTCCTTCGGCGAGGGCGATCTGCAGCTCGACATGTTCCGGCTCCGGGCTTTCGACGAATTGCGCTCGCTGTGGACGGGGCACGAGCCGCGCGCCTCTCGCTGGAAGGTGGCCGGACCGCCGCCCTCCCGGTCGCGGATGATGGAGGACCACCGGCCCGGCGAGCACCGGCGGGATGGAGTGTGGCGGTTGGTGATCAAGCACCGCAACGGCTCGCTGGAGGACGCCGTGGCCCACATCCGCATGCACAACCTGGCGATCAGCTCGGGCATCCTCGTCCTGCTCGCGGTTACCATGGGAATGATGATGGTGGCCACGCAGCGGGCCCAGCGCCTCGCCCGCCAGCAGATCGAGTTCGTGGCCGGCGTCACCCACGAGCTGAACACGCCGCTGACCGCTATCCGCTCGGCGGGCCAGAACCTCGCCGCCGGAGTGGTGGCGGAGCCCGCGCAGGTGAAGCGCTACGGCAATCTGATCGAGAGCGAGGGCCGCCGCCTCTCCGACATGGTGGGGCAGGCTTTGGAGCTCGCCGGCATCCAGTCCGGCCGCCGCATCTATCACCCCCGGCCCGTGGAGGTGGAGGGGGTCGTGGACGGCGCTCTCCAGGACTGCCGCTGGCTCCTCCAGGAGAAGCGGATCGAGGTGGAGAAGGACGTGGCCCGCGATCTTCCCGCGGTCCTGGTGGACGCCGCGGCCGTGCGGCGGGCGGTGCAGAACCTGATCGAGAACGCCGTGAAGTACGGAGGGCGAGCGGGTTGGCTGAGCGTGCGGGCCCGGCGGGGGGCCTCTGGGAATGTGGAGATCACGGTCGCGGATCGCGGGCCGGGGATCCGCCGGGAGGACCTGCCCCACCTCTTCGAGCCCTTCTTCCGGGGCCGGGATGCCGCCACCGGTGGCGTGCCCGGCAGCGGCCTGGGTCTCAGTCTGGTGCGCCATATCGCCGAAGCCCATGGCGGCCGGATCACCGTCGCTTCGGAGGAGGGGAAGGGAAGCGCGTTCACCCTGCAGCTCCCGGCGGCACCCGACGTGTCAGCCGTGCCGGTGGAGAGGCAGGTGGAGCCGGGGCGGCCCGAGGAGGAGCCGGCGTGATCGCGGAGCGGTCGTCCATGCCCGCCGGGGGAGATACGACCGCGCGGCGCATCCTTTTAATAGAGGATGAGCCCAGCCTCGTCCTCACCCTTTCGGACCGCCTGTTGAGCGAGGGATACCAGGTGGAGACGGCCGGCGACGGTGAGGAGGGTCTCTCGCGGGCCCTCGAAGGATCGTTCGACTTGATCCTCCTCGACGTGATGCTGCCGCGGCGGGACGGCTTCGAGGTCTGCCGCGAGCTGCGCAGCCGGGGCGTGCAGGTGCCCATCGTCATGCTCACGGCCCGCGGCCAGGTGGTGGACCGGGTGGTGGGCCTGAAGCTGGGGGCGGACGACTACGTCACCAAGCCGTTCGAGATGATCGAGCTGCTGGCCCGCATCGAGGCCCTCTTCCGCCGCGCCCGCACGCCAGCCGCGGCCGCGGCCGGCACCTATGCCTTCGGCGACGTGCGGGTGGACTTCCGCCGCGCCGAGGTGTTCCGCGGCGGCGCGCCGGTCGGCCTCTCGGCCCTGGAGTTCAAGCTCCTCGCCTACTTCATCCAGAACCGCGGCGCCCTCCTCTCCCGCGACGAGCTGCTGGACAAGGTCTGGGGCTACGACGCCATGCCCACCACCCGCACGGTGGACGTGCACGTGGCCTCGCTGCGTCAGAAGCTCGAAAGCAATCCCTCGCGGCCGGAGTACATCCTCACAGTGCACCGGCGGGGGTATCGGTTTGCGGGGTAGGCCCTCATCACCCCGGCCCTCTTCTCCCAGCCTCCCCCCCAACCGCCGGGAGAAGAGGGAGGAGTTAGATGAAGGACAAGAAGCAGCTCTTTTCTTAGCCCTCTCTCTCCCGGCGGTTGGGGGGGAGGCTGGGAGAGAGAGGGTTGGGAGAGTGAGGGTTCGTCCCGAAGGGGCGCTGTGGCTTTTTACATGCTTTACAAATTTCTTGCGGCGTCCTGAAGACTGGGGCGCCTGGGGGGTTTAGGCTCCTCCCAGAAGAAACCGCCGCGGCCTGCTGCGCGCGGCGTCTCAGAAAGGAGATCGCACCATGAAACGGATTCTCACGCTCTGCCTCGGCGCCATCCTGCTGGTGGCCGCTGTCGCTTTCGCCGCCGGGGAGCACGGCGGGTGGAAGCACATGGGTGGCCCCGGGGAGATGGGGGCTCATCACGCGGCCATGATGGCCAAGGCCCTGGACCTGACCGACGACCAGCAGGCTGCGGCCAAGAAGCTCCATGAGGACCTGCTCGCCAAGGCCCAGCCCCTGATGACCCAGCATCGCCAGCAGATGGACGAGGTCAAGACCCTCCTCGACGCCGGCAACGCCGACGCCACCGAAGTCGGCCAGAAGGTCATCGCGGCCCATGCCACGCGCCAGCAGCTCAAGGCCCTGCACGACGACTTCAAGGCCCGCTTCACCGCTCTGCTCACCCCCGACCAGCTCGACAAGCTCAAGAAGCTGGAGGCCATGCACCACGAGCACGACCGCGAGGCCCCTGGCTTCGAGCCCGGCCCCGGCTTCTAGATAGTCCACCTCCCGGTGGTTCGAAGCGGGCCGGCTCTGCACGCGCGGGCCGGCCCGCCCCCTTTTCCCCCCCGCAGGCCCTTTTTCTTCACTTTTTTGCTTGCCAGCGGCTCGCTTTGGACGGTGTGCTGCACTTAACTGAGTAGAGCCCGGTTTTCTCCTTTGGTTCGGCAGCTCTGAAGCTGGCTCTACCCCCGGTAGCGGCGGTCAGGACGAGTCGACGGTGGCGTATTAGCCCTGGTGCAGACGCAAGCCTGCCCAGAGTGACGGTTCCTTTCCCCTGAAGGAGGAGTGGAGAATGACGAAGAAGTGGGTCAAGCGATTCCTGATTTCCGATGGCATCGTGCTGCTGCTTCTGGCAGTGCCGCTGGTCTACGCGGCCACGGAAGCCCCCACGGGGTTCGACAACCTGACCAACGGCTTCACCACCCAGGGCCAGTTCGACCTGGATCGGGAAGGTTTCGAGGAGCACGAGGGTATCGACGACGGCCTGGGCCCCGTGTACAACGCTCAGGGCTGTGTCGAGTGCCACCAGAACCCGGTGACGGGTGCCATCAGCCAGGTCACTGAGCTGCGGAAAGGCCGCTTCGACGGCTTCACCTTCACCGACCCGCCGGGCGGGTCGCTGAACAACGACCGCGCCATCAACGCTGCCATCCAGGAGCGGGTGCTGGGCGCCGACAACGTGGTTGATCTGCGCAGCTCGCTCAACATTCTGGGCGACGGCTTCGTCGAGTCAATCCCGGACAGCTTCTTCACCACCACCCGCAACAACCAGATCAACCAGCTCGGCGTCGGCGGCCAGATCATCAACGTTCCGGTCACCGAGTCGCCCGGCGTCACCCGCATCGCCCGCTTCGGCTGGAAGAACCAGCACGCCAGCCTGGTCTCCTTCGCGGCGGACGCCTATCTCAACGAGATGGGCATCACCAGCCCCCTGCAGCCCACGGAGAACACCCATGACGGCGCCTCCGTCGCGGCGTTCGACGCTGTCCCCGATCCTGAGGACACGGCGACCCCGGCCGATCCCTTCGGCGTCGACCTCGGGCACTTCATCCGCTTCATGCGCTCGACCAAGGCCCCGCCGGTCGATTCCGCGGCGATCAACACGCCGGACGTAGTCACTGGCAAGAGCCTGTTCAGTGCCATCGGCTGCAACATCTGCCACATTCCGTCGATCACCACCGCGCCGGTGGGCACCGTCTTCAACGGCGGCAAGTTCACCGTCACGGCAGCGCTCGGCGACAAGATCATCCACCCGTTCAGCGACTTCCTGCTGCACGACGTGGGCACGGGCGACGGCATCGTCCAGAACGGTGGCCAGTCGACCCGCAACAAGATGCGCACCCCGCCGCTGTGGGGCCTGCGCACCCACTCCCGGCTGATGCACGACCTGCTGAGCGTGACGCGCAACGACGCCATCCTGCGTCACTTCGGCGAGGCCAACCCGGTCATCAACAACTACCTCAACCTGAGCACCAACCAGAAGAACCAGCTCATCGCCTACATCAACGCGATCTGAGCCTGGCAAGACCGACCGGCCGGGCCGCGGTGCCCGGCCGGTCCCACTCCCCCATCCCCCAATCATCAACCGGCGAAGCGCTTGGGCTACCATAGGGCCCCATGCGACTCCTCTATTCCTATCTGCGGCGCTACTGGACGCTCGTGCTCCTGGCCCTGGTGCTGGCCGCGATCAACCAGGTCTTCTCGCTGCTCGATCCCCTGATCTTCCGCCACGTCATCGACGAGTACGCCACCCGCTACCGCGAGTACACGACCGGGCAGTTCTTCCGCGGCGTGAGCCTGCTCCTGGCCGCGGCCGTGGGCGTGGCCTTCGTCTCGCGCGTGGCCAAGAACTTCCAGGACTACTTCGTCAACGTGGTCACCCAGCGGCTGGGCGCGCGAGCTCTACTCGGACGGCATCCGCCACTCCCTGGAGCTGCCCTACCAGCTCTTCGAGGACCAGCGGAGCGGCGAGACCCTCGGCAGGCTGCAGAAGGTGCGCGCCGACGTCGAGAAGCTGATCGCCGCCGCCGTCAACATCCTGTTCACGACGCTCGTCGGCGTCGTCTTCGTGATGATCTACGCCTTCACCGTGCACTGGATCATCGCGCCCGTCTTCTTCTGCTCACCGTCCCGGTGCTGGGCGGTCCTGAGCTCGGTGCTGTCGCAAGCGGATCAAGACGATCCAGAAGGTGATCGTGGCCGAGACCACGGCGCTCGCCGGCTCCACCACCGAGTCGCTGCGCAACATCGAGCTGGTCAAGAGCCTGGGGCTCGCCGCGCCAGGAGATCGACCGGCTGAACGCCACCACGGGCAAGATCCTGGGGCTGGAGCTGAAGAAGGTGCGCTACCTGCGCAGCCTGAGCTTTCATCCAGGGCACGGCGGTCAACGCGCTGCGCACCTCCATCCTCTTCCTGATGCTCTACCTGATCTATACGCGGCAGATCTCGGTCGGCCAGTTCTTCTCGCTCTGGATCTACTCGTTCTTCATCTTCGGCCCGCTGCAGGAGCTGGGCACGGTGATCAACATCTACCGCGAGACCGAGGCGTCGCTCGAGAACTTCCAGGCGATCCTGGCGACCCCGCGTGGAAGCCGAAGCCGGCGAGCCCCGTGCCGCTGGGCGAGCTCGACGAGCTCGCCTTCGAGGACGTGGGCTTCACGCACCAGACGCGCCTCGGCCCCGGCGCTCTAGGACGTCTCCTTCGCGGTGCGAGCGCGGCGAGACCGTGGCCTTCGTCGGGCCTTCGGGCTCGGGCAAGACGACGCTCGTCAAGCTGCTCGTCGGCCTCTACCAGCCGCGGCAGGGCGCGCATCCTCTACAACGGCGACGCCGGGCACGGACCGTCGACCTCGACGAGCTGCGCGAGCAGATCGGCTTCGTGACCCAGGACACGCAGCTCTTCTCGGGCTCGATCCGCGAGAACCTGCTGTTCGTGCAACCCGACGCCACCGACGCCGAGTGCCTGGAGGTGCTGGAGAAGGCCGCCTGCGACAGCCTGCTGGCGCGCGCCGACCGCGGCCTCGACACGGTGATCGGCGAGGGCGGGCGTCAAGGTCTCGGGCGGCGAGAAGCAGCGCCTGTCCATCGCGCGCGCCCTGCTGCGCCGGCCGCACCTGCTGGTCTTCGACGAGGCCACCTCGTCGCTCGACTCGCTGACCGAGGAGGAGATCACCGAGACCATCCGCGAGGTGGCCTCCAGCCAGGTGATCACCATCCTGATCGCCCACCGGCTCTCGACCGTGCTCCACGCCGACCGCATCTACGTCCTGGAGCGGGGACAGGATCGTCGAGTCCGGCCGCCACGACGAGCTGCTGGAGCAGAAGGGCCTCTACTACGCCATGTGGCGGCAGCAGATCGGCGAGCGCCGGCCCGTGCCGGTGCCGGTTCCCCCCGCCCCGAGGCTGGCGGCGGCGAGCGGGGGGTAAAAGATCTCTGGCGTCGTAATGTTGTTCGTTATGTTCTGTCCCCCAGAATGGCGGATAGGACCCTGGCGCATGAGGACGAATCTGCAGGAATGAATATGGATTTCGTCCTGGCCAGGGTCCTGTCTCGATCCCAGGCTCTGATGGCATGCTCATTGCTTTTCCTCGATGCGGAGGGCTTTACGCATCGAGGAGCGAGCCATGTCGATACGAATCCTGCGTCACGTCCTGACCGTCTCGCTGTGCGCGGCCTCGCTGTGGGCCGGTGCCTGCCATCGTGAGAGCCAGCCTCAGGCCGTTCAGAATACCGCCGATCGCCAGACCGCGACCCCGCCGCTGCAGAATCCTCCCGGAGGCAGTGAGCTCCAGCCGCAGCCGCAGAGTGTCTCAGGGGTCGAGGAGCAAGACCTGGCGGCCCGGGAACGCCAGCTCGACGAGCGGCAGGCCGCCCTCGACACCCGCGAACGAGAGATTCAGGATCGGGAGCGTTCCGCGGCAGGGGAGCTCGGCAGCCCCTGCCCCTTCGGCCCCCATAGCACCAGCCGCTCCGCCGGCTCCTCCGGTCGCGGAGCCCCAGGTGGTCTCGGCCACCGTGCCGGCGGGCACCCGTCTCGCCGTCGAGCTCGCCAGCGGCTTGAGCAGCAAGGAGAGCCGGGTGGGGCAGCGGGTCCGGGCCCGGGTGGTCTCTCCCGTGGTCGAAGACGGAGTGGTCGCCATTCCCCGCGGCTCGGCTCTGCTGGGTGAGGTCACCGAGGCCGGATTCCCCAGGCGGCTGGGAGGCCGGGCGATCCTGGCCGTGCGGTTCACCGACCTCGTCCTCCCCTCGGGCGCCACGCTGCCCGTCCAGGCTTCCTACTCGCAAGAGGGACCGAACCGCTCGAAGCGGTCCGCGGCCATCGTGGGGGGCACGGCGGCCGGCGGCGCGATCGTGGGTCACAACGTCAACCGGGATAACCGTTCCCGGGGGACGCTGGTCGGAGCGCTCATCGGTGCGGCCGTGGGCTCGGCCGTGGCGGCGAACACCCAGGGACCTCCCGCGGTCATCCCCGGCGACTCGGTGATCCACGTCCGTCTCCGTCGCTCGGTCGCCGTCCGGGTCCAATAATTTCCCCGTGTTCCTATAGAGACGAGCCGCCGGCGGGAGCCCGGCGGCCATCGCAGCCTATAATTCCCCCGCCTCTGCATATGAAAACACGGCCGCGGATCGCCCAGCGGCCACTCACGTATATAATTTCTTGGTCTCTATATATACAAACTCGGTGCCTCAGACTTTTTTGTTCTCTAACCAGAGGTCGCGGGAGGTGTTTCTATATAGAGCTGCCGGCATTTCATATGAGAGCTTGGCCGCCGGACGCTCCGCGGCCCGGTTTCTATATAGAACGGAGGGGAAATTATAGGTCTACGCCTCCGCCAGACCTTTTACGCTGCCCTTTTTATATAGAGGCATCGAGGAAATATATAGCCGGCCGGCGTCCGAATCCATGGCGGTGGCGAAAGGACGCTTCGCGGTGGCCGCGCAGCGGTCTCGCGTCGTGGCGAAGCGCGCCGCGTCGTGGGCGAGCGTGTCGCGGGGCGATCCTCGGGTCGTCCTCGGACGGGAACGCCGTCCGCCGGGGTGGCGGCGGCTCCCGGGAAGGGATAGAATCGGTTCAGCTCTCGAACTGAATCTGCGATCTGGCCCTACCTGCGGAGGCCGAGCCATGGCAGAGGAGCCGCACGACGGCGTGCCTCCTGTCGTCGAAGGTCCGCGCGCCGAGCGCGGCCGACTGGATCACCTGGTGCCCCTCGTCTACGAGGAGCTGCGGGCCCTGGCCGGCATGCTGCTGCGCGACAAGGCCGCGGGCCTCACCCTCCAGCCCACCAGCCTGGTGCACGAGGCCTACCTGCGCCTGCACGATCAGCGCCGCATGGACTGGCAGGACCGACTCACTTCTTCCGCATCGCCGCCAAGGTCATGCGGCGCGTCCTGGTAGACCACTGCCGCGCCCGGGTAGCCCTGAAGCGCGGTGGAGCGCAGGTGGCCATGGAGCTGGAGGAGACCCTCGCCGTGGCCGCTCCCCGGTTGCTCGACGTCCTCGCCGTCGATCGCGTGCTCAACCGTCTCGAAGCACTCGATCCGCAGCAGGCCCAGATCGTCGAGCTCCGTTTCTTCGCCGGCCTGACGGTGGAGGAGACGGCCGAGGCCCTGGGGATCTCGCCGGCCACGGTCAAGCGCGACTGGGCCCTGGCCAAGGCCTGGCTGGCGCGGGAGATCGCCGGCGCAGGATGGAACGATGGAACCTGAACGCTGGCGCCGCATCAAGGAGGTCTTCACCACCGCCCTCGAGATTCCTCCCGCCCTGCGGAAGGCCTGGCTGGACGAGGCTCTGCCCGACGATCCCTCGCTGGCCGAGGAGGTCCAGGGTCTCGTCGCCGCTTACGAGGGGGCCGGTGAGGTCTTCGAGCAGGGAGCGCTCGCCGCGACTCCCGAGCTGCGACAGGAGCTGCAGACGGCGGTGGAGGGGCTACGCATCGGGCCCTATCGCATCCTCTCCGAGCTGGGGAGGGGAGGCATGGGCGCCGTCTACCTGGCGGTGCGAGACGATGAGGCCTATGAGCAGCGGGTGGCCGTCAAGCTGGTCAAGCGGGGGATGGACACGGACGAGATCGTCCACCGCTTCGTCCACGAGCGGAAGATCCTCGCCGGGCTCGACCATCCCAACATCGCCCGGCTCCTCGATGGCGGCACGACGCCGGACGGCCGTCCCTACTTCGTCATGGAGTACGTCGAGGGCCGGCCCATCCCTCGTACTGCGCGCGCGAGGAGCTGCGAGGTCGAAGCCGGCTGCGGCTCTTCGTCAAGGTCTGCGCCGCCGTCCAGTTCGCCCACCAGAACCTCGTCGTCCACCGCGATCTGAAGCCGGGCAACATCCTGGTCGATCGCCGGACGGCGAGCCGAAGCTTCTCGATTTCGGCATCGCCAAGCTGTTGGCACCCGCTGCTTCCGGTGGGCTCTCCGAGCTGACCCGAGCCCATCGACATCCCATGACCCCGGACTACGCGAGCCCCGAGCAGATGACGGGAGGGCCGGTGACCACGGCCACGGACATCTATGGCCTCGGCATCCTTCTCTATGAGCTGTTGGTGGGGCGCAACCCCGCGGCCGTGGAGCGGCAGTTGGGTCCAGGCTGGTCCGAGCGCCCTCCGAGCCAGGCCGTGCGCGCCCTGGACGGCGACCGCCGGCTCGCCCGCCAGTTGCAGGGCGATCTCGACACCATCGTCGGCAAGGCCCTGGAGCGCGAGCCCCAACGGCGCTATGCCACGGCCGCGGCTTTCGCGGAGGATATCGAGCGGCATCTCGATCGACGGCCAGTGAGAGCCCATCCTCCCACCGTCGCCTACCGGTTGGGACGCACGCTGGTCCGCCACAAGCTGGCTTCGGCGTTCGTGTTGTCGGTCGTCGTGTTCGCGGGAATCGCGGGCTATCAGGCGTATGAGATTGGTCGCCAGCGTGACCGGGCAGAGGAACAGCGCCTCCAAGCCGAGAAGCAGCGCCGCCAAGCCGAGAAGCAGCGCCTCCAGGCGGAAAAGGAGCGCGTTAAAGCTGAGAGCCTCTCCCGTTTTTTGAAGGGTCTGTTCCGTAGCGCCGATCCTCAGCAGAACCGGGGAGAAAACCTCACCGTCCGTCAGATCCTCGATGAAGGCGCGAGGCAGTTGCTCAACCCCGGAGAGAGCTCTCCGCGTTGGGCGCCGATACCCGCCGGAGGAATCGTCTTCGACCCTGGGGCGCGGGCCGACCTGATGAACGTGATCGCTGAGGTCAATCTCGGCCTGGGTTCCTACGACGACGCCGAGAAGCTCCTGGACAGCGCCTTCAAACTTCGTGATGGCCTGGCCAGCCGCGACGACCAACTCGGCATGGCGGAGAGCCTCACCCTCCTCGGGCACGTGGCCCTCGAGCGGAGGCGCTACAACGACAGCGTGCAGCTCTACTCCAAGGCGCTCACCATCAAGAAGCAACAACCAGGACCTCGGGATTCCTCTCTGGCCGACGACTTGAACGGCCTGGGGGCCGCGTGGACCGAGATTGGCGATCTGAAAAAGGCAAAGAAGTACCTGGAAGATGGGGAAGACATCGCTCGACAGGCTGGGCCAAGGGGTCGGCAATGGCTGGCAATCAACCTGAACAACCAGGCGGAGCTCGCAAATAGGGGAGGGGCGCTTGGCGGAGGCACGGCAGCTCTTCCAGAAAGCTCTAGACATCGGCCGGACTCCGCTCGGTGCCGACGCTCCGGATACGCTCAACACAGAGAGGAACTTTGGTTCCTTTCTCCTGGCGCAGGAGGACTATGCCAACGCGGAGTCTCTCTACCAGGACATCCTGAAGACGCAGGAGAAGGTGCTGGGAACCAATCACCCGGACTTGATCCTCACCCTGAGCATGCTTGGCATGGCGCAGTACCACCGGGCTCACTACCCGGCAGCAGCAGACTCTCTCCAACGAGGGCTGGACCTGCGTCGTCAGCTCAAGGTGCCGCCCGACACTGATGAAGGCATCGACCTGATCAACTACGGGGACGCTCTGAAGAAAATGGGGGATCTCCGCGGCGCCGAGGAGAGCTACCAGAGGAGTCTTCAGCTCTTCCGCCGATTAGAAGGCGACCACCGCGAGGACATCGACAAAGTCCGCGACAGGCTGTCCAGCTCGAATCATCCCGCCGCTGAGCCCGGATTCCTCCCGTTTCCGCGTAGTGAGCGCAAGGAGGAAACATGTCATGAGTCGTTACCGGTCAGCAATTCTGTGCCTCTGGTTCCTCGCCGCGCCCCTCGCCGCCAGGCAGCCTGCGCCTTCGCCTTTTCGGCCAGGAGGAGTGAGCCTCGAGCTCTCGGACTCGGCCTTCTCGGCCCTCTCGATCAGCGTTCCCGCTCTGGGAGAGGACCTGTGCAAGTCGGCCTCCGCCTTTCCCCCCAAGGGCGGAGCGACGAAATGCCATCCGAAGATCGCCAATGATCCCCCGCCCCAGCCGCAGCCGCAACCGAAGCCTCCTCCTGCCAAGCGCAACGTCCTCAGCCTGGAGATCGTCGAGACACGTCCCTCCGCGGACGGCGACGCTACCGTCGTCCGCCTGTTCGTCCGCAACCTGAAGCTGGCTGGGCCGAAATTCAACACCTCCTGCGGCACCTGGCGTTCCTGGCTGAGCCTCGATCCGCGGGCCACCCAGCGCATCACGAAAGTCGTCCTGCGGCCGGACGCCAGGAACCCTCTGGCCGGGGATCTCCACGGCGTGCTGCCCATGGCGGCCATCCTCCACTTCGAGGGCGTTGACTCGGAGCGCCGGATCGACGTGCCGCTGACGCTCCGGCTCGAGCTCACGGGCCGCTGGGCCGCCGTCCCCCTGCCGCTGGCTGACGGGCTGCTCGCTCCTTCGGCTTCCAACCTGGTGCTCTTCGAGCAGAGAGAGTGCGTGGGGCTTCGCCCCTTCGTGGGTGAGGTCTGCGTGTCAGCGTCGCCGTCGCTGCTCGAATCCCTCAACGTCAATCCTTGATCTGAGGAGCCTCGCCATGAAGATCCAGAGAAAAACCTTTCTGTCCCCGGCGCTCGCCGTGTTCATTCTCATCCTCGGGAGCACCCGGCTGCCGGCGCAGCCTTTCGAGTTGGTCTACGGTCACAACCTCTACTCCGAGCAGGCCTTGAAAGGGGCCGTGCCCGTGCAGATCTGCCCCGGCGGCGGCTACGTCTCCGTGGGTTTCACCCGCCGCGTGGGGTTACGCACCGACGCCGACGTCTACGTCGTTCACATCACGGAGAACGGCACCACGCTCTGGGAGCGGACCTTCGATCTCAACAACCGTTTCGGGGAGGACATCGGCACCAGCGTCCGGGAGCTGCGCCACGGCGCCATCAATGGCTTCGTCGTCGCCGGTACCACGGCGCCCACGAAAGGCGCCGATCGCGACCTCTTCCTGCTGGAGCTCGACTGCAACGGCCAGCTCGCCTGGGTCCAGTGGTTGAGGACGAAATCCGACCAATTGGGAACGTCGACCGACGACGTGGCCAACGACGTGATGGAAACGGATACCGGAGCGCTCGTGCCCTTGAACCAGCCGCGCCAGGGAGACCTGGTCGTCGCCGGCTCCAGCCGCAGAGCTTCCGATACCGACGCCTATCTGGTGCGCACCGACCGTCTGGGCTCGGTGAGATGGAGCCAGACCTACTCCAACTGGGGGGGCAATGTTTCAGACCCGCACGACCGGGAGTGGTTCAACGCCGTCAGCGAAGCGCAGCCCACCAACGGCCAGGCGGTGGGGGACGTGCTCGCCGCCGGGGCCCAGGCCGACACCGGCTGGCAGGACGGGCTGGCCGTGCGCGTCTCCGGCGTGAACGGGGGGACGACTCTCCCGCTACACACCATGGCGAGCTTTAACGTGCCCGACGTCGTGGGTCCCGCGGAACGGCTCGCGGAGCTGTGGGCCATCCGCGAATTGCAGCAGGCCGGGCCGGAGCATCTCAACATCGTCCTGGTGGGCAACATTGCGGAGACCGGCAAGCCGAGCGAGGGCTATGCCGCCAAGACCGGTCCGAACCTCAACACCCTGCTGGCGGAGCGAGTGATCGGCGACGGCTTCGCGGGACCGGGAGTCGAGGGCTTCGCTGACGTGCAGGAGATCGTGGCACCGACGAGTTACGCCAGCGCGGGAGATCTGGCGGTCACCGGCCATGCCACGATCAACGGCAGCCTGGACGTGGCTCTGCTCGCTTTAAACGTCGGCCTGCTCACGCCCGTGCCCGCCACCGGCCGCCTCTTCGGCGACCATGCCGGCGGCGAGGAGCGCGGCACCGCTCTCTCCCAGGTGCTGGCCAATCCGGGCATTTCGCGCCAGCCGGGATTTTATCTCAATGGTTTCACCCACTCCGATCCCGCCCGAGTGGGAGATCCGGAGGACACGTATCTGATCAAAACCAACGCCTCGGGGCAGACAGATTGCTCGACTGGATGGCCCCCCGACTCCTTCACCCAGGATCATGGGTTCTGCCCCTGCGAGGTGCACATGGCCGATCCGGCCACGGTCAACCTCCCCTGGCAAGCCGTGCAGGAGGCGCCATCCTGGGGGACGTGGATCTGTCATTGACGGGCGGCGAGATCCTCGCTTCAGGGGCGGCTCCTCGAGCCGCCCTCTTTTTTGGGTTCGTTTTCCGTGAGCCCCTTTTCGAGCCCTTTCCGCGTAGTGATCATTCAGGCCGCTGCATCGTGCCGGCGCTGAAACGACTCCAGGAAAGGAGATCCCGATGAACACGCAGCTCCGCAACCTCACCGTCCTCGCCCTCGTTACCGTCGTCCTGCTTTCGCTCGGCGCGCCGACCCAGGCGCAGCCGCCCATCGACACCGCCGACCTGGATGGCTTCCTCAGCCTCGCCCGGGTCACCGGCCAGCCGACCCTGATCGTCAAGCCGGAGAGCCGCGACATCGCCCTCGCGCAGATGGGAGCGCACCCGCTGAGCGAGAATCAGTTTTACGTCGACATTCTCGACCGGCGGATCATCTTCGGGGTCTGGGAGACCATGTCGCCGGCGTTTTCCCTGCCCGTCGTGGGAGAGGACGACGAGGACATCATCACGGTGCTCTACAACCACCGGTCCTGCGAACGGCAGAAGTTCGGGACGCTCGCCTTGTGCAGGAAGCAGACGGACGGCCGCTATATGCTGTCAAACGATGGTCCGGTCAACCGGTGCAGTAAGTTCGGCACCGGCAAGTGCACGGAATTCAGAGTGGTCAGCTCGCACACCCACTACTTCTACGACCCGGGCTGCACGCTCGAAATCCCCGGAACCTACGAGCAGAAGACGGGCCTGCGCTGCGCTCTGTAAGCCGTTCAGGAGCCGTTCGCCGGCCGCGTCTTGACGTGCCGGTGCAGCTCCTCCAGACGCCTGCACGTCTCGGCGTGCAGGCGATCCACCTTTTCGTGCAGGTGAGCGACCTCGAGCTCGGCTTTGAGGTTCACTTCATATTCGATGTCGCTGCGGATGCGGTCCTTCGCCACCTGCCGGTTCTGGCTGAGCAACACGAAGACCGAAAGGATGATGGCTTCGAGCGACACCACCATGGTGAGCAGACCGAAGGGGAAGGGATCGAACATCGGTGGCTTCCAGCCCGGCAGCCAGTTCACGTTGAGCAGGATCCACACGGCGAAGAAAACGACGTGCAGCATGAGGAAGGAGATGCTGCCCGAAAATGCCGCGATCCAATCCGCCGCCCGCTCCACCGTGGTGCGGCGGTCCTGGACCTCGGTGTTGACGTTGCGCGACGTCGTGTGCCGCAACAGCTCGACCGTGCGCCGCAGCCGGTGGCCCATGGCCGAGATGATGTCGAGCCCCGCCTCCGGGTGAATGCGGAAGAGGTGGTCGAGGTCGTCGCGATCGATGGCCAGGGCTTCGAGGTCCTCGACGACGACGACCGAGGCGCTGCGGGAGCCGCCGTCGAAAAAGGACAGCTCGCCGAACACCTCGCCCGGTCCCGGCGTCTCCAGCACGATGCGCTCGCCGGTGTCGTCCTTGAAGAAGACCTCGACCGCGCCCTGGCGGATGACGTACATGGTGCCGCCTGGATCGTCCACCTGGAAGACGATCTCGCCCGCGGGGACCCTCACGTCGTCGAGCTGGCGGGCGAGGACCTCCCGCTCATGGTCGTCGAGATATTGAAAGAACGGCACACCGGCGAGCAACGCCGCGTCAGTCGGCATGGGGGAGTCTCCTGTCTGGTTACGGCCCTGGGGGCCGCGAAGACTCTACCACCCGATGCCGTAGTCCTCGCCGTAGTCGCTGGAGCCGCCCCAGATCGTGCCGTGCTCGTGGTCGAGGAGGATGGCGTTGATCGGCCCTGAATTGCGCTCTTCGACCTCGATCTTGTAGCCCATCTTCCGCAGCTCCTCCCGCACCCACGGCGGCGTGCTGGCGTGGATGGTGATGCGCCCGGGCTGGGATTCGTGGCCGCCGAAGGAGCTGTGCATCTGGTAGCTCGTGATGTTGGGGCCTTCCACCGCCTCCTGCACGGTCATGCCGAACTCCACCACGTCGAGGAAGAATTGGAGGAGGTTCTGGTCCTGGGTGTCGCCCCCCTGCACGGCGAAGGCGAGGTAGGGCTTGCCGTCCTTCACCGCGAGGCTGGGCGTGAGGGTCACCCGCGGACGCTTGCCGGGCGCGAGCACGTTGAACGGCCCCTGGGACTCGTCGAGCACGAAGCTCTGCATACGTTGCGACAAGCCGATGCCGCTGTGGCCGGCGAGGAAGGAGGGGGTCCAGCCGCCGCTCGGCGTAGCCGAAACCACCCACCCCTCGGCGTCGGCGGCGATGATCGAGGTGGTGCCGGCGCGGAAGGACTCGTCGAAGCTCATGGCGGAGGATTGCGCCCCCTGCTTGGCTGGCTCCGGCGATCCCCACTTCTGAAGCAGGTCGAGGTAGGGGTTCTTGGTCCTTTGGAAAGGATAGGGATCGCCGGGCTTGACGTTCGGGTTGTTGCGCTTCCAGTCGATCTCCTTCCGCCGGGCGTCCGCGTATTCCTTGGAGAGGAGGCCGAGGACGGGCTCCTCGGGCGGGAAGTAGGGATCGCCGTAGTAGAAGTCGCGGTCCGCGAAAGCCAGGCTCATGGTCTGGTAGAGGGTGTGGATGTAGCGGGAGCTGTTGAGCCCCATGCCTTTCAAATCCAGCGGCTCCAGGATGTTCAAGGCCTGGAGCATGGCGGGCCCTTGAGTCCAGGCCGTGAGCTTGTAGACGTCGATCCCCTTGTAGCTGGTCTTGACCGGCTCTTCGACGTGCACCTGCCAGTTGGCCAGGTCCTCGCGGGTGAAGAGGCCGCCTTGCTCGCGGGTGCCGCGGACGATCTCCTCGGCGATGTCCCCTTTGTAGAAGCGGTCGTAGGCGGCCTGGATGGCCTGCTTGCGGCTCTTGCCGGCCTTCAGGGCGTTCTGCTCGGCTTCCACCAGCTTGCGCAGGGTGGCGGCGAGCTCCGGCTGGCGGAAGACCTCGCCGGCGTGGGGCGCCTCGCGGGCTTCGCCGGGATGGGTGAGGAACACGGCGCGCGAGGAGGGCCACTGCTGGATCTGCTTCTTGTTGGCCTCGATGGTGTTGGCGAGCTGGCCCTCGATGGGGTAGCCGTCGGCCATCTGGATGGCGGGAGCGAGCACGTCCGCGAGGGAGAGACGTCCATACTCGGCGAGCATGGTCATCAGCCCGCCGGGGGTGCCGGGCGTCACCGCGGCCAGGGGGCCGAATTCCGGCGGAAAGGCCATCTCCTTGCCATAGAAGAATTCCGGCGTGGCGCCCGTGGGCGCGACTCCCAGGGCGTCGAGGGCGATGACCTTGCCGGTCTTGGGGTTCCAGATGAGGGCCTGGGTCTCGCCGCCCCAGCCCAGGGTGTCCCACATGGTGCAGGTGGCGGCGAGCATGGCAGCCGTGGCATCGACGGCGTTGCCCCCCTTCTGGAACATCATGGCCCCGGCCGTGGCGGCCAGGGGCTTGCCCGTGATGGCCATCCAATGGCTGGCATGGAGAGGCGGCTTGGCCGTGCGCGCGGCGCCGGGCACACAAAGAATCAGCAGGGCCGCCGCTACGGCCAGCGAGACCCGCCGGGTGAGGGGGTGGTGTGGCATGGTGGCTCCTCCTTGGAGGAGGAGTCTATACGGGGCGGGGGCCAAAGCAAGGGACCCAAGGGACAACAGGGACAGCAGGAATGCAGGCGCTTTTTACTGGTGTCCCTGCAGTCCCTGCTGTCCCTTGGTGGGGAAGCTCAGCTTACTGCGGCGGCCGCCGGCGGTTGCCGCGCTGGGGCCGCTCCTGCTGCTGGCGCTCAGCGCGCTGCTGCTGCCGTTGCTGCTGGCGTTCGAAGCGAGGCTGCTGCCGCTGAGCTCTCTCCTGCTGCACCTGCTGCTGGCGCTGAGCCCGGCCTTGCTGCTGCTGGACGCGTTGCTGCTGTCTCTGAGACCGCTCCTGCTGCACCTGCTGCTGGCGTTCGACGCGCGATTGCCGCTGGGCTCGCTCCTGCTGCTGCCTCACGGCCCGATCCTGTTGCCACTGCTGCTGGCGCTGGGACCGGCTCTGTTGCTGCTGGACGCGTTGCTGCTGTCTCTGAGACCGCTCCTGCTGCACCTGCTGCTGGCGTTCGACGCGGGATTGCCGCTGGGCCCGCTCCTGCTGCTGCCGCACGGCCCGATCCTGTTGCCACTGCTGCTGGCGCTGGGACCGGCTCTGTTGCTGCTGGACGCGTTGCTGCTGTCTCTGGACCCGCTCCTGCTGTTGCTGCTGCTGGCGGGTGATCTGACGATTCTGGCGGTTCTGCTGGGCTTCGAAGCGCTGACCCCGCTGAGCCTGGCGCTGGGGTTGGAATACCCCCTGGGCCTGCTGCTGGCGGACTTGGCGCTCCTGCTGGCGATTCCGGAAGGTCTGCTCCGCGGCCCGGGCCGAGAGCACCGAGCGCCGGGCTACCGGACGATCAGGCGGCGCCGCTACGCGCGCTGTCCGCTGTACCTGCGGCCGGAAGAAGGCGATCCGGTTGTTGTCGAAGCGCGCGCCCTGGCGCCGCTGGTTGAAGCTCAGATCGGCCACCTGGTAGCGCGGCACCCGGCCCACCGCCCGCTGGACGCGATCGAACGACACGCCCTGGTTGTAGATGGCGTTGCCCTGCCATCCGTAGCGGGTGACGTTGCGGCTCTGGCGATAAATCCGATCGCTCTCCCAGCGCGGCGCCGCGTAATCGTAGACGCGGTTGGAGAGGAACCGGTCGTAAGGCACGAAGGAGTAGTCGTCAGCCGCCAGGCGAGCGTTCAGGGTCACGCCCGGCCGGTAATCGACGTACGGAGGCAGAGGAGCCCAGCCCACGTAGTCGTCCGCTTCCTGCCAGGAGACCCAGGCCGGGGCCCACTTGTCGCCGGGCACCCACCCCCAACCGTAGTCGGGGTCGTCGTACCAGCGGCCATAGTGATAGGTCGCCCAGCCGAAGGGCTCGTCCGAGATCCAGGCCCAGCCGTCCACGGTCCAGACCCAGTGCCCGTGCTGATAGGGGCGCCAGGAGCTCGCCACGTGGGCCGGCGTCCAGACCCAGCCATACTGCGGGCGTTCGATCCAGTGGCCATACGGGGCGAGGTCATCGTAGAAGAAGCCGAGGTCCACCGCAGTCCGGCCGTACGAGCCGGTATGGAGTCCCACCGATACCGAGGTCGAGGCCTGAGCCCGCCCCGGCGAAGCTGCCCAGGAGGAGCAGGGCGAAGAGCAGAGTTCGTGTTATTTTCATAAGTCACCTCGTTGTGTTTCGCGGTGCCGGGCATCGCGCCCAAAGCTGTCGACGTATATATAGGGCAAGAGCTATGCCAAGCCCTTTTCCCAGGGGAAAACCCGGGAAAAGGCCGGTTCTGAGGACGGGAGTGCGGCTCTCAGGGGACGGCCAAGAAAAGAAGGAAGAAGGCCGGCGGGGACGCCAGCGCTCCCAGGGGGGCGTGCTAGCATCTTTCCGGTGAGCGCGACCATCCACGCCAGGAGAGCCCTCGCATGAAGGTCGCCGTCGTTGGCGGCGGCCCTGCGGGCCTCTATTTCGCCCTCCTGCTCAAGAAGGCAGACCCCTCCCACCAGGTCACCGTCCTGGAGCGCAATCCCGCGGGCGCCACGTTCGGCTGGGGGGTCGTGTTCTCCGACCAGACGCTCGGCAACTTCCAGGCCGCCGATCCCGAGACGTTCCGGGAGATCTCCGACAACTTCGCCCGCTGGGACGACATCGACATCCATTACAAGGGGCGGACCATCACCTCCGGAGGGCACGGCTTCGCGGGAATCGCCCGCGTCAAGCTGCTGGAGATCCTCGCGCGCCGCGCCGGGGGTCTCGGGGTGGACCTGCGCTTCGGCGTCGAGGTGGGGGACGATTCCGATCTGCCCGGTCTGGGGCTGGGGGATGTGGATCTCATCGTCGCTGCCGACGGGGTGAACAGCGCGATTCGCCGCCGCCACGCCGAGGTCTTCCGTCCCGACCTCGTGCCGGGCAAGGCGCGATTCGTCTGGCTGGGCACCACCCGGCTCTTCGATGCCTTCACCTTCATCTTCATCGAGAACCAGCACGGCATCTTCCAGGCCCACGCCTACCGCTTCAGCGACCGGCTCTCGGCCTTCATCGTGGAGTGCGACGAGCTGTCGTGGAAGAACGCCGGTTTCGATCATCTGGACATCGACGCCACCCTCGCCGCCTGCGAGGAGATGTTCGGCCCCTGGCTCGACGGTCATAGGCTGGCCGCCAACATACCGCCCCACCAGCGTTCGGCGCCCTGGCTCCAGTTCGTCCGCGTGCACTGTGCCCGCTGGTGGCACGAGAACCGGGTGCTGATCGGCGACGCGGCTCATACCGCTCACTTTTCGATCGGCTCCGGCACCAAGCTCGCCATGGAGGATGCCATCGCCCTGGCTCGGATCGTCGACAAAGAGACGGATCTGAAGGTGGCGCTTCCAGCCTACGAGGAGGAGCGGCGCACCGAGGCGCTGCGCTTGCAGAACGCGGCCCGCAATTCCATGGAGTGGTTCGAGAACGTGCGGCGCTACGCCCGGCTCGATCCGGAGCAATTCGCCTACAGTCTGCTCACCCGCAGCCAGCGGGTGAGCCACGAGAATCTCCGCCTGCGCGACCGCGTCTATTTGGAAGGAGTCGAGCGCTGGTTCGCCAGCCGGGCGAGTGACTCCAGGCGGGCCACCCGCGAGGCTCAATCCCCGCCTCCTATGTTCACTCCCTTCACCCTGCGAGGGATGACGGTGGAGAACCGGGTCGTGGTCTCGCCCATGGACATGTACAGCGCCGAGGATGGCACGCCCAACGATTTCCATCTCGTTCACCTCGGCGCCCGGGCCCTGGGCGGGGCCGGCCTCCTCGTCACCGAAATGACGTGCGTGTCGCCCGAGGGGCGCATCAGCCTTGGCTGCACTGGGATGTATCGTCCCGAGCACGTGGCCGGATGGCAACGGGTGACCCGCTTCGTCCACGAGTGGAGCCGCGCCAGGATCTGCCTCCAGCTCGGGCACTCGGGCGCCAAGGGCTCCACCTGCCGGATGTGGGAGGGGATGGACGAGCCGCTTCCGGACGGCAACTGGCCCGTGATGGCTCCTTCGGCCGTGCCCTTCAAGCCGGGATCGCAGGCCCCCCGCGAGATGACCCGGGCGGACATGGATCAGGTGCGCGACGAATTCGTGCGCGCCACGCGCATGGCCATCGACGCCGGCTTCGACATGCTGGAGCTCCACTGCGCCCACGGCTATCTCCTCTCGGGCTTCATCACGCCGCTCTCCAACCGCCGCACGGACGAGTACGGCGGGTCGCTCGAAAACCGGCTGCGCTATCCCCTGGAGGTCTTCCGTGCCATGCGGGAGGTCTGGCCCCGGGAGCGGCCCATGTCCGTCCGCATCTCGGCCACGGATTGGGTGGCGGGCGGCATCGATGGCCCCGAAGCCGTGGAGATCGCCCGCGCCTTCCACCTCGCCGGGGCGGACATCATCCACGTCTCGGCCGGGCAGACCTCTTCGGAAGCCCGGCCCGTCTACGGCCGCATGTTCCAGACGCCGTTCTCCGATCGCATCCGCAACGAGACGGGCATCCCCACGATCGCCGTGGGCAACATCACCGAGCCCGACCAGGTCAACTCGATCATCGCCGCCGGCCGCGCCGATCTCTGCGCCCTGGCCCGGCCCCACCTCGCCGATCCCAACTGGACCCTCCACGCCGCGGCACAGCTCGGCTACACCGTGCAGCCCTGGCCTCCCCAGTACCTGAGCGGCAAAGAGCAGCTCGAAAAGAGCCTCGCCCGCCAGCGCCAGGCCGAGATGCTGGGGACGAGCACGATCTGAGGAGCCCCCGTGAACAACCGCATCCCCTTGGCCGACCTCCAACCCCACTGCTTCGGCTGGAGCGTCGCCGACCGCGTGGCCACCGTCACGCTCGACCGGCCGGAGCGCAAGAACCCCCTCACCTTCGACTCCTACCGCGAGCTGGCCGACACCTTCCACCGCCTCCAGCACGTGGAAGAGGTGAAGGCCGTGGTCTTGACCGGCGCCGGCGAGAACTTCTGCTCCGGGGGCGACGTGCACGAGATCATCGGCCCTCTGGTCGCCATGCGGGAGGAGAAGCGGATGGATCGTCTCCTCGAATTCACCCGTTTGACGGGCGAGCTGGTGAAGACGATGCGCGCCTGCCCGCAGCCGATCGTGGCCGCCGTCGACGGCATCTGCGCCGGGGCCGGGGCCATCCTCGCCATGGCCTCGGACCTGCGCCTGGGCACGCCGAGGAGCCGCGTGGCTTTCCTCTTCGTCCGTGTGGGCCTCTCGGGTGCGGACATGGGAGCCTGCGCCATCCTGCCGCGCTTGATCGGCCAGGGCCGCGCCTCGGAGCTGCTCTACACCGGCCGTTTCATGTCGGCCGAGGAGGCCGAGCGCTGGGGCTTCTACAACCGGCTCGTGGCGCCCGAGAGCCTCCTCGCCGCAGCCGGAGAGCTCGCCCGCTCGCTCGCCCACGGTCCCACCGTGGCCCATGCCATGACCAAGCGCCAGCTTCATCAGGAGTGGGACATGGGAGTTGATCAGGCTATCGAAGCCGAGGCCCAGGCGCAGGCGATCTGCATGCAGACCGAGGACTTCGCCCGCGCCTTCCGCGCCTTCGCAGCCCGCGAGAAACCCGTCTTCGAAGGGAATTGAGGGCGATCGATGCCCGACACGACCTTCCTCTCCTGGCCGTTCTTCGACGATTCCCACCGGGACCTCGCCCGCGACCTCGACGACTGGTGCCGGCGGGAGATCGCACCGCTTGCAGGACAGGAGGATCGCGACCTCGACGGCACCTGCCGCGAGCTCGTCCGACGGCTGGGAGAGGGAGGATGGCTGCGCTGGGCCGTAGCTCCCGCCCGGCAAGACACTGAGCGGTTGGACGTGCGCTCCCTCTGCCTGATCCGCGAGACCCTCGGCCGCTACTCCGGCCTCGCCGACTTCGCCTTCGCCCTCCAGGGGCTCGGCTCCGGTCCGCTCTCGCTGTTCGGCACCGCGGAGCAGCGCAGCGCCTGGCTCCCCCGGGTCGCCGTCGGCGAGGTCATTCCCGCCTTCGCCCTCTCTGAAGCCGAGGCGGGCTCGGACGTCGCCGCCATGAAGACGACCGCCCGGCGGGACGGCGACGAATGGGTGATCGATGGCTCCAAGACCTGGATCTCCAACGCCGGCCTCGCCGACTTTTATATCGTTTTCTGCCGTATCCCCGAGATCGGGGAGCGGGCCTTCGGTGCCTTCCTCGTGGAGGCGGACAATCCTGGCCTGCGGATCACCGGGCGCATCGACGTGCTGGCTCCCCATCCTCTGGGGACTCTTGAATTCGAGGATTGCCGCGTGCCGGCCGGGGCCCTGGTGGGGGAGGCGGGGAAGGGGCTCAAGGTGGCGCTGGCGACGCTCGACGTCTTCCGTCCCACGGTAGGCGCCGCGGCTCTGGGCTTCGCCCGCCGCGCCCTCGACGAGGCTCTGGCGTACGCCCGGCAGCGCACGACCTTTGGCAAGCCTCTCGCAGAGCATCAGCTCACCCAGGCGAAGCTCGCGGACATGGCCTGTGAGATCGACGCCTCCGCTCTGCTCGTCTACCGCGCGGCCTGGACGCGCGATAACGGAGCGGAGCGGATCACCCGCGAAGCGGCCATGGCCAAGCTCTTCGCCACCGAGGCCGCGCAACGGGTGATCGACGCCGCCGTCCAGCTCCTCGGGGGCCGGGGCGTGGTGGCCGGCTCGCCGGTCGAACGGCTCTACCGGGAGGTCCGCGCCCTGCGCATCTATGAAGGGACCAGCGAAATCCAGAAGCTCGTCATCGCTGGTCAGATCCTTGCTGAAGGAGGGATGACTCATGGTTGAGATCCTGGAGACCCCTGAAGTCGCCAAGAGCGCCCATGTGGACACCTTCTGCCGCGATCACCTGCCGCCGCCCGAGCTGTGGCCGGACCTCGATCTCTCGCGGCTGCCCGAGCTCGCCTATCCACCGCGGCTGAACGGGGCCACCGAGCTGCTCGACAAGGCGATCGCGGCCGGCTGGGGAGAGCGCACGGCCCTCCACTTCCACGGCGGCCGGTGGTCCTACAGGCAACTGCTGGAGACCGCGAACCGTATCGCTCACGTGCTAGTGGAAGACTTGGGCGTGGTACCCGGCAACCGGGTGCTGCTGCGCGGCCCCAACAATCCCATGCTGGCGGCCTGCTGGTTCGCCGTGCTCAAGGTAGGGGGCGTCGTGGTATGCACCATGCCGCTCCTGCGCGTGCGGGAGCTCACCTACATCTCCGATCAGGCGAAGATCCGCCTCGCCTTGACCGATGCGCGGATCGCTGCCGACTGCGAGCAGGCCGTGGAGCGCGTCATCCATTTTCAGAGTGCCGTGCCCGGCGCGCTCGAATCGCTCATGACTGGCAAGCCCGCGACATTCGACAACTGCGACACGGCCGCGGACGACACGGCCCTCATCGCCTTCACTTCGGGCACCACCGGGCAAGGCAAGGGGACCCTGCACTTCCACCGCGACCTGCTGGCGGCCTGTGACTGCTTCCCTCCCTATGTGTTGAAGCCTGATCCGGACGACGTCTTCTGCGGCTCGCCGCCCTTCGCCTTCACCTTCGGGCTCGGCGGCCTGCTGCTCTTCCCAATGCGCATCGGTGCCTCCACCCTGCTGCTGGAGCAGGCAACACCGCCGCAGCTCCTCCAGGGCATCCAGGACCACCGTGCCACCATCTGCTTCACGGCCCCCACCGCCTATCGCGCCATGGCGGGCATGGCCAAGGGATTCGATCTTAGAAGTCTCAAGAAGTGCGTCTCGGCCGGCGAGACCCTGCCCAAGCCCTCTTTCGAAGCGTGGCAACAGGCCACGGGCCTGAAGATCATCGACGGCATCGGCTCCACCGAAATGCTTCATATCTTCATCAGCTCCGCGGGTGACGACGTCCGCCCGGGCTCGACGGGCAAGGTCGTGCCCGGCTACGAGGCGCGGGTGGTGGACGAGGATCTGAACGAGGTCCCGCCCGGCACCCTCGGCCGCCTGGCGGTGAAAGGCCCCACGGGCTGCCGCTATCTCAACAACCTGGAGCGGCAAAGGGCCTACGTGCAGAACGGCTGGAACCTGACGGGCGACTCCTACATCATGGACGCGGAAGGTTATTTCTGGTATCAGGCGCGCACCGACGACATGATCATTTCCGCGGGCAACAACATCTCCGGCCCCGAGGTCGAGGCCGTGCTCCTCGATCATCCGAAAGTGGGCGAGTGCGGAGTCGTGGGCGTGCCCGACGAGGAGCGCGGCCAGATCGTGAAAGCCTATGTGGTGTTGCGCCCCGGCTTCGAACCGGGTCCCGAGCTGGTCAAGGAGCTGCAGGACTTCGTCAAGCGGGAGATCGCGCCGTATAAATATCCGCGAGCGATCGAATTCGTCGAGACCCTGCCGCGCACCGAAACGGGCAAGCTCCAGCGCTTCCGTCTGAGGGAGCAGGGAAAGTGATCCTCCACCCCGCAGGCTGGGCTCATCCGAAAGGTTATGCCAACGGCGTGGCCGCCGCGGGCCGCCTCGTCGTCACCGCCGGCCAGATCGGCTGGAACCCCGCGACCTGCCAGTTCGAGACGGACGATTTCGTGGCGCAGACGGCGCAGGCGTTGAAGAACGTCGTCGCCGTGCTCCGCGAAGCCGGAGCCGAGCCAGGCCACCTCGTGCGTCTCACCTGGTACGTCACCGACAAGGCCGCATATCTCGCCAACCAGCGCGAGATCGGAAGGGCGTACCGCGAGATGATTGGAAAGCATTTTCCAGCCATGTCCGTGGTGGTGGTCGCCGGGCTGCTGGAGGAGCGAGCGAAGGTGGAGATCGAGGGGACTGCGGTGGTGGCGGACTGACACGGACGAGCACGGACAGGATCGCGATTTCCTGTCCGTGTTGGTCCATGTCAGTCTGTGCTCGTCCGCATTCTTCCCCGTCTACTGCTTCGGCGGCTTCTGCTTGCCGTGCGGTTTGCCCTGATTGCCCTTCTGCCGCTGGGCCTGGGCCTTCTGCTGGTGCTCGTGGGCCTTCTGTTGATGCACCTCAGCCTTCCGCTGCTGTTTTTGCGCCCGCTGCCGGTGGGCTTGAGCCTGCTGCCGCTCGGCTTGGGCTCTCTGCTGCTGCACCTGGGCTCTCTGGTGGATCTGCTGCTGCTGGACCTCATGGCGCTCCACTCGCGCCTGCTTTCGCTGCTGGCCCGGCGGCATGTGGCCGGCGGGGTTCACCACCGCCCGCCTCGCCAGCGGCCGATCGGGCGGCGCCGCTACGCGGACGTTCTGCACCTGGGGCCGGAAGACGGTGACGCGGTTCTGCACGATCCGCGCTCCCTGGCGCCGGTCGTTGGCCCTCAGATCGGCGATCTGGTAACGCGTCACCCGGCGTCCAGTCACCCGCTGGATGCGTTCGACCGTCACACCCTGATTGAAGATGTGGTTGTTGACCCGGCTGTAGACGGTGACGTTGCGGGTCCGCGGGAAGATCTGTCCATACTGGGCGCGCGGCACTACGTAGCTCGCGATGCGTGGCGCCAGGAACTGGCGCGTTGGCACGAAGACGTAGGTATCGGGCGCGAGCCGGACGTTCAGGTTGACGCCAGGACGGAAGTCGACGGCCGGCGGCAGGGGAGCCCAGCCGATGTAGTCGTCGCTCTGCTGCCAGGAGACCCAGGCCGGAGCCCATTCGTTGCCGGGAATCCATTCCCAGCCGTAGTCGGGATCGTCGTACCAGCGGCCATAATGATAGGTCGCCCAGCCGAAGGGCTCGTCCGAGATCCAGGTCCACCCCTCGTCGGTCCACACCCAGTGCCCGTCCTCATAAGGACGCCAGGAGGAGGAGCTCACGGCGCGCGGCGTCCACACCCAGCCGTACTGCGGGCGCTGGACCCAGCTCCCATACGGGGCGAGGTCGTCATAGAAGTAGCCTAAGTCCACCGTGGCGCGGCCCGACGGACCGATGTGGATCCCCGCGGAGACCGAGGTCTGAGCCGAGCCCGTCGCGGCGAGCACGCCGGCGAGGGTCAGCGCGAGAAGCAGGTTTCGAATCGTTTTCATGGGTCACCTCACTGTGCTCTGCGGTGCCGGAAATTGGGAATAAAGCTGGCGGTTGAGGATTGGCACCGCCCAAATCAACTCATCTGAGATGAAAAGCACGATCCGTGCCGGGTTCCCGGCGTGCCAAGCTGCTAGACTACGAGCTTTGAAGGAAAGGTCCCCCACCATGTGCAGAAACATCAAGCCCCTCTTCAACTTCGACCCGCCCACTACCGACGCAGAGATCCGCAACGCGTCCCTCCAGTTCGTGCGGAAGATCAGCGGTTTCACCAAGCCCTCCAAGGCGAACGAGGTGGCCTTCGAGACGGCGGTCGAGCAGGTCTCCGCAGCGGCCCGCACGCTGCTCGACTCCCTGGTGACCAGCGGCACTCCCCGCAGCCGGGAGGTCGAAGCCGCCAAGGCCCGTGCCAGGAATGCTCACCGCTTTGTCACACCCAGCGGCGATGCCCCGGCGGGAGCGAGAGGCGTAGGATAATAGGGTGCCGCCGCCGACACCTGTCCGAAGAACTCGCACCTGATCGTCTGCCCGGACGGCCACTCGTTCTGCTGCCCCAACAACGCCTTCTGCGTCTGCTTCCCCTGAAAGGACGTAAAGGACAGCAGGGACGTCAAGGACGCCGCGGGAAGATTTCGTCCTTTGGGTCCTTGCTGTCCTTTGTGTCCTCGAGGCCGCAGTAGAATCGGGGCGTCATGAAAACCCCTATCCTCCTCTCCCTGCTCGTCCTCTGCCCAGCAACCGGTTTCACGGCTCCGGCCGCCACCGCTCTGCGCTGCGGCCATCTCCTCGATCCGGCGAGCGGCAAAACCACCGAGAACGCCGTGGTGATCGTCCGCGACGGGCGGATCGCAGCGGTGGGATCGGGCATCGCCGTGCCGGCTGGCGCGAAGACGATCGATCTCTCCCGCTTCACCTGCCTGCCGGGGCTGATCGACAGCCACACGCACGTGCTGCTCCAGCCCGAGGACGAGCGGGGGACTCCTCCCGTGGTCACCAAGTCGATCGCCTTCCGCACCGTGCAGGGAGTGGCCGCGGCGCGGAAGGACCTGGAGGCCGGGTTCACCACGCTGCGCGACCTCGACAGCGAGGGCGCCGGATTCGCGGACGTGGCGGTGCGCGACGGCATCGAGCAGGGGATCGTGCCCGGGCCGCGGCTCCTGGTCTCCGGCAATCCGCTCACCATCACCGGCGGCGCCATGAACAACCAGGGTCTCAATCCGGACGTGGAGGTGCCCGATCCCGCGGCCCTCACCGACTCGCGGGAGGCCATGGTGGCCGAGGTGCGGCGCGAGGTGAAGCAGGGGGTGGACTGGATCAAGGTCTACGCCACGGGCCCCATGCGCTACGTCGATCCCGTCACCCTGGAGCCGCTCTCCCAGTTCTCGGAGGAGGATCTGAAGGCCGTGGTGGAGGAGGCGAAGCGCTGGCACCGGGACGTGGCCGCCCACGCCTATGGCGGCGACGGCGCGAAGAACGCCATCCGCGCCGGCGTGCGCTCCATCGAGCACGGCATGATGCTGGACGACGAGGGCTTGCGCCTCCTGGCGGAGCACGGCACCTGGTGGTGCCCCACGCTCTCGGTCTACGTGCCCGCCACCAAGGAGGACGACACTCCACTGCGGCAACGTATCGTGGCCCGCCACAAGGAGGTCTTCCAGAAGGCGATGAAGATGGGGGTGAAGATCGTCTTCGGCACGGACGCCGGCGCTTTCGAGCACGGCACGCAGGCCAAGGAATTCGTCCGCATGGTGGACTACGGCATGTCCCCCCTCGAAGCGATCCGCTCCGCCACCGTGCGCGGCGCCGAGCTGCTGCGCCTGGAGAAGGAGATCGGCACGATCGAGCCCGGCAAGGCCGCGGACGTGATCGCGGTGCCGGGAGACCCGCTCGAGGACGTCTCGGTGCTCGAGCGGGTGGAGCTCGTGATGAAGGGCGGGGTGGTGTACAAGGCTACTGGCAACTGAACGCCGCGCTATCCGCGAAAGTCCGCGAGAGCTGCCCCAGCGCATTCGAGTAGGTCTGCATGGCCCCCGTCTGCGTGTCGCGGACGTGGACGGTCCAGCCCTGGTCGGTGAGGCCGCTCAGGTAGACCCAGAACTTGCCGTTGAAGGTGCAGGCGTTCAGCACCTTGACGCCCATCTCGAAGTTGGCGGGGCTGAAGAACCACCAGAACACGGACTCGTCGGTCTCGCTGCGCTGGCCGCCGAAGCTCATCACCTGGGCCGCGCCGGTGGCGGAGCTGCTCTGCCAGTCCACCGTGACCTCGAACCGGCCCGACTGCAAGCAGGCCGTGGTGGCGTTGGAGGTGCAGGGGCCGGAGGTCGTCTGCTGGAGCGTCCAGCCGATGTCTTCCAGGGCCTGGGTGGTGAGGAGGTCCGCCGGATGGGCGGTGGCGTTGGGCTCCATGAGCTCGTCCGGCGTCAGAGCAGTATCCCAGTGGGAGACGGACGATCCCAGCTCCAGGGAGTGGGGGGCATACATCTGCACGTGTCCGGAAGGGTGCCTGCCGGCGGCCAGAACCGGGCTCGCCGCCACGACGAAGGGACCGGTCCAGTGCAGGTCGCCCGTGTCCCGGGCTGAGGTGGCGCGCTCGAGGTTGCTCATCTGGAACCATCTCTTGCCGGTGCTGTGGTCTTCGAGGAAGAGCATGAAGGCGTCGTCCGCTCCTTGCGGCCGGGAACCGTCGATCAAGTTGACGATGGTGATGAAGCCGAGGCCGTGGGCCAGCTCGTGAAGGACGACCTCGTAGAAGGAGATGGTGTGCGCCGGCGGCGTTCCGCCCACGCCGTACCACCAGTTGAGGCCGGTGAGGCAGGTCGCACTGCCCACGCTGCGATTGAACTGGGCGTCGATCTCCGGAGTGGAGGGGTCGAGGTCGGAACCCGCGAGCTCGTTGGCGAGGGCCGACGCGTACCAGGTGTTGGGCCGGGGAGCGTTGGGGAAGTCGGAGAAGAAGTCCACGGCACCTGCGGCGCCGAGGGTGCCCGAATTCGTCGCACAGGAGAGGGCGTTCATCTCGGCGTGGACCGTGACGTTGACCTGGACGGAGAGCCGGTTGGCCCAGTAGGCGGCGGCCGCCGCGAAGGCGTTGAGGCGCTGCTGGCCGAGGGAGTTGCCGGAGTTGCCGGCGATCGCGGCCACGGGAGTCGGATCGTTGAAGCCCTCGCCCGCACCGTCGGCATTGACGATGGTGATGGTGGCAGCCCCCCCGGGGACCGCCACCAAGAGCAGCGCGGAGAGCAGGCCGAGGGAGGACCGATTCACCGCCCGCCTCATGGCTTCTCCTCCTTCTCCGTTGTCGCGAGGACCGCTTTGCTGTAGAGCGTGAAGCTCGCGCCCGACAGCCGCAGGGTGCCGTTCGGCAGCACCTGGACCTTGGCCTCCTCCTGCCGCTTGTCCATGGACTCGGAGAGGATCACGGAGAGCTCCGCGAGCTGATCGAGATTGGGCTGGACGAGGCTTCGCGTCACAGGATCGACGAAGGCGCGCTGGCCGGCGGCTGCGGCCGTCGCCGTCGGCGGGGCCGGCTCGAGGAGCCGGGCGTCGAGGTCCTGGCAGGGGTTGGCGGAGCCCGCGGCGAGCGAGCAGATGCGCACGATGTTGTGGGTTCGAGCTGGTGGGAGAGTCGTGCCGCCCTGGGACCGGGCCAGCGTCCACAAGGCGAAGACAACGAGCGGATTCATTCCTTTCTCCTGCGATGGACTGCGGCGGGTACATCCTTGAAGAGAGCGCCCTGCATTGGCCGCTCGACCGCTAGCATGAGAGACCGATCACCATTGTAACAGATCTCCTGATGCCGAGCCTGGCCAGGGCGCGGTCCGCCTAGCGCAGCGAGCCGTTCACTCAGCCCTGGTCGTCGGAGTAGGCTTCGTTGCAGATGAAAAGGTTTCGACCGGGCTCGCCAGGTAGCGCATCACCTCGCGATCGGGGGTCAGCCATTTGTGCGATCCTTTCTGGTGAAAAAATCGATCGGCGGCCTGAGATTGCAACGGCATTGCCAGGCTCATTGCCGGCATGGCCCCAGGGGACGGCCTGGCCTCCCCGGCCCGCCGACGTGTCCGCCGCTCGGGCTGACGTGTCGGCCGCCCTTCCGCAGACCGTGCGCAGGGGCCGGCCGATGCGATAGTGTTAGTGGAGATGAGAGCCCTCCTCCTCGGTTTCGGCAACCTCGGCCGGCGGCTGGCGGAGATCCTGGCGGACCGGGCGTCGTACCCGGGCCTCGCCGGGCTCGACGTGTCGGTGGTGGGGATTACGACCGGCTCGCGGGGCGCCGCCGTCAACGCCGCCGGGCTCGATCTCGGGCGGGCCCTGGCGGAGGTCGCCGGGCAGGGCCGCTTCGGCGCGGGCTACCCCGACGCCGCGACCCTCACCAGCGAGGAGGCCCTCGCGGAGTTGGACTACGACGTGGCGGTGGAGATGACGCCGCTCGACATCCCGAGCCGGGGCGCGGCCTCGATCGCCCACGTGCACACGGCGCTCACGCGGGGGCGGCACGCCGTCACCTGCAACAAGGGGCCGATCGCCTGGGCTTTTCGGCCGCTGCGCGACCTGGCGCGGGAGAAGGGCGTCTCCTTCCTCTACGAGACCACGGTGCTCGACGGCGCGCCGGTCTTCAACCTCGCGCAGGGGTGCCTGCGGGGGAACACGATCCTCAAGATCGAGGGGATCTTGAACTCCACGACCAACTTCGTGCTCTGCGAGATGGAGCGCGGCCTCTCCCTGGCCCAGGCCGTGGCCGGAGCCCAGCGGCTGGGGGTCGCGGAGGCCGATCCCGCGAATGACCTCGAAGGGTGGGACGCGGCGGTGAAGGTCTCGGCCCTCGCCAACGTCCTGCTCGACGCCGAGCTGCCGCCCGAAGCCGTGGAGCGGCAGAGCCTGGCCGCGATCACCCTGGAGCAGATCGAGGACGCCCTCGCCCGCGAGCACCGCTTGAAGCTCGTCTGCGAGGCCTTCCCCCAAGGCGACCGGGTGACCGGCCGCGTGCGGCTGCGCGAGATCCCTTTGACCGACCCCTTCGCCCTGGTGGAGGGGACCGGCTCCATCCTCCGCCTCACCACCGACATCCTGGGCGGCCTCGTGCTCACCGAGGAGGACCCGGACCTCTCGACCACGGCCTACGGGGTGATCTCGGACCTGTTCCGGGTGGGGGAGTAGGCCTGTGTTACCCTTCCCATCAAAGCTTGTTCCGTGGAGATCACGACGCCATGAACCATAGTCTTCGCTCTCTCGCCCTCGTCCCGTTCCTCCTGCTGTCGGCCCTGCCGGTCGCGGCCACCTGTGGTGGTGGCGGCGGCGGTGGCACGGGGGGTGTGATGCCCGGCGGCGGTCTGCCCTACGACCAGGCGCCGGCCTACCGCGTGGCGTGGAAGGTGCTGGGCCCGGGCGCTCCCAAGCCCCAGGCGCCGGAGGCGGCCCTTGTCGTCTACTGGTTCCCGCGTTCGCCCGGCGAGGCCCAGGCCTCGCCCCTCCAGAGCTCGCGCACCCTGTCGCTGGCCAGCGCGCGCTGTGTGGCGACCTCGCTGGTGACGCCCGAGAACCAGGAGGTGCGGGGCGTGTTCAAGGCCCCCGCCGACGACCAGATCGTGGTGCTCGCCGGATCCGACGGCACCGAGCTCGGGCGCGTGGCGGCCAAGGAGGGGAAGATCGACGTCCGCGCCGTCGAGAAGCTCCTGAACGGCGAGCTGGACAAGCGCGAGGAGGCCCTCCAGGACCTGATTGACGGCGCCGGCAAGAAGGAGGGCAGCGACCGCGACGGCGCCATCGCCGACTACAAGAAGGTCTGGGAGCAGCGCTGCCTGGTGCCGAGCCTCGGCCGCAAGGCGGCCAAGGCGCTCAAGAAGCTGGGCGTGGACGTGGACAAGTCGGCCCTCCTGCGTCTGGGGCCGGACGGCTTGGCCGATCCCGACGTGCGCGGCCGGTACGCCGACAAGGTCGAGCGCACCCTGCGCGCCGGTCTCGACGCCGAGATGGCCGCGCGCTACAAGGAGGCCGAAAAGCTCTATGCCAAGGCGGTGGCGATCGATCCCGCCGATCCCACGGCCCTGCGCTACCTGGCCGAGCTCTACCGCCACCAGACGGGCGAGTGGGGCAAGTCGCGGCAGGTCTTCGAGCGCGTCCTCGCCCAGCCCGGCGATCCGATCTCCCGCGCAGTGGCGATGCACGGCCTCGGCAAGATGACGATCCACGGCGGCCGCTACGCCGAGGGGCTGGCCCTGTTCCAGGATTCGCTCGCCGAGTTCCCGCTGCCCATCACCTACCGCAACCTGGCGGTCTACTGGTTCTCCGAGAAGCAGGAGGAGAAGGCCGCCAGCTACATGCGGCAGGCCCTGGCCCTGGCGCCCGAGGACGGCTACAACCAGATCTTCGCCGCCGTCTACCTGGCCGCGGCCGGGCACAAGGACGAGGCCACGGCGATCGCCAAGAAGAACGAGAGCGTGATGGAGGCGAGCTACAACCTGGCCGCCATCTATGCCCAGGCGGGCGACCGCCGGAAGGCCATGGAGTTGCTGCGCCGGCATTTCTACGACTACGAGCGCTTCGACGCCGTGCGGGCCATGGAGATGCAGGAAGCCCGCGACGACTACATGTTCGCCAGCCTCCACCAGGACCCCGAGTTCGTGGAGCTGACCAAGCTGGCGACGCGGCACAAGATGTGAAGTAGCGGAAGCGCCATGAGCCCGAAGCCTCCTTCCGCTCGCCGCCGGCTCAACGGCTGGGGCTTCGAGGGCGAGTCGTTCCCGCCGCCGAAGCCCATGCGGAAGTGGCTTACCGGGTGGTTGGGCAAGCCGGAGCGGCGGAAGACCGTGGACCCGGCGGCCCTCCGGCTGCCGGAGTCGCGGGAGGTCCCCGATCTGCCGGCGCCGGTCTCGACCGAGCACGACGATCGCCTCCGCCACGCCCGCGGCCAGGCCCTTCCCGACCTGGTGCGGCTGCGCACGGGCGACCTGCCGGCCGTGCCCGACGCCGTGGTGCGGCCCGGCACGGCCGGCGAGGTCGAGGCCGTGCTGCGCATCCTGAGCCGCGAAGGGGTGCGGGCTATCCCCTGGGGCGGCGGCACGTCGGTGACGGGCGGGGTCAACACGGTTCCCGATGCGGCGCCGGCCGTGGTGATCGATCTCGAACGCCTCTCCGGCCTCGTGCGGCTGGACGAGCGCTCGGGGCTCGCCACCTTCGGCGCCGGCACGCCAGGTCCGGCCATCGAGGCGGCCCTCGCTCCACACAGGCTCACGCTCGGCCACTTCCCCCAGTCCTGGGAGCTGTCGACGCTCGGCGGCTGGGTCGCCACCCGGTCGTCGGGCCAGGAGTCGCTGGGCTATGGCCGCATCGAAGACCTGGTGGCCGGCCTGGAGCTGGTGGCCCCGGCCGGCCGGCTCTCCCTCCCCGCTATGCCCGCTTCGGCCGCCGGGCCTGACCTGCGCCAGCTCGTGCTCGGCAGTGAGGGGCGGCTGGGAGTGATCACCCAAGCGACCGTGCGGGTGAGCAAGCGTCCCTCCGGCCGGGAGGTCCGCGCCTGGCTCGTGCCCTCCTGGGAGGAGGGGATCGAGGCCGTGCGCCGGCTGGCCGCGGCGGCGTCGGCTGGTCTTCCCCTCTCGATGCTCCGTCTCTCCGATCCTCAGGAGACCAAGGTGGCCCTGGCCGTGGGACTGGGCGGGCACGCCTGGGCACCCCTCGCCCGGGCCTTCCTCCGCCTGCGGGGGATCGGCCCCGGCTCCTGCCTCCTCCTCTGCGGCGCGGCGGGAGGACCGCGGAAGCTGCGCTACGGGCTCAAGGCCGCGCAGGCGATCGTCCGCCGGCGGGGCGGCGTCTCTCTCGGCGACGGGCCGGGCCGGCACTGGCTTGCCGATCGCTTCCGCCATCCCTATCTGCGCGACGGCCTCCTCGACCTCGGCTGGGCCACGGATACGCTGGAGACGGCGGCGCCGTGGAGCGTCCTGCCGCGTCTCTACCGCGCCGTGCAGCGGGCCCTGGCGGGGGGCCTGGCCGAGGAGATCCCCGTGCTCTGCCACGTCTCGCACGTCTATGCGGACGGCGCTTCGCTCTACTTCACCTACTTCTTCGCCTGCCCCGCGGACCCGGAGGAGGCCGTCCACCGCTGGGCCCTCCTCAAGCGGCTGGCCACCGAGGCCCTGGTGAGCGCCGGCGGCACCATCAGCCATCACCATGGCGTGGGCTCCTGGCACGCGCCCTGGTTGTCTCGAGAAGTCGGGGAGGCCGGTGGGCGCGTTCTCGCCGCGGCGGCCCGGGAGCTCGATCCGCGGGGCGTGCTCAATCCCCACGTCCTGCTCGATCCGGCCGACCGGCTGGAGGCTTGAGTGTTCCACCCTCTCTGGCGCCAGCAGGCGATCGCCGGTCTCGGCGAGCCGTTCGACTTGATCGTCGTAGGCGGCGGCATCACGGGCTGCGGCATCTTCCTCGACGCCTCGCAGCGCGGCCTGCGGGTGCTCCTGGTGGAGAAGGGAGACGTGGCCTCGGGCACCTCCTCCCGCTCCTCGAAGCTCGTCCACGGCGGCCTGCGCTACCTCCGGCAGATGCGCTTCCACCTCATCCGTGAGGCCTGCCGCGAGCGCGACCGCATGCTGGCCCTCTCGCCTCACCTCGTGCGGCCGATCCCCTTCGTCTTCCCCGTGCGCCAGGGGGGCCGCCCTCCGGGCTGGCAGGTGGACCTGGGGCTCTCCATGTACGACCGCATGACCTCGGGGCCACCCCACCGCCGGCTGGAACCGGACGAGTTGGAGCGCCTCGCCCCGAGCCTCTCCACCAAGGGGCTGGATCGCGCCCTGGTCTACGGCGACGCGCTCACCGACGACGCCCTGCTCACCCTGGCCGTGGCCGCCACGGGCTTCGCCTACGGCGGGCTCCTCCTCACCCGGGCCTTTCCCGAGGAGGGGCTGCGCGACGCGGCCGGCCGCCTGCGAGGCCTCGCGGTGCGGGACCTCGAAAGCGGCGAGGTCCACGCCGTCGCGGCTCACCTTGTGATCAACGCCGCCGGCGTCTGGGTGGACCAACTGCGCCACCGCCTGGGGATCGACGGCGTGCGCGTGCGCCCGTCACGGGGGAGTCACCTGATCTTCTCCCGCGAGCGGCTGCCCATGGCCGCGGCGGTGACCTTCCCGTCGCCGGACGACGGGCGGCCCGTCTTCTTCATCCCCCACCCGGAGGGGATCCTGGTGGGGACGACCGACCTGTTCCACGACGGCGATCTCGACGATCCTCGCCCCAGCCGCGAGGAGGTGGGCTATCTGCTGCGCGCCGTGCAGGCGGCCTTCCCCGGCCGCAATCTCGGCGAGGCGGACGTGCGCGGCGCCTTCGCCGGCGTCCGGCCCATTACGGACACCGGCGCGGACAATCCCACGTCCGCGAGCCGTGAGGACGCCTTATGGGAAGAGCAGGGTCTCCTCTCCGTGGCCGGCGGCAAGCTCACCACCTGGCGGGCCATGGCCCAGGATGTGGTGGACCACGCCCTGCGCCTCCTGCCTCCGGAGCGAGCCCGCGCTGCCACGCCTTGCGCCACGGCCGGCACCCCTGTGGGCGCCCTGGCGCCCCTGGACCTGCCGGAGCGCCTCCACGCCGCTTGCGGAGTCGCCCCCCACCTCGCCGCGGCCCTGGCCCGCCGCCTCGGAGCCCTGGCCTGGACCGCCTGCCAGGGAGCGGACCCCGCCGATCTCCAGCCCCTTCTCGACGGAGCTGACCTCACCGTGGCCGAAGCCCGCGCCCACATGCGCTACGGCGCCGTGATGCACCTCGAAGACCTCCTCCTGCGCCGCGCCCGTTTCGGCATGTGGGACCCGGCCCTCGCCCTGGAGATCGCGCCCCGGCTGGAGGCCCTCTGCCGCGCGGAGATGGGCTGGGATGGCGGACGGTGGGAGCGGGAGATGGAGGGGACGGCGCGGGCGATCGCGGGATGGCGGCTTTAGAGCTGCCCCGACGTCATCGCCTCCATCTTCGCCAGGTACCCCGGATCCTCATACCGGCTGAGGGCGAATTCCGGGGCGTAATCGGGTAAATCGGGCAGGGCCGAGCCCACGATATAGCCCGCCAGCAGCTCGGCCGCGGCCTGGGAGGCCATGATGCCGTAGCCCGACATGCCGCAGAGGAGATAGTTGCCTTGGACGGGCGTGGGGCCCACGAGGAGCCGGTTCTCCTTCGTCTTGCAGTAGTAGCCGCCATCCACGTAGGGGCGGCGCATGCGGGGACCGAGGTATTCGGTAAGGGCCGGCACCATGCGCGCGAGACCCCGCACCACGACCTCGGGATAGAAGGGATCGAACTTCGGCGGGAAGACCGGCGCCATGGGCTCCAGGTGGTAGGTCCAGAGCAGGAGGTGCCAGCGGCTGTCCTTGCCTCCTTCGGGCCGGAAGTGGACGCCGGCCGGCAGCGTTCCTAAGAGCCAGCGGAGCTCCGGGTCCTCTCTGAGCTGCTCCCGCTCCTCGTCGCTCCAGACGAGGGTGACGGGATCGGTCCAGATCATCAGCGGCAGGTCGCGGGGGAGGAGACCCAGGTAGTCCTCGAACATTACCTTGCCGTGGAGCTCGTTGAACAGCGGCAGCTCGACGCCGCTCTTGCGGCCGATCTCGGGGGAGAGCGGTCCGGCGGCGTTGACGAAGCAGCGGGTGGCGATCGCGTCCTCATCCCCTCCCGGAGCGAGGCGGACCCCTTCGATGCGGCCGTCGCGCACGGCGATCTCCTCGATCCTCCCCTTGACGAAACGCAGGCCGTTTTCGCGGGCCTGCTCCAGGAGGTACATGCCGAGCTGCTGGGCCGAGAGCCAGCCGCAGCGGCGGACGTGGAGCATGGCCAGGGTGTCCGGCGTGAGGAAGGGGAAGCGGCGGAGGATGCGCGCGCGGTCCAGCACCAGGTCGGCGCCCGTGAGGTCGGGAGCGAGCCCTTCCTCTCTTTCTTCCGGGAACGGGGGATCGTCCGCCCGGCCGCGGTGGATGCGCAGCTCGCCCGCCCCCAGCTCCGAGACCTCGCGGGCTCCGCGCTCCAGGGCCGCGGCCTGGGCAGGGTCCGCGGTGAGATAGGCGTAGCCCCGGCGGTTCATCACGAAGCGGTCGCTGCTCGCCTCCGCCAGCTCCTCCAGGAGGTCGATGCTGCGGTTCATGAAGCGGACCATGGTGTCTCCCGGCCCCGGCCACCAGTTGCGGTAGCATTCGGTGGACTTGTCGCTGGTCATGGAGAGGGGGGGCTGATCGTCCACCAGCACTACGTCCTTGAGACCGTGGCGCACGGTGAGGTGATAGGCGGCGGAGATGCCGGCGATCCCGGCCCCACAGATCACGACCTCGGCAGTGCGCATTCGTTCCTCCAGATCCTCACCGTACCCCGGTGTACTCCGAGAACATCCCCATCTCGACCTCCCTCTGCACCTGGGAAAAGCCTGCGTCCCGCAGAGTGCCGAGGATGACGTCCGGCGGCACGCAGTTTTCGATCGTGTCCCAGTAATACTCCATGAGCGTCCGAGATGCCCGGCCGCCACGGCCGAAGCGGGCGAGGAAGGGGATGACGCGGCCGAGATAGAGCTTGAGGAACCCGGTGGCGAAGCGCGAGTGGGGCGGGGTGATCTCCAGCAGGAGCACCTTGCCGCCGGGTTTGAGCACCCGCCAATACTCCCGGAACGTCGTCCGCAGGTCCGCCACGTGGCGCAGGGCATAGCCCATGCTCAGCCGGTCGAACCGTTCATCGGGGAGCGGCAAGGCCTCGGCCAGGGCCCGCACCCGGTGGCTCACTCCCCGGCGGCCGGCTTCGTGCAGCATGCCCGTCGAGGGATCGAGAGCCACGACCGTTCCCGCCGGACCCACGATCCTCTGACCCTGGAGAGCGACCATGCCGGTGCCGCTGCCCACGTCGAGCAAGCTCATGCCTGTTGCGAGCCCCGCGCGCAGCAGGGCCTCCCGCCGGTAGCGGTTGCCCGAGCCGAAGCTCAACGCCTGGTTGATCCAGTCGTAGTCCGGCGCCGCCTCGTCGAACCACTCGTCCACCTGCCGCCGGCGCTCGGCCTCGCCGGCGTAGTACCGCTCCAGCAGCGGATGCGGGCGCAGGGGCTCGGGAGCGTTCATCGTGGCGCGGAGCCTATCGCACGCCGCGCGGCGCTGCGCAAACGATCACGCAAGGCTTCCGGCCATCACCGGCAGAGCGAGAGTCGCGGGGCAGCCCGCCTTGGCAGCCGTGGCATAGATCACGTTGGTCTCCACGTTCCGCGTGCCGGCCGCTGCCAGAGCCCGCAACGTGCGCTCGCGCACCCGGGATCGCGCTGCGGCGTCGAGCGCTTCGAGCGTGCCACGGTAGCCGGAGCCCTGGACGATGGTCCACCAGTCCTCGGGCTGCTCGAGGGGATGGACGCCGGCTTCGGCGCGGGCTCGCGGAGCGGGGATCCCCGCCTCTTCGAGGAGCCGTTCCAGGGCCGCGGGCTCCGCGATGCGGTCCCAGGGATTGAATCCCTTGTAGAGATCCGGCCGCTCGGCGCAGACAGCCTGCCAGAAGAATGAGCTCGCGGGCTCGAACAAGCACGGTCCCCACGTCGTGACCGCCAGCCGGCCGCCGGGTTTGAGCCATCGCCACAGGCGCCGCAGGGCACCCCACATATCGGGAGCGAAGTAGATGCCGAAGACGCACACCACGGCGTCGAAGGATTCCGGCGGCACGTCGAGCCTCTCGAAATCGCCGGCCTCAAACTCGACGTTGCCGAGCCGCCGGATCCTCGCCTTGAGGCGCGCCCGGCTCACCAGGTTCTCGGCCAGATCGACGCCGAGCACCCGGCCCTCCGGCCCTACCTGCTCTGCGGCCACCAGAGCCGAAGCTCCAGACCCGCAGCAGACGTCCAGCACCCGCGCCCCCGGCTCCAAACCAAGGCGCTCGATCGTGCGCCGTCCAAACCGCTCCCAGAACGAGAGACGGGGATCATCATATCGGTCCGCCGCCGCGTTGTAAGCCGCGGCAGCGCAAGTTTTGGGATCTTGAAAATTCATCGCCGGATCACACCTCCGGCGATGGAACGAAGGGCGGGGGGCGATCCCCTCAGGGAGGGATCAGGGGTCTGAGATGACCTCGGCGGCGGAGGACACCAGAGCGGCTCGCCGCAGCCAGAGGCGCAATCGTTCGCGGTCCTCGCAGAGCAAGATCTCCTGTCGCTGGGCCTCGTTGACGGCGATACCGCGGGCTTCCAGGACATCGAGAAGGGACTCGGCGATGCCGTCCGCTCTGCCCCTGGCCTCTCCCTCGCTCCTCGCCGTAGCTGCCAGCTTCTGGAGAGTGGGATCACCTTTGGCGAGCAGGGCTTCGACCACCGCCTGATCAGCCGCCGCGGCATCGATCAGAGCCTCCACGGCCAACGGTGCCACGAAGCAGAGATCCTCGATCTGTGTGCCCGGCGTCAACGGGCGCCAGCTCCGGCTCTCTAGGGACCATTCGCAGACCTGCCCTTTCTTGACCCAGATCGCGAAGAGCCGCCGCACGCCCCGGCGGCGCATCCGCACGGCTTTCTCCGTCACATCTCCTTCGTTCTGCTCGGAGACGATCTCGAAGGCCATCTCCTCCAGGTAGCGTGCACCCGTCGCCGGATCGATCTCGTCCTTGTAGACACAGGTATCGCTGGCGAAATCGGACTCCTCGTCGACGCGGGTGAGCAGGTCCGTGGCCGCGGTATACCCGGGAGCGACTCGATTCCGCAGGACGTAGTCGAGCTCGGTCTGCCGTTTGGCATGGGGTGGGTGGGCCGGCATCGACACCACCCGGCGCCCGCCGATGATCTCGTCGCGCGTGACCTCCGCTTCGACCAGATGGTCGTCGACCCTGGGGAATGAGGTCGTCCCCGGCTGGCGCGGAGAGCCGGAGCCCGCTGAGCCGGGCGCTTTGAGGTCGTAAGGCGGGTGGTTTTCGTCCATTCTCGATATACTAGCAGAGAGCCGGTCGTCTGTCCATGCAAGACTGCAGCGACAGACCTCCTACCCCTCCACGCCGTAGTTCTCCCGCAGCCCCTTGAGGTGATGCATCACATGCCCGGCCATGCTGTACGCCAAGCCGCGCGGGGAGACCGGCAGGTTGTTCGCGATCCCCATCCGCGTCCAGTCTTCGGGTCGCAGTTGCCGGAAGAACAGGAGGTGCCCCTTCCGCACGGCTTCGAATTCGTCCAGCAGGCCGGTGAGGGGGAAGGCGTCGTGGGGCGAGTTTTGACCGAAGATCTTTTCGTCGAAGCTCGGGAGGGGCGTCTGATCGCCGCGGGCAACGCAGAGGGCGCGGTAGCCGAAGACCCTCTCGGTATCGATCACGTGTCCCAGGACCTCGCGGATGCTCCACTTCCCCTCGGCATAACGATGGCCGGCTCGCGACTCCGGCACGGCTCCCAGGATCCGGCGCACCTCCTCCACCTGGCTCTTCAGAGCTGAGATGATGTCTCCGTCTGTCACGAGCGAAATGTAGCGTTCGAAGTAGGGAGCGTACTCCGTGGGCTGCGGACGTCCGATCTCTAACATGGTCGTATGAACCTCCCGGGGCAGGAGGCTACCATGGGGCTTCAGAACAACCCCTCCGCCTTCGAACGGTATCGCCGGCTCCAGGTGAGCACCGTGCCGTCGCGCAGGACGACGCGGGCGTCGCCGTGGAACCAGGGCTGAACTTCACGGATGGCGTCCAGGCGTACGATCTCGGAGCGGTTGAGGCGGAGGAAGCGGGCGGGATCGAGCCGCTCTTCGATCTCGCGCAAGGTGCCGCGGCGGTGGAATTCGCCGTCGCGGGTGGAGAAGCGGAGATAGTTCCCCTCGGCCTCAATGCGATCGATCTCGTCCACGGCGACCAGCACCTGCCGGTCTTCGCGGTCATCACGCTCCGCCAGGATCTGCCGCAGATAGCCGGGTGAGGGACGCACGGCCGCCAGCAGTTGCTCGATGCGCTGCTTGAGATCCCCATCCCCGGAGTCTTTCGCTTCCACCTGGCGGCGGAGGCGATCGAGGAGCTTTTTGAAGCGCGAGGGGCGCGAACGGCTTCAGCAGGTAATCGAGCGCGTGGACCTCGAAGGCGCGCAGGGCGTGCTCGTCGTAGGCGGTGACGAACACCACCAGCGGCATGGCCTCGATCCCCACCTCGCCCACGACGCCGAAACCGTCGAGCCGCGGCATCTGGACGTCGAGGAAGGCCACGTCCGGGTCCGCGGCGTGGATGGCCGCCACGGCTTCGACGCCGTCCACGGCCTCGCCCACGATCTCGAAGTCCTCCTCGCGGGCCAGCAATTCGCGGAGCTTGCGCCGCGCCGGCTCTTCGTCGTCGGCGATAAGAGCGCGGATCACGCGGGCACACCCTCCGCGGAACGGAACGGCAGGCAGGCACGGACGAGGAAGCCGCCGCCGTTGCCATTGCCGGCGCTGAAGGTCTGGGCGTCGCCATAGAGGAGCTGGAGACGCTCGGCCGTGGCGGCGAGACCGAGGCCCGGCTCCCGGCGGTCCGAATTGGGCCTCGCGTCGCCCGGGCCGTCGTCCTCCACTTCGAGGATCAATCGATCCTCCTCCCGCCGGGCGCGCACGGCGATGGCGCCCCGCCCCGCGCGCTCGGCGTTGCCGTGCCGGATCGGCGTTCTCCACGAGCGGCTGGAGGAGAAGCGAAGGCACCAGCGCGGTCGCCGTTTCCGGATCGAGTTGGAGATCGACCGCCAGCCGCTCACCGAAGCGGGCGCGCATGAGGGCGAGATAGCGGTCGAGCAGCGCCAGCTCTTCGCCGAGCGGGACCTCGTCGGACTGCGCCGTGCGCAACGAAGCCCGCAGCAGCTCGGCGAGCTGATCGAGCATCTCGTCGGCCGCGGCAGGATCTTCATACATGGTGGCCGAAATGGTGTTCAGAGCGTTGAACAGGAAATGGGGCTGGAGCTGGAGCCGCAGGTTGCGGAGCTGGGCGCGGGCGAGGCTCCCTGCGAGCTGGGCATGGCGCAGCTCCCGTGCCCGGGCGGCTTCCAGAGCGTAGTAGACATGAACGGCCGCGAAGACGACGGTGAGCCAGATCGCCTGCAGCGGCAGCTCCATGAAGTAGCGCAGGGGCATCACCCCATAGTCGAACCGCCCCAGACCGGCGAGCGGATAAAGGAGGGAGCGCAGGCCCCACATCAACGTCGTGGCCACGGACCCCAGGAACAGGATCGCCAACACGTAGACCGGCACCCGGTGCGGCCAAGTGGAGCGCGTGAGCGGGAGGCGCCGCACCAGCCAGCGGGCGGGAAAAAACAGCACCCCGCCCACGAACGCGCCCGTGAGCTCGTCGATGAGCGGCTCGAGCATCGGCTTCGAGCCGCGCGACGCCAGCACCTCCAGGTAGTGGTAGGCAAAGAGCAGCAGGCCGAAGAGGCCCACCAGCCCGAGCCAGAGGGCCAGACCACGGACCCTGGGCCTTACTTCCATTGCTTCAACCCTGGCCACCACTCCGCGAGCGGCCGGTGCGGTCTACGGCAGACGTAGACGTCGAATTGCTGGTAAGGCATCGAGTAGGGATGCTTGACGTGCCCTGCCAGCTCGACGTCGTCGAAGAGCTTCTCCAGGGTCTCCCGGTCGTCGTCCATCACGATCATTACGTCCCCAGTGTAGCCGCGCGGACCCCAATAGAAATAGGTGAGATGCCCGCTGAGCGCTTTCGGCAGGCCGAGCGCCGGCCCGAAGTGGTCGATGGCTCCGGCCTGGCCGTAATTCTGGCCGAAGATGGCGGCCCGGGACTGGTCCTCGGGCGGCAGCGCGTGGTAGATGCGCGCCACCTCCGCGGCCATCTCCGGCCAGCCGAAGCGGTCGGCCATGAGCTGCGGCAGCGGCCCCATGCGATGGGTCTCGATGCGTGGCTGCGAGAGATGGATCGCCTGCGAGTAGCGGATCAGCGTCTCCGGCGGCAGCAGGGGCACGAAGACCGGTGCGATCACCGCGCCCGAAATCGCGAGCAGCGAGGCGTAGACGGGTTTTACGAATCCCCATCGCCGCGCCGTAAGCCACCTTTCGATCGCCACGGCCCCGCCGGCCAGGAGCATGGGATAGGCCGGCGCCGGATAGTAGGGACGGCCGTCGAGCACGAACATCTCGATCATCAACACGATCCAGGCGATGCCCAGCATTCGATAGCGGCGGCCCTCGCGTCCGGCCAGGAACCAGACGAGCCCGCCCAGCCAGAGAGGAAGGGCCAGGGGATTGAACAGCACCGCCTGCTGGAGCAGGAACGCCAGGGGATTCAGATGCACGTCCCGTCCATCCGCCTTGATGTTGGCCAGCATCTCGAAGTGTGGGAAGTGGTGCTGCACGTCCCAGATCAGATTGGGGAGATAGATCAGCAAGGCCGCGGTCCCGCCGAGCCACAGCCAGCGCGAGGAGAAGGCCCGGCGCGCGGGCGTCAGCACCAAGCCCGCGACCAGGGCGACGCCGAAGAAGGCCATGGTGTGCTTGTTGAGCATCCCGAGACCGCAGACCACGCCGAGCCAGAGCCAGCCTTTCTCCCAGTCGTCCCGCGCGATACGAATCACGATCCACGCGGCGCCCGTCCAGAAGATCTGATCGAGCGCGTTCATGGTGTGGATGCTGTGCATCAGCATCCAGAGCGGAGCCGTGAGCACGGCGAGAGCCGAGATTCCCTGTGCGAAGCGCCGGCCGCCGAGGTCGCGGGCCATGAGCCCGGTCATCACCACCAGCGCCGCGCCCGAGAGCGTGGGCAGCAGGCGGATGGCGAAGAGGGAGTCGCCGAACACGGCGCGGATGAGCGCCGTGACGGCGGGGAAGAGCGGCGGCATGTCCACGAACCCCCAGGCGAGGTGCTCGGAGCAGGCCAGGAAATAGAGCTCGTCGACGAAGAAGCCATACCCGAAGCGGCCGGTCGAAGCGAAGTGAAGCGCGAGCTTGGCCAGGGCCACGAGGCCCACGATCAAGAGCCCGCCCGCGAGGGCCCGGCGGCGGGTGTCAGTGATCTGTTGCGGAGCGTCCATGTCGGTTTCCTCCGTGGGATCGTCCTGCGGCACCAGGATCGCCGAGGACGCCGGAGGCGCCAACCGTTCAGGGACGAGCGGGATGTGAGTGAGCCGAGCGGGATTCGATAGGGCCGAGCGGAGGGCCCCCTGGGCACGCCCCGCCCACGCCCGTCTGCCACATCACGAAGCTGAGCTGATCCACCAGACCGGCGATCGCCTTGTCCGTCGGGGTCCCCATCCCGTGACCGGAGTCGCGGTCCACCTGGAGGAGGATGGGCTTGGCGTCCGGATCGCTTGTTGTGGCGGCCTGGAGGCGGGCGGTCATCTTGCGGGCGTGGAGGGCGTGGACGCGCTCGTCCCGCTCACCGGCTGTCATCAGCAGGGCCGGATATTTCACGCCGCTTTTGACGTGGTGATATGGCGAGTAGCGGAGCAGCCAGGCGAACTGCTTGGGATCGTCGCTCGATCCGTACTCGGGAATCCAGTTGCGAGCCGCAGGAACTTGTGGTAGCGCATCATGTCCATCAGCGGCACCTGGGCGATGCCGTCGGCGAAGAGGTCCGGCCGCTGGGTCACCACCGCGCCGATGAGCAGGCCGCCGTTGGAGCCACCGAGGATGGCGAGCTTCTCGGGCCGCGTGTAACCTTGGGCGATCAGCCACTCCGCGGCGGCGATGAAGTCGTCGAAGACGTTCTGCTTCTTCTCCAGCATGCCGGCGCGGTGCCAGTCCTCTCCATACTCGCCGCCGCCGCGCAGGTTGGGCAGGGCGTAGAGACCGCCGGCTTCGAACCACGGCACCATGGAGCCGTCGAATTCGGGCGTCGTGGAGATGCCGAACCCGCCATAGCCGTAGAGGAGTGTGGGATTGCAGCCGTCCCGCTTCAACCCCTTTTTGTGCACCAGGAACATGCTGACGCGAGTGCCGTCCTTCGATGGATATTCCACCTGCTCGACCTCCACGGTCGCGGGATCGAACGGCATGCTCGCCCGCCACCAGACTTTTCGGTCGCCGGTGGCGAGATCGACCTGATAGACGGTCGGCGGCTCGTTGAAGCTGGAGAAGCGGAGGAACCCCTCGGCCCTGTCCGGCATGGTGACGAGGCCCGCCGAGCCGAGGCCCGGCAGGGGAAGCTCACCCTTCGATTTGCCGTCCAGCCCGAAGCGCTCGATGTGGGAGCTGGCGCCCTTCAGGTACTCCGCCACCAGGAGCTCGCCCGAGAGGGAGAGGCGCTGCAAGGCGGCGTCCTTGCGCTCGGGGATCAGCTCCCGCCATCTCTCTGGAGCGGGATTTTTCAGATCGACGGCAACCACCCGCTTGTTGGGTGCGTCGAGGCTGGTGGTCATGTAGAGGGTGTCGCCACGGATGGGATCGCTCTTCAGATAGACGTCGGGCAGGCCGCTCTGCGCTGATTTGCCGACGACGATGGGCCGGCGCTCGGCCTTGCCGGTGCGCAGCCATTCCCGAAAATCGATCACCCAGAGGTCGTTGACGGCAGCGCCCATCCAGTGACCGATCACCGCCCAGTGGCCGTCGGGGCTCAGATGGGCGAACGGTCCCCAGGTGGTGGCGCCAGGGCCCGCTTTGTCCTGCTCGATCAGCGTGAGGTCCTGCCGGGGATGGGTGCCGACGCGATGGAAGCGGATGCGGCGCGAGGATGGGTTCTTGAGGTCGGCGAGATGGTTGTAGAGGAAGGCGGAGCCATCCGGCAGCCACTCGACCTCGCGCACCTTGTTGGAGATCTCGTCCGCGAGCCAGGTGCCGGAGTCCGTCTCGAGAAGATAGAGGGTGGCATTCTCGTCCCCGGCCTTGAAGAGACCGCAGGCCACGAGCCGGCCGTCCGGGCTGGGCTCGTACCAGTCGAGCGTGGTGAGACCGCTGGGATCGAACGCCGTTGGATCGAGGAGCACGCGGGGAGCGCCGCCGCCCTTGGCGACGAGGAGCACCGGCTGCTGCTGATCCGCCTCGATCCGCTCATAGAACAGGCGGTCCCCCCGCCGCCTCACATTGCCCTGGAAGCCGCCGCTGTTCAGGGCGCGGAAGTGCGCCTCGAGCTCCTTGCGTCCGGGCAGCCGATCGAGCACCGACCGGCCATAGGCGTTCTGAGCGTCCGTCCACGCCGCCACCCGAGTGTCGAGCGCCGCGTCCGGCATCTCCAACCCCGCGCTCCCCTCCAGCCACCGGTAGGGATCGACGATCTCGATGCCGTGCAGCGTCTCCTTGACCGGCTGGACCTCGGTGGGCGGGGGAGCGGCGTGGGAGACGCTGGCGGCGGCGAGGGCCAGGAAAGGGACGGCGAGCTTCAGGCGCATGGAGATCCTCCTGCGAGAACTACGTTGGGATCGGGGTTTATGTTTCCGGGTAGATCGGGCTGGCACTGTTCGGATCTCGTCATCTCCACGAGGCATGCAGAGAGGTGCTAGAGTAGCTGGCCATGCTCCGCCTCCTCACCCCCGAAGACCGCGCCGTCCTCCGCCGTCTCTCCCAGCGCCGCAACGCCCGCGCGTTCCTCACCATCGCCCTCGACTGGGGCGTGGTCGTCGCCGCGGCGGCGGTGTGTGAAGCTTTTTTCCGGCCTTGGCTCTACATCATCGCCGTGATCGTGATCGCGCGGCAGATGAACGCGCTGTTCGAGCTTCATCATCACGCCATTCATGCCAATCTGTTCACGAAGAAGGATTGGAATGCGAAGCTCCAGCTCTTCTATTCGCTGCCGTTGACGACCACGATCGCTTCCGACCGCGACGATCACATGGAGCACCACCGCACCTACAACACGGTGGAGAAGGATTACCTCACCTGGGGCACGGGATATGGCCTCGACGCGGCGCGGCGGCAGGATCGGCGGTACATGATCTGGTTCCTGTGGATTCGACCCTTCCTCGGGCCTCTGCAATTCTCGGATCTGAAGGAGATCCTGACGTCGAAACGCTGGCGCGATCCTGCTTACCGCAATCCCGTGGCCCTGTTCTGGATCGTCACGGTCATCGTCTTCGCTGTGATTGGCCGGCTGGACCTGCTGCTGTGGTACTGGGTGGTGCCGCGCTTCACCGTGTTCCCCATCCTCTTCTTCTGGGACGACATGCTCGGCCACTACAACTGCCCGCTCACCGGCACGCGGGAGATGCGTGGCCTGTGGTTCCGGCTGTTCGGGGCGCACGGCACGAGCTTCCACAACATCCACCATCTCTATCCCGCGGTCCCCTGGTTCAACATGGAGCGGGCCACGAGGCTCGTTCTCGATGAGTCCGAGGTGGATGTGGCCCGCGGCTTCGTGGACGGCATGCGGCAGCTCGTGGGAATGGCGAATGGCGAATGAAGAATGTCGAAGGGTTATGAGACGACTCTTCTCATTCGCCATTCTCGATTCGCCATTCGACATTTCCCCATGAGAGCCCCTTGCGACGAAGGCGTGGTCCGATCCGGGAAAGCCGCCGCTCCCTGCGCCCGGGCGGCGGAGCCTTGGATTCTGGCGGCCACCATCCTCGGCTCCAGCATGGCCTTCATCGACGGCACGGCGGTCAACGTGGCCCTGCCGGCCCTTCAGAAGAGCCTGGGCGCCACGGTCGTCCAGGTGCAGTGGGTGGTGGAGGCCTATGCGCTGTTCCTTTCGGCCCTGCTGCTGGTGGGCGGCTCGCTGGGCGATCGCTTCGGGCGCCGGCGGGTGTTCGCCATCGGCGTGGCCGGGTTCGCGCTGGCTTCGGCGTGGTGCGGCCTGGCGCCGGGCACGGGGCAGCTCATCGCGGCGCGGGCCGTGCAGGGCGTTCGGCGGCGGCGCTGCTGGTGCCGGGCAGTCTGGCCCTCCTTTCAGCGCCTCCTTCGATGAGAAGCGGCGCGGGAAGGCCATCGGCACGTGGTCCGGCTTCGGCTCCATCACCGCGGCCGTGGGACCGCTGGTGGGCGGCTGGCTGATCGATCACGCATCCTGGCGCTGGGTGTTCGCTCTCAACCTGCCGCTCGCCGCCGCGGTGATGATCATCGCGCTGCGCTGGGTGCCGGAGAGCCGCGATCCCGAGGCCTCCGGCCGGCTGGACTGGCTCGGGGCCGGGCTGGCCACGCTCGGTCTGGGCGGAGTGACGTACGGCCTCATCGAGTCGTCGCGCCTGGGCTGGACCCACCCCGGCAGTGCTGGGAGCGCTGGGGATTGGCGTGGTTTCGCTGGCCGGATTTTTGATGTTGAGGCGCGGACGCCGCAGCCCATGATGCCCCTCTCCCTGTTCCGCTCGCGGACGTTCACGCGGCGCCAATCTGCTGACCTTCTGGCTCTATGGAGCCCTGGGCGGCGCGCTGTTCTTCCTGCCGTTCAACCTCATCCAGGTGCAGCGCTACAGCGCCACGGCAGCGGGCGCCGCGCTGCTGCCTTTCGTCCTCCTCATGTTTTCCCTCTCCCGCTGGTCCGGCGGTCTGGTGGATCGCTACGGCGCCCGGCGGCCGCTCGATCTTCGGGCCGGCCGTGGCCGCCTGCGGCTTCGCGTTGTTCGCCGTGCCGGGGGTGGACGGCGGCTACTGGAAGACTTTCTTCCCGGCCGTCCTCGTGCTGGGCTTCGGCATGGCGATCAGCGTCGCGCCCCTGACCACGACGGTGATGGGAGCGGTGGAGGAGCGTCATGCCGGAGTGGCGTCGGGAATCAACAACGCCGTCTCCCGCTGCGCCGGCCTCTTGGCCGTGGCCGTGCTGGGCCTCGTCCTCCTGGGCACCTTCAGCCACGGCCTGGACCGGCGCCTCGCGGCTCTAGATCTGCCGCCCGAGGTCCGGCAGGCCCTGAGCGCGGAGCGGACGCGGCTGGCCAATCTCGAAGCCCCGGCTGCCGCGCCTCCGGACGTGCGGGCCCGGGTTCGTACCGCCGTGGACGAGGCCTTCGTGGACGGCTACCGCCGGGTGATGCTGGTGGCCTCCGGCCTCGCGCTGCTGGCCTCGCTCAGCGCTGCGTGGCTGATCCGGGACGAGAAGTCACTTTAGAAGATTGCCAACAGGTGCTATAATGTACCGGCAGCCCCCTTGAAAGTCGTGAACAGCAGATTCGGTGAGGATTCCCCCATGGCCCACAAGAAATCGAAGCCCCGCAAGGTCAAGTCCCACAAGACTGCGAAGTCCCACAAACCTGCGAAGTCCCAAAAATCTGCGAAATCCCACAAGACGCCCGCCAAACGCGCTCCCAAGAAGTCTTCCAAGCGTCCCGCAGGCGGCGGTGGGACGCACGGCGTGGCCGACTATGGCGTCCTGCGGGGCGTCGTGGTGCAGCACGGACGGGAGGATGACGATCCGCAGACTCCTCACCTGCAGGTGATCGTCGAGGCCGACGGCGAGCGCTGGCGTTGCGCCATCAACGTGCTTTCCTCGGCGAAGAAGGCGAGCGATGAGGAGAAGCAGGTGCGCTTCGCCATCGTCAATCCGCTCGCGAGCCATCCCATCTTGAGCCAGTTGGACAGCCTGGAGGAAGGCTTCACGCCGCTGCCCGCGCAGCAGCCGGGCCTGACTCTCGACTTCGTGCGCGAGCCGCTGTTCGACCTCGGGAGCATGCAACACCTCCCCTTCTTCGGGCCAGGCCAGGGGGATGACCTTCAGGATCTCATGGAGGTGTTCGTCAACAAGGCGGAGGGCAAGCCCGCGGACGTGGCCGAGGTGTTCGTCTGGGGATCGCGGTTCTCGGGCGGCTCGCCGCGGCCCGCGGACAAGAAGTTCAAGACCCGCAAGGGCGTGCACAACGTGCATATGAATCAGGGCAATCCGCCGGGCCAGTTCTTTGGCGACAACGGCTTATTTCACGATGGCGGATTGATCTTCAGATTCACCAATCCCAACCGGTTCGTCGGCATCTTCCTGCGCTTCGAGTCGCAGAGCGTCCCAACCGACGACCGGACCGGTGCGCCGCTGCCGAGAGTTCCCGAAGCCATCGAGGTCGAAGCGCTGCCTGCCGTGGCCGCGTGGCCGCCGTTGGTCATCGTCGGCGCCGTCGTGCATCCGGCGGGCGAGCAGGTGGGCAACGAGACGGTGACGATCCTGAACACCCTCTCCTCGGCCGTCAACCTCACCGGCTGGACTCTGGAGGATCGCGACGGCAACCCCGAGCCGCTCGACGGCTTGCAGTTGCGTGGCGGCGAATCGAAGCTTATCGTTCTCACCGGCGCGGGCGCCCGCCTCGGCGACGACGGCGGCGCCATCACGCTCAAGAACAAGGACGGGGTGCGCGTGCAAAGCGTGACCTACTCGCGGGAGGAGGCCGCCGAGCTCGGACGCACGATCGTGTTCTGAGGCGTAGGAGTGGTTTCATAAACCTTCAGCGCCCGCCCTCGCCAGGGATTTCAATCCCTGGCGAGGGCGGCTTTCGATTAAGGGGAATGTCATGGTCAAGAGTTCGTTGTTCTGCATCACCCTGCTGGTTGTTTCATTCGGCGTTCGCCGTGGCCGACGCGCCGCGGAGCCGGGAGTTCGACTTCACCTACACCGCCCACGTTTCCGAGCTGCCGCAGGACGCCCAGCGGGTGGAGGTCTGGCTGCCCTATCCCACGAGCAACGATAACCAGGAGGTGACGGTCACAGAGGTCTCCGCGCCGTTTCCGCACGAGGTCTTGAAGGAGCCCAAGTACGGCAATTCCATCCTGCACCTTTCGGTCGCCAACCCCAAGGTGCAGGATTTCGACGTCGTCATGAAAGTGCGGGTGAAGCGCAGGGAGTACCTGCACAACGCGTTTGCCTCCTTGAAGGCAGGAGGGAAGGGAGCCCGGCCGGCGGCGGTCGCCATGTGGCTGAAGCCGGACCGGCTGGTGCCGGTCGATGATCGCGTGCGCGAGATCGCTCGCGAGGTGACGAAGGACAAGAAGGGCGACCTCGCCAAGGCCCGGGCCATCTATGACTACGTGGTGGACACCATGGCCTACGACAAGACCGGCACGGGCTGGGGCAACGGCGACATCCACTGGGCCTGCGACGCGAAGCGGGGCAACTGCACGGATTTCCACGCCCTCTTCATCGGCCTCAACCGGGCGGTGGGAATCCCCGCCAAGTTCGCGATCGGTTTCCCCCTGCCGCCCGATCACGGCCAGGGAGAGATCCCGGGCTATCACTGCTGGGCCGAGTTCTATCTCGACGGCTACGGCTGGGTGCCGGTCGACGCCTCCGAGGCGCGCAAGCACCCGGAGAAGCGGGACTACTTCTTCGGCGCTCACGATGAAAACCGGGTGCAATTCACGCTCGGACGGGACATCGTCCTCAATCCCAAACAGGCCGGCGATCCCCTGAACTACTTCATCTACCCTTACGTCGAGGTGAACGGCCAGCCGTATTCAAAGGTTGCGAAGACCTTCCGCTATCAGGATCAGGGGGCAGAGACCAAGGCGGCCGCGAAATAGCTTCACTCCTGCCGGTTCCGCAGCTCCATGAGCTTGGCCTGCTGCGGTTCGCTGAGCAGGTTCTTGAGGCGGACGAGGAGCGAGAGCTGGGTGCGTTTGATGTCCCGCTCCAGGGCCAGGACCTTGTCCGCCTCCGCCAGCACGGCGGCCTCGTCCACGGGCCGGGCTTGCAGCAGGCGGACCATCTTCTGGGACTCCTCCTGCAGGTCCCATTGCAGGTCGAGGAACTTCGACTGCGCCTTCTGTACGGTCTCCTTGACCGCGGTGCGCTGCCGCTCGTCGAGCCCCAGGTCCTGGCTGTACTTCATCACCAGCTCGGGCGGGAAGAGATATCGGGCGATCGGATCATCGGCCGGGGCTCCGGGCTCGGCCCACGCGGCGGTGACTGCGGTGGTGGCGAGCGAGGCGAAGAGGAGGACGAAGATTTTCAGTTTCATGACGAGGATCTCCTTTCCTGGGATGGAGGGTTGAAATTGAGATCGAGCAGGCTCCGGTCGAGACGCGCCGGAGCGGCGAGGATCTCTCCCCCGGAGGTTTCGAGCAGGAAGTCGGTAGGGGAGCGCCACTCGGCGAGCGATGGCGATCCATCAGCGGGAATCCGCGGCTCCGGCTGCCGCAGGCCGAGCCACAGGGCGAGCACGGCGAGGACGATCCCTGCCGCAGCCGCCCACAGCAGGCGGGGACGGATCAACGATCGGCTCCGCTGCGAGCGGGCCCGGCCGCGCTGGACCACTTCAGAAAAGGGCGGGCACTGCTCCTCCTCTTCGCGGCGCAGCGCTGCGAAGGCCGTTGCCAGCTCGTGGTCGTTCTGCTCTTCATTGTTTTCAGGGGTGCGGCTCATGGCTTCACCTCGCGGCCGAGCCGTTCCTTGAGGCCGGCCTTGCCACGGTGATAGTGCGTGCGGGCGCTGCCCAGCGAAATGCCGAGGACGCGCGCCGCCTCTTCGATCGTCAAGTCCTGATAGAAGACGAGATGGAGCACTTCGCGCTGCCGGGCCGGCAGGGTTTTGAGCGCCGCGCGCAGCGCGTGGCTCGTCTCGGAGGTGCGGAGGAGCGACTCGGGCGTGCGGACGGGTTGCGGGTCCGGCTGGCCGTCCCGCCAGCGCAGGCCGGCCAGGGAGCGCACCCACCGGCTGCGCCGCCTCTCGGCCGCCGTCTTACGGATGACGCCGAAGAGCCAGGTCTTGAAGCTCGACCTCTCGTCGAAGCGGGCGCGGCCCGAAAGCACCTTGAGATAGCTCATCTGCAATACCTCCTCGGCTTCCTCCCGCTCCCACCGGCAGCAACTGAGGGCCCAGCCGGCGCTGGCCGGATGGAGCTCCTCGAGGCGTCGTGCGATGGGTTCGCCGGTCATCGGGTTTCCGGGTGTCCTACCGCCGGCGAGCTCTCCGCGAGCGCCGGTCGTGGATTGAGTGGGATGGAGGGCGGAATCATATGACAGCTTGACGTCGAGCCGTCCCTCGGTAAGAATCGACCTGCACCGAAATGAGCCATCCATTTCAGGAGGGAGCGATGAGCTTTCTGGTCCACAACTTCCACGATGCACGTCTCTCGTTGATTCAATCGGCCATCAACCACGTCGTGTTTCACGGCGGCGTCGCTCAGCCCGGGATGTCGGCGAGCAACCCGCGGATGCAGATGGTCGGCCAGCATCTGCAGCAGCTCCGGGAGGGTCTGAGCCTGCCGTCCGGCGCCGCCGACACAATCGAGGACTGCCTCAAGCTGATCGTCGAGTATGCCTGGGCGTTCATCACCGACGACAAGACAAAGCAAGAGCAGATCGCCGAGCAATACAAGTTTTCGCCGTGCGATCCGGGGTGGCTCGAGGCCGTGGCCGACTATATCGGGTACTACTGGATCGCGGGCAAGAAGCCCCAGTACTACGACGCCTCCAGCGGCCGCCAGCTCGTCTACACACTGCCGGCGCCGGCAGGACCGGAGCTGGTCATCGGTCTCCTGGGCGATTGGGGCACGGGCGAGCAGGTGGCCCAGGTGGCGATCGACCAGCTCTTCCAGCGCAAGCCCGATCTCATCCTCCACGTCGGCGACATCTATTACGCCGGCACCCTGGAGGAGACGCAGCAGAATTTCCTGGTCCAGGTCCAGGCGGCGCGTCAGCGCTACAAACTGCAGATCCCCGTCTTCAACATTCCCGGCAATCACGACTACTACAGCGGCGGCGAGGGTTTCTATCAGATGATCGGGCAGCTCAACGCCGGTATCGGCAACGGCCAGTACGTTCAGGGGGCGAGCTTCTTCAGCCTGCAGGGAGACGGCTGGCAATTGCAGGCCATGGATACCGGCTACAACGACAGCGACCTCTTCGACGTGTCCAACGACATCACGTTCCTCAACTCCTCGGAGGCGGCGTGGCACGTCCAGCAGATCGAGGATGGAGTGCACGCAGGGCGGCGCGTCATCCTCTTCTCGCACCACCAGCTCTTCTCGGCGTTCGAGAACATCGGCGCGACCTCGACCGGCAACCAGGGGGGCGCCAACTACAATCCCAATCTCCAGGGGAATTTCGGCGACCTCATCGCCGCCGGCAAGGTCAGCGCCTGGTTCTGGGGACACGAGCACCTGTTCGAGCTCTATGGGAAGTATCAGAACCTGGCCGTGGGGCGCTGCATCGGTTATTCCGCTTTCCCCGTCCTGGCGACCGGCAACGCCTACCAGGTGCAATATCCCCAGGTGCCGGCGAACACTTCCGTGGTGCTCGGCACCACGGAGGACGTCTACAACCACGGCTATGCCGTGCTGAAGCTCGGCAGCTCCTCGGCGACCGTCGAGTACTACTCCATCCCGGGAGACGCCACGCTCGCCTCGAGTAGCCCGAGCACGCTCCTCTTCTCGGAGACCTTTTGAGCGCGGCACCGGGTTGGAATCCGCTCATGCGGAGCTCCCGAGCCCTCCTCGTCCCGGTGATCCTGAGCCTCCTCGCAGGCTCCCGCCTCGCCGGGCAGGCGCCCGCTTCTACTGGGATCTCCACGGGGGCTGCCCTGGCGCGGGCCGCGGCCCGGCAGGTGGGCGTGACCCTCCTCTACGATCCCGCCTACGCGCGGATCGCCTATCCGAACGGCGACGTGCCCGCCGAGCGCGGCGTCTGCGCGGACGTGATCGTGCGGGCCTTCCGCCGCGTAGGGATCGACCTCCAGGCCGAGGTGCACCAGGACATGACGAAGAATTTCGGCGCCTATCCCCGCAGTTGGGGACTGAGCCGGCCGGACAGCAACATCGATCACCGCCGGGTGCCCAACCTCATGAAGTACTTCGAGCGGAAGGGCAAGAAGCTCCCCCTCGACAGCGCCTACCAGCCCGGGGACGTCGTGGCCTGGCGCCTCTCGAACGGCCTCCATCACATCGGCATGGTCGCCGAGGATCGCGTCCCGGGCACGGACCGGCCCTACATGATCCACAACATCGGCGCCGGCGCCCGCAAGGAAGACGTCCTCCGGGCGTTCGTGATCCTCGGCCACTATCGGTGGTGACTGTAACGAACAAGGCGCCCCAATCGCCCAATCTAAAATCGGCTCATTTTCTCACCCGGGATCATCGCTCGGTAATTGTTGCAATTGTGAGGGGAACCGTTAAGATCCGTCGTTGTGGATCGTGTGGCAAAGGGGCGCGCTGAAATCCCGGCGGCCCCGGATTGAAAAGGAAATACCCATGATCCGCAACAACTCCAAAAAGCTTTCAGCGCTCGTCCTGGGCGCTTTCGTTACCGCAGTGGCGGCGGCTCCGGCCGCGGCTAGCTGGCCGGCGTCGCACGTCTCTCAGGCTCAGGCCTGGGTCAACGTCATCAAAGCCGAGAACAACGACTACGGCGACTCTCCGGTGATCGAATGGACCGGCGCCGATCTCCATGCCCGCAGCCGGTGCGGCTCGTTCACCGGTCTGCTCCTCCAGGGCACCTACCCCGGCGTCATCACCGGCACCGTCCTCAACGCTTTAACAGGCGAGTCCCTGCCGCACGCCGCCAATTGGTACCAGGCCATCCAGAACGAAGCGTTCGACTCTGCGAGCCAGATCGGGTTCCACCGCCGCGACAACGTTGCAGATATCGTGACGGGAGACATCCTGGCAGCGTCGTACACCTTGAATGGCGACACGGGCCACGTGATGACGGTCGCGAGCATCACCAAGACCGGAACCGGGATCGTGCCGCCGTATACGATTCCGAACATCCCCACGGTCAACCGCTATCGGGTCACGATCTTCGACTCCACCAAGAGCCCGCACGGCAGCTACGCCAGCAATCCCTATCCGGACACCCGGTATCTCAAGCAGCTCACCCAACTCGGCGCCTACATCGACGACCAGGGGATCGGCTCGGGTACCATCGTCCTCTACGAAGACCCTACCACCGGTGACCTCGTGGCCTGGGCCTGGAACGTCAGCACGACCACCACGTCCTTCTACTACGTCGTGCCGCGCCCCGCGGGGAGCACGCTGGAGGAGCGCCCCATGGTGGCCGGGTATCTGAGCGGACCCGGGCTCTGAGCTGCTCTGAGCCAATTCAGGCGCTCCTAGCCGCCGAAGCGTTCCGGCTGACATGTCACTGACATGTCAGCCGACACATTTTCAGGGGGTTTTGACGGTTTTCTCCAGGATTTCCCTGGCATTCACCTTGCTATTCCTCAGAGCAGCAGCCAACCAGGGCCCCAGGCCCCGAACAGAAAGGAAATCCCATGCCGCTCGTCGTCCTCGAAAAGGGTAAATCGCTATCGCTGAACGAAGGCGATCATGACGCCGTCACCAATCCCAACACCCAGGCAGGGCAGTACGTGTTTGCTTTCAACCTGATGCCGCTCTCGATCCAGCACCACATCCTCCCGCACGGCCATCAGGCGTTCGTCGTGCCCAAGGGCGGAGCGTCGATCGAGAACAACGGGTCCGTCGAGCTCGTCGTCATCACTCCGGGTCTCTGACGGTCTGAGGATCAGCCAGCAGCCGGCCGGAAGGCGGACGTTCCTTCGGCCGGCTCCTTTGTGTTAGCCTCAGGCCCCATGACAACCTCCGCCCTCCCTGTCGCAGGCAAGTCCCTGCCCACCTCGCGCGCCATCCTCTACGGTACCCTCGCCGTGGGGATCCTCGACTTCCTCGATGCCACGCTCTTCTTCGGTATCTACCTCAAGGTGGGCGTCCAACGGGTCTGGCAGTCAGTCGCGAGCGGCCTGTTGGGGCAGAAGGCTTTTGAGGGCGGGCTGCCGACCGCGGTGCTCGGCGTGTTCCTCCACTTTTTCATCGCCTTCGGCATCGTCACCGTGTACTACCTCGTCAGCCGGAAATTGAGGTTCCTGCGGCAGCGGCCCCTGCTCTGGGGTCTCCTGTACGGCGTGGCGGTGTACTTCATCATGAGCCTCGTCGTCGTCCCCCTGTCGGCGGCGACGTCCCATTGGCCGCCTTCGCTGCCGTTCCTTCCTCAACGGCATCATCGGCCACGCGCTGCTGATCGGACTGCCGGCCGCGTATTTCGCCAGCCGGGCGGATGACTGACGGCGGACCAGCCTACGGGCAGACGGCCGTCCCGGTCCTGGTGAAGGCCAGGAGCCCGTGGTCGAAGATTCCGCCCCAGGTCCCGGCGTAGACGCGGCAGGGGTCTTTCGGATCCTCGGCGAGAGTGACGGAGCTGTACGCCAGGAAGACGTCTCCCAGGGGAGACCAGCTCAGGCCCCCGTCCACGCTTTCATAGACTTTGTCCGACTCGACTCCCGCATAGAGAGCGCCGGACGCGGCGGCGATCAGCGACGGGACGTTCTTCTTGCGGAAAACGTTGCTGACCAGCGTCCAGGTGCTCCCGCCGTCGACGCTTTTGTAGAGATCTCCCGGATTGGAAAAGGTATACAGGGTCTCCGGCCGCAGGGGATCGATCGCGAGGGTGGAGGGGGAGGTGGGGAGGTTGTCCAGGACGGCGCTCCCCGTGGCGCCGCCGTCATTCGTGCGCAGGAACCGCGGCTCAGCGAAAAGGTTGCCAAAGACGTAGACGGTGGCCGGCGCTGACGGCGCGATCGCGAGCGCCGGGTAGAAGCCGTCCTGGACGAGCACGGTCCAGGTGTCCCCGCCGTCCGTGCTCTTGGCGATCCCCCGGCCGGCGAGCCACAACGTGTCGGGATTCTGCGGATCAACCTTCAACGTCGTGGTCGTGAAGCCGGGATTGCCCGCGGTCACCCAGGTCTCGCCGCCGTCGCGGCTGCGGAGAATGGTGCCGTCGAAGCGATGAAGATAAACGGTCCGCGAATCCGCCGGGCTGACGGCGACGTTGCGGAGATAGGGCGTGGCCACGGGCACGGGGCCGGGCTCGATCAGGGTCCAGGACCGGCCGCGGTCCACGCTCTGGTAGGGGAGGCCATTGGCGATCACCCAGAGAGTGTCCGGGTTCTGCGCATCCACCGCCACGGAGGAGACGGCGAAGCCCGAGATGCCCTGGCTGCTGAGCGTAAAGGAGCCCCCGCCGTCGCTGCTCCGGTAGACGCCGGTCTGATTCCTGAAACCTTTCACTCCCACGTAGAGGGACTGGGGATTGGAGGGAGAGAGGAGGACGGCAGTGACCGAGACTCCGTCGGGAAGACCGTGATCGATCCGCGTCCAGGTGGCGCCGCGATCGAGGCTGCGCAGCACGCCCGCGTCACCGCCGGCATAGAGGACGTTCTTGTCGCCGGGATGGAGCGCGAGGCTCTGGACGAGGCCGAGGCTCGCGTCGCCGGACCGCGACCATGTTTTGCCGTCGTCGGTGCTCTTGTAGATGCCCGTGGGAGTGCCGGCGAACAGCGTCGCGGGAGGGCGCCGGTCGATCGCCAGGGCCACGACGACCTGGTCTTCCATCAAGCCGCTATGGACCGGTTGCCAGGAAAATCCTTCGTCGAGGCTCTTGTACAGACCTCCCTGCCCATGATCGCCTTGAATCGTGGCGAAGATCCGTTTGGGAGACGCCGGATCGACGAACACGGTGGGGGAGGAATAATAGGGGCGCGGCAGCCCCTGGGTGAGGCGCTTCCACCGGGCGCCGCCGTTCGGGGATCGGTAGAGCCCCTGCGTGGTCGCGGCGTACAACGTCTGTGGAGACCGTGGGCTCAGAGCGATCCGGGAGACGGGATATTGCAGGGCCGTCCGCCGCCAGGTCGCGCCGCCGTCCAGGCTCTTGTACAGCCCCGTCTCCTGGCTGCTATAGAGCGTGCTCGGATGGCTGGGATCGATGGCCAGACTGTTGATGGTTGCAAAGGGAGGAAGGCCGCGGCCGATGAGGCTCCAGGTGGCGCCGCCGTTCACGCTCTTGTAGAGCGATCCCCAGCCGCCCGTGTACAGGACCTGGGGATTGCCGGGCTCGAAGACGAGCTCGAGCACCGAGCCCCCTTCCTGGGGACCGAGAACGCTCCACGTGCCCGTGACAGCGGGAGCGGCAGCGAGAGGCGCCGCCAGGACGAGGAGCAGCAGACAGATCAGAAGGGTCCGGTAGAGCGGCATGGTGATTCTCCCTGGAAGTCGAAGCTCTTATGGGCAGACCGCCGTTCCCGTCTTGGTGAAGGCCAGGAGACCGCGGTCGTAGGTTCCAGTATAGACGCGGCAGGGATCGAAAGGATCCACGGCGAGCGCGGTGAAGGAGAACGGCCTGGGGGCGGCTCCCAGCGGCGACCAGCTCAGGCCCCCGTCCTCGCTCTCATAAACGTTGTCGTAACGCACGGCCGCATAGAGAGCGCCGGAGGGCGCGGCGATCAGCCACTGCACGGTCTGGTTGCGAAAAGCGCTGCTCACCAGAGTCCAGGAGCTCCCGCCGTCGGTCGTCTTGTAAAGGTTTCCGCCGGAGACGGTGTAGACGGTCTCCGCGTGCAGAGGATCGATCGCAAGGTTGCCGAGGCTCGGAGGCAGGCCGCTCTGCACGGCGGTCCAGGAGGCGCCCGTATCCACGCTGCGCAGGAGCACCTTGAAGTCGGGATTGCCGGCGGCGTAGACGGTGGACGGCGAGGAAGGCGCGAAGGCGAGATCCTGATAGAAACCGCCGGACGCCGGTCCCGTCAGCGGGCTCCAGGTGTTGCCGCCGTCCGTGCTCTTGCGGATCCCACCGTTGTTGACGGCCGCCCAGAGAGTGAGAGGGTCCCGCGGATCAGCTTTCAACACGCCCGTGTCGCTGCTCGGCTGGCCGGCCATCGTCCAGCTCTCCCCGCCGTCGCGGCTGCGCAGGATCTGGCCGCTCCAGCGCCCCAGGTAGAGGGTTTCCGGATCGGCCGGGCTCGCGAGCACCTGGCGGGCGTATGTGGTGAAAGGAGGCAGGGGCTCCGGCAGGATCAGGCTCCAGGTGCGTCCGCGGTCCGCGCTCTGGAAGAGGACGTAGTTTGCCACAACCGAGAGGGTGTTGGCGTCCCGCGCGTCCAACGCGAGAGAATTCACGTTGGCGGCGGTGAGACCCCGGTTGGAGCGACTCCAGGAGGCCCCGTCGTCGGTGCTCCTGAAGATCCCGGCCTCATGGGCGGGGTAGTCCATTCCCACCAGCAGGGTCGCCGGCCGGGTCGGGGAGATGAGAAGGCTGTTGACGATGATTCCCTCCGGAAGGCCCTGCGTGAGCTGATCCCAGGTCGTGCCGCCGTCGAGACTGCGGACGACGCTCCCTGGAGTCACGGCATAGAGGACGTTCTTCTGCGTGGGGTGAAAGGCCAGGCTCGTCGCGGGAGCGGTCGAGCGTATCCAGGTGCTGCCGTCGTTGGTGCTCTTGAACAGACCCGCCGTCGTGCTGGCGTAGAGCGTCCTGGGGGACCGCGGATCGATCGCCAGGAGATTGATGTGCTCGTCGTCCGGCAGGTTGCCGCGCACCGCTTGCCAGGAGAATCCGCCGTCGAGGCTCTTGAACAGACCTCCCGGCATTGGAAACTTTTCCTGGAGCGCGGCGAACATCCGGCGCGGGGACGTGGGATCGATGACCACGGCGAGAGCCACGAAAGGCGGCGGCAGCAGACCGTTGGTGAGGCGCTTCCATTTGTCCCCGCCGTTCGTGGTCTGGTAGAGCCCGGCGTTGGTGGCGACGAAGAGAATCTGCGGCGACCGCGGGTGGATGGCGAGGCCGGCGACGGCGAGATTGGGATTGAGACCGGTCGGCTTCCAGGTCGCGCCCCCGTTCACGCTCTTGAACAGCCCGGTGGTCTGCCCGGCGTAGAGGGTCGCGGGGTGGAAGGGATCGATGGCGAAGCTCGACACAGGAGACCGGAGCTCCAGCCCGCGCCCCGACCAGCTCCAGGTTGCGCCCCCGTCCACGCTCTTGTAGGCTCCGCCGAACACCCCGGCGTAGATCACCTGCGGGCTGCCCGGCGTAGAGGCCAGAGCGAAGACCGGCCCGCCCTCGGGACCGAGAGCGCTCCACGCACCCGTCACGGCGGCCACGGGCGCTGCCAGAGCGAGCAGGAGCAGGCAGATGAGGGGGGCAGTCCGGTACGGCGTCATCGTCGTTCTCCTCGGGAGCGGGGCCCCGTTCAAGGATTTCGTATCGTATACGGACCGAAAGGGCCGACCGTTGGGCTCGCCGGCCGACGTCGTCGCTGAGTTATGCTGAGGAGTGGATAGAATGATCCTGACTTTCGCCTCCAAAGGCGCCTCCAAAGGGGAACCAGCCCGCGGCAATCGATCCCGGGATAAGGGCCGGCGGCAGCCCTCTCCCCAACGCCCGGCCGCGCGCCGGCCTGCCGAGAGCGTTCCGCCCTCGCGGCTGACGGCGGCCGTGGACCAGGGGGTCCCCTGGCTCTGGCACCTGGCGACCCTGGCCGCGGCCTGGCTGCTCCAGCTCAAGGTCAACCTCAACAGCGACATCTGGTTCCACCTCGCCGCCGGCCGCCTGATCTGGCAGCAGAAGGCGCTGCCCGCTACCGACAGTTGGTCGTTCACCGCCGCGGGGCGCCTCTGGCAGAACCACGAGTGGCTCTCCGACGTTTTCTTCTACCTGTGGGCCAAGGCCTTCGGGATTGGCGCGCTGGTCGTCTGGCAGTGGCTGGTGGTGGGCCTCGCCTACCTCCTCCTCTTCCGTCTCCTCCACCGCATCACCGGCAGCTATCCCGTGGCCTACCTGCTGATCCTCCTGGCGCTGGCGCTGGGGACCCCGTTCTACGAGGTGCGGCCGCACCTGTGGTCGGTGCTCGGCCTCGTCTTGCTGATCCACCTGACCGCCTGGCGCGACCGGCCGTCGCCCGCTCTGCCGTTGCTATTCCTGATCTGGATCAACCTGCACGGCGGCGCCATGCTCGGGCTGATGGCGGCGTTCGTCACTCTCGGCTGCTGGGCGCTCTTCGGAGAAAATGGCGAAACGGGGAGCGGCGAGGAGAGGTCGTGGCGCCGGCGCCTGCCCTATGCCGCCGGGTTGTGGCTCGCGAGCTGCCTCGCCGCGTTGATCAACCCCTACGGCTGGTGGGCTTTCACGTATCCCTTCCGGCTCGCCTTCGCCAGCCGGTCGGCGACGCGGACGCTGCTCACGGAGTGGCTGCCGCCCTTCCAGCCGGGAGGCCTGCGGGCGCCGCTCTACCCCTGGGCAATCGCCCTCTTCGCCCTGGCCGCCGTCATCATGCTGGTGGGCAATCTGCGGCAAGAGCGGCGGCGCAACCTCACGGCCCTGGGGCTTGGCCTGCTGACCCTGGCGATGTCGCTCCAGAGCCGCCGCTTCGTGGCTTTCTTCGGCCTCGCACAGACGCTGGTGGTGGCGCAGGCCTGGCTGGTGATCGCCCGCCGGCTGGCCAACCGCAGCAGAGCCCCCAAGGGCACGCCGGCCCGCCGCCCGGCTCTGCTCAAGCTGGCGGTGCCCCTCGTCCTGCTCGTGATCGCCGGCTGGATGCTCGCCCCCTATCCCCTCGGCCCCGACGCCTTCGATCCCCTGAGCTGGGCCTCCCGGCTACCCGTGGACAGCGTCAATTTCATCGAAGCCAACGGCCTCCAGGGCAACGTGTTCGTCTACTACTTGTGGGGTGGCTACGTGCATTGGCGCACCGCCGGCCGGCTGCGGGTCCACTTCGATACGCGATCGGAGACGGTCTTCGCCGATGAGACCATGCGCGAGCACGAGCACGCGGCCAATCTCGCCTGGGACGCGGCGTCGATCGTCGACCGATCCGGCGCCGAGATGGTGCTCTGGCCCATGAATTCGCCGGCCTTCCGCGGACTGGTGCAGCAGCTCCTGACCTCGGGCCGCTGGCAGCCGGTCTACCGCGACGGAGTCTCCCTGCTGCTCGTGCGCCGAGACGTGGCGCTGCCCTCTCCGCTCCACCCCACGCCCGACTCCGGCTACCACTGGTGGGCGCTCGGCCGCCAGGCTCTCGACACGCGGCGCCTCGACGAGGCCGCGGTCCACCTCGAGCACGCCCTGGAGGTGAATCCACGCCTGTGGCCCGCCTGCCAGGAGCTCGCGGTCACCCGGGCCGCCCAGGGCGACCGCGAGGCGACCCGCCGCACGGTCGACCGTTGTCTGGCGATCTTTCCGGACCTTCAGCTCGACGCCGACCAGCTCCTGCAGCGGGGTGCTGCGGCGGCGCCACGGCTTGGGATTTAGATTACGAATCTCCTCGCCAATCGGTCCGGCCATTCGTGCTAAGCTGACAGGCTAATGTTCGAGAGCTATGAGGAAGAGCAGCGGCGAAGCGGCTTCAAAGGCTTCGTCAACCGTCACTTCGGGCCCGTGATCTACGTCGACCTGGCGGAGGAAGGGATCCGCCAGATCGGTATCGTCTTCATGGTGCTCGCGGCCCTGACCGGCGTGCTCGGCCTGGCCGTCTACGCCAATCCCTGGTCCTTGCTGGGTGGACTGATCCTGGCCGCCGCTGCCTTCATCCTATACCTGAGCAAGAGCCGGGCCGCGGCCGTGTTCCTGCTCGTGTTGACGGTGACGAACTTCCTGCTCCTCCTGCCGAGCTTCTTTCCCCTGGTCTGGGTCGCCTTCGCGATCCGCGCCACGCAACTGACCTTCGGCTATCACCGCCTCCGCAAATCCCACGCCGCGGCGCTGAGCGCTCTGGAGTAGAGGCGGGGCTGGGGATTTTACGATTCAATGCCACGCGCTGGTGTCTCCGCTCTCAAAGCCGTCCTTGAAGAGGAGGTTGGTCCGAAACTCCGCGACACAGCTCACTGCAGAAATGAGCGAAACGATCCCGTCCGAACAATCCGGGTCGCCTGACCAACCCGCGAAGGTAGAACCCGTATTAGGCGTCGCCGTCAACGTCACCTGGGTTCCAAAGTTGTAGCCTTCCGTGCAGTCGGCTCCGCAGTTGATGCCTGCCGGAACGCTCGTCACCGTTCCAGTGCCGTTCCCCGCCTTGCTCACCGTCAACGTCAGCACCTGAAGGTTGAAGGTCGCGGTGCAGGTCTTCGCCGACTGCATCGTCACCACGCCATCCGAACAATCCGGGTCGCCTGACCAACCCGCGAAGGTAGAGCCCGTATTAGGCGTCGCAGTCAGCGTCACCTGGGTTCCAAAGTTGTAGCCTTCCGTGCAGTCGGCTCCGCAGTTGATGCCTGCCGGAACGCTCGTCACCGTTCCAGTGCCGTTCCCCGCCTTGCTCACCGTCAACGTCAGCACCTGAAGGTTGAAGGTCGCGGTGCAGGTCTTCGCCGACTGCATCGTCACCACGCCATCCGAACAATCCGGGTCGCCTGACCAACCCGCGAAGGTAGAGCCCGTATTAGGCGTCGCAGTCAGCGTCACCTGGGTTCCAAAGTTGTAGCCTTCCGTGCAGTCGGCTCCGCAGTTGATACCCGCTGGGACGCTCGTCACGGTTCCAGTGCCGTTTCCCGCCCTGCTCACCGTCAACGTCAACACCTGGAGATTGAAAGTCGCCGTGCAGGTTTTCGCCGACTGCATCGTCACCACGCCATCCGAACAGCCCGGGTCGCCTGACCAACCCGCGAAGGTAGAGCCCGTATCAGGCGTCGCCGTCAACGTCACCTGGGTTCCAAAGTTGTAGCCTTCCGTGCAGTCAGCTCCGCAGTTGATACCTGCTGGAACGCTCGTCACCGTTCCAGTGCCGTTCCCCGCCTTGCTCACCGTCAACGTCAGCACCTGAAGGTTGAAGGTCGCCGTGCAGGTCTTCGCTGACTGCATCGTCACCACGCCATCCGAACAATCCGGGTCGCCTGACCAACTCGCGAAGGTAGAGCCCGTATCAGGCGTCGCCGTCAGCGTCACCTGGGTTCCAAAGTTGTAGCCTTCCGTGCAGTCAGCTCCGCAGTTGATACCTGCTGGAACGCTCGTCACAGTTCCAGAACCGTTTCCCGCCTTGCTCACCGTCAACGTCAACACCTGGAGGTTGAAGGTCGCCGTGCAGGTCTTCGCGGCCTGCATCGTCACCACGCCGTCCGAGCAATCCGGGTCGCCTGACCAACCCGCGAAGGTAGAGCCCGTATTAGGCGTCGCCGTCAACGTCACCTGGGTTCCAAAGTTGTAGCCTTCCGTGCAGTCGGCTCCGCAGTTGATACCCGCTGGGACGCTCGTCACGGTTCCAGTGCCGTTCCCCGCCTTGCTCACCGTCAACGTCAACACCTGAAGGTTGAAGGTCGCCGTGCAGGTCTTCGCCGACTGCATCGTCACCACGCCATCCGAGCAATCCGGGTCGCCCGACCAGCCCGTGAAAAGCTGAGCCCGCTCCAGGCGTCGCCGTCAGTGTCACCTGGGTTCCGAAGTTGTAGCCTTCCGTGCAGTCGGCTCCGCAGTTGATGCCTGCCGGAACGCTCGTCACCGTTCCAGTGCCGTTCCCCGCCTTGCTCACCGTCAACGTCAGCACCTGAAGATTGAAAGTCGCGGTGCAGGTCTTCGCTGACTGCATCGTCACCACGCCATCCGAACAATCCGGGTCGCCGGACCAACCCGCGAAGGTAGAACCCGTATCAGGCGTCGCCGTCAACGTCACCTGGGTTCCAAAGTTGTAGCCTTCCGTGCAGTCGGCTCCGCAGTTGATGCCTGCCGGAACGCTCGTCACCGTTCCAGTGCCGTTCCCCGCCTTGCTCACCGTCAACGTCAGCACCTGAAGATTGAAGGTCGCGGTGCAGGTCTTCGCCGACTGCATCGTCACCACGCCATCCGAGCAATCCGGGTCGCCCGACCAGCCCGTGAAAAGCGAACCCGCATCCAGGCGTCGCAGTCAATGTCACCTGGGTCCCAATTGTAGCCTTCCGTGCAGTCGGCTCCGCAGTTGATGCCTCCTGGCGAGCTTGTGATGATTCCAGCTCCGGTCCCAGCGGCGTTCACGGTAAGGGCGGGCAGATCCTGCTGACCCACGCGGATGATCTGAGCCACCGAGGGTACTCCGCTGCCGTTCAGGATGAACAGCATGTAATGGCCCGGCGGAGCCAGGCTGGCGCTCGTGGGTGCTGTCACGAACAGGCCCCCTGCGGTCTGCGAAAAGTTGAGATGATTGATCCGCTGGTTCTGGTTGAAGGCGTGCGTTGTCGACGAAAGCCGTATCCAGCTCACGCTGGCGATGCTCTGGGGCGTCGGCGTTGCTACGAAGAAGGTCTGCCCATAGAGGACCTGCTGTGGAGCCGAAGTGAGCGTGGGACGCGCGCCCTTGAAGAGGTAGGGCGGCGAGTAGATCTCGAGGTTCGGCTGCGCGTTGCCGCCCACAGGATCGGGATGCCCGCCGCCAGCGATGAGAACGCGCCCATCCGGCAGGAGCAGCGCATTCGAATGATAACCACGATACCGCGTGTAGCCGGCCATGATGGACCAGGTCGAGTGGCGGGGTCCCACATCTCCGCATACTGCACTCCTCCCGCCGGGTTGTCGAAACCGGGAAGGCTGCTGCCGCCGGTCACCAGCACCTTGCCGTCGGGCAGGAGCGTGGAGTTGAGCTGCCGCCGCCCCAACGACATCGAGGCCACAGAACGCCAGGAAGGAGTGGCGGCATTCAGATCGATGACTTCGGCGGTATCGCTGGGCAGGAGGGTCGGAGAGGCATTGGGATCCGGCTCTCGCGGATTCCCGCCCACGATAAGCACCTTGCCGTCATCGTACATCACCGACGAGCCATAGTCGCGATAGATCAGGCTGCTCCTGGCCACGTCGGTCCAGGCCCCCGTCCCCGACGTATCGAGATAACGGGCCATCTGCTGCGGGCCTGCGGCGAAAACCTTGCCATTCGGTGCCTGGTAAAGGAACGGGTAGAAATCCGCCCAATCCGGATAGTTGCCTTGCAGAGCCGTGCTGAGGTTCCGCCAGGTGCCGCTCGCCGCCTGCCACACCTGTGGCAGGGTGTTCACGTTGCCATAACCCGTCGTCGTACCCGCCACAACCAGGACGTCCCCGCTGGCCAACGTGGTGTTCGTGGGATACCAGCGGCCGGCGTTCATATTGGCGAGCGGGCTCCAGGAGTTGGTCAGGGGATCGAAGAGGCTGGCTTTGATCTCACCCACACCGTCGCTGATGTGCCCGCCGGTCACCAGCAATTTGCCATTGTCCATGAAGGAATGGCCGCTGCAGAAGAGGTCGTACCCCGGGAGCCCCAGGGTCATCAAGTTCTGCGTCACGGGATCCCAGATACGGGGATCGCCATCCCAACCGTTGACATGGTCATGACGATCCCAGAACATCACCTTGCCATTGGGGAGGACGTGCATGTGGATGGGCACGGTCGGCAGGGTGACGACCGGTCCCCATTGACCACTCACCGCAGGAGTGTCGTCATCGACGAGGGTGACCGGCGCCGATTGCGGGCTGCCCAGCGTGGCACCCCCCGTGGGATTGCTCAGTGCGACCGTAAAGCTTTCGGCGGATTCCGGGACGGCATCGTTGAGGGTTGGCACGCTGATGGCCTTGCGGGTCTCGCCAGCAGCGAAGGTGAGAGTGCCGGAGGTCGCAGCGTAGTCGGAGCCGGCCTGAGCCGTGCCGTTGGCCGTGGCATACTGTACAGTCACGGTTCCAGCGCTGCCGCCGCTGCGGGTGACCACGACGACAGCAGGCCCGGCCTCGCCCGCCGTATAGGAGCTGGAGCTCAGAGCCAGAACCTGCGCGGGTTGACCGATCTGTATCGAGATGACCTCGGCGTCGCTGAGCGGCGTCGCCCCGGCCTGGGTTGCTTTGAAGAGGATAAACCCGTAGGTGCCGAGGGTGGGAGAGGGCCAATAGAACCTGCCGAGAGCGGCGTCGAAAGTGGCGCCTGGCGGCAGATTCTGAACGCTGAGCGTGGTGGCATCGCCGTCCGGATCGGAAGCGGAAACGAAAAATTCGAGCGGCTGGCCCACCGTTCCCGTCCGGTTTCCAATGGGATTGAGAACCGGAGACCGGTTGGTGGTCGAGCTTGCGGGCTGGGTGGCGGACGACACCTCGGCGCCCCCGGGATTGAACAGACGGGCGACCCAGAGAAAGCCCGCATAGTCAAAGACGTCCATATTCTGGACGATCACGATCTGCCCCGACGAATTCGTCCCGCTGCTATTGTCGATCGTAAAGGCCCGTTCACACCACTGGTCGCTGGCGCAGAAAAAGCTCCCCGTCTCCAGGAGCCAGGCCCTGAGCGTGTAGGTCCCGGATTGCAGACCACTATACTGAAAGCAGGCCACCGGAGAGTAGCTGGCAAGCGGCGTGTTCCGGGGCAGCACCGTCGGGATGTCACAGAATCCGATGCTGGGGCTCTGAGCCAGCAATGGAGTCCCCACAGCCAGGGCGCAGAGAAACGCCGCGCCCAGGATCCATGCCTGCGCCGTTCGGCGGTACCGGTACGCCATGGAGAAAGCCGAAGTCGTCATCGTCGTTCTCCTTCGCCGCCTCGATCGAGGTATTACAATAAGCATTCAAGATTTTCGTACACAGCCATGATAATACAGAGACCCCATCCAGTGTCAAATGGGGGATCGGTTCACGCGGCGATGCGCGCGATCGGACCCGGATCCGACGGATCCGTCGGATCGGACCGATGATGATGCTTGCTGAGCTTCGCGAAGACGGCGCGCGGAGCGGCAGCTCATCCTGTAGAGCGAGCTGCCGCCGCTTCGCCGGGATACCATTGAGCGCTATACCTTCGCCTCCTGGTGCTGGTGGATCTCCTTCCCGATGAGAAGGGTTTCATCGAAGATCAGCCAGTCGGGATTTTCGACGAGCTTGCCCTGTTCGAGGTCGTACCGCTGCGGGACCTTCTTGTCCAGCGCTTCCAGATAGGCCAGAAGCGGCCGCTGCGGAGGCATGCGGTCCTCGCGCTCGTCCAACTCATTGCGTTTCCAGCCGAAATGCTCCCGATACGCAGCCCATCCGAAGCCGTCGAAGAAGTAGTTGCCGTCGATGAGTGCCATGTACCAGGCGCTCGGGATCCCTCGCTCGTTCGGCTTGATCGTCAGCTCCGTCTTGGCGTTCTCCAGCAGGTTCGTGCCGGCGACGTCGGCCTGGTCCGCAAGATGCTTCTCCAGTTCCTTGAGCGACGGGTAGTCGATCCGCGGGCTGACGAGCAGCACCGGCTTGAATTCCTGGCGCGCCATCACGATCTCATGCACCGTGCCGACGCTGTAGACGTTGCTGGGAACGTAGGCGATCAGGAAGTCGCTGTAGTCGACCATCCGCAAGTCGATGTGCAGGGTAGGCCAGAACTCGGCGCAGAGCTTCGCGCGCGTGACGTCTCCAGTCGTCGTCCCGTCGAACGTCCACTGTTCGCGCGCCTTGGTCGAGAACTCGTCCTCCTTGCCGTAGTGGGGCATGCCGACGACCTCCGGCTTATACCAGGGATCGAAGACTTTCACCCGGTGCTCCTTGAGGAATTCGCTGACGCGGACACGCCAGCCGTTCTTCTTGTCTTCTTCCCGGGACATCACGAAGTCCATCGGGCCGGAGAGGTAAACCCGCGCGCCGTCCAGGACGTCGGTCTTCTTGTCGAGGACTTGGGATCGATGGGCGAGATGGTCTTGCTGAGTCGATGACATGGGAATCTCCTTTCACTCCCAGGTCGGGAGATGGGTCAGGGGCGACAAAGAGATGCACGTTTTTGCGCAATCCCGTCGCCTCTTTTAATGCGCTAGGACATTCGCAGAGGGAGGAAGCCGCCGCGGGGTTGTTCCGCCTGCACGATCGGGGGGCATTCCCCGCGCGTTGGGGTGGATGTCAAGACATAGGCAAGTGGCTTCTCGTCACTGCTTGACCCTTGACAAGCAGGCACCCGAGGGAGCACCGTTGTCGCTTCAGAGCCGGTCCTTCCCCCGGCCATCAAGACAGGAGCCATCATGCACAAGAAGCTGTCCAGGAGACCGAAATCCCTCGTCCTCAACCGCGAGACGCTGCGCAATCTGGAGCCCAAGGATCTGAGCGGAGTCGCGGGCGCCTTCAGCCTGCCGCCCGCGCAGTGCGGCGACTCGAACCACACCTGCGACGACTGCCCCACTTATTCGTGCGGGCTGTTCCGCTGCCTGTAGATCTCTCCCGTCGACAGATATCGAGAGGCCACGCCGTTCGCCCCCGAACGGCGTGGGCTCGACGCCAGGGATTGAAATCCCTGGCGAGATCTCCACCGATCGGCTGTAGAATAGCCGCCTTTGTGAGGACCTCTATGTCCGAGCTTCGTCGCCTCGCCCTCGTCGCGCTCGCCATCGCCCTCTGCGCTGCGGCCGTACCCGCCCGCGGGGACGACGGCCCCTTCCACGATCTCTCGCCGGAGTCGCTCCAGGCCCTCGGGCCCCGCGGCGGCGCCTGGGAGATCCCCTTGCCGCGGCGCTTCCGGGCCCTGGAAGTGGACGTCAAAGCCCTCGAGAGCCTGCTCGCCCAGGCGCCGGCTGAACGTTCTACAGCAGCCCCGCTCCTACTCGCCCTGCCCTATCCGGACGGCACGAACCGGCTCTTCCGCGTCGCGGAGTCGCCCATCCTCGAGCCGGAGCTGGCGGCCCGCTTCCCCGAGATCCGCACTTTCGTGGCCCAGGGGATCGACGATCCCACGGCCACCGCCCGCCTGAGCCTCACCTCTCTGGGCTTCCATGCCCTGGTGCTCTCGACCTCGGGCACGGTGCTCATCGATCCCTATCGCCGCTGGGATGCGCGCTACGTGCTCTCCTATTTCAAGGGTGACGCGCGCAAGGCGGCCGGAGCGGCTTTCCATTGCGACGTCAAGGACGAGATCCCGGGCGGGGAATCCGCGCAGGACGTGCCGCAGGACGTACCGCATGACTACCGCCACGCCCAGGCCGTGTCCGCGGGGACCCAGCTTCGCACCTACCGTCTCGCCCTGGCCGCCACGGGCGAGTATTCGGCCGCGGTCTGCGCGCCCAATCCCGCGGCCGTGGCCTGCGCCTTGAATGCCATGGTCGTCTCGATGAACCGGGTGGACGGCATCTACGAGCGCGAGGTGGCGGTCCGCATGGTGATGATCGGCAACGACGACCTGATCGTCTACACCGACGGCGCCACCGACCCCTACACCAACGGCAACGGCGGCGCCATGCTCACGGAGAACCAGAACAACCTCAACAGCGTCATCGGCACGGCCAACTACGACATCGGTCACGTTTTTTCGACCGGCGGCGGCGGCGTGGCCTCGCAGTCGCCGTGCTCGAACAGCACCAAGGCGCGCGGCGTCACCGGCAACTCCCACCCGATCGGCGACGGCTTCGACGTCGATTACGTGGCGCACGAGATGGGGCATCAGTTCGGCGCTGCCCACACCTTCAACGGCACGACCCTCAACTGCGGCGGTGGCAACCGCAGCGGCTCGTCGGCCTACGAGCCGGGCAGCGGCACCACGATCATGGCCTACGCGGGCATCTGCGGCACCGAGGACCTCCAGCCGCACAGCGACGACACCTTCCACACCCGGAGCTTCGATCAGATCGTGTCGTCCACGACCGGAGGTGCGGCGAGCTCCTGCGCGGTCGTCACCGCCACCGGCAACACGCCGCCCACGGTCAACGCGGGCGCGGCGTTCACCATCCCGAAGCAGACGCCGTTCACCTTGACCGGCTCGGCCACCGATACGGATGGCGATCCCCTGACCTACATGTGGGAGGAATTCGACCTGGGCACCGCCGCGCCGCCCAACGACGACGTGACCAACGTGCGGCCCATCTTCCGCTCGTTCGTGCCCCTGACCGTGCCGAGCCGCACCTTCCCCCGCCTCTCGGATATCCTCAACAACGTCGCGACCCTGGGCGAGGCCATGTCGACCCGCACCCGCGTCATGACCTTCCGCTTGACCGCCCGCGACAACCGCACCGGCGGTGGGGGAGTCAACTACGCCGCGACCACGGTGACGGTGAACGCCACCGCCGGACCGTTCGTGATCACCCAGCCCAACACCGCGCTGTCCTGGCCCGGCAACACCGGACAGACCGTGACCTGGAACGTGGCCGGCACCAACGTCGCGCCCGTGAGCTGCGCCAACGTGGCGATCGCTCTCTCGACCGACGGCGGCAACACCTTTCCCACCACACTCGCGGCGTCGACCGCCAACGACGGCTCCGAGATCGTGACCATCCCCAATACTCCCACGTCCCTGGCGCGCGTCCGCGTCGCCTGCGTGGGCAACGTTTTCTTCGACATCTCGAACGTCAACTTCACCATCACCCCGCCCCCACCGCTGGCCCTGACGTCGGTCTTTCCCACCAGCGGCAACGTCGCGGGCGGCACCGCGGTCACCGTGAGCGGCACCGGCTTCGCCAACGGCGCCACCGTGAGCTTCGGAGCCGTGGCAGCGACCATGGTCACCTTCAACAGCTCCACCTCGCTCACCGCCATCGCGCCAGCCCAGGGCCCCGGCCAGGTCGCCGTCACCGTCACCAATCCGGACACCCAGAGCGCTACCCTGCCCGCGGCCTTCCTCTACTACTCCGACGCCAACGGCGTCATCTTCGCCGATGGCTTCGAGAGTGGAGGGACGGGGGCGTGGAGTGGGATCGTGCCGTGAAGGGCGATCCCACCGCCGCCAGGGATTGCTCGAGGAGAGATTTCAATCCCTGGCGATGAGGCCGACAGATACAAGAGCGACCACCACCATGCCCATCGATCACACCTCCTGACTTCAGCATCGACGCCCTCTACGCCGCGCTCGATGCCGAGCGGCAGGCGCGGGGGATTGAGCTGGCAGCAGGTGGTGCGTGAGATCAATGCGTTGTTCGCGCTCGTGCCCGCACGGCCGATCAGCCCGTCGACTGTGACGGGGATGCGGAGTCGCGCGGCGATCGACGGGGATGGCGTCTTGCAGATGTTGCGCTGGCTGAAGCGATCGCCGGAGAGCTTCGTCCCCGGCGATCAGGAAACCGCAGGGGAGACGGCGACGTTGCCAGACCTCGGTGCCCACCAGATCCTGCGGTTCGACACCAGGCAGCTCTATGCGGCGCTGGACGCGCAACGGATCGCAAGAGGCATGACCTGGAAGCAGGTCGCGAGCGAAATCGGTAGTGTCAGCGCCGGCAGTCTGACTCAGTTGGCGAAGGGCGGGCGGACCGGGTTTCCCCAGGTGATGCGGGTCACCCGCTGGCTGGGACGGCCGGTTGCGGTCTTCACGCGAGCTTCCCCCCGGTGAGCGCCAGTTTGATGGCAGCGGAGGCCTCCAGGAAGAGGGCGGCGGCAGCGGAGAAGCGCTTCTCGGTGCGGGTGAGGAAGAATTCGTGCGGCTTACCCGAGTTGCCGTTCATCACTTCGCAGCAGCCGTGATGACGAAGATGCGGGCTACCTGAGTGAGGAGACTTTTCGCCAACTCCGGCTTGTCCTTGGCCGCGGCCTTGGCGGCGAGCATCTGGAGCCAGGGCTTGAGCAGTCTGCCGTCGCGGTATTTCCAGAGGGCGAGACGCCTCAGGCCCGATTGCATGCTCGGCGGATAGCTCGGCGCCACGATGGGGACGTAGCCGTACTCGGTGACGATCCGCTCCAAGTTGGCGAGAATGCCGCTCCTCTGCCGGGCATCCGCGAGACCCGTGAGGATCGCCAGCACGTTGCCCTCGGTGGTGAACTGCCGGTGCGTCGCCTTCGCATCCCGGTGGCTGATGAAGTGAGCGTGCTCGTGGTCCCAGAACTCCTGCAGGCGTTCGCGAGCCGCTCTGGCTTTCCGCACGAGATCCTTGGCCAGACCCCGGTCGCGCCGCCTGAAGGCCCGCGCGAGCGCCACCAGGCTCGCGCAATAGAGGGCGTTCGTATAGAGGACGTGACCCTGGCGGCCGATGACGTCGAGCCAATCCTCATGGTCGTATTGCCAGAGAAGGCCGTCCCGTGTGTGCTGTTCGAGGTAGGCCAGCCCCTTCTTCACGGCCGCCTCGTGCCGGGTGAGAAAGTCGGGCTCGTCGCGGGCGTACTCGGCGATGGAGAGCAGGATGAGCGGATTGGTGTCCTTGGGCTCGCCGGCGGTGCCGTGGAACATCCGCTGCGACGCCCATTTCGCGAGCTGCCAGCGTCCCGGGTACCCGGCCGTACGATACTCGGGCTTGATCGAAAGCGAGACGGGCAGGAAGATCCTGAGGCGCGCGAGGACCGTGCGCAGGTTGCGTTCCGTGTTCCCGAACCCTGCCACCTTGCGCGGGAAGAGGCCGTCGGGACGCTGGTGATCGATGAAGACCTCGAGCGTGTTGCGCCGCACCTGCCGGAGGCTCGCCGGGAGCGCCGGCATGGCGGCGGCGCTGTCGCGTCCCCACAGCTCCAGGTACTTCATGCCTCCCGTGAGCAGGACGGAGCGCCGGGCGCCCCCCCATTCCCGCTCAGCGACGTTGGCGAAGAGGCTGCGCTCCGCGATCGCGGTAGCGCTGGAAATCACGTCATCTCGCTCGCCGTCGATTCTGATCTCGGACATTCTGTCTTGCTCCACCGTAGTCAACATCAGGCTCGCGAGCTTTGAGCAGGGAGCGGGTGCATCGAAAACTTTACGTCTCGTGCAGTTTCTACAGGATACCGCAACGCCTTCGGAGTGGCAAGCTCCTTGACGAGCCCCGGCCTTCGTCGCAACGGGACAATTGGCCGGGTGAACGCTCCGTGAGCTTCAGATGGCCCTTCATCGAGCTCCCTTTTTGCCGGGTTTTCCGGGGACGAGACGCCGGGCCGTCTCCTCGAGTTCGTCGGGGGCCGACGCTTCCTCCGCCAGCCGCCGTTTCTCGAACTTCTCGAACTGGTCGAGCGCAAGCTCCTGGGCGACTTCCGCCGAGACCCGGCCGGCATCCTTCAGGATGTCGCGCTCGTTGAACGCGAGGAAGGCGTCGAGCTTGGCGCGCCAGTCACGCATGTAGAGCGGCTGCCTGCGCTCGGCCTGCTCTTCGGCGTAGTCGAGGTACATGGTCACGATCCGATTGAGCTGCCGGATCTCGTCTTCCTCCAGGTAGTTCTTCGCCACGGTCACGTCGGCCCGGCGGACCTTGACGCCTTTCCACGTCGTGAGCCCCATGTTGGGCTTTCCGGCGTCCGCCCGCTCCGCGATGATCTCCGCTGCGGTGCTGCCGGTAATCGCCCAATGAAGCTTGTTCTGCACGATCTGGAAGAACTCCTTCGTTTCGGCCGTGCTGGGGTCGTAGTCGATGGAGAGCGCGTACAGGTCACGTATCTTCTGGTAGAAGCGCTTCTCCGAGGCCCGGATCTCCCGGATGCGCTCCAGCAACTCGTCGAAGTAGTCAGCGCCGAGCGTGCGCCCTTCCTTGAGCCGCTCGTCGTCGAGGACGAAGCCTTTGACGATATACTCGCGCAAGCGCTCCGTTGCCCAGCGACGGAACTGGGTGCCGCGATGGGAACGGACGCGGTAGCCGACTGCGAGGATCACGTCGAGGTTGTAGTGGTCGACGAGCCGCGTAATCTCCCTCTTTCCTTCGGTTTGAACTATCCGGAATTTCCGGATAGTTGCCCCGGGGGCCAGCTCTCCCTCTTCGAAGATGTTCTGGATGTGCTCGTTGACCGTACGTACGTCCTTCTGGAAAAGCTCTCCGAGCAACCGCTGGGTGAGCCAGACGGTTCCGCCGTCGAGGCGAACCTGAATGCGGCTCCGCCCGTCCTCTGTCTGGTAGAAGATGATCTCGGAGGAGGTCGCGGTGCTCTTGGGCTCAGTCATCGACCGACTCCCTGCTGCGTGGCATAGCGCATGAGCTCTCCTTGAAGAAGCATGCACCGGTTTCGCCGGCGCGCCTGACGGAGAGTATAGCCGGCCTTGCAGTGTCAATGATTGCCTGAATCGGCGACAGGAATTCCTCTATCACCCCACTCGCGCTAGACTCGCCGCCATGGAACGCCGCCCCTTTGGCAGGACGGGTCTCACCGTCCCCATCCTCGGCTTCGGCGCCGGGCATGTGGGCGATCCGGCGTTCGCTGAAGAGGACGTGGGCCGCCTCCTTCACGGGGCTCTCGACCTCGGCGTCACGTTGATCGACACGGCGCGCTCCTACGGACTCTCCGAGGAGCGAATCGGCCGCCACCTCGCCGGCCGGCGCGACGAATTCGTCCTCTCTACCAAGGTTGGCTACGGCATCCCCGGCTTCGACGACTGGACGGGCCCGGTGATCGTGGCAGGCGTGGACGCCGCCCTCCGCCGGCTGCGCACCGACAACATCGACGTCGTCCATCTCCATTCCTGCCCGCTGGAGGTGCTGGAGCGCGGCGAGGTCGTGGCCGCGCTGCAGTCCACGGTGAAGGCCGGGAAGGTGCGGGTCGCCGCCTACTCCGGGGACAACGCGCCGCTCGCATGGGCGATCGCCTCCAGCGTCTTCGGCAGCGTCGAGACGTCGCTCAACCTGGTGGACCAGAGGGCGAGCGAACGGGCGCTGCCTGCGGCGAAAGAGCGCGGCCTGGGAGTGATCGCCAAACGCCCCGTGGCCAATGCCCCCTGGCGTTTCGCCGCACGCCCGGCCGCTACGGACGTCGCCCTCTATTGGGATCGCTGGCGCGCTCTCGGTCTCGATCCCGGTCCCTGCGACTGGACCGAATTCGCCCTGCGCTTCGCCGCTTACGAAGACGGCGTTCACTGCGCCATCGTAGGGACCAGCCGGCTCGAGCACCTGCGGCAGAACGTCGAGCAAGTCGCGAAGGGACCGCTGCCCGCGGACACGGTGGCCGCGATCCACGCCACGTTCCGCGCCCACGGTGCCGGCTGGGAAGGGCAGATCTGAGGTTCGGTCAATACTCCGCGAAAGCGTCGTCCGGATAGCAATACAGCCAGCGCTCGCCCGGCTCGGCCGAGGCGATCACGGGATGGCCGCTGGCGTGCGCATGCTTGGTGGCGTGCCGGTTCGGTGAGCTGTCGCAGCAGAGCGTCGTGCCGCACTCCTGGCAGGTCCGCAGATGGACCCACCGGGAGCCGGTCTTCACGCACTCCTCGCACTCCCGGCGCCCGGCATGTTTGAGGGTCGTGATCCCAGCGATATGAGAGCAGGCTTCTTCCGGCATCGTCCTTTTCCCCCCGGCCCCGTAGTCTATACCCTTCAGGGGGGCCGGCAGTACCTCAAAGACCGAAGGACGGCAAAGAGTCAGAGTCCGTCCCAGCCATGCGATATAATGGCTGTGCAGGGGCCCGCCCATCGAAGACTCTGCTGATGACCGGGGCTCCACAACCGCGATTTCATGGCGACAACAGCCCATAAAGGCACTCGACTCTCCTCCGATGAGGCGCTGGGCCGGCTGATCGAAGGGAATCAAAGGTTTCTCCGGGGCGAGGCTCGCAGGTCCGCCTTCCGACGAGAAACCCTCGCCGAGCTCGCCAAGGCCCAAAGCCCTTACGCGACGGTCCTCGGTTGCAGCGACTCTCGCGTGCCGCCTGAGTGGATTTTCGATACCGGCCTGGGAGAGCTGTTCGTCATCCGCGTCGCCGGCAACATTCTCTCGCCGGAAATCTCTGGCACGCTGCAGTATGCGGGCTCGTACTTGGAGACGCCGTTGTTCGTGGTCCTCGGCCACGAGGGGTGCGGGGCGATCACCGCAGCGCTGGCGACCAAGCACGAGGGGGCGCAGTTTCGTTCTCGGGTTCGGGTGCTTCTCGCGAATATCCTCCCGGGCCTTCCGGAATTCGATCCGACGCTGTCTCCCGAAGAACGGGCGTCGCGCGCCGTCGAAAGCAACGTGCGGTGGACGGTTCGCCAGATCCTGGATTCGCCGGAAGGGAAAGCGCGCATGGCGGAAGGGCGAATGAAGATCGTCGGCGCGGTCTACGAGATCGAAACGGGTCGCGTGAGGTTCCTGCCACCGGCCGAAACGAGATGACGAAGCATGGAACGATCGCCGGTTCGCTCTCCAGGAGAGAGTCCAATGTCCGTAGCCGAGGCGCCACCCTTTCCGCGGACTGTAAGGGTGGCACCTAGTTTGGGCCGCTATTTTCGATTTGCCGCGACCGGAACGGCCAGGCGCAACGCCTGACCGTTCGTTTTTTGTCGACGTCTGTTCAAAAGATGCAGTAGAGGTGCGAGCAGCCGGGGCCGGTGCCGCCATTCTCCTTGCACTGGCAGTACCCATCGGGATCTACGCACATGCCCGGAGGACTGCAGCTCTCGAAGGCGATGGGTGCGGGCATCGTTGCCGGCCCCAGGCTCAGGTACAGGCAGAGGGCGGCGAGAAGGCTGGTGAGGGCGAGCTTCATATCGATCTCTCCTTTCCGAGCAGGACGGCAGTGGCACCGTCTGCTCTCCACGGGAGAGACCATAGCTGCCGGCTGCGCGAGCGCGCTATCAGTAAATTGATAGGAACGCCGCGGGGCCGCGAGGGGAAACGGCGGTGATGCGCCGGACCTGCGATGGGGGAGCTCCGAACTCGCGGCGGAAGGCAAAGCTGAAGTGGCTGTGGCTCGAAAAACCGAGCGACAGGGCCAGATCGGTCAGATCGGTCGCTCCGTCCGCCAGGGCTTCGACCGCCTTGCGCAGGCGCAACCGATTGCGGTAGCCGGAGAGGGTGGTGCCGCAGCGCTGCTTGAAGAGCCGGCACAGGTGCTCCGGGCTGACCTCCAGCGAGGCCGCCAGATCGGCGAGCTGAAGGGGATCGGGGAGCCTGCGATGGAGCAGCTCCTTCGCGGCCTCGACATGCTCCGCGGCCCGGGCCGAGTCCTGGCGTGGGCGCCGTCGCGCGGATTCGATCGACGCGGCGTCCACCACCATCCGGCAGAGCCGCAGGGCCGCTTCCTCGACCGCCAGGGGGTCCGCCGGACCGGCCGAGTGGAGCTCGTGGGCCAGGAGCCTCTGCTGCAAGAACAGGCCCGGTGGGATCGGGACCGAGACCTGCTTGCCAGCCCCTTTGACCACCGCGTGGGATCCCTCGTCCATCTCGAAGAGGTCGTGCGCCGCGGCCCCTCTCAGCACGAGCGAGCTACCCCGGTCGCCGCAACCGAAAGGATGCGAGGTCTGGTAGGGCTCGGACGGCCTCATCAGGAGAGCCTGGTTGGAATCGACCAGGGTCGTCCCTCGCGGGCAGCGGAGCTTGTAGGCTCCCGAATGCACGAAGCTGAGGCCGGGCCAGGGCTGATACTTCTCTTCGCCGTTGCATCCCCGACACCACCACACCGTGATCGCCAGCGTGCGGCTACAAAAGAGCCATTGCACGGCGCAGCCGGGCGAGTAATCGGGAACAGACGCGGGATCAGACGCGGGAACAGACGCCGGGGAGATGTCCGGAAAGGCCCTGTCGTCTGTCATCGAGTCCGGCATGTCTTCATCCGCTCCGCCTGCCTTCCAGTCTAGCCTAGATACCGGGTCGGTCCGGTCGCTATCACGGGATTGATGGATCGGAAGTCGCAGACGTTTCTCTTCGTGAGGCGAAAGGAGAGCATAATGCTGTCGGGGCCGGCTTTTGCGCGGGCGCCTGGGAGGTCCCGATGTCTGTTGGAATAGTTCCTCGGTTGAAGCGAGCTCCGGCCTGAATGGAGAAGCTGGGCCGCCTCGGGTGGGTGGCTGGGATCGGTTTTGTCGCGTACGGAATGCGCATCGGCATTCGGGTGAGCACGCCGGAAGTTCTCGCGAGACTTCCGGCTCACCTGCCGCCAGAGCTCAGGCCTGCCGATTCCCCCCTCGTGGACCGGCTCTATTCCCTGCGTGTGGGTGGGACCCAGGGCGCGCGCAAGGTGCGCCACCTCAACCTGCTGTATGCGGGTGCCATGCGCCTGGCTCGGACCAGCGACCTGGAGGACGTGCTCGATGTGCTGGAGAACGACATCCAGCTCTATCTGGCGGAGTCGGCGCGTAGCCGCCTGTTCGTCCACGCGGGCGTGGTGGGCTGGCGTGGTCGGGCCATCGTCCTTCCTGGACACAGCTTCAGTGGCAAGACGACCCTGGTTGCGACGCTGGTCCGTGCCGGCGCGACCTATTACTCCGACGAGTACGCCGTCTTCGATCGACAGGGAAGGGTGCATCCCTATGCGCGGCCGCTCTCGATGCGCGCCGAGCCGGGTGGATCGTCGAGGCGATGCTCGGCGGAAGAGCTCGGCGGCGTCGCCGGCACCCGGCCGCTGCCCGTGGGCCTGATCGCCCTGAGTGAGTATCGGCCGGGGGAAGAATGGCTTCCCCGCTCGCTCTATCCAGGACAGGGCGTGCTGGCGCTCCTGGCCCACACCGTCTCCGCGCGCCGGCGTCCGGCGGCCGCGCTTGCCACCTTGGAGCAGGCGACCTCCGGCGCGAGTGTGCTGAAAGGTTTTCGTGGCGAGGCGGAGCACGCGGCTGCCGCGATCTTGAGCAGCATGGACGACTGACCGAGGTCTCGTCAGACGGAGGGCTGCCATGCGGAACGACGAGCAGATGAAAGAGCCGGCTCTGGAGCCATCGCGAGGGTTTTCCCCCGAGGCGCGGAGAGAGCGTCTGCTGGTGCGCGAGGTGGAGGATGAGCTGGTGGTCTATGACCTGGAGTGCCATCGCGCCCACAGCCTGAACCGCGCTGCGGCCCTGATCTGGCGGCACTGCGATGGCAGAACCACGGTGACGGAGCTGGCGACCCTGCTGCATCGCGAGGTCGACGCGGCTCACGACGAAACCGTCGTCTGGATGGCGTTGCGCCGGCTGGGCAAGGCCCACCTGCTGCAGGACCAGGTGACGGTGCCGGCGCAAGCCGTGAGCTGCTCGCGCCGCGAGCTCGTGCGCAGAATGGCCGTGTTGGGTGGGCTCGCCTTCGTGTCATCGATCCTGGTCCCTTCGCCGGTACAGACACAGAGCGCCTGCCTGCCCGATGGCGCGACGTGTACCTCCAGCGCACGGTGCTGCTCCGGCTGTTGCCGTATCTCAGGCGGCCTGCCGGAATGCAAGCCAGGCGGCGGGGGCTGCATTTGAGAGCCAGAGGACCTCGATGACAACCATCCGCTCGCTTTTGCTCGTGCTGCTCGGCCTCCTGGCCGGTGCCTGCACTCAAGCCCCGCAACCCCCAGCCCCTGCCCCGTCCGCAAGAGTAACCTCGGAGGCTGGCGCGCTCCTGCGCTTCGCCGTCTATGGCGACACCCGCGATGGCCACGACGTTCACCGCCGGATCGTGGAGGGCGTGCTGAGCTTCCATCCGGCTCTCGTCCTTCAGACCGGCGACCTCGTCCACCACGGTAACGCCGCCGACGAGTGGCGGATTTTCGACGACATCACCGGCGACATGCGGCGGCAGGTCCCCTATTACCCGGCCCGCGGCAATCACGACGTGGCGCCCGAGGGGTATTACGAGCAGCGGGTCACCCAGCCGGTGCTCTCCGGCAACAAGCTCTATTACTCCTTCGAAAAGGGCAACCTCCACTTCGTCGCGATCGATACGGAGCAGAAGGTCGGACCCGAGAGCGAGCAAGGACGCTGGCTCGAGGCCGATCTGGCCCAGGCGCAGGCCGCGGGACGGTTCATCGTGCCATTTTTCCACAGGGTGGCCTTCTCGATCGGCCGCCACGCCGCCGACTCCGACGTGCTGGCCCGGAAATCCATCCTGCCTCCGCTTTTCAAGCGGCATGGCGTCCGTCTGGTCTTCCAGGGGCACGACCACGTCTACTACCGCACCGTCCGCGACGGCATCATTTATGTCGTCACCGGCGGCGGCGGCGCTCCCCTCTACGACCCCGAGCATCCCGAGCTCGGGCTCCCCCGGGACGTCTTCAGGAAAGAGAACCATTTTTGCATCGTCGACGTCTACGCCGGCCGCATCACGGTCACCGCTTATGGGAGCGATCGCACGGAGCTCGACCGGTTCGAGGTGCAGACTCCGTGATCCTCCCGTGCTAGACTGCGCCCACCATGCACCGCAGACTCGCCTCCTTTCTCCTCTGGAGCGTTTGCCTTGGCCTCGTCCTGTCGCGGGTGGCCCTCGCCGCCGACGCGAAGCCATCCGGCGAGCTTGAGACGCAGCTCGCGCGCATCTTTGGCGCCCGGGAGCTTGAAGCCCGGCAGTTCGGGCCCTCACGATGGATGGAGGAAGGCAAGGCCTATACCACGGTCGAGCCTTCCGCCGCCGTCGCCGAAGCCAAGGACATCGTCCGTTACGACACCGAGACGGGAGCCCGGAGCGTCCTCGTCTCCGCCGCGAGCCTCGTCCCGGTCCCGGGAGCCAAGCCGCTTCAGATCGACAACTATGAATGGTCGAAGGACGGCGCGCGTCTGCTCGTCTTCACCAACACGAAGAAGGTCTGGCGAGCGAACACCCGCGGCGATTACTGGGTGCTCGACGTCAAGGAAAACAAGCTCCGCAAGGTCGGCGCCGGCTGGCCCGAATCGACTCTGATGTTCGCGAAGCTCTCGCCGGATGCCCGGCGCGTCGCCTACGTTCACGAGCACGACCTGTGGGTCGAGGACGTCGGCAGCGACAGCGTCACGCGGCTGACCTCCGACGGCTCGGCCACGATCATCAATGGCACCTCCGACTGGGTCAACGAGGAGGAATTCTTCCTGCGCGATGGGTTCCGCTGGAGCCCGGACGGCAAGGACATCGCGTTCTGGCGCTTCGACACCAGCGGCGTCGGCAGCTTTACGCTCATCAACGACACCGACTCGCTCTATCCCGTGGTCACGACCTATCCCTATCCCAAGGCCGGCACCACGAACTCGGAGGTGAAGATCGGGATCGTGAGCGCGTCGGGGGGGACGCCCGTCTGGGTGTCGCTCCCGGGGGATGCGCGCAACACCTACGTCCCGCGTATGGAATGGGTGGCCGGCACGGGCGAGCTCATGTTGCAACAGTTGAACCGCCGCCAGAACGCCAACGACGTCTGGCTCGCGGACGCGAAGACCGGCCAGGCGCGCCGGCTGTTGCACGACGAGGATGCGGCGTGGGTCGACGTCGTCGATTCCTGGCGGTGGCTCCCCGGAGAGCGTGAGCTCCTCTGGGTCAGCGAGAGAGACGGCTGGCGCCATGCCTGGGCCGTGCCGCGCGATGGGCGTGCCCTGCGGCTGCTGACCCCCGGCGATTTCGACCTCCTCAACGTCGAGGGCATCGACGAGAAAAAAGGTTTCCTTTACTTCATCGCCTCGCCCGACGACGCCACGCGGCGCTATCTCTATCGGGCCTCTCTGGATGGCAAGGGCGCTCCGGAGCGCGTCACGCCGGCCGAGCTTTCGGGCTCCCATACCTACACCATCTCGCCCGATGGCCGCTATGCCATCCACACGCGCTCGACGATCGACTCTCCGCCGGTCATCGACCTCGTGCGTCTGCCCTCCCACCAGACCCTGCGCGTGCTGGAGGACAACAAGGCGCTCGCCGCCGCCGTCGCGCCGCTCATGACGCCGCCGAGCGAATTCTTCCAGGTCGACGTCGGCGGCGGAGTGAAGCTCGACGGATGGATGATCAAGCCGAAGAACTTCGATCCCACCAGGAAATATCCCCTCCTCATGTACGTCTATGGCGAACCGGCCGGCGTCATGGTGATCGATGGCGGGAGAGGTGCCACACAACTCTTCCACCGGGCGCTCGCCGACGCGGGTTACATTGTGGCGAGCGTCGACAATCGCGGCACGCCGGCACCGAAAGGCCGCGACTGGCGCAAGGTCGTCTACGGCGCGATCGGCGTGCTCGCCACACAGGACCAGACCGCCGCGGTGAAGGCGCTGCTGGCGACGCGGCCCTATCTGGACGCCGAGCGCGTCGCCTCCTGGGGCTGGAGCGGCGGCGGCTCGATGACGCTGAACCTGCTCTTCCGCTCGCCCGACGTCTACAAAGTCGGCATGTCAGTGGCGCCGGTTCCCGACCAGACGCTCTACGACACGATCTACCAGGAGCGCTACATGGGGCTGCCGCAGGACAATGCCGAGGGCTACGAGGCCGGCTCGCCCATCCATTTCGCGGCAGGGCTCTCGGGCAAGCTCCTCATCGTGCACGGCTCGGGCGACGACAACGTGCACTACCAGGGCACCGAGCGGCTGGTCAACCGCCTCGTCGCACTGGGAAAACCTTTCGATTTCATGGCCTATCCCAACCGCACGCATGCCATCTACGAAGGCGAAGGCACCTCGCTGCACGTGTTCTCGCTGCTGGCGCGGTATCTGACGGAGAACCTGCCCGCGGGACCGCGGCCGGTGAGCGCGGAGGAGCTCGCCAGCCCACGGCTGGACGCATTGCGCGAGGAGATCCGCAAGGAGGTCGCAGCCGGAAAACCGGCGGCGCTGGAGCGGTTCTGGCAGCGGATCACCGAGGAGGGGACGCCGCTCGTCGAGCCCGTCGAAGACAATGGGAACGAGAGGATCGTAACCTTTCTCTGGCGTGGCGGCGACGAGACGCGGAACGTGGTCGTCGTCGGCTCGCCGTCCGACCTGGCGAGCGAGGAGGGCATCGAGGGGGCCCGGCTGAGCCGGCTGCCGGGCACGGACGTCTGGTACAAGTCCCGCCGCATGAGGGCCGATGCCCGCTTCGGCTATGCCCTCTCGGTGAACGATTCGCTCATCCCGGCCGCGAAGGCCACGGAAGCCGAGGAGGAGGCGCGCTGGGCCGCGCTCGAGCGCGATCCCCTCAATCCACGCCGGGCCGTGGAGCCTCTGGTCTCGCGGGTCGAGCTGCCTGAGGCGCCCAAGCAGCCGTGGATCGAGCCCCATCCGGACGTAGCCGCCGGCCGCGTGGAGGAGCGCACCTTCCGCAGCGACCGGCTCGGCAACGAGCGCATCGTGCGGATCTACACGCCCCCGGGCTACGATCCCCACGGCAAACCGTACGACCTGCTAGTCGTCCTGGACGGCCGGACCTACACCTCCGACATCCCGACGCCCACCATCCTGAACAACCTCCTCACGGCCGGGCGCATCCCGCCTCTGGTGGCGGTCTTCGTGGCCAATCCCAGCCCGGAGGCGCGCACCCTGGAGCTCTCCTGCCATCCGCCGTTCGCCGAATTCCTGACGCAGGAGCTGCTCCCCTGGGTCCGCCGCTCCTTTCAGATCACGACCGATCCCGCCCGCATCGCGATCGCCGGCTCCAGCCTCGGCGGTCTGGCCGCGGCCTGCGCAGCCTTGCGGCATCCGGAGGTCTTCGGCAACGTCCTCTCCCTCTCCGGATCCTTCTATTGGAAGCCGCCTGGCGACGCCGAGCCCGAGTGGCTCGCCCGGCAGCTCGCCACCAGCCCGAAGCTGCCGTCGCACTTCTATCTAGAGGCTGGGCTGATGGAGGACCGGCCACGCCCCGAAGCCCCGAGCCTGCTGGCTGCCAACCGCCACCTGCGCACCGTGCTGCAGGCCAAGGGCTGCGCCGTGAGCTACCGGGAATTCAATGGCGGCCACTCCATCCTGAATTGGCGGGGCTCGATCGCGGATGGCCTTGTGGCGCTCTTCGGAGCTGTCCCGAGATAGCGCAGCGTAGCCACAGAACTGGTGGACTAGGTGCGGACTAGGTCAGAGATCTATTGAAGGCCCGATCGGCGTCAGCCTGGGCCTCCTGGCGCCGTACCTGGTCTCGCGGTTCTCCGAGCTGCCCACCCAGGTGAGCACGAGCTTCATCCTCCTCGCCTCCGCATGGGGATCTTTTTCGGCTGTTACTTGTTGAAGCCGGAGTAGCCTGTCTGGCTGCGCCTCTGGTATGCTCTTAGCGTTCACGGAGAAATCGTATGACGAAAGGCGTCCGCTGGACGCTGATCTCAGCGCTCGGCCTGGTAGGCACGGCGATCACACTGGTGGTGGCCCTGCCGTACTCCAGAGCTCCGCGGCACGAAATGGTCGAGGTATTGGGCGGCCGGCGTCCGTTTCTGAGCCGCCTGACGGGAGGCTTTCGGTGGGCGTCGCCGACGGCGATCCCTCCGGAGGTGAGTGGGAAAACCGTGCGGCTGGTCCGTCAAATCGAGAGAGAGGCGGAGCGAGACCGCACGCCGCGCGGGTTGGCCGATGCCGCCGTCCTGCGGCTGCTGCTGGGCCGCAGGGACGATGCGCTCAAGCAACTGCGACGAGCGGCGGAGAGCGCTCCCACGGACGCCGATCTGATGAACGATCTCCTCGCCGCCTATCTGGCCAGCTACGAGGTCTCGCACAAGCCGAGCGAGCTGATCGCCGGCCTCGAAACCGCGGAACGGGCGCTGGCTCTACAGGGTGCTCCGGTGGAAGCGCTCTTCAATCGAGCGCTGGCTACTGAAGGGCTTTTTCTCCACGAGCAGACGCGGCTTTCCTGGGCGCGGTATCTGAGTGCGGATCCGAGCTCGCCCTGGGCCGATGAAGCGCGCTCCCGTCTGGCCCGGCTGGAGGAGGACAGCGAGCGTGACCACTGGCCGGCGGCACGCAACGAGTTGGTGCAGGCAGCCGAGGCGGGCGAGGCCGATCGTGTGGAGCGGTTGGTCGGTCGCTTTCCCCAGAGAACGAGACTGTGGGCTGAAGAGGAGCTGTTACCAGCTTGGGGACGCGCCTGGGAAGACGGGGACACGGCCTCGGCGGTCCGGAGCCTCAGCTTGGCGCGCGCGGTTGGCGTCGCGCTCGCGGATCACCATGGCGAACGCATGGTGCAGGACGCCGTGGCGACGGTGGATGCGGCCCGAGGCCGATCCGCACGCCTCAGGACACTGGCAGAAGGCCATCGCGCCTACGTACAGGGCTTGGAGCTCTACCGGGCTGCGCATGATATGGAGGCGATGGAGCGCTTCATGACCGCGGCACAACGGCTGGCGTCGGCTGCGAGCCCCTACTCCGGCTGGGCACGCTTCCGTGCAATCCTCTGCGCCTACTACACGGGCGAGAACCGTGACGTGCTGAGCGCGCTGGCAACTCTGGAACGAGAGGTGTCGGGCCAACCCTACCCAAGCCTTCAGGGACGAGCGCTCCTTCTCCGGGGGATGACACACCAGCGCCTCGCGCAGATGTCCGACGCGCTGCGCTGCTATCGCCTCGGTCTCGCCGCCTTCACCCCGACCGGCGAGACGGAGCACATCGCGGCCGCCCACCTCATGATGGCCGAGAATCTGAGATATCAGGGCGACGCCGAAGATGCCTGGAAGCATCGGCTCGAGGCTCTCGCGCTGTCACACCGGATCGGCGGTTCTCTCTACTACTACAACGCGTTGCGCGACGGCGCCGAGGATCTGCTGCGGCGAGGAGAGGTGCGCGCCGCTCTTGCCTTGCAGAACGAGATGGTGACTTGGTCGCACCGTGAAAACGATGTGCTGATCACGATCGAGACCCTGCTCGCCCGCAGCAGGACCCGGCTGCGGCTGGGGGATGCTCCGCGGGCCCTGCGCGATCTGGACCGAGCGGGCGTGCTCCTGAGAGAGGTCCCTCCAGGCGAGCGGCGACTGCGGCTCGCTACTGACCTGCAACTGGCGCGTGCCGATCTGGACCTGGCCAGCGCTGCGACCGAGCAGAGCGTCGGTGCCGCCATCGCCTGGGCGACCCAGCGTCGCGACCACTTCCGTCTGCCTGATCTTTTCGCCAAACGCGCGCAGGCGCGGCTTTCGGCCGGAGACCTGGACGGTGCGGTCGGCGATCTGGGCGCTGCCATTCACGAGAGCGAGCGACAGCGTTCCGAGGTGGAGGACGAGCCGCTGCGCGTTTCCTATCTCGATCAGGCGCTTCCTCTCTATGAGGAAATGGTCAGGCTGCAGATGCAGCTCGGACGGCCGGATCTGGCCTACGAGTTCACCGAGCGCGTGCGGGCACGGGGTCTGATGGAGCGCACACGACGTGACATCGATGCCGAGACGAAAGTGTCCGTCACTCCCAGCCTGCGCGAGCTCGCGGCCCGACTTCCCGCGGGGACGACACTGGTCGAGTTTGCGGTGCAGGCTGACAACACGATCGCCTGGCTCGCCGGGGGTGGTCGGACCGAGGTGGTGGAGCTGAAGGTTGGAAGAAAGGTGCTGGAAAACAAGGTCGCGCACCTGCGCGGGCTCATCGGCCGCGGGAGCTCCGAGGCGCTCGCTCGTGCCGCGGCGGGCTTGTCCCGTGAGCTCCTGCAGCCGTTGTCAGCATATCTGCCGGCGGGGGAGAGCCTGGTGATCGTTCCCGGCGAGTGTCTGTATCTCGTACCCTTCGCGCTCCTCCGCGACCCGGTCTCGGGAAGGTATCTGATCGAGGAGAGGACGCTGAGCTACGCCCCCAGCGCCACACTTTATCTGAAGGCGCTTGCCCTGGAGGATCGGCAGCGCCTCGGGCGGCTCGACAGCGTGCTCGTGCTGGCGAGCCCCGAGCTCGATCCCATCGCCTTCCCCGGACTGCCACCCCTTCCCGGCGCTGCAGCCGAGGCTGCCGGTGTCGCGGCTCTCTATCCGGTGGCCGATGTCCTCACCGGGCGTGCGGCGACCCGGGTCGCGTTCCTGGAGAGCGCTCCGCGGCACGAGGTCGTTCACGTCGCTGCCCACGCGCTGCCCAATCTCGAGTACCCACTGCTTTCGGCTCTGCCGATGGCGCGCTCGGCCGCCGGGGGTGAAGCACTCTACGCCCACGAAATTGAGCACTTGGACCTCCGTCGTACCCGTTTGGTGGTCCTCGGGGCGTGCTCCACCTCGCTTGGGCGTCTCTCGCCGAGTGAAGGAGTGTTCAGCCTCGCGCGCTCCTTTCTCGCCGCTGGGGTGCCCACTGTGGTGGCCAGCCAGTGGCCTATCGACGACCTCGCGGCCGGGCCTCTGCTGATCGAGTTCCACCGCCGACTGCGCGCTGGCGAGGCGGCAGCGGCAGCGCTCCGAGAGGCGCAACTGACGTTGCTGCGCAGTGGTCAGGCGGAGCTCGCGGAGCCCAGCACCTGGGCAGCCTTTCAGCTCATCGGCGGATCGGGATCCGCTGCCACTATTCACTGACAGGAGGACTATATGCCATACAAATTTCGCATGATCCTGGGCGGTCTCTGTGCCTTCGTGCCCACGCCGGACCTGAAGGAGGTGCGGGCGCTGATGGTCAACACCGACCCCCAGGCCGGCCATGGAAGGGTGGCCCAACTGGGTCATGTGCCCGAATTCCACACCCCGACGCTGATCTATGACCGCGTCAACGAGGTGGGCGCCAATCCCGCGATCGGCAGCCGCACGGCGATCTGGCCGCTCGACGACGAGGAGATCACAGTCAAGGCACCTGTGAAGAAGCCGCTGACGATCGTGGGCCCTCTTACGGGAGGCAAGAGCGGCAGCCCCGGCACCAACCGCGACATCGACTGGGTCCCCGACCTCAGCGACATCCTGCCGAGTGCCGGAAAGATCGAGACCGACTGTCTGGACCAGAACCCCAAGAAAGAGTTTCTCAAAGCGCGCGTGCTCATCGACCAGGACACACTGAAGGTCGACGAGTTCGCGAGCTTCAAGGCTGCCGAGGTCTTGGCCGACTTCGTCCCGCTGCCTTCTGGAGCCAAGATCGCCCGCCAGGCGCTCCCGCACCGGGTGGTCTGGGAGATCGAAGTTCCGGATGGACAGAGCGTCGCGATCCAGTCCCGTCCATTCGCGGCGGCGGCGAACACCGCCGCTCCCATCCTCAATCTCCAGTTGGCGACGAGCAAGCCCGACGTGGAGGTCCTGCTGGTCAACTTGTGCTGCGGCAACTACCTCAAAGTGCCGCCGCCCACTAAGTTGGACCCCGACGACGACTTCGAGTGCTTTTACATGCTGCTGGACAACTTCTTGACCTTGGTGAAACCGCTGCCCATTCCGGTCGCCGTTAAAGATGACTCGACGGCGGTGGGCACGGCGGTGGGTGGCACGGCCGGAGGCATCCGCTGCACGATGTCGCGGATGGCCGCGCAGTGAGATGGGGGATACGCTCTTGCTTGCGATTCTGCTGCTGAATCAGAAAATCCTGGCCGACGGGATCGTCGGAGCGCCCCCCTTGGAGGTCTCCGTGCCGAATTTGACGCACGAGCCGTGGTTCCAGGACGGCTGGTGCTGGGCGGCCATGGCCACCCTGGTGCACCGCTGTCTGACTTTCGAGGACCTCCCCCAATGTCACTGGGCCGTGCAACTGATCGCGCCGACCTGCTGCGATGTGCCGCGGGACTGCAAGATGAGCAAGGAAGTTGACGAGGTCCTCGGCGTTGAGAACCATCTTCGGAAAGCGCAGGCGGGCCACCTCTCCTTTACCGAGATCCAGGGAGAGATCGCGCAGCAGGGGTCTCGTTTTCCGATCGTCTGCGGGCAACAAGGTCACGTGGTGGTCCTCTGCATCTGGGGCCTGGATCCGCAGGACGGGGAGTACGTGTGGTATTCCGATCCGGCAGAGAAAGCGCTGCGCTGGGCTCTCTACCCGGTTTTTCGCGACACCACCGGTGGCGGCTGGAAAGCCACCTTCCTGACGAAGTAGGAGGATGCTATGGCGATGACCGCTGATCCGGATGCGCCGGCTCCAGGGCCGGACATGGTGGCGCGCAACGTGGGGACCATCTTCGGCCGCAGACTGGATCTCGGTACCGAGAAGCAGCTTGAGCTGCTGCGGATGACCGAGGGTCATCGATCTTTTTTCTGCGATCTCGAGGGGGCCGTGAGGAACGTGCTGTTCGGCGCCCGTTTCATGGCATGGCGCTACCTCGTGCTGTATGGCCAGGAGCCGCTGTTGGAAGCGGAGGTGGCAAGGGGGCCTGGGGACTATGATTGGAAGGTTGTCTCGGCGGCCGCGTCGCCGCTCCTCGCCACGGAGATCCTCGATCTCACTTGGCTGGAGGGACAGCCCGAAACTGCGGAGACCAACTTCGAAATCTGCTACCTGCGCGTGCCGGCCGGTATCGCCCACGCCTGGTGGTTGCGTGGCCCCGTGGATGACCGGAGCGCGGACCTCATTCTGCCGCTGCCGGGATCGCACCCGAACCTGCGGGGGGATGAGCGAACGCTGTTCTCGGCCATACGATTCCGCGACGAGGTCGCTCCTCTGGCGCAGGGCAAGCTGGACGACGAAAGGATCTTCTTCCGTGGCGTCCCTGGTTTTGAGCCCGGCTAGAGCTCCCCGCGAGCGATCTGCTTCAGTGCGGTAAGCGAGGGGACAAAGAAGTAACCTCCGCCCGTGGGAATAATGAACGGCTCTGCAGAGAGGATCTCGATACGCTCGCCGCCCGTACCGCCGGGGATTCGAAGCAAGAGCTGGCGCGGCCCTTCTGGATTCTGGCCGATGATGAGGTCGTGGCCGGCGCTGAAGTCGAACCCGGGTGGAGGCGCGCGTTGCTCGACCTCGTTCGCCCAGGCCGACTGGATATGCTCGAACTGCTCGACGAGCGACGTCTGGTAGGCGAGGAACAGTAGGCCGCGCTCCTCGACGTCTCGGAAGCCTTCTGGCTCCGGCTCCGGGTAGGGAGGGCCGAAAGGGATCCCGCGCCGCAGGATACGGTGGCTCTCGGTATCCTCGCGTCCCAGGCCCGGACCGAATCGGACCACGTCGTAGCGGGGATAAGTCTTGCGGATGTGGGCCGCGAAGGGGCAGGTGCGGGCACCGAAGTCCTTGGGTGCCGGGGGGGACTTTCGCTCGCATTGGCAATCGTCGCTCCGCGGACTGACCGTGGGCGAAGCGACGGCGAAGCGGAAATCGTTGTTTGCGCAGTCGTCGGCACCCATCCCCGGATCATCCGCCGGAGTGCGCGCGATTGGAGCACCACTCCGAAAGCGGCCGATGATCTTGGCCTCCAGCACGTCCGTGGGAAGGGCGAGGCGACTCGCCTCCCGGCGGAGGAAGCGGCGGAAGGAGCCGATGTCCTGGCGGAGTCGCCGAAAGATCAGATAGGAGCCGTTGCGCGCCCAGCAAGGGGCGAGGGGATTGTGCTTCTCACCCAGTGAATTGGGACCCTCCTTGAGGACTCCTCCTTCGCTCGACTTGGCGTCCGGATCCTGCCCTGAATAACCGAAGACGAATTCGCCGGGCCATACAAGGGTTTGGCCGGGCTTGCCCTCGTTCGGATCGTCTGGATTCTCGCGCGGAGTGAGGAGATCGTGTGGATCCTCGGAAAGACGGCCACGGATGCCCGGTTGCGAAATCCCGTCGCGAAAGCCGAAGTGCTCCCGATCGTGGTCTGGTAAGCGCGCGCCGCGCTGGAGGAGGAGGAGGTGCGCCCCGTTAGTGGTCGCCGCGTCGGTGAGCCGCACGATCTCGATGTCGAGATCCCGCTCGTCATCCGCGGCGATCAGCATCACGGCGTCTGCCGTGTTGTGAGGACCGCCAATGAGCCAACTCTGGGCGGAGCCCTGCGGATCCTTCAGGACCGACTCCGAGCGGGCGGCCAGCCCTTGTCGGAATGCCTCGTCGCGGAACTTGCTGATTTCGCCGGGTGTGCCGAGCTTCTCCAAACCATCATAGGAGAAGGCGATCTGCAACCAGGTGGAGCGCAGAGTGCACTCCGCTCCTCGCTGGCGTAACGCACGCAGGCTACGCCGGAAGAGCAAGACGTCGCGAGTGGTGGTGACGCGCCCGGCGAGACCCTGCAGCCACAGACGGAAGGGCGCTACGTCGGTAATCTCAATGAAGAGGAGTGCCTCGAAATCCTTGTTGAATCCCAGCAGAATGTTCCCCTGGATTTCGTCGATTTCGAGAACTGGCTCTTTGGGGGCCGTCGGCCGACAAGGTGACGAGCCGCTCCCGGCTCGGACCTGCCAACCAAGTCGAGCCCGAAGGGGCGCGAGAAATTGAAGCAGCCTCATAGAGTCATGGCTCCAAGTTTTTGAGCAGTGCCGATGCGATGTATTTTCCACGATCCAGACCTCTCCCGCAACTTGCCATGGCGGCAGGGTAGTTGCTGGAACACCAGGGAGAAGCTTTAAGTAATAAATATACACTTCTCTCGCATCGCTGTCAAGGTCTTCCTCTCAATATGAAAACAAGGCTTCGCGCGAGGAACGGATGTGCGCCAGAAATGTTCGGCGTAGGCCTACGGGGGCTCTGGGCGGCTCCCCTTTCTGATCGGCCCCCTTCCCTTCTGACATCCTCTAAGATCTGAGGCCATGAGAAAGAAGATCGGCCCTGAGCCCCGAGGAACGGCGGAGCGGAGCGCCTCCAGGATCGCCGCCGGAATCGGCCTCCTCCTGCTCTTCGCGGGACCGCGGCCGGCGAGCACGGAGGAGCTCGCCAGCCCACGGCTGGACGCATTGCGCAAGGAGATCCGCAAGGAGGTCGCAGCCGGAGGACCGGCGGCGCTGGAGCGGTTCTGGCAGCGGATCACCGAGGAGGGGACGCCGCTCGTCGAGCCCGTTGAAGGGAAGGGGGACGAGAGGATCGTAACCTTTCTCTGGCGTGGCGGCGACGAGACGCGGAACGTGGTCGTCGTCGGCTCGCCGTCCGACTTGGCGAGCGAGGAGGGCATCGAGGAAGCCCGGCTGAGCCGGCTGCCGGGCACGGACGTCTGGTACAAGTCCCGCCGCATGAGGGCCGATGCCCGCTTCGGCTATGCCCTCTCGGTGAACGATTCGCTCATCCCGGCCGCGAAGGCCACGGAAGCCGAGGAGGAGGCGCGCTGGGCCGCGCTCAAGCCCGATCCGCTCAATCCACGCCGGGCCGTGGAGCCTCTGGTCTCGCGGGTCGAGCTGCCTGAGGCGCCCAAGCAGCCGTGGATCGAGCCCCATCCGGACGTAGCCGCCGGCCGCGTGGAGGAGCGCACCTTCCGCAGCGACCGGCTCGGCAACGAGCGCATCGTGCGGATCTACACGCCCCCGGGCTACGATCCCCACGGCAAACCGTACGACCTGCTAGTCGTCCTGGACGGCCGGACCTACACCTCCGACATCCCGACGCCCACCATCCTGAACAACCTCCTCACGGCCGGGCGCATCCCAGCCCGGAGGCGCGCACCCTGGAGCTCTCCTGCCATCCGCCGTTCGCCGAATTCCTGACGCAGGAGCTGCTTCCCTGGGTCCGCCGCTCCGTTCAGATCACGACCGATCCCGCCCGCATCGCGATCGCCGGCTCCAGCCTCGGCGGGCTGGCCGCGGCCTGCGCGGCGTTGCGTCATCCGGAGGTCTTCGGCAACGTCCTCTCCCTCTCCGGATCCTTCTATTGGAAGCCGCCCGGCGACGCCGAGCCCGAGTGGCTCGCCCGGCAGCTCGCCATTGGCCAGAAGCTGCCGTCGCGCTTCTATCTGGAAGCGGGATTGATGGAGGACCGGCCGCGCCCGGAAACCCCGAGCCTGCTGGCTGCCAACCGCCATCTCCGCACCGTGCTGCAGGCCAAGGGCTGCGCCGTCGACTACCGGGAATTCAACGGCGGCCACTCCATCCTGAGCTGGCGGGGCTCGATCGCGGATGGCATTCTGGCGCTTTTCGGGCGGGATTGATCCTCTGTGGCAGGAGGGCCGCTCAAGGCAATTGACGAGGTTTAGGGATTGGCGTATGATGCCTGCAACCTGAAGAATACGGAGCACCTAGCATACTTCGATGTTAAGGGCTTGGAACAGGAGAAGTGGGTTTTCAGGTTGAGGCGGTACTGGTATGAGGATTACAGATGGGAATGCGGTTCAGATGACATTTCGTCTGACAACTTGGCCTTCCGTTGTGCGGCAGACCTAATGCGCTTTACCGCTGATAGCTTACAGCGTGGCATTTTGCGGGAGACCAAAGTGGAGAGCGCATGACCCAGTGGAGCGGATCCCGCGCGATCGGTGCAGTATCGTTGCTCACTTTCATGGACGTTGGGGCGGAATATCAGTTCGTTTTACTTGAGGTTTTCAGGAGGGTGCAAGAGACGATGAGACGATGGAGAGTAGTGCTCGGAGGCACGTTGATTCTTGGAGCGGTTGTCCTTTTCGAGGGCTGTGCAGGCGGCACGGCCACGCAGGAAAAGGATGGTAGAAGTCTCGCGTTCGAAATTACCGATATAAAAAAGGAAACAGAATCAGAGACCTACGGTGGAGCTACTTTAAAGATTAGGGGCTTGGTGAAGCTAAAAGGTGATCCGCCCAGAGAAGGTGCCATGATGCTTCTCCTGAAGCGCAAGGTCACGTTCAAAAATTCAAGTGTCTCAAAAGAGGGAGACGATGGGGTTCTTGTTCGTAATGGTTCCGGCCTGATCGATAGCTCTGTCTATTTTTCTGCTGAGGAGAACAAGAGCATCGGGAGTGAGCTTTCATTCGGTACAGTGACCTGGGATGCGGTGGGCGTCATAGAGTTACGGCCATCTAGCGTCTCTGTCAAGTGACTAGTGCGTCAAGAGGATAACAGCGAGCTAGCTGTTGTTACACCCTTATTCAATAGTTATCGACTTTTGACCGCACCATTGCCGCGCTGACTTCCCAGAGCCGTTTGGCAAGGTTTTCGTCCTGCGCCAGGGGAGCTGGCGCGACGGCTTTGCCGTGCTCGAAATACTGGCCGGTGATCCCTTCGAGCTCGGGGCTCGCCGCCAACTGCACGATGGTCGCGGCGCCTTCCGCGGCGCTGATCATCGAGGGTTGGAACAGGAGCCAGATGAGGGGCTTGGCCCACAGCGGCGCGCCGGACCAGATGTTCGTCTTCACGGCCCCAGGATGCAAGCTGTTCGAGGTGACGCCCGTGCCCGCGAGGCGGCGCGCCAATTCGGCGGCGAAAAGCACGTTGGCCAGTTTCGAGCGCGTGTAGGCCCGCATGATGGAGTAGCCGCGCTCGAAGCCCAGGTCGTCGAAATCCAGCGTGCCTTGCCGATGGCCGATGGACGCGACGGTCACCACCCGCGCCGGCGCGCTCCGCACCAGCAGGTCGCGGAGGAGGTTGGTCAATAGAAAGTAACCGAGGTGATTGACGGCGAACGTGGCCTCGATCCCGTCCACCGTCAACCGCCGGGTCTTGTTCACGCCGCCCGCGTTGTTCACCAGCACGTCGAGCCGGTCGAGGCGGGTGAGCACGGCCTCGCCGAGAGCGCGGATCGACGCCTGGGAGGAGAAGTCGCAGAGGAGGTCCGACACCTCTCGTGAGCCGCTGCGTGCTCTGACGTCGGCCACGGCGGCCTCCGTGCGCCCGGGATCGCGACCGACCATGACGATGCGGGCGCCGCGCCGGGCCAGCTCGACCGCGGCTTCGAGCCCGATGCCGCTCGTGGCACCCGTGATCAGGATGGTCTTGCCGTGCACGGAGGCTCCTCTCCCGTTCCGGGCCTCATCTTACTCTGGGAGGAGGCCGAGATTCGAAGGGGAGCAGAATCCAGCCCACTTGAGTATCATCTACGGCCTATGACGGCCTCCGGTAAATCCTTCGACCGCTCGATCGTCGACGGCCCGATCGCACGCGCCGTCTGGAGGCTCGCCTGGCCGACGATGCTCCAGAACGTGATCAGCGGGCTCCAGGGCGTCGTGGATCATGCGCTGGTGGGGCATATGGTGGGCTACACCGGCAATGCCGCCATCGGCGTCTCGCTCCAGATCTTCATCATCGTCATCGTCTTCGTCATGTCGCTGTTCACCGGCATGAGCGTGCTCGTGGCCCGCTTCGCGGGAGCCAACGAACCGGAGAAGGTCAACCGGACCGTGTACCAGGCGTTCATCGCCTCGACGGCGCTGTGCGTCGGCATCCTCGCGCCGCTCGGCTGGGTGCTCTCGCCGTCGCTCCTCCGGCTGGTGAACGCCACGGCCGAAGTGCGCGCCGAGGCGCTGCCGTATCTCCGCATCATGTTCGTCTTCAGCTTCGGGATGTTGCTGTTCTTCATGCTCGGCGCGGCGTTGCGTGCCGCGGGGGATGCGCGTACTCCGCTGCGCCTGGGGATCGCGCTGACCGTCCTCAACGTGGTGCTCAACGTGATCTTCATCCGCGGGCTCGGGCCGATTCCCGCGTTTGGCACCGCCGGAGCGGCGATCGGCGCCTCGCTCGCCGGCTTCATCGTGAGCGGGATCGCCATCTACCTCCTGTTCTCCGGGCGCCTGGTGGTGACGTGGCATCGCGGCATGGGCTGGCGGCCCGACTGGACGACCATCCGCGCTCTGTTTCGTTTCGGCTTGCCGACCGGCGTCCAGGGGATCGCGATGAACGTTGCCGGCGTGCTGCTGCTGCGCTTCATCGGTTCGCTCGCGCAGAGCGCCAAGGCGCAGGCCGCTTATGCCGTGGGCTATACCGAGCTGTTTTCGCTCATCACCTGGACCTCGGTGGGATTGCTGGGTGCCGCCGCCGCGATCGCCGGACAGAACCTGGGCGCCGGCCGCCCCGAGCGTGCGATCCGCGGCGTCCACGTGGCCGCGGGGATCGGTCTCGGCGTGGCAGCGGTCGTTGGCGCGCTCTTCCTCACCATTCCGGACCGCCTGCTGGGCCTGTTTGGCATGGAGGACCCGGTCGTCGTGGGCCTCGGCACCCAATTGCTCGGTTTCCTGAGCGTCTCCGGGCTGTTCATCACTACGGCGCTCACCTACACCGGAGCCCTGCAGGGCAGTGGGGACACGCGTTCGCCGCTCTACATCTCGATCGTGTCGCAGATCGCCGTCCCGCTCGGATTGTGCGCTTTCTTCGACGCCACGCGCGGCCTGCGGCCGGCCGACATCTGGCTGGCGATCCTGCTCGGGCACGCCACGCGCTGCATCTTGAGCGTGCTGCGCTTCCGCCAGGGGAAGTGGCGCGCCATTCAGGTGGACATCGAGCCCGCGCGCCCCTGAAAAGCTTGGACTCTGATACCTGACTGTCATCATGCGCAAGAAGGTGTGGATTGCCGCACCACCGTGCGCGGGAAGCGGTAAGGGGTGGCGAGGGCTTGCCCACAGCGCCCGAATGCGGGTAGGATCTCAGCATGGCGACTATAAGTCTCAAAGCCCATTTTGACGGGAAAACGATCTGCCTCGACGAGCCCTTTGACCTGCCGGAGGGTGCCCGGTTGATGATCACCGTGCTGGAGCCCGCACCACTCGAGAGCGACAGAGCCGGATGGATCGAGCTCAGCGCGCGGGGGTTGGCGCGAGCCTACGGGGACTCTGAGCCCGAGTATTCGATCGATTTTCTTCGTCCTGCAGAAAGCTGACCGCGCCGGTGTAGGCGTCTTACCTCATGCTGTACATGGTCCTGGAAAAGTTCAAAGACGGTGCCGCTCCGGAAATCTATCGCCGGGCACGGGAGAGAGGTCGTCTCATGCCGGATGGGCTGCACTACGTGTCGAGTTGGGTCGATCTCGAGATCGAGAGGTGCTTCCAGCTCATGGAAACAGAGGATTCGTCTCTTTTTGACGTTTGGATCCGGGAGTGGGAGGATCTTGTGGAGTTCGAAGTGGTGCCGGTCCAAACGTCTGCGGAGGCAGCTCGGGTCATGGCAGCCAAGCCTTGAAGAGCATCCCTGGCGGTGAAGGCTTCGAGAGCGGCGTTAGCCACCGGATTTCGAGCGGCGTCGATGTAGCAGTTGGAGTCCAGGGCATACTTCTGCACCGGCGGCACCTATCGGATCGGATCGATCTGGAGCCCGGAGAGCACCCGAGTGCCGTCGAGAAGCTCTCTCCGGAATGCAATCATATCGAGTGCCACTTCGACGGTTTCGCGTTCGGTCGCAGTGCCCAGGATCGTCTGGGCGCGGCGCAGAGTTTTCGGATCCAACCAGAACTGCTTCCGGACTTTGCCTTTTCGGGCTGGGCGGCGGTCAGAGGCCTTCTTGGAGGTTGGCATGCGGACGAATATACCGTGCGGTACAGATACTCTCAAGTGGGCCATCCTGTCATCCCAGATGCCAGGGACCTGACGCGGCTCCGCCAACTCGGGTCATGAGCCGGCGGCGACCTTGAAAGAGAAGGCGTAGTCCTGTGCCATGGTCTGGCTGAAGCGGGGATCGGAGATCTGCGAGGCCACGACCTTCAGCTTACACTCGGCGCCCGCGGGCAGACTTGTGGCCGGATGCAGGAGGAAGGAGCTCCCTTCGGACAGCGGCTCAGGCGTCGCAGTGACGGCAATCGGCGTGCCCGCAGGGCACTCCAGGTGAAATGTCGATGCGGTGACGGTTACAGCCTCGTTGAAGTTGACGACGATCTCGCTCGCTGGCGGTACGCGGTCCTCCGGCGCGGCCGGGTGGACCCCGCTCACCGCCGGCACCTGGGATTGCCACTTCTGGGCGATCACTCGCTTCCAGCCTGATCCGTCGTCGGCGAAGACCATGGTGAAGAGGGCGCGACCGGTCTCGGAGTTGCCTTGGAGGTCGACGGTCTTCGCGGTCGCCCACCCGGTGAAGACCGCGGCGCGGTCGCCGACGGGGAAGACCTCCCATCGATCCCATTTGAAGTCGAGGCCTTTGAGCGACGCGTAGTACTGGCCGAGCGTCTCTCCGTACCGCCGCCCGGTAATGGGATTGCCGTTGCTCACGTAGGCCACCCGATCGGTTTGCGGGATGAGCTTCTCGAGACTTTTGACGTCCCGGCGCGACGCTGCTGCCGCCATCTCCTGCGCCAGTCGGACCGCCGTGTCCGCCGGCGGCGGCTCAGCGCTCTTCGAGATCCTGCCGACGATCATCCCTGCCATTGCCACAGCCGCAATCACCACTAGGCGTTGAAAGCGCGCACGCATCGGATTCTCCTCGGGAAATCGGTAGACGGCCAGCGCGAAATGGAGTCCTTAGAATAGCATGGCCGGGACTCACATTCGACCGCGCCGGCCTCGCCGGTGGATTTCCTACCGCCTCAACGCACCGAGGGTACAGGTGGTTCGCGCGGGTTGGGCGAGCGTCGCTTCGAGCTCCTCCGGACGGACCTTCACCGCGATCTGCACCTTCCGGTAGGCGGAGGCGACGAGCTTGCGGTTGGCTTCCGGGCTGTAGTCGGCGAAGCGGCGGGCCACGTCGCCCGATCCGGTCTGGACGTCGAGGACCTTGACCGGCGCCGCGCAGGAGAGGTCGAAGCTGGAGAGGGCGACGGAGCGCACGGTCCGGTTCTGCCGGGTGCGCCAGTGGACGCGGCCCGCTCGCAGGTCGTAGACGATGCTCCATTGGGTATAGTCACCTTGCGCCACGTCGTCCAGGGTGGTGAAGGCGTAGCCGATGGGATCGCCGTTGCCGCGGGAGCCGAACACCGCGGCGCGGGAGGCCGCCCGGGCGAAGCGCTGGAGCGAGCCCTGTCCCGCAAGGGCTTGGCCGTTCCCCGGCCCGCTCCGGTTGGCCTTCAGGAAGCGCAGCGATTCGTCGTAGGAGTGGTTGGCGAGCGCCGGCGCGGGCAGGGAGGCGCCCGTGTGGACGACCGGCTGGCCGTCGAGGAATTCGATCGTGGCGCAGCTCCCTCCCTTGTCGCAGGCCAGGAAATGGACCTTGCCTTCCGACGTGATCCGCAGCCGGCCGGCGTTCTTCACCACCTCGTCGACAGTGCCGTAATTGTCGAGCTGATATTGGATCCACTCCAGGGCGCCGAGGGCGGGACGCTGGTCGGGCGCGGGGTAGAGGGTCTCGTCGAGCCACATCAGCTCGAGGGCGAGGCCGGCCTCGTTCAGGCCGCCGTTGGGAAACTCCCGGCCGAACTGGTTGAAGGTCACGCTGCCATACCTGGAGGTCCACTGGGCCGGCGGTCCGTCGGGCGTCGGTACGGCGGTCTTGGCCACGCCACGCTTGTTGACGAGAACGAGCCCGTCGTCGAAGTGCCAGTCGTAATTCTTGCCGAACACGGCCGTGGACCCCTTGCGCAGGCAGAACGTGGTGCAGGCGTCGGTCGCGGGGACGATCCATGCCAGGGCGAGAATGGACAGAGCGAGACTGGAGAGGCAAAGTCGTTTCATGCCACGGATTCTAGCTGACTCGAAGCCGGGCGATTCTGAGTGAGCCCGTCCGCACCTTGGCATAGCCGTTGCTGCAATCTCCAGGGAAGGGCTGGTTTGCGCAATCCGAAACCCGCGTTCGGGTGAGCCTCAAGAAAGGAGAAGAGAATGAAGAAACTCGGAATCACCATCCTCCTGACGCTCCTCCTTGCCATCACCGCCGGCGCGGCCAGCGCTACGGCAGCGGACAGCCAGCTCACGGTCTTGAACGATTCGAAGACGACGGTGAAGGTTTCGGTCGTCTGGAGCGGCGGCGGCTCTCCGGCGTTCGACCTCGAACCGGGAAGCTCCCAGGACGTCACCGTCCCTTCCTCGCTCGACTCCGTCAAGATGCAGGTTACCGGTAAGTGCAAGGAGGGGGTCCAGACCTTCAATCCGCAACACGCCAACCGGGCGACCGTCCAGTGCAAGGACGACCTCTACAGGGTTCGGCTGGAGGTGACGAAGCCGGCGCGTTGACGATCATAGGACCAGCAGGTCCGGATGCCATAGACAAGGACCAGCACGGCGAACGCGCCGCAGACGAGACCCCAGAACCAGTAGGGCAGGAAGAGGGCCTGCTGCATCCGCATGACGTCGGAGGGATAGGCGCCGGACGGATTGACGACCCCTCGCGTGAAGAGGTAGTCGGCGCGGGAGAAGACGCTCAGAGCGAGCTGGACGCCCAGGAAGACGACCACCCACTGCGCGCGCTCCGGCGAGAGGCGGAGGCCCGCGAACAGACAGCCTGCGGCGAGCAGGCCGGCAAAGAAGAAACCGAAGAGATTGCGGATCACCAGGATCTCGGCGGCGAGCAGGAGCACTCCCAGCCCTACCAGGCACGCACGGGCCCCACGGCCGGTCTTCCCAAGCTTGAAACAGAGGGCTGCCGCCACGGCGGGTCCCACCAGCCCTCCAGCCAGGGTCAGGCCTTCACGGATGCGGCCGAAGCCGGCGAGGTCGAGGTGGGCGACCCCGGCTCCACTGCCCCACATCTCGAGGCGCTGGAACCGGCCGCCGAGCAGCAGGGCCGTGAGCCCGTGCCCCATCTCGTGGGCCAGCGTCGAGAGCAGGAGAAGCGGACGGGCGATGTACCCTCCATAAGGGATCGCGTACAGCACCAGCGTGACGGCGGTGCTCACCAGGAGCAACGTCCGCGTGCCGCCAGCCGGCCGCGCAGGGGGTCGAGGGCTTTCGTGCGGGATCATGGTAGGGTAGCCGCCTTGGCAATCCTATCAGGAGGAGGCGAATTCACGCCTCGTCTCTTTTCGCTGGAGAATGCCGTCATGAAAATCGCCGTCGTCGCCGCGTTCGCGTTGCTTTTTGCTTCGGTTGCGTATGCCGGACCCGTCAACACCGCCACCGTCCGGGGCACCGTGGTGGACAACACCCAGGACTGCTTCACCTGCAACCTGAGCGTGCCGCACGGGTGCTTCCTGTCGATCGACACGGGGAACGAGCCGGTCGTCGTCCACATCGGCGTGGGCGTCGGCGACAGTTGCACGGGAGTTGTCGCGGATGACTGTGTCGAGGTCACCGGCGAAGTCGTCAACGGTCTCAGCACTGTCATGTCTTATCAGGTCGAGGCCACCATCTGGGGTCTGGTCAACCTGTGTGATTGAGTAGCTCGCTGTCAACAAGGAGCCCCCCGATGCGACGCGCTCTGGCTGTGACCCTGCTGGCCCTCTTCGCGCTCTGCGTTGTTGCCGCGGCTCAGCCGCGGGTGGTGCGCTATGAGCCCAAGGAATCGGAGCTGAAATTCGTCTATGGGCCGGCCACGCCGGTGGCGACGCTCCGGCCGGGCGACATCCTCGAGACGCGCACGGCCGACTGCTTCGGCGGCGTCATCCAGACAACGGATGACAGCCTGTCGAAAGTCAAAGGCGACAATCCGCTGACCGGGCCGTTCGCCATCGAGGGCGCCGAGCCGGGCGACACGCTGGTGATCAAGATCCTCGATCTCAAAGTGGATGGGCCGCATGGCGTGGGGGCCATGGCTCCAGGCTTCGGCGCCATCAACTGGACGAATTACACGCCGATGCTCAACCCGCCGCTGCCCGAGCGGGTGTGGATCTACGACATCGACTCGGCCGTCGGCGTCGCCACCTTTCACGCCCGCGACTCGAATTTCAGCCTCAAGATCCCAATGACGCCGTTTTTCGGCTGCATTGGCGTGGCGCCGCCGCTCGGCGAGTCGCGGGCTTCGATCACTCCGGGTGAGTGGGGCGGCAACCTGGATGCCAGCGAGGCGCGAGCGGGCAACACCGTCTACCTGCCGGTGAACGTCAAGGGAGCGCTGCTCTTCCTGGGCGACGGCCACGCCGCGCAGGGCGACGGCGAGATCGCTGGCACCGGCATCGAAGTGCCGCTGCGCGCCCGGGTGCAGGTCGATCTGATCAAAGGCAAGGCGATCCGCTGGCCGCGCTTCGAAAGCGATCGCATGCTGATGACGGTCGGCGCCTACCGCCCGCTCGACGACGCTCTGCGCATCGCCTTCACCGAGCTGGTCCACTGGCTCCACGAGGACTACGCCATCTCCGAGCTCGACGCCTACGAGCTCCTGGGAAAGGTGGGGAAGATCCACCTGACCGAGATGGTCGATCCCAACTACGTCATCGTCGCCGGTATCGACAAGACGAACCTGCCGCCGAAGCGCTAGTAGCCACAGACGTTGGATGTCTCCAAATGCGAATTGACACATCCCGCTACAACAACATCGTAGTGCTCACCGGAGCAGGCATCTCCGCTGGCTCTGGCCTGAGGACCTATCGCGGGCCAGACGGTGTTTGGGAAGAGCACAACGTCGCGGAGTACGGCCACGTCCAGGCACTCCTCGAACGGCCGGAGCGGACTTGGCAGCTCTTCGGTGCCATGCGTGCTCCGGCTCGTGCCGCAAAGCCCAATGCCGCGCACTTTGCCTTGGCTCGTGCCGAGACCAGACTCCAAGGCGGGCAGAAATTTCTTTTAGTGACACAGAACGTGGACAGTTTGCATCAGCGGGCGGGCAGCAAGAACGTCGTCGAGCTGCATGGCAATATTGGCTTCACCCGCTGCACCAATGAGGACTGCGATCTCCAGCCTTTCGTGGATGATACGGCTTACGCCGACCATGTGCCGAGATGTCCCAAGTGCTCAAGCGTCCTGCGGCCACACATCGTTCTGTTTGGTGAGGCCATTCCGGCCTATGTCAGTTGGCAGGTCAAACGAGCGCTTCGCGACTGCGACCTCTTCATCGCCATTGGTACGTCGGGAGTGGTTGCTCCTGCATCCAACTTCGTGCGCTCCGCCGAATACGCTGGCGCCCGCACCATTTACGTCAACCTGGAGCCGCTGAGCCCCAGGAATCCGGCCTTCCAGGAGGAGTATCTTGGAAAAGCCGAAGAGCTGCTGCCCGAGCTCCTGGGGGTCAGCCTCGCCAGTGATTGAAATCCCTGGCGAGGGGAGGGCGCTGAGGGTCTTCAACGCACGCTGTCGCTGGGGAGCGGCGGCGTGCTCGCGGGCGGCAGGCGGTGGTGCGTGGCCTGCTCGAAGGCGTAGGCGAGGGCGATCAATCTCGGCTCGGAGAACGCCGGCCCCGTGAACGTCACTCCCGAGGGGAATTCGTTCTCGATGGGTGGCGCCGGGGGTACGAAGCCGCCGGGCACGGTGATGCTGGGATAGCCTGCTTTCGCGGGAGCGGCGGCGAAGTTGTTGGCCGAGGAGAGGATGGCGTCGAAATCGTCTGCCGTGCCCTGAACGCGGTCCGGTCCCGAGAACACGGCGTCCAGCGCGCCTCGCGATCGCGCGAGGTCCTCCGCGCGATCGATCTTGTAGCGCCGCGTGTCCGCGCTGTCAGGTGTGATGTCGAGCTGGGCCGCCGCTTCGAAGATCGCCTGTCCGTACTTCATGGGCGGCTTGTAGGCGCTGTTGAAGGCCACGATCTCGGCGATCGTCCTCCTCGGAGCCCTGGGCGTCGCTGCCAGGTATGCGTTCAGATCGTGCTTCTGGCCGTACAGGAAAACGGTGGAGCAGCCCGCGGGGGGTGGATAGCTCACACAGGAGCCGGGCACGGCCGGAAACGGTGACGGCAGGAGCTCGACGTAGGCGCCCCGAGCCCGCAGGAGGTCGATGGCCGCGTTCATGATCGTGGCTCGGCTCGACGGGATGGGCGTCACCACGGCGATCCGTGCGCCCTTGAGCGCCTTCCGGTCGAGGAACCGCGTGTAGTCGCCGAAACAGTTGCCGGGGGTGAGGCACGCGGCGGTCGCGGGATCCGCGGGATCGTACCCGGCGAGCACGCCCAAGAGGAGGGCCGCGTCCGCCACGGTGCGCGCGATGGGGCCGGCCGTGTCCTGGTCCGCGGTGATGGGGAGGATGCCGTCGCGGCTGACGAGCCCCAGCGTGGGCTTGATGCCCACCACGCCGTTGGCGCTCGCCGGGCTCAAGATCGAGCCCGAGGTCTCCGTGCCCACCGCGAGCGTGACGAGGTTCGCGTTCACGGCGATGCCGGGTCCCGAGCTGGAGCCGCCCGTCTGGAGCACCGGCCGGCCGTCGCTCAGCAGCGTGCGCGGATCATAGGGATTGAGCCCGAAGCCGCCGAGCGAGCTGTAACCGGTGGGCATGCCGACGGCGATGAAGTTCGCAAACTCGGTGAGCGTGGCCTTGCCGAGGAGGATCGCACCCGCCTGCCGCAGCTTGCGCGTGATGAAGGCGTCGTCGGGCGGCATCGAGCCGGCGAGCGCCACCGAGCCGGCGGTCGTGGGCATGTCCGCCGTGTCGACGTTGTCCTTGAGCAGGACGGGGATGCCGTAGAGCGGACGCGAGCGATCGTACCCGCCGAGCGCTCTCGCCTGGGCCTCGGCATTCGGATTCACGAACAGGAACGCATTCACCCGCGGCCCCGCCTTGTCGTAGGCCTCGATCCGCGCGCGGTAGAGACGCACGAGCTGCTCAGGCGTGAGGAGCCCTGTCTTCATCGCCTGCTGGAGCTCCGCGACCGTGACCTCGACGAGCTGCAGCCGCTTTCCTGAGGCGGGCTCGGCCGCATGGATCGGACCCACGAAGCCCGCTGCCGCGAGCGCGGCGATGGCCAGTCGCAGAATCCTGGTTCGATTCATGGTCCCCCTCTCCGGCTTCGTCTTTCGCCTGCACCGTGATGCGGTGTGCATGGTACATCACCCGAGAGCTGGAAATGCGGCTGCGTAGGACGGCCCGATGTACCGGTGCAACGGCGCGTCGTACCGGTTCGACGCCTCGATGTCCCGGGGCGATGGGAGGATGTCCCGGTTCGCTGGCTTCGATGTCCCGGTGCAACGGCCCGATTCCCCGGTGCAACGGCACGTCGTACCCGTTCGACGGCCCAATGTCCCAGGGCAACGGGAGAATGTACCGGTACAACGGCCCGATGTCCCGGGGCAATTAAGCAATAACCCGGTGCAGCGGGACGATGTACCGGGGCGATGAGACGGCGTACCAGTACAACGGCTCGATTCCCCGGAGCAACGGCGCGTTGTACTGGTACGAAGGGCTGATGTCCCGGGACGATGAGACAATGACCCGGTCCGATGTCCCAATGTACCGGTACAACGAACCGATTCCCCGGTACAACGGCGCGTTGTACGCGTCCGACGACCCGCTTTCCCGGGGCAATGGGGCGATGTACCGGTACGACAGACTGGTACACCGAGACGACGGACCCATGTAGGGGTACGATGGGAATGCGCTCGCGTACAACGGACCGATGTACCGGTATGCTGGCCCTATATCCCGGTCCAACGGCCCAGTGCACTGGTGCAACGGCACGATGTGTCGGTCTGATGGGCCGCTGTACCGGTACGATAGGAGTGAGCCCGCTTGCAACGGCCCGCTGTTCCGGTACGCTGGAGATGCAACCGTGTACGATGAGGCGTTGTCTCCGTAGAGGTGGTGCTCGGACGCTGCAAGCTTCGTTCCTACCTTGGCCAGCCAGGCAAGACTGCTAGCTGTGGCCAACTCGTCCAGCAACCCATTACTGTCATAAACCGCCAACTGGCGTCGCGGCTGGCTGACCCAAGAGGTCACAGCGTGGTAGAATATCGTGCGTCAGGCCCGGTCGATCGAGCGGACGGCAAGCCGCCGCTAATTGGCAGAAACACTGGCGCCCGAGCCTTCTTAGTGACATTATGAAAGGAAGCTTCCGTTGACTATTTGGCGCTATTCCGATGATCCTCATGAACTCCAGTCATCCTGGATTCTTCCTTCCAAATGCATTTTTTGCAACACTACCATGAATACAAAAAGCGTAGACCTTTGGAAGGAAGAGCACCGGCAGATCGTGACCTGCCCTTCATGTGGCTGGTGGAGCATTCGAGGCCTCGGATACACTTTTCCTGGGCTTGGTGGTAGGCCCTCAAATCACTGGAGGCGGGATCTCGACGTTCACGGGGCTGCTGGTGCACTAAAAAGGCTCGATCTTAGTGATATTGAAGTGCCCGTCTCTGAGGTGAGGAGTTTTCTTAGAGCGCGCTATCAACAAAGGCATTCGGTCCATCCAAAACTTTTCGAGGATGCCGTCACGAGTGTTTTCAAGAGTCTCGGCTTCGGTGCACGTGCAACCGCCTATTCTCGCGATGGGGGCATTGATGTAGTCCTCGATGGTCCATGCGACACAAGCATTGGGGTCCAGGTCAAGAGGTGGAAGAACTCGATCCAGGTCCACCAGATTCGAGAGTTCTTGGGTGCCCTGATCCTTGGAGGGTATACCAAGGGGATCTTTGTGACAACGTCAAGCTACTCCAAAGGGGCGATCTCTGGAGCCCAACAGGCAGAATCACGTGGCATGCCAATCCAGCTTATCAATGCTGAGGAGTTTTACGATGCTCTTGGCATTGCACAGCTCAGGGAGCCTGTGATACCCGATGTGGGAGAGTACTTGGAGCGATGCAAATTCCTTCGACACTACGAGATTGCCGTCGCCAGAGGGCATCCGGGAACGGATAGATTCTATTCAGATTTATTAGGTGAACTGCTTACTGGCTCTCTGCTTTCCTGGAATCTGATCTCGCAAGTAGCAGAGCGGAACAACATCTGTCCGATCCATGAAATCCAGGCCGAAGGTGTCAAGGCCTTGACCTTAGACGCCGCCGAAAGTTGACGGCGATCTCTTCCCTATGGATCAACTATGGACGCTATGCAGAATATTCAAGGACAAGTCGCCCTAGTAACCGGCGGTAGTCGCGGGGTGGGGAAGGGTGTCGCTCAAGGCTTCGCCGAGGCTGGAGCCATCGTCTACGTGACGGGTCGGACGGTGGAGCAGGTGGACCTCGGGGGTGGATGCATCCCTGTGCCGTGCGATCATACGGACGATGAGCAGGTTCGGGCGGTGTTCGAGCGTATCGCGGCTGAACAGGGGCGCCTCGACGTGCTGGTGAACAATGTCTGGGGCGGTTATGAGCGCATGGTCGAGAATGGCGAGTTCACTTGGGGACGGCCCTTCTGGCAACAGCCGCTCTGGCGGTGGGACGCGATGTTCGGGGCCGGGGTGCGGGCGCATTACGTGGCCAGTTGTCTGGCGGCGCGGAGCATGGTCGAGCAACGCAGCGGACTGATCGTGAACATTTCCTTCTGGGCCGCGCTCAAACACCTGGGCAACGTCGCCTATGGAGTCTCGAAAGCTGCGACGGACAAGATGACGGCGGACATGGCGGAGGAGTTACGGGCGCACAACGTGGCGGTCGTCTCGCTCTACCCGGGCCTGGTGCGCACCGAGAAGGTCATGGAGGCGGCGGCGTACCTGGACCTGAGCAACTCCGAGTCACCACAGTTCATCGGTCGCACGGTAGCGGCGCTGGCTGCGGACCCTGCGGTGATGGCGAGGAGCGGGACGGTCGTCGTCGCGGCAGCGTATGCGAGGGAGCAAGGTGTCGTTGACACGGACGGGCGGAGCCCGGAGCCCCTCACGTTGGAGAAGGTGTAGAGGGGGCACCCGGAAGCTTCTATTTCACCAACTCGTCCAGCGTGCGAGGCGCTCGCACGAAGAGACTGTTCTGGTTGATGCTCCCCTCGATCCTCCCCTTGCAGGTTCCGCTTCCGTCCGTAGTCCAGACCTCTTCGAGAAGCGGTCCGGCAGGAGGTTTGAAGGGCCCGGTGTCCTGTTTGGGATCTTCTTCGTAATACCGGACCCGCAGCTCGGCGCCGTCCAGCTCAAGGGTGATCCAGCCGCAGTAGGCATATTTGGCTAGATCGGGCACGGTCCTGCCCTCGACCGGAGTCACGACGAGGTAGTCGCTCGCTTTGTTTTTTTTGTCAGGGGTGAATTTCGGCTTTTCAGGGATTCCCCCGTGGCCGATGCAACGCCCGCGAACCTTGGATTTGAATCCCCTGACCGGAGTCGGCGCGAACAGGGCGAGCTTGTGCTCATGACCCCAGAACCACAGCACCACCCGGTCGAGGAACTCTCCGACCTGTTTCACCAGCATGGGATAATCTCGCTCATAGGCGCTGAACGGCTGGTGATGGCTCAGCAGGATGACCGGCCGCTTGTCTTGCGGATCTCCAAAGACGTGCTTCTTCAGCCAGTCGACGTTGTCGTCGGTCAGTCCGTTCGACAATCGGAGCAGGAGGTCGGTGAACAACTGCGTCAAGCCGTTTCGCGGCGTCGTATATCCCGTATCGAGGGCGACGATCCGCCAGTGTTGGTTCTCGAGGGCGAAGTAGCTCGTCTTCTGCTTGAGATAATTGAAAGCAGTATCGAAGTAGCCGAAACCTCCGGAATACATCTCGTGGTTGCCATTCAAGACATAGGTGGGGCGAGCGTCGGCCGGATCCTGCGGCTGGCTCTTGCCGCACGGCCAGGCGGGGCCTATCCCGGGCGGTTTCCCGATGAAGATTTTCTGATACTCCTCGACTTCGCCGGCGAAGTAGACGTCACCCAGGTGAAGGGTGAAGTCCGGATCTAGCGAGCGCATTCCTTCCGCCACGCGAATGGCGGGAGTGGTGCCGCTACCCCAGTCCGATGCGATGCCGATGCGGCATTGGTCCGGGAGGCGGTAGAGGGCGGAGTTGGGGGCAGCGGAGAGCGGCGGCAGCGGATGTTTGGTCCAGTGTCCAAAAGTCGCCTTGAGCCATGCCCAGACGTATGTGTACCAATGGACTTCGCTGAGATCTTCGACTTTTCTCGGGGCGGCTGATACTTCTACTTCGGCGCGGACTTGGGCGCGGATTTGTTTCTCTGCCTCAGCCGTGGCGACCGAGTTGGGCAACGACCGTGTTTTTTTTCGAGCGACGTAGTCACGGGAACGCAGCGGTTCAACGGTGCCAGGCGGCTCTTGGTCTTGGGCCATGGCGTCTCCTCGCTTCGATGGCGGGAAGTTGTCTGTAAGTCCTGGCGAAGATCTAATCCTACGCCGTTTCCTCAGACCTGGCAATACAGCTTGACCCGAAGGACTCGTGGAAGGGTGCCGCGGGGACGGCAGAGTCTCCACTTGACGTCACCCCGCTGGATTCGTGGTATAGTCCCAGCAGGAAAAATTATGGGCCAACACGATCTCAGTTACCGCCTGTTTTTCTCCCACCGGCGTATGATCCAGGACCTCCTGCGGGAGATCGTGGGCGAACGGTGGGTGGAGCGTCTCGACCTCGACTCCGGCGAGCTCGCCGACGCTGCCTTCGTCTCCGACCAGCACGAGAACCGCGAAAGCGATCTCATCTGGAAGTTTCGACGCAAGGATGGAGGGCAACCGGCTGACGTCTACGTCCTGCTGGAGTTCCAGTCGCGTCCCGATCCCTCCATGCCGGTCCGTTTCATGAACTACGAGAGCCTCTCGTACCAGAAACTGATGGCGGGCCAGCCGGCGGCCGTCTGGAGAAAGCTGCCGCTGATCATCTGTGTCCTGGTCTACAATGGCTGGGAGCCGTGGCACGTGGCCACGGACCTTGGCTCTTTGATCGGAGACCTGGACCTCTCGGCGGAGATCTATCGGCCGCAGTTGCGCTACCGGCTGGTGGACGAGGGGGCCTACCTTCGGGAAGATCTGGAAGCGCTGAACAGTCCGGTGGCTGACCTGTTCCTCATCGAGAAGAGCCGCGACTGGCAGGAGGTCCGTGCGAGCGTTCACCGGTTGCGGCAGACGATTCCGCGGTCCGAAGCCTCTTTGCGGCGGGCCTTCGAGACCTGGCTGCAGCGGGTGATCCTGCCGCGTTTCGGACTGTCCCGGGAGGAAGCTGCCACACTCACTCTAGAGGAGCTCGACACCATGCTGGCTGAAAGCATCGACCGTTGGAACCGTGAGATCCTGGAAAAGGGCCGTCAGGAGGGGGAGGCTCAGATGATGCTCCGGCTCCTCCGATTGAAATTTGGTCCTCTGGAGCCCGCGATCGAGGAGCGGGTGCGATCTGCGGACACGGACCTCCTCCTGGAGTGGGGCGAGCGAGTTTTGACGGCCCAAAGTCTCGAGGACGTCTTCCGCCGGAACCCGGGGTAGGGAGCGGGGCGGCTCAGGCGGTGTGAGGCCGGCGGCCGCGGGCGGCGAGGGGGACTACGGCCTGGAGCAGGCCGGCGACGCGGTGGTCCCAGCTCTCGTTCTCGGCTGCGCGGCGGCGCTCGCGGGCGAGCTCTGGGGTGTGCTCGGCCACGGCCCGGCGCAACTGGCGGACGAAATCTTCAGGATCGTCGTAGAGGTAGACCAGAGGCTCGCTCCAGCGCTCGGTCTCCGGCAGCCGGCGGGCCACGACCGGCAGGCCGGTGGCCAGGGCCTCGTAGAGCTTCACGGGGTCCACGGCCCGGGTGAGGGGGAGGTCGCGGAAAGGGACGAGAGCGACGTCGAGGCCGGCGAGGAAGCCGGGCACCTCGGGGAAGGGGATCTCGCCCACGGTCTCCAGGTTGGGCAAGGCCCGTAGCGCGGCGATCTCCGGGTCCTCCACCCGGCCGGCGAGGCGGAAGCGCCAGCCGGAGAGAGTGCGTGCCGCTTCCTGCACGGCCTCGACGTCGAACCAGGGGCCGAGGGCGCCGACGTAGCCCACACGCACGTCCGCGGCCGGATCGCGATCGATGCCAGAGGGATCGGACGGCGGCGGGAAGGCGTCCAGGTCCACGCCGTTGGGCAGCAGCAGCACTTGGGGGCTCACCTCGCGCGGCCGTTCCGCCAGGAGGCCGGCCGTGGCGCACACCAGGTCGGCCGTGCGGATGAGCCGCGCTTCCACCGCTTCGACGCCGGCCGGCACGTCCGGAAAGCCGACGTGCAGGTCGATGCGGTCGTAGACCAGGGGGACGGCGAGCCGGCGGGCGAGCTCGCGGCCGAGCTCGGCCCAGAAGGGGAGCTGCACCAGCACCATGAGCGGCCGTTCGTGGCGCAGGCCGGCGAGGATCGTCTCCGCCAAACCCGCCGCCGTCTCGTGTCGCAGAGGCTGGCGGTAGGGGTCTGGCCGGCCGGGGATGCGCACCCGCAGCACGTGCACCCCGCCCTGCACATGGGTCAATTGGCGGGCGGGGAGGAGATGGCTGCGCAGGAAGCCGTCCACGTAGAGCACCGGATGGCCGGCCCGGGCGAGGGCGAGGGCCAGGTGCTGCGGGCGCTGGAACCGGTACTGCCAGGCCACGGCCGGTAGGTAGAGGATGGGCGAGCCGGAGCCGCCGAGCGTGGCGTCCAGGTTCACCTTCTCCAGGCTCGCCCGCTGGTGTCTGGGGAGAGAGGCCGGGATGTGCTCGAGGCTGCCGGTGCGCAGCCGGCGCAACGCGGCCCGCGCCAGGCGCTCGATCTCGCCCGCGGCGGTGAGCGCCCGATGATGGGGACGGGCTGGATAGAAGAAGGCGCTGCGCATGGCCGGAATCTTAGCTATTTCAGAACTATTGCTCAAATTGCACGGAAAAGTCTGTGCCTCCGGCAGATCCCTGTCCGGCTCCGCGGCGGCCAGCCCCAGCTCCTGGTAGAGATCGGCGAACGCCCTGGCGGTTTCCCAGGCGGAGGGCGTCTCCAGGGGCGGGCTTTCGCCGGGGATCCTCAGCCCCTGGATGCGCGCCGTCACCGTGGCAGCGATTCCGGCGGCTCCGGCCTCCGGCTCCACCAGCAGGCCGCCGCCGTGCCGGCGCAGGCGCTCGGCGATGGCGCCATGATCGAAGGCGACGACCGGCACGCCCGCCGTCAGGCATTCCGACAGGGCCAGGCTGTAGGACTCGGGGACGATGGACAGCAGCAGGGCGAGGTCCACGCCGTCGCGGCGCAGGTGGTCGATGAGCGAGCCGGCGCGGTAGTAGCCCCGCACCCGGGTGCGGGGGAGGCGGCGCAGGCGCAGCAGCAGGTCAGGGTCGCCGCCGCCGTAGGCGCTCCAGCGCAGGTCCGGGAAGTCGGCCGGCGGCATGCGGCGGACGACCTCCTCGAACACGAGGGCGCCCTTGTGGGGGAGGAAGCTGCCGATGTATGCGACGTGGCGCACCGGCCGCTCCGAGGATATGGGAAGCGCCGGCGGCTGCCCGTTGTCCAGAGGGCCAGGAGGCTCGATCACCCGCTGGCGCCGGGCGGGAATGCCGGGGAAGAGCTCCAGGTGCCGGCGGCGCAGGAAGTCGGAGGGGTAGACGACGGCGGCGGCGGCGAGGAGCAGCTCGCGGGCCAGGGCCCGGCGCTCCTCCTGAAAGCCGGGGGCCAGGGGCCAGTCCTGGGCCAGGCAGCGGGCGCAGCGCCCGGGCTCCCGGGAGTAGCCGCAGAAGCGCAGGTCGGGGCTCTCCAGCAGGTGCGGCCGGGGGCAGAAGAGACTGAAGTCGTGCACTGAGAGGACGAGCTTGAGGCCGCGGCGGTGGAGGGCCAGCAGCGACGCGAGCGGCACGGCGGCGAGCCCCTCGACGTGCAGGGCCTGAGCCCGCACCTCGCCGGCGGCCCGCGTCACGGCCTGCTCGAAGGCTTCGTCGGCGAGCGCCACGGGCGAGGGCGGAGCCCCTCCCGCCAGGGTGAGGGAGAGACGGCGGTCGCCGGCGGTCACCTCCAGCCGCCAAGCCCCCGGCTCGGGATAGAGCAGGGCCAGGGGCCGGCGTTCGGCCTCGCTCTCGATGCGACTCAGGAGCTGGGCCTGGAGCCCGCCCAGGCGCGGGATGGGCGCTGTGGAGAGCAGGTTGAGCACCGGGTTGGCCGGCAGGTCACAGGGAGTGACCGCGGCGCGGAACGACAAGCGCCGGCTGCGCTCGCGCCAGCGGTCGGAGAGGCGGTCGCGCAGCGCGGGCAGCCCCTCGGCGCGCAGCACGCGGCCGGCCGTTCGCAGAGAGAAGCTGCGCAGGGAGAAGCCGTTAGCCATGCCGGGTTTCCTGCGCCGGTTCCCGCCGTCGCTCCGGCGTCCCGCCCCGCAGCTCGCGGATGCGCACCAGCTCGCAGCGGAAGCGGCGGCCGGCGGCCTCGGGGCTGTAGAGCTCCCGCACCCGGCGTCGTGCGGCCGCGATCTTCGGCGTTGCGATCTCCGGCGCTGCGGCGAGATCGAGCATGAGGCCGGCGGCGTGCTCCACGTCTGGCTCCGCCCACACCGCGCCCACGGGATAGGGGCCGTGCGGCCGGTCGAGGGCGACGAGGTCGTGGCGCACCACGAAGCCGGTCTCCTCATCGAGGAAGTCGGTGACGCCGCCGTAGCCGGTGGCCACCACGGGCTTGCCGAGGTACATGGCCTCGATCAGGGGCAGGCCGAGCCCTTCGGAGCGGTGGAGGGAGACGTAGGCGTCGCAGGCGGCGGTGAGGCTGTCGAGCTGGTCGCGCCGCAGGGTGCCGGTCAGCAGGGTGACGGGCAGGCCGGCACAGCGGAGCTGGAGCTCCTCGGTGTAGGCGGGCTCGGCCTCGGCGTGGTTCATCTTGAGCAGCAGGTGGACCGGCCGCCGGCTCTCCCGGGCCACCCGGGTGAAAGCCGCCAGCAGCCCGGCCGGGTTCTTCCGCTCCGGCACCGAGAGCGCGTCGAAGGCGTAGAAGAAGAGGAAGCTCCTGGGATCGATGCCGTAGGCGCCGCGGTCGGCGGGCCCGGCGCCGGTGGGCACGACGCACGGCGGCACCCGGCGCACCGCGACCGTGGCGATGGGCTGGAACGCCTCCTGGCAGAAGCGGGTGGGAGCCCACACCTCGTCAGTGTGGGTGAAGGAGTGGGCGAAGGTCAGGGGGAAGTGGGCCAGCTCCCAGAACCAGTAGCCGATGCGGTACCGGCCCAGGGTGAGGGCTCTGGGGAGACGGCCCTGGACGATCTCCATCATGTCGGCGTTGACGTGGTAGAGGCTGACCTCGAAGGGCAGCCCGTGCCCCTCGCCCGTGGCCACCGCGCCCGGCGCGCCGTCCGCCCGGCCATCGAGCGGCCAGAGGGCGCAGCCGAGGCCGGCGTGCTCCAGGGCCGCGAGCGTGCCGCGGCAGGCCTCGCCCACGCCCGTGGGCGCGGTGGACCAGCCGATGACGTTGAAGCCCTCGGGCCCCGCCGCGGGCCGGGCCGGCGCCGGCCGCTTCTCCGTGGCCTCCGGCACCGCCACGGTGGGCTCGGGGGCCCGAGCCTCCGGCAGGACCGGCGCCTCCCGGGCGGCGCGGCGACGGCGCTCGTGCCGCAGCCACCACAGGTGGGCCCGGGCGCGCTGGCCCCAGGGCAGGGTGCGCAGCACCGGACCGACCAGCGCCTCGGGGAGCTGGTACTCGGACCGGCCGTAGGTGGTGTACCACACGGCCATGGCCTCGCGGTCCGTGCCGAGCGGATCGGGGAAGGCCCGCAGCAGGTCGGCTCGCCGGCGGTGCATCTCCATGGCCAGCCGCGGCACCCGGGGCCGGCGCTTCGGCTCGTGGCTGGCGTCGGCCGTCAGCCAGGCGATCTCCTCCGGCGCCAGGTCGCCCGGAGTCATCTCCACCAGCGACGAGAGGCTGGCCATGGCCCCCTCGGCGGCGGGGCTCGCCGGCGGCGGGCCGATCTCCCGCAAGAGCTGCTCGAGACTTTGGGTGAAGGCGGGATCGATCCGTTCCGGGCTGCGCGAGGTCTGGGCGAACCAGTGGGCGAAGCGCAGGCGGTCTTCGGCCCAGGGCCTGGCGAAGAAGCGCTGCAGGTCCTCACGGTGATCCCAGAGCAGCAGGGCGAGGCGCGGCAGGGGGAGAGTCTCGCCGCCGTCGATGGGCTGGCGCAGCCAGTCGAAGAAGCTGTCGCTCCCTCCGGTGGCGAACGGATCGGGCCAGCGCTTGCCCTCGGGATCGACCTGGCGCAGGGCGCGGCGGGCCACGTCCGGCACGGTCGCACCGTTCTCGAAGCGGCCGTAGCCATAGGGGAGGCCCTGGACCTCGGCCTGTCCCTGCTGCCGGATGCTCTCGGCGTAGATCTGGAACAGGGGGGCGACGTCCGGGCGCTCCTGCAGAGTGAAGCGGTTCTGATACTTCGAGATGAGCTCCGGCCGCTGGAAGTCGTAGCCGCTGAAGTGGAAGAAGCGCAGGGGCACGTCGCCCACCCGCCAGGCGCCGTCCCGTTGCGCCAGCGTGCGGTGGGCGAGGTTCCAGTAGGCCATGTTGTAGCCCGGATCGCGCAGGATCTCCACCCGCGGCAGGAAGGCAGGGGCGAAGTCCATCCAGCGCTGATCCACGAACAGCCCCTGATCCACCTCGTGCAGGCACCAGCGGTAGAGGCGGCGCGACCACCAGTCGAGGAACGGCAGGGTGCGCTCGTTGAACGCGAGGCCGAGGAAGCCCAGGTTGTAGATGCCCGACAGCAGGATCTCCCGCTCCGAAGGCACGGCCAGGTCTTCGATAGGCGCCGTCAGGTGGGGCGTCAGCACGGCGTCGGCGCGGCCCAGCAGTGTCGTAGAGCTCCCCGAGGTCGCCGAAGACCAGGATGTCGGGATCGAAGTAGCAGGCCCGGTCGCAGCCCAGGGTGCGGTGGAGGTGGAGGAGGAACCAGGGCTTGACCGCGGTGGACAGCTCGAGGATCGAGTAGCGGAACGCGAAATGGGGGAAGCCTGGGATGCCGAGCTGGTCCGCGAAGGTGACGGCGAACGGCTCGTCCTCATAGCGATGCCCGGGCTGCGGGTGGTCGACGATGAGCACGCAGACCTTCCCCTCGGGGTGCCGGGCGAGGAACGAACGGGTGAACGCCCGCGCGTAAGCGAGGTAGTTGTTCGCGACGATGGTGCAGGCCAGGGGCGGCTTCATTCCAAGTGGACTCTATTTTATGTCCTTTTTTGAGGCCAGGAGCCGTTCGTAGAGCGTCTCGATCTCTTCGGCGTGCATGTCCATGCCTTTGACCGCCGGCAGAGCGTCCCGCCAGCGGGCGACGATCCCGGGATCGGCGATCAGCCGCTCGATCCAGACCCGCAGCTCGCCGGGCTCCTCTGGATCGACGCCTGGATCGAATAATGCGCCGCACGGCGGTCCCGTCTCAGCGTCGAACAGCTCGGCGAGCGCGCCCCGGCGGCTGGCCAGCACGGGCACCCCTTGAGCCAGCGCCTCGCGCGCCGCCAGGCCGAAGGACTCCAGGCCCAGCGAGGGCACGAGCAGCACGTCGATCTCCCCGAAGGTCTCCTGCCGGCGTTCCTCGTCGAACCGTCCGGCGAAGCGCACGGCCGGCGAGGCCAGGGCTTCCAGCTCGGCGGTGTAGGAGGGCGAGATGCGCGCATCGCCCCAGACGCTCAACGTCGCCTGCGCCGGGTCGAGACCGCGGAACGCCGCCACCGCCAGGTGAATCCCCTTGTGGGGGAGGATGGAGCCGATGAGGCCGAAACGCAAGGGCGTAGGCTGGGATTCCCGTCCCCCCCGTCCGTATTGGGGTTGATCCTGCCTCGATTCCATAGGGGATCACGGCGCGTAGTCCTCCGGCTGCAGCCATCCCAGGTCGAGGTAACTGTCGCGTATGGCCCGCGAGCCCATGACGAAGGCGTCGGCGCGGCCCATGCTCCCGCTTGGTGAGCCGCGACCGGGCCGCGTAGAGGAGGCGGTTGAGCAGGGGAGCGGGCGGGAGGCCGGTCAGCGGGAGGCAGGCCGCGCACTTGGCCGGAGCCGGGCCGGAGCAGAGCCGTCGCCCGGCGTCGAGCAGGTTGGCCCGCGCGCAGGGCGCCCACCAGTCCTGGATCTGATAGAGGATGGGCACGCTCCGCTCGGCCGCGACGCCCATCAGGGTGGCGGCGTGCCCCGCGAGATGGTGGACGTGGATCAGCTCCGGCCCGGTTTCATCCAGGAAGCGCCGGAAGTCGGCCGCCAGGCGCCGGTCGTGGAGGGCGTTGCGCGACAGGGGATCGCGCTGGGTGAAGTTGTTCACCACCAGCCGCACGCGGGCGCCGCCGTCCACGATCTCCAGAGCCTCGCCCAGCTCGCGCTCGGGATCGGCGATTCGGGAGTAGACGGCCACCTCCCGCCAGGCCGTCTGGCGCAGGGCGAGGCGGCGGGCGTAGACCTCGGTGCCGGCATGGTTCCACGGCGGCCAGCCGTGGACGAGGTGGACCACCCGCCGGGGAGCCCGCAGTCCCCGAGGCATCGGGCCGGCCGGCGCGATCGCTCTACCCGTCGCAGCTCGGCCATGACCCGCTCCCGGGCCGGCGCCAGGGGATCTTCCGCGAGGAAGCGGGCGATGGTGGGCAGGTACTCGGGGTGGAGGCGCTCCAGGGCGCGGTGGCCGGCCCGCACCCGCGGCCGCGAGGTGGGTGCCGAAGCTGCGCTGGCCCGCGTGGTAGACGAAGGTGGCGTCGTCGAGGACGTTGACGAAGCCCGCCTTCAGAGCCCGGAAGCAGAATTCGCTCTCCTCGCCGTAGCCCAGGCCGAAGCGCGCCTCGTCGAACAGGCCCAACGTGTCGAGCGCCTTCCTCTTGATGTAGAGGCAGACGCCCGACGCCCGTGGGCAGGCGCGGGACGCTCGCGCGTCGACACCCGCTCCACCAGGGCCGCGAAGCCGTCCAGCGTCCAGCCCGCGGGCAGGGCGTTGACCTCGGCCGAGCGGGGCAGGGAGGCGATGGTGGCGTTGTTCGAGAACGGCGTGACGGTGGCGATTGCGGGGTCGGAGTAAGCGGCCTCCTGGAGCTTCTGAAGCCAGCCGGCGGTCACCTCGGTGTCGCTGTTGAGCAGGACCACGTCGCGATCTGAAAGCCGCCATGCCGCGGTTGACGCTGCCCACGAACCCCAGCCGGGCCGGGTTGCGCAGCACTAGGACCTCGCTCTCGGGGCGATCTGTCACCAGGCGTAGCGACTCCTCGACGGCCGGCTCCTGGGGACCGTCCACGATCAGCACCAGCCGGTGCCCACCGAAGGGTCTGTGCCGCAGAAGGCTCGCCAGGCAGACTGCCAGCTCGGGAGCGGCGCCGTAGACGGGGACGATGACGTCCACGGGCCCGGGTTGACCGTCGGGAGGGATGGCCGCCGGGCCGGGCCGGGTCCAGTCGAGCGGAGCGGAGCGAAACGGGTGCTTCATGCAGGGGCGGCGATCTTATCCCGGAAGCGGGCGAGATCGTGGGCGAGCGTCACCTCCATCTCCCCGAGGGCTTCCACCCGGGCCTGCCGGCTCTCGCGGGCGCCGCGGTAGGTGGCGGCCAGGGCGTCGCGCAGGGCAGCGGCGTCCAGCCGGGCCTGCTGCCGCACCGTCCGCCGTTCTTCCAGCTCGAAATCGGAAGCCAGGAGCCCGGCCGCCCGCTCCAGCCGGTCGCGCAGCACGCCCTCGCCGAGCACGGCCACCCGCAGCTCCACCAGGTCGTCCGGCGCCGGCACGGCCACCACCAGCCGTCCCCCGGGCGCCAGCACCCGCCGCATCTCGCCGGGGTTCAGGCGGGAATCCAGGGCGAGGACGAGGTCGAAGGACCCCGGAGCATAGGGCAGGAAGCGGTCGGCGTTGGCCACGATCCAGGTGATCCCAGGGTAACGGCGAGCCGCCAGGTCCACGGCCGGCACCGAGAGGTCCACGCCGTGACCTTCGAGATCGATCTCCGCGGCGAGCGATCCCAGGTAGTACCCCTCGCCGCACCCCACGTCCAGCACGGCGGCGCCGGGGCGCAGACCGAGAGCGGCGATCTCCTCCCGCAGCGCCCTCAGCAGGCCCTCTCCATATCCTGCCTCCAGGAGCCGCCGCCGGGCCTCCACGGCCTCGCGCGGATCGCCGGGATTCTTCGCTCGCCGGTCCTGGGGCTGGAGGAGGTTGCAGTAGCCGCTGCGGGCGAGGTCGAAGGCGTGGCCCTGAGGACAGGTGAGGGAGCGCTCGCGCCGTTCCAGAGGGGCGCCGCAGTTGCGGACGGGGCAGAGGAGGGTGATCAGGGGGGTAGCCTCCGTGCCTTCCCAAGCATTTCCCTCGCCTTCCCCCGATCCGGAAACTCCTCAACCGCCCGCTCCAGCAGGGGAATGGCCGTCTCCGGCCGCCCTTCCTCGATCCACAGCCCCGCCCGCTCGACCAGGGCATCGTAGCTCTCCCCGCCGGCGGCGAAGAGGGCGTCGAGGCGCCGGGCGGCGGCGGCCCGGTCTCCCTCTTTCAGGGACATGCGGGCGAGGTGGACGGCGGCCACGGCGTGGGTGGGCATCCGCCGCAGGGTCTCCTCGAAGGCGGCGCGGGCGCCGCCGAGGTCGCCCCGGCGCTCCCGCACCAGGGCGAGGTTGGCCAGCGGGGCCACGGCCCCGGGGCGCAGGCGGAGGGCCTGCTTGTACTCCCGCTCCGCCTCGCCGAGGTGGCCGGTCCCATAGAGGGCCATGCCAAGGTTGTTGTGGGCGATCTCGGAGCCTGGATTGGCCTGCACGGCGGCGGTGAAGAGCGTGCGGTCGTCCTGGTACATCGCGGCCCGGACCGCGGCGGCGATCCCCAGGGCGATGATCCCGATGATTCCGGCGGTGGCCAGGAGCCGGCGTCGCGGGAGCCGGCTCCAGAGAAGCCCTGCCAGCCAAGCCACTCCGATCGAGGGCAGGTAGAGATATCGCTCGGCGAAATTCGCGCCGCCGATGGCGTCGGCCCGCAGCACCGGCAGGAGGAAGGCGAAGACGAAGGCCAGGGGGAGGACGATCTCCCGTCGTCCCTGGCCTTGCCACACGGCAACGGCCAGCCCCGCAAGCGCCAGTCCGGCCGCCGCCAGCCCGGCCAGAGCCAGAGGGGAGAGAAGAGATGGCACCGGCAGCACGGTCAGCACCTGAGGAGGAAAGGGGACCAGGAGGAAACCCAGATACCGCGCGAGCAGGGTGCCGGCGTAGGCCACGGCGCTCGCCGCCGAAGCGGTGACGTGGTAGTCCCGCGGCGCGAAGCTCCCAAGGGCATGGATGCGCAGGGCCAGGTAGATCCCGAGGGCCAGCCCCTGGGGTGCGAGGCGCGCCGCCGCCTTGGTGAATCCCTCCCGTCGCCATTCCGTGGCTTCGAGGATGAGCAGGACCAGCAAGGTCGCCACGCCGGTCTCCTTCGAGAGGCAGGCGAAAAGGTAGGCCAGGGCGGCGAGGGCATTTTGGATTTTAGATTTTGGATTTTGGATGGAGTCCTTGGCTTGGAGATAGAGGAAGACGGCGGTGAGAGCGAAGAGGGCAGCCAGGAGGTCCGGCTGGCCGCCCGCCCAGGCCACGGCCTCGGCGTGGGCTGGATGAACGGCGAAGACCAGACCCGCAACGAGAGCCGCGGTTCCGTCGCTTCGGATCAGGAGGCGGGCGCCGAGCGCCACCAGGACGCAGACGGCCAGGTGGAGGAGGAGCGATGCGGCGTGGAACGCGGCCGGATCAATGCCGAAGACCCGGGCCACCAGGGAGTCCAGGGCGCCGAAGGCGGGACGGTAGTAGTTGGACGGCAGCGGCCCCCGCTCGCGGTCGAAACCCCAGAACGGCCGGGTGAGGAACAGGCGGAGCCCCTCGGGCGAGCGCAGCCAGGGGTTGCGCTCGATCTGCACGTGGTCGTCGAAGACGAACCCATAGCCGAGCGTGGCCCCGTAGGTCAGCGCAACGGCCAGGAGGAGCGACGCGCCGGCCAGAGCCCGGCGGAATCGGGAAGTCACGATCGGGAATTCTCTGCCATTTTTGCTATCATGCACCGCCTTTGAGAGTTGGAGCCCCTTCTTGAACGAATCCCATACCCCGGCCGGGGTCAAGCTGAGCGTCGTCATCCCGGTGTACAACGAGCGCTTCCTGGTGGGCGAGCTGGTCCGCCGGGTGCTCGCCGTCTCGGCGCCGGAGATCCGGGAGATGGAGGTCCTCGTGATCGACGACGGCTCGAAGGACGGCAGCGTCGAGATCCTCCGCCGCCTCGCGGCCGAGCACCCGGACCGCATCCGCCTCCTCGAGCAGGGCAGGAACCAGGGCAAGGGCTCGGCCATCCGCCGCGGCATCGCCGAGGCCACGGGCGACCTCATCCTCTTCCAGGACGCCGACCTCGAATACGATCCCCGCGACTACCCGCGCCTGATCCGCCCCTTCCTGGAGGACGGGGCCGACGTCGTCTACGGCTCCCGCTTCCTGCCCAGCGACCGGCGGCGCGTCCTCTATCATCGCCACACCCTGGGCAACAAGCTGCTCACGGGCTTGAGCAACTGGTTCACCGACCTCAATCTGACGGACATGGAGACCTGCTACAAGGTCTTCCGGGCGCCGCTTTTGAAGTCGATCCCCATCCGCTCCAACGACTTCGCCATGGAGCCCGAGATCACGGCCAAGGTGGCGAAGCGGGAGTGCCGGATCTTCGAGGTGCCCATCAGCTATCTCGGCCGCACCTACCGCGAGGGCAAGAAGATCGGTCTCAAGGACGCCTTCAAGGCCCTGCGGACCATGGTCAAGTACAGCTTGATCGACGACCTCTACGCCGAGGACGAGTACGGCTCCCACATCCTCCACAGCCTGGAGAAGGCCAACCGCTTCAACCGCTGGATGGCGGACGCCGTCGCGCCCCACGTCGGCGCCCGGGTGCTGGAGATCGGCGCCGGCATCGGCAACATCACCTCCTGGCTCCTGCCCCGGGACTTCTACATGGCGAGCGACATCAACCCGCACTACCTCGACTACCTGCGCAACCTCGCGCTGGGGAAGCCCTACCTCAAAGTGGACCGCATCGACCTCGAGGACCCGCAGTGCTTCGTGCCGTGGAGGGAGAGGTTCGACACGGTGGTCTGCCTGAACGTGCTGGAGCACGTGCGCGATCCGCTGATGGCCCTGCGCAACATGTACGACGCCCTGGAGCCCGGGGGCCGGGTGGTGCTCTACGTCCCCCAGGGGCAGAGCCTCTACTCCAGCTTGGACGAGGTGCTGGGCCACCGCTGCCGCTACGAGAAGCCGGACGCTGGCCGAAGAGCTGCGCACGGCCGGCTTCGAGCTGGAATCCATGCGTGACTTCAACCACTTCGCGATCCCCGGCTGGTGGCTCAACGGCAAGGTCTTGAAGCGCCGGCACTTCAGCCGCTTCCAGCTCAAGCTGTTCAACATCCTGGTGCCGGTCGTGCGGCGGCTCGACCGCTTCGCCCCCGGCCGCGGTCTGGGGATCCTGGCGGTGGCGCGGAAGGTGTGAAATGTCACTAAATTCGTCCGAGAGTCCTCTCCGAGAGCTTGACGTAGTCATTGATTGGCTTCTGGAGCAGGAAAAAGAGTTGAGCGGATCGGCTGGAACGCTCCGAGATCTGCGGTGGAATCTGATGATGCTCCGAGCGGAGATGGAAGATCCGGGTGACGCTCCCGTTTTCGACAATCCTCAGGACCTGCTCGACTACCTCAAGACTCCGTCCAATTAACGCATCTTTTCGTCCGTGGGGTTGTCTTTGTCGGTCCGGCCTGGCCGATCTCTTGCTGTAAGCTCCGGCGCCATGAAAGACGAGTTGCACAAGCAAACCATCTGCATTACGGGCGGGGCCGGGTTCATCGGCTCCCACCTGGCTGACGCGTTCCTCGCCCGGGGTGACCGGGTGCTGGTGATCGACAACCTCTCCGGCGGCCGGCGGGAGAACGTCCCGAAGGGCGCCGAGCTGTTCGTGCTGGACATCCGTTCCAAGGAGGCCGCCGCCGTGGTGCGCGAGTCGGGGGTGGACGTGCTCGTCCATCACGCCGCGCAGATGGACGTGCGGCGCTCGGTCGAGGACCCGGTCTTCGACGCCGACGTCAACGTCCTCGGCAGCTTGAACCTGGCCGAGGCGTGCCGCCATGGCGGCGTGCGGCAGATCCTCTTCGCCTCGACCGGTGGCGCGATCTACGGCGAGCAGGACTTCTTTCCCGCCACCGAGGACCACCCGGCGCGTCCCCTCTCCCCCTACGGCGTCTCCAAGCTGGCCTTCGAGCGCTATCTCTACTTCTACCACGTCACCTACGGGCTCGACGTCGCCTGCATGCGCTACGCGAACGTCTACGGCGAGCGGCAGAACCCCCACGGCGAGGCCGGGGTGGTCGCCATCTTCCTCAACCGCCTGCTCGCCGGCGAGGCGCCCACCATCAACGGCGACGGACTCCAGACCCGCGACTACGTGCACGTCTCCGACGTGGTGCGCGCCAACCTCGCGGTGGTGGGCAAGCCCGGCTTCCACGTCTACAACGTGGGGACGGGGATCGAGACCAACGTCGTCGAGCTCTACGACGAGCTGGCCCGCGCCGTGGGCTCGCCGCTCAAAGCCCTACACGGTCCGGGCAAGCCGGGCGAGCAGCGCCGCTCGGTGATCGACGCCGGCCGCCTGCACCGGGAGCTGGGAGTGCCCCCTCCCCTCTCCCTCGCCCAAGGGCTGGAGCGCACGGCCGCGTGGTTCCGGGAGAAGGTCGCGGCCTGATCCAGAATTTTCGTTGTCCCGCTTTTCAGGGGCTGCCGCACTTCTCCCATAGCCAGGAAGCCTCGTTTTGTCCTAGCGGAATCGCACGAGAATTCCCACAGTTCCCCCGAGGTGCGAGAGGAACCCTCTCCACCCCTTTTACGCGTCGCCGGCCGTGGCGCACGCTACGGCCGGCGGCGTCTTTTTTCCCCGTGTGAGGGGATGGCGGGGCAGCGTTCGTTCCCTCTCGCAGCGGGGGGCCTCTGAAGGCTTCCCATGCAACATGAAGGAGCTGCCTTTCCCGAGACGTAGACTCCCGTTTGCAACCCCCCGCCGGCCGTGTGCACCACGGCCGGCTTTTCCGCTTTCCCTTATCCCTGGCCCGCCAGCAGGGCCCGCAGCGGCTTGCCGTCGAGGAAGAACTGGGCGCGCTGCACGTCCTCGAACTGCAGCGCCGTCTCCGTGAGCTGGGCGAGGACGCGCGGGCTGTCGCACTTGTCGCCCAGCTCCACGTAACCCGAGAGGTAGACGCGCACCTCGGCCCCCGAGCGGTCGATGCGGTCGATCTTCAAGGGCGAGTGCGCGAGGGCGTTGTACAGCCCCCGGACCTGGGCGCTCTCGTCGAGGGAGAGGAGGGCGGTGAGCGCGCCTTCGAGGGCGGGCTGCGGGCTCGGCAGGTCCAGCTCCAAGGGCACGGCGCTGTCGCCGCAACCCGCGGCACGGCCGGCGGCGCCATGGTCGTTCAAGGCGATCGCGAAGACCTTCACCTTGCGGGTGCGGGTGCCGGCGTCCAAGCCCTGGGCGGAATCGGAACGGGCGCAGCAGGTCAGGCCCGCCAGGAGTACGGCCGGCAGCAGCCAGCGCAGGGGTCGCGTGCTCATCGCTCGTTGATCCTTTCTTCGGCCTTCCTGCGGTCCAGCACCAGGAAGCTGAAGGAGAAGGGCGCCTCGTCCGAAGGATCATGATCCTCCCGCTCCACCACCTGCCACTGGGACGCGTCGAATTCCGGGAAGAAGGTGTCGCCGGGGAACTCCCGGTCGATGCGGGTCAGTTGGATGCGGTCCGCCCGGCCGAGCGCCAGACGGAAGACGTCCTCGCCGCCGGCCACGAAGACCTCGTCGTCGCCCGTGGCCGCAGCCAGGGCCAGGGCCTCGTCGAGCGTGTGGGCCACTGCGATGCCGGGAGCGGACCAGCTCCGGTCGCGGGTGAGCACCACGGTCCACCGCCCGGGCAGGGGAGCGCCGCCGATCGAGTCGAAGGTCTTCCGCCCCATGATCATGGGGTGGCCGTGGGTCAGCGCCTTGAAGCGTTTGAGGTCGGCCGGCAGCCGCCACGGGAGGTCGCCGTTCCTGCCGATGACGCGGTTGGCTCCCATGGCCGCAATGAGGGTGACTCTCATACGGCAATCGGCGCCTTGATCGCGGGGTGGGGATCGTAGCCGGAGAGGGCGAAGTCCTCGTAGACGAAGTCGAAGAGGGAGGTCCGCTCCGGGTTGAGGGCCATGGCGGGCAGCGGCCGGGGCTCGCGCTCGAGCTGCAGCCGGGCCTGCTCCAGGTGGTTCGAGTAGAGGTGGGCGTCGCCCAGGGTGTGGACGAAGTCGCCGGGACGAAGGCCAGAGACCTGGGCCACCATCAGGGTCAGCAGGGCGTAGGAGGCGATGTTGAACGGCACGCCCAGGAAGACGTCGGCGCTGCGCTGGTAGAGCTGGCAGGAGAGGCGTCCGTCGCCGACCCAGAACTGGAACAGGGCGTGGCACGGGGGGAGGGCCATCTCGTCGAGCTCGCCCACGTTCCAGGCGGAGACGACGTGGCGCCGCGAGTCCGGATTGGCCTTGATCTGCTCCACCACCCGCGCGATCTGGTCGACGTGGCCGCCGTCCGGCGTGGGCCAGGAGCGCCACTGGGCGCCGTAGACGGGCCCGAGGTCGCCGTTCGCGTCCGCCCACTCGTCCCAGATGGTCACCCCGTGCTCGTGCAGGTAGGCGACGTTGGTGTCGCCGCGGAGGAACCAGAGGAGCTCGTAGAGGATGGAGCGCAGGTGGAGCTTCTTGGTGGTGAGCAGAGGGAAGCCCGCGGCGAGGTCGAACCGCATCTGGTAGCCGAAGACGGAGAGCGTCCCCGTGCCCGTGCGGTCGGTCTTGCGGACGCCATGGTCGAGGATGTGGCGGAGGAGGTCCAGGTAGGGCCGCATCGGAGGAAATCTAACATGGGCGCGGTATGATCCCCCCTGCGCGCCGAAGGCGCCAGGAGGAGAGAGCGATGAAAAAGATGGGTTGCCTGATCGCCGCCGTGGTGGTGATCCTGATCGTCGGGCTGTTCGCCATGAGCACCTACAACGGCTTGGTGACCTCCGAGCAGGCGGTGGAGGCGCAGTGGGGGCAGGTGCAGAACGTCTACCAGCGGCGGGCGGACCTCATCCCCAACCTGGTGGCGAGCGTCAAGGGCGCCGCCAACTTCGAGCAGTCGACCCTCACCCAGGTGATCGAGGCGCGCAGCCGGGTGGGGCAGATCAGCGGCCAGGCGACGCAGGAGATCCTCAACGATCCCCAGAAGTTCCAGCAGTTCCAGCAGGCCCAGGACGGCCTCTCCTCGGCCCTCTCCCGCCTCATGGTGGTGGTGGAGCGCTACCCCGAGCTCAAGGCCGTGGCCGCCTTCCGCGACCTGATGACGCAGCTCGAGGGGACGGAGAACCGCATCGCGGTCGAACGCCGCTCCTTCAACCAGGTGGCCCAGGAGTACAACACGCGCGTCCGCAAGTTCCCGGCGGCGCTCTTCGCGGGCCTGTTCGGCTTCCACCCGAAGCCCTACTTCCAGGCCCAGGCCGGCGCCGAGACCGCGCCCACAGTGGACTTCGGCGGCGCCACGCCCGCCCCGGCACCGACCCCGGGACGGTAGGAAAAGCGGGACGCGGGGGTGGACGGGAAGCTTCTGGCGGCCGTATACGTTACTTTTGAAGGAATGGTGGAATTGAGATCGTTCCCGGTGTTGCTCCTCAGTCTGGCCCTGGCGGCGCCCCTCGCGGGGTGCTCCGGGGAGGGTGCGCACGCCGAGGCTCCAGGAGCGCGGGATCCCTCGCCGCGGGGCGAGATGGCGGTCCATCGCGGCACGTTCCAGGAGCGGCTGCTCTTGAGCGGCGAGCTCGAAGCCGTGCGGGGCGAGCCCCTGGCCGTGCCGCGCACCAACTCGTTCCAGCTCCAGATCCGCTGGATGGCCGAGGATGGGACCATGGTCAAGGCCGGCGACCGGGTCGTCGAGTTCGACAATTCCCAGTTCTCCTCCGACCTCGAAGAGAAGCGCCTCGCGGCCTCCAACGCCGGCAGCGAGCTCGAACGCACCTCGGCCGAGACGCGCACCAACGCCGCCGACAAGCAGTTCGCGGTGGAGAAGGCGAAGACCGAGGTGGAGAAGGCCCGCATCGCCGCCGCGGTGCCCAAGGACCTGCTGGCGCTGCGCGAGTACCAGGACCGGCAGCTCGCCCTGAAGCGCGCCGAGACCGAGCTCGCCAAGGCCCAGGAGGACCTGGACGCCGCCAACCGGGGGAGCGTCTCCGAGGTGGCGGTGAAGAAGATCTCGCTCGAGAAGTCGCGGCGCGAGATCCACAACGCCGAGGAGGCCATCGACGCCCTCACCCTACGCGCTCCGCGGGCCGGCATGGTCCTGGTGGGCGATCACCCCTGGGAGGGGCGCAAGCTCCAGGTGGGCGACTCGGTGTGGGTGGGGCTGACGGTGGCGACCCTGCCGGACCTCTCCTCGATGCGCGTCGCGGCCAGCCTCTCGGACGTGGACGACGGCCGCATCCAGCCCGGCATGCGGGTGGTCTGCACCCTGGACGCCTACCCCGACCGGGTCTACACGGGGCGCGTCGAGGACGTCTCGCCGGTGGCCCGCGAGTCCCGCCGCAGCCCGCTTTTGCGCTCGTTCCCGGTGCGCATCCAGCTCGACCGCTCGGACCCGCAGCGGATGCGCCCCGGCATGTCGGTGCGGGTGGAGGTGCTGGGGCCGGAGGTGAAGAACGCCCTGCTGGTGCCGCGGGCGGCTCTCGACGTCTCGGCAGGCGGGCCGCGGGCTCTCTTGGCGAGCGGCGGCGCCGCGCCGGTGAAGCTCGGGGCGTGCGGGGCCCTGGAGTGCGTGGTGGAGTCCGGGCTCGCGGAGGGGACCCGTCTGCGCTCCCGGGATTCCCAGGGGGGAGGACGCGGATGAGCCCCCGGAGGCGGCGGATCGCCCGCGTCGCGGCTGGCGGCGCCCTGCTGGCCGCCGGCATTCCCGTCCTCTGGCTCGTCTCCGGCCGCGCTGGCGCTTCGCCGGCCGGCGGCTGGGTGGAGGTGCGGCGGGAGGACCTGGTGATCGGCGTGCCGGTGTCGGGCACCCTGTCGTCGACCCAGGCGGTGAGTATCGGCCCGCCGCAGGTGGAGGAGATCTGGGACTACAAGATCTCCTTCATGGCCCCCGAGGGAGCGCCGGTGAAGGCGGGGCAGCCGGTGCTCGGCTTCGACACCTCGGAGCTGGAGCAGAAGCTCCAGGAGAAAATGGCGGAGCGCGACTCGGCGCAGAAGGAGCTGGAGAAGCGGCAGACCAACTTCGAGATCTCGCAGCACGACGCCGGCCTGCAGCTCGCCGAGGCCGAGGCCCGCCAGCGCCGTGCCCAGCTCAAGGTGGACGTACCGCCGGAGCTGGTGGCCACCAAGGAGCTGGCCAAGTCGCGCCAGGACCTGGCGCTGGCCAGCCGCGAGATCGCCTACCTCAAGGACAAGACGCGTCTCGAAGACCTCCAGGGCAGGACCGAGGTCGGCGCCCTCGCCAAGCGGCGCGACCGCGCCGCCGGCCGCGTCCAGGAGATGGAGGACGCCATCCGCCGCATGACCGTGCCGGCCCCGCGCGACGGCACCGTGGTCTACGTCGCCACCGACAACGGCGAGAAGAAGAAGATCGGCGACTCGTGCTGGCGCGGCCAGTCGGTGCTGGAGATCCCCGACCTGGGGCGGATGCAGGCCGACGGCGAGGTCGACGAGGCCGACGCCGGACGGGTGGCGCCCGGCCAGCGGGTGACGCTGCGCCTGGACTCCCATCCGGACGACGTCTTCACCGGCCGCGTCCGCTTGACCGGCGGCACCGTGCGCAGCCACTCGGAAACCAATCCCTTGAAGGTGGTGCGGCTGGAGATCGACCTCGACCGCACCGATCCGCAGCTCATGCGCCCCGGCATGCGCTTCCTCGGGACGGTCGAGATCGAGCGCGCGGCCCGCGCCGTGGTGGCCCCCGTCGAGTCGGTCTTCACCCATGCCGAGGGACCCGTGGTCTACCGCCGCTCGCGCTGGGGGAACGAGGAGGTGCGGCCCGTGCTCGGCCGGCGCAACGACCGGCTGGTGGAGATCAAGAGCGGCCTCAAGGCCGGCGACATGATCTCGCGCCGCGACCTCGCCGAGGCGGACCACGGCGGCGGCGCCAGTGGAGGCTCCAGCCGATGAAGCCAGGACGCGGGACACGTCTGGGTCTCGGTATCGCCGCGGTAGCCGTGCTGGTGACGCTCGCGGCGTTCCTCCCCTGGCCGGGCACGGGCGGCGCCGGGGACGTGCCCGTGCTGCGCGTGGCTCCCCAGGACTTCCAGCGCCGGGTGCCCGCTCCCGGGACCCTGGAGGCCGTGAAGGCCACGCCGGTCGCAGTGCCCATGGGCGTGCCCGGCCCGTTCCGCATCGGCTGGGTCGCCCAGGACGGCTCGCGGATCAAGCAGGGCGACGTGGTCATCCGCTTCGATCCCAGCGCCATCGAGAAGCGGCTCATCGACGCCGAGGACGAGCTCAAGGAGGCCCGCCTGACCCTGGAGAAGAACCGCATCGAGGGCTCGGCCGAGCTGCGCAAGCTGGAGCGCGACGCGGCCTTGGCCCGCCTCGAGCTCGAAGACGCCAAGCAGTTCCAGAAGAAGGACGCGCAGCTCTTCTCCCGCGCCGACATCATCGAGTCGGAGATCGACCAGGGGCTCGCCCAGGAGCGGGAGGAGCACGCCCGGTCCACCCGGCAGACGCGCGAGAAGCTCTCGGGCACCGAGGCCGCCCTGCTGCAGATCAAGATCCGCCAGGCCGACGCCAAGATCAGCCAGGCCCGCGCCGCCCTCCAGGCGCTGACGGTGACGGCGCCCCACGACGGCGTCCTCATCCTCAAGCGCAACTGGCGGGGCGACACCACCCGGGTGGGCGACAGCGTGTGGAACGGCCAGCCGCTGGCCGAGATCCCCGACCTCGTCGCAGATGCAGGCCGAGGTCTTCGTGCTGGAGGCGGACGCCGGCGGCTTGAAGCCCGGCCGGCCGGCCACGGTGACGGTCGAATCCGCCCCGGGAGTCTCCTGGCCGGCGAAGATCTCGCGCGTCGATTCCCTGGCCAAGCCGCGCATCCCGGGCTCGCCCGTGCAGTACTTCGCCGTCACCCTGGCGCTCGACCGCACCGATCCGCGGGTGATGAAGCCCGGGCAGCGGGTGCAGTCGACGCTCTTCCTGGAGGAGGTCAAGGGCGCCCTGCTGGTGCCGCGCCAGGCCCTCTTCGACCGCGAGGGCCGCTCCGTGGTCTACCGCCGGGGCGACCGCGGTGACCGCGGGTTCGCACCGGTGGAGGTCAAGCTGGGGCCGTCGAGCCTCGGCCGGGTGGTGATCGCGTCGGGCATCAAGACCGGGGACGTGCTGGCGCATGCGCGATCCCACCCGCCCGGCGGGAGCGCCGCCGCCCAAGAAGACCCAGAACGCGCCGCCCCCGGCCCCGGTGCGCCGGGGCGGCGTGATGATCACCATCCGATGACTCCCCAGGAAGCCCTCCGTTCGGCGCTGGACAACCTCGCGGCGCACAAGCTGCGCTCGGCCCTGACCATGCTGGGCATGATCTTCGGCGTCGGCGCCGTCATCGCCATGATGTCGATCGGCGCCGGGGCCCAGCGCCAGGCTTTGGCCTCGATCGAGCGGCTGGGCCTGCGCAACGTCCTGGTGCGCGCCAAGAGCTTCAAGGACGACGAGCTGCAGGAGATCCGCCAGAAGTCGCTGGGCGTCTCCTCGCGCGACGCGGCGGCCATCGCCGAGGCCGTGCCCGGAGTCGAGATGGTGGCGCCCCGCATCCGCATCGATCCCTACAAGGTGCTCTCCGCCACCGGCAAGAGCGACGGCGCCGCGGTCTACGGCGTGGGCGCCAGCCACCGCGACCTGGCCCACCTGAGCGTGGCCGAGGGGCGCTTCCTCGACGAGATCGACGAGGCCCGCCACGCCCAGGTGTGCGTCGTCGGACCGGCCGTGCGCCGCGACCTCTTCGGCTACGGGCCGGCCGTGGGCCAGCTCGTGAAGGTCAACGACGTCTGGCTGGAGGTGGTGGGCGTGCTGGCGGACGACGGCGCGCCGTCGGCCGGAGGGGCCGGAGGCGACCGGGCAGCGGCCGGCCGGAGAGGCGGTGGCGGCCGGCACCACGGCGCGCGAGATCTACCTGCCGGTCTCGACCGCCGAGCGCAAGTTCGAGCATCCGGTCCTGGCCTCGCCCCTCGACGAGATCGTCGTGCGCCTGAAGGACGGCGCGAGCGGCCAGGAGACCTCCGGGCTCATCCGCGAGCTCCTGGACCGCCTGCACGCCGGCGCCGACGACTACGAGCTGGTGGTGCCCGAGGCCCTGCTGGCCGAGAGCCGGCGCACCCAGCGGCTGTTCAACATGGTGATGGGAGCCATCGCCGGCATCTCGCTCCTGGTGGGCGGCATCGGCATCATGAACATCATGCTGGCCACGGTGCTCGAACGGACGCGCGAGATCGGCGTCCGCCGCGCCGTGGGCGCGCGCAGCCGGCGACATCCGCTTCCAGTTCATCGTCGAGTCGTTCGCCATCAGCCTGATCGGCGGTCTCGCCGGCATCATGGCCGGGCTCGCTCTCGCCCGCGGCGTGGCGGCGGTCGCGGGCTGGGAGACGATCGTCACCACCTCCTCGATCCTCCTGTCGACCGGCGTCGCCATGACCGTGGGCCTCGCCTCGGGGATCTACCCCGCCTCGCGGGCGGCGTCGCTCGATCCGATCGAAGCGCTGCGGTACGAGTAGGGTGCGCTGTGCGCACCGATCCGTCGGATCCCCGACTCTTAGCATCTGGTAACCTTCTCTCCAGATCGCTCGCCTGACTTTGCGATGAAGAACGTTCCTCCCTGGCTCGTGCTGCTGGTCGGTCTGCTGGTCGGCGTGCCGGCGGCGCGGCTCGCGGTGACTCCGGACAAGCCGGCGCCGGCCGCTCCCGCCACGACCCCTCCCGCGGCCCCGGCAGTCGAGGCTTCGCCCTGCAAAGGGACGGGCGGCGCGCCGCCGCCCCCCTGGTGCGAGCCCGTGCGGGTGCTGAGCGAGTTCTTCGGCCTGCCGGCCGGGGAGACCCGCGAGAAGGTGGTGGCCGACGTGGCGCAGGCGGCGCGGACAGGGCACTACGATCTGCGCTTCTTCATGGCCCTGGTGCCGGTGCCTCCGGACCCGCGGCTGGACCAGGCGCTGGAGGCCGTGCAGCGCGGCTTCGCCCAGTCCGACTACCTCCTGGACCGCGCCTGGCTGCCGTGGTCGGGAGACGCGGCCAAGCGGGAGGCCGCTCCCCAGGATCGGCCGGGCCTCCTCCTCTTCCGCGGGCCGCTGGCGGACGATGGCAACCGCCGCCTCGTCCTCGTCTTCCTGGTGGGGGAGACGCCCAAGGCGGGGATCCAGAAAGCCGCGTTCCGCGAGACCCTCGACCTGGTCGCCGACCTCCAGGGCGTGGCCCTCTCCGATCCCACGGTGGCCCTGCTGGGTCCCACGTACTCGGGCTCGGTCGAATCCCTGCGCCTGGCCCTGCTCGCCTGGCAGGCGCAGGAGAAGGAGCACCAGCGGCGGCTGTCCCTGCGCTTCCATGCCGCCACCGGCAGTGCCACGGCGAGCGGCCTCGAGGACGCCTTCGCCGAGGCGGGGGTGGACTTCTGCCGCACCGTGCTGCCCGACGACGAGCTGCACGAGCGGATCCTCGGTTTCCTGCGCGACGACATGGGCTGGGACCTGCGGCGGGTCGCCCTGCTCACCGAGGCGGACACGGCCTACGGTCGCAGCCTGCTGGACGCGGAGAGCTCCGAGCGCAAGGCGACTTCCGACGAGCGGATGGTGATCGTGCCCTTCCCCAGCCACATCTCCGAGCTGCGCAACGCCGCCGAGCAGGAGAAGGCGGCCCAGGAGAAGGCTGCGAAGCCCGGCGATGAACCCCCCCTGCCCACCAGCCAGAAGGCTTTGAAGCTGGCGCTCGTCGACTCCGAGCGGCCGGCCGACGTCGTCCCCGCCTACAGCCCGCTCACCGTGCACGGCAACGAGCTCATGCTGGCGAACCTGCTGCAGACCGTCTCGCGGGAGGGCATCCGCTACGTCGGCATCCTGGCGACGGACGTCAAGGACAAGCTGTTCCTGGTCGAGAAGGTGCACGAGCTGGCGCCCGACGCCCTGCTCTTCACCTTCGACAACAACCTCCTCTATGCCCATCCCCAGTATGTGCAGACCATGGACGGCATGCTGGTCTTCTCCAGCTCGCCCCTCTTCACCGAGGGGGCTCCCGGCCTGCCGGTCTCCCTGGCACCTTCGGGGACGCGGGAGCGGCGGCAGTTCACCAGCGAGCTCCAACAGGGGGTGTACGAGGCCGTGCGCTACCTCCTGGGAGAGGCCCCCGTGGCGCCGCCGCAGGCCTGGATCACGGCCGTGGGCAACGGCTCGCTGTGGCCTATCGCCCGCCTCCAGGCGCCGGCGGGGAAGGCCCGCCTGTGCCAGGCGTCCGTTCCGGCGAGGCCCCCGGCGAAGAGGCGGACCGCGCTCTGGCGCCCGCGGGCCGAGGGGAACGGCTTCGCCAGCAAGGACGACCTCCAGATCCTGCTGGTGGCCATCCTGCTCTCGGTCTTCGCCTGGCGGCTGCGCCAGGTGGCGCTGCTCCAGCCCGTGCCGGGCTCGCCGCTCGACCCCACTCCGGGCAACCGGCGGCTGCTGGTGATGGGGACGGTGCTCCTCGCCCTCGCCGCCGGGGTGCTGCTGGCCGTGGGGAGCATCCCGGTGTGGAGCCGCGGCCTCTCCCTCCAGCGCTGGCTGGTGAGCTGGGATCCCCCGCAGCTCCTCTATCTCGTGGCCCTGGGCGCGGCCTACGGCCTGCTGGTGGCCGCAGCGACGCGGGCGGCGCATCCGGTGCTGACGAAGTTGCGGGCAACGGCCTGGGTCCTGGGCGGCTTCGCGGTGCTGGCCGCGTTGGCGGTGGTGTTGCGCTGGCTGTGCATGCCTGGGGGGCAGGTCGTGCTGTTCCATCTGCGGGCGCGGGCGTTCTCCTCGGGCCTGTCGCCGCTCGTCTCCCTCGCCGCTCTCGGCGCCGCGGTCTACGCCTGGGTGCTCTGCGAGCTGACGCGGCGGCGGCTGATGGCCCGGCAGGCCACCGATTGCCCGCTGGAGGCGCTCGGCGATCCCGCGGTCTCGGGATTGGAGACCGTCCTCAGGGAGATCCGCGACCTGCTGATCCGCACCGTCCCGGCCGACCGCCGGCTCTGGGTGCTGCCGGCCGTGGCCTTCCTGCCCCCGGCTTTGCTCTTGTGGTCCACGATCCAGCCGGTGGCGGAGACCCATGGCTACGGCCGGCTGTTCATGGTCGTCCTGGTGCTGGCCGTGGCCCTCGCCGCCCTCTCCTTCTACCGCTTCTTCCGGCTGTGGGCGGGGACCCTCCACGTCCTGCGCCGGCTGGACAACGCCGCGCCCGAGGTGGCGGAGGCCTTCCAGGTCGTGGCCAAGGACCTGAGCTGGCGGCCCATCCAATCCTTCGGCCTGCAGCTCCCGCCGTTCAAGACGCCCACCCTCTCGGTGCGGCGCCTGCGGAGCCTGATCGCCACCGGCAAGGTGACGATCCCCGGCGGGCCGGAGGTCCTGGAAGAGACGTTGAAGGAGATCTTCGCCGGCGAGACGGAGGCGGGATCGCCCCGGGAGATCGCGGCCCGCAACCGGCTGGAGGAGGTCTTCCGCCAGGCCTGCCTCGACCTGCGGCAGCACCTCGACGATGCCGAGGCGCGGCAGTTCCTCGCCCTGCGGGTGGCGGCCTGGCTGCGCTACGTTTTCGCCCACATGCGGGCCTGCCTCCTGGGCGCCCTGATCTCCAGCCTGCTGGCCCTGGTGGCCGTCACCCTCTACGCCTTCCAGCCCCGGCACTTCGTCAACCTGGCCCTGGGGCTGCCGCTGGCCGGGGCCGTGGGCCTGACGCTCCTGGTCTTCGTCCAGATGGACCGCAACGCCACCTTGAGTCGCATCGGCGACACCACCCCGGGCAAGGTCACCTTCGACCGCACCTTCTTCTCCAAGCTCTTCACCTACGTGGGCATCCCCGTGCTGGGCCTCATCGCCACCCAGTTCCCGGCCGTGGGCGAGCTCCTGGGGCGCCTGGCCAGCCAGGTGCTGCGCATCGCCGGCGGCGGCTAGGCCGAGTCGTGTTAGAGTCCCCGCGCGGTTTCTGATCGATCGATCCCAGGAGGAATTCCCATGACGAGAGCGACGTGCGTCCGGCTCCTCGCCGGACTGGTGCTGGTGATGGCTGCGATGCCGATGATGGCCCAGGACCGGGACTTCTCGAAGGTGGAGATGAAGGTGATCCCGGTCTCCGGCAACATCTACATGCTGCAAGGGGCGGGCGGCAACATCGGCGTGTCGGCCGGCCCGGACGGCGTGCTGATCGTGGACGACCAGTTCGCCCCGCTGGCCGAAAAGATCCGGGCGGCCCTCAAGGGCATCAACCGGCCCGGCAAGCTTCGGTTCGTGCTCAACACCCACTTCCACGGCGACCACACGGGGGGCAACGCCGATTCGGCCCCGAGTCCACCATCATCGCCCACGAGAACGTGAGGAAGCGCCTGGAGTCCGGCTCCGTGGTGCTCGGCAACAAGACCGGCCCTGGCGGCGGCCGGCCTGCCGGTCGTCACCTTCGACGGACGCCGTCTCCGTCCACTTCAACGGCGAGGAGATCAAGGTGATCCACTCCCCAACAGCCACACGGACGGCGACAGCATCATCTTCTTCACCAAGTCGAACGTGGTGCACATGGGCGACGACTTCTTCAACGGCCTATTCCCCTTCGTCGACCTGGAGAGCGGCGGCAGCGTCGAGGGGCTGATGGCCGCGGTCGACAAGGTGATGCCCGAGTGCCGGCCGACGCCAAGATCATCCCCGGCCACGGCCCGCTCTCCGACGTCGCGGGCTTGAAGACCTTCCAGCGCATGTTGAAGGAGACCACGGCCATCGTGCACAAGGGCATGGCGCGGGCAAGACCCTGGAGCAACTCCAGGCCGCCGGCCTCCCCGACGAATGGAAGAGCTGGAGCTCCTTCATCGACACCAAGGGCTGGATCGCTACCATCCACGACAGCGCGGAGAAGGCGAAGAAGAATCCGGGGAGCTCGAAGCACCACTGAGGCTTCGCGACTGTCACACTCCGACGAATTGACACACCTCTAATCTTGGAGAGCGCTCAGGGATCTCCCTCTGAGTGAGCTCTCAACGGAAAGGAGTGACTGAGATGACGATCTGTACGCTCCGCCACGCCCGAATCGTCCTGTTGACCCTGACGCTGGTCCTGGTCTTCGCTGGTTTCGCCCTCGCGCAGGGGGCACCGATGAGCGCCGACCAGCCGCCCGGGATGAGCAGCGCTCCCGCCATGTCCCTGGCAGCGCCGCCGCCCGACCTCAACCCCCTGGGCCTGACGCCTCCGGAGCCCACGCCGAGCACCTGCTGGTACTACGGGATTTACGACGAGTGGAGGAAGGATGGGGAGGTCTGCCGCACCAAGAACTCCTGCTTGCCACCTGGGCATCAGTACACCGGCTCCTGTCCCAACGGCTTTGACGAGCACACTAGCGAGGTTCTCATCTGCTTTTGCTATACACCTGGCGCCTAAAGATGAAGAGCACGCGCCGTCCCCGGCGATCGGCGCGTTGTCCATCGCCCCACAGGCGCGGACGAGCTGTCAGACAGGTTCTACAGGCTAGAACGTGGGTCCGGTGACGCGACCCTTGGGCCGATGACTTGACCCAAGGGTCCTGCGACTTGACCCGCGGGTCGGACGGCGCAATCCATGGAGCCGGCGACAGAATCCGAGGTCCCCGGGACGCACGGCGCGGGTCCCGCGATGCAGACCTGGGTCGCGATGGCGCAATTCACGGCGCCCATGCGCCACGCCGCGGGTCCGGTGTTTCCCGGATCGGGTCGGGCCCCCGCCCAAGACCCTCATCACCCCCGGCCCTCTTCTCCCGCCTCCTCCCACCCCCCTCACCGGGAGAAGAGGGAGAACAGCAAGAAAGGGACATAAAGGACAGCAGGGACGAACAGCCAGAACGCTCCAGCCGGGACCCCTCTCCCGGGGAGGGCGATGGGGTGGTCGGGAGAGGGGCAGGGGTGAGGGTCTTGGGGCGGGGGAGCTCTGCGACCGCCGTCAAATATCGCCTCTCAAGAGGCCGATAACCGCTTGACAGCCTCCACGAACGCCTTCGCGTTCTCGACCGGGGTCTTCGGCAGGATGCCGTGGCCGAGGTTGACGATGTGCGGACCGCCGCTGCCGTCTTGGAGAAGCTCGGCCGTGCGGCGCTCGATCTCGGGGATCGGGGCGAGGAGGGCCGCGGGGTCGAGGTTGCCCTGGAGGACCTTGGGTCCCGGCCGCCGATCGCCTGCCGCACCTTCGAGAGCGGCACCCGCCAGTCCACCGACAGCACGTCGACCGGCAGCTCGGCCAGGGCGGCGAGGAGGTGCGCGCCGCCGTTGATGTAGTAGATGAGCGGCACTTTTCCCTGCAGGGCGTCGACGATCTTGCGCAGGGGAGGCAGGGCCAGGGCGCGCCAGCGTTCCGCGATCGAGCAGTCCTCCCCAGGTGTCGAAGAGCTGGAGGGCCTGGGCGCCGGCGGCGATCTGACCCTGCGAGGTAGGCGATCGAGGTGTCGGCGATGCGGTCGAGGAGGAGGGCGAGCCCCTCGGGATCGCCGTAGCTCCAGGCCAGGAGGTGCGCGAAGTGCTTCGAGCCGCCGCCTTCGACCAGGTAGGCGGCGAGCGTCCAGGGCGTGCCGCCGAAGCCGATCACCGGCACCCGGCCGGCGAGCTCGCGGCGCACCAGGCGCAGGGCGGCGAAGACGTAGCCCAGCGTCTCGTCCACGTCGGGGCTGCGCAGGCGGGCGACGTCCTCGCGGGTGCGCACCGGCGGGGAAGCTGGGCCGTCCCCCTTGCGAACGCAGCTCGGCGCCCATGGCTTCGAGCGGCAGCAGGATGTCGGCGAAGAGGATGGCGGCGTCGACCCCGAGGATGTCGCACCGGCTGGATCGTCACCTCGGCGGCCAGCTCGGGGGTCTTGCACAGAGTGAGGAAGTCGACCTTCTGCGCGGACGGCCCGGTACTCGGGCAGGTAGCGGCCGGCCTGGCGCATGATCCAGACCGGGCGTCGTCCGTGGCCTCACCACGGCAGGCGCGGAGGAAGAGGTCGTTCACGGCGCCGGAGGATAGCAAAGAAAGGGCCGGAGACTGAGCTGCACCGCCCTCTGTGCTTGTGGGATACACTGGCTGACCTGATGTTGAGACTCGTCGCCTACGCTCCGGACGGTGTCCGGCGCTTCCCGGTCCATCGCATGAGATGATCATCGGCAGCCAGCCGGAGTGCGACATCTACCTCCCCTACACCGGCGTGGCGCAGCGGCACGCCCGCCTGCGCTACGACGGCAACGAGCTGCAGATCGAGGACCTGGGCAGCCGCCGCGGCCTCCTGGTGAGCGGCCGCAAGGTCAAGGAGGCGTCGCTCGAAGTGCTGGACGAGATCCGCCTCGGCGGCGTCACCCTGCTGGTCGAGGACGTGGTCCCCGGGCCGGAGGAGCCGCCGACCGCGCCGCCCGTGGAGAAGCGCTCGGGCCGCCGCGCATCACTCCGGAGCTCATGATCCTAGCACCTGACCGCATCAGCCGAGTGGGTGCTGGCCGACGCCGAGAGCCGCACCACCTCCGAGGCGCTGGTCAGGAGGTGCTGCGGATTTCGGCGGCGGCGCCCTGTTCCTCCTCGTGGGCGATCAGGAGAACGCCGGGCTCAAGTTGGTGGTGGCCACCGATCGAGTCCTGGCTGGCGAGCGGCGAGGCGCTCCTCGAGCAGATCCTGCCGTCGGCGCGGGACCGACCCGCGCCGGCACCGGGACCGGGCTGCTTCGACGGCGAGCTGGCCGGCCTGCCCGCCTGGATCTTCTATCTCACCTTCGGCGCCATGGACCGCAGCTATACGCTGGTCGCTGCCTTTCCCCGCTTCCGTCCCGACGTGCTCGGATGGTCGCCGGGGCGGGCTTCAGCGCTCTCGGCCATCTCCTGGTGCTGGGGCTGGTGCACCACGTCGGCTGGTACGAGCCGATCCTGCCGGGCCACCCGGGGCAGCAGGACCTGCGCTCGATCCCACCCTGGTGGTGGGCGAGTCGCTGGCCATGAAGCACGGTGGTCGAGCAGCTCCGGGCCGCGGTCGATCCCCCGGTCCACGTGCTGCTCTCGGGCGAGCCGGGGGTGGGCAAGGAGCTGCTGGCCCGCTCGCTCCACCTCTCCGGGCCGCGGCGCCACGGGCCGTTCGTCGTCGCGAGTTGCGGCGGCGCCCGGCCGCGGCAGATCGAGGCCGACCTCTTCGGCGCCGAGGTGCCGGGCAAGGGGGGGCCGGTGCGGCGCGAGGGCAAGCTCCTGCTCGCCCACGGCGGCACCCTGTTCCTCGACGAGATCGAGCAGCTCCCCATGGAGCTCCAGGCGCGGCTGGTCCGCTTCCTGCGCTCGGGCGAGGTGGAGCCCGCGGGCAGCACCGAGTCGCACCAGGTCGACGTCCGCCTGGTGGTGGGGAGCCGCGAGCCGCTCGACTCGGTCGTCGCCCGCGACCTCTTCCGCGTCGACCTCGCCTACCGGCTGTCGCAGTTCATGATCGACGTGCCGCCGCTGCGCGAGCGGCGGGAGGACCTGCCGCTCCTGATCCAGTCCTACGTCAACCGGTTCTGCCACGAGACCGGCAAGCGCATGGCGGGGATCACGGTCAAGGCGATGTCGGCCCTGCTCGAGCTACGACTATCCGGGCAACCTGGCGGAGCTCGAGAACATCGCCCGGCAGCTCGTCTACATGGCCCCGCCCGGCGACCGGTCGACGTCAACCTGCTGCCCGACCAGGTGCGGAACGGCCCTCGCTGGCCACCACCCGGGTCGACGCCGCCTCGGACCTCCAGCTCGAGCGCCTGGTCGAGCGGCACCGAGCAGAGCGCCATCCGCGAGGCCCTGCGCCGCACCAAGGGCAACAAGTCCCAGGCGGCGCGGCTGCTGGGCCTCTCGCGCAACGGCCTGGCCATCAAGATGGAGCGCTACGGGCTGAAGGTCTGAGCAGCCCGCGGGTCGCCCACGCGCTGGACACACCCGGTTTTCGCATGTTACAGTGACTTTCACGTTCTTCAAGCCGGCCGTCGCTCTGTAGGGAGGGAGACGCGAATGGGTCGATTCGACACGATTGTCATCGGGAGTGGATTCGGAGGATCGGTGATGGCCTGCCGGCTGGCCCAGGCGGGCCAGCGCGTGCTGGTCCTCGAGCGGGGCCGGCGTTGGGAGCCCGAAGACTATCCGCGGCTCCCCACCGACCCCTGGATCTACGATGACAACCATGCCGCGCGGTTCAACGGCTGGCTCGAGGTCCGCGACTTCGGCCGTATGTTTGTCGTGGCCGGCGCCGGCGTGGGCGGCGGGTCGCTCGTCTACGCCAACGTCTCGCTCAAGGCGCGGCGTTCGTCTTCGAGGACAAGCGCTGGCCGCCCGAGATCAACCTCGCGGAGCTCGAGCCCTACTACGCGAGGTCGGGGGCATGCTGAGCATCGAGACGATTCCGGCGGATCAGCGCACGCCGCGGGGCGAGGTCCTGCGCGAAGCGGCCGACCGGCTGGGCTACGGCGACCGGTTCAGTAACGTGCCCCTGGCGATCAACTTCGACCCCGACCTGAAGGTCGACTTCAACAACCCGCAGACCTTCCCGACCATCAAAGCTCCAAGTTCGCGCCGACAAGTTCGGCAAGCGGCAGGGGACCTGCGTCTTCCTGGCCAACTGCGACCTCGGTTGCGACGTGCAGGCGAAGAACACCCTCGACCTCAACTACCTGGCGCTGGCCGAGCAGAACGGGGTCGAGATCCGGCCGCTGCACCTGGTGCGCGTCATCGAGCCGGTGAGCGGCGGCTACTGCGTCCGTTTCGATCAGATCAAGGGCTCGGAGCTGGTGCCGGGCAACGAGACCGCCGACCGGGTGATCGTCGCCGCGGGGTCCATCGGCTCGACGGAGCTGCTGCTGCGCTGCCGCGACCAGTACCGGACCCTGCCCAAGATCAGCTCCACCCTGGGCGACCACTGGTCGTCCAACGGCGACTTCCTCACGCCGGCCTTCTACGAAAAACGCGATCTGTACCCGACGGTGGGCCCCACCATCAGCTCCGCCGTCGACCTCCTGGACGGCACGTTCGAGGGCCAAATTACCATGGAGGACGGCGGCATGCCCCCGGTGCTCGAGAACTGGGTCCAGGCCACTCTGGCGCGCAAGCACCCCAACCCGCTGGTGCGCCTGGTCCTCAAGGCGCTGGAGGAGGATCTGCGGCACGACGACCCGCTCAAGCGCGTCATGCCCTGGTTCGCCAACGGCATCGATCTCGCCGATGCGCGGTTCTACCTCGGCCGCCGCTTCTTTTGGCCCTGGCAGCGGGTGATGCGCCTGCGCTGGAACTGGCGGACGTCGGCGCCCCTGTTCAACGCCATCGCCGCGATGCAGTCGAAGATGTCCGAGGTCACCGGGGGCAAGCCCTTCGTGTAGCAATTGAT
>CAVQIV010000007.1:0-199129 GCA_963712665.1 Thermoanaerobaculaceae bacterium | reverse complement strand
GATCACCCTGCCGGCCCAAGTGGTGCGGACCATCCGGCCGGACACGGTCTTCATCGCCTACCACTGGCCCGGCGGCCGGAGCGCCAACCGCCTGACCCATCGCACGCTCGATCCGCGGAGCAAGATCCCCGAGTTCAAGGTCTCGGCCTGCAGGCTGACCAAGGCCGCCGGACCGCCGGACTGGGCGAAGGAGCTGCCGGGCCAAGGGCTGACCATCCTCGGAGGAGGGGCCTGATGTTCGGCTACGAGTTCTACATCGACCCCGACGCGCTGCATCGGCTGCCAGGCCTGCGTCAACGCCTGCGCCGAGTGCGACACCCACAAGGGCGTGTCGATGATCCACCGTCGACTATCATCGACCGCCGCCAGCACCATCGCCACCGTGCCGACGGTCTGCATGCACTGCGACGACCCGACCTGCGCCGAGGTCTGTCCGGCCGACGCCATCAAGAAAAGCGAGGACGGCGTCGTGCAGTCGGCGCTCAAGCCGCGCTGCATCGCCTGCTCCAACTGCGTGCTGGCCTGCCCGTTCGGCATCCCCAAGATGATGTCGAAGCTCGAGCTGATGATGAAGTGCGACATGTGCTACGACCGCACCTCCGTGGGCAAGCGGCCCATGTGCGCCACGGTCTGCCCCAGCCAGGCGCTGGCCTACGTGCCGCCCGAGACGATCGCCCGCGAGCGGCGGGAGAAGCCCAGCAACGTCTTCCACTTCGGCAACCAGACCGTCACCACCAAGGTCTACATGATGCTGCCGGCGGGGGAGCCGGTCCTCACGGTGGACATCGTCGATTTCATGTGGGAGCCCGAGGAGGCCTGAGCCATGGACCCGTGAAAGCTCAGAAAGATCCGCTCTGGCGCGAAGAGGTGTCGATCTTCGCGGCTGACGAGCGTTACGTCAACCGCCGCCAGTTCGCCAAATTCCTGGTGCTGACGAGCGCCGGCATGTTCGTGGGCAACCTCTGGATCCTCCTCAAGCGCTGGCTCACGGGCCAGCCGGCCTGGCCCGTGCGGCCCGTGGCCAAAGTCGATGAGATCCCCGTGGGAGGCGTCCGGCTCTTCCACTATCCCGAGGAGAACGATCCCTGCATCCTGATCCGCACCTCGGAGACGGAATTGGCGGCCTACAGCCAGAAGTGCACCCACCTCTCCTGCGCCGTCTACTATGCCCACGAGCACGGCCGCCTGGAGTGCCCCTGCCACCAGGGATTCTTCTCGGCGCGCGACGGCCGGGTGCTCCAGGGGCCGCCCCAGAGACCGCTCCCCCGGATCGTCCTCGAACGCCGGGGAGACCAGCTCGTCGCCACCGGCGTCGATCTCCAGACGGAGGCCACCGAGCCATGAATCAAGATGTCGAGCATCCACCCCGGCGCCGGGGCCTGACCGCCATCGACGGCGCCCTGGCCCTGATCGCCATCCTCCTCATCGTCCAGATGTGGCTGCTCACCGCCACCCTGGAAGCCTTCCTCGCCGGTCACCGCGAAGGCGTGCTACCCGCCGCCCTCCTCTCCGGTGCTCTGATGCTCGCCTGCTTCGGCCTCTACCTGTTCGTCCGTGGGGTGGATCGGGAGGTGAGGAGATGAGGCGCCGCCGCCTGTAGTACCATCTCCTCCCTCAGGCAGCTCCGATCCCCTCATGATTCCCTTCCGTCACGCAAGAAAAATCTGTCTCGTCCTTGCAGTCCCTGCTGTCCTTGTAGTCCTTTTCGTCCTTGCTTCCTGCCGAGGAGAAAAGTCCGGCCACACCGCCGCCGGCCTCCACGTTCCCCGGCACATCTTCCTGATCACGGTCGACACCCTGCGGGCCGACCACATGAGCCTCTACGGCTACGGCCGCGCCACCTCGCCGAACCTCGAGCAGGCCGCGGCGCGGGGAGTGACCTTCGATCGCGCAATCTGCCAGTGGCCGAAGACGGGGAGCTCCTTTGCCTCCATGTTCACCGGCCTCTACCCGCACACCACGGGCATCACCCACAAGGCGGCCGTGCGGATTCCCGACAAGTACCTGACCCTGCCCGAGCTGTTCAAGGAGAGCGGCTACACCACCGTGGGCGTGGTGTCGAACGCCGTGGTGGGCGCCCACTTCGGCTGGAGCTCCGGCTTCGACGAGTTCGCCGAGACCTGGGGAGGTGGCGAGTTTCCGGACGATCCCAAGCTCTTCCGGCCCCTGGCGAGCGCGCCCAAGGTCCACGAGACGGCCGTGCCCCTGCTGCGCAAATACGCCAAGGCCGACAAGCTCTTTGTCTGGGTCCATTACTCGGACACCCACGCGCCCTACAGGCTCCCCGCGGGCGAGAAGAACCCGTTCGAAGGCGATCCCCTCTTCCAGGGGGACCGGACCATCCCCGACCGGATCGCCAAGGGCTATACGCTCGACGGCCGCACCGACCTCAAGTACTACGTGTCCCAATACGACGCCAACGTCCGGCTGGCCGATACCTACATCCAGAAGCTGCTGGACGAGATGCGCTCCCTGGGCCTCCTGGAAGACAGCCTGGTGATCTTCACCGCCGACCACGGCGAAGAGCTGGGTGAGCACGACTCCTGGTTCGAGCACGGGCCGCTGCCCTACAACACCACGGCCCACGTGCCGCTCGTCTTCCTCATGGACGGCCTGCCCGCCGGCCGCCGGATCGACCGGCCCGTCGAGCTGGTGGACCTCTATCCCACCCTCAAGGACCTGATCGCCCCCGACCGCGAGGTCGAGGGGCTCGAAGGCCACAGCCTCTGGCCCCTGCTGCGGGACGGCCAGCCTCCGCCGAAGGAGGATGATTCCCTCCGCCTCGCTTTCTCCGAAGCCGGTCGCCGGCCGAACCTCTACCACAGCGTCCAGGAATCCACCTGGAAGCTGGTCTTCAACTCCGGAGGCAAGCGCTCCCGCGCCGCCAATTCCCCGACCGGCGGCTTCGAGCTCTACAACCTCCTGGAAGACCCTCTGGAGACCCGAAACCTCGCCGCCGCCCGTCCGGAAGACGTCCGCCGCCTCCGCAAGGAGCTCGTCGCCTGGATGCGCCGCGCCCGCGCTACCGGAGAGGAAGAGGAAGTCAACGCCGAGAACGAGCGGGCCCTGCGGGCGTTGGGGTACGCAAACTGAGCTCGGCAGATTGAAGATCGAACTTTGAATCTGCCCGTTCTGCTATGCTGCCTTCGTGATCGAGCGGCTCCTCCAGCCTCGTCTCCTCGACCTGGCGACGCGTTATCCTGTCCTCACCCTGACCGGTCCTCGCCAGTCGGGCAAGACGACCCTGAGCCGCATGGCCTTTCCGGACCGGCCCTACGTGTCCCTGGAGAACCCGGCGCAGCGGGAGTTCGCCCAGGAGGACCCTGTCGCTTTTTTCGCCCGTTACCGCGACGGCGCCATCATCGACGAGGTGCAGCGGGTGCCACACGTCTTCTCCTATCTTCAGGGGATGGTGGACGAGGACCCCCGGCCCGGACGGTTCCTGCTCACGGGCTCCCAGAACCTGGCGCTGGTCGGCGCCGTGACCCAGTCCCTGGCCGGCCGCACCACCTTGACGGAGCTGCTGCCGCTCTCCTTGGAAGAGATCCGCCGGTTTCTCGATCCGCCGGAAGACCTCGACACGCTGCTGTGGCAGGGTGGTTATCCACGAATCTACGAGCGGCGCCTGCCCGCTCACGAATGGCTCGCCGACTACGTGGCCACCTATGTCGAGCGCGACGTCCGCCAACTCGTTCAGGTTGGCGACCTTCTGCTCTTCCAGATCTTCCTCCGTCTCTGCGCCAGCCGTACCGGGCAGATCCTCAACCTCTCCTCGCTGGCCAGCGACTGCGGCATCTCCCAGCCCACGGCAAGATCGTGGCTTTCCGTACTGGAGGCGAGCTACATCGCCTTCCGCCTGCCGCCGTTTTTTGCCAATCTCGGCAAACGTCTCATCAAGGCGCCCAAGCTCTACTTCTACGACACCGGGCTGGCGGCGAGCCTGCTCAATATCGAGAGCCCTGGCCAGCTCGAAACGCACCCCCTGAGGGGAGCCCTCTTCGAGACCTGGGTCGTGTCCGAAATCGCCAAAGCTCATCTCCATCGTGGCCGCCGGCCGCGGCTCTCCTTCTATCGCGACCGCAACGGCCTGGAGATCGACCTGATCCTGGAGAAGGGAGCCGATCTCGTGCTGGTGGAGGCCAAGTCCGGCCAGACCCCGTCCGGCCAGCACTTCGCCGCCTTCGAACGTTTCGCCGAGACCCTGGCCAACCAACCGGCGCTCCGCATCGCCGAACGAGTCGTCGTCTACGGCGGCGCCGAATCGCAGGAGCGCAGCCAAGGGAAGATCCTCTCGTGGCGAGAGCTGGATACTTGGGATTGGGGGGAGTGATATCCGAGCCGAGGGAGCCCCTTCATCGCGGGCTCCGAGAAGCCTCACTCGCGGCCGTCTTCACCCCACCCGTCGCCCCGCTCACCCGCCAGATCGCATTCCCCACGTCATCCGCCACCAGCAGAGCCCCACGCTTGTCGATCGTCACGCACACGGGTCGCCCCATCGCGTCCCCATTGTCTTTGACGAAGCCGGTCAGGACGTCGATCGGTTGGCCGGAGGGAGTGCCGCCAGTGAAGGGTACGAAGATCACTTTATAGCCGCTCCTCGGTTTGCGATTCCAGGAGCCGTGCTGCCCTACGAACATGCCGTGGCTGAACGGGGTGGGCAAGGTCGTCCCTTTTGAAGAGGTCAGGCCGAGCGAGGCGGTGTGGGGTCCCAGGGCGTAGTCGGGCACCAGAGCCTTGGCGACGAGATCGGGCCTGGGCGGCTTTGATCTTGTATCGACGTGCTGGCCGAAGTAGCTGTAGGGCCAGCCGTAGAAGCCGCCGTCGTGAACGGCGGTCATGTAGTCGGGCACGAGATCGCTGCCGAGCTCGTCGCGCTCGTTGACGGCCGTCCACAAGTCCCCGCTCTCGGGCTCCCAGGCCAGTCCCACCGGATTGCGCAGGCCTGAGGCGAAGACACGGTGGCTGCCGGTCGCGGGGTCCACCTCCCAGATCGCCGCGCGCCCTTCCTCGGCCGCGATGCCGTTCTCGGCCACGTTGCTGTTGGATCCGACAGCGACGTAGAGCTTCGACCCGTCGGCCGAGGCGATGACGTTCTTGGTCCAATGATGATTGATCGGGCCGGCCGGCAGGTCCACGACCTTGACGCCAGGTACCGTGATCTTCGTCTCGCCCTCCTTGTAGGGGAACCGCACGATGGCATCGCTGTTCGCCACGTAGAGGGTATTCCCCACGAGCACCATGCCGAAGGGCGAGTAGAGCCCGGAGAGGAACACGGATCGCGTTTCCGCGACACCGTCTCCATCCGCATCCCGGAGCAGGGTGATGCGATTGGCGCTCGGCACGGCGCCTCCCGCCTTCTTCTGGAACAGCTTGAAGAAAAACCCCTTGATCCCCTTGCCGTCCTCCGGCCGTTCCGGTGCATTGGTCTCGGCCACGAGCACGTCGCCATTCGGCAGCACGTAGAGCCATCGCGGATGGTCCAATCCCTTGGCGAATGCGGCCACTGACGTGCCCTCGGCCGCCGCCGGCTTGCCGCCTTCCGGCCAGCCTTTGGCCGTAACGACGTGCACCAGCGGGATCGGCGCCTTCTCGGGGGGAGGCAAGTCCGGCTGGGGGCCCATGCCGGCGGAGACGGGGAGCCGCGCCGAGGAAGCGCAGCCTGCGACAACCATGGTGGTCGCGATGAGCACACCGCGTCGGACGAGATTGAAGGCAGTTCTTCTTGCTGGTGGAAGCATGGGGCGACCTCAAAGAAGTGATTGACACCAGCCGTCAGACCCATGCCTGACGGCTGGATGTCAATCCCAGCAAGAATCAAGCCTGTCGCCTCCCGTTCCTACGGCGACAGCTCCGTCGTCAGCACCGCCCCGTTCATCTGCGGGATCACCGACACGCTCTTCACCACCTGGCGGGTGGTGGGATCGACCCAGATGGTCGTGCTGCCGTTTTCACCTTCAGCGGAGGTGACTTCGAGCTTCGTGCTGTCGAAGGTCCCTGCGGGGACAGTGACTTTCTCCGTGCCGGCGACTTTCATCTGCTTCAGCTTCACCTTCTGTGTCTGCATGTCGAAGTTGCGGTAGGTGGCGGTGTAGCCTGCTTCCAGAGGCAGCGTGGCCAGAATCAGGGTGGCGCCGGCGCCATCGGCAAAGAGAGTTCCGCCGAGATCGGCCGACACGGGCTTCTCCTGGCCGTTGACGCTCATCGTACCGGTCGCTTTTCCATCCTTGAACGCCAGTTTCACCGTCACCGGGCCTTGCTGGACAGCCCGCTCAGCGGGGATCAGTGTGCCTTTTTCGAAGGTGGTCTTGTCGGTCATGTCACCCTGAGGTGTTTTAGCGATCTCGGTGATCACCCACTTGCCGCCTTCTTCCTTGACCTCCCGTGTGACGGTCAGCGGGATCGTCTGCCCAGCGATTTCGAGGCTGGCCTTGTAGCTCGTCGTACCCGGCTTGAGGTCGACGGCGGGTTTCGGGACCGTGACCGCCTGTTTCTCGCCTCGCTTCGGCAGCTCGACCGTCTTCACGTCGACGGTGATCTCCTTGAGACGCGCGGCCTCCTCGGGCGCCATGCTCTCCTGGTAGCGCCCACCGAGATGTTTGGCGAGGAACTTCTCGGCGGCGGCGAACGAGGCCAGGTTGTTCACCGGCCGGGCGAAGCCGTGGCCTTCGTCGGGCGCGACGATGTACTCGACGGGAAAGCCCCGGTCGCGCAGGGCGACGACGATCTGGTCGCTCTCGGCCTTGTTCACGCGCGGATCGTTCGCTCCCTGGATGACCAGCAGCGGCGCCTTGATCTTGTCAGCCGAATTCAGGGGCGATTGCCGTTCGAGCTGCGCACGGCCCTCGGGCGTCGTGGGATCGCCCATCCGCTCCGTGAAGATCTTGCGGATCTGTTCCCAGTAAGGCGGGATCGAGTTGAGCAGTGTGATCAGGTTCGACGGGCCGACGATGGAGACGCCCGCGGTATAGACATCCGGTGTGAAAGCCAGGCCCGCCAGCGTGGCGTAACCGCCGTAGGAGCCGCCCAGGATGCCGACGCGCTGCGGATCGGCGATGCCTTCCGCGATCAGGTATTTGGCGCCCCAGGTGAGATCGTCCTGCATCTTCTGACCCCACTCGTGGTTGCCGGCGTTGAGGAATGCCTTGCCGTAACCCGTCGAAGCGCGGAAGTTCGGCTGCAGCACGGCGTAGCCGCGGTTGGCGAAGAACTGCACCAGCCCGCTGTAACCCCAGTTGTCGCGTCCCCAGGGGCCGCCGTGCGGGAGGACGATGAGCGGCAGGTTCTTGGCGGGCACACCTTTCGGCAAGGTCAGGTAGGCAGGGATCTCGAGCCCGTCGGAGGACTTGTAGCGAATGGCCTTCATCGCCGCCATATGCTCGCGCGGCAGCGTCTCGCGGATACGGTACTGGAGCGTCAGCTTCTTGCTGTCGCGATCGAAGAGATAGGTCTCGCCGGGCTCGGTGTCGCTCACGGCGGCGACCAGGAAGAGACGCTCGTCCTTCGTCCGCGAGCCGATGCGGATCTCCTTGCCGGGCAACCGCTTCTGCAAGAGCTTGTAGTCGGCCTCGAAGGGCTTTTCCTTGAAATAGACCCGCGTCTCGTCATCGACATAGGCGGTGGCGATGAGCTCGTCCGTGACCTCGGAGAAGACCGGGACACCGAAATCCACCCGGTTCAGGGGATCGGCTTCCACCAACTCTTCGTGGCCGCTGTCGGGATCGAAGAGCACGAGGCGGACGAGGTTCACGTCGCCCTTGTTGGTCACCATGTAGACGTGCCGGCCGTCCTTGTGGAAGCGCACCGGTCCGCAGGTCTCCATGACATTGCAGGAGTAGACCTTCTTGAACCCGTCGCCGTCCACGCGCAGCACCTCGGTGTCGCCGTTCTCGGCGGAGCGCGTCGCCAGCCGGAGATTGTTCTTCAGATCGAAGTTCCAGCCCGTCAGCCGCTCGGTGTTCTTGCGCAGGAGCGTCCGCTCGCCGGTCGAGATCTTCACCTTGTAGAGGTCGTGCCAGGCCGGATCGCGATCGTTCAGCCCGACGTAGATCGTATCCGGATCGGTCTTGGGCACGGCATAGATCATGGCCCGTGCTCCTTTCGCCGCGGTCAGGTTGCGCGCGGCCGGCACCCGCTGCCCGGAAGCGGGCGAGGCCGCCGGGTCTACGGCGTAGACGTTGAAGTTTTCGTCGCCGCCCTGATCCTGCGTGAAGAGGATGAACTTGCCGTCCTGGCTCCAGAAGTAGCCGGCGATCGGGCGCTTGGTCTCGGCGGTGAGGGGCCGGGCGGCCGCGAAAGGCTCGCCGGTCCGCTTGACCCAGACGTTGCGCGTGCCGTCGAGGGGCTTGAGGAAGGCGATGAACTTGCCGTCGGGCGAGAGCTGACCACCGATGATCTCGGGGTCGCCGAAGAAGAGCTGCCGGTCGAGGAGCGGCGGCAACTCCTGCGGCTGGGCCCAGGCGGCGGCCGTGAGGACCAGCAGGGCGCCGAAGACCCACGTGAAGATCTTGCCAGCCGCGACTCCGGAGGTGCGGCGCAGGCGGGTGGATGGGGGTTGCATGGCGGAAAGCCTCCTTTGGATAGAGAGAGCTTCTGGCATGAGCTCCAGACGTATACGCAGGATCTATCCTAGATGTTTTCGCTCTGGTTTGAATTTGAAGCGGCCCGGAGGGGAGCCCCTGCCCCGGGCCGCGGGACCGCTTCAGCGGATCGGATCGAGCCGGATGGGGAAGTTGATCACGTTGCCGAACAGCGGGACGAAGTTGCAGCCGGTCGGGGCGGTGTCCAAGGGAGGATCGCCTTCGCATGCCATTCGAGCCGAGCCCCTCCTACTGCTTCGGCAACTCGACCGTCTTCACATCGACGGTGATCTCCTTGAGACGCGCGGCCTCCTCGGGCGCCATGCTCTCCTGGTAGCGACCGCCGAGATGTTTGGCGAGGAACTTCTCGGCACTGGCGAACGCCGCCATGTTGTTCTCCGGCCGGACGAAGCCGTGGCCTTCGTCGGGCGCGACGATGTATTCGACGGGAAATCCCCGCTCGCGCAGGGCGACGACGATCTGATCGCTCTCGGCCTTCTTTACGCGCGGATCGTTTGCTCCCTGGATGACCAGCAGCGGTGCCTTCATCTTGTCTGCCGAATTCAGGGGCGATTGCCGTTCGAGCTGTGCGCGGCCCTCCGGCGTCGCGGGATCGGCCAGCCGCTCCGTGAAGAGCTTGCGGAGCTGTTCCCAGTAAGGAGGGATCGAGTCGAGCAGTGTGATCAGGTTCGACGGCCCGACGATGGAGACGCCCGCGGCATAGAGATCCGGCGTGAAAGCCAGGCCCGCCAGCGTGGCGTAACCGCCGTAGGAGCCACCCAGGATGCCGACGCGCCGCGGATCGGCGATGCCTTCCGCAACCAGATACTTGACGCCCCAGGTGAGGTCGTCCTGCATCTTCTGACCCCACTCGTGGTTACCGGCGTTGAGGAATGCCTTGCCGTAACCCGTCGAAGCGCGGAAGTTCGGCTGCAGCACGGCGTAGCCGCGGTTGGCGAAGAACTGGACCCGGCCGTTGGGACCCCAGGTGTCGCGGGCCCAGGGGCCGCCGTGCGGCAGGACGATGAGCGGCAGGTTCTTGGCGGGCACGCCTTTCGGCAAGGTCAGGTAGGCGGGGATCTCGAGCCCGTCGGAGGACTTGTAGCGAATGGCTTTCATCGCCGCCAGATGCTCGCGCGGCAGCTTTTCGAAGATACGGTACTGGAGCGTCAACTTCTTGCTGTCGCGATCGAAGAGGTAGGTCTCGCCGGGCTCGGTGTCGCTCACGGCGGTGACCAGGAGGAGACGCTCGTCCTTGGTCCGCGAGTCGACGAAGATCTCCTTGCCGGGCAGCCGCTTCTGCAAGAGCTTGTAGTCGTCCTCGAAGGCCTTTTCCTTGAAATAGATCCGCGTCTCGTCATCGACGTAGGCGGTGGCGAAGAGCTCGTCCGTGACCTCGGAGAAGATCGGAAAGCCGAAATCCACCCGGTTCAGGGGATCGGCTTCCACCAGCTCTTCGCGGCCGGTGTCGGGGTCGAAAAGCACGAGGCGGGCGAGGTTCACGTCGCCCTTGTTGGTCACCATGTAGAGGCGCCGGCCGTCCTTGTGGAAGCGCACCGGTCCGCAGGCCTCCATGACGTTGCAGGAGTAGACCTTCTTGAACCCGTCGCCGTCCACGCGCAGCACCTCGTTATCGCCGTTCTCGGCGGAGCGCGTCGCCAGCCGGAGATTGTCCTTGCGATCGAAGATCCAGCCTGTCAGCCGCTCGGTGTTCTTGCGCAGGAGCGTCCGCTCGCCGGTCGAGATCTTCACCTTGTAGAGGTCGTGCCAGGCTGGATCGCGATCGTTCAGCCCGACGTAGATCGTATCCGGATCGGTCTTGGGCACGGCGTAGATGATGGCTCGGGCGCCTTTCGCCTCGGTCAGGTTGCGCGCGGGAGGCACCCGCTGCCCGGCAGCAGCCGAGGCCGCCGGGTCCACGGCATAGACGTTGAAGTTCTCGTCGCCACCCTGATCCTGCGTGAAGAGGATGAACTTGCCGTCCTGGCTCCAGAAGTAGCCGGCGAGCGGGCGCTTGGTCTCGACGGTGAGGGGCCGGGCGGCCGAGAAAGGCTCGCCGGTCCGCTTCACCCAGACGTTGAGCGTACCGTCGAGCGGCTTGAGGAATGCGATGAACTTGCCGTCGGGCGAGAGCTTGCCGCCGACGATCTCGGGGTCGCCGAAGAAGAGCTGCCGGTCGAGGAGCGGTGGCAACTCGTGCGGCTGTGCCCAGGCGGTGGCCATGAGGACCAGCAGGGCACCGAAGACCCACGTGAAGATCTTGCCAGCCGCGACTCCGGAGGCGCGGCGCAGGCGGGTGGATGCGGGTTGCATGGCGGAAAGCCTCCTTTTGGATAGAGAGAGCTCCTCGCATGAGCTCCAGACGTATACGCAGGATCCATTGATATTGTCGCTCTGGGTCGAATTTGAGGCGGCCCGGAGGGGAGCCCTGCCCCGGGCCGCGCCTCCGGGCCGCGCATCCCCTTCAGCGGATCGGATCGAGCCGGATGGGGAAGTTGATCACGTTGCCGAACTGCGGGACGAAGTTGCAGCCGGTAGGGGCGGTGTTATAGGAGAGGATCGCCCGCGCGTTGAAGGTCGGACCATTGGTCTGCGTGGTGGTGGTCCCTACGCCACCATTGCTGGTGCGCGGTCCACTCGGTGGCACTATGTCGCGATAGACCGCGTAATTCCAGGGACCGTTGCCGCCGGCCGATTCGTTGTGCATCTGCAGGGTGACCTCGCCGACCACCTCGTTCTGGCCGAAGGCGCCGTCGCCGTTCCAGTCGACGCAGAACAGGACGTGCTCGAACGAGCCGCCGGCATCGATGCCGCTGCCGCCGTAGCAGCTCGGCCGTTTCACGTTGATGATGCACTCCAGCCGGGTCTCCTGCGGATAGAAGCCGCAGGCCACGAGGCCTCTTCGTAGGTGACGATCTGGGTGGGTGGGGGGCAGCAGGGGATAGCGCGAAGGCACTCGTCAATGATCTGGGCTGTCGCTGGCGGGGTGGCGATCCACCCTGCCAGGACGACAGCGGCGAGCGCCAAGGCGAATCCAGCGCATCTGGACGCGGATCTTCATCGTTTTTCCTCATTTCTCCGGCCTCGCGGGCCGGTGACCTTGCCCGGCCTCCATGGCCGGGCAACGGGAAGCTCGGCGTCAATAAAGCTATTCTAAGATATGAAATCTAAGAGAAATTGGCAAGGCCGAGGCAGGTCGGGCTAGGTCAGGCGGAGCGGCGACTGGTAGACGAGGACGTCACCTTCCTACCGAAAGTGGAAGGCCGCTTCAGCGCAGGCCGCGTGCCAGAGTGTCGAGATCGATGGAGCCCAAACGGCGGACGGTTGGGTGGAGTCCAACCGTCCGAAGAGGGAAACCCAACCGGCGGCAGGTGGAGTCCAAACGCCAGCGGATGGAGTCCAAACTACTTCTTCTTGGCGTCCTTCGGCTTGTTGTCCGGCGCGCTCTTCACCGCGGCCTTCTTCGGTTTCTTGGTCTCTTTCTTTCGTGGGTTGTTGCCTTTTGCCATGATCCCCTCCTGGCTTTCGCCGGCAGGCTACGTTTCGGTCTCACTCCCGCTCGAGCAACACCAGCCCGGAGAAGCGGCGGAAGCCTTCCCGGACTTTCTTGGGATAGAACCGTCCGATAAAGCTCCAGAACCGCGCCCCCTTCATCGTGCGATTCAGCCGCAGCGCCTCTTCCAACATCGATCGGAACTGCGCCTCGCGCCAACCGTAGGGGCGGAAGAACTCCGTCCCTTCGGCCGGAGCGAAGTGGAAGGGGGCGCCGCTCGCGGCGAGGCTCTTTCCCCAGGTCTTTTCCATCCGCTTGAGGAGTTGCGGGCTCGCGAGGTCGATCAGCCACTCCTTGGAAGCTCGGCTGGGCGTGGAGATCCGTGGCGAGCGCTCCCACCTGCTCGGGTGTGAGGTAGATGAGCAGTCCCTCGGTGACCACAAGGGCGCGCTTCGAGCCGGCGCCGAGACGGGAGAAAAGGGCCTGGCGCACGGCCGTGTCCGTCAGGTCGGCCGTCACGGCCTCGTAGCGGCAGGCGGGCGTCTCGTCCTTCAGCGTCTCGGTCTTGTAGTTGAGGATGCCGGGCAGGTCCACGTCCACCCAGTGGAGGGAGGACGGCAGGGGCAGTCGCCAGGGGCGGGCGTCCAGGCCGGCGGCGAGGTTGACCACGAGGTCGGCCTTCCGGGTCTTGACGGCTTCGAGGATGATCTCGTCGAAGACCGCGGTGCGCACGATCATCGGCCAGGCATAGGCGCGGCCTTGCGGCATGGCGTCCAGGATCTCGTGCCCACGCTGGCCGGCCAGCCGGTCGGCATAGGGATCTCGGAAGATCGCGTCCGGGCGCGCGGTCTCCATGGCGCGATAGACGGCGACCCAGCGCGCGGTGTCGGAGATGTTCTCGATGGCCATGGGAGGGATCCTCTAGTTTGGGGGGAGAGTCTATTACAGATCCCCCTTGGCGCGGCGAGCCCGCTGGAGTAGAATAAGCCCGTTCCGAGGAGCGTTGCAGGAGGTTCCCGCCTCCCAGGCTCGGACGCCGGCATGACCGGAGCACAGAACGGCGCTCACCTCAACCCTTTCCGGGGCCGATGGTGAGATTGCTGTCGCCCGGATCCTCTGAGGAGGTCAATCATGTCCGTCGCCACGCAGACTGTCTCCCAGACCCACACCGCGTCTCATACCGATTACCACGTCGCAGACATCTCCCTGGCCGACTGGGGCCGCAAGGAGATCCAGATCGCCGAGGGCGAGATGCCGGCCCTCATGGCCATCCGCAAGGAGCTCGCCGCGAGCCAGCCCCTGAAGGGCGCGCGCATCGCCGGCTCCCTGCACATGACCATTCAGACGGCCGTGCTCATCGAGACCCTGACAGGCGCTCGGCGCCGAGGTCCGCTGGGCCAGCTGCAACATCTTCTCCACCCAAGACCACGCCGCCGCGGCCATCGCCGCCGGGGGCACTCCCGTCTTCGCCTTCAAGGGCGAGAGCCTGCAGGAGTACTGGGACTTCACCCACCGCATCTTCGACTTCCCCGAGGGCGCGGCCAACATGATCCTGGACGACGGCGGCGACGCCACTCTGCTCGTCCACCTGGGCGCCAAGGCCGAGGACGATCCCTCGGTGCTGGACAACCCCACCAGCGAGGAGGAGCGGGTGCTCTTCGCCGCCATCCGCAAGCGCAACGCCGCCCAGCCCGGCTGGTACAAGAAGCAGTTGGCCGCGATCCAGGGCGTCACCGAGGAGACCACCACGGGAGTCCACCGCCTCTACGAGATGGCCAAGCGGGGCGAGCTCATGTTCCCCGCCATCAACGTCAACGACAGCGTCACCAAGAGCAAGTTCGACAACCTTTACGGCTGCCGCGAGTCGCTGGTGGACGCCATCAAGCGCGCCACGGACGTGATGGTGGCCGGCAAGATCGCGGTCGTCTGCGGCTATGGCGACGTGGGCAAGGGGAGCGCCCAGGCCCTGCGCGCCCTGCGCGCTCAGGTGTGGATCACGGAAGTGGACCCCATCTGCGCTCTCCAGGCGGCCATGGAAGGCTATCGCGTGGTCACCCTGGAGGACGTCTGCGACAAGGGGGACATCTTCGTCACCGCGACCGGCAACTACCGCGTGATCACTCACGATCACTTGAAGCGGATGAAGCACAACGCCATCGTCTGCAACATCGGCCACTTCGACAGCGAGATCGACGTCGCGAGCCTCGAGCAGTATCCGTGGGAAGAGATCAAGCCCCAGGTGGACCACGTGATCTTCCCCGACGGCAAGCGCATCATCCTGCTGGCCAAGGGGCGCCTGGTGAACCTCGGCTGCGGCACCGGTCACCCCAGCTACGTGATGAGCTCCTCCTTCGCCAACCAGACCCTCGCCCAGGTCGAGCTGTGGACGAAGCGGGGTGAATACAAGATCGGCGTCTACACCCTGCCCAAGCAACTCGACGAGAAGGTGGCGCGCCTCCAGCTCACCACCTTGGACGCCAAGCTCACCGAGCTGCGCGACGACCAGGCCAAGTACATCGGCGTGCCCAAGGAAGGGCCGTTCAAGACGGATCATTACCGGTATTAAAACCGGAGGAATCCAAACCCCCCGCCAGGGATTGAAAAATCCCTGGCGAGGGTGACCCCTCCCACCATGAAGACATCCCTCTGGATTTTCCTGATCCTTCTGCTGGCCGGGTGCCATCATGAGGCTCCTCGTCCTATGGATCCGCTGGTCTTTCCGCCGGCGTCGGAGATCGAGCAGATCTCCGTCGCGCGCTTGCAGCCCGATGGGCGGAGCCGGACCGATTACAAGATCCACGACCGGCAGAAAATCGAGGAAATCCTGGCCGGCTCCAGTCGAACAACACAGGCTACCTTTCGGAGATGGAAGGCCGGGTTCCCCAGGAGTATGCGGTTGCCTTCGATACCAGGGAGAGCATGTCGGCCATGGCCTGGATCGGTCCGGATTGGTTCGGCGGTGTGGACGAACACCACAAAGATGAAAAGGGTACGTTGTCCAGCCACTTCCGGAAGCTCGACGAAGAGCAGCACAAGAGGATGCTGATCCTTTTGCGGCAGCCGGAGGAGCCCCAATGAAAGCTTCGGCCTGGGGGGTGGTTGTCCTGACGTCCCTGCTGGCGGGGTGCCGCTCCGAGATTCCTGCCCCCGGCGATCCGCTGACACTGCCACCAGCCGCGGAGGTCGAGCAGATCGAGGTCACCCGCTGGACGCCCAACGGGAGCTACCAATCCAGCTTCAAGATCCACGACCGCCGGAGGATCGAGGCGATCCTGGCCGGGCTCCGGTCGGTCAATCGAAACTTTTACTTAACGATGGACGGGTGGTTGGTCCAGGAAGTTTCACTGGCCCTGGCCGGGCACGGCAAGCTGAAAGCCATGATCTACATCGGTCCAACTTGGCTCGGCGGCGTGGACGAAGACCACGAAGACAACTACGGCACGCTGGAAGATCGCTACCGGGAGATCAATTCCGCCGATCACGCGAAGCTTCTCGCGCTCGTGCAGGAGTAGATGGTTTCTTAAGAACTCGTCCGCCCGAAGTTCGACGCCAGGATCGCCAGATCCTGGCCATCGATGCTGCCGTCGGCGTTCAAGTCGGCATTGGCGTCGTAGCGGAGGTCGCTGCGGAGGGCTCCGAAGTGAAGGGCGAAGAGCACCAGGTCGGCGCCGTCCACGCGGCGATCGAGATTCAGGTCGCCCTGGAGATCACCGAAGCCGGCGATGGTGAAATGGGCGATCTCCCGGTCCACGGTGTTGGCTGGCGTCGCGAGGTCACGCGAGCGCAGGCCGACTCTCACGATGCCCGTAAGCGGCGCCGGCGGCAGGTAGCTCAGCCGGGCGCGCACGGCGTTGCCGGTGGGGACCACGGGCGTCACCGTGCCGTTGATCAGCAGGAAGGTGCTCGCGAGGTCGATCCCCGTACCGAAATCCCAGACGTCCACGTCGATCCGCGTCTCCGCGGACACGTTCTTGGCGCCGTTGGCCGGGTTCAGGATGCCGGGGACGGGCGGCACGGTGTCGATCCCCTGCAGGGCGTTGAAGAAGACCCGGGCCATGAGGTCGTACCCCGCGGCGTTGGGATGGCCCACGGGATCGTCCGCCACCAGCACGTAGAAGCCGGGGAAGAGGTTGGGCGTACCGCGGAACACCTCGTAGGGATCGGCCTCGCGCCGCTGGCGCAGGCCCGCGAGATTGCGGATGCGGCCGTTCAGGGCATCGTTGACGATGTTGTCGGCGTCGAGTTTGGCGTCGGGCTTCCTGGGGATGACCGTGGCGTGGAGGGCCACCATGCCCCGCGTCTCCGCCCGGTGGGCCATCTCGTCGAGGTTGAAGATGGTGGTCTCGGGCGAGATCGAGCGCGAGATGTCGTTCGTCCCCTCCATCAGCAGGAAATAGTCGCCCGTCGTCCCCTCGGCCACGATCTGATCGATGCGGGCGAGGCTGTCGGGCGTGCGCTCGCCGCCCACGCCACGGTTGAGCACCGTGGCGCTCACGCCCACGGACTGGAGGAGGAGCTGGAGGCGCGGCGGGTAGCCCTTCTCGGCCCGGATCGGATCGTCCCCACGCCCTTCGGTGATGCTGTCGCCATAGGCGATGTACTTCCGGGGCGTGGTCTGGGCCGCTGCAAGGGCGGAGACCAGTCCCAGGAGGAGGCCCAGAAGGGGGACGACCGAGGCGGACCGGAGGCGGATCAAGGCACCTTTTCCAGGGTCGCCGTCCCCTCGCGCTTCACGGCGGGCCAGCGCATGCGGACGCCGCCGCTCGCGAACGAGACGACGGGGCGGTCCGCGGACGGGGAGGCGACGGATGCTTTGGCCTGCACCCGGCCCGCGCCGTCGAGGTCGAGCACCGACCAGCTCCGGGGCGAAGCCTCCAGGTAGAGCAGGCGGGAGCCGCCGAGGAAGGCGGGGTAGAACGAGCCCGAGGGAGCGGCAGCGTGCTCGTCGCGCCACTCCCCCCGCTCGAAGCGGGCCATCTGCAATTGATAACTGCGGCCGTCGTAGCGGCTCCAGGCGAGGAGCGCGGTGTCTCCGGAAGTGCCGGAGGTGGCGGTCAAAGCGGGAGTGATGTCGGGCACGGCATTGGGAGCCGAGACCCGCGACACCGGCAGCCATTGCTTGCCCAGCCGCCGGCTCCACACGATCTCGTCGGCCGTGCCGTCGAAGGCGCTCCAGGCAAGGAGCCACGAGCCATCGCCCAGCACGGCGCCCGTCAGTGCGAGCTGGCTCCCGGGCCCGGGATGGGAGACCTCCTGGATTGCCTGCCAGCGCTTCCCCGTCCAGGCCGCGGCGCGCACGGCGAGCGAGCGGATGCCGTCCCCTTCCAGCCACGCGAGGCCAGCCAGCCGGCCGTTGTCCACCAGAAGAACGGGCCCGAGGCGCTGCTGACCCTCCCCCAGTTGCCCGGGAGGCTCGGGGAGACTGCGAGCGCCCTTGTCGTTCCCTGTGAGGAGGAACAGGCGCTGGCGGCCCGTGGCATCCGGAAAGCTGCCCGCCGCCACCCAGCCGTCGTCGCTGGCGGAGATCGCCGCCAGGGAGGAGACCACCCCGCGCTCCGGCAGCGTGACCTGGAGGCTCCGGCCGCCGGGGAGCTCCAGGCGGGCCGAGCTCCCCTGGGGGATCAGGACCAGGCCCTCACGCGCAGCCTGGACAGGGTCCTCCTGGGCGGATGCCATGAGAGATCCGTAGACTAGGAGGACAAGGATGACCCCCAGCGGGCGAAGCGACGATCCGCACACGTGGAGTATCCTACCGCAGTTCCCGGACCCGCCGCCGGGATGGGAGGATCTTGTTTTGGTACGACGAATGCTGAATCGCGCTTTGGGGCTGAGCATCCTCGCCCTGGCTCTCCTGGCCACGGCCTGCCACCGCCAGCCGGTCCACCGCGGCCCCATCGTGCTCATCACCATCGATGCCCTGCGGGCCGACGTCGTGGGAGCCCTGGGAGGACCGCCCAAGGTGATGCCGGTCCTGAGCGGTCTGGCCAAGGAGGCGACGTACGCGGGCCGCGCCATCTCTCCTTCGAGCTGGACCGTCCCCTCCATGGCGTCGATCTTCACCGGCTTCCAGCCGTGGCGGTCCCAGAGCTGGGCCAACGACCGGGCCGTGCTGGACGACAAGTTCGTCACCCTCCCCGAGTCGCTCAAGAAGGCGGGCTACCACACCGCGGCCTTCCGCTCCAACCACTGGCTGGAGGCGCAGTTCGGCTACGCCCAGGGGTTCGACCTCTTCCAATACCTGAAGGACGGCGGGCGGGCCGTGGACTACCTCTCGCACCTCAAGGGGGAGCCTGAGTTCGTCTGGATCCACATCCTGCCGCCGCACGCCCCCTACACCCGGCGCGACACCCTGCTCGACCGGCTGGACGAGATCCCGCCCGACCTGCCGCAGAAGATCCGGCCCCTGGACTTAGAGCCCTACGCCGATCCGGCCGTGCCCCTGCCGGCGGACAAAGAGCGCGAGTTCCGGGCCATGTATAAGCTCAACGCCGCCTTCGCGGACGAGCTGCTGGGCCGCATGCTGGACGCCCTGAAGCGCAGCGGCCAGTGGGACAAGACATTGCTCGTCGTTACCTCCGACCACGGCGAAGAGTTCAAGGAGAGCGGCCAGATCGCCCACGGCGGCAACCTCGGGCACGTGTTGGTGGAAGTCCCCCTGGTCGTCAAGCTGCCCAAAGATTACGACCGCAAGCTCGCCCTCCCTCCCTCCGGCCGCCGCCTGGCCAACCTGCGCGTGGCTTCGACCCTCATCGAAGCCGCCGGCGGCACCCCCGAGGCGGGCATGGCGCCCAGCCTCTTCCAATCCTTCGACAAAGGCGCCCTCTCCGAGCTCTACTTAGGCAACGGCGTCAACCGCTTCTCCCTGGTGGACGGCGACCTCCAGCTCCTCTGGGAGAGCCACTTCGCCAAGCCCGAGCCGGACTACTTCCGCGCCCGCTACGCCGGCATCGGCGGTACCCCCGAGCCCCCCCTGACCGAGCCGGGCGAAGCCATCTTCGGCCGCCTGCGGCAACAGTTCTCCACCATCCTGCCGCTCACCGGCCTAGGCACCGAGCCGCCCCAGCTCACCCTCTGGCGCTGGACTCCCCAGGGCACCGAAAAGGTGGAAAACCCCCAGGAAACCCAACGCCTCGCCCGCCAGCTCAAAAACAACTGGCTGGCCGCCAATGGCAACGAGACCGCCCCCGGCAACTCGACCCACCAGCCCCGCCTCACGCCGCAGCAGGAGGAGGAGCTGCGGGCGCTGGGGTATGTGGCGGGGGGGAAGTAGGGGGTACCCTTGTCGCCGGCACAGGCGACCTCTTGACGCTGGCGTCCTTCCTGGGTAGAATTTAGCCACTATGGCACGGAACGTACGAGCTCGAACCCCCGAAGAAGAAGCCGCGGCCCGCCGTGAGCTGGAGAGGGGCTACCAGCCCAAGACAAAGCTTGGGGAGTCCCTGTGGAAGGCTCGTAAGGCATTCCTGCTCTCGGGAGAGCCCTTCCTGGATGCGGATGGCTTGGAAAGGGAGATTGCCGAACGCCGGGGCGGTATCAGCGAGAAGGACTGATGATCTCGTTTATCGATGCGGGGGTCCTGATCAACGCAGTCCGTGGCACTCCAGACGAGATCCTTAGAATTCAAGAGCTCTTGGACAATCCGGAGGTTTCCTTCGCATCCAGCAGCTACGTTCAGCTCGAAGTTTTTCCCAAGGCTTCGTTCTACGGACGGAACGAGGAGTGTGAGTTCTACGAAGACTTTTTCGAGAGCGTCCGTCATTGGGCTCCCATAGGGGAGTCTCTGGTTCAGGAGGCACTGGAGGTTGCCTTTAAATCCGGCCTCTCAGCCCTCGATGCACTCCACGTTGCGGCGGCCTTGGCCATTGGTGCCGATGAGTTGATCACCAGCGAGAAGCCGACCAAGCCCATTCATCGTGTTCGGGAGATCGCTGTCCGAACGATCTAAGCCTCTGGAGGATTCTCTTCCATGGCACGTGACCCAAAGGGACGGTCAGTTGCCGAATCCCTTGAAATGACTCCCGAGGAGGAGAAGTTCAGAGCGGAGCTTGATCAGCTTCTGTTGGCGGCTCGCCAAGAATACGCGCGCTCTGGTGAACCTTGGCTGGATTGGGATGGCTTGGAGAGGGAGATTGCGGAGCGCCGGGGCGGCGTCAGCCTTACTTCCACGGATGGTGACGAGAAGAAAGATCCTCCCGAGATGACAAAGGAAGAGGAATTCAGAGCACAGCTCAATCAACTTCAGATGAACGCTCGCGAGGAATATCTACGCGCCGGCGATTCTCCTCTGGATTGGGATGGTATTGAACGAGGTTGCTGAGCGCCGGGGTGGTGTCTGCGGCGACGACGATCTGTGACGCCTCTCGATTATCGACATGCGAATCGCCGTTTCAGGAGCCCATCGGACCGGCAAGACGACTCTGATCGAAGAGCTCGGCCTAGCTCTTCCGGCCTACGCCGTGGTGGATGAGCCCTATTACCTCCTGGAAGACGAAGGGCACGAGTTTCCAGACATGCCCTCTCTCGAGGACTTCGTGCTGCAACTCGAGCGTTCGATCGAATGCATCCTCGAGAGCGGTGAAAATCAGCTTTTCGATCGCTGCCCCGCGGACATCCTCGCGTACCTGGTCTCCCATCAAGACGCGGATGGGTTCGACGTTGACCCTTGGCTTCCACGCGTGCGGCGCTCGATGCAACGGCTTGACGTCATCGTCTTCGTGCCAATCGAGAATCCTGATCGCATCAGCGTCTCTGAGCCAGAAGAGGATGAGCTGAGGCAACGTGTGGACGAGGCGCTCCGGGACATTGTCCTGGAGGATCGATGGTCCTTCGGTGTGGAGGCGATGGAGGTGAGAGGCACCCTGCGCGAACGCGCTCGCCAGGTGCTGGCGTATGTCGCGGGCCAGGAAGATGCAGGCCGTCGTTGACAGAGGCAGGCCGTCATGGATTCAGGCAGGCTGTCGTGGATCGCGGCGGGCCGTTGTGAATCGCGGCAGTCTGTCGGCAATCGAGGCGGGCCGTCGTCAATCGATGCAAGCCGTCGTGGAACCAGGCGGGCCGTCGTGAATCCAGGCAAGCCGTAGTGAATCGCGGCAGACCGTCATAAATCGCGGCAGACCGTTGTGAATCCAGGCAGACCGTTGTGAATCCAGGCAGACCGTTGTGAATCCAGGCAGGCCGTCGTGAATCGCGGCAGACCGTCGTGAATCGATGCAGGCCATTGTGAATCCAGGCGGGCTGTCGTGAATCGTGGCAGACCGTCGTGGATCGCGGCGGTCCGTCGTCAATCGATGCGGACTGTCGTGGATCCAGGCGGGCCGTCGTGGACAGAGGCAGACTGTCGTCTGTAGATGCAGGCCGCGGCAAGCTCCCTCGGAGTCTCACGCCTTACGGAGGCAGTGTAGGGAGATCCAGCGAGCCGAACCGGACCCTGCCGCTCTACGGCCTCGCCTCGACGGAGGGCGGGAGCGGAGCCATGTTGAGCTTTGTCGCGTTCGTTGTTATATTGACCCACCATGCCCATCCATATACCCATGAGGTTCGAGACGGAGAAGCTCCTCTGGGTGGTGGAGAACGTCTACACCGAGGAGGAGTGCCGCTCGTTCGTCCGGTTCATCGAGTCCTCGTCGCCGAGTCTCGCCACGAACAACCCCTTGTACCGGGATCAGGACCGCGTGATCCGCGACGATCCGGCAGCGGCAGACGAGCTCTTCCGGCGGTTGCGACCACATCTTCCCGAGACCATGGGTGCGCTGAGGTTGATCGGCGTCAACGAGCGGCTTCGTTTCTACCGATACCGCTTGGGACAACGGTTTGCACCGCACATGGACCACTGGCACCGCTCCAACGATCGTCAGATCACGCTGCATACGGTGCTCGTCTACTTCAACGACGATTTCGAAGGTGGCGAGACGCGCTTCATGGAGCAGATCGAATGTGTGGTGCGCCCCAAGCGCGGAATGGTCGCGATCTTCCAGCACAAGATCCGTCACGAGGGTTGTGAGGTGCGACGCGGAATCAAGTACGCGATGCGCTCGGACGTGATCTATGAAGCGCCAGACCTCATCGGGAACGTTGGCCCTTGACGACGAGCACCACCGCCACCCCCAAAAACACCCCATTCATCCCCGCCACCGCCCACGCGAATTCCACGGGCGAGCCGCGGAAGAGGGCCAGGGCTGCGGCTTCCAGGGGGATCAGGATCGGCAGCACCGCCCAGAATCTCAATCTTCCAGTGGATAGCCGATACAGGAGCAGGGCATTGCTGAAGGACATCAGGACCATGGCGATTCCCAGCGGCAGCACCAGGGTTGCTGCTTCCTGATACCCCTTTCCTCCCACGGCCCGCACCAGCGTTCCCGGAATCCAGGCGAAGGCGATGAGGACGGGGGTTACGCAGGCGGCGAGGATGCCTAGCGTTCCGGCTAAGAGGCGCGGGCCTTCGCCTTCCCGTCTTTCCGCGGCCAAGGGGAACATGGCCTTGGTCACGGGCGCCGTGCCCAGGAGGATGGATTTGCCCAGGAAGGAGGCCACGGCGTAGCCTCCGGCCACGGTATCCGGGAAGAAGGCGCGAGCGAGGAGCACGTCGAGGCTGTAGAAACCCATCACGGTAGCCGTCACCACGAACACCGGCAGGCTGTATTGGTAGAGGTCCGGCGCCGATGCCCTCAGGGGGGGCGTGGCGTAGACGTCCTTGAGCGGCAGGCGCGAGAGGGCGAAGGCGACGCAGAAGCTCAGGCTCACTCCAGCCACGGCTCCGTACTCGCGGGCGCCGGCCCAGACCAGGAGGACGCCAATCCCGAGCTTCGCGAGCACCTCCCAGATCATGTTCTCCCCCAGGGCACGAAACCGTTTCCAACCCTGAAGGGCGCCGCGGTGGACGGGCAGCAGGCCGACGCCGATCAGCGAGATCGAGAAAAGGATCATCAGGGGATAGGGCAGGCGCAGCCAGATCCCTAAAGGCACGGCCGCGGCGAGGAAGATCGCCAGCATGGCCAGCGTCGCTCTCCCCCCTTTGCGCAGGGCCCGGCGCAGGAGGTCATGCAGCCGGCCGGGATCCGGCTCGCGCGAGGCGTAGCGGGCGAGGATCGTCTGCACCGATTCGGCGAATACGTTCAAGACGTAGAGGATGGCGAGCAGGGCCGAGAGCACGCCATAGCCGGCCGGCCCCAGCATCCGCGCCATGGCGATGTGAAAGCCGAAGTGCAGGGCGTTGGCGACGTTCAGCATCACCAGGAGCAGGGCGCTCCCCCCCAGGAGGCCCGTGGCGAGTGGGCGGCCGGCTTTCAAGGCTTTGCCGGTGGGGGCGCCGCCGGGCGCCAGCGGTTGATTTCGACCCGGAAGCTGCCGGGCGGGACCTCCAGCCGGGCCGGGACGCGCACCCGGATCTCCCCGGCGGCGAGCTGGAAGCGGTGAGTGGTGCGGAAGAGGCGGTTTCTGTGCCGGCCGGTGTCGAAGAGCGGGAGGGTCCGGTCTCCGGGATCGAGGCTCACGGCCCGGACGTCCTCATCCTTCGGCACTCCGATCACGAGGGAGAGGACGTCGCCCGGATGGTAGTAGCCGTCGGGCAGGCGGCCCACCAGCACCGTCGGACGGCCGTCCGGCCGGCGCAGCTTCAGGTCCACCACGCTTTCGAGGTCCCAGAGGTGGCGCACCACCACCAGCGGCTCTCCCCGGCTGGCGAGGAAACGGCTCCCCACTCTCTCCAGCTGGGCCTTGGGCACGCGGGCGAGCCGGCCGCGATAGAAGGGAGCGTCCGGCCCCTGGAGGCGACTGCCGGGGAAGACCTCCACGTCCGCCAGGTCGAGAAAGTGCGGGTCCATCCCGGCCAAGCGGTCCACCCGGCTGACCAGGGGGCGACGCGGCCCGCCTTCCCACAGAAAACCTCCCAGGGCGGCCTCGTAGACCAGATGGCGAGCACCCGGCGGCTCGAGCTCGTCGCTCAGCGAGCGGTTGGCGGTCGTGAAGCTCGTGGGCACCACCCGGATATAGACGAACGACGCCTGCTGGGCGATGAGAGCCGCGCAGGCGCCCATCCCGAGCACGGCGGCGAGCGCCGGCCTGGCGAGCCAGGTCAGACGGCGGGCGAGGAGCTCCCAGGCCTCCACCATGGCCCAGCCCGCCACCAGTGAGGAGAACGGCACCGCCGGCAGGTAGTTCTGACCGCGGAACAGGGTCATGCCCAGCGCATGGAGCCCGGAGTAGCCGAGGAACGCCGAGAGCACCAGCATCGAGCCCAGCCGCCGCTCCTCGGGATCGTCGGGAGCGGGCTTGTAGATCCGCCACAACAATCCCGCGATCCCTAAGAGCACGAAGACGAACACCACCGGGCCGTGGTTGCGTACCAGGAAATCCACCTCCCGCTCGAACACCACCCAATGGTTGCTCTGCTCCTTGACGCCCGCGGCCGCGTAGCCGCGCACCAGCACGGGCATGAACTTGAAGACCACGTCGAGGAAGGGATTGAGGATCAGAAAGGTGAGGATCGAAGTCAAGCCCGCCAGCGCCAGCCACAGCCACTGCCGGCGATCCCGCCAGCCGTTCTTGAGCACGGCCGCGGTGATGGGAATGGCGCCGGCGATCCCCGTATATTTGGTGGAGACGGCGAGACCGATCCCGAGCCCCACCCGCAGGAAACGGCTCAAGGCCGGCCGGAAGGCGGCGCTGAGGGTCCAGGAGAAGGTGAGCACGGTGAGCAGGATCACCAGGATGTCCGGCTTGAACTCCGTCGAGCTCATCACGTGCCGCGAGAACGCCGCCAGCACGGCCGCCGCCAGCAGCCCCACCGCGGGCGAATAGAGCCGCCGGCCGACGAGGAACAGGAGCCACAGGCTGAGGCAGCCGTAGACCACGTTGACCATGCGGGCGAGCCAGTAGGCGGTGGGGGAGTAGCCGTCCTGGGCGGTGCCATAGATGGAGAAGGGGGGGTAGCGCGTCACCCGGTAGAGGGCCTGGCTGGCGCCCAGCACGGCCGTCTGGGGGAGGTAGGAGAGGCTGGAGTAGAAGGCGTTGCGCGGCTTGTACTCGCCGTGCTTCAAGATGGCCGAGACGTTCTTGAAGGGGAACCGCTCGTCGAAGTGGCGGCCGGAGGAGAGCCCCTGGCTGGCGTCCCACGTCCGGATGGCGAAGCTCGCGACGAGCACCGCGGCGAGCCCGATCCCCACCCAGCGCGGGCTCTCCGGGGCGCGGCTGGGGACGGAGGATTCCATGGGCGTCGTACGCGAAAAGGATGCGGATGGCTGGGTTGCCTGGGATTCGCGGCGGATGCTAGCATGCCCCCCTTGATCTCCCAACCTGCGTGAGTGCTTCTGTGCCCTATCCCATCCTGCATCACGATCGAGAGCGCAAACCCAGCGTCCTCCTCTGCCTGCTCTACTACACGCCGCACCGCACGGGCCTCACCCTCTACGCGCAGCAACTCGCCGAGAGGCTGGCGGCCCGGGGCCACCGGGTCACCGTGCTCTGCGCCCACCACACCGCGGAGACCCCGGTGGGCGAATCGCTGGAGAACGGCGTGCGCGTCGTCCGCCTGAAGCCCCTCCCCTTCGGCATCAGCCGGGGGATGGTGATGCCCGGCTACCCCCGGGCCCTGTGGCGTCTGATCCGGGAGCACGACGTGGTGAGCCTCCACACGCCGATGATGGAGACCGCCCTCGTCAGCCTGGCCGCGCGCCTCACGGGCCGCAGGATCGTGGTCACCCACCACGGGGACCTGGTGCTGCCGGCCGGCCTCGGGAACCGGCTCATCACCGCCGTCATGTACGGCTTCTACCGTTTCATGGCGAGCGGGGCCTCGGCCTTCGTCTGCCACACCGAGGACTACGCCCGCCACTCCTCCTATCTGAGCCCCTACCTCGATAAAGTGGAGGTCATCCCGCCCTTCGTGGACGTCCCCCGTCCGAACCCCGAGCGGGTGCGCGAGCTGCGCCGGGCCTGGTCGCCGGACGGCGGTCCTCTCCTCGGCTTCGCCGGCCGGTTCGTGGAAGAGAAGCGCCCGGACCTCCTCATCCACTCCCTGGAGGTGGTCAACCGCACATTCCCCAATGCCCGGGTGGTCTTCGCCGGCCAGCACCAGATCGCCTACGAATCCTTCTGGCCCCGTTACCAGTGGCTGGTGGACCGCTACCGCGACCAGCTCGTCTTCTTAGGCGTCGTGCCCTCGCCTCAGGAGATGGCGGATTTCTACGCCGCCTGCGACCTCCTGGTCCTGCCCAGCGACACGGAGTGTTTCGCCCTGGTGCAAGTGGAAGCCATGCTCTGCGGCACTCCAGTGGTGATGACCGACACTCCCGGCGGCCGCGTCCCCGTGCAGCTCACCGGCATGGGGAAGATCGTCCCCCGCGACGACTGGCAAGCCCTGGGCGAAGCCATCGTGGAGATCCTCAGCGACCGTTCCCGGTTCGTGAAGCCGGAGGAAGAGATCCGCCGTCACTTCTCGGTGGAGGAGACGATGGCGCGCTACGAGGAGCTCTTCGCACGGTATGCGGTCAGGGCCACGAGCTCGGCCCGAGAATTGGAACCTCTGCCTCCTACGAGTCAATTTTCGAAAGAGACGTGACGCGTGTGTGGGCGTGGTGACGGTGATCGAAGCGGGATGGGCGTGCGCCCGCTTAAGCGTCCCCTTTTGGGGAAGCTATGTTGCCGGGCCTGGCTTGTCTCCGTCAATCAGAATAATCGTAGATATCCAGGCAGAATTCACAGTTCAGCGCGGCAAGCTTCTCCATCGCCACCGGAGAAAGGCAGTATTCAGGCCGATCTGCTTGAATTGTCACGCTACAGACCAAAGCGGCCTTGAGATCACTCTCGGAGATAAATACGCGGATCCGGTCTCGCGCGAGCCAGATGAGATCAAGCACCTCTATAACAGCCTCGTTGACGCTATAGAGCGGTCTCTTGTTAAAGCCGATTTGCCATTCGGTGTTTGCCAGATCGTCGCGAGCCCTCAAGTGTTCAAGCTTTTGCCGCCAAACATTCGAAGGTTTCAGGCCCAGAGCCTCAGAGCATTGGTCCGGATCAAAGTCTCGGCCTGAAATGACAAAATGAGTAGAGAGACTAGGAGCTGTGTCTGTGGTGTTCATAAGGGCTTAGCCGCCTGTTTTTCGGATACAGTGCCTCAGCAGCGATCCGATCTAGTCAGAATAGTTAAAGATATCCAAGCAGTATTCTGAGTTGAAGCAGGCGAGACGCCGGAGCGTCTCTGACGACAGACAGTATTCAGGCCGATCTTCGCATATAGTTACATTTGTACCGAAGATGGCCGAGATCGAGGGCGGTTGGGATGAGAGAAATTCCACCACTTTTGAGCGCTGTGGCCACAAAATATCCAGAAGCTCGACAAGTGGTTCTTCGATGGAGTAGGTCCTTCTCTTTTCAAGCTTTATCGTCCAGTGCGTCATTCTTACCGGTATACGTCCTCCAATCCTTGGCTGCCCCTTGAGCTCGATCGCAGTCGGAGCGAGACCTGTCCTTTGGGTACATTCGTTGGGGTCTAAATTGTCACCTGCTATCTCAAAAAAAGTGGTGATGCTGGGGCTCGGGTCTGTAGATCCTTCCGTATATTCTCGCATTCGTCTGTCTTCTTGTAAATTTCTCTTTGTTGGTAGGAGTTATGTTGGGACGGTTCGAGCACTGGGGATAGCCCTTGGAGGTGACGTTGCCCAGCACGTCGGAGGTGAGGTTGGGCAGGACGAAGGCTTCGCTGGGAAGCGCTTGGCCTTCTGATCTCCCGGCGGAACAGATCCTTCTCCATGTCGGCGGCTCTCCTAGTCTTCGCTTACTACCTCTGGTAATCACCGATCGATTGGCTCGTGTCACCGTCAGTCGGAGTAGTCAAAGATATCTAAGCAGTACTCGACTTTGAAGTAAGCGAGGCGCTGGAGTGTCCCCGGCGATAGACAGTATTCGGGTCGGTCCTTATGGATTGTTACACGAGTCGAGAAGATAGCCGACACCGGGTGAGTTGAGATGAATTCTACCAGATTCTCTCGCTGCGGCCAGAGGAGATCTAGCAATTCGGAAAGGGTATCGTCTATGCTATAAGACCTTCTTTTCTCAAGCGTAATACCCCAATGCGTCACCGGTACGGGTGGGCGTCCTTCCGGACGAGATTGCCCCTTGATCTCGGTCTCAGTTGGTGTAAGTCCTGTGGACCGAGTACACTCTACAGGGTCTAACTGGTCACCCCAGATTCCAAAGACGGAAGTGATAAGTGGTGTAGGATCAGGCATCGGCTCTCCAAATATCTATTTACGCGGGTAGAGTCGCTGAATTTGCTTCAGTGTCAGACCTGTTTCAAGAGCGACCCCCTGCCCTTTCTGCACTCTTACAAGAAATACGTTTCCCTTCTTGTCAACTGCAATATTGAACTTCACGCCCTGCCTGGGCACGATATCATCCTTGAACTTCTCAGCGTCAATTCCGAGCTTCTTGAGCTGCTTGTCCTCAACAGTCTTAATATTTCCTGCCCCACCTGAACCCGGGCCATCGTTGAGCTGTAAGCTTATGCCTTCTGCTATATTTTTCGCGGCGGTGCCAATGACCAGAACACCATGAATGGCCAGCGCTCCACCGATGGCCATTGCCGGTGCACCGGCCGGTGTACAGCCCCCGGACGTTCCTGCTGTACAAAGGCCTCCAGCGATAGCAAGCGTCCCCCCGTCCAAAGTTTCTTGAGCTGAGAGTGCCAATGATGCAAAGTCTCCCAACTTTTGCCCAGCAACGTAGTCGGGATTTGAGGAATCAATCCGCCCCCCTCCAAGCAGAAAGTTGCTACCCAGTGCATTGACGAATCCGTTGATTGCGTCCATGGCATCTTGCCCATTCGGATCGACGTACCGGAGAGGGTTTCCGAGGGCATAGGCATACCGGTTCCAGGTCTGGGGCCGCATGGGCTTCCCTCCGGCGATGTCGATGCCAAGGAATCTCCCAGTCAGCGGCGAGCAGAACCGCGCATGCATGTAATCGAGATCATCCCCCGCCCCGCCCGGGTTGCCGAGATCCCGCTCGTGCCCCGTGAGCTTGGCGCGCAGGGTGTCCTGGTTGAAGGCGGTGGCTTCTTCTCCGAAGGGGTAGTAGACGTGGTAGGCGGTCTGGTTGCCGAAGGTGTCGGAGATCAGGTGGGGGGTGCCGAGGTGGTCGAGGTGGAGGTGGCGGGTTCCCTGCGGGGTCTCAGTGGCGAGGAGGAGGCCGTTTCTGTAGATGGAGTCGGCGGCGACGGTCCAGGTGCCGTTGTTGGTGTATTCGCGCAGCTCTTTGCCGTCCGGACCGCGCAGGGTCCAGAGGGAGGTGTTGTCGGTTCTGTAGGACCAGGCGCGCTCGTCGTCGGCGGTGTAGAGGTAGATCCACTCGTCGGACGGGGTCTTGTAATGCCACATCAGGTGGAATGGATCGTATTCGTAGGCGTTGCCGTTCCAACTCGTCAGGCTCCCTGAGGAGCCATAGGTGCCGGCGGTCAGGTGATTGGTCGCGGAGGTCGTGGGGGTGTTTCTGGCACTGTTGCCGCCGATGGACTGGAGGTTGCCGAAGGCGTCGAAGGTGTAGGTCTGGGTGCGCAGGGTCACGGAGCTCGTAGGCTCGAGGTAGAGGTTGGCCGTGGTCAGGCGGCTCACCTTGTCGTAGGCGAAGGTCTGCGCGCCGATGGACTTGACGTTGCCCGCGCCGTCGTAGCCGGAGGCTCCCGTCGACCAGCGCACGGCCGCGGTGGGAGTCGTAACGGTGATCGAAGCGGGACGGGCCATCTGGTTCGAATCGATGGCGTAGGTGTCCGTCAGGCCGTTGGCGTGCGATACCTGGTTGACCATCAGGTTCGGCCAATAGCTGATCGCGCTTGCGTAGGCGCCGCCGTTGCCGGGCACGCCCACGGAGGTGAGCAGGTCGTCGGTGTAGGAGAAGGCGACGGTGCGCGGCGAAGGCGCGGCGCAGGCCGCGTGGGTGCACTGGGGATAGCCCAGGAAGGTGACGTTGCCCAGCACGTCGTAGGTGAGGTTGGGCAGGACGAAGGACTCGTTGGGTGTCGCGGGAGCGTTGACCCAGTTCTCCAGCGTGCGTCGGGAGAGACGGCCGGCGCGCCCGCAATAGGTCATGCCCTCGCGCATCTCCACGGTGAAAGGCGAGCCGAAGATCGTCACGTAATTGAACCGGGATTGCTGGGTGAGCTTGCCCTGGCGGTAGTCCGTGCAGGGGACGCCGGTCGCCGGATCGGTGAAGGTGCCGTTCGATCCCGCGTAGGTGAAGCTCTTCAGGGTGCGCTGGGCTCCCAGGGTTTCCCGCACTCTGAAGAGCCGCTCGGCGGAATCATAGACGTACGTGAGGTCGTTGCCGCCGTCGATCTTGTGCAGCAGCTTGCCGCGCGAGTCGTAGCCAGCATAGGTGGTGGTGCCGTTGCCGGCGCTGCCGAGCTCGGGATGGGTTTCGGATTGCAGCAGTCGGGCCCGGTCGTAGCTGAAGCTGCGGCTCTGGGTGACGGTGCCCGTGCCCGCCACGAAGGCCGTGGTGGAGACGGAGGCGAGGCGGTTGCCCACGTCGTAGCCATAGCTTGTGGTGACGTTGGCGCCCCCGTCGCCCGAAGGCTCGGTGACCTGGAGGAGACGGCCGTGGCGGTCGTAGACCTCGGTGGTGGTGACGGCGGTCTCGCTGCTCACGGTCGTGGCGATCTTCATCGTGCGATCGACCTGCCGCGTTCCCGAATAGGTGAGCGTTATATTGTGCGCGGCCCCGTCCGGCGGAGTGATGGTGCCCGGCCGGCCGAAGGGATCGTATTGGGAAAAGGAGGTCTTGCTGATGGCCGCGCCGGTCATTGTTTCGGAGACAGACGCCTTGTTGCCCGTGTTGTCGTAGAGCGTCTCGCGCTTGTTGAACGAGCCGCCCGGCAGCCGCCACTGCTCCTGGTAGATGCGGCCGAAATAATCGAAGATCAATTGGTTGACGGCCAGGATGGTCGCCGTCTTGCTGCCATTGTCGCGCCGGCGGATGGTGACGTTGGCGCGCTGGAGGCCGGTCTGATTGGCGGGGGCGTAGGCGTACTCGGTCCAGCCGTCGAGCCCCGGGTCGGGCTTCGACCAGGTGAGCCGTCCCAATTTGTCAAACTCGTAGGAGGTGCCGAGGCCGGCCGTGTCCCGGCTGAAGGTGGGCAGGCCCGTGTTGGCGTCGACGAGCTGATTGAGAAGGAAGAAGCTCGTCCCTGAATATTGCGAGGTCGTCCGCACACCCGAGGCATAGGTGTGATTGATCTGCACCTCGGGGCTCGCCGGCAGCGACATGGTGCACGGATCGCCGGTCGCGGTGGGGATGCCCGCCTGATTATCGCCGCCGTAGGATTTCTCGCTCGTGACGTTGCCCTGGAGCGACAGGTCATAGACGGAGACGAGGTCCTGCGCGCCCTGGGTGGCCCCGTCCAGGCGGTGGACCCGCTTGCGCACGACTGTAGCGCTGCCTGGCGCGTAGCAGAGATCGGTGTAGGCCGTGGCGCCGCCCTCGGCATCCCAGGCAAAGCTCGGGGCCTCCAGCACCCACGGCGAGCTCGCGGGCAGCACGCTGTAGCCTGAGCCCGTGTTGGCCGCGGCATTGACCGTGTACGTCCCGCGATTCGGATTGTAATTGCCGAAGTGGGTGCGCACGTTCGAGCCCGGGAAGGTCCCCTCCGTCTGCTGGAAGCGGAAGTGGCCGAGACCGTCGAAAGTGGATTGGATCACGCCGGCCACGGAGCCGTCCTCGTACACGGTGCGGCTGCGCAGCATGCGACGGTTGGAATTGGTGGAGTGGGGTGGATCGGCGCCGCTCGCCGGATCCCGCTCGTAGAGCACGTACTCCGAGCGCAGCAGGGTGCCGGAGGCGTTGTAGATCTGCCGCGACAGATTGAGATCCACTCCGGGCGCTACGTTCAGGATCTGATTGCGGGTGAATGGCAGGCTGTAGTCGTAGCGGCTCCAGCCCGTGAACGACAAATCCAGCGCCGCCGAGAAATAGTTGACCGTGCGGTGGCCGAGCGGATCGATGACGGTGGTGGTGTGCTCCGCGCCCGAGACCGGGAATCCCGGTGCGCTGGCGTAGCTCCAGACTCCCAGCAGAGTCCCGTCCGGATTGCGCATGGCCCGGCTCGCCACGCCGGAATTGGATTGCAAATGCGGCTTGTTGCTCGTGCCCGTGGGAAAGTAATACCGCTGCCAGACCCATTCCATCCGGCCCAGCGTCGGCAGGGTGAGCGCTGTCAGGTTGCCGGCGTGATCGGTGCAGCCGGGGGCTCCCGGCAGGGCGATGACGTAGTCGTTGGCCGTGGTCTTCCAGGCCGAGCCGTCCGGCAGGGTGACGCCGATCAGCAGCGGCACGCTCACGGTGCTCCCGATACTGCCCGTCTGATCGTTGTCGTTGTGCGGGCAAGCCCGGCCGATCGTCTGCGGAGCGTAGCTGAACTGATAAGTCGCGGTGGTGCCGCCGTAGGAGGCGAGGTCGATGTGATCGATCACCTGCGAATAGGACGGCAGATCGGTGCGGAAATAGATCCGGTGCACCCGCCCCTGGCTGTCGGTGAGCACCCACTGGTTGGCCGTGGCATAGCTGACGGTGAGATTATTGCCGAAGGGATCGTGAATCTCGACCAGCCGCTTGGCCGTATCGAACCGGCGCACCGTGCCATCCGGAAACTCCACCTCGCGGGTGCCGTCCGTCTTGACCTTGAGCCGCAGATAGCTCCCGTCGCGCGTGTACTGGACGTCCTGCACGCCGGCGATGGGAGCGTCCTCGGGATCGCCCGCGTGGAGGGTGGGATAGAAAACGTGATCGGTTCCGTTCTCATCCTGGTAGATCGGCCCGGGAAGCTGCTCGTTGGCGTCCGGCACCTGGCAGGGGGGATCGAACAGGCCGAGCGACACCCGCCAGCCCAGGCCCGCGTTCGAGCAGGAATTGGGGAAGGCGGCCGTACGCGAAGACCTCGTGAAAATCCGGCGGCACCTGATAGGTGACCTTCTGGAACAGCCAGGGGTTGCCGTTGTAGACCAGCTTGAGGTTGTAGGAGAAGCCGCCGTTGACCGGATAGGACGTGCCGATGGGGATGGTGAGCGTCAGGCTGCCATTGAACAGGTTGACGTTGTCGAAGTCGCCAACGCTGAAGGTGTGATCGCCCGGAAAGCCCGGAGCCGTGTTGGGATGGACGTCCGCCCTCGCCGGCAGAGCGGCCAGGAGCAGGACGCTGGCGACGAGGAGTCCCCTCCCGCGGCTCATTGCGCCACCCCGCCCTTGTGCACGGAGACCTCCATCTTCAGCAGATCGACGACGATCCAGAGATCCGTCCCCTTGGCCTTGGCCGGAGCTGCGGGGCTTCCGGGCAGGGGATCGAGCTTGTCCAGGGCGAAGCGGACCCGCCCGTTGCTCTGGCCGTCCTCGTCCCGCGGACCGCCGTCGCCGCCGGAGAAGGACCAGGCTCCCTCGCCCGGACGCACCACGAGACCGGCAAGATAGGGCCGCTCGTCCACGATCTCATCGGGATTCGCTCCCTGCCCCACCCCGAGGCCCCCCGGCTTTCCGGGCCGGGCGATCCGATACCCGGCCGGTGCCGCCACGGCGAATTCGCCGCTCGCCACGTCGACCGCGGCCCACAGCGAGCTGGGAGTTACAGGCGTGGGCAGGTCGATCCGCGCCGATCCGTCGGCCCCGGCTTTGCCAGCGTCCCACAGCCGCACGATCTCGCCCGAGAAATCGGCATCTACCCGTCGCTGGACCCCAAACCAGGCCACCGTGCCGCCGGGAGTGAGGCCGGTCGCCACCACCGCCTTCTCCTCGAAGGCGATCCGCGGCTGCGGCTTGGGCGGAGGCGAGGGAGTCCCCTGAGCTTCTGCCATCGCTGCGGACAGCAGAGCCAGACCCAAGACGAGCGACGACGACCTGCCCAATGAAGATCCTCCTGTGCCGGACAAAGGCTCCAGCAAAGGTAGATATACGCAAGTGTGTGGGTCTCTGTCTAGCCTCTGGAACCAATCCTTCCCTTCCCCCCTCTAATCCCTATAGGAGCGCTCCAGACGGTTTCCCAGCCTCGAAAGTCGAGGCGAGGACGACAGACTCGCGGATGTGGAGGATGAAACCATGTTCGAGCACTCCTTGATCGATCTGGAAACGAAACGGCAACCTCGCCCTCGCCGGCGCTGGCTCTCGCTGCCGATCGCGGTGGCCCTTCATCTCGTGGCCTTGACGGTCTTCGTCTTCGCCAGCTCCTGGAGCGTCAGCGAGGTGAAACCGGTCGACGTCGTCACGTTCGTCATGCCGCGGCCCCTGCCGTCTTCTGAGGAAGGAGACGGGCGCCCGAAGCCGCCTCGGCCCCGGCCGCAGACCCGGCCGGAGGTGAAGCCCGACAAACCTGTACAGCCCACGGCCGACACCGTGCCCGACAAGCCGCCCATTCCCGCGCCGGGCCCGCCGGTCGACGATCTCGGGAATGAGACGTCCGCCACCGACAACATTGGCAAGGGCTTCGGAAATGGCGACGGCAAGGGAGACGGCAAGGGGATCGGGACCGACGATGGCTCCGACCACGCACCAATCGTCAACGACGGCGCGGAGGAGCCGAAGATCGAAGACGACCTGCCGGTGCGGCTGAGCGTGGGCATGACGCGTCCCGAGCCGATCCACAAGGTGGAGCCGCGCTACACCCAGGCCGCGCAGCGCGCCGGTGTGCAGGGGAGCGTGGTGGTCGAAGCCGTGATCAACGAGCAGGGCCGCGTCACCGACGTTCGCGTCCTGCACGGTCTGCCCCTGGGCCTCGACCGGAACGCCGTGGAAGCGATCCAGCAGTGGCGCTTCAAGCCGGCCCTGCGGGGAGACAAGCCAGTCAAGGTTTATTTCACGCTGACGGTGATTTTCAGCCTCAAGCGGTGAGGCGAGGAGGAGCCGTGGGAGCTGGAGGGGGAGGATTGGAAGGAGAATTGAAGGGGTTGCCCGGGAAGGCCTCTCGCGGGAGCACCGGCACAGGATAAGATTCTCTCCATCGACTCGGGAGGAGGTCCTGTGCCATGAGCTCCGCGAAAGAAGTGGAGGTGTTCCGAAGCGATGTCCCCTTTGAGGCCGAGATGATCGCCGAAGCGCTCGAAGCCGAGGGCGTCGCCTGCTTCCTGCGGCGGGAGCTGCCCGGGGGGCTTCAGCTCACGATGATGGAGACGGCGACGCCTCCCGGGCAAGCGACGGTCGTTCTCGTACCCCAAGAGGTGGCGGAGCGCTCCCGGGAGATCATCGCGACGTTCAGGCCTCCTGTGGATGTCTTTGATAGCCCCGGAGAGGACGAGCTCGAGCCTTCCTCGCCCGGTCGGTCCAAACCCGCCAAGGCCTACGCTCGCATCCTGCTTTTCTTGATGATCATCCCCCTCCTCATCGGGCTGTTCCTTCTGCTGGCCGCCATTGTCACGGATCTCTGAGGCTTCGTCATGACACCCCCTGATCCACCGGAGGTCTGGCTGCGCGGCCCCGTTCCTGAGATTCCTTCCCTGTTGCAGCCCGTGGCCCATGCGCTGCTCCAGGCTCTGGAGGAGGTGCGGCGGGTGGTGGGTCCGCTCCCGCCCAGCCTGCTCTGGGCTCGTCCGGGTGGGGCGGCCTCGGTGGGATTCCACGTCCGCCACGCCTCAGGCAGTTTGGACCGGCTTTTCACCTACGCCCGGGGCGAGGGGCTCTCCGCGGAGCAGAGGACCTTTCTCGCGACGGAAGTAGAGCCCGGATCGCCGCCCGAGACCGCTGGCTCGCTCGTATCGGCCTTCGAGGTGCAGGTCGGCCGCGCCCTCGCGCAGCTCCGCGATACGCAAGAGCCCACACTGCTCGAAGCGCGGGGAGTGGGCCGCCTCCAGTTGCCCTCGACGGTGCTCGGGTTGCTGTTCCATGCCGCCGAGCATACGCAGAGGCATGTAGGGCAGATCGTCACCACGGCCCGGGTCGTGCGGGGACTCCACACCCTGTAACAAACCTCCCCTCTCTCGCGCCTACCTCTCCGTCGCACTGGGTTCGCAAACTCTGCGTTCCTGTGCCCGGGAGGACCCATGGCCATCGGCACCGATGTACGCTCTCCGCTCGCCGCCCTGTCCGCGAACCTCTGCGCCGAGACGAAGCAGGAGCGTAAGGCTCTGGCTCGCCTCCAGACGATGTTGGGGCGCTCTCTTCCCGGTGATGGCCTCTCGGGGAGTGTGGCGCGGGAGCTTTCCGTGGAGCGGGCGAGTTGGGACGCGCCGGCGGTAGAGGTTCAGGACAGGCTGGCCGCGGCCGAGGCCGGGGAGATCCCTCAGTTCCGTGTGTTCCGCCGGGAGGCGCCTCTCGCCGCTCCCACGCTCGACGTCACGACTCCGGCGTGGGGTCGCGGCGCGGCGGTGGCGGAGACGCTCGGTCCTTTCCCGAGCCTCGATGGGCGGCTGTTCTGGTTCGATTTCTTTCCTTTGGTGCGGCTGGTCCCCGTGTATCTGGCTGGAGAGGCGCAGCCGGCGCTGCTGTTCCACCTGCGTCAGCTCCGGTTGGGGCTCGGCGAGCCCCTGTTGATCGACGAGGCCCTTCGATTTCTCCAGCGCCGGCGGTATCAGCTCGGGCGGAGCAGCTTCTGGATCCGCTCCGATCTGCTGAGCCCCGGCGCTCCCGCCGGAACCTATGTGGGTCTGCGCATCACGGGTGGGCAGCTCGTGTTCACGCCGCCACCCATCGATGCGGCCGGAAAGCTCACGATTCCCGCGGGCGGGCGGTGTGCGGTGCAACTCGACCTGGAGGCGCCCGCCGCGCCTGCCGCCAGCGGGGGACAGGCCGGGATCGACGATGCCAACGCCGAGCTGAATCTGCCGGCGACGTTCTCGTTCACCCTCGCGGCCGGGCACGATACGGTGACGCAGCTCGGCGATGCGAGCTGGACGCTCTATGGTCAGCGAATCGATTTCAACTGGCGGCCGGGTCCGGCGCCCACGTATGAGCCGCAGTTGCTGTCCGTTTTGATCCCCCTCTCGGCTTCGGCGAGGGGAGTCGAGATCAGGGACGTCGAATCACCGTTCGCGGAGGTGGCGGGCCGGGCGCGGATCCAGCGCGTGGGTTGGGCGCTCCCCGTGGCCACGATCGACGTGACGAATCCCACCGAGGCCTCAGGGATCGGCGGCCTGGCGGTGCAGACGGAGGCCGGGCTCACCCTGGACTGGCGGGGCCTGCGCGACGGCCCGGTGCGGCTCCCTTCGCCGTGGATCGCGCTCGCGCCCGGGCTCCTTCTGATCATTGATGCGCGCGCGTCGAATCGTTACGCGCACCAGACGCTGCGCCTGTGGCAGGATGAAAGCTCACGTTTCCGCTCCACGCTCGCGATGCGTTATTCCGATTCGTTCGCCGTGACCTACGCGGTCGCAGCCACGGGGAGCGAGGTGCTGGCCGCCCAGACCAGTGCCGAGGCCCGGCTCGACCGGCCGGTGGACGTGAAGGGAACACCGCTCCCCATCCACACCCTCGGCTCGCTCCTCATTCTCAGCTATACGGACGACGCGCAATTCGCCTTCCTTTACGACGACAACATCCTGGTGGACAGCCTCGACCCCCAGGCGATCTGGCCGCTCGAGAAGGGACGGGCCCTCTCGCTCGCCATTCGCAACGCCCTGTTCACGGTGACGCCGGTGAACAGTCTGCTCCTCTTCGCGCGGCTGCGCGACGAGGAGACGGTGGAGCGGGGCACGCTGATGCTCGGCATGGGGCTCTATGGGCTCCTCCCCGACGCTCCCCGATCCCTACGCGGCCAACGTCGGCTGGCTGCGTGTCCAGGGGCGGAGGGGCCAGGACGCGCGGCGGGTGGGCCTTCTCCTCGTCGCCGCGGTTACCTGGACGAAAGCCGCGGCGGATGAGGATCCGGACGCCGTCGAGACCCGCTTCGCCTTCGCGCCTCTCGTGCCCCAGAAGGCGCTCGCCGCCTGGTCATCGAACGTGATCGGTTCCGAAGCGCCCGAGGTACCGGGGAGCGCAGTCTTTGGGCGCCATGAATCGAACCAGGTGATCTGGGACCGCTACTTCCAGCGCTTCGGTAATGAGCAATTCGCCCTGCTCGACGTGTCGAGCAACGCCGATCAGATGGGCGTGAGCTTCGCCTGGTTCAATCCGCGGGCAGGTGAATGAGCGCGATCCGGTCTTCAACAAGATTTTCGGCGGCGAGGCGCCGGCGTTGACCTCCCCCTATCCGTTGCAGGTGCGGGATCTGGACCTGACGGCGGAGAGCCGTTTCGTGCGTGCCTTCACCGTGCCGCAGATCAGTTGGGAGCCGCTGATCAACCTGACGGCTCCCAAAATCGGCGGCGATCCGCCCGCGGGATTCAATCTCTACCCGGACGACGGCGGGCCGACACGGCTGTTCAACGACAGCGTGGAGCCGGTGCCGATCGCGCCGATCCCGGTGGCGGAATTCCTGGTGCGGGATTTCGCGGTACGGCGGGAGGAGAAGGCCTTCACCGGCGCTCTTTTCACCCTCCCCTTCGGCCTGCGCGCCTTCGCGGAATTCAACCGCAAGAATCAATTCAACCCGGCGCTCGACGCAGCCAAGCTCGCGTTCAACCGCCCGGAGTACGAGGGCGATATCAAGGGCGGGCTGCAATTGCGGGCCGACGCACCCAAGCACCCGGCGGAGAGCCCGATTTTCAAGGGGAGCACGCTGCAGCTCGACAACGTGCGGCATCCCGATGGGAGCCCTGCGAACGCCGGGACGCTCGGCCACAGCGTCGCCTTCATCTTCAACAAGGAGTTCTTCCTCGACGGGAACACCGGCTACAAGGACCGCGGCGTGCCGCTCACCCGCATCGATTTCTCAGGCTATGGCGCCAGCCTCTTCAGCCGCTGGCAGAACCCGAACGCAGCCATCGCGGCGACCAGCCAGACGTTTTTCGACGTCTTCGTTGGCCGCACGGCGCACGAGGTCGTCCAGGTACGCAGCCTGGTCTATCCGTGGGGTATCCGGGTGGTGCGCACGATCACGATGTTCCGGACGAGTAGCGCCCACGTCTTTCGTTTCGACACGGGGTGGCAGGCGGAGTCCGCCGGGGTCTACGACTTCAGTTACAACGCCTACAAGGCCCCCGGGTCCGACGAGCTGGTCCACAAGGCAAACCCGTACGAGATCCATCCGGGGATCGTCAAGGGCGTCTTCCAGGTGCGCAACATCCGTGAGACGAACGCGGTGCTGCCCTTCAAGGACGTCTGGAACAAGAAGAACGGTGAATCTTATGTCGACGACAACGGCGTGCTGCTCACTGTAGATAAGAACACTCCGTCGAACGAGCGCAATCCTGACGTCGAGCTCCAGCCGCTCTACTTCGACGGCGACTTCGAGATCGAAGGGGTGACGAGCGGCGCCGTGGGCGGGCACGTGCCGGCGAAGGGAATGCTGGGGTATGTCCAGCTTGCGCCGCGCGGCGAGCCGATCCCGCCGAAGAGCTTCGCGAAGCTCCTGATGAGCCAGCTCGGATCGATCGGTGGACCGCTGGACTGTGGGATCAATATCGGCGGCAGCGGCCAGCTCATGCGGTTGAGCCGCGGGGACGTCAACCTGTCCGAGGATGGTGCCAAGAATCCCCTCTTCGTCGCCGCCGGCCGCGGCTCGGTGGTGCTGCCCAAGGACGGCTCGTGGAGCGTGGTGCAGCACAACCAGGGGAGCGGCGAGGTCTCGCCCCTGGAGCCGCAGGCCACGGTTCCGCTCATCCGGCGCGGTAAGCTCCTCGATCCCAGCACGCAGACGACGGACGCCACAGCGAACGATCTCTTGCGCCTGGCCAACCCGATCGATCTCGTGCGGAACCCAGACGCGAGCACGCGCAATTATGGGTTGCTCCAATCGACCGGGACGCAGAAAGCGCTCTTCCGGCTGCCCAGCTTCAAGCAGGGAGTGGACCAGTTGCTGGGCGCTCCTCCCGACTTCGCGGACGCCTACCGCATCGTCAATTCGAAAGGGATCTTCCCCAACGTGCAGGACGCATTGCCCCTCGCCCTCGGCACGTTCCAGACGAAGATCCTTGCCGAGGGATACAAGCTGCTAGATCCCGGCAATCCGGCCAAGGCGTTCGATCAGAAGCTCCCTGAGGCGCCGCTCTATCTGATCAACGAAAAGTTCCTCAAGATCTACGTCGAGTATGCCAAGAAGGACAAGGCCGGCACCACGACGACCGCCGCCGGCCATCTCCTCTATGGCTTCGACTCGTCCGCCGCGGACGTGGGAAAGAAATGGCTTTCGAAGGTCAACGACATCGGCATGGTGGTCGATCTCGGGCCGCTGCCGCGGTTGATGATGATCAAGGGGAAGTTCGACGCAGAGAAGGGGAGCGCGCCCGGGTTCATCGAGCCGGAGCTCGAGTTCAGCGATGCGCTCCAGCCGGTGATCGACATCCTCCAGATCCTGATGATGCTCCAGGGGGGCGATTACAAGGACGCGTTCCAGAAGGGGCTCGAGGTCGCGATGAGCAACTCGGCCGATGCCTGGAGCTACGCTTTCCACGCCCGTAAGGAGATCCCCCTCGTCAAGTTCCCGCCGGGCGAGCTTTACAACAACCCCACCAATCCGCTCAAGCTGGAAGCTCACATGGCGATCGGCGTCTACTTCAACGAGGCGCTGAAGGTTACCGAGCGATCCGACGCAGCTCATCCCGTCGGCCGGCGCTTTCCTGGAGTTCGGCGGCCGGCTCTCGGTGATGTGCTTCAGCCTCGCCGCGGCCAGCATCTATGCCACGGGCTCGGTGGATCTGCGGATCGCGGCCGATATCAAGACCGGGCCGAAGCTGAATATGAAGTTCGGTTTCGGCGCCGAGATCGTCGTGGGCCTTCCGGTCGTGGCCAATGTGTCAGTGCTCTACATGGTGGGAGTCGAGATCGATCTCGACACCAAGCAGGTCACGGTCTCGGCCTTCCTGCTCTTCCGGGGCCGCGCCGAGATCCTCGGAGGGATCGTGACCGTGACGATCCAGATCGAGGCGAAGGGGAGCGTGCAGCGCCTCCTCGGGAGCGGCGAGCACCGACATGATCGCCCAGGTCACTTTCGGGCTCGACATCAGTATCTTCCTGGTGATCAATCTCCACTTTTCCAAGAGCTGGCAGGAACAGCGCCAGATCGCCTGAGGGCGAGGATGAAACCGATGATCGACTCACGCTTCAGCATCCTGACCTTTCCCCAGCGCTTCGACGGCGCGAACCTGCACCTGCGCATCCTGCTGGTGCCGAAGCTGAGCACCGCCTGGAACGGCAATCCGCTGCTGCCCGTGCTCGCGGACGTCCCCAACCCAGGGGACACGGCGACGCCGTTCGCCGACGCCGACCTCCAATTCGAGGTCCGCGTGCTCGACGGGCTGGAGCGCTTCCCCGTCAACGCCCCGGTGGACTTCACCAGATCGTTACCGGCGGCGAGCGGCGTGGCGGGCGATGCGCGCGCGCTGTTTGAGGAGCTGGTGGCTCCGGGACCCGGCCGCTTCCGCCTTTCCAATGATCCGCCACGCCTGGCCGAGCCGGTGAAGACGGAGATCTTCATCAAGAAATACCTGCCGCGCAGCTATCGCGAATCGTTTCTGTTCACCGGGCCGCGCACGCGCGATGCCGTCACCGACGATAGCTATCACTGCGCAATCAAGGCGCGGAAGGACCCGAACCCCGCCTTCGTCACCACACCGGACACGGTGAGTTGGGGGCAGGTCTACGCCTACTGCCTGCGCCATCATCTGCTCGCGGAGCGCCTGGGATTGGTGCGCGAGGCATCGTTCCCGGTCGAGGGGGAATTGTTGGCGAACGGCGGCTTCCTCTACGTGGACCTTGCGTCCGGCAGCACCTACGCGGCGGAGGCGGCGGCCGACTTCACGTTCCTCAAACGCTATGCGGCGCGCATCCCGCAGCTCGCGGCCGGAGTGGAACGGCCGCTTTTCGCTGCAGTGCAGTTTCCGATTCTGTTCGACGATCCACTGATCCCCGGCCCGCCCGGCGGCGCTGGGCAACTACGACGAGGTGTTCATCGAGGCGGCCGATTACGACGACGGCTTCGCCAAGATCGTGCACGCCACGCAGCCGGTCAGCCAGAACCTGCTGGTGGAAGACCCGGACGGCTTCACGCCCCTCACCGACGTCGGCATCCGCCTGGGCTGGGACGACGAGCAGATCCTCATCTGGCAGAACCGCCAGCTCAAGGAAGACCCGACAGTCCCGCCCGTCCCCGGCAAGCCGCAGCGTCTCGACGCGCCCGATGGGAGCCTTCGGATATCGCATCGACGCGCGCGTGATCGATGATCCGGAATGGCACACGCTGGTCAAGGTGCGCAGCAAGGCTCCCCTCACGCTGGGCGACATTCCGCTGGGTGATCCGCCGGACGAGCCGTTCGAGGGCGAGCTCGGAGCCGAGGTGCACCCGCAACAGCTCGACGGCGATCAGGCGGCCGGGCAGTTCTGGCTGCCGTCCTACCTGGCGCAGTGGAATGGCGCGTCGCTCGTGCTGCCGGACGAGAATGCCGCCGCGATCTTCAAGACTGAGCAGGCCGATGGAAAAGCGGCGAATCTTGGAAAGGTTTACAATCCCGTGGGCCTGGACGCGATTCCGCTGCGCTACGGCGAGACCTACGAGCTGCGGGTGCGGCTCATGGACCCCACGGGCGGCGGGCCGGCCGCGGACGACGAGCCGGTGCAGGAGTCGCCGTCGCCCGTGGCCCGGGTGCACTTCCGCCGGCACGTGGTCCCCGAGCCCGTGCGCATCCCGAACCTCCCCCGGTTCCCGGACGCCACGCTCGATGCGTTCTATCCGAAGATTCTATCGAGGTCGGCCGGCCGCTGCTGGGCTATCCCAGCGTGGTGTTCACCGGCAAGTACGCCGATCCCGTGCCGCTTTTGCAGGCGGCGGCCGACGCCGCGGTGGGGAAGGAGAGCTTCGGCATTCCCGACCCGGACGTGCGGCGGGTGCGGATCGACGTCGAGGTGCGGGCATTGCGGATGGACAACCAGCTCTCGCTCTCCGGCCGCGAGGCCTGGGCCCATCTCTACACGACTCATCGCGACTTCCCCGACGAGGTCGACCAGCCGCGCAACATTCCGTTGGAGCTCAGGGATGCGAACGTCCTGCGCTTCGGCGATCCCAACGACCTGGGCGACCTCGGAGTGACGCAGGCGCAGATCGACGCGCTCGGCCAGCTCGTGCTGCCAAGGGCGCGCGACATCCGGCTCACGATCCGCGCCGTGGCCGATGAGGATCCCGCGTACTTCGCTGAAAATGCCCACATCGGCAAACCCGTGCAGGTGCGGGTGCGGCGCGAGTCCAGGCGGGAGATGGATCTGATCGCCAATGCGAGCCCCGGCCGGAAGATCCGCGGCCTCTATCTGCAACCCGATCCCTTGCCCGCGTTCGACGGCGCGGTCTTCTCGACCTTCCTTTTCCAGCGCACCACCGGCGAGAGCCCGGCCCTCATCCAGCGGCTGGCCGAGCAGCTCGGAACCGATCACAAGGGCCTGACGCTGGTGGGCAAGCGGGGCGAGCGGGTGGTGTTCGGCTGCTCGCGCCGCATCCGCCACACGCTAGCGCCCGACCATTCGTCTCTCACCTTCGCGGCCAAGGAAGACCTGTTCAATCACTGGCTCGTGGCCATCCCCCTCCAGCTCGACCGCGACTGGACGTGGGACAACCTGCAACCCGTGAGCTTCGAGATCTTCCGGGAGAAACGTTTCAAATCCGATGTGGAGGTGGACGACCACGGCGGCAAGCCCATCGGCGATTGGGAGGTCCTTCCGGTCGCTTCGCTCCAAGCCCTGGACCACTCGCAACGCGAGCACACGACGCTCATCTTCCTCGACGCGGTGGAGCCCAAATCCGAGTTGCCCCAGCCGCTGAACGCCGCGGAGACGCGCTTCCCGGATTTTATCGAGCTCGACTACCGGATAGAGCCGCGCTTCCAGAACGCTCCGGAGACGGCTCCCATCGAGCCTCTCCACCTCGAATTACCCGTGACCACGCCACCTGCGCAGGTGCCGCGCATCGTATCTGCGGGGCTGGCGCTATCGAAATACCAGCGCAATGAAACCTATTCCGCGACCGAAGCGCGCCAACGCTTCCTGTGGCTGGAGCTGGAAGAGCCGGTGCGCGATCCCAACGATGGCTATTTCATCCGCCACCTCGCCTATGCTCCCGATCCCCTGCTCTCCGACGGCCGGCTGGAGACCTACCTGGCACCGGAGGAGCCGGCGCTCGCCATCGATCCCGAGCTCATCCGCGTGATCACTCCCGACCAGCCCGACGACGAAGCGGGGCTCGCGGCCATGACGCGCCTGCTTCCGTCCCCGACGAGCGACCGCCACTTTCTGATCCCCTTGCCGCCGGGGCTCAACGCCGACAGCCCCGAGCTGTTCGGCCTCTTCACCTACGAATTGCGCGTGGGCCATGCCGAAATCTGGAGCACGGCGCAGGGCCGCTTCGGCAGGCCGCTGCGCAGCACGGGCGTGCAACACCCGGCACCGACCCTGTTCTGCACCTGCCAGCGCGACGCGGACGAGCTGTTCGTGGAAGCGCCCTTCGCCGAGGCGGTCTTGAATGGCAAGAACATCACCGCCGATCCGCCGCGCACCGAAGTCTGGGCCCTGCTCTACGCCCAGGTGCGCCAGGCCGATGGACGGGATTGGCGCAACGTCCTCTTGGACGATCGCCGGTTGGATCTCCTCCCCCGCGTCCGCGGCCGGGTCTTCGATGCGAATGGAAAGCTGCTGCATCTGAGCGCCTTCCAGAACCTCGATGCGCCAGCCCGCGGCGTCACGCGCTGGACGCAGGCCGAGCTCGCCACCCTCATCCGCGACCTCGGACTGCCCCAGGACGCGCCGCTCAGCGTGCTCTGCGTGGAGATGATGCCCACCCTCGAAGCCCTGCGCGTGCGCGACAATCCCAACGCCACCGTCCACTCCGACCTGATCGGAGCCCTCCGCGACGAGCGCTCGGGACGGAGCCCCGGAGCCACGACCGTGGCAACGGATCACCCGCGCCCCCTGTCCGAAGCCCTGGGGCACTACCGCATCCTGCGCACCTCGCCGCTGACGGCCGTGCCGGAGGTGTGTTGCCCGACGTGCTGAGACCCCCGCGGCGCCGGCCGGCGCCGCGGGTCCGAAAACTATTTCAGGGCTTCTCGACCCCCTCCTCCTTCCCACCGAGCAGCGCCTCCAGCTTCTGGAGGCGCGCCTCCTGCGCGTCCAGTTGCGCCTTCTGCTTCTGGATCTCGTTGAGCAACATCATGTTGATCGATTGGTAGCGCACGGTGAAGGGCTGGCCTTTGGCGTCGTACTGGACCAGATCGGGATAGACCTTCGCCACCTCTTCGGCGATCAAGCCGTACTGCAGGAGATGAGAGCCGTCGTCATACGGGGCTTTGTAGTGGAAGACGACGGGGCGGAGCTTCATCAGGTCTCCGCTCGCATCGCCCATGGTCTCGACGTCTTCCTTGAAGCGCAGAGAAGAGGTGAGCGTGCCCAACTGGCCGGAGCTGTTCACGTAGACGGCGACACCGCTCGAGCTCGTGGCACCGTCGATGCCGGCAATGTACGTGGCCGTCTGCCGGTTGACGTTGCCGATGCGGATGGTGTTCGATTCATTGCCCGGGGCCGAATTGCCGATGTCGATGTTGTAGCTGCCGCTGGTCAGGTTGCCGCCGGCGAAGACGCCGATGGCGATGTTGTTGGTGCCGGTGGTGGTGCCCAGCGCGTTTGCGCCCACGGCGGTGTTATTGCCGCCGGTCGTCGCGTTGACCAGGGACTCGTAGCCGACCGCCGTGTTGGCGCTCGCGGTCGTATTGCGATCCAGAGCTTCGACCCCCACGGCCGTATTGGTGTTGCCGGTGGTGTTGGAAGGCAGGGACCCGGTGCCGATTGCGGTGTTGAGGGAGCCCGTCGTGTTGGCGTCCAGGGAGAAGGTGCCGACCGCCGTGTTCAGGAACCCGGAGGTATTGGACCGGAGGGCATCGAAGCCGACCGCGGTATTGAAGAACCCGGTCGTATTGGAGGAGAGGGCGTTGTCCCCCAGGGCGGTGTTGTTGAATCCCGTCGAACCCCCGGGATTTCCCGCGCCAACGCCCAGATACGGCTGGGCCTGGGCCGCCGAGGCGATCAACAAGAGCCCCATCATGAGGAGGAACAGAGGACGCAAATCGCGAAGCAGGGTCGTGCGGAGCATGATCGATCTCCTTTGAAAAGGCCACCCGCAGCTACGCCACCGGAGCCCCCTCAGGCCCTTGGCGGCGCCGGGGTGGCTGTTTGGGAACTGCAAGCGCGACCCTGGCAAAGCAATATAAAAATGTAGATGAGAGTCTCTTTTCGCGCTCCTCTCAGAAAACCTATCAATCAGGCTATTCTTGATTTTGGCGTCTGTCAAGGGCTTAAAAACATTTGGGGTTCGCAACGAATCCGCATGTACATATCGAATCTTTCAGACAGAAAAAACCATCGCCGAGGGTTTGAGCTAGACTCTGCACGTCAAGGAGGAGGCTGCCATGCCCTTGGACTCTGAGAACCGGAGGCAACGCCGCGACGCGATCCTGGAGATCTTGAAGACCCGGGCCGTGGGGAGACAGAAGGATCTGATGGAGCTGTTGCGGGAGCGGGGGATCGAGGCGAATCAGTCGAGCGTCAGCCGCGACCTGCGGGGCCTCCGGGCTTCCCGCGTGGGAGGGATCTACGAGGTTCCGGCCTGGCCTCCGCCCGCAGAGTCCGAGCTCGATCGGGTTTGGGGCTTCATCCGCACGGCGAAGAAGGCCGGCCCCAATTACACCCTGATCACCACCCAGTGGGGCGTCGCCCGGCTCGTGGCCCGCGCCCTGGACCAGGAGAAGTGGCCCGAGGTGGTTGGCACCGTGGCCAGCGACAATTCCTTCCTCATCCTCACCCCGGACGCCGCCGCCCAGAAGCAGCTCTTCCAGCGGCTCAAGGGGCTCATGCCCAGCTCCTGAGGCAAAGTCTGCCCCCCGCCTCAGCCCGGGCTCACCGCCCCGGCGGCCTGTTCCAGCAGCGGCAGCGCCCTTGCGATCTCGCGTTCGAGCTCGGCGAGGAGGGGCTCGAGCGCGGCGATCTCTGAGGGTGCGGCGTTGGTGCTTTTCTGTTCCAACTCGGCGCTCAGGGCGGCCACGCGCACGGTGCCGATCTGTACGCTGCTCCCCCGGAGGCTGTGGGCCACGAAGCTGAGCTCTTTCGCGTCGGCGCGGAGCAGGGCCTGCTTGAGCCGTTCCAGGCGTAGAGGCGTCTCCTTCAGATAGTGGTCCACGACCTCGCGCACCAGAGGGCGGCCGGTGCGCTCGCCCAACTGGCGCAGGCCGTCGAGGTAGCTCGGATCGAACAACGAGGAGTCTTCGGGTAGGGGAGGGGAGAGCTCCGGCATGGTGGTCTCCGGGTCGAGGGGTGGAGGGGAATCCTGGTCGCCGCGCGCGAGCGCGGCCCGCAGATCTGCGAAGGCGACCGGTTTCAGCACGAAATCGTCCATGCCGGCGGCGAGGCAGGCCTCGCGCTGCTCGCGCAGGAGGTTGGCGGTCATGGCTACGATGCGTGGCTGCCGCTCGCGGGGGAAGTCGGCGCGGATGCGCTGCGTCGCTTCCAGGCCGTCCATGCCCGGCATCTGCAAGTCCATGAGGATGAGGTCGTACGGCTGGCGGCGCAGCGCCTCCAGGACTTCGATGCCATTGCCTGCCACGTCGGCGAGATAGCCCATACGCTCGAGCATGAGCAAGCCCACGCGCTGGTTGACGGAGTTGTCTTCCGCCAGCAGGATGCGCAAGGGGAGGTGCTCGGCCAGCGGGCTCAGGAAGACGCCCGTTTCACCGGAGCCGGGCCGCAGGGAGGCGTCCGGCGCGGGCCGGCAGAGGATAGTGAAGGCGAAGGTCGAGCCGCGGCCCGGCTCGCTCACCACCTCAATCCCCCCGCCGAAACGCTCGGCGAGACGCTGGCTGATCGCGAGGCCCAGGCCCGTGCCGCCGTAGACGCGCGACATGGAGGAGTCGGCCTGGCTGAACGGTTTGAACAGGCGGTCGAGGCGGTCGGCCGGGATGCCGATCCCCGTGTCATGCACGGCGAAGCGCAACTCGACGAAGCCGTCCTTCTCCGCTCCGGCCTCGACCTCCAGGCGCACCTCGCCCCGCGGCGTGAACTTGATGGCATTGTCCAGCAGGTTGACAAGGATCTGCCGCAGTCGGGCCGCGTCGCTTTCGATCTCCAGGGGCACGCCGTCGGCCACCCGGCAGTGCAGGGCGAGCCCCTGGGCCTCGGCCTTGGGGGTCAACATCCCGATCGCTTCGTCCAGGCAATCGCGCAGGCGGAACGGCGCGAGCTCGAGCTCGAGCCGGCCGGCTTCGATCTTCGAGACGTCCAGGATGTCGTTGATCACTCCCAGGAGCGCCGCGCCGCTCCCCCGAGCCGTGGTCACGTACTCCCGCTGCTCCGGCGACAGAGGGGTTTCGAGGAGCAGGCTCATCATCCCCAGCACGGCGTTCAACGGCGTGCGGATCTCGTGACTCATGTTGGCCAGGAACGCGCTCTTGGCCTGATTCGCCTCCTCGGCCCGGTCCCGCTGCTGCCGCAGCTCCCGGCTTTGGTTGACGAGCGCGACGTTGACCGCGGTCACCAGGGCGAGGAGCACCAGGCGGGTGATCTGGTTGTCCAGGCGGAACGTGCCATACGAGGGGCTGAAGAGGACTCCGCCCGGGGCCGCGCTGCGCATCGCCATCACCCAAGCCACGAGAGCGCCGTACTGGAAGATGGCGGCGAGCCCGGCCACGACACACATCCGCACGTCCTGGCGCAGGCAGGAGAAGGCCAGGGTCAGGAAGTAGATGCAGAAGAGCACCCGACCATTGGTGACTGCCAGAGGCTGACCGCCGGCGATCAGGGCCAGGTTCACGAGGCTCAGGATGCTGACGTCGAGTACGCAGGTGAAGAATCCCAGCCACCACGGCGGCTGCGCCCGGCGGGCGAAGCTCCTCACCCAGAGGGCCAGCAGCAGAGTCACCAGAGTACCGCCCAGAGCGACCCGGGGCTCGAGATCCCGAGGCTGGAAGAGGAGGTGACCCACCGGGATCAGGAGCCCGACGCCTGCCGCCCAGATACGGACGTTCGACGCGAACAGCTCTCCCTCGCGTCCCACCCGGGCTGAAGCCGGGTCTGGACGCGCCCAGACCCGGAGGCGTGTTGCCAGGCGCACGATGATCCCACTCACTCTCTCTCGATCGACTCCACCCATTCTGCCATATCCGGCGGCGACGATGCCTTGCAGGACGGTGGCTGGGATCACCCCGAGTGGTATCCTCAGGTCCGTGGACCTGATCGGCCTGGCCAGGCACATGGAGTGGGCGGACGCCATCGTCTGGGAGGCGGTCGTCCGCTCAGAGGTTGGGCGCAGCGACAAGCGGATTCTGATGTGGCTGTACCACATCCACACGGTTCAGCATGCCTTCGTCCAGATCTGGCGGGGCGAGCCGCCGCAGTTCCGGGATCCGGCCGAGCTCTCGGAGCCGGGGTCGCTCACCGCCTGGGCCCGGGAGGGTCACCGCGAGATCCAGGCTTTCCTGGCCGGTGCGACTGCCGAGACTCTGGCGCGCGAGATTCAGATACCCTGGGCCGCCGAGATCGAACAGACCCGGGACCGGCAGCTCAAGAGCCCCACCCTGGAGCAGACCGCGCTCCAGGTCGCCCTGCACAGCACGCATCATCGCGGGCAGGTCAACGCCCGCCTGCGCGAAGCCGGGGGTGAGCCTCCGATCACCGATTTCATCGCCTGGGTGTGGTGGGGACAGCCGCCGGCTGGCCGTTCCTCGATCCGGCGGGGCCGCTGTAGAGAAAAGCCAATCGACTACCTTTACCTGTCGCAGCTCACCAGGCACTTGCAGCCGCCGGTGCTCTGTGGGCAGCACTCACCCGCGCATCGTTGGCAGAAGATCGTTGAGCAGCCTTCGAAAGAAGCCTCGGCCGGTCGCGGAGAGGCGCTTTGAGCCAGGGCGACCAGGACGGTGAACAAGCCCAGCAGAGTCCAAAGACGTTTCATGGTCTGTCCTTTCTGGCAGAGGGTTGTGTGGAGACCTTCAGCATACGCCGAATGTACCACAGCCTCTCGCCGTCCGGGTGTAGGATAGGAGGGGCAGACATGAGCACGAAACAGCGTTTTCCCGACGACATCCTGGCCGCCATCCGGGACGGAAAGATCCTGGGCCTGCGAGCTGGCACGCAGCCGCACCGTTTCATCGGCATCTGGGCCGTAGTGGTGGAAGGCCGCGTCTTCGTGCGCTCCTGGAGCCTGAAGCCGCGAAGCTGGTACCGGACGTTTCTCGAAGAGCCGCGGGGTACCATCCAGATCGCCGATCGCGAAATCGCCGTCCGCGCCGTGCACACGCGGAGCGAGCTATTGAAGGACGCCATCGATCGCGCCTACCTGGAGAAGTACAACACGAAAGGATCGATCAAGTACGCCCAGGACCTCGGGAGTGAAAAGTCGAGGGCGACGACGACGGAGTTGGTGCCGCTGTAGCGCTGAATCGCCGAACCGGACGTTCGCGTCGTCTCCGAAGCTCCCGAGACATTGACGAGGTTTAGGAATCGGCTTATGGTCTCAGTTTCCACTGCCGTGGGCTGGTGAGATCGATAATTGCCTTGAGGTTCCGAATGAGCTATCTACTTTTCCTGGATGAGAGCGGCCACGACCACCGGACTACACCCTACGAGGTTCGCGGCGGCATTGCGCTGCATGCTTCGGAGCTCTGGCCGTTTGTTCAGGATATGCAGCGCCTTGAGCTCGCCTCCTTTGGTACTACGCTACATCAGTTCCAGGCTGAATTGAAGGGCTGCAAGCTCCTGGACAAGGACCGGTTTAAGTGGGCGGCCCAGGAGTCGCCAATGCCTGACGAGGAGCGTCGCAAACACTGCCGCGGTTTTCTCACCAAAGGGCTGGAGAAGAAAGCACCGATTCGATTGGAGTTCACTGCTTACGGGCAGGCATGTCTGGAGATGGCGACTGGGATGTTCGAGCTCCTCAGGCAACATAAGGCACGCTTGTTCGCCGCTGCTATTCCGCGCGACGTAATCAAGCCGGATACGTATGAGGCGGAAGAGTATCTGCGGAAGGACCAGGTGTTTCTTCTCGAACGCTATTTCTATTTTCTGGAGCAAGAGAAGCAGCACGGCTTGCTCGTGATGGATGAAGTGGAGAAGTCCGAAGACCGGCGCTTCGTGCGACGCCTCGAGGCGTACTTTCGGAAGACAAAAACGGGCCGTTACCGGTCGGCATGGATCGTTCCAGCGCCATTTTTCGTCTCGTCTGACATGACTTATCCGGTCCAAGCCGCAGACCTGGCGATCTATTGCGTAAACTGGGGCTTTCGTCTGCCGACTCGTGGAATGGACGCGCCTAACCGACCGGAGATCGCCGACGACTACGGCCGATGGCTCGCCCAGCTTCAGTTCCATGGGGAGGGATACCGCGATGGGGCCGTCTACGATTCCTACGGCATCATTTTCGTGCCGGATCCGTACGAGGCCAGGCAAAGTGGAGAATGAAAAAGGAGGCAATGCCTTCGGAGCCACCAGAAGCAGCAACCCCTGAGCCGAGCCTCCGCTATTAAGTATCGGCTGTCGGCTCCTCGGAGTCAAGGGCTTGAGGGAAAGTCCTCGCAGCGGAGGCGGCCGAGCCCCGTCGAGGCGGGGGCTTGCCATTTACGACCGGTCGTGCTATTCTCCTTCCATGAGCAGCCTGAGCAAAGGGGAGCAGACGCGTCAGGAGATCGTGGAGCGGGCCCTGGCCCTGGCCGGCGAGGTCGGCTTGGAGGGGGTGTCGCTCGGCGTCCTGGCTGCGGGCCTCAACCTGTCGAAGAGCGGCCTCTTTGCGCACTTCCGGTCTAAGGAGGCGCTGCAGGTGGAGGTGCTGCAGCGGGCCATCGACCACTTTGTCGAGGACGTGATCGCACCGGCGATCCGCCAGCCGCGCGGCGAGCCGCGGCTGCGCAAGCTGTTCGATCTTCACCTGGACTGGGTCTATGGCAACGCGCGCGGCGGAAGCTGCTTCTTCATGGCGCTCACCCATGAATACGACGACCGGCCCGGGCCCGTGCGCGACCTGCTCGTGCAGTCGCAGCGCGACTGGTACGAGACCATTGCCCGGGTGGCGCGCACGGGCGTGGAGGAGAAGCACCTCCGCGCCGATCTCGACCTCGAGCAGTTCGCCTTCGAGTTCGTGGGTATCGGCATGGTTTTCCAGCAGGTCGCCAAGCTGCTCGAGCACCCGCGGGCCGAAGAGCGGGCGCGCAATGCCTTCGAAGCGCTCCTCGAGCGCAGCCGTCCCTGATCCCCATTCCTGAGAGGAGATAGCCATGCAGCCCATGGACGCCGCCCTCGTTTATCCGACGCAAAATAGCACGACCGGTCGTCTTCGTCCCGTGCCCGTGCCGCCCTGGCTCCGTGCGGGGATGCGGATGGCGAGCACGCTGGCACCGGGTGCGGCGGCCTGGCTGGCCCGCAAGCTGTTCTTCACTCCACAGCGGGCGCGGGTGCGCGACGGAGAGCGGGAGGTGCTGGCGCGGGGCGAGCTCTTCTCGTTCGAGCTTTCCGGGGAGCGGGTGATCGGTCGTGCCTGGGGACAGGGCCCCACGGTGTTCCTCGTGCACGGCTGGGGCGGTCATTCGGGGCAGATGTCGGCGCTCGTGGCCCCCACCGTGGCCGCGGGTTTCCGCGCCGTGGCGCTCGACCTTCCGGGCCATGGCGAATCGGAGGGGAGCGTCTCGTCCCTCATCCACTTCGCCTCGGCGCTGGTGCGGGCTGCGGCCCTCTTCGGACCGGTCCGGGGTGTCGTGGCCCACTCCTTCGGCGCCGCGGCCGCCACTTACGCGATCTCCTCGGAAATGGACGTGGAACGCGCCGTCTTCTTCGCCCCTCCCGCGGGATTCCAGTCGTTCTGGGCGCGGTTCCAGATGGGCACCGGCGTGTCGCAGGAGGTGATGGATCGCATGCTCCACGACGCCGAAGACTGGCTCCACGTGCGTTTCGAAGGGATCGCTCCCATCGATCTCGCCCCGCGCATGACGGTGCCGCTCCTCGTCCTCCACGATCCCGAGGATCGCGAAGTGCCGTACGACGAAGGCGCCGAAGTCGCCCGCCGCTGGCCGGGAGCCACGCTGCGGCCTGCCCCGGGGCTGGGGCATCTGCGCATCCTGCGGGACGAGGGGTGCGTGGAGGGGGCGGTGGGGTTCGTGGCGGGATGAGTCAGACGTTCCGGTCCCGCCTCCGGAGCCGGGCGAGCGCCAGGGCGCAGAGCAGCAGGGCCAGGGCCGCGAGGCCGGAGACGGAAAGGCCCGGGATTCCCACGGGCACGATGAAGCAGCAAGGAGCAGGGGTCGGACGGCTCGTTTCGTTCACTCCGTCGCCGTCGTCGTCGAAGTGAGTGGTGGCTCCGTTGCAGATCGTCATTCCGGCGGTGCCGGGGTCCACGGTGGCGTGGATCTCTATGGTGACCATGTCTCCCACGGGAATGGCGCCATTCCAGCTCACGGTGTTGGCCGCGGTCGTGATCGTGCCGCTGCTGGCGGTGGCGTTGACCAGGGTCAGCCCTGCGGGCAGCGTGTCCACGAATTCGGGTCCTGGATTGTCGCTTTGCGCCAGGGGACCGCCGTTCCAGATCACGAAGGTCTTGGTGACCATCCCTCCTTCGACCATGTCGCCGGAGATCTCTTTGCAGAGCGCGGTGAGGCCCGGAGCCGGAACGATCTGCGTCTCATCCGTGGCGCTGACGATCGCGCCTCCCGGCGGTGAGACGGATGCCGTGTTGTGCAAGGTTCCCGTGAACATGGGCGCGACGGTGCCGGCCACGAGATAGGTTTCCATTCCACCGGCGGACAGGTCCAGAGTAGCCATCAGATCGCCTGTCTGCGAGGGCTTGCAAGCCTTGCCCCGGCACCACCGCACGTCGTTGAGCTCGGCGGGGAAGACATCGGCGACTCCGGCCTTGGCGACCGCGGTGCACCCCTGGTTCTTGATCCCGATCGTATAAAGGATCGGATCGCCGGGGGCGGCCGTGTCGAGACCGTCGGATTTGGTGATGGCGAGGTTGCAGGGGACTTTCGTCTCGACAGTGCTCGCGTCGCTGTTGCAGGCGCTCACCGAGGCGGTGGTCGCGAGCGTGGCCGGGCAGTGGAGCGCCGGCGACACGGTGAATGTCGCCATGATCTGGAGCTGCGAGCCCGGAGCGACGTTCCCGAGCGCGCACAGCGCGCCGCCGCAAGGGCTGGAGACTGAAACCACTGAGGTGCCCGGGGGAGGCTGGATCTTGAGGAAGGCGCCGCAGGCGATGCCCGGTCCGTGGTTGGTCACCGTGAAGGTGTAGGGCAGGACGTCGCAGTCCGTGAGGTTGTCCGGGCCGGAGACGGTGAGCGCGAGGTCGCCCCCCGGCGCCGGCACGATGGGAACCGTGCTGGAATCGCAAATTGCGGGCTGACCGGTCACCGTGACGCAGGCGGTATTTTCGATCTGGGTCTTCCCACAGAGGCAGGGCACCGTGCCGATCACCTCGTAGGTCACGGTTCCATTCGCGGGTAGCTCGACGGTCTCGTCGAGATCGCCGGGAATGCAGAGATGGCCGCGGCACCATTGAGGGCTCGCCAGGCCGGTGGCCCCGAGGTCGTCCGTCACGGTGGCCTCGACAGTTACGGGACAGGCGTTGTGAACGGTGATGTGGTACCCGAGGTCGGTCCCCGGCGCCGCCGTGATCGAATCGGGAGTCTTGGTGATGGAGACCGCGCAGGGAACGATCGGATTGGTGACCGTCGAATGATTGTTGCTCGAGTCTGGATCTCCGGGGCTGCCCGGCGGATGGACCTCGGCAGTGTTCGAAAGCGTTCCGGTCGCCTCGAGGGGGACGGTGCCGCTCGCCTCATAGATCATGGTCGCGTTCGCTGCCAGGGCGATCGTGTCCAGGAGATTGCCCGAGCGTGACGGCGTACAGCCGGAGCCCGGGCACCACTGGACGTTCTGCAGGCCGGTGACCTTCAGATCGTCCGTGACCGTGGCTCCGCTCACCGCGGCCGGACCCAGATTGGTGACCGTGATCGTGTACCTGACCTTCTGGCCCGGAGAGACCGGGCCGGGAGGAATGACCGATTTTTTGATCGCGAGGTCGGCGGTCGATCGAAGCGGCGGAATCGCCGGGGGTGTGTAGCTGTCGTGGGTGCCGCGCGCCCGACAGTGGCAGCTCACCGAGCCGCCGAGCACGTGAGCGGTCTCTCCCAGCACGACCGCAGGAGCCTGATCGCGCGCTTCCATCATGGCGGCCCGGGAGGTCCAGGAATCCGTCGCCGGATCGTATTCGAAGGTGGAGCCCTGCAACCCTGAGCCCGGGATGAAACCGCCGAAGACGTAGATCCTGTGGTTGATCGCCGCCGCGGCCGAGACCTGGAGCGCTACGGGCAGAGAATGGGCGGAGCTCCAGCGCTCAGTCGTCGTATCGTAGACCTCGACGACGTCGGTGCGGCTGTTGCCGCAACAGTCTGGCGAGCCGCCGATCGCGTAGATCTTGTCGTCCACCGCCGCGGCGGCGAGGAACACCCGGGGCGTGGGCATCGGCGCCTTCTCGCTCCAGGTGTCATGGTCTGGATCGTAGACCTCCAGCGCGCCGGTGGCCGTGCTGCCGTTGCTGCCGCCGAGGACGTAGACCTTCCCTTTCAGGGCCACGGCCGCCAGCCCGTGCCGCGGCGTCGGCATGGATCTCTTCTGCTTCCAGGCATCCATCCGCGGATCGTACTCATAGGTTCTGCCGCCCGTGACGAAGCCACCGAAGAGATAGATCTTGCCGTTGCCCGGCGCCGCCGCGGCAGCGCCGAACAGAATGGCCGGGATGGGTTTGCGCACCGACCACGAGTCCCCCTCGTAAACCTCGAGCCGGGTCTCCTCGAAAGTCGACGCATGGACCGGCGGATCGAAACAAGGGGAGCCACAGCCGCCGAACGTGTAGATCGCTCCTCCCTCCACCGCCGCGGCGAGGAGGCGGCGGGGCGTGAGCATTGGCGCCAGCGGGCTCCAGGAGTCCCCCTGGGCGAGAGCCCTCTCCGCGAGCCCACCGTGCGCCACCCAGGCCAGGGCGAAGATCGCCAGGAAGTGGGAGACGCGAGGGCTGGGCCTCGGGGGGGATGCCGTGTTCATGATCGGCTCGTGGTTTTGTCCTGATTGTACTATACTTATTTAGGAGAACCTAAAGGCAAATCTGTATGGATGCATTCCCTGGTTCGCTGAGGGCCTTGTCTCGCGCCCCGGAGCGCCGATGGCGCTCCAGGACGTGGGTTGGCGCGCTCTGGCTGCTCGTGGCGGGTCTCGCCTTTCCAGCCCTGGGGGCCGCGGCAACTGGAGAGGATGCCGCGGAGCCGGAGGCGAGCCCGGCGCTGGCGAAGCGCGGCGAAGGGAGCGCCTGGAGCCGCCTCTTCGGCCGGGTCTCCGATTCGACTCCACCCTGGGCCGTGGAGGCTCCCGGCGCGGCTGGCGCGCGGTTCGGCCTCGGGCTCGACCTCTTCTCCGAGCACCAGGAGAGCCTCCGGATCACGTTCATGGAGCAGAGCATCCAGACGCGAGACCTGCTGACCGGGAGGGAAGAGAGCGAAGTGGTGCGGACCGATCCCGGGCTTCTGAACCGCAAGTTCGATTTCCGTCTCGATCTCACCGGCGTGGGGGTCCAACCCGCCGTCGCGCTCCCTCTCCCGCGCCTTCTGGGGTTTTATCCGACCCTGATGTTCCAGGCCGCGGGGGCGGACGTGAGCCTCGACTTCCGCGATCGCAACCGGCCCGAGGACAGCTCCTCTCTCAGCGGCCAGGGAGCGCTGTTCGGAGCGGGGCTCGACCTGACCGGATCGTTGTGCAAGAGCTGCCCCTGGTTTGCCGGCGCGAGCTACTTTTCCCAGCGGCTCCCCAACTTCACCGTCGACCAGTCTCCAGGTTTCAGCGCGCCGGGCTTCGGCGTTCTGGAGGACGAGGTCCGGCTCAGCCGGGACGTCCAGGAGGTCTCGACCCGGGTCGGCTATGGCTTTTCCGGCAACCGGGTCGTCTCCTATCTCGGCGCCCGTCACCGTTGGACGGACGTGAAGATCGAGGATCACCTGCGCTACCGGGACCCCTTCCAGGAGACCGAGACGGCCCTGGATTCCCGCACGCGTCTCGAAAGCGAAGTGACGCTCGCCCTCGCCGGCGTCGAGGCCCGTCTCGGACCCCAACTCTTCAGCCGGCTGGAGACGAGCGTCGGCGGGGGAGACTGGGGGGTGCTTTTGCGGGTGGTCTATCTGTGGTCGGGAGGAGCGCCGCCTGGCGAGCACCCGGGAGACAAAGACGCCGAGACCGTGCGTAGGCTTCAGGCGATCGCCAACGAGATCGCACCGAGAATCGCAGAAATTGAGGCGATGTTTCTGGCTGAGCGGAAGGAGCTTACCGTGGTCGAGGGGCCCGATGGACAGCCGGCATACCTCGTTCGAGAGTTGGAGGCGCTTCTCGGGCGAACCGAGAGGGCCATCCTTGCTGTATTGAACCAATATCCCGAGTTGGAGGCGTTTGGAGACTGGGTACAAGACGAATTCCAGCGCGCCAGGGTCCTCGGAGGGCTCGGAAGCGGCTCCTCTTTGGACGGCTCGGCGCCAGGAGCTCCGATCGAGATGATCGTCGCTGCGCTCGGACCGCCGTACAGCCAAGGGCTCAAGGGAGATCTCCGGTTCGCTCAAGCGGGCGGGGCGACCAAGAACAAATCCCAAGGCGACAAGGCTCTCGACTCTGCTCAGCAGACGCAAAAGGAAACAAAACAGGCGATCGCTATGGGACTCCACGTGCAGATCATCTTTACTACTACCCTTCCTGAAGGAGATGTCAAATTGGATATCTATCCGCGCCGGAACCCCAGCGCAGGTAAGGGTTGGTCACCAGATAGTCATCTATCGAGGGTGGTGCCGGTGGGAAATTATTCCTGGAAATTTGATCGCGGCCAACGGCTAGGGACGTTGATCTGCGACGGAAATATTCGAGGCCCAGCAGTGGACTGCCCGTTGGAGTTAACCCGTGATCCCTGCGTGAAGCTCACCTGCAAAGACAACTGCAAGGCCAGGCCTGTGACATGCCAGTAACTCGCTTCCATATTCGCCTCCCTTCAGTTCTGGCAGGCCGCTATGTCCGTTATGTAATGGGCTTCGGTGTGGCAGTCGGGGTAGGGATGGCGCCATTTCTAGGGAACTATAAAGTCCCTCTGTTTGAATCTCTACTTGAGCTGTTTCAAGAAGAATCCAAGACTACTCTGATCCCAATCTCCGCTTTCTTGATGGGATTGGTAGCGGTCGCGATCCAGTTCTATGCTGGCGAAAACATCGTGCGAAAAAATATCCGCAGGCGCTTCGCGTTTGGATTAGCAGCCATTCTCGTTGCCTTCGGTGGGCTTGTAGCTATTTATGGAACAGATCGGGTTATCTCGATACCTGTCCCTTCATCTGATCCATCAACCAAGCACTATGCGCGTGTAATCCTCGGCTGGTCGCGAGCTGCAAATTGCGATTGTAGGGATGAGCCGAACGACCTGGAGTGCGCCTACGATCTGGGGATGCATCTAGAGACTTGTTGGCCTTCGATTCCTCAGGTTCGGCTTTCTCTCTATCTGCTGTATCTAACCTTGACTGGTGGATTTGGAAGCCTCATCGGTCTCCTCTTGCTCCAGGAGGAGGCTCGCCGGCAAGAGAAGAAGAAAAAGGCCCGTCCCCCAAGCAAGAAGAGTAGGCGGCCTCGCCGGGCTGCCCCCAAGACCCCAGCGGCCGGAGAGGCTCCCGGCAGTCCCGAGCCGCCTCCCCAGGATGAGCCCCCGCCGGCGAACACTCCGTAGTTGACTTCCCCCGCAGGCCGTAGCACACTTACGCGTAATGGCAAACAAACCTCGCGTGTATGCGACCGCTCTGCCCCTCTCAGCCCTGCCGGATTTGCAGGACCTGCTGGCTCCCTTCTTCGCCGCCAAGGGTCAGCCACGGGAGAACGTCGTGATGGTGCGCCTCGGCGGCGAGGCCGTGGAGCGGCTGGACGACCTGGTGGAGGCGGGCATCTTCAACAGCCGCTCCGAAGCCGCCGCGTTCCTCGTGGGAGCGGGAATCCAGGCCCAGAGCGGGTTCTTCGAGCGCATCGGGGCGCAGGCCGCCGAGATCAAGCGGCTGCGCGACTCGTTGCGGCTGGCGGCGCGCGAAGCCTTGAGCGCCGGCATGCCGCCCAGAGTCGCCCGGAGCCGGAAAAACAGAAGAAGACACGAAGATCGAAGAGCGCGAGCGCCGGCTGATCGCGCCTGAAAAACAACTTTTTCCGTTCGCGAGGAGTCTCCCATGAGCTCAGCGCCTGACGCCAGTTTGGACCCGACAGCCCCTGCTCCGGCGGTCCCTGCTCCGGCGGCCAAGCCGAAGCATCCTCTCAGCCTGCCGCACTTCCGCAACCTGTGGATCGGCGGCACCATCTCCCTGCTGGGCGATCAGTTCTATCTCGTGGCCCTGCCGTGGCTCGTGCTGCAGTTGACACGCTCGAGCTTGGCCCTGGGTACCATCCTGATGGTCGCGGCCATCCCGCGCGCAGCGCTGATGCTGGTGGGCGGCGCCGTGACCGACCGCTTTTCGGCGCGGCGGGTGCTGATGACCACGGCCGGGACGCGCACAGTGCTCGTCGGCATCGTGACGGCGCTGATCTGGTTTCAAGTCATCCAGTTGTGGCACCTCTACGTGCTGACCTTCCTCTTCGGCGTGGCCGACGCGTTCTCGTTCCCCGCCGGCTCGGCGCTCATCCCCACGCTCGTCCCGCCGCAACAGCTCCAGCCCGCGAACGCCTTGATGCAGAGCTCCGCGGTGTTGTCGCAGATGATCGGACCCGCGCCGGCAGGGCTCATCATCAAGGCCTGGGGCGTGGCCTACGCCATGTTTTTCGACGCTCTGAGCTTCCTTGCCGTGATCGCGGCGCTGATCAGGATTCCCGAGCCGCAGAAAGCCCCTGCGGTGGCTGGAGGAGCCGGCGCGCCCGCGCGGCCGAGCATGCTGCATTCGATCGCCGAGGGTCTGCGCGCGGTGCGCAACGATCCGCCCCTGATGTCGCTGATGCTGGTCATCGCCACCATCAACATCTGCGTCTCAGGGCCGATCGCCGTGGGCCTCTCGTCGCTCGCGAAATTCAAGTTCGGATCGGCGGCGGCGTTCGGAACCTTTCTCTCCTGCTTCAGTGGCGGCACCTTGGTGGGGATCGTGCTCGGCGGCACGGTGAAGCGGCCCCGCAAGCGCGGCCTGCAATTCATCATCATGAGCGGTCTCACCGGTCTCGAGATGATCGGCATCGGCCTGGCGCCGAAATTCGGCGTGATCGCAACCCTCCTGGCCGTGATGGGCCTGGGGGTGGGCTTCGTCAACGTGCAGTTCGCGGCCTGGACGCAGACGCGCGTCGAGCGCGCCTTGCTGGGCCGCGTGATGAGTGTCATCATGTTCTCCGCCGTGGGGCTGGTGCCGGTCTCCTATGTCATCTCCGGCATTGTGGGGCATTGGAGCCTGCCGGCGCTCTTCATCGGGGCCGGAGCGTTGCTCGCGGCGGCCTCGGCCCTGGCGGTTACGGGGCAGGCCGCGCGTCAGATAGACTGATGCCATGAAAAGGCTGATCCGCAGCCTCTACGTTCAGGTCCTGGTGGCGGTGGCCCTCGGGGCCCTGCTGGGCGTGCTCAACCCGTCGCTCGGCGCGGCGTTGAAGCCGCTGGGCGACGGGTTCATCAAGCTCGTCAAGATGCTCATCGCGCCCATCGTCTTCACCACGGTGGTGACGGGCATCGCCAAGATGGGCGATCTCAAGCGAGTAGGACGCATCGGCCTCAAGGGCATCGTCTACTTCGAGGTCCTGACCTCTGTCGCCCTGGTCCTGGGATTGATCGTCGGCAAGATCGTGCGGCCGGGCGCCGGGATGAACGTCGATCCCACGAAGCTCGACGCCAGCGCCATCGCAAACTACACCTCGTCCGGCCATTCGCTCAGCACCACGGACTTCCTGCTCAACATCATCCCCAAGGACGTGGCCGACGCGTTCGCGCGGGGCGACATCCTCCAGGTGCTGCTCTTTTCCATCCTCTTCGGCGTGGCGCTCGCGGCCCTGAAGACCCGGGGCGAGCTGGTGCTGCGTTTCGTGGACGAGATGTCGCACGTCTTCTTCCGCATCGTGGCCATCGTCATGCGTCTCGCTCCGATCGGCGCGTTCGGCGCCATGGCCTTCACCGTCGGCCAATACGGGATCGGGAGCCTGCTCAGCCTGGGCAAGCTGATGGCGACCTTCTATGCCACGAGCCTGCTCTTCGTGCTCGTGGTGCTCGGCCTGGTGCTGCGCTGGGCCGGCTTCAGCATCTTCAAATTCCTGCGCTACATTCGCGAGGAGATCCTCATCGTGCTCGGCACTTCCTCCTCCGAGTCGGCGCTGCCCCTGATGATGCGGAAGATGGAGCGGCTGGGCTGCCCTGAGTCGGTAGTGGGCCTGCTCGTGCCCATGGGCTACTCCTTCAACCTCGACGGCACCTCCATCTACCTGACGCTTGCGACCCTGTTCATCGCCCAGGCCACGAACACGCACGTGACGCTGGGGCAGGAGCTGGAGATCCTGGCCGTGCTCCTCCTCACCTCGAAAGGCGCGGCCGCGGTGACGGGCGGCGGCTTCATTACTCTCGCGGCGACCCTCTCGGCCGTGGGCAACATCCCCGTCGCCGGCCTCGCCCTCCTCCTCGGCATCGACCGCTTCATGTCCGAAGCGCGAGCGATCACCAACCTCATCGGCAATGGCGTCGCGACCGTGGCCGTCTCACGCTGGGAAGGCGAGCTCGACGTGGAGCGAGCCCGGCGGGCGCTCGACCAGGTGCGCGAGGTCGAGCAGGAGGAGTCTGTGGAGGGGCACGTGGAGCCGGAGGGGCCTCACAACGTGTAATCCATCCAAAACCCTCCCACCTCGCACCCCCTGGGGAGCTTGGGCTTGAGGCGAGGGCCTGAGGGAGCGTTCTTCACGTCGATCCAATCGCTGCGCAACACGACGTTGCCTTCGCAGTGCTGCCGGAGCTCTTCGAGCACTGGCAGGCGAGGGATGGTGGGGAAGGGCTTCACCTGCGTGGGCACCATGGCCACGAGGCCGGCGGGTTTGAGGGCGTGGACGAGGTTGACCGGCGTGGCGCTCTCGCTGCCGTGGTGGGCGACTTTTAGGAAGTCGAGCTCGCCGAGCAATTGACGGGCGATGTCGGTGTTGATCCAGGATTGCCAACTGTCCCACTGCGCGTCGCCCGGGAAGAGCAAGGTCTTGCCCTGGAAGCGGAAGAGGATGACGAGGCTGGTGTTGTTGCGTACGTTGTCGAGGGCCAGGGTCAGACGTCCGACCGGGGCCATACCCCGCTCCTGGAGGGCCGGCAACTCGCCGGGAGGCACGAGGGGCTGTTTGTCCTTGACGATCTCGTCGAATTCGGGATCGCCGACGCGGATCTCGTAGCTCGGGAAAGGATGGAGCCCGCCGGTCGTCTCGCCGGGTGTGGTGAGGAAATGCTGCCCTTCGAGCGGATCCAGGCGCGAGAAGAAGCGCTTGTCCCGGGGCGGACCGAAGATCTCGGCGGACAATCCCGGAATGCCTGCCGCCTTGCCGAAGGACATTCCCGCGCCAAGATACCGCACCTTGGCGCCCGTACCGAAGGCGTGGCTCAGCTCCGACCGGGCCCGCTCGATGCCCTTCAGGTTGGAGATCGCGTGCAGTGCGGCCGTATTGAGGGAATGCTTGACGGCGTCCTTCTGGGCCGCGAGGGCGATGCGCAGGTGCTTTTCGAGCTGGTCGTAGAGCCCGAGATGCTTGCGCTCCATGCCGATGGCGTCCTTGTTCCGGGGATTGTCCGTCCATGGCAGCCAGATCTCATTGATCTCGAACTGCGCGAAGCGGTCCGCGAACTGGCCGAAACCCGAGATGTGATCGCGCTGGGCATGGCTGGCCACGAGCAGGTCCAGCTTTTTGCCGGTCTCCACCTCGAGATGATCCATGATCGCATCCATGGTTCCGATGTCGCCCTGCGCATGGACACCGAAATCGATCAGCACATGGCGGGTGGCGCCGAACGACAGGAGAAAACAGTCGCCGAAGCCCGTGCGGTACATGCGGATGCGGACGTTGGCCGTCATGGTCAGTATTGGGATCAGTATTGAGGTCAATACCCGCGGTGAATGCCGCAGTAGCTGAGATCGCGTCCGGCGTCGAACGCCACGTAGGGTGCCAGGGCGAAGGAGTCCGCGCTGCGGCGCAGGAAGCTGCGCTGCCGTTCCAGGCGTGCCTCGCCGGCCGGGCCGTCGATGGGCTTCAGGATCGAATATCTCACTTCGCCGAGACGATTGATCAGCAGCGTCGTGCCGCCGCGGAAGGTGAGCTTGTCACTGTTCGGATTGCCGGGCTCGACCTCGATCTGGGATCGCTTCTGCACGAGCTCGGCGACGATCTGGCGTTGCAGGGTGCCGTCGGGGCGAACACGGTGCAGGGGGTGCAGGGACTTGGCTTGCACCGGGTAGTCGAGCGAGAGGCCCAGGGCGCAGCAGAACGTCCCGGCCTTTCCCCACAGCCGTTTGTACAGGGTTTTCTGGTTCCGCCGGCTCGGCTCGTCTTCGAGCCGGTTCAGATCCGCCCACAAGTGCCGGAAATTCGGATTGGCCTTGGCCAGGGACTGGCCTTCATAAGGGCTCCAACTGAGCGCCTCTTCGCTGTAGGAGAGGACGCCTTCGGGCCGGATGCCGCGGGCGCGAAAGGCGTTGATGAGCGCCGTGCGGTAGCCCATGGGGTCCTCGGCCATGGCGTCGCGGTCGGCGGTGACGAGGGCCCGCAGGTAATCCCCGAAGGTGATGTCCACCGGCGGACAGTAGTCGAGGGCCCGCAGGCAGATGCTCTGGATGCGGTTGGCCGTCTTGGCCGCTTCGTCCGCCAGCCGGTTGGCGAGGTCGGAGTGGAGGAAGTTGGGAATGACCGAACGGCCGTCCGGATAAGCGATCCGGATCAGGTCCCGGGTGCGGCTGATGTAGACGCTGAAGAACGCGTCGAAAACCGCGGCGACGAGAATGGCGCCCCGCGCGTGGGGCTCGAAGGTGGTCTCCAGAAGCGTTGGGATCCGTGGGCGTGCCCAGGGCCTCGCGCAGCGCCTTGCGATTGCCCATGGCTTCGCCGAACTGGCGGGCCAGCTCCACGATGGGGTTGTCCTGCGCCGGCCTCGGCCTGGATCTGGGCGCCGTTGTGGTGATCGGGATAGACGTCGGGAGTCAACTGCTTGCGGTGGATGAGGCCGCCGGTGCGCTGGATGGTGTCGAGCAGGGACTCCTTGAAGCTGAAGTGCTGGAGCAGGGCGACGATGTCCGCGAATCCCTCGTGGAAAGCGGCGGCGTCAGGGCCCGTGGGCTCATTGAAATATTCGCGGATGCCGTCGAGGATGGCGTGCGTGGTCTCGTGCGCGACGATGTCGTGCGACAGGCAGGTGAAGACGATCTGGCCGGGGAGGTTGGCGCCACAATCTTCCTCCGCGGCCCGGAAGTAGCCGAAGAGCAGGGCGCGCAGGCTGGGATCGTAATACGCATTGGCCTCCTGCATGGCGTGGGGGTAGACCTTGAGCAGGCCATGGTAAGGGTTTCCCGTCCGCCGGCTGCGGTCGGGTTTCCACTTGACCGTCCGGCCGAGAGCCCCTTCGAAACGCCGGATGGTGTCCATGATCACGGCGTAGACCATCTGCTGGTGGAACTGGGGGTCGGCTTCGGAAGGCGCCAGCCCCCCCTGGGCCAGCAGGGCCGGTGAATCGAGATCGATGCCCTCGTAGTAGCACTGGTTGGAGGCGTTGTAGTCGATCACCGCGATCTTCTGGCCCACGGGGCCTTTTTTCAGCCTCTCAAAGGCCACCGGGATGGTGAGGTGGTTCTCCAGCCGCGTCCCGCGCGAGGGATCAAAGGCATAAGCCCGCAACAGGCGCTGCGGGGGGCTGGCGGGAGTTCGCGCTCTCGGCATTTCTGTACCTGCCCTCAGGGATGTTGGATCTTGAAGACGATTCTACACCATCCCTGAGGGCAGGCATCGATCTACTTCAAATTTTCTCGTAAAAACGCCACTGTCCGCGGCCAGGCGCCCTGCGTGGCCTTGAGGTTCGCGCCTCCCCGGTCCTCCTGGTCGCGCAGGAAGCCGTGGCCGGCGCCGTCGTAGATGTGAGGCTCGTAGGTCTTGCCGAGCTTCTTCATCTCGGCTTCGGCCGGTCGCGATGGTCGCGTTCGACCCGCGCGTCGTCGCCGCCGTAGTGGCCCAGGACCGGCGCCTTGATCTTCGCGAGGTCCGCGGCCTCGGGGGAGGTGCCGTAGTAGACGACGGCGGCGTCCAGGGCCGGCTGGGCGCCGCGTAGGCGAAGCTCCGCCCGCCGCCCCAGCAGAAGCCGACCGTGGCGGTCTTGCCGTTGGCGGCCGGGAGCTTGACGGCGTAGTCGCGCACGGCGTTCAGCCGCGCAGTGGCCTCGTCGGGCGTGATGCCGCGCACGAGCTCCACGACGTCGTCGCGGCTCGACACGGATTCGGTGCCGCCGCCGTTCGGCCCGAGGCCCGAGACCAGGTCGGGCGCGACGGCGATGAATCCCTCCTTGGCGAGCTGGTCGGCGACGCCGCGGATCCAGTCGGTCAAGCCGAAGATCTCGTGGATGACGATGACGACGCCCGCCTTGTCCTTGCGCTCGGGGTAGACGATCCAGGTGCGGATCGGCGTCCCGCCCGAGGGCATCTTCACGTCGACGTACTCGCCGTGGCGGGGCGACTTCTCGAGCGCGGCCTTGGCCTGGGCCTCGGAAGGGGGCAGGTTTTCGTCGCGTGGGGCGACCGGAGCTGGGGCCGGGGCCGGAGTGGGCGTGGCCTGCGGCGCTGGAGCCGGCTTGGGTGAGGCCGCGGGCACTGGCGCGGTGGGCGATGTCTGGGCGGCCAGGGGCGAGAGCGTCAGGACGAGGGCGGTGGAGAAGAGAAGGGTTCGCATGTCGAGCCTCCTTTCGGCGGACGGAGCGCATTCTAGCGAAACCCGGCACGCAAGATGCAAAGCCGGGGCGGCATGCGGCGACGAATCGTCCTCCCCCTGTTCGCAGTCCTCCTGGGGCTGGCGCTCGCGGGCGCGGCTCCGACTTCCGAAACCCAGAGCGGCAAGGTGCGCGCCGAGATGAAGGGCGTCGATCTGCGGATCGAGCCCACGATCGTGATGGAGGTGCGGCAACTGCACGGCGCGCTCGTCCCCACCCAGGAGGGGAAGCCGCCCTGGTTCGACGATCCCAATTCCTTCGTCGTCGAGGTCGACGCGGGCGAGATCGCCGTCACGCCGGCCAGCCTGAGCGCGTTGCTGAACGAGCACGTCTTCAATTATCCGGGCGCGCCGATCAAGGACGTGAAGATCGAGATCGTGAACGGCCGCCTGCGCCAGGAGGCGACGCTCACGAAGAACATCCCGGTGCGGGCCACGCTCGAAGGGGACGTGTCGGTGACGCCGGATGGAAAGATCCGGCTGCACCCCAAGTCGATCAAGGCGGGCAAGCTGCCGGTCAAGAAGCTCCTCGACCTCTTCGGCGTCGAGCTGGACGAATTGATCAAGACGCGGGAGTCGCGCGGCGTGAGCGTCGTGGAGGACGATCTCTTCCTCGATCCCGAGAAACTCTTGCCATCCCCCCGCCTCCGGGGCAAGGTGACGGCGGTGCGGCTGGAGAAGGACCGTATCGTGCAGGTTTTCGGCGGCGGCCGGAAAGTGGAATCGCTGCATCCGCCCATCCCCAAGGCGGCGCACTACATGTTCTTCCGTGGCAACGAGCTCAGCTTCGGCAAGCTCACCATGCACGGTGCCGAGCTCCAGATCATCGACAAGGACCCCAGAGACCCCTTCCACTTCTTCCTCCCGCAATACCTCAAGCAACTGGTGGCCGGCACCTCGCACACCCTGCCGGACAAGGGGCTGGTGGTGTACATGCCCGATTTTGATCAGGTGGGGAAGGGGCGGTGAGGCTGGTGGGGGAGAAAGGACCTAAAGGACTCAAAGGACCTAAAGGACGCAAAGGTAAGAAGGCTCTGTCGTTTACCTTTAGGTCGTTTAGGTCCTTTAGGTCCTTTCTCCCCCACCAGCCCCGGCACCACCCTCATGATAGGCCGCAGTGAGAAAGCCCGAAGAAGAGCTTAAAGGCCCCAGCAGGCAACAGCACCCAACCAACAGTGCCAAATTAGTAGAAAGATTTCCCCGAATACCCTACCCCGCTGCCCTTGCAGTCTTCTGAGTCCTTTGCTACAAAGAGCCCGCCATGAGCGAGGCCTTCATTCCGCCGCACGGTGGTTATAAGAAGCTGCTTTCCTACCAGAAAGCGGAGATCGTGTACGATGCCACGATCTATTTCTGCAATCGCTTTGTCGACAAGCGCAGCCGCACTCATGATCAGATGGTCCAGGCGGCCCGTTCCGGTAAGCAGAACATCATCGAGGCCAGCCAGGCCTCGGCGACCTCGAAGGAAACGGAGATCAAGCTGACCAACGTGGCACGCGCCAGTCTCGAAGAGCTCCTGGCCGATTACCACGACTTCCTGCGGGCCCAGGGAGCTCAGGAATGGCCTCGCGGGCACGCGTATGCTCTCCGTCTTCGCGAGTTGAACAGGATTCCGGACGCGACCTACGCGACCTTCCGCAAGGGAATCGAGCACCCCGATCCGGTGATCGCCGCCAACGTGATCATCGGCCTGATCCGTGTGGCCAGCTACCTGCTCGACCAACAGCTCCGGCACCTGGAGAAAGCCTTTGTCAAAGCAGGCGGCCTGCGCGAGCGCATGACCCGTGCTCGCCTCGAAGAACGCGGGAAGGCCACACGATGAGTGCCTTCGCGGTGAAACCAGAGCCGAAAAGCCACTTGCCTATCTGTTGACATCCACCCCGTCGCGTGGGGGGGAAGTCCCCCGAGCGTCCGCGTCAGCGAATTCCTAGGGAGAGCTGCCGCCGTTTTCTTGATCTGCCCAAAGCGGGCTCGGAAATTGCAGGTTACTGGTCGGAAGGAGATTCCATGATCCGAAAGATTTTCACCTGCCGTCCGATTCATCCGGCCACCTTGGCCGCGCTCTCGATCGCTTCGATGGTTGCACTGGTAGGGGCCGGCTGCGGCTCGTCCCGGGGTTATGACCAGCCGGCTGCGGCGACCACTTCTGCGGGCTCGCAGATCAACCAGAACGCCCAGGGGCTTACCGTCGAATCCCTGGTGGAGTATGGCTATTCGTTCCCGCACCGGTACAACTCCCAGGGGAGCGGCCAACTGACGGTGGGGGCCCGCAACATCGAGTGGCGCAGCGAGCACCGGAAGCGCGACTTCAGCATCCAGGCGGACGTGCTCAAGACGGCCACCCTGCAGTGCGCGTCCCGTCCTGGGCAGAACGTCTGTCTCGAGCTCCGTCTCGGCACCGTCACGGGTCTCGACTACGCCTTCCGCGACACCAACTGGGCCGCAGGGCACAATGAAAAGATTACCGAGATCTACAACTACCTCCGGTCAAACTTCCCTCAGGTCACCTTCAGCGAGAAGGCGGTGCAGGAGATCGATTAGTCGATCCCTTGCATCGAGCCCACCGCCGGCTGCCGCATCACCGCGTACACCGTGTGGGGGACGGAGGTGCCCACAATATCCTGCGGCGTCGTGTTCTTGAGGTTGACGCCCCCGCCGCAGAGATCGATGCTCACCTGGGCGTAGCAGTGCTGGACCATCGCCGAGCAGTAGAGAGCGCCTTCCAACCTCATCTTCAAGGTTGGTTTCGAGAGTGGCGATACGAACGCATGGCATTGATTCCCGGCGGTGATCGGCCACCGAGAGCCGTCCTTGTGAGCTTCCCGGACGACGCCGTGCACCGGCTCTACTGGGAGCGGTCGCAGCGGGTCAAACCATCCCTCAGAACGTATCCCGCGTCGACACCAGCCACTGCACTGCCTGGATCGATCCTGAGCGGTCCAGGGGGTAGGCCACGTCCAGGTGCACCACGGCGCCGCGGGCGGAGCGGCTGGAGCCGAGGCGCAGGCCGAGGCCCACGTCCTTCAAGATGTGACCGTTGTTGAGCTGGAAGAAGCGGTCCTGCTTGCTGGCGGGAGAGTCCACGAACCAGGCCCGGCCGATGTCGAAGAAGATGGCGGCGCCCGGGTGGACGAGGTGGAACAGCTCACGGTTGCTGAAGAAGCGCTGCTCCAGGGTGAGGAGCACGCGGCGGTCGCCAGACTCGTAGCGCAGGGGATAGCCGCGCAGGCCGCTGTCTCCCCCCAGCAGGAGCTGGCTCTCGCCGTCCAGCCGGTGGGCGAGGTCGGCGCCCAGCGAGGCGAAGAAGATGTTGTCGCCGAAGTTGCGGACGTACCAGCGCACCTGGCCGCCGGCCACCAGGTCTTCGGCGTCGTGCTCGAACCACCGGGTGGAGATCCCGAGCTGGGAGAGGACGAGCTGGCGGCGGGTCGGACGCCAGCCGTCCGCCACCGCTCCCTGGACGATCCAGCGCTTGCCGATGCCCCCGAAGGTGGGGGAGGAGTAGCCCACGAGGAGGTGCCACTGGCGGCCGAGGTTCAGGTCCTCCGAGCGCTCGATGCGGTCGAGGTCCTTCTCCACCACGAAGCGGTCCTGGATCGACTCGAAGCGCACCCAGGGGTAGGCCAGGGCGCGGTTGGGAGGCGGAGTGAAGAACTGCTTCTCAGGGATCCCTCCCAATCCCGCCAAGCCCGACTTGATGGGGAATGCCGGCGAGTTGGAGAAGTCGTCCCGCGCGATGGTGAAGCCGAGCTGCCAGCGCTGGGCCGTGCCGTTCACCAGTCCCCGGGAGAAGCCGCCGTAGAGCTCCAGTGACTGGTTCAAGTGACGGAAGCCGGTGGTGAGCTTGCCGCCCTTGTAGAGTTGCTCCAGGCGGTCGTCGCGGAACAGCCGCGCTCCGGCGGCCCAGCGGCTGTCGAGGGAGAAGAACGGGCGCTCCACCTCCAGGCGCTGGCGGCCGCCGTCGCTGTTCTGGGCGTAGGAAGCGAAGAGGCGCAGCCGGGTGGAGAAGAAGTTGGGGTCCTCGAAGCGGATGAGGTTCGAGGTGCGATCGACGGTGCCGATGCGCGCCACCGCCAGAGTCTTGCCCCACCCCAAGAGGTTCGAGTCCTCCACCGAGAAGCTGGTGGTGTTCACGCCGCCGGCGCGGCCGAAGCTCAGGCCGCCGTTCAACGTCCATACGTCGCGGGTGACCACCTCGACGTCTACCTTGCCGTCCTGCCGCAGCACGGGCTTCATCTCCACGTCGTAGAGATAGTCGTTGGTGCGCAGCAGGCGGGCCGACTCCTCGACCAGCTCGGGAGAGAAGACGTCGCCGGGGCGGAACAGGAGCTGGCGCTCGATGATCGGGGCGCGGGTGGTACGGTGGAGCTTGTTGGCGAGGCGGAAGATCCCCCGGTCCTCCCCCGGCCGGTCGGGATCGAAGATGTCGCGGGTGACGACATGGACCTCGCCGATGACGCTGCCCGGCGGGATCGCTCCCTGGCTCTCCGGCCCGGGGGCGAGGACGGGGGCGTGATCGCCCTCTGCCGGGGTCGTCGCGGTGGCTGCCGCCTGGGCGCGCAGCCACGGAATCAGGCTCGCCGCGGGCTGGGCCGCGACGGCATGGACGAGCCCGAGGCCCAGGGCCCCGGCGAGGACGATGCGGTCGAGCACTGGCGGGCGGCGTGAGCCGCGGCTTACATCCATGCAGGAAGACTCCGTGGAAGGAGACCGTCAGTTTGTACGGATCATAACCCGAGAACGTCGCAATGGAGCCCCTGGAAGAAAGACGGCAGGGCACCTTCGGTCCCCAGAGGCATGCCAATTTGGCGCAAAGCAATCCATTGAAATCCCCTCCCTCCTCGGGAATTTGGCTGGCAGCACCTTTGCTTTCTCTCCCGAGCGAGTTGAGAAAGGAGCCTTGCGAGAACCCATGAGCAATCTATCCAAGAACAATCTAGCGACGATTCTGCTGGTTCTGGGAGCGGTGGTCTTCGGCATGGTCCTGGCCGGCGGCATGCAGTTGACCGTCCCGGGATCGGCGGACCAAGACTCGAGCACGCTGTCGGCGACGAAGATCGCCTCGCAGCACCTGACCGCCCTGCCCAGCTTTGCCGACCTCGCCGAGGCGGTGGATCCGGCCGTCGTGTCGATACAGGCCGCAACCATCGAGAAGACGCCGGCCGGCCGCCGCGGTGGCGGTGGCACCGATCCCTTCGAATTCTTCTTCGGCCCCAGGAACCGGCGCCCGGGCCCCCAGCAGCAGCAGCCGCCGGATGGCGAGGAGCAGAGCCCTGACGAGTTCCGCTCCGACGCCGGCGGCAGCGGCTTCGTGATCAGCTCGGACGGCCTGGTGGTGACCAACAACCACGTCATCGAAGGCGCCACCTCGGTCAAAGTCCACCTCGGCGACCGCGACTATACGGCCCAGATCAAGGGCTCGGACAAGTCGACCGACACCGCGTTGCTGAAGATCGATGCCGGCCATCCCCTGCGCTACCTCGACCTCGGCGACAGCGACGCCGTGCGGGTGGGCGACTGGGTGATGGTGGTGGGCAATCCGCTGAACCTCGACAAGACGGTCACCACCGGTGTGGTCAGCGCCAAGGGCCGGTCGATCGGCATCAGCGACGCCTCGTTCGAGAACTTCATCCAGACCGACGCGGCCATCAACTTCGGCAACTCGGGCGGCCCGCTGATCAATATGCAGGGCCAGGTGGTGGGCATCGCCACGGCCATCAACTTCGGCGCCGAGAACATCGGCTTCGCCGTGCCGATCAATACCCTGAAGGAGATCCTGCCCCAGCTCCGCGAGAAGGGGAAGGTCAGCCGCGGCTATCTCGGCATCGGCATCCGCAACCTCGACTACAACCAGGCGCAGGCCTGGGGTCTGCCCAACACCGACGGCGCCCTGGTGCAGTCGGTGGAGCCCGACACTCCGGCGGCGGACGCCGGCGTCCAGCACGGCGACGTCATCGTCGTCGGTGGACAGCCGCAAGGTGAAGACCACCCGCGACCTCATCAACTACGTCTCGGCCAAGGGTCCCCACGCTTCGGTCGAGCTTGGAGATCTTCCGCGACGGCAAGATGCTCAACAAGTCGGTGAAGCTGGCCGAGCGCCAGGCCGCCGTGGAGACGGCGCAGGAGATCAAGCCCGAGGGCCGGAGCGGCATCGACTGGCTGGGCATCCAGTACCAGGACCTTTCCGACAGCCTGCGGCAGGCCCACGGCCTCCCGGACGACGTCAACGGCATCATCGTCACCAGCGTCGCGCCCACGAGCCCTCTCTACGAGCAGTTCGTGCGTGCGGGCAGCATCGTCACCGAGGTCAACGGCCAGCCGGTCAAGGGGGTCGCGGACTTCGAGCGCATCGTCAAGTCGGCGAAGAAGGGGAGCTACCTGCGGCTCTACACCCTGCAGTTCGACCAGGCTGGCAGGCGCCAGCCGTTCTTCGCTGTGGTGCAGGCGCCGTAAGGCACTCCGTCGGGAACGTGCCAGAACGTGAAGACCGGGCCGGCTCGCGAGGGCCGGCCCGTTTTCTTGCTACACTGTGAGCGACCATGCCGAGACAAGCCGACAGCTTCCGCGCCTCCGTGCTGGTGGTGGACGACGAGGCCGCGATCCGCGACAGCCTGCACATGATCCTGGAGTACGAGGGCTACCGGGTGGAGGAGGCGGGCAACGGCTCGCAGGCCCTCTCCAAGGTGGCCGAGCGCGCTCCGGACGCCATCGTGCTCGACATCAAGATGCCGGAGATGGACGGCCTCGAGCTGCTCAAGGCCCTGCGCGAGCGGGGCTACGACATGCCGGTGCTGATGATCTCCGGCCACGCCGACGTGGCCACCGCCGTCGAGGCCACCCGCCGCGGCGCCTTCGACTTCTTCGAGAAGCCCCTGCAGCGCGAGCGGGTGCTCCTGTCGCTCAGGAACGCCGTCGAGGCCTATCGCCTGCAGACGGAGAACCGCACCCTGCGCGTCGAGCCCGAGCAGCTCATCGGCTCGGCGCCGGCCATGCGCCGCCTGCGCGAGACCATCGACAAGGCCGCGCCCACCATGGCGACCGTGCTCGTCACCGGCGAGAGCGGCACCGGCAAGGAGCTGGTGGCGCGAGCCATCCACCGGGGATCGACCCGGCGCGACCGGCCCCTCATCCAGGTCAACTGCGCCGCCATCCCCGAGGAGCTCATCGAGTCCGAGCTGTTCGGCCACGAGAAGGGGAGCTTCACGGGCGCCGTGCGCAAGGCCATGGGGAAGTTCGTGGCCGCCGACGGCGGCACCATCTTTCTGGATGAAATTGGCGACATGTCGGCCCGCACCCAGGCCAAGGTCCTGCGCGTGCTGCAGAACGGCGAGGTCGAGCCCGTGGGGGCCGAGCGCACCGTGCAGGTGGACGTGCGGGTGGTGGCGGCCACCAATCGGAATCTCGAGGACGAGATCGCCGCCGGCCGCTTCCGCGAGGACCTGTTCTACCGCCTGAACGTCATCCCCGTGCGCACCCCGGCCCTGCGCGAGCACCTCGAAGACCTCCCCCTCCTGGTGGAGCACTTCGTGCGCCGCTACGCGGACCAGAACAACTACAAGGCCAAGGAGCTCACGCCCGAGGCCCTGGCCCACTTGAAGGCCCTGCCGTGGAAGGGCAACGTGCGCGAATTGAAGAACCTGGTCGAGCGCATGCTCATCCTGGCTCCCGGCGACAAGATCACGCGGGAGGACGTGCTCGGCGCCACCGGTGGGGCGCGGCCGGAGCTTTCGACCTCGCTCCTGGCCGTTGCCACCCTGCGCGAGTTCCGCGACCTTTCGGAGCGCATGTTCCTGCTCCACAAGCTGGAGGAGAACAACTGGAACGTCACCCAGACGGCCCAGGCCATCGACACCCCCCGCAGCAACCTCTACAAGAAGCTCGACCAGTACGACATCCACCGGGAGGAGCCTGCGCGTGAGTGACCAGCGGATCCTGATGCAGATGCTGGAGGAGAGCGGCGCCCTGCGGCGCGGCCATTTCCTTCTCTCCTCGGGTCTCCACTCCGAGGCCTACGTGCAGTGCGCCCTGCTGCTGGAAGACCCGGTGCGGGCCCGCAAGGTGGGTGGCGACCTGGCGGAGCTGCTGCGGCAGTTCCACCCCGACTCGGTGCTCTCCCCGGCGCTCGGCGGCGTCATCATCGGCCACGAGGTGGCGGCAGGGCTGGGCGTACCCTTCCGCTTCACCGAGCGCAAGGGAGAGGAAATGGGCCTCCGCCGCGGCTTCACCCTGCGCCAGGGGGAGCGGGTGGTGATCGTGGAAGACGTGGTCACCACCGGCCGCTCCACCCTGGAGACCGCGGCCCTCGCCACCGCGCGGGGAGCCCGGGTGGTGGCCGTGGGCGCCATCATCGACCGCACCGCCGGCCGCGCCCCCTTCGATGTCCCCTTCCGCGCCGCTGATGAAGCTCGACCTGCCCTCCTACACCCCCCAGGACTGCCCGGCCTGCCGCTCCGGCGCCACTCCGGCGGAGAAGCCCGGCAGCCGGCCCGAGGCCGCGGGAGCGCGGGGGACGGAGGCGGGGGTGGAGCGGGCTTCGTAAAGATCGTGACGTCGCAGGGCCTCGTAGATGGAGCCAGGCCCGCCGCTTCGAAGCCCTCACTCCCCCAGCCCCTCTCTCCCAGCCTCCCTCCCGTCCGCCGGGAGAGAGGGGAGCAGTTAGTCCTAAAAAGGCAAGAATCTCCTCTCTTCTTCTTCGGACAAACCTCTCCCTCTTCTCCCGGCGGACCGGGGGGGAGGCTGGGAGAAGAGGGCCGGGGTGATGAGGGCCAGGGGGCGCCGCGGGACGCGCCCCCTCTCAATCCTCTTCTACATGTTCTCCACCATGAACGTGGCCACGATGGCTCCGGGAACGGGAGAGCCGGCGAGGATGGCTCCGTTCAAGGGGTTGACGGTGATGACGTGCACCTGGTTCGGCCGGACTGGACCGCCCCGGCCTCCCTGGACGTCGTCGATATAGGTGATCTGTAAGAGACCGTTCGGCAACTGGTCGATGCGCGTCACCATGGCCACGTGACCGCCGCCGCGCCAGGTGATGTTGATCTCCACGTCGCCACCATTGTTGAGGGCGTTGAGCACCGGCGGCAGGGTGTTGACAGGGAACTGGGTGTTGATGCGGTAGCCGTTGGCTTGTGCCCAGGCCGCCTTGCCGTTGAACATGTTCGCTCCGGACGTGCCGCCCCGCCCGGTGCCCATGGCGGCGTAGAGACCGGCGTAGATCTGCTGGGCGGTCGGGCCGCCCAGGCCGCGACGGTTGAGCATGTAGCGGATGGAGCGCGCCACGCCGCCAGGGGCACAGCCCATGGTGTCCTCATTTACCGTGGGGAAGGGACCCCGGGCCGCACCCAGCAGCACCGGCCGGCCGACACCCGGGCCGGGCTGCCAGCCGGGCCGCCAGGGCGCCGGACGCGGGGGCTGGCCGAAGGCGCCGCTGCCACCGCCCTCGAAGCCGCCGACCAGGAACGGAGTCGAGGTCACAGGAACGCCGCAGTTGGCCGGTCCCGGCAGAGGCGCACCCTGCTGGACGCCGTTCGTTGCGAAGTTGGAGGCGGAGGCATTCGGGAGCTTCGTGGGCGCAGGAGTGGGCGAAGGCTGTGGCGGGGGAGGGGTGGGAGAGGGGCTCGGCGCAGGGCTCTCTGCTGGCATGGGATCGGAGGTCAGAGCCACCTGATAGCAGACGCTGCCCGCCGGAACGCCATCCTGCGTGCCGATGGGGATGACGAGCGCCGGATGCGCGTCGAGGAGGTCCTGCGAGGTGTCGAACTGCACGAACAGGTTTTCGACCGAGCGCTCGTAATTCACCCCATCCTGGCTCGTGTAGAGGTTCACGAACGCCCCGGAGGAGCCCACCAGCAGGCCGGCGGCGCTGGAGTCGAACGACAGCTCGGCGACACCCACCTGGGTGTAGGGAGCGGCGAGGGTGCCATCGTCGTTCAGCCAGTCGAGCTGGGTGAAGCTGAGGGAGACCCCGCCGGTCGTGCTCTGCCCGCGGACGTTGCCCGCGACCAGAGCCAGGATCACGATCAGCGTCAGGGTGGCGAGCCCGAGGACCAGGCTCCGCGAAGGTCGCCTCAGTCCCGGCTGTTCAAGCTGTGGATTCATGTCTCACCTTTCCTCTCTTACGTCGAGGCAGCCACGCGCTCACCCTCCGGCTCGCACGACGCAGCCGGTCCGGAGAGCCCGAAGCAGGGCCTCATAGAGAAAGGTGCATGTTTCTTTGAGTTCGTGACAACGCACGGCAGAAGTGAATTTCGGCTTTCACCTCTTGAGCTCCGCCGCCCGGCACTTGAGGCGCGGCTTCCCGGGATTGCCGAGGTCGAGCTGGTCCCAGGGCACGCGCAGCGGCTCCCGCCTGTGGAGACCCACGAGCCGGAGGGCGTGGATCCCGAGGCGCGACAGCAGGGCGGCAGCACCGAGGTGGTATTCGCGGATCACGCAGTCGTCCCCCTCCCGCTCGGCGATCACCGAGAGGATCCTCCCCACCCGCACGCCGTCGGGATCGTGCACCTCGCGGCCCAGCAACAGCTCGAAGTGGACCTTCGCCGTCCTCATTCAATCCTCTCCCGGAACGTGGGCCACGACGTGGTCGCGCAGCCAGCGCTCCCAGTCGAAGGCCGGAGTCTCCCGCGCCACCACGTCGAGCTGGACGCAGAACGTATCGACGTCCTTCACCTGCGACCAGGGGACGCGATAGCGCGCCGTCTTGCGCACGGAGAATCGCCGGCGCAGCCGCTCCAGCCACTTCTCGATCCGCGGATGGAGCCGCCGGGCCAGCACCACGAACCCCATCTCGATCGTCTCGACCCGCGGCGGCTGGCCCTCCCGCAGCTCGAGCACGAGGCCGTCGACGCGGCCCATCTTCGCGCCGTCGCGGTCCGTCACCTGCTTGTCGAGGACGTCGCGGGCCAGGTCCAGATGTTTCATCAGCTCCCTCCCACGATCGCGAGCGGGATCGAGAACACGGCGAGCACGAACGCCAGCACTACCACAATAAGGACGACCGTATTCGAGATCCAGCCGTTGGCGTGCTCCCTGAGCAGTTTGCGATCGTTCATCAACAGCAGGAAGGGGATGGCCACGAAGGGCAGGACCGCGGCGTTGACCGCCATGGTGAGGAGCGTCAGCTTCAGCGGATCGACGCCGAAGAGGATGACGAGCGACGACACCAGGATGGCGCCCGTATAGACCAGAGAGAAGCGGGCGTCCTCCCGCGGATCGAGGCTTTCGCCCCAGTTCCAGCCGAAGGTCTGGGCGGTCATGTAGGCCATCGACAGCGCCACCTCCACTGCCGCTCCCAGGCAGGCCACCCCCATGGCGAGAGCGAACAGGGCGAAGCCCCAGAACGGAAAAACGCCGGTCAGCATCATCGCCGCCTGGTGGTAGTCGTTCACCTCGATCCCCCGCGGCGCGAGCACCATGGCGGCCACCACGATGGCAGCAATGGCGATGGCGCTCCCGAAGCCCATACCGATCACGGAGATGCCTCGGTTCACCCCGATGTAGGACGCATCCCACTCGTCCTCCACCGCCCCCGAGGAATAGAAATAGAAGAGGTAGGGAGCGATCACCGCTCCGAGGATGCTGACGGCGATGAACCAATACTTCTCGGGATCGTGATGGGGGAGAGACGGCAGCAGACCGGCCAGCAGCTCGCCCGTCGGCGGATGCAGCCGCACGGCCGCCACCACGAACGCCAGGGTGACGAGGCCAAGAAGCGACGAGCTGTTCTCGATGGTGCTGAACGTCGACCGCCAGAGCAGCAGCCAGATCAGCACCGCCACGGGCAGAGCGAAGAGCGGCACGGGCAGGCCGGTCAAGAGATGGAGGGCGAAGCACATGCCGCCGATCTCGGAAGCGAGCACCAGGAAGTGGACGAGCATCAGGACGAGGAACGGCCCCAGCCAGAAGGTGAATCCGAAGTGCTCGCGGATGGCATCCGGCAGGGCCTTGCGACTGACGGCGGCAAACCGGCCGGACATCTCCACCAGGAAGATCACGAGGATGGTGCCGAGGAGGAGCGGCCAGAGGAGTTGGAGGCGGAAGCTGGCCCCGGCCTGAGCACTGGTGGCCAGGTTGCCGATGTCGAAGAATCCGCCGACGCCGGTCACGATGCCGAGGGCGAGTTGCATCGTCTTCTTCATGACGGCCCCGCCCCCTTCTTCCAGGCCTCGAACCGCCGCCGCAGCGCCGCGAGCTGTGCCCACCTGCCGGGAGACCCCTGGCCGGTCATTGGCTTTGACCGCTTGCCGCAGACCCTCGCCGGCAGCGCGGGCCTCGGCGAGGATCTGGCGCAGGGAATCCCGCACCTCGGGCCGGGCCTGCGACTTCGAAGCCTCCTCCGCCGCCGTCTCGAATTCCTCGTCGGCAGCCGCGAGAGTGTTCTGCACGAAGGAAGCGGGCACGCTGTTGGCATTCCACGTCTCCCCGGCCATCTGCAGCGTGGCGATCCAGGAGCCCGTGGGCCCGGCCTTGTCGATCAGCTCCTGCTCCGGGGATTTGTGCTGGCAGGCGAGGATCGCCAGGGCAAGAATCGCCCCGCAACGCCACGCCGCCGACCATTGGAGAAGAGTAAAGTTTCGCATGGCGGAAACCTGCCTGCTGCCGCCGGTGGGGAGAGCAAGTTTCGGGCCTGCGGAGGGAGAAAGGCCCCGGGACGCACCGCGTCCCGGAGCCTTTGAAGCGGGATCTAGCGGATGCGCAGGGTGGCGAGCTGTGGATTGCCGGTGCCGATGCCCCGGGTGATCGAGACCTCCACGTAGTAGAGGAAGCTGGCGAAGTTGAACGTGATGTTCGCGAACGAGCAGGTTGCGCACGTGCCGCTGGAGGTGTTGGTTGCGGTGCAGATCGCGCTCCGGGCGCCGGTGCAGGGATCAACCCGGTAGAGAGTTGCAGCAACGGGGTTGAAGGAGTCGTTGTTGAATGCCCCAACTTCCAGCGTGGTCCAAGGCGGCGTGTCCCTCGTGCCACCACCCCATGTGTTGGTCACGTTGAACCGGGCGACGATGACGCCTGAGTTCGAGCCGCCGGCAGGATTGAAGCCCAGGCGCGTTCCGTTGGTGACTCCGGCGAGTCCCACCTGCTGGGGATCTACCGTTCCAGTGGAGCCGACGGCCGTCCAGGTGCCTGTCTGGGCTGAGGCGGTCAGAGCTGTGGCGAAAAGGGCGGCGACGGCGAAAACAAGGACTCTACTCTTCATTGCCATTCCTCCTTCGTTGGTTGGCAGGAGGGATTGTATAAGCTAATTATATGAAATGCAAGAGTGTCGAAGCATCTTTCCCGCAGGACGCCGTGTGCGGAGGAAGATGGGCTCCATCCGCCGGAGATCTGGGTCTCGCAGTCTCCGGTTGGACCTTCACCGAGTCCGGTTGGGACCTCTCGACGGCCGATCGAGCCTGAATCTCCAAGGATGGAGCCCAAACGCTGGAAGATGGCAGCCAAACGCCCGAAGATAGAGTCCATCGGCGGCCGACAGCGCCACCCGACGGTCGATCGAGCTCAACCATCGGCGGATGGAGCCCAAACTTCGGCGGATGGACTCCAAACGCAGAAAGATGGAGCCCAAACGCCGGAAGATGGAGTCCAAACGGCAAAAGATGGACCCCAAACCGCGGCGGATGGAATCCAAACGCCAGAAGATGGAGCCCAAACGTCGGAAGATGGAGCCCAAGCAGCAAAAGATGGACTCCAAACGTCGGCGGATGGAATCCAAATTTCAAAAAACGGGCTCCATCCGGCAGGAGATGAGCTCCAAACGACGAGACGCGGGCTCCAAATGCGGGACAAGTCGCTGATGTCAGACTGTACCAATCCCCAAGAGCTCAGCCCCGAAGGGCAACAGCAGCGTTTTTCTCGGCCGTCTGCTGCCGCCCTTTCAAGGCTTGGAAAGGGTTGAGAAATCCATATTCCTGGGGCTTACGCCGCCAGGCTTTATTCTGTCGCCTCTTCGAGGCTGGTCATCCTACGCTTCCCCCCGCAACACCCCCTGCGGATCCGTGGCCGCTGCCCTGCGGGCTGGCAGCCAGGAGGCCACGGCGGCGACGAGGACGAGGAGGGCGGCGACGGTGGCGTAGATGGCGGGATCGCTGACGCTCACTTCGAAGAGCAGGCTGCGCAGCCAGCGGGTGGCGAAGAAGGCTCCGGCGAGGCCGGCGGCGGCTCCCAGCACGGCAAGGACGAGACCCTGGCGCACCACCATTCGCACCACTTTTTCCCGGGAGGCTCCTAACGCCATGCGGATGCCGATCTCCTGGCTGCGTTGGCGCACGGCGTAGGCGATGACGCCGTAGATGCCCACGGCTGCCAGGATCAGGGAGACGAGGGCGAAGCCGCCCAGGAGGAGCATGTAGAAGCGGGAGGTGGCGGTGGAGGTGGATACCAGCTCCGTCATGGGCTGGAGCGAGTAGAGGGGGAGGTTGGGGTTGAGCTCGCGCACCTGCTGCTTGGCGGCTTCGGCCACGAGCTGCGGCGACGAGGAGCGCAGCACCACGGAGAGGGATTCCTGCGGAGCCTGATCGTAGGCGAGGTAGATCTGGGGCTCGACCTCCTGCTCCAATGCATCCTGCTTGAAGTCGCCCACCACGCCCACCACTTCGCCGCCTGGAATGTCACCGTTCTCATCCGCCGGACCGAATTCGATCCTTTTGTTGATCGGGTCCTCGTCTGGAAAGAATTTCTTGACGGCGGTGGCGTTCAAGAGGGCCACGCGGGGAGCGCCGTGGCGGTCCTGGGCGGTGAGACCCCGGCCTTTGAGGAGCGGGATGCCGAGGGTCTTGAAGTAGTCCGGCGTGACCGCGGCGACCCGCAGGATGGGCGCCTTGCCGGGCTCGGGGTCCGGCCGGCCGGCGACGTTGAAGGTCAGCACGTTGACCCGGCCCATGAACGGCATGCCGTAGACGGTCACGCCCGCGGCCGTCACTCCGGGCAGCCGCTCCATCCTTTCGAGCAGATCGGCGGTGACGGTGCGCAGCTTCTCTTCATCGGAATATTGGCTCGTGGGCAGCTCGAGGTTGAAGGTGATGACTCCCTCCGGTTTGAAGCCCGGGTCCACGTGCTGGAGCTCCAGGAAGCTGCGGATGAGGAGGCCGGCGCCGGCGAGGAGCACCACGGCGAGGGCGGTCTCCAGGATCACCAGCACGCCGCGCGCCCGGGTGCCGCCCCGGCCTTGGGAGCCGCGGGTCCCCTCGCGGATGGCTCCGGCGAGATTGGTACGCGAGGTCTGGAGGGCGGGAGCGAGGCCGAAGAGCAGGCCGGTGGCGAGGGAGATCCCCAGGGCGAAGGCGAGGGCCGTGGGGTCCAGGCCGATCTCGGTGAGCCGTGGCAGGTCCGGCGGTCCCGAGCTCACCAGGAGCTTCAGGGCCCAGGCGGCGAGCCCCACGCCGGCCGCGCCGCCCACCAGGGCCAGGACCAGGCTCTCGGTCAAGAGCTGCCGCACGATGCGGGGCCTCCCCGCGCCCAAGGCTGCCCGGATCACGATCTCCCCTTCGCGGGCCGCGGCGCGCACCAGCAGCAGGTTGGCCACGTTGACGCAGGCGATGAGCAGCACGAGGCTGACGGCGCCGAAGAGGATCAGCAGCGGTTTACGCACGTCGCCCACGATGCGGTCGAGCATCGGCTCCAGGGTCATGCTCTCGATGTAGCCCTTGTTGTCCCCCGGATACTGGTCCCGGAGCCGGCGGGCGATCACGTCGGCCTCGGCCCGTGCCGCCTCCAGGGTGGCGCCGGGCGCCAGCCGGCCGAGGGCTCCGAAGAAGACGGCGCCCCGCTGCGCCAGCTCCTCGGACGAGAACACCAGGGGCACCCAGACCTGAGCGCCGGCGGGGTAGCGCTGGCCCTGAGGCAGGATGCCGATCACCTGGTAGGAGTCACCGCTCAGGGTGATCGATCTCCCCATCATTTTCGGATCCCCGCCGAAGCGGCGGTGCCAGATCTCCTCCGAGAGCACGGCCACGTGCGGCGCGCCGGTCTGGTCCTCCCCGGGCGCGAAGGTGCGCCCGGCCAGGGGCTTCACTCCCAGCACGGAGAAATAGTTGGCGCTCACCCATGCGGCGGGGAGACGCAGGGGCTCGCTGCCGTCGCCCGAGAGGTTGAGCGTGCCGCCGTGCATCCCGGCGACGCCCGAGAGCGTGTGGCTGGCCGCCCGGAAATCCAGGAAGTTGGAAGCGGAGAAGGCGCCGTGCTGCTTCCCTTGCGGATCGACGGCGAGGGGACGGACGAGGCGCTCCGGCTGGAGAAAGGGGAGCGGGCGCATGAGCACGCCGTAGACGACGCTGAAGATGGCGGTCGTGGCCCCGATCCCCAGCGCCAGGGTCAGCACGGACACGAGGGTGAAGCCGGGGCTTCGGCCGAGCTGCCGGCCGGCGAAGCGCAGGTCCTGTCCGAGGTCACCCAGGGCATCCATCCACTTCATCTGCGTCTCCTTGCGTGCGTCGAGGTCGCGGCAGATCCGCCGCGTCCCTTCCAGATCCCCGAACCGGCGCCGGGCCTCCACCCGCGCCTCTTCCACTCCCCAGCCCCCTTTGATCAGCTCCCGCGCCACCAGGTCGAGGTGGAAGCTCAGCTCCTCGTCGACGTCCGCGGCCACCTGCGCGGCGGTACGCCAGGGAAAGCGGAAGAGGCGGCGGCCCGGAGGCATGGCGTCAGGCGGTCTCCAGGACCTTCGAGACGGCGTTCACGTAATCCCGCCAAGTCGAGACCTCGGCCTGGAGCGCCTGCCGCCCCTCGGCCGTCAAGCGGTAGAACTTGGCCCGCCGGTTGTTCTCGGAGAGCCCCCATTCCGCCTCGATCCACCCCCGGCGTTCCAGGCGGTGGAGGGCCTGATAGAGGGCCGCATCCTCCAGCCCCAGGGCCCCGTCGCTGCGCTGGCGGATGGAGCGGGAGACGTCGTAGCCATGCATCGATCCCCAGGAGAGGGCCTTGAGGATCAGAACCGCTACGGTTCCTTGCATCAATTCGAGAGAGGTCTTGGGCATGGGTTCTCCCCTCACATCGTGAGGGAAGAGAGTACGCGAGGGCGGGGTGGGTTGTAAAGATCGTTCAGGCCGTCGCCGGCAGCCGGCCTGCCGCGTGCTCGCCGGGCTCGGTGCCGTGCTGGCTCAGGTAGAGGTCGAGCACCTTCTGGGATTCGCCGTCGGCGCGCACGCGGCCGTCGTCGAGCCAGAGGCAGCGGGTGCAGTTCTCGAGCACGGCTTTGGGGCTGTGGGAGACGAGGAGCACGGTGGCTCCGGCGTTGTGGAAGCGGCGCAGGCGCTCTTCGCACTTGGCGGTGAAGGTGGCGTCGCCCACGGCGAGCACCTCGTCGAGGATGAGGATGTCGGGCACCCAGGCCGTGGCCACGGAGAAGCCGAGGCGGGCCTGCATGCCCGAGGAGTAGTTGCGCAGGGGAGAGCGGATGAAGTCCCCCAGGCCGCTGAACTCGACGATGTCGTCCAGCTTCTCCTCGATCTCGCGGCGGGTGTGGCCAAGGAGGAGGGCGTTCAGATAGACGTTCTCGAGCCCCGTCGAGCTCGTAATCGAAGCCGCTGCCGAGCTCCAGGATGGGGGCGAGACGGCCGCGGATGGTGGCAACTCCCTGGGTGGGCTTGAGCACCCGCGAGATCACCTTGAGCAGTGTGCTCTTGCCCGCGCCGTTCCTCCCCACGATGCCCAGCGTCTCTCCCCGGGAAACCGTCAACTCGATGTCGCGCAGGGCCCAGAGCTGCTCATAGGAGAGGGCGCCGCGCAGGAAGTGGATGGCGTACTCCTTGAACGAGGGGATGCGCTGCTTGGCGAGGCGGTAGCAGAGGGAGACCCCCTCCAGACGGATGCTTGAGTCGGACATCAGATGTAGAACGGGATGCGGTCGCTGCTCTTGCGGAAGGCGAGCGCGCCGACGACGAAGGCGATGAGAGTGATGAGCACCGAGACGGTGAGGTGGCTCAAGGGCGGGATCTTGCCATAGTAGATGGGGTCCCGGAACACCTCCAGGATGGAGCGCAGGGGATTGAAGCGGACGATCCAGCGCATCCTCTCGGGCACGATCTCCTTGGGATAGAAGATCGGCGTCAGGTACATGAGGACGGACAGGATGACGGTGATCATCTCCACCGTGTCGCTGAAGAAGGCCGCGAGGGGAGACAGCAGCAGCCCGGCGCCGAGGGTGAAGAGGGCCGCCAGCAGGATGGCCACCGGCAGGAAGAGGAGCGAGGGGGTGAGCGGATGGCCGGTGAACACCAGGATGAGCATCAGGGGCACGAGCGCGAAGACCAGGTTGATCACCCCGGAGGCCACGGTGGCGATGGGGAACACGGCCTTGGGCACCGGCACCTTCTTCAGGAGCTGGGCGTTGCCGCGCAGGCTGTTCATCGAGGCCACGACGCTCTGGCTGAAGAAGTTCCAGAACAGGATCCCCGCCATGGCATAGACCGGATAGTTGACGAGCTGGAAGCGGAAGAGGGCGCTGAAGACCACCTGCAGCACGAGCATCATCAGGAGCGGCTGGAGCATCGTCCAGGTGAAGCCGATGGCCGAGCGCCGGTAGCGCACCTTGAGCTCCCGGCTCACCAGGGCGAGGACGAGATCGCGATAGCGGAAGATTTCGAGCATAGGAAAATCGCTCCGGGTCTCCCCGGTGCCGCAGGCTTTGTACACCGTGCGGGGGAGGATGGCAAGGGTGGTTAGTCTGAGTTAGTCGGCCGGCGGGACGCCGGCGCTCCCAGGCGAGGGGCTCCGAGGGCCGTTAATGCTTTTCGGACGGCTTGTCCATCCTCCCTCCACCCCTCCCGCCGCTCCCGCGCTACGAATGGTGAGGCCAGGGCCCGGCCGGCCAGCCTCAGGCGGACTCCAATCCTCAGCACGGCCTCGGCCCGGGCCGCCCAGCCCCCGCCCCGGTGCTTGCGGGCCCAGCGCAGCAGGTCGGTCCACAGGAGCTCGTGCTGCTGCCTGCGGGTGGCGCCGGGATCGCGGCCGATGGTAGCGCCGTGGTGGTGGAGCACGGGGAGCTCCGGCCGCACGGCCACCCGCCAGCCGGCGCGCCGGACCCGCACGCAGAAGTCCAGGTCCTGAGCGTAGAAGCGGAACCCCTCGTCCAGCGGTCCGGCCGCCTCCCAGACCTCCCGCCGGACGGCCAGGGCCGCTCCCGTCACCCAAGCCACGTTCATGGGGCCAGGAGGAGCGAGCGGTTTGAGCTGGCGATAGCCAGGGAGATGGGCGAGCAGGGCCGGCAACCCGCTCGCCAGGGCGAAGAACCAGGCCAGCGAGGGCTCGCGTCCTCCACTCCACTGCGGCGTGCCGTCGGGATAGTGGAGGAGCCCGCCCACGATCCCCAGCTCCGGCTCCTTTGCGAAGACCTCGGGCAGGGCCGCGAGCCCGCCGGGCGCCACTTCGGTGTCGCTGTTCAAGAGCAGCAGGATCTCCCCGCGGGCCTGGGCGAGGCCGCGGTTGGCGGCGCGGGTGAAGCGCTCCGGCGTCTCGTTCCTGAGCACGGTCGTTTCCGGAAACTTCTCTCGCACCGCCTCCGCCGTGCCGTCGCCGCTCGCGTCGTCCACCACGATCACCTCCATTCCGGGCAGGGGCGAGGCAAAGAGAGAGGCCAGGCAGGCGAGCGCCAGATCCCGCGTGTCATGCGTCGGAATGACGATCGAGAGGGGCGGTGCGGGAATTTCGTCCATCCGGATGGGCATTCTATGGAAAGTTCTCACTGCGATTGGCCTGGACCAGAGGAAGGGCCTTGGTGGCCCTTTCCGGAAATAACTCCTAGAGGAGGACCGATGCACAAGAACTGGCAACGATCGATCTGGATGGGCTGTGTTTTGTTGACGGCTAGCATGCCGGTATGGGCGGCGGGACGAGCAATGGCGGTGCCGCGGGTGCCGCGGGTGGTGGAGAGCCGCAATCTGGCCAAGGCCGCGGCCACGGTGCCTCTGGGCGGCCGGCTGCGGCTCACGAGCGTGGAGAACGCGGACACGGGCGAGACCACGGCCTTCGTGCTGGAGCGTTTCTCCGTGTTCACGCCCGGCGCCAAGGTCACCGTGCACGGCAATCACGGCGACGAGGTGCTGCCGGCGCCGGCGAACACCTACTTCCGGGGCACGGTGGATGGCCACCCGGGCTCCCGCGTCTTCCTGGCCGTGCTGAAGGATGGCACCACCCAGGGGATCGTGAGCGAGGGCGAGGAGATCTCCCTCATCGGCGGCGAGGACGAGCCCCAGGCCAAAGCTCTGCGCGCGGCTCCGCTCACCCTGCACCGCATCGACGCCCAGGCCCTCAAGGCGTCCCGCGATGAGGGCTTCACCTGCGGCAACGAGCTCCTCCCCCCGGGTCGGACGACCCTCGACGGGCCGGCTTTCCTGCAGGCGGCTCCGGCCGCGAAGTCCGCAATCTCCGCAAAAATCGCGGCCTATACGGCCCGCATCGCCGTCGAATCCGACTATGAGCTCTACGCCAAGTTCAACGACGCCACCAAGGCTTCTACTTATATTGGCAATCTGATCGGCTACGCTTCGACGATCTATCAGGCCGAGATCAACACCAGCCTCTCCGTGCAGTCCATCAGTCTGTGGTCGACGAGCGCCGATCCCTGGAGCCAGACCACCTCGACGTGCAGCCTGATGGAGTTCGGCCGCTACTGGAATCTCAATAAGACAGGCGTGTCGCGCACCATCGCCTTCTTCATGAGCGGCCGGCCGGGAAGCGGCGTGGCCTGGACCGGGACCCTCTGCTCCGGCGCCTTCGGCTCCAGCTCCAATTGCCCCAGCGTGCCCACGGACGCCCCCTGGGGAGGCGGCTACGGCTTCACGGGCGGCATGACGGGCATCTTCAACATCGCGAGCCCCACCGTGGTGTGGGACATCATGAGCGTCGCCCACGAGATCGGCCATACGTTCAACTCGCCGCACACCCACTGCTACAACGGCATCGGCGGCAACGCGAGCCCCGTCGACCAGTGCCGGAGCGGCGAGAGCGGCTGCTACCTCGGCACCCAGACCCTGCCCGGCCCCACGGGCGTGGGTAGCGGCACCCTCATGAGCTACTGCCACCTCCTGAGCGGCAGCTACACCAACATCAGCCTGACGTTCGGCACCAACCATCCCTACGGCGTGCAGCCCGGGCGGGTGCCGTCGCGCATGAGCGCCTACGTGGCCGCCGTGGCCGCTGCCAACCTGGCTTGTCTGGCCCCCTGACGGTTCCCCTCCGGGAATGACTGGCCCGGACCTTGCGTTATCGAAGGTCCGGGTGTCTGTTTTTACAAATCCATAGAGGCGAATGCGCCGGTTTTTCAAGGAGTTCAGACGGTTTCCTGGGGCGTAGAGGGTCAAGGATTGTCCAGGGAGCGTGACAAAAAGGGTCCACACCCCCAGAATCCTCTCTCAAGTGTCTCCCCAGGGTGGCGCGGAATCATCGAGATGGGGGCGCTCCGGCGCTCCGGATTCATAGGAGGTCGAATGCCTCGAAATCGAATCAGGTCTGTCCTGGCAGGTTGTGCCCTGCTGCTGGCTGCGGGTAAGGCCCTGGCGGCTGGTCAACCGGCTGGTCAACCGGCGGGTGTGGCGGTCACCGTCCAGAGCCGCGACTTCGCCGCGGTCGCGGCTGCCGCGCCGGTGGGCGGGACCCTGCGGCTTACGAACGTGCAGGTGGCGGACACGGGAGAGGCGGCGGCGTTCGCGCTGGAGCGCTTCCAGGTGTTCGCCGACGACGCCGAGATCACCATCCACGGCGTGGGCGGCCAGACGACCGTGCTGCCGGCGCCGAAGAACGTCTACTTCCGTGGCACCGTCGAGGGCGAGCCGGATTCGCGGGTCTTCCTCGCGGCGCTCGCCGACGGCACCACCCAGGGCATCGTCATGCGGGCGGGAGACGCCTATCTCATCGGCGGCGATACCGGGGACGGTGCGCCGGTGAAGGCCCTGGGCGCGCCTCTCGCGATGCAGCGGATCGACCCTCTGATGCTCAAGGCGACCCGGGGTGAAGGTTTCGCCTGCAGCGACGCGGCCCTGCCGCAGACGCCGCACCCTGCCGAGCCCCTGACCCTCATGGGCGACAGCGCTCCGGCGCTCCCCGCCAAGGTCGAAACGGCCGGGCTGCCCACCTACACCGCCCGGGTGGCCATCGAGACGGACTTCGAGTTCTACAGCCTGTTCAACAACGCGACGACCGCCACCAATTACATCGGCAACCTCCTCGGCTATTCGTCCACGATCTACGTCAACGAGATCAACACCTCGCTCTTGGTCTCCTCGGTCAGCCTGTGGACGACGTCGAGCGATCCCTGGACCCAGTCGAGCAGCAACTGCGGGCTCTTCGAGTTCGGCCGCTACTGGAACATCAACCGCACCGGGGTGTCGCGCACCATCGCGCACTTCATGAGCGGCAAGGGCACCGGCGGCGGCGTGGCCTGGATCGGCGTGCTGTGCAGCGGCCCGAGCTTCAGCTTCACCGATACCGGCTCGTGCCCAAGCATCCCGACCGATGCCACCTGGTTCGGCGGCTACGGCTTCACGGGCAGCCTCACCGGCCAGTTCAACATCAGCAACCCAACGGTGATGTGGGACATCATGGCCGTCTCCCACGAGATCGGCCACAACTTCAACTCCCCCCACACACACTGCTACAATGGGTTGGGAGGCAACTCGAGCGCGATCGACCAGTGCCGGACTGGGGAAGTCGACAGTCACGGCGCTTGCGCCACCGGGGCTCAGAGCCTTCCCGGTCCCAGCGGCGCCGGCAGTGGTACCATCATGAGCTACTGCCATCTGCTGTCCGGCAGCTACGGGAACATCGCCCTGAACTTCGGCACCGGGCACCCGTTTGGTGTCCAGCCAGGCCGTGAGGCGTCGCGCATGAGCAGCTTCGTGGTGTCGACGGCGGCAGGGAATCCGGCCTGTCTGGCTTTCACCTCCGGGTCGGGGACGATCTTCAGCAACGGCTTCGAGTCGGGCTCCACGAGTGCATGGCAATGAGGAGACCACGGTGAACGGAAAGAAGATGATGAACGGTAGAGGATGGTCTGGCCGTGGCTGGCTGGCAGTCGTCGTCCTTGCGGGGCTCGCCGGGCTGGCCATGCCCGCAGCGCTCCGGGCCGGCAGCATGGTCGTCCAGACGGGGAGCCGGTACTCCGGCAGCTACGGGTTGCAGGTGACGCCGGATGCCACTCCCGCCTACGTGCAGTCCAGTCACCCCAGCAGCGAGAAGACCTATCGCGTGCGGTTCTACGTCAACCTGACGCGTCTCAACCTCACCAGCAACTCGAGCTTCGACCTCTTCGCGGCCTACAACGGCGCCGATCCGGCCGCCAACGCGGCTCCCACCGGCAACGCCGTGATCCGGCTCGCCGTGCGCCAGAACGCCGGCGGCTCCAAGCTCCTCGACGTCTTCACCCGCAATGACTCCGGGGAAGTCCAGCTCAACCCCTCGCCCACGCTGGCCAAAGGCTGGCGCTCCGTCGAGGTCGAGTGGTCGGCGGCCACGGCGGTGGGAGCCAACAACGGCGTGTTGAACCTCTGGCTGGACGGCTCGCCGGCCGGCAGCCTCGCCGCGATCGACAGCGACACGCAGCTCATCAACTACGCCCGCTGGGGGAGCCTGTCGCCGGTCTCGCTCGGGGCGCCGCCTCCCGGCGTGGGCGTCAACACCTTCAGGGTGGACGAGTTCACCTCCCAGCGCTCGGGCTACATCGGTCTGGTCAACGTTTTCAGCGACATCGGCAGCTTGGACCAGACGTTCCGGCAGTACGTGCACGCGCTGTACAATGCCGGCCTGACCAACGGCTGCGCCACGGACCCCCTGCGCTACTGCCCGGACAGCAACGTGACGCGCGCCGAGGTGGCCAAGTTCCTAGAGGTCGGCATGCGCGGCGAGACCTTCATCCCCCCGTCAGCGGGCGCGAGCTCCTTTTCGGACGTCGCGGGGCACTGGGCCATCGACTGGATCCAGCAGATCTTCAACGACGGCCTGACCAACGGCTGCGCCACGAGCCCCCTGCGCTACTGCCCCGAGACCGTGGTCAGCCGCGCCGAGATGGCCAAGTTCCTCCTGCTGGCCCGGCACGGCGCGGGCTACACGCCGCCCGTCGTGGCCGTGAGCTCCTTCGCGGATGCGCAGAACCATTGGGCCAAGGACTGGATCGAGCAGATGAAGGTGGAGGGGCTGTCGAACGGCTGTGCCACCAACCCCCTGCGCTACTGCCCGGACGATCCCATGACCCGCTGGCAGATGGCCAAGGCCCTGACCCTCGCCTTCAACCTGCCGGTGCCCAACGGCCTCTAGAGGAGGTTCGAGCGACTTGTCGGCCACCATCTCCACGGACCAGCGGAAAGTCCTCAACGACATCGCGCGCGCCAACTTCCACAAGGGCGGTCTCAAGACCGCCCGCTTCTTCAAGCTGGACCCGGGCTTCTTCCGCCGCGTGCGGGAGGAGGTGCTCCGGTTCGTCGAGATCCACCGCCCCTCGGACGTGCAGGGCGCCCAGCACGTGACGAACTGGACGAAGCCCTTCGGCTCGGTCTTCCAGTTCTCCCTGCTCAACCGCAGTGGACGGGTCGACGACACCTCCGCGGACCACGACCTGTCGCTCGACGGCAAGGGCTTCCACTTCGGTGCGGAGTTCCCGGCCCTGGCAGCCTTCATCGCCGCTTTCCCGCACGCCATCAACATGCGGCTGAACGCCATGGGGGAGAAGGGGGGGCTGTCGCCGCACGAGGAGCACCCGCTGCGCTACCGGACCGACCGCGACTGCTGGCTGACGGCGAGGTTTCACCTGCCGGTGGTGACCAATCCGGCGGTGGAAGTACTGCTCGACGGCGAGCTGTTCCGGCTGGAGGAGGGGAGCGTCTTCTTCTTCAACAACGGCTGCATCCACTCGGCCGTGAATCGGGGCGAGAGCGTGCGCTATCACCTGGTGTGGGACATGCTCCTCACCCGTGAGACCTACGATCTGATGTTCTCCTCGTCGGAAACGGGCCTGCCGCCTTTCCTCCACCGGACGGTGGGCGCGGAGCGAGTCCCCACGCCCCATCGCCGCGAGGTCATCCGCGAGTACCAGACCTATGGTCCGGGCCTGGACTTGTACAAGAGGTGGAACCTCGGGCGCTTCGGCATTCCGCCCTATCGCTTCCAGAACTGGTACACGAGCTGGCGTTTTCTCCGCCACCAATGGCGGGAGTCGGTCGACTTCTACCGAGCCTGAGCCTAGGGCAAAGGCAGGTTGAAGGCCTTGACGATGAATCCCGCCATCTCGGCGCGGGTGACCGGGCTGTCGGGACAGAAGCGGAGGGGGGAGAGCGCACAGCCGTTGGTGATCCCCTCGACGTAGAGCTGCTCGATCCAGGAGAGGGCCCAGAAGTCGACGGCCACGTCGGCGAACGACGAGACGAGGGTCAGCGGCGGCTGATAGTCGCCGCCATGCCGGGCCCGCAGCAGGAACGGGCCCATTTCAGCGCGGGTCACCAGATTGTCCGGGCAATAGCGCAGGGGGGCCAGGGCGCAACCTTTCGTCAGACCATCCCGGTAGAGCTGCTCGACCCAGGGCGCGGCCCAGTGGGTCGAGGGCACGTCGGCGAAGATCCCGGTCGCTGGCGGCGGCACGAAGCCGGCGCCGTGGGTGGCGCGTACCAGGGAGGCAGCCATCTCGGCCCGGGTCGCCTGGTTGTTGGGACAGAAATTGGGTGAGGTGTCGCAGCCGTTCGTGATACCGGCCGTGAACAGCGCCTCGATGTACTTCCAACCCCAGAAGGAAGGGGGAACGTCTCCGAAGGTCATGCGGACGACCTGGACGGGGACCGGCGAGGTGAGCGCCGAGCCATCCGTATTCTGCACCTCGAGGTGGAACAGATAGGTGCCGATGCCCGGCGTCTGGGGGTTCCAGATCACCGGATTGCCGGTCAGCGTGAGGCTCGAGGTCCCTGCGAGCACCCAGCGGTGGGTCAGCGACGGACGGCCTGTGGTCTGCGCCGACAAGGAGATGAGCTCGCGCGTCCCGACCAGCGGCGGCACACTGGTCATGCTGAGGATCTTGGGCATCGGATCCAGCACCACCACGGTGCGGGTGACCGTGCTGCAGCCTCCCCCTGTGCTGCACACCCTCAGGGTGACCTGCTTGCTGCCCGGCGTCGAGAAGATCACCCGGGGGTTCTGGTCCGTTATCGTCTGGCCCTGGAGAGCGGCTGCCAACAAGAAGAGCCCCACGAAGGGGGCAAAGGAAATCCAGCCAACCCGAAGATCGCCAACCTGTGTATGAAGCACTCTACTTCTAAAAGCAAAGCCCGTACCCGCTCAGATGATCTTTTATTTTCAACAACTTACCGGGATGAAAAACGCGGGAAGCGACAATGATTGGCACCCCTGGAAGCCAGAAACTGTCAGCTTCCGGGGGCGTGGGAAATCTAGGGCAGGTTGAGGCTGAACGTCTTGGCCACGAATGCGGCCGCCTCCGCGCGGCTGACGTTGTTCGACGGGCAATACTGGCGGGGGGAGGCGGAGCAGCCGTTGCTGATGCCGTCGCGGAAGAGCTGCTCAATCCAGGGCGCGGCCCAGAAGTCGGGGGGCACGTCCGCGAACGACAAGGAGCTCACCGCCGGCGGGGTGAAGCTGCCGCCGTGCCGCACCCGTACCAGGAAGGGAGCGATGTCGGACCGCATCACGGCGACGTCCGGGCAGAAGCGTAGCGGCGAGGTGGCGCAGCCGTTGGTGATGCCGTCGTGGTAGAGCTGCTCGATGTAGGCCGCCGCCGGGTGGGTCGTGGGGACGTCGGCGAATACGCCCGTGGGCGGCGGCGGCACGAAGCCCGCGCCGTGGATGCCGCGCACCAGGAAGACGGCGATGTCGGCGCGCATCGCCGCGGGGTCCGGACAGAAGCGGGGCGTGGTGTCGCAGCCGAGGGTAATGCCGCTGGCGAAGGCCGCCTCCACGTAGGGCCAGGACCAGTGGGTGGGCAGCACGTCCTGGAAGGTGTAGGGAGAGAGCCAGTGGAGAGAGCCTCCCTGGTAGGTGACGTAGATTCTCCCGGTCTGGCTCTCTCCGAAGCTGGTGAGGCCGAAGTTGGCGGCAACGGGGAGCTGCACGCGGGTCCACCCGCTGCTCTGGTTGGTGTACCAGATCTTGCCACCGCAGTAGTCGCTGAAGATGTAGTTGCCGGTGAGGAAGCTCTGCACCCTGCCGCGGTAGACGTAGCCTCCGGTCACTGAGCACTCCGGGCCGTGGCCGAACTCCAGGACGGGCTCGACGAACGTCCGGCCTGGACAGTCGTTGTTGAAGACCGGAGGCTGGTTGACGACGTCCTGACTGTCGCTGTAGTCGTGCTTCCCCTCGCGGCAGTCCCAGCCGTAGTTCCTGCCGCCGGGGGCACCGGCCGCCTGGAAGTCGACCTCCTCCCAGAGGTTCTGGCCGACGTCGCCGATGTAGAGGTCGCCCGTCTGGCGGTCGAAGCTGAAGCGCCAGGGGTTGCGCAGCCCGTAGGACCAGATCTCGTCCAGCCCGGCGGTGGGGCCGGCGAAGGGATTGCTCGGCGGGATGCCGTAGGGGGAGCCACTGTTGACGTCGATGCGCAGGATCTTGCCGAGCGCGGCGTTGATGCTCTGGCCGTTCTCGAACGGATCGCCGCCGCCGCCGCCGTCGCCGGTGCCGATGTAGAGGTAGCCGTCCGGACCGAAGGCGAGCTGGCCGCCGTTGTGGTTGGTCTGGGAGGAGTGCTCGATGGTGAGCAGCACCATGCCGGAGGCCGAGTCGGCCACGTTCGGATTGGCGGAGACGTGATAGCGCGCCACCTGGATGTCGCCGTCCGACCGGGTGTAGTAGACATAGAAGAACCCGTTGGTCGCGTAATTCGGATGGAAGGCGAGACCCAGCAATCCCCGCTCGCCGCAGCAGGATACCAGCGAGGTGAGGTTGAGGAACGGCGTCGAGATCACCTGGGAGCCGTCGAAGATCCGGATCGTCCCCCCCTGCTCGACGATGAAGAGCCGGCCGGAGCCGTCTCCCGCGTTGGTGACGCCGATGGGACTGCTGAGGCTGGAGGAGATCTGGAACAGGCCGACGAAGCTGCCGGAGGGGGAGGCGGCGGCCAGCGGCAGGGCCGCGGCGAGGAGGACGGCGATGGAAGCCCAACGCAGGATGCGCATGGGAGTCTCCTTTTGGAAGATAGAGCCTTGCTCAACTCTCCATTTCATCATAGAGGCTTCCTCTGCTTCCGGAAAGGGGCTCGACTCCAGTCCGGACGTTTCACGGCAACGGCAGGTTGAACGTCTTGCTGAGGAAGCCGGCCATCTGGTCGCGGGTCACGGACTGCTCCGGGCAGTAGGCCCGCGGCTGGGCGCTGCAGCCGTTGGTGAGGCCGTCGGCGTAGAGCTTCTCGATGTTGTCGGCCGCCCAGTAGCTCGCCGGCACGTCGACGAACACGGTGCCGGTGGCGCGCGGGGCCACATAGTTGCCGCCATACCTCACCCGCAGGAGAAAGCCGGCCATCTCGGAGCGCAGCACCGGTGAATCCGGGCAGTAGCGGCCCGCGGCACACCCCTTGGTGATGCCGTCGCGATAGAGCTGCTCGATCCAGGCCGCGGCCCAGTGCGAGGCGGGAACGTCGGTGAAGACAGTGCCGGTGGCCGCCGGCGGCACGAAGCTCGCGCCGTGGAGGCCGAGCTCGAGGAACTTGGCCATCTCCGCGCGGGTGACGTCGGTGGACGGGCAGTACATGCCGGCGGCGCAGCCGTTGGTGAGACCGGCGTTCTGGATGGCCTCGATCTGCCGCCAGAAGAGGTGGTTGTAGGGCACGTCCAGGAACGTGTGGTAGGCGAAGTCGGCGCACACCTTGTCGGTGGCGCGCAGGGCGGCGCCCAGGCCGTCTCCCTTGAGATTGGCGGACATCAGGGCGGTGGCCGGGTTCGGCGGGTTGTGATGGCCGAACCCCTGGGTGTGGCCGAGCTCGTGGGAGACCACCTCCCGGAAGCTGGTCTCCCCCACGCACTGGGTGCCGTTGTTGATGATCACGAAGGTCGAGAACGCCCGGTGCCAGGAGGAGCCGTCATAGGTGAGGGTGGTGTTGGGATCGTAGATGGCGCCGCCGAAGGCCAGAGTGCCGGAGCAGGTGGGAGAGAGGTCGGAGACTTCGCCGCACGGATCGTTGAAGGTCACGGCGCCGTCGTCATAATCGAAGTTGCCGGTGCAGGCGAGACGGCTCGCCCGGGTGCCGCCGTAGCCGAGGCGGATCACCGCGTCCGGATGGCTGGACCAGGCCGCGACCCCGGCCTGGACGGCGGCGACGCCGCCATCGGCGATGCCGGCTTGACCCGGGGTGGTGGCCACCACCCGCGAGGTCGTGTCGCCGGTCTCGTAGCCGAACCAGCGGATGGGCAGACCGTCGGGCTCGTGGATGAGGAAGACGCAGCCGGCGGGAGCGGTGGCGGCCGCGCCGGTGGCGTCCTTGTCCTGGGCCATGAGGGCGGAAGCCTCAGCTTGGGGAGCCTCGACCTGCCGGCCATTCCACGCCGCGCCGCGAGCGACCTCGCGCAGGTGATCCAGCAGGGCTTCCTTGCGATAGACGCCCACGGGCTCGTAGCTCTTCTGGGTGAGCGCCTCGATCCTGGGAGCCTCGGGCAGGGGGCGCAATCGGCCGGTCCCCGCGACCTCCTCGAGCAGGCCGTAGGCCATCATCTTCGATCGCCACCCGCCCGCGGGAGCCCGGTCCAGGAACAGCAGGTAGTTGTGATCCGCCTGGTAGCGTGGAGCTCCCGCTACCGCCGCGGCCCGCACCTTGCCGCTCCCTCCCGGCTCGCGCACTTCGAAGATCAATCCAGGATCGGCCCCGGCGATCAGCCGCAGGGTCTGGAAGCGGGTGACGGTGTAGGGCAGGCCCGCATCCTCCTCGACCCGTGAGTCGATGGCTTGGGCAAAGACCACGGCGGTGCTGAGGCGCGCCAGATGCCCGAGGTTGGCCGGGGGCGCCACGGTGGTGGCCCGGGCGGGCCAGGCGGACTCGAGCAGAAGGCTCAAGAGGAGGAACGGAAGGAGACGGACGCGCTCGTGCATAGTGGGGCCTCCTGCAAGATGAAAGCGCGGGCCCGCGTAGGGCCTCGTCGAGAGGGCTCATGCGGGCCGCGTGCCAATCCGCAGAAACGTTTTTTTCAGGCATGCCTTTTGCTCGGAGCAAGGCTTGTTTCAGCCATCCCCGCCAGGGAGGGGAGGATGGATAGCGATCTCAGGGTCATTGATTCCATCGACGCAAGGGGTCTTTGCGACAGATTCCCACGGGTAAAAATTTCATCCAGGAGAAGGAGTTCACCACCATGCGGCGAGCCTACCCACCCATCGTCCCAGCAGCTCTGGCTTTGCTGGCCGTATTGATCGCGAGACTCGGGGCTAGCGTCCGTCCTCGCGCCTCCGTCCAACCTCGGTGACCTCGCCCGGGTCAGCCGGACGGTCGTCTTCGCCGCGGCGCAGGGGACGCGGACCGAGCTCCATGGCCAGGCGCCCTATACCGTGACGACCTTCAAGGTCCTCGAGCAGGTGGCGGGCGAGACCCTCGGCCGCAGCATCGAGGTGGCTGAGGCCGGCGGCGTCGTCGGCGACGTCGGCATGGCCGTGGCGGGTGCCCCAGTCTTCCAGAAGGGCGGGCGGTACCTGCTGTTCCTCGATCCTGCCGCGGGTGGCCGCTGGCAGACCAAGATGCTGGCCTACGGCATCCTGCGCGAGGAGGGAGGCGTCCTGCGGCCCCTGCCGGAGGCCAAGGACCTCACTCTGGTCCCCCGTCCGGGCGTCGAGCCGGTCGGTGAGTACGGCAAGGTGGAGCTCCTCCAGCACCTGGCGGCGGTGGCCTCGGGCGCGGCCCCCTGGCACGCTGCGGCCGTGACCTCCGGGGAGACGGCGTCGAAGTCGCAGACCAGCAGCCAGCCGGCCGCGGATACGGCCGTGGCGGGCGCGCCCTTCACGGCGCCCTCGGTATGCCACTACGTGCAAGGGAGCAACGGTCCTCTGCGCTGGTTCGGCTTCGAGACCGGCGGCTCGGCCCAGGTCTGGCACACGACCCCCGGGCAGGCCGGCATCGCCGATGGCGGCGTCAGCGCGGTGCAGCAGGGCGCCGCGGCCTGGGACGGCCACCCGAACGCCGTGATCAACCTCACCTACGCCGGCTCCAAGCCCACCACGGCGAGCTGCGCCACGGGCGACGCCCGGGCCCGCAACAACGAGGTGATCTTCAACGATCCCTGCCACCAGATCCCGGACCTAGCCACCTGCTCCGGTCCCACCCCGGCCGGCTGGACCAACCCCTGCTGCGGCCAGGTCGCGGTCTACGGGACCTTCTTCACTCCCTCCCACACCGCCTCGTACGATGGCCAGACCTGGCACCCTATCGAGGGCTTCTCGATCGTCGTCAACAATGGTTCCCAATGCCTGGGCGACACTGACTTCAAGGAGATGGTGACCCACTTCGAAGGGCACGCCCTGGGCTTCGATCATCACGACGACTCGAACGCCACCATGTCCGCCCAGCTCGGGGTCCACCCGTCCCGCGGCGCCGCCATCGCCAGCACCGACCGCATCTGCGCCTCCGCCGACTACCACACCTTCCTGGACGTGCCCTACGACCGCTGGAGCTGGCCGTACGTCGAGGGGCTCCAGAACGCCGGCATCACCAACGGGTGCGGCAGCGGCAACTTTTGCCCGGACAACTTCCTGTCGCGGGCGGAGATGGCGGTGACGCTGATCCGCGCCACCCACGGGCCCAGCTTCGTGCCGCCGCCGGCCACGGGGATCTTCGGTGACGTGCCGGTGAGCTACTGGGCCGCTGCCTATATCGAGCAGCTCTACCACGACGGCCTGACCAAGGGGTGCTCCACGTCGTCGCTCCAGTACTGCCCGGAGGGGCATCTCACCCGCGCCGAAATGGTCAACTTCCTGATGCGCTATCAGCACGGGACCAATTTCGTGCCGCCGCCGGCCACGGGGATCTTCGCCGACGTGCCCACGGGGCCGAACGGTCACTGGGCGGCCGACGCCATCGAGCAGGGCTACCACGACGGCACCACCAATGGCTGTGCCACCGACCCCCTGCGCTTCTGCCCGGACGTCGACTTGCCGCGCGAGCAGATGGCGGCCTTCATCGTCAAGGCCTTCAACTTCCCGCTGCCCGTGCAGTGAGGCTGGAGAGGTGCGCCATAGGACCCGAAGGGCCGATCCTCATCGACCTCTGCCTGGCGACCCGGGGGGCCGAAAGCCTCGCGGGGGACCTCCGGGTCCTGGCCGGGATGGCGGCCCGGCTGGGCGTCGAGTCCTACCTGCTGGACGTCCTCGGCCCCGGCCAGCGACGGCTGGGGCCCGAGGCGGCCGGCTGGCTCGCGGACCTGCGGGCCCGCGTGGTGGCCGCGGCCGTGGAGAACCTGCGGCGGGACGCCGAGCTGGCCGGAGCCCTCGACCGGCTCGCCGCTGAAGGCATCGAGACCATCCTCCTCAAGGGCTCGGCCCTGCGCCTCGCCCGGCCGGGGATGGCGGGCCGCTTCCAGTGCGACGTCGACGTGCTGCTGCGGCGCCGGGACCTCGAACGGGCGGAGGTCCTGCTCCTCGGTATGGGTTTCCGCCTCGACAAGTCCTACCTCGACCGCCAGTCGCTCCTCGACCGCCACTTCCATCTCGGCTACGAGCGGCGGGGGGCCATCGTGGAGCTGCATTGGGATCTGGATGCTCCTTCGCCCCGCGGCTTCGTGGAGCGGCTCTGGGAGGCCAGCCGCGAGATCGACGGCGACGGCCGTGGCACCCGGGTGCTCTCGCCGGAGCACCAGCTCCTCTTCGGCTGTCTCCACCTCTCCCGCCACGCCTTCCACGCGGGTCTGCGCTGGCTGGCCGACCTGCGCCTGCTGCTCGCCGCGGGCGTGGCCCGGGAAATCTTCGTGGAGGAGGCTCGGGGATGGCCCCGGAGGGCCGTCTACTGCCCCCTCTGGTTGCTCGCCGAGCGTGGAGTGGAGGAGGCCCGGGGAGCTCGGCGGAGACGGCGGTGCCGATCCCCTCGAACGGCTCCTGCTGCGGCGTCTGATGGCGCCGCTGCTGGTGGCCGAGCCCTGGCTCGGTCTCCCCGCCTGGAGAGTGGAGAACGCCCTGCGCTCCTGGCTCTTCTCGGAGAGCTCCCTGCCAGGGCTCCTCGCCAGGGTCTCGGGCGGCGGGCTGTCGGGGCGGCTGCGCTCCTGGGCGGCGGGCGCCGCTGGCGAGACGGTCTGACCTACGCCAGCAGCTCCAGGGCCCGGTCGCCCGCGCCCTCGGGGGTCGCGGCGCACAGGCGATGGCCCCGGCAGCGGGAGGCGAGGCGGACCATGTCCTCCAGGGCGCGGCTGAAGTCGAACCCCGGGGTGCGGATCACTGCCTTGAGAAGATGGTGGGCTGCCTCGGACTGGGGGAGGGGCTCGAGCTCGCCCTCCGGCCGGGGGCCCCGCTCCAGGACGATCAAGCGGTTGACGGGCGGCAGGGGCCCGGCCCCCTCCTGGGTGGGGAACGGATAGTAATCCCGGGGAAAGGAGCCCGGAGGGGGCGGGATCCGCTCCAAGAGGCGCGGCGAGTAGTCGGCGTCCATGTGCAGGGAGCGGGGGAAGACCTCGGGGGCGAGCGAGCCGCGGAGGAGGGGGCACAGGTCGTCCGTCCCCAGGCGCAGGCCGCTCGCCCACAGCCAGAGGGAGAGATTGGTCTTGCCCGCGCCCGACTCACCCACGATCAGGCAGGTGCCGCCGGGCGCCGCAACCGCCCCGGCATGGAGGATCCAGCGGCCGGAGGCCCGCCTTATGGACTCGTCGATCAGGCGGTATTCGATCTGGGAGCTGAGAGGTACCGCGGTGTCCAGGACGTCTTTCTCGACGCGGGGAGCTCCACGACCTCCTCCGGGGAGGAGGGCTCGCGCCGGGGAAAGCCCTGCATCAGGGCCTCGAGATCGGGTTTGGCTTCGGGGGGGACGCCCAGGCAGCGAAAGGGGGTTCCGAGGATGAGCCAGGGAGATTCGTCTATGCCCATTGCACGAATTGCCTGGCTTCGAGGTCGCTCAAGGCGTCCAGCAGGGCCTTGGTCTCGATGGTATCGGCGGGAAAGATCTGGCTCATCTCTTGCAGGACCATGTCCACGGTATGTTGACCATCGGCGAAGCTACAGAGCAAAGCGGCGGTATGGTTGAGACTGAGGCTCTGGTCCAGCTCCCGGGAGTAGAGCACCGCGCTCCCATCCCCCAGAGGCTCCAGGCGTACGCCGGGCCGCAGGGAGAAGGTGGAGCCTGGGCTGGGCCGCCGGTTGCCGTCGAGGGGAGTCAAGGAGCCGTTTTGCCTTCGTTGCTTTGAGATTGTTGTAAGATCGTTTACCGGTGGCGGCGCGCGTGGTACGCGAACTATAGGGTTGCACCTCGAACGGGTCAAGACAACAGGAGGTAGGGTATGGGTACCCACGATTCGCTGACAGATCGCCGAGTTTTCCTCAAGCGCGCGATTCAGGGGGCCGGTCTCGCTTTCGCCGCTCCCGCCATTCTTTCGTCATTGGGCTCCGGCGCTCTGCAGGCTCAGGCGAGCGGCCCCACCGGTGCGGTCGCCGGCCGTCCCTATGGCACGGACGGCGGAGCGATGCACTAGCTTCTGGTTCTGGCCTCCATTCCTCGCGCGGCCACCCCTGGGTCTTTACGGCCCTGCCTTGCCCGGCAGGGTCTTTCTCTTTTTGCAAGCGCGGTGTAGTGTCCGCTGCCAGCGCGGAGCCTATTCGAGTTGCCCTCGTCCCTCGTGAGCAAGATCCTCATCGGCGGCTACTACGGTTACGGCAACGCCGGCGACGAGGCCATCCTTGCGGCCATGCTGCGCGAGTTGCGTGTCCTGCGGCCGGACCTGGACCTCGCCGTGGCCTCGGGCGACCCCCTGCGCACCCGCTCCGAGCACGGGGTCCGGGCCGTGCCGGCCGCGGACCTCACGGTGCTCTCCGCCGCCATCGCCGAGAGCGATCTGGTGGTCCTGGGCGGCGGCGGCCTCTTCCAGGACTACTGGGACGTGCCCACGGAGACGCTGCTCACCGCCCGCCAGGGCGGTCTCCTCTCCTATCTGGCGTATCCCGTGCTCGCGGCCCTGTTGAACCGGCCGGCGGTGATCTATGCCGTGGGCGTGGGACCGCTCGCCACGGCAGAGGGGCGCCGCCTGACCCGGATCGCCTTCGAGCTCTGCCGCCGGGCCACGGTGCGCGACGCTCCCTCGCTCGCGCTGCTGGCGGAGATCGGTTTCGCGGGCCCCGTCGAGCTGGCCGCCGATCCGGCCTTCCTGCTGACCCCGGCGCCGGAGGCGGAGACCACGACGCTGCTCTCCGCTCTAGGGGTTGGCGGCGAGCCCCTGATCGGAGTCGCCCTGCGCCACTGGGACTTCGGCGTCGAGCCCGGCCGCTGGGAGACCGAGGTCGCCCGCGGCCTCGACCTCCACCTCGCCGCGTATCCCGGCAAGCTCCTCTTCCTGCCGTTCCAGAGCGAAGGGGGCGAGCGCTACGAGAACGACCTGGCGGTGAGCCGACGTGTCGCAGGGGCGCTCCAGCACGCGGATCGCGTCGTCGTCGTCGAGCGTCCCCTGCGCCCCGAGGCGCTGGCCGGCCTCGTGGGGCGCTGCGAACGGGTGCTGGCCATGCGCTTCCACTCCGCTCTGTTCGCCCTCGCGGCGGGCGTGCCGGCTGCCTGCCTGGCCTACGATCCGAAAGTAGAGTCCCTGATGGTGGACGCCGGGCTGCCGGAGCTGGCGCTGCCACCCTCCCTATGGCGGGGGGACGAGGTGGCGCAGGCCCTGGGCAGCACGGCCCGTCCGGAGCTCCGGGAGCGGCTCGCCGGCTTCGGTTCCGAGAAGCGGAGGCTCGCCCGCCGCAGCGCCGAGCTGGCGCTCGAGGCCCTGGAAGAGGGTCCTGCCGCACGATCGGAGACGTCGGAGGCGAGGCGATTCCTCGACGAGCTGGCGCTCGCCAAGGCCGCGTCAGTGCGCGAGCTGGAAGCCGAGCTCCGGAGGGTGCAGCAGGCGCGCGACGTCGCCCTGGCCGAGAGCCACAGCCATCTCACCGCCAGCCGCAGCCTCCTCGCCACCCGCGAGACCGAGCTGGCCGAGCTGCGCCAGGCCTGGCAGGAGCGGGGCCGCAAGCTCGACGAGGCCTGGGCGGCCCACCGCGGCATGCGCGAGCAGCGCGACATGATGCTGCACGAGCGCAACGACCTGGCCCGCCGGCTCGGCGCCGTGGAGGCGACCGCCGCCTATGGTCTCCTCTCCCGCTTCTGGGCCCTCATGCGACGGCTGTTCCCCGAGGGCTCCCGCCGGCGCGCCGTATACCGGGGCGGCCGGGCCTTCCTTCGCCGGCTGCTCCACCTCAAGCCGCCCTCCTCGCCCGGCCTCCTGCAGCCGGAGGAGGTGCCCGGAGGCGAGGGCGCGCCCGATCCGCGGGGCGATCTGCTGAGCTTCGAGGAGTGGGTGCGGGCGAGCGGCGCGTCCAGGATCGTGACCCTCCTGTCGGCGACCCAGCTCCTGGAGAGCGAGGGGCAGCGGCCGACCCAGCTCGCCCTGGAGCTCGCGCGCCGGGGCATCCCGGTGGTCTTCTGCTACTGGCGCTGGTGGCCCCACGAGTGGTGCGCCCAGGACCGGCTGGAGGAGGGGATCGTACAGATCCCCATCGACGTCGTCCTCGCCCGCCCCGAGATGCTCGCCGGGGCCTTCGCAGGAATGCCGTCGCGTCTCGCCCTCTTCGAGTTCCCCTACCCCGGCTTCTTCGAGCTGCTGGCGGCGTTCAATGCCGAGGGGTGGATCACCGTCTACGACGTGCTGGACGACTGGCAGGAGTTCCACCGGGTGGGGCAGGCGGTGTGGTACGACGAGCCCTTCGAGCGCCATCTCGCCGGCGCCGCGGACGCCGTCTTCGCCATCAACGAGATCCTGGCCGGGCGCATCCGCGAATTGGGCGGAGAGGGCGTGGCAATCCTCGGCAACGGCCTGAAACCGGGGCTCGAAGCGATCCAGGAGCCCCGACCGCTCGACCGCGGCGAGGTGACGGTGGGGTACTTCGGCTATCTCGCAGGCGCCTGGTTCGACTGGGAGCTGGTGGCCGAGGCGGCCCGCCGGCGGCCGGCGTGGCGTTTCTACCTCATCGGCTACGGCGGCAGCCCGGAGGGGATCGAGCTGCCCGGCAACGTGACCCTGCTGGGCAAGAAGCCCCAGGGGGAGCTGGCCGCCTTCGCCGCCAACTGGGACGTGGCCATCATCCCCTTCAAACCCGACCGGCTGGCGGCGGGCGCCGATCCCATCAAGACCTACGAGTACCTGGCCATGGGCCTGCCCGTGGTGGCGACCGGGGTCTATCCGCCGGCTGGCGGCGAGGCGTTCGTGACCCGTGCGGAGGGGGCCGGCGCCTTCCTCGACGCCCTGGCGGCCGCCGCGGCCGAAGGGCCGGAGCGGGCCGCAGCCCGCCGCGCCTTCGCCGCCTCCTGCACCTGGGGAGGCCGGCTCGACATCCTGCTCGCGGCCGTCGAACGGGGTGAGCAGCGGGTGGCCGAGAAGCGGGCTCTGGCGGGCCTGGGGACGGGAGAGGCATCGTGAAGATCCTCTTCGTCTACAGCTATCTCACCCTGGGCGGCGTCGAGACCGTGCTGCGCGCTCGCCTTGACGGCCTCGAGCAGTGGGGGATCGAGGCGCACGGCTGGTTCTTCTACGACCTCGGGGGCCGCTCGGTCTTCGCCGGCCGCGAAGAGCGGATCCACGTGGGCGAGGCCGCGGCCTGCCAGCGGTTCGCGGCCCAGCAGGGCTTCGATCTGCTGAGCTCGATCGACACGCCCGAGGCCTTCTTCGCCCGGAAGGACCGCCCCCCTCGCCTCCTCGTGGAGTGCCACTCGCCCTACCTGGAGAACATCGAATACCTGCGCCGCCTGGCGCCCCTCGAGCCCGCGGCCGTGCTCGTCCCTTCCCAGTACCAGCGGCGGGTGGTGCTGGAGCGGACGGGGCCAGGCGTGGACGTCCGGGTCGTGCCCAATCCATTGCGGCAGGAATTCACCGCCGAGCCCGTGCCGTTCGTGCCGCCGCCTCCGCGGCCGGTGGTGGCCTGGATCGGACGGCTCGACGCGCTCAAGAACTGGCCGGGCTTCCTGGAGCTCGGAGGCGCCCTCAAGCGCCGGGAGGTGGAGGCGGAGCTGTGGCTGGCCGGCAAGCCGGTCGAGGCCGCGACGGCGGCGGAGCTTCTGGATCGTGCCCGCGAGGCCGGCATCCTCGGACGGCTGCGATGGTTTCGCGGCCTGCCTCACCACCGGGTGCCAGCCCTGCTCGACGCCGTCCGCGACTCCGGAGGCGTGCTGGTCTCCACCTCCAACGGCGAATCGTTCGGCATGACCGTGGCCGAGGCCCTGGCCCGGCAATGTCCGGTAGCCGTGCCAGACCGCCCGCCCTTCACCGAGCTGGTGGAGAACGGCACCAGCGGCCTGCTCTTCCCGTCAGGCTCGGCCGAAGGAGCGGCCGACCGCGTGCAGACCCTGCTGGCCGATGCCGCCCTGCGCGCCCGCTGCGGCCAACGAGGACGCGAGTCCATGCTCGCCCGCTTCGCCCCCGAGCCCGCCCTGGCGGCTCTGGCCCGCGAGCTGCGCAGCCTGGTGTGAGAAGACGCCCCCGCCTCACCCCGGCTTGACCACCAGCATCTCCCACGTCTGGACGGCGTATTCGTCGATCAGCGCGGGGTTCGGCTGGTCCTCGTCCAGGCTCGCCAGCAGCTCGTCGGCCCAGGCGGTCACGGCGTCCCGCAAGGCGACCGCGAGATCGGCGGGGAGACGGGGCTCCATGCCGCGCGCCACTTCGTCGCGCAGCTCGCGGGCCTCCTGCCGCAGCCGGCGGGCGGTTGCGGCGACCGGCCCGGCGGGAGGATTGAGGAGCCAGGTTTCCAACCCGCGGCTTCCGAGCTGCTGGCGATACCACTCCAGGGTGTGGTACTCGCCGACGCCGTAGTGGGGGAGCCAGGGAAGCATGGCCATCGCCGTCGTTTCAGCCGGCTCGTGTGGCAGCAGCGTGATGCCCAGGATCTGGTAGTGGGGGTCCGAGCGCACCCAGGCCGGACACCGGAAGTTCGGTATCGCCACGTAGGCGCGCCCGCCGGGAGCCAGGCACCCGGAGAGAGCATCCATGGCCGCCGGGGGATCGTCGACGTGCTCGATCACGTCGGTGCACGTCACCACGTCGAAGCCGGATGGCTGGGACAGCCGCCGGAGCAGCTCCCGGTCCTCGACGCTGCCGCGCTCCAGCCGGCCTGGGACGCGGTAGGACTCCAGCAGCTTCCTCGCCATGCCCAGGAGCTCGTCGTCGATATCGACTCCCACGACCTCGGCGGCTCCCGCTTCGGCCGCCGCCACGAGATAGCCGCCATAGGCGCAGCCCGCGTCGAGGAAGCGAACCCCGGGGCGCCAGCCGTGGGCCGCGAGCGCCGCGATGACCCCCCGGCCCCTCTCGACCGTGCTGCGGGCATAGAGGGCCCAGGTGCGCTGGGGCTCGCCGAGCTCGTCGAGCTTGGTGCCGGGCGGCAGCTCCATGCGGCGGCGCACGGCGTCCTCCCACGCTCGCAGTGCAGCGGCCTCGGCCTTCGTCGTACGCCGGGGGCGTGCCCGCCTCAGCCGCTCCCAGACCAGGCGCGGCGAGCGCACCACCCGGATGACCCGCCGGACGAACTTGCCCAGGGCGCTCATGGCAACCGCTCCAAAACCACGTAGCGCCGCTCCATCGGCTTCGAGATGGCCTCCCGGAGAACGCGGAACGGGCGGCCGGCGATCAGCCGTTCGACGTCTCTCAAGGCGTACTGGAACATGGCCGAGGGATAGGTCTTCGACAGCGGCGCGTCCGGCGGCAGTACCACGAAGTGCTCGGCGTCCGGATCCGGCCAGAAGAAATCGGCGTAGAGACGGCCCCCGGGCTTCAGGAAGAGCTCCAGGAACTCCAGGTTCCGGCGGGCGAGCTGCAGGTTCTGGTGGATCCAGAAGTAGCGGCCGATCACCGTGTCGACAGTGCCGTAGTGGCTGCGCAGGCCCTCTTCGTCGCCCACGTGCACGTAGGTGCAGTTGGATGGCGACACCAGGCGGGCGATCTGCAGCGCCATGGTGCTGTAGTCGACGCCCAGATAGGACTCGACGTAGCGGCCGAGCTGCTTGCCCAGGTTGCCGCAGCCGCACCCCAGCTCCATCACTCGCCGGCCCGTCAGGGCATCCCGATCGCAATAGATGGCGAGGTTCCAGCCGGGGCCGAGGGACAGGTGGATCAGGCCGAAAGGGTCCGCCGGCAGCGGCGGCGTGTCCGGTATCTCGGTATGGGGCGTGAGCTGCCGGGGCCACTCCCGGCTCAGATAGTCGAGCCACTCGGCGTTCCAGCGCTCGACGTCCTCCGGAGCACATGCGAGGAGCGGGCTTACGGTGTGCACGTCGTGCTCCGCCACGGATTCGATGACGGGCTTGGATCGCCGGCCGAGGGTCCGGCGCAGGAAGCTTTGCAAGGGCATTGGCAGGTCGGTCTCGCGCGGTCTCAAAGCAGCCGCGAGAATGTATCACGATCCCTCAGAGGGTGTCTCAAAAGGGGATGGCTTGCCCTTCGGAGCCTCAGCACCCCCGCCCAAGACCCTCACCCCTGCCCCTCTCCCGACCACCCAGGCCCTCCACGCCTGGCTTTTCTCCGGGCGCTCGCTCTTCGCCCTCCTGCCCGCGGCCTGGTGGAAGGGGCTGCGGCAGCGGCTCTCCTGGCGGCCGGCGCTCCGCGCAGGCTCGGCGCCTGCGCCGCCCCTCATCTGACCGCGAGCACACCTCGCATCATCCGCGCGTGGAGGTTGCAGAGGTAGGTGTACTCGCCCGGCTGCTCGGGGGCTGCGAAGACCACGGCGGCGGTGGTGCCGGCCCGGCGCAGGGGAGCGGTCGCGATGGCCTGCGATGCGACCGCGAAATCGTGCGTCATGCCCGGGTCTTCGTGGCGCAGGATGATGCGCACCCTTTCGCCGCGGCCCAGGACGAGCGTCGGATTCGGCGTGGGATCGCCAGGCAGGTAGAAAGCCATGTCGCGGGCGATCAGGGTGAGCTCACGCGGCTCCGGTCGCACCGCGGCGCGCACCGAGAGGGCGATCCCACCGCCAACCAGGAGACCGGCGAGGAGCAGGGCTTGAAGTCGGCTCATGGAAAACCTCACTGGATCAGCATCCCCGTGCTGTACATCACGGCGAAGCCGGTGAAGAAGCCGGCCACGGCCGGCAGGCTCCGAAGATAGGTGGCGAGAGACCGTCCGCCGGCCACGCCGCGCGCGATCTGCACGATCACCTGGGCGATGGCGCCCGCGCCCAGGCCGAGGAAGAGCACCGACCACACCGGCGAGTAGACGAAGCCCCCCAGCCAGGCGCCGGCGATCGTGGGCACGCCGCCGATCAGCCCGAGCAGGAGCAGCCGCCGGACCGGCACGCGGCTCTTGGCGATGGGCGCGATGATCGCCAGACCCTCGGTCGTGTTGTGCAGGGTGAAGCCGAGGATGAGGAGGGTGCCCAGTGCCATCTCGCCCAGGGCCAGCGCGGCGCCGATCGACAGGCCCTCGCCGAAGTTGTGCAGACCGATGCCGGTGGCGAGCAGGAGCGCCGTTACCCAGGCGCTGCCCAGATCGCCCTGGCGACGGGAGAGCCAGCCGCCCAGCGCTTCGAGAGCCAGCCAGGCCGCGCCGGCGCCGAAGATGAGGAGGGCCACTCCCTGGAAGGACCCGGCCAGGCCGGCAGCCGCCTCGAACCCTTCGTGCAACGCGTCCACGAGCAGGAACACGAGGAGCCCGAGGGTGAGCGCCAGCAGGAAGTCCATGGCCCGGGCCCCGAGGCGGCCGGCGAGCGGATACCAGAGCAGACCGAGTGCCACGGGCACGACTCCCACGTAGAGGCCGATCAGGGCGAAGACCCACAGCGAGCGCCAGCTCGGGCGCGGGGTCGCGACCGCCACCGGAATCTCGTGCTGGAAGGTGACTCCGGTCGACGTGACCAGGCGGACGACGTGCGCCTCGCCCTGCACCCAGGGATAGGGGATGCGCAGCCTTGCCCGCCCGAGGTGGCGCAGCTCCCCGGCCGGCTGCTGGGAAAAGCTCCAGTAGGCGTCGTCCACCTGCACCTGGGCGATCGTCGCCGGGTCCGGCCCGTCGTTGAGCACCGAGACGGCGATCTCCTCGGGTGCCAGCTCCACCCGCTGGATGCGCAGCACCTCGACCGGCGGCGCCTCGCCCCGCACCGCTTCCGCCGGGCCCGACCTCACGATCCAGACCAGCAGCCCGGCAAGGAGGACGAGCGGCAGGAGCGCCAGCCCGACGCGAGTCATCCGAGTCATGCGGACCGTACGGCCTCCAGTCTCAGCCACGGCCGGCCTCCCTGGCCTCGAAGAGGCCCATCCAGCCCAGCTCGGCGAACTCGCTCTGGTGGGCGTGGAACATGAACTGGCCCGGGTAGCGGAACGTGGTCTCCAGGATCGCCCGCTCCCCCTGGCACAGCATCAGGGTGTCGCTGACCTCCTGCGTCGCGAGCGACGTCCCGGTGCGGTAGACCTTGAAGAACATCCCGTGCAGGTGGAAGCTGTTGAGCAGGTCGAACTCCGTGACGTTGACGAGATAGATCCGCACCGGCTTGCCGACCTCCACAGGAATGGGGTCCATCATGTGGAAGTGCGCCACGCTGTTGACCGCATAGACCTCGTTGTCGGCGTCGAAATTGGTGTCGAAGGCGTTCATCACCATCACCATCTCGTCGGCCGGCGGCCGCGGCGTCTTCGGGTCCACGATGAACGCGCCATAGAGCCCCTTGTGGATGTGGCGCTTGAGCGGCGCGGCGTGGCAATGGTAGAGGTGCAGGCCGAACGGCTCGGCGTCGAACTCGTAGACGAAGCGCCCGCCCGGCGCGACCTCCTGCCCGGGCAGCGAGCCGTCCATGGCCGGCGGATGCCAGCCATGGAAGTGGAGACTGTGCGGGTGCGATCCCTGATTCAGGAAGTTGATGCGGATGCGGTCCCCCTCCGTGGCACGGATCGTGGGCCCCGGCACCTGGCCGTTGAACGTCCACGCCGGGAAGAAGAGGCCGGGAGCGATCTCGATCTCGCGGTCTACGGCGTAGATCTCGTACTCGCGCAGCAGCGAGCCGTCGGGCCGCGGCGTGACGCGGTAGTACTTCGAGCGCTCGGGCTCCGGCAGGTGGGAGAAGTTCCAGGAACGGAGGAACTGGGCCGGATCGAAGCCCTCCGTGGAGACCCTGCCCACCACTCCCATCTGATGGGCACCGGCATGATGGAGATGGTCATAGCCTGCGGCCGGCGGCGGCGCTTCACCTGCCAGGGAGCGGCCTGAAATGGCGGCAGCCAGACCGGCGCCCACAGAGCCGAGACCGGCCAGACGGAGAAGCGAGCGGCGGGAGAGAGAGTTTTTCATAGGCCAAGGGTGCGATTTAGAGTCATCGAAATCCTAACCCCAGGCTATCGAATTGTCAAGCCCCCTAATTCGAGGCAATTCAAGGGCCTGGGATAGACTCCCGTCATGCCCACCAGCACCGTCGAGGACTACGTCAAGCAGATCCTGCAAGAGGAGCAGCGGCAATCCGAGCCGCTGGTGCCCATGGGCAAGATCGCGGCGGCTCTCAACGTGAATCCGAGCACGGTCACCGCCATGGTCAAGACCCTGGCGGACAGCGGTCTGGTGACCTACGAGCCCTACAGCGGTGTGCGGCTCACGCCCGCCGGGCGGAAGCTGGCGGTCCACGTCCTGCGCCGGCACCGTCTCCTGGAGCTCTTCCTGGTGCAGATCGTGGGGCTGGACTGGAGCGAGGTGCACGCCGAGGCGGAGCAGCTCGAGCACGCCGTCTCCGAACGGGTGATCGACCGCATCGACGAGCTGCTCGGCCATCCCGCGGTGGATCCCCACGGCGACCCGATCCCCAACGCGGCCGGCGTCGTCCGCGAGCCGGACTTCCCGAGCCTCCTGCTCTGCCCGCTCGGCCGCCGCGCGCGAGTGGAGCGGGTGAGCGATCAGAGCGCGGAGTTCCTGCGTCTGGTGGAGCGCAGCGGCCTGGTGCCCGGCAGCGTAATCCGCGTGGAAGCCCGCGACGAGACGGCGGAGACCGTCCGGCTCCGGCTGGAAGACGGCGGCGAGGTGAGCCTGGGCTGGCGTGCCGCCGCGAAGATCCTGGTGCAGCCCACCCTCTCCTAACCCATCAGCAACCCCAACGCCGCCTCCCCCGCCGCCTCCGGCGTCGAAGCCCGCAGCCGGTGCACCCGGCAGCGGGGCACCAGGGCCAGGAGATCCTCCAGGGCGGCGGCGTAGTCGAAGCGGGGCGTCCGGATGGCCGCTCCCAGGAGGTGGTGCACGGCGTCGGATTGGATCAGGGGCTCGATCCCGGTGTCTGGCGGGGCTGGCGGGGACGGATGCGAACCCCGCGCGAGCACGATGACGTCCGCAACCGGCCGGGGTGGGTCCGCCGTGGGATCGGGGACGGGGGGAAAAGGATAGTAGTCGGCGGGGTAGCCCGGCGGGCGGGGCGGGATGCGGGCCAGCAGAGTTGACCTCCCGGGCTCGAAGATCCATGCTGGAAGCGGCGCGCAGCATCCTCATCGCCGGCTACTACGGGTTCGGCAACGCCGGCGACGAAGCCATCCTCGCCGCCCTCGTCGCCGGGCTGTGTGCCCTGCGCCCCGATCTCGACCTCGTCGTCGCCTCTGGCGATCCCGCCGCCACGGCCGCCGCGCACGGCGTGCGTGCCGGCTTGCGTGCCATCGACCGCGACGACCTGCCGGCCGTGACCGCCGCGATCCGCGACAGCGACCTCGTGCTCCTCGGCGGTGGCGGCCTGTTCCAGGACTACTGGGACGTCCCTCTCGACACCCTCTTCACCCCCCGCTCCGGCGGGCTGCCGTTCTACGCCGGCTTCAGCCTTCTCGCCGCCTGGCTGAGCCGGCCCGTGCTGATCTGCGCCGTGGGAGTCGGGCCGCTGCGCACGGAGACCGGCCGGCGGCTTACCCGAATTGCCTTCGAGCTCAGCGCCGGAGCCACGGTGCGCGATCCGGCATCGCTCGCCGAGCTCACAGCGCTTCAGGCGGCAACCGCCGCCGAGGTGACGGCCGATCCCGCTTTCGCCCTGGCGCCAGTGGACGGGGAGAGGCTAGAGGCCCTCCTCGCCAGTCTCGGCATCGCCCCGGGCGAGCGTCTGATCGGCGTGGCCCTCCGCCCCTGGAGCTTCGGCGTCGATCCGGACCTCTGGGAAGGCGAGGTGGCCCGGGGGCTGGACCGGGCCGGCGAGGAGCGGCTGCTCTTCCTCCCTTTCCAGGCGGACGAAGACATGGCGGTCCACCGCCGGGTGCGGGAGCGGCTCGCGGACCCCGGCCGCGCTCTCCTCGTCGAGCGCTCCCTCTCTCCCGAGGAGCTGGCCGGTCTCGTGGGGCGTTGCGGCCGGATGCTGGCCCTGCGCTATCACGCCGTCCTCTTTGCCCTGGCTGCGGACGTGCCCATCGCGGCCCTGGCCTACGATCCCAAGGTCGCCTCCCTGCTGGCCAGCGCGGGGCTGGAAGACCTCGTGCTGCCGCCCGAGCACTGGCAGGAGGAGGAGATCGCCGGCGCCCTGCTGCGAGCGCGCCGGCCGCCGCCGGGATTCGCTGCCGGGATGCGGCGCCGGGCGGCGAGGAACGCCGAGCGGGCGATCGAGATCCTGGAAGGGGAACGCCCCGCGCCCGGCGAGAGCCGCCGCCTCCTGGGCGAGCTGGCGGTCGACAAGGCGGTGGCCGCCTTCCGGCTGGAGATCGAGCTGGAGATCGAGCTGGAGATCGTGAAGATCGTGAAGATCGAGAGCGCTGGCCACGCGGCCCGCAGCGCAGAGTTGCGAAGCGAGATCGAAGCGGGCGAACGGCTCCAGGAGCGCTCGCGACAGACGATCCAGACCCTCGAGCGAGACCGTGCGGGCCTGCGCGAGCAGCGCGATCTCCTCCTCACCGAGCGCAACGACCTCGACCGCCGGCTGACCGCCCTGGAGCGGACGCTCGCCTACCGCCTCGTGTCGCGCTTCTGGGGCCTGATGCGGCGGCTCTTCCCCGAAGGCTCACGCCGCCGCAAGCTCTACCGGCTCGGCCGGCGCGTGACGGGCCGGCTGCTGGGCGCGGGCGATGCTGCGGAGATTGCGGATTCCGACGCGCCCTGGAGCGAGGGGATGGGCGGGGCCCCAGCGCCCGGCACCTCGTCGTCCTCGGCAGGCGTACCAGCCCCCGATCCCCGGGCCGACCTCCTCGCCTTCGAAGAGCGGGTGCGCGAGCGGGGCTCGAGTCCCGTGGTGGCGATCTTCTCGGCCACCCAGCTCCTGGAGAGCGAAGGGCAGCGGCCCACCCAGCTCGCTCTTGCTCTCGCGCGGCGGGGCGTGCCGGTCGTGTTCGTCTACTGGCGCTGGTGGGACCACGAATGGCGCCCCCAGGACCGGCTGGAGGACGGCATCCTCCAGATCCCCATCGACGTCGTCACCAAGCGGCCCGAGATGCTGACCGCTGCCTTCGCCGGGCGCGAGCGCATCGCCCTCTTCGAATTCCCCCATCCCGGCTTCTTCGAGACCCTCTCGGCCGCGGGCTCCGCGGGCTGGCTCACCGTCTACGACGTGCTCGACGACTGGGAAGAGTTCCACCGCGTGGGCCAGGCCATCTGGTACGACGAGGAGTACGAGCGCCACCAGATCGGCGCCTGCGACGCCGTCTTCGCCATCAACGCCGTCCTCGCCGGCCGCATCCGCGAGCTGGGCGGTACCGCCGTCGAAGTGGTGGGCAACGGCTTGAAGCCCGGGCTGGAAGCAGTGGGGGAGCCCCGGCCCTTGGAACGGGGCGAGGTGACCGTGGGCTACTTCGGCTACCTCGCGGGCGCCTGGTTCGACTGGGAGCTCATCGCTTCAGCCGCCCGCCGCCGCCCTGCCTGGCGTTTCTACCTCATCGGCTACGGCGGCAGCCCCGAAGGGATCGCCCTGCCAACGAACGTCATCCTCCTCGGCAAGCAGCCGCAGACCGACCTCGCGGCCTTCGCCGCCAACTGGGACGTGGCCGTGATCCCCTTCAAGCCCGACCGGCTGGCAGCCGGCGCCGATCCCATCAAGACCTACGAATATCTGGCCATGGGCCTGCCCGTGGTGGCGACAGGCGTCCATCCGCCCGCCGGGGGCGAGGCGTTCGTGGCCCGCGCCGAGGGGACCGAGGGGATCGAAGGCTTCGTCCGCGAGATCGAGCAGGCCGCCGCCCGCCGGAGCGAAGAGGAGACCGCCGCCCGCCGCGCCTTCGCCGCCTCCTGCACCTGGGACCACAGGATCGGCGAGATCCTGGGCTCCCTGGCCGCGGGCCGCCAGCGGGTGGCCGAGAAGGGCGCCCTCTTCGGGAGCGAGCCGTGAAGGTCCTCTTCGTCTACAAGTACCTCACCCTGGGCGGCGTCGAGGCCGTGCTGCGCGCGCGGCTGGACGGCCTGGGTCCTTCCGGGATCGAAGCCTACGCCTGGTTCTTCCACGACTACGGCGGACGCTCCATCTTCCAGGGCTGCGAAGACCGCCTCCACCTCGGCTCCCCCGAAGAGTGCCTGCGCTTCGCCCGGCAAGAGGGATTCGACCTCTTGAGCTCGATCGACTCCGAAGAGGTGCTCCCTGGATTCGCGGGCGGCGTGGAGCGCCCACGGCTCATCATGGAATGCCACTCGGCCTACCTGGCCAACATCGAATACCTGCGCGACCTCGCCGCCTGCCATCCGGCAGCCGTCTTCACCCCCTCCGAGGGTCAGCGGCGGCTGGTGTTGGAAAGGATCGGAAAGGGGATCGACGTGCGGGTGGTGCCCAACCCCCTGCGCCAGGAATTCGTGGCCGAGCCGCCCCCCTTCCCCGCGCCGCCGCCACACCCCGTCATCGCCTGGATCGGCCGGCTGGACGACCACAAGAATTGGTTGGGATTCGTGGAGATCGCCGGCCTCCTGGCCCGCCGCGGCGTCGATCATGAGGCCTGGATCATCGGCAAACCCGTCGAGACCGGAGGTGCGGCGCGGCTCCTGGAGAAAGCCCGGGAAGAGAAGGTCCTGCGCCGGCTGCGCTGGTTCGGGTCCCTGCCCTACGGCCGCATCCCCCTCATCCTCGACGCCGTGCGCGACTCGGGCGGCGCCGTGGTCTCCACCTCGCGCGGCGAATCCTTCGGCCTCACCATCGCCGAGGCCATGGCCCGCCGCTGCGCCGTGGCCGCGCCCGACCAGAGCCCCTTCCCCGAAATCGTGGAGCGGGGGAAGACCGGCACCCTCTTCACCCCCAACTCCACTCCCGCCGCCGCCGACCGCCTCCAGGAGCTCCTCGCCGACCCTGCTCTCCGCACTGCCCTGGGCCAGCGAGGCCGGGAATCCATCCTGGCCCGCTTCGCCCCCGAGCCCGCCCTCGCCGTGCTCGTCCAGGAGCTGCGGCGGGCCGTGTGCGCACCATGACCGTCCTCGACGCCCTGCGCTCCGGTCCCGTGATCCACGAAGCCTGAGACCGCTTTCGCCAGCTCTCTGAGGTGACTCGGAATGTCCGCTATTGACAAATAGGAACCAGACGGGTAGCCTGCTACCCATAGATTCATCATGAGGAACCTGAAATGCACTCTTGCGGCTGTCGCAGAGGCTTCAGGAACCCGAGTTGAGAGAATCTCAACCAAGAAAGGAGAAGATGTATGGCAAGAGAGACGACGAATTCCGGCAAGCTGGGGGATCTGGGGCGCTTCACCACCGCCCTGGCAGCCAACGCCGCGGACCTTCCTCACCTGGAGGGCTCCCGCCTGCGGCTCGACAAAGTGGTGGTCGACGCCCAGGACGCGGCCAAGCAGCAGGCGGCCTTCACGGCCGGCAAGCAGGAGGCCTCGAAGCGCCTCGCGGTCCTGGTCACCGAAGGTCAGCGCTTGGCGAGCGGGATCCGCAAGCTCCTCACGGAGAACTACGGCCTCCGTTCCGAGAAGCTCGCCGAGTTCGGCCTGCAGCCGTTCCGCGGTCGGAAGGTGAAGAAGGATCAGCCACAAAAGCCGGAGCCGCCGGCCCCGCCGCCGGCTCCTCCTGCGACCAAACCGTAAAACCACGAGCGGGGGAGCGTGTGGGGCACGCTCCCCCCTTTTCGTATTCTACCCGTTCCCATCCCCCGCCGCCAGATCCTCCTCCTCCAGCGCCAAGCGAGCTTCCCCAAGCCAAAACGAGATTCCCCGGTCCAAAGCCGCGTTCTCAGCGGCGAGATAACATTACCGGCTCGCAGCGTCGTCTTCCGCGCGCCGCGGTAAGATTCCCTGGCGCAAAGTCGCGTTATTTTCGGCGCGGTAACGTTACCGAGTCGCTGCGTCGTCTTCCCTGGGCCACGGTAAGATTCCCTGGCCCAAAATAACATTCCCTGCGACGAGATAACGTTACCGCGTCGTCGCGTCGTCTTCCGTGGGCCGCGGTAAGATTCCGTGGCACAAAGTCGCGTTATTTTCGGCGCGGTAACGTTACCGAGTCGCTGCGTCATCTTCCTGGAGCCACGGTAAGATTCCCTGGCGCAAGGTAACGTTCCCAGCGGCGAGATAACGTTACCGCGTCGTCCCGTCATCTTCCGTGCGCCACGGTAAGATTCCGTGGGGCAAAGTCGCGTTATTTTCGGCGCGGTAACGTTACCGAGTCGCCGCGTCACCTTCCTGGAGTCACGGTAAGATTCCCTGGCGCAAGGTAACGTTCCCAGCGGCGAGATAACATTACCGCGTCGCCCCGTCATCTTCCCTGGGCCACGGTAAGATTCCCTGGCCCAAAGTAACGTTCTCAGCCGTGAGATAACGTTACCGCGTCGTCCCGTCGTCTTCCGTGCGCCAAGGTAAGATTCCATGGCGCAAAGTCACGTTCCCCGCGGCGAGATAACGTTCTTACGCCGCCGCGTCATCTTCCTTCGGCTGAAAGGCGTCCTCCTCAGAGCAAAGCCCTGTTGCCCGGCGCCAAGACGAGCATCCACCCGGTCCAGGAATGATCCTCTCCTGGAGGCTCTCTGGAAAGTCCCGAAGGGACGACAGCGCGGAGCCTGGGGCGTGAGCCCCAGAAACACGGAGCCTTCAAAGCCTTTCAAGCCCTGAAAGGGCGACAGCGGCCTGCTCTCTGTCACCGCTACGCCTAAATTCCCCCCTTGCTGGAGGTTAAAAATCCCCCCCTCCTTTGAGGAGGTATGGCATGGAGACCACGGAGAGATCGGAGAAGCTGTCGCCGGCGCCTGGAGGCGCTGGGGAGGGCGAACTGATCAGTCAGAGTACCTGGGGCGCAGTCCGAGAGCTTTGGGGGCGAGGCATGTCGAAGAAGGCGATTGCGCGCGAGTTGGGCGTGGACATCAAGACAGTCCGCAAGTGGTGCATCAAGGCGTGGGTGGCGCAGAAGCGCCCGTCTCGGGGCCGTGTCCTGGACCGCTACCAGAGCTTCTTGCGGGCGCGGGCTGCGGAGGTGGGTTTCAACGCCGTGGTCCTTTACCGCGAGCTTGCGGCTCAAGGCTATGAGGGCTCCTATGCGGCGGTGGCGCAATACGTGTCCCCGTGGCGGCAGCCGGGGCCTGGCCAGGAGCCGGCGAGTCTTCGCTTCGAGACGGGACCCGGCGAGCAAGCGCAAGTGGATTGGGGCTCGACGTGGGTGTATCTGGGCGAGGAGCGAATCCGGGTGCATGTCTTCACGATGGTCTTGGGGTACAGCCGGCGGCTGTTTGCCCGGGCGTACCTGAACGAGGGTTTGGAGTCCCTGCTGGAGGCTCACGGGGCTGCCTTTACCCACTTCGGTGGACGCACGTCGACGATCCTCTATGACAACCCGCGGACGATTGTCCTGTCGAAGCAGGAGTCCACAGGTCAGGTGGTGTGGAATGCCGGCTTCAAAGACCGGATGGACTTCTACGGTGTGACGGTCAGGCTGTGCCGGTACTACCGGGCTCAGACGAAGGGCAAGGTGGAGAGCGGTGTCAAGTACGTCAAAGGCAATGCCCTGGTGGGCCGGCGCTTCCGCGATCTCGAGGATCTCAATACCTACCTGCTGGGCTGGTGCTTGACAGTGGCCGACGAGCGCATCCATGGGACGACGCACGAGAAGCCGTCCGAGCGCTTTAAGCGCGCGGAGAAACTGATCTCGGTCGAGGCTCGTTGCCCGGCGCCACGCGAGCGCGTGGAGAGTCGGGTTGTGCCGCGTGACGGCTACGTGGCGCTGGAAGCCAATCGCTATCCGGTGCCTCTGGAGTGGGCGGGAGAGACGGTGGAAGTCAGAATCCTGGCCGAGGAGCTCTGGATCACTCGGGCCGGAGCTGACCCTGTGTGCCACGCACGGCTGCGGGGCAAGCATCAGGTGGCGCGCTGGCAGGGTGCACCCCGGCGTCTGCCGTCGCGAGACGTAGTGCCCCCCGCGGGGCCGCCGAAATTGGACCCCAACTTTTTCCACGAGCTCGGTGAGGTGGAGGTCCGGCCTCTGGAGAGCTATGAGGCGGCGGTCGAGGGGGTGTGTTCATGAGTGCGGCACAGCTGGAACGGCTCGAGGAACAGATGCAACGCCTCAAGCTGGTGCGAACGGCCCTGGAGCTGCCGCTGCTGCTGCAGGACGCGAGCAAACGCGAGCTGTCCTACAGTGATCTGCTCGAAGAGGTCTTCAGTCGAGAGCTGACGGCTAAGCAGGAGCGTCATACGGCCATGAAGACGACGATGGCGCGCTTTCCCTTTCAAAAGAGCCTCGACAGCTTCGACTTCAAATTCCAACCCTCCATCGATCCGAAGGTCATTCGCGAACTGGCCACGGGCCGCTTCATCACCGATGCGGACAATGTGCTGTTGCTCGGGCCTCCCGGAGTCGGCAAGACGCACTTGGCCGTAGGCCTGGGGCTGAAGGCCTGCGCTTTGGGCTATCGCACGACGTTTGCCACGGCGGCCGGCTTGGTCGCTTCGCTGACGCGGGCCCACCAGGAGAACCGGCTCGACGAGAAGCTCAAGCAACTGGTCCAGCCCAAGCTGCTGATTCTCGACGAAATCGGATACCTGCCCTTGGACCGTCTAGGGGCGAATCTGTTTTTCCAACTGGTGTCTCGCCGTTACGAGCGCGGCTCGATCTTGCTGACCTCCAACCAGAGCCTGACAGGCTGGGGCCAAGTCTTCGGCGACCAGATCATCGCCACGGCGCTGCTGGATCGGCTCCTGCACCACTCCACGATCATCAACATCAAGGGCGAAAGCTACCGGCTCAAGGAGAAGCGCAAGGCGGGCCTGCTAACCCGCAGCGAGCCCTTCACCGAGCAGACTGAGGAGGTGACTCAGCCCTAAACGGTACCCCAGGCGGCGGGACTCCGGGCGGCCTCCGGCCACCCTACGTCCCGCCGCCCCCCACCCAAAAGCAACAACCGATATCGGAGCCGCCGGTATCTGCGAACTGCTGGCTCTCTACTGGAGAGCTGGCCTAACCCGGGAGGGGGGGATTTTTAACGTACAGAGGGGGGGGAAATTTGGCGGCGAGTTGACACTCTCCATCCACCCGCCGGACCTCCGGCTCCTTTGTACGTCCTGCGGGACCGCTTCGTGAGGATCCGCTGCTACGGGTTGCCGGCGAACCGGAACCGGGCCGGCATCGACCCGATGCGCTGTGAGGTCTGCGGACAGAAAGCCCTACGTCTGGTGAAAAGAGAGCGGCCTCCGTGATGATGGACTCTACCAGAGCCTTGATGCGCGGGCTCGATAGACGTCCGGCGGCAGCCCAGCAGGGGATTGGCGAGAAGACCACCCACGGTCTCTTCTGTGGCGTAGCGGAGACGGTCAAAGTCCTGCCGCTGATTGGGGGCCGCGTACTCCCGGCTGCGGTCCGAGGTATCCTGACCGGGCGAGGCGAGCGGAGGCGCGCTGGGCCCACGAAGTCCTGACACCTGTCTCCGGACCGCATGGTTCCTGACTGCCTCTGCGACGCTCCTTGTCGCATATGTTGCTACAATTGTGATATCATATATCAGCAGGGAGGCAGTAGCTCCAAGGAGAACCAATATGACTAAGGATGTGCTCTTTATACGCGGCGGCGGTGGAGAAGTCGCCTACGAGGAAGATGGGCTCCTCGTTGCATCGCTGCGCAACGCCTTGGGTGCTGCCTATAAGGTGCACTATCCGAAAATGCCGTTTGAGGAAAGCGCCAGGTATGCGAGTTGGAAAGCTGAAATTGCAACCGAGTTGTCTGCCCTAGACAATGAGGTCATTCTGGTGGCCCACTCGGTGGGCGGTTCGATTCTGTTGAAGTATCTCATCGAAGAGGAGGTCGAGAATCCTATCACCGGGCTGTTTCTGCTTGCCACGCCATACTTTGGTGCGGATGAGAACTGGGACTATGCCGAAATGAGCTTGCCGCAAGACTTTGCTGCAATGCTCCCGGCGACACCTCGAATCTTTTTGTACCATAGTCGTGACGACGAGGTTGTACCGTTTGCCCACCTTGCACTCTATGCAGCAAGACTTCCACAAGCAACCATCCGTGAGTACGATGAGCGTGGGCATCAATTTGGGAGCGACTTGGCTGATGTTGCCGAGGACATAAGGAGAGCAGAGACTACATCAGGACCGTAATATCGATATTCGAACTGTACAACAATCGCGTACCAAACCGCCTTACGGCTTTAGATCTAGCATTGCCTTGCCGTTTCCTAAGTCAACGGGAACCGAGGCCTGTTCGTGCACAATCAGCCACTTGCCATTGATCTTACGGTAACAAGCGGTCCAACGCAGCCAACGATCGGTCTCGTGACCATTCTTCATCGGTCCACTTATCCTGTTGAGACTATGGCTGAATGCCACGCCATCGCCTGCGGCGATGCTCAAATCCCGGGCCTCGTAGTTAATCGGATTCTGGTATGGCTCGAACAGCTCTTGCCAGCGCTTCATAAATATCTCGCCACCCGCGTGTTGCAGCGGGGGACCGAGGTCGAACGAAACGACTTCCGGAGGAAATCGCTGATGAGTTGCCGCAGCACCGCGGATCTCCCTTTTCACAAGATTCAGGCGACGCTCAAGACACCACACCCGCCCGCGGCCCGGCCCCGTGCGCGCCGCAGATCTCCAGGATCTCCACCTCCGCGAGCGTCGCCGTCGAGGTCTTCGCCTTCTGGAAGATCGCCTTCACCAACTCGGGATCGGGGTCGATCCCCCGCTCGCGGAGCCAGTAGACGACGTTCGATTCGCCGCTCATGGGACCTACCTCGATGACCTGGCGGCTGCCGATCAAGGAGGCGGGGATGGAGGAGTAGACGCGGTCGGCCAGCCAGTCCTCGCCGCGGGCCCGGGCTTTGATGATGGCCGCGGCGTGGACGCCCGTGGCGGTGCGGAAGGCGTCTTTGCCCACCACCGGATAGTTGTCCGGCAGGGGCACGCCCGTCTTGTCGGAGACCAGCCGGCAATACTCCTGGAGGCGGCTCAGGTCGCGGTCGATCCAGCCCAGGAGCTGCATGTTCACCAGCAGCAGGTCGATGGGGCAGTTGCCCACCCGTTCGCCGATCCCCACCGCCGTGCCATGGAGACGGTCGGCGCCGGCCGCGGCTGCGGTGAGGGCATTGATCACCGAGAGCCCCCGATCCTTGTGGCCGTGCCAATCCACCTTCACGTCCTCACCCGTCGCATCCACCACCTCGCGGATGAACTGGATGACGTTCCGTGCGCCGTTGGGCGTGGCGTGTCCCACCGTGTCGGCCACGCAGACGCGGCGGGCCCCGGCCTCGATGGCTTCGGTGTAGAGGCGGCGCAGGTCCTCGGGTGCGGCGCGGGTGGTGTCCTCGGTGACGAACATCACCGGTAATCCTTCCTTGACGGCGAACTCGACGGCCTCGCGGCTCAAGCGGAGCATGCGGTCGAGCGTCCACCCCTCGGCGTACTGGCGGATGGGGGAGGAGCCGATGAAGCACGACGCCTCGATGGCGAGGCCCGTGCGCTGCGAGATCTCGACGATGGGTTGGATGTCCGCGATCACCGTGCGGGCCGCGCAGTTGGGGGCGATGGGAAGCCGCTGCTCCACGATCTCGCGCGCCAGCCGCTCCACGTCGCGGGCCACGTGCGGCCCGGCCCCGGGCAGGCCGATGTCCGCGGACTCGATCCCCAGCGCCGCGATCAGATGGAGGATCTGCAGCTTGTCCTCGATCGAGGGCGAGCGCACGGAAGGCGACTGCAATCCGTCGCGCAAGGTCTCGTCGTCGAGCTCCACCTTGCCGCGCGCCGGCCGCAGCTCCTCGCCGCCGGCGCGATTCCAGTCGTAGATGAGCTCGGATTCGGTGGGATGCATCCAGTTCCTCCACATCAATGATAATCCGCCGCCGAGGCGCCCCTTCGGGGCGAACCCTCACTCCCCCAACCCCCTCTCTCCCAACCTCCCCCCCGACCGCCGGGAGAGAGGAGGCTTGAAGAGAGGGTCTTGCTTTCTCCCTCTTCTCCCGGCGGTCGGGGGGGAGGTTGGGAGAAGAGGGCCGGGGTGATGAGGGCCCTACTTCGCCGCCACCACATTCCCCACCGCCCGCGCCAGCAGATCCCCCACCTGCGAGGTGGTGAGCGTGCCGCCGAGGTCCGGAGTGGTCTGGCCTTCGCGCATGGAGCGGGCCACGGTGTCCTCGATCGCCTTCGCGGCCTCGCCGTGCCCGAGGTAGTCGAGCATCAGCGACGCCGAGAGGATGGCGCCGATGGGATCGGCCTTGCCCGTGCCCGCGTACTTGGGGGCCGAGCCGTGGACGGGCTCGAACATCGAGGTCTGGCCGGGGTGGAGATTGGCCGAGGCCGCGACCCCGAGGCCGCCCTGGAGGGCCGCGCCCAGGTCGGTGATGATGTCGCCGAACATGTTGTTGGTGACGATCACGTCCAGGCTCTCGGGGTGCTTGACCATCTGCATGGTCAGGGCGTCCACGAACATGTGGCGCGACGCGATCTGGGGGAACTCGGCCGCGATTTCGGCGAACGCCCGCTGCCACAGGTCGTGGCCGTAGCGCATGACGTTCGACTTGTCGGCCATCAGCACCTCGCGCCGGCCGTGGGCCACCGCGTATTCGAAAGCGGCGCGGATGATGCGCTCGACTCCCTTCCTGGTATGGATCTCGTCCTGGATGGCGATCTCGTCCGGCGTGCCCTTCTTGAAATTGCCGCCGACGTTGACGTAAGCCCCCTCCGTGTTCTCGCGGAAGATCACCATGTCCACGTCCTTCTCCGTCCGGTCTTTGAGCGGGCAGAGGCGGGCGTCGTAGAGCTTCACGGGCCGGAGGTTGATGTAGAGGTCGAGGCCGAAGCGGATGCCCAGGAGGATGTCCGCGGCGTGCTTCATGTCCGGCACCCGCGGGTCACCGTAGGCGCCGATGAAGACGGAGGCGTAGTTCTGCCGGAAGTCGTCGAGCGCGCCCTGGGGGAGGGTCTCGCCCGTGGCGAGATAGCGGTCGGCGTCCCAATCGAAATGGACCAGCTCCAGGGAGAGGTCCCAGGTCTCGGCAGCGGCTTCGAGCACCTTGACCGCCTCGGCGGTTACGTCCTTGCCCGTGCCGTCGCCGGGCAGCACTGCGATCCGTTGGGGGCGGCGTTCTGAGGGTGGGATCGAGCTCATGCCAGGGATGCTAGCACGACGTCCGGCGCCGCTTGCCGGTCCCCCGGTCTTCGGAGCGGGGAAGGGCCTCGGAAGGCCAGCGGAAGCTCACTACCCGGCCCGCGGCCGGCTGGGCCAGGACGGGCGGCGGCGTTGGCACTCGCAGCACGAACCCGAGCTCGAAGACGAAGGGGATCTCCGGGCAGAGCCACGCCGAGTGGAGGGCCGGGAACGGGGTGCCCGGCTGGAGATCGAGGAGGCGGGGCAGCAGGCCGTCGCCTTCCACCTCGGCCGTGAGCGGCCAGACGGCCACGCGCGGATGCTCGGTGGCGATGCGGTGCAGATCCCCGGACGCCAGGGCATACCCCCGGGGTCGATCCTCGAAATAGCGTACCGCCTGCTCCCAGGAGCCGAGCCGCGGCCCCTCGCCGACCATGGGCGAGCTCTGCCAGGCCCGCACCTCCAGACGACCCTTGCGCTCCGCCCGCCATCGCCACGGACCGCCGTTGGCGTCCTTGGACGGCCGGGGGAACCGCAGCCGGGCCCGCGACGCCGGCTGATGGGTGATCAGCCGCGTGGCCGGCACCACCCAGGCGGGCATGAGCATGCGCCGGAAGAAGACGGACGGGATCCCCTCGTCGTCCAGCACGTAGAGACGGAGAGTGAGCTGCGGATACCCGACCCGCAGCCCCGGCAGGGCCGTGAAGTGCAGCGAATCCTGATGGAACAGCAGCGCCGAAGCGAACACCCAGCTCCGCCCCTGCCACGAGTGGACCTGATACCGCAACGGAGCCGGAGGCTCCGGCAGAGCCTCCACCGGCAGGGCCCAGTTCAGATACAGGCAATCGCGGACCGTCGTTCGCAGCATCGGCTCCATCACCCGAACCATAGCGCGGGTGGGGGCGGGGGGCAAGGTACCCTGGGAGCGCTGGCGTCCCGCCGGCCTACTTACTCCGTCTTTTCTTCTTGAATGGGAGGTAGGAAAAACGAAGTAAGTAGGCCGGCGGGACGCCAGCGCTCCCAGGGGTGTTACAGTCCCCCACCGAAATCGCACCCCTGGAGGTATACCTCTCATGCAACGCTTCAAGCTCCTGACCTGGCTCCTCCTCGCCGCCCTCCCCACCGCCCTCGCAGCCCAGCCGAAGCCGGCCCAGACCAACCTCTTCCTCCCCCCGGGGGCCGACAAGGCCGCCCAGGTGATCGATCGCGCCTCCCTGGAGGCTCCCATCCGCTTCCTCTCCGACGACCTGCTGGAAGGCCGGGGCGTGGCCAGCCGCGGCGACCAGACGGCCCGGCTCTACCTCGCCACCACCCTGCAGCTCCTCGGCTACCAGCCGGGCGCACCGGACGGCTCCTGGCAACAGACCTTCGACATGGTGGGGATCGCCACCCACGCGCCCGACACCTGGTCGTTCAAGGCCGGCGGCAAGACGGTGGACTTGAAGCGCTGGGACGAGTTCAGCGCCAGCGCCCTCAACCAGGAGGCGACCGCCACCTTGAAAGACGCCGAGCTGGTCTTCGTGGGCTATGGCATCCAGGCCCCCGAATATAAGTGGGACGACTTCAAGGGCACGGACCTCAAAGGCAAGGTCCTGGTGATGATGAACAACGATCCAGACTGGGATCCCAAGCTCTTCGAAGGCAACCGCCGGCTCTACTACGGCCGCTGGACCTACAAGTACGAGAGCGCGGCGCGGCAGGGAGCGGCGGGAGCGATCATCATCCACACCACGCCCTCGGCCGGCTATCCCTGGCAAGTGGTGCAGACCTCCTGGAGCGGCGAGCAGTTCGAGCTCCCCAAAGCCGGCGAGCCCCGCATCCAGGTGGCGGGCTGGGCCACCGAAGCCGCCACCCGCCGGCTTTTCGAAGCCGCGGGCCAGGACCTCGACAAGCTCATCCAGCAGGCGAAGTCCCGCGACTTCAAGCCCGTCCCTCTGGGAATCACTACCTCCTTGGACCTCAACAACGAGCTCCACCGGGTGAAGACCGCCAACGTCCTCGGCCTGCTGCCGGGAAGCGACCCGAAGCTCAAGGACGAAGTGGTGATCCTGAGCGCCCACCACGATCACTTAGGGATCGGCGCGCCGGACAAGACCGGCGACAAGATCTACAACGGCGCCGTGGACAACGCCTCCGGCTGCGCCACCATCCTGGCGATCGCCAAAGCCTTCACGGCCCTGCCGCAGCGCCCGAAGCGTTCCATCCTGATCGCCTTCGTGGCGGCCGAAGAACAGGGCCTCCTGGGCTCCGCCTACCTCGCGAGGCATCCACCGTTCCCGCCGGGAAAGATCGCCGCGAACGTCAACTACGACAGCGTCAACGTCATCGGCCGCACCCGTGACCTCTCCTACATCGGCCTGGGCAAATCCACCCTCGACCAGCTCGTAGCCGCCCTGGCCGCCAAGCAAGGCCGAACCCTCAAAGGCGAGCTCTTCCCGGACCGTGGCTTCTTCTACCGCTCCGACCAATTCAACTTCGCCAAGATCGGCGTCCCCGCCCTCTACTTGAAATCCGGCACCGACGTCATCGGCAAACCCCCCGGCTGGGGCAAAGAGCAAGCCGACGACTACGAAGCCCACCGCTACCACCAGCCGAGCGACCAGTTCAATCCCAACTGGCCCTACGACGGCATGATCGAAGACGCCCGCCTGGGCTTCCTCGCCAGCCTTTCGATTGCGGAGAATCCGGCGCTGCCAGTGTGGAATCCAGGGGATGAGTTCGAGGCGGCGCGGAAGAGGGCGTTGGGGGAGGTGGGGAAGGGGAAGTAGGGATTTTAGGAGGAGGGAAGGGCGGCTGGGGGCCGCCCTTTCACTTTACGACATCGCGAACGATGCGAAGTCCGATGTCTTCGGAGTGACGTGTTGGCAGCGAGCCGGATCGATAATGCGAGGCGCAGTTTTTGGCAGTGTTCTCAAAGCTTCCTCCCAGGTGAAGCTTCTCATTCGTCGGGCCTCCACCTGTAGGCAGGAACCAATCCCGCGTCCACTCGGATACATTGCCGAAAACGTCGTAAATTCCTAGACGGTTGGGCTTGAAGCTTGCCACGGGAGCCGTCTTCTCGAACCCGTCCTCTCCCATGCAGTTGCCGAAACGGTGCATCTCCTCTGGGTCGGGCGTCCCACCTACCTCGGCTGCACGCTGCCACTCGTTCTCGCTTGGCAGACGGTAGTGGCCAGCGGGATCCAACTCATTGAGCTTTGCCACGAGCTGCTGGCCGTCGAACCAGGAGACCTTTTCTACGGGTCGATCGCCGTCCTTGTGCCGGCTGGGATTCGTGAATCCGAGCGCCTTCCATTGACTCTGGGTCACCTCAATCTTGCCGAAACAGAAGGGCTGGTCGATACGAACTCTCAAAATCTTATTCTCGCCGTTCGGGTCCGGAACCGAAACGTTTCCCTCCGAAATGCGCGCGAACGGCATGTTCAGATCTGGAGGTGAAGGGCAACCGGGATCGGAGATCGGCATGGATCGCGGAAGGAGAGTCCAGATCCAGATGCCAATGGCTAGGACCCCAAGAACTGCCGCAGTGATCCAAACAGATCTCGATCGGGATAGAGAGCGCGTAATGAAGTCTACGCCGGTCTCTACTCTCTCTTTCGTCCGAGGCTCCTCAGAGGCCACCTCGAAAATCCGCCCGTCAGGGGACCGCATGTGGAGGACCGGCGTGCTCCAGGCCAAACCCGCGACTTCGGCGTGCACGGCCCAGCGCGCCGTCGAAAGGGCCTGATCGACTGGATCGCCACTGGCCAGAGCTCCGTAAAAGTGTCTGCTCCAGACAATCGCCGCTTGGTCGCTGATACGAGTCCGCATGGCGATCACCGCCGGCAACCCGGCTGTGACCAAACTCTGGGCCACTCCAGAAAATGGATCTCTCCCGGAGGTCCGCGCGCCGCTGCATGAATTCAAGACGACGAGCCGGAGCTCCTGCTGGTCCCCAAGGATCGTCGCCAGTCGTTGGCCCGTCAGCCTGATCGTCCGGCGATCTTCTCCCTCCAGCTCGATGACGCCTTCGCCCTGATCAAATGAGCCATGCCCGATGAAATGTAGGATGTGGTAGGCCTGCTGCTGCAGTTTCCGCTGGAGCGCCGTGGGCGTCTGTGGGTCGAGACGGTCCAAGCTGACTCGCGCGGGATCGCTCAAGGCCTGACGAAGAATGTTCCACTCCCGCTCTATGTCCAGCGCGTTTCCCCCACAAGAGCCGACTGCGACGACCAAGATCCGCACCGGCGGCTGCACTTGGAGAGGTGGAGGGCTCCCTCCGACTTCAAGGTAACGAACGACCGGAGTCACCGTCGATTGGGCGAGAAAGACGCGCCTGTCAGGATCATAGAGCAGCTCCCAAGGCCAATCTTCGAGCTCTGGCAGAAGACGGAGCCTGATGCGCAGGGGGCGACCTCCGGCAGAGCTCGCCGCCCAGCGCTCCCGGACAGCACCCGTGAAAAGGGATCTGAACAACCGAGCCCCCACGGACTCGGGCGTCACCCTCTTCGAGCTCACCGCCGGCTGGTCGAGCTCGCGGTCTGCCGACGAGAGATCCCGTAGGAGCTTGTCGATATCGTGAAAGGGTCGCCGAAAGCGTGCCGACGCCTCCCCAGCGGGAGAAGCCAGAAGCCGGACCTTGTAACCGTACCGTCCTCTCTCGATGGAAAGGTCGAAATTCTCGTAAAGGCGCGGCTCAGCCACGATCGATCACCTCCTTCAAGTCACAGATGAGCTAGAAAAGCATCCCCCGGCTCCTGTCCTTCTGCAGATACAAGGTCGGATTCGCCCAAAGCTCCCCTTGATTGTGCATTGCCAGGCCTTGACGTGCAAGCCAGACTGTGCGTTCGAGGTCTTGGCCGCTCACAAGCGAGTCGTAGAACACCCGATCGAAGTCGCCGGCAAGCTCACCCGGAAGGTCCATCGCCAAGACCGCAGAAGCTCCCGCTCTGGCCACCCTCGAGGCCAAGTCGCTCACGGAGCAAGCCTCTTGTCCATTGAGCACAACCAGACTCGGACTTCTCGACCGCTCGAAGAGGCAGACGAGATCGTGAGCCGTAAGACCATCCCCGCTTCTGAATGCCCTGCGCCCGAGAAAGTGAAGAATCTTGATCGGCTGCGCAAGCGTCGCTTGCAATTCTCCCAAATTGGGAGCCGTGAGAACCGTTAGATCAAAACTTCTCTTCATGGCCCTCGAGATGATGCTGACCTCATCCAGGTTCGTTTCGGGAGAAGCCGCGACAATCACCGCACGAGAGCCCAAGGAGAAGCGCGCACCCGATGCCGGCCTCGGGATTGGGGACCGGCGAACGAGAGAGATTACCGGGGACAACGCCAGAAAGTCTTCATCGCAGAGGCACTCCCAAGGCCACTTCCAAAGCTCAGGATCTTGGAGGTTGAGCCGTAGGCGAAGAATACTTCGGGAATCTCCTGCCGTTCGTCTGCACAAGTAGTACTTCTCTCGAACGTCGCCCTGAAAGACGAGGTCAAAGAGTCGATGCCCGAGTGACCGCGCGCTTTTCCCAGGCGGCTCGCGAATTCCGCCGTAGAAGCTCTGACTATCGAGGGCTCCCCATGGAGCCGGAAAGAACACCGGGCCGGCGGCGCCCGCCCTGGAGTCGACGTTCGCTTCAAAACCATTACGGGTCTTCCAGATCCAGAGGTCGAAGGTCACATAACGCGGTCTCATTCTGACTGCGCAAGAAACTGTCTTTGTCAGATTGTTTATGGCGCCCGGGATTGGCTGAGCAGCCGGCCATTCATCCATGAGCAAACATCAATAATCAAAAATGACGACTGCGGTTATCGCACTAAACTTTGCGCTTCGCGTTGTGTCTTCCCCTTCAGGTCCCGCGGAACTGCTGGACCGAAAACAATTTCCGGATGCGCCTTGTCCACTAGGAGGGTGACAATGGATATGAACAAACGTGCGCTCATCGTGGGGATCGACCAGTACCAGAATCTACCAGCTTTGACAGGCTGCGTGGCGGATGCACTGGCAATGAACGAGCTGCTGCAGCGCCATGACGACGGCGACTCGAATTATAGTTGTCGTCTCCTCACAAGCGCCGACGGCCCCCCCATCACCAAGGACCTCCTCCGGTCGGCATGGCGCGGCCTGTTCGACAACTTTGACGGTCACATCCTCTTCCACTACTCAGGGCACGGCTCGCCGACCCGGGTCGGAGGCGTCATTGCCACACAAGACGGCGTCCATCCGGAGCCTGGCCTCCGAATGGACGACTTGCTCCTTTTTGCGAAAGAGTCGCGGGCAAAGTCGATCCTGTTGATACTCGACTGCTGCTACGCCGCGCATCTGGGTGACCCTGCCTTTCTTCAAGGAGCCGGCGGCGATCAAAATCAGGCCTACATGCGCGAGGGGCTCACCATCCTCGCGGCGTCGCAGAAAACCGAGACGGCGCACGAAACCGCCGGGCATGGTGTCTTCACGAAACTGGTTCTCGGAGCTCTGAGCGGCGGAGCGGCCGACGTCAGAGGACGAATCTCCGCAGCTTCGATCTATGCATACGTCGAGCAGGCCTTAGGTCCCTGGGACCAGCGTCCCATGTACAAGTCCTATGCAGACCGATTGCCTCCAGTAAGGCACTGCAAGCCTTCAGTGACCGATCATCTCTTGCGGGAATTAACGAAATTCTTCCCAGAAGAGAGCAGCGTATTCCAGATGGCCCCCTCCTATGAGCGTACGCATCCCACGGCAGACTCCGGTCATATAGCAATTTTCAACAAGTTCAAGACACTTCGCAACGCCAACCTCCTGGCTACTCAGTCGGGAAAGGACCTCTATTTCATCGCGCTCGACTCGGGCTGGGTCAAGCTGACTCCCCTGGGACAGTTCTACTGGAACCTGGCCAAGAAGGGACTGATCTAGAATGGTCATCGGTATCACAGGTCATCAGAAACTCCAGGAAGAGGAGAGTTGGTCCTGGGTAAGAGAGGCGATCCGTTCCGCTCTCTCCCAGGCTCCCCGTCCTGTGATCGGGCTCAGCTCCCTGGCGATAGGTGCGGACCAACTTTTCGCGGAGCTGATCCTCGAGTGCGAATTTGAGCTGCACGTCGTCCTACCCTTCCCGGCATACGCAGAGACCTTCAAACCAGGAAGGGACATGGAGAATTATTCCTCACTCCTCAGACGCGCCTCTTCGGTCGAGGTTCTACCTGCGCTTCCGAACAAGGAAGAATCGTACCTCGCTGCAGGTCAACGCGTCGTGGATTTATCCGGCCGGATGATTGCGGTTTGGAACGGGAAACAAGCGGTGGGATTAGGTGGCACGGGTGACATTGTCGAGTATGCACTAGGAAAAAGCAAAGAGGTGCTACATGTCAATCCTATATCCAAAACGATCAACCTCCTTCTAACGAAGGGCTTGAGATAACAGAAATTTCAACCGTCGCTCTTCCGCCACTACGCACCCGTCACCTCCGTCGACGGCGGGATATAGAAACGGACATCTAGTCCAGTTCATACCAAGGAGATGAGTCATGAGGAATTGTTTTGTCTGTATGCCCCTGATCGAAGATCTTTGGCCCGTTTACTATAGCGCTATCCTCAAGGAAGTTGAGGCGCTTGGGGGCCAATGCACTTGCACCAAAGCAGACGACAGTCGCAGGCCCGGAATGGTCACCGAGAAGGTCGCCAAAACTATGCTAAACGCGGACCTCGTGATTGCAGTGATACATGATCCGCGCGAAAAAAACTCCATCAATCCCAATGTGATGTATGAATTGGGAATCGCACACAGTTTCAGAAAGCCCACCATCATCGTTGCTGACAGTACGGACGGGCTACCATTCGACATTCATGACGTGGAGACTATCCAGCTCGAATTCGCGCGCTTTAGAGATGAGAGGCATCGCGAAGCGTTCCTCTTGGAGCTTCGAGAGATTTTGCGACGCACACTCAGAGCGCCGGAAACACTCAGTCACAACAACCCGGTCACGACGCAACTGAATGGAACCCAGATTTTCATTGAGGATCTGCCATGGCTATGGGGATACCGCAAGGTGTTGGAGCGGACGCGAGAGGCGCGATCCTGCTGGGAGATCACTAAGGACCTCTACTGGCCCGCTGAACCTCTATTCTTTGCAAGCATTAAGGCGGGAATTCTCGATCAGAGGAAGCACTATTTCATGGTCCCGGAGGGGAACAGCATCCGCAGGAAAGCGGAAGCTATTAAAAACCAACTTCGAAGCGACAAGGTAACCGATGACCAGATTGATAAATATCTTCGCTTCCTCTATATCGACCCAAAGTACTTCGATCTGTGGCCAATCGCCATAGTCCTCTATGACGCAGAACTAGCTACAAAGAGAAGCGGTATTATTTGTGAACCGATGACCAGCGAAGTCGGTCATGACTCGATAGACACCGAAATCCAAAAACGTTTCGCAGAACACGTGAAATCTGGTGGCAGCCTAGCCACATTCGAGATCGACCTCGACTGGGTTCAGAGCAGACGTGAGGCAACCTTCGACATCTCGCTGGATGGTAGGGTCGTCGACGCTTTAGCAACCTCCTTTGCTCAGATCTGGAACGACAAGATATTGGAGGAGGCAAAGATAAAAACTGCCGAGGAGCAATCAACCCTGCTGAAAACTTGGCTTATTGGAGGATAACCATGAGATACAGGCCGATTTCTCGAAAGAAGTTCAAGGAATATCACAATTCTTTCAAAGGCGATACATCCGAAACCTTCAAAGTTTGCGCTGCCTGCGGCGGAGCCTGCGAACACACCAAGATTGGCACTCTGATGCCCGGGGAACGCGAGTACATGGCTGCTGAGGCCGGTTTTTCGGTCTCTGAGTTCACCGAGCGATTCCTCGACGTCATCGTCATGGAAGACGGCATGGAGCTCGACGTTCTGAGGCTGATCGACGGTTGCCCGTTCCTGGCTCCGGGCACCTTCGAGTGCACATGCCGCCGCTTCAAGGTCGTGCTATGCGAGATCTATCCTATTACCTTCTACGTGGAGGACGGCCGGGTGCACTTCGAGATCGACGATTGGTGCCCGATCGCAGACACTCTCAGATTCAGGCGGCAATTCCTGGAGGTCGGTGTCGCAGCTTTCTCAAAGCTGAAAGCACCCATTGGCTGGTATCAGAACGTCGCACGGTACGACGAGCTGCACTTCGACTACAAGGCTCTCGAGGCCTATAGGAAAAACCGGTGGAAGCCCCAGACCTTCACCTTTGAAGAGTTGCTCCGCTGCCAGCGCGACGACCTCGAGAACGATCCTAAAGAGCGTCTCCACCCCTATCCTGGCGAGGTGATCGTCTACGAACCGCCCGTCGTCCTTCGCCCAGCGGCGCGCCCGGCGCCCGAAGGGCTTGTGAAGCTTGGCAGAAGAACCTGAGCGCCTCCTGCCTCCTGACGAGCATCCCGTTCCGACGCGAAGATGATTCCGAGCGGAACGGGATGCGTTGGGTCCCCGCCTCCAGCCGAATTCTTCCTGGGAGCGCCGGCGCTCCCAGGGGGCTTTCTTCGAGGGAATTTTGCTTCAGGAGCTCTACTACTTCGCCGCCCCCTCCGCCTGCCGGTTCGCCTCGATCTCAATATTCACCTTCACGTCGTCCCCCAGCACCGGCCCGGAGTCCATGACGTTGTTCCAGGTGATGCCGTACTCTTTGCGGTCCACCTTGAAGTTGGTCTCGAAGCCGGCTTTCTCGCCTTTTGGGGTCTTCACGGTGCCCAGGAGGGTCACGGGGATGGTGATCGGCTTCGTCACGCCGTGCATAGTGAGGTTGCCCGTCACGTCCAGGGTGTTGGCATCCTTGGCCACCACCTTGGTGCTGGTGAAGGTCAGGGTGGGGAATTTCTGGACGTCGAAGAAGTCTTTGGAGCGCAGGTGCTCGTCGCGATCGTTGTTGGCGGTGTCGATCGAGGCGGCCTTGACGGTGAACTCGACGCTCGAGGCCGCCGGGTTCGCCTTGTCGTACTTGATGACGCCGTCGAAGTCCCGGAAGCGGCCGGAGACGTTGGAGACGAAGTGACGGATGCTGAAGCCTACGCCGCTGTGATCCGCGTCCACCTTGTAGGTCACGGGTTCGGCCGCGGCTAGTGTGGGCAGCAGCAAGACGAGCGAGAGGAGCTGCAGGATCTGTCTTTTCACGATCGGCCTCCTTTTCAATCAACTGACCAGCGGATCGAGCTTTCCGGGATCGATCCCCAGCTCTTCGATGGCCCGCTTGGGCAGGCAACGGTCCACCACTCCCCGCCGGGCGAGCTGTCCGAGAGCCGCGACGACGACGGTCTCGGCATCCACTTCGAAGAAGCGGCGCAGGGCTTCGCGGGTGTCGCTGCGGCCGAAGCCGTCCGTCCCGAGAGGGAAGAGCCGGCCGGGCAGCCAGCGGGCGATCTGGTCCGGCACCAGCTTCATGTAATCGGAGACGGCCACGAGGGGCTGGTCGTCCCCCTCGAAGAGCTGGACCACGTAGGGCTTCCGTGGCTCCTCTCCGGGATGGAGCAGGTTCCAGCGCTCCGCCTCCAGGGCGTCGCGCCGCAGTTCCTTGTAGCTCGTGACGCTCCAGACGTCGGCTGCCACGCCGTACTTCTCGGCCAGGATGTCCTGGGCCCGCAGGGCCTCACGCAGCAGCGAGCCGCTGCCCAGCAGGTGGACGTGCGGCCGGTTGCCGTCTTGGCCCGGCGCCGCTTTCAGCTTATACGCCCCCTTGAGGATCCCTTCCTCCGCGCCGGCCGGCATGGGCGGCATGGGGTAGTTCTCGTTGTAGAGGGTGATGTAGTAGAAGACGTCCTCCCGGTTCGTGAACATCCTTTTCAATCCGTCGCGGATGATCACCGCCAGCTCGAAGGCGAAGGCAGGATCGTAGGCCAGGAGGTTCGGCACTACGCTGGCCAGCACGTGGCTGTGGCCGTCCTCGTGCTGGAGGCCCTCGCCATTCAGGGTGGTGCGCCCCGAGGTGGCGCCCAGGAGGAAGCCCCGGGTGCGTTGGTCGGCCGCCGCCCAGATGAGGTCGCCGATGCGCTGGAAACCGAACATCGAATAGAAGATGAAGAAGGGGATCATGTCGATCCCATGCGTGGCATAAGAGGTGCCGGCGGCGATGAAGGACGACATGGAGCCCGCCTCGGTGATCCCCTCCTCCAGGATCTGCCCGTCCGTGGCCTCCCGGTAGTAGAGGAGCATCGACTTGTCCACGGGCTCGTAGAGCTGCCCCACGTGGGAGTAGATGCCGAACTGGCGGAAGAGCGACTCCATGCCAAAGGTGCGGGCCTCGTCCGGCACGATGGGAACGATCTTCTTGCCGATCTCTTTGTCCTTGAGGAGCTGGGTCAGCATCTGCACGAAGACCATGGTGGTGGAGACGTCGCGGTCCACCCCTTCGAAGAAGCGGGCCCAGGTGTCTCCCTCCGGAATGGGCACGGGCTCGGTGCGCACCTGGCGCATGGGCACGGGGCCGCCCAGGGCGCGGCGGCGCTCCCGCAGGTACTGGATCTCCGGGCTGTTCTCCGGCGGGCAGTAGAACGGCGCCTCGTGCAGGTCCTTGTCCGGGATGGGGATCTCGAAGCGGTCGCGGAAGAAGCGCAACTCGTCATCCGTGAGCTTCTTCTGCTGGTGGGTGACGTTCTTGCCCTCGCCCGCCTCGCCCAGGCCGTAGCCCTTCACGGTCTTGGCCAGGATCACCGTGGGCGATCCCTCGTGCTCGGTGGCGGCCTTGAAGGCGGTGTAGACCTTTACCGGATCGTGGCCGCCGCGCCGCAGGTTGCGCAGCTCCTCGTCCGAGTAGCTCTTGACCAGCTCCAGCAGCTCGGGATATTTGCCGAAGAACTCTTTGCGGATGTAGGAGCCCGGCTCCACCACGTACTTCTGGTACTCGCCGTCCAGGGCCTCGTTCATGCGCTGGATGAGGAGGCCGGTGTTGTCCGCCTCGATCAAAGGATCCCAGTCGCTCCCCCAGATGACCTTGATGACGTTCCAGCCTGCGCCACGGAAGGCCGTCTCCAGCTCCTGGATGACCTTGCCGTTGCCGCGCACCGGGCCGTCGAGGCGCTGGAGGTTGCAGTTGATGACGAAGATGAGGTTGTCGAGCTTCTCGCGGGAGGCGAGGGTGATGGCGCCCAAGGCCTCGGGCTCGTCCGTCTCGCCGTCGCCGAGGAAGGCCCAGACCTTGCGGTTCTGGGGATCGCGCAGGCCGCGGTTGCGCAGGTAGCGGTTGAACTTGGCCTGGTAGATGGCGGCGATGGGCCCTAAGCCCATGGAGACCGTGGGGAACTCCCAGAAGCCGGGCATCAGCCAGGGATGGGGATAGGAGGCGAGGCCGCCGCCCGGGGCCAGCTCGCGGCGGAAGGCGTCCAGATGCTCCTCCTTGATCCGCCCTTCGAGGAAGGCATGGGCGTAGATGCCCGGGGAGCCGTGGCCCTGGAAGTAGATCATGTCGCCGTCGAATCCGCTCTCGCTGCGGCCGCGGAAGAAGTGATGGAAGCCCACCTGATAGAGGGTGGCCGACGAGGCGAAGGTGGAGATGTGGCCGCCCAGGCCGGGGTACTTCTTGTTGGCCCGCACCACCATGGCCATGGCGTTCCAGCGGACGATGCTCTTGATGCGTCGCTCGATGGCGCGGTCGCCCGCGTAGGGGGGCTCCTCGTTCTTCGGGATGGTGTTGATGTAGGGGGTGTTGCCGGTGAAGGGGAGGACGACATCCTTCTCATACCCCTTCTCCAGCAACTTCTTGAGCAGGAAACAGGCCCGCTCGCGCCCCTCGATCTCGACCACCTGCTCGAAGGCGGTCAGCCACTCTTCGGTCTCGTTGACGTCGGTATCCGCACCTCCACCCGTATACCAATTGAGTGGAGCCTGGTACGACTTGCTCATTGCGCAGTGCCTCCTCGGGTCCATGAGGGGGGCCGGGAGGCCCCGCTCGCCATCCCGCCAAGGTTGTCACGTCACCCCGGCGGGGGGCAACCTGGGAGCATATGACGGAATGGGGAGGGAGGAGGTACGCTCCGGAAAAGGCGGGAATGGAGCGCGAGGGGTGGACTGGAGACCGCCCCTCTCTCCCAGTAGAAGAGAGGGGCATGGAAAAGTCCTGCGGATCCGGTCAGCTCGCCGACGAATCGTCGTCTCCATCCCCCCGGGGGGGAGGCTGATTGGTCGCGTCCACCGGAGTCGGTGGGCCAGGCGTCGGCACCGGATCCGGGTCACGGTCACCCAGCACCTTGATCTGGGGGTCGTTTCCGCTCGCCTGCAAGGGATTCTCTGACTGGGCCATACGAGCTCCTTTCCTGAAAGGTCAATGGATTGAAGAGCACTGCAGCTCTTCAAAGGTTCCATTCTACGAAGACCCTGAAAGGCAGGAGATGTTTAACCCGCCGGGTACGAAAGCCGTGTTTACCTCGGTTTCCATTCACCTTGTTCGATAAATCCCGCCCAGAAGAACGGCGCGTTCCAGCGCTGGTGGCGCCACATCTGAATCTGCGTCTCCCGCAAGGCTGCCGCCGGTTGCAAGCCGTTTTTCAGCAGGCTGGCGTAGAAGAGCCGCATGAGCGTCTCGGTGGCGGTATTGTCCACGTCCCAAAGGCTGACCACCACGGAAGAGGTGCCGGCTGTAAAGAAAGCCTGCGTCAGGCCCAGCAGACCTTCTCCCCGGACCTCCATGCCCAGCCCCGTACCGCAGGCGCTCAGCACGGCGAGGTCGGCGGGGAGCTTGAGATCCTGGATGTCGCGCGCCCGCAGGAACGGGTCCCGCCGCCGGCCTCCGGGCTCGAAGGCGGAGAGGACGAGGGCGGAGAGATCGGGATGGCTTCGGTTCGCATCGCCGTGCACCGAAAAGTGAAGGATGCGGTAAGCACCCAGGTCCGCAACCCAGTCGCGATTGGCCTCGTAATCGAACAGTTTCAGCACGGGCTCGCCTCCGGCCAGCTTGGCGATGGCCTCGGCTTCGCTGCGGGAGGAAGGGAGCTGCTTGAAGCGGCCTGCGAGGGGGCGAACGCCATTCAGCTCATAGACGGGATCGGCCACCAGAGCCAGCAGGTTGGGCGGCTTGGGCCGGCCGGCTCGCTCTGCCCGCAGCGCAACGATCACGGAAGCCGAAGGCACGCTCACGATCTCGTGATGCACGACGAGCGGAAGCGGCCATCCGTCGTCCGGTTCCGGTGTCCGTTCCGCGGCCGTCAGGTCCGGCAGGGCGGCGAATGGCACGTACTGGAGCTCGGGGGGGGTGGCGATCAGCAATCGTTTGTTGCCCAGGCGCTGCGCCACAGGGCCCAGGAGAATCTGACTCAGAGCGCGTGCCTCACGTACCGCCGCGTTCCGTTCCTGCTCACGATGGCTGAGGGCCAGGAGCCGAGAGACCTCCCGGGCGAGGGGCTCGATCTGCTCGCGGCCCGGCAGCTCGAAGCTCGAATACTCCTGCGGCGTCACAGCCCAGAGATAGCTCCGTTCTTTACCCAAGGAGTAGGCGAGCAGGACGGTATCCTGATCGACCACCTGCCGCTGGATCTCACGCAAGCTCAGGGGCTTGGGAGAGGAGCGCTCGCCCAGGCTCTCGAGCAGCGTGCGGGCACGGGCGCGCTCGCCCAGGCCGAAAGCCTCGACATCCCCCGCGGTCCGCGCCAGCCGGTGCTGCTCCATCAACAGATCCACCTGCAGCTCGTACATCTGTTGCCATCCTGATAGCACCGTGGCCCTGACCTCGGGTTTCTGATTCGCGCTGCGCATCGACTCCAGGACCTCGATGGCGTGGGCAGCGTACGCTCGGGCCACCGTCGGTTTGTTGCGCCGGCGCTCGGCCCAGGCCAACTGGAAGTAGGCCGACGCTTCCGTGTCCGGACGCTTCAGCCGTCGATTGATGCTCAAGGCTCGTTGCAGATCTTCGATCGCCTTGGGGATCGAATGCAGGGTGATTTCGATGGCTCCGAGATTGATCCAGACGTTCGCTTCCTTGGCTGCCAGGCGCCGCTCCTGGAAGATCGTCAATGCCTGCTGGAACACCTCCCGGGCCTTTCCATACTTCTTCAAGCCAAGATAAGCCAGACCGAGCTGACTGGAGGTTGCAGCCTCGCTCTCGCGATATTTTCGACGGCGGGAAATACCAAGGGAGCGATGATAGTAGGAAACAGCCTGCTCATACTGACCCGCTTCGCGATAGGTGTCGCCCAGGAGTGAGAGCGCCGACGCGATCAAGGGGGCGTCATCGTCCTTGCCGTGGTGGAGCTTATTCAGGGCCTCATCTTCGACAGCCAGCGCCTGGTCGAACTCCCCCAGTTTGGAGTACGCTCTGCCGCAGATTATCAACGCCGTGGCCTCTTCCCGGGAGGAGCCTTGCTGATGATAGAGCCTTGCCGCCTCGTGGAGGTTCGCCAGTGCTTGATCGACTTGGCTGTTGTCGAGTTGCAAACCACCAAGCGCTAACCTGGCGTTGGCTTCGATCCCGGCACTGCTGAGATCCTGCGCCAGGCGAATGCATCGCTCGTAGGCCGCAGCCGCCTTTGGGGATTCGCCTAGATTGTGTAGAGCCACGGCCATCTGAAAGAGCACGGCGGGCGCCGGCTGACCCAGGACATCGTAGATCGACAGGGCACGTGAAAAGGAATCCCGGCATTCAGCCCAGCGGCTCTCGTCGCATTGGAGCCTGCCAAGTTGATTCCAGGCGTCCCCCTCACGGAGACGATCCTCGCCCTTCCCGGCCAGCCGGGCCGCTTCCCGGTATCGCTCTTCCGCTTCCCGGGGCTTCTTCGATTTCCCCAGCTCTTTGCCCTGGAAATAAGCGACGGCCGCCGCTGCCCGGTCCCGGTCCTGAGGCGTCGCCCGTCGGCGGATGGCGGTCCTGGAGACGTAGATCCCGGGATCCCCCGATACCTTGACCTGGAATGTACCAGTGGAGGCAGCCACCCAGGGGACGTCCTCGGGCCCCTGAGCTCCATTCAAGCTGTTTACGGCAACGACCCTCTGGCCCCGCGGATCGAACACCTCGACTCCGATGTCCACCCCCCGCTGGTCGAAGACGACCTGCTGGAAGTCGCCCTTCTTCAGAGGGAAGACGTAGACGTCGGCAACGCCAGGAGAGAGCTTAGAGGTGCGACCCGGCTGGAAGCGGAGGGTATCGGCAGCCTCCGAAGATCCGGCGCCTAAGAGCACAAGGCAGACCAGGAGCCGACAACAGACATGGCCCATGCGGGAGACTCCTCCTTTCCTGAAGCCAACAACCGCGGCCGAGGCCCCGGCGAGCAACTCCAGTTGAAAAGCAGAGTCTCGATTGTAGCTGAAACGGCGCGCCGTGGGGATGGCGCGGATGCCGCAGAGTTTACTCGTCCTTCACGATCTTGAAGCCGAAATTCGCGACCCCCTCCGGCCGGCCGTTTCTCAGCCACGTCAGCTCCAGCCAGTACTCTCCCGGAGGCAGATCGCCCTGCTGCAGCTTCAACGCCACGCGGAAGGCAGCGTCCTGCCGCAACCCTGGAAATCTCCGGACCTCCCGCCCCTTGGAATCCTCGACCTTGGCCACGTACTCGTCATAATGAGTCGAGGCTTGGGACAGCAGTTGCAGAGTCGCCGGCAGCTTGACCTCCTCGAGCTTCTCCGAGGTTTCGCCGCGAGTGCTGTCGAGAGGATCGAGAGAGTAGGTCGCCCCCGTCTCCGTCCGGTGGGTCAGGTTATAGATGGAGAGCCCCAGGATCGCCAGCACGAAGACTGCCGCGATGGTGACGATCTGGCGCCGGGGCCTGTGGTTCCGAGTGAAGAAGCCGTCCTGGTCCAGCCGCGTCCGCAGCTTGCGCCAGCCGGCGGCCTGCTCGAATTCGCTGAGCCCCGCCTCCTCCTCAGCCGGCGGCGTTGTGAAGCGGTGAATGTCCAGGAGCAGCTCCGTGCAGTGGCCGCACACGGCCAGGTGCTCCTGGATCTCCAGATCCTCGTCCGGAGTGAGCTCATTGGCCTGATAGGCGTACAGACGATCAGGGTCCGGATGCTCTGCGGGGTCCGGGAGCACGTCCGGAGGGGAGGGTCCAGCGAGCTTTTTGGCGTCCTCGTTCACAACTTATCTCCGAGCCTGGCCGCCAAGCGCTTGCGTCCCTGATGCAAGTGCGCCTTGACGGTCTCGATGGAAATCTTCATCACGTCGGCAATCTCCTCGTACTTGAGCCCCCTCTCGTAGCGCAGTGCGCAGCAGATGCGCATCTGAGTGGGAAGCTCTTGCAGTGCGCTCCGTAGAGCGGCCCCCTGCTGGCGGCGGATCACCTGGTCCAGGGGATCGGGAGCCGGGTCCGGTATCTGCAATCCAACGCCGCTCCCATCCTCAACCTCCACCGCTGCGTCGATAGAATACTCCGGGGCATCCCGCTTCCCTGTCTTTAGGCTCCTTACATAGTTGGAGAGCACGTGTCTCGCGATCTCCACCAGCCACCTTTCGAATCTCGACTCATGGCGAAAGGCGTCTATACCCCTTGAGACCCGGAAAAAAACTTCTTGGGTGAGATCTTTGGAATCTTCCAGGGATTGGCCCGCGCGTCTGAAGAATCTGACCATCCTCTCATGGTGGAGCTCGTAGAGACGGCGGAAGTTCTCCTCCCGTTGGATCCCCGCCTGAATCTGGAGGATGAGCCAGCGGCTCTTGTCTTCTTCGGGACTCCCAGTGGGAGAGCCGCCGCCCGGAGGATCACCCCCGTGCGCGGGTCCCATGGCTCCAGCGTCGGGCGGCTTGCAGACGGAATTGCGGCAGGGTGGGGCGAGGCATCGCCAGACGATATGACTCCCTGAGGGGAGCTGTCAATGCGATGCCCTGCCCGGTGCTCTTCTGCCCCACCTCGCCGAAGCCACCTGCCCGTCGCTCCCCGTCCATCCCAACCCCAGAAAGCCCGGCGATGAATCGCCGGGCTATGAACAGCGCCCCCTGAAGAGGGCTTAAAGCCGGATTCATCCGGCGCCGTTCTTAGCCCGGGCATTCATGCCCGGGCGGAGGCTACAAGGCCCCAGCAGCCGTGGGCACCTGGGGAATGGCATAGCTCACAGCCAGAGGACCGGCCACCCGCCACTGGGAATCGGGCACTGCGGCCTGGCTGGAGAACATGATCTCCAGGTGAACCGGCTTGTCCCGGACCTCCGGCGGATAGTTGTCGCCCTTCAGGACCGTATAGTTCCACCACACCCATCGCCAGTCTCCCAACTGGAGCTTCTCTTGGGCATCAGGTTTGCCGAGAATCGCCTCCACTTCTCGGGTCGTCTTACCGGAGACGAGGCGACAGATCTCATCGAACGACTTGTCGGAACGGGGGCGATGGCTCTCCGAGTGGCAGGCCAGGATGACCCCAAGGAGGACCGCCAGGATACACGTCATCTTACATTTCACTCGTCATTTCCTCTCTTAAGGCGGGCCGGCGGAGCAATCGTCGGCCCGCAGGGGATCACTGCATTGATTCCGTTGTAGAAAGCCGAACTTCAAACCTTGGGATGATCTTTCTTGCCGCCCCCGTGTTGGCCGGAGCCAGGGTCGGTAATCGTCTTGGGGGTTACAGGGCTGACGGTATCCACTGTAGTGGTACCCCGGCCGCCATATTTGTCCTGCTGCTCTTTCGACCGCCCCACGGCTGCTTGCACGCTTTTCTTTTTCGGTGATTTGCCCACGACGTCCTCCTTAGTGACAGATTCGTTGATCGTCCCGGAGTCGAGAAGCTCTCCGGCCTCCCTTGAGAGGAGACACCTTCATTCCGGAAGTTGTTTAGCCGGCTTCCGGAAAACTTGCCCACGACGGTTATTTCCATTCACCTTGTAGGACGAAACCTCCCCAATAGTAGGGAGCATTCCATCTCGGCTGTTTCCACATCCAGACCTGGGCTTCCTTCAGGGCCGCTGCCGGCGGGAGGTTCTCTTGAAAGAGATTCTGATAAAAACGCCCCATCAGCACGGCCGTCGCCTGGTCGTCGACGTCCCACAGACTCACCGTCACCCTTGAAGCTCCCGCAGAGAAGAACGCCTGCGTCAATCCCACCAGCCCTTCTCCCCGAATCTCGCGGCCAAGGCCTGTCTTGCAGGCGCTGAGGACCACAAGGTCGGCGGACAGCTCTAGCTTCGAAATCTCTCCTGCACGCAGCTCGCCCTCGACCGGTCTGCCATTACGATCTACCAAGGACAGCACGATGGCCGAACGGTCAGGATTCTCTGAATCGAGCATGCCATGGGTCGAAAAATGCAGGTGGCTGTAACCCTTCAAAATGCCGTCGAGCACTCGCTGGCGGCTCGCGTCAAAACCCAGAGCGAGGAATGGTTTGCCTTGCCGGGCCTGGGCCTCGATGGCCGCCACCTCGCTTCGCGAATATTTCAACCTTGAGAAGCGGACCTTCTCCCCCGACCGTCCGCGGGGACCGTTAGCGGCCAGCCGTTCGTCGGCAGGAGAGAACACGGGATCAGCCAGAATCGCGATCGTCTTGGCAGGACGTGAACGGCCCTCATGCAGGCGCCGCAGAGTCGCCAGCACGGTGGCGGAGAATTCGACCGTAACTTCATGGTTTACGATCCAAGGGCGCGGCCAGATGGAGCCCTGGGAGCGAGACTCCCGCATGTCCTCTGGAAGGGCACCAAAGGAGATGTACTGGAGCGCAGGTGGGGCAACGATCAGAAGCCTCTTGCCTTGCAGGCGGTCCGCAACCTGACCGAAGAGTAGCCGGCTGAGATCGATCGACTTACGAATCGCTTTGCTGCGAAACTCGAGCTTGTGGCTCTCCTCCTGGAGGCCGTGGACCTCCCGAGCGAGCGCGGCGATCCGAGTACCCGATGCCGGCAGCTCGTAACTGGAGAAGGAGGATGAGGTCACGACCCAGAGATAGCTCCGCTTCTCTCCGAGAAAGTACTCGAGAAGGACCACATCCCCCGCATCGAGGACCTGTCGTTGAATGTCATGAACGGAAAGTGAGGGAAGCACGGGCCGGCCTTCGAGCTCATCCAGGAGAGTACGGCTGCGCGCCCGCTCGCTCACCGCGAGAGCTTGGATATCATAACCCTTGGCCGGCTCACGCCGGTGCTGTTCCATCAGAATTTCTACTAGCAAGTCGTACAGACCTTGACGGCCAGCCAAGAAGGAGGAACGCAGCTCCGCACGATCGGACCTGGTACGCAGCGCTTCCATAGCAGAGAGAGACTTGTCGAGGTATACGCGAGCTGAATTAAGGCTACCTTGTCGCCATTCAGTCCAGGCCAGTCCATGGTAAGCCTCAACCTCCAGGATCGGGCGTTTCCTGCCGTGCACCGTCGAGAGAGCGCGGTCGTAGGCTTCGGAGGCATCCTTATAACGCTTCATCGCAGCTAGGACCCAGCCGATATTGGTCCACGCGACAGCGGCTTCCGAGGTCTCTCCGTGGGTCTCGAAAATCCTCTGGCAGTGTTGAAACGCGTTCAGGGCCTCCTGATGACGACCGGCAGAGAAATATGCAATAGCGAGATTGTTCAGCGTCGTCGTCTCTTCGTGGGCGTGTCCCGTGTTTTGCAGAAGGGCGAAGGAACGCTGATAATGTTCAATTGCCCGCTTGGCATTCCCTTTTCTCTGGTAGACGTCTCCAAGGCCAGCAAAAGTCAACCCCTCAACGTAGGGGTCACGATGCTCTTTGAGGATCTCCAGAGCACGCTTGTAGAAGCTCAGAGCCAGATCGGTCTGATCCAGTAATGAATAGGTGTTTCCCAGAGCGTTCAGGGCTTTCGCCTCATCGAGGCGACCCGGCAAAGTCTGCCGAATAGCCAGAGCAGAGTCGAGATCTTTCAGCGCTTTCCCGAACTCACTCGCCTTGGAATACAGCATACCCCGATTGAACAGGATGCCTGATTCCAAATCTCGGTCTTTAATTGTGCGCGCCAGTTTGAGGGCGCGGTCATAATAGGAAAGTGGTTGATCCATTTCGCCAAGCTCATCATGAGCCATCCCGAGGCCGTTGAGGATGATCGCCTCTTGGTGGCGGTTTCCCAAACCCCGGTAAAGAGCCAACGCCTGTTCGAGTAGAGGCAAGGCCGCGCTCGGAGATTTGCGCTGAGCTACAAGCCGCTCCAACTCATAGGCCGCATCTGCCTGACCTGCCTGAAATCCGCTCACCTTCCAGGCCGCCAGGGCCTTTCCAAATTCCTGCTCCGCCAGCAGATTCGGCGTAATTCCTCCCTTCAGTGCCGTTCCTCGAGAGTACGCCAAGGCGCCTTCGGCATTCTGACGATCGCGCACCGTCGCCTTTCGCTTCGGATGGATCAGGATCTGGTAGGTTCCGTCAACGCCGCCCGTGAGCTCGACTCTGTAGTGGCCTGCAACCTCAGCCAAAAGAGGAATGTTTTCCGGCCCTGAGTCTCCATTCCATCGATCAACTTTGACGGGCGGCTCCCCAGGGCCGTAGACGTTCGCCGTCACGTCCACGCCCTGCTGGCCCACCTCGATATCGACGAAGTCGTCCGGTTCGAGGTCGAAGAGATAGACGTGGACTTCGTCTTTGGCGAACGAGAGGCCGCTGCTCTGCCCCTCGAAATTGGGAAACTCTCTCTCGTGCCGCGGCGGGGGAGGGACCTTCTTGGCCGCGGCCAGAGGGCGTGCCGACCGAGGCACCGGCTTAGAGTCCCGGGAAGGCGGCACCGAGCCTTGAGCGAGGATCAACACGCCCAGGACCACACTCAGCAACAGGATTCGGCGCACCGGTTCCCTGGAACCCAGTAAATCCATGCCCGAGATTCCTCCCGTGAAGGTCGCCTCTGTCTTGGACCGCGTGGAGTGCGGGTCTCATTCTAGCGGAGATCGCACCCCGAGGGAAGTAGGATCGCGCTTATCGACTCACTGCAAAATTCGAATATCGAACTCCTGTACTGAATGGCCCGTGGCGCCTTCGAGCCCAACGACCTCGACGCGATAATCCCCGGGAGTCAGGGAATCCTGCGGCAGGAGCACCCCGATCATCCCATTTTCGTCTTCCTGGGCTTCCAGGGTTGACTGGGTCCGGCCGTCCTTGTCGATGAAGCTCAACCGGTAGCTTGAATAAGGATGTTCCGAGTGGGTGTCGAACATCGCGACTTTCCCCAGGCGAACCGTCTTGGGCTCCGCGGCACTGGACGTTCCCTTCTTGCTTCCCTGGGCCTCGAGGGTCTGGATTTGAACGGCGAAGGGACGGGTGCGTGCCCTTTCGAGCACGATCATCCGATATGAGGTCCCCACGAGGAGAAGAGCCAGGACCGCCGCGAGGGCTGGAGAGCCGACGACCCGACGGAGAAGGCGTCGCTTCGGCACTACGACTGGGGGAGACCCAGCCCTCCCCAGCTTCCCTTTCAGCTCCCGCCACTCCGCCGCCGTCTCGAAATCCGCCACCCCTTCCCGGGGACGATCTTCCTGCGGCGGATCAAGGAGGCGCTGGAGGTCCAGGAGGAGGCCGGTGCAGAGGGTGCAGGCGGCGAGGTGCTCCTGGAGGGCGTCGTCTTCCTCGGGGGACAGCTCGTTCGCAAGATAGGCGGAGAGCTTCTCGGGCGCGGGATGGTCGTCCGGGGCGGGGCGGCGGCTGGCGGTGGACAGGCGGGTGAAGAGCCGGTCCAGATCGGGTTCGTCGGTCACGTGTCGTCGGATCTCCCGGTGGCTGGCCCGATTTCTCCACTCAGCCGGGCCGCCAGCCGTTTTCGGGCCTGGTGCAGGTGTGCTTTCACGGTCTCGATGGAGATCTTCATCACGATAGCGATCTCCTGGTACTTGAGTCCCTTCTCGTAGCGAAAGAGGCAGCAGCGGCGCATCTGGGCCGGCAGATCCTGGAGAGCGGCGTGGAAGGCCGCCGACTGCTCCCGCCCGATGACCTGCTCTTCCGGGTTCGGGCCCAGAGCAGGGAGACCCTGCGATGGAGTGGCTCCCTCATCGCTCTCGACCGGGGTGTCCAGCGACTGTTCCAGACCATCCCGCTTCTCCGTTCGCCTCCGGCGGACTTCGTTGAAATAGCTGTGTGCGGCGATCTCCCAGAGCCACCTCTCGAACCGCGACTTGCGCTGAAAGGTGTCTATGCTCTTGAAGACACGGAGAAAGACGTCTTGGGTGAGATCGCGGCTGTCTTCGGCGGAGAAGCCCTTGCGGAGGAAGAAGGACTGGACGCGGGGACGGAAGCGCCGGAAGAGCTTCTCCGAGTTTTCCTCGACGCGGATCCCCCTCTGGATCTGCTCGACGATCTCGAGGATGGGGTCGCGTTCCACCGGCTCGTGTCTCAGGGGACGAGGACCGTTGGGAGGGCGCGCTCCAACACGGGATGTCTCAAGGCGCTCAGACATCCACAGGCCGCATCGAGCCGCCGGGCGTTGATCTCGAATGAGAGGACATGGACTACGTATATGCTTCCTCCTTCAAGATATGCTGCCTGCGCCGCACTGTCAATTCCCTGATCCGAGTACTCCGGGAGCTCCCTCCCAGCATTCTCCTCGCCTTCGGCCCCTGATAGGGTTCCCCGTCATGGGCTGGACGCTGCTGCTCGCCGATCCGGACGGAGTGCCGCTCGAAGAGTCCTGTGCCACGCTCGACGACGAGCTCGTCGAGTACTTCGCCCGTCTGGAGGGTTTCCCCGCCCTCCAAGCGCTCCGCGATCTCCCCTGCGACACGGACACGCCGCTGCCGGCCGGGGTGCAAGAGGCGCTGGAAGGTGAGATCGCCGAGCTGGCGGCGCGGACGAAGCAACGGCAGCTCCCCGAGCCGCCGGACTGGGTGGGGCTCGAAGGGACCGGCGACATCCGTCTCGGCGAAGAGCTGGGCTGGCGCGGCCTTCTCGACTTCTTCCAGCGCCTGGAGCACCTGCTCTTCCAGGCCCGGCAGATGGGGCTGGAGCTGTGGACGGCTCCCGGCGATTGAATCCGCGAGACGCTCAAAAGAAGAAGAAACGAAGTAAGTTGCCGGCGGGGACGCCGGCGCTCCCAGGGGGGCCCACCCTGGAATCTCACTGCTCTCCGGTGCGTCGACATGGATGAGGAAGGGTGGGGTGGCTTATGTAACTCACAGCAACGACAACACTTCTTCGACCTTGTGACCGCCGGTCACAAGTGGTAGACTGCTCCCGGCGAGAGGGGTAATTCCATGGACAAGATGACTGGAGAGAGCTGGATCACCACCACCTTCGAGGCGCTCGAGGACTGGGGATCCCGCAACTCGTTCTGGCCGTTCCCGTTCGGCACGGCCTGCTGCGCGATCGAGTTCATGTCCACGGTGTCGAGCCACTACGACCTGTCGCGCTTCGGCTCCGAGGTGGTGCGGTTCTCGCCCCGGCAGAGCGACGTGCTGCTCGTGGCCGGCACCATCAACGACAAGATGGGCCCGGTGCTCAAGAGGATCTACGACCAGATGGCCGAGCCCAAGTGGGTGATCTCGATGGGCGCCTGCGCCTGCTCGGGCGGCTTCTACCGCGCCTACCACGTGATGCAGGGCATCGACGAGATCATCCCGGTGGACGTCTACGTCCCCGGCTGCCCGCCCACGCCGGAGGGGCTGATCTACGGCATCCTCCAGCTCAAGGAGAAGGTGATCCGCGACCGCAAGCGGTTCCGCGAGCAGGAACGGAACCAGGAGATACCCAAGAGTGTCAACGCTGGCGCCACTGTCTGAGACGTCAAGACCACTCGACCCTGCCGGAGCTGGAGGCCGTCCGGGCCAGGTTTCCGGCCGGCAGCATCCTCCTCCAGGACGGGCTCGATCAGCCGACCTGGATCGTGAGCCGCGACGTGCTGGCCGCAGTCGCCCGCGAGCTCCAGGACAACTCCCAGACGCAGTTCGACCTCCTGCTCGACCTCTGCGGTGTCGACTTCCCCGATCGCGAGGAGCGCTTCGAGGCCGTCTACCACCTCTATTCGCTCCAGCGCGGCGCCCGGTTGCGGCTCAAGGTGCCGCTGCGCGAGGACGACGCGGTGATCCCCTCGCTCATCCCGCGTGTGGAAGGCGGCGAACTGGTTCGAGCGCGAGATCTGGGACATGTTCGGCATCACGGTCGAGGGGCACCCGAACCTGCGCCGCATCCTCACCCACGAGGCCTTCCAGGGGCACCCGCTGCGCAAGGACTACGATCCGGCGCGGCGCTGGATCTTGACCGAGGACCAGATCTACAAGCCGCATTTCGACCTCCCTCAGGGTGGTGAGGACGAGATGTTCGAGCGGATGACGGTCAACATCGGCCCGTCGCATCCGGCCATGCACGGCACCTTCCGGCTGATGGCGGTGCTCGGACGGCGAGACCATCGTCGCCTCCGACGTCGAGATCGGCTACCTGCACCGCTGCTTCGAGAAGATGTCGGAGACCCACACCTGGCAGCACGTCATCCCCTACACCGACCGGCTCAACTACTGCTCGTCGTTCATCAACAACGTCGGCTACTGCAAGACGGTGGAGAAGCTGCTGGGCGTCGAGGTGCCGCCCAAGGCGGTGTGGGCGCGCACCATCCTCTCCGAGTTCTCCCGCATCATGGACCACTGCGTGTGCAACGGCACGACGCTGGTGGACGCCGGCGGTCTCACCAACTTCTGGTACCTGTTCCAGCCGCGCGAGGAGATCTACGGTCTCCTGGAATCCGTGCTGCGGCGCCCGCCTCACGGTGTCGGCCTGCCGCATCGGCGGTCTGATCCAGGACCTGCCGCCGGACTTCGAAGCCCGTTGCCGCAAGCTGCTGGAGATGATTCCGCCGCTCGTCGAGGACTCGGAGAAGCTGGTCAACGCCAACCGCATCTGGATCGATCGCTCGGTGGGCATCGCCGCCATCTCGGGCGAGGAGGCGGTCAATTGGGGCTGGACCGGTCCCTGCCTGCGGGCGAGCGGCGTGCCCTACGACGTGCGCAGAGCCCATCCCTACGATCTCTACGATACGCTCGACTGGGAGGTCCCGGTGCTCTACGGGGGCGACGTCTACGACCGCTTCCGCATCCGCATGCTGGAGATCCGGGAGTCGCTGAAGATCATCCGCCAGCTTCTCGACCGCGGCATGCCGTCCGGCCCCCACATCGTCGACGACCCGCACGTGGCGCTGCCGCCCAAGGAGGCCTGCTACAACCAGATGGAGGCCATGATCTACCACTTCAAGCTGATCATGGACGGCATCCAGGTGCCGCAGGGCGAGATCTACGACATGGTCGAGGGCGGCCAACGGCGAGCTCGGCTTCTACTACCATCAGCGACGGCACGGGGAAGCCGTACCGCAACCACTGCCGCGCGCCCTGCTTCCCGATCTTCTCGACCTTCCCCCGGCTGATCGACGGCGGCTCGCTGTCGGACGCCATCGTGTCGCTGGGCGGCCTCAACATCATCGCCGGAGAGCTCGAGCGATGACGCAGCCCATCGCTCAGACAACCCAGACTCCGAATCCTCCGGCACCGCCTCCGGGGCGGCCGGTCCTGCGGCCGGACGTTCCGCATCCGAATCAAGTGAAGCCCTACAAGCCGGGGTTCGCGGAGCGCCTGTACCTGCCGCTCCTGGGCGGCTTGATGGTGACGGCACGGCACTTCCTGCGCAACCTGTTCGGCCGCAACAAGATGTACACCATCGAGTATCCCGAGGAGCGGCGGGCCTACAGCCACCGCTTCCGCGGCCACCACATCCTCACCACCCGGCCGGACGGCTCGGTGCGTTGCGTGGCCTGCTTCCTCTGTGCCCAGAACTGCCCGGCCGAGTGCATCCACATCGAGGCCGGCGAGCATCCGGACGTCAACATCGAGAAGTATCCGGTGGTCTACGAGATCGACATGCTGCGCTGCGTCTTCTGCGGCTACTGCGTGGACGCCTGCCCGGAGGAGGCCATCATCATGTCCAACAACTACGACATGGCCTACTTCACCCGCGAGCAGTCGATCGTGGGCAAGAACGACCTGATGAAGCCCTACACCTTCGACGAGAGCCGGCTCGGCTACCGTCCGCTCTTCCCCGAAGAGGATGCGCAGCGGGCCAGGATGCGCCGCGACGCCTTCAACCTCGTGGAAGCGGCCCGCCAGGCGCAGGAGCGGGAGACGGCGAAGGCGGCGGGCCGGGCGTAGAGCGAGCGGCCGCCTCCCGCTCGCACTTGGGATTTTGGGGTAGGGGAGAGATCCCACCCCTTCCCCGCCCCGCCGTGCGGGGCATACGGGGCGAACCTCTGGTAAGATCTGCCGCGATGAAAGTCGTCCCGGCAGTGCAGATCCAGAGCGGGAGCATGGCCGTGGTCCGATGGGAATCCGGACCGGACGGCAGGGCATCGTCCGCAAGAGACCTGGCATGAAAGCCGGGTCTTTTCTGTTTTCATCCCTGGAAAAGAGAGGATCATGAGCACCACGGTCGCAGAAAAAGAGAGACGAGAGATCGTCCCCGAGAAGCTCGACGAGGTCGTCATCCGCTTCGCCGGCGACTCCGGCGACGGCATGCAGCTCACCGGCAGCCAGTTCACCAACACCTCGGCGCTGCTCGGCAACGACCTCGCCACCTTCCCGGACTTCCCGGCCGAGATCCGCGCGCCCGCCGGCACCCTGCCCGGCGTGTCGGGCTTCCAGGTCCACTTCGCCGACTACGACATCTACACCCCGGGCGACGCGCCCGACGTGCTGGTGGCCATGAACCCGGCGGCGCTCAAGACGAAGCTGGCGGACCTCAAGACCAACGGCATCCTCATCGTCAACACCGACGACTTCAACGACCGCAACCTCGAGAAGGCCGGCTACGACGTCAACCCGCTCGAAGACCACAGCCTCGACAAGTACCGCGTCTTCCAGGTGGCGATCACCAAGCATGACCCGCGCGCGCCCTCGAAGACAGCGGCCTCGACGCCAAGACGATGGACCGGTGCAAGAACTTCTTCGCCCTCGGCATGTGCTACTGGCTGTTCAAGCCGGCCGATGGACGCCACCATCACGCTGGCTCGAGCGAGAAGTTCGCCAAGAAGCCGCTCCTCGCCGAGGCCAACATCAAGGTGCTCAAGGCGGGCTAGAACTTCTGCGACACCACCGAGGCTGTTCCACGACCGCTACGAGATCCCGGCCGCGAAGCTGGAGCCGGGCCTGTACCGCAACATCACGCGGCAACACCGCCCTCGCCCTGGGGCTGATCGCGGCCAGCCGGCGCAGCGGACTGCCGCTGTTCCTGGGCACCTATCCGATCACGCCGGCCTCCGACATCCTGCACGAGCTGTCCGATGTACAAGAACTTCGGCGTCACCACCTTCCAGGCCGAGGACGAGATCGCGGCCATCAGCGCGGCCATCGGCGCCTCCTTCGGCGGCGCGCTGGGCGTCACCGCCACCACCGGCCCGGGCATCGCGCTCAAGGCCGAGGCGATGGGCCTGGCGGTGATGACCGAGCTGCCGCTGTGATCTTCGACATCCAGCGCGGCGGCCCGTCCACCGGCCTGCCCACCAAGACCGAGCAGGCCGACCTGCTGCAGGCGATGTTCGGCCGCAACGGCGAGTCGCCGCTCCCGGTCATGGCCGCCGCCTCGCCCGGCGACTGCTTCGACGTCGCCCTCGAGGCGTGCCGCATCGCGCTCAAGTACATGACGCCGGTGATCCTGCTCTCCGACGGCTACCTCGCCAACGGCGCCGAGCCGTGGAAGATGCCCGAGCGTCGACGAGCTGCCGGACCTGCGCGGTCGAGTTCCGCACCGATCCGGAGGGCTTCCTGCCCTACGCGCGCGACCCGAGACGCTGGCGCGGCCGTGGGCCATCCCGGGCACGCCGGGCCTCGAGCACCGCATCGGCGGCCTCGAGAAGCAGGACGTCACCGGCAACGTCAACTACGAGCCGGTCAACCACGAGCACATGGTCCACCTGCGGGCCGAGAAGGTGGAGCGGATCGCCAACGACATCCCGGACGTGGAGGTCCACGGCGACCCCGAGGGCGAGCTGCTGGTCGTGGGCTGGGGCTCGACCTACGGGCGCCATCACCGGCGCGGTCGACGAGCGCGCGCAAGCGGGGGCTGCACGGTCGGCCACGCCCACCTGCGCTACCTGAATCCGCTGCCGAAGAACCTGGGCGAGGTGCTGAAGCGCTTCGAGCAGGTGCTGGTGCCCGAGATGAACCTGGGCCAGCTCGCCCTGCTGCTGCGCGCCAAGTTACCTCGTGGACGTCATCGCGCTGTCAACAAGGTCCAGGGCAAGCCGTTCACGCGGTCACGAGATCGTCGACAAGATCGAAGCAGATCCTGGAGTCGAACGCCCATGTCCACTGAGACGATCGTACCGGCCCTGACCAAGAAGGACTTCCAGACCGACCAGGAGGTCCGCTGGTGCCCCGGCTGCGGCGACTACGCGATCCTCTCCGCAGTGCAGACAGGTCTTCCCCGAGCTCGGGCATCCCGCGCGAGAAGTTCGTGGTCGTCTCCGGCATCGGCTGCTCCAGCCGCTTCCCGTACTACATGAACACCTACGGCTTCCACACCATCCACGGCCGCGCGCCGGCGGTGGCCACCGGCCTCAAGCTGTCGCGGCCCGACCTCGAGGTGTGGATCGCCACCGGCGACGGCGACGCGCTGTCGATCGGCGGCAACCACCTGATCCACATGCTGCGCCGCAACGTCGGGCTCAAGATCCTGCTGTTCAACAACCGCATCTACGGCCTGACCAAGGGCCAGTACTCGCCGACCTCGGAGCTGGGCAAGAAGACCAAGTCGACGCCCTACGGGCTCGGTGGACCGCCCGTTCAACCCGCTCTCCCTGGCCCTCGGCGCCGAGGCCACCTTCGTGGCGCGCTCGCGTCGACGTCTTCCAGCCCCACCTGCAAGACGACCCTGCAGCGGGCGGCCGCGCACAAGGGCACGGCCTTCGTCGAGATCTACCAGAACTGCAACATCTTCAACGACGGGGCCTTCACCTACATGACCGACAAGGAGGCCAAGGACGACAACGTCCTCTACCTCGAGCACGGCAAGCCGCTGATCTTCGGCAAGAACCACGACAAGGGCATCCGCATGCGCGGGCACCGAGCTGGAAGTCGTCCAGCTCGGCGACGGCATCACCGCCGAAGACTGCGTGGTGTGGGACGAGAGCCTGGACAATCCGGCCACGGCCTTCCTCGCCGCCCAGCTCCTGCCGCCCAACTTCCCGACGGCCCTGGGCGTCTTCCGCAACGTCGTCCGGCCTGCCTACGAGGAATTGGTGATGGAGCAGCTCCACCAGGAGACCGACCGCCTGGGCATCGGCAAGCTGGATGCGCTGCTGAAGGCGGGGGATACGTGGACGGTGGGCGGGGCGGCGAGCTGAGGTGACGAGTCGATCGAGGAACATGCCATGGTGTATACGAGCAAGCTTTCCAATGAAGGGCAGGTGACCCTCCCGAGCGAGGTGCGGAGTTCTCTGGGGCTCGGTGCAGGCGATCTGGTGGGCTACGAGATCCGGGGTGAGGAGGTCGTGTTGAAGCGAGTCGAGCCGTTCGACGCCGTCTTCCACGCAGCCCTCTCCGCGACGCTCGAGGAGTGGCAGCTCGCCCGAGGACGAAGAGGCCTTTCGTGATCTGTGAGCCGTGGCATGTGGTCGTCGTTCCATTTCCCTTCTCCGAGGTAGCAGGCAGCAAGCGGCGGCCGGCTCTGGTGGTGAGTCGTCGCTCCTTCAACGAGAAGGGGCATGTGGTCCTCGCCATGATCACCACCAAGTCCGAGCCCGCCTGGCAGGGCGATACATGGCTTGAGGATCGTCAAACAGCCGGCCTTGATCGGCGCTGCCTCGTGAGGATGAAGCTCTTCACACTCGACAACCGGTTGATCGTGCGCCGCATCGGACGGCTCGGCGATTCCGATCTCCAAAGGGTCAGGGAGAATCTGACGAACTGCCTCGCTGCCTGAAAAGCTGAGTGAGGTTGGTACGGAAACGGCCGGCGGGCTGGGCTCGCCGGCAGTTCGCGTTGATGGAATCTGTATCAGGGAGCCGGCTCAGCCTGCTATCGTCTTCCGTAACGTCGTCCAGCCCTCCTACGAGGAGCGCGTGGTAGAGCAGCTCCACCACGAGACCGACCGCCTGGGCGTCGGCAAGCTGTGAAGACCTCCTGAAGGCCGGCGACACGTGGACGGTGACGGAGCACGTGCCGGCGGCGAACTGAGGGCCTCAATCTGGCCTGCACGATCAACGTTGCGGCGAAATATTCGGCCCAGTAGCAGTGCCGGTGTCGGCGTTAAAGTTGGTGCCGGTAAAGCTCACAGTGCGACCACTCGCGTTGCTGCTAATGCCGATGCCATTGCCTGCGATGATGGAGTTGGCGAACCGGACAGAGGCGTTCGAGCCGTCCGCCCTGATGCCGAATCCGTTCCCGGCTGCGATACAACTGTCTAGATTCAGGTTCACCGCGGCCCCGTTCGAGACCACGACGAAGCCGCTATTGCTATTGCCAGAAGTAGTGGTGTTCTTCGCTGTCACCTTACTGTTGTCCTCGACACGTAGACCAAATTGGTTGTTCCTGAGCTGAGTGTCCTTGATCATGCCTATGACCGAGACGTTGTTTCCCGGCTTGACACGGATTCCGCCGCTGGAAGCGCCGTTGTTGTTGCGAACGATCGTGTTGCTGACGTGGAGCTGGGCGTTGGTGATTGTGAGGCTCGTGGGTACGAAATCGATGCCAATCTGGGTGAAGTTGTTGATCGTGCAGTTCTCGACGTGGAGAGCGCCGACCGCAAGAACCTTGATGCCCGCGAGCCCCGTTCCGAGGCCCTCGATTGTGAGGCCGCGTAACGCAACCGTGTCATTTGGGCCGGCAGAGATCGTGATGGCATTGCCTGTGGAGGCTTGAACACCGCCAAGAACTTCTGGTGGGGCAATCACAGAGATGGATTTGTCGATCGTTACTGAGCCGAAACCGCCAGAATCCAAGATATCGATCTCGCCTCCGTCGGAGCTTTTCGCGAGAGCTCCTGAGAGGGTCCTGCAAGGAGTCGCGCGACTACAATCGTTGGCATCGTTGCCGTAGACGGAAACCCACGTGCGTGTCGCTTGGCCTTCAGCGGCTTGGCCGAGGGCAAATAACAACAAGATCACGATTGTCGAGACCGAGACATGGGATGTAGTATGTTTCTGCAAAATGCTCTCCTTTCTTCGTCGGTTGTTGAGTAGGGTCTATCGCAATGCTGGTGTGTGAAGGTGGAGACCCGGCCGCCGCCAGGTCTCCACTGGGCACTTGGTTACTGCTTGTCGGCCTTCTCTAGGAGAAGCTGCTTGATCTCGCGCAGCTCCGTATCCAACCTCCTCTGCAGATCGGCGATCTGCGCATCCTTCTCCTGAACGAGCTGGTAGAGACCTTGCACTGCAGCCATGGTCACGCCTTGGACATCCATCGGGAAGATGTACTGTCCTTCCGTTCCCAGGCCGAAAGCGTTCTGGAAATCCTCGACGGTCGGACCAACGTGGCGCAGCTTATGCTCATCGCTCTTGTAGCTCCACTCTTGAATCGGCAGCCGGGCAAACTTCTTCAGCACCGTGTTCGGATCGAGTGGAGCGAAGTTCTCTTTCAGCTCGCGTGAGGAGGGGTTGCTGAATGTGCCGTTCACGGTTAGGTTGCCGGCGATGGTCACAGCACCGGTGCTGCCGTCGATCTGGACACGGTTGGTGTTGTTTGTCCCCAGGATGATAGGTGTGGCGTTCTGCGTTCCGATAAGGAGCCCGTTGCCGATGTCTTGAACGAGCTCGGACCAGCCACCCAGTACTACTCCGAAGTGAGTGATCGTCCGTCCACTGCCGTGAGCTCGGAAGTGGACGACCGCGGTATTAGACTGCGCCCGGAAGTTGCTCACCCCATTCGCGCCGGAGCTGGTGCTCTCGATACGAAACACAGTGGGCACATCGGCGCTGTTGAAGAGGTGGAGCTTGTCCACCGGAGAAGCTCGTGCCGATGCCGACGTTGCCCGTACTGGTAACGAACACCGTGTCCTGGGCGCGCACAATTGGCGTGACCAGCAGTCCGAGCCCAGCGGCGGCGAGTGCGCTCATTCCGATCATCCGAATGCTTTTGATCACGGTTATTCCTCCTAATTTCTGTACGCTGTTCTGGATTCTTTACCACGCCGGTCAGGGGACAATCGCCTTGAAGACGGCTCCAGGCTTGATCCGGAAGCCAGACCTGAGGACGACTTTCTGGCCAGCGTGTAGGGTCACGTTGCCGCTGGGCTCGATCGTCAGGTCGGGACCAGCGAAGATGGCATCGCAGGCCACGAACGTCTGCTCCGAGCTGATAGATTGGTTTGCGAGCTCGAGGTTGGCGACCTGGCAGCCCACAGTCGCGCAGTTGCTGACCACGCCGTAACAAGCCGACGAGGTCCCTGCCGCCACGACGTTGTAGGAGTAGAGGCGGCCGTTCGCGACCTGGGTGTCGGTGTAGCTGGGCCGGTCGTTTCGGCGATCATCGCCTTGCCGAAGTCGCAGGCGACATGGCCCTCGGTGCGGAACACCCAGTAGCGGGTCGCCCCGGCGACCGCAGTCCACGACAGTGATATCTGGAAATTGCCGCCGGTGGCGGTAAGCGTCGTCGCCGCGGTCGGTCCGCCGCTGCAGCCGCCGTTCTGCGGGCGCCGGCGTGGCGCAAGCGATGCCGTGGCGGTTGAAGGCGTCGTAGATTGCCGTCATGTGCGGCGTGCCGTCGTTCAGGTTGCCGTTGTCGTCGTCCGCCGCCAGCCATTGCATGTAGCCGTTGGTCGCGCCGCAGCCGTCCGACGTGCCGCCGCAGGTGCAGGAGTGCCAGGCGCCGATGTTGCCGCTGCCCTGGTAGAAGAGTTTGTTGCCGACGATGAACGCGGTCTGGCTGTCGTAGTTGAAGGGAGCGCCGCGCAGGTCGCGGGCCACCAGGTCCCAGGCGGCCTGTCGAGAGGGAGCAGCGCGCAGTGCACCTGTCGGCCGCAGGGACCGGGGCCGGAGAGGCAGGAGCTGCAGACGAAGCCCAGCGCTGTGTCGGGGATGTGATCGGCATGTTTGTCCCAGTCGGCGTCGCGCACGCCCGAGCAATCGAGGTCGCAGTGCGACGCGCCCACCTGGTTCTCGTTCCGGTTGAAGCCCGTACCGTCGGCGGTCTGGCCGCAGCCCCAGTCGGTGGTTTCGTAGAAGCCGTGGCCGACGCAGGAGGTCTGCAGGCGGTAGATGGCGGCGATGTCGGCGTAGGCCTCATGGAGTTGGGAGCGTGCCGTTGACGTCGTTGTCGTCCATGCCGTGGCCCCACTCGTGGTCGAAGACGGCGGCGATCTCGCCGGTGTTGCGGCAGCCGCCGCCGGAACGGTAGAAGTTGATCGTGCCGCTCCCGTGCTCCAGAAGGCGTTGCAGGTGTTGTTGATGTTGACGTTGGTGGTCAGCTGCGGCTCTGCAGCCAGGTGTTGAAGGGCAGCCAGCCGCGGGCCTGCTCGGCGAGCTTGTTGACCTCGTAGAAGGCCGAGCGCGAGGCAGCGGTGTTACCAGGCGAGCCGCCGCCCGTGTGCAGTCGTGCTGGCCGTTGGTGCCGCCCAGGTCGATCGCGCCGGCGCCGAGCTGTTGCTGACCGCGCCGCAGGTGTCGATGATGCCCACGTATTTTCCGGTGAGGGTGGTCGTCGCAGTGCCACTCGTGTAGTTGAGATGCCGGCGCTGTTGGTGAAGTTGTTGGGCGAGGCGAGGCCGGTGTCGGCGAACGGCATCGGCCAGCCGGCTGCATCGTGCCGCAGGTCTGCGGGGTTGGGGCAGATCGCCGGTGTTGGTCAGCGGATAGACGCCGCCGGTGATCGATTGGTTGACGTAGTGGTTATTGTCCTGGAAGGCGATCACCTCGCCCGTGTGTGCGTCGACCATCGTCTCCCAGCGCCGCGTCCTCGGGAAGCCGCCGGAAGGCGAACGTCCAGACCAGGCGGTGCCGGTAGCCGGCGCCGATCGGGCCGGTGTAGCCGGTCGCGCGCTCGTGCTCCGGTGGCGCCATTGGGACCACCTCGAGGGTGGGCTGGCGCACCATCTCGTCCATGGCCGAGACGCCGCCGATGTAGGCAAAACCGGCCGCGAGCGCCTCGACGCCGCTCAGCTTGGGAGTCGTCGAGAGGCCGCGCACGTTGCCCCACGTCTCGGTGCCGATCACCACCAGATTGCCGTGGCTGATTGACGCCGCGAGCCGCGCATCGCGCACCGGCACCCCGTTGTAGATCTGCGGGATGCTGACCTGCCAGAGGTCGGGCGTGACCTGTACAGCGCGGCTCACGCCGAGTTGGGTGACATCTACCGCCAGCAGCTCGCGGTACCGGCCGACGAAGTCGAGGATCGCCGCCGCGACCGTCGGCGCGTCGATTCTCGCCGGCTGGTGCCCGAGCCGGGCACTCAGGCTCTCGATGCTCACCTGGTTTCCCACCCCGCGGCCGGGAAGGAGCGGGAAGGCCCCGATCAGGCTGGTGGCCGTGCCGGAGCGCGGATCGACGAAGCCGCGCGTCGCCCCGTCGCCGGCCGGCGCGCGAGCCTGCAGCAGGCTCGTCCAGGCGGCACGGTTGGGGAGCGCCGGCAGCACCTCGTTGAGCGGTACGTTCGCGGAGCTGATCGCCAACTCGGGAAGGAAGAACTCCTTCTGCTCCAGATCGCCTTCTGGCGGTTTGGGCTCGATCGCGTGTGCCATGGCGTTCACCAGGAGAGCGGCCAGGCAAGTCACCAAGGCGGCACTGCGTGCTGAACATGTCCGCATCACAAACACCTCCTCAGGAGACAAACGCCTTGAAAATAGTGCCGGGCCTGACCATACCGCATGACTTCTCCCTCTTCCGCTTGCGCGGATAGTTGTCACGGACTACGGGTCTCGAATGCCCAGGTCCGCCGTCCCCGGACCGCGCGTGCAGCTCCTTACCCAAGAAGCCGCTGCAAGAGGCTTCCAGGTAGACAGAGACTTCGTTGCATGTGTGAAATGAATGTCACCATGGAGTCACTCCTCAGTAGCAGGGAGGTTGCTTGGATGGGTCACCCAACGGATGAGGAGTTCTTCGCCCGGCTTCTCGAGCACGCCCGTCCGCGGCTCCAGGCGCTGCTCAGGCTGTACGGGGTTGAGTCAGGGAATGGCGAGGACCTCATGCAGGAGGCCCTTTTGGCTCTATGGCGTAAGCGTGCTCAGGTCGAGAATTATGAAAACTGGCTGTTTTCCGCTCTAAGGGTCGAGTGCCTGCGGTATCGGCGGCGAGAGGGGCGGCAAATCCATTCCCCGGTCGATGAAGCGGCGCTGGAACGGCTGGCGGACCAAGGAGCCTTCGTGGGAACCAATCTCAGCCTGTATGAGGATCTACGGGAGCTGGTCCGGCGTTTGCCGGCTCGTCATCGAGCCTTGATCCAGTTTCGTTACGGGCTCGGTCTGACTCCCGAGGAAACCGCAGACCGGCTCGGATACCGGCTGTCGAGCCTAAAGAAGACGACGACCCGATGTTTGCAGATGCTACGAAGGCAGCTTGGTCGTGACCCGAGCCTGTAGGCCTCTAGTAGAAGTTCAGGCAATGGGGACAGGCAGTGGGGACCATAGTATTCTTCAGTCGTGGAGAGCATGACGATGTCCCCCCTCCTCATCCTCGCCCACGGCGGCACCTGGGACATGCGGTTCCAGATCACGTCGCTGGCGGCGAGTGTGGCGGCGGTGGGGGAGCGGGTGGATGTGGCGCTGTTCTTCGGGGCGCTCGATGCGTGGGCGCGGGGACGGTGGGATGAGTTCGATCCCCAGCCTCCGGTGTCGGCTGAGCGGCTGGAGTCGCTCGCCATGCCTCCCCTCTCCGAGATGCTCGCTCTGGGGCGCGAGGAGGGGCTGATCCGCTTCTATGCGTGCAGCGCGTCCGTCCGGTTGCTGGGGCTGGACACCGCTGAGGTGCAGGCTTCCGTGGACGCACTCCTAGGGTGGCAAAGCTTCGCGCGGATGATCCGGGACTCGGGCCGGGTGGTGACGCTTTAGCTTTTCCTCTAGAATCCTCCCTCTTTTGGCTGGCCGAGAGAAGGAGAGCGAGATGGAGAAGCCGCGGATCGCGTTCATTGGCTCGGGGGTCATGGCGGAGGTCATGATCAACGGGCTCCTCACCCGGGAGATGACTTCGCCCCAGGGGATCTGGGCGTCCGGACCGCGCCAGGAGCGGGCGGACCAGCTCGCCACCGCTTATGGCATCCAGGTCACGACCGACAATCTGGAGGCGGTGGAGAACGCCGATCTCATCGTGCTCTCGGTCAAGCCGCAGACGCTCGCCAAGGTGCTGAAGCAGATCCGGCCGAAGATCCGCCAGGAGCATCTGGTGATGTCGATCATCGCCGGCGCCCGTACGGCCACGATCGGCAGCGCCCTCGGTCACCCTGCCATCGTCCGCTGCATGCCGAACCTGCCGTGCCAGATCCATCGCGGCATGACGATCTGGACCGCCACTCCCGAGGTCTCCGAGCCGGCGCGCGGCACGGTGCGGGAGATCCTCCAGACCATGGGCAAGGAGATCTACGTCCCCGACGAGGCGGACGTGGATCGCGCCACGGCGGTCAACGGTACGGGCCCGGCGCTCATCGCCCTGTTCGTCAAGTCGATCGAGGACGGCGCCAATTTCATCGGCGAGTCGCGCAGCCTCGCCCGGCGGTCGGTCCTGGAGACGATCCTCGGCACGGCGGAGATGATCCTCGCCTCGGAGCGCCACGTGGCGGAGCTGATCGACGGCGTGACCTCACCGGGCGGCACCACGTCGCGCGCCCTTCACGTGCTCCAGAACGGCCGCTTCTCCGCGGTGATTACGGATGCTATCGACGCCGCCTACAGCCGGACGATCGAGATGGGCGCCAAGCTGGATGAGCAGGTGGAGGCCGCGAAGAAAACCTGATTGATCCGTCGCATCGTTCAGCTTGCCCGCCGCAACCACAGCTCGAACGCTGCGCCGCCTCGCGGACCGGAATCGGCGAGTCTCAGGTCTCCTCCAAGGCTGCGGGCGAGCCGGCGGCTCAAGGGAGGCCCAGGCCGACGCCCGGAACCCCTCCCGCGGCACGAGCCGCGGATTTGTGGAACGGCCGGAAGAGCCGGCGACGTTCGGTCCGGGAGATTCCGGGGCCACGGTCCTGGAAGCGCAGCACCAGGTGACGGCCCCGGCGCAGGGCCTGCACCTCCAACCGGGGATCTGTACCCCCCGCCGCGTATTTGCAGGCATTGTCCATGAGATTGAGGAGGATGCGCTCAGCCGCGGCGCGGTCCACGAGCACGCGTTCGTCCGCCAGCTCCGGGAAGGGGAGGTGGACGGCGAGCTCCAGGCCGGCCCGGGCGGCGTGCGCGCCCAGGCGGTCCCGCAGCTCGCCCAGCAGATCGGAGAGCGGCACGGCTTCGAGCCGCGGCTCCGGGCGCCGCTCCAGCCGCGAGTAGGCGAGCACGTTCTCCACCAGATGCCCCAAGCGGTCGGCCTCGGCGCGCAGGGTCTCCAGATAGTCCTGCTGCTCGGCCGGAACCACCATGCCCTCGGCCAGCATGTCGGTGTAGAGGCGGAAGGTGGTGAGCGGCGTCCGCAGCTCGTGGGTGACGGCCGAGACGAGCTCCGCCCGCCGCTGGCTCAGCCGCAGACTGCCGAAGAGGAGGGCCGCCACCGCGGCGATCACCAGGGCGATCGCTCCCGAGCTGGCGGCCAGGGTGAGGCGCGCGGGAGTCCAGGTCGGGCCCGGCGGTGCGGGCAGGAACCCTGGAGCCAGACGCGCGGGCAGCAGGGCGATGCGGCGGCCTGGGTCCGCCTCTGGATCGTTGCTGGGCAGGAGGTCGGCGTCCGGCAGAAGGTCGTGGACCTGCCCGAGGAGCCAGCCGCGCAGCACCGGCCAGTCGATCCAGATCCCTTGCAGCCGCTCCGTGCTGCCGCGGCGGATGCGGCGCACCAGATAGAGCTCGCCTCCCACCCAGACCGGTTGCAGCGTCGTCTCGACCCGCGCCACAGGGGCCGGTCGGGGCGTAGGGGTGGCCGGCACGACGAACGCGCTCTGCTGCCCGGCCAGGTTCTGGCTCCGTTGGTTGAACTCGGCCTGATTGAGCATGGTCTGCGTGTCGTTCGCTTTCTGAGCGAGGACGACCGGCGGAGTGGGCTGGACCACAGGAGCCTGAGGAATGGTGACCGCGCCGCCCGTCACCGCGGCCAGCCTGGCCACCGGCAGGATCGGGGAGTCCGAGGCCCGGGGCGAGACCTCGAAGCGGCGGCGGGTGAAGGGACCGTAGGCGGCTGCAGCGGCGGAGTCCTTCTCCTCGCGGTCGAAGGCCTCCACGGAGCGGGCGTTCTCGCGGCCGATGAAGGCGGTGAGGGCCGAGTCCATGCGCCAGAGCGCGAGGCGCACCTTCTCCTCCAGGGCGGCGCGGCGCCGGGCTTCAGCTTCGGCGGCTTCGAGGCGAAGGGTGGTGCGGCCCAGCCAGATCAAGGCCAGGGCGAGCACGGCGGCGCTCGCGGCCAGGGCGAGGACGGCGGCGAGGGCTCCCCGCTTCATGCCAGCTTGTAGCCCTTTCCCCGCACGGTCAGCAGCATGCGAGGTGGATCGTCGTCGTCGCGCAGCTTGCGGCGCAGGCGGGCCACGGCCATGTCCACCGAGCGCGTCTGCACGTGGCGCGGATTGACCTTCCAGATGCGTTGCAGCAGCTCCTCGCGCGAGGTGGCGCGGTGGGCGTTGGCCGCGAGGTAGCGCAGGAGGTCGGCCTCCAGAGGGCTCAAGGGGATGGACGTGCCGTCTTCGAACCGTACCTCCAGGCGCAGCAGGTCGATCTCGCCCTCGGGCAGAGGTAGGGAAGCCGCGCCGTCCGTGCGTTCGGGCGAGCGCCGCAGCACGGAGTCCACCCGGGCCAGCAGCTCGCGGACGCTGAACGGCTTGACCACGTAGTCGTCCGCTCCCAGGCGCAGGCCGCGTACCCGGTCGTCCTCGCCGCCGCGGGCGGTGAGCACGATCACCGGCAGCCCGGGCCGGGCGTCGCGGATGCGTTCCAGCACGCCGAGGCCGTCCCCCGCCGGCAGCACGAGGTCGAGGAGCACGAGCCCGATCTCGGAGGTGAGCGCCAGCCGCTGCCCCTCGATCGCGTCGCCCGCTTCCAGCACACCGAATCCTTCGTGGCGTAAGGCGTCGCGCAATCCCCGGCGGATCGCCAGGTCGTCTTCGATCACCAGCACGGTGCAGCGCGTCATGTCTTCTGAGCCTCGTCCGCCTCGCAGTGTAGCGCAGGCCCGGCGGCCGGCTGCCCGAAGTTACAGAGCCGTTACGGAAGGGGAGTGACGGCTGCCTGACAATGTGGGAAGAACGGAAAGGAGATCGACATGAAAGCCGCACGCTTGATGCTTCAGGGATTCTTGATCGTCGCCGTCCTGACGCCAGCCCTATTCGCCGAGGATCTCTCGGGGACCGCCCAGTCAGGCTGCAACCGGCGATGTCGCAGCGGTGAAGGCCCTGCGCAACGCGGGACCGACCGGGATGGAGGCCCTGTTGAAGCTCGCCGGCGCCGAGCCGGCCGTGGCGAAGCAGCCCTCGTTCGACGCCGCTCTCGACGCCGTCTGCGCTCAGAAAGACTGCGCGGCCTCGCATCTCTACTGGTATACCGATCTCGATGCCGCTCGTGAGGCGGCGCGGGCGAGCGGCAAGCCTATCCTCTCCCTGCGATTGCTCGGCCGGTTGGACGAGGAGCTGAGCTGCGCCAACAGCCGCTTCTTCCGCGCCGTTCTCTACGCCAACGAGCGCGTCTCCCAAGAGCTGCGGGACCGCTTCGTGCTCCATTGGCAGTCCGAGCGGCCGGTGCCCAAGGTGACGGTCGACTTCGGCGACGGTCGCCGGCTGGTGGGCACGGTCACCGGCAACAGCATCCATTACGTTCTCGATTCCAATGGCCGGCTGGTGGATGCGTTACCGGGGCTCTACGGTCCCGCGGCTTTCCTGCGTCATCTGAACGAGGCCGGGGAAGAGGCGAGAGCGCTGGCCGCGGTCTCCGGCGAGGTTTTCGCCGGCCGGCTGAGGAGGTATCACAGCGATCAGCTCTTCGCCCAGGCGCGGGAGCTGACGGCGGACCTCCGCCAGGCGGGCCTGGGCGGGCCGGCGGCCGCGGGAGAGGTGAGACCCACGGCGCTGGCAGCCTCCCGGCTCGCTGCCAGCAAGAGTGCAGTGGAGATCCCTCTGCTCAAGGCGTTGCTGCCGGACTTGGGCGAGGGCGATGCGGCGAAGCTCTCCATCCTGGCTGGATTGCATCCCGACGCCGCCCGCCTCGACGCGGCGAGCCGCCGGCTCCTGATGGCCAAGGGGGGTGCCTGGGTGAACGGCGACGACAGCGCCCTCGAACGCTTCGAGGAGAAGATCGCCGAAGACACGGTGCGGAACGAATACCTCCTCCACAATCAGATCCACTCCTGGCTTGCGAGGATTCAGGCAGCTCCGGATCTGGCAGCCTTCGACGCGCGGGTCTACAGCGCGCTGTTCCTGACTCCGCCCTCCGATCCCTGGCTGGGGCTCGGTCCCACGGAGGTCTTCTCGGTGCTCACTCCGGCGGGGAAGTAGGAGCTTCCGGCGTGGTACGGGCGAGGAACGTCTCCTCGCCCACCACCTCGGGGTCAAGCGAGAACTCGTAGAGCTCCAGGCCGCCGAACAGGGCCTTCACCCGGGGCCAGCCGGCGGCCTGCATGTGGCGGGCACCGTCCAGCGCGATGGTGCCGTCGTCGTCGAAGAGGAGCACGTCCCGGTCCGAGGGAGGCGACCACTCCGGGCCGGGATAGGGGATGGCGCCCGCCAGGGTGAGATTCCCCGGTCCAGGCCGCACGTCGATCAGCAAGGGACCTTTCCCCTCCTTCAGGCTCCGGAACAGCGCGAAGGGCGACACTTCGAGCTGGGGATCGAACTGGACAACGGGGGTGGAGTCTTCGAGGTAGCGGGTGGGCACGGGGGGATGGTAGCGCAGGATGGCGCCGTCCCATCCACCTGATAAGCTTGCGCCAACGGATCCTGAACCCGGAGGTCTCCGCATGGCGACGGTTGATGCCACCGAACGCGCCCGGCCCGGGGCCGCGCTTCCCTGGGAGGCTCGCCTCTTTGTGACGCTCGCCCTGCTGGCGCTCTATTTCTTTGGTCACCGGTTGAAGCTGCCGCTCGTCGAGATGAGCCCCGAGGTGGGCCCGGAGATCGCGTCGTATACCCGTCTCCTCAACTTCGGCTTCACACCGCTCTTCACGGGTTTCCTCCTGGTCGAGCTGTTCTCGGTCATCACCCCGACGGGCCGGCGGTTGCGCCAGGCCGGAATCGAGGGGCGCGCCAAGCTCAACCGGGCGGCTCTCGGCACCAGCCTGGCGGTGGCCGCGATCCAGGCCCTGGGGATGGCCAGGGCTCTGGAGGCCATGGCCGGCCCGTTCGGGCAGCCCTTCGTGGCCAACCCCGGGCCGGGTTTCGTGCTGGTCACGATGGCCACGATCACGGCCACGACGGCGGCGGTGTTCGTGCTGGCGAACCTCCTCTCCGATTATGGGATCGGCAACGGGTTCGCCCTGTTGAACCTGGTGGATCTCGCCCTGCAGATCCTCGGCTCGCGGTGGAGGGACCTCGAAGGACCGGAGCCCTGGCTCCTCGGGCTCGCCGTGCTGACCGTGCTGCTGATCTGGCATCTGCGGAAAGCGGAGGCGACGCACACTCCGGCCTTCCCGCAGGGGATCCTGCCGGTGATGTGGACGGGCGTGATCCTCACCTTCGTCGTCCGCCGGTTCTGGGGCACCTCTTTACAGTGGGATTCCTGGATGCTCTACGCCGCCTTCGGACTGGTCGCAGTCGCGCTTTTCTCGTGGCTCTGCTTCCACCTCTTCAGCAGCCGGCGCCGGCTGGAGGCCAATCTCCCCGAGACGCCGGAGGTGCTGGACAGCCTCGCGGCCATCCTGCGCCGTCGCCTGCCGCTCGCCACGGTGCTCCTCGCCGCCGGGACCGTGATCTTCATCGCCTGGCAGCGAGAGCAACTGGTCTCGGTCCTGGCGACGACCGGTCTGGTGGATCTCGCTCTCATCCTGACGATCGGTTTCGATCTCGTGGAGCAGTACCGCTTTATGAAACGGAACGGAGCCACGGCGCGGCTGGTCCAGCTCGACAACGTCCACTTTTCCTATCGCCTCACGGCGCTCCTGGAAGAGGAAGGGATCGACGCCCTGGCGCGCAGCCACGTGCTGCGCTCGCTCTACTTCTTCTTCGGGCCGCTCTATAAGATCGACGTGCTCGTCCCCATCGAGGACCTCGAAGACGCCCGCGCGGTGCTGGCCGAGCTGGAGGTCGCCCGCGAGGTGAAGGTGTTCTGAGGCTCCGTTTCACTTCACCATCAGGACCTCCACCTCCCCCTCCCGGCGCTCGATGTGGAGGGCGAGGTCCTGGCCGTGGCGCTTGAAAACCACGTCCACCGTGGCGTCGCCCAACTGGAGCTGGCGCAGGGAGAGGCGGTCGAGATGCGGCGGGAGCTCCGGACGCTCGAAGCGGATCTGTTTGCCGGCGCCGTCGAGGGTCAGTCCCAGGCAGGCCTGCAGGAGCAGGAAGACGGCGCCGGCAGCCCAGGCCTGCGGGGCGCAGGCCACCGGGTAGAGGGTCGGGCCCTCGCCCGGGCGCGGCGCGGGAAGCCGCAGAACAGCTCCGGCAGGCGGTGGAGGTCGAGGCAGGTGCTGGCGTCGAAGAGGCCGTCCAGGATGCGCGCCGCTCCGTCCTTGCGGCCGTAGCGCGCCAGCCCGGGCGATCAGGGCGTTGTCGTGCGGCCAGACCGAGCCGTTGTGGTACGACATCGGGTTGTAGCGGGCCTCGGTCGCGAGCCAGGGTGCGCACGCCCCAGCCGGAGAAGGACGTCTCGGCTGAGCAGCGTGCTGGGCCACCCGCCAGGCCCGCTCGGGGCCGGCGATGCCGGCGAAGAGGCACTGGCCGGCGTTGGAGGTCCGCACGCGGCAGGGCCGCTTGGCGCCGTCCAGGGCCAGGGCGTAGGTGCCGAGCTCCTCGCACCAGAACGCCCGCTCGAAGCGCTCCCGCAGCGCCTCGGCCTGGCGCTCGCAGCTCGCCGGCCCGGCGCGTCATGGCCCAGCAGCCGGGCCAGGCGCGCCGCCGCCCGCCGGGCGGCGTAGACGTAGCCCTGCACCTCGCACAGCGCGATCGGGCCCTCGGCCAGCTCGCCGTCGGCGTGGAAGACCGAGTCGTCCGAGTCCTTCCAGCCCTGGTGGATCAGGCCGTTGGGCGAGCGGCGCGCGTACTCGACGAAGCCGTCGCCGTCGGGGTCGCCGTAGTCGTCGATCCAGGCGAGGGCGCGCTCGACGTTCGGCCAGATGCGACTCGATGAAGGCGAGGTCGCCGGTGCGCTCGAAGTAGGCGCCGGCGAGCATGACGAACAGCGGCGTGGCGTCGACGCTGCCGTAGTAGCGGCCGAAGGGGACCTCGCCGAGCGCCGCCATCTCGCCGCGGCGCAGTCTCGTGGAGGATCTTGCCGGGCTCGGCGTCCTGCCCGGGGTCGACCTCGCGGGCCTGGGTGGCGGCCAGAAAGCGCGAGCACGCCGCGGGCCATGCGCGGGATCGAGCCAGAGCAGCTCGCAGCGCGGTGATGATGCCGTCGCGGCCGAACGGCGTGCTGAACCAGGGCACGCCGGCGTACGGGTAGGGCCCGTGCGGGGTCTCGGTGATCATCATCTGGAGGTCGGCGGCCGAGCGCTCGAGCCAGTCGTTGAACTGCTCGTTGGAGGTCTCGATCGCGGCGCAGCAGCGAGCGCCGCGCCGTCCAGGGCGGCGACGGAGCGTTCGAGGGCCTCGTCGAAGGCCAGCGGCATGCGGCGTCTCGGCGCCCGGCTCGCAGGCGACGGTGAGGGTCAGGGTCTCGCTCGCCGCGGGGCGCCAGGTGGACCTGGAAAGAGGCGAAGGAGCCGGTCGAGTTCCGCCGGCGGTGGCTCGAGAAGGAGCAGCCGGGTGCGGCGGATGCGGCCGTCGAGCCCCGTAGCCGAGGACCACCGCCGTCCGCTCACCACCGGGTCGAGCCGGTGCCCACGCTGCTGCCGCGGTGTGCCGCGGACCTCGAAGATGTCGGCGATAGTCGGCCGCGAAGCTCAGGGAGAAGAGGAGATCGAGGCGCGCAGCCCGTAGTTGTGGAGACGATAGCGGACATGGAGGATGCCCTCCCAGAGGAAGGCCAGACTGAAGACGTGGACGGTATCGCGGGGGAGCAGGCCGCCGGGGAAGCGGGCGCAGGTCCGGGTTGGTGAGATCCGGGTTGGTGAGGTCGGTATGATCAGCAGTCGTTGTCGCGCCGACCGTGGAGCTCAGGAGCAGCGGCGGCTGTTTCTCCAGGAACGGTTCGAGGGCGCTCAGGAACCGGGTGCCCTCGTGGAACAGCCCCAGCTCGCCCAGGCCCACGGGCCGGATGGCGCCGGCGCGGTCGAAGACGGCGAAGCTCTCGCCGTGCTTGAGCACGCGGGTGCGGTCATCCGGACGGGGACGGGTCGCGAGAATGTAGAACGGCTCGACTCGCGGTGGGTAGCCTCGGTGGTCGTCGTCTCGCGAGTCGTGCTCTTCATAGATCCGTCACGTAGTCGCGGGCCATGCGGGCCGCGGTGAAGCGTCGCTCGAAGACCTCGCGGCAGCGCTGCCGCGAGATCGTGTCCAGCCGGGCCACGGCGGCGACGGCCTCGTCGACGGTCCGGCAGAGGAAGCCCGTTACGCCGTCGTCCACGATCTCCGGCACGGAGCCGTGGCGGAAGGCGATGACCGGCGTGCCGCAGGCCATGGCCTCGATCATCACCAGGCCGAACGGCTCCGGCCAGTCGATGGGGAAGAGCAGGGCCTGGGCGCGGCCCAGGAACTCCCGTCTTCTCCGCCTCGCCGATCTCGCCCACGAACTCGACGTGCGGCGGGGCCAGGAGCGGCTCGACCACCTCCTCGAAGTAGTCGCGGTCGGCGCGGTCCACCTTGGCCGCGATGCGCAGGGGCATGCCCGCCCGCCGGGCGATCTCGATGGCGAGGTCGGGCCGCTTTTCGGGCGAGATGCGGCCGAGGAAGGCGAGGTAGCCCTCTGGCTCGTGCTGGCAGCCGTGGAGCTCCGTGGGGAGGCCGTGGTAGACCGTCCCCTGCCAGTCGAGCCAGGGGAGCGGGGCGCGCTGGGCCTCCGAGATGGAGACCACGGGCATCTCGGGGAACTCCCGGTAGAGGGGCACCAGGTCGGGCAGGTCCAGCCGTCCGTGCAGGGTCGTGACCTGGGGGATGCGCAGCCGGCGGCTGAGCGGGAAGTGGAGGTAGTCGACGTGGAAGTGGATGAGGTCGAAGTCCTCTGCCCGCCGGAAGACCCGCTCCAGCATCACCACGTGGTGGGCCAGGGAGTCGATGCTGCTGGGGATCGAGGCGGAGCGCGCGCGGGGCGCAGGGGACGAGCCGGGCCGCCGTCGCCGAATCACCGCTGGCGAAGAGCGTCACCTCATGCCCCTGGCGGACGAGCTCCTCCGTGAGATACGAGACTACGCGCTCGGTGCCGCCGTAGAGCTGGGGCGGCACGCTCTCGTACAGCGGAGCGACCTGGGCGATGCGAAGTCTCTGCATGCAAGGTATTCCCGATCCCGGAGCAGCCGGGATGCATCACCGTGGAAAGAAAAGCAAGGGGTGTACCAGGAGGCGTGAGAGAAAAGGACTTAAAGGACTTAAAGGACTCAAAGGACGTAAAGGAAAGCAAGGGATCGAGGAGTGTTTTCCTCGTTTTCGTCCTTTGGGTCCTTTATGTCCTTTATGTCCTTTGAGCTTCCCTACACCACCCTCGACTCATGGTCCGCCCACACCAGGCCGGACATCACTTTCGGCAGGAACCGCGTCGATTTGGCAGGCAGCATCTGCCCTCCGGCGATGGCGGCGGCGAAGGCGGCGGGTTGCATGGGGGGGAGCCAGACGCCCGTGCCCAGGTCGCCGGCGGCCACCTGGCTCCACAGCTCGTCCGGGTGGGAGCGGTAGACCACCGTGCCGTCGATCGAGGCCTCGGGTGGCAGGCCGAGGACGGGGAGGAGCGTGTCCTGGAAGACCTCCACCGCCAGCTTCGGCGACGCGAACTGCCAGATCTCCGGCTCGCGCCCCAGCACCCAGAAACCGAGGGCCGGCTGCGGCGCGGCGGCCACGGCCGCGGCGAAGTCCGCGCCGCTCTTGCCGTGGAAGGGCTGCACCGACGCCGATAGCTCCGCCAGGCGCGTCAGGTCGATGGGCTCCTTGAACGCGCGGTGGATGGGATCGATGGTGAGGGCCGGCGAGTCGAGGCTGGTGACCACGGCGAGCTTGGCCGCGGCCGCCCTGTCGGGAGCAGCCGGAGCGGCGCCGTGCTCCTGCGCGAAGCGCTGGCCCACCTTGTAACGGTGGTGGCCGTCGGCGATGGCCGAGGGCACGTCCAGCACGTCGCGGTAGCGGGCGATCCGCCCGGGATCGTCGATCCTGTAGACGGCGTGGACGTGGCCGTCGGCGTCGCGGTGCCTCACCAGAGCTTCTGCGCCCGCGAGGTCTTCGCGCAGCAGGGCGTCGAGCCGGCCGTGGTCCTCGGAGAGGAGGAGGACGGGCTCCAAGTCCACCCGCATGGCCTCCAGGAGGGCCGCGCGATCGGCCAGCGGCTTGTCGAGCGTCTGCTCATGGGGACGGATGATCGACGGGTCCTCGTAGCGCACGAGGCCGAGGACCCCCAGGCGCTCGCCACTGCCGGATTGACTGCCTCCAGAAAGCTCGATGACGTAGGGATAGAGCGCGGGCCGGGGATCGCGGGCGATGATCCCGTCCTTCAGCCAGCGGTGATGCAGGGCCGCGGCGAAGCGGTAGGGATCGCCACCCTCCGGCGCCACCGGTTTGCTGAGGTGGACGAACTGGTAGGGGGACTGGGCGTGGAAGCGGTCGCGGAGCGCGTCGTTGATCTGGTCGTAGGGCGGCGCGGCGAGGTGTCCGGCGGCGGCGGCCTCCCCGGCTCGCGGCGTGTAGTGGATCCCCTCGAAAGCGTACAGGCGCATGCGTTTCCTCCTCCCGGGTACTCTCCTTCAGATTTCGTTCCAGAGCCAGCGGGCGCGGGCCATGCGGCGCAGCACGGTACGGGTGTGGATGCGGAAGCCGCGGCTCGTGCTGCCGGGGTGCCACGACCTGGGAGCGGGCAGGCTTGCTGCGAGCTCGGCGGCCTGGCGCTCGGTGAGATTGGCGGCGGAGCGGCGGAAGTAGTGGCGGGAGGCGGCCTCGGCGCCGTAGATGCCGGGGCCGAATTCCACGTAATTCAAGTACAGCTCCAGGATGCGGCGCTTGGTGAGGTTGCGTTCGAGCTGGCGGGTGAGGATCGCTTCTTTCACCTTGCGCAGCGGATTGTAGGAGCGCGAGAGCCAGAGGTTCTTGGCGAGCTGCTGGGTGAGGGTGGAGGCGCCGCGGGGGAGCTCCTTCTCCTCCCAGGCGTCCTGCAGGGCGGCCTTGATCTCCGCATCGTCGAAGCCGTGATGGCCGAAGAAGCGGAGGTCCTCGCCGGCGAGCGCCGCCCGCTTGAGGTGGGGCGAGATGCGGCCGTAGGGCACCCACTGCCACTCCACCTCCTTCTTCGGCCCGAAGAGCCCCCAGCCCCGGTAGGCCTCCATGAAGGCCGAGGTCTCGGGGTGATGGTCCTTGAGCGACGCCACGTCCGGCCAGGTGACGGCCTCCCACACGAGCCAGAGGCCCACGAGGCCGAGCGCCGCGTAGAGCAGGAGCCGCTTGTGCCCATAGCGGGGGGCCTCGTAGGGGGGAGCGATCATGGCCTGCGGGGAATGCTACAGGGACGGACACGGACGGACAAGGACTGGCACGGACGGGAAAAGACCGCTCAGCGGGAGGTCGCCTTCTCCCGCATCACCTTGTCGAGCGCGCTCTGGGCACTCACGAGCTCCTGCTCCAAGTGCGCCACCAGCGGGCCCACCTCCGCGGTCCGCGTTGAGCGCACCCGCTCCTCGATGGCGACGCATACGGCCGCCACGCGGACGGCGCCGAGGCTCAGGCTGCCGCCTTTGAGACGGTGCGCGACGCGGGCCACGTCGCTCCAGCTCCCTGCCGCCGCGAGCTGGCGCAGGGCCGAGAGGTCGTCGGCCGAGCTGGTCGAGTAGGTCTGGATGAGAGTGCCGAGGAGGTCCTCGCTGCCCGTGGACAGCTTGCGCAGGTGGTCGAGAGCCGCCAGGTCGAGCGGGGCCGGGGGTAACGGTCCGAGGCCGGCCTCCTCACCCGGGGCATGGCCCGGCTCCGCTCCCGCAAGGGCGGCTGCGAGATCGTCGAGGCGCACGGGTTTGCTCACATAGCCATCCATGCCGGCCTCCAGGCAGCGCTCGCGGTCGCCGGACATGGCGTGGGCCGTCATGGCGACGATCCGGGGCCGCGGGCCGCCGGAGGTTTGCCCGCGGATGCGGCGGGTCGCCTCCAGGCCGTCCATCTCGGGCATCTGGACGTCCATCAGGACGACGTCGTACGGCTGGCGCGCCAGCGTTTCCAGGACCTCCCGCCCGTTGGCGGCCACGTCGGCCCGATATCCCAGGTGCTCCAGCAGGCCGAGGATCACCTGCCGGTTGACCGGATGGTCCTCGGCCAGCAGGATGCGCAGCGGCGAGCTGGGGATCGGGCGCGCCGACTCCGGGATGGGGGTGAGGGGAGCGGGAGGCCGGCGCGGCGGGGCGGCGGCAGGTTCTCCGATGAGGGTGAAGTAGAAGGTCGATCCCTGGCCGGGATCACTTTCGACCCAGATCCTCCCTCCCATCAGCTCCGTCAGCCGCCGGCTGATGGCGAGCCCCAAGCCCGTGCCGCCGTGCTTGCGGGTCAGCGAGCCGTCGAGCTGGTGGAAGTCCTCGAACAGGTGGACGAGATCCTCCTGGGGAATCCCGATCCCCGTATCGGCGACGGCGAAGAGCACCTCGCAGCGGCCGTCGGGGAGCGGGTGGGGGACAGCGCGACCCGCACCTCGCCCCGGGGGGTGAACTTGACCGCGTTGCCCAGGAGGTTGACGAGGACCTGGCGGGTGCGGGCGAGGTCGCCCACCAGGGCCTCCGGCGTCCCCGGAGCGATGGTGTGGTGCAGGGCGAGCCCCTGCCGGGCCGCCAGGGGAGCGATCATCTCCAGGCTCTCCTCGACCACCGCCGCGAGTTCGAAGGGAGCGCGCTCGATCTTCACCTTGCCCGACTCCATCCGGGAGAGGTCGAGGATGTCGTTGATCAGCACCAGGAGGGCCTCACCGCTGGTCGCGGATGGTCTCCACGTAGTGCCTCTGGGTGGGCGTGAGCGGCGTGTCCAGGAGCAGGGAGGTCATGCCGATGACGCCGCTCATGGGAGTGCGGATCTCATGGCTCATGTTGGCCAGGAACTCGCTCTTGGCCCGGCTGGCGGCGAGAGCCCTCTCGCGGGTGGCCTGGAGGGCGGAGGTGCGGTCGCGCACCTGCTCCTCCAGGGTGACCTGCATGCGGTCGAGCTCCGCGTGCACCCGCCGGAACCGGTTGGAGAGGCCGTAGCCCATGGCCGCCAGCACCGCCGCGAAGCCGAAGGGGGGGAGCGAGACCGGGCTCTGCCACGGCAGGAGGAGCGCCTGGCCGGCCAGCTCGAGGACCTCGGTGGCGACCAGGATCACACCGCTCACGGCGAGGATGCGAGCCTCCGCGTCTCCCCGCCAGCTCTCGCGGACGACGAGCACCACCGCCGCCGCCAGCAGCGGCAGCAGCCACAGATTGCGCACGCCGGAGCTGGCCACCACCAGGCGGGGATCGGGCCAGACGGCAATGAGCAGCGCCAGCGCGCCGTGGGAGAGCTGGTAGGCGCGCAGCAGCCGCGGGATGGGCCGCGCGAAGAAGGTCCAGAGGAACTGGATCGCCAGCAGCGCGGCCACGTGGCCCGTGAGGTCGCTCAGGCGCACCGCCAGGCTGAAGCGGTCGGTGAGCTGGTAGATCCAGTAGGAGCTGGCGAAGGTGTTGGCCGCGAAGGCGAGGGCCAGGAGGCTGAACCAGAGATGCCCGACCTCGTGGCGCCGCCGGCGGTAGAGCACCCCGTGGTAGGGCACGGCGGCCAGGAAGAGAGCGGCGAGGAGGAGCAGGGGGAGCTCCGTCAGCAGGGAGCGGCTCCACGCCAGGTCGGCGCGGTCGTGCAGGGCCTGGTAGTCGCCGAGGACGAGCTCGCCGCCCACCGGCGCGGCCCGCGCCTCCCTGTCCGCGGCCCAGGCCACCCGCCGCACCCGCAGCGCCAGAGCGACCCGGCCGTCCGCATCGACCGCTTGGCGGGGAATGGGGAAGACCTCGACCCGCGGATAGGGCAGCTTCAGGCCCCACCCCCGCGAGCTGCCGGCGAGGCGGCCCCCGGCGAAGACCTGATAGGCGCCGTACATCGAGGAGCGGCCGAGGAGGATGCCGAGCCGGCCGCGGCTGGCGGCGAGCCGGGCCGCGGCATCCAGGGTCTCCACCCGCCGGAACCAGACGTCGCCGTCGAAGCCGGTGTAACCCTGCTCGCGCCACTTGGCGGGGAGGGGCACCTGGCGCCAGAGCGAGTCGTCCCAGCCGGGGCTCGCCCAGCGGGGATCGTCGCCCGGCCGCGTCCGCCACAGCTCCGGCCGGGCCGCTCCGTCTCCGGCCGCCGCAGCCCCGGCGGCGGAGAAGAGCAGCAGGACCGCCGCCAGCGCCGTTGCACCCCGCATCTCGTTGGTCATGATGTTGGGGACAGTATAAAGGAGTCCGGCCTGCTCGGACTTCCGTGGAGCGCCGTGCTAAAATCTACGAAGCTCTATGAATCGGCGCGCTGAAGCTGCCAACAAGGAGGTCAGGATGGATAGATTCATCGTTCGTGGACATCGTCGGGCCCGCCGGCTGGTCGTCGCGCTCGGGCTCGGCGTGATGATCGGCTCCAGCGCCGTCTGGGGGGCGGATGCTTCCCAGGCGTCCCAGGTGCCCCAGACCTTCGGCTTGGCCATGCCGGAGCGCCCGGCCAAGGGCGCGAAGCCAGTCCGGCAGACGCCTTCGGAGCGGGCGGGGATCCCCCTGGTCGGCGTGCCGGAGGCGGTCCGTTTGAAGCCCATCGACGTCGACGCGGTGCTCAAGGAGGATGCCGTGAACGAGCGCACGGGCCGCGTCAAGATCCTGCGCTACGGCGTGGCCCGCGACGTCCAGGTGACGCCGGTCAGCGGCAACTGGTACGACGTGGCGGGCGGCGCGAAGATGTGGGTGACCGACGTGGCCTCCACCGAGGCCCTGGGCCTGCGCCTCCACTTCAAGGACGTCCACCTGCAGGCCGGCGCCGAGCTGGCGGTCTACAGCTCCGCGGACGCCGCGGCCGGCGGTGTGGCGAAGAACGGCTTTTCGCGTTTCGATCCGGACCGCTACGTCGAGATCTACGACGGGGACGCGGCCCAGCGCAGCGACTTCTGGACCGGCACCCTGATGGGTGAGCGGGCGCGCATCGAGTACCTGGCTCCAGCCGGCGCGGCTGTTGACGAGCTCCCCTTCGCCGTGGACAGCCTGCAGCACCTCTACCTCGATCCGGTGGAGAAGGTGGGCCGGGAGATCCTGGCCAAGGCCGCGGGCCCCTGCCACAACGACGTCACCTGCTTCCCCGAGTGGGCCAACGTCGCCCGCTCGGTCTCCCTGCTCGGCATCGTCTTCGCGGGCGGCACCGGCCTCTGCACCGGCCAGCTCCTGAACACCCAGGCGGGGGACTTCACCCCCTACTACCTGACTGCCCACCACTGCCTGAGCACGGGGTCGGAAGCGGCCTCGACCGAGTACTTCTGGTTCTACCAGACCTCGTCGTGCAACGGCGCTCCGCCGTCCCTCAACAGCGTGCCGCGCTCGCTGGGCGCCACGCTCCTATCCACCAACGCGGCTTCCGACTACACACTGCTGATGGTCGAGGGCGCTCTGCCGGACAACATCTTCTTCTCCGGCTGGAATTCGGCCAAGATCGGCGACGGCGCGGACACTGCGGCCATCCACCACCCCTCGGGCGACTTCAAGCGCATCAGCTTCGGCTTCAAGGACGCGGACTCCACCGGGCTCTGTGGCAGCGGCCACGTCCGGGTCAGTTGGACCGACGGCCCCACTGAGCCGGGCTCGTCCGGCTCGGGCGTCTTCCTGGAGAGCACGCAGCAGCTCTACGGCCAGCTCCACGGTGGTCCGTCGGCCTGCGGCAACGAGACCTTCGACTGCTACGGCGCCTTCAACACCAGCTATCCGAAGATCAAGAACCTCCTGAAGCAGGGCTCGGATGACAACTCGGAGCAGAACGACTCCTGCCCGAAGGCGCGCAACGTGCGCGCCGGCACGCTCGGCGGCCGCGTCGTCAAGCTCCTCGACACCGACTGGTACAAGATCAGCGTGCCGGCGGGTAAGACGGTGGACATCCACGTCGAGTTCGCTGATTCCGACGGCGACGTCGACCTCGCCTTCTACGGCGCCTGCGGCACCGACCCGCTCTTCCTCTCGGACGGCACGGGAGACAGCGAGGATCTGTCGCTGACCAACGCCGGCAGCCGCGCCGCCACCGGCTTCTTCCAGGTCTATCTCGCCAACGACACGCGCAACAACTACTCCCTGACGACCTCGATCCACAACTGAGGCCGCTTGTCGCCGGGCCCGGAGCTGCTCCGGGCCCGGCCCGCTTCACGAAATCCTGATCTTGCCACCCATCACCGTCCCCCTGCACGCCCCTGAGCTGGCCCCCGGCCGGTGGATTCAGGGCCCCGAGGTCTCCATCGCGTTCTCGCGCGGCGCGGTGGTGCTGGTGGACTTCTGGGAGTCGACGTGCGTCAACTGCGTGCGTACGCTGCCCTATCTCAAAGCGTGGCACGAGCGCTACGCGGAGCGCGGGCTCGTCATCGTGGGCGTCCACACGCCCGAGTTCGAGTTCACGGCGGATCCGGAGCTGGTGGCCGCGGCGGTGCGCGACGCGGGGCTCCCCTATTCCGTGCTCCTCGACGCGGACCGGGCCACGTGGCTGCGCTTCGCCAATCACTACTGGCCGGCCAAGTACCTGATCGACGCCCGCGGCTACCTGCGTTACGAGCATTTCGGCGAGGGGGCCTACGGCCAGACCGAGGAGTGGATCCAGCGCCTGCTGCGCGAAGCCGGGGACGTGGGTCCCATGCCGGAGCTCCTCGCGCCCCTGCGGGAGGAGGACCGCCCGGGCGCCGTCTGCTATCCGGCGACGCGGGAGATCCACCTCGGCTTTCACCGCGGCAAGCTCCTGGCGCCCGAGGGGTATCGCCCAGGGGAAGACGTGCGTCATCGCGGCCGGGCGGAGGGACCGGCGCCGCCGGGGATGTTCACCGCCCGCGGCCTGTGGCGCCACGAGGCCGAGTACCTGGAGAGCCGCGAGGGCGGGGCGGAGCTGGACCTCGTCTGCGAAGCCTCCGGGGTGAACCTGGTGCTGGAGCCCGCGCTGGTACCAGACAACGAGCTCGAGATCGAGTTGGACGGCGGACCCGTGCCGGCGGCGGAGAGGGGAGCCGATCTGGTGGAGCGGGACGGCCGCACCTTCGCCGTCTGGGAGCGGGGGAGGATGGTGCGGCTGGTGGACTCGGCGGTCTTCCGCCGCCGTCATCTGGTGCTGCGCTTCCCGCAATCGGGCGTGCGGGCCTACGCCTTCAGCTTTTCGACGACCTGCGCGGTGCCATAAACCTTTAAGAGAAAGCCCCCTGGGAGCGCTGGCGTCCCGCCGGCCTACTTACTTCGCTTTTCCTACCTCGCCTTCAAGAAGAAAAAACGGAGTTAGTAGGCCGGCGGGACGCCGGCGCTCCCAGGGTCCCAGAGGATGCTGCTACGCGCGGTGGGCCACGCCTTTCTCGTATTCAGGGTGTCTCTTGAGGAACGCCTGCACGAAGGGGCAGGTGGGGATGAATTTCGCCCCCTGCGCCTTGATCTGATCGAGCGTGCCCTGCACGAGCTGATCTCCGACTTTGTGGCCGCGCAGCTCCTCGGGCACGTAGGTGTGCAGGAGATTGTAGACGTTGCCGGATTTGGCGTAGCCGACGTGCGCCTCGTGACCGTCCACGACGGCGTAGAACCGTCTCTCCTTCTCGTCGTTCTCGATCTCCAGGCTCATTCGCTTCCTCCTCTCGAGCGACGCAGGGCAGCCAGACGCTCCTCGGCGAGACGATCCGCGGCCACGTGGGGCGCCACCTGTTCGGACTCGGCCAGCCGGAGCACGGCGAGCAGAGTATCGTAGATCCCGTCCACCCGCGCCCGCACCTCCGCGTCGCTCCAGCCCAGCAGCTCCCGTCCGGCGCCGCCGAGAACGCCCCCGGAATTGATCACGTAGTCCGGCGCGTAGAGGATCCCCCGCTCCTGCAGCCGCTCGCCATCCGCCGGCTCGCGAAGCTGGTTGTTGGCGGCGCCGGCCACGATCTCCACCCGCAGACGGGGGATGGTCTGGGCATTCAGGATACCGCCCAGGGCGCACGGCGCGAAGAGGTCCGCGTCCACGTCGAAGATCGCCTCCGGGGCCACCGTGGCGGCGTCCGTGGCTTCGACTGTGCGGCGCACCCGGCCGTCGTCCACGTCCGTCACGATCAGGCGGGCGCCGAGAGCGTCCAGCTCCCGGGCGAGGTGGAAGCCGACGTTGCCGCACCCCTGGATCGCCACCCGGCGCCCGGACAGATCGTCCGAGCCCCAGCGGTAGAAGGCGGCAGCACGGATCGCCTGGGCGACACCGCGGGCCGTCACCGGCGACGGATCGCCCGAGCGGTCGGGGAGGCCGGCCACGTGCCGGGTCTCGCGGCGGAGGATGGCCATGTCCGCGGGGCTCGTGCCCACGTCCTCGGCCGTGATGTACTGGCCGTCCAGACGCTCGATGGCGCGGCCGTGGGCGCGGAAGACGGCCTCGCGGTCCATCCCGGTATTTCCGGGGGTTCCGGGGGTTCCGGGGGCGAGGATCACCGACTTGCCGCCGCCCAGCGGAAGGCCGGCCATGGCGTTCTTGTAGGTCATCCCCTGGGAGAGACGGAGCGCGTCGATCACCGCGTCCTCCTCCTGGGGATAGGACCACAGCCGCGTGCCCCCCACGGCGGGACCGGCCACGGTGCTGTGGATGGCGATGATCCCCCGGTAGCCGGACTCCTCGTCGCGGCAGAAGACGACCCGCTCATGGTCCGTCCCGGGCTGCAATTCTTCCAATCTCAGGGCGCTCAAGGCTGCCTCCTTGCTTGCCAGACGTCGCGCGCCTTCACGGCGACGTCGGCGAAGTCGCTGAATAGACCGTCTACGCCCAGATCATAGAATTGTTCGAGCTCCCGTTCCGGATTTCTCTCATAGTCGGGGGCGAGGAACGTCTCCTCGCTGCGGAAGGTCCACGGATGGACGAGGAGGCCGGCGCGGTGGGCGTCCGCCACCAGCGAGGTGGGAGAGCCGAGGCGCCCGTCCGGGCCGGCGGGGACGATCAGCCGCTTGCTCGGCCCGATGCCGTTGGCGTAGCGGGCGATCCCGGCCAGCCCTTCGGGGGTCGCGAGGTCGCGATGGGTCCGTGGATCGCCGGCCGCGGCCAGGTCCCACGGCTGCCCCGCATCGTCCAGGAGCTGGATCAAGGGGAGGTCCGTCTTCTCCCGCAGAGCCCTGAGGTTGCCGGTCTCGAACGACTGGATGAAGACCGGGGCGAGCGGTCCCCGGTAGCCCATCGTCTCCAGGGTGGCGACGAGCCTCTCCTCCAGGGGCAAGCCGATCGATCGGAAATAGCTGGGATGCTTGGTCTCGGGATAGACGCCGATCGTCCGCCCGATCTCCAGGCTCTTGCGCCGCGCGAGGTCGAGCACCTCTTCCAAGCTAGGGATCTTGAACCGGCCGTCCTCCGCGTGGCCCCGGAAGGGGAGACGCTCGCGGGCGCGCAGGGTGGTGATCTCGGCGAAGGTCAAGTCCTCGGTGAACCAGCCGGTGACCTCGCGGCCGTCGATCCGCTTGGTGGTCCGGCGCTCCGCGAGCTCGGGGATCGCGGCCACGTCCGTGGTCTCCGAGATCTCGTTCTCATGCCGGGCGAGGAGCACGCCGTCCTTCGTGGGAACCAAGTCCGGCTCGATGAAATCCGCCCCCAGATCGATGGCCAGCTCATAGGCCTCCAGCGTGTGCTCCGGCCGGTAGCCGCTGGCGCCGCGGTGGGCGATGACGAGGGGAGGGTGGCTCATGGCGGGAGCCTCTCATAGTCCTCCGGCGTATCCACGTCCTGCACCACGCCAGGATCGTCCACCACGACCTCCAGCAACTCGTCTTCGTAACGGTCGCGGAGCTGTTTCAAGCCGATCGTAGGATCGAGGGTGAGGATCTCGGGGATCAGCGCCGGCGCGATTGCCAGGGGGTGGCCGCGCTTCCCCTGATACACGGGCACGGCGAGCGGCGCACCGGCGGCGATCATCCTCCTCAGCAGCCCGGCGACGGACTCGGGCCGCAGGCGGGGGAGGTCGGCCGGGGAGACGAGGAGGATCTGGTCGCGGGGGAGAGCGGCGAGGCCCTCCTGGATCGAGGAGAGCATGCCCCTCTCGGGGTCGGGATTGATCGCCACCTCCACTCCCGCCTGCCGCGCCCAGGCCCGCAGCTCCTCGTCCTCGGGCGCGGTGACCAGGACGATCGTGCCCGCGCCGCCGGAGCGGAGGGCCGCCACCACGGCGGCTACGAGCGGACCGCCGCGGAAGGGAAGCAGGAGCTTCGGCCGGCCCATGCGGCGCGAGGCGCCGGCGGCGGGGAGCAGGGCGGCGGCGTGGGGGACCGTGGTCATGGAGAGGGGATGCTATCTCAGCGCTGCCGGGACCTCGGGTCGCGTTGCGGGACCCGTGGGTCGAGTCGCGGGCGTGGAGCTTCACCATGGCTCCGGCATTCTAGCCCGGGCCCGCGAGTCCCAAAATCGGCGTCTGGTGGCACAATAGGGCCATGGATAACGTCGTCTATCAAGGCAATGCACGAGCCGCGATCGATGCTGCGCGGGCGCGGGCAGGGGGGGAGGGCAAGCGGGTGGCCGTGGTCTTCGGCGCCGACTGGTGCCCGGACTGCGACGCCTTCCGCTCCGCCCTCAATCACCGGCTCGTGAGGCCCATCGTGGAGCCCAGCTACGTCGTGGTCAAAGTCTCGGTGGGCAACCGGGACCGCAACCTCGACCTCATGGAGCAGTACGGCATGTCGATCGACAGCGGCATCCCCGCCGTGGCCATCGTCGAGCCGGACGGCTCCTTAGTCGCCGCCCAGCTCGAAGGCGAGTTCAGAAACGCCAGCTCGCTGCTGTCGGTGGCGGAGATCGTTTCTTTCTTCCACCGCCACGCTCCGGCCCGGGCGGCGGCGGGGTGAGAGGGAAGAAAAGGACCCAAAGGACTTAAAGGACATAAAGGACACGAGGAAGCTGCTCAGATTGGGGCTTTTTGTGTCCTTTCGGGTCCTTTATGTCCTTGCACCCGCCTCCACCCCCGCCCGCACCCGGTTCCTCCCCTCCGTCTTCGCCTTGTAGAGCGCCAGGTCCGCGGCTTCCACCAGCATCTCCGGCCTCTGGCCAGAGGTGGGAATCGTTGCGGCTACGCCGAAGCTGGCGGTGATGCGGCCCAGGGGGGCGGCGTCGTGGGGGAGAGCCAGCTTTTCGAGCCCGGCGCGCAGGTGCTCGGCGGTCGTCAGGGCGCTGCCTAAGTCAGAGTGGGGAAGGAGCACGGCGAACTCTTCGCCGCCATAACGGGCGGCGAGGCCGCCGGTGTACAGCTCGCTCTCGGCCAGGAAGTGGGCCACGGCGCGCAGGCATTCGTCCCCTTCGCGATGGCCGCGGGTGTCGTTGAGCAGCTTGAAGTGGTCGAGGTCCAGGAGGACGAAGGCGAGGGGCTCCCCGAGCCGGAGGGCGCGCTCCCAATCGGCGTTGAGCATCTGCTGGAGGCGCCGGCGGTTGGCGATCCCCGTCAGCTCGTCGCGTAGCGAGATCTCCTCCAGCCGGGCGTTGGCCGCCGCGAGCCCGGCGTGGGCGTGGCGCAGGTCCTCCACCGTGCGGCGCAGCTCCACTGTCTGCTCGGCCACCCGCGCCTCCAGCCGCGCCGCCCGCTGGCGCAAGGCCCGGCTGCGCAGGCGGGCGTAGCCGGTGATGGCCGCGATCGCGAGGCCGATCCAGAGAACGAAGGCCCAGGGCGTCTGGTACCAGGGCGAGCGGACGGAAAACGACCACGCCGTCTCCTTGGCCACCTCCTGATTGGGGCCGAGGGTGCGCACGTGGAAGGTGTAGTCGCCCGGCGGCAGGCGCGTCAGCTCGGTGAAGGGCTCCGGGCTGGGACCGCTCCAGTCGGCGTCCACCGGATCGAGCCGCGTCTGGTAGCGCAGGCCGGCGCGGAAGGAGAGGGGGGCGAACTCGATGCGCAGCCGCCGCAGGTAGGGAGGCAGCTCCACGGATTGGGGGCCGGCGCCGGACCCGCCGCCGAGGAAGAGAGTCTTCCCGGCGGCCGTGCCGCGGGCCAGGAGCGGCGCGGGCAGGGCCGCTTCCTTGCCGGGCATGGTCGTCTCGTAGCGGTAGAGCCCCTTGTCGGTCGCCAGCCACACCACGCCGTCCGGCTCCGTCTGAATCCCATCGACCTCGCGCGCCAGGATCTCCACCAGCGAGCGCGGCTCCCGCGCCCAGCCGGGCCCTGAGCGCACGGCGAGCGATGGGGGAGTGGTGCTCATCCAGACGTTGCCCGCGCCATCCTCCTCCAGCCGATCGAACGTGCCGTGCCCGCCGAGGCTCGCGAGGTCCTCGTCCGCCTCCAGCTCGCCCTTCTCCGGATCGAGGCGCAGAGCCTTGTTACCGCACGCGGCCACGATGCGGCGGCCGATCCACGAGAGGTTCATGCACGTCTCGGAGCCGCGCACCCGCCGGTGGACGGGCGAGCCGGAGGCGGGCCAGCCAGGGGGGATCTCCAGGCCGTGGATGCTCTGGGTCTGAGTGCCGAGCCAGACGCGGCCGTGCTCGTCTTCGACGATCGAGCGGGTTTCGATCATCTCGTCCAGCACCTTGCCCTCGAAGCGCCACTCCGTGCCCGTCCGGCGCAGCGATGAGACGTTCTCCTCCATCCCTATCCACACGCGCTCCGGATCCTTGCGCGAGCGAGCCAGGGCGAACGTGGTCCCCACGTCCGTGCCGGGGATCAGGCGGGACTGGTCGCCGTGGAGCTGGAAGATGCCGAAGGCCGTCCCGATCAGGAGATCGTCGTCCACCGGCAGCAGGCTCCACACAGCGGTCGGCGTCCCCGGGACCGCTCGCGCCCGTGCCGGACCCCCGCCCGCGTCCTGGCCGAGCGTGAAGACGCCCGCCGGAGTGCCGATCCAGAGCGTGTCGCGATAGTGCGCCAGGGCATAGCCGATCCCCTGCAGACCCGATCGCCGGTCGATGACCGACAGAGGCGAGGCCACCTCGACTCTCGCCAGGCCGTTGTCGAGGCTGACCCAGAGTGCCCCCTCGCGGTCCACCACCAAGCCGCTGACGAAATCGTCCGGCAGCCCCACCGACAAGTCGATCACCTGATCCACCGCGCCATCCGGCCGCAGGAGGAGGACGCCGCCCAGTACCGATCCCAGGGCCCAGCGGCCGTCGGGCAGCCGGAGACCGTTGAGGACCCGCTTCTGCTTCGTCCACTGCGACCCTGCCGGCGAGAACGGCTCGGCCTTCCCCTGGCGGAGCAGGAAGAGCCCCTCCTCGCGTACCGAGACCAGGAGCCCGCCGTCTGCCGGGAGGATCTGGTCCACGCGCCGGCCGCGGAAGACGTCGCCGCCAGGCACGGGCGCGAGCCGGGTGCCGGCCAGGCGCGAGGCTCCCACGTCCCGCGTCCAGACGTAGATCTCCGAGCCCACCTTGTAGAGGACGGGGAACGGACGGTCGCCTGGAGAGGTGGCCACGGTGACGATCCGCGTCCCGTCCCACACCAGGACCCCGTGATCGACGGTGAAAGCGAACCCTTTCCCGGTGGTTTCGAGGCTCAACACCTGCCCCATCTGCCGCTCGCCGGGCGGCAGGAGATGCATGAGCGAGGCGTAGCGCAGCGCGCCGTCCGGTCCCGGCACCAGAGTGCCGACCTCGTTAGTGCCGCCCACCGCGATCCGCCCGGAGGGGTCGGCAGCCACCCTGAAGGCGGTATCTCCTGGAATCGGGACCCGCCGCCACCAGGCTCCGTCATAGATCAGGACGCCGTTTCCGTTGGCCACGTAGAGGATGCCGCGGGAGTCGCGGGTGATCCCGAAGCTCTGGATCCCCACCTCCGGGATCGTGGGCTCATACGCCTGAATCAGGGGGAACCCGCGCTCCGAAGGCGCAGCCAGGACGCCCCGGGCAAAGAGGAGCCCGCAGGCGAGGAGGCGGAGGAGCCGCGTGGGGGAGGGTTGGCGCATGGAGAATCGGAGCTGGCGAGAGTTTACATCGACCCGGCGTTATGATCCCCCCACCATGGCCGACAACCCCACACAAACCGGCCTCTTTCTCAACAACCAAACCGTTCCCGCCCGCTCCGGCGACTCCGCGCCAGTGCTCAATCCCGCCACCGGCGAGGTCCTCGCCCGGGTGGCCCAGGCAGGGCCCGAGGACGTGGACGTCGCGGTCTCCGCGGCCCGGCGCGCCTGGGATCAGGGGGAGTGGCGGCGGGCCACGGTGGCCGAGAGGGCGGCGGTGCTGCTGCGGCTGGCGGAACGCATCCGCGCCGAGGCTGGGGAGCTGGCGGCTCTCGAATCGCGCAACGTGGGCAAGCCCATCGCGGAGGCGCGGGGCGAGATCGAGATGGGCGCGGCGTGCTTCCAATATTACGCCGGCCTGATCCCGGCCTTCGGCGGGCGGACCGTGCCCGTCTCCGCGCCCGGCACGGGCCTCACCTTCCGTGAGCCTGTGGGCGTCTGCGGCCTCATCGTGCCGTGGAACTTCCCCTTTGCCATCACCACCTGGAAGGTCGCTCCGGCGCTCGCGCTCGGCAACTCCGTGGTGGTCAAGCCGGCGTCGGCCACGCCGCTCACCGCCCTGCGCCTCGCCGAGCTGGCCGCCGAGGCCGGGCTGCCTCCGGGGGTGCTCAACGTCATCCCGGGCCCGGGCGGCGCCGCGGGCTCGAGGCTCGCCCAACATCCCGACGTGCGGAAGATCTCCTTCACGGGCTCGACCGAGGTGGGGAGCGAGGTCATGCGCCTGGCGGCGGGCGACGTCAAGCGCGTCTCCCTGGAGCTGGGCGGCAAGTCGGCCAGCCTGATCTTCGCCGACGCGGACCTCGAGAAGGCCGGCGCCTCGGTCTCCGGCTCCTTCGGCAACGCCGGCCAGGACTGCTGTGCCAGGAGCCGCGTCCTCGTCGAGCGCTCGGTCTACGACGAGGTGGTCGAGCGCTTCGTCGAGCGCGTCCGCGCCCTGCGCGTGGGCAATCCCCAGGACGAGACGACCGAGATCGGCGCCCTCATCTCCCCCTCCCACCGCGAGAAGGTCCACGGCTGGGTGCGGCGCGGTGTCGAGCAGGGAGCGACCCTCTGCACGGGCGGCCGGTTGCTCACCGGGGATCTCTACGACCGTGGCAGCTTCTACGAGCCGGCCGTGTTCCGCGACGTCACACCGGACATGGCCATCGCCCAGGAGGAGATCTTCGGACCGGTCGTCTCCCTCCTCCCCTTCGACAGCGAAGAGGAGGCGATCCGGCTCGCCAACGGCACGATCTACGGCCTCTCGGGGTCGCTGTGGACGCGCGACGTCGGCCGCGCCCTGCGGGTGGTGAAGGCCATCGAGACCGGCGTGATCTCCGTCAACGCGAGCTGGAGCGTCCACCTGGAGATGCCGTTCGGCGGCGTCAAGAGAAGCGGCGTCGGGCGCGAGCTCGGCCCCTCGGCGCTCGATCACTACAGCGAATGGAAGAGCGTGTTCATCGCGGATGCGTAATGAGGTGATGAGAGAAATGGCAAGCGAGGCGATGTCCTGCCCGCCCGGGCATGAATGCCCGGGCTAAGAACAGCGCCGGATGAATCCGGCTTTGAAGTCCCCTTCAGGGGGCGCTGTTCTTAGCCCGATGATTTATCGCCGGGCGGAGGCGGGTTCTCGCGAGACGCCAGGACGTGATGAGGTGATCCCATGAGCGACAAACCCGTGCGCGGCATGCTGACCCAGCGGGACCTGAACGACCTCGTGGAGCGCGGCGAGATCGAGACCGTCCTCGCCGTCTTCCCCGACATGTACGGCCGGCTGATGGGCAAGCGGATCAACGCCACCTACTTCCTCGACGAGGTGGCGGGCCACGGCATGCACGCCTGCGACTACCTGCTGGCCTGCGACATGGAGATGGACGTCATCCCCGGCTACAAGTACACGAGCTGGGAGACGGGCTACGGCGACTTCCACTGCGTGCCCGACCAATCCACCCTGCGGCGGACCACCTGGCTGCCAGGGATGGCCCTGGTGCTGTGCGACCTCTTCGATCAACACGAGAATCCCGTCGAGGTCTCGCCCCGCCGCATGCTCCAGCGCCAGCTCGCGCGGGCCCGCGAGGCCGGCTTCACGGTGATGGGCGGCACCGAGATCGAGCTCTACGTCTTCGACGACAGCTTCGCCGAGGCGCGGGCGAAGAACTACCACGACCTGCGGCCCATGGGCACCTACAACGAGGACTACCACATCCTCCAGGGCACCAAAGAGGAGGAGCTGGTGGGCGCCATCCGCCGGCACCTCGACCAGAGCGGCGTGCCCGTCGAGAACAGCAAGGGCGAGGCCGGTCTCGGCCAGCAGGAGATCAACCTCCGCTACTGCGAGGCGCTCACCCAGGCCGACCGCAACGTGATCTACAAGCACGCGGCCAAGGAGATCGCCTGGGCCCAGGGCAAAGCGGTCACCTTCATGGCCAAGTGGGACGAGAAGCACACGGGATCGAGCGCCCACATCCACATCAGCCTCTGGGGCGCGGATGGGGGAGGGAACCAGTTCCCGGGCGACCGGCCCATCGGACCGGTCGAGGCGAGCGACACCTTCCGCTGGTTCCTGGGCGGCTGGATGCAGCACGCCCGCGCCTTCGCCGTCCTCTACGCTCCCTACGTGGCCTCCTACAAGCGCTACCAGGCCCGCTCCTGGGCGCCGACCGCCATCGCCTGGAGCTACGACAACCGTACCGCCGGCTTCCGCGTGGTGGGCCGCGGCCCCTCGCTGCGCATCGAATGCCGCATCCCCGGCGCCGACGCCAATCCCTACATCGCCTACGCCGCCGCCTTGGCCGCCGGCCTCGACGGCATCAAGAACCGCATCGAGCCGCCGGACATCTTCCAAGGCGACCTCTACGCCGCCCGCGAGCTTCCCCGCGTCCCGGGAACCCTGCGCGAAGCCATCGCCGAGCTGGAGCAGAGCACCCTCGCCCGCGAAGCCTTCGGCGAGGACGTGGCCGAGCACTACCTCCACTTCCTGAGGACCGAGCAGAGGAAGTTCGACGAGGTGGTGACCTGCTGGGAACGGGCGCGGTATTTTGAGCGGGCGTGAAAGGAGATCTGAATGCGCCTCGAAAATAAAGTCGCCCTCATCACCGGCGCCGGCTCCGGGATCGGCCGCGAGACGGCGCTCCTCTTTGCCCGCGAAGGCGCCCGCGTCGTGGTCGTGGACGTGAACGATGCCGCGGGTGAGGCGGTCGTGGGCGAGGTGCGGTCCGCGGGAGGCGAGGCCGTCTACTGCCATGCGGACGTCTCGAAAGCCGCGGACGCCGAGGGGATGATCCGCGCCGCCGAGACGAGCTTCGGCCGGCTGGACGTGCTGTTCAACAACGCCGGCATCTCCCATCCCAAGGACGACGACGCGGTGGCCACCGAGGAAGAGGTCTGGGACCTCACCATGAACATCAACCTCAAAGGGGTCTTCCTGGGCTGCAAATACGGCATCCCGGCCCTGCGCCGCGCGGGTGGAGGCTCGATCATCAACACCGCCTCCTTCGTGGCGATCCTGGGCGCGGCCACGCCGCAGCTCGCCTACACGGCCAGCAAGGGAGGAGTCCTGGCCATGACCCGCGAGCTGGCCACCATCCACGCCCGCGAGAAGCATCCGCGTCAACGCCCTCTGCCCCGGCCCCCTGCGCACCGAGCTGCTGATGAAGTACCTCGACACCGAAGAGAAGCGCCAGCGCCGCCTCGTCCACATCCCCATGGGCCGCTTCGGAGAAGCCCACGAGATCGCCAAAGCCGCCCTCTTCCTCGCCTCCGACGAATCCTCCTTCACCACCGGGGCGACGTTCCTGGTGGACGGGGGGATCACGGCGGCGTATGTGACGCCGGAGGGGGAGACCAAGTGATCGACCCAGACGTTCGCGCAGAGATCCTGCGGGAATTGGACCGTCTCTCTCCTCCGCTTCAACAACGGGCTCTTGAGGTGGTCCGGAGTCTCGGCGCCTCTCAACCCCGGGGTGCCTCAGTGGAGGATCTGCTCAGCCTCGGCGGTCTTCTGGACAAAGACTCCGCACGGGAGATGAGGGAGGCTGTCGAGAAGCACTGGCGCTTGAAGCCCTGGTTCGCTCGCACTTCCCGACGTGCTGCCGGGCTGGGCGATGCGGGTGGGGGAGCTGTTCGAGTAGGGTTGGTGGTTGGCGGAGAAGGGGCGGCCTTGGCGGCCGCCCCTGTTTCTGGTGGACGGGGGATCACGGCGGTATCTGTGACGCCGGAGGGGTGGGGGGCTCGTACGTGATTGCCCTACAGACGATGAAGCCAAACCGTCGGTCGCCCATCAAGGGCAGAATTGTATCGTCCTGACTGTCCTCGGCGACTCGGAGAAGGACCAACTCGTAACCTTCTGGCAATCGGTCGCGCATGCCTTCGAAGCTCTGAAAGCCTTCGGCTGAGACGAGCACTTCAAGCTGGTCGAACGATTCCCAACTCGTTGAAACCGCGAGCGTGTGAACGCCCTCACACAGCATTCGTCCCAGATCGTAGCCGTCGCAATCCAACAGCCGAAACACAACCCGCCCCGTCCCATCCTGCAACGCTTCGTAGCACTCCAGGACCAGCTCAGGCTCATTCAGCGTAAAGACTTCCTTCAGTTTCGCAGAGTCCATCTCTCTCCCTAGGGGTAGTGCGCTGCCGCCCTTTCTTCAGGCGTCATATGGATCGAATCCAGGATTTTCCATAGTCCATTGGGCAGACGGTACAACTTCGGATTAACAGTGTTGATCTGAGTGGTCGGGTTGAGGCTCGAGTAAGTGCCCGCGGGAGCATTTGGATTTGCGGAGTGGTAACGAACCATGACTTTGTTGCCCGGTGCACCCTTGATACCGCGGAACGTCATGTTCTGGTGAAAGTTGATCGGCTTGGCAGGATCAAACTTCATTTCCACCTTGATCAGTCCGTCCCCCGTGAAAGGATTCTGCGCCGGCAGCTCGAACATGCTGTTACTTTGAGCCGAATTGAAGGCCGCGTCAATCTCGGTCGTCCTCAACCCCGGGAAGTGAGAGTCGTCGACGGGCGGCGGGGGACTCGTGATCCCTCGGGAGTCTGGGATCTCGACGCGGAGTCGGGGGCCTGAAGGCCTCGACCGCCGCACCGCCCGCGCGGTACGCCCGGCCGCCCATAACGAGCGCGATCAGAGAGCCCGTGGCGGCTCCTCCCCTGTCGGCGCGTTCGTCGCCGCTGAGCGCTCGTCCACTCTGGAATTCGGTGCCTGAGATCGCTTCGGTGCCGGCGGTGATGCCGGTTATGTCACCCACGCCGAGCGCGACGGCTTCCCTTATGTCCGGATCATCTTCGTCGTCGAGCGCTCTGCTGTACCGCTCGACGGCTGCGTTGGTGACGAACACGGCGGTGGCTACGATGGCGGCTCCAGCCAGGAAGGGCGCGCTGATCACTCCGGCTGCCACGGCCGCCCCGGCCACCGCCGTGATGGCGAGCGCCGTGCCGGCCGTGACCGCCGCGTTCTTCACGAAACCCCAGACCTGCCTACCGGTTATCAGCCCCATCGGGTCGCTGAAGTCGACCGGATTGTTCCGTGCGTACTGGTAGAGGTTCGGTCCATCCTCGTAGCCCATCGGATCGGTCGAAATGAAGCGGCCGAGCTCGGGGTCGTAGTAGCGGTTCCGGGCGTAGTAGAAGCCGGTCTCCGGATCGCGCTGGAGGCCGTGGAAGCCGAACAGATTGCCGATGGTCGAAGCGTCCGTCTGACCGGGTAAGGGCGCTTCATAGACCAGCTTGCCTGCGGCCTGAGCGTCGATGGAGAAGGCGCGGGAGAACGCGTTTAGCAGGCCCAGGCTGGCGAGGTCGAGAGGCTCGGTCGAGAGGGTGAGGGTGTGGTCACCCGGCTCCAGGGCCTCGGTGCTCACCAGGGTGTAGTGGTCCGCGGACAGCTCCCAGGTGGCGGCCGCGCCGTCGACTTGGATGACGCTCGCGAGGCGGCTCAGGTCCGGCTCTTCCGAGAAGGTGAGCGCGAGCTTGCCGCCCGTCTGGACGCAGACCTGAGTGACCCGCGGCGGCGTCTCGTCTTTCACCAGCCGCGCGGCGGCCGGCCAGGAGAAGTCGGCGGCGAAGCCGGCCTCGTCCTGGTTGTCGAACAGATCCTTGAGCAGCCCTGGCGCGATGCGGAGCTGGACCGTCTCGTTGGCCGTCAGGTCTTCCGGGTGTTGCAGATGGAGGACCAAGCGCCGGCCCGCTTCGTGACCCTGGGTGACGGGCTGGTCGAGGGTGAACGTCACCGGGCCGTTCTGGGTGCTCAGGGTGATGCCGCTACCCACGGCGGACCGCAAGGATTCGAGATCCGTCTCCTCCGAGGTCTCGATCCACACTTCGCCGTTGACCACCCGCACCTGCTCCACGCGCGGCGGCGTCGAATCGACGAAGATCCACTGCTTGCCGGAAGGCGAGTACTCGTAGCGCTCGATGGGCCGGCCGTCGTGGTCGGTGACGAGCACCAGGTTGCCCGCCTGGTCGTAGAACGGCAGGTATTCACTCTCCAGTGTGCCGTTGCCGTCGAGGTCCATCTGGAGGTTGACGATCTCGTCGAGACCGAGGCCGTAGGTGCGCCGGCTCCAGAGGCTCCCGTTCTTGTACTCCTCGATGGGCTGCCAGCCGGACCAGACCGTCACGAATTCGGTGCCGCCGACGCGTCGCTCAATCCTCCGGTCTGCGACGTCGTAGTCGTAGGAGGCGACCTCGCCGGTGGGGTCGGTGACCCGGACGAGGCGGTTCTTGAAGTCGTAGAACAGGTGCTGGCTGCCCTTGCGGATCAGGTTTCCTGCGGCATCCCATTCCAGGGACTCGCCCCCCACGGACGCCGGCCGGTTGCGGCCGGAGCCATCGAGCGGCAGGCCGATCTGGTCGGTCTCGCAATCCTGCTCCGAAGAGCGCGACAGCAGGTTGTCGGCGGTGTCGAAGGTGAAGTGGAAGCTGTCGGGAAGCCCGAAGAGCTGCCCGTGGCGTCCTTCAGAGGGATTGGTCGCGTGGACCCGGTTGGCCTCGGTCACACGGCCCGCCTCGTCGTGCTGGTAGCTCATGCCGGCGCCGTTGAGATCCGGCCGGGTGACCTTGGTCTTCAGGCTGCGCGGGCTCCAGCCGATCTCCTCGCCATAGACCTTCCGGTCGCCGGCCGTGAAGGAGATCGCGGTCGGCCGGCGGGCGCCGTCGAATGTCATGGTGCCAAGGATCGTGCCGAGCGTCTTCTGGGCCACCAGCGACTGGCCGCGATAGCCGTAGGTCACGGAGCCGCTGCCGCCGGTGGTCTGTTGGATCGACCCTGGCCGGCCGAGGGCGTCCGGAGTGACCGACACGTGGGCGCCCGAGGGATAGGTGATTCCGGTCATGGAGCCGTCGTCGTCGTAGGTGTAGAGCACCTGCCGGCCGTTGGTCGACTCGTCCGTCAGGCGCGACAGCGAGTCGTAGTGGTAGATGGAAATGTTGCCGCCCGAATTACCGGAGGTCATCCGGTCCAACCCGTCGTAGCCGAAGGTCTCGACGGTGGGGCCTTGGACGCCGGGTGCCAGGCCGATCGTGCGTTGGATGAGCCGGTTGCCCGGGTCGTACTCCTGAGTGACCCTGACGCCGCGCGGGTCCGTGTAACTCGTGACATTGCCGACGGCATCGTGGCCATAGCTTTCGCTGGTGCCGTCCGGGTAGGTGACGTTGGTCATCTGGTCGAGCCCGTCGTAGGACCAGCTCGTGGTGTTGCCAAGAGCGTCCTTCAACGACGTCAGACGACCGCTCGCATCGTAGGTGCGGGAGAGGGAGATGCCGCCCGGTCGCGTGAGGCTGGTCTCGTGGTCCTGCGAATCCCAGGTGTGGACAGTGAGATGTCCTTCAGGATCGATCTCCCGCAGCAGGTTGCCGTGGGCGTCGTAGGCGTAGGAGGTGGCGTTGCCCGCGCCGTCGCGCGATTCGATTATGCGGCTCAAGGCGTCGTACCGCGCCGTCTCCACGACCGTGGCGCTGACGACGCCGACCTCGTTCGAGGTCAGCGTGGTCGTGTTGCCGGAGCCGTCGAGGGTGCGGACGCTGTGGTTCCCGGCCGGGTCGGTCAGCTCCGTGAGGCGCTCGGAGGCGTCGTATTGATAGGACGTGGTACGCCCGAGCGGATTGGTCGCGGTCTTCAGGTTGCCCACCGCGTCGTAGTCGCGGGTGGAGGTGACCTCGCGGCTCGCGGTGCCGTCGCTCAGCAAATGGGTTTGGCTCTTCGGCCGGTTGAGCTCGTCATAGGTAGTCGTGGTGCGCGCCAAGATCACGTCTCTCGAATCGAGAGATTCCGTGACCGTGGCGTTGCCGCTCGCGTCGTACTGAACGCGGGAGACGTTGCCGTTGGGGTCCTTCTTCTCCTTGACCCGGCCGTAGCCGTCGTAGGTCGTGGTCCAGGCGTGGCCGCGGCCGTCGGTCATCACCTCCAACTGGCGGTCGCCGTTGTACTGGAAGGTCTCGGTAATCGTGACGTCGCCGCCGCTGCGCCGGCGCTCCGTCATGAGGTTGCGCTCGTCGTAGGTCATCTCGGTCACCTGGCCGTCGGGGCCGGTGACCTTCCTGACGTTCTGGTTCTCGTCGTATTCGCGCGTCCCGACCGCGGTCCCGGCGCCCGAGGCGCCTGCGATCTGCTGCGTGATCGTGGTCGGCTGGTTCAGCAGGTCATACTGGACGGTCGTCGAAGCCGGGCTGCCGTCCTCGCCGAAGGGGCGACGAATCTCGGTGACGTTGCCGTTCTCGTCGTAAAGGTACTCATTGACGTAGTTGAGTGCGGGCGCGCCGTCGTTCGAGCCCGTGGTCGCAGACCGCTCCTCGACCAGCCAGCCGACCTCGTTGTAAAGGTACTCGTGCTTGACGCCGCTCGGGTCGGTGACCTCCGTTACGTTGCCCCGGGAGTCGACGTCGTAGCGCGTGACCAGCAGGCCGTCGCCCATGGTCATGCTCTGCAGATAGCCCTTCTTCTCGCCGTCGGAGAAGTACTCATAGGTGGCCACGTGCCCGTTGGGGTTGGTGATCCGGGTCGGCTGGCCGAAGTCGTTGTACTCGAACTGCGTGGTGGCCTGGGCTTCGGTGCCGTCCGCTTCGACGATCGCTTTGGCCAAGCCGCCGTCGTCGAGGTCCTGGCGGGTGGCCACGTTGCGGGCGTCGGTCGTGACCGAAACCTTGTTGGTGCCGTCTTCGCCGTCGTCGTGCTCGGCGAGGGTGACGAGGGCGTCGCCGCTGCCGTTGTCGCCGCCTTCGCCGGGGGTGATGGTCTCGCGGGTGATGTTGCCGCGGGCGCGCCGGTTGTCGACGCCCACCGGGTCGGTCTCGCGGATCACCTTACGGCCGCGGGGCGAGGTCTCGGTGGTGGTGATGCCTTCATCGTCGGCGTCGAAGGTGGTGGCGAAGCCGCCCTGGTCCTCGTGGCGTGTAACCTGGCCGGCGGAATTGTGACTGTAGGTGGAACGGTGGCCACGGCGGTCGGTGACGGCGGTCTCGGTGCCGCCGTCGGAGAAGGTGTACTCGAGCTGCACCGAGGCCTCGCCCAACTTCTCGGAGGTGACCTCGTCGCTGCGGCCGTCCTGGTCGGCGTCGGTGTAGGTGAATTCCAGCCACTTCTGGCCTTTGGGATCGGTGATCGATGACAGGTTGTCGCGCTTGTTGAGCGCCGCTGCCAAGCCTCCGCTCGCCTCTTCGTAGTCGTAGTGGGTGGTGAGGCCGTTGGGGAATTGCGACTGGCCGGTGGTGATCTTCGGCGAGGTCACGGCAGTCAGGCGGCCGTCGTCGTCGTATTCGTAGTGGACCTCGCGGTCGGTCGAGTCGATGACGCGCTCCAGGCGCCCCTTGTCGTCATAGCCGAGGCGGATCTCGCGCTCGTGAGCGTACACCTTGATGAGCCGGCCCGTGACGTCGTACTCGAAGCGCAGCTCGGTGCCCTTCTCGTCGTTGTCCTCCTTGACGCGCAGCGGATCGGCGAAAGCGATCAGCCGGCCGAAGCGGTCGAAGCGGCGGATCTGGCGCGGCGCATCCTTCATCACCCAGCCGGCGGCCGTGCGCTTGAGCTCGACGAAGAAGCCCGTGGCCGCCACGTACTTCTCTTCGTCGCCATCTTTCTGATAGACGAACAGGTCGCGCCGGCCGCGGCCGTCGTAAAACTCGACGTCACGGTTGGGCAGCTCGCGCAGCCGCTGGTCATAGACGTGATCCCAACCCGGACCCAGGGGGCCGCTGCCCACGGTCTGGCTGCGGTAGGTACGGGCGAATGCGAAGTCGAAGCCCACGCCCCTCAAGAAGAGGTCGGTCTCGGTGCGGGTGATCTCGCCGGAGTGGAGGAGCGTGCCGGGCACGGCGTCGCCGGTGCCGGTCGAGGCACCGATCGCCGGCTCCTGGCGCAGGGCCGGGCTCGTCTCCCACGGAGTGCTCGCGATCTCGATCTCCGCGGCGTCGAGCCGCAGGCCGGTGTAGAGGTCCTTGAGCTTGTCGCGCAGCCCTTCCGGGAAGCGCACGGCCACCGTGTAGCCGGAGAGCAGCTCGCGCGCGTCGTCGCTCACCTTGGCCTGGTCGAGATCGCAGCGAACGCAGTTTTTCTGCTCCTTCTCCTTGTCCGTCCGCTGGTACTTGCGCGAGGCGCGCAGGTCGGCGAGGACGGCGATCTCTTCGGAAAGGTAGGTGTTGTAGCCCGGGTCCGCCGGATTGCCCGACTGGCGGACGAAGCGGACGCCGTCGTCGTCCTTGAGCTCGGTCTGCGGCAGGTCGGCGATGCGGTCGGCCTTGCCGGCGCCGAACATGGCCTTGCCCGAGGGGCCGAGGCCCACGACGTCCATGCGGATCTCGCCGCCGAGCGAGCCCGGCAGGTCGGCGAGCACGCGGAACGAGCCCGTCAGGTCGAGCGACTCCTCGTCGTCCGGGTCGGCCTTGGCCGTGGGCACGCCGAAGGGGGCCAGGCGGACGATCTGCCGCCAGCCGCCTTCCTTGGCATTGGGGATCACGGCCGTGAGCCGCGGACCGCCGGCGGCCACGGCCTTCAAGCCCGGGCCGTCGCCGCCGGTGTAGACGATGCCGAGCTCGGGCACGGCCAGGGCCATCTGCCGCGAGGTGCCGGTCAGGGGCACGGTCTCCAGCACGCGGTCGTCGGTGCCGTCGCCGTTGACGTCCACGAGGCTGTCCACCAGGCGGATGGGGAGGTCCACCACGTAGAGGCCGCTGCCGAAGCCGGCGGCGTAGACCTTGCGCCGCTCGCGATCGACGGCGATGCTGCTCACCTGGCCGGGGACGCGGATCTGCGCCTTGCGCACCAGGGCGGCGCGGTTGGTGACGTCGTAGATGAGGACGCCCGCGTCGACCGTGCCGAAGAGGAGATAGTCGTTCTTGGGATCGTCGTCGGTGAGCTTGCCGTCGTTGTTGGCGTCGAACTGGAAGTCTTCCAGCACTTCCATGCCGGTGACGCGCGAGGAGGCGATCAGCGGATCGGCCAGGAGCACCTTCAAGGCCGTGGGCGCGAAGGGGGGCGCGGCCAGCCCCACGTAGCCCTCGAACTGGTGGGCGGTGGGGACGACCAGGGGATAGGTCTCGTCGCCGGTGAGCAGGCCTACGTCGAGGATCGAGGCCATGCGCACGCCGCCGGCCGAGGGGCCGCCGACGAAGAAGTTGAGCACGTCGGACACCGTGCGGTTGGGCCCCAGGACCCGCTCCTTGTAGACGGTGTTGCCGTCCACCACGGCGAGGCCGGAGCCGGTCACGACGGTGTAGACGAGGCAGTCCTGGTTGCGGAGGACCTCGAGCTTGTCCCCGCGCCGCACCAGCAGGCTCAGGGTGTAGTTGCCGGTGAGGCTCGCGTCCTTGCGCACGAAGCGGCCGGCGGTGAGGTTGCGCAGGGTCACGGGCAGGAACGGTTTGCCGTTGGTGCCCGTGACGGTGAGCATGAACTCGCCGGTGCCCTCGGGCACCGGGTTGGGGGAGACGATGAAGCTGCCCGGCGGCGGCCCCCCGACCCGCCACTCTTTCTTCTCGTCGTTCGAGAGCACGGCCATCTTGCGCGGCGTGCCGCCCGGCAGGTTGAAGTCGCCGGTCGTGGAGTTCGAGATGACGGTGGCGCCCATGAACCAGGCGCCCCGCAACTCGGGATTCTCGGGATCGCTGGCGAGAGCCAGGAAGTCGAGCCGCAGAGGGTCGTAGATGCGCATCACGCCCGGTAGGCCGGCGTCGCCGCCGCCGGTGGTGAACAGGCGGCCGTGGGGATCGACGGCCACGCCGCGCACGGCGGTGCGCAGCGGGTAGGGGAAGAACGGGTTCGCCTCGGGCTTGCCCTTCAAGTGCGCCGGATCGCTCGCGTCGAGCACGGCGATGCCCTGGGTGTCCGCGGCCACGAAGAGGAGGCTTCCCAACCGGGCCAGGTCGCGGCCCGTCGTCAGCGGCGCGAAGCCGTCCAAGGCCCGGCTCTTCTGGATCTTGAACTGGATGTTGAGCGACTCGTCCCAGGTGTTGCCGGCGTCGTCGGCGAGCGAGCTGGTGAGGCGCAACTCGTAGGTCTGGCCCGCGGTCCAGGCCACCTTCGGAGACAGGCGCACCACCTCGCGGCTCAGCACCTCGTTGACGTTGAGGGGGATGGCGGCCGCGTCGCCGCCCACGAGGTGGACCTCGATGCCCGGGAAGTCCTTCTTGAGGGCCTCGGAGAAGCCGATCTCCAGGCTCTCGTCGGTGCCGATCTCGGCGCCGATGACGAGGATGTAGCGCTTGCCGGTCTCGGGCGCGATGCGCTCGATGGAGAAGCTGCCGGCGTCGGCCTGGCCCTCGCCGGCGCTGGTGGTGTAGACGTCGGCGCCGTGCAGGCGGATCTGCGCGCCGGGATGGGTGGAGCCGGCTTCGCCCGTGATCTTCAGGGTATCGCCGTCGTACTTGAGCTTGATGCCCGGCGCGATCTCCTTGTCCTCGGGAGCGCCCACGGCGACGGGATAGAAGCGGATGGGCGAGCCGCTCACGGGGAACGGCGGCTCCTTGTCGCCGAAGGTGTCGGGCGGCAGCTCGATCACGTGATCGGTGCCCTGGGGCCCGTCGATCTCGCCGTGGAACAGCTCCTGGCCCGTGTCCAGGTCGCGCACCTGGATGGGGAACTTGCGGCCGAGCTTCGAGGGCACGGTGATCTTCTCGGGCAGGATGCGAGCGAGGGCCGCATCCACCGTCACCACGTAGGCGAAGTCACCCCCTCCGAAGCCGATGCCGAAGTGGGCGAGCGGTCCGAAGGGGAAGATCAAGTAGTCGAGCGGATCGACCGTGCTCCACCACACGTAGAGCGGATCGCGCTTGGGCGAGTACATGCCGGGCAGGAACTCGCGCGGGTTGATCTGCAGGGTCTTGGGCGCCAAGTCCTGCGCCAAGGCTTTCTTCGAATCCGCGGCGACGCGCGCGGCCACCAACTGGCTGGTCGCGGGATCGTCCTCGCTGGTGATGCGGCCGTTTCTCAGGGCGCCCAGGTCGTCGAGCTGCCATTTGGGCTCGCCGAAGTAGCTCAAGGAGCGCGACAGCAGGTAGGTGGCGTTGGGATTGGCTCCCGCCGGTGCCGGCACGCTCACCCTGAGGCCCTTGTAGGCGCGGGCGCCGCCGATGTCGAGCTTGAAGGCGTAGACCGCCTGGAAGCCCGTGGCCGGCGGGGCCTGGGTGATGGAGGAGACGGCCTGCGGCACGGCCTTGACCAGGGTGGTGGACTTGAAGGCGCCCGCCGGCACGGTGACGATGAGCCCCTCGGGAATCTGGAACTTCCCGCCCAGGGGGCCGATGTAGGCGCCGTGGAGGTCGGCGGTGCGGAACGGCGTCAGGGTGAGGACCACGTCCTCGTTGCTGTTGCCGAGCACGTGCAGCAGGAGCTCGTCCTTGATCGTCGCCTCGACGTCCATCTGGAAGCTGCCGTCCTGCTCGGCCTGGATCGTCGTGGTGCGCGCCGCGCTCGTCGTGTTCTCGACGTAGACGGTGGCATGGGCCGGCACGGCGCCGGCCAAGCCCACGACGTGGGCCCGGCTCTCAGCGTCGGGCGCCACCACGTGGATGCGGCTGGGATCGATGTCCGCGTTGAGCAGGATGCGCAGGGTGGTGAAGTGGATGGCGACCGGCGAGGTCAGGGGGTTGCCCTGCAGGTCGCGCACGCCGAAGCCCACTCGCAGCTCGTAGTCGGCGCCGGGCGTGAGCGTCGTGCCCGGGACGACCCGCACCAGGGAGCCCTGGCCCTCGAAGGAGATCGGTACGGGATCACCGCCAACCCGTACCAGCTCGATGCCCGAGGCGAGCGAGGTCCGCGACACGGGCTCGCTGAAGGTGAGGACGGGATTGACCCCGGGCGGCACGTCCACCGCGCCGTCGGCCGGGGTGGAGGATTGGACGGCCGGGCCGATGATGGCGAGCGCGAGGTCGAGATCGACCTTGGCGCCGGCCGCGGGCACCTCGGCCGTGGCGGTGACGGCGTTGCCCGTGGCGCGGTTCTCGGCGCTCACGTTGACGGAGCCCACGGGTGCCGGGAACACGTAGCGGCCCGCGCCGTCGCTCACCTGCACCCAGCCGAGGCCGGCGCCGCGCACCGGCGCCCCGGAGAGGGCCGTGCCCGAGACGTCGAGCACCCGGCCGCGCAGGAAGCCCACGGGGACCGTGAGGCGCACGAAGGCGTAGAGGCCGCCCGTGCGCACGCCCGGCCAGGGGAGGTCGGCGCGGTCGATGGCCACCGTGGCCCAGGTCCCGCCGGAGGGCTCGAGGAGAGCCACGGGGCGCAGGAACGGTCCGAACCCCCCGCCAATATCGGTAAGAGCCAGGAGAAGGCCCGTGTCGCCGGCGGCGGGTGCCGGGTCCGCGGCCCACTTCAGAGACAGATCGGCGCCGGCGGTGCGGCCCCCGAGGTCGAGGGAGACGACGCCCAGGAGCTCGGCGCCGGCAGGGATCGCGACCGGCAGGTCGGACGCCGCGCGCCGCGCCAGGGTGACGGCCGTGGGATCGCCGAAAGCGCCGGCGGGGATCTCGACGAGATCGCCCTCGGCCGAGGCCGCGGTGCCGCCATTGGGACCGATGACGTCGCCGCGCACGGTCTCGCCGCCGTAGGTGGCGACCGTCACGTCCTCGGTGCCGAGGGACAGCGGCTCCTCGGCCGCAGTCATGGACGGACGCAGCCGGAAGCGCGAGCGGGAGACGCCTGCCGTCGTACGGTAGACCACGAGGTCGGCCCGATACGGGGCCTCGCGCTTGAGCGAGCCGTCGAGCAGGGTGAGCTTCTCCTCGATCACCAGCGTCAGCGGCAGCCCGGACGGAGGCGGCGCGCCGGCCAGCGTGTAGGCCACGGTCGCGAGGCTCGTCTGGGTGGGGAGGACGACCGCGGGATTGAAGGTCACGGTAGCGCCCGTCACCTCATCGCCCGCCGGGTGGGGGGAGGAGGGGAGGGCCTGGCCCGCGACCGGGGCCGCGGGCGCGGTGGCGCCGGTATCCGCTTCAGACGATGGCGAAGGCGCCGCCCTTCTGCACCGCGATCTCGACCTTGC
>CAVQIV010000006.1:0-13549 GCA_963712665.1 Thermoanaerobaculaceae bacterium | reverse complement strand
GGAACAGGCAGCCTGAATCTCGGTGCATCTGTGATCGCTTAAGCCGCGCATTTCAGCCCCGCGCGTTCTAGAAGAGGCCTTCTTTTCGTATTCGGATCCGGTGCTTCGGCAACAAAAAAATTCAGGAGTGGACTCTCTCGTGTGCGCGCCATGGCAATGGGGTCCAAGACCAGAGCCAAAAGCTCCGCAGCGGCACTCACAAAAAGCCGAGCCCAACGCTCCAAAGGCGTTCGGCGCTCGCCCACAGACCCCCAACGACGCACGGCGAGCAACAGAGCCCGACTCGCCAAAAGGGTCAGCAAAGACGCATACAAAAAGGCCTCGACAACGTGGCTCTTGCGGCTTGGAATCGATTCGAGTTGATAGCAGCTCTTCAGCTCCCGGAACAGAAGCTCGATCGTCCAGCGTGCAGAGTAGAGCTTGCCGATCTCTTCCGCTTTGATCTCGACCGGCAGATTCGTGATGTACCAATGATACTTCGAGTGGCTCTCATCCCACAGACCAATGATGCGCACGCGCATCGTTGCCTTCCTTCGCCGGCCAGCGTAGCGCCGCTTCTGAAAGCAGATCTCGGCCTCGGCGTCCAGCACCGCCCGACAGAGCCGCGAACGGGCCTGGAGCAGACCCAGTCCTTCCACTGCCACCGCGCGCCCACGATGACGGCGATGAAGCCGCAGCAAGGTCGGATTGGCGTTGTCTTTCAGGCGCGTCAAGAAAAAGCCGCCATGCCGCTCGATGGCGGCAAACAACGAGTAGCGGAAATAGCCCAAATCGAACAGCAGCAGTCGCCCCTTGACCCACTGGCCGGCGCGCAGAACCGGCCCGTCGTGAACCCGCTCGGAGGTGATTTTGACCCGGTGCGGCCCCTTGCCGCGGACATTGAGAACCGTATGCAGCTTCACCGCAGCCAAGGTGTGATTGGTGCGGCAGGCCGGCCAATGAGCCGCCAAGGCATCGTGCAGACGGACGATGGTGGAATCCACGCAGAGGATCTCCCGGATCTCCCCCAGCACTGCCGCCGCCCCTTCGGCGCAGCGGTTCAGCTTCTCCAGTCCCATACTCAACACCTCGCGGAGAAACCGCGTAAAGGCCGGGGTGAAGCGGTTGTAGAACGAACTGGCCGAGATCTTCTCGCCGGTCACCTTCTCGTAAGAACGGCGCAACTCAGCGAAGCTGCGCTCACCGCCGCCGCCCCCCAGCACAACGACCCAGAACAGCTTCACCGGGTCTATTCGGCGGCGGCGCTGCACGGTTCCGGTCTCGTGGGCCAAACGCCGCAGCAGCGCCGCAGGGAACAACCTCGACAAGGCTGTACGTAGGGGGGTAGACTTCCGTCGGGCCATGGGAGCGCCTCCTCTCTGTTCTCCACAAACAAGAGGAAAACACGTAACCATGGCCCTTTGCAAGCACCTCTACTGGCAAAATCAGCCCACTTAAGCGATCACGGATGAATCTCGGTGCTATTATGCATCCTGATGCGCTTCGTCCCAAGGAGGATCTGACTGATGAGACAGCGTTTCGTCGTTGCGCTCGGTTTCCTGCTTGCCGTCCTCGCCGTGCCCTTGCTTTCCGCTCGTGCTCAGGACCCCACGTGCGGGTTGACCGCCGGGCCGCCCGCAATGCAACAGGCCGCCGTTTGCCCGCAGTCGTTCTGCTCCACCGACCAGCAGTGCCAGACGAATTGCCCCAGCGCGTCGAGCGCGGTCTGCGTCTCGAACGTCTGCCAGTACACGTTCCCCGGTGGCGGCGGTGGAGGGACGGGAGGGCGCTGCCCACAGCAGAGGTTCTGCAACAGCGATTCTCAGTGCGTCTTTGGCGCGGTGCACGGCACCTGTGTCACCAACGTGTGCCGCTGCTGAGGCGTAGGCGAGGCGCAGGTAGAGGTGCCGGCATGCTCCGTTTTTCGCCGATCTACCCATCGGCCCAACGGGCCGGGAGCCCAGGGCATCTGAGGCCGAAGGCCGATGCCCTGGGAAAAAGGGCACACACCCTCGTTGCGGCCTGAAAGGTCGCGAGAACCCGGCTCGACAACGCGTGGGATGAAAAGCTCTCGCTGCCTTTCAGGCCGCAACGCTTTGTCATCCCTCCACCCCGCCCAGGGCATCGGCCTTCGGCCTCAGAAGCCCTGGGCTCTCTTCTCCCGGCCCGTTGGGCCGAACGGGGCCGGCCACCCGCGTCGAGAGTTACCTGGTCCAAGGGGCCAGGCACAGGTTTCGGTGATGGAGCCCTGGGACGATAATTCTGTGGTGGGCTGGCAGCCTTTGGCTCCTCTACCTGGTGTCGCGCTACTCGCCCTTGCCCTTACCCACGACCTCTGAGTGAGGCGCCCGCACCAACTTCTCCGGATGCTCCTTCTGGAGCTCCATGTAGTAGGCCACCATCCGATAAGGATCGTGGGCACTGGATGAGATTGGCAACTCGCAACCCGCGCCGTCACCGCCGCCACAGATGCCAACTGAGCCTCCTGGAGTAGACTTGTCCTACAGCAGGTGCAGCCTCGAGATGGTTTCGGGGATCGGGGCGCAGAACAGCGTCGACCGCCGTCTTCCAGGCCAAGGCCACCGGTCCGCTAGGGTAAGGGCGAGGCAGGTGTTCCTGCTCTCTAGCCACCGAGGCTCTTTCTTATAATGGAGAAGATCCTGGTTCAAGCTGTTCAGAGAAATCGGGGGAGGTTTCCTTGCGCTACGAGGACTTCCTGATCCGGATCGCCTCCTCTTCGGGGGGCAGATTCGAGGTCCAGGTCCAGTCACCAGCGGGAGAGGGGCGTGCGCCCTTCCATCCGCCTTTTCCTATCGACCTGGCCGGGGCACGTGCCGCCGCTGCCCGGAGAACGACACAGAGGGAACTGTATCTTACCGCTGACGACCAAGAGCACGAAAGGACCCCTGACCGGATCGGAGAAGTACTCTTCAACGTCCTGTTTCAGGGAGAGGTGCGGGATCTCTACGAGCGGAGCCTGGGAATCCTCGCGCGCGACGCAGATCTCGGTCTGCGGATCAAGATCTCTCTCGACCCCCGTGAACCAGCCCTCGCCAAGCTCCAGGAGCTCCCCTGGGAGCTTCTGCGCCGCCCCGAAACTCGTCAATACCTGGGCCTGAGTCACCGTCAGCCGATCGTCCGCCATCTGAGTGTGCCGCAGACCCTGAAGGCTGTGTCCCGGCCGGAGCTCCTGCGCGTTCTCCTGGTGGCGGCCAGCCCGTCGGGCCTCACTCCTTTGAATCTGGAGCGCGAGCGGAAAAACCTTCGGGAAGCCCTCAAGAAGGTCGAGGGAGTGGAGGTGACCGAAGTGGAGTCCCCGACATTGGCAGGGCTGCGCGAGGCGTTCCGCCGCCAGGAGATCCACGTACTCCATTTCATGGGGCACGGCGGCTTCGCGGGTGGCGCAGGTGTTCTCTATTTCGAGACGCACGACGGCACCGCGGACCCAGTCTGCGGAGAGGACTTGATCCAAAAACTCGTAGACTTTCCTACACTCAGGCTGGTGGTTCTGAACACGTGCGAATCGGCCCGTGCCGGTGACCAGGGGGAGGACGGAGGCGATCCATTCGCTGGAGTGGCCCAGGCACTGATCCTGGCAGGTGTACCAGCGGTCGTTGCCATGCGGCTGCCGGTGAGCGACAACGCATCGATCGCCTTCAGTCAGACCTTCTACAACCGACTTGCCACCAAAGATCCGGTGGACGTCGCGGTGGCGGAGGGGCGCCAGGAGATGCATTCCGTGAATAGAGAGGGCTTCGAATGGAGCATTCCGGTGGTCTTCCTGCAGAGGCCGGATGGCGAACTGTTTCCGGTACGGGATGTTCCGGAAGCTCCGCCGTTACGGCGTCGCGCCTCTTCGCAGCATTGGCCGTTGAGCCAAGCTCAGAGCCGGTCGCTGGCGACGTGGATCTTCGGCAGTTTATTCGTGGCGTTTCTTCTCGCGGTGTTCGCCTTCGCGCCGTCGACGCTGCCGGTTTTCAAGCAACGCATCCTGGCCGTGGTCTCGGCACTCTTGGCGGGACTTTTTGCCTACTTCCTCACCGGTGAATCGGGCGTGGCGATCCGGGGAGGAAAGGGTGCTCTGGGGCGACTGGCGGTCAAGAGCTCTGGCGGGGCTGCAGCATTCGTCCTGGTTCTCGTCTGGTGGCTGAGTCCCTGGTCGCCAGTGGAGTCAGCCGACTTGGTCCGCCTGAGGGTGCTCCTACTTAGTCCCGAAGGGAGCCCGGTCGAGGACGCCAGGGTTTGGACTTCCGTGGGTGGCGAGCCCAAGCAGGTGGCCGGCGGCTGGGAGTTCGATATTCCCATCTCGAAGCTCCCCGCGGACGGCCGGGTCACCGTTCATGCATCCAAGGAGTCGGCCTTCCTCTCCGGCTCGGGCGAAGTGCGGTTGGGGGCCGACCTCGCGCCGTCGGTGATGGTGCGTCTCGCGGCCAATCCATCCATCACCGTTCGGGGCATCGTCCTCGACGAGGCGGGGAATGCTCTGGAAGGGGTGCGGGTGAGCATCGTCGGACACGAAGGCGAAGCGATAAGCACCGGGTCTGCTGGGCAGTTCGTCCTGCCCGTTCACGCGGCAGACGGCCAGCAGGTGCAACTCCATGCAGAAAAGGCCGGCTACGAGCCCGTCACCCAGTTCCACCCGGCGGGCACCTTCCCCGCCAACCTCATCCTCGATAAGCCATGAACCGTTGCAGGGCTCGCCGCCCGGAAAACCTACTCGCCGGGCGGCTTCGTCGCCCTTGCGCCACTGGCCGTGGTCTTACTTCGTGCCTCCAGGGCGTTCGCTTCGGCGTCTCGCCCCTGGGAGCGTAGAAAGAGAATATAGTTGTGGCGTATCTTGTCGCCGCCTTTGTGCTTTGGGTCGAGAGTCTTTTCTATGATCGCCAGAGCCCGGAGGTAGAGCGGCTCGGCCTGAGCTGGGTCGGGGCCGGTGCGGTAGAGTTCGGCCAGAGTGTTGAGGCTGAAAGCGACATCGGGATGGTCAGGCCCCAGGACCTTTTCTCGAATCTCGAGGGCACGTCGGGCTAGGGGCTCCGCCAGTTCGAAGGCTCCCTGCCGGAGGTAGCTTTCCGCCAAATTGTTCAGCACCGTAGCCATCTCGGGATGCTCGGCTCCGAAGGTCTTCTCATACATCGGGACGGCGCGCTCGAATAGAGGCACCGCCTCGGCGTGGCGATCGAGTCTGTCGTATACGGTTGCCAGGTTGAAGAGGAGCCGGGCAAGATCGGGGTTGTCCATTCCCAAAGCCTTCTCCTGCAGATTGAGAGCCCGCCGTAAGGGCAGCTCGGCCTCCGCATACCGACCCTGGTCGTAAAAGATCTGGGCCAAGGTCCCAAGAGACAAGGCGACGGAAGGGTGGTTGGCTCCCTGGACTCTCTCGCGCAGGGTCAGGGCACGCCGGGCCAGGGTCTCGCCCTCGTCGTACTTCCCCCGGGTGCTGAGCACGAAGGCCAGATTTTCGAGGGCTCTCGCCAGGTCAGGATGATCAGGGCCGAGAGTCTTCTCGCTTGCCTCGAGGACGCGCCGGAACAGCTCTTCCGCCTCGGCGTAGCGACCCTGGCTGTACTCGTTCGAGGCGAGATTGCCGAGGCACGTGACGGTATCGGGGTGGCTGGCACCTCGGGTTTTTTCCAGGATGACGAGGGCCCGCCGTAGCGGTCGCTCGGCCTCGGCTAACCGGCCCTGGGAACTGTAGGTGACCGCCAGGTTGCTGAGGGTCGTGGCGACCTCCGGGTGATCGGGGCCGTGCGCCCGCTCCATAAAGATCAGGCTGCGAGCGAAGAGTGACTCGGCCTCGGCGAAACGGCTCTGGCTAAAGTACAGGCTCGCCAAGTCGTTGAACAAAGTGGCTCGCAGCCGGTCGCCGACCGCGGCATTTTTTTCGGCGGCATCCGCAGCCCGGCGGTGGAGTACTTCCGCCTCCTCATACCGCCCAAGTTCCTGAGCGAGGAGACCCGTGTGGCTCAGACTGGCGATAGTATCTGGATGCTCAAGGCCCAGAGTCGTCTCCCGCAAGGCCAGCGCCTCCCGCAAAGGCGCCTCCGCGGCCTTGGCGTCCCCGGCATATAGCAGGGACATGCCCAGGCCGTCCAGGACCTCCGCGTGATCCCGCCAGATCTCGACCGCCCTCTGGTAGGCCGCCGCAGCTTCCCGGTAGCGCCCCTGCTCGAAGCGCGCCTGACCAAGAAACGAGGCGTTCTCTGCCACTCCCGATAGCGATTTCTGCAGCTCCTTCTCCCGCAGCGCAAGAGAGGCGGAGAGCTGCTCCTCAGCCACTGAAAAGTTTTGTTCATAAAGGGCTGCGATGCCGAGCTCGTAGGGGTCCTTCGTCCGGGATCCCCAGGTGCGGATGGCCTGATCCACGTCTTTGGGTGTCAAGCCGAAGGAGGCTGCCAGGTCGGCGAGGATGGTCCGGCGCTCCTCCTCTGAGATTTCCTCGCCCTCGGCCCGGGGCCTGAGTTGCTCGAGCACTCGAGCCGCCATGGCCAAGGCTGCTTTGGGGTTGGTCAGAAGCTCCAGGTCGGATTTCCGGGCAAGGATGATGGAGACGAAGTTCTCCGACTCGTTGGCGAATGATGGCACCATGACCCGCCGGTGCCAAGGGCTGATGAAGGTCCAATCCGGCCCAGCCTTGGATGGCACCACAACGAGCGAGACCCAGGCACCCGGTCGGGTGGCGGGTGCCAGCCGGAGTCGTGTACGCCCGCTCCGGTCGGTACCTGATGAAACGGCGCCGTCGCCTCCTGGAGATAAGACTACTCCCTTGACAGGATGATCCCTGATGTCGGTGACGTGGAGTGAAAGAATTCCTTCTTCCGCCAACAAGGCTCCGGCCCCGGCAAGAGTGGCGCTCAGACACCAAACCACGAGGCGGGCCGCCGCTGTGTAGGTACGGATCATCATTGAGCCCTCCTTACTTAAGCGATTTTATCCGAAACGGCCGAGCCGGGTGCCAGCCTTTTCCGGAGCCCACCGCAAGAGCGCGTTCCGCCAAAATCCCGGGCTGGCAATGCTTTGCCCTCCTCCACGCGCCTTGTCTGCCAAGACACATCCGATTCATCCCAGGCCGCGGCGCGTGATGTCGAGCCACCTGCATATCCTCGGCTGATTCCATCCAACTCTCCAGTATCACGGAGCCGGAACCGCTTTTTCCGCCAACCACCCAAGGGTGGCTAACTTATTAGACCCCGAAATTGGAGACAAGGGTGAGAGGAATTTCAAGACCCTGAATCACTCGCCGTCGCCTGCGGTGCTCGGTCGATGCCTGCGTCGCGACGACGACGTCGAATGGGCCGGGGATCACAGAGATGTCAATGAAGCCCAGCGCAGCAAGCGCTTCGTTGTACCACCCCACCTCGGCAGACGGCGGTGCAGGCGTCGACTCCGGTGAGGAAGTAGGTACAGAAGAATTGGATGGCGAGGCGGTCGCGGGTGCGGAACTCCTCGCAGATGACGAGCCGGCCGCCTGGGGTAGCGCTTGTTTGGCTTTTTCGAGGAGGGTACGAGATATGTCGGCGGGCCAGTCATGCAGGACGACGAAGGAGAGGACGTCGTAGCCTTCGGGGAGAGGCTATAAAGTTCGTCACAGAATAACGTAACCGGTCCAGTTCTTCCTCAGCCCCCAGGGGCGACAGGATATAGACTGGCGGCGTAAGCCCCAGGAAACGAAGCCCTCAATCCGCTCCCAAGCCCTGAAAGGCCGGCAGCAGACCTTGGTGATCCGTTCTCCTGCCGCCCCCTCGGGGCTTTGAGGGTTGTGGTGGATTCCCATTCCTGGGGCTTACGCCACCAGGCTCTACTCTGTCGCCTCTTCGAGGCTGGGCTCCTCTTTCCCTCCCTCCGATGAGGCGCTGGACCGGTGAGCGACGCTTCGTCTCACCCGGCGGCGACGTGTCCCAAGCTCTTGGTGAGGAGCGACCGCGCTTCGGCCATCATCTCGGCGATGATCCGCGCCGCGGGCTTGATGTCGCGGATGTGGTGGGCTCCTTCTCCCGTCGGCAGTCCCATGGCGTCGAAGTTGCCCGTGGTGTCGGGCGTCGGCGGCAAGGCGCTGAAGGGCGGCATGGGCACTCCCGGCGTCGCGAACGACGTGCCCGGGAACAGCAGTGTGGTTCCGATCGGAGCGCCCGTGGGGGGCAGAGCGCAGATCTCGTTCTCCCGGGCGATGTTGGCGTCAATGGCCGGGTTGCGCAGCACCCGGTAGGGCTGGCAGGGCAACTCCGGGCCGAACAGGGTCGTGATCACCGTGTCGTGGCTCTTGGCCTTGACGATGCGGCGTTTCCATTCCGGGTTCGCGTAGGCCTCGGTGGAGGCGACGAGGCGCGTCCCCACCCAGACGCCGTCCGCCCCGTGGGCCAGGGCGGCCACCACGTCGGCCCCGGTGGCGATCCCCCCGGCGGCCAACAGCAAGACGCCCTCCCCCACCTTGTCGCGCACGTCCCGCAGCAGGTGATGGAGCGGCGTCGTGCTGTGGTTGTGCCCACCGGCTTCCTTGCCCTGGACCACCAGCCCGTCCGCGCCGGCGGCCAGCGCAGCCCGCGCCTGCTCGACCGAGGGGACCTGCACCCAGATGGCACAACCCGCGGCTTTGAGCGACGCCACCCAGGCAGCGGCGGGGATGCCGAAGTGGAAGACGACGAGGTCCACCTTCGCCGCCGCTGCGATGTCGATGCGGGCGTCGACCGTGGTCGGCCCCAGGGTCGGCGAGGTGGCGAGGAAGAAGTCCACGCCGAAAGGCCGGCTGGTGAGGGCGCGGATCTGCGTGAGGCGTTCGGCGAACACCGGCGGCGGCTCCGGCGCCACACCGAGGACGCCCAGTCCGCCAGCCTCCGAGACGGCGGCCACCAGCTCCGGCAGGGCCACGAACCCCATGCCGGCGCCCACGAACGGGTGCCTCAGACCGAAGCTCTCCGTCAACCGGGTCTTGATCTCCGGCTCCCGGTGCCGGCCGTCCTCGTGCGCCTTCCCCGGACGCGCCCCCAGGGCCAGCCACCCCAGCCCGCCGGCCCCTACGACCTGTAGCAGGCGGCGACGCGTCACCGTTTCCAAGCTCTGCGCGATCTTCATCCGAGACTCTCCTTTCCACTCGCCGCCCAAGAAGGGCGGGAACCTGCCCCCAAGAAACGTCCGGCGAAAGGGAAAGCCCTCACTGCCGCGTCGCCACCACCACGTCGAAGGGGCCGGGGATCACACGAATATCAACAAAGCCGAGCGCGGCGAGGGCCTCGGTGTACCACTCCACCTCGCGCAGACGGCTGGTGCAGGCGTCGACGCCGGTGAGGAAGTAGGTCCAGAAGAATTGGATGGCGAGGCGGTTGCGGGTGCGAAACTCCTCGCAGATGACGAGCTCGGCCTCCTGGGGGGAGGGCTTGTTGGGCTTTTTCGAGGAGGGTGCGGGATATGTCGGCGGGCCAGTCGTGCAGGACGCGGACGAAGGAGAGGACGTCGTAGCCTTTGGGGAGCGGCTCGGCCAGGAAGTCTCCTCCCACGAAGCCGAGACGGCTTGTAAGGCCGGCGGTGCGGGATCGTTCTTCGACGAGGGGGGCCACGGATGGAAGATTGAAAACGTCGCAGGTGAGGTGCGGCGCCGCTTTGAGCAGGGTTTCGGCGACGGTGCCGTCTCCCCCACCGACGTCCAGCCAGCGGTGGTGAGAGTTGAAGATCTCGTTGCGAGCGGTCACCAGCGACTCTAGGATTGGGCCACAGCCTGCGGCCATGCTCTGTTCGAAGCCTCGCACGTCTTCTTCGGTCTCCGGCGGCCAGGAGAATCTTGCGTCGAGATCTCCAGTGAGGACTTCTCTGAGCCGGCCGTGGATTTCGCGCCAGGGATACTTGTCTCGGTCTCGCTCGATGGAGTGCTCGCCGAGCACGGCCTCCACCGCCGGGACGAGCGGCTCTTTGGAGATGTATTCGGTGGTGAGAAGGTCGTCCGATGTCTGCCGGCGCTCAACGAGACCCAGGCTTTCGAGGCCGTCGAGGAATTTGTAGAGGCGGAGCGGACGCGCTCCCACGGAGTCGGCGAGCGTTTGGAGGGTGACGGGGCCGGCGTCGAGTTGGGCGAGGAGTCCGAGGTCTCTCGCGGTCTGCAACAGGTCGAGGGCCTTGTCAGCGTTGAACAGCAGGGCGAGCAGAGACCTTGCGTTCATCGCCTTCATGCGGCAGCCCTCCGGACGCGGTACACGAGCTCGTCCATGAAGAGATCAATCTCCTCGGCGGTGTTGTAGAAATGGGGCGCGATGCGGAGGCCGTTGCGGTAGCTGCACACGAAGCCGCTCGCGATGAGGTTGCGGGCCACGGCTTCGTCGTCGGGGAAACGCAGGGCCACGATCCCTCCCCTCTTTTCGTGCGGACGCGGGGTGACCACCACGAGCCCGGCCTGGTCGGCGCGGTCGATGATGTAGTCGGTCTGCGCCAGCGATTGACGGCGGATCGCGTTCACTCCGATCTCGCGGATGATGGCAAGGCCCGGGCGCGAGAACAGCGCCGGCAGCACGGCCGGTGTGCCGCCTGCGAAGCGCCGCGCGTCGGCGGCCCAGCCGGTTGGGGGTGCAAAGGACATGGGATCGGCGGAAGCGATCCAGCCGGTGGCCGCCGGGCGGAGTTGTGGAAGCAGCGCGGGGCGGATGTAAAGGAAGGCGCTCTCGCAGGAGCCGCACAGCCATTTGTGGGCACCGCCGAGCACGAAATCCACGCCGCTTGCCGTGACGTCGAGCGGAACGACTCCTACGGACTGGTAGGCATCGAGCGCGACGAGCGCACCGACCTCGTGGGCCCGGCGAATGATCGGCGCGATGTCGAGGAGCGCTCCGGTCTCGAAGGTGGCGTGCGAGACGCACACGAGCTGCGTGCGCTCGTCGATCTCGCTCACCAGCCGCTCCACGTCGATTTCCACTCGGTTTCGCGACGGCACGATCACCGGCTCGGCTCCATAGCGCTCGAAGGCGCGGAGGATGTGCGGGAGCGAGGGGAACTCGCGGTCGCTGGTCACGACGCGGGGCCGTTCCCGATCGAAATCGAAACAGCTCATCACGCGCGAGAACAGCGTCGAGACGTTCGCGTCGCACACCACGGAGCCGGCCGGCGCGTGGATCAGGGCCGCGAGCTCGTTCGCGTAGGCGTGCAGATCATCCCACCACTGGCTCCACGCCTCGTCACGCCATCTTTCAACGGTGCGCCAGTATTCGTTGAGCGCCGCCTTCGCTCCTTGCGGGACGGCGCCGGTCGAGTTGCTGTTCAGGTATACGCACGTTTCGAGCAGAGGGAACTCGGCGCGGGCCGCCCTCGCCTTCGCCAGCGCCAGCACGTCATCCCCCGGCCGCGTGCCGGCAGACCGGCTCGGCGTACGACGTGCGTTGCTCGCCCGGAGCGTAGCCACCCTCGCGCGACCAGGTGCGGGTCATCTCGACGCGCACGTTCCACAGCTCGGCGAACAGAGGTTTCGTCATCCTCCCGCCGAGCGCCACGGTCGGGAAACCGTCGAGCGCGCGCACGCTCTTGTCGATCCCCAGGGTGCGTCTCACGAGCATGAAGTGCTCGACGAGCCAAGTCTGGAACGAGCTGTCCCAGTCGATGAAGCGCTCGGCGATGCGGTGCAGGTCCGGATGGTCCTCCGGGTTTTCATAGACGTCGAGCAGCATCGTGTTGCGGCGCGCGATCAGGCGATCGAGCGCCCCCTCGGCCGCGTTCGCCGCGGTGAGGAGCTGGTTGTAGCCGGGCGACTCGAGGCCGCTGCCGTTGCCGATGCTGCGCCGGATGACCTGGAACCGCGACGGCGACAGCGTGCCCAGCACGCGGATCTGATCACGAAGGATCTGCACGACGTGGACGACGCGGTCGAGGGCCTCCAGGGCCGGGAACAGCGCGTCCCCATCGAGGTGCTCCACCAGGTTCGTGGCCTCGAACGCCGCGCACTTGAGCCACAGCTCCTGGGTCTGATGCATCACCAGGAACAGGAGCTCGTCGGGCACGACCAGCTCGTCCGCGGGGATCTGCAGCGCGAGCAGCTCGCGCGTGCGCACGTACACTTCGTAATCAAGCTCGCCTCGCCCCACCTCTTTGTGCAGGACCTTGTTGTGGATCGGACATCCCAGCGCCTCTCGCAAGGCAGCCGCTTCGCTGCTATAGCTCATGAAAATCCCTTTCTTAGTGCGTATTTACCGCTGAATCGCTGAATGACTGAGGAGCCCACGCGCCAGACCCGTTGGCGGTGTCAGATGGCAGAGCGCACAGTGGGTGATTTTTCCCATGGCTGCGAACCGGTCCGAGCGATCGTGGACCATGTGCACCCGGATGTCGATCGCCGCATCGGGCTCGAAAGCCAGCGGCGAATGGCAGGCAAAGCACGCGCGGCGATCCCCCAGGCCATGCAGGCGATTCGGCAGGCTGGAGGGGCCGGTGTGACAGGTGTTGCACGGACCGGTCTTGGCCACGAAGGGCGTCGGAGTCGCGGTCCCCACTTGAATCTCCAGGGTCACCGCGCGGTTGAGCGCTTCGCCTCCCCATTCCCTCCGGGCCTTGAGCGCCGCCACGTACGTCCCGGCCAGCGCGTCCCGTGGGATGGTGATCGAAACGACGTCCGAGACGGCGTGTCATCGTCGGCAGGGTCGCCGCCGAACACGATTGGGTTGGGCGGAATGTCGGCGAAGAGAATGGCTAAACCATCCGCCGCGGGCGAGGCAAACGTGGACTGCCCAGCGCCGAATTCATTCAAAGCCACGGTGGTCTGCGCAGTCTTCACGCGGTCGAGCGGGCCCAGGAGCGAGACGGCCATCAACCCTTCGCGATGCTTCAGGGCATAGTAGGTCGTGGGGAACAGGGCAAAGCCGTTGTAATAGCGCAGGCCGCTCGCCACCTCGCCACGCAGGAACTGGCCGATAGGTCGGCAGCGACCCTTCCGGGTGCAGATGCTGGGCCGGCGCCGTCGCGGAACGTGACGCGGAAGCGCACGGTCTCCCCGGTCGTAGCTGTGATTGGCCGGAGGATTGATCACTTCGAGCGCGGGTTGGAAACCATATCCGTAGGGGAAGTCCGTGGGCGTGGCATGGTATGTCTCAACCGTGCCCCACGCCGGGCCGCCGGACCACCAAAGGGAGAGCTTCGTGGCCTCGCGCGGAATCGTATGCGCGCGCTGTGCAGCTTTGAGCGCGCCGCGCAGTTGCACCAGCCCCTGAGCCACGAACTTCGCGCCCGTGCAGTCCCCCTGGGCCCGGGAACCGAAAGCGCTCTGCCGCGCCACGAAGCGGCGCACGAAAGCATCGTCCGAGGAGCCGAGGCGATCGTCCTCTCCGGCGTGGGCGAGGAGAGGGGCGCCGACCGGCCGGCCCGCGTCATTGGTGGGCACGACCCGGAAGAGGCTCGGCCGTTCCATCCATCGCGCCGAGCGATAGAAACGCTGCCGGATGAAGGTGCCGTCGCCGGCCGGCCGCCAGTCCTCCTCCACCATCTTCACGCCGGACCAGTCGAGCGAAGCCAGCTCGCCGCTCTCGATGAGCGGCTGAATCCCCCGGTCCTCCTGGGTGGGGACGCTCGCCACCACGTCGATCTCCTGCAGATAGCGCGGCGTGTCGCCGGC
>CAVQIV010000005.1:0-307895 GCA_963712665.1 Thermoanaerobaculaceae bacterium | reverse complement strand
GTTCAGCTCCTCGATGCCGGGGAGCGCGGCGATGGCGCCGACGTTGTCCGTGTTCAGGCCGTGACCGGCGTAGGCACGGAATCCCGCAGCCCTCCCCTGCTCCACCGCTCCGGCGATCTGCTCGAGCTCCGCTCCGGCCGCCGCCGCGTCCGTGGCTCGCGTATAGGCGTCGGTGTTGATCTCGAAGCCGCTGACCCCCTGCTGCGACAGGCCGGCGAGGGCCTGGATCTGCCGCAGGTCCGGATCGATGAACAGGGAGACGGCGATCCCCTCGCCCGTCAGGCGGGCCGCGATGTCAGCGATCCGCCGGCCGTAGAGGATGAGGTTGAGCCCCCCTTCCGTGGTCACCTCCTCAGGGCGCTCCGGCACCAGGGTCACCTGGTGCGGCTTGACCCGCAGGGCGACCTTCACCATGTCTTCGGCGGTGGACATCTCCAGGTTGAGCTTGCCGCGGACGCTCCCCCGCAGGCGCTCCACGTCCGTGTCCTGGATGTGACGGCGGTCCACCCGGAGGTGGACCGTGATCCCCGAGGCCCCAGCGTCCTCGGCGATCTTCGCCGCCTCCACCGGATCGGGGTACCGGGTCTTGCGGCCTGCCGCAGCGTCGCGACGTGGTCCACGTTGACGGACAGCTTCGCACCCTCCCGTGCCGCCTTCGCGGCCATCAGCGCTCGATCTCCTGGTCGATGCGGGTGGGATCCTCCGGCTCGAGGCTGATGAGCACCGTGCCGTCGATCGGCAGCAGCGTGCGGTGCACCCGCTCGCCGAAGGTGCAGTTGATCTCGTAGTAGCCGTCCGGGCTGACCTGCAGCAGACGCCTCGCTGCCCCTTCATCCCCATGATCCCGTTGTGGATCATCACTGCGGTGTGAAGCTCCATGTCCCCTCCTCAATCTTCAAGTAATGTAACCTTCATCTTTGTACTCCTTGAGCTTGCGCTGCAGCGTCCGCAGGCCGATGCCCAGGAGGTCCGCGGCCTTGGCACGGTGGCCGCCGGTGCGGTCCAGCGTCTCGAGGATCGCCTGGCGCTCGATGCTCGGCCATGGTGCGCGGCTGCCCGCCACCGGCTGGACGGCCGAGCCGTGGTGGAGAGGGTCGCAGACTCCCGCACCTCGATCGGCAGGTCGTCGGCGGTGATCTCCGTCGCCCGGCTGAAGACCACGGCCGCTCGATGCACGTTGCTGCAGCTCGCGCACGTTGCCCGGCCAGGCGTAGCGCGACAGCGCTGCCAGCGCCTCCGGCGCTGAGCCGCTTCGGCGGCTTGCCGTGCTCCTGGCAGAAGCCGCGCGAGGAAGTGCTCGGCGAGCAGCGGGATGTCCTCGGGCCGCTCGCGCAGCGGCGGGATGCGCGAGCGTCACGACGTTGAGCCGGTAGTAGAGGTCCTCGCGGAAGCGCCCGTCGGCGCACCTCGCTGCTCGAGGTCGCGGTTGGTGGCGGCGATGACCCGGACGTCGACCGTTGATCAGCTTCGCTGCCGCCGACGCGCTCGATCTCGCCGCTCCTCGAGCACGCGCAGGAGCTTGGCCTGCAGCTCGGGGCAGAGCTCGCCGATCTCGTCGAGGAACAGCGTGCCGCCGTCGGCCAGCTCGAACTTGCCGATCTTGCGCGCGATCGGCGCCGGTGAACGCGCCGCGCTCGTGGCCGAACAGCTCGCTCTCCAGGAGGTCGCTCGGGATGGCGCCGCAGTTGATGGCCACGAAGCGGCTCGTCGCGCCGCGGGCTCGCGCCGGTGGAGCGGCGCGGGCCACCAGCTCCTTGCCGGTGCCGCTCTCGCCGATGATGAGGACGGTCGAGCGCGGTGCGGCGCCACCAGCCGCATCTGCTCGAAGAGGCGCTCCATCGGCGCCGAGTGGCCGATGATGCTCTCGAAGCCGTAGCGCTTGTCGAGCTGCTCGCGCAGGCTCGGAGACCTCCTCCTTGAGCTGCTCGCTTCTCGAGCAGGTTCGAGCACGCCGCTTGCGCAGCTCGTAGAGGTCGACGGGCTTGGTGAGGTAGTCGTCGGCGCCCACCCGCATCGCCTCGACCGCCGACTCGATGGAGCCGTAGGCGGTGACCAGGATGACGGCGAGGTCGAGCTTGCGCTCCCGCACCTCGTGAGAAACGCGAGCCCGTCCATGCCGGGCATCCGCAGGTCGCAGACGGCGAGGCGGACGTTGTCGTTCTCGTCCAGGAATTCCAGGGCCTTCCGCGCGTCGTCGAACGTGCGCACGGCAAGACCCGCCTTCTCGAGAGCGATGGCCATGGATTCGCGGGAGCCGGTCTCGTCGTCGATGACGAGGATGAGGGGCTTGTCGGACATGGGCGAGTCATTTTGGCACAGTTGGGGCGACCTGTCATAGACTGAGGTTCCTAGAAGAGATGACCCTCCCCTTCGAACCCAAGCCCACCGCGTCCGCGACCACCCTCGAAGGGGTGCTGGAGCGGATCGTCTTCAGCAACGAGGAGAACGCCTGGACCGTGGCGCGCGTCGCCGTCACGGGTCAGCGTGATTTGATTACGGCTGTGGGGAATCTCCTGGGGGTGCAGCCCGGGGAGAACCTGCGGCTGACGGGCGCCTGGATCAACGACCCCAAGTACGGCAAGCAGTTCCGGGTGGCCACCTACGCCACGGTGGCGCCGGCCACGGTGATGGGCATCGAGAAGTACTTGGGCTCGGGACTGATCCGCGGCATCGGCAAGGTCATGGCCGCGCGGCTGGTGGCGGCCTTCGGCCTCGAAACCCTGGACGTGATCGAGCACCAGCCAGAGCGGCTGGTGGAGGTCGAGGGGATCGGTCCCAAGCGCAGCCGCGACATCCTCCGCGCTTGGGTCGAGCAGCGGGAGGTCAAGGAGGTGATGGTCTTCCTCCAGTCCCATGGCGTCTCCACCCACCACGCGATCAAGATCTACAAGGTCTACGGTTCCCGCGCCACGGAGATGGTGCGGGAGAACCCCTACCGCCTCGCGACCGACATCTACGGCATCGGCTTCAAGACCGCGGACAAGATCGCCTCCGCCCTCGGCATCCCGCCCACGGCGCCCCAGCGCATGGAGGCCGGCTCCCTCTACCTCCTCGGTCAGGGCGCGGACCGCGGGCACGTCTACCTGCCGCAGAAGACTCTGCTCGAAGAGGCCGAGAAGCTCCTGGGAGCGCCGGTCGCCCTGGTGGAGCAGGCGATCACGGCTCTGGCCGGGAACGAGCAGATCGTCCTTCAGGACCTGACTTCCCCCGAAGAGAAGGGGGTGTTCCTGAAGTCTCTCTATACGGCCGAGTCGAGCGTCGCGGACCGCATCCGGGCCCTCCTCATCCAGCCGCCGCTGCCGCTGGAGATCGACGTCGACCGCGCCCTCGACTGGTTCGAGAAGGGGGAACGGATCGAGCTCGCCCGCCAGCAGCGGCAGGCCATTCGCGCCGGCCTCACCCGCAAGGTGCTGGTGATCACCGGCGGACCGGGCACGGGCAAGACCACCCTGGTGCAGGGACTGGTGAAGATCCTGGAGAAGAAAGAACAGAAGGTGCTCCTCGCCGCTCCCACCGGCCGCGCCGCCAAACGCCTGTCCGAGGCCACGGGCGCCGAGGCCACGACCCTCCACCGCCTGCTGGAGCTCAACCCCACCACCCGCCAGTTCGAGCGCAACCGTGAGCACCCGCTCTCCGGCGACCTGCTGATCGTGGACGAGGCTTCGATGCTCGACACCGTGCTCGCCCACCACGTGCTGCGGGCCGTGCCGGACCACGGCCGCCTGATCCTGGTGGGGGACGTGGACCAGCTCCCTTCGGTGGGGCCCGGCCGGGTGCTCGCCGACCTCATCCGCTCGGGCGCGGTCGAGGTGGTGCGTCTCACCGAGATCTTCCGCCAGGCCGAGCGCAGCCTGATCGTGGTCAACGCCCACCGGGTCAATCAGGGGATGATGCCCATCCTGGAGTCGGTCGACAGCGACGGCGACTTCTTCTTCTTCGAGCGTCCGCAGCCGGAGGAGCTGGTGGAGACCATCGCCCAGCTCGTCTCCCGGCGCATCCCGGCGAAGTTCGGCTTCGATCCCGTGGAGCAGATCCAGGTGCTCACGCCCATGAACCGCGGCCCCCTGGGCACCGAGAGCCTCAACGCCGTGCTGCACGAGCTGCTGAACCCCGAAGGGGCGCAGGTGACCCGCGGCGGCCAGACCCTGCGCGTGGGGGACAAGGTGATGCAGGTGCGGAACAATTACGATCTCGCGGTCTTCAACGGCGACATCGGGCGGATCACGGCCATCGACGAGGTCGATCAGCTCGTGACCGTGACTCTCGACGGCCGGGAGGTGGTCTATGACCACGGCTCGCTCGACGAGCTGGTGCTCGCCTACGCCTGCTCCATCCACAAGTCGCAGGGGAGCGAATACCCGTGCGTGGTGATCCCCCTCCACTCCGCCCACTACGTAATGCTGCAGCGAAACCTCCTCTACACCGCGCTCACGCGGGCGAAGCGGCTGGCCATCCTGGTGGGAGAGGAGAGGGCGCTCAGGATCGCGGTGGGGAACCGCCGGGTGCGGGCCCGCTTCACCCGCTTGGCCGAACGGCTCGCCGGACCCGCCGGCGAGCCGTCCTGATCAGAATCCATCGTATCCAATCACTGCCCCGGCTCGGTCCACTCCGCGGGCGGCTGAGTCTCCGCCTCGGACAGGGGGAGGGGCTCGACCAGCCGGTCCTCAGGGGCGGGTGGAACCGGGGCCGGCGCTCCCCGCTGCGGCCAGTAGCCCGGCGCCAAGCCGAAGCGGGCCAGGATGATCGCGCCGATGCCCACGATCCAGGCCACCGCCTGCACCAGGAACCCGAACATCCCCACCAGGAAGCCGAAGGGTCCGGGCAGCGCGTCCAGCATGTTGCCGAGCACGGACCAGACCTGGATCGCCAGCACGCCCACGATGGCCACCACGTAGGGGCTGCCGAAGCGGCGGTTGAAACGGGCCTCGATAATCCGTCCCAACCGGTAGGCGACCGCCGCGTAGCCGAGGAGGGCCAGCAGCCCCAGGTAGAGGAACAGGAACGGATAGAGCAGGAACAGCGCGCAGCCGATGATGGTGATGGCCAGGAGGATGGTCACCGCCGCCACCAGCGGCCAGAAGAAGACCACCCCGGCGAGGCCGACGGCCGCGGACTTCCAGGGCTGGGTCACGAGCTGCCGGTCCACTCGCTCCAGGGGCACGCGGGCCACGAGCAGCATCAGGCAGACGAGGAGGACCAGGAGCACCATGTGCATCACGCTGCCCATCACCTCCGACATGCCGCCCCAGAACGGCCAGTCGTCCCAGTCGTGGCGGAAGTGCAGACCCCGGCCGAACGGCAGGATCCCCACCTCATGGGTCCCGCCGTGGATCTTGGCCCCGGGCTCGCGGTGGATCCGGCCGCCGACGCTGGTGACGTCGCCGTCCACCTCGGCGTGGGGTCCCAGGAAGACGCTGTTGCCCACCGACACCACCTCGCCCCCCACCTTGCCGTTGATGCGGGCGGCGCCACCGACCGCGCTGACGTCGCCTTCCACCTCACCCTCGACCGTGACCGAGCCGCCGACGGCCACCGCGTCCTGGGCGACCTCGTCCTTCTCGACCGTCACGCTGCCGCCGACGTTGACCCGGCTGCCGGCGCCGTGCCGGTCCACAAAGCGCTCCGCGGGTTCGGCCGTCACCGACGTCTCGGCCTGCGCGGGCTCCTCGGAGACCTCGGTCTCGCCGGTCGTCGCCTCGGGGGTCGTCTCGGGGGCGGCAGGCGTCGTCGCCGGCGCGGCACTCCCCTCGAGACCGAAGATCTGCCGCTGCTCGGCGGAGCTCAGGCCCTGCAGGCGCAGGATGGAGTCGGCGTCGGCACCGAGCCAGTCGCGCAGCGTGCGGGCGCTCACCCGCTCGCCATTGACGGCCACGCCGTCGGCCGTCACCTCGATGGTACGAATGCCCGCCCGGGGCTGGCGGGGCTTGAGCGCGATGCCGTCGCGCACGGGCAGCACTTCATAGCGGCTCTCGAGGGCTTGCCGCAGGCTCGACCGCTCCTCGGCCGAGGCGGGAGGGGTCGGGGATTGGGGCGCGGCAACGGCGAGCCCGGTGGCCACGGACAGCCCGAGGCCTAAGGCAACGAAGGCAACCTGGAGGAATCTCCTGCCAGGGGATCTTTTTCCATCAATTTGTCCATCAAACGGGGTGAACATGGTTCCAGCTCCTCTCACCAGAGATTTGGTCGCGGAGAAAGCGGAAGGCGAGGCCCGAGACGAGCAGGGAGACCGTCACGGTCGCCATCACCCGCGGCGCCATCAGCGGCTCGGCCAGAGCCCGGCCGAGCGAGAAGACCCAGTCGCCGAAGCGCAGGACCGTGGCCAACGCGCGGCTGCCCGCGGCCACCGCCCACATCCCGAGCTGCACCACGTCGCTCAGGCTCCACAGCCGGGCAAGGGCGTGCAGAGTCGGCGGCAGCCAGATCGCGCCGAGAGCGGTGGCGATCAGGCTGAGCACCAGGACCAGCCGCAGAGCGCGCGCGGCAAAGACGCTCCGCGTCGCGATCTCCTGCATCCTGGCCATCTGCCGCATCGGCAGCCCGGTCCGGGCGAGCACCCGGTCGGCGAAGCCGGCCGGCGGCGCGAAGAGAGGCAGGGCCTCGAACATCTCGCGCAGCGCGGCGTCCGCATCGTCGAACTGGTCGTCCCGCTCGGCGGCGAGCCAGCGATCCAGAGCTTCGTGGTGGGAGGGTCGCATTCCGTCATTCTCCTCTGACCGGCCCTACGAGACCGGAGTCCCCCCGGTTTCACGACCCCAGCCGCGGGCGGTCATGAACTGGGCGAGCTCCTTGCGGGCCCGGTGGAGGTTGGTCTTCACCGTGCCCAGTGGCAACCCGGTGACCTCGCAGATCTCCTGGTACGAGGCGCCATGAGCGTAGAACATGAGCACGGCCTCACGGTACTCGGGCCGCAGCCGGGCGATGGCCTCTTCGAGCGCGCGCCCCAGGTCCCGCCGCTCGGACGCCGCCTCGGGGCTCTCCACCGAAGCGTCCGCCAGCACGGCGGCGAGATCCCCCTGGTCCTCGTCTGCCCCCTCCAGAGGCACCGTCTCCGGCGCGCTGCGGCGCAGATGGTCGATGGTGGTGTTGTGCGCGATCTTGAACAGCCAGCTCGAGAACTTCCACTGCGGATCGTAGGTGTCGAGCCGGCGGTAGGCTTTGAAGAAGACCTCCTGCGCCAGGTCCTCGGCCGTCCCCCGGTCCTGGACCATGCGCAGCACCAGGCTGTAGACCGGCCGCTCGAAGCGCACCACCAGCTCGCGGAAGGCGTCCTGGGAGCCCCGGAGCGTGCTCGCCACCAGCTCGGCGTCCGTTTTGACCTGGTCAGCCATGGTGGGCAGATACGACGGCAATCGGGTGGAGTTGCCCCGGATTCGGCTAGACTCTCCGCCAAATGCTCCCCGCGAGCCAACCGTCGTTGGAGGAACCGATGCGAATTCTACACTCCGCCGTCCTCTCCCTGCTCCTGGTAGCCCCCCTGGCTCCGGCCGGCGCCGCCTCGCTCGCCGGGGTCACCCTCCCCGACAAGGCCGAGGTCAAGGGCCAGAGCCTTGTGCTCAACGGCATCGCCCTGCGCAAGAAATTTTTCATCAAGGTCTACGTGGCCGGCCTCTACCTCTCCCAGAAAGAGAAGTCCGCGGCCAAGATCCTCGGCGCCGACGCCCCGAGGAGGCAGGTGATGCACTTCCTCTATGGCGTCTCGAAAGACCAGATGTGCGACGCCTGGAACGACGGGCTGGAGGCCAACACCCCCAACGCCTCGGCCGAGGTGAAGAAGGCGTTCGCCACCCTCTGCGGCTGGATGGAGCCCATCAAGGAAGGCAACGAGCTGGTGATGACCTACGTCCCCGGCGAGGGCACCCAGGTCGAGGTCAACGGTAAGGTGAAGGGCACCCTCCCCGGCAAGCCCACGGCCGACGCCATCCTCTCCACCTGGATCGGCCCCAAGCCCGATCCCGGCGAGGACTTCAAGAAGGCTCTGCTAGGCGGCTAGGAGCCACGGACGAGCAAGCAAAAGAAGGAGCGCGGTGCGCTCCTTTTTTGGGAGGGATGAGAGGAGGATTTGCCTCCCCGCATTTGGGACTCTAACCGAGTCATACGCATTTGTCAATATGAATTCTCCATCTTCTTAGCGGAAGGCCATCCCGGCCATCCCGGCCATCGTGGCCATCCCGGCCATCGTGGCCATCGTGGCTAGTATTACGGCCGCCAGCACCACCCGGTAGGCCACGAAGACGGTCAGGCTCCGGCGGCGCAGCCAGGAGAGGAGCCAGGCGATCACGGCATAGCCCACCACGGCGGAGACCACCACGCCGATCCCCATCATAGCCAGGTCGTGGCCGCTGACTCCCACCTCCAGCAGGTCCTTGGCCTTCTTGGCCGCGGCCAGCACGCCGATGGGCACGCTCAAGAGGAAGGTGAAGGTGGCGGCGCCCGGCCGGGTGAAGCCGAGGAGCAGGGCCGCGGTGATGGTGATCCCCGAACGCGAAGTGCCTGGCACCAGGGCCAGGGCCTGCGCGATGCCGATGACGAGGGCGTCGCGCCACCCGAGGTCGATCAGCTCCCGGCTCTTGCGGCCCACGCGGTCGGCGACGAGCAGCAGCAGGCCATAGAAGAAGGTCGTACCGGCGATGAGCAGGGGGTTGCGGGCCTGGTGCTCCAGCAGGTGCTGAAAGGCGAGGCCGGCGAGGCCCGCGGGGATGGTCCCCACCACGAGGTTCAGGGCCATCCTGCGGGGCACGAACGTGCCGTCCGCGGAGAGGGGCTGGCCGGTGAAGACGCCCACCACCAGGTCCCAGAGGTCGCGGTGGAAGTAGGCCACGATGGCCAGCAGCGTCCCCGTGTTGGTGGCCACGTCGAAGGCCAGCCCCTGGTCGGGCCAGCCCAGGAACCAGGGGACCAGGATCAGATGGCCCGAGGAGCTGATGGGGAGGAACTCGGTGACGCCCTGGACGATGGACAGGATGATGGCCTGGATGGGCGTCACGGCACAAACCTCTTGGGGATCAAATTGGGGATCAAAACCGGGGACCTCCTGGGAGTGGATGCGGATTCGGCCGCGGGATTCTACGACGCTCGCGGTCCCCCGCGCGTATACCGCTATACTTCCCCGGCCGCGACCGTACCCCGGGGGCGGCCCAAAATCCCATGGATACGATCCTCGTCACCGGCGGCGCCGGGTTCATCGGCTGCAACTTCGTGCGGCTCGCCCTCGCCGAGACCGACGGTGCGTGTCGTCGTCCTCGACAAGCTGACCTACGCCGGGAACCTGGAGAACCTGAAGAGGTCCTGGGAGATCCCGCGCCTGAGCTTCGTCCGCGGCGACGTCGCCGACCGCGCCGCCGTGCAGCGGGTCTTCCTGGAGCACCGGCCGAGCGCGGTGGTCAACTTCGCGGCCGAGAGCCACGTCGACCGCTCGATCGACGACGCCTCGCGACTTCGTGCGCACCAACGTGGTGGGCGCCTTCGAGCTGCTCGACGCGGCCCGCCTCCACCTCGCCGCCGCCCCCGCGGCCGAGCGCGAGCGCTTCCGCTTCCTCCACGTCTCCACCGACGAGGTCTACGGCACCCTGGGGCCCACCGGCGCCTTCACGGAAGCGACGCCCTACGCCCCCAACTCCCCCTACGCCGCCTCCAAGGCCGGGGCCGACCACCTGGTGCGCGCCTACCACGAGACCTACGGCCTGCCGGCTCTGCTCACCAACTGCTCGAACAACTACGGCCCCTACCAGTTCCCCGAGAAGCTGATCCCGCTGATGATCCTGAACGCCGCTCGAAGGCCGGCCGCTGCCCATCTACGGCGACGGCGGCAACGTCCGCGACTGGCTCTACGTCGAGGACCACTGCCGGGGCATCCTCGCGGTCCTCCGCCACGGCCGGCCGGGCGAGAAATACAACCTCGGCGGGCGCAGCGAGCGCACCAACCTCCAGATCGTGGACATCCTCTGCGACCTGCTGGAGGAGGAGCGGCCCGCCGCGGAGAACCCGGCGCTCGCGGGCCGGGATGCCCTATCGGGATCTCAAGACCTTCGTGGCCGACCGGCCCGGGCACGACCGCCGCTACGCCATCGACGACACCAAGATCCGTGGCGAGCTCGGCTGGGAACCGCGCCACGACTTCGCCTCCGGCCTCCAGGCCACGGTCCGCTGGTACCTCGCGAACCGGGACTGGTGCGACGCCGTGCAGGCGGGAAAGTACAGCCGCGAGCGGCTCGGATTGGGGAGGAGCTGAAGGCATGGAGTTCGTCCCTCTGGATCTCGAGGGGATCGTTCTCGTCAAGCCGGACGTCTACGGCGACGCCCGTGGTTTCTTCCTCGAGACCTACCACGCCCAGAAGTACCGCGACGGCGGCATCCCCGATCCCTTCGTCCAGGACAACCACTCCTTCTCCGTGCATGGCACCCTGCGCGGTCTGCACGCCCAGCTCCATCAACCCCAGGGCAAGCTGGTGCGGGCCATCGTGGGCGAGATCTTCGACGTGGCCGTGGACGCCCGGCCCAAGTCCCCCACGTTCGGCAAGTGGGTGAGCGCCGTCCTCTCCTCGGAGAACCACCACCAGCTCTACGTGCCGCCCGGCTTCGTGCACGGCTTCGTGGTGCTGAGCGAGACCGCCCACGTGCAGTACAAGTGCACCGATTTCTACAAGAAGGAGGATGAGATCGGCGTTCTCTGGAACGATCCGGACCTGAAGATCGACTGGCCCATCCCGGATCCCCTCCTCAACGATCGAGATAGAAGCTTCCCCCGGCTGGCCGAGATCGTGCACCAGCTCCAGGTATGGGAAAAATAACCTCCCTTTCCGCGCCTTCCGAAGTCATTGAGGTCATTCCCGCCACCATGTCCGAGGACCTGTTCACGCCACGGGACCTCCGGCAGATGGCCGACATGGGCCTGTCACCGCAGGAGGCCAGGCGCCAGATCGAGCTGTTCCGCAATCCGCCCCCCTACACCCGCGTGCTGCGCCCCTGCCGGCCCGGGGATGGCATCCGCACGCTGCCCGAATCCGAGCACCCCGCCCTCCTCGATCTGTTCGACGCCGCGGCCCGCCGCGGCCGGGTGGGAAAATTCGTCCCGGCCTCTGGCGCCGCCACCCGGATGTTCCAGGGATTGCTGTCGTTCCTGACGAGCCCTCCCGGCAGGCGGCCTGGCGCCGGGCTGCCGAAAGAGGTCCAGACCTTCTTCGACAACCTGCCGCGCTTCCCGTTCTACGAAGATCTCGCCGCGGCCATGGCCGGCGACGGCATCGACCTCGACGACGCGGTCCGCCAAGGCGAGCACCGCCTGGTCCTCGGCTACCTGCTGGAGGACTTCGGTCTCGGCTATGCCCAGCTCCCCAAGGGCCTCCTCCCCTTCCACCGCTACCCCGACGGCACCCGCACCGCGTTCGAGGAGCACCTGGTGGAGGCTGCGGACGTAGCCCGCGACGAAGACGGCCTCTGCCTCCTCCACTTCACCGTCTCGCCCCATCACGAAGAAAAATTCGAGCGCCTTCTCGCCCGGGTGCGCCCACAGCTCGAAGAGCGCTTCGACTGCCGCTTCGAGGTCTCCTTCTCCTTCCAGCGGCCCGCGACCGATACGCTCGCCGTTGATCCCGAGAACCGCCCGTTCCGGCTGGAGGACGGCTCGCTGCTCTTCCGCCCTGGCGGTCACGGCGCCCTGATCGAGAACCTGAACGAGCTCGGCCGCGATGGCTGGGACATCGTCCTGCTCAAGAACATCGACAATGTGGTAACCGATCCGTCCAAGCCTCTGGTCCACCTCTGGAAGCGGCTCCTCGGCGGCCATCTACTGGCAGTGCGGGAGCGCACCTTCGGTCACCTCGATCGCCTGGAGGCACTGGACGGCGTGCGGAGCGAGGCCGCCGAAACCGTGCTGCACGAGGCCGGAGAATTTCTGGCGACGGAGCTGTCCCATCCCCTCCCCGAGGGCTTCCACACCACCTCTCTCAAGCATCGCAGGAGCTTCCTCATGAAGGCCCTGGACCGGCCCCTGCGCGTCTGCGGCGTGGTGCGCAATCAGGGCGAGCCCGGGGGCGGACCGTTCTGGGTGGAGTCCCCTGGGGGCGGCATCTCCCCGCAGATCGTCGAGACCTCGCAGATCGATCCCAACGCTCCCGAGCAGCAGGCTGCCCTCAAAGCCTCCACCCACTTCAACCCGGTCGACATCGCCTGCGGCCTCCGCGACCGCCACGGCCGGCCCTACGACCTCAACCGCACGATCGACCCCGCGACCGTCTTCATCTCCGAAAAGTCCCACGAAGGCCGCCCCCTGAAAGCCCTGGAGCGCCCCGGCCTCTGGAACGGCGCCATGGCCGGCTGGAACACCGTCTTCGTGGAAGTGCCCGACGCCACCTTCGCGCCTGTGAAGACGGTGCTCGACCTGCTGCGGCCGGAGCATCAGGTGTCGCCAGGGACCCAAGGGACAGCAGGGACTCCAGGGACAAAAACCAATTTTTAATGTCCTTGTTGTCCTTGAGGTCCTTTCGGTCCTTTAGGTCCTTCGGCGTTCTCGCCCAAAAACGCCGCTACCCTCTCATTGAGAAACTTCCGGTCCTCCGGAGCCAACCCCGCTCCCGCGGGATGCCCCCAGAGCGAAGGAATCGGCGTCAGGGTGACATGCGGAATGAACCGCGCCTCGTAGCGCGCGTCCTCAGAGGGAAATAGAGGTCGGTCTCCGAAGGCATGTAGAGCACCGGCACCTTGATCGACCCCAGCGCCTTCTCCACGCTGCCGTCGAACCCCTTCGTGGTGCCCACGTCGTGCCGCTCCCAGGTGCGCGCCTGGAGGATCAGGTCGTTCGCGTCGGCGCCGGGAATGAAGTTCGTCCGCAGCTCGGTCACGAACGACTCGAACGTCGTGCCCGGCGGCGTGATCTTCCTCCACAGCTCCTGCCGCCACCACTCCTGCGAGAAGAGCCATCCGGCCCAGACCAGACCGAAGAGCTCCACCCCCTGCTTGGGCTGCACCGTGTAGTCGCCGCCCTTGAACGCGGGATCGAGCGTGATCGCCGCGATCTGCCCTTCGAGCCGCACCACGCCATGGGGCCAGCACTTCGCGGTGCCGGACGTGGCCACGATCCGATCGCTGAAGTCCGGATAGCTCACCGCCCACTGGAAGGCCTGCTCCGCCCCCATCGAGAAGCCGATGATGGCGCGGACGTGCGTGATTCCCAGATCGAGCAGCAGCCGGTGCACCGCCTCCACGTTGTCCCGGATGGTCGCGACGGGAAACCGCGGCCCATGGAACGGCTCCGGCGTGTTGCTCGGCGAGGAGGAGTGCCCGTTGCCGAACAGCTCCGTGGCCACGAGGAAGTATTGCGAGGGATCGAGCGCGCCGCCCGGCCCCGATCAGCCACTCATAACCATGGAAGTCCGCCATGTAGTGGGACGGCAGAAGAATGACGTTGTCGTGCTTCGGGCTCAGATGGCCATAGGTGCCGTAGGCCACCTTGACGTTCGGCACCGTGACGCCGCTCTCGAAGGTGAAGCGATCGAGCGTGAAGACGTGCTGCTCCGCGGGAATGGGAGCCGGGGCCGCGGTCTCCTGCGCCTGGAGGGACGCTGAGACGGCCAATACAACCAGAACCTGGAAGAGGACTTGAAGGCGAAGACGTGAGGCTTGCCGGATCATGGGCGACCTCTCTCCTGTCGATGCCTGCGTTGCCGAGCCCGGAGTCTACATCAGGCGTCTTGCACGATGCGGGGTTTCCGTGAGGCCCGGGATGCGACAGAATCCAGCCGGGCCATCAGCGATGAGGATACCTTGAGCGCTCCGAAACCGGGGACGGCAGCTCTGGCGCCCGTCGACCTCGTGACCTACTACACCGAGGCGGGCATGGACTACCGTGCCTGGAGCCGCAACTTCAACATGCACTTCGGCTTCTACCGCTGGGGCATGAACCCGCTGGCGCTCGAAGGCATGCTCGAAGAGATGAGCCAGCAGGTCTTCCACCGTCTCGACCTCGGCGACGGCATGAAGGTCCTGGACCTCGGCTGCGGATTGGGAGCCCCGACGCGGGCCCTGATCAAGGAGCGCGACATCGCGATCACGGCCATCACCAAAGTGGAATGGCAGCTCACCATGGCGCAGAAGCTCAGCCGGGGGATCCCCGCGCGCGGCACCGTCGACTGGATCCTCGGCGACTTCACGGCCCTCGACCTGCCCGGCGGAGCCTTCCAGGCGGCCTTCTCCATCGAGGCCTGCTGCCACGCGGAAGGCGACGACAAGGAGCCGTTCATCAAGGAGTGCTCCCGGCTGCTCGCGCCCGGAGCGAAGCTCGTCATCGCCGACGGCTTCATGAAGAAAAGCGTGGGCCTGCCACGCTGGTATGCCACGCTGCTCGGCTACATGACCCGCAACTGGGCCGTCGAGCGCTTCGCCGACCTCCCCGCCTTCTGCGCCAGCCTGGAGCGACACGGCTTCACCGTGCTCGCCACCGAGGACATCTCCTGGCACATCTCGCCGAGCGTCCTCCACGTGCCGCGAGTGACGATCAAGTTCCTCGCCGGCGAGCTGCTCCTCCGCCGCAAGAAGCTCAACAGCGTACGTTGGGGCCACATCATCGCCTGCCTGCTCGCGCCTTTGATCGGCCTGGGTCGCCGCTACTTCGGCTACTACCTGGTGACGGCGCAGAAACGGTGAGGGCAGACTGGAAGTCACTCACTCGAGGCTGTCGATCGCCGTCCAGAGAGCGTCGAGATCGAGCGTCAGCCCCTCACAGCCCGGGATCTTCTCCAGCGTGCCGGAGCTGGCCCCCAGGACGTGGAGGTATCGGCCCTGGGAGTCGAGCTCGAGGATTTCCAGGCTGCGCAACTGGGGATCGAGGAGCCAGTACCAAGCCACTGCGAAAGCTGCGTAATCCCCCAGCTTCTCGACCCGGTCGCGCCGGCCGTCGCGGGGAGTGGGCGACACGATCTCAATGGCGATATCGGGTGGGACTCGGATCAAGCCGCGCGCCGGAGGCCGGCGGCTGCCCGGCAGGTAGACCGTGAGATCGGGTTTCCGACCGCGCCGAGAGCCGACCACAAACTTGGCGTTCGAGCCGGCGACCAAGCCACCGAGCGGGGAAAGCCAGTTACCGAGAAGCTGCCCGAGGAGCACGACCAGGAGCTCGTGAAGATAATCCGGCGATTCCTCCTCCTCAAGGCGTCCGTCCACGAGCTCGCCCGGCTCGTCCTCGGCAAGAGTGAACCACTCGTCGAGCGAAAGTTCAGGCGCGGCGGGATCGGCTAACGTCTCCTCGCTCATGGGAACATGTTACTACGGTCCCGTCGCACAACGATCTCAGCTATTTCTTGAACCGCTCTATCAATCTTCGACCTACAACCGCAAAAGACCCTGCAGATCGCTGGCCAGGAACTTCTGACCTCGCGCCACCATCCGTGATCGCTTAAGTGGGCTGATTTTGCCAGTAGAGGTGCTTGCAAAGGGCCATGGTTACGTGTTTTCCTCTTGTTTGTGGAGAACAGAGAGGAGGCGCTCCCATGGCCCGACGGAAGTCTACCCCCCTACGTACAGCCTTGTCGAGGTTGTTCCCTGCGGCGCTGCTGCGGCGTTTGGCCCACGAGACCGGAACCGTGCAGCGCCGCCGCCGAATAGACCCGGTGAAGCTGTTCTGGGTCGTTGTGCTGGGGGGCGGCGGCGGTGAGCGCAGCTTCGCTGAGTTGCGCCGTTCTTACGAGAAGGTGACCGGCGAGAAGATCTCGGCCAGTTCGTTCTACAACCGCTTCACCCCGGCCTTTACGCGGTTTCTCCGCGAGGTGTTGAGTATGGGACTGGAGAAGCTGAACCGCTGCGCCGAAGGGGCGGCGGCAGTGCTGGGGGAGATCCGGGAGATCCTCTGCGTGGATTCCACCATCGTCCGTCTGCACGATGCCTTGGCGGCTCATTGGCCGGCCTGCCGCACCAATCACACCTTGGCTGCGGTGAAGCTGCATACGGTTCTCAATGTCCGCGGCAAGGGGCCGCACCGGGTCAAAATCACCTCCGAGCGGGTTCACGACGGGCCGGTTCTGCGCGCCGGCCAGTGGGTCAAGGGGCGACTGCTGCTGTTCGATTTGGGCTATTTCCGCTACTCGTTGTTTGCCGCCATCGAGCGGCATGGCGGCTTTTTCTTGACGCGCCTGAAAGACAACGCCAATCCGACCTTGCTGCGGCTTCATCGCCGTCATCGTGGGCGCGCGGTGGCAGTGGAAGGACTGGGTCTGCTCCAGGCCCGTTCGCGGCTCTGTCGGGCGGTGCTGGACGCCGAGGCCGAGATCTGCTTTCAGAAGCGGCGCTACGCTGGCCGGCGAAGGAAGGCAACGATGCGCGTGCGCATCATTGGTCTGTGGGATGAGAGCCACTCGAAGTATCATTGGTACATCACGAATCTGCCGGTCGAGATCAAAGCGGAAGAGATCGGCAAGCTCTACTCTGCACGCTGGACGATCGAGCTTCTGTTCCGGGAGCTGAAGAGCTGCTATCAACTCGAATCGATTCCAAGCCGCAAGAGCCACGTTGTCGAGGCCTTTTTGTATGCGTCTTTGCTGACCCTTTTGGCGAGTCGGGCTCTGTTGCTCGCCGTGCGTCGTTGGGGGTCTGTGGGCGAGCGCCGAACGCCTTTGGAGCGTTGGGCTCGGCTTTTTGTGAGTGCCGCTGCGGAGCTTTTGGCTCTGGTCTTGGACCCCATTGCCATGGCGCGCACACGAGAGAGTCCACTCCTGAATTTTTTTGTTGCCGAAGCACCGGATCCGAATACGAAAAGAAGGCCTCTTCTAGAACGCGCGGGGCTGAAATGCGCGGCTTAAGCGATCACAGATGCTCGCGCCACGTACTCGGCCTCGATCCGGTCAGCAGCTATCTCTGGCTCTTCGTGCTCCCATATCCGCAATACCGCCCAACCGAGTGCCTTCAACCGCTCGGTGGTCTCGGCATCCCTCAGGACATTCCGCTCCAGCTTCTCCTTCCACCACGCGCCATTCGCTCGGGGCATCGAGCGATGCTCTGGGCATTGATGCCAGAAGCAGCCATCGACGAAAATAGCCAGCCGGACTCGTGTGAAAGCAATGTCGATGCGACGGCGAGGAAGTCCGGCGACTCGGAACTGTACTCTGAAACGTAGCCCACGGGACCACAGGCGACTGCGGAGCTCCAACTCCGCCCGAGTGCCCTCCCTCGGGGTCGAACGCATTCGGTGGCGAGCTGCGTCACTACTTGCTGGGGGCGTCGGTGGGAGTGACATCCGATGCGTCGTTTGGCCTCTGCTCAAGGAGCGACACTATGCGATCGAATTCCTTCGAGCGATCCAAGTAGTCCTGATACGCGCTCGTGGCCTGAGCTATGAGCTTCTCGTAGGTCACGACACGCGCGTTCAATGTGGTCAAGATCGAGTCGGCTTCCGACGCAAGTACTCCTACGTGGACCAAGGGTTTGCCAACGACGAATACGAGGGAGATTAGTGGGCTTTCATCGCCATGAACTGCGAGGCACTTCCTAAGGATCGTCTTGTAGAGACCACCCTGCTCCTGAAGTTCCGTCAACTTCATGACCCGGCTGGCTTTCTTCAACTCAACGATGATGTGATGACCTGCATTTCGACGATAGCGGATGTCGAAACGCGCCTGTCTCTCGTTTTTGCCCAGCCTGTTTCTAGCCTTTTCGAACTCCTTGAGGAACGACTCCTCGAGTCGCGGGTCGGCGGTCGCTCGCTCCCAACCAGGATCTAACAACCAAAGACTGTTGAACAAGTGCTTCTGCAGGACCCTCTCGCGGGCGTCGGTATCCACCAAGCCCTCGAATGCCTTGAGGACGTCGAGGTGCGATTTCACTATGTCACGATAGAGTGCGGCTTCCAAAGAACTCATGTCCGAGAGCAAAGGCAGCAGTTTCTCCGGTGTCAGTGCTGACTCCTCTGCCAACAAGTGGGAAGCCTCCCGCAAGCGCAGCCTCTCGAACGCAACCACGCCAGAACGGAAGAGATCTTCTCGCTGATGTTCGTCTTCGAGTTCGACTCCCTCGATGAGGCCGAGCAACTTCTTTGCGGGCTGGCGCTGGCCGCTCGGGAGCGAATCTATCCAGCTAGCAAGGGCCGGATGCGTTTGGAGTGCTTCTTTCCCCCTCGTCTCATTCCGAAGGTCGGTCCACTTGTCAGAGATCGACAGCAGAGTTTTTCTCAAGAAGACGACTAGTTGCTCATAACGTTCGTCATCCTCCACGATTCGCTGCCGATCACTGGTAGCGATGTCATCCTTTCCCTCTACGTCTAAGAAGTCTGCCTCGACATAGCCGGTGAGATAGCTATTGAGGATGCGGCTGAATCCCAGCGTATCGAGGATGTTCTCTTGGATTAGTCGCCCCCGCGCCAGCACTACGATCCCGTGGAGCGACCCTGAGTCGCTGTTTCGGAGGATGTTCGGCCGTGGAGCAGCTCCGACCCAGCCATTGACACGCCACTCAGGGTGCTGTGTCTCGTCCACCAAATCCGAGACGAAGAATCGGGCTTTGAGTCCGGGCGCATCCGAGGCGTTGATCCTCGGATGATCGCCGAACTCCCACAAGAACTCGACGGCTCTAAGATCGTCGCGGTCGTCTGGTCCGATCGGCACGCCGTCAATGACGACGTTGAAGGCATTCCCGTCCTTGTCTTTATACCCGATGACGGAGAATCTCCTAGCCAAGCGACGACGCAGCGCCTGCTCGCCTTGAGCCGTTCGCCGCTTCTTCAGTTGCGAGAGTCGAATGGTCGTGCCAGTCTTCTTCCGCGAGCTTTGCAGAGGACTCGGATGGTATTGCTCGCCGCGCTCGATCGAGCGCCGGATGTCGCTCACGGTCATGCGGAAGCAGTTCGCTGCTGACCCGCGACGAGTATCGACCTCGACGACATTGGCGATGGAGAACAACGCCAACTTGCCAATGCCCTTACGGCCCATGAATCGGCGCCCCTTTGGCGACACGCCTCCTTCCGATTTCCACTTGTCGTAGCCGACGTTGAGGAAGCGCTTGTTGATCTGCTGCAGGGTCATACCGACGCCGTCGTCCTGGATGACGATCGAGTCGTCTCCCGTGTCGATCTCCACCATAGAAGCATCTGCATCCCAGGAGTTGGCGACTGCTTCTGAGAGAACAGCCGAAGCATTGCTGTAAAGGTTGATGCCGAGATGGTCCAGAACCTTGAGGTCCAAGGACATGGTGTACAAGGCCTTGGCCTTCTTGACCTTCTCCTGCTTCTTGGCCTGCGTAGGCCTCGGTTTTCTCTTCTTGATCATCATTAGGCTCTCATCACCTGGCGCGGCCACTGGGCTCTTCTCGCGACACGGGTAAGCTCGATGCCTATGAAGTAGGCCAAGCGTGGGGGCACGGCGTTACCAATGAGCCTCCCGACATGCTTCAGGCGCACCGGGTTTCCTGGCTTCACGAACTCATAGTGGCGCGGAAAGCTTTGTAGTATAGCGGCCTCACGCAGAGTGAGAGCGCGATCCTGCTCGGGGTGACCGAACCGCCCCGTGCCGAAGTTGTACGCCTGCGTGGTGATCGTCGGCGCCGGCGCGTCCCATTCCATTCGCGCGTAGACGCTCTGGTACGAACGTCCAGTCGGCTTCAGGTGGCAGGACGAACGAAGCTCGGCTGGCCAGTCCTTCCATGTACCTCCGGGCTTCGAGACCTGGAGGCGACGCAAGTTGATCTCGGTGAATGCGCGAGACATATGGAGTGGATCCCTGGGATGGGTTGCGCCAGCCTTGAGCGCGGGTAGACGTCCGATCGCCTTTCGGACGGTCGGGAACTCGCCCCGCGAGCGCCGCGGGGCGGGAACCCGAATCCGGCCAATCCTCGAAGCGACGAGAACCATCCGCCGACGATGCTGGGGGATACCAAACATCGGGCAATGAAGTGAGCGGAAGTCCACTTCGTATCCGTCCGATTTGAGCGCCGCCACGAAATCCAGAAAGACCTGCTTGGTCGCCAACCCGGGGACGTTCTCCATCGTCACCAGCTCAGGCTTGAGCTCATGCACTAGGCGGCTGAACTCCTTGAGGAGCGCCCAGTCCTTCTCGCTCGTCTTGCCCGCCTTGCGCAGGTGAGGCGAAAACGGTTGGCATGGCGCGCATCCAGCCAGGAGTCGGATTGAGCCGCGAGGATAGAGAGCTGCAAGCCCGGCGCCGGTGACGTCACGGATGTCTCCGAGCACGAACTTCGCGCGACAATTCTTCGAGTACGGGTACTCGCACGCGGGGTCAAGGTCAAAGCCCGCCACGACCTCGATACCGGCTCTCTGGAGGCCGTAGGTCAGACCACCGGCGCCACAGAAGAGGTCAACACCCACAATCTTAGTCTTGGTCACCTCCCTATTCTACGGAATCGATGGCGCTTTTTCCAGCCGGGCGATCACCCCACCTCACACCACCATCAACACGTTACCTCGAAGACCCTACGCAATGCCACCCCAGCATCTCATCCGGAAAGGACGAACTCTTCAGCCAGTGCTCTTCCCTACCCCCGGTAGCCTTTTTCGGCTTCTTCCGGCTCCGGCGAGAAACATCGCGCGCTGCTTCGGTCCCCCTAATACTCCCCCAAATACCGCTCCTGCTCCCAAGGATGAACATGCGAGATGTAATCCGCCCACTCCTGCCGCTTGGCGTCGCAGGTAGTGCGCCAGGATGTGCTCGCCGAGCGCTTCGCGTGACGACGGCGTCCTTTTCGAGGCTGTCCAGCGCCTCGGAGAGGTTGGCCGGGAGCTGGTCGATCTGCAGGCGGCGCTTTTCGCGCTCGCTCATCGTGAAGATGTTCGGTTGACCGGCTCGCCCGGGTCCAGCGGCTCTTCACGCCGTCGAGCCCCGACGCCAGCATCACGGCGAAGGCCAGGTAGGGGTTGCAGGACGGGTCGGGCATGCGCACCTCGCATGCGGGTGCCCATGCCGCGCCGGGCCGGGACGCGCACCAGCGGGCGAGCGGTTCCGCATCGACCAGGCGACGTTGACCGGCGCCTCGTAGCCCGGCACCAGCCGCTTGTAGGAGTTGACCAGCGGATTGGTGACGGCCGAGAAGCCGCGCGGCGTGGTCGCAGGATGCCACCGATGTAGTTCAGGGCCGTCCTGCGAGAGCTGGTACTCGGCCTTGGCGTCGTAGAAGGCGTTGTCGCCCTTGCTTGTCGAGGAACGACTGGTGGACGTGCATGCCCTGAGCCGTTCACGCCGAAGATCGGCTTCGGCATGAACGTGGCGTGCAGGCCGTGGTCCATGGCCACCTTCTTCACCACGAAGCGGAAGGTCGTGACGCGTGTCCGCGCGTCGTGATGGCGTCGGCGTACTTGAAGTCGATCTCGTGCTGGCCCGGCGCCACCTCGTGGTGCGCGGCCTCGACCTCGAAGCCCATCTGCTCGAGGGCGATGACGATGTCGCGCCGGGCCTCCTCGCCCTTGTCCACGGGCGTCAGGTCGAAGTAGCGCGCCCTCGTCGTGCGTGTCCACTGAGGGTGCGCCGTCGCGTCGCGTCTGGAAGAGGAAGAACTCGGCCTCCGGGCCCGCCACCATGCGTGTAGCCCAGCGCCTTGGCACGCTTGACCTGCGCTTCAAGGTCATGCGCGGGCAGCCGGCGAAGGGCTCGCCGTCCGGCGTGTAGACGTCGCAGATCAGGCGGCCGACCTTTCGGCCGTCCGGTGTTGACCCAGGGATAGATCCGCGAAGGTGTCGAGGTCCGGAACGAGGAGCATGTCGGACTCCTCGATCCGGGTGAAGCCTTCGATCGAGGAGCCGTCGAACATGATCTCGCCGTCCAGGGCCTTCTCGAACTGGCTAGCGCGGGATCTCGACGTTCTTGATGACCCCGAGGATGTCCGTGAACTGCAGGCGCATGAACCGGACGTTCTCCTTGTCAGCCGTCTTGAGGATTTCCTCTCTTGTCATGTGCCCTCCCCGGTAATGACGTCGAGCGCATCCTATCGGCCTCTCGGCCGGTTTGCAAAGCCAAAATTTGACGCGGTGATCGGGAAATCTGGACGGAACTGCACATTTTGCGTTGCACTTCGTAGGGGGCTCTGAGCCGCCCGGGCTATGCTATCCTTCGGCCGGTCTGATGACACCAATGGAGGAAGAGACATGGGAGAGACCTTGAAGCAGCGGTCTTTCAAGCTGCCGAAGATCGCTCTGCCGCGCCCGAAGCCCTGGGACTGGTTTGCCATTGCCGCGCTCGTCCTGGGCGTGGTCCTCATCGCCGCGAACGTCGGCCTGGGGCTCAAGAAGCCGCCGAGCGAGCCGTTCCCCTCGGGGCTGACGTGGGTCTTCGTCTTCGGGCAGCTCATCGTGGCCTGCGGCGGGCTGATGCTGCTCGGCAAGACCGCCAAGGAAGGCACGGGCTGGGGCAATGCGGCGTCGCTGATCGCCATGTTCATCGGCATCAGCGGCGTGCTGCTCGCGGCGGCTCTCTGGGCCGCAGCCTGACGGCGCCCGCGAGAGAGGAGCTGATGCCTTGGACCGCAAGGCCGACGCCGCTGCCGTCGCTCAGCCCCGTTCGAAGACCCGGCTCATCCTCTATATCGTCGTCGCCCTCGTCGTCGTGGCCGGCGCGATCCTGGTGGGCCGGCAGGGGATCGGACCGGTCATCCGGTTCGCCGAGTGGGTCGAGGGGTTGGGTGCCTGGGGGCCCATCGTCTTCATCCTCGGCTATGTGATCGCCACGGTGGCCTTCCTGCCGGGCTCGGTGCTCACGCTGGCCGCGGGCTTCATTTTCGGCCTCGTCCGTGGAACGCTCTACAGCTTCATCGGCGCCACGATCGGCTCCTCCCTCGCCTTTTTGATCGCCCGCTACGTGGCTCGCCGGGCGATCGAGCGCAAGATCGCGGGGAACCCCAAATTCGCCGCGGTGGATCGGGCGGTGGGCCGCGAAGGCTTCAAGATCGTGGCCCTGCTCCGGCTCTCTCCCTTCTTCCCGTTCAATCTCCTCAACTACTCTCTGGGACTGACCCGGGTCTCGTTCCTCCAGTACCTCGCGGCGTCGATCGCCATGCTGCCGGGCACACTGCTCTATGTCTACTACGGAGCGGTGGCCCGCAAGGCGACGGGCAGCCTCGCCGCGGCGGCGAGCGGCACCGGAGTCCAGAAGGGAGCCGAATCCTGGATCCTCCTGGGGATCGGCCTCCTGGCCACCATCGTCGTCACCACCTTCGTCACCCGGCTGGCCGGCAAGGCGCTACGCCAGGAGATCGACGAGCCCGCCGCGGAGGATCGTGATGTCTGAAGCCGCGAAGGCCCACACCTTCCCCGTGGAGCCCCTGGACGAGGCCAACCGCCAGCTCCTGGACAACGTCCATCCGCAGTCCTGGACCAATCCCGAGCCCAAGGAGCGCTACCACATGGTGGTGATCGGCGCCGGCACGGCCGGGCTGATCTCGGCCTCGGGCTCGGCCGGGCTCGGCGCCCGGGTGGCCTTGATCGAGCGGCATCTCATGGGAGGCGACTGCCTCAACGTGGGCTGCGTCCCCTCGAAGGGCGTGATCCGCGCGGCCCGCGCCTGGCAGGAGGCCCGCGAAGCCCGCGAGCGCTTCGGCGGTCCCAGGGTTTCCGAGGAGGCTGGAGATTTCGGCTTCGCCATGGAGCGGATGCGCCGCCTGCGGGCCGGCATCAGCGTGCACGACAGCGCCCGGCGCTATCAGAGCCTAGGCGTCGATGTCTTCCTCGGCCAGGGGCGTTTCGTCTCTCCCGACACGGTGGAGGTGGACGGCAAGCGCCTGCGCTTCCGCCGCGCCGTGATCGCCACCGGAGCCCGGGCCGCCGTGCCGAGCATCCCCGGCCTTGCCGAGGCGGGTTTCCGCACCAACGAGACGATCTTCAACTCTGACCGAGCTGCCGCCGCGGCTGGTGGTCCTGGGCGGTGGTCCCATCGGCTGTGAGCTGTCCCAGGCCTTCGCCCGCCTCGGCAGCCGGGTCACCCATCTCGAACCAGGAGTCTCATATCCTGCCGCGTGAGGACGCCGACGCTGCCGAGATCGTGCAGCAGGCCATGATCCGCGATGGCGTGTGCTTCGAATTCAAGTATGAAAGCCGTCGAGGTGCGACGGCAGGGAGCGGAGAAGGTCGTGGTCTTCGAGCGGGACGGCGAGCGGCACGAGGTCGCGGCCGACGAGATCCTGGTGGCCACGGGCCGCGCCGCCAACGTCGACGGGCTGGGTCTGGAGGCCGCCGGCGTGCGCCACGGCAAGCGGGGCGTCGAGGTAGACGACCATCTGCGCACCAGCAACAAGGCCATCTTCGCCTGCGGCGACGTGGCCTCCCGCTTCCAGTTCACCCACATGGCCGACGCCCAGGCCCGCATCGTCATCCAGAACGCCCTCTTCTTCGGCCGCGCCAAGGCCTCAGCGCCCTCATCGTCCCCTGGTGCACCTACACCACCCCCGAGGTCGCCCACGTCGGCCTCTCGAAGAAGGACGCCCATGAGCGAGGGCATCGAGATCGACACCGTGACCGTCCCCCTCTCCACCGTGGACCGGGCCATCCTCGACGGCGCCGACGAGGGCTTCCTCCGCGTCCACGTCGAGAAGGGATCGAAGGAAGGCAAGATCCTCGGCGCCACCCTGGTGGCCGAGCACGCCGGCGACATGATCGGCGAGCTCTGCCTCGCCATCACCCACGGCATCGGCTTGAAGAAGATCGCGAGCGTCATCCACCCCTACCCCACCCAGGGCGAGGCGGTGAAGAAAGCCGCGGACCAGTGGCGGCGAGGGGCGCTGACGCCCACGGTGAAGAAGGTGTTCGGCACGTGGTTCCGGGTGTTCAGGTGATAGGGTCGAAAGGCCCGGCCGAGAGCCCGCCATGGCCCTGACCTCCACCCTCCACACCTTCGACATCGCCCTCGCGGACTCCGACCGCGGGGTCTATGAGGACCTGTCCCTGCGGGTGGCGCGGCATCCTTCGGAGACGGAGGAGTTCCTCGTCACCCGGGTGCTCGCCTATTGTCTGGAGTACGAGGAGGGGATCGGCTTCTCGAAGGGGGTCTGTGAGGGGGACGAGCCCGCCGTCTTCGTCCGCGATCCGGCGGGCCGCATCAAGGTGTGGATCGAGATCGGCTCGCCGGATGCGGATCGCCTCCACAAGGCGGCGAAGACCGCAGAGCGGGTGGCGGTCTACACCCACAAGGATCCGCACTCCCTTCTACGCCGGCTGGAGGGGGAACGCATTCACCGGGCGGCGGAGATCCCCATCTGGTCTCCGGATCGAAGCGTGCTGGCCGCCCTCGTCTCCCTCCTCGATCGCCGGATGGCCTTTCACCTCTCCGTGGCGGGCCGGGAGCTCTACGTCGATATCGGCGGAAAGACCTTCAACGGTCCTCTGGTGGAACATCGTCTCGGCTGAGCTCGTCCCGCTCGCGGGCTTCTCTTTCAGGAATGCAGGTCCCGTCCGCGTACAGGGCCATGACTTGCTCGTCACGCCAGATATACACCGGCCGGCCGGCTCTCCAGTGCTCGGCAATGGCTGCCGCGACAGCCTCTTTCATGGCGCGATCGGCCTTCGCGACCAGAGGAGGCAACTCGAATTCAGAGGTAGGGTCAGTCACGATCGCCACCAAGCCGAACCCTTTGCGGCGACCCAGCCCCGCAGGGGCGACAGCATAAAGCCTGGGGCGTAAGCCCCAGGAAACTGGTTTTCAAAATTTCTGTCGAAAGCCCCGAAGGGGCGACAGCAGCGTTTTGCCGGCAGTCTGCTGCCGCCCTTTCAGGGCTTGGGCGGTGAGGCTTCGATTTCCTGGGGCTCACGCCCCAGGCTCTATGCTGTCGCCCCTGCGGGGCTGAGCTCCGGGAAGTTGGTACAGCTATTCTGCTCATTTGCGGATAACCTCTTGGCTGATTCTAGCGAAAGCCGGGGGATCGAAGACATAGCGCCGTCCTTCGAGAAAAAAGGCGACCATCCTCGGCTCCTCGCCGGAGTTGTCGAAGATCAGCGAGGAATCCAGGATCGGCTCGTAGAGGTGGAACAGATGGGAGAGCCCCCGAGAGAACCTGCGACGAATCACAGGCTCGGGTATGGAATGCCCTCCCGTACGTACTCGTTCCCCCACCCGAGCAACCGCCAGGTCTGGATTGGGAAGCCAGAGGAAAAGCAGGTTCAGTCTGTATCCCTCTCCCCGGAGCCGGTTCAACAAGAGGGCCAGGCCTCGCCCCGCCAAGGTCGTCTCGAAACCGAAGTCCACGCGGGAGCGGGCCAGCGTGTCGATCCTCTCCAGCATGAGCCGGCCGGCTTCGATGGCGAGGCTCTCGGGGTTGAAGGGCGAGAGGCCGGCGGCGATCAGGTCGGCGTTGACGAACTCTTTGCAGTCCGCATAGTCCGGCAGGAAGAGCCGGGCGAAGGTGCTCTTCCCCGCGCCGTTGGGACCTGCCACGATGAAGACGTTGGGCTGCCGCTCGCGATCCACCGTCTCACTCTATGATGGTCCCGCACGACCGGAAAGGAGGAGTGCCTTGACGACCAGCTTCAACCAGTCCCTCGGCCTGCAGGCGGGTGAGGAGCCGGATACGGTGCTCCTCGATCCGCGGCCGGAGCATCAGGTGGCTCCGGACGTGGTCCACTTCGCCGTGCTCACCACGTTGGCGGAGGTCGCGGCGGCTCAGGTCGTGGGGGCGCCCGTGGTGCCGGCTGCGGTGACCGTCCATCTCCTGAGCCGCGCGCGGGTGGCGCGGCTCGTGGGACGGGGCCGGCTGTTGCGCAAGGGGAAGCGCCTCGCCGTGGCCGAGGGGGAGGTCCTTCAGGATGGACGGCTGGTAGCCAAGGCTACGGTGCAGTTCGCGATCCTGGAGTAGTGTCCCCCTTTTCGCAGAATTGTCCCCAAATAACCGGGGGCTGTCCCCGTTGCAGACGGTATTGTCCCCGAATCAGGCGGTATTGTCCCCGAATCCTTCAGGGTTGTCCCCGTATACCTCATTTCTGTCCCGGAATTCTTGTTTCTGTCCCCGTTTCTATCATACTTGTCCCCGAATCCGCAAATCTGTCCCCCTTTACCTCGATTCTGTCCCCGTTTGACTCGGTATTGTCCCCGAATCCATAGGATTGTCCCGGATTCCAGTGAAACGAAAACGCCCGTCACGAGGACGGGCGTCGTTTACACCACTTCGAGGGCCGCCGGGATCAGAACAGGATGCGCACTCCGATCTGCGCCTGGCGCGGGTCGCCGTTGCCGCTCTGCACGGTGCCGTCGAAGTTGAAGATCAGGTTGGTGACCTGGGGCGCCGGAAGTTGCCGCTGTTGAAGACGTTGAAGACGTCGAGGCTGGGCTGGACGGTGACGTTGCCGAAGTGGAAGTGCGTGAGTCAGCCGCAGGTCGAGGGCGTTGAACTCGTTGTCCTTGCGGCCGAGGTTGCGGCGGGTCACCGTGCCGTCGGGATTGATGCGGTCCTGCGGGGGTCTGCGGCATCGGCGCCGGTCGAGGTGATCGACTTGGGCTGCGCCGAGCGGTAGGCAGTAGCGCACGTTCACGTTGACGGCTGCGGGCGCCTGCCAGAGCAGCCAGGCGTTCAACCGGTGGCGCTGGTCGCGGTCGGAGTAGCTGTACTCCGCGTCGAGGTCGGTGATGCTGCGCGTAGCGGAAGGTGAACGGGATCGCGCTCGTTGTCGTCGTCCGACTTGTCCTACGAGTAGGTGTAGTTGACCTGGAACTGGAGCTTGTCCGTCAGCCGCTTGGTTGAGCGCCGACGGTGATGCCCTCGTAGCGGCTCTTGGCCGATGGACTCGACCGTCGTCAGCGCGTCGATGCCGTTGGCCGCCGCCCGGCGGCAGGCCCGGTGCCCCAGGGCGAGCCGAGCACGCGGGTCGTTGCGGTTGAGGAAGCGGGTGATGTGCTCGCCCTTGGCGTAGTTGTACTTGACCAGCACGCGCCAGGTCCGGGCGACACCTCCGCTCGTAGCGAGAGGCTGGCGGCCGTGGTGCGCGGGTTCTGGAAGTCCTTGTCGAAGACGAAGACGTCGGGCAGGAACGGGCGCGCCGATCTGCGACTGCGGGATCAGGTTGGGATAGGCGGGCAGCGGCGCCGAGGATGCCGGTGAGAGCGCTGCTCCGGAAGAGCGTCTGGCCGCGGCTGCCGTTGGTCGAGCGCGTGCGAGGCCAGGCTGAGGCCGGGGATGCGGCGCGTAGAAGATGCCGGCCGTTGGCGCGCACCACGCGTCTTGCCGTCGCCCTTCGGATCCCAGGAGATGCCCAGCCGCGGCTGCCACATGTTCTAGTCCGACGGGATCTTGCCGTCCGAGGGGAAGGTCTGCGGTCCGGCCGAGTGGTGACGGTCTGGCCGATGAACGGCGCGAAGAAGACCTCGCTCGGCGGCGTGATGCACGTCGGGCTGCGATCTGCGCCTCCCAGCGCAGGCCGTACTGCACGGTCAGGTTCGGCTGCGGCTGCCACTTGTCCTGGAGGAAGACGGCGAGCTCCGTCTGGGGGATGCTCCTGCGTGCCCGCCTCCTCGACGGTGAGGCCGCCGACGCCCGCCTGCTGCAGGAAGAGCAGCACCGGCCGGTGATCGTGGCGCCCGCCGGGCAGACGCCCGCCTGCGAGGTGGTGCCGTCCGAGCACTCGACGTAGTTCGGGTTGCGCGCGTAGTTGAGGAAGCCGTCGGTGGAGCTGAAGATGTAGCGGCCGTTGGCGAAGCCGATGAAGGTCTGCGCTCGAGTTCACCCGGTTGTACTCGACGCCGCCCTTGATGGCGTGGTCGCCCTTGATGCACGACAGGTTGTCGTTGAACTGGATGCGCTTGTCGTAGTACTCGACGGGGATGAAGAACGGCTCGCCGAAGCGGTAGCCGCGGCCGAAGTCGAAGGCCGTGTCGGGCAGCGGCCGGCTCTGGCCGGTGATGTCGGGCCGTCGTAGGGCCGCGGCCGGTCCTCGCGCGCGTACTGGAAGCGGAACTCGTTGAGCAGCGGCTCGGACGAGGCGTCGAGATGAGCGAGCCGCGTGACGGCGTTGGAGTAGTCCTTCTCGATGGCGTTGGCGCTGCGGCCCCAGGAGTCGACGTCGAAGGTGCCGTTCTCCTGCTCGGACCAGGTGTAGTTGTAGCGGAGGGTGAGCAGGTGCTTCGGCGATGAGCTGCCAGTCGACCTTGCCGAGGAACACGCGCGCGTCGTTGGTGCGCTCGATCGGGCCGTTCTCGTTCGGGCTGCCGAGGCTCGCGAAGAAGTCCACCACGCGCTGCTCGATGCGGCGCGGGATCGGTCTGCTTGGTCGAGTCGCCCTCGCTGGTAGTCGAGCGGCGAGGAAGTAGAAGGCCTTGTCCTTGCACGCAGCGGGCCGCCGAGGGTGAAGCCGACCTGCTCTGGTCGAAGTCGAACTTCGTCGGCCGAGGCTGCCGTCGGCGCGCTTCGGCGCGCGAGGAGAGGCTGTCGTTCTTGAAGAAGACGTGGGCGCGTGCCGTGCATGTCGTTGGTGCCCGACTTGGTGACGACGTTGACGAAGCCCGCCGCTGCGAGCGGCCGAACTCGGCGTTGCGCGCCGTCGGCCACCACCACCACCTCCTTGACGGCGTCGAGGTTGAAGGTGAACGCCGGCCGCTGGCCGCCGCGCTGCTCGCCGAAGAACGGGTTGTTGAAGTCGGCGCCGTCCACCGAGATGTTGTTGGGGATGCCCTTCTGGCCGTTGATCGCTGAGCTCGTCGCCGTCCGGGCCCCTGCACGATGGTGACGCCGGGCGTGAGCTTGCGTGAAGTCGAGGAAGTTGCGGCCGTTGTTGGGCAGGCCCTCGATCGACCTCGTCGTCGATGCGCGTCCGCGCCCTCGGCGCGGGTGGTCTCGACGACCGGCGCCTCGGCGGTGACCACGATCTCCTCCTGCGACGCCGAGACCTTGAGGGCGAGCGTCGAGGTTGACCGTCTGGCCGACGCCGAGGTCGATGCCCTCGCGCATCGAGCGTGGCGAAGCCCGTGCAGCGCCACCGTGATGCGGTAGGGCCCGAGCGGCAGCAGCAGGCCGCGGAAGCGGCCGTCGCCGTCGGTGACCACCACCTTCTCGAAGTTCGTCGCCGTGTTCCGCAGGGTGACGGTGGCGCCGGGGAGGACGCCCCCGCTCTCGTCCGTGACCGTGCCCTCGATGACGCCGGTCGTGGCCTGGGACTGGGCATGCCCAGTCGCAGCCCAGAGAAACGAGAACACCGCGACAACGACCAGCAGACGCATGCGCCAACCTTGCGACATCGGAGACCCCCTTTTTGAGCGAACGGCAGGACTTGAAACTTGCCCTTCAACATAGCGCCGGAGCGGGGGGGAGGTCAAGGAAAGGCCCCTCATCACCCCGGCCCTCTTCTCCCATCGCACTCCCCCCGCCCGAAGACCCTCACCCCTGCCCCTCTCCCGACCACCCCATCCCCCTCCCCGGGAGAGGGGTACCCTGCTGGGGCGGTCTTGCTTTTCGTCCCTGCTGTCCCTGCTGTCCCTTATGTCCCTTTCTTGCCTTTCTCCCTCTTCTCCCGGTGAGGGGGGTGGGAGGGGGCGGGAGAAGAGGGCCGGGGTGATGAGGGTCTTGGGTGGGGGAGCTCTGAGCAGAGTTATCGCCTCGCCTCCTTGACCCCACCCCCCGCTCCGCACTATTTTTCTTCAATGCCTCCATCCGGCTTTCGGGGCCGCCGGGCCGCGGGATGAGCAGTCCTGCGATCCCCCTGGGTCCGTTTCACCTCGACCGCTGCATTGGCCGCGGCGGTATGGCCGAGGTGTGGAGCGGTGTGCACGCGGCTCAAGGGGTGCCGGTGGCGGTGAAGGTGATGACCGTCGAGCGGGCCCGCGAGGCTTCGTTCCGCGAGGCCTTCCGCCACGAGGTGCAGGCGGTCGCGAGTCTCGACCATCCCGGGATCGTGCGCGTCTTCGATCACGGCGAGGTGGGCGCCGAGGGCGAGGAGGCTTCCCGCGGTCTGCTCCACGCCCAGAGCCCGATCCTGGCCATGGAGCTGGCCGACGGCACACTGGCCAACCTCTTCAACGACAGCAGCGGTGGCATCACCTGGCCCGAGCTCAAGCAGGTCCTCCTCGACCTCCTCGACGCTCTGGCTCACGCCCACGCCCGCGGCGTCGTCCATCGCGACCTCAAGCCCAACAACATCCTCGTCTTCCGCGATGTCTTCCGCGATGATGGCCCGCCGCGGCTCAAGCTCGCCGACTTCGGCCTCGCCCAGGCCGTGGAGCTGCTGAGCCGCGACGACTCGACCGAGGTCATCTGCGGCACGCCCTCCTACATGGCTCCCGAGCAGCTCCGTGGGCACTGGCGGGACTACGGAGCGTGGACCGACCTCTACGCCCTCGGCTGTCTCGCCTGGACCCTGGCGACCGGCAAGCCACCCTTCGGCGGCGCCGGGCTGCTCGAGACCTTCCGGCTGCAGATGGAAGAGGATCCGCCCGCGCTCCAGTCCCTGATCCCCGTGCCCCGTGGCTTCGAAGGCTTGCTGCGCCGGCTGCTCCAGAAAGAGCCCGGCCAGCGCTACGTGCGGGCCGCGGACGCCACCGCGGCGCTGCTGGACCTCGACGGGGCGGGCGATGGCGGAATCGAGCCCTGGAGGGGGACGGGATTGACGGGATTGGGGCTCGCCGCCGCCGAGCCCACCACCGAGTCGATCAGCTTCGACGGGCTGTGGCCGCCGCAGCCGGAGATCCGGACGTCTGGCTCCGGCTCCTCCATGCCGGGCGAGCCGCCTCTGACGCGGCGCTCCCCTCCCCTGCCTGCCTCCTGGGAGCACCTGCAGTCGCGTCCCCCCTCCATCCGGCTGATCGGCGCCGGGCTCGGCCTCTACGGTCTGCGCTCGATCCCCCTCCTCGGCCGTCGCGCCGAGCGGGACGCCCTGTGGCAGGCCCTCTCCGCGGTCCACACCGAGCAGAAGGCGCGGCTCATCCTCCTCCATGGCCCGGCGGGCAACGGCAAGACCCATCTCGCCGAGTGGCTCGCCGAACGGGCTCACGAAGTGGGCGGCGCCGTCGTGCTACGCGCCTCCCACGGCCCCAATCCCGGAGCCGAGCATGGATTGCCGCGCATGATGGCCCGCCACCTACGCTGCAACGGTCTCAATCGCGAGGAGATCCGCCGGCGGACCGAGACCCTGCTGCGCGCGCGCCGGGAGACCGACCCGGCGGAGTGGGACGGTCTCACCGAGCTCATGATCCCCGGCGCACGCCAGACCGCACCCGAGCGCTTCGGCCTCCTCGAACGCTACTGCCAGCGCCTCGCCCGCCAGCGGCCGGTGCTGGTCCTCTTCGACGACGTGCAGTGGGGCGCCGAGTCGCTCGCCTTCGCCCACCACCTCCTGGAGCGGCGGGAGGAGAGCCCGCTCCCCGTCCTCCTGCTGCTGACCGCGCGCGACGAAGCCGTGGGTCCCGCCGAGGAGAAGGCGATCGCCGCGCTGCTGGCCCTGCCCGGGGCCGAATCTCTGATCGTCCCGCCCCTGCCCAGGGAAGAGGGGACCACCCTCATCCACGAAGTCCTGGGCCTCGCCGGCGACCTCGCCGCCCAGGTGGAGGCCCGCACCGGCGGCAATCCCCTGTTCGCCGTGCAGCTCGTGGGCGACTGGGTGCAGCGCGGCGTGATCGAAGTGGGAGAAACCGGCTTCGTCCTCCGCCCGGGCGCCGAAGCCCCGATCCCGGACGACCTGCACGAAGTCTGGGCCGGCCGCGTGACCCGCCTGCTCGAAGGTCAGCCGCCGGCGGCGCGGGACGCCCTGGAGATCGCCGCCACCTTGAGCCCCTTCGTGGATCGCCGGGAGTGGGAAGGGGCCTGCAAGGCCGCGGGGATCGAAGGTCCACCCTCACTTTTAGAGGATCTGTTGCGAGGCCGCCTCGCCCTGCACACGGAGGAAGGCTGGAGCTTCGTCCATGCCATGCTGCGCGAGAGCGTCGAGCGCATGGCCCGGGATGCCGGCCGCCTTGCCAGCCACCATCGCGCCTGCGCGGCCATGCTGCGCGAGCTCCGGACAAGCGAGCGTGGGATCGCCGAGCGTCTCGGCCGCCACCTGCTGCTGGCCGGCGAGCGGGAGGCGGCCCTGGAGCCGCTCCTCGCCGGGGCCCGCGAGCGGCGCGAAACGAGTGACTATCCGGAAGCCCTCTCCCTCCTCGCCGAGCGCGAAACGGCCCTCGAAGAGCTGGACGCGCCCGCCGCCGATCCCCGCCGGGGCCAGGGCTGGGTGCTCCGTGCCCGCATCCACCTGCATCAAGGAGAGCTGGCCGAGGTCTTCCACTGGGCCGAGCGCGCCGAGGCCGCCGGCGGCGAGGACTGGGGATCGATCCTCTCCGAAGCCCTCCGCCTCCAGGGCGACGCCGCCCGCCGCCGGGGAGACCTCGACCGGGCAGCCCACCTCTACGAGCGCTGCATCGCCCTGCCCGAAAATCCGCACGGCGCCGCCGCCAGCTTCTGGGGTCTGGCCGACGTGGCCCGCCAGCGCGGCCGGACACCGAGGCCGGGACGCTCCTTGACCGCTCCCTCCTCCTCTACCGCGCCATCGGCGACGAGCACGGCATCGCCGATCACCTGCTCGGCCAAGCCGACCTCGCCCGCCAACGTCGGGACCTCGGAGTCGCCGAAGACCTCTACCGCCGCGCCCGTGATCGTTTCGAAGCCTTGGGGAATCGCTACGGCGTGGCCCGGGGCGCCAACGGACTCGGCGAGGTGGCGAGGATGCGCGGCGACCTCACGATCGCGCGCGAGAGCTATGCCCGCTCCCTCACCCTGCTCGAAGAGCTGCGCTCCGCCGACGCCGTCTTCCCCCGCCTGAACCTGGCCCTGACCCATTTCGCCGAAGCCCGCTTCCGGGACGCGAGAGAGATCCTCGAAGAGAACCGGGAGATCCTCGAACGCCGGGGCTGGGGAGGCCTCCTCGCCGCCGTCCACGTCGCCCTCCTCACCTGCGCCGCCGATGCCCGGGACTGGACCGCCTTCGACGATCACCTCGATCACAGCCGGCACATCCTCGCCACCAGCGTCGCCCTCGACCCCGACATCGCCGCCGCCGCCGAGCTGGGAGGCCGCCTCATGGACTGGGCCGGCCAGAATGCCCGAGCGCGGGAGGCCTACGCCATCGCCCTGGTGCAGTGGCGGGGGTTGGGGAATGAGAAGGGCGTGCGGCGGATGGAGAGGGCGGTGGGCGGAGCATGAAAACCGCTAATTTTAGACGAGTCGGTAGCCGAGGCGTTGGGCGGAGCGGTCAAGGTCAGTGAGAAGCGCAGGATCGCTCAACGGGCGATGGACGAGGGGCACTGGCGCGAGCGCGGACATGGCGCGCTCATACAGAGCGATCGCGGGGCGGTTGGCATGCATTGAGGAGGAATAGTAGAGGCCCTGGATGCCGGGGTAAGCCGCGTAGATGGCGCATGACCAGAGCCGGGAGCGCGAGCGTGGACCGGAGCTCAAGACCATCGAGGCCCCCGCCTGTGTAGGCCAGGTCCCTGTCAGGTCGAGTAGATCCACGGGCAGCCGGAGCTCGAATCCCACCAGCGTGACCTCTTCGGATTCTCGGTCAATGGTGCGGGTATCTTGAAAGAACTCCGCCAGGCAGGTGACGACCTCCACGGCTGCATAGTAGATCCCCCGGTCCTGTGACCGGGGCTCGCCGTCTTCGTCGGGCAGGTGATGGTCGAAACGCGAGGTCTTGAGCGGACCGAAGGTGCGGAACGTATTCCACAATACCGGGTGCCGTCCTCCACGTTTATAGAGGCGCCAAAGCTCGGTTCCGGCCGGGAGACGGAGCAGCTCCGGGGAGATGCGGGCGAGGTCGCCAGGCGGATTTGGCAGCTTGGGCAAGCGCGAGCCTAGAGGTTGTCCAAGTCGGACGCGAGCTCTGCCACGGCTCGCGGGGAATACCCTGCGAGCAGCCATTGTCGCGGGCTCAATGGATGTTCCATTCCCTCGAGGATGAGATCGGGGCTCGGCTCAGTGAACCAATGGTAAAGCGCCACCGGATGGAGATCTTTCGGCAGCGCCGGCACGACCTCGTCGAGACCAGACAACAGGCGATCCCCCTCGAACTGGAAAGCGGGGATCTTCCAGGCCCCCTTGATCTGCAGGCCGAAGAGCTTGCGGGCGGCGAGGAGCTGACGTACGCGGCTTGGATCCACTCCCAATCGCTGCGCCGTCTCGGCAGCCGTGAGGCTGGTCTCGCGAAGGGCGGCATACTCGGCGGCGGTCCGGGCCAGCGCGCTCGAAGCTCCCGGGGCTGCCGGCTCCATCGTGAAGCCGCCACGTCTCAAGGCCGCTGTTTCGGCCGCAGGCAGATCGGCCGCAGGGTTGTCCGGGAAGAGAATGCGCCGCATCTCGTCCAGGGCTTCTTCCAGCAAAGGGGGCAAATCCTCGGGCTCGATGCTGAGACCTCGGGCGTGGAGATAGGCGCGGGTCCGTTCACCGGAGCTGAGATCTCTATCCTTGATTTGCGTCATTGTCTCCTCGCTAACATCGTCTCACTGCGTGAGACTCTGGGAGTAGTATAGCAGTCCACCTCCCCCGATGCTCTCCCAGCCAAGCTGGAGAGGGCCGACACAAAGTGTCCGCCATCGCCCTCGCCCAGTGGCGGGGGCTGGGGAATGAGAAGGGTGTGCGGCGGATGGAGAGGGGCGGTGGGCGGGGCTAGCTCCCGGTGCCCCCCTCTGGGTATTTAAAATTCAAAGTGTGGACAAAGGCGCGTAGAGGCGGTATAGTTCAGAGTCAGATGGCCCGTGAAGACCATGGCAAAGTCGACTCATGACGCATCCGAGATCTTGGACCGCCTCACGGGAGACGATCCCGAATTGCGCGAGATGATCGCCGAGGAGGCAGTGCATGCACAGGTCGCGCGCATGGTCTACGAAGCTCGCACCGCAGCCGGGCTCACCCAGAAGCAGCTTGCTGACCTTCTCGGGACCCAGCAGTCCGCCATCGCTCGCCTGGAGGATTCCGAGGATCAGGGCCATCTCCCTCGATATGCTTCGGCGGATCGCCGAGGTCCTGAACCAGAAGCTGGAAGTCCGCTTCGTGCCGAACCGCGCCGCTTGAGAAGAGAAATGGGCCTGGGCCAGCACGAAATGGCCCGGCGTAAGGTGCCAGGGTCTTCCTGAGGTCAGCACGTCGGTCGGCTGGAGGCGAGCTCCTGATCGAACGGTCCAACGTCATGAAGACACGTGCCGCAGTACTTCACCAGATCGGGCTCGCCACGCCCTACGCCGCCAGCAAGCCGCTGGTCGTCGAAGAGCTCGACCTTGACGGTCCTGGGCCGGACGAAGTGCTGGTGCGCATCCATGCTGCCGGGCTGTGCCACTCGGACCTCTCGGTGATCAACGGCGATCGGCCGCGGCCGGTGCCCATGGCCCTCGGCCACGAAGCGGCCGGCGAAGTGCTCGAATGCGGTCCCGGCGTCCGCGATCTGACACCGGGCGACCGCGTCGTCATGGTCTTCGTGCCGAGCTGCGGCGGCTGCGTTCCGTGCCTGGAAGGCCGCCCGGCTCTCTGCGAGCCCGCGGCGGCCGCAAACACCCACGGCACCTTGCTTTGCGGCGAGCGCCGCCTGCACCTCGACGGTCACGACGTGCACCATCATCTCGGCGTGTCGGCCTTTTCGGAATACGCCGTGATGTCACGCCGCTCGCTGATCCCCTTCGATCCGTCGCTCTCGTATGCCGAGGCGGCCCTGTTCGGTTGCGCGGTGTTGACCGGCGTGGGCGCCGTAGTGAATACGGCCCGTGTGCCCGCGGGCGCCACGGTCGCCGTGGTGGGGCTCGGCGGCGTCGGTCTCAACGCCCTGCTGGGCGGCCTTCTCGTCGGTGCCCGCGAGGTCATCGCCGTCGATCTCAACGAGGACAAGCTGAAGCTGGCAGAGCAACTGGGCGCCACCGCCATGTTCAACCCCGCGGATGCCGACGCCCTGGCCCGACTACGCGAGCACACCCAGGGCGGTGTCGACTACGCCTTCGAAATGGCCGGCTCGGTGCACGCGATGGATTTCGCCTACCGGGCCACGCGCCGCGGCGGCACGACGATCACGGCCGGCCTATCGCACCCCGAGCACAAGTGGAACGTGCAGCACGTGAGCCTCGTCGCCGAAGAACGAACCGTCAAAGGGAGCTACATCGGATCGGCCGTGCCGCTGCGCGACATTCCGCGCTACATGGCGTTGTATCAGCAAGGCCGGCTCCCGGTTGACAAGCTGATGAGTGATCGTATGCCGCTCGACGAGGTGAATGCCGGCTTCGATCGCCTGGCAGCCGGCGGCGCCATTCGCCAGATCCTCACGTTGTGACCTCTCCCCATGCCGACCCCCGAAAAGCGAGCTGCCTACAAACATTTCCTCGCCATCCCGACGCGGTGGATGGACAACGACGTCTATGGTCACGTCAACAACGTCGTCTACTACTCGTACTTCGACACAGTCGTCAACGAGTATCTGATCCGTGAGGGAGGCCTCGAGATCGCCACCGGTGAGACGATCGGCCTGGCGGTCGAAACCTTCTGCCAGTTTCACCAGCCGCTCACGTTCCCCGAGGTCATCGACGCCGGCCTGCGGGTCGGGAAGCTCGGCAGCTCCTCAGTGCGCTACGAGATTGGCCTCTTCCGGCAAGGCCACGCCGAGCCGGCAGCGACCGGCCATTTCGTGCACGTCTTCGTCGATCGCCAGACGCGCAAGCCAACAACCATGCCGCCACGCATCCGTGCCTGCCTCGAGCGGCTGGTTCTTTAGCCGCCTCCGGACCCGAGCCCGATCCGGACACTCCTTAGGAGTCCCTGGTGCGCTGGGGAGGTTGCTGCCGAGCACGGAGGTCGGGGACACCCAGAAGCGGGCGGCCCTCCCGAGAAGTGCCTCCCACTTCGCGCAACGCTCGACTTCCAGCGAACCATGGGAGATACTCTCTGTATGAAGAATATCCTTCCCAGGAAAGTCCTGAGGCGTCGGATCTCCTCGCGCGGCGGAATAGTGGCTGCAGCGGACTTCCTCGACCTCTCATCCAGCTCCGTCGCGGGAAGCCGTTCATTCCCAAGGGTCTTCACAAGTCCCGCACGTTCGAGGAGGCCCAATCCGAATCCGCTTGATCAACTTCGAGATTGGCCCTCCGGTCCCGATATTGACAACACCTTTGAACCTTCTCAGTGGAGGAGACGACGAATGAAGGATCCAGGAGTCCAAGAGATTCGCGAGGCTCGGAATGAGATCTCCGCCGAACACGGACACGATCTGCACAAGGTCGTGGAGTACTACAGGCAGGTTGAACAGGAGCTGAGGAATTCAGGGAGATTTGCTTCCGAAGAAACATGCTCTTCTGGGGTGGCCCGCGGGAGGCGATCGGGGCGAAATGGGGAAAGGTTAATTTAGAGGTAGGCCGCTACATGAGCGAAGTTTCTATGAATACATCAGTCCCCACTGGCACAGAGATTGCCCGGCCTTTTCTGCCGGCAAAAGACTTCGACTTATCCAAGCGCTTTTATGAAGCGCTGGGCTTCACAAAGGTGTTGGATGGCGAGGTGGCGATCTTCCGAATTGGAGCAAGCGGCTTCATCCTTCAAAGGCATTTCCAGAAAGAATGGGCGGAAAACTTCATGATGCAACTCATGGTGGACGATCTTGATTCTTGGTGGACGCATGTTTCGTCACTCGCTCTGCCCACAAGATTCGGCGTGCCTGAACCAAAACCACCAGCGGTCCAGCCTTGGGGATTACGGATCGCCTACGTTGTTGACCCATCCGGTGTGCTTTGGCACGTTGCGCAACGCCGACCGGCCACCTCGCATGACGTATAGTGCATCAATGTCACCGCCTAACCATGCGCTGCAGCGAACCCGGCCATCGCGCCCTGGTTGCAATTCACGCCTCCCGCGGGCCGGGTCGCTGAGCTTGGGTCGTTGGGCAGACGACACACACCACTTGATGTCGAGACCTGGGTGTTGACGCCCCAGAACACGGAGACTCAAATGAGAAAGCTCAAAATCATCGAACACATCTCGCTGGACGGCGTGATCCAGCACTCCGCCGATGACGGCGATTTCCCCTACAGCGACTGGACCGCGCCCTATCGGACCCCCGCTGGCCGGGATGCAATCCTCGCCGCGCATGGCGAGAGCTTCGATCTGCTGCTTGGCCGTCGCACCTACGATATCTGGTCGGGCTTCTGGCCAAAGGCGCCGAGCAGTCCGATGGCGGACGGCCTCAATGCGGCAACAAAATATGTCGCTACCCACCGTCCGGAAAGTCTTGAATGGGGCCCGTTCGAGGGCCTTGGACCGGACATCGTCGAGGGCATTCGCCGCATCAAGTCGCAGGACGGCCCGGACCTTATCCTCTCGGGTAGCTCCACGCTGACATCGACGCTGCTCGAACATGGGCTTGCGGATGAAGTCCTGCTGGTCGTCTATCCGGTCCTGTTGGGCACGGGGAAGCGCTTCTTTGCGGAGGGAACCCCGCCACGCTCATTCGAGCTCGTCAGCACGAAAGCAATGCCGTCCGGCATCATCCTCAGTACTTACAAGGTCGCCGGGCCTTTGAAGACCGGATAGTTCGACGACGCGACATCGTCAGTGAATCCTCGCAACCCGCCGATGCGAACACGCAACGGCGCGATGTGACCTCACATCGGGCCGTTGTGACCTCGCATTGCGCCATTGCGACCTCGCAATCTCACGATGTGAGCTCGCATCGCAGCATTGCGACCTCACATCGGGCCGATGCGACCTCACATCGTCGCGTTGTGAGCTCACATCGCGCCGTTGCGACCTCGCATTGCGCCGTTGCGACCTCGCATCGGGCCATTGTGAGTTCACATTGCGCCGTTGCGAGCTCACATCGCGCCATTGCGAGCTCACATTGCGCCGTTGCGACCTCACATTGCGCGATTGCGATCTCGCAATACGCCATGGGGTCCCCTCATTTTCCCTTTGGGTGGGTCCCGCAACGCGTTGAGTCGTGCCTTTAGAGGGCCGCAGCGCCCCGGCCGCCTGCTCCGGGGCGCTACGAGTGCGAGGGGCCTTCTCAGCAACTCGGATTGCAGTGAGGGCTCTGCCCCGGGCCGCGGCCCGGGGCAGAGGGTGAAGCCCGCCGGTTACTTGAGCTGGCCCTTGTTGAGCTTGCCGAAATGCCAGCCGGGACGGTTGGCGCCGCTGCCGTATTGCACGGAAATCCAATCGCCGTCCTGGAGTTGGGCGAATTGCTCGGGGGTGAGGGTGAAGGTCATTCCCGTCGTCTCGCCGGTCTGCGGGTAGCGGCTGACCCCGAATTCGCGGCCGCCGATCCGCAGGATGAGGAGCTCGCCTTTCGGCAGGAACTCGCGGTTGGTCTTGAGCTCGATCTCGATCGCGCTCGTCCCCCCCGAGGAAACCTGGCGCATCGACTTGACCTCGTTGACGTCATTGGCGGAGGAGCCGTCGTCGAGCGAGGAATCGTCGCCGGCGAGCTCGGTGGAAGACGCGACCAGGGTGGTCGCTCCCGTCCGCTTCGACAGACGGATGTTGCCGATGAAGATCTCGTCGCTCTGCGTGTCGTCGAAGGTGAAACGGACGCCGCGCAGATGACTGACGATCGAGCTGCTGCCGAACGCCGTCAGCGGGATCCGGACCGTCTGGAGGATCGGGTGGGGTGTGGCGCCGATGAACTTCACCAGGCCGCCGACCGGGCCGGTGAGCGTCAGGAGATCGCTCAGGCTGATCGGCGTCGAAAGCTCGCCATTCGAGCCGACGAGGCGGATCGAGAAGCTGGTGGTGAGCTGCCAATGGGGGCCCCTCTGCCTGCACTCGGGGTCGCCGCACTGCCGCGAGACCCGGAAGTCGAGTGTCTTGTAGCTGCTCGCGTTGCTGCCGGTGCCCGGCGCCGTCCAGTTGCTTTGGAAGAAAGTGTTGGCACCCGAGTTGTTCCACTCGATCTGGGCCACCCGCTGCGTCGCGTCGTGATCCGCGAGGCCACCATGGGTGACCGTCACGTTGCTGGCGGTATTGGCCGCTCCCGAGCTGTTGAACCCGGTCGGCTGATCGAAATCATCGAAGGTCGTAGTCACCGACGCGTTCGGCGAGTCGGTGTAGCCCCGGTCGACGCGCGTGATGTCGGTGAGGCTCACCGGCGGCTCGAACTGGGGATTGAGCACGCCGCCGAGCGCCGGATCGGCGGCCGCTCCGACGTTGGCGCGGAAAAAGGCGAGGACGCTCGCGAGCGCCGTCTCGCGCTGCTCGGGCGAACCGAGAAGATTGCCGAACAGCCGCTTGTATCCGAGGCAGCCGGCCGAGTCGCTGAGTTGCCACTCGGTGTTGTAGAAGTTGTGGTTGGCGCCCCAGACGGTGAAGGTGGACTTCGGCGTCGCGGGGGACTCCGACCGGATCGCCATCATCCGGTCGAAGGGACGGACCCCCTCCAGGTCGAAGACGTCGCCGTCGCACATCGGCAGCAGGACGGTCCATGCCGTGCCGTCGGCGTTCAGGATGCGCGACGTCTGGCCGTCGACCGGTCCGATCTCGAAGATGCCGTCGAAGTGGACGGGCCCGATGCGGGCCGGCCACGGGCTTCCCGCGTCCCGGTACAAGTTGTACGCGGCGCGGACCCCCTCGCCGCCGCGCGAGTGCCCGAGCATGCCGACGTGCGAGAAATCGAGCGTGCCCCGCATATCGAAGCCGAGGCTGGCCGGCGCGCCGCCCACCGTGTTCCAACGGCTGAGCGTCTGGAGATGCTTGAGGACGAGCCGTCCACGGCGCAGGTTCAGCCCCAGGTCACCCTCCTCGGCGGGCGCCGCGGTGACTCCCCGGTTGGCGTTGATCGAAACGACGATGTAGCCCCAGGACGCCAGGCGCTCGGCCAGATAACCATACCCCTCGTGGCTCGGCACGACGACATAGCCGGTGGGGCAGGTGCCAGTGAACGTGTACTGGATGTTGACGTCGAAGCGGCCGGGTCCGATGCCTGGGAAGCGGCCGCAGGTCCCATGGTTGCCGTGCAGGAAGACGAGCAGAGGATAGGGCGCGTTCGACAGCGTCACCGGACGGTAGACGCGAGCCCACAGCTCGGTTGCAAGCGCCGTCGTGACGTCGGGATCGATGGCGGCGGGGAGCTTGTACTCGGAGCTGGTCGTCGCGAACGGACCGAAGCCGCTCGCGTCAGGGGCCGTCTGCGCCAGGGCGGCGACGGCGGGAAGGATCAGGCACAACACCATCACGGCACACACTCTTCGGGTCATATCAAGGGCCTCATGGGAAAGGACACACCGCATCGGCGGCGGTCGATGAATCCACCCCTTCGCTAATGCTGCACGGTCACACAGAGGACGGGCCTTGGTGAGACAGGCTCCAATGACAGGGGTGCCTCAAGGGGTGCTCGAAGGGACAGGAAGGGCACGATCGGGTCGCCGCGCCGTGCGCGGAGCGCCCCGCATGGCTCATCCCCTCCCCTCTCTCCCAGCCTTCCGCCGGCCGAGAGAGAGGGGAGATCGAAGTGGTGGATGGATTGCTAGGGCCTCAGTGCGCGCCCGTACCCGCTGCCACCGAGCAGGAGCCGTGACCGCTCGTGCGGACCGTGCTGGCCGCGTCTGCCGAGTCGCTCCCGTCGTCGTCTTCGTCGCCGTCGAGGATTCCGTCCCCGTCGCGATCGATGCCGATGCGCACCCCCGAGCCCGGCGGGGTGCAGGTGTAGGTCAGCTCACCGTCTTTCTGCACGGCGCGTTGCCGCAGGCTGGTGTCGGAGACCGGCGCGTCGCATTTCCGGTTGCCGAGGAAGCGGCCCGAAGCCACGTCGTACAGATAACCTTTTTCGCCGTGGTTGCTCCCGCTCTTGACCACCAGGTCGCACTCCCCCGACCGGGCACGATCGATCAGGAGGTCGATCCGCGCTCCGACCGCAGAGCCGTTGTCCCGGGTGAGCGTCGTCTGCTGCCCGACGATCGGCGCCAGGTTGCTGTCAAAAGCGAGGAAGTAATCCTCGACCTGCTTCTTCTGCAGCTCGCCGGCCGGTCCGGGCAGGAACCCGCCGGGAGTCAGCGGCGTCTGTTGGAAGCCCGCCGGGGAGGTGAAGCTGTTGAAACGGAAGACCGTCGGAATGCTCCCGTCGTGGTTGAAACCGAAGCCGCGGACCTGATCGCCCAGGAAGGCGTCGCTACCGGGATTGGTCGGATTGTCCGGCATTCCGAACATGCCGACCTTCTGGTACTCGTTGCGCAGGTGAGGCGTTTTGAATCCCTCCGTTCCGCCATCGAAGGTATAGCGGCCGTCGGTGCCGAAGAAGCCTGGAGCGGCCACGCCCTGGGCTTCGTTGGCATGGGAATCGAGCCGGTGGCACGACTCGCACGTGCCTTTCATGCTGGCGTCGGACACGTTGTTGAAGAAGAAGTCCCGCCCCGCCTGCTGGCTTGGAGTGAGGTGGTTGTTGAGCATCCGGATGGGGTTCGGCGGATACGTGACCTGGAGGATGAAGGTGGCGAACTTCGCCATGTCGCTGTCGTCGATCGGCCGGTCGCGCCCGAGGAGGTTGGGGAAGGCTCCCAGGAACTTTTTGAAGCCCGCCACCTCGTCGAACGTGCCGCTGTCCGGCTGTGCGCTCGGGTTGTCGTTGCCGCCGGTGCGGTCGCCACGCCAGTGCATGGGCCCGTGATTCGCCATGCCGCGCAGGCTCTGGGTGGTCATGGGTCCCTTCATGGGATGATGGCTGTCCAGCAGCCCGAACGCCGAGGGCAGAAGCTCGAAACGGCCCTGGAATGGGCTGTACCGCGCCGTCCGGATTGCCGAGATCCCAGGCCAGGCTGTCGAAATCGCCGTTGACGTGGCAACTGGCGCAGGACGAATCCCCGTGGCTCGAAGAAAGCGAGGTGTCGTAGAGGATTGGGCGCCCGGCCACCACGCTCGCCGGCTCGGGGTTGTGCATGGAAACGTGCTCGATCTCCCCGCCCGAGATCGTGTCCACGATCGCGATCGAGTTGTCGAAGCGGGTCAGCGTGTAGAGGCGATGCTTGTCTTCCTGGAGCACCAGGCCCGTCAAGCCGCCGCCGGAGACTTTGATCTGATCGGCGGTGCTAGGCGTGAACGTGTTGTTCTCGAGCGCCGCGGTGTCGAAGACGCCGATCTTGGAGGTGCCGAGGGTCGCTACGTAGAGAGTCCGGCCGTCGCTCGTGACCGCCATCTGCTGCGGCAGCGCGAGGCTCTTGTCGTTCTCGGGGTTGGGGATCGAATCGCAGCAGGCGGCGTAATTGATGTGTTTGTTGAGGTGCCGCGATGTGACGCTGCCCGTGGGACTGAGGACGGTGATCCGGCTTTCGTGGAGATGGCCGCGGATGCTGTGGCCGGCGAAGGTGCCGGGACCTTCGAAGCGCTTTTCGTTGTCCGCCTCGGTGTTCGAGACGTAGACTTTCCCGTTCACCGGATTCACCACCATGTTGTAGAGGATGGTGCCGACGCCGCGGTAGTAGCCGGCGTTTCCGGCGAGCTGCGCCGGCGGATTGGCGTTGGCGTTGATGACGAAGACGTCCTTGTCGGGCAGGGAGAAGCGGACTTTGTCATCCCACACCCGGTTGAGCTCGTCCACCCAGTGGGTGCCGTTGAACTTGACGATGATCCCCACCTCGGGATGCGGATTGCCATTGGCGTCGGTGTCGGGCCCGGGCACGCCCCCCGCGGCTTGACCGCCGTTCGGGACGAGAGCCTCGTGGATGGTCGTGGTGCGGTTGCCGGAGTGGAACGCCGCGGCGTAGACGCTTGCTGCCGTCCGGGCTCACGGCCAGCGCGCGCGGCGTGTCGCTGAACAGAGTGACGATGGTGATCGGCGTTCCGCCGAGCGTGCCGCCGAGATGATCCGCGTCGAAGACCCAGACGTCCGCCCGGCCGACGCCAGGCGTCGTGAGCTGGGGATCGAAAGGAACGTTCTGGCCGCGGTGAGCGGTGGTGATGAAGGCGCGGTTCTTCCCCGGCCCGCCGAAGACGATGTCGCGCGGCTCGTCCCCCACGAGCAGGGTGCGCACCACGCGCGCGCTCTGTCCGTCCTGAGCCAGCGCGACCACGCTCACGCTGTCGGAGAGGTGATTGACGACCCAGATCTCGTTGTCGTTGCGCGCCGCCACGGCCACGGGCTCGAGGCCGACGGGAATGGACGCGCGATGCTCCAGGCCGTGATTGTCGATGCGGAAGACTTCGAGACGGTTGTCCGGGGTGTTGGCCGCGAAGAGGAGCTTGCCCGAAGGCGACAGCGCCAGCGGGCGGACCTGGCCGCTCTCGAAGAGCGTGAAGCGCCCCGAGCGGGTCAGGGTGGGCGTGGAGTCGGCCCCCGCAGGCGTCGTGGCGACGAGGCCTGCGAGGACGGATAGAAGGACCATCAGAGATGAGGCGGAACGGCGTATGAGGAATGGCACAGCCACAGAACCTCCAGGCGTTGCATCCGCTGCACCTTGGACCCCCAGGGGAACGGGAGATTCGCTCTGGGGAATCAAAACAACAGCGAATTGTCCGACTCTCTCAACGCCTGGAATTCAGGATTCCCCTCACCCTGGCTGGCGGGCGGCGCGGAAGATCAGGAAAATCCCGCTCTGAGAGGACCGGCGTGCTCCGCGGAGGATAGGAAAAGGCGAAGCGTCCTCCGGCGAGGACAATCACAAAACGAGATCGCACAACTCAAGAAGGCGGTGCTTCGAGTTTAGGGTTCGTCCAGAATAACTGTGCCAGTTCTTTCTCAGCCCCTAAGGGGGCGACAGCGTAAAGCCTGGCGGCGTGAGCCCCAGGAATAGGAAGCTCAACACACCCTCCAAGCCCTGAAAGGGCGACAGCAGACCTTGGCGATCCGGTCTTCTGCCGCCCCTTCGGGGCTTTGAAGGTTATGGCAGATTCGTACCTGGGGCTCACGCCCCAGGCTCTAGGCTGTCGCCTCTTCGAGGCTGGGTTCCGGACGATTGGGACAGTTATTTCGTGACAAGCCCTTAGCTGCTGCCCGTTGGGCTGAGCGGCGAGCCATTTCCCCTGAGCCTGTAAATGTAGGCGTCTACGGCTGTGCCATCCTTGAGCTTCACCGTGGTCAGGACGCGCTCATAGCCTTCACCCTCAAACTCATCGAGACGGGCCCAGTGCTCAGCCAGACTCTCCGAGCTGAAAAGAAAACCTTTGACTTCGCCGCCGTGCTCATCCAAGACGATTCCCGGGTAGCCCACCGCTGCACCCCAGCCTTCTTGAAGCAACGTGCCAGTGACGGTCGCTGGCTCCCACTCTCCCGGGACATCCGCCAGGACGTGTTCGTTGGGCCGACCCGGAGCGAGCGTTCCGTAAACGAAAAGTCGGTGAGTCATCGATCTTCCAAAGGCAGCCTACGTTCAGGGGCCTAACCGGCAGTGCCGCGTAGCGGTGCCGTCCGGTTGAGGCCCGGTGTTGGGCGGCACGCCGCCCTCGAAACCAGTACGTTGTGGTATGAGAGGAATTGCTGACCCACGGCGTGCGCTGGGTGAAGACGCAATGACGATTTTTCGATTGAAACGACGGCAAGATCGAGGAGAGCGTGGCAATTAGGACAGAGAATCAGCACGTTCTCGGGCACGTCTGGGCCATGATGCGGGCTCCCAAGTGGTTGGAGATGGTGACCTTCTGAATACGCTGAGCCATCAGGGAGGTCGAGCCGCAGAAAGCAGCGCTGACATCGGTCATCGTGAAGAGCCTTGAGGCGCTGAACGAGCACGGTATCTCGAATGACCCGATTCACCCTGACTTCAGTTCGAGAGGGTGGCTCCCAGATGTCTGAGGCAATGAATGCCCTCGATGGTGTTTCGGGAGTGCGTCTTACCAATGAATAGGAGTACTTAAAGTCTGCTGAAATAGGCTCGCCATTGCTGAGTTTGACGAGACTCGTTATTGGGATACTGCTCTCGTCGATTCGCTGGCACCCCGAAATTGCATACAAGGTCTTGACCTTACCTTCCCAAAGGCCTTCGTCGACCGTTCTGCCTGGAACGAGCTTAAGCAACCGCTGGGTATGGACATCGGTCAGATTCGGGTGAAGCAGAACGCGCCGAAGCCACGCCTTATAGAGGACCTTAGGGTCACCACCAACAACGGCGAAATAGATCGGTAGATCGCCTTGCTTCTCCAGCAACATCTGAGCGCTCTTCCATTCCTGGCCGCTGCGGAACGTCACCAGTGTACGCGGATCGAGATACGCGGTGTCGACAGCATCGTCTAGGTACGCTCGATGGTTCCTGGCAAATACGGCCTCGTCGCCAGTGACATTTCTCATATTACTCGCTGCCTTGAATCACTCCGTCCAACCTCACCGTGAAGTTGTCCGCCTAAGTCCTTAGCGACCCACCCACTAGTTCTGCCCTGGGTAGATTCAGGTCTGTCTATCTTCTTCATTTTTCGGACCTCCAGAATCATACATCGGTTCCTAAACCTCGTCAATACCTCAGCCACCGAACGAGAAGCATGCACAGGAGAGGCTCTTCCAGGCCGTGCTAGAGCTTATCCCGCCCCGTTGGGGCTTACGGAGATGTCGGGAATCCTGAGACCCGGCCCGTTGGGCCGGGCTGAGGGATTTCGGGCCTTTGGCCCTGAAGAGGTGCCTTGGGGGAGGTGAGAACTCTCGCGCGATGCGTTTTTCTGGAGCAGACCCGGAGGGAAGAAGCTCCCCCACGATCGGATCGCAGGGGAGCTTTGCAACTCTAGGGATCGCGAGAGCTCAACCCGCTGAGCCGGGCTTCGCCTAGTCGCCTCCACCATCTTCATCGCCGTCGAGAACGCCGTCCTCGTTGCGATCGATGCCGATGCGCACCCCCGAGCCCGGTGGGGTGCAGGTGTAGGTCAGCTCGCCGCCTTTCTGCGAGGCGGTTTGCCGCAGGCTGGCATCGGAGACCGGCGCGTCGCGCCTCCGATTGCCGAGGAACCGGCCCGAGGCTACGTCGTAGAGATAACCTTTTTCGCCGTGGTTGCCCCCGCCTTTGACCACCAGATCGCACTCCCCTGCCCGGGCGCGATCGATCAGGAGGTCGATCCGCGCTCCGACCGCGGCTCCATTGTCCTGCGTCAGCGTCGTCTGCTGGCCGACGATGGGCGCCAGGTTGCTGTCGAAAGCGAGCATGAAATCCTCGACCTGGCGCTTCTGCAGCTCGCCGGCCGGCCCGGGCGGGAACCCGCCGGGAGTGCCCGGAGACTGGTTGAAGCCCCCGTTGTCCGTGGTGATGCTGATGAAGTTGAAGACCGTGGCGATCGATCCGTCGTGGTTGAATCCGAAGCCGCGGACCTGATCCCCCAGGAAGGCGTCGCTGGTGGGAATGAGCGGGCTGTTCGGCATCCCGAACATGCCGACCTTCTGGTACTGGTTGCGCAGGTGCGGCGTTTTGAATCCTTCCGTCCCGCCATCGAAGGTATAGCGGCCGTCGGTGCCGAAGAAACCGGGCGCGGCCACGCCCTTGTCCTCGTTGGCGTGGCGATCGGTCACGTGGCAGGAAGCGCAGGTGCCCTTGTTGGTGAAGTCGGAGATGTTGTCGATGAAGAAATTGCGCCCCACCTCCTGGCTCGGGGTAAGGTGGTTGTTGAGCATCCGGACCGGATTGGGCGGATACGTGACCTGGAGGATGAAAGTGGTGAACTTCTCCATGTCGCTGTCGTTGATCGGCCGGTCGCGCCCCAGGAGGTTGGGGAAGGCTCCCAGGAACTTCTTGAACCCCGCGATCTCGTCGAACGTGCCGCTGTCCGGCTGCGCGGTCGGGTTGTCGTTGCCGCCGGTGCGGTCGCCACGCCAGTGCATCGGCCCGTGGTTCGCCATGCCGCGCAGGCTCTGCGTGGTCATGGGTCCCTTCATGGGGTGATGGCTGTCGAGCAGCCCGACCGCCGAGGGCGGGACCTCGAACGGTCCTGGAATGGGCTGCACCGCGCCGTCCGGATTGCCGAGGTCCCAGGCCAGGCTATCGAAGTCACCGTTGACGTGGCAACTGGCGCAGGAGGAATCCCCGTGGCTCGAAGAAAGCGAGGTGTCGTAGAGGATCGGACGCCCGGCCACCACGCTCGCCGGCTCGGGATTGTGCATGGCAACGTGCGCGATCTCCCCGCCCGAGACCGTATCGACGATGGCGATCGAGTTGTCGAAGCGGGTCAGCGTATAGAGGCGATGCTTGTCCTCGTCGAGCACCAGGCCGGTCAAGCCGCCGCCGGAGACCTTGATCTGATCGGCGGTGCTCGGCGTGAACGTATTGGTCTCCAGGGCGGTGGTATCGAAGACGCCGATCTTGGAGGTACCAAGCGTGGCGACGTACAGGGTCCTGCCGTCGCTCGTGACCGCCATCTGCTGCGGCAGCGCGAGGCTCTTGTCGTTCTCGGCGTTGGGGATCGAATCGCAGCAGGCGGCGTAATTGATGTGTTTGTTGAGGTGCCGCGGAGCGACGCTGCCCCCGGGACCGAGGACGGTGATCCGGCTTTCGTGGAGATGGCCGCGAATGCTGTGGCCGGCGAAGGTGCCGGGCCCTTCGAAACGTTTTTCGTTGTCCGCCTCGGTGTTCGAGACGTAGACCTTCCCGTTCACCGGGTTCACCACCATGTTGTAGAGGATGGTGCCGACGCCACGGTAGTAGCCAGCGGTGCCGGCGAGCTGCACCGGCGGATTGGCGTTGGCGTTGATGACGAAGACGTCCTTGTCGGGCAGGGAGAAGCGGACTTTGTCATCCCAGACCCGGTTGAGCTCGTCGACCCAGTGGGTGCCGTTGAACTTGACGATGAGCCCCACCTCCGGCCGCGGGTTGCCATTGGCGTCGGTGTCGGGCCCGGGCAATCCTCCCGCGGCGACGCCGCCGTTGGGGATGAAAATCTCATTGATGGCCGTGGTGCGGTTTCCGGATTGGAACGCCGCGGCGTAGACCTTGCTGCCGTCCGGGCTCACCGCCAGGGCGCGCGGCGTGTCGCTGAACAGGGTGACGATGGTGAGCGGCGTACCTGTGAGCGTGGTGCCGAGATGATCGGCATCGAAGACCCAGACGTCCGCCCGGCCCACACCGGGAGTGGTGAGCTGGGGATCGTAAGGAACGTTCTGGCCGCGATGGGCGGTGGTGATGAAGGCACGGTTCTTCCCCGGCCCACCGAAGACGATGTCGCGCGGCTCATCGCCCACCAGCAGAGTGCGCACCACGCGTCCGCTGTTCCCCCCTTGCGTCAGCTCGACCACGCTGACGCTGTCGGAGAGGAGGTTGACGACCCAGACCTCGTCGTCGTTGCGCGCCGCCACGGCCACGGGCTCGAGGCCGACGGGAATGGAGGCGCGATGCTTCAAGCCGTTGTTTTCGACACGAAAGACTTCGAGACGGTTGTCCGGCGTATTGGTCGCGAAGAGGAATTTCCCGCTCGGCGACAGCGCCAGCGGGCGGACCTGGCCGCTCTCGAAGAGCGTGAAGCGCCCCGAGCGGGCCAGGGTGGGTGTGGAGTCGGCCCCCGCAAGCATCGCGGTGACCAGACAGGCGAGGACGGATAACGGGGCGACCAGAGACGAGACAGAACGGCGCATGAGGCAGGGCATAGCCATAGAACCTCCTGACAGGCGTTGCATCCGCTGCACCCTGGACCCTCAAGGGAAAGGGAGATTCGCCCCGGGGAATCAAAAGAGCAACGAATCGTTCAATCTCTCAACGCCTGGAATTCAGGATTCCCTCACCCTGCTGGGCTGAAGGCGCTCACGCCCTTGCTTGCCGCCTCGCAAGTACACCCTCATAAGGGCGCCCTACGGAGGGCAGCTCCAGCAGGGCACCACGGCGTTGCAGTCCACCAGGTACCGCCGCAGCGAGCTGCAGGGCTGCGTATGGTTGGCGCCACACTCGTTCACGATCTGGCCGTTCCGGTAGTACTCCCACTTCACCAGGCCGACGCCCTCCCACTTCTGGGTGCTGGGGTTGAACCACCGCCCATACCAGTAACGCTCCTCGTCGCCGCCGCCGCCCCAGAAGTCGCGGCGCTCGATGGTCTCCACGTTATGCCAGGTGAGCGCCGGGGTCGTGCCCCGCCGGTCTTGGAGAAACGCGGTGAAGGTCGGACCCTGGTACATCTCGATTCGCTGGCCCGAGCCGACGATCGAACGAAGCTGGTTGTTGCTGGAGCAGACGCGATAGCCGGTAAGCCACGTCTCCTCATGGTAGGGCAGATGATTGTACGTCCAGCCGTTGGTGAACGTCAGTGGCACGGTCGGAATCCCTTTCGAGCCCGAGGCGTCGTCGCGGAACGCCCGCGTCAGGTCGCACGAGGTGGGATAGCCATTGTTGGTGCAGTCGGCTGGGGGGTTTTGGGAGTACGAGGTGACCTCCTGGATGATCTTCACGAACCCGCTGTTGGCATAGTAGCTCTCCGTGCTCCACAGGTTCGTGCCGGATTCTCCCTTGGTGACGTGATAGACCGTAAGGCCCGGGCAGTCGTTCGGGCCGCCGACGTATTGCCGGCCGAACGTCGACTTGTTGGTGTAGCTCTCGGCCGTACAGGCGTAGGGCTTCGAGATCCCCGCCGTCTGCATGAGCCAGTAATCGAGCGTGTTGATCGACCATCCTGCCGCGGGGTAGAGCAGGAGGAGAATCGGGGCAATCCTTTTCATCTTCATCGTCGTTCCTCCTGAGCGGCAAAGGGGCCGCTCAGGATCGAGTCTACGCCGGTCTTTCAGGGGAGTCTTGAAGAAAATTGCTCAATTTGTTCCGTGGCGCGGCCCCTCGACCGAAGGGTCAGGTTTCGCTCTTGGAGATCACATGCTCGATGCGCCTATCGGGTACGACCCAGATAAGTGCTGCCAAGACATAGATTGCCTGGGCAATCCAGGGAAGCCAAGCTGTCGATGCGATGGCTACGATATACAGAACGGGCGACAACTTACCCTTCCAATCGCGGCCGACTGCCACGGCAAGCAGGGAGCTGGGGCCCTCGGCAGCGATGATGGCCTGCTGGAGCAACCAATATGCAACGGCGGCACAGAGGAGGATCACCCCGTAGAGCGCCGACGGCAGTGGCGCGAAGTGGTTCTCACCCATCCAGCCCGTGGCAAATGGCAGCAACGACAGCCAGAACAGGAGATGCAGGTTTGCCCACAACACCCACCCTGATATTTTCTTGCTGACGTGAAGCATGTGGTGGTGGTTGTTCCAGTAGATGCCCAGATAGACAAAGCTGAGCACATAGCTGAGAAAGGCGGGTACCAATGGCGACAGCACGGCGCTGGTTTCGCCGTGAGGCACTTTGAGCTCCAGCACCATGATGGTGATGATGATGGCCAATACGCCGTCGCTGAATGCCTCTAGACGACCTTTCCCCATGAGCCCTCCTGTTGCTCGAATGCGAATGCTTCGCGGCATGCTACCAAGCCTGCCCCCAAAGTGCAAAGCCCAGCACGAATGGTATGATTCGCCCATGCGACACTCCAAGCCTCTCTTCCGCAAAGTAAACACCCGTGCCCGTGGCGTGCAACATTGGTTTGGCGGCAGGTCTGCGGATGAGAGAAACACGAAGAAGGAAGCAAGGTCCGAGGCGCTGCGAGGCTCGATGCACGGCAAGCACCGACGCGGTCTGGACTACACACCCCTGTTCAAGTTCCTGCTCTCGAAGGTAGGGTCCGATTGGAACGACGTATTCAGCGAAGCGGTCGCCCGCCTGGATCGCCCGGAGCCAATCTTCTGGCTGGTCGCCCTGAACGAGCACGAGAAAAGGGAGTACGTCCTGATGGGCGAGTCGACCTACTACAGCGGGTTGTACGTCGATACCGAGGGGCGCCTCCGAGTCGTCAATCCAGAGCTCGGCCCCGAGGACATAACTCCGCTCTGCAGTTGCTGCACGCATACGTTCAACGGCGTGCCGCTCCCAAAACCGGAACAGCGCATCAGCAAATAATCCCCCTAAATAATCCCCTGGCACCTCGTTTGGGCTGGAGTGGCTGGCCCACCTCTGCCGCCGGGTGCCAGGTTCACTCGCGTCCCGCCGGGTGGGCTTACCGGCACTGGCTGGAGTGGCTGGCCCACCAACTGGAGCAGGACGTGAAGTGCCCAGTGTGCAGGTCCCTGCACCCGGGGCCCGAACCTCCCGCGCAGACCTGGCAGGAGCAGATGAAATCGATGGCCGGGGCGGGACTGCTGAGAGCCGCTACGGTGGTGGCGGCGAGGGCGGCGATCAAGACGAGTTTTCTGAGCATGCGTTGTCCTCCTGACTGAAACCTCTAACCTGATGGGTGCCCGACAGGAGCGGCCCGGGACAGCGTATCAGCAATAATCCCCCCAAATAATCCCCTGGCACCTCGTTTGGCAGCACCTCGTTTGGCAGCCCGGGGTATGATCCGGCCGATGGACCCCGAACGATGGCGCGAGGTGGACCGCCTCTTTGAGGAGGCGCTGGAGACACCGCCGGCGGAACGGCCAGCCTTCCTCGAGGCGGCGTGTGCCGGGGATACCGATCTCCGGCAGCAGGTGGAGCGGCTGCTCGTCGCCGATGAGAAGGGGGATGGATTTCTGGCCGGCACGCCCGGTGAGATGCTGGGCTTGACGTATGACCATCGAGAGGAGGGTCCGGCCACGCTCTCAGGCCGCACGATCTCTCATTTCCGGATCGGTGAGCCTCTGGGCAGCGGCGGCATGGGCGTGGTCTATGAAGCGGAGGACACCCGGCTCGGCCGCCCCGTGGCCTTGAAGTTCCTGGTCCCGGAGCTGGTTCGCGACCCGGTGGCCAAAGCCCGGTTCCTCATGGAGGCGCGGGCAGCCTCGGCCCTGGACCACGCCAATCTCTGCACGATTCTCGAGGCCGGGGAGAGCGAAGACGGCCTCCTCTTCCTCGCCATGCCCAGGTATGACGGCGAGAGCCTCGAGCGCCGCATCGCCCGCGGCCCCCTGCCGGTCGAGGAAGCCCTCGAGATCGTCCTCCAGGCCGCCCGCGGGCTCGCCAAGGCCCACGCCCACGGGATCATCCACCGCGACGTGAAACCGGGAAACCTCTACCTGACCAAAGACGGCGTCGTGAAGATCCTCGACTTCGGCATCGCCAAGCTCACCGGGGAGGCGGGGAACACCCGCGGCGGCGCCGTCCTGGGCACGCCCTCCTACATGGCACCGGAACAGACGCAGGGCGAGGCGGTCGATGCCCGGGCCGACATCTGGTCGCTGGGAGTGGTCCTTTACGAGATGCTCGCCGGGCGGCGGCCGTTCGTAGGCGGCACTGACGCGGCCGTGGTCCATGCCGTGCTCCATGAGACTCCAAAGCCCTTGACGCACGTTCGGCCCGAGGTGCCGGCGGAGCTCGATCGCATCCTCTCCCGCATGCTGGCCAAGGAACCGGAGCGACGCTATGCGGACGCAGCGGAAACCCTGGCCGACTTGCGGAGCGTTCTGGGTCTGCCGACCACGGCGAGCCTGAGCCCTCAAGCTCCTCCGTCGCCACGGCGTGGGCTCGTCTGGGCTGCCCTCGGGGTCCTCGCGGTGGCCGCCGGCGTCGCCGGTCTCCTGGCCTGGTTGAAAGGCGCCGAAAAAAACGCCCTGCTGCCGGGGCAGATCGTCCAGTTGACCGATCTCCAGGGGCGCGAGACCTTCCCCAGCCTCTCGCCAGACGGCACGTTCTTCGTCTACGCCAAGACCATCGAGGGCAACTCCGACCTGTTCCTCCAGCGGACGGCAGAGGGCAAACCCATCAACCTGACCGCAGGCTCACCGGCCAACGACTCTCAGCCCGCTTTTTCGCCCGACGGCCAACAGATCGCTTTCCGGTCCGAGCGGGAGGGCGGCGGCATCTTCCTCATGGGCGCCACCGGCGAATCCGTCAAGCGCCTGACCGACTTCGGGTTCAACCCGGCCTGGTCCCCCGACGGCCGGGAGATCGCGGTCGCCACCGAGGGAGCTCTCGACCCCAGGAAACGATTTTCGACCAGCCAGATCGTCCGCATCGACGTCGCCACCGGGGCACAGCGGCCGCTGGCGGTCCCAGACGGCGTCCAACCGGCCTGGTCGCCCCATCGCTTACGGATCGCCTATTGGGGTCTCGCACAGCCCGGAAGCCGCCGCGCCATCTGGACGGTCCCTGTGGATGGAGGATCTCCGGTCACCGTGGTCGATGACGCCTTCTACAACTGGAGCCCCGCGTGGTCTCCTGACGGCCGGTTTCTCTATTTTGCCAGCAATCGGGGCGGTAACATGAATCTCTGGCGGGTCGCTGTCGATGAGCGCTCGGGCCGGATGTTGGGCACCCCGCAGCCGATCACCACCTCCTCGGAATGGAGCGCTCTGCCGAGCTTCGGGCGCGACGGGCACCGTCTGATCTACGCCACGGACAGCAGCCGCAGCTTCGTCGAGCTGGTGCCCTTCAACCCCGAGACGGCCCAGGTCGACGGTCCTCCCGCCCTAGTTTATCAAGGTGCACGGGCCATCCTCTCCTGTGACGTGTCTCCCGATGGAGCCTGGTTGGCCCTGTGGGCCTCATCGCCTACGGAGGATCTGTTCCTGATCCGGACCGCTGGCGGCGACCTGCAGCAGTTGACGGACGATCTCGCCCGCGACCGGACCCCTTACTGGGCTCCGGACGGCAGCCGGATCCTGTTCGCCTCGAACCGCGGCGGCAAATACGAAGCCTGGACGATCCGGCCCGACGGCAGCGGCCTGACCCAGATCACCCACCTCCCGGATCAACCGGTGCTCTACCCTTTCTGGTCGCCGGACGGCAAGCAGATCGGCTTCAATTACGTGTCCCACGGGACGACCCTCCTGGATCTTCGCCCCCAGTCCCGGCCGCGCGTGCTCCCACCGGTTGCAGGCGGCCACGTCTTCGACGGCTCAGCCTGGTCCAGGGACGGTCGCTCCCTCGGTGGAGCCATGTCGACGCGGCCGGGCGGGGAGCCCGACGGAGTGGTCCTGTGGTCGCTTGCGGACAACACCTACCGCCGCTTCACGCAGACCGGGCATGATCCAAGGTTTCTCCATCGTGGGCCGCGACTCCTCTTCAGCGATCTTGGCACCCTCCGGCTCGTCGACGTGGCGAGCGGAGAGGTACGGACCGTGCTCTCTCCTCCGCCTTACAACTCGTTCCGCTGGGTAGGCATCGGTCCGGGGGATCGAAGTCTCTGCACGGTGCGGACCACCGACGAGGGTGACATCTGGAGCTTGTCGCTGGGAGCGTCGACCCCCTCGACTTCCGTCAAGGAGGTCGACTGAGCGTCACACCAGGTTCGCTAGCACTGTGATTGTGAGGTGGATTCCAGGTTGCACGTCGGCATTTCCGTGAAATCCGTGAAATCTCCCCCCCTGGCTCGCCGAAGGAGGGCCGGATCATTGAGGACCTGGATCGTTTCGCGGCTCAGGCTGAGGCGACGCGACTTCTGTTCCTGACCCTGCGTGCTATTTTTCTTCATACGATTCCTCTTCTTCCATAAGGACTGGACCGACATGGCCGTCTGAAGAGAGATGCGCGATCGGAGGGGAAAGTCCGTCATCCACGCCAGGCGACGGGAGATTCGCCCTGGGGAATCAAAAGTAACGAATTATTCGAATATCTTAACACCTGGAGCTCTGGATTCCGGAGCGTCACACCAGGTTCGCTAGCACCCTCCCGCTGGCTGTGACGTTGCCTGTGAGGTGGATTCCAGATCTCCCCCCCTGGCGAACTGAAGGAGCGCCGGATCATTGAGGATCTGGATCGTTTCGCGGTTCAGGCTGAGGCGATGCGACTTCCGTTTCTGTTCCTGATCCTTCACCCTATTTTTCTTCATACAATTCCTTTTTTTCCACAAGGACTGGACCGACATGGCCGTCTGAAGAGAGATGCGCGATCGGAGGGCGAAGTCCGTCATCCACGGGTCCGCGCGCCGGCAGCACACCTCTTTAAGAGATAATCGACGGCGACCATGCACGCCCTTCCTCTCCTCCCCCTCGTCCTCTTCATCCTGACCTACCTGGGGCTCGCCGTAGGCGGCGTGCCCTTTCTCAAGCTCGACCGCACGGGCTTTGCCATTCTGGGGGCCGTAGCGTTCCTCGCCACCGGCTGGGTCACGATCGACCAGGCCGTGGCCGTCGAAGGAATTTCCCTCGCCTGGGATTGAAATCCCTGGCGAGGGCCCTTCGTCTGGTTTGGGCTCTACCGCCGCCGCGCCAGGGTGGAGACCACGCAGCCGTGGAGATCACCGATCTGGTTGTTGGCGATCACTCCGAAGCTGGCCAGGCTCTCGAGCGCCGTGCGCGCGTCGTGGGACACCCTGCTCACGAACTGTCCGTGGTTGCCGCCGGCGAAGAGGCCGAGCAGATCCACCAGAGCACCGGTGCCCGCCGACCTGTCGCACACGCTCGCCGCTGTGATGCCACCCACCGGCAGACCGACCACCTGGGTGGTGCCGTCCGAAGAGGCGATGACCAGCGTAGCCGAGGTCCCGACGAATCCGGGCGGTGCCGCAAGCCCCGGCCGGCAGCCCGGCTCGTTGGGCGGGCAGGGCGGGCACTTCGGGTCGGCGGGCGAGCAGTGAGGCGGCGGCGCCGCGGTCGACCAGAACAGCGGGATGTCCGGCGAGTAGGTGACCAGCGTGTCGATCTCCAACTCCACCAGGACGTTGTGACCGTTGAAGCCCACCGCGCAGTCCACGGTCGGGGCCTCGGAGGTGATGTCCTCGCCGTTCTCGAACACCCGGAACGTGTTGTTCCCGAAGCAGCGGACCTCGTACTGCTCGAATTCACCGTCCTCTACCACGTTGAAGGTGATGTCGAAAAACGAGCTCGGTGCCAGCGGCTGCTGGTGCTGGCGTAGGTCGTACATCAGGAGCAACCGGGGCGGCGACACGCTCTGGTCGGTGTAGACGATGGCGCCCGCGCTGGTCCCCAGACCGGCGAGGAAGCTGATGTCCGACCACTCTTCGACTCCGCCACCGGGGTTGCAGTCGGTGAAGGCGCCATCGGTGACGTGGCAGAAAGCCGACGGTCCGGTGGAAAAGGCGCTCGCGCCGGCCGCCGGAGTGAGGGCGGTCAGCGTCAGCAGGACCAGGACGATCAAGGTCCCGGTAACGGTGTTTCTGGACGTAAGCATGGTGACCCTCCCTGACGAGTCGGACATCTCGGGATGCCCCCGGTGTCGAGCCTCGCCCGGGGGCGACGGGACCTGTTGCGGCAGCAGACAACACCACGCACCTCGACCAGAGGGTCGAGGCGGGACCACTTCGGCAGCTCGGCGGTCTTGCGGGCCGGCGGGGCGGAGATCCACCGCGGAGGCGAGCGAGGACCCGTAGCTTTGCGTGCCAGGGCTTTCGCCCGGTTTGCCTTTTCGGATGCTCCTTTGGATGTCCTATAGCAGGCAGCGCCCTCCGTGTCAAGACCTCGGATCAGGCCGTCGTCTCGGCACCTGGGACGTCACCGCGGGAGCCAACTCGCTACGCGTGCCGGTCTTCCTCGCTCATGGACGCCATGACTACGTGGTCCCGTACGTCCTCTGGGAGGGCATCGCGGACCGGCTTCCCGGCGCCACCTTCCGGCTCTTCGAGCGGAGCGGCCATCAGCCGTTCTTCGAGGAGCCGGAAGAGTTTGCCTCGGCCTTGATGGATTGGATGAGCCGCTCAGCAGGCGACCTGCGGGCACTGGAGCGGGCTGTTGGGATCGGGCGTGCAGACGTTCCCGCAACACTTGTGGGGGACGCTGCAGATGCACCGGTAGGTGGGGACGCAGAAAGCCGCCTCAGCGAGCTTGGGGGCGGAGACGGTGGTCGCGAGGACCGCCGCCAGGGCGAGGGACAAGAGAACGATCTTGCGCATGGGACACCTCCTTTCACCAAGCAAGGTGCCCCAAGTGAGCGAAAGAGAGACTAGCCTTGCCGCTGAGCGATGGCGTTCTCCCGACGAGTCCTGCTAGGATCCTCTCATGGCGACCGTGTTCGACGTTGCTTCTACCGAGCAGCATTTTGAGCAGATCCTGCAACTGCAGAAGCAGAATCTGTTCAGCGTCATCAGCGAAGAGCAACAAGCGCAACAGGGCTTCGTTTTTGCCGAACATACCGTGGCTTTGTTGCAGATGATGGCCGCTCATCTGCCCCAGGTGATCGCAATCAGCGATGGCAGGGTGATCGGTTACAACCTGGCCATGCCCGTTGCGATGAAAAACGCGATGCCGCGTCTGGCGCCGATGTTCGCTGAGTTTGAACGCAGTCAATACCGAGGCAAGCCGTTGTCGGCTTATCGTTTCATGGTGGGGGGACAGGTCTGCGTGGACAAGGACTTCAGGGGACAGGGGCTGTTGCGCAGGCTCTACCACGAAACCCGGGACCGGTTGCCAGCCGGCTACCAGCTCTGTGTGACGGAAATCGCGGTGCGCAACAGGGTCTCTTTAGAAGCGCATCTGAAGATGGGATTCGAGGGGGTCAGTACGTATCACGACGGAAAAGAGCTGTGGCAGGTGGTGGTCTGGGATCTTGAAGCGGCCGCATAGGTCCCTGGCGCCTCTTCGGCACCAGGGACCCGCTCTGGTTTTACGGCTGGACGACGATGTCGCCCTCCCACTTCAGCACGTCGGCGAAGAGGTATGCCGCGAGCGAATGGACCAGACAGCCCCGGTCTTCTCCCGGCATGAGGTTCGGCGAGGGGATCCCCACGTCGTCCTTCAGTTCGGCGTCGGTCGCCCACCACCTCAGGAACGCCCCGTCGTCCCGGTCCAGCTCCGCGTCGCTCGGAATCCATCCCCTCTCCCCCGGTTTGCAGAAGGACCACGTCAGCCGGTCTGGAAGCTCCGGGTTGTCCCGGTTGTCTTCGACCACGAGCTGCACCCATCGTCCGATGTAGTTGGTATGAGTGGAGTCCAGAACGAATCCGTTCATCAGAGCGCGGTTCTTCTCGATCGTCAGGCTGTCGATCTGTGCCTTGATGGCGAAACCTCTCGGCGGGTCGCCTTCCCGGGGATTCTCAGGGTCGTCGAAGTCCGGGGTGCTGGCCGCGTCGGTGAGGGTCAACGTACCGGAGGCGAACCCCCTCTCGTCCGTCCTGACGTCGAAATCCACGGACTTGAGCAGATCGTCTTCAAGCAGGAACCGGAAAATACCTCTCGCCGCTTGCCCAGGAGCCTGGGCGAGGGTCGCCGGCGGTGTCGCGAAGCTCATGAGGACCAGCGTCAGGGCCGATCCGAGTCCAACGTTCTTCATGGAAGGAAGCTCCTTATGAGATCTGAGAGTCTAAGGTCAAGCGGAAGCCTGGATAGACATTCCGCCAGGAGTCACGTCCAGCCTTCGGAGAAGAGTTAGGCTTGTCCAGGGGAAGAAAGTTACTGCCACCAGGCGCCCGGTAAAATATCTGGGCGGCTCCTTCGTCTACACTAGTAGATGAACGAGACCCTCCCCATCGGCGACGCGATGACTGCAGAGCAGGACCGGCGCATCTCCCAGGCGGTTGCCCGCGAGGGCTCCCGCCTCCGGGCCTTCATCCGCCGGCGCGTCGCCGACGCCGGCGATGCCGAGGACGTCCTGCAGGAGGTCCTCTACGAGCTCGTCGAAGCGGTCCGGCTGATGACGCCGATCGACCAGGTGGGCGCGTGGCTGTTCCGCGTCGCCCGCAATCGCATCACCGATCTCTTTCGCAAACGGAGGCCGGAAGCCCCGCGCGACGTCTCGATCGAGGACGAAGCCTTCGCGCTCGGGGACCTTCTCCCCTCCCCCGGCGGTGGACCCGAGGCGGAATTCGCGCGCGGCGTGCTGCTGGAGGAGCTCGCGGCCGCGCTCGACGAGCTGCCGGACGAACAGCGCGAGGTCTTCATCGCCCACGAGCTCGAAGGGCGCAGCTTCAAAGAGCTCGCCGCCGAGACGGGAGTGGGCCTCAACACTCTTCTGTCGCGCAAGCACTACGCGGTCCTTCACCTGCGCCGGCGGCTGCGCGACGTCTTATGACCAATTCAACGACCAGGAGAGAATCCCATGAAACGGAAGCGACCGTTACGCATATTGATCGTCGCAGGAATCGGGCTCGTGGCCGTAGGAGTGTTCGGGCTGCTGGTGATGAGCCTCTGGAACTGGCTGATGCCAACGCTGTTCGGCGTGCGCACGATCACGTTCTGGCAGGCCTGGGGGGTGCTGATCCTCAGCCGCATCTTCTTCGGCAGCTTCGGCGGCAGACACCACGACAGGCACTCGCGGGCACGCCTGATCGACCGCTGGGAGCAGATGTCTCCCGAGGAGCGGGCGAAGTTCCGCGAAAAGCTGCGGCACCGCTGGGGAAAGTACGAAGAGGCGCCACCGGAGCCGGAGGCCTGAAACCCATGAAAGCCATTGTTTATCACAGCTATGGCCCACCCGACGTGCTGGGATGCGAAGACGTTGAAAGGCCGACGGCTGGGGACGATGACGTCCTGCTCAAGGTGCGCGCGGCCGCCGTCAATCCACTCGACTGGCACTTCATGAGAGGCGCGCCGTACCTCGTTCGGCTGATGACCGGGCTGCGCAAACCCAAGCTCACACGGCTCGGAGCTGACGTGGCCGGCGAGGTCGAAGCGGTGGGCAGGAACGTCACACGGTTCAAACCCGGCGACGAGGTGTTCGGCGCGTGCCGTGGGGCCTTTGCCGAGTATGCGTGTGCTGCCGAGTCCGCGTTGGCCTTGAAGCCGGACAACGTGACGTTCGAACAGGCGGCTGCCGTACCCGTGGCAGCCATCACCGCCTTGCAGGGCCTGCGCGACAAGGGACACATTCAGCCGGGGCAGAAGGTCCTGATCAACGGCGCGGCGGGGGGCGTGGGGACGTTCGCCGTGCAGATCGCCAAGTCGTTCGGCGCCGAGGTGACGGGCGTCTGCAGCACGCGGAACGTGGACAGGGTCCGCTCCGTGGGCGCGGATCAGGTCCTGGATTACACCCGAGAGGATTTCACTCAGAATGGGCAACGTTACGACGTGATCTTCGACTGCATCGGGAACCATACGCTGTCAGCCTGCCGGCGCGTCTTGACTCCCAAGGGGATCTACATCATGGTCGGTGGACCGACGGGCCGGTGGATCCGTCCGTTCGATCGGTCGATCCAAGCGCTCGTGTTGTCATGGTTCGTGAGCCAGAGCCTGGTCACGGCTCAGACGAAACGGAGCCAGGAGGACCTCGCCATCCTGCGCGATCTCCTTCAAACCGGAAAGGTGACACCGGTTATCGACAGGAGTTACAGGTTGAGTGAGGTCCCCGAGGCGATCCGGTATCTGGAAGGCGGCCACGCTCGGGGAAAAGTAGTCGTAACCTTGGAATGAGACCACGGCCGGGGCCGGCCCCAAGGCACACTATTGCTTCGGCACTGGATTGAACCCCGGCTCGCTGGTTGGCGGAACGATATTTTTCAGCCGCATGTAGGTGACGAGGTTGCCGTAGTGTTCCACGGTATGGACGTTGTTGACGTTCAGCACACCCAGCTTCGGCGTGTCGCGTCCTCCGAAGAACTTCACCATTTGAGCAGCGGACGCGTCGGTCATACCGTCGTAGGCCTTGTCGCAGTAGGCGAAGGCGTCTTTGAGCGCGGCGATCAGATCGGCCTTCGAGGTCTTGTTCTGCTCGATTTTCGGCTCAGGATTCTTCTCGCCGAGCACGGTGGAACAAAACGCGTACTGGGAGTCGGCTACGTGTCCGAGGATCTGGCCGAAGCTGCGGACCGCGTCCGTGGGCTTGAAGCTGTAATTCTCTTCGGGAGTTTTCTCGGCGGTGCGGAGCAGGACGTTCTTCAGCCCTAAGTAGACGAGCTTACTGTGGGCGCTCAGCGGATTGTCCTGGGCCAAGGTTGCGGCGGCTGGTGCCAGAAGGCAGATCACGATCGCCTGCAGAAGCATCCATTGGGGTCTGGTGGCGTTGACGGTGGCTTGCATTGCTTTGTCTCCTTTCGACCAGAGCTGGTCTTCCTCATTGACTGGGTTGAAGATGGATCGGTGCATCAGTGCGGCGATCGTGGCGGTGATGGATGCATCAGTCGGCGGGGTGTATGCGTTCCGCGGGTGCCTGCCGGTTCGGCGGCATGGCGGCACCCTTGATGAGCAGCCACAGCGCGAACGCCACTTCGAACACCAACAGAGGCATCCAGATGAACCAGTTTTCCTTGATTGCTCCGACGAATTCCAGGGGAAGCGCCACCGCTACCAGGACGGAGGCGACGACGCCCAACCACGCCATGGGCACGGGGATCATCCGGCCGCGGAGGAGGAGGTAGCAGAAAAGCGTGCTGCCCACGGCGAAGAAGGTCGCGCTGATGCCGGAGCCGTCCCCCTTGAGAAAGAATGCGCCGAGGGCGTGCGTTGCCGCGGCGTCCGGCGCATTTGCTCCGGCGGCTGTCGTGAGCCACAACAGTCCCACCGGCCTCCTTATGGAAGTCGCACCGTTCATGCCCTCGATGACGCGGCAGATGAGTGCCAGCATTGCGAGATCGAGGTCCTGCACGCGCGTGATCGCGTAGAGCGTCACCCCCAGCACCAGGGCCGAGAGGGAGGTGAGCAGGGTGAGCACGACGACGATGCGCACATCTGTCGCGTGCTGGGCGATGCTGGCAAGCTTCGCCGCGATCCCCTCTCCTCGGGTCGCCCGGCCGAACAGGACCAGGCTGGCGATGCCGGCTACGATGTAGAAGAGGAACGTGAAGCCGGCGATTCTTGCGTTCGTCGTGCGAGTCATGCGTTATCCTCCCGAGCAACTAATCTCCATCGATCTCCACGTCGCTTCACGTAATTGGCCAGGACATGGGGCCAGGGAATGACGATAAGATCTACAACAATCCCGATGACCATGGCCTTGGTAAGGTCTGTTGCTTGGCCGGCAGACCGCAATGGCAGGTAAACGGCGATCAGCCATATCGACTTGTAGAGCAGTTGCAGGAGAAGCAGAGGCAACATCTTTAATGGATATCGAATGCCCAAACCCGACAATGCCGACAATGCCGCCCAAAAGCTGAAGGCAGCGCCTTTCACTGGGTCCCACGCTCCTGTGTGGCCGATAATTCCAGGCCATACATTGAGCCCGAGGCCCACGAAATTACCCAGGTAGGCGAATCTCATCAGGTACAGACGGAAGGTTGATATTTCTTCAGACTTTGTGCGCTGGCCTGCTCCTGATGTGCTCATACTCGTTTCTCCTTGGGCGAGGGGAGAGGTCTATCCTGGTATAGGCATGCGATCAGACCGGGTCGCGGTAGCGGCGCAGCCGTACCGCTGCAGCGAGGCACGCCGCGGCGAAGGCCAGCCCGAGCCACAGGCCCGGGCTGCTCACGAATCTCATTGGAGAGAGCTGCGACAGTTGCTCGAGGCTGCCGCCACCGCGCTGCAGCCTGACGGCGAAAGCCTCCGTCATGGCGCCGGTCAAGCGGTACCTCAGTAGGGAGGCGAAATACGAAGTGTTGAATGCCAGCCTCTCGACGACCGCGATCGCGAGCAGCGGCAACGCGGCCCAGAGCACAGGCGTGCGCCGCGCCCAGGCCGAGACCAGCAGCAGCCAGCCATAGATCGGCGCGTACCAGAGCGCATGCACGGTCAGCCCGTAGAGCATGACCAGCGGCTCCTGGAACGAACCGCACCTCGGCCCACAGCGGGCGCGGGCTCATGCCGTTCGCCAGCAGGACCGCGGTGCTCAGGAGCAGCAGGATGAACGAGCGTGGCCACGCTGAGCACGAAGCCGATCAGCGGCAGCACCACGAGCGGGATGCTCGCCTTCGACGAGCACGGTCGTGCGATCCGAAACCGGCAGCGACTTCCAGAACAGGATGCTGCGGTCGCGGCGCTCGCCGTACAGCGCGTCGAGGCAGTAGAACACCGCCACGAGGAACGTGGTCAGCATGATCGGAGCCGGCGCCAGGCTGTACGGCTTGACCAGCGCGATCGTGCTGCTGCGCCGGGTCGAGCGTCGCGACGGCCTGCATCTTGCGCCGGCAGGCCGATCGTGCTGATCAAGAAGCCGAACAGAACCAAGGCGGCGACGACCAGCGGCGCGATGTAGATCGAGCGGTTCTCCCACAGCTCGCGCCGCACCGACCAGTAGCAGGGGCCGAGTCGCCGGCAAGGGAACGGGTGCGACGGTCGTGCACGGTATCCGCTTGAGGGTTCATGAGGCCGCTCCTTGCGCCGCTCGGCCGTGATGGCCCATCACGGCGACGAACAAGTCGGCGATGCTGGGCGTGCGCACGTCGCCCAGGGCGGCGAGCTGCTGGCGATCGGCGCCGTCGAACAGCAGGATGCTGCGGCCGAACACCTGGCGCTCGTGGATCGGCCCGAGCGCCCGCGCCGCGGCGATCTGCTCGGGATGCACCATCACCTCCAGATAGCGCGACTCGAACTCTTCCATGCTGCAGTCGAGCACGATGCGGCCGCGGTCGATGAACATGAGGTCGGTGAGGACGTGCTGGATCTCTTCGACCTGATGGGTCGTCACCACGATGGTGCGGCTGCGGTCGAAATAGTCGTTCAGCAGCGAGTCGTAGAACTGCTTGCGATACAGGATGTCGAGGCCGAGCGTCGGCTCGTCCAGCACCAGCAGCCGCGCGTCGATGGCCATGACCAGGGCGAGGTGCAGCTGGGTCACCATGCCCTTCGACAGCTCCCGGACCTTGCTGGCGCGCTTGATGGCGGTCTTCGCCAGGAAGCCTTCCGCCTTGGCGCGGTCGAACCGCGGATGCACGCCGGCGACGTAGTCGAGCGCCTGCGAGACCCGCATCCAGCGCGGCAGCACGGCGACGTCGGCGATGAAGCAGACGTCGCGCATGAGCCGATCGCGCTCGGTCCAGGGATCGCGGCCGAGCACCGTCAGCTCGCCCTGATAGGAGGTGAGGCCGAGGATCGCGTTGAGCGCCGTGCGTCTTGCCGGCGCCGTTGGGGCCGATGAGCCCGAGGATGCGGCCCTCTTCGACGCGCAGGTCGACGCCGTCCAGCGCGACGGTGGCGCCGTAGGTCTTGCGCAGGCCGCGGGCTTCGATGCATGGCCATGGCTTCAGCGCTCCTTCGCTTCGGCGTGTGGCAGCGTCCAGCAGCTCCTGCGCGTCAGGCCGAGCCGCTGGATGGTGGCGTGGACCCGCGGCCACTCCTCCGCGAGGAACTTCTGGCGCTCGCCCTGCAGCAGCAGCTCGCGCGCGCCGGCGTTGACGAACATGCCGAGCCCTCGCCTGCTTCTCGACGAGCTGCTCGTCGACCAGCTGCTGGTAGCCCTTCAGGACCGTGAGCGGATTGACCCGGTACTCGGCCGCGACGTTGCGCACCGACGGCAGCGGATCGCCTTCCTTGAGCACGCCGTCGAGGATCATCGCGACCACCCGGTCGCGAAGCTGGCGGTAGATCGGCTGACTGTCGTTCCACTCGCGGTCCATCCCTGGTTCCTGAGACTCCTCGTGAGAGAGCTGCGGCGATCGCCCTGATCGGCCTCCGCCCTCCCCTATGGTGATATAGTTGACCATAACACCAGATCACGTGTCAAGGGGGTATTTGCAACTGGCGCTGGCTGGAGACCTTCAGGCTGCGCTAAACTGGGGTGTGCGCCGGAGCTCCCGGCATGACCCTGGACCGAGGACTCTTCTCCTCACCGTCCATTCCTGGAGGAACCATCCATGCGCAAGATGATCTACGTGGTACTGATGGTGCTGGCAGTGGTGGGTGCGGTTGCTGGCTCCGCTCCGCAGACGGAGGCGGCCCAGTCGACCTGCCTCAATCCCGGCCCCAACTGCGCCTGCCGGTGCGAGTGTGGGCAGCTCCTGAAGTGCTGCACCTCAGGCGGCGTCACCACCTGCACGCCCACCTACGATCCCAACATCCTCTGCCCGCAGGTGGCCTGCGTCTGAAAAATCGCCGGCGTGCCCCTCCGAAGCCTCGCCCTGGAGTGAGGCTTCGGAGGGCACGCGGCTGGATTGAGCTCAGAGGCCGGTACAGGCCGCAGATTCACAGCAGCCAACGGTCGAGCATGGCCGCCAGGTCGGAGAGCTGGATCGGCTTCGCCAGGTAGTCGCTCATCCCCGCCGCGAGGCAGAGCTCGACGTCCTCTTTGAGGGCGGAGGCGGTCACCGCGATGATCGGTACGTCGCTGCCATGGGCTTGACGCCGCAGACAGCGCGTCGCCTCGTAGCCATCCATCACCGGCATGCGGCAGTCCATCAACACGGCGTCGAAACGCTCGCGTGCGAAAGCGATCACCGCCTCCTGGCCATCGTCCACCGTCAAAAAGCGATAGCCCAGAGCCTCGAGCTGGCGCGCAGCGACCAGGCGATTGATCTCGTTGTCGTCGGCCAAGAGGATGCGGAAACGCGCGCGCAGCGCCTCCAGCGAAGCCGGCAGAGCGGCGGCCGGCGCGGCTCCGGCCGGCTCCCGGGAGCTGTCGAACGGCAGCACGAACCGGAAAGTCGAGCCTCGGCCCGGTGTGCTTTCGAGAGCGATCTCTCCTCCCATCAGCTCGATCAACCGGCCGGTGATCGCAAGGCCCAGGCCGGTTCCGCCATAGCGGCGAGTGATCGAGGAGTCGGCCTGGGTGAACGGCTCGAACAGCCGCGCCTTGGCTTCAGGAGCGATACCGATCCCGGTATCCTCTACGGTGAAGCGGAGCGCCGAGTTGAATCCCGCGACCTCCGCCGGCTCGACCCGGAGGCTGACCCAGCCCTGAGCCGTGAACTTGATCCCGTTGCCCACCAGGTTGATCAGGACCTGCCGCAATCGCGCCGCGTCGCCGCTGAGCTTGCCGCAGACACCGGCGGCGACGTCCAGCTTGAGCTCGATGCCGTTCTCTCGCGCCAGCGGCAGCAGCAGGCGAACCACCTGGTCGAGGACGTCGGCAGGATCGAAGTCCACTTGCTCGAGGGTCAGTTGGCCGGCTTCGATCTTGGACAGGTCGAGAATGTTTTCGATCAGGCTCCGCAACGTATGCGCCGAGGTCTTGATGACTGCCAGGGACTCCCGGAAATCGGCGGGGAGGGCCGAAGAGAGGAGGAGCTCCGACATGCCGATCACGCCGTTGAGCGGCGTGCGGATCTCGTGGCTCACATTGGCCAGGAATTCGCTCTTGGCACGGTTCGCCGCCTGCGCCTCCACGAGGCGCCGCCGCGTCTCCTCTTGCAGCGAGGCGTTCTCGACCACGAGGGCCACCTGGCTCGCGATCGTGGTGGCCATCTCCACCTGGAGCGGCTTGACGGGCCGGGGCTTCGGCCCCGTGTTGTCGAGCGCCATCGCTCCGATCACCTCGTCCTGCCGGATCAGCGGCACCACCAGGAACTCTTGCAGGCCGAGCTGCCGGAGCGCCTCCGGCAGCCGTTCGGACCGCGGCTCGTTGCCGACGACGGGGGTCCGCGAGCGGAGGGTCTCGGCGAAGACTGGAAACTCCTCCACCCGCAAGGCGCCGAGCCCCTTGAACAATCGCCACAGTGCCCCGTCGGTGCGCCCGTCGCGGAACTGTGAGACCGTGGGGACCAAGCGCCCTTCCCGCCAGCGGTAGATCGAGCACCGGTCCATGTCACACGCGCGGGCGGCCAGTTGCGAGATCTCGTTGAGGATCGGATTGAGCGCACGAGCGGAGCTGAGGGCGCGGGCGATCTCCAGGCTCGCCTGCGTCCGTTTGAGGCGCAGCTCCGTCTCCTCGAGCAACAGGGCGCGCTCGAGCCCGCTCGCCACGTAATCCGAGGCGGCCGCGGCGAGCTCGATGCTCTCCGGGGTGAACGGGCGGCCGTCGGAGGTGTTGTCCAAGACCATGACGCCGAACACCTGCCCCCCGGAGATCAGGGGAACCCCCAGAAGCGACTTCAACCCGAAGGCATCGACCCACTCCTGATGGACCAGCTCCGATCCCCTGGCGTCGGCGATCGCCAGCGGCCGGCGGGCGCGCGCCACGGCGTCGACGAACGGCATCTGGCCGATGCTGCGGCGCCCCATGCGTTTGAACCGTTCCCACGCCTCGGGCTCGACGTAGTGGCGGACCACCTGCGACGTCGCCGGTGTGATCTCGCCGGTGGCGGCATTCCACAGGAAGACCGCGCACCGGTCGGCGGCGCACAGCCGCGCCGTCGTCAGGCAGACCTCCCGCAAGAGCGTCCGCGCGTCGCCCCCGGACCCCACGACGCGAGCGATCTCGGACAACCGGTCGAGCCGCGAGCGGCCGGCCGTGTCGTCCTCCTTGCTGAGAGCGGAGACCAAAGGAGCCGCCAGGGCGGCATAGACCAGGAGAGTCGCGAGGTCTTCGCCAGAGAGCGCTGCACCCGCCGTATGCGCCACCAGAGCCCCCTGCACGGCGCCATTCACACGCACCGGCAACGCCACTGAGGGCGCGGGCTGGAGAGCACCATGGCTGCCGCGATCCCAGGCCTCCAGCAACGGCGCGACGAAATCGACCTCAGCCCGTCTCGGAACGCGGCGGGCCGCCATGCCCGGCTCGCGCCGCGCGGGTGAGCCGCGCGCCAGACGACCGGTCACGGACGAGCACGCAGAGCTCGTCGAGGTCGAGGAGCTCGCGTCCGTGTTCAAGAAGAAGCGAAAGCTGGCGCCACGCGGGCTGCGAGCTGCTCAACACCTCTGCAGCCGCCGCCAGAGCCTCGATTCTCCCCACGAAAACACCTCGATCTCAGTTGTGGATTAAGAATCTTACAGCGCCCTGCGCTGTAAGTCAAAAATCAGCCGGGATCGTCTGGAAGCGCGGTCCTGGATCACTCCACCCGCGAATACAGAGCCTCGTGGTGGGGCCGGCCGCCCCGGACGGCGTTGAGCCTGCCGGCGGCGAGCAGACGCCGCAGGTGCATCGAGACCATCTTCGGCTCCACGGCCCGGCGCAGCCGGGGACCGTAACGCCGGTTGACCTCGTCGGTGACCGCGGCCGTGCCGAAGGGCTTGCCGGCAGGCCAGGACTCGATGATCAGCTCCACCATGCGGCTCAGTCGCGGCTTGCGGCCGGGGTCCGGGTCCGGAGCAGGCGCCTCGACGAGGACGGCTGAAGCGCTCGGCCCACCCGTGAGCTCCAGCGCCGCCGCTGCCGCAGCCCGGAGGGTCTCCAGGCTCCGCTCCAGCGCTTCGAGCTCAGCAGCATAGAGCGCTCTCTGCTCCCGGTGATGGATCTCCTGCTGGCCATGGAAGGCCTCGCGCTCCTGGCAGACCGCGATCTGAGCCTCCATCTTCGACAAGACTGAAGACAATGAAACGTCCGTCGTCATCCCAACCTCCTCGGCTGCCGCGAAACTCGAAGCGGGAGCTTCCCGCTTCCCGTTCTCGGTCCCCAAGCTTCGGCGCTGTGCTGCATCTTAGACGCTTGTTGATGCGAAATCCACTATCCCGGACGCTGCGAGAAGGTCGCAAGGAGGCACGGGAGAGGTTTCTGCTGCGAATCATCGCCTGCGAAGTGTTCAGAGCAGGATGGCTGCTGTCTATATTTGTGTTTTCGCGACAATCTTCCCCAATTACGCATCATATATCATCAATTACGCAGCATAACAAGAGACATACACAGCATACAACTCACTCTTTGCGTCTCCAGCTTCGGAGTCCTGGGTCTGAACTGCGAAATTCGCATCATATTCCGAATGATTCGCGTCTGAGATCCTGAGGCAGGAGCTCCGGAATCCGGCGGTATGGGGCACACACCTCGGAATTCGCAGCTCCTGGACGGATCTTCGCGGCTTCGATCCCGGTATACGCGTCTCCCAGACCGGCTTTGGCGTCTGGGGAGGCGGTATTCTCGTCAGCACGCCACCTCCCCCGATCTATGAGGCAGCCGTTCCGAAGCCGAGCGCCTTCTCCACCGCTTCCGCCGTACCGATCAGGCGGCCCAGCACGCGGCGGTGGAGGTCCGACAGCTCCTTCAAGGCCCAGGCGGCGGTGGTGAAGATCCCGTCGTAGTCCCGGTCGGCCGGCAAGGAGGGGACGGCGACCTGGGCGAGGCTCGCCGCGGCTCCCCGGACGCTGGCGAAGGGGGAGGGATCGCGGTGGAGGTCGCGCTGGAGATCCTGCAGCAGCTTGTGGGCCGCTCTCATGTGCTGGGCGATGGACTTGCGGAGCCGCGGATCGTTCGGATGCCGGCCGGTTTGCGAGCCCAGGGCTTCCAGGACGCTGTGGACTTGGCGTAGCTCCCACAGCGCGGGGAAACGACGGTGGAGAGCCGTGGCACAGGCGAGGAGCGGCGGGGTTTCCCCGCGACGGCGATCGGCCTCGGCGACGCGAAACGCGATCCTCTCCTCTCCGAGTAGGATGAGGGCGTGGGCCAGGCGGCGCGTCTGGTGCTCGTCGAAAGGCTGCATTCCAGTTTCGCAGGATTTCATTTCCACGAGCGCCCGCTCGCGGGCCCGGGCCACGGAGGCCGGATCCCCTGCCGGGATTTCGAAGGCGACCGGATCGATGGTGAATCCGGCGGCCAGCAGGCCCTCGGCCCGCCAGGCTTTGATCAGCTTGCGCTCGGCTGCCTGATAGATGCGCACCGTGCGGCCATGCTCCTCCTGCGCCTGAGCCGCGGCCCTGCGGATGTCCCTCAGCTCGCCCACGAGAGGGCGCGGATCGGGCGGCACGTCGGGAAGACGGCCGGGGAGGGGCAAGGGCCGCCATTCGAGCGGGCTGCGAAAGAAGAGGGCGTAGGCTTCCCGGCTCACCACCGCCTCGGCCTTGCTTTCGGAGATCGGCCCGGCCGCTGCGGCAGGTGCCAGGATGGCAGGCGCGGCGGGAAGGGGAGCGCTCGCCGTCTGGTTGTGAGCCGCGGCCAGCTCGGGGGGAGCTGGGGCGCCGCTCTGGGGGAAGGGTGGAGGCTCGGCGGCTGAGCCCGCGCCGGCCGCGGAGCGCGTCAACGGCGGCAGCCCCAGAGCCGTCTCCACCAGCTCGGCCATCGCGGCAAGGCGGCCCAGGAGGCGGTCGTAGACCTCGTGCAGCCGGTCCAACGCCAGCTCCGACATGGCCATCAGTCCCTGGAAATCGTCATCGGCGGGCATCCTGGGAATGGCGAACTGGGCCAGAGTCGTATCCGTATGGGCGTGGTCGAAGGGATAGGCCTGGGATCGCAGACTGCGGTGCAGCTCCTTGAGCCGGCTCTGGAGCGTGCCGAGGCGCTCCCGGATGACCGCGAAAAGCCGCGAATTCTCCGTCTTGGGCCTGATCTGCTGCACCAGGACGTCCAGCTCCAGGCGGGTCTCCCGCAGCGCGAAGAGCCGGGGGAAAGCGTCCTTCATGAACGTGGCGCAGGCGAGGTAGCGGGAGATCTCCTGCCGCCGGGCCGCCGGCTCCGGCACCCGGCCGCTGGTTTGCGGCGCGTCGAGGAGGATCAAGGCCAGGAAGAGACGCCTCACCTCCACGGTCTCGAAGCGTTCGAGCAGATCGCCCGCGTTGCGCATCCGCTCCGCGGCCCGGCCGGCAGCCCGCTCGACCGCCACGGGCGAGCCATCCTCCAGTCCGAAGCCTCCCGGCGGAATGCGGAAGCCGGCCTGGATCACGGCCAGGGCCCGCAGGGCGTTGATCCGATCGTCCACGGCCTGCCGGTAATTCTCGATCTCCCGGGCGTGGCTCGAGTCCTTGGCCAGCACGGCCTGGCGTGATTTCTCGAGCTCGGTGACCATCGCGGGCATCGCGGGCATCGCGGGCGGCTCGGCGTCGACCGTGGGGAGCTGAGGCAGCAGCGGCAGGGCGCGGAGCCGGTTCGGATTCTGGAAGTAGCGCTCCAGAGCGGCCCGGTCGCTCTCGGTTTGGGCCTCCCGCTCCTTGACCTCGTCGACGGCGATGAGGTCCTGCGGCTTGACCCGGTTGCCCACGATCTCGCGGTAGAAGGCCAGGGAGACCGTCCGCTCCAATTCATCGAATTGAGAGAAGAGGGCGCTCGCGGGCAGGTCCGAGGAGAACACTCCCAAACCCTTCTCCCGCAGGGCGCGGGCCACGCGCTGCCGGGCTGTGGGATGGGTGCCGAACAGCTCCTCCTTCTCGTTGGTCATGAAGTGCTCGAGCTGCGCCGCGAGCTGCCTCACACCCTCCTGGCGGTGGGCCACCACCAGCCGGGGGAACTTGTCCACCAACCGCTTCTCCTTCCACTGGTCCTGGAGGTTCTTCATGGCCATCTGGAAGGCGGCGGAGAGGGCGAACATCTCGCGCATGGAGGAATCGAAGCAGCGGAACCCCGCCAGCCGCACCTCGTAGCGGTCGGCGTCATATTCCATCTGCCGCATCATGAAGGCGCTGAGGACGTGCCCGAGCATCATGACGGCCCACAGCACACGGCGCGTGAGGAAGACCACGAACAGGATGAGGTGAAAGATCCAGCGCAGGCGGACCGGAGTGCGCTGGGCCGTCCTGACGAGAGCGGCGTCGAACCGGTCGCGCTGGAACACCAGCCGTGCGAACCAGAAATTGATGGCGCGGATGACGAACGACACCCGCAGCCCGAACCGCTGGCTGAAATGCCCCAGCTCGTGCGCCATGATGCCCGCGAGCTGCTGCACGGAGAGGCTCGCCACCACCGGCAGGCCGAGCGTGAGCACCAGATCGTTGCCGAAGATGGAGAGCAGCCCGCGGCGGAACGAGGCCGAGGCATTGACCTGGCAATCCACGTGGATCTCCCGCGGCACCGGCGCGTGGAGAACCTGACAGAGACGGGCCACGAACTCGAAGAGCAGCGGCTCCTGCCGCGGATCGAGCTTCACAGGTTTGTGGCCGCGCACCGGCCGGGCGAAGAGCGGCTTGATGAGAAAGATGAGCACCACAGCGCCGGCGAACAGGGGGAGGAAGCAGAGGACGATCGCCAGCGAGCCCTGGAATTCCTGCAGCAGCGGCCCCAGGGCATGGCGGTAGTAGGCCCAGAGACCCCAGGCGAGGCCGGCGATCAGCCCCACATAGAGGAGGGGCAGCAGGACCATGGCGAAGGCCACGGCCGCCAAGGCCAGCCGGTAGGCCAGCGAGGGACGCAACGGCGGAACGTCTCCCTTGAAGCCCGCGAGGAGGCGGTCCCGGAGGTCCGGACCCTGAGGAAGAGCCGGTCTTTCTGCCACCAAAGGAACATCCTCCCGGGCGCCGCCGCGGGCCCTCCCGTCCGTGCGCTCCCTCACGCTTCAAGCCGTCTGCCGGAATCGAAGCTCATTGTATAGGAGTGACCGACCGGGTGGATTTATTCCGGCTGTGCTGGCGGGCCGCACAAAGCGCCCTCGTCCGCCAGCCGAAGCTTGACGAAGGCCAGAGCCTCTTCGGCCAGTGCGACGGCGCTTCTGGCCTCTTCCTCGGGAATGTCTCGCCAATCGTCTACGTAGCGTACTTCCACGGCGTAGTCGGTCAAGGCTCGCGCATGCTCTTGGATCTCTTCAAACCGGGGAAGGATGGCTAAACATCGATCAGGAGGACTTCCTCATCCATACACCGTCACTCCCCGTTCCGCGACCTCTCTGGCGAGAGTGTTGGCTACGTGCTGCTGCCGCAGCATCTCTTCCGGGCTCAGCACGAAAAGGTCGATCGGAAAGCTCTCGGGCTGCATCAAGCGGTGGATGTCGAGCTTGACCTGCCGCTTGGACTTTTCACCGGCATAGATGACGACCAGATCCAGGTCACTGTCCGGCCGAGCGGTGCCCCTGGCCCGCGACCCGAAAAGGATGATCTTTTGGGGGTGGATCGCTTCGGCGATGATTTTCACGACACGCTCGACCGCTGGATCGGAGCTCATACCTGGACCTCCTGTCTCGAGCCTCGTCATCCTCTCAAGACCCACGCTCCGATTCTACACTCCTTGATGGGGAGCGCGGCGGACGATTCTGAAGGCTGGGGAGACGACCGCCGAGCAGGCTCTGAGCGAGACCGAAGCGGGTAAATCCGGCGAGCACCCTCTTGCTGCGCCGGACCTGCCGCTCGGAGACGCGAGGCTACGCCATCGCCGGCTCGGGCTCAGCGCCCACGGGCCCACCCACGAAGTCCCCTCCGCAGACCCGTCCCGGAATGACGGTTCCTGTTCAACCTCCGGAAAAATGCAGATCCGGATTCTCGCGGGCACGCTCGAGATAGGCCGCCAGCTCTTCGACCATCTCGACAGTGACCGCTTGCTGGCGGGCGGCCTCCTGGAAGAGAAGCAGCGCGGCTGTCGCCTCGGGGTGGACGTCCGCGGCCTCGAAAATCGGCTGCATCTCCCCGGCAAGCCGCTGCACGTCGACCCTGCGGCCCTCCTCGAGGTAGAGAAGGGCAAGGTCCAGCGAGACCATCGCCGCGTCGTACCCGATGCCCTGAGCGATGAATCCATCCCGAACGGCCAGGAACGCGCTCTCGGCCTCCGCGTGCTGCCGGGTGCCGGAAGCGATCTTGCCCTGCAGCCATCGTTTACGGAGCCTGGTCCAGGGATCGGCAAACTGCTCATACAGCTCTGCATCCGCCCGTAGGATCTCAGCCGCCGCGTCATACTGACCCGCCTCGACCAGGAAGAGAGACAGGTTGTGCCGGCCGCAGAGGTAGAGACGCGGCTCGGCTTTCGGGCTCAGATTTCTCAGTGCCGTCTCGGTTGCCTTGATCGCCTTACCAGTTTCCTGCCGGTCGTAATACATCAATCCAAGCGCTAGCAAGGGGCGTGTAGCTTCTATGGTTTCGCCGGCGAGTTGGAAAAGGGAGGAGGAGCGGGCCAATAACTCCGCGGCTTCCCTGAACCGACGCTGATCCTTGCGGAGGACACCCTCGAACCAGTCGATCTCGGCACACACAACGGTATCTGTCGTATTCTCATGTCGCACCAGGCTACGGGCACCTCGCATTCGCTCATCTGCCTCCGGGAGCCGGCCGGTGGCGCGTAGAGCGTTGGCCTTATAGGCGATCGCCCGTGCCAGAGCATCGTAGTAGCCAGGCGTATGGATCGTGCGCATCAGGACCGTCTCCGCCGCTTCCGCGAGCTCATAGACGATCTGCGGTTCGGTGGGCAGGTGCGTCCGAGCCTCATCGATCAGCAAGTGCGCCAGTGCCACCCCCCGGAACCGAGAGGACGCCCGCTGAATGCGGGACAGACGCTGAGAATGGGAGAGCTTCAGCAAGGTCTGGAGATCCTTTTGCGCGTCATCCAAGGCCTCCTTGATCTCCTGCGTGTGCCATTCCAACACGAGCGGCAGTACACGAAAGGCGGAGTCGTAGCTGACATCGGTATCCCGCCGGTTCCGCTGCCACGACCTGAATCCTGCCCGGCAGGTGGGACAGAGATTCATCAGATGGTTCCAGACAAGCTCCGTGAACACGTGCGTAGAGATGTCCCCACGCTCCACCGCCGCCATTAGCTCAGGGGTAATATGATGGATATCGGACACGCTCCCTCCCTTCGGATTGCGCCATTATAGAGAATCAGCAGAGCGGTGGCACAGTCTTCCACAAAAAGGGGTGCCGGCCGACAATCGGCCGCGACAGCCGGCACCTTTCTACGCGACAACTAGCCTGCGGGGTCCATCCCCGGACCCAGATGGGTTGTGGGCGGCGGGCTCGGGGGATTGGAGCCCGCAAGGCCGAACGGGTCCATCCCAGGGCCGAGCTTCTCAACCCACTGGGCTGGGAAGAGGTAGAGGACGGTCTCCCACAGGCGAGACACCGTGGCGGAGGCCCTCTTCCCTGGAGGGGATAGCACCCTCTGGCCGGCGGCTGCCGGTCGAGGTAGGAGAGCCAACACCAGCAGGAGGAGGGATGCAGACATCCACAGACGGCGGCGCACTCGCATGATGCCTCCTTTCAGTGCGGCCCGCGAATCCCTCGAAGTGAGGAAAAGCGGCCGCTCGACATCCCTAGAGTGCAGCGGTTCTGGAGGTTTGGAGCCAAAAGTGGCCGGTGAAGGGGAAATCGAGTGGGGAGTCATGCTCAAGCCCAGGACTGGCGCGACTGGCTTCATTCGGCCCAACGGGCCGGGAGAATGAGAGCCCAGGGCCGAGGCCGCAGGCCGACGCCCTGGGTGAGGTGGAGGGATGACAAAGCGTTGCGGCCTGAAAGGCCGCGAGAGCTTCCAGCCCGCGCTATCGAGCCGGGTTCTCGCGGCCTTTCAGGCCGCAACTATGGTGTATGCCCTTTTCCCCCCGGGGCATCGGCCTTCGGCCTCAGAAGCCCCGGGCTAGAGTCTCCCGGCCCGTTAGGCCGATGGGTAGACGAGACGGAAGGCAGTTTCATTCTACGATCAGGTTTGGCCGACGTAGAGGACTTGCCCGGTCTTGACACTGGCGAGTGCCTCCAGAGTTGCAGTGACCAGCGGCAGCAGGTCTTCCAACTTCGTGGTGTACGCTCTCAGCACCACGACGCCCAGTTGGAAAGCTGCGAGAGACTGTTGAAAGGAAAGGGTCTTGGGAGCTCGCGCTTCAGCAAGCGTGGCAAATTCTTGTCGAGGAGGACTCGTCTCACGCTACGCGCGTCAGCAGCGCCTGGGTTGCCTGCTCGAGGAAGGAATATACCTGCTCGCGGCGTACGCTGGGGAAGTTGTCCAGAAACTCGTCAATGCTATAGCCGCCTTCGAGGTAATCGACCAAAGTCTGCACTGGCACCCGGGTGCCTACAAACACGGGAGTCCCACCCAGGATCTCGGAGTCTGAATGGATGACGCTGCCATTGGCAAGAGTTATGGGACGATCTTCACGCATGGCACACCTCTCAAGGCTCCGAGGAGTGTATCACGCCGCGGCAGGCGTGCGGGCCGACCCCCCTCAAAAAGAAAGCGGCCACCCGCTCGGGGTGGCCGAGGTCTTCCCAAAGATCTCTGCCGGGACGTCCGCTATGCCATCGCCATCGCCGGCTCGGGCACCGGTTGCGGCTGCGGGGGCAGCTTGGCGAGCACCGAGGGGTCGAAGTCGAACATGCGGGCGATCGACGGCGGGGCCGCGGTCATGCCCCAGCCGACCATCTGCCCGAGCTTCTCGGGCAGGAAGTCGAGATGGCAGTCCGCGGGGTCCCCCCAGGCATGGATGGGCGGCAGGTTGGCCTCGCCGAGCTTCTGGAAGAGGATGGTGGCCGCCTCCTGGGCCGTGAGCTCGCCGGCCTCCCAGCGGTCGTACGTCTTGTCGCCGAAGCGGTAGAGGTCCTCCATCAGGCTCTCCCCCTCCTCGCCGACTGTCGGCAGCGGATCGTCGTCCAGACGTGCGAACTCGGCCTTGTCACCCGTCATGAGGTACCGGAGGCAGATCCGGAAGATGCGCAGGTCGCCGAAGATGATGTTGATCAGCCAGAGCCGCAGCCAGGCGTTCCAGGTGTCGAAGGAGGCGAAGGAGCGGAAGGAGTTGAAGACCATCCGGTCGTTGTCCCGGATCATCGACTGCTGGAGCCGCCGCGGATAGTCGAAGCGCTCGGGCGAGAAGTCGTCGTCCTTGAGCGCCTGGATGAGGCGCGGCGCGAGAGCGTTGATCTGCTCGAAGGTGTTGATCATGCCGCGCGAATAGAGCGCGTCGATGAAGCCGTGGGCGTGCGACATGAGGAAGCAGCGCGGGCCCACGCTGTCGGTGGCCGAGAACTGCAACCGGCCCGTGCCGACCCAGGGCCGCACCGCCACTCCGCCCTTGAGGTGCTCGACGATGCTCGGGTACCGCGACACGATCTCGTAGAACTCCTGCTCGGGAGTGAGGTCGTGCCGCTGCGGATACTTCCGCATGTCTAGGGTCAGACCGATGCTCGTGATGTCGCTCTCGGAGCCGGGGACGTTGTCGAAGCGGATGACCCAGAACCAGCCGCCGTCGATCATGTGGTGCAACGTACCCTCGTACCAGCCGCGCGACAGGCCGGGCCTCTCCTCGGGCGGGATGGTGTCGTCGTAGCGCCGGAAGCCGGTCATGTGGGTGAAGATGGTCCGCGACTGGGTGCGCAGGTCCGGCACCGCCGGACGCAGGCCGAACTTGTTGGCCACCACCGATTTGTGGCCGGTGCCGTCGACCAGGTAGCGGGCGCGGAATTCCTCGCCGGCGCTGGTGCGCAGGACGACGCCGTCGTCATTGATCTCGAAGTCTTCGACGTCGGTGCGGTCGCGGTAATCGGCACCGTATTTGACGGCCGCCTTCATCAGGTATTCGTCGATGTCCTGGCGGAAGAGGTGGCTCTCGGAAACCAGTGGAGTCTGGGGCGGGACCAGCAGGTGGGCCTGCGCCGGGTCCTGCCGCTTCCCCTCCTCGTGATAGAGGAAGCCGAAGGTCTTCTTGACGCCGCAGTTGCGTGTCACGCGCGTCAGGATCTTCTCGGTGCTGCTGATGTTCCCGATCTCCGGCACGTCGAACCGTTCGCCGAGGATCCACATCAGCATCGAGCTCTGTGGCTGCATGGCCTCGCCCACGGCGAAGCGGGGATGGGTGCCCTTCTCCAGGAGCAGCACGCGAAAGCCTTGACGGCCGAGGATGGCCGCGAGCGTCGAGCCGGCGATGCCCGAACCGAGCACAGCAACGTCATACGTATCCTGTTTCATTGATTTCTCCCCCCTTGAAGCGACAAGCGCTCCCGAAATGACGCGACCCGAGGGGCCGCGAAACCAACTGCATGGCAAGTGCTACGGTCGAAGAGTGCGTGAGCCCCCCCAAAGCGGGACAAGCTCGTCAAAAAACCCCCGCAGGGCGCTCCTGCGGGGGTTTGCAGAGGTACTTCCCTGGGGAAGCCGGATCAAGGCTTGTCGTCGTCGGGGATGAGTTGCTGGTCCTTTGGGTCCACCTTCGCCCAGCCGTCCGGGTTGAACGACTTCATGTTCTGGGCTTCGACGCCGGTGTGCTCGCCCAGGTCTTTCTGGTAGACGATGCCCGAGTAGCTCAGCATGAAGGTCATGATTCCGGAGTCGCCGTAAGCGACCGGGAAGGCGATGAGGGCGAACCCGCCGATCAGGTTTCCCCGCACCATGTAGTCGTAGGCGCCGCCGGGCGCGGCGGGCCCTTGCGAGGTCAGAAGCTTGAAGCGGTATCCGTGGTAGGCGGTGTCCTTGGGCCCGTACCCCTCGTCCGAGGCCGTGGCCACGAACTCGCCGATCGGGCTTTGCGCCTCGCCCTCTCCCGCGGGCCAGAACAGGCCGTCATGCAGCCCGATGGTGCTGCGGAGCTTCTGCGCGTACTCGAGGATGCCGTCGCCGTCGCGATCCTGGTGGAAATAATCGCGCTGCGCATCGCCGATCGCGAGGCAGGTCTGGATGGCGCTCAGCTCGTTGCGGCCGATACGGCGGTTGATGATCTCGTCCAGCCCCGCCGCGGTATCGAAGGTCCAGCCGGCCTCCGACTTCACGAGCGGAATGGGCAGCGGCCAGGGGTCGTTGCCGATGCGGAGGATCTGCGTCGATTCCCCCTGCGGTATGATCTCGTGCTTCTGATCGTACAGCTCCAGGAACTGCTTGCGCTGGTTCGCATCCGCGACCGGATCCTCCGTCTCGAAGAGACGTTTGGATTCATCGCCGAAGATCTCCAGCAGCGCCTTGAGATCATAATTGCGGACTGCTGTGACGAGGTCGTCCACCGCGGCTTGGGGCGAAGCGTAGGCCTTCCCCTTCGGCTTGGCAGCGGGCTCGGCAGCAGCCACGGCCGCGGAGGTGAAAAGGATCAACGCGGCGACGATGGCGATCGTCGCGCGCTCGTGCGAGGTCCTCGAAGTCTTCATGATGGCTCGTCCTTTCTCGGTCTCATGGCTCAACGCCGCCTGCCTCCGCCGCCCCTGCCTCCTCCTCCCCGGCTCGCGCCGCCGCGCGAGCCGTAGCTGCCGGCACGCGAGCCGCTGCTCATCCCTCCGAAAGCGCTGCTCGACCCGCGCGAGCCGCTGCTTCCTCCGTAGGAGCCGCTCGACCCGCGTGAGCCGCTGCTTCCTCCGAAGGAGCCGCTCGACCCGCTCGACCCGCGCGAGCCCCCCGCCGACCCGCTGGAGCCGCGGCTGCCGGTATCGCGGCTTCCGGCGCTGGGAGTCGAGCCGAGATCGCGCGATCCCGCTCCCCCACCCGTTCCCATGCTCGACCGCGAGCCCGTGTCGCCCGTACGGCCGCGGTAGGCCTCGCGTGAGCCCGCTCCTGCCGAACCCGAGCCGCGGTCGAACTTCGATGCCGTCGCGTTGTCGCGGTAGGACACGCCCTTGCGGTGCTCGGGATCGTGCGACCACTTCTGGCCGCCGCCTGCTCCCTGAGCCTGGGCGCCGGCGCCGCGGTTCTGGCCCGTGGCGGCAGCGCGGTCACCGGTGCGCGCGCTCCGGTCGCCGGTGCGGTTCGTCGTATTGGCCCGGTCGCCGGTCCGCGTCCTGTCGCCACTGTTGTGGTTGACCCGGTCGCCGTTGCCGATGTTGACGTCGCCGCCGTTCCAATTGATGTCGACGTCGCCGCCGCCCCAGCCACCACAACAACCACCCCAGGCACCGCCGGCGATGATCCCGACGCTCATGCCGAACCAGAATCCCGACCCCGGATAGCCGATCGGCGGCGGATAGTAATACGGTGGATACGCCGGATAACCCCAGGCCCCGTACATCGACGCCGGGCTGTAGGTCGGGACGTAGATGACCTCCGGGTCGGACGATTCGATGACGATCACCTGCGGCGGCTTCTGGTCCGCGTAGACCGTGGTCGTGGAGGTGGCGGTCGCAGTGGCTTCCGCCGGCTTGGAGGAGACCTTCATGTGCTCGTCGCTCTTGAGGGTTCCCTCCTTCATCGCCTTTTCGCGCAGCGTCTGGACCATGGCTAAGACCTCCTTCTGCTGCGCGAGGAAGGCGTCGCCGAGCTTCTGCATCCAACCGAGATTTTCGTCCATGTTCTTCAGGACGTCCGGCGCGTTCACCAGCGACTTGACGCTGTCCGCCCACGCCTCCTTCTGCACCGCGTCATAGAGCGCGTCACCTTTGAGCTCCTTGTGCTTCTGGAGCCAGCGGTAGGCCTCGATGACCTCGATCGGATAGGTCGAAGCCATCAGGATCTGCGCGATGACGTTGTCGGGATAGAGGGCGATGGGCGCCAGCAGCGCGGCCAGCTCGGCTTCTGTAAATACCTTTTCCGCCGGCGCGGTGGGTGCTGCCGTCGGGGTGGGCGCTGGCGGCGCGGCCTGTTGGGCAGCCGCCGAAGTGGCCAGCGCAAGCAGCAACGCGGCCACCCACGCCTGCGCCGGAGACGATGTCGTGCGAGCTCTGCTCATGGCTTCCTCTTCCTCCTGAGGGTCCAAGGTTTGCGTACGGCGCTCGCGTCGCTTCTCAGCCCGCCGGGCCCTGACGTGCGGACCAGGAAACGACCGGAACCATGACGCCTGCCATGTTAGGGAAGAGCCTGCGTCCCAGCCATTGGACATTGGTCTCAAGGGGTTGGACCAAAGTCCACTACCGCCATTTTCCAGGCCATCCGAGACTGAGACGGACAGCGAGAGTCTGCCCACAATGCAGTCAGGCAAAAGGTCAGGCCCCGCTCAAAGGAGGGCTCATGAAAGACCTCAACGCAACCCCGCCGCGAACGAGAGTGCGAAGCTGGCTGGCCCTCGCCGGGGGACTGCTCATGGCGGGCACCGCGGCCATCGCCGCCGCGGCACCGGCCCCGCCGGCGAAGACCCGCATGGAGAAGGACCTGCTGGGCGAGAAGGCGGTCCCGGCCGACGCCTACTACGGCGTGCAGACCGCGCGGGCGCTCGAGAACTTCCAGATCTCCGGCGTCACGATCAACCACTATCCCGGCTTCGTCGAGGCCTGGGCCATCGTCAAGCTGGCCGCGGCGCGCGCCAACACCGACGTCGGCGCCATGAAGCCAGAGACGCTCGCCGCGATCGAGAAGGCCTGCCAGGCCGTGCTCGACGGGCAAGTACCACGACCAGTTCCAGGTCGACTGGTACCAGGGCGGCGCCGGCACCTCGACCAACATGAACGCCAACGAGGTGCTCGCCAACATCGCGCTCGAGCTGACCGGGCACAAGAAGGGCGAGTACCAGTATCGTCGAGCCGCACGACGACCTGAACATGTCGCAGTCGACGAACGACTCGTACCCGACGGCGATCAAGGTCGCGTTCATCCTGCGCAACGACAAGCTGATCGCGGAGCTGCAGAAGCTGGTCGCGTCGTTCCGCGCCAAGGGCAACGCGTACCTCGACATCGTGAAGATGGGCCGCACCGAGCTGCAGGACGCGGTGCCGATGACGGTCGGCCAGGAGTTCCACGCCTTCGCCGCGTCGCTCGAGGGCGAGATCGCAGCTGCTGCGCGACGCGGAGAAGTACCTGTACGCGGTCAACATGGGCGCCACCGCGATCGGCACCGGGCTCAACGCGCCGAAGGGCTACGCGGAGAAGATGCGCGGCGCACCTGGCGAAGCTCACCGGCAAGCCGATCGTGCCGGCGACCGACATGCTCGCGGCGACCTGGGACCAGCAGGGGTTCGTCGTCTACTCCTCGGCGCTGAAGAGCGTGGCGATCAAGCTGTCGAAGATCGCGAGCGACCTGATCCTGCTCGCCTCCGGACCGCGCGCCGGCCTGGCCGAGATCAACCTGCCGGCGCTGCAGCCGGGCTCGTCGATCATGCCGGGCAAGGTGAATCCCGGTGATTCCCGAGCTGGTGAACCTCGTCGCGTTCCGCGTGATGGGCAACGACTACACCGTCACGCTCGCCGCGCACTCCGGCCAGCTGCAGCTCAACGCCTACGAGCCGCTCGAAGGCCTGGCGATGATGGAGTCGCAGCACCTGCTCTACAACACGTCGAAGGCGTTCCGCACCAAGTGCATCGACGGCATCACGGTCAACGAGAAGGTGCTCGACGCACTACATGGAGACGACCGTCGGCATCGTCACCGCGCTCAACCCGGTGCTCGGCTACGAGAAGGCCACCGAGCTGGCGGACGAGGCCTACAAGAGCGGCAAGGGCATCCTCGAGATCATCCGCGAGAAGAAGCTCCTCACCGAGGCGCAGATCAACGACCTGCTCGATCCGGTCAAGCTGACCAACCTCGACAAGAGCAAGTACCGAAGCAGAAGTAGCCGACAACGTCACGGCTGACGCAGACCTGAAAAGGAGCATCGTCATGAAGTGCGTCGTACTCGAATCGGCGATCGCTCATGCGTGGCGCTCTGGCGCTCGCGGCTGCCAGGACGTCAGGCCCAGGCGCAAGAAACCGCAACATCGTGATCCTCGCCACCGGCGGCACCATCGCCGGCGCCGCCGCGACCGGCACGCAGTCCGGCTACACGTCCGGCGCCGTCGACCATCGACGCGATGCTCGCCGCCGTGCCGGGCATCAAGGACCTCGCCACCATCAAGGGCGAGCAGATCTCCAACGTCGGCTCGCAGGACATGAGCTTCGAGATCCTGCTGAAGCGTCGCCAAGCGCATCAACGAGCTGGCGCAAGTCGCACGACGTCGACGGCATCGTGATCACGCACGGCACCGACACGATGGAGGAGTCCGCGTTCTTCCTGAACCTGACGGTGAAGACCGACAAGCCGGTGGTGATGGTCGGCTCGATGCGGCCGTCGACCGCGGTCAGCGCCGACGGCCCGCTGAACCTCTACAACGCCGTCGGCGTCGCCGCCGATCCGCAAGCGCCAAGGGCCGCGGCGTGCTGGTGGTGATGAACGACTGGATCCACGCCGCGCACTCGCTGACCAAGACCAGCACGACCGCGGTCGCAGACGTTCATGTCGCCGCTCCGCGGCCTCGTCGGCGTCGCCAGCTACGGCAAGAACGACTTCTACTCGCACGCCGCCGTGGAAGCACACCACGCAGAGCGAGTTCGACATCACGCAGGTGACCGAGCTGCCGCGCGTCGACATCATCTTCGCGCTACGCCGACATGTCGCCGGACCTGATCGACGCCGCCGTGGCCAACGGCGCCAAGGGCATCGTGATCGCCGGCGTCGGCAACGGCAACATGAACAAGGCGTCGGTCGACGCCGCCGCCAACGCCGTGAAGAAGGGCGTCGTGGTGGTGCGCAGCTCGCGCGTGGCGACGGGCATCGTCGGCCGGAACGTCGAGCTCGAACGACGACGAGCTGGGCTTCATCGCGTCCGACGAGCTGAACCCGCAGAAGGCGCGGATCCTGCTGTCGCTGGCGCTGCTGAAGACCCGCACGCCGCAAGGATCTGCAGAACCTCTTCTATGAATATTGAGCGCACGCCTGGTCGCGTGCGGCGCTGGCCGTGCGTCCTCCTGGCGCCGGGCGTTGCTCGCTGGTCGCAGGACCGGTCCGCGGCTCAGCAGCAGCCGCCGAGCAGCGCGAGCCGCCACCCAGCCGACGCTCGACGACACCATCGAGGCGGGCGAGGCCGACGCCGAGACGCCGCGCGCGCCGGCTCGTGAAGCTGGAACGAGTACGAGGGCCGCCTACTTCACCATCCGCGTCGGCGGCGGCTTCCTCTACGACTACGCCGGCTACGCCCAGGACGAGGAGAGCAAGGAGCAGTTCGACCTCGAGCCCGAAGGCGAAGTTCCGCGACGCCCGCTTCTGCTCAAGGGGCGCCTTCCCCAAGCTCGAAGCGGCCGGTGACCTGGACGCTCGGGCTCATGTACGACGGCCCGACCGACGAGTTGGCTCGTGCGCGAGACCGGGATCATGGTGGCGGTCCCCGAGCTCGTGGGGCCATGTCTTCGTCGGCCGCACCAAGGAAGGCTTCTCGCTCAACAAGGTCATGGTCGGGCTACGCGGGCTGGACGCATGGAGCGCGCCACGATCAACGACGCGACCATCCCCATCCTCGCCGACGGCATCAAGTGGCTCGGCTACGTTCCCGAGAAGCACCTCCTCTGGAACCTCGGGTTCTACGGCGACTGGCTCTCGGAGGGGCAGAGCTTCTCCACCTACGACAAGCAGGCCGTCGGCCGGCTCGCCTGGCTGCCCGTCGCCTCCGAGGAGACGAGAAACGCTGCTCCACCTCGGCGTCAGCCTGCGCTACGGCAAGGTCGAGGACGGCAAGCTGCAGCCTGCGTTCGCGGCCGGAGGCATTCCCGGCACCGCTACTTCGTCGACACCGGCACGTTCGCCGCCGACCGACACGAAGCATGGTCGGAGTCGAGGCGTACTACCGGCCCGGACCGCTGGCTCTTCGGCGGCGAGTACTTCTTCCAGCAGGCGAAGCGCGCCGAGCGCACGGCGACCCGTTGTTCCACGGCGGCGACGTGGTCGTGACCTGGCTGGTCACCGGCGAGACGCGCGCATACAACACGCGCGGCGGCTATCTTCAACGCGGTCTCGCCGGCGCGCACGCTGTTCGAGGGCGGCCCCGGGGCCTGGGAGGTGGTGTTCCGCGTCTCCTACATCGACCTCGACGGCGGCGACCTGCAGGGCGGCAAGTTCTGGCGGCTCACGCCGATGGTGAACTGGCACCTCTCCGACAACGTGCGGTTCGAGCTCGCCTACGGCTACGGCTAGCTCGACCGCTTCGACCGCGGGGCACCACCCAGTTCCTGCAGAGCCGCATACAACTGCAGTTCTAGGAATGAATGGAATGGGGTGAGTTTCCCCGCTCAGAAAGGTGTGTGATGAACGACAAGATGATCCTGATCGTGATGTTTCTCGCCGTGCAATTACTGGGCGCTCTGCCCGCGCGGCCAGCCGACCTGACCACAGTGATCTGCGAATCGAAAACCGGCGAACGGCAGCACTGCCCCGCCGACACCTCGGCCGGCGTCCTGCTCGTACGCATCACCGGCTCCACCAGTTGTCTGCTCGGTAAGTCGTGGGGGTACGATGACAAAGGAGTCTGGGTCTTTGACGGCTGCGGCGGCGAGTTCACGGTCGCCGCGCGGGCTCCGGCGGCTGTTCCTGCTCCGGGGGAGCCTGTACCGGCGGAGCCTGCGCCAGCCGAGCCAGCTTCGCCTCCGGTCGCCGAGAAGAGTCCCGAATACATTCCGATGCGCGGTTTCCGGCTCTATGAAGGCGAGAAGGGCGAGATCTACATGCGACTCTTCACCTACGCGCGCTACCTGAATCAAAAGAGCCTCGACCCCACCTACAAGAATTTCTTCGGTGACACGCTCACCGTGAAGCAGCGCGAGGACATTCAGCTTCTGAAGTTCTTCCTCCCGTTTTCCGGCTGGTTCCTAACGCCAAAGTTCCGCTACTACCTCTACGTCTGGTCGGCGAACACCGCGCAGGGCGACCCGGCGCAGGTAGTCGGCGCCGGCAACATCAGCTACGTGTTCAGCCCCAAGATCACCGCCGGATTCGGCATCACGTCGCTGCCTTCGACGCGTAGCACCGAGGGTCAGTTTCCCTACTGGCTGGGTGTCGATGACCGGCTCACCTCGGACGAGTTCTTCCGCGGCTCCTACACCTCCGGCATCTGGGTAAAGGGCGAGCTTCTCCCCGGGCTCAATTACATGGCGATGCTCGGCAATAACCTGAGCACCCTGGGGGTGAGCGCGTCGCAGCTCGACAACGGGCTCAACACGACCTCGATCATGATCAACTGGCTTCCCACCACCAAGGAATTCGGTCCGCTGGGGGCCTTCGGCGACTTCGAGGGACACACCCACCTGGCTACCCGGATCGGCGCGCATTGGACGCGCAGCATCGAGGATGAGCAGGCGCAGCCGGGGTCGGAGAACATCGAGAATACCCAAATCCGTTTGACCGACGGTAGCGTCATCTTCACGGACAATCTCTTCGGCCCCGGAATCGACGTCGATCGGGTCACCTACAAGATGACCTCGATCGACGCGGCTTTCAAGTACCGCGGCTTCGCCGTCGAGGCCGAGTACTACTGGCGCAACCTCAGCGACTTCTCGGGCACGAACACGTCCGGCATCGCCGAGATCGACGATCACGGCTATCAAGTCCAGACATCGGCGATGGTCTTGCCGCAGCTCCTTCAGGTCTACCTGAGCGGCGCGGAGATCAAGGGGCGGTTCGGTGACTCCCAGGAGCTGCGTGCCGGACTGAACTGGCACTTCCTCAAGACGCGCGGGCTGCGCTTCAACGCGGAGTGGCTGAGACTCGACAACTGTCCCGTCGGCTACACCGCAGTGCCCTATCCAGTCGGCGGCAATGGCGATGTCTACCATGCCAACCTGGAGATGAACTTCTAAGGTCACGCGATCCAGGAGGGTACGAGATGCTCACCCGAAGATGGCTTGGATTTCTGCTCGCAGCCGCGATCCTCTTCGCGCTTCCCGCGCAGGCGCAGGAGTATCTCTACAACGACTCGCATTTTCACCTCACCAATTATGTGCAGGAAGGGACCGACGTCAAGGACTACGTGGCGATGATGGGCAACGTCGTCAAACGGTCCACGCTGTTCGGCATCCCCTTGCAGCAGATGTGGCAGCACGAGAACAGCGGCGACTTCGCGCCCTACTACTACCTGCAGACCGATTCGCCGCTCTACTACTACTCGTTCACCGACGCGTTCATCGCCATGGCCTACCGCTCCCTGCCGCCGGAGCAGCAGGCCCGCCTCGATCCCATGATCACCGGTTTCAATCCGGCCGACATGTACGCCGCGGACCACATCCGGCGCGTGCTGCTCACCTTCCCCGGCGTGTTCAGCGGCATCGGCGAATTCTCAATCCACAAGGAGTTCGTCTCCTCCAAGGTGGCAGGTCCCGTGGCCACGCTGACCGATCCGGCCCTGCACCGCATCCTCGATTTCGCCGGCGAGGTCGGGCTGGTGGTGATCCTGCACAGCGACGTCGACATGCCGTTTCCGAAGGCCGGCCAGGAGCCGTACCTGATCGCGCAGATGAAGGCGTTGCTGGTCAAGCACCCGAATACGACGGTGATCTGGGCGCACGGCGGGCTCGGGCGCGTGGTGCAGCCGGTGGCGGGCCAGCTCGCCATGCTCGAGCATGCGCTGGCGAATCCCGAGCTGAAGCACGTCTACGTCGACATCTCCTGGGACGAGACGGCCAAATACATCACCAGCAGCCCCGAGACGGTGAAAGCGGCGGCGGATCTCATCAATCGCTATCCGGACCGTTTCCTGTTCGGCTCGGACGTCGTGGCGCCGGCCAGCATCGAAGCGCCCATGAAGGTCTACAAAGCCTACGACGCGCTGTGGGCGCAGCTCACGCCGCAAGCGAGCCGGATGGTGCGGCTGGAGAACTACGAGCGCTTGTTCGACGCGGCACGGCTCAAGGTGCGCGCCTGGGAGAAGGCGAACGTGGGCAAGAAGCAACCGGCGCCGAAGCCCTCGCCGTCCTCCGGCTCGCAGGTGCCTCAGCAGTAAGCGTCCATGCCGGGGGGCTGGGATGAGACAAGTCATTTTTCTGTTGGCCCTGATCCTGGCCGCGGCGCCGCCGGCTGTCGCGCAGCGCGGCCCCAGGCACGCCCAGCCGCAATGGCCTGCCGACGACCCCCTTCCCATCAAAGACGACTGGATCCAGCTCGATTCCGACGAGTGGCTCAAGGGCGATCTCCTGGCCATGTACGACGACGACCTGGAATTCGACAGCGACGAATTCGGCGTGAAGACCCTCGACTGGAAGGACGTGCAGGAGATGCGGACGGCGCACACCATGACCGTCGGCCTGACCAATGGCGAGGTCGTGGTGGGCAAGCTGGTAGTCGCCGGCGAAAGGGTGCGTATCGTGGGCGACGAGACGCGGGAGGTCCAGCGCTCCCAGGTCCTGTCGATCAGCCCGGAAGGGTCGAAGCCGCTCAGCCGATGGGGCGGCAAAGTCAGCGCCGGCCTGACCGCTCGCCGGGGCAACGTCGATCAGGCCGACGCCAATATTTCCGCGACGCTCAAGCACCGCCGGGTCCGCGACCTCCTCGCGTTCGATTACCTCGCGAACTACAGCACCAACGAAGGATCGATCACGGCCAACAACCAGCGGATCTCGGGCCAGTGGGACCACTTCATCACCGACCGTTTCTTCGTGAATCCGGTCGTCCTCGAGTGGTATCGCGATCCGTTCCAGAACCTCGACTCGCGAGCCACCGCCGGCGCCGAGGCGGGTTACCAGATCTTCAACACGCGGCGCACGGAATGGCAGGTCGCCGCGGGTCTCGCCTACCAGCAGACGCGGTGGGCCGGCGTCGAGGCCGGGGAAGAGGCCAGCCCATCCGTGGGCGCCTTCGTGGGCTCGACCAAGTTCGAGCAGGAGTGGACCAAGAGCATAGATTTCAAATTCGATTACACGTTCTATCTCACCAAGGAAGAGGCGGGCCGCTACATCCATCACGCCTTGGTGAGCCTCGAAACGGAGTGGACCGACGTCCTCGATTTCGACGTCAGCCTTTACTGGGACCGCACGCAAAACCCGCGCGCAAAACCCGACGGCACGCTTCCTGATCAGGACGACCTGCGCCTGGTGGTGAGCCTCGGCATCGAATTCTAGGCAGTCTTCCAGGCAGTCATGAGACCAAGGTCCAATACCCATTATTTCCCGCGGGTGCAATGATGGCTCGCGGGGGTTCGTGCCCCCGGTGATTGACCCCGACTGAGGGAGGAAACGAGATGAGATCGAAACCGAGGCGACCTGCAGCGCGGCCGGCGATCAGGTGGTGCCTGACGCTGGCCGCTGTTCTGGCGTTCGCGGCCCTGCCGGCGGCGGCGGAAAAAGCCGACGATCAGGAAGCGAGCGGCGCGAGGCCGACATTTGAAGTCTACGGCTTTGCCATGCTCGACATGGGCTATCAGTCGAAGCAGAACGATCCGAACTGGTTCGACGTGCTGCGGCCCACCAAGCTGCCGGCGTTCGAAAATCAGTACGGTGAGGACGGTCACTGGTTCGCCGGCGTGCGGCAGACCCGCCTGGGCGTCAAAGCGAACGTGCCGACCGAGATCGGAGAGCTCAAGACCACGTTCGAGTTCGAGCTCTTCGGCACCGGCGTCGACGCCGGCCAGACCACGTTCCGGCTCCGCCACGCGTATGCCGAGCTCGGCCAGTTCGGCGCCGGCCAGACGTGGAGCCCGTTCATGGACATCGACGTCTTCCCCAACTCGGTCGAGTACTGGGGACCGAACGGCATGGTGTTCTTCCGCAACGTGCAGGTGCGCTGGATGCCGATCCAGGGCGACTCGCGCATGACCATCGCCCTCGAGCGGCCGGGCGCCTCGGCTGACCAGGGCAACTTCGCGGACCGCATCGAGCTACAGAACCTCCGCGGCCGCTTCCCCTACCCCGACCTCTCCGCCGAATACCGCCACGCCGGCTCCTGGGGGTACATCGAGGGCGCGGGGATCCTGCGCTACATGCGTTGGGACGACACCCTTCACGACCAGTTCGATCTCTCCGGCAGCGGCCTGGGCTGGGGTCTCAACCTCAGCTCCAACATCAAGGCCGGCAGCAAGAGCGTGTTCCGGTGGGAGATCGTCTACGGTGAGGGGATCGAGAACTACATGAACGATGCGCCGGTCGACGTCGGCCCCAAGCTGAACCCGGGGAGCACGCGCAAGCCCATCGAAGGCGAGCTCCTCCCGATGCTGGGCATCGTGGCGTTCATCGACGTCAACTGGAGCGACAAGATGTCGAGCTCGTTCGGCTACTCGGCGCTCGACATCCACAATTCCAACGGCCAGACCGACGATGCGTTCTCCAAGGGCCAATACGCCCTCGCCAACGTCCTGTTCTATCCCACCAAGGGAGTTATGTACGGTCCTGAGATCCAGTGGGGCAAGCGCGACAATTTCCGGGATGGGTTCTCCTCGGACGATTTCCGGATCCAATTCTCGGTCAAGTGTAACTTCGGTCACAAGTGGGGAGGTTGAACCATGAGCTCCAGCAGAACCACTCTCATCTGCGGTCTCGCTCTGGCGCTCGTCCTGGGCGCTCTCGCCGCGGCGCCGCTGACGGCGCAGAGCCCGGCCGAGATCCAGTCCGCGCTCGACGCCGCCTACGCGAAATACAAGGACATCAAAGAAGGCGCCAACGCCGACTACATCCCAGCTCTCGCCAAGGTCGACTCCAAGATCTATGGCATCGCGCTCATCACCACGGACGGCAAGGTCTACACCGCCGGTGACGTGAAGTCGCAGGTCTCGATCCAGTCGATCTCCAAGGTCTTCACCATGGCCGAGGTGATGGAGGAGCAGGGCGTGGACGCGATCGCCGGCCGGATCGGCGTCGATGCGACCGGCATGCGTTTCAACTCGATCGTCGCGATCGAGATGGCGCAGAAGTCTCTCGGCGGCCCCGAGATGAACCCGCTGGTCAACCCCGGCGCCATCACCGCCACCAGCATGGTCCAGGGCAAGAACCGCGACGAGATCTGGCAGAAGATCCTGTCGCTCTATTCCGACTTCGCGGGGCGTCCGCTCACCGTCGACAAGGAGGTCTACGAGTCGGAGGCGGCCACGAACCAGCGCAACCAGGCCATCGGCTACCTGATGCTCGCCTACGGCTTCATCAAAGAGGAACCGGCCCGCGCCACCGACGTCTACACCGAGCAGTGCTCGGTCTCCGTCAATGCCAAGGACCTCGCGACCATGGCCGCGACCCTGGCGAATCATGGCAAGAACCCGGTGACGGGCAAGCAGGTCATGAAAGCGGCGAACGTCCCGGAGGTGCTGGCCGTCATGGCCACCGCCGGCCTCTATGACGACTCCGGCAAGTGGCTCTACCGGACGGGCCTGCCGGCCAAGAGCGGCGTCGGCGGCGGGCTCATCGCCGTCTCGCCCGGGAAGTTCGGCATCGCGGTGGTCTCACCGCCGCTCGACGACGCCGGCAACAGCGTGCGCGCCCAGAAGGCCATTACCGACGTCTCGAACGCCCTCGGCGGCAATCCCTACGCCCATTGATGTAGAGGATCGAGCTCCCCCGCGATCGGATCGCGGGGGAGCGGGCCTACGGGGAAACGCCGTGGCGTCTGCTACACTCCCTTGCGGACTCAGGACGTCACCTTCCTCAACGCAGGTCAACCGGCAGGAATGAGCCGAAAGGAGCATCCAGTGAAGACGACCTTCTCACGCAGCGCCCTGTTCCTTCTCTTGACGTTCGCCTTGGCCCTGTCATTCCCAAACCTGGCGCACGCAGCACCAGGTTGCGAGATCTCTTGCTGGGGACTGGGGAACTGCGGCCCCAGCTACTGCCAAGCCGATGGTCCGTCGGCCACCTGTTGCTGCACCGGGACGGGAGACGCGTTCTGCAGCGATTATCCCGTGCCCATGAATCCCTGTGAGTACGCCTCGACCTCCCTTTCCCAGACCGGCGATTCCCTCCTGAAGGCCATCCTCTCTCCCACCCCAATCCCTGCCGAATCAGATCGCAACAGGTCCCCAGAGAAAAAAGTTCCTTAACGGGTTTCTACCCGTTTCGCCCGCGGGTGGCGGCCCTCTTCTCCCGGTGAGGACGGGAGAAGAGGGCAGGCAGGCTTCACATGTCCGAGGGGCAGTACTGCGCGGCCTGCGCGCACGGGACGTTGCAATCCCCGTTGATGCTTGCCACGCAGATGACGGTGCCGTCCGGGCAGCCGCACATGCAGAAGGTCTCGACGGGATGGATGGTGGTGGCAGCTTCGGCTCCCGCCAGTGCGACGAGACCGAGCATCCCCACCAGGACGAAAAGACGGCTCTTCTTTTTCATGAGTTCTCCTTTCTGTCCACTCGTAACCTGCTCCTGGTCCCGTACCATATCCCACAAAGGCTTGATTGCCACCAGCTCACCGGCGCGATAACCTCTCCAGGTGCGGGCCTCCCGGCTCGGAGCGAGAAAGGAGACGCCGATGAGGGAAACGACGATGAGTGACACCGCGGTAGCAACGGCCCAGGGACAGAAAGAGGCGGCGATGGACTTCCTGCGCCTGGCCGCATCCGGGAACGTGCGTGAGGCGTACGGCAGATACGTCGGTCAAGAATTCCGTCACCACAACGCGTACTTCCCGAGCGACGCGGACTCGCTGCGGACCGCCATGGAAGAGAACGCAGCCCAGAATCCGAACAAAGTCCTGGAGATCCAGCGGGCCCTGCAGGACGGCGACCTGGTGGCGGTCCATTCTCACGTCAGACAGCAACCCGGTGATCGCGGCGCTGCCGTGGTCCACATCATCCGCTTCCAAGGGGATCGCATCGTAGAGATGTGGGACGTCGGGCAAGCCGTGCCGGAGAGCTCTCCCAACGAGCTCGGCATGTTCTAGCGGCGTCGCCACAGCGCCCGGCCGTCGTGGCGTAGCCCAGGAACTGGCCGCTTCTACGTTGCCGAGTCGCGGCCTTGACGTGCCTTGACGTGGATAAGGAACAGGTGTAAAGTCTATTGGACCATAGAATGAGAAATATACATCGACCGAAGCAAACTGTCCCGACGGAGACCTCGACAACGATAGGCATTCTGGGGCGAAACGGGGAAAGGTTAATCTAGAGGTTAATCTAGAGGTTGAACGTCGGAAGCGCTACCCTCGGAGATTTCAACCAACATCGGAGGTCCGAATGCGAAGAGTCACAGGCATTGGCGGCATCTTCATGAGCGCCAAGGATCCGAAGGCGCTATGCGATTGGTACAAGAAGCACCTCGGGATCGACGTTCAGGACTGGGGTGGAGCAGCCTTCACCTGGACTGACTCCGAAGGCAACCCGACCAAGGGAACTACGGCCTGGTCTATCGGTCCAGCGGACGGCAAACACTTCGCTCCGAGCAAGTCGACCTTCATGGTCAACTATCGAGTCGAAGATCTGGCAGCACTTCTCAATGCACTGCGCGAGGAAGGTTGCAACGTGCTCGAGAAGACCGACGACTCGGAGTACGGGAAATTCGGATGGGTCATGGATCCAGAGGGCAACAAAGTGGAGCTCTGGCAACCGCCAGAAGGGCAATGAAGTTCGGTTACTCGCCGGGAGGACCGACGTCTATCCCCTCGCTCAACCGGACGCCCGACAGCCGATTTCGCCGCCTGTCGGTCGCCGGTTAGCTCGAACGTTGGGCGCGAGAAAGCAAAGGTAGCCATGAAGCAGCGCTATATTTCTGTTGCGGGCCTGCTCCTCATTCTTCTCTTGCCGGCTGCTGCTGGCGCCAAAGGTAGGTTCGAGCGCGTTACGATTGCCGAGGAAGGTTCAACCGTCGAAACTCTGGTCACCGACGAGGCTTTGTTCGACTTCTTCGCCTTCAGCGAGTTTCCCAAGCAGGTCCTGGCCCAAGCGCCCAGACCAACGACCAAGGCATACGTCGTAACGCGTGGTGGATTCACTCCTGACGGTGTGTACCACGCCTTCGACAGACTCCACTACTATCCAGCCGCATCACCGGGGCATTCGGGTTTCGTCTATTACGACGGCCTCGTCAGTGGCTGGTCCGAGTACGACCACAAGTGGTACGCGGCGAGCGCCGAAGGCGATCGCGCGATGAGCAGATTCATTGCTTCTCGCTCGCCATCAGCCAAGGCACATGTCGTCGGTCTGCCGCCCAACCCGGGCGCCGCTGAGGCGTTATCCGTTGCCAGGAGCAGTCCGGTTGAGTGAACCCGCACGGGGAGAGTGACTGTTGCCCCATTTCACCAAGCGATACCGGTTGGTAGTCCTCCTGGGACTGGCGAGTGTTCTTGCGCTGGTACTCGTCGGCAGGTGGCTGAACGCGACAAAGCGAGGCGGGCAGGGGCCCGCCGAACCGTTCCGCATCGCCGGCAACCTGTACTACGTTGGCGCGACGGATGCCGCGGCCTTCCTCATCACCGGGCCCGAGGGCCACATCGTGCTCGATGGCGGCTATCCCAGCACCGCGCCGATGATCATCGCGAGCATTGCGAAGCTCGGCTTCAGCATCAAGGACGTCAAAGTGCTCCTGAACTCAGAGCCTCATCCCGACCATGCCGGCGGGCTGGGAGTGCTCCAGCAGGCGTCCGGTGCCGAACTGTGGGCGAGCGAAGCGAGCGCCTATACCCTCGCCTCCGGTGGCGACGACCCGGACGGGATCCTGCCGTTGAGGGCCCTCGTCCGGATCGGGGTCGTCGGGTACCCGGCCATGCGGGTCGACCACCGGTTCAAGGACGGCGACACAATCCGCCTCGGGCCGCTCGCACTCACCGCGCACATCACCGGCGGCCACACGCGCGGATGCACCTCATGGTCGTTCCACGTTCGTGACGGTGATCGCGTGCTGAACGTCGTGAGCGCGTGCGACCTGGGGCGGTTGGCCACATCGCAGTATCCAGAGCAAGAGGCCGACCTCGAGCGCAGCTTCAGAGTGCTCCGGGGCCTCCCCGTTGACATCTGGGTGACGTGCCATGCGAGATGGTGGGGCAGATATCGCAAATTCGTCGCCAGCGCTGCCGCGAAGGACCCAGTGGAACCGTTCATCGACCCTGAGGGGTACCGTGCCTACATCGACGCTGCCGAGGCGGAACTCCGCAGCGGATTCGTGCATTAATTGGCAAGGCGGCTTGCGCCGAGGACAGCGCGCGATCCCCTGAACGCAGTCTCCACCCCTCGAAAGGAACATCGCAATGTCGAAGGTTGTCGCAATCATGTCCATGTCGCTCGACGGCTACGTCGCCGACCTCAACGATGGCGTGGCCGAAGTGTTCGACTGGTACTTCACCTCGGGGGACGTCGAAATCCACACCGGAGGGTCGGACCCCATGACGTTCAAGGTGTCCGGGCCGAGCGCCGAGCACCTTCGCGGTCTCATGGTCCGAACTTGGTGCCGTGCTCACCGGTCGACGCACTTTCGACGTCGCCCAAGGCTGGGGCGGAAATCACGCTTGGGGACCAGCATTCGTACTTACCCACCACATCCCCGCCGGATGGCCGCGACCCAACTCGACTGTCCACTTCGTGACCGACGGCATCGAAAGCGCCGTGAACCAAGCCAAAGCCGCCGCCGCCGGGAAGTCCGTTGGGGTCCACGGCGCTGACACCATCCAGCAGTGCCTGAATGCTGGCCTCCTCGACGAAATCCACGTCGACATCGCGGCGGTTCTTCTTGGCTCCGGAGTTCGACTCTTCGACCACCTCGCCGGCACGCCAGCCGTCCTTGGCAACCCGACGGTGATCCCGGGCGTCGGCGTTACACACCTGCGCTACCCAGTACGCAAGGCGTAGTCCTACCCCACACGCTAGTCTTGCGTCATGCGACCCCTTCGGTATTCCATCAACGTCACATTGGACGGGTGCTGCGATCATCGTGCAATGATCGCGGACGAAGACTTGCATCGTCACGCGGTCGAGAACCTCGCCCAGGCCGATGCCCTCCTCTTTGGCCGGGTGACTTACGAAATGATGGAGGCAGCGTGGCGGCCGCCGGCGCGGACGGGAGCGAGGCCTGATTGGATGGAACCCTTCGCCCGGACGATCGACGCGGCAAAGAAGTACGTTGTGTCGAGCACCCTGGATCGGGTCGATTGGAACGCGGAGCTCGTGCGCGGGGATCTGGGGAAGGCCGTTCAGCAGCTCAAGCGGGAGTCGGGCAAGGGACTGTTCGTGGGAGGCGTGAAGCTCCCGCTGGCGTTGGCGGAGCTGGGATTGATCGATGAGTACGAGTTCGTCGTGCATCCCAGGCTAGCGGGCCATGGGCCGACGTTGTTCGCGGGGCTATCGAAGCGTGTCGACTTGAAGCTCGTGAGCCGGCTGGAGTTCGGCTCGGGGGCGGTGGCGATGCGGTATGAGCCGAGAAGGTAGCCATCGAGACTGAAGTCTACCGCCGACAGCCTGATGAGAGGCGCTGAAGCAGTAAGGAATGTTTATGGACAAAAAGGCCTTGACGCGTGAGTACAAGGAGGACCGGCGACCCATGGGCGTCTATCGGGTCCGGAATACCGTTAACGGGAAACTACTGGTCGGGGCGAGCGTTGACCTCCCGGCGATCCTCAACCGCCACCGCGCGGAGCTCCGGATGGGCGGGCACCGTAACCGCGAGCTCCAGAGGGACTGGGCGGAGCTCGGCCCGGAGGCGTTCGAGTTCGAGATCCTCGACACCCTCACCCCGCCGGAACGTCCCGACTATGACCCGAAGGAGGACTTGAGGGCCTTGGAGGCATTGTGGCTTGATGAGCTCTCACCCTTCGGGGAGCGTGGGTATAACGCTAAGCCGAAGGGGACCGCCTAACGACTTACACGTCCTCGCAACCCACCGATGCGAACACGCAATGGCGCGATGAGTGCACTCATCGGTGCATTGTGATCTCGCAATACGCCATTGGGTCCCTTCATTTTCCCTTTGGGTGGGTCCCCCAATGCGTCGAGTCGTGCCTACGTCGATGCGGGGTTACGTCTCCAGCGGCACTTTCGGCACTGCCGTGGACTTTGCCTTGAGGTAGTCCTGGTTCATCTTGGCGATGAAGTCGATCGAGATCTCCTTGGGGCAAACGGCCTCGCATTCGCCGTAGTTGGAGCAGGCTGCCGAAGCCTTCTTCTTCCATGGCCTCCACCATGGAGAGGGCGCGGTCGTAGCGCTCGGGCTGGCCCTGCGGCAGCAGGTCCAGGTGCGAGACCTTGGCCGAGGTGAAGAGCTGCGCCGCGCCGTTGGGGCACTGGGCCACGCAGGCGCCGCAGCCGATGCAGGCGGCGGCGTCCATGGCACGGTCGGCGTGCGCCTTGGGAATCGGGATGAGGTTGGCCTCCGGCGCGCTGCCGGTCGTGACCGAGACGAAGCCGCCGGCCTGGATGATGCGGTCGAAGGCGCCGCGGTCGACCACCAGGTCCTTGAGCACCGGGAAGGCGCTTGGCGCGCCAGGGCTCGAGGTAGAGCACGTCGCCGTCCTTGAAGTGGCGCATGTGGAGCTGGCAGACCGTGGTCTCCGGCAGCGGCCCGTGGGCGTCGCCGTTGATCATGAAGCCGCAGGAGCCGCAGATCCCTTCGCGGCAGTCGTGGTCGAAGGCGATCGGGCTCTTCGCCTCTGGCGATGAGCTGCTCGTTCAGGACGTCCAGCATCTCCAGGAACGAGGTGTGCTCGGTGACGCCCGTGGCCTCGTATTTCGACCATGCGCCCCTCGTCCGCGGGGCTCTTCTGACGCCAGACGTGGAGGGTGAGGTTCATTACTTGTAGCTCCTTTGCGTGGGCTTGCACGTCCTCGAACGTCCAGCGGCTCTTTGTGCAGGGCCGGCGCTTTGCCCACCCCGTTCCACTCCCAGGCGGCGACGTAGGCGTAGTGCTCGTCGTCGCGCAGCGCTTCGCCGTCGGGGGTCTGGTTCTCCTCGCGGAAGATGGCCGCCGCACGACTCGTCGCGATCGAGGGCGTCGATGCACATCAGCTCGGCGAACTCGAAGAAGTCGGCCACGCGGCCGGCCTTCTCCAGCTCCTGGTTGAGCTCGCCGGCGCCGCCGGGAATCCGCAGGTTGCTCCAGAACTCCTCGCGCAGCGCGGGAATCTTTTCGAGCGCCGTCTTCAAGCCCGGCGGCGTTGCGGGCCATGCCGCAATAGTCCCACACGATCCGGCCCAGCTCGCGGTGGAAGGAGTCGACCGTGCGCTTGCCCTTGATCGACAAGAATTTCTGGATGCGCTCCTGGACGTCCGCCTCGGTGGCGCGGAAGGCCGCGGTCTCGGTGGTCGAGGGCCTGGCCGAGTGGTCGCGATAGATAGTCGCCGATCGTGTAGGGGAGGACGAAGTAGCCGTCGGCCAGTCCCTGCATCAGGGCGCTGGCGCCCAGGCGGTTGGCGCCGTGGTCGGAGAAGTTGGCCTCGCCCAGCGACGAACAGGCCCGGGATGTTGCTCATCAGGTTGTAGTCCACCCACAGCCCGCCCATGGTGTAGTGCAGGCGCCGGGTAGATGCGCATCGGCACCTCGTAGCGGATCTTCGCCGGTGATCCTCTCGTACATCTCGAACAGGTTGCCGTAGCGCTCTTCGATCGTCGCTCTTGCCCAGCCGCTTGATGGCGTCGCGCGAAATCGAGGTAGACGCCGTTCGTCCGCCGGGCCCGACGCCGCGCCCCTCGTCGCACACCTCTTGGCGTTGCGCGGCGGCGACGTCGCGCGGCACCAGGTTGCCGAAGCTGGGATACTTGCGCTCCAGGTAGTAGTCGCGATCGCTCTCCGGGATCTGGTCCGGCGGGCGCGTGATCGTCCGCCTTCTTCGGCACCCAGATGCGGCCGTCGTTGCGCAGCGATTCGCACATCAGGGTCAGCTTGGACTGGTAGTCGCCCGACACCGGGATGCAGGTCGGGTGGATCTGGGTGAAGCAGGGGTTGGCGAACAGCGCGCCGCGCTGGTGGGCGCGCCAGATGGCCGTGACGTTGCGAGCCCTTGGCATTGGTCGAGAGATAGAAGACGTTGCCGTAGCCGCCGGTCGCCAGCACCACCGCGTCGGCCGGCGTGGCGCTCGATCTTGCCGGTCACCAGGTCGCGGGCGACGATGCCGCGGCCGCGGCCGTCGACGACCACCAGGTCGAGCATCTCGGTGCGCGGGATACATCTTCACCTTGCCGGCGGCCGATCTGCCGCTCAGCGCCTGGTAGGCGCCGAGCAGCAGCTGCTGGCCGGTCTGGCCGCGGGCATAGAAGGTGCGCGACACCTGGGCGCCGCCGAAGGAGCGGTTGTCGAGCAGGCCGCCGTACTCGCGGGCGAACGGCACGCCCTGGGCCACGCACTGGTCGATGATGTTGACGCGACACCTGCGGCCAGCCGATAGACGTTGGCTTCGCGGGCGCGGAAGTCGCCGCCCTTGATGGTGTCGTAGAACAGACGGAAGACGCTGTCGCCGTCGTTCTGGTAGTTCTTGGCGGCGTTGATGCCGCCCTGGGCGGCGATGCGAGTGGGCGCGGCGCGGGCTGTCCTGGAAGCAGAAGCACTTCACGTTGTAGCCCAGCTCGCCGAAGCGTCGCCGCGGCCGAGGCGCCGGCCAGGCCCGATCCGACCACCATGATGGTGAACTTCCGCTTGTTGGCGGGGTTGACCAGCTTGAGGTGCCCCTTGTGCTCGTCCCACTTCTTCTCCAGTGGGCCGGAGGGTACTTTGCTGTCGAGCGTCATGGCGCGGAGCTCCCGAAATGGACCCAGATCCAAACGACCACAGGGAAGGAGATGTTGCCGACTGTGATGATCCAGGCGAAGGTATGAGCGAAGACGTTGCGCCAGCGGTTGAACCGCGGGCTGTTCCACCCCAGCGACTGAAACAGGCTCCACAGGCCGTGGTAGAGATGGAACCCGAGGGCCACCTGGGCCACGATGTAGAACAGCGCCACGTACCAGACGCTGAAGCTGGCGATCATGTTGCGGCGGACCGCCCCCTCCTGGTAGCCGGGATTGAGAGTCCCGGTCGTGAAGTCCAGCAGGTGGTAGATGACGAAGAGCAGAATGATGATGCCGCCCCAGCGCATGGTGCGGGAGGCGTAGCCGGTGTGGCGCTTGGGCTGGCTGACGTAGTCGCGGGGCCGGGCCTCCTGCGACAGCCGCGTCACCTGCCAGGCCGCCCATATGTGGAGGATCACGGCGACCAGCAGCACGACACGGGCGATCCACAGCGCGCTGCTGGCCGGCAGGGCCGGCGAGCCGACGTTGCGGAGAAAGGCGCCGTAGGCGTCGAGGTAGGGCAGCGGCTTGGAAGCGCAGGTGCCGGTCGCGTCCAGATAGGCGCAATACGTCCCGGGCTCGTACAGCTTCAGGTTGCCGATCATGTGCACCAGCACGAAGCCGAACAGGATGATGCCGGTGACCGCCATCACCGCCTTCTTGCCTACTGCGGATCGGTAGAGATCAGTGAACCAGGACATGGGTTTTCCTCTTGGACGCTCGCACCACTCCCTATCTTATGCCAGATTCCTGGTGGGCAAGGGGGGTCGGGCGCCACTTGCGGCGGAGCTCGACCTTCTGTTAAGCTAACCTTGTTTCGCGAGACAGCATTCCTTGTACTGGCTGCGGCCGCTCGCGGGAGCGGCGACCCAAAACGCAGGCAACCGGAGGGAGGGATTCCTATGTGTCTCCGTATCGCCGGCTTGGCTTTGCTTCTCCTCTGTCCCCGTCTCACCGTGGCCGCCGAGCAGCCCCCGCCGTTCGAACGCACCGAGAATCGCGAGCGCTGCGCCAACTACACGGCCACGCGCCAGCCGTTCTTCGGGGAGCTCCACCTGCACACGGCGTACTCGGCCGACGCGGCGACCTTGGCCACACGCAACACGCCGTTCGACGCCTACCGCTACGCCCGCGGCGAGAAGGTCGGGCTGCCGCCGTTCGTCGACACGCGCACGGTCAAGGTCTCCGACGCCCAGCCCGCGACCGGCGGCGTCTCCGCGTTCCCCTACTGCCTGCCGCCGGACACCTGCGAGTACACCGCCACGCGGGTGATCCAGCTCCCGAAGGGCCGGGCGCTCGACTTCGCCGCCATCACCGATCACTCGGAGTGGCTCGGCGAAACCAACATCTGCTTCTTCGAAGGGAACGTCTCCTGCACGGAAGCGAGCGACTGCGACACCGGGCAGACCTGCGACAAGTCCCCCGGGGGGAAGAGCGGCACCTGCGTTCCCGAGGGCTATTCGAGCGTCCTCTGCACCCTGGCGCGGCAGTCGGCCAACCGGCTGGAGGGCGGCCCCGGCGCCATGGCCTTCCTTGCCCTCGTGATGCAGTCCGAGCCGAAACGTTTCCCCTACTGCCTCGAGGGGGAAAGGAAGGTGGAGGGTGGGACGTGCACCTACCAGGCGAAGAACGTCTGGCAGCAGATCATCGCTGCGGCCGAGCAGAATTACGACCGGACCACCGCGTGCAAGTTCACCTCTTTCATCGCCTACGAGTACACCGGGATGCCGATGATGAAGCAGTGCATCCAGAGCTCCCGCCCCTGCTACGCCGACGCCGACTGCGGCGAGAAGGACCACTGCGCCCAGCGCGGACAGTGCTCGCAGCCGTACGGGAAGACCTGCTACGTCGTGAACGGCACGACGAGCGGTTGCGATTCCAGCGGCACCTGCGTCGTGGACAGCGGCGGCAACAACCTGCACCGCAACATCATCTTCCGCAACGCCAACGTCCCGGCCGCGCCGATCTCCTATCTCGACGTGCCGACCGGCTGTGGCGCGGGCGAGGACTGCCTGAAGTACAAAGGCACCCATGCCTACCGGATGAGCGCTGGCGCCTTCTCGACGAAGGCGGGCATCGGCCTCGCCTCGCCGACGGTGATGCTAAAGACCCTGCGCCAGCAGTGCAACAAGAGTGACCCGAAGCACCCGTGCGAGTTCCTTTCGAACCCGCACAACCCGAACGTGAGCGGCGGCGCCATGTTCCTGATGCCCGAGAGCGCCGAGGACGCACAGGTCCGCGGCGAGCTCGAGCGGCTGGTCGAGATCTTCCAGATCAAGGGCGGATCCGAATGCCGTGCCTCGAAGCGCTACCCGGACGCCTGGCAGACCGGCGCCTTCGTCCCCGACGAGCTGTGCGACTTCGAGAACATGAGTTGGGCGAAGCTGACCGGAGCCTATCTGGTCGAGCCCAGCCCCGAGGCCATCCCGCCCTCGAGCTACGTGCGGAACGTGCTCAAGGACGGCATGCTCTATCAGCAGCAGCACGGCGGCGCGGTCAACCCGTTCAAGCTCGGTTTCGTCGGCGGGCTCGACAGCCACAACGGCACGCCGGGCGCGAGCGACGCCGTGCAGTACGCCAAGACCGCGGGGCACGGCGATAACAGCTTCGTGGTCTCCGGCCAGGCTCTCGACGACGCCAACTTCCTCGGCCTGCAGACCAACGGCGGCGGCCTGACCGCGGTCTGGGCCGAGGAGAACTCCCGCGACTCGATCTTCGCCGGCATGCACCGGCGCGAGACCTACGCCACGAGCGGCACCCGCCCGGTGGTGCGTTTCTTCGGCGGCTTCGGCCTGCCGGAGGGGATGTGCGCCAAGGGCGACTTCGCCTCCCAGGGCTACGCCGCCGGAGTGCCCATGGGCGGCACGCTCACGCCGTCAGGCTCGAAGGCACCGCGCTTCGCGGTCTATGCCCTCATGGACCCGGGCTGGGAAGAGCAGCCGGGCGCGTCGCTGCAGCGGGCGCAGATCGTCAAGGGCTGGGTCGATTCCCAGGGCAACGTGCATGAAAAGGTTTATGACGTCGCCGGCACGACCACGAAGGCACCGCTCGACCTCAAGACCTGCCGTCCGGACGTCAAGGCCGGCTCGTCGGAGCTCTGCACGGTCTGGACGGACCCGGAGTTCGATCCCAACCGATACGCCTTCTACTACACGCGCGTGGTCGAGAACCCGAGCTGCCGCTGGAACCAGTACTACTGTCTGAGCCGGCAGGTCGACTGCGCGAAGCCGCCCGAGCCGAACAAGAGCATCGTCGGCTACACCGAGTACGAGTATCAGCAGTGCTGCAGCGGTGAGGTGCCCAAGGAGGTGCAGCAGCGCGCCTGGTCGTCGCCGATCTGGTACGTGCCGGCCTCGGGCACGCCCGCTGGTCAGCAATGACCCGCCGCTGGTATCGCGCGCCGGCGGTCCACTTCGTGCTGCTGGGCTGCCTGTTGTTCGGCGCCAGGCGCGCGTGGCACATGGTGCGACCGGAGAGCGGTCCGCCGGCCGTGGCCGCCGCCGGGCCGGCGCGGCAGGTGCGGGAGGACCTCCAGCGAGCGTGGGGGTATCCTCCCGCCCGCGCTGAGCGCGAGGCCGAGGCGCGACGCGAGCGGCGGCCGGTCGTGATCTCGGCGCAGCGCCTGGCGCAGATCCAGGAGGCATTCGTCCAGGATTCCGGCGGGCCTCCCAGCCCGGCGCAGCTCCAGGGGCTGGTCCAGCAGGCCGTCGACGAGGAGCTCCTCGAGCGGGAGGCGAGATGGCTCGCGCTCGACCTCGGCGACCGCGGCATCCGCCAGCGCCTGGTCGCCAAGATGCGGGCGGTGAGCCGCAACCAGGCGCTCGGCGAGGCCGAGCTCTACCGCCAGGCCCTCGACCTCGGCCTCGACGACGACGTCGCCGTGCGCCAGCACCTGCGTCAGAAGATGCGCCTGCTGCTGCAGGAGGACCCCGCCGACCGGCCGCCGACGGACGCGGAGCTCGCGGCCTGTCTGCAGCGAAACCGCGAGCGCTTCCTGCAACCGGCCACGGTCGATTTCACTCAGGTCTTCGTCCGCGCTGCCGTCGATCCCGATCACCTGGACGAGCGCGCGGCTGCGGTGGCGGAACGGCTCCTCGAGGAACACTTGTCGCCGGAGGAAGGCGCCGGACTGTCCGATCCCTTCCCTCTCGCCACCCGCTGGGAGGGGCTGAGCCGGAGCGATATCGCACGCCATTTCGGGGACGAGCTCGCCGACGCGGTCCTGGCGCTGCCGCCGGGCGCCTGGTCGGCCCCGATCGCCTCCCCGTTCGGGCTCCACCTCGTCTGGGTCCACGCGCGGCACGCCGGGCGGACACCGCCGCTCGACAGCGTGCGTGGACAGCTCGTCCAGATCCTCTACGAAGAGCGGTCGGCGGCCCGGCTGGCCGCGGGGCTCGACCGCCTGCGGCGCCTCTACCAGATCCGCGTCGAGTGGCTGCAGCAGGCCGCGGCCGCCCCCGCGGCGGAGGCGCGGCGATGAGGCGGATCGAGATCCGGCGGATTGCAATCCGGCGGATCGAGATCCGGCGCCTGGCGCTGATCGGTGTTTTTTGTCTGCTCGCCGGACGCCCGGCGAGCGCGCATCCGCTCGACCCGTCGTTGCTGGAGATCCGCGAGGTTCGCGGGGGGCCGGTCGAAGTGCTCTGGCGGCAGCCGGCCGTGCAGCCGGTGGACGCGCCCGTTCGCCCCGTCCTGCCCCGCCGCTGCGTCCAGATCGGCCTTGGTGAAGCGCGGCGAGGGGAGCCCTGGTCCGAGGCGCGGTGGCGGCTGGACTGCGGCGGCCGGAGCCTGGTCGGCGAGCGGATCGGCGTCGAGGGGCTGGCGGCGGCGCAGACCGATGCGCTGCTGCGCATCCAATTGGCCGACGGCCGCCTGATCCAGGCGGTGTTGCGGCCGGACGCGCCGGCGCTCACCGTGCCTCCCGGAACGAGCGCGGCGAAGGTCTGTGGCGACTACGTCCTCCTCGGCCTCAGGCACATCCTGAGCGGTCCCGATCACCTGCTCTTCATCCTCGGCCTCGTGCTACTGGTCCGCGGTCGTGGCCTGCTGTGGACGATCACCGCCTTCACGCTCGGTCACAGCGTCACGCTGTCGCTCGCCGTGCTCGGCGTCGTCCGCATCCCGCCGGCGCCGGTCGAGATCCTGATCGCTGCCAGCATCTTCGCCGTGGCGGTCGAGCTCACGCGGCAGGACGCCGGGCGCGCCACCTCGCCCTGGCGCTCGCCGCGCGTCCTCGCCTTCGGCTTCGGGCTGCTCCACGGTCTGGGCTTCGCCGGGGCCCTGGCGCAGGTGGGGCTGCCGGCGGGCGAGATCCCGCTCGCGCTCGTCTCGTTCAACAGCGGCATCGAGGTCGGCCAGCTCCTCTTCGTCGGGGCTCTGCTGCTCGCGCGCGCGGCGCTCGGCACGCGCCCGCTCCCCCGGCTGGCTGCGCCGGCCCGCCTGCCCGCCTATGGCATCGGTGCGCTGGCTGCGTACTGGGTTCTCGAGCGCGCCTGGAGCCTTTTTTTCTGAGCCGCCAGCGGCCCCTTACGCCGGCCCGCGGCGTCTGCGGCGGCGGCGTGGCCGCGGCCGGGCCTCGCTCTCGCTGCCCGGAGAAGGCGCCTTGAGCGGGGGACGCCTCCGGACCGCGGCTCTCCACTGCTCCAGGGCCTCGTGACCCTCGCCCGTGGCCTGGACGAGGATCTCGAACAGCAGCAGGGCATCGTCGAAGTAGGGCTTGCGGGTGAAGCGCACCCTTTCGTGGGTGGACCAGCGGGGCTCGCACAGGCGCTGAAAGCCGACCAGGGCGTGAGTCACCTGCTGGGACCTGAGATTCGAGAGGGTGAGGCGCTGGAAGAAGGGGGTCACCTCCTCCTGGACCATGGTCTCGATGGCGGCCCGGCTCATGGGCCGGCCGTCCATGGCCTCGACGTCCATGCGCCGCACCATCACTTTGGGGAGGAGCACGGCGGCGAGGAGGGCGGTGTCCGAGAGGGGCCGCTCCTCGGCCACCATACGGTCGATCACCGGCAGGATCTGCCCGAAATCCCCCAGTCCCCGCTGCCCTGCCGTGAGCATGGCGTAGGCCTCGGGGAGGAGCACTTCGAGCAGGCCCAGCTCCAGCATCCACTGCATGGCCGCGCCGGCCCGGCCGCACTTGAGGAGCTGCACGATCTCCTCCGTAACCCGCGCCGGCGACGCCTTCTCCAGCTCCTTGCGATGGGCGTGGATCGCCTCCTGCGTCTTGGTCTCGATGCCGAAGCCCAGCCGGCCCGCGAACTCGCAGGCCCGCAGCATGCGCACGGGATCCTCCTGGAAGCGCACGCCGGGATCGCCGATGGCTCGCACCAGCTTGCGCTCCAGGTCCTCGATCCCCCCGACGTGGTCGATCACCGTGTAGTCGCCGATGCCGTAGAACAGGGCGTTGATGGTGAAGTCGCGGCGGAAGGCGTCCTGGCGGGGGGTGCCGTAGGTGTTGTCGCTGGTGATCAGCAGCTCCCCGGGCTCGCTCCTCTGCTCCTCGGGATCGGGATCGCGGCGGAAGGTCGAGACCTCGACCACGCCGCCGTCGTGGAAGAAGACGTGCACCAGCCGGAAGCGGCGGCCGATGATGCGCGAGTTCGAGAACAGGCGCCGGATCTCGTTGGGCTTGGCGTTGGTGCCGACGTCGAAGTCCTTGGGCGTGCGGCTCATCATCAGGTCGCGCACGCTGCCGCCCACCAGATAGGCCAGATAGCCGGCGTTGTGCAGCCGGTAGAGGACCTTGACTGCGTTCTTGTCGATGTCCCGGCGGGAGATGGGGTGATCGGAGCGCTGCAGGACTCGCGGCTCCCCCTCGGTAGGCACACTCACGGGTTGATTATAAGGGTCCTCGAGAACCATCGATGATCTGCTATACATCAGACGCAAAAGGGCTTGCGGACACCCTAGCGCCGCGAAGCGCGCGTCCTGACTCTACAGATTGCGGCAGGGGTGAGGCAAGGGAGGGAAGAAAAAAAGAGGGCCGGGGCGGGCGGAGGGCATTAAACCCGCCCCGGCACCGGAGGGAGAGGAGGTTGTCTGTCGTCCTTATCTCGAGCCGTCCCGCCAACGGGAGAAGCGGGGGCGGCAGTTTCGGTTCCGGGTTTCTGTCATCGTCTCTCTCCGTCGATTCCTTGCGATTCCACGATCCGTGCCAGGATCTGGCAGAACGAGAGAATGCTGATTCCAAAGGATTTACAGGCGAGACATGGGATGGGAGGCGTATGGGGAGACGGACGCCTGTCCCTTGCGGATGACGGGGGTGGAGCCTGGGGAGGGCGGGGGTGCCTGGGGTGAAGCCCGACCGTCTACACCAGCCGGCTGACGATGTCGATCTCCGAGGTCAGCGTCCGGTGCACGGGACACCGGTCGGCGATCTCCAGCAGGCGCTGGCGCTGCTCGTCGGTGAGAGGGCCGAGAACCTCGATCTCCCGCTCGATGCGGTCCAGCTTGCCGGTTTTCGTATCGCATTTCGCGCAGTCGGCGGCATGGATCTTCGAGGTGCGCAGCCGCACGCGCACGCCTTCGAGGGGGAGCTTCTTCAAGTCGGCGTACATCCGCAGGGTCATGGAGGTGCAGGCCCCGATCGCCGCGAGGAGAAGGTCGTAGGGCGTGGGGCCCGTGTCCGTGCCGCCCGGCACGTCCAGGGGCTCGTCGGCGGTGAGGCGGTGGCGGCGGGCCACGATCTCCTGGGCGAAGCCGCTGGCGCTGCCGATCACCGTCACCTCGCCGGCCTTGCCCTCCTCGGGGAGCTTCTCGACGGCCGTCTCCACTCCCTCCAGATAGGGCTCGGCCCAGGCCGCCAGGACGTCGGCCACGTAGCGGGCGTCCCGCTCCCGGGAGAGCAGGTGATCCGCGCCGGCCAGGGAGATGAAGCTCTTGGGGTGCTTCGCCTCCTCGAACAAACGGCGGGCGTGCTCGATGCCCACCACGTTGTCCACCGGCGAGTGAAAGAGGAGCAGGGCCTTGTGGAGGTTGGCCATGACGCCCCGCATGGGCTCCCCCGCCAGCTCGGCCAGCAGCTCGGGGCGGACGCGGACGGGCACGACGCCGCCCAGATCCACCGTGGCCTCCTCGCCTTCCTTCAGATCGGGAACGCGTCGCAACAACACCTTGCGGAGGTGATCCAGATCGCTGGGAGCGCCGATCGTGACCACGGCCCGCACCTCCGGGATCTTGGAGGCTGCGGCGAGCACGGCCGTGCCGCCCAGGCTGTGCCCCACGAGCAGGCTCGGGGCCGCGCGCTCCTGGCGCAGGAAGTCCGCCGCGGCCACCACGTCCTCCAGATTGGACGCGAAGCCGCCCGGGCCCTCCCCTTCGCTGCCGCCCACGCCGGAAAAATCGAAGCGCAGAACTGCGATCCCCCGCTCCGCCAGGGCGCGGCAGATCCAGCCCGCGGCCTTCAAGTCCTTCGAGCAGGTGAAGCAGTGGGCGAAGAGGGCGTAGGCCAGAGGCTCGCCCAACGGGCTCTCGAGCCGGCCGGCGAGGGTCTGGCCGTGGGCGCCCGGGAAGTGGCTAGGCTCGCTTTTCATGCTGGGTTCTCCTGAGCCGGGATCGTAGCACTCCCGGGATAGACTACCCGGCGTGGCGACTGAGCCCATCGAACCCCTCCTCGCAGCAGCCGGCGTCGCCAAAACTTACGGCGATGGAACGATCGCGCTCGGCGGCGTGAGCCTCGCCGTCTATCCCGGAGAGACGGTGGCTCTGGTGGGCGAGAGCGGCAGCGGCAAGACGACCCTGCTGCGCACCTTCAACCGCATGGTGGAGCCCACGGCCGGCGAGGTGCGGATCGAGGGGAAGCTGGCGGAGGATCTCGATCCCATCGACCTGCGCCGCCGCATCGGCTATGTACCCCAGGACGGCGGCCTCATCCCTCACTGGAAGATCGAGCGCAACGTCGAGCTCGTCCCCCGTCTCCTGGGCTGGGACCGCGACCGCCGCCAGCAGCGCACCCGCGAGATGCTGAAGCTCGTGGGCCTCGACCCGCAAGCGCACGCCGGCCGCTACCCTGCCGAGCTCTCGGGAGGCCAGCGCCAGCGCGTAGCCTTCGCCCGGGCGCTCGCCGCCGATCCGCCCCTCATCCTCCTCGACGAGCCCTTCGGCGCCCTCGACGCCCTGACCCGACTGGAGCTCCACCGCCAGTTCCTCGATCTCAAGAAGACCTTGGGGAAGACGACCGTGCTGGTGACCCACGACCTCGCCGAAGCCTTCCGTCTCGCCGACCGCATCGGCGTCATGCGCGCTGGCCGCCTCCTGCAGCTCGGGAGCCCGGAGGAGCTGGCCTCGAAGCCGGCGGACCCTTATGTGGAGGCTTTGCTGGAGATGCGGCGTGTGTGAGCCCTCACCCCTGTCCCCTCTCCCATCGCCCTCCCCCCGACCGGGAGAGGGGAACGTAGCGGGGGCGTCCTTGCTTTTCTCCCTTTTCTCCCGGTTGGGGGGAGGGCGATGGGAGAAGAGGGCCGGGGTGATGAGGGTCTTCGGCTTGGCGATCCTCCTCGCCCTTCCCCTCCACGCCGCGGACCGCATCGTCATCGGCTCGAAGAACTTCGAGGAGAGCCGGCTCCTCGCCGAGATGTTCGCCCAGCTCCTGGAGAGCCGCACGGATCTTGAGGTGGAGCGCCGGCTGGGGCTCGCCGGCACGCAGGTGTGCTTCGAGGCGCTGAAGAGCGGCGCCATCGACGTCTATCCCGAGTACACGGGCACGGGCCTGGTCTCGATCCTCGGCGAGAAGGCGGAGGGCTCGCCGTCCAGGACCCTCAACCGGGTCCGTAGCGAGTTCCTTCGTCGTTGGGACCTCTGGTGGCTCGCTCCCCTGGGCTTCGAGAACTCCTGGGAGATCGCCGTCCCCAAGGAGCTGGCCGAGCGGGAGCACCTGGAGACGATCTCCGATCTCGCCCGTGTCTCGAAGCGTCTGCACGGCGGCTTCGGCCATGAGTTCGTGGGCCGGGAGGACGGCCTCTTGGGTCTGCAGCGGGTCTACGGGCTGGAATTCGGCTCCGTGGATCATCTCCAGCAGGCCCTCCAGTACCAGGCGGCGAAACAGCGGACGATCGACGCCCTCGACGTCTACTCTACGGACGGCCGGCTCATCCTCTACAACCTGAAGGTGCTGAAGGATGACCGCGACTTCTTCCCGCCCTATGAAGCCGCGGCCCTGGTGCGGGGTGCGACTCTGAAGAAGCACCCCGAGGTGGGCTCCGTGCTCGGCCTCCTCGCCGGCTCCCTGGACGAGGACACCATGCGCGCTTTGAATCTCCGTCTCCAGGAGAAGCATGAGAGCGAGGTGGTGGTGGCTCGGGATGCCCTGCGCTCCCTGGGGCTGTCCAAAGAGACAGCGAAGACTCAGGAAGCCGAGGTCCATGGCACCGGTATCACGGATTACCTCTGGGGACAGCGGCGGGATCTCACCCGGCGCACCCTGGAGCATCTGGGGCTCTCGGCGGCGGCCCTGCTCCTGGGCGCCCTGATCGCCATCCCCCTGGGGCTGTGGCTGGAGCGGCACCGGCGCTGGGCCGAGGGGGTCATCCGCGTTCTGGGGCTGTTCCAGACCGTCCCCTCCCTCGCCCTCCTGGCCTTCATGATCCCCTTCCTGGGAGTGGGGATCGTTCCCGCCATCGCGGCGCTGTGGATCTACGCCCTCTTCCCCATCGTCCGCAACACCTACACCGGCGTGCGGGACGCGGATCCCAAGGCCGTCGAAGCCGCGACCGCCTTGGGGATGACTCCGGGTCAGATCCTGCGCGAAATCCGCCTCCCCCTCGCCGCCCCGGTGGTGATGGCCGGCCTGCGCACCGCCGCCGTCCTCACCGTGGGCACCGCCACCCTCGCCGCCTTCATCGGCGCCGGAGGACTGGGCGAGCCCATCGTGACGGGATTACAGCTCGCCAACACGGCGATGATCCTCTCCGGAGCGATCCCGGCGGCCCTGCTGGCGCTGGTGGTGGATGGGGGGTTGGGATGGGTGGAACGGAGGCTGCGGCCGGCGGGGATGGAGGCTCGGGGGTGAAACGTGGGCGATGATCTCAGGGTACACTGTCACTATGTCCCACAAGGGTAACCCAGACCTGAAGGAACAGGTCAAGAAGGTCAAAGGGCTTTACCGAAACTTGGCTCCCGACGTGGATCTGGTCGCAGAATTGATCCGGGAGCGCCGGGAGGAAGAGCGCCGAGAGACTACCGGAACCGCTCACGCCTCTTCCGACGCTGCTCCTCCACCCGAGTAGCACTGTCCGCGATTCCCTCGTCCGCCCAGCCTCCCAGCAAACCGGACGCAACGATCTCCGCTCCCGTCATCGGCTCGACCTTCAAAGCCTCGTCGATCTTCTCGGGGGTCCAACCGGACTCGATGGGAATCTTGGTCGTAATCTTCGTCTCCCTACGCCGCCTTCACCCGCTCCGCCCCGTCCGCCGTCAGGTAATACCAAGTTCCCGTCGGATTGACCTTCAGCCACCCCTTCTCCACCATCCCCTTGAGGATCGACTCGACGTCCGTACCGGGAGGCAGCACGATCCGGATGGCCTGCGCCCTCATGCCATAGCCGGCCTGAATCGCGCCCGCGGTGTGGCACCGCTCCTTGAAGCGAGCGAGGATGGCTTGCTCGACTTTTGAAGAATCCATGGACAGCCCTCCTGAAGAAGCGGGGGAATTCTAACCCAGGAACGTCTCCCGCCACCCCACGCTCCCCCGCACCAGCTCCAATGCCCTCTCCAACCGCTCCTGATTCTCCGGCCGCACCAGCCACGTGCTCCGTCCCGAGGGGTGTGGCAGGGGGATGACCTCGAAGGTCACATCTCCCCGCGACACCTGAAAACGGCTCCCCACCCGCTCCTGGAGGGGCGCGGGCTCAGGGAGGAACACCTTGATGGCGAGTTGGCCCACGGCGAGGACCGTGGCGGGACGGATGAGCCGCAGCTCCGTCTCCAGATAGGGAGCGCAGTTGGCGATCTCCTGGGGGCTGGGGACGCGGTCTCCCCCCTGGGGCGCCCGACCGGGGAAGCAGCGGGCCACGGCGCACATGTAGACCCGGCGGCGGAACTCCTCTTCCGAGACTCCGAAGCGAGCGAACCAGGAGAAGAGGCGCGTTCCCGCCGTGTAGGCGAAGGGCCGCTGCTCCACCACTTCCTTCGGCCCCGGCGCCTGGCCTACCAGCATCAGCCGCGGCCAGGTCTCGGGCCGGGCCGCGACCGGCGGCGGCTCCACCGTGGGGCAGATCCGGCAGCCCCGAACTTCAAGGAGATGATGGTCGAGGGCCTCCCAGCCGGGAGCCGCGTCCACGACTGGAAGGGGATTCCGCTTCACGCTCGGTTTCACGCCCGCCATGGCCGCTCGGCCAGGGAGTCCAGGAACGCGTCCACGACCTTGGGATCGAACTGCCGGCCCCGTTCCAGGCGGAGGATGGCGGCCGCCTCGTCCATGGACAGGGCCTCCCGGTAGGGACGGGTGGTGGTCATGGCGTCGAAGGCGTCCACCACGGCGATGATGCGGGCCCCGAGGGGGATCTGCTCTCCGGCGAGCCCCCGTGGATAGCCCGGATGCTGGCCGTCCAGATCGCCGTCATAGCGCTCCTGATGGTGGAGCACCAGCGGCGCGGAACCGGCCAGCAGGTCCAGCTTCTCCAGCATCCGCGCTCCGATCTCCGGATGCCGGCGCATGACTTCGGTCTCCATGGGATCGAGAGGCCCCTCCTTGCGCAGCACCGACTCGGGCACCCCCAGCTTGCCCACGTCGTGAAGGAGGCTCGCATAGTGAAGCGTCTCCAGGTCCCGCCCCCGCAGCCCCAGCTTCTCCCCTACGGCGACTGCGTACTCGCTCACCCGCCGCAGGTGGCCGCCGGTGTAGAGGTCCTTGGCCTCGATGGCGTGGATCAGGGCGTCCGAGACCCGCACCAGGTCCCGGCGCAGGAGCCGGTTCATCTCCACCAGCTCTTCCCTCAAGGCGAGCTCCCGCTGCCGGGACCAGCCCACGAGCGCTCCGGCCAGCGACAGGATGAGGAGGTCCGCCCGGCCGGACCACACCTCGTTGCCCAGCCCGGACGCTCCGGAATCCAGGGCCAGGACCGCCAGCCCCACGAGATGGCAGACGCCGGAGACCGATGCCGCCAGAATGCCGCCCCGCAGACCGTACTTGAGAGCCGCCCAGAGGACCGGCAGCAGATAGAGGAGGACCGCCCAGCCGCTGCCCCCGGGAAGGAGCCGGGCCAGCGACAAGGCCACGACCGAAGCGGACAGCACCATGGCCGCCCCGATCGCCAGCCCGAGGTCCTGCTTGCTCGGGGGAGCCGGAGCGGGGAGGACCACCGTCTCCTCGCCCGTGAAGGGGACCTCCCGCTCCGGCTGTGAGGAGAGATCCAGGACCTTGCTCGGGAGCGGCACCATCCAGCGTTGGGCCCAGCGGTCCGCCAGGATCAGGAGGGGCGGAGCGAGGAGGGCCACGCTCACCAGGGCGCCCGAGACGCGAGCCCAGACCCAGTCGCCCGGAGCCTCGTTGGGGGGAAGCAGGTGAAAAGGAAGGAACGCGGGGAGGGATCCCGCGAGGCCGCCGGCAAGTCCAGCGGCTAAGAGCCAGAGGAATGAGCGGAGATCGAGGAGCCCCCGTCCGAGCCCGGGGACGAAGCGGAAGACGAGCCAGCCGGCGATACCCGTGCAGGCGAAGGATGCGGCGAGCAGGAGAGCGCTGGGGAAATCCCGCAGCAGGAACCAGACCGCCGCGAGCTGGCCGAGCCCGGCGCCGAGGATCCCCAATCCTCCGAAGAGGACGCCTGAGGCCAGGGAGATGGCCGGAGTCAGCGGGAACAGCACTCCGCCGCTCCATCCCCGGATCAGCTCACCGGCGAGCCCGACGGAGAACGACACCGCCAGACGCACTCCCCTCCCCCCTCCAAACCACTCCGCGAGGCGGCTGGTGCGGTGGTAGGCGAAGGCCGCGCCGGTGGACGGGGCGGCCCGAGGCTGGGAGCTTGCGACGCTCATCCCGGGTGGATGAACCTCCTTTCGACCTCTACGGTGCCGTCCCCTTGGCGGGCGAGCCCGCCACCAGCTCTGCGGGGCCGGCCTTCAAAGCCTCGGGAACGATCTCCACCGCCGGCTCCCACCAGTCCGCGCCCGGCTCGAGCACCTCCCCCTCGTGTGCGCAGGGGGAGGCGATGTGATCGCGGCCGTACATCCCCTTGCCGGTGTGCCTCAAACGACCCAACGGGTAGATGGTGGAGCACACCAGGCAGAAGCGGCCGATCGTGCGGCCCCGACGCTCTTCGGCAACCTGGCTCTCGGGCGCGGCGTGAGGCATTCGGTACATGGCCGTTTCCAGGACGTTAGCGCGCCGCCAGCAGCTCGGCGCGCGAGAAGAAGAAAGACTGCTCGATGACGGCGTTCTCGGGCGAGTCGCTGCCGTGGATGGCGTTGCGCTCGATTGAGGTGCCATACAGCTTGCGGATCGTCCCCTCCTCGGCCTTGGATACGTCCGTGGCCCCCATCACCTTGCGGAGATGGGTGACGGCGTCCTCGCGCTCCAGGGCCACCGGGATCACCGGGCCGCTGGTCATGAACTCCACCAGGCTGCCATAGAACGGCCGCTCCTTGTGCACCTCGTAGAATGCCTTGGCCTGCGTCTCCGTGAGCCGCAGGACCTTGAGCCCGCGGATGGTGAAGCCCTCCTGCTCCAGATGGGCAAGGACTTTGCCCGCATTGCCGGCCGCCACGGTGTCCGGCTTGAGAATGGCGAGAGTGGTCTGCATGAGTTTCGTCGTCTCCCTAAAAGTTGGTTTGATCCTACACCGCCTCGATGTCCCCCTCCGCCCCTTCGATGCGAAACACCTCGCCCACCAGCTCCACCACGCCGTCCGGACCGAGCAGCACGGCCGAGCCGGCGGGGATTCCCAATCCCCAGGCCACACCCGTGCCGGCCAGCATCTTGCGCAGCCGGCGGTCGTGACCGGGATCGAAATTGGGCTCCACCACGCCGTCCGGCAGCCAGCCGAAGCCGGGGATGAGATCGCCCTTGAAGATGCTGCGGGCGAACCGGCCCGCGCACTGGGCCGCGGCGGCGATGGCCACCACCACTCCGCCGTCGGCGATCTTCCTCGCCAGGGCCTCGGCAGCCGGCGTGTCCTCGATCGCCTCCAGCAGGTGGTCCGTCACGCCGCCGCCGATGTAGACGGCCGCCACGTCCCGAATCCGCTCCGAGTTGCGCCCCCGCCGGCCGTCCCGCGAGCGGTAGATGGGGATGGTCTCCACCTCACGGCCGACATCCGCCATGTACTCCGCGAAATGGCGGGGATAGTCGTTCGACCCCGAAGCCGCAGGGATGAATCCGATCGGCCCGGGCGGCACCCTCTCCAGCCAGGCGCGATCCGCATCCTCCGTCTCCCCGAAGCTGAACTCGCCGCCTCCGATCAAGGCCAGCCAGCCGGTGCCGGGGATGCGGTGGATCATTTCCCCAGCGCCTTCTTCATCGTCTCGCCCATGGCCGCCGGCGATTCCACCACGTGGATGCCCGCCGCCTTCAACGCCTCGAACTTCTCCGCCGCCGTGCCCTTGCCGCCGGCGATGATGGCTCCGGCGTGGCCCATGCGGCGTCCCGGCGGGGCCGTGCGGCCGGCGATGAAGCCCACGACCGGCTTCTTGTAGTTCGCCTGGATCCAGGCCGCCGCCTCCTCCTCGGCGCTGCCGCCGATCTCGCCGATCATCACCACGCCGTCCGTGTCCGGGTCGCCTGGCGAACAGCTCGAACACGTCGATGAAGTTGGTGCCGTTGATCGGGATCGCCGCCGATGCCGACGCAGGTCGACTGGCCGAGGCCGAGGTTCGAGAGCTGCCAGACGGCCTCGTAGGTCAGCGTGCCCGAGCGGCGAGACCACGCCGATGCGGCCCTGCTTGTGGATGTGCCCCGGCATGATGCCGATCTTGGCCATGCCCGGCGAGATCACGCCCGGGCAGTTGGGACCGATCAGCCGCGTCGGGTTGTCGCGCAGGAAGGCCTTCACCTTGCAGCATGTCGTTGACCGGAATGCCCTCGGTGATGCAGACCACGAGCTCGATGCCGGCCGTCGGCGGCTTCCATGATGGCGTCGGCGGCGAACGGCGGCGGCACGAAGATCATCGAGGCGTTGGCGCCGGTCGCCTCGCGCGGCCTCGGCCACCGTGTCGAACACCGGGATGCCCTCGACCGTCTCGCCCCCCTTGCCGGGCGTGACGCCGGCCACCACCTTGGTCCCGTAGTCGCGGCAGCCCAGGGCGTGGAACGTCCCCTCCTTGCCGGTGATGCCCTGCACCACCAGGCGCGTGTCGTTGTTCACCCAGATCGCCATGGTCTACCTCGCCTCCTTCGCAGCAGACACCACCTTCTCGGCGGCGGCGGCCATGTCCTTCGGCCACGATGAACGGGAACGGCGCCTCGCGCAGGATGCGCCTCCCCTCCTCCACGTTCGTCCCCTCGAGCCGCACCACCACGGGCAGGGCGACGTTGCCCAGCTCCTCGATGGCGCCCACCACGCCGCGGGCGATTCTGTCGCGTGCGGGCGATGCCGCCGAAGATGTTGATGAGCACGGCCCTCACCTTGGGGTCCGACACCAGGATGCGGAAGGCGTTCTTCACCGCCTCCTGCGAAGCGCCGCCGCCGACGTCCAGGAAGTTGGCGGGCTCGCCGCCGTAGAGCTTGATGATGTCCATGGTCGCCATGGCGAGGCCGGCGCCGTTGACCATGCAGGCGATGTTGCCGTCGAGCTTGATGTAGTTGAGGTTGAACTTGCTGGCCTCGACCTCCAGGGGGTTCTCCTCCGCGAGGTCCCGCATCTCGACGACGTCCTTGTGGCGGAAGAGGGCGTTGTCGTCGAAGTTCATCTTGGCGTCGAGCGCCATGACGTCGCCGCCCCCGGTCACCATCAGCGGGATTGATCTCGGCGAGCGAGGCGTCCGTATCCAGATAGGCCTTGACCAGCCCGGTGACGAGCTTCGCCGCCTTGGCCGCTGTCTGCCCTTTCAAGCCCAGCCCGCTCGCAACCGCCCGGGCCTGGAACGGCACGATCCCCAGATGGGGATCGACGGCCTGCCGGAAGATCGCCTTCGGGTCCTTGGCCGCGACCTCCTCGATGTCCATGCCGCCCTGGCTGGACGCCATGATGACGGGTTTGCCCTGGGCCCGGTCGAGGGTGATGGAGAGGTACAGCTCCTGGGCGATGTCCGCCGTCTCCTCGACGAGCACCTTGCGCACGAGCTGCCCTTCGGGGCCGGTCTGATGGGTGACGAGCTGCATGCCGAGGATCTTGCGACGCGACCTCGCGCGCCTCCTCCGGGGACTTGGCGAGCTTGACGCCGCCCCCCTTGCCGCGCCCGCCGGCGTGGATCTGGGCCTTGACGACGCACCTACGCCCAAGCTCCTCGCAGATCTTTGCCGCCTCGTCGGGGCTGTCCGTCACCCTGCCCCGCGGGGTCGCCACCCCATACCGGCGCAGGATCTCCTTGGCCTGATATTCATGAATCTTCAAGACGATCTCCTCCGGGAAAGAGCCTCCGAGAACGTTCCTGGGGAACCTGGATGCGACTGGGATCGCCCCCCGAAAGGGGCCTGGGGCCGCCCGCGGTCAGCGGGGGGCGGGGGGAGTGTATCGGAGGGATCGGCTCAGCGGGTGTCTCAGAAGTCCGTGCTGACTTTGGCCGCTTGCCCTTCGAAACCTCACCCCCGACCCCTCTCCCGGGAGGAGAGGGGGGACTCAGGCGGGCGGGATTGCCATAGGGTGCGCTCTGCGTATCTTCAAAGACATCCAAGGTGCGCACAGCACACCCTACAAGCTCCACCCTTTCAACCAAGTCCCCCCTCCCCCCGGGAGAGGGGCCGGGGGTGAGGCTTCGAAGGGCAAGTCGCCCCGACCCCGAGACACTCAGCCAGCCACCCGAGAGCCCCCGACGTCCGCCGCCACGCGGTCCCGGTGACTTCGACGTACTCGGCGGCGTCGAAATCGTCGTCCGCGAAGACGAGCGACTCCGGCAGGGAGAGCTCGACGCGCGGCAGGAGGACGCTCGGTACGACGGCGTTCACGCGCAGAGCGTCGAGAAGAGCCCGGCGGGCCGCAGGCGTGTCCCCCTCCCGGCGGAAGGCGAGGAGGACTCGGGTGTAGACCTGCGCGGTCGAGCCCTCTTCGGGTGAGCTTTCGACCAGACCGGCCGCCTCCTCGTCCCGGCCCAAGAGGAGCAAAGCGGAGACGAGCCGGTCCCGCGCTTCGAAGAGGTTTTCGGGATCCAGACGCAGCAGCTCGCGCAGGTGGACCACCGCCTCCTCCAGACGGTCCAGGGCGCAGAGCGCCAGCGCCATTCCCTGGTGGGACCGCAGGACGTGGTCCAGGGCCACCCCTTCCCTTTCCGGCTCGAGGTCCCGCTCGGCGAGGGCTCGCGCCCGGTCGTACAGCTCGAGCGCCTGCGCGGCATCGGGAGCGGCTTCGGCGAGCAACAGGTATGCCTGGCTGCAGTCCGGTTGGAGCGCGAGCGCGCGCCGCGCTAAGAGGACCGACCGCCGGCCGCCCAGGATCTCGGCGGCGTCGAGAAGCTGGTGGACCGGATCGTCGGGATCACGTCCATCCGGAGGATGCTGATAGCTCTCCAGGAGAGCCGCCACCTCTTCCTCGGAGACGCCGAACCACTCGGCCAGGGACCTGCGCCTTTTCTCCACGAGGCACTCCAACACCAGCGCCGGGCGGCTCGGCGGCTCTTCGCTCGCGGCCAGGGCGAGGAGGTCGGGCAGGGAGAAGACGAAGCGCAGCCGTCCCAGGTGGGTCTCCGTCTCCTTCTCCCAGCGCCCCGCGTCCACCTCCTCCTCCGTGCTCGCGGCCAGGGCCTTAAGCAGCCCCTCGAAAAACGCGAGCTCCCAGGCGTCGGGCCGGAACGTCATGCCATGGCGAACGAGCACGGGCACCGGACAGAGCTCCTCCTCCCCGCACAGGGGCAGCCCGTGTTGCTGCCAGAGTTCCGCGTCGGCCAGGGGGATCTCCGGGAGAGGCTCCAGGAAGAGGATCCACTGCTCGTCCAGGGGCTCGTCGCCTCGGAACGCTTCCCGAGCCGCCTCGTCATGGAAGAAGGCCAGGGAGAGCCCCTGGCGCGACCGCATGACGACGAGGTGGCGCAGAGCAGGCCCGATCCCTTCCGGTGCTTCGATCCGCACGAGATCGCCGCCGCTCAGGAGCTGCCGGGCCGTGGCGGCAACGAAGTCCACCGCCGCCCGGGCGAAGGCCTCGATCTGCGCGAGAGTGACCCCCTCTCCCGTCAGCAGGCTCGGGGTGGTGACCTCCTCCGCCATCTCGGTCATCTCAGCCATGGGCTCGCGAGCGCACGAAGCCAGGCCTTCGAAAATCTCCTCTGGAGTCTTCTTCATCCATACCTCCGTCGCGCCGGAACACCACCCGTCGGCCCCCGGAACAGAGGTATATTAACTCCGTTCGCACACGAACATCATGGCTTATGGTAAAAAGCCCGCCATGCCGAGAATCTCCACGTCCCCCGGCCCGAACTCCCACAAAGCCATTCAGAAGCCCGCCCTCCGCCTCCAGGGCTGGCGCACCACCGACGACGAGGAGATCGAGCGCCGCCGGCAGCGGGCCACGACCGAGCCCCTCGCGATCGAGGCGATCGAGCCCGGCCACCCCGTGTTCGGGACCTTCCGCGTCGGCTCGGAGGGGGGAAGCTCCTACGAGGTCGAGATCCGCTCCCTCACCCGGCACGACAACTCCTGCGGCTGTCCGGACTTCCAGGTGAACGGCCTCGGCACCTGCAAGCACGTCGAAGCCGTCCTGAACCGGGTGCGCATGCCGAAGGCCGCGCGAGAGGGGCGGGACAATACGCGCATCGAAGTCTTCCTCCGCCGCGCCGGCGAGCGGCCGGAGGTGAGGGTGCAGTGGCCGGCGGGCTCGCGCCGGTCCGGGGCCTACGCCCTGGTGGATCGCTTCTTCCTGCCAAGCGGCGCGCTGCGCGGCGATCCCCTGATCCTCCTCCCGGAGCTCGCCCGGGCCCTCACCGCGGCGCCACCGCGGGTGCGCGAACGCATCCGGCTCTCCCGCTACCTGCTCCCCTGGCTGGAGGACGAGAGCCGCCGGGCCGCACGGGGCAAGGCCCGCGAGCGCTTCCTGGCCGAATTCCCAGACACCGGCGCCGGCCGGGAGAGCCTGGACCTGGTCAAGCTCCCCCTCTATCCCTATCAACGCGAGGGCATGCTCCACCTCGCCTTCACCGAGCGGGCCCTGCTCGCCGACGAAATGGGCCTCGGCAAGACCGTCCAGGCCATCGCCGCCTGCGCCCTGCTGCGGAAGCTCAAGAACGTCGAGCGGGTGCTGGTGATCTCCCCGGCCTCGCTCAAGGCCGAGTGGGAGGAGCAGATCGCCCGCTTCACCGACCTGCCGTCGCGGATCGTCTTCGGCCCCCGCGCCCAGCGCCTCCGGCAGTACGGCCCCGGCTCCTTCTTCTATCTCGCGAACTACGAGCAGATGCTCTACGACGCCGACGACGTGCAGCAGCGCCTTGCTCCGGACGTCATCGTCCTCGACGAAGCGCAGCGCATCAAGAACTGGCAGAGCCGTACCGCCCACGCGGTCAAGCGTCTCAAGAGCCCCTACGCCTTCGTGCTCACCGGCACGCCCATCGAGAACCGCATCGACGAGATCTACTCCATCGTCCAGTTCCTCGATCCCGCCCTGCTCGGCCCCCTCTTCCGCTTCAACCGCGACTTCTACGAGCTAGACGACCGCGGCCGGCCCGCCGGCTACAAGAACCTCGACGAGCTCCACCGGCGGCTCGCTCCCGTCCTCCTGCGCCGCCGCAAGCAGGAGGTGGAAGGCCAGCTCCCCGGCCGCACCGACAAGCACTACTTCGTGGGCATGGAAGAGGAGCAGGTGACCCGCTACGCCGAATACGAGAAGCGCGTCGCGAGCCTCATGGCCCAGGCCCAGCGCCGGCCGCTCACCCCCGACGAGCTCGACAAGCTCCAGAACTGGCTCGCCTGCATGCGGATGATCTGCGACACCCCCTACATCCTCGACTCCGACTGCCGGGTCTGCCCCAAGCTCCCCGAGCTGAAGGAAATCCTCACCGAGACCCTGGCCGAGCCCGGCACCAAGGTCCTCATCTTCTCGGAATGGGAGCGGATGCTGGAGCTGGTGCGCGAGCTCGTCCAGGAGATGGAGATCGGCTACGCCTGGCACACCGGCTCCGTGCCCGTGATGCGCCGCCGCGCCGAGATCCGCCGCTTCAAGGACGATCCCGACTGCCGCCTCTTCCTCTCCACCGACTCGGGCAGCGTGGGCCTCAATCTCCAGGCCGCCAGCGTGGTGATCAACCTCGACCTCCCCTGGAACCCGGCCCGCCTGGAGCAGCGGATCGCCCGCGCCTGGCGCAAACACCAGACGCGGGCCGTCCGCGTGCTCCACCTCGTCACCGAGGGCACCATCGAGCACCGGATGATCCCCCTCCTCGCCGGCAAGCAGGCCCTGGCCGACCGCGTCCTCGACGGCCGTGCCGGCTCCGCCAGCCTCCCCCTCCCCTCCGGCCGCAAGGCCCTGGTCGAGAGGCTGGAAGCCCTGACTGGAATCACCGCCACATCCTCAACACCCAAAGCGCCCCCAGCCGAGCCCCTCGCCGCCGAGCTCCTCCCCCACCTCGGCGACCGCCTTCTCAACCTCGAAGCCTGGAAGACGCCGGACGGCCGCGAAACCCTCCTCGCCGTCGTGGAAGGAGCCGTCACCGACCGACCGGCCCTCGAAGCCCTCGTCGCCCAATCCTCTACACACTCAACGGCCGCCCTGGAGCTGATCGACCGAACCACCTTCGAAACCATCGAGCGCCTGATCGGGATGGGGATCCTGCGCCTCGCCGCCGAAGACCGCCGTCTCCTTCACCGCTCTCCAGCCCTGGGATCGGAGAAGGACGCCCAGCGAGACCGCAATCTCGCCGCCGCCCGCGACCTCCTCGCCCAATCCGAACGGAAGATCCGCATGGCCTCCGTCCTCGCCGGAGGAGGCTTCCCCGTCGAAGCCCTCCCCGCACTGCGGGAAGGCGTCGAGCTTGCCCTGCGCTCGCGGGCCCATCTAAAAGGAATGGACCTGCCTGATGCCGAGAAGCTCCCCGACGCCTGGATCGAAGCCGCCTCCCCGCCTACCTCCCGCTCGTCCGGACGCTTGCGGGACGGCTCCGAGGTTCTCCTGGGAGCTACGGCCGCCGAAGTGAGCACCTGGATCACCGCCGCCGAAGCCCTCACCCGTGAAATCGGAGACGCCCTCCGATCCCTCCCTTCAATCTCGTCTATGACGCTTGACGTCATATGACGCCGCGCGTTATACTCCTCTCGTGATCAGGTCCTTCCGCGGCCGCGAGGCGGTAGAGATCTGGCACGGAAAGGTGGTCCGGAGACTGCCTTCCGATGTGCAGGGGATCGCGCGCCGAAAGCTCAGGATGCTGAACAACTCCCAGAGCCTCTCCGACCTGCGGGTCCCTCCCGGCAATCGCCTGGAGGCGTTGAGAGGAGACCGGGCCGGCGAGCACAGCATCCGGGTGAACGACCAGTGGCGAATCTGCTTCGTCTGGCAGGACGGCGACGCGCATGAGGTCGAGATCGTGGACTACCACTGAGAGGTGAGCTCATGGCTGAGAGACTGCCGAACATTCATCCTGGCGAGGTCCTGCTGGAGGAGTTCCTGAAGCCCCTCGGCATCAGCCAGAACAAGCTGGCCCGTGAAACCAAGGTACCGCCGCGGCGGGTGAACGAGATCGTCCTCGGCAAGCGGTCCATCACGCCCGACACCGCGCTCCGCCTGGCCCGGTACTTTGGGACCTCGGCAAAGTTCTGGCTGGGCCTCCAGATGGACTTCGACCTGGAGGAAGCCCGGCTTCGCCTGGCGGCGATGATCGACCGGGAGGTCCTGCCCATGGCGCAGGCTGCATGAGCGCCAAGGTTGAGGACGCGGCGAACCTGGAGGCGGCCCGCGCCGCCCTCCGGGAGACCTTCGGCTACCGGGACTTCCGTCCCGGACAGGAAGAGGTGATCCGGCACCTCCTGGCCGGACGATCCGCCGCGGCCGTCTTCCCCACCGGCGGCGGCAAGTCCCTCTGCTACCAGATCCCGGCCCTCCTGCTGCCGGGCCTCACCCTGGTGGTCTCGCCCCTGATCGCCCTGATGAAGGACCAGATCGACCAGCTCACCCGCCTCGGAGTGGCCGCCGGCCGCCTCGACTCGACCCTCACGGCCGACGAGGTCCGCATCCTCATGGACTCCGTCCGCAAGGGCACCCTCCGCCTCCTCTACGTCGCCCCTGAGCGCTTCACCAACGAACGCTTCCGGGAGGCGATCTCCCGCATCCGGGTGTCGCTCTTCGCGGTGGACGAGGCGCACTGCGTCTCCGAATGGGGGCACAACTTCCGCCCCGACTACCTGAAGCTGGCCGGCTTCGGCAAGCTCTGCCGTGCCGAGCGCACCCTGGCCCTCACCGCGACCGCCACGCCCCAGGTGCTCGCCGACATCTGCCGCGGCTTCGACATCGCTCCGGACTGCGCCGTCCGCACCGGCTTCCACCGCAAGAACCTGACGCTGCGGACCACCCCCGTCCTCGCCGCCGACCGCGACGCCCTCCTGCTCGAACGGCTCTCCTCCGCTGCCTCCCGGGAGATCTCCGGGCCGGCCATCGTCTACGTCACCCTGCAGAAGACCGCCGAGGACGTGGCAGCCGCCCTCATGCGCGCGGGAGTTCCAGCCCTCCCCTACCACGCCGGCCTGGAGGACGCGGAGCGGACTCGGGTGCAGGACTGGTTCCTGGGCTCGACGGAAGCCGTGGTCGTGGCCACCATCGCCTTCGGCATGGGGATCGACAAGGCGGACATCCGCAAGGTGATCCACTACAACCTGCCCAAGAGCCTGGAGAACCTGGCCCAGGAGATCGGCCGCGCCGGCCGCGACGGGCAAGCCGCGCTCTGCGAGAGCTTCTGATCTGCACCGACGACCTCCTGACCCTCCAGAACTTCGCCTACGGCGACACGCCGGACCTCGGATCCGTGCGCAGCCTCCTCGCCGATCTCGCAAGATCCGCGGACATCCCAAACGGTTCGGGCGAGATGGAGCTCTCCCTCTACGATCTCTCCGGACGGCACGACATCCGGCCGCTGGTAGTGCGGACCCTCCTCACCTACCTGGAGCTCGCAGGCTACCTGGAAGCCGGCACCCCGATCTACGCCGAATACGAGCTCCGGCCGCTCGTCCCCTTCGAAGAGATCCTGAGCCGCTTCCAGGGAGAAAGGCGGGACTTCCTGCGCGGTGTCTTCGAGCAGGCAAGGAAAGCCAAGATCTGGTCCCACCTCGACCTCGAAACCGCAGCCCAAGCCCTGGGAGCACCCCGCGATCGTCTGATCCGGGCCCTCGACTACCTCGCCGAGCAAAGCCTCCTGGAAGTCCGAGCCGCCGGCCTGCGCCACCCCTACCGCTGGCTCCGCCGCCCCACCGACCTCGAGGACATGGCCCAATCCCTCCACCAACGCACTCTCGAACGAGAAAGCCGAGAGATCGCCCGTCTCGATCAGGTCCTGACCCTCGCCACCCAAGACGGCTGCCAGACCGCCTTCCTGGCCGCGCACTTCGGAGAGAACCTCCCCCACCCCTGCGGCCACTGCACCTGGTGCGAGAACGGAGGCAAGCCCGAGAAGTTCTTCCCACCCACCCCCGTCCATCTCGACGAAGTGAGCCTGCGCCGGGCCGTGACCCTGCGTCAGGAGATCCCGGACCTCTCCAACCCCCGAGCCCTCACCCGCTTCCTCACCGGCCTCCCCTCCCCGCGCCAGACCCGCAGCAAGCTCAAATCCCACCCCCTCTTCGGCGTCTTCGCCCATGTATCCTTCGCGGAGGTGCTGCGGCGGGTGGAGGAGATGGCTTTCTAAGGCTTTTGAAGAATCTGGTCCACCTCGTTCGTCAACGTCTCCATCTCCAGCCGGACCGACTCCACCTGGGCGATGGCCGCCGTCACGGAGGCCACGTGCATGAGGACCAGGAGATAGGCGAAGGAGGGGATGAGCAGGAGCGATGCGACGCCGGTGACCGCCCAGCGCAGTCCCTTGACCGCTTGCTCGCGGCTCTGGGCGGCGGCCCACCGCAGGCCTTTCGTGGGGCGCGCCCCGTGGCCCGCGAGCGCGGTCAGGTCGGCTAAGAGCGGCGAGTCGAGGAGGGTGCCGCAGAGGCAGCTCGCCCAGGGCTCGCCGGCGTCCAGGCGGGAGGCGCCCAGCGCCAGCGCCGCCGCCAGCCGGGGTACCGGCTCCCGCCGGCCGACGCGGCGCAGGGTTTCGTTCGCCGGCAGGCCCGCCGCAGCCTCGAAGGCCAGCGCGTCGAGGAGCCGCGCCCGGCTCGCGTGAATGGCATGGGCGCGCAGGAACGGCAGATACAGCCGAAGGTCCTGAAGGAACGCCAACCAGCGCTCCCGGCCGAGGAACCCGGCGACGGCGGCCACCAGCGCCACCCCCAGGAGCAGGAACGACCCACCCAGCGCCAGCCACAGGTTGCGGAAGCTCTCGAACTGGCGCAGGGCGGGCGGTACCTGCCAGCCCGGCGGCAGGTTCTCCGTACTCTTGCGGATCAGGCCCGGCACCAGGATGAAGGACAGGTAGAAGGTCGACACACAGAGGCCGGCGAGGACGAGGGCCAGGGCCTCGATCCGGCGCCGCGTCTTTTTCAGCGCACCGTCCGTCGCCTCCTGCGCCTCGGCGTCGGCACGGAGGGCTGCCTCGATGTCCGCGGCCCGCGCCTGGGAGCCGCGGATGGAAGCGGCGGTGATCTCGAGCCCGAGCCGGTCGAGGGCGGCGTCGAGCGGAGCCCCCTCGGCGAGGAGAGAAAGCTCGGCGTCTAGCTGCCGCGCCGTCCTCTTCGGCAACGACTGGCGGGGCAGCGCCGCGAGTGCCTCGGCCACCCCGAAGCCCACCGCCACGAGGTCCGCCAGGGCGTTGACCGCCGTCGCGGGAAGCCGCGCTGGCAGGGAGCGGCTCACCGGCCGGCTCCCAGGGCGAGATCGAGATGGTTTCCCCGCGGGCCGGCGAGCGTCACCGCCGAGCGGCCGATGCGCAAGACCCGGAAGCCCGAGATTGTGCCTCCCTCGCGCACCGCGTGCCCCGAGATCAGCGCCACGGCCTCTGCGCCAGCGGAGATTCCTTCGAGCCTCAAGCCCGGATTCTCCGGCTTCGCAGCCCTGGCCCCGCCGACCGTGGCGAGGCGATCGAAGGGGTTGGGGGCTGTCCGGGCGAGATGGACGACCGGGCGCGGCGGTCTTGCCTGCTCGTCCGGCCGCAGGAAGCTCTGCCACCTGGGAGGCGGCGGCTCCTGGCCCCGTCCTCTCATGGCGTCGTTGGACGCCGGGGCCGGAGCGGAGTCTGCCGCAGCGGCATCCGCGACATGGAAGGCCCGCACGATCAGGACGAGCCCGCAGACGGCGATCAGGAGGCCGGCGGCGATGAGCGCGATTCTTCCGGCGGACATGTCAGCGGCCCTCCTTGTTCCCATGGACCGGATGACGGTGACCTCCAGGGTGAAGGCGATCTTTCCCGGCCCCTGCCGGGAGACGGACAACGACCGTACCCGGGCCGCATCCGGCCAGCTCTCGAGGGTCGCCAGGGCGTCGAGCAGCCGGTCGAAAGGTCCGATGCCCGCGAAGGTCCGCTCGAAGGCCGCGGCCCCAGGGAGCTTGAATTTGGGCACGGGCTTCCAATCGCTCGACGCGGTCAGTTGCAGGCCGAGCTCGGCGAAGGTCTCCTCGATGCGCCGGCTGAAGGCGTCGGCATCGGCGACGTGGGCCACCTGCTCCTGGCGGAGCCGCGCGACGATCTCCGCAAGCCGCGCCTTGCGCGCGGCGAGCCCGGCCTCGCCTCCCATCTGCTCGAGGATCCTCCGGGTTTCCAGCAGCTCGCGCGGGTCGCGGCGTCCCGAAAGGGCCTTGTGCATGGTGTAGAGGCCGGTCCCCAGCAGCAGGACGGCTCCCGCCAGCAGCATCGCGGTGTAGCGCCAGGCGGTGCTCACGGTACCCCCGCGGCCGGTGCTTCGCTCACCGCCGCCCGGAAGACCTGGTGCAGGCGCGGGCTGTGGGGGTCTCCGGCCGGCGTCCCCCACGAGAGGTTGGTGAGCCCGGGCGAGCGCTCCAGGGCCTGGCGCATGAGCGCGAGCCGCGCCTCGGGCGCCGCGCCCACCGCGCCAATGGCCGCGGCCTCGAGCTCCAGGGCGCCCTCTTTGATCTGGAGCTTCTCCCAACCGGTCTCCAGCGGGGCCATCCGCGCCAGGGTGGCGATCGCCTCTGCCACGCGCGGCCAGGGCGGCGTGCGGCCGGCGAGATCGGTCCGCAATCGCTTCGCCTCATCGGCCATCGCCGCGAGCTCCCGCAGCTCCCTGACCAGCCGCACGTCCCCGGCCATCTGGGAGGCGAGCGCCCGGTTCCTCGCCCGGCTCGCCCCCGCCAACATCAACCCGGCCGCCATCGCCAGGACGCCGAGCACCGCGAGGATCAGCGCGGCCTGGGTGACCCTGCGAGCCCAGGCGAGGCTTGCCCGCCGCCGCTCGCTCCGCGGGCTCGCGAGGCGCGTCACGATGGGGCTCATCGCCAACCGCCAGGCGAGCGCGCATGCCGCGGGCACTGCTGCGGGCAATATTGCGGGCAATACCGGGCCAGGCTCAATCAGGCCTTCCCCGGAGAGGAGCTGATCGACGACGAAGGCCGGCTCCGTCCCGCTCTCTTGAAGCAGGCCCGCGGCGAGTGGCTCGATCGTGGAGGCGCCGCAGGCCGCCACCAGCCAGGCTCCCGGGGCGGTGGCGAGAGCCGCGACCGACGGCTCGGTGAGGCGCGGGTAGCCGTCCGCGAAGAGCGCCGCCAGGATCTCTCCCTCGCCCGGCGTTCCTGGATGGTCGAGGATCGCGACCTGCGGTTCGTCCTCCGCGCCCGTCCCCGTGCCGAGAAGGACGCGCACTTCCTGCGGCCGCACCTCAAGCTCGCGCAGGGCCTGCCGGGCCAGCGCCACGGGACCCTCGCCTTCGGCAACGACGGCCCACGCGGCGAGCGCTCCCCGGCCGTTGACGGCCACCGCGGCCACCTGCCCGGCGCGGCTCAGGTCGAGGGCGACGATAGCGGCAGAGCGTTTCTTCGCGGCTCTCACCGAGCACCTCCTTCGAGACCCTGAAGACCCTCGACGTCGAGCACCCGGGCGGTCTCAGCGGCCGTCGTCACGCCCCGGCGCACGAGGTCGCGGGCGGCGTCGAGAAGCGAGCGGAAGCCGTGGTCCCGCGCCGCCCGCCGCAGCTCGCCGGGCTCCGCCCCCTGCCGCACCAGAGAGGCGAGGGCGGGGCTCATCGTCACCGCCTCGTAAAGGCCGGTGCGACCTTTGAGCCCGCTGCCCTCGCAGGCGAAGCAGCCGTCTCCGCCACAATACGGGCACACCCGGCGCAGGAGCCGCTGGGACACGGCGAGACGGGTGACCTGCGCCAGTAGCGCCCGGTCGGCGCCCAATTGGGTGAAGCGGTCGAAGGCCTCGAGCGCGCTCGCGGCGTGGACCGTGGTCAGCACCAGATGCCCGGCGAGCGCCGCCTGCACGACCAGTTGGGCCGTCTCGGCGTCGCGCGTCTCCCCCACCAGGAGGACGTCCGGGTCCTGACGCAGGACGTAGCGCAGAGCGCCGGCGAAATCCAGCCCGAGATCGCGGCGCACCGGCACCTGGCGCAACCGCCGCGAACGGATCTCGACCGGGTCCTCGATCGAGACGACGTTGCGCCGGTCGGCGTCGACCGTGTGGAGGAGGGCGTGGAGGGTGGTCGTCTTGCCGCTCCCCGTCGGCCCGGCGAAGACGATGAGGCCCTCGGGCGCCGAGGCCGCCGCGACGAGCCTCTGCGCCATCTCCTCCGGCAGGCCCAGGTCGTGAAGGGAGGGGACGTCGTCCTCGACCGTCAGCAGGCGCAGGACGGCGCACTCGCCCCGGGCGGTGGGCAGGATCGAGACGCGGACCGCCACCGGCCCGGTCGCGGTCGGCGTCTGGACCGGAAAATCGAACACGCCGTCCTGGGGGAAGAGACACTCGCCGAGGGCGAGGCCGGCCAGAGCCTTGACCCGGCCGATCACCCGGCCCACCAGCCACGGAGGTGGAGCGACCCGCTCGGCGAGGATGCCGTCGACCCGGAAGCGCACCCGGGGAGACTGGAGGTCGGGCTCGATGTGCACGTCGCTCGCGCCTTCGGCGATCGCCGCCTTGAGCGTCAGTTCCAGGAAGCGCGGCGCCGGCGTCTCGCCGAGCCCGGAGGAGGCCTCGACCGTCGACGGCGGCAGCCCAGGCAGCCCAGCAATGAGCTCGGCCACGTCCCCGGTGGGGCCGTACCATTTCCTGAGGACTTCCTGGTAGCGCTCCGCCGGCACGGGCACGAGCTCGACGTCGGCGTTGCCCAGGCGGCGTAACGTGTCGAAGGTTCGCTTGCGCTGTGAATCAACCCCGGCGACGGCGCCGACGATCAACCGCTCGCCCTCGTAGCGCAGGGGGATGATCTGGTGGCTGCGGGCGACCCGGGGCGGTACCGCGCGCAGACCTTCGAGGAGCGAAAGCTCACCGATTGGAATGGACTGGATCGACTGGATCATGGCCTCACCTCTTCCGGCCAAGGCTCAACCGGGCTCGCCTCGGGCAGTATGGAAACCTTTTTTTTCTGACCTTCTCGACTGGCAGCGGCAGGTACGGAACCGCCAGGCAGGCTCTCTTGCACCTGAGCGGCCAGGGCGTTTCGCGAATGCTCGAGGAGCTGCTGGTGGAGCTTCGCGACGCGCAGGTTCAGGCGCAGCAATTCGATGTTGGTCTGGGTTGAAACCGCGCTCGCCCGCACCGCCAGCGTGCCCAGGCCCCCGACGGCGGCGACGGTCAGTGCGGCGATCGTCACGGGTACGGTGAGACTCGCGAGCTTCATGGCTGTCCTCCTGATGGTTGGCCTCCGGCCACGGTTTCGGGAGCGTTCGCGGCAATCCACTTGAGACCCGCCGCCAGGGCATCGCGGACCGCCGGCGAGGCGGTGGTGGAGGCCGCCCGCGCTCCCGTCAGCCGGGTGAGCGCTCGGGTCTCCTCCTCGACCGCCAGCGCGAGGTTACGGCCGTCCGCGGCCGGAATGCCGGCCACCCGCGTCTCGAAAGAGAGCGTCGCGAGGCGGACCATCTGGAGCGCCACGCGCTCGGGGGTCATGCCGGCTGTGACCACCTGGGCGCTACGCACCGCCGGATCGATGGCAGGCCACGCCGCGCCGGTCTGCGACCGTGGCCAGGCCGAACCCCACGAGATGGCGCAGGTCGGGCGCCCGGCGGCCCAGAAGGTCGAGCGCCGCCCGAGCGAGCCCGGTGCCGGCGGCGTCGCCCGAAAGGACGACCTCCTCCGGCGTCCCGCCCCAGGCCAGGGCCGGCTCGGTGCCGGCGGCGAGACTGCCCGGTGAGTTCGGCCAGAGCGGCTTTGAGATGCGGCGCCATGGACGCGGCGAGGGCCGCGTGCGCCACCGCCCGGCTGTCCTTGAAACGTGCCAGCTCGCCCAGGGCCGCGGCCGGCCGCACGTGCAGCAGGAAGAGCAGGGCTGCGGCTCGGACGTCGAGGCTCGCGTCGCCACCCAGAGCCGCGACCTCGCGGCCGGTGTCGATGCCCGCGTCGAGGAGGTCGGCGTCGATCCCTTCGAGAGCGCGGACGCCGGAGGCGCGGTCCGCCGGGGCCTGGCTGTGCAGCAGGGCGCGCGCGCCTTCGAGCTGCGCCGCGAGGCTCGCGGGAAGCCACGTCTCGCCGACCTGCACCTTGGACCGCCTCGCCTCCGGCGAGGGCAGCTCGCGGGGCGTCACGAAGACCAGAAGCTCCGTGCTCTCGGTCTCTTTGCCTTCGAGGCGAAAAGCGCGGCCGATCAGCGGCAGGTTCGCGAGGCCGGGCGTCTTGCCGTGGGTCTCGGTCTTGTGCTCGGTGACGAGCCCGCCGATGACCAGCGTCTCCCCGGATTCGAGCACCACCTCTGTCTCCGTGCGGCGCCGGGTGACGATGGGCAGCCCCTGGGTGAGCCCGTTCTGGGAGAAGGTCGAGGTGCCCGGCTGCAACTCGCTCACCTCGGGCGAGACCGTCAACAGAATCTGCCGGCCGGCGCCGTGACGGGGGAGCACGTCCAGCGTCGTCCCCACGTCCACCAACTCTATCCCTGAGACAGTGGTGGTGGCGAAGGCCTGGTTCTGGGTGAACGTCGGAATGCGCAGGGTGGTGACCATGCTGATCCGCGCACGCCGGTTGTCGAGCGCCGTGACCTTGGGAGTGGCCATCACGCGCGCCTCGCCGGACTGCTCCAACGCCTGGATCAGCAGGCGGATGCCCCGGGCGTCGATGTGCCCGAAGCGGAACCCCGGGTCCGCGAGGCTGCCGGGCTCGGTGCTCCCCGAATTGACGCCACCCCCGGTGCCAAACCGGCTGAGCGCCGCGAGCTCGTTCGCCGAGGGGAGATACCTCTGGGAGTCGTTGAGGCCGAGTTGGGGGAACGTGGTGGCGAGGACGCCGCCGCGGATGTCGAGCCCGAAGGTGCCCTGGGAGCCCATCTGGCGCAGCGCGTTTTTCGAGACCTCGATCACCTGCACCTCGATCTCGTACTGCTTCGGCGTCCGCGTCAGCTCGCCGAGGAGGGCATCGACCCGGTCGAGCGTCGCGGGGAGCGCCGAGACCGTGAGCTGGTTCTCGACGGCGTTGTAGGTCGCGACCTCCAGATGCGGTTCGAGCAGTGGCAGGACCGCCTTGAGCGTCTCCTCCCCCGGCGCGACGCCCAAGGGGATACACCCGGTCAACAATCTGATGCTGGCGGGCATTGCCGAGAGCCAGCGCCGCCGCTTCGACGGCGTTCTTCCGGCCCTCCAGCAGAACGCCGCTCTGGCCGATCCTGTGGGCTTCGACGCCGGCCTCGTGCAGGCCTTCGAGGCCCGCCTCCGTGCCGGCAGCAAGATCGACGGGGATGACTTGGCGGGCCGTGGCGTCCGCGCTCTTCGGCGCCAGTCGCAACACGGAGCCCTCACCATCGTGAGCCACTTCGAGCCCGGCGGCCGCGGCCACGGCCGCGAACGCCTCTTGGGCACCAATGCCGCGCAGGCGGACCGTGACCCGGGTGTCGGGCAGCGCACCGGTCGCGATCGAGACGTCGTAGGTCTCGGCGAGGAGACGCAACGCGCGGCCGACCGGCACCTTGTCGAGATCGACGTCGGCCAGCACCGGCGCGCCTGGCCCGGCAACGGTGTGCGGAACGATCGGCTTGACCTGCCCTTCTGCGCCGGCCGCCGCCAGGACGAGAAGCGCGATTGCAACCATTTTCTTTGCCAGGTCGTGGGATCTCATGGGAATCTGTCCATTCATAATGTTTGGCTGATCGTATCGACGGTGGAGCCTGGAGGCTTCGAGCCTCCAGGCTCCGCCTCCTGCTTACCAGAATTCGGGACGGGAGACAGGAGGCAGGCCCTGAATCTCCGTGTCGACGTGATCCTGGAGGGAACTGATCTGACCCTGGGTCTGATGGAGCTCGAGGTCCACCTTGTCGACCCAGGACTGCATGGCGGATTCCTGCTCGGAGATCTTGGACGCGGAGAAATCGACGATGCTGATCAGGCTCGTCCGGATGCTGGTGGTGTCGTACTCTTTACTCGACTCGCGCCAGGCCAACGACGTCACGATCATGATGGCGACGAGAAACACGACGACCAGCAGGAAGAAAATCGTGAACTGCTTGGTACTGACCATAGAGACGCCTCCCTTTATTGAATTCCCCGTTTTTGTTTTTGCGTCCCGCCGTCTTGGGGGGGGACTTTGGGACCAGGTTTCTGCGGCTCTCATATAGCTAGATGCGTGCCAGGATTTTTGAGCCTGCCGGCGGCAGGGCGCGCGCCAGAATCACTGGATTTGCGAGAGGCAGGTGAAAAAACAGAGGGTCACGAGTGTGTCAGCCGACAGAGCGTTGCGTGTCGGACAGGGGGCGCCGGGCAACGAGCGGCACGAGATGCGGTCCGCCCGGTGCCCGGCTGTCGTCACCTCGTTCGATCCACTACATGTCCCAATCGCGCTGGGCGTCCTTGAGCTGCTGCACCTCGGACCGGCGCCCTTGGTACGCTCGCCCGCTCTTCGGCACGGTCGGCTTCATCGTCTCGGGAGAGACCCAGTTTCGGTAATGCTTGTCGGAAGTCGAGGTCTGGCTCTCCACCTCGTAATCGTCGAGCGTTTCTGCACAGTCCGCACAGATCGGTTTCGAGACCCAGATCTTGGCGCCGTCGAGGGACAACTCCTGATCATTGCCGAACTTGATGAATCGCATTTCCGCGTGAAAGCCGGACAGCCGCGCCTGCGAGAGGTAGGTGATGCCGAGTTTTTCTGCGGCCCCCTTGATCAGGTTGTTCGTCTGCTGCTCGACCATGTAGTGCGTTCCATCCGACATCTCGATCAGGGCGAGGGTGCCCTGGGCGTTGCCTCCGTAAGTCTTCTGGAACTTGGCGAGCGCCGCTTCGCTCTTCAGATGCTCGAAAGCCAGGCCAAACCGGTCGATGAGGTTCGTCGGGCTGTTGCCGGCGTAGCCATAGATCAGACCGTGCTGGTGGAACTCCAGCTCGCTGGCGTCTGCCTGCGGCCCGGCCAGCATCCCGTCGAGGATCGGATCGGCGCTGATCCACTGCCCCTGGCGCGGCTCGTAGTAGCGGGCTCCGAAGTAGGAGAGCCCGGTTTCGTCGTCGAGCTCCTTGCCGCTGAAGAGGAAGGGGAGGTTCAGGGTGTCGGAGTGCTCGTCCACCCAGATCTCCCCCGAGGGGAAGTACTCCAGGTGCGCGTAGGCCGAGCCCTGCTCGTCGGTGATGAACTGCGCCGAGCCCAGATGGTCCGGCTGGTAGAAGAAGAGGAATTCGGCGTTCGTCGTCACCTTGGTGGCGACGCGCAGGTCGTCCGCGAAGAGGTGCTTGCTCACCGTGCCACCGTTGCGCAGCGAGAACCAGCGGCTCAAGTAGAGCGTCTCGCCGTGCAGGCCGAGCTTGTTGGCGCGCATCCCCTCGGCGTCGTAGAGGAAGCGGGTGGGGGTCGCCTGGCCGCTGTCGGTCACCGAGAGAGGACGGTTCTCCTCGTCCCAGGTGATCGTGCGGCGGGTGCCGCCATCGCTGTCCCAACGGGTCTGGTTGCCGTTCAGGTCGTAACGGAAGGTGCGGTCGCCGATTCTCGCCGGCGCGTGCGGCTGCGCTCCGCCGTAGGTGTAGGCCCAGGTGTAGGAGGTCTTCGCCTGTGTCGCCGGCGTGCCGCCGAAGGGAGCGGTCTTGTGGAGCTGGCTCTTGGCGACGACGTCTCCCACCTCGTCATAGGCCATCGTGAGGCTGTAGGACGAGGTCTTGCCGAGGGCCGCCACGTACGAGCCGGTGGCGCCGGTGAACTGATAGAGGTCGTCGTATTGGAAGGTGAGAGAGGTCGGGCCGCCGTAGAGCGACGGCACCGACGACGACGCCACGTTGTTCTGGAGGCTCAACACCGTGCCGGTCGGGTCGTACTGATACGCCAGGTTCTGCAGGTCGCGCGCGGGGGCAATGGAGCGGAGCTGGGCGAGGTAGCGCGACTGCGGGTCGAAGGCGTAGCGGGTCTCGACGTTGTTGCCGTAGACCAGGCGCACCCGCTCGCCGAACTTGTCGTAGCCGATGTGGCGCAGGTAGTCGTAGCGGGCTTTCCTGAGCGTCCCTGTGGCCATCTTCACCTGCCCGCCGGCGTCGAAGCCATAGGTGATCTGCTCGCCGTCCGGATAGGTGAGGGAGAGCAGACGGCCGAAGCTGTCGTACTGGAAACGGGAGGTGTAGGGACCCTTGGGTGAGGTGTTGTTGATGGAGATCGTCTTCTTGACCGCCAGGACGACGTTGCCGAATTTGTCGTAGGAACGGTCCTCGGTGCCGGACTTGTCGGTTACCGTGGCGATACGGTTGGCGCGGTTGGCGGAGGCACCTGGGGCGCCGTAGGTGTAGACGACGTCCGGCGAATCGGGGTAGTCGATGCGGTCGAGACGGCCGAAGGTATAGAGATAGCGGATCTGCTTGCCGGCCGCGGCCAGGTTGGCGGTGATCTCCGCCCCCAGGTTGCCCGCCGGATCGAAGCGGTGCTCTCTGCGGCCGGCATCGGGGTTGTCGAGCACGACGTTGCGGCCGAGGGTGTCCCACTCCAGCCGGGTGGCTTTCCCCAAGGCGTCGGTCACCGAGGTGAGCTGGGAGAGGGCGTCGTAGTCGTAGCGGGTGGTCAGCGTCCTGCTGACCCGGCCGATGGTGTTGGCCTGCTCGACGCCCAGGACTTTGTCGCGCACGTCGCGGTAGAAGCGGGTGGCCCGGTTGTTGGGGTCGGTGCGGGTGGTGAGGAGGCGCGAGACGCCGTCCAGCGTGCCGAAGCCGTAGTCGATACGAGTGGTGACCCCTTGGGGGAAACGAACCTCCCGCACGCGGTCGAGGGCGTCGTAGGAGAACGCCGTGGGGTTCTTGGCGGGGACGTCCACGAACTGGCTCGCCGGGCCGCTGCCGAAGGCCGGCTGTCCCTGAGAGGCGACGCGGCCCTTGGCGTCGAAGGCGATCCGGCCGCTGACCCGCATGCCGGTGCGGGTCGAGGTGCCGGAGCCGAGGTCGAGCTCGGCGTCCTCCTTGGTCTGAAGCACCCGCTCCAAGGAGTCAATGAAGGTGGCCGAATCGATCGGATCGGGGCGGGTGACGTCCTTGTGGTGGACGACGGACGAGGAGACCGGAGAGCCCGGGTGGTACTCGAAGGCGAGCGCCGGCGAGGCGTCGCTGTCGTCGGGACCCACCACGCGCAGGAGCCGGCCGAAGGAGTCGTAGGCGCGGCGCAGCACGTTGCCATTCTCGTCCGTCGTGGAGGCCAGCTCGCCGTACTTGAAATCGTAGGCATAGGTGGTGACATAGCCGAAGGAGTCTCGGACCTGGACGGGGTAGCTGCGGGTCGGCGGGTCGTAGGTGAACGTCGCGGTGTAGCCGGTGGGATTGACGGAGGAGATGAGGTTCCCGGCGGCGTCGTAGGAGAAAGTCCAGACGGCGTTCTTGGTGCCGCTGTAGGTGGCGCCGGTCTGCGGGTCGCGGCCGCCGGAGAGCGTCTTCTCCAGGCGGCTCAGCTCGCCGGCGGCGTCATAGGTGGCCGCCTGCCGGCGCAGCAGAGCGCCCGCTCCGTCGCGCACCTCGACGAGTTGGGGCTTGAACACCCAGGCGTTGGTGTCGGCGGTATAGGCGATCGTCTCGTTGACGTCGTCGGCCGGCCCATCGTCGCCGGTGTCGGTCATGGCGATCACGTTGCCGAGATCGTCGTACTCCCAGGTCGTGGAGGTGGATTTGCCCACCGTGGCCGAGCCCTCGTGGAAGAGGGTGACCTCCAGCGTCCTCGCCGGGAAGCGGGCCTGGGTGCTCAAGGCCACCGGGATCTCCTGGTAGGTCGTCGTCTCGACGCGGAAGAGATTGCCCGCGGCGTCGGCGACGGCGGTCTTGAGCGGCAGGTGGCGGCTGTAGAGGTCGTGGTTGTCGAACCAGCTCTCGACGGTCGAGCCGTCGGGCAGCACGGTTTTGAGATACGGGAAGCCGTAGCTCTCCCGCTCGGCGCGGTCATAGAAGGCGTCGTTGCCGTACTCGGTGCGGGTGGTGTAGGCGTTGCCGCGGCCATCGCGCACCGTGGTCCCGGCGAGCACCCACTGGCTCGACGGCATGTCGGGGGTGTTGCCCCGGCGCTCGTAGGAAAGCTCGATCGTGCTGCCGAGCGGCCGGTGGACGGTGGAGAGCAGGTTCACCCGCTCGGCCTGGTTGCGCTTGACGTAGACGTTGGAGTCGCCGGCCTTCTTGAGGACGTGATCGGCGAACCCGTCGCCGTCGAGGTCTTCGAGGAAGAGCTGCATGCCGCCCTGGCCGCCGAAGACCTGGCCGGAGATCTCGATCTGCAGCCCGACGATCGGAATGGGAGGGATCAGCGGAATGCAGATCGGCGCGCCGGCCGAGCCCTGCGTCTCGACGTTGCCGTTGAACGACACGGCGTCGAGGCAACTGAAAATCCCCAGCGGGTTGTAGCCGTCGCCGATCGAGGTGGACCAGCCGGGGGCGTACCAGCGCCGCTCCTGGTCCCAGCGGTCGCCGAGGTTCAACTGGACGCGGAAGAAGTCCTCGCCCTGCTCCTTGGCAACGCGGTCCGGCAGGCCGTCGCCATTGACGTCGGTCATCTCCACCAGGGTGCGGGCCAGGGTGGTGACGACGCTGGCGCCGAACGGCCCGAACGAGCCACCGACGTGGACGGCGGAGCTTCTGGTGAGGTTGAAGGCGTCTAAGGTGTCGAGCGACGACAGGCCGCCGAGCGCAGAGGCGAGCGAGTCGATGACGTCCTGGCAGCGGCCGGAGCCGCCGTTGTTCCAGGACGGCAGCGGCCAGGTCTCGGCGGCGCCGAAGCGGTAGCCGAGGTTGAGCTGCACGGTCATGGCACCGGCGCCGGGGTCCATGGCGACACGGTCCGGCAGGCCGTCGCCGTTGACGTCGATCAGGTCGGTCTTCACCTGCGAGAGAGCCACGGTCGAGCCGCCGGAGGGGAGCGAGCTCAAGACGGCCGAGGCCTTGCCGCGGCCGTTCTTCTTGACGAAGTTGGTCCCCAGACCGATCGAGGTGCTGGCCGTCGCGTCGTCGATCCGGCGCACCACCGAGTCGAGACCGCCGAAGGGCTGGAGCGGCCCGAAGCCGTCGCGGCCGTTCGAGAAGCGGACGCCGGAGGACGACACCTGATCGGGATAGGAATCGCCGTTCATGTCGAGGAGGTCGAGCTCCGTCTCGCTAGCCCCCTCGCTCACGCCGATGCCGGCGATGGCGCCACCCGAGACCCCTTCGGTGCGGGTCGAGGTCTTGCGCAGGATGGACAGGCCGCTGCCCGGCGTGCCCGACGACTGGTCGAGCAGACCGGCGGCGTTGGCCCCCCGCCGCGAAGGCTTGCCCCCTTCGGCGGCGAGGTAGAGGTCGAACCCCGAGCCCTTCCAGACTGGCGCCGTCGAGAGCGTCTGTCCCCTCCCAGCTCGGCAGGCCGGGAGTGAAGCTCGCCGAGCTACCCGCCTCCGGAGTAGTGAGCGCCGCAGGATCGAACGGCAGGTTGCCGTTCCAGTCTCCATAGAACCAGCCGTGATAGCCGCCGGACAGCACGCTCACCGGCGTGCCGTTGTCGCGCAGGCGCAGGTTGACGGGGACGGACCCGTTGTTGATCTGAAGGCTGCCGGCGTCCTCCAGCCGGTCCACGAGCAGGATGAAGAAGAGGGGCTCCCCCGCCGTCGCCGGCACCGTCAGGGAGAGATTGACGACGGGTGCCGTCAGGTCGGTCTTCGAGACGAGCCGGTCGACCCCCTGGACGTAGAGGACCACCCGGTTGCCGGTCGCAGGCAGCCAGGAGACCTGGACGGCGTTGTCGCCATCGGCAGGCGCTGGCCAGGACTGCGTCGGCTGACCGAGGGGAGAGACGGGCGGCGCGGCGATCGCGACGCGGGCGCTCTGGGTGCGGATCGTGTCCGGCAGGGAAGACGGCACGGTGTCGCCCTCGAAGGTGACCGCGGGGGTCCACTGCAGCGGGCCGGATTGATGGGCGTGTCGGAGGTGACGCGCAGGAACAGGGTGTCCCCCGCCTCGACCGCGAGCGTGGGGATCTCGTCGAAGCTCCCGGCGTCTCCGAGGCCGCGTAGGTGTGGCTGTAGAAGGGGGGCTCCTCGCTGCCGCCACGGCCGCGCGAGACGGTGACCGTCACGTCGTCCGCCGTCGCCTGCTTGACGAATGGGCCGGTGATGCGGACGGTGCCGGTGGCCGGAGCGCTCCAGGCCGCGCCGCGGTAGCCGGCGAGGCTGAAGTCAGAGCCGGCGTCGAAGACGAACACCCGCGCTCCCCAGGGCTCGCGCGCCTCGGGATCCTGGCCGTCGTAGGAGACGGCCGGCGCCCAGAGCAGGGCATCGGCGCCCGTCTCGCGCACCGAGCCGGCGAGGAAATAGAGGCTCTGCCCGGCCGCGACGTCGAGGCCCAATCCCCCACCGCAGGAGTCGCCGGGACCGGGCACGCACGCCGCGGTCTCGTCCCCCGCGAAGCGGTGGCTCCAGACGCGGGTGCTCCCCTGCCAGATCGACGCCGTGACGCCATCCCCTCCCGCCACCTTCTTCTGCACCGCGCCGGAAACCGTGACGTGGCCGGCGAAGGGGAGCCGGAGCTGCCGCAGGGTGTCGGCGAGCGGGAAGCTGCCGAGAACCTCCGACGATTCGCCCGGAGGCGTGAGACTCAGACCGTCGCCGCCGAAGCCGCCCCAATTGGACCGGGAGGCGAAGGAGTGGCCGTCGTTGATGCGCACCCCGAAGCCGTCCGCAGTGCTGATCAGGTCCGGCCGGCCATCGCCGTTGACGTCGATCACAGCATGGTCGTCGTTGCTGTGCGACCAGAGCCAGTTGGCATCGAGCGAGGCGGGGATGCCGAGCTCGTTGTGCAGCCCCACGCCGAAGTCGAAATTCCATTCCGCGGTGTGGCCGAGGGAATCCACGCCCGGAAAGAAGGTGGAGTCGAAGCGGCCCGGAGCCGTGCCGGTCGCGTCGGCCGAAGGGTCGTAGCGGTTCAGGTCCACGCCGCCGCCCTGGTCGAGGCGGTCGGGCAGGCCGTCGCCGTTGACGTCGACGAAGCTCACCTGCTGGGTGGTGTCCGTGCCGCCGCCGCCGAACTGGACGCCGCCGTGCGGGTAGCAACTCGGCGGTCCCGCGCCCACGAAGCCGTGCGCGCCGCCGCCGGCGTGGGAGGAACAGGTGAAATCTCCCCCGCCGCCGATGCCGCTCCAGGGCTGCGGGGCGCCGAAGCCGGCGTAGCCGTCCCCCTGGAGGCCCATGGGAACGTAATCGAAACCATGACGGTAGAGCTCGGTCGAGCCGTCCTCCCCGGTCACCGCGATCGAGGCGAGCAGGCTCTTTCTGAAGTCACCCTCGCGGTAGTCGAAGAGGTAGCGCCGCACCAGGGCGCCGCCGGCCAGCACGTCCACCGAAGCGAGCCGCCGGCGGGTCACCGTCTTGAACCCCGGACGCCCGGAGGAGATCCGGTCCGCCCGCTGGTTGCCGTCGTCGAGAGTGAAAACGACCCGGTAGAACGCGCCGGCGCCGTTTGAACCCGTGTAGGCGATAGCCGCCGGGTAGACCTGCACCCAGGGCTCGCCGCTTCCGCCGACATCGCCGGAATCAGTCGTGTAGGAGTAATCGACCGTATTGCCGTTGAGGTCGATCGTCCGCTCGAGATACCAGCGGAAGACGTTGCCCGACATGGGATCTTTCAGCCGGCTCTGGGGGGAAAGCCCGTAGAGGGAACGGGTGCCGTTCTTGTCCGTCACCTCCCAGGAGTAGCCGGTGGGAGCGCTCCCCCGGCGGACGATGCGCTCGAAGCTCCCTTCGGACCGCCGCACGTAGGCGCGGTCGGCCGTGCGGTCCTGGTCTGGATCGGCCAGCGGCGCGAGCTGCTCGCCGTCGATCAGGTAGCTCTCGCTCTCCTTGGCCGCGTCGTAGCGGGGGACGCCGAAGATCGTCGAGACCTCGATGCTCGGCAGCCGCAGGTCCCAACCCAGGCCCAGCCAGCCGTCGCCGCCCGAGCTGTCGTAGCTGACGGCGAGCGACGGCTCGAGCCCATGGCGGCCGGGAGGCACGACGAGCGGGAAGTCCAGCACGGCGTCGCCGGTGGGTCCGCCCGCGGGGGGCGCGATCTGGACGATCTCCGCCGCCGGATCGGCCTTGGCCAGCTCCTGAAGGGAGTTGGAGGTCAAATTGCTGCCCGCCGGCTCGTCCGGCTTCGTAATGGTGGCGTTGATGAAGTCGGTAAAGTGATCGGTGAGGCTGACGATGGCCGTGCCGGCGGCCTTCTCCGCGGAGCGCGGCAGCGGCACCCAGCGCCCGGCCGCCTCGTCGAGGAAGAAGGTCTGGACGTCCGCCTCGGTCATCCCCTTGGGGAGCAGCGCCGGGTCGTACGGCAGGCTCAGATGGACGGGTTTCTTGAACTTGAGGCCGTGGGGCCCCATGCGCAGGCCGCCCTTTAGGGGCGTGACGTTGGTCATCCCGCTGTCGAGCGCCGGCACCTCACCCGCGGCCAAACGGCGCATGGTGAGCTTGACCGGCCCGGCGAGAGCCCCGGCCGGGACGTCGAGCCGCGCACCCCCGAGGGCCAGGGACTTGGCCTCCCCGGCCTTCGCATCCAACTCGGCCTTCTCTGTGGTTTCTCCCTCCTCGGAAGAGTTGTCGCCCCCCTCCTCGCCGGGCTTCTGGCCTCGCAGATGAACCGTCTGGCGCAGCCGGGTACCGTTCGGATAGACCACCTCCACCGGCACGTCCCAGGCCTCGCCCTCGGGAGCCGTGCGGGGGACGAAGACGGCGAACGTGCCATCCGCCGGGCGAATGCCACCCGGGACGTGGCTGTCGCCGGCGAACAGCTCGGCCGGCCCGGCGGCCGTGCCGGAGGGATCGACGAAGCCACGGATGAAGGCGCCCTCCGGTTCGCTCTCGCCACGCACCGGATAGGTGATGCGCAGGCGCGGCGCCGTGGACCGGGAGCCCTGGGTGAAGACCACCAACCGGAGGTTGCGGACGGTGTAGGGAACCGGCTCGCCGGCCGGAGAGCTCCCCTCCTCCACCTTGGCGACGCCCACCGGCGGCGGCTCGCCAGCGCCCGCCGGCAGGAACAGGACCTCATTGCTTCCCCCGCGCAGCCAGTGGGGGTTGATCTCCTCCACCTGCCGCGCCATTCCCGAGGCGGGAACGCTGCCAAAGCCTCCCTGCACCGGCAGGCCGTTGATCGAGCGGACGGCGGCCGTCCAACGCGGCACGCCCGCCAGCTCATAGGAGAGGTAGGCCCGGGATACGGACTCCACAGGCACGGCGAGGTCGAAGCGGAAGGCTCCTGGGACGGCGGGAGCCTCCCCTACCCTCAAGCCCACGCGCCGCACCCGCGGCGTGGCCTCGAAGACCAGGCCCTCGTCGGCAACACCGGCAGTGTTCGGGGTGGTCGCTGAGTCCGTGGTTACCGTGGGTGGTGGGGGTGCACCGTCGTCTGGGCTCCAGGGCGGGGCGGTGCCCGCGAAGCCCAGCAGCGTGATCAGCAGCAGCGCTAATCCGAGCAGAGGTACGACAACGAAACGTTTTTCACTCATGTCACCTGCCTCCTATAGGTTGGACCGACGGCAGCCGCCCATAGCAAGGCCGGCGCCAACCCGCACGGTGGCCATAACTACCGACAAATCAGATATTTACGAGATTGGGGCGAAAAACCGGAGGCACGGGTCCCCCGGCGCCGAGTGAGTCCGCGGCGTGTCAAGACAGAGCGTTGGGTGTCAGACAGGGCTCCTGAGCGGCCTCCCCACGACCTCCAGCGAAGCCTCCCTCCTGGGAGCGCTGGCGTCCCGCCGGCCCACTAACTCCGTTTTTTGAAAGAAGGGGAAAGAAGAAGCCGGAGACCCCGAGCTCTCGATCGTAGATCATTGATCCTAAGAGGATCGCCACGGCAGCAAGGCACCGGACAGACCAAGTAAGCAGTGCTACTTCTTGACGGCTGCGCCGGGCGCCGCCTGGTGCTGCAGCCAGTCGACGACAGCGGCCGACAATGCAATGCGGTGGTCGGCGAAGCTGTGATCGCTGTCGAGGGTCATGCTGCTGACCTTACCCTTGTGCTGGGCGCGGATGGCGTCGGCGAGCGCCTTGTTCGAAGCACCTCCGCCGTACGTGGCGCCGATCACCAGCGCGGGATGCGTCGCCAGCGCCGGCGCCAGGGCCAGCAGATCCCAGTCATCGGCATGGCGCTCGATTTCGTCCGCCAGATGCGCCGGGTCGGTGCCGGCCAGGCTGTTGCCAAAATCGTTGCCGAGACCCGCGATGGCCCTGGCACGCATTTCGGGATGGGCGCGCAGATCCTTGCCGTCGGCGCCCACGTTCCACGCATCGATCAGCACCACGCCCGCCACGTCCTGGTGCGCCGCCGCATAGCGCGCCGCCGCGAAGCCGCCCATGCTATGGCCGCCGATCAGGATGCGGCGCGTATCGATGCCATACTTCGCGGCGTTCTCCGGCTGGTGCAGGAAGGCCATCGCCGCTTCGGCATCCTCGACCGCGCCGGCGATGCTGAAGGCGCCGGGCGAACCCCAACTGCCGCGATAGTGCATCGTCAGCACGTTCCAGCCGGCGCGCCGGATCGCCTGCGCCAAGTCGAGATTCTGCTCGTTGCCGGGCAGGCCGTGCAGCAGCAGCAGCGTCGGTTTGAGACCGCTGCCGGCCGCCAGGAAGAACAGCGCGTTCATGCCGGCGCCGCCGCTCGGTACCAGCACCTGGCGGTTGGCAGCCGGATGTTTGGCATCGCGCGCATTGTCCGTCACGACGGCACGCGGCACCGGTGCGGTGGCCGCCTGCGCGGCGACAGAAGACAGCAGCAATGCCGCCGCCAAGGTATGAACATGCCACGCTGCTTTCATAGGTTCCCCCGATCAGAGGTATCGGCCGATTCTAGCCTATGAGCACCGCCGGATGGGGTGCCAGGAGAGCCCGTGCCCTCGGTAGGACTACAATGGTCGTCGCCGTTGGACATCACGCCGCGTGCTGTCGAGCCCGTGCAGCGGTTTTGAAGGAGAAGATCCTGATGAGACGGAAGACGACTTTGCTTGCCCTTGCGGTTTCCCTTTGCACTCTCGCCGCCCAGGCCGGAGGTCCCTCCAAGCTTCCTCCCGCGGGCTACGACAAAACCCGGGACCCCGCCGCCGACCTTGCGGCCGCCATTCCCCAGGCGCAGAGAGAGAGAGCAAGCGCATCCTGCTCGAGGTCGGCGGCGAATGGTGCGTCTATTGCCGCCTGATCAACAAGGTGATCCACGAGGACGAGCGTCTGATGAAGATGCTGGACGACGGCTTCATCGTGGTCAAGGTCAATTTCAGCGATGACGTGAAAAACGCGGCTTTCCTCTCCCGCTATCCGGCGATCCCGTCCTATCCGCACCTCTTCGTGCTGGAGACCGACGGCACCTTCCTGCTCTCGCAGACCCCGGACGACTTCATGGACAAGGACCGGTACGTGCCGGACAAGATTCTCGGCTTCCTGCAGCAGTGGGCGCCGAAGAAAAAGGCGTGACGCCGGGGGAGCTCGCCTGCATCCGCCGCAGGGCGCTGGGGCTCATGCCGTAGCGTTCGTGGAAGGCGACGTTGAAGCGGCGCAGGCTTTCGAAGCCGCTGGCGAAGGCGATGTCGATCACCGGGAGCGTGGTGTCGGCCAGCAGGCGCCGGGCGAGGAGGAGACGGCTGGTCTGAGCGAGCTCGACCGGTGAGACGCCGATCTCCCGCTTCAAGGCGCGCCGGAGATGACGCTCACTCACGCGCAGCTCCGCAGCCAGCTCCGCCACGCTGCGGCCGTTCAGCGCCCCGGCGTTGATCCGTTGTGCTGCAAGAGACGCGAGGCGCGACATCGCATCGGCCGTCTCCCCCGGGTCCAACTCCGGACGGCAGCGCAGGCAGGGGCGGAATCCCGCTATCTCGGCCTCGGCGGCCGAACGGAAGAAGCGGCGGTGATCGGGGTTCGCCCGCCGCGACGGACACGTGGGCCGGCAATAGATGCGGGTGGTGACGATGGCGACGCAGAACAGGCCGTCGAAGCGGGCATCGCGATCGTCGACCGCCTGGTGGCAGACGTGGAGGGAGAGCGGCAGCGGCAAACTCATCGGCTCTGTCATCGGCTCGACCATGCCGTCAATCTACACCCATCGGCGGGCCTCTGTCTCGCCGGATTCGGACATGGAATTCGCTCGATTCAGCGTCCGAAAACGGCGAGCAATCGGGCGCACGGAACCCTAAGGTTTTTTCCGGCGCCCGCGATGCCGCGGAGCGTCCAGTCGGACCGAAGGAGGCCGTCATGAAAAACCCCATCGTTCAAACCCTGGTGCTCGCTGCCGCGGTGCTCGCGGGCACGGCTGGCAAGGGCCAGGCCGCCAGCTACCGCGTCACCAACCTCCCTACGCTCGGCGGCACGGCGGCACGAGGCAACAGCATCAACGACCGCGGCTGGATCTCCGGCTTCTCCACTCTGGCGGGGAACCAGAGCCGCCATGCCGCCTTGTGGCTCCGGGGCTCGATCACTGATATCGGCACGCTCGGCGGCCCCAACAGCAGCGTGGTCTGGCCAGTGAAGGGCAACACGGGCCGGATCTCCGGCATCGCGCAGACCTCCACCCCCGACCCGCTGGGCGAAGACTGGAGCTGCTCCGCCTTCTTCACCGGCCCCGCCGCCACCGGCTTCACCTGCCTCGGCTTCGTATGGGAGAACGGCGCCATGCGGGCGCTCCCCACCCTGGGCGGCAACAACGGCTTCGCCACCGGCACCAACGACGTCGGCCAGACCGTGGGCTGGGCGGAGAACGCCGTCCACGATCCGACGTGCGTGCCGCCCCAGGTGCTGCAGTTCCGGCCGGTAGTCTGGGGCCCCGGGAAACACCAGATCCATGAGTTGCCGCCGCTCCCCGGCGACTCCTCCGGCGCCGCTACGGCGATCAACGACCGCGGCCAGGTGGTGGGCATCTCCGGCACCTGCGACCAGGCGGTGGGGCGCCTGACCGCCGCCCACGCCGTGCTCTGGGACCACGGCCACCCGGCGGACCTCGGCAACCTGGGAGGCGGCTGGTGGAACACGCCCATGGCCCTCAACGAGCGGGGCGACGTCGCCGGCTTCGCCAGCCTGCCCGGCAACGATCCGGACAACCCTGTACTGCACGCCTTCCTGTGGACCCGCCAGGGCGGCATCCAGGACCTCGGCGTCCTGCCGGGCGACGCCTTCAGCGAGGCGCTCGGCATCAACGAGTGGCGCCAGGTGGTGGGCCTCTCCTGCGATGCCGCCAACAATTGCCGCGCCTTCCTCTGGCAGAACGGCATGATGAAGGATCTCAACACCCTCGTCGCCCCCGGCTACACCGGCACCCTCACCAGCGCCCAGGACATCAACGACCTCGGCGTGATCACCGGCCGGGCATTCGATCCCACGACCAATACGCGTCCGGCGTTCTCGGCGGTGCCAGTGCCGTAGGGACCGGCCGGCGGCCCCTCGAAGCCGCTTGGGCGCCGCGGAGCCAACCGCGGCGCCCGCCGCCGTTCACCTGCCACGCCTGGTCTATCGAGCCCTGGCTCCTTATCCTGGGGAGAAGCGATCTCACTCGCCTGGTGATCGCGCTGCCGAGGGCCGCCTCGCCGGAAGCGCCCAGGCGCGCAAAAGAGGCGAGCTTGCACCTATGGAGGTGTACCGGCACGATGAATCAAGTTGCTTGGCTACAGCTATCTCATCTTGCGAACCGCCCCAGGCTCCATCCCGGAGCGAGGATGGCCGAAGGCGCACCTGTTCACCCCGCGTAACTCCAGACAGGGAGAGGCTGATGAAAGATCGACGTACGGCAGGATGGTTCGGTTGCAGGTTCGTGCTGGTCCGCATGCTGTGTCTTGCGGTCCTGATTTTGGCACCCGCGGCTTCGGCATTCGCCATGGCGGAGGAAGCCCCCAGGAGCTTCTCGCTGGCGGGGGAAGAGAAGAGTCTGGAGCAGATTCCTGTGAAAAAGCTGCCAAAAATCCAGACGGAGCTCCTGTTGGCCCAGGACCAGGATCTAAAGAATTTGCAAGTCGCCGGGAGCCGTGAGCCATAACCTGGGCATCACCCGCTTCAACATGCCCGAAGGCGCGAAGCTCTGGATCTATGATCCGCAGCACACGCATGTGGAAGGCCCCTACATGGCCCGCCACCGCAGCCACCTCGGCAGCCTGTGGACCCCCGTGATCGAGGGGGAGGAGATCGTGGTGGAAGTGTTCGTGCCTACCGGGGTTCGCCAACCGGTCCTGGTCATCAGCAAGGCCAACCAGGGATATCGTGGCTTCGATAAGACCCTTATTCCTGGAGGAGGAGGCGTCGCGGGGGCCTGCGAGAACGACGTCGTCTGCCCGGTCTCCGCTGGGTGGTCGAATCAGATCCGCGCGGTGGGCGTATACACCTTGAGCGGCGTCGCGACCTGCACGGGCACCCTCCTCAACGACGTGCCGCAAGACTTCACCCCGTACTTCCTCTCGGCCAACCATTGCGGAATCAACAGCGTCAACGACGCCTCGGTGGTGGTCTACTGGAACTATGAGGCCACCGTCTGCGGCGCGCATGGTCCCGGCGACATAACCAACAACCAGACCGGTTCCACGTTCCGGGCGAGCTATGCGCCCAGCGATTTCGTGCTCATCTAGTGTAGTGGGTCAAACAGATATGCCCTTAAGTAGGGCCTGCCGGGCACGGGTGACCTTCTCCAGGATATCTCTGGCGGACTTCGTCCAGATGTAGGGCTTGGGATCCTGGTTGTGGTGCACCAGGTACTCGTCGATCGCCGTGATCAGGTCACCGACACTGCGAAAAACTCCCCGGCGCAGTCGGTTCTCCGTCAGGTCACGGAAGAAGCGCTCGACCATGTTCAGCCACGAAGCACTGGTTGGCGTGAAGTGGACTGTGAACCGAGGATGGCGCTCCAGCCAAGCCTGGACATCAGGGTGCTTGTGGGTCGCGTAGTTATCCGCTATCAGGTGGATGTCCTTGTACTTTGGAGTCTCGCGGTCGATGAGACGGAGAAACTTGATCCACTCCTGGTGGCGGTGTTGCGGCATACACGTCCCTATCACCGTTCCATCCAGCGTATTGAGCGCCGTGAACAAGGTCGTTGTTCCATTGCGCTTGTAGTCGTGGGTCATGGTGCCAGCTCGGCCTGGGACGAGTGGAAGGCCCGGCTGGGTTCGGTCCAGCGCCTGAATCTGACTCTTCTCATCCACCGAGTACACCATCGCGTGTTCGGGCGGGTTCACATACAGACCGATGACATCGTCCAATTTCTCCAGGAACTTCGGATCTCGACTCAACTTGAAAGTGCGAGACAAATGCGGCTTCAGGCCATGCCTCCTCCACACTCGACCAATCGTGCTTGGGCTCAGGCCCATCGCCTTGGCCAAACTGCGGGTGCTCCAATGAGTCCGGCCCTTCGGAGTCTCTTGCGTCGTCTTCCGAACGATCTCCTGAATCACCTCCTCGCCAATCCGTCGCCTTCGCCCTGCCCGCGGAGCATCCTTCAAGATGCCGGCGATTCGCTTCTCAACAAACCGACGGCGCCAAAGACTCACCGTCCTACGCGTGACCGCGCAAAGTTCCGCGATTTCCCGGTTTTGTTTGCCCTCAGCAGCGAACAAGACGATTCTCGCCCTCTCCACGACGCGCACAGGGAACTTCCGGCCTTGGGCCAGTTTCTCCAACTCGGCTCTCTCCTCTGCGGAGAGAACTACCTGGATCGCGATCCGCATCTTCTCCTCTCCTGGAAGTACTGTATCCCAGGAGAGGGTAACATAGGTACCGGAATATCGGACCCACTACACTAGCTGGCGAGTGCGCCTCCTGCCGTCTACAACGTCTACCACTCCGGCTGGGATGCCACGGGCATCGCGCCGCCGATGACGGTCGCGATCCATCATCCCAATGCCGGCGTCAAATCGATCAGTTTTTCCAACAGCACGCCCACCAGCACGTTCTGGGGGTCGGGGACGACGAACCCGCTGGGCGACCATTGGCGCGCGAACTGGAGCTCGGGCGTCACGGAGCCCGGCTCGTCCGGCTCCTGCCTGTTCAGCACCACCACCAAGCGTTGCATCGGCCAGTTGCACGGCGGGCCTTCGTTCTGCGGCGCCCCGAGCGGTAGCCTGTGGGACCAGTACGGAAAGTTCAGCGTGAGTTGGAACGGCGGCGGCACGTCCGCCACCCGCCTCAAGGACTGGCTCGATCCGTTCAACACCGGAACGCTGGGGATCGATGGTGACCCGCACGTCACCACCGTCGACGGGATTCACTACGACTTCCAGGGCGCCGGCGAGTTCGTCGCCCTGCGCGATCTCGACGGCGTGGAGATCCAGACGCGCTCCCTGCCCGTCTCGACGGCTCCTCCGGTGGGGGACCCTTACGATGGGCTCGCGACCTGCGTGAGCATCGACACGGCCGTGGCCGCCAAGGTGGACGGCCATCGGGTCACGATTCAGCCCAACATCAGCGGTGTCCCGGATCCCAGCGGTCTGCAGGTGCGCGTGGACGGCGTCCTGACCACGCTGGGCACCAGCGCGCTTGCCGTCGGGGCGGGCCGCATCGTCAAAGTGCCGGCCGTCAGCGGCTACGAGATCAACTTCCCGAATGGCACCGCTCTCTACGTGACGCCGCAGTATTGGGGTTCCCAGAGCAAGTGGTACCTGACCGTGGTGGTCTTCCGCAACCCGGCTTCGGAGGGGCTCGACGGCAGCAACCCGAGCGGTGGCGGCACCTCGGACGTCGGCGGCCTCATGGCCCCCCTCGCGCCGAGAAGCTGGTTGCCGGCGCTGCCGAGCGGCACGTCGCTGGGCTCCATGCCGGCCACGCTCCATCAGCGGTACGTGGATCTCTATTCGAAGTTCGGCGCCGCCTGGCGCGTCGGCTCCGGCAGCCTGTTCGACTATGCGTCCGGCACGTCCACGACGACGTTCACCTTACCGACCTGGCCGCCCGAGACCCCGCCGTGCGTCGTCCCGAAGGCCCCGGTGGCGAAGCCTCTCGACCCGAGCGACGCCGCGACCCTCTGCCGCGCCGTCGTCGACAGAGACCTGAACGCCAGTTGCGTCTTCGACGTCACGATCACCGGCGAGCCCGGATTCGCGGATCTATTCCTGAACAGCCAGAAGATCCGGGCCGGCGCGACCTTCACCACGGTGAACGACGCCAAAAACCCCACGGCCGAGGGAGAAACGGCGACGTTCACGGCGATCGTGACGCCCAGGGCCGCGGGCAACAAGGATCTGCCGGCCGGAGCCGTCCAGTTCCTGATCGACGACAAGGAGGTTGGAGACCCGGTCCCGCTCGACCAGAACGGCCAGGCATCCTTGACGTCGTCGGACCTCACGATCGGCGAGCATCAGGTGACGGCCCGCTACATCGCCAAGGATGGCGGAGTGTTTCTGGACAGCAGCAGCTTCGACGCAACCCACACCGTCGACAGAGAGGCGATAGAGAAATGATAGGCACAGGCAGACGTTGACGAGGTTGAAGGCCGGAGCGGCTCGCGGGATCGGGCCGCTCCGGCCTGAAGCCTACACTTCGTATCGATCGAAAGGAGTTGACGATGCCTCTTGGAAAACGGGGTCCGATCGCCGCCATCGCCTGGGCGAACGGCTTTCCTCAACCCCCTTCGGTCCCTGGAGGTCTTGCAGACAGAACGCAGGCGCCCGAGAGATGAGCTGCCAACCCCACAATCGGCCCGAAATAAGTGCCTGGCACCTTGGCTGCAGAAGGCGGGTGTTCCGGCATCGCTACTGCAATGGCTGCCCGTGTACCGAGACCACGCCGAGATCTCGAGCTACTGCTCCAAGGTGCCCATCGAACGTCCAGAGCCCGCAGCCAGCCACCAGTGCAGATGCCAGCAGGTGAGCGTCGACCCAGCCGATCCCCCGTCCACTGAGCCTGCGCGCCAGGATCAACTCCAACACCTCTTCATCTGGAACAAGTGGCGGAACCGGAAGCCGCTTCAGGTCCGCGATCACGGATTTCCGTCGCGGGCCGAGACCGCCCAGGACGAGCTCCCCGAGAACCCAGGGATGAAGCAAGACCAGATTGGATTCGAGGTGCTCGGCGAGATCCGCCGCGCGGTCTGCACCGCGAAAGAAGTCGACCCATACAGAGGTGTCGACCAGGATCACTGTTCGCCATCCCGGATCGGAAGCCGCCGCCGTGAAGCGACCTCGACCTCGGGCACTTTCCCGTGTAGCGCCGCCAACCGTCGGCGGGCCGCCTCGTCCACCAGCGCCTTCAGACCCAGCCGGACGGCGACCGATTTAGTGGCCGCGCCCGTGACCCGCACTGCCTCTTCGAGGAGATCACGGTCGATCTCGATCGTCGTTCTCATGCATAGAGCGTCGCACGAATCCTATGCAGGGTCAACGGCGACGAAGTCGTCGCCCCAAGGTATGCGGCGCGCCTTGCGGCGCCTCCAACCGCCACAGCGAACCCCCTCCTTGCCGGCTTGCCCGAATAGGTGCCCAGCACCGGATACAGCACCAAAGAATGCTGGGAAGCGCCCGAAAGGCCGCGCCGCGGTGACCGCGACGCGCCCTTCCCCTGCGGCAGCTTTCCGCCAGCCCTGCCCTTCGTGGCTGGATAGAGGACACTCAAGCGCTTTTTGACAGCCTCATCGCCCGCCCTATGCCAACGTCGCGAGCCGAGTCTGTAGAGGGGAAGGTGTGCCCAGGCGGGGATCCGAACCGGCCCTTTTGCGAAGCCAAACAACGGTGCCTGGGCCTACTCATCGCCTCAGCCAAGACGATCTTCAAGAAAGCCCTGGCTCCTTGATCCAGCGCGGGTCCAGAGCATGTGCGCATCACGTCACTAGGGCTTGATTTTCCACGCAGTAGCAATACAACTACCCTTCATCGGAACGCGGGGTTTAACTGCTATTTTGTAATACCACTTCGGCGGCACTACTATAGTGATGGTTTCGCGATCCGTACCCGAAAGAGACGCCACCATCGGCAGTTCCTGCTTCAGCCTCTGTATTCTTCTCGCCAACGCGACCTTCAAGGTCCTTGTTGTCCTTCGTGGCGTTGCAAAACCCAATCACTATAGCCGTTCTGTTGCTCGTGTTTTGGTGAACTTGGTCTATATCCATCTTTGTCTGTGCTGAAACACGACCTGCTATAAGAATGCCTCCGAGAACTAGGCACAAGGTAAGCGTTGACGCTCTTCGGTTCATATCTCCTCCTTTTTGTTAGACACGTTAATGTGGCATGGGCGAGTGGTCGTGCTGAATAATACCTTCGACGGTCAACGCCCGAGGTCTAACCGGCGGTGCCAGCCGACAAGAATGCCTTGGCTCCTTCTCCTTGAAGCAGCTTTCCTCCAGGGCCGCCCTTCATGGCTGGACAGAAACACCGCCGGATCTCTTTGACGGACCACCTCTTTGAGGTCCCGTGCGCGCTGGGCCGGCGGAAGCTACCGAGCGAGTGCGCTGCAGGACCCGCTTCGCCTCATCGAGAGCCGCCTGTAGGTTCGTCCTGCGACAGGATCTCTATTTCTTTCAAGCATTCCTGAAGCGCGCTTACAAGCTTCGGCGGCAGAGTCCGTACCGCAGATTCATTATAGTCATCGTAGTGCATGCACCATACCCCGTCGGGGCAGATGACTTTCGCCACAAGTAACCCTGCCAAATAGGCACTAGTCGGATCGACTGTCCTAGGAATAGGCATTTTTTTGTTGACTGCTTTTAGAATGGTTAACGCGGTCGCCAGGCTTCCTACCAGCTCGGCCAATTTAAGAACCCTGTCCTGGGCCTTGGGCCACGAGTACGGATCGCTGTCGTTATCCCAATGATACTTAAAATCCTTGTAAAGGCGCCGCTTGTACCCATCCTCCAATCCTGTTATGGACAGTGATGAGCCATCCTGGATCGCTCGTACGACTACAGCCAGGGCACCTTCAACGTCCCATTTGTCCGTCGCCATTGAAAATACCTCCTATGGATCTCCTCCCATCACGGGCAGGAGCGCTTCTACTCTGAACAACGTACGAAGGGCGGAATCCGAACAGCTGCCGAGTAAGTTCTTTTAGGCCGCCTCGGCAGCGCGCAGTAGGGAATCTCTAACCGCGCTAGCCGTCGGTAGGCGAAGGTGCGGGTCGGAGCTGAGCCCGCGCACGAGCAACTCCGCGACGGCCGGGGGACAATCGGGCCGTACCGTCCGGATATCGGGAATGCTGTTCCGAGCTAGGTTCCGAAGCGCCGCAGTGAGAGACTTACCGGCGCATGGATGACGGCCGGCGATCGATTCCCACAGCACGAGGTGCAGGCTCCAGAGATCCTGGGCCGGCGAGGGCGGTGCACCCGCGAGAGCTTCCGGTGATAGATAGAGGGGGGTCCCGACCACGTGACCGGTGAGAGTCCTGGCGAGGTCACCGTCTTCGAGAGCATCCAGCCCTTCGCGGGCGTTGCGCAGATCGAGCTGAGTTTCCTCCACGAGGTGCGCGAGGCCAAAATCGAGCAGCTTGGGGGTGCCATCCGCAGCGAGCCCGATGTTGCTCGGCTTCACATCGCGATGCAGGAGCCCCCGGGCATGCATCACCTCAAGAGCCGCTGCCACGTCGGCCGTAAGCCCAAGCATTTTTCTCGGAGCTTGGGGTGTGGTCACCTGGGGGGCCAGGCTCCCCTTCGCGAGGTACTCCACGACCAGGACCGGGACGCCCCGCCAGGTCTCAAGCCCGAAGATCAGCGCCAGATTGGGATGGAGGAAGCCCGCCATGGATCGCGCTTCCCTGCGCAAGCGGACGAGAGCGTCTGCGCGAAGGTGCGGCAGTGTCTTGAGCGCCACGACCCGCTCGAGCGCGAGGTCGAGGGCGCGATAGACGATGCCCATTCCACCTCTCCCGAGAACAGCCTCGAGCCGGAACTTCCCCGCCAATTCATAAGGGATCGCGGCAGGAACCAACTCCTGGCCGCAGGCACATCGGCCCTCGGCTCGCTCCTCCACGCTCCCACAGCGTAGGCACTGCCCCGCCGGCTGATCCACGATCCGCAGGTCACCGCCCAGGAACGGGGCGCCCTCGACGATCGTCTCCGTAGCCAGAGATGCGGCCGAGGCGAAGGCGGCGATCACCCGCTTCTCGTCTTTCGTGTACGGCAGTCCGCCACGCGCTCCGCCAAGGACCAGCAAGGCTTGCGGCTGGCCGTCGCCGCCGAGGACGGGCGCAATCAGATGAGCGTCGGCGTCCGCGACCCACTGGCGGTCGGCTTCGATCAGCCATGGGAACAGCGAGTCAGGACCCTCCTCAGCGACCGTCGCCGGCTCGGGGGAGGAGCCAACGAGTCGCGCGAAGGCGGAAGAGGAAGCCAGGGGTCGCAGTCCTCGCTCGACCCCCCGATAAGTCTCTGGGCCATCGCGCAGGAGCAGAGTCGCGTGCTCTGCCGCCACAAGGTCGATGACACAGCGGCTCACCGTCAAGCTGAACTCTTGTGCCGTGCGGACCATTTTTGCATCGCGGCCGAACGACGCGAGGACGAGCGCCAAGTCTTGGCGCCCTCTCATCAAGAGCCCTTTGACGGGCTCCAGGAGGGTACCGCGCAAGGCAAAGGCAACCCAACCGAGAGCGGTCAAGGCGAGCAGAGCGGGACCGGGTGGTTGCAGCAGGATGGCAGTCAGTGGGCGAGCCCTCTGCCGGTACAGATACGACACCAGCAGGAAGCCCGGCAGGAAGCCCAGCACCGCCAGGCTGCGGCGGGCCAGCGTGAGGCGCGCCGCGCGGCGCAGGAGCTGCCGCAGGGGCAGGAGATGGTGGGCGACGACGGCGTAGGTCGTGGTCAGCGGAAGGGTCAAGAGAAAACCGTTCAGGACCACCGCGAGCCAGGCCCGACTTTCGGGTTGGGTCGAGTACCTGTCGAATGCCGGCGACAGAGTTGCCGCCACGACGGCTCCGAAGAGCGGCACAAACCCGAGTGCCAAGCCGGAAAGGAACCAGCGCACACGGCGTCGCTCGGCCGAGGCCGCGAGGCGGCTTCGCGCCCAGGCGACGAAGGGCGCCGGCAAGCACGAACCGCAGAGGAGCAGCCAGTAGAGGCTCGCGCGCTGCCGTAACAAGGTCGCTCCAACGGCCAGATGAATGATAGGGGAATCGGGTACAAGGAAAGCCAGCACATTCAAAGCGCACAGGAGGAATCCCAGGAGACCCGTCGCCAGGACCGCGGCATCGACAACTCGAGCCCACCGGTCCAGCCTGACGACCCGTGGGAACTCGCGGACGAATCGCCAGAGGAAGAACGCCAGGAAGCATTCCGGCAGAAAGGCCGTAAAGAGCGGCAACAAGCCCTTCGACGGCAGGAGTGGGGCCGCAAGGGGGACGAATCTCAACGATGTGGCGGAAGCGATGCAAAGAAAGCAGCCGCCCAGGGAGAGCACTCGCCGGTCGCGTCGGCCCGCGCGGACGAGGACGATCCCCGCTCCACCAAAAACGATGGCGGCGAGCAGAACGGGCAATGCCGGCAGAGGATTCCTGTCGGTTTCCCCGAAAAGCACTCCGAGGATCGCCAAGACGACCTGAGCGCCGGAAAAAAGAAACAGGGCGCGGAGCGCCAGGGATGCACCAGGCGCCTCGAGGTCGAGCCGACCCGGTATCCCGCTGGGGATGGCTGTGCTGGTGCTCCCATGCGAGCTCAGTTGTTGAACCAACCTGAGGCCGGCCACCAACTTAGTGAGGGGAGATCCGGCGAGCCGTTGGTTGACCTCGTCCCAATCGGTCACCGCCCCGTCCGCGACCGCGGCGGCTATATTCTTCAAGAGTCGGGAAGAGTTAGGCACTCTGGAGCTCCTCGGCGAGGCGGAGGAGCGCCCTGCGGACCGCCACTCGCGCAGCGTCTGACGAGGGCCGCCCAGTGGCAAGAGCAAGCTGCTCGTAACTGAAGCCCATTTCGACCCGGGCCACAATCAGCTCGTGATCGCCGGGATCGAGCCGTCGCAAAGCTTCACGATAGCGAGCTGTGTTCTCGAATGCGATCACCCGATCCAGGGGTGAAGTGCCTGGGTCGGGCAAGGAGGGAGTGGGCCCTTCCGAAGTCTCGACTTGGCCAGCCCGCCGGATCTCGTCCCGGATGCGGTTCCGTATGGACTCTTGCAGATAGGCTCGCACTGCCCGCCGCCGCTTGGGCTCGATGCGGCCTAAATGCCGGAAAAGATTGACCAACGCCTCCTGAACAAGATCCACGGTGTCGATCCGTCTGCGCGCCCAGGAAGGGAGCCGTCCCCGCGCCCAGCGTTGCAGACCTGGTAGAAAGTGCCCGAAAAGTCGGTTCAGCGCGGTCGAGCCACCCTGGCGAGCGCGCAGGAACAGGCGGAGGGAGGTCGTCAATCCAGAGGCCGACCTGACGTCCTCAACGGCCCGCGGCGCCTGGTGTTCGTTTGCCTCTGAACCTTGAGGCCGACGTGAACCGAACCCATCCGAACGCGGTGCCACTGCATCGGGCGATAGCTTTCGGCCGTTCGGTGGATGCTCCATACAGGCAGTTTCGTTTGCTCGCTAGAGATGGTAGCAAGGTCAAAGCCCTGAGTCAATTTTTGACCGCCTTACGCCTTAGATACGCGAACTCCAGCCGCTCGCCCGACACCGCCCGCCTACCTGAGGACACCCCGAGTCACTCCTTAGTTCGAAACCGCGAAGTCGTTCGTTCTCCAGTTATAGCAGCCCGAATCATCCACCGTCCGGGGATATGCAGCGGCGGACGGGGGCGACCCGGGACTCGAACGTAGGTACGGGTTGAACACGGATGGAGAAAACGAGAGCAACGTCCTTCTACAGCAAATGAGGAGATTCCATTATGGTAATGAAGATGGCAAACGACACACCACCGACCGATGCCCAGATCCACGAGGCTGTCGTCGGGATCATCGCTGGATTCGCAAAGAAGAAGCCATCTCAGATCAACGATACGGACGAGCTATCAGCCGATCTTCGTATCCCCGACGAGAGTATGCCGTTCCTTGCGATGGCGCTGCGCGCGTACATCAAGTACTTCCGGCCCGACCAGACCATTACGGTCGCTGAAGTACGCAAGTCTAAGCAAACCGTCAAGGGCATCAACGACATCGTCCGCACGAGGATCAAGTCATGAGACGATACCTAACCTTCCTACTACTCCTTGTAGCAGCGACCAGCGCAGTGGCACAACAAGCCGCGTCCCCAGCGGCGTCTGAAGAGTCCACCGTCGCGCGCTGGCTCCAGGCCTGGCAGAGCAAGGGTCTCTCGGTTCGACAAACATTCGACGGATCAAAAAATGAGAGCAAGCCCGCAGCGTTCTCCTACCTCAATCCGCTGTACACCGCCGACATCGGTGTGAAGCTCGTCGAGTGGGACCCACTGAAGGACTCGATCACGCATACGCTCCCTATCGGTCCGAGCATTGAGTGGCACCGCACGAACACGCCCAAGCCTAGCAATACTGTCGGCGCCAAACTAAACATTGAGTTCGCACAAGGCCAGCTTCGCGGCTTCCTTCCCGATGGCAGCCCTGCGCCCAACCCTGCAGGTGTTCCACAGCACACCGTTGGCTATTCTATATCGCTCAAACCGGGACTAACGCGCGACGTGTTAACCAATACAACCGGAAGCGAGCACATTGTTTCATTCACTATCGTGAGCCTGAAGAATTACTACCCGAACGCTATCACCGTGGACACCGAAGGTCGGCACCTTTGGCTCTACTCACCAAGCGTCGGAGCGGAGTACTACGGGAAGAAAGGCCTCTTTGACCGCACCGATACCGAGCAAAAACCCACAGACATCAGCTTTGCCCGGGCGCGTCTTTTCGTCGTTCTATACCTGTTCAATGCGAATATGGAAGATCGCAACGAGGCCAGCGTCGACTTCACCTACCGCTGGCGCACCGGCGGCCAGCCCATCCTGTCGAACAACCACTACCTCAGCGTGATGCTTACACATTACCTCGATAAGAAGCACACCATCGGCATCGGCGTCGAATACGACCATGGCCGTGATCCGACGCAGAAGTTCCAAAACCTCAAGCAGGGCAAACTCACGTTACGGTTAGGTCTCTGAGCACAAAGGTAGGTACCGAGAGCGGTCAGGTGAACAAGGCCGAACGGCTCGCCAGGGCTGAACGGCCTGTCTGCCGCACCGACGTACCGAAGAAAACGTTGCCCGGCCGAAATAAGTGCCTGGCACCTTGGCTGCAGAAGGCGGGTGTTCCGGCATCGCTACTGCAATGGCTGCCCTTGTACCGAGACCACGCCGAGATCTCGAGCTACTGCTCCAAGGTGCCCATCGAACGTCCAGAGCCCGCAGCCAGCCACCAGTGCAGATGCCAGCAGGTGAGCGTCGACCCAGCCGATCCCCCGTCCACTGAGCCTGCGCGCCAGGATCAGCTCCAACACCTCTTCATCTGGAACAAGTGGCGGAACCGGAAGCCGCTTCAGGTCCGCGATCACGGATTTCCGTCGCGGGCCGAGACCGCCCAGGACGAGCTCCCCGAGAACCCAGGGATGAAGCAAGACCAGATTGGATTCGAGGTGCTCGGCGAGATCCGCCGCGCGGTCTGCACCGCGAAAGAAGTCGACCCATACAGAGGTGTCGACCAGGATCACTGTTCGCCATCCCGGATCGGAAGCCGCCGCCGTGAAGCGACCTCGACCTCGGGTATCTTCCCGTGTAGCGCCGCCAACCGTCGGCGGGCCGCCTCGTCCACCAGCGCTTTCAGACCAAGCCGGACGGCGACCGATTTAGTGGCCGCGCCCGTGACCCGCACTGCCTCTTCGAGGAGATCACGGTCGATCTCGATCGTCGTTCTCATGCATAGAGCGTCGCACGAATCCTATGCAGGGTCAACGGCGACGAAGTCGTCGCGAGGCAGTCAGCCTCCCCCAAATCGACTTGCCGCCAGCTCGAGAAGTGCCTGGCACCTCCCGGGTGCCGGGTGCCGGCCGGTGAAGGGCAACACGGGCCGGATCTCCGGCATCGCGCAGACCTCCACTCCCGACCCGCTGGGGAGGCGGCTGGTGGAACACGCCCATGGCCCTCAACGAGCGGGGCGACGTCGCCGGCTTCGCCAGCCTGCCCGGCAACGATCCGGACAATCCTGTGCTGCACGCCTTCCTGTGGACCCGCCAGGGCGGCATCCAGGACCTCGGCGTCCTGCCGGGCGACGCCTTCAGCGAGGCGCTCGGCATCAACGAGTGGCGTCAGGTGGTGGGCCTCTCCTGCGATGCCGCCAACAATTGCCGCGCCTTCCTCTGGCAGAACGGCGTGATGAAGGATCTCAACACCCTCGCCGCCCCCGGCTACACCGGCACCCTCACCAGTGCCCAGGACATCAACGACCTCGGCGTGATCACCGGCCGGGCATTCGATCCCACGACCAATACGCGTCCGGCGTTCTCGGCGGTGCCAGTGCCGTAGGGGCCGGCCGGCGGCTCCCCGAAGCCGCTCGGGCGCCACGGAGCCAACCGCGGCGCCCCATCGTGAGCGAAGCCAAACAACGGTACCTAGACCTGACGCCACTTCTGGGGAGAACCGATCTCATGGCGTCCCGCCGGCCCAGGTCGCGGCGATAAGAACTCACGTCGTGATATTGGACGTACCCATTATCGCCCGATGCACTCTCATTACCGCAAAAGACACTCTCTTCGCGCCATTGTGTCCTCGCATCACCGCGCAATCCATTATTATCACCGCAAAATCCCCTCTCGATCTCTCGCAGCCTCCATTTTTTACCGCGATGTGACCTGCCATCCTGGCAATATATTCGAACTTTGCGGCAAAAACTACTTCTTTCTCCGCAAATAGACTTTTTTTGTTGCAATAAGCTCGTCAATCGCCGCAAAGAGCACGTCCAACGTCACGCCGAGCGTGTCCATTCGGCCAATGCGCACTCTCCACGTGGCATTGGGCGCACGCAATGCCGCAAAGGGTCCTCTCCAGAACAGAGGAGGGCGTGTTATCCTCGCATTGGGAGTGTCATTCACCGCAAGTTATGCGTTAATCGCAGCAAAGTGTTCACCATTCGCGGCAAACGGAAGGCCGAATCCCGCGTCGCGAGGGCATTACGGCCCTGGGAGGAGAGAGATCATGAGCTCCGAGATGTCCGTCGCAAGAGTCCTGGCCAAGCTGGAGGCACGGGCTGCAGTGCATCGGGAGCAGCAGGCCTTCCACGCCCAGAAGGAGGCGCACCACCGCGAGCAGCGGGAGCTGCACGAAGCCGAGCTCGAGAAGGTGAATGCAAACCTGGAGACCTTCCGGGCCGCGGCGGCGACGGCGGTGGACCTCGCCACTCAGCCCGCGGCGGAGTCTCCCTCTTCCACTTCCCTCGACATCGAGTCCGGTTGGGGCCGGCTGATGGTCAGCCGGATGATCCGCGCCGTCGTCGAGAGCCAGGTCTTCGGCGGCGAGCCCTTCGGCGGGACTGACGTCGCCGAGGAGGCCAACAAGCGCTTCGCCGACCGGATTCACCGGCCCATCGACAGCCGCACTGCGGGGGACGTCCTGCGGCGCATGAGATTGGAAAAACGCATCCACCTCGTCCGCGAGGGGAAGCCGTTCTACGAAGCTCTCTATGGACTGGGAGCGCGGCCGGTGGAGTGAAGGGACTGGGAAAATGGCATCGGCAAACCTGGGCGGTGCCTGGTGGAGGCGGAAGCTGGGAGCCTTCGCCTTGCAATGCGAGCTTTCGAACCGGGAGCCGGCTCTGACGAGGCCCTGGCGGCCAGCACATCCCGCTTGGAGTTCAGATCCGTCTGCGCCATACTTGGCTGCATCGTCTTTCGATGCATCTGGAGGTGAACCGTGCGCACCACGATCTCTCTGCCCGACGAAATCTACGCGGAGGTCAAGGATCTCGCCGGAGAACGTTCCTTCAGCGAGTTCGCGAGCGATGCCATCCAGGAGAGGATTTTGTGGCTCAAGCGGGAGCGGCTGGCTCGTGAGATGGAGGAGGAATACCGTTCCGAAGCAGCCTCTCCCTCCCTCGACCCGGAGTGGGCTGGCTTCGAGGCCGAGGGACTGTGAGTCTTCAGAGATCCGGACTGTCTCTCGCGAACGGCTCGGCGAGCGTCTGGGGCAGCTTTCGCGAGACTGCATGGTCGAGATCCGGGCGGCTCTCGACCGGCACCTCTGGTTCTGACGTCGCGTGACCCGCAACACCGCCCGTCCTCTCTCGCCCGATCGCCGGCCCCCCCGCGTCCACGCCGCCACCAAGGCCGCGCGAAGAGCCTTCTACGAAATCTATGCCGCCTTCGTCAGCGCTTTCCAGGAAGCGTCCGAAAGGCTGCGCCGCGATGACCGCGACGCGCCCTTCCCCTGCGGCAGCTTTCCGCCAGCCCTACCTTCGCGGCTGGAGAGAGGACGCTCAAGCGCTCTTTGACAGCCTCATCGCCCGCCCGAGGGCCAACGTCGCGAGTCGAGGCTCGTGGAGGGGAAGGTGTGCTCGGGCAGGGCAGGAGATGTCGTCTACAGGGATAAAAGGCAGGCACCTGCGGCTGCCAACCCCTTAACTCCGAGGCAGCTTCGGCGATCTTCAAGAATGCCCTGGCTCCTTATTCTGGCCTGAGAGTCTACGGGTTGCAGATTGAAAAATACAATATTTTGGACTTCAGCGACTGGAGGGATAGCGGACCACGCCGCCGTCGCCCGCGTCCTGGGGAAGCTCGGCCGCCGAACTGGCCGACGGAGACAACGGCAGCACTCGGACGGTCGGAGCGATCCCGGCGAGAGGGTCGGAGAGAGCCGCGGCGAGCTCACGCGGGTCGCGGGCCGCCTCGACCCGCTCGACGCCAGCCATCGCCAGGGCATCCCAATCGGCGTTGGCAAGCCCAGCGACCTGGTCGCTGGGGTGGAAGAAGCGGACGTAGCCGATCAGGCGGGTGAGCGCGGTCAGATTGGTGAGGCCCTGTGACGTCAGAGGGCCGGGGGGGACCGAGGTGGACCGCTGAACGTGGGCGAAGGCAGCAGGGCCGTGGGCTTGCGACGCGAGAACCTTTGGAGTGGGTCGTCAGGTCCCATCGCGGATGACGAACAACGAGGAGCCGCCATCCCCGATCGAAGGAAGGAACCGCCTCGAAGACGGCGAGGCCCTTCCGTAACATCGGCTCTACACGCCACCGGCGTCTTGATGATCGCCGCGCTGCCTGCCTGCTTGACGAAGAGTTGCCACTCGGCGCAAACTGAGGACACACGATGAGTGAAGGGCGCCCTGCCAGCGCCCGGAGAACGACACCCCCATGACAAGAGCCAACCACGGAGATGTCCTCTCGCGAGTCCCGCCAGCGGGATGTTCACTGCTCCCAGAACCTCGCTATGCGAAATGGATACAATGAGCGTCGGATGGGCGCAACCACTCACGGACTACACTGCCTCTGGAGCCTTCGTCGGTGGAAGTGGTGTGGCGATAAAGTTCAGGGCGGAAGCCGTTCCGAAACTGGATCGGAGAGGGGTATGGGCTCACCGCGGCATTGAGGTTCGTGAACGTCGATGCGAAAAGTCCACTACATAAAGCACTTCGCAACGGCGCGCGCCCGCAGCGTCATTCGCAAGATGCTGGGCTCGCGCAGTGAGCATTATGTGCCAGGTGTAGAAACGCCAATTCAATCGTTCTATCAAGGGAAGCTCTTTGATCCGCTGAGAGTTCGGTCGGGACTCGAACCAATCGCGGGAGTGCCACCCAGCGGTCTCGCTCCCCATGAACGCGACGTTGCTATGCTCCTGCTTGAGACAAGCATCGCCTTCGAAGTCGTGTCGTCGCGCTCGTACTTCGGCGACTGCATCAATGTGGTTGATGTGCCAGACGAATCGTCGCTTGATGACTGGTTACCTCCTTTCGGTTGGTCTGGCGTTCCGCTCCTGGATGGATATGCGTTAACCGCGTCCTCCCTTGCGGGCACTGTGACGCTTAGGTTATTTAACCGCACTAGTGACTGGGTGGACTTTGAATTGGAACAAGGGGATGGTCTACAGGGTGGGGACAGCGTTCTCGTGGCGCCAAATGGATATTCACTAAAAGTGGCTGGTAACATTGTTCGTGACTCTCACCCGCGATCCCGTGGCCGCATAGATTTGCGGTCCGGCAAGATTCGCGATTTTCACTACAACGTTACCTTCGCAAACTCCGCCATAGAAAAGCTCCTTCGGGAGAACTCAGGGCTAGTTGCTCCGCCACTGTTGTTCCCCGGGTTGCCCCACGGCGGCCACGTCATCGGTTGGTTAACGATCGACCCTGTGAGCAGTCGGCTCGAACTAGGCATAGTAGCTGAGCAATTCCTACCACTGGGGAGGGGCTCCGAGTTGCACCCACTGACATTTCCTGCATCAGAGACGATTGGTCCGTGCGGGATGCGATTTGGAGCTGCCAACTCATCGCTTCATCCCTACCTATTGCTGATCGCGCACGGTCCCCATGTGGAGCAAGCTCCGGCCCTTCGCGTCGGAGCGGGCGTAGCAATAGCCGACGCGCTTTCACCGTTTCGAACCGCTCGAAAGATGGCTTGTTTCGTCCGATTTTCATCCCATCTCAGAGGCCTCGGTGACTTCGCGAATCGATCAGTGACATTGCGGTGCCTGCCAACCGATACAAATTTTGGAGACGACTTTGATTTGCAGTCTAAAGAGCTGGGGGGAGGCGCTCTCGCGCACAGCCCTCTGTTTGGATCTATAGCAGTGCAGTTTGGGGCGGTGGTGGAATCGCACATACCGTTTGTGCTGCGTCTTGATCCTCCTTCTCAGGTGTTTCGCCAAAAGTTCAAGAAGCTGCTCACCCTTTTGCCTCCGGGTACTAGCGAGGGCCTTGTTGGCCTTAAGGGTATCTTACGATTTCCGCGCGTGCAATATCTTCAGGAAAACCTGAGCCTTTGCAGCGATCCGTACAAACCATCGATCGGAGTTGTGAACTTGAAAACTGGTGTCTGCGACCCGCTAGTCTTGCGCAAGTATCTGTTCCAAAATCTGATGGGATCCCTTCTGAGCGTGGAGCCACGCACGCCCACAGATTCGTTTGCCTACTTATGCAGCGGGCAATTCGCGACCACGGAAGTCGGCCACTTAGTGTTTCGACTAGAGGGAGAGCTAAATATTCCGTATCCCGCAGGCTATGCGTTTCCTCTTCCTGGCCGAGGAACGACTAGGATCGGTGAAGGCTCCCTTCTCAGGCCCTTCATAAACATTTTAGCTCTTCAATCATCATCATTTCTGAAATGCTCTTTGAATCTCGCATTCGTATCTCGGCTTCATCGCCGCGGAGAGCGCGCTACGTCAGCATCGCTCAAGACGAATCAGAGCGGCGCCGGACGCACGATGGTGGAGTTGACGATTGGTGAGAGACGCTTTGAAGGGACCGACTGCAATATCGAGTCGGCTCAGCTAGGTGCCTCGCGCTTATGGTTCATCGAATTCGAGGCCGGTACTGCTAGCGGGAAAACGGGGTCGACCCCATGTTATTGTGCCATTACCGAACACGCTTCAGGCGCCGAATTGCAGGTGATCTCGGTGGATGAGTCCCTTGACGTTTGGGTGTCTGGAATTTGCGAGGCTTCGAACTAGCAGGATGAACGACCGCGAGGCCTGGTTGTGAGTGCACGGCTGCCAGGCGGAAGGAGATGGCTGTCAGACTTCAAGGTTTTCGGACGCTGAAGTGAGCGAAACGGCGCCGTAGAGCCTGCGGCTCGGAGTTTAGTCGGCGCTTCCAAACAAAGGAGAAAACGATGGATATCAAGCTAGATGACACCTACAAGGGACCATTCGAACTGCTCGGCGAAGAACAAGGCGATCAGGTCTTTGGATCGGTTCAAAGGGCGGCTACTGTCGATACCACCAACATTCATCTCCTGGATTTGGGTGTCAAGCCGACTGCGTCGAGGCAGAATGACTTCGAAGTGAACACGGTCAATTGGAGGGTTGATCCGGTAGGTAAGATCACTGGGACGGCACGATTCCTGGCGGTGGCTACGCATGATCTGATCAAGGCCACACTTCTCGGTCAGACGGATCCGCCCGTTCCAGGACAAGACTTCATCGTGGCCCGAGTGGGTGTCACATTCGTGGGTGGTACCGGGATCTATTCTAGCGCCTCCGGAGCCGCAAGTGTCATCTCCAAGCTCTACGCTAACGGCCTATCGGTCGGGCACATCGTGGGGACGGTCACTATCCAAGCAGGGGCAGACGCATCCGGTTTGAAGATTTATGGTTGATTTCTTGGAAGTTTAGAGGCCAGACTTGGATCCTTCTCGGATTGCTTGTATAGGTGTCGGGGGCCAGGGTTGGTTCAATGTTCGGGCAGCAGCGAGGATAGGCAGGATCGCGGCGCTGTGCGATATCGATCGGGTCGCACTCGCTCGCGCGGCGGCCACCTATCCCGAGGCCCGGCGATTTGATTCATGCGATGGCCTGTTTGCGGCGGTTGAGGACTTCGATGCCGTCGTGGTCAGCGTTCCGGACCACGCTCACTCCGCGATAGTTCGTCGGGCTATCATGGCTGGCAAGAATTGCTACTGCGAAAAACCGCTTACTATTGACGCGGTCGGCCTCGAGGAAATTCAGCAAGCGCTTGCCGGCTCGAAATGCGTCACTTGCCTAGGCTGTCAGGGGGTCTATTCTGGGCGCTTTCGGTATCTACTGGAGTACCTGCGCAAGTTGGATCGGGCATCGTTAGAAGAGGTCGTCGCCTGGACTGACCGGCCTGGCGAGCACTGGAGACCGAGTGCAGCGCGGCTTTCCGTTGCTGCGCAATCTGAACAGGATATCGCGTGGCGATATTGGGCGGCGGCGCTTCCACAAGTCAAAATGCAAGCTGTGCATCCCATGGGTTGGAGGGCCTACCGCGGCCTTGGCACCGGTCCAATAGGTGACATGGGAAGCCACCTGCTAGCGTTACCGATTTTGGCGTTTGGACTTGGTGACGCCAAGGAGGCGCGCGTCGTTCAAGTAGAAGAACGCATGCCGGAATGCTTCGCTAGCAGTTTACAATTGGAGGCCCGGCTTCTCGCGGCAGATCTGGATGTACGCCTTCGGTGGTTCCACGGAGGCTTCGCGCCTACCTTCAACTTCTTTAACTCAGTCCGGCGTGCGGAGAGCGGCCTCGTCCTGACCTTTCGCGACTGCCAGATCTACTGTCCAGAATGGAACGCCGCGAATGCCTTTGAAGTTCGCGGTGGGCGAATCGCCCGAGTTTTCGATGGAACCAATATTCCTGATGCACCCGATAGCTTTGAGAGCTGGCTCGCGGCATGCCGAGCGGAAAGACAGACGGAGACAAGCTTTGAGGGGTTTGGGCTCTCAGTTTCGCGGATCTTGTTCGAACTGCTTCGTGCCGACCAGTGAAGCGCCAAGGGGGCACGAGGTGAATGACACACCCTCCCCTCGCGACTTCGGCGAGGTCATCGATGGAGACTCGACTCCGAGCGCCTCAGCGGCCCTTTCAAGGTTGCGGAGCGGCTCATCATTGTGGAAGTGAAGTGTGAGAGCGGCGCGGCTCATGATCTTCAGGATCTGAATTGAAAAATGGAAGGAGGCCAAGAGCTCCGACGTAGGGGGTCTCGAAGCCTTCGATGAGGGGCCGGCAAGCCCCGCCGTTGCAATCCGTTACATTCCCGACATTCCCGAGAAACGCCCAGGGCTCAGAGTCGACGGTGCCTGAGGAGAGGCCCGTCCCATGAAGAAATTCACCGTCATCGCCCTGACCGCCGCGGCCCTCGCCCTGACGGTCATCCTGCTGATGCGGATGGCGCCGCGGCGCGAGGATCCTCTGCGCGGCGCCGAGGTCGTGCGGGTCGCCCGGCGTGATCTCGAACGGGTGGTCACCGCCACCGGCGTCATCAAGCCGCGGGTTGGCGCGGAGGTCCGGGTGGGCTCTCGCGCCTCGGGCCGAGCTTCAAACCTCTACCTCGATCTCCTTCTGCTGCACGGTCCGGAACACCGGCTTCCCTGAATCTTCAAGCACCAGCTCGAAGGCGTCGCGGATGTTCTCCTCCAGCTCTGTCAGGGTCTCTCCCTGGCTGAAGACGCCGGGGACTTCCCGGAGCTGCCCGACGTACCAGTCCTCGTCCTGCCAGTACTCCAAGGTGAACGTTCTGCGCATGGATGTTTTCCTCCCCGAACCTGAGTCTAGCGCATGTCCCACTCCGCTCCGTCCCCCCATTCCTGGTCCGCGAAGGTCCTTCACGTTTCGCGCGCAGAAGACCGCCGTTGCAATCCGTTACATTCCCGACATTCCCGAGAAACGCCCAGGGCTCAGAGTCGACGGTGCCCGAGACGAGGCCCGTCCCATGAAGAAATTCGCCCTCATCGCCCTGACCGCCGCCGCCCTCGCCCTGGCGGTCATCCTCTTCATGCGGATGGCGCCACGGAGCGAGGACCCCCTCCGCGGCGCCGAGGTGGCGCGGGTCGTCCGGCGCGATCTCGAGCGGGTGGTCACCGCCACCGGCGTCATCAAGCCTCGCGTCGGGGCGGAGGTCCGGGTGGGATCCCGCGCCTCGGGGGTGGTCCGCCGGCTCCTCGTGCGGATCGGCGATACCGTCAAGAAGGGGCAGCTCCTGGCCGAGATCGAGACCGGCGAGCTCGAGGCCCGGCGGGCGCAGGCGGCGGCGGCCGTGGCCTCGGCGCGGGCCGATCTCTCCTATGCGGAGGCCGATCTGCGGCGCAAGCGGGAGCTGGCGGCGGCGCAGCTCCTCCCGCGGAGCGAGCTCGATCTCACCGAGCGGGCCTCCGCGGTCGCCGCGGAGCAGCTCCGGCAGGCGGAGGCCAATCTCGACCTCGCCGTCACTCAGCTCGGCTACGCGAAGCTCACCGCGCCCATCGCCGGCGTCGTCGCCTCGATCTCGACCGAGGAGGGCGAGACGGTGGCTGCGAGCTTCGCTTCGCCCACGTTCGTCACTCTCCTCGACCTCGACCGCCTGGAGGTCCGCGCCTATGTGGACGAGACCGACATCGGCCGCATCCGCGCCGGCCAGAAGGCGAGCTTCACCGTCGACACCTATCCCGGCCAGGAGTTTGCGGGCGAGGTGGTCGCCGTCTATCCGCAGGCCGAGATCCGGGACAACGTCGTCAACTACGTCACGGTCGTCCGCTTCCAGGCTCCCCCCGGGCACACGCTGCGACCGGAGATGACGGCGACGGTGCGGATCGCCCTGGAGACCCGGCGCGGCGTGCTCGCTGTGCCTCGGCGGGCCGTGCGCCGCGAGGGGGGGCGGCAGTACGTGCTCCTCCGGCGCGGTAATGGAGCCAATGGGGCCAATGGAGCCAATGGGACCGAGCGGCGCTGGGTGAGGACCGGCGGCCAGGACGAGAGCTTCTGGGAGATCGCCGACGGCCTGCGCGAGGGCGACGAAGTGCTGGTCGGCGAGACGAAAACCGAAGGAAAGGAGAACGCGGGCCCATGATCGAGCTCGAAGGGATCGAACGAACCTACTATCGCCCGGGGGCGCGCGCCGGTGCGGGCGCTGCGTGAGGTCTCGCTGCGCATCGAGCGCGGCGAGTTCCTGGCCATCGTCGGCGCCTCCGGGTCGGGGAAGTCGACGCTGATGAACGTCCTCGGCCTGCTCGACCGGCCGGACGCCGGGCGCTACCTGCTCGACGGCGAGGACGTCTCGCAGCCTCGGGATCGACGCCCAGGCCCGCCTGCGCAACCGGCGGATCGGCTTCGTCTTCCAATCCTTCCACCTGCTGCCGCGCACGAGCGCCCTCGAGAACGTGGAGCTGCCGCTCCTCTACTCGGACCGCGCCTCGATCGCCGGCCTGGGCCGCCGCGCCCTCGAGCCGTCGGGCTCGCCGACCGCGTCGACCACAAGCCGTCCGAGCTGTCCGGGGGGCCAGCAGCAGCGGGTGGCGATCGCCCGCGCCCTGGTCAACGAGCCCGACCTGCTCCTCGCCGACGAGCCGACCGGCAACCTCGACGAGCAGTCGGCCGGACGAGATCATGGCCATCTTCGACACGCTCCACGCCGCCGGCCGGACGATCGTCCTCGTCACCCACGACCCGGACCTCGCCGCCCACTGCGACCGCATCTGCCGGTTCGAGATGGGGCGCTCGATCTCGGACCATCGCAGAGCGACGGGCGAACCGCCGCTCCGGCTGAACCGGCGCTTCTCGCCGCCCAGGAGGCAGCATGAGCCGCACGACCGCGCGCCTGATCGCCCACAGCTTCAAGGCCCTCGCCGTTTCAAGTTCCGCTCCGCCGTCCTGATGCTGGGCAGCCTGGTGGGCGTCACCGCGCTGACGCTGGTGCTCTCGGTCGGCAAGGGGCGAGCGGAAGATGCTCGCGACCGTCCGCCAGCTCTTCGGCGGCTCCTCGATCCTGCTGGTCACGGGCGGCGGCCGGATCATCGGCGGCCCGCGTCCCGGGGCCGCCCGCCTCACCCTCGACGAGGTCGCGGCGTCTCGTTCGCCAGCTCCCCGAGGTCGAAGCCTGGGACCCGCAGCAGGGGCTCACGGGCGAGCCGGTCCGCGCGCGCCGGCGCCACGACGACCGCGAGAATCCTCGGCACGTCCGAGCGCTTCGAGCGGGTCTGGAACCGCGGCGTCGTCCAAGGGGAGCCCTTCGACGCCGCGGCGGTGGCCGGCTCGGCGCGGGTCGCCCTGATCGGCGAGGCGGTGGCGCGCGACTCTGTTCGGCATCGAGGACCCGCTGGGGGCGAGATCCAGATCGGCTCGGTCCGTTTCCGCGTCGTCGGCCTGCTCGAGCCGTTCGGCACCGACGCCCACGGCATGGATCGCGACGCCGAGATCGTCGTCCCTCTCACGACCCTCCAGCGCCGGGTGATGAACGTCGACACGATCAGCGGCGCCAAGCTCCTGGTGCGCGACCCGGCGCGGGTCGAGGAGACGGCGAAGGCGTTGAAGGCCCTGCTGCGCGAGCGCCATGCCCTGGCACCCGGCCAGCCGGACGACTTCACGCTCATCACCGCCACGCAGGTGCAGAAGATGGTCGGCCAGGTCGAGCGCGTGCTCTTCGTCTTCCTGCCCCTGGTGGCGGCGGTCTCGCTCGTCGGTCGGCGGCGCCGTGGCGGCGAGCCTGATGCTGGCGTCGGTGAGCGCGCGGGTGGGCGAGATCGGCCTGCGCCGGGCGGTGGGCGCCCGGCCCAGGGACGTCCGACTCCAGTTCCTCCTCGAGACCGCCGTGACCTCGCTCGGCGGCGGCGTCCTCGGGCTCGTCGCCGGTTCGGCCCTCGCCCAATGGGCGGCGCACCGGTTGACCCTCGGCGGCGTCTTCTCCTGGCAGGCCATCCTCCTGGGGCTCGGCGCTTCGGCCCTGACCGGCCTCCTCGCGGGCGTCGTTCCGGCCCGGCGCGCCGCCCGGTTGGAGCCGGCCGACGCTCTGCGATGAGGCTCGGCGATGAGGCTCGCCCGCGCTCTCCGGCCGGCGTTGCGGGCGCTCGTGGCCCATCGGCTGCGGGCCGGTCTCGCCCTCTGCGGTGTCGCGATCGGCGTCGCCGCCGTCCTCTTGACCGGCGCCCTCGGCGCGGGGGCCGAGCGGGAGGTGAGCCGCAGCCTGGAGGCGATGGGCACCAACCTCCTGGTGGTGCGGCCGGCGCCGGCGAAGCGCCTGGTCGCCCGCAAGGAGATGCGCGGCCTCGTCACCACCCTGACCCCGGCGGACGCCGCGGCCCTCACCGAGCTGGACGCCGTGGACGAGGCGATGCCCGGCGTGGAGGGCGCGCCTGCGGGTGAAGGCCGGCGGCGGCTCGGTGACCGCCACCGTCCTCGGCGCCACCCGGGCCTTCCCGAGCGTCCGCCGCTTCCGCCTCGGCGCCGGGCGCTTCTTCGACGCGGAGGAGGAGGCCGGCGCCCGGCGGGTGGCCGTGCTCGGCGCCCGGGTCGCCGAGCGGCTGTTCGCCGACGAGCCCGCGGACGCTCTGATCGGCCGCGACCTCCGCCTGCGGGGTATCCCCTTCGAGATCGTCGGCGTGCTGGAGGCCAAGGGCGTCCTGGCCGACGGCTCCGACGAGGACAATACGATCGTCATCCCCATCCGCACCGCCCTGCGCCGGGTGTTCAACGTCGCGTACCTCAGCACGGTCTTCGTCACCGTCCGCGAATCCAACCGGCGAAGCCGAATGGATGCAGCGCAGGCGAGATCGGCGCGCTCCTGCGCCAACGCCACCGGCTGCGGGGAGACGCCCCGGCGGACGACTTCGCCGTCCAGGACAAGGCCAAGCTCCTGGCCTCGCAGCGGGAGACGGTGGGCACCCTCACACTCTTCATCGCCGGGCTCTCGGCGCTCGCCCTGCTCGTCGGCGGCGCGGGGATCCTCGCCCTCATGCTCCTCTCGGTGAAGGAGCGCACCGGCGAGATCGGCCTGCGGCTGGCGGTCGGCGCCCGGCCGCGGGACGTCCTGGTGCAGTTCCTGGCCGAGGCCGCGCCCCTGGCGCTCGGCGGCTGGCTCGCCGGGGTGGCCCTCGCGGCGCTCGGCACCGTGGGCCTCGCCTTGGGGACGTCCTGGAAGGTCGCGGTGCCGGCCGGCGCGCTGCTCGCTTCGCTCGCCATGGCGTTGGTGACCGGGCTCGGCTTCGGCGCCGTGCCGGCCCGCCGGGCCTCCCGGCTGCCGCCCATCCGCGCCCTCGGCACGGAGTGACCCTCATCACCCCGGCCCTCTTCTCCCGCCCCCTCCGCACCCCCCTCATCGGGAGAAGAGGGAGAGGTTAGTCGGGGAACAAATTCAGACAAACTTTTCCCCTCTCCCGGTGAGGGGGGTGGCGAGGGGGCGGGAGAGGGGCAGGGGTGAGGGTCTTGGGTGGGGCGCCTTGAGGCAAAGATGAGAGATCATGGAGCCATCATGACCGGCACGCGCGTGCTCGTCATCGACGACGACGAGGCCCTGGGCGAGCTCCTCACCGAGTACCTCGGGCGGCTTCGGCTTCACCGTCACGCGCCGTGACGCATCCGGAGGAGGGGCTGCGGGCGATCCGGGCGATCCGCCGGACATCGTGGTCCTCGACCTGATGCTGCCCGGCATGGACGGCTTCGCGGTCTGCCGCAAGATCCGCGAGACCAGCCGGGTGCCGATCGTGATGCTCACCGCGCGCGGCGACGTGATGGACCGCATCGTCGGCCTGGAGCTGGGCGCCGACGACTACCTGCCCAAGCCCTTCGAGCCGCGCGAGCTGGTGGCGCGCATCCAGGCGGTGCTGCGCGGCGGCGGGGCGCCGCCGCGAAGCCGAGGAGAGCCTGCGCGTCGGACCGCTGGAGATCAACTGGACGGCCTGCTCCGCCAGCCTCGACGGGCGCCAGCTGCCCTGACCACCGCGGAGTTCGCGCTGCTCGGCCTGCTGCGCGCGGAGCCGCGGCCGGGTGCTGACGCCGCGAGCGCATCCTGGACGAGACCCGCGGCGTCGACTGGGAGGCCTACGACCGCTCGGTCGACGTGCTCGTCAGCCGGCTGCGGCAGAAGCTCGGCGACGACGCCCGGCGCCCCCGGTACATCCGGACGGTGCGCGGCACCGGCTACAGGTTCATCGGCGGGAGCGGCGGACGGATGAGTAAGGCCTCGCGCCCCGTGGCCTGGTACCGGTCGATCTTCGTCCGGCAACTGGCCATCATGGTGACCACGGCCATCAGCCTCGTCCTCTTCGTCGGCGGCTTCTTCTACTCCATCCTCGGCCCGAGCCTCTCGATGTCCCGGAGTCTGGTGGCCGAGTATGCCCGCGCCCTGGCCTTGACCTCGCCCGACGAGGCCCGGGCCAGGGAGATTGCGAATCGCCTGGGTCTGGAGATGCGCTACGAGGGCCCGGGCGGGACCTGGGAGACGACGTCCGGCCTCCCCCACCTCTCCGAGGTCAAACAATCGCCCTGGCGCCATGACCTCACGATCGCCCCCGCTCCCCAGGGTGGTACGTATCTGATCTACTGGGAGTCTCGGCCGCAGGATGCGCCGGGCGCACTCGCACCTCCTGTGGCTGCTCCACATCGTGATGGCATGGATCGTCCTGCTGGCGTACCTCGTCCTGCGCCGCTCGCTACGCCCCCTGCGGGCGCTCCACGAAGGGGTCGCGCGGCTGAGCGAAGGCGAGCTCGACGTCACCGTGCCGAGCCGGATGCGGGACGAAATCGGCGCGCTCGCCGAGGCCTTCAATCAGATGGTCGGCCGGATCTCGGAGATGCTTCGCGCCCGCGATCAGCTCCTGCTCGACGTGAGCCACGAGCTGCGCAGCCCGCTGACGCGCGTCAAGGTGGCGCTCGCCCTCCTGCCGGAAGGGGACAAGCGGCGCCGGATCGAAGCCGACGTGGCCGAGATGGAGGCCATGATCGCCGAGCTGCTGGAGCTCGAGAGGCTGCGCGGGGGCCGGGGGTTCGCAAGGAGAGGCTGGACCTGGTGCCTCTTCTGCGGCAGGTTGCCGAGGGGTTCCAGGATCGGCCGCCCGGGGTCCACTTCGTCGCGGCGGCGCCGGAGATCTGGGCGGAGGTGGATGGAGAGAAGATCCGGATCGTTCTCCGAAACCTCCTGGAGAACGCGTTCAAGTATTCGTTGGCCGACAGCCGGCCGGTCGAGGTCGTGGTGAAGACGGACGAAGAAGCGGTGACCCTGGTCGTTGCCGACGACGGCCCGGGGCTTCCCGCCGAAGACCTCCACAATCTCTTCGAGCCCTTCTTCCGCGTCGACCGCTCGCGCTCCAAGAAGAGCGGCGGGTACGGCCTGGGTCTGAGCATCTGCAAGCGGATCGTAGAAGCGCACGGCGGACGGATCGAAGCCGCGAACCGGAGCGGGAGGGGGGCGGAGCTCACGATCACGCTGCCGCGCGGGAGATCGTAGAGAATGGTGGATGTGCTGCCCTGAGAGATTTTCCCCATGCCGGCTGAGGTAATTCCCTCCTACCCGGCTCCCGTCCCGGCGGGTTAGCCTGTAGAAATCCATCTGGCCCCGCCTTCACCCCGCGCCGCCCCCTGGTGAGAAGCAACTCTGCGTGTCGAGATCGAACGGGTGGCCGGGTTGAAGCATGAGATATTGGCACCCTCGCAAGGAGACTCCGAAGCTTGAACGAGGTCGAAACGCCTTCTGCTGGTGAAGCACCGGCGGCGGCCGTGGCGGCTCAACGGCGGCCCGCGGCCAGCCGCCGCGGGCCGCGGCTGGGGAGCTTGGCGTGGCAGGGAGTGGTCGGGCTCCTGGCGCTGTTCTCCCTGGTCTTCATGGGCATCGCGCTGGTCATGAACACCTATGGCCGGCAGCAGGTCGCAGAGCAATCCGCCGGCAAGCTGGAGGAGGCCGGTAGGCGAAGAGTGGAGGAGGTGCGACGATGGCTCGCCGGCGGCGCCGGCGGGAAATCCCTCGATCCGACCAACCTGCAGCGTCTCTCCCAGGCGTGGCAGGGCGAGGCCAGCGGCTACGCCTTCCTGCTCGATCGCGATCAACGGTTCCTCTCCTTTCCCCGGCCCGAGCTGGTGGGGTTGCCGAGCCGAGGCGGGGCCGAGGTGGCCGGTGCGACGCTCACCGCCGGCGAGGTGGCGGATCGCCATCCCGGTTTCCGGCCGATCGTGGACGCCCTCAGGCGGCTGCAGGCGAGCGGTGGAGCGGCGGCGCCGGTCCACGTCCCGGTCCGTGTCCCTGTCCGAGTCGAATCGCCGGCCGATCTGCTCAACGGGGGGCCTTCCCTGGCCCTCGTCTTCCCGGTGCCCGAGACCGACTGGAAGCTGATCCAGGTCTCGCCCAAGGGTGAGCTGGAGCAGGCTGCCGGCCGCATCTCCCGCTCGCTGCTGTTGCTGATCTCCGGCATCCTGCTCGCCGTGCTGCTGCCCTCCTATCTCTTTCTCTCCCGCCGCTGGATCACGCCCGTCACCACCCTGGCCGAGGCCGCCACCCTGGTGCGCGACGGCGAGCTCGACGTGCGGGTCAGCATGCCGGGGCGGGACGAGATCGCGGTGCTGGCGGACTCGTTCAACCAGATGGTCGACCAGTTGGCGGCCAACACTGCCGGCCTGAAGCAGGCCAACGTCGAGCTCGGGCGCTCGCTGGGCCTCACCGACACCATCATGGGGGCGGTGCGCGAGGGCCTGTTCCTGCTCACCCCCGAGCTCGCGATCGAGGCCAAATACTCGGCCGCGACGCGGCAGATCTTCAGCCAGGAGGAGCTGGCGGGGGCTGATTTCCTCGACCTGATCCGCCGTATCACCCCCGAGCGCACCCACGAGCTCACCGCCCGCTTCCTGCGCCTGCTGTTCAACCCGGCCAAGACCGATAGCGTGATCGCCAAGATCAATCCCTTGAAGGAGGTCGAGGCCTCGTTCCCCAACCGCAGCGGGCAATTGGAGCAGAAGTTCCTCACCTTCACCTTCGAGCGCATCCGCGAGGGCGGCGAGATCCGCCACGCGATGGTGACGGTGGCCGACGTCACCGCCCGGGCGCTGCTGGCGCTGCAGCTCAAGGAGTCACAGCAGCGCATGGAGCGCCAGGCCGAGCTGCTGCTGTCGGTGATGCACGTCGAGCCCCAGATGCTGCGCGAGTTCATCGAGGACGCCCACACCGAGCTCGAGACCATCAACACGCTGCTGCGCGAGGGCCGGTCGGCGTTGCTCTCGATCCCCGATCGCAACACCTACTACCGCCACCTGGCGGACGACATCTTCAAGAGCGTCCACACCATCAAGGGCACGGCGGCGATGCTGCGCATCGACTACTTCGCCGCCGCCGCCAACCGCTTCGAGGAGAAGCTGGCCGCGCTCCGGGGCCGGATCCTCCTGGACGGCAGCGACTTCGTCCCGATCGTGCTCGAGCTGTCGGAGATGGTTGACAGCCTGGCCGAGATCCGCGACGTGTTGGCCCGCTTCGCCGAGACCCAGCGCAGCCTCAAGGCACCCACCAGCGCCAGCGACACCGAGATGCTCTCGGCGCTGGTGACCCGCTTCGTCGACGACCTGGCGGAGAAGTCGGGAAAGAAGGTCGTGGTGGCGTTCCATGCTCCCGGCGACCTGGCGATCCCGTTCAAGTACAAGAGCGCGCTCCGCAACGTCATGGCCCAGTTGGTCCGCAACTCGATCGTCCACGGCATCGAGACCCCGGCCGAGCGGCAGGTGGCGGGCAAGCCGGAGGAGGGGCATATCGTGGTGGCGGCCCGGCAGAACAATGGCAACCTCGAATTCCTGTTCAAGGACGACGGCCGGGGTATCGACTACAAGCGGGTGATCGAGCGGGTGCAGGAGCTGGCCAAGGGCGAGCCCTCTATCCTGGAGCCACTGATCGACCGCGGGCAGAATCGATGGAAACCGGCCGCGCTCGACCAGATGATCTTCCATCCCGGCTTCTCCACCGCCGACCAGGCGACCGAAGACGCCGGGCGCGGCGTCGGCATGAGCGCCGTGCGCGACGCACTGGCCAGGCTGGGTGGGCAGATCTCGCTACGGCAGCAGAGGGGCCAGTTCTGCCAGTTCAACATCGTGCTGCCAAATGGGGGTTAGAACCGTGCGGGGGACCAGCGGCAGTTTATTGATCGTCGACGATTCGAGCACCGTCCGGCGGAGCATCGAGCGGCACATCTTCTCGAACCGGGTGACCGAGATCTACCAGGCCGCCAACGGCCGCGAGGCGCTGGAGCTGTTCGAGCGCTACCGCCCGGAGTTCGTCACCATGGACCTGACCATGCCCGAGATGGACGGCCTGACCTGCATCTCCAAGATGATGGCCCTGAAGCCGGACACCCGCCTGATGGTGATCTCGGCCCTTGGCGACGCCGAGACCGCCATCGAGGCGGTGGAACGGGGCGCCAACGAGTACGTGGTCAAGCCGTTCTCGCCCGAGGACCTCAACCTGGCGCTCGCCAACCTGGTCGCCGGGACCTGAGGCCTTGGAGGAGCGATGAGCGACGAGGAGATCAAGGTCTTCATCGACGGCGTGGTGCGCTATTTCGAACGCGTCACCGGCGAGCCGGCGGCGGTCGATCTACCGTACCTCAAGGGTGAAGACTCGGTCACCCTGGACTTCACTGGGGTGATCGGCATCTCCGGGCGCCACCGCGGCGCGGTGTACTTCACCTCCGGCGCCGAGCAACTGACCGAGCTCCTGCGCCGCTTCGGCGAGACCGAGGTCGGCTTCTCCGAGCACGAGGACCTGGTGGGCGAGGTCGCCAACACCATCGCCGGCAACGCCCGCCAGTACTTCGGCAGCGAGTTCCTGATCTCGGTTCCGATCGTGCTCTTCGGGCGGCCGGACAAAATCTCTTTTCCCCGCCATCTGAAGAACTTCGTCATCCCGATCACCTGGCGCAGCCATCGGAGCTACCTCATCATCTGCCTCGAGCGGGCCGCAGCCGAGCGCGCCGTCGACCTCCAACCCTGAAGCCGGGAGGTGTCATGGACACGATGCCGCACCACTACAACCTGTTCCTCATCGCCCTCTCCTACGTGATCTCGGTCCTGGGCTCCTTCACCGCGCTCAAGCTCTGCCGCCAGCACGCCGGAGCCCGCGGCGCCGAGAAGTGGCGCTCGCTCTTGGCCGGGGCCCTGGCGATGGGCGCGGGGGCGATCTGGTCGATGCACTTCATCGGCATGCTGGCCTTCGACATGGGCATGCCGGTGGCCTACGACGTGCCGATCACCCTGGCCTCGCTGCTGGTGGCGGTGGTTGTCACCGGCCTCGGGATCTACGTGGTGGGCAAGGGGCCGACCAGCCCGTGGCGGCTGGCCGGCGGGGGCACGGCCATGGGGCTGGGGGTGGCCGCAATGCACTACACCGGCATGGCTGCGATGCGGATGCAGGCCCAACTGGATTACGACCTGGTCATCGTGGGGATCTCGCTGGGCATCGCGGTGGTGGCGTCGATCGCCGCCCTGTGGCTGGTCTTCAACACCACCCGCCAGTGGCAGGTCGTCGCCAGCGCCCTGGTGATGGGGCTGGCGGTGTGCGGCATGCACTACACCGGCATGAAGGCGGCGATCATGCAGCACGACCCGGCGCTGCCGGCCCAGGTAGTGGGACTCTCGCCCGAGATCCTGGCCTACGTGATCTTCCTGGTGACCCTGGTGATCCTGTCGCTGGCGTCGCTGTTGGGCGGCAACCGGCAAGCGGTCGCGATCCGGCGCACGGCGGCGTAGCGCGGGCACGACCGGATGGCGCCAGCCGCCGCCGTGGGTATGCAATTGGCCGATGGCGCCACTACAATCTCCTCGGAGGAGATCCATGACCACCAACGCCACTGACCTGCGGCAAAAGCTCGGAGCTCTGTTCTTTGCGGTCCTGCTCTTTGGCGGAATCCCGGTTTCTGCGAGCGCGGTCGAGAAACCGCGGCCGGATGAGTCTCCTCGCGGGGCTGTTCTCACCGGCAAGGCGGCCCTCGATGTCGCGCATTACATTTGCCGGGAATCAAAGCCCGAGGGATTGACCCTCTGGCAACCCGGCCCGGCGGATATCGCCCGTTTCGAAAAGCTTCTCCCGGCATTCATGGCGCGCCAGAAGACTCCTGAGGATTATCAGCCCCTCCACGAGTACTACCGGCAGTATGTGGGAATCGTCCGAGACGGAAAGAAGAGGATCTGCGTCAATCTCTTCCACTACGGCATTGTGCAGGACGTCCTGCGATTCTCCCACCTCGATCCCGTCACCGGAAAGCCGGTTCAGAAAGCCGAGGACTACTGGAAGTACGAGCCCACGATCGTGGACGACGGTGGAGCCTATTTCTTCAGTGTCCAATTCGATGTGGAGACCGGAAGCTTCGATTCTCTGAGGTTCAATGGCTATGCGTGAGACTGGTCGGTAAGCTCGACGAAGTCGAAGAAGTGAACGCGACCGGATTCGTCACCAGCCACAATGGCATGGCGGTCCGGAATCACGGCAACAGCGGTCACCGGCGCATCCAGTGTAAACAGGCATTCGACCTCCCCACTCTTCACATCCCACACCCGCAATGTCCCGTCCCAACAAGAGGCGGAGACCACCCGGCGGCTGTCCAACACAGCCACTTCGCTGACCCCGTCGGAGTGTCCTTGGAGGGTCTGGAGAGTCTGGCCGCTCTCCACGTCCCACACCCGTAATGTCCCATCGTTGGAGCCGGAGACCAACCGGCGGCTGTCCAACGCCGCCACGGCGTAGACAATGTCGGAGTGCCCTTGGAGGGTCTGGAGAGTCTGGCCGCTCTCCACATCCCACACCCGCAACGTCTCGTCCCAAGAGGCGGAGACTACCCGGCGGCTGTCCAACACAGCCACCGCGCCGACCCCGACGGAGTGCCCTTGGAGGGTCTGGAGAGTCTGGCCACTCTCCACATCCCACACCCGCAACGTCTTATCGTCGGAGCCGGAGACCAACCGGCGGCTGTCCAACACCGCCACCGCGTTTACCCTGTTAGAGTGCCCTTGGAAGGTCTGGAGAGTCTGGCCGCTCTCCACATCCCACACCCGCAACTTCCCGTCCCAAGAGGCGGAGACCACCCGGCGGCTGTCCAACACCGCCACCGCGCTGACCTCGTCGGAGTGCCCTTCGAGGGTCTGGAGAGTCTGGCCACTCTCCACATCCCACACCCGCAACTTCTCGTCGTTAGTGGCGGAGACCACCCAGCGGGTGTTTAACACCGCCACGGCGTGGATTGAACTGGAAGGGCCTTCGAGGGTCTGGGAAGTCTGGCCGCTCTCCACGTCCCACACCCGCAATGTCCGGTCGGAGGCGGAGACCACCCGGCGACTGTCCAACACCGCCACCGCGCTGATCCGACCGAAGTGCCCTTCGAGGGTCTGGAGAGTCTGGCCGCTCTCCATATCCCACACCCGCAACATCCCGTCGGAGGAGGCAGAGACCACCCGGCAGCTGTCCAACACAGCCACGGCGCTGACCCAGCCGGAGTGTCCTTCGAGGATCTGGAGAGTCTGGCCGCTCTCCACATCCCACACCCGCAACATCCCGTCGGAGGAGCCGGAGATCACCCGGCGGCCGTTCAACACCGCCACGGCGGTGATCCAGGGGTGCCCTTCAAGGATCTGGAGAGTTTGGCCGCTCTCCACATCCCACACCCGCAACGTTCGACCGGAGGAGGCAGAGACCACCCGGCGGCTGTCCAACACAGCCACGGCGAAGACCGCGCTGGAGTGCCCTTCGAGGGTCTGGAGCGTCTGGCCTCTCTTCACATCCCACACCCGCAACGTCCCATCGTCGGAGCCGGAGACCATCCGGCGACTGTCCAACACAGCCACGGCGCTGACCCCGCCGGAGTGCCCTTGAAGGGTCTGAAGAGTCTGGCCGCCCTCCACATCCCATACTCGCAATGTCCCGTCGGAGGAGCCGGAGACCACCCGGCCCTCTGGAAGCACCGCGAGGGCATTGGGACTGCCTGGGTGCTCGATGATCCTGATCAACGCACCGCCAGGGCGGGTGAGACATGGTGCTCGTGGCCGAAGCCAAGGAGTGCCCGAGCTCACAGTCGCTTGGAGGAGGCTGCGGATCCCCATTTCCCGCCGATCCAAGAGTCTCCCCAAGAGTTGTCCTGAGAGTTCATTCGGGTGCCGGGCGAGGACATGTGCAGAGAGCTGCAGGGCGTCTCGTACAAGCCGGAGCTCTGTTTCTTTCTCCGCGAAGACCGCATAGTCGGCGAGCAGAGCGTTGACGTCCGTGGCCGTCAGCTTGGAACGGAGATACTGGAAATCCAGCAACAGACTTCGGCAATGGCCGCTCTGCCCTGCCCCGATCAGATGATGGACCAGATGATTCCAGAGATAGCTCTCGTCTCGTGGCAGATCCGGCCAACGCCCGCTGGCGGGGCGGCAGGCATCGAGGAGGCGCCGGTGCCACTTGGCAAGATGGCTCTCCCCCTTTTTCAGGAGATAGGCGCGGATGACGTCGTGGAGGCGGATCGTGCCGGAGCGGAGATCAAAGTTTCGGAGCAGAGAGAGGTCGAAGAGCCGAGAGGCGAACTCCTCGACATCGAGCGGATCGAGCTGCCAGAGCTTCTCCAGGACGGCGAGAGGTACGTTCGTATCCTCGGGGAAGATCGCCAGCTCGGTGAATCGCTTCTGCTCTTCTGGGGAGAGCCGCTCCAGGCTGACTTCCAGAGTCAGGGCAGAAGCTTGGGAGCGCTCCTTCGCATCCTTCGGGTCGAAATACGTCAGCCCTCTCGCCTTGAGGGCGTTCTCGGCCCGGTGGATGGCCTCGCGGAGATCGAGCCCCTTACTGATCCAGCTCGACACCTGCCGGCTGACGATCTTGAGAAGTAGGGGCCATTCGCCGAGGAGCGCCGCGAGGGTTTTCAGCTCGGCCTCGGCTCCAGAAGGGAGGCTGGCACCCAACAGCCGGACCGCCTCCGGAACCTCCATTGCGTCCACATGGAACTGCACCGACTCCCCCCGCAATGTTCGGCTGTCTCGTGTCGTGAAAAGGAGAGTGGCCCTGGGGCCGAGGCCCTGAAACGGGGTGACGTCCTGCGAACGCCAGACATCATCGACCACCAGAAGCACCCGCTTGCCGTTCAGCAGCTCAATCAGATGCTTTCTTGCCTTGGCGACGGTCTCCAACCCAGGAGGCTCTTCCTTGGTCCATAGACGGATGACATCCCGGATCTCCTTCAGGCGTCCGTCGTCCTCCAGGGTGTCGCGCATCTGGACCCAGAGGATGCCGTCGGGATACTTCTCGCGGACCCGCTCGTCGTAACAGAGCTCGATGGCCAAAGCAGTCTTGCCGAATCCTCCGGCGCCGTGGATGGCCGTGGTGATGCCTACGGTCGTGGTGTTGCCGGTCCCTTCGGCAAGCAGGGCGTCCCGGACCTTCACATATTCGCCACGTTGGACGAACGGTTCCCGGGCCGGGGCCATGCAGCGGTAGCCATCTAATAAGGAATGCGGTCCCCCTCTTCCCCCGGAGCCGGGACCGGGCGGTTTGCCCTTAATGCCGGCGAGGAGGCGGCGGAAGGCGGCGGCGTCATCGAGGCCGTCGCGGAAGTCGACCCAGGTGAGGCGGCGGAGGAAGCGGGGAAGATCCTCCTTGCCGGGCTCCCTCCCGCCAGTCAGCAGGACCGGGATCACCCGGAATCCACCATCGCGGACGCGCGTTTCCAGTGCCGACCGCATCTCCTCGTTCTGCCAGGGGCCGAGTGTCTTGCCGAGGAACACGGCGCAGGTGCGGCTCTGGTCGAGGGCCTCCTCCAGCGCTTCCTGCCAGGGCTCTCCGGGGATCAGGTGCCATTTGTCGAGGAACGGCTCGATCCCCTCGTCCCGGAGCTTGTGGGCGAGGTACTCCACGGCCGGCTTGTCGGCGTTGGCGTGACTGAGGAAGACGTCGTAGCGGGGCATGCGGGCTCGCTGGATCGGGTTGTGTCGGGACAATTCTAGAGGATGTGTGATGAGTTCCGGCGACGCCGCGCAACCTCAGGCACACATCTCGGGGGCAGGACGGAAGCGCCCCTTATGGGCGCTGAATGAACGCGTGGCACGTAATCCCGCCGCGCTCAAGCTCTGCCGCCAGCACGCCGGGTCCCGCGGCGCCGAGAGGAGGCGACCTTCCGGGTAGTCGGTTCGTCAGTGCGATGGCGGCGGGCTGGCGGCGACGGGCAACTCCTGCACGACCTTGCCCTCGGCATCCAGGAACTGGAGTGAAGCTGCGCCCTCTGGGGTCACTTTCATGACCAGACGCTGGCGCCCGGAACCATCAGCGAGCGCCACCTGCGCGATGCCGTCGTCACCGCGGCCGACGAAGACCCGTCGCTGGTTTGGCCCTCCTGGCGGGCTGTCCCTGATGATGAGCCCCGCCCGCCGCACTTCGTGGTCGTAGACCCCCATGAGCTGCACTTCCTGGTTCGCGTCGTAGCGATCGAATGTGAGGCTGCCGCCGGCGTCGGCAACCTCGCCTTTGGCGTCCTTGTGCCCGCCGAAGATGAGCCCACCGTTCTCGCTACCCTCGTCGTTGAGGAAAATGAGGCCGGCGTACGGGCGCTCGGCGGGTCTCTCCTTCCCGTGCACGTAGACACCGGGAAGGTGAGCCCGATCGCTGATTACCAGCCGCAACGTCCCGTCGGGCTCGATGACGTTGATGCGTTGCACGTCGATCTCATCAAAGCGCGCGTGCTTCGCGGGTGCGGCACCGAGCAGCACCACACCCGCGAAGATCACGGTCAGGACGCCAGAGTAGACCACCAGGAACCTCTCGCTGCGTGTTGCCATGCGTGTCTCCTTTGCGCCGACCGCGGAGCCGGTTTACGCTGCCTCGACCTGCTGTCCCAGGTCAGGACTACGGATCGCGACCACTCAGGTTTCACTAGCTCAGGAGACGGGTCGACCCGCCGAGCCTTGAAGGGGACGCAACGGCGCGTTGCGAGGTCGCAACGGCGCGTTGCGAGGTCGCAATCTCACGATGTGAGCTCACAACGGCCCGATGTGAGCTCGCAACGGCGCAATGTGAGGTCTCAACGGCCCGATGTGAGGTCGCATCGCTCCGATGTGAGGTCGCATCGGACCGATGTGAGGTCGCATCGGGCCAATGTGAGGTCACATCGGCGCGATGTGAGGTCGCAATGCCAGATTGTGAGCTCACATCGGCGCATTGCGAGGCCACATCGGACCGATGTGTGCACGCATCGCGCCGTTGCGAGCTCGCATCGGCGGGTTGCGAGGGCCTCGGAAGGGCAGGTGGAGGCACAAAAAGGGGGCGTGCCTTGACGGCACGCCCCCGGGAAGACACTACGTGCTGCTGGGTTGGGTGGTGGCGGGGACGGGGGACGGGGTGCCGGCCTCGGAAGGCGGCACGACCGTCGGCTTGGGGCGGCTGCGGAGCGGTTGGATTCCGAACTCCACCAGCTTGTCGTTGCCGTGGCCGTAATGCTGCCTGGCGATCGCCTTCAGCACCGTGGAGAGCTTCCCGCCCTGGTTGAGCAGGTCCTTCAGGTGCTGTGAGGCCAACTGCTTGCTCGCCCGGAGGGCGGCCTGCTCGGCGAGAAGCTTGTCCACCTCGTCGATCACCTCCAGCAGGGCGGCTAGTTGGACCGCCACTCCCGGCAGGTCGGCGGCGTTGGCGGCCGTCGCGGTCGCGACCGCCCTCCACTCCTTGATCTGTTGACCCTGACGGCGCGTCAGCGTGGCGGCCTTCTTCGTCCCATCTGCGTTCTTCTTCGTCGACATCGTCCTACTCCTTTCTCGAGCCCCTCGGGGCTCGTTCATCCGAAGCCATGATTGGCTCCGGAATCTCTGTTTCTGTGCTTTGACTTCCTATTATGCACACTGTGGACTGATATGTCAAGCCTCTCTTGGGTGTAACCCGAAGAGTCGATCGGATACGACTTTTTGCAGCATGATTTGAAACGATGGCAGCACGCACACGCTGGACCCATCGTCTCCGGGTTTGACCTCTTTTTTCCCGCATGCGAAGATCTCCGGCATGCCTTCGCTGGCCCATGAGATCCTCGTGGATCTGTTCAAGAACCGCCCCTCGCTCGCCGCCGAGATCCTGGTCGAGGTGCTCGGCCTCTCGCTTCCGGCCTACACCGAAGCCCGTATCGCCTCGGCTGACTTGACCGAGATCCAGCCTGCCGAATACCGCGCCGACGTCGTCGTCGTCCTTCTTGACCGCGACGTCCCCGTGCGGGTGGTCATCGTCGAGGTCCAACTGGCGGTCGATCCCAAGAAGCGTCTCAGTTGGCCCGCCTACGTGACGGTCGCGCGGGCTGTCCACGGCTGCCCGGCGTCTCTGCTCGTGGTCGCGCCCGATCCGGTGGTCGCCGGATGGTGTAGGGAGCCGATCGAGACCGGTGTCCCCGGCTTCGTCCTGCGCCCGCCGGTGCTGCGCCGCACGGCCGTTCCGGTGGTGACGGACCCTGGGGAAGCAGCTCAGCGGCCCGAGCTGGGGGTGCTTTCCGCGCTGGCGCACGGCAAGACGGAGCAGGGAGCGACGATCGCCTCTGCCGTGCTGCCCGCGGTCCAGGGGCTCGATGACGACCGGGTCAGGCTCTACTGCGACCTCGTATACAATTCCTTGGATGAAGCGGCTCGCCGCGCCTTGGAGGTACTGATGGGTTACGAATACCAGAGTGATTTCGCGAAGAAGTACGTCGCGCAGGGGCGCACCGAGGGACGCACCGAGGAGGCGGCGCGCGCTGTGCTGACCGTGCTGCGGGTTCGCGGCCTTGCGGTGCCCGATGCCGACCGCGAGCGCATTCTCTCCGAGAAGGACCCGGAACGGCTGGAGCGCTGGCTGGAGAAAGCCGCCGTCGCCGCTTCGGTCGCCGCGGTCTTCGACGAGCCGAATTGAGACCCTCGCGACTCTACTCCTACGCACATCGGCTTGGCCTGCCGACTTGGGCTCGTCATGAATGCGGTAACGCGCCTGGTCTCCTCGCTCGGCTACGTCGTCTGGCGTCCCTTCCTGCGCCGGCGGCTCGGCCGTGTCGCGCTGGAGGAGATCGACGGCGTGGCGCTGGTGGTGCTCCCCGAGGTCTTCAATCCGGCGGTCTATCGTACCGGTACGCTGCTGGCGCGTGCCGTGGCGTCTTGGACACCGCCGGAGCAGACCCGCTCCGAGGAGATCCGGGTCCTCGATCTCGGAACCGGCAGCGGAGTCGGCGCCGTGTTCGCCGCCCGGCGCGGTTTCTGGGCGGTGGCGGTGGACGTCAATCCCCAGGCCGTGCGCTGCGCCCGCATCAACGCCCTCCTCCACCGCCAGGAAGAGAGGATCGACGTGCGGCAGGGCGACCTCTTCTCCCCGGTCGCCGGCGAGAGCTTCGACCTCGTGCTGTTCAATCCCCCGTTCTTTCGCGGCGAGCCGGCGAGCGACCTCGATCGTGCCTGGCGCGGCACCGACGTGCTGGAACGCTTCGCCGCCCATCTCCCCGGGGCCCTGGCGGACCAGGGCACGGCGCTTCTCTGCTTGTCCACGGACGGCGACGGCGAAGCCCTTCTCAGCGCGCTGCGCCAAGGCGGGTTCGGGATCGAGACGGCGACGCAGCGGGACTTCGGCAACGAGGTCGTTACCGTGTATGCGGTGCGGAGGGGCAGGGAATGAGGGGGAAAGTCCTCCTGGTCAATCCCCGTATGTGCCCGCCCAAAGCGGTGCGTATGCCGCTCTCGCTCCTCGCTCTCGGCTCGGCCCTGGAGGGGGAGCACGAGTACCGGATCGTGGACGGCAACGTCGATCCGGACGCGCGGGGCACGGTCCTGCGCGAGCTGGCGTCGGGTCCGTGCGCGCTGGTAGGGATCACGGTCATGCCCGGGCCGCAGGTGGCGCCGGCCATCGCGATCGCACAGGCGGTGCGCGAGGCTCATCCGGACGTCCCCGTGGCCTGGGGCGGCTACTTCCCCACGTTGTATCCGGAGGCGGCGATCAACGCACCCTACGTGGACTACGTGGTGCGCGGCCAGGGGGAGACGACGCTACGCGAGCTGCTGGCTGTGCTGCCGGATGCCGGTCCCCCCTCTCCTGCCTCGTCGGCGCGGGACGGGTCAGCCGTGACCGGCGTGACGGGTATCACCTGGAAGGATCGCGGCGAGGTGCGCCACAATCCGGACCGCGCCTTTCAATCCCCGGACCTCTTCCCGCCCCTCCCCTATGAGCGCGTGGCCGCGGACATGGATCGCTACCTTCGGCCGAGCTTCATGGGCTCGCGCACCGCCGTCCACCAGGCGGCCATCGGCTGCCGCTACCGCTGCACCTTCTGCGGTGTGGTCTCGATGTTCAACGGCCTCACCCGACTGGACACTCCGGGCCGGCTCACCGCCGCGCTCACCACCCTGCGTGACCGCTGGGGGGCCACGGCGGCCCAGTTCTATGACAACAATTTCTTCGATCGCGAGGAGACGAGCGTGCCCGTCCTGGAAGCGCTGGCTCGCCTCGCCATGCCCTGGTGGTGCTACGCCCGGGCCGATACGCTGGCGGAATTCATGTCTCCGACCTGGGAGCTGATCCGCCGCAGCCGGTTGAAGATGGCCTACATCGGCGCCGAGGCGGCGAGCGACTCCGTGCTGCGGTCGATGAAGAAAGGCAGCCGCGTCGAGCACACCTTCGAGGCGGTGCGCCTCTGCCGCGCCCACGGGGTGACGCCCGAGCTCTCCTTCGTCCTCGGCGGTCCGGAGGACCCGGAAGGGGAGATCGAGAAGACGTTCGAGCTGATCAAAGGGCTGAAGGCCGTCCATCCCGAGTGCGAGGTCATCCTCTACTTCTACAGCCCCACGCCGCAGCGCGACCCGGCTGCAATCCGCATCCCCACCCTGAAACGGTATGGCCCTGAGGGGCCCTCCCTGCCGGCCACACCCGAGGAGTGGACGGAGCCGCGCTGGATCCGCTACGTCTGCCACCAGGACGCCCCCTGGCTCACCCCGCAGATCCGGCAACGGATCCAGGACTTCTCGACCGTCCTCGGCTGCCGCTTCCCCACCGTGCAGGATCACCGCACCCCCGCCTGGGGCAAGGCCCTGCTGCGCGGGCTGGCGAGGCGGCGGTACGAGTCCGGGCGGTACGACGATCCCTGGGAGCTGCGGCTGGCGAAGCGGGTGATTCCGCTGCGCGAGCCGGTGCGGGAGAGCTTGTAGGCGTGCCCCTTGTCTTTGGAACCCGCGTCAAACCATTGTATAGTGGACACGAAGGAGGAGGCTGGTTTGACGCGAACGAAGGAAATCGAGCTCGAGGTGCCGGTGAAGGAGCCACTGCCCGCCCTTGCCGATCTTCACCTCCGGCATCCTGGGTTGACGGTGGATCTCTGTCGCGCCTACGCCGAAGCCGCGGGCGTCTGTCTTTCCAGACATCACACGTCGCCCATCGAGATGAGCCTGACCGGGGTCTTCGGGCTCTGCAGGCGTCAGGTCTCCTGGCAGGCTCCCACGGACCGGACAGCCCGCGCATGGGGGAATCGGGACGACGCAACCCGCGACGGCGCGTACTCGCTATCTCTGGCCGCGGTGGAGGCCGAGTATGGACTGACCGCGATCACACGGGCGGACACCCGGACGGGAGCCGACTTCTACGTGGCTCCGCACGGGGAGCACGAGGATCTCGAAAGCGCCTATCGCCTCGAAGTCTCCGGGATTGATCAGACGGGAGAGTCGAAGCTTCGCTCCCGGCTGCGGCGAAAGATCGCTCAGGTCGCGGGGGGCAGCGCGAGCGGTCCTTCGCTGGTGGTGGTCGTCGGATTCTCGGCGGGACGGATCGCCATGGCTGAAGTCGAGGAGACCCGATGATCAATCCCGAGCACGAACAGGCTCAGAAGCTCTCCTCCCGAGCGACCGTGCTTCTTCAGCAGTCGAAAACGGCGGAAGCCCACCGGCTGTTTGCCCGGGCCGCCAAGATGGAGAAGCAGGCGCTCGTCAAGATTCCTGCCGACAAAGCCCGTACTCGCGGGATTCTGTCGGTGAGCTTCGCTGCCTTGTTGATCAAAGCTGAGGACTATCGCGAGGCCCGCAAGGAGCTGCCCAGGCTGCTGGAGGATGCCAGCCTCCTGCCTTCCTCGCGCCGGCAGATCGAGGATCTTCTGGAGGAGGCGCGGCAGAAAGATCAGGAATCTTCTCCGAGCGACCAGGGGATGGGGTTTTCGGAGCCTCGGATCGAGGCGGCCCGGAAACCGAAATCGTGAGGGGAAGAGGGGACGGGAACGAACACGGACGGGGCTTGGAAGGGCTACGACATCTCCACCTGCGGCCAGAGCCAGTCGCTGACCAGCTTCTCCACCGGCAGCCCATAGGAGTCCCGCCGCAGACGCCAGCGGGCGAGGGCGCGGGCGGGGCGGGCCCAGAGGCTGCCGGGGCTCCAGGCGAGGCGCTGGTAGAACTTGAAGCGCTCGACGAGGCGGTGCCTCTCGGGGCTCACCCAGGGGCCGGCCGAACCGATGAAGTCGAAGCGTGCCCATTCGTCCAGAGTGCGGGGCAGGACGTAGCCGTCGCGGACGGCGTCTTCGGTGAGGGCCGAGCCGGGGTAGGGCTTGAAGTAGAAGATCGGCGTCTCGAAGGACGGCGAGAGCGACCGCAGGCGCTTGGCCACGTCGAGCGAGGCCTGGATGCTCTCGTCGCTCTCGCCAGGGAAGCCGACGATGAAGGGGAAGATCACGGCCACGCCGTGGCGCAGGCACTTCCTGGCGCTGGCGAAGACCTGTTCGAGCTTGATGTCCTTCTTGATGCGGTCGATCGTCGCCTGCGAGCCGGATTCGACGCCGATGATCACCCGCCGCAGGCCGGAGCGCCGGCACTTCGCCATCACCTCCTCGGGCAGCCGGTCCCCCTGGTCCGCCCGCAAGGTCGCCGCCCAGGTGATGGGGAGCCGGCGGCGCAGGAGCTCTTCGGCCACGGCTTCTACCCGCGGGGCGTAGGTGAAGTAGGTTTCGTCCTGGAATGAGAGGTCGTCGAAGCCATAGCGCCGCCACAGCTCCTCGATCTCCTCGCCCATGCGCTCCGGCGCGAGCCCCACCCACTTGCGGTTGTAGACGAACGGATCGGCGCAGAAGGTGCAGCGGAAGGCGCAGCCCTGAGAGGAGATGTAGTCGAGCTGGCGCTTGCCTTTCAGCTCGTAGTAGCGCTCGACCGGCAGCAGGCGGTAGTCGTGGGGACGCAGGCGGTTGAGGTCCATCAGCGGCCGCGGCGGGCTCTGGAGCGCCGCGCCGTCCGCGGTCCGCACCGCGCAGCCGGGGAGGCCGGCGAGATCCGCCACCCTCTCCCCCGCCGCCAGCCGGTCGCAGATCTCGTGGAAGGTGACCTCCCCCTGCGCCTGCACGGTCACGTCCACGCTCGGCTCTTCCAGGCACTCGCGGCCGAACATGGAGGGATGCCAGCCGCCCCAGACCACGGGCAGGTCCGGCCGGTGGGCCTTGGCCGCGCGGGAGATCGCCACCGCGTCCGCGATCGGCGCGCCGGTCAGCACCGTCACCCCCAGGCAGAGGGCGCCGTCGAGCCGGGCGAGGACGGCGGCGGCCGGATCGGCTTCCAGGCGGCCGTCCACGATCACCACCTCGTAGCGCTCGGGGTCGAGGTGCGAGCCCACGGCTAGGAGGGCGAGCGGCAGGGTGTAGAAGACCGCTCGCGGGTTGTAGAGGACGATGCGGTGGCGCTTCATGCCGATCCCTCTCGTACCTGCGCCCGCAACGCGAGCGAGCAGACGCAGCGCCGGCAGGTCGCATCGCGCGCCGTGTCGAGCCCCTGCCGCCAGGCGATCGCCTCCTCGGAGTTGAGGATCGCCGCGAGGCTCCCGGTCTGTCGCAGGTTGCCGATCGGCGGCTGGAAGAAGCAGGGGCGTACCGTGCCGTCCGCCTCGACCACGGCGGAGACCCAGGGGGCGTTGCACTCGACAGGCGCGAAATCTCCCTCGCCCAAGAGCGCGGTGAAATGGCGCAGCAGACGGCGTTCGAGCTTCTCCGGGCTCTCGGCGATGAAGCCGCTGGCGAAGTCCGCGGCGTGTTCGCGGGAAAGGGCCGCGAGCTCGGCCGCGAGGCCGGGCAGGTCCTCCGGGGCGAGGGCGACGGCGGCGGTGCGTTCCCCATCCCAGCCTCCCGGACGGTTGAACGCTTCGCTGGTGACGTCGGCGGCGAGGAAGCTGATGCGATCGAGGCCGAGCTCGCGGGCGGCGCGCACAGTGGCCCGCAGCGCGTGGAAGCTCGCGCGTTGGACCGTACAGCGACCGGAGACGACGATCCCTGGACCGGCGGCGCGCACGGCGGCGATCCCCTCCGCCAGCCGGTCGTAGGCCCGCGGCACGTTGCGGATGCGGTCGTGCACCTCACGCGGACCATCGAGGCTGACGACGACGTCGTCGCAGACGCGGGCCAGTGCCGCGGCATCGCGGGCGAGGAGCAGGCCTGTCGTCAGGAGGGTGATGCCGATGCCGGCTTCGCGGATCAGACCGCAGACCTCCCACAGATGGGAATGGAGCAGCGCTTCGCCGCCGGAGAGCACCACGCGCTCGACTCCCAGCGCCTCCCAACCGGCAAGCCAGCGCTCGACGTCGGCCGCCGTCAGCTCGTCGCGCCGCGTCTCGCGCCAGATGTCGCACATCAGACAGCGGCAGTTGCAGCGGCTGTGGGGGAAAAGGATGAGGATGGGCAGGCGGGGGATGGGATCGACCCGGGGCAGCGGCGGAGCCTCTCGCGCATCCGGCAGGGGACGGGGAGCCAGCACGGTCATCGCCGGGCCAGCTCCAGCAGATAATGATCCGCGAGCCACGGCAAGGGCGGCATGGTCTCCAGCCGGCGCTCCCAGCGGGCGAGGGCGGCCAGCAGGCGGGGGTGACGCCCGGCCCAGGCCTCCCACTCCGTAGGCGGCAACAACGCCCCCACGGCGCTCAGCCGCAGGGGCCGGAAGGCGGGAATGAAAGCGCGTCGCAGGGCCGCGGGAGACGGATAGCGCACGGTGATGCCGCGCCATTCGACACCCCCGCGCCGCAGCCGGCGGAAGGCCTTCCGGGACTCCCCCCGGATCAGGAACCCGGCCCACTCCCAGGGGACCAGCGGCCCCATGACGCACAGAACGACCGCAGCGCCGGGCCGCAGCAGGTCCGCCAGAGCCTGGCCCACGGCACCGAGATCCATCACACAGTTGAGGCCGCCGAAATCGGAGAAGGCGCCGTCGAAGGAACCGGAGAGCGACGTAAGGTTTTCGATAGCCAGCCGGCGGGCCTCGATGGTGTCGCCGAGGCCAGCCGCCGCGATCTTGGCCCGGGTCTTCTCGATCATGACTTTGGAGGCGTCGGTCGCCAGCACCTGCACCCCGCGGCGGCCGAGGTGGAGGGCGTCCTCTCCCGTGCCGCAGGCCAGCTCCAGGATTCGATCTCCTGGGGCGAAGCGGGCGTCGAGGCGGCGGTGCACGGCGTTTCGCAGGTGGGTGCCTAGAGGGGTGGTGGTGAAGCGGGCGTCGTAGTCGGCGGCCAGGGCGTCGAACCCTAAAACAGCAAAGTTAGTAGGCCGGCGGGACGCCGGCGCTCCCAGGGGGGTCATGCTTCCACCTCTCCGGCGAGAGCGGCCATGGCCTCGCGCGCGGCCAGGGCCTCGGCTCGCTTTGCGGCGGCGAGCGCGGGATCAACGGCCCGGTGCGCCGCCACCTCGCCGCGCAGCCAGCGGTCTGCTTGCTTGTAGTAGCCCCGGGAGTGACGGCCCTGGATCGCATAATCCCTATCTGTCCCGTTCTCCCACGCTTTCGTGGATACGATCCGGCCGGCCGCGTCCTCGTAGTAGCCGGTGCTCTTGATGGGATAGGCCACGGTGGTGAAGAAGACGTCCGGGTTGGCCTTCTTGACGTGCTCGACGGTGGCTTCGATGTCCTCCAGGGTCTCCCCTTCGTAGCCCCACATGAGGAACATGCCCACCTGGATGCCGTGGCGCTGGGCCGCCCGGGTGGCCCATTGCACCTGCTCCGCGGTCACGCCGCGCTCCATGGCGTCGAGGATGCGCTGGCTGCCGCTCTCCGAGCCGATCCAGATGCGGTAGCACCCCATGCGGGCGAGGGTTTCGAGCACCTCCTCCCGCATCATGCGGTCGGCCCGCGAGATGGTCTCGAACGGCAGGTGGATGCCGCGTCGCTCGAGCTCCGCGGCATACTCGAAGAGCCAGCGGTGGTTGATGGTGAAGACGTCGTCCGCGTACCAGACCTGGTCCGGTTCGTAACGGTCGCGGATCTACTCCAGCTCGTCGGCGACGTCTCCCACGCTGCGCCGGCGGTGGCGTGAAGCCGTAGACGGCGTGGGAGCACCAGTTGCAGCTTGTAGGGGCAGCCGCGCGCGGTGATCAGGTTGACGCTGCCCGCATGCCGTGGTGCGTTCGCCAGACGTCCAGGTACCGCTCGCTGATCGATGGCTCGCGGTCGGGCCAGGGCAGCGTGTCGAGATCGGCGATCTGGGCGCGCTCCGGATTGTGGACGATGGCGCCCGTCTCATCGCGGAAGATCGTGCCGGCAATCCCGTGGAGGCGATGCGGACCGCTGCCGCGCCAGCGCCGGCAGCAGCTCGGCGAGGGTCACCTCGCCCTTCGCCGGTCACCACGACGTCGGCGCCGCGGGCCAGGTACTCCTCGGGATAGTTGGCGGTCTCGGGGCCGCCGAGGATCACCGTCCAGCCATGCGTCTTGGCGGCCGCCACGATGTCGAGCACGGGCCGGCGGGTCAGAGGTTGGTGTAGATGCCCACGACCCCGGGACCCGCCATCAGCCGGCGGACGAGATCCTCGCGGGTCGCGAACGTGGTGTCGAACACCTCCACGTCGAAGCCCGGCGCTTGCAGGTAGGCGGAGAGATAGAGCAGGCCCAGCGGCGGATACGGCTTCATGATCTGCCGCTCCTTCTCGTCCTCGGCGAGGAAGTAGCCGTGGGTGAGCAGCAGGTCCGGCATGGCGCTTTAAATCCAGATACTAGTTCCAGGTCCGCGAGAGGTCGGGCGCGGGCAGCTCGGCGTAGTCTTGTGCACGGTGGTAGGGACGGCGCTGCGCAGCGTCTGCTCCAGGTGCTCCAGCTCCCGCCAGTCGGCGTCCAGCCGATCGAGCTCGGTCCGCAGCCCCTCCTCTCGCTGCCCGCAGCCGGCGGCGCAGGTCGAGGTCGTCGTGCAGCAGCCTGCGCAGCTTGCGGTAGAACGGGGTCTGGTAGGTGCCCTGGAACATCATCGCGAGGTCGTTGCTGTCCTGCCAGTGGGTCTTCTCGCCCAGCTGCGGCCTGGACCATCTCGTAGAATTTGGTGCCGGGCAGCGGATAGGAGACGCTGACGCCGATGTCGTCCGGCAGCACGTCGCGCACCAGCCGAGACGGTGGCGAGGATGTCCTCGAAGGTCTCGCCGAGGTAGCCGAACTGGAGGAACAAGCAGGCGCGGATGCCGGCGGCCCGGAGCCTGTGCGTCGCGTCCACGATCTGCTCGACGCGGGTGCCCTTGTCCATGGCGTCGAGGATCTTCTGGCTGCCGCTCTCGGCGCCGATCCAGACCTCGACGCAGCCGGCGCGGGCGAGCCCCTCGACGGCCATGCGCGAGCTCACGAGGTCGGCGCGCGACTGGATGGTGAAGGGGATCGCGGCGTCCCGCGCCGCCACTTCGCGGCGCGAACTCGGCTCACCCACTTCGGCTGGAGACCGAAGATGTCGTCGGCGAACCAGAGGTGGTCCGGCGCGAGTGGTGCGCTTGACCAGGTGCCATCTCCGCGGCCACGTTGGCGGGCGAGCGCATGGCGTAGCGCTGGCCCCAGATGGGCTTCGCGCACCAGTTGCAGTGGAACGGGCAGCCGCGGGTGGTGGCCATGTTGAGGCTGAAGTAGCCGTGCGCCTGCCGCCAGGCAGCGCGGTAGCGCTCGACGTCGACGAGGTCCCAGGCCGGGTACGGGAAGACGTCGGGGTGGCGCTCGGGCTCCCGGGCCGCCGTGCGCCGGCAGCCGCAGGGAGAAGCCGCGTCGGGCAAGACCAGCCCCGCCACGCTCTCGACCGGCTGGCCTGAGCTCCCGGTCAGCACGTCGAGCAGCTCGCGCAGGGTGTGGTCCGCCTCGCCCACGAGGCCGAATTGGACGCCGGCCGCGAAGTAAGGACGGGGATGATCGGTCAGGTCGGAGCCGGCGGCGAGCACCATAGCTCCCCGCTCGCGCGCCATGGCGCTCATGCGGCAGGCCGCCGCCCGCGCATGCCCCAGGCACATCTTGCTGAGGAAGTTGAAGCTGTCCTCGTAGAGCACGAAGAAGCGGGGCCGGTGGCGGTCGAGCGCCGCAGCCAGCTCGTCCTCGCCCATGGCCAGCATGGCGTCGAAGAGAGCCACGTCGTAGCCCGCGGCTCGCAGATTGGAGGCGGCGTAGAGCGTGGCGAGCGGCGCGTAGGGGCGCATCTTCTCCACCTGCTTGGGATCGTTCCTGAGGAAGAACGAGTGGGCGAGCAGGACGTCAGCCATTCCGGATCAACTCCAGCGAGAAGAATGTTCCCAGCGAACGGAGACCGGGCACGCCGGAGACCGCCCGCTCCCAGCGATCGCGGCCAACGCGACGTCCAGAGTCGTCTACGGGACGGAGGATACCCTGACCGGCGATGCGCGAGACCACGAATGCGGGCGCGAAGATCCGCGCCAGCTCCCGCGGTCCCCAGAGGCGGTGCGTCACCTCGACGCCGGCGATCCGCACGGCGAGCGTCCTCCCCTTCCGCCGAGGATTCAGGACGTGCAGGAAGAGGACGCCTCCGGGCCGGACGAGGCGGGCGGCCGCACGGGCGAACCCGGAGAGGTCCGCCGCGGCGTTGAGGCCGGCGAAGGTGGAGATCAGCCCGTCGAAAGGCTCTCCGCCATCAATCTCCCCCAGGCTTGCGAGATCGGCGACGTGAACAGGGACGGCCGGCGCCTTCTCACGCAGGCGGGCCAGCATCCCGGGTGAGATATCGCAGGCGGTCACGGCCACGCCGCGGCCCACGAGGTGGAGCACGTCGAGCCCTGTGCCGGCAGTGACGTCGAGCACCCGCGAGCCCGCGGGGAAGAGGGCGTCGAGCCGCTCCCACAGCCGCTGCCGCACCCAGGAGGACGGCGCCACCGCCGCGTCGTAGCCGGCGGCGATGGCGTCGTAGGCCACCTGGACCGGGGGAATGGAAGCGCCGGCCATCGGTCTCAGGGGCTCGCCGCGGGGCCGCCGTCCACCGCGCGCAGCACGACCTGGGGCGAACGGTTGAAGGGGAGACGCCCGGAGAGACACTCGACCGCCACGTGATAGCTCCCCGCGCCGGGCGGCACGAAGTCGGCTTCGTAGATCCCCTCGCCCACGGAGCGGGCCGGCAGCCGCGACTGCCAGGAACCGGAGGAGAGGAAGGCCATCACCTGGACGTCGGTGAGGCCGTCGACCGGCCGGTGGGTCGTGGGATCGGTGATGCGGAACCGCAGATGCGCCGGCTTGCCGGCCGTCACCGTGCGGCTCTCGATCTGCGGCGACACCTCGAACGGCCGCTCGCGCTGCCGTTTCGCGGCGAGGACGGGGTCCTCGGCCACCGTCACGTCGAAGCACTGCACGGTGCGCGGCGTATCCAGGAAGAAGGCCATGCGGTAGCGGCCGGGCGCGGGCAGGCGGGCCACGGTCTCGTAGCTCCCCGGCGACTTCTCCTTCAGGCTGCGATCCACGACCAGGATGGCGCGCGGACGCCCCCCGAAGTCCTGGAAGCTCCCCATCGGTGCCGCCATGCCCTCGCGGTAGTAGTAGATCGCGCCGTCGGCCACGTTGGCGATCAGCATCCCCCCGGGCTCGGGCGCACGCACGATGGAGTCGGCGGGCGTCGGCAGATCGCCCAGACCCGGCGGATGCTCGCCGCCGGGGAAATCGGCGACGGCGAGCGCGTGCCCCTCTTCGCCGAGGCCCGCGAGCGTGATCATGAGGACGCTGTCGCTCTCGCGCTGGCGCACGTAGGCCAGGGTGTCGGAGAAGGTGACCTGATCCGGAACGCCGGGAGCCTCGCCGCTCTGCACGATGCGGTTGGCTGCCGCGTCGAGCACGTAGACGCGGCGGGCGGCAGGATTGGGCACGACGCCGAAGCGGCCTCCCGGTGCGAAGCGGAGAGCGCCGAGGCCCGGCTCGGCAGTGACGGTGGCGGTCACTGCCAGGCGCTCGGGATCGACGGTGAAGATCTTCCCCGCCTCGCTGGCCACGGCATAGGCGGCGCGGGCGAGCGGCGACCAGGAGACCGACGTGGGCGCGGCAGGCAGCCCCACTTCGCCGAGCTTCGCGAGCCGGGCCGTGTCGATCACCGTCAAAGTCTTCGCCTGGCTCTCGATGGCGAACAGGCGGCGGCCGTCTTCGGAGAGCACGAGGTCACGGTGCGCGCTCTCGGACCCCGCCGGGATCTTCCCTGCGACCGCGAGGCCCGCGGTGTCGATCGCCGCCACGCCATCGGCGACGGCCACCCAGAGCCGGCTGCCGTCGGGCTCCAGAGCGAGCCGGCCGGGACGGGGACCGGCGTCGATCTCGGCGACGACCTTCCAGTCCGCGGTGTCGACCGCCGCCACCTTCCCGGCCGCCGGCTGCGAGACGTAGAGGCGGGCGCGGTCCGCCGACAGCGCCCAGTCCGCGCCTGGGCTTGCGAGCTTCACCTGGGCGAGGAGCTTGCTGCCGCCGAAGCCGGAGAGAGGATCGATGATCGAGACCGACGCGTCGTCGTTGAGCGACAGCACGTGGTAGGCGTTCAGGTCCACGGCCGGACGGCGGAAGAAGCTGCCGCTCAAGAGCTGCTCCACCGTCTTGGAGCAGGTGGCGGCGGCGCGCGCCGGCGCGGCGTCCAGCCAAGCGGCGGGAGAGGCGCCGGCGAGCGGCGTGCCCGTGGCCTCGTCGGAGAGCCGGAAACGGATCACCGCCTCTTGTCCCTCCTTGAGTTCGGACCCGAACGCGAGCTCGACGGCGATCCCCTTTTCGACTGCGCGAAGGGGCTTCGCGACGGGACCCTGCTCCCCGGCCCAACCGGAGCCGGGGAGGGCGAGAACCGCGAGAAGCGGGAGAACGGCGCGAGGCATCACCGGCTGCCGCCCTCCTTCACCGGCGCGGCGGTCGCGGCTTCGGCCTGCTTGCAGCTCTGGACCCGGAAGATGCCCCAGAGGCCGAGGTCGAGCTGGTCCGCGGGATAGGTGCGGAAGAGGTAGTCGCCGGGCACGGCATTGGAGCCGCCCGCCTTCTCGACCAGCACGTCGAAGTGGTTGCCCGGGCCGTGGCCGCTGCGCGATCCCTGCCAGATGCTGAGTGAATCCCGCGTCGGGCCGTAGGAGGCGAGGAACGAGCGGGCGGGACCGGCCGGTGTGACGGCCTCGGCGCCCGGCACCGCGGCCTCGATCGTCGCGCCGACATGGGCCGCCGTGCAACCCCGCTGATTCGACACGATCGACGAGGCATAGAGGTTGGTGTGGGTGGTCTGGGGCGCGCAGCCGAGCCCCTTGCTCTCATACGGCGTCTCGGTCCATACATGGCCGTAGAGCTCGAAGACCTCGTTGGTGATGACGCCTCCCGGATGCAGCAGTCGGAAACGCACCTGCTCGCCGGCGCAGGCGGTGAGCAGCGGCACCTGCCCCTGGTTGCACGCAACGGACTTGCCGGTGGGGCATGCATTGTTGACCAGGGCCGTGGAGCAGCACTGCGCGGTGTTGGAGAAGAGGCACGAGACGTCGCCCGTGGTGGTGCAGGCGATGCCGCTGAAGTTGGGCAGCATGGTCTTGTAGTTGACGGCGTTGAGCGCCGCGGCGCCGAGCGTTCCGGCCGGGGTCGGCGGGTTCGCCAGGCCGTCCTGCGTGACGAGCACGAACTCATGGAAGGCGGGGCCGGACGCCGGCTGCACGCGGGCCTCCAGGCCGTCGGACGCCTGCCAGCCGGTCGCGCCTTCGGGCTCGATCACCAGCGCGCCAAAAAGCCCGTGCTGGTAGTGGTTGACGACGTCGGAGGGCAACAGGTTGGAGGCGCCGAATTCGATGGGGATGTAGGGGTTGATGGGGTTTCGCACGTCGACGTTGCCGGCATACCAGGTGTAGGTCACTTTGTTGCCGGCGGTCGCGGTCTGGATGGGGTTGGCGCCGACGTTGAAGCCGTCGCTGGCCGAGGCGTCGAAGGTGGAGAGCTGCGGATGCAGGCCCACCGAGGGCGAGGTGTTGGAAGGCAGGCAGGGCTCCTTGGCCTGGCTCGAAGCGCAGGTCAGGCCGAAGGTCGGCGGGCTGGTCTGCGGTGGCGCCGGCAGGTTGGGGGCCGAGGCGCCCGCCGGCAGGCTGGCCGAGGTGATGAAATTGTAGAGCGCCACCGTGATGCAGTCCCCGGCGTTGGCGCGCAGCACCAGCGGCTCGGGAGTCGAATGCTTGGGAGTGCAGGAAGCGCCGGGCACCGGGAGGCCGTTGGCGTCCTTGGGGCAGTCCTTGAGGTCCTCCAACTTGTAGTAGAGGATGGCGTTGGGGTCCGTGGTGCCGCCCTGCAAGGCCGTGTAGGTGAGACTGCCGGACAGTGCCACCACCGTATAGCTGCGGTTCTGGTGCGGCGGCTTGGGGCTCGCCGGGCACACCGGCAGCGACGCCGTGCGCGCCGGATCCTGATTCTGCGGCAGCGGGCGCAGGTCGTTGCGGCGGTCGCCATAGGCGCGCAAGAGCGACCAGTTGCCCCCAGCCTGCTCGATCGCCGTAGCGCCGGCCATCAGCAGATAGTCAGCCTGCTTCCCCGTACCAACCGTGGGTGTCGAGACCCAGGACGGAAGGCGGAAGATCTGCTCGAAGTGCTCCGAGATCCCCATCACCTGGCTGCCGCGCCAGCCGGAATCGTCCCAACCCGGGCTGCGACAGCCAGTGCACGCCGTGAATGGCGAGGTTGTGCGGATTGATCTGGCCGGTGACGAGCGTGCGCACCTGCACGTCGTCGCCGGCGTAGGAGCGCAGGAGCGGAGTGTACGGATCGCCCGGCTGAACGTCCTGGGTCAGCGGCGGGTAGGGGCCGGGCGCCGTAAGCCAGGGTCGGACCTGCGAGGTGTAAACGTAGGCGAGGTCACCGAGTGTGCCCGTGGTCGACGGCTTCTGGGTCGCCGGATCGATGATCCGCGGGTAGAGCGGCTCGTTGCGGTAGTTCATCGAGAAGCTGTTGGAGCCGCCCGCGAAGGTGATGACCTCGGCCGCGATCTTGTTGGGCGCGTCGATGGGCTGGGTCTTCCACGTCGCGATCTCGGGCAGCACCACCGCCTGGCCGCCGGCGAACACGTTCAGCGGCTCGTAGGCCACCACCTGTCCGGGGATGCCGGCGACCGTATTGCACGTCGGCGGAATGGTATCGGCAGTGATTCTTTTCGGGTCGGTGCAATTCGAGACGTCCTCGGCGCTCTGCCAGGTGGCCAGCTTGCACTGGGTCTTCAGATCGTTGGAACAGAACCCGTAGGCGTAGCAGACGCCGGTGTTGCAGCCTGACGCCGGCGTGGTGACGGTTGCGGGCGTGCACCGGCCTCCGCCCACCGAGCACCAGCCCTGGTTCGCGGACGGATTGACCACCGACTTGTCGAAGGGAGCGTAGGTGAGCGTCGTGTCCTGCACCGCGAAGACGAACTCGCGGAAGCTGGCCGGGCTGAAGGGCGTCTCGACGACCGCCTGCCAGGTGGTGGGGCCGCCGTCGCGCACCGTCACGCCGTTGGCGCCGGTCGCCGTACGCCCGAGTATCGGCTGGCCGGTCTTCGGGTCGATGCCGCCGAACGGGGGGGCTCCCGGTTTCTCGTTGTCGTACCAGGAAGACCCCTTGGGCTCGATCACCAGACCCGCGTAGAGGCCTGCCTGCTGGTGGGTCGACGGTCCGAAGTGGTCGTGGGTGAAGACCGTGCGCAGCGTGCGGTCCACGGCCAGGGGCGCCGGCGGATCGTGGCGTGGACCGTCGAACAGGGGATCGGCGTACCAGCGCTGGATGGTGGCCTGGGCGCCCATCCAGCGGCCGCCCGGGCCGGGACCGAAGAACGGCAGCGGCTTGGCGGTGAGCTTCGGACCGGTCTTGGCGTCGGCATTGGGGCTGAGGCCGCCCCCTTCGTTGATGGCGCGGATGCGCTCCGTCACCTCGTCGGGCGAGAAGGTGCCGTCCTCGTAGTTGAAGCCGTTGGTGGCGCCGTCCGAGGAGGTGACGTCGAACTTCACCAGGTGGATGTGCTGGCCGAGGATGTCGGTGGGCGTGCGCACCTGGAAGTCGTCGAGCTCGTAGACGTTCGGCACCAGGTTGGCGAGCGTGTACTCCACGCACTCGCCGGAGTTGGCGCGGAAGAAGAGCGGCTCTGGAGCGCGCTTGCCGGAGAGCGTGTCCGTCACGTCGCCCCACAGCGCCAGCATGCGCTGCTGCGGGAAGTGCCAACCCTCCTTGTTGAACACGGCGTCGAGCTGGATGTCCGCCGCCTTGTAGTGGCGGGTCACCAGGCCCGGGGGCTTGCCGCCGGCCCGGCCGTAGTTGATGCACGGGTCGGCATAGGGGGCGCCGGCGGCAGGCGGCAGGCCGTTCAGGATGAACTGCGCCGGCTTCGGCTTCATCTCCTGCGTGAAGGTGGCGTGGAAACGCTGGCCGTGGGCCGCCATGGCGAGTTGCTCCACCCCGGTCCCTCCCTCGGGCAGCTCGAAGGCCGCGACCTTCTCCAGCGTCTTGCTGAAATCGACCGCGTTCTGGGGCGGCGTCGAAACGCAGCCGCCGGCGGCGTCACAGCCGCGGATCAGGTGGCGCGGCAGACCGCCGTCGAGAGCCGCCGACTTGGGATCGTCCGGATTCTCATGGGCGAAATCGAGCGGCGGATGGGGCGCCCGCTGGCCGCCGATGCCGGGGATGAAGAAGGGATAGCCGGGGTTCGTATAGAGCTTCGGGTCGAGCTTGGCGGTCGCAAAGGGCGAGACGCAGTTGGTCCCCTTCAAGTCGCACACCTTGTACTCCGTGCCGTCCGCGCTCAGTTGGACGGGTGCCGGCATCGGGGCCATGGGCAGCGAGGGGAGCGGCACCACGGCCGGGATGGGCGTGCCGGCGGCGATCTCGCCGTCGGGCAGCGCGCGCTGGCCCGCCACCGGCTTGCCGTCTTTCATCGGCGTACCGGTCTCCAGTACGTCGTGGACCCGCCACAGCGACCACATGCCGCCCGCGAAGTGGGGATAGAAGTGGCAGTGGAAGATCGAGTCGCCCACCGTCTGGTTCACGTTGCCGGAGCCGTTGTAGACCATCTCCAAAGTGAATGTGGAGCCCGGCCCGAAGGTCTGGCTGTCCGTGTAATAACCGTTCGGCGTATCCGGCGAGTGCAGCCACTGGTGCGCATGTTGATGGTGCACGTGGTGGAGATCGACGCCGGCATGCATGACGCGGAACTTGGTGTGGTCCGACATGTAGCTGTGGTAGACGTTCGAGGGATCGTCCGGATAGAAGGCGCGGGTCGCCTTCTGGGGATTGGTGCAACTGTACTCGCCGGTGAACGTGCAGGTGCCGTTGAACGTCACCTGGCGGGCCTTCGGCGCGGTGATCGAGCTCACCGGACACTTCACGTTCGGGTTCGTGAGATCGGGATCACAGGCCGTCACGTTGTCGTCGCACAGGCCGCTTGGCGTACAGGAATCGGTCGCCGGATGGTCTACCACCATGGCCGGGTCGCCCACCGCCCACGAGGTGAGAAAGAACTCCTCGTACTTGCAGCTCGGGCAGTTACCCATGGGGCCCACGCCCAGGCGGTTGGCCAGGATCTCCGAGGCGATGCCGCCGGTGCCGTAGTTGAAGGCGAAGTTGTCGGCGCCGTTGCCGTCGACGTTGAGACCGGTTGAATACATCTGGTTGAACGCCTGCACCGACTGGAAAAGCTCATGGTAGATGATGGTGAATTCACGGTAGGGCTGCAGGCGGTCCGGCAGGGCGTAGGCAGGGTTGAAGACCGGGGCCTTGGAGGCGTGCTCCGGGAACGGTCCCGGCTGACCGTCCTTGGTGCGGCCGGTGATCATCGCCGTCAGGTCGCCGTGGACGATGCGGCCGCCGAAAGGGCAGCCTTCCTGCGCCTCCTTGGGACAGTCGAGAAGGTTGAAGATCGGCTTTCCGGCCCACGGGTGCCCCGCCGGATAGACGGCGTGGTAGTCGAGGACCGGCTGGTGGCCCGCCGTGGTGCTCTTGGTAGCGAGCTTCAAGTCCTCGGCGGCCACCTGGCTGCGGTACCACTCCGCGCCCTGCGGCTCGACGTGCACGGCGCCGAAGAGGCCGAAGGCGAGCTGGCCGCCGTCCGCGTTGGCGACGCCGCCGGGGTTCGAATACGTATCGCCGGTGCTGTAGAGGAGGAAGCTCCCTTCGTGCGCGGCATACAGAGTGTAGACGTGCGAGCCTCCGGGGCTCACCAGGCTGCTGGCGTTCGATCCCACCCAAGAGCCGTCGTCGCCAGCGTCCTTCACCCACTCCACCCCCTGCACGTGCACCGAGGCCGCGCGGGTGGCGGGCTGCGTCTCCGTATTGCCGGTCGGCACGGTGATGGCCTGGGCCGTCGCATTGAGCAGGTTGGTGAAGGTGATCTCCAGGCACTGCGCCTGGTTGACCCGCAGCACCAGCGGGCGCGGGCGTTTGCCGGGCCGCAGCATCACCTTGCCCGCGCTCGGTTTGCCGGTACCGCAGGTGGCCTGGCCGTCGACGACCGGCCCGCCGGAGGCGCAGACGTCCTCGGCCAGGGCGAAGATCATGCCGTTCGGTAGCGAGGCCCCCAGCCGGTTCAGCATGATGGCCTGGTCGAGGGCCACGACGTCGGCTTTCACCAGGCCGCCATCGCCCGGGCAGGTGGGCTCGCCCGCGGCCTGGGCCAAGGGTGCCTGCGGGGGAACCGCGGCGGTGGAGGCTGGTGGCACGAGCGCTACGGCGAGACCCAGAAGCAGCACGACAGACGGCACGAGCTTCGCTCTCATGACGAGTCTCCTCCCGATGGCAGGTCCTGCAAGATCAAGGTTTCAATTTTCGGAGCGGTAAGACGCAGGCATTCTACGTCAAGAGACGATCGAGGTCGATGTCTCCCTGGCGCGCCATCTCTCGGATCGCGCCCAGCGCCTCTGCGACGGAGATGCGGCGCAGGTCGTTCTCCAACCGGTCGTACAGCGGCCGGCAGCGCGGGCTTGCCGGACGGGAGTGGACGAGCTTCTCGCGCTGGGCGAAGTAGAGCGCGGGCACGCCCAGAGCGTCAGCGAAATGGAGAGGCGCGCTGTCGTTCGTCACCACCAGCCGCGCCCGCGCCACCAGGGCGGCCAAGACGTCCAGCGGGTCTCGGCGGACGAGGATGCGGTGCCCGCCCTCCCCTACGGCCGCTTCGACGTCCCGCAGGAGATGAGCCTCCGCCGCGCTCCCTTCGACGAGGATTGCGAGACCGTGCTCGCGAGCGAGGGCCACGGCCAGCAGGGCGAAGCTCGCAGCGGGCCAGCGCGCCGAGGAGAAGCCACCGGGCGCCAGCACGGCGAAGGGGCGGCCCGCGAGGCCGAGCTCAGCCAACAGCTCCTCCGCCCGCCGCTGCGCAGCCGCCGGAACGTGAAGCTCCAGACGTTCGTCCAGCGGGTCCGGAAGAGCCCCCAGAGGATCCAGGGCGTGCAGGAGCAGCCGCGGACTGGGCAGCGTCCCCCAGAAGAACCATCCTTCGTGCGTCGCCAGCTCCCAGGGTTGGCGAGAGTCGAGGAACCCGTCGTGATATTCGAGGTTGATGCGCCGCGGCACGCCGGCCGCGGCCACGGCCCGCATCAGCCAGCGGCTCTCCGAGCGGCGGGCGAAGGCGAAGAGCGCGGCGTCGCAGGACCGGCCGGCGAGCGCCGCGAGCACCCGCCGCTGCCCCTCCTCTCCATCGCGCGGGTGGTAGTCGAGGAGCTCGGCGACGTGGGGATTGCCCGCCAGCACCGTGGCGGCGACCGGCGGCCCCACCAGAGTGATGTGTGGATCCAGAAAGAGCGCATGGAGGGCGCGCAGCAGCGGTGTCAGCCACAGGACGTCGCCGATGTGGAAACGGGCCTGGTGGAGCAGGAAGCGGAGCCCCGGGACGTTGCGGGGAAGGGGCGGCGGTGCATCCGCCGTGACCCGCCAGAGGGGCGTTTCGCGATGGAGGGCGGCGAGGAACTGCTCCTCCGCCGCGGCGCAATCCTCGTCATCGCCACAGCCGGGCCCCTGAAAACCGAAAGGCAGGGAGTGGACGGACGCGTTTCCAATCCTCACCCGTCCCCAGCCGGCGGGCGGCGCGAGCACCAACGCTGCCGCTCCCGGTTCCCAGCCGCGGATGGCCCGACGCAGGGCCGCGGCGAGCTCTCCCCGCCCGCCCCGCTCCGTCAACCGGGTCACGCGATGCACCGGCAGCCGAGCGAACGGCGCCTCGTCCCGTAGCGCCGAGCGCAGGTGGAGGTGAAGCTCCAGGGCCGGAGCCCGTTCCCGCAGCGTCGCGACGAGGCGGTACAGCGCCTCGTACTCCAGCCCGTGATGGATCGGCCGGATACAGAGGACGTTCGAGCCGCCCGCGCCGCGGCAGGCCGTCGAGTGGCACCATGGGCAGGAGTCTAGTCCGCGGGCGAGCCGGCCACTAAACTCGCCCGGTGCCCCACGCCTCCCCCCTTCCCCACGTGCTCTGGCTCGGCGGCTCGGCCTGCGCCGGCAAGAGCGTCGCAGCGCGGACCCTGGCAGCCACGTACGGCCTCACCCTCTACTCCTGTGACGAGCACTTCGAGGAGCACCGGCGGCGGGCCTCCCTCGCGCGCCACCCGCATTTCTGCCGGCTCATGGACCTGCCGGGCGAAGCGCTGTGGGCGCAGCCGGTGGCGACGCAGGTCTCCGCTCTCCTCCGCTTCTACGCGGACGAATTCACCCTGATCGTCGAGGACCTGCGGGAAATACCCGGCCCGGTGATCGCCGAAGGGGTCGGCCTGCTGCCGGCGCGCGTGGCAGAGGTGCTCGCCGCGCCGCACCGGGCCTGCTGGCTGATCGCCACCGCGGAATTCCGCCGCCGGCACTACCCGCACCGGGGAGCGCCGCTGGCCGAGTTGCTCAGCCGCTGCCCCGATCCCCAGAGCGCCTACGACGGATGGATGGCCCGCGACGACGAGATTGCGAGATATCTCGAAGCTCAGGCCGCCGCCCTGTCGCTCCCCTGCCATAGCGTTGACGGTGGCAGCACGGAGGCGGAGATGGTACAGAGGCTGGCGCGGCAGCTCGGCCTGACGGATTAGCGCGGTCCCCGCACCCGCCAGTTCTCCCGCCAGCGCGAGCCCGGGTCCGGAGCTCCCTTCTCGTACCAGCTCGGCTGCATGCTCTTGAAATCCGCCAAGGCGGGACGGACGGTCCGCTCCCAGAAATCCTCCACGTCATCGAAGGTGCGCAGCCGCGAGGGACGTTGCGGATCGTGCTCGGCGAGCAGCTCCCGCACCTTGGCGCCCAGCCACGCGACTTGGCCGGCGATCATCCGCCGGCCCGCTGCCCGGTCGGCCGCGGCGGCATCGGCTCCCTGGGCGAAGCGCTCGCCGGGGGGCGCCGGCGCCAATCGGGACGGATCGACGCAGCCGGGCTCCAGGGCCCAGAGCTGCGAGGTCTCCACCTTGCCCGCGTGATCGCCGTCCGCGCCGTCGCCCGGAAAGCCGGGATTGGCCGCGAAGTCCGGCATTCCGTAGAGCCGCATGCGAGTGAGCGGCTGCAGCCATGCGACCAGAGTCCGGAGGTCCAGGTAGTTCGGCCCATAGTGGCCGGTCAGCAGGATGGCGGCGTGGAAGCCCAGCACCTCGGCGGCGCGGACGTGATAGCAGACGTTCTTGAAGTGCACCCAGGGAGGGACCGCGGTGAGCCAGGGACGGGCCTCGCCGATCTCCCGCTCCGCCCAGATGGCGTAGCCTCCCAGCTCGTGGACGTGCCAGAAATCGGCGGGGGCCACGATGCCGCCGTGCCGCCGTGCCGTCCGCACCAGCAGGCCATGGGCCTTCAGACCGTCGAGGCCGAGCGCGCACTGCGGGCCGTGCGGCTCGCACAGGCCATAGGGAAAGTAAACGGCCGGGCACGCCGCGAACGCCGCCTCCAGCTCATGGGGGAACATGCGCTCCCAGCGCACTTCTCGTCGGGCCATGGAGGAAGAGTAACAGTTCAGGGCGTCCTTGCCGGTTACTGCGGTCTGCCCTCCGAGACCTCACCCCCGGCCCCTCTCCCGGGGGGAGAGGGGGGACTTGGCTGAAAGGATGGAGTTTGTAGGGTGCGCTGTGCGCACCATTGACGTCCTTGAAGATACGCAAAGCGCATCCCACGGCAATCCCACCCGCAGGAGACCCCCCTCTCCCCCCCGGGAGAGGGGCCGGGGGTGAGGTCTCGGAGGGCAGACCGCCCCAGCCGCCCAGATCCTCCTGGACACCGATACAATCCATCCCGTGTCCCCTCCAGCGCTGAGCGAAGAGCACCGCCTCTTCTTCGAAGCCCAGGGCTACCTCGTAATCCCCGACGCCCTCTCCCCCGAGGAGCTGGCGGTCCTCCGCCGGGAGGCTGACGCCGCCGAATCCCGCTGGCGCGCCGACTCTTCGCTGCCAGGGGTACGCCGGACCGATCTCGAGCAGGTGCTCGGCATCATGGAGCACGGCCCGGCGCTCTTCGAGCTGCTGGAGCACCCGCGCATCTTCCCCCTGGTGCGGGAGCTCGTGGGGCCGGACGTCATGATGCTCGACCACGACTACTTCATGACGCCGCCAGGGGCCGAGATCCCCCAGGGCTGGCACTTCGACTTCGACATGCCGGCCGTGGACCACCCCAACTCCCGGCTCATGGTGAAGGTCTTCTACGTGCTGGAGGACGTCCCCGAGGACGGCGGCGCGACCCTGGTGCTGCCGCGCTCGCACCGGACGCTCTGCGGCGCGGAGATGCCCAACTCCGAGATCCCCGAGGAGCTGCCCGGCGCGGTGAAGATGGCGCTTCCCGCCGGCTGGGCCTACATGATCACGGGGCGTACCTACCACTCGGCGGGCAACAACCGCTCGCACCGCTATCGTCATCTCCTGATCTACACCTACGGCCACAAGTGGATGCGGATGTGGGACGAATACCGTCCCTCGCCGGAGCTGGCCGCCCGCGCCGTCACGCCGCTGCGCCGGCAGCTCCTCGGTCTGACCGATCCCTACGGACCGCCCGTGGCATGGGAGGAGCCGTGAGCGCCCTGAGCGCAGAGCAGCGGCGGTTCTTCGACGCCCAGGGTTATCTGATGATCCCGGGCGCTCTCGATGCCGCGGAGCTGGCCGCCGTCCGTGCCGCCGCGGACGAGGCCGAGGAGCGCTGGCGTGCCGATCCCTCCCTTCCGGGCACCCGCATCCCGGAGTTCGAGGAGATCCCGGCGATCATGGAGTACCACCCGGTGCTGTTCGATCTCGTCGAGCACCCGGCGATCCTTCCCTTGATCCGCGAGGTGCTGGGGACGGGCATCGGCCTCATCGATCACGCCTACTACATCACCCCGCCCGGCGGACTCATCGACGGCACGGCCTGGCACACCGACGTGCGCACCCGCGTGCCGGGCATCCATCACGCCGGCTCGACGATGATGGTGCGCGCCATGGTCGCCTTGACGGATATCACTCCGGAGGGCGGCGCCACCCTCGTGCTGCCGGGCACCCACCGGCAGCCGGACGCCACTCCGATCCCGAAGGTTGCAACCCCCGAGGAAATGCCCGGCGCCATCGCCCTGACCTGCTCCGCGGGCTCGGCCTACTTCTTCAACGGCAATCTCCTCCATGCCCCGAGCAACAACCGCAGCGCCGTCACCCGCCGCGTGCTGCTCTACAACTACGGCCACAAGTGGATGCGGATGTGGCGGGACCACGAGCCGTCTCCCCGCCTCGCCGCCGCGGCGCGCACTCCCATGCGCCGCCAGCTCCTCGGCCTGACGCCCCCTTACAAGGGACCGGACGCGGAGCTGTAGAACCCCAGCGCCTGCGTGCTGTTCCCCAGCCATCTGGGGACGAGGCGCGCGACTCCGAACATCCCCGGCAGCGGCCAGAGGAGGAAGCGCCGGCGCCAGAGCAGCTCGCCGCTCGCGACGTCGTAGAGCCGCAGCTCGTTGGTATCCGCCAGGGCAAAGGCATAGACGCTGCCGGCGATCTGCTGCACGTCGTGCAGCCAGCGCGAGCCGGTGGCGAAGCGCCGCGCGATCCGTCCGTCAGGAGAGAGGGAGACGAGCGCGCCTCCGGTGCTGTCCGCGAAGTAGAGCTCTCCCTCCGCGCTCTTTCGCGCGCCATGACAGCCCACAAAGCTACGGCAGAGCTCCTCATACCCGCCGCTCGCCAGGTCGAAGAGGCCGATCGCCCCCTGAATGAAAGTCGAGACCACCAGGCGCGATCCGCCCGCCCGGTGCGCGGCGTTGACGTGGGTCGTCTGCGCCTCGTCGGGAATGGCGTGGCGGCGGAGATCGGCGTCCGCGTTCAGCTCGTAACCCTGCCCATAGAGCGAGGACGGCAGGCGCAGGGTGCGCTCCACGGCTCCACTCTCGAGGTCGAGCACCAGCACCGCGTCCGGCGCCGAGCAGGCGAGGGCCACGCGGCCCTCCGCCAGCGGCTCCACGGTGTGGAGGGCCACCAGATGCGGGTGCTCGAAGCGCCGGACGACCTCGACGTCCCTGGTGGTGATCCGATCCAGGGGAGCATGTAGCCGCCAGCGCTCCAGCCGGTGCTCGTAGCCGGCCAGCAGGTCACCGGGGCCGAGGAGGGCCACGTCCTGGATCCGGTCCCGGCTGCGCACCTGTCCGAAGCATTCCAGATCCAGGCTCTCCCCATCCTTCAGCACGAGATAGAAGCTGACGGCACCGCTGTAGAGCACCTCCGCGGGCGGCAGGCTCTCGAACGGCGGCAGGTCGCGCAGCCTTTCAGGATCGCCGAAGCGGCGGGTGAGGAACTGCGCCGAGCAGCGCGCGAGGTTGGTGGTGCGGCTCGAATGGGTGAGCGTCAGGACGCCCAGCGCTTCACGCGGCATGACTCTCGCGGACTACGCCTGCGACGAGATCCAGATACTGGGCGGTCACCCTGTCGCGATCACACAGACGGATGATTTTCGTCTTGAGCCTCTCGCCCCAGGCAGGGCTGACCTCGGCGAGCGCCCGGCGCAGCGAGGCGGCGTCAGGCGTCCCGCCGGAGGAAGCGAAGAAAAGGATCTCCTCTGCGAACAGCTCGGGCAGCGCTCCGACCCGCGTGGCGATCACCGGCACGCCCAGCATCCCCGCCTCCACCACCACCATGGGAAACCCCTCGTGCTGAGAAGGGACGACCAGAGCGTCGACGCTGCGCAGCAGGGTTCCCACGTCGCGGCCCGGCGGCAGGAAGCGCACCCGTTCGTCCAGCCGCCGCTCCGCCACCTCACGCTTCAGCTCGGCGACGGTGAGCAGCGGTGTGTCGAGCGCTTGCAGCAGCAGGTTGCAGCCGAGGGCCTCCAGGTTCTCGATCAGCCAGGGCACGTTCTTCAGCGGCGCGAGGCGCCCCATCCAGCCGAGCGTCCGGCGGCCGGAGCCGGCGAAGAATTCCCGGCGCTCTCCCTGGAGGTGGGCCGGCGAGGCGGGATTGGGAATGAAGAGGGCGCCTTCGATCCGCCGCGCCACCGCCGGCGAGACGCAGACCACGGCGTCGATCACCCGCCGCCAGCGCCGCGCGAAGCCGGGACCGTCCACGGCGCGGTCGGTGTGAACCACACGGATCGACCCCGGCCGCGGCAGGTGCGCGGCCAGCGCCGAAGGCACCGCGTTGGATACGCCGTACCACAGCACCACGTCCGCATCGCGCAGCCGCGGTCGCAGCTCCCATCGTTTGCGGATGAAAGTCACCGGGCCGAAGCGCGCCGCGAGCTCCTCGCGGATCGTCGGCGCGCCGCCGGTCGCGAGGTTGTCCAGAGCGCAGACGTCGAGCGCGATCTTCCCAGGCTGCCGGCGCAGCCCCTCAGCGACCTCCATCATGGCGGTCTCGCCGCCGCCTAGGACGACGTGGGGAAACACCAGGCAGAGACGCACCTCAGGCATTCGAACATAGAATATTCCAGACCCGAGAAGCATGGACATGCGGCTCTATCTCATCCGGCACGCCGAGCCCGACTATCCGCAGGACGCGCTCACCGCGCTCGGCCACGCCCAAGCGCGGGCCCTGGCGAGCCGGCTGGCGGGAACGGGAATCGACCGGATCTACAGCTCGCCCCTCCACCGGGCCCTGGAGACGGCACGGTACACCGCGGCGCGGCTCGGCCTCGACGTACAGGTCGAGCCTTGGACCCGCGAGCTCGAGGACTGGTGGATTCCCGACCCCAACGTCACGGAGCTTCCCATCTGGCAGGTGGATGGCGCCACCATCCGCGCCCTGGTGCCCGGGCTGGGACAGGAGAGCTGGGATCGCTTTCCACCGTTCGACGCACCGCATCTGCGTCACGGCTTCACGCGGCTCTGCAGCGCCGGCGACGAGTTCCTGGCCCGCCACGGCCTGATCCGCGATGGGGTGAGGTATTGGATCCAAGGCCCGCAGAGCCACGCCATCGCAGTCTTCTGCCACGCCGGCTTTGCGCTGACCTGGCTGGCCGACCTGCTGGCCGTTCCCCTCCCTCTGATGTGGGCAGGTTTCTCTCTACCGCCAGGATCGGTGACCACCCTTCTCTTTGAAGAGTCGGCGGCAGGCGGCGCCGCGCCGCGCTGTATCGGCTTGGGGGACGTGGCTCATTTATGACCCCGTATGACCCCGCCGGTGCCTGCACGCGGTTTCACGGTGGACGGCGTTCGCCCGGTGGTCTAACATATTGGGCATCATGCATTGGACACGCATCAGTTCGTTGTTGCTGGCGGCAGCGCTGTCGAGCGCGGCCTTCGCGCAAGAGGTCACGAGCGTCTTCGGTGAGGCCGACACGTTTGCCGGCACGACGGGATTCATCAAGACGCGCCCTACTTGCGTCCCTCCTCGCTACACTCGCGATACCCTGAACTATCTCCAGGGGCCGGAGCCGATCCAGCTCCCGAATGGTGACGTCAGCCTCCTGGTCGGCGCCGGACGATGCTGCCTGGGCACCCGGCATTGGGAGGGTCTCTTCGCGTTGAGCTATCCCGCCGCCGGCAGGTTCGCGGCGCCACGGTTCCACGCGCTCTGGGCCACCAACGACTTCTCGCGGGCGCCAGGCCGCAAGGAGGCCGAGATCGGCTTTCCGTCGGCGCTCTTCTATGACGGCAGGTGGCGGATCGCGCTGACCACCACGTTCCTGCCCTTCCATAAGCCTGACCGGGATCGCGCGAGCCGGCTCGACCTCGCGGACCTGGTGACGCGCGCCTCTCCTGCGCAGATCAGCAATGCCTGGGTCCAGCCGATCGCACCGGCCTGCCGGCAGATTGCCAGTTGTCCCGGCGACGGCAGCGGCTTCGATCCGGTCCTGACCTTGCATCCCAACGGCGACGTCTACCTCTATCATCGGGACGGCAACTATCCCGCTTGCGCTTCCGGGTACGTGCGACATCGCGTCGCTCCGGACCTGTCCGTGAACAGCTCGGCTCCCGACGGCTGTGTCCGCTTCGAGGGGCTCACCGCGGCGCCGTTTCTCATCTCCGATATCGCGCGGACCCGGGACGGCAGAATGCTGCTGCTGACGGAGAAGCTCGAAGGCGGCAGCTTCATCGCCGAGTGGATTTCCGAGGGGGGACCCGACGAGATCGGGCTCGCCTGGAGGCCCACCGGCCGGGCCTGGCCGGCGCCCTCCCATCCCGAGGCCCCCCTCTGGAGTTACTACGTGCGCGACGCCGCATTCCTGAAGGACGCCAGCCGGACGATCGTCGAGCCCGGCGTGGTGGTGGCCCAGATCTCGGACGGCCGGAGCTATGCGGAGATGGTGGACGTACAGCTCGGGCGCTGGTACCTGTACTACTGGGCCGAAGCGGGAGCGGTCCTGCCGCCGGCCTTCGGCGGTCCGGCCAGCAGTTGCGCTTTCCAAGGCAAGTTGGAGGCCGCCGACTGCACGACGGTCCGCGGCTGGGCGTGGGATCCGCTGTTCCCGACGACGCCGATCAGCGTCGACATCCTCGTCGACGGCGTCTATCGCGAGACGATTCCCGCCGACCGGCTCCGGCCCGACCTCGCGAGCCGGGGCGATGGCCGCCATGGATTTGCCTGGCCCTTCCCCGCCGCTCTGAAAGACGGCCGGCCGCATCGGATCACCGTCCGCTTCGCGGAATCGGACACGACGGACATGCTGCCGGGGAAAGCGAAAGCGATCACGTGCCGCTGACCCCGGGGCACCGGCTGCCCTCGCAGTGGGGTAAGGTCCGCCTATCATCAAGCGCACCACGATCGAGATCGACGACGACCTGCTCAACCGGGCCAAAAGGGCGCTGGGTGAGGCCACAGCGCGAACCACCGTCGAGGAAGCGCTGCGCCGTGTGGCCGCCGACCCCGAGACAGAACTCGCACGCCGAGCCGCGAAGCAGCGGCGCTACCTGGAGCAGTTGAGCCTGTGCGTGGATGTCGCTGTGCTTGCATCGGAGGAGATATAGCGGTAAGGGGTTGGCTCCTCGACAAGAGCGCCGCCGAGCGCAGCGGCGACGAGAGAGTGGGGGCGCAACTCGCCGAGTTGGCGGGAAGACTATGACGCCCTCGAAGCCGACCTGCGCGATACCTTCGAAATCATCGCTACACCTCCCGACCTGAACAAGCCCCTGGCACTTCTTCGGCTCTCGACGGCGAACGCAATCTCCGGCTGCGGCACGCTCTCGAATGGTATGAAAGCGGTCAGCGGGCGTGGGCCTCGCGCTGAGGCGACGCCGCTTCCAGGGCCCGCCGCCGGTACACCTCCGCGTCTGAACGCCCGGCCGCGCGCAGCGCCTCGGCGGCGGCTTGCTGGTCCTCCGCGCGGTTGGGGAAGGCCTCGGCCAGCAGCACCGCGACCCTGGCGGCCTCGGTCTTGTCGCCGACGGAACGGTAGTGATCGAGCAGTTGGCGCATGGCATAAGGCCACTCATAGCTCCCGTGGTAGTAGCTTTCGGCGATCTCTTCGACGCGATTGGCGGGCCAGGGGATCTGAAATGGCTCTTTGTTCGGTTTGAACGGCCAGTCGGACGTGAGATAGCGGGAGCGCCATTCGCCGTAGAGGCGGTCCACCTCGGTCACCGGAATCTCCCGCCACGCCTGTTCGCGGGGGACCGGCTTCTCCCAGCGGCCGATCATGCCCTGCGCGCGGAAGGCGTCGTAGAAAGCGTCGGCGAGGAGGAAATAACCCTTCAGGTTGGGATGGACGTGCTCAAGCATCAGGTCGCTGCCGATGATGCCGTGGCGCGCCGCGCGGTGGAACGCTTCCCGGACGTCGACGACGTGGGCGCCCTGGTCCTCCGCCACCTCGCGGAGGATCGTGTTGATCTCCTCGGGAGCGCGGAACCGGAGCTCGTCGCGGTCCTTGGCGGCGAGGTAGGCTTGACGTGCCTCGCCGTACCTCCCGAGCCGCTCCAGGGCCCGCCCGCGGGCGAAATATCCTGCCGCGCCTTGGGCGCTGATGAACGGCGGCTGGTCCCGTTCGTTCGAGACCACCGTGCCGATGAAAACGGGGACTCCGGCCCGGCGGTATCGCCGCAACAGAGCGCGCAGGTTGGCGCGGTACTGCTCCAGGCCGCGCCGGTAGAGCGGCGAGCCGTATGGGATCCTCTGCTCGGCCACGATGGTCGCCATCAAGGTACGGTCCCCCTGCGGGGGCTTCGCCGGCTTGGAAGCGAGCCAAAGGTGACGCGCCCATTGCAGGAGCCGCAGGTTCTTGAGCCCCAGATGCGCGAGCACGATCGGCCGGCGCCGGCCCACCGAGAAGCCCGAGGCCACGCCCAACAGGCCGACGTACTCGTTGTGCCCCACGTAGATGACCACCGCGTCCGGATGCTGCTCCAGGATCTCGCCGCTGAAGTCGAGCAGCGTGTAGGTGTTGACCGCGGACATCGCGGTCGTGATCACTTCGATTTTGCGCTCGGGGAACGTGCGCTGCAGGCGCTGCTGCAGCATGCCCGCGACCGAGGCGCCGAAGCCGTAGGGGTAGCCCTCCGTGGTCGATTCTCCCTGGACGAAGATGCGATAGGTCGCCGGGGTTTTTTCATGGCGGAAGTAGACCGGCCGGATCCAGAGGTTCGGCGTGTCGCGCTCGTCCACCATGAAGCGGAAGACGACCTTGTGGTTGACCTGCAGGAATCCTGGAACACCGTCGACGGGGACGAAGAGCGGATAGGTCTTGCCATAGCCGGACAGGCGGAGCCCGGCCTCGAGCGCCGCGAGCACCACGAACGGCAGCAGGACCGTGATGACGGCGAGGACGCGCCGCCGCCCCGGGGACGGGACGGCGGCGCGGGTAGGATCGGCCATAAGCGAATAACTACATCTTGGCGGCGGCCGCCTTGCCGCGCGGAATCACGAACGAGATCTCCTCGGCCATCCACTCCGGGCTCGCCTGCCCCTGGCAGGCGGCCCATTGGGCGAGCGGCTCATTGCCGAAACGGACCATACCGCTGTGCCGCGACTTGTCCTTGTCGACCTCCGGATTGCGGTCGACCCAGCCCAGCTTGCGGCGCAGCAGCTCGACGTCCTGCGGGCTGCCGGTCAGGAACAGCCAGCCGGGGCCCGTGCCGTGCATCTCGGCATACTCCTTGAGCGTCTCCGGCGTGTCCTCCTCCGGCTTGATGGTGATCGAATAGAAGTGGACCTGGGCCCGCGCCTCCGCGGAGAGGAGCTTGCGCGCCTTCACCAGGTTGGCGGTGATCTTCGGGCAGACGCCCTGGCAGTTGGCGTACATCAGGCTGAGCACGACGACCTTGTCCTTGAGCAGGTCGTCGTAGAAGCGGACCTTCTTCCCCTCGTGCGTGGTCAGCACGACGTTGGGGAAAAAGCGCCGGCGCACCACCTCCCGGCCCGGCAGCGGCGGCGCGAAGCCCGACGCGTTCGTCGGCGCATCGGCGCGCGCGGCGAAGGCGCCCGCCAGGGGGAGGAGGGCCGACAGGGAAAAGAGCTGCCTGCGGTTCATGCTCATGGTTTTTCCTCCTTCTCTCCAAGTAAGTATCCCCCGGCAGAGCCGGGGGCTTTAGGTTGTGAGCCGCTCAAAGCGGCAGGGAGGGGTCGCTAACGCGGCCCCTCAAGGTTTGTGCCTCCTAAAGGAGGCGGTTCACTTCCAGAGACCGAGTTGGTCCAACCGCTCGTCCTCCTTCTCCTGGTTCTTGATGTACTCCCGAATCACCGACTCGTCACGGCCCACTGTCGAGACATAGTACCCCCGAGCCCAGAAGTGCTGCCCCACAAAGTTGCGCTTGCGCTCTCCGTAGACCCGGGCCAGATGGATGGCGCTCTTGCCCTTGATGAACCCCACCACCTGCGACACCGAGTACTTCGGTGGTATCGACACAAGCATATGGACGTGATCGGGCATCAGGTGACCTTCCTCAATCTGGCTTTCCCTCTGTGCTGCCAGCATGCGAAATACCTCCCCCAGATGTACTCGCAACTGCCCGTATAGCGTCTTCCTGCGACACTTCGGGATGAACACAATGTGGTATTTGCACTCCCACCTCGTGTGGTTCAAACTCTTCGACGTGTCCATCGTGGACCTTCCTTTCGTGTGCTTGGCGGCTCACGATAGGAAGTCTCGACGATGGACACCCCCGAAAACGTCAAACTTCTACTGCCTCCCCGGCAGAGCCGGGGGACTCCTGGGCAGGCTAGGGGTTGCTCTTCGTATCGCCGGTGTCGTCGATGTCCCACCGGATCATCATGGCGTGGTCCTCGTGGACGACGTTGTGGCAGTGCATGGGGTAGCGTCCCAGCCAATCGCGGAAACGGAAGAACAGGCTCGGCTGCGTGTCGTTAGTGAGCCGGACGACGTCCTTGCGGGCGATGTTGACCCCCACCGGCGCACCGCTCCTGGGGTCCCCCCAGCCGCCGCCGCTGCCCCAACCGCCGCCGCCCCAACCGCCGCTGCCCGAGAGCGGGTAGAGGCCCGCCGCCCCGTCGAGGATCTGGAACTCCTCGAAGTGGATGTGGACGGGATGTTGCCAGTCGTTACGCCGCTGGTTGAGGTCCCAGATCTCGACGCTGTTACGTTTCACCCGGAAGCGGACCTCGTTGCAACTGAAGAACTTGTCGTTGATCGTCCACTCGCCGTCCCGCGTCTGGTCGAAGTTGAACGAGCGCCGGACCCGCGGCGTGGCGGTCTTGTCCGGCAGCGCGTAATAGGTGGGAAGCGGCGCCACCGCCAGGTTGCGGCTGTTGTCGGCGACCACCGGCCCATCGACCACGATCTTGAGCAGCAGGTTGCCCTGGCCGGCGGCCCGGAGGCTGTCGCTGGGTCCGCGGCCGTCGTCCTGGATCAGGCGGTTCTCGATGTAGAAGGTCTGGCCGGCCTTGCCCGTGAAATCGACGACCACGTCGGCGCGCTCGGCCACGCCGAGGGCCACGGCGCCGACCGCGACCGGGGTGGGCAGCAGGTTGCCGTCGTTCGAGATCTGCCAGAAGCTGTTGGCCGTGCTCGGGCTCGCAAGGTTGGTCAGGTAGAGTTGGTAGAAGCGCGACGGGCCGCTGTTGAGCCAGCGGAAGCGGTAGCGCCGCGGGCTGACGTGCAGCACCGGCTGGATCACGCCGTTGACCAGGAACCTGTCGCCCAGGATGCCGTCCAAGTTGAAAGTGTCGAAGGCCAGCAGGCCGGTCGTCGGATCGAAGCAGCGGTCGGCGAACATCATGGGGATGTCGTAATTCGGGAAGCTGGGGAGCCGGAAGCCGGTGGTCTCGTTGCCGGTGTCGAACTGGTTGAACAGCAGGTAGAAGCCGGTGAGCCCCTTGTAGACGTTCTGGGCCGTGAAGTCGACGCGGTGGTCGTGGTACCAGAGGGTGCTCAGCGACTCGTTGACGTCGCCGTTGGGCGGATGGGTGGAGGAAAAGCCGGCGAGCACGTTCGGGTAGTACTGATCATAGTACTGGCCCTTCGCGAAGTAGTCGCAGGGGAAGCCGTCGCTCTCGGAGGGGGTGTGGCCGTTGTGCAGGTGCGTCGAGACCGTGGGCATGCCGAAGCCGGAGTTGTCGCCGGCCAGGTTGTTGACGTTGCGTACCAGGATGGGCGTGCCGTAGTTGGCCACGTAGGTCGGCCCGGGGCTGATGCCGTCGAAGCCCCAGATCGGCTGCTGCGGCAACTGATTGGACATGGTCACCAGCGCCGGCTGCTGGGTGACCTGGTAGAGCCGCGGCGCCGGGAAGGGAAAGCCCATGCCCGGTCCCTGGTGCGCCCGCGTGCGGCCCTCGAACGGCAGGCCGGTGCTCGGGTTGATGGCGGTGTTCGGATTGATCGTCGGCGCCGGCGTGAGCGACGCCACCGTCTGCTTGACCGGCATGATCGGCAGGTTGATGGTGAACGGCGTGGTCGCCGGGCTGGCGCACTGGCCGCTGCCGCCACCGCCCCAGCTCTGGGCCCAGGCCCGCGAGCTCAGGCCGTTCTTGGCGACCAGATATCCGGCGCCGGTGAGCAGGCCCATCTTCATCAGGCTCCGCCGGTTCATCAGGCCTGCCTTGATCAGCTCCTGCCGGTTCTGGAAGGCGTTGTACATCTCCCTGAACCTTCGCCGCGAGACCCTCTCCCCATCTCGGTTGTAGTACATGCACTGTCTCCTTTCAGTCGTTGACGACCACGTAGTGCGCCTGAAAAAGAAAAAACGGCGACCCCGGGGGCACACCCTTACCCCCGGAATTGCCTCTAAAACCCGCGAGCTCCGTTCCGACTCCTCGCGTCTGCGGAGAAGTGTCCCCACTGCTGGGCGCAACGACAGAAATGAACTTCAAGTTCTTCAAAAGGTTACAGTGCCGTGGTGGCCTCGATTCGGGACAGCCGGCGACTTGGCGCGCCCGGCGCCCCGCCGCGGCGCGCCCTTGCTGGCCGAGGTCGTGGGCTACGGCGAGACCGCGGACGCCCACCACCTGATGAGCATGCAACCGGAGGGTGGCCAGATCCGCCGTGCGGCACGTACCGGCGTAGGGGTCGAAGCTCTTGAAGGAGGCCAGGAGGCGGGCGGCGTGTTCCTCCCTCTTGGTATCCCCAACGGGCGCCAGTTCGAACACCTGTGATCGTCTGACCGAGTTCCTCCGCAGGATGGACGAGCTACGCCGTCTCCCCTGGGCGGCGTAGTTGGAGAGTCCGTGACCAGAGGCGAGCTCTTCCTGGAGGTATCCTTGGCCTCCTACAAAGGGATGTTTCCAGATCCAGGAACTACCCCGGTCGAAGGAGAAACCGTTAGCGCAGCATTGGTCTCCCAGAGTCTGCCAGCCTCCCCTACCTCACCTCCTGGGCGGGCTGACCGAGAGAGGTCTTCCCCTGGCCTTCATGCTGCCGCGCCAGTTGGAGTCGACCTAGCCCGGCTGCGACAACCAGTGGACGCCGTGAATGGAAAGGTTGTGCGTGCGCCATGGCGCCAGCCGGCCTGCCGCGGCGCGGTCACGCGGCTCTGCATCACTGGCGACGAGTTCCTGGCCCGCCACGGCCTGATCCGTGAGGGAGTGAGGTCTCGGCTCGCAGGCCCGCAGAGCCACGCCATCGCCGTCTTCTGTCCGCCGGCTTCGCGCTGACCTGGCTGGCCGTCCCCCTCCCGCTGATGTAGGCCGGCTTCTCGCTACCGCCGGGATCGATCACCACCCTGCGCTTCGAAGCGTCGGCGGCAGGCGCCGCCGCGCTACGTCGGCCTGGGGGACGTGGCTCATCTATGCCCCCCCACCAGAGGTTGAGAGACATTGACTTATTGACAAGTGAAACCAGAGGCCCTATCCTACACGACTCGGCTTGGCAGGGTGGGCGCGCAACAGGGAGATCATCATGGAGGCGCACAGAGCGGAATGGAAAGAGAAGTTGGAGTTTTCCCCACCAGGGGAATTCAGGATAGCGTTCTAGCAGCAGTCGGCAACACCCCCCTCGTCCGGCTCGGGAGGTATCAACCCGGTGCGGGTATCGACCTCTTCGCGAAGCTGGAGATGCTCAACCCCGGGGGGAGCATCAAAGACCGTCCTGCCACCACCATCCTGGAGGAGGCTCTCCGGTCGCAGGCGATCAACGCCGGGACGACCATCGTCGAGTCGAGCTCGGGCAACATGGGGATCGGCCTGGCCCAGGCATGCCGGTATTACGGCCTGCGGTTCATCTGTGTGGTGGATCCCCGGACGGCGGAGCAGAACCTGCAGCTCCTCCGGGTCTATGGCGCCGAGGTCGACCACGTCACCCAGCCGGACCCCGAGACAGGGGAGTTCCTGCAGGCGAGGATCAACCGCGTCCGCGCTCTGCTCCAGGAGATCGAAAACTCCTTCTGGCCCAACCAGTACGAGAACCGGCACAACCCGGCCGCTCACTACAGCACCACGATGCGGGAGATCGCCGACGCCCTGGATGGGCGAGTCGATTACCTCTTCGTAGCCACGAGCACCTGCGGCACGATCCGGGGGTGCGCCGAGTACGCCCTGGATCTCGGACTGGGAACCCGGATCGTGGCCGTCGACGCGATCGGCAGCCTGATCTTCGGGAATGTGAGCGGCAAGCGGATGATTCCCGGGCTCGGCGCGGGGATCAGGCCGCCCCTCTGCGAGCCTTCGCTCATCGACGAGTGCGTCCACGTGAGCGATCTCGATTGCGTGGCCGGGTGTCGCCGGCTGATGGCGCGTGAGGCCATCCTGGCAGGAGGCTCATCCGGCGGCGTGCTCGCGGCCATCGAGAAGAAGCTGAACCGCCTGCCGGCCGGCGCCACCTGTGTCGCGATCCTACCCGACCGGGGCGAGCGCTACCTGGACACCATCTACTCCGACGCTTGGGTCCTGCATCACTTCGGGCATGTGGGCTCCCTATGGCAAAACCCAGCCGAATGGCTGGTGGAAACGGCATCTAGTACCAGCAAGAATTGAGCGAGAGCAATGGAGCCGTAGTAGCAGATCTGCCGTGAAGTCGTTCGCAGGGCCGGATTTTACCCTTCCGCAGTAAATCCCCCCCGAAGTCTTCCGCAGCACCCCCCGATCCACCTTGGTGGACGAAAGGAGAGGGCTTTGTTGAAAAGAGCTTTTGTCGAAACGGGCCCGGGCGCTTTCAAACGGCGGTCGGTCAGCGTCTCGGCCGAGACGCTGGTCAGGACGTTCCCTCTCGTTGCGGACAACGCCCTGCCGCTGGGGGTCGAGCCTGCCGTGCCAGCCGTGGACCTGAGCTCCTGGCTGGAGGGCAACCGGGCCTTCGTCGAGGAGAGCCTGCTGCGTCACGGCGGCATCCTCTTCCGCGGCTTCGGCATCCGGGGCGCCTCGAGCCTCGAGGAGATCATCCGGGCACTGTGCGGCGAGGCCCTGGAATACCGCGAGCGCTCGTCGCCGCGGCACTCGGTGGCCGGCCGGGTCTACACCTCGACCGACTATCCGCCGGCCTATCCCATCTCTCTGCACAACGAGAACTCGTACCAGAAGACCTGGCCGCTCAAGATCTTCTTCCTCTGCGAGACCCCGTCCGAGACGGGAGGCGAGACCCCGATCGCCGACTGCCGGCGCGTCCTGGCGCGGATCGACCCCGAGGTCCGGGACCGCTTCGTGGAGAAGGGATGGATGTACGTCCGCAACTTCGGCGACGGCTTCGGCCTCGACTGGCAGACGGTCTTCCAGACCTCGGACCGGGCCCAGGTGGAGGAGCACTGCCGCCGTAGCGGCATCGAGGTGGAGTGGCGCGAGGGCGGCCGGCTGCGGACCCGGGCGGTGCGGCCGGCGATGACCCGGCACCCGCGCACGGGGGAGGACGTGTGGTTCAACCACGCGACCTTCTTCCACGTCTCGACCCTGGTGCCGGAGGTGCGGGAAGAGCTGCTGCAGGAGTTCGCCGAGAGCGACCTGCCCACCAACACCTACTACGGCGACGGCTCGCCCATCGCGCCGGAGGTGCTCGACCACCTGCGGGAGGCCTACCGCGCCGAGACGGTCGCGTTCCCGTGGCAGCAGGGGGACCTCCTGCTGCTGGACAACATGCTCGTCGCCCACGCGCGCGCCCCCTATACCGGTTCCCGCAAGGTGCTGGTGGGCATGGCCGAGCCGGTCAGCAGGGAGCGGTCCTGAGCCGATGATCGCCGACCGCGTGAAGCCGGGCGAGAGCCAGGACCTGGTGGCGCTGCTGCGCCAGCGGGCCCAGGACCGTCCGGACATCGGCTTCACCTTTCTGCACGACGGGGAGGGGCAGGCCGAGGAGCTCTCCTACGCCGGCCTCGACCGGCGCGCCCGCGCTATCGCCGCCCGGCTGCTGGAGGCCAGGGCCGGGGGAGAGCGGGTGCTCCTCCTCCTGCCCCACGGGCTCGACTTCATCGCCGCGTTCTTCGGCTGTCTCTACGCCCGGGCCGTGGCGGTACCGGCCTATCCACCACGCGTCAATCGCCCCGACCCGCGGCTGCAGGCGGTCGCCGACGACTGCCGGCCGCGGGTGGTGCTGACCACCGCCGCCACCCTGGCCCGCGCCGCGACCTTGAAGGAGCACGTTCCCGCCCTGGCCCGGGCCACCTGGCTGGCGGCGGATGCAGCGGACGTCCCGGAGCCGCTCTGGGACATCGCGGCGCCGGGCGCGGACGCCCTCGCCTTCCTCCAGTACACCTCCGGCTCCACCGGCATCCCGAAGGGCGTGATGGTCAGCCACGGCAACCTCCTCCACAACGAGGAGATGATCCGCCGGGCCTTCGGCAACTCGGCCGACTCGGTGATCGCGGGCTGGCTGCCGCTGTTCCACGACATGGGGCTGATCGGCAACGTCCTGCAGCCGCTCTACCTCGGGCGCCCCCTGCGTCCTGATGTCGCCGGCGTCGTTCCTGCAGCGGCCGATGCGCTGGCTGCGGGCGATCAGCCGCTACCGCGCCACCACCAGCGGCGGCCCGAACTTCGCCTACGACTCTGCGCCCGCCGGGTCACCGAGGCGGAGCGTGGCGGACCTCGACCTCACCTCCTGGCGAGGTGGCGTTCAACGGCGCCGAGCCGGTGCGCGCCGAGACCCTGGACGGTTCGCCCGCGCGTTCGCGCCGGCCGGCTTCCGCCCGCGACGCCTTCTATCCCTGCTACGGCCTGGCGGAGGCGACGCTGTTCGTCTCCGGCGGCACGCCCGGCGAGGGGACCCACGTCCACGGCTTCGACCCCGCCGCCCTGGAGCGCGATGTGGTGTCGCCGGCGGCCGCGGGGCGCTCGCCGACGAGCTGGTGGGCTGCGGCAGGCCCTGGCTCGGCCAGAACCTGGAGATCGTCGATCCGGAGACCCGGAGGCGTGCCCGCCGGGCCGGGTCGGCGAGATCTGGGTGGCCGGGCCCAGCGTGGCCGGCGGCTACTGGCGCCGCCCCGAGGAGACGGAGCGCGACCTTCGCACGCCCGGCTGCGGCGACGGCCGCGGACCCTTCCTGCGCACCGGCGACCTCGGGTTCCTGGCCGGCGGCGAGCTGTTCGTCACCGGCCGCCGCAAGGACCTGATCATCCTCCGCGGCCGCAACCTCTACCCGCAGGACATCGAGCGAACGGCCGAGGCGAGCCATCCGGCGTTCGCGTCCCGGCTGCGCCGCCGCCTTCTCGGTGGAGGCCGGCGGCGAGGAGCGTCTGGTGGTGGTCCAGGAGGTCGAGCGGCGGGAGCGCTTCCGCGTCGACGTCGAGGCGGCGGCCGCCGCCCTGCGCCGCGCCGTGGCGGAGGAGCACGAGGCCCAGGTCTACGACGTGGTGCTGATCGACACCGGCTCCATCCCCAAGACCTCCAGCGGCAAGATCCAGCGCCGGACCTGCCGCCAGGCGTACCTCGAAGGGACCCTGGAGGTCCTCGGCCGCAGCCGGTCGGACGCCGGCCAGGAGGAACCCGAGCCGGCCGGCGCCGGCAGCCCTGGACGCGAGGATCTCCTGGTCCTGGAGCCCGCGGAGCGCCGCGACGCGCTCCTTGCCTACCTCTCCGGCCGCATCGCGAAGCTCGCCGGCGCCCCGGTCTCCGGCGGCGATCTGGACCGCCCGCTGTCCTCCCTCGGCCTGGACTCGCTGGCCGCGGTCGAGCTGCAGCAACGACCTGGAGACCGAGCTCGGCGCCTCCGTGTCGCTCTCCGAGCTGTTCGCGAGCGCCTCGGCGCGGGAGCTGGCGGCGGTCCTGGCGGAACGCATCGGCCAGACCCTGGGCGGCGGCGAGATCGAGCCGTTGTCCCCGCAAGAGGCCCTCCTCCCCCGCCCCCTGTCGCCCGGCCAGCGCGGCCTGTGGCTCCTGGAGCGGCTGGGCGCGGGGAGCGGCGTGGGCAACCTGGGGGGCGCCGTGCGGGTGCACGGCCGCCTCGACGCCGGCGCGTTCCGCAAGGCCCTGCGGCGTCTCGCCCTGCGCCATCCCGCCCTGCGCCTCACCTTCGGCGAGCGGGAAGGCGAGCCCTGGCAGCAGGTCCATGAGCGCCTCGCTCCCGGCTTCGAGGTGGTGAACGCCGCCGGCTGGAGCGACGGCGAGCTGCGCGCGCGCCTCCAGGAGGAGATCCACCGCCCCTTCGACCTCGCGGCCGGGCCGCCGGTGCGGGCCGTGCTCTGGACGGGCCTCGCCGGCGACGTGCTCTCCCTCGCGGTCCACCACCTGGTGGCCGACCTCTGGTCGCTCACCGTGCTGGTGCGCGACCTGGGCGCGCTCTACGCACGGGAGGTCGGGGAAGGAGCGGACGAGCCGCCGGCGCCGGAGGTGTCGCCCCTGGACGTCTACAGCTTCCAGGAGCGCCGGCTGGCCGGTCCCGAGGGCGAGAGGCTCTGGGACTACTGGCGCCGCCGCCTGGCCGGCCCCCTGCCCGTCTCCGAGCTGCCGGCCGACCGGCCGCGGCCGGCCACGCGGACCTTCGCCGGCGACGCCGTGACGCTGCGACTCCCGGCGGCGCTGGCCGACCGGCTGAGCGCCCTGGGACGCCGGCGGGGGGCGACGCCGTTCATGGTGCTCCTGGGCGCCTTCCAGGCTCTGCTCCGCCGCCACACCGGACAGGAGGACCTGGTGGTCGGCGCTCCCACCAACGGCCGCGGGCTGGCCCGTACGGCGCCTCTCGTGGGCTACTTCGTCAATCTGGTGGCGCTGCGCGCCGCGGTCGCGGGGGAGCAGCCCTTCGCCACGCACCTGGACCAGGTGCGGGAGACCGTCCTCGAAGCCTTCGCGCACCAGGACTACCCCCTCCCCCTGCTGGCCGAGCGCCTGCAGGCGGAGCGAGACCCCGGCCGCTCGCCGCTCTTCCAGGTGGTCTTCGCCTTCCAGAAGCCCCACCTGGGACGGCTAGCCGGACTGACCGCCTCCGCCCTGGGAGAGGACGGGGCGGAGATCGATCTCGGCGCCCTCGCCTGCGAGTCCCTGGGCCTGCCGCCCCGGGCCGTCCAACTCGACCTCACGGTCATGGCCGCCGAGCGGGACGGCGGGCTGGGCTTCGCGTTCCAGTACGACACCGCCCTGTTCGACGCGGCGACGGTGGCCCGCCTGGCGGCGCGCTTCGGACGCCTCCTGGAAGGGATCGCCGGGGAGCCCGGATGCGCCCTGGACGACCTCCCCCTCCTCTCCGCGACCGAGTCCCGGCAGCTCCTCGTGGAGTGGAGCGGCGCGTGGCGGAGCGCCAGCGGACCCGGGGTCCCCGTCCATCTCCAGGTGGCGGCCTGGGACTCCCGTGCGCTCGCCGTCGACGACGGCGCCGTGGCCCTCACCTACGGGGAGCTGCGCGCCCGGGCGGGCCGGCTGGCGCGGCGGCTGTGGGAGTTGGGGGTGGGCCCGGAGGACGCCGTGGCGCTCCTCCTGCCGCGCTGCGCCGACCTCGTGGTGGCCCAGCTCGCGGTGCTGGGAACCGGCGCCTCTTTCCTGCCGATCGATCCCGCCTACCCGCAGGAGCGCCAGGCGTTCCTGCTGGCGGATTCCGGGGCCCGCGCGGTGATCACCCGCGGCGCCGGGCCGGCGGCGGGGGTGGACGTCGCCGTCCTCGACCTCGCCCGCGAGGACCTGGCCACCGGGGAGGTCCTGGCGAGCGCCTCCCCCGCTCCGGACCGCCGGGCCTACGTCATCTACACCTCGGGCTCCACCGGCCTGCCCAAGGGGGTGGAGGTCACCCACCGCGGTCTGGCGGCGCTGGCCTCCTGGCATCGCGAGGCCTACGGCACCTCCCCCGCCGACCGCGCCACTCTGGTGGCCTCTCCCGCCTTCGACGCCTCGGTCTGGGAGATCTGGTCCGCCCTGGCCGCCGGCGCGAGCCTCCACGTCGTTCCCGACGAGCTGCGCTCCGCCCCCGCCTCCCTCGCGGGCTGGCTGGCGGAGCGGGGCATCACCACCAGCTTCCTCCCCACCCCCCTGGCCGAGGCGATCCTCGCCGAGCGCCCGGTAAGGATGGCGCTACGCTGGCTGCTGACGGGCGGCGACCGGCTGACGCGGCGGCCGGCGTCGGAGGCGGCGTACGTCCTGGTGAACCACTACGGGCCCACCGAGAGCTCGGTGGTGGCCACGGCCGCTGTTGTGGCGAGCACGGCAGCGAGCGCCCCCGCCATCGGACGGCCGATCCCCGGCACCCGGACCTACGTCCTGGACGCCGGCGGCCGGCTCGTGCCCCCGGGCGCTCCCGGCGAGCTGTACCTGGGCGGCGAAGGGCTGGCCCGCGGCTATCTCGGCCGGCCGGACCTGACCGCCGAAACGGTTCGTCCCCGACGCCGTCTCCGGTGCGCCCGGGGCCCGCCTGTACCGCACCGGCGACCTCGTCCGCCATGACGCGGGCGGCGAGCTCGAGTTCCTCGGCCGCGCCGACGACCAGGTCAAGGTGCGGGGCTTCCGCATCGAGCCAGGGGAAGTCGCGAGCGTCCTGGCGCGCTGCCCCGGCGTGACCGCCGCGGCCGTGATCGCCCGCGAGGACCGACCGGGCGAGAGGTATCTCGCCGCCTACGTCGCCGGCCCCGCCAGCGGCGAGCCCGAGCCGCTTGCGCGCCTTCCTGCGCGCGCGGCTGCCCGAGCACATGGTGCCCGCGGCCTTCGTGGCCCTGCCGGCGCTGCCGCTGACCATCCACGGCAAGATCGACCGCCGGGCCCTGCCCGCCCCGCAGCGGACGTCCGGCGCCTACCGCCGCCCCTGCTCCCCCATGGAGGAGCTGCTGGCCGGGGTGTGGTCCGAGGTCCTGGCGCGCGACACCGTGGGCGCCGACGACGACTTCTTCGCCCTCGGCGGCCATTCGCTGCTCGCCTCCCGCGCCGCCTCCCGCGTCCGCGCCCTCACCGGCGTGGACCTCCCCTTGCGGGCCCTGTTCGAGCACCCGACCCTCGCCGCTCTCGCCCGGCGGGTCGAGGAGCTGCGCCGGGCCGGCGAGGAGGCCGCCAGACCGCCCCTGGTCGCCGCCGCCGGCTGGGGAGAGGCGCCGCTCTCCTTCTCCCAGGAGCGCCTCTGGTTCCTGGACCAGCTCGAGCCCGGGCTGGCCGTCTACAACATCCCCGTGGCTCTGCGGCTCACCGGCCCGCTGTCGCCGGCGGCGCTGGAAGCGGCGGTGCGCGAGGTGGCCCGGCGGCACGCGGCCCTGCGCACCACCTTCGTGGACGTCGAGGGCCGGCCGTCGCAACTCGTGCATCCCGAGCCCGACCTGGAGCTGGCGCGGGTCGACCTCCGGTCCTGCCCGGCCGAGCTGGAGGGCCGGCTGGCGGAAGAGGCGGCGCGGCCGTTCGACCTGCGGCGGGGGCCGCTCTTCCGGGCTACCCTCTTCCAGTCGGGCGAGGAGGAGCACGTCCTGCTCCTCAGCCTGCACCACATCGTGGCCGACGGCTGGTCCATGGGCTTGCTGGTCGCCGACCTGGCGGGTTGCTACGCGGCGGCGCTGGCCGGGCAGCCCGCCGCCCTGCCGCCGCTGCCGGTGCAGTACGCCGACTTCGCCCGCTGGCAGCGACGCTGGCTGGACGGTCCCCTCCTGGCCTCCCGCTCGGCCTTCTGGCGCGACGCCCTGGCCGGCGCCCCCGCCGCCCTCGACCTCCCCACGGACCGGCCGCGGCCGGCCAGGCCCGACCTACCGCGGGGCGGTGGAGCCGTTCCGGCTGCCGGCAGCGCTCGCCGCGGAGCTGCGGGCCGTGGGCGCGCGGCGCGGCGCCACCCTGTTCATGACGCTGCTCGCCGCCTTCCAGGTACTGCTGGCGCGCCACGCCGGCCAGAGCGACGTCGCTGGTGGGCTCGCCGGTCGCCAACCGCGAGCGGCCCGAGATCGAAGGGCTGATCGGGCTTCTTCGTCAACACCGCTGGTGCTGCGGGGCGACCTGAGCGGCGAGCCCGACTTCGCGGCGCTGCTGGACCGGGTGCGGGCCGGCGCGCTCGCCGCCTATCGCGCACCAGGACCTGCCGTTCGAGAAGCTGGTCGAGGAGCTGGCGCCGGAGCGGGACCTCGGCCGCAACCCCCTGTTCCAGGTCATGCTGGCGCTGCAGAACGCCGCCGCGGAGCCGGCCCTGCCCGGGCTGCGGGTCGAGCGCGTGCCCGCGTCGCGCCGGCACCTCGCGCTTCGACCTCACGCTCTCCCTGCTGGAAGGCCGCGACGGCGGGCTCGAATACAGCCTGGACCTGTTCGACGCGCGCCACGGTCCGCAGCGCTCTCGGGCGCTTCGACACCCTCCTGCAGGCGCTGGCGGAGGGGTGCCCGGCCCCCGTCTGCCGAGTTCTGCCCTGCTGACGGCTGCCGAGGAGGCGCAGGTGCGCGGCGAGTGGAACGGACGGCGGCGCCGCCCCGGCCGCGGATGCCTGCCTGCACGAGCTGTTCGCCGCTCCAGGCCGCGCGCACGCCGGACGCCGCCGCCCTGCTCTGGGGCGGCGAGGCGCCTCACCTACCGCGAGCTGCGGCGCGCGGTCGGGCCGGCTGGCCCGGCGGCTCGCCGCGCACGGCGTCGGCCCCGAGGTGCGGGTCGGCGTCTGCCTGGAGCGCACGCCGGACCTGGTCGTCGCCCTGCTCGGCGTCCTGAGGCCGGGCGGCGCCTACGTGCCGCTCGACCCGGCCTATCCCGCAGGAGCGGCTGGCCTTCATGCTGGAGGACTCCGGCGCGCCGCTGGTGCTGACCCGCGGCCTGCCCGGCGACGCGCCTGCGCGGCGCCGGCGTCCAGGTGCTGCGAGCTGGACGGACGGCTCGGCGGACCGGGACAGCGGCCCGCCGGGACGCTCCGGCGCTGCGGCCCGCCGGGCCCGGCAACCTGGCCTACGTGATCTACACCTCCGGCTCGACCGGGCCGGCCCAAGGGGGTCGCGATCGAGCACGCCGCGGCGCCGTGGCCGTTCGTGCGCTGGGCGCGGACGCGTCTTCGGCCCCGAGGACCTGCCGGCGTGCTGGCCTCGACCTCGGTCTGCTTCGACCTCTCGGTCTTCGAGCTCTTCGGCCCCCTGAGCTGGGGCGGCCGGTCATCCTGGCGGACGAACGCCCTCGGCGCTGCCCGCGGACCTGCGGCCGCCGGCGAGGTGACCGCTGCTCAACACCGTGCCCTCGGCGGCTCGCCGAGCTGGCGCGGATGGGCGCGTGCCGGCCGTCGGTGCGCACGGTCAACCTGGCCGGCGAGCCGCTGCCCCGGACGCCTGGCGCGCGCGCTCTACGCCGCCAGCGCGGTCGGGCGCGGTCTGTCAACCTCTACGGCCCCACCGAGGACACCACCTACTCGACCTTCGCCCTGGTCGACCGCGACGGCGGGCGGGGCCGCCGTGCCATCGGCCGGCCGATCGCCGGGGACCCGCGCCTACGTGCTCGGACCGCGCCGGCGCGGCTCGCTGCCGCCGGGCGTGCCCGGCGAGCTGCTGCTCGGCGGCGCCGGCCTGGCCCGCGGCTACCTGGGCCGGCCGGAGCTGACCGCCGAGCGCTTCGTGCCCGATCCCTTCGAGCGAGCCCGGGCGCGCGCCTCTACCGCACCGGCGACCTGGTCGCGCTGGCGCCGGACGGCGAGCTCGAGTTCCTGGCCGCATCGACCACCAGGTCAAGATCCGCGGCTTCCGCATCGAGCTGGGCGAGATCGAGGCGGCGCTGCGCCGCGCATCCCGGGCGTGCGCGAGGCGGTGGTGCGTGGCGCGCGAGGACCGGCCGGGCGACCGCTGGCTGGTCGCCTACGTCGCCGGGCCGGCACGCCGATCGGCCGCAGGAGCTGCGCGCCTTCCTGCGCGCAGCGCCTGCCCGAGCACATGGTGCCCGCCGCCTTCGTCGCGCCTCGCGGCCCTGCCGCTGACGCCCAACGGCAAGGTGGACCGCAAGGCCCTGCCGCGCTCCGGAGCCGGCGCGGCGACGCGCCGGCTCCGCAGGCCCCGGCCGCGCACGCCGGCGAGGAGCTGCTGGCGGGCATCTGGGCCGAGGTCCTGGGCGTCGAGCGGGTGGGCGTCGACGACGACTTCTTCGCCCTGGGCGGCCACTCGCTGCTGGCCGCGCGCGTCGTCTCGCGGCGTCCGCGCAGCTCCTCGGGGTCGAGCTGCCGCTGCGGAGCCTCTTCGAGGCTCCGACGGTGGCCGGCCTCGCCGCGCTGGTCGAGGCGCTGCGGAGCGCGGCGGGACGCGGCGGCGCGACCTGCCGCTCGTGCGCCGGTCCGCGGGAGAGCCGAGCCGCCGCTCTCCTTCGCCCAGCAGCGGCTCTGGTTCCTCGACCAGCTCGAGCCGGGCAGCCCGGCCTACAACATGCCCCGGCGGCTGCGCGCTCGACGGGCGCTGGACGTCGCGGCGCTGGCGCGTGCCCTGGCCGAGATCGTGCGGCGCCACGAGGCCCTGCGCACGACCTTCCGCCGAGCGCGGCGGCGAGCCGGTCCAGGTGATCGCCGCACCGCGCCGGCTCCCGCCTGCCGGTGGTCGACCTCTCGAGCCTCGCCGGCCGCCGCGCGCGGAGCGGGAAGCGCGGCGGCTGCTCGCGCGCCGAGGCCGGCCCGGCCCTTCGACCTCGCGCGCGGGCCGCTGCTGCGCGCCACGCTGCTGCGCCTCGCGGCGCGAGAGCACGTGGCCGCTGCTCACCCTGCACCACATCGTCAGCGACGGCTGGTCGCTGGGCGTCCTGGTGCGCGAGCTGGCGGCGCTCTACGGCGCCTTCGCGCCGGGCGAGGCCCCGCCGCTGCCGGGCTGCCGTCCAGTACGCCGACTTCGCCGCTGGCAGCGCGAGTGGCTGGCGGGCGACGGCCTGGAGGCGCAGCTCGCCTACTGGCGCGAGCGGCTCGCCGGAGCCCCGCCGGTCCTCGAGCTGCCCACCGACCGGCCGCGGCCCGCGGTCCAGAGCATCGCGCGGCGCCACCCTGGCCGGTCCTCCTGCCCGAGGCGGACCGCCGCCGCTCCTCGCGCTGGGCCGGCGCCGCGAGGGCGCGACGCTGTTCATGGCGCTTGCTCGCCGGCTTCCAGGCGCTGCTCGCCCGCTCACGGGCCAGGACGACCTGTGCGTCGGCACGCCGGTCGCCGGCCGCACCCGGCTGGAGACCGAGGGGCTGATCGGCTTCTTCGTCAACACCCTGGTGCTGCGCGGCGACCTCGCGGGCGAGCCCGCCTTCCGCGCGCTGCTGGCCCGGGCGCGGGCCACGGTCGCTGGAGGCCTACGCCCACCAGGACCTGCCCTTCGAGCGCCTGGTCGAGGAGCTGCGCCCCGAGCGGAGCCTCGCGCACCGCCGCTCTTCCAGGTGATGCTCGCCTGCAGAACGCGCCGCCGCAGGAGACCGCTGCTGCCCGGCCTCGCGCCTGCGGCGTGCTCGACGAGCGCCGCGAGGCCGCGAAGTTCGACCTCAGCGCTCTCGATGTCAGGAGACCGGCGCAGGGCTCGCGGCGACGTTCGAGTACAGCCGCCGACCTCTTCGACGCAGCCGCGCGATCGCCGTCTGGCCGCTCACCTGGAGCGTCCTGGCTCGGGCCGCGGCCGAGGCGCCGGACCGGCCGTGTCGCGGCCCTGCCGCTCCTCACCGCAGCCGAGCGCGCCGCAGGTCCTGGTGGAGTGGAACGACGACCGGTGAGCCGCCGGCGCCGGAGCTGCGCTGCACGAGCTCTTCGAGGCGCAGGCGGCGCGCACGCCGGAGGCCGTCGCCGTGGTGCGACGCGGCGAGAGCGCTGACCTACGCGCGAGCTCGACGCGCGCGCCAACCGGCTGGCGCACCGCCTGCGGCGCCTGCGGCGTCGGGCCCGAGGCGCGGGTGGGGGTCTGCCTGGAGCGCGGCCTCGGACCTGCTGCCGTGGCGCTCCTGGCGATCCTCAAGGCCGGCGGCGCCTACGTGCCGCTCGACCCGGCCTACCCGGCGGAGCGCCTGGCGCTCATGCTGGACGACGCCGGCGCCGTGGCCGTGATCGCCTCGGGCGCCCTGCTGGACCGCTTCCCGCGCGGGTGCCGGGAGTGCACCGCCCTGATCGTGCCCGAGCGGGACCGCGAGGCCTGGCGCTGGAGAGCGGCGAGGCCGCCGGACGTGGCGGTCACCGCCGGCGACCTCGCCTACGTCATCTACACCTCGGGCTCCACCGGCCGGCCCAAGGGCGTGGTGCATCGAGCACCGCAGCGCCGCGGCGCTAGTGCGCTGGGCCGCACGGCGTGTTCGCCGCGCGAGGAGACCGCCGGTGGTCCTCGCCGCGACCTCGATCTCGCTTCGACCTCTCGGTCTTCGAGATCTTCGTGCCGCTGTGCCGCGGCGGGCGCGTGGTCGCTGGCCGCCGAACGCCCTGGCAGCTGCCGGCGCTGCCCGCGGCAGGCGAGGTCACGCCTGGTCAACACCGTGCCCTCGGCCGTGGCCGAGCTGGTGCGGGACGGGCGGCTGCCGGACGCGGTGCGGACCGTGAGCCTGGCCGGCGAGCCGCTGCCGCGGACGCTCGTCGAGCGGATCTACGAGCGTAGCGCGGCCGAGCGGGTGCTCAACCTCTACGGCCCGACCGAGGACACGACCTATTCCACCTGGGCACGCATCGACCGCGGTGGGGACGGGCCGCCGCCCATCGGCCGGCCGCTCGCCGGCACACGGGCCTACGTGCTGGACCGCGCGGCTGGAGCCGGTGCCGGTCGGCGTGCCGGGCGAGCTGTACCTCGGCGGCGCCGGCCTGGCCCGCGGCTACCTGGGCCGGCCCGGAGCTGACCGCCGAGCGCTTCGTCCCGACCCTTCGGCACGAGCCGGGAGCGCGGCTCTACCGCACCGGCGACCTGGTGCGCTGGCGGCCGGACGGCGACCTGGAGTTCCTCGGCCGCGCTCGACCACCAGGTGAAGGTGCGCGGCTTCCGCATCGAGCCGGGCGAGATCGAGGCGGTGCTGCGGACCCATCCGGAGGTGCGCGAGGCCGCGGTGCTGGCGCGCGAGGAGCCGGCCCGGGGGCTCGCGGCTGGTCGCCTGGATCGCGGCCGCGGAGACCGTCGATCCGGCAGTCGCTGCGGACCTGGCTCGCCGGGACGGCTGCCCGAGCACATGGTCCCGGCCGCCTTCGTGCCGCTCGACGCGCTGCCGCTGACGCCGAACGGCAAGGTCGACCGCCGCGCCCTGCCCGCGCCCGCGGCCGCAGCCGCCGGGCCGGGCGAGGCGCCGCGCACGCCGGTCGAGGAGCTGCTGGCCGGCATCTGGGCCGAGGTGCTCGGGCTGCGAGCGGGTGGGCGTCGACGACGACTTCTTCGCGCTCGGCGGCCACTCGCTGCTGGCCACCCAGGTGGTGTCGCGGGTGCGCGAGCGCCTTCGGCGTCGAGCTGCCGCTGCGCGCGCTGTTCGAGGCGCCCGACGGTGGCGCGACCTGGCGCGCGCGTGGTCGAGGCCGCGCGGCGCGAGCCGCGTGCACGGCGCTCCACCGCCCGGCCTCGTCGCCGGTGCCGCGGACGGCGGCCCTGCCGCTCTCGTTCGCCCAGCAGCGGCTCTGGTTCCTCGACCAGCTCGAGCCGGGCGAGCCCGGCGTACAACATCGCCGTGGCCGTGCGCCTCGCCGGGCCGCTCGACGTGGCGGCGCTCGGCGCGGCGCCTGGCCGAGATCGTGCGCCGGCACGAGGCGCTGCGCACCACCTTCGCCGCCGACGGCAGGGCGAGCCCGTGCAGGTGATCGCTGCCGGCCGCGACCGCTCCGGCTCCCGGTGGTGCGACCTCTCGGGCGCTGCCGGAGGCAGCGCGCGACGGAGGCTGCGGCCGGCTCGTGCCGGAGCGCAGGCGCAGCGGCCGTTCGACCTCGCGCGCGGGCCGCTGCTGCGCGCCGCGCCTGCTGCGGCTGGCGGCGCGACGAGCACGTGCTGCTGCTGACGCATGCACCACATCGTCGCCGACGGCTGGTCGATGGGCGTGCTGGTCCGCGAGCTGGCGGCGCTCTACGCCGCCTTCGTCGCGCGGCGAGCCGCGACCCGCTGCCCGAGCTGCCGGTCCAGTACGCCGACTACGCGGTCTGGCAGCGCGAGCTGGCTGCGCGGGCGAGGTGCTGGAGCGGCGAGCTCGCCTACTGGCGGGAGCGGCTGGCCGGCGCGCCGGCGCTGCTGGAGCTGCCGACCGACCGGCCGCGCCCGGCCGGTGCAGCAGCTTCCGCGGCGCGCTGGCGGCCGTTCGAGCTGGCCGCGCGCGGCTCGGCCGGCGGTCTGCAGGCGCTGGCGCCGGCGCGCAGGGGCGACGCTCGTTCATGGCGCTGCTGGCGGGCGTTCCAGGCGCTGCTCGTCGCGCTACAGCGGGCCAGGACGACGTGGTCGTCGGCACGCCGATCGCCGGCCGCAACCGCGCGGAGATCGAGGGGCTGATCGGCTTCTTCGTCAACACGCTGGTGCTGCGCGTGGACCTCGTCGGGCGACCCCGGCTTCCGCGAGCTGCTCGGCCGGGTGCGCGAGGCGGCGCTGGACGCCTACGCGCACCAGGACGTGCCGTTCGAGCAGCTGGTCGAAGAGCTGCGCAGCCGAGCGCAGCCTCTCGCACGCGCCGCTGTTCCAGGTGATGTTCGCCCTGCAGAACGCGCCGGCGCTGGAGCGGCTCGGCGCTGCCCGGCCTCGCGGCTGGAGCCGCGACGGACGTGGACGACCGGCGACGGCCAAGTTCGACCTCACGCTCTGACCCTGCGCGAGACCGGCGACGGCGCTCGCCGGCGCAGCTCGAGTACGCCACCGACCTCTTCGACCGGACGACGGTCGAGCGGCTGCGCGGGCCACCTGCAAGCCGCTGCTCGCCGGAGCGGCGCCGGCGGACGCCGGACGTCCGGTCGCCGAGCTGCCGCTGCTCACCGCGGCCGAGCGCCGACCAGGTGCTGGCGAGTGGAACGCGACCGGCGGCCGCGTCCCGCGCGAGGGCCGCCTCGTCCACGAGCTGCTTCGAGGCGCAGGCGCGCGCGGACGCCGGACGCGGTCGCGGTGATCTGCGCGGAGCGGAGCGGCTGACCTACGGCGAGCTGGACGCGCGGGCGAACCGGCTCGCCCACCACCTGCGCGCGCCTGGGCGTCGGGCCCGAGGTGCCGGTCGGCCTCTGCCTGGAGCGCTCGCCGGCGATGGTCGTCGGCGCTGCTCGGCGATCCTGAAGGCGGGCGGCGCCTACGTGCCGCTCGACCCGGCCTACCCGCCGGAGCGGCTGGCGTTCATGCTGGCGGAGACGCGGCGCGCCGGTGGTCGCTCACCGACGGCGCGGCTGCGCGGGGCCGGCTCGATCGGAGGCTGCGGTCGTGCGCGCTCGACGCCGACCGGGGACGCCTTCGCGGCGCGAGAGCCGCCGACGGAGCCGGGCGTGCCGGCGCTCGCCGGGAGCAACCTGGTCTACGTGATCTTCACCTCGGGCTCGACCGGCAGGCCCAAGGGGGTGGCGGTCGAGCACCGGCAGCGTCGCCAACCTGCGTGGACTGGCGCGATCGAGCGGCTGATCGGCCGGCGAGCCAGCTCGCCGCGGTCTCCACGCCTCGCCGCTTCGACCTCGGCGACACGATGATCTTCGCGGCGCTCGTCCTGCGGGCGGCCTGCACGCTGGTGCTGCCCGGGAGACGGCCGCCGATGCCGAGGCCTGCGCGACTGGCGTCGAGCGGCATGCGATCACTGCCTGCAGATCGTCGCCTCGCACGCTCGCGGCGCTGCCAGGCGCACGGAGCGCGCCGGCGGCGACTGCCGCGCCGGCGCCTGGTCCTCGGCGGCGAGGCCTCGACCTGGCGAGCTGGTCGCCGCGGCTGCGCGAGCTGGCTCCGGGCTGCCGGATCTGGTCAACCACTACGGCCCGACCGAGACGCACTGTGGGCGTCGGCAGCGTTCCCCGTGACCGGCGCGCGGGAGCGAGCGGAGCGCGGCCGTGCCGCTCGGCCGGCCGCTGCCCGAGCACGCGGCTCTACGTCCTCGACGCCGCGGCTCCAGCCCGTGCCGGTCGGCGTGCCGGGCGAGCTCTACGTCGGGCGGCGCGGGCCTGGCGCGCGGCTACCTCGGCCGGCCGGACCTGACGGCCGAGCGCTTCGTCCCGGACCCTTCGGCACGAGCCCGGCGAGCGGCTCTACCGCACCGGCGACCTGGCGCGCTGCCTGCCCGACGGCAACCTGGAGTTCCTGGGCCGCGTCGACCACCAGGTCAAGATCCGCGGCTTCCGCATCGAGCCGGGCGAGATCGAGGCAGTCGCTCGCTGCGGCACCCGGACGTGCGCGAGGCGGTCGTGTCCGCCCGGCGAGGACGCGGCCGGGCGAGCGGCGGCTGGTGGCCTACGTGGTCCCCGCGCTGGTCGCCCGCACTGGCGGCGGACGGGCTGCGCGCCTGGCTGCGGGAGCGGCTGCCGGACTACATGGTCCCGGCCGCGTTCGTGGGCCTCGACGCGCTGCCGCTGACCCCCAACGGCAAGGTCGACCGCGCGGGCGCTGCCGGCCCCGCGTGCCGGACGCGGCCGCCGGGGACGAGGTCGCCCGCACGCCCGGCCGAGGAGCTGCTGGCGGGCATCTGGGCCGAGCTGCTCGGCGTCGAGCCGGGTCGGCCGCGGACGACGACTTCTTCGCCCTGGGCGGCCACTCGCTGCTGGCCACGCGGCTCGCCTCCCGGGTCCGCGCAGGCGCTCGGCGTCGAGCTGCCGCTGCGGGCCCTCTTCGAGCGCCCGACCGCTGGCCGGGCTGGCCGCCCGGATCGCAGGAGGCCGCGGCACAGCGGCGCAGGGCTCGACGCTGCCGATCGCTGCGCCGCCGGCCCGCGACGCCGCACCTGCCGCTCTCCTTCGCGCAGGAGCGGCTCTGGTTCCTGGACCAGCTCGACCCGGGCAGCGCGGTCTACAACATCCCCTGCGCCGTGCGCGCTGCGCGGTCGCGCTGCGACCGGCGGCGCTCGCGGCGCGCCCTGCGACGAGATCGTGCGCCGGCACGAGGCGCTGCGCACCACCTTCGCCGCCGCTGGACGGACGGCCGGTGCAGGCGATCGCGCCGGCGTCGCAGCTCGGTCCTGGCCGCGGGTCGACCTGCGCGAGCCTGCCCGCGGCGCGACGGCCGAGGAGCTGGAGCGCCTGGCCGCAGCCGAGGCGGCGCAGCGCGCCCTTCGATCTCGGACGCGGGCCCCTGTGCGCGGCCGCGCTGCTGCGGCTCGGCGGCGGACGAGCACGTGCTGCTCCTCACCCTGCACCACATCGTCTCCGACGGCTGGTCCATGCGGCGTCCTGACGCGCGAGCTGGCCGCGCTCTACGCAGCCTTCGCCGCAGGCGCGCCGTCGCCGCTGCCCGACGCTGCCGGTCCAGTACGCCGACTTCGCGCGCCTGGCAGCGGTCCTGGCTCCAGGGCGAGGCCCTCGAGGCGCCAGCTCGGCTACTGGCGCGAGCGGCTCGCCGGCGCTCCCCCGGTCCTCGAGCTGCCCACCGACCGGCCGCGGCCGCCCGTGCCGCGCCTCCCGCGGCCGCCTGCGGCCCTTCGCTCGTCCCCGCGGCCGCTGACGCGGCAGCGCGCTGGCCCGCGCGCGCGGAGGGCGCGACGCCTGTTCATGGTCCTCCTGGCCGCGCTTCGAGGCCCTCCTGCACCGCCACTCGGGCCAGGAGCGACTCGCTCGTGGGCTCGCCGGTCGCCAACCGCGACCGGGCCGAGATCGAGGCGCTGATCGGCTTCTTCGTCAACACCCTGGCGCTGCGCTGCGAGCTTCGCGGGCGATCCCTGCCTTCCGCGCGCTGCTCGCCGCGGTGCGCGCGAGGCGGCCCTGGGCGCCTACGCCCACCAGGACCTGCCCTTCGAGCGGCTGGTCGAGGAACTCGTGGCCGTGACCGCAACCTGGGCCGCCCGCCTCTTCTCCAGGCGATGCTCGCTGCTCCAGGCGGAGCCCCTGGCGCCGCCGGCTCCCCGGGCTCGTCTCGAGCCCCTCGCGGTGCGTGGCGGCCCGCCAAGTTCGACCTCACGCTCGCCCTACGATGAAGCCGCGGAGGCTGGCCGGCGCCCTGAGTACGACACGCGACCTCTTCGATGCCGCCACCGCCGAGCGCTTCTGGAGCCTTCCGCCCGCTCGTCTGCCGACGGCGGTCGCCACCGGCCCGCACGAACATCGCCGACCTGCCGCTGTTGACCGCGGCCGAGCAGGCGCAGCTCGCGGCCTGGAACGAGACCGGCCGCAGCCTTCCGCACGGCGTCACGATCGTCGACCGGGTCGCCGACCAGGCCCGCTCGGCGCCGCACGCCCTGGCCGTCGCCGACGGCGATCTGCGCCTCTCCTACAGCGAGCTCCATGAGCGGGCCGGGAGACTGGCCCACACCCTCTGCGCTCTCGGCGCCGGACCCGAGGCCCGGGTCGCCCTCTGCATGGAACGCTCGGCCGAGATGGTCGTGGCTCAGCTTGCCGTGTTGCGCACCGGCGCCGCCTACGTCCCCCTCGATCCCGCCTGGCCGGCCGAGCGGCTGCACCTCCTCCTCCACGACACCGGCGCCCCCGTGCTGCTCACCCAGGAGAAGCGGCTCGAAAGCCTCTCTGCGCAAGCTCCCACCGTGCTGGCGCTGCCTCCCGGCGGGGACGTCCCCGCCACCGGCGCGGCGCCAGAGCCCGCAGCTCTCCCAGGCGGCCTCGCCTACGTGATCTATACCTCAGGCTCCACCGGCCGGCCCAAGGGCGTGGCCGTGGAGCATGGGACCCTACTCAACCTCGTCCTCTGGCACCAGGCCGAGTACGGGCTCGGAGAGGACGACCGCACAACCCTGGTGGCCAGCCCGGCCTTCGACGCCTCGGTCTGGGAGATCTGGCCTACTCTGGCGGCTGGAGCGAGCCTCTGGATTCCCGGCGCAGAGACCCGAGCCGAGCCCTCCCGGCTGGTGGACTGGATCGTCGAGCGCGCCATCACCGTCAGCTTCCTGCCCACACCGCTGGCCGAAGCCGTCCTCCAGGAGACCTGGCCAACCCACACCTCCCTGCGCTTCCTGCTCACCGGCGGCGACCGGCTCGCCAGGAGGGCGCCCGCGGGCTTCCCCGCCGCCCTGGTCAACCACTACGGACCCACCGAGAACACCGTCGTCGCCACCGCCGCCGTGGTGGCGCCTCAGGCCACCGGGCTGCCTGCCATCGGCAGGCCCATCGCCAACGTGCAGGCCCACGTGCTGGACCGCCGAGGAGCGCCGCTGCCCGTGGGCGTGCCGGGAGAGCTCCATCTCGGCGGCAGAGCCCTAGCCCGCGGCTATCTCGACCGGCCGGATCTCACCGCCGCCTCCTTCATCCCGGACCCAGGAGTCCCGGGAGGACGGCTCTACCGCACCGGCGATCTCGTGCGCCGCCGGCCCAACGGCGAGCTCGACTTCCTGGGCCGCATCGACCACCAGGTCAAAGTGCGCGGCGTCCGCATCGAGCTCGGCGAAATCGATGCCGCCCTCCTCGCCTGCCCGGGCGTGCGCCAGGCCGTGACCGTGATCCGCAACACGGACACCGGACCGCAGCTCGTGGCCTACGTGTCCCCGGAGGACCTCTCGGCCGCGGCTCTCAAGGCGCAGCTCTCCGCAGTGCTCCCGGACGCCATGGTCCCTGCCGCGTTCGTGGCGCTCCCTGAACTGCCGCTGACCGCCAACGGCAAGGTGGACCGGGCGGCCTTGCCCGAGCCCAGGATCGAGACGGCAGGCTTCGAGGCCCCCCGCACACCCGCCGAGCAGATCGTGGCCGGCATCTGGGCCGAGCTGCTCGGAGCCGAACGGGTCGGCCGCGGCGACGACTTCTTCGTCCTCGGCGGCCACTCCCTGCTGGCCGCGCGCGCCCTGGCCCGGGTCCGCGAGGCCCTCGGCGTGGACCTGCCGTTGCGTGCCCTCTTCGAGGCCCCCACCCCCGCCGCCCTGGCGCAGGCCGCCGCAGAGGCTCAGGGCTTCGCGCTGCCGGCGCTGCGGCCCAGCCCGCGCCATGCCGACCTCCCCCTCTCCTTCGCCCAGGAGAGGCTCTGGTTCCTCGAGCAGCTCGCCCCGGGCAGCGCCGCCTATCACATCCCCGCGGCCGTGCGGCTGCGCGGCGAGCTTCGCCCGCACGCGCTCGGACGCAGCCTCACCCAGGTCGCCGGCCGCCACGAGGCCCTCCGGACCTCCTTCCCCGCCGCTGGCGGACGGCCCCGCCAGCGCATCGAGCCGGCGCTCGCTCTCGAGCCACCGCTGGTGGACCTGGCGGGGCTGCCTCCTGCCGCACGCCAGAGCGAGGCCGCCAGGCTCGCAGCCGAGGAGGCGAAACGGCCTTTCGATCTCGAACGCGGTCCCCTCGTCCGCGCCGCGCTGCTGCGGCTCGACGCCACCGATCATCGGCTCCTGCTGACCCTCCACCACATCGTGGCCGACGGCTGGTCCGTCGAGGTCCTGCTGCGCGAGCTGGCGGCCCTCTACCAGGGCTCGCCGCTGCCGGAGCTCCCCGTCCAGTACGCCGATTTCGCGGCCTGGCAGCGCTCCTGGCTCTCCGGCGAGGTCCTCACCCGCCAGACCGGCTGGTGGGGCGAGCGCCTCCACGGCGCTCCCTCGGTTCTCGAGCTGCCCGCCGACCATCCCCGGCCGCCCGTGCCGAGTCAGCGCGCCGGATGGCGGCCCCTGCACGTCCCCGCGGACCTGACGCGGCAGCTCCAGACCCTCGCCCGCCAGGAGGGGAGTACCCTCTTCATGGCCGTCCTCGCCGCCCTCGACGCCCTCCTGCACCGCTACACCGGACAGCAGGACCTCGTCGTGGGCACCCCCGAGGCCGGACGCGACGCCCTGGAGACCGAGGACCTGATCGGGCTCTTCGTCAACACCCTGGCGCTGCGCGTGCGGCTCGACGGCTCTCTGCCCGCCCGCTCCCTGCTCGCCGCCGTGCGCTCCACGGTCCTGGACGCTCACGGCCACCGCCACCTGCCGTTCGAAAAGCTGGTCGAGGAGCTGCGGCCGGAGCGCAACCTCAGCCATGCCCCCATCGTCCAGGCCATGCTCGCCTTCCAGGGACGGACCGGCGAGGTCCGGCTCCCCGGGCTCGTCCTCGAGCCCCTCGCGGGCGAGGCCCGGGCCGCCAAATTCGACCTGATGCTCGGCCTCGGTGAAACCGCGGACGGCCTGGCCGGCGGCCTCGAATTCAGCCGCGACCTCTTCGAGCCCGCCACCGCCGAGCGCATGGCCTGCCACCTGCTCGTCCTGCTCCACGCCATCGCCTCCGCGCCCGACGCAGCCATCGCCGACCTGCCGCTGCTCACCGCGGCCGAGCAGGCGCAGCTCCGCGTCCAATGGAACGAGCGACAGGCTGCGCCGTCAGCCGGTCCGTGCCTGCACGAGGCCTTCGAGATCCAGGCGGCTCGAACCCCGGGCGCGGTGGCGCTCTACGCCGGCACGGACCGGCTGACCTATGGCGAATTGAATGGACGGGCCGACCGCCTGGCCCGCCGCCTGCGCCGGCTCGGCGTCGGGCCGGAGATGCGGGTGGGCGTCTTCCTGGAACGCTCGACCGACCTCGTCGCCGGGCTCCTGGGCATCCTCAAGGCGGGCGGCGCCTACGTCCCCCTGGATCCCGCCTATCCGGCCGACCGGGTCGCCTTCATGCTGCAGGATGCCGGAGTCTCGGCGCTCCTCGTCCAGGAGAGCCTCCTGCCCCGCCTGCCCGAGACGACCGTGCCCGTGGTGGCCGTGGACGCCGCCCAGGGTGCGGATGCGGACGCCGCCGTGCCGGAGCCGCTCCCCAGGACGCTGCCCGGCAACCTGGCCTACCTGATCTACACCTCGGGCTCCACGGGCCGGCCCAAGGCGGTCGCCATCGAGCACGCCAGCGCGGCCGCCCTGCTGCACTGGGCGCACGAAACGTTCGATGCCGCAGAGCTCGCCGGCGTGCTCGCCGCGACCTCCATCTCCTTCGACCTGTCCGTGTTCGAGCTGTTCGTGCCGCTCGCGATGGGCGGCGGCGTGGTGCTGGCCGAGAACGCGCTCGCGCTGCCGTCGCTCCCCGAGCGCGGCCGGGTGACCCTGGTCAACACCGTTCCGTCGGCCATGGCCCACCTGGTCCAGACGGATGGCCTTCCCCCCTCCGTCGTCACGGTGAACCTGGCCGGCGAGCCCCTACCCGGCTCGCTGGTCGCGCAGATCTACGAGCGCGAGACCGTGCGGCGCGTGATGAACCTCTACGGACCCTCCGAGGACACCACCTACTCCACCGCCGCCTTCGTCGCTGCCGGGAGCCGGCGCGAGCCCACCATCGGCCGGCCTCTGCCGGGCACCCGGGCCTACGTGCTCGACCCGGCCGGACAGCTCGCGGCGGTCGGCGTTCCCGGAGAGCTCTTCCTGGGCGGCGCCGGGCTGGCGCGCGGCTATCTGGGGCGTCCCGGACTGACCGCGGAGCGGTTCGTCCCCGATCCGTTCGCGGCCACCCCCGGAGCTCGCCTGTACCGCACGGGCGACCTGGCGCGCTTCCTGCCCGACGGCGAGCTCCACTTCCTCGGCCGCATCGACCACCAGGTGAAGGTGCGCGGCTTCCGCATCGAGCTGGGGGAGATCGAGGCGGCTCTGCGGGCCCACCCCGAGGTCGGCGAGGCCGTGGCGCTGGCGCGTTGCGACGGCGGCGATGCGCGGCTGGTGGCCTACGTGGCCCCGCGGACCGGCGGACCGGCGCCGGAGGCGCGGTCCCTCCGCGAGCACCTGCGGCGGCGGCTGCCGGAGTTCATGGTGCCTGCGGCCATCGTCCTCCTGGACGCTCTGCCCCTCTCCCCCAACGGCAAGGTGGACCGCAAGGCCCTGCCTGCCCCGGCGGCGGCCGTCGACGACAGGCCGCGGGCGCTGCTCACCCCCACGGAAGAGATCCTCTCCGGGCTCTGGAGCGACCTGCTCGCGGCCGAGCGGCCCCCCGCTCCCGGCGACGACTTCTTCGCGCTCGGCGGACATTCTCTCCTTGCCACCCGCATGCTCGCCCGGCTGTGGCAGATCTTCGGCGTGGAGCTGACGGTGCGCAGCCTGTTCGAGGACCCTTCGCTGGGTGCGCTCGCCCGCCGCATCAACGAGGAGCTCCGGGCCCGCGCCAGCTCCCCGCCGCCCCCCCTCACGGCCGTGCCCCGGCAGGGCCCGCTTCCGCTCTCGTTCGCGCAGCAGCGCCTCTGGCTGCTCGACCGGCTGCAGCCGGGCAACGTGGCCTTCAACGTCCCCATCGCCTTCCGGCTCGCCGGGGATCTCGATGCCGCGGCCCTGCAGCAGGCCCTCGACCGCATCGTCGAGCGGCACGAGACCCTGCGGACCACGTTCTCGACCCGCGCGGGCCAGCCGGTGCAGATCCTCACGGCACCGGCGCCCGTGGCCCTGCCGTGGATCGACCTGTCGCGCCTGCCGCAGGAGCTGCAGGAGGAGGAGCTCCGGCGCCAGGCCACCCGGCTGGCGCGGCAGCCGATGGACCTCGCGCACGGTCCTCTCCTCAAGGTCGCTCTCCTGCGCCTGGGCGACAGGGAACACGCCCTGATGGTGGTGATGCACCACGTCGTCTCGGACGGCTGGTCCGCGGGGAACTTCATCCGCGAGCTGACCGCCCTGTACGCGGCCGGCGTGACGGGCGAGGCGCCGGCGCTCCCCGAGCTGCCGGTCCAGTATGCGGACTTCGCCGCCTGGCAGCGCGGCTGGCTGCGCGGGGAGGTGCTGGAGCGCCAGATCGCCTACTGGAAGCGGCGCCTCACCGGCGCGCCGCCCATCCTGGAGCTGCCCGCGGACGGTCCCCGGCCCGAGGTCCAGACCTTCCGGGGAGCCACCCTGGAGAGGTCTCTCCCGCCAGCGGAATCGCGGCTCCTGCGCGAGCTCTCCCGCCGCCAGGGCGCAAGCCTGTTCATGACGGTGCTGGCAGGCTTCGCCATCCTGCTGCGCCACCTCGTGCAGCGGGACGACCTGGTGATCGGCACCGACGTGGCAGGCCGCAGCCGCTCGGAGAGCGAGGCGATGATCGGCTTCTTCGTCAACCAGCTCGCCCTGCGGGTCGACCTGAGCGGCAATCCGACGTTCCTGGACCTGCTGGCGAGGATCCGCCGGGAGGCGCTGGAGGGCTACGCCCATCAGGACCTGCCCTTCGAGATGCTCGTCGATGCCCTGAAGGTGGAGAGAAGCCTCCGGCACTCTCCCGTATTCCAGGTCAAGCTGATCATGAACAACACCCCGCAGGGGGCCACGTCCCTGCCGGGGCTCTCCACCCGCCCGATCAGCATCGAGACCGGGACCTCCAAGCTCGACCTCGTGGCCACCCTCACGGACGGACCCGAAGGTCTCCGCCTCGCGTTCAACTACAACACCGACCTCTTCGCCGCGGCGACGGCCACCGCGATGATGGAGCGCTTCGCGGCCGTGCTCCGCCATGCGGCCCACCAGCCCGACGCTCCTCTCGCCGAGATCGAGGAGGTCCTGCTCCAGTCCCAAAGGAGAAAGAGAACCATGGAAACCACGAAGCGCCGCGAGTCGAGCTTTGGCAAGTTCAAACAGGTCAAGCCCAAGGCGGTGAGCTCGACGCCTGCCAACCTGGTCGAGATCGGCCCGCTGCAGCCGGGCCAGGACCTCCCGCTCCTGGTGACGCCAGCCACGCCGGACCTCGATCTCGCGGAATGGGCGGCGGACCACCGCGAGTACCTCGACCGCAAGCTGCTCAAACATGGCGCCATCCTGTTCCGCGGCTTCGCCATTGAGTCGCCCGAGGATTTCGAACGCTTCGCGCGGGCGGTCTGCTCGGATCTCTTCAACGAGAATGGCGAGCACCCCCGCGAAACCATCAACGGCAACGTGTACACACCCGTCTTCTACCCGCCGGACCAGAAGCTCCTCTGGCACAACGAGAACTCCTTCAACCTGCAGTGGCCGGGCAAGATCCTGTTCTGCAGCCTGCAGCCCGCCGAGCAGGGGGGCGAGACCCCAATCGTGGACAGCCGCAAGGTGTTCGAGCGGATCTCGCCCGCGGTGCGCCAGAAGTTCCTCGAGCGGGGGGTCATGTACATGAGGAACTACGGCGACGGCCTGGGCCTCACCTGGCAGACCGTGTTCCAGACCGCGGAGCGCGAGGCGGCCGAAGCCTACTGCCGCGACAACGAGATGGAGGTCGATTGGAAGGCAGGCGACCGGGCCCGTACCCGCATGCGCCGGCCGGCCGCGGCCCGCCATCCGCAGACCGGCGAGATGAGCTGGTTCAACCAGGCGCAGCACTTCCACGTCTCGTGCCTGGCGCCGGAGACCCGCAGCTCGCTCCAGGCCCTCTTCCAGGAGGAGGACCTGCCCCGCAACTGCTACTACGGCGACGGCACGCCCATCGAGGACGAGGCCATGCGCGAGATCCTCGACGCGTACGAGGAGCTCGAGGTGGTCTTCCCCTGGCAGAAGGGGGACGTCGTGATGCTCGACAACATGCTGGTGGCCCACGCCCGGAACCCGTTTGCCGGCAAGCGCAAGCTCCTGGTTTCGATGGGCGAAATGATCAATTCCAAGGACCTCTCCTAGACGAGATTGCGAGGAGCTCTCATGGCCGTGAGCATGATGCAAGAAGTCGAAGGATTCCGGCTCTCTCCCCAGCAGCGGCGCCTGTGGGCGCTCTGGCGCGAGAGCCCCGTTTACCGGACCCAGTGCGCCATCCGCGCGTCGGGAGCGCTGAATGAAGACCTCCTGCGGCTCGCGGTCCAGGACGCGGTCGACCGTCACGAGGCGCTGCGCACGAGCTTCCGCCGCAGCCGCAGCATCAAGGTGCCGCTCCAGGTCGTCGCGGAGAGCGGCACCATGGTCTGGCGCCGGGTCGATCTCGCCGGGCGTCACGAGGCTGGCCTGTGGGACCTGCTGCAAGAGGAGTCCGAGGCGCCCTTCGATGTGGAGGACGGCCCGGTGCTGCGCGCGACCCTCGCCTCTCTGCGGGACGGCGAGAGCTGCCTGGTGCTCACCCTGCCCGCGCTCACGGCCGACGCCCGCAGCCTGTCGAACCTCGCCGCGGAGATCGCCGCCGCCTATGCGGCGCGCCTGGAAGGCGAGAGCCTCGACGGGGCCGACGAGCTCGTGCAGTACGTGCAGTTCTCCGAGTGGCAGAACGACGTGCTGGAGGAGGACGAAGGCGCGGCGGACGGCCGGGCCTACTGGCAGAAGGTCGCCGCGGGTCTGCCGGAGCCTCTGCGCCTGCCCCTGGAGACCGCGAGCAACGGCGTACCCTACTCGCCGCGGACGGTTGCCGCCGCCATCGACGACGCCATGGCCGCAGACTTGGCGGCCAGGGCCCGGGAGCTCGGCGCGCCCGCTTCCGTCCTTCTCCTGGCCGCGTGGCAGGCCCTGCTCGCCCGCACGACGGGCCGCTCGGACCTCGCTCTCGCCGCCACCCTGGACAACCGCGGCCACGAGGACCTCCAGGGGGTGCTCGGCACCCTGGCCAAGACGGTCCCGATGCGCTGCCGGGTGGAGCTTGCGGAGAGCTTCGCCGAGCTCGTGCGCAGGACCCGGGAGTCGCTGCTCGACGCCGCGGACTGGTTGGAGTTCTTCGCGCCCGACGAGGAGGCCGGGGCCGGCACCGACGTCGGCTTCGAGGCCTACGAATGGACCGCGCCTGCCGAAGCCGGCGGTCTGCGGCTCTCGCTGCTCGCTCTCGCTCATTGCGGCGAGAGGACGAAGCTCCTGCTCTCCTGCGTCGAAGCAGGCGGGCATTGGATCGCCTCTCTCCATTTCGATCCCCAGGTCCTCCCCAGCGCCGAGGCGGAGCGCCTCGCCGGACGGTTTACTGCCCTGCTCGCGAGCGCCCTGCGACAGCCCCAGGTGCCGCTCGAACGGCTCCCGTTCCTCGCAGAGCGCGAGCTGCGGCTCCTGCTCGGCGGCCTCAACGAGACGGCGGCGCCCTTCCCTGAAGACCGCTGCCTCCACGAGCTCTTCGCGGAGCAGGCAGCGCGGACGCCCGCCAGCGAGGCCCTCCGCTGCGGCGACCGCTGCCTCACCTACGCGGAGCTGGACGAGAGCGCCAACCGGCTCGCCCGCTTCCTGCGCTCCTGCGGATTGGGGAGCGACGACCGGGTCGCGGTCTGCGTCGAGCGCTCGCCCGAGATGGTGACCGCCCTGCTCGCCACCCTCAAGGCCGGAGCCGCCTACGTGGCGATCGACCCTTCCTATCCCCAGGAGCGCATGAGCGTGATCCTGGAGGACTCGCAGCCGCGGGTCGTGATCACCGAGTCGCGGCTCGCCGCAGCCCTGCCTGCCACCACGGCGCCCCGAGTGCTCCTGGATGCCGAGGCGCCACGGATCGCGGCGTTCCCCGCCACCCGCCCCGGCGCCACGGCAGGTCCGGACAACCTCGCCTACGTGCTGTACACCTCGGGCTCGACCGGCCGGCCGAAGGGTGTGATGGTCCCGCATCGGCGGCCTCGTCAACTATCTCAGCTGGGCCGTCGGCCTATGAAGCAGCCGGGGCGGGCGCTCCGCTCCACTCTCCCCATCGGCTTCGACCTGACGGTCACCAGCCTGTTCGCTCCGCTGCTCGCCGGGCGAGCTGTGGTCCTGCTGCCCGGAGGAGCAGGGCATCGAGGCCCTGGGCACGGCGCTCCGGACCGGCGGCGGCCTCAGCCTCGTGAAATGACGCCCGCGCACCTGAAGTCCTGCGCCAGTCGCTCGCGGAGGGAGGACCGGCGGGGCTGCGCCCGCGTCCTCGTCATCGGGTGGCGAGGCCCTGTTCCAGGAGAGCCTGGCGTTCTGGCGCGAGCACGCTCCAGGGACGCGGCTGATCAACGAGTACGGCCCGACCGAGACGGTGGTCGGCTGCTGCGTCCACGAGACCCCGGCCGGGGCCGCGGCCGCCGGTCCGGTGCCCATCGGCCGGCCGATCGCCAACACGCGGCTGTACGTGCTCGACCGCCACTTCGAGCCGGTCCCCTTCGGCGCCACGGGAGAGCTCTACGTGGGTGGCGCGGGCGTGACCCGGGGCTATCTCGGCCGGCCCGAGCTGACGGCCGAGCGCTTCCTCCCCGATCCGTTCGGCCCCGAGCCGGGCAGCCGGCTGTACCGCACCGGCGACCTCGTGCGGTACCTCGCCGGGGGCGACCTGGAGTTCCTCGGCCGCAACGACCAGCAAGTCAAGATCCGCGGCTTCCGCATCGAGCTGGGCGAGGTGGAGAGCGCGCTGCTCTCCCGCCCCGGCGTGTCCGAGGCCGTGGTCGTGGCCCGCGAGGCGGCGGAGGGAGCGCGGGAGCTGGTGGCCTACGTCGTCGCTCGCGGCGCGACCGGCACGGCCGACCTGCGTGCCCATGTGAGCGCGATCCTGCCCGCCTACATGGTCCCCGCCCACTTCGTCGAGCTCACGGAGATGCCGCTCACCCGGCACGGCAAGGTCGACCGGCAGCGGCTGCCCGAGCCGAGCACGGCCGGCGCGCGGATGGACCGGGTGCCGCCGCGAACCCCCCTGGAGGGCAAGCTCGTCGCCCTCTGGGAGGAAGTGCTGCAGCGTGAGGACCTGGGAGTCACCGACAACTTCTTCGACCTCGGCGGCGATTCGATCAAAGCCGTCCGCCTGATCAGCCGCATCAACGATGAGGTGCCGGGCGCCGATGTCCAGATGCAGGACATCTTCAAGCATCAGACGATCGAGACCCTGGCGCCCTCCATCGGCGCGGCCACGGCACGGCCCTCGCTCCAGCAGGAGCGGGAGGCGGGGCTGGCGCGGATCGCGGCGCTGCAGCAGCGCGTCCTCGCCGACGAGCGGCTGCGCGCCAGGCTGCCGCAGGAGATTGAGGATGTCCTGCCCTTGAGCGGCATCGAAAGCGGGATGCTCTACTACTCCCTCCTGATGCCGGAGCAGCCGGTCTATCACGATCAGTTCGTCTACCGGCTGTCGCTCGACGATCCGGAGCGCTTCTTCAAGGCCTTCGACCTGCTGACCCGCAAGCACCCGATCTACCGCAGCGTCTTCTACTTCTACAGCTTCGACGAACCGATCAAGGCCGTGGTGCCGCGGGTGCCGGTGGCCCGCGACGTGGAGGACCTCTCGGCTCTGACGCGGGCCGAGCAGCTCTGCAGCATCGAGGAGTACCGGGCCGCGGACCTCGCCCAGAAGTTCGATCTCGACGGCCACGTGCTCTGGCGGCTCAAGCTCTTCCGCCTGCAAGACGACCTGTATTGCGCCGTCTGGAGCTGGCACCACGCCATCCTGGACGGCTGGAGCAACCTGTCGTTCTGGGTCGAGATGAACACCCTGTACGCCCGCCCGGATCTCGACGAGTTGCAGGAGCTGCCCGCTCTTGAGAGCAGCTACCGCGACTACGTGGCGATCAGCCGGACACGGGTCTCCTCTCCCCACACCGAGGGCTTCTGGCGCGAGACCCTGAAGGGTTTCGGGCGCAACAAGCTCCCCTTCAATCGCGTCAAGCCCCGCGATCCCGCGGCCTACGGCATGGACTCCCGGGAGCTGCCGATGAGCCGCGAGCTGCTCGCCCGGCTGCGTGCGGCCGCCCTCCAGCAGCACGTCTCTCTCAAGGCCGTCTGCCTGAGCGCCCACGTCGAGCTGCTGCGCGTGCTCACCGGGGAGCGCGACGTGGTGACGGGCGTCGTCTCCCATGACCGGCCGGGGATCCAGGACGGCGACCGGATGCTCGGCTGCTTCCTCAACACCGTGCCGGTGCGCATGAACACGGCGCGCACGCCCACGGCCCTGGACCTGGTGCAGGCGGTGAGCCGCTACCTGAGCACGGTCAAGGAGCACGAGATCCCGCTGGTTGACGTCGCGGCCCTCGTCGGCGCCAAGGGCGAGGGGGACAATCCGATCTTCGACACGATCTTCAACTTCATGGATTTCCACGTCGTCGCGGGCGTCGAGAACAACGTCCTGTTCAAGCCGCTGGAGTCGGAGGAGGTGGCGGCGAGCCTGAGGTTCCGCGGCAACGAGATGACCAACACCCTCTTCGACCTCGAGGTCTCGACGACGCGCGGCGATCTCTTCGTCCGCATCAAGTTCTCACCGCGGTACTTCGAGGCGGCCGAGATCGGGCGGGCCCTGGTCCTCTACCAGCGCATCCTGGAGCGCTTCGCCGGGGATCTCGACGCACGGCTGGAAACCGAGGCGCTGCTCACCCCTGAGGAGCGGGACGAGATCGTCTACCGCTTCAACGACACGGCGGCTGGCTATCCGCGCCACCTTCCCATGCACCGCCTCTTCGAGGAGCGGGCAGCCGTTTCCCCCGACGCGGTGGCGGTAGTCTGCGCCGGCCGTAGCCTCACCTACGGCGAGGTCGACCGCCGGGCGAACCACCTGGCCCGCCGCCTGCGGCGCCTGGGCGCCGGCCGCGGCGCCAACGTCGGGGTGATCTTCGAGCGCTCCGTCGACCTGGTGGTGGCCCTGATGGCGGTCCTCAAGACCGGCGCGGCCTACGTCCCCCTGGAGCCGGACTACCCGGCGGCCCGCAAGGGGTACATCGTCGCCAAGTCGAGGGCCGGCCTGGTGCTCGCCGACCGCGCCTATGACGTCCAGATGGCAGGCCAGGCTCTCGAGGTGATCGTTCTCGCATCCGAGGAGCTCGCCGCCAGCGGCGCCGAGCGGCCGGAGCTCGCCCTCGCTCCGGACGACCTGGCCTACACCATCTACACCTCGGGCTCCACCGGCAACCCCAAGGGCGTGATGATCGAGCACCACTCGGCCGTCAACCTGATCCAGTGGGTGAACCGCGAGTACGCCGTGGGGCCGGAGACCCGCATCCTGATGCTCTCCTCGGTCTGCTTCGACCTCTCGGTGTGGGACCTCTTCGGCGGCCTCGGGGCCGGCGCCACGGTGGTGATCGCCCGGCCCGGCGACCTGCAGGACCCCGCCCGCCTGATGCGGCTGGTGGCCGACGAGCGGATCACCTTCTGGAACTCCGTCCCCTCCACCCTGGGCCTGCTCGTCAAATACCTGGAGGACGTGGACCCCGGCTACCGGCAGGAGGACCTGCAGGTGATCTTCCTCAGCGGCGACTGGATCCCCGTGTCGCTGCCGTCGCGGGCCCGCCGGTTCTTCCCCAACGCCAGGATCGTCAGCCTCGGCGGCGCCACCGAGGGGACCGTCTGGTCCATCTACTTCCCCGTCGACGAGGTCGATCCGGCGTGGGTCAGCATCCCCTATGGCCGGCCGCTCGACAACAACGCCTTCTACGTCCTCGACGGCAATCTCGACGTGGTGCCGCCGGGCGTGGTAGGCGAGCTCTTCATCGGCGGCACCGGGGTCGCCGTCGGCTACGCCGACGAGCCGGCGAAGACCGCCGACCAGTTCATGCCCGACCGCTTCGCCGGCGTGCCCGGCAAGCGGATGTACCGCACGGGCGATCTCGGCCGGATGCGGCCGGACGGCAACATCGAGTTCCTGGGGCGCGCCGACCACCAGGTCAAGATCCGCGGCTTCCGGGTCGAGCTCGGCGAGATCGAAAGCCAGCTCTCCCGTCATCCCGCAGTCCGCGAGGCCGTGGTCGTGGACAAGGTCGACCGCCTGGGTGAGAAGTACCTCTGCGCCTACTTCGTCTCTGCCGTCGACCTCCAGGCCGCGGAGCTCAAGGGCTTCCTCGCCGCGAGTCTGCCGGAGTACATGATCCCGGCCACCTTCGTGCGCCTGGAGGCCTTGCCCCTCACCGCCAACGGCAAGCTCGACCGCAAGGGGTTGCCCGAGCCGGACGTCCGGAGCCTCAGCACCGGCGCCGAGTACGTGGCGCCGGTCGACGAGGTGGAGACCGCCCTGGTCGAGATCCTGGAGGAGGTGCTCGGAGTGCAGGGCATCGGCACCCACCACGACTTCTTCGAGGTCGGCGGCCACTCCCTGTCGGCGGTCCAGGTGGCCACCCGTATCCGCCGCCGCTTCGACGTCGAGCTGCCGCTGCGCGACTTCTTCGAGGAGCCGACGGTGAGGTCCCTGGCGCGCATCGTCCACCGTCTGCACGACGATCGGTCGCCAGCGGCCCAGTCTCCGGCAAGGCTCGTTGCGGGACGGCGGCCGGAGATCCCCCTCGCCTCCTTCAACCAGCAGCGGCTCTGGTTCCTCCAGCAGCTCGATCCCGGCAGCCCGGCGTTCAACATGCCGCACGCTCTGCGCCTGAGGGGCCGTCTGGACACCGGCGTCCTCGCCCGCGCTCTCGGCGAACTCGAGGCCCGCCACGAGGCCCTGCGCACCACCTTCCAGGAGGTGGACGGCGCGCCGGTGCAGGTCGTCGGGCCGGAGCGTGAGCTCGTCCTGCCGCACGTCGACCTGTCGGGCCTGCCGCAACCCCTCCGGACCGTCGAACTCGACCGTCTCGGCGACGAGGAGGCGCACAGCCCGTTCGATCTGGTGCGAGGACCGCTCTGGCGGACCCGCCTCCTGCGCCTGGACGGCAACGAGCACGCGCTGCTCTTCAACGTCCACCACATCGTCTGCGACGGCTGGTCGATCGGCATCATCGTCCGGGAGTTGGGAGCGCTGTACCCGGCGCTCCTGCACGGCGGGCCCTCGCCGCTGCCGTCCCTGCCGGTCCAGTTCGCCGACTATGCCCACTGGGAGCGGCAGTCCGTGCCGGGCGAGGCTCTCGCGGAGCACCTCGCCTACTGGCGGCGCCAGCTCGCGGGAGCGCAGACGGACCTGACCCTGCCGGGGCAGCGACCACGGCCGGCGGTGCCTCGCTTCGAGGGCGAGGTCCGCGGCTTCACGGTGCCGCTGCCGGTCGCCGCGCGGCTGCGCGAGCTCACGCAGGGCGAAGAGGCGACCCTGTTCGTCACCCTCCTCGCCGCCTTCAACGCCTTCCTGCACCTCTACACCGGCCAGGAGGACATTGTCGTCGGCACCAATTTCGCGAACCGCAACGAGCCCGAGCTGGAGCGTCTGGTCGGCTTCTTCGTCAACAACCTCGCCCTGCGCACCGACCTGTCGGCAGCCCCCTCGTTCCGGGAGTTGGTGCAGCGCGTCCGCGAGACGGCGCTGGACGCCTATACCCACCAGGCCGTGCCGTTCGAAAAGGTGATCGCAGAGGTGCAGCCCCGGCGCAGCGCCGGCTACTCGCCGCTGTTCCGGGTCATGCTCACGTTCGAGAACTTCCCCGCGCCGCCCCTCCAGCTTTCCGATCTGTCCGTGGAGCCGGTCGAGGTGGCCTCACGGCGGGCGAACTTCGACCTCAACCTCATGATGGCCGAGTCCGAGCAGGGGATCCTCGCGTCCTTCGTCTACGACACGGACCTCTTCGACGCCGGCACGATCGCCCGCTTCGTCGACGACTTCCAGCTCCTCCTGCTCCGCATCGCCGAAGATCCGGACCTCGCGCTCTCGGACCTCTCCCTCGCGGACGAGAGCGAGGCCGCGGTCGCCACGTTCAGCATGGAGCTGTAGGAGAGACGCCATGGACCTCGGAATCATGTTCTTCTCCAGCGTGCAGCCGGCCGCGGGCGAAGGCCGCTACGAGTTGCTGCTCGATGCCGCCCGCTTCGCCGATGCGAACGGCTTCTGCGCCATCTGGGTCCCCGAGCGGCACTTCCACCGCTTCGGCGGGCTCTTCCCCAATCCTGCGGTGCTCGGCGCCGCCCTGGCGACGACCACCCGGCGGCTGCAGATCCGGGCGGGGAGCCTCGTCTCCCCGCTCCACGACAGCCTGCGCATCGCCGAGGACTGGTCCATGGTGGACAACCTCTCCGGCGGCCGGGTGGCGATCTCGTTCGGCTCGGGGTGGAACGTCGAGGACTTCGTCTTCTTCCCCGAGCGCTACGGCCGCCGCCAGGCCGTGATGTACGAGCAGATCGAGGAGGTGAGGTCCCTCTGGCGGGGCGGGCGCACGAAGCGCCTGGACAGCAACGGCCGCGAGGTGGAGCTACGGGTCTTCCCGGAGGCGGTGCAGCGGGACCTCCCCGTCTGGGTGACCTCCTCCGGCAACGAGCGGACCTTCGCTAGCGCTGGCGAGGCCGGCGCCAACGTGCTGACGCACCTCATCGGCCAGGACCTGGACGAGCTCGCCGGCAAGATCCGGCGCTATCGGGCCGCCCGGGCGGGCCGCGGCCTCGATCCCGCGTCGGGCAGGGTGGCCCTGATGCTGCACACCTTCCTCGGTCCCGACCTCGAATGGGTCCGGGCGACGGTGCGCAGCCCATTCCGCGAGTACCTGCGCTCCGCCCTGAGCTTGGAGCAGCTCGCGTTCCAGGCCGGCGGGGCCATCAGCGGCGGGCACTCCATCCAGCCGCACGAGATCCGGGAGCGCGACCTGGAGGACCTGCTCGACCTCACCTTCGAGCGCTACTTCCGCACGGCTTCCCTGATGGGCACGCCCGAATCCTGCCAGCGCCTGCTCTGGCGCCTGGAGGAGATCGGCGTCGACGAGGTCGCCTGCCTGATCGACTTCCTCGACGACGCCGCGGCGATCCGCCGCTCGCTGCCGCTGCTCGCCGAGCTGCGCGCGGCCTGCGCCGCCGAGAGCGTCACAAGCGCCACCGCGGCCCAAGTCGACCAGTTCCTGGCGGACCTCGAGGTCTGAGGAGAGGAGACGAGAGACTCATGTGCGGTTTCGTAGGCTTCATGGACCTCCGGGGCGAGGGGCGGACGGACGCCCGGCTGCTGCGCCGGATGACGGACGCCATCCTGCACCGCGGTCCGGACTCCTCCGGCGAGTACGTGGACGAGCGGGTGGCCCTGGGGGCCCGCCGGCTCAGCATCATCGACCTCGAGACGGGCGAGCAGCCGATCTTCAACGAGGACGGCTCCGTCGTGCTCGTCTGCAACGGCGAAATCTTTAATTACCGCGAGCTGCGCGCCCGGCTCGAAGCCAAAGGCCACCGCTTCGCGAGCCGGACCGACATCGAGGTCCTCGTCCACCTCTACGAAGAGGAGGGGCCGGATCTCATCCATCACCTGAACGGCCAGTTCGCCTTCGCCCTCTACGACCGCAGGGAGGAGCGCCTCCTGCTCGCCCGCGACCATTTCGGGGTCAATCCGCTCCACTTCACGGTAGTGGACGGGCTGCTGGTGTTCGGCTCGGAGATCAAGGGCATCCTGGAGCACCCGCGCGTTCCCCGCGAGGTGGACCTGACCGGGCTCGACCAGATCCTCACCTTCCCCGGCCTGGTCAGCCCGCGGACCCTGTTCAAGGGGATCGAGAGCCTGCCGAACGGACATCTCCTCGTCGCTCAAGGCTCCGGCCTGCGGCGCGTGGAGTACTGGGACCTGGACTACCCCCGGATCGGCGAGGCCGGCGACGACCGGCCGGAGAGCTGGTACGTCGAGGGACTGCGCGAGCGGCTCACGCGGTCGGTGGAGGACCGCCTGCAGGCCGACGTACCGGTCGGGTTCTACCTGAGCGGCGGCCTCGACTCCTCCCTGGTCGCCGCCCTGAGCCGCGAGGTCTCGCCGGACGTAGACCGGCACTCCTTCTCGGTGACCTTCGGCGACCGCGAGATCTGCGAGGGTCCCTATCAACGGCTGATGGCCGAGCACGTGGGCTCGCAGCACCACGAGATCCGCTTCGACGACGACGCCATCGCCGACCGCCTCGCTCGGATGGTCTATCACTGCGAGTGCCCGGTGAAGGAGACCTTCAACACCTGCGCCCTGGCGCTCTCCGAGTCGGTGCGCGGCACCGGGGTCAAGGTCGTCCTGGCGGGCCAGGGGGCGGACGAGATCTTCGCGGGCTACATGGGGTACCGCTTCGACAGCCTGGGCCTGCGCTCCGGCGACGGCTACGACCTCGACAGCCTGCTGGAGGACGAGGTCCGCGAGCAGCTCTGGGGCGATCCGTCGATCTTCTACGAAAAGGATTTCCATGCGTACCGCGAGATCCGCAGCGCCTTGTACGCGCCAGAGATCGCTGCGCAGTTCGCGGACATCGACTGCACCTCCTCACCGCTGGTGGACCCGGAGCGCCTGCGCGGCCGGCATCCCGTCCATCAGCGCTCGTACCTGGACTTCAAGCTTCGCCTCTCCGAGCACCTGCTCTCCGAGCACGGGGACCGCATGGTGATGGCGAGCTCCGTCGAGGGGCGCTATCCCTTCCTCGACCTGGAGGTGGTGGATTTCGCGCGCAGGATGCCGCCCCACCTCAAGCTGAACGACCTCACCGAGAAGTACGTCCTCAAGAAACTGGCCGCCGACCTCGTCCCGCGCCGCATCGTCGAGCGCGAGAAGTTCGGCTTCCGGGCGCCGTCGAGCCCCTACCTGCTGCAACAGGGGGTCGAGTGGGTCCAGGACATGCTCTCGTACGACCGCATCCGCCGGCAGGGCTACTTCGACGCGGACGTGGTCGAGCGGCTGAAGCAGCAGTACGCGAAAAAAGATTTCTCCCTGAACGCGCACACCGAGACCGACTTTCTGATGGTAGTGCTGACGTTCGGCGTGTTTCTGGACCTTTTCGCTCTCCCGAGCCTCAACTGAACGGAGTCGCCAATGGAATTCGAGAGCATTCAGGAGCTTTTCTGCACAACTGTCGACCGCTTCGGACCGCGCATCGCCGTGGAAGGTCCGGGAGGAGAGACCACCTACGACGAGTTGGAGGCGAGATCGAACCGGCTGGCGGCCCTCCTGCTCTCCCGCGGCGCGACTCCCGGCACCCGGGTCGCCATCCTGGCAGCGGAGGTGGCCGACGTGGTGGCCGCCCTCATCGGCGTGCTCAAGGCCCGCTGCGTCTTCGTTCCCTTCGAGCCCGGGACGCCCGACAAGCGGCTCGCGGCCATGATCGCGGAGGTGCGGCCCGCCTGGTTCCTGGTCGACCGCCAGGGCCTGGAGCGCCTGCAGCCCTTGGTCGACGGCGCCAGTGTAGTTCTGCTGGAGGACGTCCGGACCGGAGAGTCCGGACGGGTGCTCGTGCGCCCGAAGCCGGACGACCCGTGCTACGTCGTCTTCACCTCCGGCTCGACCGGCACTCCCAAGGGGATCGTCGGCCGCCTCAAGGGCATCGACCACTTCATCCGCTGGGAGATCGAGAGGTTCGGGATCCCGGAGGGCGTGCGGGTGAGCCAGATCGCGAGCCCGGCCTTCGACGCCTTCCTGCGCGACGTCTTCGTCCCCCTCTGCTCCGGCGGCACGATCTGCGTCCCGCCAGGCCGCGAAGCGGTCCTGGACGCGCGGCGGTTGGCGGCGTGGATCGACGAGACGCGGATCCAGATCATTCATTGCGTCCCCTCGCTGCTGCGCTCGCTCCTGCGCGAGGACCTGACCGCGGACCGCTTCCCCGCGCTGCGGCGCGTCCTGCTCGCGGGTGAGCCCCTATTCCCGGCCGATGTCCGCCGCTGGGTGGAGGTGTTCGGCGACCGCATCGAGCTGGTGAACCTCTACGGTCCCTCCGAGACCACGATGGTCAAGCTCTTCTACCGCGTGCAGCCGGCCGACCAGGACCGCATTTCCATTCCGGTGGGCAAGCCGATGAAGGGAGCCGCGGCCCTGGTGCTGGACAGCCGGGGCCAGGCGCGCGCCGCTGGCCAGGTGGGAGAGATCGTGATCCGCACCCCCTACCGGACCCACGGCTATCTAGGGCGGCCCGACCTGACGGACGAGGCCTTCGTCCCGAATCCGTTCAACAACGACCCCGACGACCGGGTCTACAAGACGGGCGATCTCGGGCGCGTACTACCGGACGGCAACTTCGAGTTCCTGGGCCGCAAGGACCATCAGGTGAAGGTCCGGGGCGTCCGGGTCGAGCTCGGCGAGATCGAGACCGCCCTGCGCCAGCACCGGGCCGTCCGCGAAGCGGCCGTGGCGCCCCACGACGACGCGGACAGCAATAAGTTTCTCTGCGCCTACCTGGTCCTGGCGGAGCCCGTGGAGCCGGGCGAGCTGCGCGGGCTGCTAGCCGCCAGCCTGCCAGACGCCATGATCCCCTCCGGGTTCCTGGTCCTGGACGAGCTGCCCCGCACGCTCAACGGCAAGGTCGACCGCCGCGCCCTGCCGCGCCCCGAAGCCGGGTCGCGCCTGCAGGAAGGCTTCACGGCGCCGCGGACCCCGGTCGAGGAGCTGCTCGCCCAGATCTGGGCGGAGGTGCTGCGCCTCGAGCGCGTCGGGGTCTACGACAGCTTCTTCGAGCTCGGCGGGCACTCCCTGCTGGCGACCCAGGTGCTGGCCCGCATCCGCCAGGCGCTCGAGGTCGACCTGCCGCTGCGGGTCCTCTTCCGCGCGCCGACCGTGGCGGGGCTGGCCCAGGCCGTCGAGCAGGAGATCCAGGAGGCGCAGGGGCTGAGCATCCCACCCCTGGCCCGGCGCGAGGCGGCGGGCGATGCCCCCCTGTCCTTCTCCCAGCAGCGCCTGTGGTTCATGGACCAGCTCCAGCCGCTGAGCTCGTTCTACAACGTCGCCACCGCGGTCCGGCTCACGGGCGATCTCGACGTGGCGGCCCTGCGCCAGGCCGGTGACGAGATCGTGCGCCGGCAGGAGTCGCTGCGCACGGTCTTCGCCCTGCGCGGCGAAGAGCCCGTCCAGGTCGTTCAGGAGCCCATGCCTCTCGACCTGCCGCTGGAGGACCTGCGGTCGTTCCCTGCCGGGGAGCGGCAAGCGGAAGCCGTCCGGCTCGTGACCGCAGAGGCGAACCGCCCGTTCGATCTCGGCCGCGGCCCCCTCGTGCGCTGCCGTCTGCTGCGGCTCGACGAGCGCGAGCACGTGATGACGGTCGTCCTCCACCACGTCATCGCAGACGGCTGGTCTCTCGGCGTGTTCGTCCGCGAGCTCGTCCAGCTCTACCATAGCTTCTCGCAGGACAAGCCATCCCCCCTGCCCGAGCTGCCGGTGCAGTACGCCGACTTCGCCGTCTGGCAGCGGGGATGGCTCCAGGGCGAGGTGCTGGACGCCCAGCTCGCCTACTGGGAGCAGCAGCTCGCGGGCGCACCGGCCCTCACCCGCCTGCGCACCGACCATCCCCGTCCGCCCGTGCAGAGCTTCCGCGGCGCGCGGCGCAGCGCCGTGCTGCCCGCGGAGCTCGCGGAGCGCCTGCGGCAGCTCTCCCGGCGGGAGGATTGCACCCTCTTCGTGACCCTCCTCGCAGCCTTCCAGACCCTCCTCCACCTGGAGGCCGGGGAGGAGGATGTCCTGGTCGGCTCTCCTCTCAGCTATCGCAACTGGCGGGAGGTCGAGGGGCTGATCGGCTTCTTCGCCAACACCCTGGTCTTCCGGGGCAACCTCGCCGGCGACCCGACCTTCCGGGAGCTCCTCGCCCGCACCCGCCGTACCGTGCTCGATGCCTTCGCCCACCAGCACCTGCCGTTCGACCGGCTGGTGGAGGCTCTGCGGCCCGAGCGCAGCCTTGCCCACAGCCCGATCTTCCAGGTCGGCTTCACCTTCCAGACGGCCGCCGCCGAGGCCCCGCTCAAGGTGCCGGGCCTCACCGCGGAACGCCTCGACTTCGAGGTGGAGACCACGCAGTTCGACCTGAACCTGACCCTCTCCGACTCCCCTCTCGGCCTCAACGCGGTGCTCCAGTACAGCCGGGACCTCTTCGCGGATCTCACCTCCGGCTGGCTGCTGGAGCGATTCCGGCAGCTCCTGGAGCAGGCGGAGGAGAACCCGGAGCAGCGGCTGAGCGAGCTCGGCGCGCGGCTCGCCGAGTCGGAGCGCAGGCGCTGGAGCGACGCCCGCAGCGGGCTCGCGCAGGCCAGCGCCGAGAGCTTCCGCTCCCGCTCCCGCCGCTGCGTCGTCGTCGCCGGTCCGAGCAACTCGTGAGCAGAGGATTGAGGACATGACCGCAGTCGTTGAAGGTTTCACGCTCTCGCCGCAGCAGGCGCGGCTCTGGAAGCTGCGCAAAGGCAGCTCCACGGCCGCGTTCCGCGCCGGCTGCGTGCTTCGCCCCGTCGCCCCCCTGGACGCCGTGACCCTGCGCCTGGCGCTCGGCGAGGCCGTGCGGCGCAACGAAATCCTGCGCACCGGCTTCCAGCAGGTCCCCGGCATGGAGGTCCCGCTCCAGGTCATCGGCGAGCCTCCGGCCGCAAGCCTCGAAGAGATCGATCTGAGCGGCTGCCCGCCGGACGAGCACGACGAGAGGCTCGACGCTCTGTTGTGCGCCATGGCGGGCGATGGCGAGGGTCCCCTGCTGCGGGCCGCCCTCGTCGCGCTCGCCGACGGCCAGCGGCTGCTCCTCGCGCTGCCGGCGCTCTGCGCCGACCATACCGGGCTCGCCAATCTCGCCGGCGAGGTGGAGCGTTGCTATGAGGCCGCGCTCCAGGGCGACCGGCCGGGGGACGAGCCGGTCCAGTACGCGGACGTGGCGAGCTGGATGAACGACCTGCTGGAGAGCCAGGACGGGGTGGCCCGCCGCTACTGGCAGTCGCGGGACGCCTCCCCGGCTCGCGCTGCGGCTCTCCCCCTCGACCGGCCGGTGGCCGGCGGCGAGTTCTCGCCCCGCAGGCTCGCGCTGCCCCTGGAGCCCGGGCTGGCGCAGGCTCTCCCGGCCCTGGCCCATGAGATCGGCATCCCCCTGTCCGCCGTGCTCCTCACCGGTTGGGCGCTCGTGCTCCAGCGCCTCACCGGCCGGCACACGGTGGTGGTGGGGACGGCCTTCGACGGCCGCCGGCACGATGAGCTGGTGGGCGCTCTCGGCCTGTTCACGCGCCATCTGCCGCTCTCTCTCTCGGTGGATGGAGGCTCGTTCTCCACAGCGGCCCGGAGCGTCGCAGCGCACCTCTCGGAGATGGCCGAGTGGCAGGAATCCTTCGACTGGACCGGTCCGGACGGGGAGATCCCCTTCTTCCCCTTCTGCTTCGAGCTCGCCGGTGCCGGCGATGACGGCCTGCTCTCCCTCCACGCCTTCTACGACCGTTTCGAGCTGAAGCTCGCCGGCTTCGCCGGGGCTCGTGGGCTGCGCGCCGAGATCCAGTACGACAGCTCGGCGCTCCGGCGCGAGGATGCCATCCGCATTGGGGAGTGGCTCGCCGCCTTGCTGCGCGCGGCCGTCGACCGGCCCGAGGCCGCGGCTTCCAGCCTCGACTTTCTGACCACGGCCGACCGTGAGCGGCTGCGCGAGCTCAACGACACCGCCTTCGATCTCGGGCCGGCGCGCACTCTGGCGGAGCGCTTCGAGGAGCAGGCGGATCGCACCCCGGACCAGATCGCCGCGGTCTTCGGCGGCTCCACGCTGACCTACGCCGAGCTCGAGCGGCAGGCCAACCGGCTCGCCCGGCGCCTGCGCTCCCTGGGGGTGGGAGCGGACTGCCGGGTCGCGCTCTGCGTCGAACGCTCGCTGGAGATGGTGGTGGGCCTGCTGGGGATCCTGAAGGCCGGCGGCGCCTACGTCCCGGTGGACCCCGCCTACCCGGAGGCCCGGCGAGCCTTCATGCTGGAGGACGCCAAGGCCCCCGTGGTGCTCACCCAGGAGCGCTTCGCGGCGGAGCTGCCTGCGGGGGTCGAGGTCGTCTGCCTGGACCGCGATGCGGCCGGCATTGGCGCCGAGAGCCCGGAGCGGTTCCCCGGCCAGGCCATCCCCGACAACCTCGCCTACGTCATCTACACCTCGGGCTCGACCGGCCGGCCCAAGGGGGTGATGATCTCCCACCGGGCGATCTCGAACCGCCTCCTCTGGCAGCAGCGCGCCTTCCCCCTGAGGGAGGACGACCGGGTGCTGCAGAAGACCCCCAACAGCTTCGACGCCTCGGTCTGGGAGATCTTCCTGCCGCTCCTCTGCGGCGCCTGCCTCGTGGTGGCAGAGCCGGGCGGACACCAGGACGCCGGCTATCTCGTGCGCGCCGTGGCCGAGCATGGGATCACCACGCTCCAGCTCGTGCCCTCCCTGCTCGGCGTGTTCCTGGAGGAGCCGGGGGTGCGCGAGGAGTGCCGCACGCTGCGCCGCCTGTTCTGCGGCGGTGAGGCCTATCCGGCGGAGCTCGCCCGGCAATGCCTGGCCACGCTGGACGTCGAGATCTGCAACCTCTACGGTCCCACCGAGGTCGCGATCGACGCCTCGTTCCATCGCGGCCCGGCCGGGCCGGAGGACACGGTCGTGCCGATCGGCCGGCCCCTGGACAACGCGGCGCTCCATCTCCTGGACGCCGCCGGCCGGCGGGTGCCTCCCGGCCTGGCCGGCGAGCTCTTCGTCGGCGGTCCGGGCCTGGCCCGAGGCTACCTGGACCGGCCGGAGCTCACCGCCGAGCGCTTCGTGCCCGATCCCTTCGCCGCCACTCCTGGCGGCCGCCTCTACCGGACCGGCGACCGGGCGCTCTTCGCCGAGGGCGAGGTCCGCTTCCTCGGCCGCATCGACCAGCAGGTGAAGGTCCGCGGCTTCCGCATCGAGCCCGGGGAGATCGAGACCGTCCTGCTGCAGCACCCGGCCGTGCGTGGCGCCGCCGTGGTGGTGCGCAAGGACGTGCCGGGCGACCCGCGCCTCGCAGCGTATGCTGTGCCCGGCCGGGGCGCCGAGCTCGCCGCCGGGGAGCTGCGCAGCTTCCTCGCCGCGCGCCTCCCCGAGCACATGGTCCCGGCAGCCTTCGTGATCCTTGACGATCTGCCGCGCCTGCCCAACGGCAAGGTGGACCGCGCGTCCCTGCCCGCGCCCGATGCACGGGCGGACCTCGCCCGGACCTGCGTGGCCCCGCGCACGCCGGTCGAGGAGCTGCTGGCCGGAATCTGGTCCGAGACCCTGGCCGTGGAGCGCATTGGCGTGCACGACAACTTCTTCGAGCTGGGCGGCCACTCGCTGGTGGCCACGCGTGTGATCTCGCGGGTGCGCGAGGCCTGCCATATCGAACTGCCGGTGCGCAAGCTCTTCGAGGCCCCCACCGTGGCCGGCCTGGCCGCCGAGGTGGACCGGGCGATGCGGGAGGGTGGCACTCACCGGCCCCCCCTCCGGCCGGAGCCCCGCGCAGGGCATCTGCCCCTCTCCTTCGGCCAGCAGCGGCTCTGGTTCCTGCAGCAGCTCGAGCCGGAGAGCCCGGCCTACAACGTCCCGGGCGTCCTGCGCCTCCTGGGCCCCCTGGACCGCGAGGCCCTGGCGCGCTCCGCATCGGAGATCGTCCGCCGCCACGAGGCGCTGCGCACCACCTTCCACGCCGTCGAAGGCGAGCCCGCGCAGGCCGTCCACCCGGCGACCCCGGTCGAGATTCCGGTGGCCTTTCTCGCCGAGGAAGGTTTGCAGGACTGGATCTCGCGCGAGGCCTCGCGCCCGTTCGACCTCGCCGCGGGGCCGCTCCTGCGCCTGCACCTGCTCCGTCTGGCGGAGGACGACCACGTCCTGTTCTTCAACCTTCACCACGCCGTCTCGGACGGCTGGTCCGTGGGCGTGCTGGTGCGGGAGCTGACGGCGCTCTACGGGGCCTTCCTCCGCGGCGAGGCGGCCGTCCTGCCGGAGCTGCCCGTGCAGTACGGCGACTTCGCCCGGTGGCAGCGGCAGTGGCTCCAGGGGGAGGTGCTGGACGCGCAACTCGCCTACTGGCGCCAACGGCTCGCAGGCGCTCCCGAGGTCCTCAACCTGGCGACCGACCGACCGCGCCCCGCGCTCCAGACCTACCGCGGAGCCACCTGCGGCCGGCGCCTGCCGGCCGAGCTGACGGCGTCGCTCCGGCGCTTCAGCCGCGAGTCGTCGGCGACCCTGTTCACCAGCCTGCTGACTGGCTTCAAGGTGCTGTTACAGCGCTACGGCGCAGGGGACGACCTCGTGGTCGGCACCAACGTGGCGGGTCGCGATCAGGTCGAGATCGAAGGGCTGATCGGCTTCTTCGTCAACTCGCTGGTGCTCCGTACGGTTCTGGAGGGCGACCCCACCTTCCGCGACGCGGTGGCCCGGGTGCGCGAGACCGTGCTCGGCGCCTTCGCCCACCAGGACCTGCCGTTCGACCGCGTGGTCGAGGAGCTGCAGCCCCGGCGGGACCTGAGCGTGACGCCGCTCTTCCAGGTGGTGTTCGACATGGACCCCGCCGACAAGGCCGGCGGCCTCGAGCTGCCGGGCCTTGCGCTCGCCCCAGTCCCCCTGGCCAACCGCAGCGCCAAGTTCGACCTCAACCTCACGGTGGACGACCGTGCGGACGGCCTGGTGATCGCGGCCGAGTACAGCGTGGACCTCCTGGAGGGGGCCACGGTCGAGCGCCTGCTCGGCCACCTGGAGAACCTGCTGCGGGCGGCCGTGGCCGAGCCGAGAAGCCGCGCCCGCGCCCTGCCGATGCTGGACAAGGCCGAGCTGCGCCAGCTCCTCTCCGATTTCCAGGGTCCCCGCCGGACCGGCTATCCGCTCGACCAGCCGATCCAGCGCCTGTTCGAGCGCCAGGCCGCCGCCACGCCCGACGCCATCGCGGCGGTCTGCGGCACCGCGCGGCTCTCCTATGCCGAGCTCGACCGCCGGGCCGGGCGGCTCGCAGCCGTGCTGCGTGGCCTCGGGGTGTGGCCGGGGACCTTCGTCGGCATCCTCGACGAGCGGGGGCTCGACTTCCTGGTGGCGATCCTCGCCATCGTCAAGGCCGGCGGCGCCTACGTGCCCTTCGAGCCCGGCTACCCGGACGACCGGTTGCGCTACATGGTGGCCGACAGCGGGATCGAGGTCCTGGTGACCCGCGGCGGCCTCGTGCGCGAGCGGCTGGCCGGCCTGACCGGCCTGCGCACCCTGGTCTGCTGCGGTCGGGACGAGGCCGGCCTGCCGGAGGGCGTCCGGGTCGAGAGCTTCGATCCGGAGGCGCCCGGGGAAGCCCCGGAGACCACGCCTGCCGGCGATCCGCGCGACCCGGCCTACATGCTCTACACGTCGGGGTCCACGGGCCTGCCCAAGGGGGCCGTGATCCGGCACGACGGGGCCGTCAACCACATCTGGGCGCAGTTCGAGGCCCTCGGCCTTGGCTCCGAGCTCCGCTTCCTGCAGAGCGCGCCGTCGTCGTCCGACATCTCGGTCTGGCAGTTCCTGGCGCCCCTGGTGATCGGCGGACGCACGGTGATCGCGGACCTGGAGGCGGTGAGCGATCCGCGGCGGCTCCTGCGGCTCCTCCAGGCGGAGGGGATCACCCTGGCCGAGCTCGTGCCCGCCGTGCTCCGCGGCCTCCTCGACCATGCCGCGGAGCTCGCGCCGGCGGAGCGCGCCCTGCCCGCCCTGCGGTGGATGATGGCCACGGGCGAGGCCGTGCCGGTCGAGCTCATCGCGGACTGGTTCGCGCTCTACCCGGAGATCCCGGCCGTCAACGCCTACGGCCCGACCGAGGCGTCGGACGACGTGACCCAGCTCCTGCTCTTCGGTCCGCCACCGGCCGGAGCCTCCTCGCTCTCGATCGGCCGGCCGCTCGCGAACTTCTCGTGCTACGTGGTCGACCGCGACTTCCAACCCGTTCCGGTCGGGGTCCCTGGCGAGCTCTGCATCGCCGGGATCGGAGTCGGCAACGGCTACTGGCGCCAGCCCGGGAAGACCGCCGCGGCCTTCGCTCCCAACCCCTTCGCAGCGGCTCCCGGCGAGGTGCTCTACCGGACCGGAGACCTGGCGCGCTGGCTCGCCGACGGCAACCTGGAGTTTCTCGGGCGCATCGACCATCAGGTGAAGATCCGCGGCTTCCGCATCGAACTCGGCGAGATCGAGGCGGCCCTGCGCAAGCACCCGGCCGTTCACGAGGCCGTGGTGATCGTGCGCGACGACGGCGCAGGCAAGGCGCTCGCGGCCTACGTGGCCGCGGGAGAGGAAGCGGGGATCGAGGCCGGCGAGCTGCGAGACCTCCTCCAGGAGCGCCTCCCCGGCCACATGGTACCGGCCGCCTGCGTGGTCCTGCCGGCGCTGCCCCGCACGCCCAACGGCAAGGTGGATCGCCGCGCCCTCCCCGCGCCCGACCGGAGCGGGGGAGCGGCCTCCCGTCCCTACACCCCCCCACAGACCACGACGGAACAGAAGCTGGCCCGGATCTGGGCCGAGGTCTTCCGGCTGGACCGGGTGGATGTCCACGCGGACTTCTTCGAGCTGGGGGGGCACTCGCTGCTCGCCGTCAAGGTGCTCTCCCGAGTGCAGGCCGAGCTCGCGGTGACCATCCCTCTGCGTCAGGTTTTCGATCACACGACCGTGGCCACGTTCGCCAAGGTCATCGAGCGAGCGGCCCAGGAGGCCCGCGGCATGGCATCGCCCGCCATTGGCCGCGCCTCCCGGCAGGTCCGCCGCATTTCGCAGGTGTCTGAATTCTAGGAGTCGACGATGACCTTGATTGACGAGCAGATGCAGGACTTCCAGACCGTGGACGCCGCCGAGACCGGGCGGGAGGTCTACGTATTCCCGACCTCCTTCGCCCAGCGCAGGCTCTGGTTCCTCTCCCAGTTGGCGCCGGAGGCCGGCGCGTATCACATCGCGGGCGCTCTCGACCTCGAAGGCCGTCTGCAAGTGGAGGTGCTGGCGCGCAGCTTCGACGAGATCGTGCAGCGGCACGAGATCCTGCGCACGACGTTCTCCGTCCTCGACGGAGAACCGGTGCAGATGGTGGCGCTGCAACAGCCGTTCGACCTGCCGGTCGTGGAATTCGGCCACGTGCCGCCGGAGGATCGCGACGCAGAGGTGGACCGCTATCTCGCCGCCGAGCTCCGGCGACCGTTCGACCTGCACCGGGGTCCCCTGCTGCGGGCTGGCCTGCTCAAGCTGCAGGCGGACAGGCACGTCCTGTACTACGTGATGCACCACATCGTCTCGGACGGCTGGTCCGAGGAGATCCTCGTGCGCGAGCTGGCGACCCTCTACCAGAGCTTCGCGGCCGGACGGCCGTCCCCGCTCGCAGAGCTGCCCATCCAGTACGGCGACTTCGCCAAGTGGCAGCGGGAGTGGCTGGATGGCGAGGTGCTCGCCGAGCTGGTCTCTTATTGGAAGGGACAGCTCGCGGGAGCGCCGGGCGTGCTCGACCTGCCGACGGACCACCCGCGCCCCGAGGAGTTCACCCACCGCGGCGCTTCCCTGGGCTTCTCCCTGCCCGCGAGGCTCGTGGCGGGGCTCCGCGCCCTCGGGGCCCAGGAGGGGGCCACCCTGTTCTCGCTGCTGGCCGCCGCGTTCGGGGCCCTGCTCGCCCGCTGCTCGGGGCAGGACGACGTCCTCATCGGCTCGCCCGTGGCGAACCGCAACCAGATGGAGCTCGAAGGGCTCATCGGCCTCTTCCTGGATACCGTCATCGTGCGTGCCGAGACCTCGGGGAACCCCACGTTCCGCCAGCTTCTGGCCCAGGTGCGGGAGACCCTCTTCAGCGCCCAGGAGCATCAATCCCTGCCCTTCGAAAAGCTGGTGCAGGAACTCAAGCCGGAGCGCGATCCGAGCCGCAACCCGCTGTTCCAGGTCTGGCTCAACGTCCAGAACGTGGCCCGGGAGCAGCCGGAGCTCGCCCGCCTCGCGGAGATCTCCCTGCGGCCGCGCTCCATGGTGCCCGACACGGTCAAGCTCGACCTGATGCTCGACATCCAGGAAGGGGACTGGGGCCTCAACGGCTCCTTCACGTACAACGTCGACCTGTTCGAGGCGGCGACGATCCGGCGCCTGCGGAATCGTTTCCAGCTTATGCTCGAAGGCGCCGTCGCCGACCCCGACCGGCGCGTGGCGGACCTCCCCCTGCTCGGACCCGGCGAGCGCCACCAGCTCCTCATCGAGTGGAACGACCGGCAGCGGGAAAGCTTCCCTCACGGACCGGGGATCCACGACCTATTCGCCGCCGCGGCGGCGAGGCGCGGGGATGAGGTCGCCGCGGTGGCCGGAGACCGGACCCTGAGCTTCCGGGGCTCGACCAAGCAGTCCAACCGGCTGGCCCGGCACCTGCGCTCGCTGGGGGTCGGTCCGGACGTGCCGGTGGGCGTCTATCCTGCCGCGCTCGCTCGACCTCCTCGTCGGGATCCTGGGCGTCCTCAAGGCCGGCGGTGCCTACCTGCCGATCGATTCCGCCTATCCCGCGGACCGCGTCGCGTTCGTGCTCGCGGACGCCCGCAGCCCGGTGGTGCTCACCCACGAGGTCTGGAAGGACCGCCTGGCGGCCGGGCACGTCGTCTGCCTGGACACGGACCGTGCGGCCTGGGAGGCGGAGAACGGGGGCTCCCTCCCGCCCGGTGGAGCTACCGGAGAGAGCCTCGCCTACATCATCTACACCTCCGGCTCCACGGGCCGGCCGAAGGGCGTCATGGTCCCTCACGCCAGCGCCGTCCGCTACCTGCGCTGGTGTCTGGAGGCCTACTCGATCGAGCGCGGCAACGGTGCGCCCGTCCATTCCTCCATCGGCTTCGACCTGACGGTGACCAGCCTGTTCGCGCCGCTCCTCGCGGGCCGGCCGGCGACGCTCATCCCGGAGGGCTCGGGCGCGGAGCCGCTGGAAGCGGTCCTCTCCCGCCGGCCGCGGTTCAGCTTCGTCAAGCTGACGCCGGCCCACCTGGACCTGCTCGCCCGCAGCCTCCCCCCCGAGGCCGCCGGGGACGCGGCGAACGTGCTGATCCTCGGCGGCGAGACGCTGCGGGCGCGGAGCCTGGAGTTCTGGCGGAAGAACGCGCCTGGCGTCCGGGTGATCAACGAGTACGGCCCCACCGAGGCCACCGTCGGCTGCACGACCCACGAGGCCATCGGCGGGACGCCGTACCCCGACGTCCCCATCGGCCGTCCCATCGCCGACGCCCGCATCCATCTCCTCGACCGCTTCCTGGAGGCCACCGCCCTGGGGGTGGTGGGAGAGGTGTACATCGGCGGCCCCCAGGTGACCCGGGGCTATCTCAATCGGCCCGGGCTGACGGCGGAGCGGTTCGTTCCGGACCCGTTCTCGGGTGAGCCGGGCGCCCGCCTCTATCGGACCGGCGACCTGGCGCGGCACCTGCCAGACGGCACGCTCCGGCTCCTGGGCCGCACCGATCATCAAGTCAAGGTCCGGGGCTATCGCATCGAGCTGGGAGAGGTCGAGGCGGCGCTCGCGCAGCATCCCGCTCTCGCCGCAGCCGTGGTCGTGGCGCGCGAGGAGGAGGGGACGAAGCGGCTGGTGGCCTACGTCGTCCCCCGGCCGGAGACCCGCTCCACGGTGGACGAGCTGCGCCAGTTCCTCGCGGCCGACCTCCCCGACTACATGGTGCCGTCGGCCGTCGTGGTCCTCGCAGCCCTGCCGCTGACCGCCCACGGCAAGGTGGACCGCAAGGCGCTCCCGGCGCCCGCCCCCCAGCGCCCCGGCCTGGAACAGCAGTACGTGCCGCCCCGGGACGCCCTGGAGGACACCCTGGCCGTGGTCTGGGCCGCCGCCCTCGGCATCGACCGGGTGGGCATCCACGACAACTTCTTCACCCTGGGCGGGGACTCGATCCGTAGCATCCAGGTCGTGGCCCTGGCCCGGCAGCGCGGTATCGAGCTTTCCCTGCAGCAGATCGCCCACTCTCCCACGGTCGCCGAGCTGGTGCGGAAGATCCGCTTCCGCGACACAGGAGAGGACGAGGCGGCGCCGACGGAGCCGTTCAGCCTCCTCTCGGAGGCCGACCGCGCCAAGCTCCCCGACGACGTCGTTGATGCCTATCCCCTCACCCGGCTGCAGGCCGGCATGATCTACCACATCGAAGAGAAGCCGGACGCCCCGGTCTTCCACAGCATCAACAGCTACCACCTGCGGCTCCCCTGGGACTTCGCGGCCTTCCAGAAGGCCGTGACCGACGCCACGGCGAGACACCCCAACCTCCGGACCTCCTTCGACATGGCGAGCTACAGCGAGCCGCTGCAGCTCGTCCATCGCGAGCCCTTCTTTCCCGTGGGAGCCGCCGACCTGCGCCACCTCGACGCCCAGAGCCAGGAGAAGGCGATGCAGGAGTTCTGGGATCAGGAGCTGGTGACGCCGTTCGACCTCGCGCGCGCCCCTCAGCTCCGGTTCCATCTCCACCGCCGTTCCGAGGCGACCTTCCAGTTCACCCTCACCGAGAACCACGCGGTCATCGACGGCTGGAGCCTGCACACCCTCTACAGCGAGATCCTGTCCCGCTACTTCGCCCTCCTGGAGAACGCGGACGCGCCGGAGCCGGAGCCGCTGCGGACCACCTTCCGGGACTTCGTCCATCTCGAGCGCAAGGCGCTGGAAGCGAAGGATTGCCAGCAGTTCTGGCGGCGCAAGATGGAAGATGCCAGGTTCCTGAAGATCCCGCGGCTCCCCGGCCACCGCCGCGATCCGCAGCTGCGCCGCGTCAACCGGTTCGACATCCCCCTGCCCGACGAGCTCACCCAGCGGCTGCGCCTGCTGGCCCGGCAAGAGGCCGTGCCGCTCAAGAGCGTGCTGCTCGCGGCCCACTTCAAGGCGATGGGCTTCATCGGCGGCGAGACCGACATCCTGACCAGCCTGTCGTCCAACGGCAGGCCCGAGACCCTCGACGGACACCGGGTTCTGGGCCTGTTCCTCAACACTCTCCCCATCCGCCTGCGGCTCACCGGGGGCACCTGGAGGGAGCTGGCCCGGCGGGTCCACGAGGAGGAGATGGAGATCCTCCCGCATCGCCGCTATCCCCTGGCCGCCATCCAGGAGATCTGGGGGCCGGGCGCGCTCCTCGAGACGTCCTTCGTCTACCTCAACTTCCACGTCATGGGCGACATCGTGCGCGACCGCCAGGTGGAGACCCTGGACGCCGGCGTGTTCATCGAGGAGACGAACTTCCCCATCATGACGGCGTTCCAGAGCAGCTACACCTCCGACACGCTGATCTTCAATCTCGACTGCGACCGTGACGCGCTCACGGACGAACAGATCGAGAGTCTCCGGGACTCCTACCTGAGGATCCTGGGCGAGATGGCCTACAACCCGGATGGACGCTACGATGCCTTCTCGCCCCTCTCCGGCATGGAGCGGGCCCGGCTCCTCCACGACTGGAACAGCTCACGCCGGGATTACGACCTGCAGCGTCCGGTGCACGAGCGCTTCGCAGCGGAAGCCGCGGCCCGGCCGGACCTGCCGTGCCTCGTCTTCGAAGGTGAGGTCCTGACCTACGGCGAAGTGAACGCCCGGGCGAACCGGCTCGCCCATCGCCTGACCGCCCTGGCCCTCGGTCCCGAGGCGACGGTCGCGGTCTGCCTGGAGAGGTCGGCGAGCGCCATCGTCGCCATCCTCGCCGCACTCAAGGCCGGGGCCGCCTACGTGCCGCTGGACGTCTCCTACCCCCAGGAGCGGCTGGAGCTGCTGGTGAGGGAGTCGCAGGCTGCCGCCGTCGTGACCGGCAGCCGCTGGGCCGGCAAGCTGTCCGGCTGCGGCAGCCCCCTCCTCCTGGAAGACGCGGCCGGGGAGGCCGCGGTCCAGACTAGCAACCCGCGTTCCGGCGTGACGCCCGACTCCCTCGCCTACGTCCTCTACACGTCCGGGTCCACGGGCAGACCCAAGGGGGTCGCCATCGGGCACCGGCAGCTCTCCAACTACCTCGCCTCGGTTCTCGAGGTGATGTCGCCGGAGCGCGGTGCGAGCTACGCTCTGATCTCGACCCTGGCCGCCGATCTGGGCACTACGATGATCTTCGGCGCGCTGACCACCGGCGGCTGCTTGCACGTGATCTCCGAGGAGTGGGTGCGGGATGCCGAGGCCCTGGCCGCAGCCTTCTCCCGCCATCCCGTGGACGCCCTGAAGATCGTGCCGTCCCACCTCGCGGCGCTCCTGGAGCACGAGGATCCGGCGCGGTTGCTCCCCAGGCGTTGGCTGGTGCTGGGCGGAGAGGCCCTGGACCCGGGGCTCGCCGCCCGCATCCGGGACCTCGCCCCCGGTTGCCGGGTCTTCAACGAGTACGGACCCACGGAAGCCACGGTCGCGGTGCTCATCGAGGAACTCAACGCCGGAGACCTGGCGGAGATGGTCTCGGTGCCCGTGGGGCGGCCCATGGGGAACGCCCGGGTTCACCTGCTCGATGCCGATCTCGGGCTGGTCCCCCCCGGCGTTGCCGCCGAGCTGTACATCGGCGGCGTCAACCTGGCACGGGGCTATCTGGGCGAAGCCGGCCTGACGGCGGAGAGGTTCATCCCCGATCCGTTCGGCTTCGAGCCCGGAGCCCGGCTCTACCGCACCGGCGATCTGGCGCGCCGGCTTGCGGACGGCCGGGTGGAGTTCCTGGGGCGCCTCGACCAGCAGGTGAAGATCCGCGGCTTCCGCGTCGAGATCGGCGAGATCGAGGCGGCCCTGCGCCGCCACCCCGCGGTGCGGGACGCGGTGGTGACGGTCCGGGAGGAGGGCGGCGACCGCTCCCTGGCGGCCTACTACGTCGCTCCGGCCGAAGCCGGCGAGGCGGAGCTGCTCCGCTTCCTGGAAGGCAAGCTGCCGGCGTTCATGGTGCCGGGGGCCTTCGTCCGCCTGGATGCGCTGCCCCTGACCGCGAACGGCAAAATCGACCGGCGTGCGCTGCCGGCCCCGGGGGCCCAGGCCGAGCCCCGGAGCTTCGCCCCTCCCCACAACGAGGTCGAGCTCCAGCTCGTGCATCTCTGGGAAGAGATCCTGGGGATCTCCCCCGTCAGCGTCACCGACGACTTTTTCGAGCTCGGCGGCAACTCCCTCATGGCCGTGCGCCTGGTGGCCCAGATCCGCAAGCAGTTCGGACAGCGCCTGCTCCTGTCGGCACTGGTCGACGCCCGCACCATCCGGAAGCTCGCCAGGCTTCTGCAGGGCGCGCCCGATCCCCACAACCACCTGGTGGCCGTCCAGCCCCGGGGCACGAAGCCGCCCGTCTACTTCGTCCATCCGGGCCACGGCACGGTCGTCTGCTACCTCGAGCTGGCGCGCCACCTGGGCCCCGACCAGCCGTTCTACGGCCTGCAGTCGCTGGACCTCGATTACGACGGCGATCCCTACGTCAGCGTCGAGGAGATGGCGGCGCGCTACGTCGCGGTGATCCGCGAGGCGCAGCCGGCAGGACCCTACCTGCTCGGCGGCTGGTCCTTCGGCGGGCTCATCGCCTTCGAGATGGCCCAGCAGCTCCTGCGGGCGGGCGAGAGCGTGGCGCAGCTCTTCCTCCTCGACTGCAGCGTGCCGGTGATCACGGAGGCGATGTCCCGCATCGGGCCGGACCTCATGCGCGCCTTCCTGATGATCGACCATGCCCGCGACGCGGCGATCACGGCGGGCAAGGAACCCCTGCCGCTGACGCCGCACGACATCGTGCACCTGAGCATGGACGAGCAGCTCAAGCTCCTGCTCCACGAGCTGGCCCGGCGCGACGCCTTCCCCCTGGACGTCGACCGGGAGATGCTGCGCCGCTACTTCCACGTGCGGATGGCGCGGATCGACGCCATGAACAACTACGTGCCGCAGCCCTATCCGGGCCGCGTCGTCCTGTACCGGACGAGCGAGCTCAACTCCGAGATCCCGCTGGCGGAGATCCAGGAGATCTACCGCAACGCCTCCCTGGAGCACCCCAGCTACGGCTGGTCGGAGCTCATTGACGAGGTGGCGATCGAGCCGGTGCCGGGCCACCACGAATCGATGATCCGGGAGCCCCACGTACGGGAGCTCGCCGCAGCCCTGAAGAAGCACCTCGGCGCCCTCGGCGTCTGAAACGAACCGACATCAGGAGAAACCATCATGACCGACCGAGTCCTTGCCGGGCCTGCCTTGAAACGCACCGAGCGCACGAGCGTCCGCCTGTCCGCGGACAGACCCGTGACCGTCGAGCCCCTGCTGTCCGGCTCCAACCTCCCCCTGCTGGTGCGCTCCCTGCGCCCGGATCTCGACCTCGCCGCCTGGGCGGTGGACAACCGGAGCCTCGTCGAGACCAGCCTCGCCCGCCACGGCGGCGTGCTGTTCCGCGGCTTCGACGTCCAGGGCGTCGTCCCGTTCCGGCGCGTCATCGAAGCCATGAGCGGCGAGCCCCTGGAGTACACGCTGCGCTCGACCCCGCGCAACGCGGTGGGCCAGAACATCTATACCTCGACGGAGTACCCGGCCGACCAGGAGATCCCGTTGCACAACGAGAACTCCTACACCCGGGTTTGGCCGCTCAAGCTCTTCTTCTACTGCGAGAAGAGGTCCGCCGAGGGCGGGATGACGCCCATCGCCTACAGCGACCGCGTCTACGACCGGATCTCGCCCGCCGTGCGGGAACGGTTCGAGCGCCAGCGGGTCAGCTACGTCCGCAACTTCGGCGAAGGGGCCGACCTCCCCTGGCAGGAGGTCTTCCAGACGAACGACAAGGACGCCGTCGAGGAGTTCTGCCGGCAGGCGGGCCTACAGTACGAGTGGAAGGGGGAGGGGCGCCTGCGCACTCGCCAGATCTGCCAGGCGGTGGCCCGGCACCCGCGCACCGGCAAGATGCTGTGGTTCAACCAGGCGCATCTGTTCCACGTCTCGAGCCTCGGCCCCGCGTTCGAGCAGGCCATGCGCGAGGTCTTCGAGGAGGAGGACCTGCCGCGCAACGCCTATTACGGCGACGGCACGCCGATCGAGAACGAGGCCCTGGAGGAGATCCGCGCGGCCTACCGCGCTGAGCAAATCGCCTTCCCCTGGGAGGAGGGCGACGTCCTGCTCCTCGACAACATGGGGGTGGCTCATGGGCGCACCCCCTACCGGGGTGAGCGCAAGATCCGCGTCGGCATGACGGATCCCGTGCACGCCCGGGACCTGGGGCTCGAGGGCTCGGGAGAAGCGCGATGACCGGGAGGGTGAGCAACGTCCTGCGATTCGTCGCTCTGCAGCTCCAGAAGTCCGGCGACCGGAAGCGGTCGGCCGCCCTGCTGGCCGCTGCCCGCCGTCTCGTCGCGCAGCAGCTCGGGCCCGGGGCCCGGCTCCAGGCCCGGGGTGACATCATCCGCGGCGCCACGTTCCGCTGCGCTCTGGAAGGCGTCGGCCCCGGGATCCCCACCTCGGTGTTCCTCAAGGCGGCCAAGCCGGCCCGCGGCCGGCGGGAGTTCGATGCCGGCGACCGGGACGCGCAGGGCTCCGCCTACCGGCTGTTCAACGGCTGGGCCGGCCTGCGCTTCCTCGCCGACGTCTGCGGCGAAGGCGAGGTCAGCCCCCGCTGGGTGGCCGGCGACCGCGACCTCGGCTTCATGCTCGTCGAGGACGCCGGGCAGACGAGCGTCGAGGAGGTCCTCCTCGGCGCGGACCCCGAGGCCGCCGAGCGGGGCCTGCTCGACATGGCGCGGACCGTCGGCCGGATCCAGGCGGCGAGCCGCGGCGGGAAGGAGGCCTACGAGGCCATCCGTTTCGCCCTCGGCCCCCGCGGTGAGACGCGGGAGGTGTGGGGGACCGGCCCCTGGCTGCGGACCATGGTGGACAAGCTGCGGACGGGCTTCGCCAACGTCGGGTTCACGGCAGACGAGAGCTTCTACGCGGAGCTCGCCGGCACCGTGAGTGCCCTCGACGAGCCCGGTCCCTTCCTGGTTTACACCCACAACGACCTCTGCCCCGACAACGTCCGTCTCTCGGCGCAGGGCGCGGTCCTGATCGATTTCGAGCACGGCGGCTTCCGTCATGGCATGACCGATGGCGCCTACGTCCGAATGCTCTTCCCGACCTGCTGGCGGGTCAACCGCGTCCCGCCATCCATCGTGTCCCGGATGGAGGACGAGTACCGGGCCGAGCTCGTCCGGGGATGCCCGGAGGCGGCCGACGACCGGATCTTCCGCCAGGCCCTGGGGCACGGTTGTGCCTACTGGCTGACCGTGACCCTCGCCTTCGCCTTCGAGAAGCCGGGCAGCCGCTACGACCGCACCTCGGCCCTCGAAAAGGATCAGCCCTGGGGGCTCGCGACCCTCCGCGAGATCGTCTGCGGCCGGATCGAGGCCTTCCTCGAAACCGCCGAGGAGCTGGAGGTGTATCCCCGGACGTACGAGACGTGCCTGCGGCTGCGGGACCATCTGGCCAGGATCTGGGGGGCGGGGGATGTCCCCCTGTTCCCGGCCTTTCGCGGGTCCACGGTCTACGAGGCCAGGTCCCTGAACGCCCACTCCGCAGTCTAGGAGTCGACACCGATGCTGCTCAAAGATCTCCACCGTGCCCTCCGGGGCGTCAGCGCTCATCCCGCCAGGAGCCTGGTGACGGTGCTCACCTTCGGCCTGGCGATCGGCGTCAACAGCGCCATCTTCAGTCTGGTGAACGCCGTCCTCATCCGCCCTCTGCCGTTCCAGGATCCGGACCGCCTGGTCATGGTCTGGACGCAGTTCATCCAGCAGGACCGCTTGCAGGGGAAGCTCTCCGAGCCCGAGCTGGCGGACCTGCGAGAGAGCGGCGCGTTCTCACAGCTCGCCGCCTTCGCCACCCAGAAGGTCAACCTGACCGGGGCCGGCGAGCCCCAGCAGGTCTCCGCCGCCCTGGTCACCCCCGACCTGCTCTCCGTTCTGGGCCAGCGCCCGGCGGTCGGCCGCGGCTTCCTGCCCGAGGAGGGACGCCCCGGGGGGCGCGCCGCCGTGCTCTTGAGCCAAGGCTTCTGGCAGCGGCAGCTCGGCGCGGCGCCCGGCGCCGTCGGCCGGACCCTCCACCTGGACGGCCAACCGTTCGAGATCGTGGGCGTCCTGCCTCGCGACGGGCGCTTCCCCGACGCCGAGATCTGGGTTCCCCTGACGTTGGGCGCGCCCGATCCGCAGACGCGGGGCGCCCACTACCTGGAGGCGATCGGGCGCGTTCCCGCCACCCTTGAGCAAACCCAGGCCGAGGTGACGGCCCTCGCCGCTCGGCTGCAGCAGGATCACTCCACCTTCTATCCCGCTGGCAGCGGCTGGGGGCTGCACCTCATCCCGCTCCGGGAGGAGCAGACCGGCGAGATCCGGCCCGCCCTCCTCGTCCTCCTCTGCGCCGGCGGCCTGGTGCTGCTCATCGCCTGCGGCAACATCGCCAACCTCTGGCTAATCCAGGTCTGGGGACGGAGGAAGGACCTGGCGGTCCAGGTCGCCTTCGGCGCCAGCCGCGGCCGCATCGTGCGGCAGCTCCTGACCGAGAGCCTGGTGATGGGCCTCGCTGGCGGGCTGCTCGGGCTCGTCCTGGCCCGCTGGTCGCTGGGAGCGCTCCTCGCCCTGGCTCCGATCGGCGCGGCGCAGGGGATGGACATCCCCTTCGATCTGAACGTCTTCGCCTTCAGCCTCGGGATCTCCCTCCTGGTCGGCGCGCTGGCCGGGCTAGTGCCCGCCCTCCACGCGACGCGGGGGATGGCGGAGATGCTCAAGCAGGAGAGCGGCAGATCGAGCCAGAGCACCACCTCGCGCCGCCTCCGCGGCGCCCTGGTCATGGCCGAGATGGCCCTGGCCCTACTGGTCGTCATCGGCGCGGGCCTGCTGATCAAAAACCTTTCCAATCTCTACCGCATCGACCCGGGCTTTCAGCCCAAGGGCGTGCTCACGGTCTCCCTGTCCCTCCCGGCCGTCAAGTATCGGACCGAGCCGCAGGTTTCCGGCTTCTACCAGGAGCTCCTACGGCAAGTCCGCTCCGTACCCGGGGTGAAGAGCGCCAGCGCCGTCTCCCACCTGCCCCTGAGCGGCCAGGACTATTCCGGCGACTTCACGGTGGAGGGCGTGCCCTACGACGCCGCCACCGGCGCCAACGAGGCCTCGCGCCGCACCGTCGCTCCCGACTACTTCCAGACCATGGGCATCCCGGTCCTCGCGGGACGGGACTTCACCGCAGGCGACCGCTCTCCTGCCTCCGCGGCCGGCGCGGTGATCGTCGACGAGCTGCTGGCGCGGCACTTCTGGCCGGACGGCAACGCCATCGGCAAGCGACTGAAGCTCGGCAAGCCCGTCTCGGAGGATCCCTGGCTGACCGTCGTGGGCGTGGCCGGACACGTCAAGCACAGCGGCCTGGATGCCGAATCCCGGCCGCAGATGTACTTCCCGCTCTCGCAGATGCCGCGCCCCGAGATGTTTCTGGTGCTGCGGTCCGCCGCGGCCAATCCAGCCCTGCTGGCCTCGACCGTGCGGACGAAGATCCGGGGGATCGATCCGGACCAGCCGGTGACCCGGGTCAGGACCATGGAGGAGTGGCTGGGAGAGTCGCTGTCGCGGCAGCGCTTCGCCACCCTGCTGCTCTCCTCCTTCGCACTCCTCGGACTGGTCCTCGCCGGCATTGGGATCTACGCGGTGATGGCCTCGTCCACCGCGGAACGCACGCAGGAGATCGGCATCCGGGTCGCCATGGGGGCCCGGCCTCGGGACATCCTCGAGATGGTGTTCCGCCAGAGCCTGACGATCAGCCTGGTCGGGCTGGCAGCGGGAGTGGGGGCGGCCCTGGCCTTCACTCCGGTCCTGGCCAGCCAGCTCTATGGCCTGAGCCCCCTGGACCCGTGGGTCTATACCGCCGCTGCGGTCCTCCTACTCGCGACCGCCCTGGTAGCCACGTACATCCCCGCCCGGCGGTCCCTCCGCCTCAACCCGATCACCGCCCTGCGCCAAGCCTAGGGAGGTTGCTATGAAACTGATTCGCTTTCTCCTTCAACGTTCGCGGAGCGTCGTCGTCCTCGCCGTGCTCACGGGTCTCGTGAGCGGCGCCTGCAACACCGGGCTCCTCGCGCTGGTCAACGCCCTGCTCACGAATCCGGAAGGCTCCCGGCGCGCTCTGCTGATCGGGTTCATCGCCCTCTGTGTGCTGGTCCCGGCCAGCCGCGTGGCGTCCGAGCTCCTCCTGAGCTACCTGGGGCAACAGACGATCTTCCAGCTCCGCCTCGACCTGAGCCGCCGCGTGCTCGAGGTCCCCCTGCGCCGGCTCGAGGAACTCGGCTCGCACCGGATCCTCGCCACCCTGGCGGAGGACATCCCCACCATCACCAACGTGGTCAACCAGATCCCGGTGCTCTCCATCAATGCGACCGTGTTCGCGGGCGGCCTCCTCTACCTGGCCTGGCTCTCCTGGAAGGTCTTCGCCGTCGCCATGGTCTTCGTTGTCCTGGGGATCGTGTCCTACCAGCTCCCCATCGTGAAGGCGGCGCGCCACATCCGGACCGCGCGCCACCTCAACGACGACCTCTACGACCACTTCCGGGCCGTCACCGAGGGCGTCAAGGAGCTGCAGCTCCACCGCCGCCGGCGGGAGGACTTCTTTACGCGCGAGCTGGAGACCACCGCGGGCCGGTACCGGAACGAGAACATCCGCGGCCTGCGCATCCTCACTCTCGCGGCGAGCTGGGGGCAGGTCTTCATCTTCGTCGTCGTCGGGCTGCTGCTGTTCGTGGTCCCCGAGCTCTGGCACGTTCAGGCCAAGGTCCTCACCGGCTACACCCTCACTCTCCTGTACCTGATGGGGCCGATGCAGAACCTAATGAATTCCGTTCCTCTCTTCGGGCGCGCCGCCGTATCACTCGAACGGGTCGAAGACCTGGGGCTCCAGCTCTGTCGCTGGCTGCTCCCGCTGCCGCCCTGCCGGCGATCACGGCCTCCTGGAACCGGCTCGAGTTGGACGGCCTCACCCACGCCTACCACCGCGAGGGAGAGGAGGGCGAGTTCGTCCTCGGCCCGATCGACCTGACGCTGCGCCCGGGAGAGCTGGTGTTCATCGCGGGCGGCAACGGCAGCGGCAAGACCACGCTCGCCAAGCTGCTCACCGGGCTCTACGTCCCCGACTCCGGCCAGATCCTCTGGAACGGCCACCCGGTCACCGACCAGAACCGGGAGGCCTACCGGCAGAGCTTCGCTGCGGTCTTCTCCGACTTCTATCTCTTCCCCAGCCTGCTCGGGATCGCCGATGCCGACGTGGATGCACGGGCCGACCGCTATCTCGAAATGCTGCACCTCCGGCACAAGGTGCAGGTGAAGGACGGCAGGCTCTCCACCCTCGACCTGTCCCAGGGCCAGCGCAAGCGGCTGGCGCTGCTGACGGCGTATCTCGAGGACCGTCCGATCTACCTCTTCGACGAGTGGGCGGCGGACCAGGACCCCTTCTTCAAGGAAGTCTTCTACCGCCAGCTCCTGCCCGAGCTCAAGAAGCGCAACAAGACCGCGGTGGTCATTAGCCACGACGACCGTTACTACGACGCCGCCGATCGCATCATCAAGTTGGACAGCGGGCGCATCGTCGCCGAGTCCGTGCCCCTGGAAGCCGTCGTCGCGGTTTCCTGACAGGAGAATCACTCCCCATGCAGATCTTCGCAACCCTGGAGTCCGAGGTCCGCAGCTACTGCCGCGCCTGGCCCTGCCGTCTTCGCCCGCGCCGTGGGCAGCCGAGCTGTTCGACGAGGACGGCCGCCGCTACCTCGACTTCTTCGCCGGTGCGGGCTCCCTCAACTACGGCCACAACAACCCGCGCCTCAAGCGAGCGCTGATCGACTACCTGGAGCGCGACGGCGTCACCCACGGCCTGGACATGTCGACCGACGGCCAAGCGCGACGTTCCTCGAGCGCTTCCAGAGGACGATCCTGCAGCCTCGCGGCCTGCGCTACAAGGTCATGTTCCCAGGCCCGACGGGCACCAACGCGGTCGAGGCGGCGCTGAAGCTGGCGCGCAAGGTTACCGGGCGGCGAGTCGATCGTCTCCTTCACCAACGCCTTCCACGGCATGACGCTCGGCTCGCTGGCCGTGACCGGCAACTCCGCCAAGCGCGCCGGCGCCGGCGTCCCGCTGGTGCACGGCACGTCCCGATGCCGTTCGACAGCTTACCTCGACGGCCGGGACCGGACTTCCTGCGGTTCTGAGCGGCTCCTGGAGGACCAGGGCTCCAGCGGGCTCGACAAGCCGGCCGCGGTGATCGTGGAGACGGTGCAGGGCGAGGGCGGCATCAACGTGGCGCGCGCCGAGTGGCTGCGCCGCCTCGCCGAGCTGCTGCGCCGCCACGACATCCTGCTCATCGTCGACGACATCCAGATGGGCTGCGGCCGCACGGGCGCGTTCTTCACCTTCGAGGAGGCCGGCATCGCAGCCGGACATCGTCACCCTGTCGAAGTCGATCAGCGGCTACGGGCTGCCGATGGCGCTGGTGCTCATCAGGCCGGAGCTGGACGTCTGGGCACCCGGGCGAGCACAACGGCACCTTCCGCGGCAATAACCCGGCCTTCGTCACGGGCGCCGAGGCCCTCTCCTACTGGGAGGACGACGCCTTCTCCCGCGACATCCTGCGCAAGTCGGACCTGGCCCGCCAACGCCTGGAGGAGATCGTCGCCCGCTATCCCGAAGCCGCAGCCCGCGTCCGCGGACGGGGCCTGATCCTGGGGCTCGACCTCCGTTGCGCGGAGCTGGGGCCCGAGGTCGCCTGGAATGCGTTTCGCCGCGGCCTGCTCATCGAAGCCGTGGGCCCGCGCGACAACGTCCTCAAGCTGCTGCCGCCGCTAGTGATCTCCGACGCCGAGCTGCTCGAAGGGATCAGGATCCTCGAGGACTCCCTGGCTGGAGCCCTGGAAGCGAGGGAGCTGCGCAAACCTGTGGCCGTGGGCGCCTGAGGAGAAGACCATGGAAGCGCGGCTGATCGTCCAGAAGTACGGCGGGAGCTCGGTGGCGACGGGGGAGAAGATCAGGCAGGTGGCGCACAGGTTGGCGGCCACCCGGCAGCAGGGGCATCAGGTCGTGGTCGTCGTCTCGGCCATGGGCGACACCACCGACCGGCTCCTCGCCGCCGCCCGCGAGGTGGCGGCAGATCCCCGGCGCCGCGAGCTCGACATTCTCCTGAGCACGGGAGAGCTCACCTCCATGTCACTCCTCGCCATGGCCATCCGCCACCTCGGCGTGGAGGCTGTCGCTCTCACCGGCGGCCAGAGCGGCATCATCACCAACGAGGTCCACACCAACGCACGCATCCTGCGCATCCAAGCGGACCGGATCCGGGAGGAGCTCGCTCGCGGCGCGGTGGTCGTGGTGGCCGGGTTCCAGGGCGTCAGCACCACCGGCGAGGTCACGACTCTGGGCCGGGGCGGCTCGGATACCACGGCCACCGCTCTGGCCGCCGCCCTGAGCGCGGACGCCTGCCAGATCTTCACGGACGTGGACTGCGTCTACAGCGCCGATCCCCGCAAGGTGCCCGGCGCGCAGCCCCTGGCCGAGCTGCACAGCGATGAGATGCAGGAGATGGCCTGGCACGGGGCCCAGGTCATGAAGGCCGAGGCCGTGGAGTTTGCCAAGAGCAACGGCATCGGGTTTGAGATCCGCTCGGCCACCAGCGGCTCCCCCGGATCCCGGATCCGGGTCGGGACAGAGCCGCAGCAGGGGGCATCCGTGTTCGTCCCGCGCCGTCGCGAGGTGGCGGGAGTCTCCGGCAGGACCGACCTCCTCCGTATCTCCGCCTCGGGCTCTGCTCTGGCACCAGGCCCCCGGCAACTGCTCTTCGAGCTGATCTCCGGCTACGACATGGTCTTCGGGCGGCTCGACAGCCTAGGGGGGCCGATGGACCTCCTGCTTTCCACCCTGGAGATCCCCAATCCCGGGCAGCTCCGCCAGGAGCTCGATGAGCGCTTCGGCGGGCTCGTTTCGGTCGCCGACGGCCTGGGAGCCGTCTCGCTTATCGGCTTCGGGCTCGGCTCTCGGCCCGCAGCCCTCTTCGACGCGCTCCGCGCGCTGGAGGAGGCGGGCCTCGAGATCCTCGACACCTTCACCGGCCGGGAGTCCCTCAGCTTTCTGACCGCTGCCTCCCGGGTGGAGGAAGGAGTGCTGAAGCTGCATCGGAGCTTCGTGGAGACCCGCCCCGTCGCTTCCCTGCGCTCTCAAGGCATCGGCAGCCCCAGCCGGCATCCGTGCGCGGAGCATGAGCTGCCGAGTTGAGCGAAGAGATTCGACCCGTGAATCCAGGGCAGCGTGTGATCGGAATCCTGGGCGGCCTCGGCCCGTATGCTCACTTGGAGTTCGAGCGCCGGCTCCTCGCGGCGGTGGAAAATTCCGCCACCGACCAGGAGTATCCGGAGTGGATCGTCGCTTCCATCCCCCAGACGCCCGACCGGACGGCGGCCCTTCTCGGTCAGGGCCCCTCGCCGGTGCCCGCACTGCTGCGTGGGCTCGACAAGCTCGCCGCCAGCGCCCATTTCGCGGTGATCACCTGCATGACCGCCCATGCCTTCCTCGACGAGATCCGCGCGCAGGCGCGACTGCCGATCCTCGATATCGTTGCCCTGACCCTGGCTGAAGCGGCCCGAAAGCTCGGTGGGCCGGCGCGAATCGGCATTCTGGCGACCGTGGGAGCGCTCGCCAGTGGTGTCTACTGCCAGGCTCGGGATCGCGTTGCGCCCCACCTCGATCTGCTGTCGCTGCTCGACCTCCCGGATGGCGAACGATTCCAGGAGGAGCTCGTCATGCGCCCCATCTATGGTCCCCTCCACCAGGGCCGCCGCCGCCCGGGGGGCTCAAGTCCGGCCGGGACCGGGATCCCGAGACCGGCGTCGCTCACCGCGATACGTTGGCCACGGCGGTGCGCCTGCTGGCTGCGGCGGGCGCCTCGTGCGTCGTGACCGGCTGCACGGAGATCCCCCTGGCTCTTGGCCGCGAGCCCATCGCCGGCACATCGCTGCTGGATCCGCTCGATCTCGCAGCCCGTAGTGCCGTGCAGATCGCACGCGGTGAGCTGCCCTTGCCCTAGCGAACCCGCGCTCCTGGCATCCTCCCCGTCCCGCGCACCAAGGTTGAGCGGTTTTGTTGGGCGCTCTTACGTCTGAGGGCGGTCTTCCAAGCACCAGGCGAGCACCGCCATAGCACTCGTCATCTTGTGGTACGCTTGGCGAAAGGCAATGCTCTGCGGCCCATCGAGAACCTCGTCGACCACCTCGTAGCCACGCATGGCGGGCAAGTCGTGAAGAAAAACCGTAGAACCGCCCCGCTTCGAGACCTCAGCCATGATCTCCGGAGTCACTGTATAGGGTCGGAACCGGTCGAGCCAGTCGCTGTCCGCCTTCTGCACTCCCATGGTGAGCCATCGGGTTGTGTAGACCGCGTCCACCTCCCGCGGCAAGCGTTGGCGATCATGATGCTGCTCGATCCTCGAACCATGCTGCGCTGCGGTGCCCTGGACAGCCGCGATGAAATCCGCTGGAAGTCCGTATCCCTCGGGGGTGACCAGGGTCAGCCGCATGCCGGGAATGCGGGCGATGGCCAAGGCTATCGCTGACGCCGAGTTGTTCCCTTCGCCCACATAGAGCACGTGCAGCCCCGAGAGCCGGCCAAAATGCTCGCGCAATGCGGCGAGGTCGGCGATCGACTGGGTGGGATGCTCATTCTCGCTCATCGCGTTGACCACCGACATTCGATCCTGGTGGGTTAGCTGTTGCATCTCCTCGATCGGGTCGTTGGTGCGGATGACAAGAGTGTCCAGGTAACTGGCCAGCACGCGCGCGGTATCCGGCAGGGTCTCACCGGTCACGATCTGCAGGTCGCTGGGTCCATACGTAATAACATGAGCGCCCAGCTTCATGGCACCGACGGTGAAGGACGTTCGAGTACGGGTAGAGGTCTTTCGAAAGTAGATACCGACGACGCGATCGGCCAGGAAACGCTTGTCCCGCCAGCGCCCTTCGGCAATGGCGACGGCTTTCTCGATCAAGGACAGAAGCGTTTCACTTTCCAGATCGGCGATGGAAAGCAGGTGTCTTACTGGCATGCGGAACCCTCTTACGAGTATCTCCTCAGACGAAGAGACCTTTGGCCGGAAAGAAGTCCTCGATTACGCTCCCGCGCCCCGCGGCACGGGCAGCGCCGGTTACGAGCTTGCCCAGCGCGACGTCGAGAACCCCGAGGCCGAAAGGGCTGAACACTGCGATCGAGCCATCTCCCCGCCGCGCCGGTGCCTTGCCTTCGAGGATGTCCGCCAAGGTACAGCGGATGAAGTCGCGGCTACCGGTTTCTCTTTCGGCCAGATGAAGCGAAGTGTTCGCGCGGCAGACGTGATCCACATCGTCCACCACATTGTCGCAGGGGAGGATCGCCCCGGGGTCAAGGTCGCGGAGCGAGATGTGGAGGAGGACTGCCCCCGACGGGCAGATGGAGAGGTCGGATATGTGGGGCCGGACCGCGGTGGTGGCGATCGATACGAGCGAGCACGCGGCCAGCAATTCCTCGGGGCTGGAGGCCAGCCTGGCCTCCACCGCCCCCATCTCGACCAGGGCACTGGCGAAGGAGCGTGCGCGCTCGATATCGAGATCGTAGAGCAGATAGTGCTCCGTGCCGCACAAAACCCCGAGGAAGCGGGCGATCTCGAAGTTAATCAGCCCGGTGCCGAGCAGGCCGACCTGCCCGGCGGGTTTTCCTACCAGCAGAGTACGCCCCCCCAACACAGCGCTGGCGGCGGTGCGGCGAGCGCTGATCAACGAGCTCTCCAGCACGGCCTCCGGCCGGCCGGTCTCGGTGTCGTTGAGGATCAAGACACTCGAGGCGCGAGCCAGACCGCGCCGCAAGTTCCCTGGGAAGGAAGAAATCCATTTGAGCCCAGCCACCCCGAAACTGTCGCCGAGGAACGCCGGCAGGGCAATGATGCGGTCGACGTCATTGCCCGGGAATCGCAGGAAGAGAGAGTGCGGCAAAGAGCTTTGCCCCTGGTTGTGCGCTACATAGGCTCGCGCCACGAGATCGACGATCTCCCGCTCGCGCCCAGAGAGAAGCTCTTCGATTTCCCTGCCGCCAAGAATCAGGATTCCATCCCGGCTCATGGCGGGCCCTCCACACCCACCCGGAGCTTCCGGGCCTGCCCGCACTCTCCGGGGTTTCCCCAAGGCACCTTGGGCCCACTGAAGACCAGCTCTGCGAAAGCTTTGGGTTTCCTTAGAAAAACGAGTGAACCCATGTTCCTACCAGCAACGAGGAAAAGAGGAAATTGGTCGGGACGCCGGGATTTGAAGCCGGGCCCCTTGAACCCCATTCAGTCTTGAGTTTTCTCTGCCGCGGCCTTAAAAATCCTCAAACCGGCGTAATTGCCGGCTGTTCCCTTTGCCCCTCAACAGCCCCCCGCGTCAACCGGTGCCAGTATACCCGACTTCCGGCCCCCAACGCGTACAACTTGCGTACAACCCCCGGCTGAGGGGAGAGCCCGTCAGCGGCTGGCTATCAGTACCGCCTTTACGCAATATACCTCATGCTGCCCCGAGAGGAGATTTGCCTGATGCCCCGCGTATCCCGGATCACTCCTGAAGTTGTCTGTAAAGCCCATGGCAATTCGCCAAGGGCAGTCCCTACGACCTCTACGAGGAGGGTCGTGACGCCATCCGAGGCTGTACGCTCCGGGTCCTCCGCGGGAGGTCCAGATCGGCGCCCGGGTCGATCGTGGAGCTGCTTGGATCAAGGTGGCCGTCGTGTCAGCCGATATCGGCGTCGAGGAGCTGGATGCCTTACGTCTGGACGTCCGTAAGCAGATTCGCAGGCTCGAGGATGAAGACGAGGAGCCCACGCTCCGAGAAGGCCGGCGGATGACGGTTCGCGAGCTCCGTGCCGCCTTTCGTGAGGAGTACGTCGCCACTCGATCGGCCAGGCGAAGCCCCCGGACCCTCCACCATTACGACTATCTCTGGGGAGCGTCCATCTCCTACCGATGATCGGCGACTTGCGCCTCCTTGAGGTGACGACCGAGGTCGTCGAGTCCCTAAAGGCCGAGATTCCGAGACGAGTTCAGGCGGATCGTCCCTCAGTAGAAGGCCGCTATGCCACCAACCACGCCCTCCGCCAGGGAAAAGCCGACCAACTGAAGAGTAGTGCTTCAATTGGCAACGCTTGTGGTCGGGCTCCTTGCTGCCCTGGCACAGCTCGCACAGATTCTTATTCGCTGACCCTCAAGTCCCACTCAGTTGGCGCTGGGTGGGACCTCTTTTGATTCAGTGAGACTCAGAATAGACAACACGCCCGAAGACGCACCCCGCCGGGCCGTCTGTGGTCCGCTCCCAGGGACGGGAGACGGAGGTTGAACCCGGCGCCCACGCGGCGCCGGTCGTCTTTTATGGGGGTGTAATGGGAGAGTCTGTCCAAGGGCGCAACTCTGCCGAGCGGGAGAAATTTCCCGGGGCTCTGTTGCGTGCCGGTTGCGTGTGGGACTGCTTCAGGAGAAGGGGACTGCGCGTAAACCTTTGATTCTAAAGAGTATCCCCAACGGGATTCGAACCCGTGTTGCTGCCTTGAAAGGGCAGAGTCCTAGTCCACTAGACGATGGGGACGTGGAAGGAGCGCGGGGTCAGGTAGCCTGACGCCAGAGGTAATTTACCACAGCCGGCTCAGGCGGATGGGCCTCCCTCTCCGGCCTGGGCGGCGAGGAGGGCTTCGACCTCTTCGTCGGTCAAGTCTTCGAGGCTGTCCAGCAGGGTGTCGACTTCGGCGGCGGCGGACTGCTCCACCCTCGCCTGGGCCACGGCGAGGGCGAGGTCGGCGATGGTGGGCTTCTCGAAGAGGGCGCGCAGGGGAACGTCGACGCCGAATTCCTCGCGCAGGGCGGCGATGACGCGGGTGCCCAGGAGGGAGTGGCCTCCCAGCTCGAAGAAGTTGTCGTGGATGCCCACGGTCTCCAGGCTCAGGAGGCGCTGCCAGAGGGCGGCGATCGACTGCTCCACTCCGTCCCGGGGCGGGACGAGGTCCCTGGCGGCTGGCCGGGCGATTTCGGGGCGCGGGAGGTTGCGGCGGTCGAGCTTGCCTCCAGGAGTGCGGGGGAGGCGGTCCAGGACGACGAAGGCGGCGGGGACCATGGGCTCGGGAAGGGTGGCGCGGAGATGGTCCCGGAGGATCGGGCGTGAGATCGCCCGCGGTATCCGCGTCGTTGGATGCGGGAACGACGTAGGCCGCGAGGCGATCCTCCAGGAGGACGACGGCGGCTTGGACCACGGCGGGGTGGCGGAGGAGGGCGGACTCGATCTCTTCGAGCTCGACGCGGAAGCCGCGGATCTTCACCTGGGCATCGCGGCGGCCCAGGAACTCCAGGGTGCCGTCCGGCAGCCAGCGGGCACGGTCCCCCGTGCGGTAGAGACGCGAGCCGGGATGGCCACTCAAGGAGTCGGGGAGGAAGGCTTCGGCCGTCAGGTCCGGTCGATCCAGGTAGCCGCGGGTGAGGCCGACGCCGCCTACGTAGAGGTCTCCGGGAACGCCGAGGGGGACGAGCCGCAGGGCCTCGTCCAGAAGGTAGACCTCGACTCCGGGCAGCGGGCGGCCGAGGGGGATCGTCGCCCTGTCCATGCGGCTCGCTTCCCGGGCGGTGGTGGTGTAGATGGTGGTGGCGACCGTGGCCTCGGTGGGGCCGTAGGAATCGAGGAAGAGGGTGTCGGCGCCCTCACTCCCCAACCCCTCTCTCCCAGCCTCCCCCCCTTCCGCCGGGAGAGAGGGGCTTTCAAGGCGGGCCCACTGGTGGAGGATCTCCCGCGACAGGCTCTCGCCTCCTGTGTCCAGAGCACGCAGGGGAGCGTCGCCGAAGAGCCGTTCCGGCTGGCCGGAGGCGGCGTGCTGACCCACGATCTCGCGGAAGAAGGCCGCGGGCTGATCCACCAGGGTCACTCCCTGGGCGGCGCAGAAGGCCTTGAGCTCGGCGAACGACAGCTCGGTGACCCGGGGGTGCAGGACCAGGGTGGCGCCGGTGGCGAGGGTCGCGGCAATCGACACCAGAGAGGCGTCGAAGGAGAAGGAGGGGAATTGGAGGTAGCGGTCGGCCGGCGTGGCGCGAAGGACGTCCGCCATGGAGCGGGCGAAGGCTGCGAGGCCGGAGCTCACAGCCACCACCCCCTTGGGTCGGCCGGTGGAGCCCGAGGTGTAGATGACATAGGCCGCCTGGTCAGGACCAGTTCCTTCGACCGGATCTTCCTCGCTCCAGCCCGCGGACGGGTCGGGGTCGCCGTCCAGGAGAAGGCTGGGGATGGGGATCACGATCTGCCCGGCGAGATGGCGCTGGGTGAGGAGCAGGACGGCTCCTGAATCCTCCACCATGAAGGCCAGGCGCTCGACGGGCCAGGCGGGGTCGAGGGGCACCCAGGCGCCGCCGGCCTTGAGCACGGCGAGGAGCCCCACGATCATCTCGGGCGAGCGCTCGACGGCGAGAGCCACCCGGGTCTCGGGTCCCACGCCTTGGGAACGAAGCAGCCAGGCCCAGCGGTTGGCCCGGGCGTTGAGAGCACCGTAGGAGAGATTGCCGCCTTCCCAGGCGAGAGCCGGGTGACCGGGGTCCCGGGCCGCGTGGACCTCGAAGAGGCGGCGCAGCTCCGTGTCCCCGGGGATCTCGGGAAGAGGCGCGGGGCAGCCCCAGGCGAGGAGCTGGCGCAGCTCGGCTTCATCCGCCAGGGGCAGCTCGGAGAGGCGCAGGGCGGGGTCGGCGCAGGCCGCGGCCAGGAGATGAAGGAAGTGGGTGGCCATGCGCTCGATCGTGGCCCGGTCGAAGAGGTCGGTGTTGTAGATCCACTCACCAGCCATTCCGCCGGGGGTGTCGGAGAGGGAGACGACCATGTCGTAGTCGCCGGCCTGGGGGGTGCCCAGGGGCACGCGGGCGAGGGTGAGGTTCGCGGCGAGCGCGATCTCCGGGGGTGGCGCGTTCTGCACCTGGAAGAGGACCTGGAAGAGAGGGGCGCGGGAGAGGTCGCGCTCCAGGCGCAGCTCGGCCACCACCTTCTCCACCGGCAGGTCCTGGTGGGCGTAGGCCCCCAGGGTGGTCTCCCGCACCCGGGCCAGCAGCTCCGAGAAGGCAGGCTCGCCCGAGAGGTTGCCGCGCAGGGCCAGGGTGTTCACGAACAGGCCGATGAGCTTTTCGAGGTCGCTGTAGCGGCGGTTGGCCACGGGCGTGCCCACCACCAGGTCGTTCTGCGCAGCGTAGCGGCCGAGGAGGACTTCGAAGGCGGCGAGGAGGACCATGAACGGCGTGGCGCCGTGCCTCTGGGCAAGGGCGCGCAGGCGCTCGGCAAGCCCGGAGGGCACGGACAGCGAGAGCGGGGCCACCTGGGGACGCTGGACGGCGCGGCGCGGCCGGTCCGTGGGCAGGTCGAGGCTCGGAGCGCCGGTGAGCCGGTCCTGCCAGTAGGTGAGCTGCGCGTCCAGAGCCGCGCCCTGGAGCCAATCGCGCTGCCATTCGGCGTAATCCGGGAACTGAAGGGGCAGGTCCGCCAGGGGGGACGGCTGGCCGGCGGTGAAGGCGGCGTAGAGGGCGGAGACCTCCCCCACCAGCACGCCCATGGACCAGGCGTCGCTCACGATGTGGTGGATGGCCACGAGCACGGCGTGCTCCCGCTCTCCCAGGCGCAGGAGGGTCGCGCGCAGCAGGGGGCCGCGGGCGAGGTCGAAGGGGCGGCGGGCAACGGCTGCTCCCAGGCGGAGGAGCTCGGCTTCGCGGAACGACGCAGTCAGGGCCGAGAGGTCCACCACGGGGAGAGGGATCTCCACCTCAGGCGCGATCACCTGCATGGGCTCACCGTCGACAACGTGGAAAGTCGCTCGCAGGGATTCGTGGCGGCGCACCACTTCGTCGAGGGCGGCGTGGAGGGCAGCGGGCTCGAAGCGGCCGGTGAGGCGGAGGGCGGTCGCCAGGATGTAGGTGGGGCTCTCCGGCTCCAACTGGTCGAGGAACCAGAGGCCGCGCTGGGAGAGGGACAGGGGGAAGACGAGGGGCTCGGTCGCGTCCCGATCCCGGCGGTCCCGGCGGCGGGGCTGGATCGGGAGGAGAGCCGTGCCGATCGTCCTGTCGATCCGCTCCGCCAGGCCTTGCAGGGTGGGCTCCTGGAAGACGGCGAGGAGGGGCAGCTCGATCTCGAAGGCATCGCGAATGCGGGCCACCAGTTGGGTGGCGAGGAGGGAGTGTCCGCCTGAGGCGAAGAAGTCGTCGCGCCGGCCCACCCGCTCGATCCTGAGGACGGCGGCCCAGATCTCCGCGAGGGTCTGCTCCGTCGCAGTGATCGGGGGCTCGAAGAGGCGATCGGACCCAGCGATCTCGGGCGCGGGCAGGGCGCGGCGATCCACCTTGTTGTTGGGGGTGAGAGGCAGGCGCTCGAGGAGGACGAAGGCCGCGGGCACCATGTAGGCGGGCAGGGCAGCGCGGAGGGCTTCACGGAGATCCGCCACGTCGATCGCCGCTTCCGTCTCCGGCACCACGTAGGCCACGAGGCGCCGGCCGGTGGGATCATCTTCGCGGGCCACCACCACGGCTTCGCGTACCCCGGGCAGCCGGCCGAGGGCAGCTTCGATCTCCCCCAACTCGACGCGGAAGCCGCGGATCTTCACCTGCTGGTCGCGCCGGCCCGCGAAGGCCACCTCGCCGTCCGGAAGGTAGCGGCCGAGGTCTCCCGTGCGGTAGACGCGGTCGCCGGGCAGGCCGGTGAAGGGGTTCGGCTGGAACCGCTCGCGGGTCAGCTCGGGATCTCCCAGATAGCCCGCTGCCAAGTGGGGGCTGCGCAGGCAGATCTCCCCCACCTCGCCAATCCCGGCGATATTGGCCAGGGCCGCGGGACCGGAGCCGGCGCGCAGCACCAGGAGCTGGACGTCTTTCATCCCCCGGCCGAGGGGGAGAACCTGACGGCCGCTGCCGCCGGTCTCCGCGGTCACGTGGAAGCTCACGGCGCGTTGCGTCTCGGTGCTGCCGTAGAGGTTGACCACCGTGACCCGGGGCGCGACACGACGCAGGCGATCCACGTCCAGACGGGTGAGAACGTCGCCCACCAACATGGCCCAGCGCAGGGTGGGGATGGGGGTGAGACCGGCCCCGCCACCCGGCGGCTCGGTGAGGACCTGCCCCATGGCCGGAGTGAGGTTGGCCACGGTAATCCCCTGGCGCGCCATCCACGCTGCGAGACGGCCCGGCGTGCCGATCGACTCCGGCGAAGGGAAGCAGACCGTGCCGCCCAGGCAGAGGGGGGTGAACAGGTCGCGGTGCAGAGGATCGTGGGCCAGGCCGGAGAGCACGCTGAAGCGGTCGTCCGCGCCGAGGCCGAAGCGCTCGCTCATCCAGGGGAGGAAGTGAGTGAGGGGGCCGTGGCGGCCGAGGATGCCCTTGGGCCTGCCCGTGGAGCCGGAGGTGAAGGCGACGTAGGCGAGGTCGTCGGGGCCCTCACCTCCCCGGCCCTCCTCTCCCGCCCCCTCACACCCCCCTCCCCGGGAGAGGAGGGAGACAGGCAAGACAGCGACGCCTTTGGCGTCGAGGAAGGATACGGCCTCGGCGGGCACGGGACCGGCGGCGGGCAGGGCGATCCAGGCTCGGGGGCGGGCGAGGTCGAGCATATCCACTATCCGGGGGGCCGGGTAGGCGGGATCGAGCATCACGAAGGCGGCGCCCGCTTCCAGCACGCCCAGCACGGCCGCGGCCAGGGGAGCGCTGCGGTGGGCCCAGATCGCCACTCGATCGCCCTTTTCAACTCCCGCGGCCCGCAGACCGGCGGCGAGGCTGTGAACGGCCTGGGCCAGCTCGCCGTAGGTCCAGGTGCCGGCGTCGTCCTCGACCGCCGGCCTTTCGGGGTGGCGGCGGGCCTGGGTGGCGAACAGGTCGGGCACGGCTCCCGCCCAGGAGGCGTCCAGGGGCGTGGTGGGGTCGGGCAGCAGGGCCGCGGCTTCGGGGGTGAGGAGCGAGAAGCGGTCGAGAGGAGACTCGGGATCGGCCACGGCCTGGGCGAGGACGGCGGCGTACTGGCGCAGCATCTCTTCCATGCGCGGGGCGTCGAACAGGTCGGCGTTGTAGACCAGGTCGAGGAAGATCCCCTCCGGGCGCTCCGCGGCGTAGATCGTGAGGTCGAACTTGGAGTCGGCCTCGGCGCCCGTCAGGAACTCGACGGTGAGGCCTCCCGGCAGCGTCGTCCCCATGTCCGGGAAGCTCAGCAGGTTGAGGAAGACCTGGAAGAGCGGCGTGCGCGACAGGTCGCGCTGCGGCTTGATCTCCTCGAGGAGCTTTTCGAACGGCACCTCCTGGTGGGCGTAGGCGCCCACGGCCGCGTCACGCACCCGGCCCAGGAGGTGCCGGAAGGTGGGATTGCCCGCGAGGTCCGCACGCAGCACCAGGGTGTTGAGGAAGCAGCCGATCAGCCCCTCCACGTCGGCGTGGACGCGGCCCGCCACGGGGGTGCCCACCAGCACGTCGTCCTGGCCGCTCAGACGGGAAAGCAGCAGGTCGAAGCCGGCGAGGAGGGCCATGAACAGCGAGCCGCGGACGCCGGCAGCGAGGCGGTGGAGACCGTCCGCCAGGTCCGCGGGGAGCAGCCGCTGGACGCTGGCTCCCCGGAAGGTCTGGAGGGGAGGGCGCGGCCGGTCGAGAGGCAGGTCCAGGGGCGGCGGATCATCCCCCAGCCGCTCGCGCCAGTAGGCGATCTGCCGCGCCGTCTCCTCCTCGGTGAGCCGTTGCCGCTGCCAGCGGGCGAAGTCGGTGTACTGCACGGGCAGACCGGAGAGGGGGGAGGGCCGGCCCGCGGTGAACGCCGCATAGAGGGTCGTCAGCTCGTTCTGCAACACCCGCGCGGACCAGCCGTCGGAGATGATGTGATGCGCGGTCTGGAGCAGCACGTGCTCTTCGCCTGCGAGCCGGAGCAGGAGGGTGCGCAGCAGGGGGCCGCGCCCGAGGTCGAAAGGCCAGGCGGTCTCCGCCGCCGTCAGCCGCCTGGCTTCGTCGCGCCGCGCGGGCTCGGGCAAAGCGGCGAGGTCCACCTCCAAGAGGGGACGTGGCTGCCAGGGATCGACGATCTGCACGCCCGTGCCGCCCTGCTCCGCGAAGCGGGTGCGCAGCACGGCGTGGCGGCGGCGGACCTCGTCGAAGGCGCGGACCAGGGCGGCGACGTCGAGCGGGCCGCGCAGGGACAGGGGGCTGGGAAGGTTGTAGATTGCCGTGCCCGGCGTGAGCTGGTCGAGGAACCAGAGGCGCTCCTGGGTGAAGGAGAGGGGCTGCGGCTCACCCTCCGGATCGCGGTGCGGGATGCGCCCGGCTCCCGCGCTGGGACGACCGCCGAGGCCGTCGATCCGGCCGGCTAATTCCTCGACGGTGGTGGCTTCGAACAGGGCCTGCAACGGCACCTCGATCCCCAGCCGGTCGCGCAGCCGGGAGACCACCTGAAGGGCGAGGAGGGAGTGGCCGCCGAGGGCGAAGAAGTCGTCGTGACGGCCCACCCGCTCGAGCCGCAGGACCGTGGCCCAGATCTCCGCCAACGTCTGTTCGGTGGCGGTGACCGGGGCGGCGAAGGGGCGGTCCGAGCCAGCGGCCTCGGGTGCGGGCAGAGCGCGGCGATCCACCTTGTGGTTCGGGGTGAGGGGCAGGCGATCGAGGAGCACGAAGGCCGCGGGCACCATGTAGGCGGGCAGGAGGGTGCGGAGGGCTTCACGGAGACGGGTGACGTCGACCGTCCCCTCGGTCTCCGGCACGATGTAGGCCACGAGGCGCCGGTCTCCCGGCTCGTCCTCGCGGGCCACCACCACGGCCTCGCGCACTCCCGGCAGCCGGCCGAGGGCGGCTTCGATCTCCCCCAGCTCGACGCGGAAGCCGCGGATCTTCACCTGCTGGTCGCGTCGGCCGGCGAAGGCGGCTTCGCCATCCGGAAGGTAGCGGCCGAGATCGCCGGTGCGGTAGATGCGGTCGCCGGGCAGGCCGGTGAAGGGGTTCGGCTGGAACCGCTCGCGGGTCAGCTCGGGATCGCCCAGGTAGCCGGCCGCCAGATGCGGGCTGCGCAGGCAGATCTCCCCCACCTCGCCGATGCCGGCGATTCCGGCAAGCGTGCCCGCACGCAGCACCAGGAGCTGGACGTCCTTCATTCCCCGGCCGAGGGGGAGGACTTCACGGCTGCCGCCAGCGGCCATATGGAAGCTCACGGCGCGCTGCGTCTCGGTGCTGCCGTAGAGGTTGACGACGGAGGCGCGGGGGGCGATGCGGCGGATGCGGTCCGCGTCCAGCCGGGTGAGGACGTCGCCCACCAGCATGGCCCAGCGCAGAGAGGGAATGGTGGTGAGACCGGCCCCCCCGCCCGGCGGCTCGGTGAGGATCTGCCCCATGGCCGGGGTGAGGTTGGCGACGGTGATCCCCCGGCGCGCCATCCAGGCCGCGAGCCGGCCGGGCGTGCCGATCTCGTCTGGCGAGGGGACGCAGACCGTGCCGCCCAGGCAGAGGGGGGTGAACAGGTCGCGGTGCAGAGGATCGTGGGCCAGGCCGGAGAGCACGCTGAAGCGGTCACCCGCGCCGAGGCCGAAGCGCTCGCTCATCCAGGGGAGGAAATGGGTGAGCGGGCCATGGCGGCCGAGGATCCCCTTGGGCTTGCCGGTGGAGCCGGAGGTGAAAGTCACGTAGGCGAGGTCGTCGGGAGTGAAGGCGAGGGGTGGAAGAGACCTAAGGGACTGCAGGGACTCCAGGGACTGCAGGGACAGGACGACTCGGCAGGCGACGCTGTTTGCGTCGAGGAAGGCCGCGACCTCGGCGGGCACGGGGCCGGCGACGGCGAGGGCCACCCAGGCTCGGGGGCGGGCGAGGTCGAGCATGTCGACGATCCGGGGGGCCGGGTAGGCGGGGTCGAGCATCACGAAGGCGGCGCCGGCTTCCAGGACGCCGAGGACGGCCAGGGCGAGCGGCGCGCTGCGGTGGGTCCAGATGGCCACCCGGTCCCCCTTCTCGATCCCCGCGGCCCGCAGCTCAGCGGCGAGGCGTTTCACAGCCGCGGCCAGCTCGCCGTAGGTCCAGGTGCCGTCGTCGTCCTCGACCGCGGGCCGCTCCGGGTGACGGCGGGCCTGCTCGGCGAACAGGTCGGGCACGGAACCAACCCAGGAATCCTCCAGGGGCGCGGTGGGATCGGGCAGCAGGGCCGCGGCTTCGGGGGTGAGCAGGGAGAAGCGGTCGAGGGGCACGTCGGGCTCGGTCACGGCCTGGGCGAGGATCGCGGCGTACTGGCCCAGCATCTCCTCCATGCGCGGGGCGTCGAACAGGTCGGCGTTGTAGACCAGGTCGAGGGAGACCCCCTCCGGGCAGCTCCGCGGCGTAGACCGTGAGGTCGAACTTGGAGTCCGCCTCGGCGCCTGCCAGGAGATCGACCGTGAGGCCGCCCGGCAGGCTCGTGCCGAGATCGGGGAAGTTCCCCAGGTTGAAGAAGACCTGGAAGAACGGCGTATGCGACAGGTCGCGCCGGGGGGCGAGCTCGGCCAGGAGCTTCTCGAATGGCACCTCCTGGTGGGCATAGGCGCCCACGGCCGCATCGCGCACCCGGCCGAGCAGATCCCGGAACGTGGGATTGCCTGAGAGGTCGGCGCGCAGCACCAGGGTGTTGAGGAAGCAGCCGATCAACCCCTCCAGATCGGCATGGCCGCGGCCCGCCACGGGCGTGCCCACCAGCACGTCGTCCTGGCCGCTCAGCCGGGAGAGCAGCAGGTCGAAGCCGGCGAGGAGAGCCATGAACAGCGAGCCGCGGACACCGGCGGCGAGGTGGCGCAGACCGTCCGCCAGGTCCGCGGGCAGCAGGTGCCGGGCGCTGGCGCCGCGGAAGGTCTGGAGGGGCGGGCGCGGCCGGTCGAGGGGGAGGTCGAGGGGCGGCGGATCGTCCCCCAGCCGTTCGCGCCAGTAGCCGATCTGCCTCCCGGTCTCCTCTTCCGTGAGCCACTGCCGCTGCCAGCGGGCGAAGTCCGTGTACTGCACGGGCAGCTCGGGCAACGGAGACGGCCGCCCCTTCGTGAACGCCGCGTAGAGGGTCGTCAGCTCCTGCTGCATCACGCGCACGGACCAGCCGTCGGAGACGATGTGGTGCACGGTCTGGAGCAGCACGTGCTCCTCGCCCGCGAGCCGCAGCAGGAGGGTGCGCAGCAGGGGACCGCGCTCGAGATCGAAGGGCCAGACGCTCTCCTCCGCCGTCAGCCGTGCGGCCTCGTCGCGCCGCGCGGGCTCGGGCAGAGCGGCGAGGTCCACCACGGGGAGCGGCCGCGGCTGCCAGGGATCGACGATCTGAATGCCCGCCCCCTCCCTCTCCTCGAAGCGGGTGCGCAGCACGGCGTGGCGGCGGCGGATCTCGTCGAAGGCGCGGGCCAGCACGGCGGCGTCCAGGGGACCGAGCAGCCGCAGGGGACCGGGGATGTTGTAGATCGCCGTGCCCGGGGTCAGGCGATCGAGGAACCACAGCCGCTCCTGGGGAAAGGAGAGGGGCGCCGGGCCGGGAGAGGCGTCCGCGCGCAGCTCGCCGGGTGCCCGCGGTGACCGCGGTGACCGCGGCGACCGCTCCGCCAGCCGGGTGGCGAGGGCGGCCGGCGTGGGCGCGTCGAAGATCAGGGCCATAGGGACCTCTTCCCCCAGGGCCTGCTGCAGCCGGTTGACGAGCACGGCGCCGGTCAGCGAGCTGCCGCCCAGGGTGAAGAAGTCCTCGTGGCGCCCCACGGAGCGGCCCGCCGGGAGCTGGAGGACCCCATGGAACAGGCTCGCCACCAGGCTCTCCAGGCCGGGGGCGGGCGGCTCGATCGCAATGTCTGCGTGCGCAGGAGTGGCTCGCGGCTCGGGGAGGGCGCGGCGGTCCACCTTGCCATTGCGGGTCAAGGGGAGCCGGTCGAGGACCACCAGGGCCGAGGGGAGCATGGGCTCGGGCAGTGTGGCGGCGAGGAAGGCGCGCAGCTCGGGGAGGGTGGGTGTTTTTCCCAAATCGCCGTCGGGACCGGCGGCGATCCAGACCACGAGCCGCGTCTCGCCCGCGGGGCCGGGGCGGGTCCCCACCACGGACTCGCGTACGGCCGGGTGGCGGGCGAGGGCGGCCTCGATCTCCCCCAGCTCGATCCTGTGGCCGCGGATCTTCACCTGGAAGTCGATGCGCCCCAGATACTCGAGATCGCCGTCCGGCAACCGGCGCGCCAGGTCGCCCGAGCGGTAGAGCCGCGCTCCTCCCGGACATCCGAGACACCCGAAGGGATCGGGGACGAAGCGCGCGGCCGTCAGCTCCGGCCGCCCGAGATAGCCCGTCGCCACCCCCTCCCCGCCCACGGCGATCTCGCCAGGCACGCCGATGGGCTGGGGCGAGAGGTCACGGTCCACCACCTGCACCGTGAGATCTGGGATGGGCACGCCGAGGACGCTGCCGCGAGCCGTGTCGTCCCTCCGGAGGGGGCGGTACGTCACATGGACCGTGGTCTCCGTGATGCCGTACATGTTGACGAGGAGGGGGCGCTCGTCGCCGTGGCGGTCGAACCAGGGCGCGAGGGATGCCGGCTCCAGGGCCTCGCCGCCGAAGATCACCAACCGCAGGGAGAGATCAGGACTGGCGCCCGAGAGCACGGCGTCCTCGGCCCACAGAAGCTGGCGGAAGGCGGAGGGGGTCTGGTTGAGCACCGTCACCCGCTCGTCGCGCAGCAGGCCATAGAACGCCTCGGGCGAGCGGGCCAGCTCGTGGGGGACCACCACCAGCCGGCCGCCGTGGAGGAGCGCTCCCCAGATCTCCCAGACCGAGAAGTCGAAGGCGTAGGAGTGGAAGAGCGTCCACACGTCGGCCGGGCCGAAATCGAACCAGGGGCGCGTCGCCGAGAAGAGGCGGGTGACGTGGCCATGGGGGATCACCACCCCCTTGGGCTTACCCGTAGAGCCCGAGGTGTAGATGACGTAGGCCGGCAGCTCAGGGTCTTCGAGCGCCTCGAGCCGCTCGGAGCTGTGGGCGGCGATCGTGTCCGCCGCGGCGTCCAGGGTCTCGCGGGTGAGGAGCAGGGTGGCGCCGCTGTCCTCCAGGGCGAAGGCCAGGCGCTCGGCAGGATAAGTGGGATCGAGGGGCAGGTAGCCGGCGCCGGCTTTGAGCACGGCGAGGAGGGCCACGATCAGCTCGGCCGAGCGCGCGAAGCGGAGGGCCACGAGATCGCCGGGGCGGACGCCGGAGGCCAGGAGATGGCGGGCGAGGCGGTTGGCCCGGGCGTCGAGCTCGCCGTAGCTCAAGGTCTCGCCCCCCGCAGTGACCGCCGGCGCGCCGGGATCGCGGTCCACCTGGGCCTCGAAGCGGCGGTGGATGGGCTCCCGCACGCTCAGGGCTGCGTCGGGTGCCGGGTTCCACTCCACCACGAGCTGGTGCCGCTCGCCCGCGGCGAGCAGGGGGAGGTCCGAGAGGCGCCGGTCCGGAGCGGCCAGGGCGGCGGCGAGCAGGATCTCGAAGGCTCGGGCGAAGCGGACCCCGGTGGTGCCGTCGAACAGCTCGGCACTGAGCTCCAGGCCCCCCTGCAGGCCGCCGTCCGGCGACTCGGCCAGCGCGAGGCTCAGGTCGAATTTGGCGGTGGTGGTGGGGAACGGGGATGTACCCGCCCCCTTTGAGCGGTCGATGAGCAAGCACAAGGCGTTGCACGACCTGTTGGAAGAGGCTCGCCTTCTCACGAGCTTCCTCGAATCCGATGCCCCGTGGGGCGAATCAGTTGAGCCGCTGATTGATCGCTATCTCGATTTCAAGGCTGCTTCAGCTTCAGCGCTGCGGGTGATAACAGATGACGAGCTTAGGCGGGAAAATTGGGCGCTGGACGGCGTGCTCGAGCGTTTGGAGAGCGAGCTCAGGTCAATACTGGCGGACAGCCTTCCGCTCGATGTCGTTGTGATTAGCCGAGACCGGCACACTCACCGTAAGCTCTATGAGTATTTGTGGGAGAATCGCGGGTCGTCTGTGTCGGCAACGCGTTTGAGGGTGCTCACGGAGATCAAGTGCATACGGAGCGCCGAATCCGAGAGCTTCGCGACATCGGGCTTCGGATCGTGGCAGTAAAGCGCAGCGGACAGAATGTGTATGAGCTGGCCGATGGTGAGTTCGACACAACGGTTGCCCTTCAACGTTTTGTGCCAGAGTTCATCGACGCGGTCGCCGGCGGACACTCGCACAGCGCCGGGCGGCACTCGAACGGTTCGGCCTCGTCGTCTAGCGTTGTACGCGGGCGATTTGCCGCTAAGCGCGGAGAGCGCTGACCCCACCGGTGCCTTCTTCGCGACGCCGACGTTCGTGCCCGGGCTTCCGGGGTGTCGTGATCGAGCACCGCCCGCACAGGTGGGCGTCGTCGAGGCCTTGGCCGCTGCAGCAGCACCGTAGCGGCTGCCGGTGATCGTCTGGTTCGAGACATCACGCTCGCTTGACGCCTGCCTTACGTGGGTTCGGCGAAGAGCGGCTCGGGTGACACCGCCACCGGCGGGTTCGACTGCACGTCACCGAACGCGTCGGCTGCGAGCTCCGGCCCGAGCGATTCGACATCCCCCTCGTCGCGTCCGCAGCGCGGAGCGCCTGTGCGATCTGCTGGGCTTATTCCCGCCTCGGCAACCGGGGCGGAAACGCGTTGCCGACCTGACGGTATGCGGCGGTCTTCTTCCCCCAGAATGGCCAATCGGCCGGGAACCCCTGCAGGATCGCGGCCATGCGCACGGTCAGACGGCATTTCCCCGTTCGCGTACCGATCCGGAGGATCGAGCGCGACGAGCTTGCCGTTGACCCCGAGCTTCTCCCACTGCTTGCGCGCTTGCGTCGGACCGAGGTCCGGGCCCCCGTGCTTCTTCGATCCGCCAACGAGCGTCGGGGCGATGCCGTTCGCGTTTCTCGCCCACGTATCCGCGCCTTTCCAGCCCTTACGGCCCATTTCATGTCGGAGTGCTTCTCCGACCGTGGGCGGCTCGCCGTACTCTGCTGCGCCTGGCCGATTCGAAGTGCGCTGCGTCCTGCTCGAGTACCGCAACGAAGATTGCGCGAGGCGCAGCTGCGGAACGCCGAACTGGCGCGCCTCGAGCAACTGCCACCCCATCGAGACGTAGCCTTCGGCTTCTAGAGGCTTGATGATCGCTTCTTGCCGGTACGTGTCGAATCGGGGATGAAGAAGCCCGCGTACGTTTTCGAGCATGACGGCGCGGGGGTGACATTCCTTGATGCGTCGATCGCCGTCGGGAACAGGTCTCGCTCATCGTCGCCGCCCCGGCCCTGGCCCGCTCGGCTGAAAGGTGGACAAGGCACTCCGCCCGCGAAAAGATCGACGCGCTCGCCGAGGTCGCCCGCGAAGAACCGCTTGACATTGATTGGCTCCACCACGGGCGCCCACGCGTGGCGCACTCCGAACTTGCCCGGTTTGACGGAACGCAGTGTCTCAACGCAAGCGGGGTCGTTTTCCACGAGCGCGACGTGGCGAAACCCAGCGCGTTCCAGGCCAAGTGCCTGACCGCCGGCACCCGCGCAGATTTCGATCGATGTGAAGCCGTGCGAGACCATCCGCTCCAAGACTAGATCCCGGCTCGGATGGTAGTGCTGGCGCTCGGAGACGCACTCCTCGCGCGTCGGCGCTCTCGCCGACCCCACGGATCGATCCACGACATCCGTCGTCCTTTCTAGCTGAGCATGCGCCGTCACTTGGCTGTGACGCGCCTTCAGGCTGTTCGACTTGATCCAACGGGCGCACCACCGGCCGGTGTTTGGCGGTCCGCGCGTCAGGCCTTATCGCGATGCGCCCCACAGAGGTACGATGTGCGGCATGCGGATCGAGGTGCCGTCGCCTCCTGGTCCCTCAGATCGAAGCGCGAACATGCGAGCGATCCGTCGGAGTGATACGAAGCCGGAGAAGGCTGTCCGGAGTGCGCTGCACAGCCGAGGACTTCGTTTTCGTGTGGACTATCCGGTCCCGGATAGCGGCCCGCGGCTTGTGCGCCCGGACATCGCGTTTACGCGAGCCAAGCTTGCCGTGTTCGTGGACGGCTGTTTCTGGCACGGTTGCGAAGCTCATGGACGACGCAAACCAGGTCGCAACTCGTCCTATTGGGGCCCAAAGATTGCTCGAAATCAACAGCGCGACGCGGAACAGCGGGAACGTCTTGAGCGAATCGGCTGGCGCGTCCTGCGTTTCTGGGAGCACGAAGAGGTCGATTCCATCGTCGAGACCGTCTGCCAAGCCATGCAGATGCAACGTCCCAAGCATCGCGGCTAGGCTGCCGCGAGACTCGGCAGCGCCTCGGCGATCAAGAGAGCTCTGGCAATCTCAGCTCCGATCGCGAGCGACAGGCGGCGGAAACGCGTTGCCAACTTGGCGGTATTGGGCTGTCTTCTTTCCGGCGAATTGCCAATCGTCCGGGAAACCCTGAAGGCGCGCAGCCATGCGCACCGTGAGGCGAGGCATCCCGACGAAGCCGTGCACGGGCGGCTGGTCCGCTACACCACGGCCATCGACTCCGAGCCTGGCCCACTCTCGTCGCGCGCGGGTCGGCCCGAGGTCGGGCCCGCCGTGCTTCTTGGATCCCCCCGACGAGCGTCGGGGCGACGCGATCCGCCCGGGCTGCCCATGCGTCGGTGCCTCTACCCATTTGCCGCCATCAGGTCGCGCAATGACTCACCAACGCTCCGCGACTCAGTTTGCCGTTCGGTCGGCCACTCGAACGCTTCGGCAGCGTCGGGTTTGAGCGCGACAAGAATCGTTCGCGGCCGCAGTTGGGCGCCGCTTAGTCGCACGCGTGAACGAGCTTCCACATCGGCACATAGCCCAAGAGTCGAAGGCGCAAGTTGATTTCAGCTCGGTAGCCACTGAAACGGGCATCAAGTAGCCCGCGGACATTTTCGAAGCATCACCGCCTCCGGGTGACACTCCTCCACGAGTCTGAGGGCTTGCGGAAATAGATCACGCTCGTCGTCGGCGCCGAGTTGCTTGCCCGCCTTTGAAAATGGCGGACAAGGTACCCCTCCTGCTAGGAGGCTTATCGATCCTCGCCAGCGCAGGGCGCTGAACGCTCGGACATCCCCCGGCCCGCCCGCTAGCTCGTTCTCGCGCCCCATTGAGGGTCCCACCACGTTCCACGCCGGCGATCGGCGCGGAGTGTCGCCGTCGCCCACGGGTCAATCTCTACGACCGCATCGTGGGTGAAGCCCGCCCCGCCGAGGGCGAAGTGCTTGGCCGCCCGCACCGGCGCAAATCTCAATTGATGTGAGGCTTTCCATGTACCCAGTAGGTCTGCGGCCGACAGACTCGCCCCCCGGCGTGCGTCGCGAGATGGCGTTCGCGAAGATCGGCGGTTTGAGCCGCCTACAGAGCGGGAGCGGCCGCACACGGCTCACGGCGGGATGCATGTCGTGGCCCCGTGAAGGATTCGTCGTCACATCCGAGGGCTGCCCTCATCTCCGCGGGCGGCGGCGACGGGCGCGGTAGTGTCGCTCGCGGCGACGCGATCGCTCCAGCGCGCGGTGCAGGTCGATCATCACGCTCTCCATCGCGATGCGATGAGTTCGGCTGCCCGGACGACTTCGGCGGCCGGGACCGACGCGAGTCTCTGGGCGATCGGTGCCGGCGAGCGTCCCGAGGATGTCGTCGCTCGCGTCGTCCGGCTCGGCGCCGTTTCGACGAGGGCGTCGGCCAGGTTGTCGATGATGCTGACCAGCGTCCGCCGGTGTTGAGCAGGTTGGTGACGAAGGTCGCGACGTGTTCGTCGATGCGAGTTGAGTTTCCATGCCCCTTGTAGGGCATGCGCGGAAGTTCTCGCCCCTCAGTACTCCACGCGCGCGCTGTCGCAGAGGAAGCGCATGAAGCCGCCGGCCGTCGCCGCAGAGCTCGAGGAAGTGGTCGAGGAACCCGCCGGCCGTCGCGTCGGCCTCGGTCAGGTCGGTGACGGCGATGAAGTCCTTGCGCTTGAGGTCCTCGATCAGCGGGTGATCGCGGTCGAAGCCCGCCGGTGGGCGCTTGAGCGATCTCGCCGCCGAGCCGGAAGCGGTCGGCGAACGGCGGGTCCTCGACGATCGCCCGCCAGCGGCCGGGCTTGGCGGCGATCGCGGTGCGGATGGCGTGCAGCGTGTCGCGGTCCGGGCGCCAGATGCCGCAGGCCATGAACACGCTGTCCGGGCTCGAGGTTGAGGTAGAAGCCGGGGGCGTGGACGTCGCGGGAGCGCGCGTGGCGGAACTGGATGCCGACGTGGGTCTTGTAGGGCGACTTGTCCTTGGAGAAGCGGACGTCGCGGTAGATCCGGAACAGCGAGCCGCCGGTGGTGCGGGCGTCGGCGACGAAGTGGCGGCTGACCTCGGGCAGGCGCACGCCGACGTCCTCGACGAACGCGAGCGCGGGCTCCTGGACCTCGGCGACGTAGCGGGCCTTGTTGGCCGCGAACCACTCGCGGTCGTTGTTCTCGGCGAGGTCGCGCAGGAAGGCGAACAGCTCCGGGGTGAAGGAGGGTTCTCGGACGGTCACGCGGACATCATCCCGAGGTGGCTCGGTCGGTCTCGTGCTTTGTATCAGAGTGTTGTTCCACCGCCGTCACTCCGATTACGATCCCCACGCTGCGCGGCTCGGCCTAGGATCGACGGCGATGTCCGTTGCCGCCCGTGATCGTGTCCCCAGGCTGCGCGGCCGCGAGTTGCTCCGGGCGGTCGCCGAAGGCAGCTGCGGGCGCGGTGTCGCGATGACTTCCTGCGCGGACTGGTGGAGCATCGGCCGAGGCGTTCGGGTGGCCAAGCTCGTGGGCGTCGGTGAGGCGACCGACGGCGCCGGCGAGCACCGAAGGTGATCGCCGCCTCGTCTACGCCGGCGCCTACAGGGACAGAGCCCTTCGAGGACTACACTGAAGGCAGCCGTGTGCGCTGGCGGGTCGAGCACGCGATCGGTTGCCTTCCCGGAGGCACTGACGAAGCTTCCCCGAGTACCAGGCCGCCGTCGAAATGGGCTTGGAGAGCTATCTGGCGAGTCTGTCTGCGCGGCGCCTGCGGCGGCGCACCTCGGGCACATGGCCGTTCTGGACTCGCGACCGATGGAGGCCGAGTGACGATGACGTAGCCGCGCTGCGGATCTTCGCCAGCCGTGCGGCCGCGGGAGTTGGAAATGGGCGCCGCCAGGCTGCCGCTCTTGAAGCCTCGCGTGTGCGTGTGATCGAGGCAGCCGACGCAGAGCGAAAACGGGATCGGACGCGACCTGCATAGACGGGGCGCGCCATGCCGCCCGACGTGCCGTGACACCGACTTGACCTGACGGTCCCCTCGGACGAAGAGCCGGGGAGGTCCCGGAGCCGCTCCCCGCGCTGCCGCGGAAGAGCTGTCGTCGACAAACGCCCCGCTGATCGAGCTGGCACGCGGGCTGTACCCCGTCACGCACGCCGCGCGAGGTGCGCGGCGCGAGCTCGAAGGGTCCCGCCGCCGTGGTACGACGAGGTGACGCTCGACGTGCCGGAGCGGGTGGCCTTGGCCGCCTACTTCGTGGTCTGTGAAGGGCTGACGACGTCCTCAGCAACGAGGAGAGAAGGCGCGGAAGTGCGCGCGGCGATCGTCGACGGCGCGTTGGAGATCGATGTGGTCGACAACGGGACCGGTGGTGCCGATTCCGCGAACGGACCTGGCTTCGTGGCTGGTGGACCGGATGCACAGCTGGCGGGACGTCGAAGTCGTCAGCCCGATTGGCGCCGGGACGCACGTCGCGGCCCGGATTCCGCTGAGACTCCGGGATCCTTGATCCGCGAAACATCTTGCTCTCATCACGAGCGACGCCTGCTCCATCGGGACCATCGCCGATTCGAGAACGTCGAGCGCCGGGATCCGGAACCGGTTGCGGCTGATCAGCCGCGCCCTCGCCGCCGCTATCGACGAGCACGAAGGTCCACACCCAGTTGCCGTCCTCGGAGCGCCAGGCGAGCACTCGCTCGGGCTCGACGCGCTCGAGGCGCATTGTGTTCGGGCCGAACCGCGATCGTGTCTCCGACCTGCGGGATCCTGGCACTCGGGCAGGACTCGATCGGCGCTGTGCATGTCGAGCCCGAGCAGGTTCTCGATCCAGTCGTAGGTGTAGGCGCCGCCGCGAGGCGACGGGCCCATCTGCGCGAGCCAGGGCCGATGTCGGCGGCCGGGGCGTCGATCGAGATCGCGCGGGTGGACACGCCGTCCCGCGTTCTCGAGCAGCTCGTCTCCGTGGGAGCCAGCGCGCGCCTTCGGCGCGCGTCGCGCCCCAGGCGATGCGCGCGCGGTTACGACGCGCCAGATCATGCGCAACGCGATCACGAGTCGAACTCGGTGCGCGGCAGAGTCTCTCCATCCGTACAAGCCCGTCGATCTGAGTCTCAGGATTCCGGAACTTCTTGTACATGAGCGGAAGGATGAAGTCACCGTCCGGCTCGCAAGGAGGCCGGCCACGCAGGAGGAGACTCCATGTCCACTCGCCTTAAGGCGATCGCGCCCTTGGTGGTGTCGATCGGCGTTCTCGCGTTCGTCGCGACCTGGATCGCGCTGAACTTCACGTTCCACTGGGTGACGGTCCAGGACGGTGTGTTCGGGAAGTACGGGCTGCCGCAGAACATTCACCTCGCGCTGCCCGCGATCTTCGTCGGCTGGGGCATCTACTTCCTGCTCGGCGCCGATGCTGCCGCGCTCGGCAAGACGGTGACCGCCGCGCTGACGGGCAGCATCGGGGCCGCGCTCGCGATGTGGATCGGCCCGATGCTCGCCGACTCGCCCGACTTCTGGGGCCTTGGCGTGATGATCGGCCTCACCGCCGCCGGACTGGTCGTGCTGTCCACCGTGGTGGAGGACGACCGCTTCGCGCCGGCTCCCGCGTTCTGCTGTTACGCGTCGGTGTTCTTCTGGTGGATCGCCACGGGGCTGGACAACTTCGTCCCCGACGGCAAAGGCCCGCACACCGCCGAGGCGGTCTCGCGGCGATCACGAACAAGCCGCTCGCTGCCGGAACCGGCGCGTTCGGCGGCCTGCTCTCGATGTCGTGGCAGTGGGTCGCGATCAGCATCTTCGCGTCGCTGGTCGTCGGCGCGGTCTTCGGCCTGGCCTCGGTCAAGCTCGCCGGCGTCTTCGGCCGGATCGGCGCGAGCCAGCCGAGCGAACCGAAGATGGCCGCCCCCGCGTAGCCAAACGACGTCCGGCCGCCCACGACAGGCGGCCGGACAACATTCGATCTAGCGGTACGCGACCTCGCGCTCGGCTCTCGGCTCGGCGGGCTCCTCGTCGGGCGGCTCGATGTGGAAGTGCGGCAGGCGCTTGTCGAGCCACGCCGGCATCCACCACATCGCCGGTCCGGCGAGGTGCATCACCGCGGGCAGCAGCAGCAGTCGGATGATGAACGCGTCGATGAAGATCGCCGACGGCGAAGCCGACGCCCATCATCGCCAGCGCCCGCTCGTTGCCGATCGCGAAGGCGCCGAAGACCGCGATCATGATGATCGCCGCCGCCGTCACCACGCGGCCGGTCATCGCCAGGCCGTGGCGGACGGCGTACGTCGCGTCCTTGGTGTGCACCCACTCCTCGTGCATGCGGCGAGACGAGGAAGACCTCGTAGTCCATCGAGAGGCCGAAGACGACCGCGAAGACCATGATCGGCAGGAACGACTCGATCGGGCCGGTCGCGTCGCCGAACAGGCTCGGCGAAGTTGCCGTCCTGGAAGATCAGCGTCACGACGCCGAACGCGCCGGCGATCGAGAGCAGGTTGAAGATGCCGGCCTTGACCGGGATCAGGATCGAGCGGAAGACGACCATCAGCAGCAGCAGCGACAGGCCGACGACGACGCCGATGAACAGCGGCAGCTTGTCGCGGATCGTCTTGGAGAAGTCGATGTTGCTGGCCGTCGCGCCGCCGATCGAGATGCGCGTGCCGGTCTCCTTGCGCGACCGGCGGGAGCGTCTCGGCGCGCGCGGTCTTGACCGTCTGGTCGGTGCGCTCGTCCTGCGCGGTCGTCGTCGGGTAGGCGATCATCGTCGCCGTGTCGCCGGCCTCGTTGAGCTGCGGCGGCAGGACCGCGGCGATCCCGTCCTGCTCGCTCAGCGCGTCGCCGATCTTCGCCAGCGCCGCCTGGTCGCCGGCCTTGGGCAGCTCGACCGCGAGCAGCAGCGGCGCGCTGAAGCCCGGGCCGAAGCCCTCCTTGAGCAGGTCGTAGGCGACCCGCGCGGTGTCGTCCTTCTTGTAGGTGCTGGCGTCGCTCGTCGCGAGGCGCATGTGCAGCGCGGGCAGCGGCGAGCGCGAGCAGGACGGCGAGCGCGACGACCGCGACCGGCAGCGGGTGGTCGGCGACGAAGCCGCTCCAGCGCGCGGCGAAGCCGGTCTCCTCGTCGGCGCTGGTCTGCTTGGCCTTCTTGATCCGGCGGCCGATCCGGGTGCCGAGGATCGCCGGCATCAGCGTCAGCGAGGCGAGCATCGTCGCCGCGACCGCGAGCGCGGCGCCGATCGCCGGGCCGTAGAGGAACGAGATGCCGAGCAGCATCATGCCGAGCATCGCGATCACGACCACGATGCCGGCGAACAGCACGGCGCGGCCCGACGTGTCGAGCGCGATCAGCGTCGCCTCGCGCGACGTCGCGCCCGCCGCCGCGTTCGAGCCGGAAGCGGTTGAGGATCAGCAGCGCGTAGTCGATGCCGACGCCGATGCCGATCATCGCCGCGAGCTGCGGCGTCCAGTCGACGACGTCGATCAGGCGGGTGCCGATGACGGCCATCAGCGACGAGGCTCACGACCATCGCGAACAGCGCGTTGAGCAGCGGCAGGCCCATCGCGACGACGCCGAGCGTCAGGAACAGCACGAGCGCCGCGACGAGGATGCCGAAGAGCTCGCCGGCGCCGCCCTGCTCGGCCGTCGACCAGTGGATGATGTCGCCGCCGAGCGCGACCTGGACGCCGCCCTGGCCGTCGAGCTTGAGCGTGTTCTCGGCCATCTCCTTGACGGCCTTGACGTCGACGTCGCCGCCGGCGCTGCTTGAACTGGATCTGGGCGAAGGTGATCTTGCCGTCCTGCGAGACGGGCGCGCCCTCGGCGAACGGGTCGGCGACGCGCGAGCACCTCGGGCGACTTCTCGATCGTCGGCGACGGACCTTCTCGATCGGCGCGCGGTTGGCCTCGTCGAGCACGCTTGCCGTCCTTGACGGCGAAGACGACGCTGGCGGTGTCACCCGACTGCTGCGGGAACTTGCTCTTGAGCAGGTCGTAGGTCCGCTGGGACTCCGTTCCCGGCAGGTTGAAGACGTTGGCGAATTGGCCCGCGGCGGTGGCCCACAGTCCGACGCAGAACGACGAAGGCGGCGACCCAGAGACCGATGACGGGACGGCGCCGGTCGTGGCACCAGGCGGCAA
>CAVQIV010000004.1:0-94296 GCA_963712665.1 Thermoanaerobaculaceae bacterium | reverse complement strand
CGCCCTGATCTCCGCCGGCCGCGTCTTCGGCCTCAGGGGACGGGGAGTGAAGGTGGAGGAGATCGACGACCTCCGCTTCCTGCCGCCGGGCTCGATCCTCCACTGGCAGTTCAATCACTTCTTGGTCTTCGAGCGGCTCGACGCGCGACGGCGCCGAGATCGTGGACCCGGGCGGCGGCCGGCGCAAGGTAAGCCGCGAGGAGCTGGGCCGCTCGTTCACGGGTGTCGCCCTGATATTCGAGATCGGGGAGGACTTCGAGCCCCAGGTGGGGAAGCCGCGGCGGCTGGACCGCTTCATCCGCCTGCTCAGGGAGCAAGCGGGCGTCCTGCAGCGGGTGCTGATGACCTCCGTCATGGTGCAGCTCTTCGCCCTGGCCCTGCCGCTCCTGACCGGCATCCTGGTCGATCGGGTGATTCCCCGCGGCGACGTTCACCTTCTGACCGTGCTGGCCACGGGCCTCGCCGCGGTCGTGGGCTTCAGCTTCCTGTCGTCGTTCCTGCGCTCGTACCTCCTCCTCTACATGCGCACCCACCTCGACGCGCGGATGACCCTCGACTTCCTCGATCACCTGGTCGACCTGCCCTACCCCTTCTTCCAGCAGCGCTCGGCGGGCGACCTCATCATGCGCCTCTCCTCCAACTCCACGGTGCGCGAGATCCTCACCTCGGGCGCCCTCTCCGGAGTGCTGGACGGCCTGTTGGTCACCATCTACCTGGTTCTCCTCTTCGTGGCCAGCCCGAGCATGGGGTTCCTGGTGCTGCTCCTGGGCGCCCTGCGGGTGAGCCTCTTCCTCTTCACCCGCAAGCGCACCAAAGATCTGATGTCGCGCTCGCTGCAGACCGAGGCGAAGTCGCAGAGCTACCAGGTGAACATGCTGGCGGGCATCGAGACGCTCAAGGCCGCGGGCGCTGAGCACCGGTCGGTGGAGCAATGGTCCCACCTGTTCGTCGACGTGCTCAACGTCTCGCTCGCCCGCGGCCGGCTCTCCGCCTTCGTGGACTCGACCCTGGGAGCCCTGGGCACGGCCTCACCGCTGGTGATCCTCGTCTATGGCACCGTCCAGGTGCTCGACGGGCGCCTGTCTCTGGGCACGATGCTGGCCATGAACGCTTTGGCGACGGGATTCCTGACGCCCCTTTCGACGCTGATCTCGAACGCCTTCCAGTTCCAGCTCCTGGGGAGCTATCTGGATCGGATCGAGGACGTGCTGGAGACGCCGCGCGAGCAGGATCCGGCCGCGGTGAAGCCGGCGCCGCGCCTCAAGGGGAACATCCGCCTGGAGAACGTGAGCTTCCGCTATGGACCGTTCGCGCCCTGGGCGGTCCAGGACGTGTCGATCGAGATCCCCCCTGGCCGCTTCGTGGCCCTGGTGGGGCGCTCCGGGGCAGGCAAGTCCACCCTGGCCTCGCTGCTCGTGGGCCTCTACACGCCGACCGAGGGGCGGATCCTGTTCGACGGTCTCGACCTCTCGGAGCTGGACCTGCGCTCCGTGCGCCGCCAGGTGGGAGTGGTGCCCCAGCATCCGTATCTCTTCGGCCACAGCATCCGGGCGAACGTCACCCTGTCGGATCCCACGCTGCCCCTTTCCCGGGCGGTCGAAGCGGCGAAGCTCGCCCACATCCACGACGACGTCCTGGCCATGCCCATGGGCTACGACTCCATCCTGGCGGACGGCGGCGCCTCCCTCTCGGGCGGCCAGCGCCAGCGCATGGCCTTGGCTCGCGCCCTCGTGCACCGGCCGGCCATCCTCCTCCTGGACGAGGCCACCAGCGCCCTCGACACCCGCACCGAGCGGGAGATCCAGCGCGAGCTCGAAAACCTGCGCACCACCCGCATCGTCATCGCCCACCGCCTCTCCACCATCCGCCACGCCGACCTGATCCTCGTCATGGAAGACGGCAAGCTCGTCGAGCAAGGCCGCCACGACGAGCTCATCGCCAAAGACGGCGTCTACGCCAGCCTGGTGGCCGCCCAGATGGAGAAGGAGCGGCGGCAGGCGGCGGCGGAGGTGTAGGGTCTCAACGATCTGTTAGACTTCCCCGCCTTATGTCCGACCCCGACCCCCCGCCGCCCCCGCGTGGGCATGATCAGCCTCGGCTGCCCGAAGAACCTCGTCGACAGCGAGATCATGCTGGGCGAGCTCGCCCGGCGTGGCTATGAGGTGGTCAACGACCTCGATGCGGCGGAGACGGTGGTGGTCAACACCTGCGCCTTCATCGAGGAGGCCCAGCAGGAGTCGATCGACACCATCCTCGAGGTGGCGGGCCGCAAGGGCGAGGGCGTCGAGAAGGTGCTGGTGGCCGGCTGCATGGTGCAACCGCTTCGGCGATCAGCTCGCGAAGGAGATCCCCGAGATCGACGGCTTCGTGGGCCTCGACCAGCTCCGCGACGTGGGCGACGTGGTGCAGCTCGGCGGCGGACCGCCGCTGCCTGCGCCCTCCCACCTGGTGTTCGATCACACGGCGCCCCGCCTGCTCACCACCCAGGGGCACGCCTATCTCAAGGTCGCCGAGGGCTGCAACAACCCCTGTACCTTCTGCGCCATCCCGCATCTGGCGCGGCCGCTTCCGCAGCCGCACGATCGAGAGCCTGGTGGAGGAGGCGAAGCAGCTCGAAGCCGCCGGCATCACCGAGCTCAACCTCATCGCCCAGGACACCACCCGCTACGGCGAGGATCTGGGGATTCGCCGGCACGGCCTCGTGCGCCTGGTCGAGGCCCTGCTCGCCGCGACCTCGATCCCCTGGATCCGGTTCCTCTACGCCTATCCAACGACGCTGGACGAGGATCTGCTGCGGCTGATGGGCACGCGAGGAGCGTTTCTGCTCCTATCTCGACATGCCCGCTCCAGCACAGCCACGGCGAGATCCTCGCGGCCATGCGGCGAGGCGGCGACGCGCAAGCGCTACCTGCGGCTGCTGGAGCGGGCGCGGGAGCTGGCGCCGGACGTCTTCCTGCGCTCCACCTTCATCGTCGGCTTCCCCGGCGAGACGGAGGAGCACTTCCGCGATCTCCTGGCCTTCATCGAGCGAGCCCGCTTCGATCACCTCGGCGCCTTTGCCTACAGCCCCGAGGAGGGGACGCCGGGCGCCGCGCTTGGCGGCCGGGTGCCGCGGCAGGCCGCAGCGGCGGCGGCTGCGCCAGCTCCTGGAGGCCCAGCAGCCGATCGCCCTCGCGCAGCGGCAGCGGCTGGTGGGCCGGCGGATGACCGTGCTCGTCGAGGGCGTCTGCGAGGAGTCGGAGCACCTGCTCCAGGGCCGTCACCACGGCATGGCGCCCGCAGATCGACGGCCGCGTGCTGATCAACGACGGCGCGGCGCCGGCGGGCACGCTCGCCCAAGTGGAGATCACCGAAGCTTTCGCCGACGACCTGGTAGGCCATATAGTCGGGCGCCTCCCGGCCGCAGGACGCGGACCGGGTGATCCCGGCCGAAGCCGTCTTCGCCTGACCTTTTTCCATGCACGTCTTCCAGGACGCGTACAACGCCAGTGACCTGCCGCGCGGCGGTATCGCCACCATCGGCAATTTCGATGGCGTGCACCGCGGCCAGCACGCCATCCTCGAGCGGGTGACGGCGCGGGCGGAAGAGCTGGGCGCCCCCTCGGCGGTGCTGACCTTCGATCCCCACCCCTTGACCGTGCTCGCTCCCGACCGCGCTCCCTTGGCCCTGACCACGCCCAAACAGAAGGAGCGGCTGCTGGAAGAGTCGGGGGTCGAGGTGATGCTGGTGCTCCGCTTCACCCCCGAGCTGTCGCGGGTACCGGCGCGGACGTTCGTCCGCGAGCTCCTGCACGACAAGCTGGACTCGAGAGAGATCTACGTCGGCGCGGGGTTCGTCTTCGGCCACAAGCGCGAGGGGAACCTGGCGCTGCTCCAGGAGATGGGCCGGGAGCTGGGCTTCACCGCTCACGGGGTGGAGGAGGTGGTCTATGCCGGCGAGCGGATCTCCAGCACCCGCATCCGCCGCGCCATCGCCGAGGGGAACGTGATCGAGGCCGGGGAGATGCTGGGCCGGCCCTACTCCCTGACGGGCGTCATCGTCCGCGGCGACCGCATGGGCAAACGCCTGGGCTGGCCCACGATCAACGTCATGTCCGACAACAAGCTGCTGCCCGGCGACGGCGTCTACGCCAGCCGGGTGTTCTTCCCCAGCTACCCGGCGACGTTCGACTGCGTCACGAACATCGGCACCCGGCCCACGGTCTACGAGAACTACCAGCGGGTGGTGGAGAGCCACATCCTGGACTTCAAGGCCGACGTCTATGGCCAGCGGGTGGAGCTGGGGTTCTACAGACGGCTGCGGGAGGAGCGGATCTTCCCCACGGTGATGGACCTCTCGTCCCAGATCGGCCGCGACGTGGAAGCCACCCGCGAGTACTTCTCGCGGCGGCGGCTGGAACAAGAAGCACTGTCTTCGGGGTTAGAAGGATAGCAGGGCCGCGCTCGCGGCCCGTTGACTTATCCAGGAGAGGAAAGGTTCGAAAATGGCCAACGACAAGATCGTGACCGTCGACCAGGGGAACTTCGAGACCGAGGTCCTCAAGTCGGACATGCCCGTGCTGGTCGACTTCTGGGCTCCCTGGTGCGGTCCCTGCCGCGCCGCGGCGCCGGTGCTCGACGAGCTGGCGGATGAGCTGCACGAGAAGGTGCGCATCGCCAAGGTCAACGTCGACGAGAACCAGGAGCTCGCCTTCAACCATGGGGTGCAGGGCATCCCCATGTTCATCCTGTTCAAGAACGGCCAGCGGGCCGATCAGATGGTGGGCTTCCGGGGCAAGTCCGCGTTCCAGGAGCTCATCGAGCGCAATACCGCTGGATAAAGGCCCGGCTGGATGAAAGCCCGCCTCGACGCACTGTCGGCGGGGCTCGAGGAGCTCGGCTGCGCGGCATTGCTCGTCCTCGCCGCGTCGGCTCAGGACTCCGACCTCGCGTCCTTCCTGCCCGGTCCGGCCCACCTGGGGGAGAGCCTGCTGGTGCTCCCCCGGGGGGGCGAGCCGCGCCTCGGCTTCCTCACTCCCATGGAGCGGGAGGAGGCGGCGGCCACCGGGCTCGCCCTCCTCACGCCCGAAGACCTGGACGTCTCCCGCTGGGCGAGCGAGCTGCCCGAGCCGGCCTACTTCCTCGCCCGGGTGATGGGGCGGGCCCTCGACCGCTGCCTCCCCTCTCCCGGGCGGATCGCCCTTGCCGGACATGGCCAGGCCGGAGTGATCCAGGCCGCCTGCGCGGCTTTAAGCGGCATGGGCTGGAGCTGGGTACCTGGCAACGCCCTCGTCTACGGGGCACGGAAACGCAAGCAGCCGGCCGAGCTGGCGGGATTGAGGGAAGCGGCCGAGGCCACCAACGAGGCCATGAGAGCCGTGGCTCGTCTGCTGGCCGCGGCCACCGTGGCCGGCGACGGCGAGCTGTGGCTGGAAGGGGAGCGCCTGCGGGTGGCTCGCCTCCGAGCCGAGATCGCCCGCGTGCTCGCGGCCCAGGGACTGGAGCAGCCTCGGGGCAACATCGTGGCTCCGGCCCGCGAAGGGGCGATTCCCCATTCCTCGGGCACCCAGGACCGAGTCCTCAAGGCCGGCGAGTCCCTCATCGTGGACGTGTTCCCCAAGGCCCGTCTGTTCGCAGACTGCACCCGCACCTTCTGTGTTGGCGAACCTTCCGAAGCCTTGCGCAGCGGCCACGCCCGGGTCTGGGAGGCGCTCGAAGAGGCCTACCTGCGCTCAGGCCCGGGAGTCCGGGGGTGGGAGGTGCAGGAGGCGGTCTGCGCCCGCTTCACCGCCGCCGGCTATCCCACCCCCATCACCGAGCCTGCCTCCACCCGCGGCTACGTCCACAACCTCGGGCACGGCATCGGCTTCGACCTCCACGAGCTCCCCACCTTCAAGAAGGCCTCCGGCGCCGAAGGCGTGCTGCGCACCGGAGACGTCTTCACCTTGGAGCCCGGCCTCTACGACCCCGCCGAAGGCTGGGCCGTCCGCCTGGAGGACATGGTCCACCTCGGCGAAGACGGCCCGGAGACCCTGACCCCGCTCCCGTACGATCTCGACCCGCGGGCGTGGGCCGGAGCGTGATCCGGCTCAGGTGAGCACGAACCTGGCGGTGCCGCTGAAGATCTGCACGTCGTAGGTCTGCCGCGGTCCGGGCCTGGGCAGGATGAAGCCCGCGGTCGTGTGGAAGATGACGGGCAGGCTGACCTTCTCAGGGTGTTTGTCCCCCACCAGGATCACCGGCAACACGAGGGTCAAAAAGTGGCGGGGACCGTCGACGCTCGACTGCAGGAGGACGGTCACCAGGGTGCCGAGCGTGGAGCTTTCGAGACTCACCTGGTCGCCGATGAAGGTCTTCGTCTGCTTGCCGTCGAAGTAGCTGACCAACGGATCGCCGGCGATGTTGCTCACCGTGTACGAGAGCGTGCTCTTGCCGTGGCTCAGCTCGAAGAAGTTGGCTTCCTTGAGCTTCGCGACCTCGGTGCTTGGTTCCACTTGGACTGACGTGGCCATGGATCTCTCCTTGTCTTCATCCAGGAACACCATGTTCTCCGGACTTCAAGGAAGAGCTGTCGCCAGGGCCGCGGCTATCTCACCCTGTCGCCGTCTGGTCCTAGGAGCCTACTCCTCGACGAAGCGATAGCTCCCGTGGCAGTCGTAGTCGATGCCGTGCTTGGCTTTGAGATCCTGAATGTACCGGAGCGTCCTCGGAGTGTGCGGGCTGGCGACACCGTCGCCCAACGGCTCGAAGGTGTGCAGCAACGTTTCTTCGAGACAACTGCTGAGGCTCATGTGCTTGTGCGCGGCCAAGTCCTGGAGGAGCGCCGCGAGACGCTTCTCCAGGCGCACAGGCACGTCGACCCGTTCGATCGGGATCGGCGGCCCGGTATTGAGGAGATAATGACCAAAGGTGAGGATGTAGCCGTGGAGATCCCGGACCTTGTAGTCGCGGATTCCCCACGGCCGGTCCGCCGGCGGATCCACGACCTCGACGCCACGGGCGCGCTGAAGCTCGTAAAGCTCGTCCGCGTCGCCGATGAGGAAATACACCGAGCATCCCTGAGGGCAGGGCGTGCCCTGCTCCAAAAAGATTTGAACCTTGCCCAGGTTCACACCCGCAATCGTCGGCGGATCACCCCACGTGAAACCCAGGCTGAAACCGAGCTTCTCCCTGTAGAAGTCAGCAGCGGCCAGGACATCGCTGACGCACAAGCTCGCATGGTGCTGCTCGCAGTCGGTCTGAGGCATGGCGATAATACTCATCGTCCTCTCCTCCTGCCGTCGAGGGCTCCCACGCGCGATATTCTACTCCGCGGGCCAGCGAGCTTGCCGGACTCCAGCCGTCACCCCCAGATATATCTCATCCTCCCGGGATATGAGCCATATCTGGAGATACAACTCATTGTCCCGAGATATGAGCCGTATCTCCAGATACGCGCCATTGTCCGCAGATATGGCCCATATCCCGGGATACGGGCCATATCTGGAGATATACGCCGTTGTTCGCAGATATGGGCCATATCTACAGATAGAGCCCATTGTCCAGGGATATACGACGTTTTCCCGGGATATGGCCGCCCTCACTGCCTGTTCGGGTCCGTCCCTGCCGTCGCCCGCCGAATCGCGGCGAGAAGGTGCGTCTCATCGACAGGCTTGGCAAGGTGCGCCACGTAACCGGCAGCGAGCGAGCGGGCCACGTCGGCCTCCCGCGCAAAGCCACTCAGCACGATGGCCGGCGCTTCGGCTCCTCCTGCCGCCCAGCGCTGCAGGTGGTGCCGCACCCGCGGCAGCACGTCGAGACCGCTACCTTCCGGGAGTTGCAGGTCGCAGAGGAGGAGGTCGAACCGCTCGGTCGCCACGGCGTTCTCGGCGACGACGAGACTGTTGACGACCCGAACGATGTGACCGTGGCTCTGCAACAATCGCGCGATCGCCCGCGCGGTCGGCGGATGGTCTTCGACAAACAGGATCTTGAGCGGTCGATCCACGCCAAGCGGCTCGGCGGAGGGCAGTGCTGCCGGCTGGAGCTCGGTTGCGGCTCCCTCCGCCCTGGCCGTCGTCGTGAGACGCAACGTGAAGGTGGCCCCACGGCCACGACCCGGGCTTGCCGCGGTCAGCGTGCCGCCGTGCAGCTCTGTGATCCGCCGGCTGATCGCCAGCCCCAGCCCAAGGCCCCCCAGCGAGTCCGGCCTGCGGCCGGCGCGCTCGAACCCTTCGAAGATCTTTTCCAACATCCCGGACTCGATGCCGAAGCCGTTGTCTTCCACCTCGAGCACGAGCATACCGGGTTCCGGATTGGCCGTACGCACGAAGATCTTCCCGTCGGCCGCGGTAAACTTGACGGCATTCTGGATCAGGTTCCACAACACCTGCCGTAGCCGGAGAACGCTTCCCAGCACGACCGAATTGGCGGCGCTGAGGTCTTCGACCACGACGAGACGCTTGAACCGGATGAGCGGTGCGCAGACGGCCAAGGCGTGCCGCGCCTGCTCGTGGATTTCCACGGCGGTGAGGTGGAGCTGGACCTGGTCGTGCACCAGGCGCTCGAAGTCCAGCAATTCATCGATGAGCCGCGCCTCGGAGCCGATGTGCGAGCTGATCTCGGCGGCGATGGCGCGGTGCTCGGGCGCGAGGCTCTCGTCCCGCCCGAGCATCTGCACCAGGGCGCGGGCTGGCGTCAGCGGTGTACGCAGCTCGTGGCTCAACATGGCCAGGAATTCGTCCTTGGCCCGGTTCGCCGCCTCGGCGGTCGCCTTGACGGCGAGCATCTGTTGGGTGAGATCGAGAGTGACTCCGCACAGGTGCGTCGGCTGACCATCGGCCCCGCAGCGACGCCACGCACGGAAGGAGCAACAGCGCTCCTGACCTCCGGGTGTGACGACGCGGAAGTCGGTCGCTTCCAGCATCTCGCCGGCGACGATGCGCGCCGCCCCTTCGCGCACCCGCTCGAGATCATCGGCGTGGACCCAACGGAAGAGCTCCCCGCCAGAGTCGCCCCACAGGCCGAAGTCGTCAAGTAGAGGCGTTACCCTGTTCGTCGCGAGATCCCATTCCCAGACGAACATCGGAGTGGTCGACAGCGCGAGCCGGAGCCGCTCCTGGTCAGCGAGCACCGGGCTCTGAGGTCTCTCCGCACGCTTCTCCCGGCCACTCATTCTCTGTGCCCGTTTCCACCGCTCTGATCGGCGATTCTACAGCGCTTTCCAACAAATGAAAGCGCTTTCGCCGAACGATGCCGTGGGACGGAGGACAGCGCGGCGGCTCGAGAAACTGATCCCTGCCCGCAAGCGTAGAGGTGGCTGAAGGGGGACGCATGGCCAACTCACTCCGCAGCTCGCTCTCGCTCCTTGCCTTGTTCACCGTCGGATTCTCCGCCAGCGGGCCGCTGGCGGCTGCAGGCTCCTCGGAGGAGATCTCGGGGATCCTCGCCGCGATCCGCGCCAAGCATGACGCTCCTGCCCTGGCGGCCGCCGTGGGACATGCAGACGGCTCGATTCAGACCGGCGCCGTCGGCGTCCGCGTCCTGGGGAAACCGGGAGCTCGTCACACCGGACGACCGATTTCATATCGGTTCGGTCACCAAGCCGATCACGGCGACCGTGATCGCCTTGCTCGTTGACGAAGGGAAGCTCCAGTGGTCGACCTCGGTGAGCCAGGCGCTGCCCGAGTGTGGCTCGACGATGCGGGCCGAATATAAAGAGGTGACCGTGGCGGACCTCCTGGCCCACGAAGGGGGCCTGCCGGCGTTCGACGATGAAAAGGATCTCAAGGCGATCCCTCGCGCGGCGGGCTCTCCCACCGCGCAACGGCTCGCGTTCGCCTGCCTGGCGCTTTCCCGGCCGCCGGTCGTCCCACCGAAGAAGGAGTTCTCCTATTCGAACGCGGGCTTTTCCGTCGCTGCGGCGATGGCCGAGAAGGCGTCGGGCACCTCCTGGGAGGAGCTGGTGATGCGCCGCGTCTTCACGCCGCTCGGCCTGGCGACGGCGGGCTTCGGTTGGCCGGCGAAGGGCGGGGCCCACCAGCCCTGGGGTCACTGGAAGCCGCTGTGGAGAATCGTGCCGCAGGATCCCGACGGCAAGTACCAGCTCCCCTCCTTTCTCGCGCCGGCGGGAGACGTCAACATGAGCATGCCGGACCTCGCCCGCTTCCTGGTGGCGCATCTGCGGGCGCTCCACGGCGATTCGCGGCTGCTCAAGCCGAGACCGCCCGCCTGATGCACACGCGGCGTCTCAAGAGCGGGCTCGGCTGGGGAGTGCAGCCGCTGGCGGGCTTCGACCGCGTCAGCGTCTACCAGGGGAGCGCGGATACGTTCGTCACTCTCGTCGCCATCGTACACGACGCCGACGTGGTGGTAGCCGTCTCTGCAAGCTCGGCCACCGAGAGCGCCAACGCCGCGACCAAGCAGGCTCTCCTGGAAGCCGTTGGCGCGGTATGCCAGGAAGCCGGAGGGCGAATCCTCACCCCCGGCCTCGCCGAACTGATAATAGCAGCTCCAATTTTTAGGGCTCGTCATAGAATAACTATACCGGTCACCTCACTAGTGTCCGGTTAGAAGTCGAATAGAATCAATTGGTTAGCGGGGGTGGCTATTTCTCGTTGGGACCGATCGGGCTGCAAGGCGCATGAAATCTCGGTTTTCTCGAAGATCGAGACCGACAAGATCTGTAGACATGTGTAGAGCGAGGCCTCGAGTTGAAGCTCTTTCTTTACAATGGCGATCAGCACGTAAGTGGCCACGGCGCACCAGATCTGCGTCTTCACCGCGTTCTCGCTGGTGCCAATAAATCGCTTAATGCGCAGGTGCTGTCTGATCCACTTGAAGAACAGCTCGACCTGCCAGCGGCCTTTGTACAGAGCGGCGATCGTCAAGGCGGGCAACACCGTGTTATTGGTCAGGAAGATGAGCGTCTTGCCCGACTCGGGGTCCTTGAAACGGACGCGCCGCAGATGCTCCGGGTAGGCCTTGGCCGAGTAGAAGCCGTTGAGCATCACGCGCTGATCGCAGATGACGCCGGTAGCGCTGCGTCGGCGACGAATACACGCGCCGGGCATCCATCCCGTGCTTGGCGCGCGTGACGAAGAAAGCACCGGCCTGATGCATCGCGTACAGCCGCGTAAAGTCCACGTAGCCGCGATCCATCACGTAGAAGGCACCGGCCTCAATCGGCAGGATGTCGAGCACGTTGACATCGTGCAGCTTGCCATCGCTGATGTGGAGAAACGTCGGGATCGAGCCCCGGAGGTCCAGCAACGTGTGCAGTTTGACGGCCGCCTTGGTCGATCGAAATGGCGCCCAGGCGAACAAGCTCAGGCACAAATCGATAGTGGTGGAATCCAGCGCATAGACGCTGGCATCGAGCTCGAGCACCGAAGGATCTTGCGCGTAGAGCGCTTTGGCGCGCGCGATAAGTCGCTGAGCCAGCGCATGATAGATGCGCCAGTCGCGACGCTCGAGTGCGTCGGCCAACGTCGAGCGCGCAGGCGACGCCTTCATCCCATGTGGAACAGCTTGGTTTGGTTGGCGGCCAGACAAGCCTCGATGTCGCGCAGCGATTCGCGCCAGGTGAGTTGCGCGAAGGCCATGACGCGGAACAGGTCGGCACAGCTCAGAGTGCGCACGCCCGCATCACCCTTGTGCCGTTCGACGATGCGTCCGAAGGTCTTCCAGGGGACGAACTCCATCACCTGTGCGAAGAGCGTCTTGCCCACGTTCATGCTTCACCTCGGGGTCGGTCAAGCCCGCAAGCATGGCATGGACGAGTAACAAAGCCTCGCCCTCAGCTACCGGGAGCCCGGCCAACCCCCTGGCTCAGTTCTGGACCGGAGCCGAAGCCCCATCCCCAAGAGATTGCTCAAGCTCTCCGGGCCGCCTCCTCCCCCGAAATTCAAATCGTGGACACCCCTGAGTCAACCCGAAACTACAGTCAATGCTGGCCTTACGATCGTAGACAGCAAATAGACCGGACACTAGTGCGGTCACCTAGAGATCAGCCCCGAAGGGGGCGACAGCATAAAGCCTCGGGCATGAGCCCCAGGAAAGGGATGAATCACAAACCCCCAAAGCCCCGAAGGGGCGGCAGAAGACCGGATCGCCAAGGTCTGCTGCCGCCCCTACAGGGCTATGTGGGTTGTTGGGGGACTGTTTTCCTGGGGCTCACGCCCCAGGCTTCTATAGAGGGTGCCGGTTGTCAAGCTCCTGGGTGCGTTTTTTCTCCTACCCGTTTTTCTCCTACCCGAAGTTTCTCTTCGTCGTCGGTCTGTCGTGATCTGGCGGCTTGTCCAGTGCGAGGGCCTCAGGGGCTCCCCGCCAGCTTCTATTCGTGCCGGCCTCATAGGCCAGTCACCAGGTGCTTCTATGAGGGTGCCGGTTGTCAAGCTCCTGGGTGCGTTTTTTCTCCTACCCGTTTTTCTCCTACCCAAAGTTTCTCTTCGTCGTCGGTCTGTCGTGATCTGGCGGCTTGTCCAGTGCGAGGGCCTCAGGGGCTCCCCGCCAGCTTCTATTCGTGCCGGCCTCATAGGCCAGTCACCAGGTGCTTTCTTCGCTACGCAGCGCGATTCGACAAGCCTGAATGGAGCGGCCCCATCTCTAACGCCGGTTCTCCTTGCGGGGACCCAGCCTGGGCACGGGCTCAACTCCACCAGATCGATTCTTGACTCTCTCGCTGACTTCCTCGCTTACTTCGCCTTCAGTTGCGCCCCCTCAGGGATCACTCCCGTCTCCAGGTAACGCCACAGCGCCACCAGAAGCTTGCGCGCCAACGCCACGATGCCTACCCGACGCGAGCGGCTGTTACCCTTGCCGAACCGCTCCTGGAACCACTGACTCAACTCACTTCGCGGCTGCCAGCGCAACCATCCCCAGGCGATCTCTATGGCCATTGTTCGTACCCGTTTATTGCCCGCCTTGCTGATCCCTTGCTCGTGGTCCACACCGTCTCCACTGCTGTAGGGCGTCGGGGCCAAGCCCGACAAGGCTCCCACCTGACGACGGTTCCGGAACTGACGCCAAGCGAAAAACTCCATCACGAACAACCATCCGCTATTCATCCCGATCCCACGCAGCAACAACAACTGAACGACCTGCTTCTCCTCTCGACTCTTCGCCTCGGCCACCTGATCTCGCCGACGTTGTTCCAGCAGCCGAATTTGCTCCTCCAAGCACTCCAAACGCTCAAATTCTCGTTCCAGCCGAGATCGTAGGCTTGCAGGCAACGGGCTGCCGTCCCACAGCCGCACCTCTTCCAGCCACTCGCGAAACTGGCTTTGGCTGCCCGGGCCGAGCTCCATCCCCTGCGCCGCCAGAAGACCCCGGATCCGGTTCCAATGACTAGTCCTCTCCCACTTCAGTAACTCTAGCTCCCGGCCCAACTGACGAGCGTCTTCTTCCTGAGGACTCGGCACCCGACACACGCTCCACGCTCCCTTCTCCCCGCCGTCGTACCGTACCAGCAGAGTGACCAGCTTGACCACGTCCAGGCGGTCCGTCTTGGGCCGTCGGCCCCGCCGGTTCACCTCAATGCTCGAGGAATCCACCACCCGGCTCTCCACCCCCAGAGACTCCAGGTACCGGTGGAGCCAGAACCCCTCTCGCCCCGCTTCGTAGCAACTGACCACCCGCGACCACTCGGAAAGGCAGAACCGCTGCTTGGCGCTACGAATCTCCTCTTCCAGGGACTTCCGATCCCGTGCCTTGATCGTCCGCAGCCGCGGTTTCTGACCCGCTTGCGTCGTGAAAGCCAACTGCCACTTGCTCTGGCCCAACTCCAGGGCGAGGTACAGAGTGCCCGATTTCGTACTATGCTCTTGCTCGTGGGTCGATGGGGTCTGGCTCATCTGGGACTCTCCTTTCGGAAAAAAGTGGTTCCCAGAAACCATAAACCAGTCGGCCCACGCTATTCCACCCCACCAGGCCACCACCCTGCATAGCATCTTTACGCTGTCGCCCCTTCGGGGCTGAGAAGAACTGGCACAGTTATTCTGTGTCGAGCCCTTAGTCTGGCGACGCGCCTGGTATTCCGAGGTGCAGCCGCATCAAGCTCGGCTTGAGGGTAGTGGAGAGGAACGGGAAGGCGGCGTTGGTGATGTAGAGGTTGAACCGGTCTTTGCCCTTGCGGCCGAAAGCTGTCGCGGTGGGACCGTCCAGGCCGTCGTCCGCGGTCAACAGCACTTCCGTACTGCCGTCCTGGTTGATCTTCACCAACGTCCGGAAGGGATTGGTGGCGCAGTAGAGGGCGCCGTGGACGTCGAAGGAGAAGTCGTCGCAGCCCGAGCTTCCTGGCAGGTGAGCATGGATTCGCGGCTCGCCCGCTGTGCCATTGCGCTGGATGGGAATCGCGAGAATTGTGCCCGCGGTCGAGTGCGAAACGTAGACCTCACCCTTGAAAACCTTGATCCCGTTGGGACCCGGGGACCCGGCGGGCGCGCCTGGAGGGGTCTTGAGCAGAGGGTGGTCGAGCCATACTTCGGCGGCGCCGCCCTCAGCCGGTACGCGCCAGACGATTCCCTGGGACGTGTCGGCCACGTAGAGTACGTCGTCCTCCAGGGCGATGCCGTTGGGGAGGCTGGCCAGCGGCAGCTTGGCGATCAGCTCACCATGGCCGTTCGGCGAGATTCGCCAGATGCCGCGGAAGGCGACGTCGCAGGCCGCCACGGCGGCGTACAGCGTGCCGTTCTCGGGATCCTGTGCAATGCCGGTCACACCAGCGAAGAACGGTCCGCAGACGGTCAGCGGCGGACCGATGGGCAAGGTGATCAGAGTCGTTTGCGCGCCGTTTGGCGCGATCTTGCGAATCTCGCCGGTCAGAGCGAGGCTTATGTAGATCGTCCCGGACCTATCGACGACGAGGCTCTCAGGGGTCTCCAGAGCCTGCGGGTTGAAGCTCACGAGTGTTTCCAGCGTGCCCACGTCCGGCGGATGAGCCAGCAGCGTGGCCGGAGCGAGCACGGCCAGCGCGAGGGTCAGCGTCATTTTCTTCATTGGGGGGCCTCCTTTCAAATGAGTGGCCGCGTGAAGAACGAGAAAGACGACGCTTTCCCCTCATATGACCGGCACCGGCTCTGGGAATACCCTGACACTTTCGCTGGGAAGACCCTCGGGGGCAGCACTTCTGGCAGTAGCACTTTCGGCCGCGGGCGTGTGGCATTCAGCCGCGAGCTCATGGATTTTCGCGTCAGACTCCGGGAGCGGAGCTGCGAAGAGCAGGGTGAGTGACGCCTCTCTCTGGATGGAGTCGCAAAATTTGAGATGGCAGCCGCATATACCGGGATGAGTGTTGCAAACTCCCCGCTGGCAGCCGCGGAGAGCGTATGGGAGCCTCCGGCAGAGGATTGGGAGATGCGAATCACTCGTCGCGAGATGCGAGCAGGGGGGGCAATGACGCAAATTAAGCGGTATATGCAGCTAAATCCGTCATTATAGCTGCGTATTGACTCTAGGATGACGAGTCGTATTTGGTGTGCTGATGCGAAACAAGGCAGATTCGCAGCAAAAATCCCGAATCGAGGAGCTCCGAGTCATCTCGGAGAGGCTCGCGAATGTCTAGTTGCGACAGAAACTTCGCTCTGGGACGTTCTGAATCCGGAATCAGCGTCCCTGGAGAGGTATTCCGCATCAACAAGCGTCTATTTGGCATCACAGAGCTGGCGTTTCGCGGCTGCGAGAGGGGTAGAAAGGTCGTGATTCCCGGATTTCGCGGCATCGGGTGCGGAGATAGGGTCGACGACAACCGGTTTTACATTCCGTCCGAGTTGCTGAGAAGAGTCCGCGTCGCGAATCCAGGCCGGAACAACTGGACCGTGTCCGTCCCGGCCAATCCCTGAAACCACCTGTGATCCAGGAATACTCTTTCAGGTGTTTCTATCTATTCCGCTTGCGACAGCCATTTTTCGGCAGAGAGCTCCTGTAGCTCCTGGTAGTACTTCGCCGTTGGATCGGCTTGCAAGCGCTCAGTGCCGACCTCCCATATGATGCCCACCAATACCATCCCGATAGCATGTACGGCGTCGTACCGTCCAGGCCCTCGTCCATCAATCTAGAGAGCGTCGCCTGAACGGGCGTCTCTTCTCCGAGCAGGACCTGGTTCTCGACGACGAGGTGCGCAAGGGCGTGCATGCGGGCGCGTTCGGAAGCCGAACCCTCTTACGGCGATGGTGGTCGATGATGAGATCGAGCCGCTCATGCTCTGCCAGCTCGGTCCACCACGAGCCAGGGCCCTGAAGAGGATCGTAGCTGTGTTTCCGTTTCATGCCCCAGCTCCCACGTCGTTGAACGCTTTTACCTCGGTCGAGGGTCCGACCCGCACAATCCAATTCTACACTCCGAGCTGCCACCCAGCAGGCGAACGTGGGAGAATCCACCCCAAGATCCGCATCTGGGAAGATTGAATGTATGCAAGGGCGCGAAACGTTCCCGGCCCCGATGCGTACTGTGAGGGTCACTGAGGAGGGGCGAGACCATGAAGCTCACGATCGAGGGAGTGGGGAAGCGGTACAAGGGGGACTTCTGGGGGTTGCGGGAGTTCTCGCTGGAGCTGGGACCGGGGGTGCTCGGGCTCTTGGGACCGAATGGGGCGGGGAAGTCGACGCTCATGCGCATCCTCGCCACGATCACCCGGCCTACGGAGGGGCGGGTGCTATGGAATGGGGTGGACGTGGTTCGCTCTCCGGACGGGCTGCGCTCGGGGCTCGGGTATCTGCCTCAGGATTTCGGGGTCTATCCGAATCTCAACGCCGTGGAGTTCCTGGAGCTCTGGATCGGCGGCGACATCCCGGGGGATCTACAACTCGGCCTGGGTGGGCATTCTCATGACCCTGGTGGTCAATTTCTTCGTCAGCCTGGTGGGGTTCTACGTGGTGAAGAACGCGGTGGAGCGGGACCGGCGCACGGGCGTGGGGCAGATCCTGGCCACGACGCCCATGTCCAAGCCCCTCTACACGCTGGGCAAGGCGCTCTCCAATCTCGCGGTGCTCCTTGCCATGGTGGTGGTGCTCGCAGGGATGGCCGTGGTGGCGCAGTGGATGGCGGGGGAGGACTCCAGTATCCAACTCGGGCCGCTCCTCGCGCCGATCGTCGTCTTCTGTGTGCCCGCCATGGCGCTCGTGGCCGCGCTCGCGGTGCTCTTCGAGACCATCCCCTTCCTCAAGGGGGGCTTCGGCAACGTGGTCTGGTTCTTCGGCTGGGTGAGCGTCATGCCCTTGGCCATCAAGGGTTACCAGGATCCGTTCGGGATGGGGCCGGTGATGTCCAATCTGCTCGGGGCGATGAAGAGGACCTTCGGCGCCAGCACGCACGGCTTCGTCCTGGGCGGCATCAGCCACGAGGCCGCAGCCCGGACGTTCCGCTGGGAGGGGATGGATTGGACGGCGGAGATCCTCGTCGCCCGTCTCGTCTGGATCCTGGTGGCGGTGGGGCTCACGCTGGTGGCGGCGCTCCTCTTCGATCGTTTCGATCCCTCCCGCTGGAGCTTGAGCCCGGGCCGGCGGCGGTCTGCTCCGGTTCAGGCGGCGGTGGGAGCGGGGATCGCCGGGGATGGATTGGAGAGCGGGCCGGTGCCCGTTCCTCTTCATCTCCATCCGCTGCCGGCGGGAAGCCGACGCTTCAGCTTTCTCACGATGCTGAAGGCGGAGCTGCGCCTGCTGCTCAAAGGCCGGCGCTGGGGGTGGTATCTGGTGGCCGCGGGTCTGTTCGTGGCCGGTCTCGCCGTGCCGGAGGAGGGGAGGAGGATCGTGCTGCCCCTGACGTGGATCTGGCTGGTCCTGCTCTGGTCCTCGCTGGGAAGCCGTGAGTCCCGCTTCGCCACGGACGGGCTGGTCTTCTCGGCGGCCTGGCCGCTCAAGCGCCAGCTTCCGGCAACGTGGCTCGCCGGCGTGCTCCTGGCCCTGGCGACCGGGGGTGGGGTGGGGCTCCGCCTGCTGTTGACAGGACACGGGTCGGGTTTGGGCGCCTGGCTGGTGGGAGCGTTGTTCATCCCCACCTTCGCCCTGGCGCTGGGGGTGTGGAGCGGCAGCGGCAAGCTCTTCGAGGTGGTCTATCTCCTCCTCTGGTACATCGGACCCCTGAATCAGACTCGGCCTTTGGACTTCATGGGCGTCGTGCCCGCGGCCGTGCGGACGGGAATGCCGCTGGTGTGGCTGGCCATCACGGCCGGATTGGGGATCGCGGCGGTTTTGGGGCGGCAGCGGCAGGTGGCGGGGGACGGTAGACGCTGAGCTCCACCAAGCTCGGATCATGACGCCGACGGACCTCGTAGACGGACCCTGGGCTGCCGCTTCGAGGCCCTCACTCCCCCAACCCCCTCTCTCCCAGCCTCCCCCCCGTCCGCCGGGAGAGAGGGGGCCAAGACAGCTTCGCTTTTGCTTCTTCTTAGACAAACCTCTCCCTCTTCTCCCGGCGGATGGGGGGGAGGCTGGGAGAAGAGGGCCGGGGTGATGAGGGCCTCGAAGGGCAAGCTGGCGACTTTCGAGACACCTCTGAGGGCTCAGGCCGTCTTGAATAATCTTGCTCTTTTGGCCGGGGAGTGGAACGTTTTGGCCCCTCCGTGACACTCTAGAGTGCAAGCGGTACCCAATCTGCCCAGGAGGGGTTATGTTCAAGCAAACACTGACTTTGCTGGTGGGGATGTTCTTAGCCTTCGCGCTCTCGGCGTCCGGACAAGCCACGATCTGCGAGTCCGTGACCCTGCTGGACGCCCAGGCCAGCCCGCGACCCAATATCGCGAGGGAGACCAGATCTTCGTGAGGGTCGTGGCTCCCGTGCTCAATTTCGTGAGCAGCCTGAGGGATGAGGCGTACATGGTCTTCTCGGCCCAAGGCAGCGGCGACCAGGAGGCCCTCTCGGCCTATGAGACCGGTCCGAACACGGGCGTGTTCGAGCGGCGCATCCGGCTCACCTTCGGATACGCCAATCCCCAGGACCAGAGGCTGCAGACCTTACGGACGGACCACATCTCGGTCCAGTGCGGGGGCTATCCCCCCGTGGTCGAAGCGGACGTGCTCGGCCCCACGGTCCACTTTCTCGACGCCGGAGGACATGAGACGGCGACGGTGGTGACCGGCTTCCCGCTCCGCCTCCGGGCCACCGACCAGCTCGCCAACATGTCCCCCTGGACCGACATGAACCAGGTCCGCCTGGTGGTGCCGGGCGGCGACAACGAGGTCGTGACGCTGCTCGAGACCGGTTCTCTGACCGCGATCTTCGAAGCCTCGATTCCGCTGGTCGAAGGCCCGGCCGTCCCCGGAGACGGCACGCTGCAGGTCGCCGCGGGGAGCACGGTGGAAGCCCGGCTCCTGGACCTGTACGGCACGACCCTCGCCACGGCCACGGCCACCGCGGCCCAGCGGCTCCTCACCTTCCGCGACGCCGCCGGCGCTCCCCTCTCGACTCTGATCGAAGGAGATGCCGTTCGCGTCGAGCTCCTCGACGCCACCATGATCGGCCAGACGAATCTCCAGGCGACCGCCCACTCCCAGATCGCGGGGGATACGGAGTCCGTCGACCTGAGCCCCGATCCCGAAATTGCCGGGCGTTTCGAAGGCATCCTCTATCTCGGTCCCTATCTGGCCTATCCATACAATGGCCACCTCACCACGTACCGGACCTACTCGCAGCCCTATCAGTTCGATACGGTGACCGTCCAGTTCTGCGAAGGCTGCCCCACGGCCACGGCCACCGCCACCACCGGCAACCCGGAGATCCGGCTGCTCGATACGGCGGGCCACGACGCCACCGTCTTCGCCGCCGGCACGCCGGTGCGGGTCCGGGTGTTCTACCCGATGCTGTACCCAGGGTATCCCGAGACCTACGCCCGGCTCGAATCCCTCACTACCGGAGACCTCCTGAGCTACCTGGTCCTCGGCGCCACAGGCGGCAGCGTGTTCGAAGGCCAGGTTTCCACGGCCACGGGAGCCGCCGCCGCGGACAGCATCCTCCAGGTCCAGCCCGGCGAGATCCTGAAAGCCACCCACATCGATTACATGAATCAGCCTTCGAACTTCATTACGGCCCGCATCCAGGAGGCCATCCTGGAATTCACCGACGCCGCCGGGGCTCCGCAGAGCGAATTCCTGATCGGCCGGCCGGTCTACCTGCGGGCCGTGGACCCCACGGCCAACGCCAACCCTGCCCTGGCCGAGACCCTCATCGCCAGCATCGACGTGGAAGTCGACACCGGCTTCCCGCGCGACCGCGAGACCCTGACGCTCACGGAGACTGGCCCGAACACCGGCCTCTTCGCCGGCTCCATCCCCATGGCGCCGTACGTCTCCCATACCTTCGACAACGGGGTGCTCGAAGCGGGCGTGGAAAGATACAGAGGCGACGTCCTCCACGCCCGGCTCGCCGACGCCACGGCAACGGCTTCGACCGTCCAGTCTCAGCTCCGGTTCGTGGACGCTCAGGGCAATGACGTGGAGCTCTATCTCATGGGGAGCGCGGTCTACGTCCGCCTGGAGGAGCCCATGGCGAATCAGCCGGGCCAGCAGGATCAGGGCATGGTCCGCATCCACTCTTTCTCCACCGGGGATTGGGAGCTCTTCCTCGTCACGGAGACGGGCAGGGACACGGGCATCTTCACCGGCTCCATTGCCGTCGGCAGCGGGCCGGCGTCCCTCAACTCGAACGTTCTCGAGGTCGAGGCGGGAGAGACGATCGAGGCCGATCACTACTCGTACTACTACCCGCACGACTCCTACTCGGCGGACCGCGCGAGCTTCGCGCCGAACCGTGCCCCCGCGGTCCAGAATGAATCGGTTTCGATCCTGGAGGACAACTCCATCACGGTCGACGTGCTGGCCAATGACAGCGATCCGGAGGGCCAGCCGCTGACGGTGACGAACGTGGTCTCCTACTACGGGAGCGGCACGGTGACGATCAATCCCGATTCGTCCATCACCTTCACGCCGTATCCGAACAACTTCGGCTATACCGAGGTCCTCACCTACACCGTGAGCGATGGGGAGCTGACCACGACGGGAACGCTGTCCATCGAGGTCATCTCCGTCATCGATCCACCGGTGGCAGGGAACGATGAGCAGACGACGTACGAGGATTTCTCCGTCCTGCTCTCCGTGCTCGACAACGACAGCGATCCCGATGGTTATCCCTTGGAGCTCGTGGGCTTCAGCACGCCGGCCCACGGCACGGTCGAGCCCCATCCGCTCCTCCGCACCGAGTACCAATACATTCCGGCGCCGGACTTCAATGGCACGGACAGCTTCACCTACACGGTTCGCGACAGCGAAGGCGCGACGAGCACGGCTACTGTCACGATCACGGTGCTACCCGTGGACGACCCGCCGTTCGTCCTCAACGACGCGGCCACAACGGCCGAGGACACCGCGGTCACCGTCTCCGTGCTGGCGAACGATTCGGATGTGGACAGCACCCTCACGGTGACCTCCGTCGCCCAGCCCGCGCACGGCTCGGCCGTGGTCAACGGCGACATGACCGTCACCTATACGCCGGCTCCCAACTTCAGCGGCACGGATTCGTTCGATTATTTCGTCCAGGCTGACACCAATAACGCGGTCGCCACGGTCACGGTCACGGTGACACCGGTCAACGACGTGCCCGACGCGGTGAACGACTCGGCGACCACGAACGAGGACACCGCGGTCATCGTCTCCGTCCGCAGCAACGACACCGATCCGGAGAACAACACGCTGACGGTCACCGCGGTCACTCAGGGGACCAAGGGGGTGGTGACGATCAACGGCGGCACGACCGTCACCTATACGCCCAACGCGAACGCCAACGGCAGCGATTCGTTCACCTATACGATCAGCGACGGCAATGGTGGGACCGACACCGCAACGGTTTCCGTCACCATCACGGCCGTGAACGACGCTCCGGACGCGGTCAACGATTCGGCGACGACGAACGAGGACACGGCGGTCACCGTCTCCGTTCTTGACAACGACACTGATGCCGAAAACAACACGTTGACGGTCACCGCCGTCACGCAGGGGACCAAGGGGACGGTGGCGATCAACGGCAGCACCACGGTCACCTATACGCCCAACGCGAACGCCAACGGCAGCGATTCGTTCACCTATACGATCAGCGACGGCAACGGCGGGACGGATACGGCCACGGTTTCGATCACCATCACGGCCGTGAACGACGCTCCGGATGCGGTCAACGACTCAGCGACGACGAACGAGGATGTGGCGGTCACCGTCTCCGTCCGCGACAATGACACCGACCTGGACAACGACACCCTGACCGTCACCGCCGTTACCCAGGGAGCGAAGGGGACGGTGACGATCAACGACGGCACGACCGTCACCTACACGCCGAACGCGAACGCCAACGGCAGCGACTCTTTCACGTATACGATCAGCGACGGCAACGGCGGGACGGATACGGCGACGGTGTCGATCACCATCACGGCCGTCAACGATGCTCCGGATGCCGTCAACGACTCGGCGACCACGAACGAAGACTCAGCGGTTACCGTCTCGGTCCTCGGCAACGACACCGATGCCGAAAACAACACGCTGACGGTCACCGCCGTCACGCAGGGGACCAAGGGGACGGTGACGATCAACGGCGGCACCACCGTCACCTATACGCCCAACGCCAACGTCAACGGCACCGATTCTTTCACCTACACGATCAGTGACGGCAACGGCGGGACGGATACGGCGACGGTTTCGATCACCATTACGGGCGTCAACGACGCGCCGGACGCCATCAACGACGCGGCGACCACGAACGAAGACACGGCGGTCACTGTCTCCGTCCGCGACAATGACACCGACCTGGACAACGACACCCTGACCGTCACCGCCGTCACTCAAGGAACCAAGGGGACGGTGACGATCAACAGTGGGACGACCGTCACCTACACACCGAACGCGAACGCCAACGGAAGCGATTCGTTCACCTATACGATCAGCGACGGCAACGGCGGGATGGACACCGCCACGGTTGCGATCACCATCAATGCCGTGAACGATGCGCCGGACGCGGTCAACGACGTGGCGGCGACGAACGAGGATACGGCGGTCTCCATCTCCGTCCTCGGCAACGACACCGATCCGGAGAACAACACGCTGGCGATCACCGCGGTCACCCAGGGCACCAAGGGCTCCGTTGCGATCAACGGGTCCACGATCCTTTATACCCCCAACGCCAACACCAACGGTGCGGACGCCTTCACGTATACGATCAGCGACGGTAACGGTGGGACGGACACCGCCACAGTCACCGTGAACGTGGCCGCGGTCAACGATCCTCCTGTGGCTTCGAACGACGCAGGGACGACCCGCGAAGGCGCCGCCGTGACGATCACCGTTCTATCCAACGATTCGGACGTGGAGAGCGCTCTCACAGTGACCGGCACCTCGACTCCGGCCCACGGCTCCGCGGCCGTCAACGCCAACAACACCGTGACCTATACGCCGGTGGCCAATTTCAACGGCACTGACTCCTTCACCTACACGGTGAGCGACGGCCAGGGCGGCACAGCCTCGGCGACGGTGACGGTGACCGTCAAGGATGCCTTAGAGCGGACGGCCATCCTCGCCACCCATAGCGTCTGGATCCAAGCCGGAGCCGACGTGCTCTCGGGCGACGTCATCGTCAACCAGACCGGCGTCACGCCGTTCCTCGACAGCGGCGTCGAGCTGAGCGTCGGCGGTACCGTGACGACCCCGTCGGGGTACGACATCCAGGCGAATCGCATCAACATCGCGGCCGGCTCCACTCTGACGAGCGACGCCTTCTACAACACGCGCACGGGCGCGGGCTCGGTGACGGGCACCCAGACGTCGCCCCTCGCCCTGCCGGTTTTCGCCACCCTGCCGGCTTTCTCCACGGCGACACCGGGCACCACGGACGTCAACGTCGCCGTCAACGGCACTCTCACCCTTACCGCCGGCAGCTATCGCGATCTCATCGTGGCGAAGAAGGGGACGGTGACGTTCACCGGCGGCGTCTACCACTTCCGTTCCATCCAGTTGAACAGCCAGGTGAAGCTCTTCTTCTCCGCCGCGGCCGAGATCCGGGTGCAGCAGAAAGTCAGCACCCTCGACCTCGTCCAGATCCAGCCGGCCACCGGCGCCACCATCGACGGCTCGGACGTCATCTTCTTCGTCGAGGGCATCAACGGCACGACCGGTACCCTCGCCGCGACGCCGAAGGCCGTGGAGATCGGTATGAATGGGGTGGTCTGGGCCAACGTCTACGCCCCCAACGGCACCATCTGGATCAAGAGTGGCACCCAGGCCCGGGGCGCCCACCTCGGCAAAGACGTCCAGGTGGGGCCGGACGTGCAGGTGACGTTGGATAGTTATTGGATCGGGCAGTAGGGGAGGATGTATCGAGGCCGCCTCAAATCCGGCCGGGGGTAATGAGGCCGTTGCGTCAAGCTGATGGGAGGCGGACCGGTTGCCGCATCGCCGAAGCCCTCATCACCCCGGCCCTCTTCTCCCAGCCTCCCCCCCTTCCGCCGGGAGAAGAGGGAGAGGTTTGTCCAAAGAAGAAGCGAGAAGAGCTGTCTTCAAGCCCTCTCTCTCCCGGCGGACGGGGGGGAGGCTGGGAGAGAGAGGGTTGGGAGAGTGAGGGTCCGCCCCCGCAGGGGCGCTGACAACGGCTGAGTTGGGCAATCTGACAAAGTAGAACTACGAGGCAGACTTCAACCCCTTCCCGCGCAACCATCCGATCACCTGGGCGTCTACGTCCAGGTCCGGCGGAAAGGCCACGTGCCCGCCGCCCTTGAGCCACCGGGTTTCGAGACGGGGCGCAGGACGCAGGGCGGCGCGCACGGCCGCGGCGGGCACCATGGGATCGCTTCTCCGAGTTGAGCAGCAGGGAAGGACGCGCAGCTCTCCGAGTCGCGGGGCCACGCTCGCCCGGGCATAGTAGTCCAGGGCATCGGCGAAACCGTAACGGGGAGCGACCACGCGGTCGTCCCACTCGCGGAGGGTGCGGATGCGGGCCGCCTCCTCGACCGTCAAGGGCTGGGGACGGCGGGCGGCCACGGCTTCATAGATCGTCACCAGCCCACGCATCAGGTAGCGGCGGTAGATCCAGCGGGAGGGCGCGTCGAGCTCCCGCTGGGAGAGCGCGAGGTCGAGGGGGGCACAGAGGGCGGCCACGGCAATCACCCGCGGGTCCTCGACCTCGGTGGCCAGCCGCAGGGTGAGGTGGCCGCCGAGCGAGTAGCCGATCACATAGATCCGCCGGAAGCGCCGCAGGTCCTCGCTCGCGAGAGCCGCATGGAGGTCGGCCGTCAAGCCCGCGTGGTAGAAGTCGTGGCTCTCGAGGTCGCAGCCCCGCAGGTTGAGACGCAGGCAGGAGAGCCCCGCGGCCTCGGCCGCCTGGGCGCCGTGGAACATGTAGTGGCTCTCGGTCGAGCCGCCGAGCCCGTGGACGAGGAGGACGACCTCCTCGCTCTCCGGCAGGTCGCGAAACCTTCCCGTCACGGGAACCGTCCCGGTGACGGGGTCCTCCAGCGAAGTCCGCCAAGGCCGCCAGTCCGGGGCTTGCAGCGGCCGCATCCTCATGCCGGAGGCGGGGAGCGATCGTCCAGTAATGACCCAGAAGCGGGCCCAGGAGAGTCATGGGCCGGGATGGTATCGTCAAATCATGAGGGGGGATCTCAACCGCGCCGACCGCCGCCTCCTCGCCGTGGTGGACGAGGCCCTGGCCGAAGCGGTCCGGCTTGCCGAGCGGGGCGAGGACGGATCCTGGCTCGCCTGCCGTCCCGGCTGTACGGAGTGCTGCCACGGTCCCTTTCCCATCAACGAGTTGGATGCCCGCCGGCTGAGCCAGGGTCTGGCCGAGCTGGCCCTCCGCGATCCCCAGCGGGCTGAAGCCGTGACCCAGCGGGCCCGATCCCAGCTCCCCATGCTGCGCGAGGGCTTCCCCGGCGATCCGGAAACCAGTCTCCTGACAGACGGTGACGACGACGCCTACTTCACCCGCCACAGTGGCGTCCCCTGCCCGGCACTCGATCCTGCGACGGGTTGCTGCGATCTCTACACCCATCGTCCGCTCACCTGCCGCACCTTCGGGCCCTCCGTCCGCATCGGCGAGTCCATGCTCCCACCCTGCCGCCTCTGCTTCCAGGGCGCCTCCGAGGAGATCGTCGAGGCCTGCCGGGTAGAGCCCGATCCCCACGGCCTGGAAGATCGCCTCCTCGACTCGGGCTCGGCGACGAGGAAACCCTCATCGTCTTCGCCCTGGCAGGTGGGGGGTGAAACGTTTTTCGCTCCGCGGACGTTATATAGATGGACACGACCGCGATGGGACCCCTCTATCCTGAAATCCGCGTCTCCCTCCGTAGCCGGAATCGCTATGCCCTGGTGAGCGCGATCCGGCTGGGCCTGCGCAAGGCCGGCACCTCGGCCGACGAGATCGAGCGCTTCAGCCGCGAAGCCCTCTCCACCCAGGACCCCGGCCGCTTCGAAGAAGCTCTGCAATCAGTGGGTTGCCGTCGAGCAGCCGGCCCGCCGTAGCGCCGAGTAGGGCCCGCCCAAGACCCTCACCCCTGCCCCTCTCCCGCCCCCTCGCCGGGAGAGGGGAAAGAAGAAGCAGTCCTCCCTGTCCGTTCCCGTCTTGGTTTCGTCCGTGTTTGTTCTTGCTTTTCTCCCTCTTCTCCCGGTGAGGGGGGTGGGAGGGAGCGGGGAGAAGAGGGCCGGGGTGATGAGGGTCCGGGGAGGGTTCTGCTAGGCTGAAGCCATGAGAGCCATCCGCGTCCACACCCTGGGAGGACCCGAAGTCCTCCAGCTCGAAGAGATCCCCGATCCGGAGCCCAAGGAAGGCGAGGCCGTCGTCCGCCTGGAGGCGGCGGGCGTCAACTACATCGACGTCTACTTCCGCACCGGCCTCTACAAGGGGCCGGCGTTCCCCTTCACTCTCGGCCAGGAGGGCGCCGGCACCGTGGCCGCCGTGGGACCGGGCGTGACCGACGTGGCCGTGGGCGACCGGGTGGCCTACACGGGGATCCACGGCTCCTACGCCGAGAGGGCGGCGGTGCCGGCGGCGCGGCTGGTGAAGCTGCCCGAGGGCGTCACCACCCGCCAGGGAGCCGCGGCCATGCTCCAGGGCATGACGGCTCACTACCTGGCCACGCAGCACCTACTCCTTGAAGGAGGGGGACGCCTGCCTCGTCCACGCGGCCGCGGGCGGCGTGGGCCAGCTCCTCTGCCAGATCGCCAAGCTCCGAGGTGCCAGGGTCTTCGGCACCGTCTCCACCGAGGCCAAGGCCGAGCTCGCCCGCGAGGCCGGAGCCGACGAGGTCATCCGCTACGACCAGCAGGACTTCGCCGCCGAGGTCAAGCGCCTCACCGCGGGCACCGGCGTGCAGGTGGTCTACGACGGCGTGGGCCGGGCCACCTTCGACAAGGGCCTGGACTCGCTGGCCCGCCGGGGCACGATGGTCCTCTTCGGCCAGGCGAGCGGGCCCGTGCCCCCCTTCGACCCGAACGTCCTCAACCCCAAGGGCTCCCTCTACCTCACTCGTCCCTCCCTCTCCCACTACATCGCCACCCCCGAAGAGCTGCAACGCCGGGCCGAGGACGTGCTGGGCTGGATCGCCGAAGGGAAGCTCAGGATCAACATCGGCCTCGAGCTCCCCCTGGCCGAGGCCGCCGAGGCTCACCGGGCCCTGGAGGAGAGGCGGACGACGGGGAAGGTGGTGCTGAAGCCTTGATTTTAGATTTTGGATTTTAGATTTTGGATTGGAAAAAGTCCTCCTCCGATCTCCTTGCCGCCTCAATCCAAAATCCAAAATCGAAAATCCAAAATCAGATCACCCGCTCATTTCCCCCATCCACCGGCACCCACGCCCCCGTGGTCTTGGCGAAGCGGGGGCCGCACATCTCGGCCGCCAGCTCGGCCACGTCGCGGCTCGAGACCTCCACCCGCAGCACGTTGTTCTTCCGGTACTCCTCGACGGTGAGGCCGTAGGCGGCGGCGCGGGAGGCGAGGACCTCGTCGGTCCAGACGCCCGTGTCGAACACGGCGTTGGGGTGGATGGAGTTGATGCGGATGCCGTCCGCTCCCCACTCCAGGGCCGCTACTCGCACGAGCTGGTGAAGCGCGGCCTTCGAGGCCGAGTAGGCGGCGGCCCCCGGACCGGGTGCGGGCACGTTCTTCGAGCCGATCACCACCACCCGGCCGCCCCCCGGCGCGAGCTTCAGCAGCGGATGGCAGAGACGCATCAGCAGGAGGTTGGCGTCCAGGTTCACCCGCATCACCCGGTCCCACTCCGCCAGGGGGAGATCGGCGATGCGGCGGCTCTTCGGGAAGATGCCGGCGTTCAAGATCAGGAGATCGATCCCGCCGAACGCCGTCACGGCCGCGGCGATGGCTCCACACACCTCCTCCTCGGCCGTGACGTCGCAGCGCACGCCCAGGAAGTCCGGACGCGAGAAGAGCCCTTCGATCTTGGGATCGAGATCCAATCCCACCACGGCGGCACCCCGGGCGAGGAGGGATTCGACCGAGGCGCGGCCGATCCCCGAAGCGGCGCCCGTGACCAGGGCCACCTCGCCCGCGAACAGGAGAGGCTTTCCCGCCCGGGCCAGCTTGGCCTGCTGCAGGTCCCAATACTCCATGTCGAAGAGATCGCGGGCCGAGAGAGCGCGGTAGCCCCCCAGCCGCTCGGCCCGCTCGATGACGTCCAGGGTGTGCTCGTAGATCTCGGCGGCGATGACGGCGTCCTTCGCCGTCCGCCCGGCCGCGAGCAGCCCGAGCTCGGGATCGAGGATCACCCGCGGCGCGGGATCGAGCATCGTCTTCGGCGCACCGGCGTGCATTGCGAAGTACTCTCGGTAGGCGCGGGCGTAGCCCTCCACGTCCCGGCCCAAGCAGGGGGAGACGCTTGGTGCGGATGGCGTGATCCGGCGTGGCCGGCCCCTGCTGAGAGACGACCGCCACGCCGGGTGAGCGGGCAAAGGCGAGGCTGCGGGCATTGCGGCGGGCCGAGAGCACCATGGGGAAGCCCGCCGCTTTCGACACCTCGTGGCGCAGCCGGGCCGTGATCATCGGGTCCGGCGCCTCTCCATCCCCTTCCGGGAATGGACCGAGCTCCCACGCGCCGCGGTCCTTCAGATACGCCTCCGCGAGCTCCACGAGGTGAATCATCCGGTCGTAGGACTCTTTGGCCGTCTCCCCGAACGAGAAGATGCCATGGTTCAGCAGCACCATGCCGATCGTCTCCGGCCCGGCCTCGGCAGGGAACCGCTCGGCGCACAGACGGGCGAGGTCGAACCCTGCCATGACGTAGGGAAGGATGACGACCGACTTTCCATAGATCTCCCGCACCCGCTCCTCGCCCCCGGGAGTGTTGGTCACCGTCAGCACGGCATCGGCGTGGGTGTGATCCACGTACTTGTAAGGAAGAACGGCATGGAGGATGGCCTCGACCGACGGTGTGGGCGCCGAAGCCCGCGTCATGGCCGTCCGCAACTCGTTGACCATCTGGGGATCCGAGAGCCGCGGCAGCGTGGCCAGGCGCACGGCCGGAGCCAGACGTACGGGCGAAAACCCCTCGGCCTCGAGCGTCTCCAGGTCCCACCCGCTCCCCTTGACGTAGAGGATCTCCTCCTCCTCGCCGAACAGGTTCCGCTCCCGCACCTTCACCGACGTGTTGCCGCCGCCATGCAACACCAGGCTCTTGTCGCGCCCCAGGAGGCGCGACGTATACACCCGCAATCCAAGCTCGTCCGACTCGCCCAAATACCCGGCCGCCTCGGCGTCGTTCCACAGGTTCTCGGTCATGATGACGTCCCTCCCGGAGCATAGCCCACAGCGATATCATCCCCACCATGCCCCCATCCCCGCACCGCCGGATCTCCGGAGAGGGCCTCCTCTTCGCCATCCTCCTGATCCTGCACGTGGCTCCCATCTGGGCGTTCCGCTTCTTCCCCACCCAGGACGGCCCGGGGCACCAGGCCCTGGCCTTCATCCTCCGCCAGTTCGACCGGCCCGAGGCCGGGATCCTGCGCCAGTACTACGCCTTGAACCGCGAGGCCCTGCCCAACGAATTCATCTTCTTCCTCATGAATCACGTCCTCGGCTTCCTCACCGTGCCGGTGACAGAGAAGGTGCTGCTCACTCTCTATCTGGTCCTGCTCCCCATCTCCGTGCGCTACGCCCTGCGAGGGATCAACCAGCGGGCGGGATTCCTCGCCATCCTCTCCTTCCCCTTCCTCTACAACTTCACCCTCCACATGGGGTTCTTCAATTTCAGCTTCAGCCTGCCGGCCTTCTTCTTCACGGTGGGCTACTGGCTGCGGCACGGCGAGAGGATGACGCCGCTACGGACCGCGGCCCTGGCGCTCCTCATCCTCTGGGTCTACTTCTGCCACCCCGTGACCCTGGTGATGACAGCCGCCGCCCTCCTCACCCTGGCCGGCTGGCGCGTCCTCCTGGAACGCGGAGCCGGATTCGGCCGCTGGCTCCTCCCGCCCCTCCTGGCCCTCCTCCCGGCCGTGTCCCTCATGGCCGCCTTCCTGGGCCGGCGCATGGGCTCGAAGATCGACTTCCTTCCCCTCGCCGTGAAGCTCAAGCACCTGGCAGGCCTCTACTCCCTGGCCTCCCTCAGCCACTGGACGCCCCCCTGGCCGCGGCCCTGGCCCTGCTGTTCTACGTCCTCGTCGTCCTCGCCCTCCGCCAGCGGGGGAGGTGTCCTCCCGAGATCCGGGACGGCCTCCTCCTGGTCGTCCTCGTCTTCCTCGTGGCCTATTTCCTGGCCCCCAGCGAGATCTCCGGCGGCGGCTTCGTGACCCACCGTCTGAACCTCTTCCCCTTCCTGGCCCTCCTCCTCTGGCTCGGCGCCTTCGAATTCTCCGATCGCCGCCGGCGCTGGACCCAGATCGCCGCCACCGTCCTCTCCCTCCTCTTCCTGCTCGCCTACACCCACGCCTACGCCCTCCTCAACCGCGGCCTCTCGGAGATCGCCGCCGCCGGCGACCACATAGAGCCGGACCACACCTTCCTCTACCTCTCCTTCGCCCACAAAGGAGAGCAGGGGAATGGCCGCGAGCTCGCCTTCCGCACCGAGCCCTTCCTCCACGCCGGAGGCTACGTCGCAGCCGAGAAGCGCCTGGTGGACCTCTCCCTCTACGAAGCGAACGAGGACTACTTCCCGATTTATTACCGTCCCAACCTCAACCCCTACCACCACCTCTCCGTAGGCCCCCTGGGAATCGAGCAGACGCCCCCCCGGGCCGAGATCCTCGCCTACCCGCAACGGACCGGGGGGAGGGTGGACTACGTGCTGATCTGGGGATTGCGGCCGGATCGTCAAGGCGAGCCGGGGGTGAGGAAGGTGCTGGACCAGCTAGCGGCGAAGTATGAAGTGGTATGGAAGGGGGCGGATGGGAGGGTGGTGTTGTACCGGACGAAGTGACCTCCTGGGAGCGCCGGCGTCTCGCCGGCAACTAACTTCGTCTTCAAATCTCGTCGCGGGCACAGGCGACCTCTTGACACCTGGCGACCTTCCTGGGTAGACTTTAATCGCTATGGCACAGAACGCACGGGCTCGAAGCGTTGAAGAGGAAAACGAGGCCCGCCGGGGAGTGGAGCCGGGTATGTCCAAGACCCGGACTCCGGAAGAGGAATTCAGGGCGCAGCTCGATCCTCCCCAGAGGGAAGCCCGCGAGGACCATTCACGCACTGGCAAATCTCCGTTGGATTGGGATGCTTTAGAACGGGAGATCGCTGGATGGCGGGGGAGTGCTAGCGAAAAAGTTATGAACGATGCAGGTCAAAAGCCCATGGTTCCCGCGGAGAAGGTTTTTCAGCCGAGAACTCCTCTCGGCCGCCGCCTCTGGGAGCTGCGAAAGCAGATTGTGGCTTCTGGAGAGCCTTTACTAGATGAGGATGGAATTGAACGGGAGGTCGCTGAGCGTCGGGGCGGAGTCAGCGAGCGCGATCTTTGAAGATGACCTTTATCGATGCGGGTGTGCTGATAGCCGCTGCCCGTGGTGACCTCAAGAATTCTGAGGCCGCACTGTCCATTCTGGATGATCCCGAGCGATCTTTCGCCTCTAGCGCTTTCGTTTGCCTCGAGGTTCTTCCCAAGGCGCTTTTCCACCGAAGAGCTAACGAGAGCACCTTCTATCAACAGTTTTTCCGGAAGGTAAAAACCTGGGCTCCCTTTGAGGAAGATCTCTTCGACGAAGCTTGGCGCGTAGCGACCGGGGCTGGCCTCTCCGCCCTCGACGCTCTCCACGTCGCGGCAGCCCTCGCCGTCGGAGCCGATGAGTTGCTCACCAGTGAGAAGCCGACCAAGCCCATTCATCGTGTTCGGGAGATCGCTGTCCGAACGATCTAAGCTCCGGAGGAATCTCTTCCATGGCAAGGGTTTACACCCCCGGGTGAGGACTCTGCCGCCCTACGGGTTCGCCGTCGGCCCGGGCGTAGGAGATGAAGACGTCGTAGGGCTCCGTCATTGCGGGTCGCTTTACCGTGTCAGGGAATTGTAGCAGGCCAGCCGCAAACAGGTGCCGCATTCCTACGAGGTCGCAACGGCAAAATGTGAGGTCGCAATGCCGAAATGTGAGGTCGCATCGGGAGAATGCGAGGTCACATCGGAGGAGTGCGAGGTCACATTGCCACGATGTGAGGCTGCAATGCCGCAACGAGTGGACGCATTGCAGCAAGCTCGCGTTTGATCCTCCCCGCCAGTGCCTTTCCCACCGCCTCGTGTCCGGCCTGGTTCCAGTGGCTGTCCCGGGCATAGCGCAGCCGGGGCCAGTCCGCTCCGGGGAGGAGGTCGTCGGCGGCGAGGTAGGGAATCCCCAGGGCTTTCAATCTCTCCTGGACAGCCAGGCGGTCGCGGTGGTACTCGGGACCGCGGTCGTCGATGAGCACAATCAGGAAGCGGGCACCCTGGGCCTGGACGAGACGTTGCGCCTCCCTCACGGCCTGGAGGGTCGGCTCGTAGTCCGCGGCCTGGGTGGGAGGCTCTTTGCTGGGGCGACGCACCAACGATCTGAGGCCGTTGCCCACGGCGGGGAGGGCCAGGCGCAGGAGGTTGGAGTGCGCCTTGAGGTGGGCCGTCAGCGGGCCCAGCACGGGCAGCCGGGTCTCGTGGAGATAGAGGTTGCCGCCGATCACCTCGAGGCGGTTGACGTAGCTCTGGGCCACGATGTAGCCATCCCGGTAGACGAAGGGAGTGTCGTTGCGTTGCCGGTCCCAGTAGGGGGAGAAGGTCATCACCACCATGGCCGGCCGCAACTGGGGGAGGAAGCGGCGCAGGCGGCCCACCATCTGGCGGCTGCTGTAGCCGGGGACACCGCCGTCGTAGACCCGCACTCCGGTCTCCCGCTCGATGACGGCCGAGAAGGTGCGGTCGGCCGGCACGCCTTCGCCGAAGGTCATGGAATCGCCGATCGTGAGCACGCAGGGCTGGGCCGGCGCCGGATGGGGCTGGTCGCGCAGACCGCGGGCGTCCACGACGGCGGGGACGTCGAACTCGTGGTCCGGCGCGATCTCCCGGCCGCGGAATCCAGGACGGAGGGTGTAGCCGCTCACCGGATCGGCCTGGAAAATGAACCGGGGATGATTGCCGCCCGCGAACCACGGCGAGCCCCGGCCCGCCGCGCCGATCCCCAGGATGCGCAGCGCCACCTCGGCGGCGAGCAAGGTGAGGAGGATGGAGAAGGCGGAGAGGACGAGCTTCTTGCGCATGGTCAGCTCCCTGCGGGCCGCACCTTGAACACGAACCCCTTCCCTGCCGGCCCTGAGAGCCGGAGCTGATAGAGATAGTAGGGATCGTCCGTCCACCACATCCGGTGAAAGGCCCGGGGGTGAGCGAAGTGGAGGAGATGCCCGGCGCCGCCTCCCGGCTGGGGAATGGTGGCCACGCTCTCGGCACCGGAGATGTCTAGATTTTTCAGGACCAGCGGCGGCACGGGCGGCAGGAGGTCGAGCTCGATCCCTTTCAGGGGAGTCGGGCTGCCAATCAGGAGCTGGCCGCTTCCGGATTCGTCCAGGGCGATGGCAGCGCCGTCCTTCTCGGGGCGGAGGCTGGGCGTCAGCAATCGGATCCACAAGGCGTTGTGGATGAAGTCCTCCCGGCCTGAAGGCTTCAAGTGCGACAGCGTGGTCTCGTAGGGGAGGACGCTCCGCGCGAAGGACGATACGTAGGAATACCCGCCCTCCGGGGCCAGCAGATAGGCCGTGGGGTGCCGCCAGAGGGGGAGGAGAAAGGGCGCGGCGAGCAGGGCGGCGAGCACGGCCCAGGAGGCGCGGGCTCCCCCGGTGGAAACTCGGCCGGCGGCGAACCAGAAGGCGGGGTAGAGAGGGAGGAAGTAGCGGTTCGCCAGGGCGCCGCCGCCGCCATAGAAGTTGAAGGGCCGGATGGCCAGGAAGCAGAACGCCGCGGCCAGGGCGGCCACGATCAGCATCCCCCGCCCCTCGCCCCAGCGGAAGGCGGCGATCCCCAGGAGCAGCGGCAGGAAGTAGGGGAGGACGCCCACGTGCCGGCCCACGAAGAAGTAGAGGACGTTCCACGACGCCTGGCGCCGGTCGAGGCTCACCTGGGCCCGCCAGGTGTGGTCCCCCCGGGTGGCGATCTGTTGCGTCCAGGAGTTGGGAGGGAGATTCACCTCGGGGAAGCCGGTGGTGGAGTCGAAGCTCTGGCGCTGGCTTTCGTAGGGAGTGAAGGCGTCCGAGTCCGCGAGGTTGCCGAGGCCGGAGAAGACGACGACGAGGCCGGCTCCCACCACCAGGCCCACGATCCCCCGGATTCGCCGTCCCCGTGGCACGGCCAGGGCCGCCGGGAGGAGCAGGGTGCCATAGAAGGGGCGGGACGTGAGGACCAGACCGAGGAGGGCGCCAGCGATCAGCCAGCGCAGGGCCGACCGCCAGCCGGGCTCCGCGGGCTCGTCTCCTCGCGGAGCCCCGTAGACCAGGGAGAGGGCGATGGCCGTCAAGCTCATGAGGAAGAGGTCCGCATGGACCCAGAAGACGTAGGCGAAGGCCACTGAAGCGAAGATCCACGCGGCCACCCAGAGGGGAGCGGCGGGCCCGAGCCGGCGGCTGAGGGTGCGGGCCGCGAGCCCGGCGGCGAGGGAGAGGAGCAGGGCGTTGGCGATCGCCGCGCCGCGATGGGGGGAGAGGCGCAGGAACGGGGCGATCCAGAGGGCGTAGGAGGCGGGCTTGCTATAGGTGAGGGTGCGCCCGCTGTCCGCGCTCTGGAGGATGAGGCCGTCGGGGTTGACGCCCCACTGCGCCACGAAGCGGTCGAAATCCTGCCGGGAGTAGCGGAGGTCGAAATCCCACGCCAGGCTCTGGGCCTGCATGAGGTACGTGGCCTCGTCGCCCACCAGCCCCGGCCAGCTCCGCCGGTCGAAGGCCGCCGCCCCCACCAGCGTCGTTGCCAGGAGCAGGACGAGGAAAGCCCAACTCGCGGATCGCCGCATGGCGGGGGATTATAGGGGTTCAGGCTACAATAACCCGATGACCACCCATCCCATCCCCATCCGGCCTCCCGTGGAGCCCGCGCCCGAGCCGGCGGAGATGGACGTCTCCGTCATCATCCCCGTGCGCGACGAGGCGGAGACGATCGAGGAGCTGGCCACGCGGGTGGCGGCGGTGCTCGAGGGCTTAAGGAAGACGTTCGAGATCCTCTTCGTGGACGACGGCTCGCGCGACGGCAGCCCGGAGCGGGTGCGCCGGGCGCGCGAGCGCGATCCGCGGGTCAAGCTGGTGCGGCTGCGGCGGAACTTCGGCAAGGCCGCGGCTCTCTCCGCCGGCTTCGACCATTCCCAGGGTCGCGTCATCATCACCATGGACGGCGACCTGCAGGATGACCCGGAGGAGATCCCCCGCTTCCTCGCCTGTCTGGAGGAGCAGGAGCTCGACCTCGTCTCCGGCTGGAAGCGGCGGCGCCACGACCCGGTGAGCAAGACCCTGCCGTCGCGCCTCTTCAACTGGGTCACCCGCCGGCTCGCCCAGGTGGAGCTCCACGACTTCAACTGCGGCTTCAAGGCCTACCGCCGCGAGGTGCTGGCCGAGATCGCCGTCTATGGCGAGCTCCACCGCTACATCCCCGTGCTCGCCAGCCGCCGGGGCTTCTCGGTGGGGGAGATCCAGGTGACCCACCATCCGCGCCGGCACGGGGTCAGCAAGTATGGCTGGGACCGCCTGTACAAGGGGCTGCTCGACCTCATCACCGTCCTCTTCATCACTCGCTACACCCGCCGGCCGCTCCACCTCTTCGGCTCCTTCGGCCTCCTCTTCCTCCTGGGCGGCTTCGGCATCAACATCTACCTCGCCTTCATCTGGTTCGGCGGCCACAACCTCTCGAACCGCCCGCTGCTGCTCCTGGGCATCCTCCTGATGCTGCTCGGCATCCAGGTGCTCACCACCGGCCTCATCGGCGAGATGATCACCTTCAAGAACTTCCGCCGCCGCGACAGCTATTCGATCAAGGAATGGCTGGAGTGAGCCCCGGCGACTCCCCGCTCAATCTTCTCTTTTTGACCCAGACGTATCCCCGCTTCGAAGGGGACACGGCCGGTCCGTTCATCCGCGACCTGGCCCGGGCCCTGGTGCGGGGTGGCGACCGGGTGACCGTGCTCGCCCCTCACACGAAGGGCCTGGCGCCCTCCTGGGATGATGGTGGCGTCGAGGTGGTCACCTTCCGCTACGCGCCCGAGAGCCGCGAAGTGCTGGGCTACGGCCGCAGCCTGGAAGCCGACGAGACCGTGAAAGGCGGCGCGGCCCTGGCGGCCCCCCTCTACGCCCTCGGGGCGCTGAGGGCTCTGCGCCAGCAGATCCGACGGATCCGCTTCGACCTCGTCCACGCCCACTGGATCGTGCCCAATGGCGTGGTGGCGGCGGCCGTCTGCGGGGGCAAGCGCGGAGTGTCCCTCAGTACTCCCCTCGCAATTGGCCTCCACGGCAGCGACGTCTTCCTGGCGGAGAAGGGCGGCGTGCGGGCCTTCGCCCGGTGGGCCCTCTCTCGCTCGGCGCTCCTCACCGGCTGCTCGCCCGAGTTGGTGGAGCGGGTACGGGCCCTGGGATTCCCGGAGGAGCGCTCGCGGGTCATCCCCTATGGAGTGGACGTGGCCGCCTTCTCCCCCGATCCGGCGCGCCGGTCCCTCTGGCGGCAGCGGCTGGGGATTCCGGCGGATGCACCCCTCCTCCTGGGCGTGGGTCGCATGGCCACCAAGAAAGGCTTCCAGGTGCTGATCGAGATCCTCCCGGCCCTTCTCGGGGAGCATCCCGAGCTGCGGGTGGTCCTCGCCGGGGGCGGCGACCTGCTGGAGCCCTTCCGGGAGTCGACCCGGCCCTGGAGCGGCCGGGTCTTCCTCCCTGGCGCCGTGCTGCGCGACACCCTGCCGGACCTGTACCGGGCCGCGGACGTCTTCGTCCTCCCGGCCGTGCACGACGGCAAGGGGAACGTGGACGGCCTGCCCAACGTCATCCTGGAGGCCATGGCGAGCGGCCTGCCGGTGGTGGCCACGAGGATCTCCGGCATTCCTCTTGCTGTGGAGGACGGCCGGACGGGAAGGCTCGTCCCGGAGCGGGATGGACCGGCCCTGCTCGGGGCCCTCCGGGAGCTGTTGGCGGCTCCCGAGGCGGCCCGACGCCTGGGAGAGCAGGGGCGAAACAAGGCGGAATCGGAGCTGACGTGGGACGCGGTGGCAGAGCGATACCGGGATGGCTATAAGCTTGCGCTGGCCCGCTTGCCGATGCCGGATTGATTCCCTATACTTCAGGCACTTTCTCAGCCTTTCGGGGCTGTCGAAAACGGGAATTTTGTTTCCTGGATCCATGACGACTAAGAGACCTGCGCGTCCTGGCATCACCAAAGCCGACCTCATTGACGTGGTCTACGACCGTCATGGCGGCTTGACGAAAGACGAGGCGGCTGAGATCGTGGACGTGATCTTCCGCGCGGTGAAGACCTCGCTGGCGGATGGCCGGACGGTACGGATCAAGAACTTCGGCACCTTCGAGGTGACCGCCCGGCCGGGCCGGATGGGAGTGAATCCGATGAGCGGGGAGAGGATGTTCATCCGTCCCCACAAGGGGCTGAGCTTCAAGCCGGCCCGCCGACTGAAGAACGAAGTGACGCCCATGCGGAAACCCGAGTAGCGCGGATGGTCTCGAAGGCGCGGGTCCAGAAGCGGCTGTACCACAAGATCGGCGAGGCCTGCAAGGCGCTCGGCATCCAGCCGTACGTCCTGCGTTATTGGGAGACGGAGTTCCCGGCGCTCACCCCCAGCAAGAGCCGCTCCGGCCAGCGCGTCTACAGCGAGAAAGAGCTGGAGATCATCCGGCGGATCAAGGAGCTCCTCTACGACGAGGGCTACACCATCGCCGGCGCCAAGAAGAAGCTCGAGACCGAGCTGGCCTCAGGCAGCCTGGGCGAGGACCGGAACGAGGAGACCACTCCGGCAGCGGCCCCGCCGGCGCCGCCCAAAAAGCCCGCCCCCCCGCGCCGTGAGCCCCCGCCACCACCCGCCGTGGAGACCCCCGCGCTTGACACGGAAGCCCCCGAACGGGTACAAAGCCTCCTCTCGGGGATCGTGGACGCCCTGCAGGAAGCGCGCGAAATTCTCGCCCTTCTCGGTCCGAAGCCGTCCCCGTGACACCGCAGTTTCGGTCGGGACGTGGCGCAGTCTGGTAGCGTACCTGAATGGGGTTCAGGGGGTCCCGGGTTCAAATCCCGGCGTCCCGACCAATTTCACCCTTAAATTTCAAAGAGTTAGCTCGGGTGGTTCGAAGGCCCGATCGGCCTCCGGTACTTTCCCGGCACTTTCATTGAGGGTTGGCTTGCTGACGTGGTGACCCTCTCAAGCTATAAGACTCTGCGTCCTTCCGGGTCTCGGTTCTGGCGTTGAATCTCTCCTTCCGCCAAGAGCCTCAGCCAGTCCGACATCGTGCGCCTCGCCGCAGTGGCCGCTTTCTCGATGCGGGCTTTCTCATCAGCCGTTACAAGTATACGGATGGACTCGGTCCTTGCCATCATGGCAAGTATATGGCAATGTCCCGGCAATGTCCAGCGGAAATCGTGGGGCCGGCCTGACGGCTCGTGCGCCATGGCTCGTTTCTCTCTTGTCAAGACTCCGACCGTTCACATCGTTCATCGCCATTCCTCCGGAAGCTCGTCTCGCCAGAGAAGAGCAAAACGAAGGCAGTTGGCGCAGGAGGCATGGGAGCCGCCTGAGGCCCTCTCTCCGCCCTTCGGGGAAGGGACCCTGATCGCTTGCACTCCAGCGCGACTTTCCCGACTCTCCCGGCCGCGTAGGCAGCCAGGCCAGCGAGGATCTGTTCGACGGCCTCCCGGCCGAGATCGGCAGCCGAAGTGCGCGCGTAGAGCGCAACTAGCATCGGCGAGCCTTCCTCTGGCGTCGGTAGCGTTCGAGGATCTTGTGGATGCTCCTGAGCGAGAGCGGCGAGAGCGCGGCTGGCTTCTGCACGACGAGGCGGCCAAGGTCGTGAACCCGAGGAGCTGGAGCGAGTTCTGGCGAGCCGCCAAGCCGGGCTGCGAGATCGGGATCTACTCCGTTCCGACCGGCGACCGTCAGTGCACCTTTCAGCGCATCGCCGACAACGCCGTCCCCGCCGATTCGATCGTCCCCGCCGACACGCCCCCGCTCGTCGTCGAGCAGCTCCTGCGCCCCGGAGCTATTGGGACGCCTGAGAGCATCCGGACGCTGGCGCGCGACCTTGGAAACCGGATCTGGGTCCGCTTCCACTCGCCCAAGACCATCATGCCGCACCCCTTCTGGTGCGAGGAGCGCCGCCAGGAGTTCGTCGGCTTCTACGGCGGTCCGGACGAGCCGGGCTATGTCCACAACGTGCTCGGCCTGCCGGGCGACCCGGAGTACTCCCTTTTCCCCGAGCGCCTGCTCAAGCCTGCCCTCACCTGGATCCCGGACTACCTCTCCGTCTCCTTCCGGTGGGACAGCCGCGCCGGCCAGCTCGACGGCCTGTCCCGCCGCCTGAACCCCTCCTATCCCTGGGGAGACGAGGGGCCGGAAGCAGCTTCTGCGCCGTCACAAGGCCGAGTTGGCTGCCCTGGAGGCTCAGATGCAGGCAAAGCTGGAAGCCCTCACTCGTTTGAACGAAAACCTCACCCAGCGCCTGGAAGGCACTATCCGGAGCCACGCAAGGGAAGAGCCGTAATCGACCTCGGCCGCCGCATTGCCTCCAAGACCTGCCCACCGATGCCGCGAGGAGGTGGACGAGACTGCCCAAAGGGTCGTAAGATGCTATTGCATCAACATGATAGAGTCGTACCTTCCGCAGTCGAAGCCGGAGGGGGCAGCGATTCGGCTATACGGAGAAACGATTGGCTCAAAGAGGACGAAGGCTTCAATCTGGTTGTTGCTCGGCCAGCGAATATATGCCTTGGCTACCCAAGGCTACTTTAGGTTTTCTGCATCCGCTGAGTCGGACGCTCTGCCGGTCATAACTGGTCAGAAGTACGCGGTGCACTGACTATTAATCACCCTCGGAGTAATAATCTTGGCACGCCTCTCATTCCTGACCGCCGGTCGTAACACTTCGACCATCGACGTCAAAATTAGCAATCGAATCATCGAGCTTTTCTCTGAGGGCCTATACTCGAGTCCGCACAAGGCTATAGAGGAGCTAGTGTCGAACTCATTCGACGCGGGCGCTACACACGTTCACGTTATCCTCGCCCCAGATCTATCAGCGCGCGACGCGACCATCGTAGTAATTGATGACGGGGAGGGAATGGATGCGGGGGGGTTTGAGCAACACTGGATTATTGGAACAAGTAATAAGCGCAATCCGGACTACATTCCTCCTAAGGGCAGGCGGCAGATTGGGAAATTCGGAATCGGTAAGCTCGCCACTTACGTCCTCGCCAATCGCCTGACGCACGTTTCCAAACGCGGCAAGCGATACTATGCTATTACCATGGATTACTCCAAGGTCCCAACTGCTGATCAGAGCGGAATCTTTTCCAATGAGCCGCTGACGCTCAATCTTCGTGAGCTCACAGAAGTTGAGGCGCGGGAGGTGCTAGTCCACTGGATCGGGGGCGATAGACCAGGGCATGCCGCACTGAAGTTATTCGGCCGCGGAGCCGCCAAGAGCTGGACAGTGGCTATTCTCTCTTCGCTCAAGAGTATGGCAACTGAAATTCGGCGCGGTCGCTTAGAGTGGGTTCTCTCAAGCGCGATGCCACTTCGCGACGACTTCAAACTATTCCTCAACGGGAACCCAATTGCCTCATCAAAGCTTAGGCAGAAAAAGGTAGGGCGATGGATTCTCGGTCAACAGCTATTCGAGTTGCCTAAGCCAGCGTCCGATGAAGGAGAGCCGTCCGAAGACCCGGCCGAGGACCCGAAGTCGCCGCGACGATACGGACTTACCTATCCAAGCCTCGGGCGAGTGAGCGGATATATAGAGGTGTATCGCGATCCCATTGACGAAGGCAAATCGGAGGATATAGAACGAAGCAATGGCTTCTTCGTATACGTCCGTGACCGCATGATCAACGTCGACGATCCGGGATTCGGTATTAATCGAAACAAGCTCCGGCACGGCACCTTTTCACGCTTCCGAATGGTTCTCTATGCCGACGCGCTTGACGAGGAGTTACGCTCCTCTCGTGAGACCCTTCGCGCCGGGCCGCTCTTCAATGCCGCACGGAACCTTGCCATTGGCGGGTTCAACCACGCGCGAGCGAAACTCGAAGAAGAGGAGCAGCGTGGGACGACCGGCTCGCAAGTGGCTCTGCGAGTCGAGGCAAGCCCGGCGGCACTCACTCGTCGTCCTCTAGCCGCTCTAGTTTCCTCGGCATTCAGTGGTAGCTATGCGCCGCGATACGTAACGGTCCCAGATGATCTTTCTACAGAGCAGCAAGAGGAATTGGTTGAATCGCTCCGCGTCGAACAGGAGAGTGGCGGCACCGCATTAGTTCAAGACACTTCCCTTGTCACCGACCTCTCGCAGGACCAACCTCTGGCAGTATTTGATGTGCGGCTTGGCATGCTCCGAATTAATACGGCGCACCCATTCGTCGCGTATTTTCTGGACGAGTTCGAAGATAAAAAGCAGAGCCTTCCGCTAGAGTTGCTCGCCATGTCGGAGATCCTGCTAGAGGCGCAACTTTATCAGGCTGGCGTGGGCCACACGCAAATTCGAGAAACTCTCGATCGCCGGGACCAACTAATGCGGCATCTTGCGCGTTCGGTGGGAAAGCGAAATGCTCGTATTGTTGCGCAGGCGCTCCTCGACGCCTCTAGCGACCAGGATGCGCTTGAGGTGGAGCTTGTCGCCTCGTTTGACAGTATGGGTTTCGAGGCGGTTCGCATGAGCGGTAAGGGCCGCGCGGATGGACGGGCAGCGGCGTACCTTTCAGCCAAGGATGGCCAACGTCAGGGCTACTCCGTCAACCTTGAAGCAAAAAGCAAGGAAAAGACTGGTGCCAAGGTTGCAGCCAAGACGGTTGGTGTCTCGACTATCGCTCGACACTGCCGTGCAAACAACTGCGACCACGCGGTAGTTGTTGGGCCTGATTTTCCTACAACCAAGGGCGACGCGGCCGCTCTCTCGGAAGACATCAGGGATTACCGTGAAAGGAATCCGACGAAGACGATTACTTTGATACGTATCATCGATCTTGCCCGGCTAGTGCGGCTGGTACCTCTCAAGCGAATCGGCTTGGACCGTCTGCGGGAGTTATTTGTTACGTGCAGCCTTCCAGAGGAAGCGAAGGCTTGGATTGACAAAATTGAGGCGGAGGAGCCAGCGCGCGCACCTTACCGGCAGATTCTCGAAATCATCCACAGCGAACAGCAGAAATCTGACGAGGAAGTTGTGGAGTTTGGTATTGTGCGCTCGAAGCTACGCGATGAACACGGCATCAACATCAGACAGGAGGAGGTTATCGAGGCATGCAGGTCTTTAGCCCGTATTGTGCCCCAATGGGTCACAGCCCACCAAAGCTCTGTCGAGCTCCAAATGCGACCGGACAGGATTCTCGCTGCCGTTCAGGCTGCCGGCCGGGATTGGTGAGTACTTCGAGCGTGACCAGGATATAGACAGATTCTCGGCGTGATGCGGTTGTCATGTGCTGTAAGAACCCTTGTCGTATGCCTGCGAAGGGTCTTGCCTTCCCGCGTCTAGACAGGTATGATGTACCCGTGACCGCCAAGCCCATTCCTCAACTTCGCCCTGTCCATCCGTTTCCCGCACGCATGGCCCCAGCTATTGTCTGGGAGGAACTCCTTGCGGCAGCTGCGGCGACGCCACACACACCCTTGCGCGTGCTCGACCCTATGACCGGCTCGGGCACAACAATTGCGATGGCGCGGCTCCTTGGTCATAGAGCCACGGGCTTCGACACTGATCCCTTAGCTGTGCTAATTGCCCGCGCTTGGTCGGTGGACATCGACCAAGCGGAGCTGCGCGATGTAGCGGCTGAGGTCGTTCGAGCCGCACGCCTGCTCGCCCGGGAAGTCAGCAGCGCTGAGGCTTATCCCGCGGGTGCCGACGAGGAGACGCGTGCCTTTGTCCGCTATTGGTTTGACGCGACCGCCAGGCGGCATCTAGCGGCGCTTTCCATGTCGATTTTGGCTGTTACGAGTGAGGCGCTCCGCACGCTGCTCTGGTGCGCCCTTTCGCGCCTCATTATTGTCAAATCCATGGGAGTGTCTCTGGCTATGGATGTTGCGCATAGCCGCCCACATAAGGTTTACAAAACAGCTCCAATCAAACCACTGGATCATTTTGAGCGCGCCGCTGCCATAGTTGCGAAACATTCACCCTTTGCCAGTGGTGCCAAGCATCCACCGGCCGTAGTGCATGAGGCTGATGTGCGAAATCTTCCGCTCCGAAAGGGTTCTGCAGATCTTGTTATTACATCGCCGCCCTACCTAAACGCGATCGATTACCTGCGCGGCCACAAGCTCTCGCTGGTTTGGATGGGTCATACAGTTACCAGTCTTCGGCAAATCCGTGCGACGAATGTGGGTACCGAGGTTTCTTCGGCCTTCATCAGTGGGCCGCCGCATATTGAGGCGGCTCTTGCTTGCGCTGGTGAAGTGGAGCGTTTGCCTAGTCGAGAGATTGGCATTCTTCGGCGTTTCGTGAGCGACATGGATAAGGTCATGGCTGAAATTGGGCGGGTGCTCGGCACTGTTGGGCGGGCAGTGCTTGTGGTCGGTGACTCAACACTGCGTAGCGTCTTCATACAGAACTCTAGTGTCCTTGCTTTCCTTGGAGAACGGAACGGTCTCCAGTTAATTGGCACGCGACGCCGACCACTACCTCCTAATCGCCGCTATCTTCCTCCCCCATGCGCGGAGGGCGCTGGCAAGCAGCTTGAAAACCGAATGCGGGACGAGGTAATCCTGAGTTTCTCGCGCTGCGCCTGACACTCTCGCATTTCTCCGAAAGTCCCAATCAGGAGGTCTTGGCAATGAATACCGGGTTTAATCTTAAGAGCCTGCGTGATAGTACCGTTGCTGACAACAGATACGAGCGGCGTCTAGCGTTGCTAGCTGGGGAAGGAAAGGATATAGAACGCATTAGGCAAGTGGTAGACTCTGCTATCGAAAACATCACCTCAGGGCATCGCTCATTCGTGATTTATGGTGAGCCGCAGAGCGGCAAAACCGAGATGATGATAGCCCTTACTGCTAAGTTGTTGGATCATGGAGTTCAAATTGTAGTTGTACTGCTCAACGACAGCGTTCAGTTACTGGGGCAGAACCTAGAACGCTTTCAGCGCTCAGGAATATCCCCGACTCCAAAGAAGTTCAGCGAGGTCATATCTCCTGACATCACCATTGGGGAGCACCGTTGGATTATATTTTCCAAGAAGAATGCACGGGATCTTGAGAGGCTCAACGAGAAACTTCGACGATACCCGAGCAAGGTTGTCATTGATGATGAGGCAGACTACGCCACGCCGAACTCCAAGGTTAACCGTCAAGAGCGGAGTTCGATAAACAATCTTACGGCTGAGCTTCTTGGTGATGAGGGCACATACATCGGTGTCACCGCTACGCCGGGGCGGTTGGATCTGAATCGAACTCACCTCAACCAGAATGAGTTCTGGATTGACTTTCCGCCGCACGGTGAATACACCGGCCAAGAGGTCTTCTTTCCTTCAACGTATAAGCTGGACGAACTGAGATATACTCTGAGGCTACTTCCAGACAGTGGAGACTACCCCTCGTTCCTCAGGGAAGCATTGTTTAGCTTTCTGGTCAACGTAGCCTACCTCAATGCCCGGGTGAATCGACAGGAGCAGAACTACTCAATCTTAATTCATACAAGTGGGAAGAAGGTTGATCACTCTTCTGATTTCAAGGCAGTGGTTAGAGTATTTGAAGCGCTTCGAGAGGAGACGAATCCTCACCATGAGCAGTACTATAGGCAGATCTGGGAGCTAGCAAAGAATCGCTATAAGGGCCATGAACAGAGCATAACGCGCTACATCCTCGAAAACAATGAACGCAATACCTTGGTAGTAATGAACAGCGACAAGGAACGCAACGCTGCTGACAATCGAACGGGTACATCACCTTCTGTTCCTTTTACGATTATCATTGGCGGCAACATCGTTTCTCGTGGTGTCACCTTCGACAACCTGCTCTCGATGTACTTCACGCGCGATGTTAAGCACCGGCTGCAGCAGGACACATATGTACAACGCGCTCGCATGTTCGGTTCGCGTAACATCTATCTATCACAGTTCGAGTTGTTCATTCCGCGCACTCTATTCGCAGCATGGCAGCAGTGCTTCATCTTTCATAGATTATCGCTTGAGTCTCGACGCAAGGGAGGTGAAACCCCGGTCTGGCTCGAGGGATCACGAGTAACAGTAACGTCAAGCGCCAGCATTGATAAGTCACATGTCGTTGTTGATAAGGGCGAAATGAGCTTCGCCGTGTTCGAGTACGCCAAAGCTAATATCGACGGAATCCTCGGTGGCAAAGGTACTCCTATGGATAAGCTACGTGCACTTTCAGAGGAGATTGGCTGGGATAGCCTTCCAAGCTACCTACTTGACTACATCGACCATTTCTCACCTTCCGGAGGGGCGTCAATCGCCATTCATGAACCTCTCAGCATCATGGGATCCAAGGATGCGGATCATGCAGCTATCGCGCGTTCCAAGGGTTTGATCGGCCAATCGCAGTGGAAGAGCTATCCGCAGGCTATCCACCATATCCGGATCTTCTACAATGACGCCGGAAGGGCTAGAGTGTTTTATAAGTACAACGGCAACGTCAAGTTCCTCAAGATCAGGTCGATCAGGTGATTCGAGACATCGAGTTCTATCATGGTGCGGCATTAGCGAGGCTCGTGCGCTCAGGTCAGCGTGTAACTATCACTCTACTTAAAGGTAGCAAGGCCTCATACGTAGTGAACGATCACTGTGGCCTGTACTTGAAGCACTCGTCTAGCCGCATGACTCCATGGAGTTTCACCTTCCATCGGGATCACCAGCATGAGATAGACGAGATGCAGCGCCTCATCGGCTATGTAGTCGTTGGGTTGATCTGCAACGATGATGGAGTGGTTGGCTTGGATTACACCGAGTTCCGAACTGTGCTCGACATTAATCATAAAGTAGTTGAGGGGGTTAGTATTTCACGAAAACCGAGAGGCATGTACATGGTCAGAGGCCGGGATGCGAGGATGCAGTATCGGATCGGGGAAGGTGATTTTGTGAAGAAAGTCTTAGGGCAAGCAGCATAGCTCGAAGAACGAGCGTCCCCAGAAGCCCGGGCCGCCCCTACATGAAACGCAATCCATCACTCTACACGTTGCAGTCTGTCCTTGAATCTATCGAACCGACAACACGCCGGGCGAAGCGAGATTGCTCTTGACCATGGACGAGCCTGTCCTTCGGAGGAGCGCACCTGGCGGCTTTCGCCGGGCGCGAGGGCCGTCGCTCCGGCCCTTCAGGCTCGCGCAGGGTCGGCGCCTAGCGCCACCGCCGCTCGAAGGGGAGGTCGTCCAGGATGGGCCCGGAGAGCCGGCCCCGAAGGGGTTTGCCTTGACGGCCTCCCCTGAGCGGCGAGACTCCCAGGAAAAAGGGCCGGAGCGACGGCTTCTCGCCGGAGGAGGGTTGGACGGTTCTTTAGGGAATCAGGCGCCGGAATCTGGGCCGAGATTCACTCGCGGTTTCCGACACTCATACGCGCGCCATTTGGATCAGGCGTCCAAGGGGATTTCAACTAGGACAGTACCCGGCGGTGATCCAGCAGTTTGGTTGGAGTTTGGGACCTCAGTCCCTGCGGCCGCGGGTCTTCTTTTGGGCCGTGAGCCTTTGCCGTCCCCGCTCCCGCCACTCCCAGACCCAGCGGATAGGGTAGGAAATGCCTGCCTCACAACGGTACTCGGGGCCGGTCCCCTGTGTGCGCCAGCGCTGGACGGTCTTCAGAGACAAGCCTTCGATGTAGGCGAGTTCACCCTCGTTGAGATCTCGGAAGTCCACGAGGTCGGCAAAGCGCATTAGCTCAGCAAATGAGGGAGCGAGAGCCAGGGCAGCGGCGATCCGGCCGATGTCGGGCCGCACGCCAAGAGGTAGGGTCCTCTGAGGCGTCGGACGCCCGAGGGTCTCAGCCAGTTCCACGGTGCGGCGGAGGTGCTCTGTGAGGGTGGGTACCTCGAGGAGGGCCGCCAAAGCGCCGGCAAGAGACTCCATCGGTTGACTCATGGGGTGCTAGCTCTGCGTCTCCGAGGGATTCGGCTGGCTAGAGGGAGTGTGTTCGCGAGCTTTGGAATGGGTGTCGTTACGTGATGTTCCCAGGTGGTCTCTTTAGGCAGGCAATCGGACGCCTCGGGCGGCGGCAGAAACGACCTGCGTCGAAACTCTCGATCCTGGTAGTACCGAAACCTCCGCGCAAAAATGGGCCGAGCCCCGATTGCGAAGACCAGGGCGTCGTCCTCGTCGGCCTTGTCGAGCATGCCCTGAGCGAGAGTTGCGATCTCGGGATGGGAACGGGAGCCCAGGTGAGGTGTGTCCCGTATCCGCTGTGTCGCGAATCGCTGAGCCTGGGCGGGCGAGCACGCGTGCGCAGGAGCTCAAAGTCTTCACCTCCTCGGCATAGAGGACGTGGAGGATAAGACCGGTCAAGAGCGCATGAGCGGTCAGGTGCCAGTGATTGGGCTTCCTGTCGCCGGCGGCGGTTTTGGCACCGGCTCCCCAGGTTTGGAGGCCCTCTGCCAGCCCCCCTGGTGGTGTTCCTTGGGGCTTTTCTTTCTCCCACCCTTAAAAAAGCGGAGTGAGTCGGCCGGCGGGGACGCCAGCGGTCCCAGGAGGGGGGCTTCGCTGGCAGGACGGGTCGACCCCGGATCACAGCGCGACCCGCAGGAAGGCCTGCGCTCCTTCGATCGTGAAGTCGAGCGAGCCGTGGAGCTTGTCCTTGTCGACGTCGGCGTCGATGTTGAAGCTGTTCCAGGCGGCTCCCAGGCCGAAGTGGCGGGAGAACCGGTACTCCAGGCGCGCGCCGTACAGCAGAGCGCTCGCCTGGTAGTCCCCGATCTCCACGCTGGGCAGGACCCGCACGTCGCCGGCGAGCAGCCAGCGCGTGCCCAGCGCATAACGCCCCTCGATCCCCAGGAGGGGCACCGGCAGGTCGGTCGACGCTCTCTTGTCCCGGCTGACCGTGCCGCCCCCATTCGGCACGGTCACCTGGGCCTTGAGGTGCGCCTCGACCGAAACCCCCGCCACGCCGAGGCTGAGGCCCAAACCCCCCCGCGGCTTCTTCACCGCCCAGAAGGTATAGAGGAGCTCGGCGAGCTGGAAATCCGATTCGCTTTCGAGGGACGCGTTGACAGGGAATACGACGTCCCCGAATTCGATGTCGCGGTCGAGGGTCCGGCGGCCGTTACGGGACAGCTCGTAGTAGCCGGCGCTGAACTGGTGGCGCTCGAACGGGCGCCACTCGACGCCCAGCCGCAGGAGCTGGCCCGAGTCATCGAGGCCCAGTTCCTTCTCCAGCTTGATGGGCGTGCCCATGTGATTGGTGCTGGCATCCAGACGGAAATCGGCGTCGGTCGTCTCATAGAAGCTGCCGACGGTGAAGCTGAAGCGGTCGAAAGGGAAATCTCCCACGTCCTGAGCCAGGGCGCCCTGGGTCGCGAGCACCGCGACGAGCAGCACCACCAGCCCAACCATGTCACGACGGCTCATTGGCATCGCAACCTCCTGAGGGCCCCGAGGAGGAAAACCGGGCTGGTTTCGATTATCGTGGCGCCGGGAGGGCGATGGAATTGGACCTAGGATCTAGCCCGCCGTCGCGCCGATACGACCAAAGTCCAATGGACCGCCTCCGCACCGGGCAATAGTCTCTAAGAGCTAGCTCTTGCGATGGCTCGTCAACGAGGGGGTGTCATGAGGCACATGCTCGCGGCCCTGGTGCTCATCGCGCTGCCGTCCTGCGCTGGCCTCGCGGTGGAGACCCAGAACGACCAGGACACCGACTTCTCCCGCTACCGCACCTATGCCTGGATCGAGGGGGTGCCGGCCCGCAACCCCTCTCTGGAGAGCCAGATCCATTCCGCCGTCGACCGGGAGCTCCCGTTCAAGGGACTGAGCCCGGTGGCGACGCCGGGCTCGCCCGACCTGTACATCTCCACCTACGTCACGGTGGAGGAGAACCGGGTGGTCGAGCAGTGGGGTTACGACGTGGGGTCCACCGGGGCGAGCAGCTCGCGAGCCGCCGTCCTCACCCTCCCCATGGGGACGCTGCTGGTCGACCTCGTCGACTCCGGCTCCCGGAAGCTCGTCTGGCGCGGCCAGGCCAGCAAGGCCGTGGACCGTGAGGTCTCGGAGGAGACGATCCGCAAGGCGGTCCGCGAGATCTTCCGCCACTACCCACCGGAGGGGCCAGAGTCCCGGGAGAGAGAAATTGACGTCGTTCCGTCACCTCCAAAGGAGGGACCCCCTATTGACAAGTGACCAAGTCTGTGAAGAATAGTTTTTGGTAGGCCTCTAAATTACTATGAATTGAGCGTGCGAGCCTCTTCCCACAGGCTCAGACAAGTCGGAGGTGCCGGATGTACGCCACGATGTCCGCCACGATGTCCATTCCTATCGTCTACGTCCTCGACGACGACGCTTCGGTCCGCAGCTCTCTGGAGAGACTGGTACGCTCGGTCGGGCTCGAGGTCCAGAGCTTCCCGTCGGCCGCGGAGTTCCTGGATCACGACGTGCCGGACCGTCCCTCCTGCGTCGTCCTCGACGTACGGATGCCCGGGCTCTCCGGGCTCGATCTCCAGGAGTGCCTTTCCGCTGCCGGCCGGACCGCGCCCATGATCTTCATCACCGGGCACGGTACCGTGCCAATGAGCGTGCGCGCCATGCGGGCCGGAGCCGTGAACTTCCTCCAGAAGCCCTTCGAAGACCAGGAGATCCTGGACTCGATCCACCAGGCCATCGACCGTGAGCTGGACGCCCGCCGGGAGCGGGGCCGGCGGCAGGAGATCGAGCGCCAGCTCAACGTGCTCACCCCCCGCGAGCGTGAGGTCTTCGGCCTCGTCGTCTCCGGTCTGCCGAACAAGCGGATCGCCAGCAAGCTGGGGACGAGCGAGAAGACGATCAAGGTACACCGTGCCCGCGTCATGGAGAAGATGCACGCCGGCTCGCTCGCCGGGCTGGTCCAGATGGCCTATGAGGCCCGGCTGGTGGCGGCTCCCTTCCGCGAGAGCTGAGGGCGGCGCAGCCCTCCGGCTCTCCTTCTTGCCGGCCTTTCCTCCCCGGCTTTGATCCCCCTGTGGGACCAAGGTCCAATTCCTCCCTCTGAAGCCCGGCGCCAATAATCGTCCACGTGTCCGATGAGGACGTGGAGGCCGATGCCCATTGGGCCGGCAAGGAGATCCCCACCGAAGCGGACGAAAGGAGAACGATGATGTCTGAGAGAGCCCGCAACGTCAGGAAGAACCCTGGATGGATCGTATTCGTCCTCGTCTTCGCCCTTGTCACCGCTGCCGCCGCGCAGAAGCAGAAGCACGAGCAGAAGGGCGAGCAGGATCCCAATTATGCCAAGGAGCTCGAGATTCGCGACCTGATGCTCGAGAAGGGCGGCGAGAGCGCCCTTGGCATCAAGGTCCGCGTCGACCGGGACACGGCGATCCTCACCGGCGAGGTGCCGACGCGCGCTGCCCAGGAGCTCGCCGAGGAGGTGGCGAAGAGCGTCGACGGCATCGAGAAGGTGGACAACCGGCTGCAGATCAAACCGCCCGCCGGCGCCCCCTCCACGCCGCACTCGGTGGAGCAGGAGGTCGCCGACGCCAAGCTCGAGTCGCGAGTGAAGCGGGAGCTCGGCGACGAGATCGGCAAATGGGCGAAAGAGATCGAGGTCGAAGCCACCGACGGCGTCGTCAGCCTGCGTGGCACGCTGCCCGACGCCAACCGCAAGCAGCTCGCCCTCGACACCGCGGGCAAGACCAAGGGCGTGCGGCGGGTCATCGACCTGATCAAGGTGAAGCCGTAGCGAAGCCGTAGCGCCGCTTCACTTCTTCGTCACGCGGACGTCGATCCGGGGGTGGCGCGCCTGCCCTTCCTGGGCGGCGTCGGCCACCGGGGTGGGCTCGCCGTGCCCTTCGGCATCGAGGCGTTCAGGGTCGATCCCGAGCTGCACGATCTCGTTCAGGGTGCTGATCGCGCACTCCCGGGACAGCTCGCGGTTGTGAGCCTCGTCGCCGGTGTCGACCGTGTAGCCATCGAGCCTCAAGCTCACCTGCGGATAGGCCTTGAGGATCGCGGCCAGGTTGCGGAGCTGCTCCTGGGAGGAGAGTTTGAGGCTCGGGGAGCCACCCTCGAACTCGAGCCGGTCGAAGCTGAACCCGGTCGCCGCGTCCACCTTCCGGCCAGGGTCCGCGAGGAAGGCGATCAGCTTGCTCTCCACGCCATGCGAGGGGATCCTGAGCCCGACGCCGTTCGGCAGCTTCGTCGCGACGAACGGGCCCAGCTCGGCACGGACGGGGGCGGGCACCGCGGGAGGGAGCGTTGCAGACGCGGATGCGTCCTGGGCCACGGGCTCCTCTTGCGGCGTGGAGAAGACCTTCCACAGCAGCACGAGCACCAGGATCGCCAGGACGAGGAGCGCCCACCGCAACCACGACGGCCGGGCCATGGCGGGCTCCAGGCCGAAGGTGGGGCCGGGCCGCTCTGCTCGCGTCGCGTGGGCCTCTGCCGTGGAGTCGCTGAAGACGAGGGCGCTGGCGAGGCCGTCCGGCAGGCTCTCCTGGAGAAAATCCCGCTGCTCGTTCAACAGGCTCGCCAGGCTCGCAGCGTTCAGGGAACCGCCGAGGAGGCGGTGGGCCGTGCCGAGGACTACGAGCAGAAGGAGGCTCAGGAGCGAAGCGGAGGCGGCTCTGGGAATCCCGGCGGCGGAGGAGAGCCAGTGGGCCACGGCGCCGACGTGCGGTCCCAGGATCCCCTCCAGCAACGGCCCGCCGGCCTTGACAAGGCTCGCCATGCCCTCCGGTTCCTGGACTGCGCTCGCAAGGCGGGTCAAGCCGCGCGTATCGAGGCCATTTTTCTTCAACAGGTCCATCACTGCGGCGGCCCCTTCGGGGGTCGCGCCCCGGTTGGCCAGACCGGCGAGCACCGCGGGCAGGGCGTTGTCGATGGCTGCCCGCGTCCGGGTCTCGGGCTCGCCGAGAACCCCGGCGATCCGGCTCACCACGCCGCCGGTGAGCTGGCTCCCGACCAGGTCGAGGAGATTCGTGGCCATGGAGCCAGCATAGGGAGGCGGTTCCGAGCGCCACAATTGGACTTGCGGCGAGTGCCGGTAGGTCTTTGGTCCAGGGCTGGGACAGAGGGGGTCGGACCAAGGTCCAATTGTCCGGCGCCGCGGGCGGTTTCTATTCTCAGATTGACGTCGAGTCTCGGCTCGACCTCAAGGATCATATCGAGCGTCGCGAACCCAGAAAGGAGGTGCTTCGTGATCCATCCGGCTCGTAAGGTCCCTTTCGCGGCGCTCAACCTCCTGTGACCCGGCTCCGACATTCCGCGGTCCTGGCCGGCCTGCTCCTGCTGCTCGCCGCGAGCCCCGCCGGGGCCGGGGACCGCCCGAAGATCGGCATCGCTTTTTCGGGCGGCGGCGCCAAGGGTGTCGCCCACATCGGGGTCCTCAAAGTTTTCGAGGAGCTGCGCATCCCGGTCGATTACATCGCCGGCACCAGTATGGGATCGATCATCGGCGGCCTGTATGCCAGTGGCATGACGCCAGGCGAGATCGAGCAGGCGGTGCTGGCGATCGACTGGAACGACGCCCTGCAAGACCGACCCTCCCGCGAGCGCCTCTCCTTTCGCCGCAAGGACGACGACCTGCGTTACATCCCCGACCTCGAGGTGGGGATCGGGCGCGGCGGCCTGCGCTATCCCACGGGTCTGCGCAGCGGCCAGAAGCTCGGCTTCCTGCTGCGCCGGATGACGCTGCCGGTGCGCTCGGTGAACGACTTCGACGAGCTGCCGATCCCCTTCCGCGCCGTGGCCACCGACATCTCGACCGGCGAGATGGTGGTGCTGCGCCAGGGCGACTTGGCCCGCGCGTTGCGCGCCAGCATGGCGATCCCCTCCGCCTTCTCCGCCGTCGAGATCGACGGCCGGCTGCTGGTCGACGGCGGCATCTCCAACAACATCCCCGTCGACGTGGTCCGGAGCATGGGCGCCGACATCGTCATCGCCATCGACGTCGGCGACCCCCTGCTCACCACCGAGCAGGTGCGCAGCTCGCTGTTCAGCATCCTCTCGCAAACGGTGGGCATGATCACGCGCGCGAACATGAAGCCGCGCCGCGAGCAGGCCGACCTCGTCATCGATCCCGACGTCACCGGCTTCGGCATGCTGGCCTTCGACCGCTCGCCCGAGGTCCTCCAGCGCGGCGTCGACAAGGCGCACGCCATGGCGGCCGACCTCGCCCGCTTCTCCATCTCGGAAGAGGAATACCGGCAATGGCGCGAGGCCCGGCGCCGGGCCGCCGCGCCGCTGCCCACCGTGACCGCCGTGCGCTTCGAAGGCGAGACGCGGGTCGATCCCCGCGTGCTCCAGAGCCTCGTCCGGCTGGCCCCCGGGCAGCCGCTCGACCTCGCGGTGGTGGAGGAGGACCTCGGCCGCATCTTCGGGCTCGGCGACTTCGAGGCGGTCGATTTCGACCTCGCCGGCGAACCGGGCGGCGGCACCGTCGCCATCTTCCGCTTGCGGGACAAGACCTGGGGCCCCAACTACCTCCGCTTCGGGCTCGAGCTGGACGCCGATGCCGACGGCCGCAACGACCTCGGCCTCCTCGCCAAGCTCAACGCCACGCGCCTCAATCGCCGTGGCGCCGAATGGACCACGGCCCTGAAGATCGGCGGCGACCGTTACGTGCTGACCGAGCTGTACCAACCGTTCACTTTCAAGACCGGCTGGTTCGCGGCCGTCCACGCGGGATATGAAAACCGGTTGACCGGCATCTTCGTGGACGGCGACAAGCGCGCCGATCTCGAAGTGCGCGAGGGCCGTCTCGGGGCCGACCTCGGCTATACCTTCGGTGAATTCGGCGAGACGCGCCTCGGCGTGCTGCGGCGGTGGGAGCGGGCCAGCACGGCGACCGGCGAGCTGCCGCCGGACTTCGAGCCATTCCTCGACCGGACGATCGACCTCGGCGGCGTGCAGCTCTCCGCCGTGGTCGACCGGCTCGACAACGCCAAGATCCCGCATCACGGCGGCCTCTTCCGCCTGATTGCCTTCCGGTCCTTGAGCGCCCTGGGAGCCGAGGTCGAATACACCAAGGTAGGCGTCAAGCTCAACCAGTTCTTCACCCGCGGGCGCCATACCCTGTTCGGCACGCTCGAAGGGGGTTTGAGCCCGGGCAGCGACCTACCGGTGTTCGACGAATTCGCCTTCGGCGGCCTGTTCTCGTTCTCCGGGTTCGCGAAACGGGAGCTGCGCGGGCAGAATTTCGGCGTCGCCCGTCTCGGCTACCTCCATCGCCTGGGGAGGAGCCTCTACCTCGGCGGTTATGGCGAGGCGGGCCGCGCCGCGTTGACCAGCTCCGGCCTCGTCGACAACCCGATCCTCGCCGTCACTGCCGTGGCCGCCTACGAAACCCCGATCGGCCCTGTCTATCTCGGCTACGGCGTGGCCGAAGGCAGCCACCGGCAGCTCTACCTCCTCTTCGGGCACGGCTTCTAAGCCATGGCCGCCGTCCTGAGATCCTGAATCGCGGGCTCCAGGCTGTCGCTGAGAATGCACTGGATCATCGAGCCCAGCGTCACTGCGTCATCCTGCTCTTCGCCGGGCTCAGCCGGAACCGGCAGGCTCACATGGACACCCAGAAGGCGTAATCGGATCGCTTCCAATTCGGCGGCGATCTCTCGAAGCTGCTCCTTGGCGGCGGCTTCAGTCATGAACGTAAGGCCCCCTCTTTTCCGAGCTGCTTTGATGCAAGCGAAGGGCAGCGGATCGATGCGAGCGCCTCATCTCCGAACCGCCAGAGCTGGCGGGTCACTCGGACACATTTCGGACAGCCCTTCAGCAGGTGGCGGATCACCAGGGCCGCCTCAGACCAGGGTAGGTCGTCGGCCATGAAGCGCTTCAGTTGGCGGGGGTGGGGATGGCTCTGGATGACTGGCGACAGCACAGCTCCTCCTCGTGTCTGGTAACGAAGCAAGATGTTGGGAGAAGGCGTCGCCCCTGGAGTCCATAGACTAAAGAATTGGCGTAAGACCGCGTGTTAGAATTTCCAGCGCCAGAATAAATGCCCGGCAGGCGTGTCAGTCTGGGAGGCTGGTGGCACCATCAATGCCGGGCAAGCTCACGTCGTCAGAAAGGGCGTAACTTCGCGTGGCCAGAAAGACGAGGAAGAGGCTCCTTTTCTGACTCCCGGCGCACTCAGCCCTTTGGAAGACGCTCAAGCGGGGAGACGTTGCGATGGCGGACAAGCTCACCTTCCGGCAGACGCTGCTCCAGATGCTCGCGGCCTATTACGACCTGAGCTTCAAGGAGATCGGCGCCCGCTGCGGCATGAAAGAGAGGAACGTTTCGCATCACCTGCGGCGCAAGCGGCAGCGCGACGAGATGAAGGACGAAGTCTTCGAGCGGCTGCTGAGCGCCCTCCCCTGCTCGCCCACGGCGGTCAGCGTGGTGGCGGCGTGCATCGAGTCGCTTCAAGCGCTCGCCTCCGCCGAGGACTTGACGACCGAGGAGCTTGCGGAGATCGAAGAGGCGGTCCGCGGCGCCGCGCGCCTGACCCGGAAAGGTCTCGCCGAGGCCGCCCGCCGCACCCGCGCCGCCCCAGCGGAGGAGGGCTACCCCGAGCCGCACGAGGTCGCCCCCGCCCGCCGGCAGGCAGAAGAGCTGTTCCGCCGTCTGGCGGAGCTTTCCCCGCCGATCCGTCTGGCGGTGGTCCGCGTGATCGACCGGTACCAGACCTGGGCCTTGTGCGAGCGGGTCTGCGAGGCTTCTGTGAGAGAGGCGTCGCGGGACCTGGAGAGCGCGGCAGCCTGGGCACGCATCGCCCGGGAGATCGCGCTCCGGGTCCGCGGGCCGCAGGGTTGGCAACACCGCGTGCAGGGCTTCGCTGGCGGGTTCGCCGCCAACGTCTTGCGGGTCCAGGGCGAGCTGAAGCCGGCTGCGGCGGATTTCGTCGCGGCGAAGCGGCTGTGGCTCTCCGGAGACGATCCCCTTGGGCTGCTCGATTCAGGAAGGATGCTGGACTTGGAGGCGTCGCTGCTGCGGGCACAGCGCCGATTCGAGGAGGCCCTGGCCTGCCTCGATGAAGCCGCGACTGTGGGCCGCAGCCCGGAGCGTGCTCTTATCATGAAGGGTTACACCTTGGAGGTCATGGGCGAGTACACGCGTGCGATAGAAACCCTGCGACGAGCCGCCTCATTGATCGAACTTTCCTCCGAACCGCGGCTGAGGACCATCCTGGACTTCAACCTTGCAACGGCCTATTGCCACGTCGGCCGCCACAGGGAAGCCGCAGAGCTCGTGCCGCAGATACGCACCCTCGCCACGGACCTGGGAGACTATTGGGACCTGATCCGCCTGGGATGGCTGGAGGGCCGGATCGCAGCCGGCCTGGGCCAGCGGGTAGAGGCTCGGAGGCTTCTGGCGCAGGCCCGGCAGGAGTTCGATCAGAAGAACATGTCCTTCGACGTGGCTCTTGCCCTACTCGAAGAGGCGGCCCTGCTGCTGGAGGAGGGCCAAGTCGCCGAGGTCAAGGTACTGGCTCGGGGGCTGAAAAAAGTCTTCGAATCCAAAGGGATCCACCGGGAGGCCCTGGCCGCACTTCGACTATTCCAGGAAGCGGCCTTGCGCGAAGAGGCCACGGCCGAGCTGGCCCGCCGAATCCTGCGCTACCTCTTCCGTGCCCGACACGACCCGGACCTCCGCTTCGAGTCATGAGCCAGGGCTGCACCGGCCGTTGGGGTCCAACCCGCAGCCCTCATCGAGCGTCGGGTGAGATTGGGGCAGGCACCGGCCGCTGGGGTCCAACCCACAGCCTTCAGTTGCCGGCTGGCCCCAGAGCGAAGAGACGAGGTCCCAGAGCGGCTGGAGGAAACGGCCCGCTGGGAGAGTCGCGAGGGATGAGGCGAGGGTTACGGCGACGAGTGTGCGGCGCATGGATCAGGATCTCCGCTGCGGCACCGGCCGCGTGCCACCATGGCCTGGGCGGACCGCGCTCGCCATCTTAGGTGCCCGGCCGGCGAAATTACGCCACTTTCTTGGGGAGGGAGGAATGAAACGAGAGAACCTGAAGGCGCGCCTGCTCCGCGCTCTCTCCGGCAAGACCCAGGAGCAGCTCGGCGAGGAGATCGGCGTCGATCCCGGGCTCCTCGGGCAGATCGAGCAGGGCAGGGTCCTGGCCCGACCGGACTACTTGGAGCGGCTGGCGGCGAGCGCCGGGATTACGGCCGCGGACGCGGAGGATCTCCTCTGCCACTATGAGACGCTCCGCGCGGCCCGCCGCCGGCGCGGCCGGAGCGCCGAGGATCTCCTGGAAGGGCTGGCCGAGGACCTCCGCTCCCACGTGCGAGCGAGCTACCAGCGGCTGGAGACCCTGCCGCTTCCGGGGAGCGCCCCCCGAGTTGAAGATCGCGTGCGGGCCGCCGAGCTGTTCGAGCGCCTGGCGGAGCTGCCTCCCGAGGAGCGGCTGGCGGTGGTCCGGCTGGAAGAGGAGCTTCAAACCTGGGCCCTGTGTGAAAAGGTCTGCCATGCCTCAGCTCGAGAGGCTTCGCGCGACGTCGAGCGGGCAGCGGCATGGGCTGGCCTCGCCGTGGAGATTGCGGAGTTGGTGCGCGGGCCGGAGGGTTTTCCCCGTCGTGTGCAAGGCTATGCTGGCGGGCATCGCGCCAACGCCCTGCGGGTGCTGGGCGAGCTGGAGCCAGCGGATGCCGCCTTTACCGCGGCGAAGCGTCTCTGGCTCTCCGGCTCCGATCCTCTCAAGCTGCTCGACCCGGGAAGGATGCTCGACCTGGAAGCTTCGTTGCGTCGAGCTCAGCGCCGATTCGCTGACGCCCTGGCTCTTCTCGACCAAGCAGTGGCCGTGGGCCGTAGCCCTGAGCGTGCGCTTTGTCATGCAGGGTTACACCTTGGAGGTCATGGGCGAGTACGAGCGTGCGATCGAGACTCTCCTGCGCGCTGCCCCAATGATTGAACACACTGCTGAGCCGCGGCTGAGGACCATCCTAGCCTTCAACCTGGCGACCGCGTATTGCCATGGTGGCCGCCACGCCGAAGCCGCAGAGCTCGTGCCACAGATACGCGCCCTCGCCACGGACCTTGGAGATCATTGGGATCTGATTCGCTTGGGATGGCTGGAGGGCCGCATTGCAGCCGGCCTGGGTCGGAGAGAGGAGGCCCAAAGGCTTCTGGCGCAGGCCCGGCAGGAGTTCAACCGGAAAAACATGTCCTACGATGTGGCCCTGGCTCTGCTGGAAGAGGCGGTGCTGCTGCTGGAGGAGGGACGGTCGGCCGAGGCCAAGGTGCTGGCTCGGGAGCTGAAGAAGGTTTTCGAGTCCAAGGGGGTGCACCGGGAGGCTCTGGCCGCTTTGCGGCTTTTCCAAGAGGCCGCCGAGAGCGAAGAGGCCACGGCCGAGCTGGCCCGTCGCATCCTGCGTTACCTCTTCCGTGCCCGGCACGACCAGGGCCTCCGCTTCGAGTCATGAGCCGGCACGGCTTCTAAGCCCAAGGTCCAACTTGTCGCTCGCGGTTTTCGCACCCTACGCTGTGTGGGGAGGGGATCGCATGGCCGAGAAGATCAGGCGGGCTCTGGAGCGGTTCGCGGTCGTGGGCGCACTCGCGCTCCTCTTCGCGCCGCGCCCGCTGCTCGCGAACGCTGGCGCGACCCCGCCCGCGGCCTCTGCGCCCGCGGCCTCCACGGAGGCCCGCCAACTGTCGCTCAAGAACCAGCCGTGGACCGGCGATCTCGACAAGATGCTCGACCGCCGGATGATCCGCGTGCTGGTGCCTTTCAGCCGGACGCTCTTCTACACCGACAAGGGGCGCGAGCGCGGGCTCACCGCCGATGCAGCCCGCGAATTCGAGCAGTACCTCAACCGGAAATACAAGACCGGCAAGCGTCCGCTGACCCTCTACCTGATTCCGACCACCCGCGACAAGCTGCTGCCAGGCCTCGCCGCCGGGTTGGGCGACGTCGCTGCGGGCAATCTCACCGTCACGCCGGACCGCCAGCGCCTCGTCGATTTCGTGGTACAGGGCGACTACCAGGTCAAGGAGGTCGTCGTCACCGGCGCCAAGGCCCAGCCCCTCGCCTCCCTGGACGCGCTCGCCGGCAGGACGGTCCACGTGCGGAAGTCGTCGAGCTACTACGAGAGCCTGGTGGCGCTCAACCAGCGCAACCGCCAGACCAAACGGCCGCAGGTCGTGCTCCGCCTCGTTCCCGAGGCGCTCGAGGACGAAGATATGCTGGAGATGGCCAACGCCGGGCTGATCGACGCCCTGGTCGTCGACGACTGGAAGGCGAAGATCTGGGCGCAGATCCTGCCGCGCATCGTCGTGCACAAAGACGTCTCCGTCCACGAAGGGGGGCGGATCGGTTGGGCCATCCGCAAAGGGAACCCGCAGCTCGCGGCGGCGATCCAGGACTTCTACGTCAACGTCGCCAAGAAGAACGCGAGCTATGAGTACCGGCTGGCGCAGACCATGCGCAGGGTCAAGCAGATCAAGGACCCGACCCAGTCGGCCGACTGGAAGCGGTTCGAGGAGATGCAGGCGCTTTTCCGCCGCTACGGCAAGCAATACCGCTTCGACCCGCTGATGCTCACGGCCCAGGGCTACCAGGAATCTCAGCTCAACCAGAAGGCGAAGAGCCACGTCGGCGCCATCGGCGTGATGCAACTGATGCCGGACACCGGCGCGGAAATGAAGGTGGGCGACATTCGCATCACCGAGGCCAACATCCACGCCGGCGCGAAGTACCTCGATCAGCTCATGACCAAGTTCTTCCCAGACGCGCATTTCAGCGCGAGCGACCGGCCGCTGTTCGCCTTCGCCAGCTACAACGCCGGCCCCGGCAACATCGCGAAAATGCGCCGCGAAGCCGTGAAGCGCCAGCTCGATCCCGACAAGTGGTTCAACAACGTCGAGATCGTGGTGGCCGAGAAGATCGGCGCCGAAACCACGACCTACGTGCGCAACGTCTATAAATACTACGTGGCCTACAAGCTGACGCTCGAGATGGAGGAGGCCCAGCGCAAGGCCCGTCAAGCGCTGGCGCAGTCGCGCCAATAGGAAGGATGCCGGCTCATGGCAATGTTCGATGACCTCCGGGCGGCCTTGGATCGCGGCGACCTGCTCCTCGAGTACCAGCCGATCGTGACGCTCGCCGACGCCCGCTGCGTGGGCGCCGAAGCGCTGATCCGCTGGCGGCGCGGCAACGTCGTGCTGCCCGCCGCCGCATTCATTCCGCTGATCGAAAACACGCCGCTCTCCGGGAGGATCACCTATTGGGTGATCGAGACCGTCGCCGCGGAGCTCGGTGCATGGCTCGACGCCCATGCCGACGCGCACATCAGCATCAACGTGCCCCCGGAGATCCTGGGTCGCGGCGGCTTGGAGTATGCCGCGATCCGTTCCGGGCTGCACTCTCGCGTCACACAGATCGTGCTCGAGATCACCGAGCGTGGTGTGCCGGACCGGCTCGGGCTCGAGACCCTGAACCTGATGGCGAAGTACGGCTTGCGCGTCGCCCTCGACGACACGATGCTGAGCGGTGCGAACCTGGCGCTGCTGACCCGCTGCGACTTCAGCATGATCAAGCTCGACCGCAACGTCACCGCCCAACTCGACCCCGACAAGCCGGCGCCCGACTGGATGGCCGGGCTCCATTCACTGCTCAAGACCTCCCCATCCCTGCAGGTCGTCGCCGAGGGCGTCGAGTCGGCCTACCAGGCGAAGTGGCTGCGCGCGGCCGGCGTGCAGATGGCCCAGGGGTATCACTTCTCCCCACCCCTCCCGGTGCGTGCATTTGAGGAGCTGTACGCTGCTGATCGCCGGGTCGTGCTGGGACGCCGGAAGTCGCCCGAAGGGGAGCCCATGTGATGATGCCGGGGCTCCGGCTCCTTCGCACCTATCGCCGTGAATGGCTCGCGATCGATGTCATCGCAGGGGTGTCGGTGGCGGCGGTGGCCCTCCCCATCGGCATCGCGTACGCTCGCCTGGCGGGATTTCCGCCGGTCGTCGGCATCTACTCGTGCATCCTGCCCCTGGTGGCGTATGCCCTCTGCGGCTCGTCACGGCAGTTGATCGTCAATCCAGACGCCGCCGCGTGCGCCATCGTGGCCGCGACGCTGGCTCCCATGGCGGCCGGCGACGCCGCGCGCTATGCGGACCTGTCCATCGCCCTCACGTTCTTCACCGGCTTGCTGTGTATCGCGGGCGGCATCGCGGGCCTCGGCGTGATCGCAAACTTCCTCTCGCGTCCCATCCTCACCGGCTATCTGAACGGGATCGCGCTCAGCATCATCGCCGGCCAGCTCGATGGTCTGCTCGGCTTTCACGTCCCGTCCGCCGGTTTCTTCCGTACGCTGGCGCAAGTGGCATCGCGTCTCAATGAAACCCACGTCGCAACCCTCGCCGTCGGCCTGGCGCTGTTCGTCCTGTTGCGGGCCTTCAAGCACCTCGCGCCGCGAGCGCCGGCGCCGTTGGTGGCAGCCGTGCTCGGTATCGGCGCCGTCTATGCGCTGGGCCTCGACGGGCAGGGTGTCGCAGTGGTCGGCCCGGTGCCGGCAGGCTTTCCCGTGCCGCATCTCCCTGCGCTCAGGACCAGCGATCTGTGGCCGCTGATCGACGGGGCCTGCGGCATCGTCCTGGTCAGCTTCTGCAGCATGATGACGACCGCGCGTGGCTTCGCCGCCAAGAACGGTTACACGATCAACGCCAACCAGGACATGATCGCCCTCGGCGTCTGCGACCTGGCTTCCGGCTTCACCCGCGGCTTCGTGGTGAGCGGCGCGGATTCGCGCACGGCGGTGGCGGATTCGGCGGGCGGCAAGACCCAGGTGACCGCCCTCGTCGCCGCCGCGGCGATGGCGGTGGTCCTGCTCTTCCTCACCGCGCCTCTCGCCTATCTGCCGACCGCGGTGCTCGCCGCGATCCTCATCTCGTCCGCTCTGAGCCTCTTCGATTTCGCGTCGCTGCGCGGCTACTACCGGGTCAGCAAGCCGGAGTTTCGCCACGCGGTCGTGGCGATGCTCGGCGTGATGACGATCGGCGTGCTGCCTGGAGTCCTGGTCGCGGTGGGCCTCGCGTTGTTGCGGCTCCTGCGCCAGGCCTCCCGCCCGCACGACGCCGTCCTCGGAAGAGTCGAGGGAAAGCACGACGCCTATGGCGTGGGAGGAGAGGATGGAACGACCATTCCCGGACTGCTGATCTATCGCTTCGACTCCTCGCTGCTGTTCTTCAACGCCGACTACTTCAAAGACCGCGTGCTCGCGCTCAGCGACGCCGCCGGCACGCCGCCGAAGTGGCTGCTGTTCAATGCCGAGTCCGTCCCCGTCCTGGACGTCACCGGGGCCGAGGTGCTGGAGGCGCTCCGCACCGAGCTCGCACGACGCGGCACCGTGCTGGCGATCGCACGCGCCAAAGGGCTGTTCCGCGTGATGCTCCAACGGACCGGCGTTGCCGAAAGAATCGGCACGGAGCGCTTCTTTTCCACGGTTCATGCCGGCGTGCAGGCCTTCCTGGCCACGCAGCCGGGCGGCGAGCCCGCGCAGCAATGAGCACAGCCAACTCGCGAGCGAAGGCAAAGAGAGAAGGAGGGACAGATGAGCACTCGGCGCGAGAGCGCCGGCGAGGACGCCGGCGCTCCAAGGAAAGACTCTTGCTTCGACGCGGTACAAGGCCGGAGGCCTAGCTACTCGAGCAGAGCGATTGCAGCGGGCCGGGTAGCGCATTTCCCACGGCCGCAACACCGCCGTTGGGGGCCAGGTTCTTCATCGACACCGGCTGGTCCGAGGTGCCTTCATGGATCACCGGCACCTGCGCCATGACGAGCGACTTCGGGTTGGACGTCGACGCCTGCTTGATGAAGCAGCCGTTCACGTTTTTAGTCTGCCCTGCGTTCACGGTCACTGTCGTGACGTTCAGGCCGCCGAGCAAGATGTTGGCGTCGGTCACCGTCTCGTTAGCGAGCTGGTCCTTGAGGGTGCTTACCTTGTTCACGTCGAACACGAACTTTTTGGCAGCAGAGCCGGTATTCTTGATCTGCTTGACCTTATAAAGGATGAACATGCCGTCGCCGGCGCCATGGCTGCCACTCGAGTCCGGCGCGAGCCGGTAATCATAGAAGTTCGCGACCTGCTTGTACTCCACGACGACGCGGGCCGCTTCTGAATCACATCCTGTAGCCACAATAAGCCCGATCAATGTCACCAGCACATTGCGAGCCCAACGATTGTTGATCATGAGATTCGCTCCTTTCTCGAGCGTCCCGGAATTGGGTCGCTCTCCCCTGTTCCGGTCTTCGCGAGCAGGAGCGGCGATCTGACACGCGAGAGCCGACGAGCTTCGAGCCGAGAAGGAAACGATGGTGGTGGGAGTCACGAAAGGAACCGCCGCACCGCCGCCAGGTCCCAGCCGTCTCCCTGCCGCCGCACGGCCTGGTGCTCCATCCGCAGCTCGCCCAGGAAGGCGAGGAAACCCGCCTCGTCCCGGGTCTCGTCCGTGACGGCCAGCACCGGCTTCCCATACCGCAGCGCCAGCCGGATCTCCGCCCGCGTCCCTGCGCTGCCGGGAAGGGCGACGATCCGCCAGGCCGTGAGGACGTTGATGGGATTGCGACTATCCTCGCCGTCGGGACCGAGGCGGCCGGCGAGGTGGGTGAGGATGGGGATCTCGACCCAGGGGTTGGGATACCCGTCCTTGGCTTCGTCGCCGGTGAGAGAGCGCGGGATGATCCCCAGGGCGAAGCCGGCACGCTCCGGCACCGAAGTGAAGCCGCGGCAGGCGTCCGCCATCACCCCGCGCCCGCCGCCGGTGAGGAGGTGAAAGCCCATCTCTCCGATCAGACGCCCCACGGCCGCGGCCAGCTCCGGGTTGCCGTGGTCCGGATCGCCGGAGCCGATGATGGCCACGATGGGGAGACGGTGGATGGGGTGCATGGAATCAGCCTCGGAGATGCTACGGTAGCCAGGATCTTAGCCCTGCGCTGTCCCGCAGCGTATAATCCGGCACGGCGGGACCGGCCATGACAAAGAAGCGCGAACAGACGCCGCTTGGCGCTCGCGCAGCGATGCTTCCCCTGGGAGTGGGGTTGCTTCTCTTTGCGCCGATTGCCCTCATCGGCAATGCCATCGGTTCGGTGCTGCGGTATCCGGACCTCGGGGCTGCTGTGCTCTTTCCGCCGTATGCCGCCCTCACCGCCGCGCTCGTGGTCTCTCGCCGGCGCCACTGGGGCTGGTACATCCTCGCTGGCGCGCTCGCGCACCTGGTGACCCACTGGCCGCAGTGGCCTCTGTCGTGGGTGTTGCTCGCCGATGTTGCCAACGTTGCGCGGGCGCTGACCGCGGCAGCGCTTCTGCGCTGGCTGTTCGGCGGGCCGCCGCGCCTGGACAGTTTTCGCGCGCTGTTGCTGTTCATCCTCAGCGCTGTGTTGGTGGCGCCCGCCGTGGGCGCCACCCTCGGCGCCGCGAACGTCCTGCTGCATGGCGCCGCGGTGACGTACTGGCGTCCATGGAGCGGGTGGTTCGTGTCCAATGCGCTCACGGGCCTGACGATGTTGCCTGCCCTCCTCCTCCTGTTCGAGTGGGCCGCGGGAGGCCGGTTTCGCATCGAACGCAAGCGTGCCGTGGAGGCGTTGCTGCTGGTGATCGCCCTGGGTGTGACGTGCGAGGTCGTTTTCCTGGGGAGCCTGGGCGGGCGCTATCACGCGCTGATGCTCTACGCTCCGCTCCCCGTCCTGATCTGGGCGGCGGTGCGGTTCGACGCGGGCGGGGCAAGCCTCGCGCTGACGACCGTCTTCTTTGCGGCGATCGGGAGTGTGGATCGCGGCACGGGACCCTTTCTCGCCGCAGATCCCGACGACAACATCTTCGCGTTGCAGGTGTTCGTGCTGTTGACCACGGCGCCGGTGCTCTGCCTCGCGGCCCTGGCCACGGCGCGCCGAGCCATCGTGCAGCTCCATAGCGCGCTTCTCGCGTCGCTCCAGGATCATGTGGCCATTCTCGACGGGAACGGAATCGTGCTCGAGGTGAATGATTCGTGGCGGCGGTACGCGGAGACCTCGAAGGTGCCACTTTTCCATCGTGTGCGTGCCGGCGAGCACTACCTGGCAGCGTGCCGCTCCGCCGCGGAGCACGGAGACGCCCTCGCCGCGGGCGTGCTCGCCGGCGTGACGAGCGTGCTCAGCCGCGTCCGGCGGCGCTTCGAGATCGAATATGAGCAGGATCACGACAGCCGGCAAGAGGTCTACGTCATGAGCGTCGAGGCGCTCGAACGATACGACGGAGGTGCCGTCGTCACGCGCTCCAACGTCACCGCGCACCGCCAGGCTCAGAGGGAGATCGAAGAGCAACGCCGCGAGCTATCGCACCTCGCGCGCGTGGCCGTGTTGGGGCAGCTCTCCGGGGCCATCGCGCACGAATTGAACCAGCCGCTGACCGCGATCCTCAGCAACGCCGAGGCGGCACGCCAGCTCCTTCACCGCCAGCCCGCCGACCTGGAGGAGCTGGACGACATCCTGCGGGATATTGCGGCTGACGATCAACGCGCCGCTGCCGTGATCCATCGCCTTCGCGCGCTGCTCCGGCGCGGCGACCGGCAACTGCAAGCGATCGATGGCAGAGAGCTGGTGGGGGAGGTGCTGGAGCTGGCCCGTTCCGAGCTGATGACGCGGCAGGTGAACGCCACGGCAGTCGTTGAGCCGGCCCGGCTCTCGTTTTACGGCGACAGAGTCCAGATGCAGCAGGTGCTGTTGAATCTCATTCTCAACGGATGCGAGGCGATGAGCACCACGGCGGTGTCCGACCGGCGGCTCGTCTTCACGGCCGGCACCGAGGCGACCGGCAGCGTGCACTTTGCCGTCCGCGACCACGGGACCGGCATCCCCCCGGAGCTCATCGAGCGCCTGTTCGAGCCGTTCGTGACCACGAAGCCGGATGGGCTCGGTCTCGGGCTCTCGATTTCGCAAACGATCGTCGCGGCGCACGGCGGCCGCCTCTGGGCGGAAAACAATACCGGCGGCGGCGCGACCCTGCACTGCCTCCTTCCTGCGGAGCTGCCAAGCCGTGCTCCACACCTCACGCCCCTACCGCGGCTCGCTGCAACACGCGATCCATGAGCGACCCGACGCTGGTCGCCACGCGGCGGGCCGCCGTCGCAATCGTCGACGACGACCCCTCCGTTCGCATCAGCCTCAGCCGCCTCTGTACAGCGTTCGGCCTGAGCGTGACCGCCTATGCTTCCGGCAGGGAGCTCCTCGCAGCGCTGGACAGCAGGCCCGCCTGTATAGACTGCCTCTTGCTGGACATGTACATGCCGGAGATGAGCGGATTCGAGCTTCTGCGTCACCTCATGGCGAGAGGAGCGCACATCCCGACGATCGTCTGCACGGGCGGCGATGTACCCGAAGGGCTCGCCCGCGACCTCGCAACAGACATCGTGGGCTATCTGCGCAAGCCGGTTTCCGCCGCCGACCTGCTAGCGGCTATCGAGCAGGCTCTGCTCCGTAGAGACTCTTCCGCAGACACTTGAGATCGATTCTGCGGGTCGGCGTAGCGGATACGAGTCACTGCCACCGCGGTGGGAACGACTCCCACCAAAATGGGAACGACTCCCACCAAAATGGGAGCGGCTCCCACCAAGGTGGGAGCGACTGCGACCGCGGTTGGAGCGACTGCGACCGCGGTTGGAGTGACTGCGACCGCGGTTGGAGAGACTGCGACCGTGGTTGGAGTGACTGTGACCGTGGTTGGAGTGACTGTGACCGCGGTTGGAGCGACTGCGACCGCGGTGGGAGCGGCTGCGACCGCGGTTGGAGCGACTGCGACCGTGGTTGGAGTGACTGTGACCGCGGCGGGAGTGACTGTGACCGCGGCGGGAGTGACTGTGACCGCGGCGGGAGTGACTGTGACCGCGGTGGGAGTCATCGCCACCGCGGTGGAAGCGATCGCCACTGGAGAGTGGGCCGGCGGGACGCCAGCGCTCCCAGGAGGGGGGCTTCGCTGGAGGGTCTCTCTACTTCGGTCGCGGGAAGGCGACGCGGCGCCGAGGTAACGGGACCTCGGCGCCGAGAACGGGACCGCGGCTCTTCAGGGCCTGCCGTACGTATTGTTCGCTTCCGTGGCGGCGTCCTGGAGGACCGTAGCCAGCGCTTGGTTCACCTCGACGACCTGTCCATTGGCGAGGATGAGCCGCGATGGGAGCCCCTTGGGGTCCTGACGGTAGAGCACGCCGAAGATCGACAGGGCCGCGGCGTAGGTGCCGTTGGCCGTGGGGTGGAAACCGTCGGAGCCGAAGAGCTGCGCTTTGGGATCCCGCCGCCAGGCGGCGCGGAAGGCTTCGCCGGCGGGGAGGAAGATGCCGTTGACGTCGGACGCCGCGAGGGAGTACGACTCGCGCACGTCGTCGAAGGCGAAGCTTCGCTCCTGCTCCGGCCAGACCATGTAGAGGGCGGGCCGGGCGCCGGCGTCGCGGATCAGCTCGTCGAACATCTTCGTCCAATGCCGCAGGTGGGCGCGGCTATCGGGCAGCGACGAGGGACCCTGCTGCATCACGACGACGTTCCATCTCTGGCGTGCGATCGCCCGCTGCGCCGAGCCGTCTTGCCATTGGTCCTCGAGGTTGGAGCCGCCGATGATGACGGAGTCGACGGTCATGGTCTTGCCGGCGGCTTTGGCGAGCGCCTGCACCATGTGGGGCAGGTCGTTGGTGGAGGTCAGGCTGTTGCCGATGAAAAGGACGCGCATGTTCTTGGGAGGGCTCGGAGGGCTCGCCAGGACCCATTGCGCCATGGACGTGCCGGTGCAGGCAAGCAGCAATGCGAAGAGGATCACGAGGCGCGAGACTGCGCCCGCAATGGATGTCCGGTGGCTGCGAATCGTCATGTGCCAGTCTCCCATAGGTCGTCGGTTCTGTGTCAACGTCTTCCGAACTGCTCGTTCGCCTCGGCCGCGGCTTCCTGCAGGAGGAGCGTGAGGGCCGGCGGTACCTTGACCTTGGCGAAGCCCCGCGCCGGCAGCCCCACGGGTGACCGGCCGTAGAGAATGCCGAAGATCGACAGGGCCACGGTGAGCGATCCGGTGGGGGAGGGGTGGAAGCCGTCCCGCCGGTAGAGAGTCACCTTCGGGTCCCGCCGCAACACCGCCCGCCAGGCCTCGCCGGCCGGGAAGAGCATGCCGTCCACGTCTTCGGCCGCCAGGGTGTAGGAGCTGCGGACCTCGTCTAAGAAGCGGAAGCGGTCCAGGGTGGGCCAGACCATGGTGAGCGCCGGCCGCGCGCCCGCCTTGCGAATGGGCTCGGCGAAGCGCTGGGTCCAGCGCCGCAGGTTCTCGCGGTTCTCGGGCGTCGACGAAGGGCCCTGCTGCAAGACCACGAAATCCCAGCCTCCGGCCTTGATCTGGCTCAACGCTCCGCCATGCCGCCAGTGGTCTGCGAGGTTCGCGCCGCCGCGGGTGGCCTGGGCGACCTCCAGACTCTCCCCCGCCGACCGCGCCAGGGCCTGCACGAGGGTGGGCATGTCGTTGGAGTAGGTCAGGCTGCAACCCACGAACAGGACGCGCAGACGTGCCATCAGCGAAGGATCCTCTCTACGGGTGCGGAGCGTAGCATGGATCGATCCGTTCTCAGGTGAGCTCCTCCACAGCCCCGGCTTCGCCGGCGAGCAACGCCCGGATCTCCTCTTCGGAGAGGCCGTCGAGCTCGGAGAGGAGGTCTGCCGCGTCGTCGGCCTGGGAGGCGAGCACGCTCTGGCCCACGGCGGCGGCGAACTCCGCGAGCTGGGGCGTGGCAAACAGCAACTGGAGCGGCAGGTCGACGCCAAAGGCGTCGCGCACGCGCGCCAGCACTTTGGTGGCGATCAGGGAGTGGCCCCCCAGATCCCAGAAATTGTCGTCCATCCCCACGCGGTCGAGCTTCAGCACGGTGCGCCAGATGGCGGCGACCTGCTCCTCGAGAGGCGTGCGCGGTGCAACGAATTCCCGCTCGGCGCGGAGCGGCTCGGGGTCGGGCAGAGCGCGGCGGTCGAGCTTACCGTTGGGGGTGAGCGGCAGAGCGTCCAGGAAGACCCAGGCGGCGGGGACCATGGCAGCGGGCAGACGGCGGGCGAGCCGCTCGCGCAACTCTCCCGGGCTGACAACGCTGGTGCCTCCAGGGGCCACCACATAAGCGACGAGGTAGCGGTCGCCGGTCTCGTCCTCGCGGATCGTCACCACGGCGGCGGTGACCTCCGGCTGGGCGGCGAGCGCGCTCTCGATCTCACCCAGCTCGATGCGGATGCCGCGGATCTTGACCTGGTGGTCGATGCGGCCGAGGAACTCGATGTCGCCGCCGGGGAGCCAGCGCGCGAGATCGCCCGTGCGGTACATGCGCCCCCCCGGCGTATCTTCCGGGGTCGCCAGCGGGTTGGGCACGAACCGCTCGGCCGTCAGCTCGGGGCGCCCGAGATAGCCGCGGGCGAGGCCCATGCCGGCGATGCACAGCTCGCCCGGCAGCCCCACGGGCACCGGCCGCAGGTGGCGGTCGACGAGATGGACCCGCGTGTTGTCGAGGGGCCTGCCGATGTGGGGCGTGCGGGTGCCCGTGAGGGTGATGACCCCCAAGGTGGCGTAGACCGTGGTCTCCGTGGGGCCGTAGATGTTGAACACCGGGAACCCGATCTCCGGCCCTGGGCGCCGGGCGAGCCGCTCGCCGCCGGTCAGCAGCGTGCGCAGGGCGAGAGCCGGCGGCTGCGGCGAGGCTTCGATCTCCTCCAGCAGGGCCACGCCCAGGGGAGTGGCGAGGAAGATGAGGGTGATGCGCTCCGCCACGAGCCAGGCGAGGAATGCCGGAGGCGAGAGGAGGGTCTCCCTGGTGGGCACGTGGAGCGAGGCCCCGGCCGCGAGCGTCACCCAGATCTCCCACACCGAGGCGTCGAAGCCGGGGCCGGAGAGCAGAGGTGCCCGGTCCTGCGGACCCCGCCCGAAGGTGCCGAGGTCCCAGCTCACCAGGTTGGTCAGCCCACGCCAGGGGAGCGCGGCGCCCTTCGGGGTGCCGGTCGAGCCCGAGGTGTAGATGACGTAGGCGAGGTGGTCCGGATCGAGGGTGAAGGGCGGCGGCGGCTCTGAGCTCTCGCCGGGGAATCCTTCCCCGTCCAGCCGCAGCACCCGCAGCGCCCGCTCGGGGGGAGGGGCAGGTCCGTCAGGCGGTCGAGCTGCGTGGCCACGGTGAGGAGGACGGTGGCGCCGGAGTCGCGCAGCATGGTGGTGATCCGCTCGCCGGGATTGGCGGGATCGATCGGCAGCCAGGCACCGCCGGCCTTGACCGTGGCGACCACCGCGATCACCGTCTCCGCCGAGCGTTCGAGCAGGATGGCGACCAGGCTTTCCGGCCGCACACCGAGCCGGCGCAGGCGATGGGCCAACTGGTTGGCCCGGCGGTCGAGCTCGCCGTAGGTCATGCTGCCGCCGCTCCAGGACACCGCGAGCGCCTCCGGCGCGCGTCGCGCGTGCGTCTCGAACAACTGCTGGACCGGCGTCTCCAGGATGGGGACCGCGGCGTGCCGGCCCAAGGCGACGACCTCCTCCCGCTCCCCGGCGGTGAGCAACGGCAGCTCGCTGATGGGCGTCGCCGGGTTGCCGGCAGCCGCCGTGAGCAGCGAATGGAAGTGCGACAGCAGGCGCCGTATGGTGGCCGTGTCGAACAGGTCGGTCGCCCATTCCACGACCGCTTCGAGCCCCTCCGGCCCCGGCTCCACCGCCAGCGTGAGGTCGAACTTGGCGGTGCCGAGGTCCACGGGGAGGGCCTCCAGAATCACGCCCGGCGCCAGCTCGGCCGGCGTGGCGCGCTCGCTGTCGGCGGCGAACAGGACCTGGAACAGAGGGCTGCGCGACAGGTCGCGCACCGGCGCCAGCTCCTCGACCAGCCTTTCGAACGGCAGGTCCTGATGATCGTAGGCGGCGAGCGCCGTTTCGCGGACGCGGCCGAGGAGCTCGTCGAAGCTGGGATCGCCGCTCGCGTCGAGGCGCAGCACGAGGGTGTTGACGAAGAACCCCAGCAGATCCTCCGTCTCGGCGTGCCGGCGGTTGGCGATCGGCGTGCCCACCCACAGATCCTCCTGGCCGGTGTAGCGGTAGAGGAGCGCCGCGAACGCGGCCAGCAGGGTCATGAACGGGGTCGTCCGCCGGTGCCAGCCAAGCTGCGCCACCGCCGCCGAGAGCTCCGCGCCGAGGGGTAGCGCCGCGAGGTCGCCGCGCAGGCTCTGCACGGCAGGGCGTGGACGGTCGGTGGGCAGGTCGAGGGTGGGAGGAGCACCGGCCAGGGTCTGCCGCCACCAGGCGAGCTGCGCCTCCCATTCGCCATCCGCGAGCCAGTCTCGCTGCCAGACCGAGAAGTCCGCGTACTGCACGGCCAGCTCCGGCAGCGGCGACGGCAGGTCCCTCACCGCAGCGCCGTAGAGGGTCTGGAGCTCGCGCCGCAGCACGCCGATCGACCAGCCGTCCGAGATGATGTGGTGCATGGTGAGCGCCAGCCGGTGGTCCTGGGGCTCGAGGCGCACCAGCAGTGAGCGCAGGAGGGGGCCGCGGGCCAGGTCGAAGGGCAGGCGACGCTCGGCGGCGAGCAGGCGGTCCGCTTCCGCCGCGCCGAGCGGGGCGGGCAGGCCCGCGAGATCCACGCGCGGCAGCAGCCAGGGGGCGGGAGCGGCCACCACTTGTACGGGATCCCCGCTCTCTGCGTCCACCGCGAAGGTGGTGCGCAGCACGTCGTGGCGGCGCACGATCTCGGAGAGCGCCGCGGCGAGCGAATCCGCCGCCAGCGGGCCCGCGATGCCGAACAGGACGGGCAGGTTGTAGACCGCGAGGCCCGGCTGCAGGCGGTCGAGGAACCAGAGCCGCTGCTGCGGATGAGAGAGGGGGGCCGGGCCGCTGCCCGTCCTGCGGGTCATGCGCTCCGCGCGCGCGCCGGGCCGCTGCAACGCCTCCGCGATTGCCGCCGCGTAGCCGGCCAGGGTGGGGTGCTCGAAGAGGGTGCGCACCGGCAACTCGACCCCGAAGCTCTCGCGTACCCGGTAGGCGAGGCGGGTCGCCAGGAGAGAATGGCCGCCGAGCTCCCAGAAGCTGTCGTGGATCCCCACCCGGTCGACCTTCAGCACGCTCCGCCACAGGCCGGCGACCCGCTCTTCGAGATGCGTGCGCGGGGCGACGTGCTCGTGCCCGGCTGAGGCCCCGGGAGCCGGGGCGGGGAGGGCGCGGAGATCGACCTTGCCGTTGGGAGTGAGCGGCAGGGTGTCGAGGAAGACCCAGGCCGTGGGCGCCATGTGCTCCGGCAATCTCTCCTTCAGGAAGGCCCGCAACCCGGCCTCCTCGCCGTCCGCCACCACGTAGGCGACGAGCCGGCGGTCGCCCGGCTCGTCCTCGCGCACCATTGCCGCCACCGCCCGGACGCCAGGATGAGCGGCGATGGCGGCCTCGACCTCCCCCAGCTCGATGCGGAAGCCGCGGACCTTGACCTGGTGGTCCGCACGGCCCAGGTACTCCAGCAAGCCGTCCGGACGGCGGCGTACCCGATCGCCCGTGCGGTAGAGCCGCTCGCCCGGCGCGGCGGCGAACGGGTCCGGCAGGAAGCTCGCCGCCGTCTCTCCACTCCGCAGGAAATAGCCGCGCGACACCGGCACTCCGCCCACGAAGAGCTCCCCCGGCACTCCCACGGGACAGGGCTCCAGCCGGGGCCCGAGCACGTGCAGGCGGGCGTTCGGGATAGGCCCTCCGAGCAGCGCCGGCCGCGACGCCCGCGCGCGCTCGCAGCGCCAGAAGGTGACCTCCACCGTCGTCTCCGTCGGACCGTAGAGGTTGATCAGCTCCGCCTCCGTCGTTTTGAAGAAGGTCGCGAAGAAGGCGGTCTGCACGTCGGCACCCAGCGCCTCGCCGCCGCAGAAGACCCGCCGCAGGCTCCGGCACTCTCCGAGCTGACCCTCCTCCAGCAGCGCCCGCAGCAGCGACGGTACAGCCTGCACCACCGTCACGCCGTGCTCGCGGATGCTGCGGATCAGCATCGCCGGCTCCCGGTGCTCTCCCGGCCGGGCCATCACCAGCGTCGCGCCCGCCAGCAGCGGCGCCCACAGCTCCCACACCGAAGCGTCGAAGCTGAACGCCGTCTTCTGCAGCACCCGGTCCGCAGGTCCCAGAGGGAATTCCGCCTGCATCCACAGCATGTGATTGACGATCGCCCGGTGCGGCACCATCGTCGCCTTCGGCCGTCCGGTCGAGCCGGAGGTGAAGATCAGGTAGGCCGCGGCCTCCTCGGGTACGGAGGCGGGCAGCGCCGGCAGATCATCGCCCCTCCTCCCGGGCCCAGTCTCCTGCCAGCCAGAGGGTTGGCGTGCCCGCGGGCAGCCGGTCCGCGAGCCGCTCCTCTGCGAGCACCGCCACCATGTGCGCCTCGTCCAGCATGGTGGCCACCCTCTCGGCCGGATAGTCCGGATCGAGGGGGACGTAGGCCGCTCCGGCCTTGAGCACGCCCAGCAGGGCCACCACCATCTCCAGCGAGCGCTCCAGGAAGAGGCCCACCCGGGAGTCGATCCCGGCCCCCATCGCCACGAGACGCCGCGCCAGCCGGTCGGAGCGCGCGTCCAGCTCACGGTAGGTCAGGGTCCCTGCCGCGGCGATCACCGCCACGGCGTCCGGCGTGCGTGCGGCCTGGGCCGCGAACAGGCCGTGCAGGGTGGCGCCCGCGGGCCGCGGCTCGAAGGTGGCGTTCCAGGCGGCGAGCTGCTGCCGTTCACCAGCGGTCAGCAGCGGCAGCTCCGACAGCCGCCGGCCGGGCGCCGCCACGGCGCCGGCGAGCAGGGTCTGGAAATGACCGGCCAGCCGCTCGATCGTCGCCGCCTCGAACAGGTCCGTGGCGTACTCGAAGCTCAGCAGCAGACCGTCGCCCTCTTCCACGGCTCCCAGGGTGAGGTCGAGCTTGGAGACATGGAGCCTCCGCGTCCATGGGGACCAGCCGGAGGCCCGCCGGACGTGGGCTCTGGTGCTGGCCGTTCTGCAGCACCAGCATCACCTGCACCAGGGGCGAGCGCGACATGTCCCGCTCGGGGCGCAGCTCCTCCACCAGCACCTCGAACGGCAGGTCCTGGTGGGCGAAGGCGGCCAGACAGGTCTCCCGGGTCCGCGCCAGCAGCTCGTCGAAGGACGGGTCTCCCGTCAGGTCTCCCCGCAGCTCCAGGGTGTTGACGAAGAAGCCGATCAGGCCTTCGACGTCGGCATGGTGGCGACCGGCCACGGGGGTGCCCACCAGCAGGTCGTCCTGTCCGGTATAGCGCTGGAGAAGGGCCTGGAAACCGGCCAGCAGGAGCATGAACAGGGTCTGGCTCCGCTCCCCTGCCAGCGCCCGCAGGGCCGGCGTCGTCGCCGCCGTCAAGGGAGACTGCAAGATCTCACCGCGCAGGCTCTGCACCGGCGGCCGCGGGTGGTCGGCAGGCAGCTCCAGGACCGCCGGGGCGTTCTCCAGCGTGCGGCGCCAGAAGGCGAGCTGCCGCGCGTAGACCTCGCCCGTGAGCCAGCTCCGCTGCCAGGCGGCGAAGTCCGCGTATTGCCAGGGGAGCTCCGGCAGCGGCGATCCACGGCCCGCGGCGACGGCCTCGTAGAGCGCCGCCAGCTCGGCCAGGAAGAGCCCCGCCGACCAGCCGTCGAAGGCGATGTGATGGACGCAGCAGAGGAGCACGTGCGCCGCCGGGCCGTACCGTACGAGCGCGGCCCGGAGCACGGGGCCCGCCGCCAGGTCGAAGGGATGCAAGGCATCCGCTGCGGCCAGGCGCAGCGCCTCGGCCTGCCCCGTCTCCCCGGGCAGGGCCGTGAGGTCCACCAGCGGCAGGGACAGGGGGCGGGCCGGATGGACGACCTGGTAGGGCTCCCCGCCGGTCATGGCGTAGGTGGTGCGCAGCACCTCGTGCCGGCGCACGATCTCGCTCAGGGCGGCAGCCAGCGCCCGGGGCTCCAGACGCCCCTCCAGGCGCAGCGGGAAGGGGAGGTTGTAGGCGTGCGAGCCGGGGGTGAGCTGGTCGAGGAACCACAGGCGCTGCTGAGCGAAAGAGAGCAGCCCCCGGCTGGCGGGCGGCAGCGCCACGCCCTGGGGGAAGGCGGCTGGAGCGTCCTCCCGGACAGCCTCCACGGCGAGGGCGAGGCGGGCCACGGTCGAGCTCTCGAAGAGGGTGCGCACGGGCAGCTCGACGCCCAGTCTGCGGCGCAGCTCCGAGATCACGCGCATGGCCAGCAGGGAGTGGCCGCCGAGCTTGAAGAAGTCGTCGTCCACTCCCACCGCGGCCACGCCCAGGAGGCCGGCGAAGATCTGCGCCAGCATCTCCTCCAACGGCGTGCGTGGAGCCTGAAACGCGTCTTCTCTCGTCGCGACCGGCTCCAGACGCGAGAGAGCCCGGCGGTCCAGCTTGCCGTTGGGGGTCAGCGGCAGGGCGTCGAGGAAGACCCAGCCTGCCGGCACCATGTGCGCCGGCAGGCTCGCCTTCAGGAAGGCCCGCAATCCGGCCTCGTCGGCTTCCCCGGCCTCCCCCGTCACGTAGGCCACCAGGCGGCTGCCACCGGCGGCGTCCGGCAGCGGCAGCACCGCGGCCTGTCCCACCCCCGGGTAGGCCGCGAGCGCCGCCTCGATCTCTCCCGGCTCGATGCGGAAGCCGCGGATCTTGACCTGGTGGTCGATGCGGCCCAGGTATTCGAGCTCGCCGCCGGCGCGCAGGAGGGTGAGGTCGCCCGTCCGGTACATCCGCTCGCCGGGCGTGTCCGCCAGCGGGTCGGGCAGGAAGCGCTCCGCCGTGAGCTCCGGGCGGCCGAGATAGCCGCGGGCCAGGCCGCCGCCGGCCAGGTAGAGCTCTCCCGGCACGCCGGCCGGCACCGGCTGCCAGCCGGCGGTCGAGGACGTAGGCTCGCGTCCCGTCCACCGGCCGGCCGATGGGTGGCGTGCGCTCCGGCGCGCGGTCGATCAGCGCGAAGGTCGAATAGGTCGTGTCCTCCGACGGCCCGTAGAGGTTGTAGAGGCGCTCGGTTTGCGGGCGCTGATAGGCCCGCTGCGCCAGCGTCCGCGCCAGCGCCTCTCCGGCCAGGTTGATGGTGACCACCGTCGCCGGCAGGCCGTCACCGCCGAGCAGCTCGGCGGCGGCGGACGGCACCGTGTTGACGAGCCTCACCTCGACCCCCGCCGGCAGCGCTCCCGGAGCCTTGAGGGCGGGGAGCGCCAGGGCGTTCTCCACCAGGATCAGGGTGCCTCCCCAGGCGAGCGGCGCAAAGATCTCGAAGACGGAGAGGTCGAAGGCGATCGAAGTCGAGGCGAGCATGCCGGCGAGCTCCGCCGGGGAGAAGACCTCCCGCGCCCAGCCGGCCATCAGCACGGCGCTGCGGTGCTCGATGGCCACGGCCTTCGGCCGCCCGGTGGAGCCCGAGGTGTAGATGAGATAGGCGAGGTTCTGCGGCAAGACCCGCGGCTCACCCACCGCGCTGGCCTCGTCCTGCGTTCCGGTCTCGACCGCGGTGTCCTCAGGGTCGTCGAGCCGCAGGAGCCGGAGGGAGGCGGGCGGCAGCGCTGTCGCGAGCGCCGCCTCGGTGAGCACGACCTGGCAGCCGCTGTCCGCCAGCATGTAGGCGAGCCGTTCGGCGGGATAGGCCGGATCGAGGGGCACGTAGAAGCCGCCGGCGCGCAGCACCGCCAGCAGGGCGACGACCAGATCGGGGGTGCGCGACAGGCAGACTCCCACCGCCACTTCGGGTCCCACCCCGAGCCGGCGCAGCCGCTGGGCCAGACGGGCGGAACGCGCCGCGAGCTCGGCGTAGGTCAGCGCCGCGGAGCCGTGGACCACGGCGAGGACGTCGGGAGCGCTCGCCGCCTGCGCCGTGAACAGCCCGTGCAGAGTGGTCGCCGGCAGCGGCACCGGCTCGGCGCCGGCCCAGTCCGACCGGAGCTGCTCGAGCTCGCCATCAGCCAGCAGCGGCAGCAGCGAGAGCGGCGTTCTGGGCGCCGCTGCGATGCCGGCCAGCAGCATGCCGAGGTGAGCCAGGAGGCGATCGAGGGTCGCCGCGTCGAAGAGGTCGGTGGCGTACTCGGCCGCGAAACGCAGCTCGTCGCCGTGGCGGGAGGCATGGAGCGACAGGTCGAACTTGGCGGTCGTGGTCTGCAGCCCGACCATCGGTCCCGCGAGACCCGGGCCCAGGGACAGCCCGGGGAGGTCGCTCTCCTGCAGGGCGAAGAACACCTGGAACAGCGGCGTGTGAGCGAGGTCCCGCTGCGGCGTCAGCTCCGCGACGAGCTGCTCGAAGGGCAGGTCCTGGTGCGCGTAGGCATCCAGCGCCGTCGTCCGCACCCGCGCCAGCAGCTCGAGAAAGCTCACGTCGCCGGCCAGGGACGTGCGCAGCACGAGGGTGTTGACGAAGAAGCCGATCAGGCCCTCGATCTCGGCGCGGCTGCGGCCGGCGATGGGCGTGCCGAGGACCAGGTCCTCCTCGCCGGTGTAGCGGCAGAGGAGGGTGTAGAAGGCCGCCGTCAGCGTCATGAACAGGGTGGCGCCGTGGTGGCGGCTGAGCGCGGCGAGGCCGGCGCCGGTCCGGGGCTCGACGAGCGAGTGGCGGAGGCCGCCGCGGAAGCTCGGCCTGGCGGGCCGCGGCCGGTCCGCCGGCAGCTCAAGGGCGGGAGGGAGCCCGGCGAGGCGCTCGCGCCACCAGGCGAGCTCCGCCGCCACGAGCTCGCCGGTAAGCCAGCGCCGCTGCCAGAGGGCGAAGTCGGCGTACTGCACGGGCAGCGGCGGCAGTGGCGGCTGCGGTGACTGGAGCCCCTGTGCGAAGGCCCGGTACAGCTCCGCCATCTCCCGCACCAGCACGTCGAGCGACCAGCCGTCCGACGCGATGTGGTGCATGGAGACGAACAGGTGGTGGTGCTCGTCGCCCAGGCGGAGGAGGTGGCAGCGCAGCAGCGGTCCGCGCGCCAGGTCGAACGGCCGGTCCGCCAGCTCCCGCTCGATGCGCTCCGCCTGCGTCCGGGCGTCCGGCAGGGCCGAGAGGTCCACCACCGGCAGGGCGGCTGCAGTCCCTGCAGGTAAAGCAGGCTGGACGACCTGCACGACCTCGCCGTCGGCCGTTTCCCGGAACACCGTGCGCAGGGCCTCGTGACGGCGCACGACCTCGTCGAGGGCGCCGGCGAGCGCGGCGACGCAGAGCCCCGGGCCGCTGAGGTGAATGGCCACCGGCACGTTGTAGAGCGCGGTGCCGCCGCTCTCGAAGCGGTCGAGGAACCAGAGCCGCTGCTGCGCGAAGGAGAGCGGCGATTCCGCACCGCGTGCCACGGGGACGAGCGGCGCCGTCGCCGGCCTGCCGCCGCGAATGGCATCGTCGATCCACCCGGCCAGGCCGGCCACGGTCGGGTGGTCGAAGACGGTGCGGATGTCGACGTCGACCCCGAACACGGCGGCGGCCCGCGAAGCGAGCTGCACCACCAGGAGGGAGTGCCCGCCGAGGTGGAAGAAGTCGTCGTTCGATCTGACCGCCTGCGGCAGCTTCAGAACCTCGCGGACGAGATCGGCCAGGAGTTGCTCGCTCGGAGTCCGCGGCGCATCGTCGTCGGTGTCGGCCTCCGGCTCCGGAGGCGCGATCCGTTCCAGGGCCCGGCGATCGAGCTTGCCATTGGGGTTGAGCGGCAGGGCGTCGAGGAAGACCCAGGAGGCCGGGACCATGGCGGCGGGCAGACGGCGGGCGAGCCGCTCGCGCAGCTCCCCCGCGCTGACGACGCCGATGCCTCCAGGGGCTACGACGTAAGCGACGAGGCGGCGGTCGCCCGTCGAGTCCTGGCGCACCATCACCACCGCGGCGCCGACCTCCGGCTGGGCGGTGAGCGCGCTCTCGATCTCGCCCAGCTCGATGCGGATGCCACGGATCTTGACCTGATGGTCGATGCGGCCGAGGAACTCGATCGCACCACCCGGCAGCCAGCGCGCCAGGTCGCCCGTGCGGTACATGCGCTGCCCCGGCGTATCTTCCGGGGTCGCCAGCGGGTTAGGCACGAACCTCTCGGCGGTCAGCTCGGGGCGTCCGCGATAGCCGCGGCCGAGGCCCGCGCCGGCGATGTACAGCTCGCCGGGCAGTCCCACCGGCACCGGCCGCAGATGACGGTCGACCAGGTAGACCTGCGCATTGTCGAGCGGGCTTCCGATATCGGGCGCGCGAGCACCGGTGGGAGCGACGATCCCCGAGGTGGCGAACACCGTGGTCTCCGTGGGACCGTAGCCGTTGACCAGGAGGAACGGCTGGTCCGGCTGCGGGCGCCGGACGAGCCGGTCGCCGCCGGCCAGGAGCGCTCGCAGGGCCAGACCCGGAGGGGTTGGCGAGGCCTGCATCTCCTCCAGCAAAGCCTCGGCCAGCGGAGTGGCGAGGAAGGATAGGGTGATCCGCTCCGCGGCGAGCCAGGCGAGCAGTGCGGCAGGGGACAGGACGGTCTCCCGGCGTGGCACGTGGAGCGAGCACCCGGCCGCGAGCGCCGGCCAGATCTCCCAGACGGTGGCGTCGAACCCGGGTCCGGCGAGGAGGGAGGCGCGGTCCTCCGGGCGCCGTTGGAAGGTGCGATGGTCCCAGGCGACCAGGTTGACTACCCCACGATGGGTGAGCGCGGCCCCTTTCGGAACCCCGGTGGAGCCCGACGTGTAGATGACGAAGGCGAGGTGGTCCGGATCGATGGCGAAGGGCTCCGGCGGCGCCCCGTCTCCATCCAATCGATCCAGCCGCAGCACTCGCTCGGCGGGGAGCGGCAGGTCCGGCACGCGGGCGAGCTGCGCCGCCACGGTGAGGAGGACGGTGGCGCCGGAGTCGCGCAGCATGGTGGTGATCCGCTCGCCCGGATTGGCGGGATCGATCGGCAGCCAGGCACCGCCGGCCTTGACCGTGGCGACCACCGCGATCACCGTCTCTGCTGAGCGTTCGAGCAGGATGGCGACCAGGCTTTCCGGCCGCACTCCGAGCCGGCGCAGGCGATGGGCCAAGCGGTTGGCCCGGCGGTCGAGCTCGCCGTAGGTCATGCGGTGGTCTTCACCCTGGGCGCTCCAGGACACCGCGAGCGCCTCCGGCGCGCGCCGGGCCTGGGCTTCGAACAGCCCGAGCAGAGTCGGGATGGAGAGCGGGACGGGCTCGCCGCCGGTCCCGTAGGACCGGAGCTGCTCGCTCTCGCCGCCGGCCAGCAGCGGCAGCTCGGAGAGCCGCGTCTCGGGCGCTGCCACGATGCCCGCGAGCAGCGTGCCGAGATGTCCCAGGAGGCGATCGACGGTCGCCGCGTCGAAGAGGTCGGTGGCGTACTCGGCCGAGGGGCGCAGCTCGTCCCCTTCCCGCGCAACCTGGAGGAACAAGTCCCACTTGGCGGTCGCGGTCGGAAGCTCGGCGGTCGATCCCGTCAGGCCGGGGGCCAGGTGGAGGTCGGGCGACTTTTCCCACAAGGCGAACATCACCTGGAACAGGGGCGAGCGGGAGGGGTCCCGCTCTGGCGCCAGCTCCGCGACGAGCTGCTCGAAAGGCAGGTCCTGGTGGGCGAAGGCGTCGAGCGCCGTCGTCCGGGCCCGCACCAGGAGCTCGAGGAACGTCGGGTCGCCGGAGAGGGAGGTGCGGAGCACGAGGGTGTTGACGAAAAAGCCGATCAGACCCGTGGTCTCGGCGCGGTTGCGGCCGGCGATGGGCGTGCCGACGGCCAGGTCCTCCGCGCCGGTGTAGCGGCAGAGGAGGGCGGAGAAGGCCGCCGCCAGGGTCATGAACAGGGTGGCGCCATGGCGCCGGCTCAACGCCGCGAGGCCGGCGCTCACCCGGGGCTCGACGTGGGCGTCGCGGCGGTCGCCGCGGAAGCTCTGCCTGGCGGGTCGTGGCCGGTCGGCCGGCAGCTCGAGGGTGGGGGCAAGCCCGTCGAGGCGCTCGCGCCACCAGGCGAGCTCCGCGCTGAGGACGTCCGCGGTCAGCCAGCGCCGCTGCCAGAGGGCGAAGTCGGCGTACTGGATGGGCAGCGGCGGCAGCGGTGACGGGAGCCCTTGGGCGAAGGCCTGGTACAGCTCCGAGATTTCCCGCGCCATCACCTCCAGCGACCAGCCGTCCGACGCGATGTGATGCATGGCGACGACCAGGTGGTGCTCCTCGGCGCTCAAGCGGAGGAGGCAGCAGCGCAGCAGCGGTCCCTGGACGAGATCGAAAGGCCGCTCCGCCAGCTCGCTTTCGAGCGCTCTCGCCGCGCTCTGGACATTAGGGGCATCGCGCAGGCCTGAAAGGTCGACGACCGGCAGAGCGGCGGGAACGAAGGGTTGGACGACCTGCACGGGCTCGCCGCCTGCCGGCTCGTGGAAGACCGTGCGCAGGGCCTCGTGACGGCGCACGATCTCGTCGAGGGCGCCGGCGAGCGGACCGAGGCGGAGCCCGGCGCCCGCGAGGTGGAAGACGATCGGCACGTTGTAGAGCGAGGTGCCGCTCTCGAAGCGGTCGAGGAACCAGAGCCGCTGCTGGGCGAAGGAGAGGGGCGCTTCCGCGCCGCGTGCAACGGGGACGATCGTCGTCGCCGTGTGCCCGCTGTGGGAGGCGTCCGCCAGCCAGGCGTCCAGGCTGGCCACCGTCGGGTGCTCGAAGAGCGCGCGCAGGTCGACCTCCACCCCGAGCACGGCGCGGATCCGCGCGGCGAGCTGGAACACCAGCAGCGAATGCCCGCCGAGCTTGAAGAAGTCGTCGCGCAACCCCACCTCCCGGTCGAGCATCAGGACCTCGCGGAAGAGGCCGGCGAGGAGCTGCTCGCCCGGAGTCCGGGGCGCTTCGATGCTGGCGGAGGTTTGGGGCTCCGGCAGCGGCAGCCGCGCGAGGGCCGTGCGGTCCACCTTGCCGTTGGGAGTGAGCGGCAGGGCGTCGAGGAAGACCCACACCGACGGGATCATGGCCGCGGGCAGCCGGCGGGCGAGCCGGGCCTGCAGCTCCTCGCTGGAGGTCTCCGGTGCGACGACGAAGCCGGCGAGCCGCCGGGAGCCCGGAGCGTCCTCCCGCATCACGATGGCGGCAGCGGCGATTTCGGGCTGCGCCGCCAGCACGGCCTCGATCTCGCCCAGCTCGATGCGAATGCCGCGGATCTTGACCTGGCGGTCGATGCGGCCGAGGAACTCGAGGGTGCCGTCGGGGAGACGCCGCGCCAGGTCGCCCGTGCGATAGAGGCGGTCGCCCGCAATGCCGTCGAGCGGATTGGGGACGAACCGCTCGGCGGTCAGATCGGGACGGTCGCGGTAGCCGCGGGCGAGGCCTTCGCCCGCCGCGCACAGCTCGCCCCAGACCCCCAGCGGCACGGGCCGCAGGGTGCGGTCGAGGAGGTAGACCCGCGTGTTGTCGATGGCGATGCCGATGTCGGGCAGGCGGCCGCTCGTGCCGCCGGTGGCGGCGACGATCCCGGCGGTGGTCACCACGGTGTTCTCCGCCGGGCCGTAGTGGTTCGCCAGGGCGAACGGCAGGCCCGGCGCCGGCCGCCGCACCAGCCGGTCGCCGCCGGTCAACAGCAGGCGCAGCGACAGCTCCGGGGTCAGCTCCGGGGTCTGCCCGTCGCGCAGCGCGGGCTCGGCGAGCACCGCCTCGGCCAGGGGAGTGGGCAGGAAGGCGACGGTGACTCCGTTGCCGGCCAGCCAGGCGAGCAGCGCGGGGGGCGAGAGGATGGTCTCGGCCGGCGGCACGCAGAGCGCCGCCCCGGCGGCGAGCGCCGGCCACATCTCGAACACGGAGGCGTCGAAGCTCGGGCCGGCGATCAGCGCCGAACGGTCCGCCGGGCCCAGGGCGTAGGTCCGCAGGTACCAGGAGACCAGATTGGCGAGCCCGCGCTGCCGGACCTCGATGCCTTTCGGGGTGCCGGTCGAGCCCGAGGTGTAGACCACGTAGGCCAAGTGATCCGGATGCGGATCCATGGCCTCGGGCATCTCGTCCTCGTCCTCCGGAGCCCGAGCGCTCAGGCGCAGCACGCACTCGGGGAGGAACGGCAGCTCCGGCGGGATTTTCGACACGGCGGCGGTCAACAGGGCGGTGGCGCCGGAGTCGCGCAGCATGGTGGCGATCCGCTCTTCCGGATAGGTCGGATCGATGGGCAGCCAGGCGCCGCCGGCCTTGGCCGTGGCGAGCACGGCGAGAACCAGCTCGGCCGAGCGTTCGCAGAGGACCGCCACGACGCTCTCCGGCCCCACGCCGAGCCGGCGCAGGTGGCCAGCCAGCCGGCTGGCCCGGCGGTCGAGCTCGCCGTAGGTGATGCGCTGGTCTTCACCCCGGGCGCCCCAGGAGACCGCGAGCGACTCGGGCGCGTGCCGGGCGTGCGCCTCGAACCGGCGGAGGAGGGGCAGGTCTGGGATGGGGGTGGTGGTCTGGTTCCACTGGCAGAGCACCTGCTCGCGCTCGGCTGGAGACAGCAGCGGCAGCTCGGAGAGCCTCGCCTCGGGCGCGGCGGCGATCCCCTCCAGCAAGGCCCGCCACAGTGCCAGCAAACGCACGGCGGTGGCCTGGTCGAAGAGGTCGCTGGCGTATTCGAGGCTTGCCGTCAGCCCCTCGGCGTGCCGGCTCAAGCGGAGCGAGAGGTCGAGCTGGGCCGCCCCGTTGTGCGCCTCCTGCACCTCGCCGTGGAGGTCCGGACCGAGGTCCAGCGGCGGGGGCGGCGTCTCGGCCAGCGCGAACAGGACCTGGAAAATCGGCGCCAGGGCGACATGGCCGACGGGGAGGGCATCGTGCTCGGGCGCCAGCTCCGCCACCAGCCGCTCGAAGGGGAGGTCCTGGTGGGCATAGGCGAAGAGCGCGGCCTCGCGCACCTGGCCGAGGGCGGTGACGAACGGGGGGTCGCCCGCGAGGTCCGCGCGCAGGGCGAGGCGGTTGGCGATGGGGCCGATCAGCCCCTGGAGCTCCGGCCGGCTGCGGTTCGCCGCCAGCGTTCCCACCACCAGGTCGTCGCGGCCGGTGATGCGGTGCAGCAGCGTCTGGAAGGCGGCGAGCAGGGTCATGAAGAAGGTGGCCCCCACCTGGTGCCCGAGCGCTTCGAGCGGCTCCTCCATGGCCGGGGTGACCTCCAGCCGCTCGACCGCGCCGCGCAAGCTCTGCGCCGCGGCCCGGGGACGGTCAGCCGGCAGCTCCAGCACGGCCGGCAGACCGGCGAGGCGGCGGCTCCAGGCCGCGAGCTGCGCGGCCGCTTCCGGACCGCTAAGCCACTGCCGCTGCCAGAGCGCGAAATCGGCGTACTGGAGCGGCCCCCTCCCAAGACCCTCACCCCTGCCCCTCTCCCGACCACCCCATCCCCCTCCCCGGGAGAGGGGTACCCCGCTGGGATTGTCTGGCTGTTCTCCCTCTTCTCCCGGTGAGGGGGGATGGGAGGGGACGGGAGAAGAGGGCCGGGGTGATGAGGGCCTTGGGCGGGGGAGCTCTGCGGCAAAGCGGCGGTACAGCGCGGCCAGCTCGCGGTGGAGCACCTCGCTCGACGCGGCGTCGGTGGCGATGGAGTGGACCTGGAGGAGGAGCACGTGCTCCGCGGCGCTCAGGCGCAGGAGCAGGGCGCGCAGCAGCGGACCGCGCTGCAGGTCGAACGGGCGCAGGGCGGACTGGAGCGCGAACCGTGCCGCCTCGTCCCGCGCCGCCTCCGGCAGGCCCGCGAGGTCGACCCGCGGCAGCGGTACCCTGGACCAGGGCTGGATTATCTGGATGATCTGAAGGGGCTGGACGGGCTCGCCGTCGTGCTCGCGGAAGACCGTGCGCAGCACCTCGTGGCGGTGGACGATCTCGCCGAGCGCCGCGGCCAGGGCCGCCTCCTCCAGGCTGCCGCGCAGCCGGATCTCGTGGAGCTCGTCGTAGGCCGTGGTGCCGGGATGCAGGCGCGCGAGAAACCACAGCCGCTCCTGCGCCGGGGAGACCGGCAGCGGCTCGCCGGGCGCGGGTGTCCCAACGCCGGTCACGGTCTCGGGGCACGGCTCGGAGATGGCGCTTTCGGGGCCGGTCATGAATCGAACGTTTCTCACTACACCTCTGCCCTCTAGAGTGACTTTCGATCCCCGAAGAGGGACATCCCCGGAAATCCAAGCTTTTTGACCAAGGCTAACAATACAAAGGAATTGCGGAATCGTGTCCCGCATTGGGTTCCCGCCGTCACTCTAGGGGTTGGATGCCCCTGCACCCTGGGATCTCCTTACCCGGATCACCGGCCGGGTTTGTCAACGGACGAAAAAGATGAGCAGCGAAAGACCCAGCCAGAAGGCTACTGAAATCTCGCCCGAGAAGCTTGCACTTCTGGTGATGCGTTTGAAGAAAAAGGCGGCGGAAGCTCCGCCCGCGAGCGAGATCCAGCGCCGGGTCGCGGAGGGCCCGCCGCCGCTCTCCTTCGCCCAACAGCGCCTCTGGCTGCTCGATCGTCTGGAGCCGGGCACCTCGGCTTACGACATGCCCTCTCCGGCGCGCCTCACTGGCGAGCTCGACCCGGGCGCGCTGGCCTGGGCCTTCGCCGAGATCACGCGCCGCCACGAGGCGCTGCGCACCACCTTCGCCATGATCGACGAGGTGCCGGTGCAGGTGATCGCGCCGCCGGTCCCGGCAACTGCGGCAACCCCGTTACCTCTGGTGGACCTCTCGGGCCTGCCGGAGCCCGCGGGACGCAGCGAAGGCGATCGCCTGCTAGCCGCCGAGGCGAAGGCGCCCTTCGACCTCGAAGCGAGCCCACTGTGGCGCATCGCGCTCGTGCAGCTGGCTCCGGCCGAGCACCTGCTGGTGCTCAACGCGCACCACATCGTCTCGGACGGCTGGTCGCAGGGCCTCTTCTTCAACGAGCTGTCGGCTCTCTACGCGGCCCGTTGCGAGGGGCAGCCGTCGCCGCTGCCCGAGCCGCCGGTCCAATACTCCGACTTCGCCGTCTGGCAGCGGCAGCGGCTGCAGGGCGCCGTGCTGGAGGAGCAGCTCGCCTACTGGCGCCAGCAACTCGCCGGCAGCCCGCCAGCCCTGGAGCTGCCGACCGACCGCCGGCGGCCTGCCGTCCCCAGCCATCGCGGCCAGGCCCTGCCGCTGCACCTTCCCGCGAGCCTCACCCTGGCGTTGCGAGAGCTGTCGCGGCGCGAAGGGGTGTCGCTGTTCATGACCCTGCTGGCCGGCTTCAACGTCCTCCTCTCCCGCCTCACGGGCCAGGAGGACGTGGTGGTCGGCGCGCCGAGCGCGGGGCGGAGCCGGGTGGAGACGGAAGGGCTGATCGGCCTCTTCCTCAACACCCTGGTGCTGCGCACCGACCTCACCGGCGCGGCCTCCTTCAAGGATCTCCTCGCCCGGGTCAGCGCCGTCGTGCTGGGCGCCTACCGCTACCAGGAGGTGCCTTTCGAAAAGCTTTTGGAGGAGCTGCAGCCCGAGCGCGTGCTGAGCCGCTCCCCCTTCTTCCAGGTGCTCTTCAACATGGTCAGCCTGCCCGCGGCGCGGCTGGCCATGCCGGGCCTCGCGGTCGAGCTGCTCGAGCTGACGGAGCCTGACGCCAAGTTCGACTTCACCCTCTATCTGCAGGAGCAGGGCGACGTCATCGACGTCAACATGGTGTACAGCTCCGACCTCTTCGACCGGCCGCGCATGGAGGAGCTGTTGCGGCAGCTCGAGCTGGTCCTGTCGCAGGCGGTTGCCGCGCCTGCCGAGAGCCTCGACGCGCTGTCTCTCGCGACGCCTGCCGCCCGCCTCCTGCTGCCCGATCCGGCGGCCCCTCTGAGCGGCGAATGGATGGGTCCCGTTCACGCCGCGGCCGGGCGGTGGGCGGCCCGTGCCCCGGCGCGGCCGGCGGTGATCGGCTGGCGTGAGGGCGAGGTCTGGACCTACGCCGAGCTGGAGGCGCGGTCGAATCAGCTCGCCCACTTCCTGCGCGCGGGCGACGTGCAGACGGGAGACGTAGTGGCCCTCTGGGCTCACCGCGGCGCCTCGCTGGTCTGGGCCGTCCTGGGGACGCTCAAGGCGGGCGCGGCGATCATGATCCTCGATCCCGCCTATCCTCCGGGCCGGCTGGTCGACTACCTCCGCATCGGCCGGCCTCGGGCCTGTCTGCTGGTGGCGGGAGCGGCGCCTTTGCCGGACGCGGTGGGTGAGGAGCTGCCGGCCCTGCGCCTGGAGCTGCCGCCACTGACCGCGATCCCGGAGGATTTCCTCGCCGGTGTTTTGGCCACGGCGCCCGCCACGGACCCGGAGATTCCCATCGGCCCCGACGACGCGGCGTGCATCACCTTCACCTCGGGCTCGACCGGAAAGCCCAAGGCCGTGGTCGGCCGTCACGGTCCGCTCTCCCATTTCTATCCCTGGATTGGGGAGCGCTTCGGCCTCTCCGAGTCCGACCGCTTCGGCATGCTCTCCGCGCTCTCCCACGATCCCTTGCAGCGCGACCTGTTCACGCCTCTCTGGTTCGGTGCCGCGCTCTGCGTCCCTGAGCCCGACCGTGTGGGAGCTCCGCGCTACCTGGCGGAGTGGATCCGGGGCCAGGGGGTCAGCGTGCTCAATCTGACGCCGGCGATGATGGAGCTGGTGACCCTCGCGGCCGAGGAGTCGCCGGCCGGCGAACCCGACCTGCCCGAATTAGATCTGCCGTCGTTGCGCCGCGCCTTCGTGGTCGGCGACCTGCTCAAGAAGGCGGAGGTGGCGCGCCTCCAGCGCCTGGCTCCCGGGCTGACCTGCTTCAATTTCTACGGCTCGACCGAAACCCAGCGCGCGGTGAGCTACTTTGCCGTTCCGCGTCCGGAGGCGCTGGAGTGGGCGGGGCTCGGCCGCGAGGTGCTCCCCCTGGGCCGCGGCTTTGAGGACGTCCAGCTCCTGATCCTCAATCGGGCATCCAGCCTGGCCGGCGTCGGCGAGGTGGGAGAGATCCACGTGCGCAGCCGTCATCTGGCGCGCGGCTATCTGGGCGACGAGGGCCTGACCGCGGAGCGGTTCCTCCAGAACCCGTTCAGCCAGGAGGACGGGGACCGGATCTACCGCACGGGCGACCTCGGGCGCTACCTGCCCGACGGCAACGTCGAATTCGCGGGACGAGCTGACTCCCAGGTGAAGCTGCGGGGCTTCCGCATCGAGTTGGGCGAGATCGAGGCCGCCCTGGCGCATTTCCCCGGGATCAAGGACTGCGTGGTCGTCGTACGGGAAGACCGTGCGGGAGATCTGCGGCTGGCCGCTTACGTCGTGGCGGCAGAGGCACCCGCGGCGCGCGATCTCCACGCCTTCCTCGTGCGCTGCCTCCCCGACTACATGGTGCCGTCCGATTTCGTGACGCTCGCGGCTCTCCCCCTGACGATGACGGGAAAAGTGGATCGCCGGGCCCTGCCGGCGCCGGAGCGCGAAGAGGCGACGGCCGCCGAGCGTCCCGATCTCCACCCGGTCGAGGAGCTGCTGGCCGGTATCTGGACCGACCTCCTGGGCGTTGCCCGGGTAGGGCGCCACGACAATTTCTTCGCGCTTGGCGGTCATTCCCTCCTGGCCACCCGGATGATCTCGCGGGTCCGCGTCGTGCTGGGCGTGGATCTCCCGTTGCGCGCGTTATTCGAGGAGCCTACGCTGGCGGGCTTTGCCGCCTTGGCCGAGCAGTCGCGGCAGGGGACTGACAGCGGCGCCGGGGCACCGCCCCTGGTCAAGGTGCCGCGGGTCGGGCCTCTGCCCACCTCGTTCTCCCAGCAACGGCTCTGGTTTCTCGATCGGCTCGAGCCGGGGAGCTTCGCCTACAACCTGGCTGGCGCCATGCGCCTGGAAGGCGCGCTGGACGCCGCGGCTCTGGCCGCAGCGCTCGGCGGCATCGTCCGGCGGCACGAGTCGCTGCGCACCACCTTGGTCGAGGTGGGCGGCGAGCCCTGGCAGGTGATCGCCGAGCCCCCTCCCATCCTCCTGCCGCTCTTTGACCTCTCCGGCCTGCCCCCGGCGGCGCGGGAGGAGGAGACGCGCCGCCTCGCGATCGCGGAAGCACGCCGGCCCTACGACCTGGCGCGGGGACCGCTGGCGCGCTTCGCGCTGCTGCGGCTGAGCGATCGCGAGCACGCCCTGCTGGTAGGCATGCACCACGTCGTCTCGGACGGCTGGTCCATGGGCATTTTCGTGCGTGAGCTGGGGGCTCTTTACCGAGGCGAGGCGGCAGCCCTGCCGGAGCTCCCCATCCAGTACGCCGACTATGCCACTTGGCAGCGTCAGTGGCTGAGCGGGGAGGCGATCGAGGATCGGCTCGCCTGGTGGAAGCGGCAACTCGGCGGCGCCCCGCAGGTGGTGGAGCTTCCCCTGGATCGGCTGCGGCCGGCCGTTCAGAGCTACCGTGGTGCCCGCGTCCGTCTGACGATTGGTCGCGAGCTGGTGACGCGACTGGAGGCCACGACCCGGCGTCTCGGAGTGACCCCGTTCATGGCTCTGCTCGCCGGCTTCGCCACCCTGCTGTCGCGCTACGGCAGTCAGAGCGACGTGGTGGTGGGCTCACCCGTCGCCAACCGCGAGCGCGCCGAGCTGGAGGACTTGATCGGATTCTTCGCCAACACGCTGGCGCTGCGCCTCGATCTGGTGGGGGATCCGGGATTCGACGAGCTGGCCCGTCGTGTCCGGGAGGTGGCGCTGGGTGCCTACGCGCATCAGGACATCCCCTTCGAGCGCCTGGTGAGCGAATTGCGGCCGGAGCGGGACCTGAGCCACTCGCCGGTGTTCCAGGTGATGCTGGCCCTGCAGAACCTCCCGGAGTCCGACCTGGAGCTGGCGGGGCTCACTCTTCGTCGCTGGAGCTGGACTTCGGCCGCACGCAGTACGACCTGTCGCTGTTCCTCTATCCGCACGAGGGCGGCTTGCTGGCGCGGCTGGAGTACGCGCGTGACCTGTTCGACGCCGGCACCGCGCAGCGGCTGCTCGCTCAACTGCGCAACCTGCTGGCCGGTATTGCGGAGGCTCCGGAGCGGCGGCTCTCGGAGCTGCCGTTGCTCACGGCCGGGGAACGCACGGAGCTGCTGGCGGCCGGCAACCGCACGGCGGCCGAAATTCCTGCGCTCTCACTGCACCAGCTCTTCGAGGCCACGGCCGCGGAGCGGCCCGATTCAGTGGCTGTCGGCTGGGAGGGAGCCAGCGTCACGTACGCCGAGCTCAATGCGCGGGCCAATTGCCTGGCCTGGCACCTGCGGCGGCTCGGGGTGGGGCCGGAGAGCCTGGTGGCGGTGTGCCTGGAGCGTACGCTCGACCTGCCGGTCGCCTTGCTGGGCGTGCTCAAGGCCGGCGGCGCCTACGTGCCGCTCGATCCCACCTACCCGGCGGAGCGCCTGGCCTGGGTGCTCGCAGACAGCGGCGCCCGGGTGGCGCTCACCCAGAGCAGCCTGCTGGCGACGCTGCCCGGCGATAGCGGCCGGGGCGTCCGGACGCTCGTCCTCGATCAGGCCGACCTTTCGGCCGAGAGCCCGGCCGATCCGCCGCCTCTGGCCGGTCCCGAAAACCTGGCTTACGTCATCTATACCTCCGGCTCGACCGGCCGGCCCAAGGGGGTGGCGGTGCGCCAGCGCGCCGCGGTCAACTTCCTGGCCGCCATGGCGGAGCGCCCTGGGCTCGGAGCGGACGACGTGCTGCTCGCCGTCACCACGATCGCCTTCGACATCTCGGTGCTGGAGCTGTTCCTGCCGCTGTCCCGGGGCGCCCGCATCGAGCTGGTGGACCGGGAGGTTGCGGTCGATGGTTTCCGGCTGCAGGAGCGTCTCGCCGGCGCCACGGTGATGCAGGCCACGCCGGCGACCTGGCGCCTGCTGCTGGAGGCGGGGTGGCAGGGGAGCCCCGGCCTCAAGGCGCTGTGCGGCGGGGAGGCGCTGGCGCCGGATCTGGCCCGCGAGCTGCTGGCCCGGACGGGTGAGCTGTGGAACGTCTACGGCCCCACGGAGACCACGGTGTGGTCGGCCGTGCACCGGCTCACCGCGGCCGACGCCGCCGGCTCGCAGCCGGTGCCGCTGGGCCGCTGCGTGGCCAACACGGAGATCCATCTGCTCGGCCGTTCCGCGTACGGCCTGGAGCCCGTGCCCGTCGGCGCACCGGGCGAGCTGTACATTGGCGGCGAGGGGCTGGCCCGCGGCTATCTCGGCCGTCCGGAGCTGACGGCCGAGCGGTTCGTGCCCGATCCCTTCGCGGACCGGCCAGGCGCCCGCCTCTACCGCACCGGCGACCTGGTGCGCCGTCGCTCCCACGACGGCGCCCTGGAGTTCCTGGGCCGCGTCGATCATCAGGTGAAGATCCGCGGCTTCCGCATCGAGCTCGGCGAGATCGAGGCGGTGCTGAGCGCCCAGCCGGCGGTGCGCGAGTGCGCGGTGGTGGTGTGGGAGGACGTGCCGGGCGACAAGCGCCTGGTGGCGTACCTGGCCTTGCATTTCGAGACCGATCTGGAAGCTGTGCGCAGCGCCTTGCGCCAGCGGTTGCCCCAGTACATGGTGCCGGCCGTGCTGGTGGAGCTCCCGGCCCTGCCCCTGACCCCGAACGGCAAGGTGGACCGCCGGGCGTTGCCGCCTCCGGTCGCGGACCGGCACGAGGCGGAGCGGTCCAGGGAGCGGAGCCCGGCGGAGGAGCTGCTGGCCGGCGTCTGGTCGGCGTTGCTGAGGGTCCCCGCCCCCGCCATCGCCCCGGGGGACAACTTCTTCGAGCTGGGCGGCCACTCGCTGCTCGCCACCCAGGTGGTCTCGCGGGTGCGGGAGGTGCTCGGGGTGGAGCTGCCGTTGCGCGCCCTGTTCGAGGCGCCGACCCTGGCAGGCCTGGCGGCGTCCATCGAGCAGGCGCGACTGGGGGCTGCCAGCGCTGGTTTGCCGCAGTTGTTGCCCATGGTCAGGGTGCCGCGCGGCGGGCCTCTGCCCGCCTCGTTCGCGCAGCAGCGGCTGTGGATCCTCGACCGCCTGGAGCCGGGGAGCTTCGCCTACAACCTGGCCGGCGCCGTGCGCCTGGAGGGCGCTGTGGACGTCGCGGCGCTGGCCGCGGCGCTCGGCGCCATCGTCGAGCGGCATGAGGCGCTGCGCACCACCTTGATCGAAATGGCGGGCGAGCCCTGGCAGGTGATCGCGGCGCCGCCTGCGATCCCCCTGCCGCTCTGCGACCTCTCCGGCCTGCCCGCGGCGGCGCGGGAGGAGGAGATGCGCCGCATCGCGATCACGGAAGCGCGCCGGCCTTACGACCTGGCCCGCGGGCCGCTGGCGCGCTTCGCGCTGCTGCGGCTGGACGCCGGCGAGCACGCTCTTCTGGTGGGCATGCACCACGTCGTCTCGGACGGCTGGTCGCTGGGCATCTTCCTGCGCGAGCTGGGCGCTCTCTACCGTGGCGAGGCGCTGCCGGAGCTGCCCTTCCAGTACGCCGACTACGCTGCCTGGCAGCGGCAGTGGCTGAGCGGGGAGGCGATCGCGGACCGGCTCGCCTGGTGGCAGCGCCAGCTCGCGGGCGCACCCCAAGTGGTGGAGCTCCCCCTGGACCGGCCGCGGCCGGTCGAGCAGAGCTACCGCGGCGCCCGCGTGAGCCTTATGTTCGGGAGCGAGCTGGTGGCGCCGCTGGAGAGCACGGTCCGGCGTCTGGGAGCCACCCCGTTCATGGCTCTGCTCGCGGGCTTCGCCACCCTGCTGTGGCGCTACGGCAGTCAGAGCGACGTGGTGGTGGGCTCACCCGTCGCCAACCGCGGGCGCGCCGAGCTGGAGGACTTGATCGGGTTCTTTGCCAACACGCTGGCGCTGCGCCTCGATCTGGGTGGGAATCCGGGATTCGATGAGCTCGCCCGTCGCGTCCGTGAGGTCGCGCTGGGTGCCTACGTGCATCAGGAGATTCCGTTCGAGCGTCTGGTGAGCGAGCTGCAGCCGGAGCGGGACCTGAGCCACTCGCCGGTGTTCCAGGTGATGCTGGCGCTGCAGAACCTCCCGGAGTCCGACCTGGAGCTGGCGGGGCTCACTCTCTGTCGCTGGAGCTGGACTTCGGCCGCACGCAGTACGACCTGTCGCTGTTTCTGTTTCCGCACCAAGGCGGCTTGCTGGCGCGGCTGGATTATGCGCGCGACCTGTTCGACGCCGGCACCGCGCAACGGCTGCTCGCTCAACTGCGCAACCTGCTGGCCGGTATTGCGGAGGCACCAGAGCGGCGGCTCGCGGAGCTGCCGTTGCTCACGGCCGGGGAACGCACGGAGCTGCTGGCGGCGGGCAACCGCACGGCGGCCGAAATTCCTGCGCTCTCACTGCACCAGCTCTTCGAGGCCATGGCCGCGGAGCGGCCCGATTCAGTGGCTGTCGGCTGGGAGGGAGCCAGCGTCACGTACGCCGAGCTCAATGCGCGGGCCAATTGCCTGGCCTGGCACCTGCGGCGGCTCGGGGTGGGGCCGGAGAGCCTGGTGGCGGTGTGCCTGGAGCGTACGCTCGACCTGCCGGTCGCCTTGCTGGGCGTGCTCAAGGCCGGCGGCGCCTACGTGCCGCTCGACCCCACCTATCCGGCGGAGCGCCTGGCCTGGGTGCTCGAGGACAGCCGTGCCCGGGTGGCGCTCACCCAGAGCGATCTTGTCGCCACTCTGCCAGTCCAGGGCGTTCCCCTGATCGCCCTCGACCAGGTCGACCTCGCCAGCGAGAGCGCGGCCGATCCGCCGCCTCTGGCCAGTCCCGAAAACCTGGCTTACGTCATCTATACCTCCGGCTCCACCGGCCGGCCCAAAGGCGTGGCGGTGCGCCAGCGCGCCGCGGTCAACTTCCTGGCCGCCATGGCGGAGCGCCCCGGGCTCGCAGCGGACGACGTGCTGCTCGCCGTCACCACGAT
>CAVQIV010000003.1:0-55759 GCA_963712665.1 Thermoanaerobaculaceae bacterium | reverse complement strand
CCCGGCCCTACCGTTCGTAGCGGGATAACTCTCTCGCCTTCGCTCTTTGCCAGCCGCACCGCCGCCCGTCGTAGGCCATCCTTCTGAGCTCTTCGACTCTCGGGGGAGAGGTGCGCCCAGACGGGTTCCTGAATTCCCAAACAGACGCCTCGACCCGCTTCCGGACGACCCGAAGAGGTCGCCCTCCAGCCGCCCTCCAGCCGACCGACTTGCTGACCTCAGGAAGACACTGGCACCTTATGCTGGCACCTTATACTCTTATACTCACCTTATACTACTACTGTACTCGCGCTCGCGCTCGCGATGATTCTCGCCTTCGAAGTGACTAACAATAATCGCTCTATTCAATCGATGAGTTAACAACCTTCGCTCGCGATCTCCAGGTTCTCGTCTACAACTAACAACGGCGAACCGCCTCGAACACGCATTCCACGTCCCCTCTTCCCGCACCGCCACCATCTAAAGTGATGGGCACGTAAATCGGACCGGACTTATCGCAGTTACAATCGAGAGTCACTTCTGAGTGGCCATTCCCAAACTCGTCTAAGCCGAGGGGAGCTTCGACTGTTCCAACCTCGCGTTCAACCACCTGAACCGTAAACGGGAATGTTCTCCTAGAACCACAAGGAAAGCAAACCCTGTTGACTGTACGGTCGATATCGTGCCAAATGCCCGGTCGGTTGGCGCGCTTTGTCAACTGTATAAATCCCCATATCTGATTTGGCACGATGATACCTGATCCATCGATTGAGACAAAGAACTGACATTCCATACCCGCTCGCGCACCAGCCAAGCCAGTAGTCGTTTCGCCATCGAGCAGTTTATCGACACCGACTTGACCAGCAAGCACACGCACTCTGCGAAAAATGAAATCGAAGCAGCAGCAGTGGTCGCCGACGCACTCGCACGGATCCAGCGTTCGACAGTCGCACGGAGGGCGCTCCCGAGGGGTTGGATCAGGTGGTCGTATCTCCTGATATGGCGCAGCGATAGACTCTACGCTACGAAGCACAGTTGCCATGGCATTTTTCAAGTCTTCTTGGACAGAACGGACATTTCGAAACTCTGCCTGCTGGCGATTGAAGCTCCCGGCAACAGACTCTAGTCTCCGCACTACTTCGAGGATATCCTGCTGATTCTGCTCTGTCTCTCGCGAGACGTCCTGCAGTTCTTCGTTCGCTGCTTGCTCATTCTCTTTACTCTTGGCGTCGCTCATTGACAAATCCTTTCTTAGATATTAGCTGTTGGACGTTAACTTAGTCGCGACGGCTTCGACGCAAGCCTCAGGTTTTTGTAGTTAACGGATTTGACGAGTTGTTTCCTTAAGCTGCGCATTGTATATTGTTGCACTGTTGCGGGTCGAGCCCTGTCCCCTCGTCGCCGAACCTGTAAGCGTCTATCTGAAGTCCTCCCCACGCCACCGGTCGAAGTCCTCCACCGGTCCCGGGAGGATTTCAGATAGACGCAGGTTGAACGAAGCCGCGGGCCCGACCGAGGCGGTCCTATGGAGATTCAATTCTCCGCAGGCGCCTCGCGCGATACCCTGGCGCGCCACTACAGAGCCACGAGAGCCGCTGGTGGGGCTGAAGAGGGCCGCCCAGCGAAGGCTCCGCCGCAGGCCGGGGCTCCACAACCGCGATTTCACGTCGGCGATTATACCGCAGAAACCCGGTTGGATACACGATCCCTGAGCTCCACGGCTGAGCGAACAAATATTGACATCGGGCCATGAGCGGATGAGTCATTGAGGCGGAGCCCTCGGAGACCGAGCCGGTGCCATGGTTTCCACCAGGCGTAGGGCTTTCTGACCGCAGACCTCACACCGCATCGGATCGATGCCGGTCAGACTCTCAAGCCGCTCGCGCCAGTCCATCTTCTCCACCTTCCGGACGGGTGGACCCGGCAGCACCTTGCGGCACAACTCCAGAGCCTTCTCCCGGTTGCGGTTGGCCAGCAGCCCGTAGTAGCGGATCCTCACGAAGCGCTCCGGTAGGATGTGCAGGAGGAACCGGCGCAGAAACTCCTCGCCTGACAGCGTCATCTCTCGCATCCGATCGTGGTCGGCGTAGTCCTTCCAGGTGAAGGTCACCTCCTCGCCCTCCAGGCGAACCAGCCGCGAGTTGGAGATCGCTACTCGGTGGGTATAGCGCGCCAGGTAGGCGAGCACCTGCTCGGGACTGCCGAACGGCGGCTTGCAGTAGACCACCCACGATTTACGGTACAGCGCGCCGAGATCCGGCAGGTGAGTGGCGGGCAGCTCCCCAGACCGTACGGCCGCTTTGAGAGCCAGCCAGGAAGACCCTGACACCTGCTACTGCTGTCTTCCGGTTGCGGGGCACCCCCTCCACCCTTTTTCACCCGGCTTTACGGCCCATGCAGCCGAGCGCGATGCGCGACACCTGCGGCCCCGACATGCCGAGCCCGACCCTGCCAACCGATGTATTCGTTAGTGTCCCCGTTATTTCTCGGATTGTACGGCCGGGACTTTGCGTGCGGGGTACTCATGAGCGAGGCGGAATCTCTCCTGCGGCAGGAAAACTTCCTTGCCCTCGATGTCGAAGTGCCGCACGTAGCTCGTCTCCGATAGCGGCGTCGCGGTCGAGTAGCTCGTCACCGCCTGCGCCTCAGCGGGCATCGCCTTGACCATGACGTCGACGCATGCAAATGCCTCAAAGGGATCATGGCTGCTCGCCGCGGAATGGCGAATGACGAGTCGAGCGTTCGAGGCATCAGCCGAAATGCGAGCCGCAAGTTCGTGCCGGCGCTTAACATCGGACCGGACGTCGCGCAGTTGCTTCACCTTCGACATGACCTCGACGGAGATGGCGGGCCAATAAACCGCCTCCTCGACGATCTGTCCCTCCACATTCACCCGCGCCCAGGCGAATGAATCCACGACGGGAATTCCATCGACCGCCCGCTCCAACACCGTGTAGTAGCCGGTGACCTTCGGAATCGGCCTCTCCTTCTCATCACTGCGACCGGTCGCCTCGAGCAGCGTCCGGCCCTTCACGCCGCCGATCTGATCGGCGGGAATTCCGTTCTTCGTAAAGTAAACGCGCACGAAAGCATCGTGATCGGCCGCAGACTTGCCGAACGGAGCGAGGCTCTGGGGACGTGCGTTTGCGTTCGGAACGCCATAGGCACTGCCGTTTATTTGATCGATCGCGAGGGTTCCCTCATCGCCAACATGCTTCAAATATCCATGTTCGACCAGCCGATGGCCGCGCGCACCAACGGAAAAATGCGAACGGTCGGCGCCGTGCTGGTAGCCGGGAGCGCCGCCAGCGGCCGTCGCGATGACACCGGACGGCGGATCTGGAACGCGAACCGAGGTCGCGCAGCCAGCGCCAAAAACCGCAGCCACGAGCGTGCCGAGAACAAATGCTTTGAGCTTCATAGATGTTAGTTCCATTATTTCAATTCGAAGATTGAATCGTCCCCAACCTGGCTTGCCCAATTGCACAGCCAGTGGGCCCAGTAGATCTGACTACCCTTGGCATCCCAGCCGTCGTTCTGGAGCTCGGTCCAGTCTTCATTCAGATGCTTGAGCGCGCGTTCGGAACTCTCATCGTAGGCGATGACGAAGTGGCAGCCGCCAGCGTCAAAACCGCCGTTGTTGAGATCATTCATCGCGACCAGCCAGGATTGCGACACGGAGCTCTCGCGGTTCTGCGCCCAGCGCTTGCCAAATGCCGCGCCGCGCCCAGGATCGTTCAGATAGTCACCGGTCACCGGCAACGTCGTGGCGAGAAAGTGCACGCCCGCCATGGCGAGGTGTGTCTGCTCATACCAGAACGAGGCGAGCACGCCCCAGCTCGAGTTCGAGCACAACGAGATTCGTGCCGCCGTCGGTTCCGGCGCCGGCCCAGGCGCCCGAGTTCTTGCTCTCGCCCCACTTGGCCCTGCCGGCACTGTAGTTAGCCGCGCCGCCGAATTGATCGTGAGCGCCGTGCACCGCAAGGCTGCGATCGTTGTAGTAAACGCATTGCGCGGTGTCGCCTGGCGCGTGTCCTGGCGTGCCGGCGGCCTTGCAGATTCCGCGTGGTCCGGCGCCGGGTGGCGGCGACGTGCACTCGGAGGAGTGACTGCAGCGATGGGATGGATTCTCCCCATAAGTGGCCGTGAAACCGTGACCGGAGAAGAACGAAATGGCGGTCCCGGGCTCATCGAAGTTGCTTTCGTCCCAGGTCTTCCGGTCGAGAAAATCGGTGTCCCACACGAATGGATCCTTCCAACGATGGATGACGTACCACTCGCTGTCTTCCGGCGTCATGGCGGCGATGAATCCATCACCGTCGGCGTGGGAATTGGGGAGATTGGTTTTGGGGTTGCCGTAGTCGTTGACCGTTTCGACGACCAGGCCGGTGCTTTTGCAGCCGGAGAGTCCGATGAGCAGTGCAATCGCGATAACTCGATACATCGGCTTGCCTCCTCTTGAACATTCAGCTTTGGGGGTGGTTCCCAGATCGCTTGTCTTAAAAAAGCGCTGGGCTTTTCGAAGCCTCAGAGAATAATCCCTCCAGCCTTCCTTGGCAATAGGTACATGTTCTGTTCAGCCGTTCGCCGCGCGTCTTCGAATTCAGGAATATCGTTCACGTGTAAACTCAAAGCCGCCGAACCTTTAAGCGTCTATCTGAAGTCCTCCCCACGCCATCGGCCGGAGTCCTCCAACGGTCCCGGGAGGATTTCAGATAGACGCAGGTTGAACGAAGCCGCGGGCCCCGCCGAGGGGGTCCTATGGCGATTCAATCGCCCGCAGGCGCCTCGCGCGATGCCCTCGCGTGCCTCCACAGGGCCACGAGAGCCGCTGTTGGGGCTGAAGAGGGCCGCCCAGCGAAGACTCCGCCGCAGGCCGGGGCTCCACAACCGCGATTTCATGGCAGCGATTATACCGCAGGAACCCGGTTGGATACACAACCCCTCGTCTCCGCGGCTGAGCGAATAAATATTGACATCGAGCAATGAGCGGATGAGTCATCGGGGTGGAGCCCTCGGGGCCCGAGCCGGAGCCATGGTTTCCACCAGACGCAGGGCTTTCTGACCGCAGACCTCACATTGCATCGGATCGATGCCGGTCAGACTCTGGAGTCGGTCCCGCCAGTCCATCTTCTGGACCTTCCGGGCGGGTGGACCCGGCAGCACCTTGCGGCACAACTCCAGGGCCTTCTCCCGGTTGCGGTTGGCCAGCAGCCCGTAGTAGCGAGTCCTCACGAAGCGGTCCGGCAGGACATGTAGGAGGAACCGGCGCAGAAACTCCTCGCCTGACAGCGTCATCTCCCGCATCCGGCCGTGGTCGGCGTAGTCTTTCCAGGTGAAGGTCACCTCCTCGCCCTCCAGGCGAACCAGCCGCGAGTTGGAGATCGCTACGCGGTGGGTATAGCGTGCCAGGTAGGCGAGCACCTGCTCGGGACTGCCGAACGGAGGCTTGCAGTAGACCACCCACGATTTACGGTACAGCGCGTCGAGATCCGACAGGTGAGTGGCGGGTAGTTCCCCAGACCGTACGGCCGCTTTCAGGGCCGCTAGTAGCTTGCCCCGAAACAGCCTCTTGAGGACACGCACCGGGAGGAAGAAGTCTGGCCGGCACCCCACCCACCAGTCGCCGTCGATGGAGAGGCCGCCGCCAGTGACGATGCAGTGCACATGGGGATGCAGGGTCAGCTTCTGGCTCCAGGTATGGAGCACAGCCAGGATGCCGATGCGAGCTCCCAGGTGTTTGGGATCGGCGGCGATCTCCAGCAAGGTCTCCGACGCACAGCGAAACAGCAGGTCGTACAGCAGCCGCGGATGACTCACCGCCAGAGGATTGAGCTCTTCCGGCACGGTGAAGACGACGTGGAAGTAGGGAATCGGCAGCAGCTCGGCGCGACGCTGCTCCAGCCACTCCTCCTTCTCCAGGCTCTGGCACTTCGGGCAATGCCGGTTGCGGCAGGAGTTGTAGACGATCTTGCGCGCGCCGCACTGGGCACACTCATAGGTATGCCCGCCTAAAGCGGCGGTTCTGCAGTTCTCGATGGCTCCCAGGGTCCGCAGATGGGCCCGGCTGAGCTGGCCTTGATATTTCTCTCGGAAGGCCGGCCCGAAACGGCGGACGATGTCAGCCATCTCCAGTCCACTGGAGGAGGCCATTGAGACGGCCGGCTACTTGCGCCGGGTCTTGGCAGGGCTCCTGGGCGGCTCCTGGACAGAGTCTTCCAACCAGTCCAACGGGCTGACGACTTCGCTCACAGTCCGCCGGCTGGTATGGATATAGATCATAGTGGTCTTGAGGCTTTTGTGACCGAGTAGCTCCTGAATGTAACGCAGATTCGTGCCTCGCTCGAGCAGGTGGGTGGCGAAGCTGTGGCGCAGGGTGTGACAGGTGGCGGGTGATGCTGGCCTTTCTGGCCGCGTCGTGGAACGCCCTCTGAATTCCTCTCTCGTGTAGGTGATGGCGGCGTCTCTCTCCGGTCCGCGGATCTACGGAAAAGGAGGGTGCCGGAAAGACGAGCTGCCAGCCCCACTCCCGATCTGCTTGAGGATATTTCCTGGCCAGGGCATAGGGATGGTAGACCCTGCCGCCGCCAGACTGGAGGTCGTCTCGTGCAGCTTCTTGACTCCCTTCAGGTGCTCCTGCAGCTCAGCCTTGAGCGAGGTGGGCAGCATGGTCATCCGGTCTTTAGCGCCTTTGCCGTCGCGCACGGTGATCTGGTCGTAGCCAAAGTCGATGTCCTTGACCCGCAGGCGCAGGGCTTCCGCCAGCCGCATCCCCGTAGAGGAGAGAAAGGAAGAGGCGGTTCACTCCATCGACGCAAGACAGCAGGCTCTTGACCTCGTCCTGGGTCAGCACGACCGGAAGCTTATTTTTCCTCTGCGCTCGCACGAGCCCTTCCAGCTCCCCTACTTCGCGGCCAGGACGATCCGGTAGAGGAAGAGGATGGCGCAGAGACGACGCAGATCGCCGGAGCAAAGCCTGCTGCCGCCCTTTCAGGGCTTGGGAGGCTTGAAGGTTCCGTGTTCCTGGGGCTCACGCCCCAGGCTACACGCTGTCGTCCCTTCGGGACTTTCCAGAGAGGCTCGGGGAGAGGATCATTCCTGGGTCGGGTGGAGACTTGTCTTGGCCTCGGGCGCCACGGTTTTGCCCTGAGGAAGATTTCTTTCGCCGAAGGAAGACGACGCGGCGGCGTGAGCACGGTATCTCGCCGCAGGGAACGTTACTTTGCGCCACGGAATCTTACCGCGCCCCAGGGAACACGACGGGACGGCTCGGTAACGTTATCTCGCCGGAAATAACGCGACTTTGGCCCAGGGAATCTTACCGCGGCCCACGGAACGCGACGCGGTGACTCGGTAACGTTATCTCGCCGCTGGGAACTTTACCTTGCGCCACGGAATCTTACCGCGGCGCAGGAAGACGACGGGACGGCTCGGTAACGTTACCGCGCCGGAAATAACGCGACTTTGGCCCAGGGAATCTTACCGCGGCCCACGGAACGCGACGCGGCGGCTCGGTAACGTTACCGCGCCGGAAATAACGCGACTTTGGCCCAGGGAATCTTACCGCGGCTCACGGAACGCGACGCGGCGACTCGGTATCGTTATCTCGCCGCTGGGAACTTTACCTTGCGCCACGGAATCTTACCGCAACGCAGGGAAAACGACGGGACGGCTCGGTAACGTTACCGCGCCGGAAATAACGCGACTTTGGCCTAGGGAATCTTACCGCGGCCCACGGAACGCGACGCGGCGGCTCGGTAACGTTATCTCGCCGCTGGGAACTTTATCTTGCGCCACGGAATCTTACCGCGGCGCAAGGAAGACGACGGGACGGCTCGGTATCGTTACCGCGCCGGAAATAACGGGACTTTGCGCCTGGGAAGCTTACCGCGGCACTGGGAAGACGACGCGGCGAGCCGGTATCCGTTATTTTTCCACTGGAAACGTTATCTCGGCCGGCGGAGGCTTGTCTCGGCCCGCGGAAGCATGGGGACTCGATAGGAGGAACAGCAAGGACGAGCACGGACGAACACGGACACCGGCACGGACAGAGGAGATCAGGCCAGCGTGCCGGCCGGCACCCGCTTGTAGAGGGGCTTGAAGGCCAGGAGCCAGAGGCCGGAGTAGTCGCGCATGAGGCGCATGCGCAGGAGCTGTACCTGCCGGCATTCGGAGAGGCTGCCGGTGAGCATCAGCTCGTTCAGGACGTGATTGAAGCGCCAGAGGTAGGCGTCGGCCATGCGGGCGGTCGAGCCGGGCGCGGGCGAAGACCACGGAGTCGCCGGTGATGGAGGTCTCGTCGAGGAGGCTGGCGATCTCCTGGGCCTCTTCGTTGATGCGCATGCGCAGGGCCGCGGCTTCGAGGAGGAACTGCTCCAGCTCGCGGTCGTGATCCCCTTTGCCGAAGACGCGCCGGTAGGCTTCGACCTCGCGCACTTCGATGCGCAGGGCGAAGACCTCGGGCTTGAGCACCACCCGCTCGGGCGCCAGGTCGGGCGGATTGACGTCGCGCAGCGTCTCGACCAGCCGGCGGTAGTAGTCGCCCAGCAGCTCTTCGTGGCTCTGGAGGGGGGCCGAAGCCGCGGTGGCCGCCCGGTTGAAGGTGAGCTCGCCGGTGTCCATGGTGCCCGTGCGCACGGCCGGCCGCTCGTCGGTGTTGGTGCGGCCGGCGGCGAGGCGCGGCAGGAGCTGGCGCACGCGCTGGCGGATCAAGGCGATGTCGCCGAGCCGGAACTCTTCGCGCTGGAGCTGCTTTTCGAAGCGCTCGATCTCTTCACGGAACTCCGACAGCTCGCGGTCGAGCTGGGTGTCGAACGGCACTTCGCGCTCGAGCTCGAAGACCCGCTGGTATTCGGCGATGATGCGCTGCTCTTCCTGGCGGTAGAGCTTCTGGATGCGGCTCTTGAAGACCAGGTTGGTCTCCTGGATGGGGAGCAGCAGCTCGGGGTAGAAGTACCAGGTGCCGAGCCCGTGCTTCAAGTCGCGGTAGCGGCGGATGAGCCCGGTCTCGTTCAGGCGGTCGAGGGTCTCGACGTTCGACATCTCGTGGCGGACGGCGTCGATCTCCGACCGCCGCTCTTCGACCGCCTGGTCGCCCGGGGGAGCCTCGTTGAGCTGGCCCCAGATCCCCTGGAAGATCTCGTTCAAGCGGTGGTGGTTGCGCAGCACGATCTCGCCCGTGCGGTCGTCGAGCTCTTCGGAGAGGCGGGCGAGGAGGAAGTCCACCTTGTCCACCTGCTCCGAGGGCCAGGTGCCGCCGGTGTGGGCGTAGAGGTAGAAGCGCACGAGCTGGGAGAGGATCTTCTCGTCGTAATTCTTGACCCGGCGGAAGAACTGCCGCAGCAAGTCGGGGGTGACTTTGGTATCCTCCTCGCTCAGCAGGCCGATGAGCTCCGTCAGCCGGCGGTCGATGGCTTCGAGCCGGTGGCGGATGCGTTCACTCTCGGAGGCGTTGAGGCTCTGGGAGATCTCTTTGAGGCCGGTGTAGAGGTCCTGGAACTCGGTCGAATGGGGATCTTCCACCCGCTGGAGCAGGGTCTTGCCCAGGCTCTGGAGGAACTGGTGGAAGGTCCAGCTCGCCCGGAAGCGGTGCGAGATGTCGGCATAGCGGCGGTGGAGGACGCTCAGCTCCTGGACGGTCGTCATCGGAATACCTTGTAGGATCGCCAGATCCAAGTCAGATTGAACTATGAGGATATTACGCCAAGGGCACGAGAAAGGAAAACCAGCGTGCGCGTCCTGATACCCCAGGAGGATCTCGATCGGAGGGTGGCGGAGCTGGCGGTGGAGATCGACCGCGACTACGCCGGCAGCGAGCGGCTGGTGTGCGTGGGGGTCCTCAAGGGCTCCGTCTTCTTCATGGTGGACCTGCTGAAGCGGCTGACGGTGCCGCTCGCCATCGACTTCTTTCAGACTTCGAGCTATGGCTCCTCGACCAGCCCAGGCGAGGTGCGCATCCGCAAGGACCTCGACCTGTCGATCCGCGGCAAGGACGTGCTGCTGATCGAGGACATCGTCGACACCGGCTACACGTTGCGCACCATCCTCGATCTCCTGCGCTTCCGCGGCGCCCGGAGCGTCAAGCTCTGTGCCCTGCTGGACAAGGCGGCGGCGCGAGAGGTGGAGGTGACGATCGACTACCGGGGCTTCGAGATCGAGCCGCTCTTCGTGGTGGGCTACGGCCTCGACTTCGACGAGCGCTACAGGAATCTCCCCTACATCGCGGTGCTGGAGCCCGAGAGCCCGCCGGACGACGTGCCGTCACCCTCGTAGGCGTCCCCCTCGTAGGCGTCCCCTTCGTAGCAAGGACCTCTAGAAAGGATCGAGATGCGTTTCCATCACACGGACAAGGCCCCTCAGGCCATCGGACCCTACTCCCAGTCGGTCGAGGTCGACGGCTGGCTCTACACCTCCGGCCAGGTGGGGCTCGATCCCGCCACGGGCGAGCTGGTGCCGGGCGGCTTCGAGCCTCAGGCGCGGCAGACGCTCAAGAATCTGCGGGAGGTGCTGGCGTCGGTCGGCTGCACCTTCGCCAATGTCGTGAAGGCCACGGTCTACGTCGCCAATCTGGCCGACTTCCCGCAGCTCAACGCCCTCTATGGCGAGGCCATGGGGGACCACCGGCCGGCCCGCTCCACCGTGCAGGTGGCGGCGCTGCCCAAAGGGGCGCTGGTGGAGATCGACCTGGTGGCGCGGCTCTAGGGTGCGCTGCGCGCACCTTGGGCATAGGCGCTGACGTTGCCTCAGAGTGCCCCCGCCCAAGACCCTCATCACCCCGGCCCTCTTCTCCCGTCCCCTCCCAACCCCCCTCACCGGGAGAAGAGGGAGAACAGCAAGACCGCTCCAGCCGGGTACCCCTCTCCCGGGGAGGGGGATGGGGTGGTCGGGAGAGGGGCAGGGGTGAGGGTCTTGGGCGGGGGCGACGCGATGAGGGCCGGCCTGTGGGACTGCGGCGAGAGGCGCCAATCTACGCCTGGGAGCGGCCGGCGTCGAGCAGGGCTCCGTGCTCGCACAGCCAGGCTACGGCCAGGCGCAGCCGGCTGGGCGCCGCGGACTGGCTGGCGACCAGATCGGCGAGCGAGGTGCCGGGGAAAGTCCGCACCCGATCGAGCAGGGGCTCCACCGGCAGCCGGGGGAAGGTGTCGGGCACGATCGGGGGGGTGCGGCCCGAGGCTGAGAGCGGCACTTCGTCGGCCGGCAGGTGCTGCCACCGGTTGGCCATCTCGTCGGCGATCCAGGCCGCCTCCAGGATGGCCCATTGCAGGTCGATGGGCTTCTTCTCGGCCAGGTAGCTCAGCGTCTGAGGCGACGCGTGGGTGGTGAAGCGGAACCGGCCCCAGTTGAGCGTCATCATGGCCACCAGGGCGTCCTCGCCCACGAGACGGGCGAAGGAGGCGCCGAAGATGGCGCCTTCGCGCAGCACGAGACGGCCGAAGCCCTCCCGCCCCACCACCGACAGGAAGCCGCTCTTCCTGTTGCGCTCGAGCATCTGGACGATCTCGCCGAAGGAGAAGTCCTCGAGCTTGCCCTCCAGGCTCTCGGTCTGGGCGGAGGCCTTGGCCAGCAGGCGCTGGATCCGGCACACCAGCTCCTTGGGATGGAAGGGCTTGCCCATATAGTCGTCGGCGCCGTGCTCCAGGCCGCGGACGCGCTCCGCAGCCTCGGCCAGCGACGACAGCAGGAGCACGGGGATGGAGCGGGTACGATCGTCCGCCCGCAGGCGGTCCAGCAGCTCGTAACCGGAGAGCCCGGGCATCATCACGTCGAGCACCACGGCGCCGAAGGCTCCCACCCGGACGGCCTCCGGAGCCTGCAGGGGGTCGGAGAGAGTGGAGACCTCGTAGCCCGCCCGCGCGAGCACAGTCTGTTCGAGGACGAGCAGGTCCGCGTCGTCATCGACCACCAGGATTTTTTCCATGATCCCCTCCGAATCGTGGAGGGACGATAGACGACAAAAGTTACGATTCACATTACCGGATTTCAGGCCGGGACCTCAGGCCGGCATGCCCCGGATCGCCTCGATGGCTTGGTCGATCTGGCCGCGGCTCACGTCGCGGTGGGTGACGAGACGCACCTGGTCGCGGCTGACGACGCTGCCCAGGACTCCCCCCCCCACGAGGCGGTCCAGGAAGGTCGCAGAGGACCCTTCGCAGAGCTCGGGGCCGAGGCGGAAGATGACGATGTTGGTGCGCACGGTGGCGAGGTCGAGCCGGATGCCGGGGATCTCGATCAGGGCGCGGGCGAGGCGGCCGGCGTTCTCGTGATCCTCGGGCAGACGGGCCGGCCCCTTGCGCAGGGCCACCAGCCCGGCCGCGGCCAGTATCCCCACCTGCCGCATGCCGCCGCCGAGCATCTTGCGCACCCGCCGCGCCTCGGTCACGAAATCCCGCCGGCCGCAGATCAGGGAGCCCACGGGCGCTCCCAATCCCTTGGAGAGGCAGAACATCACCGAGTCGAACCCCGCGGTCAGGGCCGGGACCGTGGTGCCCAGGGCCAGGGCGGCGTTGAAAATGCGGGCCCCGTCCAGGTGCACGGGCAGGCCGTGGCGCCGCCCTACCTCCAGGAGGGCCTCCAGGTGGGGACGATCGTAGACCGTGCCGCCGGCCATGTTGTGGCTGTTCTCGACTTCGATGAGAGCGGTGCGGGCGCGGTAGCTGACGTCGGGGGCAATGACGGCCTCGACCGCCGCGGGATCGAGCAGGCCGTGGGGCGAGACGAGGGCCCGGGGCAGCAGACCCGAGACCGCGGCCATGCCCCCGATCTCATAGTTGAGGATGTGGCACATGGAGTCGCAGATCACCTCGCTGCCCGGCCGGCCGTGGAGGTGGAGGGCGATCTGGTTGCCCATGGTGCCCGAGGGCACGAAGAGGGCCGCCTCCTGGCCCGCGGCCACCGCGGCCTCCTCCTCCAGGAGCTGGACCGTGGGATCCTCGCCGAAGACGTCGTCGCCCACCTCGGCCGCGGCCATGGCGCGACGCATCTCGTCGTCGGGTCGGGTGACGGTGTCGGAGCGCAGGTCGATCATCATCAGAATCCGAATCGGTATTAGAACCCAAATCCTATGCGCACTGCGGCCTGCAGCGTCTCGCCCTTCTCCACTTCGACGTTGATCTTGGGGACCAGCAGGTTCAGGGTGAGGCCCACGAAGGCCACGCCACGGGTCTCCGTGTCCTCGAAGGACGGCAGGGCGTCCCGGTCGAGCCGGCCCCGGCTGCGCACGAAACCCGCGCCCACGTAGGGGGTGACCACGGTGAAGCCTTTGGAGAGCAGCAGCTCGGCGCCGTATTGATCCAGCTCATAGGCCGCGGCGTCGATCGTGCGGGTGCCGGTGATGCGCACCGAAAAGGCGGGCGAGAGCACGCCGCCGTGGGAGATGGCGTACTGGAGCTCGCCGGAGATGAGCTTGACGTCGCCGTTCAGGGCCCTGCCGTAGGAGAGGCCGAGGTCGAACCCGCCGGGGAGCCCCTTGCGCGCGCCCACCCGGGCTACGGTGAGGAAGCCGCCCGTGAAGTCGCCATCGGTGGCCGTGTCGTTGAAGGACTCGTTGTCGAACTTCCCATCGTAGGTGGCATCGGCGTAGATCTCGAAGCCCACGAGGCCGAGAGGCGAGGCGCTGTGGCGGGGATAGAAGTAGGCGTCGGAGCTGAAGCGGCGGTGGAACGCCTCGAAGTCGCCGCGGGTGGCCCGCGGGCTCACCGACCAGGAGGCCCGGGCAGGGGCGGCGGCGAGGAGAGCCAGGAGAAGGAGGAGGAGCGGCTCAGGTCTCGGGCGGAGTCGTGGGGATGGGGTGATCCGACGGATCCGACCGATCCGGCTGATGCGACTGAACATGAGAGGTCCTCCAGGGTTCACCCGCGCCGGGGCTGTCCGGCGGCGCCAGGTATTCTGCAAGAAGTCTTTCGAGGATCTGAGAGTGCTCCGATTCGACGTAGGCGGCCACGATCTCACGGCTCAGGGGATCGAAAGGGAGCACTCCCAGGTTGCCCTCGCGGACCAGGGCTTCGAGATCGTAGGAGCTGCGGTCGATCCAGCGGGCGTCCTTGTAGAGCGCCTGCCCGGTCTCCACGGGCCGGCCGAGGCGCAGCCAGACCTCGGCCGTGAGGGCCAGGATTCCGGCGAGGCGGCGGTTGCCGGCACCGAGCACGGGCGGCCGGGGCAGGGGGCGAGGGAGAAACGGCTCCAGACCGTGGCGGTGAGCCAGGCGGGCGAAGTCGCGCTCCGCCGGGGCCTCGCGGTGGAACACGGCCTCGAAGGCCTCCTCCTCTCCCAGACGCTCGACCAGCCGCCGCCGGTCCCCGGGCTCGAGGCTCGGGGCCAGGGCCTGGACGCAGCGCACGCCGGCGGACGCGAGGTCGCGGCAGGCGAGCTCCCAGAGGGCGGGATCGTCGGTGATCCCGGGCAGCAGGGGGAAGACGGCCGTGGCTCCCTCAGGCAGACGCCGGAGCCGGCCCAGGCCGTGGAAGCCGCGGTCGAGCACGGCCGGCAGCAGGTCGTAGACGAAAGCGGCGCCAGTCACCGGCGGCACGGTCGTTTCATCGCCCGGGAGGAGCTGCACCAGGACGGGTGTGCCGGCCATGAGACGGGCACGGGCCACCTCGTCCCGGGCCGCGGCACGGCGGGGCAGCACGGGGGGCAAATAGAGGACGTCGTCGAGCGGCGTGTTGGCCAGGGCGAAGAGGTCCGAAGGGCGGGCCTTGGGATTCCTCCCCCACTCTCCCAGTCGGCCGGCAGCGAGATTGAGAAAGGGGCGCTCGGGCGGCTCCCAGGAGCGGGGGACGTAGCGAATCCAGAACCGTCCCGGCTCCGGAAGCTGAGCGGCCGGCTTCGCCTCAGTCATTGCGAATCAGAGAGCGGGGCTACCAGCCCGCGGGCAGCGAGGATGCGGTGCACGTATTTGCCCAGCACATCCACCTCAAGGTTGACGGCGTCGCCGGGCGTGAGGAGCGAGAGGGTCGTCACCTCCAGAGTATGGGGGATGAGCGCCACTTCAAAACAATCGGATCGCAAAGCGGAGACGGTGAGGCTCACACCGTCAACGGTGATCGATCCCTTCTCCACCAGGAACGGCGCGAGGTCCTCAGGGATCGAGAAGGCGAGCACGCGGTGATCCGTGAGATCGCGGCGGTCCACCACCCGGGCGGTGCCATCCACGTGCCCCTGCACCCAGTGGCCCCCCAGGGGATCGCCCATGCGCAGGGCCGGCTCCAGGTTCACGGAATCGTCCTGGCGCAGCCCGCCGAGCGTCGTGCGGGAGAGGGTCTCGGGTGAGAGCTCGACGACCACGCGATCCTCCCCCTTCTCCAGGGTTGTCAAGCAGACACCGGAGACGGCCAGACTGTCGCCGATGGCGAGGCGTGCGGCGAGGTCCGGGGAGAGGCGTAGGGTGAGGCGCACGCCGCCCTGTCCCGAAGGGGACGGGTCTGCGATCAGGGTTCCACGCTCGACGACGAGGCCGGTGAACACGACAACCTCCCTTCCTTGCTTCCTCAGCCTATCCAGATTCTCGCACCGCGTCCATACGACTCCCAAGAACATCCCCTTGACATCCGAGGCGATTTCCCTCAAACTTTGATAGTTTGGTAACCGTACTGGAGGAAGGTATGGGACAAGAAGGCGAAGCGAAGGCAGGAGACAGTCGTTCCTCTACTAACATTGGTAGGTGGATTTATCGTCCCGTAGTCTCTTTGAGTCTACTGACCATCTTCGCTCTTGAAATCGCTGCCGAGTTATTCCTACCTGGCTTCCATCAGTACGTAGTCCCTTTCAGAGACTATTTACCGAAGATAGTTTTGTTTGGGCTTATAACGGGCGTACTCGCGGACGTCACGTGGATACTGCTTCGCCTTCAAGCTCGCTCGATGTCCGAGCCCTATGAAGTTGTCAAGAAACAAATGCTTCTAAGAGTTCATAGCATATTTGACCTTGTCAGTCTTGTCGTACCCCGCCGTGTCGCCAAAGAGGACATCGGAGAAGCAATTGAGATCATTTCAATAGAGCTTGATCATCAACGCTCTGTATGGAGAATCTGGCTCAAGGTAGGGTCTACTCTCTTCTGGATCTTTGGCAATGCTCGCAAAGAGTTTATGGCAAGCTTTTCAGACAAGAATAGAGACTAGAGAACAACCGTCGGGAGATTCAATATGGACACACCAGTGAATGCGAAGGCTGCCCTGCTTCAAACACTTATAGGAGGCGACGGTTATGGCCTAGAACTTATTGAGAGGGTTAAGACATCTACCGAAGGTCGCATGGCTCTAAAACAAGGCAGCGTTTACCCAGCCCTTCGAGATTTGGAGAGAGAAGGTTTAATTATAAGCTATGAAGGCCCATCACTCTCTGAACGAGGCGGAAGGCCGCGGATCTATTATCATATTACTGCGGAAGGACTTAGGGTTGCTCGAAGTGATCGCCAAGCAATCCAATGCCTTTTCGGTTTTCAGCCTGCAGAAACAGTAGGCTAGGGATGAATACTGGAGTCCTGAGGGAGTGAGAGTAGATTCATGGTTCAATAAGTTCACGCGCCGACACATTACCAGCCTGAGCCTCGGCAATCGATCGCCGCAGGTAATCCGCGTTGGCGGGATTCGCCAGCAGATAGAGGGTCTCCTTCCAGGAGTTGTACTCATCGAGCGGTAGGAGGACGACCCCATCACCGTTCTCCAGGACGACGATCGTCGGCTCCGCGTCCGCGATCACCTGTTCGGCTAGCCGCTTTAGGTTGAACTCGGCTTCTTTCAAGGTGACGGCGTTCAAGTGTCTTTCCTCCTGGTCCAGACCGGATTCTGGCAAATCAGCCGCGGCTTCCACGCTTGACAATAAGGCCGGTGAAGATCGCTACGCCTTGAAAGGATTCACCACTTCGAGCCCGTCGATACGCCGGCCATCCTGGAGGTCTTCGCTGTAGAGCACCCGGCAACCGGCGTTCAAGGCGGCGCGGATCACGAGAGCGTCCCAGATGGAAAAGCCATGCAGACGGTGGAGATCGACAGCCGCCAGAAGGTCTTCGACACCCAGGATCACCACGTCCAGGCGACTCAGCCACTCGATCCTTTGCCGCGCCGACGCCGCCGGGAGGCCGAGCTTCTTCGTGGCAATCGAAAAGTACTCTTGCAGGACTTGGAGCGACAAGACACCCACTCGCGAGCTCATCACTTCGCGGATCAGCTCGCGCGCCCGATCGCGCTTGGGACCGGCGTCTTCGTCGTCGGCGTAGACGAAGACGTTGGTGTCAACGAAGCATCGGGCGGTCATACGCTTCCTCGCGATTCCACTTCCAGCCGCCCGAATTGCCTGGCTCTTCTCTCCAGAGCCTCTCCAGCTCAGCGAGGGCCTGGCGGGGATCGTCGCCAGTAAGAGACGCCAGGTAGTCCCGAATCATCTGATTCAGGGAGGTTCCTCGCTGCTGCGCGAGCTGCCTGGCCCGATTGAGAGTCTGATCGTCGATGGAGAGCGTCACGTTCATGAGCACAGGATACGTGCACGCGGCTCCACAGTCAAACACTGACGGTCGCCGTGAGTAAGTCAGTCAGGCATCCCCGTCGGTAGCCGGAAATGAGCAGGTCGCCGCCACGCTGCCGGACCTCCAGATCCTCCAACCGTGCTGCCGAAGCCAGGGCTTGAAACCCTTCGCCCCCGAGCGGTGTCGGAGCTTCCTTGCCGCCGATGAGGAGCGGCGCGCAGTTGACCATCACCTGGTCGTAGAGGCCGCTCGTCACGAAGCTCGCCAGCACCTCGCCTCCCCCTTCCACCAGCACGCTACGAATGCCGCGTTGGTAAAGGTCGGCGAGAATCGCTCCGGGCTCGACAGCACCCAAGGTCACCACCTCGGCCGCCTTCGACCGCCAAGGCTTCGTGCCGCTCCTGATCCGTCGATTGGGTGTAGATCAGCACCGGTCCCGCCACCTTGAAGAGAGTGGCCTCCGGGGGCGTCCGCAGTCTCCGGTCCAGGATGACCACCGCAGGTTGGGTCCCGCAGCGAGCCCCAATCTGCGGTCGAGGCGGGGATCGTCCGCGAGGATCGTGCCGATCCCCGCCAGGATGGCGTCGTGCTCTTCCCGCAAGGCAAGACCCCAGCGCCGGCCTTCGGGCGAGGAGATCCAGCGGCTGTCCCCGGTTGCCGTGGCGATCTTGCCGTCGAGGCTCATGGCCCACTTGAGGGTGACCTCGGGACGCTGGAGCGTAGCGGCGACGAGGAAGCGCAGGTTGAGGCGCATGGCCTCTGCGACCAGGGTCGCCCACCTCGACTTCGATCCCAGCCTCGCGGAGCTTCGCGAAGCCGCGGCCGGAGACGCGGGGGTCGGGATCGGCGTGGCACGCCACCACCTTAGAGATGCCGGCGGCGATGACGGCGTCGGCGCAGGGCGGGGTGCGGCCGTGATGGGCGCAGGGCTCGAGGTTGACGTAGAGGGTGGCGCCGCGTGCCCGATCCCCGGCTTCGCGCAGCGCCTCCACCTCGGCGTGGGGACCTCCCACCTGGCGATGCCAGCCGCTCCCCACCACCTCGCCGTCCCGCACCAGCACGGCGCCCACCATGGGGTTGGGAGAGGTGCGGTAGCGGCCGCGGGCCGCGAGGCGGAGGGCCCGGCGGAGGTAGTCAGCCGACGAGGGCAGAGGCGAACTCCCGGGGGCGGAAATCCACCAGGTCGTCCGCTTTCTCCCCCACGCCGAGATAGAGGACGGGGAGTTTCAGCTCGCGGGCGATGGCCACCACCATGCCCCCCTTGGCCGTGCCGTCCAGCTTGGCCAGGAGGACGCCGTCGATGGGCACCACCTGGCTGAAGGTGCGGGCCTGGGCCAGGGCGTTCTGGCCGGTGGTGGCGTCGAGCACCAGGATCGTCCGCTTCTGCCAGTCGGCGGCCTCGCGGTCGATCACCCGGCGCACCTTGCTCAGCTCGGCCATCAGGTGGTCCTTGGTGTGGAGGCGGCCGGCGGTGTCGACGATGAGCTGGTCGACCCGGCGAGCCTTGGCGGCGTGGATGGCGTCGTAGACCACGGCGCCCGGATCCGCGCCCTGGCCCTGACGGATGACCTCGACGTTGAGCCGCTCTCCCCAGAGGGCGAGTTGCTCGATGGCGGCGGCGCGGAAGGTGTCGCCGGCCGCGAGCATCACCCGCTCGCCCTGCTGCTGGTGGCGCTTGGCGAGCTTGGCGATGGAGGTGGTCTTGCCCACGCCGTTGACGCCCACCACCAGGGTCAGCATCGGCCCGCGGCCGAAGACGCGCGGGCGCGGCATCTGGGAGAGCAGGTCGGCCACCTTGTCGGAGAGGAGCTTGCGCAGCTTGGCGGCGGTGGTGGTCTGCTCCTTCAAGGCGTTCTTCTTGACGCGCTCGACCAGCTCCATGGCGGTCTCGACCCCGAGGTCGGAGCCGATGAGGATCTCTTCCAGGTATTCGAGCGTCCGGTCGTCCAGGGTGACCCGATTGCTCATCGCATCGGAGACCTTCTCGATGATCTCCGTATGGGTCATGAGGAGCCCGCGCTTCAGCTTCTTCCAGAAGCCGCCCTGCTCCTCGTCCTCTTCTGGGAGCCGGGTCTCCGGCGCGAGCTCCAGGAGGTCGTTCTTCTTGGGTTCGTCAGCCATGGCAGGACCCATGATAGCGCTACCCGGTGAACAGCTCCTGCTTGAGCTCCTCCACCGCGGCGTTCAGGGTCTCGCGGGCCCGAGCCACGAGGGCAGGGTGGCTCTGGACGAGGGCCAGGTGGTAGCCCTCGGGCAGGGGGACGACGTAGATGTGGAGGGCCTTCTTCTCGATGTGGATCATCCGCGCCTCGCCGAGGTCGTTGCTGGCGAGGAGCCGGTCGAGCTGGCGCAGGTAGATCCCGAGATAGGCGCCGATCACCCGCATCTCATAGGGACTGAAGTCCGTGCCGCAGGCTAGATCGACGGTCTCGCCGGTGCCGTCCAGGAACAGGGCGCCCAGGGCGTGGTCGTTGTGCGCCAGGAGATTGGCGAGGACGTACTGAAACACCATACGGAGAGTCTATCAGTACGTCCAGGGCGCTCAGCGCTGTCCAGCAGCCGCCTTGGCTTCGACCAGCGTCTCGGTGCGGGCCTGCCGCGCGGCGCCGGCGCGGATCTCTCCGGCTTCGAAGGCGCGCAGGAAGGCGGTGACGATCTTGGCGTCGAAGCGGCTGCCGGTCAGGCGGGTGATGGTCTCGACGGCGAACTGCAGGTTGTAGGCCTGTTGGTAGGGCCGGTTGGTGGTGATGGCGTCGAAGGTGTCGGCCACGGCCACGATGCGGGCGAAGAGGGGGATCTGCTCGCCCTTCAAGCCGTCCGGGTAGCCGCGGCCATTCCAGGCCTCGTGATGCCAGCGGATGGCGGGGATCATCTCCCGGAGCTGCTCGATGGGGGACATGATGTCGGCGCCGATCACGGTGTGGAGCTTCATCTGCTCGTACTCTTCGGGGGCCAGCACGCCCTCCTTGCGCAGGATGTTGTCCTCGACGCCGATCTTGCCCACGTCGTGGAGCAGGGCGCCGATCCAGATCTTGTGCTGCACCTCCTCCGGGAGCTGGAGGTAGCGGGCGATGGTGCGGCTGAAGGCGGCCACTCGCTCGGAGTGGCCGCGGGTGTAGGGGTCCTTGGCGTCGACGGCGGCCACGAAGGCGCGCAGGGAGCCGATGAACAGCTCGCGATTGGCCAGCGCCGCCTGGCGGAGCTGCTGGACGTAGGAGGCCACGTGGCCGCTCATGCGGTTGAAGTCTTCGGCCAGGTCCGCGAGCTCGAAGGTGAGCCCCTCCATCTCGACGTTGCCGCCGAACCTCCCTTCGGCGATCTGGTGCGTGGTCTCGGCCAGGCGCTGGATGGGGTGGCTCACCCACCGTGCGGCCAGCAGCGAGAAGAAGAAGGAGAGAAGGATCAGGAGGGCCGTCGACAGGACGGCGCTGAAGATCATCTTCTGGACGTCACCGAACGCTTCGGCCAGGGGTTTCTGCACCACCAGACCCCAACCGCTCTCCGGGATGTCGCTCACCTGGGCGAAGACCTTGCGCTTCCCTTCGGGTGTCGGCAACTCTTTCGTCGAGGTGAGCGTCAACTGCCGCTGGATGAAGTCGCGCAGGGTCTCGGGATCGAGCGCCGTCGTCTTCATACCGCCGCCCGACCAGAGGACCTTCCCCTGGCGATCGATCAGGAAGACGCCGAACCCCTGGCGCACCATTTCGGTGGAGACCCTCTCCAGGGGTCTGAAGCGGAACATCGACTCCAGGATCAGCGTCGGCTCCCCGCTCCCCCGCGGGAAGATCGGGAGGCTCAGGACCACCCGTGGCTCCCGGGAAGGTCCGAGCGCCACGAATCGGTAGACGGGCTGCTTCTGGGTACGGGCGGCCTCGAAGGTGGCATCCATGGCCGTCTGCACGTCGGGCGAGAGGTTGCCGGGGCTCAAGCCCACGCCGTTCAGATCGAACAGCCGGATGGCCAGGACGTCAGGGTTGCCACGCTGGAAGCTCTGGAGCTGCTGCTGGACCCATTCCCCTTGCAGGCGGGCGGCGGGCTCGTCCGGCCCGGGAGCGAGCAAAATGCCGTTGCCGAGCTGGGTGAGCTGCCGGCGCATGTCGGCGAGGTAGGAGCTCACCTCGACCGACAGCGACTTGGCCTCCCCCGTGAGGTTGTCACGCTCGGCGTTCCTCACCACGTCGTTGCTCTTGAGGATGATCAGGGCGCTGCTGATGCCGAGGGGGATGATTCCCGCCAGCAGCAGGGCGATGACGAGGACCGTCCTCAGCTTGAGGCGGCGCAGGAGGCTTCGACCGTTAGGCATCGTCGTGAGCAATGGAAGATCCGTCACAGGATTATACCTGGATTGGGGCGGTTTTGTTGCCGCCGCGATGAAATGAAGAGGCTATGCGGGAAGCGCGAGGGGATCGCGAAGGAAGGTCTTGAGCGCGGTCCGGACCTCGGACGTCACCACGCCGCCGGCCATCCAGCCCTCACCGAGGGTGCGGGGCAGGACCCAGACGAGCCCCGACTCCAGGGCCTTCTTGTCGCGCGCCATGGCGGCTACGAGGGCCTCGGGGTCGAGCGCCGGCAGCGGCGGCAGACCGAGACGGCGGATCAGGGCATGGATGCGCTCGGCCGTCCGGCGGTCGAGCCCCCGCACGAGAGCCAGCCGCAGGGCGAAGAGGATGCCGTACCCCACGGCCTCGCCATGCCGCAGCCCGGTGTAGCCGCACGCGGATTCGATGGCGTGGCCCAGGGTGTGGCCGAAGTTGAGCAGGCGCCGGTCCCCCTTCTCCAGAGGATCGCGCTCCACCACGCCGACCTTGGCCGCCGCCGCGGCCGTGACCACCGGTCCCAGAGCCTCCGGATCGCCTTCGAGCAGGGTCTCCAACTGCTCCTCCAGCAGGACGAAGAGGTCGGGATCGAGGAGCGCCGCCATCTTGATCACCTCCACCATGCCGGAGCGCAGCTCCTCCACGGGGAGAGTGGGGAGCACGGAGGTGTCGGCCACCACCCAGCGGGGGTGATGGAAGAGCCCCACCGTGTTCTTGCCGCCGGGCAGGTCGACGCCCGTCTTGCCGCCGATCGAGGCGTCCACCTGGGCCAGGAGAGTGGTGGGGATCTGGACGAACTCGATGCCGCGCAGGAAGCAGCCGGCGGCGAAGCCGCCGAGATCGCCGACGCTGCCGCCGCCGAAGGTGAGGAGCCGGCTGTCGCGCTTGCCGCCGCCGGCGAGCATCTCGTTCCACAGCCGCTCGGCCGTCTCGACCGACTTGGCCTCCTCCCCCTCCTCCACCTCGAGGATCACCCACCGGGCCGCGGCGCGGGCGAGGGGATCGAGCCGATCGCCGTGAAGCGCCCACACCCGCGCCGTGGTCACCACGAACGCCGTACGGCCGCCGAGCCACTCCGCCAGCTCCGGCCGGGCAGCGGCGAGGGCGTCCTCCCCCACCAGGATGGGGGTGACGCCGTCCGGATGCTCGAGGGTCAGGCGGCTGATGTCGTCGCCGGAGGTGGCCATGGTGGAGGGGAAGATATACCAAAGGCCGGCCTGGACAGCTCAGATGGAGGAAGGCTCCCTACGAGTAGATACGAGCGAAGAAAATATCCCCAGGATCTCGGTCACGTACAAGCTCGCGGAGTCGTTCCGAACTTTCGCTCACAGCAATCAATCTGCCGGCCACGAGAGCAACAGCCCGATCTCGATACGTGTAGGCATTCTCCGAAAACCACTTGTCGGAAGCCTCTTGGTCCTGAGGTCTGTTCCGCGGCGGGTTGCCAGCCCAGTAAGGCCGCAGGGCATGATGCATGCGGCTCAGCTCGGGATGACCCGGATACAAGGCCAACCCCTGCTCGGCAACTTCGCGCGCTCCGCGCAGAGTTCCCGAGCTGAAGATCTGGTGGATCTCCTCCAGGAATGACTCTGGCGTTCGCCCTTTCGGATCGGGCGCGGGGGGATCAAGTTCCCTGGCGGTACCGGCTTTCATGAACCGGATCATACCACATGACAAGTCTCTTTTTCCTGATCCGGCGTCAAGAAGATGACCGAGTCGGGATCAGGAAGACCGTGGCCACCAGGGGCAGGGTCGTCGTTTCAGCCTGGGACAGGCTCGGCCGGCGGTCTCCCCATCTCCCGCAGCAATTGATAGTGAGAGACGATGGCTTGCCAGAACGTCCGATGCTCGTGATAGGGAACTCCGTGCTCCTGGCAGACCTGCTGGACGATGTCGGCGAGGTGCGGCAGGTGGACGTGGCTGATGCGCGGGAAGAGGTGGTGCTCGATCTGGTGGTTGAGGCCGCCGACGTACCAGGTGAGGAGCCGGCTCTTACGGCCGAAATTGGCGGTCGTCGCCGCTTGATGGACGGCCCACTCCCGCTGCGCCATCTCTTCGGTCTGATCCGCCGGATAGTCGCTGGTCTCCCCGATCGAGTGGGCGAGTTGGAAGACGACGCTCAGGGTCACCCCTCCCACCGCCATGACGAGGAAGTAGAAGAGGATGACCGTCAGCAGCGAATGGAACAGGAGCGGCACCACGAAGGCCAGAGAGAAGAAGACGAGCTTGCCGCCCAGGAACAGGACCAGCTCGCCGCCCCGCGGGCGCGGGAAGGGCTGGTCACCGATGCGCCCCCGCACGAGATGGAAGAAGTCGTCGTAGAGATTCCATTTGGGAATGATCAGGCTGTAGAGGGCCCACATGTAGAGATGCTGGAAGCGCTGGTGCCGGAAGTACGGCTGGTGGGCGGACACCCGGCAGAGGATACCGACGTCGATGTCGTCGTCCAACCCGACGATGTTGGGGTAGCTGTGATGGAAGACGTTGTGCTTCCATCGCCAGATGTAGGAGCTGCCGCCGAGCAGGTCGAACATGGCCCCGAAGGCGCGATTCACGGCCCGGGAGGACGAGAAGGCGCCATGGTTGCCATCGTGGCCGACGTTGAACCCGGCGGCGGCGATGGCCAGGCCCAGGGAGACCGTCAGCGGCAGCACCTGCCACCACGACTCGGCCCAGAACACCAGCCCCCAGTACGAGAGGCCAAGCCAGAGCAGAAGCATCGCCGTCTTGACGTAGATCCGCACGCCGCCGTGACGGGTCCGGCCCAGCGCGGCGAGGCGTTCCTCCACCCGCGCCTGCAGGTCGTTCTGGAACGACCGTACCTTGGAAAACTTGGGTCTGGCTTCCTGAATCATCGCTTGCTGTTCCTCCCCCTTGACTGCACCGCCGCCTTCGCAGCAGCCGGATAGCGGATCTCCATGACGTCGCCCAGGACCTCCCGGTCGACCTCTCCGGCGGCGTCCGTGATCACCATCGGCTGGAAGTAGTGCCGCAGCTCGGAGACTACGGTGCACGGAGGATTGTAGACGTAATCGAGCCTGTCTGTCGAGCGGGCGCCGCCCAATCATTCAACCTCTGAGAGGAGTGCGGCCTGGGGACGAGTCAGATCCGACCGAAGTAGAAGAGATTGCTCTCGGGATTGACGGCGAAGCGGATCCTCTGGAGCAGGCCTTGGTAGCCGAGGAAGTTCGGTCCGGGCCAGTGGGGGGTCACGAAAACCGTGGACGGGACCTCCAGCGGCTCTCCCGTATCGGCAAGCAAGGTGAGCAGTCCTCTATGGAGACTCCCCCGGAACACACCCAACCGGGTGCTCAGGGTCACCGGATCGGGAATCGGCTCGAAGTGATTCAGCACCACTTCAGGACGAAACACGCACCATGGAGCCGCGGTGTCCATCACGGCCAGGAAGGGCTCTGAGGCTGGGGAAGACATCACACGGATGACGATCCGCGCCTCGGGAACAGTCTCCCGTTCCTCGGAGTCCAGATACCGAGACAGCCCCGTCGCGAACGACAGGTGCCCCCGTTCGTAGAGAAGAGGATCTCTAGACAATGAAGTGAAGGAGGGAATCCATCGGGTCTTTGTCCCGAAGAGCGCGGCGGGCTTCTTCAAAGCTCGGGCTTGCCCCCATGAGCTCTCCCTTGTACAAGGCCACCCATTGTCCACGGTACTCCGAGGAGTGGCGCTTGATCCACTCGTAGGAGGGGCGAGGATCGCCTGCATTGCGTCCCCCAGAAACCACCCGGGATCTCGCCGGCCTCAGGAAATGGCGGTACTTCAGCAGCTTCTCGTGATCGGGATACAAGGCGAGCCCCTGCTCCGTAATCTCCCGAGCGCGCTTCTCCGCTCCAAACCCAAGAGCGGCGACGATCTCCTCGATGAACGACTCCGGCGCCCTGGCCTCAGGGTCAGGCGCTGGGGGATCGAGCTTCCTGGCGGCTCCGGCTTTCATGGCCTGGATCATACCACATGTCAGGTCTCTTTCGCTTCCTCTCGCTCTTCCTTCATCAGGGCGATCCCCAGTTCCTGCAACTGACGGTCGTCCACCTCGGAGGGGGCGTCGGTCATCAGGTCGGTGGCCGAGGCGGTCTTGGGGAAGGCGATGACGTCGCGGATGGAGGGCGCTCCGGCCAGGAGCATCACCATGCGGTCGAGCCCCAGGGCGATGCCGCCGTGGGGCGGCGCGCCGTAGCGCAGGGCCTCCAGGAAGAAGCCGAAGCGGGCCTCGGCTTCTTCGGCGGTGATTCCCAGCAGCTTGAAGACCCGGCTCTGGAGCACCGGGTCGTGCATGCGGATGGAGCCGCCGCCCAGCTCGGTGCCGTCCATCACCACGTCGTAGGCCCGGGCGCGCACGGCGCCGGGATCGCTCTCCAGCTTGTCCAGGTCCCGCGGGTCCGGACTGGTGAACGGATGGTGCATGGCGAACCAGCGACCTGCCTCTTCGTTCCATTCGAGGAGGGGGAACTCGGTCACCCAGAGGAAGGCGTGTTTGCCCGGGGGGATCAGCTTGTAGGCCTTGGCCAGCTCCAGACGGAGGGTGCCCAGAGCGTCGGCGGCCACCTTGGCCGGAGCTGCGACGATCAGGGCGAGCCCGCCCTCCTCAAGCCCCAGAGCCTCGGCGGCGCCCTGGAGCTCGGCGTCGGTCAAGGCGTTCTTCACCTGGAAGATCAGCTCGCCCCCCTTGCGGCGGAGGGTCAGCACGCCGGCCGCGCCGTTCCGGCGGGCGATCTCGGCCCAGGCGTCCACCTCCTTGCGGCTGGCCTCGGCGGCGCCGGGCACGGCGAAGCCCCGCACCACGCCGCCGGAGGCCACCGTCTCCTTGAAGCCACGGAAGCCGCTCTCCCCCAGGCGCGAGGAGAGGTCCACGATCGGGAGGTCGAAGCGCAGGTCGGGGCGGTCGCTGCCGTAGCGATCCATGGCCTCGGCGTAGGTCAGGCGCGGGAAGGGCTTGGGCAGCTCGATGCCGCCGAGAGGGAAGATGCGGGCGAAGAGCTCCTCGATCAGCTCGTAGACGTCCTCCTCCACGGGGAAGGACATCTCCAGGTCCACCTGGGTGAACTCGGGCTGGCGGTCGGCCCGCAGGTCCTCGTCGCGGAAGCAGCGGGCGATCTGGATGTAACGCTCGAAGCCCGCCACCATGAGGATCTGCTTGAAGAGCTGGGGCGACTGCGGCAGGGCGTAGAAGCTCCCCCGCTTGACGCGCGAGGGCACCAGGTAGTCGCGGGCGCCTTCGGGTGTGGACTTGGTGAGGATGGGCGTCTCGACGTCCACGAAGCCCCGCTCGTGGAAGTAGTTGCGGACCTCGTGGGTCACCTGGTCGCGGAGGATCAGGTTCCGTTGCAGCTCCGGCCGGCGCAGGTCGAGGAAGCGGTAGCGCAGCCGCACCTCTTCGGCGGCCTCGGTCTTGCCGTCGAGGGCGAAGGGCAGGGGCTCGGAGCGGGAGAGGACGGTCGCGCGTTCGGCCACGACCTCGACCTCGCCGGTCGGGAGATGGGGATTGACCTGCGCGGGCTCGCGGCGCGCCACCTCGCCTTCGATGTCGACCACCCACTCGTTGCGCACCGGGGCCAGGACGGCCGCGATCTCGGGACGCTCGTCCGGGCGCAGCACCACCTGGACGACGCCACTCCGGTCCCGCAGATCGAAGAAGATCAGGCCGCCGTGGTCCCGCCGGCGCTGCACCCAGGCCTGGAGCCGTACCCGGCTTCCCACGTCCCCGCTGGTGAGGGTCCCCGCTCCCCGACGCTTCATGCGCTCTCCTTTTCTTCCAGTCCCGAATCGATCCCTGAGCCCAGGACCTCGCGGTAGTGCTCTTTCAAAGCGGCGTAGCGATCGCACGTCTCGGCGATCCGCCGCGTCTCCTCGTCCGTCAGCGGGCGGACCACCCGCGCCGGGATGCCCAGCGCCAGGTGGCCGGCCGCGATCCGGTGCCCCGGCGCCACCACGGCGCCGGCCCCGATCTGCGCTCCCCGCTCCACCACCGCGCCGTCGAGGACGCGGGCGCCGATGCCGATCAGCGCGTCGTCTTCGATCGTGCAGCCGTGGAGCACGGCCTGATGACCCACCACCACGCCTTCGCCGATCACCAGCGAGTGCCGCACGTGGGAGACGTGGAGCACCGTACCGTCCTGGATGTTGGTGCGGGCGCCGATGCGGATGAAGTTGACGTCCCCCCGGGCCACGGTGTGGAACCAGAAGGAGACGTCGTCCCCCAGCGTCACGTCGCCGGCTACATGGGCGCCGGGGGCCAGGAACACCCGCGCCCCCAGGGATGGCCAGCGCCCCTGGTAAGGATGGACAGGCATGGCGTGTGCTCCCTCAGCAATCCTAATGAGCTCGGTCCGCGGACCGGGTCCAAGAGCATGGCATAAAATCCGCGGGTGTCAAAAACCGTCGACGTGGTCATCCCGGCCCTCAACGAGAAAGCCTCCCTGCCCCTGGTGTTGGCGGACCTCCCCCATCCCCCGGTCCGCCGCGTGGTGGTGGCGGACAACGGCTCGGTGGACGGCACCGCCCGGGTGGCCCGCGAGGGAGGCGCCGAGGTGGTGGCGGCTCCCCGCCGGGGCTACGGCAGCGCCTGTCTCGCGGGCCTCGCCCATCTGCGGACGACGGGGCCGCCGGACATCGTCGTGTTCGTCGATGCCGACTACTCGGACCATCCGGAGGAGCTGCCGTCGCTCATCGCACCCATCCTGGCCGGCGAGGCCGACCTGGTCATCGGCTCGCGGGTGCTGGGCCGGCGGGAGCGGGGCGCCCTCCTCCCCCAGGCGCGGGCAGGCAATCTCGTGGCCTGCCTGCTGATCCGCCTCTTCTACGGCCATCGCTTCACGGATCTCGGCCCCTTCCGCGCCATCCGCTGGGAGGCCCTCGAGCGGCTGGGGATGACGGATCCCGACTTCGGCTGGACGGCCGAGATGCAGGTCAAGGCCGTGCGTTTGGGGCTGCGGGCGACCGAGGTCCCCGTCTCCTATCGCCGCCGTACGGGGGTCTCGAAGATCACGGGTACGGTGTCGGGGACGCTGCGCGCCGGCTATAAGATCCTGTGGACCGTGGCCCGTTACATGGGAAGATCGTCGAGATGACTGAGCCCGTCCGCGCCGTCCGCGCCAATATAGAGGTCGAGGTCCGCTACGCCGAGACCGACCAGATGGGCGTCGTCCACCACGCCAACTACGTGGTGTGGTTCGAGCTCGCCCGCACCCGGCTCTGCTCCGAGACGGGCTTCCACTACGCGGAGATCGAGAGGCTCGGATACCTGCTGATGGTCACCGGCGTCGAGGTGCGCTACCACCGGCCGGCCCGCTACGGCGACGTGGCCCGGGTCGCCTGCTGGTGCGAACGGATGGGCAGCCGGGGCCTGCGCTTCGCCTACGAGGTCTCTAAGGGTGAGGAGCGGCTGGTCACCGGCGCCACCGATCACGTCTGGATCGAGCGGGCCAGCGGCCGGCCGTGCCGCATCCCCGAGGTGCTGCGCGAGCCGTTCCAGCGGCTGGCAGGGTCGGCGTAGGGACGGCCACGCAGGGGGCCGCCCCTACGATCAATTCCGACGGGGTCGCCGAGTCCTTCTCAACTGACTCTGCGAATGACTTTCACGTTATTGGTGACGTTGCTGATGTAGCACTGGGAGGACGTCGTTTCGAAGTAGAGCACCTGCCAGCCGGCAGGAGTGGGCTCCAAGGCGCAGACGCTCATCGACGAGCCGATCGCCTTGTCAGAGTAGGTCTCGAGAACTTTTATGTTGTTGTTGATCACGGGATGGCCCAACCCATTGCCGCAGGTGTTGAAATCCGTGTAGTGGTCGATCTTGATCCAACCTGAAGGAGTCGGACTATTCCAGCAGACCGACTGCGTGGCGGCGAGGGCGATCACAGCAGAGAGGGCGAGGAGCGGGATGAGCAGGAGGAAGGCTCGTTTCAAGGGGGATCTCCATACGTCATAAGTTGATCATTCCGGGAGTCCATGGGGAACCCGACGGCTGAGTGCTTCCTCGGCAGCTTGGGCCGGAGGAGTGGTAGCTGTGATTATGCTTCCTAATCTTCTTGTTGTCAATACCACCACGATCTCATCCTCGCCGGAACAACACCCCCCGGCCGTCTCCTGATATCCTCTCGCGCGATGCAACAGAACCCCAGACGCCACCACGACCTCCAGGCGATCGCCCGCCGCGCCATGCGGGACCGCGGTCTGGAGCCCGATTTCCCGCCGGACGCACTGGCCGAGGCCGAGCGCCTGTCGGCCGCCGATCACGGCGACGCCAATCACGACGACGATACTGGCAGCCGCGACCTGCGCCATCTCCTCTGGTCGTCGATCGACAACGACGACACCCGCGACCTCGACCAGCTCGAGGTGGCCGAGGCCCTGCCGGCGGACGCCATCCGCCTCTGCGTGGCCATCGCCGATGTCGACGCCCTGGTGCGGCGCGGCGCGGCCATCGACCGCCACGCGGAGGTCAACACCACCTCGGTCTACACCGCGGCCCGCACCTTCGCCATGCTCCCCGAGCGCCTCTCGACCGGCCTCACCTCGCTCAACGACGGCGAGGACCGCCTCGCCATCGTCATCGAGATGACCGTGGCCGCCGACGGCACCCTCGCCGGCACCGACATCTACCGCGCCTGGGTGCACAACCGCGCCCAACTCGCCTACGACTCGGTGGCGGCGTGGCTCGACGGCGAGGGTCCCATGCCACCGCGCATGGCCGCCGTGCCGGGGGTGGACGAGCAGGTGCGGCTCCAGGACCGCGCCGCCTCCCGCCTGCGCCAGCAGCGCCACGAGCGCGGGGCTCTCGACTTGGAGACCAGCGAGGCGCGGCCCGTCCTGGTGGACGGGGAGGTGACGGACCTCCGGGAGGAGAAGCAGAACCGGGCCAAGAAGCTCATCGAGGACCTCATGGTGGCCGCCAACGGCGTCACGGCGCGGTTCCTCGACCAGCACGGCCTGCCGTCGCTGCGCCGCGTGGTGCGCACCCCCAAACGTTGGGACCGCATCGTCCAGTTGGCGGCGGGTCTGGGCGGCCACCTCCCCGCGGAGCCGGACGCCCGCCCCCTGAACGACTTCCTGAACCAGCGGCGGCAGGAGGATCCGAAGGGCTTTCCCGAGCTGTCGCTGTCGGTGATCAAGCTGCTGGGACCCGGCGAGTACGCCGTCGATCCGCCGGGCGGCGATCCGCCGGGGCACTTCGGGCTGGCGGTGAAGGACTACACCCACGCCACGGCCCCCAACCGCCGCTACCCCGACCTCATCACCCAGCGGCTGCTCAAGTCGGCCTTCAGCGGCAAGCCGGCTCCCTACTCGATGGATGAGCTGACGGAGCTCGCCGATCACTGCACGAAGCAGGAGGACGCGGCCCAGAAGGTCGAGCGCCAGGTGCGCAAGTCCGCGGCGGCCCTGCTGCTGGAGAGACGGGTCGGCGAGAGCTTCGACGGCGTGGTCACCGGCGCCTCGGATAAGGGGACCTGGGTGCGCACCTTCCATCCCGTGGTCGAGGGGCGCGTCGAGCGGGGCTTCGAAGGGCTCGACGTGGGCGACCGGGTGCGGGTGCGCCTCCTCTCCACTGACGTTGAGCGTGGCTTTATCGATTTTGCCCGGGAGCGCCATGGCCAAGCCGATTCCTGACCGTCCGTTCATCCCCTCCAGCTTCTTTGCCTTCCGCACTCCCCTGCTCCCCTACGAGGAGCTGGAGGCGTTCTCCGCGGGATTGGAAGCCCCGGGAGCGGTGGGCGATCCCGAGGCCCTGGAGCGGGCCCTGGCCGTCGATCGCGAGCGGCTGCGCTCCCGCCTCGCCGCCCTGGCCGACCGGCCCGAAGTGCTGGAGGCCGTCTTCCTCGCCTCCCCTTCCCTGCACGAGAGCCTGGCCGCCTGGCGGGCCCAGCCCGACAGCAAGAAGGGGCTGCGGGCCGAGCGAGCCCTGCTGCGCTACGTCTACCGCATGGCCGCCCGGGCCACGCCCTTCGGCCTGTTCTCCGGCTGCTCGCTCGGCCCGGTGGAGACCGCGCCCGGCTCGCCCACCCGCATCGCCGTGTCCCCCCGCTCCGCCTACGAGCGGCATACCCGGCTGGACATGGACTACCTCTTCGCTCTCTGCGAGGACCTGGGGCGGGATCCGGCGGTGCGCGAGGTGCTCCTCTACCGCCCCAACACCAGCCTCTATCGCGCCGCCGGCCGCCTGCGCTACGCCGAGGCGCGGCTGGAGGACAAGGTCCGCTCCCACCATCTCGTAGCGGTGGACGCCTCCGAGTACGTGGAGGAGGCCCTGCGCCGGGCCGAGGGCGGTGCCCGCGCCCGCGACGTCGCCGACGCCCTGGTGGCCTTCGATCCCGACGGCGAGGTCACGCCGGAGGAGGCCATGGAGTTCGTCACCGAGCTGATCGACAGCCAGATCCTGGTCTCGGACCTCACCACGCCGGTCACCGGGCCCGAAGCCATCCATGGGCTGATCGAAGAGCTCGCCGCCATCCCTGCTGCTGCGGGCGCCGTCGAGCGCCTGACGCGGGTGCGCGACGAGTTGGCGGCCCTCGACGCCGCCGGTCCGGGCCAGGAGCTGGGCCGCTATCAGGCCATCGCCGAGACCCTGCGGGAGCTGCCCACTCCGGTGGAGATGTCACGCCTCTTCCAGCTCGACATGGTCAAGCCCGTGGATCGGGCGACGCTGGGAGCCGACGTGGTGGAGGAGATCGGCCGCGCCGTCGAGCTCCTCTATCGCCTGAGCTCCGAACGGCCGCAGGAGGGGCTCGACAGGTTCCGCAAGGACTTCAACGAGCGATACGAAGGGCGCGAGGTACCCCTGCTCGAAGCCCTCGACGAGGAGGTGGGCATCGGCTTCGAGCGCTCCGCCGACTCCGGCGCCGAAGCCTCGCCCCTGCTGCGGGGCCTCGTGCTCGGCTCCCCTCCGGGCGAGTCCAACGTCCCCTGGGGACGGGTCCAGGCGGTGCTGCTGAACAAAGTGCACGAAGCCCTCGCCCGGGGCCAGCGGGAGATCGAGATCACCCCCGAAGACCTGGACCGCATGGCCCCGGCCGCCCCGGCAGATACTACGACTGCGGCGTCCAAGTCGCCGATGCCCGACACCTTCCACGTCATGGCGACGCTGGCCTCGCCCTCGGCCGAGGCCCTGGAGCGCGGCGAGTTCCGGCTCCTCTTCGACAACGCCGGCGGCCCGTCCGGAGCACGGCTGCTGGGGCGCTTCTGCCATGCCGACCCATTGCTATCCCGCCACGTGGAAGAGCACCTGCGGGCCGAGGAGGCGCAGAACCCGGACGCCGTCTTCGCCGAGATCGTCCACCTCCCCCAGGGGCGCATCGGCAACATCCTGGCGCGGCCGGTGCTGCGCGACTACGAGATCCCCTTCCTCGGCCGCTCCGGCGCGCCTCCCGAGCGGCAGATCCCGGTCTCCGACCTGCGGGTGTCGGTGGCCGGCAACCGCATCGTGCTGCGCTCGGCGCGCCTGGGCCGCGAGGTGATCCCGCGGCTCACCAGCGCGCACAACTTCTGGCGCGGCAGCCTGGGCGTCTACCGCTTCCTCTGCATGCTCCAGGGCCAGGGCTACCTGGGCGGCCTCTCCTGGAGCTGGGGAGCCCTGGACGGCGCTCCGTTCCTCCCCCGGGTCACCGCGGGTAAGCTGGTGCTCGACCGCGCCTCCTGGTGGATGACCCAGAGCGAAATCAAGACCCTCGCCAAGGCCAAGGGTGCCGAGCGCTTCGCGGCCGTGCAGCAGTGGCGTGAGAAGCGGGAACTGCCGCGGCTCGTCGCCCTGGTGGACGCCGACAATGAGCTGCTGGTCGATCTCGACAACGCCCTGTCGATCGATACCTTCCTCGACGTGATCGAGGAGCGCGACCGCGCCCGCCTGGTGGAGCTTTTCCCGGGACCGGACGAGCTGCCGGCCACCGGTCCCGAGGGGCGGTTCGTGCACGAGATCCTGGTGCCCTACGTGCGCAAGCCGCGGGAGACCGCGGCGCGGCAGGAGCGGGGGCGCCCGGCCGTCCCCACCCTCCGCCGTTCGTTCCCCCCCGGCTCTGAATGGCTGTACCTGAAGCTCTACACCGGCTCCTCTACGGCGGACGGCCTGCTGCGTGAGGTGGCGGCGCCCGTGGCCCGCGAGGCCCTGGCCGAGGGCATGGCCGACGGCTGGTTCTTCATCCGCTACGGCGATCCCGAGTGGCACCTGCGCCTGCGCTTCCACGGCCGGCCGGCGGAGCTCGCGGGACGACTGCTGCCCCGCCTGCACGCAGAGCTCGATCCGCGGTTGGCCGACGGCCGGATGTGGAAAGTGCAGCTCGACACCTACGAGCGGGAGGTGGAGCGCTACGGCGGTCCGGAGGGGATGCTCCTCGCCGAGTCGATCTTCGAGGCCGACAGCGAGGCCGTGCTCGCCATCGTCGAGATGCTGGAGGGCGACGAGGGAGCGGACATCCGCTGGCGGCTCGCCCTGCGCGGCATCGACATGCTGCTCACCGACCTCGGTCTCGAAGGCGAGGAGCGGATGCGCACGCTGCGCGGCATGAAAGAGAGCTTCGCCCGCGAGTTCGGCGGCGGCAAGGGCCTGCGGGTGCAGCTCGATCAGAAGTTCCGCAAAGAAGGACGGGGTCTCGTCCCCCTGCTCGATCCCGCGGGCGACGAGACGAGCGAGCTGGCGCCCGCCCTGGCCGTGCTGCGCCGCCGCTCGGAGCGGCTGGCACCCATCTGCGCCGAGCTGCGGGCCCGGGAGGCCGCCGGCCGCCTCAACCAGCCGATCGCCGATCTCGCGCCCAGCTTCATCCACATGCACGTCAACCGCCTGATCCGCTCCGCCGGCCGCGCCCATGAGCTGGTGCTTTACGATCTCCTCTACCAGCTCCACGAGTCACGGGCAGCCCGGGCGCGGAAGGCGGAGAAGGTCGCGACAACGGGTGCCAAAGCAGAGACCCAAGGGACAACAGGGACCTAAAGGACAAAAAGGACTCAAAGGACAAGAAAAACCTCAAGTCCCTTAGGCCCCTTAGGTCCCTTATGTCCTTTATGTCCCTTTCTCCCTCCCCGACACCTCCAGCACCCGGTCCCACTCCGGCTCCACCCTGGTGGCAGCCGCCAGCAGGGCCAGCCCCACGCCGGCGGAGCCGGTGAGGAAGCCGGGCTCGGCTTCCCAGTGGAGCTGGCGCTCTTCATCCGGCACCCACATCTCGTAGCCGCCGATCCCCTTGCCGGGCTGGCGCAGCTCCAGGGTCTGATCGATCCAGCGCACGGCCGCCTCCCGCAGCTCGGGGGCGCCGGTGGCCTGGTGGAGGCGGTTGAAGAGGTGGGCTATACCGGCTGTGCCGTGGCAGATCCCCGCGTCGATGGCCCCCGAGCTCGCGACCGGGCGGGCAGCGCAGTGCCGGGCGATCTTCAGGGCCTCCTGCTCCCAGGCCGGCTCGCCCACGGCGCGGGCCGCGACCTCCAGGGCCGCGGCAATGCCGAGGTCGCCGTAGCACCAGGCGAGGCGCGTGGGAGTCGGCTCAGCTCCGGGAGCCACGTTGTAGGAGAAGATCGAGTCCGCTCCCGCCGCCAGCTTCTGGGCCAGCAGCCAGGCCACGGCGCCGTCCAGCAGCTCACGGCACTCCACCCCCTGGCCTTGAGCCAGGGCCAGCAGCGCGATGACCCCGGGCACGCCGTGGGCCACCCCCAGGTTGTAGTACCCCCCCGGGAAGCTCTCCAGGTCCCGCGGCGGCAGGAGGTCCGGACCCGACAGCCAGGTGACGCCCTGCGGCCCGCGTTCGGCCGTCTCGGCGAGCCGGACCACCGTTCGCCGCAGCGCCTCCTCTCCTCCGGGCCGCCTCGCCCGCTCCAGGGCGTAGACTCCGAAGCCCACGAGGCCGGAGATCAGGTCGTACTGCCCCTGCCACGGCGTCAGGCCGAGGTGGTCCACCAGCGCCTCGGCCACCTCCAGACCCGAGTCCTCGCCCTCCTCGTCCTCGTAGAGCCGGCCTTGCAGGTGCTCCACGGTCCAGGCCACGCCCGAGAACCCGCCGTACAGGCTCGGCTGGATGGGGACCTCCCCCGTGGCGGTGATCGCCCGGTCCAGCAGCTCCATGGCGATCTCGCTCGTGCCCCTCGTCAGGGCAGGCGTCATGGAGATAGGAGAAGAACAGGGCGAGACCCGCGTCGCCGCCCGCCAGGGACAGACTGGCGGGGCGGGACGGATCCCATTGGGCCTTCAGATCGGCGGCGATGTCCATCACCGCCCTGGAGGCGAGGTCAGCGGTCTCGGCAGGGAGGATGGGGCGCCAGGGGGACGGGGAATTCCTACGCGGCTCGCTCATGGTCGGAGAAGGATATCGCGTCTCCTGCTATCCTTCCCCGCCATGCGCCGGCTCATGCTCACGACCGGCGGGGAGAGCCATGGCCCCGGCCTCACCGCCCTGCTCACCGGGCTCCCCGCGGGGCTCAAGGTCGATTTCGATCTCCTGGCCCATGACCTCGCCCGCCGCCAGCACGGCTATGGCCGGGGCCGGCGGATGCAGATCGAGAAGGACACGGCCGAGATCCGCGCCGGCGTGCGCGGCGGCGAGACCCTGGGCTCCCCTCTCGTCCTCTGGATCACCAACCGCGACTATGCCAACTGGGAGAAGGTGATGGGACCGGAGGAGGTCGATCCCCGCCTGGCCGAGCTGCGGCGCCTCAAGTCCCCGCGGCCGGGCCACACCGATCTCGCCGGGGGGATCAAATACGATCGTCGCGACCTGCGCGACGTCCTGGAGCGGGCCTCTGCCCGCGAGACCACGGCCCGCGTGGCCGCCGGCGCCTTCGCCCGCATGCTGCTGCGCGAATTCGGCATCGAGGTCCGGAGCGGCGTCCGCTTCCTGGGCCCGGTCGGTGCCGGCAGCCCCCTCCCCGCCTGGGACGACCTCCTCCAGGTGGACGAGACCTCACCCCTGCGTGCCATCGACCGGTCACTCGAGCCCGAGATGATCCGGCTGGTGGATCAGGCCAAAGAGGAGGGGGATACGCTCGGGGGAGCTGTGACGGTGATCGCCCACAACGTGCCGGCGGGGCTCGGCTCGCACGTGCAGTGGGATGAGAAGCTGGACGGCCGCCTCGCCCTGGCCATCCTCTCCATCCACGCCGTCAAGGGTGTCGAGATCGGCTCTGGAATCACCGCCTCCCAGGGCTTCGGCAGCGTCGCCCACGACGCCATCGAGCGCACCGCCGACGGTCGCTGGACCCGTCCTACCAACCGCGCCGGCGGCCTCGAAGGCGGCGTCACCAACGGCGAGGACGTGGTCGTCACCGCCTACAAGAAGCCCATCGCCACCCTGCGCAAGGGACTGCCCAGCATCGACCTCGACACCCTGGAGCCCCACGCCTCACAGTACGAGAGGAGCGACGTCACCGCCCTGCCCGCCGCGGGCGTCATCGCCGAAGCCATGGTGGCCCTGGTGCTGGCGGACGCTCTGCTGGAGAAGCTGGGCGGGGATTCCATGGCCGAGGTGAAGGCGCACTGGGAGGCGACGATGGTGCTTCAGAAGGCGTGGCCGGGGCGGGGATAGGGCTCGCACGCACAAGAATTTTTGCTCTATACTTGGAATATGACCAAGATCGACCTGCAACGCGAGGTTCTCAGCCTGCCTGTCGAGGATCAGCTCGAGCTGGCCGAAGCCATTTGGGACTGTGTGGAGCGCGCGGCTCCTCAACCTTCCCTGCCCGAGTGGCAGCGGAGCCTGCTCGACGAGCGGATCGCAGCCGACGACGCGGAGCCTGACGCCGGCTCTCCCTGGAACGAGGTCCGGCAGAGAATCCTCTCGAACCTATGAGAGGCCTTCCGCTTTCGGTTGGGCCGCAAGCGGAACGGGAGACTCAAGAAGCAGCTCGCTGGTACGACAACCAGTCGGCTGGCCTTGGTGAGGCCTTTCTCGACGTCGTACAGCAGACCTTGGATGCGATCGTTGAGAACCCGCTTCGCTTCCCTCTCGTCCATCGTGACACTCGAAGGGCTCTGCTGAAGCGGTTCCCTTATGGCGTCTTTTTCCGGATACGCCCTGACCGGATCAAGGTGCTCGCGATCGTCCATCTCTCTCGCGATCCCAGCCGCTGGCAAAGGCGCAGGTAGGATGCGTTGCAGGGCGCGGAACACCGTGCGTAGCACGCCGTTCCCATGCGCTACACTGCGCTCATGCCTCACGACCTGGACGACGCCGACTACCAGCGACTGCTCGAGTTCCGCGTCAGCCTGCGCCGGTTCCTGCACTGGAGCGAGGAGCAGGCCGAACGCGCGGGGCTGACGCCGGCCCAGCACCAGCTCCTGCTGGCCATCCGCGGCCACGACGGAGCCGAAGGCCCCACCATCGGCGACGTGGCCAGCTACCTGCTGCTGCGCCACCACAGCGCCGTGGGGCTGGTGGACCGGGCGGTGAAGGCGAGCCTGGTGGAGCGGCAGGAGGATCCCACGGACCGCCGCGTGGTGCGCCTGCGTCTCTCCGACCTGGGATTGCGCACCCTGCAGCAGCTCTCGGGGCTCCACCTGGAGGAGATCAAGCGGCTGGCGCCCCGCATCCGAGCCATCTCCCAGGGACTGGAGCCCTAGGATCGTGCGCTGCGCTCTGGCCGCCCTCTCCCTGAGCCTGGCTCTGCTTCATCCTGACCGCCTGGTCGCCGCCCGTCTGGGTGACGAGACCGAAGCTTTCCTGAACGTCATCGCCGTGGCCGGCCGGGAGGCGCCCGCGGCGGATTTCATCGCGGGCCGGCTGGCCGGGCTGCCGATCCAGCGGGACTCTCTGGGCGACGTCGTGCTCACGGTGGGCTCGGGCGAGCCCCGGCGGCTTCTGGCCTGCGCTCTGGGCGAGCCAGGATTTGTGATCAGCGGCATTCGTGAGGATGGCTATCTGCAGGTCGTTCCCGCCGGCGCGAGGCTCACGGGCGCGCTCTGGGCCCAGTCCTTCCAGGGGCAGACGGTGATGATCGGCAGCGCTCAAGGATGGAGGCCCGGCGCCGTGGCTCTCCCTTCGGTCCATTTGCAACAGGGGAGCGCTCCGCCGGACCGCCCATTCCAGGTGGAGGACCTCTACCTCGACGTGGGCGCCGAGAGCGCCGCCGAGGTGGCCGCCCTGGGCATCCGCCTGATGGACCCGGTGGCGCTGATCCGCCGGCCTCTGCGCCTGGCCGGCGATCTCCTGGCCGCGCCGGCCGCGGCCCAGAAGGGGGCCTGCGTGGCCCTGGCCGACGCCGCCCGCCGGTACCGGCCGGCCCCGGGCTCGGGCACCGTCGTCTTCGCCTGGACGGCCCATGACCTGCTCAACCGCGCCGGGCTGATCCACGTCTTCCGCGCTCAGGGCCCGTTCCGCACTTCCCTTCTCTTGGACTCCGGCTTCGGCTGGGAAGGAGGCCAGGGCGGCGCGGCAACTCCGAAGCCGCTCCCCGCTCCCGGCATCGGCCCGCTGAAAGCCGGTGAGCTGCCGGAGGTGCTCGCGGGGCTGACCGCGGTCCCTCACCTCGCGGACGGCGGCGGCCTGGCTGGCTCCCCGGATCTGCATGGAGCGAGCGTGGGATTTCTCGGCCTGCCGGCCCGCTATCCCGGGACACCGGTCGAAACCATCTCCCTGCATGACGTGGAGGCGCTCTCCTCCGCACTCCTCGCTGCGCTGGGCGAGGCTCCGGCGCCGGAGGGCTCGGGGCCGGCCCTGAGCCCGTCCGCGACGATCGTTGAGACCGACGAGGGACACGCCGAGGCCGCCTCCGTGCTGCGCGAGCTCGTCGCTCGCTACGGCGTGAGCGGCGCCGAAGGGCCGGTACGCGAAGAGATCCTCCGTCACCTGCCAACGTGGGCGAAGCCCGAGGTCGACGCCAAGGGGGACGTGATCGTCACGCTCGGCGGCACTGGGAATCCCCTCCTCTTCGTCGCCCATCAGGACGAGGTGGGCTTCCAGGTCGAGGAGGTGCTGCCGGATGGCCGCCTCCGTCTCGAGACCCGGGGCGGCCTCCTGCCTTCGGTCTGGGAGGCCCAGGCGGCCCTGGTCCACGGCGACCGCGGCCCGGTCCCGGGGGTGTTCGAGCCGCGGGAGGACTGGCGCACCGCCGAGCATTTCCGGCCCTCCGGGCCGCTCACCGTCTACCTCGGCTTGGGCTCGGCCCAGGAGGCCGGGGCTCTCGGCGTGCACGCCGGCAGCACGGTCACCATGCCGAAACGGATGCTCCGCCTGGGCCCCCATCGCGTCCTCGCCCGCAGCTTCGACGACCGGGTGGGCTCGACGGCCCTCCTTCTCGCCCTGCGGCGCATCGATCCCACGAAGCTGAAGCGGCGGGTGATCTTCGCCTGGTCCGTCGGGGAGGAGGTGGGGCTCGACGGCGCCAAGGTCCTCGCGGAACGCTTCAAGGACCTGGCCGAGGTCCATGCCGTGGACACCTTCGTGTCCGCGGACTCGCCCATTGAATCCAAGCGCTTCGCCGACGCCCCTCTCGGCGCCGGCCCCGTGCTGCGGGCCATGGACAACGGCTATCTCGCGCCGCGGGAGCTGATCGACCGCTTCCTCGGCCTCGCCTCCCGCCGCGGCATCCCAGTGCAGGTGGGCTTCACCGGCGGCGCCACGGACGGCATGGCCTTCCTGGCGGACGGCCCGGCCATGCTCCCCTTCTCCTGGCCGGGCCGCTACTCGCACTCCCCCGTCGAGGTGGCGGATCTGCGGGATCTCGAATCGTTGGTCGACCTGATCGTGGCCGCGGCGACGGAATGAGTGACCCTCACAGGGTCCGCACGAACGCCGCTTCTCCTGCGTAGGAGACCGTCCCGGTCCGGAACGCCACGACCTCGCCGTCGATCTGCAAGGGCACGGGCCCGCCTTCGATCCGCAAGGTAGAGGTCGAGGTGTAGGGCAGGACCGCGTCGCGGACCCGGAAACGGGAGAGGACGAGGCGGGCGAAGTCGACTCCCGAGTCGAAGATCGTGATGCTCAGGTGCGGCGCCGCCGGCCCCGCGGCACCGATCCGGCAGCCGCCCGCGAAGTACCCGATGTGGGTGCTCGCCACGAGCCCGCTCTTGCCCTTGAGGTCCAGCCAGCCGGCGTCCGTCTCCACGCGCAGCTCCTGCCGCATCCGCGCTCCCAGGTTGAGGCCTCCCGCGAGCACCAGAGACAGCCGCCGCAGGCCGAGGCGCGCGGGAAGCACTCCCCGCAGAGACTCGGCCGCCGCGAGGATCCTCGCGTCGAGCCCCAATCCCAGGTAGTTGAAGAAGAACTGCTCGCCGAACCTCCAGACGGCGACCGGGCACGGCTCGACCCGGGACGCCGCGACCTGCTCCAGGAAGAGCATCGGATCAGGGGCCGCGACCCTGCCGAGACCGCGGGCGAGGTCGTTGCCCGTGCCGATCGGGTAGGCCGCCACGCGCACCTCGCTTCCCACCCCGGCCTCGAACAGAGCCCCGACCACCAGCGACACCGTGCCGTCCCCGCCGGCGACCACCACGGTGTCCCCCGGGGCGATCCGGCCGGCGATCTGCTCGCGCAGGCGCGGCGGATCGATGGCGACCGGCTGGAAGCCGGACCAGAGGTCGAGAAGCCGGCGGCCCCTCCCCAGGCCTGATCGGGGATTGACCAGGACGTGGATGGCGATGAAAGCTCCCTCCTCGTCAGGGCGTGGCCGAGCCGCCGTCCAAAGACGGCGCCGGGGGCCGTCGTGCCGGGCGCTGCGGACGCAAGGCCGCCGCGCGCCGTGCCGACCACTGGCACAGCAGGAACGCCGCGACGATGCCGAGCACGGCTCCGAGGCTGGGCAGGTATCGCCTCTCGGTCTGGACGAAGAGACTCTGGGTGCCGATCAACACCAGCAGGAGCAGGATCGCCCACTGCAACCACGCGTAGATGGGAGTCTTGTAGGTCCGCTTCTTCTCGGGCGCGAGCTTGCGCAGGCGCAGGGTGGCCAGCATGAAGCCGCCATAGGTCCAGCAGATGATCGCCGCCCCGATCACCGCGAACAGGAGCTCCAGGCGGAGCGTCACGACCGCCAGCGACGAGAGGATGGTCAACGAGCCCAAGAGCAGGGTCGCCCCGATGGGAGCGCCGGTGCTCACCGCCATGGTCGAGCACCACCGGGGCAGGCAGCCCTCCCGGCTCAGCGTATAGAGGATCTGGGAGCCGCCCATGATGCCCGCGTTGAACGTGGAGAAGATCGCCGAGAGCGAGAGGATACCGGCGAGATAGACGCCTTTGGTGCCCAGGACCGCCTGTAAGTAGGGGACATGCGGTACCTGCGACGCGATGATCGCCTGGCGCGGCATGTAGCCCAAGAGACCGATGACGAAGACCGTGTAGGTCACCATCAGGACCGCGATGGCGATGGGCATGGAGAGGGGGACCTTGCGCTCGTAGGCCTGGGGGCTGAGCCCCAGCGGCGTCACCCATTCGAACCCCATGAAGAGGAAGATGGCGAGCCCGACCGCCGCCGGCAGCACCAACAGAGCCGCGCCGGCGTCACCGACCTCGAAGGGGGCGGATTTGAGCGGTGCCCCAGCCCATCCCAGGACCCCGACCCCCAGGATGATGGCCACGGCAGCGAAGCTGGTCAGCATCTGCATGCCCCGGGGCAGATCCAGGCCGAGGAGGTTGGTGACGATGACCACCCCCAGCAGGGTGAGCACGACGCTCAGGGGCGAGAGCTGGGGGAAGATGGCGCGCGCCACCTGGCCGAAGACCGAGCTCTCAACCCCGGCGATCAGCACTACGAAGATGAGGTACAGGTACACCAGGAACAGCGACATGCGGTCGCCGAACGCCGTCTTGAAGTACGTCCGGATGCCGGGCGCCGAGGGGAACATGCTCGCCAGCTCGGCGATGGACAAGGAGAGAACGATGCAGACCAGGCCCGCCAGCACGACCGCGAGAGGGACCCAGAAGCCGGAAACCGTCTCCAGCAGCCCCGAGACCATGGTGAAAGAGCTCGTCGCCAGCGCCATTCCGACGCCGACGGAAACGTAGAAGGGCAGCTCGACACGGCTTTTCATCTCAGAGTCCCCAGATGACCATGGCCAGGGCTTCGAGCTTGACCTTGTCCCGGCCGTCCGAGAACACGGCCAGGACGCCGTCGATCAGCGCCGTGGCAGGGTTGTAGTCGCCCTGGAAGATCTCGACCAGCGTCGGCTCGTCGGCCTGGAGGTGGATGATGTTGCTCTCTTTTTCGGCCGGCATGCCTTCGTGGATCTCCCTGAGCTCCAGGTCCTTGATCACCATCACGAACGCGGCGCCGGTGTCGGTCGCGTCGGCCAGGATGCGGCGGTCCCAGTTCTTGACCAGCTTCTTGACGCGGCCGCTGGCGTTGAAGCGGGACTGGAAGTCGAGCAGCGCTGCCACGAGCGCGGTGACCGCCGGCGTCTCCACGGCAGTAGTGGCGAGGGGTGTCTCCATGATCATGACTCCTTTGTTCTGTATCGATGGCGGCCGTCGTTCTAGGCCCAGGGTTGAGGAATGCCGAGGAGCTGGTGGCCGATGATCACCTTCAAGGTGTCGTCCGCCGGCCCCATCAAGGACCCGGCACGCGCGTCGCGGTAGCAACGCTCGGCCAGGTGCCCCCGCTTGTAGGCCACGCCGCCGCACACCTGGAGGGCGCGATGCGTCACCGCGGTCGCCATCTCGCAGGCGCTGACCTTGATCTCCGCCAGCTCCACGAAGAACGGGTCGTCCGGGTTCTCACGGATGATCTTGTCGAGGAGGTCCGCGTTCACGAACTCGTTGAACAGCACGGTGGCGTTGTCGGACATCTGGGCCACGCGCAGCATGGTCGCCCGGGTCTGGTCGATCTGCTGCTTCATCTCCGCGACGTAGCGCTGGACCGTTTCGACGCTGGCGAGCGACTTCTGGGTGTCGGAGTGGACGCGTCCCTTCACATGGGCGATGGCGGCGTCGAAGGCGGCCTGGGCGATGCCCACGTAGCAGGCCGCGATCCCCACCAGGTAGATGGGGAGGGAGTAGGCCATCATGAACGAGAAGCCGGCGGTCGGCGCGCCCAGGCGGTTCAGGCGTGGGATCCGGCACTTGTTGAAGTGCACGGGCCGGCTGGAGTTGCCACGCAGACCCATGCCATCCCACGTCCCCTTGGGCTCGATATGCTCGTCGTTGCCGTCGATGACGACGAGACTCAGGTCGCTGGGGCCGACCTGGTCGTTGGCGCGCAGCGGCACGAGATAGAAGTCGGCGTGGCCGGCGCTGGTGGCGAAGGACTTGAACGAGTCGATCACCAGCTCGTCACCGTCCTCCTGGACGTAGCTGTCCATGTGCCAGATCCGGTTGCCCGATCCCGGCTCGCTCATGGCGAACGCCCCGAGCTTCTCCCCCGCACGATGGGCGCGATGAAGGCCTCGGTCTGCGCCTCGTCGGTCAGGGAGCACATGAGGGGAAGGGTGCTCTGGTGCATGTGGTAGCACATGGCCGTGGACGGGCACGACTTGGCCAGAGCCTCGGTCACCAGTGCGGCGGTGACGATGCTGCAGCCGGGCCCGCCCTTTTCCTGCGGCACCATCAGCCCGAAGAGGCCCGCCTCCGCCACGGCGCGCAGGCTCGCCGCAGGGAAGCACCCCTGCCGGTCCACTTCGGGCGCATTCACCGCCAGCACCTCCCGGCCAACCCGCTCCGCGACCCGGCGCCATTTGCCCTGTTCCTGACTGAGGGCGATCCCATCGAGGTTCAATACATTTGGCATTCTGCTTCGTTCTCCCGTCTCTAAGTCCGTTGAAAGAGGAAAACCCGCTCCCTCGACTCCCTGTCCGGTCTGGCCGGAGGCCTGCTCACGCCTCCACCGCCTCGACGTTCACCGGCGTCCCATTCAGAACGGCGGTGCCGGACAGCTCGTCGAACAGGCCCGGGTCGGTCAAATCGTTGAGGCTCACTCCCGGCCGCGCGCTCGCCACCTGCAGCCGGCTGCCCTGCCGGTGGTGTCCATATCCGTGGGGCAGGCTCACCACCCCGGGCGCCACACCGTCCGTCACCTCGAGCGGCACGACCACCGATCCCACCCGGGACCGCAGGCGCACCCGCCGGGCGTGCTCCACGCCATGGCGAACCGTATCGTCGGGATGCATCATCAGCGTGCAGCGCTCCCGTCCCTTGCTGAGCGTCGGGCTGTTGTGCATCCACGAGTTGTTGTTGCACAACTGCCGGCGCCCGATGAGGAGCAGCGGCTCCTCGGCCGCGATATTCGCGCCATTGGCGAAGAACCGGCGCCGCACCCGCTCCAAGTCGTCCAGCATCGGCTGGGGGGCGAGGACGATCTTGCGCCCCGGAGTGTAGAGCCTGGCGGGCAGCCGTCCAGGCTCAAGGGGGCCCAGGTCCAGCGTCCGCGGCTGTCGCTCGAGGCGATCCAGGGTCAGGCCCTTCCTGAACGGGTTCAACCCGGCGCCATGGGGGCCGAAGCGCAGGCACAGGCCGACGAAGCGGCGCAGCGTCAGCTTCTGGAGCAGGGCGCAGCGCGCCGCCGCCGCCCACCCCGAGACCCCGCCCTTGCGGCGGCCGATCCGCCGCGCCAGCTCGAGCAGGATCCGCTCCTCCGACCAGGCCCCCGGGGCCGGGGCGAAGAGCGGCGGGCAATAGCGGGTGACGTTGCGCACGGCCAGGGCGTTCATCAAGAGGTCGTAATGGTCCCGCTCGAGCGCGAAGGGGGGCGGCAGGATGATGTGGGCGTGCCGCGTCGTCTCGTTCAGGTAGAAGTCGACGGCGACCACCAGCTCCAGGGAGGCGAGGGCCCGGTCCAGCCTCGCGCCGTCCGGCGCGCTCAGCACCGGATTGCCGGCGACCGTGACCAGGGCGCGGATCTGGCCGCGGCCGGGCTCCTCGATCTCCTCGGACAGGATCGACGGCGGCAGCTCGCCGCCGAACTCCGGCAGGCCGCGGACGCGGCTCCTGTAGCGGTCGAACGATCCGGTCTGCTTGAGGAGGGCCGCGAGGCCCACCAGGTCCACGGCAGGCGTGGTGAGCATCGCCCCGCCGACACGATCCAGGTTGCCGGTCAGCACGTTGATCACCTGGATCAGCCAGCAGCAGAGGGCGCCGAAGGGCTGCGCGCAGACGCCCAGCCGCCCGTAGCAGACCGCGGAGCCCGCGGCGGCGAAATCGGCCGCCAGACGGCGGATCGTCCCGGCCGCCAGACCCACCAACGGCTCGGCCCTCTCCGGCGAAACGTCGCGGACGGCCTCCCGGACCTGGTCCAGCCCCGCGGTGAGCTCCGCCAGCCGTCCCAGGCGGAGGCGGTCCTCCGCGAACAGGGTGTGGACGAGGGCCAGCAGCAGCAGCACGTCGGTGCCGGGGCGGATGGCGAGGTGCGTGTCGGCGAGCTCCGCCGTGCGCGTGCGCCGCGGATCCACGACCACCAGCCGGCCGCCCCGCGCGCGCAGACCTTTAAGCCGGCGGATGATGTCGGGCGCGGTCATGAGACTGCCGTTGGACACCGCAGGGTTGGCCCCCAGCACCAGCAGGAAGTCCGTACGGTCGAGGTCCGGCACCGGCAGCAGCGCCTTGTGGCCGAACATGTGGTAGGAGGCGAACATGTGCGGCAGGTGGTCCAGCCCCGCCGTGGAGAAGAGGTTGCGCGTGCCGAGGCTCTCCGCCAGCTCGAGCCCGGCGAGGGTCGCGGCATAGCTGTGGGTGGTGGGATTGCCGCTGTAGAGGGCGACGCTGTCGTTGCCGTGGGCGCGCTGGATCGCCGCGATCCGCTCGCTCACCTCGGCGATGGCCTCCTCCCAGCCGATGGTTTCCCAGCCCTCGCCCTTGCGCCGCAGGGGCTGGCGCAGACGGTCCGGATCGTGATGGACGTCCCGCAGGGCCACGGCCTTCGGGCAGATGTAGCCCTTGCTGAAGGGGTCTTCTGGATCGCCCCGCACCGCCAGCACGCGATCCCCCGCCACCTCCACGGCGATGCCGCACGTAGCCTCACACAGCGGGCAGGTGCGGAAGTGGACCGTGGCTGAGGTCATCGCGGCCATCTCGGTCATCGCGTCTCGCTCCAGTCCTTGGGCTCCCCCCCGAGCCCGCGCGACTCACCGAAAGCCACGGCGGTGCTCTCCGGGAAGCTGTGCCGCGCCTTGCGCACCCGCGACCAGACGTCCTCGGTCACCGGGCTGCCGAAACTGTGCATGCCGGCGATCCGGAAGCCGTGCCGGCGGGCCGAGTCGCTCAAGGCGCGCAGCATCTCGCGGGACACCTCGGCTCCCGGGGGAGCGTCGCCGTAGCGGCGCTCCAGCGCCAGCAGCATGGTTTCGCACATGCAGGCATAGGCCGTCCCCGGGATCAGACCGAAGTCCCACCCGAGGTCCGCGGGCCCCGGCACCTCCACCACCCCGCCCTCGATCACCAGCACGTCCGGCCGCTGCTCCTGGACCGCCTTGGCCACGTTGAAGGGGCGGGAGAGGTCGCAGGCGATGGCGCCCGACTTGAGGTCCGTGGGGCCGACCACTCCGCCAAGGGAGGAGGTGGCGGTCACCACCAGCTCGGCGAGCGGCAGGAACTGGGGGGCGTCGGTGGTGAGGATCAGCAGGCCCTGCTCGATCAGGCTGTCCACGATGGCCTCGGCCGAGGTCTCGCCCGCCTTGCGCAGCGCCGCGATGGCGCTGGCGATCGGCCCATCCGGCCGGCTCCCGGGCCGCTCGTCCGCGAGCTGCACGGCCCGCAGGGCCACCTCGCGCAGCAGGCGGACGCTGCGGCCGGGGTGCGCGGGGTTGCCCACGAGGATCAGACGCCGCACCTCCTCGGCGAGCAGGAGGGCGGCTGCCCGCCCCACGGAGCCGGCGGCTCCCACCACCGCCACGGTCGCCTCGTCGAGCCCCATCTCGGTCCAGGAGAGGGCGTTGCGGGCGGCCTCCACGGCAGCCACCGCGGTATAGGAGTTGCCGGTGGTCAGCGCTACGCCGACGTCTCCGAGGTCGATCCCGCCGCCGGTCACCACCGAGGCGAAACCGCCGAGCCCGACGATCTGGGCGCCCCGGTCCCGGGCCAGCTCCACCGCCCGGCGGACCTCCCGCACGGCCTCGCCGTGCGGCATCTCCACCAGCTCGCGGGTGGTCCACGGCAGGACGACGAACTCGCCGTAGGCGACCGCGCCGGCCGCGGAGACGACGCGCGTCGAGCTGCCGACGAACGGATCGACGATGTCGCCCCAGCGGTCGCAGAGCTCGCGGATCTCGGTGGACGAGAAGACGCCCAGGCTGCGGTCGAACTCCGCGTAGCTGTCCGAGTCGATGGGATGGATCACGAACGCCCAGCGCCCCTCCCCGCCGTCGCCGGGCCGCGGCGTGGGCAGGTCGTCGATGGCGCGGCGGGCCGGCCGCGGCAGCGCCGGGCGCGGGCGCACCATCAGGTGGTTGAGCATCCCGGCCGTGTCACGGTGGGCGAGGTGCTCCAGGGCGCGGTCCAGCCCCGCGACCACGAGATCGCACATCTCGGCAGTGAAGATCAGGGGCGGCTCGATGCGCAGCACGGACGAGGCGAGCAGGGTCGGCGCCAGCCGGATGTGCTCGACCTCGAGCAGGTAGCTGCAGACCATGGCCGCGAGATTGCGCTGCTCGGCCAGGGCACCCAGGAGGCACTGCCGGCCGAACGGAGCGCGCTCGTTCGTCAGCTCGACGCCGAGCAGGAAGCCGCGTCCGCGGACCTCGCGGATGAGCTCCGGATATTTCCGCTGCAACCCCTCCAGCCCCTCGCGCAGCCGCCGGCCCATCTCGCGGACGTTCGCCAGCAGGCTGCCGTTGTCGGCGGTGAGCAGGTCCAGGGCGGCGAGGCCGACCCGGCAGCTCAACGTATTGCCCGCGAAGGTGGAGCTGTGCTTGCTGGCGAACTTCTCCGTATAGCAATCCTCGGTGTAGAGCACGGCGCCCACGGGCACCACTCCGCCCCCCAGGGCCTTGGCGAGCAGCAGCACGTCCGGGGTCACCCCCTCCTCCTCGCAGACGAACATCCGGCCGGTGCGCCCGAACCCGGTCTGGATCTCGTCGAGGACCAGCTTGACCCCGAAGCGGGTGCACAGCTCCCGCACGGCCTTGAGATAGCCCGCCGGCGGCTGGACGATGCCCCCCTCGCCCTGGATCGGCTCCACCAGGAAGGCCGCGACCTGGTCCTGGTGCTGCTCCAGATAGCGCTCCAAGGCCTCCGCATCGCCGAAGGGAACGTGCTCGAACCCGGGCACCGGCGCAAAGAACGGCTCCTGGTAGGCGAGGCGGCCGGTGGCCGACAGGGCGCCCAGGGTCTTGCCGTGGAACCCGTCGTGGGTGGAGAGGAGGAGGGGGCGGTTGGTCGCCGCCCGCACCAGCTTGATGGCCGCCTCCGCGGACTCCGCGCCGCTGTTGGTGAAGGTGACGTAGCGCAGGCCCGGCGGGGCGAGGCCGAGCAGGCGCTCGGCGAGCTGGCCCGCCGCCTCCAGGCTGGAGGGCTGGACGAAGTTGGGCTCGCCGCTCTCGCCCACGGCGCGAATCGCCTGCCAGATCGCCGCCGGCGCGTGGCCGAACGGCACGGCGCCGAAACCGGCGATGGAGTCCAGGTAGCGGTTGCCCTCGGCGTCGAAGAGCCAGCACCCGTCGCCGCGGACGAAACGCTTGTCCATGCGGATCTGGCGCAGGAAGCTGCCCAGCTCCGGGTTGACGAAGCGCTCGAAGCGATGCAGGGGCTTGGCCGTGGGCGCCGGCGGCGCATCGCCGGTCAAGGCCAGCGTCGCCAGCTCGCGGATGCTCGCCCCCGCGAGCAGCAGCGCCGGCGAGACGTCGATGCCGAGCTCGTCCTCGACCGAGGCCTTGAGCTCCGCGGCGGCCACCGAGTCCAGGCCGAGACGGGTCAACGGCTCCTCGACCCCGACCTCGGCCCCCTCCTCGCCCAGGGCCCGCACCACCAGGGCGTGGATCGCCTTCTCCACCTCGGCCCGGCGGCCGGCGGCCTCGAGGGTCTCCACGGGCTCCACGGGCGGCGGCGAGCCGTTGCCGCCGGCCACGGCCGCCGTCACCTGAGCCGCCGGCGGCGGCGCGCTGGCCTCCACGGCGTGCGTCGTGGGACGGCTGTCCCAGCGCGCGATCAGCTCCAGCTTCCCCGACGCCCAGCCCTCCCGGCAGGCCTGTCGGCGGACCTTGCCGCTCGACGTCTTGGGCAGGGTCTTCGCGGGCAGCAGCCCGATCCCCTCGATCCGCAGCTCGTGAGCGTTCGAGATCTCGCTGCGCACCGCGTCGAAGATCTCCTGGGCGCGGGCCGGGTCGGCGCCGGGGCTGACCTCGCAGACCACCACCAGACGCTCGCCGCCGTCGTCGATGGAGAAGGCGGCGCAGCCGCTGCGGCGGATCGCCGGATGGCTCTCCTCCACCGTCCGCTCGAGGTCCTGGGGATAGTAGTTGCGCCCGCGGATGATGATGAGGTCCTTGATGCGCCCGCTGACGTAGAGCTGCTCCTGCCAGAAGAAGCCGAGGTCCCCGGTGCGCAGGAACGGACCCTCGCCGTCGGCGAGACGGGCGCCGAACATCTCAGCCGTCTCTCCGGGACGGCCCCAGTAGCCCCGGGCCACGCTCGGCCCGCGCACCCAGACCTCGCCGATCTGACCGTCGGCGCAGGGCCGGTGGCTGTCGGGATCGGCGATCACCAGGTCGTGCCCGCCCGCCGCCTCGCCGCAGGCCACGAGCAGGCGGCCCTCGCCGTCCTGCGCGGGCACCACCAGCCGCTGCCCCAGGGCCGAGCCGTCGAAGCGGACGGAGACCGGCCGCGGCGTGCGCCCGGAGCCGGCCACGAAGAGCACCGACTCCGCCAGGCCATAGCAGGGGAGGAAGACGTCGCGGCGGAAGCCCGCCGGAGCGAAGGCCGCCGCGAAGCGGTCGATGGTGTCGCTGCGGATCGGCTCGGCGCCGTTGCACACCGCCTGCCACGAGGAGAGGTCGAGCTGCTCCAAGTCGGCGGCGCGCACCCGGCGCGAGCACAGGTCGAAGGCGGTGTTGGGGGCTCCGCTGTGGGTGCCGCGATAGCGCGACAGGGCCTTGAGCCAGCGCAGCGGCCGCTCGAGGAAGCTCAACGGCGACATGAAGACGCACCGCGAGCCGGCGTACATCGAGCCCAGGATGCCGCCGATCAAACCCATGTCATGGTAGAGCGGCAGCCAGATGACCACCACGCTCTCCTCCGACTGCTGCACCCGCTCGTGCAGCACCGCCAGGTTGCTCAGCACGTTGCGGTGGGCGACCATGACTCCCTTCGGCGAGCCGGTCGAGCCCGAGGTGTACTGCAGGAAGGAGAGGCTCTCGGGATCGGAAGCGCCCGGCTGCCAGCCGTTCTCCCCTGTATCGGCGAGGCGGTCGACGGCGATCCACTTTGGGCGCGCCAGGTCGGGGAGCTGGGGCAGGAACCGCTGCGCGAGGCCCAAGACCGCCTCGGTGGTCAACACCGCCGCCGGCCGGCAGTCCGCCACGATCGCCTGCAGCGAAGCCAGCGTCCGGTCGAGCCGCCGCGGGTCCGGAGGATAGGCGGGCACGGCAGTCAACCCGGCGTAGTTACAGCCGAAGAAGGAGGTCACGAACTCGATCCCCGAGGGGAAGAGCAGCAGGACGCGCTCCCCCGGCGGGGCCAGCGCCGCGAGGTGGGCCGCGATCCGGCGCGCCTGCCGGTCCAGCTCCCGGTAGGTCACGTTCGTCTCCTCCCCCAGCCCATTGGGGAGGAAGGTGTAGGCGATCCGCTCCGGCTGCTCGGCCGAGCGCCGGCGCAGGATCTCCACCAGGGTCTTCTCTTCGTTTGCTCTCATGGCTGCACCCGGGCGCCGTCCGGCGGCTGGACGAGCAGCGGCGCCTCGGGCGCCACGAGCTCGCGCACGACCTGCGCCACGGTGTCCACCGCCGCGCGGATCTGGTCTTCGGTGTGGTCGGCGCAGAGGAAAAAGCGCAGCCGGGCCGCCCCTTCCTCCACCGCCGGGTGGACGATCGGTTGCACGTTGACCCCCCGCTCGAGCAGCCGGTTGGAGGCCAGCACCGCACGCTCGGAGCTGCCCAGGATCACCGGGATCACCGCCCAGCCCTCGCTGTGGCCGGTGTCGAGGCCGTGCTCGCGCGCCAGCTCCAGAAACTGCTCAGAGCGCGCCTTGAGCCGTTCCACGCGCTCAGGCTCGCGCTGCATCTGGCGGATGGCGGCCAGGGACGCCCCGGCGCTCGGCGGCGGCAGCCCGACGCTGAAGACGAAGCCCGGGGCGCTGTACTTGAGGAGCTCGACCAGGTCGCTGCTCCCCGCGATGTAGCCGCCGCAACTGGCGAAGGCCTTGCTCAAGGTTCCCATCCAGATCTCAACCTCCCTCGGATCGATACCGAACTGCTCGCCGATACCCCGTCCCGAACGGCCGAGGACGCCGATGGAATGGGCTTCGTCGACCATCAGGAAGGCGCCGTGCCGGTTCTTGACCTCGATGAAACAGGGCAGGTCCGGAACGTCGCCGTCCATGCTGTACAAACCCTCGATGACGACGATCGTCTGGGCGTACTGGCCGCGGACCGCCGCCAGAAGCCGGTCCAGGGCCCGCCAGTCGTTGTGGGGGAACGTGCGGCGGGCGGCTCCGGAGAGCTCGATACCGCGCACGATGCTGTCGTGGGCAAAGATGTCGTGGACCACCAGGTCGCCGCGCCCCACCAGGTGGCCCAAGGTGGTCACGTTGGTCAGGTTGCCACTGACGAAGACCAGGCAGTCCTCGGTCCCCAGAAGGTCGGCGAGCGCCGCTTCGAGCTCGCGGTGGCAGGGGCGCTCCCCCGAGGCCACACGGCTGGCCGAGGCCGAGGTCCCATACTGGTCGACCGCCCGCTTCGCCGCCTCCGAGACCGCCGGGTGGCCGTTGAGGGCCAGGTAGTCGTAGCTCGCGAAGTTGAGCAGCTCGCGGCCACCGGTTGCGACCATGCCGTGGGCCACCCGGTCGTTGACCCGGAAGTAGGGGTTCTCCGCCGCCGACTCGGCGAACGCTGCCAGCCGGCGGCGGATGTCCTGGAGGGCGGGCAGGTCGGCGAAGCTCAGCGCCTTGCCCTGCGGCGGGCCGGGCTCGGCCGCCGCGCCGTCGTGCTGGCGCGCGATGTGCTCGGCGAGCTCCAGGGCCGTGATCTCGCGCGGCACGTCGCTCAACGGCAGCGCTACGCCGAAATGCGCCTCGGTCCTCTGGATCAGGTCGGCGAAATGGACCGAGTCGAGGCCGCTGTTGGCGAGCGAGACGTCGAGCCGGACCTCGTGCCCGCCGTCACCGATGACCCGGCCCAGCTCGCCGGCGATCCATTGGGCGACCGCCCGGGGGTCGAGCGGCGAGCCGTTGCCGCGCTGCGGCCGGCGGGGCACGAGCTGGCGGTCGAAGACGGCCTCGAGCTTCCCCTTGGCGAGCAGCCGGCGGATGAGCGAGCGCTGGATCCTGCCGTTCGGGGTCTTGGGCAGGAGCCGGGGGCGGACCAGGGCCAGACGGCCGAGGGGGAGCCGGTGGTCGCGCAGGATCGCCTCGCGCACGGCGGCGACCACGGCCTCGGCGTCGAAGCCCTCTTCGACCTCCTGGACGACGACGAGGCGCGGCTCCCCTTCGAGCTCCATGGCGAAGGCCGCGCCGCAACCGGGCCGCAGCCGCGGCGCCGCCTGCTCCACCGTGTGCTCGACGTCCTGCGGGTGGTAGCTGCGTTCGCCGAGGACGATCAAGTCCTCCAGCCGTCCCACCAGGAAGAGCTGGCCGTCGTCCAGGAAACCCAGGTCGCCGGTGCGCAGGAACGGTTCCTCGCCGCCCGTAGCGAGGAAGCCCTGCGCGGTCTCCTCCGGCGAGTCACACCGTCCCACGGCCGGACCCGCGAGCCAGATCTCGCCGACCTGATCGGGCTGGGCGGGCTCACAGGTGGCCGGATCCACGATCAGCAGGCGATGCCCGGCGCCGGGCTCGCCGCAACCGGCCAGCCGGGTGGTCGTCGGGCCGTTGCCGCGCCCGAGGCGCACCCGCCCGTCGCGCAGGGCCTCGGCCTCCACGCAGCGGATCTCCAAGGGGACCCCAACCGGCGAGGCAGCGATCAGCGACGTGGCTTCGGCGGGGCCATAGACCGGCGCCAGCGCCAGCGGGTCGAGCCCGCGGTCCGCGAAGGCGGCGGCGAAGCGCTCCAGCGTCCCGGCCCGCACCGGCTCGCCGTCGCAGAGGACGACCTCGAGCGCGGTGAGGTCGAGCCGCGCGCGCTGCTCCGGAGTCATCCGGCGCACGCACAGCTCGAGGCCGGAGCCGGTCCCCGCGGTGTGCGTGGCCCGCGTCCGCGACAGGGCCCGCAGCCACCGGTCGGGGCGCTGGAGGAAGTGCCAGGGAGCCATCAGCGTGACGGGATGCCCGTGGTAGAGCGGCAGCAGGACGCCGGCCAGCAGCCCCAGACCCTGGAGGGGGGACAGCCAGTGCACCGCCGCGGCGTCGTCTCCCAGAGCCGATCGCTGCCGCAGGTGCTCCAGGCTCCAGAGGAGATTGCCGTGGCTCAGCAGCAGGCCGCCGGTGGTGGTGGCGTCCTCCGCGGTGTATTGGAGCAGGGCGAGGTCGTCGCCGCCGGCGCCGGGGTCCCGCCACCGCTCCTCGATGCCGGCCGGCAGGTCCTCCAGGGCCAGCCAGTCGAGCGCGGCGAGCTCCGGCAATTGCTCCTCCAGACCGCGAGCGAAGAAAAGCAGCCGGCGGTCGGTGAGCACCAGCGAGCTGCCGGAGCCCTGGGCGATGCGGCGCAGGAGCGGCAGCGTCCGCTCCAGGCGCGCCGGATCGGGGGGGTGGGCCGGCACTGCGATCGCGCCCGCATAGAGACAGCCGAACAGAGCCACGACGTAGTCGAGACCCGGGGGAAACAGGAGCAGGATCCGCTCCCCTTGCGCTCTCCTCGCCTGGAGAGCCGCGGCAAGCGCGCGGGCACGACGGTCGAGCTCACCGCAGGTCAGCCGTACGGACGCCTCTTCCCCATCCTGCAGGAAGGTGAACATCTCGCGTCCGCGCTCGGCCTCGGCCCGCCAGCGCAACATCTCGACCATCGAATGCCATCGTGGCTCACTGCCAGGTGGCATACAGAAACCCTCCTCTACGGGCACGACGTTTATGCTTATGATCTGCGCGAACCAGTTTCTCGGCGGCATCGACGGCGAGCCGGAAGCGGTGGCGGAAATCAAGAAGGGCGACCCTTACAAGATCACGATCAGCCTGGCCTCCCCGGTTTTCGGCTACGCCATGGGCCAGCATGCGGCCGACTGGCTCGAGGGCAAGAGCATTCCGCAAGCGATGGATATCCTGCCGCCACGCTCACGGCGGCCAACATCGCGCACTACGAGGCGATCTCGCCAATCCCGGCGCGCGTGTACGCCGACCGGCACGGCGCGCGCCTACCTGAAGATGTACGGCAACATCTGCTACGACAGCCGCGACCAGTACGTGAATTTTCCCTGGTCCTCGGAGCGGGAAGTAGCGGCCTCACCCGAACCGCTGCTCAGTACCGGCTCACCGCCAACTCGCTCACGTCGATATCCGGCTTCCGCCCGGACATCAGGATCGAGCAAAAGCCCCAATTTCGCACGCCATGGTCCAGCCGAGCGTGCCGTGGCCGGTGTTGAGGTGCAGATTGCTGTAGCGCGTCGCACCAATGACCGGCGGGCCGTCCGGCGTCATCGGCCGCAAACCGCACCAGAACGTCGCTTTGCCGAGATCGCCGCCGTGCGGAAACATGTCGGTCAGGAAATAATAGCAGCGTCGCCCGCCGCGCCGCATCGAGGCTGGCAGAAAATAGCCCGAAATTTCCGCGGTGCCGCCGACGCGGATTCGATCACCGAGCCGCGTGATTGCGACCTTGTAGCTCTCGTCCATCACGGTCGATACCGGCGCGCCGTCGGCATCGTAAATCCAGGCACCGTGATCGAATAGCCCTTTACCGGATAAACCGGAACAGGAATCTCCAACGGGCTTAAGCAATCGCGGCGACCAGCTGCCGAGCGCGGCGACATAGGCGTCGGCCTGCAACGTCCCGGCGCTGGTGACGACGCCTGTGATCCTCCCGCCGTCCGCGACCAGCCGTTCGATGCGCGTGTTGAACTTGAACTCTACCCCGAGCCGCGCGGCCTCCGTG
>CAVQIV010000002.1:0-17982 GCA_963712665.1 Thermoanaerobaculaceae bacterium | reverse complement strand
GAGCTTCCAGGACGGAAGCGGCCGCCAGGACTACTTCTTCCGCGAGTTCCTCTCCGCCGACGGCGGCGCCGTGCTCCAGCGTTACGGCAACCGGTCGGAGAAGCTGGTCGAGTTCGGTCTGCAGCCGTTGCGCAGCCGGCCGCGCTCGACCAAGACGGAACCCGACCCGCCGGCGACGCCGACCCCGGAGTAGTCCCAAGCACAGGGGCGTGCCCGCGCGTCCCACATTCGTTTCGAGGCAAGCACCGGGCAGCCGAGAACGCTGAACCCCATGGCATTCGTGCCGCCCGGCAGGTTCTTTGAAAACTGAAGTACACAACGGCTCTTCGCGTTCCTGCGACGGGCTCTCCGTCCCGCCTGTCTCCCCGGAATCCGGAGAGACCGCGGAGAGCCTGTCGCTTTTCTTCGCGCCCCACGATTGCCCGGCTGTAGCCGATATGAAGCTGTCTATACGACACGTACGACACGGCTCTGCGTGTTGACGCGGATACCAAAGTGTCGTAGGATGCCCGTAAACCAAAGAGGCAGGGGAGCTTAGGTCGGCCCATCCCCATGTCCTGGCCAAGAACGCGAAGTTTAAGGGAGATCTGATGGAGGGATTGGACCCTTGGAAACACCCAATGCAAAGGACATAGTTGAGGCCCGGGTGGCAGATGGCTACAAGCTGTATATTCGCTTTGAGGACGGAGTCGATGGCGAGGTGGACCTCTCCCAGCTCATCGAGTTCGAGGGCGTTTTCAGCCCGTTACAGGATTTACGAGAGCTTGCCCGGCTCAGGGTAGATCCCGAAACTGGAACCGTGTGCTGGCCCAACGGCGCCGATCTAGACCCTGACATGCTCTATGCGGTGATTTCAGGGGTGCCCATCGATGTCAAGGGGCCAGCTGCCTGGCATCCAAATGAAGATCCCCGCCGAGCTCGAAAGACGTTCGGCTCGGAGGTCGGAGCGATGGGTGAGATGGCGACGGGGCTGATCCGGCGGCTGCACCCGACGGACCCGTACGCGGGCTTCCCGTACCAGGACTATCCGCCCGACCTCCAGGGGGGACCGGAGGACGCTCTGCTCCCCCGTCTGGTCGAGGACCTGCGGCCGCGGCTCGTCATCGAGGTCGGCACCTGGAAGGGGGCCACGGCCGTCCGCCTGGCCGCCCTGCTCCGGCGGCAGGGAGCGGACGCCGCGGTGGTTTGCGTGGACACCTGGCTCGGGTCGGTCGATCAATGGGAGGACGGGCCGGCCCACGGGTGGGACATCCGCCCGCACCTGCGGCACGGGTACCCGGCCCTGTACTACCAGTTCCTGGCCAACGTCTTGCACACCGGGTGCGCGGACCTGGTCGTCCCGGTCCCGAACACCAGCGCCAACGCCGCCCGGTGGCTGGCCCGCCAGGGGGTGGCCGCCGACCTAGTGTACGTGGACGGGAGCCACGAAGAGGACGACGTGTACCGGGACCTGTGCGACTACTGGAAGCTGCTCCGGCCGGGAGGCGTCATGGCCGGTGACGACTGGCACGCCCGTTGGTTCGGGGTCATCTGCGCCGTCAACCGGTTCGCCCGGGAGCGCGACCTGCCGGTCCGGGTGGCCGGCCAGCAGTGGGTGCTCCAGAAGCCGGCGGCGGCCGGGCCGAACCCCGAGGGCGATGGCGACCAAGAGCAGCGCAAGCACGCGAAAGAGTGTCCTTGAGGTCAGCTTGGTCGCCCAACCAGCGCCGAACCATGCTCCGCCAACGTCATGACGATCAAGCCGAAGCGCTGACCGGACAGCGGCGGCGCCGCGAATCCCACCGTCAGACCGAGCGGATGAACAGGATGTCTTCCATTTTGATCACGTCTCCGCTGCCGATCGCAGGACCGATCTTCCCGGTCCAGCGGTGCGCCCGGTAGCCGAGCGGCGTCAGCAAACCGTACATCGGCGCGAAGGTGTTGGGGGCACGCTTCGACCCCTGGGGGCCGCGCACCTCGGCCCAGATGTCCGGGTAACCCAGCCGGGGGAGCACGCCGACCATCCCCTCGGTGGTCCGCACCTCTTCCCCCTCGACGTCAATCTTTATGAGCACGTTGCCGGGGGGCGCGCCGGTCGTCTCCAGCCACTTCGCCATCGTCGTCACCCGCACCTTGATGACCCCGCAGAAGCGCCTTTCGGTGGCGGTCCCGGCGCTCAGCGAATGGGCCGTGGCTTCCGCCCGGTAGAACTCCGCCTCGCCCTCGAAGTTCGACAGCGCCAGGTTCACGCAGGTCACGTGGGCGAGCCCGTTCAACGCCACCGAACGCCGGAGCGCCTCGAAGGTGATCGGATCGGGCTCGAAGGCGAACGCGCGTCCGGTCGGCCCCACCAGCGACGCGGCGAGCTGGGTGTAGTAGCCAACGTTGGACCCGACGTCCATGAACGTGTCGCCGGGCGCCAGCCGCGACCGCATGTAGCCTGCCAACGGCGCCCCATAATGTTGGCGGGCGTACGCCTTGGGAAAGAGATAGATACTCCGCTGCCACGGCGTCGAGACGTTGAGCTCCATGGCCGGGTGGCCGGCGTACGCGGGCGTCACCTCCCACTGCGGTTCGTCGCGATCGAAGGTCAGCTTCCCGACAAAGATGTTGAAGTAGTCGCCCGACGTCGGAAACGGATAGGCGCGGGTGATGCGGCGGATGGCGCGATGCAGGCTCTGTGGCATGGGGCTCCCTTCTAACCTGAAAGTGTTCCTCGCGATCGCCTGAGCGGTCCCCCCGAGCCTCGCCGCCGCGCCGGCCTCCGGCGAGGAGAGGCCGCTGCCGTCCCTCTCCCTCCCAGAGAAACGACGTGCGCAGCAGGCCCCAGCCCAGCCGGGTGCCACGAGCCATGCTCCGCATCCATATAATACGCTATAATACGCCTGCGTAGCGGAAACCTTCGGAATTGGCCCGTACGGCCCGAACCTCAGCGACCTGGAGGAGAGCAAAGTGGCCCTGAAGTTGTATTTCACGCAGACGGAACACGAGGACCAGGTCTGGGGATCGGAAGGGAGCGACTGGGCCGCCACCATGCGAGACCAGATGCTTCGTTCCGCGGACCCGCGGTACGAGATGGTCGACCGGCCCGAACGTGCCGACATCATCGTCTTTTGGGAGCCGCACCAGGATTCGCAGGTTACCTGGATACCGCGGTTGAGGGCGCATCCGCTGGTCCGCGAATTCCCCAACCGGGTGTTCGTCGTCCAGGACGAGGACTTTCCGCTCGGACTGCTATCGGGACTCTATGTATCCCTCCCGGCGCGGCGCCATCACCCTCACAGGCATCGGACCTGCCTCTTTTATCAAACGCAGAACCGGCATCTCGAGGCCCGACGAGCCTCCCGGCCCGTCTCGGCTCCGTCGAATCTGGCCGTTTTTGTGGGCGCCAACTTCAACCCGGTCAGGGGCTGGCTGTTCGAGCAAGCGGATGTGCTGGCCCGGCAAGGCATCATCATCAAGGCCACACGACAACACCAGTTCGCGAATCCCCACGATCCGCAGCTCAAGCCGTTGCAGCTTGCGTATCTCGACGCGATCCTCGACGCGAAGTTCAGCCTCAGTCCCAAAGGCAACGGCACGTCAAATTTCCGCCTGCAGGAGTCGATGGCCCTGGGCCGGGCCCCCGTCATCATCAGCGATGACTGGGTCCCGGTCGCCGATCTGGGCTGGGAGCGGTTCGCCGTCTTCGTGGCCGAGAAGGATCTCCATAACCTACCATGCATATTACGCGAACATGAGGCGCGCTGGGAGGAGATGGGGGATCTCGCCTTGCAGGTCTACGAGTCTCGCTTCAGTCCGGGCGTATTCGCGCTACGCGCCGTGGAGCAGATCGTCGCCATTTACGAGGCACGGACCCACGACGAGAGGGACTTCTTCTCACAATGGGATCGGATCATCGAGGACGAAGGATTGCGCTCCCAACGCCAAGCCGGCGAGGTGACGGTTGCCCGGGCGCAGGACGAGGGCCTCGACCTGGCCGCTTTCCCGGGCACCTGGACGAGCAGCGACCCGGGGACCCGGGGCGTCGCGCGGCTCGACCTCGCGGTCCGCGACGGTGAGCTCGTGGGGCGGATCTGGGGCGGCGGGGTGAACGGCCCCGTCGACTGGGGAGCGAGCCGCGCCGAGGCGCTCTATGCCGACGCCGTCACGTCCCGTGCCGGCGCCGGTTTCCTGCTGCGCTACGACCACGGCTTCCTCACCAGTCACGTGCAGGCGAACCTCAAGCTCGGCGTGGCGGTGCTCGGCGTCTACCAGAGCTTCCAGGACGCGAGCGGCCGCCAGGACTACTTCTTCCGGGAGTTCCTCTCCGCCGACGACGGCGCCGGCGAGATGGCCCCGGCGCCAGCCGTGGCGGCGGCTTCCTGCGGCCTCGACGAAGAGCTCGGCCGTGGTCCCGGCGCCGCGGAGGAGCGGCTCCTGGGGCACTGGCGCGACACCCACCACGGCTCCCGCGGCATCCTGGAGATCGCCCTGAAGCGCCGGGGCGAGCGCGTCGTGGTGCGCGTTTGGGGAGCCGGGGCCTATGGCCTCGTCGACTGGGGAGAGGCGCCGGGCGAGCTCTTCACCTGCGTCGAGGAAGACGGCGTCCGGAGCGCCGCGGCGCTCGCCCGTTACGACTTCGGCTTCATGGCGTGCGAGCTCCAGATCCGCCAGAACAAGGGCATTCTGGCCGTGACCACCTTCAACCACTTCCGGGACGGGAGCGGCCGCTCGAGCTACGTTACGCGCGAGCTCTTCTACCGCGGCCGGGGAGAGGCCGGATGACGCGGCCGATGCGGACAATGCGACGCATGGACTCGGCTCTGCCCCCTGGAGGGTGCGATCCACCATTGCCCGAGGCCGTCTGGGTCAATACCAACGCCGAGGACCGGGTGCAGGGCTTTCGCTGGTTGGAGAGCTCGCGGACCGGCTTGCGCGCCCGCTGCGCCGGCTCCGGCGCCGACTTCGTGTGGCCGGCCGCCGGCCTCGTGCGCTACTGCGGCATCTCCACCGCGGATTTCGTCGCTTTCAGCGCACACCGCGACTGCGCAGACAGTGAGGTTTTGCTGCAGGGCATCTTGAACCTGGGACTCCTCGTCCTGGCGACTTATGAGATTCCGCGCGGCGGCGGTCCAGGCTACTTTTCGCGCGAGTTCTTCGCCCGGCGCGCCGCAGCCCCTGCCGCGAGCTCGGAGCCGGAGGGGACCTCGGTCTTCGACCACCTCGCGAAACCGGCGCCGGTCGACACGGCGCCGCTTCTCGGCCGCTGGCGCAACTCCGAGCCCGCGGCCCGGGGCCTCGTCGAGATCACGATCGAGGACGACGCGGGCGATCTCGCCGTGCGAGCGCTCGGCAGCGGCGAGGGGGGGCCGGTCGACTGGGGTCCGGCCCGGACCGGCGTCTTCGCCTGCCTCGACGAGGCCGGGAAGGCGAGCCTGTCGCTTCTCGCCACCTGGGACTTCGGCTTCCTCGAGACCCACCTCCAACTACGGCTCCCCGCCGGCGCCCTGGCGTCGGCGGGCTTCAATGTCTTCAAGGACGGGAGTGGCCGTCCGAGCTACGTCACGCGGGAGTTCTTCTACCGGGATTGACCGGGCGCCGAAGAAGACGCGGGCGCCTCAGGGGACGCGGCGCAGCCATCCCGACGGCGCGAAGGTCATGAACAGCTTTCGTTCGCGCCAGCGGTCGGGCACGAAGGGGGCGTCTTCCTTCAAGAAGGCCTCGACCGCTTCGAACGGGCCCGGACCCCAGCCAGGCAGAACGGGATGACCGTTGAGGTTGGTGCCCTCGACGACCAGGTAGTTGCCGACCTGGACGAACTCCTGGTACGCGCGCAGCTCGGCGAGCACGTGCTCGGCCCGGTGGTCGGAGTCGAGAACGACGAAGCACGACGCCCCAGGCGGGACGAGCTGCCGCACGCGAGACAGGATCTGCGGATCCACACTGCTTCCGGCCAACGCGCGCACCCGTGGGTGAGCCAGAGCCCGAGGCTCCCAGCAGTTGGCCAGCTCGGTCGAGATGACCGTGCCATGGCCGACCAGGTCCAGCAGGTGCGCGAAGTAGAGCGTACTCCCTCCCAGGTAGGCGCCGCATTCGATCACGAACTCGGGACGCTGCTGGCTGATGATCTCCTGGTACTGGAACAGGTCGAAGGGGTGCTTGCGGATGGGCAAGCCGAACCACGCGCTCTCCTTCCACGCCAGGTACTCGAACCAGGCGGTGTGGAAGTGCTCCCACAGCCGCTCGAGCGAGTCCGACGGGGACTCGGCAGCTCCGGGCGCCGGCGGGGCAGGCGGCGCACCCTGAGCCCCCTCAGGGCCCGCGTCCTCCGGGACCGGGGCCGGGGCTTCGGCGGGGGTCGCTGGCTGGAGGGCGTCAGGCATGGCGCCCCCGACTCCCCGAGGCGTCCTCAGCCAGCGGCCCGCGATGGGCTCAGCGACCCGGCGCAGCCATCCCGTCGGCGCGCAGGTCATGAACAGCTTTTGTTCGCGCCAGCGGTCGGGCACGAAGGGGGCGTCTTCCTTCAAGAAGGCCTCGACCGCTTCGAACGGGCCCGGACCCCAGCTATCACAGCCGCTCGTCGGAAGGGGATGACCGTTGAGGACGGTGTCCTCGACGACCAGGTAGTTGCCGACCTGGACGAACTCCTGGTACGCGCGCAGCTCGGCGAGCACGTGCTCGGCCTGGTGGTCGGAGTCGAGAATGACGAAGCACGACGCCCCAGGCGGGACGAGCTGCCGCACGCGAGACAGGATCTGCGGATCCACACTGCTTCCGGCCAACGCGCGCACCCGTGGGTGAGCCAGAGCCTGAGGCTCCCAGCAGTTGGCCAGATCGATCGAGATGACCGTGCCATGGCCGACCAGGTCCAGCAGGTGCGCGAAGTAGAGCGTACTCCCCCCCAGGTAGGCGCCGCATTCGATCACGAACTCGGGACGCTGCTGGCTGATGATCTCCTGGTACTGGAACAAGTCGAAGGGGATCTTGTGGATGGGCAAGCCGAACCACGCGATCTCCCTAAACGGCTCGGACGCGTACCAGGCGATTTGGAAGTGCTCCCGCAGCCGCTCGACCTCCGGCGAAAAGAAGGAGTGGGCCGGCAGCAGCGAGTCCGACGGGGACTCGGCAGCTCCGGACGCCGGCGGGGCAGGCGGCGCACCCTGAGCCCCCTCAGGGCCCGCGTCCGCCGGGACCGGGGCCGGGGCTTCGGCGGGGGTCGCTGGCTGGAGGGCGTCAGGCATGGGCGCCCCGATTCCCCTGGCCGGCGGCGCCCCGTCGGCCTCGATCCGAATCTTCTCTGGCATCCTTGAATCCTTTAGCCAAAGTCATGAAGGCGCTTGACGAGCCGTCTGGCGGCCCGGGCCCCCCATTGAACGGGATCTCTGAGTCTTGCTCCCGGTCTGACGACCCTAGTGTAGTGCGTCCCACAGATTGGCCCTTATAATCCAGAGGGGAAAATACTACCTCTCCTCCGGAGATAAGGGCCTCCATATCCGATCCACTACACTAGCGACTCTCTCGGGTGCATCGGCGGCTCCGGGTCGGACTTTGACACGGCTATGCGCATGCTTGAAGAAGCACAGTATAATGCACTTGGCGTATGATTGCAAGCCCCAGGTCGCCCGATCCGGCGCCTGCCTGGAAACCGATTCTTGCGGTTGCCGCGCTCGCGCGGCTCGTCCTACCCGCGCACGCTCGCGATGAGCTGGCGCTACTCCCTGGAGCACTTCGACCTGACCAAGAGGCTGCTCACCGAGGTGTCATCCTGCGCGGCGGGGGCCTCGACGAGTCCCCGCACGCCTATCGATCGCCGCGCGGTAGATCTCCAGGGTGCGCCGGGCGGTCGAATCCCAGCGGAAGTCCTCGGCGCGACGCAGCCCGAGCTTGGCCAGGGTGGCGCGGTGCTCGCGGTCGGCCATGCAGCGGGAGATGGCCTTGCTCGCCACCTGGGACTTCGGCTTCCTCGAGACCCACCTCCAGCTACGCCTCCCCGGAGGCACCCTGGCGTCAGCGGGCTTCAACGTCTTCAAGGACGGGAGCGGACGCCCGAGCTACGTCACGCGGGAGTTCTTCTACCGGGATTGACCGCTCCGTCCCGGACCTTCGATCCCAGCGGCGCAGGAGCTCGAATCCGGCCCAGAGGAGACCCCCGAGCATCCCGGCGGCGAGCCACAGGCCCTCCGGTCCTGCCACCTGGTAGAGGTAGGCGCCGGCCAGCGGGGCCAAGACCCAGCCCAGGGCCCAGGTCATGGAGTAGAGCCCCATGTACTTGCCCTGGTGGGTGCCAGCCCGGCTCGCCACCCAGCCTCCCGCCGCCGGGGTGCCGAGCATCTCGCCCGTCGTCCAGACGACGACCGAAACCGCCGCGAGCAGCATCGTGGAACCGAGCGGCAGGATGGCGAATCCGAGGCCGACGAGGAACGTCCCGGCACCCACCATCGTGAGGGGTCGAAACGTCTCGGTGCAGTGGGTGATCACCATCTCGAAAAGGAGGATCAGGAGCCCGTTCAAGGTCATCAGCAGGCCGAAGTGGGACTCCGCCATGCCGTAGACCTGGGTGAGGTAGACGGGATAGGTGCTCAAGGCCTGCATACAGATGAGCATGGCGAGGAAGTTGAGACCGAGAAATGCGAGGAAGGCGCCGTCGCGCAAGGGGTGGACGTCGAACCCGGAAGGTGCCGGCTTGCTCGCGGGCTGCGCCTTGGCCGCGTGGCTCCGAAAAAGGAACGCGAGAAGCGCTGCCGCGGCCAGGCCGGCCGTGCCCTCGACCCAGAAGATCAGCGCGTAGTCGCGCATCACGAGCCACCCGCCGATGGCCGGAGCCAGGGCGATGGCGAGGTTGACCGTCCCGCGGTTCAACGCCACCACCCGGTTGAACCGCCCCGGCGTCGAGAAGGCGGCCAGGGCCGAGAGGTTGGCCGGATTGAACGACTCCGCCGCCACGGCGACGAGAAAGGTGGTGACCATGATCGCGGGCAGGCTTCTGAGGCGCTCGAGCACGAAGAATCCGAGACCCGACAACACCAGGCTCAGGAACAGGATCCTGAGAGCCCCGAGACGGTCGCAGAGCCAGCCGCCCACGAAGACCCCGGCGAGATAGCCGCAGCCGTAGACCGCCAGCACCTGGCCGGCGGTCCCCAGACTGTAGCCGAGCGCCTTGGTGAGATAGAGGGTGAGGAAGGCCAGCACCATGGAGCCGGTCCGGTTGACGAAGAGCACCGCGCAAAGCATCCAGACCTCCCGGGGAAAGCCCCGGTAGGCCTCGCTGTAGATGCGCAAGATCGCCTTCATCATGGGACCGCGGGCGCCCGGATCGGAGTCCTTCGCTGCTGCAACGGCCGCGGCACTAGCGGCGCCGTGAAAGACGGACCGGAACGCTAGCTGAAGTAATCCTCGAGCACGCTTCGCCGCCGGATGTCCAGGGTCACGCAGTGGAATCCACCACCCAAGGTACGGCCGTGCCGCCAGCGGCATGGAATCGGGGTAAAGCCGGCCTGCTCGAGACTTTGGATGAGCTCCACCTGGATGTCCTGCACGACGACCTCCTTCTCATTCAACGAGAGCACGTTCATGCCGATGTTCTGAGACGCCAGCAGCGGCACGTTCTCGTCGCCGGTGTCCGGCGTGTTCACGGGGAAGGGAGCGTCGCAGATGACCCTGTCCCACTTCCGCAACGGCGTGGGCAGCATGTTCGTATCGACCTCTTTGTGCAACAAGAGGGTCCCCGGCTTCAAGGGTATCAAGCAGGAATCGACATGGTAGTCGGCAATGCCGATTTCATGAACCCGATACTCTTCGCCGAGATGGCGCTGGAGCCACCGCAGCCCCATGCGGTGGTTTTCGTTCGAGCAGTTGAACAAAAGGTCTTTTCCCAGCCGCACGATCTGCGCCCCGTCGAACATGATCTCGAAAAACGGATCGTCAGGCACCTCTCTCTTGTAGCCATTCGCGAGGACGTAGCTGAAGTCGAAGTTACGATCCTGAAGCCTGGACCGTGGTGCCACCGTCCACTTGGCTCCTGCGTTGAAGTACTCGGTGAATAACTCCTTGTAGAGGTCCGCCTCGAAGTAGCGCGACCGGAGCATGGGTGCGGTCTCGATGATCTCGTTGCCGATGACGATGAAGAGGTCACGGCTCATCAAGCCATGGCCCATGATGGAATTCCAACTGGGCGTCTTGACCTCGAGGGCTTCGGTGACGGCCTGCGGCCGCCGCACGTTGACTCCCGCTTGCTTCAAGATGTCGATAAACCCTTCCGTGTCTTCCTGGAGCTCGTCCCGCAAACGGTTCGAGGGCTTGACTCCGGAAAAGGCGGTGCTGGGTGGATCGTGCTGCAACATCAGGGTCGATTCGTTGTAAAGGTTCTGATGAAAAAACAACTTGAACGAGAGGTCTTCCGAGTAGTCGAGATGAAAGGACGTCCCGACGATGATCTCCTCCAAGGGAGACCAGTAGTTGTGGGAGTTGACCACCGGCCATTTTTTCTCGGCTGCAGCTTTCCCGGACGCGGTTTCCTCAGCTACGACTGTCGTGTGCTCAGGCATGTCTCCCTCCTTGACCGTCTCCACGTTGCTGGATCCCCCGCGTAGCTTCGCCACCATCCTTGCGCGGAGGCGGTGCTAGACCTCGGCTTGACGCCACCGCCGCAGGCCTTGCGCGGTGTCGTTCTCGGGACGGGCGTCCCGCAGGATTTCCAGGTGCTCGACATCCGTCTCGCCGCGGGCCAGCAGCATCGCGCCGCTGTGGCGCTGGCGGTGGGCCGGCGTCACGTAGCGGACGATGAAACCGATCCGCTTCATGTCGGAGCGGTTTTGACCCGAGCCGTGGATGATGTTGCTCTCGTGCAGGGACATCTCCCCCGGTTGCAGCACCAGATCGTGGGCCTGCGACTCGTCGACCTCGACCTGGATCTCTTCGCCGCGCTGCAACATGTTGTCGCCGTGATGGCCTTCGTCGTGCTGCCGCAAGCCGTCGCCATGGGACCCCGGGATCACTCGCATGCATCCGTTCTCCGGCAGGCTGGGGCTGAGCGCGATCCAAGCGGAGGTGGTCGGGGTCAGGTGCCATCCGGAGTAGACGCTGTCCTGGTGCCAGGCGACGTAGCCGGAGTCGCGGGGCGGCTTGCAGAGGATCAGCGTGCCGCTCACCAGGAGGGTGGAACCCAAGAGGCCCTCCACCGCGTCCAGCACCCGCGGATGGGTGGCGAGGTCGTAGGCCCAGGGAAAGAAGAGGTGCGGCTGGCCCAGCCGCCGGACCTCCTCGCCGAGCTCGGCCTCGATCTCCGCCAAGCCCGCCTGGAAGCGGCGCAGGTCCGCGGGTGGCAACACGGGGAGCGGGCACAAGAAGCCGTCCCGGTAATAGCTGTCGATCTGACTGTGGCTCAACATGTCCGGCTCAACCTGTCTGTGGCTCAACCTGTCGGCTGAAGCTTTGAACGGCGGCGCTCAGACGGCAGGACCAGGGTCCTGCAATCCGTGACTGACCCAACTGCGGATCATCAACCGGTCCAAGTCCTCCGCTCCCGCCGCCAGCGGGGTCCGTGCGTGCAGCGCACGCTGGTTGTCCATCAACAGGAGCTCGTTCGCCTGCATGAAGAAATGGACTTCCGACGCGGCGCTCTCGACGACTTCACCGAACGCGTCGAGGGCCGCGACCAGGGACGCGTCGAGCTCCAGGCCGTTCTCGCGGACAGCGGCATCGACGGTGTAGCGCCGCCAGCGCAGACGTCCGTTCCCGAGCACCGGGTCCCAGACCATGCCGCCGCCGAGGTAGGGGGCCACCTGCCAGGGGACCGGACAGCTCTCCAGGCTGGCGAGCAGCGCCCCGTCCATGCGCTCCGCGGCCTCTTCCACGAGCGCCTCCAGCTCCAGGAAACGGGACACTCCGCCGCCGTTCCTGTCCGGCCGTATGCAGACCATGGAGAGCCAGCGCACGGGCTCGTGCCAGTCGGCGGCGTCGGTGTGCAGGCGCTCGCTCTCGAAGCCCTGGCCGACGTTCGCCGCGATGTCGGTGGCGGGCTGGATGTAGTGGACGAGCTGGGCACGCGGCTTCTGGTACGGGCGAGCCACCAGGTCGCCGAGCTCGCGGTTCAACGCCACGAAGAGCCGGTTGCCCTCGTCGAAGCGCAGGCCGGAGACGAGGGCACAACGCGGGCGCCGGGCGAGGCGCTCGCGGATCGGCCCGACGACCTCACTCCAGCTTCCCGGCACGCTGTCGCGGATCGCGGCGTGGACCTCGGCTTGCCGGGCGAAGGAGTAGAAGTCCTGGTTCTCGTAGTGCGGCAGGCTTTCCGCCGCCCGCAGAAGGTCCGCCGCGACCGCGGACGGAACCTGAATCCTCGCAGACTCGGGAAGCGGTTGCATCGTCGGGTCTCCTTCTTCACGTCATTCGGCGCGCCTGCGCAGGAGGCAGCAGTGGTGAATCTCGTTGGCCGCGGGTGGCAAGATCTCGGCGCCCGGAAAGAGCTCGGCCATGTACTCGGCGGTGTAGTAGATGTGGTACGACTCCTGCTCCTCGGGAGCATACTCGGCGATCTCATGGGTCTCGACGAAAAGGTCGCGATCGTTGACGAGGATGCACCACCGCGCCCCCCGTGCCCGGGCCAACGCACCCTCCACGTCGACGTCCACCCCTTCCCGCCTGGTTTTCTCCAGTTGCAAGCGCAGGTTGTCCGGTCCCCCGTCCGCGTGCCAGTGACGATAGGAATGGTGGTGCGGGTCGATGAAGGTGAAGGCGAGGACCCCCCCCGGTTTGAGCCTGTCGACCAGTTGCGGCACCATGTCCAGCATGTCGGCCTGGCGGTTGTTGGTGAACACCGAGTAGGCGGCGATGACGTCGAACTTCTGGCCGCCGCAGTCGGGGATCTTCAGGCTCGGGTCGCCGTGGGGATTGAAGAAGAAGTTGTACTTGTCGTAGAAGACCCAGTGGGCTCGCGGGTAGAGCTGGCGTCCCAGCTCGACGGCCTCCTTGATGATCTCCATGCACCAGTAACGCTCTTCGTCGAGGGTCGCGGTGGGGTCCTGCAGCAGCGCGCCGACGTTGCCGCCGAAGTCCAGGACGTCCTTGCCCCGCCAGTCCTTCTCGCCCAGTTGGAGGGCAAAGTACTCGAAGATCTTTTCCCTGGGCTGGAGAAACGGCCTTTCGAGGTCCGGACGGACGTAGCCGTTCGCAGGATGGCCGGCAATCACCTCGAGCATCACCAAGGCCCCGTGCGGCAGGGGCGCCTGCAGCACCGTGCGGGCGGGATTGCACACCGTCCCGTCCTCCGGCAGCCAGTCGATGTACAGGGAGTCCACCTGCTTGAAGTCCTTCATGTCCGCGAGGATCAGGGTCGACTGGAGAATGTCCCCCGGAGAGCAACCGGCGGCGCTGAGAACCGCGCCGATGTTGGAGAGCACCCGCCGGGTCTGGGCCTCCAGCCCGTCCTCCAGATCGCTGGTCTGCGGGTTGCGGCCCGTCTGGCCGGTGACGAACACCAGGTTGCCGTGGCGAATCGCCTGGCTGTAGGTGCCGGTGGCCGGCGGCGCTCCGTCGGTCTCGATTCGGATCTTCTCTGTCATCTCGAATCCTTTGGTTCAGTCTGGCGAGAAACCGAAGCGTGGCAGCGAACAGGCGCTGGCTGAGCGTCGTGCGAGCACGTAGGCGCCACTCCTCTATGCCGGTTTCTATAACCTACCTAGCCATTTTAGTATAACCTGCCTGGCACGCGGTTGCAAGCGGCCCCCACAGCAGCCCTAGAAGCCCGGCCACGAGAGGACTTTGTCGATCGCCTCGACTACGTCGTCCATGTCCGCGCGGGTGTTGGGCGGGTGGACGGCGGAGAACCAGACGAATTCCCGGTTGATCTGCTCGGAGCGCGGGCAGGCCGCCGGGCGGACGCCGCCGCGCCGGCTGAAGACCGGGTTCTGGTAGAGCAGCCGCGAGTAGCCGGCGCACAGGGGAACTCCCTCCGCCTCCACGGCCGCGACGAAAGCGTCGCGGTCGGGCATGCCGGGCTCGGGCCGGTAGCGCCATTTCAGGATGTAGCAGGCGTCGTCGGTGCCTGGCTCGACCTCGGGCGGCCGCAGCGCGGGGTGTCCGGCGAGCCGCTGGACCAGGTACGCCGCGTTGTCGCGCCGCACCTGGTTGCGTTCCTCCAGCTTCCCGAGCTGGGCGATGGCGACCGCCGCCTGGAGTTCGGTGAGCCGGAAATTCATGCCGACCAGCTTGGCCAGCTCCTTGTCGCCCCAGACCTCCTTGACCACCCCCTCGCCGTGGTTGCGCAGGAGCCGCAACTTCAAGGCGAGCGCCGGGTCGTTCGTCGTCACCACACCGCCCTCGCCGCAAGTGATGGTCTTGGTCTCGGTGAGGGAGAAGACGCCCATGTGGCCGATCGAGCCCACTTGGCGTCCCTTGTAGCGTACGCCCGGCGCCTGGGCGCAGTCCTCGATCACCGCCAGGCCGTGGCGGCCCGCGAGCGCCATGAGGGCGTCCATGTCAGCGGCGTTGCCGCCCAGATGGACGACCATGAGGGCCCGGCTGCGCTCGCTGATCTTGGCCTCGACGTCGGCGGGGTCCATGCAGAAGGTCCCATCCTTGACCTCGGTGAAGACCGGCACCGCGTTCGCGGCGAGGATCGCCGTGGCCGTGGCGTGAAACGACATGCAGGGCACCAGCACCTCGTCACCGGGGCCCAGACCGAGCGCCGCGAGCGCCATCACCAGCCCGGAAGTGGCCGAGTTGGCGGCAACTGCGAACTCCACGCCGACGTACTCGGCAAACTGCGCTTCGAGGCGGCGCACGAACCGGCCGCCGAGCCAACGCAGCTCGGTCGCAGGGTAGGCCGCGGCCACAGCCGAAGTCAGGACGCCGATCTCTCGGACGTCGCGGCCGTCGGAGCCGGCCCGGAAGGTGGACCACTGATGGCTCTCGAGGCACTCGAGGAGGAGCGCCTTCTCTTCCGGACCCCCGAAGCAGGTCTTGGCGAAGGGCCGGCGACGCACCGGCTGGCCGCCGTGGATGGCGGGTTTGTCGATCGTGGACGTCGTCTTCATAAACGGGCACCTCTGAGTTGAGGGCATTACATTGAGCAGCGAGGTAAGCTACTTCACCTTGAAGGAGCTCGTCAAGAGCTTGGGCAGCGAGGCGTCAGACCCCACGCGATTGACGAAATCTAGAAATTCGTGTAGGCTCTACGTCACGAAGGAGCACGGAGGTACCCCATGTCGGACTGGTGGCAAACGTTTTTCGACACCGCCTACGCCGGCCGGAGGAGCTGCGCGGCCAGTGGGTGGCCGGCGTACCGGAAGGCCGCATCGGGCGCGTCGACGAGCTGGCCGGCGCTACCCTCTTCCTCGCTTCGGATGCCGCCTCCTACGTGCGCGGCGTGAGCCTCGTCGTCGACGGCGGACGCCTGGCGAGCATCTGAGCGCCTTTGACTTGGAGGCCAGGATGACATTAGCTGAATCCGACTACCGCGATGAAGTCACCCGTTTCGGCGACCTGCTCTTCCTCAAGGCCCAGACGGGACACGACCCGGCGACCGGCGTGCTCCCCGACGGCGTAGAGGCGCAGGCGCACGCCCTGGTGGCGAAGATCGACGCCATCCTGGACCGTTTCGGAAGCACCAAAGCGGACATCCTCACGGTGACCCTGGTCTTCGCCGACATCCACCTGTTCAAGGCGGTGGACGTGATCTACGCCGCGTGGCTGCCGCCGCGGGAGGAAGTCCCGTTGCCAGCTTGTACGGCGTACGCCGCGGCCCTTCCGGATGGAGCGCTGGTCCAGGCCGAGGTCGTCGCGGCGGTAACTCGAGGCTAGCCGAACCGGAGGACAGCAGACCACGACCTGCAGGAAGGAGAGGCTGAGGATGCCTCTTAGATTTCACTGGATGCTTCCCCTGTCCGGAGAGACGGACATAGCGAAAACGCCCGAGGCGACGGTCCGCTACCGCATCGACCAGACGAGCAGCGGGGGGCCGGTGGCGCAACCCGACGTCGACAGCTGGTTGCCTTTCGCGCGCGCGGCGGAGGAGGCCGCGATCGATTCGGTGCTCATTTCGTTCAGCCGGCACGAGCCCGACCCCATGTTCGTCGCCTGTGCTCTGGGCCGGGCCACGCAGCGGCTCAAGTTCATCGTGGCCTACCGCGCGGGACTGATCGAACCGGCCCTCTTCGTACACCAGATGAACACCCTGTCGGCTCTCATCGGGGGGCGGGTGGCCTGGAACGTCGTGGCCGGCAGCTCGAAGCCCGAGTCCTTCGCGTACGGCGACTTCCTGGAGCACGACCTCAGGTACGCCCGGGCCGACGAGTTCGTCACCGTGTGCCGGGCCCTGTGGCGCGGCAACGGCAAGGTGGACTTCGACGGCGAGCACTACCGCGTCGAGCAGGGAGAGATCCTCACCCGTTTCGGGGCACCGGGGGCGGTGCCCGAGATCTATGTCTCCGGCCACTCGGAACCGGCCGAGGCGCTGGCGCGCTCCAACGGCTCCTGCTTGCTGCGCGTGGCCGACACCGTGGAGTCCCTGGAGCCCCTGGTCGCCCAGAGCCGCGAGCACGGCCTCGAGGTTTGCCTGCGCATGTGCGTGCTGTGCCGGCCGACGCGGGAAGAAGCGGTGGCCACCGCCGAGTCGATGAAACGGCACGGCGGCGGCGACCGCATGTGGGAGCGCAAGGGCTACGCCCGCGACGATTCCAAGATGTACCAGGAGGCGTGGGATTCCTCCAAGGACTGGTTGAGCCCCTGCCTGTGGACAGGGATGGTGCCCTTCTGCGGACCGGTCTGGACGACCCTGCTGGGAACGCCGCAGCAAGTTGCCGAGGCGCTCCTTGCCTACAAGCGCATCGGAGTGACGCAGTTCATCCTCTCCGGGTACCCGGACATCGAAGAAGTCGAGCGGTTCGGCCGCGAGGTCGTGCCGCTGGTGCGAGCGGCGGAAGGTCCATGATGCCCATCGGCCCCTCGGACCGCGAGAATCAGTTCCCAAGCAGGCGCCGGACCGGCGCCCTTCAACTACGTGCTCGCAGGTTTATTGCGCGGTTTTCACGGGCTTGCAGCGTCCGCGCGCTTCCCCGTCCCTTCTACAACAAAACATTGCGAGGGATCCCAACCCATGAGCTCTGTAAGATCCTCCCGTTCCCTGACCGATTCCGACGTGAGACGCTATGAAGAAGACGGCGTGCTCTTCCCCGTACAAGTTCTCGATTCCGCTGAGGTGGCGCGATATCGCGCCGCTGCGGAGGAGCTGGACCGCGCGCTGCTGGAGGCCGCGCAACCCGTAGCCCCCGGTGAGCGCCCCGTCATGATGGATGGGGAGTGCCATCTCAATTTTGAATGGGCGCATTCGCTGTGTACGCATCCGGTGGTCCTGGACGTCGTCGAGAGGATCATCGGACCGGACATCCTGGTCCATTCGTCCTCGCTTTTCTTCAAGCGGCCGGGGAAGAGCTTCGTCTCCTGGCACCAGGACAGCAATTACTGGGAATTGTCGCAGCCTCGCCTGGTCTCGGCGTGGATCGCGCTCTCCGATAGCACGGTGGAGAACGGTTGCCTGCGGGTCCAGCCCGGCACGCATCTGACGATGCTGGAGCACATGGAGGTCCACCACGAGGACAACATGCTGGGAACCGGCAACACGGTTTCGGGAGGCCACGACGAATCCAAGGCCGTCGACGTCGTGCTGCGTGCCGGGGAGATGTCGTTGCACCACGCGCTCATGCTCCATGGCTCGAATCCCAACCGCTCGACGGGTCCCCGGATCGGGTACGCCATCCGCTATCTCGCGGCCGACGTGACGCAAGGCCGGGGACACCACGAAGTCGTCCTGGCTCGTGGCCAGCAACGACATTCTCACTTCAAGATCCAGCAGGAGGCCCCCACCCAGTCGGTGGCCGACGGGATGGCTCGGCACGTCGAGTTTTCCCTTTGGCTCCATCATGCCGACTTGGATCAGCTTGACTCCCACCGTTAACCGGCCTTGGCCACGACGAAGTCTTGGGCAAGCTCGTTGTCCGCACGACGCCCCAAGAGGAGATATCAAAA
>CAVQIV010000001.1:0-633724 GCA_963712665.1 Thermoanaerobaculaceae bacterium | reverse complement strand
GAAGCGGATGTCGAAGCTCGCCTTGTCGCGCGGGTGGTCGTTGGACGGCAGGAACAGGTGCGCCCAGTTCGGCTGCGGAGCGGTCGCCGAGCCCGGCGGGTGGAAGAAGAACGCGGTCGTCGAGAAGTCGTCGGAGTTCGCCTCGGTCGGCACGGCGACGAAGTGCGACACCTGTGACGATGAACAGCAGGCCGTTGCGCAGCGGCAGCTTGGGCGTGATCACCAGGTCTCGGGCGTGCGGGTGAACTTGGCCGGGAGCCCGTTGACGCTGATCGGCGCCGACGCTCTGGCCGGCGAAGTCGAGGTCGAACCGGCTCAGGTCCTGCGTCGCCTTGGCCAGGATCGTGACCGTGCCGTCAATCGCACTGCGTCGGCGCGCTCGTCGCGTACCTCAGGTCGAGGTCGTAGTGCTGGACGTCGTAGCCCCCGTTGCCGAGCTGCGGGAACAGCCGGTCCCCGAGACCGGATGCCCCGGGCGACGGCGCCGCCAGCGCGGGCGCGGCGAAGACAACGACGCACGACTGCGGCGAGCAGGAAGACACGCCTCATGAACCCTCTCCCCGTGTTGTGACTGGCTGGCGCGGACCCTACTCGGTCCGCAAGCCCTCCGGGCGCATCGTGCGCCACAGAACCGGCAGGCTGGCCGCGGTCACGAGCAGGACGACGATCACGCCGACGCCCGCCATCGCCGCGACGTCGGCCCAGGCGACCTGCACGGCGGTGCCGAGGATCCGCAGCAGCACGGAGCCGAGCGCGATCCCGGTCACCACCGCGATCGCGATCCCGAGCGCGACCGGCACCGCCGACTGCCACAGCACCGACCAGCTGAGGCGTGCTGCGGCGCGTCCCGAAAGCGACCAGCACGGCGAGCAGGCGGCGGCGCTCGCGCAGCTGCTCGAGCGCGGTCAGCAGCAGGCTGAGGCCGATCAGGCCGATGACGATCGACGCGCCGATCAGCATCGCGCGGCGCAGCTGGGCGAACTGGCGCGTCGGTGCGGGTGCGGTGCAGCTCCTGGACCTCGACGCGCGGGTCGAGCGCGGCGGCGGCGTTGCGGACGCTGCTCGATCGCGTCGGCGTCGCCGGGTCCGTGCGCACGTAGGCGTACACGTACGGCTCGCGGCAGCGTCGACGCCGCGCACGGCCGCCGGGGTGGCGAACACGCCGCCGCGCTCGAGGCCGGTCGGGTCCGCGCGGGCGGCGACCTCGCGCGCGCCCGCGGGCACGTCCAGCGTCGTGGCGCCGAACGCGAGCTCGCCGCGCGGCGCCTCGCGGGCGAAGAAGACGTCGCCGTCGCGGCACGCGGTGACGCCGGCGACCTCGCGCAGCGTCGCGCACGGCGCGACCGTCAGGCTTCGACTCCGGCAGCGCCGGGTCGCGGCCGATGTCGTACTGCGAGAGCGCCGCGCGCCGCGAGCGGACGCCGTCGACGCGCGCCGCAGCGCGCGCCGCGCGCCGGCCGCGGCCGCGCGACGCTCGCCGTCCGTCGAGCGCGGCGTAGAGCGTCGCGCGCGGCGAGGTCGGCGCCCGTGTCCTTCTTGAACTCGTCCTGGATGCCGGCGAAGAGCATCTGCAGCGCGATCGCGCCGGCCACCGCGACCGTGATGCCGCTGACCGCGCGCGCCGGGCCGCCGCTGTCGAGCTGCAGCCGGCGGACGGCGAGCTGCCAGGCGACCGGCCCGCGCCGAGCCGGCGCGACGACGCGCTCGACCAGCCAGGGCAGCAGCGCGGCGACGCCGACAGCAGCAGCGATCACGCCGACGCCGACGCGCAGCTCGTTGAGCTCGCCGTCGTCCGCGGCCCTGGCCGGCCAGCGGGCGCGAGCAGCGCGAGCCCGGCCGACGCGGCAGCAGCAGCCGCCACCACAGCCGGCGCGCGGCGCGCGGCCTCGGCGCGCCGGACGACGCCGAGCGGCTCGACGACGACGCGCGCGCAGCGCGAGCAGCGTGACGACGCACCGCCGCGGCCGGCACGCCGAGCGACGACCAGCGGCGCCGAGCAGCGGCGTCGGGCGCGATGTCGGCGCGGGTAGACGCTGATGTCCCAGCAGCGAGACTGCGTCCGACGAACTGCGCGCGCGACCAGGAAGAGACGCGCGCCGAGCGACGCAGCCCGAGCACCGCGCCGACCAGCGCCTCGCCGGCGGCGATCCGGCGGGCCATCGCGCTGGTCGGCGCCGACCAGCCGCAGCGCGGCCAGCCGCCGGTCGCGGCGCTCGCCGCCGAAGCGCACCGCGGCGGCGACGAAGCACCGCGACCGGCAGCAGCAGCACCACGAAGATGATCACGACCAGCAGCGAGCAGCACCGGGTCGAGCGGCTCGGCGTCGCGTCGGACGCCGAAGTGGTCGATGCGCCGGACGCCGCTGCCGCGCCGTCGGCGAGGTCGCTCGCTGCCCGCGTAGAAGGCGAGCTCGGCCGGGCCGAGCAGCCCGGCCGGCGCCGATCGTGCCGACGACCCGGCCGGGCAGCCGCTCGCGCAGCAGCGCGCCGTCCGCCGGAGTGCGAGCAGCTCGGCGCAGCGCGGGCGAGACGACCATCTCGCCCGGCGCGCGGCAGCGCGCGCGACGCCGGGCGGCGACCGGCGCGCCGCGGCGCCTCGGGCTGCAGCAGCCGGCCGCGGATCGTCGTCGCCGCGGAACGCGGTGTCGGCGTCGGCGACCAGCAGCGTGTCCGGCCGCCGTGCGCCGGCCGGCGTCGCTCGGAGCTGCACGGTCGTCGCGGGCGCTGCGCCGCGCGTCGCTGCGCGCGCCGTGCAGCATCGTCGGGATCGACGGCGGCGACGCAGCAGCAGCGCGACGCCGAGGCCGACGCCGACGCGCGGTCAGCGCGGTGCGCACCAGGCCCTCGCGGCCGCCGGCGAGCGCCAGCCGGCGCGCCGAGCGCCAGGTCGCGCGCACCAGCTGCGCGAGACGCGCTCATGCGACGCCGCTCCAGGTCGCGCGTGCGCGCCGTCGCGGACGACGACCTCGCGGTCGGAGTAGGCGGCGACCCGCGCCTCGTGGGTGACCAGCACGACGGCGGCGCCGCGTGTCGCGGGCGGCGCTCGGTCAGCAGCTCCATCACCCGCTCGCCGTTGAGCGAGTCCAGCGCGCCGGTCGGCTCGTCGGCGAAGACCACCCGCGGGCCGGTGACCAGCGCGCGGGCGACCGCGACCCGCTGGCCCTGGCCGCCGGAGACCTCGCCGGGCCGCTTGCCCGCGACGTCGGCGACCTCCAGCCGCTCCAGCCAGCTCGGCGCGCCGCGCGCTCGGCCTCCTTGCGCCGGACGCCGTCCAGCCGCAGCGGCAGCGCGACGTTCTCCACGGCAGGTCAGCTCGGGCACGAGCTGGCCGAACTGGAAGACGAAGCCGAACTCGCGTGCGGCGCAGCGCGCTGCGCTCGGCGTCGGACATCGCCGACAGCTCGCGGCCGTCGTAGAGCGACCGTGCCCGGCGTCCGGGCGCGACGATCCCGGCGAGGCAGTGCAGCAGGGTCGACTTGCCGGAGCCGGACGGGCCCATCACGGCGACGACCTCGCCGGCGTCGATCGCAGAACTCGGCGCCGTCCAGCGCCGGCGTCGGCGCCGTACGTCTTGCGCAGGTCGTCGCGCGACCAGCAGCGAGCGGCGGTCATGCGCGCGCACCTCCTCGGCGAGCTGGTCGAGGCGGGCGGCGGTCAGCTCCAGCCAGCGCAGGTCGGCCTCGAGGTGGAACAGCGCGTGGTCGCAGATCAGCTGGTCGGCGAGGTCGCCGCTCGCGCTTGCGCTCGGTCAGCTCGCGCATCAGCCGCAGGTGCTCGGCGCGCTGGGCGTCGAGCAGCTCGTCGGCGCCGCGCCCGGTCAGCAGCGCGAGGACGACCTTGGTGTAGAGCGTCGATCTGCAGGTACGGCTCGGGCTTCTCCGGCTGCGCGAGCCAGCGCTCGACGTCGGTGACGCCGGCGTCGGTGATCGCGTAGCGCTTGCGCTCCGGGCCCGCCGCCGGGCTCGACGCCGTCGACCTCGACGAGGCCGTTCTTCAGCAGCCGGGACAGCGTCGCGTAGACCTGCCCGTAGTGCAGCGGCCGGTCGTGCGCCGAACCGCTCGTCGTAGGCGCGCTTGAGGTCGTAGCCGTGGCGCGGGCCGCCCTCCAGCAGCCCGAGGAAGGTCGTGACCGATTGCCATGCGAGCGACTATACACACCGCGTATACGCACAGCGTATACAGCGACGCCTTCTACTGTGCTCGCCGCTCATGGCTCTCCGCTCAGACCTCAGAAACGTCGCGATCATCGCCCACGTCGATCACGGCAAGACCACGCTCGTCGACGCCATGCTCTGGCAGTCCGGCGCGTTCCGCGAGAACCAGGACGTCAACGACCGCGTCATGGACTCGATGGACCTCGAGCGCGAGAAGGGCATCACGATCCTCGCCAAGAACACCGCGGTCCGGTACAACGGCGTCAAGCTCAACATCATCGACACGCCCGGCCACGCCGACTTCGGCGGCGAGGTCGAGCGCGGGCTGAAGATGGTCGACGGCGTGCTGCTGCTCGTCGACGCCTCCGAGGGCCCGCTGCCGCAGACGCGCTTCGTGCTGCGCAAGGCGCTCGAGGAGCAAGCTGCCGGTGATCCTCGTGGTCAACAAGGTCGACCGCCCGGACGCGCGCATCGCCGAGGTCGTCGACGAGGTCTACGAGCTGTTCATCGACCTCGGCGCCTCCGAGGAGCCAGATCGAGTTCCCGATCGTCTACACGAACGCCAGGGCCGGCTGCGCCTCGCTCGACGACGACCGACCCGGGCACGACGCTGCAGCCGCTGATGGACACGCTGCTGGACACGATCCCGGCGCCCGAGTACGACGAGGGCCACGCCGCTGCAGGCCCACGTCACCAACCTCGACGCCTCGCCGTACGTCGGCCGCCTCGCGATCTGCCGCGTCCGCAACGGCACGATCAAGAAGGGCAGCCAGGTCGCCTGGTGCCGCGCCGACGGCACGATCACCTCCGTCGCGCGTCGCCGAGCTCTACATCACCGAGGCGCTCGACCGCGTCGACGCCGCCGAGGCCGGCCCGGGCGAGATCATCGCCGTCGCCGGCATGCCCGACGTCACGATCGGCGAGACGCTGGCCGACCTCGAGGACCCGCGCCCGCTGCCGGTGATCACCGTCGACGAGCCGTCGATCAGCGTCACCATCGGCATCAACCTCTCGCCGCTGGCCGGCCAGGACGGCGACAAGCTCACCGCCCGCCAGATCCAGGACCGGCTCGACCGCCGAGACGATCGGCAACGTCTCGATCCGCGTGCTGCCGACCGAGCGCCCGGACACCTGGGAGGTCCAGGGCCGCGGCGAGCTGCAGCTCGCGATCCTCGTCGAGATCATGCGCCGCGAGGGCTTCGAGCTCACCGTCGGCAAGCCGCAGGTCGTCATCCGCGAGATCGACGGCAAGCGCCACGAGCCGGTCGAGCGCATGACGATCGACGTGCCCGAGGAGTACGTCGGCGTGATCACGCAGATGCTCGCCCTGCGCAAGGGCCGCATGGAGCAGATGATCAACCACGGCACGGGCTGGGTCCGGATGGACTACCTCGTGCCGGCGCGCGGGCTGATCGGCTTCCGCACCGAGTTCCTCACCGACACGCGCGGCACCGGCCTGCTGCACCACGTCTTCGAGGCGCTGGGAGCCGTGGGCGGGCGACATGCGCCTGCGCCCGACGGGCTCGCCTCGTCGCCGACCGCACGCGGCAAGACCGCGTCGCTTCGCGCTGTTCAACCTGCAGGAGCGCGGGACGATGTTCGTCGAGCCCGGCGAGGACGTCTACGAGGGCATGATCGTGGGCGAGAACGCGCGCCAGGAGGACCTCGACGTCAACGCCGTCAAGGAGAAGCACCTCACCAACGTGCGCTCCTCGACCTCCGACGTGCTGGTGCGGCTCGTGCCCGCCCGCAAGCTCTCGCTCGACCAGGCGCTGGAGTTCGTGCGCGAGGACGAGTGCGTCGAGGTGACGCCGCATTCCGTGCGGATGCGCAAGGTCGAGCTGGAGGCGGTGGCGCGTGTCAAGGCAGCTCGACGTCGACCGCGTCCGCGAAGCTCGCGCTCAGGACCTGTTCGCCGCCTACACTTCGGCCGCAACAGGCACAGATGCCCAATCGGCCCCCCGAAGTTCGAGGACTTGCTCGAGGCTGCTCCCGACGCCATGGTGGGGACGGATGCGGCTGGCGTCGCCGTGTTCGCGAACGAGCGCGCGAAGGCGCTGCTGGGCCGCGATCCGGTCGGCGAGCCGCTCGGCGAGCTCCCCGCCGGCGCTCGACGTCGTCGCGCTCGCCGATGGGCGAGTACGAGCTCGTCGTCCTGCGCGACGCCGACCCGCGCGCGCTGCGCGCGGTGCTCGACAACACGCCCGCGGCGATCTTCCTCAAGGACCCCGACGGGCGCTACCTGCTCGTCAACCGCGCCTTCGAGCGCCTGCACGGCAAGCCCGCCGCGCGAGCTGCTCGGCCAGCTCGACCGCGAGGTGCTGCCGCCCGACATCGCCGAGCGCATGCGCGTCGACGACCTGCGCGTGATGTCCGAGCGCGAGCCGATCGAGCTCCAGGAGGAGGTCCGCCACGGCGAGCAGACGCGGACGTTCCTGTCGGTCAAGTTCCCGCTGATCGACGACGCAGACGGCGAGCTCTACGGCGTCGGCGGCGTCGCGACCGACATCACCCACCACGTCCGGCTCGAGGCGCGGCTGCGCGAGGCGCAGCGGCTGGAGGCGGTCGGCCAGCTCGCGGGCGGCGTCGCGCACGACTTCAACAACCTGCTCGCGGTGATCGCCAACTACGCCGCAGTTCGTGCGCAAGGAGCTCGACGACGGCTCGCGCGCGGCGGGCGACATGGACCAGATCATCACCGCCTCGCGGCGCGCGTCCGAGCTGACGCGGCGGCTGCTGCTGTTCTCGCGCCGCCAGTCCGGCACGCCCGAGGTGCTCTCGCTGCGGCGCGTGATCGAGGGCGTCGAGCTGCTGCTGCAGCGCACGCTCGGCGACGACGATCGACCTCAAGCGTCGACTGCGACGACCGGCTGTGGGACGTCGAGGCCGACCGCAGCCAGCTCGAGCAGGTGCTGATGAGCCTGGCGCTGAACTCGCGCGAGGCGATGCCCGACGGCGGCGACGCTGCGGATCGAGGCCGACGAACGCCGTCATGCGCGACCCGACGAGCCCGTCCTCGCGCGCCGTGCGCGCTGACCGTGACCGACACCGGCCGCGGCATGGCGCGCGAGGTCGCCGCGCACGCCTTCGAGCCGTTCTTCACCACCAAGGCGGTCTCCGGCCACGGCGTCGGCCTCGGGCTGGCGACGGTCTACGGGATCGTCACCAACGCGCGCGGGCGGATCGAGCTCGAGTCCGAGCCGGGCGCAGGGCACCACGGTCACCGTGCTCGCTGCCCGCGGTCCGGCGCGCGAGCGACGACGATCCGTCGCCGAGCGCGCCGCGCGGGCGCGGCGAGACCGTGCTCGTGGTCGAGGACGCCGACGCCGTGCGGGTGCTGACCGGCCGGCATCCTCTACGCCGCCGGCTACCAGGTCGTCTCGGTCGAGAGCGGCGCGGTCGCGCTGGAGCGCCTCGACGCCGCCGACGTGCTCGTCACCGACGTCGTGATGCCGGGCATGTCCGGCGTCGAGCTGGCCGTGACCGCGCGCGAGCGCCGCCCCGACCTGCCCGGTCGTCTTCGTCTCCGGCTACACCGGCGACACGACGATCGCCGGGTCCGATGACCCGGCGACCGCGTTCCTGGCGAAGCCGTTCGACGGCGACGACCTGCTGCGCGCCGTCCGCTCCACGCTGGACGCCGCCGAGCCAGCACCGAACGCCTAGGCGAGTCGCATCCGCGAAGGATTCGCCTCACTCGTAGGCGAGCGCCTTGAGGACGTCGATCCGCGCGGCCCGGCGGGCGGGCAGCGCGGCGGCGAGCATGCCCGCCAGCGCGGCGATGATCGCCACGGCCACCAGGCTCGGGACCGGGACCGCGTAGCTCAGCCCGTACTTGCCCAGCCAGGCCACGACGCCGGCGGCGAGCACGAGGCCCGCGCGCGATCCCGAGCACCGCGCCGATCAGCGCCGTGATCACGCTCTCGTGGCGGACCATCCGGCGCACCTGGCGGCGGTTCATGCCCAGCGCGCGCAGCGTGCCGAGCTCGCGCGTGCGCTCGAAGGTCGAGAGCACGAGCGTGTTGACGATGCCGAACAGGCGACACGATCACGGCGAGCGCGAGCAGCACCCACAGGATCGCGAGGATCATGCCGATCCACGCCGTCTGGCCGTCGATGAAGGCGTCCTTGCCCTCGACCTTGGCGTTCGGGAAGGCGGCGAGCGCCTTGCGCGACCGCGTCGTGCGGGCCGTCGACGAACGTCAGCCGGTTGCGCGCTGCTCGAACGTCGCGTCGAACGCGGCGTGCGAGATCGTGATCGGGCCGAGGCCGAGCACGTCGAGCACCGGGCGACTTCTCGATCCCGCGCACGGTCAGCTGCAGCTGTCTTGCCGCTCATCGAGGTGACGGCGAACGTGCTGCCGACGCTGCAGGCCGTGCTCCGTCGGCGAAGCCCTCGTTGACGATCGCGCCGTCGCGGCCGAGGTCGCGATGCCGCCGGCCGTCGAAGTCGTAGCGGTAGAAGCCGCCGATCGTGCCGGGATCGACGCCGTTGACGCCCTCCTGGTTGCCGAACACGAGCGCGCCGTCCTGGCGCAGCGAGCTGACGTGCGCCGGCGCCGGCCGACGGCCTGCTCGATCTTGCGGGTCGATCGGCGACCAGCCGTCGGCGGCGGTGACGATCGTCGTGCGCCTGCACGTGTCGCTCCAGCGGCCGCGAGCTCTGGTCCTCGAGGCCCTGGGCGACGACGGTGACCGCGGTCACGAGCGCGACGCCGATCATCAGCGCGCGCGCGGTGACCGCGGTGCGGCCCGGGTTGCGCATCGCGTTGCGGCGGGCGAGCCGGCCGGCGGCGCCGCCGAGCGCGGCGCGGGCGGCCGACGACGCCCGCCACGCCGCGCACGCCGCGGGCGAACAGGCGCGGCCTTGACCGGGCGGCGCTGTCGCGCAGCGCGGCGACCGGCGCGATCTTGCGTCGCGCGGCGGGCCGGGATCGCGGCCGCGAGCACCGTCGCCAGCGTGCCGACGAGCAGCGAGACGACGATCGTGCGCGTCGCGAGCGTCAGGCCCTCGGCCGGCAGCTCCATGCCGACCGCGGCGAAGAGCGCTCGTGCAGGCCGGCGGCGAGCGCCGACGCCGACGCCGATGCCGCGGCGGACGCGAGCAGGCCGATCACCAGCGCCTCGAGCAGCACGCCGACGCGCACCTGGCGGCGGGTCGCGCCGACCATCCGCAGCAGCCCGAACTCCTTCGTGCGCTGCGCGACGGTGATCGAGAGCGAGTTGAAGATCGTGAACGCGCCGACGAGCACCGCGACGCCGGCGAAGGCGAGCAGGACCGTGCGCAGGATGCTCACGAGCGTCTCGAGCGAGTCGAACGTGAAGCGGTCGTCGTCGGCCGCGCTGCGGACCTCGGCGCTCGGCACGGCCGCGCCGTCGAGCGCATGTCGGCGCTGCTGCGCGCCGACGAGGATGCGGTCGTAGCCGTCCTTGGCGAACAGCGTCCGCGCGGCCTCGAGGTCGAAGATCGCCGCGCTGGCCTTGCCGAGCGACTTGACGTCGGCGAAGCGTGGCGATGCCGGTGACCGTGAACGCCTGCGCCTCGCCGCGGGCGGCGACGCGGATCGTGTCGCCGACGCGCGTAGTGCTGCGACTCGGCGGTCGCGCGGTCGATCACGACCTCGCCCGGGCCGGTCGCCCAGCGCGCCGTCGTGCAGGCGGAACGGGCGTCAGGCGCTCGGCGCCGGGCGTGCGCGCGTCGAAGCCGACGCCGAAGTACGGCCCGGTGCCGACCGGCTTGCCGTCGGCGCCGATGATCTGCGCGGTGTCGGTGATGTCGCCGACGGCGACGTCGACGCCGTCGGCGTGCGCGGACCTTGCTCCAGCGTCGCCGGCCGGGATCGTCGGCGCCTGCGCGCGGATGTCGGAGGTCTGCGAGCCGCGGAACGCGGTCTTGGTGACCACGACGGCGTCCGTGCCGTCGTACGCGGCGTGCGTGAGGCTGTCCGCCGCGCCGCACATCGTGTCCGTGAGCGTGTAGGCCGCGCAGACGAACGCGACGCCGACCACGATGGCGAGCGTGGTCAGGGCCGTGCGCACCGGGCGCGCGGCCAGGCCCTTCATGCGACGCGGATCATGCCCGGGCCGCGTCCTTCATCGCGCCGAGGATCGCGCTCCTCGGTCGGGCCGGCGAGGTCGGCGACGACGCGGCCGTCGGCGAGGAACAGGACGCGGTCGGCGGTCGCCGCGGCGCGCGCGTCGTGCGTGACCATGACGGTCGTCTGGCCGTCCTCGTCGACGGCGGTGCGCAGCAGCTCGAGCACGCCGGCGCCGGCGGCGGAGTCCAGGTTGCCGGTCGGCTCGTCGGCGAACAGCACGGTCGGCGAGCAGATCAGCGCGCGGGCGACCGCGACGCGCTGCTGCTGGCCGCCGGAGAGCTGCGCGGGCTTGTGGTCGCGGCGCTCGGCGAGGCCCATCGCTCCAGCAGCGCGTCGACGACGTGCGGCTCGGGCTTGCGGCCGGCGATCGCCAGCGGCAGCAGCACGTTCTCCTCGGCGGAGAGCGTCGGGAGCAGGTTGAAGGACTGGAAGACGAAGCCGATGTGCTTGCGGCGCAGGCGCGTGAGCTCGCGGTCGGACATGCGCGTGATGTCCTCGCCCGCGATGTGGACGGCGCCGGCGTCCGGCGTGTCGAGCCCGGCGAGCAGGTGCATCAGCGTCGACTTGCCCGAGCCCGACGGGCCCATGACGGCGGTGAACTGGCCCTGCGGGCACCTCGATCGAGACGCCGCGCAGCGCGTGGACGGCGCGAGCCGCCCTCGCCGTAGGTGCGGGTCAGGGCGGTGGCGGAGACGGCGGCGAGGTCGGTTTCGGGGAGGTAGTGCGAGAGCGGTCATTGGCATCCTTGGTGGGGAGGTCAGGCGGTGAGGGCGGCCTCGCGCGTCGAGTCGCGCGAGGGTCGTGGTTCGAGGGCGCCCGCGTTGAGCAGCGCGCTCGTGGCCTCGGCGAGGAGGCGGCCGGCGAGGCCGCGCTGCGGGCCGCACGGAGATCGAGGCGTGGACCTCGGAGCCGGCGCGTGTGGGAGCGAGCCGGTAGTCGACGTCGAAGCCGACCGGGCCGGTGGCGGTCAGCGCGAGCCCGTTGACTCGTCGGCCGTCGTGGACCTGCCACGTCGAAGCCGACGCGGCGGCCGGCCAGGCGGCCGGAGACCCGCGCGCGTGCTGCCGGCCAGCGAGCGCGCGGTCGTCCTCGACGTCGAACGGCACGGGCGCCCAGCGCGAAGCGGCGTCCGGGTCGGTCAGCACGTGCGAGGACGGCCGCGGGGTGCGCCGCGGCGGTCGCGGTGGCGGTCCAGGTCCTCATGGCCGGAACGCTCCCAGGTCGACGCGTCGCGCGTCGTCGGCCCGCGTGACGATTGTGGATCTGCGCTCAGGATGACACCGGCGTCATCCTCAGGGATGACGCCGGGATCGTCCCTGCTGCACGAGGACATACGGGTACCCGCACGTCAGACTTCCGCGGCATGCCCGCCGCCGTCCGCTCGCGCCTCCCGCTCGCTGATCGGCGCGGCGCTGGCTGCTGGAGTTCTGGGCCGAGCTCGCGTTCCTGGTCGTCCCGGCGGGCACGCCGCACCGCGCCGCTCGCCGCGCTGCTGCTGGCCGCGCTCGCGGTGCGCGCTCGTCGGCGGGCGCCGCGCGCCGCTCGCCGGCGCGCTGGTCGGTCTTCGGCGTCGCTCGCGCTGCTGCCCGCGCTCTCGCGCGTCTACTACGACGAGCTGTTCCTGCCGTTCGCCGCCGCCGTTCGTCGCCTCCTACTGGCTCGGCGCGTACGGCTCGCGCCGCGCGGCTCGTGCTCGGCGCTCGTGCCCGTGCGCGGCGCTCGGCCTGCTCGGCGACGCGTGCCCTACGACGACGACGTCGACGTTCACGGGCGGGCTCTTCACGCGTCGCGGTCGTCGCTCGTCGCGCCGGTGCGTCGTCGGCCGCCTGCTGCGCAGCCGCGCGCGCGCTCAACCGCGCGCTGCGCGAGAAGGCCGCGCTGCTCGAGCGCCGCCGCGAGGACGCCGCCGGCCGCGCGGTGCTCGACGAGCGCACGCGGATCGCGGGCGAGCTGCACGACGTCGTCGCCCACGCGCTGAGCGCGATGACCGTGCAGGCCACCGGCGCGCGCCGGCTCGCGCTGACGCGGCCGGAGCTCGCGCGCGCGGCGTTCGGCGCGATCGAGACCGCCGGCCGCGAGGCGCTCGACGAGCTGCGCCGGCTGCTCGGCGTGCTGCGCCGCGAGGACGCCGAGCTCACGCTGCGCCGCAGCCGTCGCTGCGCCACGTGCGCTCGCTCGTGCGCCGCACGACCGCGGCGCCGGCCTGCCGGTGACGCTGCAGCTCGAGGGCGAGGAGCGCGAGCTGCCCGCCGGGCTCGACGTCACCGCCTACCGCGTCGTCCAGGACGCGCTGGCGGCCGCGCTCGAGATCGGCGGCGCCGGCCGCGCCGAGGTGCGCCTGCGCTTCGCCGCCGACCGCGCTCGAGCTCGAGCGTCCGCGACGACGGCCCGGCCGCGAGCCGCGCCCGCTGATCGGGCATCCGCGAGCGCGTCGACGCTGCACGGCGGCCGCTTCACCGCCGGCGCCGCGCCGCACCGCGGCGGCCACATCGTCCGCGCGACGCTGCCGCTCGACGGCGCCGCGATCGCCGCCGGCGACGAGCCGGCCGAGCCGCCGTGCGAGCTCGCCGAGCGCCGCGACCGCGCGCTGCGCCGCCTGCGCACGGCGTCCGCCGGCGCTCGCGCCGCGGCGCGCCGCCCGCGCCACCGCGCCGCGCGCCGCACGCGCTCCCGCGCCGCCTCCGCCGCCGCTGCGCGGCTCAGCCGCGGCGACGCGCTTCGACGCGGCCGGCGCGGTCGTGCTCGCCGTCGCCGGGCTCGTCGAGGTCGCGCTCGTCGCCGCGGCCGCGGCGGGCCGCTGGCTCGCGAACCTGCGTCGTCGCGCTCGGCTACACGCTGCCGCTCGCGTGGCGCCGGCGCGCGCCGCTCCCCGCGCTCGCGGCCGCGATCGCCGCGACGCTGACGATGGCGCTGGCGCTGACGCCGGTCGAGCACCTCTTCGTGCCCGTTCCTCGTCATGCTCTCGCTCGCCTACGCGGCGGCCGCGCACCGCGACGGGCGCGAGGCGTACGCGCGCGCTGGCGCTGATCGTCGCCGCGCTGCCGGTGATCGTCGTCGACGTTCGACCGACCGCATCGCCGGCGACTACTTCTTCCCGCCGCTGATCGGCGACCGTCGCCTGGCTCGCCGGGCGCGTGGTGCGCGCGCGCACGCGGCTGAGCGCCGAGCTGCACGAGACCGCGGCGCGGCTCGCGGAGGCCAACGAGGACGCGCAGCGCCAGGCGGCGATCGACGAGCGGCGCCGGATCGCGCGCGAGATGCACGACCTCGTCGCGCACTCGATGAGCGTGATGGTCGTGCAGGCCGGCGGCGCGCGCCGCATCCTCGACCGCGACCCGGCCCGCGCGCTCGAGGCCGCGACGCGGATCGAGCGCACCGGCCGCGAGGCGCTGGGCGAGATGCGCCACCTGCTCGGCGTGCTCAACGGCACCGACCAGCCGCCCGCGCTCGCGCCGCAGCCGACGCTGGCCGAGATCGGCGAGCTCGTCGCCCGCGCCCGCGCCGCCGGGCTGCCCGACCGTGCTCGAGTTCCGCGGCGAGCGCCGCGCGCTGCCCGCCGGGCTCGACCTCGCCGCGTACCGGATCGTCCAGGAGGCCCTGACCAACGCGCTCAAGCACGCCGGCCGCGCGCCCACGACGGTCACCGTCGACTGGTCCGCCGAGCGACGCGCTCGACGCTCGAGATCCGCGACCACGGCGCGCGCGCAGCGCGCGCGACGGCGCGTCCGGCCACGGCCTCGTGGGCATGCGCGAGCGCGTGCGGCTCTACGGCGGCGAGCTCGACACCGGCCCCGCGGACGGCGGCGGCTGGCGCGTGCGCGCGACCCTTCCGATGACGGCCAGAGAGCTGAGCGCTGGCTTGAGCGTCCGCCTGCTGATCGCCGACGACCAGGCGCTCGTGCGCGCCGGCTTCCGCATGATCCTCGACGCCGAGGACGACCTCGAGGTGGTCGGCGAGGCCACCGACGGGCTCGACGCCGTCGAGCAGGTCCGCAAGCCTGAAGCCCGACGTCGTGCTGATGGACATCCGCATGCCCGAGCTGGACGGGATCGAGGCCACGCGGCGGCTGCTCGCCCAGGCCGGCGAGCACCCGGTGCGCGTCCTGATGCTCACCACGTTCGACCTCAACGAGTACGTCTACGAGGCGCTGCGCGCCGGCGCGAGCGGCTTCCTGCTCAAGGACGTCCCGCCCGAGCAGCTCGCCGCCGGCATCCGCGATCGTCGCCCAGGGCGAGGCGCTGCTGGCGCCGTCGATCACGCGCCGGCTGATCCAGGAGTTCGCCGCCGCCGTCGCCCACGCCGCCGGCGCCGCCGCCGGGCCTCGACGAGCTGACCGCGCGCGAGCTCGAGGTCTTCCGCTGCGTCGCCCGCGGCCTCTCCAACGCCGAGATCGCCGCCGAGCTGATCGTCTCCGAGACCACGGTCAAGACCCACGTCGCGCGGCTGCTGATGAAGCTCGGCCTGCGCGACCGCGTCCAGGCGGTCGTGCTGGCCTACGAGTCCGGGATCGCGGTGCCGGGCAAGAGCTGAGTCTGGGCGGCGGCGGCGGCACCGAGCGTCGCCGACGCCCCAGCCGAAGCCCGGCTCCGGCCGGCCGTCCGGCATCAGCTTGACCCGCCCGGCGCCGTCACACGCGTAGCAGTGCGCCGTCTCGCGATACGTCGCTGCTGTGGTGGACGATCACGTTTCCCAGCCCGCGACACTCCAGGCACATCCGTGTCCTGTCGAATAACCCCATCGCGCCGGGAGATTAGCCGAGCACGATGAGGCATTCCTGACCGAAACGTCTAGGCCGCCAGCGCCGTGCCGCCGGCGGTCCGCAGCCACACGATGTCGCCCGTCGCGAGGTCGAGCTCCTCGGCCTCGGTGCGGGTGAGCTGGGCGAACACCGGCTCGCCCTCGGGCAGCACGAGCTCGACGCGGACCTCGAAGCCGAGGTGGCTGACGCGCGCGCACCTGCGCCTCGCGGCCGCCGTGCGTCGGGGTCCGTGTCGATCGCGATGTCGTGCGGGCGCACCAGCGTGCCGTCGAGCGCGCGACCGGGCCGAGGAAGCCCATCACGAACTGGTTCGCGGGGCGGTCGTAGAGCTCGCGCGGACCGCCGACCTGCTCGATGTGGGCGTTGTCCATGACCGCGATGTTGTCGGCGATCGACATCGCCTCCTCCTGGTCGTGGGTGACCAGCAGCGTCGTCACGTGGACCTCGTCGTGCAGGCGCCGCAGCCACTCGCGCAGCTCGGCGCGGACCTTCGCGTCCAGCGCGCCGAACGGCTCGTCGAGCAGCAGCACCTGCGGCTCGACCGCCAGCGCGCGGGCGAGCGCCATCCGCTGGCGCTGGCCGCCGGAGAGCTGCTACGGGTAGCGCTTGGCGAAGCCGGCGAGCCCGACGATCGTCAGCAGCTCGTCGACGCGCGCCTCGATCCGGTCCTTCGGCGTCTTGCGGATCTTCAGGCCGAACGCCGACGTTGTCGCGCACGGTCATGTGCTTGAACGCGGCGTAGTGCTGGAAGACGAAGCCGATGCCGCGCTTCTGCGGCGGCGACGCCGGTGACGTCCTCGCCGTGGATCTGCGACCGTGCCCGAGTCGGCGTACTCGAGCCCGCCGATGATCCGCAGCAGCGTCGACTTGCCCGAGCCGCGACGGCCCGAGCAGCGCGGTCAGCGAGCCGTCGGGGACCTCGAGCGAGACGTCGTCGAGGGCGACGAAGTCGCCGAAGCGCTTCGTCACGTGCGACACGGTGATCATGCTCGCCTCCTCTGCAGCATGGTCATCAGGATCAAGGGTCAGGAGCGCGAGGCCCATCAGGACGGTCGACGCCGAGTAGGCGCCGAAGGCGTTGTGGTCGTCGATGTAGCGGGCGTGGACGAGCAGCGTGAGCGTCTGCGACTCGCCGGGCACGCCGCCGGCGACGACGGTCAGCGCGCCGAACTCGCCGAGCGAGCGGGCCACGGTCAGCACGACGCCGTAGGCGACGCCGACCGCGGATCGCGGGCAGCGTGATGCGCCAGAACGTCTGCCAGCTTCGAGGCGCCGAGCGTCGCGGCGGCCTCCTCCTGCTCGGTGCCGATCTCGTGCAGCACCGGCTCGACCTCGCGCACCACGAACGGCAGCGTCACGAACATCGTCGCCAGCACCATCCCGGGCAGCGAGAAGATCACCGGCAGCGCGCCGCCGAGCCAGCCGTCGTTGCCCCAGAAGCAGGATCAGCGCGACGCCGACGATCACCGGCGAGACCGCGAACGGCAGGTCGACGACCGCCTGCAGCATGCCCTTGCCGCGGAAGCTCCCGCGCGCCAGCGCCAGCGCGGTGACGAGGCCGAAGACGACGTTGAGCGGCACGACGATCGCCACGATCGATCAGCGACAGCGAGATCGCGCGAGATCGCCGCGGGCGTCGTCACCGACTCCCAGAACGCGACGAAGCCGTCCTCGAACGTGCGGAAGAGGATCATCCCCAGCGGGACGAGGACGAGCGCGCCGAGGTAGGCCGAGCGCGCGTGGTGCGCAGCGCGATCGCTACTTCATCGCTCCTCGGCCTCGTCGCGAAGCGGATCGCGAACAGCACCGCGAAGGAGATCAGCAGCAGCGCGACCGACACCGCCGCGGCGCTCGCCGGGCCGGTCGATCTCGATCTGCTTGGCGATGTACTGCGAGGCGACCTCGGTCTCGCGCGGGATGCCGCCGCCGATCAGCACGACGGAGCCGAACTCGCCGACGGCGCGCGCGAACGCCAGGCCGGCGCCGCCGAGCAGCGCCGGGTACAGCGCGGGCAGGATGATCTGGCGGAAGGTCGTCCAGCCGCCGGCGCCGAGCGACGCGGCGGCCTCCTCGGCCTCGCGGTCGACCTCCATCAGCACCGGCTGCACGGAGCGCACGACGAACGGCAGCGTCACGAACGCAGCGCGATGATCAGCGCCGGGCGGGTCGCGTAGAGGTCGCAGGCCGATCGGGCTGCGCGGGCCGTAGAGGCTCAGCAGCACGATGCGACGCCACGATCGTCGGCAGCGCGAACGGCAGGTCGATGATCGCGTTGACGAGCGCCTTGCCGCGGAAGTCGTCGCGCACCAGCACCCAGGCGATCAGCGTGCCGGTGACGACGTTGATCAGCGCGACGATCGCCGAGATCGACGACGGTGATGATCAGCGCGGCGCGCGCGGCGGGCGCGGTGATGCGCGTCCCAGAAGCGCCGCCGGGCCGTCGCTCGAGCGACTTCGCCAGCACCGCCGCGAGCGGCAGCAGGACGATGATGCTCAGCCACAACGAGGCGACGCCGAGCCCGAGGGGCCCGACGCCGCCGCCGGCGGTCGCGCTTCGCGCTGCGCCGCGGGAGCGCGAGCGCCGCCATCGGCGCTAGCTCGTCGCCTCGTCGTAGATCTTGGCCACCGAGCCGTTGTCCGGCTCGAAGAGCTCGTCGTTGACCTTGCTCCAGCCGCCGAGGTCGTCGATCGTCCAGAGCTTCTCGGGCGCCGGGAAGTCGGCGGCGAACTCCTGCGCGACGGTCTGGTCGACCGGGCGGAAGCCGGCCTCGGCCCACGCCTTCTGGCCCTCGGGCGTGTAGAGGAAGTCGACGAACGCCTGCGCCTGCTCCTTGTGCTTGGACGTGTTGAGGACCGCGACCGGGTTCTCGATCTTGAACGTCGTGGCGGGCGTGTGGTGCTCGACGTCCTCGCCGTTGCGCTCGGCGAACAGCGCCTCGTTCTCGTAGGAGAGCAGCACGTCGCCGGTGCCCTGCAGGAACGTCTCGGTCGCCTCGCGGCCGGACTTCGGCTGGACCTTGACGTGGTCGCCGATCAGCTTGGAGAGGTAGGCGAGGCCGGCCTCGGGGTCCTGCGCCGCCGTTGCTCTTCTCGGCGTAGGGCGCGAGCAGGTTCCACTTCGCGCGAGCCCGAGGAGAACGGGTTCGGCGTGACGACCTCGACGCCGGGCTTGAGCAGGTCGTCCCAGGTCTTGATGTCCTTCGGGTTGCCCTTGCGGGTGACGATCGTGACGACCGAGCCGAACGGGATGCCCTTGTGCTCGTTCTGGTTCCAGTCGTCGTCGACCTGGCCGGACTTCACGAGGCGGGTGACGTCGGGCTCGACGCGAGAAGTTGACGACGTCGGTCGGCAGGCCGGTCTCGACCTTGCGCGACTGGTCGCCGGACGGCGCCGTAGGACTGGCTGAACGTGACGCCCTTGCCCTCGGGCGTCTTCGTCGAACGCGGGATGACCTTGTCGAAGCCGACCTTCGGCACGGCGTAGGCGACGAGCGAGAGCTTGGTCGCCGGCGCCGCCGCTGGCGGCCTTCGCGGCGTCGTCGCTGCCGCCGACTTCGTCGCTGGCGCCGCCGCAGGCCGCCACGACCAGGGCGAGGAGGGCGACCGCCAGGGCTGGTGGTGGTCTTCACGAGATGGCTCCTTCGAAATAGGTCGAAACCCGACAGGGTTCGCCATATTAGCCAAAGTCCACCATCCCGATGGGATTTATATCGTCCATGTCTAGCGCGTCTGCCAGGCGTCGGGGTCGTCGGCGAGCGCGTCGACGCTGCGCGGGCAGCGCCCCGTCGGCGAGGTCCGCGAGCGTGACGTGCTCGACCACGTCGCGCAGGTTCTTGCGCACCGCGATCCACACGCGCTGCAGCGGCTCGGCCGGGCCCGCGTAGCTGACGCCCTCCGGCCGCTCGCCGCGCACCGCGGCGAGCGGGCCGTCGACGGCGCGGATCACGTCGGCGACCGTGATCTCGCGCGCCGGGCGGTTGAGCTTGTGCCCGCCCTCCGCCCCGCGCACGCTCTGCACGAGCCCGGCGTGGCGCAGGTCGGAGAGGATGTTCTCCAGGAACCGCTGCGGGATGCCCTGGGCGGTCGCGATCGATTCGGCGCGCACGGGTGCGCCCGTGTCCTGGGCGGCGGCGAGCTCGGCTGCGGCACGCACCGCATAGTCAGCCTTGGCGGAGACCTTCACCCGCGCATTGTGCCTCAGCCCGCCGCTGCGCCTTGATCGTCTTGTCGAACTCCAGCTCGCCGTTCTTGATCGAGTAGACGCCGTAGTCGGTCAGCGACGTGTCGCCGTTGGCGTCGATCGAGTACGTCCCGAGCACCGAGTCGCGGTCCTTGGTCGCGAACAGCGCCTTGACCACGTCGGCCCGCTCGCCGGTCTTGGAGCGCTTGATCGCGTCGAGCGCGAGCTCCATCGCCTCGTAGCCGTAGATCGCGTACGGGTCCGGGTTCGCCTCGCCGTACTTCTCGCGTGTAGGACTTGAAGAACTCCTGGCCCTGCGGCGGGTACTGGTCCGGGGACAGCGTGGCGATCGTGACCTTGGTGCGGTTGGCGACCTCGGCCGGGATGCCCTCCTTCGGGCTGGCGAAGGTCGTGTCGGCGACGCCGTCGGGCCCGTAGAGCTTCGCGCGTCGGCAGCGCCGCGGCGAAGTCCTTGAACACCTGCGCGGCGTTGTTGGCCGTGATGCCGGCGAACACCATGCAGTCGGCGGCCGCGGTCTTGGCCTTCTGCGCCAGCGAGCGGTAGTTGGCCGAGTTCTTGTCGATCGCCTCGTTGGAGATGACCGTCAGGCCCTGGGCCTTGGCCGAGGCCTCGATGTTGCGCGCCAGGCCCGCGCCGTAGACCTCCTTGTCGTTGAGCAACTGCGCCCTTTGGCTCCCTTCATGAGCTCTTCCAGCCGGATGTCGACGACGCAGCGGAACCAGAAGGCCTGGAGGAAGTGGAACACGAAGCCGTTTTTGCCGTCCAGGATACCGAGCAGGAAAACGTAGCGATAGAGGAAGTATAGCGTCGGCCGGACGAAGAGCGGCATGCGGTAGTAACGATCTTTCATCCAGAGGATCCGCTCGTCCGGAGTGCCGAAGAGGCGCGGGGTCGCCTTCCACGGCAGACCGTGACGCCGGCGCTCCAGCTCTTCCCGTGCGAAGGCCTCGGCATAGCGGAGGTGCTTCTGGAGGTAGAACTGGATGGCGTCCTCTTTGACGTTCCACTCCTCGAGCGGCGAGCGCAGGCGGCCGACGGGGCCGCGGACGTAGACCCGGGTGTCCTGCTCCACCGGGTCGAGCTCCGAGCAACTGCGCCGGAAGAGCTTCAAGAGGACTTTGCTGCCGTAGCCGCCGAAGCGCAGGGGCTTGCCGCGGAAGATCTGCCGGCGGCGAATGTAGAAGCCCCCCTCGGCGATCTGCGGCCGGGCGAGGAGGGCCGCGATCTCCTCCCGGAGCGCGGGGGTGACGGCCTGGTCCGCCTCCAGGATGAGCACCCAGTCGTTGCGCAGAGGGAGGTTGTCCAATCCCCATTGGAAGATCCACGGGATGATCCGGCTGTGGTCGTAGGCCAGGGTATGAACCTCGGCGTAGCGGCGGGCGATCTCGACGGTGCGGTCCGTGCTCTCCGAATCGAGGACGAAGACCTGATCCGCGAAGCCGTGGACGCTCTCAAGACAGCGCTCGACGTTGACCTCCTCGTTGCGGGTGGTCACCAGCACGGAGAGGGGGATCATGCCGCCCTCTCCACGGTCCGCTGCGCCGCCTCGACGAGCCCGCGCCAGGCAGCGGCGTAATCCCATTCGGCCAGGATGGCGGCGCTCGTCTGCTGCACCCGCTCGGGCGGCAGCGCCAGGGCGGCGTCGATGCGGCCGGCCAGCTCTGCATCGTTCCCCACCGGATAGAGGAAGCCGTTGCCACCTGGCTGGATGAGGTCGAAGGCCGCGCCCACCCGGGAGGAGGCGACGACCGGCAGGCCGCAGGCCAGGGCCTCCTCTACGGACACCCCCCAGCGTTCCTCCCGGGCCGGATGGACGAAGAGGTCCGCCGCGGCGTAGAGGGCCGGCAGCTCGGGATAGGGGACGTAGCCGGGGAAGCGCACCCGGGGGCCGGCCGCCCCCTCCAGGGCCGCGCGCTCCGGTCCGTCGCCGGCCAGCACCAGCCAGAGGTCGTTCTCTTCAGGGTCCAGCCGGGCGAAGGCGCGCAGCAGGTCCCACGGCGCCTCCCGGTCGTTGAGCTTGGCCAGGGCGAGGACGACCCGGGCGTCCGGCGGCACCCCGAGCCGTTCCCGGACCGTCTGGCGCTCCGTGGCCGGGAGGGCGGACTGGCACCGGAACGCCGCGACGTCCACGGCATAAGGGAACAGCCCCACCCGTTCCTGCGGGACGCCGAAGGCGCGCAAGTACTCCAGAGTCAGGCTCCCCACGCCCAGGAACAGGTCGTACGTCCTCTTCATATAGGTGGCGAAGAGGAGCCGCTTGGCGAAGCTCCTCGCCGCGCCGTCCCAGAGGACCGAATCGAGGCGCAGGGCCGTGGCGATCCCCGCTCTCCTCGCGATCCGCACCCCCTCGCGATAGGCCTGCTGCGTGTAGCCGTTGGCGATCAGCAGGTCGCATCGGCCGGAGCGCAGCCGCTCTCTGAGCCCTGTCCCGCCCGGGCAGACCTCATGGGGGTAGCCGCCCAGGAGGTCGATCCCCCAGGAGACGGGCTTCCCCAGCTCCGGATCGAAGACCGGCGCCGTCACGTCCACGCCGGTGAAGAGGACCCGCAGCTCGTGCGCCGGATCCTGCGCGGCGAAGCGGTAGAACGGCGCCTCGAACTGGGTGGGACGCTCGACGAGGAAGGTGATGTTCATCGGGCGGCCAGCCCTTCGTACACCGTCTCCATGTCCCGCGCCACCGTCGCCCAATCGAAGCGCTCGCGGACGGCCGCGGCTCCCCTGGCCCCCATCTCGTCCGCCGTCAGCGGAGCGGCGAGGAGATCCCGGACCGCTTCGCCCAGGTCCTCCGGCGTACCCTCCGCCACGATCCCTCCCCCGGTCTCCCGCACGGTCCCGGCCAGGCCGACGCCGGGGGTGACCACGGCGGGCCGGCGGGCGGCCCAGGCCTCCAGGACGACGTTGCCGAAGTTCTCCGAATGGGAGGGGAGGACCAGGGCCATCATGTGGTGGAGGAGGGCCGCCTTGTCCGGTCCATGGACGGGACCCAGGAAGACGGTCCGCGCCGCCACGCCGGCCTCCCGGGCGAGCCGTTCCAGCTCCGGGCGGATCTCCTCCTCGTCGTTGCCGGCCACGGCCAGGACGGCTTCTGGCGCGTGGGCCAGGGCCGGGATCAGGCGGTCGAGCCCCTTCTTCCAGGAGAGGCGGCCGAGGAAGAGGACGAAGGGCGGACCGTCCAGCAGAGATTGCACTGCCGGCGACAGGGTCGCTGTCTCCCCGTCCCAGGGCTCCGGCTCGATTCCGTTGGGGATCACTGCAACGGGCGGCAGGGGGAGGTCCAGGCGGGCCATCTCCTCGGCCTCCAGATCGCTGGTGGCGTGAAGGACGGCGGCCCGTTCGATCGTCCGGCGCTCGGCGAGGAGCATCCAGGCGAGCTTGCGCCAGCGCCCCCGGGCGCGCAGCAGCTCCGGCACTAGCATGCCGCGCGGAGAGAGGACGTAGGGCACGTCGGCCCGCTCGGCGGCCCGGGCCGCGGCCGTCGTGGGCCCGAGGAACACCGAGTGGAGATGGACGGCGTCGCAGCTCCCCGCGAGATCCCTCGCCGCCCGGGCCAGCCCCGGCGAGAGGTAGAGGCGCCGGGGGGGCAGGACGGGAAAGTACCGGACCTCGACGCCATCGATCTCCACCGGCTCTCCCAGAGGAACGTCGAGAACGCCGTCGCCATGGACGTGGGTCGTCAGCACCGTCACCTCGTGCCCTCGCGCCGCCAGGGACCGGCACAGGCCGTGAACGGCCAGGATGGGGCCGCCGTGGCGCCAGGCGGGGAGGTAGGTGGGGACCACATGGAGGAGCCTCACGTCAGCAAGGATCTCAAAAGCTCCGCGAACCGGCGGTGATAGGCCGGCCAGTCGGCGGCCTCGGCGGCCTGCCGGCAGGCCGGTCGCATGCGTCGCAGGTCTTCACGGGACGCGCCGAGCATCCTCCCGGCCAGGGCTCCGGCGTCCCCCGCCGGCACCACCCAGCCAGTCCGTCCTTCCGCGACCAGATCCGACGCCCCGACACGGTCCGAGATCAGGACCGGCAGGCCGGCGGCCAGGGCCTCGGGCACCACCATGCCGAAGGATTCGTTGCGCGACGGCAGCACCAGGCAGTCCGCGGCGGCGAAACTCGCCGCCAGCTCCTGCTGGGAGAGCGTCCCCAGGACCGTCACCCCCTCCGGCGGCGGGCCCAGCAGGGAGGAGCAATCCCCGGGCGGCCCAATCACCAGCAGGCGCGCCCCGGGCTCGGAACGGCGGACCTCGGCGAAAGCTGCGAGCAGCAGGTCGAGCCCCTTGACGCGGCTCGCCGCTCCCGCGAAGACGAACGTCGTCCCCTCGCGGGGCGGGGTTTCCTTGGAATTGGACGTGGATGCGAAGAGGTCCACGTCCACTCCCAGGGGGAGGCAATGGACCCGCTCCGGTGGCAATCCGGCTTCGAGATAGCTCCGCCGGGCCAGCTCCGAGACCGTGAGGACGTGGTCGGCGAGGGCGATCTCGCCGTCTTTCACCGCGGTGATCCGGCGGTGGAGGCTCGCGGGCTCCGGGAAGCCGTGAAAGCGGTCCTGGGTCCGGTGGTGGGTGGCTGCGGCGTCGAGAACGGTGACCATCCCCAGCCGCCGGGCCTTGCGGAAGGTCCTGAGGGCTGAGATCTCGCAGGCGATGACAGCATCCCCGCTGCCCGGCTGCAGCCGGGCAGCGGCCCAGCGGTCGAACAGCCGGCAGGCGAGGAAGTCCGCCCAGAATTGGAAGCGCCGCGGCAGGCGGTCCCCCAGCCGCCGCAGGGCCGGCACCCACGGGGTCCAGCGCACCTTCTCCGGAGGCAGGGGCACGGGAGCGTAGCGCACGAAGCGGCGCCAGAGCGCCCCCGGAATCCGCCGTGGGCGCGCGAGAGCAGGGACCCCGGCCCAATACCCGGCGAGCATCCCGGCGCCGGCGAGCGCCAGGGCCGCCTGATGCGAGTGCTGCCGTCCCGGATGGGTCACCAGCACCTTCACCCCCCCCTCCCGAGCGCGACGGGGACCGGCGGGCCGGCCGGCACCGCCATCCGTGGTCTCGCTGCCGCCGCCGCCCGGACGACCGCCTCGCGATCGAGCCGCACGGCGAGGAAGACCAGGCCGGCCAGGAACCAGTAATAGACCCCGGCCGTAACCTCGAAGACCACGCCGCCGGGAATCTGGATGAGGAAGAACAGCAGGGCCGAAATGGCCACCGCACGATGGAAGGCGGTGCGCAGTCGCAGGGCCTGGCGCAGGGTGAACAGAGCGAGGCTCAAACGCACGAGGTAGACCAGGAAGAATCCCACGGGGCCGAGCTCCAGCATCACCCGCCCGCTCTCCGACTCGGGGGCCAGGCTGCTGAGCCAACTGTAGGGGATGATCCCCTTGGTCACCGCCGTGGCGGCCTGATGGGTCGCCCCGATGCCATAGCCCATGGGACCGGCGAAGGGGAGCATGTCGGCCGGCGACGTGAAGGGGGAGGTCAGGCGGGAGGCGACGTCCTGCGACTTCGAGGCCCGCTGGGTGAAGGCGGTGACCGCCTCCTCGCTCGTGGACCTCAAGCCGGCGACCAGGAGCCCCAACCCCATGAGCAGCCGCACGAACGTCCGGCCGCTCTGCTTCTCCCGCACCACGGCGAGCCACCAGTAGAGGGGAAAGACCAGGGCGAGCAGGAAGATCGGCCCCCGCGAGCCGCTCATCATCATGCCCAGCAGGGTCATGCCGAGAGCGCCGTAGACCGCGAGGTTACCCTTGAAGCGCCAGCGGGTGGTGGTGAGGATCATGAGGACGAGGATGGTCATCGCGAGGAGGAAGGAGGTGTAGCCCGAGATGTAGGAGAAGGTGCCGGTGGTGCGCACGAATTTCGAGCTGCCGAAGGTGGAGATCGAGGCGATGTCGGTCGGCTGGGCGTAGGTGTTGAGCACGCTCCCGGGAGGGCTGAAGAACTGCGCCGTGGAGAGCAGCCCGACCGGGATGGCGACGAGCACGTAGCGCTTCAGGAAGCGGGCCAGGGCCATGTCGTCGGGAAACACGGCCGGCACGACGAAGACCAGCGGCACGTAGAGGAAGTAGGCCTTGAACCCCAGGATCCCCACGAGGAAATTGGGCAGCCGCGGGTTGAACACCTCGAGCAGGCCGACGGCAGCTCCCAGGGCGAGCCCGGCGTAGAGCGCCGGAGCCTGCGGGTAGCGCAGGCGCAGGCGCGAGCGGGCCTGGAAAAACCCGAGGTAGGCGCCGAGGAAGAAGATGTCCTTGGCGAAGTAGACCAGGTCCTGAGCCCCGGGGAGGAACCACTTGCGGATCGCCCCTTCGAAGACCAGCAGGACCATCGCCACCTGCACGGCGAGCTGCCACCGCCGGATCGACCAGACGGCCGCGCCAACGCCGAGCAGCACGATGAGGAGCCGCATGCTAGGCCCCCACCTTCCGCCGGCTGGCGAGCACCGCCGGCCGCCGGTCTGCGACCGCCGCCTCGAGCACCTCGATATAGCGGGCCACCACCCGGTCGCTGCGGTGCCGGGCGAGGTGCTCGGCCACCTGCTCGGCAGAGGGGAGGAAGCGTTCCGGGCCGGCGAGAGCGGCCTCCAGGAGCCGGGCGAGCCCGGCGGCGTCGCCGTTGTCGAAGGTCAGGCCGCAGGCGCCGATCGCCTCCTTGAGGCCGCCTCCCCGGGAGCCGATCACCAGGCAGCCGCAGGCGATCCCCTCCAGGGCCACGATGCCGAACGGCTCGTCGTAGCGCGAGGGGACGACGAGGATGCGATGGGCGTTGAGCAGGGAGACGACCTCCTCGCCGTGACGGCTGCCGAGGAAGCGGACCTGCTCGCCGATCCCCAGCCGGCGGATCTGATCTTCCAGGGCCGGTCTCTCGGGGCCGTCTCCCACCACGGCGAGCCCCGGCCGCACCCCGCGCGCGGCGAGCAGCCCCAGGGCGTCGAGCAGCACGTCCACCCCCTTGTCCGAGACCAGCCGGCCGAGGAACAGCAGCTCCTCCGTGCGCGGCACCTCCGGCAGGAGGCGGAAGAGGTCGTCCCGGTAGGCGTTGGCGATCACCACCGAAGGGGTCGCGAGGTCGTCGGCCACGGCCTGGGAGACCGAGATCGAGGTGGCCCAGCGCAGGAGGAAGCGCTTGAGGCGGTCCTGGGGGGCGAGGCTGCGGTCCGGCCGGCTGTACCAGCCGTGATGCGAGACCACCCAGGGCCGGCGCACGAAGAGCAGGGGCCAGAGGCCGCGCAGGCTCACGTTGGCCTGGAAGAAGACGTCGCACCCGCGCACGAGGCGCAGGAGCTGCCGGCGCCCCGGGCTGCGGACGACCCGGAAGGGGAAGGGCTCGGGGCCTTCCAGCGGGGTCTTCGCCACCAGGGTGACCTCGTGGCCGGTGGAATGGAGACCCTGGGCAAGCCGGGCGACGTTGATCTCGAGACCTCCGACGCTCGGATAGAAGACGGGACAATAGAGGAGGATCTTCACGCCCGTCCCCCGCCGCCGGAGATCAGGCCGAGGAAGGTCGCCATCTGGCGTTCGAGGCTGTGCTCCGCGTACCAGGCCCGGGCCCGGCCGGCCACGGCCTGGAGCTCCGCCGCGTCGGGCGGATGGACCGGGTGAGGGGGCAGGTAGTGCTCTCCCCGGGTGAGAGGCCCGCCGCCGTTGCGCCGGGAGGAGGCGCAGACGGGCACCACGCCATGGGCGCAGTAGGCGGCGAAGACCGTCGACTTGGGGAGGAAGTCCGCCGGATAGGCCAGGAAGCCGGCCGCGGAGTCGAGCAGCAGGGCCTCCACCTCCGCGGCCGGCAGGACCCCCAGCCGCCGCACGGGCCGGCCCGCAACGGCCACGGGCGCGTCCGCTCCCGGCGGGCCGACCTCCACCACCTCCTCGGCGTCGAGCGCCCGGCAGGCGGCCGCGAGATCAGCCGCGTGCTCGCGGAAGGCCCGCTGGCGCGTGCCCGCCGCGCCGAAGACGGCGAGACGCCGCGGCCGGGAGGCGAGGGGCGGCACCTCGGCCGGCTCGCCCACGGCCGAGAACACAGGAAGAACCGCGATCTCCTGCCGCGGCACCCAGCGGTGGAGGACTTCGCGATACACAGGGAGGCTGGTGGCGATCCTGGAGCTCGCGCCGGCCAGCGCCGCCGCCAGCCGCCGCTGCAAAGGGGAGAGCCAGAAGCTGCTGCGCCACGGCGGCCCGAAGGCGTTGACCTCGTGGAAGAAGGTCGAGATCTGCCTCCCACCCCCGCGGGCGAGCCAGCGGGCGATCCCCGTCACCAGCCAGACCGGGCAGCCGCGCTCCTGAAAGCCGTAGCCGGAGTAGTGGAGGAGGACGCCAGACGGTCCCTCCCCGGCCCCCCACCACGCCTCGAGAGCGGCGTCCAGGGCCTCGGCCGTACCCGCCGGCAGGGCCTCTCCCACCCCCTCGCCGGGGCGGGAGGCGAGGAGGTCCACCGCGATCCCGCGCGCGGCGAAAGCCGTGCCGAGGCACCGGGCATACCCTCCCACTCCGTCGGCAGCGAGAGAGGGGACGAGCTGAAGGAGCCTCATCGCGACGGTGCCTCGGCGCCCACGGACTCCAGGGCTGCGACGAGCGCTCCGGCAACGCGCCGGACGTGCTCCCGCGTCATTCCCACCCAGGTCGGCAGCGAGAGCCCGCGGGCGCTCAGCCACTCGGCCCCCGGGCAGTCCGCCGGCTTTCCCGGCTGTTCCTGAGATAGGGCGGCAGAGTGTGGCAGGGATAGAAGAAGGGCCGGCTGTCCACTCCCGCCTGCCGCAGCCGGGCCATCACTGAGTCGCGCTCCTCGCCGGCATGGCGCGGTAGCCGCTGCAGCACGACGCTGAACAGCCAGCAGACGGCGCGCTCGCCCGGGTCGACGGCGGCGAGGGCCAGGTCGGGGCACCCCGCGAGCTCTTCCCGGTACCAGGACGCGATCTCGTCGCGCGCCGCCAGGTAGTCGTCGATCTTCTCGAGCTGGGCCAGCCCCAGGGCCGCCGCGACGTTGGTCATCCGGTAGTTGTAGCCCACGACCGGGAACCAGTAGCGGCGCTCGAAGTCCTGGCCCTGGCCCTTGAGCTGGCGGATCTTCCGGGCCAGGGCTTCGTCCTGCGTCAGCACCATGCCGCCCTCGCCGCAGGTGATCACCTTGTTGCCGAAGAAGCTGAAGGCGGACACGTCGGCCAGCGATCCCACCGGCCGGCCGCCGTACGTGGCGCCGATGGCCTCGGCGGCGTCCTCCACGACCTTGATCCCCGCCGCGGCGGCGATCTCCCGGATCTCCCCCATGGGCGCCGGCTTGCCGTAGAGGTGCACGGCCATGACGGCCCGGGTGCGCGGGGTGATCTTGCGGCGCAGGTCCTCCGGGTCGAGATTCCAGGTGCGGCGGTCGCTGTCCACGAACACCGGCTCGGCGCCGCAGTAGCGCACGGCGTTGGCCGAGGCCACGTAGGTGAGGGAGGGCACCAGCACCTCGTCGCCGGGGCCGACGCCGAGGCCCAGCAGGGCGAGATGGAGGGCCACGGTGCCGTTGCAGCAGCTCACGGCGTGCTCCACCCCGCAGCACTCGGCGAAGCTGCGCTCGAATTCCTCGATGAAGCGGCCGATGGAGGAGATCCAGGTGGTCTCCAGGCACTCGTTGACGTAGAGCTTCTCGTTGCCCAGCAGCGAGGGGGCCGAGACCGGGATGAAGTCGTCCTGCATCAGGCCTCCTCCCCCCGAGGCGATTCCCGCCGCCGGATGGGCCGGGCGGGGTTGCCGGCGACGGTGGTGCCGGCGGGGACGTCGCGGAACACCACGGAGCCCGAGCCCACCACGGCCCCGGCGCCGATGCGCAGCGGCCGGCCGCGGCCCACGATGGAGCCCACACCCACCAGGGCCTCGTCCTCCACCGTCACGTAGCCGGCCAGGTGGCAGCCCGGGGCCACGTGCACCGCCCGCCCGATCCGGCAGTCGTGATCCACCGTGGCCGCGGTGTTGACGATGGCGTTGTCCAGGATGGTCGTGGCGGCGTTGACCACGGCGTTGGCCATCACGGCGATCCCGCGCCCCAGGGTGACGGAGGGGGAGATCTGGGCCGAGGGGTGGAGGGCGTTGCCCAGCTCGAAGCCCAGCTCCGTCACCCTCTGGGCCAGGCGGCCCCGCAGGGCGTTGTCGCCCAGGGCCACGATGGCATGGCGAAAGCGGCCGGCGAGAGCGGGGAGGGCCGAGTCGTCTCCCAGCCAGGGGAGGCTGCCGAACGAGCTCCCGGCGCCGCTGGGATCGGTGTAGCCGGCCACCCGCCAGCCCGCGGCGAGGAGGACCTCCATCACCACCTTGGCGTGGCCGCCGCCCCCCACCACCACGATGGCGTCCTCCCGGCTCACTGGACGTAGGCCTCCAGGCAGCGCTGCGCCACGTGGTCCCAGGTGAAGAGGTCCTCGATGCGGCGCCGGGCCGCGGCCCCCATGCCGGCGGCGAGCGCCGGATCCGCCAGCAACTGGCGCAGGCGGTCCCCAAGGGCCTCTGGATCGCCCGGCGGCACCAGGTAGCCGGTGGTGCCGTCGTCCACCACGTGGTGCATCCCTCCCACCCGGCTGACCACCACCGGCGTGCCGCACGCCATGGCCTCCATGGCCGTGAAGCCCAGCAGCTCCGGCAGGGGCGTGTAGTCGCCGTAGACCGTGCGGTTCACCGAGGGGAGCACCGACACGGCGGCGGAGCGGTAGAAGCCGAGGATCTGCTCGTCCGTGGCGTCGGTGACGAAGGTCACCGCCTTGCCCTCGGCCAGCCGGGAGAGCAGGGCCAGGTACTCGTCGTGATAGGGCCGGCCCACGATGCGCAGGGGCACTCCAGGGTCCACGGCCCGGATCAGCACGTCGATCCCCTTGTGGGGGAGGAGCCGGCCCACGAACAGCACCCCCTCGCGGCGGGCGTCTCCGGCGGGCGGGCTGAAACGCTCCGTGTCGATGCCGGCGAAGAGGATGCTCCAGCGGTCCCGGTGGCCCTCGAACGGGTAGCCTCCCTCCTCGGCGATGAGCAGGAAGCGGTTCACCCAGCGGGCGATGGGTAGCCGGCGCACGAGACTGAAGCTCGCGCCGCCGCCCACGTCGGTCACGAACACCTTCTTGCCAGTGGCCCGGGCGAACATCACGGAGAGGTCGGTCGCCAGGGTGTTCCAGGTACCGCAGTGGATCACTTCGGCGTCCTTGAGGTCGGCGAGGAAGGTCACGGTGAACGGGTTGAGCCGCGACCCGTGGACGTAGCGCAGGGGCTGATGGATCGCCACCTCGAGGTCGCCCTCGGTCTCCCGCCGCGCCCGCGGCCCGAAGCTGACGAGGCGGGTGGGCGTGCGCCGGGCGAGGGCCCGGGCCAGCTCGAGGGCATAGCGCTCGCCGCCGCCGAAGATGCCGTCCTCGCCGAAGGGAATGGGGTAGACGAAGGCCACCCGTGGGGAGGAGGGATCTGACTTCACGGCCTTCACGACCAGTACACCCACCGCGGCCGGGTGAAGCCGGCCAGAGCCGTCAGGAGCTGGAGCCCCAGGGCGATGCCGGCGCTCAGCAGGTTGAACAGCAGGAGGTTGAAGGTGGTCGCGAGGGGCAGCAGGGCCACCAGCAGGGCCTGGAGGGTGATCTGGACCACCAGTGCCGCCCCCTGCCAGCGCGTCCACGACCGCGCCAGGTTGACGTTGACCGCGTAGCCGTCCAGCAGCGACAGGCTGGAGCCCGCCACCACCAGCAGCAGCTCGGAATGGAGCCCCGCGAACTTGGGACCGAGAACGAAGAGGAAGAGCCGGGGGAGCGCGGCGGCGGCGAGGGTGAGGCCCGCGCCCACGGCGAGGAGCAGGGCGCCGAACTGGAGATAGCGCCGCAGGTAGAGCCGGTCGTCGGTGACGTGGACGAGGCGCGGCAGGAACACCGTGCCGGTGAGACCCGAGAACAGGCCCACCACCAGAGCCAGCCGCCCCAGGGCTCCCACCTCGGCGATGTTGCGCACGCCGCCGAAGGTGGCCGAGAGCCAGACCACCAGCGGCCCCTGGACGGCATAGTAGCCGGCGGCCGGCAGGGTGGGCAGCAGGTAGCGCAGGATCTTCCGGCGGTAGGTCCCGAGCCCCTCCGGCCGCTCCGGGCGGAGCGCTTCCCCGGACCGGGCCAGCCGGGCCGTGAGGGCGGAGCCCAGGCCCGAGGCGAGCACGCCCAGCCACGCCTGGAGCCAGCCGGCGATCACCATCAGGCCGCCGAGCGCCAGCCGCAGCCCGGCGCCCGACATCTCCGCCCGGTAGGAGCGGCCGAAGGCGGACCCCAGCCGCAGCCGCAGCAGCCGCAGGGAGACGCGGATCTGGAACCACACGCAGAAGAGGACCCCGGCCAGGGTCAGGGCCACCTCCCAACGCGCAAACCCCTTGCCTGCCGCCAGCACCGGCAGGGCCACGGCCACCACCGCCGCTCCAGCCAGGAACGCCCAGCGCCGCAGCGACAGCACGGCGTCGTGGTAGGGCTGGAAATTCTCCCCCTCCCTGGCCGAGCGGTGGAAGAAGTGGAGGAGCGAGGTGGTGCTCCCCAGGTCCGAGGCGAAGTTGAAGAAGGTGATCATCGAGGTGGCCAGGGTGTAGAGGGCCAGGTCCTGCATGGGCATGAAGTTGATGAACAGGATTCCGGTGGCGATCCCCAGGAGCTGGACGAGCGTCTGGGAAGAGAAATAGGCGGAGAGGATGCCGGCCCAGGTCCGGACCCTCGCCCCCAGCCCCGCCGCGGCTGGCTGGATGCCTTCGGCCGCCGTGCTCACCGGCCCACCTCCATGCCCGTCTCCTCCAGCACCCGCATCGCCAGCCGCCGCGACTGATCTCCCAGGGAGGCGCCGGCCGCTTTCGGCTCGATCCACTCCATCACCGGGATGTAGAACCCCGACTTCGGCCGGGCGAAGAGGGCCGCCGGCAGCTCCGGGGCGAGCCTGCGGACGAGAGCCGCTTTGCCCTCGCCGCGGGCCGGCTCGAAGCCGTTCGTGGCCAGCCGGGAGCGCAGCCAGGCGTCCACGAAGGGGACGCGCAGCTCCACCGAAGAGGCCATCGAGGCCCAGTCCGAGTCGCGCAGGAGCTGGTTGCGCATGTAGCGGGCCGTCTCCATCTCGTGGACGGCGATCCAGGGGTCCCCGGCGCGGCCATTGGCGGCGGCGAGCGCGCGGGCTGCGTCGGCGACCGGGTCGTAGCGGGCGAGCCCGTCCTCCGCAGCGTCCTTCCCCAGGAGCCCCGGCAGCTCCTCCGGCAGAAAGAGCCCGCGGCGCAGGAAGTAGGCGCCCGGCAGGGTGCGACCGTAGCGAGCCAGCCCCTTGAGCTTCGGGCGGCCGGAGGACAGGCGGGAGAGGACGAACGCCAAGCCAGGGAGCCGCGCCATCCGTTGCAGCCGCGGCACGTCCGCGAAGGAGGGATAGCTGCCGAACAGCTCGTCTCCCCCCAACCCTGAGAGCACCACCTTGAGCCCCGCCTCGTGGGCGGCCCGGCTCACCAGGAAGGTGTTGAAGCCGTCGATGCTCGGCTGATCCATGGCCGCCAGGGCCTGGGGCCACAGAGCGGCGAAATCCGCCCGGCCCACCCGGCGCTCGACGTGGCGGGTGCCCAGGGCGCGCGCCACCTCGGCGGCGGCCGGTCCTTCGTCCCGCCGGGTGCCCTCCAGCACGTCGAAGCGCAGGGTGAAGGTGACCGGCGGCTCGGGGAGGTGCCGGCGGGCGAGCGCCGCGATCAATCCTGAGTCCAGACCGGCCGAGAGGAAGATCGCCACGGGCACGTCCGAGACGAGATGGGCGACGACCGAGTCCTCGATCGCCGCTTCGGGGGCTAGAGGCTCGACCGCCGCCATCCCATGGGGGATGGAATCGCCGATCGCCCCGTTCCGGATCATCAGGTAGTGCCCCGCCGGCAGGGCCCGGACGGCGCGACGGATCGTCAGCGGCTCGGGGACGGATCCCCAGAGGAGGAATCCCGCCAGCCCCGCCGGATCCACGGCGCGCGACACCGCACCGCCCGCCTCCAGGGCCTTCACCTGGGAAGCGAAGCGGAGGACTCCCCCATCCTCGGCAAGGTAGAGCGGCTTGATCCCCAGCGGGTCCCGCGCCAGGAGGAGGCTCTTCTCCCGGTCGTCCCAGATCGCCAAGCCGTACATCCCCCGCAGCCGGGCGAGCATGCCGGCCCCCTCGCGGGCGTAGAGGGCGAGGACGACCTCGGTGTCGCTATGGGATTGGAACGGGACCCCCTGGGCTTCGAGCTCCCGGCGCAGCTCCCGGAAGTTGTAGATCTCGCCGTTCATCACCAGGTGGAAGCGGCCATCAGCCGAGGCCATGGGCTGGGCACCCGCCTCCGAGAGGTCGAGGATCGCCAGCCGCCGGCTCGCGAGGGCCACCCGCCCGTCGTCCGAGAACCACGCCCCATGGCCGTCCGGCCCCCGGGCCGTCATGGCGTCGCGGGTGCGCAGCAGCTCGTCCCGATCGATCGGGGGCGCTCCCGCCGCGAGACGGAGGATGCCGTTGATGCCGCACATGCGGGGTCTAGCTCTCCACCAGCCGTTCGAGCAGGGGCTCCAGGCGCTCCCGGAAGCGGTCGAGGCCCAGCTCTTTCTCCCAGCGCTCGCGGCCGGCCCAGCCCATGCGGCGGGCGCCGCCGGCGTCGCGGAGCAGGCAGGCCAGGGCCCGAGCGAGCCGGTCCCGGTCGTCCGGATCGACCAGGAGGCCCGTTTCGCCGTCCACCACGATCTCCTCCGCGGCGCTCCCCCGCGCCGCCACCACGGGCCGGGCCGCCCGCATGGCCTCCAGGTAGACGAGGCCGAAGCCCTCGCCGCGGCTGGGCATGACGAAGGCCGCGCACCGCCGGTAGAGCTCCGCGAGCGTCGCCTCGCTGGTGAAGCCGGCGAAAGTCACGGCGCCACCCAGCCCCAGGCAGGCTGCCTTCTCCTCCAGCCGCGGCCGGTCGTCCCCCTCGCCCGCCACCACCAGGCGGGCGTTGGGACACAGCTCGAGGACGTGGGGGAACGCTTCGAGGAGCTGGTCGTGCCCTTTGTAGCGCTCAGTCGCGACCATCCTCCCCACGACGAGGAGGAAACCACGGCCCACCCGCCCCATGAGCGAGGCGTCGACCAACCCCTCCGCCGGCCGATCCTCCAGCGCCAGGGGGAGGATCTCCGTCCCCGCGAGGTCCGGGCAGAAGGGCCGGGCCCGCTCCAGCGTGTAGCCGGAGATGGCGAAGCGCACCGCCGCGCACGCCAGGGCCCGGCGGCGGTCCCACTCCAGGGGACGCCAGGCCTCGATGCCGTAGAGCGGCACCAGATAGGGAGCGCGCAACGGACCGGGGAGGTAGGCCTGCACCCGCGCCGGCCCCAAGAGGTCGAAGACGTACGCCTCGCGGGGCCCGCGCCCGCGGTCACCGAGTTGACGCCGCCAGAGATGGAGGGCGAGGGCCCGCGCGTCCCCGGCGAACGAGCGCAACGGCGCATCCGATCCCGGGATGCCCCCTCCCTCGAGGGTGAGGATCTGGCAGCCGATCCCCCGCCTCTGGGCGAAGTCCGCGCCTACGCCGGCCAGCAGCCTTCCCGCCAGGGCCCGGCCGCCGCCATCCAGGCCGAGGCCGGCCGAGACGAAGACGAGATCGCGTGGCGTGCGTTTCGGCATCAGAGGACCACTCTATTCCCCTCGGGCAGGCTCCGCCCCCTTCGGTGTACGATCGACGACGACACCGAGGGGTGGGACGCGGCAGGCGCGCCCGGGAATCGCACTCCCCTCCCCTACCCGGCAGCCGCGAGCGTCCGGCCCGCTCCGGATCTTTCCGGGGAGCGACGCTGGCGCAGGGGAGCCAGGGCCTCGCGGTCCAGCTCCGCGGCCACGGACTGGCGCAGGAGGGTGATGGAGACGATCAGCCGCAGCCTCCCCTTCTCCCGCAGCACCCTGCCGGTCCAACCCCGGAACGGCCCCTCCACCACTTCGACCTCGTCTCCGATCGAGAGATAGGGATGGGAGACGAGGGGGACTCCCGCCTGCTGCAGCCGCCAGAGGCTCGCCAGCTCGCCGTCCAGCCGCTCCTGGTCTGCCACCGGCAGCACCTGGACGACGAGATGGCTCTCGAGCGCCGTGCGGCGCGCCGCGGCGGACCCCCGGAAGAAGAGATAGCCGGGGAAGAGGGGGAGGGAGGAGACGAACGTCCGTCCCGCCCGCCGCATCCGCTTCTCGCTCTGGGGGAGGTAGAAGCCCACCTCGTGCCCGGCCAGATGGCGGGCCAGCCCTTTCTCCTGGCGGCTGCGCACCCAGGCCACCCACCAGGGGTGCTCGGACCACGACAGCTCGAACAGATGGTGGGGAGAGAGATCGGCTTCGCGCTTCAGGATCGGCACGTGCGTATACGGCTCAGCTACAGTCCCGCGACTTGTTTCGACAGGCGCTGCCGGATTGTTGCAGAAGAAGGCCTGCGAGGCAAGGAAACGGAGGGGTTTCTACCGCTTCCGGGTCCGCTTCGCCAGCGCCTGGCGGGCCCGCAGGAGATCGGAGAGGTGCTCGCCCAGCCAGCGCTCGGCCCGGCCGAGGCTGCGGTACAGGCGCTCCCGGCGGCGGAACTCCGGGGTGTGGAAGAGGCGCTTGCTCCCCCGCACCTCGGGCGGCATGTCAGCGTGCAGGAGCTCGTGATAGACCACCGCCTCCACCACGAAGCGGGGGACGCCGGGATCGTCCAGCACCCGGTGGATGCGGATCAGCCGGTCCTCGTAGGAGTAGCTGCCGAGCTGGAGGCTGGAGGTCTTGCGGCCACGGCAGCGGTGGGCCCCGATAGCCGATCCCCAGGTGATCTCGACCGCCAGCCGCCCCGCGAAATAGCGCTCGTTGAGGTCGTCCCGGAGCTGCCGCAGGTCCAGGGCCACCCCCTCGGGCTGGAGCCGGTGATGGCGGATACGGGCGGACGTGCGGTGGGCCGAGAAGTGCTCGCGGATGACCGCCAGGGCCTGCCGCGCCCGGTCGCTCCCCCGCTTGCTCTCGACGAAGGCGGCGACGGCCTGGAGCACGTCCTCCGGCGCCTGGGTGAAGGAGCGGTGGATGCGCAGCTCCAGGGGAGCGCGGTTGCCCACCCGGCCGGAGCGCACGCTCAGGATGATCTTGCGGTTGTCCGTCAGCTCCAGGGAGCGCAGCCGGCCGCCGGTCAGGCGGTTGAGCCGGCGCTGGAGGTCGAAGCGGGGCGCCGTGGGGTGGGGCGCGAGGCCCGGCCTCCCGGAGGATACCGGCTGCGGTCCGAACAGCTCGAGCTGGAGGGGAGAGCGCGACGTTCTCATCTCAGTATCCCTCGGCCAGGCCGTTGCCCCGGGGATCCGCCGCCCCCGTGAAGCGCACCGGCCGGCCCGTGGAGTCGTATTCCACCATGAGCCCGTGAGCGTTGCCAAGGCCTTTGAGGACCCGGACCTTGTGTCCCCGGGACGCCAGCTCGGCCCGCACCGTCTCCGGGATGCGATCCTCCACCGCCAGCACGTCCGGCTCGATGAAGCTGATGCGCGGGGCGGCGATGGCCTGGTGGATGTCCATCCCGAAGTCCAGCAGGTTCATCACCATCTGGGGCACCGTCTGGTCGATGGTGTGCCCGCCGGGGGTGCCGAGGGCGATCCACGGCCGGCCGTTGCGCATCACGAAGGTGGGGCAGTCGCCCGAGAGCTTGCGCCGGCCGGCGTGGGCGTCCATGGGATTGCCCTTGGGCTCGAAGGTGCAGTAGGCGAGCGAGTCGTTGAGCCAGACGCCGGTGCCGGGCGGCATGATGCGGCTGCCGAACACGTTGCCCAGCGTCTGCGTGGCGCTCACTACGTTGCCCCGGCCGTCGGCCACCACGAAATGGGTGGTGTTGGCCCCCTGGGCTCCCACGGCGCCGGGCGGCGTGAACGGCCGGGAGTGCTGGAGATCGACGGCCCGCGCCTCCTCGTCCCAGTACGCGGGGGAGAGGAGGCGGGCGAGGGGAGGCGGATCGATCTCCGGGTCGCCGGCGTAGGCCAGGCGGCACCAGAACCCCCGCTTGGTCACCTCGGCGTAGAGGTGGAGGTAGTCGGCGCTGTTGTGCCCCAGCCGGGCGACGTCGAAGCGGCTCAAGACCCCTAGGCGGATGAGCGAGGGGAAGGCGTTCGAGGGCGGCGGGGTCGTCATCACCTCGTGGCCGCGGTAGGAGACGTGGATGGGCTCCCACCACTCGGCGCGGTCGGCCGTGAGGTCTGAAAGGGCGAGGAAGCCGCCGCGGGCCTTCATCTCCGCGTCGATGGCGCGGCCGATCTTCCCCTTGTAGAAGACGTCCGGCCCGTGCCCGGCCACGGCCTTGAGGGTCGAGGCGAGGTCCTTCTGCACCAGAGTCTCGCCGGCGGCGAGCGGCTTGCCGTCACGGCCGAAGGCGGTCCGGGCCGTCTCGGGGACCTCGGGCCAGGCGTCGGCGAGGGCGGCCGCGGTCCGCTGGCTCAAGGGGAACCCGTCGTCGGCGACGCGGATGGCCGGCGCCAGCAGCTCCCGCCAGGGGCGGGTGCCGTAGCGCTCCCGCATCGCGGCCCAGGCGTGCAGATTGCCCGGTGTCGAGACGGCCTTGGCGCCGCGCCGGTTCTCCAGGTAGTTGGGGGTCGGAGCGCGGAAGGCGTCGGAGTCGACCCCGGCGGGGATACGGCCGCTGGAGTTGAGGAACCAGGCCTTCCGGGACTTGCGTCGTAGACGAGGATCGTGCCATAGCCGCCGAGCCCCGAGTTCTCCGGCTCCACCACGTTGAGCGTGGCCGCCACCGCCACCGCCGCGTCGAAGGCGTTGCCCCCGGCCCGCAGCACCTCGAGGCCGGCCCGGGTGGCGAGCGGGTGGGCGCTGCTCACCATGCCGTGGCTGCCCACAGCCGGCCCCGGCCCCGGCGAGGGAGCGGGCTGCGCCGGCGCCGGAGTGGGGGGCGTAGTCACGGGAGCGCTCGGTTGACAGGAGGTCAGACAGGCGGTGAGCGACGACAGGAGCAGGCCGCCGCAGAGTGCTGAAAACCAGGTGGACAAGGCAGTCCTCCCCAAGGAGAGAGGCACTTTACCACAAGGATTTCACTCCACCCGCCAGCGCTCGCCCACGGCCAGGATGCGCACCCGCTCCCGGTCCGCCCCCCTCTCCTGAAGCACCCGGGCGAGGACCTTGGGCGCCAGGTCGGCCGGCTCGTTCGTGAGGTCGAAGCACCCCCAGTGCATGGGGATCATGGTGCGGGCGCCGAGATCGAGGAAGGCCTGGTAGCCCTCCGCGGGATCGGCGTGCTGGGGCCGCATGAACCAGCGGGGCTCATAGGCGCCGATGGGAAGGAGGGCGACGTCCAAAGGGGCGAACCGCCGTCCGATCTCGGCAAAGCCGTGGAAGTAGCCCGAATCCCCCGCGAAGTAGTAGCGCCGCTCCCCCGCATCCAGGAGCCAGGAGCCCCAGAGGGTGGTATTGCGTCCCAGTCCCAGGCGAGTGGACCAGTGCTGGGCGGGCAGGAAGGTGAGGGTCCACCGGCCATGGCGGACGCTCTCCCACCAGTCGAGCTCCACCACCCGGGACCGCCCCCGCTCCTGGAACCAGTTGGCGAGCCCCCGGGGGACGTACCAAGGCATGTCCGCGGGCAGGTGGCGCACCGTCCACGAGTCCAGATGATCGTAATGACAGTGGGAGAGGACGCCGAACGCGTTGCCCGGCAACGCCCCGAGAGGAATGCCCGGCGGGCTGAGCCGGGGCGGCAGCAGGGCCCGGGCCCCCCAGTGGGGATCGGTGATCACCACGTCCCCGCCGTCCTGAATGGCGAACGTCGAATGCCCCACCCACGTCACCGACGGCGGCTGCCCCCCATCCTTCAGATAGGCGCCGTCGTTCGCCACCACCGGGATGTCCAGAGGCCGCTTCTTGTCGTACTCGTTTTTCCCCAGCTTCCACCGCAGGAGATCGCGAAGCCCCCGATTGCCGGACGGCGCCATCCAAGGGTTGAAGAACCGTCCTGGCTCGCCGTGGGGGGCGTAGAGGAGGTCGGGGGAGGCCATGGAGGGGAGAGGATATCCCAGGGAGCGGTGCCATCACCGGTTGCGTGAGACCGCAAGATGCCTCTGGAATTTCTCGTCGAACAGGTCAAGGGGGGTTGACAGACGCCGTATCCTCGGCTATTCTTTCCTCACGAAGAAACCGTCGGGGCTCGCCCCGACGTATTTACCTCCCCCGGGTCTGCGCAAGCACACCCTGGGCTTTTGTTTTCAGCTCCCTCGGGGCTTTCCCCCGCCCAAGACCCTCATCACCCCGACCCTCTTCTCCCGACCCCCGCATCCCCCTCCCCGGGAGAAGAGGGAGAACAGCAAGACAGCTCCAACCGGCGAGGAGGTGGAGTTGGCTGGACACAGAACGTTGGCTCGTATGTTGCGCCGTAACGCAACTCCCGCCGAGAAGGCTCTGTGGGAGAGGCTCCGCGGCCGGCAACTGGCGAATCTGAAGTTTCTGCGCCAGGTTCCAATCGGACCGTTCGTAGCGGACTTCTGTTGCCGTGATCTCAGGCTGGTCGTGGAGCTTGACGGAGACGTCCACTCCACGGCTCAAGAGGTCGCTCGCGACCGGGAACGAGACGCTTACCTCAAAGGCCACAACTACATCGTCCTGCGTTTCCCCAACGGGCAGGTCCTCTCAGACGTCGAATCGGTGCTGCACCGAATCCGCGACATCGCCCTGACGGCTCCCTTCCCATGGCAGCGTAGTCAGTCAACGCCCTAGCTCAACTTCCTCTTTCCCGGAGAGAGGACCCGGTAGGAGCGGTCTTGCTGGTCTCCCTCTTCTCCCGGGGAGGGGGATGGGAGATCTAGCTAAGACCAACGTTATCAGTTACTTAGAGCCAAGCGCCCAGCCGGCAGGTTACAATCCGGTAACAGCTTGCTTCAAGATCCAGGATTCAGTCGCTCGAAGCGCCAGCCACTTCATGGCTCGCCTCTTTCTCTGACTTCCTGCGAAGTCTCCTCACCCGGACGAACTCATTCAGGAGCCGCCACAGCTCCGGCTCCAGAGAGGTTTCCAACTGGAGCTGGCGGAACTTGTCGGCGAGCATCTCCCGCAGGTGGATAACCGCCTCCTCGGGCGTGTTCGCCTCCCCTCGCAGAGGGATCTCCGGAACTGTGGCCTTCCAGTACACCAGCCTCAGGGGCGAGACAAGCACCGTGAGGGGATGCACCAAGTCCAAACCGGGATCGGGAAGGGTGTGGATCTCTACGACCAGGGGGGGCCTGCGTCTCAAGCTCTCGAAAGCCGCTCCTAGCTCCCCGGAGACCGCCGCGACTTCGCGGGCCAGTTGCCGGAGCCGGCCGGCCGCGACCTTCAGGTTTGCCAAAGAGGACCAGTAGCCCGCACCTTCGTCCTTCATGCGCGACCGCCGAGCCTGGACCCTGCCGTGCTCTCTGCGGAGGAGCTTCGCAGTGGTCTTCAGGGGGTAGAGCTTCTTTCGGTTGTCCCGCGGGTCCGGAAAGGTGTTGACCAGCCGTTTCGCGGCCAGCAGATACCGCTTGACCGTGTTCGTGGCCCAGCCCAGCTCGGCGACAACTCTCTCCAAGGGGACGCGCTCGTCCGCTTCGATTTCGGGCGTCATCTCCGGCTTGTCTTCCCTCTCTCCTCTCAACAGGGCGAGGGTGTATTTCAAGGGATAGAGCTTGGTTCTGCGATCCTCCGCCCCTCAAGGCCTATTCTCGAGAAGACCCGCACCAGCTCCCCAGCTTCGCCCAGAGCCAGGCGAACACGGAAGGCGGGCAAACCCGACTCTTTGATGACTCGGGCTAGGGGGACCAGCTCATCGTCCAGGGGAGGCGAGTGCCGCATCATAATTCACCTTTTGCCCGAAGAATTGCTGCGATGGCGAGCACCGCCTTACCAATCTCCTGCTCTCTTTGAAGTTGGTTGGAGCGAGAGGAGGCTAGCTCTCCTGCACCTCCTGAGATTTTCGCGCCTTCCGGGCCTGTAAAAATGTCAATCGAGTTCTGCAGGTCGCAGAAATCGGCGCCCAGAGCACGAAGGAGGGAGAACAAAGTTTGTATGGCAGGGTACGAGTTCCCTTTCTCGTAGCTTGAGAGCATCGCTTTGGTGATATCTGCGGCAGCGGCGACCTTCTGCTGGCTCCACCCGATCTTGCTTCTAAGCAGCCTCAGGGCAGCGCCAAAAGCTATCCGCTCGGGCGTTCGGTCTCCACGTCTCGAAAGGGCCATGAATTTCATCCTCCGATCAGGTGCGGTATCCGCTATCTACCTTCTGGAGTAATACGCAATGGCCCGGCGCAGAAAACTCCACTCTGGACGAGCCGAAACTATGGACCCCTTCACTCCTCCTGATGGTGGGCCGAACTAAGGTTCAGCTCGCGCACGAGCCCGCGTCGGTGCACCTGAAGGAACACCGACTCTCCGGCCTGAAGCGGGAAGAGATCCTCCGGGATCGCCAATCCCCTCTCCTCCACACGGGTCAGAGCGCGAGTGAGAAAGCTCTGGGCGATCTGCTTCCAGACCTGCTCGATGGGGACCATTTCCTGGAGCGCATCGAGGTAAGCATTGAAGGGTTCCAATGATAGCGACGCCGGCGACCGCTCCAGCGCGACCGGCTCGCCCAGCTCCAGATTCAGGGCCACTCTCAAGCCCTCGGAGATAGGAAGCAGACCCTCTTCGCTGACCACCAGCTCGAAACGTTTATCCGAATCTAGGCGGGCGGCAGGGATCGCCATGGCTTAGGTCACCAACGGATCTCCACTACGATCTTTCTCCGTTTCATTCAATTGGCCGAGTACGACGTTTTCGACCACCTGGGCGTAGAAGGTGTGTAAATCAGCGAACACAGTCCGGAAGGCGGCCTGCGTCGCAGGATGAAGGATCGAGGCGGAGGTCTCCGGGAGAATCGAGATCGCCTCTCCCAAGAGCATAGGAAACTGGTGGCCGGTGCCTATCGAGGTTGCCCGGCCGTCAACAAATTGCAAGGTGTAGAAGAGTTCGAAGTATCCGACGTCAAGAGCCTTTAGAACCTTCGCAAGCGAGTCGAGCTTTGGGAGCTCCTTGGAGCTTTCGTACTTCGAGAGCTGGCTTTTCCCGATGCCGGCAGCCCTGGCGGTCTCCACCTGACTCAAGCCCCGAACTTCCCGGAGAAGCGCCAGGGCTTTGCCGAGGTTCTCAAACATCAGGGGGCTCCCACGTGGTGTCCGGATCGGGCTGAAGAGCGGCCGCCGTCTGTAGGTCCCGGATTGCGGGCTCCAGGCTGTCGTTAAGGACGCACTCGATAACCGAGCGCACCGTCACAACGTCCCGCTCCTCTTCGGCTTCCGCCGGCAGACCTGCATGGATTCCCAGGAGGCGTACCCGAATCGCTCCCAACTCTGCGGCAATATCTCGAAGCTGCTCCCGGGCTTCGGCTTCGGTCATAGACGCTATGCCTCCTCTCTCGGTTCAGCGACGTGAATTGCTCACGCGAAGGGCAGCGGATCGATGCGGAAGCCCCGGAACCGAAGCCGGCGCCGGATGGAAGCCGCCCCCTCGATCGCGCAGCTCCGCAGGTTTCTGGAAGATCTCGTCAAGTCGCACCGGAAATGCTCCAGAGCTTCCCGAGCCTCGGCGGCGCCGTCCTCCCTTCCGAGCCAGCACTCGAAGTCATCCGCCGCTTCCCGAGCCTCGGCGAGGCGCCCGGCCTCGGCCAAGTAGTGCATGGCGTCGAGCGTCGCCAGGGCCGCCTCGGGCACCCGCCTCTCCTCCAGGAACTTCAGGCGGGCGGTGCGCAACAGGCCGGCGGCATCGTGATGGTTGCCGAGCCGGGCCTGGACCCGCCCTTCCCACCAGCGGCCGACGATCTGCTCTCGCGCGTCCGTCACCTGGGGCCTGAGCCTCCAGACCTTCTGAAGCATGGCCAGCGCCGAGTCCTCCTGCCTTCTGCGCCCCGCAAGAATCAAAGCCCGAGCCAGACAGACCCGAACGGTCAGCCACGGCCGGCGCTCCGCGTCCATGGCATGGATGGCGGTGCGCAACGCGATGTAGGCCGACGCTCCCTCTCCTTCTTCGCTGGCGAGCAGCCCGAGGAGAGCCCGAGCCGTTCCCGCCTCTTCCTCCAGGCGGGCGGCCGAGAAGCTCCTGGCTGCCCTCTCCAGCAGGGCTCCGGCTTCATCAAGCCGTCCCTGCTCCCAGCGCAGGAGGGCCAAGCCCCGGCAGTAGAAAGCCCGGTCCAGGGAGCGCCGGGATGACGCGAGGGATTGCGCGGCGCTGAGGAAGGCACTCTCGGCTTCCTCCAGGCGTCCGAGCAGCCGCAGGGCGGTGCCGGCCAAGTATCTGGTCCGTCCGAGATAGGCCTCCTCCTGCCGGCCGGCCTCTTCGGCCTTCCGGGCCAGGATGAGAGCCTGGGAGGGATCGGAAAGCAGCCGGGAGGCGCTCGCCTCCAGTAGGTCTTCAATCGGAGGATGGCGGGTCAGTTGCCGCTCGGCCTGCTGAGACTCCCAACCGACCCAGAGGTCTCCGGGGTCGACCGCAGAATGGCCAAGCTCTTTCAGAACGCCCGCGCCGGTCAAACCTCAATCTCCGGGTTGGCTGGCGCTCCTGCCCCCGGGAGCCTAAACGATGCCTCGTCTCCAAACCGCCAGAGAGGGCGGGTCACCCGGAGACACTGCGAGCAGCCGGTCAGCAGATGGCGGACAATCGAAGCGACCTCGGGCCGGGAAAGCTCACAGGTCATGAACAGAACGAGTCGCTCCTGGGGTGGGTGGGATGGCGCAATGGCCGTCGTCGGATCGGTTGAAGCTGTCATCTGCCAGGGAGGTTAAGGTCTCTCCCTTGTGCTGGAGCCGCGTCTGAGCGAAAATCCGCGAGTCGCGGCCTCCGGGGACCTTTTTTCATCGGCCCGCGTAATCCGGTGACGGCATGTCACGCTTTGGACTTGGCAAGCACTCCACTCTTTAGGATGCTCTTCTTTTCAGGATGGGAGGACTCATGCCGAAACCCAGGCCGTCGCCTTTGGGCGCCGTGCTCCGCTTCCTCCGCTTGGCCGCAGGCTGGAGCGAGGCCGAGCTGGCCCAGGCCCTGGGGATCAGCCCGGGCCTGATCTCCAAATACGAAAAAGGGCGTAAGACGCTCTCCCGTGAACGTTTGGAAGAGCTGCTCGCCGTCATGGACGTGCCACCCGAGGCCGTCGATGCGTGCCTTTACGCTCTCGAAGTTGCGTTCCCACGGGAAGTGCCCGGCTCGCCTGTGGATCCCTCTCCGGCAGAGCGCCGTAGCATTCATCGGGCCGCTGCTGGGGCGGGGCAAAAGGCCGCGGAAGCCACGGCTGAGAAGCTCGCGCAGAACGCCCGCCGAATGCGAGCCGCCCAGGCCCGCCGGCAGGCCGGAGAGCTGTGGGAGGCGTTGAGTCTTCTGGCGCCCAAACAGCGGCGTGCGGCCGTCGAGGCTGAGCCGAAGTATTGGACGTGGGCTTTGGCGGAGCGGCTGTGCTCCGAGAGCGAGAGGGCTGCGGCTCACCGTGCCGACCGGGCGGCGGAGCTGGCGAAGCTGGCCTTACGCGTCGCCGAGCTGGCCCCCGGGTCCGAGGCTTGGCGATCACGGATGCTGGGGTACGCGTGGGCTTTCGTTGGAAATGCCCAGCGAGTCCAGGGCGACCTGCCCGGCTCCGAGGAGGCCTTTCTGCGCTCCGACCGCCTTTGGGAGGACGGAGCGTCTGCTGATCCAGGAGTGCTCGATGGCTCCCGCCTGCTGGATCTGAAAGCCTCGCTACGCAGGCACCAAGGGCGTTATGCCGAAGCCCTTGCACTCCTCGATCAAGCCCTGGCCACCTCCCGGCCCGGAGGGACAGGTCGCATCCTGCTCAAGAAGGGTTTCACGCTGGAGCAGAAGGGTGATTATGAACGCGCCCTGGAGGTGCTCTCCGAGGCAGAATCCCTAATGGACGGGCGACATGAACCACGGGCGCCCGCGGTACTCGTCTTTAACCGGATCGTTAATCTTTGTCATCTGGAGCGCTACCAAGAGGCCGAAGCCCTGCTGCCACGGGTTCGCGAGCTGGCGGTGGAGCTGGGCAACGAGTTGGACCTCACCCGCTGCCTGTGGCTGGAGGGGAGGGTGGCGGCCGGGCTCAAGCGGCGGGAGGAGGCTTTGCCCGCCTTGGAGCAGGTGCGGCGTTATTTCACGGAGAAGCAGATTGCCTATGATGCCGCTCTGGCCTCCCTGGAGGTGGCGGTGCTGTATCTGGAGGCTGGCCGGACGGATGAGGTCAAGGATCTGGCGGATCAGATGTTCTGGATCTTCAAGGCCCAGAGAGTGCACCAGGAGGCTCTGGCGGCGCTGAGGCTCTTCTGTGAGGCGGCGAAGCGAGAGGAGGCCACGGCCGAGCTGGCCCGCGAACTTCTCGATTACCTCAACAAGGCCCGGCACAACCCGGACCTGCGGTTTCAGGGATGACTCGAAGGCAATGCTATGGAAAGGGGGGGCGCAGCTCTCTGCGCCCCTGAGGAAGCCGGCCCTACGGGATGCACCGGCCGCTCGGGTCTAAGCCGCAGCCGTTTTCTGTTTGGACCGCGCTTTGTCCGGTTCGGCACCGGCCATCCGGGTCTACTTGGCAGCCGCTATCTGGCGCCAAGCCAGAGCCCGGCAGGCACCGGCCGCTGGGGTCAACGCTGCACCCGTTCTTGCTCCAGGGGTGGGTCAGGAAACTCGAGAGCCGGGCGAACAGATCCTGGGACGCCGAGGCCGTGGGGCCAGCCGGGCGAACGGCGGAGGAGGCAGGGGACTGCGCCACAGCAGCCGTGGTTACGAGTAAGGTGGTGAGGAACAGGGTGAAGACCATCCGAGAAAGGCGAGGCATTGCGTAGCTCCTTTTCACAGGTGGCGCTCCACAGCGGTCTCCGTGGCCGTGCGGGCGCTCCTGGTGAATAGGGTGCCAGGAAATGGACCTGAGAAGCCCCAAGGCGCGGCAGAGCGCCAGGAGGTTTGTGTATGGCAAGGCAGGGAGACCCGGCCGACTTGAGGCTGGTCGTGATTTTTCTTCGGTCACTCCCCAAGTGGACGCAGGAGGAGCTTTCCAGGGCTTCCGGGGTGGACCGGGGCCTGATCTCCGACTATGAGCTGGGAACCAAGGCCCCGACACGCAGGACCCTCGAACGGCTGGCGTCCGCCGTCCGCCTTCCCTACCCCTTCATCGAAGCCCTTCTCCCCATGTTCCGGAGGGCTCGACTCGCCGCGGAGGCCGGCTTGGACGCCAACAGCAGGGCCGCCACCGAGGCGGAACCCGAGAGCGTTGCGGAAGGTTTGGACCAAGCAATCCTCAGCGCCGTCTTCCCACAGATCAAGCCCCACCTTCTGGAGCTGGCGGCCCTGGTGGTAGCAGGCGAGGAGGCCATCACCGTGGCCCAGGCCCGGCGGCAGGCGGTGGAGCTGTGGGAGGCGTTGAGTCATCTGGCGCCGAAGCAGCGGCGCGCGGCCGTCGAGGCTGAGCCGAAGTATTGGACGTGGGCTTTGGCGGAGCGGCTGTGCTCCGAGAGCGAGAGGGCTGCGGCTCACCGTGCCGACCGGGCGGCGGAGCTGGCGAAGCTGGCCTTACGCGTCGCCGAGCTGGCCCCCGGGTCCGAGGCTTGGCGATCACGGATGCTGGGGTACGCGTGGGCTTTCGTTGGAAATGCCCAGCGAGTCCAGGGCGACCTGCCCGGCTCCGAGGAGGCCTTTCTGCGCTCCGACCGCCTTTGGGAGGACGGAGCGTCTGCTGATCCAGGAGTGCTCGATGGCTCCCGCCTGCTGGATCTGAAAGCCTCGCTACGCAGGCACCAAGGGCGTTATGCCGAAGCCCTTGCACTCCTCGATCAAGCCCTGGCCACCTCCCGGCCCGGAGGGACAGGTCGCATCCTGCTCAAGAAGGGTTTCACGCTGGAGCAGAAGGGTGATTATGAACGCGCCCTGGAGGTGCTCTCCGAGGCAGAATCCCTAATGGACGGGCGACATGAACCACGGGCGCCCGCGGTACTCGTCTTTAACCGGATCGTTAATCTTTGTCATCTGGAGCGCTACCAAGAGGCCGAAGCCCTGCTGCCACGGGTTCGCGAGCTGGCGGTGGAGCTGGGCAACGAGTTGGACCTCACCCGCTGCCTGTGGCTGGAGGGGAGGGTGGCGGCCGGGCTCAAGCGGCGGGAAGAAGCTTTACCCGCCCTGGAGCAAGTGCGGCATTATTTCACAGAGAAGAAGATCCCCTATGACGCCGCCCTGGCCTCCCTGGAGGTGGCGGTGCTGTATCTGGAGGCTGGCCGGACGGGTGAGATCAAGGATCTGGCGGATCAGATGTTCTGGATCTTCAAGGCCCAGAGAGTGCACCAGGAGGCCCTGGCGGCGCTGAGGCTCTTCTGTGAGGCAGCGACGCGAGAGGAGGCCACGGCCGAGCTGGCCCGCGAAATCCTCGACTACCTCAACAAGGCCCGGCATAACCCTGGCCTGCGCTTTCAGGGATGACTGGCCGCGCCGCCCATCGCCCGCGGGGAACCCCCTTCGGTTTCCCCGCCACCCCTCCCCGTTCGACCGGGCATCTTCGGCTTCGTCTCTCCGTCGCTGCGTTCTGTCTTCGCCGGCGACCTTAGATGACCGATCCCACCCGCTCAGCTATTTCCAGCGAAGGAAGAGGAGAGGAGGTCCTCACCGGGCACCCTGCGGCGGGTGATGCCCGGGATCTCGGAGAAGGCGGCGGTCGACGTCATCCACGCGGCCCGCGAGAAGGTGAGGGCTCCGCGCTGAGGGCAAGGGCGGTGAAGTCCCTATACACCGCATGCGCCCCCGGCTCCGCCGGCCGGTTCCCGGGGCGCACCAGCATCCCGGTGCGCACGCCGGCCGCCGCAGCGGCGTCGAGCTCCTCGGGCACGTCGCTCAGATAGAGGATCTCCCCGGCCGGCAGGCCGAAGGCCGCGGCGATGGCGGCGTAGGAGGCCGCCTTCCGCTTAGGGCCGGTCGTGGTGTCGTGGAAGCCTTCGAAGCAGGGCGTCAGATCGCCGAAGTCCGAGTGCCCGAAGAGCAGCCTCTGGGCCCGCATGCTCCCGGAGGAGAAGACCCGCAGCCGCAGCCCCGCCTCGCGCCAGGCCGCGAGCGCTCCCGGCACATCGGGGTAGACGTGGCCCCGCAGCGCGCCCGAGCGGTAGCCCTCCTCCCAGATCACCCCCTGAAGGAGCTTGAGGCCGGTCGATTTGCGGTCCTCGGCCATCAGCCGCCGGGCGTAGTCGGCGAGCGATCCCTCACTGTCCTGCTCCTGGCGCAGGCGGGCGAGGGCCTCCGCCAGCTCCGGCTCGGGCTTGGGATCAGACCGCCGCCCGCCGTCTTCGTCCAAATATTCGTCCAGCCGGGCGGCGGCGTAGGGGAAGAGGACGTCGTAGACGAAGGAGATCGAGGTCGTCGTGCCCTCGATGTCGGTCAGGACGGCTTTGATCTTCTCAGGTACCATCAGTCCCTATAGCGTCCTGTGAGCCGGGATGTACGAGGGCCCGAAGCAGAGCGGCTGGAACTTCGCGTCCTCGCCCGACTCCGTGTAGTGGGGCGTCCACCCCGACGTGTCCTGGAACAGGCGGATGGCCCGGATGGTCTTGTCCGTGCAGAGGTCGAACCAGTGGTGGGTCCCCCGCGGCACGCGGATCATGTCGCCCTTGGCCACCTCGAGGCTGAACACCGGTCCCTCGCTGGGATGGATGTGGAACAGGCCGCGCCCGTGGACGATGAAGCGGACCTCGTCCTCGTCGTGCCAGTGCTCCTTGTTGAACCGGTTGAGCATCGCCTCGATGCCGGGGGTGGTCGGCTTGACGTTGATCACGTCCGCCGTGGCGTAGCCCCCCTCCCTCATGAGTTGCTGGATGGGCTCGCGATAGGCGTCCAGGATCTCCTGGTCGCCCGCGTCCTCGGGCAGCGAATCCGTCCCTGCGAACTGGCGGTACCAGATGTCCACCCCGGCGAGGAACCGGGAGATCTCCTGAGGGTCTTCCACCACCCGCCCTTCCTGGGGAAACGTCAGCGTTGCCATACGCGTACCTCCTCAGCTTCAAATTACCAGAAAGGTGGCATGCATGCTAGAGTCCCCGCGCCCATGGCCGATCCCAGCGATTCCCGCGAAGTGCTGGCCGCCGCGGCGCGTCTCTTCTACGACCGCGGATGGATGATGGGCACGGCCGGAAACCTCTCGCTGCGCCTCGCCGACGGCACCTTCTGGATCACCGCCAGCGGCAAAGCGAAAGGGCGGCTCACCGAGGTCGATTTCCTGCGTATCGCCCCCGGCGGCGAGGTCCTGGAGCGCGGCCGGCCCGACGACCGCCCGTCAGCCGAGACCAGCCTCCACGATGCGATCTATCGGTTGTTCCCGGACGCCGGCGCCTGCTTCCACGTCCATACCATCCCTGGCAACGTGGCCGCCCGTTTGGTGACCGGGGACGACCTTCGCCTGCCGCCGCTCGAGATGCTCAAGGGTCTGGGCGTCTGGGACCAGGATCCGGACGTCTCCCTCGCCATCTTCCCCAACCACCTCCACGTCCCCCGCATCGCCGAGGAGGTGGTGGCCCGCTTCGCCGCCGCTCCGCCCCGCGTCCCCGGCTTCCTCATCCGCGACCACGGCCTCACCGCCTGGGGCCGCGATGCCGATGCCGCCCTTCATCACGTCGAGCTTCTCGAGCACATCTTCGGCTACATGGCCGCGGCCCGCGCGGCCGGGCTGAATGTCTGACAGGGCGACGGAGGCAGAGGTGGCGCTTGCACTCTTCCAGTGAAATGATGTCTAATCAAGAGACAGTCGATTTCTAAAGAATTCGCTATGCGTCAATGGCCGCAAGGTCGTGGAGTGCTGACGTCATTTCGCCGGTGGGCGCCGGTGACGGGGCAGCTCGCTCTCGCTGTCCTGTTCCATGGCCTTTTCTGCTCCTCCGGCTGGCTGGAGGCGGTGGAGCTCGACAGGCATCTCGGCCGGTTCCAGCCAGTGCCGGCGGCGAGCCTTCCGAACCTGCCGGTCTTCGGCGATCCAGCCGAGATCGAGCGCGCTCTCTCCTCTCTGCTCGAGAAGCTTTCTCCACCCGGAGCTGAAACCGCCGGGCTCCCGGCGGTAGTCCCTGCCGGGACCACGGACTCGCTTTCGCCCGGACGAGCTGCGTCCCGGAGGACCACGCCGGCCACTGTATCTCCGCCAGCCACACCACCTCCGGCGCTTGCTGTGCTGACGCCCGAGCCGGACCCTTCCTCCTCAGGGGCTCTGGCCTCAACCTCGCAAGATCCCAAGGTCGCACTCGCCCGCCGCCGGTCCAGATTCCACCACCTCCCTCGCCGCCGGGCTTCCACAAAGTGGAGAGCATGCGGTCCGCAGCTCCAGAGGCTGCGGCCGCCAGCGCTGCGGAACCGGGAGAAGTCTCCCTCGTCCCTGGCTGGAACCTGATCTCCCTGCCGAAAGAGCCGGACAGCGTCGACCCGGCGACCGTCTTCTCCTCGATTTCCGGCAGCGTCGCCGTCGTCCACGCCTACGACGCCTGCAACGCGGCCGCTCCCTGGCGGACCTACAACCCGGCCGCGGCCCCGGGGGACAACGACCTCACCTCCGTCGATCACCGCCTGGGGCTCTGGGGGCGGGCCACGGCCGCGGCGACGCTCGCGGTCTCCGGCACCGAGCCGGCCGAGACCTCCATCCGCCTGTGCCCGGGCTGGAACCTGATCGGCTATCCGCTCGCCCAGCCGAGACCCGTGCTCGCCGCCCTCTCCTCGATTGCCGGGAAGTTCCTCCGCGTCTACGGCTACGACCCCGCCGACCCGGTGGATCCCTGGGAAGTCTTCGACGTCGCCGTGCCGGCCTGGGCCAACGACCTGGAGCAGATGCAGCCCGGCCGCGGCTATTGGCTCTACGCCACCGAGGACACCACGCTGGTGATGTCCAACGCCGGCCTGCCGCCGGAGGTGGAGATTACCGCTCCGGCCAACGCCGCGGTCGTCACGGCACCGACGGATGTGGTGGGCACGGTCCACAGCGATCTGTTGGAGAGTTGGACCCTGGCCTACCGTTCCAAGGGAGAGACCGGCTTCACGACCTTCGCCACGGGCAACACCCCGGTCACCAACGGAGTGCTGGCAAAGTTCGATCCCACCCTCCTCCTCAACGGCCTCTATGAGATCGAGCTGACCGCGACGGATTTCCAGGAGCAGTCGGTGTCGACCTCGATCGATGTAACGATCGAAGGCAACCTCAAGATCGGTCACTTCACGATGTCGTTTGTCGATCTGGAGGTCCCCCTGGTTGGCCTGCCGATCCAGGTCGTCCGCACCTACGACAGCCGGGACAAGGGTTTGGGGGACTTTGGGGTCGGTTGGCGCCTGAGCGTGAGTAACGTACGGCTGCGAGAGGATGGGCCGGTCGGGGACAGATGGCGGGGAGAATTGCGGCCTATATTCCTGCCGCTTGTCAAGGACCCGTTGCCGAGATATTGCGTTACCCCGTTGCGCGAGCGCCAGGTAACGATCACCCTGCCAGACGACAAGGTCCTTCGCTTTCGACCCAAGCTTACCCCAGAGTGCCAGACCTTCGTTCCGCCCCAAGTCGTCACGATCTCCTATGAACCCTTCCCCGGGACCCTTGGGACCCTGGAGATGCTCGGTCAGAACCCACAGGCGCTCGTCGTGGGCAGCTTTCCAGGGACCGTGCAGCTTTGGGATCAAGACGCGACTGAGTTCGAAGATCCGGCGCGATACCGGCTGACGACCCAGGATGGCCGCATTATGGTGATCGATCAGGCGGCCGGCCTGGTCACTTTGACGGATCCGAACGGAAACACGCTGACCTTCGGCCACAATGGAATCACGCACTCGAGCGGCGAAGGGATCGCTTTTGAGCGAGATGCTCAGGGCAAGATCACGCGAATTAGGGATCTTGCAGGAGAGAGTCTCACCTACTCCTACGACACGTCTGTCGATCTGATCGCGGTAACGGACCGTGAGAAGGCAACCACCCGCTTCACCTACAACAACCACTATCTACTCTCGATCCAGGATCCTCTCGGCCGGCAGCCGATCCGGAATGAGTACGACGCTTCGGGGCGGTTGGATCAGCACTAAGGATGCCTTCGGCAAGGTAATCAACCTGTCGCATCGCCTGGCGGCAAACCAGGAGGTCGTCACTGACCGACTGAGATATTCCCGGGTTCTCGAGTATGACGCACGAGGGAACGTCGTCCGCGAGACGGATGCCCTGGGCAAGGTGACAACCCGAACGTTCGACGCCCGAGACCAACTCTTGTCGCAAACCGACCCGCTTGGGCATACGACGCGGTACACCTACGACGCCAACCGCAATCTCACCGAAGTGGAAGATCCGCTCGGGAGCCGTACCCGCTACACGTACGACGCGCGCGGGCAGGTGCTCACGACCACCGACCCCCTCGGCCACACGACACGCAATACGTATGACGACTCCGGAAACCTCCTTGAGGCCAAGGACCCACTTGGAAACGTCACCGCGTTTACCTACGACTCCCGCGGGAATCTCCTCTCTCGGACCGACGCTATGGGCGGCGTCACGCGCTTCGAGAACGATTCGCGGGGGAATGCTGTTCGTGAGATCAATGCTATCGGCACCGTGACGACATCGACCTATGACCACAACGGCAACCGCCTGACACAGACAACAACTCGCACCACGGCCAGCGGCACCGAGACCCTCACTTGGCGCTACACCTACGACGGCATGGGGCGGCTGGTGTCGACGGTGCAGCCTGACGGCAGCAGCACGAGTACGGAATATAGCGCCATAGGACAGGCCTCCGAGACAGTCGATCCCCTCGGGCGCCGCACTTCCTTCACTTATGACCAACTCGGGCGGCCAACCCGCACCGACTATCCGGACGGCACGATCGAATCTCGGGCCTACGACGCCGAGGGGCGGCTCACGGCGACGACCGACCGAGAGCAAAGGAATCTGCTAAAGGTTAGAGGTGAAACCCAGCGAGAGCCGCTCCCCCTGTGAGGAAAAATCGGTCCTCTCGGCGGAAGAAGCCCTCCAAGACCTCCTGCTGGAAGCTAGTCAGGGTTGAACTCAAGCAGCCCTTGCCTATTCCATTCCCCGAGCAGGAACTCCCAGAAGGGACGCCGCCTGCCGAGATGCCGCGAGATCTCAGGCCAGAGCCCAACGACCTCACGGGGGGTGGTGAACCTCCAGACCTCGGTGTCCCGCGCCTCGCGAAGGATCTTGCCCAGGAGCCGGATCCTCTCAGGAGGCGAGGCGGTCTCCAGGCGATTGCGCAGCTCTCGGACGGTCATCGGCTCGTCCCAAAGGAAATAAGGCACGGCCTCGGGATCGTCGAGGTCGGTCGAGAGTGGCGGGCCGGGGGGAGCGGGGGATGTGTCCATCTGGTATGACTCGTAACTCTCCTGGTATTATGCCCTAGTTATGAAGTCTGGCCCCTCTCCCGAGCTTGATCCTCAGAGAGTCGCCGAGGTCCTAGGATTATCCGTCGTGAAGTGTGGACCCTCCCCGCCCGATCTTCAGAGAGTCGCCGAAGCCCTAGGACTTTCCATCGATGAGTTGACAGAGGCCATGGCTCAGCAAGACCTCGCCGTGAAAGACCTAGAGGCGAACCTACAGCGAACGGTCGAGTTGCTCCGCGCCTACAAAGGGGATGATGCAGAGCAAAGCGCCGCCGATTTCGCCCGCGCCGAGGTCTCGTTCCCCGATCCAATGCAAGCTAGGAGAGTCCAGAAGTAGTCCCTCGCAATCGGTACGCCCGCCCTTCTTACCGGGGGCGCGGCACGGCCTGACCTGTCCCGCGCGGAAGGGTTGATCGAAGATCACCTTCTCGGCTTACTGGGGATCGCCGATCCCGAAGGGCAACACCCGTCGTCGGGGGCCCCAGGTTGGAAGCTGTGGGGGCGACGCCGGCTTGGACCAGCGCTAAGAAATGGCGGTCCTGACTCGTAGCCTTGGCCCGCTCATCAGCGAGTCACCTTTTTACCCGAGGGGCGGCTGGACTGCAAGGCAACCCTGCGGGCCTGCTGCCCTCCGCTCACCGCTGAAGGGAGGCCCGGGCCCCCCTCGGGTAATCCTTATTGGCGCGCGGGTTCCTAGGGAGTCTTGAAGTACAGCGGCGTAGTGTAGGACGAGCAGCCTGTCGCATTGCAGGCCGCCACGTTCCAGCGGTAGGGCCGTCCCGGGCTCAGGGTGGCCGCATAGGAGGTGCCGCTTGTCGTGGTGTCCACGACGAGCACGTTGGTGGTCAGATCCCTCACTCCGAGGCTGTAGTACGTTGCGCCGGATGACGAGCCCCAGCTCAGTTGGACAGTGGCGCTCGCGAGAACGGGACCGGGGCTGGTCGTGCTTCCCGGGCTCGTGGCTCCCGGCATGGCCGGAATTGGAACCGAGGAGGGGGTCTGGAAGTACATCGGCGTGGTGTAAGACGAGCAGCTCGAGCTGTTGCAAGCCGCCACGTTCCAGCGGTAGGGTCGCCCCGGGCTCAGGGCCGCCGTATAGGATGTGCCGCTCGTCGTCGTGTCTACGACGAGCGCGTTGGTGGCCAGGTCCCGCACGCCCAGGCTGTAGTACGTCGCGCCAGGCGACGAGGCCCAGCTCAGTTGGGCGGTGGAACTAGACAGGACAGGCCCAGGGCTGCCCGAGGTTCCCGGACTCGGGCTCCCGGGAGTCGAGGGGACTGTGGTCGGGTAATGAAGCCATCCCGAGATCGGATACGGCCCGCCGCCAACGGTCCAGTTGTTGACCGACAACCAGGCCTGGCCGTTCGCCGAGTTGTTCTGCTCGATGACCTGAATGCAGTTGGTGCAGGTCCCGCTGCTCGGCACGGACGACGACACCACGACCGAGGTGTGCCCATAGGTCGTCGCCGGTCCATAGCTCAGGACGTCACCCGCCTGGGGAGCCGAGCCGGGCGTGCCGTTGGAGACCTTCTGCAGCAGCGTCCCGGAGTAGTTCTGGACCATGTCCTTGCCATTGGCGGAGTAGGCGGTGATCCCATAGGCGAGATAGAGATAGCGCTTCGCGAGCTCCACGCACTCCCACTCGTACTGGTCCACGCCGGGGAAGCTCGCCACCACGTCTGTCCCGCCGGCCAGGGGCCTCGGACCGCACGCCGGCATTCCGCGGTAGACACCACCCAGGCGGAAGGCCGACTGGCCAGAGACGGCCTGGTAATGGTTGTTGTCGCAGTCGCTGCCGTTCCACCAGGCCGGGAGGGGCAGGTCGCCTGCGGCCTTGGACAGCCAACCGCCCTCCGTTTCGGGGGCGGCCAGCCCGATCCTGGCCCGTGATCGCGCGTCGACGAGAGTCGAGTGGCTCCGCAGTGTCCCGTCGGCCGTCAGGGACAGGTCGGCCAAGGCATCGCCCGCCTTCTCGCCCGCCTCCTGATCGCTCACCTCTTGACTGACCCGCAGGATCCACATCCTGTTCCCGGCCTCCGCGACCCACTCCGTGATGGAAACGAGCTGGAGCTTCGGGCCATCAATCGGCAGCGAGACCAAATGGGACATGCCTGTCGTCTTGCGGCCAAAAATTTTGACGACCGGGGCGTATTGAGGAAAGCCGCCCTGGCTCTCGCGGAAGGCCCGCAGGGTCTCCTCGTAGTCGCCGGTGGCGCCCGGCGCAGCAACCGGCACCACTTCCGCCCCCGGCTTAACGCCGAAGGGTACGGCGACGATCGTGACTTCACGGTAGGGCCGCGACGAAACGGAGTAGGCGACCTGCGCCAGGTCGCCGCCGGGGGACGTATGAACCTTTGAGTCGATCCGGATTCCGGCGAGGCCGACATTGACGCCATCGAGCTTGAATTTCGCCCCTGGAGGCGAGCTCTGAGCGCTCAACGACGAAAGCCCCAGAAAGCCGTGGAGCATGACGAAGGTGTAGACGATACGGCGAAGGGTGGGTGGACATTTCACAGAAGCTCCTCCTTGAAGTTATGCCCAAACGATGACCACCCTCAATAAACGAACTCCATGTACAATTATTCCAGGTGTTTCGATGATCCTTGCAAGATGGCTGCGCTCGCAGGACCGGGCTGCGCTCGATCGTGGAGGCACCGCAGGCCGCCTCGACGCTGCCACCACGAAAAGTGGGCGGTCTCAGGTCCCGCAATGCTCGTTGGAGGCTCGAGAGGCCGGTCAGCTTGACGCGATCTCTCCTCCCGAGTCGGAACCTTGCAGTCGAAGATAATCGCCAGCTCTGGCTCTGTCACCCCGCTCGGTGGATCAGACCTTCCGGCAGAGAATCCGCTCGGAAAGCGCAAGCTCGCGCTCCAACCCACACCGAGTCCGTTCCAACGCAGGCCCGGAGCCGCTTGGCCGGGAGCCTGGAAGATTTGTTTGAGCAGCCGCAAGGTTCGCCGTAGAAGGAGAAGGCGGCCTGAGGCCCAACTTCAAGTTCATGGAGCGTCTCCTTGTGCGCCGGGATAAACCGGCGAGGTGTAGTGAATGAAAGAGTCATACGGTGAAGGGCTAGCGACCCACACTGGCCCCGAGTCATGCGGAGCTTCCCGCAAGGGTGGCGTCGAAGCGTTGACAGGGGTACGTGCGGGCCAGGTATTCAGCCGCGAAAGCCACTTCCTCCGGGGTGCCGACGCTGTAAGGAGAAGCGGAAGGCTCCATCCGGCGCATCGATATCGCGAGATGCGTCGGGCCCCCGCGCGGTCAGAGACCCTGTGCACGTACGGAAACACCTCGCACGAGAACCGGGAGATCCTGTGTCCTCCCACGGCAGATGGCGCCGCGGGACGCGTCGGGAAGTCCAAGGACGTACGCCGACGATGAACGGGCATGGGAAGTCGGACAGGCCCAAGGTACCGATGAAGTCTCCGAACAAATCCGGGCAACCGGTGGCGGAGGAGATGGAGGGACGGGGTCTGGCCAAAGGGAACTCGCGCCAGCAAAACGCGCTCCGGACGCCGAGCCGGGCAGGTGCGCCCAGTGCGCTGGAGCGGGTACGTCAAGCCGCAAGAACGGATAGGAAGATGCGGTTCACGGCGCTGTTGCACCATGTCTATGATCCCGAAACGCTGCGGCAGGCTTACCTCAGTCTGAAGAGGGACGCGGCTGCGGGTGTGGACGGCGAGACGTGGCGGCATTACGGTGAGAGCCTGGAGGACAATCTCCAAGACCTCTCCGGGAGGCTGAAACGCGGAGCGTACCGGGCGAAGCCGGTCCGTAGGGTGTACATCCCCAAGACCGACGGGCGGCAAAGGCCGCTCGGAGTCACCGCGCTGGAGGACAAGATCGTCCAGCGGGCGACGGTTGAGGTGTTGAACGCCATCTACGAGGCCGACTTTGTAGGCTTCTCGTATGGGTTCCGACCGGGGCGCAGCCAGCATCAAGCGCTGGATGCGCTGTACGCGGGACTGCTGACGAGGAAGGTGAACTGGGTGCTCGACGTCGACATCCGTGGATTCTTCGATGCCATCGACCACGGTTGGCTGGTGAAGTTCCTCGAGCACCGGATCGCGGATCAGCGCGTCGTGCGACTCGTCCAGAAATGGCTGAACGCCGGCGTGCTGGAGGAAGGGAAGCGGACCAGAGTGGAGGAGGGAACGCCGCAGGGCGGCAGCGCATCGCCGCTGCTGGCGAACGTGTACCTGCACTATGTGTTCGACCTCTGGGTCCAGGCGTGGCGCCGGAAGCAAACCCAAGGCGACGTGATCGTCGTCCGGTTCGCCGATGACATCGTGCTTGGGTTCCAGTACGCATCGGATGCCAAGCGCTTCAGACAGGAGCTTGCCGAGCGATTGGGGAAGTTCCATCTGGAGCTGCATCCCGACAAAACGCGGCTGCTGGAGTTCGGCCCGTTCGCGGCGGAAAACCGGAAGCAGCGTGGAGAAGGGAAACCGGAAACGTTCGACTTTCTCGGCCTTACACACATCTGTGTGAAGAAGAGGAGCAACGGACGATTTACGGTGCGCCGACAGACGATTCGTAAACGGTTGCAGTCGAAGCTGGGCGAGGTGAAAGCCGAGTTGCGGCGACGCATGCACGACCCTATTCCGGTGGTGGGCCAGTGGCTTCGCTCGGTGGTTGGCGGACACCTGCGGTATTACGGGGTGCCCACCAACAGCCCGGCGTTGCGCTTGTTCCGGTCTCGGGTGGGCTGGCTCTGGCACCGCGCGCTGTCGCGGCGCAGCCAGAACGGTCACGTCCGCTGGGACCGGATGGTGCGGCTTATCGCTCGCTGGCTGCCCCCGGCCCGCATCTATCATCCCTATCCCCTGAGGCGACTTGGCGTCATCACCTGAGGCAGGAGCCGGATGCGGGAAAGCCGCTCGTCCGGATCTGTGGAGGGGGTTATGGGCAACCATGATTCCTACTCCGACTCGTCTCTGGGACCGCTCGTCATTGCGCTCGCTTTTTACCCGAGGGGCGGCTGGCCGCAAGGCAGACCCTGCGGGCGTGCTGCGCACGGCCTTGACAGCCAGCCTTTCCTCCCCTCGGGTCTTGGCGAGACGTGACAAACGGACCCAGAAACGAAAGGAGACACTCCATGACCCAGAAGACCCAGCAGGCCACCTTCTCCCTCTATGGCAACCTCGGCGGCGATCCAGAGCCTCACAGCCTCCCAGCCAAGACCGGCACCGCGACCTACTACGATTCCATCCTCGATGAGGTAGTCGAGCGCGAATATGATCTTCCCGAGCGGAACTTCCTCACCTTCTCCCTCGCCACCGGTGGCTACGACGACAAGCCGCTTCGCTGGCACTACTGCATCGACTGGGAAGGTGTCTGCTTCAGGCTCCGCAAGGGGGATCGCGTCAAGCTGACCGGCCATTTCCAGAATCGCTCCTACACCAAGGACGGCGAGACCAAGACCGTCCGGCAGTTCGTGGTCGGCAACGTCGAGCCCCTGAAGCTCAAGGTTCGCGAAGAGATCGACTGATCTTCGAGTCCCGTCCTACCGCCGGCCCCCGGGACCTCCCGGGGGTCGGTGTCTTCCCCTATCCCTACTTCTTCTGGTCGGGACGGCGACAAGCTTTGAGTCGCTTCTCCCATAGGGATGTCCCCCTCCGACTTCAGTCTGGAGCCGGCTTGCGCATGGAGGAGGATTTCGACGGGCCGCCTCCAGGCACAGCCGCGGTTAATCCACAGCGATCCCGCGCACTTGCCGCAAAGATCCGAGCCGCGCTGGTCCAGCTTGGTTCCCCCCTTTCGTTCCCGGCACCGCTGCCTGCTGTGGCCTGCCCACAAAGCCATAGGAGACCCAACCCGGAGCTTCAACGCCGGGCCCGACTACAACTTCTTTTGAGGCTCTACCTGATGCCAACTCGCCGATGGCGCGCTCTACCCTGCATCGCCGAGTTGTTGTCGTCGATAGGCGGACTCGATGGCTCTCTGCCTGGCCTCGTGCCGGACTTCCATCTGGCGAACCACTTCGGCGACGGTCACGTCGCGCCGGGGTAAGAAGTGAGCCAACAGAACCTCGATGTCCGAACAACTCAGCAGCGGATGGCTCTGCTTGTGGCAAAGTTTCTCCTCCAGCATGAAGAGCATCGCCATCATCACCAACGCCATGTGGTGATGCCAGGCACGCCAGCCGCGTACCTGGTAGTCGGCCAGACCGCATTCGCTCTTGGCATCCTCAAACGAGCGCTCGATCCAAAACCGCTGCCTCTGCATTTGCACCAACCGCTCCAGCGAGGTCTCCTCCGCGGCATTGCTCAATACGTACTTGATCGTCTCCGGACAGCTCAACTCCCGGATGGCCACAACAGACCAGCGGCGTGCCTTCGACTCGCGGCCATCCCACAGCCAAACCTGTCCCCGTAGGGCCTCGACGCGAATCTCTCCCTTGGTGCCGGCACGAACCGTGACTTTCTGCCAGAGCTCTGCCGGCTGCGCTGCCGCCCAGGCGTCCACTCGCTGGCCGGCACTCTGCGCCTGCGCCAGCGTCGGCTTCCTGCCGCGGGACGATTTCCTCTCGGACACACGGGGATCTGGATCTTCCAGGTAGATCTGCTGATCCTTGTGCACCTCGGCGACGAACACCTCACCCAGATCCGCCAGGCGACGCAGAAAGGCCGGCTCCTTGCCATACCCCCCATCGACACCCACCCAACTGAAACGGACACCGTTCTGGCGGGCCTGCACAACCATCTCGATGGCCAGATCCGACTTGCTCTTGAACTCGATCTCTGACCGGGGAACACCGGCCGCCAGATACCTCTCAGGGTCCTCGGTCCAGTCTTGGGGAAGTTACAAACGGGTGTCGATCAAGGTCGAATACGTCCCCTGCGCCAGGGAGGCAAAAACCGCCACCTGGCAGTTCTCCACCTTGCCCAGCCGGCCGGACCATTGCCGCCCCACGCCGACGGAGCTGTCGCCCTTCTTCTGGAAAGAGCTCTCGTCAATCAACAGACAGGAGTCCGCAGACCCACCCAGATGGTGGTCCGCCTCCACCGCCACCTGATTCAGCACCGCGCGAGCCTTCCAGTCGGAATGGGAGAGAAAGTGCTGGAGCGACTGATAGTCGCACTCCGGCACCACTTCCTCCATGCGCTCCATGTTTTTGCGGCTGGCCTGCATCAAGCCCTGCAGATACATCTGGGCTTGCAGGACAACGGAGCGTGTCCAGCGCTGAAAGTGCGCCTCAAAGCGACTTGAGAACTGCTGAAGCCGAAACCTCATCCCTTCAAGCGGGGATGAGGCATCGGTAGTCTCCTTGGACTTACGTCCCTTTAAGTGGGGCGCTGGGAGCCCTGGTGTCTCCCGTGGGTGTCGAGATGGCGCCCCACCGGAACTTTACGCCCCTGGCGTACCCGAAATCAAGACCCTGACGGGTCAAGCCAGTCTGACAAAGTAGAACTAGGCTACACTTGTCAACACCTCCCAACACGTAAGCTCCTCTGCCATCAGTGGTTTCGGCGGGGGAGATTGTTGTGGCCTTGTTGCCTTTTGCCGGCAGTAATTGGGCGAGAGTGTCCCGCCAGTGTCCCGCCGCCACTCAGAAAATCCTGTACAGAGCAACTCTTTGACCAGCGCCGCTCTGGCCCCCACTTTTTGCGGCACCTCTCACTTGGCGGCCGTAATGCTTCGCGAGGCCACACCGCCTCGGCTGTCGCCCTCCTCGGCTCGGGCGGCGAGGAATCTCTGAGCCAACAGGAATGTCCCAGGCCCGTTCGGGGGAAGAGAAATTGGTCGGGACGCCGGGATTTGAACCCGGGACCCCCTGAACCCCATTCGGCGCCTGAAGGGCCGGCCCCATGACCGACACGGTCTACCTCCATCGCCACGGGCCCGACTTGGCCCGAGCCGCGGCTCTGGTCGAGGACCACCTTCGCAGTTTGCTGGGGATCATCCCCCCAAGGGAGCGGGCTCGCCGCGAGCCGGGCGGACAGGGCTCTCCCAACTCCGGATCAACGGCCAGGACGTGACCGACGGCACGAATGTGAGGGTTGCATTGTTAGTGGAGGTGATGTACACTCTCAGGCCCTAAAAGTTGGGCACTGCCGATATGGGCAGCTTCTGAGGTGAGTTGCGTGGTGAGCGGAGAAAGATTAGCTTCGCGAAGCGGTGACTCGTGCGCTTTCCCAGTCACGGTGGTCAAGGTCGGCGGGAGCCTGCTGCGCGGCGCTCCTGACCTCGAACGCGCCGCGGCCCTCGTGGCCCGCCGGCGCCACGAGGGCGAGTCGATGCTGGTGGTGGTCTCGGCGCTTTGGGGCGTCACCGACCAGCTCGATCGTCTGGCCTTGCTGGCGGCGGATCCGTCGACCAACGGCGCCTGCGGCCGCGCTGTCGAGACGCTGCGCCAACAGCACGAGGCGGTCGCCCAATGGATCGGCGGCGGCTCTCAGTCTGCCCTTCTCGGCGCAGCGATCCACGCCCTCCTGTCCGACGTCACGGCTCTGGTCGACGGGATCCGCCCCTGCGGTGTGTTCTCCGAGTGGACCTACACACGGATCCTGAGCTCGGGCGAGCGCCTCGCCGCCCACCTGATGGCGGCGGCGATCCGCTGCGCCGGGGCCGACGCCCGCGCCATCACCGCCGAGGACCTCGGCCTGCGCGCCTGTGGCCCGGCCCGCAACGGGGCCTGCGATCTCGCCGGCAGTGCCGCGGGTTTCCGCGCGATCCGGCCGGAGCTGCGCCGGAGGGTACTGGTGCTCACCGGCTTTTACGGCCTCGCCTCCGCGGGGCGGGTGGTGCTCTTCGGCCGCGGCGGCAGCGACGACACCGCCAGCGCCGCGGCGGCTTGCCTCGCGGCCGAGACCCTGGAGCTGTGGAAGGACGTGCCCGGTTGTATGAGCAGCGACCCGAAGATCATCGCCGGCGCCCGCCCGGTCCCCGAGCTGTCTTTCAACGAGGCGGAGATGCTCGGCGGCTACGGCTGCCCGCTCGTTCACCGCACGTGCCTCGAAGTGCTCCGCCACCGGCCGATCCGGGTGGAGATCGGGCTACCTGAGGGTCTCGGAGGCTGGCGCACGCGCCTCGTCCAGCGGCGCAGCGGCCCCGCGGGCGTGACCGTGCTGGTGGCGCATCACGAACCGCCGCGGGTCGCGGCCGTGGGCGAGGACATCGTTGCCGCTACGGCACTCGTTGAGCAGATGCGCGAGTCCTTGGCCCAAGCGCAGATCCGCGGTCCGCTGACGCCACGCTTCTCGGGCACCGCGGGAGTGAGCTTCGACGTCGACTCCGACCAGTGCGTCGCGGCCCTCACCTCTCTGCACGACACCTTCTTCCCCTCACCAACAGGAGGACCAATCGCATGAAGCTCATGAAGCCGGCAATGGCCGCCGGGCTGGTCCTCCTCGCCACCTCGATGCTGCTTTCCTCTGCCGCCGAGCCGCCTCAGAACCGCTCGGTTTCGGTGCTGTATGCGGGATCTCTCGCCACGGTCATGGAGAACGGCGTGGGACCCGCCTTCGCCAAGGCGACCGGCATTGCCTATAGTGGCGAGGCGCATGGGTCGCTCGGCGCCGCGCGCCTCATCCACGATCATCTGCGGAGCCCGGACGTCTTCATCAGCGCCGATCCAGCGGTCAACGAAAGCGTGCTCATGGGGAGCAAAAACGGCAACCTCGTGACGTGGTTCGCGACCTTCGCTTCTTCGCAGCTCGTGCTCGCCTACAACCCGAAGAGCCGTTTCGCCGCCGACTTCGCAGCGGCGGCGACCGGCAAGACGCCATGGTACGAGGTCCTCGCGAAGCCCGGCGTGCGCTTCGGCAGAGGAGACCCCGCCATCGACCCGAAGGGCTATCGCACGCTCTTCCTCTTCAACCTGGCGGGGAAGCATTACCATCGGCCCGAAATTCCCGGTCTGTTGGGAGATGCGCTGAACCCCGCTCAGGTGTTGCCGGAGGTTTCCCTGCTGGCCCGCGTCGAATCCGGACAGTTCGACGCCGGGATCTTCTACAAGCATGAGATCGTCGCCTACAAGCTGCCCTTCGTCAGCTTCCCGCCCGAGATCAATCTGAGCGACTCCCGCTTTGCCGGTTTCTACGCCCAGGCCACCTATACGCCCCCGAACGGCGAGCGCGTCAGCGGTGCCCCGATCCTCTTCACCCTGGCGATCCCCAAGACGGTGCAGGACCCGGCTGCGGCCAAGGCGTTCGTGCGCTTCCTGCTCTCCTCGCCCGAGCTGCTGAAGAGATTCGGATTCGGGATCGTCGCGCCCCGGGTGGGCGGCGACCGCGCGCAGGTGCCAGCGGATCTGCGCCTTTGCTTTGGGACCTACAAGCCATGAAGCAACGGCCCAGGCCGACGCTGCTGATCTTCGGCGCCATCGGCGCCCTGCTCCTGCTCGACCTCGTGCTGCCGATCGCCAACCTGCTGCTTCACGCCGACTGGCCGCGCTGGATCGCCTCCTTGCGCGATCCCAGGGCCGGGGAGGCGCTGCGCACTTCCATTCTGACCTCCGCGACGACGGTCGCGATCATGACGCTGTTCGGCGTGCCGCTCGGCTATGTGCTCGCGCACGGCCGCATCCCCTTCAAGCAGCTCTTGATCGGCCTCGTCTTCCTGCCCATGGTCGTGCCGGGGCTCGCGGGAGGAATCCTGCTGCTGCTGACGTTCGGCCCTTACGGCACGGTCGGCGGTCCGCTGGCGACCTGGAACATCGCCCTCACCAGCAATCCGGCGGGAATCGTCCTCGCCCAACTCTACGTCTCTTCTCCTTTCGTCATCGTCTCTTCGCTGGTGGCTTTCACCGGCGTCGATCCCAAGTTGGAGATGGCGGCGGCGATGCTGGGCGATTCCCAGTGGCACATCTTCCGGCGGATCTCGCTGCCGCTCGCCTGGCCCGGCATCGCGGCGGGCATCACGCTGGCGTGGATTCGCGCGCTCGGCGAGTTCGGCGCCACGATGATCGTCGCCTACAACCCCCACACCCTGCCGGTCTATCTGTGGGTGAGCTTCGAAGCCAACGGCCTGACGGGAGCCCTGCCGGTGGCCGTTCTCCTGGTGGCGCTGGCCGCGGTCGCGGTGACGCTCTCCCGGCTGCTCGGCCGCCTCGCCGTCGCCGAAAGCCTCGTCACAGTGCCCGGGAGTGCGCGGAGGAAAGCGGCATGAGCTCATCGCCGCCGCCATCGACGCGTCACGGGCTCGAGCCGGCCGGCGAGCTGCACGTCCGGGTCCGCAAACGGCTCTCCCGCTTCGAGCTCTCGAGGCCGCGTTCGCCGCCGCCTCCGGCGTGACGGTGATCGTCGGCACTTCCGGTGCGGGCAAGACGACCATCCTGCGCTGCATCGCGGGCCTTTGCGATCCGGAAGAGGGCCGCATTGCGGTCGGCGATCGGGTGCTCTTCGATTCGCAGCCAGGGGATCAAGCTCGAGCCGGCGCGACGCAGCGTCGCCTTCGTGTTCCAGGACCTGGCGCTCTTCCCCCACCTCTCGGTCCAGGACAACGTCATGTACGGGCTCCGCCGTCTGGACGTGCAGGAACGGCAGCGACGGATGCGCGAGATCCTGGAGGCCTTTCAGATCGCGCACCTCTGCGGCCGGTTACCCCGGGAGATCTCCGGCGGCGAGCAGCAGCGGGTCGCCCTGGCGCGCTCACTGGTCACCGAGCCCGCGGTCCTGCTCCTGGACGAGCCCTTGTCCTCCCTGGACCAGCGTACGAAGGTCCGCATCATCGAAGACCTGCAGCGGTGGAACCATCGGCGCCGCATCCCCATCCTCTACGTCACTCATGACTACGGCGAGCTGCTGGCCATGGGGGACCGCGCCATTGCCGTGGAGCAAGGCAGGATCGTGGCGGAAGGGCTGCCGTTGGACGTGATGCCCGCTCCGCCGCGAGCGGCGCTCGCGCAGCCGGCAGGATTCGAGAACCTCTTCGACGCGACCGTGCGCGAGCTGCGGGAGCAGGAAGGCACCATGGTCTGCCAGCTCACCGGGACTCCCATCCTGCTGCGGGCGCCGTTGACCGAGGCTGCCGTCGGCTCGGAGGTGTGCCTGGGGATCCGTGCCGGCGAGATCCTCGTCTCGGCTTCGCCGCCGGCGATCCTCAGCGCCTGCAACGTGATCCCCGGAAGGATCAGGCAGCTCGAGCGCACGGGCCCGGCGGTGGTGGCTCGCGTCGGCGGCGGAGCCGAGTTCCGCGTTCGTCTGGACCCGCTCCTCACCGAGTCCGGCAGCCTGGACGTCGCGGCGGACGTCTGGATGATGATCAGCACGCACGCGTGCCACCTGGTGCGTCCGGTCCCTCTCGATGCACTGAAGCGGCTGTTCGTCTTCGTGTGCCACGGCAACACCACCCGCTCTCCCATGGCCCAGGCGATCTGCAACGCCGAGATCGCCGACCGGTTCGGCGTGTCGCTCGCATCCCTGGACAGGCTCGGCGTCAAGGCGGTCAGCGCCGGCTTGACCGCGCGGCCGGGGGAGCCCCTGGCCGGGGAGGCGCAACAGGCGTTGGCAGAGATCGGCCTGCCGGTCCTCGAGCACCGGTCTCGCAACCTGACCCATCACCTGGCCCAGAGAGCCGAGGCCATCTTCTGTATGACCGAGGAGCAGCAGCGGGAGCTGGCGGCGCTGTTTCCGGCGGCGCAGCCGAAATCCTACCGTCTGCACCCGGAAGCGGACATCGGCGATCCCCACGGTCAGGACCCCGCGGGGTTCGTCGATTGCGCGCTGCAGATTCAAGACCTGGTCCGCCACCGGCTCGACGGGCTCGGCGTTGCGCAGGCGAAGGGTTGAAGTTGGTGAGCGATACTTTATTGCAACCACTGGATCTATACTACGCGTATCTCCAAGGAGACCGGCATGCAGCTCCGCCAGACCGAGATCGACCAGTTCCGCGAGCAGGGGTATCTCTTTTTCCCTGCGCTCTTCTCTCCTGAGGAAACGGACGTCCTGCGTCGGGCTGTCCCCGACCTGTTGTCCCACGAAGGCCCCGAGGTGCTGCGCGAGGAGTCCGACAAGCGGGCGGTGAGGCTGGTCTTCGGAGCCCACTTCTTCCAGGACACGTTCCGCCGGCTGTCGCTTCATCCGCGGCTCCTGACCCCCTCCGAGCAGTTGCTCGGCAGCAGGGTTCACGTGTTCCAGTCCCGGTTCAACCCCAAGATGGGGTTCGGCGGCGGCTGGGGCTGGCACCAGGACTTCAATCAATGGCACCGCTTTGACGGGATGCAAAAGCCCCACGCCTTGCTGACCGGCGTGTTCCTCGACGACATCAACGCCTGCAACGCTCCGCTGATGCTCATCCCGGGCTCCCAGAAGCGCGGCCATGTGCCCGTTCCCGACCGCATGGAGATCGACAACGACACGATCCGGGACATGGTCGAGGAAGGGGGGATCGTGCCCCTCATCGGGCCGCCCGGGTCGGTCTTGTTCCTCGACTGTCTCACCGTCCACGGTTCGACGCAGAACGCGTCGCCCTGGTCGCGGTGGATCTACTACTTCCTCTACAACTCGGTCGAGAACCAGGAGATCAACCGTCACCGGGACGTGTTTTACTGCGACACCGACTTCACGCCGCTCGAGGCGCTGCCGGACGACTGTCTGCTGGCGCCCGCGATTTGAACGCCGCCACCCGAACGTATGGAGCCAACACAGCCGACATGAGCAAAAAATTCGACATCTTCACCAACGCACTCCCTGCTATGGGGACCTACGCCCAGGCGCTGCGCGCCGGGGACTTCGTGTTCCTGACCGCTCAGACCGGCCGGTCCTACGACACCGGCGAGCTCGCCGAGGACGTCGAAGGCCAGACCCGGCGCATGCTGGCGAACATCGACGCGGTGTTGTCGGCCTCGGGCTGCTCCCGGGAGGACATCGTCAGAGTCACGCTGGGCCTCGCCGACATCGGGGACTTCAAAGCCGTCGACCAGGTCTACGCGCAGTGGCTGCCCGACCGCGACAAGTCGCCCTACCCGACTCGAACCCCCTTTCAGGCCGCGGCACTGCCGGGCGGAGCCAAGGTGATGATGGAGGTGATCGCGCTCATTCCGGACTGAGCTTTCGGGGATGAGCTGTGGTTTCGGAGACTTGAGAACCCTTTTTTCGGAGAGGAGTGCAGACTTGAAATTCGAGAATCTCACCCCTGAAGCGCGGCAATCCTTCGAGGAAGACGGTTTCCTGGTGGTTCGCAACGCTCTCGATGCCAACCAGGTCCGCGAGCTCAACGCAGCAACCGACCGTCTGGCCGCGGAGTTTCTGGCCCAACCGCCGGTCCACAACAAGCCGTGGTACAACGACCTCGACCTGCGCCCGGGTCTGCTCCGGGAGCCGGCGTTCTTGAGGTTGGTCTCGAATCCGACCGCTTCGCTGATCGTGCAACTGCTCGGTCCGAACATCCACTTGCACTCCACTTCGTTGGTCTGCAAGCAGCCCGAGGCTCCCGACCTGCCGCCGTTCCGGCGCGGCTGGCACCGCGACATGCGGGTCGCCCCCGACCTGGGGCACGACCACCTGCCGCGGGTGGGGATCAAGATCGCCTACTGCCTGACCGACTTCGAGCCTCCCGGCTCCGGTTTCACCCAGATGGCGCGCGGCAGTCATCGCCGCTGCTCTCCCCTCTCCGTTCCGCAGGGGGCCGTCGATCCGCCAGACTACGAGGTGTGCGACCTCGCCCTGGCCGCGGGGGACGCCCTGCTGTTCGAGAACCGCACCTACCACACCGCGACCCCCAACCGCAGCGGGCGGCTGTCGAAGAAGGTCTTCTACGGCTACGCCTACCGCTGGATGAGGCCGGAGGTCTACCTCGATCCGGTCGATCCCAGGTATCTCGACGGGGCGGATCCGGTCGCCCGCCAGTTGCTGGGGGCCCAGCGCGACATCGACGTGGATCCCTGGCCGCTGCTCGATTGGAACCGGCGGCACGAGGTCGTGCACTCTCACGCGCCGATGACGGTCCACGCTTGAGGATCGTCGACATGAGCAAGCAACGAAAAATTGCCGCCACTGCCGTACCCCCTGGCACCGGGACCTACACCCCGGCGATTCGCGCCGGGGACTTCTTGTTCCTGACCGGTCAGACAGGCTTCTCTCATGAGACCGGCAAGCTCGCCGAGGATCTCGCAGGCCAGACGCGGACCATGCTGGAGAACGTCGACAAGCTCCTTTCCGCGTCGGGCTGCTCCCGGGAGGGTATCGTCCAGGTCAAGCTGATCCTCACCGACCTCTCGGACTTCAAAGCCGTCGACCAGATGTACGCGCAGTGGCTGCCCGACCGCGGGGAGGCGCCCTACCCGACTCGAACCGCCTTTCAGGCGGCGGCACTGCCAGCCGGAGCACGGGTCATGATGGAGGTGGTCGCACTCTTTCCAGGATGATTCTCGCGGTCCGAGGGGCCGCGCAAGGAGCTCACTCAATGCCGACGACGACGACAGCACCGACGACAGCACCACCTTCCGCTTTCAACCAGGGCATCTTCTTCGATCCGGCCGGGGTGTTCTATGGCACCGACGACGGCTACCAGGACGGGTCCTTCGGCGAATTCGGGGTCTTCGAGAGATTTTACCGTGACGTCGAGCCGCGCCGCCGCGAGAACATCCACTTCGTCAGCGCCGTGGGCGGCCTCTACGGGCTGAACCTGATGACCTGCTGGCAACCGACCGAGATCACGTTCTTCGACATCAACCCGCACGCCGTCGCCTACTTCAACCTGGTGCGCAGGGTCTGGGCCGGGAGCTCGGACAAGAAGAACTTCCTCGCTCGGCTGACCCACCAGGACTACGACGTCGAGAACGAGGCCGAGGCGACGATCCGCGAGAACCTGGCGCTCAAGCAGCGCGGCGAGCTGTCGCGCGAGCGCGGCTCGTCCTACCCGCGCACGCTCGAGGTGAGCTGGGGCTACTCCCTGGAACACTTCGACCGGACCAAGAGGCTGCTCACCGAGGTGCCCCTGGAGTGCCGGGTGCTGGGCATCGAGAGCGAGGAGTTCGCGGCGCTGCTCAAGAGACGCGAAAACTTGTGGATCTACGCCTCCAACATCGCCGAGTTCACCTTCAGCCGGTTCCGCATCGACCATCCCAGAAACGCGGTCCTCGTCTCGATCATCTACCCGGGGCAGGTCGACCTGCTGGACCTGGCGCCCTTCGGGGACCGTCCGGTCGAGGCCCGGGTGGAGATCCCGATGACGGCGTTCTCCGTCGGCGAGTCGCTGATCCCGCAGGAGGAGCCCACGACGGTCGTCGGCGAGGAGGGCAGGAAGCTCGCCGTCTGGTGCCGGGACCGTCTCGGGCTCGAACCCAAGGGGCGGATCCTCGATGTCGGCTGTGGCTGGGGCCGGCTCGCCCTCGCTCTGCTCGACGAGGTCGGTCCGGGGCTGGAATACCAGGGGTTCGACCCCTACCACAAGCACGTGAAGTGGGCGCAGAAGCACCTGGCCTCCGCTCTTCCGCGCTTCGTCGTCCACCTCGCCGAGATCGCCAACGAGATCTACGGCCCAGACGCCGTCCTGGAGCCGACCCGGTTCAGGTTCCCCTACTCCGAGGACTGCTTCGACGCGGTCGTGGCCCACTCCCTGTTTCGCTACCTGCAACCGGAGGTGTTCGAGCACTACGTGGCGGAGATCGCCCGGGTGCTCAAGCCGGGCGGACGCTTCCTCGCCTCGTTCTATCTTTTGAACGCGACCTCGACGAAACGCCTGCCCGCCCTGAAGGACCCGCTGTGCTTCGTGTTCCCGGACGGCAAGGTGACCACCACCCGGCCGTACCGCCAGGGGCTCCTCGCCTACCGGGAGGACTACGTGCTGGAGGTCCTGACCCGGAACCGGCTGCAGCCCGAGCCGATCGACTACGGCTCCTGGGAGCCGGTCGAAAACGGGCTTGCCCAGGACTTCGTCGTGGCCACGGCCGGCCTCTACGGTGGGCGTCAAGCTGATCCCAGCTCGGCGTGACGCGGGCCAAGGGAAAACGCGACGTGCCGAGCCATCCCGTCGGCCACCGCTGGGTGGGGGCCTCCTCTGGATCTTGAAGTGAGAACTCGGTGCCGGCCACGAGCCAGGACCACTTCGTGGTGTCCCCGGCCTTGCGTCACGTCGGCCGCGAGATATCGGATGGCGTACCCGAGCTCCGGTGAACTCGTCGATCGTTGGGATTCGAGCCATGAAGCATTAGCGCGTGGTGCAACGACATCTCCCCGGCACGCATGCAAGATTCGACGATCTTGGTTCTCGTGGCCTTCCGAGACCGTTGCCGGGGCCCAGCGATGTTGTCGCAGAAAGTGGTGGACCTCCATGTGCTCCAGCATCGTCAGATGCGTGCCGGGCTGGACCCGCAGGCAACCGTTCTCCACCGTGCTATCGGAGAGCGCGATCCACGCCGAGACCAGGCGAGGCTGCGACAATTCCCAGTAATTGCTGTCCTGATGCCAGGAGACGAAGCTCTTCCCCGGCCGCTTGAAGAAAAGCGAGGACGAATGGACCAGGATGTCCGGTCCGATGATCCTTTCGACGACGTCCAGGATCATCGGATGCGTGCACAGCGAATGCGCCCATTCAAAATTGAGATGACACTCCCCATCCATCATGACGGGGCGCTCACCGGGGGCTACGGGTTGCGCGGCCTCCAGCAGCGCTCGGTCCAGTTCCTCCGCGGCGGCGCGATATCGCGCCACCTCAGCGGAATCGAGAACTTGTACGGGGAAGAGCACGCCGTCTTCTTCATAGCGTCTCACGTCGGAATCGGTCAGGGAACGGGAGGATTTTACAGAGCTCATGGGTTGGGTCCCTCGCAATGTTTTGTTGTAGAAAGGACGGGGGAGCGCGCGGACGCTGCAAGCCCGTGAAAACCGCGCAATAAACCTGCGAGCACGTAGGCGCCACTCCAGGCCCACTTTACGCCGTTTTCGTATAACCTACCTACGTCGTTTTAGTATAGCATGGCTGGCTGGCAGGATCGCGCCATCGAATTTTCGTTGTCACGATCTGGTGGGATGCGAGCACCTTAGTAGGTAGTAGATCCGAAGGGGAAGCCGAGGAAGTCTACCAGGAGGTCGCGTGGAAGGTCTGGCAGCACGCCGTCGACTATGACCCGCAGAGGGGCAGCGCCGCCTCCTGGATCCTGGTGCAGTCCGTCTGCGGCCTCCGGAAGAGGCCGCATCTTTTCGTGTCGTACGTTGGGGATGGAACCTGCCCGGATAGTTCGGGTCAGGTCAAACCAAGGAGGAGGTCCGAAATGAGAATGAGAAGGTCCGGTTGGCGGGGCGCGGCCCCGCTCGCTGCCTGCGGCCTGGCGTGGCTATTGGCCGCGGGCGGCTTCGCGCATGCCCAAAACACGATCGGTGGGGACGTCTTCGCACCCGGCCAGGCGGATTTCACGCAGAGCGGCTCGAAGGTGGGGAGGGGGCCTGGCTTCCAGTTCTCGGACGCCTTCTACGCCGCGAACGGCGTCAACGCGCAGGACATACGCAACCAGGAGAAGGGCGCCACGGACCAGAGCCGGTTCGGCGCCTTCTACCGCGGCATAGGCGACGCCTTCGTCGCCTCTGGGACGGCGCCGGACAGCCGGTTCCGCGACAACACCCGCATCCGCACTCCACGACATGGGGTTCAATGCCGCGGGCGAGATGCTGTTCCTCCCCGATTTCCCGGCGATGTTTTTCGAGAGCGCCTTCACCGACCCCAACGCCCAGGGCGGCGCCGACTTCTCCTTCGTGTTCTTCTTCCCCCGTGCCCGGGACTACAACAGCCGGGTGCCGGGCTGCAACTCGGCCCGCACCACCTTCGACTTCCTCGACTCGAGGGCGTGCAACCGGCGCCAGCCCCCCGTCTTCGACACCGGTAACGCGTATCTGACCTTCAACCCGCTGCAGCTCTGGCGCTTCCTGTTCGTGACCTGGGACGGCCCGGACAAGAACACCCCGGAGTGCCAGGCGAAGATGGCGGAGCTCGCGGCCCGCAACGGCCTGGACACCGACGGCACTCCCATTCTCACGCGCATACGGGAGATTCTTGACGTAGCCGGGCCCGACGTGATCGCCGGCCAGGGGTCCAACGAGACCGTTCTCCCCGGCGAGCTGTTCCAAGCGGCGGGGCTGCCGAACCCCGATCCCCGGGGCGACATCCCGGGCGTGGCTTCGCAGGTGGGCGGCCAGGTGTGCGTCAAGGTGCGCGCCCGCCGCCATGTGGACAGCTTAGGCAATCCGGCCCGGCCAGACGATCCGCTCACGGTGAAGAACGAGGCCTTGGACGGGCCTCCCTACGTCGCCTGCCCGCTCCTCATCGACCCCCGAGGGGGGTCTGTGACTGCTGATGCCGTGGCCCTTCCGGCCGTCGACGGCGACCTCCTCCAGAACTTCCAATGCCTGCGACAAACCGGCGATCTGTGCGCGACTCCCAAGCTCGCCCTGACGCCGTTCGTCCAGGCGCTTCCCACGCCCCCCGACGCCGATCAGGTGGTCCGGGTGTCGTCGCTGGTCCCGGCCGTGGATCCCAACGACAACTGCAAGGCGGAGATTCGGCCCTCCAGCGATCCCAACGACGGCTGCAACCTCTATCCCGGTGAGCCCGGCGCCAACCGGCCGCCGGACCGCGCCCTCCAGAAGTTCGCCCAGTTCCCGCCGGTCAAGCTGTACGAGATGTACGCGCGGGCCTTCCAGCACCTGTACCATCCGGAGCTGCAGCAAACCTCGACCATCTGGGGCTACGGCAACAAGGCCGGGCAGACGTGGAGCCCCGGGCCGACGTTCCGCGAGCAGTACGGCAGCCCGATCGTGGTGCGCATCCACAACAACCTGCCGTCCGGATTCCCCGGCAACGACGGGTTCGGCATCCCCCAGATCAGCACCCACCTCCACAACTTCCACTCCGCGCCGGAGAGCGACGGCGGCCCCCTGATGTTCTACGACCGGGGCCGGTACCTGGACCACCACTACGCGATGTCTCCGGCGGGCGGCGACCCGCGCGAGGTGCTCGGGCAACTGTGGTACCACGACCACCGTGCCGACTTCACCTCGCAGAACACCTACAAGGGGCTGATCGGCAACTTCCTGGCCTTCGACCAGCTCGACTCAAACAACGAGACGGATTCCCGTCCTGGGGCGTTCCGCCTGCCAAGCGGCAAGTACGACGTGGTGCTGGCGGTGTCCGACAAGCAGTTCAACCCCATCACCCACAAGCTCGAGTTCGACCCCTTCAACCTCGACGGCTTCCTGGGCGAGCACGTGGTCGTCAACGGCGCAGTCACGCCCTACATGAACGTCGAGCAGCGCAAGTACCGGTTCCGCATCGTGATCAACGGCCCGTCCCGGATCTTCACCTTCAAGACCTGTCCGGTGGGCAGCGGCGGGCGGGAGTGCGCGAGCAACAATACGGCGACGAACCTCACGATCATCGGCAACGACGGCAACCTGCTGAACCAACCCATTGAGCGTCAGCAACGTGACGATCGCACCCGCCGAGCGCTACGACGTGGTGATCGACTTCAGCCAGTTCCATAACGGCGACCGCATCAACCTGATGGACATCGCCGACCAGACGAGCGGCAAGGGGCGCACCGGCGTCTTCCTTCCCATGCAACTCCGACTTCGCCTTGAAGGTCATGCAGTTCCGCGTGGTCACCGGTCCGGTCTCCGATCCCAGCCGGATCCCGGCGGTGATGCGCCAGAAGCCCACCATCCCGGACAGCGAGATCGCCTGCGAGCGCACCTTCGTCTTCGACAACCAACTCGGCGGCTGGACCGTCAACGGCCAGTTCTTCAACTTCCTACCCCGCTTCGAGGTCCAGCAGGGCACGGCCGAGCGGTGGACCCTCGTCAACGCCTCCCGCGACTGGGAGCACCCCATCCACATCCACCTGGAGGAGCACCAGTTCGAGGTAAAAGACGACGCGACGCCGCCCGACTTCGAGCGGATGAGAAAGGACGTGGCGCTGCTGCGCCCCGGAGATTCCATCACCCTGACCATGAGGCATCGCGACTGGCTGAACGAGTACCCCATACACTGCCACAACACGGTGCACGAGGACCATGCCATGATGCTTCTCTGGGAGGTCGTCAACCATGCAGTCGCATGCGTGGCGGAGCCTTGAGCTGAAGGCTTCCCTCGCCGCGGTCGGTTCCGTGGTCGTCGTCGCCGCCACCCTGGGCGCGGGCTGGTCCCGCGCGCAGGGCGGGGCGGCGGCGGCCCCGGCCGTTCCGGCGGCCGCCGCCGAGGCGCAGGAAGCTGCCCTGTCCGGCAGTCCGAACCCGTTCGCGGAACGCTTCCCGAACGTGGTGCTGCGGACCCACGAAGGCAAGACCGTCCGGTTCTACGACGACCTCCTCAAGGGGAAGATCGTCATCATCAACTTCATGTACGCCAACTGCAAGGGGAAATGTCCGGGCATCACCCAGAACCTCGTGAAGGTTCAAAAGCTGCTCGGTGACCGGATGGGAAAAGACGTTTGGTTCTACTCGCTGTCACTGGAGCCGGAGAAGGACTCGCCGGCGATGCTGGCGGACTACGCGAAGCGGTTCGGCACCGGCCCGGGGTGGCTGTTCCTCACCGGCAACCCCGAGGACCTGGAGACGCTGCGCCAGAACCTCGGGTTCGCCTGGAGCGACCCGGAGCTGGACGCCGACCTCAACAACCACGTCGGGACGGTGAAGATGGGCAACGAGCCCAGGGGTTGGTGGGGCGCGACACCGGGGCTCTCCGATCCGCGCCAGATTGCCCGCCTCCTCGTCTGGATGGCGCCCGAGGCGGGCCAGGAGGGCACGATCGGCCATCTCCCGGGAGAAGGAGGCACCTTGCCATGAGGCGATTCGAGACGTACCTGTTGACGGCCCTCCTCGCGGCGCACGGGGCCGGCGCCGCGGAGGGGCCCGCCTCGGCCGCGCCGCCGGCGGAGGCGAAGGCGGCCTCCGGGGCGGCACCGGAGCTGACGCCCGGGATCCCAGGCCTCAAGACGGTGGACGTGCGCGACCACCGGCACCTCTGGCGCGAGATCGAGGAGCTCCAGACCTGGGAACGCGCCAACCGTATCTCGGTCGCCGAGTACCGCGGCAAGGTGATCGAGAAGACGGCTCAGTTCCTCGGCTTCAAGGGGTCCGGGGGGCAGGAATTCACCACCGCCGCGGCCGGTGCGGTGGCCGGCGTCCGGGACTCGTTCCGCGCCGGCCGGCGGCCCGAGGTCGACCCCGCCGAAGGGCAGGCCATGTTCGACACCGGCCTCGACGAAGCCGTCGCCCGCCTGACCGCTCACCTGCGCAAGGAGCCGCGGCACGAGCTCTTTGCCAAGGACGGCAAGAAATGGCTGCTCAAGCTGGCCTTCGGTCCGAGCGAAGCCAAGGAGGCCCGCGAAGCCAAGGAAGCCAAGGAGGCCCGCGAAGCCAAGAAAGCCAAGAAAGCCAAGGAAGCCGCGAAGATCGCGGGAGCCAAACCCGCGAGCGATTGAAATCCTCCGCTCGGCTACGACGTCCCCGTGGGACGTTGCTCCGGCATCGCCTGCGGGCGCGGTCCGATTCCGTCCCGCAGGGACGTTTCTTCGCGCGAGGGATTACAATCCCCGCTTCTCGTCCCCGGCTGCCGTGACTCGGCGCGCAGCCGGCTCACCGGGGCGTTGCGGGTCCGACGCCCAGCACACGCCGCATCGCCTCGGCGAGCTCGCGGTCGCCGGCCTCGAGCTGCAGGTCGCGGCGCAGCACGATCCGCCCCTCTCGATCGATCACGAAGGTCGCCGGCAGGGTCTGCACCCGCAGGGCTTCGGCGATGCTCATCTTGGGATCGAGCCAGACGGCGAACGGGACCTTGCGGTCGGCAACGAACTTCCTGACCCGGTCGATCCGGTCGGCCGCATCGACGTTCACCCCCACCACCGCGAGCCCCTCGCCGCGGTGGCGCTCCTGGAGCGCCGCCAGCTCGGGGAACTCCTCGATGCAGGGCAGGCACCACGTCGCCCACAGGTTGAGCAGCACGGGCCGTCCGCGCAGAGACGGGAGAGAGACCTTGTCCCCCTGGAGCGAGACGAGCTTGAAGCCCGGCACGGCATCCCCCACCCGTCCCCGCCCCGTGTAGGCCTCGGCCGCTCCCCCGGCACGGGCGGGCTGGGTGAGGCGAGGGCTGGCGAGCGGCGGGAGAGTTGCAAGCGCAACGGCCACGGCGCGCACGCGCCCGGGAGTGTCCCCGGCGCCGGCCTCCGTCCAGGCCGCCGCCACCTGGCCGCCGGCGCGGGCGAGCCGCGGCCGGCCCAGCGCCGGGGCGGACGAGGCGGTCGCGAGGGTCAGGGGCTCGCCCTGCCGGCCGTCGGGCGCGACGCGAGCCAGGTGGAGGGCGGCGGCTCCGCTGGCTCCGGCGGCCGCCGTCCAGAGGACCAGCGCGTGGCCGTCCTCGTCGAGGGCTACGGCGACCGGGCCCGCCGGCACGGGATCGTCCGGCGCGCCCGCGGCGACGGGAGCACCGAACGTCCGGCCCGCGTCGCCCGAGAAGGCCACGGCCAGGCGAGGCCCGCGCGGCGTCCCGGCGATCCACGCGACGGTCACCATGCGCCGCTCGGCCGCCACGTCCAGGCCGCCCGCCGGCCCTGCCACCGGGCGCCACTCCTCGCCGTTGACCCGGCCCGGTACGGTCCACCGGGCCTCCTGGCGGCGGACGAGGGCGATCTCCCTCTCCTTCCCGGCGCTCCCGGCTTGGTACACCACGACGGGACCGTCCCAGGTCATGGCGGCCGCGGTGCCCGCGCCGGCCGCCGCCCGGGGGTCGAGCAGCGTTTCACCCTCCAGGACGCGGGTGCCCAGGAGCCTGGCGGAACCGTCGGCCGCGGGGTCGAGCCAGAAGGCGAACGCCCCCTCCTCCCCGCCGGCGAACGAAGCGAAGGCGAGGGGCGGCGCGGGCAGGCGGGTCCAGCTCCGCCCGCCGTCGCCGGAGAGGGCGACCGCGTCCCCCGTGCGCGCGAGGAGCGTGCGCCGCACCCCGTGGGTCTCGATCACCGCCAGGGACGGCGCATCCGCCGGATCGAGTGTCGAAACCTGCTCGGCGACGGTGACCGGCGGACCCCAGGCCCCCCGCGAAAAGCGCGCGAACCGCAGCCGTCCGCCCGGCTCGAGCCACGTCGCCAGCACCTCGTGCTCCCGGTTGACCGTGGTGGGCCCCTCGACGGCAAGGACCGGCAGAGAGGAGCCCGGCGGAGCCGGCGGGTCGATCGCAACCGGCGCCGGGGAGCTCTCCTGGCCGACGGCCAGACCGGCCGCAAGGGTCAGCGCGGCGGCGAAGATGCCGGCCCACCTCCTGGGTTGTGACATGGCGGCGGACTCCTTTCCGAGAGAGGGAGAACCACGGCCCACCCGAGCAGGGTGAAGCCGGGTCCCTCAGTGGGGATTTGCGCTGACCCCGATGATAACACTGCGGGTGTAGAACCCGGTGGTCGGCCGGTTTCGCGGCGCCGACCGGTAGGCCGCCTCGGCCTTGCTCCAGGCTCCTCTGGATCGGCCCCTGCCGCCGGCGAATGGGACGGGCAGGGGTAGACGCGGCAGGACCCACGCCAACACCGTGGGCGGGTGGTCCAGCAAGCGATAGCCTCTCCACAGGCAGGGGCTCAACCGGTTGAGCATCCTCAGCTCGGCGCGCCGCCCGGGCTGAGGACGCAGCAATGCTGCCACTCGGGGGGCACCGGGGGAAGGATCCGGGCTTGCGGAAAGAGACTCTGCATCGCCTCGGGCGTGTAAAACGCATCATACGATTCAAACGGTTGGCCGCGCCTCACGAGTTGAGAAATCGAGCCCCCGGGCTCACAGTGAAGCACGCCGTCTGCCCAGATGCACCAGCGTGCCGCGGCGGCCTCGGCGAGTAGCCGCTCGATGTCGAGGTTCGGCTCGATCTTCTGGTGCGCGATCAGCATCTTCCGCAGACCCTTGTTCGGGGGCAAGGCGGGGTAGCTCTGATCGCAGAAAGTGAACGCGAGAACGCCGTCGGGGGCGAGCCGGGTCTGGAGCTGCTCCACCAGCTCCAGCATCTCGCTGGCATCGGTATGGGTGAAGACAGAGAATGCCAGGATGAAGTCGAATTGCGTTCCGAGGTCGGGGATCGGCAGGCCCGGGATGCCGGTGGGGTTGTATTCCGAGTTGTAGCGGTCATAGTGCACGAAATGGGCGTGGGGATGCGTGCGACGTCCCTGGGCAAGGGCGGGACGGTAGACATCGAGGCACCAATAGAGCCGAGAGTCGATCTTCCGCTGGGCATGGGCACCGCTCAGGAATCCGCCGATATTGCCACCGAAATCGAGCACCTTCTTTCCCGTCCAGTCGGGCCGGCCCAGTTGCTTGTTGAAGTATCGGAATTGGGAAATGCGGTCGCTGATCCGCTCTGCTTCCTTCGCCATCGAAGGTCTCCTCTTGGGCCGCCGTCGTGCCGGTCTCGTTCAGAACACTTTACAAGCAGCTCGATCCCACGAAGGGACGGCCTTCCGCGCAGCCGCACTAGAAGCCCGGCCACGAGAGGACTTTGTCGATCGCCTCGACCACGTCGTCCATGTCCTCGCGGGTGTTGGGCGGGTGGACGGCGGCGAACCAGACGAATTCCCGGTTGATCTGCTCGGAGCGCGGGCAGGCCGCCGGGCGGACGGTGCCGCGCCGGCTGAAGACCGGGTTCTGGTAGAGCAGCCGCGTGTAGCCGGCGCACAGGGGGACTCCCTCCGCCTCCACGGCCGCGACGAAAGCGTCGCGGTCGGGCATGCCGGGCGCGGGCCGGTAGCGCCATTTCAGGATGTAGCAGGCGTCGTCGGTGCCCGGCTCGATCTCGGGCGGCCGCAGCGCGGGGTGCCCGGCGAGCCGCTGGACCAGGTACGCCGCGTTGTCGCGCCGCACCTGGTTGCGCTCTTCCAGCTTCCCGAGCTGGGCGATGGCGACCGCCGCCTGGAGCTCGGTGAGCCGGAAATTCAGGCCGACCAGGTTGGCCAGCTCCTCGTCGCCCCAGCTCTCCTCGACCACCCCCTCGCCGTGGTTGCGCAGGAGCCTCAGCTTCAAGGCGAGCGCCGGGTCGTTCGTCGTCACCACACCGCCCTCGCCGCAGGTGATGGTCTTGGTCTCGGTGAGGGAGAAGACGCCCATGTGGCCGATCGAGCCCACTTGGCGTCCCTTGTAGCGTACGCCCGGCGCCTGGGCGCAGTCCTCGATCACCGCCAGGCCGTGGCGGCCCGCGAGCGCCATGAGGGCGTCCATGTCGGCGGCGTTGCCGCCCAGGTGGACGACCATGAGGGCCCGGCTGCGCTCGCTGATCTTGGCCTCGACGTCGGCGGGGTCCATGCAGAAGGTCCCATCCTTGACCTCGGTGAAGACCGGTACTGCGTTCGCGGCGAGGATCGCCGTGGCCGTGGCGTGAAACGACATGCAAGGCACCAGCACCTCGTCACCGGGACCCAAACCGAGCGCCTCAAGCGCCATCACCAGCCCGGAAGTGGCCGAGTTGGCGGAAACTGCGAACTCCACGCCGACGTACTCGGCGAACTGCGCCTCGAGGCGGCGCACGAACCGGCCGCCGAGCCAACGCAACTCGGTCGAAGGATAGGCCGCGGCCGCAGCCGAAGTCAGGACGCCGATCTCCCTGACGTCGTGGCCGTCGGAGCCGGCCCGGAAGGTGGACCAGTGCTGGCTCTCGAGGCACTCGAGGAGGAGCGCCTTCTCTTCGGGACCACCGCAGCAGGTCCTGGCGAAGGGCCGGCGACGCACCGGCTGGCCGCCGTGGATGGCGGGTTTGTCGATCGTGGACGTCGTCTTCACGTTCATGAGCTGGCCCTCTAAGTAAGACCTCAAGGCGGCGATCGTGGCGAGCCGCCGACCCCCTGAGATCGCAGAGATTGCAAATTGCAAGATGTCAGAAACGCTTGCTCCACTGCCGAGAATGTGCCACCCTACTTGGGTTTGTCAAGTGCTTGAACGGCGAGACCCGAGGCGGGAGAGGCCCTGTAGAGGAGCGGCCTCTTGAGGTGGAGCCCGCCGGTCTGCCAGCGGGAGAGCTATGCCTGATCGCTTCTGCCTCCAGGGGCGCCACGCCCTGGTCTGCGGTGCGAGCTGGGGATCGGCCGTGCCGCGGCCCGGATACTCGCCGCGAACGGTGCCGAGGTCACCGTGCTGGCGCGCTCCGTGAATACTCTCTGCGCCACGGTCGACGAGCTGCGCGCGGCTGGCGCCACGGCGGCGCGCTTCGTGGTCACCGACCACGACGACCGCGCCGCCCTCGCCGGGACCGTGCGCGGGCTCCTCGAGACCCACGGTCCCGTCCACATCCTGGTCAACAACTCCGGCGGTCCTTTGCCCGGAGCCCTGATGGACGTCGGCGAGGAGGACTTCGACGCTGCGTTCGGCCGCCACCTCTACGCCAGCCACCTGCTGGCGAAGCTCCTGGTGCCTGGCATGGTGGCAGCGGGCTGGGGCCGGATCGTCAACGTGCTCGCCACCTCGATCCGCGAGCCTCTCGCCGGACTCGGGGTCTCCAACTCCGTGCGCGCCGCGGTGGCAGCCTGGGCCAAGACCCTGTCGCGCGAGCTGCCGCCGGGGGTGACGGTCAACAACGTCCTGCCCGGACTCGTCGACACCGAGCGCCTGGCCATCGTGGTCGAGCGGCTCGCCGAGGCGAGCGGCCGCCGGCCGGAGGAGCTGCGCGGCCAGTGGGTGGCCGGCGTGCCCGAAGGCCGCATCGGGCGCGTCGACGAGCTGGCCGGCGCCATCCTCTTCCTCGCTTCGGATGCCGCCTCCTACGTGCGCGGCGTGAGCCTCGTCGTCGACGGCGGACGCTTGGCAAGCATCTGAGCTTCTTCGACTTGGAAGCCAGGAAGCTCAGCGGACCTGGTCAGTGGTGAATCTGGTACCCGCTGGCACGGTACGCGGCGACTTCGTCCTCGAAAGGGGCTTGCGGAGGTTCGGCGAGGAGCTCGACGCCGGCCGGCGGAACGCCACACACCACAGCGACGGCACTCCATCCCCATGGTGTTTGGGTGCTCCCTGGTGCTGCTGCGGATTGCTTTTTGAGGGCGGCTGTCGCGGAGTAGACCGAGGAAAGCCCGATGCGCGGTCCGTCGCTCTGATTCGGGTTCGAGCCATGGAAGACCACGGGGTGGTGCACGCTCATTTCTCCGGCACGCATGACGACGTCATGAGGTGGATCGAGACCCGGCGGAAGACTGGTGAACACGCCGGAGAAGCTCGTCTCCCAGCGCGTGACCCTGGGCCCATCCCGGACGAGGGGCCTGTTCCGGCTCGGGGTGCGTCTGGTGTGGGATGAGGCCCACGTGTTGCGACCGCGGCACGACTCGAAGACACCCGTTCTCGGCGGTGGCTTCGGTGATGCCGAGCCAGACCGACGGGATGCGACCGTCGATGATTTCCTCCGTGACCCCATCCTGATGCCAGTCGACAAACGCTCCTGTGTGACCGTGCTTGTAGAACACGCTGGTGAGCGCGAGCACGATGTCCGGACCCAGGAGCTGCTGTAAATAGCTCACCAGTCGCGGATGCATGCTCAGCTCCCACGCCCAGCGGAAGTAGATGTGGGGGTCGTCCAGCCGCGTGACGTGTCCCCCGAGCGCATCGCACGTTTTGTCTATGGCGGCGCGGTACTTTCGCACCTCGTCCTCGGATAGCACCGGTAGACAGTCGAGATATCCGAGCTCCTGGTAGCTGGCGATCTGTTCGGAGGTCAGTGCCTGGGTGTCTGTCGTCATCGTCTTTCTCCTAATATTGCCATAGGTGATAGCGCATGACTTACGTATACCGCCACGGGAGTGGTGGCACCCCCTTCTCACGGAACTGGTCGATCTCGGTCTGGCGGAGCTGCATGACGGTCTCCTTGGAGACGGCCTCAGGCCCGGACGCGGTCAGGGATCCTCTATGCCTCTATTATAGAGTCGCAAATCAGAAATTGCAAACCCTTCAGAGATTGCAACCCCCTTTTCCAGGTGTTAGGATGGTATCCTCGACAAGCTTTCTCCTTGGAGGCCAGAATGGCATTGGCTGATTCCGACTACCGCGATGAAGTCACCCGCTTCGGCGACCTGCTCTTCCTCAAGGCCCAGACGGGACGCGACCCGGCGACCGGCGTGCTCCCCGACGACCTGGAGGCGCAGACGCACGCCCTGGTGGCGAAGATCGACGCCATCCTGGACCGTTTCGGGAGCACCAAAGCCGACATCCTCATGGTGACCCTGGTCTTCGCCGACATCCACCTGTTCAAGGCGGTGGACGTGATCTACGCCGCGTGGCTGCCGCCGCGGGAGGAAGTCCCGTTGCCAGCCTGTACGGCGTACGCCGCGGCCCTTCCGGATGGAGCGCTGGTCCAGGCCGAGGTCGTCGCGGCGGTAGCTCGAGGCTAGCAGGGCCGGAGGACAGCAGGCCACGACCTGCAGGAAGGAGAGCTGAGGATGCCGCCCCTGAGATTTCACTGGATGCTTCCCCTGGCCGGAGAGACGGCCATAGCGAAAACGCCCGAGGCGACGGTCCGCTACCGCATCGACCAGACGAGCAACGGCTCGCCGGTGGCGCAACCCGATGTCGACAGTTGGCTGCCTTTCGCGCGCGCGGCGGAAGCGGCCACGATCGATTCGGTGCTCATTTCGTTCAGCCGGCACGAGCCCGACCCCATGTTCGTCGCCTGTGCCCTGGGCCGGGCCACGCAGCGGCTCAAGTTCATCGTGGCCTACCGCGCGGGACTGATCGAGCCGGCCCTCTTCGTCCACCAGATGAACACCTTGTCGGCTCTCATCGGGGGGCGGGTGGCCTGGAACGTCGTGGCCGGCAGCTCGAAGGCCGAGTCCTTCGCGTACGGCGACTTCCTGGAGCACGACCAAAGGTACGCCCGGGCCGACAAGTTCGTCACCCTGTGCCGGGCCCTGTGGCGCGGCAACGGCAAGGTGGACTTCGACGGCAAGCACTACCGCGTCGAGCAGGGAGAGATCCTCACCCGTTTCGGGGCACCGGGGGCGGTGCCCGAGATCTACGTCTCCGGCCACTCGGAACCGGCCGAGGCGTTGGCGCGCTCCAACGGCTCCTGTTTGCTGCGCGTGGCCGACACCGTGGAGTCCCTGGAGCCCCTGGTCGCCCAGAGCCGCGAGCAGGGCCTCGAGGTTTGCCTTCGCATGTGCGTGCTGTGCCGGCCGACGCGGGAAGAAGCGGTGGCCACCGCCAATTCGATGAAACGGCAGGGCGGCGGCGACCGCATGTGGGAGCGCAAGGGCTTTGCCCGCGACGATTCCAAGATGTACCAGGAGGCGTGGGAGTCCTCCGAGGACTGGTTGAGCCCCTGCCTGTGGACAGGGATGGTGCCCTTCTGCGGCCCGGTCTGGACGACCCTCCTGGGAACGCCGGAGCAAATCGCCGAGGCGCTCCTTGCCTACGGGCGCATCGGCGTGACGCAGTTCATCCTCTCCGGGTACCCGGACATCGAAGAAGTCGAGCGGTTCGGCCGCGAGGTCGTGCCGCTGGTGCGAGAGGCGGAGGATCCCAACCAATGAGCTCTGTAAAATCACCCCGTTCCCTGACCGATTCCGACGTGAGGCGCTATGAAGAAGACGGCGTGCTCTTCCCTATACCAGTCCTCGATTCCGCTGAGGTGGCGCGATATCGCGCCGCCGCGGAGGAGCTGGACCGAGCGCTGCTAGAGGCCGCGCCACCCGTAGCCCCCGGTGAGCGCCCCGTCATGATGGACGGGGAGTGCCATCTCAATTTTGAATGGGCGCATTCGCTGTGCACGCATCCGGTGATCCTGGACGTCGTCGAGAGGATCATCGGACCGGACATCCTGGTCCATTCGTCAGGGCTTTTCTTCAAGCGGCCGGCGGCGAAGAGCTTCGTCTCCTGGCACCAGGACAGCAATTACTGGGAATTGTCGCAGCCGCGCCTGGTCTCGGCGTGGGTCGCGCTCTCCGACAGCACGGTGGAGAACGGTTGCCTGCGGGTCCAGCCCGGCACGCATCTGACGCTGTTGGACCACGTGGAGATCTACCACGAGGACAACATGCTGGGAACCGGCAACACGGTCAAGGGAGGCCACGACGAATCCAAGGCCGTCGACGTCGTGCTGCGTGCCGGGGAGATGTCGTTGCACCACGCGCTGATGCTCCATGGCTCGAATCCCAACCGATCGACGGGTCCCCGGATCGGGTACGCCATCCGATACCTCGCGGCCGACGTGACGCAAGGCCGGGGACACCACGAAGTCGTCCTGGCTCGCGGCCGGCAACGGCACTCCCGCTTCAAGGTCCAGAAGGAGGCCCCCACCCAGTCGGTGGCCGACGGGATGGCCCGGCACGTCGAGTTTTCCCTTTGGCTCCATCACGCCGACCTGGATCAGCTCGACTCCCACCGCTGAACGTAGTGGCGCGTGTCCGCGGCTTGCCGGCCCGTCTTGGGGCCACCCGAGACGGCCACCCGTTTCGGCGCTAGCCGGCCGTGGCCACGACGAAGTCCTGGGCAAGCCCGTTTTCCCAGGGCTCCCAGGAGCCGTACTCGATCGGCTCGGGCTGCAGCCGGTTCCGAGTCAGGACCTCCAGCACGTAGTCCTCCCGGTAGGCGAGGAGCCCCTGGCGGTGCGGCCGTGTGGTGGTCACGTTGCCGTCCGGGAACACGAAGCACAGCGGATCCTTCATGGCGGGCAAGCGCTTCGTCGAGGTCTCGTTCAAAAGATAGAACGAGGCCAGGAAGTGAGCTCCTTGCGCGGCCCCTCGGACCGCGAGATCAGTTCCCCAAGCAGGCGCCGGACCGGCGGGGCCGACGCGTGTTTCCGGCCTGTGACCCGGACGACCCCGGGCTTGCAACCGCACGCTAGGCAGATTATACTTTACGCCTTCAAATTGTGCGCACTCGTCAAACCTGGGCCAAAGGACTGGAGATGACCGAGAAGATCCGAATCGAGACCGACGGGGCGCCGCCAGCCACCGGCACCTACAGCCAGGCGATTCGCCACGGCAACCTGGTATTTGTCACCGGCCAGACCGGCCGCAACCCGAAGACCAGCGATTTGGAGGACGGGCTGGAGGCCCAGACCCGGCGGGTGCTCTCCAACATCGGCGCGGTTCTCAGCGCCGCCGGTTGCTCTCCAGGGGACATTCTCCAGTCGACCCTGATCCTCGCGGACATGAAGGACTTCAAGCAGGTGGACTCCCTGTACATCGACTGGCTGCCGGAGGACCGGAAGGTGTGCAATCCCGCCCGCACGGTGCTGCAGGCGCCCCTGCCGCACGGGGCCCTGGTGATGCTCGAGGTGATTGCCGGCTATCCTTCGAACGGCTACGTCCGTCCGGACCTCGAAAGGCCGTTCCTCCAACCCAGGGAAAAGATCTTCGAGTACTTTGCCCACGAGCTGGGCGAGAAGGACTGGCGGGGCAAGGACGTCCTGGATTTCGGCGGCAACGTCGGCGCGCTGCTGCAGGACCCCGCCGCGACCCTCGACGAAGAGCGCTACTGGTGCATGGAGATCATCAAGGAGGCCGTCGAGCTGGGACGCAAGCTCTACCCGCGAGCCCACTGGGTCTTCTACGACAAGTACAACTTCTTCTTCAATCCCCACGGCGACCCGAACCTGAAGATCCCCGACTGCGGCGGCCAGAAGTTCGACGTCATCGCCGCCTACTCGGTGTTCACCAACAACCGCCAGGCCGACATGCTGGACATGGTGCCGCAGTTGGTCGACATGCTCAAGCCGGGGGGAGTCCTCGCCTTCACCTTCATCGACCCGCACCACCATTCCTATCGTCACTGGCACGCGGACGGGGGACCGGACAACCTGCGCTTGCAACTGGAGAAAACCAGGCGGGAAGGGGTGGACGTCGACGTGGAGGGCACGTTGGCCCGGGCCCGAGGGGCGCGGTGGTGCATCCTCGTCAACGATCGCGACCTCTTCGTCGATACCCATGAGATCGCCGAGTATGCTCCCGAGGAGCAGGAGTCGTACCACGTCTACTACACCGCCGAGTACATGGCCGAGCTCTTTCCGGACGCCGAGATCTTGCCGCCCGCGGCCAACGAGATCCAGCACTGCTGCCTCCTGCGCCGGCGCGCCGGATGACGGGAAGAAGGAGACTTGAACGTGCAACCGCTTCCCGAGTCAGCAAGGATTCAGATCCCGTCCGCGGTCGCGGAGGACCTTCTGCGGGCGGCGGCAAGTCTGCCGCACTACGAGAACCAGGACTTCTACTCCTTCACCCTGCAAGCCGAGGTCCACGCCGCGATCCGCGACAGCGTGCCGGGAAGCTGGAGTGAGGTCGTCGGGCCGATCCGCGAGCGCCTCGCCCGGCGCCCGCGTTGCGCCCTCGTCTCCGGCCTGCGCTTCGACGAGGGCAACCGGCTCTTCGTCGCGTTGAACCGCGAGCTCGGCGACCTGGTGGCACGCCCGTACGAAAAGCCTCGCGCCCAGCTCGTCCACTACATCCAGCCTTCCACCGACATCACGGCGAACGTCGGCAAGGGCTTCGAGACTGAGCGCCTGCACACCGACGCCGCCGACTGGCACAAGCCCGTGCGCTGGCTCTCCATGGTCTGCGTGCGGCCGGACAGGAACGGCGGCGGAGCGTCCCGTTTCCTGGAGTTGGAGGCGCTCGTGGAAGAGGCCACGGAGCGCATGGACGGGGCGCTGCTCGCAAGCCTGGAGAGCTGTCCGGTCCCCTGGCAGTTGGCCCCCTACCTGGGCGGCGGCGTGGTCTGGGACCCGGTCCTCGGGAACGGATGTCTGCGCTGGCGGCGCTACACCGTCGATGCCGCCGTCCGCGAGAACGGCCTGGAGCTCGACGCGTCCCTGGTCGAGGCCCTCGACGCTTTCGGCGAAGTCGTCGAGAGCGCCGCGTCGGAAGTCCATTTCTTCATGCAGGCGAACGAGCTCCTGTTGATGGACAACCAGCGTGCGCTGCACGCACGGACCCCGCTGGCGGCGGGAGCGGAGGCCTTGGACCGGTTGATGATCCGCAGTTGGGTCAGCCACGGATTGCAGGACCCCGGTCCTGCCGTCTGAACGCCGCCGTTCAAAGCTTCAGCCAACAGGTTGAGCCGGACATGTTGAGCCACAGTCAGATCGACAGCTACCACCGGGACGGCTTCTTGTGCCCGCTCCCCGTGTTGCCACCCGCGGACCTGCGCCGCTGCCAGGCGGGCTTGGCGGAGATCGAGGCCGAGCTCGGCCAGGAGGTCCGGCGGATGGGCCAGCCGCACCTCTTCTTTCCCTGGGCCTACGACCTCGCCACCCATCCGGGGGTGCTGGACGCGGTGGAAAGCCTCTTGGGTCCCACCCTCCTGGTGAGCGGCACGCTGATCCTCTGCAAGCCGCCCCGCGACCCCGGCTACGTCGCCTGGCACCAGGACAGCGTCTACTCCGGATGGCACCTGACCCCGACCACCTCCGCCTGGATCGCGCTCAGCCCCAGCCTCCCGGAGAACGGCTGCATGCGAGTGGTCCCGGGGTCCCATTGCGACGGTTTGCGGCAGCACGACGAAGGCCATCACGGCGACAACATGTTGCAACGCGGCGAAGAGATCCAGGTCGAGGTCGACGAGTCGCAGGCCCACGACCTGGTGCTGCAACCGGGGGAGATGTCCCTGCACGAGAGCAACATCATCCACGGCTCGGGTCAAAACCGCTCCGACCTGAAGCGGATCGGTTTCATCGTCCGCTACGTGACGCCGGCCCACCGCCAGAGCCACAGTGGCGCGATGCTGCTGGCCCGCGGCGAGACGGACGCCGAGCACCTGGAAATCTTCCGGGACGCCCGTCCCGAGAACGACACCGCGCAAGGCCTGCGCCGGTGGCGTCAAGCCAAGGTCTAGCACCGCCTCCGCGCAAGAAGGGTGGCACGCTACGCGGGGGATCCAGAAACGTGGAGACGGTCAAGGAGGAGAAAATGTCTGAGCACACGGCAACTGTATCTGAGGAAACTGCCGCTGAGAAAGCTGTAGCCGAGAAAAAATGGCCGGTGGTCAACTCCCACAACTACTGGTCTCCCTTGGAGGAGATCATCGTCGGGACCTCCTTTCATCTCGACTACTCGGAAGACCTCTCGTTCAAGTTGTTTTTTCATCAGAACCTTTACAACGAATCACTCGTGATGTTGCAGCACGATCCGCCTAACACCGCCTTTTCCGGAGTCAAGCCCTCGAACCGTTTGCGGGACGAGCTCCAGGAAGACACGGAAGGGTTTATCGACATCTTGAAGCAAGCGGGAGTCAACGTGCGGCGGCCGCAGGCCGTCACCGAAGCCCTCGAGGTCAAGACGCCCAGTTGGAATTCCATCATGGGCCATGGCTTGATGAGCCGTGACCTCTTCATCGTCATCGGCAACGAGATCATCGAGACCGCACCCATGCTCCGGTCGCGCTACTTCGAGGCGGACCTCTACAAGGAGCTATTCACTGAATATTTCAACGCGGGAGCCAAGTGGACGGTGGCACCGCGGTCCAGGCTTCAGGATCGTAACTTCGACTTCAGCTACGTCCTCGAGAATGGCTACAAGGGAGAGGTGCCTGACGATCCGTTTTTCGAGATCATGTTCGATGGGGCGCAGATCGTGCGGCTGGGGAAAGACCTGTTGTTCAACTGCTCGAACGAAAACCACCGCATGGCGCTGCGGTGGCTCCAGCGCCATCTCGGCGAAGAGTATAGGGTTCATGAAATCGGGATTGCCGACTACCATGCCGACTCCTGCTTGATACCCTTGAAGCCGGGGACCCTCTTGTTGCACAAAGAGGTCGATACGAACAAGCTGCCCGAGCCGTTGCGGAAGTGGGACAGGGTCATCTGCGACGCTCCCTTCCCCGTGAACACGCCGGACACCGGCGATGAGGTCGTGCCGCTGCTGGCGTCTCAGAACATCGGCATGAACGTGCTCTCGTTGAATGAGAAGGAGGTCGTCGTGCAGGACATCCAGGTGGAGCTCATCCACAGTCTCGAGCAGGCCGGCTTTACCCCGATTCCATGCCGCTGGCGGCACGGCCGTACCTTGGGTGGTGGATTCCACTGCGTGACCCTGGACATCCGGCGGCGAAGCGTGCTCGAGGATTACTTCAGCTAGCGAGCAGTCCCAGGGCGAGCCACAGGCGGCCGTCGCAGCAGCCAAGGACCCCGACCCTGGCGCCCGCGGTCCCATGATGAAGGCGATCTTGCGCATCTACAGCGAGGCCTACCGGGGCTTTCCCCGGGAAGTCTGGATGCTTTGCGCGGTGCACTTCGTCAACCGGACCGGCTCCATGGTGCTGGCCTTCCTCACCCTCTACCTCACCAAGGCGCTCGGCTACAGTCTGGGGGCCGCCAGCCAGGTGCTGGCGGTCTACGGCTGCGGCTATCTCGCCGGGGGCCTGGTGGGTGGCTGGCTCTGCGACCGTCTCGGAGCGCTCAGGATCCTGTTCCTGAGCCTGGCGTTGTCGGGTCTCGGGTTCTTCGTGCTCGAGCGCCTCAGAAGCCTGCCCGCGATCATGGTCACGACCTTTCTCGTCGCCGTGGCGGCGGAGTCGTTCAATCCGGCCAACCTTTCGGCCCTGGCCGCCTTCTCGACGCCGGGGCGGCTCAACCGGGTGGTGGCGTTGAACCGCACGGCGGTCAACCTCGCCGTAGCCCTGGCTCCGGCCATCGGCGGGTGGCTCGTGATGCGCGACTACGCTCTGATCTTCTGGGTCGAGGGCACGGCCGGCCTGGCCGCGGCAGCGCTTCTCGCGTTCCTCTTTCGGAGCCACGCGGCCAAGGCGCAGCCCGCGAGCGAGCCGGCACCTTCCGGATTCGACGTCCACCCCTTGCGCGACGGCGCCTTCCTCGCGTTTCTCGGTCTCAACTTCCTCTCCATGCTCATCTCTATGCAGGTCTTGGGCACCTATCCCGTCTACCTCACCCAGGTCTACGGCATGGCGGAGTCCCACTTCGGCCTGCTGATGACCTTGAACGGGCTCCTGATCCTCCTTTTCGAGATGGTGATCACCCACTGCACCGAGACCTTTCGACCCCTCACGATGATGGGTGCCGGGACGTTCCTCCTCGGCCTCGGATTCGCCATCCTGCCGCTCGGTTCCACGATGCTGCTCGCGGCGGTTTCGGTCGCCGTCTGGACAACGGGCGAGATGCTCGGCACCCCGGCGGCGGGAGGCTGGGTGGCGAGCCGGGCCGGCACCCACCGGGGCAAGTACATGGGGCTCTACACCATGACCTGGGGTTTGGGCTGGACCGTGGGCCCGCTGGCCGGCGCCTACCTCTACCAGACGGCAGGACCGGAGGGCCTGTGGCTCGCCGCCGGGACGCTCGGGGGTCTCGCCTGGGCCGGATTCGAGCTCCTGCGCCGCTTTGACCGGCGGATCGGGGCGGGAAGAAAAGCCCCGCGCCACGGCTCACTCGCGGTAGAAGAACTCGCGCGTGAAGTAGTTCGGCCGCCCGTCCTTGAAGACGTTGAAGCCCGCCGACGCCAGGGCGCCGGCGGGGAGCCGTAGTTGGAGGTGGGTCTCGAGGAAGCCGAAGTCCCAGGTGGCGAGAAGCGACAGGCTCGCCTTCCCCGCCTCGTCGAGGCAGGCGAAGACGCCGGTCCGGGCCGGACCCCAGTCGACCGGCCCTCCCTCGCCGCTGCCGAGCGCCCGCACGGAGAGTCCGCCCGCGTCGTCCTCGATCGTGATCTCGACGAGGCCTCGGGCCGCGGGGTCGGAGTTGCGCCAGCGGCCGAGCAGCGGCGCGGTGTCGACCGACGCCGGTTTCGCGAGGTGGCCGAAGACCGTGGTCCCGGCCGGCTCCGAGCTCGCGGCAGGGGCTGCGGCGCGCCGGGCGAAGAACTCTCGCGAAAAGTAGCCCGGACCGCCGCCGCGCGGAATCTCATACGTCGCCAGGACGAGGAGTCCCAGGTTCAAGATGCCTTGCAGCAAAACCTCACCGTCTGCGCAGCCACGGTGGGCGCTGAAAGCGACGAAATCCGCGGTGGAGATGCCGCAGTAGCGCACCAGGCCGTCGGCCGGCCACAGGAGGTCGGTGCCGGAGCCGGCACAGCGGGCGCGCAAGCCGGTCCGCGAGCTCTCCAACCAGCGAAAGCCCTGCACCCTGTCCTCGGCGTTGGTATTGACCCAGACGGCCTCGGGAAAGGGCGGATCGCACCCGCCAGAGGGCAGAGCCGAGTCCATGCGCCGCATTGTCCGCGTCGGCCGTGTCATCCGGCCTCTCCCCGGCCGCGGTAGAGAGCTCGCGCGTGACGTAGCTCGAGCGGCCGCTCCCGTCCCGGAAACGGTTGAAGGTGGTCACGGCCAGAATGCCCTTGTTCTGGCGGATCTGGAGCTCGCACCCCATGAAGCCGAAGTCGTAACGGGCGAGCGCCGCGGCGCTCCGGACGCCGTCTTCCTCGACGCAGGTGAAGGCTCGCCCGGCGCCTCTCCCAGTCGGCGAGGCCCTGGGCCCCGGCTCCCCAGACGCGCACCGCGACGCGATCGCCCCGGCGCTCCAGGGCGATCTCCGGGATGCCGCGGGAGCCGTGGTGGGTGTTGTGCCAGTGCCCCAGGAGCATCTCATCCGCGGCGCCGGGACCGCGGCCGAGCTCTTCGTCGAGGCTGCAGGAAGCCTCTGTCACGGCTGGCGCCGGGGCCATCTCGCCGGCGTCGCCGTCGGCAGAGAGGAACTCCCGGAAGAAGTAGTCATGGCGGCGGCTCTCGTCCTGGAAGCTTTGGTAGACGCCGAGCACCGCCACGCCGAGCTTGAGGTTCGCCTCCACGTGACTGGTGAGGAAGCCGTGGTCGTAGCGCAGCAGGAAACCGGCGCCGGTACGGGAGGTGACGGCGTCGGCATAGATCGCCTCGGCGCGGCTTGGTCCCCAGTCGACGGGGCCGTTCCCCCGCCGCCCCAGATCCGCCCCACGAGCTCCCCGTCGCGCACCGCGAGGTCGAGCCGCGCGACGCCCCGGGTCCCCGGGTCGCTGCTCGTCCAGGTGCCCGGGAAAGCGGCCAGGTCGAGGCTCTCCTCCTGCGACCGGGTAACCGTCACCGCGTCGGCCTGGCGTAGGAAGCGCAATCCTGAAGCTCCTGGTAGCGGCGCGTCACGGCTTGTAGAACGACGCGTCGAACGGCTGCCCCAGCACGGCGCGGCCGATCGTCGCCAGGACCTGATCGTCGTTGTCGTGCCGGATATAGAAGGACAGGTCGCGCAGAATGCGCTCCAGAGGGCTGGGCCGGATGAGCGACCGGGCGCCGCAGGCGCGCACGGCGTGCTGCACCGTCTCCTCCGCCAGGTGCTCCATCAGATGGCGGACCCGGCTCGCCGCGAGCTGCGCCTCCTCCCGCCGCCCCTCGTCCCACAGCCGGGCGACGTGGCGCAGCCAGAGATGTCCCGTCTCGACGTGGATCGACATGCGGGCGACCCGCTGTTGCACGTAGGGGTCGCCCCCTTTGCCCTGGGTGGTCAGGTGCTCCAGGGCGTAGTCGTAAGCCGCCTCCGCCGCTCCCAGGAAGCTCGCGGCGTAGTGAGGGGCGAAGGCGGTCTGCCAGCCGCCTGAGAGGTACTGGCCCGGCGCGCCGATCCCGTTCTCGTCGGGGATGAACGTGCGCCGGAAGCGGACGAGATGCGACACCGTCGCCCGCATGCCGATGGGATCCCACCAGGAGCCGTCGGTCTCGACGCTCGCATCGGAGAGGTCGCAGGCCAGCATGAGCAGGCTCTCCGGCGAGGCGGTATGGCGCGCGCCCCCGGGGCCGGCAGGGTTGACCAGCAGGATGGCCCACTCGGCGCCGCCGGCGCTGGTGGCGAACACCTTGGTGCCCTCCACCACCCAGCCGCCGTCGACCCGCTCCAGGGTGGTGCCGAAACGGCTGGGCTCGCCTGGCGTCCGCGCCTGCGGCTCGCCGCTCCAGACGACCCACTTCTCCCCCCGCTCCACCACCCCGGAGAACCAGCGCCCCTTCTGCTCCTCGCTCGCCATGGCGTCCAGGAGCAGCAGTGAGTTGGCGTGCCCCTCCCAGCAGCGGGCGAGCGACAGGTCGGCCTTGGCGATCTCCTTGGTCATCATCCAGAGGGTGAAGGAGTCGCCGCGGAAGGGGCCCAGGCCGAGGCCGCCGTGCTCGCTGGGGATCGTCGGCGCGTGCAGCCCGGCCGCGAAGAGGTCGTCGAAGTCCTCGGCCGGGAAGGTCGCGGTGCGGTCGTAACAGGCGGCGCGCGACGCGAATCTTCGCGCGCGCGAGGTCGGCCGTCCGGTCGACGAGGGCCTGCTGCCCGGGAGCGAGATCCAGCTTCATGCGAAGGTTGCCGCGAGATCGGGAGGGCCGTCTGACGAGGCTCGGGCGGGGATGCTAGCACAGTCCGCAACCCCCTCTCCGCGGACCAGGCGGACCGCCAGATCGCCCGGCATCGGCCGGCCCGTCATCATCTGAAACTGTCGCTGGGCCTCGACCAGCAACACCTCCCGGCCGTCGATGGCGACGCCGCCCCGGGCCACGGTCGCGGTCATGAGCGGCGTCGGAACGGCGCCGTAGACCAGCTCCACGACCACCGCCCCATCCCGCAGCTCGTCGGTGGCGAAGGGGATCTCGTGCTGGAGCGGCGTGGCGTGGACGACCAGGGAGAACTCCCGGGCGGAGAACTCCGCCAGCGGCACGAACGGGAGATTGAGGAGACTCGAGGCGTAGAGGCCTCGCTCCAGGCCGCGGTTGACCAGCGTCACCTTTCCCCCCGCCTGCTGGAGACCGGCCGCCGCGGCGCGCCCCGCTCCGCCACAGCCGACCACGGCCACCTGTTGACCGGCCACTCCCACTCCCCGGGCTTCGAGGACCGCCAGCACCCCCTCAGCGTCGGCGGTGTCCGCACGCCACGACCCGTTGTGCCGCAGCAGGGTGTTGGCTGCGCCGGCCTGCCGCGCCAGGCGGCTTCTGTGCTCGACCGCTTCCAGGGCCTCCTCCTTGTGAGGAGACGTCACGGTGAGCCCGGCGAGGTGAAACCCCAGCCCGCCCAGGCCTTCGGGGAGCTCGCGCCAGAAGGCGGCGAAGTCTCCGCGTCGGGAAGGGCAGGTAGAGCGCCGGCAGGCCCAGCGCCCGGTAGGAGGCGTTGTGCAGCCGCGGTGACAGCGACTTCGCCGCCGTCGCCGACCTGCCGACGATGCCGTACAGCGCCTCGACCGGCGGCAGATCGGGCAGACCATAATCGTCTACGAGCCGGGCCGCCGTGGGCTCGCCGGCTGACCCGCCTGTTGGCTCGCCGGCCGCCGCGAAGACGAACGGCGCCCCCAGGCGGGGGGCCAGCAGGCGGCTCCACCAGCCCGCCGGACCCGAGGCGTACGCGATCACGTCGGAACGGCCGATCTCGCGCGATATCTCACGCAATAACCGCAGGGGCGCCAGCGCGTCCACCGCGTCTTCCGCTGCCGGCACCAGCCGCACCAGCCGGGCCTCGACCCCAGCGAGACGCTCCCAGCGGGCCCGCAGCTCGCCGAGGCCCGCCGCGGGACCATGCCAGGAGACGACGCGGCGCGCCGCGGGGATCCGGGCCAGGACCTCGGGCTCGAGGTCGCCGGCCTCGAGATCGATCAGGTCCCAGAGCCGGGCCGCTGCGAGCAACCGCTCCCGCCGTTCTCTGCCGGAGATCTCGCCGGCTCCTCCTTCGGCGCGGCTACTCAGGCTATAGAGAAGCTCACCCCGGAAGCGGTCGCGCAACCCTTCGGGATCGAGGTCCCCCGTCAGGTCGGCCCGCACCTCCAGGCAGCGGACCTCTACGGGCAGCGATCGCAGCTCGGAGGGTGAGGTCAGGGAGGCGACGAGCGTGGCTTCGGGCATTAGAATCCCTCCCGGATGCCGACGGCATGAACCACGATTTCCTCTCGATCATCACGGCGCGGCACTGCAAGCGGGCCTTCCTGGACCGCCCGGTGCCGCGCGAGATCCTGGAGGAAGTGCTGCGCGCCGCGGCCCACGCCCCCTCGACCCGCAACGGGCAGCCGTGGAGCGTGGCCGTGCTGACGGGCGAGGCCCGCGAATCCCTGGCGCAGAAGCTGTGCGACCTCTTCGACCGCGACGTGCCCATGAAGATGGACTACGCCAGCCGGCCGGCCGAGCTGCCGCCGGCGCACGAAGAACGGGCGCGCGCCGCCTCCGCCGGCGTCCATGCGGCCAAGGGGATCGCGCACGACGACGCCGCTGGGCCGCCGCCGCCACCTGCGCGACAACCTCCGCTTCTACGGCGCGCCGGTGGCGATGATCTTTCACCTGCCGGCCAACGCCGCTCCGGGGACCTTCCTGGAGATGGGGTTCTTCGTCCAGAACGTGCTGCTGGGCCTGGTCGCCAAAGGTCTTGCGGGCTGCCCGCAGGCGAGCGTCACGGGCTATAGCGACGCCCTGCGCGAGTTCCTGGGCCTGGGAGCCGACCGGCTCATCGTCTGCAGCCTCGCCGCCGGCTATGCGGACGAGACCGCGCCGGTCAATGCCTTCGTGCCCGAGCGGGCGAGCCTCGCGGAGTACACTCGATGGCTCGATCAAGCGCCACCCGATCCTGAGTAGAGCGCGCCGTTCAGCTCCCCGAAGCGCTGGCGGACCAGTTCGCGAGTGCGGAGAGCGCATTGCGCGTACACCGGCCGCTCCCCGGAAGCCCGGCAGGATGCCGCTCGACAGCGCTTTGGTCAACGCGCTGTAGGGCACGTACCAGGCGAAATAGCCCAGCGCCAGCCCCCACATTCCCAAGCCTCGCCAGCGCCTCCCGGCCATAGAACCCCGTCTCCGGAGAGATCCTTTAGAAGATCCCAAGGGTTGGAACAGCAGTAACTGAGAATACTATAACGTCGTGATCGCTCCATGTCAATAACCCTCTACCCTCCGCCGCGCCATCTCCCCGCACATCCCCAGCACCTGGGCAACGGAAAATGCGGCCGGGATCGTTCTCTACGTCGTCGTAGAGCGCCCAGCAACTCGGGCTCCGGGGGTGTGCTGAAAGAGTTGGCCGGGCTTGAGGTGTCGCGCTCAGCGCTGTGTCGTGCGCTGCTTCGCCTGGGCGTATCTGTTTACCGCCCTACCCCTTCGGGAAGAGCTTTTCAGGCACACGTCCGCTCTAACTGGTCAGAAGGCGCCCCTAGTTCCACGGGTGCTCCGTGACAGGAATTATTACGGTGGCTGTGGACACGGAAGGACAGAGTCGAGTTTCAGAGATTCGGGACTGCGCAGGAGCCGGGGCAAGATTTCGAGCGCACTGGCCTGGTGTTGCTGAAGTGTGCGCAACACACTCATCAAGACCGCTTTGGCCTTCGAGCCCTGGGGCGTCCGATTCCCCTCGGACATCTTGCGGTTGACCACCGCTGGACGAATCCCTTGTTCGGCCCGCCAGTTAGTTGCCTCCACATCCTCCCGTTCCAGGAACAGAAACACTGATCCTGATGACGGATCAAATGCTGAGCCAGGCGCAGGTTGCTGGGATTCGTGAACTCCCCTGACAGGCAGCGGTCCATCTGGGACTCCAACTCCTCCTTGGCCTTCTCCAACGCCTCGCCGCTGATCTTTCCCGCCTCTCGCTGATCCCGCACTGCCAAGGCCGACTGCAAAATCTCTTTCACCAACCGTGGAAATCGCACCGCACCCCCGGTCGCCTCCTCCAGCATCTCATCACAACGACGCAACAGATGGGCCAGACACGTCTGGTGGTCGGCCTTTTTAAACTTCTGATACGGCGTCCACCCATCTGCTACCAGCACACCGGCATAGTCCTCACCCAGAAACTCCGAGGCCTCGGCAAAGCCACGGCCCGGCTGGATGCTATACACCGTCTCGCTGCCATTGGTGAAGACCCACAACCAGGCGCTGTGGCCCCCCTCCCGCCAACCGGTCTCATCCGGGTACACCACAGACGAGTTGCGAATCTTCGCCTTCAGTTTCTCGTACAGCGGCTCCAACTTCTTGCCCAGGCGTAAGGAGATACCGGCGCCCGGCGCATTAACTCGCGGAGGAGCTCCCCGGTTTCGCCGGGAAAGTAGAGCATGCGGGATGCACCATTCTTGGTACCCACAACTTCGACGCGCGGCACGCCCGGCCGGGTCTCCCGCGTAGTGATGTCGAGGATAGTGGGCGAAAGCTCGGCGCGCCGCCATTCCATTCTCATCAGTTCGCCTTCCCTCGCTCCACTGGCGTAGGCGCAGACAACAAGGGTGTAGAGCCGCGAATCTTCGGAACGCCGACAGGCCGCCTTAAGCCTCTCCATTTCCTCGCGCGTCACCTCACGGTCACGCTCAGCCTCTCGCTCAGTATTAGGCCTCTTGCGCCGGCGTGCGCGGTGCAACGGATGGCTCCCGAGATTACGGTGACGTATCCTGTAGTAGGGCGTCACGCCCGCGATGGCGCAAAGCAGAAACAAGAATCCCTCCACGAGTCTCCGCCACCGCGGTGGCAGCGACTGCCATCGGGAGGGGAGCGACTGCCACCGAGAGGGACCTGCCCCAGATGGAGCGACTGCCACCGAGGTGGCAGGGACTCCCACCAAGATGGCAGTGGCTGCCACCGCGATGGGAAAGGCCGCGATCTCCCCTGCGGAATCTGCGACTTCCGTGCGCGGCGCTGAGATCGGAGCGGGAATCAGATCGTGTTGAAGATAATGATCGATCGCCTGAGCAACCGTCCGGCGCAAGCCCAAGAGACGCCCCCTCCGCAACTCGGACTCGGTGCGCTGCGCCCAGATTCGAGCGTCCGTCTTGCGCGGGAAGGTTTCCGAGACCTGCGGTCGTCCCTTGAGGCGGATCTTGACTCGGTAGACCATCGAGCCGTCTTCGTTCCTCCGCTCCTCGAGCGTCGCCATACCCGACCCTCCGGTGTCCCGCAGGAGGCAGGCCTGCCGGAGGTTCCAGTCAAGGCGCTCCGCTCGGAAACAAGCTCGCGCTCCATCTCCTCACCGATTCTGTTCCATCGCTACTTCGGAGCCGTCCTGGCCGGGGATACTTGGAGATTTCTGTCCAGCCACCGGGAAGCCGTAGAGGAAGAAGGCGGCCTGCTTTCCATCCTGAAGCCATGGGCCGCCTCCTTTCGCTTCAGGACCGCTCATCAGCGCTCGCTTTTTACCCGAGGGGCGGCTGGCCGCAAGGCTAACCCTGCCGGCGTGCTGCGCACGGCCTTGACAGCCAGCCTCTCCTCCCCTCGGGTCAGAGCGAGACGTGACGAACGGACCTGAAAACGAAAGGAGACAACCCATGACCCAGAAGACCCAGCAGGCCACCTTCTCCCTCTACGGCAACCTCGGCGGCGATCCCGAACCCCACACCATCCCCGCCAAGACCGGCACCTCGAACTACTATGACTCCATCCTCGATGAGCGTGGTCGAGCGCGAATATGATCTTCCTGAGCGGAACTTCCTCACCTTCTCCCTGGCCACCGGCGGCTACGATGACAAGCCTCTGCGCTGGCACTACTGCGTCGACTGGGAAGGCGTCTGCTTCAGGCTCCGCAAGGGGGATCGCGTCAAGCTGACCGGCCACTTCCAGAACCGCTCCTACACCAAGGACGGCCAGACCAAGACCGTCCGGCAGTTCGTGGTCGTCAGCGTCGAGCCTCAGAAGCTCAAGGTTCGCGAAGAGATCGCCTGATCTCAGGACCGGCCCACCCAAGGAAGGTTAGCTCATTGGTGCGGGGAAGACGGTGTGTCCCCTCCTGCGGGATGGTTGAGCAGCGGGAGCAAGCCAGTGCTATGTATTACGCGGCTGCGCCGCTCCATACATAGCAGCTTGCCCGCATTCGCGCTGCGCGCTCAAGCGGGGAAGAGTGTGCTCCGCAAGCTCTTGATTGATCGATCTTTTCCAGCCGTGTCCACCGTCTGACCCAGGATGACGAGAGCCGCGCCGTGGCGGCTTTCATGGGGATTTTTCCAGAGGTGTCCAGAATAGTTTCGATCATTGACAGCGTGATTTTTCGGTTCTTACAATCGCGAGCGTCGAACAACCTACCGGGTTTCCCGAAGTGCCAGACATCCCCATTCCCCAGGAAGCGCTCCCGGCCGGGCGGACCGCGGCTGAGACTCACCGGACGGTGATCCGCTCCGTCCGCTTCACCCCTGAGGAATGGGCGACGGTGCAGGAGCGGGCGGCCACCGTCGGACTGTCGCCCTCGCGCTACTTGCGGCTGGTGGCCCTGGGCACTCCCTTAGGGCGGCGGGTCAACGCCGAGGCCGTCCTGGCCTTGAACCGCGCCGGGGTGAATCTCAACAACCTCGTCCGGCTGGCCATCCGCAACGGTCAGTCCCTCATCGCTGCCGACGTGACCCGCGTTCTTGAAGAGCTGCGCGAGACCTTACGAGGTCTGCTGTGATCGGCAAGAGCAGCAGCGGTTCCGGCTTCGGCGGTCTGACCCGCTACCTGCTCAACGGCAAGAGCGACGATCTCAACCCCGGCCGGGTGCTGTGGACCTCCACCCGCGAGCTGGCCCTCGACGATCCCGGGCAAGCTGCTGTCGTCATGCGGATGACCGCCGCCCAGGGGAAGACGGACAAGCCCGTGCAGCATCTCTCCGTCTCTCTCGCCCCGGGCGAGCACCTCACCCGCGAGCAGTGGGAGCAGGTGGTAGACACCACCCTGCGGGACTTGGGCCTGGAAGGTCATCAGGCCCTGGTCGTGGCGCACCAGGACACGGCGCACGAACATATTCACATCATGGTCAACCGGGTGCACCCCGAGACACATCTGGCCTGGGATCGCTGGCAAGACCGGCCCCGGTTGATGGAATCTCTGCGCCCCCAGGAGCTGGCCCTCGGTCTGCAGCCCACGCCCCACGCCAAGGACCCGGACCGCGTGCCGGACCCCCTGGTCCAGCAGTTTGAGCGCACAGGCGAGCCGCCCCTCCTGGACTACGCCCGGGCCGTGGCCCGGCCGGCGTTCCAGGAAGCCGGCTCCTGGAGCGAGTTGCACGAGCGTCTGGCCGAGCAGGGGCTCTACCTGGAGCGCAAGGGCCAGGGCCTCGTCGTCACCGACGATCACCGGCAGGTCAAGGCGTCCTCTGTGAACCGCAGCGCTTCCCTACGCTCTCTTGAAGGACGGCTCGGGCTCTATGAAGAGCGCCGGCCGATGCTCCAGGAGGTGGACGGCGACCTGCGCGCCCAGCACCGGGAGAGAGAGCTCGCGGAGCAGCTCGCCCCTCTCCATGGCGCTCGCCGGGAGGCGAGCTTTGCCGCCGTCGCCCGCGACGAGGCGGCCCGCCGCCTGGACGGCGCGAGCGCTGCCATTCGCTCCACAACCGAGAGCGCCTATCGCGATCCCAGCGAGGCCGCAAGACGCTACCTGGACCACCTGCGAGCCGGTGGCCCATGCGAGATCCAGCCCGCCGAGTTGGGCCGGCTCAAGGGCTCCGTGCTCCGCGCCGGCCGCAACTACTTGCCCCTCGGGGCCGAGGGGGAGAGGGCCTACCGGGTGGCCGCCGAGCAGATGCCCCGGCTCGGAGCCGCCTATCAGCGGGCGAGCGAGGACCTCGCCCGAGCGGAGGCCCGTCTCGCGGCGTCCCGTCGCCAGTTGGAGCCGCTCGAGGTTCGAGACCGGCCGCGGATTGAGGAACTACAGCAGCTCGGCAGCCGTGCCCAGCGGATCGACCTGCCCGAGCGGGTCCTGTCTCTGCGCCCCCGGGATCAGATCGCTCTGGCCCGAACGCACGGCCCCAAGCTCCTGGAGCGGGCGGCCGAACGCGCCCCGCAGGTCGCCGGCCGCACGGCCGCCACCCGCGAGTGGTGGATGAAGAATCTGGCGCCCCAACTCGATCACGCCTTGACTCGCCAGCTCGGCCGTCACCGCATCCCCTTGCCGGCCCCCGGGCAGTCGCCGGCCGAGTGGATGGCGAACGCCGTTCGCCAAGGTCTCCGGCCAGCCCATGGCGTCCAGACCCTCGCCCGAGCCGGTGTCTCCCTGGGCGAGACCCTTCAGGCCACCTCGCGGGCGCTCTCCCTCACCCGCGCGGCAGTCGGCAGTCCCGCCAAGACCGCCGCCAAGCTCGCCGCCAAGGCTTTGGGCGTGCCCGCGCTGCCCGTGCGGCTCGCCGTCGCCGCCTTGTCCCTGGCCCGCAGCGTCGGGCGCGCTCTCACTCGGTAGCGCACCCCTCCTCACCGCCCGCCGTCGCCAGGAGCGCAATCGCTCCGGTAGAATCGTCTGTATGCTTCCGCTGCCTCTCCTTTCCCCGTCCGAGTGGATTCTCATGCGCTGCGTTTGGGACCTCGGTGCAGCCAATGCCAAACAGGTCGCGGAGCACATGGACGAGCGCTACAGGCGCAGCGATCTGAGTCCGAGCACCGTGGGGATCCTGCTCGCCCGCTTGGTGACGAAAGGGTATCTGCGTTTTTGTCCCGGCCTCGTCCCGCGCGGCGGCGGAAGGTCTCCGCACATCTATTCCCCACTGGTCTCCTTAGAAGCCGTTTTACCGGCGCAGGTCCAGAGGTTCCTCGACGATTACAGACTCGATGCGGAGACGGTGGCCGAAGTGCTGGACTCCTTGAGCGCCGAGCGACAAGCGGCGCAGAAGACTGCGCCGACGCGGCGAAAGAGAGCGCTCATCCGGCGGGGTTGACTTCATTTCTACTTGTAAGTAGATTTGGTCCGCGCGAGGCCCTCTCCCGGTTCCGGTTCGGACGAGCAGAGCTGCTGCGTTGGTGACGCGTGACCCGCCCCGGCCGCCTGATCTCTTTGCTCCCCATCCTCGCCATCGTGCCGCGTCTCGGCCTGGTCGTCCTCGCGGCCGACCGCCAGACGGTCGGACCTGAAGTCCGCTCCGCCCTCCTCTGGGTCAGCTCCGCGGCCTTGGCCGCCTTGGTCGGACTCGCCGAGGTCTACGTTGGAATGGCCGTGGTGTCCCGCCGCCATGGCGGGCTCGCCCTGCTTTGGGTCGCCATCACCGTCGTCCTCAATGCCCTTATCGTGCCGCTCTCGGTCTCTGGCCTGGAGGCTATCCCTCTCTGGCAAATCCTCGCCTCCCGCGCCCTTCAGGTCACCTGGGGAGCGGGGCTCGGCCTGCTCTCCACCTTGTGCGTCTGTGGCTGCCTGTGGGCCGACGTCGTGCGGGAAGGCTCCGGACTGGCCGCCTCCTACGAGGCCCACCTGCTCGGCCGTGTCGCCGCGGAGGAGGCCCGAGCCAACGCTCTCGAAGCGCAGCTCAGCGCCCTGCGAGCGCACACCGAGAGCGCTTTAAGCGCCGCTGCCTCCGTTCCAGCGCCGCTCCTCACTCACTCACCCTGCGACCTCTGCGGATACTGGCACGAGGACCAGCGCAAGGTCGCCGGACACATCACACAGTGCCGACGCCGCGCAGCGCTGTCCAAGGCGCTTGAGCGGCTCGCTTAAGCCTTACTCACCCACCCCTAACCCCTTGCAGTGTCAGGAGAATGCGCTCATGGCCCACGAGGTCGAATTCATCCGGCGGTCTGAGGTATTGAGAATTACCGGCTTGAGAAAATCCACGCTCTACAGCCTGATGAAGCGCGCTGAAGATCCTTTCCCACCTAACTATCCCACCTCGGAGCGTGGGCGCGCCTGGATCAAGGCCGAGGTTTCGGAGTGGTGCGAACGCCGCCGCGTCGCCGCTAGAATGCCGACCCCCATTGAGGAGGCGATCCGACTCCGAAGTAAGGCAGGATAGCGCTGACGGCAACGCGCTCAAGGGAGAATGAGCGCGTTGCCAGCGCCCCAGAGCCGCTAAGCCGCCCGTTGGTGCGCCTCACCCTCCAGACGGGCCAGTTTCTCGTGCCAGAGCCCCAGCGCTTGCTTGCGCTCCGGCCAGTAGTTGTACAGGTTGTAGGTCCCCTCGATCTCGCCCTTGACGTGATTGAGCAGCGCCTCAGCGACGCTCTCGGGAACCCCCAGCGCCGGAACGTGCGTTCGACCGGTGCGCCGGAAGTCGTGGGGACGGATGTTCTCCAGGCCCGACAGACGCCGGAACTCGACATTGGCCAAGCGCAGCGGCTCCGGATAGGTGACACGGCTATCCCGCGCCCAGAAGAGAGGCCCCCGCCCCCCCACCTCCAGGCTACGCCGATTGAGAATCTCGCCGATCGGGCCGAGTAACGGCACCAGGAACTCATGGCCGTTCTTGCCGTACATCCGCCAGACCCGTTCGCCGTTGGAGATCAGGAGATCTTCCGCGCAGACGTAGGCTGCCTCTCCCGGCCGGCACATGCTGTAGAGGATCAGCCGATAGACGTCCGCCGCCTTGCGGTCGGTCAGCTCGGCGCAGGCCGACAAGGCCGCCGTCAGCTCACCGTCGCTCAGCCAACGGTCGCGCTTGGCTCTCTTCACCGTCACCCGCAGACCCCGCGCCGGATTGCCGGAGAGGTGCCAATGACTCCGCGCGTATTCGAAGACGGCGGACAGCACCTTCTTGACCTCGCGCACCATCTGCGGCGCTTGCTTCTCTACGGCCGTCATCACCTCCCGGACCTCCAGGTCTGAGATCTCGCCGGGCGCGCGATGAGCGAGCACCGCGGCGAAGGACTTGGCTACGTACTTGTAGTTCCTCACAGTGCGCGCCTTGAGGTTGACGGCCGCATGATGGCGAAAGTAGTCCACCACGAGAGCGGCAAAGGTCCCCTCGCGGAAGCCTTCCGGATACAGGGGCCGGACGAGATCGGGGATCGTCTCAGGACCGATCCAGCGCCCCGTCTGCGGTAGGGAGACGCCGACGGTCAGGGGATCGATCCCCTTGCCCAAGTCGGCCCGGAAAGCGTAGTAGGCCCGCTCGAATTCGTCGAGGCTCATGGGGGCAAGGTCCCTGCCGGCGGTTGGGCGGTCGGGGCAGCGGCCGGAGAGGTGATACCCCAGGTAGACGCGCCGCTGTTTGGCTTGGCCGTGCTCGTCGCGCACGACCGGGGAGCGGTAGATGTAGAACCAGATTTTCACTCCCAGGGTGGACACCCGCAAGCCGGCCGAGGGCGTCTTCTCGTGTAGGATGTCGATGGGGGTTTTCGAGGCTGCAAGGCCCCTGATCTTCTTCTCCGTCAGCCTGATTCGCACTAGTTCGCCTCCCGTTGCCTAAGGTTTGATTGACTCGACACCAGTTAAGCTACGGGTAACGGGAGGCGTTGTCAAAGCTCGGACACGGCCGGACATAGCCGGCCGACGATGGACCCTAAGCCACTGACAGTAAGAGAGTTAGCGGACTATTTCGACCCATCCTGGACACCCCCGGACCTCCCTCCCATCTCCCGGGGAGGGGGATGGGGTGGTCGGGAGAAGAGGGCCGGGGTGATGAGGGTCTTGGGTGGGGGAAGCTCCGAGACAAAGTTAACGCCTGTGCCCCGGCCCAGGCGCCCACGCGAATTTTGGTCGCGCCCTCGCGAATTCTCGTCCGCCCCTCGCGAGTTTTCGTCGCGCCCTCGCGAGTTTTTTACGAGAATTCGTGGATTTTGGTCCGGCCCTCGCGAGGGGCGGGTGAAAATTCGCGAGGGCCTTACGAGAATTCGCGAGGGCCGGTCCGAAATTCGCGAGGGCGCAATGAAAATTCGCGAGGGCGCGACCAGAATCCGCGAGGGCCGGACGAGAATTCGCGGGGGCGATCAGGCGCCGAAGAGACCTCAACGGGCAGCCCGGAAGGCGGCGGAGATCTCCTCCATCCGCTTGCGGTTGACCCCGAAGTCGCTCCTCCCCAGCCGCGAGGCCGAGCGGAAGTGGATGCGCTTCGCCTCGTCGTCGAAGACGAATTCGACGTCGTCCACGAAACGGAAGATCGCGGAACGGCACTCCGCCTTGAGGTAGCCCGGCTCTTCGCGGACAATCCGGGTCCGGGGATGGTTGCGCAGGACCCCCACGAGCTTCGCGCGGGCCTGCTCCTGCGAGCCGGCGTAAGGGATCGGGTCCATGCGCTTCGACGAACCCTCGGGCGCCTGGGTGGAGACGCAGTTCGGGGTGCGCGGGCAGGGGGCGAGCCGGCCCGCGGGGGACGAGGGGTTGGCCATGGACGGTCATTCTAGCGGAGTCCGTCCTGCTCTATGATCGTGCGCTCGATGAAAACGATTTACGACCTCCCGACCCCGGCGCTGCTGCTGGACCTCGACGTCCTGGAGGCGAATCTGCGCCGCATGGCGGCGCGGACCGCGGCCCTGGGCGTCGCCCTGCGCCCCCACGTCAAGACCCACAAATGCGTGGAGATCGCCGGGCGGCAGCGGGCCCTGGGGATCTCGGGGATCACCGTCTCCACCCTCTACGAGGCCCGGGTGTTCGCCGATCATGGGTTCGACGACCTCACCTGGGCCTTCCCCGTGATCCCCACCCGGCTTTCCGAGGTGCGGGAGCTGGCGGACCGGGTCACCCTGCGGCTGGTGGTGGATTCGCCCGAGGCGGTCGAGGCCTTGGAGGGATTGGGCCGGACCCTTCACGTCTGGCTCAAGGTGGACTGCGGCTACCATCGGGCCGGGGTCGATCCCGGGTCGCCGGCCTCTCTCGAGCTGGCCCGGCGGATCGCCGGATCGCCTGCGCTCCGCTTCGACGGCATCCTCACCCACTCGGGCCACGCCTATCACGGGCCGACCCGGGCCGAGGTGGCCGTGGCCGCGGCGCAGGAGAGGAGCGTGATGGCCGGCTTCGCAGAGCGGCTGCGGCAGGAGGGGATCGCGGTGCCCGGAGTGAGCGTGGGCTCCACTCCGGCGATGGCGGTCGTCGAGCGGCTGGACGGCGTCACCGAGGCCCGGCCCGGCAACTACTGCTTCCACGACTTCGCCCAGGTGGCGCTCGGCACCTGCGGAGTGCGGGACTGCGCGGTCACGGTGCTGTCGAGCGTCGTCTCCCACCGGCCGGGGGACTCCCGCTCGGTGGTGGACGCCGGGGCCCTGGCCCTGTCCAAGGATACGGGCCCGGAGCGCCCCGATCGTCCTACGATGGGGGAGGTCTTCGCGGATTACGGGAGGGGCGTCCTCGACGAGGAGGCGCGGCTTCTCGCGCTCTCCCAGGAGCACGGCATCCTCTCCGTGCCCCGGAGCGTGGGGTCGCGAGTGCGCATCCTCCCCAATCATTCCTGTCTGACGGCGGCGCAGTTCGACGAATACGCGGTGGTGCGCGGCGAGGAGGTCGTGGACCGCTGGAGGATCTGGCGCGGACGCTGAAGAAGGAAAGGACGGATGACGATGCTGATGCAGGATGCCGAGACCCGGCGCAAGATCTGGGACCGCCTGGCCGCGGCGATCGAGAAATACCTGAACGAGGTCGGGCAGGCGCGGGTCACGCCGGAGCCGGATCCCGACGCCGTCGCCACCCTTCGCGAGGCGCTCGCTCCCTTCGACTTCGCGCGGCCGGTCCCCCCGGTCGAGGCCCTGGACTTCGCCATCGACAGCCTCTGGCACTGGCAGGTGCACACCCCCCATCCGCGCTACTTCGGGCTGTTCAACCCGGCCACGACCCCCATGGGCATCGCCGCCGACGCCCTGGTGGCGACCTTCAACCCCCAGCTCGCGGCGTGGAGCCACAGCCCGCTCGCGGCGGAGGTGGAGCAGCACCTGGTGCGCGCCTTCGCCGGCCGCTTCGGCTTCGACCCGGCCAGGACTGAGGGCACCTTCACCTCGGGCGGCGCCGAGGCCAACCACACGGCGCTCGCCACCGCCCTCACCCGCGCCTTCCCCGAGACCGGCCGCCGGGGGCTGTTCGCCCTGCGCAGCCAGCCCATCCTCTACGTCTCGCCCGAGGCCCACCACTCCTTCCTCAAGGCGGCGCGCCTCTCGGGCCTCGGCACCGAGGCCGTGCGCGAGGTGCGGGTGGATGCCGGGCTGCGCATGCGCCCCGAGGACCTGCGCTCCCGCATCCACGAGGACCGGGCCGAGGGGCTCTCCCCCTTCCTGGTGGTCGCCACCCTGGGCTCGACCAGCGCCGGCGTGGTCGATCCCATCGGCCGAGTTGGCGCAGGTGGCGGACGAGGAGGGGGTCTGGCTTCACGCCGACGCGGCCTGGGGCGGCGCCGCGGCCCTGGCGCCGGAGCTCAAGGGGGTGATCGACGGGATCTCCCGCGCCAGCTCCATCACCTTCGACGCCCACAAGTGGCTCTCCGTGCCCATGGGCGCGGGCATGTACCTCACCCGCCACCCGGGAATCCTCGAGCGCACCTTCCGGGTCTCCGCCCGCTACATGCCCCGCGAGGCCGCCACCCTCGGCGTGGCCGATCCTTATGCCCACTCCATGCAGTGGTCGCGCCGCTTCATCGGCCTCAAGGTCTTCCTGTCGCTGGCCGCGGCGGGCTGGGAAGGGTACGCCGAGGCCATCCGCCACCAGACGGCCATGGGCGACCTGCTGCGGCAACGGCTCGCGGCGACGGGGTGGGAGGTGGTCAACGACACTCCCCTGCCCGTGGTCTGCTTCGTGGACAGGGAGCTGCGGTCCGCGGCTTTCCTCGACGGCGTGGCCATGGACGTGGTCGCCTCGGGCGAGGCCTGGATCAGCACCGTGGTCTTGGGCGAGGTCGGCCCCGCCCTGCGGGCGTGCATCACCAACTACCGGACGGAGCCCGGGGACGTCGAAGCCCTGGTGGCCTCCGTGGGGAAGGCGCGGGAGCGGCTTGGGTCTAACCCCTGAAGCTGGTAAGCTATGCCGTGTCGCGTTGCCGTTTTAGGGGCGACCTGTCCCGCAATCGGATTTCCCGGCACTAAAGAGACAGAACCTTTCCGCCCGGCTTGGGTCCGTCCGATCCGCCGGCCGATAAAACTTCAGAAGGAGATGAAGCGATGAGTTGGGACAATGACAGGGAAGACACCACCATCTACAAGGTGGTGGTCAATCACGAAGAGCAGTACTCGATCTGGCCCGCCCACCGCGAGAACCCCCTGGGCTGGAACGACGTGGGCAAGAGCGGGCTCAAGGACGAGTGCCTGGCCTATATCAAGGAGGTCTGGACGGACATGCGTCCGCTCTCCCTGCGCAAGAAGATGGAAGAGATGGAGCGCGAGCGCGCCCGGCAGGGAGAGCAGGGAGCCAACTGAGTCCGTCGTGAGCTTCCGATTCACATCGTGAAACCCAGCGGTCAACCCTCCGAGCGGTGGCTCGCCTATCGCGAGGTCAATCCTCGTGCGCGGCTGCGCATGTTCTGCTTCCCCTACGCGGGGGGCGGCGCCTCGGCGTACCGGGGATGGGCGGCGTCCCTGTTGCCGGCCGACGTCGAGGTCTGCCCCGTCCAGCTCCCGGGCCGGGAGAGCCGGCTGCGCGATCAGCCGTTCAACCGGCCCGAGCCCATGATCGAGACCCTGGCCGAGGTGTTGCAGCCCTACATGGACCTGCCCTTCGTGTTCTTCGGGCACAGCATGGGCGGGATGATCAGCTTCGAGCTGGCGCGGGAGCTGCGCCGGCGGGGGCGGAAGCTGCCGCTCGCCCTCTTCATCTCCGGCCGCCGGGCCCCCCAGGTGCCGTCCCGCGAGGAAGACATCCACGATCTGCCCGAGCCGGAGTTCATCGTCAAGCTGCGGGAGCTCAACGGCACGCCCGAGGAGGTGCTCCAGCACGCCGAGCTGATGAAGCTGCTGATACCCATCCTGCGCGCCGACTTCGCCGTCAACGAGACCTACGTCTACACCGAGGAGGAACCGTTCGACCTCGCCCTCTCGGCCTTCGGCGGTCTCGGCGACGAGGAGGTCACCCGTGAGGACCTGGAGGGCTGGCGGCAGCACACCCGCGGCCGGTTCCGCATGCGCATGCTCCCCGGCGACCACTTCTTCGTCCACAGCGCCAGGGACCTGATCTTGGAGGCCGTGGCGCGGGATCTGGCGGAGGTCTCGGCCGCCGCGGTCTCCGGCGGCTCTGGTAACCCCGGCAAGTGGTGACCGGCTTCGCCCCGCGCTCCCCGGTCTTCCCTCCGGATCTGGGACCCGGCGAGATCCACGTCTGGTCCGTGCAGCTCGACCCTCCCACCGAGCAGGTGGAGGCCCTGGGCCGCGTCCTCTCGGAGGACGAGTGGGAACGGGCCCGCCGCTTCCGTTTCGACAAGCACCGCCGGCAGTACGTGGTGGGCCGCGGCGCCCTGCGCACGCTCCTCGCCGCCTACCTGGGAATCGATCCCAAGGCCGTGCGCTTCACCTACGGCCCCCGCGGCAAGCCGTTCCTGGCACCGCCTCTGGACGGCCGCGGCCTCCAATTCAACCTCTCGAACTCCGACGAGCTGGCCCTGGTGGGCTTCGTCCTCGGCCGCGAGCTGGGGGTGGACGTGGAATTCCTCCGCCGGATGAACGACTGCGAGGAGATCGCCGAGCGCTTCTTCTCCGACAGCGAGCGCCAAGTGCTACGGACCATCCCCTTCCCTGCCAAGCAGGAAGCCTTCTTCAACTGCTGGACGCGCAAGGAGGCCTACTTGAAGGCCGTGGGCGAGGGGCTCGCGGCACCCCTCGACTCCTTCGACGTCACCCTCGCTCTGGGCGAGCCGCCGCGCATGCTCACCCTGAAAGGGGACGCCAAGGCGGCCTCCCGCTGGTTCTTCCACCACTTCCATCCCGCCGACGACTACCTCGGCGCCCTGGCGATCGAGGGCGGAGCGTGGGAGGTGAGGACGTGGGCGTTCACGCCTTGATGGGGGCCAAACAAATACTGGGTTCCACTTAGAAGAAGATCTGTGCTAATACTACTGTCTCATAGGAAGAAAAGAATGCCAGCGCAGACCTTGAACCAGTCCCTCAAGCCCCTCGCCTGGGCTAGCATTGCCGGCATCGGTCTTGGTTTTGGTACTGTGGCCCTATTTGCAGCCAGTCTGTCGACCTTCCAGGAGTGGCTTGGCGCGGCCGCCGGTGGCTCTCTGATTGCCGCTGCGTTCTTGGTCGTCGGTGGCGTCCTCGGATTCCTGTTTGGGCTTCCCAGGACTTTGCACCACGATGCGGCCTCTGGCGAGAAGTCGTCTTCCGGAGCGCCGCTTGTACACCACATCAACACCAACCTGGAGCAGATCTCGGACTGGCTGACGAAGATCTTGGTGGGGCTGGGGTTGGCCAACCTCAACCGCATTCACGGCCAACTGAATTCGCTCAGCCACAACCTCGCTGCAGCTCTCAGCGACAGGCCGTCTCCGGCGAGCGTGCAGTTCGTGTTCGCGGTAGTGATTTTCTTCCTCGCGTTGGGTTTCCTGGTCGGTTATCTGTGGACCAGATTGGATCTCGCGCAAAGGATTCGCCACGCGGATCTCATCTAACCGGAAGCGACCTGCGGAGCCACGAGAAGGAACTTTACAAGCTCCAGGATGCGGACGTAAACTTAGGAAAAGCCGAAAAGCTCGACGGAGAGAAGAAACGGGAGTTCTTGGAGGTGGCCCTCGGATGGGTTAACCTCGTTCTAAAGGACGATCCCAACTCGATCCCTGCTCTCCTGATGAAGGGTCGGGTGCTGCACAGGCTTGGGAAGACGGAGGAAGCCCTGCGCGTTATAGAGGGTGTGCTGAAGGTCGAGCCCAAACATATTTCAGCTTGGTACAACAAGGCATGTTATCGCTGCATGTTGGGGCACGACTACAAGAAAGTTCTAAAGGATCTGGGGCGTGCCTTAAAGCGGGCACCTTTCCTAAAAATTCTCGCCAAGCAGGATGAGGACTTTAAGAGGATTTGGGAGAAACCAGAGTTTAAGGAGTTGACAGCTACGCCCGGCTAACCTAAGATGGTGAAGGAGGAAGACATGCTTCGCAACGACATCCCCGGCTACTAAGTCAAAATTGTGTTCAAGGCCTCCGAAGACCTTCCATCTGACGGAGCGTGCCTTCGCATACCTGGAGGTGGTTACATCTGCGCCTATGCGCGACCCCGCCTCCGAGCTCAACGCCCCGCTCGAACGCGATGCTCCCGCCCTGTTCCGGGTGCTCTCGCCGCTCGGCCGGCGGGCGTTCTTCCCGCCCGACATCCCCTCCCAAGCCGCTGAGGCGCGGGGCAGGGAGCTCAACGCGACGACGGGTCAGATCACCAATGGCCGGGGCGGGGCCGTCCGCCTGCCGGCTCTGGCGTCCGCCTTCGGCGACCTTCCCCCGGGGGACCTCGATCAGGCTCTCCTCTACTCGCCGGTCGAGGGATTGCCCGAGGTGCGGCGGCGCTGGCGGGAGTGGCAGCGCCGGCAGGCTCCAAGCGGCATCCTCTCGAGCCTCCCCCTGGTGACTGCGGGCCTCTCCCACGCCCTCTCCCTGCTGGCCGACCTGTTCGGCGGCGAGGGCAGGGCGGTGGCCATCCCCGCCCCCTTCTGGGGCAACTACCGGCAGGCCTTTGCGGCGCGGACGGGAGCAAGGGTGCTTACCGGTCCCGCCTACGTGGCGGGGAGGTACAACCCCGCGGCCATCCCGGACGCCCTGGCCGGCGTTCCCCCCGGTGAGCCGGCCGTGGCGTTGCTCAACATTCCTTCGAACTCCGGCGGCTACACGCCCGACCGGGCGGAGCGGCGGGCCACGGTCGAGGCCCTCGTGGCCGAAGCCGGGCGCCGGCCTCTGGTGGTGATCTGCGACGACGCCTACGCCGGCCTGGTCTTCGAGCCGGAGATCCCCCGCGGGTCGCTGTTCTGGGATTTGGCGGGGGCACATCCCGACCTGGTGGCGGTGAAGATCGACGGCGCCACCAAGGAGTTCTCCTTCTTCGGCGGCCGGGTGGGCTTCCTCACCTTTGCCGTGGAGCCGGAGTCGGACGTGGCCCGCGCCCTGGAGAGCAAGGTGAAGATGCTGGTGCGCTCCACCCTGGGCTCGCCGGTCGCGAGCAGTCAGGTGATCCTCCTCCAGGCCCTACGCAAGGAGGGGATCGCCGCTGAGGTGGAGGCCGTGCGTACTCTCCTTCAGGGACGGTACGAGGCGCTCAAGGATGCCCTGGAGAAAGTGGACCGCCGCCTGCTGACTCCGCTCCCGTTCAACTCCGGCTGCTTCGCCCTGGTGGAGCTCCCCGAGAGCCTGGGCCTCGACTCCGAATCCGTGCGCAAGCACCTCCTCGCCCACTACGACACAGGGCTGATCTCCATCGCCCCTCGCTACCTGAGGATCGCCCACTGCTCGGTGGACGCGGCGGCCTTGCCCGAGCTGGTTCGGCGGCTGGAGGCGGCGGTGGGGGAGCTGGCGTCTTACGCTCCTCTTGTGCCGCCTGGCTCAGCACGCTAAGATTGGACCATGATGAGTCCGAAGCTCAGCGCGGTGTTGGCCCGCTTGTGTGAGCGCCTGGGGCCGCTTTTTTCGACCCAGGCCGTCAAGCTCCCGTATCTGGTGGACGTCGTAGCCAACCAGATGCTGGGCGCACCCATCGCCAACGGCACCTACCAGACCTGGGAGCACGGCGTCGTCACGAAGGAAGTTTTTCGCTTCATCAAACATGGAGCTCAGACCGACGGCCGATTCCACGTCGAGCTGCATCAGTACTCGGAAAGCGGCAAGCTCATCTCTCTGGCGGCCCCGGTCGAGCTCGGCGCGGTGTTGAGTCCCGACGAGCTGGCGATCGTCGATTTCATCGCTGACGAATACGGTCACATCGCCCCCGAGCAGCTCGGGCACCTCACGAAACGGCTGAATACTGAGCTGCCTCCGGAGACCTGGGGAACGAATGCGGACGCGGCGGTCAATCAGGATGCTTTCCTGCGCTTGAGCCCCGAATGGCAGGATCTCTGCCAGCGCATCAGGGAGACCGACCTGGACGATCGAAGCCAGTGGAGCGAGCCCATCAACGCGGATCCGATCGCCCATTTCCTGCGGGCCCTTGAATGACGAGACCGGTCCGGCAGTCAGAATCGCTCTGGTTTGACAATCACTTCAAGAAAGCTTTCAAGAAGCTCCCCGAGGCAGAGCAGAAAAAGCGTCTGGCTGAGCTTGCAGATTTGGTAAAAGAGCTGGAGGAGTGTGCCCATCCTCTCCTCGATCCACGGCTCTCTCCCTGGAGACCCAGCGCCTACCACGTTCCCAAGGTGCCACGGGACAAGCAGCTCTGCGAGTATCGCTGCACGTTTCCCATGCGGGTCATCGCCCTATGGATCGAGCCGTGCCCGGGAAGACCCTGAGGGTGCCGTTCTTCTCGTGGCGGTGACGCTCAGCCACGATCACGAACGGCTCAAGGACATCATCTCCAGGAACCGAGCCAGCCTGTAGTCCGCCAGTCGTTTTCTCGATCGTCACCCCACCCGCTTCCCCTGCTCGTCGTACGTGTAGACCCCCCGTCCCGTCTTCCTCCCCAACCGCCCGGCGCGGACGTGCTGGACGAGGATCTGGTTGGGGCGGAAGGCTTCGCCGAGGGTGCGGTGGAGGAACTCCAGGATGGAGAGGCGGACGTCGAGGCCCACGAGGTCCACCATCTCGAAGGGGCCCATGGGATGGTTGAGGCCCAGCTTCAGGGCCTTGTCGATGTCCTCGGCGGTGGCCACCCCCTCCTGCAGCATGCGGAAGGCCTCGTTGCCGATCAGGGCGTTGATGCGGCTGGTGACGAAGCCCGGGGCCTCGTTGACCAGCACCATCTCCTTGCCCATCCGCTCGCCCACCTGGCGCAGGGTGTCCAGCGTCTCCTGGGAGGTCTGGAGCCCCCGCACCAGCTCGATCAGCTTCATCTGGTGCACGGGATTGAAGAAGTGCATGCCCGCGAAGCGCTCGGGACGGCCGGAGGCGGCGGCCATCTCGGTGATCGAGAGGGCCGAGGTGTTGGAGGCGAAGAGAGCGCCCTCCGGCGCGTGGATGGCCACGGCATGGAAGCTCTGGATCTTGAGCGCCATGTCCTCGGGCACGGCCTCGATCACCAGGCCGGTGTCCTCGACCGCCTCCGAGAGATTGGTGCACAGGCTGAGGCGCCCGAGAGCGGCTTCGGCCACGGCGGGATCGACCTTCTTGAGCTCGACCCCCTTGGCGAGGTTGCGGCGGATGGCGCCCTGGGCATTCTGCAGGGCACCTTCAGCGGTGTCGTAGAGACGGGTCTCGTAGCCGGCGACGGCCGCGACGTGGGCGATGCCGCGCCCCATCGTGCCGGCGCCGAGCACGGTGATGATCGAGATGTCAGAGGCCATAGTCTTCTTCAGGGAACCCCTCAAGAGACAGGGATGTTGTGGACGCCCGTGGTCAGGGCGGCCAGGTTGCGCAGCTCGTCGGCGATGGCCAGGGTGTTGCGCACGGCTGAAGCGGCGAGCTCCTGGAGCTCGGGGGTGGTGAGGTATTTCTCCAGGATCTCGCGGCCGAGGTGGTGGTGGTGCGCCTCCTCGGGCTGGATGGTGTTGGCGTAGAGGCGCGCCGTCTCCTCGTCGCCCACCGAGCGGCAGAAATCGACGAACTGGGCGTTGCGCACCAGGGCGATGGCCTCGCTGGCGAAGGGACCGCCGGCGATGCGCTCGACCGTGGTGCGCAGCCCCCGGAGGTATTGATAGAGGGGGCTGTGCCCGTCGGACAAGGGGTCGAAGTCCGTCAGGTCCTCGCCCAGCTCCGCCAGGCGCTGGGCGATGAGGCCGTAGTGCTTCATCTCGTCGCCGCACTGGAGGGCGAGGGCCATCTTGGCGTCCACTTCGGGAGTGGTGGGCATCCAGAAGCCCGCGAGCTCGCTCGCCTCCAGCTCGCTCTTGAGCGCCAGGCGCAGCAGGGTGACCACGTCCACGTTCCCTTCGGATTCCGATTCCAGCGTCTCGGTCTTGCCCAGACGCACGAACACGCGGCCCATCTCCTCCATGAGCTGTGCCACGAACTCTTTGCTGTTCACAGGTGACTCTCCTCTCCGTTTGATCCCATCAGCCGGCGATTCTAACCGATCTTTCCGCGCCAATCTTTCTGCGCTCTCAGGCCTCCAGAGTGCGCAGCACGGCGCGCACGGGCGAGGCGTCGAGCCCTGCCAGCCGGAGCGGCAGGGCGATGAGCTCATAGATCCCCTCCGGCACCCCGTCCAGCATCAGCCCCTCCAGGATGGCGACGCCGCCGCGGAACAGAGCGTGGTGGGCGTCCAGCGTCTTGCTGTCGAACGGATCCACCGAGGGCGTGTCCATCCCCACCAGCAAGACCCCCTTCTCGGCCAGGTGGTTGGCCAGCTCGGGCGAGAGGGCGGTGAACCGCTCGGGGAAGGTGCGGCGGTCGCGCACGCTCTCGCTACGGAACAGCAGCCGGCCCGGGTTGGCGAGGTCGATCCCCTCCACGTGGCGCAGCTCGATCAGCGGCTGGGGGGGCACCCGCACCACCTGGCAGAGGCCGATGTAGCGGTCGAGCGGCATGTCCGCCATTCCCTCGCCCCGGGGCTCGGTGTGGAAGGGGGCGTCGGCGTGGGAGCCGAGATGAGGTGTCGTGGTGATCACCGAGAGATTGACGCTGGCCCCCTCGGCGATCGACCACGCGAGCCGGGACTGGAACGGCGTGTCGCCCGGCCAGACCGGGGTCTCCGGACGGACCGTGGGCGAGAGGTCATAGAGCATGGCGCCCTCCTTGCCCATGGAATCATAGCGGGACTGGAGGGCGGGGACCAGCGGAGGGCCTACCGCGGCTCGGAAATCTTCTCCATCACCCGGCCGAAGTCCTTGGTGCCCACGGCACCCAGCTCGCGGGCGAGATCGGCCTGGGCGATGATGCCGAGGATGCGGCCCTGGCCGTCCACCACGGGGACGCGGCGGACCTGCTGGCCCGACATGAGCCGCTCCACCTCGTCGAGATCGGCGTCCTGCTTCACCGAGGAGACGTTCTTGGTCAGGGCCTCGCGGACCTTGGTCTCGGACCCCAGACCGCGGCCGAGGACTCTCAAGGCGAGATCGCGGTCGGTGACGATGCCGATGAGCTTCATCGAGTCGCGGCTTTCCACGACCGGGAGGCTGCCGCAGTCGTTGTCCTGCATCATGCGCGCGGCGTCCTGCGCCGTGGTGTCGGGGGTAGAGACAGCGGGGCTGTCGGTCATGATGTCGCGTGCGCTTTTTCCAGCCATGGTTGATCTCCTTGTCGTGGTCCTTGTCGTGTGGCTTACAGATCCTCAAACCACATGGGAGGGATTGCAAAAGGCGGACCCGCCGCGGTGGTTAGGCGCTGGTGTAGGATAGGGAGCCGTTCGAGGAGCGAGGAGCCAATGAGTCAAGATCCCCATGTCATCGTCCCGGACCACGTGCCGCCGGTAGCCCTCTCAGAGCTGGGCGAGACGCAGCAGCAGAAGCTCGACACCATCGCCCATCACGTGCGGGGCATCCTCTCGGCCCTGGGGCTGGACCTGAAAGACCCCAACCTGGCCGAGACCGGCCTGCGGGTGGCCAAGATGTACATCGAGATGTTCCACGGGCTCGCCGAGGGGGCGGAGCCGAAGGTCACGACCTTCCCCAACGAGGAGCAGTACAGCCACATGGTGATGGAGAAGCAGATCCCCTTCTACTCCATGTGCGCCCACCATCTCGTGCCGTTCTACGGCCACGCCCACATCGCCTACATCCCCAGCGACCGCATCCTGGGGCTGTCGAAGTTCGCCCGCATCCTGGAGTTCTACGCCAAGCGGCCGCAGCTCCAGGAGCGGCTCACCGAGCAGGTGGTCACCTACCTGGAGGAGAAGCTCCAGCCGCTGGGGGCCATGGTGGTCATCGAGGCCCGCCACCTGTGCGTGGAGATGCGCGGCGTCAAGAAGCCCGGAGCGCTTGACCGTGACCTCGGCCCTGCGCGGCATCTTCCACCAGAAGCAGGTGCGCGAGGAGTTCCTGGACCTCCTTCGCCGTGCGTAGCCTCAGGTCCGCCTTCCTGCTGCTGGCGCCTGCTCGCCGCTGGGTGCGGCGGCGGGGGCGCGTCGCGATCCGCCGCCGATCTGACCAATCCCTTCCTGGGGCCGGACTGGTCGGCCTGGCTGGTGGGGCCCGTTTTCCGCCTGGCCACGCCCGAGGAGACCCAGACCTTCCTGGCTCTCAAGGACGACGCGGCCGCCGCCGCTTTTGCGGACAGCTTCTGGAAGAAGCGCGGCCAAGCGGTGCTCAAAGCCTTCGAGGAGCGCTCGGCCATGGCCGACCGGCTTTACAGCGAGGCGGGCTACAGTGGCCGCCGCACGGATCGCGGCGTCGTCTTCGTGCTCTATGGTGCGCCGGAGAAGACGGGCTTCGAGGTCTCGTCCCGGCCTGGCGATCCGCCCATCGAGGTGTGGACCTATGGCGCGAAATCGCCGTCGGGGCTCGACGGCAGGCGTCCGATCCCGACCTACCGCTTCATCAAGCGCGGCGACCTGACCGTCAACTACGGGCTGCCGACCCAGACTCTCCCCCTGCTGCCGTCGCCGGACGGCCATTGAATCTTCCCTGCGGAAGGAGCTCTCGCCCATGACCGAGGTTCGTGCCGTGCTCGCGGGAACCGGAATCGCCGTCCCGCCGCTCGAAGTGGACAACACCATGCTGTCGCGGATCCTCGAGACGAGCGACAAGTGGGTGCGGGAGCGCAGCGGCATCGTGACGCGCTACTTCGTCGAGCGCGGCGTCAGCTCCTCCGACCTGGGAGCCGAGGCCGGGCGGGCGGCGCTGGCGGACGCCGGCGTGGACCTCGGGGAGGTGGACTACCTGGTCTGCGCCACCATGACGCCGGATCATTACTTCCCGGGCACCGGCACTCCTCTCCAGCAGAAGCTCGGGCTCCGGCCCCTGCCGACCCTCGACATCCGCCAGCAGTGCGCCGGCTTCGCCTACGGCCTCCAGATGGTGGACGCCCTGATCCGCAGCGGCATCGCCAAAACCGTGCTGCTGGTGGGGACCGACGTCCACACCTCGCTGATGCCCCTCTCGGACCGTACCTTCGAGGTGCTCCACGGCCGCGATCCCGGCCCTCTCCCCGAGGAGGACTTCCAGTGGAACTCCCGCTTCCGGCACCTGCTCGTGCTGTTCGGCGACGCCGCCGGAGCCATGGTCTTCCGCGCCCAGGAGTCGGACAGCCGCGGCATCCTCGCGTCGGCCCTCTACGGCGACGGCAACCACAAGGACATCCTCTACGTCCCGGGCGGCGGCTCGGCGCGGCGGCCCTTCGTCTCCTGCGAGATGATCCAGAAGGCGGAGACCGTGCCGGTGATGGACGGCCGCCAGGTCTTCAAGCTCGCCGTCACCCGCATGCCGGAGGCGACCGTCGAAGTGCTCCAGCGCTGCGGTTACACGCAGCAGGACCTCGACCTGCTGGTGATGCACCAGGCCAACCTGCGCATCAACGAGAAGGCGCAGCAGGTGCTGGGCCTGCCGGACGACAAGGTCTACAACAACATCCAGAAATACGGCAACACCACCTCGGCCACCCTCCCTCTGGCCTTCCACGAAGCCCGCCGCCTCGGCAAGGCTCCGGAAGGAGCCTTGGTCGCCTTCGCCGCCCTCGGCGCCGGCCTCCACTGGGGGGCGGTGTTGATGCGGGTGTGAGCAACGCCCATGATCGCCAATCCCCAGCGTCCTCTCACCTCTCCCACGCCGTCCGAGATCGCCGGCGCTCTCACCCGTCGCATCCTGGGGCAGGAGGAGGCGGTGCGGGAGATGGCCGTGGCTCTGTCCAAGCACCTGGCGGGGTTGCGGGTGGGCAACATCCTGATGATCGGCTCGTCCGGCACGGGCAAGACGACGCTGATGCGGGCCGTCGAGTCCTATCTCGCCTCCGACACGGTGCTGGCCACCCGCTCGGCGGTGGTGCGCATCCACGCCAACGTGCTGGGCGAGGAGGCAGAGAGGGGACGGCCGGGCGAGGTGGTGCTGGGACGGCTCCTGGAGCGGGCTCGCGAGCAACTCGGTCCCAAGGTGCCGGTCGACATGCTGTTGCGCCGGGCCACCTCGGGACTGGTCTTCGTGGACGAGGTGGACAAGATCCGCTCCCACGTGGGCGGCCAACCCAACGTGGCGGGCATCCGCGCCCAGGAGGCCCTGCTCACCCTGATCGAGAACGAGGCCGTGCCCTTGAACCTCCCGGCCTGGGCTGGCGGCGGCGCCGTCACCGTCAACTCCGCGGAGCTCCTCTTCGTCTGCGCCGGAGCCTTCGAGGGCCTCTACGACGCCGTCTACAATCGGATCACCATCGGCAAGGACCGGGGAGCGCTCCATCCCGTCACCGTGGTGGAAGGGGGGAAGGTGACGGAGAAGCTCGTCTTCCACCTCCGGGACTGGCTGCGCAACGAGGACCTCTTCGACTATGGCATGAGCCCCCAGTTCCTCTCCCGCTTCGACGCCGTGGTGCTCCTCCAGGATCTGGGGCAGGACGAGCTGGTGCGCATCTTCCTCGAGACCCCCGAGTCGGCCTTCCATCAGAGCCAGGCCTATTTCGAGAGCCGGGGCATCCACCTGGCGATCTCGCCGAACGCCGTGCGCCGCATCGCCACCGAAGCCGGCCGCCAGCCCCGCCTGGGCGCCCGCGCCCTGAAAGAAGTCTTCCGCCGGGTGATTCGCGACTACGAGTTCGAACCCGAAAAGTCCACCACCGGCGGCGCGCTGCTCATCGACCTGCCGGAGGTGGAGGCGGTGCTGGGGAAGGTGTAGGGATAGCCGGTGGGAGCCGCTCCCACCGAGGTTGGAGCCATTCCCACCGCGGTGGGAGTCATTCCAACTTTGGTTGGAGTCGTTCCAACCTCGGTGGCGGTCACTCCCACCTTGGTGGGAATCACTCCAACCTTGGTCGCAGCCGCTCCCACTTCGGTGGGAGTCATTCCCACCGAGGTCGCAGTCACTCCAACCTTGGTGGGGATCGCTCCAACCTCGGTGGCGGTCACTCCCATCTTGGTGGGGATCGTTCCCACTTCGGTGGGAGTGACTCCCACCGCGGTCGCAGTCACTCCCACCTTGGTGGCAACAGCTCCCACCGCGGTGGCAGTCATTCCCACCAAGGTGGGAGAGGCTGCCATCTGCGTATGAGCCTTCGTGGTTTTATCTACGCCGATCGGGATGACAAGGGACGAGCCTTCCTTCTCTCTTTCAGCTCCAGATACTTCCGCTTCCGCTTCCGCGCCACCCAGATCTGCGGCGCTAGGGTGAGCGCGGCGAGGAGGGCGATCACCACCCCGAACTGGAGGTAGACCTTGTTGCGCTCCGGTCCCACCAGGTGAACCAGGGCGGAGGCGAAGTAGGCGAAGAGGAGGTTGGCGGGGATCAGGCCCAGCAGAGTGGTGACCATGAAGAGGCCCGGAGGGATTCCTGTCAGCGCGGCGGTGTAGTTGACCAGCGGATAGGGGATTGGCAGCAGGCGCAGCGTGACGAGGCTCCAGAAGCCGCGGCGGGCGACGGCCCGTTCCACCTTCTTCAGGCGGTTCCCGGCCAGGTGCCGCACGAAGTCGCGTCCCAGAATGCGACCCAGGAAGTAGGTCGTGACGCCTCCCAGCCAGGTCCCCAGGAGGTTGAGGAGGAATCCTGGGATGAAGCCGAAGACCATGCCGCCGGTCAACATCATGGGCGAAGCCGGAACTCCCAGCGGACAGAGCACGATGTAGATCGCGATTAGCGCCAGAGGAGCCCACCAGGTCGCCCGTAGACGGCCGAACAGAGCCGAGATCTTATCGACCGTCAGGTATTGGGAGAGCGGCGTGAAGCGCAGAACCACGAAGCCCGTGACCACGATGACCACCAGGGCAATGAAGCGGAGCAGGAGGTGGCGGGGCACCCGGGGAGGTGAGGTCATTCCAGCGGAAGATATGCGATGCGCGGCTTGGGGGCAAGTTATGGGATGAGGAGGGTTTCCAAACAGTGCTCGATTGCGGTATGATTACGGTTGACACACGGAACCAAAGTTCCCATGTTCGAGATCGAGCTGACCGAGAGCGCTGCCGAGGATCTGCACTTCCTGCGGAAATCAGACCGCAGGCATATCATGGCTGAAATCGAGCGGCATCTCGCTTTTGAGCCCCTCGTACCGACTCTGCGCCGGAAGCCATTGCGTCCGAACTCCCTAGCAAAGTGGGAGTTGCGCATCGGGGATTTCCGCGTCTTCTATGAGGTGGAGGATGGCGCTATCGTAGTGGTCAGAGCGGTGGGCTGGAAAGAGCACAACCGTCTGCTGATTCGAGGGAAGGAGTTCCTGCTATGAAGACGATCGATTCGGCTACGGTCTCCAGTATCGCCGAGTTGCTTGACATCGCAAGGGATGAAGCGATCCTGCTCACAACTCCCGAGGGCCGGGAGTTCATCCTGACGGAGGTGGACGACGGGGACGACTTTGACGCTGAGATCGAGGCGCTCAGCCGGAACCGAGAGTTCATGGCTTTTCTCGAGGAACGATCTCGAGAGACGAAGCGGATCCCTTTGGCGGAGGTAAAGAAGCGTCTGGGGCTGGACTGACCTCCGGCGTCCAGCCTCTTCAGAGAGGCAAGTCACCTCAGATCCGCCGCTTCCAGTGCTCAGGATTGCGAGCGTTGTGCAGGATCGCGATTACCCGGATCGTCTCCCCATCGATCCGGTAGAAGATGCCAAAGGGAAACCGGCCCGTAGTGGCTGCCCTCCTGACGACCGGATCGACTCGGGGATAGATTCGGGGGTTCTCTCGGATCAATGAGAGAGTCGCCTCGACGGCAACGAGGAAGGAATGCCCAAGGTCCGATTTCCTTTCTTCGTACCAGTCGATCGCCTCCCGAAGGTCGGCCTTCGCCTGGCGGCGGAGTACCAGCCTCATGCCTTAGGCCAGAGCTCTGCTTTGACTTCTTCCCAGGTCTGCTCGTCAGCGGGGTTGCGCTCGATATCGGCCAAACGCTCGTCGAGGATTCGCCTCTGCCAGTCGGGGATCGAGAGGAAGCGGACCTCGTCCTCGGGCTCGACGCTCTCCCAGAGGATCTGGGCCAGCTCCATTCTTTCTGCGACGGGGAGATCGAGGAGCTTTTGAAGCTCGGTGCTCTTCATAGTCTTGAGTCTACCTCCTCTGCCACGGCGGGATCGACCCTCACCGTCACCGGGTTGGCGCAAGGACGTGACGAGGGATGTGGCGTTGTCCGTGCGCCAACGATGCTAGCATCCCGCCGTGGCGACCGACGACCTGACGCGGGGGCAGGAAAACCACAATCGGGAGCTCGGCTTCGGATCCGTCGTCGTCGGCAAACCCCGACAACGCCTCCTCAATCAGGACGGCAGCTTCAATACAACCCGTGAGGGTCGGCACCCGCACAACTCGACGCGCCTCTACCGCTACCTGCTGACCATCTCCTGGGCGCACTTCCTTCTCCTCGTGGTTTTCTTCTACTTGGCCGTGAACGCCCTGTTCGCCCTCTGTTTCCTCGCCTGCGGACCCGGCGCGGTGAGCAACACGACCTCTGCTCAGCCGCTCGACCGCTTCCTCGACGCCTTTTTCTTCAGCGTCCAGACCCTTGCCACCATAGGCTACGGCGACATGAGCCCGCAGACCCGCCCGGCCCACATCCTGGTTACCATCGAATCCCTCAGCGGTTTGCTCAGCTTCGCTCTCGTCGCCGGCCTCCTCTTTGCGCGCTTCTCGCGGCCCACTGGGCGCATCGTCTTCAGCCGTATCGCCGTCATCGCCCCCTACCGAGACATCACCGCTTTGGAGTTCCGCCTCATAGCGTACGTCGAGGTCGTCGAGGTAGAGACCAAGATCCTCCTCTCGAGGCTCCGCCCCGACGGCATACGCGAGTTCCTGCCGCTCAAGCTGGAACGGGACAGAGTCATCTTCTTACCCCTCGTCTGGACTGTGGTCCATCCCATAGACCCGAGCAGCCCTCTTTACGGCCAGACGCCGGACGAGCTCATCGCATCCGAAGCCGAAATCCTCGTCCTCGTGACCGCCTACGACGAAGCGTTCGGCCAGATTTTCCACTCCCGCACCTCCTATCTGGCCGGGGAGCTCATCTGGAACGCCAGGTTCGCGAATCTGTTCGTTCCGCCTGGCCCGGCCGGCTTGATTTCCATCGATATCGACCGCTTCAACGAGGTGCAGCGGTAGGGCGCAAGAGTGAAGCCCAGAGTCAGGCTCTAGCGAGACTCTGGGCTTGAAGGTCATTCCTTGGGAGACTGAGGCCCGAGCACCTTGAGCCCCCCGGTCTCCTGCGCGCCCGGGAACAGGAACTCCTTCATGTGCTTGGTCAGGGTCTCCTGGGCTGCGGGGTCCATGAAGTTCAGGCGCAGCTCGTTGATGACCATGACTTCCATCTTCTGCCACTCGTTCCAGCAGTCGCGGCAGACCCGCTCGCGGATCTCGGCGCCGAGCTTGCCGGGGAGGGGCTGGCGGGGGAGGGCGGGGGCTTCGGGGCGGCCGCAGCGGGCGCAGTGGACGGTGTCCATCAGCGGCGGACCTCACCAGGCAGGAGGATGAGGCTCTCCGAGCGCTCCAGGACCTCCTTCGGCACCCGCACCAGGAGCAGCAGGTCGCGCTCCTCGCGCCGGCCCTTGAGGCTCTTCACCACCTCGTCGGGCACGGAGAGGGTGACGTAGGCCGGCCGTTTGGCGTTCTGCCTCGCGCTGTCAGTGACCAGCTCTTCGACGGGCACCATCTCCACCCGCTCCGGATACTTCTCCAGGGCATAGCTCAAGGCCTTGTGGGGATTCTTTTCCATGGCGGGATTCTACACGCGCGCGACGCCCTGCTCGGCCACCATGGTGCGGAAGTAGGCGATGGTGCTTTCGAGGCCCTCAGCCAGCGGCACCTTGGGCTCCCAGCCCAGCTTCTCCCGCGCCTGGGTGATGTCCGGCTGCCGCGTCTGCGGATCGTCCACCGGCAGGGGCTTGAAGACGATGGGGCTCGAGCTGCCGACGGCGGCGCGGATCGTCTCCGCGAACTCCAGGATGGTCATCTCGTGCGGGTTGCCGATGTTGCACGGCTCGCAGAGGTCGCTCATCAGCAGGCGCCAGATCCCCTCGATCAGGTCGTCGACGTAGCAGAAGGAGCGGGTCTGCTGGCCGTCGCCGAAGACGGTCAGCGGCTCGCCCGCGAGCGCCTGCTGGATGAAGGCGGGCACCACCCGGCCGTCGCGCGCCCGCATGCGCGGCCCGTAGGTGTTGAAGATGCGCACGATGCGCGTGTCCAGGCCGTGGTAGCGGTGATACGCCATGGCCATGGCCTCGGCGAAGCGCTTGGCCTCGTCGTAGACGCCGCGGGGGCCGACCGGGTTGACGTTGCCCCAGTAGGTCTCCGGCTGCGGATGCTCCTGGGGATCGCCGTACACCTCGGAGGTCGAGGCGAGGAGGAAGCGCGCCCGCTTCTCCTTGGCCACGCCCAGGCTGTTGTGGGTGCCGAGCGATCCGACCTTGAGGGTCTGGATGGGCAGCTCCAGGTAGTCGATGGGCGAGGCCGGCGAGGCGAAGTGGAGGACGGCGTCCACGGGGCCCTGGACGTAGTACGGCTTCGAGACGTCGTGCTGGAGGAACTCGAAGCCGTTGCGGCCCAGGAGATGGACGATGTTCTCCGTCCGCCCGGTCAGCAGGTTGTCCACGCACACCACCTCGTGCCCCTCGGCGAGCGCCCGCTCGCAGAGGTGGGAGCCGAGGAAGCCGGCGCCGCCGGTAATGAGGACCCGGCTCACGACCGGCCTCCCGCGGTGCGGACCGGCGCAGGCACGGCCTGGGGCCGCGTCTCCGGGGTCCCCTCCGGCCGGCCGATCGAGACGTAGCGGAAGCCGGCGGCGGCCATCTTCTCCGGGTCGTAGAGGTTCCTGAGGTCGATGACCAGAGGCTGGCGCAGGAGCTGGTAGAGGCGGTCGAGCTCCAGCTTCCGGAACTGGTTCCACTCGGTGATGATGACGAGAGCGTCGGCCCCTTCGGCGGTTTCGTAGGCGTTCTCGCAGTAGGTGAGGGTGGGAAACAGGGATTTACACCCCTCCATAGCCTGCGGGTCGAAAGCCCGCACCGCGGCGTCGCGGTCGAGCAGCCCCTGGACGATAGGCAGGGCCGGCGACTCGCGGATGTCGTCCGTCTCCGGCTTGAAGGAGAGGCCGAGAACGGCGATCGTCTTGCCGGCGATCTCGCCCAGGGCGTCCTCGATCTTTTCGATCATCCGCTTCTGGGTGACCTCGTTGACCTCCGATCACGGCCTCGATGATCGCGGAACTTGAGCCCCTGGTCGCGGGCGATCTGGGCCGCGGCCCGGGTGTCCTTGGGGAAGCAGGAGCCGCCGAAGCCGGGACCGGCGGCGCAGGAACTTGGGGCCGATCCGGTTGTCGAGCCCCATGCCCTTGGCCACCACCGTCGACGTCGGCGCCCCAGGCCTCGCAGATCTGGGCCATCTCGTTGATGAAGGAGATCTTGGTGGCGAGGAAGCCGTTGGAGGCGTACTTGATGAGCTCGGCCGTCTCGACGTCGGTGACGATGAACGGCACGGCGGCGGCGGCCAAGGGCGAGTAGACGTCCTTCATCAGCTCCGCGGCGCTTGGGGTCGCGGGTGCCGATGACGACGCGGTCGGGGTGCATGAAGTCCTCGATGGCCGAGCCCTCGCGCAGGAACTCGGGGTTGCTCACCACCGCGAATTCGTGGTGGCTCCCCGCGCCCTCGCGGACGATGGACTCGATCATCTGGCCGGTGCCGATGGGCACCGTGCTCTTGGTGACGATGACCTTGTAGCCGTTCAGGTGCTGGGCGATGGAGGCGGCAACCTCGCGGATGAACTTGAGGTCGGGCGAGCCGTCGGACCTCGACGGCGTGCCCACGGCGATGAATATGGCCTGGGCCTCCTCGATGGCGGGGCCGAGGTCGGTGGTGAAACGCAGCCGCCCCTCCTTCATGTTCTTCGCGGACCAGGGTCTCGAGCCCGGGCTCGTAGATGGGCACCTTGCCGCGCGACAGCATGTCCATCTTGGCCCCGTCCTTGTCCACCCCCACCACGTGCATGCCGAAGTCGGCCAGACAGACGCCCGTGACCAGGCCGACGTAACCGCTACCCACGACGCAGATGTTCATTTTGGTTCAGGCTCGCTGGGAGAGTTTCAGGTTTTCGAGGCGCTCGGCGCGCTCGCGGTACCAGGAGACGAAACGGCGCAGGCCCTCCCGAATGGGGACCTTCGGCGAGTAACCCAGAATCCGCGCCGCCTTGGACACGTCGGCGTAGGTGATCGGTACGTCCCCGGGTTGCAGCGGAAGATAGTCGATCCTGGGCTCCACGGCAAGCTCTGCGGCGATCCAGTGCACGAGGTCGCGCAGGGAGGTGGTGTCGGCTCCGCCCAGGTTGAGGATCTCGAAGCCCGGCGCCAGGTCGAGCGCCGCCACCAGGCCGTCGACGATGTCGTCGATGTAGGTGTAGTCCCGCCGGCTGCCGCCGTCGCCGTAGAGAGGCACGGGCTCGCCCCGCCAGAGCAGGTCGGTGAACTTGTGGATCGCCATCTCCGGCCGCTGGCCCGGACCGTAGACGGTGAAGAAGCGCAGGCAGGCCGTGCGGAAGCCGTAGAGGTGATGGTAGTTGTAGCAGAGCAGCTCGCCCGTCCGCTTGGTGGTGGCGTAGGGACTGATGGGCTGGTTGACCGCGTCGTCCTCGGCAAAGGGGACCTTCTCGTTGATGCCGTAGACGGAGGACGAGGAGCCGAAGATGAAGACCTTTGGCCCGTGCCGCTTGGCCGCCTCCAGCAGCCGCAGGGTGCCGATGCAGTTGACGTCCTCGTAGAGGATGGGCTCCTGCAGGCTGGGCCTCACGCCGGCCCGTGCCGCGAGGTGCACCACGGCGTCGAACCGCCCGCTCGGCGTAGAGGCGGTCGACTTGGGGGCCGTCGCGGATGTCTCCCTCCACCAGACGGTAGCCGGGCCGGCCGAGGAGCGGCGCCACGTTGTCCCGCTTGCGCGCGGGATCGTAGAAGTCGTTGAAGTCGTCCAGCACGGTCACCCGGTCGCCGCGGGCGAGCAGGCGCTGCGTCAGGTGCGAGCCGATGAAGCCCGCGCCGCCGGTCACCAGGATGTGCGATGGCATGGCTCGAGAGTCCCCGTCCCTTTCTTCTTCGTTCAGTCCGGCGGCGGCGTCGCGGCCGGCTCCGGAGGCGTCGACGTCGGCTCGGGAGGAGGGGGAGTCGCCGCCGGAGGTCCCGGTGCCGGGGTCTCGGTTTTCTCCAACGGCTCCACCGTGCCGCCCGACTGCTCGACCGCTTTCTTCGTCTCGTCGTACCGCTTCTCGATCCCCTTCTTCTGCCGGTTGCGGATCAGCCAGCGCAGCATCCGGGACTCGTTGACGCCGACGATGACGTCGTTGACGGCGTCGTAGATCTGGGGATCGTTGATGAGCTTCGCCGCCGTGCCGTTGCCTTCGGAGAGCTTGCGCGAGACGTCGTTGAGGTGCTCGACCGTCTGCCGGAGCTGCTCCGTGATCTGGCGGCCGTACTCCTCGTCCTTGACCAGCCGGGGGAGCAGGGCGTCGCTCTTCTCCAGATCGGCCGTGAACGCTTGCAGATCCTGCGCCACCTTGCGCAGGGAAGCCAGGGCCTCGTTGAGCTGCACCCGGCCGTTGGGATCGTTCAGCAGCGCGGGGAGGAGCCCGTCGCCGCTCTCGGCCTTGGTGAGCAGGGTCTGGAGGCGGTCCATGGACTGGGCGAGCTGATCCGCCATGGCCTTGTCGTTGAGCAGCCGCGGCAGGGGGCCTTGCCCCTGGTCGAGCTTGTTGGCGACCCGCTGCAGGGTCTCCGAGGTGGTGAGCAGCGAATTCTTGAGGCGCCGGCTGGACTCGGAGTCCGAGGTCAGCTCGCCCAGGAGCCCCTCGCCGCGCTCCATGCGGGAGAGGATCTTGTTGAGCGAGCTCGAGATCTGGACGACGTTGTCCATCACGTCCTCGCCCGAGGCGATGAGGGCGTCGACGTTGGTGGGCTCGGCCGCGGGGATCTGCCCCTCGCTGGGGATGACGGGATAGCCGGGCGAGCCGGAGCTGACCTCGATGTACTTGTCGCCCAGAAGGCCCAGGGTCTTGATGCGGGCCACGGAGGGGGTCTGCCCGGGCACGGGCTTCTGGTCGTCCTGGGGACCGCGGATGCGGGCCGCGTACTCGCTCTCCACCTTGATCCACACCCGGATCTCCCCCCGCCAGGGGTTGGGCGGCAGCTCCACCTTGGAGATCGCTCCCACGGCCACGCCGTTGAGCTCCACGGGGTTGCCGGGCTTCAAGCCGCTCACCGAGTTGAACTCGATGTAGTAGAGGTTCTTGCGCGAGAAGACGTTGTTCTTCTCGCCGATGAGGAAGATGGCCGCGGCGAGCACGGCGAGGGCCGACAGGATCACCAGGCCGACACGGATCTCGCGGGTTTTAGGCGACATTCTCTTCGTCCTCCTCGCGGCCGGCCAGAAAGTCGGCCACCTGGGGGTCCTTCGAGCCGTCGGCCTCCTCCCAGCTCCCCAGGAAGCGGAAGCGCCCGTCGGCCAGCAGGGCAAGGCGGTCGCCCACCCGGCGGGCGAGGGACAGGTCGTGCGTCACCACCACGGCGGTGACGCCCAGCTCCTTCTGGATCGACTGGAGGAGCTTGCCGATGGTGGCCGAGGTGATGGGATCGAGCCCGGTGGTGGGCTCGTCGAACAGCATCACCTCGGGATCGAGGGCCAGCGAGCGGGCGAGCGCGGCCCGCTTCTTCATCCCCCCGGAGAGGTCGGACGGCATCTTCTTCTCGACCTCCTTGAGGTGCACCAGGGCGAGCTTGTGGCGCACCGTTTCGGCGATCTTCGCGGCGTCGAGATCGGTGTGCTCCCGCAAGGGAAAGGCGACGTTGTCGAAGACGTTCATCGAGTCGAACAGGGCCCCGCCCTGGAACAGCATGGCGATCCGCCGGCGGAAGGGGTAGAGCTCGCGCTCCTCCAGCCTGGTCAGGTCGGTGCCGTCGAAGGTGACGCTCCCCGCGTCCGGCTTCTCCAGGCCGTTCAACTGGCGCAGCGTCACGCTCTTGCCCGTGCCCGACCGGCCGAGGATGACGAAGCACTCGCCGCGAAGGACGTCGAAGTCCAGGCCGTCCAGCACCGTCCGGCCGCCGTACCGCCGGGTGAGCCCACGAACCTCGAAGAGCGCTTCAGCCACCTCAGATCCCTCTCAGGTCAGGAAGATGTAGAACAGCTTGGTGAGGAAGAAATCGGAGACCAGGACGAGGATGGCGGCGAGCACCACCGTGTTGGTGGTCGCCCGGCCCACGCCGTCGGCGCCGCCGGTGGTGTTGAGACCATTGTAACAGCCGATGATGGTGATGAAGTAGGCGAAGAAAAAGGACTTGGCGATGCCGCTGAAGAGGTCGTCGAAGGTCAGGGTGTCGAGCACGTCGTTGATGTAGAGGCCCGGGGCGAGGTCGAGGGTGAAGGTGGCGACGATCAGGCCGCCCAGGGTGCCCAGGGCGTCGCCCAGGATGGTGAGAACGGGGAGCATCACCAGGGTGGCCACCAGCTTGGGCGCCACCAGCTTCTTCACCGGATCGGCGGCCATGGAGCGCAGGGCGTCGATCTGCTCGGTGACCTTCATGGTGCCGATCTCGGCCGTCATTCCCGAGCCGATGCGCCCGCCCACGATGAGGGCGGTGAGCACGGGCCCGAGCTCGCGCACCAGCGACTTCGAGACCACCGAGCCGATGTAGTACTTCACTCCCAGGGCCGGCAGCGAAAGGGCGGTCTGCAGGGCGAGCACCATGCCGGTGAAGATGGTGGTGATCCCCGCCACCCCCAGGGAGCGGACGCCGATCTGCTCCATCTGGCGCATCCACAGCCCGATCTCGTAGGGGGGCGCGATCATGGCCAGGAAGGCCCGCCCGGTGAGGATCCCCAGGGCTCCGGTCTGCGCCGCGATGTCCCGGGCCTTCACGAGCGGATGGGCCACCAGGCGGCGGCGTGGGCGACGCCGAAGGCCAGGTCCGCCGCCGCCAGCGGCAGGAGACCCTGGAGGCCGGAGCCGGTCAGGGCGGCTACGACGAAGACCGCCGCCCCCAGGACCCGGCCGCCGATGGCGACCGCGATGATGGCGCTGTAGCGGCGCGGATCGTGGGCCGCGGCCAGGTAGAGAAGGGCGAGAATCAGGAGGAAGACGGCGAGGATCCACAGGTAGAAGCGCCCCTCCGGCAGAGGCGGCAGCGGCAGGGCGAGGAGCTGCGCGGGGACCTGCGGCGCCGCCACCATAAGCACGGCGAAGGCGAGGTCGTACAGCGCTCCCGCCACCAGGCTCCCCTGGAGCAGCGCGAGCAGCCGGAAGCGGCGGACGAAGGGGCTGGTCATGGCCATGGGAGGATTCTAGCAGGCTGGACGCCGTGGCCCCGGGCGTGGAGAATGGCGCCGACCGGAGACCTGCTTGAACGATTCCCCCACGCGCCCTTCCACCGCCTGGCTGTCCGCCTTTGCCACCGTCGCCGGCAATCTTTTCCTGGTGGCCGGGACGATCGTGCTCTCCACCCTTGGCCTCCTCCTGAGCTGGCTGCCGCCGCCGGGGCGCTGGATGTTCGCCATGATGCGCCTCTGGTCCAAAGGACTGCTGGCCGCCAGCGGAGTGCGCGTGGCGGCGCAGTACGATCCGGCCCTGGATCCTGGGAGGAGCTACGTCTTCCTCTGCAATCACCAGAGCCTCTACGACATTCCGGCGCTGATCTCCACCTGGCCGGGCGAGTTGCGCATGGTGGCCAAGCGCGGCCTGTTCTGGGTTCCCTTCTTCGGCTGGGCCCTGTGGGCCGGCGGCTTCATCCCAGTCGATCGCGCCGACCGCAGCAGCGCCCGCCAGACCTTCGCCGCGGCGGCGGAGCGGCTGCGCCAGGGGGTCTCCATCCTCATGTTCCCGGAGGGGACCCGCGCGCCGGGCGACACCCTCCTCCCCTTCCAGCGCGGCGGTTTCCTGCTGGCTCTGAAGAGCGGCCTGCCCATCGTCCCCGTGGGGGTGCGGGGGACGCGGGCCATCCGGCGCCGGGGAGGGTTCCGCATCCAGCCCGGCACCGTCGCCGTCGCCTATGGCGCCCCCATCGACCCCGCGGAGTTCGGCCTGCGGCGCAAGCGCGAGCTGGTGGAGGAGGTAGAGCGCCAGGTGGCCGCGCTGGCCGGGATGGCCCTACCGCCCCTGCCGGAGGACGCGGGAGAGGCGGCCGACTAAGTGGTACGATGCCCAAGGGGAAGATTTCCCCAGGGAAGGATCTCTCGACATGGCAGACGATTTCGAATCCAAGGTGTGGGACGCCCTGAAGACGGTCAAGTTCCCGGGCATGAGCCGGGACATCGTCTCCTTCGGCTTCGTGCACCAGGTGAAGGCAGCGGCCGGCGCAGTGGTGGTGGACCTGCAGATGGCCACCCACAACCCGGCGGCCGGCGAGAAGGTGCGGGAGGAGGTGGAGCGGACGCTCCGCGCCCTGCCCTGGGTGGCGGACGTGACGGTCAACATCCACGTGGTCAAGCCTCCCGGCCGGGAGGAGGCGGCCCAGAAGGCCATCTCCCAGGACGCCAACTTGATCCCCGGGGTGCGCCACGTGGTGGCGGTGGCGAGCGGCAAGGGCGGGGTGGGCAAGTCCACCGTGGCCGCCAACCTGGCCGTGGCCCTGGCGCAGCTCGGCCACCGGGTGGGGCTGCTCGACGCCGACATCTACGGCCCCTCCGTGCCCATGATGTTCGGCATCACCGAGAAGCCGCGGGTGGTGGGCAACCGCATCCACCCCTTCGTCAAGCACGGCGTCAAGGTGATGTCGCTCGGCTTCATCCTGGAGACCGACACGCCGGTGATCTGGCGCGGCCCCATGGTCATGCGGGCCATCGAGCAGATGCTGGGCGACGTGGAGTGGGGGGAGCTCGACTACATGATCCTCGACCTGCCGCCGGGCACGGGCGACGCCCAGCTCACGGTGACCCAGCGCATCCCGCTCGCCGGCGCGGTGATCGTCACGACACCCCAGAAGGTGGCGCTGATCGACGCGCGCAAGGGCCTCGCCATGTTCCGCAAGGTGAACGTGCCGGTGATCGGCATCGTGGAGAACATGTCCACCTTCGTCTGCCCCCACTGCGGCGAGACCACGGACGTCTTCAAGAAGGACGGCGGCCGGAAGACGGCCGAGCTCCTGGACACGGCCTTCCTGGGCTCCATTCCCCTCGACCCCAAAATCGTCCTGGGCGGCGACGCGGGCGTGCCCATCGCGGTCGCCGAGCCCAAGGGTCCTCACGCCGAGGCCTTCCGGCACGTCGCCCAGGCCGTGGTCGAGGAGGTCGCCCGGCAGGACGAGATGAAGCCGCGGCTGTCGATCGTCTAGCTGGGTTTGCTGGCTCGCGCCTCTGGTGGTAGACTCGTGGCGTTCTTTGGGAACGGACATGGACATCACCAACGCCACCAGCATCGATACTGAGTACCGGGTTACCTCTCCACGAGCAGCGACCCAGGAAGAGTCGTGGCGGAGCCTCAGGACCCACGACTATGCCGTGGTGAAATCTCCTCAGGGCGGCCCCTGGAAGGTCGAGTTTCGCGTCAACGGCGGTGAGCCGGTCACGGAAGTCGTCGACAGCCCGAAAGCTTCCGTGGTGCTGGAAGAGGAGGAGGTGGGGCGTTACCGGGTGCAAGCCTCGGTAGCTGCCATTGACGCCTTCATCCTTTATACCCCTTGCGTCCAGGAGTGGGCAGAGAAGCTCGACGCCACGCTCCGGAAGAGCGGCTTGTCGACCTGGATCGACTTTCGCGACCTGAAGGCAGGATCTTCTCTAGGGGAGCAGCTTGAGAAGGCTGTCGCCAAGACGAAGAATTTCATCGTGTTGGTTGGCATGAAGGACGATCCCACGGAGCGGCAGCGGCGGGAGAGGAGGGCCACTCTGGGGGCGGTCTATGCGAATCCGGACCAACGGATGATCCCGCTTCTCTTGGGCGATGTCGAGCTGCCGGTCTTCGTGCGGACCGCGGCCCTCTGGACCCGGCCGATCCCGTCCATCCGGGTCAGCGATCCCTCCCGCGATTGGGACCGGGCCGTCGCCGACCTCCTCGAAATCCTCAAGGGCGAGGCGGACCCGCGAACCAAAGGTGAGGTGATCGATACGGCCGTAGAGGACCGGCGCCTTTGGGAAGAGCGGATGGACTACCTCAAGAGAGTTGCCGCGGAGTTCGAGTAGGCCCTTCGCGACCCCACAGAGCTCCATGAAGAAGGTCTATCCCGAGACGTCGGTCTTCATCAACTGTCCGTTCGACGCCGCATACGCTCCGCTTTTTGAAGCGATCATCTTCGCTACGGTCTCCTGCGGTTTCACCCCCCGGAGCGCCATCGAATCCGAGAGTGTCACCGAGCCGAGGATGGAACGTATCGTCGGTGCCTTGTTCGACTCGCGATACTCGATTCACGATCTCTCCCGCAGCAGGGGCGAGGGTGAAGAAGGGTTGGCACGGTTCAACATGGCCCTGGAGCTAGGAATCGCCATCGCCCGGCGGTACATGACGCGCGACAGCGAGCAGCAGCACGATTGGTTCTTGCTGGTCCCCCCCGGATACGAATATCACCGGTTCCTCTCTGATCTTTCCGGTTACGATCCCGCTCACCACGACGGGACGATCGAGACCCTGGTACCCCAGGTGGTGCTCTGGCTGGCGGACCTGCCGAATCCTATTCCCGCGCCAAGCCCCAGCAAGGTGATTCGAGCGCTTCCCCGCTTCCAGCTCCGAATGCGACGGCTCAGGGCCGAATGGGGAGGCCGTACTTCGTGGAAGCAGGTCTTGGATGCTGCCAGGGAGAGCGCTCCCAAGGGCTGACCCGCCATGTCCATCGCCCTCCTCGCCGACGCTCACCTGAGTGGCCCCGGCGGTCCTGCCGGTCCGCTCGTGGAGCAGCTTCGGGCCCTCCCCAGCCAGGGATGCCGGCGGCTGGTGCTGATGGGCGACCTCTTCCAGGCCTGGGTGGGGTTCCCCCGTTTCGAGACGGCGGACGTCGCTGCCGTGGTGGCGGCCCTGCGGGACCTCCGGCGCCAGGGGATCGAGATCGACTACGTGGAGGGGAACCGCGACTTCTTCCTCGCCGGCAGCCCCTACGCCGATGCCTTTGACCGCGTCGGCCTGGAGACGGCCTTCATGGTGGGGGGCGTCCGCTACCTCGCCGTGCACGGCGACGGGCTGAATGATCGCGACTGGAAGTACCGCTTCTGGCGGCGGCTGTCGAAGAGCGCTCCCGTCCGGTTCGCCATCCGCAGCATCCCCAAGGGGCTCGCCCACCGCATGGTGCACTCGACGGAGAAGCGGCTGTCGCAGACCAACTTCAAGCACCGCGCGGCCCTGCCGGAGGAGGCCATCCGTGGCTACGCCGAGCGCCGGCTGGCCGAGGGGCACGACGTGCTTCTCCTCGGCCACTTCCACGAGCCCCGGGTGTGGGCGGTCCGCGGCGGCGAGGTGCGTCTCCTCGATGCCTGGTTCCGCAGCCGGCAGGTCGAGTGGCTGCGGGAAGCGGAGGCGTCCGTGCGGTAAGATCGCGGGTCCCATGTCCTTCCGCGTCACCATGCTCGGCAGCGGCACCTCGACCGGGGTGCCGGTGATCGGCTGTGCCTGCGCCGTCTGCACCTCGGACAATCCCAGGAACAAGCGCTGGCGCGTGGGGCTCAAGCTGGAGATGGGAGGGAGCGTCGTGCTCGTGGACACGCCCACGGACCTGCGAGCCCAGGCCCTGCGCTTCGGTCTGCCGCGGGTGGACGCGGTGCTCTTCACCCATGCGCACGCGGATCACGTCTTCGGCCTGGACGACGTGCGGATCTTCAACTTCCGGCAGCGGATGTCCATCCCCTGCTATGGATCGGAGGCGACGCTCGCCCGCATCCGGCGGATGTTCGCCTACATCTTCGAGGCTGGGGAGGAGGGGGGAGGAAAGCCGAAGCTCGATCTGATCTCAGTCGAGACTCCTTTCCAGCTCCTGGGGCGGACCGTGGTGCCGGTCCCCGTCTGGCACGGCAGCCTGGAGGTCTATGGCTATCGCATCGGCTCCTTCGCCTACGTCACCGACTGCAACCGCATCCCCGAGGAGAGCTTCCGTCTGCTGGCGGGGGTGGAGGTCCTGATCCTCGACGCCCTGCGCTATCGGTCCCATCCCACGCACTTCTCTGTCGAGGAGGCCCTCGCGGCGGCGGCGCGCGTGGGCGCCCGGCGCACCATCCTCACCCACCTCACTCACGACGTGGATCACGACGCCCCGGCCGTGCCGCTGCCGCCGGGCGTGGAGCTCGGGTATGACGGACTCGCCTTCGACGCCTCTTGAGCCCTTCGCGGTGCCGGCCGGCCGGCGGGCGCACGGCCGGCTGCGGGTGCCCTCCTCGAAGAGCCTCACCCATCGCTACCTCAACCTGGCGCTGCTGTCGGGCGCGCCCATGGTCGTGGAGCGTCCCCTCCTGGCCGAGGATACGCGCCTCTTCCTCGCCGCCCTCGGCCGCTCTGGCTTCCGGGTGGAGGAGGGGGAGGACGAGGTGCGCCTGACGCCGGACGGCCGCCCGGCCGGCGAGGTGGAGATCTTCTGCGGCAATGCCGGCACCATGCTGCGCTTCCTGGTGGCGACGCTCACCGTGATCCCGGGAGCCTGGCGCCTGGACGGCGTGCCGCGCCTGCGCGAGCGGCCGGTGGGGCCGCTGGTGGACGCCCTCCGCAGCCTGGGAGCCCGCCTCGATTACCTGGGAGCGGAGGGTTACGTGCCCCTGCGCATCGCGGGGGGGAGCCTCTCGGGCGGCACCACGTCGATCGACGCCGGCGAGTCCAGCCAGTACCTCTCGGCGATCCTCATGGCCGCTCTGCGGGCACCGGAGCCGGTGGTGGTGGAGGTCCCCTCTCTCACCTCCCGTCCTTACGTCGACGTCACCCTGGCGGCGGCCACGGCCTTCGACGGCCACATCGAGCGCGTGGGTCCCCGCGCCTACCGGGTGCGTCCCTCGGCGCTGCGGGGGGGGCGGCTGCGGGTCGAGGGCGACTACTCGGCGGCCTGCTATCCCGCCGCCGCCGCGGCGTTGACGGGCGGCGACGTCTCCCTGGACGGGCTCTCCCCCGACTCCCGCCAGGGCGACCGGGAGTTCATGGACCTGCTGGTCGAGATGGGGGCGGAGATCTCCTGGAAGCGGGAGGTCCTGCGCATCCGCGGGGGCGAGCTGCGGGGGATCAAGGCCGACCTCTCCGGCATGCCCGACCAGGTGCCCACCCTGGCCGCCCTGGCCCCCTTCGCTCAGGGCGAGACGCTGATCCACAACGTGGCCCACCTCCGCATCAAGGAGAGCGACCGCCTGGAGGCCATGGCCACGGAGCTGGAGAAGCTGGGCGCCGACGTGCGGGAGGGGAGGGACAGCCTCTGGATCCCCGGCCTGTGGAGCGAGGCCGAGCTCCCCTCGGGGCCCGTGCACGTCGATCCCCGGGGGGATCACCGCATCGCCATGAGCCTGGCCCTGGTGGGGCTGCGCCGGCCGGGCGTGATCGTCGATCATCCCGAGGTGGTGGCGAAGTCGTACCCGGGGTTCTGGCGGGATCTCCTGAAGATACTCTAGACGCGCCGTAGCTTTCTTGCGGTACCATTGCGGCGCTCATGTCACTCCCTCAGGAGATGCGAGGGTCGCCCCGTGTCGTCCATCCGTGCCTGGGATCCCCGGCGCGGGGCGCCGCCCTGCCGCAAGCCTGGCTGACCGATCGCCAGCGGGTGGGCGTCCTCCTCCAGGCCGCGGGGCTGCTGTCTCTCCTCGATCGCGCGGGCTGTCACCTCCCGGGATGGGAGGGTGCGCGGATCGCTCCGGGCGGTCTGCTGGCCGCCGGAGATCCGGGGCCCGGCCGCTCCACCCGCCCGGCGCAGGATCTCCTGCTCGAGCTGACGGGTCTCCTGTTCGGCGACGGTCCCGTGGCCGGCCGGGGCGAGGGACGCCAGGCGGTGCGGGCCCTGTGCGACGGTTGGCGGCTCTCCCCGGTGCCTCTCCCTCCCGACGAGATCGTGACGCAGGTCCTGGAGGCGGCGCCCTTCCTCTGGCGGCCGGACCTGGCCGCGGCCCGCCGGGCCCTCGCCGGCGAGCTCGCTCCCGGCCGGCCCTGGGTGGCCGGCCCACGCTCCTTCCGCTCCCGTCTCCTCGCCTGCGCCCCTTCGCTCGCCGCCGTAGCGGACCTCCTCGGCGGACCGGACGGGGGCTCGCTGTGGCGGCGGGAGGAGGAGGGCTCGCCACGGGACCTGGCTGCGGCCGGGCGCTGGCGGGCGGCCCTGGCGGCCTGGGAGCGGCGGCCTCCCGAGACCGAGGAGGATAGGTTGGAGCGGGTTGCGGCGTGGATCGCCCTGGGCTGCTTTGCAGCGGCCCTGGAGGGGCTTGCCGGCCTGACATCTCCCGCGGCCCGTGCCCTGGTGGCGCGCTGCCAGCTCGACCTGGGCCAGCTCGGCGCTGCCCAGGCTACCCTGCGCGGGCTGGAGGATGCTCCGCTGCGGCCCGACCAGGTGGCGGAGCTGGCGGAGATCGCCGCCCGGGTGGAGGCCAACCGCGGCGAGCCCGGCCAGGCAGGCTTCTGGATCCGCCGCGCCCTGGACGAGACGGCAGACGATCCGGAGGCCAGCCTCCGCGCCCGGCTGGCCGCCGCGGGAGCGGCCTGGGACCGGTGCGACTTCAGTGCCATGCAGCGTTTCCTGGAGCAGGCCCGTCCGGCCCTGGACGATCCGGACCTGGCGTGGCGTTGGCACCAGCTCCGGGCCCTGCGGGCGGGCGCGGACCCGGGGGGCGGGCCGGAAGCGGTGGAGAGCGCCGTCCGGGCTCTGCGCAGAGGGCGCCGGCACCGCCGCCGGCGCGAGGCGGCAGCGCTGTGGAACGACCTCGGTCTGGCCCGCGCCCGGGTAGGCGACCTCCCTGGAGCCGAGCGCGCCTTCCTCCACGTGCTGCGGCTGGAAGCGGGCTGCGACGGCCCCCGTAAGATGACCCTCGCCCTCTTCAACATTGCCGAGATCCGCGCTCCGCCGCGGACGGTTCGCCGGTGTGGCGGAGATCCTCACCCGCTCGCAGGAGGAGAACCGGCGGTCGGGGAACCTGCGGGGCCTGGCCCAGGACCTGGAGCTCGCGGCCCGCTTCGAGCTCGCTCTCGGCCGCCCTGCCGCGGCCCTGGCTCTCTGCCACGAGGCCCGGGAGCACGACCCGCGGCGGGACGTGCCCGATCTGATCGCCGCCCGCGCCCTCGGCTGGCTGGGACGCCGCGAAGCGGCCGCCGACCGCCTGTCCCAGGTACCGGCCGTGACTCTGGAGGAGCTGGAGCCCGAAGAGCGGCCGGCCGTGCGGGCCCAAGCCGGCGATCGCGAAGGCGCCCTGCGCGAGGCGGCGGGCACCCCGTTCGCGGCCTTGTGGGAGGGCCTCCTGGGTGGCGGCGCTCCCTCGGCCCTGAGCTGGGAGCCGCTGGCCATCCTCGAGCCCTACCGGGCCGCCCGCCTGGTGCTCGACGCCGAGATCGCCGTGCCGGGCGCGGCTCCCAGCCCCTGGTTGCGCACCGCGGCCTCCACCCTCCGAGGCCTGGGAGCGGTCTGGCCGGCCGCGCTCCTCGAAGCCCGGGACGGCGGTCCCTGGCGCACCCTTGCTGCCTATCTCGGCCACAAGCCGGGCGACCCCGAGGCCCTGGCGGCTCTCCTCGCCGCCGCCGGCCACCCCGGCGCGGAGCTCACCCTCACGACTCTGGAGGAGATGCGGACGCTGGTGGCCGGGCCCGGGGGGCCGGTGGAGCTGGCCACCGATCTCACAGCCGGCCGCCTGGCGTTGCGGGCCGCGGCCGAGGACGACGCCCTGCGGGCAATCTTCGCCCTGGCGGTGCGAGACCTGGAGCGGAGCGCCTCAGCCTCCGCCCCGGGGTCCTCGTCCGCTCTTCCTGCCGGGCCCCCGGCCGGCGGTCTGGTGGGGGAGAGCCCCCTCCTGCGGGCGGCCCTGGCGCGGACCGCCCGCTTGGCGCCGGGAGACCTGCCGGTGCTGATCCTGGGCGAGAGCGGCACGGGCAAGGAGCTGGCGGCGCGGCAGCTCCACCGTGCCAGCGCCCGCTCCGGCGGCCCCTTCCTGGCCGTCAACTGCGCGGCTCTTTCCGAGACCCTGCTCCTCTCTGATTTGTTCGGCCACGCCCGCGGCGCCTTCACCGGCGCGGACCGCGATCGCCGGGGAGTGTTCGAATCCGCGCACGGCGGCGCCGTGCTCCTGGACGAGATTGGCGACCTCCCCCTGCCGGCCCAAGGTCTGCTGCTGCGCGTGTTGCAGGAGGGGGAGATCCGCCGTCTGGGCGAGAGCGAGGCGCGGCGGGTGAACGTGCGGATCCTGGCGGCCACTCACCGCGATCTGGCGCAGATGGTGGAGGAAGGGAGCTTCCGGCGCGACCTTTACTTTCGATTGCGGGTGGGCTGCGTCGAGCTGCCGCCGCTGCGCGAGCGTGGGGACGACGTCCTGCGTCTCGCCGAGCATTTTCTGAGCAGATTGAGCGGCTCCCGCCCGGGAAAGGTTTTGAAGCTGTCGAGCGCCGCCTGCGCCTGCCTGCGAGCCCACCGCTGGCCGGGCAACGTGCGCGAGCTGCAGAACGTGCTCGCGCTCGCGGCGGCGCTGGCGGGCGACGGAGCGATCGAACCCGAGCACCTGGAGCTGCCGGCGGTGATCGGCTCGCCCCGCGGCTCCTATCACCAGCAGATCGCCGCCGAGCGCCGCCGTCTGGTGGCTGAGGCATGGTCGAAGTTTCCCGGCAACCTCAACGCCGGCGCCCACTGGCTCGGCATTTCGCGGCAGGCCTATTCGTATCATTTGCGGCAGCTCGGGCTCGCGGGCCACGGCGTGCGCTAGGCAATGTAAAACGCCGCGGGATGGCCGCCCAGGCTGGCGCGCAGCCGCTCGGCCACGCGCTCCAGCCCTTCGCGATCGACCTCGTCGAACGCCGCGGGCTGGTGTGAATCGAGATCGAGCACGGCCACCAGCGCGCCGCGTGGATCATGGATCGGGATCACGATTTCCGAGCGCGCCGCCGCATCGCACGCGATGTGGCCGGGGAACGCATGGACGTCGGGCACGAGCTGCGTGGCGCGCAGCCGCGCGGCAGCGCCGCAGACGCCGCGATCGAACGGAATTTCGAGGCAGCCGAGCGGCCCCTGATAGGGGCCGACCCGCAGCAGGCCGGGGGCCACTACGCGATAGAAACCGGTCCAGCTCGCATAGGGGAGCTTTTGATGGAGAACCGCGGCACAGGTTGCCATGGCGGTGATCGGGTCGTCGACGTCCGCGAGCACGGCATCGATCTCGGCCAGGGCTTCGCGGTAGATCTCTTTCTTGGGAGTGCCGTTCATGGCCGGATTCTAACGGCAATGAGGAGCTTAAGAAAGCGGGGACGGCCCGCCGGGGCGGCTGCGCGGCCGTCCCGGCACCTCTTTGAGCGCCCGGGTTGAAGATTTTTTCCCGGTACTATTGACAGTCCGGCTTTTGTTTTTGATAATGAGCCCGGATTACAGATCTAACCGTCCCCTGACATCAATTCCGATACAGACACACGAGGAGGCAGTGAACGTCATGGCAGAATCTGAAGCTCAAGCCGAGGAGAAGCTCTACACGCTCTCCGAGATATCCCAGCGCACCGGCATTTCGATGCCCACTCTCCAGAGATACAAGAAGCTTTATCAGGACCGTCTTCCCTCTTCCGGCCAGGGGCGCAAGCAGCGCTATCCCGAGAGCGCCCTGCCGGTCTTCGACGAGATCAAGAACGAAAACATCGGCCGCCGCGGCCGTCCGCGCAAGGACGCGTCGGCGCCGCGGCCCCAGCCGGTGGCGGCGAAGCGCCGTCCGGGCCGTCCTCCCAAGGCCGCCGGGAAGCGGGGCGGGCGCAAGGCGGCTTCGGCACCGGCGGCGCAGCCGGCCGCAGGCCGTCGCGGGGGCCGTCGTGGTCGTCCCGCTGCCGCTCCCGCGCGTGGTGGGCGGAAGCAGAAGGCCGGCAATCTCCTGACGCTGACACAGATCAGCGAGACCACCGGGATTTCCTATCCGACGCTCGTGCGCTACGTCCGTCTCCACTCCGATCGCCTCCCCCATGAGGGCAAGGGCCGCGCGCGGCGTTTCTATCCGCAGGCCGTGGACGTCTTCCGCCAACTCCGCAGCGAGAGCGGCCGCGGCGGTCGCAAGAAGGGCTCGGCCAAGGGCACGGCAAAGGGCACGGGCCGTGGTCCGGGCCGTCCCCCGGGTCGTCCCCCGGCTCGTCGGGGCCGGCCGCCCGGACGGAGCGTGGCGAGCGATCTGGGCAACGCGGTTTCGCAGCGCCTCAAGGCGATCGAAAAGGGCCAGCAGAACCTCGAAAAGAAGCTCAAGGGGCTGGTCAAGGGCCTGCAGAAGCTCTTCCGCTGATCGCTCAAGGACACCCCTGACGGTGTTTTTCGAGACCCCGGCGCGCGCCGGGGTCTTTCGTTTTCAGGGGTGAGATAGATGATCCCAGCCGGTGTCCGCCAGCTTGCAACGGATACCGTCGCGCACGATCGTAATGACGCGGCGGGTGCGCCGGGTGATCATCCCGATCCGCCGGCTGTGGCGAGCGAGCTCCGGCGGCGGCGTGAGGCCGGATGGCAAAGTAAAGAGCAGCACGTAGTCTTCGCCGCCGCCGAGCGCCAGCGCCAGGGGATCGGCCCCGAGGGTTTCACAAAGCATCGTAAAGCGAGAGGACAGTGGCAGCGCTGCGGCATCGATCTCCGCGCCTGTACCGCTCTCGCGACAGAGACGATGGAGATCGCGCGCCACGCCGTCCGAAACGTCCAGGGCCGCGCCCGCGGGCTGGGCTCCCAGCCATTGACCGAGCGCGAGCTGCGGCTGCGGGCGCAGATGGCGCCGCACGGCCCGTCGCGCGGCAGCGCGCAGGGGCGAAGAAAACGCTTCGCAAATCGGTGGCAGATCGACGCTGGAGCCGTGGAGACGGGCGCCGCGTTCGATCAACAGCCGGCCGGCGGCGGATTCGCCCACGGTGCCGCCCAGCCACAGGGCCTCTCCCGGCTCGGCGCTGCCGCGCGTCACCCAGCGCGCGTCTTCAGCTTTCGTTCCGATCAATGTGAGCGTTGCGACGGTGCCGCCGGGATGCCGTGCCAGATCGCCGCCGGCGAGGGTCACGTTGTAACGCCGGCAGGCGGCGAGGAAAGCGATGAAGAACTTGCGATGATCGAACCCCGGCGTTGCGGAGAGGGCGAGAAAGCCGTAGGCGGGCGTCGCTCCCATGGCCGCGAGATCGGAAAGGTTCACCGCCAGCAGGCGTCGCGCGAGATCTGCTTCAGAAAGATCGGGTGGAAAGTGAACGCCGGCGATCTGGCTGTCAACCGTTACGACGGCCGGCCCGAAGGCAGGAAGGATCGCCGCGTCGTCGCCGATCAGCGATGTCGCGAGGCGGTTGCGCAGCCAGCGCAGGAGCCGGTCCTCGCCGGATGTGGGCATGGCTCAGGCTACGTTGGCCGTCTGCGGCTGATCGCTGGGTATTGCCGCGGATGTCGCGGGTGCCGCGGGCTCGGCCGGCGTCTCCCCATCGATCAGGGCGAGCTTCAGGACCTCGTCCATGTGATCGACGAAATGGAAGGTGAGGCCGTCGGTGATCGTGGCCGGGATCTCCGCGAGGTCGCGGCGGTTGAGCTTGGGAACGACGACGGTGTGGATGCCGGCGCGCTTGGCCGCGAGGACCTTCTCCTTGACGCCGCCGATCGGCAGCACCTCGCCGCGCAGCGTGATCTCGCCGGTCATCGCCACCCGCCGGTTCACCGCGCGGCCGGTGAGCACCGAGAGGATGGCCGTGGCGATCGTGATGCCGGCCGAGGGGCCGTCCTTGGGGATCGCGCCCTCGGGCACGTGCACGTGCACGTCGTGCGTCTGCGAAGAAGTCGTCGGCGATGCCGTAGCTCCCGGCGCGGGCGCGCGCGTAGGAGAGCGCCGCCTGCGCCGACTCCTTCATCACGTCGCCGAGCTGGCCGGTGAGCAGCAGTCCGCCCTTGCCGCGGCACCGCCAGCGCCTCGATGAACAGCATGTCGCCGCCGACCGCCGTCCAGGCGAGGCCGGTGGCGACGCCGACCTGGTCGCGCTTGAGCAGCTCCTCGGCGAAGTGCTTGCGGCGCCGAGGATCTTCTCCACCGAGGCGCCGTGATCCGGTAACCTGGCTCGCCTCCTTGCCCTTGCGCGACCTTCACCGCCACCTTGCGGCAGATGGCCGCCGATCTCCCGCTCGAGGTTGCGCAGGCCGGCCTCGCGCGTGTAGCCTCGATGATCACCTCGCGGACGCCCTCGTCGGTGAACTCGACCTGCGCTTCGCGTGATGCCGTTCTCCTCGAGCTGCTTGGGGATCAGGTGGCGGCGGGCGATGCGCACTTCTTTTCCTCGGCGTGTAGCCGGAGAGGCGGATGACCTCCATGCGGTCGAGGAAGGCGGGCTGGATGGGGTCGAGCATGTTGGCGGTGGCGATGAACATCACCTGCGACAGGTCGTACGGCACGCCGAGGTAGTGGTCGCGGAAGCGAGAAGTTCTGCTCCGGATCGAGCACCTCGAGCAGCGCCGACGACGGGTCGCCGCGGAAGTCGGCGCCGATCTTGTCGATCTCGTCGAGCATGAACACCGGGTTCGCTGGTGCCGGCCTGGTGGATGCCCTGGATGATGCGGCCGGGCATGGCGCCGACGTAGGTGCGGCGGTGGCCGCGGATCTCGGCCTCGTCGCGCACGCCGCCGAGCGAGATGCGCACGAACTTGCGGCCGAGCGCGCGGGCGATCGAGCGGCCGAGCGAGGTCTTGCCCACGCCCGGCGGCCCGACGAAGCAGAGGATCGGGCCCTGCGGGTGTCCTGCTTGAGCTTGCGCACCGCCAGGTACTCGAGGATGCGCTCCTTGACCTTCTCGAGGTCGTAGTGGTCCTCGTCCAGGATCTGGCTGGGCCTCGATCGAGGTCGAGGTCGTCCTCGGAGGTGATTGCCCCAGGGCAGGCCCGTCATCCAGTCGAGGTAGGTGCGGATGATCGCGCGTCTCGGCGCGAGTCGGGGTGGCTGCGCTCGAGGCGCTTGATCTGCCGCTCCATCTCCGTCGCCGCGCTTCGGCGGGGATCTTCTTCTCGTCGGCCTGCCTTGCGGTAGCTGCGCGAGCTCCTCGGCGAGCTCCTCGCCCTCGCCGAGCTCCTGCTGGATCGCCTTGAGCTGCTGGCGCAGGAAGTACTCGCGCTGCGACTCGGTCCATCTCGCCGCGGGCCTGCGAGGAGATCTCCTGCTGCATCGTCAGGACGGTGATCTCCTTGGCGAGGTTGTCGTTGCACCAGGCGCAGGCGCTCGATCGGGATCGGTCGATCTCCAGGATCTTCTGCGCCTCGTCGAGCTTGAGGTCGAGGTTGCGACGCGGCGAGGTCCGCCAGCCGCGCCGGGATCGTCGAGGTTGGCGGCGATGACCATCACCTCGGGCGAGATGCTCTTGCCCAGAGAGACGGACTTCTCGAGGTTCTGCTTGACGCTGCGCAGCAGGGCCTCGTCGCTCCGGACGGCAGCTCCTCGGCCGGCGCGCTCTCTTCGAGCGCGTCGATCTTGGCCTTGAGGTAGGGCTCCTCTGGCGAGCGTCGACTGCGATGCGCGCCCGCGACAGGCCCTGCACGAGGAGGCGGATGCGCCCGTCGGGGAGCTTCAGCATGCGCATGATCGCCGCGACCGTGCCGACGTCGAAGAGGTCCTCGGCCGCGGGTCGTCGTTCTGCGGCGTCCTCTGCGCGACCAGCATGATGATCCGGCTGCTCGGCGAGCGCCGGTCCACGGCGTTGATCGATCTTGTCCCGGCGCCACCGACAGCGGCAGGATGATGAACGGGAAGACGACGATGTCCTTGAGCGGCAGGACGGGCAGCATGTCGGGGATCTTGATCGCCTCGTCCTGGGGCTCCCCTGGCGGTCTGGTCATTGCGGTTGCGAGCTCACCTCGCCCTCCTCGATATGCAAGAGACGAGCCTCCTGGCGCTTGTCCTCGATCTTGGGGAACTCCAGGGTGAGCAGGCCGTCGGCCAGCCGTGCCTTGCCCTTGTGGGTGTTCACCGGCGAGAACAGGTGGATCTCGCGGGAGAACCGCCCGTGGCCGCGCTCGAGGCAGTGGAACTTGAGCCGCCGGGCCTCCGGCAGGCTGGTGGACTTGGTGCCGCCGATCAAGATCCGCGTTCCCCGCACCTCGACCCTGAGGTCGGCGGCGCGGAAGCCGGGGAACTCGACGAGGATGAGCACGGCGGCCGGCGTCTCGACGACGTCGATCGACGGCTGCCATTCGCCCAGCGGCAGGTCCCCTTCGCCGAGCTGCAGGGCCTCCTGGAACAGGCGGTCGAGCTCGGCCTGGAAGCGGGAGATGAAAAACAGGGACTCGAACCTGGCCGCCATCCTTACGTCTCCTTGCCCGGCTTGAGCAGCGACTTGACCACGTCCATGAAGGCGTCGATGTCCTCGAACCGGCGGTAGACCGAGGCGAAGCGCACGTAGGCTACCTGGTCCAGCTCCCGCAGGCGCTCCATCACGAAAGCGCCGATCTCCTGGGTGGAGATCTCCCGGTCCTCGCGCTCGTTGAGCATCGACTCGGCCTGATCGACGATCGACTCCAGCTTCCTCAAGGGGATCGGCCGTTTCTCGCATGCCTTGAGCAGACCCCCGAGCAGCTTCTTGCGGCTGAACTCCTCGCGTGTGCCGTCGTGCTTGACCACCATGTAGGGTATGTCCTCGATCTGCTCGTAGGATGTGAAGCGCCGGCCGCAGCTCAGGCACTCGCGCCGCCGGCGGATGGTGGCGCCGTCGCGGCTCTCGCGGGAGTCCACCACCCGGTCGTGGTTCTCGGAGCAGAAGGGGCACTTCATGGCGGCCTCGGCGCCGTCACTCCTTGGCGTTGAGCGCGATGTTGAGGCGCAGGAGAAGCTTCTCGAGGCTCGGTGCGTCCTTGATCTCCACCTGGAGGTCGCGGACGGCGTCCATCACCTGGTGCTGGTCGTCCTCCACCTGGAAGCTGACGATGAACCGCCGGGCGCGCTTGAAGTCGCTCTTCCGGAGCGTCATCTCGATGGTGCGCGACAGCTCCCCCCGGCCGTTGTTGGGCACCGCAACGCCTGGAGCACCCGGAGCTGCCTGGGCGGCCGGAGGGCGCGCGGGGGGGCGGACCAGCGGCGGAGCCGGCTGTCTCATGGCCTCGGAGCGCAGCTTCTCGAGCTCGGAGAGCACGTCCACCGTCCGCTTGCCCGCCGGCGGGGCGGCGGGTTTGGCCGCGGGCGGTGGGACGGGAGCGGCAGGCCTGGGCGGCGCCGCAGCCGCTGTGGAGCCCGGGGCGGCCGGCACCTGCGGATACGACCCTGACTGGACCGGGGGAGCGGCCGCGGGTCTGGGCGGAGGAGCGGGCGGAGCGGCTGGAGTGGCTGGAGCGCCTGGAGCCACAGCCGGCCGGGCCGCCGCCGCCGGGGCCTGGCGCGCCGCGGGGGCCGGGGCGGGCTCGCTGCGGCCGAGGCGCTTCTTGAGCGCCATCAGAGTCTGCCGGGAGATTCCCTTGAGAGTCTCGAACACCCCCGCGCCCGTCACCGCCGAGGCCTCGAACCAGGGCCAGTCGTGGCGGTTCAAGGCGGCGTTCATCTCCTCGACGGTGCAGATGTCGGCGAGGTCGCGCTTGTTGTACTGCAGGACGAGCGGCAGGGTGTCGGACGATAGCCCCATCTCCGCCAGGTTCTCCTCCAGGTTGCGGAACGACTCGACGTTGGCCTGCAGCATCGGCCCGCTGCGAGTCGGCCACGAAGACCACGCCGTCCACCCCCTTGAGCACCAGCTTGCGGGTGGTGTTGTAGAACACCTGGCCGGGGACGGTGTAGAGCTGGATCCGGGTGTTGAAGCCGGCGATGGAGCCGACGTCGATCGGCAGCAGGTCGAAGAACAGGGTGCGGTCCGTCTCGGTCTCGAGCGACACCATCTCGCCTCGCGACTCCTGGGCCGTGTGCTGGTAGATGAAGTGGAGGTTGGTCGTCTTCCCACACAGCCCCGGGCCGTAGTAGACGACCTTGGCCGCCATCTGCATCGTGCTGTAATTGAAGAACACCATAGGGATTGTACGCAGGCTGAAATAGGACTCTGGAGCATAACACCCGCCCCCGGGGGGGCGTCAATTGTCCTCCAGAGCCGCAGCGATTCCCGGCAGGTTCTCCTGGCGCTGCCGGAGGGTCTCCCGGGCGAGGGCCCGAGCGAGGGGGAGCTTGTCGGGAGCCTGGGCCCGCAGGGCTTCGAGCTGGCGGCGGAAGAGGGCGGCATCCCCCCGGGCCACCGGTCCGGTGATGGCTGCTCCCAGTGGCCGGCCGGCGTCGAGCGTGCGTCCGGCCGCGGCCACGGCCCCCCGGGCCAGCTCCAGGTAGCCCCGGATGATCGCCTCGGGGAGCGCCGCCGGCAACCCGAGCCCGCCCGCGATCTCCCCGGCCGCCGCCAGCAGGGTCACCACCCCGCCTGCCGCCAGGGTGGCCGCGAAGTGGTAGAGGAAGCGCGCGGCCGGGGGGACCGCGCCGGGCACTCCCCCCCAGGCCGTGGCCAGCCGCCAGGCCAGATCGCGGGCCGCGGGGTCGCCGTCCACGGCGAAGAACACCCCCCGGGCCTCGGCCGGATCCGGGAGCGGCTCGGGGAAGGCCTTCAGGGGATGGAGCGAGCCCACGGCCGAGCCGGCCTCCCGCAACGGCGCCAGCACCGAGGCGTCCAGGCTGCCCGAGGTGTGGAGGGCCACGGCCGCCTGAGGGCGGCGGGCCAGGGTGGCGGCCGCCTCCGGCAGGGCGGCGTCGGGGAGGGCCAGGAGGAGGAGGTCCTGCCCCTGCGTCTCCAGGGTCTCCAGACGGCCGCGCCCTGCCGTGGACACCTGCTCGGCGCCCGCCGCCACGGCCCAGCGTGCCAGGCTCGTCCCGACCTTTCCCGGTCCGGCCAGGGAGAAACGGAGACCCGCGAGGGGAGAGCCCATAGCACAACGATAGCCGCTTGCTCCGGCGCTGGCAAGAACTTGAAAAATCCTCTGAAATCAGTAGTTTGGAACCATAGAGCCCTTGACATGGAAGAGCCGGCCCGCTACCATGCGTTAGCACTCTCGTAGTGAGAGTGCTAGATCGGGAACCCGAACCATGGCGGACGTCAAGGACCACAACAAGCTCAGCGGCCGGGATCGGGAGATCCTGAAGGACGTCATCCTGACCCACATCCTGAGCGCCGAGCCGGTCTCCTCGCGCTCGGTGGCGAAGCACGGCAAGCTGGGGCTGTCGGCGGCCAGCATCCGCAACGTCATGGCCGACCTGGAGGAGTGGGGCTACCTCATGCAGCCCCACACCTCGGCCGGCCGGGTGCCCACCAGCGCGGCCTACCATCTGTTCATCGGCTCGATGATGGAGGCGCGGGCGGTGCCGGCCAGGGAGCGGCGATACATCCAGGAGAGCCTGAAGGCGGACGGGGCGGACGAGCTGATGGGCAACGCCTCCCATCTGCTGTCGGAGCTGTCGAGCCAGGTGGGCATCGTGGTCACCCCGGCGATGGGGGAGACGGTGCTCAGGGCCGTGGACTTCATCCCCGTCTCCGGCCGCAAGGTGCTGTGCGTGGTGGTCTCCTCCACCGGCTTCATCGACAACAAGGTGATCGAGATCGAGGAGGAGCTCTCGCGCGAGGAGCTGGTGCGGATCTCCAACTACCTGACCGGGAGCTTCGGCGGTCACACCCTGCGCGAGATCCGCGAGCGGCTGCTGCGGATGATGGTCGAGGAGCGGGCGCAGATGGACCGCGTGCTGGCCCGCACCATCGAGCTGGCGCGCGCCGGCCTGGCCGTGGGCGGGGTCCCGGGCGTGGTGGTGGACGGCACCTCGACGCTCCTCTCCAAGCCCGAGCTCTACGACGTGCAGCGGGTGCGGCGGACGTTCGAGGCCTTCGCCGACAAGGCGCGCCTGGTGAAGATCTTGAACCAGTGCCTCCAGGGCGGCGGCGTGCGGGTGCTCATCGGCGAGGACAGCGATCTGACCTCGGAGCTGGACTTCAGCGTCGTGGGCACCGCCTACTCCGTGGGCGACCGGCCGCTCGGCACCCTGGGCATCGTCGGTCCCTCCCGCATGGATTACGAGACGATCATCCCGCTCGTGACCTTCCTCGGGGAGACCCTGAGCCAGGCCCTGGCCGAGACCTTCTCCGGCGGACCGTCGGACCGGCGTTAGAATTCCTTTCGGGACTGAAGGCCACGAAGGCAAGTCAAGACGACAGAGAGGTTGAGATGGCAGACGAAGCGAGGAAGGGCGACACCCCCGAGGTGGCCCTCGACCTGGACGAGCAGAGCACGGACCTGGAGACGGCGATGCGCGAGGCCATGGCGGCCGTCGAGGAAGTCGAGACCGGCGCGCGGTCCAGCGCCGCGGCCGGCCCGGCGACCCCGGCGGGCACCGAAGAGGTGGAGCGGCTGCGCCGCGAAGCGGCCGACCTGCGCGACCGCAATGTGCGCACCCTGGCCGATTTCGACAACTTCCGCAAGCGCAGCCAGCGCGAGCTCCAGGAGTACAAGCGCTATGCCCTGCTGGAGCCCATGCGGGATTTCCTGACGGTGATCGACAACCTCGACCTCGCCCTGTCGGCTCAAGGGTCGGCCGAGGACCTCAAGCGAGGGGTGGAGATGATCCACCGCCAGATGCTGGAGCTGCTGCGCCGCTTCGGGGTCACCGAGGTGCCGGCCGAGGGCCAGCCCTTCGATCCCACCCAGCACGAGGCCGTGGCGCGGGAGGAGAGCCCGGAGGTCAAGGCGCCCACCGTGACTTCGGAGCTGCGCCGGGGGTACCGCATGTACGACCGCCTGCTGCGCCCGGCCATGGTGAAGGTGTCGGTGCCGCCCGAGGGGTCGGCCCCTGCGGCAGGGTCCGGCGGGAGCGGCGAGGAAGGGCCCGCCCTCTAATCCCAGGAAAGGACGTAAAGGACCTAAACGACCTAAAGGACAGAAGGGGACGTCTCTGGTGTCCTTTGGGTCCTTTAGGCCCCTTAGGTCCTTTCTCTTCGGCTTTTCCTGCCACCCACGTACAATAGGCAGAATTTCGCCTCGGCGACCCAACTGCGATGAGCAAGATCCTCGGCATCGACCTCGGTACGACCAACAGTTGTGCCGCGATCGTGGAGGCCACCTTCCCCGTGGTGCTGGCCAACCGCGAAGGGAGCCGCACCACGCCCTCCATCGTGGCCTTCACCGAGGAGGGGGAGCGCCTGGTGGGGCAGATCGCCAAGCGCCAGGCCATCACCAATCCCGCAGAACACGGTGTTCGCGGTCAAGCGGCTGATCGGCCGCAAGTACAGCGATCCCCAGGTGGAGCGGGCCCGCCAGGTGCTCCCCTACACCCTGGTGCGGCGCCATCAACGGCGACCTGAAGATCGAGATCCGCGACCGCAGTACAGCCCGGAGGAGATCTCGGCCTTCATCCTGCGCGAGATCAAGGAGTTCGCCGAGGAGGGCTTGCGGCGAGGAGATGCGGGAGGCGGTGATCACCGTCCCCGCCTACTTCAACGACTCCCAGCGCCAGGCCACCAAGGACGCCGGCAAGATCGCCGGCCTGGAGGTCGTCGCGCATCCTCAACGAGCCCACGGCCGCCGCTCTCGCCTATGGCCTCGAACGCCAGGAGGGACCAACACCATCGCCGTCTACGACCTCGGCGGCGGCACCTTCGACATCTCGATCCTCCAGCTCGCCCAGGGGATCTTCGAGGTGCGCTCGACCGCCGGCGACACCTACCTCGGCGGCGAGGACTTCGACCAGCGGATCATGGACTGGCTGATCGAGGACTTCCAGCGCGAGACTGGCATCGACCTGCACGAGGACCGCATGGCCCTCCAGCGCCTCAAGGAGGCGGCCGAGCGCGCCAAGTGCGAGCTGTCGTCCGACGAGGAGACGGCGATCAACCTGCCGTTCATCTCCGCCGACGCTCGCGGGCCCCGGCACCTCGCCCGCACCTTGACGCCGCCCGCAGTTCGAGGACCTGGTCGCGACCTGGTGGAGCGCACCGAGGGGCCGTGCACCGACGCCCTGAAGCAGGCTGGGCTGCGCGCCGACCAGATCGACGAGGTGCTGCTGGTGGGCGGCCAGACCCGCACGCCGCTGGTGGCCCAGGCCGTGGAGCGCATCTTCGGCCGCAAGCCCAACCGCGAGATCAATCCCGATGAAGTGGTGGCCATGGGCGCCGCCATCCAGGGCGGCATCCTGCGGGGCGACATCAAGGACCTGGTGCTGCTCGACGTCACGCCCCTGTCGCTGGGCGTCGAGACCCAGGGCGGCCTGTTCACCCGGCTGATCGACCGCAACTCCACGATCCCCACCAAGAACACGCAGATCTTCACCACCGTGGCGGACAACCAGGCCACGGTGGAGGTCCACGTCCTGCAGGGCGAGCGCCAGATCGCCGCCGAGAACAAATCGCTGGGCAAGTTCGAGCTGGTGGGCATCCCGCCCGCCCCGCGCGGCGTGCCGCAGATCGAGGTGACCTTCGCCATCGATTCCAACGGCATCGTCAACGTCTCGGCCCGTGACATGGCGACCAACCTCTCCCAGAGCATCCAGATCAACCCCGCGGGCGGCCTCTCCGAGGCCGAGGTCCAGCGCCTGGTGGCCGAGGCGGACCGCAACTCCCAGGCCGACGTCGAGCGGCGGGAGATCCGCCAGCTCAAGAACCGGCTGGAGGGGCTCATCTACAGCAACGACCGGGTCTACGGCCAGTTCCGCGACATGCTCCAGGAGAGCGACGCGAAGCGGATCCACGAGGCGCTGCTGCAAGCTCGCATGGCGCTGAACAACGAGCAGCGGGCCGAGCTGGAGGCCGCGATCTACGACCTGAACGCCGCCTCCCGCACGCTCTCCGACGTCATGCTCACGCGGGCGAGCGGCTCCGGCTCGAAAGGTTAGGAACAGGAAGAAGGAATGGCCAAACGCGACTACTACGAGGTGCTGGGGGTCGTCAAGACCGCCAGCCAGCAGGAGATCAAATCCGCCTACCGCAAGATCGCGGTGCGCGACCATCCGGACAAGAACCCCGGCGACAAGGAGGCCGAGGAGCGCTTCAAGGAGGCGGCCGAGGCCTACGCCGTGCTCTCCGACGCCGACAAGCGGGGGCGCTACGACCGTTTCGGCCACCAGGGGGTGGCCGGCACGGGCGCGGGCGGGTTCGACCCCACGATCTTCGCCGACTTCTCGGACATCCTGGGCGACATCTTCGGTTTCGGAGGCGGCCGGCGGGGCGGTGGCAGCGGGGGGATGACCCGCGGCGCCGACCTGCGCTACGACCTCACCTTGACCTTCGAGGAGGCGGCCTTCGGCATCGAGACGACGCTGCGCATCCCGCGCCTCGAGACCTGCCCCAAGTGCTCGGGCTCCGGCAGCGCCGACGGTGCGCCGCCCGCCGTGTGCAACGCCTGTGGCGGCCGTGGCCAGGTGCGCTTCACCCAGGGCTTCTTCACCGTGGCCCGCACCTGCCCGCAGTGCCAGGGCGAGGGAAGGGTGATCAGCGATCCCTGCAAGGAGTGCCGGGGTGAGGGGAGGGTGGAGCGGGAGCGGTCGATCACTGTGAAGATCCCCGCCGGCGTGGACACCGGCGCCCGCCTGCGCCTTTCCGGCGAAGGCGAGCACGGCCGGCGCGGGGGCCCTCCGGGCGACCTCTACGTGGTCCTCCAGGTGCGCCCCCACAAGCACTTCCGCCGCGATGGCTCGACCGTCCTCTCGCGTCAGCCCATCAGCTACGCCCAGGCCGTGCTGGGCACGACCGTCGAGATCGAGACCCTGCACGGCAAGACGCCGCTCGACGTCCCCCCGGGCACCGCCCACGGCCGCGACTTCCGCCTCCGCGGCCAGGGCATCGACCGTCTCGACGGCAGCGGCCGGGGCGACCACGTGGTCACCGTCGAAGTGGCCGTCCCCCACCCCCGCGACCTCTCCCCCGAAGAGACCCAGCTCCTGCGCCGCCTGGCCGAGATCGGGGGGCAGCCGGTGAAGGAGGAGCGGACGGTGTTGGATCGGGTGAAGGATCTGTTCGGGTGAGAGCTCAGTAGGCAGAAAAGGGACCCAAGGGACTGCAGGGACGCAAGCTGCTCGCCCCTGAAGTCCCTGGTGTCCCTGCCGTCCCTCTGCCGCAAAACTCCCGAAATCTGCTGCAAATTTGCCGAGGGCCCGGCCAAAATTCACGAAATCTCGTAAGGCCCTCGCGAATTCTGTTGCAAAACTCGCGAGGGCCGGACGAGAATTCGCGAGTTTCGCAACAGAATCCGGGAGATTTGCGACAGATTTCCCGCGCTGCGATCGCCGGTACAATCTCCCCCGCCATGCCCTACCGCCGCCTCTCCTTCCTTCTCTCCCCTGACCTGGAGGACCCCCTCGTCGCCGAGCTGTGGCTCGCGGGCACCCAGGGGATGCAGGCGGTTCCCGAGGGGGATGGGCGGCTGCGGGTGGAGGCGTATTTTCCCGAGGGGACGGAGGAGTTGGGGCTGGAGTTGCCGGCGGGGGTGGAGCTGGCGGCGGACGAGGTCCTCGAGGATCAGGACTGGTTCGCGGGGTGGCGCGAGCGGGCGCGGCCCTTCCCCGTGGGGCGGACGCTCTTTATCGATCCACGAGAGCCTGAGGAGATGTCCGAGGAGGTTCCTGCGGGCCGGACCCTTCTTCGCCTGCCCGCTCGCGCCGCCTTCGGCACCGGCAGCCACGAGTCCACTTCGCTGGCGCTGGAGCTGCTGGAGGACGCCGAGGTCGCGGGCCGCCGGGTTCTCGACGTGGGCACCGGCACGGGGGTGCTGGCCTTCGCCGCCCTCCTCGGCGGTGCCCGCTCGGCCGTGGGCTTCGACGTCGATCCCGCGGCCCCCTTCCATGCGCGGGACAACAGCGCCCTGAACGGCCTCCATCCCCGCCTCTTCGCCGGACGGCTTTCGGCCCTGCGCGAGCGCCCCCTCTTCGACCTCGCCCTCATCAACGTGGTGCCGGAGCAGATCCTCCCCGAGATGCCGGAGCTGCTCCGCCTCCTCCGGCCGGGAGCGGAAGCCATCCTCTCCGGTATCCTCGCCGAGCGGGGAGGGCAGGTGCTGGATTGGATGCGCGGCCTGGGCTTCGTGGAGCGGGACCGCCGGACGGCCGGCGACTGGGTCGCTTTCCGGGTGGGGCCTATGTATAAAGGACAGGACCGATGATCACCCTCCTGGTTGATCCCGCCGTGTTCAGTCTCCCCGAGGTCAAGGTGGAGGGGGATGCCTACCGCCATCTCTTCCGCGCCCGGCGGGTGGAAGCGGGGGCGACTCTGCGGGTGGTGGACGGCCTGGGGCGTGCCCGGTGGGGGAAGGTGGCGCGGGTGGACCGTACCTCGGCCACCGTGACCCTGAGCGAGCCCGCCTCTTCGGCCGAGCCGGCTTTCCGTCTCGAGTTGCTGGTCCCCACCTGCCGGCTGGAGCGGGCCTCCTGGCTGGTGGAGAAAGCGACTGAGCTGGGAGTCCGCGGCATCCACTTCCTCAACACTGCCCGCGCGCCGCGGGAGCTGACGGAGGGGAGTCTCGACCGCCTGCGCCGGGTGGCCGTCGCCGCCCTGGAGCAGTGCCACGGCTCCCGATTGCCGGAGATCACCGGTCCCCATCCCTGGCGTGAGGTCGCTCGTCTCACAGCCGCCGCCGGCCCCCGCCGCTGGTTCCTCGACACCGAGGCCGCCAGCGCCGGTTGGGGGGAGGTCGAAGGGGATACGGGCGCTCTCCTGGTGGGACCCGAGGGCGGCTGGGATCCAGGAGAGCGTCGCGACCTGCTGACGGCGGGCTGGCGGCCGGTTCACCTGGGGGACCGTGTCCTGCGGCTGGAGACCGCGGCTCTGGCCGGAGCCGCGGTGCTCCTCCTGCCCGTCCCGCGGGGCTAGGAACGACGGCTCAAGCTAAATGGCGCAGGCACCTGAGCACTGGGTGGCGCCGTTGTCCGTCCACACCCCGAAAATGCAGGACTGGCCCTTCCACTTCTGCGTGTTGATGCAGCAGACCCCTCCCAGACGGACCCACTGGTTGGAGCCGTTGACGCACGCGGCCAGCGCGGTCGGGGGGTTCCAGGCCAGGGCGGAAAGGACGAGGGCAAGCACCAGGAGGACGGCACGCACAGCTCGACTCGACATCGGCGGGTCTCCTTTCGAGAAGCCATTTCAGCAATCCGGAACGGATAGCTATCAAGCGAAGGCAGCTTAAAGGATCTCTCGGTGTTCTTTCAAGGCTCCCCGGCTCCAGGCGCCTCGATCCCAAATTGACCCCGCTGGGGGGTTCGGGCTAGCATCACAGTTCCCGGACGTCGACTGCCCAAAGGAGGCTCAACGTGTCCAATCCCTTCGCCGGTATCCGCTGGATCTGGAAGAACGGCCAGCTCATCGACTTCGAGAAAGCCAACGTCCATGTGTTGAGCCATGCGCTGCACTATGGCTCGGGGGTGTTCGAGGGGATCCGCTGTTACCACACGAAGCAGGGCTCCGGGGTTTTCCGTCTGCCCGAGCACATCCGGCGCCTCGAGAACTCGGCGAAGGTGTACCGCATGCCGATCGCCTTCACCACCGAGGAGCTCATGGAGGCCTGCTGCGAGACGATCCGCGCCAACGAGCTCGACGCGTGCTACATCCGCCCCCTCGTCTTCCGGGGCTTCGGCACACCATCGGCGTCAATCCCCTGCACAACCCGGTCGAGGTGTTCATCGCCTGCTGGCACTGGGGCAAGTACCTGGGGGACGAGGCGCTCGAGAGCGGCGTCGACGTCTGCGTCTCCTCCTGGAGGCGCATCGCGGCCGACACGATGCCCGCGATGGCCAAGGCGACGGGCAACTACCTGAACTCCCAGCTCATCAAGATGGAGGCGGTCATCAACGGCTACGTGGAGGGCGATCGCCCTCGACTCTCGCGGGTTCGTCTGCGAAGGGTCAGCGGCGAGAACGTCTTCCTGGTGCAGGACGGAATCCTGGTGACGCCGCCGCTCGCCGCCTCGGTGCTGGCCGGGATCACGCGCGATACGGTGCTGCAGCTCGCGCAGGACCTCGGCATCCCGGTGCGCGAGGAGGAGCAGATCCCGCGCGAGATGCTCTACACCTGCGACGAGGTGTTCATGACCGGCACGGCGGCCGAGATCACGCCCATCCGTTCGGTGGACCGCAGATCACGGTCGGCCGCGGCTGCCCGGGCGAGTCACCGAGGCGCTTCATGAAGGAGTTCTTGGGCATCATCACCGGCGACATCCCGGACCGCTACGGCTGGCTGTATCCGGTCAACGCGCGGGTGCCGCAGACGGCCGCCGTGTCCAGCGTGTCGGAAATCGAGCGGTAGGTCAGGCGTCACAGGGCGCCGGAGGAGACCCCGATGCACATCAACGATCTGCTGAAGATCGCGGTCGGAGCGGAAGGCCTCCGACCTCCACCTGAAGGTGGGCAGCCATCCCGGTGATCCGCGTCGACGGCGACCTCATCGCCGCTGGGCGAGATCAAGCGGCTGATGCAGGAGGACACCATCGCCATGGCGTTCTCCATCATGAACGCCCGCCAGAAGCAGAAGTTCAAGGACGAGCTCGAGATCGACATCGCCTACTCGGTGCCGGGCCTCGGCCGCTTCCGCTGCAACGTCTTCCAGCAGCGCGGCACCGTCGGCCTGGTGCTGCGCGTCATCCCGGTCAAGATCCTGACCATCCGCGAGCTGATGCTGCCGCCCGTCCTGGAGAAGATCTGCGAGGAGCAGCGCGGCCTGATCCTCTGCACCGGCACCACCGGCTCGGGCAAGTCCACGACGCTGGCGGCGATGATCGACTACATCAACGCCACGCGCACCGAGCACATCATCACGATCGAGGACCCGATCGAGTTCCTGCACCGCGACAAGAAGTCGATCGTCAACCAGCGCGAGGTCGAGGTCGACACCCGCTCCTTCGCCGGCCGCCCTGCGCGCCGCCCTGCGCCAGGACCCCGACGTCATCCTGGTCGGCGAGATGCGCGACTACGAGACGATCGAGACGGCCCTCACTCGCCGCCGAGACCGGCCACCTCGTGCTTCTCGACGCTGCACACCCTGGACGCCACGGAGACGATCAACCGCATCATCTCCGTCTTCCCGCCGCACCAGCAGAAGCAGATCCGCCTGCAGCTCTCGCGGCGTGCTGAAGGCCGTCATCTCGCTGCGCCTGGTGCCGCGCGCCGACGGCCATGGGCCGCGTGCCGGCGGTCGAGGTCATGATCGCGACCGCCGTACATCCGCGAGTGCATCGAGAACAAGGAGAAGACCAAGCTACATCCGCGAGGCGATCGCGCTCGGCACGTCGCCAGTACGGCATGCAGACCTTCGACCAGTCGCTCTTCCAGCTCTACAAGAAGCGGCCTGATCACGCTCGACGAGGCCCTGAAGCGCGCCACCAACCCGGACGAGTTCCAGCTCAAGATCCAGGGCATCCAGTCCACCTCCGACATGGCCGCGCGAGGAGATGGAGTCGTCGCTCCAGATGCCCGGCGAGAACGACTTCCTGGGCGGCGGCGAGCTCGCAGTTCGAGATCGAGCAGCACTAGAGGGCGGCCATGCCCCCGCACTGCTCCCGACGCAGCTACGACAAAGCCGTCCAGCTCCTCGCCGCCGCGGCCCGCATTTCCGGCGGGAGCTGGAAGGCAAGCTGCGCCCGCCGCGGTTCACCCTGCCGAGGAGATCGAAGCGCCCTGGAGCGGCTCGCCGGTCAGGGGTACCTGGACGACACGAGACGGCGAGGCCTTCGTGGCAGGGCGCGGCTGGCGCGGCGGGGCTGAGGGGCGGTCGCGCCTGAAGGCTGAGCTCGCCGAAGCGGGGGGCCTCCTCCGCGGCGATCGACGAGGCTTTCTCCGAGCGCGCTCGCCGAGGACGACGCTCGCCTGGCCGCCCGCGAAGCGGCGGCGAAGCGGTCCCGCGGCGGCAAAAACGATGCCTCAGGCGCTCGCCGCGGCATCTCCGCCGCGCAAGGGCTTTTCCTCGCGTGCTATCGTTGCCCTCTTGAGCGAGATGCCGAAAGAGAGACCGGAGGGGTCCGGCGAAGAGCCGTGGGATCTCGACACCGAGGACCTCGCCGTAGAGATCATGAAGAGCGCAGACATCCGCACCAGCTTCGCCGCTTCTTCGGGGCGCGGGCCACCGGCCGGTGCCGAGCTCGCCCCTGGTTCCGCAGAACGACCCGACCCTGCTGTTCACCAACGCGGGCATGGTCCAGTTCAAGGACGTCTTCCTGGGCCCGAGAAGCGGGACTTCGCCGCGCGCGGTCTCGGTCGCAGAAGTGCGTGCGCGCGCGGGCAAGCACAACGACCTCGAGAACGTCGGCCCCAGCCCGCGCCACCACACGTTCTTCGAGATGCTGGGCAACTTCTCCTTCGGCGACTACTTCAAGGAGGACGCGATCCGCTTCGCCTGGGAGCTCGTGACGCGAGGTCTGGAAGCTCGCCCGCCGAGCGGCTCTCGGCCACCGTCTTCGAAGAGGACGACGAGGCGCTACGAGCTCTGGCGCAGCGCTCACCTGCCCTGCCGCCGAGCGCATCCACCGCTGCGGCGACGAAGGACAACTTCTGGGCCATGGGCGAGACCGGCCCCTGCGGCCCGTGCTGCGAGATCTTCGTCGACCTCCACGCCCGAGGCGGCCGCGCCGTGCCGTGGGAGCGAGGGCGACGGCTGCGGGCCGCTAGCTCGAGATCTGGAACCTCGTCTTCATGCAGTTCGAGCGCGACGCCGCAGGGCACGCTCACGCCGCTGCCCAACCCGTCGATCGACACCGGCGCCGGCCTCGAGCGGGTCACCGCGGTGCTCCAGGGCATGCGCTCGAACTACGACACCGACCTCTTCCAGCCCATCCTCCATGCCGCCGCCGAGCTCGCCGGCGGACGACGTACGGGCAGACCCCGGGCGACAAGGAGACGACGTCTCCCTGCGGGTCATCGCCGACCACCTGCGGGCCGTCAGCTTCCTGATCGCCGACGGCGTGATTCCGGGCAACGAGGGCCGCGGCTACGTGCTGCGCCGGATCCTGCGGCGCGCCGTGCGCCACGGCATGCGGCTGGGATTCGAGGAGCCGTTCCTCCACAAGCTGGTGCCGGTCCTCGGCGAGGTCATGGGCGGCGCCTACCTGGAGCTCGCGGCCACGCGCCAGGCCTCGGTCGCCACCATCAAGGCCGAGGAGGAGAAGTTCCTTTCCACCGTGGCCAACGGCGCCCGCCAGGTGCAGGAGGAGATCGAGCGCCTGCGCCGCAGGGTCAGACGACGCTACCCGGCGCCATGGTCTTCCGTCTCTACGACACCTACGGCCTCCCCCTCGAGGTGATCCGCGAGATCGCCGAGGAGGAGCGCTTCACAGATCGACGAGGTGGGCTTCAACGAGGCCCTGGAGGCCCAGCGCGAGCAGTCGCGCAAGGCCACGGCCGAGGTGCAGAACCGGCTGGCGGCCCTGCGCGAGGTGCTGCGGGGCCACGCCGAGCTGGCCGAGACCCACTTCGAGGGATACGAGCGTACGGAGCTGATCGAGACGCCGGCCGAGGTGGTGCGCCTGGCCACCTGGCGAGGAGGGCAGCCCCGGTGCGGGTCGTCGCACCGCTCCAGCGCGGCCAGGCCGGCGTGGCCGTGCTCGACCAGACGGTGTTCTACGCCGAAGTCGGGCGGCCAGGTGGGCGACACGGGCGAGATCCTCTGGGACGGCGGCCGGGCCCGCGGTGGTCGACACCCAGAAGGACAGCTCGGGCGTCGATCTTCCACTTCGTCGAGGTGGAGGAGGGGCAGCCTCTCGCGCCACACCACGGTGCAGCTCCGGGTCGACCACGAGCGCCGGCTCGCCACCCAGCGCAACCACACGGCCACCCATCTGCTGCACGCGGCGCTGCGCCAGGTGCTGGGCAAGAGCGTGCGCCAGGCCGGCTCGCTCGTGGCGCCGGACCGGCTGCGCTTCGACTTCACCTATCACCGCGGCATGTTCCGCCAGGAGCAGGAGGAGATCGAGGACCTGGTCAACGAGTGGATCCGCCGCGCCGTCGCACCGAGATCGTCCAGCGCAGCTACCAGGAGGCGATCGCCGCCGGCGCCATGGCCCTGTTCGGCGAGAAGTACGGCGAGCGGGTGCGCACCGTCGAGGTGCCCGGCTTCAGCCTCGAGCTCTGCGGCGGCTGCCACGTGCGCAACACGGGCGAGATCGGGCTCTTCCTCATCGAGTCCGAGCGCGGCGTGGCCTCGGGCGTGCGCCGCATCGAGGCGCTGACCGGCGCCTACGCCCTGGAGGAGGTCCGGCGCCAGCGCGCGCGCCTATCGACGAGCTGGCGCAGCGCCTGGGCATCCGCGCCGGCGACTACGAGCAGCAGCTCCAGAAGGCCGAGCAGCTCCGCCAGCGGCAGAACGAGCTGGAGCACGAGATGCGGCGGCTGCGCATGCAGCTCGTCTCCGGCGCCGCGGCCACGGGCGAGGAGGAGACGATGGTCGACGGCATCAGGGTCCTCGCCGCGAGGTGCCGCCGGCGCCGGCCAACGAGCTGCGCGACATGGCGGACACCCTGCGCTCGAAGCTCGGCTCGGGCGTCGTGGTCATCGGCGCGCGGAGCGACGGCAACGTCAGCCTGGTGGCGGCGGTCTCCAAGGACCTGACGGGCCGCGTCAAGGCCGGCGAGCTGGTCAAGAAGCTCTCCGCCCTGGTCGGCGGCGGGGGCGGCGGCCGCCCCGACTTCGCCCAGGCCGGCGGCAAGGACCCCGAGAACCTCCCCGCCGCCCTCGCCGCCGTGGGCGAGGCGGTGCGGGAGCAGCTCGCGGGGTAGACCCTCACCCCCTGTCCCCATAGGCGCTAACTTAGCTCAGCGCTCCCCCGCCGCAAGACCCTCACCCCTGCCCCTCGTCCCGACCACCCCATCGCCCTCCCTGGGAGAGGGGTGCCCGAGCTGGGGCGGTCTTGCTGTTCTCCCTCTTCTCCCGGTGACGGGGGTTGGGAGGGGTCGGGAGACAGAGGGCCTGGGGTGATGAGGGCTCTTGCAATATTTCTGTTCACCGAGCTAAGATAGACCCGCTGTATCCAGCAACGATCGCTAGTCTGGAGGATCGCGGCATCCTGTTAGCGAGGTCTGTCGTGACGAGCTCAAGTGGCGAGATCTGCCGTCCTCTGGACGCTGTTTGCGCTCTGCCCGGTCTCCTGGCCGGGGCGCGGGCGTGCGGGTCGAGATGGGTGCCGAACGGCCGGAAGGTCATCTATCAACGAGACGTCCGGTCCAGCGCTGCCCGTCGTCTAGCCGACCGGCTCGTCGCCCATCGCCGGACGTCGATCTGGAGCCGCTGATCGAGCGCCACAGCGGCGCCAGAACCTCGATCCCAAGCTGGTCCAGGCCGTCATCCAGGTGGAGTCGGGCTACAACTCGGCGCGCCCTGCTCCAACAAGGGAGCCATGGGCCTGATGCAGCTCATGCCGGGCACCGCGAGCCTGCTCGACGTGCAGCAATCCGTTCGACCGCGAGGAGAACGTCCGCGGCGGCACCCCCTACCTGCGGCAGCTCCTGGACCGCTTCGCAGGCCGCCTGGAGCTGGCGCTGGCCGCCTACAACGCGGGCCCGGGCGCGGTGGAGAAGCACCGCGGCATCCCGCCCTACGCCGAGACGCGCGGACTACGTGCGGCGGGTGATCGCCCTCTACAGGGGACGGCCGCGAAGCCGATGCTCACCGCCGCAGCCCCGCGCCGGCAGCTGCTGCGGGCAACCGCCGCAAGCCGTACCGTCGTCCGCGCAGACCCATCATCCGTCACCGCGACCACCAATCTCCTCAGCGGCCGCGCGTAGATCGCGGCGTTTGCCCAGTTTTTCCCGGCGGTGGCATACAATGCCGCCGGCTGCTGCCAGTCTCGCGCTAACGATGCTCAACCTGCCGAACCTCCTGTCCATCTGCCGCATCCTGCTGGTCCCACCGCTGGTGGTGGTGCTGCTCACCAAGTTCGAAGGCAAGGAGTGGTGGGGCCTGGGCCTGTTCCTGCTCGCCGCGGTGATGGACTTCCTCGACGGCTTCCTGGCGCGTCGCCGCCAGCAGGTCACCCGTCTCGGCACGCTGCTCGATCCGGCGGCGGACAAGATCCTCGTCTCGGCGGCGTTCATCTCCCTGGTGGAGATGGACCACCGACGGCCACGTGGTGCCGGCGTGGATCGTAGTGGTGATCATCGCCCGCGAGTTCGCCGTCGACCTCGCTGCGCAGCTTCGCCGCGGCTGAGAGCATCGTCATCCCCGCGGGTTTCTCGGGCAAGGTCAAGACCTTCGTGCAGATCGTGTCCATCGCCCTGCTCATCATCCACAACCAGCTCGGCGAGTTCCGGCACGCTGGCCCCGTCTCCCTATGGGTCGGCGCTGCTGATCACCGTCTACTCCGGCATCGAGTACTTCGTGCGCTTCGGCCAGCTCATCCTGCGCGGAGAGATCCGTGACGGGTCTCTCCTTCCTGCAGCGGACTCGCGCTCTCTCTCCGCGCCATCGCTACCGCAGGAGCGCTGTTCGCTCTTCACCGGTACCTCCTGCGTGCGCGGTGTTCGCTCGGGCTTGATCGCGCGGCTCACCTTCGACACCGACATCCTGAGCCTCCTGCCGCGCCGCAACCCGGCGGTCAAGGCCTACGTCGAGAGCCTCCAGGACTTCGGCAGCAGCACCCTGCTGATCGTCGCCGTCCGCATCCCCGAAGGGGCGGTGGCCGAGCCCTACGAGACCCTTGCCGACGAGCTGGCGGCCCGCCTCGCCAGCTCCCCGAGCTCAAGAGCGTGCGATCACCGGATCGGCGATCCCGAGGAGCTACTCCGGACCTTCTTCCCCAAGTCCGTGCTGTTCCTGGACGAGGCGGGCGCCGCGAGCTGGCCTCCCGGCTCTCCGACGAGGGGATCCGCGCGGCAGGTCAGCGAGCTGCGGCGCCAGCTCGCGACGCCCCAGGGGCTGGCCGCCAAGCAGCTCGTCCAAGCTCGATCCCGCTCGGCCTGGCCGACGGTCTTCCTCGGCCGCGTCCAGAGCTCCCGCGGCACGCTGCAGGTCGATTGGACGAGCGGCTACTACCTGTCGCGCGACCATCGCCTGCTGCTCATCCTGGCCGAGCCGGTGCGCCCGCCGCAGAACATCACGTTCAACGAACGGCTGGCGACCGAGCATCCGCCGGCGTGGTGGCCGGAGACCCTGGCGGACTGGGAGGGATCGCGGGGCCGGACGCGCCCCCCGGCCGCGAGGTCGACCGTCGGCGGCCCACATCTGCCGGCGCTTGGCGACGCGTCGCTCATCCGCTTCGACATGATCGTCAACATCGCCACTTCGGCGCTGGGTGTGTTCCTCCTCTTCCTCATCGCCTTCCGCCGCTCGGGGCCCTGCTCTACGCCTTCGTCCCCCTGCTCTGCGGGCTCATCCTCACCTTCGGCTTCGCCAAGCTGACCGTCGGCTCGCTGAGCTCGGCGACCAGCGTCGTGGCGGCGCTCCTCATCGGCCTGGGGATCGACTTCGTCATCGTCTCCTACGGGCGTTACGTCGAGGAGCGGCGGCGGGGCGCGAGCGTCGAGGGGGCGCTGATGGCGATGAACGGGCTCTCGGGCCGCGCCGTGCTGGCCGGCGCCGTCACCACCACGGCAACCTTCTACGCCTTCACCTTCACCGACTTCGTCGGCCTGCGCGCAGATGGGGCTCCTGACCGGCACCGGCATCCTCTTCTGCGCCACCTCGGTGCTCATCCTGCTGCCCGCCATGCTGGCCTGGAGCGAGGACCACCACGAGCGGCGGAAGACCGCAGCCCAACCTCTACCTCCACAGCTTCGGCGCGGAGCGTCTGATGCGGCTCTGCATGCGCCATCGGCGCTTCGACCCTGCTGGCGGGCCTGCGCCATTACCCTGGCGGCCCTGCGCTTCGCCCTGCGCGTCCACCTCGTTCGACGAGAGCATGAAGACCATGCGGCCCCAGGGCAATCGCGGCATCGACGTGGCCGAGGAGGTGGGCAAGACGTTCGGCTCCGGCTTCGACTCCATGACCCTGCTTCTCTCCGGGAATTCGCCGGAGGAGGTCTCGACCTCGCCGGCCGGGCTGCCGCCGGGGCGCAGAAGCTGGTGGCAGAGGGTGCTCTACGGCTACAGCGGCGTGACGTCGCTGATCCCGCCTCCCAGCCAGCAGCAGGAGGTCCTCGAGTGGCTGGAGGCCGAGCGCCACGGCGGCCTGGACCTCGACCGCATCCGCGCCACCTTCGAGCAGGAGGCCGCCGCAACAGGGGATGCGCATCGAACCCTTCCGCCGGGGCTCGACCTGCTCGCGCGGGCGGTGAACCTGTCGGGACCCGATCGGCGTCGCGGACTTCCGCCAGTCGAAGCAGACGCAGCTCCTCCTCGGCCGGTTCCTCAAACAGACCGATCACGGCTGGCGCGGCGCCGTCCTCCTCTACCCTCCCGGCAACAAGTGGCGGCGCGAGGCGCCTCCCGAAGCGTTGCGGCTGGGGCGGAGCCTGGGTCCCAACGTCATCTTGACCGGCACCAACGTGGTCAACCAGACCGTGCGCCGCCAGGTGCTGCGCGACGCCTGGATCGCCGGCATCCTGGGCTACGTGATCGTGGCGCTCATCCTCTGGGTCAACTTCCGCACCCTGCGCCACACCGTCATGGCCCTGGCGCCGCTCACCGTGGGCATCCTCTGGATGGTGGGGAGCATGGGGGCTCTCGGCATCCAGATGAACTTCATCAACATCTTCGTGACCACGATGATCATCGGCATCGGGGTGGATTACGGGATCTACGTGCTGCATCGCTACCGCGAGGTGCGCGAGCTGTCGGACGAGGAGTTCGAGCGCGGCATCTTAGAGACCTGCAAGGCCGTGCTGGCGGCGGCGACCTGCACCATCATCGGCTTCGGCTCGATCACCTTCTCCCACTATCCGGGTCTGATCTCGACCGGCAAGGTGGCGGTCCTCGGCGCCCTGTGCACCTCGCTGGTCGCCATCACCCTCCTCCCCACCTTCCTGAGCTGGCGTCGGGACGTCCGGAAGCGGAGCCAGCGCGCGAGAGAGCTTTCCCGGGCCTCCTGAAAAGCCTTTCCGGCGGGATCAGATCCTTTTCGCCACGTCCGAAACGGCTTTCGCCAGCTCCGACGGCACTTCCTCCTGCAGGAAGTGACCCGCGGCCGTGCGAGTGACCGGCGCCTCGGGGAGAGCCCGCTCCAGATGCCGGAGGGCCTTGCCGAGGATGGGATCGCGCATCCCCCAGACCAGGGCGGCGGGACCACGGAAGGAGACGATCCACTCCGCACCCCGGCGCAGGGCGGGGATGCTCGGATGGTCCGGGCTGCTCGGGACCATGCGGGCCAGGGCAAGGGGAGCGATCCGGTCCCGCCATGTCCGCAGCGGCCACCGGTAGGCCCGCGCCACCACGCCGCGAATCGATCCCTTGTCCCCCTGGATCGCCCAGAGCACGTTCTGGGGGAATCCGAGACCCCGGAACACGAGGTCGCTCACTCCCGGGACGCGGGCGAACCGGTGGAAGAGCGTCCCTCGGGGATGGGCGGGCACCGTCACCGCCGTATTTCCGAGGACGAGCCCGGCGATCCGCTCCGGCATCCGTGCCCCGACCTGGGCCGCGATGGGGCCGCCCCAATCCTGGCCGACCAGGATCACCCCCTGGAGATCCAGGGCCTCCACCACCTCCGCTATGGCCGCCCCATGCCGGTCCACCGTATGGTCCGCGAGCCGCGGCAGCCGGTCCGAGAATCCCAGCCCCAGGAGATCCGGAGCCACACACCGGAACCCCGGCAACAGCGCGATCACCTTCCGCCACAGGAAGCTCCACGTCGGATTTCCATGGAGCATGAGAACCCGGCCGCCCCGCCGGATCGCCTTCATCGATGAGATGGATACGCCGGCCCGCGTCCGGTCCCGCCTGGAGGACGTGGACGGTCCGGCGGAAGGGGAGGAGGGAGGTGAGGAAATTAGGGAGGGGTTGCAAGATTGGAGCTCCATTTTCCGTCTATATATGGGTGGAGACCTGATCTCATGCCCGAAAAACATGACCACAGTTACCGGCTACTGTTTTCGCATTCCAGGATGGCGGAGGATCTGATGCGTGGATTTCTTCCCGAGACTCGTCCTCCGGGCACTCTGGAACGACGGAGCGAAATCTACTTCAGCGATCGTCTCGAACGAAGGGAGCTGGATCTCGTCTGGCGAATTCGTGACTCCCAGGGCAGCCCGGTCCTGTACCTTCTGCTGGAGTTCCAGTCGCGAGTCGACCGTGAGATGCCCCTCCGGTTCTCGGTCTACAGGGGGCTGCTCAGTCAGCACCTGCTGAAGAGCGGCGAGATCTCACGCCGCAGGAAGCTGCCCTCCATCCTGGCTATATTGCTCTACAATGGACGGCGGAGGTGGATCGAGCGCGAGGAATCCTACCGGCTGATCGACCTGCGCCGGGATCCCCTTCCAGCTGCGGAGGACAACCTGGTGGTGCTGCTCTGTGAATTGGAGCGGAGCCGGACGGTCCAGGCGCTCACACGGCCGGTGGAGAGGCTGGCGCAGCTCCTGTCCGGCCCCGAGGATGCCGACTTGAGGCGGGCGTTTTTGGCCTTCCTGAAGTATTCGCTCCTCCCGAGCCGCTTTCCGACGGAACCGGTACCTGCGTTGCTCGATCTTGAGGAGGTAAGGCCCATGTTGAGAGATACGGTGATTGGGTGGACCCGGCAGTGGCAGCGGGAGGGAAAGAGAGAAGGGCTGAAGGAAGGCCGCCGTGAAGGGGAGGTCCGGCTGCTGGTCCGCCAGCTGAAGCTCAAGTTCGGTCCTCTGTCTCCCGGGATCGGGAACGGATCGACGCGGCGGACTCGGACCGCCTCCTCGAATGGGGCGAGCGCATTCTCGACCGCCCGGTCTCTGGACGAGGTGTTTGGCGACTAGCGCCCCACCTCCAACACCGCCCACCGCGGCGGACACCGAGAATCTCATGGGAACCACGGACATCCCCACCCCTGAGTTGATGTAGAGGGTCGTCACGCCCCGGGCGTTCGGCGCCGGGAAGTCGAAGCGGCCTTTGTCGTAGTAGGGGCCCAGGGCCGAGCGGGTGGTCAGGGGTCCCACGAAGGGGATTCGGATCTGGCCGCCGTGGGTGTGGCCGGCGATCACGGCGTCGATCCCCCGCCAGGAGGCTTCGCGTGCCACGTCGGGCATGTGGGAGAGGATGACGATCGGCGTTCCCGGCGGCACCTGGGGGCTGCGGGCCAGGGCCATGGCGATCCGCGTTCCCCGCGTCCCTTCCCGAAAGTCTCGGGGCCTCACAGTGCCGGGGGGCAGGTCCAGAGGCTCGTCGAGGAGCACCTGGCCGTCGTGGCTCACCACCTTGAGGTCACGGTAGACCACGGTGCCCCCTCCGGAGGCCCAGAGCCCCACGGTCCCGGCCATGGGGCGGCGGGGGGAGCGGGTCTCGGCGTGGGCTTGCCAGTCCCGGGGCTCGGGCGATCCACGGGCCAGGCCTTGGCCAGCACCCGTAGCCGATCGGGAGGGTCTCGGTCCGCACCTTCAGGCGATACCAGCGGCCCGGCTCGGGATTCACGCCGAGTCTGGCCGGTCGTGGGGACCGTCGAAGCCCGCGCCGCCGGCGAGGAGGGTGAAGGCGCCGGTTCCGATTCCGATTGGGAGCCGTCGCGGTGGAACTGGATCATCCGGTCGTCGCCGAGGACGTAGCGACTGTGGAGGGCGAGGCCCACGCCCGTGGCCACGTCGTCGATCCAGGCGTCGCAGGTCACCTCATAGCCGCTCCAGGAGAGCGGACCGCTCTCGTCCGCGAGGCCGGCGGACGAGGGATCGTAGTGGCTGAAGAAGTTCCGGTAGGGCTTCCCCCGGATGGCGCCGTAGAGCCGGCGGCCGTTGTTCGTCACGGGTTGGAACGGCGGCTTCCAGTTCCAGCCCAGCCAGTCGCCGCCCACCTGGGTGTCGAGCCCGAGGAGGAGGACGTCGCCGTCCGGACCGATCCGCCCGCCTTCGTTGGAGAGCCAGGTGAGGCCCGCCCGGTCCAGCCGGTCGATCAGCTCGCCCTTGAACTCGCTGTGCCCTTGGACGCCGTAGACCGGGGCGATGCGGCGCAGGGCGGAGATGAAGCTGGCCACGGCCGCGGCGTTGCGGTTGAAGCGCTCGGGGTCGGGCACGTCGTGGATTAGGTCGCCGCTGATGACGATCAAATCCGGCCGGGCGGCGGTGATCTCGTCCACCAGACGATGGAGGAGGGGCATATCGCCCCGGATGTGGAGGTCCGAGAGGTGGGCGATCCGCATCCGCGGCGCCGCCAGCTCGATCCGCACCACGTCGCGGAAGAGGAGGAGGCGGGGCTCGATCCAGCAGGCGTCGGCGAGGCCGAGGAGCGCAATGATTGCGGCGGCAGCGGCCAGGGCGAGGCGCTTTTTCGATCTCACCTGGATGGATTTCACCGGCTACAGAGGCTCCGGCCGAGCCTAGCCACCGCGGATGCGGTGCACCCGCATGAGGTTGGTCAGGGGCCGCTCGCGCACGGGGTGGCCCATGAGGATGATGATGGACTCGCCGGGCGCGACGAGCTTCGCCCCCAGCAGCTCGCGCTCCACCACCTGGACGATGTCGTCCAGGCTCCCCACCTCGAGCTTGACGACGAAGGGGCGCACGCCCCAGACGAGTTGGATCTGGCGGGCCACCTGTTCGTCGGGGGTGAAGGCCATGATCGGCGACTGCGGGCGGTAGCGGGCCACCAGCCGGGCCGTGAAGCCGCTCTGGCTGAAGGCCACGATGCGCCGGACGTGGAGCTGCTCGGCGGCATAGACGGCCGCGGCCGAGACCATGTCGGGCACCTCCAGCGACACTGTGGAGCCGGTAGCGGTCGGGTCCGTTTCGAGCTGGAAGGTGCGCCGGGCATGGACGTGCCCCAGCGGCTCCAGGGTGTGGCGCTCGGAGCGCTGGCGGTCGTAGTCCTCGGCTTCCTGGATGATGCGGGCCATGGTCTGGACGACCAGCACCGGGTGCTTGCCGGCCGCGGTCTCGCCCGAGAGCATGAGGGCGTCGGCGCCGTCGAACACGGCGTTGGCCACATCCGTGGCCTCGGCGCGGGTGGGCCGGGGTTGCTCGATCATCGATTCCAGCATCTGGGTGGCCACGATGACCGGTTTGCCGGAGAGGCGGCCGGCGGCGACGATCTTCTTCTGCAAGACGGGAACCTGATAGAGGGGCACCTCGACCCCCAGGTCGCCGCGGGCCACCATCAAGCCGTCCGTGGCCTCGGCGATCTCGTTCAGGTGCTCGATGGCCGTGGCCCGCTCGATCTTGGCGATGATGGGGATGCGATGACCTCCGGCTCCGGCCGCGGTGGCCACGGCCCGGACCGCCTCCACGTGCGCGGCCTCGCCGACGTAGCTCGCGGCTAGGAAGTCGGCGCCTCTCGGCCACGGCGAAGGCGATGTCGGAGCGGTCTTTCTCCGAGATCTCGAAGGGGAGGTTGCTGTCCGGGAGGTTGATCCCCTTGCGGGTCTTCACCGGGCCGCCATTGACCACCCGGGCGCGCACCCGGTCCCCCGCTTGGCTTCGATCTTCAGCTCGATCAGACCGCCGTCGATGAGCACCCGCTCGCCCGGCTCCAGATACTCGACGATGCCGGAATCGACGGGCAGCTCGGCGCCCGAGGACTCGGGTCCGAGGACGACCTCCTGGCCGGGCTCGAGCGTGCGGGGCTCGTCCGGGATCTGGCCGAGCCGGTAGCGGGGTCCCATGAGGTCGAGGACCACGGGGAGATGGCACCCCTCTTCGCTCGCCACCTGCCGCACCCTTTGGAGGGTTTCCCGGTGCTGCTCCTGGGTGCCGTGGGAGAGGTTCAAACGAACCAGGTCGACGCCCGCCCGCACGAGACCCCGCAGCACCGCCTCCTCCCGGGAGACCGGCCCCAGCGTCGCCATGATCTTCGCCCTGCGCTCCATGGGAGCAGTATATCGGGTGGGGAAATTCACCGTGGTACCATTCCGTTCCCTGAAAAGGCGCCCCGGCGCCGCCAATCCACTTGGGCGAGGTTTTCTTCATGTTCGACGGTCTTCAGAACAAGCTTCAGGACGTCTTCCGGCAGCTCAAGGGCGAGGGCCGGGTCACCCCCGAGGCGCTCGACGCGGCGCTGCGTCAGATCCGGGTGGCCCTGCTCGAGGCCGACGTGCACTTCCGGGTCGTCAAGCCGTTCATCGAGAGGGTGAGGGAGCGGGCCTCGGGCCAGGACGTCCTGGAGAGCCTGACCCCGGCGCAGCAGGTGGTCAAGATCGTGCGCGACGAGCTCACCGCCCTGCTCGGCGACGAGGGCACGGAGCTGAAGCTCGACGGCCGGCCCGCCGTCATCCTGCTCTGTGGTCTCCAGGGCTCGGGCAAGACGACCACCGCCGGCAAGCTCGCCAAACGCCTCAGGAAGAACGGCCGCCATCCGCTGCTGGTGGCGGGCGACCTCCAGCGCGCCGCTGCCGTCGAGCAGTTGAAGCAGGTGGGCAAGGGAGTCGAGGTGCCGGTCCTAGAGCCCGAGCCGGGAGAGAAGGTGGTCGGATCTCGGGGCCCGGGCCCTCTCCGTGGCCCGCGCAGCGCGGCCACGACGTGGTCCTCATGGACACCGCCGGCCGTCTCCACGTGGACACGGCGCTGATGGAGGAGATCAAGCGTCTCGCCGACGTGATCCAGCCGACCGAGGTCCTGTTCGTGGCCGACTCGATGACCGGCCAGGACGCGGTGAAGAGCGCCGAGCAGTTCTCCCAGGTGCTGCCGCTTACTGGCGTCATCCTCACCAAGCTCGACGGCGACTCGCGGGGCGGCGCGGCCCTCTCCATCCGCACAGTCGCGCGGGTGCCGATCCGCTACGTGGGCGTGGGCGAGAAGGCGGACGACCTCGAGCTGTTCCATCCCGAGCGCATGGCGTCGCGGATGATCGGCATGGGCGATGTCCTGTCGCTCATCGAGGCCGCCGAGCGCGGGCTCGACTCGGCCGAGACCGAGCGCCTGGCCAAGCGCATCGTCAGCCAGCAGTTCACCCTGGAGGACCTGCGCGACCAGCTCCGGCAGCTCAAGAAGCTGGGTCCACTGGCCTCGGTGCTGGAGATGCTCCCCAAGGTCGGCCCCCTGCGCGGGCTCGACGCCGCGAACGTGGACGAGAGCGGCTTGAAGCGGGTCGGAGGCGATCATCAACTCCATGACCCCCCTGGAGCGCCGCCGGCCGGACGTGCTCAATGGCGGTCGCAAGAAGCGCATCGCCATGGGCTCGGGCACCTCGGTGGCCGGAGATCAACCGCCTGCTCAAGCAGTACCGGACGATGCAGAAGATGATGAAGGGCGTCCAGGGCAAGTGGCTGAAGCGGGCCATGGGGATGGGCGGCGGGGCGCGGGCGTAGACCCCTGATATAGGGTTAGAGGTATTATCGGAATCCCTGAACCGCCGGACCGTCCGGCGGCACGACGATCGACGCGATCGACGAAAGGAGATCCCGATGAAAGCCAGAATCCTCTCCCTGATCGGCGCCTTGGCGCTTTGCCTCCTGGCCATCACTGAAGTGGGAACGGCCCAGGCCGCCTGCCCCACAAACTTCTGCGCTCAGGCCCGGCAGGAGTGCCTGGGCGGTTGCCCCTGCGCCGACTTCTACTGCAACCCAGTAAGCTGCTGGTCGGACTGCGTCTGTCCGATCGTCTGCCTGGATTGAAGCCCGCCTGCGCCCCCTGCCCGGAGTTCGGGGCGCAGGCTTTGCGATCCGCCCAATCCCTGCTAGACTCACCCGTCTTTGCGCGCCCTCCCCTGGCGGGGGGCCCGGGAGTGCTCCGCGCGGCATCGGCTGCGCACGGGTCTCGCGCGACAAGCAACAGAGAAACCTGGAGGCTTTTCAAGATGCTGACGATTCGGCTGCGCCGCATGGGCGCCCGGAACAACCCCTTCTACCGCGTGGTGGTGTCGGACTCGCGCAACACCCCGACGGCCGCCGCGGTGGAGGAGATCGGTCATTACGACCCCACGAAGAACCCCGCGCAGGTGACGATCGACGCCGCCCGCGCCGACTACTGGGTCGGTAAGGGCGCCCAGATGTCGCCCACGGTCAAGAAGCTTTTGGCCCGGACCAAGAAGAGCGCCTGATCGTGCCCGAGCTCGCCGACGAATTGAAGGAGCTGGCCCGGCTGCTGGTGGACGAGCCCGACGCCGTGGAGGTGCGGGAGGTCCCGAACCGCCGGGGCGGCGGCATCCTGGAGCTGAAAGTGGGGCCCAACGACCTGGGCAAGGTGATCGGACGCCAGGGTCGCACGGCCCGCGCCATGCGCACGCTGCTGGAGACCCGCGAGGATCGGCGGGGAGTGCGCCATGAGCTCGAAATCCTCGAAGACGACGACTGAAGCCCGCGCGGAGCCGGCGCGGCGGGACGACCTGCCGGAGTCGGTCACCGTGGGTCGGGTCCTGCGCCCCCACGGAGTGCGCGGCGAGCTGGTGGTCGAGGTGCTCTCGGACGTGCCGGACCGTTTCGCCCGGGGGAGCCGGATGCTGGGAATCCGGGAAGGCCGGCCGCCCGTGCCCCTCGAGATCGCCGCGAGCCGCATCCACAAGAGCGGCGCCGTGGTGCGCTTCGAGGGTTGGGAGGACCGCGATCGGGCCGAGGAGCTGCGGGATCTCTGGCTGGAGATCCCCCGCTCCGAAGTGCCCGCGGCCGAGCCCGGCTCCTACTATCAGTATGAGCTGGTGGGCTGCAGGTGCAGCGTGGACGGCCAGGAGCTGGGGCGGGTGGTCGAGGTGGTGGAGGACGGCGGCGGCCTGCTGCTGATTATTGAGGGCGAGGGGGAGGGGGAAGGAGAGGGAGACAAGGGGGAGGGCCGGCGGATCCCCGTGCCGTTCGTCCGCGAGTTCCTGCGCGAGGTGGACGTGGCCGGGGCGAGGATCGAGCTTGAGCTGCCGCCGGGGCTGGTCGAGGCATGCGCGTCCAGGTCCTGACCATCTTCCCCGAGCTGTTCGAGCCGTTCCTCTCGACCAGCCTGGTGGGGAGGGCGATAGAAAAAGGGCTCCTGGAGGTGCGGGTGCACGACCTGCGGGACTTTACGGAGGACCGCCACAGGAGCGTCGACGACGAGCCCTACGGCGGCGGTGGGGGGATGGTGATGACGGCGCCTCCCTGGATCCGGGCCGTGCGCGCGGTCTCCTCTGCGGGGGATCAGCCAGGGAGCCCCTGGCGGATCCTCCTCTCGCCCCAGGGGGCGCGGCTGGACGAAGCGAAGGTGCGGGAGCTGGCGGCGCGGGGCGATCTCGTCCTCCTCTGCGGGCGCTACGAGGGGATCGACGAGCGGGTGCGGCAGACGGTGGTGGACGAGGAGGTCTCGATCGGCGACTACGTGCTCTCCGGCGGCGAGCTGCCGGCCATGGTGCTGATCGAGGCCCTGTCGCGCCAGGTGCCGGGAGTGGTCAAGCTGGCGGACTCGGTGGAGAACGACAGCTTCCGGGCCGGCCTCCTGGACCACCCGCACTACACCCGGCCGCCGATGGTCGAGGACTTGGCCGTCCCCGAGGTGCTGACCGGAGGGGACCATGCGGCAATCCGCCGCTGGCGGGAGCGGGAGGCGCTCAAGGCGACGCTCGCCAAGCGGCCGGACCTGCTCGAAGGATCCGAGGCGGTGGCCCGGTTGACTCGGGAGCAGCGGCGGGCCCTCGACGAGGTGAACGAGGTGGAGAGAGACGAGAAGTGACCGGCTGCTTGCGCGGCCATACTGAAATGGAAATAATGACGGAAACGTCCCTGGGCGATCCGTCGGGTTTGCGAGGTGAGTGATGAACCAGTTGGATCAGGTCGAAAGTGTCTTTTTGCGGCAGGGCCAGCCCGACTTCAAGCCGGGGGACACGGTCCGCGTCCACGTGCGCGTGGTCGAGGGCGACAAGCAGCGGATTCAGGTCTTCCAGGGCGTCGTGATCGCCCGCCGTGGTGGCGGGACCCGGGAGACGTTCACGGTGCGCAAGATCTCCGGCGGCATCGGCGTCGAGAGGATCTTCCCGCTCCACTCGCCCAACGTCGACAAGATCGAGGTCATCCGGCGGGGCAGGGTGCGGCGCGCCAAGCTGTACTACCTGCGGAACCTGCGCGGCAAGGCTGCTCGCATCGACGAGCGCCGGGAAGATCAGGACCGGTCGTAAGGACCGGTTGCCCGTGCCGGCGTCCCGGAGGGGTTGAGAAAGGAGTGGCGGTGAGCAGGGCGGCAAGACCTGCGGCCCAGCCGGCCCGGGCGATGATCGAGCTGTTCCTGGAGGCCTACCGTCTCCGCCTGCTGCGGGGGTTGGAGGAAGGCCTGTCCCACTGCGGCTACGGTCTGATCGCCGGCGTCGACGAGGTGGGCCGCGGCTCCCTCGCGGGACCGGTGGTGGCTGCCGCCGTGATCGTGGACTCCCGCTGCCTCATCCCCGGCGTGGACGACAGCAAGTGCCTCACCCCTCCCGAGCGGGAGCGCGCGGCCGAGGCCATCCGTTCGACCGCGGTGGCCGCCGCCGTGGCCGAGGTCTCGCCCGAGGTCATCGATCGCATCAACATCCTCGAAGCCAGCCGTCAGGCCATGTGCGAGGCCCTCTCGCGTTTGCAGCCGGCGCCGGACTGCGCCGTGGTGGACGCCGTCTCCCTCTCCGGCTTCCGCTTCCCCTGCCTCCCTGTGATACGCGGCGACTGCCTGAGCTACGCCGTGGCCTGCGCCTCGATCGTCGCCAAGGTGGCCCGCGACCGCAGGATGGTGGAGCTCGACCGGTCGTATCCCCAATACGGGTTCGCCGCCCACAAGGGCTACTCCGTGCCCGAGCACCTGGAGGCCCTCGCGACCTACGGCCCCTCGCCCGTCCACCGGCTGACCTTCAAGCCCGTCCTCCCCCGCGAGGCCCGCTGCTGATGGCCGTCCAGCGCGAGCAGGTGGTGCAGACGGCGGAGAAGTACGTCTCCCGCGGCAAGATCGAGCCGGCGATCCGCGAGTATCGCAAGCTGCTCACGGACAATCCGAACGACATCAACACGCTGAACCGGATCGGCGACCTCTATGCCCGCATCCAGCGCATCGACGAAGCCGTCGACTTCTTCACCCAGATCGCCGAGCAGTACTCGACGGAGGGCTTCTTCGTCAAGGCGATCGCCATCTACAAGAAGATCATCAAGCTCGATCCCACGCGGCTGGAGGTCTACGAGAAGCTGGCCGAGCTCTACCACAAGCAGGGGCTGGTCAACGAGGCGCGCACCCAGTACCAGGTACTGGCGGACTACTACCAGAAGCACGACAACGCCGCCTCGGCCATCGCCATCTACCAGAAGATGGCGGACTTGGAGCCCAACAACCCCAGCTACCACGTGAAGCTGGCGGAGATCTACCAGCGCCAGCAGCTCATCGAGAAGGCGATGGCCGAGTACCGGGTCATCGCCGAGATGATGATCGCCCACGGCCGCGCCCAGGACGCGGCCCAGGTCTACGAGCGGGCGCTCGACATCGACAGCAGCAACGTGAGCTTCATCCAGGACGCCCTGCTGCGGCTGCAGGAGTCGGGCAACGCGGGCGCTGCTGCCCGCTTCCTCTCCTTCGCCGCCGAGCGCAACCCCCAGGCCGGACGGCTGGCCCGCCTCTCCCACGAAGCGGAGCCCGAAATCGAAGTGGAGGCCGAGCCGGAGCCCGAGCCGCCGCCGCGTCCCCGTCCCGCTTCCCGTCCAGAGCTGCGGATCGTGCCTCCTCCGCCGGCTCCTCTTCCGGCTCTCCCCCCAGTCGAAGAGCCGCTGGGAGAAGAGGCCCAGTTCTACGATGGCGCCTTGATCGAGATCGAAGAGGAAGACCTCTCGGAAGACCTCACGGCCAACGTGATGGCCGCGGCCTCCGCCCTCATCCCAGAGCCCGAGCCGGCCGCTCCCCTTGCCGAGGAGACAGGCGACGAGATCGAGCTCGACCTGGACGAGGCCTTCGTCCTCGACATGGAGAGCGATGAGGAGCCATCGAGCCTGGTCAAGCCGCCGGCGGACATGACCGGCACCGGCCTGCGCCTCGGCTCCGCCTGGGGCGGCCAGGTCGCTCCCCCGGTGGAGGAGGAGGCTCCCGCCGAAGCCGCTGCCGGAGACGAGATCGAGATCTCCCTCGATGAGGAGATCGAGGCGATCGAGGAGATCGAGCTCGAGCTGGAGCCCGAGCCGACGCCGGCGGCGCCCGCGTCGCTGCCGTCAGCGTTCGACTCCATGGAGCTCCCCAATCTCGACGCCAGTGGCCAGGTTCTCTTCGAGCTGGACGAGGAGCTGCCACCCCTGGAGGCTCCTGGCTGGGAGGTCGAGCCCACGCTCCGGGATGCCGAGCCGGAGACGCTCCGCATCGATGCCGACCTGCTGGAGCGGACGGCGGCCGAGCTGCAGCCCCGGGCCCTCGAGCGGGATGAAGACCTGGTCAGCGAAGCCGAGGTGCTGGCCAAGTACGGTCTGGAGGAGAAGGCTCTGGAGCGTCTGCGCGAAGCCCTGCGGCTCAAGCCTCAGAACCTCGGCGCCTACGCGCAGATGATCCAGATCCATCTGGACAAGGGGCGCCACGAGCGAGTGGTCGAGCTGGCCAACGTCATGGCCCGCATCGCCACCGAGACCGGCGAGAGCTATCTCTGGCCCAGGACGCGCCGGCATCTCGTGGACGCCGGCTACCGCATGGATGGCGATCACGTCGCGACCGGGCCGCACGGTCTGGTGGCAGCGCCCGTTCCGGCTCCGCGGCCAGCGGCTCCCAAACCGCCGCCTCCTGCCCCACCGGTCCTCGAGGCGCCACCGCCCGCTCCTCCCCAGCCGGCGCCGCCACCGGAGGCTCCGGTGGCTGCCGCACCGGTCGCACCGTCTGCGCGGAAGAAATCAGCCGGCGACATCGATCAGATGCTGCGCGGGCTGCTCGACAAGCCGGCGCGTCCCCGTACGCCCGCTCCCGCGAAGCCGGCTCCCCCGGTCGCCGCCGCGCCGCCCTCTCCTCCTCCGCCGGTGGCGAGCGCGCCAACACCCACGCCTCCCGCTCCGGCCCCGTCCACGCCGCCGCGGCCCGGCTTGTTCAATCCGCTGGAGATCGGCGAGATGATCGAGCGGGAGGAGATGGACTGGGACGAGCCGGGGCCGGCCTCGCCGTCCATCTTCTTGCCTCCCTCTCCGCCGGCGGGTGCGGGCACGGACGGCCTGCACCCCGGCCTCGACGATACCGGCAGCATGAGCTGGCTCGACGAGGCGGACCGCAACCGCCCGGCGAAGGAGGGCCGCTCCGACCGCCTGTTCGACGAGGAGGACGATTTCTTCGATCTGGCCGCGGAGCTGGAGCAGGAGCTTCGCAAGAGGACGTCTTCCCGACGGAGAGGACCTGCTCGTGCAGCAGGCCGAGCAGTCGCTGGAAGAGATCGTCGAGGGATTCAAGAAGGGCGTCGCCGAGCACCTCTCGACCCACCGACTACGACACCCACTACAACCTCGGCATCGCCTACCGGGAGATGGGCCTGCTCGACGAGGCCATCGGCGAGTTCCAGATCGCGGCCAAGGACCCCGCCCATCTCGTCCTCTGCTGCTCCATGCTGGGCCTCTGCTTCCTCGACAAGGGCCTGCCCGAGCTCGCCGTCAAGTGGTACCGCCGCGGCCTCGACGTCCCCGGCATCAACGAAGAAGACACCCTCGGCCTCCTCTACGACCTCGGCTGCGCCTACCTCGCCGTGGACGACAGGGAATCCGCTTACAAAACCTTCGTCGATTTATACGGGATGGATACGAATTATCGCGACGTCGTGGCTCGGATCGAGGAGCTGGGGCCGCGATGAAAGCCTTCCCGGACGATGATTACGAGATCGTGTCCCAGCCCTTGCGGCAATCCGGCCGGACCTTATACCGTACGGCCCCATGAGCGACGGGCACCACCAGCACCACCATCCTCGGGATCCCCTGGCCCTTGACCTCAAGGCCCGGCGGCGGGTCGAGGTGCGGCGGGTTGATGAGTGCCGGACGCTGGACGAGCTGTTCAACCACTGCCTGCCGGCTTTCGGCGGCGCTTATCTGCGGCGCATCTACACCATCCTCGACGACGCCATCGGGCCGGGCTGCCCGATGACGCTGGCGATCGCCGGGCCGGTGACGGTGTCGGGGCAGCACCAGGCGTGGCTCATCCCGCTGCTCGAGACCGGCTGGATCGCGTACCTGAGCACCACCGACGCGGTCTGCTATCACGACGGCCACCGCAGCCTCGACGAGCACCGGCGATCCCATCCACGAGGTCCCGATCTTCGGCGACGACGGCGCCCTGCGCGACGAGCAGCACCATCCGCGTCACCGACATGGCGTTCGACGAGGACGTGCTGCTCGATCAGGACCGCTTCATGACCGCCGTGCCTGCTGCGGCCCGGAGTTCCAGAAGCAACATGACCGGCACGGAGCTGCGCTACCTGCTGGGCGCGGTCTATGCCGCAGCAGGAGCGCCAGGAACGGCGTGGCGCCGGGGCTGCTCTCGACCTGCCACCGGCTGGCGATCCCGATCTTCGTCGGCGCGCCGGGGGACGGCAGCGTGTTCCTCAACTCCATGAAGCTGTGGGCCATGCAGCAGGCCGGGCTGATCGAGGAGTACGAGTTCGATCTCGACCTCCACGCCGAGGTCTTCGAATCGTGCGCCTACCACTGCTGGGGCCTGTTCGAGAGCCCGGCGCGGGCGCTCGCCACCCTGATCCTCGGCGGCGGCGTGCCCGAAGAACTTCAACCTCCAGCCGGAGCCGGCGCTCGGCCAGATCCTGGGGCTTCCGAACGTCGCGCGGCTACGCCTTCGACGTGCAGATCGTCACCGCCCCGGTCACCGAAGGCTCGCTCTCCTCCTGCCCGCCCGCCGAGGCCGTGACCTGGGGCAAGGTGGACCGCGACACCTACCAGCAGACCACCGAGAGCATGCAGGCCGACTACTCCATGGTCATGCCGTTCCTCGTCAAAGCGCTGCTCGACAACCGCGAGCGCTACGCCCAGAGGGCCAGAGGTGGGGGAGGAGGTGCTGTTCACCGCGGAGCCCAAGGCGCGCGGCTATCTGCGCCCCCGCGAGGGATACCGGCTCTACGAGCACCGGGATCGCCTGGTGGCGGAGCTGGTACGGCAGGTGAAAGAGAACGGCGAGTGGCTCCTGAAGACCCTGCAATACCCCCTGGCCCTCGACAGCCGTCGCTGATTCCCGACATCGTTCTTCCGCTTCAGGACTCGGTTCCGGGTCACTTTTTTCCCGCCTGGCAGCCTTCTTATGCATGGTCTTCAACTTGCAAACTATCGAAACTGAGATGGGGCAACGGGGAAACCGAAACTGCATCAAGGAGTTCATCATGATCGGACCACGGAGTCTCCATGGAGCCAGAAGGATGATCCTGGTTCCACTCGCGGCCCTGGCCCTCGGGCTGGCTGTCTCGTCTACGGCCGAGGCCGCGTTGACCTATTCCCTGTCGAGTGAGCTCAAGAAAGGCTCCTGCGCGGGGGACGTCGACAGCGACTGTCTCGATAACACCGAGGAGGGGAACCTGGCCTGGGCCGTGGCGCCCTGGTACTTCTACGACGAGGACGAGGACTGTAGCGGCTGGCGCAACAGCTACGGCCTCCCCTCCTTCCACTTCGCCCGGCAGGACTTCTTCCAGGTGCGGCCGGAGGGCGGCGGGATCAGCAACTGGAGCCCCACGGATGGAGTCGCGAAGTGGGTGAAGGTCTCCTACTTCTTCAACTACCCCCACGACTGCCGCTCGACGGTGGGATTCGGAGGCCACCAGGGCGACTCCGAGCACATCAAGGTCGAGCTCTACAGCTACGACCTCAAGACCTGGTACCTCTACCAGGCCTACTACGCGCACCACGACCGGGACCACTACTTCTCCGGCACCTATCTGGAGGACCGGGCGCGGGCGCTCGGCACCAACTGGATCAGTGTCGCCGCGGACGAGGACTCGCACGGCTCCTGGCCGGGCTGGCAGGCGGACTCGACCTACTGCGCCGGCTCCGAGGACGACTTCTGTGCCTCGACCTGCGACTGCTTCGTGGGCACCTGGCGCAACGCTCTCAACAGCGGCTCCGGGCGTGAGGTGGTGGGCGCCTCGCGCAACATCGGGGGACCCTGGCCCGAGTCCTGGAGCTCCTCGGTGGTCACCGTTTCCGGCGGCGAAGCCTACACGGAGATGGACATCGGCCATGGCTACAATCGAGAGTACTGGACCCCGCGCAGCGACGCGTTCCAGAAGTTCTGCGGCTGGGAGTGCCCCACGGCCTACCGCAAGGCCGATGGCACCTGTGCGCTGACGGTCCATGATCGGACCGACTGCTCGTCTCAGCTCAGCACCAAGGTGGACACCACCTCCTTCTCCCTTGCGACGGCGGGCTCCTGCTCCGGGGTCTGCGGCGGCTCTTCAGGGAGCTGTTTCTGCGACGCCGCCTGCGTGACTTACGGTGACTGCTGCCCCGACGCCTGTGCGGTGTGCGGCGCCTGCTGAGGAGGAAACGACCATGAACCGCAACGACTTGAAAACCACTGCTCGCGTCCTTCCCACCCTGCTGCTCGCGGCTCTGCTCGCCGGCCCGGCGTCTCTCTCCGCGCTCACCCCGCAATCCTCTGCCGCGGCACCCCCTGGAATTGACCGTACGGCCTCCGCGGCGGCGGCCGGAGCCGTGGAGAAGGCGCTGCCCCGGCTTCGCGGCGTGGCGCCGGAGGAGAAGCTCCGCACGCTCCGGTGGATGCTGTCCGCCGGGGACGACCGACGCCTCGTCTTCCTCTTCGACGATCTCCGCGAGGCCCGGCAGGAGCCCATCGAACGGCGGGCGGCCACGGCGCGGCAGCGTCTGGAAGAGCTGGCCACGGACCTCGAGAAGGCGGGTCATCGGGCGCCGGTGCCCGAATCCGCGGTAGCCCGGATCGATCCGAACGCTCCGCCTCCCAACTACTTCCCGCCGTCCCTGATCCAGGACCTGGAGCGGCAGAAGAACGACCCGGAAGCTGCCCGCGCCCTGGAAGAATCCCGCCGGGCCTCGCCGCGCGGCGTCCGCCCGCCAGGCCGCTGAGCCGGGCTTTTCCTCCGTGATACCCTAGCCCTCGCCGTCCGACCGGACGGCGGGGGAGTGGCCGCGAGAGTGCCCTCGCCTCACATCTGGGAGCGTCAATCCATGAGCAAGACCACCGTCACACTCCTCCCGGGCGATGGCATCGGTCCGGAGGTCAGCGAAGCCGCCGTGCGCGTGCTCGATGCTGCGGGCGCGGAGATCGAGTGGGAGCGCCACATCGCCGGCCGCGAGGCCCTGGAGAAGCACGGCAACCCGTTGCCCCCCGAGGTCCTCGAATCCATCCGCCGCAACCGCGTGGCCCTCAAGGGACCGATCACGACCGAGGTGGGCAAGGGCTTCCAGTCGGTCAACGTGCAGCTCCGCAAGACGCTCGACCTCTACGCCAACCTGCGCCCCGTCGCGGTCGCTGCCCGGCATCACGAGCCGCTTCGAGGGCGTCGACCTCGTGGTGGTGCGCGAGAACACCGAGGACCTCTACAGCGGCCTCGAGCACGTGGTGGTGCCGGGCGTGGTGGAGTCGCTCAAGATCATCACCGAGAAGGCCTCGACGCGCATCGCCCGCTTCGCCTTCGAGTACGCCCGCCGACACGGCCGCAAGCGGGTGACCGCCGTGCACAAGGCCAACATCATGAAGCTCTCGGACGGCCTCTTCCTCGACTGCTGTCCGCGCGGTGGCCAAGGAGTATCCCGAGATCCAGTCCGACGACATGATCGTCGACAACTGTGCATGCAGCTCGTGATGCGACCCGAGCGAGTTCGACGTCCTGCTGCTCGAGAACCTCTACGGCGACATCGTCTCCGACCTCTGCGCCGGCCTCGTCGGCGGCCTCGGCGTGGTGCCCGGCGGCAACATCGGCGAGCGACGTGGCGGTCTTCGAGGCCGTGCACGGCAGCGCGCCCGACATCGCCGGCAAGGACCTGGCGAACCCCATGGCGCTCATCCGCTCCGGCATCATGATGCTCGACCACCTGCACAAGGACGAGGTGGCCGAGCGCGTGCGCCGGGCTCTGCGTGAGGTGGTGGTCAACCAGAAGATCCGCACCCGCGATCTGGGAGGCGAGGCGACCACGAGCCAGTTCACGGACGCCATCGTGCGGGCGCTGGAGTCGGAGGTATAGGGGATACAATCCTCCTATGACCGAGACTCTCCGCACCCCCGAGGTCTTCCCCTCCGCCTGCCCCCTCGACTGCCCCGACGCCTGCAGCCTGGAGGTCCGGGTGGAGGACGGGCGGGTGGTCAAGATTGATGGCACCCACCTGAACCCCATCACCGACGGCTACATCTGCTCCAAGGTCCGGCGCCTTCCGGAGCATCTCTATGGGCCGCACCGGATCCTCCATCCCGCGCGGAGAGTGGGACCGAAGGGCGCGGGCCAGTTCGAGTCGATCTCCTGGGACGAGGCCATGGACCTCGCGGCAGACGAAGATCCGGGAGGCCAAGGAACGGTATGGCGGGGAGGCGATCCTCCCCTTCTTCTATGGCGGCTCGAACGGGCTGCTGACCCAGGAGACGACGGACTTCCGGCTGTTCTACCGCCTCGGGGCCTCGCGACTGGCCCGCACCGTCTGCGCGGCTGCCACCGGCCGGGCGGCGACGGGGCTCTACGGCAAGATGTCGGGCGTCGCCTTCACGGACTTCCATCACGCCCGGCTGATCGTGCTCTGGGGGGTGAATCCGTCGGCTTCGGGCATTCACCAGGTCCCCATCCTCCAGGAGGCGCAGCGGCAGGGGACGCGGCTGGTGGTGGTCGATCCCCGCCGTACGCACCTGGCGAAGAAGGCGGACCTCTATCTCGCTCCCCGGCCGGGGACGGACCTTCCCCTCGCCCTGTCGGTGATCCGCTGGCTTTTCGAGGAGGGGCATGCGGATCTGGAGTTCCTCGCCAACCATGCCACGGGAGCGGAGGAGCTGCGTCGCCGGTCCCTCCCCTGGAGCTTCGAGCGTGCCGCCGCCGTCTCCGGCGTGCCGGCCGCGGACATCGAGAGCTTCGCCCGCCTCTATGCGGAGACCTCGCCGGCTCTCATCCGCTGTGGTTGGGGCCTGGAGCGCAATCGCAACGGCGGCTCGGCCGTGGCGTCCGTCCTGGCCCTGCCGGCCGTGGCCGGCAAGTTCGGCGTGCGCGGCGGCGGCTACGTGCTCAGCAACTCGGGCGCCTTCACGTTCGACAAGACGGCGGCCGTGGCCGAGCCCGAGCCCTCGACCCGGGTGATCAACATGAATCGCCTGGGCGAGGTGCTGCTGGAGAGGCAGGACCCGCCGGTCACCGTCCTCTTCTCCTACAACTGCAATCCCCTGGCGACCATGCCGAACCAGGAGAAGGTGCGGCGCGGCCTCGCCCGCGAGGACCTCTTCACCATCGCCTTCGACCAGGTGTGGACGGACACGGCCCTCTGGTCCGACCTGGTGCTGCCGGCCACCCACTTCCTGGAGCATGAGGAGATGTCGCGGGGCTATGGCGCGCTGGTGCTCTATCGCACGCCGGCCGTTGCCACGCCCGCCGGGGAGGCGCGCTCGAACGTCGAGGTCTTCGCCGAGCTCGGCCGCCGGCTGGGGCTCGCCCGGCCGGGGGACCCGGAGACCGCGGACGATCTCACCGCGACCCTCCTCCGCCGCTCGGAAAGGATGCGGACCGAGCTCGCCCGCGACGGCATCGCGAGCCCCGACTGCGGCCCGTCGCCCATCCAGTTCCTGGATTCCTTCCCCCTGACGCCCGACCGCAAGGTCCATCTCGCCCCCGAGGCCCTGGACCGCGAGGCGCCGCACGGCCTCTACACGTATCAGAAGGAGCCGGCGAACGAGCGCTATCCCCTGGCCCTGATCTCGCCCGCCACGAACAAGACCATCAGCTCGACCTTCGGCCAGCTCGTCCGCGGCTCCATCCCCCTGGAGATCCACCCGGGCGATGCCGCAGCCCGGGGGATCGGATCCGGCGACGTCGTGCGGGTGTGGAACGACCTCGCCGAGGTGCGGGTGCCGGCGAAGCTCAACCCGGACTTGAAGCCGGGCGTCGTCCTCCTCCCCAAGGGGATGTGGAGCCACAACACCCTCTCGGGCACCACCAGCAACGCCCTGTCGCCGGACACCTACACGGACTTGGGGGAGGGGGCGTGCTTCAACGATGCGCGGGTGGAGGTGGCGAGGGCCTGAGTTAACTTTGCCGGCCTCTCTCCCCTGGGAGCGCTGGCGTCCCGCCGGCAACTTACTCCGTTTTTTCTTCTTGAAGGGGAGGGAGAAAAAAAGCGGAGTTAGATGCCGGCGGGACGCCAGCGCTCCCAGGGGGGCGACTCCCGGGCCTGCCACGCAGATCCGGCGACGATGTCGACTCGTGACGAAGTAAAATCTCCCCCATGGCCCGTTCTCTCTTTGACGATCAGGAGCCCCCTGCGCCCCCCTCCCGGACGCAGACCTCTCCTGCAACCCCCTCCCCGCTCGCCGAGCGCATCCGCCCCCGCAATCTCGACGAGGTCGTGGGCCAGCAGAAGGTGGTGGGGCCGGGGGGATTCCTGCGCCGGGCCATCGCTGCGGATCGCGTCCCGTCCCTCATCTTCTGGGGACCTCCGGGGACGGGGAAGACGACGCTGGCGCGGATCATCGCTACGGAGACTTCATCCCATTTCGTCCCCTTCTCGGCCGTCACCTCGGGGATCAAAGAGGTCAAGGAGGTGATGGCCGAGGCCGTGCGCCTCCGCAAGGCCCAGGGGCGGCGAACCCTGCTCTTCGTGGACGAGATCCACCGCTTCAATCGCGCACAGCAGGACGCCTTCCTTCCCTACGTGGAGAGCGGCGACGTGGTGCTGGTGGGGGCCACCACCGAGAATCCCTCCTTCGAGCTCAACGCCGCGCTCCTCTCCCGCTGCCGGGTGATCGTCCTCGAGCCGCTCGCTCCCGAGGATCTCACCGCTCTCATGCGCCGCGCCCTCGCCGATCCCGAGCGAGGGCTGGGAGGAACAGGGGCCGAGGCGGACGACGATGCCCTGGAGACGCTGGCCCAGCTCGCCTCGCGGCGATGCCCGCAAGGCCTTGAACCTCCTGGAGCTGGCCGTGGCCGACGCCGAGGGCGGCCGGGTGGACGCCGAGGCCGTGCGCCGGGTGGCCCAGCGCAAGGTGCTGCTCTACGACAAGTCGGGGGAGGAGCATTACAACCTCATCTCCGCTCTCCACAAGTCGCTCCGTGAGAGCGATCCTGACGCTGCGATCTACTGGCTCGCCCGCATGCTGGCCGCGGGCGAGGACCCTCTCTACCTCGCCCGCCGGATGATCCGCTTCGCCAGCGAGGACGTGGGCCTCGCCGATCCCCAGGCCCTGGTCCAGACCCTCGCCGCCTGGGAGGCCTACCACCGGCTGGGCTCGCCCGAGGGGGAGCTGGCCCTGGCCCAGGCCGCCCTCTACCTGGCGCTCGCGCCCAAGAGCGTGGCCATCTACGATGGCTACAAAGGAGCGCGCCGCACGGTCGAGGAGCGCCCGGCCGACCCCGTGCCCATGACCATCCGCAACGCTCCCACCCGGCTGATGAAGGACGTGGGCTACGGCTCGGGCTACGTTTACGCCCCCCACACCGAGGAAGGGGTGGGAGGCATCGACTGCCTCCCCGAGTCTCTCCAGGGGACCCGGTTCTACGAGCCCAAGGGTGAGGGGTTCGAGGCCGAGCTCAAGGCCCGGCTGGAGCGCTACCGGGCCCTGAGGGAAGAGGTCAAGGCGAAACGGGACGCCCCTACTTGAACAGCTTCAGGAACACCAGGTAGAGCACGAAGCCGTTGTCCGGACCCGCGACGGGCGTGCCCACGTCCAGGTTCACCAACGTCCGCCAGGGGCCGATGAACGCCCCCTGGATGCCCACGCCGCCCAGCAGCTCGTTCTTGAGCCCCGTGCCCTTGTCCGTGGCCCAGGCCGCGTCCACGATCCCTTCGATGTGGAAGGTCTGGCCGACCTCGAAGCCGTAGGAGAGGTGGCCGGCGTAGACCTCGGAGGCCCGCACCCGGCTGCTCTGGTAGCCGTGGACGCGGGTGCCGCCGAAGAAGCCGAACTGATATTTGCTGAAGCGGTCGAGGTCCTGGCCCGCGGAGTAGTCGAATTCGAGCCCCGCTTTCTGGAACTTGGGGAGGTACCAGTTCTTGCTCGCCCGCGCCTCCCAGGTCATGAAATCCTTCTTGTCGGGAGCTCCAGTCAGGATTGCCCGGCGGTCCCCAGAAGTCCCACTTCGAGCGCTGGTTGTAGCTGCCGGTGGCGGAGAGACCGTAGCCCGCTCGGGAGTACGAGGCCGAGAGCGTGAAGGACTGGGTCAGGTTGTCGCTGGGCAGCACGAAGTCTTTCGCCGTGTCGTCCGTCCGCTGGTAGTTGAGGGAGAGCAGCTTGTACTCGGCCCTCACCTTGGCGAAGCTCCCGATCGGGTGGCCGAGCTTCAGGCTGAAGGTCGCCGGCCGCTGCTTGACGTCCTGGGTCTTGTCCTCTCCGCTGGGGAGGAACAGTGTGTCGGTGAAGGGCAAGGCGATGGCGAAGACGTTGCCGCCGACGTCGAACCGGCTGCCGAAGAGGCGCGGCTCGGCGGCGCTGGCGATCAGCAGGGCGCCGCCGAAGAAGACGTTGACCTGCTTCTTCGTCCCCTTGAAGTCGAAGGAGAAGTAGTTGATGCCGGCGAGGGGCAGCGGGTAGTCCATGGCGTCGTCGTAGAACACGCCCCCGGCCAGGAAGAGCTTGCTAGTGTCGAACCCCTCCTTGACCACGCGCTCCGCCCTGCTCGTCCTTCACCAGGTAGCGCAGCCCCTTGGGCGTGTCGCGCACCATGGTGACGTCCGAGCTTTCCATCCCTTTGCGGGCCTCCTCGAAGCCAGGGTCGTTGATCCGCACCTCGGTGAGCCGGGTCTCCCGCTCCACCACCGTGGTGGCGTTGACCACCGACAGGATCTGCTGCGACACGAGCCGCAGGGGGAGGACGAAGCTGCCGGCCGCCCAGGGAGCGGGCTGGCCGTTGGCGTCGACGGGCGAGTAGTGCAGGGTCTCCTCGTTCGAGAGCACCTCGCCTTCGAGACCGATCTGCACCGCCTGGGTGCGCAGACGGGCATAGGTCTGGCGATCGACCCAGACGGTTCCCTGGTAGAGCTTGCCGGCCTCGCCCGGGCCGGCCGGGGCGAAGTCCACCACCCAGGCGTCGCGGCCGTCGATCGTGTCGGTGCCCCGCAGGCGGTAGCGGTATTCCTTGGTGAAGTGGATCTCCAGCGGCAGGGCCGCCGCCTTCTCGGGCTGGATCAAGGGGATCTCGGGAAGCTCCTTGTCCCGCCAGCGCACGCCGTTGACGTAGAGGGTCTGCCACGCCCAGTCGGAGCCCGTCTGCGGGCTGAAGAAGATGGGTCCCTCGAGGGTGGCCTCGAAGGTCTGGGCCCCGGCCACGGGCTGGAAGCGCAGCGACGTCGTATTGACGGCCCGGTAGTGGTCGAGCCGCCGGCTCTGGGCGTCCTCGAACGCCTGGAGACGGCGCAGGATCTCCTCCACCGGCATCTCCCGCTGGCCGGAGACCGTCACCTTCTCCTCGACGCCCTTCAACTCGGCGGCCGTAGGACGGTCGAGGCCGAGCACGGCCACCCGCCCAGGGGAGGCCACCTGGAGCAGCAGCTCCTGGCCCTCGATCCGGCCGCCGGGGGGCGGCACCCGCTCGCCGCCGATGGGGAAGCGGACGGGCCGGCGGAGCTGGGGATCGCTGAAGCGGAGCGTCAGCTCGGATTGGCCCCTTCGGAGCCAGGACGATCACCCGCAGCGACAGGTCCTTGCCGCGCACGAACGTCCACGCCTCCGGCCGCGCCGGTGGGTGACGAGGAGGGATCGTAGGAGAGGTCGCCCTTGAATTCCCGGGCCAGCAGAGCGAACGGCGCGAGAGTGGGGATGAGATTCTTCGCGTCCAGTGCCGGAGCCCGGAAGAGCGTGAGGTCGATCCCGATGCGCGGCCTCGCGGGCGGCTGCGGCCAGGGCCTCCGCTGGCACTGGCCGGCAGAGGGCGGGAATCGAGCGACGACCGGCCGACCCGGATCGGCCTCCTGCATGGCCGCCGTTGCCTCGATCAACGCCTGGAGCTCGGCCGGCTGCAGGACGACGGCTTCCAGATAGGCCGCGACCTCCTCGGCGTAGAAGGCGCGCAGAACCTGGGGATCGGCGGGCAGGGGCTGCGACGCCACCCGCGCGTCCGGCCGGGCGCCGGTGATCGCCACCGCGGCCCGCTTGAGGAGGAAGGCGTATTCCGTGGGCGAGAAGGCCTGCGTCTCTCCTCCCTCCGGCCGCCAGACCACCTGGAGCCAGGTGCCGGCGGGGACCCGTCCAGCCAAGGCCGCGGCCACCCGCAGCTCGGTCTGCAGCCGTTCCGAATGCTGGGCCAGGGGCGGCGGCGTGTGAAAGATCAGGGAGAGCCAGGGAGTGGCGCCACTGTCGTGCAGGGCGGCTGCGGCCTCCGCCCCCGTGGCCTCACCAGAGAGAGGGACCTCCCAGGCCACGAACAGCGGAGTGTCCGCCTCCAGATGGCCGGACTCTTTGAGGACGCGGGCGATCTCCGCGGTGCCGGAGGCTGCGGAGGCGGAAGCGAGCCGGAGACCGGCGCACGGCTTACAGGGAATCTCTGCGGCTCCCACCGGGAGCGCCAGGCAGAGCAGGGCACTGACAAACAGAAAGCTTCGGGCATGGCGCATGGCAGCAAGGATAACAGCCGCCTTCCCGCGGGAAATTCTCCCCGGCCCCTGCTACAATTCCCCGCAATTCTTATGGAATTCTCCGGCAGGCTGGCCGCCTTTCCCATGGCCGATCTCCTGCAGTGGGCCCAGAACGAGGCCTGCACGGGAGCGCTCGTCATCCGCCGCAGCCAGCGCGAGAAGCGCATCTACTTCAACGCCGGGGACGTGGTGGGCTGCCTGTCCAACGACTCCGCGGAGTTCTACGGCCAGCACCTCCTCCTCCACGGCCATCTGAACGACACCCAGCTCTTTCAGGCCTTGAGCGCCTGCGCCGCCCGCAACGTCCGTCTCGGGGTGGCGCTCCACGAGCTGAATCTGCTTTCACCCGAGCTCATCCAGCACACCCTGCGGGCACAGATCGAGGAACAGATCTGCGATCTCTTCCTCTGGCAGCGGGGGGTCTTTTACTTCCTGGCCGAGCTGCCGCCCGAGGAGGAGATCCTCCCCGAGCCCATCAACGTCCTGGGTCTGGTGATGGAAGGCGGACGCTGGCTCGACGAGCTCGCCCGCATCCGCCGCGTGCTGGTCCACGACGACGTGGCGTTGCGGCGCGGCGAGCTCGCGACCCAGCAAGTGGATCGATCGCCGATCGAGCGCCGGATCCTCGCGGCCGTGGATGGCGAGAGGACGCTCGGCGAGGTCTACGAGAAGGTCCGCGGCTCGTACTTCCGTTTCCTGGAAGCCGTCTTCCGGCTCTGCGTCGGCCGCGGGCTGGACATCGCGGAGGTCCGGGATGCCGCCGCGCGCACCACCAGCGAGCTCAGCGTCTTCGACCTGCTGCTGGAGCAGGCCACGGAAGAGCAGGTGCTGGTGGCCCGCCGCCACATGGCCGTGCCGCTCGAGCTGCTGGAGCGCTGCTATCCCGTTTGGGTGGAGGAGCCGGCCACGGAGGAGCGGACACGCATGCCCACCAAAGCCCGCGACTTCTACGCCCGCCTCGACGGCCGGACCTCGCTGGGCGACGCCTTCTCCCGCGATCCCCGCCAGCGCGGCCGGGAGATGGACCTCCTGCTCCTCCAGCTCGAAAAGGGGAGACTGGCTCTCCTCCCCGCGCCTATCGAGCAACTGGAAGCCCGGGCCGAAGAAAAAGGCCAGCCCGCCCTCCAGCGCTGGTGGCGCCGGATGGTGCGGGCGTAGAGCCCTCATCACCAGCGCACCCCCGCCCAAGACCCTCACCCCTGCCCCTCTCCCGACCACCCCATCCCCCTCCCCGGGAGAGGGGTACCCGGCTGGGGCGGTCTTGCTTTTCTCCCTCTTCTCCCGGTGAGGGGGGTTGGGAGGGGACGGGAGAAGAGGGCCGGGGTGATGAGGGTCTTGGGCGGGAGCGCCTACTCCGCCGCCGCTGCCACCGGCACGGCGAGGCTGCTCATCCCCAGCTTCTCCCGGATCTTGGTCTCGATCTCGTCGGCGAGGTCGGGATTGTCGCGCAGGAACTTCTTGGCGTTCTCCCGTCCCTGGCCCAGACGCAGATCGCCGTAGGAGTACCAGGCGCCGCTCTTGTCCACGAACTTGTGCTCGACGCCGAGGTCGATGCAGCTCGCCGTTCCGCGAGATCCCCTCGCCGTAGTCGATGTCGAACTCGGCCTGGCGGAACGGGGCGGCCACCTTGTTCTTGACCACCTTCACCTTGGCCCGCGAGCCGATCACCTCCTCGCCCTCCTTGATCGCGGCGATGCGCCGGATGTCGATGCGCACCGAGGCGTAGAACTTGAGGGCCCGGCCGCCGGTGGTGGTCTCCGGATTGCCGAACATGACGCCGATCTTCTCGCGGATCTGGTTGATGAAGATCAGGCAGGTCTTGGACTTGGCCACGATGGCCGGTCAGCTTGCGCAGGGCCTGGGACATGAGCCGCGCCTGGAGGCCGACGTGCGAGTCGCCCATCTCCCCTTCGAGCTCGGCCTTGGGCACCAGGGCCGCCACCGAGTCGATCACGACCACGTCCACGGCGTTGCTGCGCACCAGCATCTCGGCGATCTCCAGCGCCTGCTCGCCGTTGTCGGGCTGGGAGACGAGCAGGTTGTCGATGTCGACGCCCAGCTTTCGGGCGTACTCGGCGTCCAGGGCGTGCTCGGCGTCGATGAACGCGGCGATGCCGCCCCGCTTCTGGGCCTGGCCCGCCACCGACAGGGCCAGCGTGGTCTTGCCCGATGACTCCGGACCGAAGATCTCGACCACCCGGCCGCGGGGGAAGCCGCCGATGCCGATGGCGTGGTCCACCGAGAGGGAGCCGGTGGAGATGGCCTCCAGCGCCAGCGTCTCCCGCTGGCCGAGGCGCATGATCGCGCCCTTGCCGAACTGCCTCTCGATCTGTGAGAGCGCGCCGTCGACGGCCTTCAAACGGTCCAATTTAGAGTCAGCCATGAGATTCGTTCGCTCCTTTGGCTCCCATCTTAATAGACGTAAATGCGGCGGTCAAATCCATCTCCTCAATCTCCGGCTTTGAGCCGTTCGATCTCCGCGCGCAGCCGTTTGAGCTCCTCTTCGGCTACCTCGCGGGCCACCGCTTCCCGTGCTGCCCTCGCTTCGGCGGCTCGGCGGGCTGCCGCCTCCCGTGCCGCCTTCTCCTCGGCGGCCTTCTGGGCCGCTGACGCCCGGGCCGCTTTCTCTTCAGCTCGCTGGCGGCATTCCTCAATCTCCTCGGGGGTCAGCAGCCGCTCTCCCGTGCGAGCATCGAAGATGTCGATCCTCTGCCCGTCCGCAGAGACTCCGAACCACAAGCCTGTGGTCTCCGAGAGGAGGCGGCCCCGAGCATCGGGCACGATCGGCTGATAACGCCCTTCGACGAGCCGGTGCCCCTTGAGCTGGAACCTGTGCTCGTTAGACTTCCGGGGCGGATCGACCATCAGGTACTCCGGGATGCCGACCTGCTGGTAGAACTGATACTTGTCCACCTCGTCCATTTTGCGGACCCGCGGGTCGAACGGGGAGGCGACCTCGATGACCAGCGACGGGGTCACCCCCTCCTTGACCACGTTGAAGCTGTTGCGCTTGCGGCCTGGATGACGGACTCCGTAGAGGATCGAGACATCCGGCGCCGGGGCGTAGAGCCCGCGGCCGAACGTGTGCTGGACGTCCATCAGGACCTTGACGTCCCTCTGGGGCTTGAAGAGCCGGCCCAGCAGCTCCTTGAGCTCGGCCAGGACGTCCGCGTGCAGCTCGCCTTGCGTAAGCTTGTCTCCGTAACGGGGATTGAGATAGCGCTCTCGGGTCAGCGGGAGCTCCACGAGCTCGAGGCGGCCGTCCCGATGCTTGACGACGCGCTGCACCACGACGGCACCTTCCTGCTGGTCGTCGTCCTCCAGCTCGAAGTCCGGCTCGTCTCCCTCGGGCCAGGGCATCCTCCAGGCGGGCTTGGCCATGATCCGAGTATACGGAGTCTCCCAGGTTCCGTCAAAGATATCCTATAAAGAAGACGGGAGGGAAGCCCGGCACGGGAAGAAGAGACGGATCACGCGGACGGGGCAGAGGCCAGCTCGGCCTTCGCGCTATACTCTCCCCATGACCGTGGCCCTGCTCAAGGAACCTCTCCTCTCCCCACCGGCCGACCTCGGGCCGTACCGGCGCGAGGACTATGAGGCGCTGCCGGAAATCCACCTCGACCTCGCCGTGTTCTGGAAGAAGGTCGAGGAGGATCTCGAATGACTTGAAGGAAGCCGGCTCCGGAATCAGAGATCCTTCGCTATACTTTCACCCCACAACAAAAGTCCTGACCGCTCCGTAGACTAAGCACGATGGAATCCATCGCCGTCGAAACCAGCGACGCGCTCCACGCCGCCGAGCCGATCCGTCAGCTCGAGGAGAACGTTGCCCGCGTCATCCGCGGCAAGCGCGAGGTGATCCGCCTCGCCACGGTCTGCCTGTTGTCCCGGGGCCACGTCCTCGTCGAGGACGTCCCCGGGGTAGGCAAGACCACCCTCGCCCAGGCCCTGGCCCGGTCGCTGGGGCTGTCGTTCCAGCGCATCCAGTTCACCAGCGACCTGCTGCCCTCGGACATCATCGGCGTGTCGATCTTCAACCAGAAGGACCAGGTCTTCGAGTTCGTGCCCGGTCCTCTGTTCGCCAACGTGGTGCTGGCGGACGAGATCAACCGCGCCACGCCCAAGACCCAGTCGGCCCTGCTGGAGGCGATGAGCGAGCGCAAGGTGTCGGTGGAGCGCAAGCGCTACTCCCTGCCCGAGCCGTTCGTGGTGCTCGCCACCCAGAACCCGCTGGAGTACCAGGGGACTTTTCCCCTCCCCGAGTCGCAGCTCGACCGCTTCCTCATGTCCCTCTCCCTGGGCTATCCGCCGCGCGCCGACGAGCGCGACCTGCTGCTCTCGGGGGGTGTTGAGGACGTGCTGGAGCACCTGCGGCCGGTGCTCACCCGCGACGGCCTCCTCGATCTCCAGGAGCGGGTGGGCCGCGTGCGGGTGGCCGACAAGCTGGCCGACTACATGCTCTCCCTCGCCGAGACCACCCGCCACGGTGGGGACTTCCTGCTCGGCGTCTCGACCCGCGGTCTCCAGGCCCTCTTCCGGGCCACCCAGGCGCTGGCCCTTTGCGAGGGGCGCGGCTATGTCATCCCCGACGACGTGCAGCGTCTCGTGGGACCAGTGCTCGCCCATCGCGTGGTGTTGAAGCGCGGCGCGAGCGACCTGGAGCAGTCCAGGAAGGCCCTCGAACGGGTGGTGGCGGCGACGCCGGTACCCCTGTGAAGAGATCGCAGCTCCCGCGCCGCCGCCCCGCGCCCGACTCCAAGCCGGCGCGTCCGGACCGCCGGACGGGGGGCTTCTTCTCCCGCCGCGCCGTGCCCGAGGGCATCCGCATCACCACGGTGGGCCTGTGGTACGTGCTGTTCACCGTGCTGGTAGCCATCGCCGCCACCAACACGGGCAACAACGCCCTCTACATGGTGCTCGCCCTCATGTTCTCGGTGCTCATCCTCTCCGGGGTGGTGTCGCGGGAGAACGTGCGGGCCCTCGCGGCTGAGCTCGAGCCGCCGGGCGAGGTGTTCGCCAACCGGCCGTTCGCCGTGGGGTTCGTGCTGCGCAGCCGGGCCCTGGTCTTCCCCCGCTGGTTCCTCCTCTTCACCCTGTCGCGCTCGGCCCAGCCGCTGCTCATTCCCTATCTCCCCCGCCGGGGCCGGAGCGCCGGGCAGCTCGAGATGATGGTGGGCAGCCGGGGCTACCATCGCTTCCCCCACGTCCACGTCTCCAGCCTCTTCCCCTTCGGCTTCTTCCGTAAGGGCGTGCGCTACCGGGTCGACTTCGAGGTGCTGGTCTTCCCCGAGCTGTTCACGGCCGCGGGCAGCCGACCTGAGGAGTCGAACCAGATCGGCGACGACCCCAGCCGGAAGAGCGGCCAGGGGCACGACCTCCATGCCCTGCGCCGTTTCCGGCGGGGGGACGACCCGCGGGGGATCCACTGGAAGCAGACGGCGCGCACGGGCGAGATCATCTTCACCGAGCGGGCCGCGGAGCGCAGCCGCCGCCTCTCCATCCTCTTCGACAACGCCGTGGGCGAGCTCAAGGACGCGGCCCTCCAGGGCCGCTTCGAGCGGCTGGTGAGTGAGGCCGCCACCGCTGCCGTGGACCACCTGGCCCGCGGCTACGAGGTCGAGCTGGTGACGCGCGAACGCGCTCTTGTCTTCGCCGGCGGACCGCGCCAGCGGCTGGCGATCCTCGAAACCCTGGCCCTCATCCAGCCCCGGCCGCGCGCCGCCGAGCCCCTGGCTGCCAGCGATCCGCGGGTGCCCCAGCTCCGCATGCACATGGACCTCCAGACCTCGGAGCTCCTCGCGGGATGAGCTTCGGCCGGCAGAAGCGCCTGCTGCTGGGGTGGCTGGCCCTGCTGGCCCCCGTGCCCCTGCCGTTCAACGGCGTCGTGGGGTGGGCCGTGGTCATCCCCTACATGGTGTGCATCCTGTTCCTGCTGCGGCGGGCGAGCCTCGATCCGCCGCGCTGGCTGCCCAATTGGGGGATGAACGTCCTGGGCGTCATCTACGTGCCCATCTTCCTGGTGGACCTGCTGGTCTTCCGGCGGGGACTGGTGCAGCCGGTGCTCCACCTCGGCCTCTTCGCCCTCACGGTGAAGCTCTTCGCCATCGTCCGCGAGCGCGACAAGTGGCAGGCGTCCATCGGCATCTTCTTCGTCTTCCTGGCCGCCATGGGCACCAGCGTCCACCCGGCGATCGTGCTCTATCTCGTAGCCTTCCTCATGCTGACGCTGGTGCTCCTGACGCGTTTCGCCTTCCTCCACGTGCTCGCCGGCTTCGGCCGCGAGGACCCGGCCCTCGCCCACATCCCCCTGCGGGGGTTCCTGAGCCTCGTGGGCGCCGCCGCCGTGGTGCTGGCCGTGCCGCTCTTCCTCCTCCTCCCCCGCGTGCGGGCGCCGTTCGTGGTGGGGCGGGGCAGCGGCACGGGGACGACCCTGGAGGCCGCCGGCTTCTCCGACCAGGTGACGCTCGACTCCATCGGCCGCATCCGTGGCAGCCGGGAGGTGGCCATGCGCGTGCTGGAGGAGGGCGGGGGCGGTAGCCCGGACGAGGAGATGCGCTTCAAGGCCGCGGCCTACGACGTCTACCAGGGCGGGAGCTGGGTGCGCGCGCCCGTGCGCAGGGCCGTGCCGCGCATCCAGGGGGTCCGCTTCCGCCTGAGCCGGGAGAAGCCCGTGCGCTGGGCGCGGATCTGGTTGCAGCCGCTCCGCAGCCAGAGTGTGCCGCTGCCGGTGGAGACCTCCGTGGTCGAGCCCCGCTGGTCGTCGCTCGCCATCGACGACGGCGGCGCCGTGGCGCTCCCCTTCAGCCCCCTGGAGATCTCCGAATACCGGGTGGGCCTGGCGCGCCGGGCCGTGCTCCTGGGAGTGGTCCCCGGCCGCAACCGCGATCCGGCCCTCGATTTGACGGGCGTGACCCCCCGCATCTCCACCCTGGCGGCGCGGGTCATGGGCCAGGGCACGCCCGCCGAACGCGCCCGGCGCCTCGAGAACCATCTGATGGAGAACTACTCCTACACCCTCGACTTCATGGGGCGCTCCGCGGACAACCCGATCGAGGACTTCCTCTTCCGCTACCGGAGCGGCCAGTGCGAGTACTTCGCCTCGTCGATGGTGCTGATGCTGCGCTCCCAGGGGATTCCGGCGCGATTGGTGACGGGCTTCCTCGGCGGCGAGTACAACCCGTTCGAGGGCTACTACATCGTGCGCGAGAACAACGCCCACGCCTGGGTGGAGGCGTACCTCGCGGGCGAAGGCTGGCGCATCTTCGATCCCACACCCCCGGCGGGCCGGCCGGCGGCCGCGGGCGAGGGGGGTTTCTTCCTCATGCAGCAGGCGTGGGACTTCGTCCTCTTCCGCTGGGACCGCTACGTCCTGACCTTCGGCCTCGGCGACCAGATCCAGATCTTCAGCGGTTTGAGGGAGATGTGGAACGACTTCTGGGCCCGCTTCCGCCACGAGGACAAGCCCGAGACGCCGCGGTCCCCCTCCGTCTTCGAGACCAAGGATCACGGCTCCACGTCGTCGTCGCCCCGCCGCGGTCTCCCCGACGTGCCACTGACCCTGGCCCTCGGTCTGACGCTGGTGGCCGTGGCCGCGTGGATCCTCTACCGCCGTCTGCGTCCACCCCTCACCGCCACCGCCGCCTACCGCCGGTTGCGGCACCGCCTCGGCCGTTCCGGCAAGCCGCTCGCCGAGTCGATTCCCCCCCTGGAGGTGCGGCGCGCGGCCGAGGCCCGCTACCCGCAGGCCGCTGTACCCATGGCCCGGGTGATCGACTTCTATCTGCGCGAGAGCTTCGGCGGCCAGATCCTGGAGGATGAAGAGCTGGAGGATCTCAAGGCGGCGCTGGACCAGGCGGAGAAGGGGATGCGCAAAGCGGGATGAGGCACTCTGGATCTGCCGGCGACGGTCCGTCGTAAGCAGAGGCGGCGTGGATCTGCAGACGACGGCCTGCCGCTGTCCACGACGATCTGCCGCGATCGACGACGGTTTGCCTCTGGCCACGACAGTCTGCCGCTGCCGACGACGACCTGCCGCGATCGACAATGGTTTGCCGCTGTCCACGATGACCTGCCGGAGTCTACGACGGCTTGCCGCGGCCGACGATGGACTGCCGTGATCCACGACGGCTTGCCACTGTCGACGACGGTCTGCCTCCGTCCACGATGATCTGCCGGAGTCCACGACGGACTGCCTCCGCTGACGACGACCTGCCGCGATCCACGACGGCCTGCCGCTGTCGATGACAGTCCGCCGCTGCTGACGACGGTCTGCCTCTGTAGAAGACGAGCTGTATCTGGAGACTCTGGGAAACAGGCGCAAAAAAAGGGGGGCGTGCCGGGCACGCCCCCCTTGCTGCGTAGAAGAAGGCTACTTGGTGGTGGTGGGACCGGGCGGCTGGGGAGCGGGGCCAGGAGGCTGCGGTGTCCCCTCGACCGGCTTCGCCTTGCGTCCGCGGAACGGCTGCACGCCGAACTCGACGAGCTTCTCCGACCGGATGCCGTAGTGCGTCTTCAACGTCTGGCGTACAGCGGTAGCCAGCCGGTCGCTCTCGGTGAAGATGATCCTGAGCTGCTGGGAGAGCTCCTGCTTCTCGGCTTTGAGCTCCGCCTGTCGTTTCACCGCGTCCTGAGCCTGCGTCTGCATCCCGGCCAGCTTGGTGCGGCTGCCCTCCAGATCCGGGAGGTCGCCGCTGTTGGTGGCCAGTGCCGCGTTGAGCCGCTGGAGCGCTCCCAACTTCCCTGTGTACGTCGTCTCGCTGGACATCTTGCTTCTCCTTTCGTGACCCCGCAGGGCCTTCAATTCCGGCGTCATTGCCGGAAACTCTGTACCCCATGAAATGCACAGACCATCCGTTCCCCGGGGAGAGAGCTGCTCTGCAAGCTGTTCGGTCGATCTATGCTGTAAGACGGGCTCTATGATGCACGGTATGGGCTAGTATGTCAAGAGGGGGGTTGACAGAAGATCGAAGATCGTGCTCTGTTATCTGCATGAAATGCTCTTTGACAACTCGATCCGCCGGGGGACTGGGAGCCCAACCACTCCTCCGGCGAAAGCTGTATGGGGGGGAATCTGCCTGAAGCCCAGCGCGAGGCGCGCGCCAGGATTTCAGTTTGGCGGAGGTGGTAGAGACGTCCCAGGTCGTAACGATAACCCTGCGTTGACCACGGGGACCGCGGGACGTCTCCGCAGGCCGACCCTGCTGTTCGTAGGGCTGGGCGACCGCAGGTCACCGGAGGGGGATCGCAGGGATGCCGTCGAGACCGGTCACGGTGTGCCCCCGTGAGTTGTTGCCGGTTCCAGGCGGCGTTGCCCCTCCAGAGACGTCCCGCGGTCCCCGTGATTTCCGAAAGGGTGTCGTTACGACCTGGGACGTCTCTACCGCCTCCGCCGCAGCACAGATCTTGGGGGGAGGTATCTAGGCTCTGCTCACCATCCGCGGTCTCGCGACTCCCGAATGATTTCGGTGCTGTCAGGCGAGGTCGGGCCGACCTCCTCACGGAGCTTCCGTATTCGTTCCACCAAGTCTCTCCGTGATGTCTCCTGATCGCTGTCGATAGGCTTCATGATCGCGATCCTACCGCAACCCCGAAGGCAACCGCGGCGAAGAAATCAGCCGCGCGAACTCCTCCCACCGCCGTTGCGGATTTTCGGCGGTGCCGCCGCGCTTCTCGATGTATTGCCGCACCAGGTCCTGCCCCAGGTTGTAGTTGATGACGTAGCTCCGGTATTGCTCCATGAAGCGCAGGCGTTGCGCTGCGCGCTCGGGTGCCATCAAGGCGTAGCGCACCAGCCAGGCTTCGGCGTCCTGGCGGGATAGCGTTCCGTCGAGATAGCCGCGGGCCGCTTCGTTGCCGGCGTAGCTCAGCTTCTGGAGCAGCTTCTGGATTTCGGCGTAGCGCGCGGCCTGCGTGGGATCGAGCCCCGCCAGCGAATAGAGATGCTCGCGTTCGAAAGCCGCCCGCTCCGGTCCGGGGAAAGCGACTTCGATGCCGAAGTTGGCCGTGCCCTCGGCGATGAGCGATTGCGGCGAGAAGAGGGGATAGACGGAGAATTCGGGCCAGCCGCGGCCGCGCACGAGATGCTGCTCGAGCAGCGCGTTGTAGACGTGGTGCCCTGGATATCCCTCGTGACAGGCGAGGTCGATCGCCCGGTCGATGAAGACCGGCAGGTCGGTGTTGACCTGGATCAGGCTGTGGAATCCGCCCTTGTACCAGTTGTAGCCGCTCCACGACTTATTGGTGATGTACTCCACCACGAAGCTCTCGCCCGGCGGCAGCTTGATGTGCTGCGCCGTGCGCCGGCGGCATTCGTCGATGGCGACTTTGAACACGTTGTCCAGCCGGTCGCGCGGGATGACGAAGCGCTGCCGGTAGGCCTCCACCCGTTCCGGTAGCGGGCCCTCGCCGGGCACAGCCTTTTCGAGCTCATCGAGGATCGTCTGGAAGTGCGCCGCGTCGTAGGTGGGAGCCACGGCGTCGTAGAGGGCTTTCGACTCCTCGTCGAACGTCATCTTCTTACCGGAGAGGAGATCGATCCGCGCCGTCATGGACTGGAGCTGCCGCAGCAAGTAGGCGTGACGCAGGCGTTCGATCTCGTCACTGTCCACTGAATGGGCCGCCGGATGGGCCGCGACGCTTGCGATCAGCGTCTCGGCTTCGGTGCGGATCTCGGCGAGCGGTCGTTTGTGCGCTTCGGCCTCCGTCCGCCACTCCGGCGGCCCGTAGTAGGCGTCAACGTAGTCGGCGTCGTGCTGGCCCACGGCGAGCACCAGCTTGACGTAGGATTCGGCGGCACGATTCATGTCGAAGGAGTCCTTTCGCGCGGGCGCGGCGGCGCAGCCGGTGAGGAGAAGGAGGGTCAGCAGTGCGGGGAGAGAACGCGATCCGAGCATGGCCGGCGAGCTTAGCATCAGGCTTTACCCTCTGCCGCCGCCAGGAAGGGATTGACGATCCGCACCGTGCCATACAGGCGATCGTGCTGAAAATCCTCACTGATCAGCTCGGAGAGGCCATAGACCTCGGCATAGGCCCAGAGATGGGCGTCGAACCAGGAGAGCTGATACGTTGCTTTGCCGCGCAGGGCTGTCCGAACCAGGTCTTCATTGGGGTACAGCACTGGAAATAGAGTCAGCAACTCCTCGGTCTCCCGGTAGGCCTCTGCGGGTGACAGGAGCGGTGGACCGCTCCCGATGGGACGGGTTACCGCGGCGAAGAATTCCAACACTGCCTGATGCGGCAGCCTTGCACTGTCCTCCTCGATATGGCGGCGAAGGACCTCTTCCGCAACCTGCTGCTTTCGCGGGACACGAGGATCAAAGCGGTAGACCAGTACATTGGTGTCAATCAGGGCGGCCACGGTCGTAGAGATCCTCTCGCTTCCACCCGCGATCCTCCAGCAAAAGGGGCTCGCCTCTCTGCTTCTCTCGTTCACGTTGCCGCTGAGTCGCTTCGTCGAACCGCTTCAGCCGGTCCTCGACGCCGTGCTTCGCCGTTGCGCCACCCAGCAGAACACGAAGGCTGCGGTCTCCAGGGACGAACTCGATCTCGTCTCCAGGACGGATTCCGAACTGGTCGGCGATACCCTTGGGAACGGTCACCTGCAGCTTGCTCGTCACCTTGGCCATGTCCTTACTCTAGCAAGGATGGCTTCCTTGCGGAAGAGCTCCGCTGCATCAGAACCGGTACGACACCCCCACCGCCACCACCGGATACACCGTGTAGTCGGCCACGTCGTCCTCGATCTCCCTCTCCTCGCGATCGAGAAGGATCTGCAGGGCCTCGCGCGCTCCGGGCGTGGAGTTGATGGGGCTGCCTGGGGGGATGTTCGGCGTCAGGGTGGCCTTGCCTTTGCCCTGAAAGATGGCGCCGAGGTCGAGGGCGAAGCGCACGCGGCGGCCCGGCCCCACGGCATTGCCCCAGCCGATGCCAACGTAAGGGACGAGTGGATCCCACTCGATGCGGCCGTCGAGCGTGCCCACCAGGCTCGCAGGCACCGGCACGCCGCCGATGTCGTAGATCCCCGAGGCCGGCGGCAGACTGCTGCCTTCGACTCTCGTGTCGTTGTAGATCGCACCGGCCGAGAGCCGGAAGCCATGGCCGCCGGGGTGGTAGTCGAGCAGGGCCGTGGCCGTGCGCAGCCGCGCCGTGGCGTCGTAGAAGATGCCGCTCACCTCGCGGTCGTTCTCCGTGTAGTCGTAGGCATTGGCGCCCAGGCGGACGTTCACCTGCGGCGAGAGACCCACGGTCAATTCCACGCCGCCTCCCAGGGTGCCGGCTTTCGCAGTGATGGCCACTTCAGCTTGGGCCGCGGTGGACGCGGCCAGCAACAGGGCGGCGCAGATCGCCGTCCTGACATTCTTCGTAGTCTTCGCTCTCGGTCCCATACCCGTTCCTCCTCGCCCGGGCTTGTCTGCAAAGGCGGGGCCGGCCGGCGGTAGTAGACTCCCAGGGGACTCCCTGCGGGGGAGGCCATCGTCGCGAGAAAGGGAGGACTCCATGCAGATCGGCATGATCGGTCTCGGGCGCATGGGCGGCAACATGGTCCGCCGTCTGCTCCGGGGCGGGCACGAGTGTGTCGTCTACGACCTTTATCCGAACGCGGTGGCGGAGCTGGTGGCCGAAGGCGGAGCGGGCTCGGGGACGCTCGACGAATTCGTAGCGCGGCTCGCGCCGCCGCGCACGGCGTGGGTGATGGTGCCCGCGGGCGAGCCCACGGAAGGGATGGTGCGGGCCCTGGGCGAGAGGATGGAGAAGGGGGACGTGGTGATCGACGGCGGCAATTCCTATTACAAGGACGACGTGCGCCGCGCCCGCGCCCTGGCGGACAAAGGCGTCTTCTACGTGGACGCGGGCACCAGCGGCGGCGTGTGGGGGCTCGAGCGGGGATATTGCCTGATGATCGGCGGCGAGACCGCGGTGGTCGAGCGCCTCGCGCCCATCTGGCAGACGCTCGCTCCCGGCCGCGGCAGACGTCCCGCCGGCTGCGGGCCGCGAAGGCAAGAAGAGCACGGCGGAAGAAGGCTGGCTGCATTGCGGCCCGGTGGGCGCCGGCCACTTCGTGAAGATGGTGCACAACGGCATCGAGTATGGCCTGATGCAGGCCTACGCCGAAGGATTCGACATCTTCAAGCACGCGGCGTCGAAGGATCTGCCCGAGGGACATCGTTTCGATCTCGATCTCGCCGACGTCGCCGAGCTGTGGCGGCGCGGCAGCGTCGTCGCTTCATGGCTGCTCGATTTGACGGCGAGCGCTCTTGCCGAGAGCCCCGAGCTTTCGGAGTTCACCGGCGTGGTCGAGGATTCGGGCGAAGGGCGGTGGACGATCCAGGCCGCCATCGAAGAGGCGGTGCCCGTCAACGTGCTTGCCGCGTCGCTGTTCGATCGTTTCCGCTCGCGCCAGGAGCACACCTTCGGCGACAAGATGCTCTCCGCCATGCGCCACAAGTTCGGCGGGCACGTCGAGAAGGGCGAGAAGGGAAAGCCATGACCTCACCGGTTGCGAGCGAAACGTTGGAGAGGACGGACGAGCCGGAGAGCCGGCCAGCGCCGCCGTGTGCCATGGTGATCTTCGGCGCCACGGGAGATCTGACGAAACGCAAGCTCATCCCCGCGCTCTACAACCTGGCCGCCGACGGCCTGCTGCCGGAGGAATTCGCCATCGTGGGCGTCGGCCGCACGCCGCTTTCAGGCGAAGAGCTCCGCGAGCAGATGAGGGAGAACCTGCGGCGCTTCGCCACCGTCGAAGTCGACGAAACCAGGCTCGAGTGGCTGGTGCGGCGGCTGCATTACGTGGCGGCCGATCCCGCGGATCCCGAGACCTTCAATCGTCTGGCAGAGACGCTGGCCAAGGTCGACGAGGAGCTCGGCACCAGCGGCAACTACCTCTTCTATCTCGCGGTGCCGCCGAGCTCTTCGCCGAGCACATCCATGGGCTTGGCGAAGCGGGGCTCGCCCGGGAAGAGGACGGTCATTGGCGGCGCGTGATCATCGAAAAGCCGTTCGGCCACGACCTCGAATCCGCCCGCAAGCTGAACCAGCGAGATCCGCGAGGTCCTCGGCGAGAAGCAGATCTACCGCATCGATCACTACCTCGGCAAAGAGACGGTGCAGAACCTCATGGCGTTCCGCTTCGCCAACGGCATCTTCGAGCCGGTCTGGAACCGCCGCTACGTCGACCACGTGCAGATCACCGTGGCCGAGACCGTGGGCGTCGAGGGCCGCGGCAGTTACTACGAAGAGGCCGGCGCGCTGCGCGACATGGTGCAGAACCACATGTTCCAGCTCCTCGCCTTGACCGCCATGGAGCCGCCCGTCTCGTTCGACGCCGACGCGGTGCGCGACGAACGCGTCAAGGTCTCTGCGGCGCATCCGCCCGTTCTCGCCGGAGGATGTGCTGCGCTGCACCGTGCGCGGCCAGTACGGCGAGGGCATGATCGAGGGCAATCGTGAAGGCGAGCGCGAAGGAGAGCGCGTGCCCGCCTACCGCGCGGAAAAGTCCGTGGCACCGAATTCCAACACGGAGACGTTCGTCGCGCTCAAGCTGTCCGTCGACAACTGGCGCTGGGCCGACGTGCCGTTCTATCTGCGCACGGGCAAGCGCCTGCCGAAGCGCGTCACCGAGATCGCCATCCAGTTCAAACGCGCGCCGCTCATGCTGTTCCGCGACACGCCGGTCGAGCGGCTGTCGCCCAATCTGCTGGTGATGCAGATCCAGCCGGACGAGGGGATCTCGCTGCGCTTCGAAGGCAAGGTGCCCGGCCCCGTGATGCGGTTGGGCACGGTGAGGATGCACTTCCAGTACGCGGACTATTTCGGCACCAAGCTGCACACCGGCTACGAGACGCTGCTCTACGACTGCATGCTCGGCGACTCGACGCTCTTCCACCGCAACGACATGGTGGAGGCCGGCTGGTGCGTGGTGCAGCCCATCCTCGACGTGTGGAAGGCGCTGCCGCCGCGCAGCTTTCCCAACTACGCCGCGGGCACGTGGGGACCGAAGGAAGCCGAGGAGCTGATTCAGAAGGATGGCTGCAAGTGGCGGGAATGAACATGGCGGGAATGAACGAGGTCCGCGTCTTCGCGGACGCGGACGAGCTGATGCACGCCGCCGCCGGCGAGGTGGTGCGCCGTGCGGAAGACGCGGTGCGCGAGCGCGGCCGTTTCGCGTGGGCTCTCTCCGGCGGCTCGACGCCGCGCGATCTCTATCGCCTGCTCGCGAGCCCGTCCCATCGTGAGCGAATGCCATGGAACACCGTCCACGTCTTCTGGGGCGACGAGCGCCACGTGCCGCCCGATCATCCCGAGAGCAACTTCCGCATGGCGCGCGAAGCGATGCTCGATCACGTGCCGCTGCCAACGGCGAACGTGCATCGCATCCGCGCCGAGCTGCCCGATGCCGCGGCGGCCGCGGATCTCTATGAGGCGGAGCTGCGGGCCTTCTTCATCGGAGACGATGGGCCGCGTTTCGATCTCGTGCGATTCGATCTCGTGCTCCTCGGCCTCGGCAAGGACGCGCACACGGCGTCGCTGTTTCCAGGCAGCGCGGCTCTGCGCGAGAACGAACGTCTGGTCATCGCGGTGATGGCGCCAGGGGTCGAGTCGCAGCGCACCTTCCGCATCACGCTCACGCCGCCGGTGCTCAATCACTCGCGGCTGTGCCTGTTCCTGGTGAGCGGCGAAGACAAGGCCGAGCCGTTGCGCGCGGTGCTCGCGGGGCCGCGCGACGTCGAGCGTCATCCCGCGCAGATCGTCGAAGGGAATCGTCTGTGGATGGTGGATCGAGCGGCGGCGGGTGCTTGAAACGCCCGCCTGATGGGGGTTTCCTTGGAGCCGGCACGACGCTCTCGCCACGGGGCGGAGGCGGTGACGCCGTGCTGGGCGACGCTGGTGAAGAAGACAGAGGAGGCCGACAAGACTACAGCGCCCCGCAAAGAACCAGAACGTCGCCTTCGTGAATCTCGCTTGCCCTTCTCTACTTCTTGGACGCTTTGGGCGCCGCCTTGGCCTTCGTGGCTTTCGGCGCCGTGACCTTCTTCTTGGCGGTCGTGGTCTTCTTCGCTGCAGTCTTCTTCGCCGCCGTCGCCGTCTTGCTGGCGGACTTCTTGGCCGGAGCCTTGTAGCCGGTGGGCTTCTTGGCGGCCTTCTTGGCGGTCTTCTTGGCTGCAGGCTTCTTGGCGGCGGCTTTCTTGGCTACCGGTTTCTTGGCGGCCTTCTTGGCGGGTTTGTCTGCCATTCGCATCTCCTTTTTGAAAGTGCCCACGATGGCGGGCATGTGGTGATGCGTTTAGGTTACGCCCCCTACATCTTGGGCGTCAAGAGGTTTTACGCCTCAATCCTTAGTATGTCTGTCGCGAAGTTGGGGGCAGGGCCCGCGGTGGGCCGTGCGCGGCGGCGTCGCGCACGGCGGCGCCGGCGGCGCGAAAATTTGCGGACCGCCGGCAAAAGCCCGTGGAACAAGGGTTTGCGAGAAGGGGCCTAGTGCGCGTTCAAGCGCAGCGCGTAGCGCAGGGTCATCCAGAGGATCTTGCAGTCGAGCGACAGCGACCAGTTCTGGATGTAGTAGAGGTCGTAGTGAATCCGCTTCTTGATGGAGGTGTTGCCCCGCCAGCCGTGCACCTGAGCCCAGCCGGTGATGCCCGACTTCACGCGGTGGCGCAGCATGTAGCGCGGGATCTTGTGCTTGAACTCACGGACGAACGTCGGCCGCTCGGGGCGCGGGCCGATGATCGACATGTCGCCCGTGAGCACGTTCCACACCTGCGGCAGCTCGTCGAACGACCATTGGCGCAAGAGGCCGCCGACGCGCGTGCGGCGGGGATCGTCCTTGATCGCCCACACCGGACCGCTGGTGGCTTCGGCGTCGACGCGCATGGAGCGGAACTTGAGGATCATGAACGAGCGGCCGTCCAAACCCATGCGCTCCTGGCGGTAGAAGATGGGACCGCGATCTTCTAGCCAGATGGCGAGCGCGATGATGGGGAAGAGCGGCAGCAGCACGACGAGCGCGGCCGAGGCGATGGCGAGATCCATGCCGCGCTTGACCATGCTGTTCCAACCCTGGAGCGGCACCTGCGAGAGATTGATCACCGGCGTGCCGTCCAAATCCTCGAGCGCCGCTTTGAGCGCGGCGTACTGGAGGATGTCGGGCACCAGCTTCACCTCCACGCACTCGCGGGCCATGAGATCGATGAGTTGGAGGACCTTCTTGTGGGCTTCGAGCGGCAGCGTGATGAACACCTGATCGATGTGCTGCGCATCGAGGATCTCTTCGGCCTGGCGCAGGGTGCCGAGCACGGGCACGTCACAGATCGTCGTTCCCTGCTTGCCGGGATCGTCGTCGAGGAAGCCCGCGACCTCGAAGCCCATCTCGCGGTGGGCGAGGATCTTGGTGGTGATCTCGCGACCCAGGAGCCCGGCGCCTACGACGAGAATTCGCTGCAGGTTGTGCCCCGAGCTCCTCACGCGGCGCAGGCCGGCGCGCACCACCATGCGCGTGGTGGCCACGAAGACGAGGTCCATCAGCGCGAAGAAGCCGAGGAAGGCGCGGCTGTAGGTGAAGTATTCGCGGCTGCCTGGCCACGCCGGCGGCCGGTACCAGGCGATCACCACCGAGAGCAGCACGGTGGCGAGCAGCACGGCGAGGACGATGGTGAGCACCTCGTCCACCCGGCTCCGCCCCCGGCGGCTCTGATAGAGGCCGTGAAAGTAGAAGACCACCGGCCACAAAATCAGCACGAACGGCACCAGTTGTAAGTAGGGGCCGAACTCCGGCACGTTCTTGGTGACTGGGATCACCTCGAACTCGAAGCGGAGCAGCCAGGCGGCGAGGAAGGCCGCGAGCGTCGCGGCGAGATCCGTGAACAGGTAGAGTCCGGCCGTTTTACGGTGGCGTTCTTGGATCAAGGCGAGGCACCCTCAGCTAGGCAAACGATGAGATAACAGAGAACGGATACGTTCGGTGAACCGGGAAACGGAAAACGACTCCGCCCGATTGCGCAGGTCCAATCCATTGAATCCGATCTGGCAGGCTTTGTCAATCGCGGCCGCCAGGGCGGCGGGTCCCTCCCAATCCGGATAGAGCACGCCGTGGCGGCCGTCCTCCACCACGTCGAGGATGCCGCCGCGGGCCACGGCCACCACCGGGGTGCCGCAGGCCAGGGCTTCCACCGAGGCGATGCCGAAGTCCTCGACCCCCGGCTGGAGGAAGAGGCGGGCGCCGCGGTAGAGCTCGCGCAGCGTACCGGCGTCCACCTTGCCCAGGAAGCGGACCTTCCCGGCGGGGGTCTCTGCCGCCAGGGCCGCCAGACGCCTGCGCTCGGGTCCCTCGCCCACCACCCGGAGCTCGAGGCCCAGCTTCTCGCAAGCCGCCATGGCGAGCTCGACCTTCTTGTAGGGCGCGAGAGCCGAGACCATCAGACAGTATCCTCCTTCCTTCTCCCGCTGCTCCCCGGGGGTGCCGGGCGTGAAGAAGCCCACGTCCACCGGCGGATGGACCACCTCGGCCGGCCGGCCGTAGTAGGTCTCGATCCGTTTCGCCACGAACCGCGAGTTGGCGACGAAGAGGTTTACGCGCGCCGCGGAGGAAACGTCCCAGGCGCGCAGGCCGGTGAGGGCCAGCGAGCGCAGCCGCGGGCCGATCCCCCGGCGTTTGGGGAAGTAGGCGTGCTCCTGGTCCCAGGCGTAGCGCATGGGGGTATGGCAGTAGCAGAGGTGGAAGGCGTCGGGAGGGGGGATCACCCCCTTGGCCACGCAGTGGCTGGAGCTCAAGACCACGTCGAAGCCCGCGAGGTCGAGCTCCTCGATGGCGGCGGGGAAGAGGGGGAGGTAGCTGCGGTAGTGGCGGCGGATCCCCGGCGCCTTCTGCAGGAAGCTGGTGCGGATGGGGTGCGACTCGATGGCGGGGCTGACGCTGCCGGGGAAGTGGAAGAGGGTGTAGAGGGGGGCCTCAGGGTAGAGGGCGCCGAGGATCTCGATCACCTTCTCGCCGCCGCGCATGCCGGTCAGCCAGTCGTGGACCAGGGCCACCCGGGGCATCGGTGGTTGCGGCGGCCTCACGCTCCGCGCTCCTCGATGACGGAGAGGTAGGCGGCGAGGGTCCGCTGCGCCGTGCGCTCCCAGTTGAAGTCCTCGGCCCGGCGCTCGCCCAGGCGGGCCAGCTTCTCCCGCGCCTCGGGGCTGCCCATGAGGTGGGCGATGGCCTTGGCGATGCCGTCCAAGTCCAGGGGATCCACGAGGTGGGCGTAGCCTTCGGCGATCTCCTTCAAGGCCGAGGTGTTGGAGGTGATCACCGGCACCCCGGAGGCCATGGCCTCGATCACCGGCAGGCCGAACCCCTCGTAGAGGGTGGGATAGAGGAAGAGAGTCGCGCCCTGGTAGATGGCCGGCAGCGCCTCCTGCGCCACGTGGCCCAGCAGGCGCACCTTGTCGCCGATCCCCAGGTAGTTCGGCCCGTTGCCGGATCTTGAACTCCGATCCCTGGCGGCTGCCCACGCAGATGAGGGGGGCGTCGAATTGCGCCATGCGCCGGGCCCGGGCGTAGGCCTGCACCACCGTGTCCAGGTTCTTGTGCGGCTTGGCCGGATTGCCCACGAACAGCAGGTAGGGCTGGGCCACTCCCAGGTCGCGCAGCCAGCGCTGCAGGTCCTCGGCCGGCAGGCGGTGGCGGAAGACCTCCTCGACGCCGTTGTGGATGACCTCGATCTTGCTGCCGTCCACCTCGAAGTGGTGCATGAGGTCGTTCTTGGTGTTGTGCGACACGGCGATGACGTGGTCGCCGCGGTGGAGGCTCCGGCGGATCATGCGCTGGGCGTAGAGGAGGGCGAGGTTGTTGGGCAGGAACTCCGGGTAGAGGAGGTGGATGATGTCGTGGATGGTCACGATCACCTTCGTCCCCACCCAGGCCGGCAGCACGTAGTGGGTGGAGTGGTAGAGGTCGAGCTTGCGCCGGTAGAGCTGCCAGGAGAGGGCGACCTGCTCGCGCAGGGAGTAGACGGGCGAGCTCTCCAGCGCCACCTGGAAATTCCCGGGGAGATCGAGGAGCCCCTCGCGGTCGCCGGGTTTGGCCAGCAGCACGTAGCGGTTCTCACCGTCGATGGCGGCCAGCGACCGGATGAGGTTCCGGACGTAGGTGCCGATGCCGAAGTCCTGGATCTTCCTGGCGTCGATGCCGATCGTATAGGGCAAAAGCAGCTCCGGGGGTTTCGTCGAAGGGGGATTCTAGCCCAGGCGGAACCGTGATAGAGCTTTCCCCCGTGCTCACCTTTGCAGGCTCCGTCTTCCGCGCCGTCACCCTGGCGCTCCTGGCCCTCTCGGTGCTGGCGGCCGTCCCCCTTACGGTCCTGCGGGTGGGCCGCCGGGTCGTCGAGACGGTGCCGCTGGCGGGGGAGAACGCCCGGGGGGCCCGCGAGCGCCTGCTGGGAGCTCCCGTGGTGGAGAGCCTGGACGCCATCCGCCGCGTCATCCCCGCCATCTCTCCCAACAACGAGTACCTGCTGGTGGATGGCGGTGAGGAGCCCGAGGGCGCGACCTACTGGGTGCGCTTCGAGCTGGCGCCCCGGCGGGCCCGCTTCGTGGGCCGGCTGAGCGAGATGCAGGCGCCTCCGATCCTGCCGCCAGGGCCGCGCTGGGTGGTCGTCGCCTTCCCCGACGGCCCGGCGGCCCTGCTCGGCCGGGACGATTTCCTCCGCCGCCTGGAGCCACCAAGCCGCCTGGAGCCACCAAATGGTCCCCGCTGAGGCGTTGAGAGGTCTGGCGGGCGTGGCGCTCTTCGCGGCGCCGGGCGCCGGTCTCGCCGAGCTGCTCCCGGCCGTGAGGGCCCTGCCTCCGGCCCGCCGGCTGGCCCATGCTTATCTCCTGGGCATCGCCTGGACGGCGGGGTGGCTCTATGCCCTCTCCCACTGGCTGGCCGTGCCGCTGCGCTCCCCGGCCGTCCTGGCCGTGGCCGGCGTGCCGGTGGTGGTGGGGGTGGTCTCCTGGATTCGCCGCCGGCGCGAGAAGTCAACGGTGTCCCCTTCGAAGCCTCACCCCCGGCCCCTCTCCCGGGGGGAGAGGGGGGACTTGGCTGAAAGGGTGGAGCCTGTAGCGGGTGCTGTGCGCACCGTGGACGTCCCTGAAGATACGCAGCGCGCACCCCATGGCAATCCCGCCCGCCTGAGTCCCCCCTCTCCCCCCGGGAGAGGGGCCGGGGGTGAGGCTTCGGAGGGCAAGCCTTCGGAGAAGCGTGCGAGGCCGAGGAGGCTGGTGGGATCTCTCGCGCTCGCCGCCGGAGCCCTGGTCTCCCTGGCCCTGCTCTGCGAGGCCCTGGACAATCCCCTCACGGACTGGGACGGTCGCATGACCTGGGCCGCCCAGGCCCGCTACATGCGGAGCGAGGGCACGGTCCATCCCACCGCGCTCATAGAGCGGGGCTGGTACGTGGCCCATCCCTGGTATCCGCTGCTCATGCCCGTGGCCCAGGTGGCCGTCCTCGAGCTGACCGGGGCGGACGTGGACCATCACGCCTTCCGGCCGATGTACGCCGTCTTCTTCCCCGTCTGGCTGCTGCTGATCTACGGCGGGGCCGAGACGCTGGCAGGCCGCGCCGCGGCGGGGTGGACGGCCCTGTGCGCGGCCCTGCTCTCCTTTCCCGCCTTCGCGGGAGCGGGCGGAGCGGCGTCCGCCTACAGCGACCTGCCGCTCGCCTGCTTCTTCGGCGGCGGCCTGCTGCTCCTTCTCGCGGCCCGGCCACGGTGGTCCGCGGCGCTGGCGGGGGGAATCCTGCTGGCCGCGGCCGTGCTCACCAAGGCCGAGGGGGAGATCTTCGCGCCGGCGGCGCTGGGGCTGGCGGCCCTCTATCACCTCTCCCGCTGGCGCCGGCGTTGGCGAGCGCTGGCGCTCGCGGCCCTGCCGGTCGCGCTGGCCCTGATCCTGCTGCTCTCCTGGCGGGCCCGCATCCCCGAGAGCTTCGAGAGCTTCGAGCAGGCCACGTCCCTCTCCCTGCTCTGGCCGGGGATCGTGACGCGTATCCCCCAGCTCGCCGGAGATGCCCGCACCGAGATGGTGTTCTTCCCCGATTGGGGCCTCTTCTGGTCGGTGGCGCCCCTGGTGCTGATCGCGGGCTGGCGGGGATTGCGCCGCAAGCCCGCGCTCCCCCTGCTCCTGGCGGCCGCCGTTCCCCTGGGGGTGGGCTGGGTCTACGCCACCATGAGCCTGCGCCCGGACTTCGTGGTGAAGACCACCTGGAACCGCTTCCTCCTCCAGGCCTCGGTGCCACTGCTCGTGCTCTTCGCTCTGGGACTGCGCGACCTGCTGCGCCGGGCGCCCTGGGTGCCGTGGGCTTTGGGGGGCCGCGGCATCAGAGGGTGGAGGGCTACCGCCGCTGGATCGCTCCCACCTGCTTCTCCAGCCGTTTCCGGTGCCGGTTCTCCGGATCCATCTGGAGGAGGATCTTGAGCGCCAGCTCGGCCTTGCCGGCGTCGCCTTGCGCGATGAAGGTCTCCACCTGGTGGACGCCCTGCTCCAGCGCCTGCTGGCGGCGGTCGATGGTCTCCAGGCGCTCGACCTCGGCGTACATGGCCGCCACCCGCGGGCTCGCGGGCTGGGCCTTCTGCAGCTCCATGGCCACGTCGCGGGCCGCGAACCAGTTGCGGTCGGCCATGGCCTGGCGGTAGCGGCGCTCGAAGACCGCGTTCTGCTCCTCGGTCTGGATCTGGGTCCGCGCCTCCGTCCACTGCTCGCGGTAGAAGTCGAGGGTCACCCGGGCCACGTCGAGCTGCGACAGGGCGTCCAGCTCCTCTTTGGCCTCCACCAGCCGATGGGTGGCGAGGAGCTCCTCGAAGCGGCGCCGGCGGCGTTCGATCTCCGCCCCCTGCTCGGCTTCGCGCTCGGCCACCTCGAGCTCGCGGCTGAAGGCCTCCGCCCGCTGGCCCGTGGGGTCGTTGCGGGCCACGGTCTCGAGTTCGCGCCGGGCGGCCTTGACGTCGCCGGCGGCGAGAGCAGCCCGGCCGGCGGCGAGGGCGGCCTCGGCCCGCTTGCCGCGCTCCGCCTCCTCGGCCAGCACCTGCATCCAGCTCTCGAGCTCCCCCCGCCGCGGGTGATCGGGCCGGATCTCCAGCAGAGTCTCCAGGGCCAGACGGGCGAGGGGGAGCTGCTTTTTCTCCAGATAGTGGGTGAGCACCTGCTCGGTCTCGGCGGCGCGGTGCGTCATCTCCTCCCGCTGCCGCGCCTGCTCTTCCCGCTGGCGGAGGGCCTGGGCCAGCCGTTCCTTGAGCCGGTCGATGCCGAGGGCGCGGGGATTGGCGGCCTCGATCTGTGCGATCAGACGCTGCGCCTCCTCCAGCCGGCCGGCGGTCACCGCGGCATCGGCGCGCGCGAGGTCGGTCGTGCTCTCCTGCACGCGCTTCGACGCCCGCTCGATCTGGGCCAGGAGGTCCAGCCTCTCGGCCCGCGACAGCTCGCTCGAGCTGCGCTGGCGGGGCGGCGGGGGAACCGGCGGCGCGGGCGGCGCCTGGTCGTGATCGACGATCGTGAGGGGGATCTCCCGCGTCTCGACCGCCTGCAGCCCCTTCCCCACCTTCTCGAGGGCGACGATGAAGCTGCGGGCATCGGGATAGCGCTGCTCACGGTCGCGCTCCAGAGCCCGCCGCACCACCCGGTCGAGCTCCTGCGGCACGTCGACGCGGAGATTGCGCCCGCGCAGGGGCAGGGGGTCCTCCGACAGGCGCTTGAAGATGAACCCGTGCTGGTTCTCGGAATCGAAGGGCGGCAGACCGGAGATCATCTCGTAGAGGACGAGGCCGAAGGAGTAGAGGTCGCTCCGGTGATCCAGGGTCACGCCGGTGGGCACGCCCGCCTGCTCGGGCGAGCAATACCGGAGCTTGCCCATGAACATCCCCACCTGGGTGATCTCGAAGTTGGCGTCCGCCTCCAGGGTGCGGGCGAGGCCGAGATCGATGATCTTGATCCGGAAGTTGCCGGCCTTGTCCTCGGTGATCATGAGGTTGTCGGGCGACAGGTCGCGGTGGATGACGCCGGTCGCGTGCACGGCTTCGAGGCCCTGGAGCGCATGGATGCCGAGCTGGACGGCCACCGGCACGGGGAACGGACCCTGGCTTCGGATGCGGTCGCCCACGTCCTGCCCCTGGATGTGCTCCCAGACCATGTAGAAGCTGCCGTCGGGCAGCGTGGCGAAGTCGTAGAGGATGGCGACGTTCGGGTGCTTGATCTGGGTGGCGAGGCGGGCCTCCCGCATGAAGCGCTTCTGCGCCGAAGGATCGGCCGCCAAGTCCTGGCGCAGGATCTTGACCACCCGCAGCTCCTGCAGGTGGACGTGGCGCACCAGGTAGACCTCCCCCATGCCGCCACTGCCGAGGCGCTGGACGATCTCATACTTGCCGTCGAGGATGGACCCCGGCTCCCGCACGTTCAAGCCAGACACCTCCGAAACCTGAAGAGGAGCTATTGTAACCGCAGCGGGCCCCTTCGGGGCGGGCCCTCACTCCCCCAACCCCCTCTCTCCCAGCCTCCCACCCGTCCGCCGGGAGAGAGGGGGCTTAAAAACCGCGTTGTTTTTCTTCTTCAGACTAACCTCTCCCTCTTCTCCCGGCGGATTGGGGGGAGGCTGGGAGAAGAGGGCCGGGGTGATGAGGGCTCTTGATACACTCTCCCCCACCATGACCGTCCACTCCCCCGAGCCCACCACCCTCGCCGCTCCGGCCGTCGATGCCCGGGAGCGGCTGCTGCGTTACGCCTATATGAAGCTCACCCGGGACTTCGACGCCCGGTTCGAGGCCCTGCTGCTCACCGGCCGGGTCTCCAAGTGGTATAGCGAGGTGGGCAACGAGGCCACCACCATCCCCGCCGGCCTGGCCCTGGGGCCGGGGGATGCCTTGTGCACCCTGCACCGGGATCTCGGCGCCATCCTCGCCGTCTATCTCGATCCCGCCCGTGCCTTTCCCGGCTTCGGTTTCGGTGAGCCGGACGGCCGCCGGCCCGATCCCGGGGAGCTTCTGAACCGCCTGGCCCTCCAGCTCCTGGGCAAGGGCGACGGCTTCTCCCAGGGCGTCGAGCGTTCGTTCCATTATGGCTACCTGGCGCCGGAGGCGGGCATCCTCCACGTCGGCATGATCAGCCACCTGGGGTCGATGATCCCCGTGGCCGCCGGCTGTGCCTTCGCCTTCCGCCAGTCGGGCAGCGACCGGGTGGCCATCAACTTCATCGGCGAGGGCGGCACCTCGACGGGCGACTTCCACGAGGGGCTCAACATGGCCGCCGTGTGGAAGCTGCCCCTCATCCTGGTGATCGAGAACAACCACTACGCCTTCTCGACCCCGGCCCACCTCCAGTACGCGGCCGAGCGCCTCTCCGACCGTGGGATCGGCTACGGCATCGCCGCCGAGACTGTGGACGGCAACGATCCGGACGTCATGGCCGCGGCCTTCCAGCGGGCGGTCGAGCGCGCCCGCTCCGGGCAGGGTCCCACCTTGATCGAGGCCATGCTGGGCCGCATGCGGGGCCACAGCGAGGGGGACGACTCCTTGAAGGTCGTGCCGCCGGACGAGCTCGCGTCCTACCGCGCCGCCGATCCCGTGCCCGCCTACGCCCGCCGGCTGGAGGAGGAGGGGATTCTCGACGCCGCCACCCGCGAGCGCCTGGAGTCACACATCAAGGAGATGGTGGAGACGGCCATCACCCGCGCCATCGACGCCCCACCCCCGGCTCCCGATGTGGCCCTGCGCCCCGTGTTCGCTCCGGTGCCGCCACCGGAAGCCCCGGCGATCCTCCGCTCGCGCGGCTCCGGCGAGGTCACCTACGTGGACGCCATCAACCAGGCCCTGCTGGAGGAGATGGAGCGCGATCCATCGGTGGTGGTGATGGGCCAGGACATCGGCGCCTTCGAAGGGGCCTTCCGCACCACCAAGGGGCTCCACGCCCGCTGGCCCGACCGGGTGCTCGACACGCCCATTGCCGAGAGCGGCACCATCGGCATCGCCGTCGGTGCCTCCCTCCTCGGCTACAAGCCGGTGGTGGAGATGCAGTTCGGCGACTTCATCTCCTGCGGCTTCAACCAGCTCGTCAACGTAGCGGCGAAGCTCTACTACCGCTGGCAGGTGCCCTGCCCCATCGTCGTGCGCCTGCCCACGGGCGGTGGCGTGGGTGCGGGGCCGTTCCACTCCCAGAACCCCGAAGGGTGGTTCGCCCAGACGGCTGGCATCAAGGTCGTCTGCCCGGCCACGGCCGAGGACGCCATGGGACTCCTCAAGGCCGCCATCCGCGATCCCAACCCGGTGATGCTCTTCGAGCACAAGTTCCTCTACCGCCGGATCAAGAGCGCGCTGCCGGACGGCGACGTCGTCTCCTCTCTGGGGGAGGCCCGGGTCCTGCGACCGGGGAAGCACCTGACGCTGATCGGCTACGGCGCCACGACCTGGACGTCGCTCGAAGCCGCAGAGGAGCTGGCGAAGGAGGGGGTCGAAGCCGAGGTGATCGATCTGCGGACGCTGGTGCCCTACGACGAGGAGACGGTGCTGGCCTCGGTGCGTAAGACGAGCCGGGCCTTGATCGTCCACGAAGCTCCCATCACCCTGGGCTTCGGCGCCGAAGTGGCCGCCCGTCTCGCCGACGCCGCCTTCCCCTGGCTCGACGCGCCCATCCGTCGCGTCGCCTACCCGGACCGGCCGGTGCCCTACGCCAAGAACCTGGAGAAGGTGCTCCTGCCGGACCGGGAGAAAGTGGTGAAGGCGGCGCGGGAGCTGCTGGCCTACTGAGGGGCCAGAGGCCGGACGTCAAGGCCCCGCCGGCTTCAGCCGGATCTCGACGGGAGCGCCCCCCGGGCCGGGCCGCACCTCGACGGTTGCCTCGGCCGGCGCGTACCCATCCTTCTGGATCGTGACCTTGTACGTCCCCGCGGCGAGCCGGGTCTCGAAGGTGCCGTCGTCGGCGCTGCGGGGCGCGGGGACCGAGAAGGTGCCGAGGGGACCATTCCTCGTACCATCGATCGAAACCGTGGCGTCCGGAATCGGCTCTCCCGTGTTGCCGACGACCCGGCCGCGCAGAATCCCGGTCGGGATGTCGATCGTCATCTCGCGGTCGCCGTCGATCTCCACCGGCTGGTCCTGACTGACAGCGCCCCGGGAGGCGAGGAGGGTGAGGCGATAGCGCCCCGGCATCAGGTTGTGGATCTCGAAACGTCCGTCATAGCGGGTCTGCGTCTGGTGGGGACTCAAGGACACGCCCCAGAGCGTGAGCTCCGCTCCCGCCACGGGGGCGCCGTCGACGAGGACCTTGCCGGAGAGGGTGGAGCCCTGGCTGAAGTCGAAGTCGAGGACCGCCTCCGAGTCCCCGGGCTGGATCTGGATGGATTGCTGCAAGTGACGGCGGCCTCCCGTCGTAAATGCGGTGACGTACCAGTCCCCCGGGCTAAGGTTCCGGATCTCGTACCGCCCATCCGAGTCGACCGCCACCTTCTCGGGAAACTGGCGTCCGAAGGCCTGGACGCTCGCCCGCAGCAGATCCTCGGGCGCGAGCCCCAGGAGGCGTCCCTTGAGAGTTGTTGCCCCGGTCACCGGCTCCAACCGGACGCCGAGGTCGAGAACGTCGCTCCCCGCCACCACGACCTCGCGCGGCTCGCCGGCCTGGACGAAGCCTTCCCGCTGGGCGTTCAGCCGGTACGTGCCTTCGGGCACCTGCCGGAAGGCGAAGGTGCCATCCGCATCACTCCAGGCGTTCTGCCGTGAGGCGGGGCCCTGCTCGACCCTCAGAGTCAGGTTCGCTCCGGCGATCCCCTCGCCCTTGGCGTCCATCACCCGACCGGAGATCTCGACGCCGGATGGAAAGCGGAGCTCGACCGGGGTCGTCCCCGGGGCCGCCTGCACGAGGCCTGAGACCGACCGGTCCCTCGTGGAGGCGGTGACCCGGTACACCCCCGGCTCAGGCAGCTCGATCTGGCCGTTCCCCCGGTCGTCGGTGCGGTTTCCGAACATGCCGGGTCTGTTCCATCCAAAAGGCTGCTGTCGCTGGACGCGTTGCTCCTTGGGCTCCGCTTGCAGGGAGGCGTCGGCCACCGGCGCGCCTTCAGAAGTGAGCACCCGCACCTGGAGGATGGCCCCCCGGTCGAGGACGATCTCGAAGCCTTCGAGATCCCGATCCTGAGGGATCAGGACCCCGCGCACTGTCCGGGTGGCGTAGTCCTTGGCGGAGACCTGTAGATCGTTGGGCCCCGGCTCCAGGCTCGTGACCCGGAAGCTCCCCCGCGCGTCGGTGCTGCCCAGGGATCGCGAGGACCCCGACGTGCTGTTCCCCGTCCGGAGCTCCTCGATGCAGGTCAGGGTGGCGTCAGCCACCAGCTCTCCCGCGGGCCCGACGACCCGGCCGGAGAGGCTGCGGGCAGCCTTCATTTCGAGATGGAGGGGCTCCCGGGTGGGAGCCTCCACGCCTGGGACGCTCAGGGAAACGTAGCCCTCGTGCTCGATCCGGAGGTGGATGGGCGTGCCCCGGGGCAGGTCAGTCAGGCGGAAGCGCCCATCCATGCCGGTCTGCACGTCGGGCCTGGGCTCTTCCGTCTCCGCGACCCAGTCGAGATCGCCGAACGAGCTGAGGTCGCTCCAGACGCTCGCCCCCGCGATGGGCAGGCCTTTCGTATCCTTCACCTCCCCCTCGACCGAGGTTCCCGCTGGCAGCTCGACGTCTCCGAGATCGGTCTTCCTGGGCTGCGCGGGGATCTCGACGGCCCGGCGGACCGGGGAGAACCCCGTTCCCCGCACCCGCAGCATGAATCGTCCGGCCTCCAGGGCCCGGATCTCGAAGCGTCCTTCCGCGTCCGTAGTGACTGGAAACCGCGCCTTCGCTCTGCTGGTGAACGCCACTCTTGCGCCGGACACGGGATTGCCGGCCTCGTCCACGACGCGTCCGACCGCGGTCTGCCCAGACCCCAGGACGATGCGCACGGGGGGCGCGGTCTGGCCCGGCGCCGGAGTCCGCGTCTTCAGCGAGGTATGGGTGAAGCCCTGGCGGAACGCCTGGATCTCGTAGCTCCCCTGGAATCGCAAGCCGGAGAGCAGGAAGCGGCCGTCGGCCCGGCTCAGAGTCATCCTCTGACCTCTCTGCGAGTTGACCCGCAGGGAGGCCTGGGATACCGGCCGGCCCTTCTCGTCCACCACCTGGCCCGAGATGCGGGCTGCGGGCTCCAGCCGGAGCACGCTCGGCCCCGTCGAGGAGGTCCAGGGCACGAACCGGCTCTCGGCCCGCAGGTATCCGGGAGCCGCGGCCTCCAACGTAACGTCCTCGGCGGCCGGAATCGCGAGTTGGAACCGGCCGTCCTCTCCGGTGTGGGCCGGCGGGCTCAGCAGGCGGCTTCCCGTCCAGACGAGGGCGTTCGGCACCGGCTTGGGAGATTCCTTCTGGAGGACCTGGCCGGCCAGGGTCCGCGGCGGCTCCAGGCGGACGGTGACCAGGGTGGCCCTGGAGATCGGAGCGGTCGCCACCTGAGCCGAACCGCCGTCGCGACTCTCCACTCGGAGCGGCTCGTCTCCCGGGGGGAACGCCAGGTCGAGCCGGCCGTCCGGCCCCGTCACGCCGACCGGCCAGGAGCGCCAGCGCACGAGAGCGCCGGGCACCGGTGTGCCGTCGCCGCCGCGAGCTTCGAGCCGTGAAGCCGGTGAGGGCCGAAGGCTGACGGGCTGCGGGTGCTCTCCCAGAGACGCCGACTGGCCCAGAAACCCCGGAGAGACTGCAACCAGTGTCAGGGGCTCTCCGTGCCTTCGCGAGATCGTCAGACGGCCGCCGGCCCCTGTGACGCCGCCGCGCTCCAGGACGTACCAGCTCAGGTCCCTCTGCCATGAGGGCCCTGCCCGCTCTGGGAGCAACCGCACGGCGATCCCAGGGAGCGGCCGGCCCTCCCCTGAGGTCACGCGGATCTCGAAGGGCTCCGCCGGGATCAGGGAGATCGTCTCCAGGTCCGTATCCTCGACCAAGGGGACCAAGAGGTGCTCCTCAGAGAGGAATCCAGCCGCGCGGACCCGAAGCCGGTAGGCCCCGGCCTCCGGGGTGGCGATCTCGAAGAACCCTTCGGCGTCTGACCGGGCCGTGGCGAGAGGCTTCGATTCGGGCTCTCCGTGGAGACGCCGGACGGCTGCCGCGTAGTCTTCAGAGGCGGGCAGGAGCTCGATCCGAACGCTGGAGGCCCCCTGGATATTCTCCGGATCCACGACTCGGCCGCTCACCCGGATCGGCTGAGCCTGCAGTGCGAAAGGCAGCAGGAAGAAAATGGCAAAGAGCCGGGGGATGGGCGGCATGGCGTCTCCTGGCTGAAATTCTACCCCCGGCCGGCCGATTCCAGGACAACTGAACCCTTCGCTCCCCTATGCAGCTATCTACGAAACTCTGACACGAACCGTCCAACTTTGGGTGACGGACGAGCCAAAAAGATTTCGCTTCAACGCGGGAGAAGAGGGAGAAAAAGCCGGGACACTCCCAGAGCTTTCACCACTCGATGACGTACGTGCAGGAATCCGCGCCCCGGGTCCGCGTGGGCTGGGTGGAGTCCAGGAGCACTTCGAGGCCTGGCTTGAAGCGCCGGCCCATGGCGGTGATGATGCCGCGGTCGAATTCTGAAGGGTACGGATTGTTGCAGACCATGACGGCCGAGCGTTCGCCGGTCAATCCCTTGAACTCGTAGTGGCCGATGCCTTCCGTCATCTCGCCCGTCTTCTCGTTCAGCATGGGCACGCCGTTGAGCCGGTGGCGCAGGTGGTAGTTCATGTCGATGGCCGCCATGCCGGTCGGCAGGCTGTTGATCCAGTCCGGCCACTCCACCACCTCCAGGATCTGCTTGCCGATGGCGAACAGGGTGCGGGGACCGATCTTCTCGGCGATGGTCTTGAAGGAGTCGAGCCACGGCTGCTGGGGATACCAGGTATCCGGCTGCGGTTTCCGGATCCCATGCTGGGCCAGGATCCCCTCGGCCCGGGACCTGAAATCCCCCATGCCGTTCATGACGGCGAAGACGACGCCGCCGAAGACTTCCACCTCCGGATGAAACGCTTTGAACTGTGCCATGACACAAAGTCCCCCCAAGGATCAGAATTGACGTGATCCGCCGCTGGCGATGGTCGCGCAGAGGTCGAGCTAAACAAGAAAGTGTCGAGAAGGGGGAGGAACGGGACCGTCCCGGCTTACCGGTTGAGCATCTCCGCTGCCTGTTCCGCCACCCGGCGGGGAGGGATCTCCAGCAGGCAGGCCTTGGTTTCTCCAAAGCGTTGGTAGCAGAAGCTGCAGGGTAGGCGGCGGAAGAGCGCGCGGTCCGGAGCGCCGTAGGGGCCGTGGCGCTCCGGATCGGTGGGACCCATCACCATGAGCACCGGGGTGCCCAGGGCATGGGCGAGGTGGGTGGGGCCCGAGTCGCCCCCCAGCATCAGCTGGGACCGGCGGAGGAGGGCGGCGAGCGTGGGGAGGTCCGGGGCCGGCACGGTGTGGACCGCCTCCGCGCCCGCGGCCTTCACGCCGGCCGCCAGGTTCTCCTCCCCTGGGGCCACGGCCACCCAGGTGGGCACGCCCGTGATCGCATGGAGCTGGCGCGCCGCCTCCCCCCACCAGGCCGGGGGGTAACGCTTGTTGGCCCAGCCCGCCCCAGGGTGGAGGAGGACGAACGGCGTTCCTTCAGGGATCTCTCGCGCCGCCGGCGGCTCCTCCCGGAAGAGCTTTTCCCCGCCGAAGTCCGCGGGCTCCGGTGGCAGACCCAGGGCGTCGAGGACGGAGAGCATCCGATCCACGGCATGGACCCCACGGGGGACGACCGGCTGATTGATCCAGATCGCACTCGACGGCTCGCGCCGGAACCGGAGGGCAAAGCCGATCCGCCGGTCCGAGAGAGTGAGGGCCGAGATCACCCCCGCCTTGTGGTTGCCCATCAGGTCGAGCACCGCGTCCGGAGCGAAGTCGTCCAGAGCCGAGAAGAAGGCCCGCAGCTCCCGGAGATTGCCGCCGGCGAGCGACCGCCGCCAGTGACGCAGGCGGACCACCAGCAGCTCGTCGAGATCCGGATGGCCCTGGAGGACCGGGGCCATGCCCTCCTCCGCCACCCAGCCGATCTTCGCCTCTGGGAGATGCCTCCGTAGCGCCGTGAGCACCGGCAGGGCATGGACGACATCCCCCAGGGCGCTGGTGCGGACGATGAGGACCCTCATCACCCCGGCCCTCTTCTCCCAGCCTCCCCCCCGTCCGCCGGGAGAAGAGGGAGAGGTTTGTCTTTAGCCCCCTCTCTCCCGGCGGGTGGGGGGGAGGCTGGGAGAGAGGGGGTTGGGGGAGTGAGGGCCCGCCCCGAAGGGGCCCAGGGGTGAGGGCTCACGGCAGCGCCTTCACCCTGGAGATTAGATCGCTCGTCGCATGGTCCTTGGGATCCCCCACCAGGGCCGTGCGGCCGCCGTAGGCGCAGACCACCTCGTACTCGGGGACGCGCTCGGGAGTCCCATAATCCGTCCCCTTGCAGTGGATGTCCGGCTGGAGCTCGGCCAGCAGGGGAGCAGGGGAGTCGCCGTCGAAGATCACCACGAAATCGACCGGGTCCAGGGCGGCCAGCAATTCGGCCCGCTCTGCCGCTGGCACCACCGGCCGGCCCGGACCCTTGAGACTCTCGACCGAGGGATCGTCGTTGATCCCCACCACCAGGGCGTCCCCCTCGGCACGGGCCGCCTGGAGGTAGCGCAGATGCCCCACGTGCAGGAGGTCGAAGTGGCCGTTGGCGAAGGCCACTTTCTTCCCCTGCGCCTTCAAGGCCGCGATCCTGCTTTTCAGCTCCGGAACGGTCAGGACAGTCCCCACCTCAGCTCCTTTAAGGGAAGGGGATCGCTCTCGACCGCCCGCTTCAGCTCCTCGGGCGAGCAGGTGGCGGTGCCCATCTTCATCACCACGACACCCCCCGCGTAGTTGGCGAGGAGCGCCGCCTCCAGCGGATCGGCCCCGGCGGCGAGAGCGAGGGCGAAGGTGCCGATCACGGTATCGCCGGCGCCGGTGACGTCCGCCACCTGATCCGTGCCCGAGACCGGCAGGTGGGCCGAGAGCTGCGGCCGGAACAGGCTCATCCCCCGGCTGCCGCGGGTGATGAGGAGGAAGCGCGCCTGCAAATCCTCCCGCAGCCGCCGACCGGCCTCCTCCAGACGGTCGGGATCGTCGTTGATCGACGCGCCCAGGAGCGCCTCGGCCTCCTCCTCGTTGGGCGTGGCGCCGTCGAGCCCGCGGAATTCCCCCAGGCGATAGCGGCTGTCCGCGAGGAGGGTCGCCCCCTCGCCCAGGGCGGCGCGCACCCGCGGGAGCATCCCCGGCTCCACGGTGCCGTAGCCGTAATCCGAGAGCACGGCCACCCGCGCCTCGCCGGACCAGCGCGCGAGGAGATCGGCGAATCGCCCGCGCTCCTCTGCCGTGAGAGTGAGCGTCTCCTCGACGTCGTAGCGCACGATCTGCTGCTTGATGGAGTGCTTGCCGCCGCCCAGGATGCGGACCTTGGTGGGGGTCCGGTAGCCGGGGCGGACGACGATCCCCTCGCTCGGGACTCCTCGGCGCTCCAGCTCGCGCAGCAGCTCCCGGCCGTGGGGATCGTCGCCTACCACCCCTAGAGGAAGGGGCCGGCCGCCGAGAGCCGCCACGTTGGCCACGGCGTTCGCTCCGCCGCCGGGAGTGAGGCGCTCGTCCTGATAGGAGAGGATGAGGACGGGCGCCTCCCGGCTGATCCGCTTGGGCACGCCGGTGATGAACACGTCCGCCACCAGATCCGCCAGCAACACCACCGGCCGGCCCGCCATGGCGTCCACCAAGTGCACGAGCCGTTCGGTGGTGGGGAAGATCTGGACGTGGGGCATTCGGCGCGGATTGTAGCAGGCGGTGATCGGTCCCCTAGCTTTTCCCCTTGGCCAGCGCCGCCTTGAGGACCTCGTCCGGCATGCCGGCGCTCTTCCACTTTCCCAGGTCGTCTGCCGAGAGCGCCTTGCTCAGCGTCTTCTCGTTGACGTAGTCGACCAGGAGATCGGTGGTGAAGCCTTGCTTCTTCAGCTTGACCAAGTCGGCGAGGAGATCCGAGGGTGAGACCGCCGGAGAGGCCGGAGCGGGAGCGGCGGCCGGAGCGGAGGCGAGGGGTTTGCTCTTGCCTCCCCAGGCGTCCTGGAGGGCCGGGGTGTTGAAGAGGTTGGCGTACGCTTCCTTGATGGCGTCGCTCAGCACCTCGTTGGCGTTGTCCTCGCTGCGACTGCGCCCGTAGCGGGTGGCGTCGCCAGAGGCGGCTCCCTCCCAGAGGGGACGGCCTTTCGCGTCCGTGAGGGTGAAGGCCACCTGCACCTCGGCGTTGTAGGTGGAGCCCACGGCCTTGTTGCTCTCCACCAGGCGGAGCCGCGTCAGCTTGCCGGCCAGGATGAGGGGCGCATCGTCGGCGGTCTTGATCCCCCAGTCGGCGGCGTTCTTCCGGAGCACCTCGCCGGCCCAGGCAATGGGATCATTGCCGGCCCGCGCGGGCGATACACTGTCGTCGTCGTTCGAGCTTTCACCGAGGACGGCCGGATCGCTGCTGGACCGGCCGTCGACGATCGTCAGGTGGACCGGCTTGTCGCTCAGCCCCGGTGCCAGCAGGACGTTCGAGTCGCCGACGCTCTCCTGGGGCGTGTACCTGAGGGAGATGACGAACGGGCCTTTGGACCCTCGTGCTTCCGCGGCGACCGCTGCGAAGAGGAGCAGGCCACCGGCCACCAGGATCTTCCACGAATTCGATTTCATAGGTCCTCCCGGCAATCGTTGAGTGAATCCGCTATCGGTGGAGTCTATCAGCAGAGGTTTCAAGTCCGCCGCCCCAGGAACCACTGGCAACCATCCGTCAGCGGGCAGGCCTCGCAGAGCGGAGCACCGCGGCGGCAGATCTCCTGGCCGTGCCGCCGCAGGAGCTGATGGGCGCGGATCAGCCCTGGGAAGTCCTCGGGAAGGTGGGGGGCCACGGCTTCCGAGGCCGAGCGGTACATCCGGCCATAATTCTCGTCCTCCTCGCCGAAACCGAGCCGGACCAGGACGCGCAGAGCGTTCGAATCGGGAGCGAGCGTCCGCTTCGCTTGCGAGAAGAGGAGGATCTTGTCCGCCCCGGGCTCACCGATCCCGGGGAACCGCTGGAGCGCTTTTCGAGCCTTGTCGGGAGCCGTCCGGATCAGCTCCCGGAGGGAATCGAGGCCAACGGCCAGGGCGGTGCTCGCCGCTTTCGTGAGCTTCTCGGCCCGGTGCTCGGGCTGCATGCCGCCATCGCGGATGACGCCGGCGAGGACGGGCGTGGGCGTTCCCAGGAGGTCCTCCGGGTCGAGCCCCACCTCCTCCCGCAGCCGGGCGAAAACCTGGGCACGGCGGTCGTCGTCCACCAGATAGGCAACGTTCTCCCAGAGGACCATCTCGAAAGGATCGGTGACCGCGGGCGGCGCTGGAGGGCCGTAGAGGGCCTCCAGACGGGAGACCAGCTCGGGAAGGGGAGCTCCTGAATCCATCCTCTTATAATGACGCCTCACCCGCTGGACGGCGAGGCATCCCTGAAAAACTCCCGCGCAACGGCCGACCGGATCGACGCCCTGCTCTGGCTCGTCCTGCCGGTCCTCCTGCTGTTCACCATCCCCATCGGATTCGTCTCCAACGACGGGCTCGGCCACAGCCAGGGCTTCGCAGCCGGGAGCTGGCACTTCAATCCCAACCATCTCCTCTTCGAGCCCCTCGGGGACTGGTGGCAGCACGCCTGGGCGAAGAGCGGCCGGGAGCCGGTCGATGCCCTCAAGCTCCTGAGCGTCCTCTCCGGAGCCCTGGCCGCGGCCCTGTTCCGTTGGGGCGTGGCCCCGCGGGTGACGGAGACGCGCTGGGCGGCCAACCACGCCACGGCCTGGCTGGCCTTCTCGTCGGCCTTCCTGCGGCTCTGGGTCTCGGACGAGACCCACATGATCCAGATGCCCTTCGTCGTGGCCGTGGCCTGGCTGGCCCTGGCCTACGTCGAGCGGCCCTCCTTCGGCCGGAGCCTGGCCCTGGGACTGGCCGTGGGGCTCGCGGCCCTCACCTTCATCTCCAACCTCCTCTTAGGCGTCGCCTTGGGGATCGTCCTTCTGGTCTGGCATCTCCGGCGCCGGGAGACAGGGCAGGCGGTGAGGACCGCTGGCGCTCTCGGGCTCGGCACGGCACTCGCGGCCGGTCCGGCCTTCCTCCTGGCGTGGCCCGGGGATCCCGGATTTTTCGCCTGGATCATCCGCTATGGCGGAGGACATCAATCGCCGCGCGTCGAGCTGGCCTACGGACTGGTGCGTTCTTGGAAGGGACTGGCGGAGTCCGTGATCCGAGCCTTCTACGGCACGGCAAGCTCCCTGGTGGACCTCACGCCCCTGGCCGCGGCCGTGCGCGATCATCAGGCGCCCTCCCCAGAGGCCGTGCTGGGAGCCCTCGCCTTCTTTGCCGCTGCCGTTGCCCTGCTCCGCGGCCTTGCCATCGTGATCGCGGAGCCGTCCCAGATCCCCAACCGGGGAGCGCTATTGCTGACGATCTCCTGGCTGGCCGCGATCCTCGGGTTCGGAATCTTCTGGAACAACTCGGACGACCAGTTCTACTTCCAGATGGCCCCGGTCTTCGGCGTCCTCGCCGCCAGGATGACTTCACGGCGAAACCGCGCCACGGCGGTCTTCCTCCTCTTGAGCCTTATGGGTCTACTCTGGAACCTGATCGACGTCGGCTCCCACCGCGTCCTCTATCCGCGGCAGCAGCGCATGGCCCTGCTGGAGCAAGAGGTACAGGGAGCCTGCCTCGTGGTTTACCCCGGCTTCGACGAGCCCGAGCTGCTGCTGAGGATGTCTCGCCGCACTGCTGTCCAGCAACTGGCCCTCACCCAGCTTTCCGTTCAGTATCCTGTGGACGAGGGGATGCGGACGCTCCAGGATCGGATCGAGACCTGCCGCCAAGCAGGAGGACGGGTCGTGCTCCTCGACCTCTTCGATCTCCCGCCGCAGCGCAACCCCTGGAAGTTCCTGCAACGGCTGGGCTACGACCACGCCGCGATCAACCAGGCCCTGGCAGGACTCCCCGTGGATCGCACCTCCCGGCAGGTGGGACCCTTCACCGTGCGCACTGTGCCTGGAAGGTAGGGGCTTTCAACCTCCCCGGTGCTGCTCCTCGGACACGGGCTCCAGCCACTCCGTTTCAAAGTCGATGTTGAGCGCCACGTGGACCATGGGACCGTCCGGAGTCGCTCCATGCCAGTGCTTCTCGCCCACTGGGATGTAGATCGTCTCTCCGACCCCTGCCTCCTGAACGGGTCCACCCCACTGCTGGAACCGGCACCGTCCCGCGGCCACGAAGAGGATCTGCACGCCCGTATGGGTATGCCAGTTCGTCCGCGCCCCCGGGGAGAATTCGACCCGCAAGATCTTGTTCGGAGCCACCTCGGGACCGACGGCCATCTTCCTGAGGGTCACGGTACCGGTGAAGTAATCCGGGCTGGCGGGTTCGGAGGGGAGGGTGGTGGGGTTGAGGGTGTGCATGAGGTGCCTTTCCTTGAAGGTGGGGGTTCACTCCGGTCATACTAAGTCCATGAGAACTTCTGTCTCGCTTCCCGACGCCCTCTTCGAAGCCGCCGAGCAACTCGCAAAACGGCTAGGGATGTCGCGAAGCGAGCTCTATGCGATCGCCATCGAAGAGTACCTCAAGTCCTACCGGAGCGAGGGCGTCACCGAGGCCCTGAACCGCATCTACCTGGAAGAGCCCTCAAACCTGGATCCAGTGATCGCCGCAATCCAGGCCGCTTCCTTGCCCCTGGATCCTATCGCGGAGCTCATTCCTCACACTCCGGAGCGGCAGGCACTGGCAAAGCTTGCGGAAGAGAGGGCAGTGGAGTGGCACGGCGGGAAGCCCAAGGGCTTGCGGGGCATCGTCGTTCAGGGAGAACCCGTTTCGGAGACCATCATCCGGGACCGTCGCGAATCCTAAAGGAACGCCAATGTCCCCTTTCCCCCTAGACCTCCCGCCTGATCCCGTGATCGAAGCCTACAAGAAGGACGTGGACGTCACTTTGATTCGCGAGAACCTGAAGCTGACCTACACCGAGAGGGCCTTGAAGCTGATGGATCTCCAGCGGATGGCGGATGAGCTACGTAGGGCTGGGCGGGAAGCGAGAAAGAAAAAGTGACGGGTTATGAACAGCTCCTCCGAGCCCTGGATACTTCGGGTGTCGAGTTCATCATTGTCGGCGGCTTTGCCGCGATCCTTCACGGCTCGGCCCGGCTGACGGAGGATCTCGACATCGTCTATGCTCGTAGTGCCGACAACATCCAGCGACTGGCGGGGGCACTGGCTCCCTTTCATCCCTATCTCCGAGGTGCGCCTCCAGGGCTACCTTTCCTGTGGGATGCGGAGACGATTCGTCGTGGTCTGAACTTCACATTGGTTACAGATCATGGAGACCTCGACGTCCTCGGCGAGATCGCTGGTGGGGGGACCTACGAGACCTTGCTCCCCGACTCTCTAGCGATTGAAATCTTCGGATTGGAGTGTCGGATTCTCAATCTCAAGAGACTGATTCAAGCCAAGAGGGACGCGGGACGCCCTAGAGACTTCGATGCGGTGGCTGAGCTGGAACGGATTCTCGAGCAGCAGGAGTAGTGCGGCCGCCCTATGCCCCCCACCCCCCGCCTCCAGTCCCTCATCCGCACCCAGGGCCCCTTCCCCTTCGCCACCTTCATGGAGGAAGCTCTCTACGGCGAGGGCGGGTACTACAGCCGGGAGGACGTCCCCATCGGCGAGACCGGGGACTACGTCACCGGCGCCTCGCTCTCGCCCCTGTTCGGACGTGTGACCGCCCGGCTCCTCGGCCGGCTGGACAGGGCGGTGGGGAAGCCGGCGGAGATGTTCGAGGCAGGGTTCGGGACTGGGGTGCATCTGGAGAACGTGGTCTCTACCTTATTGGATAGGGCCCCATCGTCGGGAAGACCGAGGCGGGTCCGTGCCTGGGACCGGGTGGCCCGGTCAGTTCCGGCGGGAGTGGAGCGGGTGGGGAGCCTGGAGGCGATCGGGGAGAGGGCGATCGAAGGGCTGATCTTCTCCTATGAGCTCTTCGACGCGCTGCCGGTCCACCGCCTCGTCGGGCGTGCGGATGGCACGGTGGGGGAGATGTGGGTGGACATAGATAAGGATGGGGCGTTCGTCTGGAAGGAGGGAGAAGTGTCCGACCCCGCCCTGCTGAACCTGCTGCGGAATCCCGACATCCCCCTTGAGGCCGGTCAGGTGGCGGACGTGGCTCCGGGATGGGGTCCCCTCTACGGAGAGTTGGCGCGGCGGCTGGGTCGGGGGCTGCTGGTGACGTGCGACTACGGCTTCGAGCGGGAGCGCCTCTTCGATCCCCGAGTGCGGCTCCACGGCACCCTGGCGTGCTACACCCGTCAGCGGGTCCACCGAAATCCCTTCGTGAAGGTGGGAGAGCAGGACCTGACGGCTCACGTGGACTTCACCACCCTCATCCGCACCGGCGAAGCCGCCGGCCTCACCACCGTGGCCCTCACCCGCCAGGCCCTCTGGCTCACCACCTGCGGCCTTTTCGAAGAAATCCAGGGCGCCGACGTCGCCACCCGCCACGGCGCCATGGCCCTGCTGGATGGGGAGGGGATGGGCGAGGAGATCCGCGTCCTCGTCCAGGCCAAGGGGGTCGATCCGGGAGAGGTGCTCGATCTGGAGGTGCTGGGGCTCCGCCGGCCGAGCCCAGGCTCTCACTCGTAGTTGGTCACCACGCAGTCGTCCTTGGCCGGCGTCCAACGCTCCTCATCGAAACGCGTCTCGCCGGCGTCCGTCGTCGATCGGCCGGTGCCGGCGAGCCACTGGCCGACGTTCGCCATGGACCGCTGAACGTTCGCGAACGACTGGCCGGCGTCTGTCACAGTCCGGCCGACGCTCACCAGGGTCCGGCCGGCGCCGGCCAGAGGCTCGCCGGCGTTTGCGAGAGGCGCGCGAGCGTCGGCCAAAGGCTCACCGGCGCCGGCCGATCGACGATGGACGCCGGCCAGCCGACGCAGGAGGCTCTCTCTCCGGCCTGTCTCTCTCCTCTGCCTTGGACGGCGGGCCCGCCGCCGACGTAAGACGATCCAACCTCCGGTTTCTCTTCAACGGAGCTTGCCCAATCTTATGCATCTTAGTCGGACGATAAGGGACCATGAGTTTCTGAGACTGGGGTAGAATTACTTCGTCACAGACTGGACAACCAACGACTCTTGAGGCCTTCCATGCTCCTCCTGCATCTCTCCGACCTCCACTTTGGTGCTCACAGCCGCTTTCAGGGTGAGGACCTTACGAAGCTCGGGAAGGCCTTCTTCAAGGATCTCGAAGCGGCAAGGGGGAGCTTCGCCAAGGGCTCCCGCATCGATCTCGTGGCGGTGACGGGCGACGTGGCCGAGTCGGGCAAGCCTGTGGAGTTCAAGCAAGGGGAGCTGTTCCTCGCCGCCCTGGCAGGAGAGCTGGGGCTCGACCGCCGGCGGTTCGTCTTCGTGCCTGGCAACCATGACGTCTCCTGGCCCGCCTGCAAGAAGGTGGCGGCCGATCAGGAAGAGGAAGGCTTTGACGAGGCCGAGCTCCGGAAGCGGCTCGACGCCGTGAAACTGGGGCGCTATGAGGAGTTCCTCCACAGCTTCTACGGCGTCAAGGATCTCGCCGAGGTGGCCCTCCCCTTGGGTCGGGGAGCCTTCCTCTACGACTTTCCGGATCTCCACCTCTCCGTGGCCGCGCTGAGCTCCTGCGAGAAGGAGTCGCATCGTCCGGCCGATCACGTTGGCCTCCTGAGCCGGGAGCAGGCCGAGGCGCTGATGGCGGAGTGGCGCATGCCCGAGAGATCCAGCCTGCTGAAGATCATTACCGTCCACCACAATCCTGTGGTCACCGTGCCCGCGAACCTCGCAGAGTGGCGGCGAGAGATTGAGAAGAAGGGGCTGCCTCCAGAGTTGGCGTCGCGTTACGAGGGTGACGTTATCGGTTTCGAGGGGGGCGAGTATCTGAAAGCGATCGTCGAGGACTCGCACGTTCAGCTCATCCTCCATGGCCATCACCATGCTAAAGACGAACAGAGCTGGGACTGGCGGCGGGGAGCCAAGGGCCGGGCCGCCGTGCTCTCGGCGGGAAGTCTCACCCTGAAGGCGGACAAGCTCCCGGAAGACGAGCCGCTCTCCCTGCGGCTGATCGAGTTGGATACGGGAAAGAAGGAGATCCGCGCCCGAAGCCTGATCTACGATCCGCGCGGCCGGACGGAGGGCGAAATCCGACACGGAGCGTTCGTTCCAGATCCTGTGGAACCTGAAGGGTATCGCCAGCATCTTGATCTGCCACCCGGGTTCGAGCCCAAGAAAAGCAAGGCGACAAAGAGCAAGGCCCCGGCTGACTCGGCTGCTTTCGTGCGGGCCTATCGTCTGAGCCTTGCCGCATCCTTCTCCCGCTGGGATCTCGCACCGGTCGGTGTGGCCCAAACCGGTGGCGCTGGCAAGCCCATCGAGGCTGGTTTGGACGATATGTATCAGCCGCTGCGTCTAGCCGAGAGGTTCAGCATCTCCGAGACGGACCGAGGCATGCCAATCACGCCGGAAGACCTCTTGGCCCGCAGTCGCCCTCTCGCCATCCGAGGCGCCGCAGGGGCGGGGAAGACCACCTGGATGCGGTGGACCTTCCGCAGGCTTCTCACCGAAGAGAGGGCGCTGCCTCTGATGCTGGTGGTCCGCGACCTCACCCGTTATTGGCAATCCCCCGGCTGCCGCGGTGCGGGACGGTCTCTCGTGTCGTTCCTCGACGCCTGGGCGGGGGAGCGGATGGGAACCGGTTGGGAAGGCGAGTTGCGCAAAGCGCTGGAAGCCGGAGACGGTGCGCGGCCTATCCTCCTCGTAGACGGGTGGGACGAGGCTGGCAAACTAGGTGAGGAGCTACGCGAGAAGCTCGTCGGGCTACTGACGAAGTGCCCCCGAATGCTCGCCGTGGTAACCAGTCGTCCCTACGGCGAAGGGCGACCGTCCCACGCCGAGGGATTCGATGTGCTCGACGTCCAGCCCCTGGCAGACGGTGAGATCCAGGCTTTCGCCCGCCGATTTTTCCTCCAGTGCTATGGCGACGACGTGGTGGCGGCGACCCGAGAAGCCGAGAGGTTCTGGAGCGCACTGGAGCGAGCCCCGGAGCCGCAGGCCCTGGCCCGCACGGCCCTGCTGCTTACGATGATGCTCCTCATCAGTCGCTCACGCCCCCTACCCGACAAGCGCCACCTCCTCTACGACGCGTGCATCGACAATCTTCTTACTGCCCTTCCTGACCGGAAGGCCGAAGAGGGAGCACTCCTCACTCATGAGCAGTGGCGGCCTGAGGATAGTGAGGAGCGCAAGCGGGTTATCGCGGCGCTCGCTTTTGCCCTTCAGGATGACGGATATAAGGATTACAGTCGGTCCCGCATCGTGCGCGACTGGGAAGGAATGGCGACACTCCTGCCTTCGGATTGGGGATCAAAGCAAAGGCTGGGCTTCCTGGCTTGGTTGGCAGGGCCGGCCGGCCTACTTACAGACCGTGCCGATGGCACACTGACCTTTACTCACTTGAGCTTTCAGGAGTATCTCACTGCCTGGCATCTCAATGCCACGATTGAAGGCGCCGAGGATCGGATCCGAGAGTTCTCACGCCAAGGAGACTTGGACTGGTGGGAGACATTACGGCTTTGGGCAGCCTTGATCGAAAAACAGAGTCCGGATCGACTGGAGCCGGTTCTGGAAGCTCTGATGAGCGGTCGACCTGATGGACTTGCCTTCGTCGGAACCATCTTTGCTGATGGCTTGGGGGGCAACCGGAGCTTTGAAAAGTGGAACAAGCTATGGTTGCCTGAAGTGATAAGGAAATGGTTTCGGGAAGTTGATAGTTTTTCACAATGCTGGTCGGCAAGTCAGCAAGTGGATCGGAAGCGGGCTCTCGCTCAAGGTCTCCTAAATGCCGCTCCAGGCGCTAGATGGGTGGCGTGGCTACGCTGCTGCGCCCTCCTTGACTCAATGGCTATTGCGGCGTCGCCTTCTCTTCCGAAATCTCCGGTAAGTAGGGCCATTCTAGAACAGCTCAAAGGTTCTGCAGTTTCGAGTGCTCTTTCGGTGGCGGCAGGCAGGATATTATGTGGTGGGCCCCCAATCTGGCCAAAAGAGCCATTGACCCTCGGTTTACTTCAGCTCTGGCCAGGTGACCGACGCTTATTGGGTCTAAGGCTTCAGTCAGCGATCGCAAGCGGACTTTCGCGAGCTGAATTAATTCGTTTGATCCAATCTTCACCTGCAAGGAAAAGAGAGAAAGATGTGGTTGGCAGCATTGTTCGCCGCATAGTAGGCGAGGTTCGGGAAAATGATTTTTCCCACGCAATTGCTCGCGAGATGGCTTTTTACCTAGCTGGCTACTTCACTAACGAAATAGCTGGCAAGTTGGCGGATTACTTTGCTCGCGTATCGGCACGTGGGCTAGATGGAGTTCTTGTCCATTATCCAATTGCAAATTTTGCTGGAGATTTAAGAAGGCTCCTCATATACGATCTGGTTTGCGAGTTAGTTGATGATATGGTTTTCCGTTCTCGCTTAGAGTCTTCTCCGAGGCAAACGCTTGAGAGTTTTGCGCGAGAAGAGATTCTCGCGTGGGGGCGTATAGGCTCCAGGGCAATTTGGGCATATGAATCACCTTTGAGCTCTGTTCCGGAAGTCCACCTCTTTTCCGCTGCCTGCCGCCTCTCTTTGTGCCCCGATTTGGACGGCAAAGAGCTCGACACCGCGCTGGCTCGCTATGGGGCTGAGCTTGACCCCCTCTGGCCAGCCCTGGCCCGCCATCTGGCCCGACGGGCCACGTCGGCCGATCGCGCCCTTCTGGTAGATCTTGCGCAGCACCCGGAGAGGCGCGGCCCTCCTTTGGCTTGGGGACTTCGGTTCATTGTCCGGGGAGACGTACTCTTAGACGATGGCTCAACGGCAACGCTGGACGAGTTGTGCACAGAGGCCGGAGTGCCATCCCTTCCCTACCTAGAGGATCTTCCTGCCGAGGGGGAACCGGAGGATCTTCCAAAATCCCGTCCTTCCTCTTCGGGGGATCTGTTGGGAGATAGGGATCCAGACACCGTCCCGACTCCTCTTCCTCCCACCCCGGCGGAATCCCATGGGTGCACCCCCGAGTAGAGGGGACGTGGATAACTGGGAGTAGTTAGGGGCGCACCTTCCTTGACACGCCCCCCAGCCCCCGGGTAAGAATACGACCTGGTTCTCGGCGAAAGGAGTTTCCCGGCTGAATCTACGGAGGTGAAGGCGCTCAAACCATGGCGAGCTATCTGCCGATCTTCGTGTTCACCCTGGTGGCCATCGGCTTCCTGGTGGTCTCGCTGATGGCGGCCAAGCTGCTGCGGCATGGCAGCTCGGTCGCCACCAACCTCGACCCCTATGAGTGCGGCAACGAGCCCGAGACCTTCGCCCATGACCACCGTTTCAGCATCCGCTACTACCTGATCGCCGTCCTCTTCGTCGTCTTCGACGTCGAGACCATCTTCCTCTTCCCCTGGGCGGTGATGTTCGACCAACTGGAGCTCTTCGGGTTCATCGAGATGGCCGTCTTCCTGGTCATCCTGATCGCGGGCTACGTCTACATCTGGAATCGGGGGGCGCTGCGTTGGGCTTGAGGATTCGGTCGAGGCAAACGTCCTCACCACGACCGTACGACAAGATCTTCAACTGGGCGCGCCGGTCGGCCATCTGGCCGATGCAGTTCGGCCTCGCCTGCTGCGCCATCGAGATGATGGCCGTGCTCGATCCCCGCTACGACATGTCGCGCTTCGGCGCCGAGGTCTTCCGCGCCACGCCGCGCCAGAGCGACCTGATGATCGTGGCCGGCACCGTGACCTAGAAGATGGCCGCCCGATCGTGCGCCGGCTCTGGGACCAGATGCCGGAGCCCAAGTGGGTCATCGCCATGGGCGCCTGCGCCACCTGCGGCGGTCCCTATCGGCACCTACGCCGTGACCCAGGGCGTCGACCGGGTGATCCCGGTGGACGTCTACGTGCCCGGCTGCCCGCCGCGCCCCGAGGCCCTCCTCTGGGGTCTCCTCCACCTGCAACGAAGATCGACCGCATGACCGTGGGCAAGCCCAAGGCCGTTGCGGCTGGGTCCGAGGTCCGCGCATGAGCGACAAGCCGGAGAAGCCCGCCGGAACGCCCGAGCCTCCTGCGCCGGCCGCGCCGGCTCCGGCCGTGGACGACGAGGCGAAGGCTGCTGCCAAAGCCGCCGCTCTGGAGAAGGCCAAGGCTGCCGCTGCAGCGAAGGCCGCTGCGGCTGCCGCGGGCCAGCCGGCTCCTGCGGCAGGAACGCTGCCGCTCCGGCCGCGGCAAAGCCCAAGCCGCCGGAGGACGATCCCAACAAGCCGCTCTGGGAGCGGACCCGATCGTCCCCGAGTGGAAGGACGCCGGCGGACGATCCCCTGGCCACGGCTCTCAAGGAGGAGTTCGGAGAGCGCATCGAGTCGGCCCGCACCTTTGCCGGCGATCTGACGCTCCAGATTCAGCGTGACGCCATCGCCGAGGTGGCTGCGTCCTTGAAGTCGAAGCACAAGCTTCACCTATCTCATCGACGTCTGCGGCGCCGACTATCCCAAGCGGACGCCGCGCTTCGACGTCGTCTATCACCTCCACAGCTTCGAGGCGAACCGCCGCATCCGGCTGCAGGTGACGACCGACGAGACGACGCCGGTGCCCACGGTCTGCGCAGTCTGGCGGGCCGCCAACTGGCCGGAGCGTGAGGTCTACGACATGTACGGCGTGCGCTTCGCCGGCCATCCCGACATGACGCCGCATCCTCCTTTGGGAGGGCTTCAACGGCTACCCGCTGCGCAAGGACTTCCCGGTGGAGGGGATCGACACCGGCTCGGCCATCTATCCCGAGTACTACGAGGAGACGGCCGGCCCCGTGGCCGGCACCGGTACGGGCTGGAAGCCGGCCAAGCCGCCGAGCCAGTGACTGCGACTCCCGCGGAGAAGCCGTCATGAGCCAGCCCTTCGTCCAGCCGTTCGACGACGCTGAGCCTGGGGGACAACGCTCCTCAACCGTCGGAGGAGATGGAGCTCAACTTCGGCCCCGCAGCATCCCTCGACCCACGGCGTGCTGCGGCTGAAGCTCAAGATCGACGGCGAGCGGATCATCGACTGCTATCCCATCATCGGCTATCTCCACCGCGGCACCGAGAAGCTCTTCGAGCTCCACCCCTACTTCCAGAACGTCCCCCACACCGACCGCATGGACTACGTGGCGGCGGCGACCAACAACCTCGCCTACGTGCGGGCGGTGGAGAAGCTGATGGGCCTCGTGGTGCCGCCGCGGGCGCGCTACATCCGCGTCATGCTGGCGGAGCTGCAGCGCATCTCGTCCCATCTCCTGTGGCTCGCCACTCATGCCATCGACATCGGCGCCATGACGCCGTTCTTCTACACCTTCCGCGAGCGCGAGCTGATCCTCGACCTCTTCGAGCAGTATTGCGGCGCGCGGCTCACCCTCAACTGCATGCGCCCCGGCGGCCAGCCCCACGATCTGCCCGTAGGCTGGGTGGACACCTGCCGCGCATTCGTGCGACGGCTTTCTGCCGCGGGTCGACGAGTACGAGGGCCTGCTCACTGAGAACCGCATCTGGAAGAAGCGGACGGTGGGGATCGGCGTGCTCGATCCGGAGACGGCGATCGACTACGGCATCACCGGTCCCATGCTGCGCGGCAGCGGTATTGCCTGGGACCTGCGCAAGGCCATGCCCTACGAGGCCTATCCCGAGGTGGAGTTCGACGTGCCCGTGGGCAAGAACGGCGACACCTACGACCGCTATCTCGTGCGCATGGAGGAGATGCGGCAGGCCAACCGCATCCTCGAGCAGTGCCTGGAGAAGCTCCCCGAAGGTCCCATCATGGCCAAGCGGCCGCGCGTGATGAAGGCCGCCAAGGACTCCGAGGTCTATCACGGCATCGAAGGCCCGAAGGGGGAGATCGGCTTCTACATCGTGGGTGACGGCACGCCCAACCCCTACCGCTGCCACGTGCGGCCGCCGTCGTTCGTCAACCTGCAGTCCGTTCCCGAGCTGTGCAAGGGGGCGCTGATCGCCGACCTGGTGGCGATCATCGGCACCACCGACATCGTGCTCGGAGAGGTCGACCGCTGATGCCCGGGTTCCTCGAGTCGATCCATCGCGCGGTGGGCGACACGCTCTTCTACGGCGCGGTGTCGCCGGTGATCAAGATCGTGATCCTGCTCTTCGTGGGCATCCTGCCGCTCATCACCTATCTCACCTTTGCCGAGCGCAAGATCCTGGGCTACATGCAGGCGCGGCTCGGCCCCAACCGGGTGGGACCGTGGGGTCTCCTGCAACCCATCGCGGACGTGATGAAGCTGCTGGTCAAGGAGGACACGCTCCCCCGCCGGGCCGTGAAGTGGGCGTTCGTCCTCGCCCCCTGTCTCGTGGTGGGGCCGGCGTTCATCATCTTCTCGGTGATCCCCATCGGGCCGCGGGAAGGCGAGCTCGGGCACCTCAACTGGTTCATCACCGACGTCAACGCCGGGCTGCTGTTCATCGTCGCCCTGGCCACCATCGGCGTCTATGGCCTCATCATCGGCGGCTGGGCGTCGAACAACAAGTTCTCGCTGATGGGTGGCCTGCGCTCGGCAGCGCAGATGATCTCCTACGAGGTGCCCCAGGGACTTGCTCTCGTGGGTCCGCTGATGCTCGCCGGCACCATGTCGCTGGTGGGGATCGTCGAGGCGCAGCGCGATCAGCACGTCTGGTATCTCTTCCCGCAGATCGTGGGCTTCTTCATCTATCTGGTGGCCGGGGTCGCAGAGTCGAACCGCAACCCGTTCGACCTGCCGGAGGCGGAGTCGGAGCTGGTGGCGGGGTTCCACACCGAGTACAGCGGCATGCGCTTCGCCCTGTTCTTCCTCGGCGAGTACGCCAACATGATCGTCATCTCGGCGGTGGCCACGACGCTGTTCCTCGGCGGCTGGATGGCGCCGTTCCCGCACTGGCTGCCGTGGCTATCCGTGATCCCCGGGCCGATCTGGTTCATCCTCAAGGCCATCCTCTTCCTCTTCGCCTACATCTGGTTCCGCGGCACGTTCCCGCGCTACCGGTTCGACCAGCTCATGGACCTGGGATGGAAGTGGATGATCCCGCTCGCCCTGCTCAACATCTTCGTCACGGGCCTCGTCAAGCTGTGGATTTCGGGAGGCTTCCATTGAGCGCACTCAAGAGATTCGCCGACAAGATCATGCTCCTGGACCTGTTCGCGGGCCTGGGGATCACCTTCAAGAATCTGTTCAAGAAGAAGGTCACGGTGCAGTATCCCGAGGAGCGCTGGGAGCCCGCGCACCGCTTCCGCGGCATGTTCCGGCTGGACGAGGACCGGTGCATCAAGTGCACCATCTGCGCCCGCGACTGCCCGATCGACATCATCTACATCGACTGGCACCAGGAAGTGAACCCGGAGACGAACAAAAAAGAGAAGCTCCTGGACCGCTTCGACATCGACGTCCAGCGCTGCATGTTCTGCGGCCTTTGCGAGGAGGGGTGCCCCACGGAGCCGAAGTCGATCTGGCTCACCACCAAGACCTACGAGCTCGCCTCCTACGACCGCTGGCAGAACCTCTATGTGGACATGGACGAGTTGCAGGAGTGGAAGGTGCGGCCCGCCTATACGGACGAGGAGATCGCCTAGCCTATGGAATTCCTGACGGCGCACGGCGCGGACCTGCTGTTCTATCTCTTCGCCGCCCTGGCGGTGGTGGGGGCGCTCGGCGTGGTGACCCTGCGCAGCCCCATGTACGGCGCGCTCTCGCTGCTGGTGACCTTCCTCGCCGTGGCAGTGCTCTTCCTCTTGCGCAGCGCCGAGTTCGTGGGCATCGTGCAGATCTTCGTCTACGGCGGCGGCATCATGGTGCTGTTCCTTTTCGTCATCATGCTGGTGAACCTCCACAAGCTGCCGGATCTGAAACTGTTTCATGGTCAGACGCCGTTCGTGGCGGCGCTTGCGGTGGCGCTGCTGGCCCTGTTCGGATATTTCTTCGTTCACGTCCAGTTCGGCGGCCCGGCGCTGGCACGGCCTGAGGTGCTCGGGGTGGTCAAGGGGCAGGCCGGCAATCCTCAGGCCGTGGCCCTGAGTCTCTTCCAGCAGCAGCTCCTGCCGTTCGAGATCGCCTCGCTCTTCCTGCTGGTGGCGATGATCGGCGCGGTGGTGTTGGGCAGACGGCAATAGGAGACTTTCCATGTTTCCGGTGACGACGACGCACTACCTGGTGGTGAGCTTCCTGCTCTTCGCCATCGGCATCTTCGGGATCGCCGCGCGCAAGAACATGATCACCGTGCTGATGTCCATCGAGCTGGTGCTCAACTCGGTGAACCTGAACCTCATCGCCTTCTCCTACCAGCACTCGGACCTGACGGGACAGATCTTCTCCGTGTTCACCATCACCGTCGCCGCCGGCGAGGCGGCGGTGGGGCTCGGCATCCTCATCGCCTACTTCCGCCTGCGCGAGACCACGGCGCTCGACAAGGCCTCGGAGCTCAAGGGATAAGCCCGATGAACGGAATGAAAGCTCTGCTCTGGGTCATCCCCGTCCTGCCGTTCCTGGGCGCTCTCCTGAACGGCTTCCTGCTGCGGGGCCGCATCAACAAGAAGGCGGTCGCGGCGATCGCCTGCGGCAGCGTGGCGCTCGCGACGCTGCTCGGCTTCCTGGTGATTGCGAGCTACCTGGGGAGCCCCGAGCACGCCGCCGACAAGCCGTTCGAGCAGGAGGTCTACTCCTGGGTTCCCTCCGGTCCGTTGCTCACCGTCGCGAACGGATTGAAGAACTTCACCGTGGACATGGGCTTCCAGATCGATCCCCTGTCGTGCGTGATGCTCTTCGTGGTGACCTTCGTGGGCTTCTGGATCCACGTCTACTCGGTGGGCTACATGGCCCACGAGGAGGGATTCCAGCGCTTCTTCACCTATCTCAACCTGTTCATGGGGATGATGCTGTTGCTGGTCCTCGGCAACAACTATCTGGTGATGTTCGTGGGCTGGGAAGGCGTGGGTCTCTGCTCCTACCTGCTCATCGGCTTCTATTACAAGGAGGAGTTCCCGCCCTACGCCGGGCGCAAGGCGTTCATCGCCAACCGGGTGGGCGACTTCGGCTTCGTGCTCGGGCTGTTCGCCCTGGTCTCGCAGTTCGGCACGCTCAAGTACAGCGAGCTCTTCCCGCGCGATCGCCGCAGAACCCGTCGCTGCTGACGGGCCCCGGCCATTTCGGTCTCACGCTCGCCGGATTCATCGCCCTCTGCCTGTTCATCGGCGCCACGGGCAAGAGCGCGCAGATCCCGCTCTACGTCTGGCTGCCGGACGCCATGGCAGGCCCGACGCCGGTCTCGGCCCTCATCCACGCCGCCACCATGGTGACGGCGGGCGTCTACATGGTGGTGCGCTCGAACGTGATCTATCAGCTCGCGCCGAACATCGGCATGTTCGTGGCCATCATCGGCGCCTTGACGGCGATCTTCGCGGCCACCATCGGCCTGGCGCAGACCGACATCAAGAAGGTGCTCGCCTACTCGACGGTGTCCCAGCTCGGCTACATGTTCCTGGCGGCCGGGCGTGGGCGCCTACGCGGCGGCCATCTTCCACCTCATGACTCACGCCTTCTTCAAGGCCCTCCTCTTCCTCGGCTCCGGCTCCGTCATCCACGCCATGGGCGGCGAGCAGGACATGCGGAAGATGGGCGGCCTCAAGAAACATCTGCCCCAGACCTACAAGACCTTCGTCATCGGCTCCATGGCCATCGCCGGAGTTCCGGGGCTCGCCGGCTTCTTCAGCAAGGACGAGATCCTCCACTCCGCGGCGGCCGGCGGGCATTGGACGCTCTACACGGTCGGTCTCATTACGGCGGCGTTGACGGCCTTCTACATGTTCCGCGCCGTTAATCTCACGTTCCATGGCGAGTTCCGCGGCACCCACGAGCAGGAGCACCACCTCCACGAGTCGCCGCCGTCGATGACCGTGCCGCTCTGGGTGCTGGCCGTGGGCGCGATCTTCTCGGGCTTCGTCGGGCTGCCGGTGGAGAAATGGAATGTCTTCCACCACTTCCTCCAGCCGGTGGTCTATGCGATCGCCGGCCGCACGACCGAGGGGCACGAGGCGTCGGTGCTCTTCAACGTCATCCTGATCGTCGTCGCCGTGGCGATCGCTCTGGGGGGCATCGCGCTTGCCATGCGGCTCTTCGGCGGCACCCGGGGATTGTCGGCGGACGAGGCCTGGGAGCGCCGCATGCCGGCCGTCCGCCTCGTGTTCGCCAACAAGTATTACGTCGACGAGCTGTACGACAAGACGGTGATCGCCGGCACCTGGGGGCTGGCCCGGCTGCTCTACACGGTTCGACGCCGTGGTTCATCGACGGTGTGCTGGTCCACGGCGCGCGCAACCTCACGGTGGCTTTCGCCATGATCTCGGGGTTCTTCGACAAGTACGTGGTGGACGGCCTGGTCAATCTCGTGGCCGCGATCCTCGACACGTTTTCCAAGCTGTTCCGCCGTCTGCAGACGGGCTACGTCTACAACTATGCGCTGGTGCTCGCGGCCGGCATGTTCGCCCTGGTGGTCGTCTACATGGTCCTGCACCGGGGCTAGGCATTCAGGAAGCATCCAGGGGGAGCCATGCACAACGTTCCGATCCTCTCGATCATCGCCTACCTGCCCCTCGTGGGGGCGCTGTTCATCATCTCCGGGATGAAGAGCAGCCAGGGTGCGTTGATCCGGAAAGTGGCGACGGGCTTCGTGTTCGTCGATTTCCTGGTGTCGCTGCCGCTCTGGTTCCTGTTCGACCGCAACGGCGAGCTGTTCCAGTTCCGCGAGAGCGCGTCGTGGATCGACTCGATCGGTGTGCGCTACGAGTTCGGGATCGACGGCATCGCCCTGCTGCTGGTGTTGCTGACGACGCTCCTAGGCGTGATCGCCTTCCTCTCCTCGTGGAAGGCCATTCACGAGCGCGAGAAGGAGTACTACGTCTTCCTCCTCCTCCTCCAGACGGGCATGCTGGGCGTGTTCATGGCGCTGGACTTCTTCCTGTTCTACGTCTTCTGGGAGGTCATGCTGGTGCCGATGTATTTCCTGATCGGCATCTGGGGCGGCCCGCGCCGGCTCTACGCGGCGATCAAGTTCTTCCTCTACACCCTGGTGGGCTCGGTCCTGATGCTGCTGGGCATCCTGGCCCTCTACTTCTACAATTCGAGCGGCCTCTTCGGCTGGAAGGGGCTGGGCAATCCGGCGACCTTCTCGATCATCCAGTTCCACGAGATCGGCGCCTCCATTCCGCCCGATCTCCAGCTCTGGATCTTCCTCGCCTTCTTCGTGGGCTTCGCCATCAAGGTGCCGATGTTCCCGTTCCACACCTGGCTGCCGGACGCGCACGTCGAGGCGCCCACGGCAGGCTCGGTGATCCTCGCCGGCGTCCTGCTGAAGATGGGCACCTACGGCTTCGTCCGCTTCTCGCTGCCCATCCTGCCCGACGCCACCCGGAAGTCGCTCCCCTGGGTGGCGGCGCTGGCGATCATCGGCATCGTCTACGGCGCGCTGGTGGCCATGGCGCAGAAGGACATGAAGAAGCTGGTGGCCTACTCGTCCGTCAGCCACCTGGGCTTCGTCATGCTGGGGATGTTCGCGCTCAACGGGCCGGGCGTCAACGGCAGCGTGCTGCAGATGATCAACCACGGCCTCTCGACCGGCGCGCTGTTCCTTCTCGTGGGCATCATCTACGAGCGGCGGCACACGCGGGCGATCGCCGAGTACGGCGGCCTGTCGCAGGTGATGCCGCTCTACGCCATCGTCTTCCTCATCATCACCATGTCGTCCATTGGCCTGCCGCCGCTCAACGGCTTCATCGGCGAGTTCACCATCCTGGTGGGGGCTTTCAGCCGCGTCTGGTGGTGGGGCGTGATCGGCGCGCTGGGCATCGTCCTGGGCGCGGCCTACATGTTGTGGATGTATCAGCGGGTTTTCTTCGGCCCCCTGACCAATCCGGAAAACCGGGGCTTGCAGGACCTGAACCGGCGGGAGATCCTCTATCTCGCGCCGCTGATCATCCTCTGCTTCTGGATCGGCCTCTACCCGAAGCCCTTCCTGGAGGTGCTGGAGAAGCCGGTCAATTACGTGGTGGCGAAGGTCGATCGCAGCTCCGCCACGGCCGTGGCCGCCGCGCCGATCGTCCCCGCGGCGGCCACGGCCTCTCCTGTTCCGGCGGCGGGGGAGTAGCTGTGTCCAACCTGCAAGAGTACTTGCTGCTCGCGCCGGAGATCCTGCTCGCCACCGCAGGCCTCCTGCTGCTGGTGTTCGGCGCCGTGGGGCGCGGCATGGGCAACCGGGACTCGGCGCTGGTGACGATCGTGAGCCTCGCGTTGACCGCCGGCGTGCTGCTGCGCGTCCACTCGGTGATGAACGGGCCGCGCCACCTGATCCTGGGCGGCAGCTTCGTGCTGGACGGCTTCTCCTTCTTCATGAAGCTGCTGGTGCTGGTGGCCACGGCGCTCACCGTGCTCCTTTCCGTACGCTTCCTCGAAGAGGGGAATTACCGCGCCTCCGAGTACTATGCCCTGCTCCTGCTCGCGGCCTCGGGCATGATGTTCATGGCCAGCGGCTATACGCTCTTGACCATCTGGATCTCGCTCGAGACCATGGCGCTCGCGAGCTACGTGCTGGCCGGCTACTTCAAGCGCGAGCGGCGGAGCAACGAGGCGGCCCTCAAGTATTTCATCCTCGGGGCCATGTCCTCGGGCGTCCTGCTCTACGGCATCTCGCTGCTCTACGGCGCCGCCGGCACCGTGCAGCTCAGCGAGCTCGCCGAGGCGCTTCAGCGCGCCCAGGGGAATCAACTGGTGCCGCTCGGCTGGCTGCTGCTGGCCGCGGGTCTGTTCTTCAAGGTGTCCGCCGTGCCGTTCCACGTCTGGACGCCGGACGTCTACGTGGGCGCGCCCACGCCGGTGACGGCCTGGCTGGCCGCGGCTTCCAAGGCCGCTTCGTTCGCCATCCTGCTGCGCATCTTCTATGAGGGTCTGGGCACCCTGCGAGTGGAGTGGCAGACCATCGTGGCGATCGTGGCCGTGATCACCATGATCTGGGGCAACCTGGCGGCGCTGACGCAGGACAACGTCAAGCGCATGCTCGCCTACAGCTCCATCGCCCACGCCGGCTACATCTTGATCGGCCTGCTGGCGGTCTCGGAGGTCGGGATGTGGTCCATCCTCTTCTACCTCCTGGCCTACACCTTCATCACCCTGGGGGTCTTCGGCACGGTGATCCTCTTGGAGCGGCGGGAGTACGCGGGCGAGACCTGCGCCGACTACGCGGGCCTCTCGCGGCGTTCGCCCTTCCTGGCCGCCATGATGCTGCTCTTCATGATTGCGCTGACCGGGATTCCGCCCACCGGCGGCTTCGTGGGCAAGTTCTACCTCTTCGCCGCGGCCGTGAAAGCGGGCTGGGGCTGGGTGGCGGTGATCGGCGTGCTCACCAGCGCCATCTCGCTCTACTACTACTTCCGCATCGTCCTCTACATGTACCTCAAGGACTCGGACCAGACCACCCCCACACCCCTCCAGGCCCCAGCCCTGGTGGGAGCCATCGCCCTCTGCGCGCTGGTGACCCTGGTCCTCGGCATTGTCCCCGGGCCGTTCATCAATCTGGCGAAGCAGAGCCTACTGCCGTTGCCGTAGGGAGTCCTCGCTGGACGATCAAGCCGTCCGGCGAGCTGCCACCCACTCCTTCAAGGCCTCGTCCATCCGCGACTGCCAACCCTCGCCACTGGACTTGAAGTAGCTCACCACCTCCGGGCTGTACCGCACGGAGAGCAGGACCTTCCTGGCTTTCTTACCCGGTCCTCGCTGGCCCGGGCGGCGCACGGTGGCGTTCTTCCAGAACTCCTCCACTGCCGCTGGGTCGTTGGGGTCATAAGAGCACTCCGGATCGTGGACCTTCTCCGGCGCCGCCTCGATGGCAGCCGCAATCTCCTCAGGGCTGACCGGAAAGGGCTTTGAAGTACTGTCGGGCTTCATGTTTGGTTGCCTCCCGCAGGGAGATCACGAGCATGCACTCCCCGCGTTCCGTGTAGGTCATGTGAACGATACGGTCGTCTAGCCACCCCAGCAGGTTGATTCGATGCTCTCCATAAGCCATCCGGGAGTCTTCTACGGTGACGACCGGATGATCGAAGACCGCTTCACAGCCCACGAAGTCAAGGCCGTGGCTGCGGAGGTTGGCTTGGCGCTTCGCGGCATCCCATGCGACCAACTCCGACCTCCTTCAAAGTGTAGCTACAAAAAGAAGGCCTGTCAAGCCCTGCGGAGCGGCTCTTGAACGAGCCGGTTTCGTCATCCCGTGAGGGACTCTCCGGCGACCTCCACCTTATCGCCGTAACAGGGAATCTTGGCTCGCATTGAGTATACTTTAGTAGGTTGGGCTCGGGATGGCGATCTCCTGAATGGCGCTTGCGTTTTTTGTCACCGACAGTGCCGCTCTCGACGCCTTGCGGCATGCCGATCTTCCGGCGGTGCTACGAGCCGCGAACCTGTATGGCGAGCAGTGGCCCTCTGATCGCCCTCCGGCTCGTGTACAATGTGTCGGGCCGGTTCGGCACATTCCTGACACACCCGGGTGCCTAATCGGCGGTTCTCTCAAGAGGAGGCGGGACGCCGATCTCGAAAGAGGACGTTCACCACCTGGTCCAATCTTCCCGGAGACCGTCTCTCTTCGAGGACACCCTGTTCCCTTTTCCTTCCACAGAGAGGGAAGGGGAGTCGTTTCATTCGGCGTGTGAACCGTTGGCACCGTCTGTGCGTACCCCTAAGCGGGGGGAGAGAGGTTATGTCGAAGGGGGTTAGCATGCCCAAAGAGTCTGTAGACCACCAGAAAGGGTGGAATTTCGAGGCGGCGGCCATGCCGTTCGTGGATGCCTTGTACAACACGGCCTACCGCATGACGCGCAACGCGGAGGACGCCGAGGACCTGGTCCAGGAGACCTACCTCAAGGCCTACCGCTACTACGATAAATTTGAGGAAGGGACCAACTTCAAGGCGTGGTTGTTCAAAATTATGAAGAACACCTTCATCAACAACTACCGCAAGAAGCAGCAGGCCCCGACCCTGAGTGATTTCGCCGAGATCGAAGAGTCCTTCGAGAACCAGGTCAGCGAGGACACGGCGAGGCAGATCAAGAACCCGGAAGACGAGCTGCTGGAGAACGTCCTCGACGAGGACGTCCAGCGGGCCCTGGACAAGCTGCCGCCGGACTACCGCATGGTGGTCCTGCTGGCCGACCTGGAAGGCTTCTCCTACAAGGAGATCGCCGACATCCTGGAGGTCCCGGTGGGGACGGTGATGAGCCGCCTCTACCGCGGCCGGCGTCTGCTGGAGGCCGCGATGCTGGAGTTCGCCCGCGAGCATGGCTACCTGCGAGAGGGTGACGAGCCCGCCAAGATGCGCAGCCGGAGCGCGAAGTAACGCGCAATCCGCGGAAATATCCCGGCCTGGACCTGAGTTGAACTGGAGGGGTTCAACCGGTGGGTCGAGCGCAGAGAGTCATCACCCTGGAGCTGTAGCAGATGTCTGGGTCGCGGAGGAAGGACGATGGACTGCAAAGAGGTCAGCGATACACTGTTCCTGTTCTTCGACAACGAGATGGAAGAAGAGCTGCTGGCCCCCTTCCGGGACCACGTCGGTCACTGCCACGACTGCGCGAAGAAGGTCGACTACACCCGCAAGCTGCTGTGGATCGTCCGGGAGCGGACGTGCCGCTGTACCGCTCCTGACCGGCTGCGACTCCGCATCCTCGTCAGCTTCGAGCATCGCCGCCTGGCTCGCCCCCACTGACTCTCGCCTCACCGGCTTCCGCCTTCCATCCCCACGGGGTCCCTCATGAAGACGATCTCCCTTTCGTGGTCAGGCTCCAGGCGCGGAGCGCTGGCCCTCGTCTTGCTGGCCCTCGCCCTCCTGGTGCGCCTCGCGGGCGCTCAGCAGCCGGTGACCCTCTCCTGTCTGGACGGCGGGCGTTTGAGCGACGCCGATCTGTCGCGGGGCGCCACCATCGTGGTGTTCTGGGCCTCCTGGTCGCCGCGCTCGCGGGACGTCGTCCAGCGCGTCAACCCCATCGCCTCGCGCTGGAGCGGGAGCGCCCGGGTCGTCACCGTGAACTTCCAGGAGGAGCGCCAGGCCGTGGAGGGTTTCCTCGCTGGCAAGGGAGGGTTCGGCGCCCCGGTCTGCATGGACCCGGACGGCGTCTTTTCCCGCAAGTACAAGGTCTCCACCTTGCCGGGTCTCCTCGTCGTCAAAGATGGCCAGCCGGTCTATTCCGGCAAGCTGCCCGACGACGCGGACCGCATCATCGCGGATCTCCTGCGCTAAGCCAGCTTCCGGGGGCTTGCATCCCCCATCTCTCCCGTGTAGTATCCAAGGCCGAGTTTGCCGCTGAAAACCAGCTCTCTTGAAACCCTCTTCCCGGGAGGTCTACACGGGATGCAGCCAAATTGGGTACGTCTTGGCCCGAAAGCCCTCCGATGGTTCCTGCCGCTCGGGCTGACCCTCCTGGCAGCCGGCCTGTTCTCCAGCACGCGGGACCTCGAAGCCTACAACCGCTCGCCCTACCCGCTGCCTCCCACTCCCCGGTTCTCCCAACGCATCACCCTCCCCAACGAAGCCAGCCGCTGGATCGACCACGCCCGGGTGCCGGTGGAGTCCAAGCTCCTGCGCGGCGAGACGGCGGCCGACGTGTTCGCCAAGCTCGGCCTCGAGGGCGTCGAGCTGCGCGATGCCACCAACGTCCTGGCTCGGAAGGTCGACCTGCGCAGCCTCAAGGCCGGCAACCACTATTCGGCCTTTTTCAATCCCGATTCGACGCTCGCCTCGTTCGAGATGACGCTCGAGGGCAGCGGCCGGGTGGAGATGGTCCGCCGCGGCGCCTTGTGGCAGAGCGACTGGCAACCCTTCGCGCGGTCGGTCGAGATGCGCTCGATCCAGGGCACCCTCCGGGGGTCGATGGAGGATTCCATACGCGTCGCCGGCGGTCCGCCGATCCTCGCCTATCGCTTGGCCGACGTGTTCCAGTGGGACCTCGATTTCACCAAGGACCTGCAGGCGGGCGACCGCTTCCAGGTGCTGTACCAGGAGGTCCAGCTCGACGGCAGGTTCTACGACGTCGGCACCATCTACGCCGCGACCTACGACAACCAGGGCCGGCTGCACGAGGCCTACCGCTATGGCGACGCCAGCGTCTATTACGACGGCGAAGGGCGGCCGATGCGGAAGATGTTCCTCCGTTCGCCCCTGCGCTACTCCCGCATCACGTCGTCGTTCAACCTCCATCGCTTCCATCCGGTGCTCAAGGAGTACCGGCCGCACTACGGCGTCGATTACGGCGCGCCGGTGGGCACGCCGGTCCAGGTCACGGCCAACGGCGTCGTGACCATGGCCGGCTGGGACCGCGGCGGCGGCAACGTGGTGAAGGTCCAGCACCCCGGCGGCTACGTCACGGCCTATCTCCACCTCTCGCGGTTCGCCGCGGGGATCCGTTCGGGAGCCCGCGTCCGGCAAGGGGACACCATCGCCTTCACCGGCGCCACCGGCCTCGCCAGCGGACCGCATCTGGACTACCGGGTGAAGCACGGCGACCACTGGATCGATCCTCTGACGCTCAAGAGCGTGCGCGACGAGCCCATCCCCACCACCCGGCTGGCGGCGTTCCGCTCCTTCCGGGACGAGCTGCGGGCTGGCCTGCGCGACGCCCGGCTGGCCCAGACCCTGCGCATTCCGGGCGTTGGCCGCGAGGGAGAGACCCGGACCGCCGTGGGCACCGCCGCATCGCAGCCGCCTCCTTCCGAAGTGGCTCGCTAACGCTCGTCTTTTGCCCATGGTCGTAGTCCGGGCCTGGTGCCGCGTCGATTTCGGCGGCGGCACCCTCGACATCTGGCCTCTCGGCCTGCTCCATCCCGGGGCCCGCACGGTCAACGTGGCGGTGGACCTCGCCGTCACGGTGAAGCTGCGTCCGGCTGCGGATGGGAAATATCTTGTCCTTCAAGGGGAGAGCCGTATCGAGGCCCCTTCGGCGACGGAGCTGGCGCAGCACGCCGGAGCGGAGCTGATCGGTGTGATCGCTTCGTCCCTGGAGCTGCCGCCCTTCGAAGCTTCCCTCGCCAGCGAATCACCGCGGGGTGGCGGGCTGGGGGCCAGCTCCGCCATGACCGTGGCGTTCCTCGCCGCGGCCGAAGAGGCGTTCGGGCGGCCCCGCTCCCGGCCGGAACGGCTCGCGGCCCTGGCGCGCGACCTCGAGGCCCGACTCATGGGTCTCCCCACGGGGCTTCAGGATCACTATCCGGCCCTCCTGGGAGGCGCCCTCGAGATCCGCTCCGAGCCCGGCGGCGAGCGGGTCCGGTCTCTCGACGTCCATCTGGATCGTCTGGGCGCGAGCCTCCTCGTTGTCTACTCTGGCCAGAGCCACTTCTCGGCAGGCAACAACTGGCAGGTGGTGCGCCGCCGGCTGGACGGTGAGGTCGAGGTCTCGGGTCTCTTCGCCGGCATTGCGGAGACGGCCGCCGAGCTCGTTCCCGCCCTGGAGGCGGGAGACCTGCCCCGGGTGGGTGAGCTGATGAGCCGCGAGTGGAGCTACCGCCGGCAACTGGCGAAGGGGATCTCGACACCCACGCTGGAGAATCTCCTCGCGGTGGCCGCGGCCCACGGCGCCTGGGGCGGCAAGGCGTGCGGCGCGGGAGGCGGAGGATGCCTCGCCATGCTCTGCCCGCCGGAGCGGAAGAGCAGGATCGAGGCGGCTCTACGGGAAGCGGGAGGAGAGGTCCTGGCGGCGCGGCCGGCGGCCACGCCGCTTTCGATCAGCTCAGAGAGCTAGATCACCGGTTGCGGACCTTCTGATCGAGGATGTCATAGGCCTTGGCCAGGTTCAGAGAGTCCGAGAAGCGGAGCTCCTTGGGATCGGACCAGCCCGAACCCTGGCTGTTGCGGTAGACGACCCGATCCGCCTGAGCCCAGGAGACGATCAGGTTTTCGCCGGTCTGCGAGACGAAGATCCGTACCGTTCCAGTTCCTCCAGTGGGGACGGGCAGAGTCGAGGTGACCCTGAACTGGAGCAGGGAAGCCCTCTCAGCTCCCGGGGTCACCGAGTCCGAGGTATCGCCGATCTCCACGATCTTCGCCGCATCCGGATTGACCGACCGCAGCCCGCGGCGCGACAGCTTGGCTCCGAGGTCGATGATGTGTGAGCGGACCGCGTCGGCCATGGACTGGAGCCCAGCGTCTGGGTCGCCCGCAAGAATCTGGGCCTTGACCTGATCGGCGATGGGCTGGATCACCTCGGGGTGGAAGGCCCTCCCCAGGTCGATGATGTGCGAGCGGCACTTCTCCGCGAGCGTCGGGAGGTCTTGGGGGAAAAGACGCGCGCCGAGGTCGATGATGTGGGAGCGCATGCCGTCCGCGAGCTGGCTGAGCTGCGCCGGCAACACGTCCACCTCCAGGGTGACAAGCTGTCCCGTGCTGGCGGAGACGTGGGTGATGACGACCGTCCGGTCGTCCCGTCCACTCTGCACGACCGGAGCGCGCACCAGGGCGCTCGGGACGTCCGTTGACACGACGGCGGAGCGATCCGGCAGGTTGTCGTCCAGGTTGTAGACCGGGTTCAAGCCGATGTAGACGCCGTCGTTGATGATGATGGGGGAGTAGAACGTCTGGAGCTGGCCGCCCGCGTTCTCCTCCTGCCAGATCAGATGCAAGATGGTCTGGTGGTGGGTCACGGCCGGATCGTCCGCGCTCGCCCCCGGCTCCTCATAGGAGTCGCGGGTGATGGCGAACTGGGGCGAGGTCTTGGAGGCGAACGGATTGCCGACGACGTCGATCGTCTTCGACCACCGGATGCCGTCGAAACCCGCGAGCTCCAGGGTGGGGTGGAAGTTGATCGCGCTTCCCCACAGCAGGAACACCGTCTGCGAATCGTCCTCGAAGACCACGGACGGAGTCATCTCGATCTCCGTCCCGCTGGTGCCCGGCACCAGGATCCGCTGCAGAGCGGCGCCGGGCTTCTGGATGTCGAGAGCGAGGACCGCGCTGTCGCGGGGGAAGTCCTTCTTGCCGGGGAAGAGGCTGCCGTAGGTTCCGGTCCGCACCATGTAGATCTCGCCCCCGGAGCCGAGGGCCGTCTCGTGGTCGGCGGCCAGACCGGCGAACGCGAAGCACAGCCCGAGCCCTGCGGCCAGAAGGACAGTCTGGAGATTCTTTCTTCTCATGAGCTTGTCCTCAAGCATGCAGATTGACGAGCTGACGGATGTCCACGGCAAGCAGGAATTCCGGCAGGAAACCTTCCTCCGGGAAGAACTCGCGTTGCAGCAGGGTGAAGTAGTCGCGCGCGCCGTCGATGTCGCCGCTCAGGTTGGCCACCTCTCCCAGCAGGTAGAGGGCGTTCTTGATCGTCGTGACATCGCCCATCGATTCCGCCATCGCCAGCGCCGCGAGGCCATGGCGCCGGGAATGGCGGTAGCGGCCGGTTTCGAGATGGGCGAAGCAGAGGTTCAGCCGCGCCAAGGCCTCGTACCGGCGGGCGCCACAACGCCGCAGCAACGCCAAGCCGCTGTAGAGGAGACGGTAGCTCTCCGGATACCGGCGCTGGAGGATGCGGCAGTAGGCAAGGTTGATCAGGATCTGCGCCCGGGCCGCGCTCGGCTCGTCGGAGATCAGCTCCAGGGCCTGCTCGTACTCGGCGGCCCCCTGCTCGACGAAGCTCTCCGCGAGCAGCGTGTTGCCGATCAGGTTGTGGCTGGAGGCCAGCCAGTCGCGCCGGCCCAGCAGCTCGGAACGGTCGCGGGTGATGCGGGCGTAGAACAGCGCCTTCTTGAAGTTCTTGGTGAGCTCGTAGTGGCGCGCGATGTTGTAGGCGGCCACCCGGCAGTTCACGGGATCGCCGTTGCGCACCAGGATCTCCCGCAGGCGGGGGAGCTCGGTGTCGCCCCGCCCGAGCTCGATCAGTGCGGCGGCGCGGTTGCACAGGGTCGTGTCGATCAGGCGCGAATCGCCCTGCTGGCGGGCCAGCTCGAGGGCGGTCTCGAGGATCTCCGCGGCCTCTTCGAGCCGGCCGGCGTCGAGCTCCCGTTGTCCGCGGCTGCGGAGCTCCTCGAAAGAAGCCCCGGCCTCCACTTTCGTCGCGAGGGTCATTCTTCGTCCTCCACCCAAGTCCTGCTCTGTTGTCTGGGGAACGCGGACGTACCAAGCCGGGCCGCGGGTCTGACGGGTTCCCTGCTCTCGACCCGCACCTGCGCCCGTTTGAAGGCGATGAAGTCCTCCACCTCGCGCTGGGCGTCGCCTGGCAGGTCGTTGAAGTGCTGCACGAGCTTGACGTCGCGCGGCGTGATGGACTCCTTCGCGACGCCCTCGAAGAACTCGCCGATGCTCAGCTTGAACTCGGCGAGGATGCGGAAGAGCGTGTCCAGGCTGACCCGGTACTCGCCCTTCTCCATGCGGGAGAGGTCGGACTGCTGGATCCCCAGGCGGGAGGACAGCTCCACCTGGGTGAGCTTCCGCTCTTTGCGGAGCTCCCGGATCTTCCGCCCGACGAGTTGGATCTGACGGATCTTCTCGATTTGAGCCATGAGACGGTTACCTGGTTGCTTTCTATGTCAGAATGACATGGATGAGCCGCTTGGCCAGAATACTATCCCTCGGCCCCGGGCCTGTCAACGGAGATCTGAAGCGGGCTGACTATCCTCTACATAGAGGGCGGGCGACTGTGCGATGATCGCCGTCCAGGTCATGGAGATGCGTGTGCGACATCATTTCTTCCTGCTCAAAGAGCTGGTCAAGAGGGATTTCCAGGGGCGCTATGCCGGCTCGCTTTTGGGCCTCGTCTGGTCGTTCGTCCAGCCCTTGTGGATGCTCCTGCTCTTCACCTTCGTCTTCTCGACGGTGATGAAGATCACGCCGGTGGGCATACGCAGCGGCAACTTCGCCGTCTTCCTCTTCTGCGGCCTGCTGCCGTGGATGGCGCTCAACGAAGGGGTGGTGCGCGCGGCCACGGCGGTCACGGAGAACGCCAGCCTGGTGAAGAAGCTGCGCTTCCCCTCGGAGCTGCTGGTGCTGTCGGCGGTGCTCGGGGCCCTGCTGCACGAAGCCATCGCCGGCGTCATCTTCCTCGTCGTGCTGGTGCTGCTGGGGGAGATGAGCTGGGGCGGGCTGCCCCTGCTGCTGCTGGCGGTGCCGCTCCAGATCGCCCTGACCCTGGGGCTGGGGCTGCTCATGGGCTCGATCAACGTCTTCTTCCGCGATACCGCCCAGGTCCTGGGCATGGCGCTCACCGGCTGGTTCTACCTCACCCCCATCGTCTATCCGGCGACGCTGGTGCCTTCGCGGCTCCAGGCCTGGATCGGGCTCAACCCGCTGGCCGCCCTGGTGGGCCTCTACCGCCAAGCCCTGCTGGGCGGCGAGCTGGCGCTGGTGCCGGGGACCGCCGGCCTGGCCCTCACGGCGGCTGTGCTAGTATCCGCGGGCTTCTGGCTTTTCCGCAGCCTCAGGCCCGCCTTCGTCGACGAGATCTAAGGAAAACAGGAGAGCTTCAGTCATGCGGCAGATCGTTCCATGGTGCAGGCGCCCGCTCGTTCCGGCGCTCTGTTTCGCAGTTTTTTTGGCTTTGCTCCAGGCCGCATGCAGCAGCCAGGGCTCGGCCGCCAGAACCGGAGTCGCGGCGACCGGTACCGCGCCGGTCAAGGGCGGGGCGCCCTCTCCTGCCGCCGAGCCGGGGGCCAATAAACCCGTCTTCACCCCTCCTCCCCCTCCCGAGCCTCCCGATGGCAAGTGGCTGGTCGACGATGAGGGGCACCAGTACTTCGTCGACAAGGTCGCCAAAGAGAAGGGCGCCTACGTCTGGCTGAACCCGGAGAAGACCCGGGTCCAGATCCGGTATGGGGCTGTTTACGACGTCGTGGGGGAGGACGAGGGCAGCTTCCACGTCAAGGTCTACCGAGTCGGTCCGCCGGCGGTGAGGCCTGGGCCGGCGGAAATCACCCCCGAGGACCTCGCGAAGGTCGCCGCGTCCTACGGCAACGACACCGGCACGACCGACCAGCTCCAGTTCGAGCCGTTCGGACGTGGGCTCCCGGCGCGCGGCCAGTGGCGCAACGGTTTCAGGATCGCCGACATGAACGGGGACGGCCATCCGGACATCGTCCACGGGCCCGCGCGCAAGGGCAACCGCCGGCCCAGCATCTTCCTTGGGGACGGCAAGGGCAACTGGCGGCTCTGGTCCGAAGTGAAATACCCGCCGCTACCCTACGACTACGGTGACGTCGCCGTGGCGGACTTCAATGGCGACGGCCGGTTGGACCTCGTCCTGGCGGTCCATCTGCGCGGGCTGATCGCCCTGGTCGCCGACGGCCCCCAGAGTTTCAAGGAATGGGGCAAGGGTCTCGACTTCTACGTCTCTTCATCTTCGACTCCGCCTCCCAAGGAGCAGATCTTTTCGTCGCATGCGGTGGCGGCCGCCGATATGAACGGGGACGGCCGTCCGGACATCCTCGCCCTGGGAGAGGGTCCGCGCCTGGCGCAGGCCTCCAGCCCCGGCGAGATCGCAGCCATGAACGTCCCTGGCGGCTATGGCCTGGCCGTGTACTTCAACCAGGGCGATGGGACCTGGGTGCGCAGAGGCGAGTCGCCGGCGGACAGCGTGCAGCTCCACGGCGACAAAGTCGTTGTTGCGGACTTTACGCGCGACGGAAACCTGGATACGATCCTCGGATCGAACGTCCTGGGTGCGAACAGCATTCTGCGGATCGGCGCTCCGGGAGGGGCCTGGACCGTGGCCAGCCTGGAGGGTCTGCGCACCGGTTTCGTAGGCGCCGTCAACGTGGCCGACTTCAATCGCGACGGGCGGCCTGACCTGGCCGTGGGATATCTCTCGTTCGAGCTCGACATCTGGCGGACGGGGATCGATCTCTTCTTAGGACGGCCGGACGGGACCTGGGAACGCCGGGGGGTGGCGGTCGAGGAGAGCCGGGCCTGGCTCACGGCCCTGGACAGCGGCGACATCGACGGGGACGGCAAGCTCGACCTCGCGGCACTCACCGGGGATGGGCAGACCTGGATCCTGCTGGGAAAGGGCGACGGCTCCTTCGTCCGCGAGCAGTTGCCGGAGATTCCGGCAGACAAGGAAGGCTGCAAGGGGTACGACGTGAAGATCGCGGACCTGGACGGTGAGCCGGGAGGGGAGATCGTCGCGGAATTCGCCGGCGAGCCCTCGGCGCTGTTCGCGCCGAGTTACTGTACGAACGAGGGGAGCCTGGTCGCCTGGAAGGCGCGGCGGAAGCAGCGAGGATGATGGAAACGCAAGAAAGGGCTATCTTGCGACTTGACAAGCGTTGCGGAAGGTGCCTATAGTGCGAAAGCATAATTTGCAGTGGAAGCCGCTTGGCCCTGGGGGGGCGGGCCGCTGTTCGACGACGAGATCACGAGTTTCAGCCGCGCGCCAGCTGCGATGGAGCGGAGAAGCGCGGCGGCTCTTTGGAGTTGGAGTTCGACTCTTTCAAAACAGGAGGTGATGTCTTTCACGCATGAGAAGAGAAGTTGGCAGTACTGGCTGTAGTTCGAACTAATCTACCCAAGGAGATTGTCTACATGAAAAAGCTCTGCCTATGCCTGGCTCTCGCGAGCCTACTGGGGTTGGGCGGCCAAGCCTTCGCGGTCATCGGCACCATCGACAACGTGCCCGCCGCCACGCTGCTGCTCCCCTACTTCGAGGTTAAGGCCACCGGTCCTCAGACCGGCATCAACACGCTGTTCTCCATCAACAACGCTTCGGCGACGGCTGTGCTGGCGCACGTCACCGTCTGGAGCGACCAGTCGATCCCGGTGCTCGACTTCGACGTCTACCTCACCGGCTACGACGTCCAGACGATCAACCTGTTCGACGTCCTCATCAACGGCAACCTGCCGGTAACGGCGAGCGACGGCCAGGATCCGGACGACGACATCAGCCCTCAGGGGCCGGTCTCTCAGGACATCAACTTCGCGCTTTGCACCGCTCTGCCTTACGTGAACCCGGCGCTGAACTCCGCCTTCCGGGCACACCTGTTGGCCGCCCTGCAAGGCAATGCGTCGCCGAGCGTCCCTCCCCCCAACTGCTTCGGCTCGAAGAAGAACGACGGCATCCTCCGCGGCTACGTGACCGTCGATACCGTCAACCAGTGCAACGTCCTCTTCCCGAGCCAGTTGCTCTCCGCCGGCTACAGCAACATCCTCACCTTCCAGAACGTCCTGTGGGGCGACTACTTCTACGTCAACAATGCGGAGAACTTCGCCCAGGGCGACCCGCTGGTGCACATCGAGGCCTGCCCGGGCACGACCTGCTTCACCCCGGGTGTGGATCACACTTTCTACGGCCGCTATGACGTCGGGGCCGGCTCCGACAAGCGCGAAGCGCTGCCGACGACGATGGCGGCTCGCTACCTCAACGGCGGCGACTTCACTGGTGGCACCAACTTCCAGATCTGGCGCGAGGGTGGCAACCAGATCTCCGCGACCGCCTACTCCTGCGCGCTGCAGGGTCCTGCTCAGTGGTTCCCGCTGACGTTGACGCAGGTCGTCGTCTTCGACGAAGAGGAGCATGTGGTGACGAATCAGACATGCCCGTCGGGCTTGCCCTGCAACACGCAGATCTCGATCCCGAACGAGGCGCAGCGGATCAAGATTGGTAGTGCCACCCTGCCCACGCCGTTCAACTTCGGCTGGATCTACATGAATCTGCAGTTGAACGGTGGCGTCATGCCTCTGCTGCCGGCGTACGGTGACAACGACGCCCAGATGTGGCTGACCACGGAGATGGATGCCAGCGGCCGGTTCAGCGTCGGCTTCAGCGGCGTCCAGCTCGACAACGCCAACACCCCGACCACCACGAACATTCCTCCGCCCGCACCGCAACCGCAGTGATGGGACTCTGAGGAGCTCAACGAAGACGTGGGCGCTGTCTCCGGACAGCGCCCACCTTTCCCTCCGCCCCCAGGCGGCGATTGCGCAGTGTCCCCTTGACCCGCGGCTCAGGAGGCAGTGCGGAAGACGCCGAATCACCAGGTCAGCACGCAACGATTGCTGCTGCGCAGGAGCCGAGATTCAAGTAGGAGGAAGCCTTATGTGCATTGATCTCTCCCGAGTGTCCACCCGCGCCCGTCTGGGGGGTGTTCTCCTGATCGTGTGTCTGGGCCTGGTTCTGGGGGCCCCTGGAGCCTGGGCCTTCGAGCCGACCAAGACTCCCGCGCGGCCCGTAGATTCATCGCGCTGGAACGGGGGCGCCCTCAGGCCGGGGGGCATCATGGGAGACAGCACGGCGTTCGCTTTCCATTATGACCCCGGGAGGAGCGAGCCGTTCTACTTCGGGGTCGACATCGAGAACGGCTGGGTGTTCGTCGTCACGGGGCGCGGGCTTAAGATCTTCGACGCCACCGTCAATCCTTCGTCGCCGACTCTGGTGAGTTACGGTTATGGCCCGGATCCGGTCACTGAAGGTTCGGGCGGGCTGATGCCCTCCTGGAGTCATTCCGACGAGGATTGGTTCCTCCAGGACGTCGATGCCCCTCCAGGAGACGACAAGATTGCCGCCGTCGCCGGCTGGGGGCAGGGATTCTCGGTCTGGGACACGTCCGACAAGGGAAGTCCGAAGGTTCACTACCAGGACACGGGAGTTGGCGCTATCGCGGTGTACAGCGCACTCCTAGGGAGCCCCCCCAAGCCCTATGCGTTTGCCATCTCCAGCGTCGGGGTTTACTTGTACGACCTCGCGGTGGCGCAGACGAAGACGAAATGTCTCGACGACAGCTCTCTACCGAGCCTCCCCTGCGGCGGTGTGTACAAGGGCAAGGTCGGAACGACCGTCGGGCCCGCCTCCCTTCATGGCGCGGGTCCGTTCATCGCCGTCGGGACGCTGAGCGGCTTCGAGATTTGGAACGTTACGACGCCGAGCGCACCCCTCAAGGTGATGACGGGCACTCAGCCCGCCCGCGGCATCGCCATGTGGCAGGACGGATCGTCCTACTACCTGGCCGTCGGCAATTTCGGCAAAGTCCGGATCTATGACGTCTCCTGTATCACCGGCGGAGCGTGCAACGCGCCGCCGGTCCTGGGGCAGCCCCTGGACGTGCCGGGCGGTGCTCCGCCAATCTCGCGGGTGACCATCTCCAAGGCGTCCGGAGGCGTTCCTTACCTCTACGTGAGCGGACCCGACACCGCCTCCTGCGCGACGCCGCAGCGCGAGTACCTGTACAAGGTCAGCGATCCGGCCCACCCCGTGGAGATCACCCCCACGGTCAGTCCGCTCGGCTACTGGAGCTGGTACTACGAGCTTTGCTCGACCGGCTTCAATTGGGTCAGCCCGCAGATGGGCAAGTTCTACGGGAACAACTTCTACCGGGCCGCCTACAGCCTTCTCGACGTCCACCAATTCGTCGGGGCGCAGCCGCCGACGGCGAACTTCACGTGGTCGCCCCAGCCCGACATCTATCCGGGCACGCAGGTGCAGTTCACGGATCTGTCGACCGGCAGCCCGGCGCCGGATCGCTGGAGCTGGACGTTTACCGATGCCACCGTGCCGTCTTCGAACGCCCAGAACCCGGTCGTCGCTTTCAACACCCCGGGAGCGAAGGCGGTTTCGCTGACGAGCCACAACTCGCAGGGGGACAGCGCGCCGGTTCCCAAGACCGTCACCGTGCTCGATCCTGCGCCGCAGGTCGCCAGTGTCACGGTGTCTCCGTCGAACCCCGTGGCCTGCCAGCCCATCACCTTCACGGCCAACGGGGTCACCGGCAGGCCGACGCTCCTCTACTCCTGGGCGATTCCAGGCGCCGTGCCGGCGCCGAGCCCCGCGAACGTGAACCCGCTGGTGTGGAACACGACGGCGAGCACTTCGCCGGGGACCTACACCGCGACGGTGACGGTCTCCAACGGCCAGGGCAGCGCCTCGAAGAGCGCCAGCGTCACGGTCGGAGCCCTGCAGCCGATCAATCCATCCTTCACGCCGACCAACGATCCCTTCAGCGCCGGCACGGTCCAGTTTCACGACCATCAGCCGGCGGGCAGCGCCACGGAGTGGTCGTGGGATTTCGACGACGACGGCAACGCGGCCACCACCCTTTGGGGACCCTGGACCAGCGATCCGGTCAACGGGCCGAACCCGACGCACATCTATTTGGTGGAGGGCCTCAAGGCCGTCCGCGTGCGGGTCAAGAACTGCACCACCACCGATCCGAACGGGATTGTCAGCCTCCCCCTGGCGATCACCATCGCTCAGGTGACCCCCCTCAGCGCCGTCTTCCTCGCCCAGTGCAGCGGCGGGATCTGTTTCATCAACTCCGGCCAGTCGGTCAGCTTCACCGATCACTCGACCGGGGCGCAATTCTGGGACTATGACTGGGACGGTGACGGCAGCTTCGAGGACGCGAACCACACCGCGGCCCAGGCGTCGCACACCTTCACCACCCAGGGGACCTTCTCGCCCATGCTGAGGGTGCGCCGTGGGAGCGAACAGAACGTCTCCGCCGTACCGGCGGGCACCATCGTCGTGGGAGCTCCGACACCCGGCACCCTGTCCATCAGCGGCCCGAGCAGCGGTCAGGCCAATCAGGCGCTCATCTTCATGGCGAGCGGCGGCGGGAGCTGCAGCCCGAGCGCGGGTGGCTGGAGCTGGTCCACCGCCGGCGGCACGATCACCGGCGGTACGACCGCGAGCGCGACCATCACCTGGAGCAGCGACGGGACCAAGAGCATCACGGTGACCAACACCGCCTGCAGCGGCGTGAGCGGCACCAAGTCGGTGACGATCGGCAGTGTCACTCCGCCGCCCCCACCACCGCCGACGGGCCTGCAGGCCGCGTTCACCTTCGCGCCGGGTGCTCCCGCCGTGAACCAGGCGGTGAGCTTCAACGGCTCGATCTCCACAGGCAGTCCGACGGGCTATGTATGGGACTTCGGTGACGGTACGGAGTTAGGCAGCGGCGCGCAGGTGACGCACACCTTTGCTCAGCCGGGCAGCTATTCAGTACAGCTCAGCGTGATCGGGCCCGGGATTTGCCCACCGGCGCCGTTCTGCTCCAGCTCGACCACGAAGGTGGTCGTGGTCACCAGCGGCACTCCGCCGCCTCCGCCGCCGCCCGCCGACGGGCCGAAGTTCACGGTCTCGCCGGCTTCGCCGCGCGCGACCGAGGTGGTGACCTTCGACGCCAGCTCGTCGACCAACATCCCCGCCGGCTCGGTCGCCGGCTGGAGCTTCGGCGACGGCAGCGGCCCGGCGCTTGGGCCCATCGTCCTGCATGCCTTCCCCCAGCAGGGCTCCTACAACGTCGTCCTCTCCTTTGCCCCGCCGGGCTGCGCCAGCGTGAGCTGTCTCCTCCTGGCATCCAAGATCGTGGTGGTCGGCGCGCCGCCGCCGCTCTCGGTCGACTTCTCCACCGACGTGCCGTGCGACAACCAGTTCGGCCTCGACCAGTGCAACACCCAGCGAGGCAGGGCGGTCAACCTCACGGCCAGCCTTGCGGATGCCAGCAGCTACGCCTGGAGCTTCGGCGACAACACGACGGGCAGCGGCCGGCAGGTGTCCCACACCTGGACTCAGGCGGGGACGTATCCCGTGACCCTGACCGTGACCAAGGGCACGGCGACCGCAACCAAGACGCGCTCCTTCGCGGTCACCGCCCCGCCGACGCCCAAGACCAAGAGCGTGCTGCTGCCCTGGGTCTCCCAGAGCCGCGGTCCGCTCGTGCAGTCGAACGATCTCTACGTCCACAACCCCGGGTCCACGGATTTGGCCGTGACCCTCGAGTTCCGCCGGCGCGGCACCGTGGAGGACAATCCGCCGCGGGTGCCGACCACCATCGCGCCCGGCGCCACGCTCTACGTGCCGGACGTGCTGCGCGGGCTCTTCAGCCAGGAGAACGTGGCGGGCTTCATCCGGATCGAGTCGGGCCTCGACAGCGTCGAGCCGCTCATCACCTCGTTCGACAGCCGTGGCCAGAGCCAGACCAAGCTGTTCGGGCAGACCATCGCCGGTATGTCGGTGACCAGCCTGGGGAGCGCCGCGGGCTCCGGGCCGGCCGACACCTCACAATTCCTCATCGGCCTCAACGACACTCCGGAGCGGCAGGCCAGCGTCACGGTCAGCAATCCCAGCGACGAGACGGCGACCTACCGCCTGCGGTTCGTGGAGAAGACGGGCCGCTTCATCACCGAGTCCCCGGATCAGACCCTCTCCGGGTTCAGCCAGCGGCAGTTCACGGTGCAGGAGATCCGCGACCTCTTCGGCGTCAACAACATCGAGGACTACCGCATCGAGGTCACGGCGGTCTCGGGAGCCCGGGTCTTCCCCCTCGGCTCCGACGTGCGCCTGGCCACGGGAGATCCCTCGTCCACGGGCACGGGCTCGTACCGCACCTCCAGGCTCTACCTGCTGGGTGCGTTCACCGGCGCGGGAGCCGCCAGGTCCGTCTGGCAGACCGACCTGCTGCTCGCCAACGTGGGGGATCAAGCCGTCCAGACCAACGTCCGGTTCACGACCATCAATAAGGCTGCCAGCAAGGCTGCGGACGTCACCCTCCCGCCCTTCCAGACCGAGCGGCTGGAGAACGTGCTGTTCACCCAGTTCGGGCTGCGCAACGGCACCGGCCTCCTCACCCTGACCAGCACCTCGCCCAACGGCGTGTTCCCCATCGCCAGTGCTGAGAGCTACGACAACACCAACCCGCAGAAGCGTTTCGGCCAGACCCTCGTGGCGCTGAGCGACGCCGACGCGGCGGACACGACGAAGAAGCAGGTCCTGGTGGGGCTGCGGCAGGACGGGGTCAGCAAGACCACGCTCCTGCTGTTCAATCCCAGCGATGCCGCGGGCCAGTACGACCTCGTCTACCGCGGCCTGAACGGCGCGGTGCTCGGCACGCTCAAGGACGTCAAGCTGGAAGCCGGCCAGCTCCGGCAGGTCACTCCCACTCAGCATCCGCTCAAGAAGTCGAAGGTCGCCAACGGCTTCACCGTCGAGGTCGTGGTGAAGAGCGGCAAGGCCCTGGCCGTGGCGCAGGTGGTCAGGACCTCCACCAACGACCCGGCGTACATCCGGGGCGTGGCGGTCAACCGCTGAAAGGCTTCCAGGAGGGCCGCCGGGCCATGATCCGCCGGCCCTCCTGCCGTACATACACTTCTGATTCCTTACGGACGTTGACTTGGAGGGCTCTATGAAGCGCAACCTGGCATTCGGCCTTGCCCTGGCTGGCCTGCTCGGGATGGCGGGGCAGGCGTCCGCGGTCATCGGCACGATCGACAACGTGCCCGCCGCCACCCTGCTGCTCCCCTATTTCGAGGTGGCCGTCAACGACGGTGGAATCAACACCCTGTTCTCGATCAACAACGCGTCGGCGACGGCCATCCTGGCGCACGTCACGGTGTGGAGCGACCAGTCGATCCCGGTGCTCGACTTCGACGTCTACCTGACCGGCTTCGACGTCCAGACCATCAACCTGAACGAGGTCCTGGTCTGGGGCAAGCTGCCGGTGACGGCGAGCGTCGGCCAGGATCCCCAGGACACCATCAGCCCGCAGGGGCCGTCTCCCAGGACATCAACTTCGCGAGCTGCAACGGCACCCTGCCTTACCCCATGCCGGCACTGAACGCGGCCTTCCGGGCTCACCTGTTGGCGGCCCTGCAAGGCAATCCGTCGCCGAGCGTCCCAGCCCCCAACTGCTACGGCTCGAAGAAGAACGACGGCATCCTGCGCGGCTATGTCACCGTGGACACGGTCAGTGCCTGCAACATCCTCTTCCCGAGCCAGTTGCTCACCGGCTACAACAACGTCCTCACCTTCCAGAACGTCCTCTGGGGCGACTACTTCTACGTCAACTCAGCACAGAACTTCGCCCAGGGCGACCCGCTGGTCCACATCGAGGCCTGCCCGACCTGCTTCACCCCGGGTGTGGACCACACGTTCTACGGCCGCTATGACAATGGGGCCGGATCCGACAAACGCGAAGTGCTGCCGACGACGATGGCGGCTCGCTACCTCCACGGCGGCGACTTCACCGGCGGCACCAACTTCCAGGTCTGGCGCGAGGGTGGCAACCAGATCTCCGCGACCGCCTACTCCTGCGCGCTGCAGGGTCCTGCTCAGTGGTTCCCGCTGACGTTGACGCAGGTCGTCGTCTTCGACGAAGAGGAGCATGTGGTGACGAATCAGACATGCCCGTCGGGCTTGCCCTGCAACACGCAGATCTCGATCCCGAACGAGGCGCAGCGGATCCTGGTGGGTGGTACTGGTCTGCCGACGCCGTTCGACTTCGGCTGGATCTACATGAACCTGCAGTTGAACGGTGGCGTCATGCCTCTGCTGCCGGCGTACGGCGACAACGACGCCCAGATGTGGTTGACCACGGAGATGGATGCCAACGGCCGGTTCAGCGTCGGCTTCAGCGGCGTCCAGCTCGACAACGCCAACACCCCGACCACCACGACCATCCCGGTCCCGTAAGACGGGCCTGATCCGCCGGGTTCGCAAGCGAGGGCGCTGTCTCGAGACAGCGCCCTTTCCCTTTATCCATCGCGAAATAACTTTGTCCGTCGCATCAGGACTTTAGCCGTCGCAATCTGACCTTCGCCATCGCAAAAGAAGACTAGCCGGCGCAATTCAATTTTATCCAGCGCAATCTCAATTGAGTCGCTGCAACAGAAGATTATCCGTCGCGATCTCGATCAATTCATCGCAAATCAGAATAAGTCGGCGCAAATTAATCTTCTCCGTCGCAAAAATCGCCTAGTCGCCGCAAATTAATCTTTGCCATCGCAAATGAATCCTAGTCAGCGCAAATCAAAGTGAGCCGTCGCAAAATGAGTTTATCCAGCGCAACATACTTTTAGTCGGCGCAAATCAAGATTGCTCGTCGCGAGATAGAATTAGCCGCCGCAAAAGAAGATCGGCCATCGCAAAATAAAGTTAGCCGTCGCAATCTCGGATTAGTCATCGCAAAAAAATCCTAGGCACACCATCACAGGGAAGATTGCAACGACCGGGCTCCAAGTCTCCGGTCGCCACTGAGCGGAGGCGCCCTGGAAGAGGCCGTCGTCGCGAATCCTGTCCATCCCGTCCAGAAGGCCGCCGAGCCGTTGCAAATCCCGGCGCCTGGCCGGAGAAGGCGACGGCCAGGAGGAGACCATGAGCTCCCAGCCCGGGCGGGCCGGTCTCCGTGGATAGAATCCCCTGGATGCAGAACGCCGTTGAATCCGTGGGCCTGACCAAGGTCTACCGGGTGTACGCCTCGCCCTGGGACGGCTGGCCGAGCTGGTGACGCGACGGCGCCATCACCGGGCGTTCCAGGCGCTGGAGGATGTGACGTTCTCCCTGCCGCGGGGCGAAGGGCTGGCGCTCATCGGCGAGAACGGCGCCGGCAAGAGCACGCTGCTCAAGATCCTGGCCGGCATCACGGCGCCCACCTCGGGCTCGTTCGCGGTGCGGGGCAAGGTCGCCTCCATCCTGGAGCTGGGCTCCGGCTTCCATCCCGAGTTCACCGGCCGGCAGAACATCGTGCTCAACGCCGCCATGCTGGGCCTCTCGCAGGAGGAGCTGCGGCACAAGATGCCCGGAGATCATCGAGTTCAGCGAGCTCGGGGAGTTCATCGACCAGCCGGTGAAGACCTACTCGACGGGCATGGCGATGCGGCTCGGGCTTCTCGATCGCCACCCAGGTCGAGCCCGAGGTGCTGATCATCGACGAGGCGCTGTCGGTGGGGGACGGCTATTTCCAGAAGAAGTGCATGGACCGGCTGCGGCTGTATCGTCGAGGCGGGCGGCACGCTCCTCTTCTGCTCGCACGCCATGTACTACGTCTCGGCGTTCTGCCAGCGCGCCCTCTGGTTGCGCCATGGCCGGCCGAGGCGCTCGGACCGGTGACCGAGGTGGTGCGCGAGTATGAGAACTTCCTGGTGGCCAAGAGCGCGAAGGCCGCCGCGTCCGAGCCCGAGCCCGCTCCTGTCCGCGCTAGTCGCGGTCGCAGAAGCCGGCCCGCATCGTCTCGGTCCGCCTGAACGAGACGGGGGAGGGCTCCCTCTACGCTCCGGGCGATCCCTGGGAGCTCGAGGTGGAGTGGGAGGCGGTGGATCCCCGGCTGGGCTCCATCTCGGGGTGGGGATCAACCGCGCGGACGGCATCGAGGTGTGCTCGTTCTCCTCCCATCGCGACGGCATTGCGCCCGCGAGCGGGGAGACGTCCTGCACGGCGCGCCTCGCGATCCCCAGCCTGCCGTTGGTCGAAAGGGGAGTTTACCCTGTATATTTTTCTTCTGGATGAAGAAGGTCTCCATGTCTACGACCAGCGGATCGTGCAGCGGGCCTTCACCGTCCAGAGCTCCGCGTACTCTTTCGGACTGGTCCAGGTCGATCACTCCTGGAGCCTCGACGCCCGGAGCGGCTCGTCCGTAGACTTGTCTGGAGAAAGAAGGAGCGCTGGGCTGAAGGCACTGCGCTGAGACGGTTGCAAAGGCAATTGATGATGAGCAAGATCTCCGGCCTGCCGGTGCTTTCCGATCCCCCGGTCCTCAGGAGCCCCAGGACCCCGAGAACCTCGAGGATGACGGGATTGCAGTTGAACCCCTTCCTCCACGTCGGGGAGGAGCGGGTCTACAACCCCTTGACCGACCGCCTGCTGCTGCGGGGCGAGCCGGGCTACGAGGGGCTGCGCAGCGTTCTCGCCGGCCTGCCGCTCGACCTCCTCTCGCCCGAGGACGGCGCGCGTCTCTTCGAGCAGGAATGGCTCCTGCCGGCCGAGACCGAGCCGTCGCGGGAGTTCCTGCTCAAGCACGTCTCGCTCGAAGCCCACACGGTCTGCAATCAGTCCTGCTACTTCTGCCCGGTTTCGATCGCTCCCCGCGAGGACTACTTCATGCCCACCGAGCTCTACGAGCGGATCCTGGGCGAGCTCGCGGCCTGGCGAGACACGATCGAAGCGGTCTTCATGATCAACTACAACGAGCCTACTGCGGACAAGCGATTCGTCGACCAGGTGCGAGCCATCAAAGCCGTGGGGCTCCCCCCAGCCGTGCTCACCAACGGCACGGGCCTGACGCCCAGCCGCATCGACGAGATCGTGGCGATGGGAGGGCTGCGCTACCTCTCGATCAACCTCTCGACGCTCGATCGCGAGCGCTACCGGAAAGAGCGGGGGGGCGATCATCTCGGAGGGGTCCTGCGGAATCTGGATTATGCCCGGGACAAGCCTCTGGCGCCGCAGATGGAGATGGTCGTGCTCGGCACGGGCAACGACGAGCACCAGCGGGACTTCGAGGAGATCTCCCGCCGTTTCGCGGGCAGCCGCTTCGAGGTGAAGTACTACGAGGTGATGGACCGCGCGGGGTACCTCCAGATCGGCCACCGGCCGGCGGCTCGGAATCAGCGTCTCTGCGGCTGTGACAACGTGGGCTCGCGCCCGTTGCAGCACATCCACATCACCCCTCAGGGCAAGTGCGTGCTCTGCTGCGAGGATTACGACGCCAAGTACGTGGTGGGCGACTTGACGCGCGAGAGCGTGCGGGAGGTTCTCACCGGGCCGGCCCTGGCCCTCATGCGGCGCTGGGTCTATGGCCTCGAGGAAGCGCCCAAGGACTTCATCTGCAACGGCTGCACGTTCGCTCTCACCCGTCCCGCTTGAGGCCGATGCGGCTGGCGGTCATCCTCGTCCACTACCACACGCCGGAGCTGGCCGCGGCGGCGGTGGAGGCGCTGCGGGCCGATATCGCAGGCATGGCCGGTCTCGGCCTCGAGGTGGAGTGGCGGCTCATCGACAACGGCAGTGACGCGGCGGGCCGGAGCCTGCTCGAAAGCCTGCCCGTCGAGCGGATCGATCCCGGGGCGAACCTCGGCTATGCCGGCGGCGTCAACCTGGGGGTCGCCCGATCCCAGGCCGAGCTGATCCTGCTGATGAATCCGGACGTGATCGTTTTGCCCGGCTGCGTTCCGGCCCTGATCGAGATTCTGCGGGACGGTGCTGCCGTGGCTGGTCCCCGCTTCTTTTGGGATCGCGGGCGGCGGCTGGTGCAGCCTCCGTCCGAGATCCGCAGCCGGCGCGAAGCTGATCTTCACTCCTCGCCGGCCGGAGCCCGCGCTGGGCGGCCCGGGCCCGGCGGTGGTGGCGGCGGCATGCCCGGCGGCACTGGGAGGCCCGGTCGCCGCTGCCGAGCTACTCCTTGAGCGGCAGCCTCCTGGCCCTTCGCCGGACGGCGTGGGACGAGGTGGGGCCTTTCGACGCGGGCTTCCAGCTCTACTTCGAGGAGACGGACTGGCTCCTCAAGGCTGAGCGCCGGGGCCTCGCCTCCCGCTACGTGCCCGCGGCCGAGGCCGTCCACCTCTACAACCAGAGCGCCGCCCGGGAGCCGCAGGCCCAGCAATGGTTCGAGGAGTCGGCGGCCCGCTTCCGCCGCCGGCACTACGGGCCCGGGTTCGTGAAGCTTCTCGAAAGGCTGGACCGGAGCCTGCCCCGGAGCGGTGCGGCGCCCGCGCTTCCCCGGGTCCCTCCGGAAGGATTGAAATTACCGGACGCAGATCCCCTCTGGATCGAAGTCTCGCCCAATCCCGTGGGCTTTCCGGCCGCGGCCGAGCGGCTCTCGGGGCCTTCGGAACAGAGCTGGAGCCTCCCGGCCGAGATCGCGGAGCGGCTCTCCGGGGGCGAGCTCACTCTTCAGGTGACCGATGCGAAGGGCCGGGAGGTCGAGCGCTTCGTCCTGCCGTGCGGCGCCGTCCCCAGCGCGCGGCGAGGAGCGGCCTGAGATGCGGATCTCCTACGTGCTCCCCCCAGCCCGAGCTGGGCGGCGGCAACAAGGTCATCTTCCAGCATGCCCATCTGCTCGCAGGAGCACGGCCACGAGGTCACGGTGCTGGGCGAAGGGCCGAAGCCGGATTGGGCGGAGATCCGCGTGGCCTATGTGGATCTGACGGATGGAGTCGCCGAAGCTCCCGGAGCAGGACCTGGTGATCGCCACCTACTGGACGACGCTCTCCGTGGCCCGGAGCCTGGGGCTGGGGCCGCTGGCGCACTTCTGCCAGGGCTACGAAGGGGGCTCGTCCACCTGCGGCCCGTGCTGCGGGGAGATCGAGGCCGTGTACGCCTGGAAGCTGCCCACGCTCACGGTGTCACCCCATCTGCGGCGATCTCGTGCGGGAGCGGTTCGGCCGCGAGAGCCGGGTCACGCCGCCGCCCCTCGATCCCCTGTTCCGGCCGCCACCTGGCGTCTCGGCCTCGAAAGCGGCCCTGGATCGCCATCCCCGGCATCTTCGAGGCCGAGGTCAAGGGCATCCGCACAGCGCTCGAAGCCGTCCGCCGGCTGCGCGCGACCGGCATCCCCTGCCGGGTCCTGCGCTTCTCCATGCTGCCTCTGAGCGCGGAGGAGCGGACCGCTGCTGGCGCCGGACCGCTACCTCTGCGGCGTTCCACCGGCGCGAGATCGCGCGCGTGCTCCCGGGCTGCGACCTCCTCCTCTTTCCCTCGCGGCCGGAGGAGGGATTCGGGCTGCCGCTCCTCGAAGCCATGGCCTCCAAGGTGCCGGCCGTGGCGTCGCGGATCCCCTCGACGGTGTACATCGCCGAGGGAGCCGTGCCTCTGGTGCCGGTCGACGACGCCGAGGCCTTTGCCACGGCCGCCCGGGATCTCCTTTCCTCGCGGAACGCCTGGCGCCGCGCCCGCGAGCAGGGCTTCGAGGCCTCCCGCCGGTTCCTGCAGGAGAGGGTGATTCCCCAACTCGTCGAAGGGATACGATGGGCGCGGGAGCACGCTGCCCAGGACTTGGTGCCGGCCGTCCTTACCATGGAGACCCGACCGTGAAGCTGAATGCCGAGCCTGGCGCCTTACACGAGCAGTACGTGAAGGCGCAGCCCTTTTCCCATATCGTGATCGACAACCTTTTTTCCGACGAGACCCTGGACGCCATCCTGGCCGAGTTCCCGCGCCCGGGGGACATCGAATGGACGGCCTTCGACAACGCGACCGAAAAGAAGCTCGGCTACAAATACACCTCGCCGCTCTCCCACACTCTGCGGGATTTCCTCTGGGAGATGAGCTCCCCGCCGGTGCTCCAGTTCCTGGAGGCGCTCACCGGGATCGAAGGCTTGATCCCCGATCCCTACTTCGGCGGCGCGGGGCCGCACCAGATCCTGCCGGGGGGCTTCCTCAAGATTCACTCGGATTTCAACTGGCACCCGCTGCTGAAGCTCGACCGCCGGCTGAATCTGCTCGTCTACCTGAACAAGGACTGGCGGGAGGAGTACGGCGGGCATCTCGAGCTGTGGGACCGGGACATGGCGCGCTATGGGCAGCGATACTCCCCCGTCTTCAACCGGACGGTCGTCTTCAGCACCACGGACTTCTCCTTCCACGGCCATCCCACGCCCCTCGCCTGCCCGCCGGGGATGAGCCGCAAGTCGGTCTCCTTCTACTACTACACGAACGGCCGGCCGGACGAGGAGCGCTCAGCGCCCCATGACACGATCTTCAAAAGACGCACGAGCACGAGTGGTAGACTAGCAGCCGAGCCGTCCGCGGATGGCGCCCAAACGCCCATCAATCCTCGTCATTCAGGAAGTGTGGCCGCCGGTGCCGCACTCCCACCCTCACTTTGCTCCCTGGCGTCGGCGCCGTCTCCGGGGGGAAGTGGGCGAGGAGCTCGGTGCCGTTGGCGAGTCTGAAGACTACGCGGTCGTGAGGACCCATGCCTCGGGCGTCGAGGACGGTGGCCTGGGCTCCGCAGGGGTCGTCGGTCAGGTCTTCGGGACGCACGAGGAGCCAGCCGCGGCGGGTGGCGTTGGGGAGGTGGAGGCTGCCCAGGGGGGTCTGGATACGGCCGGGGGCGGCGATGGCGGGGCAGGCTTCGATCTCCACCAGGTCGCTTCGCCCAGGAAGGAGGCTACGAAGGGGGTCGCGGGACGGCGGTAGAGGTCGAGGGGCGGGCCGGCTTGCATGACGCGGCCGCGGTCGAGCACCACGAGGTGATCGGCCAGGAGCATGGCCTCTTCTTGGTCGTGGGTGACGTAGAAGGTGGTGGTGCCCAGCTTGCCCAGCAGGGCGGCGAGCTCGGTGCGCACGGCGCAGCGCAGGCGGGCGTCGAGGGCGGAGAGGGGCTCGTCCAGGAGCAGGAGGGAGGGACGCGGCGCCACGGCCCGGGCCAGGGCCACGCGCTGTTGCTCGCCGCCCGAGAGCTGGGAGGGTTTGCGGTCCAGGAGCCTTTCGAGGCTCAGCAGGGCCGCCGCATCCCACACCCTTTCTTCCAGGTGCCGGCGCGACGGCCGGCGGCGCGAGCTGCGCATGGAGTAGCGGCGGCGGCCCGCCTTCAGGCCGTAGGCGATGTTCTCCCGCACGGTCAAGTGCGGGAAGAGGGCGTAGGACTGGAAGACGACCCCCACGTCCCGCCGCTCCGTGGGCACGCCCGTGACGTCCTCGTCGTCGAAGAGGATCTTCCCCTTGCAGGGATGAAGGAGACCGCACAGGAGCTGGAGCAGGGTCGACTTCCCCGAGCCCGAGGGACCGATCACCACGGTGATCCCCCCTTCCGGCAGCTCCAGACAGACCTCGGAGACGACGGCCTCTCTGCCATAGGCAAAGGAGACGCCCTCGACGTGCACCTTCATCGGACCTCCCCCCGGTCCGCCACCCGGCGGAGGTCGAAGTATAGAGACTTTGCGAAGAAACGGGCATAGGGAATTTCCCCTATTCCGCCATCACTTCCTCCTCACGCACCGACGTCTCTCTCCTGGCCTCCTCGGGCCTGGCCGTCTTCACCCAGCAGCGCAGCACCTCGGCGACGCTCCAGGCCTGGGCGATGCAGCCGCGCGGGGTGTAGGGCGCCTCGGCGTCGAAGACTTCGCTGATCGAGCCGATGCAGGCTTCGCCCAGATGGGGGACGAAGCCTTGCAGGAACGGCGCGCGCCCGCGACGGGTCGTCCGGGGTGGACGCTTCAGCCAGGCGTCGACGAAGGGGCCGATCAGCCAGGCCCAGACCGTCCCCTGGTGGTAGGCGGCGTCGCGGGCGCGCAGATCGCCGTAGTAGCGTCGGCTTGTAGTCCGGATGGCCCGGCGCCAGCGAGCGCAGGCCCACGGGCGTGAGCAGGCGCTCGGTGACCACCTCGAGCACGGGCTCCCAGCGGCGCGGTCGAGCACCGGATGCTCCAGCGAGATGGCGAAGAGCTGGTTCGGCCGGCAGGCGGGGTCGTCCGCCGCTGCGTCGCCGTCGACGACGTCGTAGAGATAGCCGCCCTCCTCGTACCAGAAGCGCCGGTTGAACGACTGCCGGCAGCGCTCGGCGTGCGCGCCGAGGTCGCGGGCCGTCGTCGGCCCGGCCGTCTCCTCGCGCGAGCCAGCCCTCGAGCAGGCGGAGGGCGTTGTACCAGAGGGCGTTGATCTCCACCGCCTTGCCCCGCCGCGGCGTGACCACCCAGTCGCCCACCTTGGCGTCCATCCAGGTGAGCTGATAGCCCTCGGCGCCCTGGCGCAGCAGGCCGTCCGCGGGATCGACGCCGATGCCGAAGCGCGTGCCCTGCAGGTGATGGTCCACGATGTCGAGCAGCGTGGGCAGCAGCAGGCGCAGGGTCTCGCGGTCGCCGGTGGCCTCGAGGTAGCGGTCGAGGGCGTGGAAGAACCAGAGGGTGGCGTCGGCGGTGTGGTAGAGGCCCTCGCGGTCTGCCTTCGGGGAAGAGGTTGGGGATCAGGCCGTCGCGCACGTAGCGGGCGAAGGTGCGGAGGATGTAGCCGGCCTCCAGGTGCCGGCCGGTGGTCAGGGTCAGCCCTTCGAGGCTGATCATGGTGTCGCGGCCCCAGTCGGTGAACCAGTGGTAGCCGGCGATGACGGTGCGGACTTCGTCGCCGGCGGCGTGGGCCCGGGCGGCGTCCTCGGCGCGGCCGGGGGCGTGACCACGAACTCGTCGGCGGCCAGCACCAGCTCCGCGGCCGCGCCCGAGTGGGCTTCGAGGTCGGCAGCCTCGATCAGCCGCCGGCGGCGCTCCACCTCGGCCGCGGCCACCTCGGCGGGGGAGAGGGCGCGCACCACCTCCCAGGGCTCGGTGGAGGCAGTGATCGCCAGGGCGTCTTCCCCCAGCGAGAGGTCGGCGCCGAAGAAGCCCGGGCTCCAGAGGTCGCCCACGGATTCGTAGCCGCGGCGGTCTTCGATGGCGTAGTAGACCCCTTCGATCTTGCGTGGCGCGAGGGTGAGGGTGGGATTGTTGCCGTCGAGGGTCATCCTCAGGCACGGGAGGTTGGGCCAGGGCGAGGTCAGCTCGTAACGCTCCTCGCAGGCCGTGACCTGATAGCTCCCCCCCAGGGGCGTCGACACCGGAGCGTCGTGAGGCCGGAAGTGGACGGTGGGATGGGCCTCCAGCCGCACGACTCCCTCGCCAGCCGTCAAGCGATAAAGGACGTACACCGTGTTCTGGCGATGGGCGAGGATCACCCGCTTCTCAAGGCGGAAGGGTCCGGCGTCGTAGAGCCAGACCGGCAAGCCCCAACTCCAGGCGGAGAGCTCGCTCCTGAGCATGCCGATCCTCCTCGCCTCCCAGGGGGATGATGGAGCCGTCGGGCAGCCGCAACACCTCCTCCAACTGGCAGAGCATGAGCATGCGGCCCAGCGGCGCCGGCTGGGCCGCGACCAGCAGACCGTGATAGCGCCGGGTGGGTGCTCCGGAGAGCGTGCCCGAGGCGTAGCCGCCCAGGCCGTTGGTGATCAGCCACTCGCGGGTGAGCAGCGAGGCGGGTTGTGGCTCGGGGGGGGCGTTCTGGCGCGCGGTTTCGGACGGATCGGACGGATCGGGCTCGGGCCAGGGCATGGAACGGGCGGGGGCGATCATGGAAGCATCTCCTTACCTGGGGCGGGGACCCTCATCACCCCGGCCCTCTTCTCCCAGCCTCCCCCCCTTCCTCCGGGAGAAGAGGGAGAGGTTTGTCTGAAGAAAGATGTTCTGAGCCCCCTCTCTCCCGGCGGAAGGGGGAGGCTGGGAGAGAGGGGGTTGGGGGAGTGAGGGCCCTGGGGCGACAGCCCCATCACCACCGCCGCCCGGCCCGGCAACCGCCAGCGCCCTTCCTCGTCCTCCGGGGAGGGCGCGCCGCTGCCGCCGTATTTCGGGTCTTCGCTCGACCAGAGGATCTCCCAGCGCAGGCCGGTGAGCGGGGCGAGCAGCGGCTCGGGCACGGGCTCCAGGTGCAGGTCGCGCCCCAGGTTGACCAGCAGCAGGCGGTCGCCCCTGTTTTCACCGAAGAAGCGGAGGCCGAAGGCCTGGGGTCCCAGGCACCGCGCCGTCCAGCGCCGCCGGGAGCGCGGAGCACGGGGTCCTCCCGGCGCAGGCGCAGCAGGTCACGGTGGAGAGCGTAGGCTTCGGCGTGGGTCTCGCGCTCGGCGAGGTTCGAGCTTGCATCTCTCGAAGGTCTCCCGTTGCTCAGGATCGGAGACCCCCGCTTGCGTCTCGGGCAGGGCCAGGCTGGGGAACTGCGAGAGGAACTCGAGCCCGCCCTTGCGCACCGCCGCGGCCAGCTCGGGCTTGTGGTCGGCGAAGTAGAGGAAGGGCGTCGAGGCGGCGAACTCCTGGCCCTGGAAGAGCATGCGGCGTGCCCGGCCCGAGGAGCAGCAGGGCCGTCATGCGCCGGTAACGCGCCGGGGCTCGTCAGCTGGTGGCACGCGCTCGCCCCGCGCCGAGTTGGCCACCTGGTCGTGGTTCTGGAGGAAGTTGACGAACGCCGCCGGCGGGCAGTCCCAGGCCCGACGTGCCGCGCCGCTTGCTCCTGCCACGAGTAGCGCTGCCCCTGGTAGAGGAAGCCATACTTGACGGGCGAGATCAGCTCCTGCGGGCGTGCCCAGGTAGTCGCGTGTAGTAGGCCTCGTTGCGGCCGGTCAGCGCCACCATGGCCGAGTGGTGGAAGTCGTCGTTCCACAGCGCGTCGAGCCCGTAGCCGCCCTGCTCCGGCGGGCGGACCAGCCGCGTGTCCTGCGGCTCGTTCTCGGCGACGAGGTAGAGCGGTGCTCGTCCCGCGGCTTCCCGCGCCCGGCGGCCGATGGCGGCCAGGATGTGGTCCGGCGAGGCGTCGTCGATGTCCTGGGTGGCGTCCAGGCGCAGGCCGTCGAGGTGGAACTCGTCGATCCAGTAGCCGGCGTTGGCGAGGAAGAACTCGCGCACCGGCGCGCAGTCTCGCCGTCGAAGTTGATGGCCTCGCCCCAGTCGTTCTTGTACTTGTCGGTGAAATAGTCCGAGGAGAACTGCTTGAGATAGTTGCCGTCCGGGCCGAGATGGTTGTAGACCACGTCGAGGATGACGCCGAGTCCCAGCGGCGTGGGCGCGGTCCACGAAGCGGCGGAAGTCGTCGGGCGTGCCGTAGAGATGGTAGGGGGCGAAGAGATCGACGCCGTCGTAGCCCCAGCCGAACTCGCCGGGGAACTCCGCGACGGGCATGACCTCGAGCACCGTGACGCCCAGCGCCGCCAGCTCCGGCAGCTCGCGGGCCGCGGCCTCCCACGTTCCCTCGGGTGTGAAGGTGCCGACGTGCATCTCGTAGATCACCTGGCCCTCGCGGGTGAGGCCCGGCCAGTCCCGATCGGTCCACGGGAATCGCGAGGGATCGACGACCTGCGATGGGCCGTGCGGGACCTTCGGGCTGGAAGCGGGACGCCGGATCGGGAAAGGCCTCGCCGCCGTCGAGACGGTATTTATAGAGCGCGCCCTCGCCCGCCCCTTCCACGAGGCCTGAGAAGTAGCCGTCCGGCTCGGGGTGGAGCTCCATCTCGACCGGCCACTCCGCGTCCTCTCCCTCGATCTCCACCTCGACTTTCCGCCGGCGGGGAGCCCAGACGCGAAAGCTCACGCCCCCGGGCACCACCTCGGCGCCCACGGGCAGGCGGCGGGGGGCGTCGAGCTCGGCGGTCGCGGCTGGGTCATTGTGGGGGGAAGGCGTCTGGCTCATCGGCGGGAAGAGGAATGCAGGCGGCGTGCCGAAGACCGTCCCCCGAAGGGCCCCCCTGGGGCTTGCTCCGAACGTCTTGCAATCTTCGTTGCATCGTGTTGCAATCATGGTTGCATGGAAGCCGTCCCCATCCCTCGCACCCGCTCGGCGCTCCGCCTGGAACGCAACGTCATCGTCATGCTGGCGGCGTTCCTGGTTTTGGGGATGGGCGAGGAGCTGTGGACGCGGTTCGTTCCCAAGTATCTGGAGCTCCTGGGAGCAGGCGCGTGGGCCGTGGCGTTCTATGGCACGTTGCGGGACCTGCTCGACGCTCTCTATCCCTATCCGGGAGGATGGCTGGCGGATCGGATGGGCCGGCGGGCGTCGCTCATCCTGTTCGCGGTGCTGGCGATCGGCGGCTATGCCATCTACCTGGTAGCACCGAGTTGGCCGTGGATCCTGGTGGGCACGGTGCTGGTGATGGCGTGGAGCAGTCTCACCCTGCCGGCGATTTTCGCGGTGCTGGGTGATCACCTGCCGCCGGGCCGGCGGGCCACGGGGTTCGGGCTGCAGGCGATCTTGAAGCGGGTGCCCATCATCCTCGCTCCTCCCCTGGGCGGCTGGCTCATCGCCCGGTTCGGATTCCAGGGCGGTGTCAGGACGGGCCTCGCGGTCACCATCCTCCTCGCCCTGTTGGGGATCGCCATCCTGCGGCGCTCGTGGGTGGCGACCGCGGCGCCCGCTCCCGACCGGGAGAGCCTCCCCGGCCTCTGGCGTCGCATGGACCCGGGATTGAAGCGCCTGCTCATGGCCGACGTCCTGGCGCGGTGGGCCGAAGGCATTCCCAAGGTCTTCATCCTCTTCTTCGTGATGGACGTGCTCGGCGGCACGGCCGTGGCGTTCGGCACCTTGACCAGCGTGCAGACGATCGCCTCCGCCCTGGTCTACATCCCGGTGGCACGGCTCGCGGACCGCATGAACCGCAAGCCCTTCGTGCTCCTCACCTTCGCTTTCTTCGCTCTCTTCCCCCTGGTCCTGGTGACCGCCCGCGGTACGGCCTGGCTGACGATGGCGTTCGTCGTCGCCGGCCTGCGCGAGACCGGAGAGCCGGCGCGCAAGGCGCTCATCGTGGACCTCGCCTCGGCCGGAGCGCGGGGCCGGGCCGTGGGGCTCTACTACTTGATCCGCGGCCTCGCCGTGTTCGCGGCCCCGCTTCTGGGCGGCTGGCTGTGGATCCTCGACCGGCGGCTCCCCTTCTACGTGGCGTTCGGCGTGGGAGTCCTCGGTTTTCTGGTGCACGCCCGGTGGGGACCGGGGGATGCGCCGCCAAGTCTTTCTGAAAGGAGACCGTCATGAAGTGGATCACCCGTGAGCGCGTGAAGGTGGACCGCGTGGCCTGCCCCTGGCTGATCAGGAAGTTCGTGGATCCGGACGCCGAGCTCCTCTTCGTCCCCGCAGGCCAGGTGAAGGAGGTCGCCGCCCGCGAGGGCGCGATCCCCTACGACGTCGAAGGTGTCGAGCTCGGCCACCACGGCGGCGAATGCTCGTTCGAGGCCATCCTCCACAAATACGCTCTGGACGGAGACCCGGCCCTCGCATTGCTGGGGAAGATCGTCAACGGCGCCGACACCGACAACTCCCTCTGGCACCAGCCCGAGGGTCCCGGCCTCCAGGCCATCGCCGAAGGCTTCCGCCACCTCGGCTTCGCGGACGATCACGAGATCAACCGCGCGGAGTGGATCGTCTACGACGCCCTGTACGCGTACTGCCAGCGGCGGGTGGAGGTGCTGGTCCCAGGGTAGGATCTCCCCATGCACTGGCTCGGCCTCTCCTACACCCTGCCCTCGGCCTCGGCGTCGAGCAAGAGGGTGGCGGTGTGGCGGCGGCTGCGGCAGCTCGGGGCGGTCTCCCCCACGGGCTCGCTCTACCTGCTGCCCGTGGGCGACGAGAACGCTGAAGCCTTCGACTGGCTCGCCCAGGAGATCGCGGACGGCGGCGGCGAGGCCCTCGTGCTGCGCGTCGATCGGCTCGAAGGGGAGGCCGAGGCCAAGCTGATCGAGCTGTTCCGCTCCTCCCGCGACGAGGAGTACCGGAAGATCGCCGCCGAAGCCGAGGAGGCCCTGGAACCGGCCGGCCAGGAAGGATTGAAGGACCGCCTGGAGAAGCTCCGCCGGCGCTTCGCCGAGACGTCGCGCATCGACTTCTTCCAGGCGCCCGAGGGTCCCCGGGCCGCCGCGGCCCTGGGGCGGATCGAAGCGGCCCTGGGTCGTGGCGACGGTTCTTCGCGCGACGTCCCGGCGGCTGAACGGGACCGCTATCAGGGCCGGCGCTGGGTCACCCGGCCCCATCCCCACGTGGACCGTCTCGCCTGCGCCTGGCTGATCCGCCGCTTCGTCGATCCCAAGGCCGAGATCCGTTACGCCGAGACTCCGGCCGAGGGCGAGGTCTCCTTCGACATGCGGGACGCTCATTTCGGCCATCACGGCAATCTCTGCACCTTCGAGACGATGCTGGCCGCCTTCGCGCTGGGGAACGACCCGGCTCTGGCCGCCCTGGCCGCCATCGTCCACGAGATCGACCTGCGCGACGGCACCTCGGCCCGCCCCGAGGTTCCGGGCGTGGACGCCATCCTCCGTGGCTGGTCCGCCGCCGGCTGGCCCGACGCCGAGCTCGAGCGCCAAGGCGTGGCCCTGTTCGAGGGTTTGTATGGGGGGCTCAAGCAGGGGCAGAGCGGGGTCGGTCCGCCGGCAGCTCCGGCTGCCAGGAGAAGAGGTCGGGGCAAGGGCTGAAACGGCCGTAATGCGGTCCGTAATCTTGCCCCGGTAAAGTTGCGCTACCGACGAAGTATGAAGCCGTGTCCTCCTTTTCAGAGGGTTCAGCCATGCCTCAGCTCACCATTGCGGAACATCCCAGTCCCGAGACACTGCGCCAGTTTTCCGAGGGACGGCTGGGCCTGGAAGAGAACCGCTGGGTGGTGGAGCACATCCTCCAGGGCTGCCGTCTCTGCCGCGACGAGGCCGTCGGCTACAACCTCCGGCGTCTCCAGCGGGTGCAGCCTGTGCTGCGAGAGGAAGAGGCTTTTCTGCAGCGGTGAAGCCCGCCCCTCTAGTCCCCTACTCCAGCTCCGCCCCTCCCTTCTCCAGGATCATGCGGATCAGGGCGGCGTGCTTGTCGGCGTCGTCCGCCCGCTGGCGGTAGCCCTCGCAGGACCGGAGGTTGCCGTGATCGCGGGCGCGCTTCTCCATGCGCCGGGAGAGGGCGGCGTTCTCTTCCAGCGAGCGCAGGGCGGCCCAGAAGGCCGCTTCCAGGGCGTTGGACTGCTCGGCGAGCAGGCTCTCCGGAGAGTAGGCGTGGCCGGTGCGGCAGCGGAAGTGCATCGGCTTCTCGCCCGGCTTCTCGAACAGGGCGCCGCCGCACTCGGGGCAGGTCAGGCCCGACGGAGCACCCGGTACATTCTCCTCGCCTCCTGGATTCGACGTACCCATGGCGTCGGGCTCCTTTTCGACCTCCCCGCAAGGGGCCTCCCCGGCCGGCCGGGGCTGGCGCGACAGCTCGTCGAGCAGGGGGCCGATGCCGGCGAGCGGCAGGACGTGATCGACTCGAACGTTGGCGATGGCGCTCTCGGGCATGCTGGGGTAGTCGGCCTCCTCGGGATCCTGCACGATGGCGACGCCGCCGCACTTCTTGATCGCCGCCAGGCCCGCCGTGCCGTCGTCCAGGTTGCCGGTGAGCACCACTCCCGCCACCCGCGGGCCGTAGCTGCGGGCCGCGGTACGGAACAGCACGTCGATGGCCGGCCGGTGTGCGTTCTCGCTGGCATTGCGGGAGAGGTGGACGTGGCCGTCCCGGATGGCCAGATGCCGGTCCGGGGGCGCGACGTAGATCCGCCCCGGCTGGATCACCTCCCCTTCGGCGGGATGTGAGGCGGGCAGGCAGCCCGAGCGTTCGAGGATGGCCGGCAGCGCGCTGCGGCCGTGCGCCGAAAGATGGAGGACGACGAAGACGGCGGCGGGAAAGCCCGGCGGCAGGCTCTCGATCACCCGGCAGAGCGCCTGGACCCCGCCAGCGGAGGCGCCCAGGACGATCACGTCGCAGCCGGCGATTTTTGGGTTCGCGTTCAAGGATCCTCCGGCAAACGCGAGCCTTCTACGATATCACCTGCAGACCTCATACTATCCGCCTCCCCCCCCCCCGCGGCTGAAGAGGAGCATCCAGCACCTCGCGGATCTTCTCCAGGAACCGACCCGGCGGGAAGGGCTTCTGCAGGAAGTGCTGCTCCGGGTTGAGCACGCCGTGGTGGGCGATCGAGTCCTCGGGATAGCCCGAGATGTAGAGCACCCGCATCTCCGGCCGCTGCGCGGAGAGCTGCTGGGCGAGCTGGCTGCCGCTCTGGCCGGGCATCACCACGTCGGTGATCAGGACGTGGATGGGCCCCGAGTGCCTCTCGGCGAGAGCGAGCGCCTGGGTGGCGTCGCCGGCGGCGAGCACCTTGTAGCCCCGGCTCTCCAGGATCTCGACGCCGGCTCGCGGATGTTGTTCTCGTCCTCGACCAGCAGCACGACTTCGGAGCCCCGCCGCGAGCGCCGCGTGGAGCGCAAGGGCAGCGGGTGGAGGGGCTCCGGGGCCTCGGCGGCCTGCGGCAGCAGGATGGTGAAGCATGCGCCCTGGCCGGGCTCGCTGTCGACGCGGATCGCGCCGCCGCTCTGGTGCACGATGCCGTGGACCGTGGCGAGGCCGAGGCCCGTGCCCTTGCCCCGCTCCTTGGTGGTGAAGAACGGCTCGAACAGGTGCTCCCTCACCTCGGGGGGGATGCCGGGGCCGCTGTCGGCGATGGCGAGCTGGACGTAGGGGCCCGGCGGCAGCTCAATATCCGGCAGTCGATCGCCCGGCCCCTCGCCCGGCGTCTCGCCGGCGGCGATCTCGACGCTCGCCGTGATGAGCTCGACGGTGCCGCCGGACGGCATGGCGTCGCGGGCGTTGACGATCAGGTTGAGGACTACCTGCTCGAGCTGCCCGAGGTCGACGTGGACGGCGCCGGCCGCCGAGTCGAGCCGGGTCTCCAGATCGATGTCCTCGCCGATCAGGCGGCGCAGCATGGGCTCCATCTCCTGGACCAGGTCGTTCAAGCGGATCACCCGCGGCTGGAGCGTCTGCTTGCGGCCGAAGGCGAGGAGCTGGCGGGCGAGAGCCGCCGCGCGTTCCTCCGCTTTCTGGATCTCCGTCACCTGGGCTCGCCGGTCGTCCCCTTCCTCCAGCCGGTCGCAGAGCAGCTCGCACTGGAAGGCGATGGCCGCCAGCAGGTTGTTGAACGAGTGGGCGATGCCGCCGGCCAGGCGGCCGATGGCCTCCATGCGCTGCGCATGGCGCAGCCGCTCCTCGCTCAGCCGCAGGGCCTCCTCCATCGCCTTGGTCTGCGACACGTCGCGGATCGCCCAGCGCAGCTTGCCGGTCCGGCCCTCCAGGTCGCGGACTACGGTCACCATCGCCGCGAACGGCGGCCCGCGGCGCGGCTTGATCCGGACCTCGAGCTCACCCGGGAGCTCACCGGTGCGCGCCTGCGAGATCAGGTCGCGGATGGTGGCGCGGTCCTGCGGCAGGAGGTAGACGAGGATGGGCTTGCCCTCCAAGTGCGGCTGGACGACTCCCAGCAGGTGGGACGCCCAATGGTTCCCTTCATCGATGACGCCGTGGAGGTCCGTCACCAGATAGCCGAAGGGGGCCTCGTTGAAGAGGCGGAGGTAGCGGTGGCGCTGGTTCTCCAGCTCCTCCCGGGCGGCGAGCAGCTTGTCGTTCTGCTCCTCCAGCTCCTGGTAGGCCACCTCCAGCTCGACCAGCCGGCTCTGCAGCGACTCCAGCTCCGCCCCGAACCTCTCGCCGTCGACGAGGGCGGCGGCCTCGCCCTGCAGGGCGCGGAGCTGGTCTTGAGCCGTGGAGAGCTTGGCGACGAGGGTCACGGCCTTGATCATCCTGGTAAGTCCTTCAAACTTGCGGCTGCCCGTCTGGCAGGCCAGAGACCGGCGATCCGGAGTCCTCTTCCATCAACAGGATCACTCCCGGCGGCCCCTCGCCGTCGCCCAATCGCGTGCAGTTGATGCGGCAGTGAATGGTGCGTCCGCGACGGTTGACGCCGTCGAGCGTCAGCTCGGCGCCCCGGGGGCCGCTGTCGAGGCAGCGGGTGATCGGCGCCGCCAGCTCCGCCACCGGCAGGCCGATGTCGAGCTTCAGGAAAGACTGGCCCTGCACCTCGTCGCTGCGCAGCCCCCACAGCTCCTGCGCCTTCTCGCTCCACAGCTCGACGGACAGTTGGGAGTTGAGCACCACCACCGCGGCGCGCAGGCTGCCGAGGATGGAGTGCAGGTGGGTGTTGACGTGGCGCAGCTCTTCCGAGCGGAGCTGGATCTGATCGTTCATGGTGCGCAGCTCCTCGTTGGTGGACTGCAGCTCCTCGTTCATCGTCTCCAGCTCTTCGTTGGCCGACTGCAGCTCTTCGTTCGTGGTCTCCAGCTCCTCGATGGTGGATTGCAGCTCCTCGTTGGTGGTCTCCAGCTCCTCATTGGCGGACTGCAGCTCCTCGGAGGCCGTCTCGAGCTCCTGGTTGGCCCGCTCGAGCTCGCCATGAAGCTGGGTCTGCAAGGTCTGGTCCAGGAACGCCACCCCGGCGCCGAGCATTGAGCCGCCCGCGTCCAGCAGCGGGGTGACCTGGATCTCCAGGGTGCGCGTCTCGCCTCCCACCTGCCGCCACTCGACGTTCTTGAGCGTCACCGCCATCCGCGAAGAGCTCACAGCGGCGATGTGCGAGCGCAGCTCGACGGGACGGTAGGAGAGCTCCAGGTCCTGGAGCGGCCGGCCGAAGTCCGTGGGCGCGAGGTTGAAGAGCTGGCGGGCCCGCTCGTTGGCCAGCGCCAGGTGCCCCTTGCGGTCGACGGCGATCTGGGCCACCGGGCCGGATTCGAAAGCGGCTTCGCGCACCCGGCCGGGACGGTTCTGGGCCTGGCCGTCGGCCACGCCCGCCGCTGGCGAGAAGGCCAGCAGGCGGTCCCTCAGGCTGGCGCTCGGCGAGCGTTGGAAGATGCGCGCCTTCAGGTCTTCCGGCCGGAAGCTGTTGTTGTGGCTGAGCAGGGTCTCGGCCTTGCCCAGGAAGAGATAGCCGCCGCGGCCCAGGGCGAAGTGGAAGCGGGACAGGATCTTGCCCTGCGCCTCGCTGTTGAAGTACATCAGCGTGTTGCGGCAGACCAGGAGGTCGAGGCGCGAGATGGCGGCGTCCTGCACCAGGTCGTGCCGGCCGAAGATCAGCGAGCGGCGCAGGTCGGGCCGGAAGACGTAGCGCTCTCCGGCCTTGTCGAAGTACCGGGCGCGCAGCGCTTCGGGGACGTCTTCCACCTGGGCCGCGGAATAGCTCCCCTGCCGCGCCTGGGTGAGCGCCTCCTCATCGGCGTCCGTGGCGTAGATCTTCACCCGCTGCCGGAACTCCTCATCGCCCAGGGCCTCGGCGAGCAGGATGGCGAGCGTGTAGGCCTCCTCGCCCGAGGCGCAGCCGGCGCTCCAGCAGCGCACCGGCTCGCCCTCGACCTTGCTCTCGAGGATGCGCGGCAGGATGCGCTCGGCGAGCGTCCGCCAGGCCTCCGGATCGCGAAAGAAGCTGGTGACGTTGATCAGCACCGTGTTGAACAGGGGGAGGAACTCGTCGGGATGCACCTCGAGGAAGTCGATGTAGTCGCTGTAAGACTTGATGCCGACCTGCTGCATGCGTTTCTGCACCCGGCGGATGAGGCTCGAGAGCTTGTAGCCCGAGAAGTCGAAGCCGCGGGCTCGCTTGAGATATTCGAGCAGCTTGACGAAATCGCTCGCCGGCGACTCCGTTTCGGGCTCTTTCGAGGGCTGGCCATCGGCGCTCAAGCTCTCCCTCCTTCCGTGAGGCGGACGAGCGCCGGCGCGATGTCGTTGAGCGGCAGCACCCGGTCCACCCCGCCCGTACGGAAAGCCGCGTCCGGCATGCCGAAGAACTCGGCGCTGGCTTCATCCTGAGCAATCACCGTGCCGCCGTGCTCTTTGATGGCGAGCACCCCGGCCGCGCCGTCCCGGCCCGTGCCGGTGAGCACCACGGCGACGGCCCCCGCGCCCCAGGCCTCGGCCAGCGAGGTGAACAGCAAGTCCGCCGAGGGCCGGACGTGCTGCACCCGGGCGAGGTCCGAAAGGCCGAGGATCCCGGTGCGCTGCAACAGCAGGTGGTGATCCGGAGGCGCCACGTAGACATTGCCGGCCTTGATCTGTTCGCCGCCCCGCACCTGCGTCACGGTGAGGGCCGTGCGGCGGCCGAGGATCTCCGCCAGCCAACTGCGATGGCGGGGATCGACGTGCAGGACCACCAGCAGCGGCGCGGCGAAGCCGGCGGGCAGGGAGGAGAGGACGTGGGTGAGGGCGGCCAATCCCCCAGCCGAGGCGGCCAGGGCCACGACGTGCTCCGGCCGTAAAGCGGGATCGGGAGGAGCTTTGCCCGCCTCGTTCAGGCTCAATGCCTTTCCCTCGTGAATCGAAGTGCTTGACATCCTGATTGCATCTCGGGATGGCAGATCGGGACCGTAGACGGGGCCACTGCTGAATCGTCGAGCTCGGCCCTCCCCTCTGACGACACGTTGCCCTGCGGGATTATCTCCTTTTTTGGGTTCTGGTCAAAAACCCTCATCACCCCGGCCCTCTTCTCCCGTCCCCTCGCCACCCCCCTCACCGGGAGAAGAGGGAGAAAGCAAGAAAGGGACAAAAAGGACAGCAAGGACAAAAAGGACGAGGGAGAAGAGCAAGACCGCCCCAGCCGGGACCCCTCTCCCGGTGAGGGGGGTTGGGTGGGGACGGGAGAGGGGCAGGGGTGAGGGTCTTGGGTGGGGAGCTCTTCGGGTGGAGGGCTACATCCGGCAGGTCTCCCCTCCGGCCGCCGGCATGTAGCACTGCCGCACGTAGTCCATCACCATGCGGTCGGCGTTGTAGCGCCAGGCCAGGGTGCGGATGGCCCGCTTCACGCGCTCCATCCAGCCGTGGGGCAGGCCCTGGGCGTCGCGCTCGTAGTAGAGGGGGATCACTTCCTTCTCCAGGACGTCGAAGAGGGCCAGGGCGTCGCGCTCGTCCTGGACCTCGGGGATGGCGTGGATCTCGCCGTTGCCGATGGCGAAGCCGTTGGTGCCGTCGTAGGCTTCGGCCCACCAGCCGTCGAGGATGGAGCAGTTGAGCACGCCGTTGGCGATGCACTTCTGGCCGCTCGTACCGCAGGCCTCCTGCGGCCGGCGCGGGGTGTTGAGCCAGGCGTCCACCCCCTGCACGAGCTGCCGCGCCACGTGCATCGAGTAGTTCTCCACGAAGACGATGCGCCCGGCGAAGCGCGGGTCCTTCTCCAGGGTGGCCACGCGCTGGGCCAGGGCCTTGCCGCCCGTGTCCCGCGGGTGGGCCTTGCCCGCGTAGAGGATCTGCAAAGGCCGCTCCGGATCGTTGACCAGACGGTCCAGGCGGTCGAGGTCCTGGAACAGCAGGTCCGCCCGCTTGTAGGTGGCGAAGCGGCGGGCGAAGCCCAGGGTGAGCACCTCGGCGCTCAGCGGCTCCTGCTCCGGCTCGGGCAGGCCCAGCCGCCGCCGGCGCTCGGCGAGGCGGCCGCGAACGAAGGTGAAGAGCCGCGCCTTGAGCACCTGGTGGACCTCCCATAGCTCGGCGTCGGCGATGCCGTCGATCTTCGACCACAGCTCCGGGCGCGCGATGCGGTCCAGCCAGCCCGGCCCCAGGTAACGATCCAGGAGGTTGTGCATGTCCGCGGCCAGCCAGGTGCGCACGTGCACGCCGTTGGTGATGTGGCCGATGGGCACCTCCTCCTCGCTCTTGCCGGGATAGAGCCCCATCCACATCTTGCGCGACACGCGGCCGTGGAGGGCGGAGACGCCGTTGGCGCGGCGGGTGAGCTTCAAGGCCAGCACCGTGGGGCAGAAGGGCGCGGCCGGGTCTGCCGGGTCCTCCGAGCCCAGGGCCATCACCTCGTCGAGAGACATCCCCAGCCCCTGGGCCAGCGGCTCCAGGTGAGGCCGGGCGAGCTCCGGCCGGAAGCGGTCGTGCCCGGCCTCCACCGGCGTGTGGGTGGTGAAGACGCTCATCGCCGCCACCTCCCGCAACGCCTCGGCCGCCGTCAACCCCTGGCGCTCCACCAGCTCGCGGACCCCGCTCCAGCAGGGCGAAGGCCGAGTGACCTTCGTTCAGGTGGAGCACCGAGGGGACCACCCCCACGACCCCCAGGGCCCGGTGGCCGCCCACGCCGAGCAGGACCTCCTGCTGGATGCGCATCTCCTGGTCGCCGCCGTAGAGGCGGGCCGTCAGCTCCTGGTCGTGGGCAGTGTTGGCGTCGTCGCGGGCGTCGAGGAGGAGCAGGTCGCTCCTGCCCACCCGCACCCGCCAGATACGGAGGAAGACGTCGCGCCCCGGCAGCTCGACGCTGAGCCGTGCCTGCTCCCCCTCCCCGGTCATTCCTCCCAGCACCGGCTCCACCGGCAGCTCCCGGTCGCGCGATGGGCTCGTAGAGGTCCTGCTGCCAGCCGTTCTCGTCGATGAGCTGGTGGACGTAGCCCTGTTGGTAGAGCAGGCCCACGCCCACCACGTGGGCTCCCAGGTCGCTCATGCTCTTCAGGTGGTCGCCGGCCAGCACGCCCAGGCCGCCCGAGTAGATGGGCAGCGACTGGTGGAGGCCGAACTCGGCCGAGAAGTAGGCCACGGGCCGCGCCAGGATGGGCCCGGCGTGGACGACGCCCCAGCTCTCTTCGCGGCTCAGGTATTGCTGCAGCAGGCGGTGGGCCTGATCGATGCGGGTCTGCAGCTCCAGGTCCAGCGACCCGGCGGGTCACCTCTTCGGGAGGGATGCGCTCCAAAAGCGCCACCGGGTTGTGATAGACGACGCTCCACAACCCCGGGTCCAGACTGCGGAAGATGGCGCGGATGTCCGGCTGCCAGGACCACCAGAGATTCCGGGCGAGCTCGCGCAGCTTGCCAGAAGTACCGTTCGTCGGCTCATTCATGATCGGAGGGGGACTATACAACGGCAGGGCCCGAGCCTCAGATCGTGACGCCGACTGACCTGATTGAACGGAACCTGGCCCGCCGCTTCGAAGTCCCTCACTCCCCCAGCCCCTCTCTCCCAGCCTCCCCCCCGCCGGCCGGGAGAGAGGGGAGCGGTTTGTCCTATAAGAACAGAACCCGACTCTTCTTGCTTCTTCAAGACTAACCTCTCCCTCTTCTCCCGGCGGTCCGGGGGGGAGGCTGGGAGAAGAGGGCCGGGGTGATGAGGGTCTTGGGCAGGGGGATTCGTCCCTGTCCGTCCTTTTTACGCTACACTACCCGCTCACGGTCAGTCGCTGTGACTCAGGAAATCTACATCTGGCAATGACTCTCTCCGAGACGACTTCCATCGCTGAGACCCGGGGCATCGAAAAGGCCCCCACCGGCATCGCCGGCCTCGACGAGATCACCGGGGGCGGCCTGCCGCGCGGCCGGCCGACGCTGGTCTGCGGCGGCGCCGGCTGCGGCAAGACGCTGCTGGCCATGGAGTTCCTGGTGCGCGGCGCCACGGAGTTCGGCGAGCCGGGCGTGTTCATGGCGTTCGAGGAGAGCGACCGAGGAGCTGACGCAGAACGTCCGCTCGCTGGGCTTCGACCTCGACGGAGCTGGTCGCGCGAAGGCAAGCTGGTCGTCGACTACGTGCACGTCGAGCGCAGCGAGATCGAGGAGACCGGCGAGTACGACCTCGAAGGGCTGTTCATCCGCCTGGGCTACGCCATCGACTCGATCGGCGCCAAGCGCGTGGTGCTCGACACCATCGAGGCGCTCTTCGGCGGCCTGTCGAAACCAGGCGATCCTGCGCGCCGAGCTGCGCCGGCTGTTCCGCTGGCTCAAGGACAAGGGGGTCACCGCGGTCATCACCGGCGAGCGGGGCGAGGGCACGCTCACCCGCCAGGGGCTGGAGGAGTACGTCTCCGACTGCGTCATCCTGCTCGACCACCGCGTCGACGACCAGGTCTCCACCCGCCGCCTGCGCATCGTCAAGTACCGCGGCAGCGTCCACGGCACCAACGAGTACCCGTTCCTGATCGACGAGCGCGGCATCTACGGTCCTGCCGATCACCTCGCTGGGGCTCGACCACGTGGCGTCCAACGAGCGGATCTCCACCGGCATCCCGGCGCTCGACGCGATGCTGGAGGGGACGGGCTACTACCGCGGCAGCAGCGTGCTGGTCTCCGGCACGGCGGGCACCGGCAAGACGAGCCTGGTCGGCCCACTTCGCCGACGCCGCCTGCCGGCGCGGCGAGCGCTGCCTCTACTTCGCCTTCGAGGAGTCGCCGAGCCAGATCGTGCGCAACATGCGCTCGATCGGCCTCGACCTCGAGCCCTGGGTCGAGAAGGGCCTGCTGCTGATCCACGCCGCCGCGCCCCACGCTGTACGGCCTGGAGATGCACCTGGTCGAGATGCACAAGGTGGTGCGCGACTTCCGGCCGCGGTGGTGGTCGTCGATCCGATCACCAACTTCCTCAACGCGGGCGGCAAGCCGACGAGGTCAAGGCGATGCTGATGCGCCTGATCGACTTCCTCAAGATCGCAGCAGATCACCGCCCTGTTCACCAGCCTGACCGCGGCGGCGACGTCCTCGGAGCAGACCGAGGTCGGCATCTCCTCGCTGATGGACACCTGGCTCCTGCTGCGCGACATCGAGCTCGACGGCGAGCGCAACCGCGGCCTCTACGTCCTGAAGTCGCGCGGCATGGCGCACTCCAACCAGATCCGCGAGTTCGCCTGATCACGGCCAGGGCATCGAGCTGCGTGGACGTCTACCTCGGCCCGGAGGGCGTGCTCACCGGTCGCTGCGCGGCTGGCCCAGGAGGCCGCAGGAGAAGGCGCGGCGCCTGCTGCGGGGCCAGGAGGTCGAGCGCCGGCAGCGCGAGCTGGAGCGCAAGCGCGAAGCGCTGGAGGCCCAGCATCGCGGCCTTGCAGCGTCGAGTTCGGCAGCCGAGGACGGAGGAGGCGCGGCAGGCCATCGAGCAGGCCCAGGGCGCGGGAGGAACAGCCTGCAGCGGGACCGGAGCGAGCATGCGCTCCGCATGCGCCGGCGCAGACGCTGGAAGAAAGGAGCGGCGGAGCATGATCACTGCCGCGAGAACGACAGCGCCGTCGGAGGCCCGGCCCGAGTATCTGGGACCTGCGCCTCTACGTGGCCGGCCAGACGCCGCGGTCGCTGACCGCCTTCGCCAACCTGAAGAAGCTCTGCGAGGAGCACCTGCCGGGCCGCTACCGGATCGAGGTGATCGACCTGCTGAAGAACCCGCAGCTCGCGCGGGGCGACCAGATCCTGGCCATCCCGACGCTGGTACGCAAGCTGCCGGAGCCGATCCGCAAGATCATCGGCGACCTCTCGGACTCGGATCGCGTGCTGGTCGGCCTCGACCTGCAGGCCCGGAGCTGAAGGCAGGTGAGCGAGGAGACCACCACTCAGGAGTTCGAGCGGGCCCTCGCCGAGCGGGACGCGGGACACTACGTCCTGCGCCTGTACGTGACCGGCGCCACGCCAGGCTCCGGTCGGGCGATCGCGAACCTCAAGGCGATCTGCGAAAAGCACCTCAAGAACCGCTACGACCTGGAGGTGATCGACATCTACCGCCAGCCCAAGCTGGCGGAAGGAGACCAGATCGTGGCCACGCCGACGCTGGTCAGGAGGCTGCCGCTGCCGCTGCGCCGGTTGGTGGGAGACCTCTCGGACGCCCGCACCGTCCTGCGCGGCCTCGATCTTCGCTACGAGATATGAGCTCAGAGCTGACGGAGCTCCGCGACCGTCTCCGGGAAGCCGAGGAGACGCTGCGCGCCATCCGCGACGGGCGGGTGGATGCCCTGGTGGTGCGCGAGGCGCAGGAGGAGAAGGTCTACACCCTCTCCAGCGCCGACCGTCCCTACCGCATCATGGTGGAGGAGATGGGGCAGGGAGCGGTCACCCTGGCGGCGGAGGGCACCATCCTCTACTCGAACCGCCGCTTCGCGTCGATCCTCAAGCGGCCTGTAGAGGAGGTGCTCGGCGCCTTCGTGCACACCTTCGTGGCGCCGGCCAGCCGTGCGACCTTCGAGATCCTCCTGTGCCAGGGTAGGGTGGACGGCGGCGGACGGGGCGAGGTGATGCTAACGGCAGCGGGGGGCACCCTGGTGCCGGCCTACGTGGCCGCCACCGCTCTGTCGGAGAACGAGGGAGCCGCCCTCTGCCTGATCGTGACTGACCTCACCGAGCAGAAGGCGGCCGCCGAAGCCGAAGCCGCCAACCAGGCCAAAGACCGCTTCCTCGCCAACCTCAGCCACGAGCTGCGCACGCCGCTGACGCCGGTGCTCGCCGTCGTCTCCAGCCTGGAAGAGGACGGGCGGCTACCGCCCGAGGTGCAAGGCCAGCTCGCCATGATGCGGCGCAACCTGGAGCTGGAGGCGCGGCTGATCGACGACATGCTCGACCTCACCCGGGTGGCGCGCGGCAAGCTGGAGCTGCGGCGCGAGGGAGTGGCCTTGCGGCAGATCGTGGACCACGCCCTGCAGACCACGGCGCAAGACCTGGAGGCGAAACAACTGCGGCTCGCCACCGACCTCTGCACCGAGGACCTGCGTCTCTGGGCCGACGCTCCGCGTCTCACCCAGGTGTTCTGGAACCTGCTGCACAATGCCGTCAAATTCACCCCGGAAGGGGGCTCCATCGCCGTTCGCTCCTGGCGGGCGGGAGGACCGGAAGAGCTCGCCGGCTGGCTGATCGTCGAGGTTTCCGACACCGGCATGGGCATCGAGCCCGACACCCTGGAGCACATCTTCGAGGCCTTCGACCAGGGAGAGCCCGGCACCACCCGCCGCTTCGGCGGCCTGGGGCTGGGCCTCGCCATCAGCAAGGCGATCGTGGAGATGCACGGCGGCAGCCTGGCCGCGGCGAGCTCCGGCCGCGACCAGGGCGCCACCTTCACCGTGCGGCTGCCGCTGCCCCACGGCGACCTGCCTCTGCCCGCGCCGGCGCAGCCACCGGCTGCCGTGGCCGACCTTCCCGACCGCTCGCTGCGCCTCCTCCTCGTCGAGGACCACGCCGACACCGCCGAGGCCATGGCCGACCTGCTGCGCGCCCTGGGCTACGACGTCACCGTCGCGGACTCGGTGGCGGCCGGGCTGGCCGCGGCCGAGGCCAGCCATGGCGACGGGGGCGATGGCATCGACCTCGTGGTGAGCGACCTCGGGCTGCCGGACGGCAGCGGTCTGGACCTGATGCGCGGGCTCTCCAGCCGTTATGGCCTGCGGGGGATCGCGCTGAGCGGCTACGGTATGGAAGAGGACCTGCGCAACAGCCGGGCCGCCGGCTTCGAGCGGCACCTCACCAAGCCCGTGAGCCTCCAGGAGCTGGAGGCGGCCCTGCGCGATGCTCGCTCCCGTCATCGCAGGGCGTCTGCTTCCCTAGCGGCGTCTGCTTCCCTAGCCAGGGCGAAGTCCTTCTCCGACAGCCCGCCCACCGAGTGGGTCCAGAGGGTGACCTTCACCTTTCCCCAGGTGAGGAAGATGTCCGGATGGTGCCCCTCCCGCTCCGCCACCTCGCCGAGCCGGTTGACGAAGGCCAGGGCCTCGCGGAAGTCGGGGAAACGGTACTCCTTCTCCAGATGATGCTCGTTGACCAGGTTCCAATCGTGGAGCTGGCCGTAGTGACGCCGCAGCTCCTCGCCTTTCAACGCCGTAGCGCTCTGCTCGCTCATGGGCTCACCTCTCCTCTCTGTCTCATCCTATCCCGAAGGTTGCAATTCCCCCGCCCAAGACCCTCATCACCCCGGCCCTCTTCTCCCGACCCCTCCCATCCCCCTCACCGGGAGAAGAGGGAGGAAGGCAAGAAAGGGACATAAAGGACATAAAGGACAGCAGGGACGAACTGCAAGACCGCCCCCGCCGGGTCCCCTCTCCCGGGGAGGGGGATGGGGGGGTCGGGAGAGGGGCAGGGGTGAGGGTCTTGGGTGGGGGCGCTCTCCCTCCTGCCCGGCTGCAACCCCTGTGCCCTGAAGGGCTGGCACATGCCTTGCCTTCTCAGCAGGCAGGCGGCACCGGGTGAGCGCAGACGAACACGCCGCGGGAGACTTGCGATGCAGAGATTCCACTTCACGCCCTATCCCGGGCACTCCGTGCCCGAGATGAGCCCGGCGCGCCGGCGGCTGGTGATCGCCGGCCTGGTGACGTCCGCCCTGCTCTTCCTCGGCGGCTTCGTCCTCACCGGCTATCTCTGGAAGCTTTCGCGGCAGTTCCCCGAAGCCCCCTTTGCGCAGCCTTCGCGGCTCTACGGCGCCGCCACCCGGCTGGCGCCCGGCGTCTCCGTCTCCGCCGACGAGATGGTGACCGAGCTGTCGGCGGCCGGCTACCGCGAGGTCGCGGGCGAGCCCGGAGCTCTCCTCCCCCGCGGCGCCTGGCGGCGGACCGGGGAGCGCGTGAGTGTCCAGCTCCGAAAATTTCCCACCCCGCAGGGGACCACGGCCGGCGGCGTGCCGCTCGACGTGGACTTCCGGGGCAACCGCGTGGCTCGCGTACGGGTGGCCGGCCGGCCCGCGGCGAGCGCCATGCTGGAGCCTCCCCTCCTCGCCTCCTACTACGACCGCGAGGTGGACGAACGGCGGCCGGTCCTGCTGAAAGACCTGCCGGAGCCAGTGGTCAAGACCGTGCTGGCGGCCGAGGACTCGGGTTTCTTCACCCACCCCGGCATCTCCCCGGTGGGCATCCTGCGCGCCCTGTGGGCCAACCTGCGGGGCGGTGAGATCCAGCAGGGCGGCAGCACCATCACCCAGCAGCTCGCCAAGAACGTCTACTTCGATCGCCGCCGGACCCTCACCCGCAAGGCCAAGGAGGCCATGGTCGCCGTGGTGCTGGAGGCGCGCTACGGCAAGCAGGCCATCCTCGAGGCCTACTTGAACGAGATCTACCTGGGCCGGAGCGGACCGGCCAACTTGATCGGCCTCGGCGCCGCGGCCCGGGCCTTCTTCGGCAAGGACGCAGCGGAGCTCACCCTGCCCGAGGCCGCCACCCTGGCCGGCATGATCCACGCGCCCTCGGACACCTCGCCCATCTCCCATCCCGACGAGGCGCAGAGGCGCCGCGACTGGGTGCTGCACCGCATGGGCGAGCTGGGCTGGATCTCCGAGGCCCAGATGCAGCAGGCCCTGGCAGAGCCCCTCGTGACTCATCCCATCACCGTCGAGGCCCGCCCGCTCGCTCCCTACTTCGCCGAAGCCGCGGCGGCCGAGGCCAAGGAGCGGTTCGACGTCGGCGAGCTCGACGCCAAGGGCTACCTCCTCTTCTCCACCGTGAACGCGCACGACCAGCGGCAGGCCGAGGCCGCCGTGGCCGCGGGCCTCCAGGGACTGGAAGGGGGATGGGAAAAGCGCCGCCGCGGCCACAAGCCCCTCCAGGCGGCCCTCGTCTCCATGAACCCGCGGGACGGCTCCGTGCTCGCCTGGGTGGGCGGCCGCGACTTCTCCCGCAGCCAGTTCGACCGCGTCACCCAGGCCCGGCGGCAGGCCGGCAGCGCCTTCAAGCCCGTGGTCTATGCCGCGGGTTTCTCGGGCGGCGTGGCCACGGCCGCAACCCTCTTCCGCGACTCGCCCATCACCGTGCGCGTGGGCACGTCGAGCTGGCAGCCGCAGAACTACGACCGCTCCTTCCACGGCTGGGTGACGGCGCGCACGGCCCTGGAGCAGAGCCTCAACATCCCTACCGTGCGCCTGGCCCTGCAGGTGGGCATGAGCCGCGTCGTCGAGCTGGCGCATGACCTGGGATTCACCGGCAACCTCGACACGGTGCCCGCGGCGGCGCTGGGGACCTGTGAGATCACCCCCCTGGAGATGGCCCAGGTCTACGGCACCTTCGCGACCGGCGGTGTGCGGCCGCCCCTCCATGCTCTGGCCGCCGTCATCGATCCCCAAGGCGAGGCGATCCTCGGCGACGACCTGCCGGAGCCCCGGCGGGTGCTGCCGCCCCAGGACGCCTATCTGATCACCAACATCCTCCAAGGGGTGATCGACCACGGCACGGGCGCCGGGGCCCGGGGGATGGGCGTCGTGGGTCCGCTCGCCGGCAAGACGGGGACCACGAACGACCGGCGGGACTCCTGGTTCGCCGGCTACTCGCCGGACCGGGTGACCGTCGTCTGGGTGGGGTACGACGACAACACCTCCACCCAGCTTTCGGGAGCGCGGGCGGCCCTCCCCCTCTGGGCCCGCTTCACCGCCGCCGTAGCGCCGGCGGGCGGCTACCGCGACTTCCCCGTCCCGGCCGGGATCGTGCGCCTAACGGTGGACCCGTTGACGGGCCAGCTCGCCACTCCCTATTGTCCCAACCAGGTTACCGAGATCTTCCCCGAGTGGCAGGCGCCCATGGAGCCCTGCCAGCAGCACTCCCCCGGCTATACCGTCGACACCATGGCCGACCTGAGCCTGGGCCAGCCGTTCCTCGATCCGCAGACCGGCCAGCCCGTGGAGCCCGGCTCCACCGAGGAGCCCCGGGCCCTCCTCGTTACCCGCGATGGAATCGAGATCATGCAGACCAGCCCCGAAAACGGGCAGGACAGCTCGATCGTGATCCGCCCCGCCGCCCACCAGCAGGCCCCGGCCCCGCCCGCCGGCGCCACGGGCACCGAAGCCGGCATGCAGCCCGCGGCCGGAGTCGTGCCGCCCGGAAGCGGGCCCATCGGCGCCACGAAGCCGCCCGTGCCGCCCCCGGCTGAAACGCCGGCCGAGCCGGCCACGGACAGCAATCCTCAGGAAACGCCGCCACCGCCGTAGGGGAACACGGACGAACACAGACCAGCACGGACGAACACCGCTTCACGGCTGAGGAGCGTGCTGTCCTCTCTGTCCGTGCTCGTCCGTGTCTGGTCTGTGTTTGTCCGTGTTTCACTCTGCCTCCTCCTCCGCCCGCGCCAGCAGCTCCCCGGCCTTCCTCAAGGTCGCCCCGCCCGCCGCCATCAGGATCGCGGCGAGAGCGAACGGCGATCGCGCGCAGTAATCGGCCATGTGAGCGAGATCGACCGCCCGATCCTGGAAATGCGGGAGCCACCCTTCAATCCCCTGCGAGGACAGGACGTTGAAGCTCCCCTCCGGATTGGGATCGGGCTCCTGCCGGAACAGGGGCTCGCGGCCCGCCGCCGACAGCGCGGCCGAGAACTTCAGCGCCGTCGCCCTCTCCTTGAACACGGCCCTGGGCGCATCCTCGGCGTCCTGCCACTGCTCGTAGAGGCCGAATCCTCCTGCGACCGCCAGCACCTTCCAGGGACCGGCCAGCTCGGCCTCCGAAGGCGATCCGATCCCGTCGAGCGTCTCAAGGAGACCGAGGAACTCCTCCGAGAAAGCGTTTCTTCCTCTATCCATGACTCTCCCTCTGGGTTGTGACGTTTCGCTCCGCATTGCGGCGCCTGAATCCATGATGCGGGTGATCGTGCCAGATCTCCGTATCCGAAGTCAAGCGTGATATGCCGCGATTAAGATCCAAATTCCACGGATGCGGAACGAAGAGCAACAATCACTGCAAGCGAGAAGAAAGCCGGCACACTAGGACGATTCGAGACTCTCGCGGGCACCTCCGCCACTGCCGGCCGGACAGCGACCCGCGGATCAGGAGGGATTCATGGTCCCGAGAGGCAAACGAAGCGTCCTGACGGCAATCCTGGTGCTGGCGCTCCTCTTCGCCGCCGTCCCCGGCTGGGCTGCCCAGCGGCGGAGCCCCGCCATCTCCGGATGGGAGGGACTCTGGCAGCGGGTGGTGGCGTGGGTGGTCGAAAAAGTAAGCCTCACCACGGTTGTTTGGGGCAAATCCAGCTCGCAGATCGACCCGCTTGGGCAGCCGCAGGGGGCGACCGAACCGGCCGACGCTGCACAGGCGGACTACTCGGGGATGATCGATCCCAACGGCCAGCACTGAGGCCTATTCGCCAGGGATTTCAATCCCTGGCGGCAGAGGCGTGAACGGTTCGTCTCTGCTTCATGCGATAATGCGTACGCATCCGGGTACCACGACCTTTTCGGAGGACGTATGAGGCATGTCCACGATGGCGAGGAGGCCTACGACGCGTGCATCGACCGCGCGTGTGTGGCGGCGCAGCGTTGGGAAGTGTGGATGGAACGAGAGCGGGAGCGGCGGGACCGGCGGCTCGCGCTCGTACGTTCGAAGGGTTGGGAAGGGCTGAGCCACTCGGAGCGCCGCTCGATCCAGAGGGGATGGGCAGGAGTCGAGGCGCTCCTCTGCCTCAGCTTCGAGGAGCGTTACCGCGACCCCCGGAAGATGCTGTATTTCGCCGAACGCGCGCAAGCCATAGCCGACCGGCTCGGCCCCTCCTTCCATGGTGAGCCGGCATTGCGGGACCTGCGGGCGCGGGTATGGGCCGAGGTGGCCAATGCCAACCGCGTCAACGAGAATTTCGTGGACGCTGAAGAGGCGATCAAGATGGCGCGTGCGGCTCAGAGCAAGGGTGCCGGTGATCTTGCGCTGCGGGCCTTCATTGATGAGGTTAATTCTACTTTGTCAGACCGAGTCAGTCAGCCGAAGGTCTTGATTTCGGGTATCTTGTCGGGGTAAGGTTCCGACATGGCGCCACAGTGGCGCCTGCGGGAGATACCTAAATGCCGAACTCCCCACCTGAACGGACGTAAGTCCAAGGAGATAGCCAATGTCCCATCCCCATTTGAAGAGATGGGACAGCGGTTCCAGCAGTTTTCGGAGCGCTTTGCGACGCACTTTCGGCGCGGGACGCGTTCTGTCGCCTCCCAGGCCCAGAAGTATCTCCAAGGCTTGATGCAGGCCAGCCGCAAAAACATGGAGCGCATGGAGGAAGTCGTGCCTGACTGTGATTACCAGTCGCTCCACCACTTTGTCTCCGAGTCCGAGTGGGAGGCTCGTGCCGTGTTGGATCAGGTGGCGGTGGAAGCGGACCGTCATCTTGGCGGGTCGGCAGACTCCGCTCTACTGATTGACGAGAGCTCCTTCCAGAAAAAAGGCGACATGTCCGTGGGAGTGGCACGGCAATGGTCGGGTCGTCTGGGGAAGGTGGACAACTGCCAAGTGGCGGTGTTTGCCGGCCTGGTTCAAGGGCCGTATTCGACCCTGATCGACACCCGTTTATACCTTCCCCAGGACTGGACGCAGAATCTGGAGAGGTCTCTGGCCGCGGGTATTCCTGAGTCCGAGGTGGTTTTCAAGAGCAAGTCAGACCTGGCCTTCGAGATGGTGGTGCATGCCCGCCAGAACGGTGTGCGTTTCAGTTGGGTGGGTGTGGATGGTGGGTATGGCAAGGAACCGGCGTTTCTGCGTCGCCTGGAGGATTCTGGAGAAGTGTTCGGGGCCGAGGTGCACAAAGACCAGCAGATCTACCTGGAAGATCCTGATCCCCGCGTGCCGGAAAGCCAAGGCTCCCGAGGCAAGAAGCCGACGCGGCTGCAAGCGCAGAGCGCCAGCCAGCGAGTGGACGAATGGGTGAAGGCTCAGCCCACGGAGCGTTGGCAGGAAATCGCGGTTCGTCCAGGCACTCGCGGGGAGTTGCGTGTGGAGGCCCTGCAGGGTCGTGTGTGGCTGTGGGACGGCAGCGAGGTCAAGGCCCGCTGCTGGCACGTGGTGGCGATCCGGGAGTTGGGTTCTGCCGAGACCATCAAGTACGTCCTGAGCAATGCTCCTGCGCAGACCTCGCTGGAGCGGCTGGTGTACATGCAGAGGCAGCGCTTTTGGATCGAGCGTTGTTTCGAGGATGCCAAGAGCGAGAGCGGCCTGGCCGACTACCAAGTGCGCGGCTGGCGTGCCTGGCACCACCACATGGCTCTGGTGCTGATGGCGATGCTCTTTATGCTGGAGGAGAAACTGGCCAACCGGGAGAGCTATCCGCTGCTGAGTTGCTCGGACATTGAGGTTCTGCTGGCGCACTTCTTACCCCGGTGCGACGTTACGGTCGAAGAAGTCGTTCGCCAGATGGAAGCACGCCACGAGGCTCGCCGCAAAGCGATCGAGTCGGCCTATCGCCGACAACAGCTCGCCGACTTGGAGTAGAGCACGATCAGCAGTCTGATCTCAGGTAGCGCCTGAAAGGAGTAGGAATCGAGCTTGGAGTGAAGCCCCGCCGCCGCGGGTCGGAATTTCTCCGTCTCTACAGGTCCCGCAATGAGGTATCGAGAGCCGATTCGGCGTGGTGAAGGGAGTTGCTGGCGAACGACGAAAGCCTCGCGAGCGTGCTCTACGCCGTAGTACCGCCAGCGGCACCTCGGCCGGGAGTGGCAGTCTGACAAAGTAGAATTAAAGCGTCTCTTCTGAAGGACCAGCGCCGATTGCCAGAGGCCGAGGCGCTGCTCGATAAGGTCTATAGAGCGTATTTGAGGCTAGGAGAACGGCACCTCGCAGGCAGGGCGACAATGACGAGAGGCTCCTGCCGGTTCATCTCCGGCGAGCCCTTGGAAGCAATTCCGTTTTTCCGGCGTACCCTCGAGTTCCTGGACTCCGACCGCGACCCGCAGCTCACAGCGGCCGCCCATCACAACCTACTCGATGCCCTGACCGACGCGGGCAAGTTCCGTGAAGCCGGACAGCTCCTCCTGGAAAGCGGTCTGCGCCAGAAGTTCGCGGACGATCCGCTCAACCTGCTGCGGCTGCGCTGGGTGGAGGGCAAGATCATGGCCGGCCGGGGCCGGTATGGGGATGCCGAGCGGATCTTCGCCGAGGTGCGGGCCGGATTCCTGGAGCGGGGGCTGGGATTCGTGGCCGCCGTGGCTGGCACCGACCTCGCCAAGGCCCTCCTGAAACAGGCCAAGATGATTGACCTCTACAAGCTCTCCCAGCAGCTCTACGACATGGCCTGCGGAGGGAAGATCCACAAAGAGGCCCAGAGGGCCCTGCTCGGTTTCGAGGTGTGCTGCCGCCACGGCGTCGTGACCGAGCCCGTCGTGGACCGGCTGCGGGGCTTCCTCAACCGGCTGGAGCACGACTCCGATCTGGAGTTCTCGCCGGACGTCTTGGTCTCCGCCTAGTCTCCTCCCGAGGGTGGATCCGCCTTGTCGGGCGCCTTGTCGGGATGGAAGAGGCCGAGACGGATGAGGTGGCGCGTCATCCGCTCCTCGAGCTCGCCGTTCTTATCCTTCGCCTCCAGCCCATAGACCTCGGCGAAGAACTCCTTCCAGTCCAGCTCGAGGGCGTCACAGATCATGAGGATGTGACGGAGCTGGAGGGTCACCTCACCCTTGAGGACCTTGTTGAACACGGAGTCGCCCACGCCCATGCGCTTCTCCAGGGAGCGGATGGACATACCGCTCGTCCGGGCCTTGCGCCTGAGCAGCTCGACCAGGCGGAGGGTCTCTGCTCGGTAGCGGTCTTCCGCGACTTCGCCAGCCATGACCGGCAGTATACAGCGCCTCGATCCAAAGTCTGGCGTGAGCCGCCTTAAAAAAATTATCGGGCGAGACTGTCCCGTTTTCTCCTCCTAATGTACCTGTATTAGTATGAGGATGCTCTCCGTACTGGAGAGGTGCGCTCATTTTCCCAGGAGCGGCAACGAGGCCGCCGGGATCTCATGGAGGGTGAGGGTCATGAGGATGAGGACAGGCTGGATCGTCCTTCTGTGCGCAAGTGTCTTCCTGACAGCTTTCCCGCCGGCCTCGGCGTGCTGGCTGTGCTCCACGGGAGGGGGCTCGACGGGTCTGGACTGCGATCTGGAGATCGGGGAGACCGGGGGCTCGAGCTGTTTCATCAACTGCCAGACCTTCCACGGCGTCGACAGGTGCTTCTGCCGGACCCTCGGCGACTGCGGCGGCTCCAACGGCTGCGGAGGCCACCCCTGCCCGACGGTCCTGCCCGGCCAGACGGGCGCGGGCAAGGTCTTCCTGACCCGTGAGATGTATCAGGCCCTGGCGGAGACGAATCCCGACGCGGCCATGCTCCTCGCCAACCTCGTCAAAGACAGCGACGTGCTGGAGGTCGGCCTGCAGCCGCGCGAGCCGTTCATCCCGGGGGAGTACAAGGGGCTCTTCACCGAGAACCCCACCGGAGTCCCGGCGCTGCGACACACCTATCGCTTCGAAGCGTCCGTCACCCAGGAGCTGGACCGCGTGGTGGTGAACGTCCGGATCTTCGACCACCCGGCCATGAAGAGCCTTTACGCCCAGATCCGCAACGGCGACGCGGGAAACGTCGTGGAGATCACGGATGTCCGGGGACGTCTGCGGCGGGTGGAGATGTGAGCTGGCATCTGTCGCGAAATCCGGGGCTTTGCCCAGGCGGGAAGAATCTTTGTCGCGAACAAGGCTCCTCAGGCGCAAGTGAAGCTTCACTTGCGCCAGCGTAAGCTTATTTGTCGCAAAATAACACTATCTGTCGCGATGCAAGATTACCAGACGCAACTTGAATCTGATTCTGCGGCAAACCTGAATGATCTGTCGCAACTGAAGACTACTTGTCGCGACTCAAAAAAGATTTGCGCCTCCGCAAGAGGATACGGCGCAACATTTCAGAATATTGCGACAATTCATCCAACTTCGCGACGGCTGATCCTTATACGGCGCAATGTCCCGTTCTCTGGCGCGACTTTGTCTCATCTCGCTGCATCTCCACATTGAATTGCTGCAAGTCGTCGCAAGTTGGCGCAAAGCAATCTTCCGTGTCGCAACTTTTTACAAAGTCGCGACGGAGAATTTAGCGGAGTTGCATTGTTGTCTTCTTTTGCCGCAGATTATGCTATATTGCGACAGGCTGTCGGGATTCGTCGCAGAAGATCACGCCTTTGCGACAATCGGCTCGGGATTGCGCCGATGGGAAAGAGTGTGGGATGTGACAACGTTCATCTGTCGCAATGTCATCTTCCTTGCGGGATGGTAGGCTGCTGAGCCCGTGCTTCGCGCAAGGTTGTCGCAAATCGCCTCGGTCTGTCGCAATTCTGACTTCGCGGGACGAGCGGATTCAGACCCTCTCTCGCCGGCCGGAGCGATGTCGCGGAGTCTGACGGCAAGCGCTGCCGCGGCAGAAGGTTGCGACTCTGCCGGAGGAGGCCGAGGAGCTCAAAGTTATCGGTCGAAGACTTCCTCGCCAACCTGGAGAAGAAGCTCACCTTCCCGCTCGATCCGGAGATCTTGCAACGAAAGAGCAGGTCCAGGCCCATGGCACGCGTCTTGAAAGTAGGATCCAGGTGAGGCAGGGTCGGCGGTGCGATGTCGACCGACGAGAGCGCTCTCTTGACGCCGTCGATCCAGTCTCTCTAAAACAACTCGTAGGGGCGCAGGACGCTGCGCCCCTACTTATTTTTTCTGGACAGCTCAGCGGCCGGGGCCGGGCTCTTCGAGCGTCACGTCGACTTTGGTGCTCTCGCCGGCTTTGACGGTGAAGTCCACCTCCTCGGACTTACGGCCGGGACGGACGATGGCCAGCTTGTGCTCACCCGCAGCCAGGGGGAGACCGGAGCGCATGCTGGAGAGGTCCGCGCCGGTGCCCACGAAACGGCCGTCGAGGTAGACCGAGGAGTCCTCGGGCTCGACGTCGAGGACCAGCCGGCCCCGGGCGCTCTGCGACGAGTGGTCGTCCTGCTCGGCCGTCTCATGGCCGCGGTCACCGCGGTCGTCGTACGGTTCATGGCGACGGTAGTGGTCGCGGCGGGCGCGGTCACGCCAATCCTCGTCCTGATCCTGGTCCTCACCCTGCTCGTCGATCTGCCGGCTGCGCTCACGCTCGTAGCCGATGCGCTCGTCGCGCCGCTCGTGGGTCTTGGTGGCGAGATCCTCGGGCCGGGTCGAGGGGCCGGGCTCCAGACGGTCGTCGATGCCGAGGACCGAGCCGGGATAGATGGTGATCTGGCGGGCGATGGTCTGGTAGCCATCGAGGTAGAAGACCACGTCATAGGTGTTTCTCGGCAGCCACAGGTAGCGCGGCCAGCCATCATAGTCGTCCACCGTGCCGAGACGCTGGCCATTGATCCAGACCTCGGTGCGGCCCGGGCTGACGTCGAGGTCCAGGGCGCCCATCTCCTCGTGGTCGTAGTAGCCGTAGCCGCCGCCTTGGGGGTAGTAGTACGGATCGTAGTCGGCCCCCCACCACAGGCCCCAACCCCAGGGGTAGTAATAGGGCCAGTAACCGCCGCCATAGTAGAAGCTGCCGCCATGGCCACCGTGGCCACCGTGGCCGCCGTGGCCATCGTGGCCGTGGCCACCGTGGTCGTGCGAGGGCTGGCGGCCGGCGGCAGGAGTCTGGGGGACCCGGTGAGCGGTGCGGGAGCCGTCACCGGAGTTGGATGACGGCGATTCGTTGCTGGGATTGCTGGGCGCGCTGGGGGAGCTCGGGGCGGACGAGCGCGAGCCGATCTCGTGGGCGGAGCGGCCGGTGTCGCTGCTGTCGTTGGGGCGCGACCGCTGTTGCGCCGCCACAGGCAAGCTCGCGAGCAGCAGCGCCGCGACGATCATCGCCTCAACCCTGAGCCGTTTGACGGTGGGTTTGCGGATGGTCATGGGTGCTCTCCTTTTCCAGCTCCGCGCCCAATTCGGACCAGGCGCGGTGAAGGCCTCTTACATAGTGATACCGAAGCACGTCTTCCCACAGCTTCGGGGTTCTGACAGGCCAATTTTGCAAAGCGTGGACCAGGCGTTCCCGACGCCGCTCCTGCCCCTCCGGCGGCAGCGGCGGCGGCCCGTCCGGCCCGATCCCCAGGAACGGCCCCAGCTCCGGATGAAGACGGTAGAAGATTACCGCACAATAGCCCGCCTTCTCTTGCCGCGTCATGAAACGGTCGACGTCCGTGGGGTGATCGTGGGCCACCGTGGCGGCTGGCTCATAAACCAGACGCATGCCCCGCTTCTGCAGGCGGTAGCCGAGCTCGATGTCTTCCCACGCCGCATAGGGGAAGCGCAGGTCGAAGGGCTCGGCCAGCAGCAGGTCGCGGGGCAGGGAGAGGTTCGAGGTGTACAGGAAGTTGAACGGTACGTCTTCTTTTCTATCCCGGATCAGCGCGTAGCCGAACTGGAGCCCGTACTCATTGATATAGCGCAGGAACGGGTTGAGCTTCATCCGTCGGTGCCAGCCGGTGTAGCCGATCACCGCCAGATGGGGGTCGTCCCCCCGCCGGCGGTGGGCCTGCCGGTGAGCTGCCAGCCATCCCGGAGAAGGGACGGTGTCGTCCCCCAGAAAGGCCACCCACCGGCCGGCAGCGGCGGCCACGCCGGTATTGCGCGCCGCCGCCGGTCCGTGGTTCTCCTGCAGCATCACCCGCAGGGAGATGCGGAAGCTCCGGCTGCGCAGCCAGTCGGCCGTGCCGTCCGTGGAGCCGTCGTCCACCACGACCACCTCGAACGCCGGCGGCTCCTGCTGGAATTCGAGCGCCTGGAGGACCTCGGCGAGAACCTCCAGCCGGTTGTAGGTAGGAATGACGACGGACAGCTCGGGCCCCATGGGGAAAGAGTACCCCAGACGGGGCCCGGCGGAGGGCCTCTCAAGCCCCGTGGCCGTTGCGGTTGCGGACGATCAGGTAGTTGGCCGGCACCCGTCCCTCGTCGCCGTGGTAGAGGGGGACGGTGTTGATGGTCACGTCATCGCCCTCGGCCAGAACCTGAAAGCGGCTCTCGGGATAGAGCTTGAACCGCTCCTTGGGATCGAAGCCCACGGAGGTGGCGCCCGTCTTGATGACATTGTGGACGTGGCTCGGCAGACCCGACGGGCTGTTGCCGGGGAGCGTGCGGAAGTAGTCGAGGGCGCAGAGCGACAGCTCGATCTGGTAGAGCGTGCCCCGCTTCCCCAGCAGGGTGGAGAGGGTCTCCACGAACTTCGGCCGGTCGTCCTTCTGCACCACGTGCATCACCGTGCGCATGTAGATGTTGACGTCGCCGAACTCGTCGTGGAAGGCCTGGGCCTCGGCCGGTTTGAGGGCGTCGAGCACGCGGTACTCGATCTTCTGCTCGGGGGAGGTCTCCTCGCGCGCCTTGGCGATGGCGGACGGGGAGACGTCGGTGGCGATCACCCGGTCGAAGTGACGCACCAGGTAGCGCGTCTGGCGGCCATTGCCGCAACCGAAGTCGAGCAGCGGCAGCGAGGCGTCGAAGTGCGGCTTGAAGCGCGGCAGGTCCTCGGCCGAGGCCCGCTCCGGCTCATTGTCCCAGAGCACCTGGCCGGCCCGCCCGGTCTTCTGAATGGTCTTCCAGTAGTTCTCCCAATGGCGATCCACCTTCCCGGGATCGCCGTACTTGAGTCGGAAGAAAAGGACATTGGATAGTAGGCGAACGGATTTCAACAGTTCCATTGCAGGTCCCCTCCTGGCGGCCGTCTGGACCTGGGGGTCATCCGCAGCTCCAGCGCGCAGGTCCGCCCATTCTCGGGAGAGAGCGACACCCCTCTCTCCGAGGTGATAAGAAAACTTCGTTCTTTATGCCCTTAAAGGCTCTTGTTGAGAGAGTGTCTTTAGCCGGTGAAAACGGGACAAAGGAGGGTCACTTCTCGTCGGGTGGGGTCTTCCCAGCCTGCTTCAACTGGAGGGTCCGGTAGAGGATGGGCAGGACGGCATCGTGGCATCCCAGCCGCTCAGTTGATGTCAGGCTGAGCATCCAGAGAATTGCGTCATCGTACTCCCCCGCGGTGGGGTATCTAGGATGGGAAGGCGCGACGGAGGGTTCGGCCATGGCGTCTTCATGGTATCACCGCTCTTGACCGCTCCCTTGTCCTCGGTTAGGGTCGCCCATCCTTTCCTGTCCTGGAGACCTGAATGAGCGAGCGCACTCTAGATGCATGCAACCGGCGGGTGGTGGTGACCGGCCTGGGAGCCGTGACGCCGCTGGGCCTTTCGGTGGAGACGTTCTGGAACGCCCTGCTCAAGGGCGAGAGCGGCGCCCGGCCCATCGCGAGCTTCGACGCCTCGGCCTTCCACACCCGGTTCGCCTGTGAGGTCCGGGGCTTCGATCCCCTCGCCTACTTCGACCGCAAGAAGGCGCGCCACCTCGATCCCTTCTGCCACTACGCCGTGGCCGCTTCGGACGAGGCGCTGCGCGACGCCGGTCTCTCCCCCGAGGAGATGGCAGAGGGCGAGAAGGAGCGGGCGGGCATTATCGGCAGCGGCATCGGCGGCTTCCTGACCTTCCAGTCCCAGGCCCGGGAGTACTTCGAGCACGGCGCCCGCCGCATCTCACCGTTCTTCATCCCCATGATGATCCCCAACATGGCGGGCGGAGTCCTGTCGATCCGCTACGGTTTCCAGGGGCCGAACCATGCGGTGGTCTCCGCCTGTGCCACGGGCAACCACGCGCTGGCCGAGGGGGTCTCCCTGATCCGAGAGGGCCAAGCCGACCTCATCCTCTGCGGTGGCAGCGAGGCAGCCGTCTCCGAGATGGGGATCGGCGGCTTCAACGCCATGAAGGCCCTCTCGACGCGCAACGACTCGCCCGCGACGGCGAGCCGGCCCTTCGACGTGGAGCGGGACGGCTTCGTGCTGGGCGACGGCGCCGGCGCGCTGGTGCTCGAAGAGGCGGGCCACGCCGTGCGCCGGGGGGCCCGCATCTACACCGAGCTCAAAGCCGTGGGCGCCTCCGCGGACGCCTACCACATGAGCGCTCCCCATCCGGAAGGGCGCGGCATCGTCCTCGCACTGAGGCGGGGCCTCGACGAGGCCCGGCTGGCGCCCGAGACCGTGGACTGCATCAACATGCACGCCACCTCGACGCCGCTGGGCGACGAATCCGAAGCCCGCGCCGTGCGCTCCTTCTTCGGCGATCACACGGACCGGCTGACCGTCACCTCCACCAAGAGCATGACCGGGCACCTCCTGGGAGCGGCCGGAGCCGTGGAGGCCATCGCGACCGTGCTCAGCATCGTCCACGGCGTGGTGCCCCCCACCATCAACCTGACGCAGCAGGACCCGGCCTGCGACGTTCGTATTGCCGCCAACGAGCCTGTGCGCAGGCCCGTGCGCGTAGCCCTCAACAACGCCTTCGGCTTCGGGGGGCACAATACGTGCGCGGTGTTTGCGGCGTGGGAGTGAGAAAAGCAGGAAAAGGACCTAAGGGACATCAGGGACCTAAAGGACTGCAAGGACAGAGGCTTTCTTGTCCTTGTTGTCCTTGCAGTCCTTTAGGTCCTTTGGGTCCTTTGGGTCCTTTAGGTCCCTTCACCCGCCCATCTCCATGATCTCCTCCAGCCGCGCCTCCACCAGAGGCAGCTCCTCCGGCAGCCAGGACCGGAATCCCGCGCTGGCGAAGAGGGCCTGGTCCCCGGGATAGGTGGGGACGAGGTAGAGGGGGAAGCGCTCGAAGATCTCCCGATCCGGACGGCGGCGCCTCTTCTGGACTTCGGCGCGGCGGGCGGCGGCGGTGTCCAGGTGGGCCAGGAGCCAGTGGGTGGCGCGGAGCTGGGCCACGGTGCGCTCGTCCGTGAGGCGTGGCGGCTCGTGGCTCGAGGAGACAGGAGGGTTCGGGGCTGCTCCGACGCCGAGCTTTCTCAAGCCTCGGCGAAGGAATTCCTGGAAACCGTAGCCCCGCCAGCGGATCTTGAAGCCTTCCCAGGTGGTGGCTGGCGGGAGCTCGATCGGTGATGGTGGAGTTGGTACCCGTTCTCTCCTTCGCTGCGGTGTTGGCAATATGGCCGGCGTAGGGGTCGAGCCGCAGCGTCTCCGCTCCGGGATTGCTTTCGAGCAGCGCCTGGGTGCGGGAGGTGAGCGTCAGCAGCACGGCCGGCAGGATGCGCTCCCAGAGGCCGGGCTCGTAGTTCTTGTAGGCGGTCAAGAAGGCGTTGCGCTCGAAGAGGAAGCCCCGGTTGTAGAGTCCCAGGAGGTCGCTCGTGGCGCCGGAGCGGTGATGGACGGTGGCCTCGGGGGCGAAGACGATGCGCTCGCCGCCGGACCACAGACGCCAGCCCAGGTCCACGTCTTCCAGATAGGCGAAGTAATCCTCGTCGAAGCCTCCGGCGGCGAGGAACGAGGCCCGGCGGACGAGCAGGTTGCCACCACAGGCGAAGGGTAGATCCTCCCCGGCGGCCGGCACCCGGGCTTTCTCGAGAGGCCGCCGGAAGTCGAGCTGGAAGGCGTGGCCGTCGAAGGTCATGAGGCCGCGGCCGAAGTCCAGACGCTCTCCGGACCAGTCCACGATCTTGCCCGAGACGGCGGCCACGTCCTCCGGAGCGTTGCCCAGGGTCTCCACCAGCGCGCCCAGCCAGCCAGGCTGGGGACGGGTGTCGTTGTTCAGCAGGGCCACGGCATCGCCGTCCGAAGCCTCGCACCAGACGGTTGTTGCCGGCGCAGAAGCCGAGGTTCACGGGGCTCTCGAGGAGCCGGACGCGGCGATCCCTCCCCCAATGCTCGCGCATCCAGGCCACGGTGCCGTCCGTCGAGCCGTTGTCGAGGACGAGGACCTCCCACTCCACTCCCGGATCGTGTTGGGCCGCGAGCGCCGGCAGGCAGGTCTCCAGATGGTGCCGGCCGTTCCAGGTGAGGATGGCGACCGAGACCTTGCGCAAGGCAGTCACGAGCGGCTCCTCCAGGAGCGGAGCCTGCGGCGCAGACGGAAAATCAAGGAGTCGGGCGGAGCGATCGTAGGAGGCCTTTGACCGAAGCGCTCCTTGGTGGGGTCCACCTTGGGATCGCGGCAAAAGGCAACCAGGGGGGCCAGGACGTGATCCCAGTGGAAGCGGGCCACCAGCCGGCGGGCGCCGTCGCGGCGGGCGGTGGGATCGTCCAGGGCTTGGGCGAGGGCCTGGGCCAGGGCCTCGGCGTCCGCGGGGGGCGCCACCCAGCCGGCGCGCTCCTCGGCGAGGAGCCGGCTCATGGCGCCGCCCTCGCTCGTCACCACGGGGCAGCCGGCGGCGAGGGCGTCGAGGAACCGGGTGCGCAGCGACAGTCGCGTCTCCAGACTGGGCCGGTGAGGGGCCACCAGGAGATCCACGTCGCGCAGGAGGTCATACCGCCGCTCGGCCGGCACCCAGTCCAGAGTCTGCACCCGGCTCCCCCACCAGCCGAGCTCGCGGCAGCGGGCTTCGACGCGGGCGAACAGGCGCTGGGGCGTGCTCTCCGGATTGGGATTGCGGATGAGGAGGAGCGTCCAGCCTGGGACCTCAAGATGCGCCAGGGCGTCGAGGAGGGTCCAGGGATCGTACCAGTCGTAGAGGCCCCCGAAGAGGAGGCGCCGCTCGCCCGGAGCTCTCGGAGGCAGCACGGGGCGGTGGGGCGGCAGCTCGTCGGGCACGCCGAAGGGGACGGGAGCGATCAGCGTGGCGAGATCCGGATCGCCGGCGATACGCTCGGGGTTGACCCGGCCGGCGGCGGTGAGGAATCCCAGATAGAAGGTCCGCTGCTCCTCGGACGAGCAGAGGAAGAAGTCGCCGCGAGCCATCTGGAGCCCCCAGGTGGCGTGGTCGTTGCGATAGGGGTCGAGCCCCAGCGTCTCGTAGTAGGCGAAGTTCTCGATCAGCCAGGGATCGTAAAGGTCGATAGCCACCGGCAGCCCTGGCATCTCCAGGACGAGGTCGTTGGCGAGCTGCCCCTGGGCCACGGCGCCGTGGCAGCCGGCGAGGAGCGAGGCGAGGCGACCGCGCTCGAATTGGCGGACGTCGATCCCTCCCAATCCCGGGAGCGCCTTCGTCTCCCCCAGCTCCGCGGGCGAGACCAGGACGACCTCGATCCCCGGCCGGGGCAGCCGGCGGGCGAGCTCCAGGTAGCGGATGCCGATCCCGGCCATCCGGGCTCGGATGGGCTCGCTCGAAAGGAGGGCGATGCGCTTCACGACGATCGCCGCCCCAGCCAGGTGTGCAGCCGCCAGGCGCGGGTGGACTCCATCTCCCGGATGAGGCGGTTCAGGCGTTCGATTTCCGCATAGGTCCGGCCGAGGTGGGCCGTCTGGTCGTCGATCGTGGCGCGGAGCTTCCCTTCCTCGTCATAGAGGCGCTGGACCTCGGTGCGGAGCTTGCCGTGCTCGTCGCGCATGGCCACGAGCTCGCCGTTGAGAGCGTGATAGCGCCCGGCCTGGGCGTGAAACTCGTGGGAAAGCTCGGCGTGGCGGGCCTGCAACAAGTTTAGGTCCGCCTGGCGGGCGGCCAGCTCGTCCCCCGCCGCGGCAGCCTCGCGGCGGGCCCCGGCCCAACCCTCCCTCTCGGCCACCAGCTCGGCACGCAGAGTGTCCACGGCCCGGGCCAGCACCTCGGGCTCGAGCTCCGCGGCATGTTTGGCCAGCACCCGGGCCTTCACCTCCAGGAAGTCCGCCCGCTCCCGGGGCCGCTCGCCAAAGACGTGGTGGCCGCCGCCCCGGAAGTGGCGGTACTCGCAGGTGACCTGGGGCAGGTGGTGGAAAGGAGTGAGGGCCGACAGGCGGATGAGGAAGTCCCAGTCTTCGAAGAACGGCAGGGTGACGTCGAAGGGGCCGGCTTCGGCGAACAGCCGGCGCTCGATGAGCAGGGTGTTGAAGGGGATGTAGTTGTCCACCCGCAGCACGTCCGGATCGAAGTCGCGACTGTACGGGAGACGCCGCTCGCAGCAGACCCAGCCGTCCGGGCCCAATTCGTAAACGGCCACGGCCGCGTCCGTATAGGCGACGCGCACGCCGGCGCCGGCCACCAGACCGGCCAGGGTGGCGAGATGCTCGGGCGCGGCGAGGTCGTCGTCGTCGAGGAAGGCCACGTAGTCGCCGGTCGCGGCCACCACTCCGGCCTGGGCAGCGGCGGCGCGGCCCTGGCTCTGCTCCAGGTCCAACCGCACGACGGGAAGAGGATAGCCGTCGGGCACGATCGGGGGCTCACCGCCATCGTTGACCAGCACCACCTCGACCCGTCGGTACTCGCCTGCGGCCAGGCTCTCCAGGGCCTCGGCCAGCAGGTGCGGACGATCCCGGGTGCGGACGACCACGGAGATCCGCGGTCCCTCCCTGATCTCCCCGATCTCCGGCAGCCCGCCAAGATGGCGGATGAGCTGGGCCGGGCTTCGGGTGGTGAAGTCCTCGACGCGCAGGCGGCGGTAGGCCTCGGCCAGCTCCACGCCAGGGCCGAGGGTCAGGGTGCGGAAGCGGCGCAGCCCCAGGCCGGCATTCCAATAAGGATGGCGCTCCTCCTGGCTGGCGTAGGCGGCCATGGCCTTCTCCAGCCGCTCCGCCTCGGCGCTCACGTCCACGAGCAGGTCGGGATGCCCGGGGTGGTTGACCTCATAGAGGAGGATGCGCAGGTCGCGCAAGGGCTCCGGGAAATCGCTCCCCTCACGCACGGGCGCCAGCAAGCGGTGGAGAGCGGCGAAGGCCGCGCGATGATCGCGGGAGACCTCCAGGGGCGAAGGGACGAGGAGCAGCTCGGGCCGCTGGGTGAAAAGCGCCCTGCGGATCCCCTGCTCCACCTCGTCGAGCCGCTGGTCGAGCGCGCCGTCCGGCAATCCGAGGTGATCGCAGCCCGCGAGCCCGAGGATCTCGCAGACCTTCGCCGCCTCCTCGCGCCGCTGCCGTCCGTACGCTTCTCGGTCTTCCGTTGCTTCAACTCCCCCGCCGCCATCCGTCAGGAAGAGGACGCGCACCGCCGCGCCCGCGGCCGTGAGCTGGGCCACCAGACCGCCGCAGCCCAGCACCTCGTCGTCCTGATGGGGAGCGAGCACCAGAGCGCTCGTGGCCCGCACCCGTTCGGTCCAGCCGGGAGGTTGGAGCGTTTCGTTCATTGGACGTACCCCAGAGCTCGCAGCCGTTTCTCGGTCTCCGGATTCGATCGACCCGCTGCCGGGCGCCAGCCGGTCGGGAACCACAGATTCAGTGCCGGGCCACTCCCCTGCCATGGGGCACCATGCCCCACCTGCACTCTTCCCTCCGGCAGGGGGCGGCCGTCCAGCCGGGCCTCCACGGTCTGCACACCTGTCACGCCGTCGAGGAGGAAGCCCTTGGCCAGGGCCTCACCTCTGAGCTCGAAGCTCACCCGATTCCCTTTCATCTCCACCCGGTCCTCCGTGGCCAGGAAGTAGGAGCGCCAGCGCGACGGTGGCCGGTCGAGCACCAGCGAGCCCTGGAGGTGCGAGCCGGCCGGCAGCCCCGAGGCGATCACCCGCAGCCCCGGGAGCTGGCGGTCGAGCTGGCGGTGCACCAGCGGCTGCAGACCGATCCACGTCACCGGGCATGGCCGTCGCCAGGTCGGTCCGTTCGCCGGCGTCCCGGGAGAGATCGTACAGCTCAACGCGGTGGAGACGTGCGAGATCCTGGGTCCAGAGATAGGCCTGGAGGGAATCGGCGGGCGTGTAGGGCGTCCGGGGATTGAACAGGATGAGCTTCTGATGCCCGAGCACGGCGGCGGCGCGCAGGGGGCCGGTCGTCATGTGCTGGGCGAAGGCGGCGAGCCGGGGGAGAGGTGCCCGCCGGGTGAGGGCCGGCATGAGGTCGATCCCCTCCCAGGAGGATGGGACCGCGCCTCCGGCCGCCCGCAGCAGCGTCGGCGCCACGTCGAGGAGGCGCACTACCCCGGGCAGACGGCTGCCGGCGGGGATCCGGTCGTCCCAGCGCAGCAGCAGGGGGACGTGGATCTGCTCGTCGTAGAGGGTGAAGCCGTGCTTCCATCCCCCGTGATCCAGGAATTCCTCGCCATGGTCGGCGGTGAGCACCACCAGCGTGTCCGCCAGGACCTCCCGGGGGATGGCGTCGAGCAGCCGGCCGATGGCGCGGTCGACGTAGTGGATCTCGCTGTCGTAGAGGGCCACGAGCTGCGCGCGGTCCTGTCGCGGATCGTCGAGGGGGATCTTGCCGGCGTAGACCCCCTGCACGTCGCGGCCCGTGATCCGGCCGCCATAATTCGGGAAATAATCCGGGAAGAAGGGCGAGCGGCCGCCCACGATCTCCGGGTTGTCATAAGGGTCGTGGGGATCGAGGTAGTGGACGTAGAGAAAGAACGGGGCGTTGCGATGCGCCGCGAGCCAGGGGAGGACCCGGCCGGTCAGCTCCGCCGCGTCCGGCTGGTCCAGGTCCGAGGTGCCCGGCGGCGGGCTGTAGAACGTATCGAAGCCGCGGCCGAAGCCGTTGCCCTCGTGGAGCACCTGGTTGGCGATGAAACCGCCCGTCTCGTAGCCGCGGGCTTTCAGGGCCGCGGGCAGGCTGGGGATCTCCCCGGGGAGGCCGTAGGCGTTGGGATCGTCCCCCAGGATCTCGCCCGGGTAGCGGCTGGACAGGAACGAGGCCACCGAGGGGAGGGTCCACGGCGCCTGGGAGTAGGCCTCCTCCACCACCGCGCCCCGCCGGGCCAGCAGCCGGGAGATGTTGGGCGAGGTGTCGCGCCCATAGCCGTAGGGGGTGAGATGGTCGCGGCGCAGGGTGTCCACCAGGATGAAGAGGATATTGGGCGATATTGGGATGATCCCTCGGGGTGGGCCGGGCGGAGACCCTCACCGGTCCCCAGGCCACCACGTTGGCGTGGCGGTAGACCGCGGGGAGCCCGTCCAGCCGTGACGGCGAATTCCAGCGTGACCTTGCGGCCGGCCCAGCGGGAGAGGCCGGCCGTGAAGTCGAGCCAGCGAAGGGGCTCACCGCCGCGGGCAGCCACCACGTCGAGCACCTCGCGCTCGTCGCCGCTCCTCGCCGTCACCCAGGCGCGCAGACCGTGGATCGTTCTCCAGACTTCAGGGAGGACCTGGACCCCACAGTGAAGCTCGATGTCTGAGGGGTGCGAGGGGGTACGCCCCGTCCAGCGCCAGGCATCCACGGTGGTGAGCACGGCCGGCCGGCGCTCGCCGTCGAGAGTGACCTCCCGCAGCTCCGGGGGACGGAGAAAACGGAGGCCGGCGGATGCGGGATGTGCTACGTCCTGGCGCAGGAAGAGGCCTTCGGGAAGGGAGCGATCCCCGCAGCCGGCGAGGGAGGCCGCCAGGAGAACCCAGAGAGCGTGTCTGGAAAGTCGACGCTGAATCCAGCCGCTTGCCCTTCGAAGCCTCACCCCCGGCCCCTCTCCCGGGGGGAGAGGGAGGACTCCTGCGAGCGGGATTGCCATGGGGTGCATTTTGCGTACCTTCAAGGACGTCCACGGTGCGCACAGCACACCCTACAAGCTCCACCCTTGCAGCCAAGTCCCCCCTCTCCCCCCGGGAGAGGGGCCGGGGGTGAGGCTTCGAAGGGCAAGCCGGCGCCTTGTCGGGCACCCTCTGAAAGCATGCGGTCTCTGGCTCAATCGCGTGGACGGGAGTGGTTCCGGTTTCCCCGGTCGCGCCAGCGCAGGGCCATCACGTCGCGGAACATACGGAGCGAATCGGTCACCGGGTTGACCTTCGACGACGGGGAGTCGGCCCAGCGGACCCCCACCTCCACGACGCGGTAGCCGTGCCGCCGGGCGAGCCAGACGAGCTCGACGTCGTAGGCGAAGCGCTCGATCGTAAGCTCGGTGAAGAGGCGGCGGGCCACCTCGCCGTCGAGCAGCTTGAAGCCGCACTGGGTATCGCGCAGGCCCTTCACGCCCGACATCTGGACGATGAAGTTGAAGATCCGCCCCATGGTCTCGCGGTAGAAGGGCTGGTGCTTCAAGATCTCGGACTGCTCGACCGACCGGCTCCCGAGCACCACCTGGGCCGCGGCCAGATGGGGCCGCAGCTTTTCGACGTCCTCGATGGGGGTCGAGAGGTCGGCGTCGAGCAGCAGCACCTCCTTACCGTGGCTCGCGAGCACGCCCACCTTGAGCACCGCTCCCTTGCCGCGGTTCACCTCCTGGCGCAGCAGGCGCACTCCCTCGGCCGCGAACCGGCTCGCCACCCCGGCCGTGTCGTCGGTGCTCCCGTCGTCGACGACCAGCACCTCGTAGGGCTTTCCCGTCTGCCGCAGGTAATCCACCACGCGCTCCAGGGTGGGGCCGAGGCGAAGGGATTCGTTGTAGGCGGGGATGACGATCGACAAGTCCATGACGGATGGAAGGATAGAATGAACGCTCACCTGACGGGACCGATCTCCATTGGCCGACCTCCTCGATTCAAAAACCCTGCCCGCTCCGCCCGCGGACGTCCTGGTCGTAGGCACGGAGCCCGATCCCGTCGTCCAGCAGCTCACCGGTTACACGGTCACCGTCGCGGCCGATCTCTCCGCTGCCGAGGCGAGCCAGGACGCCATCGTGCTCCTCGAATTCCCGGGAGGCCGGCTCCGGGAGGCGCTCGAAGCCGCGCACCGTCTGCTGCGGGAGAAGGGCCGGTTGCTGATCACCAACCTGGACGGCCCCTCTCAGGAGCTGGTGATCGCCCTCTCGGAGACGGGATTCGTGATCCTGAAGCCCGAACGAGGCGCTCCCGACTCCGCAGTCTATCTCGCGCGCAAGGAGACCTGCTTCGTCCGCGAATACCGGGACGGCGACGAGGAGCAGATCCTCCCGATGTTTTGTAGAAGCTTCCACGTGGACCGCAGCCTCGCCCGCTGGCGCTGGGAGTACCGGGAGAACCCCTACGGCGCGCTCAAGATCAGCGAGGCCTTCTCTCCCGACGGCAAGCTGGTGGCCCACTACGCCGGCTATCCCGTGCGTTTCCACCACGCGATCAACGGCGAGCCGCCCCGCGCCCTGCCGGCCCTCCAGATCGGCGACACCATGACCGATCCCGCCTTCCGCCACCTGGGCCGCGGTCCCACCAGCCTCCTCGGCCGCACGGTCCGCCACTACTATGCCCGGTTCTGCGAAGGCCACGTCGCCTTCAATTACGGATTCAACACAGGAAACATCCAACGGTTCTCCATGAGCTTCGTGGGAGCCCGTCGGCTGGAGTCGCTCCCCTTTCACGTGCTGGACCTCGCGGCCCGGCCGCTCGCCCAGCCCAATCCGTTCCGTTCGTGGCTCGCCGGTTACCGGGTGGAGCGCATCACCCGCTTCGACGCGCGCTGGGACGCGTTCTTCCAGCGGGTGAGCGGGGCCTATGGGCTGCTCATCGAGCGCGATGCCCGCTACCTCGACTGGCGCTACGCCTCCTGCCCCGACACGGAGTACTTCCTCTACGCCGTCTTCCGCCGCCACGAGCTCGCGGGCTGGAGCGTCTTCCGTTCCAAGGGCGAGCGCCTGCTGTGGGGCGACGCCCTCTTCGATCCCCGCCATCCGGGCGCCATCCGGCAGCTCCTGGCCCGGGTCCTCGCCGCTCCCGAGCACCGGCAGGCGAAAACCCTCGAGGCCTGGATCACGAGCCGCCCCGCCTGGTGGCGCCGGGAGATCGAGGCCCTGGGCTTTACGAGCCGCCCGGAGCCGGAGGACCTCGGCTTCGTGTTCGTCCCCTTTGGCGAGGACCCGGAGGGCGACTTCCGCGCCCACCTCTATTACATGATGGGCGACAGCGATCTGTTCTAGAAAAAGGGACCTAATTCTACTTTGTCAGACCGAGTCAGTCAGCCGAAGGTCTTGATTTCGGGTATCTTGTCGGGGTAAGGTTCCGACATGGCGCCACAGTGGCGCCTGCGGGAGATACCTAAATGCCGAACTCCCCACCTGAACGGACGTAAGTCCAAGGAGATAGCCAATGTCCCATCCCCATTTGAAGAGATGGGACAGCGGTTCCAGCAGTTTTCGGAGCGCTTTGCGACGCACTTTCGGCGCGGGACGCGTTCTGTCGCCTCCCAGGCCCAGAAGTATCTCCAAGGCTTGATGCAGGCCAGCCGCAAAAACATGGAGCGCATGGAGGAAGTCGTGCCTGACTGTGATTACCAGTCGCTCCACCACTTTGTCTCCGAGTCCGAGTGGGAGGCTCGTGCCGTGTTGGATCAGGTGGCGGTGGAAGCGGACCGTCATCTTGGCGGGTCGGCAGACTCCGCTCTACTGATTGACGAGAGCTCCTTCCAGAAAAAAGGCGACATGTCCGTGGGAGTGGCACGGCAATGGTCGGGTCGTCTGGGGAAGGTGGACAACTGCCAAGTGGCGGTGTTTGCCGGCCTGGTTCAAGGGCCGTATTCGACCCTGATCGACACCCGTTTATACCTTCCCCAGGACTGGACGCAGAATCTGGAGAGGTCTCTGGCCGCGGGTATTCCTGAGTCCGAGGTGGTTTTCAAGAGCAAGTCAGACCTGGCCTTCGAGATGGTGGTGCATGCCCGCCAGAACGGTGTGCGTTTCAGTTGGGTGGGTGTGGATGGTGGGTATGGCAAGGAACCGGCGTTTCTGCGTCGCCTGGAGGATTCTGGAGAAGTGTTCGGGGCCGAGGTGCACAAAGACCAGCAGATCTACCTGGAAGATCCTGATCCCCGCGTGCCGGAAAGCCAAGGCTCCCGAGGCAAGAAGCCGACGCGGCTGCAAGCGCAGAGCGCCAGCCAGCGAGTGGACGAATGGGTGAAGGCTCAGCCCACGGAGCGTTGGCAGGAAATCGCGGTTCGTCCAGGCACTCGCGGGGAGTTGCGTGTGGAGGCCCTGCAGGGTCGTGTGTGGCTGTGGGACGGCAGCGAGGTCAAGGCCCGCTGCTGGCACGTGGTGGCGATCCGGGAGTTGGGTTCTGCCGAGACCATCAAGTACGTCCTGAGCAATGCTCCTGCGCAGACCTCGCTGGAGCGGCTGGTGTACATGCAGAGGCAGCGCTTTTGGATCGAGCGTTGTTTCGAGGATGCCAAGAGCGAGAGCGGCCTGGCCGACTACCAAGTGCGCGGCTGGCGTGCCTGGCACCACCACATGGCTCTGGTGCTGATGGCGATGCTCTTTATGCTGGAGGAGAAACTGGCCAACCGGGAGAGCTATCCGCTGCTGAGTTGCTCGGACATTGAGGTTCTGCTGGCGCACTTCTTACCCCGGTGCGACGTTACGGTCGAAGAAGTCGTTCGCCAGATGGAAGCACGCCACGAGGCTCGCCGCAAAGCGATCGAGTCGGCCTATCGCCGACAACAGCTCGCCGACTTGGAGTAGAGCACGATCAGCAGTCTGATCTCAGGTAGCGCCTGAAAGGAGTAGGAATCGAGCTTGGAGTGAAGCCCCGCCGCCGCGGGTCGGAATTTCTCCGTCTCTACAGGTCCCGCAATGAGGTATCGAGAGCCGATTCGGCGTGGTGAAGGGAGTTGCTGGCGAACGACGAAAGCCTCGCGAGCGTGCTCTACGCCGTAGTACCGCCAGCGGCACCTCGGCCGGGAGTGGCAGTCTGACAAAGTAGAACTAAGAGACAACAGGGACTCCAGGGACGTCAAAGTCCTGAAAAACGACGCCCGAAGGGCAGTCTGCTCTTTCCCTGTTGTCCCTGCCGTCCCTGCAGTCCCTTAGGTCCCTTTTTCTTACCCCGCCAGCCGGAAGCTCCGCATGCGGCTGAAGCCGGAGACCTGGCCGGCGGCGTCCCGTGCTTCGATCCACCAATAGTGCTCCCCCCGGCCGTAGAGGTGGTCCGCGGTGGTGAGGAACTCGGCGGGGAAATTCGCCCGCAGGACCCCGCCCTGGAGCGCTCCGGGATCGAGATCGATCACCGTGCCGTTGATCCGGCTGACGACGATCAGCCGGAACCGCGCGTGCGCCCCGGGTGGCACCCTCACCTCGGCGATCTCCTTCGTGGGATCCACGACGGCGCCTTCCTGGGGCTGGACGACCTGGAGCTCGGCGAGCCCGGGGCCAGCCGGAGGAACGAACGGGTGGATTTTCCTCGCGGTCCCGTCCCACTCATAGATCCGGCTCCCTGGCGCGCCGAGCGCCACGGGCAGCAGCTCAACTCCAGCCAGAGGCGGCAGGGGATAGACGGAGACGCGAGCGCGGGTGAACGGCGGCTGCACGGAGTCCCGGAGGCCGTAGTGGTAGATCTGGGCGATGGGGGTCTGGGCCTCGTTCTCCAGGAAGTAGGGATAGCGAGTGAGGAACAGCGGCGCTCGCCGATCAACCCGGAGCAGGCGGAGCAGCTCGCCCTGGATCGTCCGGGCCGTGCGGCCGGCGTCGACGTAGTCGCCGACGTAGCCGGTGAGGAGCAGGGCCCAGAAAATCCCGAAGAGCCTTGCGGCCACCAGCCCAAGGTTGCGGCGGGCAGTGACGGCCAGGGCGCCCACGCTCAGAGCCACGCCGGCCGCGGCCAGATACCAATACCTCCCGTTGCCGGGCACGGACGGACGGAACGCGAACGGCGCCTGAGCCAGCAGGGTCCAGACCCAGGCGAAAAGCCAGAGACGGAGGGCTCCGCCGTCGAACGGGCGACGCAGGAGCCAGAGGACGAGCGGTCCGCCCACGATCAGGACGCAGCCGAGCACCACGATCCAGACGTCCGGCGCCTGGCCATAGATGGGGACGTGGAGCTGCACGATCGACGTCGCGAGATCGCCCGCCATGTGCCGGAGCTGTGGTGCGAGCAGTTGCCGGCTGTACTCGTCATAACCGCCGAGGACCACTCCGAAGAGGCTGCGGCGAAACAGGAGGTAGAGCCCCAGAACCCCGAAGAACGGCAGGTAGCCCGGGGCCAGGGCCACGTGGCGCCGATCTCGTACCCGCACAGAGACCAGGTGATCGTAGGCCGCGAGGAGAAGAGGAAGCACAGCCGTCTCCTCGTAGGAGCCCAAGGCCAGGATGAAGAGGCCGAGCGACGCTCCCCAGGCGCCGAGGGAGCCCCCCTCGCGGAAACGCTGGTAGGCGAGGACCGAGGCCAGCAGAAAGGTCGCGCCAAAGATCGTGGCAAAGCTGGCGCTGAAGATGACCGCGTTGGGATGGAGAGGATAGAGCGCGAAGAGGACGGCCGTGACCCAGGCCATCCGCAACCCACCGAGCTTCCCGGCCACCTTCCAGACGAGGAAGGCGTTCAGCGCGTGAACGAGGACGTGGACGAGGTTGTAGCCGAAAGGCCGGCCGCCGAAGGCCGCGATCTCCAGCCCATAGAGGAGGGTCGAGACCGGGCGGTAGAATTTGACAATGGAGATTCCCAGCCAGGGCGAAGAGAGCTGAGCCGCGAGGTTGTGCCAGGGCGGGTTCTCGCTCAGATACCGGATGAGGAGGAAGTCCTCGCTGGTGAATGGCCGGTTGAGCGCCCAGCCATAGAAGATCAGGACGATCCCGAGGAGGACGAGCGGCGGGAAGAGCTTCGCCTCGGAGATCGCGGTGCGCGGCGGCATGGCCGGGGGATTGTACGACGGAGGAAGAAGACCGCGGTCTCAGGCTGGGCCTTGAAACGCGGCGGCGTGATCGGCGGCCCACTGGCGAAAAGTTCGTGGCGGCGATCCGAGGACGTCGGCCACGGTAGAAGTCACGAACGCCGGCCGTCCGATCGTCGCTCCCCACGCGGCCAGCAGCATGTCCACGACCGGCCTTGGCCAACGATCCGCCGTCTCGCGCCGGAAATCTTCCGGCGACAGCTCCTCGAACTGGATCCGGCGCCCGATGGCGGCGCCGATGATACTCACCTGCTCTGCCTGACTCAGTGACTCGGGGCCCGTGAGGACGTAATCGCCTCCGGCATGCCCGTCCTCATAGAGGGCACGCGCCGCCACGGCCGCGATGTCGCGCTCGTCGATCGGTGCCGTCTCGGCCGCGCCGTAAGGCCACCGGACGACGTCGCCGGCTCGAATCTGGGCCGCCCACCAATTCAGCACGTTCGACGCGAACATCCCCGGCCGGATGATCGTCGACGCAAGGCCAGAGGCTGCAATCAGGCGCTCGATGTCGGCGTGGAGGACAGCCATCGGATTCGGTTGCTGGAAGAACGGGTGCGGCGTCCGGTGCGGCGAGGAGAGAAAGACGACGCGCCGCGCGTGGGTTGCGAGACGTCCGATGACGGCGGGAGCGGTCGCGGGCGGGGCGGTCCAGACGAGGAAAACCGTACTTACACCCTGCAGCCCGGCGTCGAGCGACTCGGGCACGGTGAGGTCGCCCGAGACGACCTCGACGGCCGCCGGCAACCTCGCCGCCGCCGGTCGGCGCGTGAGCGCGCGCACCGGCACGCCCGCGCCCAGCAATTGGTCGACCACGACACGCCCGACCCGGCCGGTGGCTCCCGTCACGAGGACCGGATGTATGTGTGCTCGTGTCATGAGGCCTCGATGGCGTCCGCCGTACGGCGCGTGGGTTGAGTCATGCCACCTCCTTGTAACGACCGGATCTAGGTGCCAAGGATCTCACGGTTCCTCCTCTCTCTTGGAGCTGGAGTTCCCGCGCCTCCAGTTGAGTTTCTTCTTCCATAGAATAAAGCCCGAATCAGAGCCGTTTCAACCTATCCGTTGTTCTTGTAGATGACAAGTGAAAATCGTTGTAAGATGCCAACGAGATTTTCCGTCTTTATAGGGTATGGCCAGAAAACTTCGCCACATACCCGCCCCCAGCACCCTCGTCTCCATTACTTGCCGGACCGTCCAGGGACGTTTCCTGTTCAAGCCCGGACCCGGCTTCAACCTCCTCTTCCTTGGCATCCTGGGCCGAGTCCAGCGACAACACCACCTCATCCTCAACGCTGTTTCCGTGCTCTCCAACCACCTTCATATCCTAGCCGTCCCCGAAAGCGCGCGCCAGCTCGCGAGCTTCATGCGCGACTTCAAGTCCAAGCTCGCGCGGGAGGTCAACCGCCTCACTGGCTGGAGCGGACCGGTCTTTGAGCGCCGTTACGAGATGACGGTCGTCACCGACGAAGACCGCGCCCAGATCGAGAGACTCTCGTATGTGCTCGCGCAGTCGGTCAAAGAAAATCTAGTTGAACGGGTCCGGGAGTGGCCGGGTGTGCACTCTGCGGCGGCCCTGATCGACGGTACGCCGCTTACGGGGACCTGGTTCGATCGCACTCGGGAGTACGCCGCCCGCAACCAACGGCAAGAGATCACCCCGCGGCAGTTCGCCGAGGAAGAATCCGTGATCCTTTCGCCGATCCCCTGCTGGGCGCACTTGCCGCCCGAGGTCTATCGCGAACGGATCGCGGACCTGGTCGAGGAGATCGAGAGCGAGGCCGCTCACTCGAGGAGCCGCAAAGGCATCTCCGTGCTGGGAGTGGATGCGATCCTGGAGCAAGACCCGCAACATCGTCCTGAGTCGCTGGCCTGCTCGCCGGCTCCCCTGATTCACGCCGCCACCCAGGCTGCCCGCAAAGCGTTCTACGACGCCTACTCCTGGTTCGTCTCCGCCTTCCGGAAAGCCGCCGAGAAACTGCGCCAGGGCGACCGCAACGCGGTCTTCCCGGTCGGCAGCTTCCCGCCGGCCCTGCCCTTCGTGGCGGGATAGTCCTCTCGCCTGCGCTCTTTGCCAGCCTCACCACCCGCCGGAGGGTCGCTTTCCGAGCTCTTGACGCTTACAGGGAGGAGGTGTGTCTGGAAGGGCCGCTACGCTCTTCCAAATCGACTTTTAGTCCCACTTCCGGCCGCTTTCAAGCGGCTCGAACGGGGCGACTCCAACCGACCGACATGCTGATCCAAGAATGCCTTGGCACCTTATCTCTGATCCAAGAATGCCTTGGCACCTTATCTATCTCTCTCTAGCTCGAATTTCTCAAAGACGCTAGCGGCGAAGGCCGACCGATCCGGGCTGTTTGGCGTCGCAGCAGCGGAGGCGCCAAGCAGCGAACGCTCATACCTGTCAACGGAGCGCTTTCACCCCTGCCAGTCTCCACTGCCTAACGCATAGCATCGAGAGTCAAGTCGTGCAGCGGTACGATAGGACCGACATTTCGAACTGCCAACGTCTTCAGCCTCTTTGCGCCGATGATCGCGCCAAATTTCTCTAAAAAGAACGTCAAAAACGAGCGCTTGGCAGTGACAATTCCCAACTTGTCGCTGATTCTGAACGTGGCGCCAGAATCATGAGCCGCAATATCGATTCGGACACTCTCGGCCGCATCGATGACGTTCTGAAGGAATTCACCAAGAGATGGCAAGTCACTATCCTCCCGGGCGCTCGCCAAATTTATGTGTATCGCCTCGCTGAAGTTTAGCGTCACGCCAGTTGGCCCCATGTTGTCGGGCGCATCGACGTCAATGGGACTGATGCCCGGAGTGCACCAGTGATCGGCATCCACTAAAATCAGGTCGGCATTCCCGCCGAATGATCTGATGCCGACTCGTTTCAGGACCTTCCGACACTCTTGAAATTTGTCCGGATCGAAGCGAATGCCCTGAGTACGGTCGGTCTCGTTTATCCAATCCCAGCCCATGAAATAGAAATCGATGACTTTACCCGACTCGCGATGCAATAGATCAAAGCGACGAACGAGTTCTTGGGCGGTTGCGTCGCCACCATTGGCCTCATCAACGACCATCACTAGGCCGATCGGCATGACAAAGTGCGACTCGCCTCTGGGAACCATCGGCACAAACTCGCTTTCCTCGTGCCCAAACCACTCCTGCGCAAGTTGCATGACGCGCTTGAGCAACAGACCCTGAAAGGTTGAAATGCCACCACCGGCAGAACCGTCGTCGGGCATTGACATCTCCTCTGCCTTGACTCGCGGCCAATCAAAGTTTATCCGCCACCGACCCCTGACCCGGGAGTGCTTATCGTCTTCCTCATTGCCTCTGGATTCTGGAGACCTCCCGGCAACTTGTTCATTCCATGTAGGTTGAAGCCTACACCTATTTCTAAGGCTCGTCAATAGTACGCAGGGCGTACAGATAAGCGTATCGAGACCTCCGAAGATTGCGCAGGCTCTATACAAAACGACCGGGTGAGCTTGTTGGGGCGGATAGGGAAGGTGCACGGTGTGTCTGGCCCCAGACGCCTTCCCAGCCATCGCGGCTCGCCGTCACAGGGCCGGGGATTGTACGATTGGAAGATGTCCAGCCTCCTCATCGTCAAGACGCTCGACGCCGACAGCGCTCATGCGCCCGAGTTCCAGTACCTCCTCTCCCACAGCCAGCTCGAAGCGCGGGAGGTCTTCGACCACGTCGAGCTGGCGATCGGTGAAGCGCCAGAGGGTCAAGGATTCGACGCCGTCCTCCTCTTGAGCTCCGGCAACGTCCTCCTCTGCCGGCGGAGCCTCGCGGCCATGTGGGAGCTCTTGAAGCCGGGATTTGAGGAGGTCCGCCCCTACCGTCTAGCTGAGGCGGGCGTCAGCTCCCCCATCTACACGTTGCGCGGCTATGAGCGGGCGGAACGCTCTTTCCTGGAGCGGGGACCCGAAGGAGTCCCCATCAACCCCTCGCGAACGCCGGTCTCCCTGATGACGTTCGACCGCTTCCAGCGCCCGTCAGAAGACGCGGGGATCGGCCACGCGGGGCTGTTCCACGAGTTCATCGACTATTACGGCGAAGTCCGCTCGGACATTCTGCCCTTCGTCCCTGCCGGCGCGAGAGAGATTCTCGAAGTGGGGTGCGGTCGCGGCGTCACCGGGCGGCTGCTCCAGGAGCGGCTAGGGTGCCGGGTCACGGGGGTTGAGCTGAATCCCATCGTAGCCCGCGAGGCAGCCCGACATCTCCATCGGGTGATTCAGGGGGACGTTCAGACTGTGGAGATCGACGGGGGATACGACGTCGTGCTCGCCCTGGAGGTGGTGGAGCACTTGGTCGAGGCCGAGAGCTTCCTCGCCCGGATCATACAGTTGCTTGCCCCGGGCGGGCGGGCCATCCTCTCCATCCCCAACGTGGGCCACTACTCCATCGTCGAGGACCTGATCGCCGGGCGCTGGGACTACCTGCCCATCGGGCTCCTCTGCTACACCCACTACCGCTTCTTCACCCGGCGGACGCTCGCCGACTGGCTCCGCCGCTCCGGCATCGAAAAGTTCGAGCTCGTGCCTCAGAAGACCGAGCTTCCCCACTGGCTCGGAGAGGCTGACGGCGGGCTTCGAGGCCGATCTCGAAAGCCTGTCGACCAAGGGGTTCTACGTCCTGATCTACGGCTGACGACTACTAGCGGAAAGACCTTGTAACGACCAAGGCCGACCGCAGGTGATTCGAAGCGCACCGGTACCCGCCATTCAAGATCACGCTCCTCACCAGCGGCGGGACGAGGTCGAGGTGGACTCCCAGGGAGGCGAAGGTGTCCCGGGCCATGCGATCCCCGGTCGGGATCAGTGAGGAGAAGCCTTCGGCTCGGACTTCTTTGTTCCGGCGCTCCAGGACGACGTTGTTCCAGGTGATCAGAAAGCTGGAGTGGGTGAGGCCCGTGCGGTCGTGGAGCAGGGCGACCGGGATCGCGAGGAGGGGCAGACGTCGGACGGTGAGCCCTTGGGATGCGAGGTGCTCGGCCGTGAGGTCCAGGAAGGAGCCGAGGGCGTCCAGCTCGGGCAGGGCGGTGAGATCTGCGGTGGGCTCCAGGTTGTAGCCCTTTCGGAGGTGACGCAGAGCGTCCTGATTCCCCTTGGGGAGCTTGGCCAGGAGATCGCGGCCGGCATTGACGTCGGCCACGAGGACGGCGAGGCCTTTCTTTCCAGGGACCAAGGTAAGGATGGAGTCGAGGTCGTAGCCGGCTCCTCCTCCGATCCTCTTCATGAGGGCCGTTCTTGTTGCTAGGTCTCCTGTGCGGGGGAGGGGATGCACGAAGCGGACGGGGCGGCTGTAGAGGGTGGCGAGCTCGGCGGCGGCCTGGTCGGCGGCGGCGAGGTAGCGGTCGATCCCTTCGGCGGTGTTGAAGCTGGCGACGGGGACGCGGTCGGTCCTCAGGATGGCGAGGATGCGGGGCTCCAGGGCGTGGAGGGTGAGCCAGGCGGCGTCCTTCGTCAGCAGCACCTGGCCGTTGTGGAAGGGGACGGGCGCTTCAGTCCAGGTGGGGTGGCCCCAGGCGCGGTCGAGGTCGTCCGGCAGGCTGCGCACCAGCTCGGGACCGAGGTGGGCGTCTTCTTCGCGGCCGGGCTGGAGGTTGGGACGCACCAGCACGCGCACGCCGCCGGTCCGGGTCTTCACCAGGGTGAAGGGATCGCGGGGCCAGGGTGAGTAGGCGCGGCCGTGGGTGTCGAGCAGGCGAACGCCGAGGGCCTTGGCACGGGGCGCGAGGCGCTCGTAGAGCGGCGAGTCGGTGAGCACGACGAGGGTGCGGCTCGGGCCGGCGGCGGCCCGCACGCCGGTCAGGAAGGCGTCGGCCGCGGGCAGGTCGAAGAAGAAGGAGGGGAGGGAGTAGACGGAGGCCGTGAGCCTGCCGTCCACGTCCGAGTCGAAGCGCTGGTCTTTGGGATCGAAGGCCACCCGGCGCTCGGCGGCGCGGCGAGGGATGGCTCCCCAGGCACGCTCCACCTCGTCGGAGGCGGCGAAGTCGAATCCCCGGATCTGGTTGAGCTCCAGCAGCAGGACGTTGCGCAGGGCGGGAGGAACGGCAGGATCGAGGGCGCCGGGGAGATCGGCGACGACGCGCCGGCGGAAGGCTTCGTCGCTCACGAAGCGCTCGGGGTCTCCGAGCTGGAGCGCGACGAGCCCCAGGACGTCCTCGTGGCTCCAGGTGCCGCGGCGGGCCAGCTCCCGGCTGCGCGCGCGGGCGGGGGAGTCGGGGGGCGGAGGGGCCGCTCCCAGGAGGAGGAGGGCAAGGACCAGGATAACGAGGAGACTCAACCGGGTGCCCTTCGAAACCTCACCCCCGACCCCTCTCCCGGGGGGAGAGGGGGGACTCCTGCGGGTGGGATTGCCATGGGGGACGCCTTGCGTATCTTCAAAGACGTCCATGGTGCGCACAGCACACCCTACAAGCTCCACCCTTTCAGCCAAGTCCCCCCTCTCCCCCGGGAGAGGGGCCGGGGGTGAGGCTTCGGAGGGCACCCGGCCGATTCCACGCCCCTCCTACTGCCGGCTCTCGGCCTTCAGTTTTTCCAGGTTGGCGGCGGCCATCTGATCCTGGGGGTTGATCTTCAGCACCTGCTCGAGGAGGCTCTTGGCTTCGGCCGTCTTGTTGGTGTTCATCAGCAGCACGGCGAGGTCGTTCATCGCCGGCGTGTGGCGAGGCGAGAGCTGCAGGGCCTTGCGCAGGTCCTGCTCGGCCGAGCTCAGGCGCTGGAGACCCATCTCCACGGCTCCCCTCATGTAGACGAAGTCCGGGTTGGTGGGGTCGCTCTGGACGCCTGTCTCCGCCGACTTCAGGGCTTCGTCGAGCTTCTTCTGGGAGAGCAGGATCCGGATCTCCAGCAGCCGCGCCCGGGGATCCTTGCTGATCCCCTCCTCCTGGCGCACCACGGTCAGGGCGTTGTCGAGCTGCCCCTGGCTCATGAGGCGGAGGGCGCTCTGGAGCCCTTCGCTCAAGGGTCCCTCGGTGTGGGCGGGGAGGGTGCCTTGACCGGCGGGGGGAGCCGGGGGTGCTCCGGCAGTGCCAGGAGACGGGGAGGCGGCGCTCGCGGTGCGCGGCGCCGGCGGCTTCGCGGCTTCGGCGGCGCGGGCCAGGGCGTTCTGTGCCTCCTGCTTCTTGCCGTTGGCTTCGAGGCCGCGGGCGAGCGTCTTCCAGGCCTCGGGGTTGCGCGGGTTGTAGCGCGCTCCCTTGTCCAGGAACGGCAAGGCCTCGGCGGCGCGGCCGGCGTCGAGCAGCAGGCTGCCGTACTCCAGCGCGATCCCGGCGGCCGGACGGGGATCGCCCAGGATGTTGGGATCGGCGGGGAGCTTCTCGGCCAGGGGCTTCAAGGTGGCGAGAGCCGCGGCGGTGTTGCCCGCCTGGTGCTGGGCCCGGCCCAGGAGCAGGATCAGGGTGGGATGCCCCTCGGCCTTCCCCTGCAGGAGGCTCACCGCTTCCGCGGGCTTGCCGGCCAGCATCTGGGCCTCGGCGAGGTTGCGGCGCACCTCCAGGTCCAGGCCCTGGGGATGGTTGGCGAGCAGCGGCTGCAAGAGGGCCACGGCGCCGGGGCCGTCCTTTTTCAGCACCAGGATGCGGCCGTGCAGCAGCCGGATGGCGGGATCGTTCTCGGGCTGGCCCACGAGGAATTCGGCGGCGTCGTCGGGCCGCTCCAGGGTGAGGGCGAGGGTGGCTGCCATCAGCCGCGCGTCCCGGTCGTTGGGATTGCGCAGGGCCCAGGGGCGGAGCATGGAGTAGGCCTCCACCACCCGGCCTTCCCGCACGGTGAGCAGCCCCAGCTCGCGGGCCGCGGGCGAGGCCGGCTCCTTGAGCACGGAGCGGGTGAAGTAGGTCTTCGCCTCGTCCACCTGGTTCATGGCCAGAGCGGCCCGGCCGGCCTGGTAGAGCACGGCCGGCTCCGCGTCTTCGCTGTCGGCCAGGGGCTTGAGCACGGCCAGGGCCTGCTGCGCCTTGCCGATCTCGAGGTAGAGGACCCCCACGAGAGCGTGGACGGGCGGAGTGGCGGCCGGGTCCTTGTCCAGGGCCTCCAGCTTGGGCAGCGCCTCGGCGGCCTTGCCCGCCTGCACGAGCCGGCTCACCTCCTGCACCTTCTTCTCCAACTCGGAGGGAGGAGCGGCCGGGGCCGGCGCGGCTGGAGCCTTGGGAGCGGGAGCCGGAGGCGTCTGCGAGAGGACGGGGATCGCCAGCAGGGACGCTGTTAGGAAAGAGATCAGCAGAGCGAAGACGTTCTTCATAAGGCCACTCCGAGCCGGAGGCTCAAAAAATTCCTGTTACCCACCGCAACACGGGCCGTTGCCGGGGTCTTCCCGTCAGGGCCCTCCGGCAGGCAGCCGGGCGAGGATCTGCCGCGCCTTCTCGAGGTCCGGGCCGAAGCGGGCGGGCGGCGCGGTGGCGGTGAAGCGGGTGAGGGCCTGGCGTGCCTCTGCCGTGCGTCCGGCCTGGGCCGCCACCAGGCCGATGTTGAACAGGGCGTCGTATTGCTTGGGATCGAGGGCCACGGCCCGTTCCCAGGCGTCGAGCGCCGGGCCCGGACCCTCCAGTCGGTAGAGGGCCACCCCCAGGGTGTTCCAGGAGATGGGCAGCGCGGGATTGAGGTCCAGCGCCCGTTTGAGGAAGCCTCGCGCCTGCTCCGGCTGATCCATGCGCAGGGCCACGATCCCCAGGGTCTCATACCCCTTGGGATCGTTGGGATACTTCGCCACCGCCCGTTGCAGCACGGTCACGGCCTCGCCGTGCCGGCCGGCGTCGGAGAGCGAGATCCCCAGGGCGTCGAGGGTGCTCGCGTCGGCCGCGGGGGAGTCGGCGATGGGGGAGAGCACCGCCACCGCCTCGCCCGGCCGGCCGGCCTCCGCCAGGGCAAGGCCGAGCTGGCGGCGGATCTCCTCGCGGTCCAGCCCCCGGTCCAACCCTCGATCAATCGCGCTCCGCAGCACGGTCACGGCCTCGCCGTGGCGCTCGAGCTGGCGCAGGGCGAGGGCCACGTCCTCGTAGGCCTCGGCCAGGTCCGGCCGCTCGGCGATCACCTCGCGGCCGAGGGTCACGGCCTCCTCGTAGCGGTGCCGGGAGTAGGCGTCGATCACCTGCTGGAGCTTGTGGTCCACCCCGATCAGGGTCTTGGGATCGTCGGCGGCGGTGAAGGTCTTCTTTTGGGGACCCGACCCCGCAGAATACCCGAGGCTGCGCAGCCTCGCCTCCTCTTCGGGCGAGACCGCGCCCTTGGGCGGCGGCCACGCGGACTCGCTGGGGAGCTCGGCCTGCAGGATGCGGAAGGTCCGCCGGTCTTCGTCGATCCGGTTGTGCTCCTCCTTGGGATCCTGGGCGAGGGCGTAGAGCTCCGGCAGCGGCAGGTCGATCACCTTGCGGCGGTCCCGCAGCAGGCCGCGCAGGGGGGCCCAGCCGCGGTTGAGGCAGGTGGAGAGCGACTCGAAGTAGCTCGGCGTCTGCTCCGATGGGGGGGCAGGGGCCAGCAGCGAGCGGCCGGGCAGGCCGGGAAACGGCGGCAGGCCCAGGTAGGCGAGCACCGTGGGCACGACGTCCACGTGGCGGGCCGGCCGGTGGTCCCGGCCGGGAGCGATCCCGGCTCCCCAGACCACGAGCGGCACCTTGAGCGTGACCTCGTAGGCGAAGAGGCCGTGGGTCAGCTCGCCGTGCTCGCCCAGCGACTCGCCGTGATCGGCGGTGACGATCACCAGGGCCGGCACCTCCCGGCCTTCGAGGAAGGGAGAGAGCAGGGGGGCGAGGAACGAGTCCGTGGCCGCCACCTCGCCCAGGTAGGGCTCGGACCGGTAGCGGCTGGCGAAGGGCTCCGGCGGATCGTAGGAGGCGTGGGGATCGTAGAGGTGCACCCAGAGGAACCGCCGCTTCCCCTTCTGGCCGTCCCACCAGGCGCGGGCCGCGGCCACCACCTGGTCGCCCCGGCGCTCGGCCATCACGAACTGCTCGGGGTTCGAGCCGCGGGGGAACTTGTCGTCGTAGACGTCGAACCCCTGGTTGAGGCCGTAGCGGGCGTCGAGCGGATAGGCGCCCACGAAGGCGCCCGTGACCCAGCCGGCCCGCTTGAGCAGGGTGGCGAGGGTCGGGACCTTCGACGACAGGGCGAAGCCGCTGTTGTCCCGCACTCCGTGCTGGTAGGGGTAGAGCCCGGTGAGGATGTTGGTGTGGGAGGGGAGGGTGACGACGTTGTGGGCGTGAGCGTCGTCGAACACCTCACCCGCCGCGGCCAGACGGTCGAGCACCGGCGTCTCCACCCGGCGGTTGCCCGCGAAGCCCACGGCGTCCGCCCGCAGGGTGTCGATGGTCACCAGGACGAGGTCGGCCCCCTCGTGGGAGGGGACCGAGCCGTTCACGCCCGGGGAGCCGCCGCTGCAGCCGGCGAGGAGGACGGCGGTGAGGAGGGCAGCGAGGAGGGGACGGTACATGCCTCCCTACTTCAGGTCCTTCAGCATCTCCTTCACATCCTTGGCATGCTCGTTGTTGGGATCGAGCTCCAGGAGCTTCTGGAAGTCCGCCTTGGCCTCGGCGTTCTTGCCCTTGTTGAGGTAGACCAGGGCGCGGTAGTAGTAGGCGTCCGGGTTGCCCGGATTCTCCTTGACCACGCGGTCGAACTGCTCCAGGGCCTGGTCCATCTTGCCCTCGTTGAAGGACTTGATGCCGAGGTTGAGCAGGGTGTTGGCGTCGAGCTTGGTGCCCTGGGGGAGCTTGGCCATGTAGACCTGGGCCTCGCTCTCCTTGCCCGCGCCCACCAGCAGGTTGACGAGGATCTGGAGGGTGACGGGATCGTCCGGCGCCAACGCCAGCGACTGCTTGAGGGTCTCGATGGCCTGGTCGGTCTTCCCCTCCTTGTAGTAGGAGTCGGCGATGGCGCGCAGGATGGCGGGGTGGAGGGTCTTGTCCTCCAGCTTGGCCATCCCTTCCTGGTAGGCGGTCCGGGCGTCGGCGTACTTCTCCTGGGCCAGCAGGTTGTTGCCCTTCTCGATGGCGATCTTGGCCTGGCCGGCGGCGGTCTGCTGCTCGGCCTTCTGGATGGCCTCTTTCGGGATCACCTTGAGGGTGGTGATGATGGGCTGGGCCACGCTGAACTCGTTGACCTGCACCCGGCCTTCGGAGGGGATGTAACCCTCCTTCTCGATGAGCACCCCCCAGGCGCCGCTGGTGAGGCCCAGGACGGACCACTTGCCGTTCTTGTCGGTGATGATCGGCGCCGGACCACTATCTTTCTTGGGATCGACCTGGTCGCTGCCGACGCGGAGGGTGAGCTTGGCGCCCTCGACGGGCTTGCCGCTCTCGTCGCGGACCTGGCCCTGGAGCCGGCCCCGGCCCTTCCACTCCTGAGCCTGGACAGGGACGCTGGCCAGGATGCCGGCGGCGAGGACCAGCAGAAAAACCGCGGATTTGGGTATGCGCAAGGACATGACGTGCGTCTCCTTTGGGAGTTTGCTTCGGAGCACGGGCGCCCCCGGGGGGAGGCCTGCGGACCCCAGGATGCAAACTACGTGCGCGCAGAGTGTATTCCGCTGGCGGGCAAAAAAACCGCCGGGGGTCGCCCCCCGGCGGTGACAGACGATCAGCAGAAAGTCAGACGGCGAAGGCTTCGATCAGCGGAAGCTCAGCCGGGCGCCGAAACGCAGGACGCGGGGGCTGACGATCTCGCGGACGAAGTTCGACGTGGCCTGCTGCTGCCGGTGGTTGCGCTGGAGGACGTAGCCCTGGTTCATCAGGTTGAAGCAGTCCACACCCAGAGTCAGACCGAAGTCGCTGAAGGTGAACTCCTTCTCCACGCGAGCATCGATGATGTGAATGTCGTCGAGGCGGGTGGAGTCCGGACGCGACTCGAGCTGCACGTTCTCCGTGGCGAACTGCTGGTTGGCAGGCAGGTTGACCCGACGGAAGTACGGAATCGGGTAGCCCTGACGGCCGTTGATGTTGGCCGCGACGTTGAAGCCCCAGGGGCGGTCCGGCGCGATCTGGTAGAGGCCGCTGAGGCTGTACGACCACGTGCTGTTGATGTAGATGCCGCCCTTGGCGCCCGAGCCGTTGCCCGAGCCCTGGAGGACCGCATCACCCTCGCGGGCGCCGCCGCCCAGGAAGAGCGTCGGATCCGGATGGGCGCTGGGGTCGAGCTTGCTCCAGGTCCAGTCGGCGTAGCTGATGTTGCCGCGCATCATCCACCGGTTGGCCAAGCGCTTGTTGAAGGTCACGGCAGCGCCCTTGTACTCCTGCTCGTCGCCGCTGTTGCGCAGGAAGCCACCGTTGCGGGTGCCGACCGTCGGCTTGAGCACGGAGAAGGGGACGTTGGTGTAGGTCTGGCCGTTCGGCAGCGAGCCGGACAGGCAGTTGGCCGGGGCGCCCGGAGCGCCGGAGCCGCAACGGACGTAGTCCGAAGCGACCGCGGGGCGGCCGGTGCGGTTGATGTTGGCGGCGGAGTAGGGGTCACCGTCGAACACCAGGAGGTCGGCCGTCAGGATGTCGGAGATCTTCCGGTAGGTGATGTTCAAGCCCACCACGAACTCGGGCAGCAACGCGTGCTCGATGCCGAGCAGGAGCTCGTCGGTTTTCGGCGCGTTGAGATCGGGATCGAGCGCGTTGGACTGCAGCAGCCCGCCGGTGAACGGGTTGACGTTGCCGCTGAAGAACAGCGGGCCGGCGCCGAGGTCGATGATCTGACCCGTGGTGACGGTCGGCTGCCCCGTATTGGTGGTGTAGAAGTAGGCGTAGCCGTTGCCGCCCAGCGGGTTCAGCCAGGAACCGATGCCGGTGCCGAGCTGGTCCGCGAAGCGGGAGTAGCTCGCCCGCAGCAGGGTCTTGCGCTCAGCGCCGAGGGCGTAGGTCAAGCCCAGGCGCGGAGTGATGTCCTTGTACTCGAAGCCGATGTCAGCCTTCGACACGGAGACGGCCGGCAGAATGTTCGGCAGCAGAGAGTTGGCCGGCTGCGAACGGGAGAGGTTGTCGCCGCCCTGGATGTCGTAGCGCAGGCCGAGGTTGACCGTCAGGTTGCCGGAGGTCAACGTGTCCTGCACGTAGAGGTCCTTGTAGGTCTGCTCGATGGCCGGACCGGCGTCGCGCGCCAGCTCGAGCACGTTCTGGTTGGCACCGAAGGCCGCGGCCGCGAAGACGACGCCCGGGGTGCCCCAATGGGTCTCCGAGGTCACGGTGGCTTGACGGTAGCCGGCGCCGAACTTCAGCTCGTGGGAGAGGCTCCCCGTGTTGAAGAAGTTGGAGGCGTCGGCCTTGTACTGCGTCTGCGGACGCAGCGTGGTGCTGAGCAGGAAGGTGTTGTGCCAGATACCGCCGCCATCCAGGTACGGAGCGATGTCGTTGCCGCCCTCGGGGACCAGCGCGAAGCCGCCGTTGACCTTGGAGTACAGACCGGTCAAGTAGAAGTTCGAGCTGAAGATGTGGGTGTCCTCGACCTTCCAGGCCGTCGGCGAGGGGCCGAACTTGCCCTGGTCCCAGGTGGTCTCCTGGGGCCGGGTGGGACCGGCGTTGCGGCCGATCTTCACCTTGTCGCTGTCGAGGTAGAACCCGGTCGCCGAGTTGCTGGGCGCGATCTGCGCGTTCAGCTTGGCGTTCTTGGTCTTGAGGTCGGTCTTGTCGCTGACGTCGGAGATGGTCAGCAGCTCCACCTTCTGGCGGCCGTAGGAGCCCCAGATCCACAGGCGGTCCTTGACGATCGGGCCGCCCGCCTCAGCGCCGTAGTCCTTGACGCTGACGATGCGGTTACCCTGCTTGAACGTGCTCTGGGTGCTGTTGCCGTTGCCGGGGTACGGCTTGCCGAGCTCGCTATTGTTGAAGTCGAGGTCCGACTGGTACTGCTCGTCGGTGTCGTAGAACCGGCCGGTGCCGCGCCACTCGTTGGTGCCGCGCTTGGTCACCATGTTGAGCACGACGCCGCCGGTGGCGATGGTCGAATCCGAGCCGCCCGTCGTGACCTGCATCTCTTCGAACGAGTCGAAGTCGTAGTAGGCCGGCGAGGAGCCGAGGGCCGCCATGTCGGTGATCACCACGCCGTCCACGGACCAGATGGCCTGATCGCCACCCGAGCCGGGGCCGACGTACTGCGACTGCTGGCCGCTCTCGTTGCCACCGACGTTGATACGGTCGGTGAGCACGCCCGGAGTCGTCGTGAGGATCGACCAGGGATCACGCGAGGTCGGGATCTTCTCGAGCTCGGTCTGGCTGACCGTGGCGCCGGTCGAAATGCGGCGCTCGTCCAGCAGCGGGCTCTCCGCCGTGACGGTGATGACGTCCTCGACGGCCGCCGACAGCTTCACCTCGATCTGGGTGTTGCGGCCGACGTTGATCACGATGTTCGGGTAGTCGATGGTCGAGAAGCCCTCGAGCTCGGCTTTCAACTGATAGCTGCCGGGCGCGAGACCCAGGAAACGGAACTGCCCCTGGGCGTTCGTCACCTGGACTTGAGGAGCGCCGCCGCCCGTCAGGGTCGCGGTGACCCCGGGCAGTGCAGCGCCTTTATCGTCGGTGACGGTGCCGTAGAGGTTGCCGGTGTGCAACTGGGCGAAGGCGGTGCCGCCCGCGACCAGCAGCAGTAACGCAGCGACGGTTACGATCCGTCCCCAAAGGTTGGTGCTCTTCATTTCAATAAACCTCCCGTTTGGTGGTTTGGGGAGCCTGCGCCGCGAAACGCTCGCGGGGGGCTCCGGAGACTGGACGACAGAAAGCGCGAAGGGTCAAAAGCTGCAACTGCGAAGCAACACCTCCTTCCGGATTGGACTAAGGTTGGACTTGCCAACTCTAGACAACTTGTGATCCGGAGGTCAAGCAAGCGGAATGCCACGGCCGGAGACTCCGGAGGGGAGAGCACAAATGCCGTTATTTCAATGACTTGTGACTCTCGCGCCGAGAGCTTCCAAGCGCGGACGCCGCCGCGATCCAGGCGCTTGAACGAGGGCCATCCAAATTGTTGAATCGGACGGCCCCGGCGCGCCGTCCCTCCCCCGGGAAGACGGGGGCAGACCCCATGGCACGCTCCCTGCTACCTGTCCAGGCTGCTATATTGAGGAGCGCTATGGCCAGGACGAAACGCTTCACCCTTCCCCTGCTCGCCGTCCTCGCAGCGGGCTGCTCCAGCTACCAGCCGTTCGACACCGTCACCTACCTGCGGCAGCAGTACGCCAAGGAGGTGGGCGAGGCCGAGGCCCGGCGCGTCGAGGTCCCCTTCGAGCTCAACGACGAGATCCGCGCCACCCTGGGCAAGATGCCGCCCCTGGCCAGCGAGCTGCGGCGCATCAACCAGGTCAACGACTTCATCTTCGACGGCCTGCAGCTCCAGTACTCGCTCACCCCCACCCGCAACGCCGTCGACACCTGGCGCACCCGCGAGGGCAACTGCCTGTCGTTCGTCAACCTGTTCGTGGGTGTGGCGCGCGACCGGGGCCTGAACCCCTCCTACGTCGAGGTCACCGACCTCCAGAAGTGGAACCACCGCGACGGCATGGTGGTGAGCCAGGGGCACATCGTGGCCGGCATGTACCTGGACGGGGTGCTGCGCACCTTCGACTTCCTCCCCTACCGGCGCAAGGCCTACCGCGACTTCAAGCCCATCGACGACCTGACGGCCGCCGCCCACTTCTACAACAACCTGGGGGCCGAGGCCCTGCTCGGGGGCAACCTGGCCAGGGCCCGCGAGCTGCTCACCGTGGCCACCCGCATCAATCCGCGCTTCGACAAGGCGATCAACAACCTGGGGGTCGTCCTCGCCCGCGGCGGCGAGCCGGACAAGGCGCTCGCGATGTACCAGAAGGGCCTCGCCCTGGTGCCGGACGATCCCACGCTCCTCACCAACATGGCCCGCACCTACCAGCAGCTCGGCCGCAACGACGACGCCAACGGCCTGCTCGCCCGCGTCGAGACGTCGAACACCGCCAACCCGTTCTTCTTCATCTACCAGAGCGAGGTCGCCCTGAGCCGGGGGGAGAACGACAAGGCCCTCGACTACATGGTCCACGCGCTGCGGCTGGACAGCGAGCTGCCCGAGGTCCAGCTCGGCTTCGTCAAGGTCTATATGGCGCTCGGCGACCTGGAGAAGGCGCGCTTCCACCTCGGCCGCGCCCTGAAGCTCGACGCCACCAACCAGGACGCCCTGCAGTTCGCCCGTATGTTGGGACAGTGAGCCACCGTCGCCCCCTGGCGGTCCAGGCCGCCCTCGTCTCGCTCGCCCTCGCTGCCGCCGCCGGGGCGGCCCCTCCCGAGTACTCCCTCCTCGCACGGCTGATGTCCCCGGCGGGCGAGGAGCGCCAGGAGGCGGCCCGGCAGCTCCTGGAGGCGGGCGATGCCGCCCTCGTCCCGGGCCTCGTCGACGCCTACTTCTTCCTGCCCAGAAACCAGCGGGTCGAGGCGCTCGCGGTGCTGGCCGGCCTCGCCCACGAGCGGCCGGGCGAGCGCTATCACGACTGGGTGGAGCTGCTGGGGCGGCGGCCGGACCTCGCGGCGCGGCCGGGATACCTGACCTGGAAGGCCGGGCTCCTGGCCCGCATCGATCCCGGCTACCGCTCGCTCCTCTACGAGGGAGCTCCCGTGCGCCTGCGCGTGGAGGAGGTGGTCTGGGGGGGCGTGCCCATCGAAGGCATCCCGGCCCTCGACCAGCCCGTCCACGTGCCCGCGGCCCAGGCGATCTATCTCACCGCGGAGGAGCGGGTCTTCGGGGTCAGCCTGGGGGGCGAGACGCGGGCCTACCCGCTACGCATCCTCGACTGGCACGAGATGCTCAACGACGTGGTGGGAGGGCAGCCGGTCACCCTCTCCTACTGCACCCTGTGCGGCTCGGGCGTGCTCTACGCCACCCGTAATTCGATCCCCGGTCAGGCCGGCGGCTCCTGGACCTTCGGAACCTCCGGCCTGCTTTACCGCTCCAACAAGCTGATGGTGGACCGTCAGACGCGGACGCTGTGGAGCAACCTGACGGGCGAGCCGGTGATCGGGAAGCTGGCCGGCGGCGACGGCGGGGAGGTCCCCCGGTTGGCCGTCCTGCCGCTGACCCTCACCACCTGGAAGGACTGGCGGGACCATCACCCGGAGACCACCGTCCTCGCCCTGGACGACCTGCGGCGCCGTTACCGCTACGAGTACCTCCCCGGGGCCGCCGGGCGCCAGCGGACCGGCGTCTCCTTCCCGTCCGGACCGCCGGGCCCGGGTCTCGATCCCAAGGCCGAGATCTACGCCGTCCGCCTGGGGGAGCGCGCCAAGGCCTATCCCCTGGAGCGGGTCCTGGCCGCAAGGGTGATCAACGACCGGCTGGGCGACGAGCCGGTCGTCGTGGTGGCCGATCCGGCCTCCGGAGCGGTGCGGGCCTATCACCGCGGCGACCGCACCTTCGCTCCTGCCGGGGCCGGCCGGCTGGTGGACGGTGACGGCCAGCGCTGGCAGGTGGGGGAGGACGCCCTGATCCCGGAAAGGGCCCAGCCCACGGCCGCTCCCCTGGTGCGGCTGCCCGGCCACCAGGCCTTCTGGTTCGGCTGGCACGCCTTCTTTCCTCACGCCGAGCTGTACGGCAGCCCGCCAAGGGAGTACCATCAATGATTCCTGAAGCTCCAAGGAGGTCGTGATGAGCGTGTTCCGAGCCGTCCGTAACCATCCCTCTCACCGCCTTCTGCTGGTCCTGCTGTTGCCGCTCCTGGCGGCCGCCGCGGCCCCGCCCGGGCAGCAGACCTTCGAAGGCACCTCCCAGGTGGTCGCGGTCGAGGTGCCGATCAACGTCATCGGCCGTGACGGCGAGCCCGTCCGCGGCTTGACCGCCGCCGACTTCGAGGTCTACGACGGCGGCGACCTGCAGAAGATCAGCTCGTTCGAGGTGATCGACCTGAAGTCCCTGGAGGCGGCCCCGGCCGCTGGGGAGCCGGGGATCCCGGTGGGCGCGCCGCCTTCGCCGCGCGAGCTGCCGCCCAGCGCCCGTCGCCACTTCCTGTTCCTCTTCGACCTCTCCTTCTCCAGCCCGACCTCGGTGCTCAAGGCCCGGCAGGCGGCCCGCGAGTTCGTCCTCCACTCGCTCCACCCGGACGACCTGGCGGCGGTGGCCACCTACTCGCTCGAGACCGGCCCCAAGCTGGTGGTGACCTTCACCCCCGACCGGGCGCAGCTCGCCCGCGCCATCGACACCCTGGGCTTCCGCCAGGCCCTCGACGCGCGGATGGCCGATCCCCTGCGCTTCATGATCGACACGCCGGCCAGCGCCGCCCAGGAAGCGGCGATGAACATCTCCGACGGGATCGACCTGCGGGCGCAGAAGGACCAGAGCCTGATCGAGTACCTGAAGAGCATCACCTTCGTCTCCGAGCGCAGCGAGCGCCAGTTCGAGATCGGGCGCATCGCCGGCTACTCCCGCTCCCTGGGGGAGATGGCGCGGGCGCTCAACGTCGTCAAGGGGCGCAAGCACGTCTTCTACTTCTCCGAAGGGTTCGACAGCCGCCTCCTGCTCGGCCGCCAGACCACCGACGTGGAGACCGAGGACGACAACCTCAACATCATGCGCGGGCAGAACTGGATGGTGGACAACGACGCCCGCTACGGCAACACCAGCCTGCAGAAGAACCTCGAGCGGATGCTCGACGAGTTCCGCCGCGCCGACTGCGTCATCGAGTCGGTGGACATCGGCGGCCTGCGGGCCGGCTCCGACCAGCAGGCCCGGCCCAGCGGCCAGGAGGCCCTGTTCTACCTCGCCAACGAGACCGGAGGCGAGCTGTTCAAGGACGTCAACAACCTGCGCCAGCCCCTGGAGAGGGTGCTGGAGCGCACCAGCATCACCTACCTGCTGACCTTCGAGCGCTCGGACCTGAAGCTCGACGGCGGCTACCACCGGCTGCGGGTGAAGGCCAAGCTGCCGCCGGGGGCCCACCTCTCCCACCGCTCCGGCTATTACGCGCCGCGGCCGTTCAAGGAGCTCGATCCCCTGGAGAAGAACCTCCTCGCCGCCGACGGCATCGCCAGCGCCCACCCGAAGCGCGACGTCGACCTGAACGTCCTCGCCGCGCCCTTCCGCGCCAGCCAGACCCTCGCCTACGTGCCGGTGATCGTCGAGGTGGGGGGCAAGAGCCTGCTCGAAGGGGCCCAGGGCAACAAGCTGAACATGGAGATCTACAGCTACGTCAGCGACGCCGAAGGGCAGATGCGCGACTTCTTCAGCCAGCGGGTGGACCTCGACCTCGGCAAGGGCCGGCAGGGGGTGATCGACGGCGGCGTCAAGTACTACGGCCACTTCGACCTCCCCCCTGGCCAGTACGACGTGCGGGTGCTGGTGCGCAATACCGAGACCGGCCGCACCGGCGTGCAGACGGCGCACGTCGACGTCCCCACCTACGACCAGACCCAGCCCGTGCTCCTCCCCCCCTTCTTCATGGAGGACCGGCAGAAGTGGCTGCTGGTGCGCGAGACCGACCGCCAGAACGGCCAGCAGGCGACCGTCGTCTATCCGTTCACCGTCGACGGCGAGCCCTACGTGCCCGCCGCCCGCCCCACCCTGCGTCGCGAGTCGCCGGCCAAGCTCTGCCTGGTGGCCTACAACCTGGCCAAGGGAGACCTGTCGGTGCAGGGGCAGGTGGTGGCCGCGGACGGCACCGCCACCCCCTCGAAGCTGTCGAAGGTGCAGCGCACGGCCACCGGCATCCAGGGGCTCGACAAGCTGGTGACCACCTTCGATCCCGCGGGGCTCAACGCCGGCAGCTACGTGCTGAGGGTGACGGTCACCGACCCCGCGGGCCGCAAGCAGGCGAGCTCCCTACCCGTTCAGGTGATTCACTGATAATTTCTACTGAGGCTCATGGCGTACTGATTTCGACCCGTTGAGGGCAACCCCTGAGGAGGGGGGAGACGATGAGAAAGATTTTGCTCGGGTGGCTCGGCTGTCTCGCGGCTGCCGGGGCCGGGATGGCCCTGAGCGGGGCGATCGCGGCGCCGGCCGTGGCCCAGACGTTCGCCGGCACCGCCGAGGTCGTGGAGGTCGAGGTGCCCGTCCAGGTGGTGCGCGACGGCCAGCCGGTGCGCGGCCTCACCCAAAACGATTTCGAGATCTACGACGGGCGGACGAAGCAGACGATCACCGGCTTCCACGCCGTGGACCTCTCCGCCCCGGGCGTCCAGCGGGCGAGCGCCGTCCCCCTGGCGGGACGCCGGCAGTTCCTCCTGCTCTTCGACCTCGCCTTCGCCGACCCCAAGTCGGTGGTCAAGGCGCGGGACGCGGCCCGCGACCTGGTGATCAAAGGGCTGCGCCCGGGCGACCTGGTGGGGGTCGCCACCTACAGTGCCGCCCGCGGGCCCCAGCTCATCCTCGGCTTCACCTCCGACCGCCGGCAGGTGGATGCGGCCCTGGAGGGGCTGGGCCAGGTGCGGCCTGACCGGCCCGACGATCCCCTGCGCTTGGTCATGGCCCGTCCCGGCGCTGCGGCGGCAGAGCAGCGCCAGCTCGCCGAGCGCTCGCAGGAGGCGGACGCCGCCCACACCGACTCCCTCCTCGCCAGCGGCCTGGGGGGGCAGCAGGCGAACCTCAGCCGGGAGTCCAACCGCTCGGTGCAGAAGGCCGCCGTCACCGCCCTCACCCGCTCCTACTCCGACCTCGCGCGGGTGCTGGGCTCCATCCCCGGCCGCAAGCAGGTCCTCTACTTCTCCGAAGGGTTCGACAGCACGCTCCTCACCGGCTCCACACCGCTGGCGCCCGGCGAACGGCAGGAGGACGCGTCGCCCATCACCGGACCGGTGGTGCAGCAGGGCGTCGGCACCTCCGATCCCCACCTCGAAAGCACGGACGACACCGCGGGCAGCACCCAGGCCGTCAACGCCGTGGAGAAGATGCTGGAGGAGTTCCGCCGCGCCGACTGCGTCATCCAGGCCGTGGACTTAGGGGGGCTGCGCGCCGGCGGCGAGCAGGGGGTGGTGACCCGCACCGCGGGCAAGGACAGCCTCTTCACCCTCGCCCGCGGCACGGGCGGCGAGCTGCTGGAGAACTCGAACGACCTCTCCGCCGCCCTGGGCGGCGTGCTGGAGCGGACGAGCGTCACCTACGTCCTCTCTTTCCAGCCCGACAAGCCCAAGGCCGACGGCGCCTACCACAAGCTGCGGGTGGAGCTCAAGAACGCTCCCCGCGGCACCCGCCTCGCCTATCGCGCGGGCTTCTACGCCCCCCGGCCCTACGCCCAGCTCAATCCCATGGAGAAGCTGTTCGAGGCCTCATCGAAGCTGATGGGCGGGGACGAGTCGGGCGTCATCCCCAGCGCCGTGCTGGCCGCGCCGTTCCGGGTGGCCGGCGACAAGGCCTACGTGCCCGTGCTCATCGAGGTGGACGGTCCCTCCCTCCTCGTGGCCAAGCCCGGCGGGGTGCTCCCCGTCGAGGTCTACGTCTACGCCCTGGGAGCGGACGGCGCCATCCAGGACTTCCTCTTCCAGACCCTGGGGCTCGACCTCGCCAAGGCCGAGCCGGCCCTGCGCCAGAGCGGCCTCAAGTTCTTCGGGCATCTCGACCTGCCCGCCGGCGAGTACTCGGTGCGCACGCTTATCAGGAACGGCGCCACCGGCGCCTACAGCCTGCGGGTGGCGCCCCTCACCGTGCCCGCCTTCGACGCTCAAGGGTCGCCGGTGCTGCTGCCCCCCCTCTTCCCCGAGCCGCCGAACCGCTGGCTCATGATCCGCGAGGCGCAGCGGGGGCCGCAGGTGGCCTATCCCTTCATGGCCAGGAGGCAGCCGTTCATCCCCTCTTCCCGCCCGTCGCTCGCCGCCGGGCAGGAGGTCCCCCTCGCCCTCGTGGGCTACAACCTCGGGGCCGGAGAGCTCAAGGCCCAGGCCCGGGTGCTCACCGCCGGCGGCAAGGAGGCCGGCACCGGCGAGCTGCGGGTGCTGGGGCGGGAAGCCGGGGGCGGACGCCAATCCGGACCGGCTGGCGGCGAGCTTCAAGCCGCCCCAGCTCGCCCCCGGCGAATACGTGCTGGAGGTGACCTTGACCGGCGGCGGGGGAGCCGCGAGCACCAGCAGCGCGCCTTTCGTGGTGGCTGGCGGCCGCTGATCAGTGGTACCTTTAGGACGACTGCCTTGTCTTCGTTTTTTTCTTTTTGCTGGGAGATTCAACTCGAGAGGGCTGAAAGGACGTTCGATGCACAAGGGTAACCGACTTCAACGCTTCGCCGCCGCCGCGGTGGCAGCCGGTCTGGGGCTGGGGCCCTGGCACGCGCCCGCAGCCGCCCAGCAGAAGACCTTCTCGGAGACCACCGACGTGGTGGTCGTCGAGGTTCCCGTCCAGGTCATCAAGGACGGCGAGCCGGTGCGCGGTTTGACCGCCAACGACTTCGAGGTCTACGACGGCCGCAAGAAGGTGCCGATCACCAGCTTCGAGGTCCTGGACCTCAACACTCCCGTGGCCGCCGGCTCGCCGGCCGCGGCGCAGGTGCCGGTGTCGGGACGGCGGCACTTCCTCATGCTCTTCGACCTCGCGAACTCGGAGCCCAAGTCGATCATCAAGGCCCGGCAGGCGGCCCGCGGCGTGGTCAACGGCCTCCATTCCACGGACCTGGTGGCGGTCGCGACCTACAGCTCCCTCCAGGGTCCCCAGCTCGTCATCGGCTTCACCCCCGACCGCAAGCAGATCGCCACGGCCATCGACACCCTGGGCGTGCCCAAGCTGCTGATCGACCGCTCCCCGATCCCCTGAAGCTGATCTTGACCTCCACCCGCCATGAGCAGTCGACCACCCCCACCACCGGCACCGGCCGGGGCGAAGAAGGCCAGGCGGGCCAGGACCAGGCCCTGATCGACACCCTGGAGAGCTTCTCCACGCAGTCCGAACGCGCCGACCGCACCGTCAAGCAGCAGATGCTGGCCAACATGACCAAGTCCTTCACCGACCTCGCCCGTCTCATGGGGGAGGTCGAGGGGCGCAAGTACGTGGTCTTCCTCTCCGAGGGGTTCGACAGCTCGCTGATCGCGGGCAAGGTGGGCACCCAGCAGGAGCAGCAGGAAGAGAACCAGCGCCGCACGGGCAGCAGCGACGACCAGCTCACCATGCTGACCGCCACGGATTCCAACGACAATTCCTTCGGCGACACCCGCTCGCAGAACTACGTCGAGAAGATGGTCGAGGAGTTCCGCCGCGCCGACTGCGCCATCCAGGCGGTCGACATCGGCGGCCTCAGGGCCGGCAACGACCAGGGACCGCAGCGGGCCAGCGGCCGTGACGCCCTGTTCAACATGGCGAAGAGCACGGGCGGCGAGCTGTTCGAGAACTTCAACGACCTCTCGGTCGCCATGGGCCAGATGCTGCACCGCACCGGCGTCACCTACGTGCTCAGCTTCCAGCCCGAGGACCTGAAGCAGGACGGCACCTTCCACAAGCTGCGGGTGGAGCTGAAAAACGCGCCGCGGGGGTCGCGGGTGGTCTCCCGTCCAGGCTTCTACGCGCCGCGCCCCTACAAGGAGCAGCCGGCCCTGCAGCGGCTGCTGGAGACCGCGAGCGACGTGATGGGCGAGGAGAGCGGCTCCATCGCCACCTCGGTTCTGGCGGCGCCGTTCGCGGCCGGTGACCGCGGGGACCGCGCCTGGATTCCCGTGGTCATCGAGGTCAACGGCGTCTCGCTGCTGGCGGGCAGGCAGGACCCGAAGCTGCCAGTGGAGATCTACGTCTACGCCCTGGACCAGAACGGCTCGGTGGTGGACTTCGCCACCCAGACCGTGGGGCTCGACCTCACCAAGGCCGAGTCCGCCCTGCGCCAGGGGGGCCTCAAGTACTTCGGCCAGTTGCAGCTCCCCCAGGGCCACTACACCTTGCGCACCTTGATCCGCAACGGCTCCACCGGCGCCTCTGCCCTCAAGATCACCGACCTCACGGTGCCGGCCTTCGGCAAGGGGGAGGCGGCGCTGCTGCCGGCCTTCTTCCCCGAGCCTCCCGGCCGCTGGGTGATGGTGCGGGCGTCGCTGCGGGAAGGGCAGACGCAGATGCCCTATCCCTTCATGCTCAAGGAGCAGCCCTACATCCCGTCGTCGAAGCCGGTGCTCGCTCCGGGCCAGGAGGCGCAGCTCGTGCTCCAGGGCTACAACCTCGGAGCCGGGGACTTGAAGGCCGAGGCTCATGTGCTGGCCGCCGACGGCAAGGAGGTACCGGGCGGCGACCTGAAGCTCGGTAGCCGCGACGGCAACGGCTCGCCCGTGCGCGTGGTCGCCAGCTTCCGTCCTCCGGCCCTCCAGCCGGGCGACTACATGCTACGGGTGACGCTGACCGACGGCGCGGGCAAGGCGCAGACCAGCACGGCCCCCTTCGCCGTGGGCGGCTCGGCAGCGCCCACGCGCGGCGGCCGCTGAAGCCGGGGAAGTTCTCATGGCGCCGCGCCGGAAGCCCTGGCGTTCCCGAGTAGGGCTGGCCCTGGCCGGCCTCGCTCTCGCCGTGCCCGTATGGGGGGACCCGCCGTCCCCGGCGGTCCAGGTGCTGGCCGTCGAAATCCCCGTGCAGGTGGTGCGCGACGGCGAGCCCGTGCGCGGCCTCGAAGCCGCCGACTTCGAGATCTATGAAGGCCGGCGGCGGCTGCCCGTCACCGGCTTCGAGGCCCTCGATCTGGCGAGCCCCGCGGCCCGGGGCCGGAGCCGCACCGCCGCGGTGCCGGCCGCGGCCCGCCGCCACTTCCTCTTCCTCTTCGACCTCGCCTTCTCCGAGCCTCAGGCCATCGCCCGGGCCCGCCGGTCTGCGGCCGGCGTCCTCGCCCAGCTCCAACCCACGGACCTCGCGGCCGTGGCCACCTACAGCGCCACCCGCGGCCCGCAGCTCGTCCTCGGCTTCACCGCCGACCGCCGGCAGCTCGACGCCGCCATCGCCTCCCTCGGCCTGCCCGACCTGATCGCCCGCCCCCTCGATCCCCTGCGGCTGGTGCTCGAAGAGGTGCTGGGAGCGGGCAATGCCGCGGCCGGCTCCGCCCCCGCCACCCGCGATCCCCTGGCCGAGGTCACCGACGTCGCCATCTCCGCCCGACTGGAATTCATCACCAACGCCGTCGAGCAGTCCGACCGCACGGCCCAGCGCAACCACGTCAACGCCTTCACCCGCTCGCTCGCCGACCTGGCGCGGCAGATGGGCGTCATCGAAGGGCGCAAGTACCTGGTCTTCCTCTCCGAAGGCTTCGAGAGCTCCCTGCTCCAGGGCACGCCCGACCCGCAGCGGCAGGAAGAAATGCGGGAGAACGCCCTGCACGGCGAGTCGTGGCGGGTCAACCCCGAAGAGCGTTACGGCTTGACCGAGACCGGTAATGACGTGGAACGGATGCTGGAAGAATTCCGCCGCGCCGACTGCATCCTGGAAGCCGTGGACATCGGCGGCCTGCGCGCCGGCGCCGACCAGGGGGCTCCCCGGCCGGCGGGCCGCGACAGCCTCCTCATGATGGCCAAGGGCACGGGGGGAGAGCTCTTCGAGAGCTTCAACGACCTGGGTGTCGCCATGTCGCAGATGCTCCAGCGCACCAGCGTCACCTACGTGCTGGCCATCGAGCCCGACCGCCTGCAGCCCGAGGGGGAATACCACCGGCTGCGGGTGGAGCTCAAGAAGCCCCTGCGCGGCGTCCGCCTGGTGCACCGGCCTGGCTACTACCTGCCCAAGCCCTACGCCGAGCAGAGCTCCGTCGAAAAGCTGCTGGAAGCGGCCAACCAGGTGATGAGCGGCGAGGAGAGCGACACGGTGGCGACCGCCGTGCTGGCCACCCCCTTCCGCGGCGACGGGGAAAAAGCCTACGTGCCCGTGATGATCGAAATCGACGGCGCCACCCTCTCGCCGGACACCCGGCCGGCAACCCAAAGTGCTGCCCGTCGAGATCTACCTCTACGCCCTCGACGGGGACGGCGCCGTGCACGACTTCCTCACCCAGACCGTGGGCCTGGACCTCACCAAGGCCGAGCCGGGCCTACGGGATCTCGGGTGTGGCCTCAAGTTCTTCGGCCACCTGGACCTGCTGCCAGGCGACTACTCGCTGCGCATCCTGGTGCGCAACGGCGTCACCGGCCTCTCGGGCCTGCGCGTGGTGCCCGTGCACGTCCCCATCTTCACCCGCGAGCCGTATCTGCTGCCCCCGCTCGTCCCCGATCCGCCCAACCGCTGGCTGGTGACGCGCGAAGAGCCACAGGAAGAGGATAAGGCCAAGCCACCGGCCTATCCCTTCCACCTCCAGGGAAGCCAGGCCTTCGTGCCGGCCGCGAAACCCGTGATTGTTCCGGGTAAGGACGTCCGGCTCTCCCTCGTGGGCTCCGGCCTCGGCGGCACGGACTGGCAGGCCGAAGCCCACGTGCTCACCGCCGAGGGTCGTGAGCTCCCCGGAGCGAGCCTCGAGATCCAGGAACGCTCCCAGCCGGACCGCGCCCTCGCCCGCTTCCGCCCGCCCGCGGACCTGAAGCCCGGCGAATACGTGCTGAGGATCACCATCACCGGCGACGCCGGCGCGGCCTTCGCTCCTCCCGACGCCGGCTCCCTCCGCTTCGTCGTCCCTCCTCCGTCACCACGCGGGAGGAGCTGAGCGATTCGCGATCCGGTCCACGTCATCCTCAAACCAGGGCGGGACAAATCCGTCCGTGAAGGCCACCCCTGGATCTTCTCCGGCTCCGTGGACCGGGTCGAAGGCCCCGCGACTGCCCCCCTGGCCCGGGTCTTCGACGCCAAGGGCCGCCCCCTCGGAATCGGCTTCCACAGCCCCAAGTCCCAGATCCGCGTCCGCATGCTGAGCGGGGGCCTCGAAGATCTCTCCCAACTCTTCGCCACCCGCCTCGCCGAAGCCCACATCCTGAGGCAAGGCGTCCTCCCCCCGGAGACCACCGGCTACCGTCTGATCAACGCCGAAGGAGACGGCCTCCCCGGTTGGACGGTCGATCGTTTCGGCGATGTGCTGGTGAGCCAGATCACCGTCGCGGGCCTCGAAGCCCTGAGGGATGAAGCCTACGCTGCCCTGGCCGCCTACCCTCCCCGGCTGCGCCATCCTCCAGACCAACGACGTCCCCGCCCGCCGCGCCGAAGGGCTGCCCCACACGGGAGACGAGATCATCGCGGGCGAGCCTCCGACGGAAGCCCTCTTCACCGAATCCGGCCTAACCTTCACCGCCGATCTCGCCGGAGGCCAGAAGACCGGCTTCTATTGTGATCAAAGGGAAAACCGCCGCCGCGCCGAGCGTCTCGCCGCAGGCCGCACCGTCCTCGACCTCTTCGCCCACACCGGAGCCTTCGGCCTCTACGCCCTGCGAGGGGGAGCCGAAACCGTGACCTGCCTCGAATCCTCCCCCCGCCTCCTCGACCGGGGCCGCCACCATCTAGCCCTCAACAATTTCTCCCCGGACCGCATCGACTGGGTGAAAGCCAACGTCTTCGAGGATCTCCGCGAGCGCACCGACACCTACGGTCTGGTGATCTGCGATCCACCCCCCCTGGTGAGAAAGCGCCAAGACGTAGACGCCGCCGCCCGAGCCTACAAAGACCTGAACCGTCTCGCCTTCCTGAGAGTAGCCCCCGGAGGCTTCCTCCTCACCTTCAGTTGCAGCGGAGCCATCGACACCAAGCTCTTTCGCCAGATCTTCTTCGCCGCCGCCGTCGAAGCCGGAGTGCGGGTCGCCCTCTTGGAGCCCCTCGCCGCGGCCCCGGACCATCCGGTGGCCATCACCCATCCGCAAGGGGAGTATCTGAAGGGATGGCTGGCGATGGTGCGGGGGGCGGTGGGGTAGGGCGGCCGACACGCGGCGTGTTAGGCTACGCCGAGGATGACAGGAGACGACCGAGATGAAAAGTCGTGGAGCTGAGCCGCAGATGAGAAACGAGTTCACGGCAATCTTCGAGCGGGACGGAGAGTGGTACATCGCCTACTGCCCAGAGATTCCAGGAGCCAACGGTCAAGGCCACACGAAGGTCGAGGCACGCCGCAGCCTGGCCGAAGCGATTTCCCTCATCCTAGAGGATCGGCGACGCGATCACAACCCCTCAAACTCTCGATCGACCACCGGCCCAACGGGCCGAGAGACCCCAGCCCGGGGCTTCTGAGGCCGAAGGCCAATGCCCCGGGAAAAAGGGGACACACCAAACACTGTCGTTGCGGCCTGAAAGGTCGCGAGAATCCGGCTCGGTAAAGCGTGAGATGGAAGCTCTCGCAGCCTTTCAGGCCGCAACGCTCTGTCATCCTTCTTTCTACCCGGGGCCTCGGCCTTCGGCCTCAGAAGCCCCGGGCTCTGTTCTCCCGGCCCGTTGGGCCGAACGAGGCCGGCCTTATCCGTCCATCCTCGACGCCATTGACGAGTCTTAGAAACCGATGTAGGCTCCAAGCTATATGGAATGAGCAGGTTAACCTTGGACGCTCTCAAGATCCCAGGAGCGATGAGCTAGGCGTTGAATATACAGGGTTGGACGGCCAGGGTCGTGTTCCGCGAAGACGGTTACAATTTCCGCTGCATCGTACCTCGGACCTCATATTTGAAGCGAGACCCAGATGCCAACACCGACGCGACCGCGCCTTACAAACAGCAGTGACGAAACTGATTTCACAAGCCTTCTGTCTGGAGATAACGTCTTCGCGATCCCCTACTTCCAACGGCCGTACAAGTGGCCGCCGGAGAGGCTCCGACAGCTCAACCGAGACTTGCTGAACATCGTCGACGGTTCGGTCGATTACCACTTTTTGGGCGCCATAATCGTGCACGGGCGTCGGAGCAACCCTTCAGATCCCAAAATCTATGAGGTCATCGACGGCCAGCAACGCCTGACAACGATCTTCATCTACCTCTGTGCCTTGATTCGCGTCCTGTGCAAAGCGGGTGAGTATACCGACGCCGCGGGGTTGTTTCTGAAATTCATTGGGATCGCGCGTCCGACGACACTGCTCTCAAATGCTAAGTTGCACCCCGGGAAAGATGATCGAGAGCAGCTGAATGCCATCGTGAGAGAGCTGCTCGAAGATGGTGAGTTGGTCCAGGCCTTGGGTCAATTCACTTTTCGCCCTTTGCCTTCGGCGGGAACCGACCGCGGTCGGATTCGTAACAACTATCGCGCCGCGTACCGCTTCTTCGATGAACAGCGGCAAACGGAAGGTGTGGGGCGTGTCAAGGACCTGTACACCGCTCTGCTGGAGTTCATGACCGTCGTGCAGATCGACGTCTGGGATCCCACGAACGGGCCAAAGATTTTTGACAGCCTCAACTCACAGCAAGAGCCTATGACAACGGGCGATCTTGTGCGTAATGAGATCTTCGCCCGCGTGGCTTCGCAGACGCCGGCCATGGTTGAGGATATCGATCAACGCTCGTGGCAGCCGTTCTATCGAAAGTTCCAAGTGGGCGAGAAGTCGCTATTCGATGCTTACTTTTTCCCCTACGGTCTGATTCAAGACCCGAACCTCAAGAAGTCAGAGCTCTTCGCCAAACTGCGCGACAAGTGGCGTGCGACAACCGATCCCGAAATTATTATCAACGAGCTGGCGGAATACCAGGATGCGTTTCTCGATCTGGAAACCAGCGCGAACCGCCAGAATCTACCTGTGCAGATGGCTCGGGCTTTCGAGCAGCTGCGGAGAGCGAATACACCGACGTCGACATATCCCTTCTTGATGAGGCTGTCCAATGCGATTCGCGATGGCGGGGTAGCCGCAGATGATGGCGCCTCTGTGCTCCAACTGCTCGAGTCGTTTCTGGTACGACGTGCAGCGGCTGGCCACGAGCCAACCGGCCTTCATGCGGTCTTTAAGCGGCTCTGGTCAGACTGTGATGGAGTGGTAAACGTCCTGAGTGTGGCCGAGTCGATCCGTCGCCATCGCACGGTGGTGTGGCCGAACGACGACAAGTTTAGAGAGGCGATTCAAACGCGCCCAATGTACGGATCGGCGCTGACCCCCTACCTTCTTCTCGAGTGGAACCGCCACCTTGGCGGCGACCAGCCAGGTATTCAGCCGTGGGTTGAGCATGTTCTGCCGGACCATCCGGATCGTGACTGGTTTGAGGTATTCAGTCGAGATGAGCATGAACAGCTGAAGGATCGCCTGGCGAATCTGTTGCCGCTATCCAGTGAGATGAACCGTGAGATTGGCAACAAGGTGTATGCCGTCAAGCGACAGCGATATCACGAGGACTCCGGGTTTAAAGCGACTCGAAAATTCGCGGAAGAGATTGAGGTGTGGACGCCGGCGGCCGTACGAGATCGCTCGCAGCAGTTGGCGGAGTGGGCTGTGCGGCGCTGGCCATACTGAGGTCCAGCGCGGTAGCCGTCCAACCAGCCAGAGCCGCAACAACGCCTAGAGGAAACGCCATGGATCATCCGCAGGTGCTTTGGTTTTGGAATTATGATAATCAGTCATTCAGATTTGTTGACCTTGGCCAACGGGTTATTGTACAGCGAAGTAATAGAGATGGTACTTGGGAGGATGTTGAGGCGCTAGGGGAAATCGCCTCGGCAGGCGTCCGATCCGGTAGAGCCGGAGTTAAGGCAATACCTTAGAACCCCGACTCACTTGTCGGAACCTGGAACCACGACATCGAGCCCCGCGTCTGCGAGCCTTTCGAAATGGGCTCGGTTGAACGTGAGGATCCTCTGCGCCCCGCCCTTGCGTGCGCAAGCGGCAATCAATCCGTCATAGCTCGTAGCACCGGCGATCTGGCGTTGGCTGAGCCCCTGGATGAGCTCCCAAGCCTCCTTCCCGTCAAGCCCAACGACGATCGTCCTCTGCCGGAAGGAGCGTTCCAGGACCGCGAGAGCATCCTTGGCGCTGAGCCGATGCGGACTGGGCAACCGAGTCCATGACCGAGTAGGCTTCGACCAGTGCCTGTAGGGGGAGGATGACGTCGCCGGGCTCCGACAGGAGGGCCGCCAGCTCGGCGGCTGCCGATCCGTGGTGCTCATGCGAAGAGAGGAGACCGGCGACGATGACGCTGGTATCGAGGGCTGTGGCTCTCCGGATCTCTTTACTCTCCACGCTCGCGGACCTTTCGGAGAACCTGCTCGACCGTCGCCTCGGAGAGAGGTGGCCCTTCCTCGGCGGGTACCGCGATCCAGAGGGGACCGCGCTGAACGATCTTGACCTCGCGTGGCAACGGTTCGATCTCGACCTTCCCCTCCTGGACCGTGATCCGCAGCGTCATCCCAGGAAGGATTCCAGCCTCATCCCGAACCGCTTTGGGGAGGACAAGCCGGCCGGCAGAATCGATGGTGGTCTGAATGGCATCTCCCATGGCTCCCAGAATACCATGAAACAGCCCCAATCGACAGGAGAGCTTCACCAGACCGCAGTCCCTCTCGAAGGTGGGCATCTTGTCTCGGAACGAGGGCCTCAGGAGGAGCGATATACTGGGAGTATGCCCACGCCGAAAGAAGAGCTCATCGCCGCCCGCTTTCAGACCATCCTGGCTCTCTTCGAGACGGCAGAGGCGATGCTGCGGCAGAAGCTGAGGAGGAAGCACCCCGAAGCCAGCGAGGCCGAAATCGAAGCTCAAGTCCGGGAGTGGCTCCAACGGCGGCCAGGCGCTGAGTATGGAGATGGGGTCGGCGTCCCCGTGGCGTGGCCCCGCCGATCGTGAATCCTCTCGAAAGCGCTCTCCGCCGGATCGGTGCAGACCTTCAGAAACTGGACGGATCGTGGGCCCTCATCGGCGGCAAGCACTCTCGAGTCAAAGGGTAATGACGGATAAACGTTGAACAGATTAGCCCCCATGAGAGTGATCTCGCTTCCCTCGCTGCTCATCGCCGCCAGCGCTGCAATCATCTTTGCGCTCGGAATTATACACTTGTTGTACACGTTCCGCGGCACGAAGCTGCATCCCCGAGACCCCGATCTTCGGGCAAGGCTTGAGCAAGTTCCGCTTGTGCTCACGCAGCAAACAACCATGTGGAAAGCTTGGATCGGTTTCAACGCGAGCCATGGCTTTGGTGCCCTGCTGTTCGGCGCCGTCTACGGGTACTTGGCCCTTGCGCATAGCACCTTCCTGTTCCAGTCCTGGTTCCTGCTTTCGCTGGGGTTGCTGCTGCTTGTGGGCTACGCCTTCCTCGCGAAGCTCTATTGGTTCAGCGCCCCGTTTCGCGGCATCCTCCTGGCCACGGCTCTCTATGTCAGCGCGCTTGTCATCGCCGGTCTATTACGGCCCGTTGGGCCGGGCTGAGCGGGCGACTAGGTGCTCTTGCGGCCTAACATCTAAGAACTTCTAGCTGAGGAATAGAATGCGGATCTGGATTAGCAAATTGTCACTTGTGTTCGCTGGACTCACAACGCTACTGCTAGCACTTTCATTTCCTGCCCCGCGCTATGCCACGCCTCTCAGCATTGCCATTCAAGCGCTTTACTTTCTCGTCTCGGTCGTTTCGTTCGTGGCTCTGTTCCGCATCGGCCGCACCCAGAAGGGTAAGCGGCGTTTGGTTGCTCTGCTCGGGGTTACAGCACTATTCATGCTTGTCTTCAATGCCAGAACGATCGTTGCCGGCTTTCGCCACGAATTTCCTTTGTCTCCTCTCACGAGCCTGATTGCCATGGCGCCGTGGATTGCCCTCTTGATTGCCGCTGCCTGCTCGATTCGTCCACAATCGGGAGTCGGCGAATCAGTTCCCGGCGACAACCTGCAGGGAGGGGCCAAACTACCATGATCTTGGGCTCCAGGTATTTCGCATGGTTATTGACCCTCCAGCCGTAGCAGCGCGCCATCCGTTTCCGGCGGGGTCTCCATCGTGGAGCGGGCGACGGCGTGGTAGTATCTCCGGCAGAGCTTGAAGCTCTCAGGACCTGCTTCCCGCCCCCAGGCCGTTCCGGTTTCAAGGGCGGGTGGCATCGAGAAGGAGGTTCGTTCATGCGTAACTCGTTCCGTAGCTCCCTCGTCCTCGTCGGTTTTTCCCTGTTCGCCCTCACCGCTACGGCTTGGGCCCAGGGGCCGACCGACCTTTTCCTCGGCACCAACGCCGGAAACCCGGGGGTCTCGACCGGCGCCCGGGATACCGCGGTCGGGGTCAACAGCATGGCGGCCCTGACCTCGGGCAACAGCAACACCGGCCTTGGCTACAACAGTCTGCTCTCCTGCACCAGCGGCGGCTCCAACACCGCGCTCGGCACGTTCTCTCAGAACGCCACGACGACGGGCTCCGTCAACACGTCGGTCGGGTCGGGCTCGCTCTCCGCCAATACCACCGGCAACGGCAACGTCGCCGTCGGCAATAGCGCCATGAGCCGCAACCAGACGTCGGGGGACAACGTGGCGGTGGGCTTGAACGCCCTGTTCTTCACCACCGCCGGCAGTAACACCGCGGTGGGCTCGAACGCCCTGGCGACGGACACCACCGGGACGGGAAACATCGCCCTGGGCTATTTCGCCGGCTCGCTCATCTCCACGGGCAGCAACAACATCGACATCGGCAACTCGGCGCCCGGCAACGAGTCGGATACCATCCGGATCGGTAACACCCAGACCGCGGCCTACCTCGCCGGAGTGAGCGGGGTCACGGTGGCGAGCGGCGTCCAGGTCTACATCGATTCGAACGGGCAGCTCGGGACTCTTACCTCCTCGGTGCGCTTCAAGGAGGACGTCGCGGACATGGCCGGCGCCAGCCACATGCTGATGCAACTGCGTCCCGTCACCTTCCGCTACAAGGCCCCCTACGACGACGGCTCGCACCGCCTGCAGTACGGTCTGATCGCCGAGGAGGTCGCCAAGGTCGATCCGGAGCTCGTCCAGTTCGACGGCAAGGGCCAGGCCCAGACCGTGCGCTACCACGTCATCAACATGATGCTCTTGAACGAGGTGCAGCGGCAGGAGGGCGAGCTGGCGAACCAGACCACCGAGATCGGGACGCTCCGCGGTCTGGCGGACCGGCAGCGCGCCGAGCTCGACCAGCAGAAGCAGCTCCTCGCCGAGCAGGGCGCGCGCCTGCAGAAGCTCGAAGCACTCCTCACGCGCCAGGCCGAAGCGCCCAAGGCGCCCTGACCGATCCGACTCCGGCCGCTTCCATCTCTCACCTGCGCCGCCGTTCGGAGCGAACGGCGGCGCAGGAGGATTCCCCAGCCCAAAGTAACGTTCCCAGCGGCGCGGTAACGTTACCGAGTCGTCCGGTCATCTTCCGTGGGCCGCGGTAAGCTTCTGTGGCACAAGGTCGCGTTCTTGGAGCCGCGGTAACGTTACCGAGCCGCCGCGCAATCCCCGCGACTGCGACCGCGGTGGGAGTGGCTCCCACCAAGGTGGAAGAAGGCAGGCGGTATCCTGCGACCTCTGCTGAGGATCTGCCGTGACTCTCTTCGACCAAACAGAACAGACCGGTAGAGCTTTAAGGGGATAGCATAGAATGGGCGTTGGCGCCAGTAACGGGCCAGATCGCAGGCTGCGCAGTGGTATAAGAAAGGGGGGATCCATGTCCTTGGTCGTCCGAGCATTTCCAGTCCTAGAGGGGAAGGAAAGCGTTGTACGGTCGTTCGCTAAGTCCCTGGCTACTGACCGCGCGCGCGAGGCGGCGCAGTTCTATGCCCGCTTCGGCGTAAGGTATGAGTCTTGGCACCTGCAGGAGACGCCCAGTGGGCTCTGGGTAATCGCAGTGACAGATGTCGATGCGCCCACAGAACGGGCGGAGCAGTACTTGTCGTCGTCGCACGAGTTCGACGAGTGGTTCAAAGCACAGGTTCTTGCGCTGAGTGGAGTCGACCCAACCACACAGCCACTTGGCCCTCCGACCGAAGAGATTTTCGCCTTCTCCGGGTATGGCAATCAAAGCGCGAAGAGCTCGAGCTAAGAACAGCAAGGACTCCGGGGACAGCAAGGACAAAGCCTCGCCTCAGTGTCCTTGCCGTCCTTGAGCTCCGGTCCTTCGTCGCTCGACCTCAGTAGCAGATCGGGCAATCAGCCGGGAAGCGCTCGCAGAGACACTCCTGATTGGCGAAGAAGTCGCACCGGTTTTCCATGACGAGACCGTAGCAGAAGTCCTGGCAGTATTGGTACATCGTCTCATAGCAGGAGACCGAGCGATTCACCGGCTTCTGGCCCGAGAAGATCTTGGCCAGCGCCGCTTCCGCCGCGCGGTCCGGCGCTGTGGTGGCCGGAGCCGCAACCGTGGGAGCTGCCTGCACGGCCGACACGGGGGCCTGCTGCTGAGTCTCTGCCACGGCCACGGCGGTGAGGGTGAGGAACGCGAGGGCGAAGAGGGTGAGCGCTGTCTTCATGAGGAAGCCTCCTTTCGTGACGGCAGGAATACTACTCTATGCACGAGGGCGGAGGGTACGATGATCTGTGCCTGTGCTTCGGGAAGCCAAGTCCGGGTAGCGCGCCTCGGAGGTCTTGTGGCACGGGTCCGCTTTGTGGCCTGGCACCTAGGCCCAATCCTGGCTATGCCGGATTAGTTTCTCTTTCCTATCCCGACTGTTTTCCATTGCTCGAACGTGGAAACGGGGATTGACCGATCCACAAGGCGCACGCCCAAATTTTTTCCCTCAGATAAAGGCGCCATGACAAGCTCGATCGGTTTCCCGTTACGAATAATGGTCATAGTCGCCGGTTGTGCGCTGAGGCGATTACGCTCCGCAAAGAAGGCCTCCGCCAGGGCGTTAGAAATTGCACCGGCTTGAGTTCCCTTCGACCTCTCGGTGGCCAAAGCCGCGGGGAACCACCAGTTCCCATACCGCCACAGGATGTCGCCTGCATGAACGCCGGCCTGGGCAGCGGGCGTCTTGATGTCGGTGATCTCCGCAATGAAGATGATGGGAACGACAGTATCCAGACCGAACGAGGTTATCTCGCGGTTCTGTGCATCGAAATACCGCGTCGTACCCTTGCGGCCCCCCGGGGTGTGCTCCATACGATGATAACCTGAGGGGCCGGTGACCGGAGAGCCGTCAGGTCCGAACCAGGCTTCGGCCAACAAGGTACCGTCATCGCTCCAATGCCGGCGAATCTCGGCGTATCCCTCCGGACCGGTGATTAACGCCCCATCGGGGCCATGATACGATTCCGTCGTGTCCCCGCGCTGCCGGGAGTTCATCTTCCGGATGGCGAAACCAACCAGCGGGTTGAATACTGGTTTGCCATCTGGCCCGTATTGGAATAAATCCACGTAACCGTCAGCATGGTATATTTTCGAGCCCTTGGCAAAACCCTGCGGGCCGGTGATCAGGTGATCCTTCACATCGAAATAGGCCTCCTCTACCCAATGGTTTTTCCTATCGAAGACTCGTGTCCTTGTGGCGATTCCCAGTTCGCGATCCCAGTTGGGGCTGCCATCTGCGCGCAGTCGGGTTACCTTGGTCTCACGTCCCCTTTCATCAAATTCGCGGAGAAAAAGATGATCGCCGTCTTCGTCTTCCACAGGTTTATGATTCAGGCCGAAATATTGCCATTTAGTTGGCTGGCGCTTGTCGTTGTACTCGAGAAGTGTCTCGTGGATACCATTCTTATTCACAGCCGGTTGATTGTGGGCATCGAAACAGACAATGCCAGTGAGCAGTCCACGGCTGTCGTAGGTGTCGCTAACGTAGTGGACGCCATCTGGTCCGTTGGTGGGGCGCCCGTTTTTGTCGTACCAGTGAGTGCCGAGTATCGCGCCGTAGTCATCATAATTTGACTCGACCTTGTGGAAGCCCTGAGCGTTGTTGACGGGTTGACCCGCTGTGCCGAAATATCTCGTAAGAACTTGATTCCGGAACCGGTCGAAGGTTGCGACAAATCGGTGGACGCCATCGGTCACATCGGCTACGGGATTATTGGCTGTGTCGAAATAGGCTTGTCTGACTAGGTTCCCCGCCTTGTCGTACTTGTTTTTACAGAGGTGGTAGCCACCGTTAAGAACGACAACTGGCTTGCCGCTGCGGTCGAAGAATCGTTCCTCTTTAGTTTGGCCCAAATAATCGTTGATCATCTCCCGGCGATGGGCACCCAAGGTTGGCAAGTTGACCGCCTTGCCTTCTCCGTCGAAATAGCTGATCGCGAAGACCAAGCCACGCTTGTCATATTCAAGCTGGTAGCTATGCCAGGTCTCCGGTCCCGTCAAAGGCTTTCCGTCGGGGGCGAAGTAGGCTACCTTCTCGGCGCGATTCTGGCGGTCGAACGTTACACGCTGTTCATGTGCGGGGAAATCAAATATACCCGCTCCAGCTACAACGGGTTTGTCTTCAGTGTCGTAGAGCTTCGTGTTTATGAGATTCCCACGTTCGTCGAACGCCCACTTGACCTGGTGCGCGCCAGTCTGATCGGTATCTATGACCGGCTCGTCGGATAGGCCGAAAAATCTATTCTCAGTAAGTCGGCCCCATTTATCGTACTGCGCAATCGACCGATAGTACTCACCTTGAACCAAGGTCGGTTGCCTCTTCGCATCAAAGGCTCGCGATCCGATCCGATTTCCATCTTTGTCATAAGCAAATTCTAGGCCAGCATTGCCAACCTTGTCGTTCATCGGCGCGCCAAGCTCATTTAGGGATGTGAGCCGGACCAGACGCCCGTCCTTGTCGTAGTCTGAGTGTTGTCCGTAAGCATTGTCCCGGCCTGGCATGGGGTGGCCTTCGCGATCTGTATAGCGCCGCTCCACCTCGAAACCTCGCTTGTCATAGGTGAATTCGACGAACTCTGCTCGGCTATGCCCCTGCGGCTGGGGATAGCCGTCCGGCCCTAGGAACATGGCATGCGCGAATTTTAGGCGACTACCCGTTGGCTCTGTATGCGGGGCGTAGGCGAACCCCCAAGCCATCTGACCGAATCGATTCCATGCGACCTCATAGACGATGCGCCCCTCGCTATCATAAACAAATTCGTAGCGGCACTCTTTTTCTTTCCCGTTTGGGGCAGCATCGGAATCGGCCAGATAGGTCGTAATATTGTGGTTGGGCGTGAGCTGGTGGTCGGCATCAATGACTTCAACTGTCGGTACCTCACCAAACCAGCCTCGGTGGGTTAGCCGCAGTGTCCATGACCTGTGGGAGACTGCCGAGCTCGGAAGCGGTCCCACCGGGTACATCACTCCCCACCGTTTCGTGAAATCTCGGCAGTAGGTGTAGTGCAGCTTTACCCAACCGAAGTAGTAGAAGCCGATTACGCCAAGCAAAAGAATCGCGACTGTGGCAACCGCCCAAGAGCGCTGGCGCGAGCGGAGTAGCTTCGCCCGGTACTCTGCTTCTTGTTGCCGCTCTACTTCGCGTTCGGCCTCGGTCCGCCGCTGGTCTCGGCTCTCCTTGACCACACGAGTCAGCACGTCGTGGGTCAACTCGAGCCGGCGCACGCTTTGTCGCTCGTCTACGCGCAGGAGGCGACGGCGAATCAGCGTATCAAGCGCCTCGGAGGTGATGCCAGGCCGGGCCACCGCATCCTCCAGGGCACGGCTATCGCGGTAGCCGCGCTCGGTGATCAATTCGTCTTCGACAAACGCCCGCACCCGAGGATCGAGGCCGGCTGTGCCGCGCTCGTAAAATCCGGAGAGGATCTCACGGTCGGCGCCCTCCAGGAGATCGGAGGTAATACAATCGAGGGGTGGACTCGCCTGCTGGCGCTTGTGATTCAGCTCGGTACAGACCACGCTGAGCAGTGCCGGATCGATCTCGATCTTGGGAAATTCGGACGGCTCGACGGGAGGACTGGGCTCATTCTTCCAGGCGAGTCGGAGGATCCGTCGTGCGACCTCATCGGCAACCAACTCGCCGCCTGCGCGGGTGATCACTTCATAGGCCTGGGTGCCGCTCATCGCGAGTAGGCGAAAGCGGTTGTACATGAGGGAGGGCGTCTGCTCCTTGAGCCCCTCCATTTCGGCAAGGAAATCTTCGCGGAAGCTCAGCACGATTTTCGCCGTGGAGCGCTTGAAATCGAAGTGTCTCGCCGCCGTGGGTTCGGCCTCCAGCGCCTGCTTAATCGCGTCGGGTGGCCGGTTTTCGATCAGATCGCTCAACTCGCCGAGAAAGGCGGCCGAACGGGCCTGGGCTGATTCTGTCTCCTGACCGAGCGTGAAGATCTCCTCGAATTGATCGAACACGATGACGGGAGTCACCGGGCGGTTGCGCTCGCTCCAGAACTCCGCGTCGCGCCGGTGGAAGAACGACCACAGATTTTCATCCTCGGAGGGATGTGATGCCTGCACCTGGTAAGCCTCGCACGCCGCTTGTAGCTCATGGAAGATCTGCTCGCGCAGCGCGGGTGCTTCGTCGGCATGGTCGAGGCGCACGTAGACGGGCAGGCTATCCTCTTCACGCAGCCGAGGGAACAATCCAGCTTTGAGAAGAGACGTCTTGCCCAGCCCGGAGCGTCCGAACAGCACCGTGAGGAGCTCGCGGCGGACCAGCCGCAGGAGCTCCGCCGACTCCGCAGTGCGGCCGTGGAAGTACTCCTGATCGGTCTCGTCGAAGGGATCGAGGCCGGGCCACGGGTTGTCGGGGTTTAGGGTTTGGCGTTGGAGTTCTGCCATGCTTGCTGCTCACTCCGCTCACTGACGGCGATGGAAGTCGCGCACGAGCTCTTTCAACTGCTCGGCGACGTTGGGTGTGAGGTTCCCGTCCGGCAAGCGATTGCCCTGCGCTCTTTTGAAGGAATCCGGTACATGGGCGTGATCGATGCGCATGTCGTCGATCACTATGGGGACGATGAAGGTTTCGTCCGGGGCCATCCCGCGAGCGAAGTCGTCCGCCTCGTTCCACTCCCGCCAGAAGTATCTACGTCGATTTGCCTCACTCAAGGAGTGGCGCGAGATCACTGGAAGGAAGAGCGAACATCCTTTGATGCCGCGCAAGATGCTGCGGGCCCAGTCGTCTCCCATCTGAAGAGCGTTCTTGTCGAACCATACCTCCAGGCCGGCTGCGTGCAGACCGTCGGCCAACCGGCTGGCGGCTTCGAGGTCCTCGTTGGCGTAGCTGACGAAGATCGCTCCGGTTGGGATGCTTTTTCCGGCCGCCCGTCCAGTGGGCTCCGCGCTTGGCGCTGCCGCTGGATGAGCGGCGTGCCAGCGCCGCGCGAGCTCCATGGCGACCTCTGCCGAGGTCAGCGGGATCACACGGGTGTCGGAGCTGAAGCTTTCGAGGAACAGCACCAGCCCGGCGTCCTGCGCGACGTGATCGCCCACCAGCATCTCCAAACGCCGGCGCTTCTGGGATAGCTCGAGGCTGCGGGCGGTGCGGAGGAAAAAGCGCGCGAACCAGTCCCCGAAGCTGCAACCGAGGATGAGCAGATGGTTGCCGCGGAGCTCGTCGAACAGGATCTTGGGCTGCCGCTGCTTGTCCTGCAGGCCGTGCAGAAATTCGAGCAGGTCCTCGTCGCAGATGGCGTAGTCCGGGGACGCTGAGGCCCGCCCCAGGAGATGGAACACCGTGGGCTGCCGCAACTCAGCCTTGGGACAGGGGAGGTCGCGGACGGTGCTCGGCGAATAAGCGATCTGTTCCGCCCGTGCGGTGCCGAGGGCGTCGGCGAGCAGCGAGTCGAAGGTGAGGGAGACGAAGAGGTCGAACCCGGGGATGCTCGCGAGTGCCAGAAGAGGCTCCGGCGGGGTCAGCGCGGCGTTGCGCAGCATGCGTTGGATCTGGGCGTAGAGCTCCACCCGATCTCCCCGGCGGCGCTGGTGCATGGAGACGACGTCGTTGAGCACGAAGCCCGCGGGAAGCTCCGCGGTGGGGAGGCCGAGGTCGGCCGCGAGCCGCTGCGCCAGCCAGCCATCGAGAGGCACGTCCTGCTCGCCCTCCCGCACTGTGACGAGCTCCGAGCCGATGACGGGGATGACCGTCCGGTCCTGGATGTAGTCCAGGAGGTTGTCCCAGAAACTCTCGGGCACGTGGGCCATGAACCGCGCACTCCTTGCTGGCTGCTGTTGGAGTAACTAGTGTGTGATTATAGCCTAAGTACTCCCCGCTATAAATACCGAGGCGGATGAGGTGGACGCCGCCTTTTTCCGGACCGAAGGTCCGGGCTTCCCTAAGCCCAGCCCAACGGGCTGGGTTGGATGGCACCGCCATTCATGAGCCCCAATGGGGCGCGATATCCATAAGCTGTGTAGCGCGGCCCTTCAGGCCTCATGAGGGACCGATGTGCCCGCAACCCAGGGCGTTGCCCTGGGCTCAGGGAGGACGACCCGTTGGGCCTCAGAAGCCCACCTCCGCGGCGGGTCATCGGTATAAATCACATGTAAGAAATGCCGATCGTGTCCCTCCTTTGACGATTGTTGCTCCGCTACCCCAGCACCACCCGCACCCAGTGCCGCCCCTCCTGAACCAACCCGATTTCGGCCCCCCTGCCCTCCGTCACCGATAGCGCTACGCCGTCCAACTCCGCCGCGGTGACTCCTCGCATCGCGCCGCGGGGGTTTTCGATGGTGATCGAATACTCGGCGGCGTGGTAGCGGAACGTGATCTCGAAGGCGGGCCAGGCGCGCGGGATGCAGGGGTCGATGTGACAGGGTGGCGCCGCGCAGGCGGAAGCCCAGGATGCCACTCGATGCCGGCGCGGTACATCCAGCCCGCGGAGCCGGTGTACCAGGTCCAGCCGCCGCGGCCGACGTGCGGGGGCTCGGCGTAGACGTCGGCGGCCACGACGTAGGGCTCGACCTTGTAGCGGTGGACTCCGGCCCGCGTGCTCGCGCGTGTTGATCGGGTTCAGGATCGAGAACAGCTCGTCGGCCTTGTCGCCGTCGCCGAGCGCGGCGAAGGCCATCACGCGACCAGATCGCGGCGTGCGTGTACTGGCCGCCGTTCTCGCGCACGCCCGGCGGATAGCCCTTGATGTAGCCGGGATCGAGCGGCGTGCGGTCGAACGGCGGCGTGAAGAGGAGGACCAGCTGCCTGTCCTCGCGGCGCACCAGGTACTCCTCGACCGCGGCCATGGCGCGCGCCGCGCGTGCCGGCTCGGCGGCGCCCGAGATCACCGCCCAGGACTGCGCGATCGAATCGATGCGGCACTCGTCGTTGACGGCGGAGCCGAGCGGCGTGCCGTCGTCGAAGAAGGCGCGGCGGTACCAGTCGCCGTCCCAGCCTTGCTGCTCGAGCGCGGTCTTGCAGGGCGGCGACGTGCTCGCGCCACGTCTCGGCGCGCGCCGGCTCGCCGCGGGCTTCCGCCGATCGGCGCGAACTCCCACGAGGGTCGTGTGGAGGAACCAGCCGAGCCAGACGCTCTCGCCCTGCCCCTCGCGGCCGACCCGGTTCATGCCGTCGTTCCAGTCGCCGGTGCCCATCAGCGGCAGGCCGTGGCGCGCCGACGGCGAGGCTGCGGTCGAGCGCGCGGGCGCAGTGCTCGAAGAGCGTGCCCTGCTCGCGCGGACACCGTTGGGCTCGAAGTAGGCCTCCTCCTGACCCGGCGCGAGCGGCGGGCCCTCGAGGAACGGGACTGCCTCGTCGAGCAGCGCCGGCATCGCCGGTGACCTCCATGTAGTGCGCGACGGCGTAGGGCAGCCAGAGCGAGGTCGTCGGAGATGCGGGTGCGCACGCCCCGGCCGGAGGGCGGATGCCACCAGTGCTGGACGTCGCCCTCGACGAACTGCCGGCCGGCGGCGCGCAGGAGGTGCTCGCGCGCGATCTCGCGCGCGCGCGACCGTCAGCGCCATCACGTCCTGGAGCTGGTCGCGGAAGCCGTAGGCGCCGCCCGCCTGGTAGAAGGCGGAGCGCGCCCAGACGCGGCAGGCGAGCGTCTGGTAGAGCAGCCAGCGGTTGAGCATCAGGTCCATCGAGCGGTCCGGCGTCTTCACCTGGACGGCGCCGGCGATGTCGTCCCACTGAGTCGTGACCGCCTCGTCGAGAGTCGAGATCGAGATCCGCTGTCGCGGTAGCGCTGCGACGAGCGCCCGCGCCTCGTCGACCGTCGTCGCCCTGGCCGAGGAAGAACACGACCTCGGTCGCGCCCGCCCGGCGCCAAGCTCGACAGCGGTCTGCAGCGCGGCGCAGGGATCGAGGCCCGGCGCCGACCCGGCCCGACAGACGGTCGCCCCGCTCGAGCAGCGGCCGGATGATCGAGCGTGCCGTTCCGGCCCAGGAACTCCGTGCGGTCGCCGGTCCAGGCGGTCTGCCGGCCCGCCGAGGTCGGCGAAGGCGACGCGGTCGCCGAAGCTCGCCGTTCCAGGCGTTGCGCGCGAGCAGCGCCCCGTGTCCGCGCGTCGATCTCGGTGACGATGAACGGGCGCGGAGGCGCTGCGCGAGGCGCCGAGCACCCATTCGACGTAGGCCGTCACCGAGAGGCGCCGGGGACGGCCGGACGCGGTTCGTCGAGCGTGAGCCGGGAGATCTTGACCGGATCGTCCGCGGGCACGAATTGCAGCAGCTCGAGCGCGATGCCGTGCGACGGTGTGCTCGAAGCGGCTGTAGCCCTGCCCGTGCCGGGCGACGTAGGGCGACGCGTCCTCGCGGATCGGCAGCGCCGTCGGGCCCCAGAGCTCGCCGGTCTCTTCGTCCCGGACGTAGATGATCTCGCCCGGCGGGTCGCTGACCGGATCGTTGGACCAGGGCGTGAGCTGGTTCTCGCGGCTGTTGCGCGACCAGGTGTAGCCGGCGCCCGACTCGGAGACCTGGAAGCCGAAGGCGGGGTTGGCGACGACGTTGATCCAGGGCGCGGGCGTCCACTGCCCCTCGCCCAGGACGTCACGTACTCGCGCCCGTCGTCGACGAAGCCTCCCAGGCCGTTGAAGAACTCGAGCTCGGGACGCGCGGCGGTGGGACGTCGGCAGGGGCGGGAGCGGCGCTGTGCTCAGCGGCCCGGCGCGCGCCGCGGCGGGAGCGCACGCCGCTCCTCGGCCCGGAGACGGCGCGCGAGCTGCTCGGCGAGCGTCGCCGTCGCGGCTCAGGAGCACCGCCCGCGCGGCGGCGAGCAGGACGCCCCGGGCCTCCGTCGTGAGCAGGTCTGCGCGCAGGATGAAGACGCTGCCGTGGGCCGCCTCGTGCCCCTCGTGGTGGAGCGCCGACTGGCTCGTGCGGACCAGCGCCTCGAGCGCGGCCTGGAGTCCTGGACGTAGGAGGGCGCCTTCTCGTTCAGGATCACCAGGTCGACCGCCAGCCCCTTCATGCGCCAGTACTCGTGGGCGCGCAGGAGCTGGCGGACGATGCCCCAGGTCCTCGATCTCGTCGATGCGCACCAGGACGATCGGGCAGGTCGCCGGAGATGCCGTGGGCCCAGAGGGCGAGGCCCCGATGCGTGTTGCGCGCCAGCACCTCGGCGGAGGGCCGCAGCGAGGAGTCCGAGTAGAGGACGCGGCTGGCGAGGCGCTGGAACAGGTGGGCCTCGTCGGGGCGGATGCCGAGGTGGTGGAGCTGGACCTGCGCCTGCGTCCAGGCCAGCGTGGCCGTGCGCTCGAACGTCGCCGGGTCGCGGTACTTGTCGGCGAGGCCGAGCGCCGCCTCGCGCGACGGCGCCGACCAGCGTCGAGAAGATGACGCGCGCGCGTCTCGCCCGGGGCGAGGCGCACCCGGCGCCGCAGGCTGAAGATCGGATCGAGCACCGAGCCGGCCGTGTTCGAGAGGGGCCGGCCGTCGATCACCGACATCGGCGTCCGGATGCCGCGTCCGCGGCCGAGGAACCGCGCGCGGTCGGTCTCGAACTGCGGGTCGCCGTCCCGACCGCCGGCTGCCGGCCTCTCCGACGACGACGGCACGTGCGCCGCCCAGAGCCGGGGCTCGCTCGCGGACCGCGGCCGCCGCGGGTCGCCAGCAGCGCCTCGAGGTCGGGGATCCACTCCGTCTGGACGAACAGGTTGGAGAAGGCCGGATGGGCGCGGTCGGCGGCGGGCGGGGCGAGCACGACCTCGGCGTAGGAGGTCAGCTCGATCTCCCGCGTCCGGGCGCCGAGGTTCGTGAGCGACACCCGGCGCACCTCGGCGTCGTCCTCCGGCGAGACCACCACCTCGAGCGTGGTGGTGATGGCGCCGTCGCGCCGGACGATCTCGGCGCGGTCCTCGGAGAAGGTCGACGTCGTAGCTGTCCGGCTCGACGCCGCGTCGGCTGATACCCGGCCGACCACACCTCGCCGCTCTGCGGACGTCGCGGAGGAAGACGTAGGTCCCCCAGCAGTCGCGGGTGACGTCCTCGCGCCAGCGGGTGACGGCGAATCGGTGTCGCGGCGGCACCGGCTGTAGCCCGAGCCCGCCGCCGTCAGCATCACCGTGTAGCGGCCGTTGCGACAGCAGGTGGCGTCCGGGGATCGGCTCGTGGGGCGAGGTGAAGTGGCGGACCGACCGGCGGCACGAACTCGCCGGACGTGGGCCGGCGCCTCGACCTCCTCGGCGCGCGGCCGGGCGACGGCCACGTCGCGCGGCGTGCGCTCCTGCAGCAGCAGCTCGGTGGCCTGGACGATGGGCTCGGCGTGGAAGCGCGCGCGCATGCGCCGCCGTCCGGACGTGAGCACGTTGGCCAGCGCGACGAGCGTCATGCCCTGGTGGTGCGCCATGTAGGCGCGCACCACGGCCACGGTCGCTGCCCTCGGGCAGCCGGCTGGCGGTGTAGTCGAGCGCCTCGTAGAAGCCGTAGCGGCCGCGGGCGCCCGCGCCGCCCGAGGCGCGCGAAGTTGCGGCCGCGGCGCCCGCGGCTCGACCATCGCGGCCAGGGCCGTCGCGTAGGGCGCGACGACGAGGTCCTCGCTGAGCCCGCGCTCGAGCCCGAGGCCGGGCACCCCGAAGTTCGAGTACTGGTAGGTCAGCTCGAGGTCGCGCACGTTGTAGCGCCGACTCCGAGATGCCCCAGGGACCCGCGCTCGGCGCCGTACTGATCTGGCGCCGCACGACCAGGCGGCAGGTCTGGTCGAGCAGGCTGTCCGGCGGGCGAGCGCATGACCAGCGCCGGCATCAGGTACTCGAACATCGAGCCCGACCAGGAGACGAGCGCCGCGCCGCGCTCGACCGGCGTCAGCGGGCGGCCGAGGCGGAACCAGTGCGACGACCGGGACGTCCCCCTTGGCGATCGCGACGAAGCTCGCCAGCCGCGCCTCGGAGGCGAGCAGGTCGTAGCAGCTCGGGTCGAGCTCGCCCTCGGTGACGCGGTAGCCGATCGAGAAGAGCTTGCGCGCCGGGTCGAAGAGGAAGCCGAACTCCATCGCGTCGAACAGCTCGGAGCGCCGACGCGGCGAGAGCTCGGTCGAGGCGGCGCGCCACGACGCCGCCGTGAGCGCCCGACAGGTCGCGGCCGCGCTCTCGAGCTCCGGCGCGCGAGCGCCGTCGGGCGTCGCCGCGCGTGGCTCTCGACGGCCGGCCGAGCGCGCCAGCTCGGACCAGGCCGAGGCGCCTCGCCGCCAGGCCGCGGCAGTCGGGCGCCCGTCGCCGCTGCTCGCCGGCCAGGCGCGCCGCGGCCACGTCCACCAGCGGCGGAGAGCCCGCTCGTCGATCTCCGCGGTCAGGCGCGCGAGTCCACTCGGCGCCGCGAGCGACGCGGCGAACGGCCGCCGGACTCGACGAGCGGGCGGCGAGCGCGCGGCCAGCGCCTCGTCGAGGCTGGCTGCCGGCGTGACCGTCTGGGTCCGGCGGCCGGCGCGAGGCCGGCGCCGAGGCGCGGATCGAGCTCGCACGGCGTCGGCGAAGCCCAGCAGCGTCTGACGATCGAGCAGCGGGCCGTTCACGGAGCTGCCGGCAGGCGTTCGGCGAGGACCAGCAGGTGGCCGGCGAGGTTGCCGCTGTCGACCGTGGAGACGTAGCGCGGCTCCAGCGGGCGGACGTCGCGCGTGTCGTACCAGTTGTAGAAGTGGCCGCGGAAGCGCTCGAGCGCGCTCATCGTCGCCAGCGTCGCCTCGAGCCGTTCGACGGCGTCCAGCGGTGCCGAGCCAGCCGAAGTCGCGCGCGGCGACGATCGACAGCAGGTAGAGCCCGATGTTGGTGGGCGAGGTGCGGTGCGCGACGACCGGGCTGGGGATCTTCCTGGAAGTTGTCGGGCGGCAGGGCGTGGTCTTCCGGACCGACGAAGGTCTCGAAGAAGCGCCAGGTGCGGCGCGCGAGGAGCCGCAGCGCGGTCGCGTCCTCGCGGGAGAGCGGCGGTGTCCGGCTCCGACGCGGCGGCAGGCTGATCCACCGCGCCACGGCGGGCGCAGCCAGCCCAGCAGCAGGAGGAACGGCGCCGCGCCAGGGCCAGGCGCCCGGCCGCACCGCCGCGACGAGCGACGGCCGCGCCGCGCGGCGAGGACGGCGCCCCCGGCCATCCGCCGGTAGAAGCCGGCCAGCTCGAGGATCGAGCCCGGCCTTGGCCTGGGCGGCCGTCACCCATTCGAGCAGCCGGCGGTGGGTGACCGTACAGCCGCGCCGAGCGTGCGCACGATCGCGTCCGCCATCAGCCAGGCCTGGTGCGCGAGGAAGGTGATCGCCGAGCCCGACCTGGGAGACGGCGAGGACGAGGTCGCCGGCCGACGCGCGCGCAGGTGGCTGCGCTTGGAGATGCCGCGCCGGCTGCGGGATCATCTCGCCGAGGCACTGGCAGGAGCGCGGGCAGGGCGATCGTGGCGAGCACGAACGCCGTCCACATCCAGGGCGAGGCGGCGGGCAGCGTCCAGCCGGCGAGCAGGGTGAGGAAGGCGGCCGGAGCCGACAGCGTCCGGCGCAGGTTGTCCAGCATCTTCCAGCGGCCGACGGCGGTGACAGGGCAGTCCGGCAGTCCCGAAGATCCATGGCAGCAGCTGCCAGTCGCCGCGCGCCCAGCGGTGCTGGCGCGCGGCGGCGACCTCGTAGTGCGGAGGGGAACTCCTCGAACAGCTCGACGTCGGTGACCAGGCCGGCGCGCGCGAAGATCCCCTCGAAGAGATCGTGGCTCAGCAGCGACGTTCTCCGGCACGCGGCCGGCCAGCGCCGCCTCGAAGGCGTCGACGTCGTAGATCCCCTTGCCGGTGTACGAGCCTTCGCCGAAGAGATCCTGGTAGACGTCGGAGACCGCGGCCGCGTAGGGATCGATGCCCGGCCGGCCCGGAGAGATCGCGCTGGAAGAGCGAGCTGTCCTCGATCCGCCGGCAGCGTGGCGTGATCCGCGGCTGGAGCACGCCGTAGCCCTCGACGACCCGGCCGGCCCGCGGGTCGAAGCGCGGCCGGTTGAGCGGTGGGCCATCGTGCCGACCAGCCGCTCGGCGCGCGCCTCGCGGGCAGCCGGGTGTCGGCGTCGAGCGTGATGACGTAGCGGATCGCCGGCGGCGCGTCGCCGGCGCCGGCGGCGGCGAGGAAGGTGGTGTCCGTCGCGCCGCGCAGCAGCCGGTTCAGCTCGTGCAGCTTGCCGCGCTTGCGCTCCCATCCCATCCACGCGCTGCTCGCTCTCGTTCCACACCCGCCGGCGATGGAGGAGGAGGAAGCGCGCGCCGCCCGCGTCGGCCGGGCGCGGTCCGTGCCGGCGGTTGAGGCGCGCGATGCCCGTCGACGGCCGCCGCCAGCAGCTCGTCGTCGTCCGGCATGGTCTCGGCGGGCGCGTCCGCCAGTCGGAGAGGAGGGCGAAGCGCAGCGTCGCCGTCGGGATTGGCGAGGTAGTGGACCTCGAGACGGTCGACCTGCTCCTCGATCTCGGCCGTCGCCGGTCAGCAGGGTCGGCACCACGACCAGGGTTCGCAGCTCCGGCGGCACGCCGTCGCGCAGCTCGAGCCGGGGCAGCAGCCCGGGGGCCGAGCACGCCGCTACGCAGCGCGTTGACGAGCGCGATCGCCAGGTCGGAGGCCGGGACGAGCGCCAGCAGGCCGAGCACGACGAGGGCGCGCGGGCCCGCGCCCCGGCCGCGCTGGCGAGCGCAGCAGGGGGAGGGCCAGGATCAGCCGCGGTGAGGACGGCGATCGTGCCCAGGTAGCCCGGCGTGGCCCAGGCGACGTAGGCGCGGAGCAGCCGGCGGCCGCGGCGTCAGACGGTAGCCGAGCTCGCGCTCGAAGGCGGGACGCCCGTTGGCGATCAGGTAGTAGCCGGGATCTCGGCCGGCCGGTCGGCGCGTCGGTGCCGCTCCGCGGCGGCGCGCGCGCACGGCATCGCCTGCGGCGACCTCGAGCTCGGAGCGGCCGGGAGCCGCGCGCCAGCTCCTCGATCGCGTGCCGGTAGCGGTCGCGGGTCGCGAAGTCCATCGCGCCGAAGCCTGCGTCGCGCCGCGCAGCACCGCGTCGACCAGGCTGACGCTCTCGAAGAACTCCGCCCAGTCGAACGCCGACATCAGCCGCATGCTGGTGATCACGTTGCGGACCGTCACGTTCATGGCGGCCTGCCGCTGATGCTCGACGCGCGACGAGCTCGTCGGCCGTCGTGCCCTGCGCCGCCAGCCGCTCGTCGCAGCCAGGCGAGCGCCGGGGTGACCTCGGGATCCTGGTCGCGCAGCCGCTGGACGAGCTGCACCGCGAAGGCGACGTCGCGCAGGCAGCTGCCTCGTAGCGCCGGAGCAGCGCCGCGGGCTGGGCCGGCCGTCCGCCGAGCCCGAGCAGCTCGTCCGCCAGCGCGTCGGCCTCGCTGGCGCGCCGCGCGGCCGCGCACGATCCGCTCGGCCAGGCGCCGCAGGTTCTCCACGAGCACGACGCGGAGCGCGATGGCCACGGCCCACAGCTCGCCGATGGTCAGCGGCTGCACGCGCTGGTAGGCGCGCACGAAGCGCCGGAGCGTCTCGGGCGTCGAAGCGGCTGTCGGTGTGGGCGACGAACGCCCAGGCGAGGCCGAGACCCGCGGGATAGCCCTGGAAGGGGCCGTTCGGCGAGCTTGGGCAGCTCGCGGTAGAACCCGGGCGGCAGATCCTCGCGGATCTCCCGCAGCTGCTCGTCGACGACGTGGAAGTTGTCGACGAGCCACTCCGCCGCCGGCGTGATCGCCCGCTCCTCGCGGATCGCCCCGGCGATCGCGCGATAGGACTCGCGAGCAGGACGCGCCCGTTGTCCCGCAGGCGAGGACCCAGGCGGCGGTCCCCCCGGCGTCCGGGTCTCACCCGTTGCATTCCGGCGAGGCCCGTCGCGTGCTGCTCGAGCCGCTCGCCCCCCCAGAGCTCCTCGCGGATCGGCTCTGGGAGGTTGGCGAAGAGAGACGAGGGTCGCGCAGCAGTCTTCATGGGCAGAGCTTATCCGCTCCGCCCCGCGGACCTGACGTCTGGAGACGCAGAGGGTGGGGTGGAGATCACCGCCGCGTGATCGTGAACTTGCCGAAGCTCACACCGATCTCGACGCCGTTGCCAGTGCCGGCCAGCGCCAGGGAGACCTCTCCCTTGGTCAGGGCCTGCGCCTCGGACGACTTGACGGCGCCCGCGGCGGCCGTCGCGCTGGCGTAGCTGCCGAACAGCTCCTGGATGTCGCGGACTTCGGAGAACTTGCCGTGGCCGTCCCGGATCTCGGACTTACCGGCCGTCAAGCCGCCAGCCTTGGCCGAGATCTTCGCCTTCGCCGTCTGGCCATTGTCGCAAGTGATCGTCCCCGACCCACTCGAGGTTTTGTAAAAAGCAGACCAGCCCTTGAGGGTGTAGTCCATCCGGCATACCGTCGTCTTCACGTCGGCCCCGGCTGGCGCCACCGCCAGAAGGGAAATGAGGGACAGGACCAGTGTCGACAGACCAAGCATCATGCGTCGTTTCATGAGCAATCCTTCCAGGAGGTGTTGGCTCGCGGACCGCTCTGGCGCGCAGCACCTGCCGCGCAAGTGGGTCGGAGCTCTAAGTGAGACCGAAAAGAGATGTTTGCAAGAAGCGAGCCGGTTACGAGCGGCTCGCTTCTTGCACCGCTCGGGAATCAGGACTCCACCGAAACTTACTGAATCGGAATCGAGGCAAGCCATGAAAATTCGCAACATCGCCTTCGTAACCCTCGTAGCCGCCGCCGGCTGGGGCTGCTCTGTCTACGCTCAACCGTACCCAGGTCAATCCTATCCTTCACATCCTTCACACCCGCCACCTTCCGACCCGAGGCCTGGAGCCTATGACCAGCGGCCTCCTTCCTACGAAGACCCAGGATATGACGACCAGGGAAATGACCAGGGATATGAGGACCAGGCGCCCTACTATGATCCGCGGCCGGACGGCAACTACGCCGATCAGGGGCCCTATGACGATCAGGGCTATTACGACTCCGGGACCTATCACAACCAGGGACCGGCGGATGAGAGCCTCTTCTACAGCGAGCTCTCTCCCTACGGCCGCTGGATCCAGCGGGGCAGCTACGGCTGGGTCTGGGAGCCCACGCGGGTCGAGGTCGGCTGGCGGCCATATACCCGTGGCCACTGGGTCGCGACCGACTACGGCTGGACCTGGCTCTCGGAGGAGCCCTGGGGCTGGGCCACCTATCACTACGGCCGCTGGCTGTTTGACCGCGAGTACGGCTGGCTGTGGGTTCCCGGCACCCAGTGGGGTCCGGCCTGGGTCTCCTTCCAGCAGGGCAACGGCTACGTCGGTTGGGCGCCGCTGCCTCCCTCCGTCGGCTTCCGGGCCGGCATCGGCATCCAGATCGGGGGCTTGAGCCTGACCGCCCAGATCGATCCCTACGCCTACTCCTTCGTGTCGGAGCGCTATTTCCTCGAGTCGCGGGTCTACGACTCCATCCTGCCGCCGGCCCGCAACGTGACGTTCGTCCACAGCACGCGGAACATCACCAGCATCCGGGTGATCAACCACCGGGTGGTCAACCAGGGCATCCCGATGCAGCGCATCGAGCAGGTGACCGGCCGGCCGGTGCGGCGCTACCAGCTCACCGAGACTCGGAACCGGGCCCAGGGCCGGGTGGCCCAGGTTCAGGGCAACCAGGTCTCCATCTTCCGACCGGGCGTCACCCTCGCCCGTGCCAAGCCGGACATGACTCCGCCGGTCGTCATCCAGCGGCGTCAGCAGAGGCAGCGGGGACAGCAGCAGACGCAGCAGCAGCCACGAGGACAGAGGCCGCCGAATACCCGGCCGGCGCCCTCCCAGGCCGAGCTCGACCAGCGATACCAGACCGAGCAGCAGCGGCTCCAGGCGCGCCAGGAAGCGGAGCGCAATCGTCTTCAGCAGATGGACGAGCGGGAGCCGCCGCAGCCCCAGGGTAGGGTCCACGAGCGCACGGCCCAGCGCCAAGCCGAGCAGCGTGCCCTCAAAGAGCAGAACCAGCGCGAGCAGCAGCTCCTGGAAGCCCGTCACCAGCGGGAGCGGCAGGCCGCTCAAGCCCGTCCCCGGAGACAGGATCAGCAGAACCTACAGAACCAGCAGAAGAGGCAGGACCGGCAGCCGCAGCGCGACAAGAAGCCGGAGCCCACGCCTCCACCGTCGGTCTAGCCCGCCATCTGGCTCTTCCTGGCTTTCAGCCGCCCCGGCGCGAGGAGGAGCCGAGTTCAATCCCCGAACCGGCGGCCTTGGCGAGGGGACGGTTGGGATGGAAAAACTCAGCACAGCTAGTCCAGCTCCTTCGGCGCGGATCTTGCAATGTTTTAGAAACGTAAAGGTTATCGCCAGCCCCGCGAACACCTCGCCTACTCTGGGCCGAGCCCGATCGGGGGCTGTTCGGATCGACCATGACCAGGAGGTACACCATGTCCAACACCACTGTGGAAACTCACCCCAACGTCCTATCCACCACCGCCATCATCGGCGATAGCGTCGTCAACCGTGCTGGGGAGAACCTCGGCAAGATCGAGGAGCTCATGCTCGACCTGGAGAAGGGGCGCGTCGCCTATGCCATCATCTCCTTCGGCGGCTTCCTGGGGATGGGCGAAAAGCTGTTCGCGGTCCCGTTCGAGGCCCTGAAGCTCGACGCCAGCCGTGAGCACTTCACGCTCGACGTCGACAAGGACAAGCTGAAGAACGCCCCCGGCTTCTACAAGAACAACCCCCCGCAGGCGTCGGACCGCACCTGGGGCGCCGAGGTCTACAAGTTCTATGGGCAAAAGCCCTACTGGCAGTAAGCCCTGTACGGGTATCGAGCAGGACCGAGGGCGGCCGCCAGGCCGCCCTCTCTGTTTTCGGGTGAGGCGACGCGCGAGCCGGGTCATCGGTATAAATTACATGTAAGAAGAGCCGATCGTATCCCGCTTTTCGCGCCAGCCGGCACCCCTGACTGGTCCTCGGGCCCCTGTTGTCGCCCGGAGTAGAATGGGCCTGCCTCCAGGTCATTCTGCCAGCCTGGAGCTTCCCGCAAGGAGACACCCAATGGACCCGAGCTGTGAAATCCCCCAGAAGCGCCGGTTGACGCCGAACGAGTTTCCCGATCCGGTGGTCGATATTGCCGCGAGCCCTGGCGCCGAGCCTCAGACGGCGGTGCTGGCGGGGGGGTGTTTCTGGTGCGTGGAGGCGGTGTTCAAGGAGATCGAGGGGGTTCTTGAGGTGTCCTCGGGGTACTCGGGGGGCACGGCCCAGACGGCGGACTATGACGCGGTCTGCTCGGGGCGGACCGGTCATGCGGAGGCCATTCAGGTGCGCTTCGATCCCGCCCGGGTGAGCTATGGCCAGTTGCTCAAGGTGTTCTTCTCGGTGGCTCACGATCCTACTCAGCTCAACCGTCAGGGCGCGGATCAGGGGACGCAGTACCGTTCCGCGATCTTCACCACGGACGAGGAGCAGAAGCGGGTGGCCGAGGCCTATATCCGGCAGCTCAACGCGGCTGGCGCCTATGAGGCGCCCATCGTCACCCAGGTGGCCCCCCTGGAGGCCTACTATGAGGCCGAGGCCTACCACCAGGACTACGCGGCCCGGCACCCCATGCAACCGTATGTCTTGTTTACGGCGGCCCCCAAGGTCTCCAAGCTGCGGAAGCATTTCCCGGAGCGGTTGAAGGAGTAGCTCCACTTTGTCAGAATGCCTGACTCGGCCGTCGCCCGCGCCCCCTACGGCAATCCCGGCCGCCTGAGCCCCCTGCCCCGCGAATTCTCGCATCGCCCTCGCGAATTTTCATTGCGCCCTCGCGAGGGCCGGACCGAAATTCACGAGATCTCGTAAGGCCCTCGCGAGTTTTCGTCGCGCCCTCGCGAGTTTCATATGCGCCCTCGCGAATTCTATATGGGCCCTCGCGAGGGGCGGCCCAGAATTCGCGAGGGCCTTACGAGAATTCGCGAGGGCGCAGCCAGAATTCGCGAGGGCCGGACGAAAATTCGCGAGGGCAGAGAGCTGATCGCTGAGGGCCCGACGCGATCCAGCGAGGGGCAAAGCCTTCTAGCTCCAGAGGTTTGCGAGTCGGCGGGGGGCCGGCTGGGGATCCTTTCTACTTTTTCCCCACCAGCAGCACGTTCGCGTAGGGTGTGCCCATGCCCATGGGCTGAGTCTCCACCGCCAGGCCGTGCCGGTTGAGCAGCTCCTGCAATTCGGCGGCGCTGCGGTAGTAGAAGCGGGGGCGCAGGTCGCGGCGGAGGAGGGCGGAGAAACGCTCCTGGAGGCGGACGGCGGTGAAGCGCCAGCCGGCGGCGGCGTCGGCTTCGCGGAGGAGGAGAATCCCTCCTGGCGCCAGGGACGCGGCCGCGCGGGAGAGGAGGGCCTCCTGGTCGGCGGTGGGGAGGTAGTGGAGGACGTCGAGCAGGAGGATGGCCTGGGCCGTGGGCAGCTCGGCGGTGCGCAGGTCGGCGGTTTCGATCTCGGCTTCGTCTCCGAGCGCGTGGCGGGCGGCGGCGGCGGTCTTGGGCCGGCCTTCGATGCCGTGGAAGGTGAGGTGGTGCGGCGGCGGTGGCCAGTCCGGTGGATAGGTCTCCCGGCTGTGGAGGTCGCGGGCCGCGAGGAGGAGGGAGAAGACGATCCCACGGCCGCAGCCGAGGTCTGAGAGCAGACCGCTTTCGGGGAGGAGGCCGCGGCGCAGGAGGTTGAAGTAGACGGGGTCGTAGCGCAGCTTGCCGCGCACGAATTCCCAGTGCAGCAGGCCGGTGTCCAGGTAGCGGCGGGCCGCCTCTTCGCGCAGGGCCGCGAGCTCGGGGTTCATCTGCCGCCGGCGAGCGGCCCAGAGGGCGAAGAGGCCCAGGACCGCGGCGACCACGCCTCCGATCACCAGGGTGCCCAGGGTGAGGTCGATCCCCACTTGCCGCCAGTCGAGATGCCGGAGGTCGTGGAGGTGGACCTTCAGGTAGCTCTCGCCGCGTATCCGGCGGCCGACTTCGAGCTCGACCAGCATGAGGAACGGCCAGATCCCCGGCAGGCTCACGTGCGATGCCAGGTAGGCGAGGCCCGGGTTCACCCGGAACAGGCGGGCGAAGAGGATGCACAGGGCGAGGTGGAAGCCGTAGAAGGGGGTGCAGCCGATGAAGGCCCCCAGGGCCACGGCGATCGCCTGATCCCGCGGCGAGGTCCCCTCCGTGCGCAGCTTGTAGAGAAGGTCGCGCAGCCCTTTGGTGAGCTGTTCCTTTTCCACTTCTCCGGCCATTTCGGCCACTTCATCGGGCTGTCTCCAGGGGCACGGAGCGGAGGCTCCGCGCCGTGAGGGCGTCCAGCACGCGGGGGAGGACCTCCAGGACCACCGGGTTCCCGCCCCGCGGCCGGTGGGCGGAGCCGTCGTGGAGGAGGAGCACGTCGCCGGGGGTGAGACCGGCGAGGAGGCGGCGGGCGATGCGGCCGGGGTCTTTCTCCAGGGCGTCGAAGCCGCGCCGGGTCCAGGAAATGAGGCGCAGGCCGGCGCGGAAGAGCACCCAGTCGAGCAGGGGGTTGCGCAGGCCCGCTGGAGCGCGGAAGAGCCGGGGAGCGCGGCCGGCGGCGGCGGCGATGGCCTCCTGGGCGTGCTCGACCTCTCGCCGCAGGGCGGGCGCCAGGTAGCAGGCGAAGAGAGGGGGATGGGTGGCGGTGTGGTTCTCCACCCGGTGGCCGCGGCGGGCGATCTCGGCCACGACCTCGGGGCAGGCCCGCACGCGCCGGCCGATGCAGAAGAAGGTGGCGCGGGCGCCGTGGCGGTCCAGGAGGTCCAGCACGCGAGGCGTGACGTCCGGATCGGGACCGTCGTCGAAGGTGAGGGCCACCTCGTTGCGGGCGGCGGCGTCCGGGGGCAGGCGGCTCTGGTTGGGTCCCACCCAGGAGCCGCGGGGCCAGAGGCTGGCGGCGGCGAGCACCACGTGATCCGCGATGAGGGTGGCGGCCACGGCCGGCCAGTGCCGGGGGGCCACGGCCAGGGCCAGGGCGCCGGCGGCGTGGAGGCCCAGGGAGCCAGCCAGCAGGACGGGCGGGTGATAGCGGGATCGGGCCGGAGCGGCGCCGTCCGTCATGGCAATCGGTCCCCGGGCCGGGCACCCAGCGCCAGGAGGGCGGGCCGGTCCAGCTTGCCCCGGTCGTTGCGCGGCAGGGCCTCGACGAGGATGACGCTGCGCGGCACTTTGTGGGCCGAGAGGTGGGAGCGGCACCAAGCCACCACCTCTTCGGCCGTGAGCCGGCCGGGCCGGCAGGCGATCACGGCCCGCAGCACCTCGCCGCAGCGGCCGGAGGCGGATACTCCCAGCACGGCCGCTTCCTCCACCCCCGCGAGCTGGGCCAGGACGCTCTCGACCTCCCGCGGATCGACCTTCTTCCCCTTGATGTTGACCTGACTGTCCAGCCGGCCCCGGAGGACCAGCTCGCCGTCCCGCCAGGTCGCGAGGTCGCCGGCGCGGAAACGGCCGGCGGCGAGGCGCTCGTCCGGCTCCGGCAGGCAGCCGCAGGCGACGGCGGGGGACTCCACGATCACGGCGCCGGCGCCATCGCCATTGCTCCCCTCGACGGGCTCCAGAGTGACGCGCACGCCCTCGACAGGGGAGCCGACCGTCCCCCGCTCTGCAGCGCCTCCCTCGCGGTCGTAGCAGATGCCGCCGCATTCGCTGGAGCCGTAGAAGACGTGGACGGGGAGGCCGAAGCGCTCGCGGAAGCGGGCCGAGGTGGTAGCGGCGAGCGGCGCGCCCGCGGTGATCACCAGGCGCAGGCATTCCGGCCGGGGAGGCGGATCGGACATGCGCACCAGGGCGTCGAGGTAGGCGGGGACGGTGGGGAAGAAGGTCGCCTCCGTGGCCGCGGCGGTGACGAACGGATCGTAGACGCTCCCCTCCTCGGGCACGGCCAGCACGGTGCCCCGCACCAGGGCGGGCAAGGCCAGGCTGGAGAGGCCGTAGGAGTGGGAGAGGGGGATGGTGGCGAGGAACCGGTCGGCGGCCGTGAGCCCAATGGAGGCGACGAGGGCGTCGTCGTCCGCCATCAGGGCCGCGGAGGGGGTCGCGATCCCTCGCGGCGTGCCGGTGGAGCCCGAGGTGAGCTTGACGAAGCCGGCGTGGGGAAATCCTCGCTCGGCCATCGTCGTCCCTTCGACGTCTGGCACTGTGGCGAGAGTCCAGCTCGCCGGGGCGGAAGGCCAGCCGTCCGGACAGCGAAGGAGGGCGGGGGCTCCCAGGGCGCGGAGGATGCGCAGGGCTTCGGCGTCGGGGGTCCGGGCATCGAGCAGCAGCACGGCGAGACCGGCCTCGCGCAGGGCGAGCAGCGAGGCGAGGAAGCCCGGACCGTTGGCTGCCGCGAGCCCCACGGGCATGCCCGGGACGAGCCCGTTGCCGGCGAGCACGGCGCCGGCCGCCCGGGACAGGGCCTCCACCTCCGCCCGGGTGCTCCGCCGCTGCGGCGAGACCACGAGGGGCGCCAGGGGATCGCGCTGGACGATCCGTTCGAAGGCGCGAAGGATGGGATCCTGGGGCATGAAGGGTTTTCCGGCCATTCCTCCCCCGATTCCTCCTCCAGCGTCTCTCAGCAACGGGGATGCCGGATCATACTAGAGGAGGTGAGGGCTCCAAAACGGAGGAATCAGGGCGGCCAGCGTACAATCAACGTAGTTCACGGATCAGCGAAATGAATCCCCGCCTTTCAACACCCCTGGATAGACTCGATTTCCTGGGCCAAGGAGGTCCTTCATGCGCCCTCATCTCCTCCTCTCCCTTGCCCTGACCCTGATCTGCCTGCCGGCCGCCGCCGCCACCGCCCCCTCTGTCAACGGCGCCCGCTGGCCGTCGCTCGAAGAACAGCTCGCGCGTGACCGGGTGCCCGCCGGCAGCGCTCTCGCCCGGCTGATCGCCGACAACCAGGAGCTCGACCTCCTGCGGCCGGCGGAGGCGCACGACAAGATGGGCCTGCCGCCCTGGCTGCGCGTCCTCTGGCGCAAGCAGCACCCCGAGGGGGAGTATCTGGCGAGCGATCCCACGGGCGGCTATCCCCTGATCCTCAAGGAATTCCACGAGTGGATGGTGGAGCATCCCGATCTCCAGCCCGACATGGACGAGCCGGACGCCGGGCACGCGCAGGAGAAAGCGTCCGGCTCCGGTGCGGACAAGAGGGTGTCGGACTCGGGCTTCGGCACGCGGGCCGAGTCGGACATCCGGGTCAACTACTGGGATCCCAGCCGCATCGTCGCCAGCTCCAACAACCTGTTCCGGGGCCGGATGGACATGTACTCCTCGGGCGACGGCGGCGCCACCTGGAGCTCGACGCTCCTGCAGCTCACCGAGTCGGACTCCTTCCAGTCCGATCCCGCCGTGGAGTGGACCTCGGACGGCACGGCCTGGACCAGCTTCATCGGCATCACCCGGGCGGTCTCCAGTCTGGAGCTGCGGCTGCGCGCCTTCCGCTCCAGCGACGGCGGCGCCCACTGGGTGCCCGACGGCGACGTCTCGGGCAACCAGACCCTCGCCGACAAGCAGATGATGTGGACGGACCACAGCGACCGCTCGCCGTTCAAGGACCAGATCTACGTCATCTGGCACAACGGCCGGCCGGTGTTCATGAGCCGGCGTACGGGACCGAACGGCGCCTGGGGGAATCCCATCCAGGTCAGCGGCGCGGAGACCACGGGCACCGGCATCGGCTCGGACGTGAAGACCAACGCCGCCGGCCACGTCTTCGGCTTCTGGCCCGACACGGGGAGCCGCAAGATCTATTTCGTCCGCTCGCTCAACGGCGGCGCCAGCTACTCCAAGCCGACCGTCCTCGCCAAGCTTTTCAATTCGTTCGTCATTCAGCTCCCGGCCCAGAGCCGGCGGTCAGCGCTACTCTACGTCACGGGCGGCGCGTTCTTGAACGGCAAAAAGAGCAACGTCTATGCCGCCTGGATGGACCTGACCGGCGTCAACGGCTGCAGCACTCCGTTCGACGATCCCCGCGAGAACGTGGGCTCCGCCTGCAAGAGCCGCATCTGGTTTGCGAAATCGACCAACGGCGGCCTCAAATGGAGCAAGCCGAAGATGCTCAACAACCCGTCCACGCGCAACGATCAGTTCAATCCCTGGATGGTGGTGGACGAGACCACGGGCGCCCTCGGCATCATCTACTACGACACGGCGGGCGAGGACCGCACCCGGGTCAACCTCTGGTACCAGTCCTCGTTCGACGAGGGGAACACCTGGAGCGCACCGCTGCGCCTGACCTCGGCCTCGAGCTCCACCACGGACCCCAGCGCCACCGACTTCCAGTTCGGCGACTACAACGGCCTGTCGGGGATCGCCGGCACCTTCTTCCCCGTCTGGACCGACCGGCGCGACGACGGCATTGAGTCGATCTGGTCGGTGCAGATCGACGATCACAAGGGCCTGGTCTGCAAGGAGGGGTCCGGCGATTTTCTGGACGCCATAGCGGTCAGCGTCTGCGGGCAGTCGAGCCCTCCGAAGCCTCACCCCCGGCCCCTCTCCCGGGGGGAGAGGGGGTCTCAGCCGAACCGGGATTGCTTTGGAGGGCAGACTGTACGTACCACCACCGTTGACGGTGCGCACAGCACACCCTACTGCCTCATTCCCCAGCCAAGTCCCCCCTCTCCCCCCGGGAGAGGGGCCGGGGGTGAGGCTTCGGAGGGCACGAGGCCGGATCCAGTCAAACTTCCGAGAGCCCCCCTACAGCTTCCCCTCGATCTCCCGCACGTCCTTCTCCAGCTCCGCGATGCGCGTGCGCTTGGTTTCCACGCGGGCGTCGACCTCGGTGATCTTGCCTTCCAGCTCGGTGCGCGTCGAGTCGGCGTAGGGGCCGGGGCGGAGGTCTTCGAGGCGGGTACGCCAGCGGGTGAGGTTCTCCTCGTCGCGGCTGATCGACTCGCGCAGGCGCTCGAGCTGCTCCTGCTTGTAGGTGAGCGTCTCGCGCAGGCGATCCTTCCACTCCGTCTTGCGCTCCGCCCGCTCTTTCTCGCGCTCCTCGTACCACGTGCTGCGGCGCTCGAAGAACTGGTCCATGGCGCCCCGGAAGCGCTTCCAGAGGGCCTCGGACTTCTGCCGCGGCACGGGTCCCACGGCCTTCCACTCGGCCTGCAGAGCCTTCAGGGCATCGCCCGTCTCCTTGTAGCTCGTGGAGGTCGAGAGCTCCTCGGCCCGGCGGCAGAGATCCTCCTTCTTGCGGATGTTCTCCTTGTGCTCCTTGTCCACCTCCGCGAAGTGGGCCTGGCGGCGCTCGAAGAACTCGTCGTTGGCTTTGCGGAACCGTTGCCAGAGAGCTTCGGTCTGCTCGCGGGGCACGGGACCGATCTCCTTCCACTGCGCCTGCAGGGCCTTGATGGCCTCGGTCGTGGCCTTCCACTCCGAGGAGGAGCTGAGCTCCTCGGCCTGGACGCAGAGGGCCTCCTTCTGTCGCAGGTTCTCCTCCAGCTCCTGCTGGCGGTCCTGGAAGTGGGCCTGGCGACGCTCGAAGAATTGATTGCCGGCTTTGCGGAAGCGCTCCCAGAGCTCCTTGGACCGCTCCTGCGGCACCGGACCGATGGTCTTCCACTCCGCCTGGAGGGTCTTGACCGCCTGGGCCGTGGCCTTCCACTCCGCGGACTCGGCGAGCTCCTCGGCGCGCACGCAGAGCTCCTCCTTGCGCCGCAGGTTCTCCGCAAGCTGCTCCGGGCTGACCTTCGGTCCGCCGGGGCGGGGCTCCTTCTCGGTGGCGGCCATCCGCTCGTCGAGGTCCTCCTCGCCCTCCCCGGAATGGTGGGCCTCCTCGCCGGCTTGGGTCTCCTCGGAGAGGAAGACCTCCACGCCCGGGGAGACCTCCTCGCCGGGAGTCACGGTCTCGCCGAGGTTGACCTCCTCGCCGGGGTTGACCTCTTCGCCGGGAGTGACCACTTCCTCGCCGGGGATGGCGACCTCGGTGGGCTCCTCCCTAGGCAGGGAAGCCAGGGGAGTCGCGGCCTCCTCGGGGAGACCGGCCGTTTCGTCGTTTTCAGGGGCAAGTGAGAGCTCGCCCAGGGGGGGAGCCGCCGCGTTCTGAGGGGTGTCGGTGTCGGGTTCGTTGAAATCTGCCATGGTGAATCCTCGGTGGGAGAGAATACCTTGATGTGAAGGCTCCGCAAGAGGCCCCCTGCATTATCCTCCAGACATGCGCGCCATGATCCTGCGCCAGCTCGGCCCCATGGGAGAGAACGCGGTCCCGCTGGCGCCGGTGGATTTGCCGGAACCCGTGCCGGGAGCGGGGGAGATCCGCCTCCGCGTCGCCGTCTGCGGTGTCTGCCATACGGAGCTGGACGAGATCGAAGGACGCACGCCGCCGCAGCACCTCCCGGTCGTCCCCGGCCATCAGGTGGTGGGCCGGGTGGACGCCTTGGGGCCGGGTGTGACCTCCTTCCGGGAGGGAGACCGGGTGGGCGTCGCCTGGATCCATTCGGCGTGCGGCCATTGCAGGTTCTGCCGCGAGGGCAACGAGAACCTCTGCCCCGAATTCCAGGCCACGGGGCGCGACGTCAACGGCGGCTACGCCGAGCGGATGATCGTGCGGGAGGGCTTCGCCCATTCCATCCCGGACGTCTTCTCCGACGTCGAAGCCGCGCCCCTCCTCTGCGCCGGCGCCATCGGCTATCGCTCGCTGAAGCTCTCCGGTCTCAAGGACGGCGAGCCCTTGGGGCTCACCGGCTTCGGCGCCTCGGCCCACCTGGTGCTCAAGATGGTGCGCCACCGGTATCCGAATTCGCCCGTCCACGTCTTCGCCCGCAGCGAAGGGGAGCGGGCCTTCGCCCGCGAGCTCGGCGCCGCCTGGGCCGGGGATGCCACGGACGAGCCACCGGAGAAGCTCGCCGCGGTGATCGACACCACCCCGGCCTGGCAGCCCGTGGTCGAGGCCCTGAAGCACCTGGCCCCCGAAGGACGGCTGGTGATCAATGCCATCCGCAAAGAGGAGCGGGACAAGGACGCCCTGCTGCGCCTCGACTATCCCCGGGATCTCTGGCTGGAGAAGGAGATCAAGAGCGTCGCCAACGTGGCTCGTAGCGACGTGCGGGAGCTCCTGGCCCTGGCCGCGGAGATCCCCCTGAAGCCCGAGACCCAGGAATATCCCCTGGAGGAGGCCAACCAGGCCCTGCGCGAGCTGAAGGCGCGGCAGATCCGGGGGGCGAAGGTGTTGCGGGTCCCATGAGACGGCAGATCGAGATCCACCACCTGGAGATGACCACGCCGGAGGATTTCCGGCCGTCTCCCTTCCCACCCGATTTCGAGGTCCGGCAGGCCCGCATTCCGAGCCCCGAGCTGAACCGCTTCTTCTATGCCACGGTGGGGGGGGACTGGCACTGGACGGACCGGCTGGTGTGGACTCTCGACGACTGGCTGACCTATCTGGACCGGCCCGAGCTGGAGACCTGGATTGGCTACGCTCAAGGGACCCCCGCCGGCTACTTCGAGCTGGAGATGCAGCCGGAGCACCAGGTCGAGCTCAAATACTTCGGCCTGCTACCGCGCTTCACCGGCCGCGGTCTGGGAGGCGCTCTGCTGACGGCGGCTGTCGAGCGTGCCTGGGCCATGGGGGCCTCGCGGGTCTGGCTTCACACCAATACGCTGGACAGCCCCGCGGCGCTGAAGAACTATGAGGCGCGAGGGTTCCGGGTGTTCAAAGTCGAGACGCTGGAGCGGGATTTGGCAGGATAGGAGGTATATCATCGGGCGTCTCTTCCTATCCGAACTGCAATGCTCCTCCTACGGTTGTCTCCCCGCCCGCTCGCTTGGGGAGTCCTTGGCATCCTCCTCGCCGCGGCGCCGTCTCCCGATCCCATCCCTCTGCGTCCTGGAGAGCCCATCGAGCGCGAGATGGCCGCCGGCGAATCCCAGGTTTTCCAGGTCGACCTGACCCCAGCCCACCCCTGGCGCCTCGCCGTCGAGCAGCGAGGGATCGACGTGGTGGTGGCGGTCTCCGCTCCGGACGGCAAACGCCTCGCGGCCGTGGACAGCCCGCTCGATCGTCAGGGGCCCGAGACCATCCTGATCGAACCCTCCGTGCCGGGTCCCTACCGCGTCGAGGTCCGTGCCCGCGAGCCGGGCGCTCCTCCAGGACGCTATGAGATCCACATCGACGAGCTGTCCGCGGACCCTCGCCGTCTCGAAGCCGAGCAGGCGGTGACCCGGGCGGGGGAGCGATACCTGGAGGGCGGCCCCGAGGCCCGGCGGCAGGCCATCGCCGAGCACCAGAAGGCTTTGGAGGACTGGAAAGCCCTGGGCGACCGCCGGCAGGAGGCGCGATCGCTCTATGCCCTGGCCGTCCTCTCCCGGCTGGTCAACGACACGCGCCCAGCCCTGGCCCGGGGACAGGAGGTGCTCCCCCTCTGGCAGCCCCTGGGCGACCGGCTGTGGGAGGGAGCGACGTGGAACGAGATCGGCCTCGATCACTGGCTGCTGGGCGAGAGCGCCGAGGGGAAGGCCGCGTTCGAAAGGGCCCTCGCCCTCCAGCGGCAGATCGGCGATCGCTACGGCGAAGGGGTCTCGCTCAGCAATCTCTGCCTGATGGATCTCTCCCGCGGCGAGTTGCGGACCGGCCTCGCCTGCTACGACCGGGCCCTGCCGGTGCTCCATGAGGTGCAGGCTCAAGGGCTGGAGGGCTCGGCTCTGCTCAACGTGGGCCGGGTTTACGATGTCCTCGGCGAGCCGGATCAGGCTCGAGAGCGATATCAGCAAGCCCTCGCTCGCATGCGCGCCACGGCCGACCGGACGGGAGAGGCGTGGACCCTGAATCAGATCGGCCTGCTCCATTCCACGCTGGGGAACTACCAGGAGGCCACCGCCCACTTCGGCCAGGCGCTGGAGGTGTTCCGTACCCTCGATAACCGGCTTTGGCAGGCGAACGTCCTCCACAACCTGGGCCTCGTCTACCAGAGCCTCGGCGAGCGTTCGCGGGCGCTCTCCTACTTCGAGCAGGCCCTGCGTCTGCGACGCGAGGTGGGCGATGCCAAAGGGGAGGCGGCCACGCTCACGGCCCTGAGCCAGGTCAACAGCTTTCTGGGCCGGCCGCGGGAGGCCCTGGTCTTCGCGCAGCAGGCGCTGGCGCTCTACCGCGCCGGCGACGACCGCTTCGGGGAAGGATTCACCTCCACGGAGCTGGGCCGCGCCTCCCTGGCGCTCGGGGACAACACTTCGGCCTTCGCCGCGTTCGATCGTGCCGTCGATCTCCTGGGCGCCACCGGCTCGCTCTCGGCCGCCGCCGACGCCCTCTACAACCGGGGAGATGCCTACGCATCGCTCGGCGATCCCGCCAAGGGGATGGAAAGCCTGCGCCAGGCCCTGGAGCTGGCGCGCTCGATCGGCTATCGGGCCGGGGAGGTGAGGACGGAGCTTTCCATCGCCCGGGCGCAACGCCGGCTGGGAGCCGCCGCCGAGGCGAGGACCCACGCCGAAGCCGCCCTCGCCCTGATCGAAACGCTGCGCACCCGCATCGGCGGGCCAGACCTGCGCGCCTCCTACTCGGCTCTCACCCACAACGCCTACGAGCTGGAGACCGATCTGCTGATGGAGGCCCACCAGGCCGCGCCTGCTGACGGCTTCGACCGCAAGGCGCTGGAAACCATCGAACGGGCAAGGGCCCGTACCCTCCTCGAGCTGCTCGCCGAGGCCGGGGTCGACATCCAGCAGGGAGCGGATCCCGAGCTCCTCGCTCGCCGCGCCTCGCTGCTGCGGCGGCTGAGCGCCAAAGCCGAGCGCTCTCTGCGCCAGCGCCCCACCAGTCCGGACGAAAAAGCGGCGCTGGAGGAGGATCGGGACGCCATTCTGCGCGATCTCGACGTGCTTGAAGCCGAGATCCGCGAGCGCAGCCCTGGCTATGCCGCCCTCGTGCAGCCGCAGCCGCTCACCGCGCCACAGATCCAGGCTCTGCTCGATCCCGACACCCTGCTGCTCAGCTACTCCCTGGGCGAGGCCCGCAGCATTCTCTGGGCCGTGACCGCACAGTCCGTGGCGAGCTTCGAGCTGCCGGGGCGCGTCATCCTCGAAGGGGCGGCCCGCCGGTTCCACGAAGGGCTGAGCGTCCACGATCCTGCCAGCCGCCAGCGCCAGGCCGCGGCCGGCGAGGTCCTCGGCCGCCTGCTCCTGGGACCGGTGGCAGGCCGGCTCAGCCACCAGCGCCTCGTCGTCGTGCCGGACGGCGCTCTCGAATACATCCCGTTCGGAGCCCTGCCCGAGCCGGGTGGGGCCATCCCGATCCTGGAGCGTCACGAGGTCGTCTATCTCCCCTCGGCCTCGACGTTGGCCATCCAGCGCAAGCTGCTGGACCGGCGGCCGCCGGCCCCCAAGCGGCTCCTCGTGCTGGCCGATCCGGTGTTCGACGCCGGCGATCCACGTCTCTCCCGTCTGGCCTCGACCCGCAGCAAGGCGCCCGCTTCGCGAGGAATCTCCCGAGGAGGAGACGGCCCCGTCTTCGAGCGCCTTCCGGGCTCCCGGCAGGAGGCGGAGGCGATCGCCGCCCTGGCCCCGGCCGACTCCCGGGTGGCCCTGGATTTCGACGCCAGCCGCGCCGAGGTCCTGAGCGGCCGGCTGAGCGCCTATCGCATCGTCCACTTCGCCACCCACGGCGTGATCGACGCCGAGCATCCGGCGCTCTCGGGCCTCGCCCTCTCCATGGTGGACCGCACGGGTCAGCCGCAGCCGGGCTTCCTCCACCTGCGCGACCTGTACAACCTGCGGCTCAACGCCGACCTCGTGGTGCTCTCCGGCTGCCGCACGGCGCTGGGCCAGGAGGTGCGGGGCGAAGGATTGATCGGGCTCACTCGCGGCTTCCTCTATGCCGGAGCGCCGCGGGTGGTGGCGAGCCTGTGGCGGGTGGAGGACCAGGCGACGGCAGCGCTGATGACCCGCTTCTACCACGCCCTCTGGATCGAGCGCCTGCGGCCCGCCGCGGCCCTGCGCGCTGCCCAGCTCTCCCTGCGGCGAGAGCGGCGCTGGCGCGATCCCTACTTCTGGGCGGGCTTCGTCCTGCAAGGGGACTGGCGATGAGCGGGGTGCGATTTTTCCGCCCACTGTCCCACTAACCAGTTGCAAACAACCGCTGTAAGGAGGGAATCATGAACATCCACCTTTTCGTCGGTACATGGAACATCACAGACACCACCGGCCCTCTCTCCCAGCCAGGACAGCCGTTGGCCAGCCGCAGCACCCTCGTCATCGGAACGGACACCTACGGGGCTTCAAGTCCCGGTCTCAAAGAGAATGGCGAAGTCCAGGTGGGCTTCGCCCTGCTCAGCTCTACGGATGAGGTGCTCCTCCCCACGAATGGCGTGCCGATATGGCTGACTCTGGTGGGAAACCAGCTCCGATGGCACGGGGTCTATGAGGACCAGGAGCTCAACATCAACATCGCCCTGGCAGAGATCTTCCGCCAGATGAGCCGCCCCCGTCTCCTACTACCTCTTCGGCTCCACCGTCTACGGCGACCCTGAGCAGGTGGGCATCTGGGGAGCCAGCGGTACACCGGGCGGCGGCTTCTAGGAGCTCGTGAGCCTCATGCTAGAATCCGCCTGACCTCCAAGTCAGGGAACCCGGCTTCTGGCCAGCAACGGTACAGTCCTCGACCCGGCAAGCAACCACCTGGAAGACCTGGTGGCCAGGATCCAGGCCGGGGACCGGCGTGCCGAAGAGCGGGTGGTCGAGCTCTACGGCCGGAGTGTGGCGGTGCTCCTCGATCGCCACACCAACGGCCGGCCCGAGGCCCAGGACCTGTTCCAGGACACCTTCCGCCTCGTGCTCGAGAAGCTGCGGCGGGGCGAGCTGCGGGAGCCTGCCAAGCTCCCCGGCTTCCTCGCACAGATCGCCCGCAGCCTTGCCATCGAGCACTACCGCAAGGCCACCCGCCGCAAGACCGACACGGACAGCGAGGCGATCGGAGAGGCCGTGGCCCCCAGCGCCAGTCCGTTGAGCGGGTTGCTGGAGAGCGAGAACGCCGCTCTCGTCCGCCAGGTCATCCGCGAGTTGGGCAACGAGCGCGACCGCGAGATCCTCCTGCGTTTCTACATCGCCGAGGAGGACAAGGACCGCATCGCCGCCGATTACGGTCTCACCGGCCTGCAGTTCAACCGCGTCCTGCACCGCGCCCGCCAGCGCTACAAGGAGCTGTTCCTCGAGCGGATCGGCGGTCAGGGAGCGCGCATTCGTGGGGGTGCGATCCTCCTGCTCCTGGTCACACTATCGGAGTGGAGGCTCCGAGGGGCCGGGTGACGCATGGACCATACCTACATCGAAGAAAACGGCCTCGTCGAGCGCTATTACCAGGGCCTGCTGCCGCCTGAAGAGGAAGCTCTCTTTGAGGAGCACTTCGTGGCCTGTCCCCAATGCACCGAGCAGCTCGAGCTGGCGCGGGGATTCCAGCGGGGATTGAAGACCATGGTCGCCGAGGACACCCGGACTGCCCTGGTCCAGGCCGGCCTCTTCGCCTGGCTGGCCCGTCGCAGCCGGCTCGCCCAGTGGGGACTGGCCTTGGCCGCTCTTCTGATCCTCGGCCTGCCCGCTCTGTGGCTCGCCTCTGAGGGGAGAAGCCTGCGGCAGACCGTGGCCTCCTTGCAGCAGCGCTGGCAGAGCCGGGATCAGGACGCGGCCGATCTCCAGAAACATCTCGCGGACAGTGAAGCGAAGCGCCGCGAGCTGGAATCGAAGCTCGCCCAGGCCAAGCCTCCTGAGCGCTCTCCAGGCCTCTTGCCGGTCGTCCTGCTCACCGCCGTCCGTGGCCCGGGCGAGCCGGAGGCCACGATCGATCTCTCCCGTATGGGCGATCTCGTGGCCCTCGCCGTCGATCCCGGCGCCGACGCCCGCTTCGCGAGCTACCGCGTGACGCTCATCCGGTCGGGCGCCCCCGTGTTCCGCCAGGCCGGCCTCCAGCCCAACGCCCTGGAAACGCTGCTGATCACCTTCCCCTCCACCTTCTTCACCCCGGGCGATTATCGGCTGCGGCTCGAAGGGGTGAAACCGGATGGTTCCACGTCGGAGATCGGCGGGTATCCGTTCCGGGTGGTGCCGTAGAGGCAAGGACACCAAGGACTTTAGGGACACCAAAGACGAAGGACCTCCCGGGTCCTTCATGTTCTTGTTGTCCCTTGCGTCCTTTATGTCCCTCCCGGTGCGATAACCATCCTCCTCATCCCACTGCATGAATGCAACGACTTCCATTCCCGAGAGGAGGAATCGATCATGTTCAAGCCTCGAAACCTGACGCTTCTCCTGTTGCTCCTCGCCGTCCCCTTGCAGGCTGCGGACCCGCCGCCGCTCATCCCAGCCAACGAGCTGCTGCTCGCCCACTCGAGCTACTTCCAGCCGCCCCATGTCTACGATCTCCAAGAGAGAGAGGTCTGCCACGAAAAGCTGGCCCCGCTGGCCTACAAGGCCTACAGCGCCGTGGGGTACAACCTCGCCAACGCCATCGTGCTGGTGGGGCCGGACCATGGATGGATCGTGGTCGACACCCTCGGCTCGCCGTCCAGCGCCAGGAAAGCCCTCGAGGCGGTGCGGGAGAAAGCGGGGATCCAGGCCGACGCTGGCAAGCTGCCGATCAAGGCCATCATCTACACCCACAACCACATCGATCACACCGCCGGCGTGCAGGGCGTGCTCGAGCTCGCCGACCGTCCGGTCTGCCCGGCGGAGAATCCGAACCAGGGGGGCCAGGACGGCACCTACATCGGCCGCCAGGATTGCGTCGAGGTCATCTCCCAGAAACAGGTGGTGGACAGCGTGATCAATACCGCCACCGTGGTGGGCGAGATGATCAATCCGCGCTCGTCCTACATGTACGGCTCCTGGATCGGCGCCAACCGCATCAACGACGGCATCGGCCTCGAGGTGGTGGAGGGAAACGCGGGCTTCCAGATGCCGTCGCGCACTTTCACCAATGAGCTGCTGCTCTCGGCGGCCGGCCTCAATCTGAAGCTGATCTACGTGCCCAGCGAGACGGACGACGAGCTCGCCGTCTTCCTACCGGACGGCATGAACCAGATGTTTCCGAGCCGCGGTCCGGCTCCGCCCTCTGCTGCGTCGTCCGGCGGCTGGGGCGGCCCCGGCATGCTGCTCTCGGCCGAGGTGATCCAAGGCCCGTCCTATCCCAATCTCTACAGCCTGCGCGGCACCAGCTACCGCAATCCGGCGACGTGGTTCAGAAGCGTCGACACGCTACGCAAATTCGATTCCTGGAGCATGGTGCCCGCCCACGGCGTGCCGCTCTGCGGCGAGGAGGACATCCGCATCCTGCTGCGCAACTTCCGTGACGCCATCCAGTTCACCCACGATCAGACCGTGCGTCTGCTCAACAAGGGGAACACCATCGAAGAGCTGGCGGCGCAGATCCACATGCCCGACTATCTGGTCAACGACCTCGCGCGGATGAAGGAGCCGAAGCCGGACGTCCGCACCGAGGACTACCTGACGCCGTTCTACGGCTCCGTGCCGCAGTCGGTGCGGGAGGTCTATTCGGTTATCTCGGCTGGTTCCAGGCCGATCCCGTGGCCCTCCAGCCCACGCCGCCCCGCGAGCTGTCGGTGAAGATGGTGGAGATCATGGGCGGACCTCAGAAGGTCGTCACCGTGGCGGCGGCGGCGCTGGCGGAAGGGGAGAGGCTCCTGTCCGCCCAGCCCGACAAGGCCCATGAGAAGCTCCAATGGGCGGCCGAGCTGACCACCGAGGTCATCCGCGCCGAGGGCGCCGCCAGCGGCTCCTCGCAGGACGTCCCGCCCCAGGAGATCTGCAAGAGCCTGATGCAGAAATTCGATGTCACCCACTCGCCCTGGAGCCAGTGTCCCGGCGGCAAGTCTCCTCAGGCGACCACCTGCAAGGGCAGCGTCACCTATTGCCAGGCCCGTGAGATCAAAGCCGCCGCGTTCGTGGCTCTGGCCCAACCCGTCACCAATCCGAACTGGCGCAACTGGTACATCTCCTCGGCCCAGGAGCTCTGCGGCCTGTTCGAGGATGCGCCCGCAGTGGTGGGAAGCCTGGTGGCCCCGACCATCGTGACCGCTCTGCCACCCGGCGCCTGGGTCAACTCCTGGACCATGCGGCTCAAAGCGGAGAAAACCGCCCCCCTCGGCAAGGAGGCTACCTGCGGCGAAGGCAGCGGCGTGCACAAGTCGCTGGGCTTCCTCTTCCTCGGCGATCCCCAGGTGTCGCAGCCGGACCAGGCCTTTGCTCTCCACGTCCGATGCGCCATTGCGGAATTCGACGCCCTGGAGCCGCCCATCACTCCCGACAAGCTCGACGCCTTTGAGCACGTGGACCTCGCGATCTCCATCACGTACAAGGCCTGGTCGGACCTCCTCAATGCCATGGCCCGTGCCGTGGCCTGCTGTAATGAGGATGCGTTCAAGATTGCTCTCCAGACCGCCCTGGCGAACGGCGGCGTCAAGGTCCTCAAGGGCGCGGACCAGGAGGTCAAAAACTTCTTCAGCTACTTCGATCCGCCGCAGGTGACGTTCCAGGCGATGACGCTGCGGTAGGGCTCCTCTGTGAGCGCCGGCGGAACACCGGCGCTCACAGAGGAACACCCCTCTCCCCCAGGCCAGCCGTTCCTAACCTTCCACGCCTCCAGATGCAGGCAGCTCTTCTCGCTCCCAGAGTTTGCGGAATGACCTGTCTCGGTTAGAATAGTGTCCTAAGCAGAGACAACGACTCCGGGGAGCACGGCCCGAGGGCACAGTGCCTCGCGCCGGTTTGCGTCTCTTTGGTCCAAGGAGGGTACGATCTTGAGCTTTCGGGAAGAGGCCATCGCCTTCATCAAGCACCGAGCGGCCCAGGCTGCCAAGGCCGGGGACTTCGATCTCGTCAGCCTGGCTGCCCATCTCTTTGCGGTTGGATGCCAACTTCAACTGAACCACGGCAACCCCCGGCTGCTGGTCCGCAACGAGAACCTTTCCGCTTGGACTACGGAGGGCGAGCTTCTGGAGACCCTCTCCAGCCTTTCCGAGGACTTGGACGCTTCCGAGCTGTTCTGGACCTTGATCAGCGCGCTGCTCACCATCGAGAACCTATTTCGCGAGGAGCCGAGCTACGGCCAGTCGTTGCCGCTCTCAACACCATTGGAGAGTTTGCCCGATGGACCTTTCCGAGGCCTGGACGGACGCGTTCTCCACTGGATGCGTCCGGAGTCGGCCTTGGCGCTGGAACGCGAAGCCCGCTTTCAGAAGGCTTCGCAGCGTCCGCCCGATCCCGCGCCCGATCCTGCGACCTACCTGAAACGCCTCGCCCTCTACTGGGACTCTGACCCTCGGTTACCGGGGGTCGTTCCGGTGAAATTAGGTGACCGCAGCGATGGGCTTTTCAAATGGAGCGGAAGCGACCTCAGGCAGCGCAAGACCTTCCGCATCGCTCTGTGTCCTCTTCCAGGAAGGTTTCATCCCAAGTTCCAGATCGATCCCGACGGTCGCCACTTCCGGGCCTTGGAGGAAAACAGCATGGCCGGTGAGGGTGAGTTGCACGGCCATCTGAGCGCCCTGGTCGAGGCGGCGTCCGCGCAGGGCGTGAACCTCCTCGTGCTGCCTGAACTCTCTGTCGACCCTCCCGCTCTCACCCACATTCAGGACCTCCTCAAGACCGCCCTCCGCAAGGCGGAATTGAAGAAAGAGACGAGTTCTCTTCATGGCATTGTGGCTGGGAGTTTCCACTTCTGGGGGAAACCGCTCGCCGACAGGTCGCTCCCTGTCAACGAGACGGTCCTCCTCGATCCGGCCGGTGAAGTCTCAGCCTGGCACTGGAAGAAGGGGCGTTTCCGGATCACTCCTTCTCAGGTAAAAATAGCGCCCCATTTCTATGAAGAGATTGCTGAGAACGGCATACCCGCCAATATCTCCAAGGAGATTTTCGAAGACGTTCACTATGGCTCCGAGCTCAGGGTCCTGGATACATCCCTCGGCCGCCTAGTGGTCCTGATCTGCGCCGACGCCATTGCCGCGGATGACCGAGGCTACCTGCCCGTTGTTCGGCACCTACGCCCAGACCTCCTGATCGTCGTATCGATGACCCCCGAGACGCAGCCCTTCGACGCCTTTGCTGAAGATATGAGGAACTACTGGATTGGCACTCTCTTCGTCAATGCGCACTGTGTCTGCAGCAGGCCGGAGCCCTCCGGATGGGTCGACCGTCTACGACGGGCAGGCGCAAGCGTCCTGGAGCCAGTGAGAGACCGGCTTGGCATCCGATCGTCTGTCCCGAACCTCGCCGCGTGCGATCTGGCCCTTTACGAGCCCAAGGGTTTCCCCCCCACCCGGTTGCGCTGGCGCTATGGCAAGCCCGACGCGGAATGCATCTACCACCGGCCAGCCGACGGCAACCGGAAGTGGCGACCCCTTTCCCAGGCTCTGGGCGAGACCGGTGTCTCCTGGCTCACGAGCGGCGCCGAGAGACTTGGCATGATCATCGACCTGGGCAGCCACTCGCGCCTTCTCTATTCTGGAGAACAGTAAGGGAAGAGAAAACAACCTCTTGACAGGCCGCCTCAGATCAGATAGAAAACAGCAAGCGGGTCGAGGAAACCCGAAGGGGAATTCTTCGTTTCGCATAGCTGCAAATAGGGGAGCCTCTCTAATGCCCGATTTCCCGCCTTTACGCCGTCCCTCAGACCAGATCAACGAGCTTCGAGACCAACTTCTCCGTGAGTTGCAGCAGTTCGACAAGGAAGGAGGCAGCAAGGAGCCGGAGCTGTTCCGCGCCTACCTCCAACACGCACAGGTCCTCGCCTGGAGGGGGGTGGCCGACGGGAGGATGGAGGCTCCGCGCGAAATCCTGGAGGCCCTGCGCGCCGCCGAGTCGTTCGTCTATCTACACCTCGCCACCCAGCCCGATCCGGCAGCGGCCGCCGCGCAGGAGGTCCATTTCACCCTCGGTGCCCTGTACCTCGCTGGAGAAGCCCTCGAAAAGCGGCGGGTCGAAGACCGTCTAGCCGACGAGCGCTCCCAGACCGAACGCGAGATCCTGCGCGTTCTCTTCGAGAACCGCGGCAAATACCTGCGGCGGGGCACCATCCACGAGAAGCTGAACCTCCCCAACAAACCGACCCCGGCGCGGGTGGGACAGATTCTGGTCGAGCTCGACTCCGAAGGGTTGCTCCTGCACATCCACGGCCGCGCCCAAGGCAACCCCAACGCGGCGTTCTACGCCCTGTCCGGCCGCGGGATCGAGGTGTGCCGCAGTCTGGGCCTGGGGGAGGAAGTCCCGACTATGGCAGATATCGAGCAGATTTTGAAGTTCGTCGGCTTCGCTCTCGATCTTGCCAGCAGCGAAGAAGACTGGAAGCTCGTCGTCAACATGCTTGCAAATCGGGCTATCGGTCCTCTAGGTACACAGGTCCTTGAAGCGCTGGAACGTGTGGTGCAGGAACTGGGCACCCCTAAAGCGCTGCGTCTCTACCGGGAGGTGTTCGAGCAAGTTCAATTGACTCGACGGCTCGCTGCTACCGGAGGGAAAGGGTGGACTGTCGAGCAGTCGGACGTGAAGAACCCGGGCACACTTGTCTTCGACCCAATTTCTCAGCAGGAAAAGGAAGCGCTCCAAGCGGCTCGGAAGAAAGAGCGCATGCTGGAGATGGCTGAGGTCTGACCTGTGGCGGCTCTTGAGGCCCACGAAGGGAGCGCCTTGTCAGCGGCAACTGGTGTGGAAACTCGGGCTCTGAAAATCTCCCAGTTGGTGGCGGCGGTTATTGCGCTGCCGCGGCAGGCGGATCTCCGGGGACAACTCGATGAACTGGCGACTGTTCTTGCCGGTTTGTCAGGCGTCCCGGGGGCTATGATCGTCGCCTTCGATGAAGAGGGAACACCTCTGACCTCTGGTGCTTGTCGCCTCAGTTTCAGTGGCGAAAGGTCCCAGCTCGAGATTCTCTTCGATCTGCACCAGCAACTCGCTCCTCAGATGGCGGAGTCAGCCTGGACGGCTGTGACTCCTTCGTTCGTTCGTGCCGAGAGCGGCCAAGCCGAAGGAGGATTCCTCTGGTCGCTTCCGGTGTGTAGCGTCTCCAAAACGTTAGGTTTGGTGCTGGTGGCCATCTCAGATTGTGCCGATTCAAAGCTCTCGCTTCAGGCGATTGCCCAGTGTGGAGACATTCTGGCGGCAGCCATCCAGTCCTCACTACGCACCGAAGCCTGGAACCGCATCGAGAAACTCCAACAGTTGGCTTGGAAGACCTTCGCGCAGCTCGACTGGGATCTCTGGGCTTGGTACAGCAACTCGGGAGTCTCTTCGAGGCCGATGCCGTGACCATGCTGCTGAGAGATCAAGAGGTTCTGCGGCTCGCTGCCAGCACGGATTCAGAACTCGGTCAAGCCTGCTCAGTCTTCTATACGCCTGGCCGGGGTCTTACCGGTTACGTCTTCGAGACGGGAACGCCCCTTCGGTTGAAGGATACCGGGGACCGTCAGGAGACCCAGCGAGTCACTGGCAGACCTCGTGAAGCAGCAACGCATCCGGAGCGCGACAGTTCAGGCTTGTTTACGGGCCAGTTCCTTGGGGTCGCCATGCGCTTTGGTGGCAAGGTCGTCGGGGTGCTGCGAATGTCTCGGCGACGGGGGATTGCCAGATTTACACGAGAGGACGAGAAGGCGCTACAGTTTTTCGCCGATCTTCTTGGGGCAGCAGTGGCAACAGCCTGGGATATCCTCTTAGAAAAGAGCGTACTGGAGTCATCGACTGAATTGATCGCGGTTTCGCTGCGAGAGCAACAGGGCGATGGTCGTTGGAGGTCCCGCATTGTAATGGCCAATCCTGGGGCTGAGAAGCTCCTGGGTAGAAGCCGGCAGGAGATCGAGAACCTCGAGGCCCGTGAGATCTACGATCCGGAGGAGTACGAAGAGCTCCGTCGCAAGCTCAAGCCGGCCCTCGCCGAAGCTCGAAAAAACGGTCACGGCACTTTTGGACCCATTCCGACACGCCTGGAGAAGGTCGGATGGCAACCTCGTACCTGTGGTAATCTCTTATCGAGTCCTCGCCAACCGCTTGGTCTCACCTAACACGATCTATACGATCGGACTGGCTCGAGACATCTCGGAAAGCGAGCGGCGGGCGACGCAGTACCAGCACCTGTTGGAGCTTTTAGGAGCAATGAAAATCGCCTATTTTTCGGCGGATCGGGCTGGAATCACTCAAGTCACCACGCCCGTTGATCAGGAGATCACCGGCTACTCGGAAGAAGAACTCCGGGGAATGCCCCGGGACAAGCTGTTCATCAATTCAGGCGAGTTGGCGCGGTTGCTCAAGATCGCCCGCGAACATGGAGGGCAGGTCGCCTGGGGTCTGGTTCGGATGTGCCGCAGGGATGGTACTCCCTTCTGGGCTGAAGGTGATATGCGGATCCTCAAGGATGCCAAGGGAAACGAGATAGGACGTGAGGGACTCTACCGTGACGTCACCGATCGGATCCGTTTGCAGGGTTTTGTCAACGCGGAGACACAGAGAGTTCTGAGCGATGACGAGTTGTACGCGCATTTCAAGCAGGACGCTGAGTTTCATCTTGACTACATGAGCAGTCTTGGACATCAACTTCAGACCCCCTTGGGTTCGCTAGTCGAAACCCTCCGTAATTTCGAAACGGGGATGCTGAACCAAAGGGACTTGAGTAGCCGTCTGCCTTACGTCATTGGCCAAGCCGTCGTCTGCACACGCTTGGTGCGGAACCTTTCTTACATGGATAAGATCCTGCGCGGCGAGTCGTTTCAGAGCGAGAAGATCTCCCTCGCCCGCTTGGCTATCGAGACCAAACTCGATTTTATCCATCTTCTCAAGGAGAAGCGGCTCGATCTTCATGTGGATGACGAGAGCCTGAAGCGACATTTGCGAGTGCATGGCCATCGCGAGATGTTACGCCAAGTGATGGTCAATCTCATGGACAACGCCATCAAATATTCCTTGCCTGGTACGACTATCGAGATTCGGGCTAGGCAGTGGCCTGAAGGGCCCGCTTTCGAGATCACGAATCAAGGGCTTCCGATTGCGGAAGTAGACCGCGAAAAAATCTTCCAGCGAGGATTCCGTACCGCGAAGGCCCAAGCTGTCGTCCCCCATGGCACTGGGCTCGGACTGTGGCTAGTGCGCAAGATCGTGGAAGCGCACGGTGCCTCCATCCGCTGCCAGGAGGTGCTCGCGGGAGGCCAAAAGCGTATTCTCTTCCGAATCCTGTTCCCCGGATCGGCCGCTAGCGCCAGGAGAACATCATGACAGAACCGCCACGTGTGTTCATTGTGGACGACCGTATCGGAGATCTCGTGTGGTTGCTGGACTTGATTCGCAGTCGCGGCTACGAGGTGGTCCTGGCTACCAATGAGCAGGCCGCCCGGCAGCGACTGGGAGCGGTTAAGCAGGGCGAAGAGAGCTACGTACTGGCGATCATCGACGTCATGGTGGCGACCCACGACCTGCTGGATCTGATCGCCTTGAATGAAAAGTCCTTAGACGAAAAGTTCTTTAGCGACTCGCGCGATACAGGAATCCGACTGTGCGATTACGCCCGCCGGGAACTTGGTCTCTCCCCGCAGGCCCTCCCCATCGTCTGTCTCACAGCCCGCGAAGACGACGAGGTCAAGGCGGCGATGCAGCGACTCGATATCCCCCTCTACCACCGCGCTTCTCATAGTCCCGAGGAGTCCATACGTAGCTTCATTGAGGAGCGTCTGCCGGTCCTGTCCACATGAACTGCCCAAGTTTCCGGGAAATCTCCCCCGACCACCCACCCCCAGGCGGCTTCCGGAAAGAGGGGAGCCCATGACCACCCCGGTTCCAATGCGAGAGTTGTTCGTATAAACTCAGTACCGAAAACCAGACGGGCAGATTCGGCAACCCGTAGAAAGGAAGCCCTTCATGCTGCGCAAGGTCCTCGTGCTGATCGGCGCTTCCGCCATTCTGGCCTACGCCGCCTCCACCCCTCCCTCGGCCGCAGGCTCGACCTGCAGCCCCGCCAACATGACCGCGATTCTGGCGGCCATTCCGTTGTGCAGCCAAGCCTGCTGATCGGCGAAGGACTGTGCGGCGGCCACCGGCCTATCCACGCTGGCCTGCTGGAACTGCCTCCAGGAGCTGGAGACCAACGGCGAGATCGGTCCGTGCCCACCGCCGAGCTACGAGACGTGGTGTCTGAACGATCAGTAAAGCCGGCGGGCGGGAGTGCCTTCAGGAACGGCTCGAGCCCTCCAGCTCCACCACTTCGAGCTCGCCGTTCGCGTGCCGCCGCGCGCAGCACCTTCTTGTCGAACTTGCCGACCCTCGTCTTCGGAATCTCCGGCGACGAACGCCCACCGCTCGGGCAGCCACCACGTCGCGACCTTCCCGCAGAGGAAGCTGCGCAGGGCCTCGGCGTCACTTCTCGCGTCCTTCTTTCAGCACCACGCACGCGAGCGGACGCTCGTCCCACGTCGCATCGGGCACGCCGATGACCGCCGCCTCGACCACGTCGGGATGCGCCATGAGCGTGTTCTCGAGCTCGACCGACGAGATCCACTCGCCGCCGGACTTGATGACGTCCTTGGCGCGGTCGGTGATCTGGATGTAACCGTCGGGGATCGACCGCGCCGACGTCGCCGGTGCGCAGCCAGCCGTCGTGGAACTTCTCCGGCGCGGGGTCCTGTAGTACGAGCCCGTGACCCACGGGCCGCGCACCTCGATCTCGCCCACGGCCTTGCCGTCCCATGGCAACTCGTTGCCGGCGTCGTCGACGATGCGCATCTCGACTCCGGCAAAGACGCGCCCCGTCTTCGCGCACCACTCCGGCTGCTCGCCGTCCCGGGTCGCCGCGCGGGCGGCCAGGCCAGCGCCGCGACCGGCGACGTCTCGGTCATGCCCCAGCCCTGGACGATCCAGATTCCTGTCTTCTCGTGGAACCGCTCGATGAGCGCACGCGGGCACGGCCGACGCCGCCGCACATGACAATGCGAGCGACGAGAGATCGACCTCGTGCACCTCGGCGTAGCGCAGCATGTCGTTCAAGATCGTGGGCACGGCCGGACGTACGTCGGCCGCTCGGTGGCGATCATCCGCGCCAGCGGCTCGGCCTGGAGGAAGGGGCCGGGCATGACGAAGCTCGGCGCCGCACGACCAGCCGAGCGTAGGGCAGGCCCCACGCATTCGCATGGAACATCGGCACGATGGCCAGGATGCGGTCCGCTCTCCGTCATCGCGATGGACGCGCCCTGGCCGCACTCCGAACGATGCAGGTAGATCGAGCGATGCGAGTAGACGACGCCCTTGGGATCGCCGGTGGTGCCGCTCGTGTAGCACATGGCGGCGGCGGAGCGTTCATCGAGCTCGGGCCAGGAGAACCCCGAGGCCTCGGCGCCGATCAGTTCGTCATACCGCAGCACGTCCTCTGCCTAGAGCGCTGACGCGTCGCCGGACCCCACCACGACGATCCGCTCGACCGTCTGCAGCCGGTCCTTCACCCGTGCGAGGACGGGGATCAGCGAGTCGTCGACGAGGATCACCTTGTCCTCGCCATGGTTGATGACGTACGCGAGCTGATCCGGGAACAGCCGCAGGTTGAGGGTGTGCACCACCGCCCCCATGCCCGGCACCGCGAGATAGGCCTCGAAGTGCTCCTGGTTGTTCCACTGCAAGGTGCCTACCCGGTCGCCGGCGCCCACTCCCAGCCGCTTCAGGGCCGCGGCGAGGCGCTCGGCGCGATCGGCGACGGTCGAGAAGCTCGCCCGGCGCGGCTCGGCCCCCGTCCAGGTGACGATCTCGCTCCCGCCATAGATCCTGCGGCCGTGGCGGAAGATGTGCTGCACGGTCAACGGGAAATCCATCATGGTGCTGAGCACGGGCGGTCCCTCCCTTGAGCGCTGTGAGCCGACGGGGAACTATGGCACGCGAAGCACGCGCTGGGAAAGCTGTCGTCTCCCAGCCTGCGATAACTCGCCTCCTCATCCCACTCCCGGAGTGGAACGGAAAAACTCAACGGTCGCGCCCGCGCGACCCCAACCTGAGAGGAGGAGGAAGGTCATGTCGACTTGTGGCAGCATCTACATCGAGTTCTTCGAGGGCAACGACTGCACGCAGGACAACCTGGGCTGCGTGCCCTATCTGGAGGCACAGTACGATCTCGTCGGCGACAAAGGACCGATCCCGAACGACGAGGCGCGGTCGTGCCGCCTGCACAACGTCACACCCGGCAAGCTCAAGCTCTTCAACATGGGGGGCGGCCAGCAGCGCGACGACTGGACGGAGATCCAGATCCTCCAGAACCTCGAGGTCTACGACATCAACTCCTTCAATGATCCGGTGGACAACGCCCAGGTGAAGGTGGTGCCCGATGGCAGCAAGCTCGACGGCAAGGTCTCGCGCATCGAGGTCTTTCCGGGCCGTTGATCCACTCGCGGCCGGCGGTCCCGCGCGGAGTGGACCGCTTTTTCCGTCAGTTGTCAAAGAGCCCGCGCCGCCGGGCCGGAGGCCCAAAGGGACCTCCACCCGTCGGCGCTCGTTCCTACAAGGTACATCTACGAGCCACCCGCCTCCGGCGTCCAAGAAACTCCCTCCGGAGTCGACCGGCCGGCGTTCGTCATCGATCGACCGGCAGCTCCCAGCGACTCGCCGGCGTTATTCAGAGGCTCGCCAACGTTCGCCACCCTCTGGCCGGCGTCGGCCAATGACTCGCCGGCACCGGCCGGAGCCGAAAGAACGCCGGCCAGCCCCTCGCCGCTGCCGGCCAGTCGCTGGCCGACACCGGCCAGAGGGCGACGAACACTGGCCAGTCGATCACGAACGTTGTTTGGAGGCTCGCGGACGCTTCTCCGAACGTGGGAGTAGACGGCCAGAGCGGAGCGAACGTATGGATGGATTGTTCCTCTGGGAGTTGCCGCCGTGGAGATCACCAGCGGGGGAGCGCAGCCGGTTCCTTGACAATTGAATCCCGCCGGGGGACCGGGAGCCCAACCGCTCCCCCGGCAATTCCTGCCTTAACCTCGGCGCGGGTGAAGGGGAGGTGTGCGCCTTGAACCACACTCCGAGCCCGTAGGGCGGCAGATTCATAGCCCAGGGCGTGAGCCCTGGGAACAATGCCCGCTCCACGATCTCTTGAACCCTGCTAAGGGTGATGCCTGGCGCCCTTAGCAGGGCGGAATCCATTTGTGGGTTGCCCGCTTTTCCCAGGGTTTACACCCTGGGCTACGAGTCTGCCGCCCTACGGGCTCGAAGTGTCGGCCTGCGGTGGATGTCTCAAAGACCCGCGACTTTCGCTCCCCGAGGCCAGGAGAAAAACTGCCAGCAGATCAGGGCACGTTAACAGTTGGAGACCTTCCGAGGAGTATCCTGAAGGGCCTCATGAACGCCATACCTCCCGCAACGGTTCCGCCCCCAAGGCTGACGCTCTTCGAGATCGCCATCCACGGACTTGCGGACGGCCTCGGCATTTACATCCTCCTGGATTCCTTGTGGAACCGTCGCGGGCGGGACGATCTGATCCAGGCGAGTCTGGCGCTTCTGGTGATCCTCCTCTCGGTGGTGGTCATGGTTCGGCGATTCCGGCCGGAGATTCGCGGCCTCCGGGCCGTGGAGCTCGGACTGTCCGGCCTCGTGACCTTCCTGGGCCTGATCGGAGCCGTGATCACCCTGCTGTTCATGGCGAGCGGCGCAACCTACAAGGGTCCATCCCCCGACGCCGGCGGCATGGCGGCCATGGTCGGATTTCTCCTCTTCTACCCGGCTGCAGGCCTCGTGATCCTTCCCTTTGCCCTGAATGCCAGCCGTCTCTCCCCCCGGCTCCGGCGCCGAATCCGGTGGCTGTGCCTCGTGCTGGTCTTGCTGCCGTTCTGTGTTCTGGTGGGAGTGCGGCTGATCCGGGGACGTTGAAGCGGAGCATGAAGACGCTATGCAAGGTTTTCCAACTGGACTTGGAGCTGCGGCAAGTCATGCCGGATCACCTGCCAGATCATCTCCAGATCCAGACCGAAGTAGTCGTGCACGATGCGGTTGCGCAAGCCCGCGATCTGCCGCCAGGGCACATCCGAATGCTGGGTGATGAAGTCTTCTGGCAATTGCCGCGTTGCCTCTCCCAGGATTTCCAGGTTCCGGACTACGGCATCAACGGTTTTCTCGTCCTACCGGAACAGCTCTTGATTCATCCCGGACGTGTAGCGTTCGATCTTACGGATCGAGGCGAGCATATCCTCGATCAGGAGGTCGGGATCGCGCTTAGTTCTACTTTGTCAGACTGCCACTCCCGGCCGAGGTGCCGCTGGCGGTACTACGGCGTAGAGCACGCTCGCGAGGCTTTCGTCGTTCGCCAGCAACTCCCTTCACCACGCCGAATCGGCTCTCGATACCTCATTGCGGGACCTGTAGAGACGGAGAAATTCCGACCCGCGGCGGCGGGGCTTCACTCCAAGCTCGATTCCTACTCCTTTCAGGCGCTACCTGAGATCAGACTGCTGATCGTGCTCTACTCCAAGTCGGCGAGCTGTTGTCGGCGATAGGCCGACTCGATCGCTTTGCGGCGAGCCTCGTGGCGTGCTTCCATCTGGCGAACGACTTCTTCGACCGTAACGTCGCACCGGGGTAAGAAGTGCGCCAGCAGAACCTCAATGTCCGAGCAACTCAGCAGCGGATAGCTCTCCCGGTTGGCCAGTTTCTCCTCCAGCATAAAGAGCATCGCCATCAGCACCAGAGCCATGTGGTGGTGCCAGGCACGCCAGCCGCGCACTTGGTAGTCGGCCAGGCCGCTCTCGCTCTTGGCATCCTCGAAACAACGCTCGATCCAAAAGCGCTGCCTCTGCATGTACACCAGCCGCTCCAGCGAGGTCTGCGCAGGAGCATTGCTCAGGACGTACTTGATGGTCTCGGCAGAACCCAACTCCCGGATCGCCACCACGTGCCAGCAGCGGGCCTTGACCTCGCTGCCGTCCCACAGCCACACACGACCCTGCAGGGCCTCCACACGCAACTCCCCGCGAGTGCCTGGACGAACCGCGATTTCCTGCCAACGCTCCGTGGGCTGAGCCTTCACCCATTCGTCCACTCGCTGGCTGGCGCTCTGCGCTTGCAGCCGCGTCGGCTTCTTGCCTCGGGAGCCTTGGCTTTCCGGCACGCGGGGATCAGGATCTTCCAGGTAGATCTGCTGGTCTTTGTGCACCTCGGCCCCGAACACTTCTCCAGAATCCTCCAGGCGACGCAGAAACGCCGGTTCCTTGCCATACCCACCATCCACACCCACCCAACTGAAACGCACACCGTTCTGGCGGGCATGCACCACCATCTCGAAGGCCAGGTCTGACTTGCTCTTGAAAACCACCTCGGACTCAGGAATACCCGCGGCCAGAGACCTCTCCAGATTCTGCGTCCAGTCCTGGGGAAGGTATAAACGGGTGTCGATCAGGGTCGAATACGGCCCTTGAACCAGGCCGGCAAACACCGCCACTTGGCAGTTGTCCACCTTCCCCAGACGACCCGACCATTGCCGTGCCACTCCCACGGACATGTCGCCTTTTTTCTGGAAGGAGCTCTCGTCAATCAGTAGAGCGGAGTCTGCCGACCCGCCAAGATGACGGTCCGCTTCCACCGCCACCTGATCCAACACGGCACGAGCCTCCCACTCGGACTCGGAGACAAAGTGGTGGAGCGACTGGTAATCACAGTCAGGCACGACTTCCTCCATGCGCTCCATGTTTTTGCGGCTGGCCTGCATCAAGCCTTGGAGATACTTCTGGGCCTGGGAGGCGACAGAACGCGTCCCGCGCCGAAAGTGCGTCGCAAAGCGCTCCGAAAACTGCTGGAACCGCTGTCCCATCTCTTCAAATGGGGATGGGACATTGGCTATCTCCTTGGACTTACGTCCGTTCAGGTGGGGAGTTCGGCATTTAGGTATCTCCCGCAGGCGCCACTGTGGCGCCATGTCGGAACCTTACCCCGACAAGATACCCGAAATCAAGACCTTCGGCTGACTGACTCGGTCTGACAAAGTAGAAGTAAGCATCGATCAGCTCCGGCTCGATTCGCTCCCAGAGCGAAGGTTTGATGGCGCGCCGCGAGACCAGGTCCACCCGGCGTCCCAGTGCCTTTTCGAGCTCCTCCCCCAGATCCACGAAGCGTAAGCCGATGGAGGGATCCACCTCCACCATGACGTCCACGTCGCTGTTCTCTCGGGCGTCACCCCGCGCCCAAGAGCCGAACAGGGCGAGGCGCTGGATCGGGTAACGCTGGCTCAGGAGCGTATGCTGCTCGCGCAGGATCGCCAGGATGTCTTCGAGAGAAGGCATGACAGACTCTCAAGAGGATCTCCAGGTCATCTCGCCCCGCTGTGCGCCAGCCCTACAACTCGTCGCCCGGCTCTGGAGCGACGTCGGGCACTTTCGCGAGCACAGCTAGGAATTTCTCCCGACTGCCTCGCTTGGCCCTTTCCTCAAGGTAGTCCACGGTCATGAGAGCCGCCATCTTCTCCGCTACAGCCGTACTGACGAACTGATTGATGGAGATACCCTCTTGCTGGGCGAGCTCGCGAACCCGCTTGTGCAGCGAGTCCGGTAGTCTGACGGTCAGAGAGCTCATTCCTGTCCCCCCAGACGAGCATTCTGGCATAATCCCAACCGGACCGCCTCTCTATGAGGATCTCTCATGCGCAAACGAATCCGGTGTGGGCTCCTACTCTTCGCTCTGTCGCTCCTGGGGCCGCTCGTCGCGGCGGCGCAGGACCGGCCCTTCGCTTTCGTGTCCTCTCCCGCGGCCTGGGACCGAGACGGCGCTCTCGTGTTCTTCGAGCCGGCGTTCTCGGACTCGGCTCCGGAGGCCATGGTCCGCGACGGCTTCGGCAGCAGGGTGGGGTTTGAAGCCAAGATGGCGCGCCGGGTTCTCCTGGTGGGTGACGTCAGCTTCGCGGACTCTGAGAGGGGCTCGCTGACCACCTACAGTGCCGAAGCCCTGGTTGACCTGCGGCCGGGAGTCGTGGGCTCCGGGCTTCACCTCGCCGCGGGGACGGGTTACCGCCGCGAGGCCGAGGGCGCTTCGGTGTGGATCGGCAGGCTGGTGGGCGAACGGCTCCTGACGTCGAGCCGGCTGCTCGGCGATCTCCGGTTCGAGAAGGCGTTCGCTCCTGGCAGGGACAATCTGGACACCATCCTGACTCTGGCGGCTTCTCGGCGGCTCGGGAGAGGGTTCTCCTTCGGCGCCGAGGTCGTGGGGGAGGATCTCGAGGCTCTCTGGGAACCGGACGAGGCGGAGGGGGGCGCGCGAGTCCTGGCTGGGCCTTCCCTCCATTGGGTGCGGCCCGATCATCGGTTCCTGGCCACGCTGGCCGGCGGTCCGGTCTTCCGGATTCATCAGAACAACCAGGCGAGCCCAGCGCCCCGCAGCCTCGGAAATGGCTACGCTGTGCGCGCTTCGGTGGCGTATGTATTCTAGGAAAGGGATGTGCTCTGCGGCCCTCGTGGTCGCACTCCTGGCGCCTACCCCCGGCCTCACCGCCGATCTACCCAAGAACCTCCGCGAGCAGTCTCTCCTCCCCACAGGCCTGCATCTCGATCCTGCTGGCCAGTCGTTCGACCTGGGCAGCCTGCCTCTGGCCATGGCGCTCTCTCCCAGCGGCGATCGGCTGGCCGTCCTGCTCAGTGGCTGGCGGGAGCAGGGGCTCCAGATCATCGATCCCCGGACGGGGCGGGTGTTGCAGACGCTTCCTCAGACAGCCGCTTTTCTGGGGCTTGTGTTTTCGGCGGACGGCACGCTCTATGCCTCGGGTGGGAATGAGGACCACGTCGTCCGCTACACCGTGAAGGACGGTCTGATGGCGCCGGCCGGCACCCTTGCGCTGGCTCCCAAGGAGGCGGGGAAGGAGGCGACGCGGTATCCGGCGGGTTTGGCGTTGTCTCCGGACGGGAAGAGGCTCTATGTGGCCGAGAACGTAGGGGATTCCCTGGCGGTGCTCGAGCTTCCTGGCGGGCAGGTTCTGCAGCGGTTGCCGACGGGCCACAGTCCTTATGGCGTGGTGGTCTCGCGGGATGGCACGGTGTTCGTGTCCGCCTGGGGGGAGCGGCATGTGGCGGTCTTCCGTCCGGACAAGACGGGCTCGCTGGTTGCGGTCCAGAGGGTGGAGGTCGGCCGGCATCCTTCGGCTCTCCTGCTCAACGCGGCCGGCACCCGGCTGTTCGTGGCTTCGGCCAGCACGGACAGGGTCGCCGTGGTAGATACGGCACGGTTGCGGGTAATCAAGTCGCTCCCCGATCCTCCTCCTTCGGGACCTTCCGAGGGGAGCACGCCCAATTCGCTGGCCCTTTCTAAGGACGGTACCCGTCTGTTCGTGGCCGAGGCGGACAGCAACGCGGTGGCGGTTTTCAGATTGTCGGCGGGCAAGGAGCGCCTGCTGGGGCGCATTCCCGTGGGGTGGTATCCGAGCGGTGTGCTGACGTTCGGGGATTCTCTCCTGGTGCTGAATGCGAAGGGGCGGGGCACGGGGCCCAATCCGGGGATGGTGCAGCCGGCGGCGAAGCTGCCGAAGGATTCTCATGACTACACCCTCGGTCAGATCGACGGCACGCTGTCGGTGATCCCGCTCTCGGACTTGAAAAACCTCGATGCGCTCTCGCGGCGGGTCGCTCGGAATAATGGCTGGGGCCGGCCGCGGCAGGCTCCCAAGTATCCGCCGTTCCAGCATGTCGTCTACATCATCAAGGAGAACCGCACCTACGATCAGGTGCTCAGCGATCTCCCGCAGGGGGATGGCGATACGTCGCTCCTGTTCTTTCCCCGGGAGGTATCGCCGAACCATCATGCTCTCGCCGAGCGTTTCGGTCTGTTCGACCGGTTCTTCACCAATGCCGAGGTGAGCAATCAGGGTCATCCCTGGTCCATGTCGGGATACGTGACCGATTACACGGAGAAGACCACGCCTTCGAGCTATTCGGACCGCCGTCCGCAGCCTGCGGACGAGGGGGAGACGGACGAGCCGGCGAGCGGTTTTCTCTGGGACTCCGCGATCCGCAAGGGCCTCAGCTTGCGGGTCTATGGGGAGTATGCGGTCGTCGAGAACAAGGTGACGCATTCGCAGAAGAAGAGCATCGCGAAGCTCACGAGCGCGGAGTATCCCGCGTATGACCTTTCCATCCAGGATCAGCGTCGGGCCGACGTGTGGATCGCGGATCTTCAGAAATTCGTGAAGAGCGGCCGCATGCCGGCGTTGGAGATCCTTCACCTGCCGAATGATCATACGGCGGGTGCTCGTCCGGGGCTGCCCACTCCCCGGGCCTGTATGGCGGACAACGATCTCGCTCTCGGCCGCATCGTGGAGGCGCTCAGCAAGACGCCGTTCTGGCGCAACACGGTCGTGTTCGTCCTGGAAGACGACTCCCAGGCCGGCCCCGATCACGTGGATTCACACCGCTCCGTGCTCCTCGTGATTTCGCCTTACAGTCGTGCGGGGGTGGTGCACCGTTTCGCGAACACGACGGACGTGCTGGCCACGATCGAAGAGATCCTGGGATTGGGATCTCTCTCCCAGTTCGATCACTTCGGCCGTCCTCTCCGCGAGCTGTTCACGGCGAAGCCGGACCTGTCGCCCTACAAGGCCCTCGTTTCCTCGGTCCCGTTGACGGAGACCAACTCCGCGAACGCGCCGGCGGCCAAGGAGTCGGCACTGCTCGATCTGCGATCTCCGGATGCTTCTCCGGACGAGCTTTTCAATCGCATTCTCTGGCGAGCGATCGAAGGGCGAAGCTGTCGAGATGCCTGCGCCGCGGCGGATGTCGCTCCTGGAGATGATCAGGTTGCGGTAGTCGCTACGTCCACACAATCCCCGCCACCGCCCCCTCCGGGGCATGCACCTGGACCTCTCCGGTCTCCACCGCGGCGCGCGGGTCCTGACGGAAGCGCTCCAGGGAGGCCTGGGGATCGCTGGTGTCGCGGCGCTTCGACTTCCTACCCAGCGATTGCGGCCGCTGCGCTTGGCGGCGTAGAGGCCGACGTCGGCCACGGAGACGACTTCCTGCAGCCGATCTCTCGCGGCCTGGAGGCGAAGAAGGGGTAGGCCGCGAACCCGATCGAGCAGGTGCGGGCGAGGGAGGTTCCATTCTCGAGTTGAAAATCGTGGGCGGCGATGGCGGCGCGAATATCTTCCGCCAGCACGGATGCGTCACGGCGATCAAAGGAGCGGGCCACGACGAGGAACTCCTCGCCTCCCCAGCGCACCACGTGATCCGAAGCCCGCACGATGGCGCGCAGCAGGTCCGCCGTCTGCTTGAGGACGGCGTCGCCCGCGGCGTGGCCGTAGGTGTCGTTGACGCTCTTGAAATGATCGAGGTCGAGGATCAGGAACACCAGGTCCGCGGGCGATTTTCGATCTTCGAGGTGGCGCACGGCGAGCTCGGTATCGCCTCCGATCGCCTGTTCGAGGAAACGGCGGTTGCGTAAGCCCGTGAGCGGATCGGTGAGGCTGGCCTCTTCGATCCGCGCGTAGGCGGTCGCCAGCTCCTGGGTCCTCTCCTGGACGATCCGTTCCAGCATCTGGCTGCGGGCCTGGAGGCGATGGATGCGCAGCCGATATCCCCCATAGATGAGGGCCGCGACGAGCAGCGCGATCAGAGCACGGAACCATCCGGTCTGATAGAACGCGGGCAGGACGATCACCGGCAGCCGGATCTCGTGGGGGCTGAAGCGCCCGGCGCGATTGGTTCCCTGCACCCGTAGCGTGTAGTTTCCTGGCGGCAGGCTCGTGTAGGCCACGGAGCGTTGGGCTGCGTCGGTGGCGAGCCATTTGTCTTCATATCCCTCCAGGCGGTAGCGGTAGAGGTTCCGGGCCGGAGCCGTGAAGTCGAGGGCTGCGAAGCTGAGCCGGAATCCCCGCTCACCGGGTGTGAGCGTGAGCCGGCCGAGCCGGGGCGCTCCCGGCCGTTCGAGGCCGTCCACGCGCAGTGAGGTGGCGACGAGGGGTGGGGCCCAGGTCCAGGGTGCGATGCGGTCCGGCCGGACCACCAGCAGACCCGCGGGCGAGCCGAAGAGGAGCTCTCCCGTGGCCGTGCGGGCGCGGCTGGCGATGTAGAAGTTGCGCAGCTCGCAGCCGTCCGCAGGCCCGAGCTCCTGCCAGCGCCAGGTCTTGGGGTCCACGCGCAGGCGAGGTCCGAGCCACACCCAGCCCTGAAAGTCCTGGATCAGGATCTCAACCGGTGCCGGCGGTAGCCCCAGCCGGTCCGCGACCGATTCGAAGCGGGCGTGGCGGCCGTCCCAGGAGGTCAGGATCGAGGCGCCGGCCTGAGTGGCGACCCACAGCCGGCCGTCGGCGGCGAGCATCAGATCGGGGACCCAGTTGGCCGGCAATCCATCGCGGCGTCCGGTCTGAAGGATGCGCACCGCGGTCCCGCGTTTGGGATCGAAAGCGTTCAATCCGCTGTCCGTCCCCACCCAGAGCGTGCCGTTGCGATCGAAGGCGAGGGCTTCGACGGCCTGGCCCGAGAGCGAGGTCTCGTCTTTCGGATCGTGCCGGAAGGCCGTGATCTTTCCCGATCGGGGATCGATCCGCCCCATGCCCTCGGCGGCCCCGACCCAGAGATCGCCGTCGGGTCCGAAGGCCATGGCGCGGATGGGACCTCCGGGCAGGCCGTCCTTTTCTGAAAGCCGCTCGAAGCGTCGCGCTCCCGGCCGCAGGCGATGGAGGACGCCGTTCAAGGTGGCGATCCAGATCGTGCCGTCCGGGCCTTGAGCGAGGCAGGTGATGGAGCCGTCGGCCAGGGCGCCTGGGTTCTTGGGATCGGGCTGGTGACCGCCGATACGTCGCCATTGGGAGTCGAAGATGTCGATGCCGTTGCCATTCGTCCCCACCCAGACGGTGCCGTCCTGCATCTGGAACGCGCGCACGGCTTCCGAATGGGAGAGCCCCGCGGGCAGGCTCGGGCTGTGGCGGATGGTGCGGAAGGCCCGCGCCGCCGGATCGTGGCGCTCGATCCCCTGGCCCCAGGTACCCACCCACACGACGCCCGACCGGTCGCGCAGCAAGGCTCCGATGCGATCTCCGCTCACCGTGTTTTCCAGCGCCGGATCGTGCCGCAGGCGCTCGACGACCGTGAGGGAGCCCGGATCGATCACGTCGATGCCGCCGCCGAAGGTCGCGATCCAAATTCGATCAGCAGCCACCTGGGTGAAACCGTAGATCCAGAAGTGGCTCAAGCCGTCCAGCCAGCGGAGGAGGCCCGTCCGGGGATCGAGGACGGCGGCTCCGTGCTCGGTGGTGCCGATCCAGATCCTCCCCTGTCGATCCGCGAAGAGCTTGGCCACGAACTTCCCGGCGAGCGAGCTCGGCGTTTGCGGATCGGAGGCGATGCGCTCGAAACCTTTTTCTTCGCCGCGCCAGACCTGCAGGCCGTCGTGGCTGCCGACCCACAACTGTCCGGTGTGATCGACGAGCAATGCTCGGATGCGATCGTCCGCCACGCTGTGCGGGTTTTTAGGATCGTGCCGGAAATGTTGGAGCTGGCCGGGATCGATCCGGTCGAGCCCCTCGTAGGTGCCGATCCAGACGCGGCCGGAGCGGTCCTCGGCGATCGCCTCCACGCGGTCGTGGGAGAGGCTGGCAGGGTCTTTCGGATCGTGCCGGTAGCGCGCGAAGATCTCCGTGGCTGGATCGTAGGCGGAAAGGCCGCTGCTGAACGTGCCGATCCACAGCCGGCCGTCCGCGGCGGGGAAGAGGGTCCGCACGTAGCTGCCGGCGAGGGTCTTCGGATTGTGTGGATCGGGCTTGAAGGCGCGGAACTGATAGCCGTCGTAGCGCACCAGCCCGCCCTGGGTGCCGATCCAGAGGAAGCCGTCGCGGTCCTGGGCCAGGGCCGTGCACAGTTGGGCGGGCGAGTCGTCGGGAATGGGAACCTGCTGAAACGATGCGGGCTCCACGGAAGACGGCGAGGACCCCGCACTCCTCGCCAGGGCGAGAGCCAAGGTGAGGATCAAGACGGCGCACAGCCGGATGGATCGCACGGCCCCCGGGGACTTCACCGGCGGGATGGTACCGCAGATCGGTGCGCCAACCGCCCTGGAATTGTGATGAAATGCACGGCGCGAATCATGGACGACCACGAGGACAGCAGCGCCCCCGCGGAGCTCCGGCGTGAGGAGGAGCGCGTCGAGGCGAAGAGCCACGTGTTCAAGAAAGAGCTGGGGCTCGCCGATCTGGCGCTCACCCAGGTGCTGTTCATCGTGGGCCTGCCCTGGATCGGCGTCGCCGCCAAGCAGGGGCCGTCGCACGTCGTGCTCTGGCTCCTGGCCATGATCTTCTTCTACCTCCCATCGGCGGTGGTGGTGATCTATTTGAACCGCATCATGCCGCTCGAAGGCGGGCTCTATCAGTGGGCCAAGCTGGGCTTCAACGAGCTGCTGGGCTTCATGGTGGCGTGGAACCTGTGGCTGTTCGCCATCCTCAACACGTCGGAGATCGGGCTCCAGATCACGCAGTATCTGGTCTACGTCCTCGGGCCGGGAAGCGAAGGCTTGACCAGCAGGCCGTGGTTCATCGGCCTCGTCAACCTGGCGGTGATCGGCGGCCTGGTCGCGTTGACGATCGTGGGGCTCGGCGTGGGCAAGTGGGTGCACAAGGCCGGGGGCGCGCTGATGATTGCCACCTTCCTCGCCATCCTGATCCTCCCGTGGCTGAACCTGTCGCACGGCTCGCTGCCGGCTTTTCATCCGTTGCAGATCGAGATGCCCGTGCTCTCGCTCATGAGCCTGAACCTCTTGGGGAAGATGGGGTTCGGGGCCCTGGGCGGCTTCGAGTACGTGGCCCTCCACGCCGGCGAGTGCCGCGATCCCGTGCGCGCCATCACCCGCTCGGTATGGCTGGCGGCGCCGGTGATCGCCGGCATGTTCATCCTCGGCACCAGCTCGGTGCTGGCGTTGATCCCGCAGGACCGGCTGGATCTGATCGCGCCCATCCCCCAGGTGCTGAGCGCGGGCTTCCACTCCCTCGACCTCGCGCTGCCCATCGCGTCGATCGCCATCCTGGCCCTCCTGGGCATCCGGGTGGCGCAATCGAGCGTGATGTTCGGGGGCAACACCCGGTTGCCCATGGTGGCGGGCTGGGACCGGCTCCTCCCGGAGTGGTTCACGCGCCTTCATGCCCGCTACCGGACGCCCGTCAACTCCATCCTCTTCGTGGGCGCGGCCACGCTGGCGCTGGGGATCGTGGGGCTGATCGGGGTGGGCAAGCAGGAGGCCTTCCAGTTGCTGTGGAACGCCTCGGGGGTCTTCTACGCGCTGACCTATCTCGTGATGTTCGCCATCCCGCTCTTCGGCTTGCGGGGCGTCGAGCCGCGCCCCAGCCTGGGGTTGAGGCTCTGTGCCCTCTCCGGCTTTCTGATGACGGTCCTCTACCTGGCGCTCTCGATCGTGCCCATCGTCCAGGTGGAGAGCCGGCTCTTGTTCGGGCTCAAGATCTCGGGGCTCATTCTGGTGACGAACGGAGTAGGATTGGGGATCTGCCTGGCCGCCCGTCGCAGACGCCGGCCGGCGCATTGAACCTTCTAGTCCGTCCCGGGGACTTACAGGTTGGACGCAGCCGCGTCCCATTCTGGAGGGCAAAGAGATGGTCATTCAACGAATTACCCTGTCGGCGCTCGCGCTCGGCTTCCTCCTCGTCACTTCCGCGGTGGGCCAGGATCATCATTCCATGGGCTCCATGGGCGTCATCAGCTCCAAGCCCACCTATGACCCCGAGCCGCGGGGAGGCGATCCCAATACGCCCGTGGGCTGCGCGGGGGTCGAGGCCAAGATCACGATCACCGGCACCTCCTTCTCGCCGGAGACGGTGACCGTCGATCCGGGGCAGCCGGTGTGCTGGACCTGGTCGGGGGACATCGAGCACACCATCAAGGCCGACGACGGCTCGTTCACCACCGGAAATCCGTCGGACAAGGGCAACTTCCAGACCTCCTTCACGAAGCCGGGCACCCATGGCTACTTCTGCCAGGTCCACGGCACTCTCACCAGCGGCATGCGCGGCAAGGTCATCGTCCGCGGCGACGTCCCCAGCGGGCCTGGGACGATCGGCTTCGCGGGCTCTGGTTACGAGGTGAGCGAAGGGGCCGGCACGGTGTCGGTGATCGTGACGCGCACGGATGGCAGCGACGGAGTGGCGACGGTCAAGGTCGCCACGGCCAACGGCACGGCCAAGGGGGGCAAGGACTTCACGGCCCGCACCGTCACCCTGCGGTGGGAGAGCGGCGACCAGGACCCCAAGGCGGTCGACATCCCGATCAAGAACGACACGGCCAAGGAGCCGGACGAGAGCTTCAACATCAAGCTCACCAAGTCCGGTGCGGGCGCCTTCGCGATCGGCTCCAACGTCGCGGCGGTGACCATCCACGACGACGACGGCACGGGATGCGGCGCGAGCCTCGCTGCGGCCTCGCAGCTCCGGGCCGCCGGGCAGTCGGGCAGCGAGATCCGCCTCACCTGGGCCGATGCCGCCACCGGGGCCAAGGCGTTCCACGTCGAGCGCCGGCAGCCGGGCGGCGCTTTCCAGGAGATCGCCGCCGTGGCGCAGGGAGCCGAGAGCTTCCTCGACTCGAGCCTGCCCGCGGGCACCACGTTCCAATACCGCATCCGCACCGAGGCGCTCGACGGCTCCGTGGCCTTCTCTGCCACCGTTGCCGGTGCCACGGACGGCCTGATGACGGCCTGTGACGAGTCCAGGGCCCTCTGCCTCGGCAACGGCAGGTTCGAGGCCACGGTGCAGGCGGGCCGGGAGGCCAAGCGGGTGATGCTGCCCGAGGCCGGCAACACGGGGCTCTTCTCCCTCTCTGCGGACCAGGACCTCCAGGTGCTGCTCAACGTGCGCGACGGCTGCGCCGCCAACAACCACTACTGGCTCGACTTCGCGGCCGTCACCGAGACCGAGCTCATGGTCAAGGTGCGCGACACGCAGACCGGCCGCACCTGGGTCTACTTCCACCCCGCCGGCGCCGTGCCCGCGCCCGTGCGGGACGTCGAAGCTTTCGCCACCTGCCCGTAGGCCTCTCCCTCCTCGGGCTGGGTCGCAGGGCCGGGATCGATCTCCAGATCTCGGCCCTGCGACTGCTCTTCTTCACGATAGAATGCGGCTTTCTGGAGGAAGGGAATGGCCGCAGAAACAGAGAGCAGCCCGCGCCTGGCTTCCAAGATCATGGTCATCCGTCACGCGGAGAAGCCGACGGCTTCTCCTCCCTTCCACGGCGTGACGGCGGCGGGTGAAAAGGACCCGGAGTCGCTCATCGTCCGCGGCTGGCAGCGGGCCGGGGCCCTGGCCTGCCTGTTCGCTCCCAGCCGGGGACCGCTGCAGAGCCCGGAGCTCGCCCAGCCGCAGCGCCTCTACGCCTCGGACAAGCAGAGCGGCAGCCAGCGGCCCCTGGAGACGATCACGCCCCTGGCCGCGAAGCTCGGGATTAAAGTCGACACCTCGTTCAAAAAGGGCCAGGAGAAAGACCTGGTGAAGAAGGTCCTGGCCCGGCCGGGCATCGTGCTCATCTGCTGGCAGCACGAGGTCATCCCGGAGATCGCCAACCGCATCCTGGGCGACTCGACCGCGGCGCCCCAGGAGTGGCCGGGCTCCCGCTTCGACCTGGTCTGGGTGTTCGACCGGGACCCGGACTCCGGCACCTATTACTTTTCTCAGGTCCCCCAGTTGCTGCTGGCCGGGGACTCTGCCGATCCGATCGCATGAAGCCCGTCGCGCCCATCCTCCTGGCGGATCTCTTTCCGGGTCTGCACGCGGAGCTGATCGATCTCCTGCGCGGTCTCGCTCCGGAGGATTGGAGCCGGCCCACGGTCGCCGGGGCGTGGACGGTGAAGGACGTGACCGCCCATCTCCTGGACGTGCAGCTCCGGCGGCTTTCGGGGCTACGCGACGGTTCGCGATTGCCGCCGCCGGATCCGCCCCTCGCGGGCTACGCCGACCTCGTGGCCTTCCTAAACCGCCTGAACGCCGAGTGGGTGGTGGCGGCCCGGCGCTTGAGCCCGCGGGTGCTCACGGATCTCCTGGAGCTGACGGGCAGGCAGTTGGCCGAATTCATGGCCACGCTCGATCCCTTCGCTCCAGCGCCCATCTCCGTGGCCTGGGCCGGGGAAGCGACCTCATGGATGTGGTTCGACATGGCCCGCGAATACACCGAGCACTGGCACCACCAGCAGCAGATCCGCGACGCCGTGGAAGCCCCGCCCCTCACCGCCCGCCCGTGGCTCCACCCGGTGCTCGACACCTTCCTGCGAGCCCTGCCCCACACCTACCGCGAAATCGAAGCCGCAGAGGGAACCCAGGTGATCTTCGAGATCACAGGCGAAGCGGGAGGGGACTGGACCCTCGTGCGTGAAGGTGGAGCCTGGTCCCTCTACGCCGGCAGCCCCGGAGAGGCACACTGCCGCGTCCGCCTGGACCAGGACACGGCCTGGCGGCGGTTGACCAAGGGGCTGACCCCAGAGCAGACGCTGGCGCGGATGGAGATCTCCGGGAATCGCGCCCTGGGCGAGCCGGTGGCAGGGATGTTGTCGATCATGGGGTAATGAGACCCCGCGGCCGCTACGCTCCATCCCCCACGGGGATGATCCACGTCGGCAATGCTCGCACGGCGTTGGCGGCGTGGCTTTCGGTGCGCAGCCAGGGAGGGACCTTCGTCTGGCGAGTCGAGGATCTCGATGGACCGCGGGTGGTGCCCGGGCTCGCGGAAGCTCAGATGGAGGATCTCGCCTGGCTGGGCCTCGATTGGGACGAGGGACCGGACGTGGGCGGTCCCCATGCACCGTATCTCCAGTCCCAGCGGAGCGATCTCTACGAGGCGGCTTTGCGGCGGCTGGCCGAAGCGGGGCATCTGTTCCCCTGCCGTCTCTCCCGCAAGGACCTTCAGGCCGTGGCCTCCGCTCCCCATGGAGGTGAGGAGGCGCCTTATCCCTCATCGCTTCGGCCACGGGAGCTGGCCTCGGACTGGTTCGAACGGCTGTGCTGCATGGAGCGGCCGGACGCGGCCATTCGATTCCTCGTCGAGGACCGGCCGGTTTCTTTTATAGATCGTGTTTTCGGACCGATCACCGAGCGGGTGGACTTGGCAGTGGGGGACTTCGTGCTCAAGCGCCGGGACGGTCTCTATGCCTATCAGCTCGCCGTGGTGGTAGACGATGTCGCAATGGGGATCGACGACGTGGTGCGGGGCTCGGACCTCCTCGCTTCGACGGCGCGGCAGATCCAGTTGATCGAGGCCCTGGGCGGCACGCCTCCCGCCTACGCTCACGTGCCGCTGATGTTGAGCCCAACGGGAGAGAAGCTGTCGAAGCGCGATCAGGCGCTCACCCTGCGCTCGCTCCGGGAGGAGGGAGCGAGGCCGGAGGCGATCGCCGGCGTCCTGGCTCACTCTCTGGGTCTGCTCGACCGGCCCGAGCCCTGCCGGCCGGCCGATCTCATCCCACTCTTCGCCTGGGAGAAGATCGGCCGGTCCGACTGGAGGCCGCCGGAGGGCTCTATACGGTCAGCGGTGTCGCCCTGACCTGCTGGCTGTAGACCCCGACGGGGGTGTCCGGCGTCACCGGCGAGGCTATCATCCTCGCCGTGGAGATCCGCCCCTATGAGCCGCGAGACCGCGACGCTGTGCGTGAGGTCTGCCGTTCGACGGCCTATGGAGACGGAAAGGGCGCTGCCCTTCCGGATCCCATCCTCTTCACCGACCTGATGATCCTGGCCTGGACCGATTTCGACGCCGGCCCCCTCTGGGTCGTGGAGCGGGACGGCCGGGCCCAGGGCTATCTCGCCGGCTGCCTCGACCGGCGCCGCTGCACCCGTCTCCAGGCCTGGAGGGTGGTGCTGCCGGCGTTGGCTGGGGCTCTCGCCCGCGGTCTCCTCCTGCGGCCCACCGTCTGGAGACTGTTGCTCGACCTGCCGGGATTCCTCCTCGCGAGCCGGGGCGGTCCCCGTCTCGACGCTTTTCCCGGCGAGCTCCACATCAACCTGCTGCCGCCCGTGCGGGGCCATGCCGTGGGCACCCGTCTCGTGGAAACGTTTCTGAGCGAGGCGGCCCGCCACGGCCTACCGGGCGTGCACGCCGTGGTCTACGAGGAAAACGAGGGAGCCCGCCGCTTCTTCGAGCGTCTCAAGTTCCGTCCCCTGGGCCGCCAGCCCGCCTTCCGCCCGCCGCCCGCGGATGGGCGCAGGGAGTGGAAGATCGTGTATGGCCGGGAGCTGTGAAGCCATGAAAACCATTCTCGAAATCCCATCTCCACCGCTGAGCGCCCCGATTTGGGCGAAGGCGCGCTTTCGGGGCTGCCGCGCACCATGACCTTTGGATGCCCAACTTTACCAAGGAGGTGCTATGAGAGTACGTTCTCTGGGAGTCGTATTCCTGCTTTCCTGTATCGCCGTAGCCGCGTCCGCGTTGGCGGCGGACCGGGCCATCCAGAACGGGATCGACGTCTGGCAGACGAGGGGTGACGGCTCGACCTACGTCGACTTCGCCCGGACCCCGATCCCCGCCGGCTTCTTCTGCGCCGGCTCGGCGCCCTTCACCGCTAAGGTGGCGTTCCAGGGAGTGCCCATCGTAACCGGCACTCCCGGCTCGCTGGGAGCGACCGACACGATCGTCCAGCGGCTGGACGACGCGGTGTTCAACAGGCGGGGAGTGGCGGCGACCCGGACCCAGGTCCGCGCCCTGTCGCTCAAGAGCGTGGCGCCGCTCCAGACCGAGTGTGGGAAGTTCGAGGCCACCGTACGGCTCGACGGCGTGCAGCCGATTACCCAGATGGTCATCCGCCGGGAAAACGCGAACGGCGGAACCTTTTCCGGCCCGCTTTGGCTCAATGTGAAGGTGAGCTTCACACCCGTCGACCGGGTCAGCCGCGAGGTGCTCGAGATCCCGCTGGAAGTGCGGTTCCCGGCGAACGCCGCGTATTCCTGGCGGGCCAAGATGGCCGCGCCGATGCCCGCCGGCTTCGTGCAGGTGGATACGGACGGCGACCGGATCGCCGACACCTACCTGCCCGGCACCTCGAACTTCTTCGCCGGACAGTCCGCCAAGCCGGGCAAGCCGGGAGCCTTGGAAAAGAGATTGATCTGCCACGACGACGGCACCGGCAAAATGCACTGCACCTCCATCTGCGACACCTGTCAAATTCCGTAAGGTCTCAGTCCCCCTGTTCTCCTCCCCGGGGTCCGTCGTGCAGGATCTTGGGGAGGTATTTAGCCCTCCAGCGGCTCACCTCGACGAGGGCTCCGCCTTCCCCGCTCGGGGGTTGACGCCTGCCGAATCGTAGTGCAGAATGAACGACATCACCGTTTGCCCCAGGAGCACGCGCAGGGAGGAGGCCCTCAGCTCATGAGCACCGGATTCGATGTATTCTGGCGTCGGGTCTTTCGCGTCAAAGGCCTGTGGAACTGTGCGGCCAGCGTCGGCTTCCTGCTTTGGGACGACGCTTTGCGCGACCTGCTTCACGTACCCCACCCCGATCCCGTGTACCGCGCGATGTTCCTGTCTCTGGCTTTTACCTTCGGTCTCGGGTACTGGTGGGTGAGCCGCGACCTGGATAAGAACCACGGCATCGTCCGTATGGGCATCCTCGGCCAGCTCGCGGTATTCGTGGTACTGGCTTACGCGGTCGGTTTTGCCCCGCAACGGTTGCCGTGGATCTTATTCGTGCCGGGAGTCATCGATGCGTTGTTTGCCGTCGCCTTCATGATTTTCCTCTGGCAGTACCCGCGAAGGGGCGGAGCCATATCCGCCTAGCCCGCCTTGCCCCCCTGATCATTCGCAGATCGGCTCGCAGACGTCTTCATGTCGCCTTCCTGTCTCGCGAGCCGGGGGTCGAAGCACCTGATTTATTGAGGCGGAGCTACCCGGTGAGGGGATGGGCCGGATGGATTCGTTACTGGGTGAGGGTGTTCTTTCCGGGAGGCTTGGGAAGTGGTCAAACAAGAGTCATCTCTAGAGTTTCATCGGGAGCCGCTGAGGTTTCTCGATCAGGCGTTTCCGGACGCCGAGGCCCTGTGGCTCCCGGGACGCCAGCTCTGTGTGGGGGAGCCGGCCGCGGCCCGGGCCGTCCTGGCCAATGGCGCGGGGCTGTACGACGATCACTCCGATTTCTTCCATACCCGGCGAGGCACGTTCGGTCCGCGTGCAGCGCAGGAGGAGATGGGACGCGCATCCCGGGCCCTGCTGCGCGCTCACGTGGCGGCGCAGGCCGGTGAGCTCGAGGAAAAAGTGATCCGAGCGCTGGTGCCGGACAGTGAATGGCCCGACGCCGGCAACTGGATCATCTATCGGCATCTCGCGTCCGCCCTCTTGGCACCGGACAGGCCCGGTCCGGTTGCGCCGGATGATGGACGCGATCGTCGCGCGTGCGGTCCTCGCTGGAGCCCGGGAACGTTACTCACGCTGGCGTCGCGCCATGTTCCGTTTGCGTGTGGAACGCGAGCTGGCGCGGGCGATCGCGGAGCGGCGGGCGCGTAAGACCGGGGAGCCGGCCGATCTGCTCGATGTCGTGGCGAGCGAGGCGGGGCCTGACGTTCCGGCGGTGGAGCTCGCCGAGGTGTTTCTGTCATTCCTGTTCGCCATCGCGGGCTCCGTCGGGTTCGTGCTCGGCTGGTCCATCTATCTGCTGGGCACGAATCCGCCCACGGAGGCCGAGCCCGCGTGGGTCATCCGCGAGGCGCTGCGACTGTGGCCTGTGGCCTGGCTCCTGGGGAGCCGGCCGGCGCGGAATCACGAGGTGGCTGGCGTCGCGGTGACGCCTCAGGACGAGGTGGTCGTCTGCCCCTATCTGGTCCACCGCCATCCCAGGTATTGGGATGATCCGGAGAGCTTCCGGCCCGAGCGGTGGGCCACGGTCGACAATCATGAAGCGTTTATTCCGTTCGGGTGGGGCCCGCACCGCTGCCCCGCGGCTGCGCTCTCCCTGCAACTGGTCGAAGACATTTTGCGGATCGTCGTCGACGGCTACCGGCTGACGGTCACACCGCTCAGCACCCGGCCGTTCGTCGGTCCCGCTCTCGCTCCACCCCGGTTCATGCTGGGGCTGGCACCGCTCAAGGAAAGGAGGTGATAGACCATGGTGAAGATCACTCGTGCTGTTCTGGCTGCGTTCGCGATCCGGCGGAAGGAGCTCGTCTACCGCTGGTACCTGTATCACAATATCTGATCGGTGGACCGGTGGGGGGCGGACTTGGCTCCGCTCCCCACCGCACCTGCAGGAGGCTGTATGTCCACGCCGTCCGAAAACCTGGAAATCGACTTCGTGCGCGACATGCGCGCCCGCAGCGCCGCGGAAGGCGGTGTGTTCTGGCATACCGACGAAGTGCTGGCGGTTTTCGAAGCCGAGGCGGCCCAGAAGGTCAACGCGGTCAACTTCGGCGACCTCACTTTGCCCGACAAGCTCGCCGACCTGCTGCGCGGACGCACAGGCGAGCCCGTGTTCTGGCGGCACGTGCGGGCGGCCTGGCTCACGCAGCTCCGGCTCCTCTCGGGCACCGAGGGCATCGGCCAGCTCGCCGCCCGTATGGAGGCCATGCTCGAAAAACGGCTCGATCGTCCCGTGGACCTCGTCTGGGTGGCGCAGGAGGTGTGCACCCACACGCTCCTGCCCGTGGTGGTAGACGGCCTTTCAGCCGCCGATGCCGCGCGCATCTTCCGCGATCAGGCGTTCAAGCTCAAGCGGCTGCTGGCTTTCCAACCCCTGCGCGACAACCTGTGGAAAGAGATTCGATCCATCCTGGTCCAGGTCAGCGCGGGCTCGGTGGTGCGCCGTGAGCTGCGCGGCCGGGCCGCCGGAAAGAGGCCCCGCAGGCTCGACCTCACCGATCCCATCGTCGATCTGCTGCCCGACCTGGGCATGGACCGCGCGGTGGACTCGGTGACCGCGATCCTCACTGCCATCGCCGGCCCGCCGGGCTCCGCGGCCGCCTGCCTGGTCTATGAGATCACCCGCCGTCCCGACTGGGCCGCGCGCATGGCCGAGGAGCTTGCGCCCCTGGCGCCGGGCGATCTCGCGAGCCCCCGCGTCGCGCCCGTGACCTATCGCTTCGTCAAAGAGGTCCTGCGTGTGTGGAGCCCGCCTCTGTTCTTGAGCCGGCCTGTGCGCACCGACATCGACCTCGGGCACGAGTGCCTCAAGACCGGCCAGCGCTATTTCGTCAGCCCTTATCTGATCCATCACGATCCGCAGCAATGGAAAGATCCCGAGGTCTTCGATCCGGACCGCTGGCTCTCCGAGTCCGATCGCGGACCCTGCTCCAGCGCCGGCTACGTCCCCTTCGGCTGGGCTCCCACCACCTGCATCGGCGCGGCGATGGGCACCTCGCAATTGATGGTGCTGTGCCAGCAGCTCTGCAACCGGTACCGCATCGAGGTCACAGAGCCTGAAGCCGTCCGCATGGCGCTCTCCGCCGTGGCCATACCCGAGAGCTTCCACGGTACGATCAGCCGGAGGTGAAACGCTTTCCCCGGACCGGCCACTTTCCTCATACGAGGAGACGGAAAGTGTAAAGTGCAGGCTGACGGTCCTTCGTCGCGAGGGGTGAGCATGGAAACACTCTGGTTCTACGCCGTGGGAGGGCAGCGTCTGGGGCCGGTGCCCCTGGAGCAGCTCGTGGCGGCGCTGTTTTCCGTTCCGGAGCCGCGCAAGGTCCTGGTCTGGCGTGAAGGGATGGCGGATTGGATGGCGGCGGGGTCGGTGCCGGAGATCGGCGCCCGGCTTCCTCCTCCTCAGCTTCCACCCCTTCCCTATGGCCAGGCCCAGGCGGTCAGGCCCACGTACCTCAAGGACGCGGAGACCATGGCCCGGCTCTACCGGCGCCTGGTTCTGCTGGTGGGATTTCAGATCCTCCTCGGCTTCCTCCAGGCTCCGCTCCAGGCAGCGCTCTCGCAGCAAGGAGCCCTGCTCGCCGGGGTGATCCTCGTTGCGTTGCTGTGCCTGCTCGTGGCGATCGCCGTCACGGCCTACAACCTCTCTCATCACCTGGGAGAGAGCATGCCGCTGCTGTGGGCCATCGCCATGTTCCTCCCGTGCATCAACATCATCGTGCTCCTGATCCTCAGCTCCAAGGCCCAGACCTGGTGCGCGCGGTACGGTCTGAAAGTCGGCTTCTTCGGGCCAACTCCCGAGAGCATCGAAGAGCTCCGGCGGCGGATGTCGACCTCCCACTTCGAGTGAACGGCGCCACGATTCCGGCATTGACGCGGAAGATCAACCAGCGTAGATTTCATCCTGGGAATGGACGACTTCGAGCGACAGCGCATTCTCGACGAGGAGCACCTGAAGCTGCTCCGGATCGGCTACTTCGTCGTCGGCGGCACTACCATGTTCGTGTGCCTGTTCGGCCTGGTCTACGTCTTCATGGGCGTCCTCTTCGCGGCTTCCCTCATGGACGTGCCCAGCCCACCGGGCGGCCCCCCACCCCCGCCGATGGGCTGGATCTTCATCGTCATGGGCACGGTCATCGTGATTTTCGGCGCCACGCTGGGAACCCTGAAGCTCTTCACGGCCCGCGCCCTAGGCCGTCGCAACGCCTACACCTTCTGCCTGATTTCGGCCGGGCTTGCGTGTATCAGCATCCCGTACGGCACGTTTCTTGGGATCTGCACGTTTCTGGTGCTCGCTCGTCCCAGCGTTCGCGCGTTGTTCGAGGCTCAAAAAGGCGCACCTCCGCCGGTACCGCCGGTCGCCTGATCCTGAAGCTTCGAGGGAGAGACGTATGTCCACAGATGATCGTGATGACGTTGAAGACGAATTCTGGGATTATGTCGCAGCCTTCGAGAGCACCGAGCCCAGAGCCTTGTCCGTTGTCCTGGCGGAGGCCGGCGTCGCGTTACCGGCGCCGGAGGAGCTGGACGATCCGCAGCTCAGCGACAAGCTGTGGGAGGTCATCCACATGCTGGCCCTGCTGGGAACGTTCCTCCACAATACCGACCATCTGAGCGATCGCGAGCTGTATACCGCATTGTGGGGTGAGCTGTTGCGCGAGCCCATGGTCCTCATGCCGGACAATACGGCTTTCGCCTGTCACATCGACATGGTGGGGAGTGGCAGCGAGGAGCACACGCATCTATATATGAAGTATTACGCCAGGGAAGAGGATCGCCGGAGCTGGCTGAAGGACTGGCCGGACGACGTGCTGCCCGAGCACGAAGACCCGCCCTACGATCGCGATCGCCGCCTGCCGCAGGCGGAGTCCAGGATGGACGGTCCGGTGATGTGATCCCGCCCTCCCCTCCGCCCGGAGAGGAGGGCGACTACCACGCCGAAAACTCGAGCTACTCCGCGCAGAAGGAGACGCAGACCAGATGGCCGTCGCAGGTGGCCTGCAACCTCCCGGCGCCACAGAAATTGCCCGTACAGATCGGAACGCAGGCGGAGGCCGGCGCCGGCGCGGAGATCAAGGCGAGAAGGGACAGAGCGGTGGCCAGCAGGAGTAGGGAATACGTGACGAGCTTCTTGCGGATCATGGGTAACCTCCTTAAAGCCGCCCCGGACCGTTCCGAGGTGGCCGTTCTTCTTCCTAATTCTTCAAGGTGCTTGACGGAGGGGCGCACGCGCCTTGGTATAGTGCCCCCTTGGCTCGCCGTCCCAAGGGCGGTTTCACAGGAAAGGAGATCAGCCATGGTGAAAGTAGCGCTGCTCGTTCGGCTGGAGGCCAAACCGGGGAAAGAGGCGGAGGTGGCTGATTTCCTCCGTGGTGGGCTGCCGCTGGTCGAGGAGGAGCCGGCGACGACCGCTTGGTTCGGCATTCAGCTCGGGCCCTCGACGTTCGGCATCTTCGACGCCTTCCCCGATGACGCAGGCCGCCAGGCTCACCTCTCGGGCAAGGTGGCTGCTGCGCTGATGGCCAAGGCGGGAGAGCTGCTGGCGCAGCCGCCGGTGATCGAGAAGGTGGACGTGCTGGCGGCGAAGCTGCCCTGAGGGGAGGCTCACCTCCTGCCGCCAGCCATGCGCACGGCCTCAGGAAGCCCGCGCAGGCGGAGCATGCTCCAGATGCCGAAGGCGGGGCCGAGGGCGAGGAGGATGAAGGCCCGCTCCCAGCCCAGGAGGTCCCGCAGAGGCGGGATGACGCGCAGGGTGACGGTGGTGAGCAGGAAGCCGAGACTGGTCTGCACGGTGAGGGCAGTGCCGACGTAGCGGGGATCGGCCAGCTCGGAGACGGCGGCGCTGAACTGCGCGCTGTCCGCCACCACCGCGAACCCCCAGACGAGACAGAGGGCGGTCAGCGCCGCAGGACGGTGAAACACGAAGCCGGCGGCGAGGGCACAGGCGCCGGAGAGGGCCAGGCTCCAGACCGTGATCCGCGTGCGTCCCAGCCGGTCGGCCAGCTTGCCGGCCAGGAGACTTCCGAGGCCGCCCGCGGCGATGGCGGCGGCTCCGGCCACGCGGGCGGCCCGCGGGCTCCAACCCGCCTCCTGATAGCTCGCGAGCAGGCAGAGGGGGGCCCAGGCCCACATGGCGTAGAGCTCCCACATGTGACCGAGGTAGCCGAAGTTGGCGAGGCGTGCCGGCCGCTCGGCCAGCACCCGGCCGGCGGAGCGCAAGTCGAACGGCGGCGACTTGCCGAGATAGGGACCGGGCTTCACGAACAGGGCGCCGATCCCTGCCGCAATCACCGCCATCCCGGAGGTCAGCAGCAGCACGGAGCGCCAGGGCGGCATGCCGCCCGGCGAGGCGTTGAGCAGGTGGGGAACGGCCGTGCCCAGGGTGATGGCGCCCACGAGCAGCCCGATCCCCAATCCGCGGTCCTCCTTGCACCACGAGGCCACGAGCTTCATGGCCGGCGGATAGACGCCGGCGAGGGCGAAGCCGGTCAAGAAGCGGCAGACCAGGGCCGGGCCCGGGCCGAGGCCGAGTCGACCGAGCAGCGGGATGGCGGCGTTGAAGGCCGCGGCCGCGAGAGCGCTCACCGCCAGCAGACGCTGGGCCGGCAGGCGGTCGGAGAGCGTGAGGAGGGAGCTCAGCAGGGCTCCGGCCACGAAGCCGAGCTGCACACTGGTGGTGAGCCAGGACTGAAGCGCGCCCGAGAGCTGCCACTCCGCCGTGAGCTGCGGCACCACCGCCGAGGCCGAGAACCAGACCGACATGGCGAGCAGGGCGGCCAGGGCGAGCAGCGAGACGTTGCGCCGCTTGCCGGGCTCGCGGGGAGCGCGGGATTCCATGCCGGGAGCGTATCACCGGCGATGCCCCGGCCGATTTTTCCGGGAAACTGCCGGAAAATGGGGTTGCGGCCCGCCATTTTCTCGACTACTATGGCCCGGTTAGTTTCCCTAACGCGGGCCCGTTGGTCTTCTTCAACTGCTGGAGCAGCACCTCAGGAGGGGTAGCGCCATGGTATCGAAACGACTGCGTCACCGCATGACCAAGCCTTTGGTTCTCTCCGGGTTGCTGCTGCTGGCCTTCTTCAGCGGAGGGGAGAGGGCCCTCTGGGCGGGTCAGGGCTACCTCGGGGAGGTGGAGCCCAACGGCACGTTCGGCACCGCCACCCCCATCGCCGGCACCAACGCGGTGGTCCGGGGCAACCTCTTCCCCAACGGGGACATCGACTTCTACTCCTTCACCGCCACCGCGGGAGACCGCGTCTACGCGGCGACGATGACCTCCTTCTCGGCCGGCAGCAGCACCGACAGCCAGTTGACCCTGCTCCGGTCCGACGGCACGACGGTGATCGAGTTCGACGATGACAACGGCTCCTTCGCGGGTCTCTCCTCGTCGATCGCGGGCGCTACCATCCCCACCACGGGGACCTACTACCTGAAGGTCAACGACTTCACCGCCGGCACCACGACGGAGCGTCCCTACGAGCTCCACCTGCGGGTGCAGAGCGGCGCGCCGACGCCCGAGGTCGAGGGCAACGACACGCCGGCCACCGCCAACGTCCTGCCGGCCAACGGCTGGGTGAGCGGCACGCGCAATCCGGCGGCGGCCACCGAGCAGGACTGGTACAGCCTGACGCTCAATGCCGGCGACACCGTGTATCTCTCGCTCGACGTCGATCCGGAGCGCGACGGCGTCGTCTGGAACGGCCGGCTCGGCATCGCCCTCTTCGGCGACGCTGCCAACCAGATCCTGGTCGTCGACGACGCCGGCACAGGGGACGTGGCGCCCAATCCCAACATCCCCTCCGAAGCGCTGTTCATGACGGTCAAGACCGGTGGCACGTTCTTCGCCTTCGTCGATTCGGCCTCGGCCGCGGTGGGCGGACCGACGGCCACGTACCACCTGAGCGTCAGTGTGCATCCGGCCACCAACGAGGGTGTGAACTGCACGACGTACACCAGCACGGACGTGCCGAAGACCATCGGACCGGGGACGGGCCTCGTCAGCTCGACCATCACCGTGCCCGGCAATCCGCGGATCGCCGACGTCGACGTCGACCTCGTGTTCAACCATGCGTTGATGCAGGACGTCGACGCCCACCTGCGCTCGCCCGCGGGCAACGACAACGGACTGTTCACCGACATCGGTGCCGCGGCCGTAGGCGGACAAACCCAGATGGACGTCGTCTTCGACGACGAAGCGGGGATCCCGCCGAGCTTCACGGCCTTCAAGGGCACCCAGCTCAAGCCCGAGCTGAACTATCGTCTCTCCTGGTTCGACGGCGAGAACGCGGGAGGCACCTGGACGCTCGACCTGCGCGACGACACGGCAGGGGCCAACGGCGGCACCCTGACGGCCTGGAGCCTGCGGATCTGCGAGGCGCCAACGCCGCCCGCATGCGCACCGGGCTTCACGCCGACGACGGTGTTCACCACAGACTTCGAGAGCGGCGCCGCCGGCTTCACGCACTCCGGAGCCCAGGACGAGTGGGAGCTCGGCCTTCCCGCCACGGTGGCAACCACCACGGCCAATCCGGTGGCTGGATTCAACACCTGCAACAGCGGGGTGAATTGCTGGAAGACCGACCTCGACAACACCTACAACGTCTCCAGCAGCCAGGATCTGCTGTCGCCCAACATCAACCTGGCCGGCCTGCAGCCGCCGGTGGTGGTCACCTGGGCGCAGCGCTACCAGATGGAGAGCGCCAACTTCGACCACGTCGCCATCGACTACCAGCAGGCGGGCGGCGCGACGCCGGTGCGGCTCTTCGACTTCCTCGACGCGACAATGACCGACGTTCCCGGCAACCCTGCGGTCAACGTGCCGGCGAGCGCTGGCTGGGGGGTCTTCTCCCGCCGCGCCGACAGTCTCGCCGGTCTCAACACCGAGCTGAAGTTCCACCTGGATTCCGACACCACCGTCAACTTCGCCGGTCTGGCGATCGACGACGTCTCGGTGGTCGCCTGCCGGGCGCTCTCCGCCGATCTCACGATCACCAAGACCGACGGCGTGACCACGGCCGTGCCCGGCGGCTCGGTGACCTACACCATCACGGTGACGAATCCCCCGGGCGGTGATCCGGTGACGGGAGTCTCGGTGACGGACACCTTCCCGGCCGTCCTCTCCTGCAACTGGACGTGCGCGGGCTCCGGCGGCGGCACCTGCGCGGCCTCCGGCTCGGGCAACATCAACGACAGCACCGTCAGCCTGCCGACCAACTCCTCCGTGACCTACACGGCGACCTGCGCGATCGACCCCAGCGCCACGGGCACGCTCAGCAACACGGCGACCGTCACCAGCGCCAGCGATCCCAACGGGGCCAACAACAGCGCCACGGACACCGATGCGCTGACGCCGCAGGCAGACCTCGCCATCACCAAGACGGACGGCGTGACCACGGCCACTCCCGGCGGCTCGGTGACCTACACCATCACGGCCTCCAATCCGGGTCCGAGCAACGCCCCGGGCTCAACCGTGGCCGACACCTTCCCGGCTGAGCTCACCTGCACCTGGACCTGCGTCGGCGCCGGCGGCGGCACCTGCACGGGTTCGGGCTCGGGTAACATCAACGACATCGTCAACCTCCCGGCCGGCGGCAGCGTCACCTACACGGCGAGCTGCACGATCTCGGCCTCGGCCTCCGGCATGCTGTGCAACACGGCCACGGTCGCAGCGCCCGCCGGCGTGACCGATCCCACGCCGGGGAACAACTCGGCCACGGATTGCGACACCCTGGGAGCGAGCGCGGACCTCTCGATCACCAAGACCGACGGCGTGACGACAGCCACCCCCGGCGGCTCGGTGACCTACACCATCACGGCCAGCAACGCCGGCCCGAGCAGTGCGACGGGTGCGACGGTGGCCGACACCTTCCCGGCCTCGCTCACCTGCACCTGGACCTGCGCCGGCGCTGGCGGCGGCACCTGCACGGCTTCCGGGTCGGGGAACATCAACGACATCGTCAACCTGCCGAGCGGCGGCAGTGTCACCTACACGGCGAGCTGCACGATCTCGGCCTCGGCCTCCGGCACGCTGTGCAACACGGCCACGGTCGCGGCGCCCGCCAGCGTGACCGATCCGGATCCTGCGAACAATTCGGCCACGGATTGCGACACCCTGGGAGGGAGCGCGGACCTCTCGATTACCAAGACCGACGGCGTGACGACAGCCACTGCCGGCGGCTCGGTGACCTACACCATCGTGGCCGCCAACTCCGGCCCGAGCAGCGCGACGGGTGCGACCGTGGCCGACACCTTCCCGGCCTCGCTCACCTGCACCTGGACCTGCGTCGGCGCCGGCGGCGGCACCTGCACGGCCTCCGGCTCCGGGAACGTCAACGACACCGTCAACCTGCCGAGCGGCGGCAGCGTCACCTACACGGCGAGCTGCACGATCTCGGCTTCGGCCACCGGCACGCTGTGCAACACGGCCACGGTCACGGCGCCCGCCGGAGTGACCGACTCCAATCCTGGGAACAATTCAGCGATGGATTGCGACACCCTGGGTGCGAGCGCCGACCTCTCGATCACCAAGACTGATGGCACGACTACTGTGACCGCGGGCAGCACGGTGACCTACACCATCACGGCCTCCAACGCGGGTCCGAGCGGCGCCCTGGGCGCCACGGTGACGGACAACTTCCCGTCGCAACTGACCGGCTGCACGTGGACCTGTGCCAACGGGGCGAATGGCGGCACGTGCGTGTCGCCGGCGCCGCCGTCGCAGGCGGGCAACATCAGTGAAACGGTGAACCTGCCGGCCAGCGGCAGCACCGTCATCCTCACGGCGACCTGCACGGTCTCGTCGTCGGCCACCGGCACCCTGAGCAACACGGCGACGATCACGCCGCCCGCCGGAGTGACGGACCCGACCCCGGCCAACGGCAGCGCCACGGATCCGGACGTCATCCAGCCGGGTAGTGGTTCTCAGCCCACGATTCCAACGCTCTCTTCCTTCGGATTGATGCTGCTGGCGGTGGTCCTGGCCGGTCTGGCCCTGCTCATGATGAAGCGGAGGCAGAAGGTCTAACGGCGGCGGCACCTCACTCCTGAAGCTCCGAAAGGGCGCAGCTTGCTGCGCCCTTTCCTTTTCTCGTCCTGGTGCCGGTGAGGGATTGGAGCGACTACGACGGCTACCTGGCCGGGGCTCCCTTGCTGGGATCGTCGGCGGGGTTGACGTAATGGATCACGAACGGGCCCGTGCCGTGCACCTGGACCGTGGCGCCGCCCTCGGTCCACGCGAAATGGTGCATTTCCGCCGGCAGCAGCGCGTAGCCTCCGGGGGCGAGGGACTTCGCGGCCTTGGCGTCGAAGGTGTCTCCCATGCCGAGAGAAAAGGTGCCCGAGATCACGGTGACGTGCTCATCCGTGGGGTGCCAGTGCGGCGCGATCTTGTAACCGGCGGGCATCTTCAGACGGATCACAAAGGGGCCCGACCCTCCGGGATCACCGGAGAGCACGGCGAGCTGAGCCCCTTTGGCGAGCACGGGCGGTACCTCGCCCCATTTCACTTGCGCTCCCTCGACCATGACGTGAGCTGAGGAGCTCGCCGGCGGTTTGTCCTGGGCTGCGGCCAGCATCGCGCAAAGCAGAGCCACCGTAATCGCGAAGAGTCGGACGGATTTCATGTGAATCCTCCTTTTGATCGTTAGACTGCGTGGAGAACGCCAACGCCTCTGACTGGCTGGATATGATAGCCCTGGTGGGGAAAAAATGACGGCGGGCGTTCCTGCGCGGCGGGCGGGAGCGTCGAGCTCCCACCCGCCGGAGGCTCAGAACCGCCGCCAGTAGCCGAACATGATGAAGTAGTCGGCGAAGGCCGCGTCGCCGTGGCGGCCGGGGACCAGCCGGTCGGCAACGCTGCGCTGGCGGTTGCGGTAGACGGCGATGGGCACTTCCAGCGACAGCGTGTGCGGCCCGTGCGTGTAGCTCACGCCCGGCTCGACCGAGACGGCGTAGCCCGGCCGCCGGAAGCCGTCGCTGCCGCCGATCAGGTCCTCGACCGGCACGCCCTCGACACGGCCGCCCAGGCTCGCGCCGAACCCTTTCCATTTCGCGGTGGAGTAGCTGACGCCGGCGCGCGCCAGATATTGGTCGGCCACCGACATCACCTCTTCGCCCACCGCGCCGCGGAAGGTCGGCACGTCGGTCTTGTTGCGGGGATTGATCAGGTAGGCGGCCGAGCCGTAGAGCGCGAAGCCGCTGCGGCGGATGCGCTGGAAGCCCTCGAGCTCGAGGATGAAGCCGAAGCCGCCATCGCCTGGCTGGATGGACTGGTCCACGGTCTGGGTCGTCTGGACGAACTGGCCGTTGACGAGCTGCGTCCGCGCGTCTTTGACGTCGTCCTGGCCGGTGGGGAGCTTCACGCCCAAACCCATGGAGATGTTGCCGTCCGGACGATCGCGCGGATGCCAGAGCAGGCGCCGGGCGCCGACGACGACGTCGCCGAGGCCGCTCGACTGCACGACGCTGCGGGCGACGACGGTGCGGCTGCTGTTGCGGATGGGGCTCGAGCGGTCGGCGATCAGGTACGGGATGCCCACCGAGAAGCTCCAGAGGTCGTTGGCGTTGTAGCGGATCGCCAGCTCCTGCAGGTTGATCCGGTTGACGACCTCGCTGCCGTCCGCCGCGCGGTTCTCCTGCTCATCGGAGCCCACGAAATGGCGATGGGAGCGCTGGTTGCGCCAGGTCATGGAGAACTGCCAGCGACTGGGACCGGAATAATTGTCTTGCACGCCAAGCACGGGCGCGTCGAGTCTTGCGGCCACTCACCCCTGGGCCCAGGCGTGGCGGGGCGCGCCGAGCAGAAGACCCGCCATCGCCAGCCCGGCGATGAGGATAGGGCTTGATCTGAGAGAGCTACGGACCATGGCTTGTTTTCTCCAGGCTTATGTTGGCCAAGTAGTTTACCATTCTGCAGGCTCAGGCATGGTGCCGCAGGCTCTCCGCCAGGAAAGGATCGTTCTTGGCGAGGAGCGGCGCACGGCCGAGGATGCGAGAGCCGGCGAGGAAGAAGAGGCCGGCGAAACCGGCGACGATCAGCAGCTCCAGCGCTCCCAGCCGTGGCGCGGGGAGCACCGCGGGTGCTGCGATTCCGTAGAGGTCGAGCCAGCGGCCTGCCAGGACCACCGCGGCCACTCCGGCCAGCACGCGGGGATGGCGCTTGGCGTTGCGCGGCAGCAGGATGACGAAGGGCAACAACCAGTTGAGCAGGGGCGCCAGCAGGAACAGCGGCAGCCACACCCCGCGCGTGCGCACCAGGTAGTAGGGAATCTCCTCGGAAAGGTTGCCATACCAGATGAGGAGGTATTGGCAGACCCAGATGTAGGCCCAGAAGGTGCTGAAGGCGAACAGCAGCTTGCCGAGGTCGTGCAGGTGGCTCGCGTTGACGATCCCGGCCAGGCCCGCCCGGCGCAGCCGCACGACGATCAGGGCGATGGCCGCGATCCCCGTGAGGAACAGACCCGCGAAGGTGTAGACGGCGAACATCGTGCTCGTCCACCGGGGATCGAGCGACATCAGCCAGTCGAAGCTCGCGAGCGAGAAGGTGATGGCAAAGACGACGATGAAGAGAGCCGAGAGGCGCACCATCCGGCGGTGGTGATCGAGGCCCGGAAGGCCATCCTGTGCGATGGAGGCCCGGCGCAGCAGCACGGCAAAGAGGCTCCAGATCCCCAGGAACAGCACCATACGGGCTAGGAAGAACGGCTCGTTGAGATAGGCCGCCTTGGCCGCCAGCGCCGGCTCGGCCATCACCTCCGGGTGGGTCCAGGGATAGAGGACTCTCCGGCCGAGCCAGAGGGCGAGCATGGGCAGGGCGGCCACCGGCACCAGGGTCATCAGCGCCTCGGGCACGCGGCGGAGAGCCGTCCACCACCCGGCGCCTGAGAGATATTGAATCGCCAGGAAGACGAGCCCGGCCAGCGCCAGCGAGAGGCCATAGAAGCCGGTGACCAGGAGATCGGTCCACACCCGCGCGGGATCGGAGCGCACCTCCAAAGCCACGGCGGCGATCCCCGCCACCACGAGGCCGGAGGCTATACCCGCCGATCTCCGCGACGCCTGGAACCGGGCCATATCCAGTCCTTCCATCCTTTCATTCACGACGAGCCACCTCCACCGGCCCTCGCAGGGCCCGGCCCTGGAGCCTGCGCACCCAGGCCACGACCTTCCAGCGGTCCTCGGGCGCGATCTGTCCCGCGTAGGAGGGCATCATCCCCGAGCCGCGGGTGATGACGTGGAAGATCTGCCCGTCGGGCATGGCCAAGAGGCGCGCGCTGGTGTAGGAGGGCGGGTTGGGAAACTTGGGGATCAGGGGTCCGTCGCCGGCGCCACGCAGACCGTGGCAGACGGCGCAGAACGTCTCGTAGACCTGGCGTCCGCGGGACAGCGCCGCCGGGCCCGGCGGGATGGGACTGGAGAGCTCGCGGCCGGCCCGCAAGGCATCCTCCGTGGTGGCAGCGTAGCGGAACGGCAGCGGCCCGCCCCAGGGAATGGTGCCGGGCACGGGCGGCTGGAGCGTCTTGTGATCGCGGGTCACCGGATTGGGCGCATAGGCGTCGTAGGGCACGGAGCGGGCCATGTCCGGCATGAATTCATAACCGGGCGAGGCGGGATCGTGACGGCCGGCCCAGACAGCCAGGGCGGTGAGCAGCAGCAGGCCGAAGAAGCGCACCTTGCGAAAGGTTTTCATTCCGCGGCCTCCTCGCGCGCCTGCTCCCAGACCTCACGCGCGCCGGCCGCTCGCAGCAGGTCACGCAGCGCGGCCTCCTCCCGGCGATCGTCGAGATCGACGACCAGCACCAGGGCGTCGTCGGTGACGTCCGGCGCTACCAGCCGGGGCTGGAAGCGCCGGCCGAGACCGCTTCTCCAGAAGAAAGCGGCGGCGGTGGCGAGCCCGCCCAGGAGCACGGTCAGCTCGAAGCTGATGGGCACGAAGGCCAGCGTCGAGTTGTCCGGCTTGCCGCCCACGTTCAGCGGCCAGTCGAACACCGCGGTGTAGAACTGGAAGCCCAGCGGCCGTGGCCAGCCCCGCAAGGCCGCCCGCGAGCGTAATCCAGGGCAGGCGCGAGCGCCGGACCCCATCGCCTCGTCGAGCCCGTGCACCGGATAGGGGGCGAAGACGTCGTGGACGTGGAACCCGCTCGGCGCCGCGCCGCGCGCACGGCCGCCAGGAGCTCGGTCTCGCCCGCGAAGCTCGCGATCAGCCGACTGCTCATGATTTCGCCTCCCGCCGCTGCGACACTCCTTGACTTCCCACATGGCGATCATCGGCAGCATGCGGATGAAGAGCAGGAAGCAGGGTGAAGAACAGGCCGAAGCTGCCGATCAGGATCCCGACCTCGACGATCGTCGGGCGGTACATCGCCCAGCTCGACGGCAGGAAGTCGCGGTGCAGCGAGGTGACGATGATGACGAAGCGCTCGAACCACATGCCGACGTTGACCAAGAGCGAGATCGACGAACAGCACCGGCACGCTGCGTGCGCACGCCGCTTCGAACCAGAGCAGCTGCGGCACGAAGCACGTTGCAGGTGACCATCGTCCAGTAGGCCCAGGCGTAGGGACCGGTGGCGCGGTTGAGAACGTCGAACCGCTCGTAGGGGTTGCCGCTGTACCAGGCGATGAAGAACTCGGTCGCGTAGGCAGAAGCCGACGAGCGAGCCGGTCAGCAGCATGACCTTGGCCATGGCGTCGAGGTGCCGCGCGGTGATGTAGCGCTCGAGGTGCATCACCTGGCGCGTGACGATCAGCAGCGTCAGCACCATGCCGAAGCCCGAGTAGATCGCGCCGGCCACGAAGTAGGGCGGGAAGATCGTCGTGTGCCAGCCCGGGACCAGCGAGGTCGCGAAGTCCATGCTGACGATCGAGTGCACCGAGAGCACCAGCGGCGTGGCGAGCCCGGCGAGGAGCAGGTACAGCGTCTCGTAGCGCGACCAGGTCCGGTGCGAGCCGTTCCAGCCCAGGCTGAGGAGGCCGAAGATCGCGCTTCTTCGATGCCGGCCGGCGGCGCGTCGCGCAGCGTGGCGAGGTCGGGGATCATGCCGAGGTACCAGAAGACGCAGCGAGATGGTGAAGTACGTGCTGATGGCGAACACGTCCCACACCAGCGGCGAGCGGAAGTTCACCCAGAGCGGGCCGCGCTGGTTCGGGATACGGGAAGATCCAGAAGGCGATCCACGGCCGGCCCATGTGGATGAGCGGGAAGAGGCCCGCGCACATGACGGCGAAGATCGTCATCGCCTCGGCCGAGCGGTTGATCGACGTGCGCCACTTCTGGCGGAACAGGAGCAGGATCGCCGAGATCAGCGTGCCGGCGTGGCCGATGCCGATCCAGAACACGAAGTTGGTGATGTCGAACGCCCAGCCGACGCGTCCTGTTGAGCCCCCAGGTGCCGATGCCCGTCGCGATCTGGTAGGTGACGCAGCCCGACGCCGATCAGCAGCGCCGCGACGGCGACGCGCGAAGCAGGTCCAACCAGCCCGCGCCGGGCCGCGCCTCGAGCGGCCGCGCGACGTCGTCGGTGATCTCGTGCAGCGACGGCGTCCCCTCGATCCATGCGCGGACGGGGCAGACGCAGCTGCGCTCGGGGTCGGCGGCCATGATCGATGCGCTCAGGCGCTCAGGCTTCCTCCGCGATTGCGCACCTTCGTCAGGTAGCCGACGCCGGGCCGCGTGCCGAGCTCCTCGAGCACGTGGTAGGCGCGCTGGCCGCGAGGCAGCTGCGCGACGCCGGCTCTTCGGATCGTGCGAGATCGCCGAACACGATCGCCTGCGCCGGGCAGGCCTGCTGGCAGGCGGTCTCGACGTCGCCGTCGGCGAGCGGCTGCCCCGCTGCCTCGGCCTGCGATCTTGCCCGCCTGGATGCGCTGGACGCAGAGGGTGCACTTCTCCATGACGCCGCGCGAGCGCACCGTCACGTCGGGGTTGAGCACCATGCGCCCGAGCGGGCTCGTTCATGTTGAAGTCGAAGCGCGTCGTTGTGCGCGTAGTCGAACCAGTTGAAGCGGCGCACCTTGTACGGGCAGTTGTTGGCGCAGTACCGCGTGCCGACGCAGCGGTTGTAGACCTGCTGGTTGAGCCCGTCGGAGCTGTGCACCGTGGCGAGCACCGGGCAGACCGTCTCGCACGGCGCGTGCTCGCAGTGCTGGCACATCATCGGCTGGAAGCACGGTCTCGGGGTCGTCCTCGCCGTGCCCTCGTAGTAGCGATCGATGCGGATCCAGTGCATCTCGCGGCCGCGCCGCACCTCGTCCGCGCCGACGACGGGCATGTTGTTCTCGGCCTGGCAGGCGACCACGCAGGCGCGAGCAGCCGGTGCAGGAGTTGAGGTCGATGGCCATGCCCCAGTGTGCGCGCCCGGTGGGCTGCTCGGCCCACAGGCGCTGGCCTGACGCGGACGCTCCTCGTTGCCGTCGCTGGCGTTCGCGCCGGAACGCCGCGAGCGTCGTCTCGCGGACGATCGGCCGCCCCTCCATCGAGTGGTGGGTCTGGGTCGGCGGCGAGCGGCTGCGCGCCGCCCGGTCTTCTCGAGCGCGACGCCGGCGGCCGCAGGTGCGCCGGACGCCCGCTCCGCCGACGCGGCGCGAGCGGAAACGCGTTGGCGCCGACGCCGTCGCCCACCTTGCCGGCGCGCGTGCGGCCGTAGCCGAGCGCGACCGAGATCGTCCGCGCGCGCCTGGCCGGGCTGGACGAAGCACGGGCAGCTCCAGCTCGCCGTCGTCGGTCGCGCAGCGCGACGACGTCGCCCGTCGTCGACGCCCGAGCGCCGCGGCCAGCGCGGGCGCGACGGACGCGTAGTTGCCCCAGGTGACCTGCGTGACCGGATCGGGCAGCTCCTGCAGCCACGGGTTGTTGGCGTGGCGGCCGTCGCGCAGCGCCGACCGTCTCGTAGCAGCGCGCAGCTCGTAGCCGGCGCGGTCGGCCGCGCCGCGTGCGCGGTCGCGCGTCGCGATGGCGGCGCGCCGCCGCCTGCCAGTCGCCCGCGAACGGCAGGCGCCGGCTGCCGCGGCCGGCGGCCAGCTCGATGACGCCGCGTCAGCGCGTGGTCCCAGAAGTCGTCGAAGTCCGGCTCGGCCGGCGCCTGCGCGGCGGGATAGACGCTCGCGCCGCCAGAACGTCGCGCAGGTACGGCGTGGTAGTCGGGCGTCCGCCCATCCAGCGCAGCAGGCTCTCCGGCGCCGGCGCGCGTGTCGAACAGCGGCGCGATCAGTCGGCTGCGCGCAGGCTGAAGTGCCCGCCACCGGCTCGGCGTCGCCCCACGCTTCGAGGAAGTGGTGGTCGGGGCAGACGGCGTGGACGTGCGCGGCCGTCTCGTCGCAGCCGATCGGCGAACGAGATGGTCAGCGGCGACCGTTGCCAGCGCCTCGCACGAACGCGCTGCCGTCGCGGGTAGTCGTAGACCGGGTTCACGCCGAGAGGATGAGCGCGTGCACCTCGCCCCGCTCCATGTCGTCGACAGCGCGCGCCATCGCGCGTCGTCGCCCTGCCGCTGCAGCGACGGGCGCGAGATCGATCGTGTGCCGCCGATGTTGCCCAGCAGCGCGTTGAGCCGGTCGACGACGATCTGCACGCGCGACGTCGTTGCACGCCGCAGACCACCAGCGATTCGCCGCGGTGCGCGCCAGAGCGTCCTCGGCCACGCCGATCGAGCGTCGGCCGCGCGACGCGGCAGTGCGGGCACGCTCGCGGCAGCCGGCCGCCGCGCCGGCCAGCGCGGGCCACGCGGCGAGCAGCGCCGACGCGACGGCCCCGAGCTCCGAAGGGGCGACGGCCAGGCGCAGGTCCGCGTTGCTGCCGGTGAGCGACAGGCCCGCCTCGAACTGGACGTGGCGCGGCTCATGGCGCCGTCCGGCCGTGCGGCCGCGCGCGTACTGGCGGGCGAACTCCACGGGCGACAGCCAGGTGCCGAGGAAGTCGGCCTCGAGCGCCACGATCGACGCGCGCCCGGTCGAACCGGTAGTGCGGCACGACCGGCTGCGCCGAAGCGAGTGCCGTTCGCGCTGGCGCAGCGCGGCCGAAGCGACATCGGGTCGTAGACGACGTGCCGGAAGCCCGGGAAGCGCTGCACGCAAGTCGCTCGATCAGCGCCGCGGGTCGCCGGGCTGGTGATCGTGCCCGAGAGCAGCACGAGCGTGCGCGCGCGGTGCAGCGCCGGCGTCCAGCCGCGTGCTGCGACGTCGGCGATCGATCTCGGGCCACGACGCCGGCGTTGCCCGGCCAGAGCGGCCCCCGCAGGCGCGCGTCGTCGTAGAGCGACAGCACGGTCGCCTGGCCGACCGCGCAGGTGCCGCCGCCGAAGAGCGGCGACTCCGCGTTGCCTTCGATCTTGATCGGGCGGCCGTCGCGCGTCTTGACGAGCAGGCTGCAGGCCGCGGGCAGCCGCCGCAGGTGGTCGCGTACCAGGTTCGGCACGCCGGGCACCAGCTCCTCGGGCGCGGTGAGCAGCGGCACGGCGTGCTGCACCGGCGCGCGCGAGCAGGCGGCCAGGGCCGCCGCGCCCAGGCTGAACCCCATCAGCGACGAGGAAGTCGCGCCGGCCGTCGCCTCGAAGCCCGTCGACGCGGGCGTCGGTCGGCAGGCCGAGATCTGCGACGCGGGCGCGTCGGCCCGTCGCCGTCGCGGCTGCTCGTCGCATGCTCGTCTGATCGGCTCATGCCGTCGTCAGCTCCTCAGTAGTGGCACTTGCCGCAGTCCAGGCCCGCGCAACGGCGTGCGGCCGGCCGCGGCACGTTCGCGGCGACGCGCGCGAACGTGCCGGTGGGGCACGTGCGCCTTCGGCTGCGGTGGCAGTCGAGGCACCAGCCCATGGTGAGCGGCGCGGCCTGCTCGCACGCGGTCCATCTGTCTCCACCGGCGCCGTGGCAGCGCTGGCAGGCGACGCCGGCGACGCACGTGCTGGCTGTGGTTGAAGTAGACGAAGTCGGGCAGGTTGTGGACCTTGGTCCAGCGCGACGGGCCGCCCCTGCTGGACGGCCTCCTTGAGCCGCTCGATCTCGGCGGTCTGCCTCTCGAGCAGCGCGTGGCAGTTCATGCACACGCTGGCCGGCGGGATGCCGGCGTGCCGGCTGGTGCGCGCGCGCGAAGTGGCAGTAGAGGCAGGGGATCTTGATGTCGCCCGCGTGCAGCTTGTGGGAGAAGGCGATCGGCTGCTCCGGCGCGTAGCCCTGGCTGACGCCCACCCGGCGCAGCCCCGTGATGAGGATGATGCCGATGCCCGCGATCATGGCGAGCTCGGCCGTGGCCAGGGCCGCCCGGCCGGGCGCGCTCCGCGCCAGGGCCGCCAGGAGCCAGCCCAGGCGCACCACCGGCCGGAGGAGCTTGAAGATCGTGTCGCTCCACGGCAGCACCATCGTCGCCGCGAGGCCCGACAGCACGTGGAGCTTCACCAGCGGCGGCAGCGCCATCACCAGCCCGGCGTCGGGACGCAGGGCCACGAGCGAGCGGAACCAGGGGAGGAGCGACAGCGCGTACCAGTCCGAGCCCCAGCGGTAGAGGGCCGCGGCCGCGAGGCCCGAGCCGATCGACACGGTGGCGAGCGTCAGCAGGAGGAGATCCGCTGCCGAGCCACGACTCCAGCCCTCGCGGAACCGCTGCACGATGCCGGCGAAAGCCGCGAAGCCGAGGACGAAGCCGCTCGCCTCCAGCATCAGCAGGCGCGCGGGCATCCGGTTCCACAGGATCAGCGGCTGCGGCAGCAGGAAGGCGGCGACGTGTCCCAGAAGCACCAGGCCGAGGCTGAAGCGCCAGAGCGAGGGAGCGCCCGACGGCTCCTCCGGGCTCGCCGCCAGGAGCGCCGCGCGCCGGGCCGGCGAGGCGAGGCAGCGCCAGGCCGGCACAAAGACCAGCAGCATCGCCGCGAGATACGGCGCCAGGCCGAACAGCAGGAAGTCCAACATGGCCCCCTTGGCTCAGTCGCTCAGTCGATCAGTCGATCAGCCGTTGGCGCCGGCGCAGCGTGCGGCGGGTGAACAGCAGAGCGAGCGACGAGCCGCCGAGCCCCAGCAGCAGGGGCGTGCCGCCCGCCATCTCCACGGGCGGCTGCGGCGAACGGTCCGTGCGATACAGGAACGCCTTGAGGGCGAACGCCTCCTCCGGCGTCAGCGGCCGGCCGTGATAGGCCGCCATCATCATGGGGAAGCGCGACTCGGCGAGGGCCCGGGTCAGCCCCGTATCCCCGTACTTGCCATAGACCTTGGAGAGATCGGAGGCCAGGGTGCCCCCCCGCCAGTCATCCACGCCGGCGGCGGTATGGCAGCCCACGCAGGCCGCGCCGCCATGGCTGAGCACGGCAGTGCCCGTGAACAGGGCGCGCCCCTGCTCCACCTCGGCCGGCGTCGCCGTGGAAGCGCGCCGGAGCTCCCCTTCGGGCGACCGCGGCCCTCCCTTCGCGATGAAGGCGAGCAGGGCATCGATCTCGCCGTCCGAGAATTCATGGTCGGGCATCTTCTTCTTGTAGCGGGAGAAGAGCGCCACGGCCGTCTTCTCCCCCTGGCCCACCATCCCCTGGGAGGAGCGGATGAAGGAGTGCAGCCAGCTCTTGTCCCGGCGCGCCGTGACCCCAGCGAGGTCCGGCCCCACCACCTCTCCCTTGCCGACGCTGTGACAGCCGGCGCACTGCAGGTTGAACACTGCCGCGGGATCGAAGCCGGCCCAGGCCGGCGGCGCAGCGGCGAGCGCGACGACCACGACGATCGCGGCGATGCGCCAGAGGAGTGAGACACACGACGACCGAGAGACCCGCGGGCCTGCGTCCATGGTCGACCTCCGTTCCAAGACAGCAGAGAACCAAGCTTCATCGCCTCCCCGGAGCACGAGCGTCCGGGTCCGGCGTCGCCTCGCCCCACCTCCTCCGGCCTGCCAAGCCAGACCTCCAGGCGGGGGAGACTTGCGCGGACGCTGAAACTGCTTGATTCAGCATCCCCTATTGCTCAAGGTGCCGCTCGACCCCGAAGGCGAGCTGAAGTTCCTCCACGGCAACCCGAACAACCACGACTGAAGCGGATGAACCACCCAATGATTCCGGCCTCGTGAGAGGGTGAGAGCCGGAGAAAATTCGCTATAGGCTAATCATCGCTTATACTCATGTCAAGTAGTCTCGAAGACGGCTCAGGAGATCGCTGGACCGAAGGGGTAAATCCATGACCGCTCGGAAGTTATGGCCGTTCGCTCTGCTCGCTGCCGGCTCCACGGCGGCTCTCGTGGCCCTGTCCTTCCGCCCCGTCGCCTCGCGCGACGAGCTGCCCAACCGCATCCCGCGGCCGGCTCCCTACGTGACCGCGGAGGCGAAGCAGTTCCCGCCGCCCTACGAGGAGGCCTGGGAGGGTCCCCACAACCCGGGGCGCTGCGCCACCTGCCACGCCAGGATCTTCGACGAGTGGAACGGCTCCATGATGTCGAACGCCTGGCGCGATCCGGCTGGCGGGCGGCCTTCCTGCTGGCGGCCCGGCAGACTTCGACCGATCGGCGACTGCGAAGCCCCGGCGCCGCCGGACGGCACCGCCCGCAGGCGCGCCACAACCCGTTCGCGCGCAGAACGACTGCGCGTCGCGCTTCGACATCGGCACCGACCGCGCCACCCTGGCCGCGCCCCGGCTCGCTCCTGGACGGCTTCTGCTCGCGCTGCCACATGCCGACCGACTACGTCGACAACGTCCCCCTGCGCGACATCGAGCACGACACGCCTTCCGGCCGGGAGCACGCGCCGCTCGATCCCGAGTTCAACCCCACCTCGGACAACGGCACCGGCCTCGCCTTCGCTACCGTGGACTCCCAGCTCCGCAACACCGAGTCGGGCAAGGCGCGGCATCTTCTGCGCCGTCTGCCACAGCTTCGCGACACCCGGGACACGCCGTTCCACAACTTCACCGAGTCCGGCACCCCCTATCCGGCCGTGACCGGTCCGCAGGCGCGCTCCCAGCCTGCCGCCGCCGGCCAACCAGGACCGGCCCTCCGTGCCCGATCCAACGTCGCCCAACCTCGGTACGCCATCGGCGCCGGCGCCTTCCGCCTGTCGCCGCACGCCATCGCCTTCTCCGAGCGCCTCGGTCCCTCTGGCCGCCCATGCCCCGGCCGCCGGACGCGATCCCTATCTCTCCGGCGTGTTCAAGCAGGCCGTCCCCTACCAGAAGGGCGCGCCCGCGAGCCACGAGGGCTACTACCAGGCGCTCCACGAGCGCGCCGAGCTGTGCGCCTCCTGCCACGACGTCACCAACCCGCTGACGATCAAGAACCGCCTGGGCCGCTGGGTGGGCGGCTTCCCCATCGAGCGCACTTATGCTGAATGGGCTCCAGCCGCTACGCCGACCGGCCGGGCAACTCCAACTTCGATCCCCGCTTCAAGCGCGACTGCCAGACCTGCCACATGCAGCAGGACTACGGCCAGCCGGGCACGGCGCAGACCCTCTACCAGGACGGCAAGCCCGTGCCGCCCGCGCACCGGCCGCGTGGCCGACGACGCTCCGGAGCGCGCTCCGGCCTTCAGCCACCACTTCGTCGGCGGCAACGCCTTCATGCCCCGGGTGATCGGCGCGGACGTGGACTCCGGCGGCGCCGTCGCAGCCCTATCCCGAGCTGTCGGTCTTCAGCTTCTCCTCGGCGGACGAGAAGAGCCCCTACCACAACGCCTGGTTCGGACGAACGTCGACGGACCGCGGCGCCCATCGCCCAGCACGCCGCGCCTGGCCTGGGACCGCCTGCGCAACGTGCTGAGCCTGACCTCGCGAGCCCGGCCTCGGCCGCCGCCGGCAGCCGCGCCCCGCTGCGCGTCACCGTGGCCAACACCGGCAGCGGCCACAACTTCCCTACCGGTTTCCCCGAGGGCCGCATCGCCTGGGTGGCGGTGCGCGCCTACGACCTCGCCACCGGCCGCGAGCTCGACCTCCACGATGCGCACTGGAAGCGCACCTCCGTGGGGATCGGCTATCTGACCTCGCGGGAGATGAACGACCCCACCTTCCCCGCTGCTGCCGACTGGAAGCTGCCCGCCGGCTCGGCCGATCCCTACGCCGTCCAGTTCAAGGCCGTGGCCTCGCTGGGCGACGGCTGCCCCACGCTCGACCTCGCCTACGCCACGCCGCTCAACATGGTGATCAACGCGCGACGGCCTGCCCATCGACGCGGCCGGCCGGGTGATCGATCGCGACAACCCGCAAGGCCTGCCGCAGTTCCGCGACTTGAACGGCGACGGCGACCTCTACGACGACGCCTTCCTCTCCGACACCCGCCTGCGCCCCATGCCCCAGCGGGGAGCCACGGCCGTGATCGATCGCTACTCCGTGATCATCCCGCCGGACGTCCGGGGTCCCGTGGCCGTGGTGGCGGCCGTCTACTACCAGTCCTTCGAGGCTGTGGTGGCGAAGAAGCTGCTGGGCAACCTGGCCGACCCCGACACCGACCTCGTGCTCGAGCCCTGCGTCCTAGGCGGCCTCTGCGACGGGCGCACGCCCACCGTCGAGCCCGCCGTGGTCGAGGGCGCGCCGCCCGTGCCCATGGAGGTGCGCAGCTGGGTGATCGACATCGCAGGAGGTGCGGTGAACACCACGGCCCCCACCGCGCGCACCTATCCCCCCGCGGGCGCGACCGGCGTCTCGCCCGACGTGGTGGTCAAGGCCTTCTTCTCCGAGCCCGTGGCCGGGATCGATCCCGCGACCTTCACCCTCACGGATTCGAAGGGCGCGCCGGTGCCCGGCTTCGTGGATCAGATCGGCGACGGCGCCTGGGGCTTCTTCCCCCACCAGGTCTTCCTCGCCGCGAAAGAGACCTACACCGCCCATCTGAAAGCGGGCGTCTGCGACCTCCACGACAACTGCACCCGCCGCGATCTCACCTGGACTTTCTCGACCGGCGAGACCGCGGGCGAAGGCACCGGCGACACCCGCATCGCCCTGGGCTTCCCTGCCGTCTCCCCGCCGCGCCCCGAGCCCGCTCCGGCACTGGCTGCGGCATCGCCCACCCCGGACGGCTCCATCTCCCTGGTCTTCACCCGTCCGGTGATGAACGTCAACGGGCTGACCCTGGGCCTCCACGAGAGCGGCTGCACCGGAGCCCCCCTCCCCGGCCGCCTCGCCTCCAACCCCGCGGGAGACCGCTGGACTTTCACCCCCGCCCGGCGGCCCAAGCAGGGAGCGAAGCTGTGTCTGACGTTGTCGCCGGAGATCTATGATCTGGCAGGGCGGGGATTGGCGGGGCCGCTGCGGCGGCCGGTTTGAATTGGAATCAAGGACAGCAAGGACACCAGGGACATCAAGGACAAGAAGCCTCAGGGTCCTTGTTGTCCTTGTTGTCCTTTCGGCCCTTGCCTGGTGGAGGGAAACATGAACAAAACCTACCGCAAAGGCGCCATCGGCGCCCTGATGGACGAATACGAGCGGGCGATCGCGGAGCTCGCACGGCTCGTCCTGGGGCTCACGGACTCCGAGTTCGAGGCCTTGCGGGATCGGCAGACGCAGGACGAGGAGTGCCGCTCGATCCAGACGGTGGTCCATCATGTCGTGCGCGCGGGCTACGGCCATGCCGGCTACATCCGGGTGACGCTCGGAGCCGCCTTGGACCGCCCGGAGATCAGGCTCGGCTCGCGCGCTGAAAGTGTCGAGCAGCTTGCGGCGATGCGCTCCTACACGGAAGCGACACTCGCGGAACGCTGGGAGATGACGGATGAGGAGATCTCGGCCGTGGAGATCCACACCCGGTGGGGATCGACGTACGACCTCGAACAGATGCTCGAACACGCGATCGTCCACGTGCTGCGGCACCGGCGACAGATCGAGCGCTTCCTCTCCGAGCCTCAGTTTGCCTCGAGTGGGAGGGCCGACTAGGGCTGCGACCTCGGTGGGAGTCACTGCCACCGAGGTGGGAGTGGCTGCGACCGCGGTTGGAACGACTCCCACCAAGGTGGGAACGACTGCCACCGAGATGGGAGTGGCTGCGACCGTGGTGGGAGTCACTGCGACCTCGGTGGGAGCGGCTGCCACCGCGGTTGGAACGACTCCCACCAAGATGGGGACGACTCCCACCCCGGTGGGAGTGACTGCCACCAAAATGGGAGTGGCTCCCACCGAAGTGGGAGCGACTGCGACCTAGGTGGGAACGACTGCGACCGCGGTGGGAACGACTGCCACCAAGGTAGGAGCGGCTCCCACCGCGGTGGGAGTCATCGCCACCTAGGTGGGAGTGGCTCCCAACCAGGTGCACCTCAGCCCGGCCTCTCCGTCGGGCTCTTCGCCCCGGGTCCGGGAAGCGGCGGGAATTCTCCTCCCCGCTTCTCAGCCTCCAGCAGGTGATCGAGATCCCGATAGCGGTAGATGACGGGCGCGCCGTTCAGGGCGAGACCGCCGGTGTCGGCGGTGGGACCGTAGGTGGAGTAGAGGCTCCGGCCCAGCAGGCGCAGGTAGGTGGTGAGCTGGCCGCGGTGATGGGCCGAGTGGGCGATGCGCCGCGTCAGCACCCAGGCGCGGGTGCGCTCGACGTCGAAGAAGCGCGTAACGCCCTCGAACCAGTCGTTCTGCATCCCGCGCAGCCGCTCGAGGCGCTGACCCGACGCCGCGGCGTAGGTGTGGAGGAAGGCGAGGCGGGTCTCCTCCGCGGGCAGGGGCGGCACGCCCAAGTCGATCCCCAGCATGCCCTTCATCCAGATGTCCTCGCTGACGCACTGATGGACCATCTGCTCGTGCGGCGTCCGCGCCCGCGGCTCCGGACGGAAACGCAGGTCCTCGTCCCGGAGCTGCGACCACACGGAGAGGATCTTCAGACGCTCGGTGTCGTAGGTCTCGAGGAGGAAGTCGTAGCGGCTCATGGAGAGAAGCGTATCATCCCCGGTCCGCCCTGTAGGTCGGTTGGGCTATAATTCGTCATGGCCTTCTTGTATCCAGCCGAGAAACTCCCGCCGGTCGCGAAGAGCGAAAAGATCCTCGATTCGATGTCTTCATATCTTTTTTCCTTCGCCATCACCAAGGAAGCCGTTTACCTCAGGAGCGGAGGTAACCTGGGCCGGTTTCCGCGTTCTGCGATTCGCAAGGTCACCTTGGATCCTGCACGAGAGCGCCCTGGAGCCATGATCATTTGTGGTCTGATAAGCCTTGCTCTTGGAATAGGGATCTGGTTGCGATGGCCAACCAGCTTGTTCCAATGGAGCATGGCAATACTGTCTATCTCCTTTTTCGTCCTAGCAATGCGAAGAGATCGAGGAGGCTGGTATCGGCTGTGGATCGACCTCGCTCCTGGTTTCCCCACAAACTTCAACAGCGTCGAACCTCTTTCGGGATCGAGGATCTCAGCGAAGGAACAAGCTGCGGCTCTGGAAGCTCAGATGCGGTTTCTCGAGGCCTGCCAACGGGTAGGGCTTCGGGTCATCGACAACCGGGCCCCGGTCGGGGCTTCATGAGCATCCGCGTCTTCGTCGCAGCCGGCTTCGAGCCGGTTCGAGAGGCGTTCCAGTCGCTGTTCGATCGCGGCTGGGACAGCGTCTCCGCGTTCTCGGCGTACGTGGACGGCCGACCCGTCGTGCAGCTCACGGGCGGCTGGGGCGGAGCTGGAGGCCAGATGGCCCGCTTCTCTCCGGACCACGGGCTCGGCTGCGCCTACGTCACCGACACCCTGGGCGCCCTTTTCGCCTCGCACGATCCCCGCGGCAACCTGCTGCTGGCCACGACGCTGCGGTGCCTGGGCGCGGCCCGCTGATCCTCTGTCCCTTTTGAGAGCGCAGCCGGCACCTTTCTAGATAGGACCCCCTTTCCGCCCTCCGGTTGGACCGAGCAGGACCCGAAGGGGGTCCCCCTGCGATCCCTCCTTGTTGCAGCTTTCCGTGGACTTACCCAAAGGAGAACGCTATGCGCAAGAACCTGTTCGGATTGGTGATCGTAGCCATCGCTCTGCTGGCCGCCCTGGCTGCAGCTCCTGCTAGTGCTGCCGACCTCGCCGGCAATCCAGCGCCCAGCCCCGCTCTGGCGGCTCCCGGCAACTGTGGGTTGCCCGCCTTGGCCCTGCCCGGCCAGACCGCCAAGGCTGAGACCTGCCCGGCCGCTCCTACGGCCGAGAGCACCGTCCCCGATTTCATGAATCCGCCCGCGCGACGGCTGGGCTATTGCCACTGCGGCTGCGTCAACCAGCGCGTCTGCCGCACCAGCGCCGACTGTGGCGGCGCCTCGTGCGATCAGTCCATCTCCTGCTGTTGAAACCTGGAAGGAGGAACCATGAGTGCAAAGAAAGCTTTCAGAATGCTGATCCTGGCGCTGGCCGTCCTGGCCCTCGCCGGCGCCTCTCCGGCCGCGGCCGCCGCGGAGCCCCTGGCGGTCCCCGCCCCGGCAGTGGCGGCCCCGGCCCAGCCGGGCTGCGGAGCGGGCCTTGAGCTCAACCTCACCACGCCCAGCCAGGGCGAGACCTGTTCCGCGGCCCTGCCGGCGAACCCGGAGCCGGAGTTCATGGCCAAGCCGCCGCGGTTCCGCACCTGCGTCTGCAGTTGCGGCTTTTCCTGCACCACCGACGCCGACTGCGGTGGCGGGCTGGGGAGTTGCCGGTCGGGTATCACCTGCTGCTAGGAAGAAGAAGAATCGGACGGATCGGTCGGATTGGACCGATCCGTCCGATTTTCCTTGTTGTCCTCTTCACCTCCGCACGGTCACGCCGAGCTGGACCTGCCGCGGGGCTCCCAGGGTCTCCAGGGGAGTGCGGCCGGTGAGGACTTTCTCATCGAAAAGGTTTTCCGCCGAGAGGAAGAGCTCGAAACGGTCGCCGAAAGAGCGGCGCAGGGCGAGGTCCGCCACGAAGAAAGAGGCGAGAGGGAGCTGGTTCAGATCATCCTCGAATTGGGAGCTGGCCCAGCGGCCCTGGAGGAGGACGAGGACGGGGCCGCTCCAGGTGACGCCGGCGGAGCCCTGGTTGAGGGGTACCTGGGGCACCCGCAGGCCCGTGCGCTTCACCCGTGAATCCGAATAGAGATAGGAGCCCTGGAGCTGCCAGTGGTCGGAGGCCCGGAAGCGGGCCTCGGCTTCCAATCCGTCGACCGTCACCCGGTCCAGGTTCTCCCGCCGGCGGGTGATGAGCTGGGGAGTGACGGAGATCGTGACGTTGCCGATGGCGCCGTCCAGCCGGTTGCGGAAGGCGTTCAGGCGCATGAAGAGCCGTGAGCCGGGCACGAAGTCGGCGCCGAGCTCGGCGCCGAGGAGGCTCTCCTCTCCCAGGTTGGGATTGGCCTGGGTCTCGACGTTGCCCACCCGGAACGGGCGGTAGAGCTCGTTCAACGTGGGCGCGCGGAAGCCACGGTAGGCCGAGGCGCGCACGGTGACGGCGTCCGTGGCGCGGAAGAGGGCCCCCACCCGGGGGTTGAAGCTGGAGCGGGTGCGCTGGCTCTCCCAGAGATCGAGACGGGCTCCCAGGAGGAGATCGAGACGCGGGGTGACGCCCAGGGTGTCCTGCGCATAGAGGCCGCCCAGGGTCTGATCCTGATCGTCCCAGGAGACGCGGCGCAGGTCCGCGCCCACCAGCACGCCGCTGCCGGAGCGCCAGGCGGCCGAGCCCCCGAAGCCGCGGGTGGGGAAGTCCTGCGAGGAGGTGAGGAATTCCTGCGAGCGGTCGGGCAGGACGCGGGAGAAGGTGCTCTGGAAGCGCTGGTTCTGGCCGTAGAGGTCCCACTGCCAGCGCTCGCCACCATAGCCCGCGTCCAGGGTCTGGAGGCTCGTCTCGTTCGTCTGCAACCCGGTGCCGTTCCCCCGGTCCTCGTGGAAGACGTTCAATCCCCCGTGATAGCTCCCCCACTGGAAGCGGCCGTAGAGGGTGCCGAAATTCACCGTGGCCCGGCGGTCCACGGCGCCCCGGTCCTCGGGCGAGAGGATGAAGAAGCCGTCCGTATCGAAGTAGCGGCCCGCGAGGGTCCATCCCCAGGGTCCTCCCCCGCTTGGCTGCGCCGGAGGCGAACACCTCGGCGTCGCGGGTGGCGTGGTCCCCGCCCCGGACCGTGGCCTCGAAGGTGCCCGGCTGGGGAGCCCGGGGGAGGAGCTGGATGGCCCCGCCCAGGGCCGCGCTGCCGTAGAGCTGCGAGAGCGATCCCCGGGCCACCTCCACGGATTGCAGGGCCGACAGGGGCAGGCGGTCCCAATACACCCATCCCCCGAAGGGATCGTTGAGCGGCGTGCCGTCGAACAGCACCAGCGTGCGGCTGGCTCCGCTGGGACCCAGGCCCCGCAGCGAGACGCCCTGCGACGTGGGATGGGCCGTGAGGCTGCTCGACCGCCGCAGCAGACTGAATCCCGGCACCTGCCGGAGCTGATCGTCCAGCGTGAGAGCGGGCGCCCGGGCCAGCTCCTCGCGGCCCACCACGGTGGTGGACGAGACCGCATCCACCAGCCTCTGCTCGCCGCGCGAGGCGGTGACCACGACCGTGTCGGCGAAGGAGGGGGCCTCCGCAGCCGGCGGGGCCGGCGCGGTCTGCAACCAAAAGAGCAGCAGGAGATCAGGTCTCATGGACGGCCTCAGCGTAGAGTGTACAGGTAGGCGGCGATGTCGCGGCCGTCCTGCTCGGTGACTCCCATCTCGGGCATCACGGTGCCGGGCGAGACTTCCTGGGGCTCGCGGATCCAGCGGATCAGGTTCCGCGGCTCGTTGGGCAGCCGGCCCGCGAGATAGGCGCGGCGGGCGATGCCGTCGAGAGGGGGGCCGAGGGTGCCGTCGGCTCCGGAGACGCCCGGGATGGTGTGGCAGGCCTGGCAGCCGTATTTGCGAACGAGAACCTTGCCACGGGTCGGCTCGCCCCCAGTCATGGCTGCCGCCCGCTGCTCCACGCTCCCGCCGCAGCCGTAAAGCGGGGCCAGCGCCAGAGCCAGGATTGTCACGGCGATTCCTTTCCTCTCGAGCACCAAGCCCTGTACCTCCTCCTTCGAGCGGATACACCGCTCAGGCATCATAGATCGGGGACCAGAGCCCAAGGAAACCAGCGAAAAGGGCCGGCACGGGGCCGGCCCTTGGGGGAGGGGAATGCTCTACGAGGCACAACCGGTGTAGGAGATGGTCCAACCCGGGGGCACGGAGCAGGGGTTGGGGAACTCGCGGCACTCGCCGGTCTTAGGATTGGTGCCATACGCGATGACGTCGATGCAGTCCGTGACGGCGGCCGCGGGCGTCACCGAAGCGCCCAGAGCCACCAGACTGAGGACGATGAAGGCCAGTCCGGCCAGACGCAGTTTCAGCTTGTTCATGTGTTTCTCCTTTCGGACAGCGATGGAGCTCTCAAGATATAGATGAGTACGCATGAAGTCAAGGCTTCCTCAGGGTCTGGAAACTCGACGCGGCGCCGCCCCCGCCCGGGCATGAATGCCCGGGCTATGAACAGCGCCCCCTGAAGGGGGCTTCAAGCCGGATTCATCCGGCGTCGTTTTTAGCCCGGGCATTCATGCCCGGGCTTACGGCCGGCAGGGCGCTCCCTTCTCGTACCGGGCCAGCGCGCGATCGAGATCGCCGAGGCGACCGGGGGCCTCGGTCTGGGCTCGCTCGCGGGCGGTGCGCTGCCAGGTCGCGGCCTCGTCGCAGCGGCCGAGCTCGGCGAGGGCGAGGGCCACGGTCTCGGCGTGGGGGATGGCCGGCCGGGCCTGCCACACGGCAAGAGCGAGCTTCAAGGCGCGCTCGCCGTCGCGCACAGAGAGATCGGGGCAGGCGGCGAGGAGGCGGGCCTGGGCGTGGGAGAGGAGACCGCTCCCCGGCATCTGGTTCAAGGCCTCGTCGAGGCGGGTCCGGGCGTCGGCATAGCGCCCCAGCCGCACGAGCGTCTCGGCCTCTCCCAGCCGGGCCGCCTCGTCGCCGGGAGCGAGCTCCACGGCGTGGTGGTACTGCTCCAGAGCCGCGGGAAGGTTGCCGGTGTCGCGCAGGGTCTTCGCCAGCAGGCGCCGGGCCTCGGCGTCCTCCGGCCGGGCGGCCACGGCGGCTTCGAGATGGGTCCGAGCTTCCTCAGCCAAGCCTCCATCCGCCAGCAGCGAGCCGAGGTTGAAGTGGGCCGTGGCATTGCGGGGATCGAGACGGAGGGCCTCCCGGAGATTCTCGATGGCCCCGGGCCGGTCGCCGGTGAGAGCCAGCATCGAGCCGAGATTGACTCGCGCCTCGACACTCTCGGGCCGGGCAACGAGAGCGCGGTGGAATTCCTGGATGGCGTCCTGATAGCGGCCAGCCTGGGCCGCCACCCGGCCACGCATCACGGCCACCCGCTCTCCCACCCGCAAGGCCGCGACGCCATCGAGGAGAGGATCGGGAGCGCGCAATCCCACGGACCCGGCCTTTCCGAGCTGCTCCTCGGCCCGGGCCCGATCCCCCAGGCCCCGATATGCCATGGCCAGCGGCACGTGAAGCCGGCTCGCTTCCGGCACCGCGGCCAGGGCGGCTTCGAGGTGCTCCGCCGCGGCACGGAAATCGCGCCGGGCGAGGGCCACCTGCCCGAGGAAGGAATGAGCTGCCGCCGCCGTGGCCGGGACGGCCAGGGCCTTGCGCAAGGCCGCCTCTGCCTCGTCCAGCCGCCCCTGGAGGAGACGGATCTCTCCGAGGTGGACGTACCCAGCCGTCGCATCCGGCGCCAGAGCCATGGCTTTGTCGAACGCCGTCGCCGCCTCGTCCAGCCGGCCGGCGGCCTGATGGGCGGCACCCAGGAGATAAGGCCAACGCCCATCCCGACCATCGCGGACCGCGGCCTCGCGGAAGCAATCCGTGGCCGCGTCGTTGAAGCCATAGGCGAGGTAGACCTGCCCGAGGTCGCCATAGGCGGCGGCGCCGGCCCCTGGTTGATCGACCAGGCGTTGCATCTCGGCGATCTGATCCGCCACCGCGGTCTCGAGACCCGAGAGGTCCGGAAAACGGATGGCCAGCAGCAGGAGCGCCATGGCCAGCTTGCCCATCACGGTTTCGTCTCCGGCGCCTTGCCCGTGCCGCGGACGAGCGTGGTGTAGGTCCGCAGGGGAGGAGGAGGAAAGACCTCGGTGACGCCGTCCGGCCAGAGGACCCGCACCTCTGTCACCTCCGAGGCAGCTCCCAATCCCACCAGCACCCGGGGATCACTCGCCGAGGCGTAGCTGCCATCCGTAGCCGCCCGTCGCCAGAGGGGGGGAGCGCCCTTGCGCCGCACCTCGACGCGGGCGCCGTCCGCGGGCTTCCCCACCAGCCGCAGACCCAGCCAGGGATTCCGGCTGCCCGTCTCATTGATCAGAAGGCGGACGGGCGAGTCCGTGTCCACCACCAGGACGTCGGTATCGCCGTCGTTGTCCACATCGCCGAACGCCGCCCCACGGGAGACCCGGGGAGTGCGGAAGGCCGCGCCGGCCTCGGGTCCTACCTCCACGAAGCGTCCGCCTCCCTGATTGCGGAAGAGCTGGTCCGGCTGGGCATAGGGGAAGAGGTCGCCCTTGGCCCACTGGGCACCGTTCAAGTTCACGGCGCCGTTGAAGGCCGCGAGGTCGAGCCAGCCGTCGTTGTCGAAGTCGAGCCAGGCCGTACCGAAGCCCGTGTAGGGGAGACTGGGAGCCCCCAAACCTGAACGAGCGGTGGCATCTTCGAAGAGCCCACCCCCTTGATTCAGATATAGGGTGTTGGTCTCGCCCGTGAGATGGGTGATGAGCAGGTCGTCGTCGCCGTCCCCGTCGCAATCCCCGAGGGCGATCCCCATCCCGGCTTCGGGCTTGCCCGCGGCGTTCACGGCCACGCCGGCGAGCAGCCCATCCTCCTTGAAGGTGAAATCCTTCTGATTGAGCCAGAGGAAGCTGGGGCTGCCGTCGTTGGCCACGAAGAGGTCCGGCCAGCCGTTGCCGTCGAGGTCCGCGGCCACCACCCCGAGCCCCGGGCCGGCCTTAAGGCCGATGCCGGACTTCAAGGAAACGTCCTCAAAGGTGGTGTTTGCAGGGTTCCCCCGATTACGCAGCAGCCGACTCGTCACCGGCGGGAAGGCCTGGGGACCGCAATAGTCGCGCCGGCTGCTGGGGGCATAGCAGCGGACGTTGTTCTGCACCGAGAAGTCCACATAGTTGAGGACGAACAGGTCGAGCCACCCGTCGCGATCGAGATCGGCGAACGCCGCGCCGGCGCTCCAGCGGGGATCGTCGGTCCCGGTTTTAGCCGTCACATCGGTGAACTTGCCGTCTCCCTCATTGTGCCAGAGCTGATTGGAGCCGAAGTTGGCGAGATAGAGATCGATCCTGCCGTCGTTGTCGTAGTCGCCGGTCGCGACTCCCATGCCATATCCCAAGGCCCGGATCCCGCTCGCCTCCGTGACGTCCACGAACCGCGGCATGGGATTCTTTCCCTTGGGTGTGATCAGGTCATTGCGGAACAGCCGCCCCCATCCCTCCGGCCCCACCTTGGCTCCGGGCTTCAGGGAGTGCCCCTGCACGACGAACACGTCGAGATCGCCGTCGTTGTCGTAGTCGAAGAGAGCCGCCCCGCCGCCCATGATCTCCGGGAAGTAGAGCTCGCCCGTGCGCCCGCTGGTGTAGGTGAAGACGAGGTTCCAGGCAGAGGCGCGGTCGATGAAGAGGTCGGGAGGGGCGGCGTGGGCGGGCGGGGGGGGAAAGGCGAGGAGCCCGCATAGCAGGAACTGCAAGGACCTAAAGGACCTAAAGGACCTAAAGGACACCAAGGACTGCAAGGACACGGAGGTTTTCTTGTCCTTGATGTCCCTGGTGTCCTTGGTGTCTTTTATGTCCTTTTCTGGAACGCAGGCACGCATCGCGAGACCGAGCCAATCCACTACAGCGAGCGCCGAATCCGCTCTATTGATTCTTCCAGAGGAATGGCCTCTCCGGGGTTCTTCCCGTGGGCCTCCGAACGGCGTAGTACCTCTTTCCGCTGCTCCGCCGTCAACCCCTCCCACCCCGCCGCCGCCTGGAACCTGCGCACGATCTCCCCGGCCGGCTCGACCTTGTCGATCCCGGCGACGCTCTTGCCGGCCTGGAGGTAGTCCCGGTAGGAGAAGGCGCGCGCGGAGGAGCGCTTCAGCTTCCAGACCGCCTGCAGGGCGTAGATCGTCCGCATCCAGTGCTTTGTCTTACGTCCCTTGAGCATCCAGCGGGCGAGGGGGCCGGCCTTGGTCCCCACCTTTTCGATGTAGGGAGTGCGGATCACCGATACGGGCACACCCGTGATGCGCTCGGTCAGAATGACGTCGTCCGCGTCCGCCTCCACGATGGCCCGCTTGTAGTCCGCATGGGCCGTGCACTCGGTCGTGGCGATGAAGCGCGTGCCCATCTGCACGGCGGCATAGCCCAGACGCAGGGCGCGGACGAAGTCCTCCTCGTCCCCGATCCCACCAGCGCAGACGACGGGCACGCCGAGGTCCGACAGCTCGGCGAGGAGCTCTTCCTCCCCCTTCCCTCCAGCGTGGCCCCCGGCCCGGTTGTTGACCGCGATCAATCCGTCCACGCCGGCTTCGAGGCCCTTCATGGCCCAGCGCCGGTCGGTCACGTCGTGGTAGACGAAGCCGCCCACGGCGTGGGCTTTCTCCACCACCCAGCGGGGATTGCCAAGCGAGGTGACGAAGAAGCGGATGCCCGCCTCGACGGCCTGGTCGACGAAGCGCTGCATGCGCTCCTGGTAGACCTTGGAGGACTTCTCGACGATGACGTTCATCCCCACCGGCTTGCTGGTGAGGCTGCGGATGAGCTTCAGCCCCTCGCTGAATTCATGGCCGTGGACGTAGACCATGGAGAGCGGCTGGATCACGCCGATGCCGCCGGCTTCTGAGACCGCGGCCACCAGCTCCGGATTGCTGCATGGATACATGGCGCCGCAGACGAGCGGCACCTCGATGCCGAGCTGGCGGGTGACGGCCGTGTCGAGGAGGGACACCTATCTCTCCACTTGGACGCCGCGCCAGAACGCGATGTGATTTTTGATATTGGCCGCCGCCGGCTTGGGGTCCGGGTAATACCAGGCAGCGTCCTTGCCCTCGACCCCATCCACGGCCACCGTGTAGTAGCTCGCCGTCCCTTTCCAGGAGCAGACGGTGTGGGTGGAGCTGGGCTTCAGGTGCTCGCGCTTCACCGTCTCGGGAGGGAAGTAGACGTTCCCCTCCACCAGCTCGAACTTGTCCGTCTCGGCGATGACCGCCCCGTTCCAGAGGGCCCTGGGCATAATGGTTGCTCCTTCCAGCTCGACAGTCTACTCCGTCAGGTCCGGCTCCCCATACCGCTCCAGGATCGCCTTCCTCACCTGATCGCGGAGCTGGATGCCGGCGTGCCAGCCCGTGCCTTCGGGGTGGATGGGGGGCGCCGCGGTCAGGGTGACGGACCCGCGGCGGATGAGGATCTCGTCTCCGTGCAGGATGGAGCGGGTGCCGCGGATGGTGAGGGGGACGACGGGCACGCCCCCATCCACCGCGACGGCGAAGGTGCCCATGCGGAAGGGGAGGAGGCCGGGGTAGCGGCGGAAGGTGCCTTCGGGGAAGATCACCAACGAGTCGCCGGCCTGGAGGGCTTCGAGAGCCTTGCGTGTCTCCCCCGCGCTCTGGGCGGTGTCGAAACGCTCGACGAAAAGGGTTCCCAATCGCCGCAGGAAGATGCGGGGGATGAAATTCCCTTCGAGCTCCCGCTTCACCACGTAGGCGAAGTCCGGAGGCAGCAGGGTGGCGAGCACGAGGCCGTCGAGGTAGCTCGCATGGTTGGAGGCCACGATCCGCGGTCCGCCGGTCGTGAGGTTCCCAGCGCCCTCCAGACGGAGAGGGATGCCGGCGCCGGCGAAGAGGATGCGGCCTATACGCCGGGCCACCCGCCGCCGGCGGGCGACCGGTCCCGGGGTCAGCACCACCATGAGCCAGGCGGGCCCGGCCAAGAGGAGCAGGGAGCCGTAGGCACGGGTGGCGTAGAGGATCTCGCCCAGCGAGCGGATGCGGCGGGCGAGCTGGGAGCGAAGGCCGGTCAAGGCCAGACGGGCGAGCTGCCAGCCGAGGGCTCCGCCTCCCCGAGCGATCCTGCCGGATTCATAGAATTCACGCGCCGAGGAGCGCCGGACCTTGCCGCTGGAGGTCTTGGGCACGGCGTGGGGCGGCACGAGGGCCACCACGTCGGCGGGCGTGCCCAGGAGATCGACGGTGACGTCCTGCACGGCCTGGCGCAGACGGTCGAGAGCGCCGGCGTCCCGCTCGCGGGTCTCGGCCATCACCACCAGGCGCTCGGTGCCGGTCTTGGGATCGGGGCTGCCGAACACGGCCACGCACCCCTTGCGGATGCCGGGAACCTCGCCCACCGCTCCTTCGAGCTCGTGGGGATAGAGATTGCGCCCGCCGCGGATGATGATGTCCTTGACGCGGCCGGTGATGTACACCTCGCCGCCCGCCACGTAGGCCCGGTCGCCCGAGTCGCGCCACTCGCCATGCACCAGCTCGGCCGTGGCCTCGGGGTTCTTGAAGTAGCCGTCGCTCGCCGAGGGACCCTTGAACTCCAGCCGCCCCTCCTGGCGCTCGCCCACCTCGTGCCCACCCTCGTCCACGATGCGGATCTCGTGGCCGGGGATGGGGAAGCCGCAGGAGACGAAGCGGAAGACGGGACGGGCATCGTCCGCAGGGACCGGCACGGCCTCGCCCGTGCGCTGGAAGACCTCGCGATCGATCACGTCGATCAAGGGCGGCCGGCCCAGAGGCGGGAAGGACACGGCGAGCGAGTTCTCGGCCAGGCCGTAGACGGGCGACATGACGCCGGGATTGAAACCGTAGGGAGCGAAGCGGTCGAGGAAGCGCCGCACGGCTTCGGGGGAGACGGGCTCGGCGCCGTTCAACGCCATGCGCCAGGAGGAGAGGTCGAGACCTTCGATCTCCGCGTCGGTGATCTTGTTGACGCACAGCTCGTAGGCGAAGTTGGGCGCCGCCGAGAGGGTGCCGCGGTGGCGATGGAGGGTCCACAGCCAGCGCGAGGGACGGGCGAGGAAGGTCAGCGGCGACATCAGCAGGAGCGGGATGCCGAAGTAGAGGCTCCCCATCCAGGCAGCCGATCAGCCCCATGTCGTGATAGAGGGGCAGCCAGCTCACCACCACGTCGTCCGGCCGCACGACCACGCCGCCCCCGATGCCCCGCAGGTTGGCCAGCAGGTTGGCGTGGGTGAGCATCACCCCTTTGGGATTGCCCGTGCTGCCGGAGGTGAACTGGAGGAAGGCGAGGTCGCTCTCCTTGACGTGGACGGCCGGCGCGGGCAGGGAGGGGCCGCTCCCGGCCGACAGCTCGGCCACGGTGACCACCTTGCGCAGCACCGGGAGCTGGGCGCGCAGCAGGCGGGCCAGGGTGAGCACCTCGGGGAAGGTGATGAGCACCTCGGCGCCCGCGGTCTGGAGGATTCCCGCCTGCCGCCGCAGGTGGTCTTCGATCTGGCTGCGCCGGGCCGGCGGATACAGGGGCACGGGGACGCCGCCCGCCATCTGCACGCCGAAGAAGGCCGCGAAGTATTCGAGCCCCGTGGGGAGCATGAGCCCCACGGCCTGGCCAGGCCCCACGCCCAGACGGGCGAGGCCGGCGGCCACCGCCCGCGCACGGGTGAGGAGACCGGCGTAGGTGAGCTCCTCGGGCTCGGCGTCGCCGGGGAGATAGAGGACGTGCCGGCGGTCCGGATGGCGCTGGGCATGCCACTCCAGGACCTCGACGAGGCTCTTCGTGCGGTCCGGCGCCGCCTCCGCGGCATCGAGGGGCTCATCGATCTGCCATCCTGAGCCTTCGGCCGCGGCCGGATGACCGGAGAGCAGAGCCTGGAGGAGGTCGCGCGGGGTCTCGGCCGCGCCCAGCACCTCTTCGGGGAGGCGCACGCCGAAAGCCTTCTCCAGCCGGCCCAGAAGCTCGACGCGGCCGAGGCTGTCGAGCCCCAGGTCGCGCTCCAGGGAGGAGTCGAGAGTGAGGGAGCGCCCAGCCCGGCGCTGCGGTTGCAGCTCGCGGGCGAGGCCCTCGGCGATCTCCAGGACCGCCTGGGGCGACGGGGGCGCGGGGGCGACGGCGAGCTCGGGGAGCATGGTGAAGGTCCGAAGGTATCCGGGGCGGCGGAATAAGGCAACCCCTGGGAGCGCTGGCGTCCCGCCGGCCTACTAACTCCGCTTTTCCTCCCTCCCCGCAAAGAAGAAAAAACGGAGTAAGTTGCCGGCGGGACGCCGGCGCTCCCAGGGCGCTTGCTGGACGCTTTCGCCTTCCTAGTCGATGTGCGGAATCGACCGCAGATACTCGTAGACGGCCCGCAGGTCGTTGTCGGTCATGTTGCCGTAGATGGGCCAGGGCATGACCTGGAGGATGTCTCCCGGATCATCCGGATCGTGGCCCGTGTGCATGACGCTCTTGAACTCGGCGAGAGTCAGCCCGGCGGGCAGGCCGTGGGAGTCAGGGGTGATGTTGCGCGAGACGGTGAACGGTCCGAACGGGGTGCCGCCGGCGAGATAGCGCGCGGCGTTGATCTTCGTCGGCTCGCCCTTGAACGGGTCTCCGCCGGGCGCGTAGGGGGGATTGGTGTGGCAATCGTTGCACCCGCCCTGTGCGTTGACGATGTAGCTGCCCAGGCCCACCAGTTGGCGGTTCCGATTGCGCAGGCTCAAGGGGACGGGAGCGATCTGATAGCCCCGGACGATACGCTCGTTCTCGGGATCGCCTCCCCTCGCCTTGTCCGCGGACGCCGACACCAGGGTGACGCCAAGCCCCAACAGTGCGAACGGGATGATCAGGATCCTCAATCTCATGCTGTCTCCTCCTTGGAAGTGCGTTCCACGCGGGAACGGAAACAGTCTATCGCTATCGCTGGGAGCGGCGGTTATGATGGGCCGGCGAGGGATGGAGGAGACGGGCGATGCTGTTCCTGACGTCGATCGTGGATCGGCCCGTCGAGGGCAAGACCGGCGAGCCCATCGGCCGCATCGAGGACTTGATCGTGCGCATGGGCGACGATCGGTATCCCCCCATCTCCGGCCTCGTGGTGCGCGACGGCCGCCGCCGCTTCTTCGTGCCCGCGAGCCTCCTCCAGAGCCTGAACGGCGCGGCCCGCCTCTCCTCTTCGACCGTGGACCTCCAGCCCTTCTCCCGCCGGTCAGGCGAGGTGCTGCTGCGTCGCGACGTGCTCGACCACCAGCTCATCGACATCACCGGCCGGCGGATCGTGCGCGTCAACGACGTGCAGCTCACCCGCGTCGAGGACGCCTATCGCGTGGTGGGCGTGGACATCAGCCCCCAGGCCCTGCTGCGCCGGCTGGGGCCGCGGCGCTTTCGCCGGCCGCATCGTGGGCCGGCAGATCGTCGACTGGACGGACGTGCAATACCTCGCCAGCACCGCGCCCGTGCAGCTCAAGGTCTCCTACGACCGCTTAGCCGAGCTCCATCCCGTGGACCTCGCCCGCATCGTGGACGCTCTCTCCTATCGCGAGAGCGCCGAGATCGTGGCCGCCCTCGACGAGGAGACGGCGGCCGAGACGTTGGAGGAGGTCAGCGACGAGCGCGTGGCCGACCTCCTCGAAGGCATGGATCAGGAACGGGCGGCGGACATCCTGGAGGAGATGACCCCCGGCGCCGCGGCCGACGCCCTGGAGGATCTCGACGACGAGGTGGCCGAGCAGCTCCTGGCGCGCATGGAGCCCGAGGAGGCGGCCGACGTCCAGGCACTCCTCGAATACGACGAGGACAGCGCCGGCCGCATCATGACTACCGACTTCGTGCGCGTGCCCGAGACGGCCACGGTGGGCGAGGCCCTGGCCCTCATCCGGTCTATGGAAGAGGTGCCCGATCCCCTGCTGGCCGTCTACGTCGTGGCCATGGACGATCCCGACACGCTCGCGCGGCCTGGTGCGTGCTGCGCATCCTGATCCTCAGCGATCCGGCCACGCCGGTCACCGAGGTGATGGACGAGGACCTCCCCACCGTCGCGCCGGACGACCGCGCTGAGAGCGCCGCGCGCGTCCTCGCCGAATACAACCTCCTCGCCGTGCCCGTGCTCGACCAGAGCCGGCCGGCTGCTCGGGATCGTGACCGTGGACGACGCCCTCGCCGTCCTCCTTCCTGAAATCTGGCAACGCCGGGGCGGTCGGACCTTCGGCTGATGCGCAAGCGGCTCTGGCCCTATCTGCTGGCCCTCGGCCCGGGGCTGCTGGCTGCGAGCGCCGGCAACGACGCCGGCGGCATCGCCACCTACGCCTCGGCCGGCGCCTCCTATGGCTACGGCCTGCTGTGGGCCATGGTGCTGGTCACCATCTGCGTCGGCGTCGTCCAGGAGATGAGCGCCCGCATGGGAGCCGTCACCGGCAAGGGTTTCTCCGACCTGGTGCGCGAGACCTTCACCCTGCGGCAGACGGCGCTCATCCTGCTGACGCTGCTGATCGCCAACACCGGAATCATCGTCTCGGAGTTCATCGGCGTCGCCGCAGCGGCGGAGCTCTTCGGCGTCAGCCGCTACATCGCCGTGCCGCTCGCCGCCGCGTTCGTCTGGCTGCTGGTGACGCGCAGCAGCTACGGCTGGGTGGAGAAAATCTTTCTCTTCCTCACCCTGGCCTTCCTGGCCTACGTCGGCGCCGCCTTCCTGGCGCGGCCGGACTGGGGCCAGGTGGTACGCGAGACCGGCGCACCCCCATCTGCGGTTTGAGTACGGCTACGTCAACCTCTTGATCGCCCTCATCGGCACTACCATCTCGCCCTACATGCAGCTCTACATCCAATCGTCGGTGGTGGAGAAGGGGGTCACACCGGAGGATTACCGCTACACCCGCTTCGACGTGATCGTGGGCACGGTGACGGCGGGGCTCGTGGCCATGTTCATCATCATCGCCACGGCGGCGACCCTTCATCCCAAGGGGATCGCGGTGAGCACGGCGGCCGACGCCGCCCGCGCCCTGGAGCCCGTGGCTGGCCGCTACGCTGAGCTGCTCTTCGGCCTCGGCCTCCTGGGAGCCTCGCTGCTGGCCGCGGGCGTCCTGCCCCTGGCCACGACGTACATGTTGAGCGAGGCCCTGGGCTTCGAGCGTGGGGTCTCGCGCTCGTGGTCCGAAGCCCCCATCTTCATGGGCACGTTCACGGGATTGATCGTCCTGGGCGCGGCCGTGGCCTTGCTACCGGGGCTCCCCCTGATCCAGGTGCTGGTGGGCGTCTACGTCTTGAACGGCCTGCTCCTGCCCGTGGAGCTCTTCGCCATCCTCAGATTGATCAACGACCGCGAGATCATGGGCAAGCACGTCAACGGCCGGATCTACAACTTCGTGGCCTGGACGATCGCCATCGTGGTGAGCGTGCTGTCGCTGGTGCTGATCGGGATGACGGTGGTGGGGTGGTTCCGGTGAAACCTCTCAGGTAAAAACCCCTGGGAGCGCTGGCGTCCCGCCGGCAACTAACTCCGGTTTTTCTTTTTTTCTTTGCACGGGGAGGGAGGAAAAGCGGAGTTAGTAGGCCGGCGGGACGCCAGCGCTCCCAGGAGGGTGGTGACTGAAAGGTTTTACCCTTTCACCACACCTAGCGGCACCAATCGCGCTACCTTCCTTGCCAGCCCGGCGTTGTGCACCACGTCCACCACTCGATCCACATCTTTATAAGCATGCGGGGCCTCCTCGGCGAGCTCGCCGGCGGAGGCGCAGCAGACGATGATCCCCTTGTCTTCCAGGGATTTGCGCACTTCATTGCCCTTCTGCACCTTCTTCGCGGCCGTGCGGCTCATGGCCCGGCCGGCGCCGTGGCAGGTGCTGCCGAAGGAGAGGCCGAAGCCTTCGTCCGTGCCCACCAGGACGTAGGAGGCCGTGCCCATGCTGCCAGGGATCAGCACGGGTTGGCCGATCCCCCGGTAGGCGGCCGGGGTCTCGGGATGCGAGGGTCCGAAAGCGCGGGTGGCTCCCTTGCGGTGAACGAGCAGGTCCTCGTCGCCGTGGCGTTCCAGCTTCGCCATGTTGTGGGCCACGTCGTAGATCAGCCGCAATCCTCCATCCTCCTCGCCCAGGGCCCGGCGGAAGACCTCGCGGGCCGCGTAGGTGATGGCCTGGCGGTTGGAGAAAGCGAAGTTGGCGGCGGCGCACATGGCACCGAAATATTGCTTTCCCTCCGGTGAATCGAAAGGCGCGCAGGCCAGCTCGCGATCCGGAAGCTGGATGCCGTGGCGGGCCATCACCGCGTCCATGGCTCGCACGTAATCCGTACAAACCTGATGGCCCAGACCGCGGGAGCCGGTGTGGATGAGCACCGTGAGCTGCCCCTTCCACAATCCCAGGGCCTCGGCCGCGGCTTCGTCGAAGATGCGATCCACCTTCTGCACCTCGACGAAATGGTTGCCCGAGCCGATGGAGCCGAGCTGGCCGCCGCCCCGCTGCTTGGCCCGCTCGGAGACAGCGCCTGGATCCGCGGCGGGGAGCGCGCCTCCGCCTTCGATCGTCTTCAAATCCTCCCGCGTGGCGAGGCCGCGCTCGGCAAGGAAGGAGCAGCCTTCGCCCAGAATGCGGTCGAGGTCGGCGTTGGTGAAACGGAGGTGGCTCCCCTTGCCCGTGCCTGAAGGGATGGAGCGGGCGAGATCGCTCACGATGGGCTGCAGCCGGTTCTTCACCTGGCCATGCCCCACTTCGGCGGCCAGCAGGCGGACACCGCAGTTGATGTCATAGCCCACGCCGCCGGGCGAGATGATGCCGTCGCGGGCGCGGAAGGCGGCCACACCCCCCACGGGAAAACCGTAGCCCTCGTGGGCGTCGGGCATGGCGTGGGCCGCGCCGGCGATCCCCGGCAGGGTGGCGACGTTGACGATCTGGAGCAGCGTCCGGTCGCGAGCGATCTGGCGCCACAGCTCCTCGTCGGCCCAGACGTGGACGGGCACACGCATGTCCGGACGGGCCGAGGCCGGGACCTCCAACATGGTGGAGCTCACCCGGTGGGCCAGATGGGGCAGGTCTCCGGACCTGAATTCTGGATTTTCTGGATTCGTACTCATACGTCGAAGATCACCTCCGCCCGGAAGGAGCCGTCCTGCTCCTCCACGCTCAGACCATGAAACGTCGCCGCCTTGACGCTGGACGGCACCTCCTCCACCGGAACCCCGCGCGCCGCGACCCGCAGCCGTGTGGGGGAGGCTTCCTCCACCACGAGCTCCACCGGCACCCAGCGTTCCGTCTCGGCCACGAACAGGATCTCGTTCAGCCAGTCCACCAGCAGAGCGTTGCGATCGACGGACGAGACTTCGAGCCTCCGCTCCGGTCCTGCGACCTCAGCGGAGGCACCCCGCAACATCAGCAAGCCCAGAGCCCGCCCTGCCTCGGCCGCCAATCCTGCGAAGGATTCCGCTTCCACCTGGAGCTGCACCTCCGAGGTGTGATCCACCCAGCGGTGCGAGCGAGCCAGGGTCACTGCGCCGCCGCCCCTCGCTGCTGCTGCTCGATCCACCGGTCCACGTTCTTTTCGAGGACGTTCAGCGGTACGGCGCCGCTGCCCAGCACCACGTCGTGGAACTCGCGCACGTCGAAGCGGGGTCCCAGGGCCTGCTCGGAGCGCTTCCGCAGCTCTCTGATCTTGAGCTCCCCCAGCTTGTAGGCGAGGGCCTGGCCGGGCCAGGAGATGTAGCGGTCTACCTCGGTCTCCACTTCATGGAGGGGGAGCGCCGTGTGCGAGGCGAGGTAGTCCTGGGCCTGCTTGCGCGTCCAGCCCATGGAGTGGACCCCGGTGTCCACCACCAGCCGGCAGGCGCGCCACATCTCGTAGCTCAGGCGGCCGAAGTTGCTGTAGGGATCGGTGTAGATCCCGGCCTCCAGCCCCAGCCATTCGGAATAGAGCCCCCAGCCCTCGCCGAAGGCCGAGATGTAGGAGTAGCGCCGGAAATCCGGCAGGTCCGTCAGCTCGCGGCTGAGGGCGATCTGCAGGTGGTGGCCCGGCACGGCCTCGTGCAGCGTCAGCGCTTCGACGTTGTAGAGCGGCCGGGTCTCCACTTTGTAGATGTTCACCCAGTAGATGCCCGGCCGCGTGCTCCCCTGGGGGGGCTCCACGTAGCGGCCGGAGGTGTACTTGGGCGCGATCGAGTCCGGCACCGGCTGCACCGTGTAGGGGAGGCGGGGCAGCGTCTTGAACAGGCTCGGCAGCTTGCCGTCGATCGTCTTGGCCACCCAGGCCGAGCGCTCCAGCAGCTCCTGCGGCGTCTTGGCGTAGAAGCGGGGATCGGTGCGCAGGAACTGGACGAAGGCGGCGAAATCCCCCTGGAAGCCCGTCTGCTTCATCACCTCCGCCATCTCCTTGGAGATCCGGTCCACTTCGGCGAGGCCGATCTTGTGGATCTCTTCCGGCGAGAGGTCCAGGGTGGTGTAGTGCCGGATCTGCTGCTTGTAGAAGGCGCGGCCGTTGGGCATGTCCAGGGCGGCGAGCGTCGTGCGGGCGTGCGGCAGGTATTCCTTGCGATAGAAATCCAGGAACGCCCGGTAGCCGGCCACGGCGCTTTCCATCACCGCCTGCCGCCCTTCCTTCCGCAGGCGCTCGCGGTCGGCTTCGGGCAGCGAGGCGGGGAAGCGCGTGAACGGTTTCCAGAAGACGCTCTTCTCGGGATCGTCCACCACGTGGGCCGTGATGGTCCCCTCATAGCCGTCGAGCACGGCCCGCGGCACGGTGAAGCCGCGCTGGATGCCCAGACGCATCTCGCCGATCTGCTGCTCCACGAACCGCGGCCAGGCCCGCAGCCGGCTGACGTAGTTCTCGTAGTCCTTCACCGTGGCGAGCGGCACCACCTCGGGCAGGCGGGAGAACTCGGAGTGAAAGCCCGAGTCGGCATTGATCGGCATCTGGTCCTCGCCCAGCTCCCAGGAGGTGAGCCCATCCTGGAGCTGGTCGTGGAAGATGTCGTAGTTGACGAGGTCTTCGCCGGATAGCCGGCTGCGGTCGATGGCCGCGAGCTCGGCGAGGAAACCCTTGGCCGCGGCAGCCCGGCGGGCGAGGTCCTCCGGCGTCACGGAGGGCAGACGGTCGTCGTACTCGTGCCGGCCCACGATGGTGGCGAACGTGGGATCCTCCTTCAGACGGAGCTCCCACTCGCGATGAAACAGGTCGTGCAGGCGAGCCGCCTCATCCGCCGCCGCAGCAGGAGCCGGCAGGCAGGCGAGGCCGAGACAGAGGAAGGGCAGTAAAGGCTTCAAAGGATTCATGGATAGAGATCCCCTCGGGTTCGGTTCATGGTGCCGGGGAGTCTACTCCAAGGGGACCGGGGGAAAGGACAACAGGGACATCAGGGACAAGAAGGACAAATAAGGCAAACAACCTCAACGTCCTTGCAGTCCCTGCTGTCCCTTAGGTCCTTCGGCAGCCGACTTTTAATGCCAGTAGAGACACGAGAGCGCGCCCGTCTCGCACTGCGGGCGATCACAGCGGACGTGCCAGCCTGCCGGCGGAGGATCGCAGAGCGCGACGTTGTTGTTCGGGCAGCAGTCGCCGATGACGGCCTTGGCGGTGGGGTCCGGGATCAGGCCGTCGGGAAGGTTGGCGGGCTGCTCGGGGATCAGGCGAGTCACGGGCTCGACGGCCCGGGCAAGAGCCTGGACCGACATCTGGCAGCCATGCCCGGGAGTCTGGGCCATGGCCATCTGGGAGAAGAGCACAAGCCCCAGACAGATCAGCAATGGGAAATACCTGTTCCTCATCATCTTTCCTCCTCGCCGATTGCGAAGTCCGGCGCATCATGCGCCGTTACCCGCAAGGCTTAGAAGATTCTACATGCAAGCATGAGGCCTGTGGGAGAAGAGCGGCGCAATGCTGTATCCTGCTCCTGCTGTCGCTCCCCTGGAGGAGACACAGGATTGGAGGTACAGGACCATGACCCAGAAGCTCGCAATCCAGATACCGCAGGTCGAGTTGACCGAATTCTGCCGGCGACGGCACATCCGGAAGCTGTCGCTGTTCGGATCCATCCTGCGGGATCAACTCCGGCCGGACAGCGACGTCGACGTGCTCGTGGAGTTTCAGCCTGGATACCGCGTCGGGCTGATCCAAATGGCGAAGATCGAGCGGGAGCTCTCGGACCTCCTCGGCCGCAAAGCCGATCTGAGGACTCCTGCGGATCTCAGCCGCTATTTCCGCGAGGATGTCTTGCGAGAGGCCCAGGTCCAGTATGCAGAAGGATGATGCGATCCGCTTGCAGCACATGCTCGACGCGTCACGAGAGGCCGTATCCTTTGCTTCGAATCGCAGCCGAGAAGATCTGAGCCGTGATCGGATGCTCGCGCTGTCCATCGTGAAATGTATCGAGATCGTCGGAGAGGCGGCCTCCCGTGTCAGCAGCGAGACCCAGAAGCTCGCTCCTCAGCTTCCCTGGCGGGATATTGTAGGAATGCGCAACCGGATGATCCACGCCTACTTTGACATTGACCTGGATCGTGTCTGGGATACCGTTCTGGACGATCTTCCTCCGCTGATCGCTGAGCTCGAGGAACTGTTCACCCAATCCGGACTTTCGACAGAATAAGAGCTGGGGCACCCCCTCACAATCCAAACGGATACGTCTCCGGCATCCCATGCACCTCATGCCTCGGCCCAGCCCTGGACCCCGATCAAGGGCACGAAGCGCACGGCACCCAGGTCTTCGCGGACGTAGCTGCCGTCCGGCCGGTGGCGCACCCGCACGAGGTCCTGGGTGCGGGGATCAGGCCCGATGGGGATCACCAGCCGGCCGCCGACCGCGAGCTGAGCGAGCAACGCCGGGGGGATCTCGGGTCCGCCCGCCGCCACCACGACGCCGTCGTACGGCGCCTGATCGGGCCATCCCAGCGTGCCATCGCCGTGAAAGACGTGCACGTTGGTCAGCCCAAGCCGCGCCAGCCGGGCCTGGGACTCGCGGGCGAGCGACTCATGCCGCTCGATGGCATAGACCTCCCGCGCAATGCGTGAGAGCACCGCCGCCGCATACCCCGAGCCCGCGCCGATCTCCAGGACCTTGTCCTCCGGCCGCAGCTCCAGGGCCGCGGCCATGAGGGCCACGATATAGGGCTGGGAGATCGTCTGCTCCTGGCCGATGGGCAGCGGCGTATCGTCGTAGGCAAACTCCGCGATCTTCTCGGGGACGAACGCCTCGCGGGGGACGGTCCGCATCGCCTCCAACACCCGCCGGTCCCGCACGCCACGGCCGGCGATCTGGCGATCGACCATCCCATTGCGCAGAGTCTCGAAGCCGATGCTGGTCGTGGGCATGGGCACACCTCCAACCCTGTAGACTACAAGGGTTGATGCATCCGGCGTGCCGGTCCCGACAGGAGGAACGAACCCCATGGCCGAGATCCAGCCTCCACCGCACGCCGGCGTCAACTTCCCGCCACCGTTCGTCTACGCGGCGGCATTCATCGCCGGGCTGCTGCTCCAGCGCAAGTGGCCACTGTTCATCACCGAGCCAGGACAGGGGACGGCTCGCGGAGTGGTCCTGACCGCCGGGCTGGTGCTCTTGTTGACGTTCCTCGGGCTCGCGGGGTCCGCCTTCTTCAGGTTCGGCCGGGCGCGCACCACCTTTATCCCCAACCGTCCAGCGTCCGCCCTGGTCACGAACGGTCCTTACCGGATCTCCCGCAATCCCATGTATCTCGCGTTCGCGCTCGGATATACCGGGCTGGAGCTTCTGGTGAACACGTGGTGGCCGCTGTTCTTCCTGCCGCTCGTCCTCCTCGCGATCGACCGCCTGGTGATCGCCCGGGAGGAGCGGTATCTGGCGAGCGCGTTCCCGGAGGAGTACGACGCTTACAGGCGGCGAGTGCGGCGGTGGCTGTAGTCCGATAGGATGGGGCACGGGAGGGCATGGGTATGTCCAGCAAAATCATCGTCATCACGGGAGCTAGCAGCGGGATCGGAGCCGAGCTGGCGCGGCAGCTCGCGGCTCAGGGGCATCGGCTGGCGCTCGCGGCGCGGAGGGAGGCCGAGCTCGGGGAGGTGGCGTCCCAGTGCGGACCGGAGACGCTCGCCGTGGTCACGGACGTCCGCCGGCGCGAGGACGTCGAGCGCCTGCGCGATCGGGCGATCGAGAGGTTCGGGCACGTGGACGTGTGGATCAACAACGCCGGGCGCGGGATCGGACGGCCCGTCCTCGACCTCACGGACGAGGACGTGGACGAGATCATGGCCGTCAACCTGAAATCCGCCCTGTATGGCATGCAGGCCATCGTCCCTCACTTCAAGGAGCGGGGGACGGGTCACCTCGTCAACGTCTCCTCGTTTCTCGCGCGGGTCCCCCTCGCCACCATCCGATCGGTCTACAGCGCGTCGAAGGCCGCTCTCAATTCGCTCACGGCCAATCTGCGGATGGATCTGCGGCGGGAGTATCCGAACATCCACGTTTCGGTCGTCATGCCAGGGCTCGTGGCCACGGAGTTCGCCGGCAACGCCCTGGGAAGGACGCCGGCGGTCGCACCGCCCCCGGGAGTGATGAAGCCGCAGTCCGCCGAAGAGGTGGCCGCAGCCATCGTGAAGCTGATCGATCATCCCGTGCCCGAGATCTACACGAATCCGGCTCAGGCCGAGGTTGCGCGCCGTTATTACGAGGACGTCGGCGCTTTCGAAGCCGGTCTCGCGCAGCGATGAAGACCCTGCAAAGCAAGGGACCTAAAGGACTGAAGCCCATTCTGGTGCTACTCAGCACGCAGGAGCCGCGATCCCAGAACAGCGAAGAGCGCCGCAAACCCCAGCAGCACGGCCGCTGGAACCACTACGGCCTCGATTCCGTGCCCGAAGGAGATCAGGGAGTGGAGGCCCTCCATGGCCCAGGGGGTCGGCAGCACGTGCGCCGCCTGCCAGAGCCAGCGGGGCATCACTTCGCTCGGCCACCAGCAGCCGCCCAGGGCGGCGAGGACCATGCTCGAGATCCAGCCGATCACCGAGGCCTGCTCCGGCGTCGAAAGGATTGCGCCCATAAAAGTGGAGAGCGCCGCCACGGCCAGCAGGTAGGAGCCGAGGAGGAGCGCGAGACCGCCGGGCGACGAGCCCCAGGAAACGTGGAAGAGGTACCGCCCGGCGAGGAGGAGGAGCACGGCCTGCGCGCCGGCGATGAGCAGCCGCCCGGCGAGCTTGCCGAGGTAGACCGCGCCCCGCGGCAGGGGCAACGTGGACTGGCGACGGATCATCCCCTGCCGTTTTTCAAGCGTGAGGAAGACGGCGCCATAGATCAACGTCATCATCAGCACGGTCATGGTGAGCGTCCCCGGAACGCTCTGGGCGAACCCCTGCGGCACCGCGTGCCCGCCGCCGGCGGTCGAGACCGCCACGCTCACCAGGGGAGGGCGCGAGCCGAGCGCCGCGAAGGCCCGTCGCTGCTCTTCTCCTCGAGGATCGCTCGCGGCCGGCGGACCGACCTCGGCCAGGCGGCCGACGATGCGCACGATCGCCCGCACGATGTGCGCCTCGGCCGCCAGGCTGAATTCTTCGCTCGAATCGCTCGATTTTTCCAATCGCAACGTCTGCTGATGCCCCGCGAGGGCGTTCGCGGTGAAACCTTGCGGAATGATCAGCGTGCGAGAGGGTGCCTTCTGGCTTCCCGGGCTTCCAGGCCGGATCTCGGTCAGCTCGAGCCGCTCTCCGGCGAGCTCTTTCACCAGGGATCGCGCCAGCCAGCCACCGTCCCGGTCCTCCACCCCCAGGCTCGCCTTGGGAGGAGCACCACCGCGGTTCATCGATCCGAACATCCACATCAGAGCGAGCGGCAGCAGGAGCATCCAGATGAACGCGGCGTGGTCGCGCATGGCGAGACGCAGGTCGTTGCTGGCGAGCACGGCGATCTGCCGGGTGATCGAGGGCTGGGGGCTCACGCCAGCTCTCCCCGCAGAAGGCGGCGCTGCCAGAGCGGCGCCGAGAGCGCGAGGAGCAGGAGCCCCGCTCCAGCCAGGATGGCGACGTTGGGGAGCACCGACCGCAATCCCTCCCCCGCCACCACCAGCTTCTGGTACCCCGAGGCCGCCCAATAGATCAGCGAGAACGGCGACAGCGCCCGCATCACCCCTGGCAGACTGTTGAGCGGAATGAAGGCCCCGCCCGCGAACGCCATCAACAGCGACACCAGGCTTGCGAGCGTGGCGCCCTGCTTCTCGCCGCGGGCCAGGCCGAAGACGGCGGAAGCGAAACCCGTCGCCGCCATGACCACGGCGATCGAGAGGAGGAGAAAACCTGCGAGATTCACGCCGCGAGGCGCCACTGCTGCGCCAATCGCCGAGAGGATGAGGAGCGAAAGCGCGGCCACGGCCGCCGTCGCCAGCGCTTTGCCGGCCAGCACTTGCCCCGCCGTGATCGGTCCGGCGAGCTGACGCCGCAGGGTCTTGAGCCTCGCTTCCACCAGCAGGTCGCGCATCATCTGATCCGCCAGGCTGAACAAGGAGTAGACCGAAATCCCCGGCAACATGAAAAGAAAGACCGACGGGGTGGGAGAAGCGCCCGCGGGCTTTTTTCCGGAGCCTGGCTCCGGCCGGGTCGCCGTCGTGAAGGTGATCACCGGCGGGAACACGTACGGCGTGGATCGCGTCACCACCTGATTGATCTGGACGGCGACGTCGGCCACTCGCTGATCGGAGGGACTGCCAGTGGATGATCGAATCTGATCCAGCGGACCGCGCAACAGCCGCGAGGCGGAGGAGAGCCCTTCGGCGAGCACCGTGGTCACCTGCTCGGCGACGTCGGGAAGAATGGATTGAGCGGGGCTCTTCACCAGCTCGATCTTCGCCGGCCGGCCGGCGAGCAGGTCGGCCGAGAGATTGGCCGGCAGACGGAGGAGCGCTGTGGCCTCCTCCTTCTCCAACAAGGCGCCACCATCGCCGGCGACCTTCTCCACCTTTTTCACCTCAAAATATTTCTGCGCGTCCCCCTGCTGGAAAGCCGCGGTCACGAGCTGGCCCACCAGCCCGCCGTCGCGGTCTTCGATCAACAGATGGACTTTCGGCACCCTGGTCTCGCCGCCGCCGAAGGTGAGGGCGATGAGCCCGGAGAAGATCAGGGGAAAGAGGAGCAATAGGACTACCGGCAACGGCGAGCGGGCGCGCCGCCGCAGGTCCTTGCCCACCATGGCGAGGAGGAGGCGCATCAGTCGCGCAGCTCCCGCCCGGTCAGCTTGAGGAAGAGGGCATTCAGGCTGGGCGGCTCGATGGCCACCCGCTCGATCATCAAACCCTTGCCATAGATCGTCCCCAGGAGCCCGGCCGCTCCCTGGCCTCCGGCCGCGAAAGCCACCCGCCCCTCTTCGGCCGAGATCACCCGCACCGCCGGTAGACCGGCGAGGGCAGCCTGCGCCGTGTCCGCTGTGAAGCGGCCCCACAGCGTAACCATTTCTTCCTCGCCGAGCCGGGCTTTGAGCTCGTCGAGCGTGCCTTCGGCAAGCAATCGCCCGTGATCGACGATGCCGATCCGATCGCACAGCCGTTCGGCTTCTTCCAGATAGTGGGTGGTATAGATCACCACCGTGCCAGCGTCGGCCACGGCGCGCACCACGTCGAGAATGCTGGCCCGCGCCTGCGGATCGATCCCCGCCGTCACCTCGTCGAGGAGCAGGGCGCGCGGCGAGTGGACGAGCCCGAGAGCGAGATTGAGGCGCCGCTTCATCCCGCCCGAGTAGGTCTTGACCGCGTCGCGCGCCCGGCCGGAGAGCCCCACCCGCCCCAGAGCCTCTTCCACCGCCTGGCCGAGGACTTTTCCCGAGAGACCGTAGAGGCTGCCCCAGAAGCGGACGTTCTCGATCGCCGACAGCTCTTCGTAGACGGCGACGTCCTGCGGCACGATCCCGAGCTGGCTCTTGAAGCGGATCGGATCGCTGGCGAGATCGATATCGTCGAAGGTGATGCGGCCCGAATCCGGCTTCAGGAGGCCGCTCAGCATGGAGAGGGTCGTCGTCTTCCCGGCCCCGTTCGGTCCCAGGAGCCCGTAGATCTCTCCCCCCTCGACCGTGAAGGAGATGCCGTCGACGGCGGTCTTGTCTCCGAACTTCTTGGTCAGGGTCTCGGCGTGGATCAAGGTTCCATCCTTTCCGAAGGAACGCTGCGGCATATCTTACGTCGCAGCGCGGAAAGAGTTGCAGCCAACCTAGTCGCGTCCCTCCCACTCGGCATGGAAGCGGTCGAGGAACTCCTCCAGAAAGGCGTGGCGCCCCTGGGCGATCCGGCGGCCGGCCGCGGTGCTCATGCGCTCGGCCAGAAGCAGGAGCTTCTCGTAGAAGTGGTTGATGGCCGTCCCCGTGTTGGCGTAGTAGCTCTCGGCGCTCTGGTGCATCTCGGGAGATTGCTCGGGATCGTGAAGCATGCGCCCCTTGTGGCCGCCGTAGGCGAAGCAGCGGGCGATGCCGACGGCCCCCAGGGCGTCCAGCCGGTCGGCGTCCTGCACCACCTTCCCCTCCAGGGTGCGCATGGGCGTGGGCACGCCCGCGCCTTTGAACGACAGATCGGCGATGATCTCGCCCACGTGCTCCACGACCTCCGCCTCCACCCCTTGCGCCGTGAGCCACTCGCGGGCCACTCTGGGTCCGAGGGTGATGTCGCCGCCGTTGAGCTTGCGGTCCGAGAGGTCGTGGAGGAGCGCGGCGAGCTCGACCACGAAGCCATCTGCCCCCTCCTCCCTCGCGATCACCTGGGCGCTCTTCCACACCCGGTAGACGTGCCACCAGTCGTGGCCGGAGGGCTCGCCGTCGAGCGTGCGGCGGACGTGCTCGGCGGTGCGGCGGATCAGCTCGTCGCGATCGATGCTCATGGGATCGAGTATAGTCGCCGGCCAAAGGAGAGATCATGAAGAGCTGGCTGCTCCCCTGCTTGATGCTGTTTCTCGCCGCGGCGTGCCTCGCCGCGCAGGAGGCCCAATACGACCTGGTGATCAAGAACGGCCGCATCGTGGATGGCACGGGCTCGCCCTGGTATGCGGGCGATGTGGCCATTCGAGGCGGCCGCATCGCCGCGATCGGCCATCTCGGGGACGCTCCGGCCAGGCGGACGATCGACGTGGCGGGCAAGGTGGTGGCTCCCGGGTTCGTCGACATGCTGGGGCAGTCGGAGCTGACCATCCTCGTGGAGCCGCGGCTGCCGTCGAAGATCTATCAGGGGATCACCACCGAGATCACGGGCGAGGGCGGATCCGCGGCGCCGCAGTCCGACGCCCTGATCGAAGCCGACAAGCTGGGCTACGAGCACCTCCACATCACGGCCAACTGGCACACCTACGACCAGTATTTCACCCGGTTGGAGAAGCAGGGGATCGGGATCAACGTCGCCAACTACGTGGGCGCCACCCAGGTGCGGCGCATGGTGCTGGGCGACGACGACAAGCAGCCGTCCCCGGCCGAGCTCGACAAGATGCGCGCCCTGGTGCGCGAGGCCATGGAGCAGGGAGCCGTCGGAGTCTCGACGTCGCTCCAGTATCCTCCCGCTCCCTATGCGAAGACCGAGGAGCTGATCGCTCTCGCCACCGAGGCCGCGCGCTATGGCGGCATCTACGCCACCCACATGCGGAGCGAGGGGGACGGCATCCTGACGGCTCTCGACGAGGCCATCCGCATCGGCCGCGAGGCGCACATCCCGGTCGAGATCTGGCACCTCAAGGTGGCGGGCAAGAGCAACTGGGGGCGGATGCCTGAGGTGGTGGCGAAGATCGAAGCCGCTCGCCGCGGGGGAGTCGATATCGCGGCCGACACCTACGCCTATCCCGCCTGGTACAACGGCCTCGCCGCCTTCGTGCCGCCCTGGGCCCATGACGGCGGCACCGAAAAGCTCCTGGCCCGCCTCCGCGATCCCGCCATGCGGGCGCGCATCCGCAAGGATATGGAGACCCCGTCTTCCGCCTGGGACAATGAGTGGCAGGAGATCCCCGGGCCCGAGGCCATCCTCCTCTGCTCACTGAACAATCCCGCGCTCAAACCCCTGGTGGGCAAGACCCTGGCCGCGGCCGCGAAGACCGCGGGCAAGGACCCTATCGACGAGCTGTTCGACATCCTCATCCAGGACCAGGCCTTCACCGGCGTCGCCGTGTTCGCCATGTCCGAGCCGGACGTGGCCCTCGCCTTGACGCAGCCCTGGACGTCGATCAACAACGACTCCGAGGGCACCTCGACCGAGGGCCTGCTGGGCGAGCAGCACCCCCATCCGCGGGCCTACGGCACCTTTCCGCGCATCCTGCGCAAATACGTGCGCGAGGAGAAGAAGCTCAGCCTGGAGGAGGCCATCCGCAAGTTCTCCGCCCTCCCCGCCGCCCGCCTGCGCCTCGCCGACCGCGGCGTGCTCAAGACCGGGATGTGGGCCGACGTCGTGGTCTTCGATCCCGAGACCGTGCGCGACCTCGCCACGTTCGAAAATCCCAATCAGCTTTCGCAGGGGATGGACTACGTGCTGGTCAACGGCGTGCCCGTGATCGACGGCGGCAAGATGACGGGCGCGCTGCCGGGGAAGGTCCTGCGCGGAGCAGGTTGGAAAGGCGGGATGTAACTTTCTCCGGTCGCCGTTCGCCTGCTGAGCGGACTGGGAAAGGAGGGCGGCCGTGAGCGTGCGCCTGGAAGCGATCAAATTCAATCACGATCCCGGAGCGGCGACCGCGGACGCCTTGATGATCCGCCGTAACGCCACGCAGGCGGTGACCGTGCCGGAATGGCAGTGGGGGGTGAGCGTCAATCCCGAGGACTCGCCGGCCGCCTATGCCATGAAGGAGACCCAGGGGCAGACGATCACCATCCAGGTCAAGCTCCGGTCTCTCGATACCAATCCCGGCAGCGTCGAGATCCGGGCCCTGGATCCCACCTACCAGCGGCATCCCGGTCCGGGCGGCTGTCTCGCCTGGCTGGCCTGGATCCTCAAGCTGCTGGTCCGCCTGCTACAAGGCAACGTCCTGGGCGAGGTGAAGGCGCGCACGGTGACCTTCCCCGCGGGCGGAGTCACGGGCTTCGAGCCGTTCGAGCTCAAAAACGTGGACATTCAGAAGGCAGGCGTGGGAGCCCGCACCACGACCTGGCGCTGGCAGTATCGTTCCAAGGGCGGGTCGTGGACGGATTTCGAGACGACCCAGCACCGCATCTACGTCCTGGCCGAGATGCCGAAGGCCCCCTGGACGCAGGCGGCGGGCAGCACCCAGCTCCCGTGGACCGAAGTGCTGGACTACGCCTGCAAGTGGGCGTTCCTCGCCAAGACGCCCGGCGAGGTCGCGAAGCGGATCACCCACGCCGTCTACGATCTCGGGCCGTCGATCGTCACCTACGACTGCCCCGGCGGCGGCTCCACCCACTACGCGGTCGGGAGCAGCTTCGACGCCACACACTTCCTCGAACGGCTCAAAGGGGGCATGGGCAACGGGATCTACGTGAACTGTACCGACTGCGCCACGATCGTCTCGACGTTCGCCAACGTCCTCGGCGCCGACCTCTGGCAGTCGCGGATGGAGCCGCCCGTGGGAAGCCTTTTTTGGGGATTCGACCTCAACCCCCTGCTGGCGATCGGCTCGACGGACTGGCAGACGGCCTGCGGCTGGGGAGCTTTCAGCTACCACGAGGTGGCCTGGAAAGACGCCTGCACGGAGAACGAGGCGGTCTACGACGCCTGCCTCCAGGTCGACGGCGATGCCGATCCCGCCACGGCCCCTCATACCCCGCTGCAGCCCGTGAACCTGAAGTTCGGGGGCATCGGCGCGGGGCTCTACCGCGATCGTCTGGCCGCCGCTGCGGGCCGTCCGAATTGCGAACCCAACCCCGGAAGCCGGCAGCGCAGAGCTGTCGCCTGAAACGGAAGGAGGCCGGAGATGAACGCGGAACGTCTGGAGCGGCTGAGGAAGCGCTACGGCTGGGACGAGTGGGGGACGCCCGCCGCCGGCCGGCCGGAGACCCCGCCGCTGGTGGTGAGAGCCGACGAGCAGCTCCTTCCGGGGTGGCGACTGCAGCGCCTCGATCCCCTGCCCGCAGAGGAAAGGAATCGGCCCGGCGGGATTCGCACCCTGTGGGCGGGAGACGAGGGCGCGGTGCTGTCGGTGGAGATCTGGCAGTGTACCTCCCCGGCCGCCGCGCGCGAGCAACTGCTCGAGGTCCTGGGGCAGTTCGAGTCGCCGCAGGTCGAAAGGGCGAAAGGAGCCGCGGCCATCGGCGAGATCGCTTTCGTCCACGGCGAGCAGACGCTCCTCTTCGCGCGGGAGAACGTCGTCGTGCTGGTGCGCAACGCCGGCCCCCGCATCGTTCCCGTGCTGGAGGCCGCCCGCAAGCTGGATGACGGGCTCCGCCGGTAGGAACGGTTGTTGCAATAGGCCTCCGGTGATCCTTCCGGGGGCGGGAGCTTCCCTCCCGCCCCTGGTTTCCTGTAGGCTCTCTGCATCGAACCATGGCTTTTCTTTGTCGCCACAAGCTCCCTGGAAGTCCCTACTTCTGCGCCTCCGACCGCGCGGGGGACGCGCCGTGCGGCGCCTTCGACTACGTCCGGGTGGAGCGGCCGGAGGACCTGCCTCCCGCCGATCCCCAGATCGTCGACGTCGCCGTGCTCGACATGAACCACGGCTGGCCGAACCTCGGCCACGACAGTCTCGTCCACGGTCTGCTCGACGTCGCCTGTGAGCTCCTGCCTGTGGCCGAGGAGACGGGGGTGCGGGTGCGCGCCCTGTCGTTCGACGTCCGCCGCTCAGGGCAGATCCCCGAGCCCCCGGGCCGGCGCTTCGCGCTCTACCTCGGCACCGGCGGCCCGGGCCATCTCGATCCCCATGCCAACGACGGCGCGTCCGATTACAGCCAGGGCATCCGCGAGGACCCCTCCTGGCAGACGCCCCTCTACCGGCTCTTCGACGACATCCTCGACGACGAGACCGCGTCTCTCCTCGCCGTCTGCCACACCTTCGGCGTGCTCTGCCACTGGTCGGGTCTGGCCCGGCCCGTGCTGCGCGGTCCGGAGAAGGGGGGCAAGAGCACCGGCGTGCTGGAGAACGTGCTGGCGCCCGAATCCGTGACCCACCCCTGGTTCCGCCGCTTCGGCGAAGAGCTGGAGGACGACGGCCGGCTGCGCGTGCTCGACAACCGCCTTTTCGATTTGATTCCGCGCGCCGGGGCCTTCCCGTCCGGAACCGTGCCCATCGGCTGGGAGACGCTCGGCGTCGGCGGTCCTCCGGGCGAGGCGCTGACCATGCTGGAATTCGCCCGCGACCCGGGCGGCGCCATGCCGCGGGTCTTCGGCGTCAATCACCATCCCGAGATCGTGGACCGCGCCCGCCAGCGCCTCATCCTGGAGCGCAAGGTCGAACGCGGCGAGGTGACCGAAGAGTGGGCGGCCGAGCGCCGGGAGAGCCTGACCCGCGCCTATCCGGACGAGGACTCCGACGCCCGGCTCCGGCTCACCTCGGACTACACCCTCCTCGGCCCCCTGCGCTTCCAACTCCAGCGCCAGGTGCGGCTGCGCACGGAATCGCTGGGATTTTCGACCGGCCTCCACGAGGACCACCTGACCGCAGGTTGACCGCAGGCTGACATGTCGGTGACATGTCAGCCAACACGTCGAAACCCTTCCTGACCGCTCTTTTCCCCCGTGCAAGCCATGGCCCGCTCGTTGCAGTGGGCTCTCCTCGAACCGTTTTTCAACGATCCATCCCAAAGAGGAGACAACGATGGCCATCTTGACTGAGGCACCGCCGTCCACCAGCCTCCGCCCCGGCTTCGCGCCCAGTTTCGTCCGGCGATCCTCCCGGCGCCTCGCCGCCGCCGCGACGAGTGGTCCGGTGAGTACGGTCACGACGATCGACATCGGCGGACATCCGCAGTACACCGTTGTGAATTCGTCCACCAATACCTTCTATTCGGTCGACATGTACGCCCTGCTCTCCGTGATCGACGGCGCGACGAATCAGATCACCACCCAGTTCAAAGCTGACCCCCAACCGCAGGCCCAGTCGCAGGGCATGGCGGTCAACGAGCTGACCAATACCATCTACGTCTGCAACTGGTGGGACTTCGAGCTCGGCGTCATCGACGGCGCCACCAATACGGTGACCACGCAGGTGTCCCTCGACGGGAATGCGTGCTGGGGAGCCGCCGTCAACACGCGGACCAACATGATTTTCGTCTCCATCAACGGCAGCAGCAGCGGCGGCGTGGCGGTCGTCAACGGTGCCACCAACAAGCTGGTGAAGGTGATCCCGATGGGCGTGGGCTCTTATTACATCGCCGTCAATGCGGAGACCAACCTCGTCTACACCGTCATCTACGACGGCGCACAGTCGGGTTTCCATCTCTACGTCCTCGACGGGTCGAGCTACGAGATCACCACCCGCATCCCCCTCGACATCAACTCCTGCGGCGTGGCCGTCAACCCGTTGACGAACACTGTCTACACCACCAGCCTGCTCGATAGCGCCGTCCAGGTGATCGACGGTGCGACGAACCGGGTGACAGGCTCGATCACGGTCGGAGGCTACCCGCAGGTGGTGGTGGTCAGTCCCAACCTGAACCGCGTCTACACCGCGAACTACTCCGACAACACAGTGAGCGTGATCGACGGCAACAGCAACACCGCCATTCAGACGGTCGGGGTCGGCCAGGGTCCCGAGGGGATCTGCGCCAACACGGCCACGGGAGTGCTCTACGTCGCCAACACCTACGGCGCCAGCCTGACGGTCCTCCAGGACGACGGCCAGCCCGTCTGAGGGGGTTGGACCGCCTCTGCGGATTCCTATACTCTCCGCTCGGATCGACCGGGCGGAGAGACGCCGTGATTCCAAAGCCACCCTTTGCCGCAGACCTCACTCCCGAAGCCGAGATCGCCGCGTTCCGGGAGCTCCAGCCCCGGCTCCAGGCCGTATGGGACGCGCTCATGCTGCGCGACGAGGAGCCCCACACCTCCGTCGTCGTCCCCTCCATGACCCTCGACCAGAGCGAGCTCAAGAAGATCGACGGCGCGAGCTTCTACGAGGAGCGCCTGCTCTTCCTCCTCATCCGGCTGCGCAACCCGCGGGCGCGGATGGTCTACGTCACCTCCCAGCCCGTGCACCCGATGATCCTCGACTACTACTTCCAGCTCCTGGCCGGCATCCCCGCGAGCCACGCCCGCTCGCGCCTCACGCTGCTCTGCGCCCACGACGCCTCGCCGCGCTCGCTCACCGAGAAGATCCTCGAACGGCCGCGCCTGATCGAGCGCATTCGCGAAGGGATCCACGACCCGTTCGCGCGCCTACCTCACCGTCTTCAACTCGACGCCGGCTCGAGCGCAAGCTCGCCGTGCTGCTGGGCATCCCGCTCAACGGCTGTCGACCCCGACCTCGCCCATCTCGGCACCAAATCGGGCAGCCGCAAGGTCTTCCGCGAGGCCGGGGTGCCGCTGCCCGAAGGCTTCGAGGACCTGCAGCACCAAGTCCGAGGTCGAAGAGGCGCTGATCGAGCTGGCGGCGCGGCGGCCGGGCCTGCGCAAGGCCGTGGTCAAGCTGAACGACAGCTTCTCGGGCGAGGGCAACGCCATCTTCCGCTATCCGGAGGCGACCGGCCGGGCCGTGATCCGGGAGGCCTTGCACCGCCTCGAGCTCTCGGTGACCAACGAGACCCTCGAAGAATACTTCGACAAGTTCACGCAGCATGGGCGGCATCGTCGAGGAGTTCATCGACGCGCCGGAGAAGGTGTCACCGAGCACCCAGCTCCGCATCAGCCCCGCACGGCGACGTGCTGCCGATCTCCACCCACGACCAGATCCTGGGCGGCCCCTCGGACCAGGTGTTCCTCGGCTGCAGCTTCCCGGCCCGGGACGAATACCGGATGGCCATCCAGGAAGCGGCGATGCGGATCGGCGAGGTCCTCGCCCAGCAGGGAGTCGTGAGCCGCTTCGCCGTGGACTTCCTGCTCTGGCGCGAACGAGCCGGGCGACGCCCTGGAAGCCTCGCGGCGCTGGAGATCAACCTGCGGATGGGCGGCACCACCCACCCCTACCTCGCCCTCCAGTTCCTGACCGGCGGCCACCTCGACCCCGAGACCGGCCTCTTCTTCTCACCCACGGGCCTCACCAAGTACTACCGGGCCACCGACAACCTCCGCTCCGACACCTACCGCGGCCTGATGCCCGAAGACCTGATCGACATCCTCACCGAAAACCGCCTCCACTACAGCCTATCGCAACGACTCGGGCGTCCTCTTCCACCTCATCGGCGCCGTCTCCGAGTTCGGCAAGCTGGGCCTCACTGCCATCGGCAACAGCCGCGAAGAGGCGGATGCGTTGTATTACCAGACGCTGGAGGTGTTGGATCGGGAGACGGCGGTGGGGCGATGAATTCCAGCAGCGTGCGTCGGAGCAACCCAGGGTCCACAGTCGCCTGGGATTCGCGGCGCGGCATCTCGTCATACGTCCGGCCACCCAACTCCCGACCGGTCCGCGATTTCTGTCTCCCTCCCCACTGTTTGAAGAAGAAGGGAACCCCTGCCTCCCGGCACTGATCGCGGATCTCCAGGACCCAGGATTCCTGAACTGGTCGCGCGCCCGGACCGCTCTCCCCTCCGACGATGACCCAGCCGATCCCGGAGAGGTCGATCCTGCCGAGCGATTCCAGGAGCGGCTCGATGGACAGGGACCGGATCACCACGGGAGCAACTCGGAGATGGTCGATTCGAGGCAGTCCCTGCTTCCGGTTTTCGACGCTCACGCCCACCAGATGTGCGGCTCCTCCGCGGCAAACCGCAGCTTCGTCTTCAGCAGGTCACGGAGCCTCTCGGATCGCTTGGTGAGGACCTGGTAGGTGTGCCACTTCGCGAGTTGCATGACACGGACGACCCGGACGATGTAATCGTCGGGCACTCCTTCATGAAACAGGTCGCTCATCGAGTTCACGAAGATCATCTTCGGCTGGCGCCAGAGCAGGGGCTGGGTCAGCTTCTCAGGGATCAGGCGCAGGTCGAATCCCTGCTCATACGGGTGGCCCGGGACTCCGCGGAAGCGCTCCGCGAAGGTCTCTGCATAGCAATGGGCGCAACCGGAGGTGATCTTGGAGCAGCCCCGGACCGGATTCCAGGTCGCATCCGTCCATTCGATGGAGGAGTGCTCGCTCATAGTGCGGAGGATAGCCGGGAACGGGGCGTAAGGCAAGAAAGATGTTTGTCTCCCAGCCCTAGATACAGAGGCATACAGCATCTTCCGCAGGCGGCGAGCCCGTAGGGCGGCAGACTCCTAGCCCAACAAGGGTCTGGAGGCAGCCCTCAACCGGCGCGCTCCGCGCCAGCCCCCGCGTCGTCTTCATGATAGTGAGCAGGAAGCCCACTTGCTGGCGATGGCCTGTCAGTCACCCCCGGAGGGGCATGCACGATGGACTCTACGGCTTCTGGCCGACCAGATGGTGGCTTTGGTCCGCCGAGGATGCCCGGATCAAGCTCCACAAGCTCTGTCCGTCGTTCCCGGCTTGACGAGGTACTAGGCGGAGATTCTACGCCGATCTCTTCAGCCAGATTTCGAGTTGTACCTGCTGGCCGCTCGCAACCAGGACGGTCATCGCTTCTGGAGCAAATCCTTCGGAATTGATCGCCATGCTGTAAGTCCCTGCCGCCGGTGCGGATAAAGAGAATGCACCGTGATGGTCTGTCAGCGCGGCGATCTCGGGCAAGGGCACCGGGCCGCCCGTGAAATAGACACGTGCTTCGGTGACGGGTTTGCCAACGGGATCGCCGAACCACCCCGGAAACCAGACCCGGTTTTTCTTTCATTATGATCACCTCATGAACCAAGGGACAGCGGGCCGCCACTCAGGACAACCCGATGTCTAAGTTGACCGTCAAGCCTTCCACGCCACCATGTTATCGAAGACTGGTTTCACGATCCGGGTGCCCGAGTTGGTCGTCGCGCCGCCGTATGCATGAATGGCAATGGCAAAGCGGCCGCCGTTTATGATCCTGTAGACGGCGCTGCCGCTCTGACCGCCAAAGGTGTCAATATCGTAGTAAACCTTCCGTACATTGACCGAGGCAATCTTGCGCGCGTCGTACCACTGCGTGCCCGCGGGCTTGTCGCCGGGGTAGCCGGAGATGTTCCCGACCGAAGCGAGCAGTTCTGCGTCCGGATACACGCCGAACCCCGAACCAGCCCGTGGTATTGCCCAGATTCGCCGGGAGAATGATGGCTCCATAGTCGAAGTTCTGGTCGCCACTGGTGGTCCACCCGGTCACGGAACGGAAATTCGAACTCCTCACCTTGCCGTAGGGCAATGTGCTGCCATTACGGCCGGGCATGACGTCGATGCTCCGGACCCACCCATCCCGGCCTGGTACACCGCTGTTCTTGATATAGACGACGTGCCCGGCGGTCATCAACGTATGGGGTCCGATGAACCATCCGGTGCCGATCCACATCGATCCATCAGCCGCCGTAATGAGCAGCGAAGCATGCACCCGCCATGGATAGATGGCCGTGTTGGTGATCTGGACGCGGTCATCAGGACCGTGCACCGTCTCGGCCTCTGGAGGCGGTGGGCCGAAAGACGCCTCTCCGATGTCCCGGAGCTGACTGCTGTCCGGGGCCGTGAAGAGCTTCCGCCATCGCAGCCTCGGTGGCGGTCTTCAACTGGAACCCTTTGACCGTCTCGATCCCTTCATCTTGCGGTTTGGGCGTTTTGGGATGGATACCTTCTACGGGTGGATTCGAGACGGGCGTCTTCACCTCGGGAAACTGGCCAGCCTCGTGGGAGAGGTTGGAGACGGGCGTATGCCCATTGATCGAGGTGGATTCTTTTTGCCTTCTTGCATGATGATTCTGCCTTTCCCTGGTGGTGCCGCTGTGGCCTATTCCGCAGAGCACCTTCAAAGGAGCTTTCGCCGTCGACCGCGGTTTTCGACAAAGCAACGGGCGTAGCCGTCAGCGGTCTACCGGGACGTTCGCACCGCCTCGCTCCCCTGCCGAGGCCGAATCTGTGGCGGCAGGGGTGCACCGGGGACCTTCGTGTCCAAGGTGTCAAGGGTGGCACCTACTGGTACTTGCAGCGAATGGAGGGGGACCGTAAGCCGACAGCACTATCTGGGCGTGAGTCGCCTGCTCTCCTGAACTGGATGGAGGACATCAGGCAAGCTCGTTCACGGTCCGCGGCGGACGAGGCCCAGCGGGCGAACCTGTGCAGCATGCTGGCCGCTGGCGGGGCCACACGAGAGAGCGCTCCGGTGGCCAAGGTCCTGTCCCTCTTGGCTTCGGCTGACTCCGAGGTGTTCCGACGAGGGAGCGTCCTCGTGGGAACACAGGCCTTTGCCAGTTACGGCAACATGCTCGGAGTCCGCTTTCTAGAAGCAGAGTCTACAGACGCAGAATGTGGACGTCGCACAAGCTCTGTATCTCCGGGAAGCGGCCGCGTTTCAGAGCAGACGAAAGCCACCAAGGATCTACGCCAAGCCGGCGATCTTTTTGAGGTTCTGGTCTCGGACCGTCCTGGTGACCTGCCGACGGCCTGGGAAGGGCTGGCGCGGAGCCTGTCGGTCCTCAAGATCGTCCGGCTCGCCATCGGCCGGTTGCCTCCCCGCTCCTGCGAGGTGCCGTGGCAAGCGGGTTTCCTCTCTGCCTCCTCTCAGCAGAACGCCTCAACCTCAGCCAGCGCGCGCCGGAGCAACTCGGGAGCCACGGTCGCCTGGGATTCCCGGCGCGGCGTCTCATCGTACGTCCGTCCACCCAACTCGCGACCCGTCCGCGATTTCTGTTTTCCTCCCCACTGCTTGAAGAAGAAGGGGACCCCCGCCTGCAGCACTGGTCGCGGATCGCCACGACCCACGACTCCCGGATCGGCCGCGCGCCCGGGCCGCTCTCGCCGCCGACGATCACCCAGCCGATCCCGGCAGAGTCGATCCGGCCGAGGTCCTCCAGAAGCGGCTCGACCGACAGGAATCGGATCGCTGCCGGGGCGGCTGCGGAGGTGGTCGATCCGCGGCAGGCCCGTGCTTCCGGTTCTCGACGCTCACGCCCCACCAGATGTGCGGCTCGCCCGCCGCGAACCGGAGCTTCGTCTGCAGCAGGTCGCGCATCCGCTCCGACCGCTTGGTCAGGACCTGGTAGGTGTGCCAGTTCGGCCAGCTGCATGACCCGGCCGACCGCGGACGATGTACTCGTCGGGCACGTCCTTCATGGAACAGGTCGCTCATCGAGTTGACGAAGATCATCTTCGGCTGGCGCCAGAGCAGGGGCTCGGTCAGCTTCTCCGGGATCAGCCGCAGGTCGAAGCCCTGCTCGTAGGGGTGGCCCGGCACGCCGCGGAACCGCTCGGCGAAGGTCTCGGCGTAGCAATGGGCGCAACCGGAGCTGATCTTGGTGCAGCCCCGGACCGGGTTCCAGGTCGCGTCGGTCCATTCGATGGAGGAGTGCTCGCTCATAGTGCGGAGGATAGCCGGGAACGGGGCGTAAGGCAAGAAACAGCCGTCCAGCTCGTCCAGCGGAAAGCCCGCTGGACGGCAGTTGCGGAGAATCTACGGGGGGCGCTAGGGGGCGACGCCACAGAGGCCAGAGCAGGCACCCCAGTCGCCGCAGTTCGTGCCAGAGGATGTGGCCCTGTCCCAGCAGCCCCAGTCGCAGTTGCTTTCACAGTCACAAAACTCCCAGCAATTGGGGATGATCGCCGGCGAGGGGACGGCGCTGGCGGCCAGCAGGACGATCAGGAGCGCGAGCAGGCGGACGACTTTCTTCATGGAAATCTCCTCCTTGGGCGAAGAATTTGAGGAGAGTCTACAGGATTTTATGCGCAGACTGTCAGGGAAGGACCCTGGACCAACGGGGAAAGACCCTGGACCAACAGGGAGCGCCCCCGGACCAACGAGGGAGAGGCCCCGGACCAATAGGGAGCGCCCCCGGACCAACGGGGAGAGGCCTGTACCTGCTCGGGAGCGCTCCCCCCGCTCAGGGCAGACTGCCGGCGAATCTCACCGCCGTCCCCTGGGGGGACGAGTCGATGATGAGCAACCCCCCGAGACGCTCGGCCCGGTGCCGCATGGTCTCCAGGCCCTCGCCGTGGCCGTTCCGGCGCCTGGGGTCGAAGCCTTGGCCGTCGTCCCGCAGCTCGACTTCGAGGTGGCGCCGGTGCAGGCTCACGGAGAGCTCGGCCCGGCGGCAGCCGCTGTGGCGCAAGGCGTTGTGGAGAGCTTCCTTGAAGAGGAGGTGGAGGTTCTGGCGGTAGGGCATGGGCAGGCGGGCTCCCTCGAAGAGGGAAAGGTCCCCCACTTCGAGCTGCGCGCCGGCATAGGCGAACAGCTCGGCGTAGGAGTCCTTCAGACGCAGGAAAAGCTCGTAGAGGGAGTCGTGGCGCGGGTTGACCAGCCAGACGATGTCCCCCATCCCATCCACCAGCTCGCGGGCCGTGGCCGCCACCCGGTCGAGCTCCGGCAGGTCGCCGGCTTTTCGGGCAGCCACCTCGGAGAGGATGGCGATGTCCGTGAGGCCTGCTCCGACCTGATCGTGAAGGTCGGCGGCGATCGAGGCGCGCAATCGCTCCACGTGCAGGAGCCGGCGCGCCCGGACGGCGGCGATCAGGCTCCCGCTCAGGACGGCGACGCCCACGGCCGACAGCAGGATGGTGAGGAGCAGGTGCCGGCGCCACCAGGGAAGCTCTCGCAGCGAGATCAGAAGCCCCGCGGGCTGGCTCCAGAGACCGGCGCGGTCCATGGCCAGGACCTCGAAGCGATAGGTGCCGGGCTGGAGATCGGAATAGCGCGCCGAGCTCTGATTCGTTTCGAGCCAGTCGGAATCGAGCCCGGTCAATCGATAGCGATACCTCGTGACCGGAGCGGTGAAGTCGGTCCCTGTGAACGACAGGGTCAGATCGTTGCGCACCTGGGAAGAAGGCTTCGCCCCTCCTTGCGAAAGCGCCGGCGGTCGCTCCTGGAAAACGTGGACTTTCGTCAGCCTGGCGCGAGGCCGTCCGGGGGAATGCTCGCCGGGCCTCGGTGTGCCGCGAGCTGCCTTGGGAGGCTTCACTTCGAAATGCAACGATCCATCGTCCACGGAGACCGGCGGCAGGTCTTCCGGGCTGTCCGCCTGAAGACGCAGGACTCCCGAATCGGAATCGCCCAGATAGATCTCCCCTTTGCCGCCGTCGGACAGGGAGAGAGTGCGATGGCCTTGGGGGGCAAAAATGGGGACGGCCTCGACGTGATTGCCGTCCCGATCCTCCTCGATGTCATACGCCCTGGGATCGGCCAGCCCATCGTCCACCGGAGAGACGCGGCTCTGGGCCATGGCCGCGGACGGGAGGCCGGCGGCGCCGAGCAGCAACGCGATCGCCGCGAGCCTCCCGTATCTCCACGTCAATACTGCTCGCACGCTCCGGTCCGCGTCTGACCGTTGGCGCAGTAGTACTCGCAGCAGATCATGTTGCCGTAATCCCCGATGCCGCTGAGCTGGCAGCCGAAGAACGTCGGAGAGCACCACAGGGCATGGGCCGGCTGCGCTGTGACGTTGAAGACACCGAAGGACGCCAGCACGGCGAGCAGGGCGAGACACAGCAAGCGGATGCGGGTTGATTTTCTCATCTTTACGATCTCCTTTCACGTGGGTTCCTGTTTTTTTCTGCAACCATTCTGCGGAAAGGAACGCGCACGAAAAAGCCGCATGATGAGACGGTCGTGGAGCCGGGAGCGCAGACCCCTGCACGATCATGCGGGGGTCGCGATCGATCACAGGAGCCCCTGGCGCAAGGCCTTGGCCACGGCCTCGGACTGGGAGTGGGCCTGGAGCTTGCGGTAGATCTTCCGGATGTGGAAACGCACCGTGTCGGTGCTGATGCCGAGGCTGCGGGCCGCGGTCTGATAGGTATTGCCGGCGGCGAGGCCGCGGAGGATCTCCCGCTCGCGAGGAGTGAGGCGAAGGTCCTCACTCGCCTGCGGGGAGGTCTCCACTTTCAGAGAGCGGAGCACCTCCACCACCCGGCGGGCGATCTGGGAGCTCATGGGCGAGCCCCCCTCGTGAGCCTCGCGGATCGCTTCGAGCAGCCGGGCCGGCTGGGTCTTCTTCACCAGATAGCCGCAAGCCCCGGCGCAGAGCGCTTCGAGGACGAGCTCGTTGTCCTCGTGGACCGTCAGGATGAGGATGGGGAGATTGGAGAGGACCACCCGCGCCCGGCGCACGCCTTCGATGCCCGACATGCCTGGAAGGCCGATATCCAGAAGGAGGACGTCCGGCCGGGCCTCGGGAAGCCGGACCAGCATCTCCTCGCACGTCCGCCAAGAGCCGGCGCAACCATACCCCGGCGTGCCACCAATCAGCGCCGTGAGCCCCTGGCGTGTAAGAGGCTGGTCCTCCACGAGGGCGACCTGGATCGCGGTCATGGGACCTGTATACGAAGAAGGCCTGGAAAGGGTTTTAGCGGCTGAGAAGGCTTCCCTTCACAGCTTCCCCGCCAAGACCCTCATCACCCCGGCCCTCTTCTCCCGACCACCCCATCCCCCTCCCCGGGAGAGGGGGCACCCCCGCCCGCTCCTCAAAAATCCGGCGTCTTGGTCTCTTTGTTCTTGATTGGTGGCGTCCCCTACCACTTTATCGTATTATAATGATGCCAATCGGGAACCGGATCTGGGTTTATCGTGCCATCCACAGTGGTGTCTTCGCCACCCTGAACCTTCCGCAGAAATTTCAGAGTCTCAAGCGTCTCATCCGTGAGAACCGAGTTCTTCTTCCGCTTCTTCATGAGGATATCCTCCTTGACTTAAGTATGGGCAACTTGTCTGGCCATGTCAACGGTTAGTTCAGGACTCCGTCAAGATCGGTTCGTGACGAACGCGGTCCCGCCTGTGACGAAACAGGCTGTCTTGCGTCATGAGCGCGTTCCGTTCACGGAGAGATGCCGCGGCCAGAGATCTTTGAGGACGACGACCCGAAGTATCTCGTTTCTCCGCCGGCTCATGATCGGGATCTGATCTCGACTCTCTTCCGCCGCACCACCTCCGCGAGCTCGGGCGCGCGGTAGCCCATCGTCTCCAACCGCTCGACCGCGGGCCTCGCCTCGTCGATCCGGTCGAGTTTCCAGGAGGGCCTGGGCCCAGGGGGCGAGGACTTCCAGTGCGTGAGCGGGCGGCGGCAGGGGGTGAGTACCTCCAGCGCCTGATTCTATGCGGACCGCGCCTCTTCGCGGGCGCCGAAGGCCGATGCGATCCGGCCGCGCACCACCAGGGCCGCGGCGATCAGGCCGCGGGTCGGCTCGTCCACCTCGCGGGTGAGGAGCGGGAGCAGGGTCTTTGCGGCGTCTCGCGCTTCTCCTGACGCTGTCGCTCTTCCACACCCACGGCCTCGTCCTGGGTCTCTGCTGTGCGCTCGCGGCCGGGGCCACCGTGCTGCTGCTGCGCCGCTTGGTGATCGGCGACGTCGAGGGGCCGGTGGACGAGGCGGCGCTGATCGCCTTCTGCAAAGACCGCATCGCCGGCTTCAAGGTGCCGCGGATGTTCAAGGTGGTGGAGAGCCTGCCGAGGAATGCTCTCGGCAAGGTGCAGAAGCATTTGTTGCCGGGGTGACCTCACCCCTGTCCCCCTCTCCCATCGCACACCTATCCCACGGGAGAGGGGTACCCGGCTGGGGCGGTCTTGCTGGTCTCCCTCTTCTCCCGGTGAGGGGGTGGGAGGGGGCGGGAGAAGAGGCCCGGGGTGATGAGGGTCTTGGGGGCGGCCAGTCCCCCTACCCCCGCTGCCGCAGCAGAAACCGCTGCAGCTTGCCCGTCTCCGTGCGGGGCAGGCTCTCCACGAACTCCACCTTCCGCGGGTACTTGTAGGGCGCGATGTGCAGCTTCACGTGCTCCTGGAGCTCCTTGGCCGTTTCGGGGCCGGGCTCGGCTCCGGGGTTCAGGATCACGAAGGCTTTCACGATCTGGCCCCGCTCCTCGTCCGGCACGCCCACCACGCCGCACTCCTTCACCTTGGGATGGTGGAGCAGCACGCTCTCCACTTCCGGACCCGCGATGTTGTGACCAGCGGAGATGATCATGTCGTCGGTGCGTGCCTGGTACCAGAAGTGGCCGTCCGTGTCGCGGAGGTAGGCATCGCCCGTCAGGTTCCAGCCGTTCTGGACATATTGCTGTTGGCGCTCGGGATCGTTGAGATAGCGGCAGCCCGTGGGACCGCGCACGGCGAGCGCGGCCGATCACGCCGGGCGGCACCTCGTCGCCGTTCTCGTCCACCACTTTCGCTTCATAGCCAGGAACGGGCTTGCCGGTCGAGCCCGGCGGGATGTCGCCGTCCTCGGTGCTGATGAACTGGTGCAGCATCTCGGTCGAGCCGATGCCGTCGATGATCTCGATGCCGGTCGCCTGCTTCCAGGCCTCGAACGTGGCGGCCGGCAGCGTCTCCCCGGCCGAGATGCAGCGGCGCAGACTGGAGAGGTCGTAGTTTCCGGCGAGGCCGCACATGGCGCGGTAGGCGGTGGGGACGGTGAAGCAGATCGTGGCCCGGTGATCCTGAATCCCCTGCAAGAGATTGGGCGGCGTGGGCTGCTCGATCAGCAGGGTGGAGGCGCCGAAGCGCAGGGGAAAGAACAGCAATCCGCCGATGCCGTAGGCGAACGCGAGGGACGGCGAGCCGCAGAAGACGTCGTCCGCCGTGGGTTTGAGGACGTAGCGCGGGAAGCAGTCGGAGACGGCCAGGACGTCACGATGGAAGTGCAGAGTGCCCTTGGCCTGGCCCGTAGTGCCCGAGGTGAAGAGGATCAGGGCCGTATCGTCCGCCGGGGTGTTGCAGGCCGGGAAGTCGGCGGGCTTGTCCCGCATCAGGTCTTCGAGCGATCCCTTGCCACGATCTCCGGCATCTCCGTGAAAATGGACGACCCGCGTCCCTTCCCGGACCGAGCCGTCGGCCCGCGTGCTCATGGCCTGCTCGCAGTCCCCGGCGATCCTGGCATCCGTTAGGGCGAGGCGGATTCTGGCCTTGTCGGCGATGTAGGTCAGCTCGCGCACGCGCAGCATGGGCATGGTGCAGACCACCACGCCGCCCGCCTTGGCCACCGCCAGCCAGCAGGCCGCGAGCAACGGCGAATTGGGACCGCGCAGCAGCACCCGGTTCCCCGTCACTAATCCCAGATCCTCGACCAGGACGTGGGCGATGCGGTTCACCGTGGCAAACAGCTCCTGATAGGTCCAGGAACCCTCTGGAGATACGATCGCCGTCCGCTCCCCATCCCCAGCGGCAATCCGGGCGTCGAGCAGCTCCGCCACGCAATTCAGCCGCGGCGGATACGCCAGCTCCGGCACCCCGGAGAAGATCATCCGCGGCCACAACTCGAGAGGCGGCAGCGAGTCCCGGCAGAAGGTGTCGAGGTGAGCGGTGGGCTCGGGCGTTGAGGGGTCGATCATGATCGCCTTCCAAGCGGTCAATCCACTCTCTCGCCAGGGATTTCAATCCCTGGCTGGCGGATGGTCTTCACGGCTCACCGAATGTAGCACAGGTGCTCCGATGACTTCCAAGGACGCATCCAAGGTCGAGTTGTCTCCCTTCACCCCCGCCGACATCGACCGTCTCATCGGCTGGGTCCCTTCGCTGGAGGCTCTCCAGACGTGGACGGCTTCGAGCTTCGGGTTTCCATTGACCCGGGAGCATCTGGAGGGGCACATGCGAGAGAGCGTCGAGCGGGGCGACCGGCTGCTTTTCAAGGCAGTCGAGACTGGCGAGGGCAGGGTCGTCGGTCACGTCGAGCTGGGCGCCATCGATCACCGCAACCAGTCGCTGCGCATCGGCCGGGTCCTCCTCGATCCGCAGGCGCGCGGGCAGGGTTTCGGGACGGCGATGATGCAGAGCGCTCTCGCCCTCTCCTTCGAGACCCTGTTCCAGATGCACCGCATCGAGCTCATGGTCTTCGACAACAATCCGCGAGCCATCGCCTGCTATGAGCGGGCCGGCTTCCGGTACGAGGGCATGACCCGCGAGTCGTTCCGGGTGGCCGGGACATCTGGGACGTACTGGAGCATCATCATCATGGGCATCCTTGCCTCCGAGTGGGCGGCCCTGCGATCTCAGACCTCCTCGTAGGACCTCCGCGGCTCGCTCTGCCCGCCCATGAGCACTGTAATGGGCAGGAGTACTTCGAATATTGGGCAGGGGAACTTCGCAAACAGGAGGTCTCGACGATGAAACTTTCGCTTCGTTCCTTGGTTCTGTCCCTCGTCCTCGTCTTTGTAGCGGTCGCGGCCCACGCGGACGGCGCTCTGTTCTCGCCCTATGAGGGTTCGAGCCAGAAAGCGCTGGACCCGTCGTTCCGGGCCCTGGCGGACGACCCTGCTACGGGCTCGCTGCTGCTGGTGAAAGCCAACACGGACGCGCTCACCGAGATGGCGACGGCGCTCAGCCTCAACCTCGGCCTGGGGCTCGACCTCAAGGCTCTGCGCGTCAATTCCTACAACACCTCCTCCGGGTCGCTGGTGTGGTCCGGCATCGTGGCAGACTCCGGCGCCAGGCTCGTACCCTTCTCCCCGGAGATGCTGCAGTTCGATCCCACCAACTCCGTGATGCTGGTGAAGGATGGCAATACGATCACCGGCAACGTCTTCTACAACGGCGAGCTGTACAAGATCCGGCCCCTGCGCAGCGGCGGCCACGCCATCGTGAACGTGAATTTCGCGGCCCTGCCTCCCGATCATTCGGCCGAGTACGCCCATCTGCGCACCATTCCCATGCGGGCTTCGGCCCTCCAGCCCAAGGCGAACACCATCATCCGCGTGATGGTTCACTACACATCTTCGGCGGCTTCGGCTTCGGGCAACATCTCCGCGCTGATCGACCTCGCCATCGCGGAATCCAATCAGGGCTTCACGAACGGCGGCGTCTCCATCACCTTCGAGCTCGCCACCAAGGCGCAGGTCACCTACACCCAGAGCGGCAGCTTCAGCACCGACCTGTCCCGCTATCGCGGCACGAGCGACGGTTTCATGGACAGTATCCACACGACCCGCAACTCGGTGGCGGCGGACGTCGGCCTGCTGGTCATCAACAATTCCTCTTCGTGCGGCCTCGCCTCGTCCATTGGCTCGACCGCGTCCACGGCCTTCGCGACCGCGCACTGGGATTGCATCACGGGCTACTACTCCTTCGCCCATGAGATCGGGCACCTGCTCTCCGCCCGGCACGACCCGGCGACCGATTCGACCAACACGCCGTTCGCCTATGGCCACGGCTACCAGTTCACGGGCAGCCCGAGCTGGCGCACCATCATGGCGTACAACTGCGCGGCGGGCTGCCCGCGGCTGAACTACTGGTCGAACCCGAGCAAGCTCTTCAACGGCGTGCCCATGGGCACCACGACACGCAGCGACAACGCCCGCGTGCTGAATTCCACGCGCACCACCGTTGCCGCTTTCCGGTGATCTTCGAAGGGGGCTCGGGAGAATACACCGAGCCCCGCCGTCTCCCCGTATTAGAGCCCGCCTGTGATTGTCCCGCCTGGACCCATTAAACTACCGTCGGCATGGAACGGGACGCAATCATCGTCGGAGCTGGGCCGAACGGGCTGGCGGCGGCCATCACGCTGGCCCAGGCGGGATGGTCGGTCGAGCTGTTCGAGGCGGCAGCGACGGTCGGGGGAGGCGTGCGGTCGGCGGAGCTGACGCTCCCGGGCTTCGCGCATGACGTCTGCTCGGCCATCTACCCCCTCGCGGTGGGCTCTCCCTTCCTCAGCCGGCTGCCCCTGGAACGGCACGGGCTGCGGTGGATCCATCCCCCCTATCCTCTCGCCCACCCGTTCGACGACGGCACGGCCGCCGTCCTCGCCCGCGGCTTTCAGGAGACGGGCGAGAGCCTCGATCATCCCGAGGACGCCCGGGCGTGGGAGCGCCTCTTCCGGCCGTTCACGGAGGCCTGGGAGGAGCTCGCGCCGGACCTCCTCGCCCCGTTCCACTGGCCCCGGCACCCCTTCAAGATGGCGGGGTTCGGCCTGTTGGGATTGCGCTCCGCGATGAGCCTCGTCCGGGGTCGTTTCAAGGGTTTCCGCGCCAGGGCCCTCTTCGCCGGGATCGCCGCCCATTCGTTCCTCCCCATGGAGCAGCCCCCTACCGCGGCCGCCGGCCTGATGTTGGGCGTCGCCGGCCATGCCGTGGGCTGGCCTCAGCCCGCAGGGGGAGCACAGCGGATTCCGGACGCCATGGCCGGCCTCCTGCGTGAAGCCGGGGGAACGATCGTCACCGGCCGCCTCGTGCGCTCGGTGGACGAGCTTCCCCGCGTCCGGGCCTATCTCTTCGACCTCACGCCGGCCCAGATGCTGCGGCTCGACGGCCTGCGCTGGCCTCCTCGCTATCGCCAGCGCCTCGGCGCCTATCGATATGGACCCGGAGTGTTCAAGATCGACTGGGCCCTCTCGGGTCCCATCCCCTGGAAGGCCGAGGCCTGCCGTCAGGCCGGAACGGTGCACGTCGGCGGCACGATCGAGGAGATCGCGGCTTCGGAGCGGGCCTCCTGGGGGGGAAAGGAGGGGGACAAGCCGTTCGTCCTCGTGGGCCAGGCGAGCCTGTTCGATCCCAGCCGCGCGCCCGCGGGCTCCCACACGGGCTGGGCCTACTGCCACGTGCCTCACGGCTCGACGGTGGACAAGACAGCCGTCATCGAGTCCCAGATCGAGCGTTTCGCCCCCGGATTCCGGGACCTCATCCTGGCTCGTCACACCCGGAACACGGCCCAGCTCGAAGCCTACAATCCCAATTTGATCGGCGGTGACATCAACGGCGGCGCTGCCACCCTCTCGCAGCTCTTCACCCGGCCCATCGTCCGTCTCGATCCCTACTCCACACCCGATCCGCGGATTTTCCTCTGCTCGTCGAGCACACCGCCTTCAGGAGGCGTGCACGGCATGTGCGGCTATCACGGGGCTAGATCGGCGCTCAGGCGGCGACTATAATCGAGCCATGCGGACCGGTGAAGAATCTGTTGCCGAGCGCGTCGAAAGGCTGATTGCGGCCTGCTTGGAAGTACTGCAAACCAGCCCGCCCAGCGTCCGGGCCGTTTTCCTTTACGGCAGCTCGCTGGACAGACTGTTCCGCTCCGACAGCGACGTCGACATCGCGGTCCTCGACCTTCCAGAGGATCCGCTGACTTGGCGCGATCAGGCACGGCTCATGGATGACCTGGAGCGCGCCACCAGACGGGCGGTGGATCTGAGGATGCTGCGCGAGAGCAGCCTCGCGCATCAGGCGCATATTATAGAGAACGGCCGGATTCTTTGGATGAGAGATTCTGAAGAGGTCGAGCGATATTCCCGCAGAGTGCTCGGCGCGGCTCGCGAAGCTCATGAGCGGTCAAAGCAGGAATGGCCGCTGGTTTTGGAACGCCTCGCGGTGTTGGCGGGCTCGCGGTGACCGAGCAGTGAGCTCGGTGCGCCAGAAAAGCAGAACAGGGACAGCAAGGACGCCAGGGACATCAAGGACAAGAAAATCTGGCGGCACCCTCTTCATGTCCTTGATGTCCTTGCAGTCCTTGCTGTCCCTTACGTCCTTGTTTTGGTTTTTCTGCCGCACGGCCCTTCCTAGGCCAGCTCACCCCGCCGGCTTCACCACTCCGAACTCCTGATTCGTAAACGGCGGCGCCGTGGGGCGTTTCACCACGTTGAAGCCGAAGTTTGCGGCCTGGTGGCATTGATTGCAGGCGGCTGTCAGTTTGTCGAAGGCGGTCTCGAAACGGGATTTGTCTCGTGCTTCGACGGCGGTGTCGATTTCGCCCAGGGGGCCTTTGATGATGGTGGGGACCAGCTTGGAGACGGGGATGTGGGAGTCTTCCAGCACGGGATGGAGCTTTACCACGTCGTCGAAACCCTCTTTGAGCTCGTCCACCTCGTAAGCGGCGAGGCGCCAGTTTTTGTTCTCCCCCGCGAACCAGAGCTTCGCGTGCCGCACCTGCTGGCCCGCCATCAGCTCGCCCAGACCGGGCACATAGCTGGCCGGGGCCTTCTGGCAAGCTGAAGCCGCGACGACGACGATCAGGATCGTCAAGAGATTGAATCTGCGCAGGATCATTCCCGTCTCCTTTCCACGTCCACCGCTCGCTGAGCCTTCAGTCCACGACGGCTGTCGCCTCGATCTCGATCAGGAAATCCTTCACCGCCAGCGCCGAGACTCCAATCCAGGTGCTCGCCGGTCGCCTCTCTTCGGGGAAGACCTCTCGCAGAGCCTCGCTGATCACCTCTGCCTGCTCGGGCTGGTAATTCACGATGTAGAGGCGCAAGGCCACGACGTCTGCCAGGCTGCCCCCGGCCGCCTCAACCGCCGTCTGAACGTTGCGCAAGGCTTGCCTTGTCTGTTGCGCTAAGTCCGTGCCGCCGATGATCTGTTTCCGGGTATTCCAAGCGGTCTGGCCAGAAATGAAGACGGTCTTGCCACCAGCGGCCGTGACGATCTGGGAAAAGCCAGCCGGCAGGCTCGGGAAGAGGGAAGCGGGATTGAGATATTCTTTCGACACGGTAAAATAAAGACTAGCATAGCTTGGCGATTGCCGCCACTCACCCCACCGGCTTCCTTAAGGCGAAGGCCGCGAGCGAGCCGGCTCGAACAATTCGATCGGATTGCCGTCTGGGTCTTCGATCTGTATCTGTCTGCCGCCCGGGCCCACTTCCATTTCATTGCGGAAGTGAGCTCCCGCCTTCGTCAGCGTCTTGATAAGCTCCGGAAGGTCCGCCACCCGCAGAACCACGGGGTTCCATCCGCCCGGTTCTTGCTGCCGCCCGTCAGGCATTGGGCGTGAACCTGATGCCCCTGGACCGCTCAAGAGGATTTGAGCGTTTCCGAGCGAGACGCTGGCGAACGCCGGAAGTTGCTGGTGCTCCAGCTTGAACCCAAGGTGCTCGGTATAGAACACGACGGAGCGTTGCACGTCGCGGACCTGGTACCGAACGCCATGAAACCCCTTCACGAAACGTTGGGACTCTTGATGTGTAGATGTGTCATCGATCGTTGCGGCTGATTCTTTTCCCTGCGTCATGGCGTTCTCCTACGTCTCCGCGCGCCGATGATCCGGCGGCCTCAACAGACATTGCCCGATGCCTCCAGCGCACTAAGCGCCCTTGTTGGTGCTGCAAGGCCTATGCCGATTGTAGCTCAAACTCACTGTGAAACAACGGCTGTCGCTTCGATCTTGATCAGGAAATCCGCGCCGTGTTGCGATTGGACATTCCACCAGAAGTCAGGCCGGCAGGGGGAGCCCCCCGAACGCGATGATGTAACCATCCGGGTCCTCGATGTAGAAGTCCTTCGTGCCCCACTCCGTCGCCCTGAGCGGCCGGAGAATTGTGGCGCCGTTCGCGACACACTGCGCGTAGAACGCCTCGATGCCGTCCACGCCGGCCGCCGCATCGAGATGCTCGTGCTCGCGCCGGTACTGCCGCTCGGTGTCGTTCTTCGGCGCCTCCTTCAGATGGAGCTCCAGCCCGTCCAGCTCCCCGATCGCGTAGAACCCGTTCCATGGCTCGCCAAACGTGAAGCCGAGCTTCTGGTAATAGGTCATCGAACGCTCCAGGTCGTCGACCAGAAATTGGGGAGCGAACGACGTAACCCGCGGGGGATCTGTGTGGTTGGACATGGGTGCATCCTATGGGCGCTTGGATTCTACACCGATTCGGTTGGCCTGCTTCATGGAGAGGGGGCGCGCCAGGGATTGAAGGCAGCCTTCTCGCAAATGCGCGCGGAGAGCTACGCCCGGCACCTTGAAGGGTAGAGGCGGACGGCAGAGCGGTCTGGCGGCGTTCGCCAGTGCCGGCCGCCCCAACCTTTCTCTGGAGGACGAACCATGACACGCATCCTGAGACTGTCCCTGGTGCTCGCGCTCGCCTTCGGCTCGGCTTTGTTCGCCGGGCAGGCGAATCCTTCTCAACCCGCCGTCGGCCTCGCCGAGATCCTCGCGGCGGCTCCGGCGTCCGGCACGCCGGGCGGCGCCCCTGCCGCGATGACTCCGGCCACGCCTCTCAATCCCCTGGATGGAGCGGTTTTCAAGGACGATCCGGAGTGCGAGAGCTCCTGCTTCCAACAGTACATCGAGTGTGCGAGCGGGTGCTCAGCCTGCGACCAGTGCTCGTGCCAACTCGCCCTCTGCCGGTCCGGCTGCGGGGTGCCATATACGGGTTGCTAGGCGCCGGGTTGCGCCGGCGGAGACGTCCCGCGGTCCCCGTGAATGTCGAAAGGGTATCGTTACGACCCGGGACGTCTCCGCTACCTCCTTCGCCGGGAGGATGACTTGACGCTAGAACATCGGCCGGATCGCATTAGCGAGCACGATCCACGGATTGCCTGTCTCGACCGCGACTCCATCCTCCACTGCCCAGATGGCAGCTAGAACCGCCTGGGCAAAACCCCAGGCCAGCGTCCGTGTGGCGTCCAGCCTCAGCTCGAGTGCAAAGCGTTCGACCCTCTTCCTGATCGCCGAGGGCTCAGCGAAGAGCTCGGGCCTCTCATAGGGATTCCGGAGCGCGGCCCCTACCTCGTACTCGAGCTCACCGACGATGCCTTTCGGGTCGATGGCCAACCAGCCGCGCTCCGCATCGAACAACACATTGTAGTGATGGAGGTCGCCATGGAGCAGCCGCGGCCGCGACTGCGAATTACACAGATCTGAATACACGCGATGCGCTTCCAGAACCAGACGCTTCGGGATCTGAGTATCTCCGCTCGCGGCGTGACGCTCGAACCCCTTGCCCCACTCCTGGATGGTCGCCGCGGTGCTCACCGGGTTATGCGGGGACATCTTGCCAATGACTTCTGCCAGAATCCCAGTAGCTCGGTCATCGTCCCCGTTCAGGGCGATGTCTACAAGAGACTTGCCGGGACTCAGGCGCTCGAGCAGCACCGCGCCCTCGACATAGTCGTAGACGCGAACGACTCCCTGCCCCGCGAACGCGTCCAGTATTTCGCCGGAGCGCCATTCGTCTCCGCGATTCCTGATGACCTTTAGAACGACCGGCTGGTCATCACGTCGGCCGAACGCAAGGATCGAGCTCTCGGTTTCCGCGATGCGCTCGACAACGACCCGCCAGGCGCTGATCCGATCCTCGACCCGGCGTTGTAGTTCCCTTGAACCTGCGGACGTCTCTACTGCCTTCGCCATACGGATTGCCTGACGCTAGAAGGCCTGGGTATCCCCGATGCTGGCGAAGCGTCCGCTCGGGTTGGTGTAGGTGCGGATGTGGCCGGTGATGGTGTCGGTTACGGTCAAAGTATATTCGACGTTCGAGAGCGCGCCGTAGAAGACCCAGAACCGGCCGTTGACGGGTTGGCCGTCGAGGACTTTGAGCACCACTTCCACGTTGGTGGGGCTGAAGAACCAGAAATAGCCGGTGTCGGCTGTCAACGGCACGGCGCTGCCGGAGCCGGTCTGTCCCCCGAAATCCTTCCAGGTGGCCTCGACGGCGAAGCGGCCGTCGTTGAGGCAGAGCCGCCCGGCGCCGGGCACGCAGGTGCCGGTCGCGGCTGCGGCGTCGGTGCGCTCGGCGACGAGGGGAAGCAGGGTCTTCGCCGAAATCTGATCGGTGGAGGAGAAGGCGCCCAAGGGTCCGAAGCCCCTCGTGTCGCCGAGGCTGCCGAAGGTGCCCGCGGGATTGAAATAGCGGCGGGTGGCGCCGGTGGTGGTATCGGTCACCGTCAAGGAGTATTCGACGTTGGAGAGGGCGCCGAAGATAGACCCAGAAGTGATCGTTCAGAGTGCGGCCGTCGAGCACTTTGAGGATCACCTCCACGTTGGCGGGACCGAAGAACCAGAAATATCCGGTGTCGGCGGTGAGGGCCACGGCGTGGCCAATACCGGTGTTGCCCTGGAAGTCGCGCCATTCGGCTTCCACCTTGAAGCGTCCGCCATTGAGGCAGAGGCTGGTGGGCGAGGGCTGGCAGCCGCTGGAGCCCAGCGGCAGGGCCCAAAGCTCGCGGCCGGAGAGGTGGTCGTCGGCGACGAAGTAAAGGGTTCCACCGGCGGCGGTGAAGAGCTGGGGATAGGAGGAGGCGGCCCAGGGCGCTATGTCCTGGAGCAACCGGGTGCCGGCTTCGGTGCCGTCGCTCTGCCAGGGCTCGAAGCCGTGATCGGCGTCGAAGGCCGAGAAGAAGAGCCGGCCGCCGGCGGACGTGAGCCCGGTGGGTTGGGAGCCGAAAGGTCCTGGGTAGGCGTCGCGCACCAGGGTGGTGCCCGCGGTGGTGCCGTCGCTCGTCCACAGCTCACGGCCGTGGACGCCGTCGTCGGCCGCGAAGTAGAGCCGGTCGTTGAAGACGGTCAAGCCGAAGGGGGTGGAATGGAAAGGGTCTTCTCCGGAGAATGCGAGGACTGGCATCGTCCCAGCCTCGGTGCCGTCCGATCGCCAGAGGGAACGGTTCCCGAAGGCGGAGAAGAAATCCCCGAAGACGAAGTAGAGGTTGCCGTGAAAAGCCGTGAAGTCGGTCAGGCTGTCCGCGAGACCGAAGAAGCTGCCGCGCACACGGACGGTACCGTTGCTCGTACCGTTCGTCTTCCAGATCCCCAGGTCCAACGTCTCACCGGCGATGAAGAAGACGTTGGAACCTACCCGGGTGAAGTGAGGGGACACGTCGAATTTCAGGCCCTCCGTGAGCCTGCGGGTCCCGGCCAGGGTGCCATCGCTCCGCCAGAGGTTACGATCAAAATTCTGCCGGCCGAAGAAGTACATTTCAGAGCCGAGGGCGGTCAAGAATTCTGGCTGGCCCACGTCCGAGGGAAGATCGAATTCCTTTCTCGTCCCCCGCGGGGGTGCCGTCGCTCTGCCACATCTCCCAGCGGGTGGCTTCGGAGTCGGCGGGCTGAAGAAAAAAGACCCGGTCTCCGAGAACCATGAGATTGGCCTCTCCGAATTGGAGCTCGGCCAGTTGGAGCGTGCCGGACGCCGTGCCGTCAGTTCGCCAGAGCGCGGGCCGCTCCCCTTGTCTGAGCCAGTAGTAGACCCAGGGCCCGGCGACGGCGAGACTGTGCGGGGTTCCCGAGAAGGTGGAGCATCCGGCGCGCTCGGCGGTCACCTGTGCCGTGGTCTCCGGGGTCCCCGCACTCTGCCAGAGATTGCCGATTGCTCCCGTCACAGGCAGTGAAGAGGAGACGGTCTGCCAGGGTTCACCAGCTCCTGCGGATCGGAGCCGGACCCGCTCTGCGCAAGGTCGGTCACCAGCCGGGTCCCTCCGGGGTTGCCGTCGCTCGCCCACAGCTCCGCGCCATAACTGTTGCTGCCGGCGAAGAACAGGGTCGGACCGAGGGCCGCGACCTCGGGCAAGCGGCCGGTGCTCTCATGGAGCGGCCGGAACCCGGACGCCGGGTCGGCGAAGCGCCGGGTGCCCGCCGCCGTGCCGTCGCTCGTCCACAGCTCGAAGGATTCTGGGGAGAAAGAGGGGTTGACCACGGCGGTGAAGAAGGACGTGCCCAGGAACGGTACCGGCCCCGCGAGGAGGCCGCCGCAGGCACCCGGGCAGACTTCCTTGACCAGCGCCGTGCCGGCGGCTGTGCCGTCGGTGCTCCAGAGCTCGCGCCCGTGGACGCTGTCGAAGCCGGTGAAGAGGACCCGTCCTCCGATCTTGATCCAGCGGTCTTCGAGCTGCTCGGGGCAGCCGCCGGCGCACGGCAGGGGTGCCGTGGACTCTGGGGTTCCCGAGGTGGTCCAGAGCCTCATCGGAGTCAATCCGTCGGTAGCGGCGAACAGCAGCCGGCTTCCCACCTCCTCCATCTGAGAGAGGATGATGCTGCCGTTCAGGGGCGCATGAAAACCGAACTCCGTGATCCGGCGGGTGGTCTCCGGCGTGCCGTCGCTGCGCCAGATCTCGGTGCCGTGGATCACGTCGTCCGCCGCGAAATAGACGTGGTTTCCGATCGCCTTGAGCCCTCCCGTCCCGTCGAAAGGCCGATCGTTGGGGAAGCTCGTGACGGCACGGGTCCCCGCGTCCGTGCCGTCGCTCGTCCAGAGCTCGTCGCCATGGTCGTCGTTCATGACGAAGAACACCCGATTGCCGGCTGAAGTCAGGAAATGGGGAGAGCCGGCCGGAAGGTCGCGCACGATTTGCGTGCCCGCGTCCGTGCCGTCGCTCACCCAGAGAGCGGGAAAGCCGGCGGAAGGGTCGGTGAGGAAGTAGGCTCTTCCCCCAGCAGCCACCAGCTCGGAAACCTCCACCTTCTCGAGCGGTTGGGTGCCCTCCAAGGTGCCGTCGCTTCTCCAGAGCTGGCATTGGGAATTCGACGTGCAGCCAGGGAACAGCAGGATGCCGGCAATGGAGATGGCGCCGAAGTCGCTGAAGCTTCTGGGATAAATGGCTTCCGAGGTGGTGCTGCGCAGGACGAAGGTCCCTTTCCGCGTGCCATCCGAGCGCCAGAGCTCCCCTTGGCCCTGGTCATTGGGCACGCCTGCCGTGAAGAGCAGCACGCCGCCGGTGCTTCCCCGCAGCACAGGGTAGGAGTCGCAGTTCCCTGGGCACAGGTCGCCGAGCATCTGCGTGCCGATTCCACTGCCGTCGCTCACCCAGAGCTCGCGGCCGGAGCCCTGCTGGGAGGCGGTGAAGAAGATCTTGTCGCCCACGGTGAGCAGGTGCTCGGGGAACGACGAGATCTCTGCCACCGCGCCGGTGTTGATGTCCCGGACCAGGGAAGCCGTCTGGCCCCAGGCGGTTGGAGCCAGGAGGGCGGCGCCGGCGAGGGTCAGGAGCAGGCTTCGGATCATGGACGCCATCGTGCTCTTCATTGCGGGCTCCTCGTGAAGAGTTGAGCTCTCCATGAAACATGCTCAGGGAGCCGGATTCATTTCATCGGACGCCCGGAGTGGTGGGGCCCGCGATTGGGTGACAGCCTTCTCTCAAGTGCGCGTTGATCCCCGCGGCCCTCTCGGCTTCGTCGCAGGAGTGCGGGAGCGGCGTTTGCCGGAGGACGATGACGCTTCGGCAGCTCCGCTCCCGTAAGAGAAATCCTTTATGGGCAGGGGCAGCCGGCCACGCACTCTGAAAGAACGTCGTCGCACCCCAATTCACCGAGCGCGAGGCATTGCCGATAGGACTGGATACAGGAGCTCCGGCAAGTCGAACAGGCGCTGGCCTCCGCAGAGGGCGCCAGCACGGTGGTCAAGGTCACGATCAGCAAACCGAGCACGAACATCAGCCGATGAGGGATTTGGGGATCATGTGCGGTCTCCTTGCCTTGAGAAGAGTTAGAGATGCGCTAAAACTATAGCAGAGCTCTCCGCGCTGACCAAGCGCTACATCGAGGATCAAGGCACACTCTCGAAGGAGAAGACCCGCCAGCGATTCGGTTGGCCAGGACGCGTGGATACGGTTGCACTGCCGTGAGTGAGCTCTGCAATGACCTCGCTCCAGAACGCAAGCCCACCCGAATTTCCCTCGGAGACACGCACGGTCCACTTGCCGGGAAGGCGGCGCCAGAGAAGGAATGCCGCCCGGCGACCTACGTGTGAGCGCCGGTATCGGCGAAGAATTCGGCGACGTCGAATACGTCGGGGTCCTCCACGACGGGTGAGCCGCGTGTGGCCAGAGCGAATCCCGCAAGGTGCCCGTCAACTCGAATGAGAAACGCGAACCGCCGTTCTGGCTCAGACCAATAGAGAGGCAGCTTGGGATAGCCGAAGCGTCCATCCGCCCCCAACTCGACATTGAGGAACACCGCGCTGAGCTCATGAATGTAGAGCTCGAGAAGATTGGCCAGGATTGGCGCCTCAGAGGGCGCTGCTGCATCCAGGGAAATCTCTTGAGAGTCAGCCACCGGTTCAGCTCCCCGGCTGGTCACCGATTGCGAGCGCTTCGACCTCCACGAGAAACTCCGGCACCCCCATCGGCGATGACGCCCTGTGAGAAAAAGGCGCTCCAGTCCGGAAGCTGAGGAGGGTTGACGTGTCGAGTCGCATGCGGTCGGCCGTAACGGAGATGCCCCTCACCGGCTGCGTAGCTGTCCGGTGCAGGGACCTGGGGGTGGCTCTGCGCCAGCTACTCGGTTGTGGCCTTGCCCGCGACCTCTGCCTCCGGTGCTGGCACCAACTTTTCTGGATGCTCCTTCTGCAATTCCATGAGGTAGGCCACCAAACGATAGGGATCGTGCCCGAAACGTTCCGAGATCCGGTGACGCACCTCCCGAATGGCGGCAATCTCCTCTTCACCCTGATCAACCGATGTATCAAGTTCCTCGTTCATGGCTTTCACCTAGCAGCTCCAGAGGTGTTGCAAGCACCGGCACATACAGGCCGAGCAGGTTATTGACTCGGCGAATGTGACCGAACTTGTTGGCATTCGCCAAGTGCTGACAATTCCATGTTACCAGAAACTCACATCTGTGGTAAGAGGCCAGGGCGAGGTGAAGCGCATCGAAGGAGGGATCGGCGGGCATGAGCCGGTGCTGGATGTACGCGTCGACGATCTCCGCCACCGCCGGCGTGATCTCGAGCAGAGGGAGCTCCTGGGCCAGTGCAAGGGCAGCCTCTCGGCTCGGGTACTCGCCATTCCGTAGTTCGAGAAGAACTGCATCGCTTGTCACCAGCGTGTAGCGCTCGCTCCCTCCCGACCACCAACGCCGGGTCCAGACACGGCGAGCCAAGGCTTCAGCTCCTGAACGAGTCGTATGGTAAAAACTCGGTATCGTCGTCTCGACATAGACCTGGGCTCGCGACATGCCCAGAAGATACCATGTTTGGCCCACGTTGGCCAGGAGATGGCCGGCAGTCGCCGAGGTTTCAGCGGAATGCAGACTTGGCAGCCAAGAAGGTCACCAGCGAGCGCTTCGACCTCCACGAGAAACTTGGGTCGACCGAGGCACCTTTCCCATTGCGATAGCGAGCGCTGCGTGGGCCGAGGGGACGTTATTCGGCGGCGTCGGCATCACGCCTTGGTCCGCACTGCTTTCCGCACAGCCAAGTCACCCCACAGGATGAACGGAATCCAGAGCCAGTTTGTCAGGATGATCAGGAACATGAGCCGGGAGGGAATGTCTCCGGCGAAATAGCCCAGAGTGACTACCGTGGCTGTGATCGTCTTCTCGATCCAGTTGTACTTGAGCAACGCCACCTTCCCCCGCACGTCCCGGCTCGCCTCCCAGAACAAACATCCGAACATGAACACGAAGCCTTGCCAGAGGCGCACGATGGACGGGTAGTTGGGCGCGGTACCACCGAATGCCGCCGCGGTGGCAGCGGGATCGATGATGCCTGGGAGGGACACGACCCAGTTGATGACGGCGTTGACCGCAAAAAGTAAGGACACCTTGCGTTCTGTCGTCATTCCCCTCCCTCCAGTCGTGTCTCACATCGGGCCCGCTGATCGCTCGGCTGACGGTCAGCTCTCTTTGTCCGCCGAACGCTGCCGTGCCTCACCGCGCGGCGTTAGCCGTCCGGTGCAGGCGCCGGTTCTACGGCTATCCGCCAACTCGACCGATTAGCGACTGGATGCTTGCCCCCATTTTCAACGACACCATAGCCAAGATCCTCTGATTTCCTCTCCTGCCTTCGCTTAGGCCAAGCACATCCTTGGGAACCTGAGGAAACCATGCCTTCATATGGTTCTGAACCGGAAGAGGTGCTGCCCAGTACACCACATTATTGAAAAAACATACTGTCGCCGACGATACAATATCAACAATCTGCGGTGCTGACGGGGCGTAGCTCCCGAGGCCCCGTGGCAACTGGCGCGCACCGAAGCCACACAACTCGCGATGACCAACGGGTGGCTGGCTCAACAGGGCTTGGTCTCCGTGAAAGACCTCTGGATCTCGTTTACTCATCCTCGGTGAACCGCCCAGTGCGGACCCGCATGCTGGGTGGTGTGGGGGGTGGGTGGGGGAGAAAATCCCCCGCCTACCCGATTCGGCGGCACGCCACAACAGCTACCGAGTCGATCCGAGAGAACAGCAGTCGGATTGCCGGAGCAGCGCCTCACGCTCGGTGGCGGCCAAGCGAGCAACGCCCTTTCCGAGGGAGCCGAGATACCTGGGGTCATTTGAGCTTAATATTCCAGCTCTGGCATCCCTCGGGCCACTGTTCGACCTGCCGACACTGGCTACCCCATCAGGGAAAGCGCCTGAATTCCGCGTCGATGAACCAAGTCGCTTGGTTGGTTGGATGGCTGCGATCGAAACACGCGCCACTCAAGCGGCGTAGGAAGTTGAACGTACCGTGGTACTCGCCCACACTGCCGTTGTTCCAGGTGATGACCAAGAAGAATTCGTTGCCGCGCGTCGCCCCCGTCACATCAGTGCTCACCACATGCCCTTCTTGTGCCGTCCCTTTGAGAGGCTCGGCCTCCGAAAAGTCATGCTGAGGAACGGCTTGGTCGATGTGAAGGAAGACGGTAGCTCCATTGCTGTGGTGGAGCCGAAAGTCTCCGCGAAGGTCGAAAACGGACATGGCAGTTCCTCCACCTTATGTAGGTCGATGTGCTTCCTCACGATCCATGAATACAACGGTTGGTTATCGTGCCGCTTAACCGCTAAGATCTACTGTATCCGTCTCCTCCCTCAACGCCTTCCCCACAATCTCCGTGCCTGCTCAGGCTTCTGGTGGAACAAGATGTATGTCTTTCTACGCTAATTCCTAATCCGCGTCAACGACGGCGTACTGTCGGAGCTTGCCGTTCGGATTCATCCCGAACTTAGCCAGACAGGCTGGCGCTGGGCTATCTTGCTGGTGAGAAGCGAGTTAACCGGTGAATTCGTGCCGGATCTCCTCGAAGATCCGGCGGGCTTCCTCGGTCCGGCTCAGACCGGCGGCAAGACGGGCCTCCACCCATCTCAAGCGGGTCGCATCCAGGCTGGTCCTCACCGACCCCTACAAGCTCGGACTTCGGGCAGGAGGGGCCTCGGCTTCCTCTGAAGCGCAGCCGCTTCGGCACCTTCTGCGGTTGCACCGGCTATCCGGGACGACGGAGGCGCGTCGGGAGCCCTCGCAATCCGCCGATGCGAGCACGCAACGGCTCGATGTGAGCTCACATCGGTCCGATGTGACCTCACATCGCGCCATTGCGACCTCACATCGGGCCGTTGCGAGCTCACATTGTGCCATTGGCAGCTCACATCGGGCCATTGCGAGGCGATTCACATCAGGACATTGCGACCTCGCAATACGCCATTGAGTCCCCTCATTTTTCCTCTTGGTGGGTCCCGCAACGCGTTGAGCCTGCCCTAGGGAGCGCCGCGAGGACACTTTCCTCAAAGGAGCAGGGGGAAGAGTTGAGGAAGGAGGAAGAAGGGCCGGCGGGACGCCAGCGGTCCCAGGAGGGTGGTGCCGGGGGCGTTGCGAGCCGGGCGGGGCTTCAGGTGGACGAGGGACACGAGGTGGGGCGTCAGCTAGGCGACAAGAGCTCGACAGGCAGCTCGCGGTCGTGGCGATGTACAGATCGATGGACAGAGGCCTCCGGATCTGAGAGACTAGCGGCATGCGCGAGACCACCTTCACCGAACTGAGAAACCACGCCAAGACGTTTTTCGACGCCGTCGAGGAGGGCGAGACCATCCGCGTGTATCGCAACAGCCGGCCGATCGCGGACATCGTTCCGGTCAAGACGGCGACGCCGGCCTGGAAGAAGCCGCCTCAGACCCGCCTCTCTCTGGGCAGTCTGAGCTTGAGCGACGAGGTTCTGGCAGATCGCGACGAGAAGCGATGAGGCTCTTTTTCGACACCTCCGCGCTGGCCAAGCGCTACGTCGAGGAGGTGGGTTCGGAGCAGGTGAGGATCCTCTGCGCCCAGGCGGATGCCTTGGGGGTCAGCATCCTCGTGGTGCCCGAGCTCACCTCTACTCTCTGCCGACTGGTGCGCGAAAGCCGGCTTTCCCCCGAGACCTATGGGAGTCTCAAAACCGCCTTGCTGGCCGACCTTGCTGACGCCGATCTCTGCGAGCTTACTCAAGAGACCTTCGAGCAGACCCTCCGCTGCCTCGAACGTCATCCGCTGCGGGCGCTCGACGCCCTTCACGTTGGGAGCGCTCTCGTTTACCAGCCTGACCTTTTTGTCTCTGCAGATCACCGTCAGGTCAAGGCTGCCGGCCTTGAAGGGCTCGGCGTGGTGGACCTCTCTCTGGGACGTTCAAGCGCCATGAGCCTCCCGCCCCCTTCCGGGGGCGGGGAGGCTCGGACGGCCTAATCCTTCACCAGCAGGAACTCCTGGATGCCGTGCCGCAGGAGGAATGAGCGGTCGACGTGGAAGCCCTTGAAGGTGTCGGTGACCTCCGCCGGGGCGTAGCGCGGCGAAGGACGCTCGGCTCCGGTCCGTGGCTCGTAGACCAGGTGCTGCTCGTCCTGGATCTTGAAGCGGTAGGGCTGGGCCGGCATGGTCTTGAGGATGGACATGAGGGCAAAGAGCCGCGTGCCGGGCTGGCAGTAACGCCGGAGTTGCGCGGCGAAGTGCATCAGCTCCTTGCGGTGGAGGTAGTTGAACAGGTCCCAGGCGAAGACGACGTCGAAGCGGGTGTCGTCCGGCAACGCCAGGAACTCGGCGAAGAACGCAGGGCCGGCGAGCTCGCCTTCGCCCGACGTGCGCGTGGAGAGGGCGGCGTACAGGTCCTCGATGTACAGCTTGCAGCCGAACTGGGCGAGGAACTCCACGTTCGAGCCCACGGCGGGCCCCAGGTCCAGCACCTGGACCTTGTGGCCACGGATCTCGTTGAAGAGCGCCGCGAGGGCCAGGGAGCGGTGGACGTCCGGCTCGGCGACGGCCTGCGCCCGGCCCGGCTGCTCTTTGCGGGGACTGGAGCCGCGGGAAAACCAGCTCATCAGGCGCCGGCCTTCACTCCCGAGGCCTCGACACGATTGGGCTCCACGCGGGGCGGCTCGATGCGGCTCTGCTCCACGCGGCTCGGCTCGGGCCGGGTCTCACGCTCGCGGTTGCCGCCCCCGGCCTCCTTGGGCGACTCCATGTCGATGCTGCCCTTGAAGCGCGAGCCGTCCTCCAGGATCACGCGGGGGGCCTGGATGTTGCCCTGGATCGCCCCTGACTGGCGCAGGATCGCCTGCTCCCGGGCGAAGACGTTGCCGATCACTTCGCCCTCGATGGTGACCACCCGCCCGAAGACGTCGGCCCGGACCTTGCCGTTCTTGCCGACCGTCACGTTGTTCTGCTTCAAGTCCACCTTGCCTTCGACCCGGCCTTCGATCACCAGGTCTTCCTCGCCCGACAGGTCGCCCTTGATGAAGATCGAGGGTCCGATGGTGGCACGGTCCGTCCGCCGCGGGGGCTCGCTGCTGTGGCTGGTGGGGTGCGTTGCGGGGGCCGGCGCGGGCGCGGCGGGCGCGGCGGGGCCGCAGGCGACGGTTCGGGGTGGGCCGGGGCGTCGTCACTCTTTTTCCAGACCATGAAACTACTCCTTCTGCTTCGCGAGACGTGGGAATTGTATGAGGAGGGTATGAGCCGGAAAGAGAGAAGTCAAGGAGTAAATAGCAGTTCGTCTATATTTAGGGGAAAATCCAGGTGGCGGGGGCCAGGAACCCCCGCCGCGGAGGATGGAGAGGCCAGTGTGGGAGATCAACCAGGGTCAGCTCGCGAGGTGGGCGTTGAGCGTGATCTCGACGCCGCCCAGGGCCTGGGACACGGGGCACCCTTCCTTGGCCTTGCGCGCGGCCTCCTGGAACGCGGCCTCTTCGATGCCGGGCACCGTGGACTCGTTTTCGAGCTCGATGCGGGTGATCTTGAAGCCCTCGCCCACCTTCTCGAGGTGCACCTTGGCCGTGGTGGCGACCCGCGTGGGCGTGAAGCCGGCGCGGCCGAGGCCGGCGGAAAGGGCCATGGAGAAGCAGCCGGCGTGGGCGGCGCCGATGAGCTCCTCGGGATTGGTGCCCGTCCCCTCCTCGAAGCGCGAGCCGAAGGAGTAGCGCCCCTCGTAGGCGCCGCTGCCCAGCTTCACGGTCCCCTGTCCCTCCTTGAGGCTCCCCTCCCACACTGCGTTGGCTTTGCGTACAGGCATCGAAAAATCCTCCTTGAGAATCAGATTGGTGGCTACGGCTTCTTGCCCGGTGATTTTCCGGGTGGCTGGGCCTCCCGGAAGACGAGCCGGGTGTCGGGAGGGAGCTTGCGGAGCTCTGTGATCTCGACGGCGGTGTCCGCGTTCCAGTCCACGTGGAGCGTGACCTCGACCTTGTCGTTGGCCGCGAGGCCGGTGAGCGGCACGCCCCGGGCTACGGGGAATGGCATGGCCATGGGGTCCATGCCATCCTGCTTGCCGTCGCGGCTCACCCAGTCGTCGATGGCTTCGTGGTAGAGATACAGGCCGGCAGCGGGGTTGGCTGGATCGGGCGCCTGCACCACCATGCCCCGCACCGTGTAATCCCGTCCCCTGGCGCAACCACTGGCCACCACCAGGAGCAGACCGGCGCCGGCCAGGGTGAAATTCGTCAGCGCTCTCCGCATCGCTCCCTCACGGGGTGGGATCGTAGCATGGCGACCTTACAGCCAGACCGTGACGCCGAAGGCCCTCGCAGACGGAGCCGGGGCTGCCGCTCCGAGCCCTCACTCCCCCAGCCCCTCTCTCCCAGCCTCCCCCCCGGCCGCCGGGAGAGAGGGGAGCAGGAAGTCCTTGAAAAAGCGGGGCTGTGCTGGCCTTTCCTTAGACAAACCTCTCCCTCTTCTCCCGGCGGACGGGGGAGGCTGGGAGAAGAGGGCCGGGGTGATGAGGGCTTCGAAGCGTACGCCGCCCCAACCTCGCACCCACCCTGAACGAGGGATTAGCGATAAGGTACCCCCCGGAAGGAGAAGAGCATGAGCGAACGGGGAGATTTTCGGCTGGGGAGCTATACCGCGGCGGTCGAGGCACGGCTGGCGCGATGGCAGGAGGAGGAATTCGGCCGGCGGCTGTGGGAGAAGGACTATCAGCTCTGGTCGCCGGAGCCCATCCCGGAGGCCGACGGACCGGATGGGATGGCTCAACCTGCCGGAGACCATGATGGCCGAGGTGCAGCGCCTGTCCCGCTTCGCGCGTGACGTGGCCTCCGAAGGGATCCGCGACGCCGTGGTGCTCGGCATGGGCGGCTCCAGCCTCGCCCCCGAGGTCTTCTCCCGCACTTTCGGCCCCGCCTTCAGGCATCCGGCGGTCACCGTCCTCGACAGCACGCATCCCGACGCCGTGCGGGCGCTCGCCCGGCGTCTCGATCCCGAGACGAGCCTGTTCGTGGTGTCGAGCAAGTCGGGCACCACCACCGAGATGCTCTCCTTCTTCTATTACTTCTGGGAGCAGCTCGCGGGCGTACCCGAGCGGGGGAAGCATTTCGTGGCAGTCACCGATCCCGGCACGCCGCTCCAGACCCTGGCCCGTGAGCGCGGCTTCCGCGAGGTGTTCAACGCTCCGGCGGACGTGGGCGGTCGCTACAGCGCCCTCACGCCCTTCGGCCTGGTGCCGGCGGCGCTCCTCGGCGTCGATACCGGCAAGCTCCTCGCCCGTGGACGCGCCATGGCCGAGTCCTGTGGGGGCCACGTGGCCGCGGCGGACAATCCCGGCCTGCGCCTCGGCGCCGCGCTGGGCGAGCTGGCCCTTGCCGGGCGCGACAAGGTCACCTTCATCACCTCCCACTCCCTGGAGACCCTCCCAGAGTGGATTGAGCAGCTCATCGCCGAGAGCACGGGCAAGACCACCCTCAACGGCAAGGGGCGTCGGGGCATCGTGCCCGTGGCCGGCGAGCCCCTGGGACCGCCCGAGGCGTATGGGGACGACCGCTTCTTCGCCGCGCTATTCCTCCAGGGCGACGACGTCTCCTCCCTCGAGCCACGCCTCGAAGCCCTGGAGGACGCCGGCCATCCCGTGGGTCGGTTCAAGCTCTCCGATCGCTACGACCTCGGCGCCGAGATGTTCCGCTGGGAGATGGCCACGGCCGCGGCCGGCGCCGTGCTGGAGGTGAACCCTTTCGACCAGCCCGACGTGCAGCTCGCCAAGACCCTGGCCAACGAGGCCATGAAGAAGGCCGCGGCCGGCACCCTCCACACCGGAGGCGGCGCCGTGGCCGCAGACATCGCGGCCGACGCCAAGGCCCTGAAATCCGCCGTGGCCGGGTGGCTGAAGGGCGTCAAGGCAGCCGGCGACTACCTGGGAATCCATGCCTATTTGCCGCCCCGTCCGGAGACCACCGCGGCCCTGGGGAACCTCCAGGCCGGGCTGCACGGGAAGACCCGCCTCGCCGTCACCCAAGGCTACGGTCCACGCTTCCTCCACTCCACAGGGCAACTCCACAAGGGGGGATCGGATCGCTGCCGCTTCCTCCAGATCGTGGACCAGCCCGTGGAGGATCTGCCCGTGCCCGAGACCTCCTACACCTTCGGCACCCTGATCGCCGCCCAGGCCGAGGGCGACCGCCAGGCCTTGGAGCAGCGGGGGAGGACCGTCCTGCGCGTCCAGCTCGGAGCCCAAGACGCTCCGGGGCTCGCCGCTCTCCACAAAGCTGTAGAGGAGGATCGGTGACCCTGATCCTGGCCGGCGACGTCGGCGGCACCAAGACCAATCTCGGTCTCTTCGAGATGACGGAGGGGGCGCCGCACCTCGTCCGCTCCGCCCAGTTCCACAGCTCGGAGTATCCGGGATTGGAAGCCGTGGTCGAGGCCTTCCTGGCCGCGGGACCGTCCGTCTCGGGAGGGATCCAGGCCGCCTGCTTCGGCATCGCCGGACCCGTGGTGGAGAACCGGGTGAGCACCCCGAACCTCTCCTGGGTGGTGGACGGCGCCCGGCTGGCCCGGGCCACTCAGGTGTCGATCGTGGTCCTCATCAACGACCTGGTGGCCACGGCCGAAGGGCTCCCCCTGCTGGCAGACGACGAGGTGGTCGTCCTCCAGCCCGGAGCGCCGGTCGCGGAGGGCAACCGCGCCCTGGTCGCCGCCGGCACCGGCCTCGGCATGGCCTTCATCCCCCGGATCGGAGACCGCTGGCTGCCCGTCCCCTCCGAAGGGGGCCACGTGGACTTCGCTCCCCGCACCGAGGAGGAGATCGGCCTGCTGCGCCACCTGCGGGGGCACTTCGGCCGCGTGAGCGTCGAGCGCGTGCTCTCCGGTCCCGGCCTGTTCAACATCTATCAATATCTGCGGGACGTGCAGCGCCTGCCCGAGACCCGAGAGGTGCGGGAGCGCCTGGCCGCGAAGGAAAACCCTGCGAAAGTGATCGGCGAGTCGGGCCTGCCCGGTGCCGATACCGACCGGGATAAGGCCTGCCACCTCTGCTCCCGTGCCCTGGAGATGTTCGTCGCCGTCTATGGAGCCGTAGCGGGAAACGTGGCGCTCCTCGGCACCGCCACCAACGGCATCTGGCTGGGAGGCGGCATCGCCCCCAAGATCCTCCCCCGCCTGACCGGCGGCCTCTTCCTGGAGACCTTCCGCGCCAAAGGCCGCTTCGTGCCCTATCTGGAGAAAATCCCCGTGCGCGTAATCCTCAACGATCGGGCGGCGCTCCTGGGCGCGGCGCGGCGGGCGGCGTCGGTGGTGGGGTGAGGACCGCGATCGCGGCCAGAGGATTGTTCCTTCCTCCCGCACAAAATGATGTCGCACTACGGTACTCGTACCTTGTCGCAGGGAAGCCGACTCTTGCGCCGCGGAACGTTATCTCGTCCCAGGGAACACGACTTTGCGACAGGGAATCTTACTTCGCCGCAGGGAACGGGACTTTGCGGCAGGGAAATCTTACCGCGGCCCACGGAATCTTACGTGGCGGCGCGGTAACGTTATCTCGGCGGAAATAACGGGACTTTGTGCCAGGGAATCTTACCGTGGCCCACGGAATCTTACGTGGCGGCGCGGTAACGTTACCTCGGCGGAAATAAGGGGACTTTGTGCCAGGGAATCTTACCGTGGCTCACGGAATCTTACGTGGCGGCGCGGTAACGTTATCTCGCCGTCAGGAACGGACTTTTTGCCAGGGAATCTTACCTCGCCGCCAGGAAGAGGACTTTGCGACGCGGTAACGTTATCTCGTCGCCCGGAACGGGACTTTGCGCTGGGGAATCCTGCATTGTCACTTACACTGAATCTTGAAGCCCTTGCTCTGTGCCTGCCCCGCCTACAGCGTGTCAGTCATTCTACAGGATGTGGTCGTCGTCGCTTGAGCCGGCGGCAGCGCCCTGAAATTTTCCGTCGCCTCGCCTCACCAAGACCTCCAGAGGCACCGAGTCACCGGAACCCCGGAAGGGCTCGTCGAGCCAAAGGAGGTCGTATGAAGCGAGCTTCCCTGTTGCCGCTGTTGGCTGTGATGGTCCTGACCCTCTCGTTCGGGCTCCTGCTGTCGGGCTGGGCGAGCACGCCGGCTCAGGAGGCGCCAGGGCCGGCCTGGGCAGACCATGAGTACCAACGTTTCCGTTTCGACTCGCCGGAGCAGGTGAAGAGCCTCGCTGCCACCGACCGCAAGCTCCTCAGGTCGTCTGCTGACGGGACTCTCAGAGTCGACCCTGGCAGCCGGGCCGACGCGGAGAAGTACTACGGGGAGATCGCCAAGCGCTTCACCAATTTCCTTGCTACGGCGCAGTGCTCCAAGACCGACTTCCTGAAGACCTGCCTCCCCGACGTCCTGGCGTATTTCGGCTATGCCCCCCTCCGGCCCGCGGACCTCCAGCGGCTCGATCCCGAGGTCCTCATGAGCTATGCCGACCTGCTCAAGCAAGTCTCCAATCCCAATGACTTCAGGGGTTTCGCGCCCATCCAGAAAGAGGAGCTGCTGGTCAGCCGCTTCTTCGCCCCGAAGATCGTCAGCGTCAAGGAGCTGCCGGCGAAGGAGCTCGGCTGGCGCAAGGTCGTCTGGCTCAAGGCGAGAAGCGGCTCCAACGCCGGGAAGGACAGGCTGGACTCCTTCCTCCTGCTGTTCAATTTCACCTCGACCACGCCCACGTTTCCTGTCGGAGTGGATGCCGGCCAGATCCAGGCGATGATCACGCCGCGCTACGAGAATCCCCCCAACAACCACTTCTCGGCCTACTTCCTCGTCTACAACGCCCTGAGCGGCAAATGCCCCGAGGCGGACGACAAAGGCCAGGTCGTCGTCAAACCTTGTACGGCCGGACAGCTCGGGTTCCATTTGACGGCCAGCTTCGACGCCAACTTCCTGCCGCAGAAAAACTACTTCGTGCCCAATGCCTGCGCGCAATGCCACGGCACCTCGGGAACCGGCGTGACCAACGCCAAGATCAACTACCTGGACACCGATCACTGGTACGACCGGGTGCGGCCTCCGGACGGCGATTTCAAGCAAGTGGCCCGCAAAGACGTCCTCGTCAACGGCGGCGCCAAGGCGCTGAAGGTGATCTATGACCTCAACGCCCGCATCCGCGCCCAGAACCAGGCCGTCTCCCCCGGCAGCTTCCAGGTGCGGGCAGTCGAAAAATGGCTCGTTCTGCACGCGGATTGCAGCGGTCCGTCCTGTTTCGACAAGGACTGGCTTCCGGTCTATCGCGGCTTCAAGAGGCCGGGCTCGGAGCAGGTCTGGACCCCGGGGAACCAGACCGACGAGGAGCTGATCCCGCTGCTCAATCAGAACTGCTTCCGCTGCCACAGCTCGTTCAGGTTCCACGTCTTCGAGAAGGCCACCGTGGCTGAAAAGAAAAACTCGATCAAGTCCTTTGTCAGCAGTGGATACATGCCGCCCGACCGGAATCTCAGCGACGCCACCAAGAAAAAGATCGTCGATCTGATCGGGAAGCTGCCTTGAAGACAAGGGAGAGCCTCGCCCCCCGCGAGGCTCTCCCGAAGCCAGCCATGGCGAATTCCGTCCGCTCGACCGCCGGGGGTGGGGCTGCTTGTCGCTCATGTGCCGCTCCAGCCGCGCCGTTCCGCTCATTCCACGTAGTTGAAGCCTACGCCAGTTTCTGAGGGTCGTCTCTCAATGGCGCATAGGTGTACGGATAAGCGTCTTACTTGCGAGGCAGAAAGGCCGAAGAAGCAGCCAGAAGGACCCAAGGACAAAAAGGACATCAACGACAACCAAGGTATTGAGGCGTTCTTGTCCTTGCAGTCCTTGCGGTCCTTTGAGTCCTTGGTTCGACTCCCGGCCAGGGACTTGCATGGGATCTGCGCGGAAGGAGGGATCGACAATGGCGCGCTACAAGATGCGGCAGCGTTTGCTCTCGCTGGGCGAGGACTTCACGATCGAGGACGAGCGGGGTGAGCCGGTCTACAACGTGGATGGGAAGCTCCTGCGCATCCGTGAGACGTTCGTGATCGAGGACCGGCAGGGCCATGAGGTGGCGACGATCCGCGAGAAGAAGCTCGCGCTGCGCGACAGCATGAAGATCCTGCGCGGCGGCGACACCATCGCGACGATCCGCAAGGCATGGATCTCGCCGTTTCGCGACAAGTTCACGATCGACATGGAAGGCGGCGAGGACCTCGTGGCTCAGGGGAACATCCTCGACCACGAGTACGAGGTCCGGCGCGGGTCTGACACGGTGGCCCGCATCTCCAAGCACTGGTTCTCCTTCCGGGACACCTATGGCATCGACGTCGCCCCCGGCGAGGACGATGGCCTCGTCCTGGCGATCGCGGTGGCGATCGACGAGATGGCCCACGATCCGGACGAGGGGCACGGCAAGGATTGACCTGCCGGCGGGGAACCGAGAAGCAGAGTAAGTTGCCGGCGGGACGCCAGCGGTCCCAGGGGGGGCCGGCACGTACCTTGCTGCCTTCCCGGAAAGCTGTGCCTGAAGGTTGGGCCAACCCTAAGGAGGTGGTGCATGCGAGTTCTGGGACGATTTCGTGGACGTCTTCTACACGCTGTTTCGCATCGTCTTCGGGCTGCTGTTCGCTTCGCACGGCGCCCAGAAGGTCTTGGGCATGTTCGGCGGGCCGAAAGCGGACCAGCCGCTGATGGTCGTCGGAGGATGGATCGAGCTGGTGACCGGTCTGCTGATCGTCATCGGTCTCTTTGCCGGGGTCGCCGCGTTCGTCGCCAGCGGCGAGATGGCGGTCGCGTATTTTATGGTCCATGCCCCCAACGGTTTCTGGCCGCTGGTGAACCATGGTGAGGCGGCGGTCCTCTATTGCTTTGCCTTCCTCTATATGGCCGCCCGCGGGGCCGGGCCCTGGAGTCTCGACGGGCAGCGGGTGAGACGCCCTGTACCCCGCTGAGCGGCTTCCCCTACGGGGACGTTCCGCGCCTCAGCCCACGAGCTCGGCGAAGCGCCGCTGCATCTCTTCGGCGGACATGTCCTCCTTGTGGGTCTGGACGTGCCAGACGTGGCCGAAGGGATCTTCGAGCTTGCCGGTGCGGTCGCCGTAGAACTGGTCCTCGACGGGACGCAGGAGCCTGGCGCCGGCGGCCACGGCTCGGGCGGCCAGGGCATCGACGTCCTCGACGACGAGGACGATGCTCACCGGCGAGCCGCCGAGCGAGCGGGGGCTCAAGACCCCGTGGTCCGGATATTCGTCGGCGACGAAGATGCGGGCGCCGTTGAAGTCGAGCTCGGCGTGGCCGATCTTGCCGCCGGGCTCGGTAAGGCGCAGCACCTCCTTGGCTCCGAAGGCCTGCTGATAGAACTCGAGGGCGCTGGCCGCGCCTTGCACGCACAGAGAGGGGATGGCTTGGGTAGTCATGGATCGCTCCTCCTTTCGCCGGGGAGCTTACGGCCTGCCTTGGGCGGGGTCTTGGAAAAAAGTCAGGCCTTCGCTTCGGCGAGGCTGACGCTGCCGGGGTAGCGGGTGGCGGCGAGGAGATCGCGGGGAGCGAGGCCGGCGAGCTCCCGGAATTCGGCGTTCATGTGCGGCTGATCGTAATAGCCGGCGTCGAGGGCGAGATCGACGAGCGATCCCGGGCCCTCGTGCAGCCGGGCGAGGGCATGGCGGAAGCGGTGGATGCGAGCGTAGAGCTTGGGCGTGACGCCGATCTGCTCGCGGAAGGCCGTGGCGAGGCGGGTCTTGGTGAGGCCTGTCCGCTCGCGCAACTCGGCGATCGCCACCGCGCCCTCGCGTTGCTCGATCTGGGTCGCCGTCCAGGCGATCGCGGGATCGACGCCGGGGGAGCGCGCGATGCGTGAAGCCACCCAGCCGGCGGCGATCTGCAGACGCTCCGCGGCGGTCGAGGCCTGATGGCAGCGCTCGGCCAGCTCTTCGGAGGCCGGTCCGACCAGGTCGCGAAAGTCGATGGTCATCCCGGAGAGCTCGCTGAGCGGCCGCCCCAAAAGCGCGAAAGCGCCGGCGGGATGGAGCCGCACGCTGAGCACCGTGGTGGGGCATGGCGGTGCTTCGACCACCAGCGGGCCGGTATAGAGACCGCCGAAGCACGCCGTAGCGCAGGTCTCGGCCCGTTCCCCTTCGACCACCCGGTAGCGCGCGCCGAGATGGACGATGAGCTCGACCAGCCCGTTGGGGAAGGTCCGTTCCCGCCGGTGCGTGGTGAAGCCCTCGAAATGCCCGAGCGACTCGACGAGGCCTGCGAGGTGTGGCGGCCGGCAGACGCTGTGCGTCCAGCAGCCGAGAGGGGAGTCGTGGTGGAGGGTCGAGAGGTCCATGCAACGACGAGTCTATCCCGGTTCGTCCACGCCAGAGCCGGACGCCGTTTTGGCGCCACCAGGGAAGGCCCGTTGAAAAAGGTTGAGAAATCCCGGCTTGAGCAAGGTTTTTCCCCCTGGCATTGCCGCTGCATTGAGGGGGCTGCGGGCCGGAGATGATCTCCGTTCCAATCACCGGAGGTGCGCTCCATGCGCAAGCTGTCTGTTTTTGCTTTGGTCTTCTGCCTCGTCCTCGGTTTGTCCGCCGTCGCCATGGCCAAGGATGCTCCGGCCAAGGAGGCCAAGGGCAAGGTCACCAACGTCAGCACCACGGACAAGAGCCTGGCGGTCAAAGGCAAGACTGCGGACGAGACCTTCTGGACCAACGACGCCACCAAGATCGAGGAGAACGGCAAGCCCATCACCCTGGCGGACGTGAAGGTCGGCGAGTGGGCCGACGTCTGGTACACGTCCAAGGACGGCAAGGACTGGGCCACCAAGGTCGTCGTCAAGGCTCCGAAGGCGAAGTAACCCAAGAAGTAAACAATTCTGATCCTTTCTCCACTCTCCACAGCAGCCCTCTCAAGGACGGGGAGCGGTCGGCTGACCGCTCCCCGTGGTTTTTTAAGGGACGTCATTTTCCTGCGTCGCGCCGTTTTGACATCAGCGTCCGCTTGGCGTGCCAGGATGTGCGGCCCTTCAGAGAAAGGGTTAAAAAACCCATCTCGAGCTGGGATTTTCAACTTTTCCTCTCTGGCATTGCCCATGCACTCTCCCGGCGGGCGGAACGGAGATGATCTTCGGTCCAACCCTGGAGAAAACCCACTGTGCGCAAGACGGCCGCCCTCTTCGTGACTCTGTGTCTCGCGATCGCCACCGCCTCCTTTGCCGCCACCACCCCGGCCCCCACCAAGCCGGCGCCCTCCACGACCACGAAGTCGAAGACCACGACGACCCATCATCACCATCACCACCACACCACCAAGCCGGCTCCGGCCAAGAAGGGCTGAGCCGGCCGCGACAGGCCGAAGATCCTCCTCCTCTCCTTCCTCCCCTTTCTCCAGAGAATGGCAGCGACGGCGGGGAGCGGCGAACATCGCCGCTCCCCGCCTGGTGTTTTCGGGGATTACTGAGACCTCACCCCTTGAGGTGCTTGGCGAAGAACGCCGTAGTCTTCGTCCAGGAATCCTTGGCCGCTTCGGGCCGGTAATTGCCGCCCGAGGGGTTGGCGAAGGCGTGGCCGGCGCCGTCGTAGATGTGGACTTCCACCGGCTTGCCCTGCTTCTTGAGCTCGGCTTCGAAGGCGTGGATGGTGGCGGCCGGGATGCTGTTGTCCGTGGCGCCGAAGAAGCCGATCACGGGGGACTTGAGCGGCGCGAGCTTCGCCGGATCGGTCTCCAGGCGGCCGTAGTAGATGACGGTGGCGTTGACGTCGTTGGGCGCGAGGAGGGCCGTCTGGAGCGACCAGCCGCCGCCGAAGCACCAGCCGATGACGCCGAGCTTCTTCACGCCCTTGCCTTTGAGATAGGCCACGGCCTTCTTCAGGTTGTCCTGGGCCGGGGCCATGTTCGACAGCACGCCGTTGACCAGCTTCATGGCCGCATCCGGATTGTCCGCCGTGGCGTCGCCGAAGAGGTCGACGGCCAGGGCCTGGTATCCCTCGCCGGCCAGGCGCCGGGTCATGGCGCGGATGTTGTCGTTCAAGCCCCACCATTCGTGGATCACCACCAGTCCCGGCAGGGGGCCCTTGGCGTCTTTGGGTCTGGCGAGGTAGCCGTGCACGGGCTTGCCGCCCATGTCGGCGTAGGTCACCTCTTCGGCGGAGACGGGCCGCGCCGGCTCCTGCGTCGCCGCCTGGGTGGGGACCGGCTTGTCATGCTGGTGCTCCTGGGCCATGCGGGCGGCGTCGGCTTTCTTGTCGGCGCGGGCCACGGCCGGGATCAGGGTCAAGGTCAGCAGTGTCATCAGAATCCGTTCTCTCATAGCCTCTTCCTTCTCCTTTCTCAGGTCCGCAGGTGGGCGCCGTTCGCCAGGGCCGCCACGGCGGAGACCAGGTCGAGCGCTTCGGCGGGCTTGGCCAGATGGAGGTTGAAGCCCGCCGCCAGGGATTGCTGGCGGTCCGCTTCGCCGGCGTAGGCGGTGAGGGCGAGGGCCGGCAGGCTCCCCAGGTCCCCATCCAGGGCCCGCACCTTGCCGATGAGAGAATAACCGTTCTCCTCCGGCATGCCGATGTCCGCGATCATCACGTCCACGGTCGCGCGCTGGAGGAGGGCCAGGGCTTCGGCCGCCGACGCCACGGTGGTGATCTCGGCGCCGAACTGCTCGAGCATCAGGGGGACGATGCGGCGGGTCTCGGCATCGTCGTCCACCAGCAGCACCCGCAGTCCCAGAAGATCGGGAGCCGCGGCCGTGCCCGGCCTGCCGGCAGGGGAGGGGAGTGGCTCCGGCGCCGCGGCCGGTGAGGCCAGGGCCGGCACCGGCAGGGAGACGACGAAGCTGGACCCCCTCCCAACGCCTTCGCTCTGCGCCGCCACCGTGCCGCCGTGCAGCTCGACTAAGTGGCGGACGATGGCGAGCCCCAGCCCGAGGCCGCCGTGGGCGCGGGTGGTGCTGCTGTCCGCCTGCCGGAAACGATCGAAGACGTTAGCCAGGAAGTCGGGCGGGATGCCCATGCCCGTGTCGGCGACCCGCAGCTCGACGTGGGAGTCCTGGCGGCCGACGTGGACCTCCACCCGTCCGCCGCGCGGGGTGAACTTGACGGCGTTCGACAGCAGGTTCCACACCACCTGCTGCAAGCGCTGGGGATCGCCCGGGATGCGCGGTGCGGCGTCGAAGTGGCGGGCGATGCGGATCTCCTTGGCGTCGGCGGCCGGCCGGATCGAGTCCAGGGCCGCCTCCACCACCTGCACCAGGTCGACCGGCTCGATCTGCAGGCGGAGCTTGCCGGTAATGATGCGCGACACGTCGAGGAGGTCTTCGATGATCTGGCCCTGGGCGCGGGCGTTGCGCTCGATGGTGGCGCGGGCGCGATGGCTCCCCTCGGCGTCCAGCTTGCCGTTGCCCAGGAGCCAGGTCCAGCCCAGGATGGCGTTGAGCGGGGTGCGCAGCTCGTGGGAGACGGTGCTCAGGAATTCGTCTTTGAGGCGGTTCGCCTCCTCGGCCCGGCGGCGGGCCTCCTGCTCCCGTTCGTAGAGGGCGCGCAGCTCCTCCTCCGAGGCGCGCAGGGCCGCGGTCTGCTGGGCGACCCGCTGGCGCAGAGGGCCGGCGACCCAGCGGGCGGCCAGGAAGGCGGCGGCCGCCGCCACCAGGGCGGTGAGCCCGGCCAGCAACAGGTTGCGGCGCGCCTGCGCCTGGACGGCGGCGAGGATGGCGTCCTCGGGGCTGAACACGCCGTAGAGCCAGCGCTCGCCCCTCAGGGGCACGATGGCGGCGTGGTAGGCGCGGCCGCCGGAGACGACCCGCAGGAAGGGATTGTAGGTGGCATCGAAGAGGAGCCACTGCGAACGCTCACGGATGCCCGGCAGCGACAGCCCGCCGCTGACCAGCTCCCGGGTGTGGGGACCGAAACGCCCCTCGGCAGCCACCCGGTCGAGAGTGTCGGGAGGGAGCGGCTCGATGGGCCGGAAGCGCAGGGCCGGCCTGGTCGGATGGCTGAGCCGGATGCCGTCCGCATCCCAGAGGACGCCGAGCTCGCCGCGGCCGGCGAAGCTGGTGTCGCCGGAGATGATGCGATCGATGGCCGCAAGGGAGATCCGCCCCACGGCCGCGCCCACGATCCGGCCCTCGCCGTCGCGCACGGGCGCCGAAGCACGGATGACGATCCTCCCGTCCAGGGGATCGAGACGGGGCTCGTCGAAGCCGGCGTTGCCCGCCAGGGCGGCGCGCACCCCGGGGGCCGCGATGTAGAGCCGCCCCAGGAAACGGTCGTCGGAGGCGAGCTTCACCAGCCCGCTGCTGTCGGTCAGGTAGAGGGCATCGAACCCTTGCGTGATGCGCGCCTGGCGCAGGGAGAGGCGGACCTCGGCCGCCAGCCTGCGATCGGCCGGATCCGCCAGGAACCGGGCCGTCCAGGGCGCCAGGGCCACCAGGCGGACGTTGGCCCTCACTCCATTCAGATATTCGTCGAGAGTCTGGGCGGTGTTGCGCGCCTGCTGGAGGTTCTGGGCGCGCGCCGCGGCGATCGCCTCGGTGCGGCCGGCGGCGGCATTGACCAGCGTGACCACCGTCAGCGGCAGGATGGCAAGGGCGCCGAGGAGGAGGGCGAGCTTGGTGGCCCACGGCCAGTCGCGCCAGCGCAGCATCAGGGCCTCCCTCGCTTCCGCCCGGTGTTGTCGCGGGCGATGCGCACCAGGCTCAGCTCCTGATCCGGCACCAGGCCTCGCCCCTCCACCCACGGCAGGCCGGTCACCCCGCGGCGGGTGATGGTGACGTGGATGGCCTCGGCCAGGGGGGCCGCGGGCAGGTCGCGGGCCAGGATCTCCTGCGCCCGGAAGTAGGCCCGGGCCCGCCGGTCGAGGTCGGTGGTGCGGGCGCCTTCGGCCACGGCGGCGTCGAAGTCGGGGCTCTCGTATCCCATGACCTGGGTGGTCCCGTGCGCGCCGAAGCGGACGTTGAGGTTCTCCGGGTCCGGTCCCTGGCGGCCGCCGATGAGGGCGAGGTCGAAGTCGTGGCGCTGCATCGCCCGCTCGAGCCAGGCGGCCACGGGCATGGGCGTCACGCGGACCTCGATGCCCACGGCCCAAAGCTGGGCGGCCACGGCGTGGGCGATCTCGGGAAACGGCGACAGATCGCCGACCACCAGCTCGGTGTGCAGGCGGATGCCGTGGGCGTCGGGGGTCAGCCCTGCTTCATCGAGCAGGGCCCGGGCGCGGGCGGGATCGAAGTCTGGAATCCGCGCCGCGGCGTTGTAGGCCCAGGGCACGGCCGGCGTATAGAAGCCCACGGCCGGGGAGCCGTAGCCGTAGAGCGCGGTCTTGAGGAGCGCCTGGCGGTCCACGGCCCGGCTCACCGCTTCCCGCACCCGCCGGTCGGAGAAGGGCGGGCGCCGCAGGTTGAAGACCAGGAGGTAGCGGCTGTCGCTGGGCGACGTGCTCACCGTCAGGCGGGGATCGCGGGCGAGATCCGGGAGATGGGCCAGCAGGGGGCGGATCATGACGTAGTCCGCCTCGCCCCTGGCGACTCTCTGCGTACCGCGCTCGGAGTCGGGCTCGAAGCGGTAGACCACCCGGTCCAGGAAGGGGCCGGGCCGGAAGTAGCGGGGATTGGCCGCGAGCACGATCTCACGGCCTTTGATCCAGGAGTGGAAACGGAACGGGCCCGTGCCCACAGGGATGCTGCCGGGCCCCGCCGCCGGCGCGCCGGGCGCGGGCCGAGGGAGGATGAAGGTGCCGTTCTCGGCCAGAGTGGCCAGGAACGGGGCCCACGGCTCCCGCAGATGGAAGACGATCGTGTGCTCGTCCGGCGTCTCGACGCGAGTGATGCGCCGCAGGGCCTCGTCGGCGAAGGTGGGCTGCCGGGCCAGGCGATCGAACGTCCAGCCCACGTCGGCGGCGCTGAACGGCCGCCCGTCGTGCCACTGGACGCCCGGGCGCAGGTAGAAGGTGTAGATCCGCCCCGTGGCATCCACGCTCCAGCTCGCGGCGAGGTCCGGATGGAGCCGCCCGTCCACGTCGAGCATCAACAGGTGGCTGTAGAGGTTCGGGGCCAGTTGCAGGCCGATCTCGTCGCGCAGGGAGTTGGGATCGAGCTCGCGGGGCTCGGTCGGCAGGAGGACGCGCAGCTCGCCGCCACCCCCCTTGGTCGCCCCGGGCTGCGGGTCTCCCGGAGCGCAACTGATCTCGAACAGGCAGGTCCCGAGCAGGCAGGCCCCGAGCCAAACGGCTCCCTGCAGGACTCTCGAAATGGAATGGGGCATGCTCGACACACAACCGGGAAAGATGCGGCGGCGTTCTGCCTTTGGCGTTCTGCCTTTATAGCACAAGCGGATTTGGGGCCAGGCGCCCGGTCGTATATCCTCCCTGCAATGAAGATCGCCTTGAAAGCCGCTGCGGTGCTGATTCTGGTGATCCTCGCCGTGTGGGCCATCCACTCGGACGGCTCGAATGGCTCAGACATTGGGCGGGTGGAGGGGAGCGCCAGCGCCGCGCCACGGGGCGCCGCAGGCTGGCGATCCTGCCTGGCGCCGCTCGCCGCTGTGGGACGACGGCAACGCCGAGGTCTGCGCCTACCAGGTCACCTGGGCCCGCTACGGCCACCACTATCCGGGACGGGCCCTGCTCATCCTGGTCAAGGAGCCCTGGGCCCCGGACCTCGACGTCAAGGCCGACACCCCGCGCCGCGACGGCTTCGACGTGCTGAAGCTCAACCACGTGCGCGACGTGCCCACCGGCATCTACACCTACCACCAGATGGCCAGCCTCTTCACCCGCCGCGACTCGGGAGCCCTGCAGAAGCTCGCCGCCACCTCCTCCGAGGCCTGCGGCATCTCCACGGCCGAGATGGTGCGGGGGCGCCTGGACACCCGCTCCTACTTCGACGGCCAGGGCGACCGCTCGACCCCCTGGCCGGCCGGCGCCCTGCCCGAGGACGGCCTCCCGGCCTCGCTGCGCGACTACGTGGCCACCCCGGCGCCCGCCACTTTGGAGATCTTCCCCTCGCTCCTGGCCGGGCGCTTCGCGGACCTGAAGCCGGTGACCTATCGGGTGGAGAAGAAAGAGGTGGCCGGCGGCGTCCAGATCCGCCTGACGAGCGGTCCCTCGATCTTGACCTACACCTTCGATAAGCGGGAGCCGTACCTCCTTCTCCGTTTCGAGCGCGAAGACGGCACGGTGTACAGGATGGCGAAGTGCGGGCGCATCCCCTACTGGCAGATGCACGACCCCGGGGGCGAGGCATGGCTGCCAGAGGGGACGCGGTAGGGCGTGGGGGCGGCCCTCCCAGGGCAAGCCTCTCTCTCCAGACCAATCCCCCTTTCGACTCACAGCGCCGTCAGCACCTTCGCCAGCCGTTCGACCGCCCAGTCGATCTCGTCCTTCTTGATCATCAGGGGGGGCGCGATACGGATGACGTGCTCGTGGGTCTCCTTGCAGAGCAGCCCCTCGTGCTGGAGCGCCTCGCAGAAGCGGCGGGCGCCGCCGGCCTCGCGGTGGAGCTCGATGCCGATCCACAGCCCCTTGCCGCGGACCTCCTTGACGTGCTGCGACGGGATCTGGCGCAGCTTCTCCAGGAAGTAGGGGCCGAGCTCGGCGGAATTCTCGACCATCTTCTCCTCGACCAGCACCCGCAGGGCGGCGCTGGGCAATGGCGGCGGCCATGCGGGTTGCCGCCGAAGGTCGAGCCGTGGTCGCCCGGCTTGAAGACGCCCATCACCGGCTCGTCGGCGAGGATGCCGGAGACCGGGTAGAAGCCGCCCGAGAGCGCCTTGCCGACGATCACGACGTCGGGCCGGATGCCCTCGTGCTCGAAGGCGAAGAGCTTGCCGGTGCGGCCGAGACCGGACTGGATCTCGTCGACGACGAGCAGTGCGTTGTGCTGCTGGGTGATCTCGCGCAGCCGCTTGCAGGTAGCCCGCGGGCGGCGACGACGATGCCCGCCTCGCCCTGGATGGGCTCGACCAGGACCGCGGCCACGTTCGGCGTGCATGGCCGCCTCGACGGCGCCGGCGTCGCCGTAGGGGAGGACCCGGAAGCCGGGGGTGAAGGGCCCGAAGCCGTCGCGGTAGTGCGGCTCGGTGGAGAAGCTGACGATGGTGTGGTGCGGCCGTGGAAGTTGTTGCTGAAGACGAGGATCTCGGCCTTGCCCTCGGGCACGCCCTTGACCTTGTAGGCCCACTTGCGGGCCGCCTTGAAAGCCGTCTCCACGGCCTCGGCGCCGGTGTTCATGGGCAGGAAGCGCTCGATAGCCGGAAAGCTCGCAGATCTGGCGGTAGAAGGGGCCGAGCTGGTCGCTGCGGAAGGCGCGCGAGGTCAAGGTCACCCGCTGCGCCTGGGCCACCATGGCCTTGACGATCTCGGGATGGCAGTGCCCCTGGTTGACCGCCGAGTAGGCGGCGAGGAAGTCGAGGTACTTCCTGCCCTCGACGTCCCAGACCCAGACGCCTTCCGCGCGGCTGATCACGACGTCGAGAGGATGGTAGTTGTGGGCCCCGTACTGCTCTTCCAGGGCGATCAAATCCGCGGTCGCGGTCCGGTCTTCAAGCACGGTGGCGCTCATGGTTTTCCCTCCACTGCTTTTCTACCACAAACGCTTGCGGGCGTCCCAATGCTATGATGAGTGCCCTCCATGGTGGACTACTCCAATATTCCCCGCGACTCGCGGCGCGTACCCCTTGAAACGCGCGTCCAGTTCAAGTTCGACCGCTTCAGCGGCTTCCTGAGCGATTTTTCCGCCAATATCTCGCCGGGCGGGATGTTCATTCGCACCCGGGAGCCGCAGCCGCCGGGCACCCTGCTCGAATTCGAGTTCCGCCTGGGCGACGGCTTCGAGCTGATCAAAGGGAGCGGCGAGGTGGTGTGGGTACGGGAGGAGGATGAGGGGCCGACGCGGCCGGCGGGCATGGGCCTGCGCTTCCAGGAGCTGAGCCTCGGGAGCAAGGAGCTGATCTACCGCATCGTCGACCATCACATCCAGCAGGGGGGGACGCCGTTCGACGTCACCCAGCGTCCACCGGATCCGGTGCCGGTCCCGGCGCCGATCCCGTCGCCCGCGGCGGTCCTGCCCTCACGGCCCGTGCCCGTGCCGGCCCCACCCGCGCCGCCGCCGAATCCCACGCCGGACGCCACGGGCTGGCTCCCGTCCCTCGACGACCCGAGCGGTTTCGATCCCTCCCCCTATGTGCCGGAGCGGGACGACTGGATGAAATCGCGGGAGCCGCTGCCGGACGAGCCCTTCCCCGATCTGGCCGCGGGCGCTGCCCCTCCGGAGCTGGAGCCCGAGCCTGCTCCCGAATCGCTCGCGCCGCCCGCGCCGCCCCTCTTCGGGGCCACCCTGGCCGCGGAACCGGAGCGCCGCCCCCGCCGGGCCCTGCCATGGGTCCTGCTGGCCCTGCTGGTGGTGGTGGCCGCGGGCGCCTTCCTCTTCCGCGACGAGTTGCTCGGTCTCGCCGGGCTGGGGGGCGACGAAGAGATCGCCCAGACGCCTCCTCCCGCCGCACATCGGCGGGCGGTGCGACCTACTCCGGCCCCGGCCTCCGCGGCGCCGGCCGAAGCCACGCCGGCCCCGACGCCGGAAACGACTCCGGCAGCGACGCCGCCCGCTCTGGAGACCGAGGTGAGCCCCGTCCGCCCAGCCCCGGCTCCCACGCCTCCCCCAGCAGCGACGCCCGAGAAGCCAGCCCCCTTGCCCGCCATCCCCGATACCGGGGACAGCGGACCGGCCGCCACCGCCGTGGAGAAGATCACCTTCGAGAAGGCCTTCGGCGGCACCGACATCATCCTCTTGGGCAACGGCGCCTTGCGCTCCACGAGCTACACCCGCTCGCGGATCGAGGGCAATCCGCCCCGCGAGCTGATCCGCATCAGCGGCATCAAGCGGCCGTACCCCTCGCCGCGGGTGGTGGTGGGCACCCCGGAGGTGCTGCAGGTGCGCACCGGCACGCACGGCAGCGAGTTGCACATCGTCCTCGACCTCGCCAGCCCGAAAGTGACCGTGACGCGGGTGGAGGAGGGGGAGAACCGGCTGCGCATCCACCTTCAGCGTCAGTAACGTCCCCGCTCTCCCGGCGGCTGTAGTACAATTCCTCCCCCTGAAATTCGCCCGATGAAGTCGAGCATGCTGTAATGCCCATGGCGAACGTGGACCGCATCAAGCGCCAGCTCCTGCGCGATCTGGTGCAGCAGAACGTCGATCTGATCGAGGGCCGTCCCTCGCGCTCCCGACCGCGTCGCGACGTGCCGCGTCTCGTCCTGCGGATGAGTGCCCTGGCTCTCCTCTTCTCCGTCGCCCTCTTCGGCTCCTCGCGACTGATCTCGACGTTGGGGGTGGGGGAGCCGCGCCCGGCCGTGGCCGCCTCCCGCGCTCTCCCGGTGCCATCTCTGCCGTCGCAGCCGCGGGTCTCTCAGCCGGCCGAGCCTACGCTGACGGCCCCGGAGCCCGTGGACGCCGCCGTCTTCCCCCTGGCGGTGCGCAAGATCGTCATCGACGCCGGGCACGGCGGCGGCAGCGTGGGCACCCGCACCCCCCAGGGCGTGCTGGAGAAGAACCTGACGCTCGACATCGCCGTGCGGCTGGAGCGCCTGCTGGAGAACCAGTTCCAGGTGGTGATGACGCGCGAGGGCGACCGCGACGTCTCCCTGGAGGACCGGGGGAAGCTCGCCAACCGGGCAGGGGCCGATATCTTCGTGTCGATCCATCTCAACTGGATCGAGAACCGCCGTTCGCGCGGCGTCGAGACCTACTATCTCGGTCCCACGGACGATCCCTACCTGACCCGGCTGGCGGCCTCGGAGAACCGGGACTCCGGCTACTCCCTGGCCGACCTGCGCCATCTCCTCGACCGCATCTACGCCGGCGTGCGGCAGGACAAGTCGCGCAAGCTGGCCGAGGTGGTGCAGGGGTCGCTCTTCCAGTCCCTGGGCAAGCTCAGCCCGGAGGTGGAGGATCGGGGCGTCAAGGCCGCCCCCTTCATCGTGCTCTTGTCCACCGAAATGCCCGCCATCCTGGCCGAGGTCTCCTCGATGTCCAACGAGGAGGAGGCCCGGCTGCTGACCAAACCGTTGTACCGGCAGTACATCGCCGAGGCCCTGGCGAAGGGGATCCGCGCCTACGCGGTCGCCGTCGAGGGCGCTCCGGAGGTGGCGGCAGCCGGCGAGAAAGGAAATCCGATCCATGAGTGAGAAGGAGAAGAAAGAGGTCCTCCAAGTGGGGATCGACCTGGGCACGTCGAGGAGCTCCATCTCGGCGTCCAACGGCCAGCGCCACGTGGTGGAGAGCTACGTCGGCTGGCCGCTCGACATGGTGGCCCGTAAGGTGCTCAAAAAGCCCGTCCTCGTCGGCCGCGAGGCGCTGGACAACCGCTCCATGCTGGACCTCCACCGCCCCTTGGAGCAGGGCCTGATCAAAGATGGCTCGGAGAAGGACGAGGCCGCCGTGCGCGAGCTCCTGGCGCACCTCCTCTCCCTGGTGGGCGCCGATCCCGAGTCGAGAAACGGCATGAAGATCCGCGCCGTGGTGGGCGTCCCGGCCGAGGCGCTGCGGGTCAACAAGCAGCAGGTGCGCAAGGCGGTGCAGAACGCGGTCGACAGCCTGCTGATCGTCTCCGAGCCGTTCGCCGTGGCCTATGGCCTCGAAGCCCTGCTGCACACCATGATCATCGACATCGGCGCCGGCACCACCGACTTCTGCGTGATGAACGGCCGCCTGCCCAGCGAGGAAGACCAGCGCACCCTCACCCAGGCGGGCGACTTCGTCGACGAGCAGCTCATGCGCCTGATGCGGGAGCGCTATCCCGAGGCGAAGATCTCCATCCACATGGTCCGTAAGTGGAAGGAGGATGGGAGCTTCGTGGGCGAGACCAAGACGCCGGTCATGGTCACCGCTCCGGTCAACGGCAAGCCGACCGAGCTCGACATCACCCGCGAGATGCGCCAGGCGTGCGAGAGCATCCTGCCGCCGCTCGTGGAGTCGATGCTCGACTTGCTGTCGCGGGTGCAGCCCGAGTATCAGGAAAAGGTGCGCAACAACGTCATCCTCTCCGGCGGCACAGGCCTCATCCGCGGCCTGGGGCCGCGTCTCGAGCAGGAGCTGGCGGCGGTGGGCGGCGGCAAGGTGAAGGTGGTGAAAGACCCCATCTTCGTGGGCTCGGACGGCGGCCTCTCCATCGCCATCGACGCGCCCGACAACGATTGGGAGCGGCTGTCGGGGTAGGGAGGGCTGGCCGCCCCCAGCCCCTTCGCCACCGCGCTCCCCAGCCCATAGGTGAGGAACGCCCAGATCACCCCCACTCCCATGGCCAGGGCGGCGCCCCCCCAGGGGGCGCCCGCCACGGCGGCCAGCTCCGTCACCTTCTTCCCCACGTCGTCGCCTCGCAGCAGCGTACGCACGGCCGGCTCCGCCCAGGGGGGCAGACGCGTCACCAGGATCGAGCCGACCTCGTAGGCATCCCCGGGGAGAGAGAGGAAGGGCGCCAGGGCGAACGGGAGGGAAGCACCGAAGAGGAAGGGCCGGCGGGCTGCCGCGGCACGGCGCAGGGCCCACACTCCCGGGAACAGGGTCAGCACGAAAGGACCGAGGTCGGTCGCCAGATAGATCAGGTCGCTGCCGCGGGTGTCGAACCCCGAGAGGCGCCCGGCATAGTCGCTCGCCGGGACCACGAAGGGGAAGACCCGGGCGAGCAGGGCGCCGCCATACAAGCCGTCGATCTCCAGGCGAGACACCCGGCCGCCCGCCGCCCGGCAGGCCGCGGCGTGGAGGAGCTCGTGGATGGGGACGTAGAGCCACCAGCCCACGGCGAGACCCAGGGCGACCAGCGCCAGCCCGCGCACGCCTGCGTCCAGGCAGCGGTCGAGCCCGCGGACGGTATCGCGCAAGGGGAGAGCGAAGAGTCCCCGGAGCCGCTGAAAAAACCTCTGGAGCACGGCGGCGACTCTACACGAACCCGAGGCGGGCCGGCCCTGCTTCCACGCTGCGATATGCTTCCGCGAGGAGGGGGCTTCTCCTCGGGCTTCCTCCCTGGTACTATGCGCAGAAGCAAGAACTTAGCAATGGCTATACATCCGGAAGAGCGACGGATCGCGGGACTGCTGCGCGAGCTGATCGTCCAGAGCGGCAAGCCTCTGGAGGGGGTGGAGCTCCATCTCGGCTGGCAGCCGGGGCGGCTCCACGATCTGCTCGACGGCCAACTCCGGCTGAGCTTCGAGGACGTGCTGGAGATCCTTCCCCTGCTCAACACCACGCCCCCCGACTTCTTCGCCTGGCTGTACGGCTTCGCGCCCGGAGCGTCCATGCCGCGCACTCCCGAGCCGGAGAAGCCCCGTGCCACGGGGATCGGGGCGGTTCTGAGCCAGCAGATGCACGACCGCCGCTTCGAACAGAGCCTTCGCGTGGTCAAGAACGCCGTCGCCCGGCGTTCCGCTTGGAAGCACCAGCGGGACTATCCAGAGAAGCCTTAGGATCGTTGCAGACGGGTTCGTCAGAGGATCGGCCTCTAGCCCTCTGCGATGGCATCCCAGAACTGATGAAGAGGCCGTAGCATCCTGACGTTGACGCCGAGCGTCCGGAAGGTGGCCTCTGTCTCCTTCACGATCCTCTCGATTTTGTCCAACTCTCCGGTTTTCCAATAGAGCTCGGCGAGCTCAAGCGAGATGACGGCGCTCTCGTAGATGAGTTTTCGCTGCAAGAAACCTTTGCGGGCTCGCGTCAAGGCTGTCTCAGCATTGCGCAGATGCCCGACTTCTCGTAGGAGCAGGCCTTCCAGCCAATTTCCTCGCAAAAGGATCAAGGGATCCCGGCAGTCCCGATAGAGGTCCCTCAGTCGCAGATGACAGGCCAGAGCCTCCTCAGGTCGGTCCAGATCTATGTAGCAGTATACCAGATTGTGGCAGGCAGCCAGCAGGAGATCCTCATGCTCTTTGGCGTCGATTAGCGGGATAGTCCGTTCAAGGATCTGGATCGCCGCGGCGGGTTGTCCGGCATAGAGATGGGCGATGGCGCTCTGAATCTGAGCGGCGGCGAGGAGTTGGAAGGCCCCCATCTCTCGATAGAGGTGCAACGCCTCTTCGTTCAGCTCGATGGCGATGTCCAGGTGCCGCAGAAAGATAGCCAGGGCCGCTCTGTATTCGAGAAGGCGAGCTTGCAGTCGTGGATCTCCCGTCCCCGACACTCGGTGCTCTTCGGCTGTTTCCAGAGCCAACCTGCTCTCCTCCAACTGGCCCCGGACGCGCAAGCTGTTGCCGTACTGCCCCCAGCACCACCCCTTTAGATCCGCTAAGGCCGCCTCACCACCGGCATCCACGGCAACGCAGGCTTCCGCCTCACGCCGCGCCGCGTCGGCGAAGCGCAGCATCTCATCTGGATTGATGTAGCGCTGCGTGTGGCTGGCTGCGAGCAGCTCCCTCGCCCGGTGTGGGCTGGCTCTGGAGAAGCGCGTCGCCACCGAGGGATAGGGCTGGCTCGGGGTTCCGCGGCCGGGCTTGCGCCCTGACGAGAGGAGCTCAAGCGAGAGAGCCTCTACCGCGGCAAAAGCCGTTTCGTAGTTGTAGCTTGAAGGTTCAGCCGGTGGACGGCGTTGCGCCCGCTTGAGGAGATTTCGACAGGTCGGGCAGTCGGCCAGGAGATGGCGAACGATCCTGGCGTCACGGTTGAATGTCTGGGCAGAGACTCGGCCCTCCCGGAATTCGGTCAGCTCCTCAAGACTCGGATGGTCATCCAAGGCTTTTGCCCCGACGCTGTGGGCCGGGACAGAACGGCCATCGCGTCGACGCAACTAGTATGACATCGGTTAAGGCGGTTGAGGCCACGCGGCCCCGAGGCGGAGCCGCATGGCGATGATCGGTCTCTCAGCTTCTCTCGATCGGGCGTTTCGACAGAGGCTCGATCCGCGCGTTCAGACCACGGATCAGCTCCAACGCCTGATACTCCTGGTCCGCGACCTGCTGAAGCTGGAGCAGCGAGGCGATGGTTTCGCGGCCCACCTGCAAAGCGCTGAAGATGGGCACGGTGGTGGCCACCGTGTCCTTGAGCTCCTCGGCCAGCCCAAGCTTGACGTAGACCGCGGCCAGGTCGAGAGACACGAGGGCCACCTCGTAGGCCAGGTTGTTCTCCAGGAAGCCCTTGCGGGAATGCAGCAGGGCCGTCTCCGCCGCCCGTAGATGCCCGAGGTCGCGCAGCAGTTGACCCTCCTGCCAGATGGCCCGCAGCCGGATGAGGGGGACGTTGAACTCGTGGTAGAGGTCCCGCGTTTCGGTGTAGAGCTGCAGCGCCTGGTCCGGCCGCCCCAGGTCGATGTAGCAGCGGATCAGGTTGTGGCAGGCCGCCAGCAGCAGGTGCGGATCCTCCTCCTGATCGACGAGCGGGATCGCCTGGTTGAGGGTGCGCACCGCTTTCTCCGTTTCCCCCGAGTACACGGCGGCGATGGCCTTCTGGACGAGTGTGCTGGCCAGCAGGTGGGTCTCCCCGAGATCCTGGTAGATCTGGCCCGCCTGCTCGCACAGCTCCAGGGCCTCTTCGTAGCAGTGGTAGAAGATCCGGAGAGGGGTGACCTTCTCGAACAACCAGGCCCGCAGGGCCGGATCTCCGGTTCCCGCCAGCCGGTGGTCCTCAGCCGTGGCGAAGGCCGTTTCAGCTTCGCGGGGCTTGCCACAGACGCGCAGGGCGTTGCCGTACTGGCCCCAGGCCCGAGCTCGCAGGTCAGCCAGCCGCCGCTCGTGGCCAGCGTCCGCGGTGGAACAGGCTCCAGCGGCGAGCCGCGCCAGGCGGGCGAAATGCAGCATGGTCTCGGCATTGCGGTAGCGAGCGGCGTGGCTCTCCTGAATCAGACCACGGACGAGCGCCGGCGAGGCGAAGCGTCCCGGCTGGGAGACGACGTCGACCTGCCGTTCCGCCGGCAGGTCCAGCAGCTCGGCCATCAGGATCTCCCCCGGCACCTCCGCCGGCCGCTCGGGGGCCAGGAAGGCGGCAACGGAAAGCTCTACGGCGGCGAAGGCCCGGTCGTAGTCATAGCCGCTTCCGGCCGCCGGCTGTGAGGGACGGCCGGGCAGCGAATCGCCGTTCCGCGACGTCACGAGGCGCAGGCGCTGGCGGCTCCATCCCAGGTCGCCGAGGCGGAGCTGGCAGAGGGGACAATCGGCGAGCAGATGACGCAGGATCTGCGAATCACGGCTGGAGCCGGCCGACCGGGAGGCGCTCCGCAGGAAGCTTTCGAAGTCTTGAACGGTCGGATGGTCTTCGAACACGGTACACCTCCCAAGGACAGAACGATGCAAAGAGAAATAGATCGGCTGGCTCGAATATGCTCGTCAAAAAGGATTGCACGGTGGGGGATAACGATTGCCCTGGGGATCGATGCACGATCCGCCGGATGTGGAGCTGCCTCCCCCCGTGCCGCCGCCTGCAGGACCTTCCTTGGCCTGAAAGCCGGCCGGAGAGCCCGTACCCTGGTGACGGTGCTCCTGGCCACGCAGCCCGAGAGCCTCCTGGAGCCAGTCGAACGCGGCTCCCAGCCAGCCCTCCCCAGCCGCAGGAACGGGGCGTGAAGTCTCCAGCCCGCGGGCGCCAACCGCCAGCGGCAGAGCCAGCAGGATGAAGAGAGCGATGAGGGTGACGATGGAACGGGATGTGCGATCCATGACCTTCTTGCCTCCAATGAGCGAGCCTCCAGCAGGGCGACAGGCTCTGCTGCCTCTCGCGAGATTCCGACCTTGAACAAATTACCTCTCTATAGAGCATGGTGCTCAACCCCTGGGCAAACGTGACAAGCCGGAATGCCCAGTGGGAGAGCACTGGAGAGGGCGGTCGGAGAGCGGGGGAGTCGAAGGCTCGCATGGGTGGCAGAAGGGCGAGGCCGGTGTCGCAGCCGGCCTCGCGGTAAGGGCTAGCGGAGCGGTCTCCGTTGGGAGAGCGGCTCGATGCGCGCGTTGAGGTAACGGATGAGCTCCAGGGCCTGCTGCTCCTGATCCGCGACCTGCTGGAGCTGGAGCAACGAGGCGATGGCCTCGCGGTCGACGCCGAGGGAGTGGAAGATAGGCACGGTGGCCACCACGGTCTGCTTCAGATCCTCTACAGATTTCAACTTCACGTAGAGCGCTGCCAGATCGAGGCAGACGACGGCAACCTCGTACATGAGACCTCTTTCCATGAAGCCGGCGCGCGCCCGGACGAGCGCCGTCTCCGATGCTCGCAGGTGGCCGAGGTCGCGCAGGAGCTGCCCTTCCTGCCAACCGGCTCGGAGCTGGATGAGACTGTCGCTGAACTCCGTATACAGATCCCGAGCTTCTGAGTAGATCGAAAGCGCCTGCTCGGGCCGGTCGAGATCGATATAGCAGCGGACCAGGTTATGGCAGGCGGCGAGGAGGAGATGCGGGTCTTCCTCGTGGTCGGTGAGCGGAATGGCCTCGTTGAGGAGTTGGACCGCGCTCTCCGGCTCTCCGGCATAGAGCGAGGCGATCGCTTGCTGCACCAGGGTCCTGGCCAGGGCATGGCTCTCCCCGAGCTGGCGATAGACCTCCGCCGCCTCCTCGAGAGAGGCGATGGCATCGTCGAAACGCCGCTGGAACGTGTGGAGCGATGCGAGCTGCTCGGCCAGCTTGGCCCGTAGAGCGGGCTCCCTCGTACCCCTCTCCATGTAGCTCTGAGCCGTGATCATCGCTTCCGACGCTTCCCGCAACCGGCCGGCCACGCGGAGAGCGTTGCCGTATTGGCCCCAGGCTCGCGCCCTCAGATCCGCGATCTTAGCGGCGCTGCCCAGGGCCTCGGGAGAGCAGCGGGTCGCAATGCTGCGGGCCAGGTTTGCCCAGTGCAGCATGGTGTCGGGATCCGAGTAGCGAGCCCCGTGGCTGCGCTCGATCAGCCAAGGCACCAGATGAGGGCTGGTGAACCGCTCCTCCATCTCGACCGCTGCGACCTGCCGGTCGCGAGACATTCGGTCCAGCTCTTCCAGGAGCTGCCCAGGTAGGATCGCCGGCTGCGGAGTCGCGTCGAGGAGCGTGGTGATGGCCTGCTCAACCCTCGCAAAGACACTTGCATATTCGAAGCCGCTGGCGACCTCGCCTTCGGCCTCCTCACTCTGTGGGCCAGGGAGGTAGACCAGTCGCTCCAACCGGCGGGCCGGCCACCCCATCGCCTGGAACTGGTCCCGGCAGGCCGGACACTCGGCCAGCAGATGGCGCAGGATCCTGGCGTTGCGTGCGGCATGGCCCGGTCGAGAGGCGTCTCGAAGGAAACTTTCGAGCTCCTCGACTGTCGGATGTTCTTCGAACATGGCTCGTACCTCCCTGGTACGTGAAAGAATAAATTCAAACCAACAGAAGGGCCTCAGCCGCCAACTGGATGGCAGAGTCAGCCCGTTTCTCATCAACCTCCAGGACGACAACCATTGGGATCAATGCACGACCCCGTGTTCGGCTTCAAAATGATGTTGATGGTCAGCGTCGTGCCCGTAGTCGTGGTCCCCGTCGTGTCTATCTTGGCCACCGCTCGCGGCGCCTGCCTCTCGAGCCCGAAGAGCTGGGCCAGCCAGCTCAGGGGAGCCGCCAGCCAGCTCCCATCCGCGGGCTGGAGGACCCTCGGTGACGTATCGAGGGTACGGGCCTGCGCGGCGGGAACGGCGACGGCGAGCAAGACGACAGACACCACGATGATACTGAAAATGCGGGACTGGCTCATGATTCTCTCCTCATAAGTACATCAGTTCATATCAGTGTGGGTCTGGCTCGGCGGGATCCGCCGGCTGCCCACGATCACCTACATCAGCTTTCAGAACCGGTTCCAATCGATAAAGTGTGCCCCAGCGGAGGAACCGTGACAAGAGGAAAAGTGCTGCCGCTGCAACTCCCAGGCAACACCCCCTCCCTCCCATTCGTATACAGTCACGCCGTGCCTTCCGTCCGCGTCCTGCTCAGGGTCCTCGTGGCCTCGCTCGCCGTCCTCCTCCTCGCCCTGGGGGCACGGCTGCTGCCGGGAGCGCGGGCACGCTCCCTGCCCACGTCCGGCTCGCAGTGGATCTGGAAGGACCTCGACTGGGCCGATCACCAGCCCACGGCCTTCTACGCCGCCCGGGACTTCGACCTCCCCGCCCTCCCAGAGAGGGCGCGGCTGCTGGTGACGGCGGACGAGGAGTACGTCCTGTCCTTGAACGGCCGGCGGATCGGCACCGGAGCCTACGCGCCCGGGGCGCCTCTCGACGTCTATGAGGTCGGCCCCCTGCTCCAGCCCGGGGGGAACCGGCTGCTGGTCGAGGTGCGGAGCGCCCGCGGCGTCGGCGGGCTCCTGGCGAGCCTGGTGGACGGCTCTGGCCGCCTGCTCCTGGGCACGGACGAGAGCTGGCGGATCTTTCCCAGGCACGAGCTGGGCCTCATCCGAGGCTGGCTCCCCCTGATCGGCGGCAAGCCGGCATACTGCTGGGGCTATCCACCCGTTGGGCGCTGGGGCCGCCCGCGGCCGGGGCCGGCGCGTCCCATCCCTGGCGAGCTGGCGGGCGCGCCCGTGCCGCCGGCCGCCTCCATCCCCCTCCCCCCCGTCCTCCCCGTGGAGACCGGCCGCCCTCCGGGCTCGCCCATCCTCTATGACTGGGGGCGCGAGGTCACCGGCTACCTGACGCTTCAGGTGCCGCCGTCGGACAGGATGGGGATCGCCCTGCTGTTCACCGGCGACCAGCCGCCCGACCTCCTGCGCTCCGAGCCCGCCGGCTCCATCCTCGTCCAGCCGGGCCGGCACGAGTGGATGGACGCCCGGCCGCGGCGTTTCCGCTACGCTGCGATCCTGGGATTGCTGCGCCCCGCGGCCCCGGCCCTGCTGCCCGTGCCGGCAACGGCCGTGCCGCCGGCGCGTCCGGACGGCGGGGAGAGGAAGGTGTTCGGGGTCGCGGCGCCGCCCCTACGAACGCCGGTGGAGGACGAAGTCTGGGGCAAACTCCAGCGCCTCTCGGGCGTCGCTAGGCGGGAAGAACGCTAGCTCGCGCTTGGCCTCGGCCGCGTACTCCTCGGCCATGGCGCTCACCTCCTCCAGCGTCCCCTCGGCCCGAACTAAATCGAGAATCTGCTGCGACGACACCCGCGAGAAGCTCCGGTCCTCCAGCACCTGCTCCACCAGACGCCGCTGCACAGGATCCACCCGAGGGAGGAGGAGGATCAGGGGGAGCGTCAGCTTCCCCTCCTTGAGATCCGAGAGCACGGGCTTGCCGAGCTCGCTCTCCCGCGCCGTGAAGTCCAAGAGGTCGTCCACGAGTTGGAAGCAGATGCCGAGGGCGCGACCGAAGCGGGCGAGCACCTGCCCGGCCTCGGGGCGGTGAGGCGGGATGAGGCTGGGGAGCGAGCAGGCCGCGGCGAAGAGATGGGCGGTCTTGCGGTCGATGATCTCGAAGTATTCCTCGATCGTCAGGTCCGGCGCGCCCAGCCGTTGATAGGCGAGGAGCTCCCCCTCCGTCATCTTGAGCGTCGCCTGGCAGAGCCGCTGGATGACCTCGATCTGGCCGTGCGAGAGGGCCATCTGCATGGCCTTGGTGTAGATCCAGTCGCCCAGGAGCACCGTGAGGTTGTTCCCCCAGAGATGGTTGAGCGTGCGCTGGCCGCGGCGCAGGGTGGCGTGGTCGATGATGTCGTCGTGGATCAGCGTCGCCGTGTGGATGAGCTCCACCACCGCGGCGTAGGTGACCTCCTCGTCGCCGTCGTGCCCCAAGAGGCGCGCGGCGAGCAGCAGGAGGGCCGGCCGCACTCGCTTGCCCCCGCTCTTCGCGAGGTACTCGCCGGTCATGTGGATGAACGGCACGTCCGAGTCGAGGTGGTGGCGGAACACGGCCTCGGTGGCGATCAGCTTGTCCGCCACCAGCTCGAGGAAGCGGTTGGCCAGGGCCGAGCGGGTGCCCGTTGCCACGGCGGCCGAGGCGCCGGTCTCCAGGGATTTCACGAGGGGCTGGTCGGGCACAGGTCCGGTCCTTTCCATTCAGAGCCCACGCACCGGATCGAAGGGCACCACCTGCTCCAGACGCCCGTCGCGGAAGCGGTAGACCCGGCCGCTCTCGAAATACCACCAGGAGGATTCCAGATAGCTGGGATACTGGACGTTGCGCACCCGGTCGGGCTTGCCCATCTCCTCATAGACCTTGCGCTGGTCGTCCGTCCGGATCGAGGCCAGGAACTCCTTGAAATGGTCGACGACCTGGCTGTTCTCGAGCGTCACCGCCACCACCGTCGGACTGCCGGCGAGCACCCGGCGGGTGACGTCCTGGCGGGCCAGCTCCTCCAGCCGCTCGCCGCCGCCCTTGGCCCGCACGGGCATGCCCACGGCCAGCTCGAAGTGGTTGAAATAGCTGTCCCAGGGCCACTCGACCGTGAACTGGCCGCGGGCGTCCGTAGTGGCGCTCACCCGCCGCACCTCCTTGTCCGCCGTGCGGCGGAATTCACGGACGCTGAAGTAGGTGCGGGTGCCCTCGAAGGCCACGCGCACCCCGGGGATGGGCTGGCCCTGGGCGTCCGACACGACACCCGTGACCTGGATGCGCTGGCCCTGCTCGTAGCGGGCCCAAGCTGGCCCGACGGCGATGATCTGGAACAAGCCCAGGGACAGGCCCAGGAGGAGGCCGGGCAGAAGGGACCGTCTGGAGATCATCTTCACGAGGAACGCTTCACTGGGACCGGTAATTGGTGAAGGTGAGGGGGACGTCGAGGTCCAGAGCCTTGAGAACCGCGATGACCGTCTGCAGGTCGTCGCGATTCTTGCCGGAGACACGCACCGTGTCCCCCTGGATGGCGGCCTGCACCTTGAGCTTCTTCGTCTTGATTTCAGCCACGATCTTCTTGGCCGTGTCCGTGGGGATGCCCTGCTGCAGCGTGATCCGCTGCCGGGCGCGGCCGCCGCTCGCGGGCTCGATCTTGCCGTAGCGCAGCGACTTCAGGTTGACCCCGCGCTTGACCAGTTTCGACTGCAGAACGTCGAGCGCCTGCTGGAGCGAGAAGTCGTTCGCGGCCTCCTGCACGATCTCCTCGCCTTCCAGGCGCAGCTCCGCCGCGGCCTTCTTCAGGTCGTAGCGGTTGGCGATCTCCTTCTCCGCCTGCTGCACGGCGTTGCGGACCTCCTGGAGGTCCACGTTGGAGACGATGTCGAACGAGTTCTCGGCGGCGGCCATGACGGGGGCATTATACCTGCGCCTACTGGTCCTCCCACTGGATTCCCGCCGGCGGCGAGAAGCGGCCCTGGCGGGAGAGGTCCTGGTAGTCGCTGATGTCGAAGCGGGTGAGGTTCCCCTCCCGGTCGTGATAGGCGACGCCGGTCACCCGCTGCGAGGCGGGATCGACCGTCAGCGTGGCATCCGTCAACGCCGACGACACCTTCCCCTTGTCCTTGGGCGAGAAGGCGATCTCGACCCGTCCCTGGTTCGCGGTCTTGGCCGTGGCGCGGTAGCGCTCCTTGAGGTCGTCCACCCCCAAGAGCAAAAGGTCGAGCCCGGGCTCGTTCTTCCTGTCCACCCGGTAGCGCCGGCCGGACTTGTCCTCCTCGTTCCAGGCGTGGACCACGCCGCCGCACAAAAGGAAGCTCTTGGGATAGGGCTCCGTATAGTCCCACCGCAGGCAGTCGGGCAGGGCCAGGGCCAGCTTCCCCGATTCCTTCTCTCCCGACGAGAACCCGGCCGGGATGTAGGTCTGGACGAAGCTCGCCCCCGTGGGCCCGGCCGACACCAGGCTCTGCCGCACCGTCTTCAGCACCGTCCAGGGATCGACCTCCTCAGCCGTCACCGGGATGGCGCCAGCGAGCAGGGCGAAGGCGGAGAAGAGAAGGCTGGCTCGTTTCATGGTCGGGTCTCCTGTGTATGCAAACAGGGGTCCAGGGGGAATCCTTCCCCGCTCCTCCCCCTGGGACCGCTGGCGTCCCGCCGGCCTACTAACTTCGTCTTTTTCTTCTTCCCTTTCCTAATGCCGGAAATGCCGCACCCCCGTGAGCACCATCGCCACCCCACCCTCGTCCGCCGCCGCGATCGCCTCGTCGTCGCGCTTGCTCCCCCCCGGCTGCACGATGGCCGTCACCCCGGCCCGGATGAGCACGTCCACGCCATCCCGGAAGGGGAAGAAGGCGTCCGAAGCCGCCACGGCTCCGGCGACGGCGCTGGTACCAGAAGATTGCGCCTTCTCGACCGCCAGCCGGCACGAGTCCACCCGGCTCATCTGCCCGGCGCCGATCCCCACCGTCTGATCTCCGTTGGCCACCACGATGGCGTTCGACTTCACGTAGCGCACCACCTTCCAGGCGAATTCGAGCGCCCGCCGTTCCTCGGGGCTCGGCTTGCGCTGCGTGGGGCAGGTCCAGCTCAGAGGATCCTCTGAATACGCATCCGGCGGCTGGGCGAGGAAACCGCCGTCCAGGGCCCGCAGCTCGACCTCCCGGGCGTGGGGACGGTAGAGCGGGCACTCGATCAGCCGCAGGTTCTTCTTCGCCGCGAAGCGCTCGCGGGCCTCCGGGCTGAACCCGGGAGCGATCAGCACCTCCACGAAGAGGTCCGCCATGGCCTCGGCAAAGACGCCGTCCGCCTCGCGATTCAAGGCGATCACCGAGCCGAAAGCCGACACCGGATCGGTGGCCACGGCCCGGCGATAGGCCTCCCCGAGGTCCGCCCCCCGGCCGATACCGCAGGGGTTGTTGTGCTTGACGATGATGACCGCCGCCTCGGCCGTGGGATCGAACATCCCCGCCATCTTGCGGGCCGCATCGGCGTCCAGCAGGTTGTTCCAGGAGAGCTCCTTGCCCTGGAGGGCCGCAAAGCCGCCGAACACCCCGGGACCGCCCTCGATCGAGTAGACCGCTCCGCTCTGATGGGGATTCTCCCCATAGCGCAGCACCATCTCCCGCTCGAGCTCCAGCGTCTTCCGGCCGGGGAAGAGTTCGACCGTTCCCGCCTCCTGCGCCGCCAGCCACTCCGAGATCGCCACGTCATAGCTCGCCGTGTGGCGAAACGCCTTCACCGCCAGCTCCCGGCGCAGCCCCTCGGGCACCACCCCCTTCCCCTCCTCCAGAGCACCCAGCACCCGGGGGTAGTCCTCGGGATCCACCACCACTACGACGCCCTCCGCGTTCTTGGCCGCGGCGCGGATCATGGTGGGACCGCCCACGTCGATCATCTCGATCGTCTCTTCAAACGAAGCCCCCCGGGCCACCGTCTCGCGGAAGGGATAGAGATTGACGACCACCATGTCGATGCGGTCGATCCCATGCTCCGCCAGGGTCTCCAGATGCTCCGGCACCGACCGGTTGGCAAGGATGCCGCCATACACCTTGGGATGGAGCGTCTTCACCCGGCCGTCCAGGATCTCCGGGAAGCCCGTGACCCCGGACACGCCGGTGACGGGAATCTCCTTCTCCTCCAAGAGCTTGAGCGTCCCCCCGGTCGAGACGATCTCGACCCCGAGACGGGAGAGGCCGCGGGCGAGCTCCTCGAGCCCCCGCTTGTCGAACACCGAGATCAAGACACGTCGTGCCGGCAGCATGCGCGAGTCTCCCTGGAGGGTGATTGAATCCGGCTGGCTTCAGGGGGCCGTCCGGGGCAGCACCGTCAACCGCGTACCCCCGGCCGGCAGATGAGCGCGGTCATCGATCCCGCCCGCCGTGATCCAAATATATCGCAGCACCAGGGTGACGTCGGTCACGGCGTGGCTGAAGGCAAGGGAGCCCACCCCGAAAGCCGTCGAGCGATCGTCGAACTGCCCAAGCCCTGAGCCGAAGCCGATCCGCCGGTACTCGCGACCGATCATGGGATAGAGCTGCCGGCCGCGGCGCAGGGCCCCGTCGAGGAGAGAGGCGACCGCCCGCGGCTCCAGACCCGACGGCGTCGCCGCGGGCACCCCATAGAACACCAGGGGGAATCGGGGCTCGGCCGACTCCACGTAGCGGAGATAGTCCGCGAAATACCGTCCCTCCTCGGGATCGCCGGCCGAAGCGGCCAGGGGATTGTTGGCATCGGCCACGAAGTGGGACACCATCCCCAGCCGGCGGACGATCTCCTCGAACGGCTGATGGCCGCGGATGGCCTGGACCGCGGCGTCCACCGCGTCGAACGTGGCGCGATCGAGCCGGCCCGAGCCGTCGGGGTTCTTGGCATGGCGGCTCGCGTCCGAATCCGCGAATGGAGCGTTGACCCCGGCCTCATAGGCGCGGCGGTGCTTGTCGATCTGCCGGTAGAGGTCGGGAGTGGAGAGCCGGGCGGCCTCGCGGGCGATGGTGACCTGGGTGGCCGGAGTCCAGCCGAGGACGGGTCCGGCGAGGAGAAACAGGCCTATAGCGAGTCGGACATACAAATTGCAGCGCATCTCCGCCTATTCTAGCGGCACTTCGCTCCGGCGAGACGGAGCGGGAGGCTCGACCTTGCCCACGAACCGGCACTTCCTGGACGTCACCGGCACCCTCTGCCCGCTGCCCATCCTCCTGGCCGCCAGGGAGATGCGCAAGCTCCAGCCCGGGGACCTCCTGGAGATCCTGGGGGACGACCCCGGCATCCGGGAAGACATGCCCGTCTGGTGCGAAAGAGCCGGCCACCACCTCCTGGAGCTGAAAGAAGAGGACCGAGGCCGCCTCCGCTCCCTGGTCGAAAAAGGAGACCGCCGCCCCAAGCCCTGACGAGCGATCCACCTCCCCCCCTGGGACCGCCGGCGTCCCCGCCGGCCCACTAACTCCATCTTCTTCCTTCTTCTTCGGCCGCCCCTCCCTCGCCCCTTGACTCCCCCCGTCCCCTCTGGGATACTCTCCCTCCCTCGGAGCCGCCAGGCTCCCTGTGCCCAGGTAGCTCAGTTGGTAGAGCACGTGACTGAAAATCACGGTGTCACTGGTTCAATTCCGGTCCTGGGCACCATCAAACCCAACAAAATCAATAACTTGGCCCGCCGGGCAAATGGCGACTTCGGTCGCGGTTTTGCGCTGGGGACGCCCTGGGGAGCAGTCGGAGGCATCTCAGGCCCTCGAAATTCGACCCACCTGAGAGGACGCCCATCGAACGCGTCGCTCGATTCCTAGGAACACTGCCCAAACAGTCCTTCTCACCGGTCTGAACTAGGATCGGCTCTCTTCACTCCACCTCGAATCCCTGGCTGGTGAACTTCAGCGTCCGGCTGTTCTCGGTGACGGTCCGCACGACGTGATCTGGAGCTCCAGAAGGAATCACTGCTTCGATCTCAAGCGTGACGGTCACCGTCGCTCCGAGGAGGCCGGCGAGATGTGCGATCACCTCTTCGGCGATGCGGCCAGCGTCACGCCCGACTCGGGCGGTGTCGAGCGTGACCGCGCCGTGGAAACGCTTGGGTTGCACCGCTATGGGATTCGGTGCTCCCGGCGAGGTCCCTTCTCCCCGGCCGGCCGGCCCTGGTGCGGGTCCTCCGAAGTGCGCTCCGCCGGGCTCCGTCGGCGGGGACGCTGGATCGGTTTCCGCATCGATCTGAGCACGGGCGACATCCCCCTTCACCAGAAGGCCCGCCAGATCCGTATCCGCCAGCGAGATCCCCTGTCCTCTGCGCAATCCCCGGTAGCGGCCCGTGCTCTCGTCGAAGCTGTCGGCGTACGCGAAGCTCTCCCGCTGCCAGGTCAACAGCGTCATTCCGTCGCGAATGGCGCCGATCAACACGGAGGAATCTCTGAGGCGCGGCAGGTAGAGATAGCGCGCAAAATCTTCGGCGAGCTGCTTCACCGGTACGTGATTTCCACGCCACAGGGGCACCTTGTCGAGCTCCATCCGGAGCCTCGTGCTCGCGAAGACGGTGAGCAGGAGCTCGTCGTTGCGCAGTTTCTTGCTGGCGCGCACCGCCAGCGCGTCCTGACCAGTGAGTTTATAAGCCTGCCATTTGACCTCGTGCTGTGGGGACTTCTGCTCCGGCACCAGCAGCCACTGATAGGTCTCCGGGATGCGTGCTTTGACGACGGAGTCGGCCTGGGATCTTTGCGTCTCGGCCTGTTTTACCTGCTGAGGATCAATGTTCAACGGCTCTCTTTCAGCCAAGATCGATTCCCACGCCAGGTACTTGCGAGTAGCCTCTTCGAGATCCTGTGGATTGCGCATTCGCCGCTAGGAACACGAGCGTGTTGCGAAATAAGCGTGGAGCGTTACCTCGCGATTCGAGGATTGACTTCGCGAAGGCTTCTGCCCCGTTCCCCGGCTCCTTACTGTATGGATGATCGCTTGCCAGTACGACCAATCGCGCGTCGAAGTCGTCAGGTACGTCCTGCCCAGAATGGGGCATTGGATGAATGCGACTGAAGTCGCCTGTTTGGCGCAGGTCAGCCCGCAAGCGCTTCTCCAGCTCTTGCGCGACCTTGTCGGGCTCGCGTTTCAATTGCTCGGCGCGATCATCCGCCAGCTTTGTCACAGTGGGCTGAGTTGAGTACCAGATAGCGTGCTCCGTCGGGGTAAAGGTAAGTGGCAGCTCCTGCGAGCCTCCGCAGCGCATCTCCGAAGATGGCGGGCGATTCGCCGGGCATGACGCAGCCCAGCTTAATCCTGCGATCTTCAAGACCCCGATGGGCGGCCTGCGTCAGGGGGCGCCGAACCCAGATAGATTGTGCGCGCTACGCGCCGGCAGGCCGAGAACTTGCCGAGAGTTCCTGCCAACTCACGGTCGAGCCGCAGCGGCAGCGAACTCGGGCCGTCAACATCCGTCTCGATCACTGGCACCCAATTTTCCGAGAGATAGCGCGTCAGCTCGAACTGAACGCGAGGATCATCGATGGGGATGCTCGCCGGCAGGATGAGCGGGTTCTTGTCCCCCTTCTCCCAGAGGCTGTGGATCACCGCAGCCATCAGACGCAGCACGCCGCGCGTGCGCTGGAACTTCACCAGCGTCGACCAGTCGTTGTAGAGCCGGTCGAAGATCTCCGGATGGATGGGGTAGGCCGCCTTGATGCGCTTCTCGTAGTCGGCGTTGCGGCACTCGGGCGGGAACTCCGCCTGCTGCGTGCGGTACAAGTCCGCGAAGGCTCGCGCCACGACGTCGCGGTCCTTGAACTGCGCCGGATCGGCCATCGGCTCGAACAGCCGGCGGCGGACGATCTCAAAGCCCTCTTCGGCGCTGGCCGGCCGCCAGGAGGATTCGACGCGCCCCACGACGTTGCGCAGCCGGTCGAGCGCCTCGCGGCCCCGCTGTCCGCCCACTTCCACGTCGTCCGCCCTGCGTGTGGGGGGAGCCGGAAGTGTCCGAGGCCGGCAGGCTATGACCAGCAGGCAGTCTGTTCGCCAGCTTGGCCGACTCCGTCAGCGCCTGGGCGAAAGTGAACTGGGTCTCGAAGCCGCCGGCCGGCAGGTCGCTCTGGTCGTGAAGCTGGCGCGCGTAGGCCACCCACTCGTCGATCAGGATCAGGCACGGCCCATATTCGACGAACAGCTCGCGCAACACATCGCCGGGGCTCGTCGCCCTTCTCGTCGTCCGCCTGGATGCGGGCGAAAGCCTTCTTGCCGCCGAGTTGCCACGCCAGCTCGCCCCACAGTGTGCGGACCACCGTGCCGTCCGGCTTGTTGACTGGGATTGCCGGGCGAAATCTTATTTCCCACCAGCACCACGCGCCGGGCCGTCGGCACGCTTCTCAGCGCCCGCGGCCTCCATCACCGGCTCGATGCCCGCCAGCTCGCTCGGCGAGATCCCGGAGAACAGGTGATAGAGCGCCAGCATGGAGTGCGTCTTGCCGCCACCGAAGTTCGTCTGGAGCTGCACCACCGGATCGCCGCCCTTGCCGGAAAGGCGCCGCACAGCGCCGACGAGCATCGCTTCAGGCTTTCGGTCAGAAAGGTGCGGCGGAAGAACTCCACCGGGTTCTTGTACTCGTCCGTCCCTTCGCCCAGATGCACCTGCCAGAGGTCGGCGGCGAACTCGGCTTGCTGGTAGTGGCCGCTCGCCACGTCCTTGTGGGGCGTGACCACCTCGCGCCAGGGCTTGAGGTTTCCCGTCGCCACGCTTTCAATGGCCGTGCCGGCGCTCTTGCGTTTCTCGCCGCGCGCCTGCTCGTCGAAGCGCAGGCGCAGCAGCTCCGTCTTCATCTTTTCGATCTCGTCCGCCTGCGGTGCCGAGACCGCGGTCAGCAGACGGCCGGCCGAGTCGAGAGCGCGGTACGCCTCATCGCCGGAGAAGGTCCCCTGGTGCGCCCAGTTGTTGCGGTGGCTCCGCAGCTCGGAGAGGAGGCTGCGCTCCGCGGGGCCAAGCGTCTTGCGGAAGACATCGTTCCACGACTCCCACATCAGTTTCAGAAGCGCGGCCACGTCCCATTCCGCGACCGGTTTCTTCGCGTTCAGGCGATCCTCGCCCAAGAACCGGCTGGTTTCCTCCTTGGCGCGATCCTTGTAGGTGCTGGCAAGCTCGCGTTCGACAAAGGGGCCGAGACCGCCCTTGAGCAACTCCAGAGCCTTGCCGACCCGTTCGTGGTTGGTTGTTGCCATCTTGAGCCTTTCAGGAGGTCGTACTGGCTAGCGTCTCTCAGCAGAGATCGGACGCGGTCCTTGCTTGGACTCTCGGCTTACCGCTCCTCGCGGCCAAGCCGCATGATCTCCGGCCAGCTTTGTACGAGCCCATTGTACGAGAGCGCTTCGGCCGCCCGCTTCTTCCGCTCGCACAAGGTGTAGAGGCGATAGCAGAGCTCGCGGGCGACTTCGGCCTTGCTGCCGAGCAATGCAGCGAGCTCAGCCGCCCCGCTCTCGCCGCTGGCTTCGAGCACGCGGATCAGGTGGTGGACCATCTCCCAGGCCGTAAGCCGGGTATCAGTGGTGGGGTCCCAGTCTGCCGTCAGCTCCTTGGGCCGGAGCAGGCGCACTTTGCCGCCCGGCGACTTGTCGAGGATTCCGGCCTCCTTCAAGCCCTGAACGCTGGTGTTCTTGGCTTTGGAGAGTGTCTCGGCCACGCCATACTCGCCTTCGGAGAAACCGTATTGCTCGAACCAAGACAGCGCCCAGCGGCTATCTGCGTCGAAATCGCCTTCCTGCTCGGCGAGCGCCTCGTCGAGGGTCTGGTTGATGAGTGCGAGTGCCTCGCGCACAGAGAGCGGCTTGCCCTCGGCATCGAGTACCTTCGCGTAGCGTGTGTAAACTGCCATGCCCGGGCCAATGGCCGCCTGCGCCAAGTCCACCGGGGCAATGTTGCCGCGTTGCAGGTGGGCGAGCGCCGCTGGCAGCTCGGCCTTAAGCGTGGTAACGAACTCGCGGCGCGTGGTCGCGCCTGCAGTAGCTGCTCGCTGTCGGCAGACGAGGACGATGCTGGAGGCGAGGGCGTTGCTGCTTAAACCTCGGCTTCGATCATCTCGCTCTGTACGTATCGGCCAAGTGCCGGTGATCGCGAAACCTGCACGAATAACAGCGTCAAGGAAGGTCTCCCAGCCAGTGCTCGCCGTTCCTCCATCCCCGTCACTCTCAGCCTGCTTGAAAGCGTAATAGATGGTCACAGGAAACGCAGGGTGGGCCTTTTCAGCGAGGCGGCGCATGGCTTCGGTCATTCCACGAAGAAAGTACGCCTCGGCCCTTTCTCGGCCGCCGTGCCGGCCCGGCGTTGCTACTAACTCTTCGGTCTTCGGAACGGTCAAAGTGGCGAATAGGTCAGGGAAGGTCAGTCGCTGCGATCGGCGCAGCCAGATATAAAAAAAGTCGGATAGGTCGGCGTAGCCGATGTTGTCGAAATAAGGAGGATCTGTGGAAACGACTCTCCCTTGACTGAGACTTTGCGTGCTGGCATCTGCTTGTTCGGCGGAAGGCATTCCACTAGCGTGCGGAGAAGTGACTGCGACCCCCTCGATGCTCTCAGCAGTCCAAGCCGTTGATTCACTCAACGACCGAGTACAGTCAGCCAGCACGTTTACTTCTGCAAAATCCCAAGTCATTGACAATGTTTGCTTTGCGAAGGTGTGATACAAGGAATCTCGCTGGTGCATCCAGGTGCATGCTGTTGAGCTGCCAGCAATGGTCTTATCCAAAACGAAGGCAAGATACATACCTACGGCCTCTGCATACGCTAGTGCACCAGAGCCACCGGCAGCGAGGCCGGGGCCGAGGTGGGGCAAGCTAGCAGCAAGAGCATCGCACTTCACCCTCTCTCGCGCTTCGCTCACTAGGCCGGTAGCAGTCGTCAAGGCTACAAGCTGCCGAGGAGTGAAGAGGTCACTCCACTTCGTCATGCCGTAGTTTCCGACGCGAAAGCCAAGTGCCTGCGGGAAGAACTCGATATCCGGTTGCCAATCCGGCTTCGCTTGGCGCGCTACGGCCTCTAACGCCTCGGAGGGTGGCAGATAGACCCGCCCGCGATCCCCATCTGCGACGATAGCCATCATTCGCGCGCCCATTCGTCCTGCCTTCGCTTCGTCCTTAATGTAGTCACCAGCGATCGGTGTGCCCGACATCACACACCGGAAGCTGGCGCCGCGCGAAAGCTTGGTACCACTCTTAGTCACCTCGGAATCCTTCGACTTGCCTACTTTAACCGTGAAGTAATAGCCGCCGTTGTCGAAAACTGGCTCGACGTAAGCCTCTTTGCCCGCCTTACTCGATAGCATGAAGGTGGAAGCAAGCGGCACGTCAACATTCGCGAAGGCTGGATTTGGGCTCTTCACCGTGCGCGCCCAGAGCCAAGCGACCACTGTGAGCTTCCGGCCGAGGTAGCGCCTTAGGTCGGGCCGCTCACTCACCAACTCAGCCGTCACCTCGATTTTCGGATAAAGGTGCCCGATCCGCTTCTCCGCCTCGGCGCGCATCCATTCGCCATAGTAGCGCACGTCCTCAGCCAAGCCCTGCGCGCCTTTCCACTCCTGGGCGATGAGGGACTTCTCCTTGCGCGACTCAGGGTTCACCGGCGGTTTACCCGCGAACCTGGGAGGGATCTCGATCATCGCCTTGTTGATCAGCACCGCCACCGGATTGAGATCGCTGGCGTAACTCTCCAGCCCCAGGCGCTGAGCTTCCAGCGGCAACGTCCCACCGCCGGCGAAAGGGTCGTGAAAGGCGGGGAGCTTATGGCGGTCGAACAGCTCTTTGGCTCGAGGATGATCGGCGTTCTCGGCGCAGGTATAGCGCCAGCTCTGCCAGATCTTCGTCCCGCGCCTGCTGCAAGACCTTTTCGTTGGTGGTGTTCTCCCACTGCACGAGGTTCTCGATGATCTTGAAGAGCCGCTGCCTCTCCTTCTCTTGAGCCTTCTCGGTCTTGAAGATGTCCGGATGCGCGGAGGGATCGTCCACCATCTGAGCGAAGATCACCGCCCGTGCCGCCGCCAGGGGTCGCCGGGCCCACCAGAGGTGAAGCGTGGAGGGGTGCCCGTGACGGATGGATTTCTCCCGTGCGCTGGCCTTGTTGATGGCGTCGAGAGGGAGGGCGACTTCGATGAGCTTTTTCTTCGGGGTCATTCTTGTTCCATTTCGTCCGCTTCGAGATCCGCAGCCACCGTTGTGCCGGTGACGCGCCGAATTTCTTGCCACAGCCGCTCCTGCCGCAAAGCCAGGAACGCATCATAGTCATCGCGCACCAGCGGCGAATCCGTGGCCGTGGGCAAACCGTGCGAAGCCAACACCGTCTCGAAGGGAAACCCGCGCGTGTTGCGGATTTCGGCAAGGTAGTCGGAGGGCGCGCGGTCGCCAATCATTTGGTTGGTCGTGCGGTCGATGAGCGTGCGATTGAGCACGCAGTCGCGCAGGCGGGCCGGTGAAACGCCACGGCGCTCGAGGTACGCAGTTGGGAAGATGTGATGGTCATCTATTCCTTCCTCGGCCATGAGCTTGCCGGTGATCACGGCCTGGGTATGGAAGTCCTTTGCGCCGCCGCCGAGGATCAGGCAGATCGCGCCGCGGTAGATCGCCCGTTGACGCGGCGTCACTTCGCGCAGAGCCCGCGGGTCGAAACGGACGGACGCGACGGACTCCGGCAGGTCGCCGCCCGCGAGCCACGGCAGGATCTCGACCACGTCCTTCGCTGACTTGCTGTTCGGCGCGCTCTCGTAGACCTGCCCAAAGACCGCGCACCAGAACCAGCGCTTGAGCATCTCGCGCTGAGCGCCGGCTTCAGCATTTCTAGGGTTGCCCGCCCGGGCCAGCACCGCGGCCAGCGGGGGCAGCATGGTCTGGTAAGGCAACCATTTAGGCAGCATGACCTTGCAGTCGTCGCGGAGGATTTCGAGCCCGGTGGCGAGCCCCATGACGACCTTGTCCCACCAGTCGGTGATATCGGACGCGGCCATGTTCAGCACGTCGCTGCGCTTGCAGGAGGGCGCCTTGCGGCTTGCCAGAGAGATGCCTTGGAGGACGTAATAGGGATCGACCTCGAAATCCCTGATCACCGGATGATCGGCGAGCGCCTTGTCCCACAGCGCACGCAATTTGATGTTCTGCGGCCAGAAGCGCGCCGTCAGCAACTCGAAGACGCTGAGCTTCACTCCGGTGCGGTTCAGGGTTTCGAAAATGGTGCAGAGAGCATCGGGTTCGGTCTGTGCGGAGAGGGTCACCACAGGGAAGTGGTAGTCGTCGATGATTTTGATCCACCGTTCGTTGAGCCGGGTCAGTGCGTCGAGCATCAGGGTTCGCTCTGCCATCGCCATCGGGTTCGTGAGCTGGAGGAGCCACTGCAGAAAGCCGCCGGCACCTCCCTTCAGCACGGAGAGTGGCAGCAGCAACTCTCGCGCCTGAACCGTGAAGTCCTCGCGAGCCTTGGCCCACTTCGTGGTGGCGCGCACGTGGAAGATCGCTTCCTCGAAGTCGGCGCCGTCCTTGAGCTTGCCGAGATCGAGGTAATACCGGTGCTCCCCCACGCCGTAGAAAGCCTGGTAGAGCGAAGTGAGGCGCTGCTGGCCATCGAGTACAAGAAAGGTGTGCTGCGCGTCGTTGAGTGGCGGCGCGCCCTCGAACTCGCGGGCTGCGAAAACGCGCTTGGTGTCGCGGACCCGCAGGATGCTACCGGCGGGGTAGTTGTTGGCAATCGAGACGATCAGTTCCTGAGTCGCGCCTGGTTCCCAAACGAAGTCTCGCTGAAAGTCCGGGAGGACGGTCGTGCGATTGTGGATCTCGGCCAGGAGATCCTTGAGCGCGCGGGGGTTGGTGTCTTCGAAGAGGCTCACGAGGGTGCTCCCGCACGCGCAAGCAACTCGGTAAAATCGTAGTTCACGCTGGTCACCCCAAAGTCCGGCTCGCGCTGAAAGGGCCGGCGCAGGTAGTGGACGCGGTGCGTTTCGCTGTCCAGGAACTCGACGATGGCCAGGATGAAGTCTTCGGGCTTGTTGAGCGAATAGCAGATCTCGTTCTGCGTCACAGTGATAGTGTCCGCGCCCGTGACGCGACCCTTGACCTCGATGAAGCGCAGCTTGCCGGTGCCAGGAACGCGGCTCTCGATGTCGTAGCCGAGCTTTCTCAAATTCGCGGTCGATCGGCTCGAAGCCGAGGCCGCGCTCGATCTCCATGATGATCGCGCGGGCTCGCGCGGCGCTGACCTGGGTGTCCACGGGCGAGAGCGATCTGGCGGTCTCACGGCCGGTCATCGGCGGCGAGGAGGCCGGCTGGCACGACCAACAGGCCGCCGAGCACCACCGGCGGCAGCGGCGAGATCTGCGCTTCGAGCTTCAGTTCCTCCATGTCGCTTCTGCAGGCGGGCCTGGAGATCGTCGGCGCGCTTGCGGGCCTCGCCGGAGTTGAGCCGGGCGTTGGGCTTGCCGGCTTGCTCCTGGAGCTTGAGCTGCTCGGCGCGGTGATCCCAGTACGTGATCTCTTTGGTCAGGCGGTCCTTCACCGCGGCTTCGGTCTTTGCGATCAGCTTGAGCCTTGGCGTCCCGAACCTCTTTCAGGTGCTCCGGCACGACGTGGGCGACTGGCGTAGCCCTGCGCCTTCTGTTCGAGCTCCCGGCTGATCCAGGCGCACTCGGGCCGCGCCAGAATGGCCTCCACTCCCGGCTCGCCTTCAGCCGAGCGGGCGGTAGTCGAGATAGGGCGCGTAGTGGAGGTGGCGCGTCGTGCCGTCGGCGTCCATCTCGACGTAGAGCATGCGCTTCGAGACGACGCGGCGCTGACCCGCTGCGGGTGAGGCTGGCGTCCTGGATGGCGTGTTCGAGATAGAAGAGCACGCGGGGCTGCATGCCGAGGTCGCGCTCGTCCACCAGGACGGTGCCGCGCCTGAGCAGGTCGCGGTGCCGCTCCAGGGTCAGGTCGATCACCGCGTCGAGCAGCGGGTGGCCCGGACAGACGAAAGCGGCCAGCGGCTGACCCGGCGGTGCGACCAGGATCTTTCTCGAAGGCGATGCGCTCGTAGCGGGGCAGGACGGGCTCGCCGATGCCGATCAGGCGGTCGCGGTTGCGCACGGGCGCGGGGACGTGGGTGACCTCATAGCGCCGGGGCTCGCGCTGCTTGGAGGTGCCGCCCAGCGCGCTGGAACGCCTCGAGGAAGAAGGATTCGATGTAGTGCGGCTGAAGGCGGCGGGCTTCGGCGCGCTCCATGTCCTCCCGAATGCGCTGGACCCGGCTGGCATCCATGGCGTCGTGGGCCAGGGCGTGCTCTTCGAGCAGGTCCTGGAGCTGGCCGCGGTCGAGCGCGTGTTCGACTACCGTGGTGAGACGGGCGCGGACCTCGGGACGGTCGCCGTAGCGGATCGCCTCGATCAGCAGGTCGCGCAGCGGCCGGCCCTCGAACTGCAGCTTGCCGAGCACGTCGAATACCTGTCCGCCGAGCGCCTTGCGCGCCTCTTCCAGCTTTTCGAGCAGCTTGCGGTAGACGTCGCCTTCGCGGGTCTCCTCGGCGCCACCAGGTTCCAGAGGTGGCAGACCTCGGTCTGGCCGATGCGGTGGATGCGGCCGAAGCGCTGCTCGAGGCGGTTCGGGTTCCATGGCAGGTCGTAGTTGACCATCAGGTGCGCGCGCTGGAGGTTGATGCCCTCGCCGGCGGCGTCGGTGGCGACCAGGACCTGCACCTCGGGGTCGTGCCTGAACGACTCCTGCGCCTTCAGGCGCTCCTCGCGGCCCATGCCGCCGTGGATGGTGACGACGGCCTCGTGCGGCCGAGCAGGTGGTGATGCGGTCGTTCGAGATAGTTCAGGGTGTCGCGGTGCTCGGTGAAGATGACCAGCTTCTGGCGCGGCGATGGCGTGGGCGGCGGGATCGTGCCGGCGCCGTAGGGACGTGGCGGTTCGCCAGCCGGTCGCGATCGCTGCCGGCGTGAAGATCTCGTCGAGAAGCCTGCGAGCTCGCGCCATTTGCGTGTCCTTGCCGCTGCGGCGCACCGTCAGCGGCGAGCGCTTCTAGGCGCTTCAAGCGTTGCGATCTCGGTCTTCAGCTCGGCGATGGTGCGCGCCGCGGTGGCCTGATCGAGGATCTCCTCTTCGGCCGCTTCGACCTCGTTGTCGGGAGCGTCCTCCAGGTCCTCGACGTCCTCGGCATCGAGGACCGGCGACGGCGCTGGCGATCAGCCGGATCGACCTGGCCGCCGCGCTGGAGCAGCTTCGAGCTCGCGCAGCCGGCTTCTCCAGCCGCTCGCGGCGGCGGCGGAGCGACTGGTAGATCGCCTCGGGCGAGGAAGCGAGCCGGCGCTGCAGGATGGTCAGCGCGAAGCCGACCGTGCCGGCGCGCTTGTCGTTCTCCAGCGCCTCGGCGCGGTTGAACTCCTCGCGGACGTAGTCGGTGACCGCCTTGTAGAGCTGCGCTTCGGCGTCGCGACAGCTTGTAGGGCACGGTGTAGGCGATGCGCTCGGGGAACAGCGGCGTGCCGTCGAACTTGAGCAGCTTCTCCTTGACCATCCGGCGCATCAGGTCGGAGACGTCGGCCACGTGCGACGCCGTCGCGGAAGCGGCCCTCGAAGCGGTCGCCGTCGAGCAGCGCCATGAAGAGCTGGAAGTCCTCTTCCTTGCCGTTGTGCGGCGTCGCGGTCATCAGCAGGAAGTGCCGCGTGAGCGCCGGAGAGCAGCTGGCCGAGCCGGTAGCGCTTGGTGTACTTGACCTCGCCGCCGAAGAAGGTGGCCGACATCTTGTGCGCCTCGTCGCAGACGATCAGGTCCCAGCGGCAGTCCGGCGCCTGGAGCTTCTCCTGCACGTCCTCGTTGCGGGACAGCTTGTCGAGGCGGGCGATGACGAGGTTGGTCTCCAGGAACCAGTTGCCGGTGCGCGCGGCTTCGAGCTTGTCGTTGGTGAGGATCTCGAAGGGCAGGTGGAAGCGGCGGTACAGCTCGTCCTGCCACTGCTCGACCAGGCTGCCCGGGCAGACGATCAGGCAGCGCTGGAGGTCGCCGCGGGCGATCAGCTCCTTGATGAGCAGGCCGGCCATGATGGTCTTGCCGGCGCCGGGGTCGTCCGCGAGCAGGAAGCGCAGCGGCTGGCGCGGCAGCATGGACTCGTAGACGGCGGTGATCTGGTGGGGCAGAGGGATCGACGAACGAGGTGTGGACGGCCAGCACGGGATCGAACAGGTGGGCGAGGCGGATGCGCTGGGCCTCGGAGACGAGGCGGAAGAGAGCGCCGTCGCCATCGAAGCTCCAGGGCCGGCCCTTTCTCGACGATTTCGATGCGGGGCTCGTCATGCCGGTAGAGGAGCTCACCGCCGAGCTTGCCCGCCGGCATCCTTGTAGGTCAGGTCGAGGGCTTCCGAGCCGAACCATTGGACGTTCACGACAGTGACCAGGGCGTCGGGGAGGATGCCCCGGCAGGAGGCGTTGGGCAGAATGTCTTCGAGTCTGGTCATCCGGCGCACGGGCTCCCGGAACCGCTGGATTGTCTGGCCGTTTGTTTCTGCATCCTTGAGCTCCTGTCTCCAAGAACCTTCTGTCGAGCCCTCGCGTGGAGGACCAGAGGTAGGAGGTCCGGTCTGAGGCGCGCCGATGCTCAAAGGATAGCTGAATCGGATCGTCGGGAGAAACAAGATCTGTCCGACTGGATCTCCGGCCAACCAGCCGGCTGGGGGAGCGGGCAGGCGGGCACAGAAAATTCAGCCGGCCCTGGAGCCCAGCGACAGGCTGCAGAGGGTAGAATAGGCCCGCGCTCCGCAGCAGGCGGAGCGACCCGCGGCGCGGCTGGTGAAGCGAACGAGCCGAGCTGGCTGGCAGCCAGCGCCCCAGGGTTTTGTGGCTGCGCTCCATGGCACAGGCTCTGCGCTCAGAGGTCCCACGGCTGCGCTCAATGGCTGAGGCTCAGCGCTCCATGGTCCCGCGGTTGCGCTCCATGACACGGCCTCTGTGCTCGGTAGCACAGCCGTTGTGTCCCAGACTCAACGCCTGCGCTCCATGACACAGCCGTCGCGCTCCCACCTCCACGGCTGAGCTGGTCGAATCTCCCGCGCTACGCCACTTTTCGAGAGTGGTTCAGGCAGGAATTGCAACGCCGTCCGCGCGGAGACGCTCACGCCCTGAGCGGCAGCGCCGTTGGGGGCTGTTGCTCTCCTCCAATCGCCAGACAATCCCGGAAGATCTTCCCCATCTCAGCGAAATGGACCGCAATATCGAGATGGGCTTCCTGGTTTGCGACCGTGCGCTGGCGCTGAGCGTTTCGAGTCACTTCAGTTCGAGCGGGGGCCTGCTGAGGCCGCTGCCCTGACTATAGGGCCTTTCGTCGCCGGGGGACCTGCCTGGATAAGAAAGGCGTGTTCGCGGGGTCTGAATGAGATTCCGTGGCCTGATGATCCCAGGGAGCTGCCTTGGGCAGACGGTCGGAAGCTTCCGGGGGCGGAAGAAGCGACCTCCGCCGAAACTCCCCATCCTCGTAGTACCGAAACCGCCGCGCAAAGATGGGCCGAGCCCCGATGGCGAAGACCAGGGCGTCGTCCTCTCCCAGCCGCAAGACTTCATCGGGAGTCAGAAGCGGCCTCCGGATCTCGGCCGGGCTGGTCGTGGCATGAACCGGTGCGAAGGGGCCACCCACTCGCCGGGAGGTATGAGCGTGGTGGACGGTCATCTCGCCGCAGAGGGCCGAGAGCGTGCGGGCGGTCTCCGGCATGTTGGGCGTGAAGGCAACACGGTAGTGGCAGCCTGGAGTGATGGACTCATCCTGGCTATAGATACCGCGTAGCTGGGCCAGGTCCTGAACGACCAGGAAGCACGAGATGCCATAGCCCGCGAGATATCCCAGGTTCTGCTGCAAGGCCGGGAGCTTGCCCAACGCAGGAAACTCATCGAGCAGCAGGAGAACTCGATGAGTGGGAGGCCGAGTGCGACCGTCCTCAAACTCCATCGTCTCCACCAGACGGCGGGTGAGCTGGTTGATCAGCAGGCGGACCAGGGGGCGGGTACGGCTCAGATCGCTCGGCGGGACGACGAGATAGAGCGAGAGAGGCACCAGGCCTTCGATCAGGTCCCGCAACGCGAAGTCCGAAGCGGAAGTGGCGCGGGCAACCAGCGGGTCGAGGTAGAGCTGAAGGCAGGTCGAGGCCGTCGAGACGACGCCCGAGAGCTCTTCGTCGGCTTTGTCGAGCATGCCCTGAGCGAGGGTGGAGATCTCGGGGTGAGGACTGGAGCCCAGGTGGGCTGTGTCCCGTATCCGCTTGAGCGTGTCGCGAATCCCCGAGCCCGGGCGAGCGAGCAGGCGCGCGCACGAGCTCAAGGTCTTCACCTCCTCGGCATAAAGGACGTGGAGGATGAGCCCGGTCAAGCAGGGCGTGGGCGCTCAGGTGCCAGTGGTCGGGCCTCCGGTCGCCGGCCGGGTCGACCAGGATGTCGGCGATGTTTTGGGCATCCCGCATCTCGAGTCGCCGGGTCGGACCTCGGCCAAGGGGTTATAGCGGGCGCTATCCGGGCCGGGTGGGATCGAAGCGGAGCACGAGTTGACCGAGCTCCCGGCTGCGGAAGCCCGAGGTCAAATGGAAGTTCTCGCCCTTGATGTCATGGACCACCACGGAGCCTTGAAAGCTCAAGAGGGTGGGGATCACCATGCCGACGCCCTTGCCGCTTCTGGGAGGGGCCGAGACGAGAACGTTGCGGTCCTCCCGGACGACGAGAGGAAGGAGCCTCCCCCGATCAGGCCAGACCGCGAGGAAGATTCCATCGCAACCGGCGCAGCTCTCGCGTCCCGGGGGGACGACGAGAAGACCGGTCCTCTCCACATCCTCCCGGGTTGCCCAGCGTGCCGACCCATGAAGATCGGGCGTGCGGGTGCCCTGCGAGGCCCAAAGGACCGCTCCCAAGCAGGCGGCGAGGACAATCGCTACAGAGCCGTAGAGGGTGAGGGTGGTGTACCTCGCAACCAGGAGAGCCAGGGCCCGGGAGCTGCGGAACCGGATCAGCCAGGCGAGAATCTGGATAGGAAGATAGAGACCGCCTCCGGCGAGAAAAGCTCCGGGCACGAGGGCCGCGACCCCGGCCGCAGCAGCTCCCGCAGAGCGCCGCGCCGCCACGAGACCGATCGCTCCGGCGGAGAGAAGCGCCACCAGCGCGACGAGCACCGGGCCGGACAGATCAGGCCGCTCGAGAAACGGCCGACCTAAGAGGGTGACATAGCCCAAAGCATGGGCGAAGCTCTGGGTCAGGACCCCGAGGTAGACGAGGAGAACGCCGGCGGCGCCTAAAAGGAGTCGGCGGGCTCGCTCCTGGGGAGCTTCACCCGGAACCGGGAGGCGGTAGAGGCCGTGGTTCATCAAGGGAGAGTCGAGGACCGGCTTGAGTGATCCAAGGACATTGGCGGAAGGGACGGGTCCGTAGTATCGGCTGTCCCAGCTCCGGCGGTCGGCGCTGCCGAAGAGCCAGAGGTGGCAGGCCGGGACCCGGTAGGTCCCCTTGGCGATCCTGGGCAGGCTGCGACCCGCGGAATCCCGCGCCAAGGGAGCGGAGTTGGGGATGAAAACGCCGTTGACGGTGAGCCCTCGATTGTCGAGGTCAACCAGATCGCCTGCCAGGCCGAGGACGGTTTTGACGACGGGCTTGGTGTGACAAGGGCAAGGGCCGGATCCTCCCAGATAACGACGGTCGCGGCCGAAGCAGGCAAGGTCTTTGGGGAGGCAAACAGCAGAGATGACGCCGCGGTCTGGCGTGCGGGGCGCGAGGAAAAGATAAAGCCCTCGCGGCATCGAGGGAGTGATAGCGAGACGGAGGGGAAGACAGCAGAAGACTGCCAGGGCGACCGTAAATCGGACTAAGAGGATCCGGCGAGCTTGCACGGCAATAGTCTACCGATGAGTAGAAAATAAATGCAAGCGCCGCGGGAAAAGACGTCAAACGAGCGATCGAGAAAGAAGGTTCACCTCGCTTGCCACGTGGCAATTCTCGGACCGCGTGCTCGGCAAAGGCGCGACCGTTTCTACGAACCCGCGAGAGTCACTTGACCGTCTCCCCGTCCCCGTAGAAACCGTCGCGCCTTGCCGACTTGCCACGTGGCAAGACGCTTCCGAGAGCGAACCCTGGCGGCGGACTCTCGATCCGGTCTCGCCTCCCTCCGCCCGGACTTGCCACGTGGCAAGTGGCAAGTCCGGGCGGACAGTCGTCGTAGAAAGGGTCGCGGGCGCTACTAGAACCCCACGACGAGCCGGCGAACGACCGTCACTCCGACCTTGGCGAGCCTCAGGAGAGCGACGGGTAAGGAGACCGCCGAGCCCAGAGCGTGAAGCGTGGCGGCTAGCCGCGGCCTCGGGTCCGAGGCTCAAGGTCGAGCGCAGGGCCGAGGAGAGGATGCGAGCCGCATAGGCGACCGCTCGCGGCGCATCGACGGCCTTGGCCCGGGAGCCTTGAAGGGCTACGGCGCGCAGGACCTTATCGTGGGACAGGCCTTTGGTCAGGGCAAGCCGCGCCCAGGCCAGGTCGGCATTGCGCGGGCTCAACTCTGGATTCTGTTCACGAAAGCGGGTCAGAGGTGACAGGTCGAGCCGCTGGCAGGCCAGGTCGAGATCGGTCCGGGCAGCCGCGACGTGCCAGGAGAGGTAGGGAATGAGAGCGTCGGCGCGAGAGTAGGGCTCCTGGCGCAGGGGGTGGGAGGTGAGAGCGGCCGGAGGCGAGGAGGGGTTTGCACTGAATCCCGCGAGAGCTCCGAAGGAGGTCTGCTGCTGTGAAGGAAGCCCGTACTCAAGCCGAGCAATGCGGCGGGCATACGTGAGCACCTCCTCGGGAGCCTCAGATCCCGCCCTCGTATGGCGAAGCCAGACCTCGTATCGGCCGGGGCTCACCTCAACGGCGAGCGATGGCTCAAAGCCGCGCTCGATAGCCCGGGTGAGACTCTCTTCACTGATGTTTCGCAGGAGCTGGAGGTGCCTTTCCCCCGTCGGCCGAATCTCGACGGTTGCCCCCTTTCGGTTCAAGGCCCGAAGCCAAGGAGCGGAGCGGACGACCTCCTCAGCCGAGAGGTTACGTTTGAAGACGAGGGGTCGGTCAGGAGCCCCCGCCACGCGGAGATCGAATCGTGCTGGGCCGAAAGCTTCAAGCTGCCGTCTCAGGGTGTCCTTGAGCTCGGAGAGAGGAGCTCGCGCAGTTGACTGCGGCGGGCTGGGGAGAGCTGGGGATACACCTCCTCCAGGTTCCTGCCGAGCTCGTAGGTCCGAAGGGCGCTCGGAGGCAGGAGCCAGTGCGGCCTGAGAAAGGTCAGAAGGGCGAGGAGGAGGAGCACTGCGATGCATTCCCGGCATCGCTGAGCGCAGGAGGCTCTGTGGCCGGTCCTGAAGGCCGAGGAGCCGTTGTGAGAGGGTTGCCATCTGGCGCGAGAGGCCCTGGAGGAGCGGAAGGATCTGATGGAGAAGCGCCAGGAGCTCCCGGGACTCCCCGGCTGGTTGCAAGGTGGTTGGGTTCTCCTGTCCCTTCGCGAGCCTCTCGAGGCGCGAGGTGAGGCTCCCCAATTGGCCGACCAGGGTCTCCAGGATCTGCGCCTGGTCGCGGGGATCGGGAGGAAGGTTCGAAGACTGAGGGGGGAAGGTTGGCATCAGTGGCTCCAAAGCGGCCCTCCAGGGCACGCAGGGTAAAGGGCTGGCCGAGTTGCTCGGCCGGGACGGATTGATCGCCCAAGTGGTAGACAAGTCGTGGGCCTTTCGGGAGCTGTTCGAGCCGGACCTCAATTCCCCCGACCTCCAGGCGCGCCACGTAGGCTTCGAGAGAGGGGGCATCGGAGAGCGCGGCCCGGGCGTAGGCGTCGAGGAGCTGGCGCGCCAGCCGGTCGCTGGGATGCTTGGGGCGAGACAGCTCGGCGGCTCCGTGAAGAGTGCGAGCGGTGAGACGCAAGGCATAGGAGACCGCGGCCGTCGGCGAACGAAAAGCGCCGAAGAGTGCCAGAGCCTCGTTCACGACCTGGCCTCCGGGGAGCTCACGCAGCAGAAGGCGAGCTGCGGCACCTGGGTGGGTGGCTGCATGGAGGAGGTACTGGGCATGGGCGGCAGTCCGGATCGCCTCGACGGGGCTCAGACGAAGCGCGGCGGAGGCCCGGGCAAGCTCCGAGGAAGCGCGGCTCGACCTCAAACGCAAGAGGTTGTCCGAGAGCTGCGAGGCGGCCGTAGGTGTCCAGGCAGGGGTCGGCAGCGGCTTGGAAACGTCTTCGCCCGAGCGAGGACGAATGGAGTTGGCCGCGAGCACGGCGGCATCGCCGGGGGAGTCCACGGTGAGGCCGAAGTAGTTGATGAGGCCGCGCGCCGTGTAGGCGGGGCCAAGCTCGCGGCCGGAGAAGGATTGATGCTCCAGCCGATAGGAGATGCCTCGCACCTGTCCTGCCTCGTCGAGGTGAAAAAGAACCCGGATGTCGGCCTCGGCGCACCGGCGGACAAACTCTCCGAGGTCGCCTGAGGACTGGGCCGCTGCGGCGACCGCCTGGCGGACTTCGTCGCCCAGGTCGATCCCGTCCTTGCGCGCCTCGATCTGCTTGGTGAGCGAGTCGAAGAGCGGCTTGTCGAGCTCGGGATCGATCGAGACTCCGAGCGTCGCCTCAAGGCCCTTCAAGGTATAGGCCGGGCCCAAAGAGCTGGCCGAGAGGTTGACGCCCCGGTGCTCGTAGGAGAGGCCCTGGCGTTTGCCGTCCGAGTAGATGTGGAGCTTGATGCCGGCTGCCTCCAAGCGCTGGTGGAAGTCGGCGAACGAGGGTTGATCGACGGCCGCCTCTAAGATTCGCTCCTCGACGACGACGGCGAGCGACTCGCGGTCGATGGCGGCGTCTCGTCCCAGCCGAACGGACCGGGCGGCGACCAGGTCGGCATCCCGGGTGGGATCGAAGGTGAGATCGAAGTAGTCCGCCAAGCCCCGCAGGCTGTACTCCCGCCCCAGGGCCTTGTCGGTGAAAAACGCACCTTCAAAGGAGTAGGCGACCTGCCGGGGGTTGCCTTCGGGTGAGAGGTAGAGGCGCACGGAGACCCCGGCCTCCTTGAGCTTTTCGAGAAAGGTCCGGGTGTCGCCCTGCGCTCCGTCGGCCGCATGGGCGATCGAGTCGGCCACCTGGCGGATGAGCTTCTCCTGGTCTTCCGGGGTGTATTCGGTCTCGGGGAGGATCACCTTCACCTCGTCGAGATAGTCGTGGTCGCGCTGGGGGTCGATGGCGATTGAAAGGTAGGAGTCGAGACCCCGCAGCGTCAGCTCAGGACCCAAGGAGCTCGCCCGAAAGTACTTGCCGCCATATCGGTAGCCGATCGCTACGCGCTTTCCCGCCGCCGTAGTGAAGACTTTGAGCTCGACGCCTCGGGCCTCGGCGGCGCGCCCGAACGCAGTAAAGCTGGGGACCTCTGTGGGTCTCTCGTTGCCAGTGGCCCCTGCCGCCTGATGGAGGAGGCTCACGAGCTCGGCTGCCTGAGCGTCCTCCCGGCCCTTTCCGGCATCGCCCGCCTTCCTCTCGCTTCGTCCTCGGCCGGAGCCCTGGCCTTCGGCCGGGCTGCTGGCCGAGGCCACGGCGCGTCGGGCGATCAGCTCGCCGTTGCCGGGGGCCTCGACGTCGATTCCATGGTGCCGGGAGAGTCCCCGGAAACTGAGGTCTTTTCCCAAGGACGACCCCCGTCATGACCTGCGAGTCGAGCTGATAGGAGATGCCCCGAGGATTGCCCTGGCCGTCGAGATGGAAGCGGACGCGGATCCCCTGGGATTCCAGGCTCTCAAGAAACGCCGCAAGGTCGTCCGACTGCTCGGCCGAGGAGCGGACCCGCTCGGCGAGGCGAGCGCGAAGCTCGCTCTTCGACTCGTCAGGGCTCGGTTCTGCGCCGGCGTTCGAGGTGGAGGCTCCTGCGATCGATTCGGCAGGCTCGGGGCTCTCTCGATCCGGGGCCTCGCTCCACGTCAAGCCGAAGCGGCGGCCGAGGCCGCCGAGCGTGAAGCCGCGCCCGAGGGAGCTGCCGCTCAAGGCAACGCCGTCGATCTCAAAGGAAAGTCCTCTCGGCTGGCCGTTGGGGCCGAGGTAGACGACGACTCCGACGCCCTCAGCCGCGAGTCCAGCCACGAGGTCAGAGAGGCGGGGAGACTTGCTCGCAACCTCATCGATGAGCTCCTGAAGCTCCAGCCGAGCGCTGGGAGCCCCGGTGCGAAGCGCCTGGGCGAGCTCGCCTCGGCTCAAGGCGCGCGCCTCGGTCAAGTGGCTGGGAGGGACCTGCTTCAACCCGAAGCGGACCTCGAGCTCTCGCACCAGGCGCTCGCCGCGGGCGAAGTCGTTTGAGTCGCTGACGCAAGTCCCGTCCGCCCGGATGCGACAGGCGACGATATGGATGTGGTCTGAGCCGCCGTCGCGGTGGCGGGCGACGACGTAGGCGTTGTCGTCAAACCCCATACCCGGAAGGTAGGAGCGGGCTGCGGCCATCCACTGCTCATCCGAGAGCGTCTCGCCGGGTGCGAGACGAAGCGAGACATGAAAGACGTGGCGCTTCACCCGGGGGTTCAAAGCCCGGAAAGACTCGATCTCGTCCACGATCTGCGTCGACCTCGGCGTCAGGCGAGAGGGTGCCACCCAGAAGGTGACCCTTCTCGGGGCTGAGCACGTAGGCGAGAAGCTTTCCGGGCCGCCGGGTCTTGGGCGGGATCTTCTGGATCAACGCCTCCTCCGAGGCTTGATCGCGGGCTCCCAGCAGTTCGTGGCGCACGGCGAGCAGTAGTCCGTAGAGCTCATGGAGGTCCGGCAGTGGCACCTCCGGGGCACGGCCGGCATTCAAGGCAGCCATCCATTGGTTGAGATTGCTATTGATGCGGGCGAGGGAAGCGAAGGCCGCGCGGTTGATCTCGGGGATGCTCGGGGGGAGAGCGTCAATGGCGGCTTGGCGCAGGAGCGCTGAAAGCGAGATCCGGAGCTTGCCGGCGAGCCGTTTCAGGTGTGAAAGCTCCTGAGGTGAGACCCAGACAGAGACGGGCCGGCGCCGACAGGCGGGATCCAAGGGCGGGCGTCCTGGCGGTCGGCGGGGTGGCTTTTTTCTCATCAGGAACAAGCCTTACGGAAGCGAGGCCGCTTGCGGCCTCGGGGGCGACGCCTTGGCGTTGCCCCCGAGCGTTCTCCACCGAGCGAATTTCGCGATGGTGGAGAACATGGCTCGCACGGCCTCCAATTAGTCTACTTATAAGTGGACAATCGATCCAGTCTTAGCCGAATCGTCCTTTGAAGTCCGGTATTCAGCCGGGTGCGGAGGAGAAGCGGGGCAGGGATCGCCGCGAGTGGGACCTGGCTACCGGGGCCTTGAGCTTTGCGGCTTCTGGCTCAGAGCCGCGAGGAGGGAGGAGGCGGGAACGTCGAGGAGCTTTCCGGCCACCCGGGCGTAGCTGATGCGAAGAGCCGCTTCGGGCAGAAGCTCCAGGAGCTTGAGGGATCGAGTGATCGCCTGGGCATGGGCGAGGGTGTCGCCCTCGGGTACCGAGGAGGCGATCTGAGAAAGCTCCGAGACCAGAGCATCCTTCGACCGGGAGAGCGAACCGAGGAGGGCGTCGTCGCCCTCCGCCTCGCGCAGCGAGGCCGGGTCGTGTCCCTCGGCAAGCTCGAGCGACCGGACCGCAAGGCCCGAAGGGAGGAGCGCCGAGAGCATCCGCCGGGTGGCATCCCGTCCCGCCGGGTCCGAATCGAGGGCGAGGACGACCTGCCGAGCCGCGGCCGGCAGGAGCTGAACCTGCTCGGGGGCGAGGTAGGTGCCCATGGGGGAGACGACCTCCTCGACCCCGGCGGCGGCGAAGGCCAGAACGTCGAAGTAGCCCTCGACCAAGACCACGCGGCCCCGGCTCCGGATGGCCTCTTCTGCCTGAAGCAGGCCAAAGAGGATCTGGCGCTTGTGGAACACCTCGGAGTCGGGGCTGTTGAGATAGGGAGGCTCTCCGGCAAGAGCTCGCCCGGCAAAGCCGACGAGCCGGCCGCCCGGCTCGCGCAGGGGGATCATGATTCTGTCTCGGAAGCGGTCGTAGAGAGACGAGCTGCGCGAAGAGTGAAGGAGAAGCCCGGCACGCTCCAGGAACTGGGCGCCGAAGCGAGGGGAAAGCGCGTCGCGAAGCCCCGTCCAGGCCGAGGGCGCGTAGCCGAGCCCGAAGTAGAGAGCGATCTCCTGCGGGATCCTGCGGGAGGCGAGGTAGCGCACGGCTTCAGGGTGCTTCCCGAGCTCGATCTCGAAGAGCTCGGCGGCGGCTTCGAGCGCCGCCGTGATCGAGGCCGCAGGCCCGCGGCGAGCCGCACCGCGCTTTTTCAGGGCAATCCCAGCCCGGCGGGCGAGGTACTCGACGGCCTCGGGAAAGCTCAATCGGCTCGCCAGCATGACGAAGCGGATGGCATCTCCTCCGGCCTGGCAGCCGAAGCAGAAGAAGAGGCTCCGCTCGGGATCGACGCTGAAGGAGGGGGTGTCTTCCTGGTGGAAGGGACAGAGTCCATAGAGCCTTGATCCCCGCCGTTTGAGAGGCGTGTGCTCGGCGACGAGAGCGGCAAGGTCCGTCTGTCGCCTCAGGGTTGCGAGAGTTTCCGGGTCGATGGTCATGGCAGCAGAGAGGTGGAGCTCGTCTTCTCTCTCACCCAGCAGATCTTACTGAGGAAGTCCCGAGCGGGATCAACCGGTCGACGGTGCCAATGGGAGGCTCCTCGGGCGCGGCCACCTTCGGGATGTCCGCCCTGCAGGCGTTTTCCACAGCCCGAGGGGTGACGACTACGGCGACTATGGATACTAAGGTTAAACTACGGTAACTACAGGGCGGGCCAAGGCTCAATAGAATCAATGGGTTAGGCTGCCTCTGCGCGACCATTTCTACGCAAAGGGCGCGACCATTTAATCCGGAAAACGGCTCGATTTCCACAAAGTTTTCCGGGCGTATGAGCACCCTTGCGATGCCGGGAGGCACCGCCAGCGCCGAACGGATCTCAGAAGCTTGTTTACTTCTTTTCTGGGGGCGAACTTCTGAGCCTGGCCACGTGGGGCCTGTAGGGATGGATGATCAGAGCCTCCTGGGTGAGCTCGACCCGGATGCTCGGATAATGGCGAATCACTGTCTTGAGGTGCTTGGCGAACTTGGCGCGGAGATCGCGCAGCCGCCCGTAGTCGGCTCCGAGCTGACGTTTAAGCTCCATCCAGGTCACCGGCTCGGGCTGGCCTCGCCTGAGGGCGCGCATGGCCCGCCAGGTGAGGAGGATGTAGACGTCCATGGCAAAGGAGCTCTGGAGCTTCTGGAGCGTGCCGAAGTCGACCGGTACGGGCTTGTGGGCGATGAGCCGGAAGAACTCGTCGCTCAGCCGCAGGGAGAGGGGACCTGAGCGGGGGCTCTTGCTCTCCCAGGGGAAGAAGTAATCCGAGGCCAACTGGAAGTTGTTGCCGGAATAGATTCGCTCCTCGTCGGGGGAGAGCTTCCTCTTGCGGGTGGTGTCCCACGTCGCCTGGACGGTGAGATGGACGAGCCTGACCAGTTGGTTCTTGACCTGGGTGAGATAGCCGTTGGCGCCGCCTGTCGGGGGCACGCCCAACTGCCAGCAGAAGTCGCTGAAGGAGGAGGCGAGCCCGAGCTCCGGGGTCTTCTCCCGTACCGCCTGGGTCGTCAGTCGGGCGAGGATCAGGCGGGGGATTCGCCCATAGGGCAGGCCGACGTCTCTTGGGGAGAGGAGGTGGAGCTTGAAGCTCTCAACGCCGAAGGAACGTTCAAACTCGTTGTCGTCGGGCCGGGAGTGGGGGAGCGATCCTAAGATGAAGACGCGGGCAAACCAGCCGATCAAGGGCTCGAGGCCCTCGTCGTCTTCGAAGAGCAGGCCCTGCCGCAGCGTCTTGCCGAGGAGCTTCGTCATTCACCCTGAGCCGGGAGCTTCTGGTGCTCGGCCAAGAGACGGGCGAGCTCTTCCTCGCTCGGCCGGTAAGTCTCTACAAAGTGCTGAAACTGGCGTCTCAGAGCGTCCCAGCGCGAGAAAAGAGGGAAGTAGATGAGGGCCGGCCGGCCTCGTGGCGGAACCGGCCCGGTGACGGAGCGAAGGTAGCCCTTCTCAACCATCCGGCCGAGGAGGATGCCCACGGTCTTCGCCGAGTAGTCCCGGTGATAGCGGGTCCTCAGATGGTCGGCGACCTCGATGGGGTTGGCGGATCGCAGGTCCCAGAGACAGCTCAGAAGGAGCCACTCCGACTCCTGGATCTCAGGCACGGGCGGTCGTCTCTTGGGGCTCATGGGACCAGGGCTCGGAAGAAGTTCACAGCGCGCCATTATATCGTGCGCAGAGACGGCTCGCCGCAACCCGGCACGACCGGGCTCGCGGCCTGGAGCACCTCCGATTCCAGCAATGAAGGCGGACCGAAGAGGGCAGCCCTCAGCAGCGATGAGGCGCATAACGGCAAGTGTGCCCGATTCGGGCATCGTAGTCAAGTTCTGAGCTTAATTTGCCGATTTCGCGCATTTCGAGCCCATGGCCGTCGGACGATGCCCGCAGACGGCTGGCGACCCGGGGCTATCTCTTCTTGCCCTTCGTTGCAGCCGCTTTGGGAGAGCTGGTCTTCTTCCGCTGCTTCGGTTTGGGGGTCAGGCTCGGGCGCCGGCGCCGCCCTGCAAGGGAAGGGTGGGTGAGATCTGATTCCTCCTGGGGGGAAGGCAGCTTCAGGCCGAGTCGCTTGAGAGTTGCCACGACCACGGCCTCCAGCTCGGCGGAGTCGAAAGCTCGCGGCTCGAAGTGTGCGATCCTGTGGGCACGGGCGAGTTGGCTTCTGGCCTCGGCGGGGTCCTCGGTCTCGTAGGCGATCTTGAAGAAGGCTCCGGGAGGGATATCGAGCACTGCGAGGATATCGGTGATGTGGTGGAGCTTGAGCTCGATCTTGCCGGTCAAGATCCGCCGGATCGTTCCGGCGCTCAAGCCGAGATCGTCTTCGAGGTCTCGGGGCTTGATCTTGCGAAGGACGATCAACGCCTCGAGAAGCTCCAGGATCCTTTCGTCGTCGGTTCGCAGCATCGGAGAAGTCTACCGCAGATGCGAGAGCCCTGGAGGGGTGCCGGAGCAACCCCCTTCAAGAGTGCGGGGAGACCTCATTCCTCAGGAGGCTCCGGAGCCGCGGCTCGTTTGGAGGAGAAGCCTTCCTCATCGCAATGCTTGAGGAAGGCTTCAAGGTCGGCGACGGGAATGGCCGTGTCGGGTGTGCCGAAGAGGAGGACGTCTCCCTTCTTGAAGATGAAGAGAGTCCGGCTGCGAGGAGCGGTGAAGGGAGGGATCGTCTTTCGTCTCTTAGCCATCGTCTTCATCGGTGAGGGCGGTGAGGCCACGGAGCACACGCTCGAGAAGGCCGCTCGGGAGATTGAGGATCACGAGAGCGGCGGCCTGGTGGATGACGAGGTGGAGGAGCAGATCGAGGAAGTCGCGAGTCGGGATCGCGGCTTCCTTTCCATAGAAGGGGATGAGACGAAGGCTCGAGGAGTCGAGCAGAAAGAGAGTACGCTCTGGAGCTTCGAAGGAGATGTCTAGGTTTTTGAGTTCAGACATGAAGGGGTCGAAAAAATCGGCGGTCAGTTATTAGTCGTTCCCGAGGGCGCCGGAATGCGCGAGGCAGAGGCGCATAGCGAGCCTAGAATACTCCAGAATCTAGCCGAAGTGCAGATTCCATGCTAAGAATGCTGAGAATCGGCAGGATCGGCCGGTATTCCAAGAGCCTCTAAGTAAGGGTGTCGAAGGGTAAACATTGAGAGGAATAGATAGAGTAGCAGCGGGGACACAACGAGGGGGAGGAGACCATGAGCGAGGACGAGGCCAGAGAAGGCCGGCCGTTTGAGCTGGTAGAAGGAGGCGCAGTGAAGGCGAGCCCGCTGAGGTCCCAGCGGCGCTGGAGGCGGCCACGACGGCGGCCTCGGATGCGCGCCTCGACGCGGCGACCCCTACGCTGGACTCGTTCGCCGGCCGCAGCGCGGTCGGAACGTGACGCGGCAGAGCGTCGCGCATCGCAGTCGCGGCGGGCCCGAAAGCGACGGCGCAAGGGCCCGCCCTGGCGTCTGCTTCGGAAGGAGACGCGGGCAGTCGTGGCGCGGATGAAGAGCCGGGCGGAGTACGACGCGCTGATTGGAGGACGGATGGAGGTGTTGCGCGAGTTGTTCGCACAATGGCGTCGTGGGGCCCTTCTATTGTTACCGAATGGCGGCGATCTGGTCGGGGTCTTAGGAGGCCCTCTTGACGAGCGCTCCCACCAGGCGCCCGTTGGCGGGGATGAGGATGGCTGAGGGTTGGGCTTCGGGTTAGCGCCGGAGCCCTGGGGATCGATCAGACCGCTTGCTGCCGGATCTTCAGTGACTGGCGCTCGACGGCGGTGACGATGAGCTCGCGGATGGCCGTGATCACTGGAGTCCGTGGCCTTGGAAGAAGAGGAAAGACGGGGGCGGGCCGGCCCCCGGGGCGGGGGCCGGCGCGGGAGAGCCGGCGGGGAGGGTGGGACCTGCCCGGATTTAGTCGACCTCGTGGCGGATCTTCGGCTTGCGGATGCGGAAGTTCGTGACGACGAGTTGGCGGATGGTCTTCTCCTGGCCGCTCCTCTTGTCGGTGTAGGTGCGGAACTCGAAGTAGCCGTTGACCTCGACCTGGTCGCCTTTGCGCGACCGGAGGGCGAAGCCGTCCCAATCGACGCAGGGAATCCAGACGAGCGGCTTGTCGTCGTAGCCACCGGTGGCGACGCTGAAGGTGAGGAAGTTGATCTCGGGCTGCTCCCAGGTGCGCTCCTCCGGGCCGTCGATGACCGGGTTGAAGACGGTCTTGGTGCAGGTCCTGGCCTCGATGGTGCGCTCGGTGGGGTCGCTGCCCATGTTGCCGTAAACGGTGAAGATCGGTTCCTGGGTCGTCTGGGTGTTCATTGCGAATCTCCTTTTCTGAGTGGTTCCGGTTAGCACGATCCGAAGGGACCCGAGGGGAGAGGAGGCTGGCTGTCAAGGCCGTGCGCAGCACGCCCGCAGGGTTAAGCCTTGCGGCCAGCCGCCCCTCGGGTACAAAGCGATCGATGCTGAGCGGTGCCAGTCAAGAGAAGGAGACGCAGCGATGAGCGCCGAGGCGACCCCGGACCCGATCCACCGCTTCCGGCACCATGGGGGGCGGCAGCGGCGAGGTCTGCACCGTCCTGGCCAGAGCCTGCACCGGAGAGCGTCTCGAGCCGGTCCTGGGCGGGACGGGCCGGAAGAGCGGACCTGGGAGCAGCCCGAGATGCAAACTTCCGCGGCTTCAAGCGTCTCCGCTGGGGCTACGATGACAAGCCGTTTCGTCTGGATTCCCTGCGTCGAGGCGCGTCGATTGGGACGGTCTCGCCTTCCGGGCGCGCAAAGGCGACCAGGTTGAGGTCCGCCGTGGCGGCTGCGGAGGGCCGGGCCTGCATCGACGAAGGAGGATGGCCAAGTAGAAGACCTTCCGCCAGCTCGTCGTCACGGCCTTCCGGGAATCCTGCAGGACGAAGATCCGCCACGAGGTTCGACTAAATCCGGTCCCACCGTCCCCGCCGGCTCCCCAGCGCCCGGCTCCTGTCCCGGGGGCCGGCCCGGCCCGGGCACATAGGCAATCTGACCTCAGCCGCGTCATGGGCGAGAAGCGAGATGGCGAGGGCTCCCGGAAGTATGGGATTAAATTCAACTCGAACTTTCAGAGTCTCAGCGGTGTCATTCGGCAACAGATGAGAGGTCGATCCTATGGCCGAAGGGTGGAGTGGGGTGTTGAGAGTCGATGGCCAGCCAGAGGACGGGGTATCCGGGGTCCGCGGGTGCGGGGCCGTCGAGGTCGGTCATATAGAGAAGAAAAGTCGGGTGATACCCGTTCTTCGTGACCCAGTCGAAAGCGGGCGCAAAGCGGGTGCCCCCACCACCTTGGGCTTGGCTCAACGTCACCGGACAGTCATGGATGGTGATCTCTTCGGTCGACCGGACCTCGGTATCGCAGTAGAGGACACGCAGCAGTGTTTGCGGATAAGCGATCAGCAGATCCTCGCAGGCGCCGGCCATGAAGCTGAGCAGACGGGCAGTGATAGACGACGAGGTGTCGATGGCGACGATGACGTCGACGAGGGCGCGGCTTTCTGAGAGGGAGGGAAGACAGAGGCCGGCCGGAAGGTAGCGGGTGTTGGGCCGGGCCCAGGTGTAGTCATCGCGGCCGATCACCGCCGTCAGAAAGGCGGCGAGCTCCCGGCGGGCATCAAACCCGGGAGAGCTTGCCTGAACGGCTCGGGAGAAAGCGCTCACGAGAGAGTCATCGCCTCGAACCATGGCCTGAACCTGCAGCGCATGTTTCAAGGCGACAGAAAGCTTCCCCTCCTCCCGGGAGCGCTCCGCCTGCGAAAGGTCTTTTCCATCCTGGCTCTTCATGTCCTCAACCGACCCTCCGGCGCCTTGAGGGATGAAGTCCTCGAGACTCGGCTCTGAAGAGGGGGTGCCAGGAGCGCTGCTCGCGTTCAAGGCATCGGCGAGCGCCAGTTCAGCCTGTGCCATGAGGGTCCGGTAGACGCGTTCGGTCGACCATCCAGCGTAGGCGGGTTCGAGCAGGGCGCCGGAGATGATGGAGAAGCCGGCCTCCTGGAGCAGGAGATTGATGGCGAAGTCCGCGGCGGCGTTCCAGGCCTTGGGATTGCGTTCGCCGCGGCGTAGGTGGTGGGCGAGGGCGACATGGAGGACCTCATGGGCGAGGAGGAAGATGGTCTCCTCCAAGGTCAGGCCGGCGATGAGCTCCTCCCGGTAGAAGATCGAACGGCCGTCGGTGGCCGCGGTCGGCTGGCGGGGATCGGGTACCAGGCGGAGCCGGAGCAAGGGTGTCGCGATGAAGGGGTGATGGAGGATCAGGTATCCGGTGGCCGCCCGGAGCTTCTCGGTGGGTGTCATGGGTGGTTCCTTTCTTCTCAGGCAGCCTGAGGTACGTCGAAGCTCATGTAGCCGCTCATGGTCTGGGCGATGCGCTCGGCCATCTCGCGGGCGGTTGCGGCAGCGGCTGCCCGGTCGTCGGGAGAGGTGCGCAGCACGTCGGGGTCCAAGGTCGAGAGGGTCTCCCGCAGCGAGGCCGCCACACTGGTAAGGCCGGGGTCGTTGAAGACGTTCAAGGAGTCGATTCGTTGGGCGATGTCGTGGACGTTTGAGACGAGGGAGTCGCGGAAGATCCGCTCGGGATCCGCGAGGGCTTCAGCCATCTTGAGAACGGGTTGGCGCAGTCTCTCCCACAGGTCGCGGCGCATAGCCTTTTCACGCTGCTCGTTTTTCCGCACAAGGTCGCGGCGAAACTCCGCGAGCGCGGAGCTCGCGAGGGTGGCAAAGAAGTTCCCGGCCTCCGGCACCGGCTCGTAGGAGACGTCGAGAGAGAAGAGCTCTCGCATCTCGGCAGGTGTCGGGTAGTCCTCCTTCCGGAAGAGTTGCCCGAGGAGGCCTGGAGCCGTGGTGATGTAGTCCGCGTATTGAGAGCAGAAGTCCGCGACCAGGCGATCGAAGCGGATCCTGAGCTCCTGCATAGCCGCGCTGTAGGGAATCGACAGGCGGGCGGGGAGAAACTGAGCGCCGTCACTCCAGCAGACGGTATTTTCGTAATGGAAGCCGCGCACCTCGGTCGTGAGCTTCCTGATGGGCTCCAGGGCCTCCTTGGGAATCAGGCTTTTCGAGACGCGAACCATGGCCTCTGAGGCGTTGTTTCGTGCCGCGGTCTCGCGGCTTGCTTGTTTGTCGCCGATCCGTCCGCTCCACTGGCGGATCGAGAGCTTGCTGATGACACCGGCCAAGGCGAGATCGTGAGTGCTGGTCATGGTCTTTCTCCTCTTGAGTCCTGCGTTTTTAAGGTGCAACGAGATCTATCCCTGAATTCCGAGGGCCTGTTGATTGGCCACGGTCCATTCGGCGAAGGCTGGCGTGTTGCAGATCGCGGCATTTTTCGAGGAGGCAAAGCTTGCAAAAAGGACCTGGAACTCCTCGGGGAGCCGCGCCAGGTATTGGAAGAGGTTCTTCGCGGGGAGCTGATCGGATCGGCCAAGAAGCGAGCCGACGACGGCATAGAGAGTGACCGGATCGACCGGTACGGGGACGCCCTCGGGATCGACGGCGATCCGGGAGAGGTCGGGAAGGGAGGCCGAGACGCGGAGGAAGCTGATGAATTCACTGGCGACCGGCTGACCGAGGACGCCGGTTAAGGTCTCGTAGACAGGTCCAGGCTGAAGCGCAGCGCGGAGGATTCGCGAGCACCATTCCCAGTTGCGCGGGTTCGGAGATCCGGTGAGGTCGGGTGCAGGCTGCTCGACAAGAAGGTGGGCGGGACGCCAACTCAGGTAAGCCGCGATATGGGGATCGAGACCGTTGCCGAGAGCCCAACTCGACCATTCGTTGAGGTCGGTTTCGAGCGGAAAGGAAACAAATCTCTGCTTCAAGGGCTCGATGAAACCGAAGCCACCAGCTCGGTCCTCCCGCCGGTTGGTGCAGGCCAGGATGCGGACCTTGGAAGAGAGCCTCTTGCCGTTGAGCTGGCGGCAGTTGGGATGGACGAGCTGCATCAAGGCGGCCTGGACGGCGGCGGGAGCTTGGATGAGATCGTCGAAGTTCCAGAGGGTGTCTTCGGTCGTCTGGATTAAATCCAGCAGGTCCCCGAACGGAAGAAACTCGGCCCGGCCGTCGATGACGAAAGGAAGGCCCTTGAAATCGATGGGATCGGAGATGACGGGTTGAGAAATGATGAGGCGCCAGCCCATCTGAGCGGCGAGAGTTTCGGCCAGGGCGCTCTTGCCGATTCCTGGAGGTCCCGAGATGAGGACGGAGAGGTTTTCCTTGAGGAGGCTCCTGGCGGTCGCGAGCGCTTCTTGAAACTTCATGAGGGTTCTCCTTGTGCGCCGGGATAAACCGGCGAGGTGTAGTGAATGAAAGAGTCATACGGTGAAGGGCTAGCGACCCACACTGGCCCCGAGTCATGCGGAGCTTCCCGCAAGGGTGGCGTCGAAGCGTTGACAGGGGTACGTGCGGGCCAGGTATTCAGCCGCGAAAGCCACTTCCTCCGGGGTGCCGACGCTGTAAGGAGAAGCGGAAGGCTCCATCCGGCGCATCGATATCGCGAGATGCGTCGGGCCCCCGCGCGGTCAGAGACCCTGTGCACGTACGGAAACACCTCGCACGAGAACCGGGAGATCCTGTGTCCTCCCACGGCAGATGGCGCCGCGGGACGCGTCGGGAAGTCCAAGGACGTACGCCGACGATGAACGGGCATGGGAAGTCGGACAGGCCCAAGGTACCGATGAAGTCTCCGAACAAATCCGGGCAACCGGTGGCGGAGGAGATGGAGGGACGGGGTCTGGCCAAAGGGAACTCGCGCCAGCAAAACGCGCTCCGGACGCCGAGCCGGGCAGGTGCGCCCAGTGCGCTGGAGCGGGTACGTCAAGCCGCAAGAACGGATAGGAAGATGCGGTTCACGGCGCTGTTGCACCATGTCTATGATCCCGAAACGCTGCGGCAGGCTTACCTCAGTCTGAAGAGGGACGCGGCTGCGGGTGTGGACGGCGAGACGTGGCGGCATTACGGTGAGAGCCTGGAGGACAATCTCCAAGACCTCTCCGGGAGGCTGAAACGCGGAGCGTACCGGGCGAAGCCGGTCCGTAGGGTGTACATCCCCAAGACCGACGGGCGGCAAAGGCCGCTCGGAGTCACCGCGCTGGAGGACAAGATCGTCCAGCGGGCGACGGTTGAGGTGTTGAACGCCATCTACGAGGCCGACTTTGTAGGCTTCTCGTATGGGTTCCGACCGGGGCGCAGCCAGCATCAAGCGCTGGATGCGCTGTACGCGGGACTGCTGACGAGGAAGGTGAACTGGGTGCTCGACGTCGACATCCGTGGATTCTTCGATGCCATCGACCACGGTTGGCTGGTGAAGTTCCTCGAGCACCGGATCGCGGATCAGCGCGTCGTGCGACTCGTCCAGAAATGGCTGAACGCCGGCGTGCTGGAGGAAGGGAAGCGGACCAGAGTGGAGGAGGGAACGCCGCAGGGCGGCAGCGCATCGCCGCTGCTGGCGAACGTGTACCTGCACTATGTGTTCGACCTCTGGGTCCAGGCGTGGCGCCGGAAGCAAACCCAAGGCGACGTGATCGTCGTCCGGTTCGCCGATGACATCGTGCTTGGGTTCCAGTACGCATCGGATGCCAAGCGCTTCAGACAGGAGCTTGCCGAGCGATTGGGGAAGTTCCATCTGGAGCTGCATCCCGACAAAACGCGGCTGCTGGAGTTCGGCCCGTTCGCGGCGGAAAACCGGAAGCAGCGTGGAGAAGGGAAACCGGAAACGTTCGACTTTCTCGGCCTTACACACATCTGTGTGAAGAAGAGGAGCAACGGACGATTTACGGTGCGCCGACAGACGATTCGTAAACGGTTGCAGTCGAAGCTGGGCGAGGTGAAAGCCGAGTTGCGGCGACGCATGCACGACCCTATTCCGGTGGTGGGCCAGTGGCTTCGCTCGGTGGTTGGCGGACACCTGCGGTATTACGGGGTGCCCACCAACAGCCCGGCGTTGCGCTTGTTCCGGTCTCGGGTGGGCTGGCTCTGGCACCGCGCGCTGTCGCGGCGCAGCCAGAACGGTCACGTCCGCTGGGACCGGATGGTGCGGCTTATCGCTCGCTGGCTGCCCCCGGCCCGCATCTATCATCCCTATCCCCTGAGGCGACTTGGCGTCATCACCTGAGGCAGGAGCCGGATGCGGGAAAGCCGCTCGTCCGGATCTGTGGAGGGGGTTATGGGCAACCATGATTCCTACTCCGACTCGTCTTGTTGGGTCCTTGCGCGGAAGGTCCTCAGGACCCGAGGGAACGAGTCCGGGCTGCAAGGACGTGCGAAGCACGCCCGCCAGGGTTTAGCCTTGCGGCCTGGCCGCCCTCGGGGCAGAAAGGACCGGACGCATGGACCCAACGAAGGCGAAAGGAGGAGTCTGTGTAGTGTTGCAAAGACCTGGAGTAGCGTAGGGACCCGGCGAAGCCGTGCCGCTGGTGCCGGTTACCGTGTCAGGGCTCTGGAAGGGACGGACCTGGCGCAGGCCCGCGAGGCTTTTCGGCCAGCCTCAGTGTCCTAAGCCGTCCGCCAAGCCTCGTAGATGGCCTGTCCGATGCCCAGCGCCGCCTGACACGACTCGTCCTCCTGCTCTGAAGCTCCAGCGCTCTCCAAGGCCCCCTCGATGGAGAGACCGTCAACCTGCTCAGAGGCAGAAATCTTTCGGGCCACGAGGTCGAGGGCCGTCTTCTGCACGGTGCCCGGGTAGTAGGGGACCTCGATCGTGACGTCGAGGGTCTGGCCGATGCGGTGCACCCGTCCGTTGGCCTGGCGCACCACCCGGGCGTCGTAGTCCACTCCCTGAACCCAGAGGGCCCGGGAGAAGGCGACGAGGTTGTTGAGGCCGGTCTGCACTGCCTTCGGGTTGGTGATGAGGATGCGGCGCCCGGGCGAGATGACGTGCTTGTCGAGCCAGTCCTCGCGGTCGGCGGCTTTGACCTTGTTGACGTCCAGAAACACTGCGCGTTGGGCGAGCTGTGCTTCGAAGAGACGCAGGTAGCGTTGGGGCAGACCGCTCTTGCCGGTGTTGAGGAGGAAGACGAGGACGTTTCTTCCGTCTTCGAGCCAGGTCCTGACGCGGGCCATGACCCAGCGCTCCTTGGGCGTCAACCAGGAAGCGGGGAAGAGCTTGCCCTCGGCCACGACTTCGCCTCCGACCGGGTCCGGATACTTGAGCTGGAAGGGCGGCAGGTCGTCCGTCGCACGATCGAGGTAGGAGGGAACCGTGCTCATGGCGCCCCAGAGCTTGCCGGCGAGAGGTCCGAACATGTCCGTCCGGATCTGGTGACCGAGAGTGCTCAAGAGCCGGGCCTGCTCTTTTAGGAGCTCTTGGCCGTGGGAGTCGTCGGCTTCGACCTCGATGGGCACCGGTAGCTCGCGGTAAGGCGGCAACTCGCCCTCGAGGTCCTCCTTGTGCATGATGAGCGAGATGGGAAGCAGGTGCTCGAGGAGAAACAGGGGCAGGATACCGGGAGCGTCTTCCGACTTCCTCCGGACCTCAGGGGTTTCGCGGTGATCCTCGCGATCACTGCGAGCGCCGTAGCCTACGACCTCGGGTTGTTCCTCCTTGCCGGCCGGAACGAAGACCTTCCGGTAGCCATAGCGACTGACGAAGGCTTGTTTGTCGGTGCGTTTGAAGGCTTTGCGGAAACGCCGGCTCAACGCCCAGAGGTTGGCGAAAAGCGAGCTGGCGTAGCCTCCCATGAGCGAGCCCGACAGAGCGAGAGTGGGGATGCCCGGAATCTCGACCAGCCGGTGAGCGGCCTTCTCCTGGGCGCTTCCCGGCGTGGAATAGTCCTGCACCTCATCGAGGATGAGAAGGTCGGGATTGCAGGCCAGCCGCCGGCGGCGGCGCAGGAGGTAGCGGGCGATGGGGAAGCGGCGAGGCTTGGGCACGGCCTGGAAGAGCGGTTCGGGACAGGGGGCGGTCTCCTCCCAGGTGCCGCACGAAGAGATGGCTTCGAGGGCGGCGAGAAGTGGAGTCTCGGAGGTGGAGTTTTCTGCAGGCGGGCTCGCCAGTTGCTCGGCCATCCGGAGGAGCTGCTCGGCAATCCATCGGAGGTCGCCAACCTCCCTTGAAGACGGGAGGTGTCCGGCCGCTGCGGCCGCGTCGGACTCCTCGCGGTAGACCGTCGCCATCCGTCTCGGCTCCTCGAGAAGGGAAGCGCTTCGAGCGTACTGGGCAAGAAGCATGAAAGCGCGATAGATCCCGGAGGAGGGGTAGGAGTAGCCGCCGTCCTTGTCGCAGACGAGGCGAAGAGCGGAGCGCGCGATGGAGTCGATCTTGTCGGCGGCCGGGGCCGGGCCGGGGCCCTCCTCACCGTCAGGCTCGGGCAAGGCGCGCTTCAAGAAGATTCGATTGGCGAGGAGCGAGCGCACCCGGGGATGGTAGGGATAGGAAGAAAACAGCACCACCGCGAGGTCCTCGGCGAGTCTCGCGGCCTTATTCGTGGGGCACCGGCGCTTGTGTTCGCAACGCTCGCGTTTCGCGGCGAGCTTGAGAGGATCGGTGGTGATGAGCCGGCCGCATCGCGGGCATTGCCGGGCTCGCCCCTGGCGGTCGTCTTTGGAGCTCAGCCCGGTGACGCCGTGGCCCAGCTTGGCCGTTTCCCGGCTCAAGACGTAGATCTCGGCCGGTGTGTCGAGGTCTTTGAGCTCCTTGACGATCTGGACGCGATGGGCCGGCAACACGGCGGCGGCCTGGTCACGCCAGCTCTTGAGCAGATGGGGAGGGCAGAGGATCAAGGTGCGGCGGACCGGGCGCATTCGCGAGGTCTCAAACCCCAGGCGGCGCAGCTCTGAGGTCGTCTGGGCAAAGTGCTCTGGAGCGAGCGAGCCGGCGATGGATAAAGCGACCGTGGACTTGCCGGTCCCGACCTCCGCTTCAACGACTGGGTTTTCTCCCATGGCGATGAGCTTCAGGCCGGTTGAGATGAGGTGCCGTTGCATGGTGAAGGGGCGCCGGCCGAGAGTGGGGAGCTTCATCTCATGGGCGGGATTCGAGACGTCGTGAAGGGCAGGACACTGGTCACGCATCAGCCGGCTCAAGGAGTCGCGGTAGGCCTCGACGAGGTCGGCGGAATTGAAGTCGGCGAGGTCGTCGGCGCTGGATGGAAGGCTTCCCGGGCGAAGCTCGTGAAACTGCAAGGTATCGAGCCGGAGGGCGTTCAGGGTGAGCTTGGGCCTCTGGACCATGACGGTTCCAGTCACTTGGCCTTGGCTGTCGAACGTCTGATTGACAATGACGAGATCACGGCGTAGCGAGCCTTTGACGAGGAGGGGTGGAAGGCCTTGGCGGTTGGGGACCAACCGCTTGCCATTGAGCATCCCCGCAGCGAGTGCCAAGGCGATATGAGCCGGGCGAGGAGGCATGGCGACCTCAACGGGAGCCCCGATGAGCTCGTGAACGGAGCGGTGCGTTCCGAAAAACGGGGAGTTTGCCCAGGGACGGAAACCCTCGACGAGGCCTTCGACGTCAAGATCTAGCTTCTCGAGGTGGAGGTCCGGGTGCTCGCCAGCGATTTTGAAGACCGGAGAGGCGAGGGGCTTGAGGACCGGCAAGGTGTTGGGCGATTCAGCCCATGTCTCGATCCTTTTGCGATCGATGTCGTTGTCGGGGAGCGGGGATTCCCGCCTTCGGGCCAGGAGGACGCACTGCTTGAAGCTCGCGAAGTCCTCCTCAGGAAATCGCCAGGCCCGAGGATTGGAGAAGTGAGTGGCCAGGAAAGTGGCACTGGCGAGAAGCGCGTAGTGGGGAACGAGGAAGATAAGGAGGCCGTCTCCGGGTGTAAGACTCTGAGTCCAGCGCAGCAGGAATCGGTTTCGAGTCGACCGTAGACCGAGTCGATGTCGTAGGGTGGATTGAGGAAGAGCACGGAGGCCCCGTCCTTCGGCTCAATGGCGACATGGAAGGCGTCGGCCTCGAGGACGACGTCCCAGCGACGACCGCTTGAGAATCACGGGCGGAAAGGCGGCGATTGGCGGTGTGGGCCCGATCCTTCTCCAACTCGACGGCGAAGATACGAGCGTCGAGTGAACCGAAGCGCTGGCGGGAGCGGTCCGGACCGAACCAGAGATCCCGCAAGGCGGCGATCGCCTCGCCGTCACCGGCACAGGGATCGACGAGAACGTGCCGGTCCTCGGAGGATGGAAGTCTGAAGTCAACCAAAGAGGCTAAGCTGGGCAGCAGGTGGTTGGGCGTGGGGAAGTACCCGCCGAGGGCGACGGATTCGGGGCGCGCCATAATTGATCACCTCACGAAGTGGTTCTTTGGGAAGGTTTCTGGCCGTTTGCTGAGCCAGGAATTCAGCGAAAGTCGTGGGATCTACGTTGCAGAGGACCGGAGGCTCGAACCCGATGCCAGCAAGACCCCTGGCATAGAGGTCGGCAGGATCGGTCTCGGAACCTTCGGAGACGCGACACCAGGCCTGCTCTTTGGCGGCCCGGAAGAGCGCCAGGTGGAAGCGCAGGTCGTTGGCGATCGGCAGAGCGGAACGAGCGTCGAGGTAGGCCACGAAGTAGGCCGCGCAGGCAGCCTCGCGGGCGTCAGAGCCCATGACTGAGGAGATCGTTGCCGACTGTTCGTCAACCCAAGCGGTGGGGGGCATAGAGACGAAGGAGAGATTGCCCGTCTCGGTCGTCGGCGGCTGGAGAGAGAAGATGTGGGGGAGATAGACCAGGGTCAGGGTGCCGTCAGCGCGGGTGGTGCTCTCGTAGCGGAAGCCCGCGGAGCGCGGGATCTCGAATCGTCGGCCGAAGCTTCTTGCGGCCTCGACAGCGACGCGGCCACATTGCAGATTCGCTTGGAAGGAGCGGGCCGCTGAGCTCGAACCGGCGAAGGCGAGAAAGACAGGACGGTGAGTGTTCTCCTTTCCTGTTGAGCCGAGCTCCCAGAGAGCGTCGGCCAGAACCCAAGCGAGAAGCTCGACGCTGAAGGTCCGGCTCTTCTGGCCTTCGTAAGCCGGCTTGCTCTCGATACTGATCGTTCGGCGCTCGAGGGTCGGTGGGGTGTGGGGTCCGTTCATGAAGCCGCGGACACCCGAGGGGAAGGAGGCCGGCCGTCAAGGTCGCGCGCGAGCGCGCCCCGTAGGGGTTTGCCTTGCGGCCGGCCGCCCCTCGGGTAGAGGAGCGGCGGTGAACGGATCCCACAGCCCCGCGGAGCCTGAGCGAACGGCTGTAGTGATCGTTAAGGAGGGATGATCTAGGCAGGACGAAAGCCGGGAATCCTGCCTTCTGCGATCCCTGCTCGAAGTCCTTGAGCGCACCGGCGTAGTCAAGCTGAATCGTGCTTCGGTCGCAAAAGACACGGTTCTTGAGAGCAAAGAATTGGACGCCGGGAGGGCAAGAGCCGAGCAGACGGCCGTACCAGATCAGCTTCCTGCGCAACGCCTCGATCTGAGATTGGCGGCGGGCTTGGTCGGCGTAGACTCCCCAGGGCTCGGCCAGCACGTGGCCCTGGGCATCGACCAGGAGGCCGGCTGCAGAAGCCGAGTTGTAGGCGGCTTCATCGTCCGGCAAGATCCCACAGTCACAGGCCTGGACCTCTCCCAGCCGTCCGGATTCAGGATCTTCGTTGAAGATCTCCCAGCCTTTGCCTTCACAGCCACAGAGCTCCGTCATCTCCACCTCCGCAGCGGGCGGTATCCTCCGAACAGCCCGCGAGCTCGCACGCGTAGCAGAAGCGATGACCGTCAGAGTCTCCAGTTCCATGTCCCGCCCCCCTCTCCTCCTCGCACCAGGGGCAGGCACAGCCTTGGGCTTCGGGGTCTAGCTCCTCGGATCGCAGAGGCGCCGGCGGATCATGGGGCAAGTACCGAAGGAGAGGAGAGTCGAAGGCCATGAAACCCCTGAAATGCTGAGCCTGAACATCCCAAGCCGTGCCCCTGAAGGTGTAGGAGGTGGCCTCTCCGAGAAGGTTGAAGGAATCGTCGTAGATCGTGGCTTGTGGATAGCGCTCCAGCGTTCCCTGGTTCTTGAGACGAAACAGGTAGACGGCGGTCATGGGATTCTCCTTTGAATTGAGCTGACTCAGCAGGTCGTTCGCGGATCGGGTCTGGCGTCCGTTCATGCTCCGCGGACACGCGAGGGGACAAAGGCCGGCTGTCAAGGTCGCGCGCCAGCGCGCCCCGCAGGGGGAAACCTTGCGGCCGGCCGCCGCTCGCGTAAAGGAGCGGAGGTGAACGGATGGCTGATCCGAAGCCGAACTGCGACGCGGCGGAGCGCCTACGGGAGGTCAGAAGCTCTATGCAGCAAGCGAGATCAGCGATGCGCAGAGCCTGGCGGAGATCTTCGGCGACCTCGCCAGGCCCTTGCTGGAGGAGGCGAGGAAGCTAGTCGAGGTAGCTCTCGCGGGTAGCCTCAAGGGCTCGTTCGAACCTGCGGCGGGAGTGGAGAACCGAGAGCGAGACGTGATCGGAGGTAAGGAGGACAATTGCGCGATCGTCGGAAGAGAACCAGGCGGTAGCGGGAATCTCTCGGTAGTCTGAGTTGTCCAAGCGCGTCCAGGGGGTAAGGAAGAGGCTGAGGTCGGCGAGGAGGAGCGCGGGCTCGGTGGAGTCGGAGCCGAAGAGGTCGAAGAGGATGGAATTTCCGAGATCGTCCTGCTCGAAGCCGGCGGAGTCGGAGAAGTAGGAGTTGCGGAGGGTTTCGATCGTGGTCATGTTGAGCTCCTCACAGGCGGGGGTAGTGAAAGCCGCCTCGTAAGGCGAGGCGAGCCGCGGGCGGCTCCTGTCCAGGCTCGGCCGCAGGCCGACCCCGTAGGGGTTTGCCTTGACAGGCGCCGCTCGCGGCTATACTCGAAAGAAGGCGGCCAACAACGGTCCGAAGTCCTCAGTCGGTCGCAGAAAGAGGAAGGGTTGGGGGTTTTTGCCTGGATGGATGACGATCCGCGAGCTCATCGGTCAGGAGCAAGGGAACGAGCAGAGTTGTACGGGTCTCCTGACTCTTGGATTGACAGGAGACGGATCACCTCCTGGCTAACACCGAGGTCCACCGAGGAGCGGAGGAGGGATGGCCATCGGCGAGGATCATCGAGTCCACGAACTTGAGGCCTAAGATGTCACAGGCCTCTTGAATCCTGTTCGTGAAGAACCTGTCGTCCTCGCTGGGCTCTGGCGAGCCGGATGGATGATTGTGTGCAATGATCAATCCGTTGGCGTTGGCCAAGAGTGCCGGAATCACAATGCCTCTCGGCTCAACGCCACAGCGGGAAAGACAACCGACGTAGGCTATGGTCCACCCGATGACACGGCTCTGGACGTCCAGGTAGACGGCGCACATCACCTCCCGATCCAGGCCCTCAAAAACTCGTTTCCAAAGGAATGCCGCAATCTGGACAGGCCGCACCAAGGTCTCGGGATCACGGAGCTCCTCCTGGTCTTCGGTGATCAAACGCAGCTTGTAGCGGGTGACAGTGTGACGGCTGAGAGAGGTCGGCGGGGCGAGGTGATTCATGGAGTAGCTCTCCTTGGGGTTACGGCTTTACAGGCCGATTCTTCGGTCAAGGCCGCGATACTGGATTGCCTCTGCGAGGTGGGAGGGGCGGATGGCATCGCTTCCTGCCAGGTCGGCGATGGTGCGGGCGACTTTGAGGATCCGATCGGTGGCAGCGGCCGAGAGGCCGAGCTTCTCGAAGGCAGCCTCGAGCAAGCTGCGGCCGGAGCCGTCGAGGGTGCAGAACTGTCTGATCTTCTCCGGAGTCATTGCGGCGTTGAGAGGACTGATCGTGGTGGTTCCGAAACGATCGATCTGGACGGCTCGCGCTGCGGCCACCCGCCGGGCTACCTCGGCGGTCGTCTCCCCGGGGCCGGAGCGCAGCTCGTTGAGACGGACGGCCGGCACCTCGACATGCAGGTCAATGCGATCCAGCAAGGGGCCGGAGATTCGTTCGCGGTAGCGACGGATGAAATTGGGAGTGCACGTGCAGGAGAATCGAGGGTCGCCCAGATGACCGCAGGGGCAAGGACCCATCGCGGCGAGCAAGGAGAACCGGGCCGGAAACTGAACGTTTTGCCGGGCTCGGACGACGGTGACGATTCCTTCCTCGAGGGGTTGGAGCAAGGCCTCGAGAGTCCCACGCGAAAACTCCGAGAGCTCGTCGAGGAAGAGGACCCCATTGTGAGCGAGGGTGGCTTCGCCGGGACGCGGATTGTCGAAACCGCCGCCGCGGATGCCGGCTGTGCTGGTACTTGTATGAGGGCTGCGGAACGGACGGATCTGGCACAGGCCCGACTGGGGCTCCTCAGACACCATGGAGTAGATCTTGGTAACCTCGATCGACTCAGCCAGGGTAAGAGGCGGCAGAAGGCCAGGCATTCGGCGGGCGAGCATCGTCTTGCCGCTGCCGGGAGGTCCGAGGAGGAGGAGATTGTGGCCGCCGGCGGCTGCTACCTCGAGGGCTCGCTTGGCGTGCTCTTGGCCGCGCACCTCGGAGAGGTCGGGAGGGAAGGAGGTGAAGGGCATAGCGAGAGGCGAGACTGACGAGGGGGTTAGCGGCTCGGCTCCTGTCAGATGGAGCAAGGCTTGTTTCAAGCTGAGAAGACCGATCACTGAGAGGCTCCCAGCGAGAGATGCCGCCTCAGGCACGTTGACGGCTGGGATCAGAAGCTCGCGGCTTTCGAGACGACAGCCGAGCTCAGCGATGGCAAACCCTCCGCGGATGGAGCGAATGTCTCCGTTGAGCCCGAGCTCGCCGCAGATCAGACGGCCTTCCAGGATGTCCTGGGGCAGGTCGCGGCCCGCCACCAGGATCGCCAGGGCGATGGCCAGGTCGAAGGGACCCGCGTCATTCGGCAGAGCGGCCGGGGTGAGGTTGATCAGGAACGACTTGGAGTTGAGGTCAAAGCCGCAGTTTCGAAGGGCGGCTCGAACACGCTCGCGGCTTTCCCGGGCGGCGGGTAGACCGAGTCCCAGGATCTCGATCTGAGGCATCCCTTGTGTAACCTGAACCTCGATGTCAACGACTTTAGCTTCGATTCCCCAGAGGGTAGCAGCTTGGGCACGCGCTGGACTCGGATTCGGCATGGCGGTGATCTCCTTTCGGTTTCGGCTTCGCTCCTGCTCATGGCGCGGGGACCCGAGGGGGAGAGGGCCGGGGGCAAGGTCGCGCGTAGCGCGCCCGTCAGGGCTGCCTTGCCGCCGGGCCGCCCTCGGGTACGAAAGCGCCTGGCGGGAGCGAAGCCGGACCGAAAGGAATCCCGGCAGCTCGTCGAGAGGACTCCGGGACCAGGCTTCACACAAAGGGGCTGGTGGGCCGCTCGGCCCACCAGCCCCCTGGGGTGAACCGGATCAGGGAATAGCGACGGGGGTAACGAGCCGGTGGAGGAGGAGCTCGGCGGGAGTGAGGATCACGACACCATGGTCATCCGTGGAGAACCAGAGCACTGCGAAGGTGAGATCGAGACGCATCCAGTGGGCAAGGACCTGGCCAATCTCGGCAGCGGTGTCGACATCGAGATCTCGATCGATCGGCACGCTGAGGTAGGTGGCGCGTAGGCTGGACGGCGGCGTGGGGGCGTCCTCACCGTGCAACATAGGTACCGGATTGAAGAATTGCGACAGGAGGGTCTCGATTCGAGTCATGGTGGATCTCCTCGAAAGGCGGGGGTAGTTAAGGCCGCCTCGCAGGGCGAGGCGTGCCCGGAGCCAGGCCCTGTCAAGGCTCGGCCGCAGGCCGACCCCAACGGGGTTGCCTTGACAGGCGCTGGCTCCGGGCTACACTGAGTGGAAAGGCGGCCGACCCATCCTCGCTTCCTTGCATTCGCGAGCGAGATCGAGAAAAAGCTCTTCCATTTTGACTAGGACTTCGGCCTCTAATATCGATCTCTGACGCTACGACCTCCCGGAGGTCGATCGTGCGGATACAACCGGGAAGTTGAAGGTCCACAACCAACTGGGCATCGTCCGACATATAGATCAGCACGTGATCAAGATCGTCGCTGGTACTGTGGTACTGGAGGGAGGCCAGTACTTGCCCTGAAATTACCCGCTTTAGAGTCTTCAGGTCCGCTTCCCCAAGCCGTTTAAGGAACTCGTCGTCACAATCCCAAGCGAGATTCGTGGTGCCTGATCCTTTTAACCCTGGGGAACCAACAGCAACTGGGGTCACCGATGCGAGCTGCCGTTTGCCCATCCACGAGTACTTGTGGCCTTCCGAGTAGCCCTGGTGCATCAAGAGCTTGCGGATGGGCGAGTCCTGGCCGCAACGAGCCCAGGCATAGAAATTGGAATAGCCCCGCTCCTGGGCCAAGTGTTCGGCGGCGCGATAGAGTGCCGTTCCGACACCTTGGCCGCGAAACTCCGGCCGTACCACCAGATAGACCAGACACGCCCAGCCTGGGAGGGCATCGATATCGTCGAGTCTCACGTAGACAAAGCCAGCGACGACCTCGTTCACCACTGCGACAAGAAGAATGCTACTTTCGGCCTGAATGATTCGCAGGAATTCGGCTTGCTCCATAAATGCTTCCCCTTCTGTCACCTGAATCTCAGGTGTCGCCAACCCGATCTCATATAGAACCGGAAAATCCCTGGCATCAGCCTTCCGTATTCGCGCTTCCATTTGATCCATGATCGTCCTCCGCGTCCTCTGGGGCTTGGGTACGCTCGCCTTGGCGAAGTCTGCGCATGAGGGCGAGTACCCGTCTGCCGACCTCCCTCTCTACGTTCTCAGGGTCGTCCTTGAGTTCTGCCGCGAGCTCGGGCTCGACGGAGCCATTCGCTCCATCCGCGGAGGGCTTGCCATCGCTGAGCTCGGCTGTCGTCTCAAAAGCCGCGAGCTCCTTGAAGCGGAGGTGAAAATCTTCCGATTCGGACTCTATCGATCTCTGCAGGTCAGAGAAGTCGGCACCCACAGCTCGAAGGTAAGCTAGCAGAGTCGGCAACGTTGGATACATCTTTCCCGTCTCATAGCTTGAAACCATCGCCTTGGTGATGTGGGCCTTGGCGGCAACTTTGTTCTGCTTTAATCCGATCTCGCCCCTGAGTCGCCTCAGGGCCTTGCCGAAAGCGATACACTCCGTATCGGTACGGCGTACACGTTGAGGCATGATGCCCCCCTCAAGCTGTTCTCAGGCCTTGAAGATAGGCCGCGATCTCCAGCACGGCCCTGCCGATCTCTCGTTCCTTCTCGTCCAGGTCTTCTCGAAAAGGTACTCTTACGACTTGTTTGCCGATGAGCTGGTTCAATCCAGCGCTCACTTTGTTCGGGCCGTTGCGTAGAGCGTTCAACGCTCTCTGGAAGTCGGAGAAGTCGGCACCCAGAGCGTTGAGTATGTTCAATAACGTGGGTAACGATGGAAGGGTATACCCTGTCTCGTAACCTGAAAGCATCCCTTTCGTTACGTGCGCAGCAGAAGCGGCTTCCTGCTGCTTCCAGCCGATCTGCATTCTGAGAAATCTCAAGGCTTTACCAAGAGCTTTCAGCTCTTCTGGGAGAACGTCCTTGGCACGTGTCTCGGACGGAATCCTTTTCATCCTCTAAGCCTCTTCATGGCTCTCCTCTTCGTTCGAATTTCTACGGCGCCTCCTAACTTGGATGAAATCATTCAAGAGCTGACACAGGTCAGGCTCCGAGGAGGGCTCGGGCTCCTCCTGGAGTTGCCGGAACTTCTCCGCCAGCTTTTGCCGCAGGTCGAGGACCGCCTCCTCAGGCCTTTTCCCCTCCCCCCGCAGAGGGATCTCGGGAACGGTGGCTCTCCAGTACATCAGCCTTAGCGGTGCGACAAGCACCGTCAGGGGATAGACCAACTCCAGGCCGGGATCGGGAAGGGTGTAGATCTCTACGACCGAGAGCGGCATGCGTCTCAGTCCCTCGAAAGCCGCTGCGAGCTCCCTGGAGACTGCCGCGAGATCGGCGGAAAGATGCCGGAGCCGGCGGTTGGCCACCTTCAGACTCGCCAGGGCCAGCCAAAAGCCGGCTCCTTCGTCTTTCATCCGCAGCCGCCGAGCCTGGACCCTGGCGTGCTCTCTGCGAAGGAGCCTCGCGGTATACCTGAGGGGGTAGAGCTTCTTGCGGTTGTCCTCCGGGTCCGGAAAGGTGTGGACCAGCCGTTTTGCGGCGAGCAGATAGCGCTTCACAGTGTTCGTGGCCCAGCCCAGCTCCGCGGCAACTTTTTCCAATTTGACACGCTCGTCCGCTTCGATCTCCGCCGGCATCTCCCGCTCTTCTCCCCTTGGTTCTCGCAATAGGGCGAGGGTGTAGCTCAAGGGGTAGAATCTGGTTCTGCGGTCTTCCCGCCCCTGGAGGCCTCTTCTATGGAAGACCCGCACCCTCTCCCCGGCTTCGCCTAGAGCGAGGCGAACGCGGAAGGCGGGCATTCCCGACTCCTGGACGATGCGGGCGAAAGGGACAAGCTCATCCTTTTCGAGGAGACGTTGAGCTTCGCGATTCGGTCTACTCAAAGGCTTCCTCACTATCATCCTCTGGAATGACACCAAGAAACTGACGACCGCCATCGGGACTCTTCTTATCCAGGCGGCTGACCAAGACTTGCTCGACCACTCGCGCATAGAGCTTGAAAAACTCTGCGAAGACCCTCTGGAAGACGGCTTGCGTCTCAGGGTGGAGGAGCGAGTCGAGAGCCTCTGTGAAGATCGCGGGTGAAGCTTCTCCCGGAAGCGGGAGAATCTGAGGCTTGGGGCCAACTGAGGCTGCCCGCTGGTCCACAAAGCGCAAGGTATAGAAGAATTCGAAGTAGCCAACCTTGAGGACCTTGAGAACCTTCTCCAGCGACTCCAGCTTCGGGAGCTCCTTGCAGTTCTCGTACTTCGAGAGCTGACTTTTCCCGATCCCCGCGGCCCTGGCGGCCTTTGCCTGAGACAGCCCCCGAAGCCCCCGGAGCAGCACCAGCGCTTGTCCGAGGTTCTCAAACATCGGGGACTCCCAGGTAGTGTCCGGATCGGGTTGGGCAATGGCCGCCTTCCCGAGGTCCTGAATCGCGGGATCCAGGCTGTCGCCGAGAATGCATTGGATAATCGCGCTTAGCGTCACTTCATCGTCCTGCTCTTCGCCAGTTTCAGCCGGAGCCGGAAGGCTCGATTGGACACCCAGAAGTCGTGATCGGATCGCGTCCAAGTCGGCGGCGATCTCTCGAAGCTGCTCCTTGGCGGCGGCTTCAGTCATGAAAGTAATGTCTCCTATTGGTTCGAGCTGCTGTGCTCATGCGAATGGCAGGGGATCGATGCGAAAGCCCCGGAAGCGAAGCCGGCGCCGGATGGCAGCCGGCCTCCGCTTTGCGCATCTCCGCAGGCTCGCGGGGAATTCCGCTCGGCCGAGACGTTCATCACGTCGAGCGTCACCAGGGCGGCCTCAGAGACCCGCCAGGTCTCCTTGGCCTCTCCAAGACGTCCAAGCAGCCTCAGGGCGGTTCCGGCCAGGTATCTGGCCCGTCCGAGATAAATCTCCCCGGCCTTCTCGGCCTTCAGGAATAGAAAAAGCGCCTTTGAAGAATCGGAAAGAAGCAGAGAAGCACTCGCCTCCAGCAGGTCGTCTATCTGAGACCTGCCCCGAGGGCGAGGTAGGGCGGCCCGTAGCCGCTCGACCGGCTGGGCTTCCCAACTGACCCGGAGGTCCCCGGGAGCGACCGAAGAGCCGAGCTGTTCGAAAAGACCCGCGCCGGTCAAATCCCAGTCTCCGGGGGAGCGGGTACACCCTGGGCCTTCGGAGGCACTCTTTCCTTGGGGAGCAGCGTCTCATCTCCGAGCCGCCAGAGCTGGCGGGTCACCTGGAGACACTGCGGGCAGCCGGTCAGCAGATGGCGGACAACTAAAGCAGCCTCGGGCCGAGAGAGGTCAAGGGCCATGAAGCGCTCAAGTTGTCGGGGGTGGGGATGGCTCTGGGGGACTGCCGGCAGCACAGGTATGCTCCTCCTCGGGCGGCGACGCGGACTCCGTGGCCGGGTCGGCTCGCCATCAGGTCATCGCGTGAATGGAATGTTCCTCCGAGACCAGCGATTCTGGTAATCTACAGAGTGAAATACAGAAAGTTCGTAGTGACCATATACAAGAAGAGGCGCTGATAAGACGGATAGATTGTCGAGACCAGCAACCCAATTCCCGGCGAGTGTCACGTTCAAAGCCTTGGAAGCACTCACAAGAAGGGAACGCATTCTTCATGGCACGCAAGCAGCCGCTCCGGCAAGCGATCCTGTCGATCCTCTCCGCCTACTACGACTTCAGTCGCAAGGAGATCGGCGCAGCCGCAGGCATCCCTCAGAAGGCGGTCTCCCAGTATCTTCGTCAACGAGGCGCGATCCGGGATGAGACGTTCGAGCGGCTGCTGGCCGCCCTCAAGTGTCCGCCGGCCGCGCTCCCGATCGTCACCGCGTGTGTCGAAGCCCTGGATTCTTTGGACCAGCCCGGCGACCTCACGGCGGAAGAGAAGGGCGAGATCGCGGACTCTGTGCTTCGGGTCAGCCGATTGGTCCGCCAGGGGCTGATCGAGGCCGCCCGGCATTCCCGGCTCGCCTCGGCCGCGGAGATCCCTGAGGCCCGGACCGTTGCCTACGACCGGCAGCGGGCCGCCGAGCTGTTTGGGCGGCTTGAAGGGCTTCCCGAAGAGGCCCATTCAGTGGTTGTCGAGATCGCCGAGGAGTTCCGGAGCTGGGCTCTTTGCGAGCGGCTCTGCGACGCTTCGGAGCGCGAGGCCTCCCGCAGCGTGGAGCGGGCGGCGGCGTGGGCCGATCTTGCCCGGCAGGTCGCGGAGCGGGTCCAGGGTCCCGAAGAGTGGCGCAACCGCCTTCAGGGCTATGCGGCTGCCCACGTGGCCAACGTGCTGCGGGTCTCCGGGAATCTGGTATCGGCCGATGCCGCCCTGGAGGAGGCCAAGCGCTCGTGGCAGGCGGGCTCCGATCTCGCCGGCGTGCTCGATCCAGGGAGGCTGCTGGATCTGGAAGCGTCCCTGCGCAGGGATCAGCGCCGCCTCCCCGAAGCCTTGGCCCTCCTCGACGAGGCTGCCGCCGTGGGAAGGAGCCCCGAGCGGGCGATGCTCAAGAAGGGATACACCCTCGAGGTGATGGGCGAGTATGAGCGGGCCGTCGAGACCCTGCTGCAGGCGGCACCCCTGGTGAGCCGGAAGGGCGACTCCCGCCTGGAGAAGATCCTTTCCGGAAACCTGGCGCTGATCTACTGCCACCTGGGCCGTTTCGCGGAAGCAGCGGAGATGGCGGACCGGGTGCGCGCCGCCGCCTTGGAGTCAGGAGACGAGATCGAAGCGCTGCGCATGACCTGGACTCAGGGCCGGATCGCGGCTGGTCTGGGTCGGGCCGAAGAGGCCCGGGGTCTTCTAACCCGGGCTCGCCGGGAATTTGCGGCCCGTGGGATGGAGTACGACGCGGCCCTTGCGTTGCTCGAAGAGTCGGCCCTTCTCCTCAACGAAGGGCGGGCGGCCGAGGTCAAGGCCCTCTCCCGCGAGCTGACCGCCGTGTTCGAATCCAAGGGGGTGCACCGGGAGACCCAGGCCGCCCTGCGCCTCTTCCAGGAGGCTGCCGAGCAGGAGCATGCGACGGCCGAGCTGGCCCGCCGGATCCTCGGGTACCTCTTCCGTGCCCGACAAGACCCGGGCCTCGGGTTTCCGTCATGAACGGCCGCTTGGGTCTAAACCCGGACCTGCGTCGTTCGTGGGGGTCGTGGCGCCGCTGGGGTCCAAGCCGGGTCCCTCCTTGTCCAGAATTGGCGAGGCTGCGGAGTGCCCAGAGGGGAAGTCCCAGAGCCGGGCGAGGAATGAGGTAGGAGCCAGCAGGGACGCGGCCAGGGTCAGGGCCAGGAGGATGCCGTGCATGGGAGGAATCTCCACGCGGCTCCAGCCGCGAGCCATCAGGGTCTCACGGGGGCCGCGCTCGTAATCTTAGGTGCCATTCAGGGCGTAGGACCGTGAAAATTCGGCTTTTGTCTCTGCGGGAGGCAGGGAATGAAACGAGAGAACCTCAAGGCGCGCCTGCTTCGCGCCCTCTCCGGGAAGACCCAGAGGCAGATGGGAGAGGAGCTCGGCGTCCATCCGACCCTCATCGAGCAGTTCGAGCAAAGCAAGGTCGTTCCCAGCCGGGAGAACCTCGAGCGAATGGCGGCGGCCGTGGGGCTCACGGGGGCGACGACGGAGGAGCTCCTGCGGTTCGTAGAGAAGCTTCGCAGGCCGCAGCGGCGCCGGGGCGCGGGTGCGGAGCCCCTCCTGGAGGGAGTTGCGGCGGGGGTCCGCTCCGAGGTGGACGAAGCCTACCGGCGGCTGCTGAGGCTCCGCCTGCCGGACGCCGGTCCCCAGGATGAGGACCGGCTGCGCGCCGCCGAGGTGTTCGAGCGGCTGAAGGCTCTTTCCGAGGAGGCCCGAGTCGCTGTGGTCCAGGGGGTGGAGGAGTGCTGGAGCTGGGCCTTGTGCGAGCGCTTCTGCGATGTTTCGGAGCGTGAGGCATCCCGCCACCTGGAGTGGGCTGCGGCATGGGCTGACCTCGCCCGGCAGATCGCGGAGCGGGTCCGGGGTCCCGAGGAGTGGTGCAGGCGCCTCCAGGGCTACGCGGCCGCCCATAGGGCCAACGTGCTGCGGGTCTCCGGAGACCTGGCGTCAGCTGAGGCCGCTCTTGGTGAGGCCAAGCGCCTATGGCAGGCGGGCTTCGATCCTGGGGGCGTGCTCGATCCAGGGCGGCTGCTGGATCTGGAAGCGTCCTTGCGCAGGGATCAGCGCCGTCTCCCCGAGGCGCTGGCCCTCCTCGATGAGGCTGCCGCCGTGGGAAGGAACCCCGAGCGGGCGCTTTTGAAAAAGGGATATACCCTCGAAGTGATGGGCGAGTACGAGCGGGCCGTTGAGACCCTGCTTCTGGCGGCCCCCCTGGTGAGCCGGAAGGCCGACTCTCGGCTGGAGAGTATCCTCTCCGGCAACCTGGCGCTGAACTACTGCCATCTGGGTCGTTTCGCGGAAGCGGCAGCGCTTGCCGACCGGGTGCGCACCGCCGCCCTCGAGACGGGAGATGAGATCGAAGCCCTGCGCATGACCTGGACTCAGGGCCGCATCGCGGCGGGACTCGGGCGGAGTGAGGAAGCGCGGAGTCTACTGGCCCAGGCCCGGCGGGGGTTCGCCGCCCGAGACATGGACTACGACACGGCTCTGGCCCTGCTCGAAGAGGCGGCCTTGCTTCTGGACGAAGGCAATGCGGCTGAGGTCAAGACGCTGGCCCAGGAACTGGCCGCCGTGTTCAAGTCCAAAGGCGTCCACCGGGAGGCTCTGGCCGCTTTGCGGCTCTTCCGTGAAGTGGCTGAGCGCGAAGAGGCCACGGCCGAGCTGGCCCGCCGCGTCCTGCGCTATCTCTTCCGCGCGCGACACGATCAGGGCCTCCGCTTCGAGTCATGAATCAGGGGGTTGGCAGGAAGCGACCGGACGGGTCTACGTTGCAGACGCTCATTGGGACGTCGGTAGAGGCTGGAAGAGAAAGACGAGGCGAAGCCACTTCTTGTCCTCGCCGGAGCAAGGATCGATCTCCGCTGCCCCCGGGCCCTGCGCTTCAGCCGCCAGGCAACATCTCCATCCGATAGGCCGCGAAGGCGACATAGTTGCTCAAATCGGCGAGGTGGAGCCGAACGTGCTGGAGCTCCACCAGATTGGCCGCGGGAGATAAGAGACGGTGGCGCAGCTTGTCAAACTGCCGAAGCGCTCTGCCGAAGTGGTCACGCTCCTGCCATCCGGAGTCCCAATAGGAGTAGAGAAGGGTGCGATGGACCATGGTGGAGACATGCTGATGGAAGGCCAATCTTGTCCCGAAATAAGGAAAGAAAGTCCGAGCATGAAGCCCAGCCGCCGCGGCGGCGAGCCAGACCACAAGGGGCGCCGAGCGAGGCAGTCGCTCGAGGGCTTGAGGTGAGGCGGAAAGCTCGGCCAACTGGAGCTCAAGCTGCGTATGAACGGCGAGGTCCGCCGCGTCACAGGCGGTCTCGAGCACGGCGGGGAGATCGGGCCGCGGAGCGATGAGCATCCGGGCGACAGCGGCAAGGGGCAGGTACATGCAGTCCTCCAGAGGGGGAAACGTCGAGGGGCCTGTCAAGGGACGGTCAACGGTACGGCGACCGAGGCGGGTCCCGCGCCGTAGGCATTGAAGGCGCGAAGTACCAGAGTGCCCGCCCGGCCGGAGCCGAGGCGGGGCGTTGAAAGCTCAGCCGCGGAGAGGTCTGCCGGGAGCATTGCGACGAAGGCGTAGACCGACCTGTCGAACGACAGGTAGGCGAGGAAACCCTGGACGCCGGTGGGATTTGTAACGCTGCCGCGAACGGCGAAGGCTGAACGGGCGAGGGTCCCGGGAGGTTCGGCCGGTGTCGAGTCAACCTGCCGCAGGAACCGTGCCGTGACCCCTGTGGGGCGGGCCGGCGTGAGGAAGAAATTGGGCGCGGAGATCGTGATCGGGGTCTCTGCGGCGAGAGAGCGGACGGCTCGACCCTGGCGCAGGCGCACGCCGGGGCGAAAGAGCCCCGCTCTCGCATAGGTATGAGAGGCCACAGGGACAGGGGAGACCTCCTCGAACGAGCCGTTGCCGTCCCAGTCGTACTCAAACGAGGAGACAAGCCCACCGTCGTAGCTCAAGGCAACCGGCAACGGTATTCCGGCGGGATAGCTCGTCAAGCGAGCCCCGAGCTCGAAGCGCGTCGGACGGGGCTGCGCCACGAGGTTGAAGGTTGGGACCAGGAAGGAGGCCATCGCGGCGCGGGAGACGGGGTCTCCCGGGCAGAAGAGCGTGGGAGCGCAACCTGAGGAGATGCCGTCCCTTGCGAGCTGCTCGATGTAGGGGGCGGCCGGCACCCCTAAGGGAACATCGGCAAAGCGTCCCGTAGCGGCCGGGGGCACGTAGCCTCCTCCGTGGCGGGAGCGAACGAGGAGGACCGCTGCGTCGGAGCGCAGGAGTGTCTCGTCCGGGCAGAAGCGAAGTGGACTCGTGCCACATCCCTGGGTGATCCCCAGGCGGTAGAGGTGGTAGATCTCCCGAAAGGCCCAGTAGCTTGAAGGTACGTCGGCAAAGGGGCTCTCGGCCGGCGGCTGAGGAGGCGGCGACTGGGCCGCGAGGCCGTGGGAGAGAAAGACCGCGGCTTGAGCCCGAGACAGCGGATCCTGCGGGCAGAACCGTCCCGCCCCGCAGCCGCTCATGAGGGCGAGACCCGCGACGGTCTCGACGGCCGCGAAGACGGGTGAGGCGGCAGAGACGTCGGCAAAGCTCGACGGCACGACGAGGAGGGTCGCCGGCGCCGAGCTCGCCTGGCCGTAGCGGCTCGAGACCGTGGCGCGCACCGTATGGGAGCCCAGAGCGTCGGGCCTCCAGGAGACGGGGTTGCCGGCGAGCGACTCGCCTCCCCAACGGCCGGTGATCTTCCATCCGACCTGGAGGACGGGCCGGCCCGAGACCTTGGCCGAGAAGGGAACGGAGACCTCGGCGCTTCCCACCCGGGCGGGCACCAAGAAGGCGTCGATTTTGGGCCGGGACTCGAGGACGATCAGGGTCTTCCGGATCTTGGAGCACCCGGCGGCGTTGCAGACCGTGAGCTCGACGACCTTGGGACCCGAGGTCGAGAAGGTGTGGGTGGGATTGCGGCTCGTCGTGGTGGAGGAGGCGGCTTTCTCATCCGGAGATGCCGGCCGAGGGGTAGCTTGGGGTCCCGAGAGGAGCGCGATGAGAACGGAGAGCAGCCCTGAACGACAGATGGAGATGAGCTTGGTCATTGAGATTCCCTGCCCTTGGGTCCTGGCGGTTATCAAAAAAGAGGGGGAGGAGGCCCGGAGCACCTCCTCCCCCAGGGGAGGGCTTAGGAGAGAGGGGCTCGCCTCCGCAGGTGGGCGAGACCGAGAGCCCCGAGGCCGCCGGCGAGGAGCAAGAGCCCGAGCTGGCCCAGGGTGGGTACGTCGTGGACGACGACGGCGGGGCCAAGGGGCGTTACGGTGGGATCGTCGTCCTCGGCGGTCGCCGGATCGTCCGTGGGCTCGGTCTCGAAGTTGGCCCCGGAGACAGAGCCCTGAGTCGAGACGCTCTTGAGTCCTGGGACGGAGACGTTGGTGGCGAGGGCCTGAAGGGTGATCGTGACTGAGCCACCGGGAGAAAGCTGCGGGATCTCGACCCGGGCGAGCGAATCGCCCGAGCCGTTGCCGCCGGTAACGGTGCCGGCCGAGGTTGTGACACTGGCGACGATGAGACCCAGGTGCTCATCGAGCGGTACGGTGACGGTGAGGGAGGTTGCAGGCTTGGGCGAGGGATTTAAGACCGTGAGGGTGTAGGTCAAGACGTCGCCGTTGTCGAGCTTGCCATTGCCATTGGCATCGGTTGAGAGGGCGTCGTCGAGTGTGGCCTCGACGAAGGTGTCGAGGGGAGTTGAAACGTCGCTACAGCCGATCGTGTCGCCCGAGGGGAGGGTAAGGCAGGCCGAGTTGGCAATCTGGCGCACGCTTGGGGGCAGGGGCTCATCGGCCGTGACGGCGAAGTCAACCGTCACGGTGGTACCGGCCGGGATTGGTCCAAGGATGAGCGTGCAGGAGGAGCCCGCCGCGAGCGCTGGACAGGACCAGCGGGAGTCGGAGCTTGCCGGGGTGAAGCGCGAGTGGTCGGGGACGATCTCGCGCAGGTCGACCGCTCCCGAGGGACGGCTTCCCCGGTTGGTCACGTCGAGATGGAAGACGAGGAGCTTTCCGGGAGCAAGCGGCCCGCCGTCGTAGCTTTTCTCAAGCGCGAGACTCGCCTCGCCCCCCAAGGGATTTCTCGCCGTGGCGCATACCGACCGGGCGGGGATGTCTGAGGCGCAGGCGGTGTTTTGAAGCTCCGTGGCCTCGGCCGGCAGAGTCGGGGCGATACGGACGGCGAAGGTCGAGACGTGCGGCTTGAGCCGGCGGGCAGGCTCGCGATTGTGGTGCTGCAGGTTGAAGGTACTGCCGGCGCAGGTCCATCCGGGCGAGCTCTCAGCCGGGCTCATCGTCGTATAGGTGGGCACCGGATCGGTGACGACGACGTTTTCGGCGTCCTGGTTGCCGGTGTTGGTGAGGGTGATCTCGTAGACGACGAGCTCGCCTGGATTGGCCGTGCCCGAGGCCAGGCGCTTGGCGATCGTCAAGAGGGGAGACGCATTCGGGCGGCGAGGTCACCGTGTCGCAATCCTCCGCAGTGCTTGGTGAGGTGGCGCAGGCGGTGTTGGCGATGGCCGTCACGCCAGCCGGCAAGGGCTTGTCAATCCGGACGGCAAAGCTCCGGCTGGCGGTGGCCCCGCCGCCTGCGAGAGAGCCGATTGAGAGACCGCAGGTACCTCCCGGATCGGGCGAGGTGCAGCTCCATCCGGGCGAGGAGGAGGCGGGCTCGAAGCGGGTGTGGTCGGGAACGGTCTCGCCCAGGGAGACCGAGGAGGCGCCCTGGTTGCCGGTGTTCTGGACGGAGATCTGGTAGATGACGACCTCGCCGGGGGTCAAGGTCCCCGAGGAGAGGGTTTTCGTGACGTTGAGCTGGGGAGCGCCGCCCGTGGGGACGTCAATCGACGAGCAGGCGTCCGCGGAGCCCGCGGTTTTCGCACAGGCGGCGTTGTGGAGGGTCGTCACGCCGGCGGGAAGCGGGTTGTCAACCCGTACGGCGAAATTCCGGCTTGCGGCCCCGCCGGCACCGGCGAGTGAGGGGAGGGTGAGGCTGCAAGCGCCGGAGGGCTGGCAGCTCCAGCCGGACGAGCTTTGAGCCGGTTCGAAGGAGGTGTGGGCCGGCACCGTCTCGCTCAAGGTCACGGTGCCCGCATCCTGGTCGCCCTGATTGACGACGTCGAGGCGGAAGACGAGGACGGTGCCTGGGGTTGCCGTACCGGAGGCCAGGGTCTTCGTGAGGGAAAGCGAGGGAGCGACCGAGATGGGCGCTGAGGCGCTGCCACAGTTGTTGGTGGGAGGATCTCCCGCGGTGGTCGTGGCCGCACAGGCGGTGTTGGGAATCGAGGAGACACCGGCAGGGACAGGCTTGATGAGGGTGACGGAGAAGGTGGAGGTGCGCGACTCGCCGGGGGCGAGGAGCCCGAGGCTTGCCGAGCAGCTCGTCCCCGAGCAGGTCCACCCCGGACTTCCCCCGGGAGCGAAGGCCGTATGGGCGGGGACCGAATCCGAGAGGGTCACGCCCGCGGCAAACCCATCCCCCTGATTGCGGACGGTGACGGACCAGGAGAGGGAGGCGCCGCCGGCAGAGGAGACGGCCTTGGTAACGGCGAGGTCCGGAATGCCGGGGATGACCGGCGTTGAGTCCGACGCGGTGTTGTTGGAGGGATCTGAGTCCGGGCTCGTGCTGGTGATCGTCGCGGTGTTGGTGATGCTCGTTGTCGAAGGAGGAATCGAGGTGAGGACGTCGAGCCCGAAGGTGCGGCTTCCCGAGCCTCCGAGAGGAACGGTACCGAGGGGAAGCTTGCAGGTCGATCCGCCGCCGGTTGAGGGCGAGCAAGCCCATCCTGGGCTCGAGATCGTGGGATTGAAGACCGTCGAGGCCGGGACGGTCTCGACGAGCTCGGCAGTGTCGGCCGCTTCGCTTCCCTGGTTGGTGTAGGCGAGGGTGTAGGCCACGCTCAGACCGGGGTGAACCGAGGCGCCGCCGTCGCTTTTGCTGAGCTTGAGATCCGAGGTGGCACAGCTCTGGACCCGGCTTTCGAAGTAGCTCGCGGTTAGGGTGGTTGGGGAGGGGGAGAGGATCTGGTCGGTTGCGAGAAGCGACATATACCCCGAAAGTCCGGTGTAGAAGCCGGGCACAAGAACCGCCAAGGCGTAGCCGCGGGAGAAGGGATTGTTGGGATCGAGGGTGCAGTCGTAGTCGAACACGGCCACGGTGTCGTTCGGATTGAGGCCGGAGGTAACAGAGCCCATGAGGCAGCTTGCGGAGAGTCCGAAGTCCTGGCGAATGGGGGGCAGAAGCTGCCATCGCACTGGTGTATCGGAGGGGAGGGTGACCCGTCCGGTGACGCGGTCCCCCGGTCGGGCTTCGGTATCGAAGATGGCGATCTGCAGGGTGACAGTCTCAAGGCAGTCGATGAGTCCGTTGCCGTTGGCATCGTCCCAGCTTCGAGTGGTGACGGTGAAGGAGGGAGCAGCGTGGGCGTGTTTGGCGAGAGCGAGTGCGAGTACAGCCGTGGCGGCCAATTGTCTGCAAGCGTGTAGTTTATTCGACATGGTTCGAGCCTCTCCTTTTCGGGTCAGGTGGGGTGTCGTTTCTGGTCGAGGTGGTGGGAAGAGCCCTGTCTCAGGTCTCCTCGCCTAGAAGCTCGAAGAGCGTCGCGGCGAGGCCTTCGGGATCTTCGGGGAACGTGAGATTGAGAAGCGTAAAGAGCCGCCGCCACTGGGGAAGGGAAAGCCCCACGGCTACGGGCGTTTTCTCGTCGCGGCCTTGCTTGGCGCCAGGAGGGGGCGCCTCGTCCAACTTGCGTTCCGCCTGGGAGAGGAGCCGGTCGCGTAGCCGTTCGAGTGCGGGTCGAGACAGGGGGGCTCTCTCGCGCAGGGCGTCGCGAACGACGCGCTCCTGGTGGGCGGATGGGAGCTCTGAGAGGAGGCGATAGGTCTCGGTGTTGGAGACGACGCCGGCCGTGACGGCCTCCTCGAGAACGCCGGTCGCCTTGAGGACTCGCAGGTGGGCGGAGAAGGAGCTTTCAGAGATCCCCAGGCGCTTCGCGAGGTCTTTAGCCTTGAGCCCCGTCAGGTCCTTCAATCGTGCGTAGGCGCGGGCTCTCTGAGCGAGGTTGAGGCCTTTCCTGTGGAGGTTTTCGATGAGCTGGATGATGAGTCGTTGGCTGTCCTCGAGACCTTCGAAAGGGAGGCTTCGGATGGTGGCCTGGCCGGCCAGGCGTGAGGCGTGGAAGCGCCGCTCGCCGGCGATGATCCGCCACTCGCCATGCCGGTCGGGATCGGGCTCGACGAGAATGGGCTCGAGGATGAATCCCAGACTCCGGATCGACTCGGCGAGCTCCTGGATTTCAGGGTCGTTTTCAGGGTCGGAGACGCTTCGCGGCTGGTTGGGATCGGGATGGACCAGGTCAAGGGGGAGCTCTAGGACCTGGTGGGCCTCGGAGGAGGAGGTCGGCTGGGGTGCTTTGAGAGAAGAGGCCGCCGCCTCCAAGGTGTCCCAGATGGGAGTCGTCACTGGAGCACCTCCTGGGCAAAGCCTGACCAGAGCTCTCGAAGCGCTTTGTCAGCCCGCGGGTAGCGCCAGACCGGTAGGCCGAGCTCGACGGCCTCGGCCACGGCCGAGCGCTGGGTGAAGTAGGGTGGGGGGACCTCGACCCGTTCTGCGATCTGGTCGATCCGCGCCTTCTGAGCCTTCGAGCCTCGGTTGAAGCGGTTGACGACGACGCGGTAGAGGAGGCCGGGGTTGAAGGCGCGGGCTGAGCCCAAGAGCTCGAGGGTGCTCACGAGGCCGGCGACGGAGAAGGCCGCGGGCTCGATCGGGATCAGCGTCAGGTCCGTCCACAGCATGGCCGCGACCATGCGCTTGCCGATCGTGGGCGGAGTGTCGAGGATGACGACGTCATAGGGGAGAGATCTCAAAAGACGGCGCTGGGCCGCCGCGGCCTCGTGGGGGTTGAAGTCGCCCTCGACTGAGTCGAGGCGCCGGTGGCCGTGAAGAAGGTCCAGCCTGTCGGTGATCGGGGTGGGGACGACCCCCGAGGGCTCCGCGGCGGTGAAGAGGAGGTCGGCCCCACCCGTCTGGTTCAAGAGATCGGCGCGCCCGGAGAGCGCTGTCGAGAGATTGCCCTGGGAGTCGAGATCGACGACGAGGGTTCTCTGGCCGAGCTCGCGGGCCCGGTGGGCGAGGTGGAAGCCCAGGGTGGTTTTTCCCACGCCGCCTTTCTGATTGATCTGGGCGATGACGAGCATGGTGTCAGGGCCTCATCCGGGCGTACGGAGCCGGGAGCTCGAGGTCCGTCGCCACCTGAACGTTGAAGAGAGTGCCGGCGGGCAGAGAGAGGGAGGGCTTGAGATCGAGCTCGCGGCGCAGGAGGCCCGCTGAGACCTGCCCCAGCTCCTGACCGAGGGCGCCCGAGGCGACCTCGGAGGCGGTGGGGGAGGAGCGGCGCAGATCGGAGTCGCTGGGAGCTTGGGAGAGCTGGACCCCGGCTGAGATGACGCTCAAAAGAAGGGCGCTTCCAAAGAGCCGGCCCCAGTGGTTGTTGACCTGGGCGGGCAGGCCTGAGGCGCCGGCGAGATCGGAAGCCGGCATCCGCGCGAGGTCGTAGGAGGTGCCGTCCGGCAGGAGAAGACGGGTCCAGGCGAGAAGGAGACGCGAATCGCCATGCTGGGTCTCCGAGCTGTACTCACCCACCAGGCGAGCGCCCTGAGGGATGAGGAGGTACTGCCCTGTCGCCGAGTCGTAGGTGTCGCGGCGCACGAGCGCCGTCACGAGACCGGGGAGGTCTGAGTGGATGGCGGTCTCGAGCGTCGCCGGGATGAGGGAGCCTGCGAGGAGGCTGAAGGGCGAGCTGCCTGAAGGAGCCGGGCTCATCCGCAGCAGCGCTGCCGCGGCCGGGCGAGAGGCGAGGAAGGCGTCGCTGCGAGCGCTGCGAGACGTCGCTGTCGCGACGGGGAGCGAGAGGGCCTCGGTCGGATGAGCTGCGCTCGCCGGGGCCTCCTCCGGCCTAGGCATGAGGCGCACGAGCGCCTCGGTCAACGGATCGGCCGGGGATGCTGAGCTCTTCTCGCCGGCTCGGTAGCGGATGACTGGCCGGTCGGGGGTTGGGGAGGTCCGGGCCTCCCGGGAGCTGTCGGGAGCCTGACCCCCACGGGCCAGAAACGCGGGCCAGCGGGGATCATAGGCGCCGGGGATGGGAGGGCTTCCGGCCAAGGCTGGATCGGCCGGCTCGGCCGGTCCCGCCGGGCGGCCCTCCGGTGGCTGGCCGGAGAAGGCCGGGGGCCTCGGTGCCGAAGGAGGGGTTGGGGCTTGTTGCGAGCGCGGCTCTCCTGCTCGGCCAGGAACCGGCCGAGGATGGAGTTGGGATCGGCCGTGGGTGGAGCCTTCGGTTGGTCCCGAGGTTTCGTCGGCCGGGGATTGAGATAGGCCATCAGGACGAAGAGGACGAAGAGGGCGGCGATCCCCACGGTATAGAGCGGCCGGCGGTTGACGGAGATGACGGACGGCCGGGGCGGCCGTGCCGGGTCTACCTCGTTTTTCTGATCCTTTTCGCTCATCGGAAGCTCCGGTTCTCAATCTTCAAAGTGGTCTTGCCCAGCTTGAGCTCCAGGCCCTTCAAGACGGCGTCGACGATGTACCAGGAGCCGTCCCGGCTGATGCGGTAGTTGAGGAGGGAGCGATGGCCGGCGGCATCGATTCCCAGGAGGATGGGGGCCTCGCCCGGCGGCCGGCGGGTCCAGCCCACGTAGGTGTGGGTGCCGTCGTCGAAGGCTCTGTCCGGAGCGTCGCGGTCGCGAGAGATCCGGTAGTCGAAGTTGAGCCGTGACGGGTCGGTTAAATCGGCGACCACGACCTCTTGACGTCGCTGGCGGGAGGCCTCCTGCCTCTCGGCCAGGCGGATGACGTCCCGGGGGTAGTAAAACGCGGCGCGGCGGGTCAAGGCCCGCGACCGATCGGCCGTCAACTGGACGACATAGGTCCTCCTGGTGGTGGTGACGATGAGCGTCGTCGGGCTGCCGAACCCCTTGGGCTGGACGATGACGTGGGGGGTGTCGGGGCCGGAGGTGAGCTGCTCGGTCACCCAGGTGGGGTCTCCCACGGCGATACCCTGGAGGGTCTCGCCCGCCTGAAGCTCCAAGTCGCACAAGATGCCCGGTGCGCAGTTGATGGCGGGCTCGGCCAGACCGTAGGGGAAGAGGACGATGCCGTCCTGGTCGAGGACCGGGGCGCGGCCGGTCGTGGTGAAGGTCGAAACGGCCGCGGTCACGGGATCTGCGGCCGGGGTGGCGGGTGGTGTCTCTTGGGGAGGTGCTTCCTGAGCCAGCCCCTGGGCGATTGTGGGTGGGGCGAGGCTTGAGAGAAGAAAGAGGCTGAGCCAGAGTGCTGAGGATATGTTCTCTCCTGGGTTAGCGGACTCTCGTCCAGTCGAGGTCCGTGATGAAGAAGCCGAGGGGGTTGCCGAGCAGCAGATCGAGCCTTCGGGGCGGATCGACCTGGGTGGTGACGAGGGCCTGCCAGCGCTCCTCGCGCCGCTGGCCCGAGCGGTCGTGATGGATCTCCGTCCACTCGATCTGCCAGTGCCGGTCTCCCCGGCGCAGGATCGAGATCTCCGGTGGGATGGAGACGGTCTCGGTCTTGGCGAGCTCGAAGGGGTTGGTGCGTTCGAACGACTGGCGCACGGTGGCGACGGCGTTGGCGCGCAGGAAGGCCGAGGCATCCGCGAGGTGGAGCTTCAAGAGCTCGGGATCGCTCGGCACGCTCGCTAGGTTCCGGATGAAAACCGCGAGGACATAGCGCCAAAGGAGGGTGTCGGGCAGGTGCAAGGCGGCGGCCGGCCCCACGGCCACGGCCTCGCCGTGGCGGTCGACTTCGACGACGTAGGGGACGACCGAGGATCGCCGGGAGGCCTGGAAGAGGGCGAGGCTCAAAAACACGTCGAGAGCCAGGAGGACGGTGGCCGCGAGCTGCCAGTTGCGCTTGCCAGCGGCCAGGCGATCCCACCGGCTCTCGTGGGCCTGCCGCGCAGCGAGGTAATCGGGGAGAGGGGTGGCCATAGGGTCTTTCAGTTGTCGAAGACGACGGGCTTCAAGCCGAAGTGAATGCCCGGCGGCACGAGCTGGGAGGCGAGCCTGGGGATGGACCAGAGGAGGGCGGCGCAGGCTGCCGAGGCGCCTAAGAAGGTGTAAAGCTGAGCGGTCCGATCGGGGACTGCTCGAGAAGCTGGATGGCCCAGACCGTCGTCAGGTTGGCGATCACGCCGGCGACGAGGTAGGTGAGCATCAGCTTGACGGCGATGCGAAGGACGCCCGAGAGCGCCCCTTCGGCGAGCTGATAGGTCCAGCGGGAGGCACCAAACCCCAGAAGGACATAGGCCGCTCCGATGACGACGAACGACTCGATGAGCGTCACCATGACCGAGGCGGCCATGAGGAAGAAAGCGAGGAGGGTCATGAGCGAGCCGAGGATCGCCACGGCCACTCCCAGAGGATCCGTAAGAAAGCCTGCGGCATCGAGGCTCGACAGGAGGTCCACGGCGACGGTGACTCCGGTATTCAGGAAGGCCGAGGGGTGAAGGGCGTTGATCCCGGAGGCCGTGCCTCCCGCTCGCTGGAAGGAGGCGACGATGAGTGGCAGGAGCGAGTCGCTCTTCTCGATCAAGAGGAGGAGGAAGGCGAAGTAGGTAGCCTTGCGCAGATAGGTCTCGAAGACCACGTCGAGCCCCGCCCGCTGCGAGATCATGAGACGCACCCAGGTCCAGGCCCACTCGATGGTAGCGAGCCCCCAGAAGAGAGACAGAGCGACCGGACGCAGGGTGACCGCCCACTGGGCCACGGCCTGGTCGAAGCTGTCCAAGACGTCGTTGAGGAGATTCAAGTCCATTCAAGGCTCCGGGAAAGCCGGCGTGCGCGGGGTCGTGGCAGGAGGCCGATTCCCGCCGCAGGGCTCGAAAGGAAGGAGGCGGTGGCGAGGGCCTGGCAGTTGGGCCGGTCGTGATGGGTGGCGCAGTAGGCCCGACCCTGTTCGACCTTCTGGGGATCTTCGGAAGCGAGGCGGCTCCAGAAGGCGACGTCATAGCTGGGGCAGAGCGTGGCGCTTTGAAGGGCCGCGAGCGGATCGGGCGCCGGCGCCTGAGGCGAGCTCCCGGAGATCAAGCCGCCCAAGAGGAGCGAAACAAACGCTGCTGTCGCAGCGAGAAGGAGCACCACGTAGGGGTCCATGAAGAGTCGTTTCATAGCGAGTCGTTCTCCTTAGAAGGGGCCAGATCAGAAGAGATCGACCGGGGAGGAGCTGGGGATCCCCGTGTAGCCCTCCGAGGGGTCATAGCCCGGGGCCGGCCGGTCGGCAGCGGAGTCGAGCCAGCTCTGGCGAGCCGCGGCGGCCGTCGCGCTCTTCTGAAGCTCCAGAGCCGTGGCCAGGGTCACGGCGTTGGCGACTAAGAGGGTGGCCTGGGTGCCTTTCTGAAGCTCGGTCGCCTCGAGGCTGTGGAACATGTTGTTGACCTCTTCCTCCTTGAGTGGCGAGTCGGAGAACAGCGAGTAGGCGACCATCTCGGCCAGGCGGGCCTGGCTGGCGGTGTTGTTCCAGGTCAGGCGGTTCTCGGCAGCCATCAAGAGAGCGAGCGTTTCGTGGGCGCGTTCGGCGAGCGTCTTGTACTGCTCGGGCCAGGGGACGATCGGCGGGGTATAGCCGGGGAAGGTGTCGCGAAACTCCCTCTCGACGCCCACCCGGAGGTAACCGAGGTTGCCGGAGACCTCGGAGTAGGTGTTGAAGATCTGGTCGAGCTCGCCCAGGAGGCCATGGAGGCTGCTCCAGCTTCCGCCCTGGCCGAAGCTCTCGAGGCCCTTCCAGGCCGCCTTGACCTGCTCGACCTGGTGGGCGATCTGCTCGGCGCGCTGGAGGTAAGCCTCGATGCGCTGCGCCCAGGCGATCAAGTCAACGACAGGGATTCCCGTAGCGCTCGAAAGAGCCGGGCAGAGAAGAAGAAGCAGAGAGAGCAGGGAGGCGATCTTTTTCTTCATGACGGGGTCCTTTCTTGAAGAGCGCGCAGGCGCATCGGCCCACGCGGGGAGGTTTCGGGCTTCAAGCCAGGCCGCGGGCCAGAGGGGTCCGTGTGGCGGGCGAGACGATCGATCTGGGCGAGCTCCTCCTTCGAGCCCGCGCCGCAGAAGGCGAGGGCCGCGGGCGGGAGCTTCAAACGGAAGAGCCGGTTGCCCTCGGGGCTCGTGACGTAGGAGTCGGCCTTGGGAGCGGCGCCTGAGATGATCTCGAGCTGCCGGCCGTTGAGCCCCAGGGCGCGGTACAGGGGCGCCGCCCCCTCGGTCGTCGCCTGGGGGTTGGGCAGGAAGAGCTTCGTGGGGCAGCTCTCATACAGGACCTCCCGCAGGCTCGACTCGGCGAGGTCCGCGAGCGACTGGGTGGCAAAGAGAACGCTGGCGTTGGCTTTGCGCAGCTCCTTGAGCCATAGCCTGAGCTGCTCTGAAAAGAGCGGATCGCGCAGGTAGGTCCAGGCCTCGTCGAGGACGAGGAGGGTCGGAGCGCCGTCGAGCCTCTGGTGGATGCGGTGGAAGAGGTAGAGAAGGGTGGGGACGACATAGCGGGCCCCAAGCTCCATCAGGTGGCTCATCTCGAAGGTGATGAAGGGGGTCTCGGCCAGGCGGTCGGCCTCGGCGTCGAGAAGGGCACCGCCGACGGCGCCCGACTGGACGGTGTAGGGAAGGAGGGCGGTGCGCATCCCCGGGTGCTGGAGCTTGAACCAGAGGTTGGTAAGGTTCTCTGGGCTCCCTGGGCAGCGACGAGAGCGAGCGCCTCGGCGAGCGTATTGCGATGGTCGGGGCTCCATTCGATCCCCGTCAGGTGGTAGAGCCGTTCGAGCCAATCGAGGGCCCAGGAGCGCTCGGTGGGGTCATCGATGCCCGGCAAGAGGGCAGAAGGCAAGGCTCTTGCCCTGGCCTCCCGCATCAGCGGCGATCGCATAGTGGGCGCCGCCCACGGCGAGGGTCAGGGCGAGGTAGGAGAGGCCCTTGTCGAAGGCCACGACGCGAGCTTGTGGGTAGCGAAACCAGCTCGCCATGAGGTAGGCGACGAGGGTGCTTTTTCCGGAGCCGGTTGGTCCCACGACCAGGGTATGGCCGACGTCACCGGCATGGAGGTTGAGGCGGAATGGGGTCGCCCCCTCGGTTTCCGTCCAGAGGAGTGCAGGGTGACCCCCGGGAGGGGAGAACGGGCTGGGATTCTCGGCCCGTCCGGGCCAGACGGAGGTGACGGGGAGGAGGTGGGCGAGGTTTCTCGTCGTCAGAAGCGGCCGCCTGAGGTTGGGGCGCAGGTGCCCCGGAAGCGATCCCAAGAAGCTCTCGAGGGCGTTGATCTCCTCCTCGCGGACCGGAAGGCTCAAGTTGCGCACCGCCCGGGCAAGGTCGCGGGCCCTCTGGCCGAGCCGTTCGGGCGACTCGTCGTGAAGGACAAGCAGAGCCGTGTAGAAGCCGAGCCGGACCGAGGAGGAGGCGACCTCGGCTCGGGCCTCGTCCAAATCGCGCAGCAGGTTGAGCGAGTGGTGGTCCTGGGCCGCCTCGGGTCCGCGGCGGGCCTCGGGCGAGGAGAGGTCCGAGAAGTAGCGAAGCCCCCGCCGGCTCTGCATCAGGCGCAGGCGGTAGCCGCCGAGAACTCGCAGCGCCGTCGGAGGATCGAGCGGGATGAAGCGGGTGGAGAAGCGGAACGGGATGGGGAGCCGGGAGAGCTGATCGAGAAGCCCCGGCGAGGTCTTCAAGGGCAGGAGCGCGAAGGACAGGACCTTGACCTCTTGGCGTCCGATGCGCGGGGCCACGCCGCCCGAGAGGTCCTGCGCGCCCAGGTAGTAGTCGAGAAGATCGGGGACGGCCGGCAGCTCGACCGGATGAGAGAGGCCCGTCAAGCAGGTGTGAAGAAGCGTCAGGAGCGCGCGATCGTCGAGCCGCGAGAGCTTGAGCGCTGCTGAGAGATGGTCTTCGAGCTCGGCGAGCCGGCTCTCGAAGGTGGCGAGAGGCGACTCGACCGTGTCCTGCCCCACCGGGCCGTCGAAGAGCCAGCGCTTGAACCGCGGATTGCTGCTCGGGGGAGGACAGTAGGTGACGGTCAGAGAGAGCCGGGTCTCAAAGAGCGGGCTCGCCTCGTAGAGCGACCGGCGTTCCTCGTCGAGAAGCCGGGTGACGGCGTCGGGAAAGGCGCCGCCCTTGGGATAGTGAGGGGCTTCGATGCGGAGGGCATCGGCGTGGAGCGCCCAGCCGTCTCCCAGGGTGAGAAGAGCGGTGTTGAGATGCTCGGCTTGGGCCGGTGAGCTCCTCGGCCGTCGAGGAGTCGAGGTCAGGACCTGAGTAGCTCCAGCCGGCGAGAAGCGAGCCGTCCTTGTTGAGGACGACGCCGGGGGCCACCAGGGTGTACCAGTTGAGAAGGTCCGGCAGGCCCTGGGCGCGGGAGGAGTGCTCCGGGAAGATCATCGTGCGGGGTTTCCTCTCGGGACCGCCGGCACGGGTGCCTCCGGGTGGGGCCGGGCCGGGTAGAAGCGGCGATAACGGATGTGTCGCAGGTAGAGCTTGGCGAGGTCTGGATCGTACTTGGCGGCCCGGACGAGGAGCGGATGGATGAGAAGAGCGAGGGCCAGGACGACTCCGAGCGTCACCAAGCGTGGCCCCAAAACGGCGAGGAAAGTCGCCGCGAGGAAGATCTCGACCAAGACCATCTCCCGCTCAGCTCCGGCGAGGAGGATGGGCCTGACGAGCGAGGCGTGAAGCGGCGTCTCGGGCAGATCGCGACGGCTCGTGCTCACAGGACCGCTCCGTCGAGGCCGAAGGTGCTCAGCATCTGGGCGCCGAAGAAGAGGCACGAGGCGGCGAAGAGGAGCTTGCTTAAGTTGCCGCCGCCCTCCTCGTGGCTGCGGAAGGCCCACTTGAAGCCGGTGATGGCCATGGCGATCAGAGCCGCGGCCTTGGCCACCGGTCCGGTCAGGTTGTCGGCCAGGGTGGAGAAGCCCTGGTCCCACGGCATGGAGGCGCCGCCGGTGGCGGCCTGGGCCGCCGCCGCAGTGAGCAGGAAGGTGATGAGCCAGAGCTGGACACGCAAGGTCAGGTCGCGCATGGGGATCTCCTTAGGTTGGGCCGAGGGAGGTAAGGACGTAGTCCGCGCCCGAGGGATCGACGCCCTCGACGCGGACGATGGATTTCAAGCGCCGGGCCGTACCCCGTCCGGCGATGTGGAGGACATAGTCAACGGCCTGGGCGATCAGCGTCCTCGCCGAGGAGGCGTTGACGCCTGCGAGCGTGACCAGGAGCTCGAGTCGGGAGAGAGCCGATGGGGCCGAGTCCGCGTGGAGAGTCGCGATACCGCCGCGGGTCCCGGTGTTCCAGGCGAGGAGAAGCGACAGAGCCTCAGGCCCTCGCACCTCGCCCAGGATCAGGCGGTCCGGCCGCAGGCGAAGCGACGTCCGGACGAGGCTCGGGAGGTCCGCCGACTGGGAGGTCCTCAAGGGGACGACATGGAGGCCTGGACACTGGATCTCCGGGGTGTCCTCAAGGAGCAGGATGCGCTCTTTGGGGTCGGAGATGGAAAGCAGAAGGGCGGTAGCGAGAGCGGTCTTGCCGGTGCCGGTCCCGCCGCAGAGGATGAGGTTCTGGTGCTGAGAGACGGCCTCTCGCAAGAGGGCGTGTTGCTCCTCGGTGATGACCCCCGAGCCCAGGAAGTCGGCCTCCAGGTGGTAGATCCTGTGCTTCTTCCTGAGCGAGACGATGGTGCCGTCAGGCGAGACCGGCTGGGCGACGGCCTCGAAGCGAGCGCCGTGAAAGGGGAGGTTGGCCTCGAGAATGGGGGAGTCGGGAGTGATGGTCTTGCCGTAGAAGGTGGCGATGGAGGCAGCGAGAGAGCGGACCCTTTCAGGCGGAAGGGAGCCGACCTGGACGAGTCCCGAGGAGTGGCGGTCGAACCAGAGGGAGCCATCCGGATTCACGAGGATCTCGACGACGTCCTCATCGTCGACGCCTCGTCGCAGTTCCTCGCCCATCTCGGTCTCCAGGACGCGTCGGAAGCGCTCGGCGTGCAGGTCGTCTCGGGCAGGGCTCACGAACAATAGTCTACGCGGAAGTAGAAAATTGGCAAGAGGGTGGTGTTGGAGTTCATGCTGGCAGTCTTTTAAGGGTTTAAGGGCTGTAGAGAAGGTAGGTTCGTCCGGTCACGGTCGAGAGATTGGGACGCCGGTCGGGGGGCGGAGTCTCGACTCCGCCGAGCTCGCGCCCTTGGATGTGGCCGCCGCCGGTGGCGGGGAAATTTCCTGCCAGCAGGTCCGCGGCGGGGCGGCCGGCGGGGCTCCACTTCCGCGAGTAGTTCGCTGGCGGTCAGGACCGTGATTCCTCCTCCGGCTTCGGACGGGAACAAAGTACGGTATCATCGATATATCGCATGCTCATCCTCGACAGCAGCGACGGCATTCTCCGTCTCGTAGTCTTGATGGTATTCCTGCAAGGTCCAGGGAGTGCGGTTCCTCCTTCCCGCCGCGGAGGAACACGGACTGGCAACGGTGGAGGAGATGGCGGAGAAGAGCCTGAAAACCCCGAGGAGCAGTTCCGCAAGATCTTCGAGACCTGGTTCGAGCCGGTGCTACGTCTGTTCGTGCGGCGGGGCATTCCACGAGAGGCAGCGCGCGATCTCACCCAGGAGACCTTTCTCCGGGTCTACAATGGTTTCGGCAGGTTCCGAGGCGAAGCGAGCCTGCGGACCTGGGTTTTCCACATCGCTGGTAATGTCTGGCGCAATGAAGTACGCCGGCTACGGGCGGAGAAGCGCGAGGGATGGGAGGTCTCGCTGCAAGAGCTCACCGAGAGCGGTCCGGCGATCCCCATCGACTGCCTTCTCATTGGCTGGGGGGGCGCGTCGGGAGCGCTCGACGATATCCTGGCCGACAAGAAGAGGAGGCTTCTCTACGCGGCCCTGAACAACCTGCCGGCGCGGATGCGCCGCTCCGTTATGCTGCGCATTCATGGCAATCTGAAGTACCGAGAGATTGCAGTGCTGATGGGAACCTCGATCGAGACTGTCAAGTCGCAGCTTTCGCAGGCGCAGGATCGCCTGGAGCGGGAGTTGGGCCCTTATTTCGAGAATTTCGATTTGCGAGGAGATCTTGAGCAACCGAAACGGCGAGAGTAGCCTGTCGACGGCGCTCCAGGAGCTGTCGGCGGCGGTGGAGCGTGGCCTTCGCGATCATCCAGCGCATGGAGAGTTGCTGGATTTCGTGGCAGGCGATCTCTCTGCGGCGGAGCGCGAGCGCATCGAAGAGCATCTCGCCTTCTGCAGGAAGTGTGCGCACACTGCTCTCGATCTGACCGCAGATCCCGAGTTGCAGCCCGCACCTCGGGGCGAGCTGGTGACGGAGAAGGAGCTGGCGGCCGAGTGGGAGCGCTTCCGCACCGCGGTGTCTCCGGCTCCGCCGGTCCGCCGAGCCATTGCGGGGAGCCCTGTCGCCTGGGCGCTTGCAGCCTCACTGCTGCTGGCGGTGACCGGTCTGAGCTGGCGAATGGGCGGACTCATGCGGGAAGTCCGCCGGCTCTCAGCGCCCCGGTCTGACGTCTACGTCGCCGAGCTCGTCCCCGCGGGGAGTGGAGGTCCGCGGGAGCGCGGCGAAGGAGATGCCATCCGTCCCCCAGCATGGGCGAGCCGGGTGGTCCTGATCCTCGATTTCGCCGGCCCTGCGTCCAACGCCGAGTACGCGATCGAGCTCGCCACGGTGGCCGGCCGGCCGATCTGGCGCCGGCAAGGGTTGCGGCCAGGCCCGGATGGCACGTTCACGCTAGAGGTGCCGCGGGAGTGGCTCTCGCCCGGAAACTACCGCATCCGCCTGATCGGGCGACGTGGCGCCGCAGCGCAGGAGGTGGCACGAGTATGAGCTCCGCGTCGTCCCCGCAGTGTAGTATGGACGGAGAGGCTTTTCGTGCAACGTTTCCCGTTCTCTCTCGCTGTGGCGCTCGTCTCGTCTCGGCACCGTCTGCGGTGCTCTCTGGATCTCCATCCCTGACGCTTCCATGCTCCGCCCTCTGCAGCCGGCCGTGCGAGCCGGTACGGAGGGGAGCCCGCTCACGCCCGGTCCGGTGGAGCGCTCACTGCGATCTGGCAGCTCTGATTTGTGGTGGATCGACCTCCGCGCCGGTGACTATCTCAGTCTCGGCATCGATCAACGCGGTGTCGACGTGGTGGCGATCCTTTGGGACCCTGCCGGGCGACCCGTCGTGGAGATCGACACTCCGACCGGGCGCAACGGCCCCGAACCCCTGCGCGCGGTGGCACGGCAGAGCGGGCGCCATCGCGTCGAGATCCGTCCTCTCGAGGCTGGGGAAACGGGGCGATACGTGCTCCGCATCGAGGCGTTGCGGCGGCCGGCCACGCCGCAGGACTGCTCCCGCGCGGCCGCGGCGGCGGCGTTCGCTGCGGGGGAGCGGCGATGGAACGCCGGCGATGCGGTCTCTCTGCGCATGGCGCTCGCGGAGTACCGCGCAGCTCTGGGCGGCTGGAGGAGCGCGGGGAGCGCCGAGACGAGGGGCTCACCCTGTGGCGGATCGGTCAGGTCTTGGTCCGCCTGGGGGACCTGCGAGCTGCGGCTGACAGCTTGGAGAGTCTCTGGAGGCAGCGCGTCAGCTCGGCGACGTAGCATGGGAAGCTCGGCTGCTGAACGAGCTCGGCGGCACGGTCTACCGCCTCCTGGGGGAGTTGGAGCGCGCCGAGTCCGCTACCGAGTCCGCCCTCGCCCTCGCCCTCGCTCGCGGCGATCTGCGGGCTGCCGCCAGCGCCTGGAGCAACCTGGGCCTCACCGTACGAAGTCCGCTTCGAGCCCCAACGGTCTCTCGACGCCTACAACCGAGCGCTGGAGATCTGGAAGAGGCTCGGCGAGCGCTCGCGCGAAGCCGCCACGCTCAACAATCTCGGGATGGTCTATGCGGCCCTGGGCCGGACCTCCGAAGCGGCGGACCTCTTGCGGCAGGCGCTGTTCCTGCGGCGGATCGTGGGAGACCGCCGCGGCGAGGCGGCGAGCCTGTCCGCCATCGCGTGGGTGGAGGATCTCGCCGGCGACCCGGACCGGGCTCTCGCGCTTTACGACACCGCGATCCTCCTCAGCCGGCAGGTGGGCGACGAGCGTGGGACAGCCGTCACGCTCGGCCGGCGCGGTGCGGCGCTGGCCCGCCGGAATCGCACGCGAGAGGCCCTGGCGTCGCTCCGGCAGGCCCTGGAGGTCTTCGCGCGGGACGGCGAGCGGCTCAGCGAAGCGCAGCTTCGGCTCAGTCTGGGAGGGCTCCACCGGCTGCGTGGCGACGCTGGAGCGGCGGAGGAGGAGCTGGAGCGGGCCCTGCCCCTGTTCCGGGAGGTTCACGACCCCAACGGCGAGGCGTGGACACTGTTGGAGATCGCCCGGGCTGAGCGCGACAGCGGCCATCTGGAGGTCGCCGCCGCCAAAGTCGGTGAGGCGCTGCACATCGTGGAATCCTTGCGGGCCGGCCCGCAGGGGCTGTCGCTACGCAGCACGTTCCTGGCCACACGCCACGGTTTCTACGAGCTGGCGATCGACCTCCTGATGCGGTTGCACGAGCGCAGCCCCGGGCGGGGGTTCGATGCCCGCGCCTTGGAGATCAGCGAGCGGGCGCGGGCGCGCGCCCTCCTGGACAGCATGGCGGAGATGCGCTCCCGCCACCCCTCGGCAGCGGAGTTGCGGCTGGGCAGGGAGCTGCGGCAGGTCCAGGACAGCATCAATGCCACCGAGGGTCTGCACATGCGTCTGGAGGGGGAGGGGGCGTCGCCGGTGCGGCTCGCGGCAGTGCGGCGGGACCTGCGGACTCTCCTGCGCGAGCACGAGACCCTGCGTGCGGGATTGCGGGGGGCCGCGGCCGCCGAGCGCCGGGACCCTGAGCCTTCGGGGATCGACGAGATCCGCGCCCAGGTTCTCGATGGCGAAACCCTCCTCCTCGAGTATTCGCTGGGGGAGGAAAGGAGCTTTCTCTGGCTCCTCGGCCGGGACCGGTTGGAAAGCCGCGTCCTGCCCGGCCGCGCGGAGCTCGAAGAGCGGGCGCGCCAGTGTCACGAGCTGTTGCGCAGAAGCCCGCGGCGCAGCATCCAGCAGCAGGCGGAGCTGGCGTCCGAGGCCCTGGGTAGGATGCTCCTGGGGACGGTGGCCGCAGACCTGGACCGGCAGCGGCTCCTGATCGTGCCTGACGGCGCCCTCCTCTATGTCCCGTTCGCGGCCCTTCCGATCACTACCGCCGACGGCAGTGTCGCCCCTCTCCTGAAGGACCACGAGATCATCCATCTGCCCTCCGCCTCGATGCTGGCGCTGCTGCGCCGCGAGCGGGCCGGCCGGCGCCGCCCTCCCGGTCTGATCGCGGTGTTGGCCGATCCGGTCTTCGGCCGGGACGATCCCCGGGTGGGAAGGGGAACGTCTCTGGCCTCGTCCCGGGAGGGTTCGGCCGCAAGCGGACCGCAGGACCTCGAGCGGTCGGCGCAGGCAGCCGGGCTCGATGGCTTCCCCCGGCTGCCTGCGACGCGGCGGGAGGCCGAGCTGATCCTGCGCTCGGCCTCAGGGGGGGATAACCTCCGTGTGTTCGGCTTTGACGCCAACCGCGAGCGCGTCCTGGCTGGAGCGCTGGAGCCGTTCCGGATCGTCCACTTCGCGACCCATGGATTGATCCATCCCGAGCATCCGGAACTCTCCGGTATCGTCCTCTCGCTGCTCGATGCGGCGGGGCGGCCGCGCGATGGCTTCCTGCGTCTGCACGAGATCTACGACCTCAACCTGCAGGCCGATCTGGTGGTGCTCAGCGCTTGCCGCACGGCGCTCGGCCAGGAGGTCCGGGGAGAGGGGCTGATCGGGCTGACGCAGGGCTTCTTCCACGCCGGCGCTTCGCGCGTTGTGGTGAGCCTCTGGGGAGTGGACGACGAGGCCACTGCCGAACTCATGGGGCGCTTTTACCGCGGCCTCTTGCGCGAGGGGCTGCCGCCCGGCCAGGCCCTGCGTGCGGCTCAGCTCGCGCTGCGCAGCGACCCACGGCGCAGCGCCCCCTACTTCTGGGCCGGCTTCACCCTGCAGGGCGAATGGCGTTGATCCCCTCAGATCTCTGAACAAACAGCGAGCGGGTGTGTCTCTACTTCCTTGTCCGGAAGAAAAACCGAACCAACCGAGGAAAAGGAGACGCGAGATGAGCAAGCCGAATCCCGCCGAGAGGAAAGGTCAGCCCCAGCCCACCTCTCCCGGCAAGACCAGTCCTCAGCCGACACTAGAGTCCGATCCTGACACGGGGACGACGGGGAGCAGCGACGGGCCCAAGGGTCCCGGTAGCCTGAGTGTGACCGTCGCGCGACGGGCCGTGCGAGGCCTCCCTGAGCCCTGAACAAAGTCGGCTCCAGTGTGTCTCTAACGGCTTTGTCGGGGAGCTGAAACGGGAGGATTCGGCGACGTGAGCTGCGGACCTGCCCTACCTGCTCGATCAGGTGCGCCGCCAGATGGGGCGACATCGATCGAATTCGGGCTCATCCGCGGCGTTCTGGTGGCTTCGCCTGTTTAGCTAGCCTGTGCGCCGCCTCCCTCCTTCCATTCTCCTTCACGCGAATCGCCGCTGAACAACTTCGCGTCGGTTGTGTCTATAGCGGGCGGGACCAAGAAAGGACGGAGAGCCAGGAGGCCTCAAATGAAAGCCTCAGATCTGCCATATGGAGTCAGACACCAGTTGCTCGACCAGGTGCGCCAGCAGGCCGGCGAGGAGGCGTATCGGCGCATGACCTCTGCTCGGCGAAGACGGGCTTCTGGATCTCTTCCTGGAGAAATCGGCAGCGCTCGCCGCAGACAAGAAGGCGTCGGAGAAGCCGGGGTGCCTGGCGGAAGCCCTGGCCGGCTTCTTTTCCTATTGGTGGCTCTGGATCCCCGCGCTCGTCGGGGCGGTGGCTGGAGAGGACGCAGGTGGGAGTACCTTCCTGATCTGCCTCGGGCTCCTTGGTATTGGCTGGATTGTCGTCTGGCTCGCGCGGGCCGCTAGTCCACGACCATGAACAACTATCCACAGTCTATCGAGGAGTTTCTGGCTGCCCCCTATTTCGAGAGGCAGTTTGTGTCGTTTTTCGAGGATGGATTTTCCGAGAATGGAAGAGGAGCGCCAGCGAACGCCAGCCAAGCGGAATCCAGCCCTCTCCAGTTTCAAATTGCGGCACTGCCGGGTGGCCAACCGACGGTCATCTTCCACGTCAACCTGCACTTCATCTTCAGTCTGCTCCAGAGATATTGGCGAACGAGCAGAGTTGAAGTCCCTCTTTTACTCCTGCCGAGGAGCTGGGCTGCACGGCTGCATCTTCCTCTGGGTCATCCGCGGCGGAAGATCCTATATGCAGGTCACCCTGGAGATCCCGAGACCTACATACCCATCGCCGATTTTCACCGCTTCTCTTTCGAGCACAAGTTTTCGGGCTTCTCCGCATTCTCAGGAACCTTGGCGCGAAACAGATCACTGCCCGACATGTCAGAGGATGGGGTAGCGAAATCGTTGGTTCGGTTGCGGCCGGCCTGCCACACATCGAGACTGATGGCTCAGAAGGGATTCGCAGAGGCAGGCGCCGCCGCAATCAAATTCTGTTCACGGCAAAGCTGGAAGGCAGCAAGGATCGGCCGCGGCTTCCCGAAAGCCTCGTCTGGTATCACCATGAGGCCACATGGCAAATGATGGCGGATGCGCGCATTCAGGGAAATCGTTTTAAGGTTGTTTCTCCGGCGTTCTATTACAACGACGACTATGGGATCAACTCGGACCTGAAGGTCTACGCGGAGAAAGCCGGTTTCCTGTTGAGTGGCGGTTTCGAGAGGTACAAGGCAACCACATGGCGTATCGAAGTCTCGTTCTGATCGCGCCGCATCAGGAGGCAACCGATGAATGACCTCGTCGCAGGCATCGATCTCGGCACCACGTTCTCTGCCGTCGCCTATGTGGACGAGCAGGGGACGCCGCGCATCCTACCCAATGCCGAGGGCAAGGACAGCACTCCCTCCGTGGTGCTCGTCGAAGGCGGCTACGTCGCCGTGGGCGAGGTCGCCCTCAATCAGTGGCTGACCAACGAGGCGCACGTCGTCCGCTGGATCAAGCGCGCCATGGGCGACGTTCACTACCGTTTCCAGGGATTGTCGGCCGTGGAGATCTCGGCTGAGATCCTCAAGGTGCTCAAGGCCGACGCGGAGGTGGCCCTGGGCCAGCCGATCGCAGAGGCGGTGATCACCTGCCCGGCCTATTTCGCCGCCATTGAGATCGAGAGCACGCAGAAGGCCGGGGAACTGGCCGGCTTCCGTGTTCGGGAGATCGTCAAAGAACCTACCGCCGCAGCCGTGCACTACGGCATCGAGCACATGCGCGAGGGAGAGAAGGTGCTGGTCTGCGATCTGGGTGGCGGCACGTACGACGCTACGGTGCTCGCGTTCGAGCAGGGTTCCTTCCTTCCTCTCGCGTCCATGGGTGATCGCAAGCTGGGCGGCCATGACTGGACCATGGACCTTACGGACCTGGTGGCCGAACGCCTCGTCGACCAGGAAAGAGAAGACCCGCGTTACGATCTCGCGGCCAATCAGAGGCTCTATGAGGCCTGCGAGAAGGCCAAGCGTGACTTCGCCCGGATCGCGGAGGTCGCGATCCCGTGTTTTCTGCCGTCCGGCGTCGAGCAGGTCACGGTCCGGCGCGAGGAGTTCGAGCAGCGCACCGAGTGGCGCATCCGGGCGCTCGTGGCATGGTCCGAGCGGGCGCTCGCGAAGGCGGGCCTCGGCTGGAGCGAGGTGGACCAGATCCTGCTTGTCGGCGGCTCCAGCCGGTTGCGGCGGATGGCCTTGGCGCTCGCCGAGGCTTCCGGCAAGCAGCCGGTGCACGGCCGGGAGCCGGACTTGATGGTGGCGCTGGGCGCAGCCATCCTCGCCCGAGGTCAGGTGCGCCCCCGCCGGACCGCCGGCGGGCTGCGGGAGACCTCGCGGGGTGGCCTGATGGAGGTCAGCTTCAGACGGACGCTCGCCCGCTCGCTGGGCACTCGCGTCCTCGCCTTCGCCGAGGGCCGGCCCGCCATTCGTTGCGCGCTGGTCCTCCCGCACGGCACGGAGACCCCGGTCTCCCGCTCGCGCGACGACTTTGCGGTGGCCGCCGACGGCCAGCAGGTGTTCGACGTGCCGGTGGTGGAGTTCGAGAGCGACGATGAGCTCGACGTCGTCGGCAACTATCGCTTCACCTGCCTCCCCGGCGCCCGGCGGGGAGATCCGATCACCGTCTCGTTCCACTACGACGCAAGCGGCATCATCAAGGTGGAGGCGCTCGACCGGCGGACCGGCCACGCTCTGTCCGTGGAACGTCTGGAGTACCGCGAGCCCGACCTGGAAGAGGTGATGAGCGGCCTTTCCGGACCACGCTGGGTGGTGTTCGCGATCGATGTCTCGGGGAGCATGCTCGGGGCCAAGATGGAGGGTGCGAGCGGAGCGTGGTGGACAACGCCCGCGAGCTCCTGGCCCGGGGCGGAGGGTGCAAGGTGGGCGTCGTCAGCTTCGCCTCCGGCGCCACGGTCGTCTGCCGTCCCACGTCCGACCTCGGTGCGGTGGAGAAGGCCGTGAGCGGCATGGCCCCCTCAGGCTCGACCGCCATGGACGCGGGGATCTTCCAGGCGGTCGAGCTGGTCCTGGACGCGCCGCCCGGCGCCGCCCGCGACGTGGTGATGGTGACCGATGGCATGCCGGACGACCGGCAGGCGGCACTCGCAGAAGCGGCACGCGCCCGCTCGCTGGGAGTGAGCCTCTGCTCCCTGGGAATCGGCCGGGAGGCCGTGGACGAGGCTTTCCTGCGCGACATGACGCCTCTCACCCTGGTGATCGAAAAGGTGGACGGCCTGGGCACCGGGATGACGACCCTGCTGCAGCAGGCCGAGGCGACCCGGAGCGGCCTGAGGGAAGCCGCTCCGTCAGGACTGCGCGAGGTGACGCCATGAGCGAGCCGCTGGAGAACGTCGCGCCGCCGGTGGAGCCGGCGGCAGTCGAGCCCGAGGCCCCGGCCACCCCGACGAAGATCGAGAGCGCTCTCGGTGAGTTGCGGGAGAGCCTGGAGGCTCTGCGAGCGCACACGGCTCGGCTGGAGGAGACAGCCGCCGCCACGGCACAGCAGGTGAGTTTTCTTCCTCCCCCAGGTGCGCAGGCTCGACGGCAAGATCGATGGCCTGGCGGCGTCGGTCAGCGAGCCGCGACTGCGCCTGGCCCTGCTCAGCCTCCTCGGGATCTACGACCTGGTCGAACCCATGGGGCGCGTCATGGCGCAGGACGAGGCCGGCCAGCTCCGGCTCTGCGAGGTCCTGCGCACGCAGCTTCGCCAAGCCTTGGAAGAGAATGGCCTCACCGAGATCCCCGCCGCCGGAGCCTTCGATCCGCAGTTCCATCGCGCTCTCCAGAGTGTGCCGGTGCACGATCCGGCTCGCGACGGCCACGTCGTGGCCGTCGTACGGCCCGGGTTCTGCAGCGGTTGCTCCGTCCTGCGCTATGCCGAGGTCTCGGTGGGACGGTACGTGCCACCGGAAGGCCCGCCGCCGGAAAGCCCGCAGGTTGCTGAGGACGTTCCCGACATTTCAGAAATCTGGCAGGAGGAATGAAACCATGTCCGTACGCTGCGGCATCGATCTTGGGACGACCTATTCGGCGATCTCCAGGTTTGACGACTTCAACAACCGGGTGGAGACGATCGACCTCGAGAGTGCGGACGGAGCCAAGATCGTGCGCTCCGTCGTCTACTACCCCGGAGGCGGCGCTCCGCCGGTCGTGGGAGACACGGCGTGGAACGCGGCGCGCCGGTTTCCCGAGCAGGTCTATTGCCGGGATCAAACGCGCGATGGGGGGGAGCTACCGGCATGCTGCTGATCGACGGCGTCGAGCATACCCCGCCGCAGGTGTCGGCCGAGATCCTCAAAGCCGTGGTGCGGCACGCCCACACGTTCCTCGGCGAAAGGGTACAGGACGTCGTCATCACCGTACCGGCCTGGTTCGGCGACAACGAGCGCGCCGCCACGCTCGAGGCCGGCCAGCTCGCCGGCGCTCTCAACGTCCTGCAGCTCCTCTCGGAGCCCCAGGCCGCGGCGCTGGCCTTCGCCGCCGAAAAAGTGACGGACATCCTCAACAGAGCACCTCCTGGTCTACGATTTATCGGCGGCACCTTCGACGGACGCTCGTCCACGCCACCCTGGTCGCCGAGGCGGGGCTACCGCCGACCTGCCAGATCGACACGCTGTGCAAGGAGGGCAACGCCCACCTCGGGGGATTGGACTGGGACCGGGCGCTCGCCGATCTTCGTCGCGGAAAAGGTTTTCGAAGCCCATGGCGTCGACCTCCGGCAGGACGCGGTCGACGACCACCTCCTGCTCGACAGTTGCGAGAAGGCCAAGCGACTTGAGCCGGCTGCCGAGCCTTGCCATCGTGGCGGACACGGCGGGCCATCAGGTGGCAGGTCTCGGCGGCCGAGCTGGAGGACCGCACCCGCCCGCTGCTGCTCCAGACGCAGATGCTGCTGGAGAGCGTCCTCGACGAGGCCGAGCGGTCGCAGGGCATCCCCCGCGACCAGGTCGAGGTCCTGCTGGCGGGCGGCGCCACGCGGATGCCCATGGTCCGGCGAATGATCGAGGAGGTGATGGCGGCCGCCTCTCCAGTACCGCAATCCGGAGCTGCTGGTGACGATCGGCGCCGCCTACTGGGCGCACCTCCTGGAGCCGGGCAAGACGATTCCGGTGGCGGTGACCGGCCCGGAGTCTCGAAGTAGACCAAGCAGGCCACTGGCGGCTCGATCACCGAGATCTCCGCCCAGCCGGTCGGCGTCGAGGTGCTGCGCCCCGACGGGCCGGGGGCGATGGGAGCGGCTCAACGCGGTGATCCTCCCCGGGGCGCTCCCTACGAGCAGGAGTTCCGCAAGGAGTTCCGCACCACCGAGGACGGCATGACCGAGATCCCGATCGTCCTCTACGAGGGTGAGGCTCCCGACGTCGCTAGCTGCAGGCCGCTCATGACCTTCACCATCACCGGCTTGCCGCCGGGGCGCCCTGCCGGCCAGCCGGTCGAAGTGGCGCTGCAATACGACCGCCACGGAGTGCTGCGCGGCAAGGCCGTGGACCTGAGCACCAGCCAGGCGTGCGACATCGTGGTCGACCGGAGTCACGTGCAGTGAAGACAGCGGCCCCTCCGCGGCGGACGAACCCGGAAGTGATCACCATCTTCCGGGGGCCGGTCTGCCCGTCTGCGACGACGCGAGCGCGATCGAGCAGAAGGTGCGCGCCCAGCAAGGTTGCTGACATCAGGGACAAGGCCAGCCCGGACCCAGAGGTCCGGAGCCCGGGCCGACCAGTGGTTCCGGGACGTCGGAGGCCCTGCAGAATCGCCGGGCCGAGCTGCTGCGATCCGTCGAGGAGATGTTCTTCAATCTGGCCGACGCGGCGATCTCGGCAGCCATCGCGGCGGGCCTGAACGAGCTGACACCGCAGCTCGCAGCGAGCCTCCTCGACCTCGCCCGCGACCAGTGCCACACCGACGAGGATCTGGCCCGGCGTTTCCTCGACAGCTACCGCCAGGCGAAGGGAATCGAGCCGGAGAGCCCCTGGTCCGGCCCGCTCCCGTGGAGAAGCTCGCCGCGGTCAGTGGCATTGGCGAGATCACCCTGACCTGGGCCTTGCCCGGCGATCCATGCGACGAGGTCGAGGTCGTCCGTACGGAGGAGACCTCTGGATCGAAGAAGGCGAAGGAGTCCCGAAGGATCTTCCCGCGGAGCCAGACCTCCTTCGTCTCGACACCGGCCTCTCGCCGGGGGGCTGGTACCGGTACCAGGCGGTCTCGATCCACTCCGGATTCCGGAGGTCCGAGCCGTGGCGCTCGGCGAGGTCCGCGCGGCCGCTGCGGTCTGGAAGGACGGACGCATGACCCTGCGCTGGGAGCCGCCTGGCGCCGCCACGGTGGTGATCTTCCGGCGCCGGGACCAGGCTCCGTCGGTGCGCTCGGGTGCCTCGGGGCCGGAGCCGGCCGATCCTACGACGGCGCAGGTCTATCGCGGCGGCGGCACCTCCTGGGTCGTTCCCCGACCTGGCCGAAGGGGTTACCTACCACTACCGGATTGTGGCCGAGCTCGGGCCGGGTCTCGCGGCCGCGGCGTCGAGGTGCAGGCGGCGGTGCCTGTCCCGCCCCCGCCAGTGCCCACCGTCACCGCTTCCCATGTCCGCCAAGGCGAGCGCGACGCGGTGCTCGTGGAATGGACGCCGCACCCTAGCAGCGCGCCGGTCGAGTACCTGGTGGTGCGGCGCACGGGGAGCACCCCGGTCGGGCGTCCGGAGGAGGGCACCCTCGTGCAGTCGACGCCGCAGGGGCGGATCCTCGACGCGCGCGTCATCCTGGGGCACCGCTACACCTACACTGTTTTCTCCCGCCAGGGAGAGCTGCTCAGCCGCACCGGCACGCGGCGGCGTCGGTCGTCGCCTGAGCGAGGTCTCGGGGCTTGCAGCAGCGACCGGCAATGGCATGGTGGAGCTGTCGTGGACCTCCACCGAAAAGTCAGCACGGTGATCGTGCGGCGCAGCCTCGCCGTACCGCGCGACGCGACCCACGGGACCCTCGGTGCGTTGAACGGCCCGTGCCATGCGCGCGACGAGGGGCTGCACAACGGCCAGCGTTACCACTACCTGGTCGTGCGTCTACCGGCCCGAGGGCCGCCAGGAGGTCTCGGCCCGAACAGCCGCATCGCCGCGGTGCCCGAGGCGTTGCCGGAGTCGGTCGCAGACTTCTCGGCGCACGCCGAGGGTCCGGACGTGGTCTGCACCTGGACCCCGCCGCGCCACGGCCAGGTCGTGGTGCTGCGCTCCACCCATCCCCACGGCTTCCAGCCTGGTGACCGCCTGGGCGCCGCAGCGGTTGATCCCCTGGGAGAGCGGGTCTACGCCGTCGTGGAGGGGCGTGCGATCGATTCGCGGCCGGAGGCGCAGAAGCCTTACTACAGCTCATTCACCGTCGCCGGCTCCCATGCCGTGGCCGGCGGCACGGCGGCGTGCGTTGCCTGCCCGGACGTAGCCGACCTGCAAGTGGCGGTGGTGTTCGTGAAGGGGTGATCCTGCGCTGGGCCTGGACGCCCGAGGTGAACATGGTGCGGGTGGTCCGTCGCTCCGACGCGTGGCCCGAGGGGCCCGAGGACCCCCGGGCTCGCAGCTTCCCGTGCAGCCGCACGGAGTACCTGGCTGCAGGCGGCAGGTTCCTGGACCGTATCGAGGAGGGAAGCGTGGCTCCACTACGTCATCCACTCCCAGGCGGCGGGGGCCCCCGGCCTGTTCCTCTCGCCAGGGACCGCGCCCGGCTGCCGCGCGGTCGTGCAGTGGGAGCCCTGGATGACGTTGCGGTACCGACTTTCACCCGCGGCGAAGCCTTCCGGGAAAGGCCACGGGGTGCGGTTGACCTGGAGCGTCGAGCAGCCGTTTCCGGACTTTTCCGGGTTCGTGCTCGTGGCGAGCCCGGAGCGGGTCCCGGCGGCTCCCGAGGATGGCATCGAGCTCTTTCGCTGGGAGCCGGCAGCGGGCACCGCGGCGGGCGATCAAGAGGCTTGGGTCGATCTCGCGCCGATCCGCCGCCGGCGCTGGGCGCGTTTCTTCTGCAAGGCCCTGGTGCTCGATGCGGCCCAGCGGCACGCGGCGTTGCTCGTCCACCCCGACACCTCGGTGCCGTTCTCCGAGGCTGGCCATCTCCCGCCGGGTCTGGCGGGATCGCCGGGTACCGAAATACCGCCACGGCGTGCCGCGCCGCGTCATCTGCCCTCTCTGTTTCGAGAAGTTCCCGGTCAGCCGGATGCTCTTCACCTCCTTCGCCGGCGGCGACCCCGTACCCGCGCGTTACGGGTGGCTCGACCGCTCCTGGCACCGGCCGCCCCAGCCTCCGCAGAACGCCCAAGGGCAGCTCCTCACCCGCAAGCTCTGCCCGCAACCGCCACTCCCTTCCTCTTCACCGCCGGCGGCCAGGCGAGCCTGGTCATCGGCCTGATCGGCGCCGAAATTCAGCGGCAAGAGCCACTACATCGCCTCGCTCGTCAAGCGCCTCGAGGAGCAGGCTGGGCAGCGACCTGCGGGCCTGCGCTCCTGCCGGTGACGGAGGAAACTCAGGAGCGCTATCGCCGCGATTTCTACGAACCACTCTTCGGCAACGGGCTGGAGTTCTCCAGGACCGTCGGCACTCCCCCGCCCCTGATCTATGACCTGACCTTCGACGGCGCGCTCTGGCCAGCGAGACCCGCAACCGCGCCGTGACCCTGGCGCTCTACGACACCGCGGGAGAGAACCTCGACCGCCAGGAGACCGTAGAGCAGATGCTCCGCTACCTCCGGATCGCCTCCGGGGTCATCCTCCTGATCGATCCGCTCCAGGTGCCGGCGGTCCGGGACGCGCTGCCGGCTCACGTCCTCCCCCCTGCCGACAAGATCGCCGAGCCGAACGCGATCCTGAGCAAGGTGCTCCAGGTGCTCGAGGAAGGCCGGGTGGTCGCCCGGTCCGGCCCTCTCGCGACACCCGTCGCCGTGGCGCTCACCAAGTGCGACGTGCTGCGCGACGCCGGCTTGATCGCCGCGAACCGGCTGTGGAGCACCGACTCCCGGCATCTCGGCTACTTCGACCGCGAGGCCCACGCCGACATGACGGGGATGATGGCCGAGCACGTGCAGGCCTGGAGCCCGGCGGCCTATCACACCGTGACCCAACGCTTCACGCGCCATGCCTTCTTCGGCGTGTCGGCAACCGGCTGCGCGCCCGATCCGGTGACCCACCGGTTCCGTCACATCTCGCCCTGGAGAGTCGAGGACCCCCTCCTCTGGCTGCTCGCCGAGCTGGGGGTCCTTCCGATCCGATGAGGAGACGGCCATGCCCTTCGAGCAGTTGACCTATACCGACCGACCGCGTGGCCAGGGGCTCGATCTCGGCGCCGCGGGTTACCAGATCCACGCCTGCTCGGCCGGCGTAGGGCCAGACCTCCACAGCCTGCTGGGAAGCGTCTGCATGCACTACGGTGACGCCGTCTATCGGCACGCACCCCAGACCGCGGTGGAGCGCGAGACCGCGTGGCGGGCCGCGGTGGAGAGCCTGACCGAGGGTCCCCGAAGAGGTCCTCGCCGCCTTTCCCGTGGTCTGGAGCTACGACTGCCTCGCTGCCGACCTCTACGCGCTCACACGGGTGCGCTACGCCGGCTTCACCTATGACGGGCGGACCGGCAATTTCTTCGCCCACTCGTTGGTCTTCGCCGCCGGGGACCTGGCGGTGTTCGGCGCCAATCCGCTGGCGCTCGCCCGCTCCGGGACGTTCCTGGCGAGCGCCCCCGGCGACGGCACGTCGCTGCCGGTCCTGGCCGCCCCAGAGCCCGCGGGAGCGCTGGAGCGCTGGGGCTTGGCTTGGGAGCCGTACCGTGAGCGCCTGCCCGCCCTCATCACCGCTCTGGCCGCAGCGGCCGTCGAGCGGCCGGTCCTCCTGTGCCTTGCCGACTGGGGCGAAGCTGCTGGCGCTCGTCGAGGCCCTCCTCGACCTCCTTCCCCCCGCGGCGCGCGCCAGGACGACGTTCTGCACCTACGAGAGTGATCGCAACTGGTTGCCGCTCACCGGCTTGGGAGGGCGACCGGCGGACCGGACGGCCGCCCACCACCTGCTCGTCCTCTGCCCGCGCGACGGCCGGCCGCTCGACCTCCGCCCGGACGAGTATCTCTCTGTCTTCGCCGTCTTCAACTTCGCCGAGGGCCGCTTCAGCGACGTCGCGGAGCCGGGTCCGTACGCGAGCTTCGCCGCCGCCTGCGCGCTGAGCGGTGATCGCCAGCGGCTGCAAGGTTTGCATTCTCTCGGTGAAGAGCTGGGCTGCGGCGGAGAGCTCCGGGAGTGGGACCCGCTGGTTCCCGCAGCCGATCTGATACCTGAGGACCTGGGCGCGGCCGGCGGGGATCTGCTGCTGGCCACCTTGCGGACGGCGCGCGATACCGGACGAGCGGCCGAAGCTTGGGAGCACCTCGCCGGTCCGGGGTCCAGCCGCGCCTCGGCGGCGAGTGGAGCGCGGAGAAAGAAAGCTGGCTGCTCGCGCTGCTTCCCTACGTTCCAGCCGCGGCCTGCCCCGAGGGGAACGCCTGGCTGAACCTGCGCCTGCTGGAGAACGCGCAGCTCGCGGAGCCCGAGCGGCTCGGCCCCCTGCGCGCTCGCCGTTGCCTGTCCCGGCTGCCGGGACGCGCCGAGGCGCTGGAAATCGATTGGCAAACATTGCCGCATGTCATCGGCGCTGTTGCCGCGCTCAAGCCCGGCGCCGCTAAGGTATGGGACGATCGCCCCGAGAATCTCGCGTTTGAAACCAAGGCTGGCGACGCGCAAGCGACGAAAGAGGTTTTCGCCAGAGCTGCGCACATTGTCGAGCTGACAATCGTCAATCAGCGGCTCGTAACCAACTATCTCGATACGCGCGGCGTGGTCGCCGAGTACGATGGTGAGCGTTATTCGCTGACGCTCAGCAGCCAGGGCAGTCATATTATTCGCAACATTATCGGCGGCGCGGTGATGAACTTGCCGCCCGATAAGATGAGAGTAGTGACGCCGGATGTCGGTGGTGGATTTGGCACCAAGTTATTCCCCTATCGCGAATATGCGCTCGCAGCCGTAGCTGCCGAACGGGTTCGTCACCCGGTCAAATGGATATGCGACCGAACCGAGCATTTTCTTGGCGATAGCCATGGACGCGACAACATCTCCACCGCCCGCCTGGCTGTCGACGATAAGGGACGTTTCCTAGCGCTCGAACTCGACATTATCGCGGATATGGGCGCCTACCTTTCTTGTTATGCGCCTTACATTCCCTGGCTCGGCCTCGGCATGGCCACGGGTCCGTATGACATCCCGGTCGCGCACGCGCGGCTCCGTGCGGCCTATACCAATACGGTCCCGGTCGACGCCTATCGCGGCGCCGGTCGCCCGGAAGCGTCCTATCTGATTGAGCGCGTTGTCGATGCCGTAGCTCACGACCTCAACATCGCGCCAGACGTCTTACGCCGGAAAAATCTGATCAAGCCGAAGGCGCTCCCGTACAAGACGCCGACCGGAAAAGTTTATGATTTCAGGCGATTTCGCTGGCACGCTCGGGCGCGCGCAGGAACTTATTGAGTGGAATGGGTTCAACAAGCGAGCGATGCAGTCGAAGCGTGCCGGCAGATTGCGCGGCATCGGCATCGCGACCTATGTCGAAGCTTGCGGCAATAACGGTCCGGAGACCGCGAACCTTACTCTCGATCCGGATGGTGGCGTGACTTTGCTGATCGGCTCGCAGTCGACTGGCCAGGGACACGCCACATCCTATGCCCAGCTTATCGCCGAGCGTCTTGATCTGCCGCCCGAGCGCGTGCGCGTAATTCAGGGTGACACCGACCGTATCAAAAGCGGCGCCGGCACTGGCGGCTCGAGTTCGATCCCCGTCGGTGGCGTTTCTGTCGACCGCGCAACCAAAAAACTTGCCGAGCAGATCAAACAGATTGCAGCTGACGCTCTCGAAGCTGCGACAGGTGACCTTGAGATTGTGGATGGTTCAGTCCGGATCGCAGGCACCGATCGCGTCATTTCATTTGCCGATCTCGCGGCGCATCCGATGGCTTCGACGGATAAATTGCGCGCGGAAGAGGAATTCAGCGTTGAACCACCGACTTATCCGAACGGCACGCATATCGCCGAAGTCGAGGTTGATCCGGACACCGGCACAACGCACATTATGCGGTATGTGGTCGTCGATGACTTCGGCGCTACCCTCAATCCGCTGTTGCTCGAAGGCCAGGTGCACGGGGGAGCCGTGCAGGGGATCGGCCAGGCATTGATGGAGGATACGGTCTACGATTCCTCGACAGGCCAGCTACTAAGCGCGAGCCTGATGGACTACGCCATGCCGCGCGCCCACCATGCGCCTGACTTCGTCTTCGAGACACGCAATGTACCGTGCAAGACCAACCCGCTCGGTGTCAAAGGCGCTGGTGAAGCGGGCGCCATCGGTTCGTGCCCGGCCATCATGAATGCGATCATCGATGCACTTTGGCGCAGTCACCGGGTCAGGCATATCGACATGCCGGCAACTCCCCGCCGCATTTGGGAAGCCATCAATACCGCCCAGAAATCCCCAATTTGATTGAGGATTCTGAGATCACAAATTCGTGATCAGGCGGAGCGCCGCGCGGTAGCTTGAGTTCCGGAATAAGGCTTTCCACCGGGTGTTTGCGGGAGACTGGAAAGCTTGAAGGGAGGACTGAATGAAAATTGTTTCCGCCTTTGCGGCGGTCGTCATTTTTGCCTTGGGCACGACCGCGGTCTCTAGCCAGCAGGATCCGATCGCCGCCAGAAAGGCGATAATGAAGTCCAATGGGCAGGCCGCCGGGGCCTTGGCAAAAATGATCAAAGGCGAAGCGCCCTTTGATCTGCCGACCGCCAAAAAGGCATTCGCCACTTTTGAAGACGCCGCAGCCAAGATGCCCGGTCTTTTCCCCGACAATTCGAAGATGGGTGGAGAGACGACGGCTTCGCCAAAAATTTGGGAAGACATACCGGACTTTAAGGCCAAGTTCGTCAAGCTCGGCAACGACGCCAAGGCTGCAAGTGTGTCGGTAAAGGATCTCGACAGCCTCAAAGCGACGTTTCCGGAGTTCGCCAAGAACTGCGTCGGTTGCCACGAACTCTACCGTATCAAAAAAAGCTGAGTTGTGATTGCGGCGTTACAATGAGGGCGGGCCGTCCTAAAGACGCTCCGCCCTTTCGCTTTTCGCGAAAACCGCCAGAATAGTTCTGCCGGAGAGTTCAATATGGGGCGCAAGCTTGTCGTCGTCGGGACGGTGGTCGTTGCCGCACTCGCGCTGGTGGCATTTTGGTTACTCACAATTCCGGAAACCGTGCCGGCGAGTGTTCTGGCGCCCCATACACCCGATCTCGCGAACGGCAAGATAATGTTCCACGCGGGTGGTTGCGCATCCTGTCACGCGGTCCCCAAACAAGAAGACAAGACCAGGCTCGGCGGCGGATTGGCATTGGGCTCGCCGTTCGGAACGTTCTATGTCCCCAATATTTCTTCCGATCGCACCGACGGCATCGGAGCCTGGACCGAAGCGCAATTTGTCACCGCCATGGTGAAGGGAACATCGCCGACGGGCGAGCACCTGTTTCCCGGCGTTTCCCTACACCTCGTATCAGCGAATGATCTCGGGGACATTCGCGACCTCTTCGCCTATCTGAAAACCTTGCCGGCAGTGACCGGCAAGGTCCGCGACCATGCTTTGCCGTTTCCGTTCAATATCCGGCGCACACTCGGATTGTGGAAGTTGCTTTTCCTCGACGGTCGGCCTTTTGCACCGGATCCTTCTCAAACGGCACAGTGGAATCGCGGCGCCTACCTGATAAACGCTCCGGGACACTGCGCGGAATGTCACTCTCCACGCAATATGCTGGGAGCCATCAAGCGGAACCAGCGTTTCACCGGCGGCCCAAGTCCGGACGGGCAGGGCGGGGTGCCTAATATCACCCAGCAGAAACTTAAGAATTGGACCGTGAAGGACATCGCCGACACACTCACGACGGGGATGACGCCGGATGCGGATTTTGTCGGCGGCTCCATGGCCGAGGTCGTGCGAAATACCGCGCAATTGAGCGAAGCCGATCGCGAAGCGATGGCGACTTACATCAAGGCTCTGCCGCCAGGCGGCGGCTCTGCATCCGGAAAATAGGGGCCGACATTTTGCATATTCGCGGGGATATTTCCGGCGATCGTCGTAATGTAGGTCGAATTGCAACCTCGCCCCATGAATCCCCTCAAGGCTATGGTTTTAAATTAATCTCCGCGTTGCTGTTTGCGGGAATGTCGGCATTGGTGCGCCAACTGGGCGACGTCGCGCCGGTCGGCCAAATGGTGTTTTTTCGCAGCGCTTTCGCAATTGTCCCTGTCGTGGTTATCTATGCGTTTCGTGGCGAACTGGCATCGGCAGTGCGTACGAGCCGGCCGCTCGGCCAGCTTGGGCGTGGTACGCTCAGCGTCTGCGGGATGTTCACCAATTTCTCGGCGCTCACCCGCCTGCCTCTCGCCGATGCGACCGCGATTTCATTTGCATCGCCGCTCATTACGGTTGCCCTTGCTGCACTCGTGCTGAAAGAGCGCGTGCGCATCTATCGCTGGTCGGCGGTGATCGCCGGCTTTGTTGGGTGATCGTCATGCTCATTCCGCATTTCGACTTGAGCCACTATGCGGGGCTGGCGTTGCATCAGTCGCTGCCATCGGATCTGCGTTCGCGCTCACTTCCGCGATTTGCAATGCCGGAACGGTCATCCAAACTCGGCGACTTACGCAAAATGAAACCACGTCATCGATCGTCTTCTACTTCTCGCTCATCTGCGCGATTGTCGGGGTCGCTGACGTTGCCATTCGCGTGGCATTCTCCGACTTTGTCCGAGCTGACCGCGCTGATTGCACTCGGATTTCTCGGCGGTCTCGCGCATATTTTTCTTACCGAGAGCTATCGCTATGCGGCTGCATCGGTCGTGGCGCCCTTCGACTAATCGTCGATGTTATGGGCATTGCTGCTTGGCTACTGGCTATTCGGCGAATTGCCAGAAAAACTGGTTTATCTGGGCGCGGCCATTGTCACCGGCGCCGGGCTTTTCGTGATCTGGCGCGAGCGCCAGCTCGGTCTGCAACGCGCTCGCGCGGCGGAAGGCCCGCCGCAATCCACTTGAGCAGCATCTCACTGTCGTGGGCGCTTGCGTCGATTTTTGGAGCCCGCTTTCAGGCGCACCAGATCACGGGTCGACGGCATTCGCATATCGGCGGCCTGTTCGTCCCGCGCCAGATTTTCGATGATGCCGAGCAGCACGTGGCGTGTGGCGGCGATGTCGTCTGAGGGCACGCCGCTCACGGCGATGCGATTGACCTCTTCGGCGAGCGGCACCAATTTTTCTTGCAGCCGCCGTCCCTTTGCGTGAGGAATACGTAGACCTTCTTGCGGTCGCCGTCCCGCCTGCGGCGGGTGACGTAGCCCAGGCGCTCCATCGCGTTGAGCGCAGAGAATGTCGTCGGCTCCATCACGCCGGCCTGCTCGCTCAATTTGCGCTGGGTCAGACCGTCGCATTCCCACAGAATGCGCAAGAACGTCCAATGCCCGAACGAAACCGCATGCTCCGCCAGTCGCATCTGCAGCGCACGCACGAGCGCCCGCGTCGCGTCCTTTACTAGATGCGCTAGGCGATCGTCCGGCACCGCTTCACGCCAATGACGCAGGATCGTTTCTGTGCCGGGAGCCGGGCGCGTCATTTTCCAACCTGATGACTGAGACGCACTTCGGATTTTTTGCGGGCGGATCGCAGGATGGCCAACAGAACTTCCACCGTCGCCATCGCCCAAGCGCCATCGTGCAGAGGGGGTCGACCTTGGACCACTGCGCCGTAAAGCTCATCGATAACTTCCACGCGGGGTATCTTCGGCGCCGGCAATGCGTCGAGTTGCGCCGATCCATCTCGATAGATCACCACCCCACCGGGGAGCGCTCTCAGATCCCCCTGCTCACAGCTCACCAGCAATGTGCCGAAATGCTGGTGCGCGAGATCCTGCATTGCGGAGGAGGGGAATTCAGGACCCCCGTAGTTGCGGGCGTTTTTGAATGCAACTTCGTCTCGCTCATTGTCGAAACGACGCCGTGGCGCACCGGCATAAGGTGACTTCTTCTGCCCCATCTCCCCGATCCAGCCTTGAAATTCATCCGAATCGAAATTGCCGTAGCCGCTGTAGGTGAGGGATGCGAAGGCGCCGTTCGCGAACGTGAGCAAAGCCGCATAGGCGCCTTCAGTGGGGCGCGCTTTATCCCAGGCGCCGGATGCCGCGCGCACGCTCTCGATGCGGCCGCCGCCGATCAGCCGTACAATGTCCACCTGGTGTGATCCCTGGTTGAAGATCGCGCCTCCGCCTAACGCGGTATCGAGCTCCTCGGGGCGGCGCGGACGATAAAGATAGTCAGTGTAGTTGATGGCATTGATCATCCGCACATTGCCGTATCGACCGCTTTTGACCAAATTTCGCAGGTGACGGATCGGCGCATCGAATGAATGGCTGTGGCCGACTACAAGATGCACGCCTGCATTGCGAGCGGCATCGATGATCGCTGTGCATTCCTCAAGTGTCAGCGCCATCGGCTTTTCAATGAGCAGATGTTTGCTGTGACGCGCAGCCAGCACCGCATGCTGGGCGTGGAATTGGTGTGGCGTCGCGACATAAATCACCTCGACCGTCGGGTCGGCACAAAGCTCTTCCATCGCTGCGTAACTACTGGCGGAGAACTCCTCGGCGAAACGCTTTCGTGCCTCGGCGCGCATATCCGCCGCCCCGACCAGTGTGACGCGCGGGTCAGCGGTAAATGTCGGAAGCATCACGGTAAATGCGCGGCCAAGTCCCGCCACGCCGAGGCGAAGCTTACGTTCGCCTGCGGTGTTAACGCCAACCCTCGACAAGATCCGGACTTTCCGTACTCTAATCTTAGATATCTAAGAAAGAGCGCGCGACAGAATTCTGCAACCGCGCCTGGCGAGGAAACGCCGCCATGATGACCGCCGAAGAAAATGACCTTCTGTGCTGTGTCGAAGGCGACGCACCGATGGGGCAGATCATGCGCCGCCACTGGATTGCGGCGTGCCTCTCGGAGGAAATCGCCGAGCCCGACGGGGCTCCGGTCAAGGTCCGGCTGCTTGGCGAGGATCTGGTCGTTTTCCGCGATAGCAGAGGCCGGGTCGGCGTACTCGACGAATTCTGCTCGCATCGCCGCGCGTCGCTGGTATTCGCACGCAATGAGGAGTGCGGCCTTCGTTGCCTCTATCATGGCTGGAAATTTGACGTGGAAGGCAATGTTGTGGAAATGGCGTCCGAGCCTCCCAACAGCCTCATTCCAGAACGCTCAAGCACAAAGCCTATTCCGCGCGTGAAGCCGGTGGATTTGTATGGGCGTATATGGGTCCGCCGGAAGAGATGCGTGAATTCGAAGCGCCAGCCTTTGCGCCAACAGCCGATGCTCGCGTCAGCGCAACGAAAGTGCGGGTCCGCTGCAACTGGGCGCAGATCCTCGAAGGACAGATTGATTCCGCACATTCCTCGAGCCTTCACTCATCCGACATGGTGCCCGCACAAGTCGACAGTGCCAAGGCGACCGAAGCCAACTGGCTACGCCCGTCGAATGACAAGGCGCCGCGCTTTCAAATTGAACGGACCAGCTACGGATTTCGTTATGCGGCGATCCGGCGCCCGATCATGAACGAAGCGACGCACGACTATATCCGCACCACGGTCTATATAGCGCCATACACCGCGCTGATCCCCCCGAACAATGTGCATAATGTTGCGACTTTGCTGACGCCGGAAGATGATCACAACACGATCTTCTATTTCATCGCATGGAACGGTGCCGACAAGCCCGGGATCGATGCCGATGCGTGGCGCAAATTCAATGTGTTGCAATGGGGCGTCGACGTTGACACAATTTCGACGGCGTGCGTACGCGCGACAATCTTTACGCGTCAGGACCGCGCGGCGATGAAGCAAGGCAATTTCACCGGCATCAGTGGGATTCCAAACCAGGACATCGCCATGTGGGAATTGATGGGTCCGATCAGCGATCGCTCCAAAGAGCGTGTCGGCGCCAGCGACGTGGCGGTGGTTGCATTTCGGCGTTTGATGGTGGAAGCAGCCCGCAATATGCGACAGCAAGGGACAGGCGATCGGGACCACCGAACCGCATATCAGGCACGCGACCATCAGCTCGTACGAAGGCGTCGTTCCGAAAACAACGAATTGGCGGAGTCTTGGCGGCGGCAGCGAAGCACCGCTCGAGCGCATTGCCAGGCAACCACAAGCCGCAAAATAGCGGCAAAGAAACTCTAGGGAGGATTCAGATGAGAAAAAAACGTGTCCCTCGCGTCCGCACTCGCGGCGCTGACATTGTTGACGGAATGTCCGCCTCGGGGCACGACAAGGTGAAACTCGCCATCGGCCAACGCGGCAACTGGGATACCTCGATGTCGGAGTCGGCCAACTTGCGGGCATCTTCAAGAAACATGGTCTGGAGCTGGAGATGATCTACACCAATGGCGCGGGCGAGACCCAGCAGGCGGTGATTTCAGGCAGCGTCGATATCGGCATTGCCGCCGGTGTGATGGGCGTGCTCAGCGCCTATTCAAAGGGCGCGCCCGTGCGCGTGATCGGCGCGGAAACAACGGGCGCCAATGACCTTTACTGGTATGTAAAGGCGGATTCGCCGATCAAGTCGCTCAAGGACACCGACGACAAGACGCTTGCCTACTCGACGAACGGGTCCTCGACCCACGGCATCGTTACGGCCTTCATGAAGCAATACCAGCTCAAGGCAAGCCGACCGCGATGGGCGGGCCGGCCGCAAACCTGACAGCGGTCATGTCAGGGCAAATCGATGTCGGCTGGGCGGCGCCGCCGTTCGGGCTGGATCAGCTTGACGAAAAACAAATTCGCATCATTGCGACCGGCAACGATGCCGAGGCTTTCAAAGGCCAGACGGTGCGACTCAATATCGTCAATGCTGATTATCTGAGGCGCATCAAGGATGTGGTCGATCGCTACATGAAAGCCTATCGTGAGACAGTGAACTTCATGTACACCGATCCGAACGCGCTGAATATCTATTCGGACTGGCTCAAGATCACTGAAGCCAAGGCGAAGCGCACGCGCGATGATTTTTTCCCGCGGTCGGCGATCGAGCCGGACAAGATTACTGGGCTCGACACGATCGTGAAGGATGCTGTCGCGCTGAAATTTACGCCGCGGAACTGACACAGCCGCAGCTTGACGATCTGATCCGGATCCCGCCTCGATAGTGCGCTTCAGGCCTGAAAGGCCTTGAAGGTGATAATGGTGCGCGTGTCCTTGATACCAGGGATGCACTGCACCTTCTCGTTGACGAAGTGGCCGATATCGGTCCCGCTATCGACGTAGAATTTCACCAGGAGGTCGAAATCACCTGCAGTCGAATAAATCTCGGAGGCGATTTCCGCTTCGGCTAGCTGGTTGGCCACTTGGTAGGATTTTCCAAGATTGCATTTGATCTGCACGAAAAACGGGGTCATCGGGATCTCCAAAGGCTGCCTGCAATCCAGCAAAAACAAGGGTATCTGGCAAGGCGGCCAGCGTGGACGCCCTTGCGTTGGGGCGGCGTGCAGACTAGGTATTTGAGCAGCAATCTCGTGGGGTGCCCGGCAGTCGCCGGGCTGAGAGGCGTCAGCCAACCCAACGAACCTGATCCGGGTCATGCCGGCGGAGGGACCAGAGATGCATCACCCCCAAGAGCGTCGCGCGAGTTTGCGCAGAGCGCGGCCGACATCTTGACGCGCCTGCGCGCGCGACGCGCCGCGCGTGCATTGCATCACCAATACGGTCGCGCAGAATTTCACCGCCAATGCGCTGCTGGCCGCAGGCGCGTTCCCTCGATGACGCTGTCGACGGACGAAGTCGGCTCTTTCGTCTCCGCGCGCAAGCGCTTCTGGTCAATCTCGGCACGTTCGACGGGGAACGCGCGCGAGGCAATGACGATCGCTGTGGAGGCCGCGACGAGTCGAACACGCTGCCTTGGGTGCTCGATCCCGGTATTCGTCGACCGGCTCCGAGCGCGTGCCGCATTTGCGCGCGAACTGATTGCGCCGGCGTCCGGCGGCGATCCGGCTCAATCGCGCCGAATTTTCGACGCTCGCCGGCGGCAAGCCATTGTGTGACGCCGCGGTGACCTATGCGCGCGATCAGCCAGACCGTCGTCGGGCTTTCCGGCGAGTCGGATCTTGTCACTGACGGCGAGCAAACCGTCTCCGATCGCGAACGGCCATCCGCTGATGGCGCGGGTAACCGCCATGGGTTGCGCAGGTTCGGCGTTGGTCGCGGCGTGTCTTTGCGATGGAGTCTGACGCGTTTGCTTGCGACTGCTGCGGCACTGCTGATGTTCAATGTTGCTGGCGAACTGGCCGCGCGAAAATTCGGCTGGCCCGGGCAGCTTTGCCGTTTCAATCATTGACGCACTCTACAACCTCGACGGGCCGACGCTCATCGCCCGTGCAAAGGTGAAGCTGATGGACATCGACCTGCGCCTCTATGCTCTCGTCGATCCGGCGGTTCCGGGCGGCCGCACGCTGGTCGAACTCGCGCGGCGCATTGCGGGCAGCGCGACGCTGGTCCAGTTGCGCGACAAACATGGCTTCGACGCGAGCGCATGATCGAGGAGGCGCGCGCGATGCGCGCCGTGCTCGAGCCGAACAGTGTGCCGCTGCTCGTCAACGATCGCGTCGATGTCGCGTTGGCGGCGGAAGCGGACGGCGTGCATGTCGGGCAGGACGACATGGCGGCTGACGATGCGCGACGGCTGCTCGGCCGCAGCGCGATCATCGGGTTGTGCGATCAAGACCGTGGAGCAGGCGAAAGTTGCGCCGCTCGATTTGCTCGATTATGTCGGCGATCGGCGGCGTCTACGGCACCACCTCGAAGGACAATACGGAGCCGCCGATCGGCATTGATGGTCTGCGCGCGATCGTCGCAGACGTTCGCGCGCGCGAGCCCGCATTATCCCATCTGCGCCATCGCCGGCATCGATGCGGGCAATGCCGCCGACGTTATCGCGGCCGGCGCAGACGGCGTGGCGGTGATTTCCGCGCTGTCGCTCGCGCCGGATCCGGCGGGCAGCGGCAAAAGACTTGCGCGCGTCGGTCGATAGCGGTCTCGCGCGGCGAGGACAGCCATGACCGCGATCGCCGTCACCATCGCCGGCTCGGATTCCAGCGGCGGCGCCGGCATCCAGGCCGACCTCAAGACCTTCTCCGCGCTGGGCGTCTACGGCGCTTCCGTGATCACCGCGCTGACCGCGCAGAACACGCAGGGCGTGCACGGCATCCACGACGTGCCGGCGGATTTCATCGCGGCGCAGATCGATGCGGTGTTCTCCGATCTCGCGGTCGACGCGGTGAAGATCGGCATGCTGTCGCAGACCGGCGACGATCGAGGCCGTCGCGGACGGGCTCGATGCGCACGGCGCAAACAAACATCGTGCTCGATCCGGTGATGGTCGCGACCTCCGGCGACCGTCTGCTCGCGCCGGAAGCGATTGACGCGCTGCGCAACGGATCTTATTCCCGCGGGCGCTGGTGATCACGCCCAACCTGCCGGAAGCGGCGGCGCTTGCTCGGCGCGCCGATCGCGCACAACGAAGCGCGAGATGCGAAGCGCAGGCGCGGGAGCTTGCTCGCGCTCGGCGCGCAAGCCGTGCTGATCAAGGGCGGGCACGGCGCAGGCGCCGAAAGCGTCGACCTGCTGATCGAGCCGACTGCGTCGCGCGCTTCGCCGCCGAGCGCATCGCACACAAGAACACGCACGGCACCGGCTGCACGCTGTCGTCGGCGATCGCGGCCGGGCTCGCGAAGGGCCTGCCTCGCGGAAGCGGTCGCGCGACGCCAAGGCCTATGTCACCGCCGCGATCGCTGCCGCGGACGAACTCACGATCGGCCACGGCCACGGACCGGTGCATCATTTTCACGCACTGGTGGAGAGAAGCCGCATGACGACGCGCACGACGGAATCTCGCTATCGCGCGCTGGTGCCGTCGCAGCGGGCGTTCGCCGCGCCGCTCCGCAGTCGCGCGCGCGCAAACGAAGCGCTGGCGCATGGTGACCTCGTGGCCGAAGCGCCTGCCGGGTCCCGGCATGTCGGCCGAGCGCGTCGCCGAGCGCATCGCGCTCTGTCCGGCGGCCGGCTCGAGATCACCGTGCACGCGGCGGGCGAGGTCGTGCCGGCCTTCGAGGTGCTCGACGCCGTCGGCGGCGGCGTCGCCGAGATCGGCCACACCGCCTCGTTCTACTGGCAGGGCAAGATGCCGGCCGCGGCCTTTTTCACCACCGTGCCGTTCGGGCTGACGCCGAACGAGCACGTCGCCTGGGTCGAGGCCGGCGGCGGGCAGGCGCTGTGGGACGAGCTCTACGCGCCGTTCGGCGTGAAGCCGTTCATGGGCGGCAACACCGGCGTCTGCATGGGCGGCTGGTTCCGCCGCGAGATCAAGCAGCCTCGACGACATGCGCGGCCTGAAGATCCGCTCGCTCGGCCTCGGCGGCGAAGTCTATCGCCGGCTCGGCGCCACGCCGCAGACCACGCCGCCGGCGCGAAATCCTCCGTCAGCCTGCAATCCGGCGTGATCGACGCGCGCCGAATTCGTCGGCCCCGGCACCGACATCGCGCTCGGGCTCTATCGCGTCGCGCCGATCTATTACTGCCCGGCTTCAACAAGCCGAACGGCACCGGCGAATGCATCGTGTCGCTGAAGGCCTGGAATGCGCTCTCCGACGAACTCAAAGCGTGATCGTTCGCATGCCTGCGCGGCGGAAGCGACCTACGCGCTCTCCGAGATGGAGCGGCTCAACGCGGAGGCGCTCGAAGCGCTGGTGACCGAGCACAACGTCAAGCTGGCGGCCTTTCCCGACGATCTGTCGTCGCCGCGCGCAAGCAGGCGAACGAGGTGCTGGGCGAGCTTGCCGGCCGCAACGCGATCACCGCCAAAGTGCATGCGTCGTACACCGCCTTCCGCGAGCGCACGGCGCCTTGGTCGCGCATCTCGATCGAGTCGGTGTTGCGGGCGCGCGGCACGTAAAGTTCCACGGCAGGTGCGGTGCTTGGCCGTCAAAGGGCGCACTTGCTAAAACTGACCTTACCGTCGGGGGCCTTGGCCAACATCAATGCGCCGCAGTCTGTCGCTCCGTTTGCGGCTCGCCATATTGGTTGCAGGCACCATTCTTCCGCTGATCGGATTTGCCGCGGCTATCGTCTATCAGCACTATAGGCAGGACCAGCGCGACGCCTTCGCCCGCGTGCTGCAGAACACGCGCAGCATCCAGCTCATCCTCGACCGCGAGATGCAGGGCATCGCCGGCCTCACGGTTCTCGCCGGGTCGGAATCATTGATGCGCGGCGATTTCGGAAGCTTCCGCTCGCGCGCGCATCGAACAGCAGAAACCGAACGATGAATGGACGATCTCCATCTTCGATCAGCAGGGCGCCAATTTCGCGCGCGTGCCGAACCCGGAGACGACGATAGGGCGGCATGCGTCCCCCAGCCTCTTTTCGGTCATGTTCAGCGCCAAGGAAGGCCAGGCCGGACGACCTCGCTTGAAGGCGTGCCGCTCCTCACGGCCTTCGTTCATTCCGATCTGACCTGATGGATTCCGGCAGCCGGCATCGCCGAAAAGACATTGGTCGCGCCTGCGGTGCGGACGTTTCTGCTGACGGCCGCGATCGGCATCGCGATGCTGGGCATCGGGCTAGCCTTCGCCATCCGCATGGCGACCACGATTGCGCGCGCGGAGACGCTGCATGAGCTGCTGATCGACGAAATCAATCATCGCGTGAAGAACACGCTCGCCACCGTGCAGTCGCTCGCCTCACAAACCTTCCGTAGCGGAACCGATGCGGCATCGCGCAACAAGTTCGATGCGCGACTGTCCTCGCTCGGACGCGCGCACGATGTGCTCAGCGCAAAGAAGTGGGAAGGTGCGGACATCGGGGAGGTTGTCGCAGCAACGCTTGAGCCCTTTGCGAGCGCGAGCCCCCATCGCATCGCCTTCGATGGCCCTTCGGTGCCGATGTCTTCGCGCGCGGTCGTGATGCTGTCGCTTGTTTTGCATGAGCTGGCGACCAATGCGGCGAAATATGGAGGTTGTCTGGACCAGTGGGTCGCGTGACCGTGAGCTGGACGCTTGAGCCGCACGATACGGTGAACCTCAATTGGCGTGGATCGGGAGGCCCGCCGGTCGGCAAGCCGGATCGTGTCGGTTTCGGTTCCACCCTGATCGAAAAGGGTTTTACGGCGCAGATGGGTGGTTCGGCCACGCTGCGATACGAGCGGGACGGGCTCACCTGCGCGCTCGAGTTTCCTCCGCACTGATAGGCGCGCCGGGTTTCCCTCATTGCCGAGCCGACGTGCGATGTGCGAGCGTCTACGTCACTTCGATTGGCTTCGCTGTTTTTTCGGAGGCGTTCAAAGGAGGTAGAGATGCCTGATTCCGTTTACAAAGTGATCACGTTAGTCGGAACCAGCACGGAGTTGTGGGAGAAGGCGGCCAAGGCCGCCGTGGACCGCGCGGGCAAGACTTTGCGGGAACTGCGAGTTCGCGGAGGTCGTCGAGCTGGACATGCAGCTCGACAACGGAAAGGTTGAGGCCTATCGCGCCAAAGTCAGGGTCTCGTTGAAGTTCGAGGGCAAGGACTAGGGCAAGACTAGGGTGAGGACTAGGGTAAGGACTAGGGCAAGGACTAGGGCAAGGACTAGGACGTCCCGGCCTGACCGTCTCGATGCGTTGGTCTGGGCGGTGACCGAACTCGTGACCCTCAGCTCCCGGCGGGGACCGCGGGTCAGAATGCTTTGAAGCACGCCCCCTGACATGATTTCCCGCTGGAATATCCGCTCCGGTGGGGGCCGCGTCGGGTCGGTTGTCCACGGTGCAAATTCTGCGATAGCGTCGGATATCAGCGCGCAGGGGGATCGCTTGAAGCGGCGGGAATTTCTGGGCGTTCTCGCCGGTGCTACTTCGGCGTGGCCGGGTTTTGCGTTCGCGCACCAAAATCAACCGCCGAAACGGGTGATGCGGTTGAACAGCGACATCCAGAACCTGCTCGATGCCGCCTTGATCACGAGCCAGGGGCTGCATTCCTGGACGGATCCGACCGCCATCGTCGATGCCGCGGTCGAACGCATGCGGCTGCGCTATCCCGATCGCCGCGTCGAGTTGAATCTCGGCGGCAATCTGCCGCTCGTGCTTATCGATCCTGTCCTGGTCGAGCAGGCGCTCAGTCAGATCATCGCCAACGCGGCAAAGTTCCCGGCCCCACCATCTGACGATTGAGGTCTCCGCGTTCGTCAAGGACGCGGAATTACTGATATCGGTGCACGACGGGGTGATGGCGTTGGCCTGACTGCGAAGAAAAGAAGGCTTCTGAGCGTTTTTTCCGGGGGCCGCGTCACGTCGGGAAAATTCCGGGTTCGGGACTTGGCCTCTGGGTCGCGAAGATCCTCCACCGTCAGCAGCGGCGG